>NZ_CP124863.1:2650000-7333529 GCF_030028635.1 Streptomyces sp. BPTC-684
TCACCGTTCCGTATCTGTACATCTACGTGGCTTCGGTGCGCGGGCTCGGCTCCTTCTGGGCCGGGATCGTCCTCGGCGTCTTCGCCCTGGCCGCGCTCGTCGCGCTGCTCTTCACCGGCCGGGTCATCGACCGGCGCGGCCCCCTGCCGGTCCTGGTCGGCGCCGCCGTGACGGCCGCCGTGGGCGCGCTGTGCCTCGGACTCGCCGACAACCTGGTGACCGTCCTCGGGTCCGCCGCCCTGCTCGGCGCGGGCACCGCGGTCATGCAGCCGGCGCTCGCCACCATGATCGTGTGGTGCTCGGGGCCGACCTCCCGTACCCGTGCCTTCGCCATGCAGTTCTTCCTGCAGAACCTCGGGCTCGGCATCGGCGGGCTCTTCGGCGGCCAGATCGTCGACGAGAGCCGTCCGGCGTCCTTCACCCTGCTCTTCGCCATCGAGGCCGGGATGTTCCTGGTCCTCGCCGCGATCGCGCTGTCCGTGAAGCTGCCGCGCAACGCGGTCATCGCGGACGCCCGCCCCAAGGGCGGCAAGGGCGGCAGCGGCTTCCGGGCCGTGCTCGCGCACCGCGCCATGCTCCAGCTCTGCGTCCTCGGCTTCGTGCTGTTCTTCGCCTGCTACGGGCAGTTCGAGTCGGGTCTCGCGGCGTACGGCACCGAGGCCGCCGGGATCGATCCGTCGGCCCTGGGCTTCGCCCTGGCCGCCAACACCGCCGTCATCGTGGTCGCCCAGTTCCTGGTGCTGCGCTTCGTCGAGCGCCGCCGCCGCAGCCGCGTGATCGCGTCCGTGGGGCTCATCTGGACCGTGGCCTGGCTCTTCGCCGGGTACGCGGGGCTCGGCCACGGCAGCCAGACCATGGCGACCGCCGCGTTCATCTCCACGTACGCGCTCTTCGGGCTCGGTGAGGCGATGCTGTCGCCGACCGTGGCGCCGCTGGTCGCGGACCTGGCGCCGGAGGCGATGGTCGGCCAGTACAACTCGGCGTTCGCGCTGGTCAAGCAGATGGCGCTGGCGCTCGGCCCGTTCGTGGGCGGGCCCATGGGCGCCACGCTGCACGGCCCGTACATCGTCACGTTCATTCTGTTCTCGCTCGGCATCACCGTGCTGGCGCTGCGGCTCGGCCGTGGGCTCACCCCCGCGCAGGACCAGCCGGTGCTCGCGGCCCCGTCACGGGTGGTCGCCGTGCACAAGAGCGAGCAGGTCGGCGCGGCGGCCTGAGCCATCGGCCGCCCGGCCCTCAGCCCGGCAGGGCGAACTCGCACCACACCGCTTTGCCGCCGCCCGGCGTGCGGCGCGAACCCCAGGACGAGGCGATCGTCGCGACGATCGAGATGCCTCGTCCTGACTCGTCCCCGGGCTCGGCGCGGCGGCGGCGCGGCAGGTGGTCGTCGCCGTCCGTCACCTCGATGATCAGTCGGCGGTCGGTGCGGCGCAGGCGCAGCCGCATCGGCGGGGTGCCGTGCTGGAGGGAGTTGGCGACCAGCTCGCTGGCCGCCAGGACGCCCAGGTCGCGCAGCTCCACGGGGAAGCGCCAGGAGGCCAGGACCCCGGACGCGAAGGCACGCGCGCGTGGCGCGGCTTCCACGCCGCCGAGCAGGTCGAGCGCCGCGTTGTGGAACAGTTCGGCGTCCGGGCCGGTGCGGGCCGGGTGCTGGAGGACCAGGACCGCCACGTCGTCGTCGTGCTCGGCGGTCACCCCGAGCGAGCGGATCAGCCGGTCGCAGACGACCTGCGGGGTGCCGACCGCGCCGGACAGCGCGCGCTCCAGGGCGGCGACGCCCTCGTCGATGTCCTCTCCTCTGCGCTCGACCAGACCGTCCGTATAGAGGACGGCGGTCGCGCCGGGCGGCAGGGCGATGGTGCCGGAGGTGTGCAGCCAGCCGCCGGTGCCCAGCGGGGGCCCGGTCGGGTCCGCCGCGCGGTGCACGCTGCCGTCCGCGTGGCGTACGAGGAGGGGCAGGTGGCCCGCCGAGGCGTACACGAGCCGGCCCTCGTTGGGGTCGTGGACCGCGTAGAGGCAGGTGGCGATCTGGCTGGCGTCGATCTCGGCGGCCAGGCCGTCGAGCAGCTGGAGCACCTCGTGCGGGGGCAGGTCCAGGCGCGCGTACGCCCGCACCGCCGTGCGGAGCTGGCCCATCACGGCGGCCGCGCGGACCCCGCGCCCCATCACGTCCCCGATCACCAGCGCGGTGCGCCCGGCGCCCAGGGTGATCACGTCGTACCAGTCGCCGCCGACCGCCGCGTCCGTGCCGCCCGGCTGGTACGTGGCGGCGACCCGCAGGTCGTCGGGCTGCTCCAGCTCCTGCGGGAGCAGGGAGCGCTGGAGCGTCACGGCGGTCTCGCGGTGGCGGCGCTCGCTGGCGCGCAGCCGCTCGGCGGCCTCGGCGTGGTCGGTGACGTCGGCAGCGAAGACGAGCACGCCGCCGCCCGCCTCCCCGCGCGCGGGGATCTCGACCGGGGTGCAGGTGACCGTGTACGACCCGCCGCCCTGGGCCTTGCGGGACTTGACCGTACGGGGCTTGCCGCTGCGCAGCACCTGGTCCATCAGCGGCAGCAGGCCCAGCTCGTCCAGCTCGGGCAGGGCCTTGGCGGCGGGGGCGCCCACGGGGCGGGGGCCGAACGTCGTCGCGTACGCGTCGTTCACGTACGCCACGCGGTGCTCCGGGCCGTACACCAGGGCGGCGAGGGCCGGGAGCTGGCCGAGGAGCTGACGCACCGACAGCTCCTCCAGGGCGGGCGCCGCCGGGCCGTCCGTCCCGTCGCCGTCCGGCCAGGTGTCGGGCCCCGGGCCGGACTCACCGCGCGCGGCGGGCACGGAGCCCCGGTCGGTCCGTGCGGCGGCGCGGCGCTGCGTACCGGGGAGCCGGGCGCTCCAACGCGTGAAGTTCACGGATCTCTTGGCCTCGTGTGTCGCTGGCTGCTGGGTCACGCTGTGCAGGTGTGGGCCCACCTATGGTCACACGTCCAGTGTGACGGACCGCACTGACAACCGTCAGTTCTCCTTGCCGCCGGGCCCTTGGGGACCCGGTTCAGGACCCGGCTTGGCGGGCCCGCCGCCCGCCGCGAGCTCGAATTCGGCGCGCGGGTGCTCCAGCGAGCCGAGCGAGACGATCTCGCGCTTGAACAGGCCCGCGAGCGTCCACTCGGCGAGCACGCGCGCCTTGCGGTTGAAGGTGGGGATACGGCTCAGGTGGTAGGCGCGGTGCATGAACCAGGCGGGGTAGCCCTTGAGCTTGCGTCCGTAGACGTGGGCGACGCCCTTGTGGAGGCCGAGCGAGGCGACCGAGCCGACGTACTTGTGCGCGTACTCGCGCAGGGGCCGTCCGTCGACGGACGCGGCGATGTTCTCGGCGAGCGTCTTGGCCTGGCGCACCGCGTGCTGCGCGTTGGGCGCGCACTCCTTGTCCTTCTCGTCGGAGGTGACGTCCGGTACGGCGGCGGCGTCCCCGGCCGCCCAGGCGTGCTCGACGCCCTCCACCTGGAGCTTCGCGGTGCACTTGAGGCGGCCGCGCTCGGTGAGCGGCAGATCGGTGGCGGCGAGGACGGGCGCGGGCTTGACCCCGGCGGTCCACACGACCGTACGGGTGGGGAAGCGGGCGCCGTCGCTGAGCACGGCGACGCGGTTCTCGCAGGAGTCCAGGCGCGTCTCAAGACGTACGTCGATGTTGCGGCCGCGCAGCTCGCGGATGGCGTACCGGCCCATCTCCTCACCGACCTCGGGCAGGATCCGGTCGCTGGCCTCCACCAGGATCCACTTCAGGTCCTCGGGCTTGATGTTGTGGTAGTACCGCGCGGTGTAGCGGGCCATGTCCTCCAGCTCGGCGAGCGCCTCCACGCCCGCGTAGCCGCCGCCGACGAAGACGAAGGTGAGGGCCGCGTCGCGGACGGCGGGGTCGCGGGTGGAGGAGGCGATGTCCATCTGCTCGATGACGTGGTTGCGCAGCCCGATGGCCTCTTCGACGGTCTTGAAGCCGATGGCGTAGTCGGCCAGGCCCGGGACCGGGAGGGTGCGGGAGATCGAGCCGGGCGCCAGGACCAGTTCGTCGTACGCGATCTCGACCGGCCCCGTGCCCTCCTCCTCGGTGGCGAGGGTGGTGACGGTCACGGTCCGCGCCGCGTGGTCGATGCGCCGCGCCTCGCCGATGACGATGTGGCAGCGGTCCAGGACGCGGCGCAGCGGGACGACGACGTGGCGGGGTGAGATGGATCCGGCGGCCGCCTCCGGCAGGAACGGCTGGTACGTCATGTACGGGTCCGGGGTGACCACGGTGATCCCCACCCGGCCGTCGCGCAGCTGCGCCTTGAGCTCGCGCTGCAGACGCAGCGCCGTGTACATCCCCACGTAGCCGCCGCCGACGACGAGAATGCGCGTGCCGGGCGGTGGTTCGGGGCTCGGCCCCCGATTGATCGCAGCCTTCACCATCCCATGAGGCATCGGCCACCGGTGTTTGTCCACAGGCCCGGCAAATTGTGTGACTGACGGATGTGGCCGGAACACGTGCCGGGATTTCTCGCCGGTCGGGGAGAATGTGCAGGTCAGGGCCGGGAGATAGGGGCGGCGCGGGGGTCCGAATCGGGAAGGTTCCGGTCCTTGCTCCGATCGGGGCACACACCGTGCGGAACAACCCCCTTCTGAATTGACTCCGGCTCAACTATGTTCGTACCTCGTCGGGGTGTCGGGTCCGGCCACCCGACTGTCAGGGCGGGGAGTCTCCGGGGGGAGACGTCATTACCGGGGGAACGGTTATGCATATTCAGGACTCTCATTGGCAGTCCGCCGTCGTCGCGTCGGCGGACGGCAATGGTCGCGTGGGCGCGGTCGGCGGTGGTGGGAGCGCTTCCGCTTCCCGCTCCGCGCCGCTGCGGGTGGACGCCCAGCGCAATCTGGAGCACGTGCTGCGCGCCGCGCGCGAGGTGTTCGGCGAGCTGGGGTACGGCGCGCCGATGGAGGACGTGGCGCGCCGCGCCCGCGTCGGAGTCGGCACGGTGTACCGGCGCTTCCCGAGCAAGGACGTGCTGGTGCGGCGGATAGCCGAGGAGGAGACCGCGCGTCTCACCGACCAGGCGCGGACGGCGCTGGGCCAGGAGGAGGAGCCGTGGTCGGCGCTCTCCCGGTTCCTGCGGACGTCGGTGGCGTCGGGCGCCGGGCGGCTGCTGCCGCCGCAGGTGCTGCGGGTCGGGGTGGACGTGGACTCCGAGGAGTCGACGGTGGTCGGCGGCGGCGCGGTGTCGCCGGTGCCGGTGCTTGAGCCGGTCGAGTCGCTCGACGTGTCCGGCTCCGCCGCTTCTGAGGCGCGGGTGCCGCAGCAGCGGCAGGCCGGGCTGGCGGGTGCGCCCGTCGTACCCGATCTGCGGGTCGTCGAGCCGCGTACGGCGTCGGCGGACGAGCTGGACGACGCGGGGGCGGCGGAGCTGCTCGCGGTCGTCGGGCAGCTGGTGGAGCGGGCTCGGGAGGCGGGGGAGCTGCGGGTTGATGTGACCGTGGCCGATGTGCTGCTCGTGATAGCCACGGCGGCGCCGTCGCTGCCGGATCCGCATCAGCAGGCTGCGGCTTCTGCTCGGCTGCTGGATATTTTGCTGGAGGGGTTGCGGTCGCGGCCCGCGTAGTTGGTTGTGCGGGGCCCCGGTCGGGCTGCGGGTTTGTGCGGGGCCGGGTCAGGGCGGGTTGCAGGGTCCGGCGGGGCCGGGGTGCCGCTGTGCCCGCCCGTGCCGCCCCTAGCGGCACGCACGCCCACAGCGGCGGCGGGGTAGGCAGGCGGCGCCCGGCCCGTATCCACTAACGGGTGGTTGGGTGGTCGGGGGCTGCTTGGGTGTGGGGCTCTGTGGGACGCTTGGCTCGTGGTTGGGTCTGAGCGTGCTGACGGGGGCTTCCGCGATGAACGTTGACGGGCGGGACGAGCTCGGCGGCGGCAGCGGCACCGAGCCGGACGGTCTGCCCTCGCGGCAGGTCCCCAGCCAGGGCGGTCCCGGTGGCCGGCCGGACGCGGAGGGCGGGACCGTGCTGCCCGGGCCGTGGGGCCCGGCCCAGGAGTCCGACGTCCCGGCCGCACCCGGTGTTCCGCAGCAGCGCGACCGCACCACCGCCGACGCCGAGCTGATCCAGCGCATGCGGGCGGGCGACGACACCGCGTACGAGGAGCTGTTCCGGCGGCACTCGGACGCGGTCCGCCGGTACGCCCGCAGCTGCTGCCGGGACGCGCACACGGCCGACGACCTCACGGCCGAGGTGTTCGCCCGTACGCTCCAGGCGGTGCGCGGCGGCGCCGGTCCCGAGCAGGCCGTGCGCGCGTATCTGATGACCACCGTGCGCCGCGTCGCCGCCTCCTGGACGAAGACGGCTAAGCGGGAGCAACTGGTCGAGGACTTCGCTCTCTTCGCCGACCAGGCCGCCCGTACCTCGGACGGCCGGGACGACGACACGGTCGACCTCGGCGCGGACGTACGGGCGATGCACGAGGCCGAGCAGTCGCTGGCCATGCAGGCGTTCCGGTCGCTGCCGGAGCGGTGGCAGGCGGTGCTCTGGCACACCACCGTCGAGGAGGAGTCGCCCAGCGAGATCGCGCCGCTGTTCGGGCTCACCGCCAACGCCACGGCGGTCCTGGCCAGCCGGGCCCGGGAGGGCCTCAAACAGGCGTACTTGCAGGCGCACGTCTCCACCGCGCTCACCGAGGGCGGCGACTGCGCCCGCTACGCGGACCGGCTCGGGGCGTACGCGCGCGGCGGGCTGCGGGTGCGGGCCGAGCGGGGCCTGAGCAAGCACCTGGAGGAGTGCGCCAAGTGCCGGGTCGCGGTCGTCGAGCTCAAGGACGTCAACGCCGGGATCCCCGCGCTGCTGCCGGTCGCGATGGTCGGCTGGTTCGCCGCCGGGTACTCGCTCAAGGCCGCCGGGATCGTGGCGGGAGGCGCCGCCGGTGCGGCGGGCGCGGGTGCCGCCGCGGCGGCCTCGGGCGGGAGTTCGTCCGGGGGCGCGGCCGGTGGGGCCGCCGCCTCCGAGGGGCTCGGTGCCCCGGCCAAGGCGGGCATCGCGGCGGCGGTCGCCGTCGCGGTGGCCGCGGGCGTGGTCTTCGCGCTCAGCGGCAACGACACCAAGCCCGCGCCGAAGCCCGAGGCCAAGCCGCCGGCCGTGGTGCCGGTGGTCCCGCAGAAGCCGCCGCCCTCCCCCACGCCGGAGCCCCCGGCGCCGCCCGCGCCCGTACCGCCGGCGCCGCCGAAGCCCGCGCCCAAGCCGGTGCCGCCGAAGCCCAAACCCAAGCCGACGCCGAAGCCGACGCCGTCCCCTGTGCCGCCGAAGCCCACGCCGCCCAAGCCGACGCCGACTCCTCCGCCGCCGCCCCCGCCCCCGCCGGCGGCGGTGTACCAGGTCAACCGGCTCCAGTACGGGGCGTTCGGTGACCACACCAAGCCCGAGGTGCGGCTCGGGGCGTCCAGTTGGCTGTGGCAGCGGTGGGGGATGGAGATCGACGGCAAGCCGTACGGCCATGGGGTGACCGTGCACGCGCGGTCGTCCGTGACCATCGATCTCAACCGGCAGTGCTCCAGTTACGACGCGTTCGCCGGGGTCGACGACCTGACCATGGGGCTGGGTGCGGTGCGGTTCTCCGTGTACGGGGACCGGACCCTGCTGTGGCGGTCGCCCGTCATGCACGGTGGGGATCCGGCTGTGCCGGTGCACGCGGATCTCACTGGGCAGCGGACCCTTCGGCTGGTGGTCGAGCCGCATACGCCGTTCGGGTCGGTGGCGCTGGCCGACTGGGCCAAGTCGGTCATCAACTGCCGGTAGCCCCCCCCCGGGGGGCGTGGTTATTCGGCTGCGGGCCGGTGGGGGCTGGTCGCGCCCACGCGGCGGAGCCGCACAATGACACAGCCCCGCGCCCCTAAGGGGCGACGGCCCCCTCCAGCAACCCCGCCACCTCCCCCGTGCTGAGCCCCGAACCCTCCGCCTGCTCCTCCTCGTACCGCTGCGAACCGAGGTCGGATCGCAGGCGGGTGCGGAGCTTGTCCAGCGCCTCCCTGTCCCGGGGCCATAGCGGGATCCCCGCGCGCCAAGCCTCGGCGGCCGCCAGCACTCGTACCGTCAGACCCGATTCACCCAGCTCCGGCAGGAGTTGGGCCGCGCTCTCCGCGAAATGAGCCAGCAGGATCTCCGCGCAGTCCGCGGCGATGGCGGTGCGCAGTGCCGACGCCAAGCCGCGTACGCCGACCGTCGGGCCCGACTCGGCGGCCGCGACCCGGGCCTGGAGGCTCTCCAGGATCGCGGCGAAGTGCGGCGGCGGGGTGGTGCGGGCGCTCGCCGTGTGGGCCGCGTCGCACTCGGCGCGCGCGGCGGCGGCGTCGCCGGTGTCCAGGGCCATGCAGGCGCGCACGTAGTGGACGTAGGAGGCGGAGTCGAAGACGCCGTAGCGAACGGCTTCCGAGGCCGCTTCGTCGAGGATCTTGTCGGCTTCCTCCAAGTCGCCCGAGCGATAGGCGAGTTCCGCGATCCGGGCCAGCAGGAACGGCGCCTCGGCGTGGGCGCCGACCTCGCGGGCGAGGCCGAGCGCCTCCTCGTACTCCGGCCGCGCCCGCGCGGGCAGCCCGCGCATCAACGCGGCCTCCCCGGCGGCGCTGGCCACCTGGGCGCGCATCCAGCGGTCGCCGACGCGGCGGCTCAGCGCCCGCAGCTCCGCGAGGTCGCCGTCGACGTCCCACACCCCGCCGGGCATGTCGATGACCATGTGCGTACGGAACATGAGGCTGACGCCGATCTCCCATTCGCCGCCGTACGCACGGCAGTTGGCGACCACGTCGTCCACGGACTCGCGCACCTGCCCGGCGGTCTGGGTGAGGAACGCGGCGAACGGCCAGAGCAGCCCCGGGAACCGCGCGGCCTGCGGCCCGCCCCGCCCGAACGCCTCGCGCAGCCGCTCCATCTCCGCCACCATCTCGGGGCTGCGCAGCCGCTCGCCCGGACCGGCCACCTCCAGCAGGAAGATCCGCAGCAGGGCGATCTGCATACGCGGCCAGTAGCCGGGATCTCCCGGACCGGCGTCCGCCCCGTCGTCCAGTCCGATGACGCGGTCGACCCACCCCACCCCCTCGCCGCGGTAGTTGCGCAGCCCCCAGAACCAGCCCATGGCGAGGGCGATCTCACGGGCCTCGGCCGGGTCGGGGGCGGTGGTGGTGACGCGGTGCAGGGCGGCGCGGATGTTGTCCAGCTCGCGCTCGACGCGGCGGATCCAGACCAGCTGCCCGTGCGAGCGCAGCAACGGGTCGGCCTCCTGGGCCAGTTCGCGGTAGTACGCGGTGTGGGCGCGGGCGGCCTCGTCGCGCAGGCGCGGGGTCTCGGCCGCGCGCTCGGCGGCGTACTCGTGGATGGTCTCCAGCATCCGGTAGCGCATCCCGCCCGTGTCCGGGTCGGGGGCGGCCACGACCAGGGACTTGTCGACCAGGGCCGCCAGGTCGTCGGTCGAGCCGCAGACGGCCTGGGCGGCGGCCAGGTCCCAGCCGCCGGCGAAGACGGAGGCGCGGCGCAGCACCGCGCGCTCGCGCTCGTCGAGCAGGTCCCACGACCAGTCGACGACCGCGCGCAGGGTCTGCTGACGGGGCAGTACGGTCCGGCTGCCGCTGGTCAGCAGGCGGAAGCGGTCGTCGAGCCGGTCCGCGATCTGGCGCGGGCCGAGCAGCCGCAGCCGGGCGGCGGCCAGCTCGATCGCCAGCGGCAGCCCGTCGAGCCGCCGGCAGATCTCGTCGATCGCCTCGGGGTCGTCGGCCGGGTCGAAGTCGGGTCGTACGGTACGGGCGCGCTCGGCGAAGAGGCGGTGCGCGGGGTCGGGCGGCAGCGGCTCGACCGGCCGGACCCGCTCGCCGGGCACGCCGAGGGGTTCGCGGCTGGTGGCGAGGATCCGCAGCGCCGGGCAGCGCGTCAGCAGCGTCTCCGCGAGCCGGGCGGCGGCGTCGACGACGTGCTCGCAGTTGTCGAGGACGAGGAGGGTGCGGGGGGCGGCGGCGAAGTGGTCGACGAGCCGGGCGACGGGGTCGTCCGGGTGCGGCTGCCCGTCCCGCCCGAGCAGGGTGGTCTCGCGCAGCCCGAGCGCGGAGACGACGGCGCCGGGGACGGCGTCCGGGTGGTCGAGCGGCGCGAGCTCGACGAGCCAGGCGGGGGTGTGTACGGCGGACTCCTCGGCCAGCCGCGTCTTGCCGGAGCCGCCGGGGCCGGTGAACGTGACGAGTCGATGGGCCGCCAAGTCGTCGCGGATGGCGGCGAGTTCGGGCTCGCGGCCGACGAAGGAGGTGAGGCGGGGCCGCAGGTTGCCGAGGACTTCGGGGGCGGGGTCGAGCAGCTCCTGGTGCAGTGCGGCCAGTTCCGGGCCCGGGTCGGCGCCGAGGGCGTCGGCGAGGGTGCGGCGGGCACTCTCGTACGCCAGGAGCGCGTCGGCCGTACGCCCCTCTGCCCGCAGGGCGCGGATCAGCTGGGCGTGGAGGGGTTCGTCGTACGGGTGGTCCTCGATCAGCTCGGTGAGCTCGGTGGGGAGGTGGGCGGTGGCACCGCGGCGCAGGTCGGCCTCGATGCGGGTGCGCAGGGCGGTGAGGTGCTGGGCGTCGGGGCCCGCGGCCGCCGACGCCCGGTCGGGGAGGTCGGCGAGGGCGGGGCCGCGCCACAGGGCGAGGGCGGTGCGGAGCGTTTCGGCGGCGGTGTCGGGGTCGCCGTCCGCGAGCTGCCGAGCTCCGTTGCGGGCCTGCTGCTCGAACGCGAACAGGTCTACGTCGTGCGGGGCGTCGACGGTGAGCCGGTAGCCGCCGGGCTCGGAGGCGACGGCGTCGCGGCCGAGCGTTCTGCGGAGGCGGCCGATGAGGGCCTGGAGGGCGGCGGGGGCGTCGTGCGGGGGGTCTTCGGGCCAGATCTCGTCGATGAGGGTGGGGACGGTTACGGGGGTGTGGCGGTCGGCTCGGGCGGCGAGGGCGGTGAGCAGGGCGCGCAGCCGGGGTCCCCCGAGGGGGACGTTGTGGCCGTGCTCGTCTTGCGCCTCGGTGGCGCCCAGGATTCTGTACCGCACGGGGTCATTGTGTCTCGGGCTCGCTCCGCCTGCGGCGGGCTTTTTCCCCACCCCGCCCCTTCCCTAAAGCCCTGGGCGGGCGGCCGGGTGCTTCGGCTGCCGGCCGTGCTGGGTTGCTCGCGCAGTTCCCCGCGCCCCTTAAATGCCGCTGCGCGGCATCCCCCTGGGCGCCCCGCAGGGGCGCATCTTAGGGGCGCGGGGAACTGCGCGAGCGACCCAGCACGGTCCGCAGGCAAACCGGGGCCCGGGGGCGCAGCCCCAGGAGGCTTACGCTCGCAGCGGCGGGCGCGACGGCGCCACCCCTCCCGCCACCGCCCGCTGCTTCGGCGCCGCCGTCCCCGTCCAGCACGTCCCCCGGCGGGACAGCAGGCGGCGGAGCCAGAGTTCCGTGGAGATCAGGTCCGCCAGGCCGTCCAGCGGGAGGCGTTCGCCCGACGCCGCCGCGCGCAGGGCGCGGCGGACCGTGCGGGCCTCGATCAGGCCCGCGTCCGCCAGCAGCGGCGCCTCGAACAGCGCGATCAGCGGGTCGATCGAGCGGCGCAGGCCCGCCCGTACCGCCGCCGACGACGAGGCGTGCGACGGAGCGCCCCAGCCGGCCGGGAGGTCGCGGACCCCCGAACCCGCCAGCACCGTCCGCAGGATCGCCGCCCGGGCGCCCGGCTGCACCCGCAGCGCCTCGGGCAGGACGCGGCACGCCCGTACCACCTGGTTGTCCAGGAACGGCGCGTGCAGCCGCTGGCTGCGGATCTCGGCGGCCTGCTCCAGGACGCGGTGGTCGGCGGCGTACCGGGCGAGCGCGGCCCGCGCCCGCGCCTCGCCGGGCCGCAGCACCGTCGCCGGGCGCGTCGCCGACGCCATCAGCCGGATCGATACTTCAGCCAGCGCCTCCCCGGTGAGCCAGCGCGCCGCAGGACCGGGCCGCGTCCAGGCCAGGGACGCGAGCGAGGCGTCCAGCGGGCTCTCCGCCTCCGCCACGGCCAGGTCCGCGTCGCGGCGCAGCCGTTCGGCCGCCGACTCGATGCCCGTCCGGTACGGCGTGCGGGCCAGCTTCCGCGCCGCCCGGTACACCGTGAGCGGGACGAACAGGGAGTGCGCCGAAGGGCCACCCGCCTTGGCGAGCGCTGCCGCCGGGCGGAGGAGGTGGCGGCGCTGACGGTCCATCAGCAGGTCGGCCAGGCGGGCGGGATGGGCGTCCAGGACCTGGCGCGCCCCGCTGCCCGTGAAGTGGTCCGCGCTGCCCGCCGCGAGCCGGCGGCGGTGGCGTTCGGCGATGACCAGCGAAGGGCCCGGCTCGTCGGTGAGCGGGCCCGCCAGCTCCGCGTACGGCAGGGCCTCCTCGTCGCCCGCCACCACCACGTGGTGCAGCCGCGGGTTGGCCGCGATCGCCCCGGCCCGCTCCAGCTCGGCCTCGCTCCTGCGGCCGGGCACGGCGAGGTCGTTGAAGGTGACCGCGAGGAGCCGTTCGCCCGCGCCGGTGCCGTGGCCGAGCACCGTGCCGGGGTTGCCGGGCAGCCCGGCGGCGAGCAGGGCGAGGGTGGCCGAGGCCGGGCCGCCCGAGAGGTCGGCGCCGATGCCGGGCGCCGGGCCCCCGCGCGCGGCGCGCCGCTCGGCGGGGCCCATGCCGGGGACAGGCCCGGGGTCCTGCGGCAGCGTCTCGGGGGCGTGGCGCGGCGCGGTGAGCCGGGCCCGTACGGCCGCGACCAGCGCCTCCCGTACCCCGTTCACCGCGCTCTCCTCGTCGACCTGGGCGGCGGCCACGGCGAGCGAGGCGACCGGCTCGTACCCGGTGATCTCCCGCGAGCCCTCCCGAAGGACCAGCGCGTGGCCGGGCGGGATGCGCCGCACTCCCGCGTAGGGGGTCGAGTCGCCGAGCGCCTCGGGTACGTCCGGGCAGGCGAGCAGCGCCGCCAAGTGGCCGATGTCCAGCTGGGCTTCGATGAGGTCGGCGAGCGGCAGGGCGGCCGTGGCGTACGCGGTACCCGTCGCCCACGGCGTGTAGAAGACGGGGCGTGCGCCGGCCAGGTCGCCGACGACAGTGACCCTGCGGCCGACCTGGGCAACCGCCGTATAGCTGCCCGGCCACGCCGAAAGGTGCCGCAGTGCGCCCCCGCGTGCCGCGAACAGCCCTACCCGCAGCTCCTCGTCACTGGCGGCGCAGCAGCCGAGGACCGCGAGCCGGGTGTCCGCCCCCACGCTGACCACGCGGATCTCGTCGGGCCGCCAGTCGCCGACCGCCCAGAGCGGATCGGGGTCGCCCCACAGGAGCTGGGAGCCGACGGGGTGGACGGTGCGCCCCTCCTCGGGCGCACCCACGGCGCCGGCCGTCCCCACGGCACCGAACCTCGCGGCGACACTGCTCCAGCCCACCAGCCACCGCATCGCCGCCTCCACAGCCTGTGGACAACCCGTCGCACGCGCCGACGGAACCGGGACCGGCCGTACGCGGACGTACGGCGGGGTGTGTCCGTGCGGTTCCGAGGGCGCTCGGGACCATGCTGCCATGACAATGGCGTACGAGAGGGGCCTCGGGGTAGCGCGCGCAAAAAGTGAACGCGCCCCCGCGGATGGCCGATTGACAGCGCTCCCGGCGGCCGGGAGCGACGTTTCCGGGCGGTGCGGGACCGTCGGTTTTCGGCCAACTTCACCCCGGGCGCGCGTGGCGGACGCCCCGAAGCGGGCATGAAACCGGCAGCGAAGCCGGCGGAGAAGACCCACAGTCCGGGAGGCGCTGTCCGCCCCCCGGACCGGTCCGCCGCCCGCGGGGATTGAGGCGACGGTGTCCCCCAGCCCACTGGATCCAGTTCAGCGGGCCGACCCACGCACCTGACATGGAAGCGCTCCCCGCTCCGCGCGGGCCAGAGCGCACGCACCGCGCACGGCCACACACCCGGAGCACACGAACGGCGCCCGAACTCGTCCGTACGGAAAACAATCTCGCCATCCGGAACACCGCCTCTTAACGGTCGGGATGCGGCGAACTACGCTGGGTGTACTGCTGTTCTCCGCGGGCGGCATATTCCTGGGGGCTCGGCCACACGATTGTGCGGCCGGACGGACCCGGGGCGCGGCCCCGGGGGACGCCGTCTGTGTCGAGGGGTGGCGCATGTCCAGGGAGCAACGCGGGCCGAACGAGAAGCTCGGCACCGTTCTCGCCCTCGCGGGAATCAGCAATGCCGGACTCGCACGACGGGTCAACGACCTCGGAGCTCAGCGCGGCCTGACCCTTCGCTACGACAAGACGTCGGTGGCCCGCTGGGTCTCCAAGGGCATGGTGCCCCAGGGCGCCGCGCCCCATCTGATCGCGGCGGCCATCGGCGCCAAGCTGGGCCGCCCGGTGCCGCTGCACGAGATCGGGCTCGCCGACGCCGACCCGGCGCCCGAGGTCGGTCTGGCGTTCCCGCGCGACGTGGGCGAGGCGGTCCGCTCCGCGACCGAGCTCTACCGGCTCGATCTGGCCGGACGGCGGGCGGGCGGCGGCATCTGGCATTCGCTGGCCGGATCCTTCGCGGTCACCGCGTACGCGACCCCCGCCTCCCGCTGGCTCATAACCCCCGCCGACTCGTCTGTCGCACGCGACCACGACGGGGCGGCCGGGACACCGCTGAAGGTCGGCCACAGCGATGTGGCCAAACTGCGGGAGGCGGCGGAGGACGCGCGCCGCTGGGACTCCAAGTACGGGGGCGGGGACTGGCGTTCGTCGATGGTTCCCGAGTGCTTACGAGTGGACGCGGCGCCGCTGCTGCTCGGCTCGTACTCCGACGAGGTCGGCCGGGGCCTGTTCGGCGCGACGGCCGAACTGACCAGACTGGCCGGCTGGATGGCCTTCGACACCGGCCAGCAGGAGGCCGCCCAGCGCTACTACATCCAGGCGCTGCGCCTCGCGCGCGCGGCGGCCGACGTGCCGCTGGGCGGGTACGTCCTCGCCTCGATGTCGCTCCAGGCCACCTACCGGGGCTTCGCCGACGAGGGCGTGGACCTGGCGCAGGCCGCCGTCGAGCGCAACCGGGGCCTGGCGACCGCCCGCACCATGAGCTTCTTCCGGCTCGTCGAGGCACGCGCGCACGCGAAGGCGGGCGACGCGCTCGCGGCCGGGGCCGCGCTCAAGGCGTCCGAGGCGTGGCTGGAGCGCTCCCGGGACGGCGACTCCGACCCGTCCTGGCTGGGCTTCTACTCGTACGACCGCTTCGCGGCGGACGCGGCCGAGTGCTACCGCGATCTGAAGGCCCCGCGCCAGGTGCGCCGCTTCACCGAGCAGGCGCTGTCCCGGCCGACCGAGGAGTACGTGCGCTCGCACGGCCTGCGGCTCGTGGTGTCGGCGGTGGCCGAGCTGGAGTCGGGCAATCTGGACGCGGCGTGCGCGGCGGGCACGCGCGCGGTGGAGGTCGCCGGGCGCATCTCCTCGGCGCGCACCACCGAGTACGTGAGGGACCTGCTGCACCGCCTGGAGCCGTACGGGGACGAGCCGCGCGTGGTCGAGCTGCGGGAACGGGCACGGCCGCTCCTGGTCGCTCCGGCGTAGATCACTTCCCCCACGGGTTTACGGGCATTGTCAGTGGGCCAGTGCACTATTCGGGTGGGAGGTGTGCGGGTGACCGGGTTCGACTGCGACGTGCTGGTGATCGGCGGCGGGATCGTCGGTCTGTCGACGGCGTATGCCCTGACACAGGCCTCTCCCGGCACCCGGGTGACGGTGCTGGAGAAGGAGGACGGCCCGGCGCGCCACCAGACCGGCCGCAACAGCGGCGTGATCCACAGCGGGATCTACTACCGCCCGGACTCCCTGAAGGCGCGGTACGCGGTGCGGGGCGCGGCCGAGATGGTGGCCTTCTGCGCCGAGCAGGGCATCCCGCACGAGGTGACCGGCAAGCTGATCGTGGCCACCGAGCGCGCCGAGCTGCCGAGGCTGCACGCGCTGGTCCAGCGCGGCAGGGAGAACGGGATCCCGGTGCGCGAGCTGGGCCCCGCCCAGATCGCGGAGTACGAGCCGGAGGTCCGCGGCCTGGCCGCGATCCACGTCGGCACGACCGGCGTGTGCGACTACCCGGCGGTGGCGGCGCGCCTGGCCGAGCTCTCGGGCGCGGAGATCCGGTACGGGACGGAGGTCGTCCGGATATCGCGCCGCCCCGACACGGGCGTGGCGGTGCGCACCTCGACCGGGGCGGTGCTGCGGGCCCGGGCGCTGGTGAACTGCGCGGGGCTGCACTGCGACCGGGTGGCACGCCTTGCCGGGGACGACCCGGGGGTGCGGATCGTGCCG
This sequence comes from Streptomyces sp. BPTC-684, assembly GCF_030028635.1. Lineage (NCBI taxonomy): Bacteria > Bacillati > Actinomycetota > Actinomycetes > Kitasatosporales > Streptomycetaceae > Streptomyces > Streptomyces sp. BPTC-684. Next base: position 2,666,290 of record NZ_CP124863.1, read on the forward strand.
TTCCGGGGCGAGTACTACGAGCTGGCGCGGCCCGGCCTGGTCAAGGGGCTGGTCTACCCGGTCCCGGACCCGGCGTTCCCCTTCCTCGGGGTGCATCTGACCCGGGGCGTGGACGGCGGCGTCCACGTCGGGCCGAACGCGGTGCCGGCGGCGGCCCGCGAGGGCTACGACTGGCGCACGGTCCGTCCGGCCGAGCTCGCCTCGACCCTGACCTGGCCCGGCTCCTGGCGGATAGCGGGCCGCCACTGGCGGTACGGGGCGGGCGAGATCCACCGCTCGCTCTCCCGCCGCGCCTTCACGGAGGCGGTGCGCCGCCTGCTCCCCGCGGTCGAGGAGTCGGACCTCCACCCGGCCCCGTCCGGCGTGCGCGCCCAGGCGGTCCTGCGCGACGGCACCCTGGTCGACGACTTCCTGATCCGCGAGGCCCCCCGTACGATCCACGTCCTGAACGCCCCGTCCCCGGCGGCCACGGCGTCCCTGCCGATCGGCCGCGAGGTGGCCCGGCGGGCGCTCGGGGTGCTGGGGGCGATGGGGGTCCCCCCTGCTCCTTAAGAGCTTGGGGGAGGGTGTGAGCAGGCGGCCCCGGGGGCCGGGCACGTAGAATCCGGTCATTGTGTCTGAGCAGCCCCCCGCCTCCGCCCGTCGCCCCAAGGGCGAGCCCCGGTTTCCCGGGGGTCCCGTCGCCGATCCCGCCGGATCGCACCACGAGCGGCGGATCCGCAGTTTCCAGCCGCGCCGCAGCCGGGTGACCACCGGCCAGGGCGAGTACCTGGAGCGGCTGTGGCCGCTGTGGGGGCTCGACATCGACGGGCGCGGCACGCTCGACCTGAAGGCGATGTTCGACGGGCTGCCCGTCGTCCTGGAGATCGGCTTCGGGATGGGCGAGGCGACCGCCGAGATGGCCGCCGCCGACCCCGGCACCGGCATCCTCGCCGTCGACGTCCACACCCCGGGCCAGGGCAACCTCCTGGGCCTCGCCGAGCGCGGCGGCCTCGGCAACGTCCGCGTCGGCAACGGCGACGCGATCATCCTGCTGCGCGAGATGCTGGAGCCCGAGTCGCTCGACGGGCTGCGCGTCTACTTCCCGGACCCCTGGCCCAAGAAGCGCCACCACAAGCGCCGCATCATCCAGCCCGACTTCCTCACCCTCGCCGCACCCCGGCTCAAGCCCGGCGCCGTACTGCACTGCGCCACCGACTGGGAGCCGTACGCCGAGCAGATGCTGGAGGTGCTCAACGCGCACCCCGCGTTCGAGAACACCCAGGCGGACGGCGGCTACGCGCCCAGGCCCGCGTTCCGGCCACTCACGCGCTTCGAGGGGCAGGGCCTCGACAAGGGCCATGTGGTCCACGACCTGCTCTTCACCCGTGTCGCCGAGCTGCCCTCCGCCTGACGGCCGCCCCCACGCACCGTCGCGGATTGTCCGTACCCCTCGTTAGGGTCGTCTGGTGTCGTCCGAGTCACTTCCGCAACGCCAGCCGCCGGGCCCGCTCCAGCCGGTCCCGGAGCGCGGCGCCGAGCCGCGGTTCGACGCCGTGCCGGAGCGCGCCAAGTGGCGCTACCGGCCGCGGCGCGACTTCTGGCGCTCCAGGGCCGTCCGGGCCGGCGCGCTGATCACCCTGCTCGCCCTGTGCGGTCTGGTCATCCTGGCGATCGTGCGGGAGCAGACCGGCACCGAGGGGTTCCTGGTGGGCCTTGCGCTCGCGGTGCTGCCGGTGCCGCTGCTCGGCACCGCGTTCCGCTGGCTCGACCGCGTGGACCCGGGCCCCTGGCGCAACCTGCTGTTCGCCTTCGCCTGGGGCGCCTGCGCCGCCGCGCTTGTGGCGATCATCGCCAACTCGTTCGCGACCAAGTGGATAGCCACCGCGACCGCCGACCCGTCCTCCGCCGACCACCTCGGCGCGACCGTCATCGCGCCGATAGTCGAGGAGAGCGCCAAGGCGGCGGCCGTGCTGCTGCTCTTCCTGTTCCGGAGACGGGATTTCAAGGGGATAGTCGACGGCGTCGTCGTCGCGGGCTTCACCGCGACCGGCTTCGCCTTCACCGAGAACATCCTCTACCTGGGCAACGCCTTCGGCGAGGACCAGGTCAGCCACACCGCGGGCCTCTCCTCGACGACCGCGGCGACCTTCTTCGTACGGATCGTGATGTCGCCGTTCGCGCACCCGCTGTTCACGGTGTGCACCGGCATCGGATTCGGGGCGGCGGCGCTGGCGGTACCGGGCAGCCGCCGGCGCCGGATCGGTCTGCCGGTGCTGGGCCTGCTGTCCGCGATGGGGATGCACGCGCTGTGGAACGGCTCGTCGTCGTTCGGGACGTACGGCTTCTACCTCGTCTACGCCGCGTTCATGGTCCCCGTCTTCGGCCTGCTCACCTGGCTGGCGATCTGGAGCCGCCAGCGGGAGCTGCGCACGGTCGCGGCCGAGCTGCCCGCGTACGCGGCGGCGGGCTGGCTGGGCCCGGCCGAACCACTCGCGCTCTCCTCGATGCGGGCCCGCTCGATGGCCCGCGACTTCGCCTACCGCACCTACGGGGGCAAGCGGGCGGCGCGGACGGTCGCGGAGTACGAGGCGTTCGCGACGGCCCTGGCGTTCCTGCGCCGCCGGGCCCGCCGCGCCCAGGCGGGCCCGGACTTCACGGCCCGCGAGCAGGAGCTGCTGCACCACCTGTGGGAGCGCCGTGCGGTGGCCGGACCCGCGCTGCTCTACGCGGCGGGCGCGGCGGGCCGCCTCTGGATCCCGCCCCAGCCGTACCCCTACGGGCACCGGCCGCCGTACGGACACCAGGCCCCGTACGGACACGACCGGTCCTCCTCCCCGTACAACCCCTATCTGCGCTGAGGCGGCCGACGCCTACGCCGACGCGGTCTTCAGCTCGCTCAGCTCCGCGTCCGTGAGCTCCAGGTCGGCGACCGCGAGGAGCGCGGGCAGCTGCTCGACCGTACGGGCCGAGGCGATCGGGGCGACCACGGTCGGCTGGGCGGCCAGCCAGGCCAGCGCGACGCTCGCGGGCTCGGCGTCGTGCGCCTGCGCGACGCGGTCGAGCGCGGCCAGCACCTTCGCGCCCCGGTCGGTCTCCAGGTGCTTGGCGGCGCTCCCGGCCCGCGCGCTCTCGACGTCCTGGCCCGGGCGGTACTTGCCGGTGAGGAACCCGGAGGCGAGCGCGAAGTAGGGGACGGCGGCCAGGCCCGAGCGGCCGGCGGTGTCCTGGAGGGCGCCCTCGTAGGTGCCGCGCGAGACCAGGTTGTAGTGCGGCTGGAGGGCGACGTACTTGGCCAGGCCCTCGCGGTCGGAGAAGTCCAGCGAGTCCTGGAGCCGCTCCGGGGAGATGTTGGAGGCGGCGACGGCACGTACCTTGCCCTCCCGCACCAGCTGGTCGAGGGCGGTGACGATCTCCTCGACCGGGACGGACTCGTCGTCGAAGTGCGTGTAGTACAGGTCGATGTAGTCCGTGCCGAGCCGGCGCAGCGACGCCTCGGCGGCGGCCTTGATGGTGGGAGCCGCGAGCCCCTTGAACTCCGGGTGCCCGCCGACCTTCGTGGCGACGACGACGTCCGCGCGGTTGCCGCGCGCGGCCAGCCACTTGCCGATGATCTCCTCGGACTCGCCGCCCTTGTTGCCGGGGATCCACGACGAGTACGTGTCGGCGGTGTCCACGAAGTTGCCGCCCGCGGCGGAGTACGCGTCGAGCACCGCGAACGACGCGGCCTCGTCGGCGGTCCAGCCGAAGACGTTGCCGCCGAGGGCGAGCGGGAAGACGGAGAGGTCGGAGGAGCCTAGGGGGCGCAGAGAGGTCATGGGGAGTGAACGGGCGGGCGGGGCACGGCTATTCCGCGCCCCCGCCCGAGGAGCCCCTGCCCGAGGCGCCCCCGCCCCACACGCGCACGTCCTACGGGTTCAGGCCCTTCGACTGCAGCCACGCCATCGGGTCGATGCCCGTGCCGCCCGGGGTGTGCACCTCCAGGTGCAGGTGCGGGCCCGTCACGTTGCCGGTGGCGCCGACGCGGCCGATCGTCTCGCCGGTCGTCACCTTCTGGCCCGCGCTGACCGCGATCGAGGACTGGTGGCAGTACCAGAGCTCCGAGCCGTCCTCCAGCTCGATGACCGTGCGGTAGCCGTACGAACCGGACCAGCCCGCCGACTTGACCGTGCCGCCGTGGATCGCCTTGAGCGGGGTGCCGGTGGGGGCGGCGAAGTCGAGTCCGGTGTGGTGGCCGGAGGACCACATCGAGCCGGCCTCGCCGAACGTCGAGGTGATCGTGTACGAGGCGACCGGGAGCGAGAAGCTCTTGGCGAGCTCGGCGAGCCGCTCCTCCTCCGCCTTCTTGGCGGCGGCCTCCTCGGCGGCCTTCTTCTCGGCCGCCGCCTTCTGCTCGGCGGCGCTCTGCGCGGCCTTCGCCTCGGACGCCGCCTTCACGGCCGCGGCCTTCTCGGCGGTCGCCTTCGCCTCGGCCTCGGCGTCGTTCTGCTGCTGCTCGGCCTGCTGGAGGATGCGGGCGCGCAGGGCCTCGCCGGCGCCGGTGGCGCCCTGCTCCGCGTCGGCCCGGGAGACGCCCGCCATGGTGAGGGGGGCGCTCGCGACGGCCTTGTCGGCCTGGGCGGCCGGGGAGGTGTCGGGCTTCTCGTCGTCGCCCGCGATGTCGGATATCAGCGTGCCCACGCCCGGCAGGGACTTGACGTCGGGCAGGTTGTCCGCGACCGAGTCGGGCAGGGATATGGAGACCGGCGGCTTGCTCTGCGCGCTGGCCATGCCGCCCGCGCCGACGGCCGCGATGACGCCGACGCCGAGGACGGTGGAGCTGCGGGCGAGCCCGCCGCGCTGCTTGACGACCCGGTGCCGGCCGCGGGTGGCGACCGATTCCTCGGTGGGGTTCCACTCCTCCCACACCTCGGTGTCACTGGGCGCGGTCCCGTACAGGGAGACGGGGGAAACCGGCGGGGTGCCGAGGGCAGGCTCGTTGGACGCCACGGAGGCGCACTCCTTTCCTTCCTTCTCGCCTACCGGGTTAGCTGACGGGTTCGGAGCAGGAAGGTCTCCTACGGGCACCTCTTCGAAGGTGCAAAGGTGCCCGATTCACCCCAAGTTGGTGGTTCCCCGGTTCCCTTTCGGGATTCGGCGCGTGCGCACGGTGCCGCCTCTGCGACGGCTGGGACGACCGCGCTGCGTTATCGAACGTTAATAGACAGGGGGACCGGATTCCAAGCGGTTCCCCCTGATCGTCGGGGGCAAGAGTTGACGGTGTGTCAATTGTTATGCACAGGGATGCCGTTCGACTACGTACGGTCACGGCACCACCGGCATCGTCCGCCGCCGCTCCGGCTGCCGCACCCCGGGCCGCCCCACCGCGAGCAGCGCCATGTCGTCGCTGGCGCCCCCGCCCGTATGTCTGCGCACGTCGTCGACCAACGCGTCCAGGACCCGGTCGGGGCCCGGGAAGATCCGGCCGCGCAGCCGCTCGTGCGGGTCGTAGAAGACTCCCGGCGGCTCCACCGAGCGCGCCTCGGAGAGGCCGTCGGTGTAGAAGAGCAGCGTCGCCCCGGCCGGGAAGGGGTACGCCTCCGCCCGGTCCGGCCACACCCCCAGCTCCGCCATCCCCAGCGGCAGCGCAGGGTCGGACGGGGTGAGCGCGTCCAGGGCCCCGTCGGCGTGGAGCAGCAGCGGCTCGGGGTGACCCCGGTTCACCAGTCGTACGGGCCCGGCGCCGCGCGGGATCTCGGCGAGCACGGCCGTGGTGAACCCCTCGACGGCGTCCAGGCCGTCGCGCCGGGTGCCCTCCCGGGTCAGCGCGCGCTCCAGGCGCCCGGCCACGGCCTCCAGGGTCGCCTCCTGCTCGGCCGCCTCCCGGAACGCCCCGATGACCACGGCCACCGCCTCCACCGCCTCAAGCCCCTTGCCGCGCACGTCCCCGACGACCAGGCGCACCCCGTACGGCGTGTCCTGGACGGCGAAGAGGTCCCCGCCGATGAACGCGTCGGCCTGGGCCGCCTCGTACCGCGCGGCCACCTGGAGGCCCCCGATGCGCTCGGCGGGCGTCGGCAGCACGGCGCGCTGGGCGGTCTCCGCGATGACCCGGGCCGAGGCGAGCCGCTCACCGCTGCGCCGCAGCATGCGGTTGATGAAGAGGGCGAGCGCGCCGACGGTGGTGACGGTGAACAGCTCGCTGACCGCCTCGCCGGTGCTGGGGATGTCGTGCAGATACTCCGTGACCAGCACCGCCCCGACCGCCGACGCACCCGCGACGGCGGTGCCGACCGGTCCGAAGAAGGGGGCCGCGATCAGGGGCGCGGCCGCGAAGAGGGCGGCGGCGGTCAGATCGGGCGGCGTCGCCACGTCGAGGACGACCCCGACGACCAGGAGCAGCGCGGGCAGCACGCGCACCAGGGCGAGGCGCCGGGAGCCGTCCCGGCCGCCGCCGTCCGATCGCTGCCGCACCCGTGGCCTCCAGCCCGTCCGCAGGGCAGCGGCGTTCCGCGCCCCACCCAGGGTGCCGGGCCTCTCCGCCAGCGGCGACCTCACCTCGGCCAACCGGGTGCGGCCTCAGTGGCGCTCCGCGCCCGTCGCGATCAGCCGCGCCCGGCACCTGCGGGGCCCGGCCCGGCCCCGTACACAGGTCCCCCGGGCATGGCGTCGGGCCGCCGGGGCGCCGTGGACGGAGGGGACGCCGCCCTTCGTGTACGAGGGGGCGGTCACCCAGGGCGCGGCCGGCGACAGGGGCAGCGACAGCGGCAGGGACAGACACATCAGCAGCGCGCACAGGGCGACGAACAGCGGCACGGCGGGCACCTTCCGCCGCCTCGCCGCTCGCAGCAGCCCCGCCATGTGGTCACGCATAGCATCCGTGAGACTACTTGACGTACATCTCTCGGCCGGTGAGGTGCCGCTGGGCGCTTCACGACCCGCACGCCGGAACTTGACGTCGCGCGAAGGCCGACCGCAGGCTCGTGGCCCATGCACGAACTTCGCTCGACCGCCGCCCTGCCGTCCGACCCGCCGCTCCTGTGGGCCGCCCAGGGCCTGACCGGGCCCTCCCGCGCCTGGGCGAGCGAGGACGGCCGCGCCTTCGCCGTCGCCGCCCCCGATCTGTCCCGCCACGACCGGCTGGCCGTCTCGGGGCCCGTCGGGTCGCTGGCCCCGCTGGTCGCCTCGGTGCTCGCCGAGACCGGCCCGTCCTACCGCCCGCTCGGCGACGAGACGACCGTGCGGGCGCTGGTGGAGGCACTGCCGGAGCTGCGCACGGTGGCCGCGTTCGGCTGGATGGGCCGTACCCGCCCCCTGTCGCCCACCGAGGCGGGCGCGGCGGACGAGGGCAAGGCGTGCTGGCTGGCGGACGACGACGCCGAGGAGATCACCGCGCTGCTCGCCGAGGCCTTCCCCGGCTCGTACGCGCTGCCGGGCGCGCCGGGCGTCGAGCGGTGGGCGGGCACCCGGGACGACGCGGGCCGCCTCACCGCCGTCGCCGCGCTCGCCTGGTCGTCCCCCGAGGTCGGGCTGCTCGCGGGGGTCGCCGTGCACCCGTCGGCGCGGGGCCGGGGCCTGGCCCGTACGGTCGTCGCCAAGGTGCTCGCCGAGGCGCTGGCCGCGCACGGGACGGCGGGCCTGATGGTGGACGGCGCCAATGACGCGGCGATACGCCTGTACGAGGACCTGGGCTTCGCGTACCGGCGCTTCCTGGCGGCGGAACTGGCGGTATAGCCGGGGCGGCCCGGGAATGCCTGAGGCCCGGCACATTCTCATGTGCCGGGCCTCAGGGCTTCAGTAGCGGGGACAGGATTTGAACCTGCGACCTCTGGGTTATGAGCCCAGCGAGCTACCGAGCTGCTCCACCCCGCGTCGGTAAACACAACTGTACGGCATGCGGGGCGGTGCTCCGTACCGCTTTACGAGGAGCCCGTGCGCGGGGCCTCCGCCCCCGCCGACCAGTGGCCCCGCGAGGCGGCCAGCACGAACCCCGGCCCGAAACCGATGATCAGGCCCGACTGCCGGTCGCCGGGGGCCTGCGCGAAGGTGCGGGCCAGCACGTCGAGGACGGCGGAGCCGCCCAGGTTCCCGTTGGCGGCCAGGCTCGCCCAGGCGTGCCGCAGATCGCCGTGGTCGCGGTCGCCGTCCAGGCCGAACCCGGCGGCCGCGTCCTCCAGGATCCGGGGCCCGCCGGGGTGGACGACCGCGAACTCCAGGGCCCGGCCGCTGCCGCCGAGCCATTTGCGCACCGCCGGGAGGCTGTCGCTGAGCGCGGTGGTCGCGGCGGCCGTGGAGTCGAAGTGCAGCCCGGCGGCCGTGAGGCGGCCCCGGTAGCGGTCGATGCTGTCGGGCAGGACGTACTCGAAGGTGTCCTCGATGACGAAGCTGGGCCCGCTCCAGGCCGGGGTGTCCGAGACGACCACCGCGCCCGAGCCGTCCCCGAAGAGCACTTTGTAGATCATCGACTCCCGGCTGGTGTCGGTGTGGTTGTACGTGGCGGTCGACAGGCACTCGGAGACGACGACCAGGACGTGGGAGCCCGGGTGCGCGGCGATGTCCTCGTGCGCCCGGACCAGGCTGTGGGCGCCGCCCGCGCAGCCGACGGTCGACAGGTGGACGCGCCGTACGTCCGGCCGCAGGCCCAGTTCCCGGACGAGGGCGACGTCGAGGGAGGGCACGGTCCAGGAGGTGGTGTGGCTGGTGATGACGCAGTCGATGTCGTCGGGGGCGAGGCCGGCGTGGGCCAGGGCCCGGCGCCCGGAGCGGACCGCGAGCCGCAACGCGTCTTCGTACGCCGCCCTGTTGCGCTCCTCGACGGTGGCATTTCCGGCCACGGTCGGGGCGTCGAGAGGGCGGGTGAAACGGCGGGTACGGACGGTGGTGGCCCGGGCTATCCGCAGGTGTGCCTCCAGCCGCGGGCGATCGGGGTTGGCACGTCGGATGTCCGCGCAGATCTCATCCGTGGCGATGAGGTGGTCCGGCAGCACTATGGCGGGGAGGGCTATGTGAGCGGGCACGAGTGGGCTCCCTCGGGTGGCCAACGAGCGAAACCTCAACCTACTTGAGACGGCTGGAATTCGTTCCTGGGAATTCGAACAGAGCTCAGCCGGAGGGAGTCGTTCCACGCGTTGCCCCACCCCTGGGGCACGCCGGTCGTGCGCTCAGCTCGTCAACGGCGCACGCAGCACCGGGTGACGGCTCACCAGGGACGCCCCCGGGGTGTAGAGGAGCAGCATCACCCGGGCCCCGGGCGAGGTGACGGGCTCGGCCACGCAGGTCGTAACCCACCCCGACCCCAACTCGCTGTGCCGGATGGGCCGTTCGGACCCGTCGGGGTACGGGATCGGGGTGGCCCCGGCCTCCCGGTAGAGCGGCCCGGCGACGGGGTCGGCCTGCACCTCGGCCTCAAGGCGCCGCAACTCCACGTGGTTGGGCCGCATTTCGACCCCGTGCCGCAACTGGGGCAGCACCATGGGCGCCCACCGGGTCTCCCAGTCCGTCAGCACGTCCTCGCGCGCCTCGGGGTCGAGGGTCATCCACCGCATGGTGTTGGCCGGAACCTGACCGCGCGGGAAGAGGGCGGCGAACTCCGCGTTGTGGGCGAGCAGGTTCCAGGCGGCGTCGGTGATGTAGGCCATCGCCCCGTCGATCTGCTCGACGACCCGCTGCCAGACGCCGGGCACCGACATGCCGGAGTCGCGGTGCAGGGTGTACGGCGGGTACTCGCGCCGGGTGAGCCGCCAAAGGAACGTCCACTCCTGCTCGTTGAGGCGCAGGGTGCGGGCCACATTGGTCAGGAACTCGGCAGTGGGGTTCAGCTGCCCGTTCTCGAACCGGTTGTACGTACCCGGCGTGCGCTCCAGAAGGATGTCCATCTGCTCCTGGCTGAGCCCGGCGACCCGTCGGCCCGGCCCCGCCTGACGCGGCGGAAACCCGGCGGACTCCGGGCGGATGGCGGCGCGCCGTTCCTGGAGGAGCGTCTTGAGGGGCATGCGGTCACGGGCGGCGAGCGGCAAAGCGGGACCTTCGTTCACGGGGGGACGGGGACGAACGGCTGTCGTCGCGGCGGGACGACGGGTGGTGACGGTCTGTCGGCGACGACCTCCTCTTCGGTCTCTTCGTCGGCCTTCTCTCGGCCTTCTCTTCGATCTTCTCTTCGATCTTCTCTTCGGTGACGCTGATGTCCGGGGCCGAATGTTGATGGCTGGATCATTATCTGCAATTCAGCCCCCTGGAAAGGGGGCGGGGTACCCCTCCAGACTGTTCCGCACGAAGCCCTCACGGGTCTCGTACGCATCGACCCAGGCCAAAGCGGTTGCTTGGTGTCCTTCACCGGACACCGCATCCCGCCCTTCACCCGGGACGCGGCGGCCGCCCCTGTGCCGCGGGGACGGCCGGCGTACACGTACCCCATTCAGCGGCCGGTGTCGACAATCGCCAATACGTCGCGTCCTCGACACCGGCCGCCCGCGGCGCGCCGGAGAGCAACATTCCCCCGTCTCCGGCCAGCTCCGGCATGCGGGCCGGGGCTGAACGGCCGGTGCCGTGGAGCCCGCCCCCTTGGGCGGCCCCACGGCACCGGCCGTCTTTTCGTGTTCCTCCCCTGCCAGGGAATGACCGAAAATCGCAATTTTCGCAACTATGACCGATCGATCCAGGTCACAGTCGCTTTGGCGTTATCTGATCCTGTACGGCGGTGGGGCACCCGGCGAAGGTTGATCCGTGCCGCCGACGGTCCGTCGGCGGCACGTTCGAACCGCGAACCGAACCGAGCGAGAGGAATTCCCGCATGCCTCCGATCCCGGTACGTCCCGGCATCTACAAGATCCACGCGCACATCATCGGCCCGACCTCCCTGGTGACGGCAACCGAGTACGCGGTGAAGCACGGCGCCCCCGTCATCACCGACCGCCTCAACCCGCTCCCGATCGAGCAGGACTGGATCATCGAGCCCACCGAGCCCATCCCCGGCGCGCCGTACGTGATCCACCTGGCCCACCACGAGGCGGCGGGCCTGGTGATCCAGGAGGACAAGCTCTACGTCAACTCGGTCCCTCGCCCCGAGTGGGCGAAGTTCACGTTCGAGCACGTCATCGGCGGCGTCAAGATCCTCTCCGACAAGGGCCTCGCCCTGCGGGCCGGCCACCGCGGCGCCCAGCTCGTACTCGCCGCGCCGAAGCCGGAGTTCCAGGAGACGTTCACGCTGGAGTTCGTGAGCCCGATGAACGAGGAGTAGACCGGTCGGGATCCGGGGGACCCCCGGATCCCGAACCCCGCGTCCCCTTCCCACCCATCCAGGAGTGAGGACAGGGCGAGCGAAACCCTGGGCTTCCTCGGGCTGGCCAACGAGGCCGTACGCCTGGTGCGCGACAAGTTCCCCGACACCCAGCTGCTGGAAGGCGACGGCCTCGCACCCGTGGCTGGAAGACCGCGTCATCCCCTGGCCCGTGAGCCTGGAACTCACCGCGGCCGACAAGCTACTGAAGGAAAAGGCCCACTACTCCGGCCCGTACAAGTCGGTGACCCTGCGCTGGCCGCTCTTCCCCGGGATGAACGAGCCGTACTACATCTTCAACACCCCGGACTTCGGCCACTACTTCGTCGGCGTCTACTCCCAGCAGGTCAAACACACCGTCTGAGCCTGACCGCCCGGCCCTCATCGCGCGTTGCGCGGTGGGGGCCGACGGCTTGGGGGGCAGGGCCCGGAAGGGTCGCCGCACACTCCCGCTCGACCGCGTGGTGCACCGCAGCGGGCCGTACATCCTGAGCAATGCAGCTGGACATATCCAGCGAGATATACGCGAGGGGAGCCTGCTCATGACCCGCACCGTCATCGACCTCGACGACGAGGCCCTGGAGGCTGCCGCCAACGAGCTCGGCACCACGACACGACCAAGCGGGACACGGTCAACACCGCCCTGCGCGAGATCGTCGAGCGCAACCGTCGTCTGCGCGCCCTGCACGAGCTGCAGGGCCTGACGGCCGACGGCGCCCTGGACGCCGAGCTCCTGCTCGACAAGCGCACCTACCGGCGCGGTGCCGCCCGGTGAGCGTTGCCGACTACCTGATCGACACCTCCGCTCTCGCCCGGATCCTGCTGCGCCAGGCGACCGACGTCTGGGAACGGCACATCCCTGTGCGACCTCACCGAGCTGGAGCTGCTCCATTCCGCCCGCTCGGCCGAAGACCGCGAGAGCATCCGGCTGCGGCTGAACCAGTTCACCCGGTGCCCCATGCCGGACGGCATCTACCGACGCGTGCGGGTGGTCCAGGAACAGCTCACCGCGAAGGGCGAGCACCGCAGCGCCGGAGCCGTGGACCTGCTCCTCGCCGCGGTCGCCGAGGAGGCCGGGCTTGACGCTGCTCCACTGCGACCAGGACTTCGAGACGATCGCGCGGACGACCTCCCAGCCCGTCCGCCGGATCGACCTCAAGCCATAGACCCCGGGTTCCTGTTCCGGGACCCCTCTCCGGGGATCTCGGGCCCACACCGGGCCGACGGCACTGCCGACCACGCGAGGTGCCCCGCCCAGGAAACCCGGACGGGGCACTCAAGCGCAGGTCAGAGGCTATATAGCCACTGCCGCCGCCGGTAGGCCATGTCGGACTCGAACCGACAACCAACGGATTAAAAGACCCGGCAAGATCATGCCGGGCGGTATTGGCTGCTCCCCCGCCGTCCTGTTTTGCCTGGTCAGCGAGGGGTGGCTTGCCGATCGGTCCAGGTCCGGGTGGCTTGTGATGGCGCATCCGCTCACGCATCGCTCACGCATGACTGTGATCTGACCTGCCCCGATCACAGTCAGCCGTACCTGTCCCGCCAACGTGTCCCAGGAACTGCGACCGCACAACGCTGGAGCCCCGCCAGGGCGTACCTGACGGGGCTCCAGTTTTACATCCACCTGAGCCGAATTGACATTCTAACGGAAAATTACTTGACCAGCGGTGCGGACTTTAGTCTGCTTCAACTTGCCCATGCCCGAACATGCCGTCGATTTACCTAGTCATTTTCCGTTGAAAACATCTGTCACTCAGTGATTGTTTTGCGATCGCAGATCGCCAGCCTCACTGATGTTTTCTTCGATCATCGCTCGAAAGAAATCAGTGAATGAAGAGTACCGCTCAACCTCTGCACCGGCAATCCAGATAACAGGGGCCGACTGGCCTCCACCCACGACGGGCATGACGAAAAAGTCGATCGTCGTAGTAGAAGCCGCGATCGGGAGGAGCGCATCTCGATCGAGTTGTGAGTTGGCAAGCCCCTCGGGTTCAAGGGTCTCAACAAGCTCTCGCGCCATGTCCATGCTCGGGCCCATCAGCTCCTCGGTGCCGAACAGATCGACGTCCTGCATGATTGCGGGCCAGCCATCGGCCTGCAGCAGAAACGAGGCGTACTCGCTGTCGAGTCCGTGCCCCAGCGCCAGGGATACCTCCTGCAGTCGATCCTGACTCGCCGGCGACCTGGGCATTTCATAACGCCACAGGTTTTCAACGTCGTTCTCACGGACCAGTTCTTTGGCGGCGGCCATCCGCCGCATTTCACTGACCCATTCCATTGTTGCCCCTATTGTCCACTATGACGAATCGCTTCGGCTTGCATCCGACAGGGCAACGCTGCCCCTGAGCAGAAAGACTGCTGTTCACCCTCATCGCCATGTCTATCCAGGTCGGCGGCTTTCCCTGCCCCAGCCACATGGCATCCGGCGCATGGCCAGCCACTCCACTGTACGGGGTGCCCGCTGCTTCAGCACGAGCGCGCTCCCTCTTCGCCTCGCGCGCCGCATCCCTGCGAATAGCACCCTTAGTGGACACACGGCCCGAGGGCGAAACCTGCCCCTTGTTGATCGCGTCGTTTGCGGCATCCACGTAAGCCTCAAATTGCTTAACGTGATCATCCGTAGCCCAATCCGGGATCCTGACTTCCGCCTCGCCGGCGGCGTTGCAGTTGTGGACCAGGAGCTCGGCGTCGCCAGCGACCACGTAGTACGTGTGCAGCCTGTCGACCGTGAGGTCGTAGGTGACCTGGCGACCGGTGTAACCGTGAGCCTTGGTGACCTGGGCCTCCTTCCCGTTGGCCGTCTGGACCCGGTCCCCGGGCCGCAGATCCTGCGCACGCGTCCACTGGTCGGTGGTCGCGTTGTAGATCTGGTGCAGGGCCGTGGTGTTGAGGACCTCCGAGCCGTTCTTCGTGGCGATGGTCAACGCCACGAAGTCACGGTCGTGCATGGTCTTGTGGACCTTCGTGACCTTGTGGCGTTCCTTCTCCGTCTTGCCGGGCTCGGCAGTAAGGACGTAGTCGCCCACCTTCACCTGGCTGATGAGCTTGACAGCACCGCTGGCCAGTACCACGGAAGTGGCACCGGTGAAGCTGTGGCAGGGACCCTTGGCCAACTTGCCCGCAGCGGCGCCGAAGACGCCGCCTGTTGCTGCGCCGATCGCGGTGGCCTTTGCCGCCCCGCTGGCGCTGCAGCCCGCTGGGCTCGCAGCGCATGTCACGCCGTAGCTGGATGCGCCTTCGGCCATACCGCCGACCGCGCCCTGGATACCGCCACGGATCGCGTTGCTGGCGATGTTGCCGACCATCCGGCTGGCGGCGCCGACGGCGAGACCACCGGCCGCGCCACCCACGACACCGGTGACGGCACCGATCGCCGTGGCTCCCAGGAAACCCTTGAGGGTGTGCGGGCCGTCGCTCATCGCGTAGCCGACTGCGTTGGCTGCCGCTCCGGCGGCCGCCGCGCAGCCGATGGCACCCGCGCCGGCGGTGATCGCCGTACATCCGGCGAACACCGCGATGCCCGTGGCTACCGAGGCGATGGTCGATGCGTGCTGCTTTACGTAATGGGCGGTTGCCTTGGCAGCCTGCTTGACCGCCCGTCCGACCTTCTTGGCGGCCTTGACCACCTTGTGGGCGGCGTGTTTGACGGCCTTGGCGGCGCGCTTGACGGCGTGCTTGACGGTCTTGGTGACCTTGTGGACGTACTTCTTTACGCGCTGGTAGGTCCTCTTGACGTATTTCTTGACCTTTTTGACGGCGTCGTGGACGTAGTGCACGGCCTTCTTGACCGCGCGCTTGACCGTCCTGACGGCCCTCTTGACGGTCTGCTTGACCTTCTTGGCTGCCGTCCTGACGACCTTGGCGACCTTCTTCACGGCCGCCGTGGTCTTGTGCCAAGTCGACTTGGCGACGCTCGTGACCTTCTTGGTGACCTTCTTCGTGAGCTTCTTCAGCGCGCCGCCGAT
This sequence comes from Streptomyces sp. BPTC-684, assembly GCF_030028635.1. Lineage (NCBI taxonomy): Bacteria > Bacillati > Actinomycetota > Actinomycetes > Kitasatosporales > Streptomycetaceae > Streptomyces > Streptomyces sp. BPTC-684. The sequence goes on from NZ_CP124863.1 coordinate 2,681,491, forward strand.
GCTCCAGTGACCGGTGGGGTCGGTCATGGTCATCGGGTTGTCGTCGCCGTAGGCGAACCGGTTGGCGCTGACCGATGCCGCCACGTTCGAGACGTCCGCGGTGTCGCGGCTGTTGAACTGGCCGGTCTGCGGCGAGTACCAGCGGGCCGCCATGTTGACCTTGGCGGTGGTCGGGTCGGTCCAGCCGGACTGGTAGCCGAGGCGTCCCAGCATGGTGCTGGACTGCTGGACCTTGCCGAACGGCGAGTACGTGGTCGAGCCGACCAGGGACTCGCCGCCTGCCGTGAACTGCGCGATCACATCGTCGTGCAGATCGGTCATCGCCAGCGCCGACTGGGTAACGTCCTTCACGCCGACCAGCGAGCCGTCGACGTTGCGGCTGTAGGTCGCCGAGCCGTCGGAGGCCACGTCGTTGCCGGTGCCGCTGTAGGCGAAGGTGAACAGCGGGCCCGTGCCCGGGTCGCTCGCGCTGAGCACCCGGTCCAGACCGTCGTACGTGTACGTCCGGTCACCCTCGTTGATCACACGGTTGAAGGCGTCCGCGCGGATGGAGGTGGCCTTGCCCGCCTCGTCCGCCATCGAGCTCATCGTGCCGCGGGCCGTGTAGGCGTAGCTGTTGTGCCCGTCGGAGGTGAGCTGGTTGCGGGCGTCGTAGGTGTAGGTGTCGCCGCCCACGCGCGTCCGGTTGCCGGAGGCGTCGTAGCCGTAGTTCTCGGTGGTGCTCCCGTTGTTCCAGGACGACAGGCGGTTGGCCCAGTCGTAGGTGTAGGTGTTGGCGGAGGCGCCCGCGACCCCGGTCGTGGTCTTCGACGTCTCGTTGCCGTTCTCGTCATAGCCGTAGCTCACCGAGGCAAGGGTCTTGCCGGTCGGGGAGGTGAGGGTGTCCGACTTGAGCTGCTCCAGGGCGTCGTAGCCGAAGGTCCGCTTGGCCTTGCCGGTGCCGTAGTCGATCGACTTGACGTTGCTGTTGACGTCGTAGCCGTAGGTCAGCGCGGAGCCGGTGGCCCCGTCGTTGACCGTGGACAGACGACCCGCGGTGTCGTACCCATAGGTCGACGTGCCCGAGGCATCGGTCCGGGAGGTCATCGCTCCGTCGCCGTTGTAGGCGAAGGACGAGGCGCCGGACGGTCCGCTGGTCGACAGCAGCTGGCCGCGGTCGTCGTAGCCGAAGGTGTCCTTTCCGGTGTCGGAGTCGGTGCCGGTCACCGAGGTGATCCGGTCGTCCGAGTCATAGGTGTAGGTGTGGTCGGCCGTCGCGGCCTCGGCGCCGGTGCCGTGCTGCCTGGTGAGGCGGCCCTTGGCGTCATAGTCGTTGGTGACGGTCACGCCGCCCGGCGAGCGCTGCTCCTTCACCTGCCCGTTGGCGTCGTACACCGTGGTGAAGGTGCGGTCAGCGGCGTTCGGGTAGGCGGGTGTGGCCGGCTCGGTGGCCGACTCCGGCAGCCCCCACGAGTTGTAGGCGGTCAGGAACGGGTTGCCCCGCCCGTCGGTGAAACGGGTGCGGTGACCGGCGATGTCGTAGCCGAAGGTCGTTGTGATCGACTCGGTTGCGGAGACCGGCTGGACGGCCTTGGTGACCAGACCCGTCGGGTCCACCGTGAGGCTGGTGGTGTGCCCGCGGAAGTCCGTCGTCGAGGTCCGGTTGCTCATCCGGTCGTACGTCGAACCGGTGGTCCGCAGGACCTTCCCCGTCTCGTCCAGATCACTGATGGAGACCAGATCGCCGAACCCGTTGTACGTGTTCCGGGTCGAGGTCCCGTCCGGATCGGTGGAGGTGAGGACCTCCCCGTCCTTGTCGTACGTGAAGCGCGTGGTGTTGTTGGCCCCGTCCGTGGTGGACGTGACCTCGCCGAGCGCGTTGTACGTGAAGGACTGGGAGACCCCGGCGGGGCTCACCTTCCGGGACAGCTGCTGTCCCGGCGCGTCGTAGGAGTTGATGGCCGTGTACGCCCGCTGGGTCGGCTGGCGCACGATGTCGGTGCTGGTGAGCTCGCGGCCCAGGTAGTCGTAGGTCGACTCCTCGCGCGCGCCGTTCGCGTGCGTCGCCGAGAGCTGGTCACCGTTGGTGTCGTAGGTGTACTTGGTGCGGTCGCCGTTGGCGTCCTTGACCGAGGCCACATCACCGAGCTGGGTGTAGGTGTACTCGGTGCGGTTGCCCAGCGGGTCGACCTCGGCCGAGACCTGGCCGAGGTCGTTGTACTCGTTCCAGGACACCGACTTGACCGGCGTCGAGGCGCCCGGCGGGGTGTAGTCGGGCAGTGTCGTCGAAGACTCCTGGCCCTCCCCGTCGTAGGCGGTGACCGTGACGTTGCCGAGTGGGTCCGAGGACTCCGTCTTCTCACCGAAGGTGTTGTAGCCGGTCATCGAGACCGGACGCACCGAGGCGGGCGTGCCGCCGTTCTGCTCGGCGTTGACCGCCGGCTCGGTGACGCTGGTCTGCTGGCCCGACTCGTCGTAGCCGTAGTCCGTCGTGTTGCCGTTGGCGTCGGTCATCGCGATCGGCAGACCGCGCTGGTCCAGCTTCCAGCTGGTGGTGCGCACCGAGCTGTCAGCTGCGGGCAGGGTCTTGCCGTAGACGCCGGAGACCTGGGTCGCGGTGAGTGCCTCGCCGTAGACCTGGACGTCCGCGAGGGCGCCCTTGTGGTACTCGCCCTGCGTGCCGCCCGACATCCGGCGGCCGATCTGGAGCGGGCCGGTAGCCTCCCACGACCCACTGTACGGAGTCGTGGCCTTCAGGGCTCCGTTGACGTACAGCCGGATCTCGCCGGCCGCCGCGTCGTAGACACCCGTCAGGTGCGTCCAGGTGTTGGCCGTCACCGCCGCCGTACCAGAGGCGGCACGGGTCACGGTCGGGTTCGCCTCGTCACCGGACGTCCGGTTGAAGGACCACCCCTGTGAGGTCGAATAGCCCAGCTGGAAGGCGTTCTCGGTCCTGCTGTCCTGGGAGACGAAGGTGCGGTTGGCCGTGGTGTCGGCCAGCTTCACCCAGGTCGAGACGGTGAAGCCAGCGTTGGTGTTCACCGCCCCTGTCGCGGCCTGGCCGTAGGCGTTGGCGGTGCCGTCGAAGACCGCGCTGCCCCCCTGCTCGGTGGAGCGGGTGACGCCGGTGCCGAAGGTGACCTTGTTGTTGCCGCCCGAGGAATCGTCGGCCAGCGTGCCGCTGGTCTCGTTCAGCTTCCAGCGGCCGACCGGCGCGGTGGAGCCGTCGTGGACAGTGGTGGCGGTGACGTTGCCGAGGCGGTCGTAGCGAGTGTCCTTGGTGCTGGTGTCGCCCGACGGATCGAACTCTGTCTCGGACACGACGTTGTCGTCCGGGTCGTAAGAGACCTTGGTAGTGCGGGCGAGGCCGCCCGGGTCGTGGGTGGTCGAGGTGGTGCGGTCCGCCGCGTCCACCGTGAACGAGGTGGTCGTGGTGCCGTCGTTGGTCACCTGCTTGACCAGGTTCCCGGCCGCGTCATAGGTGTTCGCCTGCTCGGTGAACACCTTGCTGTTGACTGGGTCCTTGCGGACCACGGACGCGGACAGGCCGTCGTCGGTGTAGGTGTACTCGGTCACCCACCCCATCGCGTCAGTGATCGATGCGAGGCGTCCGCCCGGGTCGTACGCCCGGGACTCCTGCACCAGCTTCGTCGGGGATGACGGGCTGTTCGGATCGCCGGTGTAGTTCAGCAGACTCGTGGTGAGCGGACGGCCCTCTGCGTCGAAGGTGTACTCGTTGACGTTCCCGACCGGGTCCGTCTCCTTGACCTTGTTGCCGTAGACGTCGTACTCGAACGCCGTGGTGTCGCCGCCCGGGTCCGTCCGGGTCGCGACCCGGTTGTAGGCGTCGTACGTCATCGACGTGGTGCGCGCGGCGTCACCGCCGCTCGCGTCGGAGACCGTCTGCGAGGAAACGTTTCCGTCCGGGTCGTAGACCGTGGCCGACTTCGCCTGATGCACCGCACCGGTCACCCGGTTGGTGACCTTCGGGCTGATCTCCGAGACGACCTGGTCGTCCTTGTCGTACGCCAGCGTCGTCGTCAGACCCGCCGGATACGCATCCGACACCTCCGTCTTGGTGATCTGGCGGCCCAGGTTGTCGTACGTGTGCTTCATCGAGGCGCCGTTGGCGTCGGTGACCTGCGCCAGGTCGCCGTTCTTGAAGTACGTGTACGAGGTGATGCGCCCGCCTGGCGTGCGCACCGAGGCGACGAGTCCGGCCGGAGCGTAGTTGGTGCCGCCCTCGGCCGCGACAGTGGTCGCGGTGGTGTAGGTGGTGGTGGCGGTCCGCCCGTTCGGCGAGCCCGGGACCGGCGGCGTGGTCACCGACGTGATGTTCCCGGCCGCGTCATAGGTGTGGCTGGTGAGGTAGGTGTTGTCGGTGGGGCCCGAGGAGCGGCCGTCGCGTTCCGTCAGCAGCAGGTCGTTGCGCGGGTCCATCGGCGGGAACAGCGTGGTGGCGTCCGGGTAGTACGTGTAGTACTCGGTGGCGCAGGTGTTGGCGGCCGTGTTCTGGCAGGTGGTCGTGGAGACCGTGTTGCCGCGCACGTCGTGGCCGGTCACCGAGCGGTTGCTGTTGGCGTCCGTCACCGTGTGCAGGAAGCCCGAGGTGTCGTATCCGTAGGTGGTCCGGTTGCCGTTGCGGTCGATCTGGGCCAGCAGCCGGTTGTTCAGCTCGGCGTCGTAGACGTAGGTGAGCGTCTTGTCGGTCGGATCGGTCAGCTTGACCGTGCGGACCGGAGCGACGCCCGAGGACGACTTCGCGGCCGAGTAGTGCTGGCCGATCTCGGCCTCGCCGAGCGCGTGCCCGTAGACCGCGACCTCGGCGATCGAGCCGCTGAAGTAGCTGATGTCCGCCGGGGCGCTGTACCAGCCCTTGGCGAAGCCCGCGCCGATGAAGGTGCGCGACTTGGCCTCGTCGTTTACGGCGCCCGTGAGGTCGCCCTGCTTCTTGCCGTCCAGATACAGCGTCTGGGTGGTGCCGGAGGCGGAGAGGACCGCGTGGTGCCAGGCGTTGTCGGTCACCGTCGACGTGGAGCCGAAGGCGGTGGCGGTGCTGCCGCCGGTGAACCAGTGGCCGTGCAGCTTGCTGTCCGCACCCACGTACAGCAACGGTGCCCAGTCGCCGCCCACACCCGCCGGGTCGTTGAGCGCGCGCGACTGGTCGGCGGCGATCACACCCGGCTTGGTCGTACGGAACCACAGCTCGATCGCCCGGTTGCCGGAGCGGTGCAGCGGACCGTAGGGCACCTCGGCGAACGAGGACGCGCCGTCGAAGTCCACGGCCGACTGGTCACTGGGACCGAACGGACCCTCCGCGCCCTGAGTCACCGTGTTGTACGTGCCGAGCCCCGTGTGCAGCTCGTTGGCGGCCTGCGCCGCACCCTGAGTATCGCCCAGACGCCAGTACCCGGAGGGCTCCACACCCATCACGGACGAGCGGTAGACCTGCGAGGAGCCGGTCACGGTTGCCGGGTTGAGCTTCCAGGTGCCGCCGTCGCCGTCGACCGCCTGGGCGACCATGTCGTCGGCGGTCGAGTACGTCACGGCCGACTGGGTCTTGCCGTTCGGCGTCGTGATCTTGTTGAGCAGCCCGGCCGACCGGGTCGCCGCCTGGTACTGCGCAGCGATCACATCCGCGCTGAGCGGCTTGGCGTAGATGGCCGCCTCGGCCATCTGCCCACTGAAGTGGCCCAGCGGGTCGGCCGCGTTCATGTTCGGCCAGCCATGGGTGTTCACACCCGCGCCCAGCGTCAGGTACGGCTGCGCCCAGTCGTTGATGGTCGCCGACCGGCTGCCCTGCGCCACACCGTCCAGGTACAGCGTCATGGTAGTCGCCGCGCCCGTCAGCACCGCCTGGTGCCACTTGTCGTCGTTGACCGACGCCGACGACACGATCGTCGAGTAGCAGCCGGGCGACGAGGCGAAGCAGCCGCGCAGCTTGCCGTCGGTGCCCACATACACCGCTGGGGTGTTGTAGTTCGTCGTACCGACAGGGTCGGAATCGCTCAGCGGCTTGTCGCCGTAGTAGAAGAGGACACCGCCCGTCTGGGAGGTCTTGAACCAGAGCGAGACCGAGGCGTACGACGGGGTCGCGCCGGGGGCGCTGGGTATCTCCACATAGCTGCTGGTGCCGTTGAACGACGCCGTGGGCTGGGTGGACCCGGCGAGCACGTTCGCGCCGCCGGTGGTCACATTGTGGTAGATGCCGTTGTACTTGCCCTGGTTGAGGTCGACGGCGTCCTTGGCGACGCCTTCTCCGGCCGCCTCACCAAGGCGCCAGTAGGCGAACGGGTCCTGGTCCAGGACCGTGGTGCGGTAGTGGTTGCCGGTGGCGTACGAGTACGTGATGCACTTGGACCAGTCAGCCGGCGGACACACCGAAGTCAGCTGGTCACCGCTGTAGCCGTACTTCCACGTCTGCGCGGTGTTGGGGTCACTCGGGTCAGACGGGTCGGTATACACCTGGTCGACGTGCGCGGCGGTGGCACCGGCCGGGGTCGTCCAGCTGAGCCCCAGCGACCGGTTCGACGTCGTGTTCGTGATCTTCGTCAGCTGGTTGTTGGCGTAGGTGAAGGTCTCGGTGCGGTTCGCGAAGTCCTTGATGGACGCGAGCGCGAAGACACCGGCCCTTCCCGTGGCCTGGGTGAAGCTGTAGGTGGTGAAGTCCTTGTCGACCAGCGTGTAGCCGCCACTCACCGCCTGGAAGCGGGCGTAGCGGCCCAGTGGCGGCACGAACGTGCCGTCCGTGTTGCGGCCGAAGGCGACCTGCTCACCGCCGGGGTAGGTGATCACCACGCTGGTGATAGCGCCGGAGCCGTCCTTGACCTCGGCGGCCTTCATGTCCGCGATCGTCGACCAGCCCGCACCGAAGGCACTGTCGAGCCGGGGGTCGAGGCTGTTGTAGGAGCGCTCAATCGACAGCGACGGCCCGGTGACCTCGACGTCCGCGTCGGTGTCGTCGGTGGTGTAGTTGCCGTCGCTCGGGTCGAACTCATGACCGTTGGTGTTCTGCGACAGGCCTGAGGTCACCGGCGGCTGCGGCACCGCGGTGGTGAACCGACTGCTGTAGCTGGAGGAGTTGACGCCGTCCGAGACGGTAGTGATCCACAGGTAGTTCTTCGACCACTTCAGCTTCCCGGCCGGGACCAACCAGGCGCCCTTGGACAGCGTGCCGGAGGAGGCCAGCGCGGCCTGGTTCTGGTCGCTGGAGTCCGCGTCGAACACGTCGAAGGCGTACGTCAGCGGGTTCGGTCCCTTGTCCGCATCGGTCGCGTAGGTCGTCAGCTCCGGCTGCAGGGTGTTGGCCTGGTAGTTCTCCGGCGGGTACTGGGCGTTGACCTGCGGCGCGACATTCGCCGTGTAGGTGAGGTCCAGCGCCGGGCGGAAGCCCGCGGTGGTGGAGTTGTCCGAGTGGAACTTCTTCCAGTGCAGCATGTCACTGGTGATCGCGGTCATCGCGAGGCCGTAGTTGGCACCGCCGCCCGCGATGTTGTTGAACCACGTCGTGTTCAGCGGCACCGGCATCTTCACACCGACACTCGTCGAGCTGGAGGAATTGGAGCAGGACGCGCCGGGCGCCACCGTCGCCGAGCCGATCGCGGCACCGTAGGACGGGCCCGGATAGCTCGTCACGCCGGATGGCGTCCAGGACTGGGTGACCGGGTGGACGTTGAACGGCTCGGCGGTGCAGGTCGAGGACCAGATCGCGTACACGTTCAGGGTCGCGGCGGTGACCTTCTGGCCGGCCAGCGTGGTGCCGAGCGAGGAGAACTGGAGGAACGAGTTCGCCTTGTTGGTGCCCGAGTCGTACGACCCCACCTTGATCATGTTCTCGGTGGAGTGGTCCCCGCCGATGGTGTTCTGGGTGTACGTCGAGTTGCTGGCCGTCACCGTCGGGTCGACGGTGACCGGGAAGACCCGCTTCGGGTCGTCCAGCCACGTGCGGTCGGCGGTCATCTGCAGCGCAGGCTTGCCGTCCACCGTGGTCAGCTCGTAGGACACCGCGCGCGACTGGGCGAAGTCGCCCGAGCGCGGGTCGATCTTCGAGTCCTCCATGAACGCGTGCGGGATCGTGGCCGTGATCTTGCCGTCGGCGTCAGTGAAGACGACGTCACCGTTCTCAGCGATCTTCGGGGTGAGCCCCTTGACCTCCAGCGGGAAGACCCACGAGTTCGGCGCGTCCTTCGACTTCAGGACCAGGCGCTCCTTGAAACCCTCCGCCAGCGGAGACAGCTTCAGGTCGGTGTCCTTGAGGGCATCCTTGTACGTCGCCGTGGAGTCGCCGTCCACCACCGCCGGCACCTTCGTGGCGCCGCGCAGGCTGTACGCCAGAGAGCGCCCGGAGCCGAAGCCCACCGAGGCAAGCTCGGGAGCGGCCGCGTCCGGCGCGAAGGCGACGCCCAGCGAGTTGGCGGTCTCGGCCAGGACGCCGCTGCTGCCTACCCGCAGGGTGGTGTCGATCGGCTTCCAGGTGCCGTCGGGCGCCTTGAAGTTGGTGCGGGCGGTGTAGTGGCGCACCGTGGTGGAGCCGTCGGCGTTGGCGAAGACGTCCGAGGTCGCCGTCGACTTCTTCGCGTCGCGCTTGCTGGTGCGCGCGTCGAAGCTCTTGGCGTTGCCGACCGCCTTGCCCGTCTTGGCAGGTTTGGTCCGATCCTGCGGCCGCTGGTACTCGGTCAGCTCACCCTTGCCCTTGCCAGGCTTGTGGCCGCTGCCGCCCTTGGCGCGGGTCTGCTTCACCGTGGCGAAGTGGCTCTTGCCCTTGGCCGTACCGCTCTGCTGGTCCGGGGTGTCGAGCGGGGACTTGTTCGCCCACTCCCACAGACCCGAGAGCGACCACTTCGGCATCGACAGGCGCGGCAGCGTCGCGCCTGTGGCCTGAGCCGTCTCGGTGGTGAGCATGAACGAAAACGCCAACAGGACCAGAAGGGCGACCCTTCTGGCCCGACGGCGACCGGGCGGACCCGGCGGGAACAACAGACGGGACGTACGAGCCCATCTAGCGTGCATTTTGAAACAGCCTTTACTTACACGTGGCTTACAGAAGACAAAGCCCCGCGATACTGCCTCACCCCTCCCAGACGGGGATCTCCACCCCCTACCTCTTTAGCTTGTCTTTACCAATTCAGGCGTGTCGGAACTAGTGGTTCCGCGCTATGCGGCTGTAGTGACCCCGCGCTTGACGGCTTGGGCCACCTCCGCACGCAGATCATCACCGGACTTGACCGCCGTCACGTTGCCCCCGTCGGCCTGCCCGTCGACCAGGACGAAACGGACCTTGGGATGCCCCTTCGCCGCCGCCGCGGCCGCAGCCACCGGCGCCTTGCCGACCGCGACCACCACGTCGCAGGAGCGCTGGAGGAGACCGTTGACGAACGGCGTCGCATTGGCCTGCGTCTGCTCACCGGTCACCGGCACGAAGTTGACCCGGGCGTGCGTCGCGGAGGAGGCGTCCCGCATCCCCGCCCACACCGGCGCGCCCGGCGTACTCTCGGTGACGCCCTGCGGCCCGGTCAGCAGACACGCGTCGACGTTCCGGTACTGACGGGCCCGCGCGTCCGGCGGCCCCGGCTTGTCGTCCAAGGCGAGCAGCGACCCGGCGATTGCGGCAGCGGCCACGGCAACCGCCACTCCTGCGCCGAGCCAGCCCCGGCGCCGGTGCGCCCGCGCACCGGCGACAAGACCCGCAAGTCGCCGCCGAGCGCGCACGTGGCGCCCGCGCTTGTCCCGCTCCGCCTGGGCAGACTTCGCCTGCTGAGCCTGGCTGACCTGCTTGACCTGCTTCACCGCTGCCCACCCGCCGACCCGCGCTTAGTCGGCCACGCCACCCACGCATGGGCCGCCGCCCCGGCCGTCGACAGCGCAAGCAGCAGCGCGTCGGCCGCGAACTCCACGCCGTACGTGGCCTCCGCGGTCATGGCGTTCTGTGCCACCCAAGACGCCCATACCGCACAGAAGGCGGCGAATGCCACCCATTCGGAGGTCCGGCGCCGACGCAGGGCGATCACGAACGACGGCACAGGACACAGGAGGCCGAGCGTGGCGAAGGGGAGCAGCGCAAGCCCTGCATGCGCACCAAGTACGCGATGGCTTCGTTCTGGGCATATCGGGCGCCGCGAGGAGCCAGCGGTCGCATTCTGAACAGCATTCACGATGCGGACCCTACAATTCCGCATAAAGGATCAAGGGACCGGCATGGTCTTCATCCAGGAGGACGGCCCCGTGGTCCACCCCGACGATGTGACCAACCCCTTTGAGTGGCTCATCGCAGCCTCCCGCCGATCCAGCTGCACGACCTACGCGATGGAACGGCCACGCTCATGCTCGCCGTCGGTCTCGACGTAAAGATCGTTCCACCCTCGGGCACAGCGACAGCCGAATCACACGGGACATTCACCAGAGCGCCCCGCCCCAGGTCGACAAGTTCGAAGGCCAAGCGGCGAAACCCCGAAAAGTAGGTCTCCAGCCCCCTCCGCTCACGCAATGCCGCCCCTCGACACGAGGTCAGGATTCGGGCTTGAGCTGCTTCTGCATCTCCTCAATGCGGCGTCGTGTCGACTCCGCCTTGCGCTCTTCGCGCCGTAGCTTCTCTTGCGCGGCAGCCAACTCCCCCGCTAGGCGCTCTTCATCTGCCACCGCACGTTCTGCCTGTATGGCGTCGTCGCTGTAGGCCGGGCCCACGCGGACACTCTGCACGACACCGCGGCGCTCGCCGCCGCACTCCGGGCAGTCCACGACGCGAGTGGAGACGTGGTCATGTTCGCGGTGTTGGATGTGCTGGGCAACGTGGTCGCACGTCAGCGTCAGATTCCAGGTGTCAAAATCCTTCTTGCGCTCCTCCTTCGAGGGCAAGGTGGCGCAGAAGTCCGCGAGCTTTCTGAGCGTATGGGGACTCAGTGGGGGCGGCGGGCAGCAGCTAGAGCAGTGCGTGACCCGAGACCCGCTGTAGCTCCAGCGCGAACTCTTGCAGTTCGGATGTTTCTCCTTGAAGCGGGCTTCGGCGGCGTCGTGCTCCCGCCTCTGTTCTTCGGACAGTTTCATCAGTGGAGGCCAATCCCCCAAGCTGTCGTGCATCGGCTCTCCACAGCCCCTACAGGGTTCTCCGGCCAAGACCTCTTCCCAGGTCAGGCGCATTCCTTCGCGCGCCCACCGTTCTCGCCGCTCGTTGTCCTGCCGGTCTGCCTGCTCGGCAGCGAGAGCCTTCTGCCGGGCACGTGCAGCAGCGCGCTGCCGGCGCTGTTCCTCGGTCAGTTTGGCCACGGCTGCCCTCCGTGCATGAACGACTTTGTCGTCAGAGATTTCGCTCTCATCCTGCGAGTCCCCCTGCCAGCTGAGCCTCGGCTTGAGATTTTCTGCAGCACGACAAGCCAGATCAGAACGGATACGCTCGCTGCCCGACCGGTTCTGACCGCATCTTCGGCTGTGCGGCCGCAAAAGCCTGGCGCACCCCGGCGCGCTCTCAGGGGAGTGTCTGATTCTTTGTGGGTGGCCTGGTGCTGGTGATGTGGTTTAGCGGTCGGTGATGCGGTCGCCGTAGTAGCTGGCGAGGCTGTTGATCGCCTGTTTCCAGGCCGGTGTCTTGCCGGTGATGTTGGGCCGGTTCTTGATCGGGTTGCGGATGACCAGGTAGAGGACCTTGAGGGCCGCGTCGTCGTCGGGGAAGTGCCCGCGGCGCCGGGTGGCCTGGCGGAAGCGGGAGTTGAGGGATTCGATCATGTTGGTCGTGTAGACGGTCCGGCGAATCGGGGCCGGGAACCGCAGGAAGACGATCACGTGTTCCCAGCTCCGGCGCCAGGTGTCCACCACGGCCGGATATCTATCACCCCACTCGGCTTCGAAGAGCGCGAACCGCTGCTCCGCCTCGTCGGGGGTCTTGGCGGTATAGACCTCCCGAAGCTGCTTGGCGATGGTGCCCCAGTGCTGCTTGGCCGCGTATCTGAGGCTGGTGCGGACGAGGTGGACCACGCACAGCTGCACGTCGGTCTGCGGCCAGACGCCGTTGATCGAATCGGGCAAACCCTTCAGGCCGTCGCAGCAGGCGATCAACACATCCTGCACGCCGCGGTTCTTGAGTTCGGTCAGCCAGGCCATCCACTGCTTGGCACCCTCGCCGCCGGTGCCGACCCACATGCCCAGGACGTCGCGGTCGCCCTCCAGGCTGATCCCGACGGCGATGTAGACGGGTTTGTCGGCGACCGCCCCGTCGCGGATCTTGATGTAGATGCAGTCGATCAGCAGGACCGCGTAAACGCGGTCGAGCGGGCGGGTGCGCCAGGCGGTCATGTCGGCGGTGATCTGGGCGGTGGCCCGGGAGACCAGGTCGCGTGAGACCTCCACGTCGTAGACCTCCGCGAGGTGGGCCTGGATCTCGCCGGTGGTGAGCCCTTTCGCATACAGGGACACGATCGTCTCAGTGAAACCCTCCACCCGGCGGGCGTGTTTGGGCATGATCTGCGGGGCGAAGCTGCCCGCCCGGTCCCGGGGAACCTCGATCTGGACCGGTCCGACCTGCGAGAGAACCGTCTTGCGGCTGGTGCCGTTGCGGACATTCCCGCCGCCGGGCATCGGCCCGGTCACCCCTCTCATAGCCCAGGTGTTCGGCCAGCTCGGCCTCCAGCGCACCCTCCAGGACCAGCTTCACCAGCCCGGTCAACAGGCCACCCTCGCCCACCAGCTGGAGCCCTTCCCGGCGGGCTCGCTCCACCAACTCCTCGGCCAGTCCAGGGCTCTGCTCGGCCATGCGTGCCAACTCGGCCCCCGTCCGCACCTGGCGCTCGCTCTCGCGGGGGCCGCCCTGCTCGTTCTTGCTGCCCATCTGTGATCCTTCCCGGCAGAGACCTCATCTCATGCCAACTCGGGTCACACCAGGCCAAACACAAACTTCAGGACAGTCCCCCTGGTAGATGTTCGACGCGATCGCCGACGAGAACGAGGCGATCGCGTCCGAGAACGCGGCCCGGGTCGCACAGATCGCCCGGTGCAAGCCGAGCAAGCCGGGACGTCCGGTCACGTCCGAACGCGAGCGGCTGGCGAAGGAGCGGGCCGCGCTCGCGGAGATGAAACCTTTCCGCAGGCCGACCGGCCCGGCGACCCGACAGAGCATCCGCCGCACGCTCCGGGCGGCACTGAACGCCGCCATCAGCCGCCAGTACATCACCTTCAACCCCGCCTCCCACGTCGAGCTGGAGTCGGGCAAGCGGCCCAAGCCTCTGCTGTGGACCGAGGAGCGGGTGGCGCGCTGGCGGGAGACCGGCGAGAAGCCCTCCGCCGTCATGGTCTGGACCCCGGCCCAGTTCGGCGTCTTCCTCGACGCGGCCGAAGGGGACCGGCTGTACCCCCTCTTCCACCTCATGGGCTCCCGTGGGCTGCGGCGTGGCGAGGGCGTCGGCCAGGAGTGGACGGACGTCGACCTCGACGCCGGCCAGATCACCCCGGCCAAGGAGCTGGTCGTCGACGGCTGGGACCCGTACGAATCGGCGCCCAAGACGGACGGCAGCGCGAGCACCATCGCGCTCGACAGCCTGAACGTCGCCGTACTGCGGGCGCACCGAGAATGCCAGAACGCAGAGCGCGAGAAGTGGGGCGACGCCTGGAAGGCGACCGGCAAGGTCTTCACGCAGGAAGACGGCTCGTGGCTGCACCCGGAGACGGCCTCGGCGACCTTCCGCCGCATCCTCGCCACCACGGACCTGCCACCGATCACCCTCCGCGACCTGCGACACGTCGCCGCGACGCTCACGCACGGAGGCGGCGGCGACCTCCACACGATCAAGGAGACGCTGCGGCACTCCACGATCACGCTGACCTCGGACACGTACACGAGCTTGCTCCCCGAGGTCGACCAGGCTGCGGCCGAAGCGGCGGCACAGCTGATTCCCCGTGCCCGACCGTCCACATCCTCAGCCTGATCAAGGCGCGCTCCGGGTGCGCTCTGTCGGCTCTGCGACGAATATGAATTCGTCGCAGAGCCGATCGGCATCGTCGCCCTAGGCGGCACCCGAATCGCCGCCCCCGCCGCAGGGCAGCCCCCTAGGCCAAAAGCCTCCGGTCTGCCGTTGCCGATCTGCGCTGGCCACAGCGACAGCAAATGGGCTGGACGGCGGAGGCCCATCGGGGGTGGCTCACCGCCACCGCCCCATTGCCAGAGACCAGAGGAGTCGTCCCATGCCGAACCCTCCCGTTCCACCGGCAACAGCCAGTTCCGGCGACGCCCCACCCCGCTCCTGGGTCCGGAGGATTACGAAAGGCGGCCAGCTCACGGAGACCTGCCCGCTGTACTGCACCGACACCCACTTCAATGACGACTCCGGCGCGGTGGACAACTTGACGCACGGCTTTTACTTCGACGGGCCGGAGCTACCTCTGTTCGACCCTGAGCAAGGGTCCGCCCTCGTCCCGGTCCTGGCTGGCCGCGTCGAGATCTGTCCCTACAGCACCAACCGGAAGGAGCGAGCGCCGCACCTCGTGCTTGAGCCCGTCCAAGACGAGGTCATCGAGAACCTCTCGCCCGACGAGTTCGCCGAGATCATTGCCAAGATCCGCGCACAATGCGACGTCCTGGATGAAATCCACGCCCGGTTCGTCACGATCCATGCTGAGTGGACGGAGACAGCATCGTGAAGGGCCCTTTCCCGACCCCGAATGCGGACCACTGCGAAGCTCTTGCCAACCAGTGCACCGGCAGGGACTGCGGGGAGGATGCCGCCTCTCAGGACCGTCTCCACCGTGCTCTCTCACACTCCATGACCGGAAGCTACGGCAATGCACTCATGGAGTTCACGGTCATCCGCTGGGCAGAGGATGCAGTACCCGAGATGGAGTTCGTCGGGGACGGCTCATGGCCCTCGCTGAACCTTGAGCAGGTCGACGAGCTCATCGCCGACTTCAACAGCCACCTCCAGAGCCTCCGAGCGGCCCGCGAACATCTGGCCCTGCTCACAGATCCGTCCATGTACCGCCGGTCCGCCTCCTGACCAGCCCCTGACGGCACGTCCGCTCACGCATCGCTCACGCACGGGCCCCGCACAGCGCCCGAAACGCCGGAGCGCCCCGACCAGTCGAACCCGGTCGGGGCGCTCCGCCGCAGGTCAGAGGCCATAAGACCCCTCCCGCGACCGGTAGGCCATGTCGGACTCGAACCGACAACCAACGGATTAAAAGACGGGGAGGACGAGTGATGGCGATCAACGCGCCATGCCAGCCTATGCCGTTGCGGCTGGTCAGAGGAGGTGCCACCTGACCTCCAAGATCGGCTCATGACACCCGATCCGAAGGCATCCGGGCTCACATCGGGCTCACATTTCAAGGGCGCTGACCTGCACACACGGGCCGTTTCTGCATTGGGGCAGTTACGCGGGCTAAGCCGCACTCGACCGGACGCGGCACGCCAGGCTCTGTAGTCGGCGTGCCGTGTTCGTGTGAGCTCCGAAGGAAGGTCGCTACCGGTGGTGCCCGATCGGCTGTCCGTCATGCAGAAACGCGGGTGTCCGTCCGCCAGCACGGAGGCCGCGGCTTCGAACCTACAGCTGAGCAGGTCCCGCAGCCAGGCGCTGACCTGATGGAACGGAACGAAGGCCAACTCGGCTTTGTAGGTGGAGGGTGTTTCCGCCCGGGTCGCAGGGGACGACGTCAGCGGCGGCGCGTTTGCGGGCCTGGGTGGCGTTGCCCTCGGCGAGGTAGGCGTTCCAGGCTTCGAGGTCGGCGGGAGTGGGCCTCATCGTGCGGTGCCCTTCCCTAGGCGGCGGGACGATGTCGGCGAGCAACAGCATTCTGGCCCGTCATACGTCGTTGAGGCGCGCCAGGATTCCCGCACCGACAAGTGATCCCGACGAGGAGCCAACTGGCCCTGTAGTGCATCAAGTTGGTGGACGATACGGACGGAGCCGAGGGGGTGGTCGGCAGCAAGAGAGGCGAGTGATGTCGACCAACGCCTCATGTCAGCCTATGCCGTTATGGCTGGCCAGGGGAGGTGCCACCCGGCACCCAATATCACCCGATATCACCCGATTCGCAGGTATTCGGGCTCACATGGGCTCGCCTCGGGTTCTCTGGCTCCCCCTGCCCGTTCTAGGCTTCCATGACCAAGCAGGGGGTGAAGTCATGGACGTGCCGAACGTCGTTGGGGACTGGCAGGAGTACCAGTCCGAAGAATTGTCCGGCCTGCGCGTGCGCGTGCACAGCCTCAAGAAGGCCGTGCCACAGCGTGGCCGTGACCAGGCCGCCAAGGGCCTGACCTACGTGAGCTTCCAGGTGACGTTCGAGAATCGCGGTTCCGAGTACTTCACGATCAATTTGAGCTCACATCCGTACCACTACGACGTTCGCGTGGGTCGGGATGGCCATAGTGCCTTCGTCGACGAGAGCGACGCCGACCGCATCCGAGAGTTCAACCTCTACCCCCAGCGACGGGTGACAGCCACCCTCTACGCTGCGGCGCCCGCCATGAAGCTCAAGCAGATGGATATCCAAGTCAGTCCACATATCGACGGCGAGTCATCGTTCGGATACGTATGGGTGGGTGGGCTCGGAGTTCACGAGGGCTCAACGCGCCTAGGGCCCCGCGCCTCGACTGCAGAACCAGGTGTAGCCAATGAAGTTGAGCGTTTTCTCAGGACAACAGCCGCCGACGACATCTAGGTAACGGGCGCAACCGACGGCCCCGAATTACGCTCGTGGCTCCAGGTGCCTCCTCGCCTCATCGGCCTCACGTGGGAAATCAACCGCTGGCAGATCATGGCCCCTCATGGAGTCAGCGTCAGGTACCCGATGCGGAGTCCACGACGCGCTCCACGGCCTCCGCGTCGATCTCCCAGGGCATCCTCAGCAGGGTCCTATTCAGGGGGCTAAGTACTCACGTATCCGGTCGAACATGCCCGGGTCTCGCTCCAGCTTGCTGATCAGGGAGTTGCAGCTTCGATGCAAGATCCCCCGGACACACTCCCCGCATGAGTACGGTCTGTTGCAGTGTTCGTGATCATGATCGATCACGGTGTCCCTGTTGAACTTCCCCAGGTGATTAGCACAGATTGGACACCGTCGGCCTTGCCGCTCAAGAATCTCGCCATACCGTTCAAGCGTCATCCCATGCAGGGCTGCCCGCTTTCGGATGAACTCCTGATCCGCTCGGCACTTCGCACTGTCACACCAGTAGAAGTACGGGTTCCCCTCCCTCTGTGGCGCGAACTTCCGCTCGTTCTCACCTCCACAGCACGGGCAGATCCGAGATCCATCGACCTCAGCTCCGAGCAGTGCATCCCACATGTGCTGCCCCACCCCCTGTTGCGCGTCAGAGCTGACCGCTTGTGTGGCTCACCACGATGTCACCGTCCGTCGTTCCCCCGCAGTAGTACGGGCACCTCAGGGTCATCGAACCTCCGTAACCCCAGCTATTAATGATCTCTAGCTCACTGGGCCATACGCGGCACGCCAGGCTCTGCAGTCGGCGTGCCGCGTCCGTGTGAGGTCTGATGAGAGACAGCTGCGGGTGCCACTCAATCGGCCTAGGGTGAGCCGTGATTTGCCCGGGGCGATCTGCGCCTTCCGAGGGCCATGGGACTACGTGCGTCCTCGGGGGTCGGGCCTGCGCCGAGTATGGGCGCGCAGTCGGGACAGGCGTACAGAGTCGTTCCAGGGCCACTGTTGCTCTCGATCCAGCGGACGGGAATGGGGGCGGTGGTGCTTCGGTAACAGCGGATGCAGACGGCCTCCCGTACAGGCGGGAGGGACGGGAACAGTCCGTCGGCAGTCATGCCCGCGCCTCCGAGGCGACGCAGTGTTCACCGGAGTAACCGGCCTCTGAGGGCGAGGGCGTCGAATGGCGTGCCGGGGTCAGGGGTAGTACCGGGCCACCGTGTACGCGGTCGGGCCGGTGAGCGTCCCGTTCCGGGATTCGTTCACCATGTCGACCAACTTGAACCCCGCGTCCGCCGCGTAGTGCTCCAGTTCGCGCGGGAACAGGACCCGGCGCCGAATCACGTCCCGCGCTTCGGTGCCCGAGTCGAACACCCAATGCCGGTGCATGGTGTTGATCTGCGTCCGTAGATCCCACTCGTAGCGAATGGTGACCATGGCTTGCGTGCTCGGTGTCGGCGCGACGGAGGCGGTTTGTGGCTCTGCCCGGATGATCGGCGACACGGGCGAGCAGAGCACCAGGACCGCGCCGGGGCTGGCGTGCGCGGCGAATGTGGCGAACACGTCCCGGATCGCTTCGTTGTCGTGCACGTAGGCCAGCGAGTTGCCGAGGCACGTCACGGCGTCCAGGCGTCGTCCGAGCCGGTACGACCGCATGTCGCCGGTTCGGATGTCCAAGGCGGGGCGGGCTCGGCGTGCGTGCGCGACCATGCCCGCTTGCAGATCCACGCCGACGCAGGTGAACCGCTTGGCCAGGATCTCCAGGTCTCGTCCGGTCCCACATCCGAAGTCGATCAGCGTGGCGGCGTCCGGCCGATGCTGCTCGACGAGGGCTTGGCACGTCTCGGCGCTGGTGCTGTCCGCCTGGACCGCGTCGTACAGCACCGGGTCCCGGTAGAAGACGTTCGTGGCGTCCATGTCGCTCGGTCTCTGCGTCGGGGCTGATCATGAGAGGGCCCGCAGCCCGATTTCCAGGGCGATCGTGTCGCACAGCAGATCGGGCACCACGGGGGCATGCTCGGCGTGCTCACGGGCGAGAGCGAGCGCCTTATGGTCAACGTAACCGAGATCGACGAGCAGCGATTCCCGCAACATCCGATCGAGAGCGCAGAGTCCGTATGTGCGTAGCCCCGCGTCCATCAGCGGAAGGAAGTGCTCGGGCTCGGCTGGCTCGGCGACCGATTCGGGCAGCCCCGCCCGTCGTAACCGATCACGGAACAGGGCTTTCCCCCGCTTGTGTTCGTGGGGTAGCTGTTCCATGAACCGCACGACCCGGGGGTGTGCGAGCGGGGCGACGGGCCAGACTCCGGATCGTAGGTATCCCGGGTTGTGACGCCCGAACGCCATGAGGGTCGGTACGGGAAGGACGGGAATGGGTGCGAGGTGCTCGTCCACTTCGGCAAGGGCTTCAGCCGCCGCCGGGCCGAGCCAGGGCACTGGTTCCGGCGGGGGCAGTCTTGTGCCTGTCCTCGAATGGTGGGCGTTGATCTCGTCTCCGCCGTGGCCCGTGAAGATCACCTCGCAGCCCCGGGCGGCTGCCTGCTCGCGAAGTACGTCGAACGCCTCTTGATAGAACTCGCCCGCCGGGTCGTGCGGCACTCCCCGGGCACGCACGCCGCCGGTGACGAACGGTGGATGCTGCATCGCGGGAACGGCCGTATCCCGGAAGCCGAACTGATCAGCAAGCACTCTGCGCCGCTCTCGCTGTTGGGCGCCGAGAGGCCCGCTGAGCAACAACCCGAAGCTGTGGATCACCTCGTACCCGGCTGCGGAGACCGACACGGCGACATTGCCCGAGTCGGCCCCACCCGAGAGTTCGAGACTTACCTGCCCCGAAGGTGACGGCGCCACGTCGACCACCTCGGACAGCAGTGAGTCCAGCGCGGTCAGTGGGTCCACGCCGGCCCGGAGCGCGCGGGGCTCCAGCACGTGCTCGGCGGGCTCGGGATAGGTCACGGTGAGCCCCGCCGCCGTGAAGACGGCCGTAGCGCGCTCGGTCAGCCGGTACACACCCTCGAAGAGGGTGTCCATGGTGTAACGATGCCGTCGGCTCAGGGTCCGGGCCATCACACGCGGGACGAGCCGATCGGTCCGCAGCCGAGGGCGCAGCTCGGCGAGGTCCCATTCGCCGCGCAAGTCATCCCCGGTCGCCACGAGATACAGCGGGGCCGTACCGAACGCGCCCGCAGTGAGATGGACACGCCCCGGCCGCATGTCCAGCGCAGTGAACTCAGCCTCGCCTTCCCTTCGTTCCCGAACCACGACGGTGACGTGGCGAGCGCCATTGGCGACGATCTTCAAGGCGAGCGCCTTCGTGGCCACGGGCTTGATCCAGCTCACCCCGGTGATCCATCGATCAAGTTTCCATTGCCAGTCGGGTGCCGCCAGATCAGCGAGTCTCAGACGCAGTGAGAGCACGTGGTTACCTCCTCGTTGACGCGACGGGGCGAGGCCCGTTCAGCCCCGCCCCGCGCTAGGTATGGATCACTTGCAGTGGTCGCCGTTGTCGTCGCCACCGCCCGGCATCTTGTCGAGCAGCGCCGCGCTCATGCTCGGGACACCGGTGATCAGTTCGCCGGTGAACAGCTCGTCAACGTTCATGGCCTTACCTCCTCCCTGCTTACAGTGATGAGCGGACTCCGCGTCGATCACGCGGAGAGTGGACCCGTCCCGGCCGTTGTGCCTCCCCAGGCCGGCCGGGCGGGGGCTATCGGTGGTGGCCCTGCCTCGGCGGCAGCGCGGCACCCTCGTGCGGCACACCCCAGACCTCGGCGGTCGGGTCAGGCTCCTGGGCCGTTTGGTGCTCGGCCTCGGCCGACTCGGGCTCTGGCGGTGTGCACTGGTCAGTGGGCACGTTTCGTCCCTCCGTGAACCTCGGTGGTAGCGGCGTGGAGTCCCGCCGCCGGACGGGGGGTCGGTCGCCCTCGCCAGCCCGTCCAGCGGCGGGAAGGCCATGGGTCCGGGTCGCTGTCTGCCCCGCTCGCCAGGACCGGCCGAGCCAATGCGACGCGCGGGGCTTCCTGTGGTTCTTGGCCTCCGCCCAGGTGATCCCGCCCGAGCGGGTCGAGGGCACGTTCACCGGGACCAAGGCCAGGAAATACTGGGCCGTGTCGTCCGACGCGGTGAGGGTGAACGGGTCTCCGTTGCCGAGATCGTCATACGCGGCCTGGCGCGCCCCGTCGTCGTCACACCAGCGCCGTAACTCCTCCGGCACGTCGTGCACTTCGCGGCACACCGGGACCAGCTCACGGCCGTCGATCCAGGGCGCCCGGGGGTTGGGGTCGAGCCCGTCGGCGATCCGGCGGGCTTGCCCTCGCAGCCATCGCAGGACGCGTCCGCGATAGGGCGTCTGGAAGGTGCCAAGAAGGACCCGGACCGTTTCACCGTTGGCAGGTCCCTCGGCGAACACCTCGGCCCAGTAGGCCCTGGCCATGACCTGCGAGCCGCCTTCCTGCTCGGTGGGTGTCCGGTGAGTGACGCTGCTTCCGTTCACGGCTCGCGACTCCGTCCCCTGGCGATCTCTCCTGCCTCTACGCAACCGCACGGCTACGGGCGGCGGTACCGTTGCGGCAGAGCGGCGGCTTTAGAGCGTTTAAAGCGCCTGCGGGCGCGGGGAGTTGAGCGAGCATGCCGAACGAGCCCTTACAGCGCCTCTTCACGGAGAGCGGCTGGACGCTGAGCCAGTGCGCGCGGGCCGTGAACCTGATCGGCGGAGAGAACGGCACCCCGCTCAAGTACAACGGTTCCGCGGTCCACCACTGGCTGGGGGGAACGCTTCCCCGCAGCCCCGCAGTACGCCGATTTGTCGTCGAGGCGTTTACGCGCCGATTACGACGCCCCGTAACCCACGCCGAGGCGGGCTTCCCAATTTCGGTCGATCACGCGCAGGACCCGCCGGATACGGTGGAAGGGCTGATCGACTTAGGGAGGCAGGACATGGACCCGTCCCGGCGGAGTGTTCTCGGGGCCAGCCTCTTCTCCGTCGCCCTCACCATCCCCGGCTGGCCGGACGTGGTCGGCCGTGCCGAGGCGGTCCAGACCGGCCGAGCCCAGCGCATCGGCATGAGCGACGTCGACATGGTCATCGCCATGACCGAGCGCGTCTCCGATCTGGACGACGAGTTCGGCGGACGCTACGCGCGCCCCATGGCCGCCGCGTTCCTCGTCAACACGGTCGCGCCCGCGCTCCTGGCCGACGGACCCGAGCACGTACGGAACGCGATGAGATCCGCCGCGTCCGACCTGTGCTACCTCACCGGGTACATGGCCGTCGACGAAGGGCTGCACGGCCTCGCACAGAAGTACTACCTTAAGGCGCTGGAACTCGCCGGCGCCGCGAAGGACCACCTCACCTACTGCACCACGCTTCGTGGCATGAGCGTGCAGGCCGTTGACCTCGGACACGGGCAAACAGCAATGCGGCTCGCCGACTCGGCGGCAGCGGCCTCCCCTGAAGCAGGCCCCCGAATGCGGGCGTTCCTCGCTGGACAGCAAGCGCACGCCGCCGCGCAGATCGACGACCGACACAGCGCGTTGAGGTATCTGCGGGAAGCCGAAGCGGCCATGGACAAGGCCGAGTCCCGAGCGACGACGTTCGCCTCGTACAACCCTTCGTCCCTGCTGTATCACGTCGGACAGGTCCGCTACGAGCTGGGCGACGTCAAGGGGTCGATCGAGTCGCTACAGCAGTCGGACAACCTTCGGCATCACTCATTCCGACGCAACCGCGTGCGATACCTCTCCATGCTCGCCGAGCGGCAACTCGAACTCGGCCACCTCGAAGCGGCGTGCGGCACCTGGGGAAAGGTCGTCGAAATCTATCCGCACGTGGAATCCGGGCAATGCGACGAGCGCATGACCACCATGCACGCGCGCATCCGCCCGTACCTCAAAAACCAGACTGCCCGCGCCCTGTACGAACAGGCACGAATCGTCACACCTGAACGCCTCCTGCCCGGATAGCCCGCGCCACCTCGCCGCATCTTCCCGTGCCGCAGATGGGCAGTTTCCTCTTGGGACAGTTATTGTGCCGCTCGGTGTCATCAGGGGCCTGGGCGTCCCCCGCACCGCTCAGCGCATCCCCTAGTGCTGTGACCGCATAGGTTCACCGGCTTGGTCAGACTGCCTCCGGCAAGGAGCGCGCCCGAATGTTCCTGGGCGGAGGACTACTTCTCGCGCAGGCTCTCGATTTCAGCGGCCAGCACAGCCATGTCGCGCACGTGCGTGTAGTACCCGGCCGCGTAATCGTCGTCGATCGCCGGGAGGATCTTCGCGAACGCCGACGTCAGTCGCATCAAGCCTGCCCGGTGCTGTTCGCTGAGCCGACCTTCACGGACGCCTGCGGCATAGCCATAGGCATCCGCGTCGAGCAACACCATGTCCCGGCCCTCGACATCCAGGCCCCTGTAGCCGGGCGGGAACGGCCTGGCCATGTGGTCGGCCATCAACTGCGCAAGCTCGTCAAGCTTCTCTTTGAGCATGCAGGAGATCCTGCCAGGCACGCGCCTGCGTCATTGGACCGGATGTCGCGGCACACCCAGAGGCACCCCCGCGAGCCCCAATCCGGTGCACCTATGCGGTCAGAGCACTAGGCAACCACATCGCTTGACCCTCCGCTGGACCCGTGGCCCCGACGGCGGCTCCCCGCTCTCACCGGGGCCGCGGAACCCGGCTGTTAAAGTCCCGAGATCGTCATATCGGCATGGCTGGGGGGCCGCCGCCACTTCAAGGCGGGCGCGATCGCACGGGCAGCTTCATCTGCACTCGTCGGCGCGCCGAGGCCGTGCCGACGCTTCTTGGGGAGGATCTCGTTTTGAGACGTCACACAGTGACGCGTGCCGCGGTGGCGATCGCCGCAGCGGTGGGGATGGCATGCGGGGCTCTGCCCGCGTCGGCGGGAACGGTTGGGGTCGCGGCTGCGGCTTCCGACGCGCCGGGGGAATTGAGTATCGCGGGCGTACCGTACGAGGACGGGTACAGCATCCTCGTCTCAGCCGGATCGCACGGCTATCTGCGGGGGTCCGACTTTGCGGGCTACGGCTGGTACTCGTACGCGGGCGACTCCGCCACCCCGCTCGTCCGGGGCGACCGTGAGCGGATCATCGGGACAGGCCGCGACGTAGTGGCGTTCCAAGGGCGGTACAACCCGGCAAGCGACGTTCGGCTACGGAACATGGTCACGGGCGTCGAGCAGACGCTGCGGATGCCAGACGGCCAGCGATTCGCGGCCGTCGTCGGCAACGCAGTGTTCACCCAAAACAGCCGGGAGGAGGGGTTGGGCCTGCACGTCCTTACCGTGGAGGACGGACAGACGGTGGACAGGCCCGTGAGTGGCCTGCCGACTGGGGCGACTCTGACGAACCCACGGGGGAACAGCAACGGTTTCGGACTGATGATCGGATACCGGGACAACGGTATCCAGCATGCGGCATGGGTGGACTCCTCCGGGACGGCCCGTCCCATACCGTGGAAGACCTATCCCACTGGCCCGCTCCATCATGTACTCAGTGGTGAACGGTCCGTGCTGTGGACGGCGGACGGGCGGGTAGTGATCATGAACCTCGCCGATCTTTCCGCCCCCGCGCGCGAAATCGCCCTCCCCTACAGCGCCTCGGCCACTCTGCTGGGGATGACCGGCGACGATCTGCTCATCGCGGAACCGGCAGGCAGCAGTTCCCTGTCCCACGAGGTGTGGGCCGTCTCCACGACAGACGGCACCCGCCGCCGCCTGCTCGACAAAACCGCCGACACCGCCGTGACTGGTACAGACGGACGCGTGCTCGTCATCGGCGCCGGAGAGGGTCTGGCCCGGCGGGTGTACTCCGTCCAAACAGTCGAAGGCGCCCCCGAGGTACGGCGCTTGGGTGAGATCACCCCGCTCGCCGCCCAACCGCTGCGGGTGACGGCCGCCCAGGGGCAGCTCAGCTCATACGACACCGAGGTCGGTGGAGCCGAGCAACTGCGGGACACCAGCCTGTCCACCCGGCCTCCGCTGACCGCGAGCGGCCGCACGGAACGCGGCGGATACGGCACCGGGACCTGCCACGGCCTCTTCGACTGCCCCGAGCTGCTGGCGACCGGTGACGGCCGCGTCGTCCACAGTCTCTGGCGGTACCAGAACCAGTCCAACAGCCTGCGTGTGCTCGACCCGGGCAAGAAGCTGCCAGGCCGTGACACCCTGCTGCCGATCGAAGGCGACGGCAGTTCCTTGCGCGTGTCCGGCCGGTACGCCGCCTACTACACCCGCCCGGCGAACAGCCCGGACAGCCAGCGCAAGCTCCAAGTCGCCGATCTCGACACCGACACAGTGGTGCTCAGCAGGAACGCCCCCGAGCGGGGCGAGCTGGCGCTGTGGGGCAGCACGCTCTGGCTGGAGACGAAGGAGACCGGAACCGTCGAGGCCGTCGACGTCCGCACGGGCAAGACGGTGAACACCGTCCATCTCGCCAAGGGCGATCTGACCGACCTCCAGGCCGTCGGCAGTCGCCTGTTCTGGGAAGACCCGGACGCGGCCGGGGTCTACGACACGGCGGGGTCCTCCAAGACGAACCGCCCGGTTCCCCACAACGCACTGGGCGAGCGCGGCAACCGGCTGGGGGATGGCTATCTCGTCCAAGCCAACGGCTCCAGGCTCAGCCTCGTCGACGTACGGGGCACCACCGAGACGCGCGAGGTCGGCGAGGCCGCTCCCGGTGTCGCGGGAGAGTCGTGGACCGTCGACCGGTTCGGCGGGCATCTGATCCACGCCGACCGGCAGAACACCCTCCATGTCATCCCTTCGCGCATCCCCACCGCGCCACTGACCGCCATCGACTCGGACACCCCGGCCGCGGCGAGCGCCCTCAGCGGGTCGCCCTGGTCAGCGCGCTGGTGGCTCTCCAAGCCCGCCGCCTCCTGGCAGCTCACGATCAAGGACAAGGTGACAGGCGCGACGGTACGCACCTTCACGGGCGGCGAGACTCGGGGCCTGATCAAGGCCGTCTGGAACGGCAGCGACGAGAACCGCCGGACCCTCTCCAACGGCGCCTACAACTGGACCCTCACCGCATCGCCCGCCGACGGCCAGGGCGACGCGCTGACGCGGAGTGGGACCGCCGCGCTGGCCGGGGCCCTGCCCGTCGCGCGCGACCACGTCGGCCCCAACGGCCGTCTCGACGGCGTCGGCGACCTGCTGGCCTTCACCCCCACAGGAGTCGCGGACTTCCGGGCGGGCACGGGCCGAGGCGACGTAGATGCCAAGGTCACGGCGAACGGCTGGGCCGGCGCCAACACCGTCACGGCTGCTGTCCCGTTCACGGACATCGACTCAGACCGCTGCAACGACGTGCTGGTACGTGTCAACAGCGGTGACCTGCGCGCGTACCAGACCGACTGCGGCAAAGCCCTGACCCCTTCCACCTGGTACACGCGGGTCGGCGGCGGCTGGAACATCTACGACACGCTCACCTCCCCCGGCGACCTGACCGGCGACGGCCGCACGGACCTGCTCGCACGTGAGGCCAAGACAGGCGACCTGTATCTGTACGAAACCCACGGTGGGGCGAGTTTCAGCAGCCGCATCAAGATCGGCCGAGGCTGGAAGAACTACCTCCTCACATCCGGCGCGACCGACCTGAACGGCGACGGCAAGGCCGACCTGCTGGCCCGCGACACCGCCGGAACGCTGTGGCTCTACCCCGGCACCGGCAAGGGCACGCTGGGCAACCGGATCAAGGTCGGCGGCGGCTGGCAGATATACAACACCCTCGTCGGCGCGGGCGACCTGAACACCGACGGCAAGCCGGACCTCCTCGCCCGGGGCACGGACGGCGTCCTGTGGTCCTACGCGGGCGACGGCAAGGGCAACTTCGCCGGACGCCAGCGGATCGGCGGCGGCTGGCAGATGTACAAGTACCTGTTCTGATTCGCGACGTTTGAGCGGTGCGGGCCCGTCCGATCATGGACGGGCCCGCGCTGTTACAGTCGGGCCATCTGCATGGGGGGATCGGCTGGGGGGCCACTTTCACTTCACACGGCGACTGCTTGGTGCCGCCGCGTCCCGTCATGCCTGTTTTGGCTTACGGGAGGGACAACTTGAGACGTCACGTGCTGGTACAGAGCGCGGTCGTCGTAGCGGTATTGGTGACGGCGGCGGGGGTGGTGCCCGCCACGGCCGTGCCCCATGCCACCGCACCACAGGGCGATGCCTCAGAGGTGGTTCTGCCTGCCGAGACACGCTTCATGCCGCGTGCGGGCGAGGTCCTAGAGGCCGGAGCCACCGGGTACGTCCGCCAAGAGGAGGGCACCGAGGGCACACTCTGGACGGACAACCGCTCCGGTGAGACCAAGCGACTGACCGACTACGCGGCGCCCAGCCCCCGGGATCACTCGGGGCTGCGCGCGCAAGTGATCGGCACCTGGGCCAACCCGTCCGCGATCCAGATCACCGATCAGGCCACCGGTGCCGCCACCACAGTGGAGCTCCCGGACGGCTACCGCTGGACCAGCGCGTACACCACGGACTCCGTGGTCGCCTACCGGCTGACGGACAAGGTGATCAGTGGCATCAGCGTGTTCCGGAAAACAGACGGAAAAGTCATTGAGCAGCCTCTGACCGGGCTCCCGCAGGGCGCGACAGCCGCTGTCGTCGTCAAGCAGGACGGTGACGGCGCGGTGCTGCGCTTCGGGCTCCGGGGGAACGTTCCCAACACGTACCTCCTCCGGTACGGCACCGGCACGGTCAGCGCCCTCCCAAGGAGTTTCGGTGGGCTTGGCATCGCGCTGGCCAAGGGTTACGTCCTCGGGTTCGCCAGGGCGGACGAGCCCCTCCACGTCATTCACAGAGACGATCCGTCGGCCGAGACCAAAGTTCCCCTGCCCACACCGACGGGCACCGAACAGACCTACCTGCGTCCCACGGTGGTCGGCGACTGGATCGTCTTCCGCTACACGCTCGACCCGACCTTCACCCACGTCCGGGGCAACAAGCTGTGGGCCATGCCGGTCACCGGCGGTACGCCTCGCGAGCTCCTCGCGTACGCGGGTGCGGGTGTCGTGGCCGCCCCGGACGGTACCGCGCTGGTCACCGGCGGCACCGGCCCCAAGGACTGGGCGATCCGCCGGGTCACGGTCGGCGCGGACGGGGCCCCGAGCCTCACTGTCGTACGGGAACTGCCGCCCGTGACGGCACAGGTCAAGGGGATCGCGCTCGGCACAGGCGCGCTGAGCTATTTCAGCGACTCAGAGAGGGATGCGTCCACGTCCCTGTACGAGCGGAAGATCTCTGCGACTGGCGAGGTGGCCGAGCCGATAGTGCGCGCCAACCCCGGGCTGGGCACTCGTATCCAGGCGCTCGGGGACGGCCACACGGTGTTCGAGAGGGGCCAGGAACTGGTCTCGCCGGGCGACACCGGCAAGGAGACGAGCGTCGCGCTGCCGGACACCGCCACCCTCGTCGACGGCTTCGGCCAGTACGCGATCGGCCGTACCACTTCCCAGCAGTACGTCGGAACCCTCAAGCAGGGCGTGAGCGACAGCATTCTGCTGTCCGGAGCGAAGAGCTCCGCCGCGCTGTGGGGCAGCACGCTGTGGCGGCCCGTCGGCAACGCGGGCACGATCGAGGCGTACGACCTTCGGTCCAAGCAGACCACCTCGACAGCCGACGTCGGCTGCAACCCCCAGGAACTCCAAGCCCTCGGCCGCTGGATCTACTGGAGCTGCGGCCCGGACAAGGCAGGGGTCTACGACCGCGAGTTGAAGCGCAGCGTCGCGGTGCCCGGCGGAGACGTGCTCCTCGGCGACGGCTTCACCGTCCGCCACGACCACACCGCCAACAAGCTGGCACTCACCGACTTCAGCGAGGGAGCCGGGACCACGCCCACGACGTCCGAGGTGGGCGAACCCAAGAAGAGCCAGGACGACGACCGCCGTCTGTCGTGGACGGTCGACAAGTTCGGCGGCGACCTCGCCTACGTGGACGCCGAGGAGCGCATCCACATCAGGCGGGTGACGGTTCGGCGGTCCCCTCTGGCGGTCACCGACTCCCACGCCGACACCGAGGCGCGCGTGGACGGCAGTGACTGGGACGGGTACAAGTGGCATGGCTCCTGGCAGCTGTCACAGCTCCCGGTCGCCTGGGCGGTGACGGTGGAGGACTCCAAGGGGCGCGTCGTGCGCACCCTCCGGGGTGCCGGCAAGGATCAGGGCGCGCTGGTGTCGGCCGTCTGGGACGGTGCCGACGACAAGGGGGCAGTGGTCCCCGGAGGCCACCAGACGTGGCGGCTGAAGGTGGACAGCGGCGATGGCGCGGGGCTGCGCGAGCTGGCGAGCGGTGACATCCGCCTGTGGTCCTACTCGGACAAGTTCCGGGACCTCGACAGCGACGGCCTCGGTGATCTGCTGGGCATCACCCCGAACGGGGCCCTCGACTTCCGGCTCGGCACCGGACGCGGGGGCGTCGACGGCAAGCTCTCGGGTGCGAGTTGGAAGAGCGTGACCTCGGCCGTTCCCTTCGGGGACTTCAACGGCGACCGCCGCAACGACGTGCTGGTACGCGTGTCGAGTGGCGAGCTGCGCGCCTACAACGTCTATCCCGGCAGCGGGCTGTCGTCGGAGGCGGGGTACACCCGTGTCGGCACCGGCTGGAACATCTACGACACCCTGACCTCCCCGGGCGACCTGACGGGCGACGGCCGCCCGGACGTGCTCGCCCGGGAGGCGTCGACGGGTGACCTGTACCTGTACGCGGACAACGGCGCCCGGAACTTCAAGCCCCGCGTGAAGATCGGCCGTGGCTGGACGGGCTACGCGCTCACCGGAGCAAGTGACGTGAACGGCGACGGCAAGGCGGACCTCCTGGCCCGTGACGCCTCCGGTGTCCTGTGGCTTTACCCCGGCACCGGTAAGGGCACCCTCGCCACCCGGGTGAAGGTCGGCGGCGGCTGGCAGGTGTACAACGCGCTGGTGGGCGCGGGCGACCTGAACGGCGACGGCAAGCCCGACCTGCTCGCCCGCGACACCTCCGGTGTCCTGTGGTCCTACGCAGGCGACGGCAAGGGCAACTTCGCCGGACGCCAGCGGATCGGCGGCGGCTGGCAGATGTACAAGTACCTCTTCTAGCCATCCGCCCCTCCGGCATGTCGCCCCGTCTCTGAACGGGGCGACATGCCGGTCCGGCTCACAGGTCAATCGGGGTAGGGCGAAAGTAGGGCAATAGTGGGGCAGTTTCGGGCCGCTCGCCCCACACGCTGGACGTTTCCTCTTCTGCCCATTCCGAGGACCAGGCACCGGTTCCTTCCCCTCATCAATGCCCGCCATGGCCTCCAACGGCACACACCCGGTCCGGGGGCCTGAGCCGTCAGGCGGCTGCCCTCATTGCGCCTTCCCGGACCCGAGCGAGCTCCCGGCGGATCTGCGCGGGAACCGCCGGTCCAGCGGCGGAGCAGCCCACCACAGGGTCCGAAACCGCGGGCGCGAGCTGGCGTTGACCGCTGGGTGCCGTCCGGCCACTGGCGACCGCTGCGCGGGTGGCTCTCAGCTCGCTCAGGTAGGCCGCCACGTCGTCGGGGTCGGCAGCGGGCGTCGGGTCTACGTGCCGGTTCATCAGCTCAGCGCGGTGTGGACTCCATGCGGCACGGATGTCGCTCGGCTGGATCGCGTGGAACTTCGCTGAACGATCACCGCCCGCCTGGTCGTAGAAGCGCCTTACGGCGACAGCGGCATCCCAGCGCACGCTTTCGACGACGGCGGGGATGTCCCTCAGCGCGTCGGTCCACGTGCGTATCAGCGTGGCGGCCTGCTGGTCGGTGACCACCGCGCGGTGCATGCGGCTGTCAAGCCCAGCCGCATGGTGCAGGAGCGCGGCGACGTTCTCGTGGTTCATCGGGCGAACCCTTCCTGCGCGTTGACGAGTGCGAGTCCTGCGGCGAGGGCATCGCGATGGGTACGGGGCGCGGCGGCATGCAGCGGGATGACGGTTGCCCCGCTGTCCGGCAGAGGCGCACGATCGAGGTCGCCCCAGACCTTCAGCCAGTACCGGGGAGGTTTCGGGCCCATGCCCGCTCCTGTACGGCTCAGAGCACGGGCGACGAGAGTCTCCACGCCGTGCCGCTCGACGAGGTCTCGCACCGCCCGCTGCTCATCACCGCCAAGGCGCCAGTCGGCCGCCACACCGGCTTCCCGAAGCGCGGAGACGAGTTCGGCCACCTCATCCGACATGGGAGCCGACTGCTGCGTCGCGCGTGGCTGCTGTTCCTTGAGTTCTTCTTGGTTCCTTGCGTTCTGGGGCCGGATATCTGCCCCTGCCCGGGTCGGCTTCTGGCCCCGGGCAGGATTGGATTCCGCTCCCCTCGGGGCCAGTTCCCAATGGGGGCCACGATCCGGTCCGGGACGGAATCCGGCCCCCTGTCTGCCCGATCCGTCTGTTGCGGAGCGGAAGTGGCCGACAGCGTGCGGAAGGCGGTACACGGTCTCGCCACGCGGCCCTCTGGCGCCCTCCACGATCTCCAGCTCGCCCAAGGCGATCAACGTGTCCACGGCCGTCCTCACGCCCGTACGGGAGGCGTTGGTGCACCGCATGAGCATCGTCGTACCGGCGTAGGCGGTGTAGTCGGTGCGGGGGCACTTGTCCGCGATGGCCACCAGGACGAGGCGGGCGATTCCCTTGGCTGCGGACCGGGTCCATACCCAGTCCATGGCGTCGAGGCTCATGTGGCCACCGGCCCTGCGTGGTACGGCTGAGTACTCTTGTTCATGAGTAAATCTCCGTGCGGCGGCGCGGGGCGGGCTTCGTCGTTCGCACCCCGTGCCGCCGTTCTGTCTGCTCGTACGGGTTTCAAGGAGCTCAGAGCCGGATTCGGGGCGCGCGGTCGGCCGGGGCGGGTTCGAGGCCGAGGTAGCGCAGCAGGTCGTAGCGGGTGACGCGGTAGGCGCGACCGTGCTGGAGGACTCGTACGGGGTAAGTGCCGGTCTTGGCCATGAAGTAGCCGTTCGTCCGACCGATGGCCAGCGCACGGTTGGCTGTTTCCAGGGGGAAGCTCACCGGCAGGTCGAGCAGTTCTGCGTGGGTCATCTCTCGGGCGTTCTGGGCGTCGGGCACCACACCTCCTAGGCGTGTCGTTTTGCGTAGTCGACAGTTCGAATCGACCTTGATCACAAACTACGGCACCCAACGACACGACGCAATTCGATGCGCTAACGTGTCGATATGCACAGTCATGAGATCTTGAGTGACCTGGTCGCCGACCAGATCCGGATGCACCGGACGCGCCTCGGGCTCAACCGCGAGCAGCTCGCCGAGGAATGCGCCCGGATCGGCGCCCCGGAGTTGACGTACGCGACCATCACGAACATCGAGACCGGTCGCCGGGACAAGAGCGGCAAGCGACGCCGCGAGGTCACCGTCGACGAGCTGATGACCTTCGCGTACGCACTCGGCGTCCCACCGCTGCTGCTCGCCCTCCCCCTCGGCAGCGTGGACCGCGTCCCCTCGCCGACGCGATGGGGCGGACTGCACCCCCACTACGCGTGGCGGTGGGTCACGGGCGAAGAACCGCCGGCCTCCCGCGACGAACGCGGGCGGATCATCGCCGACAGCACGAAGATCGGCGGCGGTGACGGCCCCGGCCGCATGGAGGTCTGGCGGCAAGTGTCCGTGCCGACCGAGGTGTATCGCAGCCTCCAAGCCGCCCAGGCCGCGCTGCAGAAGGCCACCGGGCGGCACCACTTCGCCCAAGAGCGGCACGGCGCGGACGCCGAAGAGACCCGCAAGGCGCGCGGGGTCTACCTCGACCGGCTCCAGGACCTCGCCACCGTCCTCAACGAGATGACCGAACTCGGCCTCCGCATCCCGGAGTACGACGCCAGGTGGGTCCAGGACATGCGCGAGTTCGGGCTGCTCGACCACCCGGAGGCCGTCCCGGTCTCCAAAACGCAGGCTGGGGAGGGGGCCGAGTGAGCGGCTCGACCTTCCGGAGATGCGCGTGCCGGAACCCGGAGACCGGCAAGCAGTACGGGCAGTCGTGCCCGAAGCTCAAGAACCGGCGCCACGGCCTGTGGAACGTCCGCCAGGAGCTGCCGCCCGGCGAGGACGGGAAGACCCGCCGCACCTTCCGCCGCAGCGGCTACGACTCCCAGACGAAGGCGCAGGGCGACCTCGACAAGGTGCGCGCGTTAATCGCGATCCCGGACGAGGACGACACCGACGGCCGACAGCGCATCGGCGATCTACTCGCCCAGGTATCGGCCGCCAAGGAGCCGATACCGGATTACGACGAGACCAAGCGCCGCTTCCAGACCGGGTCCGACCTCACCGTGCGCACGACTGTCGGGGAGTGGCTCGACGAGTGGATCGCGGGCAAGAAGACCCGCCGCAGGACGACGGGCGGGTACGCCTCGCACATCAAGGTGCACTTGAAGCCGCGCATCGGGAACATCCGGCTCGACCGGCTCAGCGTCCGCCACCTGGTCCGCATGTTCGACGCCATCGCAGACGAGAACGAGGTGATCGCGGCCGAGAACCAGGCCCGGCACGAGCAGGTCGCACGCTGCAAGCCGAGCAAACCGGGGCGGCCCGTCGCGGCCGAGCGGGAGCGCCTTGCCGTCGAACGGGCCAAGCTCGCCGAGATGAAGCCGTTCCGAAGGATCACGGGCCCTGCGACCCGCCAGAGCATCCGACGCACCCTGCGCGCCGCGCTCAACTCCGCGATCTCGGAGCAGCTGATCATCTTCAACGCCGCCGCTCACGTCGAGCTCGAATCCGGCAAGCGGCCCAAGCCACTCCTGTGGACCGCCGAGCGCGTACGGCGGTGGCGTGAGACGGGCGAGATCCCGAGCGCGGTCATGGTGTGGACGCCGGAGCAGTACGGCACCTTCCTCGACGCCGCCGAGGACGACCCGCTGTACGCCTTCTTCCACCTCGTCGGGACGCGCGGCCTGCGACGCGGCGAAGGGGTCGGCCAGGACTGGACCGAGGTCGACCTCGTCGGCGGCAGCATCACGCCGGCGAAGGAACTCGTGGTCGACGGCTGGGACGTGTACGAGTCCGAGCCCAAGACCGACGGCAGCGCGAGCACGATCGCGCTCGACAGCCTGAACGTCACCGTCCTGACGGCGCATCGACAGCGCCAGGAGGAGATGAAGCGGGCCCGGCTCGCGCGCGGCGAGACGTGGCACGACACGGGCAAGGTCTTCACGCAGGAAGACGGCTCCTGGCTGCACCCCGAAACCGTCTCCGAGACTTTCCGCCGCATCCTCGCGACGACCGGCCTCCCACCCATCACGCTGCGGGACTTGCGGCACGTCGCCGCGACCCTCACGCACGGCGGAGGTGGCGACATCCACGCGGTGAAGGAGACCCTGCGGCACTCGACCATCGCGCTCACATCGGACACGTACACGAGCCTGCTCCCGGAGCTCGACCGGGAGATCGCCGAGAAGGCCGCCCAA
The DNA here is from genome assembly GCF_030028635.1 of Streptomyces sp. BPTC-684. Classification (NCBI taxonomy): domain Bacteria; kingdom Bacillati; phylum Actinomycetota; class Actinomycetes; order Kitasatosporales; family Streptomycetaceae; genus Streptomyces; species Streptomyces sp. BPTC-684. The sequence goes on from NZ_CP124863.1 coordinate 2,715,520, forward strand.
CTCATCCCCCGACGCGCTCCCCGCACTCCCGGGCTCACCTCGGGCTCACATGGGGCCAGCAACAAGGCCGGACACAGCGAAGCGCCCCGCCCGGCGAAGCCAGACGGGGCGCTAAGGCGCAGGTCAGGAGCTACGAAGCCCTTTCCGCGACCGGTAGGCCATGTCGGACTCGAACCGACAACCAACGGATTAAAAGTCCGCTGCTCTGCCAATTGAGCTAATGGCCCTTGGCATACCGCACCCCCGCAGCATAGCCCGACAGGGCCCGGCAGCCGATCGGGTATCGGCTTCCGGGCCCGGTGGGGCCCATTCGGCGGTCAGTGGGGCGTGGATGCGCAGGTCATCGGGGCGGGGTCGACGGTGGGCGGAGGAACCAGTGGCGGGCCGACACCGCCCACCACACCGTCGCGAAGCCGAGGACCGCCAGGACCGCGACCGGGGCGTAGTTGAAGTTCTCCCAGGTCACCGGGGACAGCTGGGGCAGCATGAACAGGACCGTGATCAGCGCCACCCAGGCCACCGCCGCCACGCCGATCGGGCGGGACCAGCGGCCCAGGTGCCAGGGGCCGCGTTCGAACGAGTCGCCCCGCAGCAGGCGTAGCAGCGTCGGGATCACGTACGCGATGTACAGGCCTATCACCGCGATCGACGTCACCGCCGCGTACGCCGTGACGTTGATCAGGTACGGGAGGCCGAGCGCCAGCGCGCCCGTCGTCGCCAGCCAGACCGCCGCCACCGGGGTGCGGGTGCGCGGGCTCACCGTGTGCCAGACGCGCGAGAACGGGAGCGCGCCGTCGCGCGAAAAGGCATAGATCATACGGGAGTTGGCCGTCACCGACGCCATTCCGCAGAACAGCTGCGCCCCGATCACCACCAGCAGGAGCAGCTTGCCCGTCGTCGCCCCAAGCGCGTCCAGCAGGATCTGGGCCGGTGGTGCGCCCGTCGCCGAGCCGAGCTCGTCGTCGTACGACTGGATCGCGTACGTAAAGCCGAGCAGCAGGACGAAGCCCGCTATCCATGATGTCCAGATCGCGCGCACTATCCCCCGCGGGCCCGCCGTCGACGCGTCGTGGGTCTCCTCCGTCATGTGCGCGGAGGCGTCGTAGCCGGTGAAGGTGTACTGGGCCATGAGGAGGCCGATGAGGACCACGTAGAAGCCGCTGCCCCAGCCCGTGTTGTTCACGTAGTGGGTGAAGACGAACGCCGTCGAGCGGTGGTGGTCCGGCGTGAAGGTCAGCGCGCCCACGATCACCGCCACGCCCAGCACGTGCCACCACACGCTCACGCCGTTCAGGATCGCCACGATCCTGACGCCGAAGGTGTTCAGGAGGCCGTGGAGGACGAGGATCGCCGCGAAGAGCGCGATCGTACGGCCCGGCGTCACCTCGAAGTCCCACTGGAGGTTCAGGTACGCGCCCAGGAACGACGCCGCCCCGAAGTCGATCCCGGCCGTCACCGCGACCTGGCCGAGCACGTTGAACCAGCCCGTGAACCAGGCCCAGGCGGCCGCGCTCCACTCGGGCGCCAGCCGGTGCGCCCAGAAGTACAGGCCCGCCGACGTCGGGTACGCCGAGCAGATCTCGGCCATCGACAGGCCGACGAGCAGCGTCATCAGGCCCACCCCGACCCAGCCCCAGGTGATCAGGGCCGGGCCGCCGGTGTTCATGCCGAACGCGTACATCGTCAGGCAGCCGGAGAGCACCGAGATGATGGTGAACGAGACGGCGTAGTTGGCGAAGCCGGACATCCGGCGGGCCAGCACCTGGGTGTAGCCGAGCTGCGCCAGCCGCTCTTCGTCGGACGTCGCGCCGCTGCCGATCGCCGAAGCGACCGCGCCGTCGCCCGCCGGACCGAGACCGTCCGGGGCCCCTTGGGCACCCGGATTCGCACTCGCGTCACTTGTCATGCCCCCAGCGATTCCCTCGCTGGGGGCATGACATGCGCCAGGCTTGGCCAAAAATCAGCCCAAGGGCCTGAGCCCCGGGGCCGATTACTAGAACAGGTACTTGTACATCTGCCAGCCCCCGCCGACCTTCACCCGGCCGCCGAAGTTGCCCTCGCCGTCACCCGCGTACGACCACAGCACGCCGTCCGTGCCGCGCGCCAGCAGGTCCGGCTTGCCGTCGCCGTTCAGGTCGCCCGCGCCGACCAGGGCGTTGTAGACCTGCCAGCCGCCGCCGATCTTCACGCGCGTGGCCAGGGTGCCGCCGCCCGTGCCCGGGTACAGCCACAGCACGCCCGCCGCGTCGCGGGCCAGCAGGTCCGCCTTGCCGTCGCCGTTCAGGTCGCCCGCGCCCGACGCCAGCAGGTAGTTCTTCCAGCCGGTGCCGATCTTCACGCGGGACTTGAAGTTCCCGGACCCGTTCGCCTCGTACAGGTAGAGGTCGCCGCTCGACGCCTCACGGGCGATCAGGTCCGCCCGGCCGTCGCCCGTCAGGTCGCCCGGGGACGTCAGCGCGTCGAAGATGTTCCAGCCCGAGCCGATCTTCGCGTACGGGGTGGAGGGGGTCAGCGCCTTGCCGCCCGGCTTGTACGCGCGGAGCTCGCCGCTCGTCAGGCGGACCAGGACGTCGTTCTTGCCGTCGCCGTCCACGTCGTCGAACGGGACCGCCGCCGACACCTCGTTCGCGCCGGTCCAGCCGCTGCCCGACACCTTCGCGTCGACCTCGCCGCCGCCGCCCGCGCGGAAGTCCGCGACTCCGGCGGGGGTGACGGCGAGCAGGTCGCCCAGGCCGTCGGCGCCGACGTAGTCGCGCGGGGCCGGACCCGAACCCTTCACCTCGAACGGGGTGGTGAACGTCTGGTCCGGGCCGCCGTCGGCGGGGACCGCCGTCACGTACCAGGCGTACTTCCCGGCCGGCAGGTCCTTGCCGGAGGAGTTCTTTCCGTCCCAGTCGAGGCGCACCTGGCCGCGCGTCTCCTGGCCGGTGGACACGAGGACCGTGTTACGGGTCGCCAGGTCCACCAGGGTCAGGTCCCAGGAGACCAGCGGCTTCGACGCCCACCAACGGACCGTCCGCGCCGCCGACTTGGCGTCGACCGCCGCCGGGAAGTCCTCGTCCAGCGCGCGTACGGGAGCGCTCCGGACCCCGGACGGCGCCACGTGCGTGTCGCCGGACGCGTCCACGTACGCCACCGCGCCGCCGAAGCGGTCGACCGTCCAGCCCTGGCCGGGCTTGGCCACCGCGGGCTTGCCGACCTTGTGCGTGCCCGTGGTGCCGCGCAGGTCCGTGACGCTCAGCTCGCCGTCCTTCTGCCAGGCGACATAGCCGTCGCCGAGCAGGGCGCCCTGGTGGGCGGGCAGCTCGATGTTCTTCTCGGCCGCCGTGTCGTACACCCCGGACTTGTCCCGGTCGCACTCCCAGTAGACGTCGCCGCCCTGCGCCTGGAGTGAGGTCATCAGGCAGGGGACGGAGATCCGCTTGCCGGTGGCCTTGCCCGTACGGACGTCGATCGCCTGCGCGCTGCCCGGGTCGTTGCCGATCCACAGCGTGCTGCCCGAGAGGGCGAAGTCGCGGGTGCCGATGCCCGTGTAGACGACCGCGCCCGTGTCGAGGTCGGTGACCTGGACCCGCGCGCCCTGCTGGTAGGTGGCCGCGTAACGGCCCGACACCCGCAGCTCGTCCGCCTTCACGCCCAGCGTGCGCGCGGGCAGCTTGGCGCCCTCGTCGAGGACCTTCACCGTGCCGTCGGCGAGCCGGTACACCAGGCGCCCGTCGCCGGTGGCCTGGATCTCCGGGGTGGCGCCGGCCGGGAAGTCCTTGGCGTCCGCGCCCCGGTCGGTGCGCTGACCGGCCGTCAGCGGGCCCGTGACCGACAGGTCGAGGCCGCGCAGCCGCGCCTCGGCGCCGTCCTCGCCCGGCACCCGGTCCACCGTGTTCAGGCGGCCCTGCGCCAGGGTCAGCGCCGTCGGCACCGACGCGAGGGCGGGCGACTCGCGGACCTTGGTGACGTCCAGCGAGGAGCCGACCGCGTACACGCCCTGGTGGCCGTCGACCACCGCGCCGATCAGCATCGTCCCGTCGGGCTTGAAGCGGGCCATCGCGGTCGCCTTCTCCAGGACGACCCGCTCGGGGCCGCCCTTGAGCGGTACGGCGACCACGCGGTAGTCGAGCGAGGAGTACCGCTGGCCGCCGGTCGAGACGCGGCGCGCCACCAGGACGTTGTCGCCGACCGCGCCGAGCAGCTGGGAGCTGTCGTACCCGCCGATCGTGAGCTGGTCCGTGGACGCCCAGAAGTCCGACGTCTTCCAGACCGTGGCCTTGCCGTCCTTGGTCCACTGGACCGCGCGGTCGCCGCCGACCTCGATCTTGCCGTTGTCGAACTGCTCCGCCTGGAGGTGGGTGGAGCGGGCGATTCCGTCGCGGCCCAGCCAGCAGATCATGGTCATGCCCGAGAGGTCCTTCTGGACGAACATGCCGTCCTTGTTCCCCTGGTAGAGCGAGTGGAGCTGCCCGGCTCCACTGACCGGCGTCTCCTGGACCTTGCCGTCCTCCCAGGACAGCAGGCGCATGCCGAGCGGGCCGTCGGTGACCACGACGTCGCCGAAGGTCCCGGCGAACAGCTGGCCCTTGGGCAGCGGCAGGGTCCGCTCGGAGCCGTCCTTCATGTTCCGCTGGACGACGGAGGTGGTGTCCTTGCCGGTCAGGACGAGGGTGTCCGTGCCGGTGCCCCATGCGGTGGTCATGCCCTGCGGCATGACGACCGGCGCGGTGGAGCCGTCCGCGTACGAGGTCCAGTGGAACCCGACCTGGGTCCAGCCGGACAGATAGCCGGTCTCGCCCGCGCCGTTGATCACGGTCGCGTTGTGGTCGGGCGTGCGCTCGGCGGGAACGGTGAGTTCCGCCGGGGCGTCCGCCGCGAAGGCCGGGGCCGTGGCCAGTGGAGCGACGGCGGCCGCGATGCCGAGCGCGGTGACTGCGGCGATCGCGTTCCGTACGAGTGTGTGACGTCTCAAGTTGATGCTCCCGAAACCTTTGGGCATGGGAGGGCGCACGGCGCGCGGTGTACCGCGCGGCAGCGTTGCGCAGAAAAGCCCCCCGGCTCTCCGAAACCCCCCATACGAGGTTTGACCCTAACAGGAGCCGCATGTGCTGTGACGTGGGATTACGCGGGCAAACGGAAGGGCCCGTACCGCACCCGGTGGGTGCCGTACGGGCCCAACACTTGCTACTGGGACTCAGCCTCAGCCGTTGCGCTTCCAGCGCGGCTTGTCGTCACGGCGCCCGAAGGAGGAGCCGGTGTTCGAGCCGGTGCCGCCACCGCGGTGGTCGTCACGACGGCCGTACGGACGGTCGCCGCTGCCGCCACCGGAGCGGAAGCCGCCCGCGGGGCGGTCGTTGCGGTCGCGGTTGAACGGGCGGTCGCCGCCACCGGAGCGGAAGCCGCCGGAGGGACGGTCGTTGCGGTCGCGGTTGAAGCCGCCACCACGGTTGTCGTCACGACGCTCGAAACCACGGTCGTTACGGTCCCGGTTGAAACCGCCCGACGGACGGTCGTCGCGACGGAAGCCGCCGGAGGGACGGTCGTTGCGGTCGCGGTTGAAGCCGCCACCACGGTTGTCGTCACGACGCTCGAAACCACGGTCGTTACGGTCCCGGTTGAAACCGCCCGACGGACGGTCGTCACGGCGGAAGCCGCCACCGCGGTTGTCATCACGACGGTCGTCGCGGCGGAAGCCGCCACCACGGTTGTCGTCACGACGCTCGAAACCACGGTCGTTGCGGTCGCGGTTGAAGCCACCGGACGGACGGTCGTCGCGACGGAAGCCGCCACGGTCGCCGCGGTCGTCACGACGCTCGCGGCGGTCGAAGTTGCCCCGGTCGTCACGGCGGTCACGGTCGTACGCCGGGCGCTCGGCGCGCTCCTGCGCGACCGGCTCGGCGGCCACGACGGCGGCCGCGACCTCGGCCTCGGCGGCCTCGGCCACCTCGGCGACAGCGGCCTCCGGGTCCTCGCCGCGCTCACGGGCGGAGCGGGCGACCAGGCGGTCGGCCTCCTCGCGGAGCTCGGCGGCGCGGCGCGTCAGACGCTCCAGCTGCTTGGTGAGCTCGGCGACCTCGCGCTCGGCCTGCTTGGCGGCGTTGTTCGCGGAGTCGGCCTGGACCTCGGTCAGCGAACGGGCGCCGGTGATCTCGGCGACCTCCGGGTCGAAGGCGCCGCCACCGCCGACGATGTGGCGCGAGGCGTCGACGCCCGCGTCCTCCATCAGGCGGAAGATCTGGCGGCGCTGGTGCGGAAGCGCCAGCGAGACCACGACACCGGAGCGGCCGGCACGGGCGGTACGGCCCGAGCGGTGCAGGTAGTCCTTGTGGTCACCGGCCGGGTCCACGTTCAGGACCAGGTCGATGCCGTCGACGTGGATGCCTCGGGCGGCGACGTCGGTGGCGACCAGCGCGTTGACGTAACCGTCCTTGAAGTCCGCGAGGACGCGGGTACGGGCGCCCTGCGTCATGCCGCCGTGCAGCGCGTCCGCCTTCACGCCCGCCTCGACGAGCTGCTCGGCGATGCGGTCGGCGCCCAGCTGGGTACGGACGAAGATGATCGTGCGGCCCTTGCGGGCGGCGATGGCGGCCGTGACCGGCGCCTTGTCCTTCGGCTTCACGACGAGGACGTGGTGGGTCATCGTGGTGACGTTGCCCTGGGCGCTGTCGACCTCGTGGCTGACCGGGTTCTTCAGGTAGCGCTTGACCAGCGTGCCGATCTCGTTCTCCATGGTGGCGGAGAAGAGCATGCGCTGGCCGCCCTCGGGGATCTGGTCGAACAGCTCGGTGACCTCGGGCAGGAAGCCCAGGTCCGACATCTGGTCGGCCTCGTCGAGGACCGCGACCTGGACGTTCTCCAGGGAGCAGGCGCCACGGTTGATGATGTCGCGCAGTCGGCCCGGGGTGGCGACGAGGATGTCGACACCGCGCTCCAGGGCGTAGATCTGGTTGCCCATCGACGTACCGCCGCAGACGACCTTGATCTTCAGGCCGAGCACGTCGCCGTACGGCTGGAGGGCGTCCGCGACCTGCATCGCGAGCTCGCGGGTCGGGGTCAGGATGACCGCGCGGGGCTTCTTCTTCTCGGTGTGGCCGCCGGCCAGCTGCGCCAGGGTCGGCAGACCGAAGGAGAGGGTCTTGCCGGAGCCGGTGCGGCCGCGGCCGAGGATGTCCTTGCCGGCCAGGGCGTCCGGGATGGTCGCGGCCTGGATCGGGAAGGGGGTGGTCACACCGTTCTGGGCGAGCTTGCGCACGACGCCCTCGGGCAGACCGAGGTCCGCGAAGGTGACGGTCGGCTCGGCGGCCTCGTCGGCCTCGGTGATCTCGGCCTCGACGGCCTCTACGGTCTCGACGGCCTCGTCGACGGCGACGATCTCGGTGATCTCGTCGTTCTCGGGCATGACGGTGTGGTCAGAACTGGAAATGGACATGCGAAATGCGAAACCTTCCGGAGTCTCGGCACGCGCCCAAACTCCGTGAATCGCAATTCGACCGCCTCAATGCGGTCAGCCACGGCTAGGGAGAGTACGCGCCACACGGCGCTCTTCTGTGTCGGCGCCGGGCAATGGGATCAAACGATCTACCACCATACGCACTCCCCCCACAGGAGCGCAAACCGCTCCCCTGCGATCCACATCACACCGGACCGGTCTGACCCCGCCTAAACCGGCCCCACCTGCGGCGATGCCGCCGGCTCGGTCCGGTTCGCGGGCCCCTCGCCGTGGTCGCGCAGGGCCGTGGTGCGGGTGTCGGCGGCCGGGGAGGCGGACGGCGAGTCGCTCGGCTTCGGGCTGGCCGGCGGGTCCGGCGGCGGCTCGCTGGTCGGGGGCGCGGGCGGGGTCGGCGAGGCGGGCGGCTGGGAGGGCTGCTGCGGGGGCGCGGAGGGGCCGCCCGCGGTGCCGCCGCCGGGGGGCGGCGGGTTCTGCGGCCGGGGGCGGCCGCCGGGCGATGCCGGGCCCGCCCCGGGCGCCGACCCGCTCGGGCTCGGGGCGGCGGAAGCCCCTGGTGACGCCTTCACGCCGTGCTTGCCGGACCGCCCCTTGCCGGGCCCGGCGGAGACCGCGGCGACCCCGTCCGACTCCGCCACCGCCCCCTCGCGCCCGGCGGAGACCGACGGCTTGGGGGCCTTCCCGTCGTCGCTCACACTCATGCAGCCCGCCGACGCCGCGACGACCAGCGCGGTCACGGCCAAACGGACGGGGGCGGACAACTGGCGCACGAGCGGCCTCCGGGGCGCGGGCAGGACAGGGTCGCCGTGCCCAACTCCCTTTTCCCCGCCGGGGACACGCCCGAGGACCCGCCCGTACGAACGGGATTCCGACGGGTGGTCCGGTGACGGCGAATCCGGTCCCGCCCGATCAGGTAGCGGCGGACCCCGGTCGCCTTACGCCAGAGTGCCGCCCGTCAGGCCCGCGCCGAGGAACACCGCGCCCAGCCCGACGAGCACCGAGGCCGCCACGTTCGCCGCCGCCAGGAACCTCCAGCCGCGCTCGGCCAGCCGGAGCGTCTCGTACGAGAACGTCGAGTACGTGGTGAGCGCGCCGCACAGGCCGGTGCCGAGCAGCGCGTACGCGTCCGTGGTGGCGGCGGCGCCGGTCAGCGCGCCAAGGAGCAGGCTCCCGGCCGCGTTGACGACGAACGTTCCCCAGGGGAACACCGAGTCGTGGCGGACCTGCACCGCACGGTCCGTCAGATAGCGCAGCGGCGCGCCGACGGCCGCGCCCACGACCACGAGCAGCCAGGTCACGGCGTCCGCACCTCGTACTCCGTCTCCGCCCTCGTCCGCGCGGCCAGCGCCCGCCGGGTCGCCGTCGCCGCCAGCCCGACCGCGCCGAGCGCCCCGAGAAGCGTCCCGGCCGCGTAGGCCATCGCGAGCCCCGCCTGCTGGCGGGCGAGCAACCGGGAGACCTCCACGGCGTACGTCGAGAAGGTGGTGAAGCCGCCGAGCACGCCGACCCCGAGGAACGGCCGCACCAGATGGTGGGCGCGCCGCCCGCCCTCGCTGATCAGCGCCATCAGGACGCCGATGAGGGCGCAGCCCAGGACGTTGATCAGCAGCGTCGACCAGGGGAAGCCGCCGGCCGGCACCGGCCAGGCCCGCGCGAGCCCGTACCGGGCGCTCGCCCCCAGCGCCCCGCCCGCCGAGATCACCGCGAGCACCGGCCACTTCGCGCCGCCCGCCGTCTCGGCGCGCTGGGCGGGAACGTGGAGGTCGACGTCCGGGTCGATGGCCTCCGGCCGCTCGGGCGCGCTCACCCGTAGCCCAGGGCGTGCAGCCGCTCGTCGTCGATGCCGAAGTGGTGGGCGATCTCGTGCACGACGGTCACCTCGGTCTCGGCGACCACGTCCTCGCGCGACTCGCACATCCGCAGGGTGGGGCCCCGGTAGATGGTGATCCGGTCGGGGAGCACGCCCGCGTACCACTCGCCGCGGTCGGTGAGCGGAGTCCCCTCGTAGAGCCCGAGCAGCTCGGGGTCGTCGGCGGCGGGCTCGTCCTCGACGAACACGGCGACGTTGTCCATCAGCCGCGTCAGCTCCGGCGGGATGCGGTCCAGCGCCTCGGCGACCAGTTCCTCGAACTCCTCGCGCGTCATCTCCAGCACGCGGCCATTGTCACGCATGGGGCGCGGGCCCGCCCCGGCCCGCCCCGCTCGCGAGCCCCCAGCGGCCCCCGAGCGGCCCCCGGGAAACCGTTTTGGCGATAGCTCCCCGCATCCCATATGCTTCTCACGTCCCCGACGCGCTGCGAAGCGCGCAGGTGGGCCCTTAGCCCTCATCGTCTAGTGGCCCAGGACGCCGCCCTTTCAAGGCGGTAGCACGGGTTCGAATCCCGTTGGGGGCACGCTTTACCGTGTGCGAGACTAGTGCTCGCACATTGCTTGGTCCTGTGGAGCAGTTTGGAGTGCTCGCCACCCTGTCAAGGTGGAGGCCGCGGGTTCAAATCCCGTCAGGACCGCTGCAGTTCACTTGTGAACTGCGTGGCTGGGTAGCTCAGTTGGTACGAGCGATCGCCTGAAAAGCGATAGGTCGCCGGTTCGACCCCGGCCCCAGCCACAAGAGAAGGGCCCCGTCCACCGGACGGGGCCCTTCCGCGTTCCTCACTCCGGCTCGCGCTCCCGGCCGCGCCGGCCGCGTACGCCCAGGACCAGCCCGGCCACCGCCACCACGGCCACAAGGAGTGCCCAGTCCGGGACGGCGTCGCCGAACGAGCGGGCCCACTTCTCCGCCGCGTACGAATCGTCCACGTCGAGCAGCCCCGGCAGCGCCGTGGCCCCGTCGTACGCCAGGAACAGGACGCCCAGGGCGATGAAGAACAGGCCCGAGAGCAGCGAGGTGGTGTGCAGCTCGAAGCGGCCGAGCTTCACCGCCCGGCCGCGCAGCCAGCGGCGGCGGCCGAGCCCGAAGCGCTCCCACAGCAGCGCGAGCAGGAACAGCGGGGCCGCCATCCCCAGGGCGTACACCGCGAGGAGCAGCCCGCCGTAGGCCGGGCTGCCGCTGACCGCGGCCACCGTCAGGACGCTGCCCAGGATCGGCCCGGCGCAGAAGCCCGCCAGGCCGTAGACCGCGCCGAGCGCGTAGACGGAGGCGGCCGTGGTCGGGCGGATGCGGCCGGACAGCTCGGTCATCCGGCGGCTGGCGAAGCCCATGCCGAGGATCTGGGCGGCGCCGAGCGCGATGATCAGCCAGCCGCCGAAGAGGACCAGCTGGTCGCGGTGGCCGTAGAAGAGCCGTCCCGCGTACGAGCCCGCCGCGCCGAGCGGGACCAGGGTGGTGGCCAGGCCCGCGTAGAAGATGCCGGTGCGGGCCAGGAGCCGGGAGGTGGAGTCGATCGAGTACGCGAAGAAGGCCGGGAGCAGCAGGGCGCTGCACGGGCTGAGCAGCGCGAGCAGACCGCCCAGGAACGCGGCCAGATAGCCGATGTCCGGGGTCACTTTCCGGTCCCCTTCGTGGCGGCGGCCTGCGCGGCCTTGTACTTCGCCGCCTCGTCGATCGCCTGCGCGAAGGTGTCCAGCGGCTGGGCCCCGGCCAGCGGGCGGCCGTTGACCACGAACGACGGCGTGGAGGTCGCGCCCAGCGCGTACGCCTCGTCCTGGTCCTTCTTCACGGCCGCCTTCGCGGCGTCGCCGTCCGCGTCCCGTACGAAGCGGTCCAGGTCGGCCACGCCCGCCTCCTTCGCGAGCTCGCGCAGCCGGTCCTTGCCGAAGCCCTTCTCCTTGGCGCCCTTGGCGTACGCCGCCGAGTGGAACTGCCAGAACCGGCCCTGCTGCCCGGCCGCCCAGGCCGCGCGCGCCGCGGCCTCCGACTCGGCGCCGAAGATCGGCATGTTGCGCCATTCGATGCGCAGGGTGCCCGCGTCGACGTACTTCTTCACCAGCGCGGGCTCGGTGTCGCGGGCGAACTTGCCGCAGTACGAGCACTTGAAGTCGGCGTACTCGATCATCACGACGGGCGCGTCGGCGCGGCCCTGGGCCAGCGGGTCCCTGCCGTCGCGCCGGGCCAGCTTCTCCAGCTCGGGGAAGGTCCCGGCGGGCGGCTCGACGGCGTCGGAGGAGGAGGCGACGGAGTCGCTCTTCTTCGGGTCGGAGGACGTCGCCTGGTAGGAGGCGACCCCGAGGACGGCGGCGGCCGCGACCACGGCCGCGCCGATCAGGAACGGCTTCTTCCCGGCCTTGGACGGCTTGGACTTCGACGGCTTGGACTTGGGCGCAGGGGTGCCCTTGGGCTTGGACATACGGGTCTCCGTGTACGTACCGCGACAGCGCTCGGCTGCGGCGGGAAGAGGGAAGGGGAAAGGGACGGCCGGTCGTGGTGACCGGCCGCCTAGACCCTCAGTACGGAGAGTTCGACGGGTGTGGGCGCGGCGAGCGTGGGGCCGCGGGCCGGTGGGGTGCGGTGCTGGGCGTCCTGGGCGACGAGGCCCGCCGGGACGGTCCGCTCGCCGAGCGCGGGGGCCTGGTCGTACGCGGTACGGGCCCGCACCGGCGCGGCCGGATCGCCGCCCTTGTCCTGCCTGCCGCCCTGCTTGCAGCCGGGCGAGCCGTCGACGGGGGCCGACACCTGCGTACGCGGCGCCTCACCCGGTGAGGCAACCGCCGGGGACGGCCCGCACAGCAGCACCGTCACCACCCCGAGCACCATGAGCAGCACGGCCGCGAGGCGGCGGTGCGGGGCGTGGGTGCGGGGCATGCCCGAAATGGTACGGGGTGGCCGGTGGCCGCGCGCCAAGCCGGTGACGGACCCGAAATGCGTTCGCCACTCGTCGGCGGCGGGTGAGATCCTGAATCAGGTATGTCTACTTCCTTTGCCGATCTCCAGACCCTGCTGGCCGAGATCTCGCTGCGTGACGCCCATCGGCTCGGCCGCCGTCTGGAAGGCGCCCGCCGCATCAAGAAGCCCGAAGCCCGGCAGGCCGTGCTCGACGAGATCGCCGCCGAGGCCGCGAAGTCCGCCGAGCGCGTCGCCCGGCGGGCCTCCCGTATGCCCGAGGTCACGTACCCCGAGCAGCTCCCGGTCAGCCAGAAGAAGGACGCGATCCTGGAGGCGATACGGGACCACCAGGTCGTGATCGTCGCGGGTGAGACCGGCTCCGGCAAGACCACCCAGATCCCCAAGATCTGTATGGAGCTGGGCCGGGGCGTGCGCGGCATGATCGGGCACACCCAGCCCCGCCGGATCGCGGCCCGTACGGTCGCGGACCGGATCGCGGACGAGCTGAAGACCCCGCTCGGCGAGGCGGTCGGCTGGAAGGTCCGGTTCACCGACCAGGTCGACCAGGACGCGACCTTCGTCAAGCTGATGACGGACGGCATCCTGCTCGCGGAGATCCAGACGGACCGCGAGCTGCGCGCGTACGACACGATCATCATCGACGAGGCCCACGAGCGGTCCCTCAACATCGACTTCCTGTTGGGCTATCTGGCCCAGCTGCTGCCCAAGCGGCCGGACCTGAAGGTCGTCATCACCTCGGCGACGATCGACCCCGAGCGCTTCTCGCGCCACTTCGGGGACGCGCCGATCGTCGAGGTCAGCGGCCGTACGTACCCGGTCGAGGTGCGCTACCGGCCGCTCCTGGAGGAGGACTCCGAGGACGCCGACCGGGACCAGATCACCGCGATCTGCGACGCCGTCGACGAGCTCCAGTCCGAGGGCCCCGGCGACATCCTGGTGTTCCTCTCCGGCGAGCGCGAGATCCGCGACACGGCGGACGCGCTCAACAAGAAGAACCTCCGGTTCACCGAAGTGCTCCCGCTGTACGCGCGCCTGAGCCACGCCGAGCAGCACCGCGTCTTCCAGCAGCACTCCGGCCGCAGGATCGTTCTCGCCACCAACGTCGCCGAGACCTCCCTGACGGTCCCGGGCATCAAGTACGTGATCGACCCGGGCACCGCCCGTATCTCCCGCTACAGCCACCGCACCAAGGTGCAGCGGCTGCCCATCGAGGCGGTCTCGCAGGCCAGCGCCAACCAGCGCAAGGGCCGCTGCGGCCGTACCAGCGACGGCGTCTGCATCCGGCTCTACTCCGAGGACGACTTCCTCTCCCGGCCGGAGTTCACCGACGCCGAGATCCTCCGTACCAACCTGGCCTCCGTCATCCTCCAGATGACCGCCGCCGGGCTCGGCGACATCGAGAAGTTCCCCTTCATCGACCCGCCGGACCACCGCAACATCCGCGACGGCGTCCAGCTCCTCCAGGAGCTGCACGCGCTGGACCCGGCGGAGAAGGACCCGCGCAAGCGGCTGACCCCGATGGGCCGCAAGCTCGCGCAGCTCCCGGTCGATCCGCGCCTGGCCCGGATGGTCCTGGAGGCCGACAAGAACGGCTGCGTCCGCGAGGTCATGGTCATCGCGGCCGCGCTCTCCATCCAGGACCCGCGCGAGCGGCCGTCCGACAAGCAGACGCAGGCCGACCAGCAGCACGCCCGCTTCAAGGACGAGACCAGCGACTTCCTCGCCTTCCTCAACCTGTGGCGGTACGTCCGCGAGCAGCAGAAGGAGCGCGGCTCCTCCAGCTTCCGCCGGATGTGCAAGCAGGAGTACCTGAACTTCCTGCGCATCCGGGAGTGGCAGGACATCTACTCCCAGCTGCGCACGGTCGCCAAGACGATGGGCATCCACATCGAGGAGCCCTCGGCGGGTACGGCCGCGCCGGAGCAGTCCGTCCACACCTCGCTCCTCGCCGGTCTCCTCTCCCACATCGGGCTCAAGGACACCGACAAGAACGAGTACCTGGGCGCCCGCAGTGCCAAGTTCGCGATCTTCCCGGGCTCCGCGCTCTTCAAGAAGCAGCCCAAGGTCCTCATGTCGGCCGAGCTCGTGGAGACCTCCCGCCTGTGGGCGCGGGTCAACGCGAAGGTCGAGCCCGAGTGGATCGAGCCGCTCGCCCAGCACCTGGTCAAGCGCACCTACAGCGAGCCGCACTGGGAGAAGGACCAGGCCGCGGTGATGGCGTACGAGAGGGTCACGCTGTACGGCGTGCCGATCGTCGCCAACCGCAAGGTGAACTACGGCCGCATCGACGCGGAGGCCTCGCGCGAGCTGTTCATCCGCAACGCGCTGGTCGAGGGCGACTGGCGCACCCACCACAAGTTCTTCGCCGACAACCGCAAGCTCCTGACCGAGGTCGAGGAGCTGGAGCACCGGGCGCGGCGCCGCGACATCCTGGTCGACGACGAGACGCTCTTCGACTTCTACGACCAGCGGGTGCCCGAACACGTCGTCTCCGGCGCCCACTTCGACTCCTGGTGGAAGCACAAGCGCCACGACGAGCCCGAATTCCTGGACTTCGAGCGGGAGATGCTCATCCGGGAGTCGGCGCTCGCCGTCACCAAGGACGACTATCCGGACAACTGGCGCCAGGGCCGGCTGAAGTTCAAGGTCACCTACCAGTTCGAGCCGGGCGCGGACGCGGACGGCGTGACCGTCCACATCCCGCTCCAGGTCCTCAACCAGGTCACGGACGAGGGCTTCGACTGGCAGATCCCCGGCCTGCGCGGGGAGGTCGTCACCGAGCTCATCCGCTCGCTGCCCAAGCCGATCCGCCGCCACTACGTGCCCGCGCCGAACTTCGCGACGCGGTTCCTGGACACGGCCGTGCCGTTGCAGGAGCCGCTGCCTGTCACCCTGGCGCGCGAGCTCCAGCGGATGGTCGGGGTCCCGGTCACGGCCGACGACTTCGACCTGGCGCGCGTACCGGACCACTTGAAGATCACGTACCGGATCGTCGACGAGCGGCGCCGCAAGCTGGCCGAGGACAAGGACCTGGAGGCGCTCAAGCTCCAGCTGCGCCCCAAGGCCCGCCAGGCGCTCTCCAAGGCCGCCGCGGCGGCCGCGCCCTCGGGCGGTGTCTCCATCGAGCGCACGGGCCTCACCGACTGGACGATCGGCACCCTGACGAAGGTCTTCGAGACCAAGCGCGCGGGCCAGCCGGTGAAGGCGTACCCGGCGCTGGTCGACTCCGGTGAGACCGTCTCCGTACGGCTCTTCGACACCGAGGCCGAGCAGCAGCAGGCGATGTGGCGCGGCACCCGGAAGCTGATCCTGTTGAACATCCCGGTGAACCCGGCGAAGTTCGCCTCGGACAAGCTGACCAACCAGCAGAAGCTCGCCCTGTCCCGCAATCCGCACGGCTCGGTCCAGGCGCTCTTCGACGACTGCGCCATGGCCGCCGCCGACAAGCTGATCGCGGACCACGGGGGCCCGGCGTGGGACGAGGAGTCGTTCCGCAAGCTGTACGACAAGGTGCGCGCCGACCTCGTCGACGCGACCGTACGGACCGTCGGGCAGGTGCAGCAGATCCTGGCCGCCTGGCAGGCCTGTGAGCGCCGCCTGAAGGCCACGAACAGCCTGGTCCTGATCAACAACCTCCAGGACGTACGGGAGCAGCTGGCGGCCCTGATGCCGGCCGGCTTCGTGACCGCGACGGGGCTGCGCAGGCTGCCGGACCTGATGCGCTATCTGGTGGCGGTGGACCGGCGCCTGCAGCAGATGCCGACGTCCGTGCAGCGCGACACCACGCGCATGGAGAAGGTCCACGAGATGCAGGACGAGTACGCGTGGCTCCTGGAGCAGATGCCGCAGGGGCGGCCGGTGCCCCGGGAGGTCCTGGACATCCGCTGGATGATCGAGGAGCTGCGGGTGAGCTACTTCGCGCACGCGCTGGGCACCGCGTTCCCCGTCTCGGACAAGCGGATCGTGAAGGCGATCGACGCGGCGGCGCCGTGACGACGCCGTGACGGACCCATCGCCCTGAGTGAGTTCGACCTGACCAGCTGACCTGCTGTACAGTCTCTCTCGCAGCCAAGGAGCAAGCACAGGCTGCGAAACCTGGTCCTGTGGAGCAGTTTGGAGTGCTCGCCACCCTGTCAAGGTGGAGGCCGCGGGTTCAAATCCCGTCAGGACCGCAGTGAAATCAGAGCCCGCATCCTTCCCGGATGCGGGCTCTGGTGCTGTTCGGGGCCCACCCGAGGCCGCGCCCCGCGGCGGAGCCGCGAAACAGACACAGCAAATCCCGTCAGGACCGCAGTAACAAGTGGGCCCGGATCCGTATGGATCCGGGCCCACTTGGCGTTTCCGGCCGTCTTGACGGGGTCAACCGGCACCGGTACCCAAGGAGGAGGCAGCGGGCCCCACCCGGGAGGTGGCGCATGACGGCGTCGTCCGCGAGGCACGAGACTCGGGCGCTGCTGCGCGCCCATCTGTCGGCCGCGAGCGGCTACCGGCATGTCACCCGGCACTGCCCCGTCTGTTCGCGCCTCCTGCGGCTCGCCATGGAGCTCTCCGAGCCGGAGCCCCTCCTCGTACTCCCCGAGGCCCTGCCCGAGACTCTCCCCGGGCCCCTCGCCGAGGACGAAAGTCCCGTCGAGCGGTGACCAATGGCGGGCCGGCCGCGCCCCGGACGGTGGCAGGCTCTGTTCAGAGGACGGTCGCGGCGGTGTGACGGGAGTCACCGAACAAGTTTTGGGAACCGGGGAACTTACGCCGTACCTACAACCTCCCAATTTAATATGTGCAATTGCACCACCCCTTCAAGTACCTGCGGCAAGCTCCGCGAAGCACCCCCAGACGGCCCGGACCGGCCCGGATCGGGGCATAAAAAAGACCGCGCTGGACCCGGCGGAGTCCAGCGCGGCCGATGACGATGGGCCCGTTGGGGCGGGCCTGGCGTCAGTGGAGCTATGGGGTGGGCGACCGGGGTGGGGGCCCCGGAATGCCCGTTATCGGGGTGTTGTTCAGGCCTCGCTACGCTGCTGCGGAATACCCGCAAGCAGCGCACGGACCTCTGCTTCGCGGTACCGGCGGTGCCCACCCAGCGTGCGGATGGACGTGAGCTTGCCCGCCTTCGCCCAGCGGGTGACCGTCTTCGGGTCCACGCGGAACATCGTGGCAACCTCAGCCGGGGTCAGCAGCGGCTCGGCATCAGGGGTGCGAGCGGTCATGAGCGGCCTCCTCGGGAGAACCGAACCTTCTCGGTTCTTTCCTCTAAATTCTGCACCTTGACCCGCGTTGCCCGAAATGGCGGACGCGAGCCGAGTCGGTTATAGGACGAACGGCTTGTCCTCGGCACTACAACTACACCATCTGTCCAGCCACGTCGGCCAAACCGATGGAATTGCCCTCCCAGGTGTTCATCAGCGACGGAAGCCGATGGACCATGCCATAGCGGACAGTCACGCCACAGTGACGATCAGTCACAGAGCGATCAGGAGTCATCAGACCCCCCAGATCAGGCAATACCAAGCAATCCGCCCGTAGTTGGACGGAAGGAGCCCTCCCCGGACTCCTTGTCCTATTTTGGCACGAGGGTGGGGGATCGACGCAAGGGCCCAGTAAGTGCGGTCCGTCACGCTTGGGGCAAAGGCCCGGATCAGGACCTACGTCCCGACCGTACGGCCGGAAAGGTCACTCAGCCGTACGAAAGCGCTCACCCGAACGGGTCAGCGTGCGGCGCCGTCCGACGCCCCCTCAGTCCGACGGTCCCTCAGTTCGCGAGCTGGCGGTCCCTGACGGCCCGCCAGCGCTCCGTGAAGCGCTCGTACGCCCTGGCCGCCCCCGCGCCGTCCCCGGCCCGCAGCGCGGCGATCCCCTCGGCCACGTCGGCCGCCGAGCGGTCCTCCTCCAGGCGCGCCTGTGGAAGCGCGTGCACCAGGCCCCCGTAGTCGAGCTCCACCAGCGAGCGCGGATGGAACTCCTCCAGCCAGCGCCCCACCTCGACCAGCCCCTCGGTCAGGGGTCCCTCGTCGATGTGGTCGCGCAGTGTCCGAAGCGCCCGCGCGAGGCGGCGCCGGGCCTGGACCATCGGGGTGCGGTAGCGCAGCACGGGTGCCGCGCCGCTCTCCGCCCGGACATACTCCCGCTCTTCGTCCGAAAAGACTGTGAACCAGCTCACAGGAACGTGCCAGACCGCCGTGCGGATCCACGGCCGGGCGTCCGGGTTCCTCTCCCGCCACCGCTCGTAGTCCGCCGCGGCCTGCCGGCGCACCACCGGCGGCAGCAGCGCGTCGAGCACCGGCTCGGGGAACTGGCCCGGCAGCTCCTCCAGCGCCTGCCAGCCGCGCAGCCGGGTCCGCCACGGGCAGACGCACACCACCCCGTCCACCTCCGCCACGAACGCGTCCGCGCTCTCGTGGACCGGCACCGCCACCGGGGGCGTCGGCACCAGATCCGCCAGCGCGCGCCGGAGTTCGTCCTGGGCACCCGGGGTGCGGCCGCGCTCCGCGTAGCGGGCCCAATGGGCGCGCTCCGGTTCGGGGAAGGCCGCCAGCGGCTCGTACACCCGGAGATAGGACGCGTACGGGACGATCACCGAGGACACCACCGCCATGCGTCGAATCGTCCCACGCGCACGCGGGGCGGGAGGGTGATCCTGGGCACTGCGCCTGATCTACGGACGCGTAGGACTTACTCTGCTCCCAGCGCGGCCCCGGGCGGGCCGCGACGCGGCCCGCCCCACCCACAAGCGGGCCGTCAAACGCCGCTTCGTACTTGGGAGTCACCACCGTGACCGATGTGACCGGCGACGCTGTCAGCTCAGCAGACGTTCTGCACACCCTGTTCCGTTCGGACCAGGGCGGCCATGAACAGGTCGTGCTGTGCCAGGACCGCGCCTCGGGCCTCAAAGCCGTCATCGCCATCCACTCCACCGCCCTGGGCCCGGCCCTCGGCGGAACGCGCTTCTACCCCTACGCGAGCGAGGCCGAGGCCGTCGCCGACGCGCTCAACCTCTCCCGCGGCATGTCGTACAAGAACGCCATGGCCGGGCTCGACCACGGCGGCGGCAAGGCCGTGATCATCGGTGACCCGGAGACGGTCAAGACGGAGGAACTCCTCCTCGCCTACGGGCGGATGGTGGCCTCGCTCGGCGGCCGCTACGTGACGGCGTGCGACGTCGGCACGTACGTGGCGGACATGGACGTCGTGGCGCGCGAGTGCCGGTGGACGACCGGCCGCTCCCCCGAGAACGGCGGCGCGGGCGACTCCTCCGTGCTCACCGCCTTCGGCGTCTTCCAGGGCATGCGGGCCAGCGCCCAGCACCTGTGGGGCGACCCGACGCTGCGCGGCCGCAAGGTCGGCGTCGCGGGCGTCGGCAAGGTGGGCCACTACCTGGTGGAGCACCTGGTGGCGGACGGCGCCGAGGTCGTGATCACCGACGTGCGCGAGGAATCGGTACGCCGGATCCTCGACAAGCACCCGGGCAGCGTCACCGCGGTCGCCGACACGGACGCGCTGATCCGCGTGGAGGGGCTGGACATCTACGCCCCCTGCGCGCTCGGCGGCGCCCTGAACGACGAGACCGTCCCGGTGCTCACCGCGAAGATCGTGTGCGGCGCGGCCAACAACCAGCTGGCACACCCGGGCGTCGAGAAGGACCTCGCGGACCGCGGGATCCTCTACGCGCCCGACTACGTGGTCAACGCCGGTGGCGTGATCCAGGTGGCCGACGAGCTCCACGGCTTCGACTTCGACCGCTGCAAGGCGAAGGCCGCGAAGATCTTCGACACCACGCTGGCCATATTCGCACGTGCGAAGGAAGACGGGATTCCGCCGGCCGCCGCGGCCGACCGGATCGCCGAGCAGCGCATGGCCGAGGCGCGCAAGCGCTAGACGCCCCCGGCACCCGATCCGCCGACCGGCGAGAGAAGACTCACGCCGGTCGGCGGGTCGGACGCCAAGAAGAGGTTAAAATCGCGGTTGACCAGCGAGGAAGGGGCTCCTTGCGGGTTCTGCGAAGTGGCACGTCATGCGGGCGGCGTACCGTATGGCCGCGGAAGCAGGTACCGTTGAAGCCCTACGGACACGGTCTCTCCACGGA
This sequence comes from Streptomyces sp. BPTC-684, assembly GCF_030028635.1. NCBI lineage: Bacteria > Bacillati > Actinomycetota > Actinomycetes > Kitasatosporales > Streptomycetaceae > Streptomyces > Streptomyces sp. BPTC-684. The sequence goes on from NZ_CP124863.1 coordinate 2,735,812, forward strand.
GAGCCCGTTCCGACTCATGAACGCGTGTCAAGACTCTGGGGCCGTTGAGCCCCGTCACCGAGGGGGTCGAGCCATGGGGCGCGGCCGGGCAAAGGCCAAGCAGACCAAGGTCGCCCGCCAGCTGAAGTACAGCAGCGGCGGGACTGACCTGTCGCGTCTGGCCAACGAGCTGGGCGCATCGACTTCGCAGCCGATCTCGAATCAGCCGCCGAATGGCGAGCCGTTCGAGGACGACGACGAGGAAGACGACCCGTACGCCCGCTATGCGGAGCTGTACAACAGCGACGACGATGACGAGGACGAAGAGTCCGGTCCGTCGGCGCAGCGTCGCGGCGCTTGACGCGCGCACGTCTTCATAAGCCTTCGGGTTTCGCAGCAATCGTTTCCGCTGCTCAAAGCACCACTGACCCGGTCCGGGGCCTAAGCCTCGGACCGGGTTCTGTGCTGTCCGCGGGGACCTACTTCGCGTAGTCACCCGTGAGCTCGGCGCCCGTGGTGTGATCGCCGCGCTCGGTGATCCGGCCCGCGACCCAGGCGTCCACGCCCCGGTCCGCGAGGGTCGTCAGCGCCACGTCCACCGAGCCCTCGGGGACGATCGCGATCATGCCGACGCCCATGTTCAGCGTCTTCTCCAGCTCCAGCCGCTCGACCTTGCCGGCCGTGCCCACCAGGTCGAAGACCGCGCCCGGCGCCCAGGTCGAGCGGTCGACCACGGCGTGCAGGTGGTCGGGGATGACCCGGGCCAGGTTGTTGGCGAGGCCGCCGCCGGTGACATGGCTGAAACCGTGCACCTCGGTGGTACGGGTCAGGGCCAGGCAGTCCAGCGAGTAGATCTTGGTCGGCTCCAGGAGCTCCTCGCCCAGGGTCCGCCCGAACTCCTCGACCTGCTGCTCCAGCTTCATCTTCGCCCGGTCGAAGAGCACGTGCCGGACGAGTGAGTACCCGTTCGAGTGAAGTCCGGACGACGCCATGGCGATGACGACGTCACCCGTGCGGATGCGATCCGCGCCGAGCAGCCGGTCGTACTCGACCACGCCCGTACCGGCGCCGGCGACGTCGAAGTCGTCCGGGCCGAGCAGGCCCGGGTGCTCGGCGGTCTCGCCGCCGACCAGGGCGCAGCCCGCGAGGACACAGCCCTCGGCGATGCCCTTCACGATGGCGGCGACCCGCTCGGGGTGCACCTTGCCGACGCAGATGTAGTCGGTCATGAACAGCGGCTCGGCGCCGCACACCACGAGGTCGTCGACGACCATGCCGACGAGGTCGTGGCCGATCGTGTCGTACACGCCGAGGCGACGGGCGAGGTCGACCTTCGTGCCCACGCCGTCGGTGGCGGAGGCGAGCAGCGGGCGCTCGTAGCGCTTGAGGGCGGAGGCGTCGAAGAGACCGGCGAAACCGCCGAGGCCACCGAGCACCTCGGGGCGCTTGGTCTTCTTCACCCACTCCTTCATCAGCTCGACGGCGCGGTCGCCCGCCTCGATGTCGACGCCCGCGGCTGCGTAGCTGGCACCAGTGGTCTCAGACATGACAGTGAGAACTTTCGTGTCGTACTGCAGGGTTCGTGCGGGCGCCTACGGGCGGCGCAGCGCGTCGGCCGCGGCCGTGGCGGCGGGGCCGGCCGCGAGCTCGGTCTCCAGGAGCTGCTTGCCGAGCAGCTCGGGGTCCGGGAGCTCCATCGGGTAGACCCCGTCGAAGCAGGCGCGGCAGAGGTTGTCCTTGGGGATGGTGGTCGACTCGATCATCGCGTCGGTCGAGATGTACGAGAGCGAGTCGGCCCCGAGCGACGTGCCGATCTCCTCGATCGTCATGCCGTTGGCGATCAGCTCGGCGCGGGTCGCGAAGTCGATGCCGAAGAAGCACGGCCACTTGACCGGCGGGGACGAGATCCGGATGTGGACCTCGGCGGCCCCGGCCTCGCGGAGCATCTTCACCAGCGCGCGCTGGGTGTTGCCGCGGACGATCGAGTCGTCCACGACCACCAGGCGCTTGCCCCGGATGACTTCCTTCAGCGGGTTCAGCTTCAGCCGGATGCCGAGCTGGCGGATGGTCTGCGAGGGCTGGATGAAGGTCCGGCCGACGTAGGCGTTCTTGACCAGGCCCGAGCCGTACGGAATGCCGCTGGCCTCCGCGTAGCCGATGGCGGCGGGGGTGCCGGACTCCGGAGTCGCTATCACCAGGTCGGCGTCGACAGGCGCTTCCTTGGCGAGTTTCCGCCCCATCTCGACGCGCGAGAGGTAGACGTTGCGACCGGCGATGTCGGTGTCCGGGCGAGCCAGATACACGTACTCGAAGACACAGCCCTTGGGCTTCGCTTCCGCAAATCGTGAGGTGCGCAGACCGTTCTCGTCGATGGCGACGAGCTCGCCCGGCTCGATCTCGCGGACGAAGCTGGCGCCGCAGATGTCGAGGGCGGCGGTCTCGGACGCGACCACCCAGCCGCGCTCCAGGCGGCCGATGACCAGCGGGCGGATGCCCTGCGGGTCACGGGCGCAGTAGAGCGTCTGCTCGTCCATGAAGACCAGCGAGAACGCGCCCTGCACCTGGGGAAGGACCTTGGCGGCCGCCTCCTCCACGGTGAGGGGCTTGCCGTCGTCGTCGGTCTGCCCCGCGAGCAGGGCGGTGACGAGGTCGGTGTCGTTGGTGGCGGCGACCTGGGTCGCGCGCCCGTTCTCCTTCGGCAGCTCGGCGACCATCTCCGCGAGCTGCGCGGTGTTCACCAGGTTGCCGTTGTGGCCGAGCGCGATCGAGCCGTGGGCGGTCGCCCGGAACGTCGGCTGCGCGTTCTCCCACACGGAGGCACCCGTGGTCGAGTAGCGGGCGTGACCGACCGCGATATGACCCTGGAGGGAACCGAGAGAGGTCTCGTCGAAGACCTGGGAGACAAGCCCCATGTCCTTGAAGACGAGGATCTGGGAGCCGTTGCTGACCGCGATTCCCGCGGATTCCTGGCCCCGATGCTGGAGGGCGTAAAGCCCGAAGTAAGTGAGCTTGGCGACCTCTTCACCCGGAGCCCAGACGCCGAAGACGCCGCAAGCGTCCTGGGGGCCTTTCTCGCCGGGGAGCAGATCATGATTGAGTCGACCGTCACCACGTGGCACGCCACCGAGTGTAGGCGAGATCGACCACTGGTCCGAATTGGGGATACGGACGAGGCGGGGGTGGTGGGCGGTTTGTGGCATCTGCCGGACGGGGTGGAGCAGGGCTTTTCCCGCCAGGGCGGGAAATGGCCGGTGGAGAGGCCGGGCGGGAAATGTGACGGAGGTCGCGCGGGCCCCGGCGGGAACCCGGCCGGAAGTCACCTGCCGTAGCCATATGACCACCTCGCCGGGCCGCATTCCTCAGCGGGAAAGCACCGGCAGGAGTGCGGAGAGGTCCGCCCGCTCCCCGCTCGCCGAAACCCGCCCCCCGTCCCGCTCGTCCGCCCACGCCCGGCGCCCGGCGGCGAGCCGGATCCAGGTGAGCGGGTCGGTCTCCACGACGTTCGGGGGCGTGCCCCGGGTGTGCTTGGGGCCCTCGACGCACTGGACCACCGCGTACGGCGGGATCCGGACCTCGACCGAGCCGCCCGGCGCCTTCACCGCGAGCGCGTCGGCGAGCAGCCGGGTGCAGGCGGCGAGCGCCTGTCGCTCGTACGGGATGTCCAGGCCGGGCACGGCGTCGTTCAGGTCGTCGGTGTGGACGCAGAGCTCGACCGTGCGTGTGACCAGGTGGTCGGCGAGGGTCATGGTGCCGAGGGCGGTCCTGACGAGCCGGGTGTCCTCGGCGCCCGGGAGCAGCCGCCCGGTGCGGGCGGCCACGTCGGCGTAGAGCGCGGCGAGGTCCAGCTGGGCGTCCGGGGTGCGCACGGCGGCCGCGGCGGTGGCGAACGGCCAGTCCGGCAGAGTGATTTCCGGGCGGCCGGGGGCGGGCGCCGGCTCGGCCAGGTTCCGGGCGACCACGTCCACGGCCCGCGCCAGATGCGCGGCGAGGTCGTACACGGTCCAGCCCGCCAGCCGGGTCGGCCGCTCCAGCACGTCGGGCGCGAGCCGCGCCACCGCTTCCCGTACGTGCGCGAACTGGGCGAGGACGGCGGCGCGGGTCTTCCCCGGGTCGTAGCTGCGCGTGCGCTTCTTGGCGGGAGGCATGACGGGAGCCTATGCGGGTTCGTCGGCTGCGGACCGTGGGTGGCTGGTCGCGCAGTTCCCCGCGCCCCTAGATGCGCCCCTCCGGGGCGCCCAGGGGATTGCCGCGGAGCGGCACTTTAGGGGCGCGGGGAACTGCGCGACCAGCCACCCACCGGCCCGCAGCCGAATGAGCGGCGCTACCCCCTCGTCGCGAAGTCCCCGAGGCCGAACTCGACCAGGTCGAAGGCTCGAACGGCCAGGCGGACGGCGTCCGGGACGATGTCCTCCGCCGGGTCGCCGAGCAGCAGGCGGCGGTGGTTCTCGCTGACCAGCGTCGCGCGCGTGCCCATCAGCTGGGCCGCCGCGACCCGGGCGAGCACCGGGTCCCCGGTCTCCTCGTCCAGCGCCTCGGCGACCAGGTCGGAGCTGCGTACGAGGGCGGCGTGGGCGCGGTTCAGGAGCACCGGGGTCTCCATGATGAGCCGCAGCAGCTGGAGCACCATCGGGTCGTCGTTGAGGCCGATGGACGCGTCGCGGGCCTCGACGGCCGCCAGGTAGTGGGCGCGCACGGCGGCGACGGCGGACTCGCCCGCCGGGCGCTCGCGGACGGCGCGGACCACGTCGCCGCTGTGCTCCTCCATCGGCCGGAGCGCCAAGTCCTCTTTGGTGGCGAAGTGGTTGAAGACGGTCATCTTCGAGACGTCCGCCGCCTCGGCGATCTCGGCGACGGAGACCTTGTCGTAGCCGCGCTCGGCGAAGAGGTCGAGGGCGGCCGCCATGAGCCGGCGCCGGGTCTGCCACTTCTTGCGCTCCCGCAGGCCCATGTGGGCCGGCGCGGGGATCTCCACGTACTCCGCCATGGGCATCACTGTACCAGGATGAATTTTGATCCAGGATGAAAAGTTGACTCAGTACAGAATGTGGGTCAGGGTGGTGCCCACGACTACGGCGAGCGGCCCCAACTGCCGCCCCGGAGGGGGAATCCACCATGCCCAAGACCCTGAGCACACCCATGCCGAAAACGGCGCGGGGTGCTGATACGCAAGCCCCGGACCGTCCGGATCAACCGATGTCCGCGGTCCAGGTCAAGATCGGCTTCGTCGTCTGCCTGGTCACGATCCTGCTGGCGGTGCTCGACACCAACATCGTGTCGGCGGCGACCGTCCCGATCGTGCGCGACCTCGACCCGGTCCACGGGATGGACAAGATCCCGTGGCTGATCAGCTCGTTCGCGCTCGCCTCGGCGGCGGTGCTGCCGCTGTACGGGAAGCTGTGCGACACGATCGGCGCCAAGAAGGTCTTCGTGGGCGCCATCGCCACGTTCCTGGCCGGCTCGGCGCTGTGCGGGGCGGCCCAGTCCATGGGCGAACTGATCGCGGCCCGCGCGGTGCAGGGCGTCGGCGGCGGCGGCCTGATGAGCGTGACGATGGTGGTGATCGCACAGCTCGCGGGGCCCGGGGACGGTACGGGCCGGGGCAAGGGCGGCAGCATCGGCGGGGTGGTGGCCGGGGCCGGGATGGCGCTCGGCCCGTGGATCGGCGGCACGCTCGCCGACCACGCGAGCTGGCGCTGGATCTTCTACGTGAACCTGCCGGTCGGCATCGCCGTCCTCGCGGCGGCGGTCGTCGTGCTCCGCCTCCCGGTCACCCCGGTCCACCACCGCATCGACTACCTCGGCGCGGCGCTCGCCGCGGCCTTCTCCGTCTCGCTGCTGCTGGTGACGGAGTGGGGCGGCAAGGACTACGCCTGGACCTCGCCGCAGATCCTCGGCCTCACGGCCGCCTGCGCCATCGCGCTCGCCCTGTTCCTGCGCCGCCAGACCACGGCGGCCGAGCCGATCCTGCCGCTGTCGATGTTCAAGGTCCCCGCGGTCCGGCTCGGCTTCGCGATCCAGGCGCTGGTCGGGGCGGCCATGATGGGCACGCTGGTGTACGTGATGATCTACCTCCAGGTCGTCCGGCACATCGAGGCCACCTCGGCGGGCCTGTACCTCATCCCGATGGCGATCGGCATGACGGCCGTCGGCCTCGCCTCGGAGCGGCTGGGGGCGCGCGGCTGGTCGCAGAAGACGTTCGTGCTGACGGGTACGGTCGCGGCCGCGGCGGCGCTGGGGCTCCTCGCCACGACGCACGTCTCGACGAACCTGTGGCAGATCCGGGCCGAACTGCTCCTGATGGGTACGGGGTTCGGCCTGCTCATCGGCCAGCTGATCCAGATCGTGCAGGCCGCCGCGCCGCCGCGGCAGCTGGGCATCGCGACGACGGGAACGCGGTTCTTCCAGACGCTGGGGAACGCGCTGGGGGCGGCGGTGTTCGGGACGATCCTGAGCCGGGTGTACGAGGCGAAGGGGCCGGGGGGTTCGACGAGTGCGCTGCGCGCGCTGCACGGTCCTTCGCACGCGTCGGGGGTTCATGCCCTCACGACGGGGATGGATGTGGTGTTCGTGGTGGGGGCGGTGCTGATGGCGGCGGCGGCGTACCTGGCAACCCGCCTGCCGACCCCCACCCCGCCCCTTCCCTGAACCCTCCGGGGGTGGGTGGGGGCGGAGGCGGCTCTCCCGGGGGCTACGCCCCCGGACCCCCAGGCGGGGCCTGCGGCCCCTGCACCCCGCTTTCGGGGCTGCGCCCCGGATCCCGTTCGTCTGCAGGTTGTGTGTGGCTGGTCGCGCAGTTCCCCGCGCCCCTTAAATGCCGCTACGCGGCAATCCCCTGGGCGCCCCGAAGGGGCGCATCCAGGGGCGCGGGGAACTGCGCGACCAGCCCCCACCCACCCGCAGCCGACGAACCCAGCCGCGCGGCTGAGCGCTTTCGGGAAGGGGTGGGGTGGGGGTTACCTCACGCGAGCAGCGAGGGGATCGTCGCCTCGTGGACCCGCCGGAGCTCGCTCAGCGGCACGCTGAACTCGCCCTGGAGCTCGACGGACTGACCATCGATCACTCCGATCCGCGCCGCCGGCAGGCCACGCGCACCGCACATATCCGTGAAGCGGAGCTCCTCGCTGCGCGGCACCGCGACCACCGCACGCCCAGCGGACTCGCTGAACAGGAACGTGAAGGCGGACAGGCCGTCCGGGACGACCAGACGCGCGCCGTGGCCCCCGCGCAGGCAGGACTCGACCACGGCCTGCACCAGACCACCGTCGGACAGGTCGTGCGCCGCGTCGATCATGCCGTCGCGCGAGGCGGAGATCAGGATCTCGCCGAGCAGCTTCTCCCGGTCCAGGTCCACCCGCGGCGGCAGCCCGCCCAGGTGGTCGTGGATCACCTGGGACCACGCCGACCCGCCGAACTCCTCCCGCGTGTCGCCCAGGAGGTACAGCAGCTGCCCCTCCTCCGCGAACGCGATCGGCGTACGCCGCGTGACGTCGTCGATCACACCCAGGACCGCGACCACCGGCGTCGGGTGGATGGCGGTGTCACCGGTCTGGTTGTAGAGCGAGACGTTGCCACCGGTCACCGGCGTACCGAGCTGGAGGCAGCCGTCCGCAAGACCGCGCGTGGCCTCCGCGAACTGCCACATCACGTCCGGGTCCTCGGGCGAGCCGAAGTTGAGGCAGTCGGAGATGGCGAGCGGCTTCGCACCCGACGCGGCCACGTTCCGGTACGCCTCCGCCAGCGCGAGCTGCGCACCCGTGTACGGGTCGAGCTTCGCGTACCGGCCGTTGCCGTCCGTCGCCATCGCCACACCGAGGTTCGACTCCTCGTCGATGCGGACCATGCCCGCGTCCTCGGGCTGCGCGAGCACGGTGTTGCCCTGCACGAACCGGTCGTACTGGTCCGTGATCCAGGACTTGGAGGCCTGGTTCGGGGAGCCGACCAGCTTCAGGACCTGCGCGCGCAGCTCCTCCGGCGTCGACGGCCGCGGCAGCTTGCCCGCGTCGTCGGCCTGGAGCGCGTCCTGCCAGGAGGGGCGCGCGTACGGACGCTCGTACACCGGGCCCTCGTGGGCCACGGTCCGCGGCGGTACGTCCACGATCTGCTCGCCGTGCCAGAAGATCTCCAGGCGCTCGCCGTCCGTCACCTCACCGATGACCGTGGCGATGACGTCCCACTTCTCGCAGATCTCCATGAAGCGGTCGACGTACTGCGGCTCGACCACCGCGCACATCCGCTCCTGCGACTCGCTCATGAGGATCTCCTCGGGAGAGAGCGTCGCGTCGCGCAGCGGGACCGTCTCCAGGTCCACCCGCATGCCGCCCGAGCCCGCCGACGCCAGCTCCGAGGTGGCGCAGGACAGGCCCGCGCCGCCCAGGTCCTGGATGCCCGCGACCAGCTTCTCCTTGAAGATCTCCAGGGTGCACTCGATGAGGAGCTTCTCCTGGAACGGGTCGCCCACCTGGACCGCCGGACGCTTGGCCGGGCCCGTCGACTCGAAGGTCTCCGAGGCCAGGACCGAGACGCCGCCGATGCCGTCGCCGCCCGTGCGGGCGCCGTACAGGATCACCTTGTTGCCGGGGCCCGACGCCTTCGCGAGGTGGATGTCCTCGTGCTTCATCACGCCGATGCATCCGGCGTTGACCAGCGGGTTGCCCTGGTAGCACTCGTCGAAGACGACCTCGCCGCCGATGTTCGGCAGGCCCAGGCAGTTGCCGTAGCCGCCGATGCCCGCGACCACGCCCGGCAGGACGCGCTTGGTGTCGGGGTGCTCGGCCGCGCCGAAGCGCAGCGGGTCGACGACCGCGACCGGGCGGGCGCCCATCGCCAGGATGTCGCGGACGATGCCGCCGACACCGGTGGCCGCGCCCTGGTAGGGCTCGATGTACGAGGGGTGGTTGTGGGACTCCACCTTGAACGTGACCGCGTAGCCCTGGCCGACGTCGACGACGCCCGCGTTCTCGCCGATGCCGACGAGCATCGCGTCGTTCTCGGGGACCTTCTCGCCGAACTGGCGCAGGTGGACCTTGCTGCTCTTGTACGAGCAGTGCTCCGACCACATCACGGAGTACATGGCGAGCTCGGCGCCGGTGGGGCGGCGGCCCAGGATCTCGCGGATCCGGGCGTACTCGTCCTCCTTGAGGCCGAGCTCCTTCCAGGGCTGCTCGACGTCGGGCGTCCCGGTGGCGTGCTTGACGGTGTCGAGGCTCATCAGGCGTTGACCAGCTTCTTGAGGATCGAGGTGAAGAAACCGAGGCCGTCGGTGCGGCCGGTGCCGATCAGCGGCTCCACGGCGTGCTCCGGGTGCGGCATCAGGCCGACGACGTTCCCGGCGGCGTTGGTGATGCCGGCGATGTCGCGGAGCGAGCCATTGGGGTTGAAGTCCATGTAGCGGAAGGCCACGCGGCCTTCGGCCTCCAGCTCGTCGAGCGTGCGCTCGTCGGCCACGTACCGGCCGTCCATGTTCTTGAGCGGGATCTGAATCTCCTGCCCGGCCGTGTAGTCGGCCGTCCAGGCGGTCCCGCTCGTCTCCACCCGCAGCTTCTGCTCGCGGCAGATGAAGTGCAGGTGGTTGTTGCGGAGCATGGCGCCCGGCAGCAGGTGCGACTCGGTCAGGATCTGGAAGCCGTTGCAGATGCCGAGGACCGGCATTCCGGCCTTCGCCTGGTCGATGATCGTCTCCATCACCGGCGAGAAGCGGGAGATGGCTCCGGCCCGCAGATAGTCGCCGTAGGAGAAGCCGCCGGCCAGGACGACCGCGTCGACCTGCTTGAGGTCCTTGTCGCGGTGCCACAGCGACACCGGCTCGGCACCCGCGATCCGCACGGCCCGCAGGCTGTCGCGGTCGTCGAGCGTCCCGGGGAAGGTGACGACACCGATGCGAGCAGTCACTTGGACTCCTCGACCTTCACGGTGAAGTCCTCGATGACGGTGTTGGCGAGGAACGTTTCGGCCATCTCGTGGATGCGGGCGAGGGCGGCCTCGTCGAGGGGCCCTTCCACATCCAGCTCGAAACGCTTCCCCTGGCGGACGTCCGCGATCCCCTCGAAGCCGAGACGGGGCAGTGCGCGCTGCACCGCCTGTCCCTGCGGGTCGAGGATCTCCGGCTTGAGCATGACGTCGACTACGACGCGTGCCACTGGCACTCCCGTGGTGGTGTGGTGCGAAGGCGGTTCCCTCAGAGTACCCGGCCGGAAAATCTACGCGAGTAGATATCGGAGGCGTCCGATCACGTTCCGGTTTCGGCCGTGACAACACGTGGGAAAAATCCCGGGAAAAACGGTCCCCGCACATTGCGGTCGGACACGCGGATGCAATTGGCTGGGCTTCACAATGCAATGCCTGCCGCTGTACAAAGGTTTCTCAGGGGAAACCCGAGAGAAACAGCATTGCTCCAAAACCGCCGGAAGGCCGGTATCGCCGCACGTCAGACACGTGGGAACGGCGGACCGTGGGAAGGAACCGATATCCGTGGCTCAGCGCGTAGTGGTCACGCTCTCCGACGACCTGGACGGCGGAGAAGCGGCGGAAACCGTCACGTTCGGCCTGGACGGGAAGGCCTACGAGATCGATCTCAATCCCGCCAATGCAAAGAAACTGCGCAAGGCCCTCGCCCCGTACGTCGAGGCGGGCCGCAAGCAGTCGAAGTCCGGGAAGACGTTCCGGCACACGGCCGTCGCCCCCGACCCGGCGGCGGTCCGCGCCTGGGCCCGGTCGAACAAGATGGAGGTGCCCTCCCGGGGCCGCATCCCCAAGAAGGTCTACGAGGCCTTCGGCGCGGCGGTCTGAGGGCGCCGCGGCAGGAGCCGGGGCCGCCAGTCCGGGGCCCCGGACTGGCGGCCCCGGCAACCGAGTTGCATTGCACCCGGGGTGATCAGCTAGAGTCTGAAGCACGCCGAGGGGCGAGGCCGAAAGGCCGAGTCTCCAGCAGCGTGCGGGTGTAGTTCAGTAGCAGAACATCCCCCTTCCAGGGGGAAGGCGCAGTGTGCAATTCCTGTCACCCGCTCTGCATCGCTTACCAACCACTCTTGTGGATCAGGTACAGTGGTGTTCGCAACCGCAGGTGAGAGCCGAGCGGCAGCAATGCGGACGTGGCTCAGTTGGTAGAGCATCACCTTGCCAAGGTGAGGGTCGCGAGTTCGAATCTCGTCGTCCGCTCAGGTAGCAAAGGCCCCGGTCATCATGACCGGGGCCTTTGTCGTGTGTACGGGCCCCGCTGACATTTGTCATGACGAGCGATGACACCGCGCACTGCCCCGGACCCCCCTCCCGCGGAACGCTGGACGCATGCCAGATGTGATCGAGGTCGAGGAGCTGCGGCGCACTTACGCCGGGGGCTTCGAGGCCGTTCGTGGAATCTCCTTCTCCGTGGCGCGCGGCGAGCTCTTCGCGCTGCTCGGCACCAACGGCGCGGGCAAGACGTCCACCGTCGAGCTGCTCGAAGGCCTCGCCCCGCCGAGCGCCGGATCGGTACGGGTGCTCGGCCACGACCCGTACACCGAACGCGCCGCCGTGCGCCCCCGCACCGGGGTCATGCTCCAGGAAGGCGGCTTCCCGTCGGAGCTGACGGTGGCCGAAACCGTACGGATGTGGGCGGGATGTACGAGTGGTGCCCGGCCCATCGGCGAGGCGCTGGAGCTCGTCGGGCTCGCCCGGCGCGCGGACGTACGCGTCAAGCAGCTGTCCGGCGGCGAGAAGCGGCGGCTCGATCTCGCGCTCGCGCTGCTCGCCCGGCCCGAGGTGCTCTTCCTCGACGAGCCGACCACCGGCCTGGACGCCGAGGGCCGCCACACCACCTGGGAGCTGGTCCGCGAACTGCGGGACGCGGGCACCACCGTGCTGCTGACCACCCACTACCTGGAGGAGGCCGAGGCGCTCGCCGAGCGGCTCGCGATCCTCCACGAGGGACGCATCGCCGCCACCGGGCGCGTGGACGAGGTGGTCGCCGCCCAGCCCTCGCACCTCTCCTTCGAGCTGCCCGAGGGCTACCACCTGGGCGACCTCCCGCCGCTCGGCCTGCTCGGGGTCACCAGCCACGAGACCGAGGGCCGGACCGTACGGCTGAAGACCACCGCGCTCCAGCACGCCGCCACCGAACTGCTGCTGTGGGCCCGGGACGGCCACGTCGAGCTGCGCGGCCTCGACATCCGGGCCGCGTCCCTCGAAGAAGCCTTCCTGCACATCGCCCGGGAACAGGAGTCGACCCGATGAGCACCACGGCCCTGGAACCCCGCGTCGGCACCCCCGCCTCCCGGATGAAGGCGCTCGCCCGCGCCGAACTCACCCTGCTCGGCCGCAACAAGGCCGCGTCGTTCACCGCGCTGGTGCTGCCCGCGATGCTCACCTTTTCCATGAGCACGGCCGTCGACGGCATGGACCTGGAGAAGAGCGGGCTGACCGTCGGCACGGTCCTGCTGCCCGGCTCGCTCGGCTACGTCCTGCTCTTCGCCGTCTACTCGGCCCTGGTCGGCGTCTTCGTCGTACGCCGTGAGGAGCTCGTCCTGAAGCGGCTGCGCACCGGCGAGCTGCGGGACCGCGAGATCCTCGCCGGCGCCGCGCTCCCGGCGGTGGCGCTGGCGCTCGTGCAGTGCGCCCTGCTCGCGGCCGGTTGCACCGTCGTGATGGACATGGCCGCGCCCCGCGCGGTGTGGCTCGCGGCGGCCGGGCTGCTGCTCGGCGCGGCGCTGATGTGCGTACTCGCGGCGGCGACCGCCGCCTTCACCCGCTCCGCCGAGGGCGCGCAGATCTCGGTGATGCCGATGCTGCTCCTGTCGATGGCGGGCTCCGGCATGGTCGTCCCGCTGGACGTCATGCCCGACGCGATGGCCTCGGTCTGCGAACTGCTGCCGCTCTCCCCGGCGATCGCCCTGATCAGGGGCGGCTGGACCGGCGCGCTCGACACCGGCGAGGTGCTCGGCCACCTCGGTACGGCGGTGGCCTGGACACTGCTCGGCGTGTTTGCTGTACGCACGTGGTTCCGCTGGGAACCGCGGCGCTGACACAGGGGGATGACGGGGTGCTCGGTCGGATACGCCGGATCAGGGGCTGGCGACGACGCTGGCAGGCGCGCAGCAGGATCCAGAAGATGGACCTGTACACGCGCAACACCATGAAGGTGATGCTCTGGTTCTTCCTGCTCACCTGGGGCGTCCTGCCGGTGGTCGCGGCCGGGCCCCGGGGCGCGCTGGTCACCGCGCTCGGCCTGGCGCTGCTCGTGGTGAACATCGCGCAGTGCGCGCTGAGCGGCCGCCGGATCGACCTGGCCTACGACGACTACCTCGGCCACGGCATCTTCCCCCGCCGCCTCCTGGTGGCCCCGGCCGTACTGCTCGGCGCCGGCACCGCGCTGCTCGCGGTGCTCACCGCCACGGACGCGCGCAGCGTCTTCCCGCTGCTCCTCACCGACCTGCCGATCGCGCTGATGATCCCGTACGCCCTGCTCGTCCCGGCCCGCACCTTCCTGCTGCACTGCCTGGGGTACGCGGCCCTGGTCGTCGCCGTCTTCGCGGCCGCCGGGGTGCGGGGCATGGAGCTGGTCGCGCCGCTGCCGATGGTGGTGGTCGCGGGCGCCCTGATGCTGATCACGGTCCGGCCCGGCGCCTGGGGGCTGCGGAACATGTGGCAGGCCGAGGAGGCCAAGGACGTCCAGGCGCGGCTCGCCGTCGCCGAGGAACGGCTGCGCTTCGGGCGGGACATGCACGACGTCCTTGGCCGCAACCTCGCGGTGATCGCCCTCAAGAGCGAGCTCGCCGTGCAGCTGGCCGAGCGCGGACGGCCCGAGGCGGTGGCCCAGATGATCGAGGTCCAGCGCATCGCGCGGGAGTCGCAACGAGAGGTACGGGAAGTGGTGCGCGGATACCGCGAGGCGGACCTGGCCGTCGAACTCGACGGCGCCCGGGGCGTGTTGGAGGCCGCCGGGATCGACTGCGCGGTCACGGGCGCGGCCGCCGGACTGCCCGCCGGGGTGCAGTCGGCGCTCGGCTGGGTGGTGCGCGAGGCCACCACCAATGTGCTGCGGCACGGGAACGCCCGCCGGTGCGCGATCCGGCTTGCGGCCGACGGCCCGGCCGTGACCCTGGTCGTGGAGAACGACGGCGTCCCCGACCGCGCCCCCGCCGCCCCCGGCTCGGGCCTGGCGGGGCTGCGCGAACGGCTCGCCCCGATGGGCGGCACGCTGGAGGCGGCCCGCACGGGCGAGCGCTTCCTGCTGACGGTGACCGTACCGCTGCACAGCGCGGCGGAACTGGGCGAGGAGCTGACCGTATGACCACGCCCGACGGGGCAGCCGCGGCGCCCCTGCGCGTCCTGCTCGCCGACGACGAGCATCTGATCCGGGGCGCGCTCGCCGCGCTGCTCGGGCTCGAAGACGATCTGACCGTGGTCGCGGAGGCCGCGTCCGGGCCCGAGGCGCTGGCGATGGCGCGGGCGCACCGGCCCGATGTGGCCGTCCTTGACCTGGAGATGCCGGGGGCGGACGGTGTGAGTGTCGCCACATCCCTGCGGGCCGAACTGCCCGGCTGCCGCACCATGATCGTGACGAGCCACGGGCGGCCCGGCCACCTCAAGCGGGCGCTCACGGCCGGGGTGCGCGGCTTCGTACCGAAGACCGTGAGCGCCCGCAAGCTCGCCGAGATCATCCGGTCCGTACACGCGGGAAACCGCTATGTGGACCCGGAGTTGGCGGCCGACGCGATCTCCGCCGGGGACTCCCCGCTGACCGCCCGCGAGGCGCAGGTGCTGGAGCTGGCGGCGGACGGGGCGCCCGTCGCGGAGATCGCCGAGCGCGCCGGACTCTCCCCGGGAACGGTCCGGAACTACCTCTCCTCGGCCGCCTCGAAGCTCGGTGCCGAGAACCGTCACACGGCGGTGCGTCTCGCGCGCCGCCGGGGTTGGGTATAGTTAGCTGCGCGCTACGGCGCATGCGGACGTGGCTCAGTTGGTAGAGCATCACCTTGCCAAGGTGAGGGTCGCGAGTTCGAATCTCGTCGTCCGCTCAGTGAAAGAAGCCCCCGACCTTCAGGTCGGGGGCTTCTTCGTGTGCTCAGCTCCAGCTGGTGCCGGTCAGCTGCTCGTACGCCTCCACGTACTTGGCCCGGGTGGCGTCCACGACCTCCTGCGGCAGCGGGGGCGGCGGCAGCTCGCCGTGGCGGTCCCAGCCGGAGGCGGCGGAGGTCAGCCAGTCGCGCACGAACTGCTTGTCGTACGACGGCTGGGCGCGGCCGGGCTCCCAGGTCTCGGCGGGCCAGAAGCGCGAGGAGTCGGGCGTGAGGACCTCGTCGGCCAGGACGAGCCGGTCCTCGCCGTCGACGGTCTCGAAGCCGAACTCGAACTTGGTGTCCGCGAGGACGATGCCCCGGTCGCGGGCGATGTCGCGGGCCCGGCCGTAGACGGCGAGGGTCGTCTGGCGCAGCAGCGCGGCGGTCTCCGCGCCGACCTGGCGGGCGACCTCCTCGTACGAGACGTTCTCGTCGTGGTCGCCGACGGCGGCCTTGGTGGCGGGCGTGAAGATCGGCGCGGGCAGCTCGGAGCCGTTGCTGAGCCCCTCGGGCAGGGCGAGCCCGCAGACCGTACGGGACTCGTCGTACTCGATCAGGCCCGAGCCGGTGAGGTAGCCGCGCGCCACGCACTCGACCGGGACCATCCGCAGCGACTTGCAGACGAGCGTGCGCCCGGCCCAGTCTGCGGGGGCGCCCTCGGGGAGCTCGGTGGAGAGCACGTGGTGGGGGACGAGGTCGGCCAGCCGGTCGAACCACCACAGCGAGAGCTGGGTGAGCACCCGGCCCTTGTCGGGGATCTCGGTCGGCAGCACCCAGTCGTACGCGGACATCCGGTCACTGGCGACCATCACCAGGTCGCCGGCCTCGTTCTGGTAGAGGTCGCGGACCTTGCCCGTGTGGAGGTGGGTGAGGCCCGGGACCTGAATCGGCTCGGGCTTTTCTACAAATCCGGACACGGTTCCTCCGCGTAGATTGATCCAGGAGCACTTCCGATTCTCTCGCACGCGACGGGTACCCGATTACCGGGGTTCGTCGCAGGTGCGACAGGCCGGTGCGCCCCCAAGGGGCGCGGGGAACTGCGCGACCAGCCCCCACCGGCCCGCAGACGATTCACCCGGTTCCCCGCGAAGCGCTAGTCCCGCTTGCAGATGCGGTCCAGGAGGTTGGCGGTGGCTCGCTGGATGCGGGGGTCGGTGTGGCCCGGGCGGTCGAGCGCCGGGGACCAGGCGAAGGTGCCGGACGCGAAGACGAGCGCGCCGGAGGGGGCCCGGTAGAGGGAGGTCTCCTGGTGCCGGACGGCTCCTTCGCCGTCGCGGTACGGCGAGTGGGCGAGCAGGATGCGGTCCTGGTGCTCGGGGAGCGCGGTGCGCGGGAAGTAGCGGTCGGCCTCGCCCGCCACAAGCCCGTCGATCTCGTCCCCCTCGCCCGCGCCGGTGGCCTCCCAGAGCCAGTGACCGGCGTTCCGCACGACCAGCGGCGACGGCTCGGGCACCCGCCCCGCGTACTGGATCCCCAGCAACTGCTGCTCCGGCCGGGCGACTTCGCGCCACAGTGCGGGCCGCCCGGGCCCGCGCCGCTTGCGGCAGGTCAGCAGCCGGTCGGGGACGCCGGAGGGCGAGGGCGCGAGCTCGACCTGCCAGTACAGCGTGTTGGCGGAGAGGAACACCAGCGAGGTGCCGTGCTCCCGGGCGAGCTCGACGGTGCGGCGCATGGGGGCCGACCAGTACTCGTCGTGGCCGGGGAAGACGAGCCCCCGGTAGCGGGTGGGGTCGATGCGCCCGGCGTGCAGATCGCGGGTGTCGGCGTACGCGAGGTCGTATCCGTACCGCTCCGCCCACCGGATGAAGTCGTACGCGTGGCCCACGTGCAGGGGCAGTCCGGCTCCCGCGTACGGCCGGTCGAAGGACACGGTGATGGCGGCGTCCTCCTCCCCCAGCAGCCGCCCGTCCCCGTCCCACGCGTGGTAGAGCGAGGCGCCGGTGCGGCCGTCCTCGGGGAAGAGGTTGTAGGCCTGCCAGGTGATGTCGGGAAGCAGGAGCAGCAGATCGGCCGGATGGCTGTCGCGGACGGTGAACGGGATGTGCGACCGGTACCCGTCGGCGGTGGTGAGCACGGCCACGTACGCGCCGATCGAGGCGTACGACGGGACCTGGTACCGCCAGGAGAGCCACCAGTGGTGGCAGGAGACGGTCCGGTTGGCGGCGAGCGGCGCGGGCTGCACGATCCCGGCGAGCCGGGGGCTGGTGGCGACATGGGCGGCGCCGTCTCCCCCGTAGTGCCCGATGCGATAGATATCGACCGAAAACTGCTGCGGCGGATCGACCGTGATGTGGAAGTCGATCGCCTCACCGGGCGCGACGGCCCCGGTGGAGGCGAACCCCTTGATCTGCTTCCGTACGTCGTCGGCGGTACGGGGCCCGGGCGCGCTGCCGGTGCCGGGCCGGGCGGGCTCGACGTACCAGGGCACGACGTGCCCGGTGTCGTCGAAGTAGTGCTCCCCGCCGCGCAGCCAGGGCAGCGGCCCCTGCCCGAAAGGATCGGAGACGGCGTGCGCGAGCGCCCCCGACTCCCACCGCCGGATCTGCTCCGCCCCCATACCACTCCCCTCCCTCACTCCCCCGACGCCGCCGGTCAGCGGTCGGTCTCCAGCACATCACATAACGCACGCACTCCGTCACTGTTCGTCGCGAATTGACGAGATACGGAAGGGATGGCTCCGCTTAGGAGGTGGGTGCGGGTTGTCTGTGGCTGAGCACGCAGTTCCCCGCGCCCCTTTTGGGCCCGGTGTTTGTCTGCGGGCCGGTGGGGGCAGCCCGGAGGCTCAGACCAGCCGGACCGGCTTCTCCGCCCGCACCCCCACCCCCACCAACCACCGCCGCAGCGGCTCCGCATCCCCCTCCTCCAGCAACGCCAGCACCCGCGACCCCAGATCCCCCTTCCGCTCCCCGTCCACGAGGAGCGCGGGACCGTCCAGCCAGTCGAGCCCCGGCGCCGCCCCCGCCGTGTCGACCGCCGCGCAGCACACCATCGCCGTGACGTGGTCGGCCAGCAGCTCCCGCCCCGTCCGCGGCGGCTGGAGCGGGAAGAGCGGGACCGAGTCGCCCCACACGTCCGCCGACGGCAGCGGCGGACCCGCCGCCTCCTCGGAGGCCACCGCCGCCGCGATGGCCGCGGCCAGCACCTCCCCGTCCTGCCCGGCGAGGTGGTCGAGGACCCGCGCCAGCGTCGGAGCGGCGGCAGCGGCGGGCTCCGCGCCCGGCCGCGTCCCCATCCCGTCGAGCACGCGGTGCAGCCGGGCCGCCTCCGCACGCCACTTCCGGTCGACGACTTCCTCCGGATAGTGCTGCCAGTCCACCGGCGACCAGTCGGGCCCGGGCTCGGCCGGACCGCCGTGGAACAGCCGGGCGGCGAGCAGCGAGGCCGCCTCGTCGGCCGCCCCGGGCTCCTCCAGCAGATCGCACGCGGGCCGCTCGCCGAGCCGGGACGCGAACCCCTCGGCCAGCCGGTCCCGCCGCGACAGCTCGGTCAGCGCCGAGACCACCCCGGCGTCCAGCCGGGACGGCCACCGCCCCATCCGCCAGGCGGGCAGCGCCACCCGGGTGAGCAGCCGGTCCCAGCCCGCGTACGCCAGCCCGACCTGCTCCTGGGCGACGATCCGCAGCCCGTAGTCCACGGTCTGGGCCCGCTCGGAGGCCGCGGCCGCGACCCCCCGCTCCATCTCGGCGGCGTGCGCCCGGCAGCCGCGCAGCAGCAGCCGCGCGACCGGCCCGACGAAGCCGAGCACCAGCCGCGCCCCCCGGCCGGCCCGGGGCCCGCTGGTCACGGCGACCGCCGCGTCCAGACCCCGTACGAAACGGCGGGCCGAGGCTATGTCGGGCTGCGCGGACGGCCCGGTGCCGGCCACCACGGGCGCCAGGATGGCCCGCAGCTCACCGACCCGCATCCACCACAGGAACGGCGACCCGATGACGAGGACCGGCGCGGCGTCGGTGCGGCGCCGCACGCCCGGTATGCCCAGCGGACCCTGCCCCAGCCGCGCCCGTACGGAATGGGCCGGATGCGTACGGTCCTCCAGCCAGCTGTCGCAGTCCGGCGTGAGCGCTATGGCGGAGGGCACGGGCACGTCGAGCCGGTCGGCCAGGTCCTTCACCAGCCGGTACAGATCCGGCGCCGAGGACTCGGCCAGCTCGACCGTCGGAGAGAGCGCGGGTCTCGCCCGTACGATCACGGCCGTCACCGCGGCGGCGGCCAGCAGCACCACGGCCGCCGCGCCCGTCACCGCCCAGCGGACCGTGTCCCAGCCGCGGCCGTCGATCCGACCCTGCACGTCCGCGACGAGCAGCACGACGGCCACCGCCGCCGGCAGCAGAGCGAAGGCCAGCGCCCGGCTGCGCACCCGCAGCACGGCGAGCGCCCGCGAACGCGCCGACCGCGCGCCCGCCTCACCACCCATCCCGGAACCGGACACGGCCGGACGTCACCCCCTCTGCCCTGCGTCGGCGTTGCTCACTCCCCCACTGTGGCACCCCCCACTGACATCGCAATGCCGGTGACCCAAGTGCCGGACCGCTCCCGCCGCACCCTAGTTGCGCCCCCGCCACCCGTCATCCGGATGGCCCACCCGTCACTCGATGGAATGGCTTGGGGGTGGGGTTGGGGGGCAATCCCGCCCAGCCGTTGTGGGCAGTCGTTCCGCTGAGGCGGGGTTCGAGCCGGGCGAACATTGCCGCCCAGCCGTTGTGGGCAGTCGTTCCGCTGGGGCGGAACGGGTGGGCACAACGGCCCACGGTCCGCAGCCGAAAAGGGGTCCGGGGCGCAGCCCCGCAAAGGACCGCGCCCCGGCCAGGGCACTAGAGGTAAACGCCCCGCGTCACACCTGCGCGTCCGCCGCCCGAAGCGCAATATCCGTACGGTGCTGCGCCCCATCCAGCCGAATGCGCCCAACCGCCGCATACGCCCGCTCCCGAGCCTCCGCCAAGTCCGCCCCCGTCGCGGTGACCGAAAGAACCCGTCCCCCCGCGCTCACCACCGCGTCCCCGTCCCGCCGCGTCCCCGCGTGCAGCACGTACGCGTGCGGCGCGTCCAGGGCCGCGACCTGGTCGAGCCCGTCGATCGGGTCGCCCGTCCGGGGCGTACCGGGGTAGTTGTGCGACGCCACGACGACCGTGACCGCGGCGTCGTCGCGCCAGGCCAGCGGCGGCTGCGCGTCCAGCGTCCCGTTGGCCGAGTGCAGCAGCACGCCCGCCAGCGGCGTCTTCAGCCGGGCGAGCACGACCTGCGTCTCGGGGTCGCCGAAGCGGGCGTTGAACTCGATGACGCGCACGCCGCGCGAGGTGATCGCGAGGCCCGCGTACAGCAGCCCGGAGAACGGCGTGCCGCGGCGCCGCAGTTCGTCGACCGTCGGCTGGAGCACGCTCGCCATGACCTCGTCGACGAGCTTGGGGTCGGCCCACGGCAGCGGCGAATACGCGCCCATGCCACCGGTGTTGGGGCCCTCGTCGCCGTCGAGCGCGCGCTTGAAGTCCTGCGCGGGCTGGAGCGGCAGCACGGTCACGCCGTCCGTGATCGCGAAGAGTGAGACCTCGGGGCCGTCGAGGAACTCCTCGATGACGACCCGGTCGCAGGCCAGCGCGTGCGCACGGGCCGCCTCGACGTCCTCGGTGACGACGACGCCCTTGCCGGCCGCGAGACCGTCGTCCTTGACGACGTACGGGGCGCCGAACGCGTCCAGCGCCTCGTCGATCTCGGCCGGGGTGGTGCAGACGTAGGAGCGGGCGGTCGGCACGTTCGCCGCCGCCATCACGTCCTTGGCGAAGGCCTTGGAGCCTTCCAGCGTCGCCGCCTCGCCCGAGGGGCCGAAGCAGGGGATGCCCGCGGCCCGTACGGCGTCGGCGACCCCGGCGACCAGCGGCGCCTCGGGCCCGACGACGACCAGGTCGCTGTGGAGCGAGGCCGCGAGGCGGGCGACCGCCTCGCCGTCCAGCTGGTCCACGGGGTGGAGCTCGGCGACCTCCGCGATCCCGGCGTTGCCGGGGGCGCAGTGCAGCGCCGTCACGTCGGGGTCGAGGGACAGGGAACGGCACAGGGCGTGCTCGCGGGCGCCGCCGCCGATGACAAGGACCTTCACGGCAGCCAGCCTAGCCTCAGTGGCGGAATCCCCCTCGTACGGGTCACCGAACCCCGTACCGCTACTCGTTCGTATATTCCTCCACCACCGTCGCACCGAGCTCGCGGACGATGAGGTCGTGGCCGGAGAGCGCGTTGTCCACGAGGTCCGGGTCGTCGTCCTCCGGAACGTCGTCCTCCGGGCGCACCGGCGGCGGCTCCTGCGCCACGGGGGGCGCCTGCCGCACGGGCGCGGAGGCCTGCGGCGGCTGCTGTACGGGGGCGGGGGCGGCCGGGGTCGCGGGGGCGGCCGGGGCCGGGGGCTGGGGGCGGGAGGGGGCGAAGCCGCCCGGGGCCTGGTAGCCGCCGGGGTTGCCGGAGCCGCCGCCGAAGTTGCCCGCCGCGGCCGGGGGCTGGGAGCCGCCGGACGGGTCGACGATCGCCTCGACCTTCCACTGCACGCCGAAGCGCTCACCGAGCACTCCGCGCAGGACTTCCTCGCTGCCGCTGCTCGCGAAGTTGTCCCGGGCGCCGGCGTTGATGAACCCGAGCTGGAGGGTGGTGCCGTCAAATCCGGCCACCTGCGCGTTCTGACTCAGCAGGATCCAGGTGAAGCGCCGCTTGTTCTTCACGGCCTCCAGGATGTCCGGCCACATGTTCCGTACGTGGACGGCGCTGCCGGGGTTGGCGGCGGCGGGAGTCGGAGCGGCTGTCGGGGCCGGGGCCTGCGCGGCCGGGGCGGGCTGACCGGGCGTCGAGGCGGAGGGCCAGGCTCCGGCGCCGCCGGAGGTGGGGGCGGCGGGGGCCGCGCTCCCGGAACCGGAACCTCCGGCACCCGGCCAGGCGCCGGGCCGCTGGGCACCGCCACCCTGACCGCCGCCCTGACCGCCTCCGGGAGCGGCCGCACCGGGCCAGGCACCCGGGGCGGGGGCCTGCGAGACCGGCTCGGGAGCGGGGGCGGGCGGGGCCTGGACCGGCGGCTGCTGTACGGGGGCGGGGGCGGCCGGGGCGGACGTCTGGGGCGCGGGCGGGGCGACCGGGGCGGCGGCACCGCGCGCGGCGGCCCGGGCGGCCTCGGGGCCGTGTCCGGCGGGCACGGGGGGCATCGGCGGATGGGCCTCGGCCCCCGGCACGTACCCCATCGCGGGTCCGGTGCCCGCGCCCGGCTGGAAGTGGGCGCCGCGCTCCAGCCGGTCGAGCCGGGCCTGGACCGAGCGCTCGTCGTCGTACGCGGCGGGCAGCAGCACGCGCGCGCAGATCAGCTCCAGCTGGAGCCGGGGCGAGGTGGCACCGCGCATCTCGGTCAGCCCGGTGTTGACGAGGTCGGCGGCCCGGCTGAGCTCGGCGGCGCCGAACACGGAGGCCTGGGCCTGCATGCGCTCGACGACGTCGACGGGCGCGTCGATGAGCCCCTTCTCCCCGGCGTCCGGGACGGCGGCGAGGATGACGAGATCCCGCAGCCGCTCCAGCAGATCGGCGACGAACCGGCGCGGATCGTTCCCGCCCTCGATCACCCGGTCGACGACCTCGAAGGCGGCGGCGCCGTCACCGGAGGCGAACGCGTCCACCACGGAGTCGAGCAGTGACCCGTCCGTGTAGCCGAGGAGGGAGGTGGCCATGGCGTACGTCACACCGTCGTCGGCGGCGCCGGCGAGGAGCTGGTCCATGACGGACATCGAGTCACGCACGGACCCGGCCCCGGCGCGCACGACGAGCGGCAGCACGCCGTCCTCGACGGGGATGCCCTCGCGCCCGCAGACCTCGCCCAGGTACTCCCGCAGGGTGCCGGGAGGGACGAGCCGGAAGGGGTAGTGGTGGGTCCGCGACCGGATGGTCCCGATGACCTTCTCGGGCTCGGTGGTGGCGAAGATGAACTTCAGATGCTCCGGCGGCTCCTCGACGACCTTCAGCAGGGCGTTGAACCCCGCCGAGGTGACCATGTGGGCCTCGTCGATGATGTAGATCTTGTACCGGCTGCTCGCGGGGCCGAAGAAGGCCTTCTCGCGCAGCTCACGGGCGTCGTCCACGCCACCGTGCGACGCGGCGTCGATCTCGATGACGTCGATGGACCCCGGCCCGTTGCGCGCCAGGTCCCGGCACGACTGGCACTCGCCGCACGGGGTCGGCGTCGGCCCCTGCTCACAGTTCAGGCACCGCGCGAGGATCCGCGCACTGGTGGTCTTGCCGCATCCGCGCGGCCCACTGAACAGGTACGCGTGATTGACCCGGTTGTTCCGCAGCGCCTGCTGCAGCGGGTCGGTGACATGCTCCTGCCCGATGACCTCGGCGAAGGACTCCGGGCGGTAGCGGCGGTACAGCGCAAGGGACGACACACCTACGAGGTTATCGGGGCGGACTGACAACCGAGCCCGCGTCGCCGTACGCGGGGGCCGCCGGCCGGCCTGCGCGCCGGGATCTGCCACCCACCGAGCCGGCCGGGCTCCACCGAGCCATGCCTCCGCAAACGCAAGCGCCCCCCACGCACCCGCCAGAGCCGACCTACCCTTGCTGCCTTCCGGCCCTGGGGGAGTTCAGTCAGATAGCGCCACGTGAGGGGCTCCGCACAGGGTACCCGATCCCCGACCGGGGAACGAGTTCGCGAGCACCCCTCAGCGTCTTGTATTGTTTGCGGCGGAGGATTCGCCTAGTGGCCTAGGGCGCACGCTTGGAAAGCGTGTTGGGGGCAACCCCTCACGAGTTCGAATCTCGTATCCTCCGCCAGTGCCTCACCGGGCACGATGTCGATGGGCCCCACCGCTTGCGGTGGGGCCCATCGACGTATGTGGCCTCAGTCCATCCGTCGTCGTCTGGCCACGCCCCACATCGGTTCGGTCGATGCATGCACGCCAGTAAGGGGTTCAACACCTGGAGCATGGTCCCTTGTATGGCAACCAAGAAGGTGACGGTGACGATCCCCGAGGATCTCCTTGACGAGATCCGGGCGGAGGCAGCAGAGCGGGGCCTGTCGGCGTACGTCGCCGAGGCGCTGCGCTTCAAGCGCGACCGTGACCGGCTGTGCGAGCTGGTCGAATGGCTGCAGGAGGAACACGGTCCGGTAACCGAAGACGAGCGCGCCGCGGCATTCGAGGAGCTGGAGGATCTCGACGCCGAGCACGAGCGACGTCGCGCCGCCGGGAAGCACAACGCCGGAGAGGCCACGTGAAGAAGCGCGCCGGCGAACACGGGCAGCGGCCCCT
The DNA here is from genome assembly GCF_030028635.1 of Streptomyces sp. BPTC-684. Classification (NCBI taxonomy): domain Bacteria; kingdom Bacillati; phylum Actinomycetota; class Actinomycetes; order Kitasatosporales; family Streptomycetaceae; genus Streptomyces; species Streptomyces sp. BPTC-684. The sequence continues at coordinate 2,760,086 of NZ_CP124863.1, forward strand.
GCGTGTATTCGTACTCGACCGCGAAGCCCTGTCCCTGGCCGTGCGCGGCGACCGGAAGATGATCGCCTGGCTCGACCTCGCGGCCCGGGGAGAAGCCGAGGTGGTGACTTCTCCCATGACGCTGATCGAGGCGTACGACGGCAGGACCACCGAGCAGCGCTGGGACTGGGTACTCTCCCGTCTCAAGGTCGCCGACATCGGAAAGGACGAGGCCCGCCAGGCCCGGCACCTCCTTGCCGATGCCGAGCTGCACGGCCACAAGTACGCGATCGATGCGGTGCTCGCCGTCATCGCGCGGCAGCAGAAGGGGCAGGTCACCGTCTTCACTTCGGACGTGGACGACCTGGAGAAGCTGGTACCGGACACGATCGTCGTCAAGAAGGTATGACGTGGCCACCACAGGTTGCCCCGCCGGCTCTTACGGCTGAAGTGCTCTTCAAGCCCGTCCCGCTCTGTCGGGGTTCCTTTGAGCAGGGCCTCGGAACAGGTCAGCCGTACAGCTCCGCCAGTCCGATCAGCACGGCTTCGCCCCGGTCCGCCTCCGCGTGCAGCGCATCGCTGAAGCCCGTGGCGCTGAAGCAGGCGAGGGCGCAGTGAGTGGTGTCCAGGCCACGCGCTTCGAGGAGGTCGCGGGCGCGGCGGAGGCGGTCCAGGTGGGGGAGTCCCATCGGTGTGCCCCACTTGGCCTCGCCCAGCAGGAGGACGGAGGCGGGGCCGGCGCCCGAGCCGGGCTCGGTGGCGGCGACGTCGATCTCGATCTGCCGGCGGGCCACCGGGTCGACGACGACGCCGCTTCCCACCTGGCCGAGGCCTCCGGCGAGCAGGTTCCGGCCGGGGCCGCGCAGGAACTCCCGGCACAGCGCCTCGAAACGGGGTCCAAGGACTTGGGCCGCGAAGCGTTCGCCGGAGCGCGACCAGACCTCTGCCGCCTGCCCGCTCTCCAGGAGGGGCCAGGCGGGGCGCATCACCGCCTCGTAGAAATTGATCAGCGGTTCGGCGATGCGGTACTGCGTCTTCCCGGCCCGGAAGACGTCCTGCTCGCGGACCAGAAGGTGGCTGTCCTCCAGGACGTTGAGCGGGTGCGAGATGTCGACGGACTTGCGGCCGATGTAGTTCGCGATGCCGCCCCGGGTCGCGTTCCCGTCCGCGACGGCGGCGAGGACCGAGTGGTAGAGGGCGGCGTCCCGGATCTCGGCCTCCTCCGCGAGGAGGTAGCGGGCTTCCCGGAAGAGGGGGCTGAGCGGGGACATGACCGTACGGCACAGCCAGTCGTCGAAGTCCGCGAGGCTTTCGGGGACGTCGTCGGCGAGGAACTGGCGGCGGTAGGCGGGCGTTCCGCCCAGCACGGCGTTCAGGCGGGCGGCGAGCTCCGGCTGTTCGGCCACGCCCCAGAACTCCGCCGCGCCACGGAAGCCGAACGGCTTCACCACCAGTTCCAGTTGCGCACGCCCGCGCAGCGGTGCCGTGCTGGCGAGCAGCCCGCCCATGACCGACATCGCGGAGCCGCACAGCAGCAGCCGCATCCGGCTCTCCTCGGACTGGAAGCGGTCCATCTCGCGCTGCACGATCGACGGAAGTTCGGGAGCGGCCTTGACCAGGTACGGGAACTCGTCGATCACCACGGGCATCGGCTCCCCGCGCCGGGCGGGGGCCGCGAGGGAGAAGAGGTACGTGATCGCGTCGTCCCACGTCGCGAAGGAGAACGGGGCCGGGGACTCGACGTGGCGCGCAAGCGCCGCCCCGAACTGCCGCAGCGACTCGCCCGCGGTCGCGGCGGTCGCCCCGAAATAGAACCCGCCCCGTGCCTCGGCCAGCGCCCGCAGCAGGTACGTCTTCCCCATTCGCCATCTGCCGCTGACCACGCCGAGCATCGCGTGCGGGGTGGACCGCCCCACGAACGCGGCCAGACCGTCCCACTCGGCCTGCCGGTCGAAGACGTGCGCCGGCTTCTGGGGCCTGGACCGATCCTGATCCCGCACTGTGTGTTACCCCTGTTCACCCGAGCACATCGATAAGGGATGCACCCCTTAGGGCTGCACTCCTTATGGATAGGGAGAGGTGGGCGGCGGGCCGCGTCAATCAGCCCCCGCCGAACCCGCTTCCTCCCCCTCCTCGATGTCATAGAACCCCTCCCCCTCCCACCCCCGAATCGTCGCGTGGTCCCGTTCCACCACCCTCGGGTCCTCGTGGATCAGGTAGACCGCGCCGGGGCGGGTGAAGAGGTCGGTGGTGCGGGGGATGTAGGCGCCTGCCTTGGGGGCGGGGGCCAGGAGGCTGTGGAAGGACGGGAGAGTGTGGAGCGGGGTCCAGTCCAGGTCGCGGCGGAGGCGGCCGCTTCGGGGGCAGATGAAGCTGACGCCGCGGGCCACCCGCTGCGGCGGGGGCGCCGGGGGGCCGCCACGGGCGTACAGGTCGGGGTCGAGGAGGGCGTGGACCGTCTCCGTCACCGGGTTGCGGCCCGTCGCCCGGGTGATCGCCGAGAGGTCCGCCGTGCCCTGGAGGCGCGCGGCCGTCTCCACCAGGCGGGGGCCCGCCGGGGTCGCGATGACCTCCGTGTGGGACGGGCCCCAGGTGTTGCCCACCGCGGACAGGACCTCTCGGACGTAGGAGGTCACCTGAGCGGATTCCGGGGAGTGCGGATTCAGGAGTTCCGTGTAGTCGTACACCGGTGACGTGCCCACCACCGTCTTCACCGACCGCCAGATCTCCAGGACCGTGTGGTGGCCCGCCGCGCTCACGCAGTTGACCATGTACTCGTCGCCCTGCAAGTACTCCTGGACCAGGACCGTCCCGTTGCGCTCGCCGTAGATCGACTCGCTGCCCAGGAGTTTCCCGGCCGCGCTCGCCGTCTCGTCCGGGTCGGCGCAGAAGAGCACGCCGTCGGTGCCGCCGCTGCGCAGGGGCTTGACGATGACCGGGGCGCCGCCGTGCCGCAGCGCCGCCGCCCGGGCCTCCTCCGGTGTGGTGACCGCCGCGTGCCACGCCGCGGGGACCCCGGCCGCCGCCAGCGCGCGCTGCATCTCGCGTTTGTCGCGGCGGGCCGCCGACGTCGCCGGGTCGTTGTGCCGGGGCAGGTCCAGCGCGGCCGCCAGCCGGTCGGCCAGGGCCACGCCCGAGTCCGTGCCCGCGATCACCCAGCCCACCCGGTGCGGGCGCAGCTCCCTGACGAGGGCCGCCATGTCGCCTTCGTACGCGTAACAGGCCCCGTACGTCTCCGGGGCGAACGTGCGCAGGTGGACGGCCGAGCGCTCCGCCCGGTTCTCCACGTGCACCGCGCCGATCCCGTACGCCGTGAAGGCCGGGGCCAGCAGCGCGCCCGTGGAGTGGCCGTCCACCACGACCGCCACCCGGTCGTTGATCGTCTGGATCGGCACGTCGTGCCCCCGTTCCCGTTCCGAGTCGTCAGGCCTCTCAGGCCTGCCAGGTGCCATCCCTCATCAGCGTGCGGCCCGCCAGTTCGTTCGCCTCCCGCCACGCCTGGACGCGCTGCGGGGTGACGCGGAAGTACAGGTACTCCTGCTTCTCCTCGCGCGGGTCGAAGCCCGTCCTCGCCGCGAACGCGTCCGCCGACTCCCGCTCCAGCGCGCCCTCTTCGACCGGTACGGCGGTGCCCTCGACCAGCACCACGTCCCGGGTCGCGCCGAAGGCCAGCCGTACGGCGGCGTTCGCCACGAGGTTGCGGCTCGTCGGTGCCGTACGGACCGTCGAGATCAGGAACGTCGTGCCGTCCCAGAGGAACGAGAGGGGGACCAGGTACGGCGTGCCGTCCGCCGAGGCCGTCGACACCCAGGTGTCGACGTCGTTCTCGAAGTGCTCGCGGGTGTCCTTGATCCGCTCGTCGAGCGTGCGCACTGCTGGAGGAGGAGTCTTGGTCATGGTCATGAACCTAGCCCAGGGGGTGTCTCAACATGCCTGTGTCCGTGCCCTGTTGGGCCGCATTTCGCCGCCCTGCCGGAGCGCCCCCCAGGAAACGTGGCGCCGTCCAGGACGACGCCACTCACCCCGCTCACCCCCACAGCTCCCGCGCCGGTGCCTGGAGCCAGCCGTCCTTCGCCGTCATCCTCGGCTCGATGTCGTCGACCAGGCGCACGTGCCCGTCCAGGTCGACGAACTCGGCCAGTTGGGCGGCGTGGAAGCCGACGGCGGCGGAGAGCGAACTGCCGGGCAGGCAGCCGACCATGATGCGCAGGCCCTCGCGGCGGGCGCGGCCGATGATGCGCAGCGCGGCGGTGAGTCCGCCGCACTTGTCGAGCTTGACGTTGACCCCGTCGTAGAGGCCGCGCACCCGCTCCAGGTCGTCCTCGGTCTCGAAGGACTCGTCGGCGACGATCGGCAGGGAGCGCGGCAGTCCGCGCAGGCCCGGCTCCGAGGCCGCGTCCACGGGCTGTTCGAGCATGCGGACGCGGTGCTTCTCCAGGAGCGGCAGCATCACGCGCAGGGTGTCCAGGTCCCAGCCGCCGTTCACGTCGACGACGATCCGCGCGTCCGGGCGGGCGGCGCGCAGCCGCTCCAGGCGGTGTACGTCGTCGTCGGCGTCCGGGGAGCCGAGCTTGAGCTTGAGGACGCGTACGGAACGGCTCTCGGCGATCTCCTGCTCCAACTGCCCGGGGCCCGCCAGCGAGATCGTCGTCATGATCTCCAGCGGCTTGGGCTCGGGCGTGCCGAGCAGCCGCCACACGGGGACGCCGGCCCTCTTGGCCGCCAGGTCCCACAGCGCCGCGTCGAGCGCGTTGCGGGCGGCGCCGCGCCGGAGCCGGGCGAGCAGGTCCGCGCGGTCGGCGGTGCCGCTCTCGACGAGCGGGCCGACCGCTTCGAGTTCGGCCACCGTTTCCTCGGCGGAAACCTCGAAGAAGCTCTCGAAGGGCGCGCCTTCACCGCGTCCGAGATGAGCACCGTCGCGCAATCCGTCGCGTAACTCGACGCGTACGACCGTGCACGTGAGGTCATGGCCTCGCGCGTACGTGTAGGGAAGTCCGAAGGCAATCTCCTGGCGTACCACTGCGAACTGCAAGGAATCCACGCCGAGGACGGTAGCCCAGCCTCCGCTAAAAATGACAGAGGGATGATTGAACATTTTACCTGTGATCTGCGCAACAGGTGTTTTCTGGCCAGGTCCTGGCTTGTCAATTACTCTGCGGCAGTCAATCCAAAACCACTCCGAACAGCGGAACCCTTGATCCGTTCATGGAATATCCCGCTGTCAAGGCGACCGAATCGGCCCCGTCCGCCCGGAATTGATGATCGTATGGTTGACGGACCCGCAGAGGGCACGGAACATGTTTTGGGTCGGCAAGCGGTTGCTGTCCGATCACTGCCGGCGGTCTTGTCATTTCCTATGTGGGAGGAGGCTGATTTCTGATGTCGGAAAAGGACTTCATGGGAACGCGCGACAACGAGCAGGACACCACGAAGTGGTAGTCCCGTTTTAGCGGCGCGAACAAGATGAAAAGGCCGCCCGCACCCTCCAGTGCGGGCGGCCCCTCAGCCCGGAGGGGAGAACGACTGTGGTCGGCAACCTGCCATCCACGACCGTGGAACTGGCGCCCGAGTTTCTGAAGGTGGACGGGTCGGACGACACGCGGTACTGGGAGTCGGTCCAGTCCGTGGTGGAGCTCGCCGACCGCCGCGGCCGGGACGCCAAGGGCATCCCGCTGCTGGTCGGGCTGGCCGTCCAGCACCCGGAGTGGCCGGTGCGGGCGGCCGCCGTGAGGCTGCTCGCGGAGCACCACCGGGACGACCCGGCAGCCGCGTCGGCGATCGCCGGCGGCACCCACGACCCGGTCGACTGGGTCGCCTTCGCCTCCCTGAAGGTCATCACCCGGTACCGCATCAAGGCGGCCGTTCCCGATCTCATCCGCATTTCCGGGTGGCCGAGCAATTTTGCCCGCGAGGACTTCTCCCGTAAACCGGTCGGCTGCGGCGCCGCGTTCACCAAGCGGGCCCTGCTCATCATATTCGGCACCCGGGACCCGGAAGAGCTGCGGCGCCTGGAGGACGAATACTTCACGGACATGCGTGCGCGCATACGCACCCATGCGGCGCGGCCGCGCAGAACCGAGGACGCGCTTCTGATACCGGCTGGTCCTTTTCTTGCGGGAACCGCGTCCGCGCAGAGCGGCCCTTTCCGTATGAAGCAGGGCGACAATCCGCTGCGGGCGGTCGAGCTGCCCGCCTACTCCATCGACCGCACCACCGTCACCAATGCCCGCTACGCGCAGTTCCTGGAAGAGGCCGGGGAAAGCGGTGTGTTCGACCACCCGGACCAGCCCGAGGACGGCCGGAATCACCGTCCGGCGCACTCCCACGACCCCCGGTTCAACGCGCCGGAAATGCCGCAGGTGGGAATCGACTGGTACGACGCGTGGGCGTTCGCGAACTGGGCGGGCGGCTCGCTGCCGAGCGAGCTCCAGTGGGAGAAGGCGGCGCGCGGGACGGACGGCCGGACCTACCCGTGGGGGAACACCTGGGATCCGGAGCGGGTGAACTACGTCGAGCGCTCCTACGGGCGGCAGGTGGCCGACCTGGACGAGCTGGAGGCGCTGCTGGTCACCACTACCCACGACGACACGCCCGCACACCCGGTGCTGCCCGCCGACGGCCTTCCCGGGGGCGCCAGTCCGTACGGCGTGCTCCAGATGTCCGGGAACGTCTGGGAGCTGACCCGGACCAACTTCTACACGGGCGAGGACATGGACCCGTTCTTCAAGGGCCGCCACCCGATGGAGTTCATGAACCGCAAGGACGCCTTCCACGTGCTGCGCGGCGGCACCTGGACCTCCCCGCCCGCCTGTCTGACCACGTTCTACCGGGGCAAGGACCTGATCACCGATCTGCACAACGAGGTCGGGTTCCGCTGCGTCTACGAAGCGGAATGAGAGGGCGACCGATGCGGCTCACCTCCCTCGGCCACGCGGCCGTCCTCATCGAGACCGGCGGACGGCGGATCCTCGTCGACCCGTGGCTCACCCAGCGCCTGGACCGCTTCTGGGAGCACCACCCGGCGCTGCCGGACGGGCTCGCCGAGGTCCTGGACGGCGGCGTCGACCACATCGTCCTCAGCCACCACCACTTCGACCACCACCACTTCCCGTCGCTGACACGGCTGTTGGAGGACGGCGAGGTCGACTTCGACGACAGCCCGCACCGGGCGGCCGAGACCGAGTGCATCTTCCCGGTCGGCCAGGTCCCACCCCGCTTCACCGCATCCGGCCTGGGCCACCAGGCGATCCCGTGGACCCTGCGCAGGCTCGGCTTCGAGCGGCTCACGCCGGTCACCCCGGGGAACACCGTGCACCTGGGCGACGTCGTGCTGCGCACCTTCGTCTCGAACGTGCCGTTCCCGGAGATGAGCGTGCTGGTGGAGACCGCGGAGGCGGTGGTGATGCTCTGCGGCGACTCGATCCTGCACGAGTCGACCGTCCGCCACTTCACGGGCCCCGACGCGCGCCCGATCGACGTCGCCTTCGTCCCGGCGCACAGCGTCTCGCCGCCCGGGGTGCTCACCGAGCGCAGGCCGCTGGTCGAACCCGAGGCGGTGCGGGCCCGCGCGGTCGCCAACTTCGACCGGTACGTGGAGACGCTGGGCGCCGCCGTCACCGTCCCGTCCTCCTTCGGCTGGAAGGTCAGCGGCGACGGGGAGCAGGACTACGGCTGGTGCAACCGCACGATCTTCCCGTTCACGCCCTGGGAGGCGCTCGGCCGGCTGCGCGAGCTGGGCCGCGAGGGGCTGCTGTGGGGGCCCGGCCAGGTCCTGGAGGTCGCGGGCGGCAAGGCCGAACTGCACAACGGGCCGCAGGTGCCACAGGGTTACGACTTCGAGGCGGTGTACGCGGAGGTCGCCCTCGACCCGGACGCCGAGGTCCCGGCCTTCGACCCCGAGCGCGACCGCGTCGGCCGCCAGACCCGCAGCTCGCACCGGCTGCTCGCCGAGGTGATGGAGCTCGTGGTCGGCACCGACTTCTGGTACCGGGCGCTCGACAGCGGCGCCACCCACACGATCTCGCTCCACGACGACAACGGCTCCACGCACGCCTACCTCCTGGAGCCGGTGAGCGGCCGCATCAGCCGTCTGGGCCCGGGCCCCGCCCGGGACCACCTCAGCCAGGACAACGGCTACACCGAGATCGCCGCGAGCACCCTCCAGGCGCTCCTGGACAGCGAGTTGCTCTTCGGCAGCTCGTACGGGCTGTGGGCGAGCAACAGCAATCTGCTCTCGGCGGTCTTCCACCACCCGGCGTACTACACCCGCCGGGTCGACCGCGCGCTGAGCGCCGCCGACACCGACCGGGGGCCGGTCGCGCATGCCTGAACCGCTGGGGACGCGGGTCCTCGTCGAGCACACCAGCGCCCGGCTGCGCGACAACCCGCTCGGCGACCCGGCGGCCCGCCGCATCGAGGTGCTGCTGCCGCCGGGGTACGACGAGTCGGCGCGCCACCCCGTCGTGTACTGGCTGCCGGGCTTCGGCGTCCACCCGACCCTGACGACACGGGCGTTGGCGTTCGGGGAGGCCCCGGCGGACCGGATCCACCGGGCCATGGCGCGCGGCGACATACCGGCCGCGCTGATCGTGGTCCCGGACGCCACCACGGCGTACGGCGGCTCGCAGTACATCGACTCGCCCGCCTGCGGCCGCTACCTCGGCTACCTCGGCGAGGTGGTGGCCGAGGTCGACCGGCGCTTCCCGACGCTGGCCGAGCCCCGGTGGCGGGCGGTGGGCGGGAAGTCGAGCGGCGGGTACGGGGCGGTGGTCGCCGCGATGCGGACCGACCTGTTCGGCGCGGTCCTGGCGCACACCCCCGACGCCGGGTTCGAGCACAGCTATCTGCCGCTGCTGCCGGGCGTCCTGGACACCCTGGAGGCGGCGGGCGGCGTCGAACGGCTGCTGGAGAAAAGGGAGTCGGGGCCGCACGACACCCCGTTCATGGTCGCCATGAGCCTGCTCGCGATGGGCATGTGCTACGCCGACAAGCCCGGCACCACGCCCGCCGACGCACTGCCCTGCGACCCGCGCACGGGCGTGTTCCGCCCGGAGGTCTGGGAGCGCTGGCTGCGGCACGACCCCGTACGGATGGCCTCCGCGCACGCGGATCGGCTCAAAGCACTGCGGCTGCTCTACCTCGACACCGGGCTGCGGGACGACTACCACATGCACTGGGGCGCCCGGGCGCTGCACGCCGTCTGGCGGGAGCGGGGCATCGCGCACGAGTACCAGGAGCACGACGGCGGCCACCACGGCATCGAGCACCGCTTCCTGACCTCCCTGGCCCTGCTCGGCCGGGTGTGGCGCGCGGGCGGACGGGGGGACTGAATGTGCGGGATCGCGGGCTTCATCAGCCTGGACGGGCCGCGCGAGCGGCCGTGGCTGGCCGCGCTCGGCCGGACGCTCACCGAAGCGCTGCACCACCGGGGCGAGTCGGCCGCCGAGCCGTGGGTCTCCCCGGACGGCACGGTGATGCTCGCCTGCGTACGGCTCGCGGTGCGCGACCGCTCGGCCGCCGGCGACCAGCCGATGGCGTCGCCGGACGGCCGGGTGACGCTGGTCTCCAACGGTGAGGTGTACGGGTCGCGGACGCCGCTGCCCGAGCCGTGGCCCCGGCGCACGCACTGCGACACCGAGTTCGTGCTCCAGCAGGTGAGCGGGGCCGGCGACCCCGCGCCCGTGCTCGCGGGCCTGGACGGCATGTTCGCGCTGGCCTGGCACGACGAACGCACCGGCCGCACCGCGCTGGCCCGCGACCACTTCGGGGTCAAGCCGCTGGTCTACTGCCGCACGGCGGGCGGTCTGCTCTTCGCCTCCGAGCCGCAGGCCCTGCTCGCCACCGGGCTGATCGCGCCGGAGGTGGACCGCACCGAGTTCGTGCTGCGGTCCTGGGTGCGGATGGACGCGGCGGACGAGCGGACCTGGCTGACGGGGGTGCACGCGCTCCAGCCCGCCGAGTACCTGGTGGTCGAGGGCGCGCGGGTGCGGACCGGGCGGTACTGGCAGGTCCCGTTCGCGGACGAGCCGGTCGGGGCCGAGGAGATCCGGGCCGCCTTCGACCGGGCGGTCGCCCTGCGGGCCGCCGCCGACGTGCCCCGAGCGGCCGTGCTCAGCGGCGGCGTCGACAGCTCCGCGATCTTCGCCGCGCTGCACACCCAGGGCGTCGCGCTGCGGCCGTACGTCGTCCGGTACGAGGAGGGCATCGGCGGCTCGGACAGCGACGTCGCGCACGCCAGGACCGTGGCCGCGACCCATCAAGTTCCGCTCACCGTCGTCGAGTTGTCGCGCCGCGACGCCGTGAAGCTGATCCCGGAGGTGGCCGGGCGGCTCGCCCGGCCGATGCTGCACGGCGCCGAGCTCGCCATGTACCAGCTGTACGAGCGGATCGCGGCCGAGGGTCAGGTGGTCGTCTACTCCGGCCACGGCGCCGACGAGATGTGGGGCTACCAGGACGGCGGCTACTTCCCCGTGGTGGCCCCGGACGCGCCGACGCATCTGCACGGCCGCCACTACCTCACCCACCGGCTCTACCCCGACGAGCGGCCGCTGTGGGGTGAGCTCGTCGAGTGGCTCGCCGGGCAGCTCGACGTGGACATGGGCGGGATCAGGGAGCGGGTGTGGGAGCGGGTGCTGCGCGAGTACCGCGCGCCGGACACCCTCGACCCCCTCAAGCGCGGCCGCCACCATCTGATGCGCCGCTTCCTGGTGTACGTCAACGACATGGTCGACCTGACCTCGTCCACGTACACCCTGGAGGACCGGCCGGTCTTCCAGGACGTGGCGCTCGCCGAGCTCGCCTTCCGCTCGCCCGAGCACCTCAAGAGCACCGGGAAGCCCGGCAGCCACAAGGACCTGCTGAAGAAGGCGCTCGGCGGGCTGCTGCCGCCGTCCGTGGTCCACCGCCGCAAACAGGGCTTCCCGGCCCCGTCCGACCCGTCGTACCGCGAGGCCCTGCGGGCGCTCGCGGACGAGCAGGGCATGCCCTTCGGGCTGCCGGAGCCGCCCGGGCCGCTGAAGGCCGCGCTCGGCACCGGTGAGCTCATGTACCTCGCATCCGCCTCGGCCTGGCTGGCCGGAACAGGGAAGTAGGAAACACCACGATGGCCTCCACCGAACGCTGGCACTGGCGGACCGTGCACGACGCGACCGCCCTGGAGGACGTACCGCCGCACCTGGGGCCCCAAGAGGCGCAGGAGTGGTGCAACTTCACCGTGTGGCACCCCGAGCGGCTGCCCGCCGGGTGCGAGAGCGCCACCACCACGCTGCGCAAGGAGGCGCCGCCCGGCCGCACCGGCCAGGACTCCGGCCGCACCCCGTGGTCGAAGGCGAACCCGGCCGCGTTCCGCACCGAGATCGGCGGGGGCGGCAGACGGCTGCGGCTCAAGCAGTTCCTGTACGACTGGGCGTTCCCGGCGGCCGACCACCCGGCGCTGTGGGGCAGCGAGACCCTCACCTTCCCGATCGGCGAGGGCCGGGTGGTGTGGCTCGGCACCGACTACCTGGGGCACGCGGCGGCATCGGCACGGATGAGCCGGACGACCGTCGAACTGTCCGTACTGGAAGGGGAGTTCACCGGCGAGGAGCTGGTGGAGCTCTACCGCTCGCTGCGGCCCGCCGTGCCCGGGGCGCCCGCCCGCGTGATCGGCACGCCGTTCGGCGAGCTCAGCTACTGGGCGCGCCACCAGGACGTGGACATGGTGTCCGTGCCGACCGGCCTGTTCACCTTCCACCGCCGCACCCGCCCGCACGAGGGCGACTGGGTGGCCCCGGAGGAGCTGGCCGCCTTCCTCGCGGCCCAGCGGCTGCCCGCCCTGCTCGGCGGCTTCCCCGCCGACAGCGCGGCCGTCTTCGCCGACGCCGACGGCTCCCGCGAGCTGGAGGTGATCTACACCTCCACGGGCGGCGACGAGCTGCGGCTGACCCTCCAGCGCCCGGGCGGCGGCCGGATGCCGTTCCCGCCGCAGCGCGAGAAGCACCCGGCGCAGGCCAAGGAGATCGGCCTGGCCGGGCGGACGCTCTACCTGGCGTACGTAGACGAGGGCGTCGGTCCCTTCGACGCGATGTGGCACGACGTGGCCGCCGGGGTCGAGGCCAGGCTCCTGAGCAGCGCCCGCGAGGGCCTGGACAAGCAGTTCGCGCTCGCCCGGGTACGGGAGGTCCTGGCCGCCGCGCCCCTGACGGGAGAGGGGGCCGTCCTGTGACCTCCGGCCCGTCCGCGAGCGATGCGGGGCGCGAGCTGTACGACCCCGCGACCGGCCAGGTCCACGGCCGCCTCCCCGACAGCACGCCCGCCGAGTGCGCCGAGGAGGTGCGGCGGGCGGCGCGCGCGTTCGACGGCTGGTACGCGGCCGGGCCCCGCCACCGCGCGGACCGGCTGCACGAGCTGGCCGACGCGGTCCACGAGCGGCGGGCCGACTTCGTCGAGCTGGAGCGGCGCGGCGCGGGCAAGCCGGTCGCGCGGATCGGCGGCGAGGTCGACTTCGCGGTGCGCTCACTGCGCTGGTTCGCCGGGCAGGCGCTGCGCCCGTCGGGCGAGACGCACCCGTCGGGCCCGGGCACGCGCGCGTACACGGACCGGATCCCGCTCGGCGTGTGCGCGGCGGTCGTCCCCTCCAACTACCCGCTGCTGATGGCCGCCTGGAAGGTGGGCGGCGCGCTCGCGTACGGCAACACGGCCGTCGTGAAGCCCGCGCCCGAGACCCCGCTGAGCGTGCGGCTGCTGGTGGAGCTCGGCGGGCGGGTGCTGCCCGGGGGCGTGCTCGGCGCGGTGTACGGCGGCGCCGAGGTGGGCCGGCTGCTGTGCGCGCTGCCCGAGGTCGCGGCCGTCTCCTTCACCGGCTCCACGGCGGCGGGCCGCGAGGTGGCCGCGCGCTGCGCCGAGTCGGTCAAGCGCGTCTCGCTCGAACTGGGCGGCAAGAACCCCCTGGTGGTCTTCCCGGACGCCGATCTGGAGGCGGCCGCGGCCGCGGCGGTGGAGGCGTTCACCGGGAACTCGGGCCAGATGTGCGTCGGCGCCTCCCGGCTGATCGTCCACGAGAGCGTGCACGACGACTTCGTACGGGAGGTGGCCGCGCGGGCCTTCGCGCGCCGCGTCGGCCCCACCGACGACCCGGACACGGAGCTCGGCCCGCTGATCACCCGCCGGGCCGTGGAGCGGGTCGCGTCGGCGGTCGAGGAGGCGGTGGCCCACGGCGTCCCGGCGCTGCTGCCGCCCGGCCAGAAGGACGTACGACCGCTGCTCGACGGGCAGTTGAGCGGCGGGTACTACGTCTCTCCCGCCGTCCTCGACGAGGTGCCGGGCACGCTCCGGGCCTGGCGCGAGGAGCTGTTCGGGCCGGTTCTGGCGGTGCGCTCGTTCCGTACCGAGGAGCAGGCGCTGGCTCTGACGCACGACACCGAGTACGGCCTGTCGGCGTCCGTGTGGACGGCGGACGGCGGGCGTATCGAGCGGTTCGCGCGGCGGCTGCGGGCCGGGATGCTCTGGTTCAACACCTGGGGCGACACCGACGAGCACATCAGCGTGGGCGGCATCGGGCAGAGCGGCTACGGCCGTGAGCTGGGGGTGCACGCGGCCGAGCAGTACACGCACACCCGGGCCGTCTGGATCGGCCACCCGGCCCCGGACCTGGAGGGGAGCTGACCGTGTCCGTCTTCCTGGACTTCCGCAGCGACACCCGTACCGCCCCGGACGCGGCGATGCGGGCGGCGATGGCCGCGGCCGAGGTGGGCGACGACGCCTACGGGGACGACCCCTGCGTACGGGAGCTGGAGGAGGAGGGCGCGCGGCTGCTCGGGACCGGGGCGGCGCTGTTCCTGCCGAGCAGCACCATGGCCAACCTGGTCGCGGTGCTGGCGGCCGCGCCCGGCACCGGCACCCGGCTGCTCGTGGGCGCCCAGAGCCACATCGCGCTGATGGAGGCCGAGGGGATGCGGCGGTTCGCCGGAGTGGAGCTGGTGGCGCTGCCGGAGCGCGACGACGGCGCCCCGGACCCGAGGGCGCTGGCGGCGGCGCTGCGCGCGGGCGCCGGGCGGCCGGGGATCGTGGCCCTGGAGAACACCTGCATGATGCACACCGGCAACGCGCTCGACCCGGCCGAGGTGGACCGGCTCGCGGGGCTCGGCCGGGAGCGCGGGGCGCACGTCCATCTGGACGGGGCGCGGCTCGCCAACGCGGCGGTCGCGCTCGGGGTGCCGCTGGAGAAGCTGGCGGCCCCGGCGGACAGCGTGACGTTCTGCCTGGCCAAGGGGCTCGGCGCGCCGGTGGGGTCGCTGCTGTGCGCGGACGCGGAGTTCGTCGCGCGGGCCCGGGAGCTGCGGCTGCTGCTCGGCGGCACCATGCACCAGTCGGGCGTGCTCGCGGCGGCGGCCCTGGAGGGGCTGGCGCGGGTGCCCCGCCTGGCCGAGGACCACGCGCTCGCCGCGCAGCTGGCCGAGGGGCTGGCCGGGGTGCCCGGGGCGGTGGTGGGCGACCCCCCGTGCCCGACCAACATCGTGACCGTGCGGCTGCCCGGCCGCGACCCCGACGACCTGCGCGAACGGCTCGCGGAGCGGGGTGTGCTCGTCCTGCCGCTGACGACCGGGTCCGTACGGTTCGTGGTGCACCGGGAGCACCGGGCCGAGGCGGTCCCCCTGGTGGTGCGCGCACTCGCGGAAGCGGCACTCCGGTAGGACTATTCGCCCAATCAGTGACGACTCCTCATCTTTTTCTCATTAAACTGCAAATCCGTTCACCCGCTCTGTGATTCTGGCGCCCGGATGTCCCCCGGTGTGTCTGAGGAGCGGGTGTGCGGCAGCGATTCCTTCGGCTCGGCCTGTCCCTGGCCGTCGTCGTCTCAGCGGTGATGGGCAGCCTCGGCGCCCTCACCCCCGGCGCGGCGCGGGCCGTGGACGACGCCGACGTCGGCATCGTCAAGAAGGTCGCCGGGGCGACCATGCCCCTGGAGCCCGGCGGCGTCTTCACGTACAGCCTCACCGCGTCGTGCTCCTCGCTCACCACGTCGTGCGTGAACGCGGTGATCGAGGACGTGCTGCCCGCCGAGTTCGAGATCACCTCGCTGCCGAAGACCACGGACGGCCGGGTGGTGGCGTACGACGCGGCCACACGCAGGCTCACGATCCGCTTCACCGAGTCGCTCACCAACCCGGCCGGGTCCACCGGGCTGCCCGCCGGGGTGAACCGCAACATCGTGATCGGCATGCGGGTGCCCGTCGAGACGACGCTCGCGGACGGCTCCACCGTCCCCAACTCCGCGACCATCGACGCCGACAACGCGGCCGAAGCGACCGCCGGCGCCGATGTGACCGTCCGCATCCCGCGCGAGGTGCGCCCGGCCACCACCAAGAAGTGGACGGACGGCTCGGCGGTCGCGCAGTCCGGCGAGGAGTCGCTGATCACCCTCGGCGTACGCAACGGCTCCTCCACCTCCGCCGAGGTCACCCGGCTCGCGGTCACCGACACCACCCCGGCCGTCTTCGACGACTTCGACGTGACCGGGGTCGGCCCGGTGGACCGCTTCCCGGCCGGGGCCGACCGGGTGCGGGTCCTGATGTGCACCAAGCCGGTCGGATCGCCGTGTACCGATGGGGAGTTGGTGGCGGGGCCCGTCGGGCCCGGGCCGGATGTGCCCCTGCCGAACGGGGTGGACCCCGCGAAGATCACCGGGGTGCGGTTCGAGTTCACGGCCGCCTCGGGGGCGAAACTCCCGTACGACGCGACCGGCGGCTCGGTCGGGCTGCGGCTGAAGCTGCGCGACACCGTGCGCTCCACCGGCGACCCGCTGGCGCCGACCACCCGGCAGCGGGTGGACAACTGCGCCACCACGACCGCCCGGGACACCGTCTCCGGCGCGGTCACCGGCCCGCAGGCCTGCGCCTCCTTCGACATCCTGCCGAACATCGCGACCGTACAGGGGACCAAGGGCTACTTCTCCGACACCGACGGGAACTACGCGGCCGACGGCACCGCCGTCATCGGCACCGACCCGCCCGTCTCGATGGTCCTCGGCGCCCGCAACACCTCCTCCTTCCCGGTCGCCACGCTCACCATCACCGAGCCGTCGACGACGGCGGTCAGCGAGTTCGACAAGTTCGACGCGGCGAGGCTGCGGGTGGAGTTCCCGGCCGGGGCGACCTCGGCGACCGTCACGGTGGTCTGCCGCGACGGCTCCACGCCGGCGCCGGTGCAGCTCACCCAGCCGCCCGTACGGCACGACCTGCCCGCCACCGGCTGCCCGTCCGGCAGCCCGCCCCGGCAGGTCTCGGTCACCTTCCGCGGCACCGACGCCAAGGGCAGCGGCACCATCGCCACCAACGCCCAGGGCAAGCTCGCGCTGCACGGGATCCTCAACAAGAAGGCCACCGAGGAGGACGCCCGGGACGGGGTCGCCAACTGCGCGGACGTCGCCGCGACCAACCCCGTCGACGGGGCGGGCGCCGGGGCCGGGACCGCCTGCGAGGCGCTGCGCCCGCAGAACCCGCGCACCGACATCCGCGGCTCCAAGACCGTCGACCGGAACGAGCTCCCGCCGGGCACCCCGGTGACCTACACCCTCGACCTGGCCAACGCGGGCACCACCGAGATGGTGAAGCCCGCGATCACCGACCCGGCCGACCCGACCGCCGCGGGCAACCCCTTCGACGTCGTCCGCCTCACCGGGCTCTCGGTCCGCTACCGCTATCCGTCCGGCCTTCCGGTGCTCCTGGAGGTGTACGACCCGGTGGCCGGGGCGTGGGTCGCGTACAAGGAGGCCGACACCGCGCTGCTCACCCGCGCCAAGGGGGTGCGCGCCCGGCTCGCCGACGGCGGGCTGCCGCCGCAGAACGGCCGGATCATCGTCGAGGTCGAGGTGGTGCGGCGCGACGGCGTCGCGGACGGCGTGTCCTTCCGCAACTGCGCGCGGATCACCTCCGACGGCAAGCCCGTGGGCGGCGACTACTGCACCGCCGAGGAGAGCACCACCAAGCCCGCGAACGCCGCCGGTTCGGTGCAGAAGACCCTCGCCCCCTCCACCGTGGCCCGCACCCTGCCCGGGGTGCCGCGCCAGGAGCCGGACGTGCGCATCCGCGCCGAGAACACCGGCAACGTCAACCTCAGGCAGCTGGTCGTCACCGACGTCGACGCGGACTTCTACGACGCCGTCGACTTCGTGCGCCTGGGCGGGGTCACCTTCCCGCCGGGCGCCGACCGGGTGCGGGTCGACGCCTGCACCACCGGGTGCGCCGCCACCCCGCCGGTGTTCATCGACGGCACCACGACCGGGTCCAGTACGCCCGGGCTGCCCGCCGGGGTGAGCGCGGCCGAAGTGCGCGGCCTGCGCTGGACGTTCACCAGCTCGACCGGCGGATACGTCCTGACCCCGGGCCCGGCCCGCCGCGCCGACGCCTGCCCGGTCACCGTCTGCTTCAAGGTCGCGGCCCGGCAGTTCCTGCGCTCGGCGCCGACCACCGAGATCCCGGACGAGCTGAGCGACACCGCGAGCGGCGCGGGAGAATCCCGGCTCCAGCAGCCCGGCACCCTCTTCGACTTCGGGGACACCACCGCCACCCTCAAGGTCAAGCAGGGCACGGCCCAGCTCGACGTGGCCAAGACCCCGGACTCGCGCATCGGCCCCGGTGAGACCGCCCCGTTCACCCTGACCGTGCGCAACACCGGCACCGGCCCGGTCCCGGGGCTCGTCGTCGCCGACCCCGTCCCGGACCTGCTGCGCTTCGACGAGGCGTACGCAGGGGAGCGCGGGCTGCCGTTCAAGGTCGGCTATACGGTCCCGGCCGGGACTCCCCCGCCGCCCGACCCGGTGTACGAGCCGGGGCGCGGCCCCGACGGCCGGGTGACCGCACCGCGCTGGCGCTGGCCGTCCTGGACGATGCTGCCCGGCACCGAAATCAGGATCACGTTCCAGGTGAAGCTCGCCCCGGGCGTGCCGGGCGACTCGGTCGCGCAGAACGAGTTCGGCGCCGGCTCCGAGGGCCGCCAGGACCTCACCTGCCTGATCAACTCGCCGCGCGACGGCCAGGTGGTGGACGGCGAGGCGTACGGCAAGGGCCGCTACTGCACCTCGCGCGCCGAGATCACCACGCTCGCGGGCACCGCCTTCGAGGCCACCAAGTGGGTGGCGGGCAACGCGGAGCTGGCCTTCTACAACACGGTGACCAGGCAGTACGTACCGCTGGACTCGCCCGCGTGCCCGGTGCTCAAGCAGGGCGGGCGCACCTACACGCAGTTCCCGTGCACCGCGCTCGTGCAGCCCGGCGAGCACTTCGACTACCTGATCCGGGCGGTCAACTCCGGTACCGACCCGACCACGGAGATCCGGCTGCTCGACATCTTCCCGTACCAGGGCGACACCGGGGTGCTGCTCGGCAACCAGCAGCGCGGCACCGAGTGGAACCCCCGCCCCCGGCTCGCCGGGCCGCCCGCGCTGATCGGCACCGGCACCCTCACCACCCGGTACGCGACCGTCGCCAACGCCTGCTCCGACCTGATCGCCACGCCCCGGCGGGACTGCGCGCACGCCGAGTGGGACGCGGCGTACACGGCTCAGGCGAGCGGCGCGGAGCTGCGGATCGGCTTCCCGCAGCCGCTCGCGCCGGGCGGTGAGGTGTTCGTGCGGATGCCGATGGCGTCGCCGGTCGACCTGGACCGGCCGGGCGCCCCGGCGATCGCCTGGAACTCCTTCGCGCACTCCGAGACCGTCCTGCGGAACGGGCACCCCGAGGTGCTGCCGACGACCGAGCCGCCCAAGGTCGGCGTCGGGATGCGGTTCGGCAACCTGCGCGTCGACAAGGTCGCCGAGAACCCGCCGGACGGAGTGCCGCTCGGCCCGTACACCCTCGCGTACCGCTGCACGGTGACGCCCACCGGCGGCCGGCCGGTGACCGTCCGCGACGGCACCTTCGAGGTCACGCTGTACACGCCGATGGCGCTGGTCGGGGTCCCGGCCGGGGCCCGCTGCAAGGTGTGGGAGACCGACTCGGCGGGCGCGCACAGCTCCAGCCTGGGCGAGGCGAACGCCTCGGAGGTCACCATCACCCCGGCGACCCCGGACGAGGAGGGCCAGCACGTCACCATCACCAACACGTACACCAACGCCTCACTCAAGGTCCGCAAGGCGGTGACCGGGCCCGCGGCCGGTGAGGTGGGCAAGGGGCCGTTCACGGTCCGGGTCGACTGCTCCTTCAACGGGAACCGCCTCACCGGCTTCCCCAAGGACCTGAGCTTCGACGGCGGCGGCGAGCAGTCCGTCGACACCCTGCCCCGGGGCGCGCGCTGCACCGCCACCGAGCCGGGCGGCGGGGGCGCGACCTCGGTCGTCGTCACCGCCACCGGGTCGAGCGACCCGAAGACGGCGGTCATCGGATCGGTCCCGGACGAGACGGCCGGGCTCACGGTCACCAACGCCTTCGAGACGGGCGCGCTGAAGATCGTCAAGCGGATCCAGGGCACGGGCGCCCAGTTCGCCGACCGCACCTTCCGCTTCCGGGTGGCCTGTACGTTCAACGGCCACCGGGACGCGGTGATCCGCACGGCCACCGTCAAGGCGCCGCGGCTGACGGCGGTGATCGACGACCTGCCGGTCGGCGCGGAGTGCACGGTGACCGAGGTCGACCCGGCGGGCGCGGACGCGGCCCCGGCGCCGGTGGGCCCGGTGACCATCGGCGAGGGGGCCCCGGCCACGGTGGCGGTCGACGTGGCCAACACCTTCTCGACCGGCCGTCTCTCGCTGGTCAAGCAGGTGGTCGGGGCGCCGGACGACGCCCCGTACGCCAAGGAGTTCGCCTTCCGCGTCACCTGTGTGCGCGAGGGCGAGAACGCGGACGGCGACCCGCTGGTCGCCTTCGTGATCCGCAAGCGGTACGCGCTCGCCGCCGGGCAGACCCTGGACATCGACACCCCGCTACCGCTCGGCGCCCGCTGCTGGGCCGAGGAGACGGCCGACGGCGGCGCCACCTCGACGACCGTGGACCACGGCAGCCACGCCACGGCGGCGATCGTCACCAAGGACCGCCCGCACCTCACCGTCACGGCCAGGAACACCTACGCCACCGGCACGCTCAAGCTGACCAAGAAGGTGACGGGTTCGGCGTCCCGGTTCGGCGAGGACCGCACCTACGCCCTACTCCTGACCTGCACGGTCGAGACCGCCAAGGGCCAGAGCACAACGGTCGTGGACCGGCGCCGGTACGAGATCACCGGCTCGGGCGAGCGGACCGTCGACGACCTCGGCTTCCCGCTGCCGAAGGGCGCGCGGTGCTGGGCCGAGGAGGCCGACGACGGCGGCGCGACCTCGTCGTCCGTCGACCACGGCGAGCCCGGCCGGGCGGTGGTGATCGGCGGCGGCGAGAACGACGCCGTCACCGTCACGGCGACCAACGTCTTCGACGCGGCCGAACTGACCGTGGCCAAGCGGGTGGTGGGCACGGCGGGCGCGGGCAAGGGCCCGTTCACCTTCACGGTCGCCTGCGAGGTGCGGGGCGCACCGCTTGACCTCCCGGAAGCCGACCGCGAGTTCGCACTGGAAGCGGGCGGCAGCCGGAAGATCACCGTGCTCAAGGGTGCGACCTGCACGGTCAAGGAGACCGACGCGCCGGCCGGGGCGAAGGTGACGGTGGCCGACAGCGACGGCGAGGCGGACGGGACCGTCCGCGCCACCGGCTCGTCGACGGTGACCTACACCAACGACTACGGCGACACGCCCCCGTCCCCGACGCCGAGCCCCTCCCCCACCGACCCGGAGCTCCCGCCGACCGGCGCGGGCGACGTGCTGTGGCTGCTGATCCCGGCGGCCGGGGCGGTGGCCCTCGCGGTGGGCCTGGGCGCACTGGGCCTGAGGTCGCGGCGGTCGAGGGGAGCGCACAGGTAACGCCTGATCCAAAGCACCGGGGCCCGGACCGTTTTCGTACGGTCCGGGCCCCTCGGCGTTGCGCGAGGCGCTGGTCAGACGCCCGCGGAGTCCCAGCCCGGCTCGGCGGGGGCGGCGGTGACGGCCTGGTGGGAGGGGGTGGCCGCGAGGGTGGCACCGCAGAGGCCGAGCAGGGCGGCGGCGGTGACCGTGAGGAGCGTGGAGACGACCTTGCGGCGCATGGGAAACCCTCTTCTTCGATGTGGTCGGTTTGGCCGGTTTCTTTCCCTTCCGGCGAGCACCATCGTGCCGAGCGCGCAGGGCCCGTGTCGCGGATTTCGGCTGGCACAAAGGACCCTGACACGACCGTGCCACCCGGGGGTAACCGAAGCCCCTCCCCTGAGTCGCACAGGGGGCTCACAGCAACGTCAGCCCCGTAGTGACGGACGGTCATGACCGTGACTGTCCGCGTAATGGACGGCGTTTGTGCAGGCGGCGAGTGGTCTGCACAATCCACTCGACAAAGATCGCCCTTTGGGGAGGCCGCACGGGCGCCGGGTCACTCCGGGGCTTCTTCCCCCGCCGCCAGCGCTGTCGGTGCGCTCCATGTGCGAGCCGCTCCACACACGCGCCGGGGGGGAAATCCGTGCTCGTTCCACTTGGGCTGACCGAACAATCCGACACGCTGTACCGGTTGATTCTCAGACAGCCGGAACTAGGGGTTCCGGGGGTGGTGGACACCCTGGGAAGACCCGAGGACGAAGTCCGCTCGGACCTGGAGGAACTGACCCGCCTCTCGCTCCTGGCCCCGTCCTGGCGCAGCGACGGGCGGCTGCGGGCGGTGAACCCGAAGGCCGCGCTCGACTCGCTGCTCGCCCATCAGCAGGCCGAGATCGCCCAGCGGCACCGGGCGCTCGCCGAGAGCCAGGCCGCCGCCAGCGCGCTGCTCTCGCAGTACGCCGAGCTCCACCCGGCCCGCGAGACGCACGAGGCGGAACGGTTCCAGGGCATCGGGGCCGTACGCGCCAAGCTCACCGAGCTCAGCTCGCGCATCCGCGCCGAGTCGGTGGCGTTCATGCCGGGCGGGGCGCAGAGCCCGGAGTCGTACAAGGCGAGCGAGCCGCTGTCCCAGGAGCTGCTCGCCCGGGGGGTGCGCATCCGCACGATCTATCTGGACTCCATCCGCAACGACCCCGCGAGCTTCGAGCACGCGCGCTGGCTCACCGAACGCGGCGGCGGGGTGCGGACGGTGCCCGCGCTGCCGATGCGGATGTACATCTGCGACCGGGAGGCCGCGATGGTGCCGATCGACCCGGCCGACTCCGCGCAGGGGGCGGTGCTGCTGCGGGAGCCGGGGGCGGTGGCGGCGTTCTGCGCGCTGTTCGACGCGGTGTGGGAGACGGCGACGCCGTTCGGCGAGCCGCCGCGCCGCAGCCTCGACGACCCCGGCTCGCAGCCGCGCGAACTGCTGCGGCTGCTCGCCCAGGGCTATACGGACGAGGCCGCCGCGCGGCGCCTGGGGATCTCCCTGCGCAGCGAACGGCGGCTCATCTCCGAGCTGATGGAGAAGCTCAACGCGCAGAGCCGGTTCCAGCTGGGGCAGCGGGCGGCGGAGTACGGCCTGTTGTAGGCGTACGGCGCCGGGGTCAGCACCCGCAGGCGGCGCCGGTGACGGGGGCGGTGAGGGGGTCGGGCGCGCCCCGCCGCACCCCACCGTCGTCCTCCACCGGGAACCCCTCCCTCGCCCAGTACTCGAACCCTCCCAGCATCTCCTTCACCTGGTACCCGCTGCTGGCGAAGGCGTACGCGGCCCGGGTCGCGCCGTTGCAGCCCGGACCCCAGCAGTACGTGACGACGACGCTCCCGGGCGGCACGAGCTCGGCGGCCCGGGCGGGGATGTCGTCGGTCGGCAGGTGCACGGCCCCCGGGATGTGCCCCTGCGCCCACGCGTCGGCGCCCCGGCTGTCGACGAGCACGAAGCGGTCGGCGCCGGCCTCGATGTCGGCGTGCACGTCGGCGACGTCGGCCTCGAAGGTGAAGCGGCGGTGGAAGTGGGCGGCGGCGACGGCCGGGTCAGCGGGCGAGGTGCGCAGCACCTTGCTGGTCTTCGACATGACGTGAACTCCTTGGGAAGAGGGCCGCGAGGGCGATGAGGAGGTAGATGCCGGCGGTTGCGGCGCCGGGGGCGAGGAGGAGGACGGGGAGGGGGAGCCCGGTGCCGAGCGCGCCGAGGGCGAGGGCTGCGGCGGGGAGGGGGCTGGGTCTCTTCCGGCTGGCCTCGGCCCAATGGGCTCCGGTGGCGCGGAGGTTGGTCCAGCAGTAGAGGAGGCAGAGGGTGGTGGAGGCGGGGCGCAGGAGTGCGGCCGGGGGGATGAGGTGGGCCGGGGGCGAGAGCAGGAGGAGGTAGACGCCGGTGGCGCCGCCGAGCCCGAGGAGGAGCCCCCACCCCGCCCCTTCCCGGCTGTGACATTTGCGGCTCCGCCGCGTGGCCTGGGCGGTCGGCCGGATGCTTCGTCTGCGGACCGCATGTGGCTGGTCGCGCAGTTCCCCGCGCCCCTTGAGTGCCGCTGCGCGGCATCCCGGGGCGCATTCAGGGGCGCGGGGAACTGCGCGAGCAACCCAGCACGGTCCGCAGACGAACGGGGTCCGGGGCGGAGCCCCCGGCCGCCCGCCGGAGGGCTTTCGGGAAGGGGCGGGGTGGGGGAAAACGCGCGGCCCGGCGGCCGGTACCGCCCCCTCCAACCCCACCCACCCGAACAGCACCACCACCGCCGCCGCGGGCGAGGCCGTCGGCGCCGTCCCCGTCCCGCCCGACAGCCACCACGCCCCCGCCAGGACCAGCACCGCCGGGAGGCGAAACCGGCGTACGGACAAGGGGAGTTCACGCGTCGCGCACACCGCCGCCGTCAGCAGGACCAAGACCGCCACCCCGTACGGGCACACCCCCGCGAACACCCCCGCCCCCAGCGCCACCCCCGCCTGCCCGCACGCGATCCCCGCGAAGTACAGCCCCGACAGCAGGCGCGCCGCGCCGGGGCCGAGCCGGGACCGTACGAACGCCAACGGGCCGTCGGCCGCCGTGCCGCCCGATCGCGCCACCACCGCGCACCAAACCGCCAGCACCACCGACACCAGCAGGACCGTCCACGGGGAGACCGGGGCCAGGGCCGCCGGGAGCAGGAGGGTGCCCAGGCCCAGGACCGAACCCAGCGTCCGTCTCACGACAGTTCGTGGAAGAACAGCGGGACCGCCGCCGGAACCGGGCTCCCGGCCGGCAGCAGCGGGCCCGCCGGCGCCGACCAGCTCGGCATCCGCGTCGCCTGGTCCACCGGCAGGCCCAGGTGGCCCGCCAGGAACGCCGACCAGCCCGGCATCAGCGGCGCGGCCGTCACCGCGACCGCCGCGAGCAGCTCGGCGTGCGCGGCGAGCCGGGCCGCGTACCGCTCGCGCGGGCCCGACGCCCGCAGCAGCGCCAGCTCGCGCAGGTCGTCCGTCGCCCGGTCCACCACCGTGGCGATGGCCGCCGCCGCCCGCTGGGGGGAGAAGGACTCCGCGCCGAGCGCCGCCGCGATCTCGCCCTCCAACTGCGCGCGTTCGGGCACGGCCGCCCCCTCCGGCACCCGCGACCCGAAGTCCTGCGCCAGCAGGTCCAGGACCGTGTCCGTCCACCGCTCCAGGCCCCCCGCCAGCACCGTGCTCACCGTGTCCGCGAACTCCTTCATGGAGAAGTTGTTCTGCTCCCGCTCGGGGCCGGTCAGGCACAGGTGGAAGCGGAGCGCGTCCGCGTTGACGCGGCGCAGGAACTCGCCGCCCCAGATCGCGTGGCCCCGGCTGGTGGAGAACTTGTCGCCCTCCAGGCGGTAGAACTCGTTGATCACCACCTGGGACGGCAGTGTCAGCTCGCCCTGGGCGAGCAGCAGCGCGGGCCACAGCACCGCGTGCGAGAACGAGCAGTCGAAGCCGATGAAGTTGACGATCCGGGTGGCCGGGTCCGTCCAGAGCGCCGACCAGCCCTCCGCGTCGCCGTTCGCCTCCGTCAGCCTCGCCGTCGCCGCCGCGTAGCCCCAGATCCCGCTGAACCACGTGTCGAGGATGTGGCCCTCCCAGCCGGGCAGCGGGACGGGGACGCCGTACGACGCCTCGCGGCTGATCGGCGTCGCGGGCAGCTCGCGCGCGAACAGGCCGTCCAGGTACTCCCGCAGCCTCGGCCGCCACTCCGCCTTGGCCTGGGCCGAGGCGTAGTAGGACTCCAGGCGCTCGCGGTAGTTCTCCAGGGGGAAGACGATCCGGCGCAGGGTCGTCGTCTCCGGCGTCTTCCAGCACGCCGTGCACTTCGGTGCCGCCAGGCCCGCCGGGTCCTGCGGCAGGCCGCACGCCTCGCAGTACACGCCGTCCGACGGCTCGGCGCAGAACTGGCACTCGCCCCGCACCTCCGCCTCGTACAGATAGCGCGAGCAGTCGGCGCAGTGGAAGACCGGGAGCTCCTGGACCTCCAGGGCGCCCGACTCCCACAGTTCGAGGAAGAAGCGCTGGACGAAGGCCGTGTGGGTGTCGTCGGTGAGCGGGCGCGTGAACCAGTCGTGGTGCATCGCGCCGAGCGAGAGCGTCTCCTCCATGCGGTCGCCGAAGAGCTTCGCCGTGGGGTACGCGGTGGAGCCGATCTCGGCGGCCCTGCGCGGCACATAGCAGGAGTGCTCGTCGGAGTAGCCGACGTAGTGCACGTCGTGGCCGGTCTGGCGCAGATGGCGGGCGAGCACGTCCGCACCGAGGAACGGGCCGGAGAGGTGGCCCAGGTGCAGGTCGCCGTTGGGGTTGGGCGGGGCGCTGGTGACGACGTACGAGGTCATGAGGTGGGGGTTCCTTCGGAGAAGTCGGAGAAGAGACGGGTTTCCAGGGGCGTCGCCACGGACGTTTCCGCGGGCGTTTCCAGCGGTGGCAGCGCGTCCGAGGTCGCCGCGACCACCCGGCTGCGGGCGGGCAGGTCGTCCAGGACGACCGAGTGCGCGCCGATGCGCGAGTCCGGGCCGACGGTGACCGGGCCGAGGACGCTGGCGCCGGTGCCGATGACCACCCGGTCCCCGATCACGGGGTGGCGGCGGGCCCCGGACGGGCGGCGCAGGTCCTTCCACCAGCCGACCGAGCCGAGCGTGACCTGGTGGTAGAGCATCACGTCGTCCCCGATGCGGACGGTCTCGCCGATGACCACGGCCGTACCGTGGTCGATGAAGAAGCGGCGGCCGATCCGCGCGCCCGGGTGGATCTCGATCCCGGAGACCGCGCGGGCGAACAGGGACAGGGCGCGGGCGGCGACGCGGTGGCCGCGCCCCCAGAGCCAGTGCGCCACCCGGTAGGTCCACAGGGCGTGGATGTGCGGGTAGAGCAGGACCTCGGCGCGGGATCCGGCGGCCGGGTCCTTGGCGAGGACGGTCTCGACGTCCTCGCGCAGCACCGCCCGCCAGCCCCGCTTGCGCTCACATGTGGTCATACGGCGCCTCCGGCCGGATCGGGCGGCCCGCCAGGAACCGCTGGGGGCGGTAGGGCTCCAGGAGCTCCTGGACCGCCTTGCCGGGGACGGCGCCGCCCTCGGTGATCTCCTTGGCCGCCAGCTCCGCGACGGCGGGGGCGAGCTTGAAGCCGCCGCCGCTGAAGCCGAGCGCGAGGTAGAGCCCGTCGGGTCCGGCCGCGCCCACCACCGGGCGCTTGTCGGGGGTGTAGCCGTCGAGGCCGGAGCGGGTGCCCGCGAGCGGCGCGGCGGCCGCGGCCGGCACCCGGTCCGCGATGGCGTTCAGGGCGGACTCCAGCTCGGCCTCGGTCAACGGCTCGACGTCCCGGCCGAGTTCGGTGTCGGGCTTGCTGGGCACGCCGAAGTAGAAGCGGTCCAGGCCGTCGGGCCGGAAGTAGCTGCCGGTGGTGTCGTCGATGCAGGTCGGTACGGAGGCGGCGGAGCCGCGCCGCCCGGCGCCGGGCAGCTCGGCCTGGGCCAGGCCGATGCGGCGGGCGGTGACGGGGATGTGGATGCCGAGGTACTCGGCGGGCGCCGAGCCCCAGGCGCCCCCGGCGAGCACCACCAGCGGCGCGTCGATGCGGCCGATGGAGGTGAGCACCCCGGTGACCGTGCCCGCGTGCTCCAGGACCTTGAGCGCCCGGATGCCCTCGGACGGCGAGACGCCGAGCCGGTAGGCGGCGGTGAGCAGCGAGGCGGAGGCGGCCATCGGGTCGGCGTAGCCGCCCTCCGGCTCGTACGCGGCGAGCGCCACGCCCTCGGTGCGAAGGCCGGGGTAGAGCTCCTTCAGCTCGGCCGGGTCGATGACCTCGACCCGGCGGTAGCCGGCCGCTTCGGTGGCGGCGGCCGCGTTGTGCCGCAGGTCGTCGGCGTGGTTCTCGCCGACGGTCATGACGAAGCCGGTGCGGCGGTAGCCGCAGTCGCCGCCGATGACGTCGGACCACTGCTCGAAGACGGGCAGGCTGCGGGCGGCGAGGCGGGTGTCGGCGCGTGCGGTGTGGTGCAGCCGCAGCAGTCCGCCGGAGCGGGAGGTGGCGCCCTGGGCGTTGACCCGGCCCTGGTCGCACAGGACGATCCGGCCGAGGCCCGCGAGGGCGAGCTGGTGGGCGATGGCCGCGCCGATCACCCCGCCGCCGACCACGACGGCGTCGGCGTGCGCGTGGACGATGGGGCTCATGCGCCGGCCCCTGCGCCCTCGGCGATGCCGAACTCGGCCGCCCACTTGGCGCGTTCGCGGGCGACCGCCTCGGCGCCGCCCCACCAGATGGTGACGAACCGCAGCTTGGTGTCGCCGTCGTTGGTCAGGTCGTGGTCCTGGAACGGGGTGATGAAGACCGTCTCCCCGGCCCGCACCCGCCGCCGCTCCTCGCCGATCCGCATCACACCGCTGCCCTCGACGATGAAGAACATCTCGTTCTCGTCGTGGTCGTGCGGCGTGGAGGTGGCGCCGGGCGCGACGTCCACCCAGGCGCCGCCCCAGCCGGGCTCCTCGACGGCCTCGGGCCAGGGGAAGATCCGCCGGCCGCTGACGTTGTACGGCTCCTCGAAGACCATGTCGTCGTCGTGAGCGCTGAAGATGTGCATGCGTACGGGTCCAATCGAAGGGTTTATACGGCGACGGGCGCGCGCAGGCGGCTGCGCAGGTCGCGGTGGACGGTGTCGGCCTTGGCGGCCATCTGGCTGAAGGAGGTGGCGCTGCCGATGCCGTGCCGCCACTCGGTGAGGCCGTCGAGGTAGAGGCCCACCTCGCAGTCGTCGGTGGTCTCGGCCCGGTAGGCGCGGGTCACCTCGGGGCGGCCTCGCTCGTCCAGCCTCAAGTACGGGGTGAACGCGGCCAGTTGGGACGGCAGGGCGGCCTCGCGGTAGCCGGTGCAGACCACCACGGCGTCGGCCTCGATGCGGCCGCGCTCGCCGGTGAAGACCTCCTCGGTCTCCAGGAGCACCCGCTCCCCGTCGACGTCCACACCGGTGATCTCGGTCCGCTTGTGCATGTGCAGGCGCTCGCGCCCGGTGAAGCGGTCCTGGTAGACGGCCTGGTAGAGCGCGGTGGACACGTCCGGGTCGACCGCCGCGTAGTTGGTGGCGCGGGCCTGGCCGAGCGCGCGCTCGCGCTGCTCGCCCTCCAGGGCGTAGAAGTAGTCGGTCTCGTCGGGGAAGTAGACCTCGTTGCTGAAGTGGCCGAGCTCGTACATCCGGAAGCCCGCGTGCCGTACCACCGAGTGGATCTCGGCGTCCGGGTTCTGGGCGGCCAGGTGCAGCACGATCTCGCCGGCCGTCTGGCCCGCGCCGATCACCGCGACCCGCCGCAGCGGCCCGAGCGCGGCAAGCGACGGCAGCAGCCGGGAGGCGTGGAAGACGCGCTCGCCGAGGTACGGGCGGAAGGTGTCCGGCACATACGCCTCGTGGCCGGTGGCCAGGGCCACGTTGCGGCCCTCGACGGTGTGCAGCGAGCCGTCGCGGGTGTCGCGGGCGGTCACCCGGGCGGCGCGCACCCGCCCGTCGGCGTCGGCCAGCGGCTCCACCGCGATCACCTCGCGGTGGTAGTCCACCGGGCCGCGCACCTGGCGGGCCGCCCACTGCACGTAGTCCGACCACTCGATGCGGCTGACGTAGCCGCCCATCAGCGTGAACGGGTAGAAGCGGCCGCTCTGCTGGAGGTAGTGGGGGAAGGTGAAGCGCGAGCGGGCGTCGCGCGGGGTGGCGAAGTCGCGCAGGAAGTGGTGCTGGATGTCGGTGCCGGGCAGCACCAGGTTGGGCTGCCAGGCCGAGTCGGCGGCCTTCTCCAGATAGCGGACGGCGAGCGGGGCGCCGCCGGTGGCGTCGTCGTGGTCCTCGACGGCGGCCGCGAGCGCGATCCCGGAGGGCCCGAAACCGGCGACGACCAGGTCCTGGAGGTCCGTCATCGGGCACCCCCGGCCGCGAGCGCCGCCAGCGCCGCCGTGAGCGCCTCGCGCAGGATGCGGCCCGCCGCGTCGATCTCGTCGGCCGTGCAGTTGAGCGGCGGCAGCATCCGTACGACGCAGTCGTCGCGCCCGCCCAGCTCCAGGATCAGGCCCCGGCTGACCGCCTCCCACTGCACCCGCTTGGCGAGCACGGTGGCGGGCCGGCCGGTGGCCGGGTCGGTGAGCTCGACGCCGGTCATCAGGCCGAGTCCGCGCACGTCGGCCACGTACGGGCTGAGCGCGCGCAGGCCCTGGAGGTGGACCATCAGCTGGTCGGCGCGGGCCCGGACGTTCTCCAGGACGCCGTCGCGCCGCACCACCTTCATGGTGGCGACCCCGGCCGCGAAGGCCGGCTGGTTGCCCCGGAACGTGCCGGTGTGGGCGCCGGGCGCCCAGGTGTCCAGCTTCTCGTCGTAGAGGATGACGGCGGCGGGCAGGCCCATGCCGCTGAGCGCCTTGGAGGCGCAGACCACGTCCGGCTCGATGCCGTACTGCTCGAAGGCGAACCAGGTGCCGGTGCGGCCGCAGCCGGACTGCACCTCGTCGACGATCAGCGGGATGCCGAGCCGCCGGGTCACCTCGCGCACCCGCTGGACGAACTCGACCTCGGCCGGGATCACCCCGCCCTCGCCCTGGACCAGCTCCATGATGACGGCAGCGGGCAGCGTGATGCCGCCGTTGACGTCGGTCAGGGCGCGCTCCAGGAAGGCCGCGCAGTTGACCTGGCAGCTGTCGCGCTTGAGGCCCAGGGGGCAGCTGTGGCAGTTGGAGTACGGGAAGAAGTGCACCCCCGGCATCCGGCCGCGTACCGGCTCCTTCTGCTCGACGAGCCCGGTGACGCTCATCGCGGCCATGGTGGCGCCGTGGAAGCCGCCCTGGAAGGTGATGACCTCCTCGCGGCCGGTGGCGGTCTTGCAGAGCTTGAGGGCCGCGTCGACGGCGTTGGCGCCGGTGGGGCCGCAGAAGTGGATCCGGGTGCGCTCGCGCATCGGCTCCGGCAGCATCCCGATGGTCAGCTCGGTGAACTCGTCCTTGACCGGGGTCGGGAAGTCCAGGCCGTGCACGAACTCGTCGAGCTGGCGGTGGGCGGCGGCCAGCGGCTCGGGGTGGTTGTGGCCGAGCGAGAGGACGCCGGCGCCGCTGAGGAAGTCCAGGAAGACGTTGCCGTCCAGGTCCTCGACGTAACTGCCCCGGCCCTTGCGGATGGCGATGGGCAGTTTGCGCGGGTAGGAGCGGGAGTTGGACTCGCGGCGGGCCTGGCGGCCGAGCAGTTCGGCGCTGCGGGGGCCCGGCAGGGAGCCGGTGACGCGCGGGCCGGTGTGGCCGGGCGCCGCGTGGTCGACGGTGGCGGTCATGGGAATCGTCTGTCTTTCCGGTCAGGCGGCGGCGAGGGCGGCGCTGCGGTCGGTGGCGGAGGCGGTGAGCCGGGCGGCCAGGGCGTCGGCGAGGGTGGCGGCGCGCAGCGAGAGCAGGCTGAAGGAACCCGCGTCGCCGATGCCGTGGCTGGACTCGCACAGCCCGTTGAGGAAGAGCGGCGGGACCCCGTCCGCGACCGGCCGCAGCGCGTAGTCGGCGTCGACGAGCAGCCGCCCGTCCGGCTCGGCGGCGAACCGGTCCGCGAGCGGCGCCATCAGCGGCGGGCACAGCTCCTCGTGCGGCGCCGGGCCCATGTTGCGGAAGCCCGTGGCCAGGACCGCGAAGTCGACGGTGTCGGTGACGCGCTCGCCGGTGTGCCGCTCCAGGAAGTCGAGCGCGACCCGCTCGCCGTCCTCGCGCACGGCGACGGCCTCGTGGTTGCCGCGCACGAACACCCGCTGCTCGCCGTCGAGTTCCTGCTCGTAGATGGTCAGGTACAGCTCGCGCAGCACGTCGCCGTCGGCGGAGGAGTAGTTGGTGCCGTGCATATAGGCGTCCAGCGCCTTCTTGCCCTCGCGGGAGGCCTGGAAGTAGTAGTCGGTGAACTCGGGGAAGTAGCCCTCCTCGCTGAACGGGCTGGTGTCCTTGAGCCGCAGCGAGTGCGAGCGGGTGTACGTGGTGACCTTGGTGCGCGGGAAGCGGCGGCTCAGGTCCAGGGCGAGCTCCACCGCGCTCTGGCTGCCGCCGATGACCGCGACCGCCTCCGGCTCGCGGCCCTGGCCGGTCAGCTCGGCGAGGCGGGGCAGGTACTGGGTGAGGTGGAAGACGCGCGGGGTGCGGACCGAGTCGTAGGGGGCGGGGACGTACGGGGTGCGGCCCGGGCCCATGACCAGGGTGCGGCCCAGATAGCGGTCGCCCGCCATGGTGGTCACCTCGTACAGCCGCTCCCCGTTCGCCTCGACGACCTCGACGGTGGCGGCCCGCTGGTTGCAGTCGACCAGGTGCGTGAAGAAGGAGGCGGCCCAGCGGATGTACCCGGCGTACTCCTTGCGCAGCGGGAACTCCGACGGCAGGTTCAGGTGGCGCAGCAACCGGCCCTGCTCGTGCAGGTAGTTGAGGAAGCTGTAACGGCTGCGCGGGTTGCGCAGGGTGACCAGGTCGCGGCTGGGGTGGTTCTGGATGTCGGAGCCGTCGAGCAGCATCCCGGGCTGCCACTCGGGGGTCGGGCGGGCCTCCAGGAAGCGGGCGGTGAGCGGGGAGTCGCGCTCCTCCAGGGCGATCGCCAGGGCGAGGTTGGCCGGCCCGAAGCCGACACCGAGGATGTCGTACACCGGGGTCGTCATGGTCGCGGCGCTCATCGTGTGGTGCTCCTTGAGGTGACAGTGGTCAGGGTGGGGTTGCCGTCGAAGTCGATGCGCAGGCCCGCGATCCGGTCGGCGGCGTGCACCCGCTGGTCGGTGCGGTACCAGAGCGGGATCAGGGCCAGGTCGGCCATGGCCGTGCGGTCGGCGCGCCGCCAGGCGCCGGCGCGCTCGGCCGGGTCGGTGGAGGCGCGCCCGAGCGCCACCAGGGCGTCGAACTCCGCGTTGACGTACCGGCCTTCGTTGTCGCCGTGGGCGCTGCCCTCCGCGTCGGGCGCGGTGCACGAGGAGTGCAGCAGCGGGAAGAGCATGTTGTCGGGGGTCGGGTAGTCGCAGGCCCAGCCCGCCCGGCAGAACCCGGCGGCGGCGAGCGAGGTGCGGTGATCGACCAGGCCGCGCGCGTCGGTGCGGAGCAGCTCGACGTCCCAGCCGAGGACTTCGCGCAGCCCGTCGGCGAGCGCGCGCACCCAGTCGTCGTGGCCCGCGCCCGTGTTGTACGCGAAGTCGACGCGGCTGCCCGGCGGGAGCCCGGCGCGCAGGGCGGCGGCCCTGGCCCGCCCGGGGTCGTACGCCGTCCAGTCCTCGTCCTCGCCGAATTCCGTACGAGGCGTGTGGGCCTTGCCGAACCAGGGCGAGAGCAGCGAGTGGGCGGCCGTGCGGTGGCCCTGGAAGTACGTGTCGATCAGGCCCTGCCGGTCGATGGCGGCCGACAGCGCCCGGCGGGCGTCGAGCGAGTCCATCGGCGCCCGGTGGCAGAACGGGATGAGGTAGAAGAGCCCCGCGCCCTCCTGCTCCAGGAAGCCGTGGTGGGCGGCGGCCTCGGCGGTGCGGGCGGGCGGGATGCGGGCGTAGTCGTAGGTGCCGTCGAGGAACCGCTCGTACTCGTCGTCCAGGGCCGTGACCGGGTCGAGGATGTCGATCCTGACCTCCTCGACCTCGGGCGCGGGGCCGGACCAGAGGTCGTTGCGGACCAGGTGGATCGACTCGCCGTGGCGCCAGGGCCCGGCCATCTTGAAGGGGCCGTTGCCGACCGGCAGGTCGTTGTAGACCGGGTTCAGCGCCGGGCCCGCGCCGCTGGGCACCGGGCTGAAGACGGGCTGGAGGGTCTTGAGGTCGAACTCGACGTCCGGCTCGGCCAGTTCGACCACCAGCGTGTCGTCGCTCTCGGCGCGGAAGGAGCGGACCCCGGCCAGGTGGTAGGCGGTCTCGGTGTTGGCCGCCGGGTCGAGCGCCCGGGTCCACCCCCGGACGAAGCTGTGGGCGGTGACCGGCTCGCCGTCGCTGAACACCGTGTCGGTGCGCAGGGTGAAGGTCCAGGTGGTCGCCGTCGCGTCGCTGTGCCAGGAGGAGGCGGTGGCCGGGACGAGCCCGCCGTCCTCGTCGAGCGCGAGCAGCCCGGTGAACAGGGCCTTGCAGACCAGGATTCCCTCCCCTTCCTGGGCCTTGTAGGGGTCGATGGCGGTGGGTTCCGTGATGCCCATGCGGAACACGGGGTCGGTGGCGTGCACGTAGAGCTCTTTCCGCTTGTTCTCGCTCGTTCTCGCAGGTCAGGCAGCTGAAGTGGCCGGTACGACCACGACGTCCAGGCGTTCGTCGAGGTCGGCGGCGATCCGCTCGACCCGGTCGATGTCGGCGCTCTCCCGGTAGGGCGCGGCCACCGCGAGCGAGCCGGCGATCTCGTACCAGCCCTCGGGGGCGCGCCGCAGCCGGTCGCCGGGCCGGGAGGCGGGGATGTACGAGCGGAAGTACGGCGAGTGGAAGGCGTCGCCGGGGTTGTTGCGGACCAGCGTGCCGGTCCGGTAGGCGAACTTGATGCAGGTGGCGGCGCGCGGGACGGCGGCGCGCGGCACCTCGCCGGTGAGGATCGCGGCGCGCGCCGCGGGGTCGTCCCCGGCGAGCACGGCCTTGGCGTAGAGGCGGACCGCGTCGATGCCGTGGACCTCGCGCAGATTGCGGTAGTTCTGGCCGCCGCTCATCCGGGTGGCGAACTCCACGACCCGGTAGCGGCCCTCGGCGTCCTGCCGGAACTCGGCGTTGAACAGGCAGTGCTCGACGCCGAGACCCGCCACGATCCCCTCGGCCACGGCCACCAGCTCCGGCTCCTCCTCGGGGGTGCGGAACGGCAGCGTGTAGAAGTCCTCCTCGAAGTACGGTCCCGGCATCTGCATCTTGTTGGTGACCCCGACCAGGTGGAACCGCCCGGCGACGACCACCCCGTCGAGGGTGACCTCCTTGCCGGGCAGGAAGTCCTCCAGGAGCGCGATGTCGGGGCCGTCGCTGGGGAAGTAGCCGCCCCACTGCTCGACGAGTTTCGTGATGTCCACGAGCGCCCGCTCCAGGCCGTCCCGGTCGTGGACGAGGCTGACGCCCATGGAGGCGGCCAGCGCGCTGGGCTTGACGATGAAGGGGTACGTGAACGACTCGGCGGCGGCGAGCCCCGCCCCGACACCGGCGACGGCCGCCGAACGCGGTCCCGGCAGCCCGTGCCGCTCCAGGAAGGCCCGCTGGAGCCGCTTGTCGCGGGAGATCTCGTCGGCCTCGGGGCGCGGCCAGGCGTGGCCGAGCAGCTGGTTGACCCGGGAGGTCACCACGATGTCGCTGTCGTAGAAGGTGAGGGCGTTCGCGATCCCGAGGTCGACGGCCGCCTTGGCGCAGACCTCGGCCAACTCCTCGGTCTCCAGGCCCTTTTCGAGCCGTACGACGGAGGCGAACCGGCCGTCGTACGAGGCGGCGGCGACCTGGGTGGCGAGATGGATCTCCAGCCCCATCCGCTCAAGCGTCTCGATGTGCTCGCGGTGCCACGCGTAGGTGTTCCGCATGATCAGCAGGATCTTCACGCGCCCGCTCCCTCGGTGACCACGGTGACCTTCTCGGTCAGCCGCTCGGCCGTGGCGATCGCGGCGGCGGTGTCGGCGCCGGTGGTGAGCACCTGGCCGACCCGGTCCCAGTTGCCGCGCAGCTCGCCCACGGTGTCGCCGGGGCGGACGGTGGTCTCCACGTCGATGACGTCCTCCAGCGCCCTGGCCTCGTCCGCGCCCTGGATCTCCACCACCGTGCCGGGCCGCGCCGAAAGGAAGCGGGTCGCGGCCGACGTACGGGGGACGGGCCGCTCGGTGAGCGCCGGGATCAGCCCGAACTGCCAGGCCACGATCCACTCTTCGAGGTCGATGCCGAACGCCGCGTCCAGCAGGTCGAAGATCCGGTCACCGCCCATCCGGTTGTGGCTCTCGATGATCTGCGGGCCCGACGGCGAGAGCCGCAGCTCGGTGTGGGCGGCGCCGTCGGTGAGCCCGACCGCGTCCAGGAAGCGGGCGACGGCCTCCTCGATCCGGCGCTCGGCGGCCGGGTCGAGCCGGGCCGGCAGGGCGTGCCCCAGCTCGATGAACCCCTCGCCGCCGGTCAGCTTCTCGGTGACGGCGAGCACGACGTGGCGGCCCGCGAAGGAGAACGTCTCCACGCTGTACTCGGGCCCGGAGATGTACTGCTCGGCGATGAACCGGCCGATCGTGAAGAACGCGCCCCACTGGAGGTCGGTGCGGGCCCGCAGCGCCTCCACCTCGGCCCAGGCGGCCTCGGCCCGGTCGGGCCCGTCGATCCGTACGACACCGAGGCTGGCGGTCGCGTCCACGGGCTTGAGGACGAACGGGTAGCCGTGCGCGGCCCCGAACTCCACCAGGTCCTGGGCGCTTCGGACCTCGGCGGCGGCCACCGAGAGCGCTCGCACCTCGGCGGAGTCGGACGCGGCGAGGTGGACGCGCATCGCGTGCTTGTCGCGCAGCAGCTCCGCGACCTCCTCGGAGGTGCCGCCGAGCCCCAGGTGGTCGCTGATCCGTCCGGCCGGGACGAGGCCGGGCTCGGTGATCGAGACGACGCGGGTGAACCCGTAGGCCTCGTGGGCCGCCTCGACGAGCGGGCGGGTGGTGTTCCAGTCGGTGTAGTCGGCGATGAGGACGGCCTCGGCGAGCTGTGCGGCCTCCGGCACGAACTGGTCCTTGTGCTGGATCAGTACGAAGCGGATGCCCAGCGCCGCCGCCTTGCGCAGCGTCTGTATCCGGCCGCCGACGACGAGAAGCAGGTGATCGGTCATGGCCAGAACTCTGCGGCAGGAATTCCGCCCTGGAAATGCTTTCCCGCTGGCACAACCGTGCCCGGCACGAATGACGCAGAACCGCCCCGGGACCGGGGCGCGGGCACGATCGTGCCGGGCCGTTTCATGCCACCGCTTTCCTCTGGGCACCGCTCTGACCGGCGGCTTTCATGGGGCCATCACCTCCCCCCGACCCCGGTGTCCCCCGGAAGGAGCCCCGCCATGGCGGCGAGCGACGAGCCCCTGCGCCGACGATTGCGCGAACTCCCCAGAAGTGCCTGGGTGATCTTCGCCGGAATGTTCCTCATCAAATTCGGCAATTTCCTCAATGTGTTTCTGGTGCTGTTCCTGGTGTCGAAGGGGTTCTCCGCTTTCCAGGCGGGCGTGGCCCTCGGCGTCGTCGGGCTCGGCGCCTTCGTCGGCAACGCGGTGGGCGGCACGGTCGCCGACCGCTTCGGGCGGCGCACCGCCATCGCGGTCTCGATGTTCGGCTCCAGCGCCGCGACGGCGGCGGTGCCGCTGACCGACGGCCTGTTCACCACGACCGCGCTGGTCGGCCTGGTCGGCGTCTTCGCCCAGCTCTACCGCCCGGCGGCGGGCGCACTGCTTGTGGACACGGTCCCGGAGGAACGCCGGGTGACGGCGTTCGCCGTGCTGCGGCTCGCCATCAACGTCGGCATGGCGGTCGGCCCGCTGGTCGGCGGTCTGCTGAGCGGCTACTCGTACACCTACGTCTTCCTCGGCGACGCGCTCTTCTCCTTCGCCTTCGGCACGCTGGCGCTGCTCACGCTCCCGGCGGGCCTCCCGGCCCCGCAGGCCGCCGACTCCCCGGCGCCGAAGGGCGGTTACCGCGAGGTCTTCTCCGACCGGCCCTACCTCCTCTTCCTCGGCTCGATGGTCGCGGCGACCTTCGTGTACGGGCAGTCCACCGCCACGCTCCCGCTGCACGTCACCGACGCGGGCTTCGGCAACGGCGCCTACGGCCTGCTGCTCGGCCTCAACGCGCTGCTGTGCGTGGTGATCGAGCTGCCGCTGACCAAGCACACCGAGCGCCGCGACCCGCGCCGGGTCATCGCCGCCGGGCTGCTGCTGCTCGGCGTCGGCATGGCGCTGACGGGTGCGATGAGCGCGGTGTGGCTGCTCGCGCTGACCGTGGTGATCTGGACGGTCGCCGAGACGGTCTACACCCCGATCGCCAACGCGTACCCCGCCGAGTTCTCGCCCGCCCATCTGCGCGGCCGCTACCAGGGCGCCGAGGGCATCGCCCACACCCTGGCCGGCGCGCTCGGCCCGGCCGTCGGCGGCCTCCTCTACAGCGTGTCCCCGCCGGTGCACTGGACCGTCTGCGGCGCGGTCGCGGGCGTCGGCGCCCTGCTGGTCCTCGGCGCCAAGCCGGGCTCCCGGGTACGGGACGAAGCCCCGGCGGCGGCCGCCCAGGAGCCGGTGAAGGCCACCACCTGACGTACGACACACCTCACCCAGCACCCCATCCAGGAAAGGCACTTGGTACCACCATGACCACCTCCACCGTCCACCGCATCGACATCCCCTCGGCCACCGAGGACCCCGCCGCGTACGTCACCGCGCTGCTCGAAGTCGCCGGGGAGCGCGACCCGTTCGACGTGCTCGCCAAGACGCCCGTGTGGGCCCGGCAGCTCTTCGCCGACCTGCCCACCGAGCTCGCCGAGACCGTCCCGGAGGAGGGCGAGTGGCCGGCCGCGTTCATCGTCGGCCACCTCTTCGACGTCGACATCGTCTACGGCTTCCGCTGGCGCCTGGTGGCCACCGAGGACAACCCGGTCTACCCCGGCTACGACGAGGCTCTGTGGGCCCCGCTGCCCCGGCTGCCGTTCCGGCAGATGCTCGACGCCTGGACCGGGCTTCGCGCCTCCAACGTGGCGCTGCTCGCGGCGCTGCCCGCCGAGGACTGGCAGCGCACCGGCCGCCACGGCGAGCAGGGCGGCGAAACGATGGAGGTCATGATCCGCAAGGTCATCGGCCACGACATCGCGCACATCAACCAGATCTACCGGGCGATCCGCCTGGTCCGCGAGGCGGCCGGGCTCGACGTGGCGGAGCTCGACGCCACGTACGAGTCGCTGGGCCTGCGCTGACCCTCCCTCTGCTTGCCCAACCCACCCGTAAGGAACGGAACATGACCACAGCTGCTGCCCTGATACCCGCCCCCGAGACCATCACCTCCGTCGGCCCCGACCTGCGCGAGCAACTGCGCGGGCAGCGGTACGCGCTGGTGTCGGCCGGGGACCTGACCCTGAGCCCCGAGCTCGCCGCCGCCTTCGACGGCCTCCAGGCCTCCTGGGGCCGGCTCACCCCGGACGAGCACTTCGGCGGCGGCGACCGCGCCGTGCGCACCCGCCGCTACAGCGACTTCACCTACGTCCCGGCCACCGGCGAGCTGGCCCCGCTCGACCACGTCGCGTACTTCCAGAGCGAGGAGATGAACTCGTTCGTCGGCGGTGTGGTGCGCCACTTCGGGGACGTCGAGGAGTCGACGTACCGCAACCCGCTCTTCCAGGCGCTGGTCCGCTACGACTTCGACAACCTGCCGATCGAGGACGAGTACCGCGACCGCGCCTGGCAGTGCCAGATCCACCAGATCCGGATCGAGATCAACCCGGGCCAGTACAACGAGCTGGTCCCCGAGGGCATCCACTCCGACGGCTACCCGTGGGCGGGGCTGCACCTGATCTCGCGCGTGGACGTCGAGGGCGGCCACAGCACCGTGTTCACCTGGGAGGAGGAGCCGCTGGCCAAGGCGACGTTCCTGACCCCGCTCGACTCGCTCATCTTCGAGGACCGCGCGATGAAGCACCACGTCACGGGGTTGAGCGCGGGCGAGGACAAGGGCGGCTACCGCGATGTCCTGGCGATCTCGTTCTCGCTGCCGGGCTCTCCGTACGAGACGCTGGTCTGATGAGCGCGGCGGTACTGGCCCTCGCGCCGCAGGCGGGGGCCCCCGCGGCCCCCGCCGCCTCCGCACCCATGGCCCCGGCCGACGTCCCCCACGTCATCGCACTGCTGCGGGCAGCCCCGCAGACCGCGTACTGCGAGTGGGAGGACGAGGCGCTCCTGCGCGGCCACCTGGCCCACTCGGCCGACCTGTGCCGGGTGGTACGGGACCCGGCGGGCCACGTCGTCGCGGCGCTGCTCGCGGGCAGCTTCGGGGTGCGCGGCAGCATCAGCCACGCGGTGGTCGCCCCCGCGCACCGCCGGGCCGGTCTCGCCCGCGTCATGGCGGAGGACGCGCTGGCCGCGTTCCGCCGCCGGGGCGTGCGGCGGGTGTTCCTGGCCGTCCTCGACGGCAACCCGGCGGCGGCCGCCCTGTGGACGGGCGTGGGCTTCCGCCCGGCGGTGGGGGAGAGGACGTACGAATGCGACCTGTAGATACCCGCGCCGCTGCGGGCAATCGTGCCGCTGGGGCGATGGGGGTCCCCCCTGCTCGAGCGAAGCCGAGAGCTTGGGGGAGGGTGGGCGCAGCGGCACCCCGTTCTAGCCGGGCTGCGCATCCCCCAGCCCCCGTTCCGGCCGGCCTCGCGCAGGCGGTCCCGGTGATGCTCGGCTACGTCCCCGTCGCCTTCGCGTTCGGGGTGCTGGGGCACACCGCCGGGCTGCCAGGGTGGGCGATGGTGGCCATGTCCCTCTTCGTCTACGGCGGCTCGTCCCAGTTCGCCGCGCTCCAGCTCATCGGCGTGGGCGCGGCCCCGTACGCCATCGTGCTCACCACCTTCGTGGTGAACCTGCGGCACCTGCTGCTCTCGGCGGCCGTCGCCCCGCGCCTGGCGGGGTGGCGGCGGCGCGAACAGGCGCTGTTCGCCTACGAGTTGACCGACGAGGCGTTCGCCGTGCACTCCGCGCAGTACGCCGAGCGGCCCGACCGCCCCAAGGCCGAGGTGTTCGCCTTCAACCTGGCCGTGCACGCCTCCTGGGTCGCGGGCACGCTGGCCGGGGTGCTCGCCGGTGACCTGGTCAGCGACGTCCGCGCGCTCGGCCTCGACTACGCGCTGCCCGCCATGTTCATGGCCCTGCTCGCGGCCGGGATCGTCACCGACCGGCGCGGCCTCGCGGTCGCGGCGGTGGCGGGCGGCGGCGCGACCGTGCTGACCCTGCTCGGCCTCCAGTACTGGGCGGTGCTCGTCGCGGCGGCCCTCGCGGCCACGTTCGGCCTGGCGATCGCACCCGCCGAGGGCAAGGAACGTACGACCGAAGGAGTCCGATGAGCCAGCTCACCCTCGCCCTCACCATCGCGGGGATGGCCGCCGTCACCTTCGGGCCCCGGCTGCTGCCCACCCTGTTCCTGGCGGCGGCCTCGCTGCCCCGCCCGGTGGTGGTGTGGCTGCGGCAGGTCCCGGCGGCGGTGATCGCGGCACTGCTCGCGCCGTCGCTGTTCGTCCCGTCCGGGTCGCTCGACCTCGGCTGGTCCAACTACGGCCTCTGGCTGGCGGTCCCCACCCTCTACCTGGCCTGGCGCACCCGGAACTTCTACCTCACGATCGCCTTCGGCATCGGCGCACTGGCCGCCCTCCGGCTGATCACGGGGTGACCAGCCGGAGGGGGCTCGACGGGCTGCCCGGGCCGGTCGGCGTGGCACGGGCGCGAACGATGAAGAACAGGCGGATCCCAAAACGGCCCCAGGGGCGCGGGGAACTGCGCGATCAGCCCCCACCGGCCCGCAGTCGGACAACCGCACTCCCAGCGGAGCGCTTACGCATCCGGTACGTGCGTGAGCTTGTCCGGGTTGCGGATGGCGTCCACGGACGTGATCCGGCCACCGTCCACGGTGATCGCCACGATCGTGCGGGCGCCGTCCCAGTGGTACAGGGCAAGCCCGGGCGCGCCGTTGACGTGCGCGAGGCGCAGCCCGTCCGGCGGGACGTGCACCCGGGTGAGGGCGACGATGCCGCGCGCCACGTTGTCCGCGCCGCGCACGATGCCGTGCAGCGCGGTCACCTTGCCGCCGCCGTCGCCGCGCCAGACCACCTCGGGGTCGAGCAGCGAGACAAGCCGCTCCAGATCCCCCTCCTGGCAGGCCTGGCCGAAGGCGCTGACCAGCTCGCGCTGGCGGGCGTACCCGGCGGGGTGGTGCGGGCGGCTGCCGTCGACGTGGCGGCGGGCCCGCGAGGCCAGCTGGCGTACGGCCGCCGGGGTGCGGCCCACCACGCCCGCGACCTCCTCGAAGGGCAGCCCGAACACGTCGTGCAGCAGGAACGCGGTGCGCTGGGCGGGCGACAGCTCGTCCAGGACGATCATCAACGCCATCGACACCGACTCGTCGAGCGTGACCCGGTCGGCGGGGTCCTGCTCGTCCGGCGCGTGCTCCACCAGCGGCTCGGGCAGCCAGGTGCCGACGTACCGCTCGCGCCGCACCCGCGCGCTGCCCAGCGCGTCCAGGGCCAGGCGCCCCACGGTCGTCGTCAGCCAGGCGCGCAGATCCCGTACGGCGCCCGGGTCCTTGAGGCCGCGCAGCCGCAGCCACGCCTCCTGGACGCAGTCCTCCGCCTCCGCCAGGCACCCCGTCGTCGTATAGGCGACCCGCAGCAGCCGGGGCCGCTCGCGTTCGAAGGCCCGGGCCAGTCCGTCCTCGTTGGACAGCGGCCCGCGCGCCCCGCTCACCGCAGCCCCGCGACGCTCGCCCAGACCTGCTCGGTGCGCAGCCACTCCCCGAACGACATGGTGCCGCGCACGTCAGGCCGCTCCACGGTGAGCGCGCCCGCCCGCAGCGCCTGGCCCATCCGGCCGGGCAGCGGCATCGGCATCAGCACGGCCTTGCGCCCGGTGACGCTGCGCCAGACCCGGGCCATCTCGCGGACGTCGGTGTCCTCGGGCCCGCAGACCTCGATCCGCCCCCGGTGCGGCACCCCCTCCGCCACGTCGGCGACTACCCAGGCGGCCTCCATGCAGGCGACCGTGCGCAGCCGCGCCCGGGGCACCGGCACCACGCCCCACTTGGCGGCCGACGCGAGCGTCGAGGCGAGCAGTTCGTGGAACTGGGTGGCCCGCACGATCGTCCAGGGCACCCTGCCCTCCCGTACGACCCACTCCTGCTCGGCCTTGACCTGCATGTATCCCATCGGCACCATGTCGCAGCCCACGATCGAGACGCATACGTGGTGCTGTACGCCCACGGCGCGCGCGGCGGCGAGCAGCCGCCGCGACCCGTCCACGAGCGTGCGGGCCGCCCCCTTGGCGGTCCCGTGGCCGTTGGCCGCGTCCACCACGACGTCGCACCCCGCAAGGGCGTCGATCAGTCCCTCCCCGGTGGTCAGGTCGACCCGGTATTCCGGTGACCTACGGCTCAGCACCCGCACGCGGTGCCCCCGTGTGCGCAGCTCCTCGGCGACGCGGCTTCCCAGCGTCCCCGTCCCTCCCGCAATGGCGATGTCCATGTCCCTAGGACGACGCGCCGGGCCCGGATGTGACAAGGGCGTACCGCGGTGCCGCGTGCCCCAAAGGGGCGCGGGGAACTGCGCGACCAGCCACAGACGGCCCGCAGTCGAATACCCGCACTTCCAGCGGAGCGCTTAGCTGTGCAGTGCACCGGGCGTCTCGGGGTGTCCCTCGGGCTCCAGCTGGATCGTGGAATGGGCCACGTCGAAGTGGTCGCCGACGCACCGCTGGAGGCGCCCGAGGAGGTCCCCGTACCCGTCGGCCAGCGCGTCGTCGGAGACCACCACATGGGCGGTGAGGACCGGCATCCCGGAGGTGACGGTCCAGCCGTGCAGATCGTGGACCGCCAGCACGCCGGGCTCCTCAAGGAGGTGCCGCCGCACCTCCGCCAGGTCCATGTCCTGCGGGGCGGCCTCCATCAGGACGTGCAGGGCGTCGCGCAGCAGTCCGTACGCCCTCGGCACGATCAGCAGGCCGATCACGATGGAGGCGATCGGGTCGGCCGCCTGCCAGCCCGTCAGGAGGATGACCAGACCGCCGACGATCACCGCGACCGAGCCGAGCGCGTCGCCCAGGACCTCCAGATAGGCGCCGCGCAGATTGAGGCTCTGGTCCTTGGCGTCCCGCAGCAGCCAGAGGCCGACCAGGTTCGCCGCGAGCCCGCCCACCGCGACCGCGAACATCAGCCCGCCCTTGACCTCCACCGGCTCGCTGAACCGGCCGATCGCCGACCACAGCACCCAGATGAAGATCGCCACGAGCAGCAGGGCGTTCAGGACGGCCGAGAAGATCTCCACGCGGTAGAAGCCGAAGGTGCGCCGGGGCGTGGGGGCGCGCTGGGCCAGGGTGATCGCGCCGAGCGCCAGCGCGACGCCGACCGCGTCGGTGAGGCTGTGCGCGGCGTCCGCGAGCAGCGCGAGCGAGCCGGAGAGCAGCGCGCCGACCACCTGGATGACGGTGATCGACGCGCTGATGCCGATGGTCCACAGCAGCCTGCTGCGGAACGTACCGCTCAGGGTGCCGGTGGGAGGTCCATGGTCATGGCCCATGCCCGCAAGT
The DNA here is from genome assembly GCF_030028635.1 of Streptomyces sp. BPTC-684. Lineage (NCBI taxonomy): Bacteria > Bacillati > Actinomycetota > Actinomycetes > Kitasatosporales > Streptomycetaceae > Streptomyces > Streptomyces sp. BPTC-684. The sequence goes on from NZ_CP124863.1 coordinate 2,803,617, forward strand.
CGATCACGCCCCGCTGAGCCCCGCTACCGGGGCGTGCGTCGGCTGCGCCACCAGTTGGGCGAGCCGCAGCGCGGCCGTGCCGGGCCCGGAGGAGGCGAGCACCGAGGGGACCACGTTCGGCAGCGAGCCGCCGCGCAGCGACTCCTCGCTGTAGCGGCGCACGTTCCGGTGCCAGTGGAGGATCCCCGCGATCCAGTCCTCGAACTCCTTCACATACGCGTCGAGCGCCGCCCGCCCGTCCGCGTCGAGCCCGAACTCCTCGTACAGCAGCGGGATCTCGGTCTTCTTGATGTGGAGGAACTGCTGCATCCGCGAGCGCACCAGGTCGTCGGCGATCCGCACGGCGGCCGGGTAGTCGCAGTCGAAGAAGCGCTGCACGACCAGGAGCAGGTTGTGCACCTCGCCCTCGTACTCGATCTCCTTCTGGTACGAGAAGAAGTCGTTGATCAGCATCCCGTAGTCCATCGCGGAGTTCTCCAGGGCGCTCATCGTGCCCGTACGGAAGATCTCCGGCGGCAGCGTGTCGGCGTGCCGCATCCGGCTCAGGGTCACGGTCAGGTCGGAGCCGAAGGTGCGCCGCCGCATCTCGATGTAGTCGACCGGGTCGGGGATGCGGTGCTGGCCCTGGTTGTGCAGCTCCCACAGCCAGCTCTCCAGCATCACCTCGACCGCGCGGCGGAAGGTCCGGCGTCCGTACGCGGACATCGGGCCCGCCGTGCGCGCCCACAGATCGGCGAGCGAACGTTCCATCGGGGTCGCCGCGAGGGCGGTCCCCGCCTCCGGGTGGTCCGTGTCGAGGATGTCCAGGAACCGCGCATGGGCGACCCGCGCACCGGCGAGATCGCGCGAACGCCCGTACACCAGCGGGTAGTAGTCGTCCCCGTACGTCCCCCAGGTCAGCCACTCCGCGTGGAGCTCCAGCTCCTCCAGGGTGGCGTCCGGGTCGAGCCCGGCCGAGCAGAGCGCCAGGTCGTACCCGAGGACCTTCTGCTCGTCCCAGATATCGCTCAGCAGGCCCATCCGGTGTGCCCAGGCGACCGAGAGGTCCCGGGCCTCGGCGTGGTGCGGGCTGAGTTCCAGCTCGAAGGGGACGTCGAAGTCGGGCAGCAGGGAGGGCCCGACGCGCTCGAACGGCACATGGGCGTGGCTGCGCAGCCGGGCCGCGGCCGGGCGCCCGAAGAGGTTCTTGATGTCCAGCGCGGAGGTGCCGAGCACCCCGCCGAACAGCGAACTGCGTTCCTGCGCCTCCTCGTTCATGTACCGGCTGGAGCGCATGTGCCACTCGTGCCCGCCGGACTGCCAGTCCTGGAGCCCCTTCACGTACGCGGCGATCCGCGCGCACTCCTCCGCGCTGAGCCCTTTGTCCAGGCACAGCGGCGGGACTTCGGTGAGGGCGGTGTTCTCGAACTGCTGGAGCCGGGAGGTGAGGAGGTCGTTGACGGTCTCGGCGGCTTCCTGGGTGGAACACCCGAGGAAGGTCTCCAGGACGAGAACCCCGTTGCTGAGCTCGCCCTCCTTCTCCACCTCCCTCTGGTACGAGAAGAGGTCGTTGCGCAGATGGACGCCGTCCGAGAAGGCGTCGGTGAGGACCCGCAGCGGGCGCGAGGCGGCGACGGCGGGCGGGAGTTCGGCGTTCGCCGCGTACTCGATGATCCCCGCCGACCAGGGCGCGCCGCCGACCTTGCGGCGCATCTCGATGTACTCGACGGGGTTGGCGATGCGCCCCGCGTTCATGTTGACGAGCTCCCACATGGACTCGTTGAGGAGGTTGCGGGTGGACTCGGCGAACCGTTCCCGCCAGCCGTAGGACATACGCGGAACGGTCCGCGCCCACAGGTCGGCGAGCCCTTTCTCGACTTGGTTGGTGGGCTCGGGGAACCCCTCATCAAGATCCATGGGCATAAAGGCGCCAAGCCGTTCCAGATAGGCCTTGCCACCGTCCCGGTCGAGAGTCCTCTTGAACTGTTCGAGGAAATGGTCGTCGAAGAAGAAGACCCACACGTACCAGTCGGTGACGAGGGACAGGGCTTCCGCGTCGCAGTCGGGGTGGGTGTACGAGCACAGCAGCGCGTAGTCGTGGGCGTCGAGGTCGCTCAGCTCCCAGATGCCGGACCCCTCCAGCATGCCCATCTCGCGGGCCCACGCGCGGGAGTGCACCCGCGCGGCTTCGAGATGGGGATTGAGCCGTGCCGGATACGGCATGTAGAAATCCGGCAGGACGAACGGCTGGGTCACTGGGCTTCCCCTCCTGATGGCACCAGTTGGTCGGCCCCAGCACTACCCGCCGTCCGGGTGAACATTCCGAACGGTTGCACCAGTCATACGAAAGTGTGAGTTCACGGGGAAACGGTGACGGGCGGGTGCGAAGCGCGGGCACCCCGTCGATCATCGGTATATGGCACCGAGTCCGACACACACGCTGCACCTGTCCCAGCAGCCGGAGGCCGACGCGCTGCTGGGCCGCAGCCCCCTGGCCGCGCTGGTCGGCATGCTCCTCGACCAGCAGATCCCGATGGAGTGGGCCTTCGCGGGCCCGTACACGATCGCGACGCGGATGGGCGCGGACGACCTCGACGCGGCGGCGATCGCGTCCTACGACCCGGACGCCTTCGCGGACCTCCTGAAGCAGAAACCGGCCGTGCACCGGTACCCCGGCTCCATGGCGCAGCGCGTCCAGCAGCTCTGCCGCTTCCTGGTGGAGGAGTACGGGGGTGACGCGGAGGCGGTGTGGCGGGACGCGCCGACGGGCGCGGAGCTGCTGACCCGCCTCAAGGCCCTCCCCGGCTTCGGCGACCAGAAGGCCCGCATCTTCCTGGCCCTCCTGGGCAAGCAGCTCGCCGTCCGCCCGCCGGGCTGGCGCGAGGCGGCGGGCCCCTACGGCGAACCCGACTGCCACCGCTCGGTAGCGGACATCACGGGCCCGGAGACGCTGGCGAAGGTGCGGGCGCACAAACAGGAAATGAAGGCGCAGGCGGCGAAGCCGCGGAAGTGAGGGCCCGGGGTTTGCCTGCGGGCCGTCGGTGGTTGCTCGCGCAGTTCCCCGCGCCCCTGGAAGCGCCCCTGCGGGGCGCCCCGGGGATTGCCGCGCAGCGGCATTCTTAGGGGCGCGGGGAACTGCGCGAGCAACCCAGCACAACCCGCAGACAAACACCGGGCCAAAAAGGGGCGCGGGGAACTGCGCGACCAGCCACATGCGGCCCGCAGACGAACGGGGGCCGGGGGCGCAGCCCACGGGGCTATCTGCGGCGCGTGCCGAAAAGCGAGCGCGTGATCTCGCGCCCCAGCTGCGTCCCCACAGACCGCGCCAGCGAGCGAAAGATCCCGCTCCCCACCACCTGCTCCGCCAGGGACTTGTCCTCCTTCTTCCCCTCCGGTTTCCCCTCCGGCAGAGCCGCCTGCACAGCCGCCGCCTCCCGCCCCCTCTCCTCCACCGACAGCTTCTCGAACGCCGACTCCCGATCGACCGCCTCCGCGTAACGCCCGTACAAGAGCGAGGACTTGACCAGCCGGTCGAGGTCCTCCCCCGGCACCGGCCCCATCAAGGACCGCGGCGCCCGAAGCCGCGTCGCCGCGACCGGCGTCGGCGCCCCCGACTCGCTCAGGACCGTGATCACCGCCTCCCCCGTGCCGAGCCCGGTGAGCGTCGACTCCAAGTCGTACGGCGACTTCGGAAACGTACGCACCGTCGCCTTCAACGCCTTCGCGTCGTCCGGCGTGAACGCCCGCAGCGCGTGCTGCACCCGGTTGCCCAGCTGCCCCAGCACATCCGCCGGCACGTCCTTCGGCGTCTGCGTCACGAAGAAGACGCCGACCCCCTTCGAGCGAATCAGCCGCACCGTCTGCGTGATCGACTCCAGGAACGCCTTCGACGCCCCGCTGAACAGCAGATGCGCCTCGTCGAAGAAGAAGACCAGCTTGGGCCGGTCCACGTCCCCGACCTCCGGCAGCCCGTTGAACAGCTCCGCGAGCAGCCACATAAGGAACGTCGAGAAGAGCTGCGGCTTGTCCTGGACGGCGGGCAGTTCGAGTACGGACACGAGCCCGCGCCCGTCCGGCGCCAGCCGCAGCAGCTCGGTGACGTCGAACTCCGGCTCCCCGAAGAACTCAGCCGCACCCTGCTGCTCGAAGGCAGTGATGGCCCGCAGGATCACCCCGGCCGTCACGGACGAAAGCCCGCCGATCCCCTTCAGCTCCGGCTTGCCGACATCCGAGACCAGGAAGCCGGTGACCGCCTTGAGGTCCTTCAGGTCGTACAGCTCAAGGCCCTTGGAGTCGGCGTAGTGGAAGATCAGCCCGAGCGACTGCTCCTGCGTCTGGTTGAGCTGGAGCACCTTCGACAGCAGTACGGGCCCGAAACTGGTGACCGTGGCGCGGAGCGGGATGCCCGTGCCGATGCCGCCGAGCGCGTAGAACTCGCAGGGGAAACCGGCCGCCTCCCACGTCTGCCCGACCTGCCCGGCCCGCTCCCGCACCTTGGGGTTGTCCTGCCCGGGCGCGGAGATCCCGGAGACGTCCCCCTTCACGTCGGCCAGGAAGACCGGCACGCCGTTCGCGGACAGCTGCTCGGCGATGAGCTGGAGCGTCTTGGTCTTGCCGGTACCGGTGGCTCCGGCGACCAGACCGTGCCGGTTGAGCATGGCGAGCGGGATCCGGACCTGCGCGTCGGCGTGGCACTGCCCGTCCCACAGCACGGAGCCGAGCTCCATGGCGGGACCGGTGAAGGCGTACCCGGTGGCGATCTCGGCGACGGGGGGAGGGAGGGAGACGGAGGAGGTCGCGGGCGGGGGTCCGGCGGGCGCCACGTCCGGCTCCGCGCCGGGCTTCGCGCCCGGAGCCGCGCTCGGCTCCGCACCAGGCGTCACGTCCGGCTCCGGACCCGGCGTCATGTCCCGCGCCGCGCCCGGCGTCTCGTCGCTGTCGGTCATGGCGAGCCCCCAATGTCGGGTTTGCGGCACTCCGCCCAGGATCGCACTCACGCACCATGGCTGCGCCCGGAGCCGCTTGCCCGGTAGGCTTTCCGTGTGATCTTCAAGCGCATCGGAAGCGGGCGGCCGTACCCCGACCACGGCCGGGAAAGCACCCGGCAGTGGGCGGACGTCGCGCCGCGCCCGGTCCGGCTCGATCAGCTCGTCACCACGAAGGGCCAGCTCGACCTGGAGACCCTCCTCGCAGAGGACTCCACGTTCTACGGCGACCTCTTCGCCCACGTCGTGAAGTGGCAGGGCGACCTCTACCTGGAGGACGGGCTGCACCGCGCGGTGCGCGCGGCGCTCCAGCAGCGCCAGGTGCTGCACGCGCGCGTACTGGAAATGGACTGACCGGCTCCCCTTCGCGCCGACCGGCCCCCTCTTCGGCGGCCGGGGACGCCCGTCCGGAGTGATCCTTACTGATCCTTTCGGGCCCTTTACCGCGCATACGGGCGCCATCCATTGATCATTTAGTAGGCATCGCCACCGGGCCGCACTACGCTGCGCACATGAGCATGCTCACTCCCCCCGGCATGGGCGGAAAGTACCGCATCACGGGTGACAAGTACCCGAGGATGCGCCGCCCCCGCCGACGCGGCCGACTCCTGCTCGCGGCGGTCGCCGCCGTCGTGGCCCTCGGCCTGATCGGCTGGGGGACGATCCAGCTCATCGACGTCTTCGGCGGGTCGGACGACGCGAAGAAGGAGACGGCGGGCGCGAAGCACGACTGCGCGCCGAGCGCGTCGCCGTCCACGGCGGCCGCGGCGGCAGCCGCGCTGCCGAAGCCCGCGCAGATCACGGTGAACGTCTACAACGCGACGCCGCGGGGTGGGCTCGCCAAGGAGACGGCGGACGAACTCAAGAAGCGCGGCTTCGCCATCGGCAAGGTGGGGAACGCGCCGGCGGAGTACGACAAGAAGGTCACCGGGAACGGGATACTGCTGGGTGCGCCGGGGGCGACGCGGGGCACGTTCTCGGTCCTGAGTACGCAGTTGAAGGGCGCGGCCCAGAAGACGGACGCCCGCACCACGCCGGACGTCGACCTCATCCTGGGCTCGACGTTCCAGACCCTGGACCCGGCCCAGCAGGCGTCCACGGCGCTCGCAGCCCTGACCAAGCCGACGCAGCAGCCCGGCAAGTGCTGAGCGCCCCGGACTCCGTTCGTCTGCGGACCGGTGGGGGCTGGTCGCGCCCACGCGGCGGAGCCGCAAATGTCACAGCCCCGCGCCCCTGAAAATGCCGCTGCGCGGCAATCCCCTGGGCGCCCCGCAGGGGCGCATCTCAGGGGCGCGGGGAACTGCGCGAGCAACCCACCACGGTCCGCAGACGAACACCGGCCCAAAAAGGGGCGCGGGGAACTGCGCGACCAGCCCCCACTCACCCGCAGACGAACAGCAGCTCGCGCTACTCCGCCGAGCCGTACATGCGGTCGCCCGCATCCCCGAGCCCCGGCACGATGTACCCGTGCTCGTTGAGCCGCTCGTCCACCGACGCCGTCACGACAGTGACCGGCGTGCCCGCGAGCTCGCGCTCCATGACCTCGACGCCCTCGGGCGCGGCCAGCAGGACGACCGCCGTCACGTCGTCCGCGCCGCGCTTGATGAGCTCCTTGATCGCCGCGACCAGCGTGCCGCCCGTGGCCAGCATCGGGTCCAGGACGTACACCTGGCGCCCGGAGAGGTCCTCCGGCATGCGCGTCGCGTACGTGGAGGCCTCCAGGGTCTCCTCGTTGCGGATCATGCCCAGGAAGCCCACCTCGGCGGTCGGCAGCAGCCGGACCATGCCGTCCAGCATGCCGAGACCGGCCCGCAGGATCGGGACGACCAGCGGACGCGGGTACGACAGCTTCACGCCCGTCGTCGGGGTCACCGGGGTCTCGATGTCGACCTGCTCGGTGCGCACGTCGCGCGTGGCCTCGTACGCGAGCAGGGTGACCAGCTCGTCGGCGAGGCGCCGGAAGGTCGGCGAGTCGGTGCGCTTGTCGCGCAGGGTGGTGAGCTTGTGGGCGACCAGGGGGTGGTCGACGACGTGGAGACGCATAACCCCACAGTAACCGGGCGAACGGCCCGCCCGCGCCGTCCGCGCTGGCATCAAACCACCCACCCGAGGGAAGGTGGGAGGGACTGACCAGGGACCGACACACCCCCGGGGCGGTGCCCACTCATGACGGACAAGGACACGGACCAGCAGGACGGCACGGACGACGCGCGACCCGAGACCGCCGCCGAGCGGCGCCGCCGGCGCGCCCAGTTCCTGCGCGAGCTGCACGAGGCGAAGGCCCTGCGCGACCGCGTCCAGCCCCGCCGCGCCCGCGCGGCCCGTATGCGCCAGGCCATGCGCATGCGAACCTTCCGCTGGTGACCTGAGAATCCGGCCAGCGGGGCGACCGGAGAAACGCAACCGCGGAAGAACTCTCGCAACGGCGTTGTTTCTGCAACGATTCCAGTGAAGCCACGGCCGGGGGGACCCCCAACCGGCACGCCTATGACCAGTGGGAGAGTCACGGTGTACTTCGCCGCACTGCTCGCGCGCACCGAAGACGGGTGGGAAGCGAGCGACACAGAGCTCGACGATGTGGAGACCCTGTCCGACCTCGCCGACCTGGCCCGGGAGGCCACGGCCGACGGGGCCGACGACACGGTGCTCGTCTTCATCGAGCAGGAGGATGTCTGGTTCGGCGTCGTCCGCGTGGACGGCGAGGAGGACCCGCGCATCTACGTCTCCAACGCCGCAGCCGCCGCCCGTTCCTCGTACGGAGAAATCCTCCTGACCGACGAACTGCTCGGCCGCGATCCGGCCTCCGACGACAGCGCCGACGACCTGGACGCGCTGGACCTCGACGGTACGGAGGACGGCGACCTCGACGAACAGGAGGACCCGGACGACGAAGCCGTGGACGCCCTCGACCCGGTGCCCGCGGGCCCGCTCGGGGACACCGCGATCCTCGCCGACCTCGGCGTGAGCGAGGGCCAGCTGCTCACGCTCGACTCGGACGCGCTGGTGGAGATCGCCGACGCGCTGGGAGCGGCCGAGGTGCTGGAGGCCGTGCGCTAGTGGCCGAGGCGCACGATCCCGTACGCGACCCCTGGGCGGAGCCGATGCGCACCGCCCTCGGGGAGGCCGGGCGGGCCGCGCTGGCCGGCGACGTGCCGGTCGGCGCCGTCGTGCTGTCCGCGGCCGGCGAGGTGCTCGCCACCGCCCACAACGAGCGCGAGATCACCGGCGACCCCACGGGGCACGCGGAGATCGTCGCGCTCCGGCGGGCGGCGCAGAAGACCGGCGAGTGGCGACTGACCGGCTGCACGCTCGTGGTGACCCTGGAGCCCTGCGTCATGTGCGCGGGCGCGTTGGTGCAGGCCCGGGTCGAACGGGTCGTGTACGGGGCGCGCGACGAGAAGGCGGGCGCGGCCGGGTCCCTGTGGGACCTGGTGCGCGACCGGCGCCTCAACCACCGCCCCGAGGTGATCCAGGGCGTCCTGGAGGACGAGTGCTCCCGGCGGCTGACGGCCTTCTTCCGGGACCGCTCACCGGGCTCCGGCAAGGCTCCGGGCGGGCCGTGACCCACGTCTCACCCCGGTCGCCGCATACGGATTTCGAACCACGGGCCACCTTGGGCTAAGCTCTCTCTCGGTAGCGTGTCCGAGCGGCCGAAGGAGCTCGCCTCGAAAGCGAGTGTGGCGCAAGTCACCGAGGGTTCAAATCCCTCCGCTACCGCTCTCAGAAGGGCCCCGACAGCGTCGGGGCCCTTCTTGCGTACGCCTGAGGACCCCCGCACACGCGAGAGCCCCGGTCGAGGACGACCGGGGCTTTCGCGGCTGGGACGGGGGAAGCGGCATCGGGGGGACAAGCCGCTCCCCCCGACGAGAACGGGCCTGCAAGCCCGCGCCGCGTTCAGGGGGAAGCTCGCGGCGCGGGCCCCGCAGTGAGGCCCTGTTCCGGCCCTTCGGATTCCTGCCAGATCCGCCGGGCTCTGGAACCATCCTGCTCCCGCGTCACGTCCGTAACGTCCGGCGAAGGGCCCCGATCCGGGGGTCCTTGGTCCTTAAAGACGGGGTGAGGACGGCGGAAGTGGTGTTGGTTAGACTCACGCGAGCGCACAGGGGAGCCGGGGAGGGTGCACGCACGTGGACGTGAAGAAGGTCCTTCTCTACTGCGCGGTCGTCTTCGTGCTGTACACGATCATCACCTCGCCCGTGGAGGCCGCGGGGATGGTCCAGACGGGGTTCGAGGGGATCTCCTCCGCCGCGAAGGGGATCGGCCAGTTCATGACCGAGCTGGTCCGCTGATTCGCGAAGGCCTGCTCGTACGATCGGCGGGGGCGCTGACACGTACGTACGGCAAGGAGCACACATGATCCGCCATCTGGTCCTCTTCAAGCTCGACGAAGGCGTGGAGCGCGACGAGGCCCGCGTCGCCGCCGGAGTGAAGGCGTTCGAGGAGTTGGACGGGCTCGTCCCCGAGCTGAGGTTCTGGGAGTGCGCCTGGAACATCACCGACCGGCCCATCGCGTACGACTTCGCCATCAACTCGGCGGTCGAGGACGCGGACGCGCTGAAGCGCTACCTCGAACACCCGGCCCACCAGGCCGCGGCCGCGCAGTGGCGCGAGTTCGCCACGTGGGTGATCGCCGACTACCCGTTCTGAGCCGGTACGCGACGAGGCCCCGCACTTGAGTGGTGCGGGGCCTTTCGTATGCCCGGGGGCGGCCGCCGCAGGGGCCAGATGCCCAACTTGCCCTCAACACGTGGTTATACGGTGCTTGCACACAGTGGACATGTCTTGTGATGCTATGACCGCTTTTGACGGATGAGTCGACGATGGTTCGACCGAAGTTGACCGCGACTTGACCACGACATTGACCACGACATCAACCACGCAGTGACCGCAAAGGGGTGGCGTTGACCGTGCCGGCCAGTACCGCACCTCAAGTGCCACCCCAGAACGAGCCCCAGGAGCCCCCCGAGAGCCACCGGACCCCCGTACAGGCCCCCGTGCGGACCAGCCGGGGCGCGGACACCCGGGCGCTCACCCAGATCCTCTTCGGGCAGCTCAAGGGCCTGCAGCCGGGCACTCCGGAGCACCACCGGGTGCGCGGGGCGCTGATCGAGGCGAACCTGCCGCTGGTGCGGTACGCGGCGGCCCGCTTCCGTTCCCGCAACGAGCCGATGGAGGACGTGGTCCAGGTCGGCACGATCGGGCTGATCAACGCGATCGACCGGTTCGACCCGGAGCGCGGGGTGCAGTTCCCGACCTTCGCCATGCCGACGGTGGTGGGCGAGATCAAGCGGTACTTCCGCGACAACGTGCGCACCGTCCACGTCCCGCGTCGGCTGCACGAGCTCTGGGTCCAAGTGAACGGCGCCACCGAGGACCTGACGACCCTTCATGGCCGCTCGCCCACCACCGCCGAGATCGCCGACCGGCTGAAGATCGGCGAGGACGAGGTGCTCGCCTGCATCGAGGCGGGCCGCTCGTACCACGCGACCTCCCTGGAGGCGGCCCAGGAGGGCGACGGCCTGCCGGGCCTGCTCGACCGGCTCGGCTACGAGGACCCGGCCCTCGCCGGGGTCGAGCACCGCGATCTGGTCCGCCACCTCCTCGTACAACTGCCCGAACGCGAGCAGCGGATCCTGATGCTCCGCTACTACAGCAATCTGACGCAGTCCCAGATCAGCCAGGAGCTGGGCGTGTCCCAGATGCATGTGTCCAGGCTGCTGGCCAGGAGCTTCGCGCGGCTTCGATCCGCAAATCGAATCGAGGCGTAACCGGATCGAGTGATCCACGTCCGGGTGAACAATCCGGCGGTAGAACCGGCACACCCCCTGCTAACTGCACGGATCCACGCCTGACTTGTCGACATGTCACTACAGCGTGTTGCCGACATGTGACATTCTGCTGGAACCGCGTTTGCCGCAGCCCCGCCTCCGGTATTCAGGTGGAGGCTGCGTTCCTCCGATGGTCGTGGCCACCGCGACCGTCCGCGACCTCAAGGGGGTGGCATGTCCGCAGAACAGGGCAGCTCGAAGGTGCAGGTGCTCACGCTCATGAAGAGCGTGCCCGCGCCCGATGTGCGCGAGAGCTCGGAAGCCATCGACAGCCGTGCCGTGCCCGGCTCCCCCGAGGCGCTCGACACCGCCGTTCCGGCGGTCTCCGTCACCGCCCCCCGACGGGAGGCGACGGGCACGATGGGGTCCACGGGGTCCCACGAACCGCTGGACACCCGCACGCTCTCCCGCTCCCTGTTCCTGCGGCTGGCCGCGCTGGGCAGCGCGGAGAGCCCGGAGCGTACGTACGTACGCGACACCCTGATCGAGCTGAACCTGCCGCTGGTGCGGTACGCGGCGGCCCGCTTCCGCTCCCGCAACGAGCCGATGGAGGACATCGTCCAGGTCGGCACGATCGGTCTGATCAAGGCGATCGACCGGTTCGACTGCGAACGGGGCGTGGAGTTCCCGACGTTCGCGATGCCGACGGTGGTCGGTGAGATCAAGCGCTTCTTCCGCGACACGAGCTGGTCGGTACGGGTCCCGCGCCGCCTCCAGGAGCTGCGCCTCGCCCTGACGAAGGCCAGCGACGAACTGGCCCAGAAGCTCGACCGCTCCCCGACTGTCCCGGAGCTGGCGGCGGTCCTGGGCGTCTCGGAAGAGGACGTGGTGGACGGCCTCGCGGTCGGCAACGCGTACACGGCCTCCTCCCTGGACTCCCCCTCCCCCGAGGACGACGGCGGCGAGGGCTCGCTGGCGGACCGCCTCGGCTACGAGGACGCGGCGCTTGAGGGCGTGGAGTACCGCGAGTCCCTCAAGCCCCTCCTGGCCAAACTCCCGCCCCGGGAACGCCAGATCATCATGCTCCGCTTCTTCGCGAACATGACCCAGTCCCAGATCGGCGAGGAGGTCGGCATCTCCCAGATGCACGTCTCCCGCCTACTGACGAGGACGCTGGCACAGCTACGGGAGGGCTTGATCGCGGACTAGGGGGGCGCGGCGGACGCCCGCGGGGACGGTGCGCCGGGCCCACCATCGCTCGCGGGGCGGCGCGCCGAGTGCCCCGCCTGTCCGCTTTCGCGCGGGCGCGGCCTTGGCTGCGCCCCACCGCCCCGATCGCCCCGCGCGGGGCCACGCTTGCGCGGCCCGGCGGGCCCCGCGTCCCCCCTCCCTTCCCCCAGCTGCGGGCAATCGTGCCGCTAGGGGCGGCACGGGTGGGCGCAGCGGCGCCCTTTCAGTGCTGGGCACGCCCCCTCCCCGCCCTCAGCCCCGTTCCGGGGTTCACAATTGACGGTTCGTCAGCAACACTGGCGCGATGCGACGTGCTGCGTTGATCGGCGTATCGGCGGCCGCCACGCTCGCGCTGGGCGGCACGCTGGCCGCCTGCGGCGGGGAGGGAGGCAAGCCCTACGTGGCCGTGGGCACGGAGGCCCCGTCGGACAAGGCGGTGCCGCCTCACGGCAAGGTGGAGCTGGTTCCGCTGGACGGGGCGGGGGGCGGGGGTAGCGCAGCCCGGCGGGACGGGGAAAGCCGCGTGCCCACCCTCCCCCAAGCTCTTAAGGAGCAGGGGGGACCCCCAGCCCCAAGCGGCACGAATGCCCACAGCGGCGGCGGGACGGACAGCGCAGGCGGTGCAGGCGCAGCCAGCGGCGGCACCACCACGGGCGGATCCGGCACGCCCGGAAGCGGCGGCGGCACAGCCGGAGGCGGAGCCACGAGTGGCGGCACAGGCACGTCCGGCGGCGGAAGTGGCGGCGGCTCAGCAAGCGGCGGAAGCACATCCGAAGGCGGAGCCAGCACGGGCGGCGGCACAAGCACCACGGGCGGCACCGGCGGCAGCCCAAGCCCCACCCCCGCCGCCCTAACCCTAGGCACCCCCACCCGAACCCCCACCCCCACCCGCTGGTGCGAGACCGTCACCGTCCCGCTCCGCAACACCGGCGGCACCCCCGTGAAATCGGGAACGCTCACCTTCGCCACCCACATCATCGGCCTGCTCGGCATCGACTGGGCGACGATCACCTCCACCCAGCCCCTCGCACCCGTACCCGCGAACGCCAAGACGTCACGTACGTACACCGTCTGCGTGGACGCCTGGCGCGTACCCCTCGGAATGCACATCGAGACCCGCTCGGTCACCGCCGACTGGCGCTGAGCGAGAACGGGTCTCGACAGGAGGTGCGGGAGGGGTCAGCCCAGCGCGAGCCAGGCGACGCCCGCGAGGACGGCGAGTACGACGACGATGCCGACGATCAGGCCGACGCGCGGACCGGCCGGCGCCGCCGCCGGGGTCGCCGCCTGGCGGCCCTGCGGCGCGCCCTCGTCGACGAAGGCGCGGAACATCTGCGTGCTGCCCGCGGGGTCGTAGTTGCCCTCGGGGCCCGGGGTGTTGTGTGCCATGCACGGGACCCTAGCGAAGTCCCGGGTTCCGCCCAACCCCCGCCCCCGCACGCCCGGGCACGCACACGACACGCTCACGGCGTACGCACACCGCACGCGAGGGCCGCCCACCCCCTCCCACCTGCGCATTGACTTCCCATATGCGAACACTTTGCCTTTACTTTGCCCCCACCCCGCCCCATTCGCTTGCCTTCAGCAACCAATCAATCCTATGGTTGCCCTAAGCAACGAGATCATCGAATCTCATGAGGAGGGGCCCGATGGCCGCGCACAGCCACTACGAGGAGCTGGCCCGGCAGCTCAGCGCCATCGGGGCCGTCAAGCGCGGGCTCGGGCGGATCCTGCCGGCCGAGTGCCCCGCCGGGTCCGCCGCCGTACTCACGCTCCTCGGCCGCCACGGCGAGATGCGGATCAGCAGGCTCGCCGAACTCCTCGATGTGGACATGTCGGTGACGAGCCGTCACGTCGCACACGTGGCCGCGCGCGGCTGGATCGAGCGCGACCCCGACCCGCTGGACAAGCGGTCCCGGATCCTGCGGCTCACCCCCGCCGGCCGCGCCATGCTCGACGAGCTCGGGCGGCGCACGGCGGAGATGTTCGCCCGCACCCTGCGCGACTGGTCCGACGAAGAGGTCGGGCAGCTGAACGTCATGCTCGCGCGGCTCAGAGAGAGCTTCGACTGCCGCGAGGAGCCCCTCGCCCGTACACCCGCCGCCCAACAGGCTTAGAGGAGAAGGAAGTTCATGGCTACATCCACACCGGCCGGTGTGCGGGACGGCCGCGCCGCACCCGGAGGGCACCCCTCCGAGGGCGGCGCGCCGATGACTCACCGGCAGATCATGGAGGCGCTGTCAGGGCTGCTGCTCGGCATGTTCGTCGCCATCCTGTCCTCGACGATCGTCTCCAACGCCCTTCCGCAGATCATCGGCGATCTGGGCGGCGGCCAGTCCGCGTACACCTGGGTGGTCACGGCCTCGCTGCTCGCGATGACCGCGACCACACCGCTGTGGGGCAAGCTCTCCGACCTGTTCAGCAAGAAGCTGCTGGTCCAGATAGCCCTGATCATCTACGTCAGCGGCTCGGTGATAGCCGGGCTCTCCCAGAACGCGGGCATGCTGATCGCCTGCCGCGTCGTCCAGGGCATCGGCGTCGGCGGCCTGTCGGCGCTCGCCCAGATCATCATGGCCGCGATGATCGCGCCGCGTGAGCGCGGCCGGTACAGCGGCTACCTCGGTGCCACGTTCGCGGTCGCGACGGTCGGCGGCCCGCTGCTCGGCGGCGTGATCACGGACACGGACTGGCTGGGCTGGCGCTGGTGCTTCTACGTAGGCGTCCCGTTCGCGGTGATCGCCCTGATAGTCCTTCAGAAGACCCTGAAGCTGCCGGTCGTGAAGCGCGAGGTGAAGGTCGACTGGTCGGGCGCGTTCTTCATCAGCGCGGCGGTGTCGCTGCTGCTGGTGTGGGTGACGTTCGCGGGCGACAAGTACGGCTGGGTGTCCTGGCAGACGGCGGCGATGGTCGGCGGCTCGGTGCTGCTGGGCGCGGTGTTCGTGTACGTGGAGTCGAAGGCGGCCGAGCCGATCATCCCCCTGCGGCTGTTCCGCAACCGCACGATCACGCTCGCCTCGCTGGCGTCGCTCTTCGTGGGCGTGGCGATGTTCTCGGGAACGGTGTTCTTCAGCCAGTACTTCCAGCTGGCGCGCGGCGAGTCCCCGACGATGTCGGGCGTGCTGACGATCCCGATGATCGCCGGCCTGTTCATCTCCTCCACGGTCTCCGGCCAGGTCATCACGAAGACCGGCCGCTGGAAGGCGTGGCTGGTGAGCGGCGGCGTCCTGGTCACGGCGGGGCTCGCGCTGCTCGGCACGATGCGGTACGACACGGCGTACTGGCAGCTCGCGATCTACATGGCGCTGATGGGCCTCGGCATCGGCATGATGATGCAGAACCTGGTGCTCTGCACGCAGAACCAGGTCTCGGCTGCCGACCTCGGCTCGGCGTCGTCCGTGGTGACGTTCTTCCGTTCGCTGGGCGGCGCGGTGGGCGTGTCCGCGCTCGGCGCGGTGATGGCGAACCGGGTCACGCACTACGTCAAGGACGGCCTGGCCGACCTCGGCCCGCAGGCGGCGGGCCTGGGCGCCGGGGGCGGCGGCGGCATCCCCGACCTGGACAAGCTCCCGGCGCCGCTGCGCACGGTGATGGAGAGCGCGTACGGCCACGGGGTGGCCGACGTCTTCCTCTACGCCGCGCCGTGCACGCTGCTCGCCTTCTTCGTGACCCTGTTCATCAAGGAGGTCGCGCTGAAGTCGTCGCGAGCGGCTGAGACGCCGGCGGCGGAGTAACCGAACTCGGGTGCCCCGAGCGGAGGCACCCGACAGGGGGCGGCAGGCAGGGGACGGCCTGCCGCCCCGCTTTTTGCCCCACCCCACCCCTTCCCGAAAGCCCTCTGGCGGGCGGCCGGGGGCTGCGCCCCTGGGTCCGGTGTTCGTGTGCGGGCCGGTGGGGGCTGGTCGCGCAGTTCCCCGCGCCCCTAACCACCTAGGGCCGGTGGGAACTGCGCGATCAGCCACACACGACCTGCAGGCGAACGGAGACCCGGGGCGGAGCCCCGAAGCGGGGTGCAGGGGCCGCAGGCCCCGCTCGGGGGGCCGGGGGCGTAGCCCCCGGGAGAGCCACCTCACCCCCCCCACCCACCCCCGGAGGGTTTAGGGAAGGGGCGGGGTGGGGGGCAAACCCCCCGTCAAACCGCCCGCTTCGCCTCGATCCCCGCGATCAAAATATCCAGCGCGAACACGAAGTCCCGCTCCCGCATCTCCTCCACCGTGTCCCCGCCCCGCGCCTCCATCAGCTCCTCCGAGAGCTCCATCGCCTCGTGGAAGTCGGGGCGTTCGCGCAGCGCGCCCATCGCCTGGGCGAAGTACTCGTCCTGGGTGACCCCGGCCTCCGCGCAGCGCGCGACGAAGTGGCCCTCGATCGTGCCGAAGCCGTAGACGAACTGGAAGACGGCGGAGAGGCCGCCGGTGACGCCGTGTGCGGGCAGCCCCGAGCGGCTGAGGATCTTCTGCGCGGCGTTCGCGAACTCCATCGAGCGCGGCCCGATGTTGAGGTAGCGGCCGACCAGCGGCGACACCCAGGGGTGGCGGACCATGACCGAGCGGTAGCTCACGGCGAGTTCGCGCAACTGGTCCCGCCAGTCCGCGTCCGCCCCGGCCCCCTCCACGTCCGGCACCCGCAACTCCCCGAACACCGAGTCCAGGGCGAGCTCAAGCAGGTCGTCCTTGGTGTCCACGTACCAGTACAGCGACATGGCCGTGACGCCGAGCTCGCCCGCCAGGCGGCGCATGGAGAACTTCGCCGGGCCGTCCGCGTCCAGCAGGCGCACCGACTCCGCGATGATCCTGTCCCGGTCGAGGGAGGTCGCCGTCGGCTGGTCGCTCCGGCGGACGCGGCCCGCCGGTTTGCCGCGCTCCAGCCACACGCTGGTACGCGTCGGATTCTTCGCGCGGTCGGCTGCCGACACCATGGCGTGCCCTCCTCGTGGGTCGTCGGGCTGTCTGTACGTATACGTACGACAGTCGTACGGCGTTTCCTGCGGCGGTAGTCGAGTGGGGCGCACGGCAGGCGCAGAACCGCGGAATGCTGCCGTCCGCCCCGTAGATGCTATGCCGCAGGCACAGGCTCCACCGTCGCGTCAGCCCGCTCCGCCCGCGCGAGCAGCGCCGCCGCCAGCAGACCTCCCGCCAGCACCGCCGCCGCCCCGACCAGCTGACTGGTCTCCAGGCCGGAGGCGAACGCGTCCGAGATCCGGGAGCGCTCCGCGTCGTCACCCGCCGCCGCAAGGGCCGCCGGGAGCGAGGCCGCGCCCACCACGGACGGGACCAGCGCCGCGAAGCGCGAGTTGAGGACCGCGCCGAGCACGGCCACGCCGAGCCCGTTGCCGAACTCCGCCAGCGTGCCGTTGACGCCCGCGCCCACGCCCGCCTTCTCCGGCGGGATCGCGCTCATCAGGGTGTTGGCCATGGCCGGCATCGAGACGGCGATGCCCGCGCCCATCACCACGAGGCCGAGCAGCATGCCGCTGTAGTGCTCGCCGCCGAGCAGCGCTATCGCCGCGAGTCCGGCCGCGTTCGCCGCCATGCCGACCGCGATCGTCCTCGGCGTGCCCAGCTTGGGCATCAGCCGCGCGCCCACACCCGCCACGTTCAGCACGATCACGCTCAGCGCCAGCGGCGCGATGCGCAGACCCGCCTCCAACGGCCCGTATCCGAGCACGAACTGGAGGTGCTGGGTCAGCAGGAACAGCGAGCCGCCCATGCCGAACGCGACCAGGATCGAGCCCGCGACCGCACCGGTGAACTTCTGGTTGCGGAAGAAGTGCATGTCCAGCATCGGGTACGGGATGGACAGCTCCCAGCGGGCGAACGCGACCAGGAACACCAGGCCCACCCCGGCCGAGGCCAGCACGTGCGCCGACGTCCAGCCGTGGCCCGGGCCCGAGATGATCGCGTACACCACTCCGGCCATGCCGACCGTCGAGAGCAGCGCGCCGAGCAGGTCCGGCCGGTCGCCCAGCGGGTTCTTCGACTCGGGGACCAGGACAAGGACGGCCACCAGGCCGATCGCCGCGACCGGGATGTTGATCAGGAAGATCGAGCCCCACCAGAAGTGGTCGAGCATGAGCCCGCCGATCAGCGGCCCGGCGGCGAAGCCGAGGGAGTTGACCGTGGCCCACAGGCCGATGGCCTTCACCCGCTCCTCGTTGTCGAATATCTGCACGACGACGGCGAGCGTGGTGGTCATCAGGAGCGCACCGCCGACGCCCATTCCGGCGCGGGCGGCGATCAACTGCCCGGCGCTCTGGGAGAGTCCGGCCGCCAGCGAGCCGATGCCGAACAGCGCGAGCCCGGCCGCCAGCATCTTCTTGCGGCCGTAGCGGTCGGACGCGCTGCCCGCGGTGAGCAGCAGTCCGGACTGGACGAGCGAGTACGCGTTGATCATCCACTGGATGTCCGCGGTCGAGGCGTCGACCGACGTGGTCAGGGAGGGGATCGCGACGTTCAGCACGGTGTTGTCGAGCAGCACGGTGAGCTGGGCCAGGCAGATGACACCCAGGATCAGCCAGCGCTGCGGGTGCCCTGTGGGGGTGGCCGATGTGTCGGCGGCCGTGGCCGTCATGCGGGCTCCTTGAGGAGTTGTACAGCGTATGGGGACGTTGCCGTACACCGTAAAGGAGACTCTTGTACGGTGTA
The DNA here is from genome assembly GCF_030028635.1 of Streptomyces sp. BPTC-684. NCBI lineage: Bacteria > Bacillati > Actinomycetota > Actinomycetes > Kitasatosporales > Streptomycetaceae > Streptomyces > Streptomyces sp. BPTC-684. The sequence continues at coordinate 2,822,217 of NZ_CP124863.1, forward strand.
AAGCGCATTTCCCCGGCGCATGCGGAAGGGCGGTGGTCCGGGTCGTTCCCGGACCACCGCCCCAGCGACGGCCACTACTTGGCGGGGGCCGTCAGGTCGTAGAAGGTGGCGCTGCCGACGGTCACCTTGGTGAAGGTGGCCGCCACCCAGGTGGCGATGGAGCTGCCCCCGCCCCCGCCCCCGGCGATGAAGTAGTGGATCTTCCCTTCGGCCACGTACTTCTTGAACTGCGCGAGCGTGGGCGACGGGTCGCTGCCGTTGAAGCCGCCGATCGCCATCACCGGCTTCTCGGTGGCCAGTTGGTAGCTGGCCGCGTTCTGCGAGCCGACGGCCGCCGCGACCCAGGTGAACCGGTCGGCATCCGTCTTGAGCAGGGACTTCGCCTTGGCGCTCACCTGGGCGCCGTTGAGCAGCCCGCCCATGCCGCCGGGCCCGCCGCGCTCGCCGCCCATGCCGGGCATCTGCCCGACGCCGCCGGGAAGCCGGGACGGCATACCGTTCCGGCCGCCCGGCGGAACCATCCCGCCGCCCTGCGGCCCCTGGCCCTGGCCTGCCTGCGCGGGGCCGCCCGGAGCCGCGAACTCGCCGCCCGGGCCCATCCCCAGCCTCCCGCCACCGGGCCGCCCGCCCATCGACGCGCCCGCCGGACCCGCCGTGACGATCGAGCCGGTGTGGCCGGTCTGGAGCGTGCTCACCGTGTACGCGAACGGCCCGGCCAGCGACGCCGCGAGCCCCACCCCGGCCGCGCCGAGCGCCAGCCTGCGGTCGAGCCGCCCCGCGAGCGCGAGCCCGACCGCCGCCGCCAGGCCGCCGATCAGCGCCGCCCACCGCAGCCACGGCAGATAGTCGGGCGTGCGGCCGAGGAGCACGTACGACCACCAGGCCGTCAGTGCCACCGACGCGCCCAGCGTCGCGGCCGCCGCGAGCCGGGTCCGCTCCTCCCACAGCACGGTCGCGCCCATGCCGACCAGCGCGGCGATGTAGGGGGCGAGGGCGACCGTGTAGTACTGGTGGAAGATCCCCGCCATGAAGCTGAAGATCCCGGCGGTCATCAGCAGCGCCCCGCCCCAGGCCAGGAACGCCGCCCGGGCCGTGTCGGTCCGCTCGCCCCGCCAGGTGACCACCAGGCCCGCGACGAGCAGCAGCAGCGCGGCGGGCAGCAGCCAGGAGATCTGGCCGCCCACCTCGGCGCCGAACATCCGGTCGAGGCCGGTCGTGCCCCAGCCGCCGCCTCCCCGGCCGCCGCCACCGCCGCCCACGCTGCCGGTCTCGTCGCCGTTGATCCGGCCGAGGCCGTTGTAGCCGAAGGTCAGCTCAAGGAAGGAGTTGTGCTGCGAGCCGCCGATGTACGGGCGCGAGGACGCGGGCCACAGCTCCACGACCGCCACCCACCAGCCGCCGGATACCACCGTCGCGAGCCCGGACAGGGCGAGCTGGCCGAGGCGCCTGCGTACGGTCGTGGGCGCGCACACCGCGTACAGCACGGCGAGCGGCGGCAGGATCAGGAAGGCCTGGAGGGTCTTCGTCAGGAAGGCGAAGCCGACGGCCACCCCCGCCCACACCAGCCACTTCGTCCGCGCGCCCTCCAGCGCGCGCAGCACGCAGTAGACGGTCACGGTCATCAGCAGGGCGAGCAGCGCGTCCGGGTTGTTGAAGCGGAACATCAGCGCGGCGACCGGGGTGAGCGCGAGCACCGCGCCCGCGATCAGCCCCGCCGCCGGGCTGAACCGGCGCCGTACGGCCGCGTAAAGGACCGCCACCGTGCCGACCCCCATCAGCACCTCGGGCAGCAGGATCTGCCAGGAGCCGAGGCCGAAGAGCCGCACCGACAGCGCCATCGGCCACAGCACGGCCGGTGGCTTGTCGACGGTGATGGCGTTGGCGGAGTCCAGCGAGCCGAAGAACATCGCCTTCCAGCTCTCGCCGCCCGCCTGGACGGCCGCCGAGTAGAAGGAGTTGGCGTATCCGGAAGCGCTGAGGTTCCAGAGGTATGTGAGGAGGGTGAGCAGGAGGAGGCCGAGGAAGGCGGGGCGCACCCAGGCCGGGTCGGTGGTGCGGCCGCGCCACAGGCGGCCCGCGGCGGCCTTGTGCCGGGCCGCGGCGACCCCCTCGTGCGCGCCGGCCGGGTAGGAGGTCGTGGTCATCGGGTGGCGTCCTTCGCATGGGAGGTCGACGTGGTGGCGCGGTCCGGGAAGACCCAGGCGCGGAAGAGCAGGAAGCGCAGCACGGTGGCCGCCAGGTTCGCCGCCACCAGGACCGCCACCTCGGTGGAGTGCGAGGGGTCGCTGTTCGCGGCGCCCAGGGCCGCCAGCGAGCCACTGGTGAGGGCGAGCCCGATGGCGAACACGACGAGCCCCTGCGCCTGGTGGCGCATCGCGCGGTCCCGTCCCCGTACGCCGAAGGTGAGCCTCCGGTTCGCGGCGGTGTTGGCGACGGCCGACACCAACAGGGCGGCGGCGTTGGCCGCTTGGGGCCCGGTGCCGGTCCGGAAGAGGGAGTAGAGGCCGAGGTAGAAGAGGGTGGAGAGCGCGCCGATCACGCAGAAGCCGACGAGCTGGCGGGCGAGCCCGCCCGGTACGCCGCTGATCGCCCGGTCGCGCGGGTCGTCGCCGAACGGGCGCGCGAGCCGGTCGAGAGGGAGCGCGCCGACGGCGAGGGCGCGCCCGACCCGCCACACGCCCTTGAGGTCGTCGGTCGCCGTCCGCACGATGTGGACGGTCGAGTCCGGGTCGTCGACCCAGTCCACCGGCACCTCGTGGATGCGCAGCCCGGCCCGCTCGGCGAGCACGAGCAACTCGGTGTCGAAGAACCAGCCGGTGTCCTCGACCATCGGCAGCAGCCGCTCGGCCACATCGCGGCGTATCGCCTTGAACCCGCACTGGGCGTCCGAGAAGCGGGCCGCGAGCGAGGACTTGAGGATCAGGTTGTACGCGCGGGAGACGAACTCGCGCTTGGGCCCGCGCACCACGCGGGACGCCCGGCTGAGGCGGGAGCCGATCGCGAGGTCGGAGTGGCCCGAGATCAGCGGGGCGACCAGCGGGAGCAGCGCGTTCAGATCGGTCGAGAGGTCGACGTCCATGTACGCGAGCACGGGCGCGTCCGAGGCCGACCACACGGTCCGCAGCGCCCGCCCGCGCCCCTTCGCCTCCAGCCGGACGTGACGTACGCCCTCGATCTCGCGGGCCAGGCGCGCCGCGACCTCGGGCGTGCGGTCGGTGGAGGCGTTGTCGGCGACGGTGATCCGGAACGCGTACGGGAAGGTGCGTGCGAGGTGCTCGCTGAGCCGGCGCACGCACGGCTCCAGGTCCCGCTCCTCGTTGTGGACGGGGACCACCACGTCGAGTACGGGCCCGCCCGCCGCACCGACGGGCAGGTGCTCCCGTGCCGGCAGGGTCCCCACGGAGATGTCGGTTCGCATGCCACCGACCCTCGCGAGGACCGCTGTCACACCTGTGTGGTGCGACTGTGGGCAGGCTGTGAGTGGGGGACGGGTACGGGAGCGGGGGTCTTCGCGGGCCGGGTGGCCGAGGTGCTCGGGACCGGCAGGTGGACGCTGAAGACCGTGCTGCCCGGGGCCGAGCGCACCGAGACGCCACCGCCGTGCGCGGCCACCACCGCCTGCACGATGGCGAGGCCGAGGCCGGTCGAGCCGTGCGCCCGGGACCGGGAGGCGTCGCCGCGCGCGAACCGCTCGAAGACGTGCGGCAGCAGCGCGGGCGGGATGCCCGGCCCGTCGTCCTCGACTTCGAGCACCGCCCACGCGCCCCGGCGCGCCACGCGCGCGGTGACGGTGGTGCCGTCCGGCGTGTGGGTACGCGCGTTGCCGAGCAGATTGACCAGGACCTGGTGGAGGCGGGCGCCGTCGCCGAGGACGGAGACCGGGTCGTCGGGCACCTCCGGCAGCTCCAGGCGCCACTGGTGCCCCTGCCCGGCCGCCCGCGCGTCGCTCACCGCGTCCACGACCAACGGTGAGAGATCAGTGCTCTCGTACGAGAGCGGGCGTCCGGCGTCCAGCCGTGCGAGCAGCAGCAGGTCCTCCACGAGCCCGGTCATCCGCTGGGCCTCCGCCTCGACGCGCCCGAGCGCGTGGCGGGTCGCGGGCCCGACCTCCTCCGTACCGCGCCGGGTGAGCTCGGCGTACCCGCGAATCGACGCGAGCGGGGTGCGCAGCTCATGGCTGGCGTCGGCGACGAACTGCCGTACGCGCGTCTCGCTCTCCTGCCGCGCGGCCAGCGCGGAACCGACGTGCCCCAGCATCCGGTTGAGCGCCGCGCCCACCTGTCCGACCTCGGTACGCGGGTCGGCCTCGGCGTCCGGGACGCGCTCGTGCAGGGCCACCTCGCCGCTGTGGAGCGGCAGTTCGGAGACCCGGGTGGCGGTCGCGGCGACCCGGCGCAGCGGGCGCAGGGCGACGCCGACGATGGCGGCGCCCGCGATCCCGGCGGCGACGAGCCCTGCGGCGGTCACCCACACGATGACGAGGACCAGGTTGTCGACGGTCGACTCGACGTCCTTGAGCGGGAAGCCGAGGACGGCGGAGCCGTCCCTCGACCAGGCCGCCCGGTACGAGCCGAGGCCGGGCACGGAGAACGTGTGCACCTGCCCGTCCTTGGGCACCGAGCCGAGCGCGCGCACCTGCTCGGCGGTGAGCGAGGTGACGTTCGAGCGCGGCTCGCCAGGCTCGCCCCGGATGCTCCGGGCGCCGCTGACCAGCTGCCCGTCGGGCCCGGTGCGCGCCCCGACCGTACCGAGCGGCTGCCCCGGCCCGGCCACGAACACCGGCGGCAGGCCGCCGTCGGCCAGGAGGGAGGACGAGGGCGAGGGGCCGCGCTGGGCGGCGTGCCCCACGGCGGGCCGCAGCGAGTCGTCCAGCTGCCGCTGGAGGTTGGAGCGCATCCCGATGACCGTGACCGTACCGATCACGGCCGCGACGACGGCGATCAGGGCGACGGCCGAGACGACGAGCCGGGTCCGCAGCGTCCACCGGCGCGGCCGCCTCGGGGCGCGCGGCGAACGCATCCGGCTCACTCGCCGGGCTTGATGAGGTACCCGGCCCCGCGCCGGGTGTGGATCATCGGCGACCGGCCCGCGTCGATCTTCCGCCGCAGATACGAGATGTACAGCTCCACGACGTTGGCCTGGCCGCCGAAGTCGTACGACCAGACCCGGTCGAGGATCTGCGCCTTGCTGAGCACCCGGCGCGGGTTGCGCATCAGATAGCGCAGCAGCTCGAACTCGGTGGCCGTCAGGTGGATGTTCACCCCTCCCCGGGTCACGTCGTGGCTGTCCTCGTCGAGCGTGAGGTCGCCGACGACGAGCTGCGACTCGCTCCGTACGGTCGCGCTGCCGGAGCGGCGGATCAGCCCGCGCAGCCGGGCCACGACCTCTTCCAGCGAGAACGGCTTGGTGACGTAGTCGTCGCCGCCGGCGGTGAGCCCCGCGATCCGGTCCTCGACCGCGTCCTTGGCGGTGAGGAACAGCACGGGCACGTCCGGCAGTTCGCGGCGCAGCCGCCCGAGCACCGCGAGCCCGTCCATGTCGGGCAGCATGATGTCGAGGACGACCGCGTCGGGCCGGAACTCCCGGGCGGTCCGCACCGCACCGGCCCCGTCCCCGGCGCTGCGCACCTCCCACCCTTCGTAACGCAGCGCCATGGACAGCAGCTCGCTGAGCGCCGCCTCGTCGTCCACGACGAGCACCCGGACGGCGGTCCCGTCCGGCCTCAGCAATTCGGTACGCCCCTGCGGGGAGGTGGTGGTCATGCCCACCACCCTGTGAGCGTCCCCTGAGAACGTCCTTGCGCGTTCCTGTGAATTTCCTGAGAAAGGGCGGTGACCCGCTTATCGGCCGGCGCCCGGGAGACCGAACAGCCGGGTGCCGTTCCCGTGGCAGACGCCCCGCAGCCAGTCGTCGCCGAGCCCGAGCCGTTCGAGCGCTTCGAGCTGGTGGAGATAGCCGTACGGGATGTTGGGGAAGTCCGACCCGAGCAGCACCCGGTCGCCCAGGTCGCGCAGCCGGGGCAGCGCGTCCTTCGGGAAGGGCGCGAACCGCTCGCTGAAGTCCGTGAACGCCATGGTCGTATCGAGCATGACCCCCTCGTACGCGTCGGCGAGCGCCATGAAGTCGGCGTACTCCGGCATCCCCAGGTGCGCCACGATCAGCCGCAGCCGGGGGTGCCGGGCAAGGAGCCGCGCGATGGGCTCGGGCCCGGTGTGCTTGCCGGGCGCGGGCCCGGAGCCGCAGTGGACGACGACGGGCACGGCTGCCTCGGCGAGCGCGCCCCACACGGCGTCCAGGAGGGGGTCGTTGGGGTCGTAACCCCCCACCTGGACGTGCGCCTTGAAGACCCGGGCCCCGGCGTCGAGCGCCTCCCCGACGTACGCGCCCGCTCCCTCCTCCGGGAAGAAGGTGGCGGTGTGCAGACAGCCGGGGGTGCGGCGCGCGAAGTCGACGGCCCACCCGTTGAGCCAGCGCGCCATGTCCGCCTTGTGCGGGTACAGCATCGAGGTGAAGGCGGTGACGCCGAAGTCGGCGAGCAGCTCGATGCGCCGCGCCTCCTCCTCCCGGTACGCGATGGGCCACTCCACCCCGGTGAGCGGCCCGGCCGAGTCGAAGTACGCCCAGACCTTCTTCAGCACGCGCTCGGGCATGAAGTGCGTGTGCACGTCGACGAGCCCGGGCAGCCCCAGGCGGGCCCAGAAGGCCCGCACGAGGGTGGCCTCGGCCTCAGCCTCGGCCTCAGCTGTCGGCATGGGCGGTGTCCGGGCCGGCCGGGCGCTGGAAGCCGTAGCTCCGCTCGACCTTGGCGACGTGGACGCTGTAGCTCTCGTACCACTCGGCACGCCCCCGCTTCTGCGCGCTCTGGTGCTCCAGGCGGGAGCGCCAGGCGGCGATGGCGTCCTCGTCGCGGAAGTACCCGACGGTGATGCCGATGCCGCCCGGGGTGCGCGCGCTCTCGTATCCGAGGTAGCCCGGTATCTCCTCGACGAGCTGCTTCATGAGGTCGGCCGTCTCGCCGTACCCCCGGTCGCCTTCGGTGCGCAGGGAGGTGAACACGACGGCGTAGTAAGGCGGTTCGATACCGGCCACAAGTTGATCGCTCATGCGCCCCACCCTCCGCTGTCATCGGTGAACGTGTCCATACCCCTTACTCGAAGGGATCCAAAGGGGATCCAAGTCTTGACCAAAGGGACCGCCGGGGGGATACGACAGGGTTCCCCGGGGTTCAGAAGAGCTGATCCTGCACGTCGGGAGGCCGCAGTGCCCGGACGGGCACGGTGATCCCCCCACCGGCGGGCGCGGCCCCGAGCCCCCACCCGCTCATGAGCCGCGTGTCCAGGACGACGACGCGCCCTGCCGTCTCCAGGTGGAGATCGGGCCCGGCGGCGGCGAGAACGCGCCCGCCGACGACCCCGTCGGGCACCAGCTCGCGCACCACCCCGTGCGCGGGCACGAGGCCGTCGAGCCCGAACAGCCGCCCGTGGTCGACGACCCGGCACGCCACGGCCTCCAGGGACTCGGGCCACCCGCCGAGCCCGACGGCCCGCGCGTGCATGTCCCGTATCTCGTCACCACGCTCGCCGGGACCGGGAAGCGAGGCCCGGATGACCCGCTTCTGCTCGTACGAGACGCGATCGGGCACCCCCAGCGCGGCCCGCAGCAGTTCCTCGCACCGTCGGGCGGCCATCAGCGGCCCGCGCCCCAGCCAGGAGAAGCAGACGGCCCCCTGCTCCCTCAGCCGCGCGCCCTCCCGCTCCTCGGCGGTGATCCCGACCTTGACGAGCCCGGGCCCGAACCACGCCAGATAGACCCGGTAGACCCGAGGATCATCAGGCACCCCGTCGGCGGCGACGGAATGCACCCGATCGAGCCGGGCACACTCGCCGCACCGCGCCTGAGCACTCCCCCGCGCCACGACGACGTCCCCGGGGCAGGGATTCCCCCGCGCCCCCACACATCTCCGCTCCCCCACGACCCGGAACCCGACCTCACCCCCGAACGCGATCCGACTGCCCCGCCGCTCCCCCCGCTCCCCCACCCACACCAGCCCAGGCCCGTCCTCCCCCCACCGAACCCCACCACTGCGCCACACCCCAGCCATGTCTACGACGGTAGCGGGGGGCACTGACAACGGGCCGGGGCCGGGGGACGGGCCGGGGCCGGACATACGAGAAAGGCCCCCCGGATCTCTCCGGGGGGCCTTTCGGCTGTGCACTCGGCAGGATTCGAACCTGCAACCTTCTGATCCGTAGTCAGATGCTCTATCCGTTAAGCTACGAGTGCTTGTTGCGTTGCTTCCCGGTTTTTTTCTTCCCGGTCGGCGTTGCGGGAACAACATTACATGACCTGCGCCGTGACGCGAAATCCATTGACCGCACCCCATCTGACCTGCGAAAACGCCCCTGAGGGGGCTGGGGCGGGGGAGAGGGCCCGGCGGGCGCGACGTGCCCGTAACAGGGGAAATGTGACCGGGGTCACCGAATCGGCGGCCGGAGTCGGCCTCGCGGGGCCGCGCGGCGCGGACCGGCGCCGGGGAAGGCGCAGCCCGCCCAGGAACGACCGGGCCCGCCCGGAAACGGCCGAAGCCCCGGCCGTGGGGCCGGGGCTTCGGGTTCAGCTGGCGGAGGCGGAGGGATTTGAACCCTCGATGGGCTTTAAGACCCAAACCGCATTAGCAGTGCGGCGCCATAGACCGGACTAGGCGACGCCTCCAGCACAACCCCCCGCGTGCGCGAGTGGTGCGTGCAGATGATGACACAGCCTTGCTCCGCGTCACCAATCGCACCCCACGGTACTAGGCAGGTGGGGGCCAGAGCAAAGCGTTAGGCGACCCGCGATTTCCGGCCGCCGGAGACGGCTCGGGACCGACTCGGAGACGGACTCATGGACCGGCTCGGCGACCGGCTCCGGGGCCGACTCCGGGGCCGACTCGGCGCAGGACGCGGAGGACTCCAGGGGCGGGCCCCCGAGCCCGTGCGCAACGCCCGGCGCCCCCGCGCGTTAGGCATGGCGAATCCGTTCACCTCGGTGGGGCCGGACCCACCCCGTCCACTTCGTGGAGCCCCGCATGCTGCGTCGCCTCGTCGTCACCGCGCTCGCCACCACCGCCACGGCCGCCCTCGCCGCCTCGCCCACGGCCTTAGCCGCCCCCCTGCCGCTGCCCCCGCTCCCCCTCCTCGACGGCGGCGGTGGCGGCGGCCACGACCACCTCACGGTCACCGTCGCCCACAACGGCGAGACCGACGGCACGTACGAGCTGGAGTGCCACCCGGCCGGCGGCAACCACCCGCAGGTCCTGCAGGCGTGCGACCGGCTCGACCGGCTCACCACCTGGGGCAAGGACCCCTTCGCGCCCGTCTCGCCGAGGGCCAAGTGCACGATGATCTACGGCGGCGACTCCACCGCCCGGGTCACCGGCACCTGGGCCGGCCGGCCCGTCGACGCCACGTACAACCGGCGCAACGGCTGCGAGATGGCGCGGTGGGACGCGTTCGTGCCGGTCCTCCCCGGAGCCAGGTGAGCGTCGGGTGAAGGTTCGGTGAGGGCTCGGACGGTCACACGGTGAGCGCGCCGACGGGGCGCCCGAAGCACGCGGCCCCGGCAGGGGCGCCGGGTGCGCCCCACCCCGTCGGCGCAATCTCCCGGCATACGCCGTGGTCACAGAACATTGGTGAGAGCTCCCCCTCATCCGCCGCCGCTCGCACATCCCCTGCCTTTAGACTCCCTCCCAGTGACAGGCCGCAAGGTGCAGTGGTTCAGGGAGGAAGCGTCGTCGTGAGCAGCAGGCCATCCCGAGGCGCTGCTCGCCTCGCAGCCATACTTGACGCCCTTCCGGACGGGCTGGTGCTCGTCAACTGCAACGGCACGGTCGTCAACGCGAACACCATCGCCCTGGAGATGTTCGAGTCTCCGGGGACCGGGCTCGTGGGGCGGGGCGTGCTCGACCTGCTGCCCTCGTTCGACTCCAAGCTCATCCCGGGCTCGATGCGCCGCCCCGAAACCGAGGACGAGCAGGGCCGCACCAAGCCGACCCGGATGGTGGCCCGGCGCACCGACGGCAGCGAGTTCCCCGTCGAGGTGACCAGCGCCAACCTGGAGGACGGACGCGACGCGTACGCCTCGCCGTCCTCCTCCTACGGAAGCAGCGGCGCGCACTACTCCGGCGACGAACTCCTCATGATCGTCGTCCGCGACCTCTCCGGAACCGTCGACACCGAGGCCGAGCTGGCCCGTTCGCAGCGGCAGACCGAGATGATCCTGCGCGCGGCGGCGGAGGGCGTCGTCGGCACCGACACCGAGGGCCGCGTCGTCCTGGTCAACCCGGCCGCCGCGCAGATCCTCGGCTACCGCGCCAGCGACCTCGGCGGCCAGGAGCTGCACCCGCTGGTGCTGCACTCGCGCGCCGACGGCGAGGCGTTCCCGTACGAGGAGAGCCCGCTCGCCGACACGCTGAAGTCCGGCCGCAAGCACCGCGTACGCGGCCAGATGCTGTGGACGAAGAGCGGCGCGGGCGTGCCCGTCGACCTGACGACCGCGCCGGTACGGGACGGGGACCTGCTGGTCGGCGCGGTGATGACGTTCACCGACCGCCGCCCGTACGAGGACCAGGCCAAGAAGCACGCGGAGGTCCTGGAGCGCGAGACCGCCCGCTACGACGCGCTGGCCGCGCGCCACCAGCAGCTGCTCTCGGTGCTCGGCGGCTCGCTGCGCGGGCCGCTGGACGAGCTGCGCCGCGAGCTGTCCACGCTGGCGGCGGACGACGCGGGCCAGCTGTGGCCCGAGGCCAACCAGGTCCTGCACCATCTGGCCGCCGGTTACGCCCGGATGACCACCCTCGTCGACAACGTGCTGGCCTTCCAGCGGCTCGACTCCGGTACGGAGGAGCTGAAGAAGGCGAAGGTGCTGGTCGGGACCGTGGTCGCGGCGGGCGTCGAGGGCGCAGTCGAGCTGATCGGGCCCGGCCGGGCCCAATTCGCCGTCCACGCGCCCCCGATCGAGGCCGAGATCGACCCCGCGCGGCTCTCCACGGCCCTCGCCCACTTGGTGGCGGACGTCGCGGGCGTCGACGCCACGGGCAACGCGCCGGTCGCCGCCGGCGGCTACATGGACTCCACGGTCGTCGTCGCGGCGGCGGTGCGCGGCGAGGTCGTCCGCATCGAGGTGCGCGGGCCGTACGCCGGGGGCGACCCCGTCCACGAGCCCATCGTCCAGGGCATCGTGCGGGCCCACGGCGGTGTGCTCCAGACGGTCGAGGTGCCGGGCATGAGCGGCAGCGCTTACGTCCTGGAGGTGCCGCTGGGGGAGGGCGCGGGCTCGGTTCCGGAGCCCGCCGCGGCCGAGGTCGCGGTGGTTCCCGCCCAGCAGCCGACCGGCTCGGGGCGCCGCCGCGCCCGGCGGGCCTCCACGGACGCGTTCCTGGAGAGCCCCGTCGAGGAGGAGAAGTCCCCGACCGGCCGCCGCCGGGCACGCGCCCAGGAGGACCAGCGGACCGACCCGTCCGCCGCGTCCCCGGCGGCCCTTGAACGCATCCCCGCGCAGCAGGCGGGCGAGAGCGGGGGCGGCGGCGCGGGTTCCGGCGGGAGCGCGGGCTCCGCTGGGAGTTCCGGCGGGATTTCCCGTACGGGGCAGGGCGTCCCGGGTGCGGGACCCTCCGGCGGCCCGGGGCCCGGCGGAGTGCTGGGTGCGCCCGGCGCCGGTCCGTCCGGCGGCGCACCCCAAGGCCCTTCGAGCGGTACGCCCGGAGGCTCCCCCGGAGCTCACCCCTTCGGCCCCGGCGGCCCGTCCGGCGGGACCCCGAACGGCCCGGCCACCGGTATGCCGGGGCCCGAGGGCTCCACGGGCGGCGCGCACCCCTACGCCCCCGGCGCCGGACCCTCAGGCCCCATCAGCCGCCCGGGCGACGGGACTTCAGGCGGCCCGGGTACCGGACCGTCCGGCGACACCGGTGGCTCCTCGGGCACGGGGCGGCGGCGCGGGCGGCCCAGCCCGGCCGAGGACGGCGCCGCGCCCGCCCTGCCCTCTGAGGGTTCTGTCGTCACCGCAGCCGAGAGCGCCCGCCAGCCCGGCGCCGGACGGCCGGCCGCGCTGAGCGAGACCGTTCCGCCCCAGGGCATGGCGGCCGACCCGGCCGCTCCCTCGGGCCGCCGCGCCCGCCGGGCCCTGCCCGCCAGCAGCGGCGACGCCCCCACCGGTGACGCACACACCGCCGACGCGGAGCCCGGCGGCCGTCGGGCCCGCAGGGCTCTCGCGGCCGCCCCGGAGGCCGAGGAGGGGGCCGTGCGCACGGCGTTCGCGCTCCCGCCCGCCGAGGCCGACCGCCAGGCCAGGCCCGAGGGCTTCCCCGCCACCGGCCCGGCGTCCGGCCCTGCTTCCGGCCCGGCCGACGCCGAGCGGCCCCCGGCAAGCGGGCCCGGCAGGCCCCTCGGGCTCCCTGGAGCGGCGCCCGGCCAGGGCACCGGCATCCCCGTGGACCCGAACCGCCCCGGGGTCCCCGACCCCCACCAGCCCCTCCCGGCCCCTTCGGCCCCGACTCATCGCCCCTTGGCGAACGGCCCCGGCCAGAGCGGTGGCCCTGCCACCCCGGCCCCGGCCCACCGCCCGCTCGCGAACGGGCCCGCGCAGGCCTCCCAGGCCGGTCAGCCCCGCCCGGCCGCCGGTCGCGGGCGCCACGACGCCGTACGCAACGAGGCCGCCGACGAGCACACCCCGCCGCAGCCGCACCCCGTGGAGCAGCCGCCCGCGTGGGCGGTGGGCGGCGCGGTTCCGGCGAACGGGCCGGAGACGGCGGGCGGCCCCGGCGCCGTACCGCAGCCCGCCCGGCAGCCGCTGCCCGCCGAGGCGGCCCCCGCGCCCGACGACGCCTCCCAGGGCCGTTCCATCAGCGTGCGCACGCTCGGCCAGGGCGTGCCCTTCGCCCAGCAGACCGGCTCCTCCGGCTCAGGGCGGCGCCGCAAGCTCGGTACGCCCTCCGAGGGCGAACGCCCGGCCGGAGCCGCCGAGGCCGAGCGCCCCGGCCCGTCCCCCACGTCGCTGCTCTCGCCCCCCTCGGAGGGCCAGGGGCGCGCGTACGCCATAGGAGCGCCGGACGAGGGCGCCGAGGGGCCCGAGCCGCTGGACGGGCCCGGAGGCGCCGTCGAGGTCGCCAACCGCCCGCACCCGCGGCCCGTCGACGACGAGCTGCCGCCGGAGCCGCTCGACAATCCGCGCAGGCTGCTCGTCTGGCCCGCGCCCGACGTCTCCACCTCGCAGGCGCTGAGCGACCGCGGCTACCGGCCCGTGGTCGTGCACTCCCGCGAGGAGGTCGACGCCCAGATCGCGGCGTTCCCCGCCGCGCTCTTCGTCGACCCGCTGACCGGGCCGATCACCCGTACCGCGCTCCAGTCGCTGCGCCAGGCGGCCGTCGCCGCCGAGGTGCCGGTGCTGGTGACGGCCGGGCTCGGCCAGGCGACGCGCGAGGCGGCGTACGGCGCCGACCCCGCCGTACTCCTCAAGGCCCTCGCGCCCCGCGACAGCGAGCAGCACCCGCCGCGGGTCCTGCTGATCGAGGAGCACGAGGAGATCGCCCTCGCCCTGACGGCCACCCTGGAGCGGCGCGGCATGCAGGTCGCCCGCGCCGCCACCGACACCGAGGCCGTGACGCTGGCGGGCCAGATGCGGCCGAACCTGGTCGTGATGGACCTGATGCAGGTACGCCGTCGGCGCGCCGGGATCGTCGACTGGCTGCGCGCGAACGGGCAGTTGAACCACACCCCGCTCGTCGTCTACACCTCGGCGGGCCTCAACCAGCCGGAGCTGCCGAAGCTGTCGGCGGGGGAGACGGTGCTGTTCCTGGCCGAGCGCTCGACGAGTGCCGAGGTCCAGGGCCGGATCGTCGACCTGCTCGCGAAGATCGGCACGAACTGACCGGCGCGAACTGACCGGCGCCGTCGGGAGCGGTGGCGCCCTGACCGACGCCAACGAGGAGTGGGCTGGGGTGTGTTTCACGTGAAACACACCCCAGCCCACCCTGTCGGCCATGTTTCACGTGAAACGTGGCCGACCTCACCGGGCCACTCGTCAGCGCAGCTCCGTGACGTCCAGTTCCCCGTCCGCGTACTGCTTGCGGATCACCTTCTTGTCGAACTTCCCGACGCTCGTCTTCGGCACCGACTCGACGATCGTCCACCGCTCCGGCAGCTGCCACTTCGCGACCGACCGGGAGAGGAAGTCCTTCAGGGCCGCGTAGTCGGCGGTCGCGCCCGGCTTCAGTACGACCGTGGCGAGCGGGCGTTCGCCCCACTTCTCGTCGGGGACGGCGACGACCGCGGCCTCGGCGACCTCGGGGTGCGCCATCAGGGCGTTCTCCAGGTCGACCGAGGAGATCCACTCCCCGCCCGACTTGATGACGTCCTTGGCGCGGTCGGTGAGCGTCAGGAAGCCGTCGGGGCTGATCACACCGACGTCGCCGGTCTTCAGCCAGCCGTCCTCGCTGAACTTGTCGGCGGGGCGGAAGTCCTCGCCGCCCGCGCCACCGTAGTACGCGCCCGCGATCCAGGTGCCCTTGACCTCCAGCTCGCCCGCCGACTCGTTGTCCCAGGGCAGGAGTTCCCCGCCGGGACCGACCAGCCGTGCCTCGACGCCCGCCGGGAAGCGGCCCTGGGTGACCCGGTACGGCCACTCCTCGTCGGCCGTGAGCCCGGCCGGCGGGTTGGCCATGGTGCCCAGCGGCGACGTCTCCGTCATGCCCCACGCGTGGCAGAGCCGGACGCCCAGCTTGTCGTACGCCTCCATCAGCGAGGGCGGACAGGCCGCGCCGCCGATGGTGACCCTCACCATCGAGGAGAGGTCCCGGGGGCGCGCGGTGACCTCGGCGAGCAGCCCCTGCCAGATGGTCGGCACGGCGGCGGCGTGCGTGGGCTTCTCGCGCTCGATCATCTCGGCGAGCGGCGCGGGCTGCAGGAAGCGGTCCGGCATCAGCATGTCGACGCCGGCCATGAAGGTCGCGTGCGGCAGCCCCCAGGCGTTCACATGGAACTGCGGCACCACGACCAGGGTGGTGTCCTTGTCCGTGAGCCCCATCGACTCGGCCATGTTGACCTGCATCGAATGCAGATAGACCGAACGGTGCGAGTAGACGACGCCCTTGGGGTCGCCCGTGGTGCCGGAGGTGTAGCACATGGCAGCGGCGGTGCGCTCGTCCAGCTGCGGCCAGTCGTACGAGGTCGGGCGGCCCGCGAGCAGCTCCTCGTACTCGTGCACCTGCGGTCCCGCGCCGTCGATGTCGTCGAGCAGCGAACGGTCGCCGGGTCCGGAGACCACGATGTGCTCGACGGTCGGCAGATGCGGCAGCAGCGGGGCGAGCAGCGGCAGCAGCGAACCGTTGACGATGATCACGCGGTCGGCCGCGTGGTTGACGATCCAGATCAGCTGCTCGGCCGGGAGCCGCAGGTTGAGCGTGTGGAGCACCGCGCCCATGGAGGGGATCGCGAAGTACGCCTCGACGTGCTCGGCGTTGTTCCACATCAGGGTGGCGGTCGCCTGGCCGTCCTCGACGCCGAGCTCGCGCAGGGCGTGTGCCAGCTGTGCGGCCCGCCCGCCGATCTCGGCGAAACTGCGGCGCCGTGGCTCCGGCTCGCCGGTCCAGGTCGTGACCTGCGACTTGCCGTGGATCGTGGACCCGTGGGTCAGGATCCGCGAGATCAGCAGCGGTACGTCCTGCATGGTGCTCAGCACGGCGGCCTCCCGGTGGGCGCTACGGTGCGCCACGTGGCGATAGGGGTGTGCCGATTCTGCTCACGTACCACGCGGTATGTCACTACCCGGAGGTAATGAATCACCCACGAGACCAAGGTCACGCGGTGCGCGGGGCCCCCGCACCGGTTATCGGCCGCCCGGTATCGGCCACCAGGCATCCGGTCAGCGGACGGGGGCGAGCTCCGGGTCCTCGCGGAGCTTGCCCAGCGCCCGGGAGACCGCACTCTTCACCGTGCCGACGGAGACCCCCAGCACCTCGGCGGTCTGCGCCTCGCTCAGGTCCTCGTAGTACCGCAGCACGACCATCGCCCGCTGGCGGTCCGGCAGCTTCATCACGGCGCGCCACATCGCGTCGTGCAGCACCTGCTGGTCGGCCGGGTCCGGCTCCGGCACCGTCTCCGGCTCGGGCAGCTCGTCGCAGGCGAACTCGTCCACCTTGCGCTTGCGCCACTGCGAGGTCCGGGTGTTGAGGAGCGCACGGCGCACATAGCCGTCGAGGGCGCGGTGGTCCTCGATCCGGTCCCAGGCGACGTACGTCTTGGTGAGGGCCGTCTGCAGCAGGTCCTCGGCGTCGCTCGGGTTCGCGGTCAGCGAGCGTGCGGTGCGCAGCAGCACGGGGCCTCGGGCCCGCATGTACGAGGCGAACGACGGGTACGGCGTCGCCGCCCGGGAGGCGCTGTTGCAGACAGGCGTGGTCATACCTCCACGCTAGGAGCGCCCGCTACGCCACGGATCGGCCCCAGGTCGCGAAGCTGGATCCCTCTCAGGTTGTACGGGTAGGGGTCGCTGCACCTCCTGAAGGTGGAGGACGCCCCGGGGCTCGTCAGGGTCGGAACCGCGCGACCGGTGCGTCCACCGTGTTCCGGTCCACCACGAGCCGGCGCCCGCCGTGCGTCTCGGTCACGTTTCCCGCGTACTGGTGGATGCGCCGGTGCGGCCGCCACGCGTCCGCGTGCAGGGTCGGTTCCCCGTGCAGGGACGACCCGGAGCCCCACCGCGCGAACCACATCACCGACGGCAGGTCGGACTGCCCTGCCCGTCTGGCCTGCTCCATGTGCCGCACCCCCGACGCGGCGCTGCTGTAGAACCCGGGCAGAAAGCCCTGCCCGCGCACCTCGCGGTTCCAGGCACGGACGAACTCCAGCGTGGTCCGCGCGCACCCCGCGTTGCCCGCGTCGTACGCCTCCATGTCCAGATAGAGCGCGCTGCCCTGCCGGATGCCCAGCTTCCCGGCCGCGTCGGCCGCCTGCCTCCCCTCTGTCCGCCCCTGGGCCGCCGAACGGCTGCCCATCCGCACCTTCCGCTTCGCCGCCGACCGCACGCACGGCGACTGCGAGCCGACGAAGATCGGCAGCACCCGCCAGCCCATCCCGTCCACACTCGCCAGCCAGCTCCGGCTGAGGTGCTGCTGGTTCGGACAGCCGCGCCCGCGCCCCCCGAAGTAGACGCCGACCCCTCGGTACGACGAGGACCGCCAGGCCTTCATCGTCGCCAGCGGCGGCGCCTGGCAGGTGTCGAACGCCGCCCCCTTGAACTGCACGGCCCGCGCCAGCACCGCAGGGCTGTCCACCGCGTCCGCCGGAGCGGCGTCGGGCGCGGCGGCAGCGTCGGCGTCCGAGGCGACGCCCGAGACGACGTCCGAGGCCGCTTCCGGCGCGGCGGCCACGGCCGGGCCGTCGGGCGCCGGCGCGGCCGACGCGGGTGGGCTCAGCGTGAGCAGAGCGGCGAGCGTGGTGGCCACGGCGAGCGGTGGCGTGACGATGCCCAGGTACCAGGGCCGGATCGATGTAAGGCTGCGCATACGGCGAGTGAAAGGCCGTCAGGTTCTCCCGGCCACCGCTCGGCCCCGCGCCTCAGCCGTCCGTGGACAGGATCATCCTTCCGTGTAAGGAGGTTTCAGCCGTCCGCGCTCAGCACGAGCCCCGACGTCGGAACGCCCGTACCCGCCGTCACCAGCACCCGCCCGGCGCCCGGTATCTGATTGACCGCCAGCCCCCGGACCTGCCGGACCGCTTCCGCTATCCCGTTCATCCCGTGCAGATACGCCTCCCCCAGCTGCCCCCCGTGCGTGTTCAGTGCCAACGCGTCCGCCGCCACAAAATCGGCCGCCTCCCCCGGCCCGCAGAACCCGAACTCCTCCAGCTGCATCAGCACGAACGGGGTGAAGTGGTCGTACAGGATCGCCACGTCGATCTCGGCCGGAGTGAGCCCGGACGTCCGCCAGAGCTGGCGTGCGACCACCTCCATCTCGGGCAGCCCGGTCAGACCGTCCCGGTAGAAACTCGTCATCCCCTCCTGTCTGCGGCCCGCCCCCTGCGCGGCCGCGGTGATCACGGCGGGCGGGCGGCGCAGATCCCGCGCCCGCTCGGCCGTCGTGACGACGATCGCCTGGCCGCCGTCCGTCTCCTGGCAGCAGTCGAGGAGCCGCAGCGGCTCGACTATCCACCGCGAGGCGGCGTGCTCGGCGAGCGTGATCGGCCTGCCGTAGAAGTACGCCGCCGGGTTGGTCGCCGCATGGCGCCGGTCGACGACGGCCACGTGCCCGAACGCCTCGGGCGTCAGACCGTACGCGTGCAGATACCGCTGCGCGGCCATGGCGACCCAGGAGGCCGGGGTGAGCAGCCCGAACGGCAGCGACCAGCCGAGCGCCGCCCCCTCGGCGGACGGCTCCCGCTGCTGCACCCCGGACCCGAACCGCCGCCCCGAGCGCTCGTTGAACGCCCGGTAGCAGACGACCACTTCCGCCACCCCCGAGGCCACCGCGAGCGCCGCCTGCTGGACGGTCGCGCACGCGGCGCCGCCGCCGTAGTGGATCCGCGAGAAGAACGACAGCTCGCCGATGCCGGCCGCCTGCGCCACGGTGATCTCCGGGCTGGTGTCCATGCTGAAGGTGACCATGCCGTCGACGTCGTCGGGGGTGAGCCCGGCGTCGTCGAGCGCGGCCCGCACCGCCTCCACGGCCAGCTTCAGCTCGCTGCGGCCCGAGTCCTTGGAGAACTCGGTCGCCCCTATCCCGACGATCGCCGCCTTCCCGCCGAGCGAGTCGGCCCGCCGGACGCTCATACCGCCGCCTCCCCGGCACCGCTCGCCCCGGCCCGGGGGAGGGCGACCGTCACGGTCCCGGTGACGTGGTGGCCCAGCCCGTTCGCCCCCACCACCCGCACCTCGGCCGTGCCCGCATCCACCGCGGTGACCGTGCCCGTCAAGGTCATCGTGTCGCCGGGATGGTTGGGCACCCCCAGCCGTATCCGCACCGAGCGCAGCCGCGCCTCGGGACCGAAGTGGTCGGTGATGTACCGCCCGACCAGGCCGTTGGTGGTCAGGATGTTCATGAAGATGTCCGGGGACCCCTTCTCCTGGGCGAGCACCGCGTCGTGGTGCACGTCCTGGTAGTCGCGGGAGGCCACGGCCCCGGCGACTATCAGCGTCCGGGTGATCGGGATCTCCAGCGGTGGCAGCTCGTCGCCCGCCTTCATGCCGCGCCCTCCTCTCGGTCCTGTCCGTCCTGCCGGTCCTGCCCGTCGACGATCAATCCGCCCAGTTCGTCCAGCAGTTCCGCGCCGCACCCCAGATACGCGTCGATCTGGCGTCCCCAGAGGAAGTGCCGGTGCACCGGGTGCTCCAGGTCGGCGCCGAGTCCGCCGTGCAGATGCTGGCCGGTGTGGACGACCCTTCGGCCCGCCTCGGATGCCCACCAGGCCGCCGTCAGCGCGTGCGTGCGGTACGGCAGCGCCCGGTCGCGCCGCCAGGCCGCCTCGTACGAGGTCACTCGTATCGCCTCGGTCTCCATGTACGCGTCGGCCGCCCGCAGCAGGACCGCCTGGTTGGTCGAGAGCGGCCGCCCGAACTGCTCACGGGTGCCGGTGTGCTCCACCGCCCGGGCCAGCGACCCCGCGCACACCCCCGTCTGCAATCCGGCGAAGGCGGTACGGGCGGTCGCCAGCACGTCCTCGTACGCGCCCGGCCCGGGCCCGCCGACCCGCTCGCCCCGCGCTCCCGAGAGCGTGAGCCGCCCGGCCGACCAGGGCGCGGTCGTCTCGACCGGTTCCGTCCCCGTCCCGGGCGCTCCCGTCCGTATCCACCACAGCGCCCGGTCCGCGTCCGGCACCAGGACGTGCGTGGCATCCCGCAGCCAGGGGACCACCGGCACCACTCCGGTCAGCTTCCCCGTCGGCCCCCCGTCCGCCGAGGCCCGTACGCCGCTGTGCGCGGGGAAAGCGCCGGTCGCCACCGCGGTGCCGTCCCGCAGGGCCGGGAGCAGCCGGTCGCGCTGTTCGCCGGAGCCGTGGGCGGCCAGCGCCAGGACTCCGTAGACACAGCTCACCGCGAAGGGCACCTGGGCAGTGGTCCGGCCCTGCTCCTCCAGGGCGAGGACAAGCCCGAGCAGCCCCGTCTCCTCGACCGCCGCGGGCAGCCCCGCGCCGCACAGCGCCTTCCACAGCTCGGTGTCCGTCCTCGTCCCGGCGGCGGTGAGGCGCTCATGGGTGGAGAGGTCCCCGAAGATCTCCCCGGCCAGCTCACGGACGGCCGACTGCTCCTCGGTGGGGGTGAAGTCCATCAGCCACCCTCACCCCCTCGGAACACCGGCAGCTCCAACTCCTCGTCCACCCGCAGGAATTCGAGCCGCACGGGCATCCCGATCCGCACCTTGTCGTACGGGACCCCCACCACATTGCTGATCATCCGCACGCCCTCGGCCAGCTCGATCAGCCCCACCGCGTACGGCCCCGAACCGTCGCCGTCGGGGCCGGTCTCCCCGGCGGCGGCTTCGGTGCCCTCGGGAACGGCGAACCCCGGGAATCGAGGGTGGTGCATCACCACGTACGAGAACACCGTCCCGACGCCGCTCGCCTCCACCGTGCCCCACTCGGCCGCCCCGCATCCGTTGCACCCCGGCAGCCAGGGGAAGCGCAGCTCACCGCAGCCGGTGCAGCGCTGGATCAGCAGCTTGTGCGCGGCCACTCCGTCCCAGAACCCCGCGTTGTCCCGGTTGACGACCGGTCTCGGCCGCCGCCCCTGCGGTTTGCGGCGCGCCGGGGCGTACTTGAGGATCCGGAAGCGGTGCCTGCCCGCGAGCTTGCCGTTCGCCCGCACGTCCATCCGCGTGGTGATGAAGTGGCCCGTCCCCAGCTTGGTGGTCTTCCGCTCCGAGACCGTCTCGATCACCGAGTCATAGGTGATCCGGTCGCCCGGGCGCAGCTCCCGTACGTACTCCTGCTCGCAGTCGGTCGCGACCACCGAGGTGAAGCCCGCGCCGTCGAGCAGCGCGAACAGTTCGTCGTGGGCCCCCGAGCGGTCCGAGTGCCCCGAGAGGCCGCCCATCGTCCAGGCCTGGAGCATGGTCGGCGGCGCGATCGCGTCCGGCCCCCGGTAGGCCGGGTTGGTGTCGCCCATCGCCTCGCACCAGTGCCTGATCATCGGCTCGTTGACCAGGTCCTTGCCGACGCCCTCGTTCGCCGCCGACCTCCCCTCGTACGCCTTCAGGCGCCCGTACAGGCCGCCCGGGTCGGGGCGCACGGACGGCGCCTCCCCGCGCGCATTCCGCCCCTCCGGACCTGCAGGTCGCCCCTCCAGACCTGTAGGGGGCGCCTCCGGATCCATAAGTCGCCCTTCCGAACCTGCGGTTCGCGCCTCCGGGCTCGCGGACACCTTCTCGCTCACCTACCTACGCCCCCTCTTCATCCCGAGCCGCATCGTCGCGACGATCTCCCGCTGCACCTCGCTCACCCCGCCCCCGAACGTATTGATCTGTGCCGCCCTGTTCATCCGCTCCAGCTCCCCGTCCCCCACGGCGCCCGGCGAACCCCGCCGCACCAGCGCCGCTTCCCCCGTGATCTCCTGGCACATTCGATACACCTCGACGGCCGATTCGGTTCCCATGAACTTCACGCCGCTCGCGTCGCCGGGGGCCAGCGAACCCGTCCCCACATCCCCCACCAAACGCCAGTTGAGCAGGCGATTCGCCGCCAGCCGGGCATGCGTCTCGGCGATCCTGGAACGCACCCACGGCTCGTCAACCCTGCGCCGCCCGGTCACCGGATCGGGGGTACGGGCGCGGGCGAGCGCCGCCTCGTAGAAATCCTCGGCCTGCATGCCGATCGCGGCGAGCGCGACCCGCTCGTGGTTGAGCTGGTTGGTGATCAGCCCCCATCCGCAGTTCTCCTCGCCGACCAGGTTCCCGGTCGGGACGCGGATCCCGTCGTAGTACGTGGCCGTCGTGGTCAGGCCGCCCACGGTGCCGATCGGGGTCCACGAGAAGCCCGGCGCGTCGGTCGGGACCAGGATGATCGAGATGCCCCGGTGCTTCGGCGCCGACGGGTCCGTGCGGCAGGCGAGCCAGATCCAGTCGGCGTTCTGAGCGTTGGAGGTGAAGGTCTTCTGGCCGTCGATCAGCCAGTCCCGGCCGTCCCGTACGGCCCGGGTCCGCAGCGAGGCGAGGTCGGTCCCGGCCTCCGGCTCGCTGTAGCCGATGGCGAAGACGAGCTCGCCGGCGAGGATCCGGGGCAGGAAGTACGCCTTCTGCTCCTCGGTCCCGTACCGCATCAGGGTCGGTCCCACGGTGTTCAGCGTGACCATCGAGACGGGGGCGCCCGCGCGGTACGCCTCGTCGAAGAAGACGAACTGCTCGTCGGGGCCGCGCCCCTGACCGCCGTACTCGACGGGCCAGCCGAGCCCCAGCATCCCGTCGGCACCGATGCGCCGGAGCAGGGCGCGCTGCGCTGCCGGATCGTCGCCGTCCTGACCTCCGCCCTCCGGATCGCCACCATGTGAGGCGCCGCCCGCGCTGCCCGCGCCGTCCGGCATCAAGGCGCGGAAGTACGCGCGGAGTTCGGCGCGCAGGCGCTGCTGGCGTTCGGTCGGGGCGAGGTGCACGGCGGCGGCCTCCGGAGTCCGGACGTACGATACGGATCAGGGTTTCTGACTGTCCGTCAGATGCGGCTGCCCTGTCAATGCTCATGCCGGTGCCCATGCGTACGGCCTCACCTGTGCCCGCGCCCGTGCCACCCGGACACACAACCGCCCGGGTAGCCGCGCCGCAGCGCCGCCACCCGGGCAGTCGTTCACCCCACTGACCCCGACCCCGAGGGGCCCCGGCTCACCAGAGGTTGGTGAAGTTGACCGCCACGTTGTCCTGACGGATCGCCGTGAAGGCGGAGCCGTTCACCTGGGCGGTGTTGCTCTGGTTCGAGGCGCCGGAACCCACCGCCTGCTGCTGCGTGGTGGACGAGTTCCCGTTGTTGTCGTGCCCGACGCCGCTCCCACTGACGGTCGCCACCGCCGCATTCGATCCGTGGTCCGAGAAGGCGCCGTTGTCCGCGGCGGCCACCCCCGTGAAGAGCCCCACTGCGAGAGGCAGGGCGGCAACGGCGGCGATGACGCGGGCGGTACGGATGTGTGCCATGTCTATTCCTCCAGGAACCAGAAGTACGGCTTGTTCCAGGGAAGTTGGCCGACCGCCCCGGACGCTGTTGCGACGTCGCGAGATCAGAGTTGCCCACCGAATCCCCGTCGAACCAGCCCAGTCGACGCGTTTCGCCCGCAAGCGTGAGGACATGTCGATAAACCACCAACGCGCCTCCAAAACCCCAGAGCCCTCCCGCCGACCCAGGTGCACCGCGCCACACACCGGCCCTCAAGGGAGGAGAACCGTTTCAGCGCATTTTCGGCCAATCTTCCGCGCCACTCTCCTGTCACCCGGGTGACGGACGCCCGTACCCCACCTGGCACACACCCATCTCCCGCCCCGTCCGAGCCCGTATTCGCCCGGACCGAGCCCTCACAGCCGGTCAGCCCGCGCCCCACATCCGTCCGGTCGCACCCGCCCCTCTCGTGCTCCCCGCCCCCGCTCGAACCCGAGCCGTTTCCCGCTTCCCTTTTTCGAACACTCGTACGAACATGGAAGGCATGGCCACCATCGACCGGCATGCCTCCACCCTGGCCCTCGCCCACGCTCTCTCCGTCGCCGAGCGCGGGCTCCCCGTCATTCCGCTGTCCCGTTCGAAGCTCCCCGCGCTGCGCTCGCCGCACCACGACGAGCCGCAGCCCGCGCTCTGCCGGGGCGAGTGCGGGCTGCCGGGCCACGGGGTGCACGACGCGACCACGGACCCGGCGGCCGTACGCGCGCTGTTCGCGGCCGCGCCCTGGGCCACCGGGTACGGCATCGCCTGCGGGCGGCCGCCGCACCACCTCATCGGGATCGACCTGGACACGATGAAGCCGGTTTCGCCGACAGGGACGGCGGCAGGGGCATCGGTCCCGCCCCAGCGCGAGCCGGGGGCGCTGCGGCCGTCGCCGCCGTCGCCCTTCATGCCGCTCGCCGCCGACCCGCCGCCCGAGTCCGTGGCGGCCCTCCAACACCTGGCGCTGCGGCATCTGTTCACGATCCCCGAGACCGTCGTGGTGATCACTCCGAGCGGCGGGCGGCACATCTGGCTGACGGGTCCGCCCGACCGGGTCGTCCCGAACTCCGCGAGCCGCCTCGCGCCCGGGATCGACGTCCGGGGCGCGGGCGGCTATCTGGTCGGCCCCGGCTCGCTGACCGGCAACGGCGTCTACCGGCTCGCCCCGGGCACGGCCCATCTGGCGCCCGCTCCCTGCCCCGACGCGCTCCTCGATCTGCTCACGCCCCCGGCACGTGCCCAGCACTCCCGGGCGTACGGCACGGACCGGGGCCACGGCCTGGTGCAGTTCGTCCTCGCCGCCCACGAGGGCCAGCGCAACACCCGCCTCTTCTGGGCCGCCTGCCGCGCCTACGAGAACGGCATCGGCGACGCCCTGGCCGACCGCCTCACCGCCGCCGCGATCCGCACCGGCCTCACCGAGCGGGAGGCACGGGCGACGATCGCGTCGGCGGCACGGCTGACGACGGCGTACTGAGGGCAGTCGTACGTACGTAGAGATACGAAGCGAAGGCGTACGCAGGAGTGCGGGTGTCGCACAAGTAGGTATGCCTGTAAGGGGCGTTGCCCATAGGGCGAGTCCCTTACCCGTCCAGCTGTCGGCACCTCGTGTTCACACGGCATCGAAGCAGGTCAGCGGGCTGATCCTCTGTCACACGCCCGTGACATGGCCCGTACGGTTCCCTCACAGCCGCTGCATAGATTTTCTTCCGCAGCCACCGCCCAGCCTCAACGGCCCCACCCGACAGAGGGGGCGGCATTGCGACTCTCCGCCTCCTCACTCACTCCGGCCCAGATGGCCGTCCAGCTTCATGGAGTCGTTCATGTCGACCTACACCTCCCGCCGCGTCACCGTCCACGCCGCGATCGCCACCGTCGCACTCGCCGGGGCCCTCCTCACCCCGTCCGCCGCACTCGCCGCCACGCCGGCCGGCGCCGCGGCCTCCGCCCCCGAGAAGTGCACGTCGGTCGCGACCGTCCCCTCGGTGCGCACGGGCATGTCGGTGACGCTGACCAACCGCGCCGAGTCGGGCCCGAAGGCCGAGCTCAAGGACGGCAAGGGCAAGGTCGTCGCCATGGTCGACAAGGCCCGCACGAAGGACGCGGCGGCCGGTATCGCCGTCACGGGAACGAGCCTGGCCGTTCCGACGTTCTCCCAGTGGGCCAAGGGCGGTGAGCACGCGGCGAAGAACACCCCGTTCCCCAAGCTTCCCGCGGGCTGCGGCACCGACCTGGGCGGCGACACCTCGTACAAGCTGGTCAACGGCGAGACGGTCCACGTGCACAAGTTCGCCCCGGGGCACTACCGCGCTGAGTTCACCACCAAGGGCCACGCGGTCAAGATCCTGGAGACCGAGGCCGGCGGCGAGCTCCTCGACGCGTACGTCCACGGGATGTACGTGGTCCTCAGCGGCTCGACCGGCAAGCTCTCCTCGGAGTTCATCAGCACGCGCTCCGGCTGCACCGTGACCCGGATCGTCCCCAGCGTCTTCGGCGCGGGCTCCTCGGTGAAGCTGACCAACGGCCCGACCGGCCCGAAGGCCCAGCTGCGGTACGGCAGCAAGGTGCTCGCCACCGCGGACCGCGCCCACCCCGCCAGCCCCGACATGGGCGTCAAGATCGTCGACGCGAACACCGCGGCGCCGCAGCTGGGCCAGCGCACCCAGGGCGGCAACACCCCTTACCGGATGAGCGCGTTCCCGTCCCTGCCCAAGGGCTGCGCGACGGCGACCCCGGCCAAGACGACCACCACGCCCGCCCCGGCCCCGTCCGCCCACACGGCGGGCAGCCAGACCGTCCCCAAGGGCGGCGTCGCCGCCGGTGCCGAGGTCAAGGAGCAGGGCGGTGACAGGACCGCGCTGTACGCGGGCGGCACGGGCGCCGCGGCCCTCGGCGCCGCCGGCTTCACCCTGCTGCGCCGCCGCCGCGCCGCGGGCCGCGTCTGATCCGTACGGGCCGAGTGCCTCGCCGTAGAGACTCGGCGGAGAGAGGCGCCACGGATCACACCCAGGACCGAAAGAGAGGTGCCCCGGACTTCCGGGGCACCTCTTTTTTTCACGGGCCATACGGCCCATACACGCGGTGGGTGTGGGATTTGAACCCACGGTGACTCGCGCCACGACGGTTTTCAAGACCGTTCCCTTAGGCCGCTCGGGCAACCCACCCTTGCCCCGGGCCGACCGGCGGCGGGGCTGCTACAGCCTAGCGGAGGGGGCATCCTGGTGCGGAGGCCCGGCCGGGGGACGGCCGGGCCTCCATGGCAGTTGCCGCGTCGGTGGTGGTCAGCTGTCGCCCGTGCGCTCGCCCAGCGTGACCGTGACCGTCGACTCCTTGCCGTCGCGCTTGTACGTCAGCTGGACCTGGTCGCCCGGCTTGTGCGTCCAGATCTCGCTGATCAGGGTCGGGCCGCTGTCGATCACCGTGTCGCCGAACTTGGTGATGACGTCGCCGGGCTTGAGGCCCACCTTGTCCGCCGGGCCGCCGGACACCACGGCCGGGGTGCCACCGGACGCCTGCGCGGAGATCTTGGCGCCCTGACCCTTCTCCTCCATGGTGACGGTCGCGCCGATCACCGGGTAGACCGGCTTGCCGGTCTTGATCAGCTGCTCCGCCACGTTCTTCGCCTGGTTGACAGGGATCGCGAAGCCCAGGCCGATCGAGCCCGCCTGCGACTGGCCGAAGCCGCCGCTGCCGGCCGACTGGATGGCCGAGTTGATGCCGATGACCGCGCCGCGCGAATCGAGCAGCGGGCCGCCCGAGTTGCCCGGGTTGATGGAGGCGTCGGTCTGCAGGGCGCTCATGTACGACGCCCTGGAGTTGGCGCCGTCGCTGGACGCCACCGGGCGGTTCTTGGCGCTGATGATGCCCGTGGTGACCGTGTTGGAGAGGCCGAAGGGCGCGCCGATCGCGATGGTCGAGTCGCCGACGGCCACCTGGTCCGAGTTGCCGAGGGCGAGCGGAACCAGGTTGGACGGGGCGTTCTTGAGCTTGATGACGGCCACGTCGTAGCCCTGCGCCCGGCCGACCACCTCGGCGTCGTACTTCTTGCCGTTGGAGAACGTCGCCGACAGCTTGCCGCTGTTGGCGGCGGAGGCCACCACGTGGTTGTTGGTGACGATGTGGCCCTCCCGGTCGTAGACGAATCCGGTGCCGGTGCCGCCCTCGCCGTCGCTGCCCTCCGCCTGGATCGTCACGACGCTCGGCAGCGCCTTCGCGGCGACCGCCGCGACCGTGCCCGGGTCGCGCTTGAAGTCCTTCGGGGTGTCGGACGCGGAGACCGTGGTCGAGCCGCCGGAGCCGTCCTCGCGGTCCGCCGCCCAGTAGCCGATGGCACCGCCGACGCCGCCCGCGACCAGCGCGGCCGCCAGGACGGCCGCGACCAGTCCGCCGCGGCGGCGCGGACCCTGCGGCTCGGGCACGGGCGCGCCCCAGACCGGGCCGCCGCCTCCGCCGCCGTACGCGGGCAGCGCGGGCGGGGGCGTCGGCCAGCCGCCGGCGGGCCCCTGCGCGTGCGTGGCGGGCGCCCCGCCGTACGGCTCGGCCGGCACCGGGCCGGGCAGCTGCGCCGTGACGGGCTCATGCGCCTGGTGCGCGGACTCCTGCGCGGGGGCCGTCTCCTGTACGGAGGTCGGCGCTTGTACGGAGGTCGACCCCTGCACGCTCGCCGTCTCCGGCGCGGCCGCCGGCTCCGGCGTCGCGTGCGTGGCCGCGGGCTCGGTCGCCGGGGACGGCGCCGCGGCCTCCTGGGACGTCACGGGAGGGGCGGGAGGCGCGGGCGGTGCTGACGACGGGGCAGGCGGGACGGCCGGGACCGCGGTGCCCTCGTTCTCGGTGCTCACAGCTCTCTCTCCTCGGTTCCACTCAGTCTCGGGGTCGGTAGATTTCGGCTTGGGGACGCGACACCGACCATGGTGCGCCAGGGGTCCGACAATCGCGTACCGCACGGTGCGGACGTGTGGACATGTCAGCGCTCAGTTTTTCCCACAAGCTGTCAGGCCACTGTAAGCAGGAGCTGTGTATTCGTGCTCCCGGCAGCAGGGCGCCCGCCCTCAAGCCGCCCCTCACCCCCGTCGCAGTGGCACGATGACGCGGTGACCCAAGCACGGCAGCACGACAGTCATACGCCCCACCGGGCCTCCGTCCAGGTGGTCGCCCACCGCGGCGCCTCCGAGGACGCGCCCGAGCACACCCTCGCCGCATACGTGAAGGCCATCGAGGACGGCGCGGACGCCCTCGAGTGCGACGTCCGGCTCACCGCCGACGGCCATCTCGTCTGCGTCCACGACCGCCGCGTCAACCGGACCTCCAACGGCCGCGGCGCCGTCTCCGCCCTGGAGCTCTCCGAGCTCTCGGCGCTCGACTTCGGCTCCTGGAAGGACAGCGAGGAGAGCCCGGACTGGGGCGACCCGTCCTTCACCTCCGTCCTCACCCTCGAACGGCTCCTGGAGCTCGTCGCCGACGCGGGCCGCCGCATCGAGCTGGCCATCGAGACCAAGCACCCCACCCGCTGGGCCGGGCAGGTCGAGGACCGGCTGCTCCAACTGCTCAAGCGGTTCGGTCTGACCGAGCCGCCGCCGGCCGGGGAGACCTCGCCCGTACGCATCATGAGCTTCTCCGCGCGCTCCCTGCACCGCGTCGCCGCGGCCGCGCCGGACATCCCGACCGTCTACCTGATGCAGTTCCTGTCGCCCCGGCTGCGCGACGGACGGCTGCCCGCGGGTGCGCGGATCGCGGGCCCCGGCATGCGGATCGTCCGCAATCACCCCGGCTACATCGACCGGTTGCACGCGGCGGGCCACCAGGTCCACGTCTGGACGGTGAACGAGCCGGAGGATGTCGAACTGTGCGTACGCCTCGGGGTCGAGGCCATCATCACCAACCGCCCGAAGCAGGTCCTGCGTCAGTTGGGCCGCCTCTGAGACACGTACGCGGGGCACCCCCGGGACCTCTCGAAGCGCCGCAAAAGCGCCCTGGGAGCGCCGCCTACGTAGTCGTCCTCCCCACTCGTGTCACCAGTAATACTGGTGACAGGGAGTGCACCGGCGCGTTCGGTCCGTATTCGATCGTTACGAGTGCGTCACCGGACACCGGTTGGCCGGTTTCCGGTCCAGTCCATTGGGGCATCCACACCGTGGCGTGGGGGTGAAGGAGGTCTCGGGGGTGGCGTTGGTGGTGGCACAGGAGGTGCCCACGTCGTCGAGCATGGCCGTGCCCCACGGCCCTGCGGGCGTGGGCAAGGCAAGACACCGGATGCGTGAGCAACTGCTCGGCAGCGGGGTGTCCGAGCCGGTCGTGGACGATGCCGTACTGGTCCTTTCCGAACTGCTCAGCAATGCCTGTCGGCACGGCAGACCGCTGGGGCGCGCGGACGTGGGCGACGGGGACGTGCGGGCCGCCTGGCGCATCGACAAGGCGGGCCGGCTGACGGTCGAAGTGACCGACGGCGGCGGCCCGACCCGGCCGATTCCGGCCACACCCTCGGTCACCGCGCGCGGGGGCCGCGGTCTGAACATCATCAGCGCGCTCGCCCAGGACTGGGGCGTACGGGACAGCGCGTCCGGCGAGGTGACCGTCTGGGTGATCATCACCGCCGGGTACGACCTGGCGCAGGGGCGCGAGAACGGCCGCGGGCCCGCCCCGGACGACTTCGTCGCGCGCGTGGCGATGCCGGGACTGGAATTCGCGGACGCCTTCGACGACCTGGACTGAGCCCAGGACGCCGTCGGGGACCTGGCCGCGCGCCCACCGCCGGGCCGAGCAGCCGCGCACCTCACACGGCCGGACCCCGCTCGCCGGGCCGCCTCGCACCACGAACCCCGCGCGCCGCGCCCGGGCCCACCCGTGAGGCCCGCACCCACCCCCGTACGCGGACCGCGCCGTACGACTTGCACCGAGCCGCACGCCGTGTGCCGACCCGTACGGCTAGGCTCGCGCCCGACACAGCGACACCGCACCACCGCAGTCGGGAGAGAGCCACACCATGGCCAAGAAGCGCCCCCAGACGAAGGCCGCCGCGCCGCAGCTCAAGGACGGGGAGGTGCCGGTCGTCGGGGCCCGTGAGCCCTGTCCGTGCGGCTCCGGCCGCCGCTACAAGGCCTGCCACGGCCGGGCCGCCTCGCACGCCGTGACCGAGCTGGTCCAGCGCCCGTTCGAGGGCCTGGCGGGCGAGTGCGACTGGGTCGCGCTGCGCGAGCTGGTCCCCGCCGCGACCGTCGAACTCACCCTCAAGGGCGGGCTGCCCGAGGGTGTGCCGTCCGTGACGCTCGCGACCGTCCTGCCGATGGCGTGGCCCGCGCTGCGCCGCGACGACGGCTCGGTGCTGCTCGGCCTGCAGAACGACACGCCGTCCGGCGACATCAGCCGCGACCTGGCGGACACGCTCACGCGCGCGTTGACGGCGGAGCCGGGTACGCCGGTCGCCGCCCAGCGCGTCGACCCGCAGGGTCCCCGCCTCCAGGACCTGCTGGACCCGGCCGCCGCGTTCGAGCCCGCCGTGCACAGCGGGTTCGAGTTCTGGGTGCCGGACTCGGAGAACGCCACCCCCGAGGTGTCCGCCTCCCTGGAGCGCGCCAACGCGGCCGCGATCCCGACCGTACGGCTCACGTCGGTCGACTCGTCCTACTGGTGCGAGACGCCCGAGAAGAACCACCTGCGGTGGGTCATGCCGCACGCGGAGGAGCGCCTTCTGGACGCGCTCGCCCGGCTGCACGCGGCCGGCACCTCCTCGCTCGGCGAGGGCACCCGGCTCGTCGGCTCGTTCCGGGCGCACGGTCTGACCGTGCCGGTCTGGGACCTGCCGAGCTCGATGACGGCCGAGGAGTGCGAGAAGCCCGCCGCCGCGTTCGCGGAGCGTCTGGCGGCGGCGCTGGCGGACGAGTCGCCGCTCACGCCGGAGGAGCGCAGGGCGCGAGGCGGCCTCACCAACCGCCAGGTGACCTTGAGCTGAGCGTGACCATTCCTGTCACGGGACAGGTGACCCGCGTCACAACTCCCGGTGGTCGCAGATAAATCGGTGTCCGAATAACCGAGATCGAATTTGCGAATGACAGATCTCTTGTTACCGTTCTAAGAGCCCGGTCGCTGGTGCATCCCCCGTCGCCAGCGATCGGGCCCTTCCATTTCCTCTTCCGGTTCGCCGCACGCGCCCACGTGGCCGTTTGCCTCTCAACGAGCCGCGCCCGCCGCCGAGTTGAGCGCCGCACCGTCGGCCGCATTGGACCCGGAGCGCAGCAGCAGAGGCGCGTCATCGCCCGTTCCGGCGAACTCCGCGACCGCCGAGTACGCGCCAGGTTTTCCCCTCACGGGCCCCCTCGGCGTCTCGCACACCCCCGGTTGATCTCCCGCACCGACGGCACAGTTCGTCTGTACGGTGTGGCCGCCCGGCCCCATCAGGGTGAGCACCGAGCGCAACCGTCCGCCCGTGGCATTGCGGTAGTAGGTGCGCGCCCAGGCGTCGTGGCCCTCGGTCAGCACACAGGTCTGCGCCTCGACGCCGTCGGGCGAGACGAGTTCGGGCCCGCAGTGGGCGGCCGGCTCGGGGGACGCATCGCCCACGCGCGCGTGAGGAACCCGCTTCGCATCGTCCGGTACGGAGTCGTCCGTTACGTAGCCGGAGCCACCGGACCGAACGGAATCGGGCCCATCGGAGTCAGGCCTCACGGAGTCCGCCCCCACGGAGTCGGCCGCCTCGGCACGGGTGGGATCCGTCCGGGCGGGATCGCCGCCCGCGGACTCGGCCCCCGTCGGCTCCGGCTCTTCGGCCGGTCCGGCCGAAGCCGCCAGCGGCAGCAGCACCGTGAACACCACCACGGCCCCGATACCGATCATGCGGAGGTTCACGGCGGCCCACCCATCCCATGGAATTCCTGCGGTGGGCCGAAGATAGCGACGGAAACCGGGCGCCCGGTGATCCGAGCGCCCGTTTCCCGTACAAGTGGGGCGCTCTCACACCCGAACGAGTGACACCGGGCTCCGGCGGGAACTCAGCGCCCGTCCCGTTCGCTGACCCAGTACGCCCAGTACGCGGACCGGGTCACCGGCTCGGTGCGCGAGCCGGCCGACGTACCGACCCCACGCGCGAACACCACCCGCCCCCGCGCTGTCAGTACGCGAGCCGGGACCCGCCGTCCGGTGCGCTGGTCGACGCCGCGACCAGCGCGTCCACCACCGCCTCCACGTCCGGCAGCCAGGGCCTGGCCGACCCCGGCAGCGGAGCCCGCTCCCAGCGCACCTGCCCCTTGCCCGTCTCGGACGGGGGCAGCACCAGATATCCGCCCTCTCCGTGGAAGCGGAGCGAACTCGGCACCCAGTCCTTGGAGTAGAGGAGGTCACCCAGACGTTCCATCGAGTACGGAGCCACAAGCAGCGACCACCGGGTGGGCGTCGCCACCACCGGGCCGAGCCGGATGCCCATCTCGTCGAGGACCACGAGCGCCCGCGCCCCGGCGACAGCCGGGAGGCTCACCGCGCACGGGGCCGTGCCGCCCGTCGCAAGGAGCACGGGGGCGGCCGGGCGGTTGGTCCACCACCAGCGCACCAGGCGTTCGTCGGTCGAGGCCGCGAGGAGCCCCGGGTCGAAGGGGTGCGCCCCCGGGACGGCGCAATCGGGGTCGGGACAGGCACAGCCGCGGCCCCGGTCACCGCGGCCGCCGGCCGCCTTGAGTCCCACACCTGGGAGTACGGGCCATTTCCACTCGGTCGCGCAGGTCAGCGCGGCGCCAAGCTGAGCAGCCCTTTCACTGCGCCGGAACCGGAGCCTGCGTCGCCTTCCGAGGATCTCGCGCATGAGCGCTCGTTCCTTTCCGTTGAACGCCGAGGTCCACATCACACCATGTGTGCATCACTTCACTGCGCGTACATGCTCTATGAGCTCTGCGAGCCTGCGGTACGGGTAACCCGTCAGGACCGAGCGTGGGCTGTGACCATTAAACGCATGGCGAGGGGTGGCGTGCGCGTGGCGCTTGCCGTCCCTTGTGCAAAAACCCCGCCACTCGGGGATGGGGCGCGGCCGTCGGCTGTTAAGACGCCCTGGCCCGCCGCCGGGTTCCGGGACACCGTCAACTGCCCCTGGCCATCACCGAGTACGTACCCAACCCGCTCGATATGACGCGCTCTTGAACGCCCTCAGTCGACCCCAGAGATGGGCCACAGGGGGCATTTTTCCGCCAAGTTGAACACCCCCCGGACACCAACAATCCCGCTATGACAATGCTGGACATCCCCTTACTTGTGCGTGTACATCTGGATGCATTGATGGCGGCGCAGATTGACATGGGGGTTTGCGATGCTATTGAGCGGAATCGACCGGTCGGAAAGCCGACTGCCATGAGCGCCCCACACCTGCCGAAAGTGGCTGGAATCGATCCAGCCGTCCCGCCCCCCGCGCACACTTCTGCGCCTCTGCCCACATCCACCCCCGCCTCTCCCACGGGCCCCGGAGCAGTGATCCAGGACCGGCTGGCCGGCTGGGTCTCCGACCTCACCACGCTGCACGAACTCACCGAGCGCCTCTCCCGCACCTACGTGCTCGACGACGCCCTCAACGAGCTGCTGCGGGCCGGTGCCGCGCTGGTCGGTGCCCGGCGCGGCCTGGTCGTCCTGGAGCCCGCCGACGGTCTGGGCCCCGCCGTCACCACCGGCCTCGGCCTCGCCCACGCCGACCTCGGCCACATCGAGACGGTCCCGCGCAGCGCCACCCCGTACGGCAGGATCCTCGACGGCCTCCCCGACGCCGACGGCGGCTCCGACCTGGTCGGCGAGGCGGGCAGCGGCCCCGGCCCCGACCCGCGCCACCGCGAGGTCGCCGCCCGGCTCGGCTACGCCGCCAGCTACGCGCTGCCCCTCACCACCGACGCGGGCGACCGCATGGGCGCGGCGGTCTGGCTCTACGACGAGCCCGCCGAGCCGCCCGAGCGCCGCCGCCACCTCGTCGGGCTCTATCTGCGCCAGGCCGCCGAGCACGTGGCCCGGCTGGTCGAGCTGGACCGCGCGCGCACCCGGCTCGCCACCGTCACCGAGGAGCTGCTGCCCAGCAGACTGCCCCGGGTGGCCCGGGTGCAGCTCGCCGCCCGCCACCGCACCGGGCCGCGCGGCGGCGGCGACTGGTACGACGCGCTGCCGCTGCCCGAGGGCGCGCTCGGCCTCGCGGTCGGGTCCGTCACCGGGTCCGGGCCGAGCGCCGTCGCCGCGATGGGCCGGCTGCGCGCCAGCCTGCGGGCGTACGCGGTGATGGAGGGCGAGGACCCGGTCGCCGTCCTCTCCGACCTCGAACTGCTGCTGCGGCTGACCGAGCCTGCCCGCTCGGCGACCGCGCTCTTCGCGTACTGCGAGCCCACGCGCGGCAAGATCGTCCTCGCCGGGGCCGGGCACGCGCCGCCGCTGATCGTCGGCGAGCGCCGCACCGAGTACGTGGAGACCTCGCTCTCCGCGCCGCTGGGGATGCTGGCGTGCTGGGAGGCGCCCAGCGTGGAGATCCGGCCCGCGGCCGGAGAAACGGTGCTGCTGTACACCGACGGGCTGCTCCACCGCACCGGCGACCCGATGGACCGGGCCTTCGCCCGCCTCCACGCGGCGGCCGCGAGCGTTCCGAGGGCCGCCCGCGACGACCCGGGCGCGATCGCCGACCACGTCCTGCGGACCGTGCTGCCGGACGGGCTCGACGCGTCGGGCTGCGGCGAGGACGTGGTGCTGCTCGCGGCCCGCTTCGGGTAGCGGCCCGGGCGGCTCCGCGGGCCTGGAAGGGGCCGTGGCGCAGGCCGCGGACGGCCTCGGCCCCGGTAGCGGTCGCCTACGGGGTGTAACAGGCCCTACGGCCCTGGACCCTTTTCCACCCGCCCGTACGATGGACGGAGGTCCAATGTCGTACTAAGTGGAGGCAGACCGTGGCCGAGCAGCTCACCCCGGAGACCCCGGAAGAGTCGGAAGAGCAGCCGATCAAGCAGCGCAAGAACGGCCTGTACCCGGGCGTGTCCGACGAGCTGGCCGAGAACATGAAGTCCGGCTGGGCCGACACCGAGCTGCACGGCCTTGAGCCGATCGCCCAGGCCGCGCACACCGCCGACCGCCGCGCCGCGCTGTCCGAGCGCTTCCCCGGCGAGCGCCTGGTGATCCCCGCGGGCAATCTGAAGACCCGCTCGAACGACACCGAGTACAGCTTCCGCGCCTCCACCGAGTACGCGTACCTCACCGGCGACCAGACGCAGGACGGCGTGCTGGTCCTGGAGCCCAAGGGCGACGGCCACCGGGCGACGATCTACCTGCTGCCCCGCTCCGACCGGGAGAACGGCGAGTTCTGGCTGGACGGCCAGGGCGAGCTGTGGGTCGGCCGGCGCCACTCGCTGGGCGAGGCCGAGCAGCTCCTCGGGATCCCGGCCAAGGACGTCCGCGAGCTGGCCGCCGCGCTCAAGGAGGCCACCGGCCCGGTCCGCAACGTGCGCGGCCACGACGCCGGCATCGAGGCGGCGCTCACCGACAAGGTCACCGCCGAGCGC
The DNA here is from genome assembly GCF_030028635.1 of Streptomyces sp. BPTC-684. NCBI lineage: Bacteria > Bacillati > Actinomycetota > Actinomycetes > Kitasatosporales > Streptomycetaceae > Streptomyces > Streptomyces sp. BPTC-684. Next base: position 2,857,837 of record NZ_CP124863.1, read on the forward strand.
GACGAGGAGCTGCGGGAGTACCTGTCCGAGGCGCGCCTGGTGAAGGACGCCTTCGAGGTCTCCGAGCTGCGCAAGGCCTGCGACGCCACCGCGCGCGGCTTCGAGGACGTCGTCAAGGTGCTCGACAAGGCCGAGGCGACCAGCGAGCGCTACATCGAAGGAACGTTCTTCCTGCGCGCCCGCGTCGAGGGCAACGACATCGGCTACGGCTCGATCTGCGCGGCCGGCCCGCACGCCACCACCCTGCACTGGGTGCGCAACGACGGCGCCGTGCGCCCGGGCGAGCTGCTCCTGCTCGACGCCGGCGTCGAGACCAACGAGCTGTACACCGCGGACGTCACGCGCACGCTGCCGATCAACGGCACGTTCTCGCCGCTCCAGCGGAAGATCTACGACGCGGTGTACGAGGCCCAGGAGGCCGGTATCGCCGCGGTGAAGCCGGGCGCCCCCTACCGCGCCTTCCACGACGCCGCCCAGCGCGTCCTCGCCGAGAAGCTCGTCGAGTGGGGCCTGTTCGGCGACCTGGACGTGGAGAAGGTCCTGGAGCTCGGCCTCCAGCGCCGCTGGACCCTGCACGGCACCGGCCACATGCTCGGCATGGACGTCCACGACTGCGCCGCCGCGCGCACCGAGACGTACGTAGCGGGCGACCTGGAGCCGGGCATGTGCCTGACCGTCGAGCCCGGTCTGTACTTCCAGGCCGACGACCTGACCGTGCCCGAGGAGTACCGGGGCATCGGCGTCCGGATCGAGGACGACATCCTGGTGACCGAGGACGGCAACGAGAACCTGTCGGCCTCGCTGCCGCGCCGGGCCGACGAGGTCGAGGCGTGGATGGCGCGGGTCAAGCAGGGCTGACGCCGCCGCGAGTGCCGGAGCCCGGTCGCCCCTCGGGGTGGCCGGGCTCTTCTCGTACCGCCGCTCACGCCCGCGTCGTGGTCACGAGACGTTGAGGAGGGCGCCCTCCCGCCACTTCAGGATCTTGTCGAAGCTCACCACGGCGCCTCTGCCCGGCCGGTTGCCGAAGTGGACGTGGTCGGCGAGCTGCTCGATCAGACAGAGTCCTCTGCCGTGCTCCGCCATGGCGGAGCCCAATGTGCTGTTCATCCGTGCTGCGGTGCGACGGCCTCGTCGTACGGGAAAGCCCGGCCCCGAGTCGGCGACCTCGATACGGCATTTCTCGCCGTCCAGATACGCGGTCACCCGGTACGCCGCCGAGGTGCCGGACCCTTCGTCCCCACCGTGCTCGACCGCGTTCGCACACGCTTCGCCGAGTGCGACCGACAGGTCGTAGGAGATGTCCGGATCGACGCCCGCGGTCTCCATGGTGCCGAGCAGTAGACGACGTGCGAGCGGAACGCTCGCGGCCTCGCGCCGCAAATGGAGTGACCACCAGATGCTCATGCTCCGGCCTCCTGGCTGCGGCTCGACATACCCCTACGTATTGCCGCAACCCGTGGTTCGTAAGCACGGACTTGACGTGATAGCGCTCATTCGGCGGATGTGGGCGCTCCCCGTACCGGTGTATGGGCGCGGCGACCGGCCACCCGTCCGGTTTCGGACAGCCGGGGAAGAATGTGATCATCACAGGAATACGGCACCTTGTGGACCTGCCGTATGGGACGGGTAAGGCTGGTGCGATGATGGCCCCGCCATGTCTGCCCGACACGCCCGACACACCGACGCAGGAGCCGGTCTCCGGCTGCTGAGGGCCGCGGTCTTCGCCGCGGTCTGCGTCGTGCTGTCCGCGCTCGGGCACGTCCTGGCCGCCTGTGCGACGGTCCCCTGGTGGACGCTGCTCGCCGGGTTCCTCGGGGTGTTCGCGGTCGCCGCGCCGCTCGCCGGACGGGAGCGCACGCTGCCGTCCATCGCGGGCGCCCTGGCCGCCGGGCAGCTCGGGCTGCACTCCCTGTTCGGCATCGGCCAGCACACGGCCGCCGCCTCCGGCAACGGGGCCACCGGCGACACCTCGCTGCTGCGGCTCGCCGCCAAGCTGGTCTGCGGCCCGGCCGCGTCGGCCCAGCTGACGGCCTCGGACGCGCGACGGATCGTCACCGACGCGGGCCTGCGCCCGCCCTCCGGTGCCACCTCCGCCGCACACGGCCCCATGGCCGGAATGCCCGGGATGACCGGTTCCGCCTCGACGCACAGCGTCCTGGCCGGACTGTTCCCGTCGCTCCCCATGCTTCTCGGCCATCTGCTTGCCGCGCTGCTGACCGGCTGGCTGCTGCGCCGCGGCGAGGCCGCGCTCTTCCGTCTGGTGCGGCTCTCCGCCCAGGCCGCCACCACCGCCGCCGAAGGGGCGTGCGCACGTTCGCTGCGCGCCGCTCTCGGGTTCGTACGAGCTCTGCTCGCCGGTCTGCCGGGGGCGCCCGGGCACGGCCCGCGCCTTCCGCTCGGCCGGCTCGCCACTCCCCTGCCGCCGGCCGGGGAAGCACTCCAGCACTCGGTGATCAGGCGCGGGCCGCCCGCCGTATACGCCCTCGCAGCCTGACGCGGCCCACTCCGTAAGAAGCCAGACGACACCCGTCCCAGGAGTGGTCCGTGGAGTCCGCGCGCATCCGCGCTCCGGACCGTCACCACTGACCTTCCTGCTGACTGGAGTGTCTCCGCCATGAACGTTTCCCGCCGTATCGCCGTCGTCGGTGCCGTCGCCGGCTCGTCCGTCCTGATGCTGGCCGGCCCTGCCCTCGCGCACGTCGGCGTACAGCCCGAGGGAACGGCCGCGAAGGGCGGCTACGCCGTCGTCAACTTCAAGGTGCCCAACGAGCGCGACAACGCCTCGACGATCAAGCTCGAGGTCAGCTTCCCGGCCGACCACCCGCTGGCGTCCGTCCAGCCGGAGGCGCTGCCGGGCTGGAACATCGAGGTCACCAAGTCCAAGCTCGACAAGCCGCTGACCATGCACGGCAAGCAGATCAACGAGGCCGTCACCAAGGTGACCTGGAGCGGCGGCAAGATCGCCCCCGGCTACTTCCAGAAGTTCCCGCTCTCCATCGGCGCGCTCCCCACCGACACCGACCAGCTGGTCTTCAAGGCCGTCCAGACGTACGACAACGGCGATGTCTCCCGCTGGATCGAGGAGCAGAAGAAGGGCGCCGAGGAGCCGGAGAACCCGGCGCCGGTTCTCGCGCTGTCCGCCGCCACCGCTGACCACCACGGCGGTGCCGCGCCCGCGTCCGACGACAAGAAGGACGACGACATGGCCGGGCACGACGACAAGAAGACCGAGGCCGCCTCGGACTCCAAGGACAACGACAACACCGCGCGCGCACTCGGCGTCGTGGGCATCGTCGTCGGCGTCGCCGGTGTGGCCTTCGGCGTGCTCGCCGGACGCCGCCGGGACGCGTAATCCCGCCAGGCCCCTCCCCCCGACCGGAAACTTTTCCCATGCGCACCAAGTACGTGCCTGCTGCCATCGCTTTCGCGGTGGCGGCGGCGCTCACACTGACCGCGTGCGGTGACAGCGACGACAAGGCCAAGAGCCCCGTCACCGATGTCTCCGCCGACACCAGCAACAAGGCCGGCACCGTCCTCGACCGGCCGTTCACCAAGCCTGACTTCGTCCTGACCGACACCCAGGGCAAGAAGTTCGACTTCCGTGAGCGGACCAAGGGCAAGCCGACCCTCATCTACTTCGGCTACACCAACTGCCCCGACGTGTGCCCCCTGACGATGAGCAACATCGCCATCGCCAAGAAGCACCTGCCCAAGGCCGACCAGGACAAGCTCCAGGTCGTCTTCGTGACCACCGACCCCGACCGGGACACCCCCGAGTCGCTCGGCAAGTGGCTCAAGGCGCAGGACCCGTCGTTCATCGGCCTGACCGGTGACTTCCCGACCATCCAGGCCGGGGCCCGCTCGATCGGCATCGGTATCGACCCGGCGACGAAGGACAAGGACGGGAAGGTCGTGTCCATGCACGGCGCCCAGGTCATCGCCTTCTCGCCGAAGACCGACCAGGGGTACGTCCTGTACGGCGACACCGCCACCGCAGAGGACTACACGAAGGACCTGCCGAAGATCATTCTTGGAGAAAACCCGTGAACCGCCGCACCACCCTCACCTCCGTCATCGCCCTGACCGCCGGACTGGCGCTGGCGGGCTGCTCGTCCGACAGCTCCGACGGCAAGCCCGACCTGAAGATCGACCAGGCGTTCATGCCGGAACCGGTGAGCGCGGACATGGCCGGCGGCTTCCTGGTCGTGAAGAACGACAGCAAGACCGCGGACAAGCTGACCAAGGTCACCAGCGACGTCTCCGACGACGTCACGATGCACGCGACCAAGGACCAGAAGATGCGGGAGGTGAAGACCTTCGACATACCGGCGGGCGGCGAGCTCGACCTCGAACGCGGTGGCAACCACATCATGTTCATGGGCCTGAAGAAGAAGCCGAAGCAGGGCGACAAGGTCGCCGTCGACCTGCACTTCGAGAAGGTCGGCACGGTCCGGGTCGAACTGCCGGTCAAGGAATCCACCTACAACCCGAAGCACCACTGAGGGATGAGGGACTGAACAGACGATGACGGCCACCGCCCCACGCTTCGGAACCGCCCTGGCCCGGCTGCTGCTCGTCGCGGCCGCCCTGCTCGGCGCGGTGTTCGCGACCGCTTCCCCCGCCTCGGCGCACGCCGCGGTCACCGCGACCAACCCGAAGGACGGGGCGGTGGTCGCCTCCGCCCCCAAGGACGTCGACCTCACCTTCTCCGAGCAGGTCGCCATGGACGACAAGTCCATCCGGGTCCTCGACCCGAACGGCAAGCGCGCCGACACCGGCGAACTGCTCAACCTGTGCAGCGGCTCCATCGTGAAGTACGGAGTGAGCCTGCGCGACGGACTGCCCAAGGGCACCTACACCGTGGCCTGGCAGGCCGTCTCGGCCGACAGCCACCCGGTCGCGGGCGCCTTCACGTTCTCCATCGGAGCCCCCTCCAAGACCACCGTCTCGCTGTCCGCCCCGGACGTCGGCGGCGGTCTGGTCGGCGCCCTCTACGACACCATGCGCTACGCCGCGTACGCCGGCTTCATCCTCTTCACCGGCGGCGGCGCCTTCGTCCTTGCCTGCTGGCAGCGGGGCGCCTCGGTGCGCCCGGTGCAGCGGCTCGTCGTCGGCGGCTGGCTGACGATGACCGCGGCCACCATCGCGCTGCTGCTCCTGCGGACCCCCTACACCGGCTCCGGGGAGCTCGCGGACGCCTTCGACCTCGACGGGCTCAAGGCGGTCCTGCAGACCAAGTCCGGTGCCGCGCTCAGCTCCCGGCTGCTGCTGCTCAGCGCCGCCGCGCTGTTCATCTCCGTACTGTTCGGCGCGTACGCCAAGCGCGAGAACGAGGAGAAGAAGGACCTCACCTACGGGCTCGCCATCGGCGGCTTCGTGGTGGCCGCGGGCATCGCCGCCACCTGGGCACTCGCCGAGCACGCCTCGACCGGCATCCAGACGGCGCTCGCGATGCCCGTCGCGGTGGTGCACCTGCTGTCCGTGGCGACCTGGCTGGGCGGGCTCGCGACCCTGCTCGTGGCGCTGCACCTGACGCCCTCGGTGGAGCGGGCGGCGGTGCGGCGGTTCTCCCGGATCGCCTTCTGGAGCGTGGCCGTCCTGGCGTCGACCGGCGTCTACCAGGCCTGGCGCCAGGTCGGCTCCTGGTCCGCGCTGACCGGGACCGGTTACGGGCAGATCCTGCTCGTGAAGGTCGGGCTGATCGCGGTGCTGCTCTCCGCCGCGTACATCTCGCGCCGCTGGACCGGGCAGCTCTCCGAGCACGCGGCCCCCGAGGCCGAGGCGGCCTCCATCGTGGAGCGGCGGGCGGCCGAGCCGGAGCTCTCCGAGGAGCCGGAGCCGGTGACCGTGCCGGACGACGCCAAGAGCCCGGCCGACCGCAAGCGCGCCCAGCAGCTGGCCCGCCAGCAGGCCGCCATGACGATCGCCCGCGAGAAGCGCATCCGCGACGCCGACCCGCAGCGGTCGGGGCTGCGGCGCTCGGTGCTCACCGAGGCCGGGGTCGCGGTGGCGGTGCTCGCCGTGGCGACGATCCTGTCGTCGACCGAACCGGGGCGTACGCAGGAGGCCGCGGCCGCCGCCCAGTCGACCACCCAGGTGGCCGTGCCGGACCGGCCGATCAGCATCCGCATCCCCTTCGACACCGGCGGCAAGAACGGCAAGGGCACCGTCCGCCTCACCCTGGACCCGGGCCGCACCGGCGCCAACGAGATGCACGTGTGGACGGACGACGCGGCGGCCAAGCCGCTGGACGCGCCGGAGGTGAAGGTCGCGTTCACGCTGACCGCCAAGGCGATCGGCCCGCTGCCCGTCGCGCCCGAGCGCATCACCCGGGGACACTGGAGCGCGACCGGCGTCCAGCTCCCGATGCCGGGCGACTGGCAGGTGTCCGTGACCGTGCGGACCTCCGACATCGACCAGGTCACCGTCGACAAGAACATCAAGATCGGCTGAGTACGGACCCCATGACCGACCAGATCAACGAGATCAACCAGAGCACCGACGGCACCGACGCGCCCGTCGACATGACCCGTCGGCGCCTGCTCGGCACGGTGGGAGCGGCGGGCGCGGCCGGTGTCGCGCTGGGTGCGACGGGCGGCGCGCTCATCCACGCCGCCGTCGAGTCGGACGGGTCGGGGGCTCCCGAGCTGTCCTCGGTCGGCGCCACCGAGGTCGCGTTTCACGTGAAACACCAAGCGGGGATCTCCACTCCGCTTCAGGCCTGCGGCCATCTGATCGCCTTCGACCTCGCACCCGGCGCCGGGCGCAAGGAGGCGGCGGCGCTGCTGCGGCGCTGGTCGGCGACGGCGAAGGCGCTGATGGCGGGCGAGCCGACGGGCGCGGACACCGGGGTCGCGCTGGACGCGGGCCCGTCCTCGCTCACCGTCACCTTCGGCTTCGGCCGCACCTTCTTCGACCGTACGGGCCTGGTGGCGCAGCGCCCGGTCGAGCTGGACCCGCTGCCGGACTTCTCCTCGGACCGGCTGGACCCCAAGCGCTCCAACGGCGATCTGTGGGTGCAGATCGGCGCGGACGACGCCCTGGTGGCCTTCCACGCGCTGCGCGCGCTCCAGAAGGACGCGGGCGCGGCGGCCCGGGTGCGCTGGCAGATGAACGGCTTCAACCGGACGCCCGGCGCCACGAAGAAGCCGATGACGGCCCGCAATCTGATGGGCCAGATCGACGGCACCGGCAACCCCAAGCCCGCCGACCGCGACTTCGAGAAGCGGATCTTCGTCCCGGACAGCGGCAAGCCGGCGTGGATGGCCAACGGCTCGTACGCGGTGGTGCGCCGGATCAGGATGCTGCTCGACGACTGGGAGAAGGTGCCCCTCGCCCAGCAGGAGCAGGTGATCGGCCGCAAGAAGGCGAACGGCGCCCCTCTTTCGGGGGGTACCGAGACGACCGCGATGCAGCTCGACAAGTTCGGCCCGGACGGCAAGCTGGTCATCCCGGACAACGCGCACGCCCGGATCTCCGCGCCCGAGCAGAACGGCGGCGCGGCGATGCTGCGGCGCGCCTTCTCGTACCACGACGGGATCTCGGCGGACGGGGTGCCGGACGCGGGCCTGCTGTTCGTCGCCTGGCAGGCCGACCCGCTGCGGGGCTTCGTGCCGGTGCAGCGCAAGCTCGACCGGGGCGACGCCCTTTCGGCGTTCATCCGGCACGAGTCGAGCGGCCTGTTCGCGGTGCCCGGCGGCCCGCGCGCGGGCGAGTACGTGGGTCAGCTGCTGCTGGAGTCGTGAGCCGTGGCCGGTGGGTCCTGACCGTTCGAGACGGCCCTCGCCCGTGACGGCAGGCCATTAGGGTGACGGGTATGTCCGCCACGCGATACACCTATCTGGGTCCCGAAGGCACCTTCACCGAGGCCGCGCTGCGCACGCTGCCGGAGGCGGCGACCCGTGAGCTGGTGCCGATGGTGTCCGTGCCCGCCGCGCTCGACGCGGTACGCAACGGGGAGGCCGCGGCCGCGCTCGTGCCCATCGAGAACTCGGTGGAGGGCGGGGTCACCGCGACCCTGGACGAGCTGGCCTCCGGCGAGCCGCTGATGATCTACCGCGAGGTGCTGCTGCCGATCGCCTTCGCGCTGCTCGTGCGGCCGGGGACGAAGCTGTCGGACATCAAGACGGTGACCGGGCACCCGGTGGCCCAGCCGCAGGTGCGCAACTGGCTGCGCACGCATCTGCCCGAGGCGCTGTGGGAGTCGGCCGCGTCCAACGCGGACGGCGCCCGCCTCGTCCAGGAGGGCCGGTTCGACGCGGCGTTCGCGGGCGAGTTCGCGGCGGCGACGTACGGGCTCGAACCGCTGGTCACCGAGATCCACGACGCGGAGAACGCGGAGACGCGGTTCGTGCTGGTGGGACGCCCGGCCCGGCCGGCCGCGCCGACCGGTGCGGACAAGACGTCCGTGGTGATCTGGCTGGGCGACGACCACCCCGGCGCGCTGCTCGAACTGCTCCAGGAGTTCGCCGTACGCGGGGTCAACCTGATGCTCATCCAGTCCCGGCCGACGGGTGCGGGCATCGGCAACTACTGCTTCGCGGTAGATGCCGAGGGCCACATCTCTGACCGGCGCGTCGGCGAGGCACTGATGGGGCTGAAGCGGATCTGCCCGAAGGTGCGCTTCCTCGGCTCGTACCCGCGCGCGGGTGTGACGGCCGACGAAGTGCGCACCGCGCGGCCGGGGACCTCGGACGCCGAGTTCGTGGCGGCGGCGGAGTGGCTGGCGCGCAGCCAGGACGGCCGGGCCTGAGCGCTGCCCCGGCGGGCCGGGGCCAGAGGTGAGCCGCGCCCGGGGCGAGTCATGCCCGGGCGGGTTTTCCACCGACCCTCCCGCAGTCCTACCTGCTGATTTTCACTGTCCACAAAGTTATCCACAGGCTCTCTTCTCGACCTGTGGGTAAGTCGACAACGCAACTGGACAGAGTCGACAAATACCTCTAGTGACGACGCATCCATCCACAGGAGATCAGCACGGGCGATGTCACCCCAATTCCCTTGATGAACTCTTTAGAGCGAGCAATTCCCACCCGAATGAGTGTGTGGGAGAGGCTTGAACTGGGAATCCTCGGCCCCGCACCGCGTCAGGGAAGGGATCTTCCGGGCGGTCCACAAGAACTCCCCACACCCTGTGGATAACTTTCCCGGCCTGTGCGCTTCTGTGGACAAGTCCCTTGGGGTGCAAGGGAGTCCGGTCAACCGAAGTCCGGAAAGCACCTCTTTTCAGGGAAAAGGGCGGGCTTTATTGACGCCCGCCCCGGAATTTCTCCACCACATTTCTCAATACGGTCAATTCGGGCAAACCGACACGCGGAACGGGCGCGGCGGGGATATCCGGTGGGGTGCCAGGGATCCGCACCGGTAGCCTGGAGGGGTGATTGACCTTCGCCTGCTCCGTGAGGACCCCGACCGTGTTCGCGCCTCCCAGCGCGCCCGTGGAGAGGACGTCGCGCTCGTCGACGCCCTGCTCTCAGCCGACGAGCGGCGCAGGTCGTCCGGCGTCCGCTTCGACGAGCTGCGCTCCGAGCAGAAGGCGCTCGGCAAGCTCATCCCCAAGGCCTCGCCCGAGGAGCGCGCCGAGCTCCTGCAGAAGGCCGAGCAGCTCAAGGCCGACGTCAAGAGCGCCGAGGCCGAGCAGAACGAGGCGGACGAGGCGGCCAAGCACCTCCTGCTCCAGCTCGGCAACATCGTCCACGAGGACGTGCCGGTCGGCGGCGAGGAGGACTTCGTCGTCCTGGAGACGCACGGCACCATCCGCGACTTCGGGGCCGAGGGCTTCGAGCCCAAGGACCACCTGGAGCTCGGCGAGGCGCTGGGCGCCATCGACGTCGAGCGCGGCGCCAAGGTCTCCGGCTCGCGCTTCTACTACCTGACGGGCGTCGGCGCGCTCCTGGAGCTCGCCCTGGTCAACGCGGCGATCGCGCAGGCCACCGAGGCCGGCTTCATCCCGATGCTCACCCCCGCGCTGGTCCGCCCGCGCGCCATGGAGGGCACCGGCTTCCTCGGCCAGGCCGCGGAGAACGTGTACCACCTGGAGAAGGACGACTACTACCTGGTCGGCACCTCCGAGGTCCCGCTCGCCGCGTACCACATGGACGAGATCATCGACGCGGAGAAGCTGCCGCTGCGCTACGCGGGCTTCTCGCCGTGCTTCCGCCGCGAGGCCGGTACGTACGGCAAGGACACCCGGGGCATCTTCCGGGTCCACCAGTTCGACAAGGTCGAGATGTTCTCGTACGTCCACCCGGACGACGCCGAGAACGAGCACAAGCGGCTCCTGGACTGGGAGAAGCAGTGGCTGACCGGCCTCGAACTGCCCTTCCAGGTGATCGACGTGGCCACCGGTGACCTGGGCGCCTCGGCCTCGCGCAAGTACGACTGCGAGGCGTGGATCCCGACGCAGGGCAAGTACCGCGAGCTGACCTCCGCCTCCAACTGCGACGGCTTCCAGGCGCGCCGGCTGTCCGTGCGCATGCGCGACAACGCCGACGGCAAGAGCAAGGTCCAGCCGCTGGCGACGCTGAACGGCACGCTGTGCGCGGTGCCGCGCACCATCGTGGCGATCCTGGAGAACCACCAGCAGGCCGACGGCTCCGTGCACGTCCCGGCCGTGCTCCGCCCGTACCTGGGCGGCCGCGAGGTGCTGGAGCCCATCGCCAAGTGAGCACCGCCCCGGGAAAGCCGTTCCCGTACAAGCTGATCGCGACCGATCTGGACGGGACGCTGCTGCGCTCCGACGAGACCGTCTCGGAGCGCACCCGTGAAGCGCTCGCCGCGGCCACCGCGGCGGGCGCGGCCCACATCGTGGTGACCGGCCGCGCGGTCCCCTGGACCCGGCACATCCTGGACGACCTGGGGTACCAGGGGCTCGCGGTGTGCGGCCAGGGCGCACAGGTCTACCACGCGGGCGAGCACCGGCTGCTGACCTCGGTGACGCTGGACCGCCAGCTGGCCGGGCTCGCTCTGTCGAAGATAGAGGCCGAGGTCGGCCCGCTGGCGCTGGCCGCGAGCCGGGACGGGCTCGACGGCGAGGTGCTGGTCGGCCCCGGCTACCGGGTCCAGGAGGGCTCGCTGCCGGTCGTCGCCTTCGACCAGGTCGCCGAGTTGTGGTCGGCGCCGCTGAACAAGGTCTACATCCAGCACCCGGAGCTCGGTGACGACGCGCTGGCGCGGATCGCGCGCCAGGTCGTCGGCAGCCTGGTCGACGTGGTGATGGCGGGCGAGGGCGTGGTGGAGCTGCTTCCGCTGGGCCTGAGCAAGGCGACGGGCCTGTCGCTGGCCGCGCGCCGGCTCGGCTGCCGGTCGACGGACACGATCGCTTTCGGCGACATGCCCAACGACATCCCGATGTTCGGCTGGGCCGAGCACGGCGTGGCCATGGCCAACGCCCACGACGAGCTGAAGGCCGTCGCCCACGAGATCACGGCGTCCAACGAGGACGACGGGATCGCGGTGGTCCTGGAGCAGTTGCTGGGCGCGTGAGCGCGTCCGCGCGAGCTGTGATGTGGCCCGCGAAAAGCTGTGATGTAAGGGGCGTCCGCCATGGGTGGACGCCCCTTACCGATCCCGTACCCCAAGGTGACCCGCGCCGTAGCGCGCTCGAAGCGGTCGGCCCTGGGGCCCTCAACCACTGTGCACCGCACGTCCGTTCGAAGCCACTGATTTACCCCTGGTCAGCGGCCAGCAGGCCAGCCCGATGGCCAGCGCGACCCCATGCCCGATGTCCGTGAAGGTGCCACCCGTCAGCAGCGGGATCCCGAAGAACGCGACCACACAGGCGAGGTAGAGCCACCGCCACGGCCGCGGCAGCCGGTACACGAGGAGACCCGCCGAAGCGGCGAGCCCGTAGCTGACCCCGATGTCCACGACGTGCGCCATCCGCTTGGGCACCTCGTGGTTCTTGATGCTCCACAGCACCACTTCCTGGCTGACCAGCGTGGCCGCGACATGGGCGGCGGCGACCGCGACCAGCCACCGCACGGTGCCGATCCAGCGCTCCACCGGCGCGTGGACGAGCTCGAAGAGCACCAGGTACAGCAGGAACGAGGACGGGTTCTCGATCCAGAAGGCGCTGGTGAACAGCGACTGGGCGGGGTGCCTGGTGAGCTCGTGGATGTTGCTGCTGTTGCGGTGCAGCAGATAGTGCTCAAGGCCCTGGCTGGACAGTTCGATGACGATGCTGGTGATCGCGATGACCAGCAGCCAGATGTGCGTCCCCGGCGAGGAGCGCACCCAGGCCCGCACCGGCCGGGCCGGTTCGGGGGTCCGGCGCGTGCCCGGACCGTGAAGCGTCGTCATCCCTCGATGATGACCCGGGCGGGGCCCGAGGACCGCCGCCCGGGTCGCGGGAGGGTGACGCCCGCTCCCGGGGTCACTCCTCCCCGGCCAGCTTCAGCGTCCGCAGCTTCTGGCCCGCGTACCAGGTCGCCAGGACCGTGACCGCCGTCAGCAGGACGACGGCGACGGGCAGGCCGACGTCCGAGGTGATGAAGCCGTTCGTGCCGATCCGCTCGGCGAGGGCGAGCGACCACTGTTGGACGCTCAGCGTGCGCGCGCCCGGGACCAGGTTGCCGAACAGGCTCTCCCAGACCAGCGCGTAGACCAGGCCGAAGACCACCGCGTGCCGGGTGACCGTGCCCAGGAGCAGGAAGACCGCCGCGTACGCGATCGAGGCGACCAGGGCCGCGACCGTGTAGGCGATCGCGATCTGCTGGCCGTTGCCGTTGAGGATCATTCCGGCGATGAAGGTGGGGACAGCCGAGAAGGCCATGGTCACCGCGATCGCCACGATCAGTTTGGTGAAGATGATCGTCGGGCGTTTCACCGGCTTGGCCAGCAGATAGACGATCGAGCCGTCGTCGATCTCGGGGCCGATGGCTCCGGTGCCCGCGATGACACCGATCAGCGGGACCATCGTGGCGAGCGCGAACCCGCCGAGCAGATCGGCCGCGACCTGGTCGTCGGCGCCGCTGAAGGACCGTACCGCCGCCGAGATGACGATCAGCAGGACCGGCAGCACGCAGAGGATGGCGGCCCGGCGGCGGCCGAGCAGGGCCCGGTAGGTGAGCCGGGCGACTGTGGGGTTGTACATGACGCTCACAGCTCCTTTCAGGCCGCTACGAGGTAGGAGAAGACGGATTCGAGCGACTCGTCGGACGGCGAGACGGTGAGCAGACGGATCCCGTGCGCCTTCGCGACCTGCGGGAGCAGTGTCGTGAACCGCCCGAAGTCGACCGCCTGGATGCGCAGCGCGCCCTCCTTGAGGTCGACCTCGATCCCGGCCGTCGAGGGGTCGGCGATCAGCGCGGCGGCGAGCGCGCGGTCGTCACTGGAGCGGATCAGATAGCGGTGCGGGCGGTCGGTCATCAGCCGGCGGATCTTGCGGAAGTCACCGCTCGCCGCGTGCCGCCCGGCCACGATCACCTCGATGTGCGCGGCGAGCTGCTCGACCTCTTCGAGGATGTGCGAGGAGAACAGGACGGTGCGGCCCTCGGCGCCCATCCGCCGCAGCAGCTCCATCAGCTGCATGCGCTGGCGCGGGTCCATGCCGTTGAACGGCTCGTCGAGCAGCAGCACCGAGGGGTCGTGGACCAGCGCGGACGCCATCTTCACGCGCTGGCGCATGCCCTTGCTGTACGTCTGGATCTTGCGGTCCTGCGCGTACTCCATCTCGACCGTGGCGAGCGCCCGCTGGGCCTCCTTGGCCCCGAGTCCGTGCAGCTCGGCGTTGGCGACGACGAACTCGCGGCCGGTCAGGAAGTCGTACATCGCCTCCCGCTCGGGGACGATGCCGATCTGCCGGTAGACGTCCTCGTTGCGCCAGATGGGGCGCCCGTCGAGCGTCACGCTTCCCGTCGAGGGGGCGAGGAAACCACCCATCATGTTGATGAGCGTGGACTTTCCGGCGCCGTTGGGGCCGAGCAGTCCGGTCACCCCGGGGCCGATCGACATGGTGACGTCGTTGACGGCCACCACGTTGCCGAACCAGCGGGAGGTGTGGTCGATGTCGATGGTCGTCACAGTCCGACCTTCCGGTAGCGGCGCATCAGGACGGCGTACGAGCCGGCGATCAGCGCGAGGACGACGAGCAGATACACCGCGCCGGCTCCGGCGCCCGGCCCCTCACGGCCCGGGAAGGCCGAGGTCGCGCCGAGGAAGGCGGTCTGCACCCCGTCGACGAGCGTGATGGGGGAGAAGAGCCCGAACCACTTGATGGACCCGGTGGACTGCTGGTCGAAGGCGACGCCCTGGACCGCGGAGACCGCCCCGTAGGAGATGGTCAGGACGGCGATGACGGCCGCGACACCGAAGCCGCGGCGCGGGGTGAGCGCCGAGACCACCAGGCCGATGCCGGCGAACAGGAGCGAGAGCAGCGCCACGGAGACCAGTCCCTGTGCGAACCCCTTGGTCTGGTCCGCGAAGTCGAGTTTGGCGAGCAGCGCGCCCACGTAGAGCACGACGAGCGGCGCCGCCGTGAGGATGAAGAGCGCCGAGGCCATCGCCGCGAACTTGGCGAGGACGTAGTCCACGCGCTCGATGGGCCGCGAGAAGTACAGCGGCACGGTGCGGAACCGCAGGTCGCGCGAGACGGTCTGGGGGGCCTGCGCCGCGATGAAGAGGCCGATGACGGCCTGCATCAGGATCGCGTTGCGCGTGTAGTCCACCGGCAGGTCGTTGGCCTTGGTGGCGACGGCGACCGCGACCATGATGGCCGCGGGCAGGCACATCACCGCGAAGAGCAGCATCGGCAGCACCTTGGACTTGGCGCTGCGGCCCAGTCCGTACGCCCCGCGCAGCGACTGCGAGAAGAGCGAGCGCCGTGCGTACGCCCGGCCCAGGCGCGGGCCGTCGTAGTTGCGGTAGCCGATGTTGTGGATCTGGGTCTGGGCGATCTGGTTCTGCGTCATCCGAGTCCCTGCGGCCTCAGCTGCCATGGCTGCCGCCTCCGTTCTGCTGTGCGGCGGCGGTCGCGCCCGCGGCCGGAGGTCGCTGATCGAACACAGCGGCGGCGGCACGCTCGGAGACCGGCTCCGGGGCCTGCGCCGGGGTCTTGAAGACCTCCGCGATGTGATGGCGGCGCTGCTCCATCCGTACGAGCCCGAGGCCGAGCCCGGCGACGGTGTCGCGCACCACGTCGTAGGTCTCCTCGCCCGCCGCCTCCACGAGCAGGATGTGCCCGGCGCCCGGCAGGCCTTCCTCCACGCCCGCGTGGAGCGTGATGCCGGCCGCGAGAAGCGCGCCGCGCACGGCCTCGGTGCCGTCCGGGTGCGCGTCGGAGTCGGTGACCTCGACCGCGAGTGTGGTGGTGGTCTGGGTGAAGTCGCTGGTGGAGCTGGACCGCAGCAGCTTGCCGCCGTCGATGACCACTACGTGGTCACAGGTGCGCTCCAGCTCGCCGAGCAGGTGCGAGGTGACCAGGACGGAGATGCCGAAGTCGGTGTGGATGCGGCGGATCAAGCCGAGCATCTCGTCGCGGCCGACCGGGTCGAGCCCGTTGGTCGGCTCGTCGAGCAGGACCAGCTGGGGGTCGTGGACGAGCGCCTGGGCGAGCTTGACGCGCTGCTTCATCCCGGTCGAGTAGCCGCCGATCGGGCGGTACCGCTCCTCGTAGAGGCCCACGTGGCGCAGGGTGTCGGCGGTGCGCTCGCGGGCGGCGGTCACCGGGAGGCCCGACATGCGCGCCATGTGCACGACGAACTCGGTGGCCGAGACGTCGGGCGGCAGGCAGTCGTGCTCCGGCATGTAGCCGACGCGTTCACGGATCGCGCCGCCGCTGGTGGCGACGTCGAGGCCGAGCACCGCGGCAGTGCCCTCCGTGGCCGGGGAGAGGCCGAGGAGGATCTTGATCAACGTCGACTTGCCGGCTCCGTTGGCACCCACCAGGCCGGTCACACCGGGCCCGATGTCCAAGGAGAGCCGGTCAAGCGCGGTCACCCGGGGGAACCGCTTGCTCAGGCTTTCGGTCGCGATCACATTCACCCTTCGAAGGTAGTGGCGCAGACCACATCGATCGTCAGACCAGGCGGCTGTATCCGTGTCCGACTCCAGAGGTACGGACCCTTGGATGCCCCCTACGGAAGAGTGACGGGACCCTGAGAAACGCCCGCCGTAGGGGGATCGGGTTTTCCACAACGGGCTCGTCGTCCACAGGTGGGCCCGGAACCCTTGACGTAGCCGCCGGGCATTGTCACATTCATCAGTGTCAAGTTACGCACGCGTACGGCGACAGGGGTGTGGGCGCGATGCCAACGGCGGTCAAGACGGAACTCGACGCGCGGCTCAGCGGGTTCAGGGAAGTGCAGCGGCTCGCCTATGAGTGCGCGGAGGCCGTCGCGGCCCAGCTCAAGCCGGGCGTGACGGAGCGCGAGGCGGCCCGTATGCAGCGGGAGTGGCTGCGCGAGCGCGGTGTGCGGGACTGGTTCCACCTGCCGTTCGCGTGGTTCGGGGACCGTACGGCGTTCGTGAACTTCCGCATCCCGCTCCAGTTCTTCCCCACCAACCGGAGGCTGGAGGCGGGGATGCCGTTCATCCTCGACATGGCCCCGGTCTACAAGGGCTTCACGGCCGACATCGGCTATTCGGGCTGTCTGGGCCTCAACCCCGTGCACGACCGGCTCCTCGCCGATCTGGAGGCGCACCGCGAGCTGATCCTGCGCGAGGTCCGCGAGCGGCGCCCGCTGCGCGAGATCTACGAGGACGTGGACCGGCTCATGGTCCGCCAGGGCTACGCCAACCGGCACCGCGCGTACCCGTTCGGCGTGATCGCCCACAAGGTCGACCAGGTCAAGGAGCGCCGCTGGTCGCCGAATGTGTTCGGGTTCGGCACCCAGTCCCTCAAGGGCCTGGCGAGCGACGCGCTGCACGGCCACCGCGACGGCTGGTCGCCGCTGTGGAGCCCCTACAAGTTCTCCGACCACCCGCCCCGGCCGGGGCTGTGGGCGGTCGAGCCGCACCTCGGGTTCCGGGGTACGGGCGCGAAGTTCGAGGAGGTCCTGGTCGTCACCGACTCCAAGGACCCCGAGCAGAGCGCGTTCTGGCTGGACGACGATCTGCCGCATGTGCGGCGCTGGGCCGAGGAGAAGACGGCGTGAGCGTGGGAGAGCCGGCGGGCAACGGCATGGAGGGCGCGCGCGAGCGCTGGGTGCGCACGGGAGGGATCGAGCTGTGCGTCGCCGAACTCGGCGACCCGCAGCAGCCGACCGTGGTGCTCGTGCACGGCTATCCGGACAGCAAGGAGGTCTGGTCGGAGGTCGCCGGTCGGCTGGCCGAGCGCTTCCACGTCGTGCTGTACGACGTACGGGGCCACGGCCGCTCGACCGCTCCGGCCCCGCTGCGCGGCGGCTTCACCCTGGAGAAGCTGACCGACGACTTCCTGGCGGTCGTCGACGCGGTGAGCCCCGACAGGCCGGTGCACCTGGTCGGCCACGACTGGGGGTCCGTACAGGCCTGGGAGTTCGCCACCGTCAAGCGCACCGAGGGCAGGATCGCCTCCTTCACCTCGATGTCCGGCCCGTCCCTCGACCACTTCGGGCACTGGATCAAGAACCGGATGACCCGCCCGACCCCGCGCCGGGTGGGCCAGCTGCTCGGCCAGGGCGCCAAGTCCTGGTACGTGTACATGCTGCACACCCCGGTCCTCCCCGAGCTCGCCTGGCGCGGCCCGCTCGGCAAGCGGTGGCCGAAGATCCTCGAACGGGTGGAGAAGGTCCCCTCCGGCGACTACCCCACGTCGTCCCTGTCCCAGGACGCGGCGCACGGCGCCTGGCTCTACCGGGACAACGTCCGGGCCCGGCTGCGCCGCCCGCGCGCCGACGCGTACGCGCACGTGCCGGTGCAGCTGATCACGCCGACCGGCGACGCGTTCCTCTCCGAGCGGCTCTACGACGAACTGGAGCTCTGGGCGCCCCAGTTGGTCCGCCGCACCCTGCCCGCCAAGCACTGGATCCCGCGCACCCGGCCCGACCGCCTGGCCGCCTGGATCACCGAGTTCGTCACCGCCAACGAGGACGGCGTCCCGGCCCAGGACGCCGTGGCCACCGGCCCGTACGCGGACCGCTTCGGCGGCCAGCTGGTCCTGGTCACCGGCGCGGCCAGCGGCATCGGCCGGGCCACCGCCTTCGCGTTCGCGGAGGCCGGGGCGCGGATCGTGGCCGTGGACCGGGACGCGGAGGGGGCGGCCCGGACCGCCGACATGTCCCGGCTCATCGGCGCCCCCCAGGCCTGGGCCGAGACGGTCGACGTCAGCGACGAGCAGGCCATGGAGAAGCTCGCCGAGAAGGTCGCCGCCGAGTACGGCATCGTGGACGTCCTGGTGAACAACGCCGGGATCGGCCTCTCCGGCTCGTTCTTCGACACCACCACCGAGGACTGGAAGAAGGTCCTCGACGTCAATCTGTGGGGCGTCATCCACGGCTGCCGGATCTTCGGCAAGCAGATGGCCGACCGCGGCCAGGGCGGCCACATCGTCAACACCGCCTCGGCCGCCGCCTACCAGCCCTCCAAGGCGCTGCCCGCCTACTCCACCACCAAGGCGGCGGTGCTGATGCTCAGCGAGTGCCTGCGCGCCGAACTGGCCGGGCAGGGCATCGGCGTCAGCGCCATCTGCCCCGGCTTCGTCAACACCAACATCACCTCCACCGCCCGCTTCGCCGGGGTCGACGAGACCGAGGAGAAGCGCCGCCAGAAGAAGTCCGCCCGGCTGTACGGCCTGCGCAACTACCCGCCGGAGAAGGTCGCCACGGCGATCCTGCGCGCGGTCGTGAAGAACCAGGCCGTGGTGCCGGTGACGCCCGAGGCCCGCGGCGCCCACCTCATGTCCCGCTTCGCGCCCCGCACCCTGCGCGCGATCGCCCGATTGGAGCCGCCGCTGTGAGCACGGAGCGCCTGGAGGGCGCGGGCCCGGAGCACTACAGGATCACCCCGCGGCGGGTCTCGTTCGACTGGCACGAGACCCCCCTGCACTGGATACCGGACGAGCCCACCGCCACCCATGTCATCAACGTCCTCCACCTGCTCCTGCCGGCGGGCGAGCGGTGGTTCGTGAAGGTCTTCAAGGAAGCCCTTCCGCTGGTCACCGACCCGGTGCTGCTCAAGGACGTCAAGGGCTTCATGGGCCAGGAGGCCACCCACAGCGTCCAGCACGCCTACGTCCTCGACCACCTCGCCGAGCAGCGCCTCGACACCGCCGCCTACACCCGCCACGTCGACTTCCTCTTCGACAAACTCCTCGGTGAGCGGCCCCCGTTCGGCGCGCCGATACCGACCCAGGAGTGGTTGCGCTTCCGGCTCTCGCTGATCGCCGCGATCGAACAGTTCACCGCGGTCCTGGGGGACTGGGTGCTGCACGCCGAGGCCCTCGACCGGGCCGGCTCGGACCCGATCATGCTCGACCTGCTGCGCTGGCACGGTGCCGAGGAGGTCGAACACCGCGCCGTCGCCTTTGACATGTACCAGCACTGCGGCGGCGAGGGCCTGCCCCGCTATGCCCGCCGGGTGGAGGGCATGGTCGTGGTCGCCCCGGTGCTGCTCTGGCTGTGGGGTTGGGGCGCCTCCTATCTGATCCGCCACGACCCCCAGCTCGCCGGCCGGCTGCGCTACTCGCTGCGCGAGCACAACCGGGCGGTACGGCGCGGGCTGCTGCCCAGCTGGAAGGAGCTCGGCGCGGCCATACCCCGCTACTTCCGGCGGTCGTACCATCCCTCGCAGGAGGGCTCCCTGCGCAAGGCCGTCGAATATCTCGCGACCTCGCCGGCGGCCCGTGTGGCAGCGGGTGCGGTCGGCCGCGCCGCCCTGGGGTAGAGGGAGACGGTTTGTCCGGGCAGCCAGCAACACAGCCATCGGCGGCGCCGGTCCGGTCACCGGCTCAGCAGGCGGTCCCGCCTGCGCCGCAGCAAGCGGCTCCACACTCCCTCCCCTCCTGCGAGTACCGCATCGAGGACCTGGCCCATGCGAGCGGCGCCACGGTCCGTACGATCCGCGCCTACCAGGACCGGGGCCTGCTGCCCAGGCCGGAGCGGCGCGGCCGGTCCAATGTGTACGGCGAGACCCATCTGGCCCGGCTGCGCCAGATCGCCGATCTGCTCGACCGCGGTTACACCCTGGCCTCCATCAAGGAACTCCTGGAGGCCTGGGACGCGGGCCGCGGCCTGGGCGGTGTCCTCGGCCTGGTCGCCGAGGTCAACGGGCCCTGGACCGACGAGGAGGCCGCCCGGATCTCCCGGGACGATCTCGATGCCACCTTCGGCGGCGAGCCCGACGACGAGGCCGTCGCCGAAGCGGTCGAACTGGGCATCCTGGAGCGCATCCCCGGCAACGACCGCGAGTTCCTGGTCCCCAGCCCGCAGGAGCTGGCGGTCGCCGCCGAGCTGCACGCGGCCGGGGTCCCCCTGGACGCCATCTCCGGGCATCTGCGCGAGCTGCGCGGCCAGGTGGAGCACATCGCCGCCCGCTTCCTCGACTTCACCACCGAGCACGTCTTCGCCCGCTATCTGGGCCACCGTCCGCCCACCGACGCGGAGGCCGCGGAGGCCGCCGGTCTGGTGCGTCGGCTGCGCCCGCTCGCCCAGCAGACCGTGGACGCCGAACTGGCCCGGGCCATGCGCCTGTTCGCCACCCGGCACCTCCAGCAGCACCTCGGCGCCACGACCCCGGCCGCCCCGGCCGATCCCGACCCCGGGCCGGTCACCCTGCCCGCGCACACGGTCCGGGCCGTACAGGCCCTGGTCGGCCCGGAGAACGTCGCCGCGTTCATCTCCGCAGCGGCCGAACGGGAGGTCCAGTCCCGTACGTTGGACGTTCTCTCGACCCGGCCGTTGTCCACAGATTAGCCACAAGCCCTGTGGATAACCGCACTTGCCTGTGGATCAAACCTAACTGATCGTCATCACTGCGTGATTGCGGTCACTTTGGCGGCCTGAGCGGCGCGCTGGGCACGCTCGGGGTACTCGGCGGTGAAGAGCGCGGGCACCGCGAACCCGGCGACCTGCACGGCTATCGCGGCGGCGCTGCCCAGCGACTCGGCATGGACGACGGCGAGCCCGGCGGCGGTGGCGGTGAAGGCGGTGGCCCAGGCCGCGGTCAGCACCACGTTGATGCGCAGGAACACCGGGTTGTCCCACACCTCGCGCGGCGCCTGCCGCTTGGCTATCCCGGTGGTGAAGGGCCGCCGGACGGCCAGCGTCGCCCAGGCGGTGAGGGCGAGCCACCCGGTGGCCAGCGCCCCGCCGTACTCCCGCAGTCCGCTGTCCGGCGCCGCGAAGGCCACCACGCTCAGCGCGGCGAAGAAGGCGATGGTGGACTGCTCCAGAATCAGCGAGTCGGCCGCCGCGCCGCGCTTGCGGTCGATGGAGAACAGCCAGGCTCCCACGGCGAGTGCGGCGACCGCGCCCCACTGCCAGTGCTCGCTGCCGACGGCGGCGAAGACGATCCACGGGATGAATCCGCGCAGGTAGTTCATGGGAGTCCCCCTTCACCGGGCTCTCACCCGCTCCACATTCCAACTTCGACATGTCAAAAATAGAGGTTCCTGCATTGATGTGTCAAGAGTGGAATGTAAAGTGAGGGTCATGAGCCTTCGTCACGCGGTCCTGGGCCTGCTGGCCGAACGTCCGGCCAGCGGCTATGACCTGATGAAACTGTTCGAGACCTCGCTCTCCCACGTCTGGTCGGCGACCCAGAGCCAGGTCTACGGCGAGCTGGGCAAGCTCGCCGACTCCGGCCTGGTCGAGGTGGCGGCCGAGGGCCCCCGGGGCCGCAAGGAGTACGCCATCACCGACCCGGGCCGGGCCGAGCTGCGCCACTGGCTCATCGAGACCGAGCCCTCCCGCACCCGCCGCAGCGACTCCCTGCTGCGCGTCTTCTTCCTCGGCCTCCTCACCCCGCTGGAGGCGCAGACGTACCTGCTGACCGAGGCCGAGCGCTCCGCCCGCCGGCTCGCCGGCCTCAAGGAGGCGGAGGCCTCGATCGAGTGGGACGACGACCCGCTCTCCCTCCACGGCCGCCTGGCCCTGGAGTACGGCAAGCGGCTCAGCGCGATGCACGAGGAGTGGGCCCGCTGGGCGGCCGAGCAGCTCAAGGCGGGACGGTAACGGTCGAGGCCGGGCCACTGGCGGTCAAAGCACGACGCCTACGGAAAATTGGGGTGCCGGGACGGTCCCTGCCCGGCACCCTGGCGCCATGGCCGAAACACCGGACGACAGACGCACCGTGAAGGTGTCCAAGTACCTGTCGAAACACCTGCGCCACCAGCCCGAACGCATCGGGCTGACCCTGGACCCGCACGGCTGGGTCGAGATCGCCACCCTGCTGCGGGCGGCGGCCGCGCACCACTTCCCCATCACCCGCGCCGAGCTCGACCATGTCGTCGCCGTCAACGACAAGCGCCGGTTCGCGATCGAGGGCGACCGGATCCGGGCCAGTCAGGGCCACACCGTCGCCGTCGACCTGGGCCTGGCGGCCGCCGAGCCGCCCCCGTACCTCTACCACGGCACCGTGGCCCGCAGCCTGGCCGCGATCCGGGCCGAGGGGCTGCGGCCGATGGCCCGCCACCATGTGCACCTCTCCGCCGACCGCGAGACGGCGACCCGGGTCGGCGCCCGGCGCGGCCGCCCGATCGTCCTGAGCGTGGACGCCGCGGCGATGCGACGGGACGGCCATGTCTTCCACATCAGCACGAACGGGGTGTGGCTCACCGACTCCGTACCGCCGAAGTACCTGCGCCTTCCGGAGTGAAGTACCTGCGCTTTCCGGAATGAGGTCCGTCGCCGTTGTCAGGGTATGCCGGTCGGGTCACGGTCCGCGGCTGAGATGATCGACGGCATGGCACATCCGCGTCTGCCCAGCACCGAGAGCGCCGTCGCCGCGATCCGCGAGGTCGCCCACGCGCACCACCTCGCCGTCGAGGTCACCCACGACATAGGCGCCGACCGCTCCTCGCGCCGCAGCTCGGCCGGGGCGTTCACCGTCCTGGACCCGGACGGCTCGCTTCCGCACGAGGCGTTCGTCGAGCTCGGCGGCTCTCCCGCCGTCACCGTGCAGCTCTTCACGGAGGACGACGCGAAGATCACCGTCGACGGTGTGGAGTTCGACGACGTGCCGCGCGACGCGGTCCCCGCCTTCCTCCGCTCGGTCTACGGCGACCTGGCGTACGTCAAGGGCCGCTTCTTCCCGCCGGGGTGGTGGCTGGTGGTGCCGCTGCCCGGCGACGAGACGTACAAGGAGCTCGTCCTCGGCGGCGCGCTCACGCCCTGGCTGAGCGGACGCGTACGCACCAAGAACTGAGCGCGCACGCCGTACGGACGCGGGAAGGCGAAGGGGCGGCGCCAGCGCCCGCGTCGCGTCAGCGCAGTTGTGCCAGCCCCTCCGTGGCGATCTGCTCGAACACCTTCCGGTCGGCGGCGAAGGTCGAGTCCGGGATCGGCGCGTGCAGAACGATCTCCGTCACGCCGAGCTCGAAGTGCCTGCCCGCGAAGTCCACGAAGGAGTCGAGCGACTCCAGCACCCGCCCGGGCTCCGGTGTGAAGCCGGTGAGCAGGATCTTGTCCAGCTCGTCCACATCACGGCCGATGTCGTCGCAGGCCTCGCCGAGCTTCTTGATCTGTCCGCGGATCGCCTCGACCGACTGGTCGGGCGTGCCCGTCTCGAAGAGCTTCGGGTCGCCCGTGGTCACCCACGCCTGCCCGTGCCGCGCCGCCAGCTTCAGGCCGCGCGGACCGGTCGCCGCCACGGCGAACGGCAGCCGCGGCCGCTGCACACAGCCGGGGATGTTGCGCGCCTCGACGGCCGAGTAGAAGGTGCCCTCGAACGTCACCGCCTCCTCGGTCAGCAGACGGTCGAGCAGCGGCACGAACTCGGCGAAGCGGTCGGCCCGCTCGCGCGGCGTCCACGCCTGCTGGCCCAGGGCGGTGGCGTCGAAGCCGTTGCCACCGGCCCCGATGCCGAGCGTGATCCGGCCGTTCGAGACGTCGTCGAGCGTTATCAGGTCCTTGGCGAGGGTCACCGGATGCCTGAAGTTCGGCGAGGTGACCAGCGTGCCGAGCCGCATCCGCGAGGTGGCGGCCGCAGCGGCGGTCAGCGTCGGCACCGCGCCGAACCACGGCCCGTCGCGGAACGTCCGCCAGGACAGGTGGTCGTAGGTGTACGCGGTGTGGAAGCCCAGTTCCTCGGCTCGCAGCCACTCGTCGCGACCGCCGTCGTGCCAGCGGCGTACCGGAAGAATCACAGTGCTCAGACGCATACCTACGACACTAACGGCTTCCTCTGACACTCCCGGCGTCCCGCCATCGCCCCTGAGGTCGCTCCAGCCCCACCGTGGGCAGTCAGGAACCTCATGCGCCCCCTGCGCCCCGCATGCCCCAGCGTGCGTACTCACCTGTGCGCTCCCTCGCACGCCCGTGCGCCCTGTACGGGAGAATGAGATCTGTGACCTCAGCTACCGAGCCCCTCCCCGCCGAGCAGCCCGTCCCCGTCGTCCCCCGGCTCATCGCGACCGACCTGGACGGCACGCTGCTGCGCGACGACAAGTCCGTCTCGGAACGTACGGTCGCGGCACTCGCGGCCGCCGAGGAGGCGGGCATCGAGGTCTTCTTCGTCACCGGCCGCCCCGCCCGCTGGATGGACGTCGTCAGCGACCACGTCCACGGCCACGGCCTGGCCATCTGCGGCAACGGTGCGGCCGTCGTCGATCTGCACGACGGCGTCGGCGAGCACCGGTTCGTCAAGGTCCGCCCGCTGGAGCGTGCGGCCGCCCTGGACGTCGTCGAGGTCCTGCGCGCCGCCGCCCCGGGCACGTCCTTCGCCGTCGAGCAGACCGGCGGGCTCCACCACGAACTGGCGTATCCGCCGATGCTGCTGGACGCCGCCAGCAGCATCGCGCCCGCCGAGAAGCTGCTGGCCGAGGACGCCGAGACGGTCGGTGAGCCCATCCTCAAGGTGCTCGCCCACCACCCGGAGCTGCCGCCCGACGACTTCCTGGCGCTGGCCCGCGAGGCCGTGGGGGCGCGCGCCGAGATCACCCGGTCGAGTCCCACCGCGCTCCTGGAGATCAGCGGACCCGGCGTCTCCAAGGCGTCCACCCTCGAACTGTGCTGCGCCGAGCGCGGCATCACCCCCGCCGAGGTCGTCGCCTTCGGCGACATGCCCAACGACGTGGAGATGCTCACCTGGGCAGGCACCTCGTACGCCATGGGCAACGCCCACCCGGACGTCGTGGCCGCCGCCTCGGGTCACACGGTCGCCAACAACGACGACGGCGTGGCGGTCGTCATCGAGCAGATCCTCGCCTCGCTCTGAGCCGCACTCCCACAGCACCCCGCGGCAACGCGCGCGTCAGCGGCACACCGGCGTCACGGCCCGTCCGGTTCCGACTCGGCGGCGTTGCCGCGCAGCGTCACCCCGCGCTCGCTAAGCCACCGCACCGGATCGACCGCCGAACCCATCTCGGGGGTCACCCGGATCTCGAAGTGGAGGTGCGGGCCGGTCGAGTTGCCGGTGGTACCGGCCTGGCCGATCCACTGGCCGGTGCTCACCCGGTCGCCCTGGTCCACGGTGACCGCCGCCAGATGCGCGTACTGCGAGTAGTAGCCGCCGGGATGCCCGACGACGATCTCGATCCCGAAGCCGCCGCCGCACGACACGGAGACGACCCGGCCCGCGCCGACCGCCCGTACGGGAGTACCGATGTCCACCGCGAAGTCCTGGCCGGTGTGACGCCGAGCCCAGCGCTCGCCCGCGCTGTCGAAGCCCGCCGACAGCCGGTACGTCTCCACGGGCGCAGTCCACGCACTCACGGGGCGTGAGCCCGACGGCTCCTCAAGGCGTACGGCACCACGGCACTGCCCCGCCGCCACGCTCCGGTCGGCCTCGCCCTGGAGCTCCCAGCGCGCCTCCTCCAGGCGCGCGGCGATGGACTTCTTGACGCGTTCCAGCTCGTCCCTGCGGTCCGCGAGGTCGCGCCAGGCGTCCTGGGCCCGCCGCTGGGCCGTCGTGAGCCGCCCTTCCGCGCGGCGCGCCTTCCCGTACAGCCGGGTCACGGCCATATCGGCCTGCCAGGCAAGCCGCTGACCGCGCATCAGCTCTTCGGGGTCGTCGGCGAGCAGCAACTGTGCGGTGTACGCCATGTTCCCGCCGGTCCGGTACTGCGCCCGGGCCACCCGGCCCATGTCGTCATGGAGACGTACGAGATCGCGCCGCCGGTCGGCGAGGAGCCTGTCGAGCCACTCCGCCTTCGCCCGCTGGGCCTCGGCCGCGCGTCTGCCCTGCTCATACGCGGTGGTCGCATGGGCGGCGTCCAGATACAGCCGGGCCACCGCCAGGCTCGTACGGGGCACATCGGGGTCGTCGGCGGCCGTGGCGGCGGGAGTGAGCGGCCCGGCGAGGACACACAGGACCAGCACGAGGGCCCTGCACAGGTGTCCGAGAGGCATGCCCGGATCGTCGCGCGGCCGGAGCATGTTTCACGTGAAACACACCTCTCGCCCGGGGGCCGCTCCGCCCAAGTGGCGTACAGATACGGGATCGAGGCGCCCACGCCCCGTTCGGCAGTCGGGGTTCGGCCTGCTCCCGGCCCACCCCTTACAGCGGGGCCTCCCACACCACTGTCGTCCCGCCGCCGTCCTCCCCGGTCCCGGGCCCGTACGTGCTGGATCCGCCCAGCGCCTCCGCGCGCCGCCGCAGGTTGCGCAGGCCGCTGCGGCGGCCGCCCTCGGGGATGCCGACGCCGTCGTCCGCGACGGTGAGCCGCACGCCCTGACTCCCGTCCGGGAGCTGGACGGTGGCGTCCACGACGACCTCGATACGCGAGGCCCCGGCGTGCCGGAAGGCGTTGGACAGCGCCTCGCGCAGGGCCGCGATGAGGTTCTTGCCGGTCAGCTCACCGACCAGTGCGTCGACCGGGCCGACGAAGCGGTGCGCGGGCTTGAAGCCGAGCGGCACGGCCGCCATGTTGATCTCCCTCAGGACCCGGGTGCGCAGCCCGGAGGGCGCCTCCGCCGGGCCCTGCTGGAGCGCGAAGATCGCCGTGCGGATCTCCTGGATCGTCACGTCCAGCTCGTCGACGGCCTTGCCGACGCCCCGCTGCACCTCGGGCACGACCGACTTGCGCTGGGCGCCCTCCAGCATCATCCCGGTGGCGAACAGCCGCTGGATGACCAGGTCGTGGAGGTCACGGGCGATCCGGTCGCGGTCCTCGTACACCGCGAGCCGCTCCCGGTCCCGCTGCGCCTCCGCCATCATCAGCGCGAGCGCCGCCTGCGAGGCGAACTGGGTGGCCAGCGTCCGCTCCGCCTCGGTGAACGGGCGGCCTCCCCGCGCGCGGGGGGTGGCGAGCGCGCCCAGCACCCGGCCGCCGCTGTGCAGCGGCAGCAGCATGCTCGGCCCGTACCGCTCCGCGACTTTGGTGATCATGCGGGCGTCGGTCGCCGCGTCGTCCACGAAAACCGCCTCGCCGTCCAGAAGCGTCGCGACGACCGGGCTCTCCGGCGGAATCACCACGCCCAGCACCGAGCCGGGTTCGTCGGAGGCGACGGCGACGATCTCCAGGCCGCCCTCCTCGGCGGGCAGCAGCACGATTCCGGCGGCGGAGTCCGCGAGGTGCCGGGCCTGCTCGGCGACGACCTCCAGGGCGTCGTCCGCGTCGCCGCCCGAGAGCAGCGCGGTGGTGACGGCGACCGATCCGTCGATCCACCGCTCGCGCTGGCGCGCCGCCTCGTACAGCCGGGCGTTGCCGATCGCGATGCCCGCCTCGGTGGCCAGCACCCGCATCATGTGCAGGTCGTAGTCGTTGAACTCGGCCCCGCCGTTCTTCTCCGTGAGATAGAGGTTCCCGAAGACCTCGCCCTGCACCCGGATGGGAACCCCGAGGAAGGTCCGCATCGGCGGGTGGTGCGCGGGGAATCCCGCCGAGCGCGCATCCGCGGAGAGGTCCTCGAGCCGCAGCGGCTCGGGGTGGTGGATCAGCCAGCCGAGCAGCCCCCGGTGGCCGTCCGGGCGTCGGCCGATGGCGGCGGCCTCCTCGAACGTGACGCCGTAGGTCACGAAGTCGGAGAGCCCCGTGCCCGCCTCGTCGACGACCCCGATCGCGGCGTACCGGGCGTCGGCCAGCTCGGCGGCGGTCTCGCAGATCCGGTCGAGCGTGGAGTGCAGCTCCAGGCCGGTCCCCACGGAACGCATCGCCTCAAGCAGCTGCGGCACGCGCGCGGTGAGCTCGGTGGACAGACCCTGGAGGCTTCGGGTGGCCAGGGTCGCCGCTTCGAGCGCGTCATGGTCCTTGGTGTCCTGGGGGTCCTTCGGATCCGGCACTGACATGCCCTTGAGCCTAGTAAGTCCCAATTGGCGAGGAAAGTCGGGCCTGGCGAGAGGCAAGGCGGAGCCCCGGCACGGAACCCGCCTCAGGCCGGGCGGGCCTCCTGGAGGAGGTCGCTGTCGCGCTCGCGCTCCAGCATCCGCCGCAGCTCCCCGTCGACCAGGGCGAGCTCGTCGTACGCCCCGCGCTGCACGGCCCGCCCCTCGGCCAGCACCACCACCTCGTCCACGGCTTCCAGGCCGCGCAGCCGGTGGGTGATCAGCACGGTCGTCCGGCCCTCCGTCGCCCGGAGCAGATCCGCCGTGAGCGCGTCGGCCGTCGCCAGGTCCAGGTGCTCGGCGGGTTCGTCCAGGACGAGCACCGGGAAGTCGGCCAGGAGCGCACGGGCCAGCGCGAGCCGCTGGCGCTGGCCGCCCGAGAGCCGGGCGCCGTGCTCCCCGACGAGCGTGTCGAGGCCGTCGGGCAGCCCGTCCACCCAGTCGAGCAGCCGGGCCGCCGCCAGCGCGTCGCGCAGCGCGTCCTCGTCCGCGCCGGGACGGGCCAGCCGCAGGTTCTCGCGTACGGAGCTGTCGAAGATGTGGGCGTCCTGGGCGCAGAGGCCGACGAGGCGGCGGACGTCGTCGCCCGCGAGCTCCGCCGCGTCCTTCCCGCCGATCCGGTACGTGCCCTCGCGCGCGTCCAGGAAGCGCAGCAGCACCTGGGCGAGCGTGGTCTTGCCGGATCCGGAGGTCCCGACGACGGCGACGCGGCGGCCCGGGGTGAGCGTCAGCGTGAAGTCGCTCAGCGCGTCCCGGCTCTGCCCGTCGTAGCGGGCCGCCAGCCCGCGCACCTCCAGGGGGAAGGGCGACGCGGGCGCGGTGGCCGGGTGCTCCGGCTCCCGCACCGGCGCGGGGGCGTCGAGCACCTCGTACACCCGCTCGGCGCTGCGCCGGACCCGCTGGCGCGCCTGTACGGCGAGCGGCAGGCCGTTGACGGCCTCGAAGGCGGCGAGCGGCACCAGGACCACGACAGCGAGCCGCACTCCGTCCAGGCGCCCGGCGGCGACGGCCTGAACCCCGACGAGGGCGGCGGCCGCCACGGTCAGTCCGCAGGTCAGCGCGGCGAGGCCGCCGCCGAGCGCGGTGGCGGCAGCGGCCCGCGACGCGATCCGTGTAAGCGCGGAGTCGGCGTCCTTCGCCTCCCTGGTACGGCGGCCGAGCGCGCCCGCGACCGTCAACTCGCCCGTTCCGGTGAGCAGATCGGCCACCCGGGTGGCCAGGAGGCCGCGTGCGGGCGCCAGTTGGCGCTCGGCCCGACGTGCGCACGCGCCGCTGACCATCGGCACGGCCACTCCGGCGACCAGCAGTCCGATCGCGAGCACCGCCCCGGCCTCGGGCAGCAGCCAGGCGGTGAACCCGGCACTGGCCACCGAGACCACCACGGCCACGGCGGCCGGGAGCGCCCACCGCAGCCAATAGTCCTGGAGCTCGTCCACGTCCGCGACCAGGCGGGACAGCAGATCGCCGCGCCGGGTGGAGCGCAGCCCGGCCGGGGCGATCCGCTCCAGCCTGCGGTACACCGCGACGCGCACCTCGGCGAGCATGCGCAGCACCGCGTCGTGGGACACCAGCCGCTCGGCGTACCGGAACACGGCCCGCCCGATGCCGAACGCCCGGGTCGCCGTCACGGCCACCATCAGATACAGCACCGGCGGCTGCTCGGAGGCCCGCGAGATGAGCCACCCGGACACGGCCATCAGCCCCACGGCCGACCCCAGCGCCAACGCGCCCAGCACCAACGCCAAGGCCAGACGCCCGCGCAGCCCCCCGGCGGCCCCGCGCACCCGCGCGAGCACGTCCTGGGGGGTGGCGTGCCCGGCAGAAACGGAAGCAGGAGCCACGGCCGGAGCCGGAACTGGAGCAAAGGCCGGATCCGGTACGAGGGCGTCAGTACGGGAAGTCGTCGCAACACCCGCCTCACCGGCCCCGCGCGCCCCCTCACCCGGCGCGGCCCCGCTGTTCCCATCCCCGGCCGACCGCAGCTCCACCACCCGGTCCGCGACCGCGAGCAGGGCGGGGCGGTGGACCACCAGCAGTACGGTGCGGCCCACCGACAGCCTCCGTACCGCGTCGACGATGCCCGCCTCGGTCGCCCCGTCCAGTGCCGCCGTCGGCTCGTCGAGCAGCAGGACCGGCCGGTCGGCGAGGAACGCCCTTGCCAGCGCGATCCGTTGGCGCTGCCCGGCCGAAAGCCCGGCGCCGCCCTCCCCGAGCTCGGTCCCCGCGCCGTCGGGCAGCGCGGTCACGAACTCCAGGGCGCCCGCGTCCCGCAGAGCATCCCGTACCGCCGTGTCGTCCGCGTCCGGCCGTGCCAGGCGTACGTTCTCCGCGATCGTCCCGGCGAACAGGTGCGGCCGCTGGGGCACCCAGGCGATCCGCTCGCGCCACCGCTCCAGCGAGAGCGCGCCCAGATCGGTGCCGGAGATCCGCACCCGGCCCTCGTCCGGCGCCACGAACCCCAGCACCGCGCCGAGGAGCGTCGACTTCCCGACCCCGCTCGGCCCGGTCAGTGCCACCGTCTCGCCCGGCTCCACCACCAGGGAAGCGGCCGCCAACGACGGTTCGGTTCGGCCCGGATGACGCACCGTCACCCCGTCTACCTCGATCCGTACGGGACCGGCCGGCACCGCGCCCGTACCGCCCTCGGGCAGCGGGGTCTCCAGGACCTCGAAGATCTCCTCGGCGGCCGCCAGGCCCTCCGCCGCCGCGTGGTACTGCGCGCCGACCTGCCGCAGGGGCAGATACGCCTCCGGGGCGAGGACCAGGATCACCAGCCCGGTGTAGAGGTCCAGATCGCCGTGGACCAGGCGCATGCCGATGCCGACGGCGACCAGTGCCACCGACAGCGTCGCGAGGAGCTCCAGCGCGAACGACGACAGGAACGCGATCCGCAGGGTCTTCAGCGTGGCCCGGCGGTACTCCGAGGTGATCGTCCGGATCGACTCGGCCTGCGCCTTGGCCCGGCCGAACACCTTGAGCGTCGGCAGCCCGGCGACCACGTCCAGGAAGTGCCCGGACAGCCGGGAGAGGAGCCGCCACTGGCGGTCCGTCTGCGCCTGGGTGGCCCAGCCGATCAGTGCCATGAAGAGCGGAATGAGCGGCAGGGTGACGACGATGGTCGCCGCCGACACCCAGTCCTCGGTGACGATCCTGGCGAGCACCGCCACCGGCACCACCACCGCGAGACCCAACTGCGGCAGATAGCGCGAGAAGTAGTCGTCGAGCGCGTCCACTCCTCGGGTGGCCAGCGCGACCAGCGAGCCGGTCCGTTGACCGCTGAGCCACTCGGGCCCCAGCAGGGCCGCCCGCTCCAGAAGCCGCCCCCGCAGCTCCGACTTGACCGCCGCGCTCGCCCGGTGGGCGGCCAGCTCGGTCAGCCAGGACACGATCCCCCGCCCGACCGCGACGGCCCCGAGCAGCAGCAGGGGCGTCCGCAGCCCACCGGCGCCGAGGTCGTCCTGGAACGCCCCCACCACCACTTCGGCGATGAGCATCGCCTGTGCGATGACCAGCCCCGCCCCGACCAGGCCGAGGGCGACGACGGCAGCGAGGAAGAGACGGGTGGCCCGGGCGTATCGGAGCAGTCGCGGGTCGATCGGTTTCACGTGAAACATCCCCTCGAAGGGTCAGGGGGCTATGGGTCGGGGGGTGTGTTTCACGTGAAACACACCCCCCTGTGCGGGCTCAGTGCGCGTCGGCGATGTGCTGTGTGCCGATCCGCTTGCGGAACACCCAGTACGTCCAGCCCTGGTAGAGGAGCACCACCGGGGTCGCGATGCCCGCGCACCAGGTCATGATCTTCAGCGTGTACGGGCTCGACGAGGCGTTGGAGACCGTGAGGTTCCACTCCTCGTGCAGCGAGGACGGCATGACGTTCGGGAAGAGCGTCAGGAAGAGCATCGCCACGGCGGCCGCGATCGTGATGCCCGAGAGCGCGAACGACCAGCCCTCGCGGCCGACCTTGATCGCACCGATCGCCCCGACCAGTGCCACGACCGCGATCACCATCGCGACCAGGCTCTTGGTGTCACCCCGCGAGACCTGCGTCCAGATCAGGAACGCGAGTGCCAGTACGGCCGTGACCAGGCCCAGCTTCAGCGCCAGCGCCCGCGACCGCTCGCGGATCTCACCGACGGTCTTCAAGGAGGTGAAGACCGAGCCGTGGAAGGTGAACAGGAACAGCGTCACCAGTCCGCCGAGGATCGAGTACCCGTTGAGCAGGTCCCAGAGGGTGCCCACGTACTCCTTGTGTGCGTCGATCTTCACTCCGCGCACGATGTTGCCGAAGGCCACGCCCCACAGGAACGCCGGGATCAGCGAGGTCCAGAAGATGGCCTCCTCCCAGTTGCGCTGCCACTTCTCCTCGGGCCGCTTCGCCCGGTACTCGAAGGCCACACCGCGCACGATCAGACAGACCAGGATGATCAGCAGCGGCAGATAGAAGCCGGAGAAGAGCGTGGCGTACCACTCGGGGAAGGCGGCGAAGGTCGCCCCGCCCGCGGTCAGCAGCCACACCTCGTTGCCGTCCCAGACGGGCCCGATCGTGTTGATCAGGACCCGCTTCTCCTTGCGGTCACGGGCCAGCAGCTTCGTGAGGATCCCGACTCCGAAGTCGAAGCCCTCCAGGAAGAAGTAGCCGGTCCACAGGACGGCGATGAGTACGAACCAGACGTCGTGGAGTTCCATGCCTCTGTCTCCTCAGCCTCAGTACGAGAAGGCCATCGGCCGGTCGGGGTCGCGGTCGTCCCCGCCGATCTTGGTGGGCGGGTTGAGGTCGGACTCGGTGAGCTCGGGCGGTCCGGCCTTGACGTACTTCGCGAGCAGCCGCACCTCGATCACCGCGAGCACGGCGTAGAGCAGGGTGAAGACGATCATCGAGGTGAGGACCTCGCCCTGCGAGACACCGGGGGAGACCGCGTCCTTGGTGCGCAGCACGCCGTACACGACCCAGGGCTGACGGCCCATCTCAGTGAAGATCCAGCCCCAGGAGTTGGCGATCAGCGGGAAGCCGAGCGTCCAGATGGCGATGAACCAGTACCAGCCGGTCAGCCGGGAGCCGAGCGCCTTGTTCCGGAAGAGGACCAGATGCGGCACCTCGTCGTCACCGGTCCTGAGTCCGGGTGCCAGCAGGAACTTCTTGCGGGTGAGCCAGAGGCCGACGGCTCCGATGGCGAAGGACGCCATGCCGAAGCCGATCATCCAGCGGAAGCCCCAGAAGGTGACCGGGATGTTGGGCCGGTAGTCGCCGGGCCCGTACTTCTGCTGCTCCTGCTTGTTCACGTCGTTGATGCCGGGGACGTACGAGGAGAAGTTGTTGTCGGCGAGGAAGGAGAGCAGACCCGGGACCGAGATCTCGACGCTGTTGTGGCCCTTGGCCACGTCTCCGTAGGCGAATATCGAGAAGGGCGCCGACTTCTCGCCGTCCCACAGCGCCTCGGCCGCCGCCATCTTCATGGGCTGCTGCTTGAACATGACCTTGCCGAGCTGGTCGCCGCTGACGGCCGTGAGCAGTCCGCCCACGACGAGCGTGACCAGGCCGAGCCGGAGCGAGGTGCGCATCACCGGGATGTGCTTCTTGCGGCGCAGATGGATGGCGGAGACGCCGACCATGAACGCGCCACCGGTGAGGAAGGCCGCGGTGAGCGTGTGGAAGACGACCACCAGGGTGGTGTCCTGCGTCAGCACGTGCCAGAAGTCGGTGAGCTCCGCGCGCCCGGTGGCCTTGTTGAGCTTGTAGCCGACCGGGTGCTGCATCCAGGAGTTGGCGGCCAGGATGAAGTACGCGGAGAGGATGGTGCCGATCGAGACCATCCAGATGCAGGCGAGGTGGATCTTCTTCGGCAGCTTGTCCCAGCCGAAGATCCACAGGCCGATGAAGGTCGACTCGAAGAAGAAGGCGATGAGCGCCTCGAAGGCGAGCGGGGCGCCGAAGATGTCACCCACGAACCGCGAGTAGTCGGACCAGTTCATGCCGAACTGGAACTCCTGGACGATGCCGGTGACGACACCCATCGCGATGTTGATCAGGAAGAGCTTGCCCCAGAACTTCGTCGCCTTGAGGTACTTCTGGTTCTCGGTTCGCACCCACGCGGTCTGCAGGCCGGCCGTGAGCGCGGCGAGCGAGATCGTGAGCGGCACGAAGAGGAAGTGGTAGACGGTGGTGATGCCGAACTGCCATCGCGCCAGTGTTTCCGGCGCCAGAGCCAGATTCACAACGTCATCTCCTTACATCGCCGTGATCACAGCGGCAGTTTGCCCCTCTGATCCCACTGATTCCGGGACGAAGCGGGACACGCTTGTGAACGCGTTCACATTCACAAGCATTATGTCGCACACGCTTCCGCGACCTTCAGGCGGGGGGTACCTCTGTGCGGGATCCGCGCGGGGCGAGCCCCGGACGACGCCTTTTGAGACGCCTCTTCACTGCAGCTTCAACATCTTGTTGAATTTCGGCTCATGCAGATACGGATCTCGTGGCCCGCTGGGCAGCTGACCGCCACCCTCGAAGAAACCCCCACGAGCGCGGCGCTCGCGGGAGCACTTCCGATCGTCTCCACCGCCCGCACCTGGGGCGAGGAGGTCTACTTCGAGACCCCGGTCTCCCCCACGCTGGAGTCGGACGCGCGCGAGGTGGTGGAGCCGGGGACGGTGGCATTTTGGACCGAGGGCGACGCATTGGCGCTGCCCTACGGCCCGACGCCGGTCTCGCGGGATGGCGAATGCCGCCTGGCGAGCGCGTGCAACGTCGTCGGCCGGATCGACGGCGACCCGAGGCTGCTCGCCACGGTCCGCACCGGCGACCGGATCCGGGTGGACCGCCTCCAGGACCCGGCCTAGGGCCGTCGCGGACCAGCCTCAGGGCGCGGTGCCCTAGTTCGCCTTGCGGAAGCCCTCGGCCACCTTCAGGAAGAGGTCGTTGGCCTCGGTCTCACCGATCGTGACCCGCACGCCCTCGCCCGCGAACGGCCGGACCACCACGCCCGCCGCCTCGCAGGCCTGCGCGAACTCGACCGTCCGCTCGCCGAGGCGCAGCCAGACGAAGTTCGCCTGCGACTCGGGCAGGGTCCAGCCCTGGCCGACCAGGCCCTCGTACACCCGGTCGCGCTCGCACACCAACGAGCCGACGCGCCCGAGCAGTTCGTCCTCGGCGCGCAGCGAGGCGACCGCCGCGTCCTGGGCGAGCTGGCTGACGCCGAAGGGGACGGCCGTCTTGCGCAGCGCCGCCGCCACCGGCTCGTGGGCGACCGCGAAGCCGATCCGGAGCCCGGCGAGCCCGTACGCCTTCGAGAAGGTGCGCAGCACCGCCACGTTCGGGCGGTCGCGGTAGATCTCCAGACCGTCCGGCACGTCGGCGTCGCGGACGAACTCCTTGTACGCCTCGTCCAGGACCACCAGCACGTCCGACGGCACCCGGTCGAGGAATCGTTCCAGCTCCGCCCGGCGGACCACGGTGCCGGTCGGGTTGTTCGGGTTGCAGACGAAGATCAGCCGGGTCCGGTCGGTGATGGCCTCGGCCATGGCGTCCAGGTCGTGTACATCGCCGGAGGTCAGCGGCACCTTTACGGACGTGGCTCCACTGATCTGGGTGATGATCGGGTACGCCTCGAAGGAGCGCCAGGCGTAGATGACCTCGTCGCCGGGGCCGGAGGTGGCCTGGAGCAGCGACTGGGCCACACCGACCGAGCCGGTGCCGGTGGCGAGGTGCGAGAGCGGCACCCCGAAGCGGTCGGCCAGCTCGTTCATCAGACCGGTGCACGCCATGTCCGGGTAGCGGTTGAAGTTCCCGGCGGCGGCGACGGCGCTCTCCATCACCCCCGGCAGCGGCGGGTACGGGTTCTCGTTGGAGGACAGCTTGAAGGCGACCGGGCCGCCGGCGGCCGCGGGCTTGCCGGGCTTGTAGGTGGGGATGCCGTCCAGCTCGGCGCGCAGCTTGGGGCTCGTCTCGCTCACCGCAGGTCCTCCTCGACCGTTCCGTCCGTACGAATACTGCTCACCCTATGAGGATTCGGCTCCCCTGCGAAGAGCCGGAGGGCATCCTCCGGACGCGCCCTCGCCTGCCCGCCCGGCCCCGGGGAACGTGGGCGCGCGGGAGGGGGAGCGCTCCCCGCCGAAGCCGTGCGCCGGTGGCTCGCGCCGTGGCGCGCATCCCTCGTGCAGGTGAGTTGAGACCTCTTCGAAACATCGGGCATTCGGCAGCCGCCCACCGATCGACAACCGCCACCACAACGTGTCTCCCTCCAACTCCCAGGTAAATCAAGGCCAATAGCCCTTTTTGATCATGCAGAAACGTGCCTGTCAACGCGTGCATATGCACCCGGGCCAACTGTCTCGCCTCGCCCTACTATCGGCTCGCCATGACAGCAGCAGGGAAGCACCAGGTGAGCCGGTCGACCGGTCGCCGGCTGGGGCGGGCGGGCATTCGGGACGTGGCCGCCGCCGCCGGTGTCTCCATCACGACCGTCTCCGACGCGCTCAACGGCAAGGGCCGGCTCCCCGACGCCACCCGCCGCCACGTCCGCGAGGTCGCAGACCGGCTGGGCTATCGCCCATCCGCAGCGGCCCGCACGCTCCGTACCGGCAAGTCCGGCTTGATCGGCCTGACCGTGACCACGTACGGGGATGAACCTTTCACCTTCACCGAGTTCGCCTACTTCGCCGAGATGGCGAGGGCCGCGACATCCGCCGCGCTCGCGCGCGGCTACGCCCTCGTCATCCTGCCCGCCACCTCACGCCGCAGCCCCGCGGACGTCTGGTCGAACGTCGCCCTCGACGGCACCGTCGTGATCGACCCCTCCGACCAGGACCCCGTCGTCACCGAACTGGTCCGCCAGGGCCTGCCGGTGGTCTCCGACGGCCGCCCTGCGGGTTCGCTGCCGGTGACCGCCTGGGTCGACAACGACCACGAGGCCGCCGTACTGGAACTGCTCGACCATCTCGCCGCCGCCGGCGCCCGCCGGATCGGCCTCCTCACCGGCACCACCACCGACACCTATACCCGGCTCTCCACCGAGGCGTATCTGCGCTGGTGCGAGCGGGTCGGGCAGGACCCGGTCTACGAGTCCTACCCCGCCCACGACCCGTGCGCGGGCGCCGTCGCGGCCGACCGGCTG
The DNA here is from genome assembly GCF_030028635.1 of Streptomyces sp. BPTC-684. NCBI lineage: Bacteria > Bacillati > Actinomycetota > Actinomycetes > Kitasatosporales > Streptomycetaceae > Streptomyces > Streptomyces sp. BPTC-684. The sequence continues at coordinate 2,895,282 of NZ_CP124863.1, forward strand.
CTCGCCCGCCCGGACCGGCCCGACGCCGTGTACGGACTGTTCGACCCCAACGGCACCGATCTGCTGGCGGCCGCCCGCAGATACGGGCTGCGGGTGCCCGAGGACCTGCTGCTCGTCTGCTGCAGCGAGTCCACCGTGTACGCGACCACCGAACCGCCCATCACCACCCTCTCGCTCAAGCCCCGGCGCATCGGCACCGCCGTGGTCCAACTGCTCATCGACGCCATCGAAGGCATCGACCACGGTCACCCGATCGAGCAGGTGATACCGACCGAACTCATCATCCGTACGTCGTCGCAGCGCCGGTCGCCGCGTACGACGGTCAGCCCCCCGCGCTCCCCCGTCGCGGAACCCCGCAGGGGACTCGGACAGGACCCGAACGTGCCGGACAGGAGCCCCGACAGCGATGCAGACAAGGACTAGACCAACACAATGGGGACATAACCACCGGTGAACCACGGCCGCGCCGGGATTCACCACCCCTGGTGCGTCACACAGCACGAGCCTCATTCCTATGATGGGCGCACGACACCACGGATCCCCGCCCGACCAGGGGGGTCCCACGGTGTACGGCGGCGCGACGGTGGTGGAGGGGTCGATGACTCAGGGGGCCGGTCAGGGACCCGAGCGGACGGAGACGTTGCGTGACTTCCGGGTGCCTCCGTACGCGCAGGCTCCCGCGCATTCCGCGCAGGTCCCCCCGCCGCCCCCACCCGTCGAGATGCCTCCACCGGCGCAGCCGCACCCCCCCGTGGCCGTGCACCCGATGGAGGCGTACCCCGCGGACATCCACCCGGGGAACGCCTTCGCGGACGAGGAGCCGCCCGAGGGCTACACCCCGACGGCACGCGACCTCCCGGTGATCAACCGGGGGGACACCGTGCAGGTCCGGGTGGAGATCGACCCCGCCCCGGCACCTCTGCCGGACGGTCTCGGGCCGCTCTTCGTCGTGGGTGACGTCCACGGCTACCTCGACGAACTCCTGGCCGCGCTGCGCGAGCAGGGACTGATCGACGTCGACGGGAACTGGGCCGCGGGCAACGCCCGCCTCTGGTTCCTCGGCGACTTCACCGACCGCGGCCCCGACGGCATCGGCGTCATCGACCTGGTGATGCGGCTGTCGGCCGAGGCAGCGGCCGCCGGCGGCTACTGCAAGGCCCTCATGGGCAACCACGAGCTGCTCCTGATCGGCGCCAAGCGCTTCGGCGACACCCCGGTCAACTCCGGTGCGGGCACCGCCACCTTCCAGGCCGCCTGGCTGCTCAACGGCGGCCAGAAGGCCGACATGGACCGCCTCCAGGACGTGCATCTGCAGTGGATGTCCCGCCTCGACGCGATCGAGGAGGAGGACGGGCATCTGCTGATGCACTCCGACACCACGGCGTACCTGGAGTACGGCGACTCCATCGAGGCCGTGAACGACACCGTGCACGCGCTCCTCACCCGCAACGACGCCGACGAATGCTGGGACCTGTTCCGGAAGTTCACCAAGCGCTTCGCCTTCCGTGACGAGTCCGGCCCCCAGGCCGCCCGCGAGCTGCTCTCGGCGTACGGCGGGCGGCGGGTGGTCCACGGACACAGCCCGATTCCCTACCTCCTGGGCGAAGTGGGCACCGAAGACGGCGAGGAAGACTGCCGTCCGGTCGTGGAAGGTCCGCATGTGTACGCGGACGGTCTCGCCATCGCCATGGACGGTGGGGTGACCATGGCCGGAAAACTGCTGGTCGTGCAGTTGCCTCTGCATGACTGACGCGTAATCGGGAAAGCACCGGCTCGGGCGGTCGCAAGGCGATTTCGGAAACACCCTGTCACCCCGTGCCGGAACCGCTCTACCATCGGCTTATCCGTAGCAGGCTCTCCTCCGTTTCCGCCCGATTGCCCGTTCATCAGGCGGGCTTTCCGGCCCTACGGAGCATCGGGGGATGCACATGAACAGCGCTCCGCACCTGCTGACCGAGGACCGCCCGGAGTTCGAGCGGATCCTCGACGACGCACTGCGCACCGCGCCCGACCGGCCCGAGCTGGCCGGTGTTGGAGTACGGCTCAACACCGAGCAGTTGCGCACCATGGTGCTCAACGCCGGTGCTCTCGTCTCGGCGGCCGCGGCGGCCGAGTACGACCACTACGTCAGGGTGCGCGAGGAGTTGCGTGCGCCTTCCACCCCCGCGCTCACATCGGAACGCGGCTCGGTGATGACGCCTCCGGTGGTCGACAGCCCGGAATCCACCTCGGGCGCGGGCGTCGGCGCGGTCGTCGCGGTGCTGGCTCCCGTTCTCTCCGGGACCGCCGCCGCGATCTTCCTGCTGGTGGGCTACATCCTGAAGATGCTCAACCCCGAGCCCGCCTTCGCCGACACTTTACTGACCGCCGGATGGTTCTTCGGGGCGCTCACCGCGGCCGCGATACTCGCCGCGGCGATCAGCCTCCTGCTCACCGCGATCCGCAACGGCGCCACCCAGGTCGTCGCCGAACCGGAGGAGGACGAGGTGGACGACGAGAGAGCACAGGAGGTCTCCCGGGCCCGTGAGGCATGGCGCCACGCCCTGGTGGAACGGGGTATCTACCCGTTCCTGCGCGAGGCGCTGGCCGACCCGGGCACCGGTCCGGGGGCGTCGAGGCGCCGCTCGACGGGCCGGATACCGAGCCTCGGCTACGACCGGCCCGACTTCGACAGCCCGGGCGACTCGTCCAAGGGGACCCGCCCCAGCTTCACCAGCCCGGACTTCACCAGTCCCGACTTCGGAGGCCCCGAACACCAGCCGGAGTGACCGGCTTCGGGGCGCCCGTTTCACGTGAAACCACCAGGACCGCGGTCACCTTCGTTTCACGTGAAACCACGGCCGTGCCTGTTTCACGTGAAACAGGGCTCGCTGTTTCACGTGAAACATCGGTACGCGTACGTCACTCCGCGATCGGCAGATAGACCCGGTTGCCCGCCGCGGCGAACTCCGCGGACTTCTCCGCCATTCCGGCCTCGATGTCCCCTGCCGCCAGATCCCCGCCGTGCTCGCGGCGGATGTCCTGCGAGATCTTCATCGAGCAGAACTTCGGCCCGCACATCGAGCAGAAGTGAGCGGTCTTCGCCGGCTCGGCGGGCAGCGTCTCGTCGTGGAACTCCCGGGCGGTGTCCGGGTCGAGGGCCAGATTGAACTGGTCCTCCCAGCGGAACTCGAAGCGGGCGTCCGAGAGCGCGTCGTCCCACTCCTGTGCGCCCGGGTGCCCCTTGGCGAGGTCGGCCGCGTGCGCCGCGATCTTGTAGGTGATCACGCCCGTCTTCACGTCGTCGCGGTTCGGCAGGCCCAGGTGCTCCTTGGGCGTGACGTAGCAGAGCATCGCGGTGCCCCACCAAGCGATCATCGCCGCGCCGATGCCGGAGGTGATGTGGTCGTACGCCGGGGCGACGTCGGTGGTCAGCGGGCCGAGCGTGTAGAACGGCGCCTCCTCGCAGATCTCCTGCTGGAGGTCGATGTTCTCCTTGATCTTGTGCATCGGGACGTGGCCCGGGCCCTCGATCATCGTCTGGACGTTGTGGCGCTTGGCGATCGTGTTGAGCTCACCGAGCGTACGCAGCTCGGCGAACTGCGCCTCGTCGTTGGCGTCCGCGATGGAGCCCGGGCGCAGACCGTCGCCCAGGGAGTACGTCACGTCGTACGCCGCGAGGATCTCGCAGAGCTCCTCGAAGTTCTCGTACAGGAACGACTCCTTGTGGTGCGCGAGGCACCAGGCCGCCATGATCGAGCCGCCGCGCGAGACGATGCCGGTCTTGCGGCGGGCGGTGAGCGGCACGTACCGCAGGAGCACACCCGCGTGGACCGTCATGTAGTCGACGCCCTGCTCGGCCTGCTCGATGACCGTGTCCTTGTAGATGTCCCAGGTCAGCTCCTCGGCGCGGCCGTCGACCTTCTCCAGGGCCTGGTAGAGCGGGACGGTGCCGATCGGGACGGGGGAGTTGCGCAGCACCCACTCGCGGGTGGTGTGGATGTTGCGGCCGGTGGAGAGGTCCATGACCGTGTCGGCGCCCCAGCGGGTGGCCCAGGTCATCTTGTCGACCTCCTCTTCGATGGAGGAGGTGACGGCGGAGTTGCCGATGTTGGCGTTGACCTTCACCAGGAACCGCTTGCCGATGATCATCGGCTCGATCTCGGGGTGGTTGACGTTGGCGGGCAGCACCGCGCGCCCGGCCGCGATCTCCTCGCGCACGACCTCGGGGGAGACGTTCTCGCGGATCGCGACGTACTCCATCTCCGGGGTGATCTCGCCCCGGCGGGCGTACGCGAGCTGGGTGACGGCCTGGCCGCCGCGGCCGCGGCGCGGCTGGCGCGGGCGGCCCGGGAACACCGCGTCGAGGTTCTTCAGTCCGCCGCGCGGCGAGGTGTGCTTGATGCCGTCGTCCTCGGGGCGGACGGGGCGGCCCGCGTACTCCTCGGTGTCCCCGCGCGCGATGATCCAGTTCTCCCGGAGCGGGGCGAGTCCCCGGCGGACGTCCGTCTCGATGTTCGGGTCGGTGTACGGCCCGGACGTGTCGTACAGCGTGACGTCCTTGCCGTTGGTGAGGTGCACCTGGCGGACCGGCACCCGGAGGTCGGGGCGCGAGCCCTCGACGTATCCCTTGTGCCAGCCGATGGACTTCCCGGCCTCGCTCTGGTTCGAGGCAGGCGTGCGTGCGTCCTGAATGGTCATGAGACCTACTCCCTACGCCGGCATTACCCGGTAACAGGTTCGGCGGTCGGCGCAGCCGCTTCCGTACGGTTCGTACGGCTTTCAGCGCCCTCTCAGCCCGGTGCTCCGAGCTCCCGCGTGTGCAAAGGTGTCACCACGCTAGCGTCATCTCCAGCGCGCTGAACAGAGGGGCCCCGCCGTTCTTGCGATGATCGGGCGGTGACGTCAACAGAGCAGCCTCCCGAAGACGCCCACGGACACCCGCACGGCCAGCCCCATGGGCACACGCACAGCCACGGTCCCGCGGCGCCCGTCTCGAAGCATCTCCGCAAGGTGATCGCCGCCGTGCTGATCCCGTTCTCGGCCGCGGTGCTCGTCGGCCTGGCCGTGCTGTGGCCCGGCGGAACGCCGTCGCACCAGCGCACCGGTGTCGGCTTCGACCGCCAGACCCAGCAGGCGAAGGTCGTCGCCCTCCAGAAGGTCGACTGCAAGACGGTCAACGCCGGTCAGACCCCGTCGAACGGCGACACCTCGACCGCCGAGGGCCAGGAGGCCAAGCGCTCCCAGCAGGGCCTGTGCGGCAAGGCGACCATCGAGGTCACCACCGGCAAGGAGAAGGGCCGCACCTTCACCGAGATCGTCCAGCCGGACGCCCCGCGCCAACTGCACAAGGGGCAGGGCGTGATCGTCGCGTACGCCCCCGACGCCCCGCGCGACCTGCAGTATTCGGTGACCGATGTGAACCGGCGGTTCCCGATGGCGCTGCTCGCGGGCATCTTCGCGCTCGCGGTCGTGGTCGTCGGCCGGCTGCGCGGGGTGATGGCGCTGGTCGCGCTGGTCGTCTCGTTCGCCGTGCTGACGCTGTTCATCCTCCCGGCGATCCTCCAGGGCTCCAATCCACTGCTCGTCGCGGTGGTCGGGTCGAGCGCGATCATGCTGATCGCGCTGTACATGTGCCACGGCCTGTCGGCGCGCACCTCGGTCGCCGTGCTCGGCACGCTGGTCTCGCTCGTCCTGATCGGGCTGCTCGGGTCGCTGTTCATCGGCTGGGCCTCGCTGACCGGCAACACCGACGACAACACCGGCCTGATCCACGGGCTCTACCCGAACATCGACATGTCCGGTCTGCTGCTGGCCGGCGTGATCATCGGCTCGCTCGGTGTGCTGGACGATGTGACGGTCACCCAGACGTCGGCGGTCTGGGAGCTCCACGAGGCCAATCCGACGATGGGCCCGCGCGGGCTGTACCGGGCGGGCATCCGGATCGGCCGCGACCACATCGCGTCGGTGGTCAACACCCTGGTCCTGGCGTACGCGGGCGCGGCGCTGCCGCTGTTGCTGCTGTTCTCGATCGCGCAGAGCAGCGTGGGGACGGTGGCCAACAGCGAGCTGGTCGCCGAGGAGATCGTCCGGACGCTGGTGGGCTCGATCGGCCTGGTGGCCTCGGTCCCGGTGACCACGGCGCTGGCGGCGCTGGTGGTCTCGGCCGACCGCCCGGCCGTCGCGGCCCGTGGGCCGGTGCGGGGCGGGCGGGGCCGGCGCCGCAAGAAGTAGGCGGCGCTCAGCCCGCGTTCTGCTCCTCGGCCAGGATCCGCCCCAGCGCCTCGTCCAGATGTCCGTCGAAGTCGCCGAGCGCGCGCTCCTGCCCCAGCGGTACGAGCTTGTCGGTGCGGTCGAGGAAGGCCACCAGCGGGCCGGCCCCGGCGCGGAAGAGCGCCCGTTCGCCGCCCACCTGGAGGCGGATGTGGACGTCGGAGAGCTCCTCGGGGCGGGAGGGCGCGATGCGCACGTCCCCGTCGCCGGTGGGGGTGTTGATGCCGTCGAGTAGCAGTTCCCGCCCGAACGTCCAGGTCACGGGTTCGTCGCCGGGCAGGTGGAAGATCATGCGGACCGCGTACGGATCGTCGGCGCGGTAGGTGAGCTCCACCGGGATCCTGAAGGAGAGCTCCTCGGAGACGAGGAAGCTCATCATGACCTCTGCCAGGACCTCACGCATCACGTACCCCGCTGTAGCTGAAATGGCCAGGAATGCCCCCCTGGCCCCCTTGACGCAATCGTGCTGGAAGCACTAGCAGATCACAAGGAGTGAGTTTTCAGATACTGATAGAGAACGCGAGGGAGCTGAGCAGTCGGCCGACTTCCCCGCGGAGCTGCTCGATCGCCGGAATCAGGCGTTCTTGCTGGTGAAGCGGCAGAGAGATGGCCATCGTGGCGGCTCCGGAGCCCGCTGTGATCGGGATGGCCGCGCAGACCGTGCCCAGTGCGTACTCCTGTCGTTCGACGACCGGTTGCATACGCTCCGTAGCCGCCAGGCGGTCCAGAAGGGCCCGGCGGTTGCGTACGGAATAAGGAGTGACCGCGCGGACGGGGTGCCGGTCCAGATGGTCCTCGCGGGCCTTCTCGTCGAGCTGGCTCAGCAGGCACTGGCCGATGGCGTGCGCGTGCCCGGTCTCCCGGAAGTCGGCCCACTCCTCGACGGCCGGGGCCGACGGCGTGTCGGCCACTCCGGCGATCTCGATCTCACCCTCGCGGTAGACCGCGAAGTAGACGGGGACCCCGATGGCGTCGCGCCACTCCGCGAGAGACCGGCTGATCTTGGTGCGACGATTCTGCAGCGCTCCGCCGTCCGCCAGCCGCTCGGCCGCCTCGCCGAAGACGAACACACCGTTCTCCCGGCGCAGATAGCCCTCGTGGGTGAGGGTGCGCAGCAGGTGGTACGCGGTGGGGAGCGGCAGCCCGGCCTCCCGCGCCAGCTGTTTGGCAGGAGCGCCATCCGTATGGGCGCCCACCGCCTCCAGCAGGCGCAACGCCCGCTGGACCGAACCGATCAGGGTAGGGACACCGGCGTTCGCAGCCGTGGCCACAGGTCACCCCCAGGCGTGCTGACGGGCAAGGGGCCCGCCCGAGGCAGCAGAGGTTTTCACCGTAACGGCCGCCTCCGGCGCCATGAGGGGTTTGGCCTTTCCGTCCCTCAGCCGGGCTAATCCTGGGTCGTTCTGTACGAACGCTGTGCCTTTACGGACCGCGCTCGTACGAAATGCGCGCTGCCGTCTACCAGTCGCCGCGCGAGGACGTCGAGGACATGAACCGCCGTACGACGTAGATGAGACCGCCGACCAGGGCCACGAAGATCAGCACCTTGAAGAGCAGTCCGAACAGGAAGCCCACCACGCTGGCGATGAGACCGCCGAATACGACCAGGGCGATGACGGGCACGGCGACCCACTTCACCCACCAGGGCATCCCCGCGAATATCTCCCGTGCGGCCATCGTCCTTACCTCTTTCGTGCTCGTGATTCTCCTGAAGTCTTGGGCTGCTGCCTTCGACACCCTCGATGCTAGGGGCGCCGGGGTGCCGAACGGGGGCCTCGCAGCCCTTGATCTCCCCTGACCGAACCCCTAGGGATACCCGGGGGTCGCCCTCAGCTCTCAGGCGGAGAGAAGACGACCAGAACCCGCAGGTCCTCGGCGATGTGGTGGAAGCGGTGGGCGACCCCGGCGGGCACGTAGACGACGCTGCCCCGCGCCACCTCGGTGGTCTCCAGGCCGACCGTGATCGACGCCCGGCCGCTCACCACGAAGTAGATCTCGTCCTGGGCGTGCGGCTTCTGCGGGTCGTGGTCGCCCGCGTCCAGCGCGTAGAGCCCGGCCGACATGTTCCTTTCCCGCAGAAACTGCAGGTACGCGCCGTCGTTGGCGGCGCGCTCCGCCTCGAGTTCGTCAAGCCGGAATTGCTTCATCGCCGTCCGCCCCTGCACTGGTACCGATCACGTCTGCCACGATCAGACACATGAAGAATTTCGTAGTCAAGACGCTCGCCAACGCGGCGGCCCTGGCCGTGGCCATCTGGCTGGTCAAGAACATCACGCTCACCGGCGACAGCACCGGCAAGAAGGCCCTGACACTGATTCTGGTCGCCCTGCTCTTCGGCGTGGTGAACTTCATCGTCAAGCCGGTCGTGAAGTTCCTCTCGTTCCCGCTGTTCATCCTCACGCTCGGCCTGATCACCTTTGTGATCAACGCCCTGATGCTGCTGCTCACCTCGTGGCTGGCCGGGAAGCTCGACCTCAACTTCCATGTCGAGGGCTTCTGGACCGCACTGCTCGGCGGCCTGATCATCTCGATCGTGTCCTGGGCGCTGAACGTCGTCCTGCCCGACGACAAGGACTGAGGGGAGCGCGGATGGCCTCCGGTGTGAACCCTGCCCAGGAGCCGGGTGACGGCACCAGAGCGGTACGGGCCGGGCTCCCGGACCCGGTGGCGTACGAACCCCCGCTGCCGGGGCCGGTGTTCGCCGCGCACTTCCACCTCCCGGGCGAGGCGACGGGCCCCTACACCTACGGCCGGGACACCAATCCGACCTGGACCCATCTGGAGCGCGCCCTCGCCGAGCTGGAGTCCCCGGACGCGCCCGCCGAGGCGGTCGTGTTCGCCTCCGGCATGGCCGCGATCTCGGCGGTCCTGCTCTCTCACGCGCGCGTGGGCGACGCCGTGGTCCTGCCGGACGACGGCTACCAGGCGCTGCCCCTGGTAAGCGAGCAGCTCGCCGCGTACGGGGTCGAGGTGCGCACCGCGCCGACCGCGGACGACGCCCAGCTGGCCGTCCTGGACGGCGCGGCCCTCCTGTGGATCGAGACGCCCTCCAACCCGGGCCTGGACGTCTGCAACATCCGGCGGCTGGCGCGGGCCGCCCACGACACGGGCGCGCTGGTCGCGGTCGACAACACGCTGGCGACCCCGCTGGGCCAGCGCCCGCTGGAGCTCGGCGCGGACTTCGCGGTGGCCAGCGGCACCAAGGGCCTCACCGGCCACGGCGATCTGCTGCTCGGCTATGTGGTCTGCCGGGATCCCGAGCTCGCCGCGCGCGTGCGTAGATGGCGCAAGGTCGTCGGGGCGATCCCCGGGCCGATGGAGGCCTGGCTGGCGCACCGCTCGCTGGCCACGCTCCAGCTGCGCGCGGACCGGCAGTCGGCGAACGCGCTGGCCGTCGCCGAGGCGCTCCTTGAGCGCCCCGAGGTGAGCGGGGTGCGCCATCCCGCGCTGCCGTCCGACCCCGCGCACCGGCAGGCGGCCGCCCAGATGCGCCGCTTCGGCTGTGTCGTCTCCTTCGACCTGCCCGACCGCGCGTACGCGGAGCGGTTCCTGGCGGCGCTGCGGCTGGTGGACGACGCCACGAGCTTCGGCGGCGTGCGCTCCACGGCCGAGCGGCGCGGCCGCTGGGGCGGTGACAAGGTCTCGGAGGGCTTCATCCGCTTCTCGGCCGGGGCCGAGGACACCGCCGACCTCGTCGCCGACGTACGGCGGGCACTGGACGAGGCCGCGGCCTGAGACGGGCGGTCCGAGCCTCCCCCCTCATGGCTCGGACCGCCCCGGTTCCACGCGCGAAGAACCGCGTCACCAAGGCTAGTTGACTCTGTGTCAGTGTCCAATCACGGTAGCGACAGAGACCTATCGACATATTTATAGTTGTGTCCGGCCGGGGACGTTGTGAGGCAGTTCGGAACGGGAGGGCACCATGGACCTCGCCCTGCTCCGCACGTTCGTCACGGTCCACCGCGCGGGCTCCTTCACCCGGGCCGCCGCCCTGCTCGGCCTCTCGCAGCCCGCCGTGACCAGCCAGATCCGCACTCTGGAGCGGCAGTTGGGGCGCCCGCTGTTCCTGCGCCAGGCGCGGGGAGTGACGCCGACGACCGTCGGCGACGAACTGGCCCAGCGGACCGCCCCGCACCTGGACGCGCTGGTCGAGATCGCGGAGTCCGGCTGGTACGAGGAGTCGGGGATACGCACCCTCCACCTCGCCGGGCCACCGGAGTTCACCTCGCTGCGCGCCCTGCCCGCACTGACCTCGCTCGTCCCGCAGGGGCTCGCGCTGCGGGCCTCCTTCGGCAACGCCGAGGAGACCCTGGAGGGTCTGGCCGCGGGCCACCACGACCTGACCATCGCCACCGCCCGCCCCCGTGGCCGGCTGCTCAGCGCGACCCCGCTCTGCGACGAGGAGCACGTACTGGTCGCCGGGGTGCGCTGGGCCTCGCGGGTCGCGCCGGGGGCGCTGCGGCGCGGCGGCCCCGGCGTACTGGAGCACATTCCGGTGGTGGAGGTGCACGAGTCGCTCCCGCTCGTCTCGCGCTACTGGGCCGCGGTCTTCGACACCAAGCCGGCCGCCGCGGCGACGGTGATCGCGCCCGACCTGCGGGCGGTCCTGGAGACGGTCACGGCGGGCGCGGGCCTGGCCGTACTGCCGCGCTATCTGTGCGAGGTGGCACTGGAGCGCGGCGAGCTGGTGGCCCTGCTCGACCCTCCGGTACCTCCGCTGCGGACCTACTTCCTGGCGGTGCGCACCGGCACTCTTGCCCTGCCGCACATCGCGCGGGCGCAGGAGTGGCTGCTGCGCGCCGCGGTCGACTGGTGCTGAGGGAGTTTCGCGGGCGCCGCCACGGGCCACATTTCTCCCATGACCGTCCGACCCGTGGTCAAGCGCACCGCACGAGCCGTCCTGCTGGACGGCGACGACCTGATCCTGATCAAGCGCACCAAGCCCGGTGTGGATCCCTACTGGCTCACCCCCGGCGGCGGCGTCGAGCCGGAGGACTCCACCGTCGTCGAGGCCCTGCACCGCGAGGTGCACGAAGAGCTCGGCGCGAAGATCACCGACGTGGTGCCCTGCTTCGTCGACACCGTCGAGCACATCGGCGCCGACGGCGGGGCTACCGGCGTGAAGGTGCAGCACTTCTTCGTCTGCCGGCTCGACTCCATGGACGAATCCCTGCGGCACGGCCCCGAGGTGGACGAGCCGTGCGGCGAGTACGAGATCGTACGGATCCCGTTCACCCGCGTCGGCATCGCCTCCGTCCACCTCGTGCCGCTGTCGCTGCGGCACTACCTCGACGGCAACATCGAGGGCGTCCGCGCGATGCACGCGCCCGACCTGGGCTGATCCCCCACCGGGCGCGCCCTTTGCCGTGCGCCGCGCCTCAGTCGTTCGCCGCGACGAGCTCCTCGACGGAGTCGTGCCGGATGCGGTCGGAGGGGATCCCGATGTCCCGCAAGGTGCTCACCCCGCTGCGGATCATCCCGGGCGGCCCGGACACATAGGCGTCGTACGAGGTCCACGGCCCGTACTCGCGGACCGCCTCCGGGAGCCGCCCGCCGAGCGCCCGGCCCGGCCCCTCCGAGACCACCGGCCGCACCGACAGCCAGGAGTGCGCCTGCTGCATCCGCATCAGGGTGTCGATGTCGTAGAGGTCGTGGTTGCTCCGGGCGCCGTAGAAGACCTCGACGGGCCGCCGCTCGCCGTACCGGGCGACGTCCTCGACCAGCGCCTTGATGGGCGCTATGCCGGTGCCGCCGCCCAGGCAGAGCAGGCCGTCGTCGGTGGTGTGGTCGACCACCATCGACCCGGCGGGCGGCCCCAGGCGCAGGGTGTCTCCGGGGCGGGCGCGGTGGACCAGCGCGCCGGAGACCCAGCCGGCCGGCACCGCCTTGACGTGCAGCGACAGCAACCCGTCGGAGCGGGGCGCGGAGGCCAGCGAGTAGTGCCGCCATATCCGCGGCCACCAGGGCGTCTCCAGCGTCGTGTACTGCCCGGCCAGAAAGGGGTACGGCTGGTCCGGGCGCAGGGTGACCACCGCGATGTCCGGGGTCCTGAGATCGTGCGAGACGACCTCGGCGTACCACCAGGCGGGTCGGCGCAGCTCGTCCTCGTCGGCCGCGTCGATCATGATCTGCGACATCGTCGTGTACGCCCGGACCCAGGCGGCCTGGGTCGGCTCGTCCCAGGTCTTCTCGGCGTACCGGACCAGCGCCCCGATCAGCGCCTCTCCGACGGCCGGATAATGCTCGGGCCGGGTGCCGTACTTACGGTGGCCCCGGCCCAGCTGGCGAAGATATTCAGTGAGTGTGGCGGTGTTCTCCAGATGCTCGGCGGCCGTGAGCAGCGCCTTGAGCAACCGGTCCCGCTGGGCGTCCATCGCTGCCGGAAACAGTGTCCGCAGCTCCGGATCGCCTATGAAGAGCAGAGCGTAGAAGTACGACGTGACCTTGTCCGCTAACGGTGCGATCTCCGCGAGTGTGCGGCGTATCAGCACAGCGTCGGTCGACGTGTTGGTCGGAGCGTTCATCCCTTGTCTCGCCTCGAACCTCTGGCCGCAGTTACCGACGTCCGGGAGTCCCGTCCCTCCCGTAACGGAGCATGTCAGCTTCAGAGAGCCCGCGGGGACAAATAGCAGGAATCCCGGGTATCCGAACCCGCATTCCCGTTAGGCTCGTGTGACCTGTGCCAGCGCGTAGGCCTCACGCAGGTCGCCGCCGGTGTAGGTGTGCGTGGCTCTTCCGGCGAGATGCCGGTCGGCGTTCACGGCGACCGAGACGGGCACCGCGGCGAAGAGTTCCACGTCGGACATGGAGTCCCCGTACGCGACGCAGTCCGCCCGGCTCACCCCGAACTCGGCGCGCAGCCGCTCCGCGACCGTCACCTTCGCGGCGGCGCTGAGGATCCCGGCCGGGTCGACGGACCGGGTGAAGGGCACCTCGGGGAAAACGGAGCCGTGTGCGGCATGGGCTCCCCACTCCAGCAGCCGCTCGACGAAGAACGACGGCGAGAGCGAGATCACGGCGCAGTAGTCGCCGCCCTCCCGGATCTCCCGCCACACCTCCTGGATCCCGGCGAGCCAGGGCGCCGAGGCGAAGGCCGCCGTCACATGCGCCTGCGTCAGCCCCGACCAGAGCTCGTGCACCCGGACCGCGTACTCGGGCGGCCCGATCAGACCGCCGGACAGCTCCCGCTCCAGCTCGCCGATCTCCTCCAGCAGCCCGAGCTGCCGGGATATCTCGACCGGCGCGGCGGAGCCCCGGATGAGGGTCCCGTCGAGGTCGAAGAGATGAAGTCTCGCCATGTACGCCGAGGCTAGTACCCCTGGTCAAGCCCCGTGCGTCCGGCACCCCGGCCGCCGTGATCGTCCAGGACTCTGTGTTTCACGTGAAACGACGCTCTCGGTTTCACGTGAAACAACGCCCTCGCTCCACGTTTCACGTGAAACATCCGGGGCGGGAGCTGACAGAGCGTGGCCGAAAGCAACGTGCTGTATGCGCAAAACGGTGGACGAGGTACGGGTTCATCGGACAGCCTGATCCCCATGCCCTCACCGCTCGACGAGCTTCCGATCCGCCGCCTGACCATTGACGACCTGGTTTCCTGCGCCGACCTCTCCGAGAACCGCGGCTGGCCGCGCGAGGAGCACAAGTGGGGCCTGCTGCTGACAGCGGGAAGGGGCTACGGCATCGACGACCCGGACGGCAAAGGGCTGGTCACCGCCTGCGTGGTCACCTCGTACGCGGATCTCGCCGCCATCGGCATGGTCCTGGTGGCCGAGAAGCACGCACGGCAGGGCGTGGGACGGCGGCTGATGCGGCACGTTCTGGCGGAGCTGGGTGACCGGCCGGTCACGCTGCACGCCACTCCGTACGGACGGCCGCTCTACGAAGAGCTGGGCTTCGAGACCACCGGCCGCGCCGAGATGGTCCGTGGCCACTTCCGCCCCTCGGGCCCGGCCCCCACTGTGGCGACCCGCCCGGCGACCGCCGAGGATCTGCCCGCCATCCTGCGGCTGGACGACGATGTCTTCGGCCGCGACCGCACTCATGTGATCACCCGGCTGCCGGCCTTCGCCGACCAGCTGCGGGTCGCCGAGGACTCCGGCGGCCTCATCGGCTATGCGGCGGCCTGGCCGAACATGGAGACCCATGTCGTGGGCCCGCTGGTGGCGCGTGACACCGAGACCGCGAAGGCCTTGATCGCCTCGCTCGCCGCGGGCACGGACCGTCCACTGCGCACGGACGTCGACGTACGCCACGAGGAGTTGCTCAACTGGCTGAAGGCGAACGGTCTGGAACCGATCGCCTTCAACGCGGTGATGACCCGCAACATCCCCGGCCTGCCCGGCGACTGGACCCGCCGCTTCGCCCCGCTGACGGTCGCCGCGGGCTGAGCACGGGCCTGCCGTAGGGCGGCGGGCGGGGCCGGGTGCCGTACGGCGGCGGGCTCACCAGTGGGCTCAGACGAGCCGCTGGACGGCCTCCGTGGCGAAGCCGTGGTCCTGCTCGGGGGATCCGCCGCCCACACCGATCGCTCCGATCAGCCGGCCGTCGCGGTGGACGGGGACGCCACCCGCGATGAAGAGCAGCGGCCGGTCGAGCGCGGTCGGCAGGGTGTGGAAGAGCCCACCGGGCTGGACCGCGTCGACCAGGTCGGCGGTCGGGGTGCCGAGCTGGAGCGCGGTGTACGCCTTGCGGTTGCTGGTCTCGCCCGCGATCAGTACGGCGCGGTCGTCGCGGCGGAAGGCCAGCGGATGGCCGCCCGCGTCGAGCACGGTGACGGCGACCGTGGCCCCGGCCTCCTCGGCGGCGGCGCGGGCCGTCTCCACGAGGGCTTCGGCGTCCTGGACGGTGAGCGGGGCGACTGCGGTGGTGGTGCTCATGAGGGGTGACTCCTTGGTGCGGTAGAGCGGTTGGTCAGGGGTGACCGAGGGGCTGCGGGTGGTCAGTGGTGCGCCGCGGTGGCGCGGGCCGGCTCGGGCGCGGCGCCCGTGACGATGCGGCTGTCCGTCCGCGTACGCCGTTCCAGCGCGCTGGAGACGACGGCGAGGACGACCGCCGAGGCGGCGAGCGCGGCGCCGACCCAGTTCGGGGCGGTGTAGCCGAGCCCGGCGGCGATCACGAGGCCGCCGAGCCAGGCGGAGAGCGCGTTGCCGAGGTTGAAGGCGCCGATGTTCACGGCGGAGGCGAGGGTGGGGGCACCCGCGGCCTGGTCGAGGACCCGCTTCTGCAGCGGCGGTACGGTCGCGAAGCCGAGTGCGCCGATCAGGAAGACGGTGACGGCCGAGGCGGTCTTGTCGTGGGCGGTGAGGGTGAACAGGGCCAGCACGATGGCGAGTCCGCTCAGCGACACGTACAGCATCGGCATCAGGGCCCGGTCGGCGAACCGGCCGCCGATCAGGTTCCCGGCGACCATGCCGAGGCCGAAGAGGACGAGCAGCCAGGTGACGGAGCCGTCCGCGTAGCCGGTGACGTGGGTCATCATCGGCGTGATGTAGGTGATCGCGGCGAAGACTCCGCCGAAGCCGAGCACGGTCATCGCCATGGCGAGCAGCACCTGGACGTTGCGGAACGCGGCGATCTCGTGGCGCAGCCGGACGCCCTCGGCCCTCGGCATGTCGGGGACGAGCTTGGCGACGCCCAGGAGCCCGACCACGCCGAGTGCGGCCACGATGAAGAACGTCGTACGCCAGCCGATCTGCTGGCCGACCAGCGTGCCCAGCGGGACGCCGATGACATTGGCGACGGTCAGTCCGGTGAACATCATCGCGATGGCTCCGGCCTTCTTCTCCGGGGCGACCAGATCGGCCGCGACGACCGAGCCGATGCCGAAGAACGCGCCGTGTGCCAGGGAGGCGACGATCCGCCCGGCCAGCATCAGCCCGAAGACGGGGGCGACGGCGGAGAGCACGTTGCCGACGATGAAGAAGCCCATCAGCAGCATCAGCATGCGCTTGCGGGAGATCCTGGTGCCCAGGACGGTCATCAGCGGGGCGCCGAGCACCACGCCGAGGGCGTACCCGGTCACCAGGTAGCCGGCCATGGGGATGGTCACGTCGAAGGTGTCCGCCACCTCCGGGAGCAGGCCCATGATCACGAATTCGGTGGTGCCGATACCGAACGCCCCGATGGCCAGGGCTAGGAGCGCGAGTGGCATGGGATGTTCACCCTTCGAGGAGATTGCACGAGCGCCTTACAAGCGTTCACAATAATTGCAGACGCGGGTTAATTGCAAGCGCGGTCTATTGCGCTCGTGGCCTATCCTGGTCTCAAGCCGCTCCGGACGGAGGACAGACGCATGACCGCGACGGACCCCGCACTCACCGCCCTCTCCCAGGGCTGGTGCGCCCTCTCCCTGCTGCACGGAAAGATCGAGGCCCATATCGAGCGGGCCCTGCAGTCGGGGCACGAGCTGAGCGTGCGCGAGTACTCGCTCCTGGACGTCCTCAGCCGCCAGCACAGCGGCCCGGGCGGCCATCTGCAGATGAAGCAGGTCGCGGACGCGGTCGTCCTCAGCCAGTCCGCCACCACCCGGCTGGTCACCCGCCTGGAGGACCGCGGCCTGCTGACCCGGTACCTCTGCGACACCGACCGGCGCGGGATCTACACGGACGTCACGGAGTCCGGCCAGGAGCTGCTCTCCGAGGCCCGTCCCACCAATGACCGCGCCCTGCGCGAGGCGCTCGACGAGGCCGCGCGGAACCCGGAGCTGGCCCCGCTGGTCAGGGCCGTCGAGGAACTCCGCGTCCCGGCGTAGTCTCCGGGCCATGAGCGATCTTGAGATAAGGCCGGCGGCGCCCGAGGACCTCCCGGCGATCGTGGCGATGCTCGCCGATGACCCGCTGGGCGCCCAGCGGGAGTCGCCGGACGACCTGGCCCCGTACCTCACCGCCTTCGACCGGCTGGCCGAGGATCCCCACCAGCACCTGGTCGTCGCCGTCCGCGACGACCAGGTCGTCGGCACGCTCCAGCTGACCGTCATCCCGGGGCTGTCGCGGCGCGGCGCCACCCGCTCGATCATCGAAGGCGTACGCATCCACGCCGATGAACGCGGCAGCGGCCTGGGCACCCGGCTCATCGAGTGGGCCGTCGAGGAATCCGGGCGCCTGGGCTGCCAGTTGGTCCAGCTGACGTCGGACGCCACCCGGATCGATGCCCATCGCTTCTATGAGCGGCTGGGCTTCGAGGCGTCCCATCTGGGCTTCAAGAAAGCCCTCTGACCCTGCGGGGCTGGAGGTCACTGAGCGCCCCGGGGCACGTACGTGGTCCCGGGGCCGGGACCACGTTTCACGTGAAACATCAGACCCCGCGCCAGCCCTCGGGGTCGACACCTCCCGGGACCGCGTCGTCCGGCCCGTACGGCTCCCGGGTGAAGGCGAACGACCCCAGGTCGAGATGGCTCACCGAACCGTCGGGTCGGCGCACCGCCCGCAGGATCTCGCCCTTGTAGTAGCCGTTGAGACCGAGCCAGGTGCCATCGGCCCGGGCCTCGAACCGCGCCGCGCGGCCGGTTCCGCGCAGCGGCTCCAGCGCCACCGTGCCATCGGCGCTCAGCCGCAGGCCGTAGGCATAAGTCCCCCAGTACCAGGGGCCGGTGAGCTCCAGCAGGGTCGGGTCGACCTCGGACAGAGGCCGCCACGGCTCGGGGATCTTCGGTTCGGCCTCGACCACGATCCGCACGAGATCGGCGGCGACCGTGTGTGCCGTCCCCGAGGTGGCGTTGGCCAGCGCGACCGCCCCGATGCCGTCCTCCACGCTGATCCACAGCCCGGCGACGAACCCGGGCAGCGAGCCGGTGTGCCCGGAAAGGGTGCGGTGGTCGTCCTGGCGGCTCAGCTGTACGCCCAGTCCGTAACCGCCCTGCCAGTCCCCCGCCTCGGGCGGAGCGGACGGCGTCCGCATCTCCCGTACGGTCGCGGCGCTCAGCACACGGTCGTCACCCTCGGCGAGGAAGACGGCGAAGCGGCAGAGGTCCGCGGCCGTCGACCACAACTGGCCTGCGGGGGCCATGATCCCCAGGTCCTCCGACGGTTCGGGGAGCAGCGCGTCGGCCCAGGGGTGCACGGCCCAGCCGCCCGCATGCGGGGCCACCGGCTGCCTGCTCGTCCTGGTCAGCCCCAGCGGATCGAGGATCTCGCTCTGCAGCGCCTCCTCCCAGGACACTCCGCGTACGGCCTCGACCAGCGAACCGAGCAGCGTGTAGCCCGGGTTGGAATAGTGGTGCAGCCTGCCGACCGGATGCAGGAACGGGTCCTCGCCCAGCACGTCCGAGAGCTCCGGGCGCAGCGCCGCCGAACTCCGCTCCCACCAGGGGGCGGGCGTCTCGGCCGCCAACCCGGCGCTGTGGCTGAGCAGTTGGGCGATGGTCACCTCACCGACCCCGGTGCCGGGCAGGTGCTTCTCCAGCGGGTCCTCGAGGTCCAGCAGCCCCTCGTCCCGCAGCCGCATGACCAGGACGGCGGTGAAGGTCTTGGTGATCGAGCCGATGCGGTACTGGACGTCGGCGTCCGGCCCGTGGCCGTCGACCGAGGTGCGCGAGCCCGTCCAGACGATCCGGCCCTCGCGCACCACGGCGGCGACGAGCGAAGGGAGCCGCCCCTCGGACTGGGCGACGGCGAGGCGGTGGATCAGAGCGCGTTCTGTACCGGGCAGAAGGTCAACGGGGGCCGTGGTCGTCGGCGGGGCGATCGGCGCATCCGGGGATGAGGTCATGGCCCCAGGTCTATCCCCGGGCCACGCGCCCGTCGACCGGTTTTCGCCCGACACGCGCGAGTCGTCACGGGCCGTACGGCCCGGCCCGTGCCTATCGGTTCGCGTGTGTCAGGGCCGGTCAGGTCTGTGCCATGTCCACGAAGCGCGAGTAGTGGCCCTGGAAGGCCACCGTGATCGTCGCCGTCGGACCGTTACGGTGCTTGGCCACGATCAGGTCCGCCTCGCCGGCGCGCGGGGACTCCTTCTCGTACGCGTCCTCGCGGTGCAGCAGGATGACCATGTCCGCGTCCTGCTCGATGGAGCCGGACTCACGCAGGTCGGAGACCATCGGCTTCTTGTCCGTACGCTGCTCGGGGCCACGGTTCAGCTGCGACAGCGCGATGACCGGGAGCTCCAGCTCCTTGGCGAGCAGCTTGAGGTTTCGGGACATGTCCGAGACCTCCTGCTGGCGGCTCTCGGCGCGCTTGGACCCGCCGGACTGCATCAGCTGCAGATAGTCGATGACGACGAGCTTGAGGTCGTTGCGCTGCTTGAGCCGACGGCACTTGGCGCGGATCTCCATCATCGACAGGTTCGGGGAGTCGTCGATGTACAGCGGGGCCTGGGAGACGTCCGGCATCCGGCGGGCGAGCCGGGTCCAGTCCTCGTCGGTCATGGTGCCGGAGCGCATGTGGTGCAGCGCGACCCGGGCCTCGGCCGACAGGAGACGCATCGCGATCTCGTTGCGGCCCATTTCGAGGGAGAAGATCACGCTGGGCAGGTTGTGCTTGATCGAGCAGGCCCGGGCGAAGTCCAGCGCCAGCGTGGACTTACCCATGGCGGGACGGGCCGCGATGACGATCATCTGGCCCGGGTGGAGACCGTTGGTGAGCGAGTCGAAGTCGGTGAAGCCGGTCGGCACACCGGTCATCTCGCCACTGCGGGAGCCGATCGCCTCGATCTCGTCGAGCGCGCCCTCCATGATGTCGCCGAGCGGCAGATAGTCCTCGCTGGTGCGCTGCTCGGTGACCGCGTAGATCTCGGCCTGGGCGGAGTTGACGATCTCGTCGACGTCGCCGTCCGCCGCGTATCCCATCTGCGTGATCTTGGTGCCCGCCTCGACGAGACGGCGGAGCACCGCCCGCTCGTGGACGATCTCCGCGTAGTACGACGCGTTGGCCGCGGTCGGGACCGACTGGACCAGGGTGTGCAGATACGAGGCGCCGCCGACGCGGGTGATCTCGCCCCGCTTGACCAGCTCGGCCGCGACCGTGATCGGGTCAGCCGGCTCGCCCTTCGCGTACAGGTCGAGGATCGCCGTGTAGACGGTCTCGTGCGCCGGCCGGTAGAAGTCATGGCCCTTGATGATCTCCACGACGTCCGCGATGGCGTCCTTGGAGAGCAGCATGCCGCCGAGAACGGACTGCTCGGCGTCGATGTCCTGCGGGGGGACCCGCTCGAAGCCGGACGAGCCGCCGCCGTCCCAGGATTCGCTCTCACTGCCCCGGTCGTGCTGGTCGTCGCGGCCGCGGCCCCGTCCGTCGGCGCGGCGGGGGCGGGATACGGGCAGACGGTCACCCGGACCGCTGTCGGCCCAGGGGTCGTCCAAGGGCTCGGGAATGCTCACCGGGCCACCTCCTCCCGTCCGCTCCGCGGACCTAGCCGTGCCACTCTTTCTACGGCACAGCACTGACAAAACGAGATGCCCGACTCCGGTTCCGGCGCGTCGGGCGCCGGTCCACGTTAGGCCCGTCGGCACCGTCAGCCAATCTGGTTATCCACAGGCCATGTGGACGACGGACCAGATGCTGTGGAGAACCCCGCAGAACCTGTGCACGGACCGGGGGACAGCACTGTGGACAAAGTCATAGCCACCCCGGCAACACCACCCTGACCTGCGGATTTTCCATCCACCGGCTGTGGGGGAGAAAAACTTTCCCGGCTGGCCCAAGATCACGACAAACGGCGCACAGCCGAACCGCACTCCGGTTCCAAGGTAAGGATCACTAATGCATTGCATCTCTTACCTGTGGAAGATTAGATTGAGTTCATGACACAGGCCCCAGTGGCACCGAAGAACATCCGGCGCCGACACGACCGCGAGATCGTCTCCCTCGCCGTGCCCGCCTTCGGCGCACTCGTCGCCGAGCCGCTCTTCGTCATGGCCGACAGCGCGATCGTCGGCCACCTCGGCACCCCGCAACTGGCCGGTCTGGGCATCGCCGCGGCACTCCTCACCACCGCCGTGAGCGTTTTCGTCTTCCTCGCCTACGCCACCACGGCCGCCGTCGCACGCCGCGTCGGCGCCGGAGACCTGCAGGCCGCCATCCGCCAGGGCATGGACGGCGTCTGGCTCGCCCTGCTGCTCGGCGCGGCGGTCATCGCCGTCGTCCTGCCCGCGGCCCCCTGGTTCATCGATCTCTTCGGCGCCTCGGACACCGCCGCCCCCTACGCCGTCACCTATCTGCGCATCTCCGCGCTCGGCATCCCCGCCATGCTCATGGTGCTCGCGGCCACCGGCATCCTGCGCGGCCTCCAGGACACGAGGACACCGCTCTATGTGGCCATCGGCGGCTTCGCTCTGAACGCGGCGCTGAACGTCGGGCTCGTCTACGGAGCGGACCTCGGCATCGCGGGCTCCGCCTGGGGCACCGTGATCGCCCAGTTCGCGATGGCGGCCGTCTATCTCTCGGTCGTCGTACGGGGAGCCCGA
Organism: Streptomyces sp. BPTC-684; assembly: GCF_030028635.1. Lineage (NCBI taxonomy): Bacteria > Bacillati > Actinomycetota > Actinomycetes > Kitasatosporales > Streptomycetaceae > Streptomyces > Streptomyces sp. BPTC-684. The sequence goes on from NZ_CP124863.1 coordinate 2,916,934, forward strand.
CGGCACGGCGCCTCGCTCCGCCCCGACGCTGCGGGCATCCGCGCCAGCGCGCAGGCGGGGGTCCCTCTGCTGGTCCGTACACTCTCGCTGCGGGCCGTCCTGATGATCGCCACCGCCGTGGCCGCCCGGCTCGGTGACGCCGACATCGCCGCCCACCAGATCATCCTGTCCCTGTGGAGCCTGCTGGCGTTCGCCCTGGACGCGATCGCCATCGCCGGGCAGGCCATCATCGGGCGCTATCTGGGGGCCGAGGACACCGCGGGTGCCCGCCAGGCGTGCCGGCGCATGGTGGAGTGGGGCATCGCCGCCGGAGTGGTGCTCGGCCTGCTGGTGGCCGTCGCCCGGCCGCTGTTCATCCCGCTCTTCACCGGCGACCACACGGTCCAGGACGCCCTGCTGCCCGCTCTCCTCGTGGTCGCCGTCTCCCAGCCGATCTCGGGCGTCGTCTTCGTCCTCGACGGGGTGCTGATGGGTGCGGGCGACGGCCCCTATCTGGCCTGGGCGATGCTGCTGACCCTCGCCTGCTTCGCGCCGGTGGCGCTCCTGGTCCCGGCGCTCGGCGGCGGGCTCACGACGCTGTGGTGGGCGATGACCCTGATGATGGCCGTCCGGATGCTGACGCTGTGGCTCCGCGCCCGCTCGGGACGCTGGCTGGTGACGGGCGCGACGCGCTGAAGACCGCTGGAGGCACGGCGAGGCCCCCTTGAGGACCTGCTGGGCACCGGTTGAGGACCGATGTTTCACGTGAAACATGGCAGCCGAAGCGCGGCGTTTCACGTGAAACATCGCTCACGCCGCACACAGCGAAGGGCCGCACCCCAGAGGGTGCGGCCCTTCTTATGCTCTGCTGAGCGCTGCGCTTAGGCGGCGACGACCTCGACGCCAACCTTCGCGGCAACCTCGGCGTGCAGACGCACGGACACCTGGTGCGCGCCCAGGGTCTTGATCGGCGAGCCGAGCTCGACGCGACGCTTGTCCACGTCCGGGCCACCGGCAGCCTTGATCGCCGCAGCGACGTCGGCCTGGGTGACGGAGCCGAAGAGACGGCCGGCGTCGCCGGAGCGAACGGCCAGACGCACCTTCACGCCCTCAAGGCGAGCCTTGATCTCGTTGGCCTGCTCGATGGTGGCGATCTCGTGGATCTTGCGAGCACGACGGATCTGCTCGACGTCCTTCTCGCCGCCCTTGGTCCAGCGGATCGCGAAACCACGCGGGACCAGGTAGTTGCGAGCGTAGCCGTCCTTGACGTCGACGACGTCGCCAGCGGCACCGAGGCCAGAGACCTCGTGGGTGAGGATGATCTTCATTTTTCGGTCACCCTTCCCTTATCGCGCGGTGGACGTGTAGGGCAGCAGCGCCATCTCACGGCTGTTCTTGACGGCCGTGGCGACGTCACGCTGGTGCTGCGTGCAGTTGCCGGTCACGCGGCGGGCACGGATCTTGCCGCGGTCGGAAATGAACTTCCGCAGCATGTTCGTGTCCTTGTAGTCCACGTAAGCGGTCTTGTCCTTGCAGAAAGCGCAGACCTTCTTCTTAGGCTTGCGCACAGGCGGCTTCGCCATGGTGTTTCTCCTGTGTGATCAAGAAGTGGGGGTACGGGCTGCCCTAGAAGGGCGGCTCGTCCGAGTAGCCGCCGCCGGAGCTGCCGGAGCTTCCGCCCCAGCTGCCACCGCTGCCACCCTGCTGCTGGCCGCCGCCGGCCGGCGCGCTGGAGGCCCAGGGGTCGTCGGCGGGAGCGCCGCCGCCCTGCGGGCCACCACTGGGGGCTCCGCCCCAGTTGCCGCCGCCCTGCTGCTGGCCACCGCCGCCGTAGCCGCCCTGGCTGCCTCGACCGGTGGTCTTGGTGACCTTGGCCGTGGCGTTCTTGAGGCTGGGGCCGACTTCCTCGACGTCCAGCTCGAAGACCGTGCGCTTGACGCCCTCGCGGTCCTCGTAGGACCGCTGCCTCAGCCGGCCCTGCACGACGACGCGCATGCCTCGCTGAAGCGACTCGGCGACGTTCTCCGCCGCCTGACGCCAGACCGAGCAGGTCAGGAAGAGGCTTTCGCCGTCCTTCCACTCATTGGTCTGACGGTCGAAGGTGCGGGGAGTCGACGCGACACGGAACTTCGCGACGGCCGCACCGGACGGGGTGAAGCGCAGCTCGGGGTCGTCGACGAGATTGCCGACGACCGTGATGACGGTCTCGCCTGCCATGGGTGAACCTCTCGGCGGGGATTGCTGCTGGCTGCTGTGTTGCTACTCGGAACCCGATGACTTCTGAGCGGAAGCTCAGTGGGTCTCGGGGCGGAGGACCTTGGTCCGGAGGACCGACTCGTTCAGGTTCATCTGACGGTCGAGCTCCTTGACGACCGCAGGCTCGGCCTGGAGGTCGATGACCGTGTAGATGCCCTCGGGCTTCTTCTTGATCTCGTAGGAGAGACGACGACGGCCCCAGGTGTCGACCTTCTCGACCTTTCCGTTGCCCTCACGGACGACGGAAAGGAAGTTCTCGATCAGGGGAGAGACAGCGCGCTCCTCCAGATCGGGGTCGAGGATGACCATCACCTCGTAGTGACGCATGTGGAACCCACCTCCTTTGGACTCAGCGGCCACGGTCGTTCCGTGGCAGGAGGGTCGTGATGCGTAAGCAACGGTATCCGCCGCCACTGACAATCCCGCCTCCGAAGGAGGGGGACCGCGTCCTGGCCAGGGCAGACACCGGTGCAGACCGTACAGAGTACCTGCATACCCGCGTCCGGTTGAAATCCGGCGGTCAAGGGGCACAATCTGTACACATCGGGTGTGCGTGGCGCTACCCTTCGCCGCGTTCCGCTTCCGCCAGGAGGTGCCCCATGGCACAGGCAATGCGAACGAACTCGTCCGTCGTCTCCCTCTTCGCCACCGACGGCAAGCCCCATCCCCTTCAGGACGCCTTCATGGCGGTGACCGTCGCGCTGGGCGCGCTGGCGTTCATCACCGCGTTCTTCCACAACCTGCACCTGGTCAGCTCCTGGGCGGGCCTCGTCGGGATCCTCACCGGTGCGTACGGACAGTTCATCTCGGAGACCACCCGCGAGCGGTTCCTGCTGATCCTCGGGCTCGGCGCCTCCGCGGTGGGCTTCTTCCTGGGCATGGCGCACGGCGGCCTCTTCGGCGGTGTGGTCGGCGGCTGAGAGCACCCCGTACCGACCCAGGGTCCGTACAGCCATCCGGGGCGCTCCCCGGGCGCAGTAGGCTTCGGCGCGAGAGCCGGAGCCCCTGTACCCATGGGGACACACCTGCCGAGGAGCGCCCCGCATGAGCCTGACCCTGAGGACCATCAGCCGAGAGCAGCATCTGGCGTACATCCAGAGCCTGCCCGCGGCGAGCCACTGCCAGGTCCCGGCATGGGCTGATGTGAAGACCGAGTGGCGCTCGGAGAACCTCGGGTGGTTCGACAAGAACGGCCAGATGGTCGGCGCCGGTCTGGTGCTCTACCGCCAGTTGCCGAAGATCAAGCGGTACCTCGCGTATCTCCCCGAGGGCCCGGTCATCAACTGGTACGCCCCGAACCTCGACGAGTGGCTGCAGCCGATGCTGGCACACCTCAAGCACCAGGGCGCCTTCTCGGTGAAGATGGGCCCGCCGGTCGTCATCCGGCGCTGGGACTCGGCCGCCATCAAGTCCGGCATCCAGGACCCGGACGTCAAGCGTCTGCGGGACGTCGAGGCCACCCACATCGAGCCGCGCGCCTTCGAAGTCGCCGACCGGCTGCGCAAGATGGGCTGGCAGCAGGGCGAGGACGGCGGCGCGGGCTTCGGCGACGTGCAGCCGCGCTACGTCTTCCAGGTGCCGCTCGCCAACCGCTCGCTGGACGACGTCCTCAAGGGCTTCAACCAGCTGTGGCGCCGCAACATCAAGAAGGCCGAGAAGGCCGGTGTCGAGGTCGTCCAGGGCGGCTACCAGGACCTGGCCGAGTGGCAGCGGCTGTACGAGATCACCGCTGTCCGCGACCACTTCCGGCCGCGCCCGCTCTCGTACTTCCAGCGCATGTGGACGGTCCTCAACAACGAGGACCCCAACCGGATGCGGCTCTACTTCGCGCGGCACAACGGCGTGAACCTGTCGGCGGCCACGATGCTCGTCGTCGGCGGGCACGTCTGGTACTCCTACGGCGCCTCCGACAACATCGGCCGTGAGGTCAGGCCCTCGAACGCGATGCAGTGGCGGATGCTGCGCGACGCGTACGCCATGGGTGCGACCGTCTACGACCTGCGCGGCATCTCCGACTCGCTCGACGAGACCGACCACCTCTTCGGTCTCATCCAGTTCAAGGTGGGCACCGGCGGCGAGGCCGTCGAGTACGTCGGCGAGTGGGACTTCCCGCTGAACAAGCTGCTGCACAAGGCCCTCGACATCTACATGTCGCGGCGCTGATGGTTGCGTAATCTCGTCTCTCATACCTCTGATACACCGCAGCCACCAGAAAGGTTCCGGATCCGGCCATGGCGCTCTCCCTCTACGTCGACACCGCGCGCTGGCGGGCGCACCAGAAGTCCGTGGTCGACCAGTTCCCGGGCATCGTCCCGGTCTGCAAGGGCAACGGCTACGGCTTCGGCCACGAGCGGCTGGCCGAGGAGGTGAACCGCTTCGGCTCGGACGTCCTGGCGGTCGGCACCACCTACGAGGCGGCCCGCATCAAGGACTGGTTCGGCGGCGACCTGCTGGTGCTCACGCCGTTCCGCCGGAGCGAGGAGCCGGTGCCGCTGCCGGACCGCGTCATCCGCTCCGTGTCGTCGGTGGACGGGGTGCACGCCCTGGTGGGCGCACGCGTGGTCATCGAGTGCATGAGCTCGATGAAGCGCCACGGCATCAAGGAGGAGGAGCTCGGCATGCTCCACTCCGCCATCGACGACGTGCGCCTGGAGGGCTTCGCCCTGCACCTCCCGCTCGACCGCACCGACGGCTCGGACGCGGTCGAGGAGGTCATCGGCTGGATGGACCGGCTGCGCGCGGCCCGGCTGCCGCTGCACACCATGTTCGTCAGCCATCTGCGGGCCGAGGAGCAGGCGCGGCTGCAGCAGCAGTTCCCGCAGACCCGCTTCCGCGCCCGCATCGGTACACGGCTGTGGCTCGGCGACCACGAGGCGACCGAGTACCGGGGCGCCGTCCTGGACGTCACCCGGGTCGCGAAGGGGGATCGATTCGGCTACCGCCAGCAGAAGGCCGCCTCCGACGGCTGGCTGGTCGTGGTCGCGGGCGGCACCTCGCACGGCGTCGGCCTTGAGGCTCCCAAGGCGCTGCACGGTGTGATGCCGCGCGCCAAGGGCGTCGCCCGGGCCGGGCTCGCGACCGTCAACCGCAATCTGTCGCCGTTTGTCTGGGACGGCAAGCAGCGCTGGTTCGCCGAGCCGCCGCACATGCAGGTGTCGATCCTCTTCGTCCCGTCGGACTCCCAGGAGCCGCGCGTGGGCGATGAGCTGGTCGCCCACCTGCGGCACACCACGACGCAGTTCGACCGCCTGGTCGACCGCTAGGCGACAGCGTCGCCGACCGCTCATCCGGATACGACGAAGGGCCCCGCCACCGGCGGGGCCCTTCGCGTCGCTTCCCGGCCCGGGCTAGGTGCCCGGCTGCCGCGTGCCCCACTCCACCCGGGGGCCCTCCACGAGGGGAGCCGCGTGCCGGGGCGGATGCGCCGCCTGCCCCAGGACGAAGACGTCCCCGGCCCCGTCGAGAACGCCGCCGGACGGGTCGTCCGAGCCGTCGCGCCGTACGACGTCCCGCTCGGGCATCATGATGTCCCGCACGATCACCGCGCACAGGTAGAGCGTCGCCAGCAGATGGGCGGCGATGGCCAGTTGGTAGCCCTCCGGCGGCAGCCCCTGGTGCTTTTCGCCGCTCATCGTGTACGCGAGGTACATCCAGATCCCGAGGAAGTAGACGACCTCCCCGGCCTGCCAGATCAGGAAGTCCCGCCAGCGCGGCCGGGCCAGCGCGGCCAGCGGGATCAGCCACAGCACGTACTGCGGCGAGTAGACCTTGTTGGTCAGGATGAACGCGGCGACGACCAGGAAGGCGAGCTGTGCGAAGCGCGGCCGTCGCGGCGCGGTGAGCGTCAGGGCCGCGATGCCCGCGCACAGCAGCACCATCAGCAGCGTCGCCAGGTTGTTCACCGTGTCGACGTCCAGGGACTTTCCGGTGCGCTGCGAGATGATCAGCCAGAACGAGCCGAAGTCGACCGACCGCTCCTGGCTGAACGTGTAGAACTTCTTCCAGCCCTCGGGCGCGAGCAGCATCACCGGCACGTTCACCGCCAGCCAGGAGCCCGCCGCGCCGAGCACGGCCACCCCGTACTCCCGCCACTTCCCGGCCCGCCAGCACAGGAACAGCAGCGGTCCGAGGAGCAGCACGGGATAGAGCTTGGCGGCCGTCGCGAGCCCGATGAGGATGCCGAAGGCGAGCGGGCGGCTACGGGACCACATCAGCATGGCCGCGGCCGTCAGGGCGATGGCGAAGAGGTCCCAGTTGATCGTCGCGGTGAGCGCGAAGGCGGGCGCCAGGGCGACCAGCAGGGCGTCCCAGGGGCGGCGGCGGTGCGTCCGCGCGACACAGACGGCGATGACGGCCGTGCAGGCCATCAGCATCCCCGCGTTGACCATCCAGTACATCTGCTCGCGGTGCTGCATGTTGCCGCCACTGGGCGTCAGCCAGGAGGCCACCTCCATGAACAGTCCCGTCAGGACGGGATATTCGAGGTAGTCCATGTCGCCGCTCAGCCGGTCGAAGTACGGCACGAGATCGTCGGCGAAGCCCCGCCCCACGTACAGGTGCGGGATGTCGGAGTAGCAGGCGTGGGTGTACTGGGAGTTCACGCCCCGGAACCAGGCCCAGTCGTAGCAGGGCGCCTTCTGTGCCATCCCGAGGGCGAACATGCCGATCGCGACGAGGGCGATCACCCGGACCGGGGTGAGCCAGTGGCCCGCCCCCCAGGCCCAGCGGCCCATCGGGCCGCCCAGCAGCTCACTGCCGGCCGCGGCGACCTCGTCCTGCTCCGTGGGCCGTACGACGGGTTCGGCGGGCTCCGCACGCCTGTCCTCGTACGCGCGGGCACTGGTCTCGCTCGTCATGCCGCACATCCTGCCGTACACCTCTGTGGAAATGCCGAGGGGCGATGTTTCACGTGAAACACCTCGCTGGTTTCACGTGAAACACCGCCCCTGACATTCAGCCGCGTGCGCCGGGACCGCTAGCCGGTCGGGCCCCCGAAGATATTTCCTTGGGGGCCGCTGCCCGGTTTGGACTTACTGGGTGACGGGCTGCCGGTGGGGCCGCTGGTGTCCCCGACAGTGGTGCCCTGGTCGGTGCCCGCGTTGGTGCCTGCGTCGGTGCCGCCGGGGCCACCGGGCCCGCCGCAGTTCCAGTCCCACTTGCCACAGGACTTGCTGGGCTTCGGGGTGGGCGACGGCGTCATCGACGGGGTGGGCGAGGGGCTCCCGGAGGGCGACGGGGAGTCCGAGGGTGACGGGGAGGGGCTCGGGCTGGGCGACATGCCGCCGCCGTACACCTTGTCGCCGATCTCCTCGGGCGTCGGGAAGTCGACGGCCGGTACGCCGTTCAGCGCCTGCTCCATGTAGTCGTGCCAGATGGTCGACGGGAACGACGCACCGTGGATCTTCTTCTGGCCGCCGGTCCCGAACATCTTCAGGAACTCGCGCTTCTTGTTCGTCTCGTTGTCGTCGAGGCGGTACATGCTCACCGCGGTCGACAGCTGCGGCGTGTACCCCACGAACCACGCGGAGCGGTTGCCGTCGGTGGTACCGGTCTTGCCCGCCACATCACGGCCGCTGAGCTGGGCGTTGGTACCGGTGCCCTTCTCGACCACGTTCTTCAGGACGTCCGTGACGTTGTCCGCGATCGCGGCGGAGAAGGCACGGGTCGCCTTGTCCTCGTGCTTGTAGATGACACTGCCCCGACGCATGACTTTCTCGACCGAATAGGCGTCGTGGTGCATCCCGCTGGTGGCGAAGGTGGCGTACGCGCCGGCCATGCGGATCGCGCTGGGGGAGGAGGTGCCGATGGAGAACGACGGCACGCTCGACGAGGCCAGGCTGTCCTTGCGCAGGCCCGTGGCGAGGGCGACGTCCCTCACCTTGTCCGTGCCGACGTCCATGCCGAGCTGGACATAGGGCGTGTTCGCCGACTCCTGCATCGCGTACCGCAGGTCGATGGCGTAGCTGGGCTTGTTGTACGACTCATTGCCGTCGTTGGTCTGCAGCCACTGCTCGCCGTTCTCGTTGGTCCACACGCTCCCGTCGTAGTTCTTGATCTTCAGCTTGTTCATGCCGCTGTAGATGCTCTTCGGGGAGACCGGCGTCCGCTCCGACTCGCCCTGCTCCTTGGGGCCCTTCGGGTCGCGCCTTCCGTACTCCATGGCGGCGGCCAGCACGAACGGCTTGAAGGTCGAGCCGACCTGCGCACCGGTCTGGTCGGCGTTGTTGGTGAAGTGCTTGGTCGCGTCCTCGCCGCCGTAGATCGCCTTGATGGCGCCGCTCTTGGTGTCCACCGACGCGGCGCCGAACTGGACGAACGTGTCCTTCTCCGGCCGCTTCTTGGGGTCGATGTTGTCCTTACGTACCTTCTTCACGACGCCTTCGAGCGCCTGGACCTTCTTCTTGTCGAAGGTCGTGTGGATCTCGTAGCCGCCCTGGTCCAGGTCACTGGCGGTGATGCCCTGGGTGTTGTTGTTCACGAAGTACGCCTTGGACAGGCTGACCAGATAGCCGATCTGCCCGCTGAGCTGCGCGTTCTTCTTGGGCTTGTCCGGCATCGGGAAGGTCTTGTACTTGGCCCGGTCCGCCGCGGAGAGGTGGCCGTCCTTCACTTCCTCGTCGAGGATCCAGGCCCACCGGTTCATCGCGTTCTTGGTGTTCTGCTCCGGGGTGGCCGCCGGGTCGATCTCGGTGGCGCCGGCAGGGTCGAAGTAGGTGGCGCCCTTGAGCAGCGAGGCGAGGAAGGCGCACTGGCTGGGGTCGAGGTCCTTGGCGTCCTTGCTGTAGTACGTGCGGGCCGCGGCCTGCAGACCGTAGGCACCGCGCCCGTAGTAGGCGGTGTTCAGATAGCCCGCCATGATCTCGCTCTTCTTCTTGGTCGCGCCGACCTTGATGGAGATGAAGAGCTCTTTGAACTTACGGGTCAGCGTCTGCGACTGGTCGTCGAGCCGGGCGTTCTTCACGTACTGCTGGGTGATCGTGGAGCCACCCTGCGTGTGGCCGCCCTTGGCCATGTTCACCAGGGCGCGCGCGATGCCCTGGGGGTCGACGCCGGAGTCGGTCTCGAAGGTCTTGTTCTCGGCCGAGATCACCGCGTACCGCATGGCCGCGGGGATCTTCTCGTACGCGATGATCTGGCGGTTGACCTCGCCACCGGTCGCGACCATCTGGGAGCCGTCGGCCCAGTAGTAGACGTTGTTCTCGGCCTGGGCCGCCTGGGCCACGTTCGGGACGCTCACCATCCAGTAGGCGATGCCGATCGCGATCACCAGCGTGCCGAGGAAGCCCAGGCACAGCCCGCTGACGAGCTTCCAGGAGGGCATCCAGCGCCGCCACCCGCTCTTGTTGAAGCGCGGGTAGTCGATGAAGCGCTTCTTGCCGGGCCGCCGGTTGCCGGGGCCCGTACCGCCGCGGCGCCCGCCCGGACCCGCGGGACCGCCACCGCCGGGCTCGGCCGCTCGTCTGCGTCCGCCCCGCTGGGCGGCCCGTCGCGCCTCGGCGCGCCCACCGGCCGACCGCTGCTCTCCGTACGAGTCGGAGGGGGAACCCGTGACCGAGTCCCGGGCGGGGGCCGCGCGGCGGCCGGAGGGCTGCTGGGCAGCCCGTCGGGCGGCGGCCCGGCCGCCGCCTTGCGACTCCGGCTGTTTGCGACGGTGCTCGCTCATCGAACGACTACTCCTCGGGCAGGCGAGAGCGCCTGAAAGCGACTGGTGAGTTCCGGTCCCCCCGACAGACGGACCGGCCCTGCGACGAGCTCGTCCGCCGTGCACCCGGTATGCCGATGGCGCGGTACGCGCCGACGCCCCCTGACGTCACTCGGCTCCCGGTGGTCTGCATGCCGCACAGACTACGCACGGTCAAAACCAGCCAGGGGCCGAAGTTCACCCCAAATCAGGCAAGTTGCTTCCTAGGAATTGACGATGTGACGCCGTTCACGATGACCCCTCTTGTCGCAGGGGCGACACCGTTCTATCGTCAGGATGTATCGAGTCGATACATCAGCACGGCATAAAGGTCCGCGGCAGCAGAGGAGGCGAAGGTTGAGCAGGCGCTCCGGCATCCTCGAATTCGCCGTACTCGGCCTGCTTCGCGAGGCCCCGATGCACGGGTACGAGCTGCGCAAGCGGCTCAACACCTCACTGGGGATCTTCCGGGCCTTCAGTTACGGGACCCTCTACCCCTGCCTCAAGACGCTGGTCGCGAGCGGCTGGTTGATCGAGGAACCGGGCAGCGCCCCCGAGGACGCTCTCGCTGCTTCACTCGCAGGGCGCCGGGCCAAGATCGTCTACCGGTTGACGGCCGAAGGGAAGGAGCATTTCGAAGAACTGCTCTCCCACACCGGTCCCGACACCTGGGAGGACGAGCACTTCGCGGCACGTTTCGCCTTTTTCGGGCAGACGGAGCGCGAGGTGCGGATGCGCGTGCTGGAAGGTCGTCGCAGCCGGCTGGAGGAGCGCCTCGAAAAGATGCGCGCCTCCCTGGCCCGTACGCGCGAGCGCCTGGACGACTACACGCTTGAGCTGCAGCGTCACGGCATGGAGTCCGTGGAGCGCGAAGTGCGCTGGCTGAACGAGCTCATCGAGAGCGAGCGGGCGGGGCGGGATCAGCGATCCGGCCCGGCCACCGGCTCCGCTCAGCAGGACCACACATCAGGAGAGACGGGCGGCCTGCCCCGGCATCGGGACAGCACCCGGCCGGATCCGTCCGAGGACACCGCCAACTGAAGGCCCTGCGTCCGCAGGACTTCGTCGAGAACACACAGGGAGCAACCGGAATGGGTTCGGTTCGCGTAGCCATCGTCGGCGTGGGCAACTGCGCCGCCTCGCTGGTGCAGGGCGTCGAGTACTACAAGGACGCCGACCCGGCCGGCAAGGTGCCGGGTCTGATGCACGTCCAGTTCGGCGACTACCACGTCAAGGACGTGGAGTTCGTGGCCGCGTTCGACGTGGACGCCAAGAAGGTCGGCCTCGACCTCGCCGACGCCATCGGTGCGAGCGAGAACAACACCATCAAGATCGCGGACGTGCCCACCACGGGCATCACCGTCCAGCGCGGTCACACCCACGACGGTCTCGGCAAGTACTACCGCGAGACCATCGAGGAGTCCACCGAGGCCCCGGTCGACATCGTCCAGGTCCTCAAGGACAAGCAGGTCGACGTTCTGGTCTGCTACCTCCCCGTGGGTTCCGAGGTCGCTGCGAAGTTCTACGCGCAGTGCGCCATCGACGCCAAGGTCGCGTTCGTCAACGCCCTCCCGGTCTTCATCGCCGGCACCAAGGAGTGGGCGGACAAGTTCACCGAGGCCGGCGTGCCGATCGTCGGTGACGACATCAAGTCGCAGGTCGGCGCCACCATCACGCACCGCGTCATGGCGAAGCTGTTCGAGGACCGGGGTGTCATCCTGGACCGCACGATGCAGCTGAACGTCGGCGGCAACATGGACTTCAAGAACATGCTCGAGCGCGAGCGCCTGGAGTCCAAGAAGATCTCCAAGACGCAGGCCGTCACCTCGCAGATCCCCGACCGGGAGCTCGGCGAGAAGAACGTCCACATCGGCCCGTCCGACTACGTCGCGTGGCTCGACGACCGCAAGTGGGCCTACGTCCGCCTCGAGGGCCGCGCCTTCGGTGACGTTCCGCTGAACCTCGAGTACAAGCTCGAGGTGTGGGACTCCCCGAACTCCGCGGGTGTCATCATCGACGCCGTGCGCGCCGCGAAGATCGCCAAGGACCGCGGCATCGGCGGCCCGATCCTCTCCGCGTCCTCGTACTTCATGAAGTCCCCGCCGGTCCAGTACTTCGACGACGAGGCCCGCGAGAACGTCGAGAAGTTCATCAAGGGCGAGGTCGAGCGCTAAGTCTCGGCTTCCGTCCTACTGTTGAGGGTCCCCGTGCCGTGCCGGCGCGGGGGCCCTCTTCGTATGTGACGCTTGCACACATGCCTGTCGTGCGTGATCTGCGCGTACTCCTGCGCCTGAGGAATTTCCGGCATCTGCTGGCCGTACGACTGCTCTCCCAGGCGTCGGACGGGGTCTACCAGGTCGCGCTCGCCACCCACGTCGTCTTCTCCCCCGAGAAACAGACCTCGCCCGCCGCGATCGCCTCGGCCATGGCCGTGCTGCTGCTGCCCTACTCCGTCATCGGCCCTTTCGCAGGCGTCTTCCTGGACCGCTGGCAGCGGCGCCAGGTCTTTCTGTACGGCAATCTGCTGCGGGCCCTGCTGGCCGGCTGCACCGCGCTGCTCCTGCTCACCTCGGCGCCCGACGCGCTCTTCTACACCTCCGCGCTCTGCGTCACGGCCGTCAACCGCTTCGTCCTCGCGGGACTTTCGGCCGCGCTGCCCCGGGTCGTGGACGAAGAGCGGCTCGTGATGGCCAACTCCCTCTCGCCGACCGCCGGAACGCTCGCCGCGACTGCGGGCGGCGGGCTGGCCTTCGGGCTGCGTCTGGTGCTCCCGGCGGACGCCGCCACCGTGCTGCTCGGCTCGCTCCTCTATCTGTGCGCGGCTCTGTGGTCGCTGCGCCTGCCGCCCGGGCTGCTGGGGCCCGACCCCGACACGGCCCGGCCCGGGATCGGCGCCGCGATCGGCACGACGGCACGCGGACTCGCCGACGGGCTGCGCCACTTGCGGGAGCGCCGGACGGCCGCGCACGTGCTGGCCGCGATGACACTGCTGCGCTTCTGCTACGGGGCGCTGACCGTGCTGGTACTGATGCTCTGCCGGTACGCCTGGGCCGACGGCACCTCCGACGGGCTGGCGCTGCTGGGGCTGGCGGTGGGCATCTCGGGGGCGGGGTTCTTCGCGGCGGCCGTGGTGACGCCGGGGGCGGTGGCGCGGCTGGGGCCCTACAGATGGATGGCGGTGTGCGCGGGGACCGCTGCGGTCCTGGAGCCCGCCCTGGGGCTGCCGTTCGCCCCCGTGCCCGTACTCGTCGCCGCCTTCGTCCTGGGGCTGGTCACCCAGGGCGCGAAGATCTCCACGGACACCGTGGTGCAGTCCTCGGTGGACGACGCCTACCGGGGCCGGATCTTCTCGCTGTACGACGTGCTCTTCAACGTCGCCTTCGTCGGCGCCGCCGCGGTTGCCGCGCTGATGCTGCCCCCTGACGGAAAGTCGGCACTTCTGGTTGTCACGGTCTCTGTGATCTACGCGGCAGTAGCGGTGTTTATGACCCGGTTTCAGAGCGGCTGAGTGTCACATCAGGGCCACAGAGCCCCCTCCGATAGCAGGAATGTCAGCCGGGCCCGCTACCTTACGGGCGTCATACATCACCTGTTTTCACCAAGGGGGAACCCCCACGTGTCCACTCCGCCGCCCCAGGGCCAGAACCCGTACGCGCCGCAGCCCAACGCTCCCCACGGACAGCCGCAGGGCGCAACCCCGTACGGGCAGCCGCAGGGCGGTGCGCCGTACGGCCAGCCGGGTCAGCCGGGAGTCCCGCCGCAGCAGTCGCCCTACTTCAACCAGGGCGGTCCGATACCCCACGCGCCGGCGCCCGCCCCGCCGCGCCGCAACATCAAGAAGATCGTCCGGATCGTCGTCGTGGTGAGCGTCCTCATCGCCGCGGCCGTGGGCTGGTGGTCCAGCCGTCATGACGCCGACACCGCCAAGGTGGGCGACTGCATGAGCATCGGCAACCCCGACTCCACGACCAACCCGGATCTGAAGGTCGTCGGCTGCGGCGACTCCAAGGCCAAGTACAAGGTCGTCCAGAAGAAGGACGACAACAGCGGCTGCGACCGCAACAAGTACTCGGAGTACACCGAGACGGGCGGCAGCAAGGACTTCACCCTCTGCCTGGAAGATCTCAAGAAGTAGTCCCGGAAGAGCCCGAGGGGCGGTGTTTCACGTGAAACACCGCCCCTCGGCACATCTACGGGCCGCCAGGTTCACCGCGATGTTTCACGTGAAACATGGCGCATGTTTCACGTGAAACATCGCCCTGGGCGACCTCAGCCCTGCTCGGCCCACCACTCCTTGAGCGCCGCGACGGCCGCGTCGTGCTCCATCGGCCCGTTCTCCAGACGCAGCTCCAGCAGGTGCTTGTACGCCTGGCCGATCGCCGGGCCGGGCCCGATCCCCAGGATCTCCTGGATCTGGTTGCCGTTCAGGTCCGGGCGGATCGAGTCGAGCTCCTCCTGCTCCTGGAGCTGCGCGATCCGCTCCTCCAGCCCGTCGTAGGCCCGCGACAGGGCGGTCGCCTTGCGCTTGTTGCGCGTGGTGCAGTCCGAGCGGGTCAGCTTGTGCAGCCGCTCCAGGAGCGGCCCGCCGTCGCGTACGTACCGGCGCACCGCCGAGTCGGTCCACTCGCCGGTTCCGTAGCCGTGGAAGCGCAGATGCAGCTCCACCAGGCGCGAGACGTCCTTGACCATGTCGTTGGAGTACTTCAGCGCGGTCATGCGCTTCTTGGTCATCTTCGCGCCGACCACCTCGTGGTGGTGGAACGAGACCCGGCCGTCCTGCTCGAACCGGCGCGTCCTCGGCTTGCCGATGTCGTGCAGCAGCGCGGCGAGGCGCAGCACCAGGTCGGGTCCGTCCTTCTCCAGGGCGATGGCCTGGTCGAGCACCGTGAGCGAGTGCTCGTAGACGTCCTTGTGCCGGTGGTGCTCGTCGCTCTCCAGCCGCAGCGCGGGAAGCTCGGGCAGCACGTGGTCCGCGAGCCCGGTCTCCACGAGCAGCCGCAGCCCCTTGCGCGGGTGTGCGGAGACCAGCAGCTTGTTCAGCTCGTCCCGTACGCGCTCGGCGGAGACGATCTCGATCCGCTCGGCCATCGACGTCATCGCGGCGACGACCTCGGGGGCCACCTCGAAGTCGAGCTGCGCCGCGAAGCGCGCGGCCCGCATCATGCGCAGCGGGTCGTCGGAGAAGGACTCCTCCGGAGTGCCGGGGGTGCGCAGGACGCGCTCCGCCAGGTCCTCCAGGCCGCCGTGCGGGTCGACGAACTCCTTCTCGGGGAGCGCCACGGCCATCGCGTTGACCGTGAAGTCGCGGCGGACCAGGTCCTGCTCGATGGAGTCGCCGTAGGACACCTCGGGCTTGCGCGAGGTCCGGTCGTACGCCTCGGAGCGGTACGTCGTCACCTCGATCAGGTAGCCGTCCTTCTGGCAGCCGACCGTGCCGAACGCGATCCCGACCTCCCAGACCGCGTCCGCCCACGGGCGCACGATCTTCAGCACGTCCTCGGGACGGGCGTCGGTCGTGAAGTCCAGGTCGTTCCCGAGCCGGCCGAGGAGCGCGTCCCGTACCGAGCCGCCGACCAGGGCAAGCGAGAACCCGGCCTCCTGGAAGCGGCGGGCGAGGTCGTCGGCGACCGGGGACACCCGCAGCAGTTCACTGACCGCGCGGCGCTGCACCTGGCTCAGGGCGCTGGGATTGTCTTCGTTGGCGTTCGGCACAACAGAAAAGGGTACGTGCCCCGGCCGACCGGGGCGTCACCGTTTCCGCCCGCCCCGGCTCACTCGTCCTCGCGGGCTCTCCACGGCCCCGGAAAGCCGCCTCACCTGGCTCCCTGGCACACTCTTCCGATCATGTGGAGCAGTCCACGGCACTTCGCCACAGTCCACCTCGTTACCATGCGTGGACGCAGGAATCGACAACCACCGACACAGCTGACGACGACGAGGGACGGGCGACGCGTGGCCGAGGCGGCAGATTCTCAGGGGATGGGCTCCTCTCCTGCCCGCCGGTGGCTGCGCCGCACAGCGGCGCTGCTCGTCGGCGCCCCTCTGATCGCCGGTCTGCTCTCCGGCACGGCCGCCACCACGGCGGCCCACGCCACCGAGGCGGCCGCGCCGGACAGAGCGGCGACGGGCTCGCGCACCGTCCAGGTGACGCTCGACTCGATGAGCCCCAGCGCCCCCGTCAAGAGCGACACGCTGACGATCTCCGGCACGGTCACCAACACGGGCAAGCAGGCCGTCACCAGCGCCCATGTGGGCCTGCGGGTGGGCCAGCGGCTCACCGGCCGGACCGCGATCGACGACGCCTCCCAGCGCGGCGGCTTCTCGCAGGGCCTGGACCCGGCCGAGGTCGGTGACAAGTACACGGTCAAGTTCCCGAAGCTGGCCCCCGGGATCAGCCGGGACTTCACCCTCTCGGTGCCGGTGAGCAAGCTGGGACTGGACGGCGACGGCGTCTACCAGCTGGGCGTCTCCCTGTCCGGGCAGACGGCGAACCAGCAGTACGACCAGGTCCTGGGCATCCAGCGGACCTTCCTGCCGTGGCAGCCCGAGGCCGTCGACGGCAAGAAGTCGCAGCTCACCTACATGTGGCCGCTGATGTCGTCGACCCACCTCACCGCGCAGACGGGCTCGGACGAGCAGCAGACCCCGGTCTTCGCCGACGACGCGCTGGCCGCGGAACTGGCGCCCGGCGGGCGGCTCGAGCGGATGGTCTCGCTGGGCAGCCAGCTGCCGGTGACCTGGGTGATCGACCCCGATCTGCTCGCCACCGTCGACGCGATGACCCGCAACTACCGGGTCAAGTCCGGCGACACCGATGTGCCGGGCACCAACCAGGACGTGGCCAAGCAGTGGCTGGGCGAGCTCGAGGACGCGGTGCAGGGCCAGAAGGTCGTCGCACTGCCCTTCGCCGACCCGGACCTGGCCTCGCTCGCCCACCGCGGCAAGGACGTCTCCGGGTCGCTCAGCCACCTGCAGGGCGCCACCGAGGTGGCCGAGAAGACCGTGGAGACCATCCTCCATGTGACTCCTTCGGTCGACTTCGCCTGGCCGGTGCAGGGCGCGGTGGACCCCTCGATCGTCGACGTGGCCACCTCGGCGGGCGCCCACAACGTGATCGCCCGCAGCGACAGCCTCCGCGAGACCAACAACCTCTCCTACTCGCCGTCGGCGGCCCGGCCGATCGGCGGCGGCACCACCGCCGTGGTCTCCGACGCCCGCCTCTCGACGGCGTTCGAGGGCGACATGTCCAGGGCCGGGAACTCCACGCCGGCGATCCAGGAGTTCCTCGCCCAGACGCTGGCGATCACGCTCCAGGACACCGAGAAGCAGCGCAGCATCGTCGTCGCCCCGCAGCGGATGCCGTCCGCCAGCCAGGCCCAGACGATGGCGAGCGCCATCCGCGCCCTGAGCGCGCAGCGCTGGACCCAGCCGCTCGACCTCACCGCGGCCGCCACGGCCAAGCCGGACGCGCGCGCCACCGCCCGGGTGCCCGGCTCCTCCTCGTACCCCGGATCGCTGCGCAAGCAGGAACTGCCGGTGCAGGCGTTCCAGGACATGAAGGGCACCCAGGGCACCCTGGACAAGTTCAAGGTCATCCTGACCGCGCCCGACCGCGTCGTCACGCCCTTCGGCAACGCCATCAACCGCGAGATGTCGACGTCCTGGCGCGACGACCGCGAAGGGGCCGCGATCTACCGGGCCGGGGTACAGAGCTATCTGGACGGCCTCACCGGCGAGGTGCGGCTCATCCAGAAGTCCACGGCCACCATGTCGGGGCGCAGCGCCACCCTCGCCGTCACCGTGCAGAACCAGCTGGTCCAGCCCGTGGGCAATCTGGTGCTGCGGCTGGAGCCGAGCAACCCCTCCCGCCTCAAGGTGACCACCAACGAGGACGCGAACGGTGGACAGCCGGTCAAGATCGACGGCGGTCACAGCCAGTCGGTGAAGTTCACGGCCACCGCGAACGCCAACGGCCCCGTCCAGGTGACCGCACGGCTCTACACGCAGGACGGCACGCCCTACGGCGATCCGATGGAGTTCACGGTCAAGGTCTCCGAGATCACCCCGACCGTGATGCTGGTGATCGCCGGCGGTGTCCTGCTGCTCGTCCTGGCGGGCATCAGGATGTACACCCAGCGCAAGCGGTCCACGGCCCGGAAGGCGGCCGGGGAGACCGGGGAGGGCGACGGCGCGGAGGCGGACGGCGGCGACGATCCCGAGCAGCCGAGTGACCCGACACCGGACACCGGTCCGGAAAGCGGGGCCTCGCCCGGCACGGGTGAGAAAGTGGAGCATTGAGCTATCGCTATGCACCGTGGCCGGCCAGGCCGGGGACGATGAGGTGGGGTAACCATGAACGCGCCGTACGACGGTGACCGCGGGCAGGGCGCGGGCGGCGGCTCCGCGTCGTCCGGCAACACGCCCCCGGTGCCTCCCTACGCCGAGCAGGTGCCGCCGCAGCAGCCCGTGCCGGACCCGTACTTCCAGGACGCCTACGGCAACGATCCGTACCGGGCGCAGGACCTGTACGCCCAGGACCCGGTGACCGAGGCGCTGTACGACCGCGCCGCGCACCCGCCGCCGCCCCCGGGCACCTACGCCGAGCCGCAGCCGCTCTACCAGCAGCCGCCCGCGCAGCAGTACGCGCCGGACCCCCGGATCTGGGCGCAGACCCCGCCGCCCGAGCCGGACGGCCCCTCGCGCCATCTGCCGTACGGCGACACCGCCGGCACCACGCAGTTCGTGGGCGTCGACGACCTGGTCACCCAGGCGGGCGAGGAGCCGCCCGGGCAGGACGCCTTCGCGTACCTCTACCGCGACCAGCAGGGGTCCGGCCCGGCGCCGGCCTCTCCGGAGCCCGAGCCGCTGCCCGCCGCGCCGCAGCAGAAGTCCGGCGGCCGCGCCTCCGGGCTGCTCAAGTCGAGCGCCGTGATGGCCGCGGGCACGCTCGTGTCGCGCCTGACGGGCTTCGTCCGCAGCCTGGTGATCACGGCCGCCCTTGGCACCTCGCTGCTGGGCGACACGTACACCGTCGCGTACACCCTGCCGACGATGATCTACATCCTCACCGTCGGCGGTGGCCTGAACTCGGTCTTCGTGCCGCAGCTGGTGCGGTCCATGAAGGACGACGAGGACGGCGGCGAGGCGTACGCCAACCGGTTGCTGACCCTCGTCATGGTGGCGCTCGGCGCCATCGTCGCCATCGTCGTCTTCGCCGCCCCGCTGTTGATCAAGCTGATGTCGGGCACCATCTCCGACGACACGGCCGCCAACAGCGTGGCCGTCACCTTCGCCCGCTACTGCCTGCCCACGATCTTCTTCATGGGTGTGCACGTGGTGATGGGCCAGATCCTCAACGCCCGCGGCAAGTTCGGCGCGATGATGTGGACTCCGGTCCTCAACAACATCGTCATGATCGGCACGTTCGGCCTGTTCATCTGGGTGTACGGCACCTCGGCCGACTCCCACATGGGTGTGCAGACGATCCCGCCGGAGGGCATCCGCCTCCTGGGCATCGGCACCCTGCTCGGCCTGGTCGTCCAGGCCCTGGCGATGATCCCGTACCTGCGGGAGACCGGCTTCCGCTTCCGGCCGCGCTTCGACTGGCGGGGCCACGGCCTCGGCAAGACGGTCCAGCTCGCCAAGTGGACCGTGCTGTTCGTGCTCGCCAACCAGGCCGGCGTGCTCGTCGTCACCCAGCTCGCCACGGCGGCTGGAAAGGCCTCCGGCGAGCACGGCGCCGGCTTCCTCGCCTACTCCAACGCCCAGCTGATCTGGGGCATGCCGCAGGCGATCATCACGGTCTCGGTGATGGCGGCCCTGCTGCCGCGCATCTCCCGGGCCGCGCACGACAACGACCCGGGCGCGGTCCGCGACGACATCTCGCAGGGCCTGCGCAACTCGGCGGTCGCGATCGTCCCGGTCTCCTTCATGTTCCTCGCGCTCGGCGTCCCGATGTGCACGCTGCTGTACTCCAGCAGCGGCGTGGAGGCGGGCCGGTCCATGGGCTTCATCCTGATGGCGTTCGCCCTCGGACTGATCCCGTACTCGGTCCAGTACGTCGTCCTGCGCGGCTTCTACGCGTACGAGGACACGCGGACGCCGTTCTACAACACGGTCATCGTCGCCGCGGTGAACGCCGCCGCCTCGGCCGCCTGCTACGTGATCCTGCCCGCCCAGTGGGCAGTCGTGGGGATGGCGGGCGCCTACGGTCTCGCCTACGCCGTGGGCGTGGGAGTGGCCTGGCGCCGGCTGCGCAACCGCCTGGGCGGCGACCTGGACGGCGCGCGCGTCCTGCGTACGTACGCGAGGCTGTCCCTGGCGGCCGTGCCGGCGGCCGGGATCGGCGGCGCGCTGGGCTACATCGTCCTCAAGGGGCTCGGCCAGGGGGCGCTCGGCTCGCTGGCGGCACTCGTGGCGGGCGGAGCCGTGCTGCTCGGTGTCTTCTTCGCCGCGGCGAAGAAGATGCGGATCGAGGAGCTCAACTCCATGGTCGGAATGGTGCGGGGACGGCTCGGACGCTGAGTCCGTTCTCCCGCGCACAACCATCGTCCGCCGCCGTGTGTCGTGCATAGCGCCGGACTGTGGGCACAATTGGCAGGACTTTGCATGGCTGGCCGACAGCACGCAACGGATGGGGAGGCAGGAACGACGGTGGCGGAACGTAGCACGGCTGCCGTCGACGTGGCCGACAACAGCGGCGACAACCCGCTGACCGCCAAGGCGGACGGGGCCACGACCGACGGGGCGGCGGAATCCATCGACACGGCAGACACGGCGGAGCAGGGCCCCGGCGACACGGGCGGTGAACGGAAGCCCACCGAGCCCTCCATCGCCACACCGGAGTTGCACAGCGGCCACAAGCTCGCCAGACGCTACCGGCTCGAAGAGTGCGTCACCCGTCTGGACGGTTTCAGCAGCTGGCGCGCGGTCGACGAAAAGCTCCGCCGCGCCGTCGGGGTGCACCTGCTCCCGGCGGACCACCCGCGGGCGCGTTCCGTGCTGGCGGCCGCCCGCTCGTCCGCGCTCCTGGGGGACCCGCGCTTCGTCCAGGTCCTGGACGCGGTGGAGGAGAACGACCTCGTCTATGTGGTCCACGAGTGGCTGCCGGACGCCACCGAGCTGACCGCGCTGCTGGCCCTGGGCCCGCTGGAGGCGCACGATGCCTACCAGCTGGTCACCCAGGTCTCCCAGGCCATGGCGGCGGCCCACCGCGAGGGCCTCGCGCATCTGCGGCTGACTCCCGGCGCGATCCTGCGGACCTCCTCGGGGCAGTACCGCATCCGCGGGCTCGCGGTGAACGCCGCACTGCGCGGCATCACCTCCGACACCCCCCAGCGGACCGACACGGAGGCGATCGGCGCGCTGCTGTACGCCTCGCTGACCCAGCGCTGGCCGTACGACAGCGACGCCTACGGCCTGCACGGGCTGCCCAAGGGCGTCGGCCTGATCGCTCCCGACCAGGTGCGCGCGGGCGTCCACCGGGGCCTGTCCGAGCTCGCCATGCGGGCGCTGGCCAACGACGGCGCCACCGCGTCGCGCCAGGAGCCGGCCTGCACCACGCCGGACGAGCTGGTCAAGGCCGTCTCGGCGATGCCGCGGATCCGCCCGCCGGAGCCCACGTTCACCGCGCCGCCCGAGTACCAGCGCACCACCTACCAGCAGGGCACCTACGGCCGCCCGCCCGCGGGCCCGCACCCGGCGGTCACCCAGGTCGTGCAGGCCCCGCCGCCCGCACTCCAGGGCCGTACCGGCAAGGCGATCAAGTGGGCCGTCTCGGCGCTGCTGATCGCCGCGCTCGGCCTCGGTAGCTGGCAGCTCGCGGACAAGCTCCTGGGCCACGACAAGGGTTCCGGCGAGTCCGGCACGTCCCAGCAGCCGAACAAGAGCGACGGCGACAAACCGAAGGCGCCGGTGCCGCTGCGGATCCAGGGCGCGGAGGAGTACGCCCCGGACGGCAAGCTGCAGAACGCCAAGGACGTGGGCAACACCTACGACGGCAGCACCTCCACGTACTGGCGCTCCAAGAGCTACCGGGGCGGCCCCAAGCTCGCTCCCTACAAGGAGGGCGTGGGCATCGTCTACGACCTCGGGTCCGAGAAGGACGTGTCGGGGGCGTCGATAGCGCTCCGGTACGGCGGCGACCACACGACGCTGGCGCTGTACGCAGCGGACTCCATGTCGTCGAGTGCGCCGGTCGAGTCGATGAAGCAGATCGCGACCACGACGACGAGCGGCACCGCGGCCGCCCTCAAGGCGACGAAGCCGGTGAAGACCCGCTACGTCCTCCTGTGGATCACGGCGGCGCCGTACGCGCCGAACGACGAATTCAGCGACCCGGGTTACAAGCAGGCCATAACGGACGTGAAGTTCACCGGCTGATCCGGAAGGTCCGCCAGGAAGATCCGACAGCGCGGGGAGGGGGCTCACCGTTGGACGACGCCGCATACGGCGACGCGAGCGACCAGGACCTGCTGGCTCGCCATGTCGACGGTGACCCCGACGCCTTCGGCGAGCTCGTCCGCCGCCACCGGGACAGACTCTGGGCGGTCGCCCTGCGGACGCTGGGCGACCGCGAGGAGGCCGCCGACGCCGTCCAGGACGCCCTGGTGTCGGCCTACCGGGCCGCACACACCTTCCGCGGCCAGTCGGCCGTCACGACGTGGCTGCACCGCATCACGGTGAACGCCTGCCTCGACCGGGCCCGCAAGGCGGCGTCCCGCAAGACCTCGCCGGTCGACGACGCGGAGCGCCTGGAGCTGCTCCTGGAGCCCCACGAGTCGGCCGAGGCCCCGGCGGAGCGCCAGGACCTCCACCGGCAGCTGGTGAAGGCGCTGGGGACGCTTCCGGCCGAACAGCGCGCCGCCCTGGTCCTGGTCGACATGCAGGGCTATCCGGTGGCGGAGGCGGCGGAGGTCCTCGACGTGCCGGTGGGGACCGTCAAGAGCCGCTGCGCCCGGGGCCGGGCGCGGCTGCAACCCCTGCTCGGTCATCTGCGCGGTGACACGGGCGATACGGGGGATAGCCATGAGCGCGGTGGGGGAAGGAACCGGACGCCGGGGACATCCGTCCCACCTGCGTCGGGACCAAGGGACGCAGGACCGAATGATCCTGCTGCTGTGAAGGGCGGAGGTGGGCGCACGTGACATCCACGGCCGACATGACTCAGCACCCGGACGTCTCGGAGATCTCCGACCTCCACGAGGGCCTGCTGCCCCCCTCCCGTACGGCCGACGTACGCCGGCACCTGGACGGCTGCGACCTCTGCGCGGACGTCCACGCCTCCTTGACGGAGATCCGCGAGCTGCTCGGCACCCTGCCCGGGCCGCCGCGCATGCCCGCCGACGTCGCGGGCCGGATCGACGCGGCGCTGGCCGCCGAGGCCCTCCTCGACGCCACGGCGCCCGCGCAGACGTCCGTGCCCGTCGGGGCGACCGCGGTATCCGCCACAGCGGAAGCGCCCGTGGCCGCCGAGTCGGCCGACGACGCGGCGCGTGTTTCACGTGAAACATCGCTCGGATCCGTCCCTGCCGACGCTCCCGCGGCAGACCGCCCGGCCGGGCGTCCCAGGGCGGCCACCGGCCCCGGCCGTCCCCGTACCCCTCGGCGTCGCCGCACGGCCGTGCTCGGAGCCGTCTTCGGCGCCGCGGCGATCGGGGTGGGCGTCTTCCTGGTGCAGACGCTCCAGCCGTCCGACGACACCCCCGCCCAGAAGTCCGCCGCCGCCTCCCCCCAGCCGGGCGGGGCCGTCTTCTCCGACGCCTCCCTCGCCGGGCAGGTGCAGACGCTGCTGTCCTCCCCGCACACCCTGGAGAGCGCCGAGACCTCCCCGTCGGGCAAGAAGCCGGACCTCGGTGTCACGTCCGACTCCCCGAAGCTCGGCGTAGACGTCGGCGTGCCGCCGTGCGTACAGGCGGGCACCGGCCGGACCTCGGAGACCCCGCTCGCCGCCGAAACCGGTGAGTACCGGGGGACCCGGGCGTACCTCGTCGTCCTTCCGCACCCCACGGACAGCTCACAGGTCCAGGCGTACGTCGTCGACGCGGCCTGCGAGACCACGGCGCCCGACGCCAAGGGCAAGCTGCTGCTGACCCACGCCTATCCCCGTCGGTGAGACGCCCGGGGAATGCTCGCCCCGTAGGATCCGTTGGGTGGGGTGAGAGTCCTGGACCGGGCCCCGGTAGGCAGTAGGCAGTCCGCAGAGACGAGGAAGAAACCCGTGAGCGACGTCCGTAACGTGATCATCATTGGCTCCGGGCCGGCCGGCTACACGGCCGCGCTCTACACCGCGCGTGCGTCGCTTCAGCCGCTGGTGTTCGAGGGCGCCGTCACCGCCGGTGGTGCGCTGATGAACACCACCGAGGTGGAGAACTTCCCCGGGTTCCGCGACGGGATCATGGGCCCGGACCTCATGGACAACATGCGGGCGCAGGCCGAGCGCTTCGGCGCCGAGCTGCTCCCGGACGACGTCGTGGCCGTCGACCTCAGCGGCGAGATCAAGACCGTCACGGACACCGCCGGCACCGTCCACCGCGCCAAGGCCGTGATCGTCACCACCGGCTCCCAGCACCGCAAGCTCGGCCTGCCGAACGAGGACAAGCTCTCCGGGCGCGGCGTCTCCTGGTGTGCCACCTGCGACGGGTTCTTCTTCAAGGACCAGGACATCGCCGTGGTCGGCGGCGGCGACACCGCGATGGAGGAGGCGACCTTCCTCTCCCGCTTCGCCAAGTCGGTCACCATCGTCCACCGCCGGGACAGCCTGCGTGCCTCCAAGGCGATGCAGGAGCGCGCCTTCGCCGACCCGAAGATCAAGTTCGCCTGGGACAGCGAGGTCGCCGAGATCCACGGCGACCAGAAGCTCTCCGGTCTGACCCTGCGCAACACCAAGACGGGCGAGACCTCCGAGCTGGCGGTGACCGGACTCTTCATCGCCGTGGGCCACGACCCGCGCACCGAGCTCTTCAAGGGCCAGCTCGACCTGGACGACGAGGGCTACCTCAAGGTCGCCGCGCCCTCCACCCGCACCAACCTGACCGGTGTCTTCGGCGCCGGTGACGTGGTGGACCACACCTACCGGCAGGCGATCACCGCCGCCGGTACCGGCTGCTCCGCCGCTCTCGACGCCGAGCGCTTCCTGGCCGCGCTCGCCGACGACGAGAAGGCCGCCGCGGCCGCCGTCTGAACCATCTGACCTTCCCTCCCCACCCCCTCACCCCACCCCGCAAGGAGGCTGCCGTGGCCGGCACCCTGAAGAACGTGACCGACGCCGACTTCGACGAGGTCGTCCTCAAGAGCGACAAGCCCGTACTCGTGGACTTCTGGGCTGCGTGGTGCGGTCCGTGCCGCCAGATCGCCCCGTCCCTGGAGGCCATCGCGGCGGAGCACGGCGACCAGATCGAGATCGTCAAGCTCAACATCGACGAGAACCCGGCCACTGCCGCCAAGTACGGTGTGATGTCCATCCCGACCCTGAACGTCTACCAGGGTGGCGAGGTGGCCAAGACCATCGTCGGCGCCAAGCCGAAGGCCGCTCTTCTGCGCGACCTCGACGGCTTCATCGGCGCATAAGTCCCAGCCGCGTTGTTTCACGTGAAACAACGCCACGGGCCCGGACCCCTCGGGGGGTTCGGGCCCGTTCGCTTTCTCCTGCCGCCGAAGGTGACGCGCTCTACAGCGGCCGCAGGGCGGGCTCCTTCTGGACGGCTCCCAGCAGCCGGTCCAGAGCCAGTTCGACGTCTTCCTTCCAGGAGAGCGTCGTCCTCAGCTCCAGCCGCAGCCGGGGATGCCGGGGATGCGGCCGTACGGTCTTGAAGCCCACCGCCAGCAGATGGTCGGCGGGCAGCACACACGCGGGCTCGTGCCAACGGGCGTCCCCGAACGCCTCGATGGCCTTGAAGCCCCGGCGCAGCAGATCCTTGGCGACCGTCTGCACCATCACTCTCCCCAGCCCCTGGCCCTGGTACCCGGGCATGATCCACCCCGTTATGAGCTGCACCGCGTCGGGGGACACCGGGCTGGTGGGGAACGCCGTGGCACGCGGCACATACGCGGGCGGGGCGTAGAGGACGAAGCCCACCGGCACATCGTCGACGTAGACGACCCGGCCGCAGGAGCCCCACTCCAGGAGCACGGCCGATATCCAGGCTTCCTTTTCGAGCTCCGGCGTCCCCGCCTTTATCGCGGCCTCTCCACTGACGGGGTCAAGTTCCCAGAAGACACAGGCGCGGCAGCGCTTGGGAAGGTCCGGAAGGTTGTCCAGCGTGAGCGGTGCAAGCCGACGCCCCATGAAGGCTGTTCCTCGCTTCCCTCGCCTGCCGCCCCCTGGGCGGCTGCCAGCACACTCCGTTCCCGGAGAAGGCCGCCGACGAACCCGCCGACCACCCCGAGGCCCAGCCCCGCTGTCACCAGTCGGGTACGGCTCACCGTTCGCATGGCTCCCCGCCCTCCCTCCGAAGTGGCCCAAGGTGGATGTGCCATACCAGAACGCATCGTATCCACCCATTGTCAGTGCGGATACCGCACAACAGCAAAGGGCGGGCTGTGTTCCTGTATGCATCGGAACACAGCCCGCCCTTCACGACAACTGCCGTGGCTCAGACGGTGAGTGGGTCACCGGCTCAGGCTTCTTCGCTCTCCTCGGACTCCCCGGCGAGGCCCTTGTTGAGGACCCGTCCCTCACCCGGGGCGAGGGTCCCGAGGATCCGCTCCAGATCGTCCATCGAAGCGAACTCGACGACGATCTTTCCCTTCTTCTGGCCGAGGTCGACCTTCACCCGCGTCTCGAAGCGGTCCGAGAGCCGGGAGGCCAGATCGGAGAGCGCGGGCGCCAGCCGGGTCCCGGCGCGCGGGCCCTTCGCCTTGGCCGCGCTCTTGGGCTCCGAGTTCAGCAGGGTCACGATCTCTTCGACCGCCCGCACCGAAAGCCCCTCGGCCACGATGCGATGAGCCAGCCGGTCCTGCTCGTCCGAGTCGTCGACGGAGAGCAGCGCCCGGGCGTGGCCCGCCGAGAGGACCCCGGCCGCCACCCTGCGCTGAACCGGCGGCGAGAGCCGCAGCAGGCGCAGGGTGTTGGAGACCTGCGGACGCGACCGGCCGATGCGGTCGGCCAGCTGGTCATGCGTGCACTCGAAGTCCCTCAGCAGCTGGTCGTACGCCGCCGCCTCTTCCAGCGGGTTCAGCTGGGAGCGGTGCAGGTTCTCCAGGAGTGCGTCCAGGAGCAGCTTGTCGTCGTCGGTGTCCCGCACGATCGAGGGGATCCGCTCCAGGCCCGCCTCACGGCAGGCCCGCCAGCGCCGCTCGCCCATGATGAGCTCGAAGCGCTCGGGCGTCAGCTGCCGTACGACGACGGGCTGGAGGAGCCCGACTTCCTTGATGGAGGTGATGAGCTCGGCGAGGGCGTCCTCGTCGAACACCTCACGCGGCTGGCGCGGGTTGGGCGTGATCGAGTCCAGCGGCAGCTCCGCGAAGTACGCCCCCGCGGGCGCCTTCAACTGCGGCGTCGCCGGCTCGGGCGCCTGGACCGGCACCGATGTTTCACGTGAAACAGAAGTCGCCGCGAGCGCGGCTACCTTCGCTGCCGCCACCCCGCGCTCCGCGGTCAGCACCGGCACCGCCGCCGGGGACGTGGAAGCCGTCCCCATCGCGGGTGCGGGCTTCTCCTGCGGGGCGGCGGGGATCAGCGCACCGAGCCCGCGCCCCAGACCTCTACGTCGCTCACTCACTGGATCCCCTCCGACATGCTGTGCTGGTTGTTCTGACTGCCCACGGGGATGTGCGTCGGGTCGTAGTTGATGCCGACGCCGCGCAGTGCGATCTCGCGGGCGGCTTCGAGATACGAGAGCGAACCGCTGGAGCCCGGGTCATAGGTGAGCACCGTCTGGCCGTAGCTCGGAGCCTCCGAGATACGGACCGATCGCGGGATGCTCGTCCGCAGGACCTCGTGGCCGAAGTGGCTGCGCACCTCGTCGGCCACCTGGGAGGCGAGCCTGGTCCTGCCGTCGTACATGGTGAGCAGGATCGTCGAGACATGCAGTGCGGGGTTGAGATGCCCGCGCACCAGATCGACGTTCCTCAGCAGCTGCCCCAACCCTTCCAGCGCGTAGTACTCGCACTGGATCGGGATCAGGACCTCGGCACCGGCGACGAGCGCGTTGACGGTGAGGAGTCCCAGGGACGGCGGGCAGTCAATCAGGATGTAATCCAGCGGCTGCTCGTACGCCTGGATGGCGCGCTGCAGCCGGCTCTCCCGTGCCACCAGGGACACCAGCTCGATCTCCGCACCGGCCAGGTCGATCGTGGCCGGTGCGCAGAAGAGGCCCTCCACGTCCCGGACCGGCTGGACGACCTCGGAGAGCGGTCTGCTTTCCACCAGGACGTCATAGATCGAGGGGACCTCGGCGTGGTGGTCTATCCCCAGCGCGGTGGAGGCGTTGCCCTGCGGGTCGAGGTCGACCACCAGAACCCGGGCGCCGTGCAGTGCCAGGGAGGCGGCGAGATTGACCGTAGTGGTGGTCTTTCCCACGCCGCCCTTCTGGTTGGCGACCACCATGATGCGTGTCTGCTCCGGCCGGGGCAGGCCCTCGCCGGCACGGCCGAGAGCTTCCACCGCCAGCTGGGCAGCACGACCGATGGGGGTGTCGTCCATCGGGGGCGGTGTTTCACGTGAAACATCCTCCCCCGCCGACTCGGTACGGGGACCGGGGACCGGATCGGTCATCGGTCCCGCGATGTTGGCGTCGGACCGCAAGGATTCACTCTCCTCGACTTCAGGCTCGCAATGCACAGAGCCTGCCATGCTTTCGGGGTCGTGAACCAGCGAGGCCCGTTCTTCTGTGGATGAATCCACCTCTGTGGACAACTCCGTAGCCCGTGAAGGGGACTCCAACGCCCCGCCCAAGGGCTTGCGGTCGCGAGGCGCGGCATTACGGCCGCGGCTGATGATTCCATGCAGCAGAGAGCGACGTTTCACGTGAAACACGATGCACGCGCCCTGCGGTCAGATCGTTACGACACTCCGAAATGCGTACGTATCGCGCCTTCTATGGAGCATCCATCCCTCGGCGGCCCCTGCGAGTCAGCGGCGGCGCCTGGTACGGCCGGTCCTGGCGGCCTTGGCGCGCTTGGCGGCGAACCGCACGCCGCCCGGGCTCTCCCCGACCTCGACCCGCACGACCGTGGACAGCGGGTCCACGATGCCCTCACCGACATGCAGCACTGAGGTGTTCACCACACCCAACTTGCTCAGCGCGGCCCGCGCACCCTGGATCTCCTCCTCGGCGGTGTCGCCCTTGAGCGCCAGCATCTCGCCGTAGGGACGCAGCAGCGGCACGCCCCACCCAGCCAGCCGGTCCAGCGGGGCCACCGCACGGGCCGTGACCACATGCACCGGCTGCACCTTGCCCAGCATCTCCTCGGCCCGGCCGCGCACCACGGTCACATGGTCCAGGCCCAGCAGCTCCACGACTTCCTGGAGGAAATTGGTGCGCCGCAGCAGCGGCTCCAGGAGCGTGATCTTCAGGTCCGGGCGCACCAGCGCCAGCGGGATGCCGGGCAGACCGGCCCCGGAGCCGACATCGCAGACCGTGACGCCCTCGGGGACGACCTCGGAGAGCACGGCGCAATTGAGCAGATGGCGCTCCCAGAGGCGGGGCACCTCGCGCGGACCGATCAGGCCGCGCTTGACTCCCGCGTCCGCGAGCAGCTCGGCGTACCGGACGGCTTCCGGGAAGTACTCGCCGAATACCGCGCGCGCCTCTTCGGGCGCCTGGGGAAGCTCTGCTGCTGCCTCCGTCACGGGGGACCGTCCTTCCGTACCGCGCTTCCCGCGCTGGGGTGGCTGACTATCAGGCTGACAAAGATCGGCCCCGCCTGCGAACAGACGGGGCCGAACAAGCAAAGAACGCTCAGGCGGGGAGCACGACGACGAAGCGCTGCGGCTCCTCGCCCTCGGACTCGCTGCGCAGACCGGCGGCGGCGACCGCATCGTGCACGACCTTGCGCTCGAACGGCGTCATGGGCTGGAGCTTCACCGGCTGGCCGGAGTTCTTGACCTCGTCCGCAGTCTTGGCACCCAGCTCGGCCAGCTCCGTGCGCTTCTTGGCCCGGAAGCCCGCGATGTCGAGCATCAGACGGCTGCGGTCGCCGGTCTCCCGGTGCACGGCCAGCCGCGTCAGCTCCTGGAGCGCCTCCAGCACCTCACCGTCACGGCCGACGAGCTTCTGCAGGTCGCGGCTGCCGGAGTCGCTGATGATCGAAACCGCGGCACGGTCCGCCTCGACGTCCATGTCGATGTCGCCGTCCAGGTCGGCGATGTCGAGCAGGCCCTCAAGGTAGTCGGCGGCGATCTCCCCCTCCTGCTCCAGGCGGGACAGGGTGTCGACACCCTCGGCGGCCGGGGTGGTGCCTTCCGTCACGGATGGACTCCTTCTTACTTCTTGGACGGGTGCTTGGGCCGCTGCTGACCCTTGCGCTGTCCTGACTGGGCCTTGCTGCGTGCGGTACCGGAGGCCGGCTTGGCGGCCGACTTGGACTTGGCGTCCTGCGGCGCGTCCTGCTTCGCCCCGGAGTCCTCGTCCGACGTGCCCTTGTCCAGCGAGGTCTTCGCCGGTTCCTCGGCGTCGGCCGTGCCCTGCTGGGCGGCCGCACCGGACTGGCGCTGGGCCTTGGTCTGGCGCTTGGGCTGCTGCCGCTTGGGCCCGCTGCCCTCCGCCTCGGCCACGGTGGTCTCGCTCTTCACCACGGAGCCGTCGGCCTGGGCCGCGAAGCCCTGCTTGGCCAGGCCGGTGATGAACTTGCGCTCGTTGTCGTTGCGGTCCGGGCCCTTGGCCACGATCGCCTGGACCACGGCGCGACGGCGCTTGCCACGGACGTCGCTGTGGGCGGCGATGCTCTTGCTCAGCCGCTCCAGGTAGCTGGCCTGCGCCTTCGAGCCCGGCGTCGGGTTCTGGTTGATCACGTACATCTGCTGGCCCATGGTCCACACGTTGGTGGTCAGCCAGTAGACGAGGACACCGACGGGGAAGTTGATGCCCATCACGGCGAACATGACCGGGAAGACGTACATCAGCATCTTCTGCTGCTGCATGAACGGCGTCTTCACCGAGAGGTCCACGTTCTTCGTCATCAGCTGGCGCTGGGTGAAGAACTGCGAGGCGGACATCAGCACGATCATGATCGCGGTCACGACGCGGACGTCGGTCAGCGTGGCGCCGAGGGCGTCGACCTTGGAGGCACTGTCGGTGAACTTGGCGGCCAGCGGGGCGCCGAAGATGTGGGCGTTACGCGCGCTGTCGAGCAGCGACTGGTCGATGACGCCGACCTTCTTGTTGCTCGCGATGTTGCTGAGCACGTGGTAGAGCGCGAAGAAGAACGGCGACTGCGCCAGGATGGGAAGACACGAGGAGAGCGGGTTGGTGCCCGTCTCCTTGTACAGCTTCATCATCTCTTCGGACTGACGCTGCTTGTCGCTCTTGTAGCGCTCCTGGATCGCCTTCATCTTCGGCTGGAGCGCCTGCATGTTCCGGGTCGACTTGATCTGCTTCACGAAGAGCGGGATCAGACAGATCCGGATCAGCACCACCAGGGACACGATGGACAGTCCCCAGGCCCAGCCCGTGTCCGGGCCGAAGATCGCGCCGTACAGCTTGTGGAACTGGACGATGACCCAGGAAACAGGGGTGGTGATAAAGCTGAACAGACTGGCAATCGTGTCCACTAATCAGGCTCCTTGAGCATTGGGCGAGGTCTCTGCGGCCGGGCTGGGCTCGGTCTCGGCGGCAAAGTGCCCGCCCTTGTCGCCGCGCCAGGCATTGCGCAGCGCCTCGTGCCAACGAGGGCGCTTGCGTTCGGGGACGTAGTCCACGCCGCCCGGCGACCACGGGTTGCACCGCAGAATGCGCCAGGCGGTCAGTGCCGTGCCCTTCACCGCGCCATGCCGGTCAATGGCCGTGAATCCGTAGTGGGAACACGACGGGTAGTACCTGCAGACGGGCCCGAGCAGCGGGCTGATCGTCCACTGGTACAACTTGATCAGGGCCAGCAGCGGGTACTTCATCGCGCACCCCCTCCCAGCAGCCGCTGGAGGGCGGCGTCCAGGTCTCGGGCCAGATGTGCATGATCGGCATCGCCCGCGCCGGGCAATGCTCGTACGACCACCAGGCTACCGGGGGGCAGCTGGGACAGCCGATCGCGCATCAGATGGCGAAGCCTGCGCTTCACCAGGTTGCGGACGACCGCTACACCCACGGCCTTGCTGACGACGAAACCCGCACGCGTCGGGGGAGCGCTCTCCCCAGGCGCGTGCGGGTCCGTTGCACCGCTGCGTAGATGGACGACGAGGAGCGGGCGACCGGCCCGGCGTCCTCGGCGTACCGCGGTCGCGAAGTCTTCGCGCCGCCTCAGCCGATTCTCGGTAGGCAGCACGTCATGACCTGTATGCGATTAGGCGGACAGGCTGGCGCGGCCCTTGCCACGGCGGTTCGCGAGGATGGCGCGGCCGGCACGGGTCCGCATCCGCAGGCGGAAGCCGTGGGTCTTGGCGCGACGACGGTTGTTCGGCTGGAAGGTGCGCTTGCTCACTCGGGGGCTCCAGAAATGATTCGGTGGTGGCGGGACATCGCCTGGCTGTCACCGTGCGCCCACGAGAAGCTCGCAATTCGCGAAGCTCGCAATACGCCCGAGTGCACCGCTTCACGATCACAGACCGTGATCTTTGCCCATCGGAGGCAGGCGGCAGCAGCCATCGACAACTCGACCTGGTTACGGTACGCGCGACTACGCCATCCGGTCAAACCAGCGTCTTCCCGGGGCCCGCTGTGCACAGCCTGTGGACAACAACTTGAACCACGTCAGTCGCCGCGACTACCGTGGCTCGACCCCGACTCTTTTCCTTTCTGTCCTTGCCTGTCCTTCCATCCCGTCCCGAGAACCACACATTCGTGGGACCTGCGAGAGAGCGTGCCTTGTGGCTGACGTACCTGCCGATCTTGCCGCAGTGTGGCCACGAGTGCTGGAGCAGCTCCTCGCGGAGGGCCAGCAGGGCATCGAGCCAAAAGACAAGCAGTGGATCGAGCGCTGCCAGCCGCTCGCCCTGGTCGCCGACACGGCGCTGCTCGCCGTCCCCAACGAGTGGGGCAAGCGCGTCCTGGAGGGTCGGCTGGCCCCGCTGATCAGCGACACGCTCAGCCGTGAGTGCGGCCGCCCGATCCGGATCGCGATCACCGTCGACGACTCCGTGGGCGAGCCTCCCGGCGGCGGCCCGCAGTCCGCGCCGCCCCAGCAGCAGCCGCCGCGCTACCAGGACGACGCCTACGGCCGCCCGGCCGACGACGGCCTGCCGACCGTGCGCCCCGCGTACCCGGACTACCAGCAGCAGCGCCCCGAGCCCGGCGCCTGGCCGCGAGCCCAGGAGGACCTGTCCTGGCAGCAGCCGCGCCTGGGCGGCTTCCAGGAGCGCGACCCGTACGCGACCGCCCGCCCGCAGCAGCCGCAGCACGACTACCGGCAGCCGCAGATGCCCGAGCGCCCGCCGTACGAGCAGCAGTCGCAGCCGTACGAGCAGCAGCGCCCGGACCGGCACGAGCGCCCCGAGCCGCAGGCCCCGCAGCACCACGGCGGCCCGCAGCCGGGCGGCGGCGCCCCGCGTCCGATGGGTGGCCCCTCGTCGTCCTCGGCGTCCCAGCCGGGCGGCCCCGGCGAGCCGCACGCGCGCCTCAACCCCAAGTACCTCTTCGACACGTTCGTCATCGGTTCCTCGAACCGGTTCGCGCACGCGGCGGCCGTAGCCGTCGCCGAGGCGCCGGCCAAGGCGTACAACCCGCTCTTCATCTACGGGGAGTCGGGCCTTGGCAAAACGCATCTGCTGCACGCCATCGGGCACTACGCCCGCAGCCTCTACCCCGGCACGCGCGTGCGCTACGTGAGCTCCGAGGAGTTCACCAACGAGTTCATCAACTCGATCCGCGACGGCAAGGGCGACACCTTCCGCAAGCGGTACCGGGACGTGGACATCCTTCTGGTCGACGACATCCAGTTCCTGGCGAGCAAGGAGTCGACGCAGGAGGAGTTCTTCCACACGTTCAACACGCTCCACAACGCCAACAAGCAGATCGTGCTCTCCTCCGACCGGCCGCCCAAGCAGCTGATGACGCTGGAGGACCGGCTGAGGAACCGTTTCGAGTGGGGTCTGACCACCGACGTGCAGCCGCCGGAGCTGGAGACGCGTATCGCGATCCTCCGTAAGAAGGCGGTGCAGGAGCAGCTCAACGCCCCGCCGGAGGTGCTGGAGTTCATCGCGTCCCGGATCTCGCGGAACATCCGCGAGCTGGAGGGCGCGCTGATCCGGGTGACGGCGTTCGCGTCGCTCAACCGGCAGCCGGTGGACCTGGGGCTCACCGAGATCGTGCTGAAGGACCTGATCCCCGGCGGCGAGGACTCGGCGCCGGAGATCACGGCCGGCGCGATCATGGCGGCGACGGCCGACTACTTCGGTCTCACCGTCGAGGACCTGTGCGGATCCTCGCGCAGCCGGGTCCTGGTGACGGCCCGCCAGATCGCCATGTACCTGTGCCGCGAGCTCACCGACCTCTCGCTGCCGAAGATCGGGGCGCAGTTCGGCGGCCGCGACCACACGACGGTGATGCACGCCGACCGCAAGATCCGCGCGCTGATGGCCGAGCGACGCTCCATCTACAACCAGGTCACCGAGCTCACCAACCGCATCAAGAACGGCTGAGCAGACCGCTGGCAGAGCCTCTCAGGGCGCCCGGGACACCTGTCCCGGGCGCCCTTTTCCGTCGCGCTACGCGCGCGTGGAGCCTCTCTGCGGCATCCTCCCGCGTTGCTCAAAGCCTCGCCGCAGCGCTGTTCCCGCCCCTGTGTACGGCCCGTCGCGGCCGGTCCGTACGGCTCGCTCCGGCTCCCGGTGTTCGAATACGCGCCGGTCAGAGGGGGTTCTCCACAGATCCGGGTACTTTTTCCTGTCCACACCCTGGGGACTGTTCAGTTGTCCAGATTGCTTCCACAGGCCGACGCCCTGATACTCCATCACCCCAGGTCAGATGCTTGTGGATTTGTGCGTGAGCGTGCTCCACAGGCTGTGGATGAATTTTCTGTCCACAGCCTGTGGTCAAAGTTGTCCACCGGCGGCCCACAGGCTGGGGCCCGTTGCCCACAGCTTCTCCACAGCGCTGTCCACTGTTCGGCAACGCAACACCCCCCATCACCGTGTCGAGTGAAAGGCGTCACACCAACGAGGCCGGTTGGGCTGTGGGGAACGTGGGTAAAGCTGGGGACAGCTCTGGGGAGAAGTGGGCCCTGCCTGTGCATCGGGTGTGCAGAACTTTCGGGTGTCCACAGAACCGGTGAGTTGTCCACCGCCTCCACCCACAGGCTCGGTGGACAAAAAAGTGGGCCTGACCTGCGAAAACGGGGTTATCCACGGTTTCCACAGGCCCTACTACTACTCCCACTTAGAGTTAGCTCGGATTTCGCTTCGAAGTGGGGCCTGTGCACAACTGGAGCCCGGCGGCTCCCGGACCTCTCGCCACGACTTGACCCCGACTCGCACCGAGTGTCAGCGGCGTACGTCAGACTGGTCCCCGGCGATACAGCCGACGACGAAAGCCAGCAGGGCGAGCCAGCAACAGCAGGAGGCGGTTCCGGTGAAGATCCGGGTGGAGCGCGATGTTCTCGCGGAGGCGGTGGCGTGGGTGGCCCGCAGCCTCCCGGCCCGTCCGCCCGCGCCGGTGCTCGCGGGCCTTCTTCTGAAGGCGGAGGACGGCGCCCTCAGCTTCTCCAGCTTCGACTACGAGGTCTCGGCGCGGGTCTCGGTCGAGGCCGAGGTCGACGAGGACGGCACGGTGCTCGTCTCCGGCCGCCTGCTCGCCGACATCTGCCGCGCCCTGCCCAACCGCCCGGTGGAGATTTCTACAGACGGTGTACGGGCGACGGTGGTCTGCGGCTCCTCCCGCTTCACCCTCCACACCCTGCCTGTGGAGGAGTACCCGGCGCTGCCGCAGATGCCGACCGCCACCGGCACCGTTCCCGGTGAGGTCTTCGCCTCCGCCGCCGCCCAGGTCGCCATCGCCGCCGGGCGCGACGACACCCTGCCCGTGCTGACCGGCGTCCGGATCGAGATCGAGGGCGACACGGTCACCCTGGCCTCGACCGACCGCTACCGCTTCGCGGTCCGCGAGTTCCTGTGGAAGCCGGAGAACCCGGACGCCTCCGCGGTCGCCCTGGTGCCCGCCAAGACGCTTCTGGACACCGCCAAGGCCCTGACCAGCGGTGACACGGTCACGCTCGCCCTGTCGGGCTCGGGTGCCGGTGAGGGCCTGATCGGCTTCGAGGGCGCCGGCCGCCGCACCACCACTCGCCTGCTCGAAGGCGACCTGCCGAAGTACCGGACGCTGTTCCCCACCGAGTTCAACTCGGTCGCGGTGATCGAGACCGCGCCCTTCGTCGAGGCCGTCAAGCGCGTCTCCCTGGTCGCCGAGCGCAACACGCCGGTCCGCCTCAGCTTCGAGCAGGGCGTGCTCATCCTGGAGGCCGGTTCCAGCGACGACGCACAGGCTGTGGAAAGGGTCGACGCCAACCTGGAGGGCGACGACATCTCGATCGCCTTCAACCCGACCTTCCTGCTCGACGGCCTGAGCGCCATCGACTCCCCGGTCGCCCAGCTCTCCTTCACCACCTCGACCAAGCCGGCGCTGCTGAGCGGCAAGCCCGCGCTCGATGCCGAGGCGGACGACGCGTACAAGTACCTGATCATGCCGGTGCGTCTCTCCGGCTGATCCACCCGGCTGACCTGCGGGGCCGCGTTCGTCTGAGCGGCCGACCCCACAGGTGTGTGCCCGTGTCCCGGCGTAGTCTCGGACACGGGTACGAACGCCACAACGTCAAAGGATCATGTGATGGAGCTCGGTCTCGTCGGCCTCGGCAAGATGGGCGGCAACATGCGCGAGCGGATTCGCCGCGCAGGCCACACCGTCATCGGTTACGACCGCAACCCGGACGTCGCCGATGTCCACAGCCTCGAAGAGCTTGTGGGCAAGCTCAAGGGTCCGCGCGTGGTCTGGGTGATGGTTCCGGCCGGTGCCGCGACCCAGTCGACCATCGACGAGCTGGCCGAGCTGCTCTCCCCCGGCGACGTGGTCGTCGACGGCGGCAACTCCCGCTGGACCGACGACGAGAAGCACGCCGTCGAGCTGGGCCTCAAGGGCATCGGCTTCGTCGACTGCGGTGTCTCCGGCGGCGTCTGGGGCCTGGAGAACGGCTACGCGCTGATGTACGGCGGCGACGCCGAGAACGTGGCCAAGGTCCAGCCGGTCTTCGACGCGCTGAAGCCCGAGGGCGAGTTCGGCTCGGTCCACGCGGGCAAGGTCGGCGCCGGCCACTTCGCCAAGATGGTCCACAACGGCATCGAGTACGCGATGATGCAGGCGTACGCCGAGGGCTGGGAGCTCCTGGAGAAGGTCGACTCCGTCACCGACGTCCGCGAGGTCTTCCGCAGCTGGCAGGAGGGCACGGTCATCCGTTCCTGGCTGCTGGACCTGGCGGTCAACGCCCTCGACGAGGACGAGCACCTCGACCGGCTGCGCGGCTTCGCCGCGGACTCCGGCGAGGGCCGGTGGACCGTGGAGGCGGCCATCGACAACGCCGTGCCGCTGCCCGCGATCACCGCGTCGCTGTTCGCGCGGTTCGCGTCCCGGCAGGACGACTCCCCGCAGATGAAGATGATCGCGGCGCTGCGCAACCAGTTCGGCGGCCACGCGGTCGAGTCCAAGAAGTAATCCACAGGCTGTTGGCAGGGCCGGGGGAGGTCGGCGCACCACCATGCACGTCACGCATCTCTCACTGGCCGACTTCCGCTCGTACGCCCGGGTCGAGGTTCCGCTCGACCCGGGCGTCACCGCTTTCGTGGGCGCCAACGGCCAGGGCAAGACCAATCTCGTCGAAGCGGTCGGCTATCTGGCGACCCTCGGCAGCCACCGGGTCTCCTCGGACGCGCCGCTGGTGCGCATGGGCGCCGACCGGGCGATCATCCGCGCGGCCGTGACCCAGGGCGAGCGCTCCCAGCTGATCGAGCTCGAGCTGAACCCGGGCCGGGCCAACCGGGCCCGTATCAACCGGTCCTCGCAGGTCAGACCGCGTGACGTGCTGGGGATAGTGCGGACCGTGCTCTTCGCGCCGGAGGATCTGGCGCTGGTCAAGGGCGACCCCGGCGAGCGGCGGCGGTTCCTGGACGAGCTGGTCACCGCGCGCTCCCCGCGCATGGCGGCCGTCCGCTCCGACTACGACCGCGTCCTCAAACAGCGCAACACCCTGCTGAAGTCGGCCGCGATGGCCCGCCGCCACGGTGGCCGTGGCATGGACCTGTCGACGCTCGACGTGTGGGACCAGCATCTGGCGCGGACGGGCGCGGAGCTGCTCGCCCAGCGCCTCGACCTGATCGCGACGCTCCAGCCGCTCGCCGACAAGGCGTACGAGCAGCTGGCGCCCGGCGGCGGTCCGGTGGCGCTGGAGTACCGCCCCTCGGCGCAGGGCGAGGCCGTCACCCGTGAGGACCTGTACGGCCAGCTCATGGCCGCGCTCGCCGATGTGCGCAAGCAGGAGATCGAGCGGGGCGTCACCCTTGTCGGGCCGCACCGCGACGACCTGCTGCTCAAGCTGGGCCAGCTCCCGGCCAAGGGGTACGCGAGCCACGGCGAGTCCTGGTCGTACGCGCTGGCGCTGCGGCTCGCCTCGTACGACCTGCTGCGGGCCGAGGGCAACGAGCCGGTGCTTGTCCTGGACGACGTCTTCGCGGAGCTGGACGCCCGGCGCCGCGAACGGCTGGCGGAGCTGGTGGCTCCGGGCGAGCAGGTGCTGGTGACGGCGGCCGTGGACGACGACGTGCCGGGCGTCCTCGCGGGGGCGCGGTACGAGGTCGCCGCGGGGGAGGTGGCGCGGGTATGAGCGAGCACTCCGGTAACGAGACGCCCGCGCCCAAGGTTCCCGAGTCCTCCGGCGTCGACCTCGCGCGCGTGGCGCTGCGCGCCGCCAAGGAGCAGGCCAAGGCGCGGGGCGCCGCCGCGCAGCAGAAGAAGCAGGCCAGAAGGGGCGGCGGCCTGCGCTCGGGCGCTCGCGCGGACGGGCGCGACCCGCAGCCGCTGGGCGCTGCGATCAACCGGCTGATCACCGAGCGCGGCTGGGAGACCCCGGCCGCGGTGGGCGGCGTGATGGGCCGCTGGCCGCAGATCGTCGGCGACGACCTGGCCAAGCACTGCGTCCCGCTGCGCTACGACGAGGACCCCGACGAGCGCGTGCTCACGGTCCAGTGCGACTCCACGGCGTGGGCGACGCAGCTGCGCCTGCTCGCGCCCCAGCTGGTGGCCCGGCTGAACGCGGACCTGGGCCACGGCACGGTCCGGATGATCAAGGTCCTGGGGCCGGGAGGCCCGCCCACCCGGTACGGGCGCCTGCGGGCCCCGGGGAGCACGGGCCCGGGCGACACGTACGGGTGAGGCAGGGCGCACCCGTACGCCCCGCTGCTCGACGCACCCGTCCCGTACCTCGAAGAACCCGCCACTTTCCCCCTGTTGGCGGACCTCGCGCGCCAGGAAACCGGGCGGTACGGGTGAGGCGTCCCTCACGGTAGCCGGAGGTTGACAGGCCGAAGCGCTGAATGCCGGTGTGAGGCTCTTGGAGCCCCTGCCCGGATATGGGGAGTCGGTCGCCGCCCGCTCAGGGCGGCACATGCGGACTCAGGTACCGGCAAACCCCCATTCATGTCGGCGCTACCGGTAGACTGGTCAATAATCCCGCCCTCCTCGCGGGACCCACCGAATGACGCGGTCGGACGCGCTGCCCCTCCAGGGCGCCGCCGGACGCTGACCATCGCTGAACGACGCAGCCGCTCCTGTCTGCCCAGGAAGGCTGTGCTGTGCCAGAAAGGGCGCTTCGTGGCCGATTCCGGCAACCCCAACGAGAACACCCCGTCCGCTGCCGCCGGTGAGAACGGCGAGGTCACCGCCTCGTACGACGCCAGCGCCATCACCGTCCTCGAAGGTCTGGACGCGGTCCGCAAGCGACCCGGCATGTACATCGGCTCGACCGGTGAGCGCGGCCTGCACCACCTGGTGCAAGAGGTCGTCGACAACTCCGTCGACGAGGCCCTCGCCGGTCACGCGGACACGATCGACGTCACGATCCTCGCCGACGGCGGCGTGCGCGTGGTCGACAACGGCCGCGGCATCCCCGTGGACATGCACCCCGTGGAGAAGAAGCCGGCCGTCGAGGTCGTGCTGACCGTGCTGCACGCGGGCGGCAAGTTCGGCGGCGGTGGCTACGCCGTCTCCGGTGGTTTGCACGGTGTCGGCGTCTCCGTCGTCAACGCCCTCTCGACCAAGCTCGCCGTCGACATCAAGCGCGACGGCTACCGCTGGACGCAGGACTACAAGCTCGGTGTCCCCACCGCGCCCCTGGCCAAGCACGAGCAGGTCGAGGACAGCGGCACCACGGTGACGTTCTGGGCCGACCCGGACGTCTTCGAGACCACCGAGTACTCCTTCGAGACGCTCGCGCGGCGCTTCCAGGAGATGGCCTTCCTCAACAAGGGCCTGACGATCAAGCTGACGGACGAGCGGGAGTCGGCGAAGGCCGTCTCCGGGGCGGACTCGGCGGATGAGTCGGAGGACCAGCAGGCCCTCACGGTCTCGTACCACTACGAGGGCGGCATCGTCGACTTCGTGAAGTACCTCAACTCGCGCAAGGGCGAGCTGATCCACCCGACCGTGATCGACGTGGAGGCCGAGGACAAGGAGCGCATGCTCTCGGCCGAGATCGCGATGCAGTGGAACTCTCAGTACAGCGAGGGCGTTTACTCCTTTGCGAACACCATCCACACGCACGAGGGGGGTACGCATGAGGAGGGATTCCGCGCCGCGCTCACGGGCCTGGTCAACCGGTACGCCCGTGACAAGAAGCTGCTGCGCGAGAAGGACGACAACCTCTCCGGCGAGGATATCCGCGAGGGTCTGACGGCGATCATCTCCGTCAAGCTGGGCGAGCCGCAGTTCGAGGGCCAGACCAAGACCAAGCTGGGCAACACCGAGGCGAAGACGTTCGTCCAGAAGGTGGTGCACGAGCACCTGACCGACTGGTTCGACCGGAACCCCAACGAGGCCGCGGACATCATCCGCAAGGCCATCCAGGCGCAGACGGCACGTGTCGCCGCCCGCAAGGCGCGCGACCTGACCCGCCGCAAGGGTCTGCTGGAAAGTGCCTCTCTCCCCGGCAAGCTCTCCGACTGCCAGTCCAACGACCCGACGAAGTGCGAGATCTTCATCGTCGAGGGTGACTCCGCCGGTGGTTCGGCGAAGTCCGGCCGCAACCCGATGTACCAGGCCATCCTGCCCATCCGGGGCAAGATCCTGAACGTCGAGAAGGCCCGCATCGACAAGATCCTGCAGAACACCGAGGTCCAGGCGCTGATCTCGGCCTTCGGCACCGGAGTCCACGAGGACTTCGACATCGAGAAGCTCCGCTATCACAAGATCATCCTGATGGCGGACGCCGACGTCGACGGCCAGCACATCAACACCCTGCTGCTGACCTTCCTCTTCCGCTTCATGCGGCCGCTGGTCGAGGCCGGGCACGTGTACCTGTCGCGCCCGCCGCTCTACAAGATCAAGTGGGGCCGGGACGACTTCGA
Organism: Streptomyces sp. BPTC-684; assembly: GCF_030028635.1. Classification (NCBI taxonomy): domain Bacteria; kingdom Bacillati; phylum Actinomycetota; class Actinomycetes; order Kitasatosporales; family Streptomycetaceae; genus Streptomyces; species Streptomyces sp. BPTC-684. The sequence continues at coordinate 2,958,540 of NZ_CP124863.1, forward strand.
GTACGCGTACTCCGACCGTGAGCGCGACGCGCTCGTGGAGCTCGGCAAGCAGTCGGGCAAGCGGATCCGCGAGGACTCGATCCAGCGCTTCAAGGGCCTCGGCGAGATGAACGCCGAGGAGCTGCGCGTCACCACGATGGACGTCGAGCACCGCGTCCTGGGCCAGGTCACCCTGGACGACGCGGCCCAGGCCGACGACCTGTTCTCGGTGCTGATGGGCGAGGACGTCGAGGCACGGCGCTCGTTCATCCAGCGCAACGCCAAGGACGTCCGCTTCCTCGACATCTGAGTCGGTCTGTCGCTGACCGCTTCGAAAGGACTTGAGAACCAGCAATGGCCGACGAGAACACTCCCGCGACCACTGAACCCACCGAGGAAGACCCTGTACTGCGCATCGAGCCCGTCGGGCTCGAGACGGAGATGCAGCGCTCCTACCTCGACTACGCGATGTCCGTCATCGTCTCGCGCGCGCTGCCGGACGTACGGGACGGCCTGAAGCCCGTCCACCGCCGCGTCCTGTACGCGATGTACGACGGCGGTTACCGGCCCGAGAAGGGCTTCTACAAGTGCGCCCGCGTCGTCGGCGACGTCATGGGCACCTACCACCCGCACGGCGACTCCTCGATCTACGACGCGCTCGTCCGCCTCGCCCAGCCCTGGTCGATGCGGATGCCGCTGGTCGACTCCAACGGCAACTTCGGTTCCCCGGGCAACGACCCGGCCGCCGCCATGCGGTACACCGAGTGCAAGATGATGCCGCTGTCCATGGAGATGGTCCGCGACATCGACGAGGAGACCGTCGACTTCCAGGACAACTACGACGGCCGCAACCAGGAGCCGACGGTCCTGCCGGCGCGCTTCCCGAACCTGCTGGTCAACGGCTCCGCCGGTATCGCCGTCGGTATGGCCACCAACATCCCGCCGCACAACCTGCGCGAGGTCGCGGACGGCGCCCAGTGGTTCCTGTCGCACCCCGAGGCCTCGCACGAGGAGCTCCTGGACGCGCTGATCGAGCGCATCAAGGGCCCCGACTTCCCGACCGGCGCCCTCGTGGTCGGCCGCAAGGGCATCGAGGAGGCGTACCGCACGGGCCGCGGCTCCATCACGATGCGCGCGGTGGTCGCGGTCGAGGAGATCCAGAACCGCCAGTGCCTGGTCGTCACCGAGCTTCCGTACCAGGTCAACCCCGACAACCTGGCGCAGAAGATCGCGGACCTGGTGAAGGACGGCAAGGTCGGCGGCATCGCCGACGTCCGCGACGAGACCAGCTCCCGTACCGGCCAGCGCCTGGTCATCGTGCTCAAGCGGGACGCGGTCGCCAAGGTCGTCCTCAACAACCTGTACAAGCACACCGACCTCCAGACGAACTTCGGCGCCAACATGCTGGCGCTCGTCGACGGCGTGCCGCGCACGCTCTCGCTGGACGCGTTCATCCGCCACTGGGTGACGCACCAGATCGAGGTCATCGTCCGGCGCACCAGGTTCCGTCTGCGCAAGGCCGAGGAGCGGGCCCACATCCTGCGCGGTCTGCTCAAGGCGCTCGACGCGATCGACGAGGTCATCGCGCTGATCCGGCGCAGCGACACCGTCGAGGTCGCGCGCGAGGGCCTGATGGGCCTGCTCTCCATCGACGAGATCCAGGCCAACGCGATCCTGGAGATGCAGCTCCGCCGGCTCGCCGCCCTGGAGCGGCAGAAGATCGTCGCCGAGCACGACGAGCTCCAGGCGAAGATCAACGAGTACAACGCGATCCTCGCCTCGCCCGAGCGCCAGCGCCAGATCATCAGCGAGGAGCTGGCCGCGATCGTCGAGAAGTTCGGCGACGACCGGCGCTCCAAGCTGGTGCCCTTCGACGGTGACATGTCCATCGAGGACCTGATCGCCGAAGAGGACATCGTCGTCACCATCACCAACGGCGGCTACGTCAAGCGCACCAAGACCGAGGACTACCGCTCGCAGAAGCGCGGCGGCAAGGGCGTGCGGGGCACCAAGCTGAAGCAGGACGACATCGTCGACCACTTCTTCGTCTCCACCACCCACCACTGGCTGCTGTTCTTCACCAACAAGGGCCGCGTCTACCGGGCCAAGGCGTACGAGCTGCCGGACGCCGGCCGGGACGCGCGCGGCCAGCACGTGGCGAACCTGCTGGCCTTCCAGCCGGACGAGAAGATCGCCCAGATCCTCGCCATCCGCGACTACGAGGCGGCGCCCTATCTGATCCTGGCCACCAAGGGCGGCCTGGTGAAGAAGACCTCGCTCAAGGACTACGACTCGCCCCGTTCGGGTGGTGTCATCGCCATCAATCTGCGCGAGACCGCGGACGGCAGCGACGACGAACTGATCGGCGCGGAGCTGGTGTCGGCCGAGGACGATCTGCTGCTCGTCAGTAAGAAGGCTCAGTCCATCCGCTTCACGGCGACGGACGACGCCCTGCGCCCGATGGGCCGCGCCACCTCGGGCGTCAAGGGGATGAGTTTCCGCGAGGGCGACGAGCTGCTCTCGATGAATGTCGTCCGGCCCGGTACTTTCGTGTTCACCGCCACCGACGGCGGGTACGCGAAGCGGACCCCCGTCGACGAGTACCGCGTCCAGGGTCGCGGTGGCCTCGGCATCAAGGCCGCCAAGATCGTCGAGGACCGGGGCTCGCTGGTCGGCGCGCTGGTGGTCGAGGAGACCGACGAAATCCTCGCCATCACGCTCGGCGGTGGTGTGATTCGTACGCGAGTCAACGAGGTCAGGGAGACGGGCCGTGACACCATGGGCGTCCAACTGATCAACCTGGGCAAGCGCGATGCCGTCGTCGGCATCGCTCGTAACGCCGAGGCCGGTCGCGAGGCTGAAGAGGTCGACGGTCCCGAAGGGACCGAGATCGACGCTGCCGAGGGCGAGTCTGCCGAGGCCGCAGTCGAGGGCACGGAGCCTTCGGCCGGTGAGCACGAGGAGTAAAGCGTGAGTGGAGCCACGGGCGCCGGATCGGCCGATTCCGGAGCGAACGGTGCCCGTGGCCCTGCCGCGGACTCCCAGGGGGTAACGGTGACCGACACCCGCGGGCCCAAGGCCCGGTCCGACCACGAGGGGTACGCCGCCGGGGCACTGCCCGGCGAGCGCGAGAAGCCCGCATCGGGCCCCGCGCAGCCGTACCACCCGCCGCAGGCCTACCCGACGTCCCAGAACGGGACACAGGGCGGCCGGCAGCGCGGCGGCGGCTCGTCGTCCGCCGCCGTCCGCCGGCCCCGCACAGGGGCGCGTACGACACCGCGTACGCGCAAGGCGCGGCTGCGGGTGGCCAAGGCCGACCCGTGGTCGGTGATGAAGGTCAGCTTCCTGCTCTCCATCGCGCTGGGCGTGTGCACGGTGGTGGCGTCGGCGGTGCTGTGGATGGTCATGGACGCCATGGGCGTCTTCTCGTCGGTGGGCGGGACCATCAGCGAGGCCACCGGCTCCAATGAGTCCAACGGGTTCGACCTGCAGTCCTTCCTGTCGCTGCCGCGCGTGCTGATCTTCACCTCGGTGATCGCGGTCATCGATGTGGTGCTCGCCACCGCGCTGGCGACGCTCGGCGCGTTCATCTACAACCTCTCGGCCGGTTTCGTGGGCGGCATCGAGCTCACGCTGGCCGAGGACGAGTAAGCGCGGGTCGCCGCAGTTCAAACCGGGGGCGGCCATCGATTTTGGGACTGGCCCCCACGTGCGCTAATCTTCAGAGGTCAGCGCGCGGGGGATACCTCGCAGAGCGCGGCGGGGCTATAGCTCAGTTGGTTAGAGCGCATCCCTGATAAGGATGAGGCCACAGGTTCAAATCCTGTTAGCCCCACAGTGCAGAAGGTCCCCGGACGATGAGTCCGGGGACCTTTTCGTTGTGCCGTGCGGTCCTCGTGCGGGGGGCGTGGGGTCCTCTCGTGTACGTACGTAGTACGTACACGAAGAAGCCCGGCAACTCGGGGGAGTCGCCGGGCTCGTGGCTCGCAAGCTCGGGCAGGAGCTGGGAGAGCGGTCAGGGCGTCGTCACCAGGGCGCTGTCGCCCAGGGCGGGCGTGTCGGCGACGGTCGCGCCACTCGCTCTGTCGCTGCCCTCGCTCTCGTCGTGGGAACCGGGCAGGTGCCGGGGCGACGGCGAGGAACCGTGGGCCTCGGCGCGGATGCGCTGTTTCATCGTGGGCGGCAGCGCCGAGGCGCTGGGCAGGGCCCATCGCACGTTCGGCGTCTCGGGGGCCAGGTTTTCCCCGCAGTGGCGCGCGGCGTCCTGCTGCGGTACAGAAGCGGCGGCGGTGGCCTGGCCTGCCAGGCCGAGGGAGGCGAGGAGGGCGACGAGCGCGCCGATGAGTGCGGTCCACCACGTCGTGAGCTTGCTGGTTGCCATGACGTCCTCGCTTCTGTGCCGTTTGGGGTTGCCCGATTTGCGTTGTATCTCATGATGTGCAAGAGCGGCGGAGAGCGAGGGGGCGACGCACCGTTATGTGTGGATGTTCCGATCAACTGCACTCGGATGGACCATCACCGATTGGTATCGATCGGTGTGTATAGTCGGGCGACAGAGGTCCCTTACGTCAAGGAAAGACGAGGTCGCGCGGTGAAGAAGCTCCTCCTGGTCGCACTGGCCGCCATCGGCGGGCTCCTCGTGTACCGCCAGATCCAGGCGGATCGCGCCGAGCAGGACCTGTGGACGGAGGCGACCGACTCCGTGCCCGCAGGTTCGGGTGTGTGAGCCCCACAGAGTCCAAGTTGCAGAGCCCCGGCCGCCGACGCGGCCGGGGCTCTGTGCTGTCATGTGCCCGGGGCAGTCGTCCCCACGGGTTCACCTGCGCAAATCAATGGCTTGCGAAAGCAAAATTGAAGGGGGCGCGGCGGCATGACGAACCAGTGTGGGAAGGGCCGGGCCGCGGCCGCCGTGGCCGCGCTGTGCGCGCTGGCGGCCCTCCAGGGCCAGGGGGCGCAAGTCGCGAACGGGCAGCAGCCGCACCGCCCGTACCGCGCTGACAGCCCCTACCGCTACGACCCGCGCGCCCGGCCGGTCACCGGAGCCGCGACCGGCCAGGGCGCGCCGCGCCTTACGGCGGGAGCCGTGTACCGGTCGGCCGTCGGGCCCGGCGCCAAGGCGTACTTCCAGGTCGACCTGGGCGGCACCGGAGACGCCTATGTGTCGGCCGTGGCCGTACCGAAGCCCGACACCAAGGTCGTCTTCGGCGACGGCATCGAGCTCACGCTCCAGGACCGCGACGGCAACACCTGCGACACCGGCCGCGCGGTCTTCGGCTCGCCGGAGTACCCGAGGCCGATCGCCGCGTACGTCTCACGGGGCCTGACCCGCAATCAGACGCCCTGTCAGGCGGCGGGCCCGTACTACGTGTTGGTCCAACGGGTCGGGGACGCCGCCTCCGCGCCCGGCGAGTGGGGCCTGGAGCTGCGGCACACCAGGGAGCCGAGGCTCACGGCCGACGCCCCGACGACCGCACCCACGCACTGGGCGACCGCCTCGCCGCCCCTGCCCTCCTCGGCGGCACGCGCGGTCCACGGCGGTACGGGCTTCGCCTACGCGCCCCGGCTGAGCGGCGGCGCGTGGCGCGACTCGCTGAAGCCGGGCGCCACGCTCTTCTACCGCGTCCCGGTCGGCTGGGGCCAGCAGGTGTTCGCCACCGCCGAACTGGGCCGTGCCGGCGGGAGCGGATACGTGGCCTATGCCATCGACCTCCAGCTCTACAACCCGGCGCTCGGCCCGGTCGCGGACGTGTACACGGGGTACGACGGGAAGCCCGCGTCAGTCTCCTTCCAGCCGCTGGCGTCGGTGGCGTACGAGAACCGCTATTCCACCTCGGGCCCGGTCGGGGCGCTGCGCTTCGGGGGCGACCACTACCTGGCGGTCAGCCTCAGTCCCCAGGTCGCCCGGACGCTCGGCCCGGGGGCGTACCCCGTCACGCTGCGGGTGGGCGTGCGGGGCGAGGCGAAACCGGCGCCCGCGTACGAGGGGGGCGCGCCCGACTTCGCGGCCAACGGCCGGGCCACCACTCCTGTCCCGGCCGCGGCCCCGGCGCGGCACCACGGCGGCTCGACGAAGATGCGGCTGCTCGCGGCGGGCGGGATCGGGACGGGCACGCTGCTGGTGCTGTGGCTCGGGGTGCGGACGCTGGTCGCCCGACGGCGGGCGCAGCCGATCAGGCCGGGCTGAGCGGCCAGGAGCGGTGTTTCCGGTCGGCTGGGCCCGGAATCTCTCCGTTCAGACCGTTCAGACCTGGCTGAGCGCCCAGAAGCCGACGGCGAAGCAGAGCAGGGCCAGGAGCAGCACCGGGACCGTCACCTTCGGGGGCGGTCCCGGTCGCTTGTGCCGGGCGGCGGGCGGCGGAGGCGCGGGGCTGTGGACCGGGGTGTGGACAGGCCCGGAAACCGGTGGCGCGGGAGTGGGAACCTGCGCGCTTTGGCCGGTGTACCTCTTAGTGACAGGGGTGGGTGTGTACGAGGGCGGATAGGGGGGCGGGATCGGATGGAATCCGTCGGCCGTGGGCGGGGTGGGCAACTGGTGGGCGGGGGGAGGCTGTTGGCGTGCCTGGGCCTGATCTTGCAGCTGGCCCTGACCCTGGCCCTGGCTCTGGCTCTGGCTCTCGCCCCGGCTCTGGCCTTGGCTCCGGTCCGGTTCCTGCGCGAGGTGAGTCGATCGCTGTGGCGTCCCGGACGTCCCGGATGTCCCCGATGTCTGCGGGTGCCGCAGGACCGGCGGGAGCTCGCGCGGTACGAATCCCTCGGGAAGCGGGCCGACCTGGTCGAAGACCTCGACCGGTTCCTCGTCGGGCCCGGGGTCCGGCAGCAGCTCGACGGCCGAGGCCAGCGCCTTGCGCGCGCCCGTGGCCGTCCGGAAGCGGACGTGCGGGTCCGGCTGCAGCAGGCCCGCCAGGACCTGCCACAGCGGCTCAGGGACGCCCTGTGGCGCCCCCGGGGTGCCGTGGGCGCTGAAGTACTCCACCAGGGCCCGGGCGTCCGGTTTCTGACCCTCCAGCAGATAGAGCGCGACCAGGCCGACCGCGAACAGGTCGGACGGGAAGTCCGGGTCCGCGCCCATGATCTGCTCGGGCGCGAAGTACCCCGGCGTCCCCATCACGTAGTTCGTCTCGGTGAGCCGCGGCTCGCCCTTGCGCATCGCGATGCCGAAGTCGGACAGCCGCAGATGCGGCCGCCCGGTGCCGGTGGCTTCGAGGAGGATGTTGGCCGGTTTGATGTCGCGGTGGACGACCCCCTCGGCGTGCACCGCGGCGAGCCCGGCGAGCAGCTGGTCGAGCAGGGCGCACACGAACCGGGGCGGCAGCGGCCCGTAGTCCCCGATCAGATGGGCCAGCGAGCCGCCGGTCACCAGGTCCATGGTGAACAGGACCTTGTCGTCGTCGGCGGCCCAGCTCGCCGGGGCCAGCACATGAGGGTGGTCGATCCTCAGCGCCTGCTCGCGGACGAAGCGCAGCAGGGTGTGCGCGTCGCTCTGCTGGAGGACCTTCGCCGCCACACAGCGGCGGCGGCGGTGGTCCCAGGCACGCCAGACGGCACCGACACCACCACGGCCGATCGGGTCGATGAGCTCGTACCGACCGGCGAAGACCTCACCCACCTGACCTCCCCGCCCCCATGGCCGTCAGCTCTGGTGCGCCTCGTAGTGGGCGACCGCCTCCGCGGTGCGTCCGGCGCCGTACACCCGGAGGAACTCTGCCAGCTCGGGGTGGGCCGGGGCGAGGGTGTCGGCGGCGTCGATGATGTCCCCGGCGGCGGCGACCGAGCGGAGCAGCGACTGGATCTCGCGCACCACCCGGCGCACGGTCGGAGCGCCCGAACTCGTCGTGGTCTGGCCGGTGTTGGTCAGGACGGAGCCGCCCTGGGACTTCTTGATCTCGTCCATCCGGTCGGTGGCCTCGGCGGCGCTGACGCTGCCGTCGGCGACCTGGCCCGCCAGGTCCTGCAGGGCCTGGACGCGCTGGACCACGGCCGGGTTGCCGATCTTGGCGCGCTGACCGCTCATCAGCTGGGACAGCATGGGGGCCGACAGGCCGAGGACGGCGGCGAGCCTGGCCTGGTTCAGGCCGAGATCGTCTATCAGCCGGCGGAAGAGCGCCCCCAGCGGCTCTCCGTACCAGCTCCGCTGAAGCTCCCTCGCTCTTGCGGTCGCTTCTTGCTGCGTTGCGTCCATTGCGCGTCTCCCCATCGCTTCCCCATTGAGGCGCTTCGCTGTCGCGAACCCCGACGAGCATCTTACGGAGAGTGGTCGCCTATCGGGAGTCCCAATCCTTTTGCGGGATACCCGGTTCCACCCGGTACTCTGGTCTGCGCATCACCTTTCCGGGGCCTTAGCTCAGTTGGTAGAGCGCTGTCTTTGCATGGCAGATGTCAGGGGTTCGACTCCCCTAGGCTCCACAGCACGACGACGGCGGGTGCCGTGGACCAGTGGTCCACGGCACCCGCCGCTTCGTTGCGTACGGCCGGTGGCCCGGGGTCAGTGGCCGCCGCGCTCCTCGCCGTATTCGGCCTCCTCGGCCTCCTTGGCCTGGACCTCCGGGTCGAGGGCGTCGCTGCCGTCGACCGCGCTCAGCGGGGTCCGCTCGGCGACCTCGGTGGGGGCCGGGGGCTCGACCAGCCAGTCCGGGTTGGCCTGCTTGTCCCACCACTTCCAGGCGGCTACGGCGCCGCCCGCCAGGACGCCGACGACCGCGAGGTACTTGGCGGCGCGCCCGGCCCGGGCCCGGCGCCGCTGCTTCTTCGCCAGCTTCTCGATCTGGCGCGGGGAGATCTGGCCGCGCAGCGCCGCGAGGGCGGCCGCGGAGCGGGCCATCGCCTCCTCGCGCACCGGCTGGGCGGCGGCGACCGCCTGGCTGACGCGGGGCGCCGTGTAGTCGGCGGCCTGGCGGGCGGCGCGGCGGGAGCGGGCGGCGGCCTCCCGGGCCACCTCGTCGACCTTCGGCGGCACGTGCGGCGCGAGATACGCGTCGTACTGGAGATGGGCCTGGCTGCGGGCCTGCTGGGCGGCCTTGGCCACCTTGGGCGCGAGCCGTGCGCTCGTTTCGTGCGCATAGCGCGCGGCATGGCTCTTGGCCGAGTCGGCGTAGGGCGCCACCACTTCCGCGGCGTGCAGCACGCTCTCCTTCGCCGAGCCGGTCGCGGCGCGCACGCTGTCCATGCGGGTCACGTGATCCTCCTCCTTGGTGGCGGGGTTCAGGGCGGTCCGGTGGGTTGTCGCCGGAATGAGCACAGTGTCGCCTTTCCACCCATCTCGAAATCATGCCTGTCGGACGGGTACCCGGCATGCGCGGAAAGGCATCCGGGTCATGCGGGGCGGCTTCGGGTGTTGCGCGGCACGAGGGCGCGAGGGCGGTGCGAGAGGAGCTCGCGTCCGACGATGCCACGGTTCGCCCCGGGGCGCGCCTGTTCGGCGGGGATCGGCGGCACTCGGCGGCATTTCCTTGCCGTAAGGCCCTCCGTGCGAGGATCGTGGGACGTCAGTGCAGACCAAAGGAAGGCAGACCGTGGCCGAGCAGCTTTACGCCACCCTGAAGACCAACCAAGGGGACATCGAGATCCGGCTCCTGCCGAACCACGCCCCGAAGACGGTCAGGAACTTCGTCGAGCTGGCCAAGGGCGAGCGCGAGTGGACGCACCCGGCGACCGGCAAGCAGTCCACGGACCCGCTCTACGACGGCACGGTCTTCCACCGAGTGATCAGCGGCTTCATGATCCAGGGCGGCGACCCGCTGGGCAACGGCACCGGCGGTCCGGGATACGAGTTCGCCGACGAGTTCCACCCGGAGCTGGGCTTCGACAAGCCGTACCTGCTGGCCATGGCGAACGCCGGGCCGGGCACCAACGGCTCCCAGTTCTTCATCACGGTGTCCCCCACCGCGTGGCTGACCCGTAAGCACACGATCTTCGGCGAGGTCGCCAGCGAGGCCGGCAAGAAGGTCGTGGACGCCATCGCGAGCGCCCAGACCAACCCGCGCACCGACCGCCCCGTCCAGGACGTGGTCATCGAGTCGGTCGTCATCGAGTCCCGCGAGGGCTGAGCTCCGCGCGCCCCGGTCCCGGGCGGGGCCACCGCGAGCCGCCCGAAGAACCGAAGGCACCCGTTCGAGGGGAACCAAACCGCCCCGCTCGTCCGTATGACGTGACGAGCGGGGCGGCGCGGTTGCCGCACCCGCACCGAGTACAAGGAGCCCGATGGACCAGGCGAGCCTGCCGAGCTGCTACCGGCACCCGGGCGTGCAGACGGGCATCACCTGCACCCGCTGCGAGCGCCCGATCTGCCCGGAGTGCATGGTCAGCGCCTCGGTCGGATTCCAGTGCCCGGAGTGCGTCCGCGGCGGCTCCGGCACCGGCCACGCGCCGACGGCCAACCAGCCGCGCACGATGGCGGGCGCCGCGATCGCGCCCGGCGACCCCCATCTGCTCACCAAGATCCTCATCGGGCTCAACCTCGTCGGCTATCTGCTCCAGCAGGCGCTCGGCGACAAGTTCGAGTACGGGTACGAAATGCTGGGGCGGGCCTTCGTGCCCGGGTTCGACTCGCTCCAGGGCGTCGCCGAGGGGCAGTGGTACCGCCTGGCGACGTCGATGTTCCTGCACGGCGGTGTCATGCACATCGCGTTCAACATGCTCAGCCTGTGGTGGATCGGCGGGCCGCTGGAGGCGGCGCTCGGCCGGGCGCGCTATCTGGCGCTCTACTTCGTCTCCGGGCTCGCCGGAAGCGCGCTGACGTACTGGCTCGCGGCCCCGAACCAGCCTTCGCTAGGCGCCTCCGGGGCGATCTTCGGGCTGTTCGGCGCCACCGCCGTGCTGATGCGCAAGCTGAACTACGACATGCGGCCGCTGATCGCGCTCCTGGTGATCAACCTGGTGATCACCTTCAACCCCTGGGGCGGAATCGCCTGGCAGGCCCACATCGGCGGTCTGGTCGGCGGCACGGTGATCGCGTACGCCATGGTCCACGCACCGCGCGAGCGCCGGTCGCTGATCCAGTGGGGGACGTGCGGGGTGGTCCTGCTGGCCGTCCTGGTCATCGTGATAGCCCGCACCGCCGCGCTCACCTGAAGCGGCGGACCCCCACCTGGGCGGGCACGCGGAGTCGGGCTTTCCCCCAAGGTTGTCCACAGTGCGTGCCGGATCTTGTGCATCCAGTGGGGAACAGCTGTGCCCCTTGTCGCTGACCTGGGTTTTCCCAGCAAGGACAAGGGGCGGGCCGTGGGCCGGTGTGGAAGGGTGCAGTCACACCGGCGTCAACACGGTGGAGGTTATCCACAGATCGTCTGACCTTTTCCCCAGTGTGGATAGCGTTGTGGATAACCCGTGGGCAAGGCTTGACGAGGAGGCTGTGGAGGGGCTACTTCCACTGCGTGGAGACACCGAAGCCGCCGGCGATGAAGCCGAAGCCGACCACGATGTTCCAGTTCCCGAAGGACTTCAGCGGCAGATCGCCCTCGGTCACATAGAAGAGGACGATCCAGGCGAGCCCGATCAGGAAGAACGCCAGCATCACCGGGGCCACCCAGCCCCGGCTGCCCAACTTGATGGCGGTGGCCTGCTTCGCCGCCGGCGGCGGCGTGAAGTCGGCCTTCTTGCGGATACGTGACTTCGGCACGAGGAACACTCCTGTCGATGCGCTGCGTGACCGCGCAGGGAACTATGGCTGGGCGGCGGCGGAGGGGCAACGGGGGATCACTGCTGCCCCCAGGCGTCCGTTAGCGTAGTGCTTCCGTGGCGCCGAAGGAGTAAGGGTACGTTGAGCAATTCCGCCGACTCCCCACAAGGGCTCCCTGGTGAGCCCGCCGAACCGCGCCGACGCTTCCGCGCAGGCCCCGTCCGGCTGCTCTCCGCCGCCGTCTTCGCCCTGGCCGGACTCATCTTCGTCACCAGCTTCAACACTGCCAAGGGCACCAACATCCGCACCGACGCCTCGCTGCTGAAACTCTCCGACCTGATCCAGCAGCGCAGCCGCAAGAACGCCGAGCTCGACCAGTCCACCGCCACCGTCCGGGGCGACGTCGACGCCCTCGCCCAGCGCGACAACGGCTCCACCAAGGCGCAGGACCAGCAGCTCGCCGCCCTCAAGGACGCGGCCGGCACCGAGAAGGTCGCCGGCAAGGCGCTCAGCGTCACCCTCAACGACGCCCCGCCCAACGCCACGGCCGCCCCCGGCTACCCCGCCCCCCAGCCCAACGACCTGGTCATCCACCAGCAGGACCTCCAGGCCGTGGTCAACGCGCTGTGGCAGGGCGGCGCCCAGGGCATCCAGGTCATGGACCAGCGGCTCATCTCCACCAGCGCCGTGCGCTGCGTCGGCAACACCCTGATCCTCCAGGGCCGCGTCTACTCGCCCCCGTACAAGATCAGCGCGGTGGGTGATCCCGGGAAGCTGCGCCAGGCGCTCACCGACTCCCGGGCGATCCAGAACTACCAGCTGTATGTGAAGGCGTACGGGCTCGGCTGGAAAGTCGACGAGCACAAGGCGATGACTCTGCCCGGCTACTCGGGCACAGTGGATCTCCACTACGCGAAGCCGGTGGGATAGCGCGGGAGGGGGCGGCCCGGTGCCTGGTGTCTCGGTGCGGCTGGTCGTCAGGACGTTCAGCGAGCTGTGCATCACGGTCGGCGCCCTGATCGTCCTCTTCGTCGTGTACGTCCTGTACTGGACCGGGGTGAAGGCGGACAGCGCCGCCGACAGCCAGATATCCGCCCTGCACCACCAGTGGGAGCGCGCCCCCGCCGCGAGCGCGCCGCAGCGGAGCGCACCGCCCGCCCCCGCCCCGTACTCCGAGGGAAAGTCCTTCGCGGTCATGTACATCCCCAGGCTGGGCAAGGACTGGCACAAGCCCGTGCTGGAGGGGACCGGGGTCAAGGACCTCCAGAAGGGCCTCGGGCACTACGCCACCACCGCGCGCCTGGGGCAGCCGGGCAACTTCTCGGTCGCCGGGCACCGGCGCACCTACGGCGACCCGTTCAAGGACTTCCCCGAGCTGCGGCCCGGCGACGCGGTGGTGCTCACCGACGGCACGACCTGGTTCACCTACCGCCTCGACAACAAGCCCTACCGGACCGTGCCCAGCGACATCGGAGTCATCGATCCGGTCCCCGCCAAGTCGCCGTTCCGCTCGCCCGGCCGCTATCTGACCCTCACCACCTGCGATCCGGAATGGGGCAGCAGCCACCGGCTGATCGCCTGGGGTCACCTCGACTCCACCCGGCCCGTGGCCCAGGGCAAGCCCCGAGCTTTGACCGGCTGAGCCCCTGTCCGCAGCGCCGACCCTTAGTCTGGTGCGGTAACGATCGTCGGAAGGGACAGCGGACAGCATGTACGGCTGGATCTGGCGGCATCTGCCGGGCAACGCGTGGGTACGGGCGTTCACTTCGCTCGTACTGGTACTGGCGATTGTCTATGTGCTCTTCCAGTACGTCTTCCCGTGGGCGGAGCCGCTGCTGCCGTTCAACGATGTCACCGTCGACCAGGGCATGGGAGCGACCCGATGAGCGCACGCGTTCTCGTCGTGGACAACTACGACAGCTTTGTCTTCAACCTGGTCCAGTACCTGTACCAGCTGGGCGCCGAGTGCGAGGTGGTACGCAACGACGAGGTGTCCCTGGAGCACGCTCAGGACGGCTTCGACGGTGTGCTGCTCTCGCCCGGCCCGGGCGCGCCCGAGCAGGCCGGCGTCTGCATCGACATGGTGCGCCACTGCGCGGCGACCGGCGTGCCGGTCTTCGGCGTCTGCCTCGGCATGCAGTCGATGATGGTGGCGTACGGGGGTGTGGTCGACCGGGCGCCCGAGCTGCTGCACGGCAAGACCTCGCCGGTCCTGCACGAGGGCGCCGGGGTCTTCCAGGGGCTGCCCTCGCCGTTCACCGCGACCCGCTACCACTCGCTGGCCGCCGAGCCCGCCACGCTCCCCGCGGAGCTGGAGGTCACCGCCTGGACGGCCGACGGGATCGTGATGGGGCTGCGCCACCGGGAACTTCCCGTGGAGGGCGTCCAGTTCCACCCCGAGTCCGTCCTGACCGAACACGGCCATCTGATGCTCGCCAACTGGCTGGTGCGGTGCGGGGACAAGGGAGCCGTCGAGCGGTCGGCAGGCCTGGCACCGGTGGTGGGCAAGGCCGCGGCGTGACGGCCGTCCGGCCCGAGCACGAGTTCGACCCGCTGACGGACCCCCTTCCGGCGGGTGGTCACGGGTCGCCGTGGTTCAGGGCGGACAACATCGCGCAGGATCAGGACCAGGCTCGGTACCAGGTCCAGCCCCAGGCTCAAGTGCCGGGCGACGCCTACGCGCGCGTGGCGGAAGAGGCGGCGCCCGCGGCCGCGCCCGTGCAGGAGTGGTACGCGGAACCCGCCGCCGACCCCGGCCCGCCGCTCCCCGAGCCCGCCCCGGTGCCTCTGGCCGAGCCCGATCCCGGCTTCGTCCCCCACGACGACGCGACCATGGCGCTCAAGCGAATAGCCGAGCCGCCCGCGCCCCCCACCGGTGGCCGGGCCGAGCGCCGCCGGGCCGCCAAGGCGCGCGGACACCGGGCCCCCTCCGCAGCCTCCGCATCCGCTTCCGCGCCCGCCGAGCCCGTGGTGAGCGGCCGTCCGCCGACCCGCGCCGAGGCACGCCGCGCCGCCAAGGCGCGCAAGGACAGCCCGGCCGTGGTGGCCAGCCGGATCATCGGCGAACTGTTCATCACGCTCGGCGTGGTGATGCTCCTGTTCGTCACGTACCAGCTGTGGTGGACCAACATCCGCGCCCATCAGCAGGCGGGCAGCGAGGCGAAGAAGATCACGCACGACTGGGCCAGCGGCAAGCAGGCACCCGGCGTCTTCGCGCCCGGCAAGGGCTTCGCCATCATGCACATCCCCAAGCTGGACGTGGTCGTCCCCGTCGCCGAGGGCACCAGCAAGCACAAGGTCCTCGACAAGGGCATGGTCGGCCACTACGGCCAGGGCAGCCTGAAGACCGCGATGCCGGGCGACAAGAGCGGCAACTTCGCGGTCGCCGGACATCGCAACACGCACGGCGAGCCCTTCCGTTACATCAACCGGCTCAAGCCGGGCGATCTGGTGATCGTGGAGACCCAGCAGGCGTACTACACGTACGCGATCACCAGCACGCTCCCGTCGACCAGCCCCAAGAACGTCTCCGTGCTCAAGCCGATCCCGGTCGGCTCGGGGTTCACCCGGCCGGGCCGCTACTTGACGCTGACGACCTGCACCCCCGAATTCACGAGTACGTACCGAATGATCGTGTGGGGCAAGATGGTCGACGAACGACCGCGCAGCAAGGGCATGCCCGACGCGCTCGCCGGCTGACGGAACGACAGACAGGTGCGGTGGCAGTGAGGACCGAGCACGACGAGCAGCAGACCGAGGCCCCCGTCCCGCCGCGACCGCGCCGCCGCGGTGTGGTCGCCGGGGTCGTCAGCGTCATCGGTGAGCTGCTGATCACGGCCGGGCTGGTGCTCGGCCTCTTCGTCGTCTACTCGCTGTGGTGGACCAACGTCATAGCGGACCGCGAGGCGGCCAAGGAGGGCAAGGACGTACGCCGCGACTGGGCGAACAGCGGCCCCGGCGCCCTCGACACCAAGGGCGGCATCGGCTTCCTGCACGTACCCGCGATGAGGAACGGCGAGGTGCTGGTCAAGCGGGGCACCGACACCAAGGTGCTCAACGGCGGTGTCGCGGGCTACTACACCGACCCGCTGAAGGCGGTCCTGCCCGAGAGCGGCACCAAGGGCAACTTCACGCTGGCCGCGCACCGCGACGGCCACGGCGCGAAGTTCCACAACATCCACAGGATAAAGACCGGCGATCCGATCGTCTTCGAGACGAAGGACACCTGGTACGTCTACAAGACGTTCGCGGAGCTCAAGGAGACGTCGAAGTACAACGTCGACGTCCTCCAGCCGGTGCCGAAGGAGTCGGGCGCCGAGAAGCCGGGCCACTACATCACGCTGACGACGTGCACGCCCGTCTACACCTCCGACTACCGCTACGTCGTGTGGGGCGAGCTGGTCCGCACCCAGAAGGTCGACGAGCAGCGCACCAAGCCCGTGGAGCTGCGCTAGCGCCCCCTGTACGGCCTCGGCGTACACGGCGTACGTACGGAAAAGCCCCGGCCCCCCGTGAAGGGGACCGGGGCTTCGCGCTGTGCCGGGGGTCAGCCGCCGGACGGGCCGCCGAACGGGAAGTTCCCGCCGCCGTCCTGGTCGCCCTGCCCGCCGCCGCCGAGCGTCGTCAGGACGATCGCCGTGGTGGCCGGGTCGGACAGGGTGGTGGCCGGCGGGGTCTGCGAGGTGACCCGGGCCTTCTCGTCGCTGGAGCTGCCCGGCGCGAACTGGATGTTGCTGAATCCGGCCGCGTTGAGCTTCTCGGTGGCCTGCTTCACGGTCATCCCGAAGACGCTGGGCACGGGGACCTGCGTGGGCGTCTGCGGGCCCTTGGAGACCTTCAGGACGATCTGGACGTCCTTGGTCTGGTTGGTGTTGCCCTTGGGCGTCTGGTCGACGACCTGGCCCGCGGGCTTCTCCGAGTCGACGTCCTGGCGGGACACATTGGTGTATCCGAGCGTGCTGAGCTGCGCCACTGCCGCGTTGTAGTCGGTGCCCGTGACGTCGGGGAGCTTGGACGTCTTCTTCTTGGCGATGGTGAGCGTGACCTCGGAGCCCTTCTCGACCTGCTTGCCGCCGTCCGGGTTCTGGCTGACGACCGTGCCCTCTTCCTGCTCGGACTCGACCGTGGTCGTCTTCACGGTGAAGCCCTTGTCCTGGAGGAGCTGGGTCGCGTTGTCCTTCTTCTTCTCCGTGACGTCCGGGACCTCGACCTTGGGCGCGCCGGCCGAGACGACGACCGAGACGGCCTCGCCCTTGTTCAGCTTGCCGCTGGTCGGGCTCTGGCTGCAGACGTTGCCCTTGGGCTGGTCGGCGCAGGGCTCCGTCTTGGACACGGTCAGCTTGAGGCCGACGTTCGCCGTCAGGGTCTCGGCGGACTTCTGGGTCTCGCCGACCAGCTGCGGCACCGGCACCTGGCCGCTGTCGCCGCCCCCGCCGAAGACCGACTTGCCGATCAGGATGGCGCCGACGAGCACCAGCACACCGGCGAGCACCAGCAGGATCGTCGAGGTGTGCGACTTCTTCTGGCGGCGGCGGTCGGGGCGGTCGTCGTAGCCGTAGCCGTCGTCCGGGTTGACCGGGGGCAGCATGGACGTCTGGCCCGCCGCGTCCGTGGGGCGCAGCGCGGTCGTCGGCTGGTCCTGGGGGCCCGAGGTGTAGGCGTCGTAGCCGCCGTAGCCGACCGCGCCCATGGCGGCGGTCGCGGCGACCGGCTGGCCGTCGAGGCAGGCCTCGATGTCGGCGCGCATCTCGTCGGCCGACTGGTAGCGGTAGTCCGGGTCCTTGACCAGCGCCTTCAGGACGATGGCGTCCATCTCGGGCGTGATCTCGGGGTCGAAGTTGCTCGGCGGCTGCGGCTCTTCCCGTACGTGCTGGTAGGCGACCGCGACCGGCGAGTCGCCGACGAACGGCGGCCGGACGGTCAGCAGCTCGTAGAGGAGGCAGCCCGTCGAATACAGGTCGGAGCGGGCGTCGACCTGCTCGCCCTTGGCCTGCTCCGGGGAGAGGTACTGGGCGGTGCCGATGACGGCCGCGGTCTGCGTCATCGTCATGCCGGAGTCGCCCATGGCCCGCGCGATGCCGAAGTCCATGACCTTGACCTGGCCGGTGCGCGTCAGCATGACGTTGGCCGGCTTGATGTCGCGGTGGACGATGCCGGCGCGGTGGGAGTACTCCAGCGCCTGGAGGATGCCGACCGTCATCTCCAGCGTGCGCTCGGGCAGCAGCTTGCGCCCGGAGTGGAGCAGCTCACGCAGGGTCGAGCCGTCGACGTACTCCATCACGATGTACGGGATGGAGATGTTGTCGACATAGTCCTCGCCGGTGTCGTAGACCGCGACGATCGCCGGGTGGTTGAGCGAGGCGGCGGACTGGGCCTCACGGCGGAACCGGGCCTGGAAGGACGGGTCGCGGGCGAGGTCGGCCCGCAGCGTCTTCACGGCGACAGTGCGGCCGAGCCGGGTGTCGTGCGCGAGGTAGACCTCCGCCATGCCACCACGGCCGAGCACCTGGCCCAGCTCGTACCGGCCGCCGAGGCGACGCGGCTCTTCCATAACGTTCCAGCCCTCTCCGTCAGTCCCGACCGCACCCGTGTGTGTGGTCCGGCGGTGTGCTGTTCGCGCATACGCTACCGGGCACCGGTAGTGGATCCGTCCGTGACCGTCAGCTGATACCGGACCGGTACAGGGCGCGAGAGACGTTTCACGTGAAACGAGGACTGTTTCACGTGAAACGTCCCGGGGTCACTTCTTGAGCACCGCCTTCATCACAGCCTTGGCGATGGGCGCGGCCAGACCGCCACCGGTGATGTCGTCGCGGTTGGCGTCGCCGTCCTCGACGACCACGGCGACCGCGACCGGGGAGCCCTGGTCGGTCTTGGCGTAGGAGATGAACCAGGCGTACGGCTTCTCGCTGTTGTTGAGGCCGTGCTGGGCGGTACCGGTCTTGCCGCCGACGACGACGCCGTCGATGGCGCCCTTCTTGCCCGTGCCCTCCGTGACGACGTTCTCCATCAGCGCCTGGACCTTCTGGGCGTTGGCCGCCGACAGCGGCTGGCTCATCTTCTCCGGCTGGGTCTTGGAGAGGACGTCGAGGTTGGGCGCCTGGAGCTGGTCGACCATGTACGGCTTCATCAGCTTGCCGTCGTTGGCGACGGCGGCGGCGACCATGGCCATCTGGAGCGGGGTAGCGCGGTTGGAGGCCTGGCCGATGCCGGCCATCGCGTTCTGCGGCCGGTTGTCCTTGGGGTAGACGCTGGCGTCCGCGCGGACCGGGGTGAAGACCTCGTCGTTGAAGCCGAACTTGTTGGCTTCCTTGATCATCTTCTCGTTGCCGAGGTCATCGCTGATCTTGCCGAAGACGGTGTTGCAGGACCACTGGAGCGCCACCTTGAGGGTGGCGTTCTCGCAGGGGATGTTCCCCTCGTTCTTCAGCGGGGTCGTCGACTGCGGCAGCTGGTACGGCACCGGTGAGCGGGTCGGCTCGTCGATGCTGGTGTACAGCCCGTTCTCCAGCGCCGCGGAGGCGGTGACCACCTTGAACGTGGAGCCGGGCGGGTAGGTCTCGCGCAGCGCCCGGTTCAGCATGGGCTTGTCTTTGTCGTTGAGCAGCTTCTGGCGGGCGTCGGAGTCGGCCTTGGTGTTGCCCGCGAAGACCGACGGGTCGTACGAGGGCGTCGAGGCCAGCGCCAGGATCGCGCCGGTGCGCGGGTCGATCGCGGCGACCGCGCCCTTCTTGTCGCCGAGCCCCTCGAAGGCGGCCTTCTGGGCGGCGCTGTTGAGGGTGGTGACGACGTTGCCGCCCTGCTTCTTCTCACCCGTGAACATCGACAGGGTGCGGTCGAAGAAGAGCCGGTCGTCGTTGCCGGAGAGGATCTTGTCCTCGATGTTCTCCAGCTGCGAGGAGTCGAAGGCCTGCGAGTTGTAGCCGGTCACCGGCGACCAGAGGGTGCCGTTGTTCCAGGTCCGCTTGAACTTGTAGTCGCTGCCCGAGGTCTCCTTGGAGGCGGTCATCGGCTGGCCGTCGGCCGTGATGATGTTGCCGCGCTCGTGGGCGAACCGCTCGATCTGGACCCGGCGGTTGTACTTGTGCGCGTTCAGCTCGTCGGCGCGCACGTACTGGAGCCAGTTGTCGCGGATCATCAGGGCCATGATCAGCAGCCCGCAGAAGATCGCGATCCGTCGCAGGGGCTTGTTCACGGTCGGACCACCTGGGTCATCTCGGCGTCGGGGGACGGGGCAGGGGCGGGCGCCGGGCGGCGCGCGGTGTCGCTGATCCGGATGAGGATGCCGATCAGCGCCCAGTTGGCGATGACCGAGGAGCCGCCCTGCGCGAGGAACGGCATGGTCATACCGGTCAGCGGGATGAGCCCCATGACACCGCCGGCGACCACGAAGACCTGGAGCGCGAACGCGCCCGAGAGGCCGATGGCCAGCAGCTTGCCGAACGGGTCGCGGGCGGCGAGCGCGGTGCGCACGCCCCGCTCCACGATCAGGCCGTAGATCAGCAGGATCGCCATCATCCCGGCCAGGCCCAGCTCCTCGCCGACGGTGGAGAGGATGAAGTCGGCGTTGGCGGCGAAGCCGATCAGGTCGGAGTTGCCCTGGCCCAGGCCCGTACCGAGGGTGCCGCCGGAGCCGAACGACATGATCGCCTGGCCGATCTGCTCACAGGCGCCGCTCTTGTCGGTCGTATAGCAGGCGAACGGGTCGAGCCAGGCGTTCACACGCAGCTTCACGTGCGGCTCGAAAGACGCCACCGCGACTGCGCCGGCCGCCGACATCAGCAGACCGAACACGATCCAGCTGGTGCGCTCGGTCGCCACGTACAGCATGATGACGAACAGTCCGAAGAAGAGCAGCGAGGTACCCAGGTCGGTCTCGAAGACGAGGATCAGGATCGAGACGCCCCACACCACGAGGATCGGACCGAGGTCGCGGCCGCGCGGCAGATACAGGCCCATGAAACGGCGGCTGGCGAGTGCCAGCGCGTCCCGCTTGACCATCAGGTAGCCGGAGAAGAACACCGCGATGATGATCTTCGCGAACTCGCCCGGCTGGATGGTGCCCAGACCGGGGATGGAGATCCAGATCTTGGCGCCGTTGACCGCCGGGAAGAACATCGGCAGTACCAGCAGGAACAGCGCGCCCGCCATCGAGATGTACGTGTAGCGCTGCAGGATCCGGTGGTCCTTCAGCAGCATCAGCACCGCGATGAACAGCGCGACGCCGACCGCCGTGTACAGCAGCTGCTTGGGCGCGTCCGGGTGGAAGGCGCCGAACGCGCTCTTGGATCGCTGGATCAGGCGCGGTGACTGGTCCAGGCGCCAGATCAGCACCAGGCCCAGGCCGTTGAGCAGCGTTGCCAGCGGCAGCAGCAGCGGGTCCGCGTAGCGGGCGAACTTGCGCACCACGAGGTGCCCCACGCCCGCGAGCAGCCCGAGGCCAAGCCCGTAACCGAGCATGCCGGACGGCAGTTTGCCGGTCATGGCCAGGCCCACGTTGGCGTACGCGAACACCGGGATGGCGACGGCGAAGACGAGCAGCGCGAGCTCGGTGTTGCGACGGCTCGGTGCGTCGATCGCGCCGATGGTGGTCGTGTTGGTGACAACGCTCATGGTGTGGAAAGGCCCCCTACGGCTGCCTACTGCTTACCGCACTGCGGGACCAGCTTCTGCTCTTCCTCCGAGAGGCTGGGGCCGGGCGTGGGAGTGGCGGTGGTCTTGGTGGAACCGGTCTTGCCGGGCGACGGGGAGGCCGTCGTACCGGTCTTCGGCGGGTTCTGGCTCTCGGCGGCGCGCCGCTGCTCGTCCTTCTTGCACGCCGACGCCTGCGCGGACAGTTCGGTGATCTTGGCCTGAGCCTTGGAGAGGCTGCTCTCCGCGATCGTCGCCTCGACCTGCTTGCGCTGGTACGGCGGCAGGTACTTGAGTTCGATCTCGGGGTGGTCGGTCTCCACCTTCGACAGCTTCACCCAGGCCAGGTCCTGGCTGATGCCCTGGTAGAGCGCGACGTGCTCGTCCTTGGTGCCGACGAAGTACTGGGTCTGCGTCCAGCGGTAACCGCCGTAGAGCCCGCCGCCGACCACGGCCAGGGCGAGCACGATGTAGGCGGATCTCTTCAGCCACTTGCCGCGCCGCGGCTTGACGAAGTCCTCGTCCGTGTAGGCGCCGAAGGCGCCCTCGGGCGGGGCGCCGTAGCCGCTGTCCTCGCCGCTGCCGGGCGGGCCGAAGCCCCCCTGCGGCGGGGTGGGACGGCCGAGCCCGGAGGCGCGGCCCGCCGGGGTCTGCATCGCCCCGTCGTCGTTGAGCTGGAGCTGGTTCTCGGCGACCGCGCCGACGATCACCGGGATGTCGCTGAGCTGTCCGGCGAGCGTGTCGCCGGAGTCGACGTCCAGGACGTCCGCCACGATCACCGTGATGTTGTCCGGGCCGCCGCCGCGCAGCGCGAGCTGGATCAGCTCCTGCACCGTCTCCTGCGGGCCCTGGTAGCTGGCGAGGGTGTCCTCCATCGTCTGGTGGGACACCACCCCCGACAGGCCGTCGGAGCAGATCAGATAGCGGTCGCCCGCCCGCACCTCGCGGATCGACAGGTCCGGCTCGACGTGGTCGCCGCTGCCCAGCGCGCGCATCAGCAGCGAGCGCTGCGGATGCGTCGTCGCCTCCTCCTCGGTGATGCGGCCCTCGTCCACGAGCCGCTGCACCCAGGTGTGGTCCTGCGTGATCTGGGTGAGCACGCCGTCGCGCAGCAGGTACGCGCGCGAGTCGCCCACGTGCACCAGGCCCAGGCGCTGGCCCGTCCACAGCAGAGCGGTGAGCGTGGTGCCCATCCCCTCCAGCTGGGGGTCCTCCTCGACCATCATGCGCAGCTGGTCGTTGGCGCGCTGCACCGCCGTACCGAGCGAAGTGAGGATGTCCGAGCCGGGCACGTCGTCGTCGAGCGTGACCAGGGTGGAGATCACCTCGGAGGAGGCGACCTCACCGGCGGCCTGGCCGCCCATGCCGTCGGCGATGGCGAGGAGACGCGGACCCGCATAACCGGAGTCCTCGTTGCCCTCGCGGATCATGCCCTTGTGGGATCCGGCGGCGAAGCGCAGGGAGAGACTCATACCCACCTCGCCCGTCGGCTCGGGGTACAGCCGGTCATGTCGAGCCACACTGCCCACCCTCCGGTCGGGAGCCCGTCCCGGTCCGTCGTCCGGACCGCCGCGGCTCGCTCGCTCCGCTCGCTCATTGTCGTACTACTTCCGCAGCTCGATGACGGTCTTGCCGATGCGGATCGGCGCGCCCAGCGGAATCGGAGTCGGGGTGGTGAGCCGCGTCCGGTCCAGGTAGGTGCCGTTGGTGGAACCGAGGTCCTCGACGATCCAGTTGCCGTCGCGGTCCGGGTAGATCCTGGCATGCCGGCTCGACGCGTAGTCGTCGTCGAGGACGATCGTCGAGTCGTGCGCCCGGCCCAGCGTGATGGTCTGGCCCTGCAGTGCGACCGTCGTGCCGGTGAGGGTGCCCTCGGACACCACCAGCTTGGTGGGCGCGCCCCGGCGCTGGCGGCCGCCGGACGGGGCCTGCTGGCCGCGCTGCTGCGGCGGCGCGGCAGGCGCGGCGGCCTGCCGGCCGGTCTGCTGGCGGCCCGTGTCGCCACCCCGGCGCGAACCGCGCTGGGTGACCCGGGTGCCGAACAGGTCGCTGCGGATGACCTGGACGGCCACGATGACGAACAGCCACAGTACGGCGAGGAAACCCAACCGCATGACCGTGAGGGTCAGCTCTGACATTGCCCCCGCTTCACCCTTCGGCTTGCCGGTAAACGATGGTGGTGCTGCCCACGACGATCCGCGAGCCGTCGCGGAGCGTAGCGCGGGTGGTGTGCTGCCCGTCCACCACGATGCCGTTGGTGGACCCGAGATCCTGGATCGTCGAGGGCGTTCCGGTCCGGATCTCACAGTGCCGGCGCGAGACGCCGGGGTCGTCGATCCGCACATCGGCGTCGGTGCTGCGACCCAGCACCAGCGTCGGGCGGGAGATCTGGTGGCGGGTGCCGTTGATCTCGATCCAGCGCCGCACCTGGGAGCCCGGCATGGGGCCGGGAGCCGTCGGGCGGCGGTCCGCGCCGGGGCGGCCGGGGCCGCCGTTCCCGCCGGGGGGCGGGGCGGCCGGCATCGGCGGAGCGGCGGCGGGCGGATAGCCGTAGCCGCCGCGGCCCTGGGGGGACTGCGGCGGTGCGGCGGCGGGAGCGGGACGGGCCGGACCCGCGGGCCTGCCGTACTGCTCCTGCTGGTTGTGCTGGTCCTGCTGGTCGGTGCTGGACGCGAGCGTACGGCTGCGCACCCGGTACAGGCCGGTGTCGAGGTCGTCGGCCTTCTCCAGGTGGACCTTGATCGGCCCCATGAACGTGTACCGCTGCTGCTTGGCGTAGTCGCGGACCAGGCCGGACAGTTCGTCGCCCAGCTGGCCCGAGTACGGGCTCAGGCGCTCGAAGTCGGGCGCGCTGAGCTCGACGATGAAGTCGTTGGGGACGACGGTCCGCTCGCGGTTCCAGATCGTCGCGTTGTTGTCGCACTCGCGCTGGAGGGCGCCGGCGATCTCGACGGGCTGGACCTCGGACTTGAAGACCTTCGCGAAGGTGCCGTTGACCAGGCCTTCGAGACGCTGCTCGAAACGCTTCAGGACTCCCATGGGGCACCTCCTCCGTCGATGTCGTCCTGGTACTGCTTACTGATCGTATCCACGCGTCGGGAAATCGGCTGGTTCCCCTTCTGTGACCGGTGGACGAGTGTCACCTCTCACACGGATCGTAGAGGTGGCCTCCTGACAGTGTCCCGCACCCGGGGTGCACCGTGGAGGAGTGGGTGGAGCCCCTCCTCGTTCCCATCGGGCCCCTGTGAGGTTTCTGTGGGTCCTCGGACCGTCGCTGTACGTCGCCCTTCCTCCCCCTCTCCTGCCCTCCAGGGGCAGCGGAAACAACGGATGTGAATCCACCCTGCGCAGCGTGCTAATCTTCTCGACGTCGCCAGGCAAGCGCACCGAAAAGGTGCGAAGGCCTCGGACACCACTCGGGCGAGTGGCGGAACGGCAGACGCGCTGGCTTCAGGTGCCAGTGTCCTTCGGGACGTGGGGGTTCAAATCCCCCCTCGCCCACAGAACGGAAGCCCCGCAGGTCAAACGACCGGCGGGGCTTCCGCGTTCCCGGATGCGCGGAACAATTCGGCGGCCGGGCGAACGGTTCGCCGAGTCGGCCGCCACGGAGACTTTCGTCTCGGCGGGGCGCGACGAAAGAGAGCCGCCCGGCGCCCGCGCCGCTGCCTAGGGTGCGGACGTGGATGTGTCATCGAAGATCCAGGACGCCCGCCGACGGCTGGCGGGACCGGAGCCCTGGTCCCGCCGCAGGACCGTCGGCGAGTCGGCCCTCGCCCTCCTGCTGGCCCTGGTTGCCGCCGGTGTCAGCCGACTGGCCGACGGCGGCCTGGTGGTGCCCGCCCTGGTGGCCGTCGCCGTCCTCGTCCTGACGCCGCTGCGCCGCAGGTTCCCCGCGAGCGTGCTCATCGCCACGGCCGCGCTCAGCGGGGCCGGTGCGGGCGCCACCTTGCTGCTGCTCGTGGTGGCCTGCTCGGCGGGCCGGCGCATCGTCGGGGCGGGACGGGCACTGGTCGCGTTCTGCGCAGCGTTCGCCGGATATCTGGCCGGCATCGCCCTCACCGAGTCCGGCGAGGGGCCGCTGTTCGTCATCGCCCTGTTCGCGGCGCTCTTCTTCATGGTGATCGCCGTCGTGCCGGGCCTCGCCAGCCGCTACTGGTACCAGCGCCGCACCCTGCTGCAGACCATGCAGGAGCGCAACGCGCAGCTGCTGCGCGAGCGCGCGATGGTCGCCGGACAGGCCCGGCTGCGCGAGCGCCAGCGCATCGCCCAGGACATGCACGACAGCCTCGGCCACCAACTGGCGCTGATCTCCGTGCACACCGGGGCCCTTGAGGTCGACCCGGCGCTGACGGGCCGCCAGCGCGAGGCCGTCGGCGTACTGAGGGAGGCCTCGGTCGCCGCCATGCACGAACTGCGCGCCGTCGTCGGCATCCTGCGCGACGGCGTCGAGGCACCGGACCACCACACGGACGAGGCGCAGCGCGCCGCCCGCGGCACGGCGGGCGTCGAGCCCCTGGTGGCGGCAGCCCGGGCGGCGGGCACCACGGTGGAGCTGCGCGAGACGGGGGAGCCCC
This sequence comes from Streptomyces sp. BPTC-684, assembly GCF_030028635.1. Lineage (NCBI taxonomy): Bacteria > Bacillati > Actinomycetota > Actinomycetes > Kitasatosporales > Streptomycetaceae > Streptomyces > Streptomyces sp. BPTC-684. The sequence goes on from NZ_CP124863.1 coordinate 2,984,337, forward strand.
GCCGGCTGGCCCCGGCCTCCGACCACGCGGCGTACCGCATCGTCCAGGAGGCGCTGACCAACGCGTACAAGCACGCGCCCGGCGCCCCCATCGGCGTGGAACTGCGCTACGAGCCCGACTCGCTCGTCGTCGAGGTCGTCAACGGCCCGGTGGCCGGGCCCCCGCCGGACGAAGTGGTCAGCGGCGGCCAGGGCCTGACCGGGCTGCACGAACGGGCCCGGCTGGTCGGCGGCATGGTCCACACGGGACGTACCGGCGACGGGGGCTTCCGGGTGGCCGGGGTGCTCCCGTACGGGGCGGCGGAGGCGACGACCTTCGTCGATACGGCGGACGACTTCCGACAGCAGTCGGGGGCCCTCCCGTTCGGCGACGGTGGCGTGGCCGGCGCGACGGGGACCGGCCGGCAGCGGGCCGGCGGGCACGTCGGCTGGAACGTCGACCTGAACGTCGCGGAGAGGGAGTTGGCCATGAGCAGCAGGAGCAGGGCCGGTGGCGTCGCCCTGGGGTGCGGGATCGCCTTCGCGGTGGTGGTGCTGCTCGCGGTGGCCGCGGGCGTCGGGCTGTTCTTCCTCGCCGGGTCCGCGGACAAGGCGACGATCGACCCCGCCGAGTACAAGGACATCAAGGTCGGCAGCCCCGAGCAGCAAGTACGCGACCGGCTGCCCGACGGCGACACCTTCCTGACGAAGGGACTGCCCGGCAAGGGCCCCGCCGAGCCCGCCGGTTCGAGCTGCCTGGTACTGATGTCGTCCGAGCTCGGCGACAGCATCAAGACCGAGCCCGTTTTCCGGTTCTGCTTCAAGGACGGCAAGCTGATCGAGAAGCAGTCGTACGAGGTCGAGCGCTAGCCCGTCGTACGGGGTACGGCTACGGGGTACGGGTCGAGCGGTGGTGCGGCGGCGCGGCGGGAGCACGTCGGCGCGGCGCGAGGACAGGAGCAGGCGTGACGGGTCCAGGCGGTCCACTCGGTCCGGGGAACGCACACGGTGTGCGGATCAAGGTGGTGATCGCGGACGACGAGCCGCTGATCAGGGCGGGGATCAGGATGATCCTCACGTCGGACCCGGCCATCGAGGTCGCGGCCGAGGCCGCGAACGGCAGGGAGGCCATCGAGGCGGCGCGGGCGCACGGCGCCGACGTGGTGCTGCTCGACATCCAGATGCCGGTGATGGACGGTCTGACCGCGCTGGCCGAGCTGCGCAGGAGCACCCCGGCGGCCCGAGTGATCATCCTCACGACGTTCGGCGAGCGGGAGAACGTGCTGCGCGCGCTGGAGCACGGGGGCGCCGGATTCCTCCTGAAGGACACCGCCCCGGCCGAGCTGATCGCCGCGGTACGGGCGGCGGCGGCCGGGGACGCCTATCTGTCGCCCGGTGCCACCCGGCACGTCGTGGACCAGCTGGCCACGGGGCGCGCGGCGGCCCGGGGTGAGGAGGCGCGGCGCCGGGTGGAGGTGCTGTCGGCGCGGGAGCGGGACGTACTGGCGCTGCTCGGGGAGGGCCTGTCCAACGCGGACGCCGGGAAGCGGCTCCATATGAGCGAGGCCACGGTGAAGACGTACGTGAGCCGCATCCTGGCGAAGCTGGAGTGCGAGAACAGGGTGCAGGCGGCGCTGTTGGCGCGCGATGCGGGGCTGTAGTGCCTGAGGGTGTGTTTCACGTGAAACACACGGGCGGCGCACTGCTTCGGGTTCCGGGGGCTCTGGGCTGAGAGCTCTGGGCTTAGCGGCCTGGTCCGGGTCCTGTTAGCTGAGTCCGTGATCTGGGTTCGCTGATCTGGGTGGTCCTCTGATCTGGGTGTTCGCCATTTCAATGAAGTGGTTGTAGAGTACAACATATCGAGTGAGTTGTATAAGCCAACCATTGGAGTTGTGGTGTCCGCCGGTACCGCTCCCAGCCCTCTGCGCCATGTGCTCAGCCACCTCCTCACCCCGCTGCTGATGTGCGTCGGGATGGGCCTCGCGTATCTGGGGGCCTTCCACAACCCGCAGCCGCACGACCTGCGGGTCGACATCGTCGGCTCGGGACCCAGTGCGCAGGTGCTCGCCCAGACCCTCCAGGACAAGGGCGCGGGCGCGCTCGACGTCCGTACCGTCCCCGACCGCGCGACCGCCGTCGACAGCCTTGAGCAGCAGCACGTGTACGGCGCCTACATCCCCGGCGCCAAGCCCGAACTGCTCGTCGCCTCCGCCTCCTCCGACACCAGCGCCACGGCCGTCGAGAAGGTGTTCACCAAGGTGGCGGCGGCGCAGGACGCGCCCCTCAAGGTGACCGACGTGACGGACCTCGCCAAGGGCGACCCGACCGGGCAGGGCATCTTCTTCCTGCTGGTCGCGCTGAGCATCGGCTCGTACGCGTCCGTCGCGGTGATCGGCGGCGCCGGCGCGGTGCTGCCGCTGCGGATCAGGGCGTTGCTGGCGCTCGGCATGTCGCTCCTGGTCAGCGGCATCGGCGCGGTCTTCGCGGGCCCGATGTTCCACCTCGTCGACACCGGACTCGGCGGCGTCTGGGGCATGGCGTGGCTGTACTCGGCCGGGATCCTGCTGATCGGCGTCGGGCTGCACACCTTCCTCAAGAGGTGGACGACGCTCGGCGTGATGGTCCTCTTCGTGATGCTCAACTTCACCAGCTCGGGCGGCATCTTCCGGCCCGAACTCCAGCCCGGCTTCTTTGGCGCCCTGCACGCCTTCTGGAACGGCGCCGGGTTCGTCGAGGGCGCCCGCAGCCACGTGTACTTCGCCGGCAACGGCCTCGGCGGCCACGTGCTGGTCCTGGTGCTCTGGCTCCTGGCGGGCGTGGTGCTGATGGGCATCGCGGCGGTGGCCGAGCGGGGGCGGGAGGCGGTGGCATCGGGTGCGGGGGCCGGAGTGGGTGTTGGTGCTGGTGTGGCGGCCGTGGCTGGTGCGAGTGCCGGGGGCGGGGGCCGGGAGGGAGAAGGGGAGCTCGAGGAGGAGCTGGAAGAGGAATTGGAAGAAGCGGTCGGCGTCTGACCTCGACTGCCTGCTTGCCCGCCTGACCTCGATTGTTCGGCTGTGGATAACTCCCGGCAGTGGCCTGCCCAACGGCCACCGCCGGGAGTTATCCACAGGGGGAGACGGCTGTCGGCCGCCGACGGTACCTTCATGGCATTCGAGCTGTTGATGTTGAACGAGCACGGGGGAGGCGGCACGCGATGAGCGATGTCGAGGCGGTGATTCCGGTCCTGCGAGCGGTGCCCGACGACGGGCAGATCCGGATTCCCGAGGTGCCGGGCTTCCGACACCACAACGGCCGGGGGCCTAGCCGTACAGCCGGTTCGCCGAAGAGTGACGGCAAGGCACTGCGCGACCGAGTGCCCCGCTCCTCGCACGACTCGCTGATCCTCTCCACCGACCGGCCCGACGCGGTCCGGTCGGTGGAGGAGTCGAACCAGGGCCGCGTGCCGGAGCTCACGCCGATCCGGGTGGGCCGCATGGCAGCCTCCCCCTTCTCCTTCCTGCGCGGCGCCGCCGGACTGATGGCCCACGACCTCGTCGGCACCCCCGTCACCGGAATCACCGCCCAGATCTGCGGCGACGCCCACGCGGCGAACTTCGGCCTCTACGGCGACGCGCGCGGCGGACTCGTCATCGACCTGAACGACTTCGACGAGACCGTGATGGGTCCCTGGGAATGGGACCTCAAGCGTCTCGCCGCCTCCCTGGTCCTGGCCGGCCGGGCAGCGGGCGCCGACGAGGACACCTGCCGGGCCGCGGCCTACGACGCGGTGGGCGCCTACCGGCGGACGATGCGGCTCCTCGCGAAACTGCCGGTGCTCGACGCCTGGAACGCGATAGCCGACGAGGAGCTCGTCTCCCACACCGACGCGCGGGACCTGCTCGGCACCCTGGAACGTGTGTCGGCCAAGGCCCGCAACAACACCAGCGCCCGCTTCGCCGCCAAGGCCACCGAGCAGATCGCCGACGGGCACCGCCGCTTCGTCGACGCGGCACCGGTGCTGCGCCGGGTGCCCGACGCCGAAGCGGCCGCGGTGGCCGCCTCGCTCGGCCACTACCTGGAAACCATCTCGGAAGACCGCCTGCCGCTGCTCGCGCGGTACGCGATACATGACGTGGCCTTCCGTGTCGTCGGCACCGGCAGCGTCGGAACACGGTCGTACGTGGTGCTGCTCCTGGACCACCGCGGCGAGCCGCTGGTGCTCCAGGTCAAGGAGGCCCGCGCCTCCGCCCTGCTGCCGCACCTGGCCAAGGCCGGCTTCTACGCCCCGGACGCGGGCCACGAGGGCCGCCGTGTGGTCCTCGGGCAGAAGCGGATGCAGGTCGTCAGCGACATCCTGCTCGGCTGGACCACCGTCGACGACCGGCCCTACCAGGTACGGCAGTTCCGCAACCGCAAGGGCAGCGTCGACCCGGCGGCCCTGGCCGCCGACCAGCTGGACGACTACGGCCGCATGACGGGCGCACTGCTGGCGCGCGCGCATGCCCACAGCGCCGACCCGCGCCTGATAGCCGGGTACTGCGGCAAGAACGAAGAGCTCGACGAGGCCGTGGCCGGCTTCGCGGTCCTCTACGCCGACCGCACGGAGTCCGACCACGCGACGCTGCTCGCCGCGATCAGGGACGGGCGGGTGGCGGCAGAGCTGGGGGTGTGAGGCGGGTCGGCGGGGCGCGAGGCGGGCTGGGGGTGGGCCTTGTGGTGGTGGGGGGCTTTTGGCCGGGGAGAGGGGTGGGGGCGGGGGGAGGGGGAGGGAGGGGCCCCCACCCCCCGCGCCCGTACGCTGGACCAGTGACGGACGAACCTGCCGAAGAGACGACCGCCCGGCCCCAGGACCCTGAGAACGCGGAACGGCCCGAAGCCCGGCTGGACAGGGCTGTGCGGGCGGCCGAGCAGGCGTTGATCGAGTTCGAGATCGCCGTGGAGACCTTCCGCGTGGAGGTGGAGAACTTCTCCCGCCTCCACCACCAGAAGCTCGGCCCGATGTACGCCCGGCTCGACGAGCTCGACGCCCAGATCGCCGAGGCCAGGGCCTCGCTCACCGGCGACCCGGAGGACCTGCGCAAGGCACGCGAGGCGCGGGCCGTGGTGCAGCCGATGCCCGGGGTCGACGAGCTCTTCCACGACTGGGTGGACTCGGACGGGATCTCCGCCGAGGCCGCCTCGATGCTCACCGACCAGCCCGTACGGCCGCCCAAGAGGGTTCGCCCCAGCGAGGAGGCGCGCAGGCTCTACCGCGAGCTGGCGCGCAAGGCGCACCCCGACCTCGCGCAGGAGGAGCAGGAACGGGCCCGGCGGGAGGAATTCATCACCCGGGTCAACGCCGCTTACGGCCGCGGCGACGAGGAGCTGCTGCGGGAGCTCGCCGAGGAGTGGGCGGCGGGGCCGGTGCCGGAGGAGGCGCGGCCCAGCGAGAGCGAGGAGCTTTATGCCCGCCTCGAGTGGCTGGCCCAGCGCAAGGAGCTGCTGGCCGTGCTGGCCCGTGAGCTGGAGGAGAGCGCGATCGGCTCGATGCTGCGGATGGCGCCCGACGACCCCGACCGGCTCCTCGAGGAGATCGCCGAGCAGCTGCTGGCCGAGGTGGCCGGGCGCGAGGCGGTCCTGGCCGAGCTGGTGCAGTAGCGTTCCCAATGACCTGCCCATACGGCTGACACCGCTGAGCGGCCGATACAGCGCCCGCTACAACCGATGCAGCCGGCACAACCGATGCGGCCGATACGGTCGCTACGGCCCTGCGACCGCTGCGGCCGATGCGTACGAGAGAAGGCATGACCCATGAATTTCGCCCAGCTGCCGTCCGTGGATGTCGCTGGCGTGCCGGCCGACGCCCTGGTGCTGGACGTCCGTGAGGACGACGAGTGGGCGGCCGGGCATGTCGAGGGTGCGCTGCACGTGCCGATGAGCGACTTCGTGGCGCGCTTCGGCGATGTGACGCAGGCTGTCGAGGACGGCCGCCGGGCGTATGTGATGTGCCGGGTCGGCGGCCGGTCCGCGCAGGTCACGCAGTATCTGGTGCAGCAGGGCATCGACGCCGTGAACGTCGACGGCGGTATGCAGGCGTGGGACGCCGCCGGGCGCCCGATGGTCACCGACAACGACAGCCCGGCCTTCGTCCTCTGACGGGCCCCACCGACTGAGCCGCTCGCGCGGCGATGCGAGCGGCGTACGCCCCGCTACCCGAGCGGATGCGCCGCCAGCAGGTCGCCGAGGGCTTCCTCGTGGGCCGCGGCCGGGCCGAGTGACAGTTCCAGTTGCTTGGCCCAGGCGTGGTAGCGGTGCAGGGGATAGTCGGTGTCGGCGCCGAAACCGCCGTGGAGATGCTGGGCGGTCTGTACGACTCTGCGTACGCCGTCGGACGCCCAGATCTTCGCCACCGCCACGTCACCGGAGACGGGCAGCGCTCCCCCGGCGCCGGTGCTGATGCGCCCCGCGGCCTGCCACAGGGTGGCCTCCATCGCGCGCAGGTCGATGTAGCGGTCGGCCGCCTGGACGGCGACCGCCTGGAAGGTGGCGATGGGGAACCCGAACTGTTCGCGTTTCCCGGTGTATTCGCTGGTCATCGCGAGTACGCCTTCGCCGAGGCCCAGCGCGAGCGCGCAGGTGCCGGTGGCCAGCAGCTCGCGCAGCCACTCCCAGGCTCCCTCGGCCGTGATGACCGCGTGCGCTTCGATACGTACGGAGTCGAGGTGGACCTCGGCGAAGCGCTCGCCAGTGGTGGAGATCTGCTCGGCGAACGTGATCCCGTCGTGGAGGCGAGGGACCAGCGCGAGTACGGCGCGGCCCTCCCCGGTGTGCGCGGGCACGGCTATATGGTCCGCGTTCTGTGCCCAGGGCACTCCGGTCTGCACTCCGTCGAGGACCCAACCGCCGCTGTCGGCGCTCTCCGGCCGTGCCGTGACCGCGAGTTCGGCGGGATCGTGGCCGGTGCGGCCGTTGGCCCCGACGGTGAACACCAGCTCGCCCCGTCCTGCGGCGGGAAGCAGCTCACGGGCCAACTCGGCGTCCCCGTACCGCTGTACGGCCATCGCCACCGCGCTGCTCTCCAGCAGCGGCACCCGGGCCAGCACCTTCGCGGACTCGCGCAGCACCAGACAGAGGGCGATCGGGTCGAGGCCCGCCCCGCCGTACTGGGGGTCGATCACCAGGCTCAGCAGGTCCGACTCGGCGAGCTTGGCCCACAGCGGGCGGTCGAACTCCTGGGCCACCGCTCCCTGAGTCAGTGCGGGGCTCGGTACCGCGTCGGGCGCGACCCCCGAGAAGACCGCCTTCGCCGCCTCGACGGCCGCCTGCTGCTCCTCGGTGAAGGTGAAGTCCACAGCCCTGTCCTCCCGCGCACACCGGATCTGACGGACAGTCAAGATAGAACAGGTTCTAGCGGATTGGAATGGCCGGTGCCGCCCGATGGGCAGAACCTGGGGGGCTTCCCTCCTCCCCCTCCCCCCAACCCACCTCACCTCACCGATCGAAGTCCAGCTCCACTTCCTTCGTCGCCGGGTGGGACTGGCAAGCCAGTACGTAGCCCGCCTCCGTTTCGTCTTCCTCCAGGGCGAAGTTGCGGTCCATCCGCACCTCGCCCGAGACCAGGAAGGCACGGCAGGTGCCGCACACCCCGCCCTTGCAGGCGTACGGGGCGTCGGAGCGCGCCCGCAGCACCGTGTCCAGGAGCTTCTCGCCGTCCTGGACCGGCCAGGTGCCGGAGCGGCCGTGGAGCGTCGCGGTCAGTGTGGCGTGCGCCGGGGCCGAGGCCGCCGCGGTGCTCTGCACGGGGGCTTCGTCGACGTGGAAGATCTCCTCGTGGATGCGGCCGCGTGCGACGCCCAGTTCGCGCAGCGCCCGCTCGGCGCCCTGGACCAGGCCGAACGGTCCGCACAGATACCAGCCGTCGACCTCCTCCACGGGGAGCAGCGCGGGCAGCAGGGCCGTCAGCCGTTCCTGGTCGAGCCGCCCGGAGGGCAGTCCGGACTGCTGTTCTTCCCGGGAGAGCGCGGTGACCAGCTGGAACCGGTCGGGGAAGCGGTCCTTCAGGTCCGCCGTCTCCTCCAGGAACATGGTGGACGACACCGTGCGGTCGCTGCGTATGAGGCAGAAGCGGGCTTCGGGCTCCCGTTCCAGCAGGGTCGTGGCGATGGACAGCACCGGGGTGATGCCGCTGCCGCCGACGACGGCCACGAAGTATCCGGCGCGGGGCTCCAGGATGAAGCGGCCCATCGGCTCCATGACGTCGACGACGTCGCCGACGGTGAGTTCCTTGAAGGCGTACGTGGAGAACTCGCCGCCCTCGACGAGGCGGATGCCGACGCGCAGGACCGGGGTGCCGGGCTGTTCGACGGCGGGCGCGCAGATCGAGTACGTACGGCGGATCTCCTGGCCCTGCACGATGCGGCGCAGCGCGAGGTGCTGGCCGGGGCGGTGCCGGTAGGCCTCGCGCAGGTCCGGCGGCACGTCGAAGGTGACGGTCACCGAGTCGTCCGTGAGCCGTTCGACTTCGCTCACCCGGAGTGGATGGAACATCTACAACTCCTTGAAGTGGTCGAACGGTTCGCGGCAGGCCACGCAGCGGCGCAGCGCTTTGCACGCTGTGGAGGAGAACCGGCTCAGCAGCTCGGTGTCGGTGGAGCCGCAGTGGGGGCAGCGCACGGAGAGGGTGAGGGCGACGGGTCCCTCGGCGGTGTGGGGCCGGGGCGGCGCTATCCCGAACTCCGCCAGTTTGCGGCGGCCTTCGGCGCTGATGTCGTCGGTCGACCAGGCGGGGGAGAGCACGCGGACGACCGAGACGTCCGGGATTCCGTTCTCGTGCAGTACCTGTTCGATGTCGGCGGTCATCGCTTCTATGGCGGGGCAACCGGTGTATGTGGGGGTCAGCTGGACGGTGACCTTGCCAGGGTTCTCCAGGTGGACTCCGCGCAGGACGCCGAGTTCCTCCAGGGTGAGCACGGGCAGCTCGGGGTCGGGGACCGATCCGGCGAGCCGGGCCAGTTCCTGTTCCATCGGCGTCATGGCGGCCGTGGCCGCGGCCGTGCCGGTCACCATGTCGCCCCCGGGTGGCTGCGGTGCAGGTGCTGCATTTCGGCGAGCATCCGCCCGAACGGTTCGGTGTGCAGGCCCTGGCGGCCGGCTCCGGCGGCCCAGGCGCCGGTCCTGGGGCCTTCGGGGGCGGTGAGGGTGGCCTGTCGCAGTACCGAGGTGACGGAGGTCAGCCAGGTCTGCTCGGTCTCCTGCCAGTCGATGTCGACGCCGTCGACGGGCTGGAACATCTCTCCGGTGAACCGCCACAGTGCCTCGCACGCGCGCTGCATCCGCCGGTGGCTCTCTTCGGTGCCGTCGCCCAGGCGCAGGGTCCACTGTTCGGCGTGGTCCTGGTGGTAGGCGACTTCCTTGACCGCCTTGGCGGCGAGCCCGGCGAGTTCGCTGTCGCCTGTCGCGAGCTGTCCGTAGAGCAGCTTCTGGTAGGTCGAGAAGTAGAGCTGGCGGGCGATGGTGTGGGCGAAGTCGCCGTTGGGCTGTTCGACCAGCTGGAGGTTGCGGAAGGCCCGCTCCTCGCGCAGATAGGCCAGTTCGTCCTCGTCGCCCGCGAGGGAGAGCAGGACGCGGGCCTGGCCGAGCAGGTCGAGCGCGATGTTGGCGAGGGCCACTTCCTCTTCGAGGACGGGGGCGTGTCCGGCCCACTCCCCCAGCCGGTGCGAGAGCACCAGCGCGTCGTCGCCGAGGGCCAGTGCGGCCGTGGCCGTCGGCGTGTCCGTCGTCTTCTCCGAGGTCGGAGTCGGGGCCGGGGTCGTCACAGGTGCTTCACCCCTTCCGGGATCTCGTAGAAGGTCGGGTGGCGGTAGGGCTTGTCGCCGGCCGGTTCGAAGAAGGAGTCCTTCTCGTCGGGGGAGGAGGCGGTGACGGCGGTGGAGGGCACCACCCAGATGGAGACGCCCTCGGACCGTCGGGTGTACAGGTCGCGCGCGTTGCGCAGCGCCATCTGCGCGTCCGGGGCGTGCAGGCTTCCGGCGTGGGTGTGGGAGAGCCCGCGGCGCGAGCGCACGAACACCTCCCACAGCGGCCAGTCGTGTGCGGTCATGCCGTTGCCTCCCCGTTCGTGTGCTGCTTGGCCGCGTACGCGGCTGCCGCGTCGCGGACCCAGGCGCCTTCTTCGTGGGCGCGGCGGCGCTGGGTGAGCCGTTGTTCGTTGCAGGGCCCGTTGCCCTTGAGGACGTCCCAGAACTCGGTCCAGTCGATGGCCCCGAAGTCGTGGTGTCCCCGCTCCTCGTTCCACCGCAGGTCGGGGTCGGGGAGGGTGAGGCCGAGCGCCTCGGCCTGGGGGACGCAGATGTCGACGAAGCGCTGGCGCAGCTCGTCGTTCGAGTGCCGCTTGATCTTCCAGGCCATGGACTGCGCCGAGTGGGACGACTCGTCGTCGGGCGGGCCGAACATCATCAGCGAGGGCCACCACCAGCGGTCCACCGCGTCCTGCGCCATCGCGTGCTGCTCCGGGGTGCCCTGGGAGAGGGCGAGGAGCAGCTCGTACCCCTGGCGCTGGTGGAAGGACTCCTCCTTGCAGACGCGGACCATCGCCCGTGCGTACGGCCCGTAGGAGCAGCGGCAGAGGGGGACCTGGTTGGTGATGGCGGCGCCGTCCACGAGCCAGCCGATGGCGCCGACGTCGGCCCAGGTCAAGGTCGGGTAGTTGAAGATCGACGAGTACTTCTGGCGGCCCGAGTGGAGCTTGTCGAGCAGCTCGTCGCGGCTCACGCCGAGGGTTTCCGCCGCGCTGTACAGATACAGTCCGTGGCCCGCTTCGTCCTGCACCTTCGCCATGAGGATCGCCTTGCGGCGCAGTGAGGGCGCGCGGGTGATCCAGTTGGACTCGGGCTGCATGCCGATGATCTCGGAGTGGGCGTGCTGCGCTATCTGGCGGACCAGCGAGGCCCGGTAGGCCTCGGGCATCCAGTCGCGCGGCTCGATGCGCTCGTCGGCGGCCACGGCGGCGTCGAACGCCGCCGCGTATGCCGACGCGTCCTTCTCGTCCGCCGCTGGTGAGCCGTGCTTGTTGGTGCCGGTCTCCGCGGTCACTGCCGTCATCCGAGCCCCCTGCCGAGCTGTCGATTCCGGGCCGTCCGCCGGGCCACTCACTCCCGACCGATCGTTCGGTTCATTGACTTCAATGGTGAGTCGACGGCCCGTAGGGTGTCAACCCTGTGGATAACCCAGTGGAGCCGACCGGGATCGGGGCGGGATGGATTCGTACGACGAGAAGGACGTGCCGGGCGGGGAGGAGCAGGCCCCGCGGCCCGGGCCCGACGCCGCCGACGGCGGCCCGCAGACCGCCCCTGGCGCCGCCGCACCCGCTCCGAGCAGCGAAGACGTGACCCCGACCGGCGCGCCGGACACACCCGCCTCCGCACCCGGCGCCTCGGCCGCGCCCGCACCCGGCGCCTCGAACACGTCCGCCCCCGCGCCCGGCGCGCCCGCCCCCGCCTCCCGGGTCCGCACGGCTCACGAGTCCCCCGCTCCCGGTGTCCCCGGGCGCGGTATCGCCGGACTCTCGCTCCCGTACCAGGTGGCGGCCGCGCTCGCGCTGGCCGGCGTCGCCGTCGTGGGGGTCGTCCACATCGCCATGGTGTTCCTGCACGTCGCGCCGTCGAACACGGTCACCAAGCAGCACGGCAAGGTCGTCGACGACTGGATCTATCCCGAGTTCGAACAGAACTGGAAGCTCTTCGCTCCCAATCCACTCCAGCAGAACATCGCGGTCCAGGCACGCGCCGAGATCCGCATGGCGGACGGGAACCGCAAGACGACCGGCTGGATAGACCTGTCGGCCGGGGACGGCTCCGGCATCCGCGGCAACCCGCTGCCGAGCCACACCCAGCAGAACGAGCTGCGCCGGGGCTGGGAGTTCTTCATCAACTCCCACACCGACGACAACAAGCCCAACGGCCTGCGCGGCGAGCTCTCCGACCGCTACATCCACCGGATCGTGATGCTCCGCCTCGGCGCGCGGCGCGACGGCGGGACCGTCGAGCGTGTACAGGTCAGGTCCGTGACGACGTCCGTGAAGGCTCCGGTGTGGAGCGACGAGAAGATCGACACCCGGCCGTACTACCGGGTCGTCCCCTGGTGGACCGTGACCCCCGCCGATCTCCCGGCCGGCGCCGGTTCCGCCGACGCACGGACGGAGGCCGGCCGGTGAGCGAGTCGATGAGTGAGTCCATGAGCGAAGTGGCGAGCGGGTCGGCGAGGGGCACGACGAGCGAGGCGACTGGCGAGCAGCCTCGTGCGCCGCGTACACCTCCTGAGTCCCAGGGGTGGCACGCATCCCTTGAGCACCAAGCACCCCACACGCCTCATATCTCCGCCCCCGCCCCCGCCCCCGAGTCCAAGCCCGCCCAGGCCCTGCGCCGGGTCACGGGCGCGGCGCTCGGGCCGTACCAGAGCGCCGTCGTCCGTATCGGCTTCTCCGCGACCTGGCTGCTCTTCCTGCTGCGCGAGCTGCCGCACCGCCGTGAGCTGTACGGCCCCGACGGCCCGTGGAGCTGGGACATGGCCCAGCGGCTCGTCTCCGGCAACCACGCCTTCACAGCGCTGCTGTGGACGGACAGCACGCTCTGGTTCGAGGTCGTGTACGCCGTCGCCGTGCTCTCCAGCGCGCTGCTGATGCTCGGGTGGCGCACCCGCACCATGTCCGTGCTGTTCATGGTGGGTGTCCTTTCGCTGCAGAATCGGTCCGTCTTCATGGGGGACGGCGGTGACAACGTCATCCATCTGATGGCGATCTATCTGGTGCTCACCCGCTGCGGCCAGGTCTGGTCGCTGGACGCGCGGCGCCGCGAGCGGGCCGCCGCCCGCGCCGCTCTGTCCGGCGAGCCGGTGCCGGACCGGGTGGGGCCCGTGCTGTGGGCCGTCCTCGGGGTCGCCCTCGTCGCCGTCACGCTGCTCGGCGACGCCGGCGGGGGCTGGCTGCTGATCTTCTGGGGTCTGTGGGTGGTGCAGGCGCTGTGGTGGGCGGCCGGACGGTACGCCCAGGGCGATCCGCGCGCCCTGCTCGATGTCGTCGCCAACCTCGCGCACAACGCCACCATGGTCGTGATCATGGCCGAGGTCTGTCTGATCTACGCGACCGCCGGCTGGTACAAGATCCAGGGTTCGCGCTGGCAGGACGGCACCGCGCTCTACTACCCGCTGCACCTGGACTACTTCTCGCCCTGGCCCGCCCTGTCGGACATCCTCGGCGGCAGCGGCCTGATCGTCATGCTGCTCACCTATGGAACGGTCGCCGTCCAGGTGGCGTTCCCGTTCACGCTCTTCAACCGTCGGGTCAAGAACGTCCTGCTGGTGGCGATGATGATGGAGCACGCGGGCATCGCCCTGCTGCTCGGGCTGCCGTTCTTCTCGCTCGCGATGATCGCGGCGGACGCGGTGTTCCTGCCCACCGGCTTCCTGCGGTGGCTGGGCGGCCGTGTCGGGCGGCTGCGTCAGCGACTGGTGGCACGGGTGGTACCGCAGCGGCGTACGGACGAGGAGCAGCGGCCCCGTACGCTCGTGGCGTGAGCAGCGAGACCAGTCCCAGCCCTTCCCCTTCCCCTTCCGCCGAGGCCCCGGCCGAGGAGCCGCTTCAGTACGACGAGGGCTACGCGCCCGAGGTCGGCGTCGGGCCGCACCCGCTGCCCTGGCCGCAGGGGGAGCGGTACGACCCGGAGCTGCTCGCGCACGGCGACCGGCGCAATGTCGTCGACGCCTACCGCTACTGGACGCGCGAGGCGATCGTCGCGGACCTGGACACCCGCCGCCACGACTTCCACGTGGCGGTGGAGAACTGGGGCCACGACTTCAACATCGGCTCCGTCGTACGGACCGCCAACGCCTTCCTGGCGAAGGAGATCCACATTGTGGGGCGGCGGCGCTGGAACCGGCGCGGCGCGATGGTCACCGACCGCTACCAGCATGTCCGCCACCACCCGGACACCGAGTCGCTGACGGCGTGGGCGGCCGCCGAGGGGCTGCCGATCATCGGGATCGACAATCTGCCGGGCGCCGTGCCGCTGGAGCGCACCGTGCTGCCCCGGCGGTGTGTGCTGCTGTTCGGGCAGGAGGGGCCGGGGCTCACCGAGCAGGCGCGCGAGCACGCCTCTGCGGTGTGCTCGATCGCCCAGTTCGGCTCGACCAGGTCGATCAACGCGGGCGCGGCGGCCGCGATCGCGATGCACGCCTGGGTACAGCGCTATGCCGCGATCCCGGACCCGGTGGTCTGAAGCCGCCGGGTCCGGTACGCGCGCGTCAGGCCTGGCGGCGGACCTCCACCACCCGGAAGCGGTTGGCCACGAACGCGCCGTCGCACAGCGCCGCGTTCGCCGCCGGGTTGCCGCCCGAGCCGTGGAAGTCGGAGAACGCGGCCGTCTGGTTGACGTAGACCCCGCCCGTCAGGTTCAGCGACAGCTGGGCGGACTCCTCCAGGCAGACGTCCTCGACCGCGCGCTCCACCTCCTGCGACGTCGTGTACGCGCCGACCGTCATGGCGCCCTTGTCGCGGACCGTGCGGCGCAGCAGCTCCACCGCGCCGGCCGTGGAGTCGACCGCCACGGCGAACGAGACCGGGCCGAAGCACTCCGAGAGGTAGGCCGCCTCGGCGTCCGGCTTGGCGCCGTCCAGCTTGACGATCACCGGGGTGCGCACCACCGCGTCCGGGAAGTCGGGGTTGGCGATCTCCCGTGAGGGCAGGGCGACTTCGCCGAGCCCGGCAGCGGCCTCCAGGCGGGTCTTCACGTCCGGGTTGACCAGCGCGCCCAGGATCGCGTTGGCGCGCGCGTCGTCGCCGAGCAGGCCGCCGACCGAGGCGGCGAGGTCGGCCACCACCTCGTCGTAGGACTTGGCTCCCGCGTCCGTGCTGATGCCGTCGCGGGGGATCAGCAGGTTCTGCGGGGTGGTGCACATCTGGCCGCTGTAGAGGGACAGCGAGAAGGCCAGGTTGGAGAGCATGCCCTTGTAGTCGTCGGTGGAGTCCACCACGACGGTGTTGACGCCGGCCTTCTCGGTGTAGACCTGCGCCTGGCGGGCGTTGGCTTCCAGCCAGTCGCCGAAGGACGTCGAGCCCGTGTAGTCGATGATCTTGATTTCGGGGCGGACGGCCAGCGTCTTGGCGATGCCCTCGCCGGGCCGCTCGGCGGCCAGCGCCACCAGGTTCGGGTCGAAGCCCGCCTCCGCCAGGACCGTACGCGCGATCTGGACGGTCAGGGCGAGCGGCAGCACCGCGCGCGGGTGCGGCTTGACCAGGACCGGGTTGCCGGTGGCCAGCGAGGCGAACAGGCCCGGGTAGCCGTTCCACGTCGGGAACGTGTTGCAGCCGATCATCAGGGCGATGCCGCGCGCGGTGGGCACGAAGGTCTTGGTGAGCTCCAGCGGGTCGCGCTTGCCCTGCGGCTTGGACCAGTGCGCCGCGTCCGAGGGGGTGCGGGTCTGCTCCTGGTATGCGTACGCCACCGCCTCCAGGCCGCGGTCCTGGGCGTGCGGGCCGCCCGCCTGGAAGGCCATCATGAAGGCCTGGCCGCTGGTGTGCATGACCGCGTGCGCCAGCTCCGGGGTGCGGGCGGAGATGCGGGAGATGATCTCCAGGCACACCAGGGCGCGCAGCTCGGGCCCGGCCTCGCGCCAGGCGCCCATGCCGGCCTTCATCGCGGGCAGCAGCACCTCCAGGTCCGGGTGCGGGTACGTGATGCCCAACTCGGTCCCGTACGGGGAGATTTCCGCTCCCGTCCAGTCGTCGGTGCCGGGCTGGTCCAGGTCGAGGCGGGTGCCGAGCAGGGCGTCGAAGGCGGCCTTGCCGTCGTTCTCGTACGCCTTGGGGTGCTCGGGGTGAGGTGACCAGTACGCACGCGTGCGGATCGCTTCCAGGGCCTGGTCGAGCGTGGTCCGGTGGGTCTCGGTGAGCTGCTGGGGGCTGAGCTGGGCGGCCATACGGACCTACTCCTCGTCGAGCTGGGCAGGGACGGGCGGACAGAGTTAGAGTAACCGAACGATCGGTCGGGACAAGGGGGTCCGTCGAACCTGTGGACAACTCATCGGGGAGGATCGCGTCATGACCGCCATCGAACAGAGCTCCGCCGTCGGGCCGGACCGCGTAGTCGCCGTCGTCGGCACCGGGACCATGGGACAGGGCATCGCCCAGGTGGCCCTGGTCGCCGGGCACCCCGTGCGGCTGTACGACGCCGTCCCGGGCCGGGCGAGGGAGGCCGCGGCGGCCCTCGCGGCCCGGCTGGAGCGGCTCGTCGAGAAAGGCCGGATCGCATCGGCCGAGCGCGACGCGGCGCTCGCCCGGCTGCACCCGGCCGAGGAGCTGACCGAACTCGCGGACGCCGCGCTGGTCGTCGAGGCGGTCCTCGAACAACTCGACGTCAAGCGGGAGCTGTTCACGGCGATCGAGGAGATCGTCGCCGAGGACTGCCTGCTCGCCACCAACACCTCCTCCCTGTCCGTCACCGCTGTCGCGGGCGCCCTGCGCCACCCGGGCCGCTTCGTCGGGCTGCACTTCTTCAACCCGGCGCCGCTGCTCCCCCTGGTCGAGGTCGTCTCCGGCTTCGCGACCGAGGAGGCGGCCGCCACGCGCGCGTACGAGACGGCGAAGGCGTGGGGCAAGACGCCGGTGCGGTGCGCCGACACCCCGGGCTTCCTGGTCAACCGCATCGCCAGGCCCTTCTACGCGGAGGCCTTCGCCGTCTACGAGGAGCGCGGCGCCGACCCCGCCACCATCGACGCCGTCCTGCGCGAGAGCGGCGGCTTCGCCATGGGCCCCTTCGAGCTGACCGACCTCATCGGGCAGGACGTCAACGAGGCCGTGACCCGCTCGGTGTGGGAGTCCTTCTTCCAGAGCCCCAAGTTCACCCCGTCGCTGGCCCAGCGCAGGCTGGTCGAGTCGGGCCTGCACGGCCGCAAGAGCGGCCGCGGCTGGTACGCGTACGGGGACGGCGCGGTGCGGCCCGAGCCGCACACCGCCGAGCCCGCCGACGCGCCCGCGGCCGTCACGGTCGTCGGTGACCTCGGCCCCGCCGCCGAGCTCGTCGCGATGATGCGCGAGGCCGGCGTCGAGGTGCAGACCGTCGAGTCGGGCGGCCCCTACATCGGGCTGCCGGGCGACGGCCAGCTCGTCCCGGCCGACGGGCGCACCTCCGTCGAGTACGCGGACGTCGTCTACTTCGACCTCGCCCTCGACTACCGGGGCGCGACCCGCATCGCGCTCTCGGCGAGCGAGGACACCTCCACGCGCGCGGTGAGCGAGGCCGTGGGCCTCTTCCAGAAGCTCGGCAAGAAGGTCAGCGTCATCGGGGACGTCCCCGGCATGATCGTCGCCCGTACCGTCGCGATGCTCGCCGACCTCGCAGCCGACGCGGTCGCCCGGGGCGTCGCCACGCCCGAGGACGTCGACACCGCGATGCGCCTCGGAGTCAACTACCCGCTCGGACCCGTCGAGTGGAGCCGCGGGCTCGGCCAGGACTGGGCGTACGACCTGCTGTCGGCGATGCACGAGCGCTGCCCCACCGGGCGGTACGCGCCCTCGCTCGCCCTCTACCGGCAGTCGTACAGCAACGGCGAGGAGACCGCCTCATGACCACCGCCAAGCGCGACACGTACACCCCCGAAACCCTGCTCACGGTCGCCGTGCGGGTCTTCAACGAGCGCGGCTACGACGGCACGTCCATGGAGCACCTGTCCAAGGCGGCCGGCATCTCCAAGTCGTCGATCTACCACCATGTGTCGGGCAAGGAGGAGCTGCTGCGGCGGGCCGTCAGCCGCGCCATCGACGGCCTGTTCGCCGTCCTGGACGAGCCGGGCGCCACGCGCGGGCGGGCGATCGAGCGGGTCGAGTACGTCACCAGACGTACGGTCGAAGTGCTGATGGCGGAGCTGCCGTACGTCACGCTGCTGCTGCGCGTACGCGGCAACACCAAGACCGAGCGCTGGGCGATGGAGCGCCGCCGGGAGTTCGACCAGTGCGTCTCCGACCTGCTCAAGGCCGCGGCGGCCGACGGCGACCTCCGTTCCGACATGGACATACGCCTGGCGACCCGGCTGCTGTTCGGCATGGTCAACTCCCTGGTGGAGTGGTACCGGCCGCAGCGCGACGGGGAGGCCGAGCGCGCCCAGGTCACCGAGGCGGTCGTCCACCTGGCCTTCGACGGGCTGCGCACCCACCCGTGACGCGCGCGTGCCGCTCAAGAAGGGCGACGGCTTCGGCTGTCTGACGCCCGAGCAGGCCAGGGCGGGCTTCCAGGTGCCGAGGTCGCCGAGGTCGACGGGGCGGCCGTCTATCTGCGTGCCAAGGGCGCCTGGAAGCTGCTTCTGATGGGCGCCTCCAAGGGCGGCACCGCCGTCCTGAAGGCGGCCACGGTGCTGGAGCCGAGGCCCGACGCCGTCGTCTCGCTCTCCGGACCGACCCAGTACGGCTCCACCGACGCCCTGGCGGCCGCCCCCGGGCTCACCTCGCCGGTGCTCTACATGGCGGGCGCGGACGACAACCCCTTCGGCGACGCGGCCGTCCAGCTGAGCCGGGCCAGCACCAAGGCGCCCGAGAATCGGCTCTACGAGCTCAAGGGCGTGTACCAGCACGGCGTCGCGCTGCTGGACGACGCCAAGAACTGGTCCACGGTGCTGGCCTTCCTCAAGAAGCACTGCACCTGACGGCGCCGGCCCCGCCTACGGCGTGCCGGGGCCCGGGTCCAGGTCGGTCTCCTCGAAGACCAGCAGGGTCCGGGTGGACAGCACCTCGGGGATCGACTGGAGCTTGGTCAAAACCAGTTCGCGCAGCGCCCGGTTGTCCGGCGAGTGCACCAGGAGCAGCACGTCGAAGTCGCCGCTGACCAGGGCGATGTGCGCGGCTCCGGGCAGCGCCTGGAGCTGCTCGCGGACCGTGCGCCACGAGTTCTGCACGATCTTGAGCGTGATGTACGCGGAGGCGCCCTGGCCCGCCCTCTCGTGGTCCACGCGCGCGGTGAAGCCGCGGATCACCCCGTCGTCCAGCAGCCGGTTGATCCGGGCGTAGGCGTTGGCGCGGGAGACGTGCACGCGCTCGGCCACGGAGCGTATCGACGCGCGGCCGTCGGTCTGGAGCATGCGCAGGATGTCGCGGTCGACGGCGTCCAGCGGCCGCGCGGCCGTGCTCTGGGTGCCCTGGCCCTCGTCGGCCATTTGTTCAGCTGCCATGTCCCCCCGCCTCCCTAGCATGGACGACCTGTCTCTATCCCAGGCTGTGCAGAACCGTTTGTCCACAGGCTCGCGGTGCCTGTAGCCAAAATGCGCTCTCGACCGAACAATCGGTAGGTGAGGCGCATCACACTGTCGTGCCTCCTTCCCGCTCCCACGAGGAGGTGCTTCGTCATGACGGTCCAAGAGCTGCCCGGTGCCGGTGCCGCCGCCTACCGGCCCACCCCTCCCCCTGCCTGGAGGCCCCGCACCGACCCCGCCCCGCTGCTCCCGGACCCCGAGCCGTACCGCGTGCTCGGCACGGACGCGCCGCTCGACCGCGCCCTGATGCTGCGGCTGTACGCGGAGCTGGTCCGCGGCCGGCGGTACAACGCGCAGGCCACCGCCCTCACCAAGCAGGGCCGCCTCGCGGTCTACCCGTCCTCCACCGGCCAGGAGGCCTGCGAGGTCGCGGCCGCACTGGTGCTCCAGGAGCAGGACTGGCTCTTCCCCAGCTACCGGGACACCCTCGCCGCCGTCGCCCGCGGACTCGACCCCGTACAGGCCCTTACCCTGCTGCGCGGCGACTGGCACACCGGATACGACCCGCACGAGCACCGCATCGCCCCCCTGTGCACGCCCCTGGCCACCCAGCTCCCGCACGCGGTGGGCCTGGCGCACGCCGCCCGCCTCAAGGGCGACGACGTGGTGGCGCTCGCCATGGTCGGCGACGGCGGCACCAGCGAGGGCGACTTCCACGAGGCGCTGAACTTCGCGGCCGTCTGGCAGGCCCCGGTCGTCTTCCTCGTGCAGAACAACGGCTTCGCGATCTCGGTGCCGCTGGCCAAGCAGACCGCGGCCCCCTCCCTCGCCCACAAGGCCGTCGGGTACGGGATGCCGGGCCGGCTGGTCGACGGCAACGACGCGGCGGCGGTCCACGAAGTGCTGGCCGACGCCGTCGCGCGCGCCCGCCGCGGCGGTGGCCCCACGCTGATCGAGGCGGTGACGTACCGGATCGAGGCGCACACCAACGCCGACGACGCCACCCGCTACCGGGTGGACGCCGAGGTGGAGGCGTGGCGCGACCACGACCCGATCCGGCTCCTGGAGGCCGAGCTGACCAGCCGCGGATTCCTCGACGACAGCGCGAAGAAGGCCGCGGCCGAGGCCGCGGAGACGATGGCCGCCGCCCTGCGCGAGCGGATGAACGCGGACGCGGAGCTCGACCCCATGGACCTCTTCGCGCACGTCTACGCCGAGAAGACGGCCCAGCTGCGCGAACAGGAGGCCCAGCTGCGGGCCGAGCTGGCGGCGCACGAGGACGAGGGGGAGCGATGACCACGGTCGCGGCGAAGCCCGCCACCATGGCGCAGGCGCTGCAGCGCGCCATGCGCGACGCGATGGCCGAGGACCCCTCGGTCCATGTCCTCGGAGAGGACGTGGGCACGCTCGGCGGGGTCTTCCGGATCACCGACGGACTCGCCAAGGAGTTCGGCGAGGACCGCTGCACCGACACCCCGCTCGCCGAGGCCGGGATCCTCGGCACGGCGGTCGGCATGGCGATGTACGGACTGCGGCCCGTGGTGGAGATGCAGTTCGACGCGTTCGCCTACCCGGCGTTCGAGCAGCTGATCAGCCATGTCTCCCGGATGCGCAACCGCACGCGCGGCTCCATGGGCATGCCGCTGGTGGTGCGGGTGCCGTACGGGGGCGGGATCGGCGGTGTGGAGCACCACAGCGACTCCTCCGAGGCGTACTACATGGCGACCCCGGGGCTGCACGTGGTGACGCCCGCCACCGTCGAGGACGCGTACGGGCTGCTGCGCGCGGCCATCGCCTCCGACGACCCGGTCGTCTTCCTGGAGCCCAAGCGGCTCTACTGGTCGAAGGCCGAGTGGTCGCCGGACGCGCCCACCGAGGTGGCGCCGATCGGCAAGGCGGTCGTCCGCCGCCCCGGCCGCAGCGCCACGCTGATCACCTACGGCCCGTCCGTCCCGGTCTGCCTGGAGGCGGCCGAGGCGGCCACGGCCGAGGGCTGGGACCTGGAGGTCGTCGACCTGCGCTCCCTCGTGCCCTTCGACGACGAAACGGTGTGCGCCTCGGTGCGGCGCACCGGCCGGGCGGTCGTCGTCCACGAGTCGACCGGCTTCGGCGGCCCCGGCGGCGAGATAGCGGCCCGGGTCACCGAGCGCTGCTTCCACCACCTGGAGGCGCCGGTGCTGCGCGTCGCCGGGTTCGACATCCCGTACCCGCCGCCGATGCTGGAGAAGCACCACCTGCCGGGCGTGGACCGGGTCCTGGACGCGGTGGCGCGGCTGCAGTGGGAGGCGGAGAGCTGATGCCCAAGGTCCTGGAATTCAAGCTGCCGGACCTCGGCGAGGGCCTCACCGAGGCGGAGATCGTGCGCTGGCTGGTGGCGGTGGGCGACGTCGTGGCGATCGACCAGCCGGTGGTCGAGGTCGAGACCGCCAAGGCGATGGTGGAGGTGCCGTGCCCCTACGGGGGCGTGGTGACGGCCCGGTTCGGCGAGGAGGGCACGGAACTGCCCGTCGGCGCGCCCCTGCTGACCGTCGCCGTCGCCACGCCCGAGGCCGCCGAGGCCGAGTCGTCGGAGTACTCCGGCAATGTGCTGGTCGGCTACGGCACGGGCGAGGCCGTGCGACGGCGGCGCCGGGTGCGCCCGGCACCGGTGGGCGCACCGCCCGCCGCCGCACCGGTGACGCCGTCCGGGCCCCCGGCGGGTGCCGCGCCCGGCCACGCGCGCGTCGCCGCCACCGCGGCGGCCACGGGCGGGTCCGCGCCCGCTGCGATGGCTGACGGCCCCGTGGCTGTCATCTCGCCCCTCGTACGGAAGCTGGCCCGTGAGAACGGGGTGGACCTGCGCGGGCTGACCGGTTCCGGGCCGGACGGGCTGATCCTGCGTTGCGACGTGGAGTCGGCGCTGCGGGCAGAGGCCGAACCGGTGGCAGCGATGGCAGCCGGGCCCGGGCCGGTGGCGGCCGGTTCCGCCACCGCCGGGACGCGGATACCGCTGCGCGGGATACGGGGTGCGGTCGCCGACAAGCTGGCGCGCAGCCGGACCGAGATCCCGGACGCGACGTGCTGGGTCGACGCGGACGCCACCGAACTCATGGCGGCGCGGGCCGCGATGAACGCGGTGGGCGGCCCGAAGATCTCCGTACTGGCCCTGCTGGCCCGGATCTGCACGGCCGCCCTCGACCGCTACCCCGAGCTCAACTCGACGGTGGACACGGCGGCACGGGAGATCGTGCGGCTGCCCGCCGTGCACCTGGGTTTCGCCGCCCAGACCGAGCGGGGTCTGGTCGTGCCGGTCGTCCGGGACGCGCAGGCGCGCAGCGCGGCGTCGCTCAGCGGGGAGTTCGCGCGGCTGACCGAGGCGGCCCGTGCGGGGACGCTGACACCCGGCGACCTGACCGGCGGCACCTTCACGCTGAACAACTACGGGGTGTTCGGGGTGGACGGTTCCACACCGATCATCAACCACCCCGAGGCGGCCATGCTCGGAGTGGGCCGGATCGTCCCCAAGCCGTGGGTGCACCAGGGCGAGCTGGCGGTGCGTCAGGTCGTCCAGCTGTCGCTGACGTTCGACCACCGGGTGTGCGACGGAGGCACGGCGGGCGGCTTCCTGCGGTACGTGGCGGACTGCGTGGAGCAGCCGGCGGTGCTGCTGCGGTCGCTGTAGCGGGGTAGGGGTGCCGGGGAGCCGGTACCCCTCACGCGCTTGTACTCCAGGTGTGTACCTCAGGTGCCATGCCCTGGCGCCCCGGGGCGCGATGCCCCTCGCACCCCGGGCGATACCCCTCGTAAGCCGCGCGCCCCATACTGCTGGGATGACGACCCCCTATGACGCCATCGTGCTCGCCGGAGGGGCCGCGCGGCGGCTCGGCGGGGCGGACAAGCCCGGGGTGCGGGTGGGGGGCAGAGCGCTGCTCGACCGTGTGCTCGGCGCCTGCGCCGGGGCCGGGGTCACCGTGGTGGTCGGCGGGCGCCGGACCACGGCGCGGCCCGTGGTGTGGACGCGGGAGGAACCGGCCGGCGGTGGGCCCCTCGCCGCGCTCGACGCGGGACTGCGGCTGACCACCGCCCCCTCGGTGCTGGCGCTCTCCGCCGACCTTCCCTTCCTGGGCGAACCCACCGTCGCGGGCCTGCTCGACGCGCTCGGCACGGGCGGACGCGAAGGCGTCCTGTGCGTTGACGAGAGCGGGCGGGCGCAGCCGCTCGTCGCCGTCTACCGGGCCGAGCCGCTCCGCCGTGAACTCGCCCTCCTCGCGGCCGAGCACGGGGGCCTCGGCGGGCTTCCCCTGCGGCTGCTGACCCGGGAACTCGACGTCACTCGCCTTCCCGTCCCCCAGCCCCTCGCCTCGTTCGACTGCGACACCTGGGAGGACATCGCGGCGGCCCGGGCCCGGATCAGGGAGCATGGGAACGTGCTGGACGAATGGATCACCGCAGTCAAGGACGAACTCGGCATCGACCTGGACGTCGACACCGGCGTGCTGCTCGACCTGGCCAGGGACGCCGCCCATGGCGTGGCCCGGCCCGCCGCGCCGCTCACGACCTTCCTGGTCGGCTACGCGGCCGCCAAGGCGGGCGGGGAGGGCGCCGACGTCGCCGAGGCGGCCCGCAAGGCCGCCGCCCTCGCCAACCGGTGGGCCGCAGAGAAGGACGAGCTCAACCCGTGACCGGCGCCGAGCCGTTCGTGTCGCCCGTCGACGACGGGGTGGAGGAGGCGCTGGCCCTCGTGAGTGCTCCCGTCCCCGCCCCCGGCCCCGCACCGGGGGCCCGTGCCCACCACCGCGCCGCGCCCTGGCACCAGGCCAGGGACATCGCCGTCGCGGCCGGGCGGGCGGCGCCCCGCCGCAGCCATCGGGTGCCGCTGGCCGAGGCCCTCGGCGAGACCCTCGCCGCCCCCCTCGCCGCCCTCACCGACCTGCCGTCCTTCGACACCTCCGCCATGGACGGCTGGGTCGTCGCGGGCCCCGGGCCCTGGCGGATCCGGGGCGCGGCCGACGGCATCCTCGCCGGGCACGCCGCGCCCGCCCCCCTCGCGGACGGCGAGGCGGTACGGATCGCCACCGGGGCGCGCATCCCCGCCGAGGCGACCGCCGTCCTGCGCAGCGAGCACGCCCGCGCGGACGAGGCCAAGGCGCTGCTCCACGCCGAGCGGGAGGTCGTCACCGGGCAGGACATCCGCCCGCGCGGGCAGGAGTGCCGCTCCGGCGATCAGCTGCTGCCCGCGTCCACGCTGGTCACCCCGGCCGTCCTGGGGCTGGCGGCGGCCGCCGGGTACGACGGGCTGAGCACCGTGCCACGGCCCCGCGTCGAGATCTTCGTCCTCGGCGACGAACTGCTGGCCGAGGGGTTGCCGCACGAAGGGCTGATCCGGGACGCGCTCGGCCCCATGCTGGGGCCCTGGCTGCGGATGCTCGGCGCGGAGGTCGTCGCCACGCGGCGGCTCACGGACGACGCCGAGGTGCTGTTCGCGGCCGTGACCGGGTCGGAGGCCGACGTGGTGGTGACGACCGGCGGCACGGCGGCCGGGCCCGTCGACCATGTGCACCCCGTGCTGCGGGCGGTGGGGGCCGAGCTGCTGGTGGACGGGGTCGCCGTCCGCCCCGGGCATCCGATGCTGCTGGCCCGGATCGACGCCGGGAAGCACCTGGTGGGGCTGCCGGGCAACCCGCTCGCGGCCGTCTCGGCGCTGCTCACGCTCGCCGAGCCCCTGCTGCGGGAGCTCGCGGGGCGGGCGGGCGGCGCCGCGGCCACCGGCCCGTACACCGCCGCGCTGCGCGACGAGGTCCACGGGCATCCGTACGACACCCGGCTCGTGCCCGTGGTGCACCGGGCCGACCGGGTCGTGCCGCTGCACTACAACGGTCCGGCGATGCTGCGGGGGATCGCGGCGGCGGACGGGCTGGCGGTCGTACCGCCCGGCGGGGCGCGGGCCGGTCAGGAGGTCGAGGTCCTGGACCTGCCGTGGGAGCAACTGGGGGCGAGGGAAGGGTGTTTCACGTGAAACCGTCCCGGCCGAGGCTCAACTCACGTACATCCGCGCGGTGTTTCACGTGAAACAACGTCCGTCGATGCTCAATACCCGTACTTCTGAACGGCGTTTCACGTGAAACATCCCGTCCTGCTCATCAACTGCCGCACCACCGAACGGTGTTTCACGTGAAACTGCCCGGCCAAGACGCGATCGCCCGGCAGGCGGGCGAGAACCTGGTCACCCGGCGGGTGAAGCTGCCGCGCCGGGTGGTCGACCGGCCGCTGCGGCAGGTCGGCAAGCGGCTGTTGATAGCGCTCGGTGTGCTGGCGCTGACCACGTTCATCGTGTGGATCGACCGTTCCGGCTACCACGACAACGCCAACGGCAAGCTGGATCTGCTGGACGCCGCCTACTACGCCACCGTCACGCTCTCCACGACGGGTTACGGCGACATCGTCCCGTACAGCGACAGTGCCAGGCTCAGCAACATCCTGCTGGTGACGCCGCTGCGCGTGCTCTTTCTGATCATCTTGGTCGGCACGACTCTCGAGGTCCTCACGGAGCGGACCCGGGAGGAGTGGCGGCTCAACCGCTGGAGGGCGAACTTGCGAGACCACACCGTCGTCGTCGGCTTCGGGACGAAGGGCCGTTCGGCGATCCAGACGCTGTGCGCGACCGGGCTGAAGAAGGAGCAGGTCGTGGTCGTCGACCCGAGCGCGAAGGTGGTCGAGACCGCCAATGCGGAGGGGTTCGTCGGGGTCATCGGGGACGCGACGCGCAGCGATGTGCTGCTCCGCGCCGAGTTGCAGAAGGCCCGGCAGGTCGTGATCGCGACTCAGCGCGATGACACGGCGGTGCTGGTCACGCTGACGGCACGCCAGCTCAACCGGGGGGCGAAGATCGTCGCGGCGGTGCGGGAGGAGGAGAACGCCCCGCTGCTGCGGCAGTCCGGGGCGGACGCGGTGATCACGAGCGCGAGCGCGGCCGGGCGGCTGCTCGGGCTGTCCGTGCTCAGCCCGAGCGCGGGCACGGTGATGGAGGACCTGATCCAGCAGGGCAGCGGGCTCGACCTCGTCGAACGGCCGGTGAAGAAGAGCGAGGTGGGGCGGGGGGTCCGGGAGACCGAGGACCTCACGGTCAGTGTGCTGCGCGGCCACCGGCTGCTCGCCTACGACGACGCGCAGGCCAGTCCGCTCCAGCTGACGGACCGGCTGATCACGATCGTACGGGCGGGCGGGGCGGCCTCGGAGGGCGCGGCGGAGTAGCGTCGGCCGCATGCATGCGATCACGATTCCTGAGCCGGGTGGTCCCGAAGCGCTGGTCTGGGCCGAGGTGCCCGATCCGGTGGCGGGCGAGGGCGAGGTCCTCGTCGAGGTGGCGGCGGCGGCCGTCAACCGTGCGGATGTGTTGCAGCGGCAGGGGCTCTACGAGCCGCCGCCGGGGGCGTCGCCGTATCCCGGCCTTGAGTGCTCCGGGCGGATCGTCGCGCTGGGGCCCGGGGTGTCCGGGTGGTCCGTGGGCGACGAGGTGTGCGCGCTGCTGAGCGGTGGCGGGTACGCGGAGAAGGTGGCGGTGCCGGTGGGGCAGTTGCTGCCGGTGCCGGAGGGGGTGGAGCTGACGGTCGCGGCGTCGCTGCCGGAGGCCGTGGCGACGGTGTGGTCCAACGTGTTCATGGTGGCCCATCTGCGGCCCGGCGAGACGCTGTTGGTGCACGGGGGCGCGAGCGGGATCGGCACGATGGCGATCCAGCTGGGCAAGGCGGTGGGGGCGCGGGTCGCCGTCACGGCGGGCGGGCCCGCGAAGCTGGCGCGGTGCGCGGAGCTGGGTGCGGACGTGCTGATCGACTACCGCGAGCAGGACTTCGTGGAGGAGGTCCGCAAGGCGACGGACGGGGCGGGGGCGGACGTCATCCTCGACATCATGGGGGCGAAGTATCTCGACCGGAACGTACGGGCGTTGGCGGTCAACGGGCGGCTGGCCGTCATCGGGATGCAGGGCGGGGTGAAGGGTGAGCTCAACCTCGGGGCGCTGATGGCGAAGCGGGGGGCGGTGACGGCGACGACGCTGCGGGGGCGGCCCGGGGTGGAGAAGACGGCGATCGTGGCGGCGGTTCGGGAGCATGTGTGGCCGCTGGTTGAGGCGGGGCGGGTGCGGCCGGTTGTGGATCGGGTGCTGGGGATGTCCTCTGCGGCGGAGGGGCATCGGGTGTTGGAGGCGGGGCAGCACGTGGGGAAGGTTTTGCTGGTGGTTTGAGCCCCACCCCGCCCCTCCCCTAAACCCTCCGGGGGCGTGGGTGGGTGCGGGAAGGGGGTGTCCCGGGGACTCCGTCCCCGGACCCCTGGGCGGGGGCTGCGCCCCCTGCGCCCCGCCTGTGTTCGTCGGGTGCGGGCCGGTGGGGGCTGGGCGCACAGTTCCCCGCGCCCCTTAGCGGGATCGTGAGGCCCGGGACCTGCACCCCGGCGGGGCTGCACCCCCCTCGCGCACATAGCGCGGGGCCGCCCCCGGCCCATCAAGCCGACAGGGCAGCCCCGCCGCACACTCCTACAAGTACGGGCCCGACCGGATCCCCGGCCCGTCCTCGTCGTCGTGAGGGGCGCCGGGCGGGAGGGCGCGGCGCATTTGTTCCAGTTGGGCTCGGGCTGCCATTTGTTGGGCGAACAGGGCCGTCTGGATGCCGTGGAAGAGGCCCTCCAGCCAGCCCACCAACTGGGCCTGGGCAATGCGGAGTTCTGCTTCCGAGGGGATCGCCTCGTCCGTGAAGGGGAGGGACAGGCGTTCCAGCTCCTCCACCAGCTCGGGAGCCAGACCGTCCTCCAGTTCCTTGACCGAGGAGGCGTGGATGCCCTTCAGGCGTACGCGGCTCGCCTCGTCCAGAGGAGCCGCGCGCACTTCTTCCAGAAGCTGTTTGATCATGCTGCCGATGCGCATGACCTTGGCAGGCTGTTCGACCATCTCCGTCACCGGGACCTCGCGCGACTCGTCGTCACCGCCGCCGATGGCCATGCCGTCCTGTCCGACGACCAGGATGTGGGGGCTGTCCGGCGACTGTTCGTTCCTCGGCATCTCCATGCCGCCCATTCTCTCGCACACGTGCCTCACATCACGTTGTGCCCCCGGGGAGAGGTGATCCACCCCCGGACAGGACAGGGAAATCCGTCAGGGGCGGCGTAGGCGCAGGGCCAGGAATCCCAGGCCCAGGCCCGTCAACGTCAGGCCCGCGCCCATCGACAGGACGTGGACCCGTAGGTCCGACGTCGTGGACAGGCGGGACGGTTGAACCTTGCGGGCCACCACCGGCTGGGCGCTCGGCGGTGGTGGCGGGGGCGAGCGGAACGCGTCGGCGATCGGCTGCGCCGACTCGTCCGGTACGTACGGGAGGGTCCCCGGCGGGCGGCCCGGGCGGGCCCTGCCCTCCCCCGCCCGGTTGCCCGCGAAACGCTGGTCCAGGGGGGCGGCGGACGGCGGCGGGTCCTCGGCGTACGCGAGCGTGCCGGGCGGGGTCACCAGCAGCAGGCCCGCCAGCGCGGCGCCCACGCCG
Organism: Streptomyces sp. BPTC-684; assembly: GCF_030028635.1. Lineage (NCBI taxonomy): Bacteria > Bacillati > Actinomycetota > Actinomycetes > Kitasatosporales > Streptomycetaceae > Streptomyces > Streptomyces sp. BPTC-684. Next base: position 3,013,006 of record NZ_CP124863.1, read on the forward strand.
AGTGTCCGGACCCGGAGCCCTGAAGCCATACGGACAGCGTCACATGCGCCGACAAAGCGGGCATCCCGGGTGCGTCACCCGGGTGCGCGCCGCCCGGGTCCCCTACTGCTGCGGCGGGTTGCCCGTCGACAGCGTCAGGGTGAACTGGGCTCCCTTCGGGTCCACGTCGACGCCCGCCGCCGGGAACTGCGTGACCACCGTGTCCTGGCCCCACTGCCCGTTGTCCACGGACTCGGTGTTGACCTTCCAGCCCGCCGCCTGGATGCACGACTTCACCGACAGGATGTCCTTGTAGGTGAAGTCGGGCGCCTGGACCTTCGACGGGTCGAGGGCGGACTTCGACGGGCTGGTGCACTTGGTCGTGTCCAGCGTGCGGCTGCGCTCCGGGCCCTTGTGGCCCGCGACGTTCTCGCCGGAGGCCTTCTTGTCGCCGCCCGAGTCCGACTCGTCGCCGCCGTTCAGCATCAGCGCCGTGACCAGGCCGCCGACCGCGAGGACCGCCACCGCGACCGCGCCGACGATCACGGGGGTGTTCTTCTTCGAGGAGTTCGAAGAAGAGGAACCGCCGCCGGTCGGAGCGCTCGGGGAGATCGTGTACGGCGGCGGGGTGTGCTGCGCGGGCATCGGTGCCTGCGGCTGCATCTGCTGCTGCGGGTAGCCGTACGAGGGCTGCGGCTGCGGCGTGGGAGCCGGCGTCGGCGGGCCGTACGGGCTCGCCTGGTAGGGGGTCTGGACGCTGCCCTGGTAGCCCTGCTGGGCAGAGGCGTCCAGCGGCGGGAAGACCGTCGAGCCGACGCCCTGGCCGCTGGCGACCGGGCCGCCGCCGGTGATCACCGGGGCCGCGCCGGTCTGGCCGCTGGCGGAGATGCGGGCGATCTCGTCGCGCATCGCGGCCGCGCTGGGGAAGCGCTCGTTCGGGTTCTTCTTCAGCGCGCGGGCCACCAGCGCGTCCACGGCCGGCGGGATGGACCGGTTGACCGTGGAGGGCGCGACCGGCTCCTCCTGGACGTGTGCGTACGCGATCGCCAGCGGCGAGTCGGCGTCGAACGGGATCCGGCCGGTGAGCAGCTGGAAGAGCATGATGCCGACCGAGTACAGGTCGGAGCGGGCGTCGACGCCCCGGCCCAGCGCCTGCTCGGGCGAGAGGTACTGCGGGGTGCCGACGACCATGCCGGTCTGGGTCATCGAGGTGACGCCGGACTGCATGGCGCGCGCGATGCCGAAGTCCATGACCTTGACCACGCCGCGCTTGGTCACCATCACGTTGCCGGGCTTGATGTCGCGGTGGACCAGGCCCATCTCGTGGCTGACCTCCAGTGCCGCCAGTACGTCGGCGGTCATCTTGAGGGCCTTGTCGGCGGGCATCGCGCCGTACTGCTGGATGTCGGTGTGCAGCACCGAGCCGAGCGGCTGGCCCTCCACGTACTCCATGACGATGTACGGCATCATCGCGCCGCCCAGCTCGTCCTCACCGGTGTCGAAGACCGACACGATGTTGGTGTGCTGGAGCTTGGCGACGGCCTGGGCCTCGCGGCGGAAGCGCTCGCGGAACGACTGTTCCCGGCCGAGTTCGGTGTGCAGGGTCTTGATCGCCACCTGGCGGTCGAGGGCGGCGTCGTAGGCCAGGTAGACCGAGGCCATGCCGCCTTCGCCGAGGAGGTCGCGCAGCTGGTAGCGCCCGCCCGCGATGGACCCGCCCGCATAGCGGCCCTGTGCGCCGTCCTGGCTCATGACTGTGCATCCCCCTGGGTGCCGGTGGTCCACTGTTCTGCGCGGCGTGCGGGATCCCCGACGGGTGTCCTGCCGGGGGTCCGGGGGTTGTCCCCCGGGAGATGCAGCCGGGCCAAGTCTGCCGGAGGGGTCTGACACGTCAAGCCGGGTGCCCGTTCCGTGACCGTACGCGCAAGAAGCGTCTCGTAAGCGTTACCGGAATCGCATGGAATTTGCATGGGTACACGCGGAACCGATTGGATGGCCGGTCCATCCCGAACCGGCGGCCTGTACGAACGCTGTAGCGTGCACTACTGCACAACCGTAAGACCGTAAGGAACCACCGCTGACGCGGCCAGACACGACGGCGAGGACAGATGGCACCCGAACCCGAGGGAAACGGCGCCGGGATGCCCGATGCGCAGGACCACGAGTCGTGGGTCGGCGGACTCGTCGGTGACGGCCGCTACCGGCTGACGCACCGGCTCGGCCGGGGCGGCATGGCGGAGGTCTTCGCGGCCGAAGACGTACGCCTGGGCCGTACCGTCGCGGTGAAGCTGCTCCGTCCCGACCTCGCCGAGGACCCGGTCTCCAAGGCCCGCTTCACGCGCGAGGCGCAGTCGGTGGCCGGGCTCAACCACCACGCGGTGGTGGCGGTGTACGACTCGGGCGAGGACGTGGTGGGCGGCCAGACCGTCCCGTACATCGTGATGGAGCTGGTCGAGGGCCGCACCATCCGTGACCTGCTGGTCCAGGCGGACGCACCGCCGCCGGAGCAGGCGCTGATCATCGTCTCCGGCGTCCTTGAGGCGCTGGCGTACTCGCACCAGCACGGCATCGTGCACCGCGACATCAAGCCCGCCAACGTGATCATCACGCACACCGGCGCCGTGAAGGTGATGGACTTCGGCATCGCGCGCGCCCTGCACGGCGCGCAGTCGACGATGACGCAGACCGGCATGGTCATGGGCACGCCGCAGTACCTCTCGCCGGAGCAGGCGCTCGGCAAGGCCGTCGACCACCGCTCCGACCTGTACGCGACGGGCTGCCTGCTGTACGAACTGCTCGCGCTGCGCCCGCCCTTCACCGGTGAGACACCGTTGTCGGTGGTGTACCAGCACGTCCAGGACACCCCGGTGCCGCCGTCGCAGGTGGCCGATGTGGCGCCGCCGGAACTCGACGGCCTCGTCATGCGTTCTCTCGCCAAGGACCCGGACGACCGTTTCCAGTCCGCCGAGGAGATGCGCGGCCTGGTCCAGTACGGATTGCAGATGCTCCAGGCGCAGGGCGGCCACACCGGCACCTGGAACACCGGTCCGGTCGAGGTCATGCACGAGGGCGCCCACACCCCCGCCATGGGCATGACCGCGCCGACCAGTGCCATGGGCCACCCCGTGCACGGGGAGACCTCGCAGTTCCGCGGTCCGATCCTGCCGCCGATGAACCCGGACGACGGCGGGTACGACGGGGGTTACGGCTCGGGCGGCTACAACAACGGCGGCTACAACGGCAACGGGCGCCGGTCGGGCGGCGGCCGGGGCAAGGTCGTCCTGTTCGTGGTGCTCGCGATCATCGCGATCGCGGCGGGCGTGGCGTTCGCGCTCAACGCGGCGAACAAGAAGGACGGCGGTCAGACGCCGAAGAAGCCGACGGTCTCCCACAGCCCGTCGCCGTCCGACGAGTCGAAGACGTCGCCGAGCCCCGACGACCAGGCCACCCGCGGCCAGGACCAGACGTCGACGACCGGCGGCAACAACCCGCCGCCGTACACGCCGTCGCCCAAGCACAGCAAGAAGCGCTCGCCGTCGCCGGGCACCAACCAGGGCACGACGTCCGGGACGACGGAAGGCGGCACGACGAACCAGGGCACGACGTCGGGCACGGACCAGGGCACGACCACGGGCACGGACCAGGGGACGACGACCGGCACGACGACCGGCACGGACCAGGGGACGACGACCGGCACGACGGACCAGGGCACGACGACCGGCAACGACGGCGGTACGACCACGGGCACCAGCACCGGGACGACCACCGGCACCAGCACGGGGACGAACCAGGGCACCACGACCGGGACGACCGCGGGTCAGAGCGCCGGCGGCAGCACGCCCAAGACGCCCTGAGGCGCCGGGCGTTCGCGCCTCACCCCGCGAACGCCTCGCACACCGCCTCGTATTCACGGGTCCACCAGACCGCGAGGGCCGACGCCGCGGGGAACTGCGGGTCGGCCCTTCGGTCGTGGAGCTGGTAGCGCCAGCGCAGGATCCAGAAGTCGTTGAGCCGCTCCCACCACACGCGGTGGACGGCCGCGGCGAGCTCCGCCGGGTCCGCGCCGGTGGCTCCCCGGTACGCGCGGGCGTACGCGCGCACCTTGTCCAGCTCCAGTTCCCCGGCCGGGCGTACGAAGAAGATCACGGCGGCCCGTACCGCCTCCTCCGCGCGGGGCTGGACGCCCAGGCGGTCCCAGTCGACGATCGCGGCGGGCTCCTTGCCGCGGTAGAGCAGGTTCAGCGGGTGGAAGTCGCCGTGCACCCAGCCGCCGGTGGTCTGCGGGGGCGGGCGGCGGTGGGCGTGCTGCTCGATGAGGTGGCGGCGCTCGCGCAGCCGGTGTTCGGCGAGCTCGTCGAAGGAGTCGCGGGGGCGGCGCCGGCGGGCGCGGGCGAGCAGGTCGTCGATGAGGGCGAAGGTGTCGGCGGGGTCGGCGCTGAGGTGGTCGGCGGCGGGCCCGCGCCCCTCCATCACCTCCTCCAGGCAGATGTGGACGAGGCCGAGCAGCGCGCCGAGCCGCCGCGAGCCGACGGCGCCGAGCTGGGCGCCGTCGCGGTGGCGGCCGTCAACCCACGGGTGCAGCGCGTAGCAGCGGCCGCCGAGGACGGCGACGGTGTCGCCGTCGGAGTCCGGTACGGGGGGCGCGACGGGCACGCCGAGCGCCTGGAGGCGGCGGGTGGCGTCGTGCTGGCGGGCGATGGCCTCGCGGTCGCCGTCGAGGTGGTGCTTGAGGAAGAACTCGCCGCGGGTGGTGGCGAGGCGGTAACCGCGGTTGAGGAGGCCCTGGGCGACGGGTTCGCAGGTGAGCGGCTCGCCCAGTGAGGCGTATCGGCGCAGCAGGTCCCTCACGGGCGGGGTTGCATATGAGCGCGGCACGCGCCAGATGTTAGATCACGCGGCGTGGCGCAGGTGTCGCTCTGTGGAATAGTCCAACGAGTGGACGGTTACGAACTGGGGTTCGATCCGCAGATAGACGGGCTCGAAGGGCTCGCCGTCCACGTGGTGCGGGGCCGGGCCGAAGAGTTCGAGCTCGTCGGGGGTGGGGTCGAAGGGCTCGGCGGTCCCGGTGAACTGCACGGACCAGAGGTCCCCGTCGTCCGCCCCCAGGTTGTCCGCGCCGTACGCCACGACGCTGCCGAGGCAGGCGTGGTGGTAGCCGAGGCCGGCGTGGACGCGCAGGACGACGCGGTCGTCGACCACGAGGTGGCGGGCGGGGGCGATGAAGGGGAGGGCGCGCACGCTGGTGGCTATACGGCCGTACGGGACCCTGCGGAGCAGGGCGATGGCTCGGCGCTCCTCGGTGGACATGGGTCCACTGTCGCGCCGGGCCGCACCCCCGACCAGTGCCGCGCGCCCCCACTCCGTGGGCCATAGGTCCCGAACCGCCCCATGGGGCTGCGCCCCTGGAACCCCGTTCGTCTGCGGACCGGTGGGGGCTGGTCGCGCAGTTCCCCGCGCCCCTTATCGGGCCGGTGTTCGTCTGCGGACCGTGGTGGGTTGCTCGCGCAGTTCCCCGCGCCCCTAACCACCTAGGGGCGCGGGGAACTGCGCGACCAGCCACAGACGGCCCGCAGACGAAGGCCGGGCCCCGGAGGCTACTGGCGCTCCGCCTGGATGCGGGCCACATACGCCGCCGCCTGGGAGCGCCGCTCCATTCCCAGTTTCGACAGCAGCGACGACACATAGTTCTTGATCGTCTTCTCCGCCAGGTGCAGGCGCTCGCCGATCACCCGGTTCGTGAGGCCCTCGCCGATCAGGTCGAGGATCTTGCGTTCCTGCTCGGTGAGGTTCGACAGGCGGTCGTCGCCCTTGGCCGTGCCGCCGTCGCGCAGGCGCTCAAGGACCCGGGCCGTCGCGACCGGGTCGAGCAGGGACTTGCCCGCCGCCACGTCCCGTACGGCCGAAAGGAGTTCGCTGCCCCGGATCGCCTTCAGGACATATCCGGACGCACCCGCCATGATCGCATCGAAGAGGGCCTCGTCATCGGCGAACGAGGTCAGCATCAGGCATTTGATGTCCTCGTTCTGGGAGCGGATCTCGCGGCAGACCTCCACGCCGCTCCCGTCCGGCAGCCGGACGTCGAGCACCGCCACGTCCGGACGCGTCGCGGGGATCCTGACCAGGGCATCCGCCGCGGTGCCGGCCTCGCCGACCACCTCGATGTCCTCCTCGACGGAGAGCATTTCGTGGACGCCGCGGCGGACCACTTCGTGGTCGTCGAGCAGGAATACGGTGATTTTGCCTGGTTCGCGCACGGAATCAGTCTCACACATTCGCTCTTCCCGTGCCGCAGGTGACCGGGATAACGTGCCGTTGTTCCGGCGGCCTGCAAGGCTGTCATCAGTGCTGTGACCAGTGGTTGTTCCCCGCTTTCTCGATTTACTTGGAAATCCAAGCAAAATCGCAGGTCAAATGGGGTTTCGCAGTAATGCGCAGCACTGGGTAACGTGCCTATGACAGGGCGCTCGCCGGGGCACCTGTCACGCCTGGTTCCCGGTGAGGCGCACCCACCCCCGTGCACCGCGACCGGAAGCAGGCGAGGAGCCGCAACTGGCCACACCGGCGAACCCGGGGGCCGGACAGACGGAGGAGCACGCACGTGACCGTGGAGAGCACTGCCGCGCGCAAACCGCGACGCAGCAGCAAGCGCACCGGTAGCAGCGCCGGGAAGGCTGTCGCCGACCCCCAGCTCGTACAGCTGCTGACGCCCGAGGGCCAGCGGGTCGAGCACCCTGACTACGACGTTGACCTGACCCCCGAAGAGCTGCGCGGGCTCTACCGCGACATGGTGCTGACCCGGCGCTTCGACGCCGAGGCCACCGCACTGCAGCGCCAGGGCGAGCTGGGCCTGTGGGCCTCGCTGCTCGGCCAGGAGGCCGCCCAGATCGGCTCCGGCCGCGCCCTGCGCGACGACGACTACGTGTTCCCCACCTACCGCGAGCACGGTGTGGCCTGGTGCCGTGGGGTCGACCCCACCAACCTGCTCGGCATGTTCCGTGGCGTCAACCACGGCGGCTGGGACCCCAACAGCAACAATTTCCACCTGTACACGATCGTGATCGGCTCGCAGACGCTGCACGCGACCGGTTACGCCATGGGCGTGGCCAAGGACGGCGCGGACTCGGCCGTGATCGCGTACTTCGGTGACGGCGCCTCCAGCCAGGGCGACGTCGCGGAGTCGTTCACCTTCTCCGCCGTCTACAACGCCCCGGTCGTGTTCTTCTGCCAGAACAACCAGTGGGCGATCTCGGAGCCGACCGAGCGGCAGACCCGGGTGCCGCTCTACCAGCGCGCCCAGGGCTACGGCTTCCCCGGCGTCCGGGTCGACGGCAACGACGTGCTGGCCTGTCTGGCCGTGACCCGGTCCGCCCTGGAGCGGGCCCGGCGCGGCGAGGGCCCGACCCTGGTCGAGGCGTTCACGTACCGGATGGGTGCGCACACCACCTCCGACGACCCGACGAAGTACCGGGCCGACGAGGAGCGCGAGGCGTGGGAGGCCAAGGACCCGATCCTGCGGCTGAAGACGTACCTGGAGAACGAGGGGCACGCCGACGAGGCGTTCTTCGCCTCCCTGGAGGAGGAGTCCGAGACGCTCGGCAAGCGGGTCCGCGAGGCGGTCCGCGCCATGCCCGACCCGGACCGGATGGCCATCTTCGAGAACATCTACGCCGACGGGCACGCGCTCGTCGACGAGGAGCGGGCCCAGTTCGCGGCCTACCAGGCGTCGTTCGCGACTGAGTCCGATGGCGGCTCCGCCGCGGGGGAGGGCAAGTAGCCATGACCGTACAGAAGCTTCCCATCGCGAAGGCGATCAACGAGTCGCTGCGCAAGGCGATGGAGACCGACCCCAAGGTCCTGATCATGGGTGAGGACGTCGGCAAGCTCGGCGGCGTCTTCCGGGTCACCGACGGGCTGCAGAAGGACTTCGGCGAGGGCCGGGTCATCGACACCCCGCTCGCCGAGTCCGGCATCGTCGGCACCGCGATCGGCCTGGCCCTGCGCGGCTACCGCCCGGTCGTGGAGATCCAGTTCGACGGCTTCGTCTTCCCGGCGTACGACCAGATCGTCACCCAGCTCGCGAAGATGCACGCCCGCGCGCTCGGCAAGATCAAGCTCCCGGTCGTCGTCCGCATCCCCTACGGCGGCGGCATCGGCGCGGTCGAGCACCACAGCGAGTCCCCGGAGGCGCTCTTCGCGCACGTGCCGGGCCTCAAGGTGGTCTCGCCCTCCAACGCCTCCGACGCGTACTGGATGATGCAGCAGGCCATCCAGTCCGACGACCCCATCATCTTCTTCGAGCCCAAGCGGCGCTACTGGGACAAGAGCGACGTCGACACCGACGCCATCCCCGGCCCGCTGCACAAGGCCCGTACGGTCGTGGCCGGTTCGGACCTGACGCTGGTGGCGTACGGTCCGATGGTGAAGGTCTGCGTGGAGGCGGCCGCGGCCGCCGCCGAGGAGGGCAAGTCGGTCGAGGTCCTGGACCTGCGCTCGATGTCCCCGATCGACTTCGACGCGGTCCAGGCGTCGGTCGAGAAGACCGGCCGTCTGGTCGTGGTCCACGAGGCGCCGGTGTTCTACGGCGCGGGCGCGGAGATCGCCGCGCGGATCACCGAGCGCAGCTTCTACCACCTGGAGGCACCGGTGCTCAGGGTCGGCGGCTACCACGCCCCGTACCCGCCGGCGCGCCTGGAGGAGGAGTACCTGCCGGGTCTGGACCGGGTGCTCGACGCCGTCGACCGCTCGCTGGCGTACTGAGGAGTCCCGTGACCATGACTGAAACTTCTGTCCGCTTCCGCGAGTTCAAGATGCCGGACGTCGGCGAGGGGCTCACCGAGGCCGAGATCCTCAAGTGGTACGTCCAGCCCGGTGACACCGTCACCGACGGCCAGGTCGTCTGCGAGGTGGAGACGGCGAAGGCGGCCGTCGAGCTGCCGATCCCGTTCGACGGGGTGGTGCACGAGCTGCGCTTCCCCGAGGGCACGACGGTCGACGTCGGCGAGGTGATCATCTCGGTGGACGTGGCCCCGGGCTCCGGTGAGCCGGTCGCCGAAGCAGCAGTCCCCGCCCCGGCTCCTGTCGTCGAGGCGCCCGCCGAGCCCGAGGCGCCCAAGGGCCGCCAGCCGGTCCTCGTGGGCTACGGCGTCGCCGAGTCCTCCACCAAGCGCCGTCCGCGCAAGGGGGTTTCGGTCCCCGAGCAGGCCGCGGCCGCCGCCGTGCAGGCCGAGCTGAACGGCCACGGCGCCGCCCCGGCGGTCGCCCGGCCGCTGGCGAAGCCGCCGGTCCGCAAGCTGGCCAAGGACCTGGGCATCGACCTGGCGACCGTGGTCCCGACCGGCCCGGACGGCGTCATCACCCGCGAGGACGTCCACGCGGCGGCTGCCCCGGTGGCCGAACCGGCCCCTGTTTCACGTGAAACAACTCCCGCGCCCGTCGCGGCCGTTGTCTCCTCGGACGCGCGCGAGACCCGTATCCCGATCAAGGGCGTACGGAAGGCGACCGCGCAGGCGATGATCGGCTCGGCGTTCACCGCGCCGCACGTCACCGAGTTCGTGACGGTCGACGTCACGCGCACGATGAAGCTGGTCGAGGAGCTGAAGGGCGACAAGGAGATGGCGGGGCTGCGGGTCAACCCGCTCCTGCTCATCGCCAAGGCCCTGCTCGTCGCCATCAAGCGCAACCCCGACGTCAACGCGTCGTGGGACGAGGCGGCGCAGGAGATCGTCCTCAAGCACTATGTGAACCTGGGCATCGCGGCCGCCACCCCGCGCGGTCTGATCGTCCCGAACATCAAGGACGCCCACGACAAGACGCTGCCGCAACTGGCCGCGTCCCTGGGTGACTTGGTGTCGACGGCCCGCGAGGGCAAGACGTCCCCGGCGGCGATGCAGGGCGGTACGGTCACCATCACCAATGTGGGCGTGTTCGGCGTCGACACGGGCACCCCGATCCTGAACCCGGGCGAGTCCGCGATCCTCGCGGTCGGTGCGATCAAGCTCCAGCCGTGGGTCCACAAGGGCAAGGTGAAGCCCCGCCAGGTCACCACGCTGGCGCTGTCCTTCGACCACCGCCTGGTCGACGGCGAGCTGGGCTCCAAGGTGCTGGCCGATGTGGCGGCGATCCTGGAGCAGCCCAAGCGGCTGATCACCTGGGCGTAAGCGCGTGCACGTGCCCCCGGACGCACTGGCGTCCGGGGGCACTGCCGTGCGCTGAAGCGGACCAGGGGCGTTCCGGCATCCGGACGCCCCTTTCTGACGTACACCCGTTGTATCTATCCTGTGCGCATGTCGTCCGCTCCCGCCTCCGCCGTCACGCCCGCCCCAGCCCCCGCCAAGCGGCCGGCCGCAGCCGACCGCGTCTACATGCACGTCAAGCAGGCCGTACTCGACCGGCGGTACGAGGGCGGGACGCTCCTCACCGAGGGCGAGCTGGCCGAGGCCGTCGGGGTGTCGCGCACGCCCGTGCGCGAGGCGCTGCTGAAGCTCGAAGTGGAAGGGCTCATCCGGCTCTACCCCAAGAAGGGCGCCCTCGTCCTCGCCGTCTCCGCGCAGGAGACCGCCGACGTGGTCGAAACCCGGCTGCTCGTCGAGGAGTTCGCCGTCCGCAGGGCCGTCCCCGCGCCCGGGCGGCTGATCGCACGGCTCGAAGAGCTCCTGGAGGAGCAGAAGGCGAACGCGGCGGCCGGCGACCTCGCCGCCGTCGCCGTCACCGACCGCTGCTTCCACGCCGAGATCGTCCGCAACGCCGGGAACGAGATCCTCTCCCGGCTCTACGACCAGATGCGCGACCGGCAGCTGCGGATGGGCGTCGCCGTGATGCACGCCCAGCCCGACCGGATCGCCAAGAACATCGCCGAGCACGAGGAGATGCTGGAGGCCATCCGGGCCGGGGACGCCGAGCGCGCCGCGCACTGTGTGCGCCAGCACCTGAGCTGGGTCAAGGTCCTGGTCCGGGGTGAGGAGCGATGAGCCCGACCGCATCAGGGGCGAGCGCCTCCCTCCCCGGTGACCCTCCAGGAGGGCGCCGCGCCGCCCTCGTCTGGGGCATCGGCGTCGGCGTCTACTTCGTCGCCGTCATCTTCCGCACCAGCCTCGGCGTCGCCGGGCTCGACGCCGCCGACCGCTTCGACGTCAACGCCTCGGCGCTGTCCACCTTCTCCATACTCCAGCTGCTCGTCTACGCGGGCATGCAGATACCCGTCGGCCTCATGGTCGACCGCCTCGGCACCAAGAAGGTGCTCACCCTGGGCGTCGTGCTCTTCACGGCCGGGCAGCTCGGCTTCGCGCTCTCGCCCTCGTACGGCACCGCCCTCGCCTCCCGCGCCCTGCTCGGCTGCGGCGACGCGATGACGTTCATCAGCGTCCTGCGGCTCGGCTCGCGCTGGTTCCCCGCCCGGCGCGGCCCGCTGATAGCCCAGGTCGCGGCGCTCTTCGGGATGGCGGGCAACCTGGTCTCCACCGTCGTCATCTCCCGCTCGCTGCACGGGATCGGCTGGACGCAGACCTTCGCGGGCAGCTCGCTCGCCGGAGTGGTCGTCCTCGTCCTGCTGCTCCTGTTCCTGCGCGACCACCCCGAGGGCCACGAGCCCGCGCCCGTCACGCACGCCGGGGCCGCCTACGTACGCCGCCAGATCGCCCAGTCCTGGCGCGAGCCGGGGACGCGCCTGGGGATGTGGGTGCACTTCACCACGCAGTTCCCGGCCATGGTGTTCCTGCTGCTGTGGGGGATGCCGTACCTGGTCGAGGCGCAGGGGCACGCGCGGGGGACGGCCGGCGAGCTGCTGACCCTGGTCGTGCTCTCCAACATGGTGGTGGGCCTGGTGTTCGGGCAGGTCATCGCCCGCCACCACGCGGCCCGCGCACCGCTCGCCCTCGGCACGGTCGGGGCGACCGCCGCGCTGTGGGCCGCCGCCATCGCCTACCCGGCGCCGCACACGCCGATGTGGCTGCTGATCACCCTCTGCGTGGTGCTCGGCGCGTGCGGCCCGGCCTCGATGATCGGGTTCGACTTCGCCCGCCCGGCCAACCCGCCGGAGCGGCAGGGCACGGCCTCCGGAATCGTCAACATGGGTGGTTTCACCGCCTCGATGACGACGCTGCTCGCGGTGGGCGTGCTGCTCGACGCGACCGGCGACGACTACCGGATCGCGTTCGCCTCGGTGTTCGTCCTTCAGGCGCTGGGCATCACCCAGATCCTGCGGCTGCGCGGCCGCGCAGCGCACCGCGAGCGGGAACGCCTGGTGGCGAGCAGGGTGGAGGCGGTGCACGTACCGGCGTGATCGGTACGGCGGTTCCTTACGGCGTCACCGCGAAGTCCCGCAGGATCGCCGCCGCCAGCTCCTGGTCGCCCTCGGTCTTCACCCGGTCCGCGACGGCGTGCGGGCGCACCCGGCCGCAGGCCAGGCGTACGAACGTCTCCCAGTCCAGCGCGATCGTGGCGAGCGGGCCGAGCGAGGGCGCGCCGTCGATGGTGCCGTGCCCGTCGGCGTCGACCCGTACCGTACGCAGGAACTCGACCGGCCCGTGGATGTCGAAGACGACCGCCGAGTTCGGCGGGGCGCCCGCGTCCTTGGCGACGACTCTCGGCAGGGTGTGCAGCAGGATGTCGCGGGCGACGTACGCGCCCGGCGAGTCGAGGTTGCCCGGCTTGCCCAGCGCCCACCGCAGGTCCTGCTCGTGCACCCACACGTCGAACGCCCGCATCCGCAGCGCCAGTTCCAGGGTCTGCTCGGCGCCGAGCGGGGCACGGACCATGGTGTCGGGGGCCCGGTTCTCGTTGCGCAGCTGCCGCGCCCGGCGGATGACCGTGTACTCCAGCTCCGAGGTCATCTCCGGCGCGGTGTGGTGCCGGCGCACATCGACCTGCATCTCCATGTAGCGCGCGAACTCACTCTGTACGTGGTAGAGATCGCGCGGCAGGGTGTGGATCGGGCGCGGGTCGCCGAGCTGTTCGCACTCCATCCCGATGATGTGCGACACGATGTCGCGCACCGACCAGGCCGGGCACGGCGTGGCGCGGTTCCACTCCCCCTCGACGAGCGGCATCACCAGCTCGGTTATCGCCTCGATGGAGTGGGTCCAGGCGTCGGCGTAGGTCTGGAGGCTGGGATGGACGGTCACGGGACCCCTCGGCGGTTCTGTACGTACGCGGGCTGGGCGCTGTGGCAGTTAAGTTACGCTGCCGAAAGGCACCCCGGCAGTGCTTTCGTGTGACGATCGTAGGCCCGTGTTGACAACTCGAATGCCAGGACGGTGGTAGTGTGCGCGCCTCCCTCATCCAATTCGGTGTAGACCCCCAGGAATCGGTCGATTCCCGCAGGCAGCGGGCGGCTTCGCTGGTACGCGAGCAGTCGGGCGCCGACCTCGTGGTGCTGCCGGAGCTGTGGACCGTGGGCGCCTTCGCGTACGAGAGCTTCGCGGCCGAGGCGGAACGGGCGGCTGACGGACCGACGCATGAGGCCATGTCAAAGGCCGCGCGGGACGCGGGCGTCTGGCTGCACGCGGGCTCCATCCCCGAGCGCGGCGCGGACGGCGGCCTCTACAACACCTCCCTGGTCTTCTCGCCCGAGGGCGAACTGACGGCCACTTACCGGAAGATCCACCGCTTCGGCTTCGACCAGGGCGAGGCGGTGCTGATGAGCGCGGGCGCCGACCTGGTCACGGTCGCGCTGCCGGGGACCACGCTGGGCCTGGCGACCTGCTACGACCTGCGCTTCCCCGAGCTGTTCCGGGGCCTGGTCGACGCGGGCGCCCAGACCTTCGTGATCCCGGCCGGCTGGCCCGCCCGGCGCCTGGCGCACTGGACGCTGCTCGCGCGGGCGCGCGCGGTCGAGAACCAGGCGTACGTCCTGGCCTGCGGCACCGGCGGCAGCCACGCGGGCGTCCCGCAGGCGGGCCACAGCATCGTGGTCGACCCGTGGGGCGAGGTCCTGGCGGAGGCGGGCGAGGACGAGGAGGTCCTCACGGTCGAGCTGGACGAGGAGAAGGTGGCGGCGGTGCGGGAGCAGTTCCCGGCGCTGAAGGACCGGCGGCTGGGGATGCGGACGCCGGGGGCGTGACGTTCGCCGGGGGCGTGGCGTGAGCCATCGGAAGTCGCCGTGGTGGAGCGGATCCCGTCAGCGGACAGCCGGCCGTGTCGTGCAGGCGTGACCTGGTGTTCATGGGCGGGTGGCAAGCTTGAAGCATGAACGATGCCGCCCCGGCGCCCGCCCCCGCGCCCCGCCGTGCCCGTGTCCGCGCCCCCGAGCTGATCGGCAAGGGCGGCTGGCTGAACACCGGTGATCAGCAGTACACCCTCGCCGACCTGCGGGGGAGGATCGTCATCCTCGATTTCTGGACGTTCTGCTGCATCAACTGCCTGCACGTCCTGGACGAGCTGCGGGAGCTGGAGGAGAAGCACCGCGACACCGTGGTGATCATCGGGGTGCACTCGCCGAAGTTCGTGCACGAGGCCGACCACCAGGCCGTCGTCGACGCCGTGGAGCGCTACCAGGTGCACCACCCGGTCCTGGACGACCCGGAGCTGGCGACCTGGAAGCAGTACGCGGTACGGGCCTGGCCCACGCTCGTCGTGATCGACCCCGAGGGGTACATCGTCGGCCAGCACGCGGGCGAGGGGCATGCTCACGCCATCGCGAAGCTGGTGGAGGAGCTGGAGGCCGAGCACACGGCGAAGGGGACGCTGCGGCGCGGCGACGGGCCGTACGTGCCGCCGGAGCCGGAGGCGACCGACCTGCGCTTCCCCGGCAAGGCCGTGCTGCTGCCCGGCTCGGGCACCTTCCTGGTCTCCGACTCGACGCGGCACCAGCTGGTGGAGCTGGAGCCGGACGGCGAGACGGTGGTGCGCCGGATCGGCGACGGCGAGTTCAAGGAGCCGCAGGGTCTCGCGCTGCTGCCGGACGGCCGCGTGATCGTCGCGGACACGGTCAACCACGCGCTGCGGGTCTTCGACCCGGAGACGGGTGCGGTGGTACGGGTCGCGGGCACCGGCAAGCAGTGGTGGCAGGGCTCGCCCACGTCCGGGCCCGCCCTTGAGGTGGACCTCTCCTCGCCGTGGGACGTCGCCTGGTGGCAGGGCAAGGTGTGGATCGCCATGGCCGGGGTGCACCAGCTGTGGACGTACGACCCGGAGGCGGGCACGGTCGAGGTCGCGGCCGGGACGACGCAGGAGGGCCTGGTCGACGGCCCGGCCGCCGAGGCGTGGTTCGCGCAGCCGTCGGGCCTCGCGGCCGACGGGGACCGGCTGTGGGTGGCCGACTCGGAGAACTCGGCGCTGCGGTACGTGTCCCGCGACGGTTCGGGTTACGTGGTGGGCACGGCGGTCGGGACCGGGCTCTTCGACTTCGGGCACCGGGACGGGGAGGCGGGGCAGGCGCTGCTCCAGCACCCGCTGGGCGTGACGGTCCTGCCGGACGGTTCGGTGGCGCTGTCCGACACGTACAACCACGCGCTGCGCCGCTACGACCCGGCGTCCGGGGAGGTCACCACGCTCGCCACGGACCTGCGCGAGCCGAGCGACGCGGTGCTCGTCGGGGACGACATCGTGGTGGTCGAGTCCGCTCGGCACCGGCTGACGCGGCTGCGGCTGCCGGAAGCGGCGGTACGGGTGGACGCGGTGGCGCACCGTACGCAGCGGGCGGCGACGGAGGTTTCGCCCGGCACGCTCCGCCTGGACGTGGTCTTCCAGGCGCCGTCCGGCCAGAAGCTGGACACGCGCTACGGCCCGTCGACGCGGCTGATCGTGTCCTCGACGCCGGCGGAGCTGCTGGTGTCCGGGGACGGGACGGGGACGGACCTGTCCCGTGAGCTGACGCTGAACCCGTCGGTGGCGGAGGGCGTCCTCCATGTCTCCGCGATGGCGGCGTCCTGCGACGACGACCCGTCGAACGAGTACCCGGCGTGTCATGTGCACCAGCAGGACTGGGGGGTGCCGGTGCGGTTGGTGCCGGGGGCGACGTCACGCTTGCCGCTGGTCCTGGCGGGCCTGGACGCTTGAGCCCCGCCCCGCCCCTTCCCTAAACCCTCCGGGGGTGTGGGTGGGGGTGGAGGTGGCTCTCCCGGGGCTACGCCCCGGACCCCGTCGCGGGGCCTGCGGCCGCGGGGCCTGCGGCCCCTGCACCCCGCTTCGTTCGTCTGCGGACCGTCTGTGGCTGGTCGCGCAGTTCCCCGCGCCCCTGAAGCGCCCCTGCGGGGCGCCCCTATAGGGGCGCGGGGAACTGCGCGAGCAACCCTCCACGGTCCGCAGACGAAGCAAGGGGGTCCGGGGCGCAGCCCCCGGCAGCCCGCCTCGACCCACCACCCGGCCGCCCGCCAGAGGGCCTTCGGGAAGGGGCGGGGTGGGGGATCAGCCCTGCAAGAACGACAGCAGCGCGTTCGCCAGCAGGTACGGGTCGTCCGCCCCGCACAGTTCGCGCGCGCTGTGCATCGACAGGATCGCCACCCCGATGTCGACCGTCTGGATGCCGTGGCGGGCCGCGGTGATCGGGCCGATCGTCGTCCCGCACGGCATCGCGTTGTTGGACACGAAGTGCTGCCACGGCACCCCCGCCCGCTCGCAGGCCGCCGCGAACACCGCCCGGCCCGAACCGTCCGTCGCGTAACGCTGGTTGACGTTCACCTTCAGGATCGGGCCGCCGTTGGCGCGCGGGTGGTGCGTCGGGTCGTGGCGCTCCGCGTAGTTGGGGTGGATGGCGTGGCCGGTGTCGGAGGACAGGCACACCGTGCCCGCGAAGGCGCGCGCCTTGTCCTCGTACGTCCCGCCCCGCGCGAACACCGAACGCTCCAGGACCGTGCCGAGCAGCGGCCCGTCCGCGCCCGTGTCCGCCTGCGAGCCGTTCTCCTCGTGGTCGAAGGCCGCCAGGACCGGGATGTACGGCAGCTCCGAGGAAGCGGACGCCGCCAGCGCCGCCGCGCCCGCGTGCACCGAGATCAGGTTGTCCATCCGGGGCCCGGCGAGGAGCTCCTTGTCCCGGCCCAGGTACGACGGCGGCTCGATCGAGTGCACCATCAGGTCCCACCCGGTGACCTCGCCCTCGGCGAGCCCCGCCTCCTGCTCCAGGAAGCGGATGAGGTCGCCCTCGGCGACGTCCCCGAGGCCCCAGATCGGCTGGAGGTGCTTCTGCCGGTCCAGCTTGAGGCCGTCGTTGGCCGAGCGGTCGAGGTGGATCGCCAGTTGGGGGACGCGCAGCAGCGCGCGGTCCACGTTCACCAGGACGTTCGATCCGTCGCGCAGCGTCAGGCGGCCCGCCAGGCCCAGGTCCCGGTCCAGCCAGGTGTTCAGGAGCGTCCCGCCGTAGACCTCGACGGCGATCTGGCGCCAGCCGTACGCCCCCGTGTCCGGCAGCGGCTTGACCCGCAGGTTGGGCGAGTCGGTGTGCGCGCCCACGATCCGGAACGGGGTGTGCGCCGCCGCGCCCTCCGGCACGTACCACGCGATGATCGCGCCGCCCCGCAGCACGTACTTCCCGCCGCTGGTGGCGTCCCACGCGTCCGTCTCCCGCACCTGCTGGAAGCCGGCCTTCTCCAGCCGCGCGGCCGCGTTCGCCACCGCGTGGTACGGCGACGGGCTCGCCGCGAGGAAGGACATCAGGTCGTCGGTGTGTCCGCGGTCGAAGCGGGAGGGTGTGCTCATGCGTTCACCTTAACCAGGGGCACCGACAGACAAGGGCCCGCTTCCCCAGCGGGAAGCGGGCCCTACGTCCGGCGGCCTGGAAGGAGGCCGGGGGACGGTCTAGAAGGCGGCCTCGTCGAGCTCCATCAGGGAGTTGTCGACGGTCTCGGCCAGCGCGCGGGCGGTGCCGACGCCCGGCAGGACGTTCGCGGCGAAGAACTTCGCGGCGGCGATCTTGCCGGTGTAGAAGGCGACGTCCTTGCCGGAGGCGGTCGGCAGCTTCTCGGCGGCGACGGCAGCGCTCTTGAGGAGCAGGTAGCCGACGACGACGTCACCGGACGCCATCAGCAGGCGGGTGGTGTTGAGGCCCACCTTGTAGATGTTCTTGACGTCCTCGCCGGTGGCGGTCAGGTCGGTGATCATCGTGCCGACGATCGCCTCCAGGTCCACCGCGGCCTTGGCCAGCGAGTCCAGCGCGCCGCCCAGCTCCCCGTGGCCCGACTGCTCGGCGAGGAACTTCTTGATCTCCTCGGAGAGGAGGTTGAGCGAGGCGCCCTGGTCGCGGACGATCTTCCGGAAGAAGAAGTCCTGGCCCTGGATCGCCGTGGTGCCCTCGTAGAGGGTGTCGATCTTGGCGTCGCGGATGTACTGCTCGATCGGGTACTCCTGCAGGTACCCGGACCCGCCGAAGGTCTGGAGCGACTCGTGCGAGAGCTTCTCGTACGACTTCTCCGAGCCGTAGCCCTTCACGATCGGCAGCAGCAGGTCGTTCAGGCCGACGAGGGACTTCGCGTCCTCGCCCGCGGCCTCCTTGACCTGGATCGCGTCCTGGACGGCGGCGGTGTAGAGCACGAGGGAGCGCATGCCCTCGGCGTACGCCTTCTGCGTCATCAGGGAGCGGCGCACGTCCGGGTGGTGAGTGATCGTCACCTTGGGCGCGGTCTTGTCCATGAACTGGGACAGGTCCGAGCCCTGGACGCGCTCCTTGGCGTACTCAAGGGCGTTGAGGTAACCCGTCGAGAGCGTCGCGATGGCCTTCGTGCCGACCATCATGCGGGCGAACTCGATGATCATGAACATCTGGCGGATGCCGTCGTGCTTGTCGCCGATCAGCCAGCCCTTGGCGGGGTGCTGGTCGCCGAAGGTCATCTCGCACGTGTTGGAGGCCTTGAGGCCCATCTTGTGCTCGACGTTCGTCGCGTACACGCCGTTGCGCTCGCCCAGCTCGCCGGTCTCCCAGTCGAAGTGGAACTTCGGGACCAGGAAGAGGGAGAGGCCCTTGGTGCCGGGGCCGTGGCCCTCGGGGCGGGCGAGGACGTAGTGGAGGATGTTCTCCTCCATGTCGTGCTCACCGGAGGTGATGAAGCGCTTCACGCCCTCGATGTGCCAGGAGCCGTCCTCCTGCTGCACGGCCTTGGTGCGGCCGGCGCCGACGTCCGAACCGGCGTCCGGCTCGGTCAGCACCATCGTGGAGCCCCAGCGCTTCTCGACGGCGATCTCGGCGACCTTCTTCTGCGCCTCGTTGCCCTCCTCGAAGAGGATGCCCGCGAAGGCCGGACCCGAGGAGTACATCCAGATGGCCGGGTTGGCGCCCAGGAGCAGCTCGGCGTAGGCCCAGATGAGGGAGCGCGGCGAAACGGTGCCGCCGATCTCCTCCGGCAGGCCCAGGCGCCAGTACTCGCTGTCCATGAACGCCTTGTAGGAGCTCTTGAAGGACGCCGGGACCGGCGCGGTGTTGGTCTCCGGGTCGAACACCGGCGGGTTGCGGTCGGCGTCGGCGAAGGAGTCGGCCAGCTCGTTCTCGGCGAGACGCGCGATCTCGTCGAGGATGGTCTTGGCGGTGTCGACGTCCATCTCGGCGAACGGGCCGGTGCCGTACAGCTTGTCGCGTCCGAGGACCTCGAAGAGGTTGAACTCGATGTCGCGGAGATTCGACTTGTAGTGCCCCATGGCGACGGCTCCGTAAGCAGGATCGGTTACATCTCTACCAGCAAGTAGCTACGATGATGCTACCCGTCGGTAATAAGACGCAACCCCTCTGGGCCCATATGTGGCGCACTACTCTTGCGCCCATGTACGGCTACGACCAGAACCAGGGTGCTCAGCAGCAGTACGCCCAGCCGCAGCAGCCTTCCTACGGGGAGCAGCCGCTGTACCCCGAGCCGTCGCCGCCCTCGCTCGCGGACGCGGTGCGGGCGTTCACCACGGGCTCGCTCTCGGCCGAGGACTTCCAGCAGATCTTCGCGGGCTCGAAGGTCTACTGCCCGCGCGGCGACAACCCCGGCTTCCTGGCCCTGCACAACACCCAGCAGCCGGTCATCCCGATGTTCACGTCGCTCAAGGAGCTGCGGCGGTACGCGGGCAAGGAGTCCAAGTACTTCGTGATCACCGGCGCGGAGGTCATCGACCTGCTCCCGACCGGGTACGGCTTCGTCCTCGACATGGAGGGCGACCACCGGATGGTGTTCGACGCGAAGGCGGTCGAGCAGATGGTGGACTTCGCGATGCGGCGGATGTACGGCTGAGGCGGCTCGGGCCGGCTGAGCCTGTCGCGGCCGATTTCCGGCCGATTTTACGGGGGTGGGCGCCCCCGGAACCCCTTGCGCGGCGGGTGTGGGACCCCTCCGGGAATGGCCATGCCTTGCCGACTGTTCACCATTCAACTACTTTGGATGCTGAGCATCCCGCGAGGAGGGCCGTCCCATGCCTGCAGTGACCGTCGAAAACCCGTTGACCCTGCCGCGCGTGGCCGCGCCGGAGGGTGCGGTGCCGCGTCCCGTGCTCGCCGTCAGCACGGCGCCGGCCGGCTTCGAGGGGGAGGGGTTCCCGGTGCGGCGCGCGTTCGCCGGGATCAACTACCAGTACCTGGACCCGTTCATCATGATGGACCAGATGGGTGAGGTGGAGTACGCGCCGGGCGAGCCCAAGGGCACGCCGTGGCACCCGCACCGGGGCTTCGAGACGGTGACGTACCTGATCGACGGGACCTTCGTCCACCAGGACAGCAACGGTGGCGGCGGCACGATCATGAACGGCGACACGCAGTGGATGACGGCCGGGTCCGGCCTGCTCCACATCGAGGCGCCGCCGGAGTCCCTGGTCACCTCGGGCGGGCTCTTCCACGGCCTCCAGCTGTGGGTGAACCTGCCGGCGGCGGACAAGATGATGGACCCGCGCTACCAGGACATCCGGGGCGGCCAGGTCCAGCTGCTCACCTCGCCGGACGGGGGTGCGCTGCTGCGCGTGATCGCGGGCTCGCTGGACGGCCACGAGGGGCCGGGCATCACCCACACCCCCATCACGATGATCCACGCGACGATCCGTCCGGGCGCGGAGGTCACGCTGCCCTGGCGGTCGGACTTCAACGGGCTGGCGTACGTGCTGGCGGGGCGGGGGTCGGTGGGTACGGCCCGTCGTCCCGTCCACATGGGCCAGACGGCGGTCTTCGGCGAGGGCGACTCGCTCACCGTCCGTGCGGACGAGAAGCAGGACGGGCATACGCCGGATCTGGAGGTCGTGCTGCTCGGTGGCCGCCCGATCCGTGAGCCGATGGCGCACTACGGGCCGTTCGTGATGAACACGCGCGAGGAGCTGCAGAAGGCGTTCGACGACTTCCAGCAGGGGCGGTTGGGGACGATCCCGGCGGTCCACGGCATGTGAGGGTTTCCCCACCCCGCCCCTTCCCGAAAGCCCTCTGGCGGGCGGCCGGGGGGCTGCGCCCCTGGACCCCGTTCGGCTGCGGGCCGGTGGGGGCTGAGCGCGCAGTTCCCCGCGCCCCTAAAAGTGCGCCCCTGCGGGGCGCCCCGGGGATGCCGCGCAGCGGCATTTGAGGGGCGCGGGGAACTGCGCGAGCAACCCACCACTCACCCGCAGACGAACCCCGGGCCAAAAAAGGCCGGCACCCGGGCGGGCGCGTCCCGCGGGCGTGGGGGGACCGGGCGTGGTGCGCTGGGCGGGTGGACAGCGCCAAGCCACTTCTCCCCGAGCCCGCCCGCCGCGTCGCCGCCTGGTGCGTCGTCGTGCTGCTCGTCACCGGTGTCGCCGCCGTCGCCATCTGGCTGTGCGTGGTGTTCAAGACCGCCGTCACCCCCGTACTGCTCGCCCTGCTCGGCACGGCCCTCCTCGGGCCCGTCTTCCGGCAGCTGCTGAAGCTGCGGATGAAGCGGTCCCTCGCCGCGGGACTCACCTGCGTCGCCCTCGTCGCCGTCGTCGGCGGCGCCGGGTACGTCGTCGTCAGCGCCCTCATCGACACGGGCGATCAGATCATCGAGTCCCTGCGACAAGCCGGGCAGTGGCTCGCCGATCACTTCGGGGTCGCCAGCGGCGACGGCGTGTCCAGCGTCGCCGACAACGCCAAGAAGCTCCTCGGGAAGTTCGGCGCCACCGCCGCCTCGGGGCTGCTCACCGGCCTCAGCATCGTCGGCTCGCTCATCGCCACCGGTGTTCTCTCTCTGCTTCTGACGTTCTTTTTCCTCAAGGACTCCGATCGGGCCGTCCATCTCGCCCACTCCCTCGCCCCTCGCGGCAGCGGGCCCGTCGTCGAGGCCATGGCCCGGCGCGCCTTCGAGGCCGTCGAAGGGTTCATGCGGGGAACCACGATCATCGCCCTCATCGACGCCCTCTGCATCACCGTCGGGCTGCTGATCCTCCGCGTCCCCGGCGCCGTCGGCCTCGGCGCGCTCGTCTTCATCGGCGCCTACATCCCCTACCTCGGCGCCTTCGTCTCCGGCGCCGTCGCCGTCCTGGTGGCGCTCGCCGACCGGGGGCTCGGCATCGCGCTCTGGACGCTCGGGGTCGTCCTCGCCGTACAGCAGTTGGAAGGGCACATCCTGCAACCCGTCATCCAGAGCCGGACCGTGCAGATGCATCCCGCGATGGTCATGATCGCCATCACCGCCGGGGCCAGCGTCGCCGGGCTGCTCGGGATGCTGCTCGCCGTGCCCGTCGCCGCCGCCGGGTTCGGCGTACTCGGCGAGCTGCGGAAGCGTTACGCCTCCGAGGAACCCCCGTCCGACCCGTCCGCCCCCTCGTAGAGCTCGAACCAGATCGACTTGCCCTCGCCCCTGGGGTCGACCCCCCAGCGGTCCGCGAGCATCTCCATCAGCACCAGGCCCCGCCCGCTGGACGCCATCTCGCCGGGGCGGCGCTTGTGCGGCAGGTCGTCGCTGGCGTCGGCCACCTCCACCCGCAGCGAGCGCGTGCCCGGCGTGCCGGTGGCCTCCGCGACCAGGAGCGCGTCGCCGTCCGTGTGGACCAGGACGTTGGTGACCATCTCGGAGACCATCAGCTCCGCCGCGTCCACCTGCTCCTCGTCCGCCCAGTCGTGCAGCAGCTCGCGCAGCTCGCGGCGCACCCCCGCGATGCGGTGCGGCTCGGCCTGGGCGACGGTCAGGGCGGTGCGGCGGGCCGGGAGGGCCCCGGCGCCCGGGACCGTCCCGCAGCCGCACACGTCGCTGTTGCGGCACAGCAGCAGCACCGCGATGTCGTCCTCGCGCCGGTCGGCCAGCGGGCCCACCGTGTGGTGCGAGGAGGGGCCGTGCACCGCCTGGACCAGCGCGTCCGCCAGCTTCTCCAGGCCGTCCCCGGTGTCCTCCTCCAGGACCGGGCGCAGCCGCGTCCAGCCCGAGGCCATGTCGTGGCCGCCGGTCTCGATCAGGCCGTCCGTGCAGATCATCATCGTCTCGCCCGGCTCCAGGACCAGACGGGTGGTGGGGTAGTCCGAGTCCGCCTCGATGCCCAGGGGGAGGCCGCCCGCCGTCTGGCGGATCAGCGCCGTGCCCTCGGCCGTGCGGATCACCGGGTCCGGGTGCCCGGCCCGGGCGATGTCGAGCGTGCCGGTCGCCGGGTCGACCTCGATGTAGAGGCAGGTCGCGAAGCGCGGGTGGTCGTCGTCCCCCGCGTACGACTCCCCGTACGACTCGGTGATCCCGTACAGGAAGCGCGAGGCGCGCGAGAGGACCGCGTCGGGGCGGTGGCCCTCGCTCGCGTACGCCCGCAGGGCGATGCGGAGCTGGCCCATCAGGCCCGCCGACCGTACGTCGTGGCCCTGGACATCGCCGATGACCAGGGCGAATCTGCCTGACGGCAGCGGGATCATGTCGTACCAGTCGCCGCCCACCTGGAGCCCGCCGCCGGTCGGCACATAGCGCGCGGCCACCGTCATCCCCGGGATCTCGGGGCCGAGCGTCGGCATCATCGAGCGCTGGAGGCCCAGCGACAGCTCCCGCTCGGACTCGGCCTCGCCCGCCCGCGCCAGCGCCTGGGCCAGCATGCGCGCCACCGTCGTCAGGACCGAGCGCTCGTCGGGCGTGAACGCCACCTGGTGCTTGAAGGCCGCCATCCAGGTGCCCATGGTCCGGCCGGCCACGATCAGCGGCAGGAACGCCCAGGACTGGCGGTCGAAGCGCCGGGCGAGCGGCCAGGTGGCCGGGTAGCGGCGGCGGTACTCCTCGGGGCTGGGGAGGTAGATGGCCCGGCCGGTCCGTACGACGTCGGCGGCCGGGTAGTCCGTGTCCAGCTGCATGTCCGCGAAGGGGCCGTCGTCGCCCGGGTTGTGCCCGTGGTGGCCGATGATCGAGAGGCGGTCGCCCGCCACGCCGAAGACGGCGAGCCCGTCCGGCGAGAAGCCCGGCATGGACAGGGAGGCCGCCACCCGCAGCACCTCGGCCGTGGAGCGGGCCTCGGCCAGCGCGCGGCCCGCGTCGAGCAGGAACGCCTCCCGGGAGCGGCGCCAGTCGCCGGTGATGGAGGTGTGCGCGGCGGTGGCGCCGGGCTGCGGCTCCGCGACCTCCTGGAGGGTGCCGACCAGCACGTAGTCCAGGCCGTCGGCGCTCTCCTTGCGCAGCGGTTTGGAGCGGCTCCGTACCGTACGCAGCACCCGGCCGTTCTCGTCCATGATCCGCATCCGGGCCTCGGCGAGGGTGCCCTCCGCGAGCGCCAGGGCCACGATCTGGTCGACCTCGTTCCAGTCGACCGGGTGGAAGCGGGAGCGCACGGCGGCCTCGGTGAGCTCGGCCCGCTCGGGGGGCAGGCCGAGCAGGCGGGCGGCCTCGGCGTCGAGCGTGACCGTTCCGGACGCGTTGTCCCAGCGCCACAGCCCGGTGGCGATCGCAGCCAGGACGTCCTCGGTGCGCATGATCCCCACTCTAGGCAGCCGGTTTTATACCGGCGAGAGGTGTTCGGCCCGGCCGGTAACCTGGAGGGACTGTTTCCCGCCTGTCACGCGAAGAACTGGATGAAGAAATGCATCGGTACAGGTCCCACACCTGCGGCGAGCTCCGCGCCTCCGACGTCGACGCCGACGTCCGGCTGAGCGGCTGGCTGCACAATCGCCGAGACCTGGGCGGCATCCTCTTCATCGATCTGCGCGACCACTACGGCATCACGCAGCTCGTCGCCCGCCCCGGCACGGCCGGCGCCGAGGTCCTGGACAAGCTCTCCAAGGAGACCGTCGTCCGGATCGACGGCAAGGTCGTCTCGCGCGGCGCGGAGAACGTGAACGCGGACCTGCCGACCGGCGAGGTCGAGATCGAGGTCGGCGAGGTCGAGGTGCTCGGCGCGGCAGGACCGCTGCCGTTCACGATCAACGCCGAGGACGGCGTCAACGAGGAGCGGCGCCTGGAGTACCGCTTCCTCGACCTGCGCCGCGAGCGCATGCACCGCAACATCATGCTGCGCTCGGCCGTCATCTCGGCGATGCGCCACAAGATGACCGCGCTCGGCTTCAACGAGATGGCGACCCCGATCCTCGCCGCGACCTCCCCCGAGGGCGCCCGCGACTTCGTCGTCCCGTCCCGCCTGAACCCCGGCAAGTTCTACGCGCTGCCGCAGGCCCCCCAGCAGTTCAAGCAGCTGCTGATGATCTCGGGCTTCGACCGCTACTTCCAGATCGCGCCCTGCTTCCGCGACGAGGACGCCCGCGCGGACCGCTCGCCGGGCGAGTTCTACCAGCTCGACATCGAGATGTCCTTCGTCGAGCAGGAGGACGTCTTCCAGCCGGTCGAGAAGCTCATGACCGAGCTGTTCGAGGAGTTCGGCGGCGGCCGCCACGTCACCTCGCCGTTCCCGCGCATCCCGTTCCGCGAGTCGATGCTGAAGTACGGCAACGACAAGCCGGACCTGCGCGCCAAGCTCGAACTCGTCGACATCACCGACGTCTTCGAGGGCTCGGAGTTCAAGGCGTTCGCGGGCAAGCACGTGCGCGCGCTGCCGGTGCCGGACGTCGCGGGCCAGTCCCGCAAGTTCTTCGACGGCCTGGGCGAGTACGCGGTGGAGCACGGCGCCAAGGGCCTGGCCTGGATCCGCGTCGGCGAGGACGGCACGTTCGCGGGCCCGATCGCCAAGTTCCTCACCGAGGAGAACGTCAAGGTCCTCACCGAGCGCCTGGGCCTGGCGGCCGGTCACGCCGTGTTCTTCGGCGCGGGCGAGTACGACGAGGTCTCCAAGATCATGGGCGCGGTCCGCGTCGAGGCCGCCAAGCGTGCCGGCCACTTCGAGGAGGGCGTCTTCCGGTTCTGCTGGATCGTCGACTTCCCGATGTACGAGAAGGACGAGGAGACCGGCAAGATCGACTTCTCGCACAACCCCTTCTCGATGCCGCAGGGCGGTCTGGAGGCCCTTCAGACCCAGGACCCGCTGGACGTCCTGGGCTGGCAGTACGACATCGTCTGCAACGGCATCGAGCTGTCCTCCGGCGCGATCCGCAACCACGAGCCCGACATCATGTTCAAGGCGTTCGAGGTCGCGGGCTACGACCGGGAGACCGTGGAGCGCGAGTTCTCCGGCATGCTCAAGGCGTTCCGCCTCGGCGCCCCGCCGCACGGCGGCATCGCCCCGGGCGTCGACCGCATCGTGATGCTGCTCGCGGACGAGCCCAACATCCGCGAGACGATCGCCTTCCCGCTGAACGGCAACGCGCAGGACCTGATGATGGGCGCGCCCAGCGAGCTGGAGGAGTCGCGTCTGCGCGAGCTCAACATCCAGCTCCGCAAGCCGGTCGCGGCCAAGGGCGCGGAGAAGTAAGCCCGGGGTTCGTCTGCGGGTGGTGCGTGGTTGCTCGCGCAGTTCCCCGCGCCCCTAAGGATGCCGCTGCGCGGCAATCCCCTTGGGCGCCCCGCAGACGAACGCACTCCTCGTACGGCGAAGGGCCCGGATCCACCACGGATCCGGGCCCTTCTTCGTGTCCGGGGCAACCCGTCCCGCACCCCACCGCGTTCGACAGGTGTGAGAGCCCGGACAGACAGACGAGGACACGACGATGGCCCCCGACGGACCCGACGGATTCGAGGAGTTCGTCGCCGCCCGGGGCCCCCGGCTGCTGCGGGTGGCCTGGCTGCTGACCGGCGACGCGCACCTGGCGGAGGACCTGCTCCAGACCGCGCTCGCCAAGGTCTGGCCGAAGTGGCACCGGATAGCCGACGACCACCCCGAGGCGTATCTGCGCAAGACGCTGGTGACCACCTACACCTCCTGGTGGCGGCGCCGCTGGCGGGGCGAGGTCCCGCACGGCGAACTCCCGGACGCCGCCGGGCAGTTCGACGCGTACGAGGGCGTGGACCTGGAGCAGTCGCTGGCGGCGGCCGTCCGCGCGCTGCCCGCCCGCCAGCGCGCGGTCGTGGTGCTGCGCTACTTCGAGGACCTGAGTGTCGAGGACGCGGCGGCCGTGCTCGGCTGCGCCCCGGGCACGGTCAAGAGCCAGGCCGCCAAGGCGCTGCGCACCCTGCGGGGGCTGCTGCCCGTACTGATCGAGGAGCGCCGTGACTGACGACCGTTTCCCCGGCTCCCCGGGGCCGCACGACGACGAGCGGGTGCTGCGGGTCCTGCTGGAGCGGGCCGTGCCCCGGCTGCCCGTCCCAGCGACCCGCCTGGACAAGGTGCGCGAGCGGCTGGCGCGGCGCAGACGGCGCAGGGCCGCCGGGGGCGCGGCCGTCGCGGTGGTCTCGCTGGTGGCGGCCGGCGCGCTGCTGCCGGACGCGCTGCGCACCGAGCCGGAGAAGGCGCCCCCCGCCGCGTCCCCGAAGGCGGTGACCGAACCCGCCGGGGTGCGGGTCTCCTTCCCCGAGCTCGGCGGTCTGGTGCTGCGGCTGCCCGCGTCCTGGGCCGCGCTGCGGCTGCCCGACGGGGTCGCGCAGAAGACCAAGACCCTGCCGTCCGGCTATGTGGCCGCGCAGCCGCTGCGGCCGTACGACGAGGCCTGCTCGGAGCTGAAGAAGCCCGACGGGTCCGGTGTGGCGTGCGAGCCGGTGGAGCGGCTGGCCCCCGGGGGCCTGCTGCTCTCGCTGTGGGGGCTGCCGGGCGGCAGGGACGGTAAGGAGGCGCTGCCGGCGGGGACGCCCATGGAACGCGCCCGGGACGTGCCGCCGGGCTGCCGGCAGCTGGGGGCCACCGCGTACTACACCACCACGCGCGCGACGGCGGACTCCACGACGGCGCTGTACGCCGCCCTGTGCGTCAACGGCACCGGGTCCGACCGGCGGGCCGCCGAGGTCAGCGCGCTCCTGGACAGCGCGACCTACGACCTCGCCCCGCCCACCGAGTCCCCCGCCCCCAAGGGGAGGGGTCGGTGACCGCCCCCGCCACCGACCGACCCGCGAAGAGAGGCTCCGCCATGTCCGTCCGTTGCGCCCGAAGTGCCTCGGTCGCCCTCGCGCTGGCGGCGCTGCTGCTCACCGGGTGCGGCCACAGCGGCGAGGGCGTCCGCGACGCGGGCGACGGCCCCGGCACGCTCGCGGACGTGAGCACCGACTCCGTCACCGACGCCGCCGGCGGCGCGCACGCCGGGCGGGCCGCGCCCGAACCCGTCCGCCCCCGCGAGATACCCGCGCTCGGCCACGCCACCCGCGCCCGCATCCCCGCCGCCAGCACCCAGGCGCTCGTCGTCACCGGTGAGGGAGCCGACGCCAGCCGGGCCACCGCCGTCCTCTACACCCGCGACCCGGTCCGGGGCTGGCTGCCCGCCGACGGGCCCTGGCCCGCCCGCAACGCGGCGCGCGGCTGGACCGCCGAGCACCACCTGGGCGATCTGCGCTCGCCCGTCGGGGTGTTCGGCCTCACCGACGCGGGCGGCCGCCTCGCCGACCCCGGCACCCGGCTGCCGTACGACCACAGGTCCGCCTTCACCGCAGACGGCACCGGCGTCGAGGGCGAGCCGCTCGCCGGGTCCTTCGACTACGTGGTCGCGGTCAACTACAACCGCAAGCCCGGCACCACCCCGCTGGACTGGACCCGCCCGCTCGGCGCCGAGCGGGGCGGCGGGATCTGGCTGCACGTCGACCACGGCGGCCCGACGCACGGCTGTGTGGCGCTGCCCCGGGAGCGGATGCGGCAGCTGCTGCGAACGCTGGATCCGGCGCGCACCCCGGTGGTCGTGATGGGGGACGCGGCGGCCCTGTCCCGCTGACTCCCTTCGCCCGCCCTCAGTCCTCGTCCCCGGGTGGTAAATCCGGGGACGGGGGGCCCGTGGGGCGACTCAGGCTCTGGTGGTTCGCCTCGCGGACCTTGCGTATGAGCTCTTCGCGGCGTTGGGCCTCTTCCTCGGCCCGCTGCTGATCGGTACTTCTCGTCACGGCGCGCACCCCCTCATGCACGTACCCCTTCACGTGCAGCGTGCGCGCACAGAACGCGGCCCGCAACAGCCGAGGACATGCGAAGGGCCCGGAACCTGTCCGGTTCCGGGCCCTTCACCTCCGCGCAAGGACTACGCGGGCTTCTCTTCCAGACGCGGGAAGAGGACCGCGCCCTTCGTCACCGTCGCGCCGACCGGGAGCTGGCCCCAGCGGGCCGCGTCCTGGACCCGCTGGTCCGCCAGCGGCCCGAGGTGGGCGGCCTCGGCGCCGAGGGAGTCCCACAGCTTCTGCGAGGTGTCCGGCATGACGGGGTTCAGCAGGACGGCGACGGCGCGCAGCGCCTCGGCGGCCGTGTAGAGGATGGTCGCGAGGCGGGCGCGGCCCTCCTCGGACTCGTCCTTGGCCACCTTCCACGGCTCCTGCTCCGTGATGTAGCCGTTGACCTGCTTCACGAAGTCGAAGACCGCCAGGATGCCGCCCTGGAAGTCCAGCTCCTCGCCGATCTTCCGGTCGGCCTCGGTGACGGCCCTGGTCAGGCCGTCGGCGATGGCCTGCTCGGCCGGGCCGGAGGCGGTCGCGGCCGGGAGCGTGCCACCGAAGTACTTGCCGACCATGGCCGCCACGCGCGAGGCGAGGTTGCCGTAGTCGTTGGCGAGCTCCGAGGTGTACCGGGCGGTGAAGTCCTCCCAGGAGAACGAGCCGTCCTGGCCGAAGGCGATGGCGCGCAGGAAGTACCAGCGGTAGGCGTCGACGCCGAAGTGCGAGGTCAGGTCCTGCGGCTTGATGCCGGTCAGGCTCGACTTGGACATCTTCTCGCCGCCGACCATCAGCCAGCCGTGCCCGAAGACCTGGCCCGGCACGGGCAGTCCGTTGGCCATCAGCATCGCGGGCCAGATCACCGCGTGGAAGCGGAGGATGTCCTTCCCGACCAGGTGCACATTGGCCGGGAACGTCTCCTCGAACTTCTCCTGGTTCGCGCCGTAGCCGACGGCCGTGGCGTAGTTCAGGAGGGCGTCGACCCACACGTAGATGACGTGCTTGTCGTCCCACGGGATCGGGACGCCCCAGTCGAAGGCCGACCGCGAGATCGACAGGTCCTGCAGGCCCTGCTTCACGAAGTTCAGGACCTCGTTGCGGGCCGACTCGGGCTGGATGAAGTCCGGGTTCGCCTCGTAGAACTCCAGGAGCTTCGGGCCGTACTCGGAGAGCTTGAAGAAGTAGTTCTCCTCCTTGAGGATCTCCACCGGCTTCTTGTGGACCGGGCACAGCTTGGTGCCGTCCTCCGCCTCGATGAGGTCGCCGGGGAGCTTGTACTCCTCGCAGCCCACGCAGTACGGGCCCTCGTAGCCGCCCTTGTAGATCTCGCCCTTGTCGTACAGGTCCTGGACGAACTCCTGCACACGGTCGGTGTGCCGCTTCTCCGTCGTGCGGATGAAGTCGTCGTTCGCGATCTCCAGGTGCTCCCAGAGGGGCCGCCAGGCCTCCTCGACGAGCTTGTCGCACCACTCCTGCGGGGTGACCCCGTTCGCGTCGGCCGTGCGCATGATCTTCTGACCGTGCTCGTCCGTGCCGGTGAGGTACCACACCTTCTCGCCGCGCTGACGGTGCCAGCGCGTGAGCACGTCGCCTGCGACGGTCGTGTAGGCGTGGCCCAGGTGAGGAGCGTCGTTGACGTAGTAAATGGGGGTCGAGACGTAGAACGCCTTCGCCCCCTGCTTCTCGGATCCAGTGGCCGCCATGGTCGAAATCCTAACGGCCGCGGGACGATCCACTCACCCGCATAAACCCGCGGCGGCCGGTGGAGAGGTCCGCGAAACATCCGTTCCCGTACGAAGGACGCATCCTGGGAGGAGAGGGGGCGCGTACGTGGACGGGGAACGGCAAGGGGAACAGAGCATGCGGGTACTGGTCGCCGAGGACGAGGAGGTCCTCGCGGAGCTGGTCGCGACCGGGCTGCGGCGGGCCGGTTTCGCCGTCGACACCGTCTACAGCGGCGACGCGGCGCTCGCTTACCTGGGGCTGCACGACTACGACGTCGTCGTCCTGGACCGCGATCTGCCCCGGGTGCACGGCGACGACGTGGCCCGCCGCCTGGTCGCCTCCTCGGCCCGCACGAGGATCCTGATGCTCACCGCGTCCGCGGCCGCCGAGGACCGCGTGGAGGGCCTCGATCTGGGGGCCGACGACTATCTGGGCAAGCCGTTCGACTTCCCCGAGCTGGTCTCGCGGGTGCGGGCGCTGCGGCGGCGCAGCGCCCGGCCGGTGCCGCCGGTCCTGGAGCGGCTCGGGCTGCGGCTCGACACCGTACGGCGCACGGCGGACCGCGAGGGCCGTTCGCTCGACCTCTCCCCGAAGGAGTTCGCGGTCCTGCAGATCCTGCTGGAGGCGGACGGCGGGACGGTGTCGGCCGAGGAGCTCCTGGAGCGGGCCTGGGACGCCAACGCGGACCCCTTCACCGGCGCGGTCCGCGTCTGCCTCAGCAAACTGCGCGGCAAGATCGGCGAGCCCGCCCTGATCCGTACCGTCCAGGGCGTCGGGTACGCCCTGTGATCCGCACCCGGGTCGCGCTGGTCTTCGGCGCGGTCTTCCTGGTGCTCGGGGCGGTGCTGCTCGGGGTGGTGAACCTGCTGTCCCGGGCCGGTACGCAGGAGCAGGCGGCCACCATCGCGACCCGGGCGACCACGGTCCGGCTCGACCAGCCCTTCGAGGAGGCGCGCGGGACGCAGGGGCCGGTGCTCGCGCCGCTGACCGTACGCCAGCTGAGCGAGGACGTGAGCGACGCGGCCTGGCGGCAGAACGCGGTGTGGTCGTCGATGGCGCTGCTGGGAGTGGCGTTCCTGGCGGTGGCGGTCGGCTGGTACACGGCGGGGCGGCTGCTGCGGCCGGTCCATGTGATGACCGAGCGGGCGAAGCGCCTCTCGGCGGACAACCTGCACGAGCGGATCGGGGCGGCGGGGCCCGACGACGAGCTCAAGGAGCTCGGCGACACGATCGACGACCTGCTCGGCCGCCTGGAGAAGGCGTTCGACAGCCAGCGGCGGTTCATCGCCAACGCCTCGCACGAGCTGCGCACCCCGCTGGCCACCCAGCGGGCGGCGATCCAGATCGGCCTGGACGACCCGACGCCGGACGACCTCGCCCGTACCCGCGCGACCCTGCTCGACAACAACCGCCGCAGCGAGGCCCTGATCGAGGGCCTGCTGATGCTGGCCCGCAGCGAGCGGGGCCTGGCGGAGCGGGAGGAGGTGGATCTGGCGGAGGTGGTACGGGAGGAGGCGGCCCGGTACCCGCGCGCGACGGTCACGGGGGTGCCGTCGACGTGCGTGTCCGGAAACCGGGCGCTCCTGGCCCGCCTCACCGCGAACCTGCTGGCCAACGCGGCGGCGTACCACCGTGTGGATGGCAGGGTCGAAGTGGCCGTCTCCGATGGGGGGTTGACGGTGTCCAACCCCGGCGGGGTGGAGGTGGCCCTTGCCGAGGTGCCCGCGCTGTTCGAGCCGTTCCGGAGGGGGGAGGGCCGGGATCGAATGGGCCCTGGGGCGGGCCTGGGCCTGTCGATCGTGCGCTCGATCGCGCAGGCGCACGGGGGGACGGCGGTGGCGGCACCGCTGCCGCAGGGGGGCTTGGCAGTGACGGTGTCACTGCCGCGCCCCTAAAGCCCTCGTTCGTCTGCGGACCGTGGGTGGCTGGTCGCGCAGTTCCCCGCGCCCCTTAGGTAGTAGGCCGCAGCCGGAGAATCCAGCTCAGCCATAGTCCTTTAGGGGCGCGGGGAACTGCGCGAGCAACCCACCACAATCCGCAGACGAACACCGGGCCGATAAGGGGCGCGGGGAACTGCGCGACCAGCCCCCACCGGCCCGCAGACAAACACCGGGCCGAAAAGGGGGCGCCTACCGCCGGGAGAACCCGCCGACGAGCCCGGCGTAGAGCGCGGGGTCCGCGAGCTCGCGGGGAACGGGCCCGGCGTGGAAGAACGCGGCGTTCGGCGCGTCCAGCTTCCGCAAGAAGTCGAACGCCTTGCTGTCGTCCTCACCGAACGCCACGAACTGCCAGAACAGATCCTTGCCCGCCGCGTCGGCGAGCGCCTGCCGAGCCGCCACCTTGGCATCCGGCGCACCGTCGGTCTGGAAGACCACGAGCGCGGGCCCGTCGTACTGGCTCTTCTCGAAGTGCTCCACGACCGCCTCGACAGCGGAGTGGTAGCTGGTGCGCCCCATGCGGCCGAGCGCCGCGTGCGCGTCGTCGACGACGTTCTCGTACGAGGTGAGCGACAGGTCGGCCGTGCCGTCGAGCTCGGTCGAGAAGAACACCGTGTGGACGGCGGCGTCCTCGTCGAGGTGCGCGGCGAGCGCGAGCGCCCGTTCGGCGAGCTGCTGGGCGCTGCCGTCCTTGTAGTACGGCCGCATCGACCCGGACCGGTCGAGCACGAGGTACACCTTGGCCCGCGCCCCGACCAGCCCGGCCTTGCGCAGCTGTGCCCCGGCGGCCTTGTAGTGCTCGACGAGGCCGGGGGCGCGGGACTTGATACGGGGGAGGGTGACGGCTGCCTTGGCGGCGGGCTGCACGGGCTCGGGCTCGGCGTCCGTGGCTGCCTCCACGGCCTGCGGCTCCGGCTCGGGCTCCGCCACGACGGCCACGGGCTCGGGGTCCGGCTCGACCACAGCAGCGACGGGCTCCGGCTCCACGACCTGCGGCTCGGGCTCCGGTTCCGGCTCGGCCTCGGCCTGTACAGGCTCGGGGTCAGCCACGACGGCCACCGGCTCGGCCTCGGCCGCCACAGGCTCCGGCTCGGCCGGGACCGGTTCGGCCTCCACGACGGGCTCGGGCTCGACGGCCTCCACCACAGCCTCAACCTCCGGCTCCGCCGGACCGCGCTCCGCCAGCGGCGACTCCCCCCGCGGCTGCGGGACATCGGAGCCGCCCGGAACCGACGCGGGGGCCGGGGCCGACGGCTCGGCCGGGGACGCGTCCTCCGCCGGACGCGCCGGCGACGGGACCGCCGGGCGCGACGGGGTCGCGTCGAACGCCGCCGCGACCAGCTCCTCCGCGGGGGAGAGGTCGCGCCGGGCCGGGGCCGGCACGGTCGGGGTCGCGGACGCGGCCGGTGCGGACTCCTCGGCGGGGGCCGGCACGGAGGCCGCGGCCGGAGCCGACTCCTCCGCCGGAGCCGCCGTCAGGTCGGCGCGCTCCGCGTCGCGATCGCGTCCGAACACTTTGCGCAGCAAGCTCCGAATGCCCATGGGCGAGGCCTTTCGCATGAGTTGGGTGCGATATGCGTTATATGGCGTTACATATCCACGCCGCGTGAGCGGGACCACTAGCGTGGACACGTAAGGTTAGCGATCCGATCCGGTCAACCTCGGCAGGGGGCGGACGACGCCGTACCGGTTACGTCCCCGACGGCATCCGCCACCGCGCGATCTGCTGCTCCGGATCGCCCGTGTACACCCACGGCACCCGCGCCGCCCGCTCCCCCAGCAGCCCCACCAGGGAACGCGCCTCCAGGCTCAGCCCCGCGCAGCACGCGGCGTGCGCCAGGTAGTTGAGCTCGGCCGCCTCCGCGAGCGGCACCGGGCCGGGCGGGCGGCCGCCGAGCCAGCGGTCGTAGGTGCGGCGCAGCTCGGTCACCGCCAGCTCGCCGCTCCAGTGCTGCCCGAACCCCCGCACCGGCTGCCCCTTGGCGCCCTCGGCGGCGTACCGGTACTCCTCCACCCGGGCGATCTGCACGAGGACCGGCAGCGCCGCGCCCTCGGGCGCCGCGCCCGCCGCGTCCCGGGCGAAGTCGTACATCGTGCCGTGCGTCCCGTGCCAGCGGGCCGAGAAGTAGCGCAGCATCTGCACATGGCCCTCCACGTGGTACGGGTCGCGGCGGCGCAACTCGTCCCACCAGCCGCGCAGATCGCGCCGCCCCACCCCGCCCTCGTACAGCCGCGCCACCGTGAGCAGCGACGCCCACGGCATCGGGTCGGCGGGGTGCGCGTCCGCCGCGCCCAGACAGGCCATCACCGCCACGTCCAGGCGGTCCCGGTCGGGCACGGCGCCGCGACCGGCCGCGATGGCCCGGTTGAAGACGCGGACGACTTCGGTGGCGGCCCGCAGCACGGCCGCGTCCGCGCTGTCGGGCTCGGCGGCTCGCCACGCCTCCACGACGGTGGAGCCCGCGACGGCGGGCGCGAGCAGCCGGATCCGGTGGGTGCGCAGCGGCCAGTTGTCGCCGGTCGCCCGCAGCAGGTCCCGTACGCCCTGCCAGCGCCCGATCACGATGTCGTGCCGGGCGGTGGCGAGCGGGCGGTCGCCGAGGTCCGGGTCGAAGCGGACGGCCGGGGAGCGGCGGCGGGCAGCGGCCATCAAGACCCCTCTCTGGTCGGTGGGTCGGGCTCCGGCGGTCAGAAGTCGGTGGGCAGTGCCGCGCCCGCGTACTCGGGGCGGCCCGCGCCCGAGGAGGCGTACACCTCGTCGACGGCGATGGCCCGGCCCGCGTCGAGCGCGGCGGGCCGGTAGTAGGCGCTGCCGCGCCGCCAGTACCAGAGCATCGGGGCGAGCCCGGCGGCGAGGCCGCCGAGGCCGATGGCGATCGCGGCGCCGCTGAGCTGGGTGAGGGAGGCGACGAAGACGCAGAACATGAAGAGCGCGCCGAGCGCGGGCCACAGCCCGCCGAAGACGAAGGAGCCCACCGACTCGGTCAGCGTGCTCCGGTACGCGACGACCGCGGCCAGGCCCGCGAGGCCGTAGTAGAACGTGGTCTGGAGGCCGATCGCGGCGAGCGCGTCGGCCATGATGTCCTCGACCGAGCCCAGCGCGTTGGAGGCGACGAACAGGCCGAGGGCGACGACGCCGACCACCACGACGGCGACCCAGGGCGTGTTCCAGCGGCGGTGCACGGTGCCGAGCGCGGCGGGCAGCGTACGGTCGCGGCCCATCGCGAACAGCGAGCGGGTGACCTGGAGCAGCGTGGTCTCCAGGGTGGCGATCGTGGAGAGGACCACGGCGAGCACCATGAGCTTGCCGCCGACGCCGGGCCAGATGGTCTCGCCGAGCACGGCCAGGACGTTGGACTCGTGCTGCTGGATCGCGCCCGGCGTCAGCGTCATGTTGACGGCGACGGTGAAGCCGACGAAGAGCAGGAAGACCACGGCGAGGCCGACGAGGGCGGCGAGCCCCGCGGTGCGGCGGCTGTCGCGGGTCTCTTCGCTGAGGTTGCTGGTGACGTCCCAGCCCCAGTAGTAGAACGCGGCGATCAGGGTGCCGGAGGCGAAGCCGCGCAGACCGTCGAAGTGGCCGAAGCCCAGCCAGGACCAGTCGAAGGGGGCGGCGCCGCCGTGGTGCAGGAGCGCGCCGACGGCGAAGACGACGAGGATCGCGAGCTCCACGCCGGAGACGATCACCTGGGCGCGGGCGGAGAGCCGGGCGCCGCCGAGCACCACGGCGAGCATCAGCAGGAACCAGCCGGCGCCGGTGGCGGTGGCGAGCGCGGTGTGGCGGGCGAGCTCGGGGTCGAAGAGGGCGAGGGTCATCTGCCCGGCGGGCAGCGATCCGGCGACCATGAAGATGGTGGCGGCCACGACCAGCGCCCAGCCGCTCATGAAGCCGAGGAAGGGGTGCAGGGTCCGGGCCACCCAGGAGTAGGCGGCGCCCGCGTTGACGTCGATGCGGCCCAGGCGCCCGAAGGCGAGGACGATGCCGAGCATGGGTATCGCGCAGTAGAGCAGCGCGGCGGGTCCGGCGAGGCCGACGGCCCCGGTCAGTACGGCGGTGGTGGCGGCCAGCGAGTACGCGGGCGCGCTGCCCGCGACGGCCATGACGACGGTGTCGAACGTGCCGAGGGCGTTGGAGCGGAGCCCTCTGTCGGTGCGGCTTCTGCTGTTCATGGCCGTCCTTTGCTGCGCGACGCGACATATGGCGGTATGTCGGAACTCCGTTCCCGCGGGCGGGTGTTGGAGATCGCGTGCATCGTAATGGCCGCGACACCATCCCGGATGCCGGTGTTTGTCTGCGGGCCGGTGGGTGGCTGGTCGCGCAGTTCCCCGCGCCCCTGAGGTAGTCGGCCGCAGCCGGAGACCCCAGCTCAGCCACAGGCTTTTTTGGGGGTGCGGGGAACTGCGCGAGCAACCCAGCACGGTCCGCAGACGAACGACGCTTTTAGGGGCGCGGGGAACTGCGCGCTCAGCCCCCACCGGCCCGCAGGCAGGGCCGAGGCGCCGGGATCCGCAGCGGTCCCGCCAGCCACGCGCGGTAGGGCGCGGACATCCGGGCCGCCTCCCAGTACGCCGCGTCGAGCGCGGAGTGGACCGTCCCGTACAGCGCCTCCTCGTACGCCCCCGTCCGCGCGGCGAGCAGCAGCCGTACGGCCAGGGGGTCGCCGCGCAGCGGCCGGATCGCCATGTCCGGGCGCGGGCGGGAGGTCGGCTGGCAGGGGGTGACGACCTCGCCGGTGGCGACCAGGGAGGCGGCGGTGAGGTAATCGCCGTGCAGCACACGGGGGTTGAGCCCGGCGGCGGCGAACACGCGCCGCAGCCCGTCCCACTCGCCGTCCACGCTGGGGTCGACCATCCACCGGTCGCCCGCCAGGTCGGCGAGGTCCACCACCTCGTCCTCGGCGGCCGGGTGGTCGACGGCGAGCGAGATGAACTGGGGTTCGCGCTCGACGAGTACGCGTACGTCGAGCCCGTCCGGCACCCGCAGCGGGCAGCCCTCCACCTGGTGGACGAAGGCCACGTCGAGCTCGCCCGCCGCGACCAGGCCGAGCAGGGCGCCCGCGGAGACGGCGACGTGGAGCTGGGTCTCGGTGCCGGGCAGGCGCTCGCGCAGCCGGCGCAGCCAGCCGGGGATGGCGCGGCTGGCGGTCGAGCCGATGCGAAGGCGGGGTCGCCCGTCCACCCCGTCGACGACCGCCCGCACCTCGGTGACCAGCGCGTCCATCCCGGCGAGCAGGGGGCGGGCGCGGCTGAGGACGGTCTGGCCGAGGGGGGTCGGGCGGCAGCCGGTGCGCTCGCGGCAGAAGAGCAGTCCGCCCAGTGAGTGCTCGATGCGCCGGAGTTGGGTGGTCAGGGCCGGCTGGCTGGTTCCCAACTGTCGCGCGGCCCTGTGCAGACTGCCGGTGTCGGCGATCGCGCAGAGGGCGCGGAGGTGCCTCACGTCGAGCTCCATGGCCCGAGGGTAAAGGGATTGTCATGTCCCGACTAGACGGCCGATTCCCTGCCGATAACGCCGAGTTATCGCCGGTTGCCATCATCCCCGCGCGCACCCGGCTCCCCGACACTCGCCCTGGTCCCGGCAACCCACCGGGGCCACCCCCACGAGAACGACCAGGAGCCTCCCATGAGACACCAGAGGACTGTCGTCCTGTCCACCGCGCTGGGTCTGGCGCTCGCCGGCCTCGGCGCGATCCCCGCGACGGCGGCGGCGCCTTCCACCACCACTTCCGCGTACGCGCAGAGCTCGACGTACGCGGGTTCGGCGAAGGAAGCCTCCAACAACAAGGCGTTCTACGACGCGGTGATGAAGTCGGTGGCCAAGAAGCGGGCCGCCGACCCGCTGGCGGCGTCCGTCACGGTCTACTACAGCACCCGCAACGCGCCGAGCTTCCGCTCCCAGATATCGCAGTCCACGCAGATCTGGAACTCCTCGGTGCAGAACGTCCGCCTCGCCGAGTCCTCCTCCGGCGCGGACTTCTCGTACTACGAGGGCAACGACCCGAACGGCTCGTACGCGTCCACGGACGGGCACGGCAACGGCTACATCTTCCTCGACTACCGGCAGAACCAGCAGTACTACTCGGTCCGCGTGGTCGCCCACGAGACCGGCCACGTCCTCGGTCTGCCGGACCACTACTCGGGCCCGTGCAGCGAGCTGATGTCCGGCGGCGGCCCGGGCACGTCGTGCACGAACGCGTACCCGAACAGCCGGGAGCGGTCGCGGGTGAACACCCTGTGG
The DNA here is from genome assembly GCF_030028635.1 of Streptomyces sp. BPTC-684. NCBI lineage: Bacteria > Bacillati > Actinomycetota > Actinomycetes > Kitasatosporales > Streptomycetaceae > Streptomyces > Streptomyces sp. BPTC-684. The sequence goes on from NZ_CP124863.1 coordinate 3,052,089, forward strand.
CAGAACGGCCTGGCGACGGCGTTCAAGCCGGCGGCGTAAGGGGTACGGGGCGGGGCTCGTCCCGAGTCCCGCTTCTGACTCGGCATGCGGCCGGGCGACCCGGGTGTCGTGCGGGCAGGTGGGGCCGCTGGGTGTCGGACCCCTCTGGCAGCATGAACGCATGCCGAGTGTCTCTCCCCGCCGTCCGTGTCCGTCGTGCGGCCGTGCCGTGGCCGTGGTGGCGGGCAGGTACGTGCGCCACGATCCGCGCACGCGCACGTCGGGCGGCGGGGAGCTGACGCTCTGCCCCGGCTCCAAGCGGCGGGCCCCGGCGGCGCCGGGCCAACGAACCCTGGACGGCTTCGAACTCCCCCGGTTCCCGGGCCAGCTGCCCCTGTTCTGACCGATCCCGCACCCTGCCCACCCGCCCGCCCGTTCGGCGGGGTTGGTGAAGCCCGGGCCTCTGGCGGGTGGCCACCGCCATCGGCGTCCGCCCGCGCGTGCGTGGTGCGCCCGCCTGCGGCAGGCCTCTTTCCCACCCGCCCGCCCCTCGGGTCGTCTGCGGACCGTGGGCGGCTGGTCGCGCAGTTCCCCGCGCCCCTTCTTGGGCCGGTGTTTGTCTGCGGGCTGTGTTGGGTTGCTCGCGCAGTTCCCCGCGCCCCTGAGATGCGCCCCTTCGGGCCGCCCAGGGGATTGCCGCGCAGCGGCATTTAAGGGGCGCGGGGAACTGCGCGACCAGCCCCCACCGGCCCGCAGCCAAAGAGGAACCCACTCCGCGAAGCGGGCCGCTGCACGCGCGGGCGGGCGCCGGTGGCGGTGGCCACCCACCAGAGGCCCGGTCCATCGCAACCCCTTGCAGGGGCGGGCGGGTGGGAAAGAGGCCCGCCGCAGGGCACATCACGCACGCGCGGGCGGACGCCGACGGTGGGTGGCCATCCACGAGAGGCCCGGGCGATGCAACCCCGCTGAACGGGCGGGCGGGTGGGTCAGCGTGGGGACGCGATCGCTCGGGCCGCGCGGACCTCCTGGCGGAGGGGGGCCAGGACGCTTTCCTCCGGCCCCGTCAGGGACGCCCGTACCTCCACGAGGGTGGAGGAGGCGCGGAGCCCGTCCGCCAGCGCCCGCAGCTCGCGGGAAACCTCCGCCACCTCCGAAGGAAGCGGCGCCGCCGCCCCGTGGTTCACCCGCACCCGCGCCGCCGTCGTCGCGTCCACGATCCGCTCCACCGCCACCACCAGCGGCCACCACGCCGCCGCCCGCGCCCCCGTCGGCGGCGGCTCGGTCAGCGCCCGCTGGAACTCGGACCGGACCACCGACAGGTCCCGGTAGATGCGGCGGCGCCGCCGCACCCGTTCCGCCTGGTCCGGCCCCGCGGAAGCGAACGCGCACTCCACGTACCCCGCCGCCTCCCCCACCGCGTCCGCCAGCCGGTCCCCGATCCGCGTGTGCCAGCTCTCCGGCCACAGCAGATACCCCGCCACCAGCGAGATCCCGCAGCCGATCAGGCTGTCCCACAGTCGCGGCAGGACCAGCGCGAAGCCCTGGTGGTTCAGGACGTCCGACAGCAGCAGGATCACCGGCGTGATCGCCGCCGTCTGGAAGGCGTACCCCTTTGCCGAGAACGCCGGGATCAGCGCCGCGAGCACCACCATCACCGGCACGTCCCACCACCCCCGCGGCACCTCCGCGAGCACCGCCGCCGCCGTCACCAGCCCCACCGCCGTGCCGAGCGCCCGCAGCACCGCCCGCGAGAACACCGACCCGAAGTCCGGCTTGAGGACGAACGTGACGGTCAGCGCCACCCAGTACGAGCGCGGCACCGCCACCAGCGACACCAGCGCCTGGGCTAGCCCGATGCAGAGCGCGAGCCGCAGCCCGTACCGCCAGGACGCCTGCGAGAACAGCACGTTGCGCGCGCCCCGCCGCAGCCGGATCCGCAGCGCCGCCGGGCGCCCGAGCCGGTCGTCGACGTTGTACGGGTCGGGATCCGGCTTGTGCACCACCACCGCCGCGTGCCGCAGCGCCGCGTCCACCGCCCGCTCCGACGGCGTGGTCGGCTCCGGGAGCGCCAGGTCCGGGACCGGTCCCGTCCGTGCCTGTTCGACCGCCGTCGCCAAATCCCGTACGGCTGAAGGGATTTCGGGAGGCAGGGGACGGCCCCGCAGGTGTGCCGCCGGGGCCGCCTCCACCAGCGGGATCACCACGTTCAGCTGCGCGAGCAGGCGTACCAGCGGGCTGCGCCGTCCGTGGTCGCGGGTGCGGCGCGCGAGCACCAGGTCGTACGCCGTGTTGAGCGACTGCGTGACCGCCTGCCGCTTGGCGTCGTACGCCGGTGTGCCCGCCGCTTCGAGCAGCTCGGCCACGGAACGGTAGGTCGCGGCGACGGCGGCCCGCTCCGGGACCCGGTTGCGCAGCGGCCAGCCGAGCAGGGTGAGCAGGAGGACGAACAGGCCGCCGAGGGTGAGCAGCAGCGGCGCCTTCCACCACGGCGACGGCATCGGAAGCCCGGCCCCGACCACCGCGTTCAGCAGGAGCAGCAGCCCGGAGACCGAGGCCACCGCGCCGATGGACGAGATCATTCCGGAGACCAGCGCCACCAGGGTGAGCGCGATGACGGCGAGCCAGCCGTCCCCGTACACCAGGGTGCCGAGCGTGACGCCGATCGCGCCGAACAGCTGCGGTACGGCGATGTTGAAGACCCGCATGCGGTACGCGTCGGCCGTGTCCCCGATGACCCCGGACAGGGCGCCCATCGACACCAGCGCGCCGTACGTCGGCTGGTCGGTGGCGAAGCCCACGGCGAGCGGGGCCGCGAGGGCGACGCCGGCGCGGGCGACTGCGGGCCACACGATCGGCGTGCTCTGCGGGCGCAGCCCGCTGACCAGCCACTGCGGCGGCGCCAGCCGCACCCGTCCCCGGTCGCCCGGGCCCTTGTCCACGTCGAGCTGTGCACCCATGGGATCAGTATGCGATCAGGCTGAATGGGACCTTTTGGGCGGGCCTCGGCACAATGGATCTTGCCCGGTCTTTGTCTGCGGGCCGGTGGTGGGCTGGTCGCGCAGTTCCCCGCGCCCCTGGGGGGTTAGGGGCGCGGGGAACTGCGCGGCCAGCCCCCACCGGCCCGCAGGCGAGCGCGTCCGTCAGAGGAATCTTTATCCACAACCTGTGGATAAAGATTCCCGCCGAGCGGCGACTCCTACGGCACGAACAGCGTCTTCCCCCGCGCCCCACCCACCCGGTTCCGCTCCAACGCCTCCGGTGCCTTCTCCAACGGGTACTCCGCGTCCACCGGCACGTGCACCTCGCCCGCCAGTGCCGCCGCGGCCAGCGCGTCGAGCAGTGCTCCCGACGCGGTGAGCCGGAAGTTCACGCCCTTCCCGGGCGGGGCCGCGCCCCGGGTGCTCAGCGCGGCGCCACCCGGGCGCATCAGCGACGCGTACGCGTCGAAGGCCTCCGTGTCGGCCGACACCAGGTCGACCACCGCGTCCACCCCGCCCGGCACCGCCCGCGCGCACGCCTCCCGTACCGACTCCTCCGTGGAGTCGATCGCGACCGCCGCGCCCAGCGCCCGCATCCGCTCCCGCTCGTCGCCCCGCACCACCGCGATGACCCGCAGGTCCCGCGCCGCCGCCAGTTGAGTCAGCGCGCTGCCGACCCCGCCCGCCGCGCCCACCAGGAGCAACGAGTCGCCCGGTTCCAGGGCTACGCCCGTGCGCAGGATCTGGAGCGCGGTCATCCCGGCCGTCGGCAGCGCCGCGGCCGCCCGCAGCGCGAGCCCGTCCGGCACGCCCGCGATCGTCGAGTCGTGCGGCATCGTCACGTACTCCGTGTACGTGCCGGTCCCCACCGGCGGCCGCCCCGCCTGCCCGTACACCGCGTCGCCCACCACGAACCGGTTCTCGCCCGGCCCGACCACGTCCACGCGGCCGGCGAAGTCGAGGCCCAGGACCAGCGGGAAGACGTGCGGGGCCCGGCCGTCGAGGAGGCCGTCGGCGACCTGCCAGTCGAACGGGTTGAGGGCGGCGTAGTCGATCTTCACCAGGACCTCGCCGGGGCCCGGCGAGGGCTTGGGGACATGGATGACCTCCGGTGTGGCCCCGAAGGCCTGGACCGCGACAGCGCGCATACGCGTACGACCTCCTGCTCGGCCCCCCTGCCAACCGGGCTCCCGGACGGTCCGATCCTCACCCAGGAGCGCGCCGCCCGCACCCCGGGGACACCCTCCGTCCGGCCTAGCCCTCGAACAGTTCGAGGTCGACGACGAGCGCCCGGTGGTCGGTCCCGCGCAGGGTCAGGAACTGCGCCGACCTGACCGTGAAGTCGTCGCCGCTGACCAGTACATGGTCGATCTGGGTGCGCAGCGGCGTGGTGCGGTCGGCGGGCCAGGAGTACGTACGGGACTTGCCCGCGATCCGGGCGCTGTCGTGCAGGGCGCCCGCCTTCAGGACCGACCGGAAGGCGGCGTGGTCCTGGCCGGCGTTGAAGTCCCCGGCGACGATCACCGCCTCTCCCTTCGCCGACACCGCGAAGTCCCGCACCCGCCGCAGCTCCCGCCGCCACGTGCCCTCCTGCCCCGGCAGCGGGGGCTCCGGATGCGCGAGCTGGAGCCGTACGTTGCGGCCCGCCACCCGTGCCACCGCGCCCGGCATGGCCATCTCGGAGGGGATCGTGGGGGCCGCCGTGAGCGGGTACTTGCTGAGGATCGCGGACCCGGCCGAGCCGTCCTCGCGTACGACGTTGCGGTACGGGTAGTCCGCCTTCGCCACCCGCTGCTCCAGCGCGTCCGCGCAGACGAACGCGCACTCCTCGACGAAGACGAAGTCCGGCTTCTCGCGCCGGACCGCCGCGATCAAGTCGTCCGTCGCCCAGCCGAATTCGGTGTTGGAGGTCAGGACGCGCAGCTGGCCGAGGGGGCGGCCGTGCGGGCGGGTGGTCTCGGCGCCGTACGGCTGGGTGTACCAGGCGGTCACCGCGAGCACGACGAGCGCCCACGCCATCCCGAGCCGCCACCGCCCGAACGCGGCCAGGACGAGCCCGGCGCCGCCCGGCACCAGCAGCCACGGCAGGAAGGCGAGCAGCTGCGGCACGGGCGTGACCCCGTCGGAGTCCGCGGCCCGGCACCCGACGACCGCGCTGACCCCGGCGAGCACAAGGCCGCCCAGCACCGCGCTCGCCCGGCGCCACGGGTGCCCCCGCTCCCCGGGCGGCCCCGCCGCCGCGTCCGTGGCGGGCCAGGGCGGTGCGGTGCCAAGGGCGTCCAAGGGACCCTCCCGGTCGACGGTTCGACAGGCCGTTCCGCCCTCAAGTATCCGCCGGTGCGCGCTGTCAGCCCGTCAGATGGGCGCGCAGGGCCGTGTTGAACTCGGCGGGCCGCTCCAGATTGGGCAGATGGGCCGCCGACTCCACGACGACGAGGGTGGATCCGGGGACCGCCGCGTGCATCGCCTCGGCGTCCGCGACCGGCGTGTACGTGTCGTCGCGCCCCACGACGACCAGGGTGGGGACGGTGACGGTGGTGAGCAGCTCGCGGTAGTCGGGCCGCTCGGCGCGCCCGCGCAGCGCGGCGGCGGCGCCTTCGGGGTCGGTGGCGGTCATCATCCGGTACACGTGCGCCTTGACGTCCGGGTCCGCGTAAGGCGCCACCATCTTCTCCAGCACCTCGTCCGCGTACGGCTTCATGCCCTCGCGTACGAGCCGGTCGGCCATCTCGCGGCGGGCGGTGCGCCCGGCCGGGGTCTCGGCGGCGGGGAAGGTGTCCGCGAGGATCAGGCTGCTGATCCGCTCGGGGAAGAGCCGATAGCACTCCATGACGATCTGGCCGCCCATGGAGAGCCCGCCGAGCGCGAAGCGCGCGATGCCGAGCCGGTCGGCGAGCGCGCGGACGTCCTCGGCGAAGTCCGACAGGAGGGTGGTGCCGGGGGTGACGGGCGCGCTGCCGTAGCCGCGCAGATCGGGGGCGACGACCCGGTGCGTACGCGCGAACTCCTCGATCTGGGGGTCCCACATCGTGCGGTCGAAGGGATGGCCGTGGACCAGGAGCAGGGCGTCGCCCGTGCCTCGGTCGGTGTAGGTGGTGGGCATGTCAGGAGGCTAGGCGGGCCCAACTGGTCGGTGCAATAAGATCTTTGCTCTCGGTGCAATGTTCTGGAGGTTCGGGGTGGACTACCGGCGGCTGGCGGACGGGGTGGCGAAGGCGATAGCCGACGGGAGGCTGCGCCCGGGCGACCGGCTGCCGCCCCAGCGGACGTTCGCGCGCCGCCACCGGGTGGCGGTCTCGACGGCGATCCGGGCGTACGGGGAGCTGGTGCGGCGGGGCCTGGTGGTGGGGGAGGTGGGGCGCGGCACGTTCGTCCGGGCGGCGCCGCCGCACCCCGGGTCGGTGCTCGCGGAGGACAGCGGCCGCACGCCGGTGAACCTGGAGCTCAACTACCCCGTGGCGGACGGCCAGTCGGAGCTGATGGCGCGCGGGCTCGCGGGCCTGGCCCGCCCGGACGTCCTCCTGGAGGCCACCCGCCCGGCGGCGGCGGACGGCACGCCCGAGGCGCGGACGGCGGCGGCCCGGGTGCTGGCCCGCCCCGGCTGGAGCCCGGACCCGGACGGCCTGCTGTTCGCGGCCAACGGCCGCGCCGCGATCGCGGCGGCGCTGTCGGCGCTGGTGCGGCCCGGGGGCCGGGTGGGGGTGGAGGAGCTGACGTATCCGCTGGTCAAGGCGGTGGCGGAGCGGCTGGGGATCACTTTGGTGCCGATCGGGACGGACGGGTCGGGGCTGCTGCCGTCGGCGCTGGAGGCAGCGCACCGGCGTACGCCGCTGAGCGCGGTGTACGTACAGCCGACGCTGCACAACCCGCTGTCGCTGACGATGCCGGGCGCGCGACGCGAGGAACTGGCGTTGGTGCTACGGGAGTTGGATCTGCCGGCGGTGGAGGACACGACGTGGGCGTTCCTGGCCGCCGGGGATACGCCCGCGCCGCTGGCGGCGTACGCGCCGGAGCGGACCGTGCTCGTGGACAGCCTGTCGAAGCGGCTGGCGCCGGGGCTGACGGTGGGGTTCCTGAGCGTCCCCGAGGCGTACGGGGAGGAGGTCGCGCGGGCGCTGCGGTCCGGGGCGTGGACGGCGGGCCGGTTCAACCTGGAGGCGGCGGTGCGGTGGGTGGAGGACGGGACGGTGGAGGCGGTGACGGCGGCGAAGCGGGTGGAGGCGGGGGCGCGGCACGCGCTGGTGGCGGGGTATCTGGGGGACTTCGCGATTCGTACGGACCCGTGCTCGTACTACTGCTGGTGGGAGCTGCCGTCGCCGTGGCGGGCGGAGACGTTCGCGGCGGTGGCCGCGGAGGAGCTGGGGATCGCGGTGACGCCGGGGTCGGCGTTCGCGGTGGGCGCGGCTTCGGCGCCGGACGCGGTCAGGGTGGGTCTGGCGTCGCCGCCACGGCCGGTGCTTGACGTGGCCCTTCGTCGGCTGGCGGAGCTCGCCGTACGCGGCTGGTGAGCCAGGCCGTGAGGGCCAGGGCGAGACCGGCGGCGACCGCGCCCCAGGCGGCGCCGCACAGGGCCTCGGTGAGGGTGTCGTAGACGGCGGCGGCGGTGCCGGGGTCGGCGTGGGGCGGGAGGTCGGCGAGGGTGAGGACGCGGCCGAGGGCGACCAGGGCGCGCAGCCCGAGCCCGCCCGCGGCGATGCCGAGGCCGGCGGCGGTGACGGAGGAGCGCACGGGTCCAGCCAACCCCGGGTTGCCGGGCAGGGCGCGCGGGTGTGGGCTGTATGGGGGAAGTGGAAGGAGTTGCGCCATGTCCGCACACGCAGCGATGCCGACGGGATCGGCGTCGTCCCGGCCGGGCCCTTCGTCCGGCTTGGCCGCCCGGTTCGGCCTGCCCCCTGCGCTGATCGCCCTGCCGGTGGTCATCGGCGTCTTCTACGGCTTCTGGGCCGCGTCCATCAACCGCCGGGGCGGCGAGGTCACCGGCGCGAACATCGCGCTCGGGCTGGTGTCCGGGGCGGTGATCGCTGCGCTCGGCCTGGGCCTGCTGATGATCCAGGGCCGCCTGCCGCGGGAGCTGCGGGCGGCGGCGTTCGGAACGTTGTTCGGGGCGGGGACGGGGTTCCTGTACGCCCAGTCGGGCGAGAGTGTGTTCGGGGCGTCGATGATGGGGGCGCTGCTGGGCGGGGGCATGATGGCGGCGGCGTTCTACGTGTTCTACACGCGGGAGTAACCCGCCCGCCCGTTCGGCGGGGTTGCGTCGGCCCGGGCCTCTCGTGGGTGGCCACCCACCGCCGGCGTCCGCCGGCGCGTGTGGTGGCCCGCTTCGCGGAGTGGGTTCCTCTTCGCCTGCGGGCCGGTGGGGGCTGGTCGCGCAGTTCCCCGCGCCCCTAAAAGCGCCCCTCCGGGCCGCCCCCCGGGATGCCGCGCAGCGGCATTTTTAGGGGCGCGGGGAACTGCGCGAGCAACCCACCACAGCCCGCAGACGAACTCCGGGCCGAAAAGGGGCGCGGGGAACTGCGCGCTCAGCCCCCACCGGCCCGCAGACAAACGCCGGGCCCGCTCAGCCACCCGCCAGCGGGCGGACCGTGAGGATCTGTTCGGCGTGGCCGACGGGCCCGTGGACGTCGTGCAGGACGCTGCTGGTCAGCCCCTGCCCCGACGGGCCGAAGGTGACGGTGGTGTCCAGCCCGGTCCACGGCCCTTCCGGCTGCCGGTGCAGATGGATCGTCAGGTCGAGGTTCGGGAACATCCACGCCGTCGGGTCCTGCTGGACGGCGATGCCGTTCGCGGTGTCCACGAGCGCGATGTACGAGGCGAGGGCACTGCTCGGCTCGCCCGCGACCAGGTCGACGGGCGAGGAGATCCAGGCCGACGTACGCCCCTTGCGGACCGGAGGCGTCCGGCGGACCTCGATGGACGAGACGTAGCCCCCGTCCCACCCCTCGCTCATCACCCAGGGAGCGAGCTCCTCGGGGGCGGCGAGCCGCTCGTGTGGGCTGTCGGCGACGGCAGAGGTGTCCAGGGACGCCAGCAGCCAGGCCCGCGCGCGGACGACCGGACGGCCGCCGATGACCACGGTCGCCTCAAGGAGCTCGATGGTCCGGCCGGGCCGAACCGTCTCCACGGTGATCTCGCACTCGTCGAGTGCGATGCGGCCGAGGATGTCGTAGCTGATCCGCGCGAGCACGAGATTCCCCGGTCGCGTCGCCAGGTGCCGGTCGAGGGCGTGCACGACGAGCCCGGACACCGGACTGAAGTGCTGTTCATCGGGGCTCCACGCGCCCCCGGCGTGGGCCGTGGGCTTGTAGGAGCGCTCGCCCGTCCGCTCGTAGTAGCTCTCGCGAGCGGCAACGCCTGTGGTCACGGGATCCGTCTCCTTGAACAGGGCAACAAGGCAACAAGGCAAGAGGTGCACGGGGGATAGCTGCATCTCTCACGCATCGTAGGGAGCGCCCCGACCGCCGGTCACCGTGATGTGACGCACAAGCGGCCAGTGGGGTGGTGGACGGCCCCGTACCCTGAAAGGACACCGACCAGAAGGAGCGCCCCCGTGGCCGAGGACGCCGAGGACACCGAGAAGAGCAAAGAGCGCGGCATCGCCCTCCGCGCCGGTTTCTACATCTTCGGCACGCACCTCTTCGCCGGATTCGTCTGGCTGCTCTTCTACGTCGGCGATCACGCCCACAAATAGCCCGCCGCCCCGGACCCCGTCCCGTTACCATCACCCCATGACTTCCCCCGTGCACCGTGTCAGCAATCTCCGCTGGTGGCGCTCCTCCTAAGGAGCGGCCACGACACCTGCACGCCATCGAGGGCCGTTCGACATGGACGGCCCTTTCGCATGCCCGGATCCCTCTGGACCGGACCGGCCGTCCCAGACGCCCGCCACCCAGAGAGGCCCAGCCCAATGACCCGTCTGCTCACCGGCGACCGCCCCACCGGCCCCCTCCACCTCGGCCACTACTTCGGCACCCTCCAGAACCGCGTCCGCCTCCAGAACGAGGGCATCGACGTCCTCCTCGTCATCGCCGACTACCAGGTGATCACCGACCGCGACCTCGCCGACAACCTCACCGACCACACCCACGGCCTCGTCCTCGACTACCTCGCCGCCGGCATCGACCCCGCCCGCGCGACCGTCTTCACCCACAGCGCCGTCCCCGCCCTCAACCAGCTCCTCCTCCCCTTCCTCAGCCTCGTCTCCGTCGCCGAGCTCGGCCGCAACCCCACCGTCAAGGACGAGATCGCGCACTCGCGCCAATCCGCCGTCAGCGGGCTGATGTTCACGTATCCGGTCCACCAGGCCGCCGACATCCTCTTCTGCAAGGCCGACGTCGTCCCCGTCGGCCAGGACCAGGTCCCCCACCTCGAAGTCACCCGTACGATCGCCCGCCGCTTCAACGACCGTTACGGGCACGTCTTCCCCGAGCCCGAGGCCCTGCTCTCCGCCGCGCCCCTGCTCCTCGGCACGGACGGTACGAAGATGAGCAAGTCCCGCTCCAACTCCGTCCCCCTCTCCGCCACCGCCGACGAGACCGCCGCGCTCATCCGCCGCGCGACCACCGACGCGGACCGCCGCATCACGTACGACCCGGCCAACCGCCCCGGCGTCTCCGGCCTGCTCCAGCTCGCCGCCCTCTGCCAGGACCGCGACCCGCACGACGTCGCCACCGAGATCGGGGACGGCGGCGCCGCCGTGCTCAAGCAGCAAGTCACCGAGGCCGTCAACACCTACCTCGCGCCGATGCGGGCCCGCCGGGCCGAGTACGCGCAGGACCTCTCGTACGTACACGAGGTCCTCCGCGAGGGGAACAAGCGCGCCAACGCCATCGCCGAGACCACTCTCGACGAGGTGCGCGCCGCGATGGGCGGCTTCCGCTAAAACCAGCCATCTTCCTTGCAATGGAAGGTGTCAGTTGAATGTTGCATTGCTTTACATGGTTTTGATCTTGCATTCCCTTCATGATCGTATTGGGGCATGCGTCGGGGGAGGCCAGCGGACGATCCGTTCGTCGTGTCCTGGAAGAGAATCGAGGAGAGTTGAAGACAACAGCAGCGAGATGGGTGACCGCCGTGGTCGCCGGCGGTCTGATAGCCGCGCTCGGGCCCGTGGACGCTTTCGCCGACGGCGGTATGCCCGCCGAGTGGGAGCCGGGCAACGGCAGGACCGTGGAGGACCCCAAGGACACGCCCGCCAGCGGGCTGACCTATCAGTACGTGCTGCCGTTCTACCAGGAGCATGGCTTCTACCTTCAGAACGCTGCGCCGCCCCAGCGCCTCACCCCCGGCGCCCGGCAGGTCCTCAGCCTGGGCCGGGAAGGCAAGGTGACCGAGGCCATGCAGACCGGCGTCGACGACGACGGGGTGGGTCCGTGGCGGGACCGGGTGGTCGGCGGCCTGACGATGGTGGCGAAGGCCGCCGCGAAGAAGTTCGGCGGGGATCTCGGCGAGAGCGTCGTCAACGCGCTTGTCCCGGACCTCAAGTCCCCCAGCGTCGTCACGGATAAATCGGTCAAGTTCGATGTCACCAACACCATCACGGTGACCCCGAAGCGTGATATCGAGGCCCGCGCTGTCTACTACAGGCTCAAGACCGTCTCCGACATCTGGAAGCGGGACAAGGGCCAGGACAAGCCGACTCTCGTGCAGGGCGGGCAGGTCACCGACGCCGTCGTCGGCATGGGCTGGGTCCTCGGTTGCAAGGACGAGTCCGGTCGGGACTACATCTGCCAGGCGGGCAAGGACTTCGAATCCAAGAACCCGGTCTCCGACAAGGAGAAGAAGAAGTACCTGCCCCCCACCGGCGCCCCGGACCGGCTCAAGAGCAGAGAGATCGAGATGGGAAGCCCCTGGGCGGCCACGGCGTCCAGGGTGAGTATGGAGTACCCCGAGGAGTGCACCGTGGATGCCAAGGCCGGCACCGTGAGGGCGGACGCCAATGGCGCGCCCGTGAGGTCACCGGATGAGGTCCAGGTCTGGTGCGCCCTGCCGGAGTACCAGAGCGGCCTGAAGTTCAGCCACTATCGCGTCCAGTACGGCATCGGCAGGGTGGATGGATCCTCAGGTTCCTGGGATCCCAACTGGGGCTCGGGCACGCTGACCTCGGTCAGGGAGGCGCCGAGGAATTTGCCCAACGAGGCGGCGCTGCGCAACGTCCGGGCCATTCCGGCGGACGGCAAGAAGCGGGGCCTGGCCTTCTACGTGGGCGGTAGCGGGGGGATCGCCGCCTATCCGAAGCTCACCCTCAAGGTCGTTCCGGTGACCGCGGACTGCAGTGAGTCCGGCCAAGCGGGGAGCCTCGGCTGCCGCAACCCCCTCCAGGACACGCCGTTCGAGAAGGGCATCGATGGCGCAGTAGCCGTCCCGGGATCGAAGTCGGACCTGTACTTGTTCAAGGGCGACGGCTACGTGCGCTACAACACCGGGAACGACACGGTCGACAAGTGGGGCGAGGGCGGGAAGCTGCTGTCGCTGGCCGACCACTGGCCGGGCCTGAAGGGCACCGGGTTCGAGACCGGCATCGACGCCGCGGTGGAAGTACCGGGTTCGTGGGACTCCGTGTACCTCTTCAAGGGCAGCAAGTACCTGCGCTACAACGTGCAGGAGGACAAGGTCGAGAAGTGGGGCGGTGACACCGGCGTCCTGTCGCTGGCCGACCACTGGCCGGGCCTGAAGGGCACCGGGTTCGAGAACGGGTTCACCGCCGCCACCGTCGTTCCGGGTTCGAGGGACTCCGTGTACCTCTTCAAGGGCAGCGACTACCTGCGCTACAACGTGCAGGAGGACAAGGTCGAGAAGTGGGGCGGTGACACCGGCGTCCTGTCGCTGGCCGACCACTGGCCGGGCCTGAAGGGCACCGGGTTCGAGAACGGGTTCACCGCCGCCGCCGTTGTGCCGGGTTCGAGGGACTCCGTGTACTTCTTCAAGGGCAGCGACTACCTGCGCTACAACGTGCAGGAGGACAAGGTCGAGACGTGGGGCGGCAACATCCCCGTCCTGTCCCTCGGCGACAACTGGCCGGGTCTGTCCGATGGGCCCCGGCGCGCCAAGGCATCCTGACCGAAGCCCGGCCGACCGAGACCGGTCGGCCGGGTCCGTCCGCTCAGCGCGCCCCGGGCCGGTCGCACTCGAACCACACCGTCTTCCCGCCCCACGAGTGCGGCAGCACCCCCCACCGGTCCGTCACCGCCGCCACGATCAGCAACCCCCGCCCGGACTCGGCGAGTTCGTCGGTACGGGCGGGGGCGTGCGGCAGCTCGGCGCAGTCGTCCGTCAGCTCGACGCGCACTCCGGACGGTCTGGCCAGTATCAGGACATGGCAGTGGCGGCCGGGCACATGGCGTACGACGTTGGCCGTCAGCTCGGTCAGCGCGAGTTCGGCCGCGTCGGCCACGGCGGTCATGGACCAGTTGACCAGATACCAGCGCAGGATGCGGCGCAGATGCCGGGCCGAGTGGTCGCCCACGGTGATGTTCATGCCGTAGCGACCCCCAACTTGCGCCTCGGAAGGGTGAGTTGCGTGATTCACGCCACCAGAGTGCGGTGATCTGGTTACGGTCGGTAGGGGCAGAAAAATCTGTCCACTGCGTGCGGTTGGGGGTGACCCTTCGTCATGGTCAACATCCGAGACCTCGATCCCAGCGCCTCGCCGCTGGATTATTACGGTTCCGAGCTGCGCCGCAAGCGCGAGGGAGCCGGAATGACGCAGGAGCAGCTCGGGAGCTGCATCTTCTGCGCGGCGTCGTTGATCGGCCAGATCGAAACGGCGCGGAAAGTCCCGACGCGGGACATCTCCGAACGGTTGGATGCCGCGCTCCTCACGGAGGGGTTCTTCGCGCGGCTGGTGGGGCTGGTGCTGCGGAGCCAGCTGCCGTCGTGGTTCCAGCAGTACGCGGAGATGGAGGTACGGGCGGCCTACATTTCCTCGTTCCAGGCCCAGTTGGTGGATGGTCTGTTGCAGACCGAGGACTACGCGCGTGCCGTGCTCGGCGCACGCGACGACGGTGACATCGATGCCCGCGTGGAGGCTCGTATGGAGCGTCAGCGGATCCTGGACCGTGAAAATCCGCCATTGGCCTGGGTGGTCATGGGTGAGGCTGCGCTGCACCAGGAGATGGGCGGTCGAAAGGTCATGCGGGAGCAACTGGAGCACCTGCTGCACCTGCACAGGAAGCGGGACTGGGTGAAGGTGCAGATCCTGCCCTTCGCGGCCGGAGCGCATGCCGGGCTACAGGGTTCGTTCAACCTCCTGCGGTTCGACGACGACCCGGATCTCGTCTACACCGAGGACTTCGTGAGTGGCCATATGACGGCCAACCCGCAAGCTTTCAAGCAGGGTTCACTCCGTTACGATCACTTGCAGGCCGCCGCGCTCTCCGTGGAGGATTCGGCGGACTTGATCGCCCGCGTAATGGAGGAGCGTTATGGGGACCAACCAGTACCTGCCGGGCGCCCAGTGGCGTAAGTCGTCGTACAGCGGCGATGCTGGCGGCCAGTGCGTCGAGTGCGCGCCCCTCGGGGCTGCCGTCTGGCAGAAGGCGTCGTACAGCTCCGACACCGGCGGCCAGTGCGTCGAAATCGCCGCCCAACCCCACCGCATCGCCGTCCGCGACTCCAAGAACCCGGACGGCGGGGCCTTCGTCGTCGGCCCCGCCGCCTTCAGCGCCTTCGTGCGCAGTCTCTGAGGGTCAGAGCAGCGGGCCCGTGACCGGGAGCACCAGCTGGCACGGGATCGAGCGGGGGTGTGCCGGGTCGAGCGCGTTCAGTACGTGCGTGAGCGCGATCGGGTCGTAGGAGATCTCCGTGTGGTCCGTGGCGTCGAGGACGCACTGGTCCTGCACCGTGATGTTGGTGACGTGCGGCCCGGCGGGCAGGAACGTCGAGGTGTACGGGGTCGTGACCTGGTCGAACTTCGTCGCGATGTTCGTGTAGGTCACCCCCGGCGCCGTACCGCCGTCCGCGTTGAGTGTCTTGAGGAAGTCCGAGCCGACTTCCTGCTGGACGCACGCGGGGCAGGCCGGGCCGACCACGAACTCGTTGGCGGGCGCGAGGAGTCGGAGCACGCGGCCGAACTCGGTCAGCCCGGACAGTGTCGTGCCCTGGTTCGGCGTGCCCAGTGACACCAGCTTGCCGACCTTGGCCGCGCCGCCGAGGTGGTTGGCGTAGTACCGCGTGACCAGGCCGCCCTGCGAGTGGGCGACGACGTCGACCTTCGGCGCGCCCGTCGCGGCCCGCACCTTGTCGACGAAGGCGGCCATCGTGGCCGCGCCGTCCTCGATCCTCTCCATGCCCTGGAGCGGTGAAGTGGGCGTCTTGCCGCCGTAGTTGAAGGCGAAGACGCAGTAGCCGTTGTTGGCGAGCAGCGGCGCGGCTCCGCGCCAGTTGAGGTTCATGTTCTCCGCCGTGCCGTGCACCAGGACCACCGGGGTGGGGTGGGCCGTGGAGCGGCAGGACCAGTCGTTGGCGCCGGGCGGCGCCTCGGTGGGTTTGAGGAGACCGGCGAGGAATCCGATGCCGAAGTGGGTCTCCACCGGGCGGGTCGCGGTCGACCCGGCCGTATCGGTCTCGGCCGCCTTGGCCGGGGCCGTGCTCAGCGCCATGAGTCCCGCGGCTGCGAGTGCGGCACTCGCACAGGCCCGGGAAATTCGGGAAAATCTCATATCCAGTACCGTCCCTTGTTCTGGAATTCGACCAGCTGAAAGTACGGCCGGATTCCGACGGTAGGCAATGGATCTCAGTCGCACTCCGTCAAGTCCGCAGAGATATGCCAGAGATTTGTGCACGGGCTGCGGGAACTTGTCACGCGCGTGAGCGTATCCCGCTGTGACGAGCGGTAACGGGCCAGTAACCTGGCACGTCACGACCGTTGACTGGTGAGTAACAAGCGCTCATAATCGCACTTCTCGGATGAGGAGGGTTTCGGCGAGGGCTTCGAGGAGGGCTTCAGTGATGGCCGGACCATGGGTTGCTCTGCCGAGTTCTCTCGCCATGGAGCTGCGATAAGGGACAGCGCTCCACGGCGGCCGAGGTGATCCGGCAGATACGACTGCACGTACCGGAATTCTCCCGACCGCTGGACGGGAATTTCGGATACGGAATACAGCGCGGGGTGGAAACCGCGCTGGCCGAATTCGCGGACCTCGTGGAGGGCGGCGCGGCCCCGGCCGCCGAGCGGGGCGAGGACCGGTGGCGGGTCTACTGGGTGCTCGGGCGCGGCGAGTTCGCGGAGGGCCGCAGCCTCGACGCGCTCCAGGCCGCGTACCGGCTCGGCGGGGGCGGGCGGGGCTGTCGGGTGCGTGCGGATCGGTGGGGGCTGGTCGCGCAGTTCCCCGCGCCCCTTGAATGCCGCTGCGCGGCATCCTGGGGGGCGGCCCGGAGGGGCGCTTTTAGGGGCGCGGGGAACTGCGCGCTCAGCCCCCACCGGGCCGCAGACGAAGGAGCGCCCCACTCCGCGAAGCGGGCCGCCGCACGCGCGCCGCGCAAGCCGACGGTGGGCGGCCACCCACGAGAGGCCCGGGCCGACGCAACCCCGCCGAACGGGTGGGCGGGTGGGCTAGGTGGCGGGGGACGCGATCGCTCGCGCCGCGCGGACCTCCTGACGGAGGGGGGACAGGACGCTTTCCTCCGGCCCCGTCAGGGACGCCCGTACCTCCACGAGGGTGGAGGAGGCGCGGAGCCCGTCCGCCGGCGCCCGCTGCGAGGAGCGGCTGCCCGAGCTGCTCGCCACCACGCTCCTGGTGTGGTTGCAGTCCCATCGGGGCAGTGCTCCCGAGGTGGCGGATCGGCTCGCGCTGCACCCGCAGACCGTACGCCAGCGGCTGCACCGCATCGAGAAGCTCTTCGGGTCCGCGCTCGACGACCCGGACGCCCGCTTCGACCTCGAAGTGGCCCTGCGATTCCGGTTGTTGGGTCCGGAGCCCGGCGTGTCCGGGGCGCGGCCGCCCGCGATGCCGTAACGTCGCGCGGTTGCTCCCCGCGACGGGACGTTCGCGTCCGGTAGACCCCTTTGCGACCTGTTTACCCCCCATGTCACTCGCGTGGCGGAACGCCGAACCTCCCCTTAGCGTGAGGAAGGGCCGCGTATCCCCTCGTAAGGAGACGTATGCCATGGGTCGCCACACCAAGGACGCCGTCGAAGAGGGCAGGGCGGAACGGATAGCGGCCGCTTCGGCACCGGAGGAGAGTGCCGCAGCGGCCGGGGCGAGTTCCGACGGACAGCCCCTGCGCGGCGGGGGCGCGGCCACGGCCGCCGCCGCTGCCGCCGGTCGCACCGCCCATCCCGGCGCCGCCCACGAACACCGCTGGCTGGTCCTCGCGGTCATCGGCGTCGCCCAGCTGATGGTGGTGCTCGACGCCACCATCGTGAACATCGCTCTGCCCTCCGCGCAGAGCGATCTCGGCTTCAGCGACGGCAACCGCCAGTGGATCGTCACCGCGTACGCCCTGGCCTTCGGCTCGCTCCTGCTGCTCGGCGGCCGCATCGCCGACCTGGTGGGCCGCAAGGCCGTCTTCCTGACCGGTCTGATCGGCTTCGCGGTGGCCTCCGCGATCGGCGGCGCGGCGCCCAGCTTCACGGTCCTCGTCATCGCCCGCGCCCTCCAGGGCGTCTTCGGCGCGCTGCTCGCACCGGCCGCGCTCTCCCTGCTCACCACGACGTTCACCGACCCGAGGGAGCGCGCCAAGGCCTTCGGGATCTACGGCGCCATCGCGGGCACCGGCGGCGCGGTGGGCCTGCTGCTCGGCGGACTGCTCACCGAGTACCTCAACTGGCGCTGGTGCCTGTACGTGAACCTCATCTTCGCGGCGATCGCCTTCCTCGGCGCCCTGCGCCTGCTCCACCCGGGAGCCCCGGCCGACCGCCCGAAACTGGACATCCCCGGCACGGTCCTCGTCTCGGCGGGCCTGTTCTGCATCGTCTACGGCTTCTCCAACGCCGAGAAGCACTCCTGGAGTTCGGTCCAGACCTGGGGTTTCCTGGCGGCGGGTGGAGTCCTGCTGATCGCGTTCGTGCGGTGGCAACTGCGCGCCGAGCACCCGCTGTTGCCGCTCCGTGTGGTCCTCGACCGGGACCGAGGAGCGTCCTTCCTCGGCATGTTCATCTCCGGCGCCGGGATGTTCGGCGTGTTCCTGTTCCTCACGTACTACCTGCAACAGATCCTTCGCTACTCGCCCGTCAAGACCGGACTCGCCTTCATCCCCATGGTTGTGATCATGATCGCGACCTCGGTGATCGCCCAGAACAACTTCGTGCCCAAGATGGGTGCCAAACCGATCGTGCCGCTGGGCATGGGTCTTGGCGCGGCGGGGCTGGTGTGGATGACGGCCCTGGACGTCGACAGCACGTACGCCGCGCATGTCCTGCCGCCGCTGCTGGTGCTGGGCGCCGGTATGGGTCTGATCTTCGCCCCGGCGATGAACCTGGCCACGGCGGGGGTCGCCGCGCACGACGCGGGTGTGGCCTCCGCGATGGTCAACACCAGCCAGCAGGTGGGTGGTTCGGTGGGTACGTCGCTCCTGAACACCCTGGCCACGAGCGCCGCCAGCAGCTATCTGGTCGGCAAGCAGCCGACGCCGCAGGTCCTGGCGAAGGCCCAGCTGCAGAGCTACGCGACGGCGTACTGGTGGTCGGCGGGCTTCTTCGCGCTGGGGCTTCTGGTCACGGTGATCCTGTACCGCAAGGGCCCGCCCCACCCGCACCCGACGGAGGGCGGGGACGCGGGCCCGATCCATATGTGAGGGCCCCCACCCCGCCCCTTCCCGAAAGCCCTCTGGCGGGCAGCCGGGTGCTTCGTCTGCGGACCGTGGCGGGCTGGCCGCGCAGTTCCCCGCGCCCCTGAAAGCGCCCCTCCGGGCCGCCCCGGGGATTGCCGCGCAGCGGCATCTAAGGGGCGCGGGGAACTGCGCGACCAGTTGGGGACGGCCCGCAGACGACCGACGATTTTAGGGGCGCGGGGAACTGCGCGACCAGCTCCCGCCGGGCCGCAGACGACGAACAAGCCGCCGCGCAGCGGGCCCGGCCTCAGACGAACAGGAACGCCGACGCCGTCGCCGCCCCAAGCGCCGCGCCCGCGACCGTCTGCGCCACCGTGTGATAGCTCAGGGCCACACGGGACCAGCAGACCGCGACGGTCAGGGCGTACAGGAACAGCCAGCGCGCCTCGTGCTGGACCGCCGCGAGCAGCGCGACCACCGCCGACGCGACGGACGCGTCCACCGAGATCTTCCAGACCGTGTTCACCGCGAGCAGCCCGATCGTCATCACCCACAGCCCCAGCATCGCCGCGAGGATGCCGACGGGCGCGTCCCCGAGGACCATGACCAGCGAGCCGGTGCCGATCGAGCCGAGGATGACGAAGAAGATCGGCGCCCGCTTCGTACGGTCGACCACGTGCCGGTCGCCCCAGGTGCCGCGCCCCCGCTCCCACTCGATGTACCCGGCCGGGATCAGCCCCGCGCACAGCGCGCCGAGGAGACCCCACAGCAGCCCGGTCCAGTCGCCCGCCGCCGCGAGCCCGATGCCGAGCATGCCGACGAGGAGGCAGTTGCGGGGCTGGAGGACGTTGGTGACGGCGAGGGCGACGGGGCGCCGGGCGGGGTCGTCGAGCCCGGTGGTGCGGCTCTCGATGGTGGGGGTCACGCGGAGGTCTCCTGGGCCTGGGGCCGCGTCGAGGCCAGGACCTGACGGGCGCGGTCGTGCGGAATCGTCTTGTACGCGGCGGCCACCCGCACCAGCCAGGCGACCTCGCCGTCCTGGTCCGTGGCGTGCTGCGACTCGATGGCCGCGGCCCGGCCCGCGGCGGCGCCGTCGGCCTTGGCGGCGAGCGCGGCCTTGATCCAGTGCGCGTCGGCGAGCGGCCCGGCCGCCTCGGACCCGGCGGCCCGCTTGGCGGCGTCCAGGAGCTCGTCCGGCACGTAGTGGCGCAGCTTCTCCACCGCGTCCGCGATGTCCGCGGCCCACCGGTCGATCCGCAGGTCGGCCGGGGTGTCGAAGCGCGTCAGCTCGCGCAGCAGCGGCGCCGGCGGCTCGAACGGCTGGTCCGGGAAGGCCGTCATCAGCTCGTACCAGAGCGGGTGCAGCCGCGCCTGCGCCCGCCACAGCCGCACCCGGCGCCAGCCCTTGCTGAACGCGGGGATGGACGCGCCCAGCGCGAAGAACGCGAACAGCACGATCTGCGAGGCCTCGGTGATCTCGTCGAAGTGCCGCGCGAACGACTTGCTCGGCTGGTCGATCACGCTCACCCACAGGAACAGCGTCCGGCTGAGGGTGTAGGCCACGCCGATGAACATGGCGAACGTCATCATGCCGAGCCCGACGCGCAGGTGCCGCGCCTGCGCGTTGCCGGTGGCCAGCGCCCACTGGTAGGCGCAGACGGCCGAGGAGGCGCCCAAGTACAGGTAGAACACGCTCATGTAGAGCGTCGCGCCCCACTGCCCCGCGTGGTCCGAGACGAACCGGTCGGAGGGGACGGAACGGTCCACGACCGTGAAGAACAGCACGGTCAGCAGGATCAGCGTGGCCGCGGACGCCTTGGCGGCGACCCGCTGCACGGTCCGCGCGAACCGCACGTGCCGGGGGATCGCGCCCTCGTCCGGGAAGTGGCCGTAGATCGCCACGATGTAGCTGAGGATCGCCAGGATGGCGATGGTGGCGGTGTAGTGCTTGATGAGGACGGCGAGGTCGGTGACCTCACTGTCGTTCAGTGTGATCCGTACGAACTTGGTCTTGGTCCACAGGGCGACGGCGAACCCGGCGTAACAGCCCCACAGGGCGCGCCGGCGCTTGTCCTCCTCGTCGCCCCACAGGGCGGCGGGCATGCGCCACAGGGCGACGGCGGTCATCAGCGCGGCTATGAGATAGCCGGCGAGGTCGAGCGGAGTCATTCGGGGGGATTCCTCGGGGGCAGGAACGGGGGCGGGTTTCGGCGGCCTTGGGTGGGGGCCGCGGGGGATTCAGTCTCTGCGAAAGATGTTCAGGCCGCGGCGGCGGTGGGCGACCGGCCGGGAGAGCGAGTTGGCGAGCCGCCCGACCATGTCGTCGCTGGTCACGTCCATGGCCATCCGGGGGATGAGGGAGGCCCCGAACTCGGCGACGCGCTCGTCGTGGGTGTCGTACTGGGCGCGGGCCTGGACGGTGGCGCCGGAGCTGACGACGCGCTGGATGAGCGAGGTGTCGAACATCGGCAGCAGGGCCCCCAGCGCGTCGGCGTCCAGGCTGGTGCCGTGGTCGAACCACTCGTGGCACAGCTCGTGGAGGATGACGTGCTGGGTCTGGTAGTCGGTGGGGCGCTTGCGGTAGAGGACGAAGCTGGTGTTCCCGGCCTTGAGCCGGAGCCCGCAGGCGGCGTTGACCCGCGCCAGCCGGTCGGGCAGCTCCCGCAGCACGATGGTGCGGCCGCGGGCCTGCTCCATGTTCGCGACCAGGCCCTCGATGCTGAACGGGGCGGGGATCGGCAGGTCGGCGAGCCCGGCCTCGCACTCTCTCCGCAGCTCGCGCATGGACATGGAAGCCTCTGGGTCCCTCGGGGCGTAGTCACGCGTTCGTGCGTATGGACATGCGATCGATCGGCGCATCTTAACGAACGGGAGTGAATACGGGGGGTGCGGCGGGGCGAGGAGTCGAAGAGGCACCGCTAGGAGTCGAAGAGGCGACGCTAGGAGTCGGCCCCGCTGTCCTTCTTCTCTTCGAGGAGCGACAGGGCGAACTGGAGGAGCTCGGCGGAGAGGCCGTCGTCGTCGAGCCCGCGCCCCGCGATGCCGCTGATCTCGCCCGTACGCCGCTTGGCGAGGAACTGGAGTCCGGCCACGACGTCGTCGACGACCTCGGACTCCTCCTTGAAGAACCGCCAGTCGACACCGAAGCCGAGCCCGAGCGCCTTGAGGATGTCCTCGGAGGGGTGGGTGACCTTGCCCGCGAGGATGTTGGAGAAGTAGCTGTGGGAGAGGTGCCCGCCGCGCTCCTTCACCAGGTCGGAGAACGCGCGCCCCGAGACGTTCTCGCCGGGAAAGGTCTTCTCGACCATGTAGGCGACCTTCTGCTGAAGGGTCGTCAGCTCAGGAGTGTCTTCCATCGGATCCCCACCCCGTCTGGTCAGAACTGGGCTTGCACAAATACTCTACGCCACTGTTAACTCGAAAAAACACGGGCAGGGGGCCACGAGGGGAGTCCCTTGCCCGTGTGAAGGCCCCGCCATGCCCGAAACCGGGCAAGGTGTGCATACGGCTGTGCTCGCACATAGATGTAGCCCTTCGCGACGGGGGATGCACGAAGGGCTACCCATACATTATGACACCGAGTCAGGCGTCAAGGACAGTCGCCCCGCCGATAGCGCATGCGTACGTGCGTACGCAGCCGCCCACCTCCGCTGCGGATCGCGTCGATAGCAGATGCACAGCCACCCGATCCCGACGAGGGCGCAACGGGCGTACGGGGGAGCCGAGTTAAGCGTGACCCAGGAAAAGTAAACTGGGGCGAATGAGCACCCCCGCGCAAGGAACCACAGCAGACCGGCAGAGCCCGGCGTCCCCGGCCCGCCTGGTCCGGGAATTCCACACCACGTTCGGCCTGGACGCCCGTACGACTCCCACGGAGGTCCCCCCGGACCTCGCCGCCCACCGCCGCGACCTCCTGGTCGAGGAGGCGGCCGAGGCGGCGGAGGTCTCGGTCGAGGGCCCCCTGGACCACCTGGCC
This sequence comes from Streptomyces sp. BPTC-684, assembly GCF_030028635.1. Taxonomy (NCBI): domain Bacteria; kingdom Bacillati; phylum Actinomycetota; class Actinomycetes; order Kitasatosporales; family Streptomycetaceae; genus Streptomyces; species Streptomyces sp. BPTC-684. Next base: position 3,074,730 of record NZ_CP124863.1, read on the forward strand.
CACGAACTGGCGGACGTCGTGTACGTGGCGTACGGCACGGCCCTGGTCCACGGCATCGACCTGGACGCGGTCATCGCGGAGATCCACCGCGCCAACATGACCAAACTGGGCCCCGACGGCGTCCCCCTCCTCCGAGCCGACGGCAAGGTCCTCAAGGGCGACCACTACCGGGCACCGGATGTGGCGGGGGTGCTGCGGGGGCAGGGGTGGGAGCGGGGTGAAGGGGCGGAGGGCTGAGGCCCGGGCGGGGGCCGGGCGCAGTCCTCAATCAGTCGTACCGACCGCCGCCTGGGCCATCGCCACGAACCGCCGTATCAGCGGGTGTCCGCCCTGCTGCGGATAGACCAGGTTGAGGGGTACGCGCGGGGCGTCGGGGACCGTGAGGAACGAGACGAAGGGGTGGATGTGCTGGCGTCCGACGAACTCCGGCACCACGCCCACGCCTTTGTTCGAGGCGACGGCCTCCAGCCACTCGTCGAAATTGCGGCAGACGACCGAGACACTGGGGCGGCGGTCCGACGGCCAGTCGGCCAAGTCGGTCGTCCCGCTCACCTCGTTGAGCACGAGCCGGTGGTCGGCGATCTCCTGCCAGCGGATCTCCTCCTGCCCGGCGAGTTCCGAGCGCGTCGACACCGCCACGATCCGTCGTTCTCGCAGCAAGGTGACGGACCTCATGTTGGCGGCGTCTATGCGCCCCCTGAGGATCGCCAGGTCGGCGTCGCCGCGGTCCACTCCCGCGAGCTTCGCGTCATGGCGGTGGACGCGTACCGACATCCCGGTCTCCGCTTCGAACGAGGCGATGACCTCCTGCGTCCATCCCGTGGGAAAGCCCCAGGCGAACCCCACGCGAAACACGTCCTCGTGGGCTTCGGGCCGCAGCGCGGCCTCCAACCGGGGGATGATGACGCGGAGTTGGTCATAGAGATCCTCACCGGCCGGGGTGAGGGCCACCTGGCGCGTGGTCCGTTCCAGGAGGCGTCGGCCGACCAGTTCCTCCAGGCGTCGGATGTTGCGACTGAGCGTCGGCTGGGACACGTTCATCCGCTTCGCGGCCCGGGTGAAATGCTTCTCGTCTGCCAAGGCCAGAAACCCGCGCAAGTGATGCAGCTCGATACTCATGGACAGCAGCATATGTAATGCCGCGAAGGGACCCTTTACAGCGTCGGACGGCACTTGGTTGTGGGCGCGCACGGTACCTGAGTCATTTCTCCCAAGGGTCCCCAAGGGTCATCGGGGAGTAATCGAACCTCACGGAGGGAACGGCGAAGTCCGGGCTCTCGGCGGCGCGTCGGTGCGGGAGACCAGGTCCCGCACCGACGCGCCGCCCGTCCGGGCTTCAGTCCCGGTACTCCGCGTCCGTCACGTGTTCCTTCCATTCGGTGGGCCCGTCCGTGACGGCTATGTGCGTCATGAACGTGTTCGGGCCCGCGCCGTGCCAGTGCTCTTCGCCCGGGTGGCAGACGACCGTGTCGCCCGCCCTGATCTCCTGGCGCTCGCCGCCCCGGTACCCCACGACTCCCACACCCTCGGTGACGTGCAGGACCTGTCCCGCGGGGTGCCGGTGCCAGGCGCTGCGGGAGCCGGGCGTGAACAGCACGTTCCGCACTTCGGTGTTGGCGGTGGCGCCGATGCGCGGCCACAGCCACACATCACCGAAGAAGCGGTCCTCGGGCCCCTTGATCGCGTCTCCGGGGTGACGGATGACATCCACAGTACGAACTCCATTTCTTTTCGATTCATGCTTTTTACGTGGTGAGCAGTGATGCGATATCAGCTCTGCGCGGCCTTGGCCGTCTCGGCCTTTCCCGCGAGCGCGATCAGCGCGGACGCGGCGAGTGACACGATCGCCAGAACCGCGTTGGTCGTACTGAAGGCGTCCCGCGGATCGCCGTTCCCTTCGACGAGACCCAGATATACGGTCCCGAACACCGCCACACCCATGGTTCCGCCGACCTGGAGCGTCGTGTTGAACAGGCCGCTCACATCCGGCGCGTACCGGGCTTCGACGGAATCCGTCAGGCGGGCCAGCGTCCCGCTGAACGCCGCGCCGTAGCCGACGCCCCCGATGCCGAGGAGGACGATCAGCCAGCCGGTGCTCTGCCCGCCCGCCGCCACACCGGCGAAGGCGACCGCCATCAGCAGGCCGCCGACGGGGGCCGCGAGCTTTCGGATGCGCGGCCCGGTCCGGCCGAGGACAGGCCCGACCAGGGCGAACGTCGCCACCCACGCGATGGGGATCAGGCCCGCGTAGACCGCGCTCTTCCCGAGCCCCTGCTGAAGGTAGATCGCGAGGACGAAAAGCAGCGCGAAGTAACCGGCCCGGGTGGCACCTTGGGACACCAGGGCCAGCGCGATCTGCCTGCGGGCGAGCAGCGCGACGTTCATCAACGGGTCGCCGCCGCGCCGCGCGATGCCCCGCTCCACCCCGACGAACAGGGCGAAGACCGGCACGGACGCGATGAGGCAGAGCCACGTCCACAGCGGCCAGCCCTCGTCCTGCCCCAGCACCAGCGGTGTCACCAGCAGGAACAGGGCGAGCGAAAGCAGCCCGACGCCCCGCAGGTCCAACTTCTTCTGCCCCGTGCTCTCGTCGGCGGGCAGGAAGGTGTACGAGGTGAGGAACAGGGCGATGCCGATCGGCACGTTGATCAGGAAGATGGGGCGCCAGCCCATGCCCAGGATGTCGGCCGACACCAGGACGCCGCCGAGCGCCTGTCCGATGACGGAACTCATGCCGAGGACACCGGTGTAGGTGCCCAGGGCCCGTCGGCGCGCGGCGCCCTCGAAGTTGACCTGAATGCCCGTCAGGACCTGCGACACCATCAGCGCGGCGCCGAGCCCCTGCACGACCCGGGCGCCCACCAGGGTGGTGCTGTCGGGTGCGAGCCCGCACGCGAGCGAGGACAGCGTGAAGACGGCGAGCCCGAACAGGTAGGTCCGGCGCCGCCCGCGCACCTCCCCCAGCCGTGCCCCGGTGATCAGCAACATCGCGTACGCGAGCGTGTATCCGGAAACGATGAGTTCCAGTTCACCGCCGGACGCGTGCAGGCGATCGCGGATCGAGGGGATCGCGACGTTGACGACGGCGATGTCCACGTTCCCGAGGAACATGCCGCCGAGCAGGGAGATCAGCAGCCAGGTCGGCCGGCGCCCGTCCGGTCTGGATGCGCCTTGCTCGGTCCCGGCTCGCGCTTGGTCATGTGCAGGAGACGTCTTCAAGGAATCCACATCCAGGACTGTAGCTACTAGTATGTACAGTCCGCAACGTGAGGCGCCGCAGACCGCTCACCGGCCTACTGGACGGCGTCCCGCTGGACCAGCTGGAACTGGATCCCGTTCGAAGTCCCGGGCTCCGTCCACGCGTTGAGGTTCGGGCCGACCGGGACGGGCTCGCCGGTGGTGAGCTCGATGCCGAGGCCCTGGACCGCCCGCATCATCTGGGACACGTCGTCGACCTCGACGCCGATGTGCTCAAGGCGGGCCTGGTTGCCGTCGCCCAGCCTGCGCTGCCGGGCCTCCGGAGTCGTGGGCTCGATGAGCTCGATCCGGCCGTCCCCGCAGTGGTAGAACGCGATCTTCACGTTCCGGGCCGGTACTTCCTCGGCCCGTTCCAGCCGCATTCCCAGGCTTTCCAGGAACGCCCTCGCTTCGGTGATGTCGTCGACGACCACACCGATGTGGTCGATGCGCTTGAACATGTCCGCCATGTCCGCCTCCTGATGCGTGTGCTGTTATGCGTTTTCTTTGGAGAACTTGTTGTGCAGACCGGCCATTTGCGGCAGGTTCGACATGTTGAGCAGCAGCAGATCCGTGTCCGCCCCGTGGTTCTCGAAGTGGTGGACGTGCCACGCCGGAATCAGCACGATGTCGCCGTCGCCGAGGGCGACCGTCTCGTCGGTCTCGTCGAATACGAGGACGCCCGATCCGGACCGTACGAAATAGAGATGCCACCAGGAATGCGTGTGCGGCGTGGTGCGGTCACCGGGCCGTACGGACTGGAAGGTCATCGACGTCCCCGGAATGACCTCGTGGTCGCCCCCGGGCGCGGCCAGCGTGACCGTGCCGTATTCCGTGTGCTCGGCCGCTTCGATTTCCTTGGCCAGGGTCTCCCACGGCCATACGACCGGGTCGGGCCGGTCCTGCACATGGCGCTTACGAAATTCCGGGTAGGGAAACTGACTTCCGCTCCGCACCGGCATGCTCGTCCTCCTGGCTGGTGTCGTACAGGTGCTGGATGTGCCCGACCATGCCGCGTACGGCGGCGTCGGCGTCGAGGGTGAACTGCGAGGTCATTCCCTGGCGCGGCAGCGCGTGGGTGTAGAACCGCGGCCCCTCGACGAGATAGCCGACCGCCCATGCGGTGCGGAGCGGCTCGCCCGCCGCTGTGATCGGCCGGCCCTGCTCGTCGATGTCGAGCCCGCCCGGCTCGAACGGGCCGTTCGCGTAAGGGCGGACGAGGCCGCGCCCCAGGAGTCCGTTGACCAGCGGCGACCTGTCGTGCTCGGGGTGGAACGCGTCGAGCCGGGCGACGACCAGGGCGTCGGCGTGGCGGATCTCGGGGCCGTCCGGGTAGTCGGTGCGGACGGCGAACCGCGCCGCGTCCCGGTCGAGCACCAGCCGCCCCCCGGGACCGCCGGCCAGGTCCACGATCCCGGCCCGCAGCAGCGCCAGGAGCTGGTAGTTGCGGTGCCGGGGCGGGCCGAACGAGACCCGGTTCATGACCGGCACGTACGTGGCGTTGAAGGTCCGGTGGGACGCGGGCGTCAGCCCGGAGAACTCGACCGCCTCCCGCAGACTCGCCCGGGTGTCGCGGATGACGTCGGTGGCGGCCTTCAGGGGGCTCGTCGTGTTGCCCAGCTCCGCGTGCTCCAGGTCGCTTTCGACGTAGTCCACGAAGAACTTGGTGAACGCGCCCTGGTTCGCGAAGTCCCGGCCGCCCAGCGGGTCGAGGATCTCCTCGACCACGCGGCGGTCGGCCGCGGTGAGCTCGTACTCCTCGGGCGGAATCGAGCGCTGCTCCTGCGCGGCGCGATAGGCGTAGCCCATCTCGCGCAGCAGGAGCGGAAGGACGTCTTCGGTGAAGTCGAGCCGGGAGTCGCCGCGCTGTGCCGCCCGCTCCCGCGCCCGCCGTACCGCTTCCTTGGTGAAGAACCGCGGCCGGTGTGCTCCGGTGATCCCCTTCTGGTTCACCCCGCGCGCGCTGAAGGGCAGGCACTGGCGGGAGAAGAGGAGGATCTCGGGCTCGCGTCCCGAGGGGCGGTACTCCATGGCGTGGCCGGAGCCGTGGAACGTACCGCCGCGGCCGACCGTGAGTTCGGAGATGACGTCGTGCGCGGTCAGTCCGAATCCCTGGACCGCGACGGTCGAGCCCGGGTCGATCGCCTGGAGCCGTTCGACCGGATAGGGAGTGGAGCAGTACGCGAGCGACGGGTTGCGGTCGGCGTTGTCCCGGGCGAACTCCTCGTACGCGAGGTCCTCTTGGGTCGGGATCCGCTCGCAGTGTCCGGTGGTGAGGAAGACGTAGTCGCCGGTGAGGGCGAAGCCCTTCTCCAGGTGGACGACGAAGCGGTCGCCGTCCGTCTGCTCGATGTCCACGGCCCGGTCGCGGTGGTGGACCACCCGCACCTGCGGCGGCAGGGAGCCGACCGTCTGGTCGAACACCCAGCTGAGGTAGGCGCCGAGGATCTGCCGGGGCAGATAGGCGTGTTCGCCCAGCGGCTCGCCGGATTCGCCCCCGGTCGGGTGGTACGCGCCGTCGAACTCCCGGTACCCGGCGGACTGCGCCCACTCGGTGAACGAGGGGCCCCGGGCGTCGGCGAACATCGTCACCTGGCTGGCGACGGTGTTGGTCAGCAGGTGGGAGGGCTGACGTGCGGAGTGCGTGCCCTGGCCGCCGTCGCCGGGGTCGATGAGGTGCACGTCCAGCGTGCGCCCTTCGGGCAGCTGGTCCGCGAGTTCGGAGATCCGCTGGAGAACGCTCAGGCCGCGCGGGCCCACACCGACGACGGCCACCTGGAGCGCCGTCATCGGACCGCTCCACCGGCCGCCGCGGCGGCCTCCAGGCCGTCGAGCGCGGGCTCGTGGAGGCGGACCCAGTCGGGCGCCCCCGGGAGCGGCGGGAACCGCCGGGCCACCTGGGGGTCGTGGCCGGGGATGATGTGGTCGTCGCCGTCCGCCAGCGCCTCGATCCTCTCGTACCCCTCCAGCATCGGCGTGAGGTGGTCGAGGATGGGGAACGGGCTGCGCAGCCGGATGTTCGCCCACAGATGCGTGGCGTCGCTCGCCAGCACGACCCAGCCCCGCGCGGTGGGGACCCGGACCACCTGGGTGCCCGGCGTGTGTCCCGGAACCTGATGCACCGTCACGCCGGGGATGATCTCGGCTTCCCCGCGGTGCAGGACGAGCTGGTCCTCGAAAAGACCCTGGACCGCCGTCTTCACGTTGACCGGCTCGAAGGGCTTGCGGACGACGTGGTGGCGCATAGCGGGCCCGGTGCAGAAGCGGAGTTCGTCCTCCTGCAGATGGATCCGGGCGTGCGGGAACCGGTCCAGGTTGCCCGCGTGGTCGTAGTGCATGTGCGTGATGACCACGTCCGAGACGTCCTCGGCCGCCACGCCGAGATCGGCCAGCGCGTCGACGGGGCTGCGGAACAGGGTGCGTCCCCGGCGCCGCGCCATCTCCTCGTTGAACCCGGTGTCCACGAGCAGGAAGTGCCGGTCGTCGCGGATCACCCAGAGGTAGAAGTCCATGGGCATGTCGCTGCCCGGGGTGAACTGGCCCTCGTCGACAAGGAAGTTGTCCCGCGCGGGCCGGTCGGCGTGCGTACCGAACCGGAGCGCCAGGACCTCGTACACCGGATGCGTGTCCTCGGCCATGCCCCTCACGCCCCCACGAGGTCGAGCGGCTTGCCGAGCACGGACGGGCCGTCGGCGGACGGCTCCTCCTCGAAGGGGAACCTGGCCTCGCCGAAGGCGGGTTCGAGCTGGTCGAACCAGGTCGCGGCGGGGTCGAACTTGGCGTAGAAGGGCTGCCGGACGAGGCCGCCGCGACGCGCCTGGAGGAGTTGCAGGGCGAAGACCTTCTCGCCCCGGATCGTCGGCACGCCGTCGATGAGGACCTTGCCGGGGAACGCGCTCATCGACGGCCCGCGCACGGTGCGCGAAAGGCCGGAGACGCCCGCGTAGGCCGTGCGGAAGATGTCGTACGCCTCGACCAGCGGCAGCTCGAAGTAGGAGCGCGCGCCGGTGTCCCGCTCGACGAACATGTAGTACGGGATGGCGCCCAGCTTCACGCCCGTGGTCCAGAGCTCGTGCCAGGCGGCCGGGTCGTCGTTGATGTGCCGCAGCACGGGGGACTGCATGCGCACGACGGCACCGGTCGCGGTGATGCGGCGCAGGGCGTCCTGTGCGATGGCGGGGCGCAGCTCGGCCGGGTGGTTGTAGTGGCCCATCAGCGCGAGGTGCTTGCCCGCGCCCACGACGCGCTCGAACAGGCGCAGCAGGTCGTCGGCGTCCACGTCGCTGACGAAGCGCTGCGGCCAGTAGCCCACGGCCTTCGTGCCGATCCTGATGTTCTGGACGTGGGCCAGCTCGGGCACCAGGAGCGGTTCGAGGTAGCGCTCCAGATTGGCCGTGCGCATGATCATGGGGTCGCCGCCGGTGATCAGGACGTCGGTGACCTCGGGGTGCCGCTTGAGGTAGGCGGCGAGCCCCGCCGCGTCCCGGGCCGCGAAGTGCAGGTCGTCCTCCCCGACGAACTGCGGCCAGCGGAAGCAGAAGGTGCAGTAGGCGTGGCACGTCTGACCGGCGCTCGGGAAGAAGAGGACCGTCTGGGCGTACTTGTGCTGGATTCCGGGGACGACCTCGCCGTCCAGCTCCGGCACGTTGTGCGTCAGCTGGCCGGCCGGGTGCGGGTTCATCCGCGAGCGGACCACGTGGATCTGCTTGGCCAGCTGCTGCTTGTCACCCGACCGCAGGAGATCGCGCAGGGTCGCGAAGTCGTCCGGGTCGAGCATGCTCTGGTGCGGGAAGTTGAGCCGGTAGATCGGGTCGTCGGGGATGCGGTCCCAGTCGATGAGTTCGTCGAGCACGTACTGGTTGGTCCTGAACGGCAGGACGTGGGAGACGACGTCGACCGCTTCGCGCAGGTCGTGCGGTATGCGCTCCCATTGCGGCGCCTTTTTGATCGACGACCGGTTGTAGGGCTTGTACTTGATGGGGGTGGAATCACCCATGAGGATTCTCCGTCCGGAAGGCGGAAAGTGGGGGACGGCGGCTGGGCCCCGACGGGACAGACCGCCGGTTGACGGGGGTGGCGCGAGCGTGGAGGCTCCCGCGCATTTCTGCTTCTCCACGCCCGCGCGGCCAGGTGGAACCCGGCCTGTGGGCAACCCTCGCTCGCCGTTCGAAAAGCTATCCGGAGGAATTGCGAGGTGGGAAATAGGCTGAGCGGCCCACTTATTCGGCGAGCGCATGAATGGATCTATGTGTCATATGAATCAATCGTTCGCGCCACGCATTGATGGATTTGCCGTCGGCTTAGGATCGGCAACTGCCCGAGCAGAAGACAACAGAAGAAGTGGGGCTCTCGTTGAACGGTCGGCTCAGCGTCGGCATCGTGGGGATGGGGCCGCGTGGACTCACCGTCCTGGAGCGGCTGTGCGCCAACGCGGCGGTGGATCCCGGGGCCCGTCCGGTGACCGTGCACGCCATCGACCCGGCCCCGGCGGGTGCGGGCAGGGTCTGGCGGACGGACCAGTCCGCGCACCTGCTGATGAACACGGTCGCGGAGCAGATCACGGTGTTCACCGACGCGAGCGTCTCCTGCGCCGGCCCGGTGGTGCCGGGACCCAACCTGTATGAGTGGGCGACCCTGCTCGCCGTCGTCGGCGAGGCCGAGGGATACCCGGACGACGTCGTCGCGCAGGCGCGGGCGCTCGGCCCGAACTCGTACCCCACACGCGCCCTGTACGGGCGGTACCTCCGGTGGGCCTTCCGGCGGACGGTGGAGACCGCGCCGCGACACGTGACGGTACGGGTCCACCGGGACACGGCGGTCGAGCTGGGCGAGCAGGGTGCGCGGCAGGTGCTGCGGCTGGCGGGCGGCGACCGCCTGCTGCTCGACGCCGTGGTCCTCGCCCAGGGCCACGTTCCGGCGGTGCCCGCGCCCGGCCCGGCGGCGCGCCACATCAGGCCGGGCAACCCCGCCGACGTGGACCTCGACGCGATCGCTCCCGGGGAGCCGGTGGCCCTGCGCGGTCTCGGGCTCACCTTCTTCGACTACTTGGCGCTGCTCACCCAGGGCCGTGGCGGCGTGTTCGAGGAGCGCGCGGACGGCCGCCTCGACTACCGCGCCTCGGGCCGGGAGCCGCGCCTGTACGCGGGCTCCCGCCGGGGCGTCCCGTACCGGGCACGCGGTGACAACCAGAAGGGCCTGGGCGAACGCCACGAGCCGGTGCTGCTCACGGCACGGACGATCGCCGCGCTGCGGGAACGCGCCGCCTCGCACGGCGATGTCCGCTTCCGTAGGGACGTATGGCCGCTGATCGCGCGGGAGGTCGAGATCGTCTATTACCGGACGCTTCTCCGGCAGCGCGGTGAATCGGGCGAGGCCGTAGAGGAATTCCTGCGGTGCTGTCTGCTGGGCCGCGCGGGCAGCCCGCTGGACGAGAAACTGCTGCGGCGCCACGGAATCGAGGAGCGCGACCGCTGGAGCTGGGAGACCGTGGAGACTCCTTATGGCGGGCAAGCGCTGCGCGGGCCAAGGGAGTTCACCCACTGGCTCGTGGAACACCTGGAACGCGATGTCGCGCGCGCACGCGGAGGCAATGTCGGGGATCCGGTGAAATCCGCTCTCGACGCCCTGCGCGACCTGCGGAACGAGATACGCCAGGTGGTCGATCACGCGGGGCTCACCGGGGACTCCTACCGCGATGAACTGACCGGCTGGTACTCGCCGTTCAACGCCGCGCTCTCCATAGGCCCGCCCCGGTGCCGCATCGCGGAGATGGCCGCACTGATCCGCGCGGGTGTTCTGGAGCCGGTGGGGCCGGGGATGCGAGCGACGCCCGGGGCGTCATCCGGCTTTCTCATCTCGTCCGTGGTGCCGGGGCCGCCGGTGCACGTCACCACCCTCATCGAGGCCCGCATCCAGGACCCGGACGTCCGCGCGACCGCCGATCCGCTGCTCCGGGGCCTCCTCGACACGGGCCGGGCCACGCCGTACCGCCTGCCCAACCCGGACGGCGTCCCTTACGAGACCGGGGCGCTCGCGGTGACGGAGCGGCCGAGCCGCCTCCTGGACGCGTACGGGCGGGCCCACCCCCGCAGGTTCGCGCTCGGCATCCCCACGGAGGGCGTGCACTGGGCGACGGCCGCGGGCGTACGGCCGGGAGTCGACTCCGTGTCGCTGGGCGACGCGGACGCGGTCGCCCGGGAGTTGCTCGGTTGCGGGGCGGTACGGTCCGCGGGCAGGGTCGAGGTGAATGCGTCGTGAGCGTGCTCGTCCGTACGGAGGGGCGTGAAACGGCTGCCGGGGCGATCCGTCCACAGGCGGGGCTGTCCACCGCCTCGCGCGTCGCGGCGGTCACCGTCCTCACCTCGCTGCCCGTGTTCCTGCCCGGCGCCGCGAACGGCCTGATCTGCGCCGAGCTCGGCTGGAGCCCGGTGCGGATGGGGGCCGTCCTGGCCGTGTACTGGCTGGCGTCCCTGTCGGGCGCCTTCGTCAGCAGACGGGCCGCGCTGCCGCCGGTGGTGGAACGCACCCTGTCCATCGCGCTGTTCGCCACCTGCCTGGGGCTGCTCACCGCGGCGGTGGCTCCGGCCGTGGGCCTGTGGATCAGCTCGGCAGTCGGGGGCTACGCCTACGGCTACACCCAGCCCCACACCAACGCGCTGCTCATGCGGCGGTGCGCGCCCCGGCTGCGCGCGTTCGCCTTCGGCCTGAAGCAGGCCGCGGTGCCGACCGCCACGCTGCTCGCCAGCGTGGCGATGCCCATGCTGGCGGGAGCAGGCGGCTGGCGGCTGGTGTTCGCCGGGACGGCTGTGCTGTGCGGCGCGGGCGGCGTTTTCCTCGTACGGCAGGGCATGCGGCACGGCATACGGCCCGGCCACTCGGGTGCGCGGCACCCGGCGGCGACACGGGACCGCGGTGCCCCACTGCGCGTGGGGACCTTTCTCGTGGCCCTCAGCTGCGCCGGCTTCTTCGGCGCCATGGTGGGGAACGGCCTGGGCGGCTTCCTGGTGCTCGCGCTGACGACACGAGGGGTGTCCCTGTCGGCCGCCGGAGCGGTGGCGACCGCGGGCGCCGCGCTGAACATCGCCGTCCGCCTGGCCATGGGGTGGCTGGTCGGCAGGGTGCCCCAGGTCGCCTGGGCGGCCTTGACGGGGCTGTTCCTGACGGGCGCGGCGGGTACCGCGCTCCTGACCCGGCCCGGACTGGGCGCGATCACTGTGGGCGCCCTGCTCGCGTACGGCGGCGGCTGGGGCTGGGCGGGCCTGCTGCACTACGCCATCGCCCTTCCCTACGCCGGGCAGGAGCAACGGGCAACGGCGTACAGCCAGATGGGCGTGTCCCTGGGGGCGGCCACCGGACCGTTGATGTGCGGACTGCTGTTCCAGCTGGGCCCGGACGCCGCCTGGTGGGCGCTGACGGCCGCCGGATCGGCCGCGGGGGCCTGCGTCCTCGTGGCGCGCGGACACGTCGGGCCCCGCCCGGACGCCGGCGTCAGCCCCGCCCGGCGTCGGCCGCGAGATTCGCCACGACCTGCTTGACCCCGTCGATCGCCTGCCGGAACGCCGCCGGGTCCTGATGGGCGCGGGCCAGGGTGTACCCGCCCTGCACCGCCGCGATGATCAGCGACGCCATCACGTCGGGGTGGGTGTCGGGCCGCAGCTCACCGGTGCGTACGCCGTCCGCGAGCACGGCCGCCAGACGCCCCTCGACCCAGGTGAAGAACTCCGCGGCGGGCGCGCGCAAGGTGTCGTCGTTGACGACGTCGTGATCCTGCGTCAGACGTCCGATCCGGCACCCGGCGAGCGGGTCCCGCTCCAGGTCGAGAAAGGCGTTGATCCGCGCGACGGCCGGCCCTTCACCGGCCAGCGCATCCTCCGTACGGGACCGGAGCTGATCGCTCATCTGGACCATGGCAGCCACCGCGAGCTCCGCCTTGCCGGAGAAGTGGTGGTACATGCTCCCCTGCCCGGCCTGCGCGCGCTCCAGGATCATGGCCGGGCTCGTACCGGTGTACCCCCGCTCCCAGAGCAGATCGGCCGCGGCCCGGGTCAGTGCGTCCTTCTTACTCATGCAGCGAGTGTACCTACCACTCCTTACACAGCGCGGCCCGGACAGCGAAGAAGACCCGGACAGCAAAGAAGACAGAGCCGATTCCTGCTGTCCGAAATGTTTCCGCGAGCCGGTGGCACGGGGATACAGTCCGGCCAGTGGCGGATCGGGGGACCCGGGGAGGCGCCGAAATGCTGGAGATCGTGGCGGTCGGTGCGCTGGCCTCCTTCCTCACCGCGGTGGGCAACGGCGCGGCCGGCGAGATGGGCAAGCAACTGCTGCTGTCGACGGGCGCGCTCGCGAGAAGGGCGACCGGACGGGAAACCCCGCTGCCGGCCAGTCGCGAGGACTGGGAGTCGCTGGCGGCGCACGTACATGCCCGTCTGGGTGACGACCCACGGCAGGTCGAGGAGTGGTCACTGCTCCTGCGGAGTTTCCCGCAGCCCGGGGCGGAACTGCCTGTCGGGGCCGGACTTCCTCCCGCTACGCGGCACTTCACCGACCGCGACGAGATCCTCCGGCAATTGAGACGAGAGGCGACCCGCCCCGCCGGAGGCCGGCCACGGGTCGCGCTGCTGTACGGCCCTGCGGGGATCGGCACCACCGAGGCGGCCCTGCGCTTCGGTGCCACCTCCCAGGCCCGGTTCCCCGACGGACAGTTCTACGTCGATCTCCGCGACGGCTCCGGAGAACTCGGGCCGACTCCGGCGGCCGTCCTGCTGCGCCTGCTCCGGCGGATGCATGTCGCACACGACCGGATTCCGCCCACCGAGGCGGGTCGGGAACAGCTCTATCGGCGGCTCACCGCCGGTCGCCGGGCGATGGTGGTGATCGACCACGTGTCCTCGATCGCGCAGGTCCGCGGTCTCGTTCCGGCCACCCCCGAGGTCTTCCTGCTGGTCGTCGTGTCCGGTTCGTCCTTCCCTCTGGAAGCGGAGCTCGTGCCCGTGCCCCGGCTGAGCGACCGGGACGCGCTGAAGATGATGGGGAAGATCGCCGGCCGGGAGAGGATCGCGCGTGCCAGGCCGCGGATGCCGGACGTACTGGCCCACTGCGCGGGCAACGCCTTCGCCCTCAGGACGACGGCGATGCGCCTGCTGGAGGAGGACACGGAGCTGGAGTTCCCGGCCCCGGCGACCCAGGCGCCGGGGAGCGATCCGGTGCGCGCCATCGCCCGGGCCGGCTGTCGCCGCGTCCGTCCGGAGACGGCTCGGCTCTGCCGGTTGACGGCCCTGGGCGGCTGGCCGTCCGTCACCGCCCACCTCGCCGCTGCCGCGGCGGGTGTCGCCGAGGAAGAGGCCGCTCAGCTGCTGGCCGAAGCGGCGGCCGCCCAGCTCCTGGAGCCCCTGCCCGACGAGCGCTACCGGTTCCGGCCCGAGGTGCGCCGCTATCTGGCGGACACGGCGGGATCGGAGCACGGGATCCCCGAGTGCTCCACAGCGGTCGCCCGAACCCTGGAGGCCCTGCTGAACCGAGCGCTCCACGCGGCCCACGCGGCTCTTCCCCAGAGCTGGCGAACCGAGCCGGCGCCCCCACGCGGGGCGGCGTACCGCAGCGAAGCGGAAGGCGTGGCGGCGCTGGCGGCCGAGGTGGGCAACCTTGTCCGTGCCGTGCTCCTGGCCCGGGAGTACGGGCACACCACCACCGCGCTGCGCCTGGCGGGAGCCCTCTGGCCCCTCCACCTCAAGGCCGGCCACTGGGACGAAGTCCTGCCGGCGCTCCGCGTCGCGGCCCGCTGCGCCGACGAGCACCGGCCGGGATCCCGGATCGCGGGCGCGCTGCACTTCCAGCTCGCCCACTGCCTGGGCGAGCTGGGCCGGTGGGAGGAGGCGGACCGGGAGGCGGATGCCGCCACCAGGGCCGAGCGCGAGGCCGGGCACCTCCGTGGCGAGGCGTCCTGTGTGGAGCTGAAGGGCCTGCTGAACCTCTACCGCTGGCGGTACGAGACGGCGTACGAGCGGTTCGTCGAGGCGGAAGCCGTCTACGGCAGGATCACGCCCGGTCAGGAAGGCGCGGAGGACCTGCCGCGCGCCCTCGCCCTGTCCCGGCGCCACCGGGGGCGGGCGCTGCGCGGCATGGGACGGTTCGACGAGTCGCGCGTCCTGCTGACAGCCGCGGCGGAATTCTTCGAAGAGCGGGGAGAGGCGTACAACAAGGCCCGCGCCCTCACGGACCTGGCCGAGACCTTGCACGACGCGGGCGAGAACACCGGGGCACTGGCGAGGATCACCGAGGCCGAACGCCTCCTCCCGCCGACCGCGGTCCCGCACCTGGGGTACCTGGCCGTCCTACGGCTGCGCTGCGAGGTCGCCGGGTAGTTCCGGCTCCACCACCGGCTCCACCACCACCGGATGCACGCCGCCCGCCGCGTGCATCCGGAGCGTGATCCCGCCAGGTGGCACCGTGGCGCCCACGGCGAGCCACGCGGCGAGCGAGGACGCGTACGCCGCCGGGTCGGCGTCCGCCCCCGTTCCGGCCGTCAGACGGAACACGCCGTGGTCCCGGGCCCGGACGGTGCAGGTGTGCGGACCTGTCACGTACGCGGCGACCGGGCAGTGCGGATACCGGCGCAGCACCTCGGCGGTCCAGACTTCCGGACCACCGAGTCGGGGATCGTCCGGCTGCCCGTCACGCGTGATCACATCGGCCTGCTCCAGGCTGCCGGGGTCCAAGCCGTCCTCGTGGACGGCGAGGTGCGCGTCCCCGTCGACCCGGTACGGGCGTCCCGTGGAGCGCTCGATCACGACCTCCGACCCCCGGACACGTGCCCACACGTGCAGGGGGGCGGTGCGTCGTGGCGGGTCGTACGCCGGCAGCGGCAGTGGTTCCAGAAGTGCCGGAGCCGTGGGCTCCGGAAGGTCCATCAACGTGTAGAAGTGCCTCCGCAGCAGGGCTGCCGAGGCTCCGGGAGCCGAGGTGGCGAACTCGGCCGGCGCGGTGAGCGGGCGGTGCTCGGCCAGCACCTTCTCGACCTGCTCCCGCAGGAGGGCGTGCGGATCGAGTCGTGGTGCGTTCCGTACGAACGACGCGAGCGGCGCGTCGGGGTCCAGCCTGTCCTGTGCGGCAGCCGCCAGCATCACGGGGAGGCCCAGAGCCGCGGCGTAGTAGGAGACGGCGCCGAAGTCACCCAGAACGACGTCCGCGGCCATGAGGGCCTGCCGCCAGGCATGCACGGGGTCGATCAGGGCCAGTCCGCTACGCCGGGCCTGGTCCAGCCAGGCCCGGATCTGCCCCGGGCCGTGCCCGTACCAGATGTTCGGGTGGAGGACCGCCGCCAGTCGGTACTCGTCGGCCGGCAACTCGGCCGTGAGGCGCGGGAGCAGGCTCGGCAGGACGTCCTGCCCGCCGCCGTTCCCGAAGAAGCCCTCCGGGTTCCAGGTGGAGTTCAGTACGACGAGCCGCTGCCCGCGGCGTACGCCCAGGGAGCGCCTGAACCGTTCGCGGTAGGGGCGGGCGGCCAGCATCCGGTCGAAGCAAGGGTCTCCGGCCAGTACCGCCGCCTTCTCGGCCTCGGGGCACGCGCGGCGCAATCGCGCCAACTGCTCGGGGTGGGACAGGACGAGACCGTCCACGAACGTCTCGCCGTCCGCGAGGAGCCACTCCGACGACAGCCCGAACGTCGGCTCCCGGCTCCCGGCTCCCGGCTCCCGGCTCCCGGCTCCCGGCCTGGCCAGCTTCTTAGTGTATCCCGCACCATGCGACAGAACGCTCAACTTGCCTTGAATCGCGTGGAGTTGTCCCCCGAAGCTGGCGGAGACCGCCAGGTCGACCGGCAGGGACCGGGCCTGCTCCCACGGCAGCACGGGCAGTTCCAGCTCGGCGAACAGCTCGGGGAGTCCCGCCCGGAACGCCGAGGACTCGGTGGAGGTCACCAGCAGCTGTACGCGGAAGTCGTCATGGAACAGCGGCAGGATGTCCAGGAGGCGTCCGGCAGAGGTGACGTTGTGCGCCACCAGCAGTACTTTGCGGCTGGTCGACCGGCTGGTCCACAGACGGGAGTCTTCGCCGACCGGGACCCTCACCGCCATGGGGTCGGCTGCCCCCATGCGTCACCTCCTGCCGGCTGCCCAGCGCCCTCGCTGCCTGCGGATCACCTTAGCCGTGCGGCCGCGTACGCCCGCCTTCGGGCAACGGCCGAATCGGTCTGGACAACAAACAACCCCCAGGCCGCTGACCTGGGGGTTAAAGCTGGAGCGAGTGACGGGAATCGAACCCGCGCTCTGAGCTTGGGAATCGCGTGGGGCTTGGGGCGACTGTGCCGTTTGACCTGCGTAAACGCCTTAGGTGCGGGGTGATCGGCAGAGCGGGGGCGCACCCGTGATGACCGCTGTTTACCGGCCTGGCTGGCATGTAGTGGCACGGGGTGAGTGCTTGATTGGGCCGGGGTGTTCTGGGGGGGGGCGGGGTTCGAGGTGCTCAAGCAGCCAGGGAGGCCGGGACCGTCTGGTGTTTGCGGCTGTGTCGATGGCTGTTGAGGCGGATTCCGTTCACGCGACAGCTTTGTCAGAGCCTCCCCCGCGCCGTACCATCCGCCGGTGATGACACCCCGCTACCCCGCCAAGCCACGTCCGGGCGATCGGATCGCGATCGTGTCCCCGTCGGCCGGGCTGCCCGCGCTCTTCCCGCTGCCCTACGAGCTGGGGCTGCGCAGGCTGCGCGAGGAGTTCGGGCTGGAGCCGGTGGAGTACCCCACGACGCGTGCGGCCGGGGCGTCGCCCGAGGCGCGCGCGGCCGATCTGCACGCGGCGTTCGCGGATCCGACGATCGCGGCGGTGATGGCGAGCATCGGCGGCGACGACCAGATCACTGTGCTGCGTCACCTCGACCGCGACCTGCTGCGGGCGAACCCCAAGCCGTTCTTCGGGTTCAGCGACAACACCAATCTGCTGCTCGCCCTGCACAACGCGGGCGTTGTCGCTTACCACGGTGCCTCGGTGATGACCGAGCTCGGCCGCCCCGGCGCACCGCACCCGCTCACGGTGGACTCGCTGCGCGCCGCGCTCTTCTCGCACGGCCCCTACGAACTCGTCCCGGCCGCCGCGTACCGGGACGTCGACCTGCCCTGGGAGGACCCGGAGTCGTTCGCGGGCGAGCCGGAGACCGTGCCGGGCGGGGGTTGGAGCTGGTACCGGGCGGACCGGGTGGTCGAGGGGCCGGGCTGGGGCGGCAACATCGAGGTGCTGTCGTGGCTGCTCATGGCCGACCGGGAGATCCTGCCGCCCGACGCGTATACGGGCCGGGTGCTGTTCCTGGAGACCTCCGAGGAGATGCCCGAGGCGGAGGAGGTGTACCGGATCCTGCGCGGTATGGGTGAGCGCGGGCTGCTGGAGAGGTTCGGCGCGCTGCTGATGGGACGCGCCAAGAGCTGGTCCTTCGCCCGCCCGCTGGATCGGGAGGCCGGTGCCCTCTACCGTGCGGAGCAGCGGGCAGCCGTGCTGCGTGCCCTCGACGCGTACGCTCCCGAGCTGACCGTCGTCTTCGACGTGGACTTCGGCCACACCGACCCGCAGCTGGTACTGCCGGTGGGCGGTGCGATCCGGGTGGACGGTCCGGCGCGGAGGATCACCGTCACGTACTGAGCCGGGTCGCACGCCGACGGGCGGTGGGGAGGCCCGCACCGGTTCCCGTCGGCACCGAGGGCGCCCCGGCCCAGCAGTGCCCGGGTGTGCCGGGCCGGTGTCTGCGGGTGCATCAGCCGGGCATCGGCGGCCAGGGCG
Source organism: Streptomyces sp. BPTC-684 (assembly GCF_030028635.1). NCBI lineage: Bacteria > Bacillati > Actinomycetota > Actinomycetes > Kitasatosporales > Streptomycetaceae > Streptomyces > Streptomyces sp. BPTC-684. The sequence goes on from NZ_CP124863.1 coordinate 3,092,729, forward strand.
GCAGACCCGGTGATCAGGGCCACCTCGCAGCCGCGGCTTCCACTGCGGGACGCGGCAGTCCAGCACGCCGCGCGGCGTCAGGCCTCCCCTTCGCCCAAGGACTGGGCGAGCAGGTGGAGGCCGGGGGACTGCTGTGTGGAGACCTCATCCCGCTGAGCCTGGCGCGCGGCGGCGACGAGCCGCTCGGCGGTGAGCCCGGGAAGCTCCGAAGCGAGATCCTTGAGCAGTTTGTCCGCAGCGGCCAGCAGTCCCGCCTCGTCGATCGGGCGCTGGCCGGTGGGGGTCTTGCCCAGCAGGAGGCTCTGGGCCGATCGGGTCAGGTCCTGCACGCCGATGTCGCGGACCGTGAAGGACAGATGGACCGACAGGCCCGTGTCACCGGTGGCGCGATGGGCGAAGCCGCGCGGAATGTACATCACCTGTCCTTCTTCCAGGAGCGGCGACAGAAGCGGCGGGCCCGTCTCGGGGGTCGGGCCCGGGTTCCAGCGCGCGTCCTCGGGGCCCGCATGGATGTACCACTGCTTGGAACCGTTCAGCTGGACCACGAACACGTCGGCATCGTCGCGGTGCAGGCGCAGTCCCTGTGCGCCGGGGGGCGTGACGAAGAAGAATGCCTCGACCTTGCGTCCCAGGTCCTCCCCGAGCCGACGGGCGAATTCTGCGGTCCCGGCGTGCCACTGTTCCACGCACCGCAGGATGAGGGTGCCTCCGGCGTCGAGCTGGGCCCGAATCGCGGTCGCGTCGGCGTAGCCGGGGCGGGTGACCCGGTTCACGGAGCGGCTGCGGGTGTACGCGCTGAGCGGGATGATCCGGTCGGTTCGGACCATCTCGACGTAGGGCGCGTGGAGCACGCCTGCGGCCAGGGCAGCATCGACCTCCTCCAAGGTGAGCACGCCGGTGGGGCCGGGGCCGCCGGGCAGGACTGCGGGCCGGCGGCGCCAGTGCTCCTGCAGGAAGCTTTCCGTCTCCCCGATCAGATCGACCAGTCCTGCTGAAGTCATGAAACGTTTCTCCATACTCAGGAAAGAAAGGAAACCAGTATTGACAACGCATCTTGACTGCAAGTCATGGTGACTGTCAAGATCTGTGTCATGTCAACTGAACGTGCTGTCTCGGGGGCCAAGACCCGCATACGCGACAAGCTGATTCCAGGCACCCTTGAGCACGCCCACCAGGTTCCGTACTACCGGGAACTGTGGGCCGGGCTGCCCGTTGCCGAGGCGGCCACCACGGCTGCACTCGCCGATTTCCCCCTGACCGGGAAGTACGAACCGGCAGGCGGTATGGCTGCGGTGCGCCACCCCGACCGCACTCCTTCCGTGCTCATGCACAGCAGCGGCACGACCGGGCACCCCTTCACCCGCTACCGGTGCGCCGAGGAGGTGCAAGCGCTCGCCGACCTCCTGGCGAACCTCAACGCACGGGCCCGTGAACGGACGGACGAGACCCGCCCGATCGTGCACCTGTCGACCATTTCCAAACGGCATCACGGGAATTCCATCGGAGCGCTCGCTGTAGAACGCTCTGTCACTCTGGGACTGTTGTCCGCCCGCGATCTGGACAAGGCACTCGGCCTGTTGCGGCGCCCCCGGCTCTTCCCCGACCTGGACGATCCGCTGGTGCAGCTCAGCGGAACTCCCGACGACCTGGTCGTCCTGGCCCACGCGGTCACGGAGGCGGGTCTTGCGGACCGCCTGCGGCCCCGCACCGTCACGGCGCTGGCCGACTACCTGACCGACGGCCACCGCGACTTCCTTGCCGCGACCTTCCCCGGTGCGCGGATCGTGCACCGGTACAGCCTCTCGGAGGTTGCCGGGGGCGCGACCCGGTGTGCTCGTTGCGAACTGTTCCACTTCGATGTCCACGTCGTCCCGCAGGTGGTCTCCCTGGACGGGCGGCATCCGGTGACGTCGGGAGTGGGACGGCTCGTGCTCACCGAGCTCCACCCGTTCTCGCAGTACCAGCCGTTCATCCGGTACGACACCGGGGACGTGGTCGAGGCGGCTGAGAGCCCCTGCGAACCGGGGGAGGTGTCCGTCGCCCTGCTCGGCCGACAGGCCCATACCGCTCTGGTCGAACACCAGGGACGGCAGGTGCTGGCCTTCCGCCCGATTCCGCTGCGCGAGGCGCTGGAAGGGTTCCCCGAACTGGCCCGTGGCGTCATGCACGCGTCCATCGCGCCCTACGACGCCCTGCCCGGGTCGGCCCCACTCGCCTCGGTGAAGTTCCGCCCGGGCAACGAGGGGGCCCGTCCCCGCGTCGAGCTGACCTGCGTCACGGCCTTCGCCCCTCACCTGTTCCCGGAGCTGACCGGTCAGCTGTCCAGCCGCGTCCGCGAAGCGGTGCTGGACAGTTCTCCCGAGCTGCGGGCCATGACGGCAGACGGTACGTGCGAGCTGCACCTGGAGCTGACCGGGGACCGGCGGGCTGCCGCTCCCTTCACCGTCCGCGGCCACTGACCGCGGCCGCCGGGGACCGACGCCTCGGGGCGCGGTCCCCGCATCCACCGATCGCATCGCATTGCGGTCATCCGAATAGATCACACGTACTGAGAAAGGGCCCCATGCGCTGGTCCCAACTGCACGTTCCCACCCTGCGTGACGATCCCGCCGAGGCGGACGCGGTGAGCCACCGTCTGCTCGTTCGGGCCGGATACATCCGGCAGCTGATGGCAGGCCACTACTCGCTGCTTCCTGCGGCGGTCCGTGTCCGGGCGAAGGTCATGGCGATCATTCGCGAGGAGATGGAACGTATCGGTGCACAGGAGTTCCTCCTGCCGACCGTCCACCCGGCCGAGATCTGGCAACAGAGCGGGCGGTGGACCTCGATGGGCGATGAGATGTTCCGCGTGCGGGACCGCAAGGGCGCTGATCTGGCCCTGGGCATGACCCACGAGGAGATCTTCGCGAACCTGGCGCCGGAACTGCGCTCGTACCGCCAACTCCCCCAGACCTGGTACCAGTTCCAGACGAAGTTCCGCGACGAGCCCCGGCCGAAGTCCGGTCTGATCCGCACCCGCGAGTTCACGATGAAGGACTCGTACAGCTTCGACACCGACACTGCCGGGCTGGACCGTTCCTTCGCGCTGCACAGGGACGCCTATGTGCGGATCTTCCAGCGGCTGGGCATCCCCGCCGTCCCGGTCCAGGCATCGAGCGGGACCATGGGCGGCAAGGTGTCCGTGGAGTTCATGTGCCCCTCGCCGGCGGGTGAAGACCTCATCGTGCACTGCCCCACGGGTGATTACGCCGCGAACGTGGAGAAGGCGACCTCCCGGCTGTCCGAGGCCGAGGAAGGTCCCGCGCCGGCGGCTCCCGAGCCATTCGCGACACCGGATGCCGCGGATGCCGCGGAGCTGGCGCTTGCCTACGGCATTCCGCTCGACCGGCAGGTCACGACCCGGTTCGAAATGGTCGACGACCAGGTCACCATGGTGCTGCTGCGCGCCGACCACACGCTTGTGCCGCAGAAGCTGGCCGATGCGCTGGGTGCCGTTGGCACCCGGCCTGCCAGCTCCGAGGAGGTCGCTGAGGCGCTCGGCTCCGCAGGTGCGGAACCGGGCGCGCTGGGGCCGGTGGGGGTCGCTGGACTGCGGGTCGTCGCCGACGAAGCCCTGCGGGGACGGCGCGACCTGGTGACGGCCGGCAGCACGGACGTCGAACACCTGCGGGGCGTGGACCTTGCACGGGACGTCTCGGTGACGCACTGGGCCGACCTGCGCGAGGTCGTAGCAGGTGACGGCTGTCCCGAGTGCGGTCGCCCGCTCATGGTCGAACGGACCGTCGAGGTGGGGCACATCTTCAAGCTGGGCACCACCTACAGCGAGATCTACGGTGCCTTCGTGACGGACACCGACGGCCGGCGTGCTCCCCTGGTCATGGGAAGCTACGGCATCGGTGTGGAGCGGGCCATCGGCGCGATCGTCGAGTGCCACCACGACGAGTCCGGCATCGTCTGGCCTGTGGCGGTCGCACCCTTCGAGGTCGCGGTCGTCATCGCCCAGCACACGGACCCTGTTGTCACCGAGGCCGCCGCGAAGCTGTACGAGCAGCTGCGCGCGGCCGGCGTGGATGCCGTGCTCGACGACCGCCGCGACCGGCTCGGGGTCAAACTCCGGGACGTGGAGCTGGCCGGCATCCCCTACCGCGTCACCGTCGGTGCCCGCGGCCTGGCAGAAGGCCTGGTGGAGGTGGTCGACCGGGCCACGGGCGAGCGCGAGGACATTCCGCTGGACGACGTGCACAACCAGCTCGTCGAGCGCGTCACCGCCCGCCGCTGAATCGTTCCTTCGGCGGCCTGTGGAGCATCGACGGGAAAGGGGGGAGGGGGGAAGACCAATTGGTCTTCCCCCCTCCCCCCTTTCCCGTGAGGTCATCACCGGCTAGCGGGGCGCCTCCAGGCCGGGACCTCGCAGCCCGTCGAGGCCCGCCACGACGGCGTCGCGCAGCAGCTTGATCTCGTTGCCGAACGCGATCAGCTTGAACCCCTCGTCGGCATACTGCCGGGCGAGTTCGGGTGTGTAGGCGAAGATGCCCGCGAGCTTTCCGTGCTCCTGGGCGGCACGCAGCACGGCCGCACGCGCGGTGTCCATCGCCGGGCCCGTCATGACGCCGGGCTGTCCGAGGTCGCAAGCCAGGTCGCCCATCCCCAGGAACAGTGCGTCCACGCCTGGAACAGCGGCTATCGCCTCGACGTTTTCCAGTGCCTGGGCCGATTCGATCTGGACCACACAAGAGGTCGCCGCGTTGGCGGTCGCGAGATAGCCCGCCACATCGGCGAAGTAGCCGGAGGCTCGTACGGGGTTGATACCGCGCCGTCCTTCGGGCGGGAAACGGCAGGCGGCAGCCGCTTCCTCCGCCTGGGCCGGGGTGTCCACCTTGGGAACCATGACACCCGCCGCTCCGAGGTCCAGCGCATGTTCGATCAGGTGATGGTCCAGTCTGGACACCCGCACGAGCGGGGTGCAGGACGAGCCGGTGAGGGCCTGGAGCATGTGCAGGGCGTCCGGCCCTGACATGGGCGACGCTTCCATGTCGAGCACGACCCAGTCGAGGGGCAACGTGCCGCACAGCTCAGCGATCATGCTGTTGCCGCTCAGCAGGAACAGTCCCAGCGCGGGGCCGGGCGTGCCGGTGGCAGCCCGGGACAGGCTGGGGCCCGGCGCCAGCAGGGGGTGGCGGACGGGGTCGGGCATGAGGTGCTCCTGAACTCGCAGAGAGAGGGGGTACGCAGGGGAAAGGATCAGAGCAGGGTGGGGCTGTTGGGCCGCGCCCACACGGTCACGTCAGTGCGGGTGCCCGTGCGGCGAGTTCCTGGATCTGCTGCCACAGCCCGCCGGGTACGGCCAGGTCACCGTGCCGGGGGGAGGGGCGCGCAGAGCGCCCCGGCAGTCGGGGAGGCGCCCCGTCACCGGCCGTGGGGGTATCGAGCAGATGGCGCTCCAGCTCGGCCACGGCCGTGCCGATGGCGGCGGTGCTGGTGCCGAGGGCGTCGGCACGGAAGGCGACGAACAGGCCGCCGTTGCCCGGTCCCAGAGGGGCGGCCGCGTGGCCGGCCCCGGCCACGGCACCGGCCAGCGTCTCCACCATGGCGGCCAGCGCGTGCCCCTTGTGGCTTGCGATACCTCCCAGGGGCGCGAGTGCCGCCCGGGGCGGGTCGCTGTACAGCAGACGTGGGTCGGTGACCGGATGACCATCGGTACCGATCAGCAGGCCCGGCGGCAGGGACTTTCCTGACAGCAGTGCGGATCGGACGGCTCCCTCGGCGGTCGCGCTGGTGCTCATGTCCACGACCAGCGGCGGCCCCGGCGGTGCAGGGCAGGCCAGCACCACGGGATTGGTGGCCCAGCGTCCGTCGGTGCCGCCCGCGGGGGCCACCTTGCGGCCTGCGCCGCAGAAGTTGACGAACCCCAGCAGGACGAGCCCGCGAGCTGCGACCTCCCGGGCCAGCGGCGCCAGCCGCCCCAGGTGTCCTGAACCGCGCAGCCCCACGACGACGGGCCCGCCTGCCTCGGCTCGGCCGAGCTCGGCCACCAGGTGCCGGCGCACCAGGGTGCCTGGCGCCCGCTGCCCGTCCAGCACGACGGACCGGGCGCTGGTGCGGTGCACCGTGGGCCGGGCGGTCGGCGACAACTCGCCCGCGGCGGCCGCGGCGACGTACTCGGGGACGCGCAGCAGCCCGTGCGATGCCTGGCCGTCCGCTTCGGCGGCGATCAGTTCGGCGGCGGTGTCGAAGGCCACGTCCGCCGGGAATCCCGCTTCTTCCAGAGCCGCGCCGCACACGCGCAGGACCTCGTCCTGCGGCACACGTGCATCCGGTGCGGGCCGGACCCGGCCGGTGGCCGGGGTGACCGTCCCCATGGGCAGGTCAGCGGCCTCGGACGCGGCGATGCGGTCCACGACCTCGTCCAGGGTCAGAGTGTGCGTCGCCACGTTCCGTATTCCCGGCACACCGGCGACCTCCGCGTCCAAGTGGCTCCAGGACAGCCGTCCGTCGGCCTCCTGGACCTTGGTGTCCGCGAGGATCCGTGCGGCCAGGTCCTCCGGGCGGGCCCGCAGGCCGTAGAAGACCCACTCCAGGCGGGCATCTGCCAGCAGGTCGGCGAACTGGTCGAGAGTGCGCCCCGGCAGCAGGACGCCGCTGACCACGACGACCCGGGCTCCCCACTCCAGGTACGTGTCCAGACACGCCCTCAGATTGCGACCCAGCACCGCGTACAGCCGCTCGTCGGCCTGCCAGGGGTAGACATCGCCGATGGCGTCGGTGTCGATGAGGGCGGCCGGGACCCGGTAGCGGCGCACCAGACGGCGCCCTGTCTCGGTCTTGCCCGCCCCCGGTGCGCCCGTGAGGACGACGACCCTTACCTTCTCCGCCGCGGGCTGCTGGTTCTCGCTCATGGCCGTTACGTCCGGGGGGAGATGTAGGCGACGGTCGTGGTGGGCCGGCCCGTGACGACGCAGGGGGCGGGTTCGGGTGCGTGCCGGAAGCCGAGCACCTCGCCCAGCCTCCAGCCCGCCACCGTCCCGACGGCCGTTTCCGTGGCGGCCAGCGGGGCGACGGCGACGGCGCGTTCGGCGAGGATGCCCTGCACGGTGGTGGCATCCGCCGAGCGGCACTGCCGTTGGGCGAAGCCCCAGGCACGCCGCCGGTATCCGACTCCGACCTCTGCCAGCGCCGCCGGCAGCAGGCCGGCCAGGTCCTCAAGGCGGTCGGGCAGCAGCACGGCCTCTTCGCGGGTGTCGGCGCGCACCACCACCGCACGGGTGCGGTCCTGCTCGTCCCGGCGGGGCTGGAGGTAGATCCGCAGCGGCACGCCCTGGCGGCGCCAGCGCCGGTGGAGGGGGCCCACGGCTCTGCGGTCCTCTTCGACACGCAGGTCGCAGCGCACGCCCCGGTCGGCCAGCTGCGCGACGAGGCGCTCGGCCCCGGCCCGCTCGTCCGGGGAGCCGCCGGTGAGGGTGAGTGCTACCTGCACGGGCGCGAGGTCGGGGTGGAGCAGCAGTTCTCCTTCGCTGTCCATGCCCAGCATCAGGTGGGTGAGCACCAGGCGGCGGGTGAGGGCCGCGGTGATGTGGTGGGTGTGGAGTCGTTCGCCGTTCTCGCGGAATCCGACGTCGTAGAGCGAGGAGAACCGCTGGGCCTGGTCGTAGAGGCAGCCGACCTGGAGTGTCGCGCCGTGCGGCAGGGGCACGTCGCCGCCGATGGTGGTGTCGGAGACCTGGGTGTTGTTGGTCCACGGGGGGCGTGTGGACCACAGGACCGGTACGTGCAGGGCCGTGCCGACGCGGCGGGCCATGTCGATGGCTTGCGTGAACCCCTGGCGGGCGGTGGCCCTGTCCGGGTAGCAGGCCTGGAACTCGTAGATGTCCTGGGCTTCGATCGCCCGGAAGACGCTGCGTCCCGCGCGTGCGGGCCGGAAGTAGCGGGCCTTGCGGTATGCGCGGATCGGCAGGTCGTTCCTGCTGCGGACCATCTTCGCCCAGTGGGTGTAGACGGCGCCCTCGCCGGTGGGGGTGAGCACCATGCGTCGGCGTCCGGCGTCCCAGTCGTCGTCGCTGCCCGCGTAGAGCAGAGAGCCCTTCAGCGGGAGGAGCTTGCGGGTGGGTTCGAGGACCGAGTCCGGGACCAGCACCGGGTAGTCGTACTCTTCGAAACCGGCCTGCTCGCCGGCGCGTTCGACGATCTCGTTGAACCGGCGGATGATCCGCGCGCCGTAGGGGAGGGTGACGGTGGCGCCGGGCAGTTCGATGGGTGCCTGGTCCAGGACGTCGGCGTCGCGCAGCCAGGTGGCGAACCGGCCGAGGTCGAAGCCTTCTTGGTGGGGCTGTATCGAATCGACGACGGCTCGCACCTTCGTACCGCTGCGTGCCGGTTCCCAGGCGAGTGCGGGGGCGGTGGGCGCAGGCGGGGCCGGCAGGGCATCGTCGCCCCAGGGGAGGATGCCGGAGGGGGCCATCTCACGCACGGCTGCTCCCGGCGGTGGCCGCGGCGCCCAGCTCCGAGACGCACAACCGGAACTTGCCCGTGGAGGACTCCGGCATCTGGTCGAGGGTCTCGAAGTCCAGGACGAAGGGGTACCCGGTGTGGTGGTGGATGCGTTCGGTGAGGGTCTCCACGGTCCGGCGGCTGAGCCCGCCCGGCGCGTAGACCTTCACCTGCAGTCGGTGCGGCTCGCTCTGGACGACCTGGAACCAGTGGACTTCGGGGAAGCGCATGAAGAGGTAGGAGAAGAGGTAGGCGTCGACGTGGTCACCGCCAGGGGTCAGGATCAGGTCCTGGAGGCGGCCCGCAACGGAGGTCATGGCCGGGTAGGGCAGGTTCGCGACGGCGGTGCGGGGCAGCGGCGCGGCCAGGTCGCTGGTCTCGTAGCGCAGCAGCGGCATCGAGTGGTTGTTCAGCGTGGTGATGACCATCCGGCCGGTCGTGCCGTCCGGGCAGGGTTCGCCGTCTTCGTCGAGGAACTCGACGAAGACGTTCTCCGACTGGATCAGCATGGGCCCGCCACCGGGCTGTTCATGGGAGACGATATTGGTCTCGCGCATGCCGTACTTGTCGTAGACGTCGCATTCCAGCACCCGGCCTATGGTCTCGCGCAGTGCGGGCGGCAGCGGCTCCGAGGTGCCCTGGACGGCCCGCAGCCCCGGGATACGCAGGGAGCGCCGCTCGGCCTCCTTGGCGATGAGGTGCATGGCGTTGGAGTAGGTGCTGACGAGCGCCGGCTGGAAGCGTACGAGCTTGTCGGTGACGTCGGTCACCAGCTGGGGGGAGAGCTTGAAGGTGTTGAATTCCCTGCGGTTGGTGAGCAGGTTCTCGGTCCGGTCGGCCAGTTGCTTGAAGGACCAGTAGATCTCCGATCCCCATAGCAGGACGAACGGGTCGCCCAGTTGCCAGCCGCTGCACCACTCGTACGTCCGCAGCTGGTGGGCGCGCATCCACATCCGGAAGTCGGCGTCCTGCTGGAACTGGGCCCGCCGTCCGGTCGAGCCGGAGGAGTAGTTGGTCTGCAGGGTTGCCCGGTCGGCCTGCGAGGAGACCAGGTTGTCCTGTTCCCGGATCAGCACGTCGCGGGTGAGCAGGGGGAGCTTGCGCAGGTCGGCCAAGGACTCCAGGTCGCGGATGCCGCGCTCGTCCATGACGCGCCGGTAGTACGGAACGGTGCGGTAGGCGTGGCGCACCATGGCCCGGAGCTTGTCGAACTGGAGCTCGTCGATCTCGGCCGGGGTCCGCTCCTGGTTGGCGCGCAGCCACTGGAGCCGTTCGCGGACACCGGCTCGGCCGCGCAGCCGCTGTTCCTGCCAGTACAGGGAGCCGGCGAGTCGTTGGGGGAGATGCATGGCCCGCAACCTTTCAGTGCTGGTGGAACCGGTGATAGCGGTCGAGGGGGAGGGGGTCGGACAGGTAGGGAGCCGCGTGGGGCGGGTGCCAGCCGCGGCGGCGGTCGAGGAAGTCCTGCTCGATCCGGCCGCCGAACCAGGAGGCCAGGACGGCCGAGTGGCTGAAGGAGCTCCGGGGGTCCTCGATGTCGGTGTTGTCGTCCCAGTCGTAGAAGACGACGTCCCGGCCGGCGTCGAGGGCGGTGCGGATCTCGTGCAGCACGCTGTCGGGCACGAGCCGGTCGAGCAGGTAGAGGTAGGTGGGCAGGTAGATGGCGTAGCGCGCGGTGACCAGGTCGAGCGGTGTGCCGGCGTGACTGAGGGTCGAGCGGGCGTAGTCGAAGCCGTCGCCGCGCAGGTGCTCTGCCGGTCGTTTGGCGGCGGGCTGTTCGAGCATGGCGAGGTCGGTCACGCCGTCGACGATCCTGAGCGCCTGCCAGACACTCTCGACGGAGTGGGAGACCGCGGCGAGGCCCGGGACCGGGATGCGCCAGGTCGGATCGAAGTGGAAGGGGTTCATCGTCGCGAAGCGGCGCATGTCGGGCGGGGCTGCTGCCGCGGTGTCGACGCGCAGGGCGTCCGGACGGGTCGTCGTCAGTCCACTGGCCCGGCTGACGGCAGCGGTGGTGCCGGTCATCGTCCCGCCCGTGCGCCCGACGCGGTGCTGAGCACGGCGGCCAGGGCGGAGTCTTCGGCGCCGGGGGACGGGGCGAGCTCGAACCAGGAAGCGTCGGAGCCGGAGCGGGTGACGGTGCCGAAAGTGCCGGGCTGCGTACGGAAGGTCTCCCGCAGCGCCTTGAGCGCGATGCGCGCACCGTCCCCGTCCGCCGGGGCCGCCACGCAGCGCAGGCGGTCGCCGCGGCGGTAGATGTCGATGCCGGCCGACCGGTGCTCAAGGCGCCACTGGGGGCGGTCCGTCCGGTAGGCGTTGCGGCGCTCCCAGTCCACCAGCTTGATGCCCTCGGCGGCGGCGGCCTCACGCAGGGGGGCGGGCAGGTCGGCGAACGGTACGACGACGGCGGCGGCCCCGAGGGCGGCGTACACCGCCAGGTCGTCGGCGCGCGGAAGGTCGGTGAGGTAGACGACCAGGGTTCCGGCAGGAATGGTGGTGGGCATCGCGGTGGCCAGCCGGTGAGCCAGGTTCCAGTCGCCGTCGTCGTCGGCCCGGGCCAGCGGTGTGCCGGCCGTGCCGCCACCCGGTAGGGCCGCGCAGGCCACGGAGCGGTCGGGGAACTGCGCGACGGATTCCTGGAGGGGCTCAAGCCAGTCCGCGTGGGTCTCGAAGGACCAGCGGTAGGCGAGGTCCTCCTTCTCCAGCATCAGAGTGCTCATGTTGTGGATGTCCAGCGGGGCTTCGAGCGGGGCGAGTTCCACGTCGAAGCCCGATTCCCGCAGGAATGCCTCGCGGCGCAGGTTGTTGCTCAGCAGCTGGACGGCGGAGATGCCCAGGTGGCGCAGGATGGCGACGACGGGTTCGTAGGAGCGGGCGTCGACCGGTGCGTCCAGGCGTGCGTATACGGCGTCGGTGTCGAGGTTCTCCTGCTGGCGCATCGCGTAGATGGCGTAGTGCGCGGCGATTCCGAGGCCGCGGGCATCCTGGTCGATGCCGTACAGGAGCAGGCCCCGGCCGTTGCGGGCGAAGCTGTCCATGGCCTGCTCCAGCTGGTAGCCGCAGTCGCACTGGGCGGAGCGCAGGACGTGGCCGAAGACGCACGCCGACTCGATGCGCAGCGGGACCGGCTCGCCGGAGTGGATGTCGCCGGTGTAGACGGCGGTCCAGCGGTCGCCGCCGAAGTCGAAGTGCCACAGGACGAAGGGGGTCTCACCGCCGTCCCAGCGCAGCGGGAGGTGGGCGGGGCCGTCAGGCACGGGCACGGGGAGCGCTGTTCCTCGTGTGCGGTCGTGCGGTGGGGAGGCGGGCAGAGCGTCCAGGGTCACGGTGGTTCTCCTCGGCGGGGAAGGGCAGGTGGGCGGCGTGGGTGCGGTCCGGCTCAGCTGGCGGGCAGATCGGTGAGGATGGGTCGGCTCTTCGACCTGCGCGGCATCGTGATGACGTCGGCGCCCAGGTCCGACCAGCGGGGGCGGCGCTGCTGTTCGACGGCCGTCAGCTGTTCGAGGAGCAGGCGGCGCAGGAGGGTGATGCCGCGGTCGGCCTGACCGAGCCGTTCACGGGTGCGGTCGGCGATCGGGCCCTGGGTGACCCAGGCCATGACGTCCTGGCCGTCGATGGTGTCGAGGTTGAAGCTGCCGTCGGGGTGGAAGATCTCGGCTTCCGATACCCGCACGGTGCCCGGCTGCGCGTTTCCGCCCCGGTGCACCTCGTACCAGATGTGCCAGGTGCGCGTGTCGTCCAGGGGGACGCGGAACTGCAGGGAGCGGAAGGAGCGGCCGGCGACGTACATGCCGAGGGGGAAGAGCACCAGCTGTCCCACGCTCCAGTCCTCCTCCTCGGTGTCCTGCCCCAGGAGCCTGCGGCGCTTGACGATGCCCAACTCGTTGGTGTCAAAGCCGAGTTCTTCGTGGTGGGCGACGTCGTACAGCTGGTTGCCGCCCGACTGCTGGGACTGGTAGTTGGCGAAGTGGCCGTGCAGCCACTCCAGGTGGGCGGGGTCGAGCCCGTTCTCCACGATCTGCAGCCAGTTGCAGGGGATCACCGCGGTCCGGATGCGGATCTCGACGTCGGCCTCCTCCAGGAGGTCGAACCGGGGCAGTTCGGGGGCGGGGTTCGGCCCGAGGTAGGCGAAGACCAGGCCGCCCTGTTCGCGGACCGGATAGGCGGGCTGGGAGACCCGGTCCTTGAATCCGAGCGCCGGGTCCTCGTTGGGCTGGTCGAGACACTTGCCGACGCCGTTGAAGAGCCAGCCGTGGTAGGGGCAGCGGATGCCCCCTTCCTCCACCATGCCGTACGCCAGTGAGGCGCTCCGGTGCGGGCAGCGCTCGTCCAGCATCGACCAGGAGCCGTCCGTCTGACGGAACAGGGCGAAGCGGCGCCCGAGCAGTTCGACCGGCCGGACCTGGCCGGGCTCCCAGCCCTGGGCCACGGCCACCGGCATCCAGTAGTGGCCGAGGAGGGCGCCCATGGCGGTTCCTGGTCCGACTTCGGTGAGTCGGCGGTTTTCGTCGCCGCGGAGCGTCATGACAGGCCTCTCAGGGTCGGGAACTCGTATTCGGGCGCCGGACCAGAGGCCGAACCGGCCCCCGACCCGTAGTCATGAGTGACACTATTTTAGTCAATTTCTCTTGTCAATATTCATCCATGACCGTCAAGGGCTGCCCTCGCTCCGTCTGGTTCGGGGGGTGGTGTGGCCTCGGGGGAATGAGTAGTCATCGATTCAGTCAAGCTTGTCACTATCTGTGTCATGGCTTACGTTCGCCAGTATGTCGCCAACAGGGGCAGCAGCCCTTGGGGCCTGGACCCACGGAGGACCATCCATGACGATCCGTCTGCCACTGGACGAACGGAACCGCGACCTCTTTCGCGACCAGGGCTTCCTCGGCCCCCTCACCTTGATGACCCCGGAGGAGATGGCCGCGCTCCGCGCGGAGCTGGAGGCGGTGCTGCGGACGCCGGGGCGGGCGCCCTCACCGGACGCCGAGCAGTCCCGGGGCAGGCTGGCCGACCTGATGGCCCCCCGCAACGGCGGCTCGCCCGTGCCCTATGTCGAGTCGCGCCACCTTGACTCGCCCGCGGTCCACCGCCTGTGCACCCACCCCGCCCTGCTGTCCGCGGCCCGGTCGCTCTACGGCGAGGACCTGGTGTTGTGGAGGTCGACCTTCATCGCCAAGGCCCCCGGCGGTCCGGACTTCCGATGGCACCAGGACTGGGGCGGGGTCTTCGCCCCCGGTGACGAGTACGGACTGGAGCCGCCGCTCGCCTTCACCTTCTGGATCGCCATCAGCGAGGTGTCCGAGGACAACGGGTGCCTGCGGTTCATACCGCGCACCCGGGCCGTCCTGCCGGCCGCGCCCGGATCCGGACGCCGGGCCACGCTGCTGGTCGACGACGGTGCGGTGGACGCCTCGGGTGCGGTCGCCGTCCCTCTGCGCCCCGGGCAGTGCGTGGCCTTTACCGACCGTGCGCTGCACGCCTCCGGGCCCAACCTGTCGGGCGCCGAACGGCTCGGCCTGGCGGTGCGGTTCACCGTGCCCGCCGTGCGGGTGCGGCCGCACTTCCCCGGCCATGCCGTGCAGCTGGTCAGTGGCCGCGATACGGCGAACCTGAACACCCTGGCCGCCGCCCCTGCAGCCCCCGGAGTCGCCCAAGAAAATGAAATTGACTGATGTTGTTGACTCGACATGACTGAGCTGCGTAGAGTGTGAGTCACAAGGGCCGGACAGGGAAGGCCCTGATAAATGAGGAGATAATGCTATGAGCATCTACCGTGAGATCACCGAGCTGTTCAGCAACGACGAGCTCGACATGGTCCTGGGCGCGGCCATGATGGCCGAGACCATCTGACGGTCCTGATCAGATCGGGCTGCCACCGAGCACGGCTCGGTGGCAGCCCGACTCGTTGTCCGCCCAGCGATGATGAGGACCCCCGAATGACAACCGGAACTGAACAGACCCCGGCAGTACTGACGGTCACCGGGCTGACGCGCTCCTTCCCCGGGCGCCACGGCACCGTCCAGGCGCTCAAGGGGGTGGATCTGACTGTGAGGCCCGGCGAACTCGTCGGCCTGCTCGGGCTGAACGGCGCGGGCAAGAGCACTCTGCTGAAGATCGTCTCGACCCTGCTACTGCCCACCACCGGCACGGTGCACGTCTGCGGGCACGACGTCGTCCGGCAGCCCCGCGAGGCACAGCGCCGCCTCTCCCTGGTGCTGGGTGGCGAGCGCGGCCTGTACCTGCGCCTCTCGGCCCGCGACAACCTGCGCTTCTTCGCCACACTCACCGGCCTCAAAGACCCTGAACTCAGGCGCCGTTGCGACCGGGCAGTGGAATTCGTCGGCCTCACCGCCGCAGCCGACCGCCCCGTCGAGACCTACTCCAAGGGCATGCGCCAGCGCCTCCACCTTGCCATCGGCATGGTCACCCGTCCCGAGCTGCTGCTCCTGGACGAACCGACGGTCGGGCTGGACCCCGCGGAGGCGGAGAACATCAGAACCGCCGTCTCCCACATGCAGCAGGAGGGCACCGCCATCCTGCTCACCAGCCACTACCTGCACGACATCGAGCAGCTCGCGGAGCGAGCGGTGGTCCTGCACGGTGGTCGCGTCCTGCACGACCTGCCCCTGCCCCGGCTGCTGGAGCGGGCCAAGACCGCCGCCGTGGTCACCCTGACCGGTCGCGGCGCCGCCCCGGCGAGACCGCCGGTCTCCCTGCATTCGCTCACCCACGTCGGAGAGCTGCGCCAGGACGCCTCCACGTGGTCGTGGGACCTGCACGTGCGCGCCTGGACACCCGACTCGCTGCGCCAGCTCGCCGACCTGTGGCCGGACCAGCAGATCACCGATGTGCGGGTCACGCCTTCCGGCCTTCAGCAGGTGTTCAAGGAACTCGCCGACGACGTGCGGGCCGCCTCATGAGTGCACTTCCCCTGCCGGCTCCCTGGCGTGTGTCCGCCGCCGCCTTCCGCCTGCAGCTGCGCGGCATCTCGTGGCTGAGCGTGCTGGTCGGAGCGGCCGTCCAGCCCGCCACCTACGTCACCCTCACCCTGGCAGCCAACCGCACGGGCCGCCTGGACGCCGACGCGCTCGTCCTCGGCAGCGGCGTCCTCGCCGCCTGGACAGCCACGCTGTGGCACTCGGGAATGGTGCTGCGCAAGGAGTTCTGGAGCGGGACCCTCCCCGCCGTCTGCTCCCGCCCGGGCGGGCTCGGGCCGGTCCTGGTCGGCAAGACCATCGCCGCCACCACGCTCTCCGTCGGCGTCATCATGCTCTCCGTCTCGTCCGCCGCCGCACTCAGCGGCCACCGCGTGCACATCGCCGACCCCGCGGCGTTCACCGCCGCCCTGGTGATGGGTCTGGCCGCGACCATCCCGCTCGGCCTGCTCGTGGCGTGCCTGTTCCTGCTGACCCGTGCGGCGATACGGGTGGCGGAGGTACTGGTCTATCCGGTCTTCGTCATCGGCGGACTGCTCATACCACTCACCGAACTGCCCAGCTGGATCCGCCCGTTCGCGGGCGGCCTGAGCCTGCACTGGCTCAGCGTGCTGCTCACCGACGCCGCCGCCGGACAGCCTTCCGCGACTGCGGCCTGGCTCGCGCTGCCCGCGACTGGGCTGCTCTACGCCGCCGCCGCGCGCCTCGCGTTCCGGCGGGTCCTGCACCGCGCCCGCGAGGAGGGAAACCTTGAGATCTTCTGACCTCATGCCCGCACTGGCCACGACCGGCCGGCTCGGAGCCCGGGAGTACCTGGTCGAATACCCGCCCAGGATCCTCCTCGGAACAGTGGCCCCCCGCGCCCTGCTCCAGGTCCTCTTCCTCACCGTGCTGGGCCGTGCCGTCGGCGGACCGGACGGTGCGCTGGCCGCGGGCATCGGGGCATCGGCCTTCAACGTCGTGAATGCGACCGTGATCAAGGCCCCGGACGTGCTGATCAACGAGCGGGTCCAGGGCACGCTGTACCGGCTGCGCATGACCGGGCTCCCGCTGCTCGCCGTCGTGGCGGCACGGTGGCTGGTGTACGCGGCCGAAGGCCTTGCTTCCGCCCTGCTCGCCGTCCCCTTGGTCGCCTTGCTCACCGCCGACCCGGGTCTGCTGGCCGATCTGTCCGCCGCCCTGCCGCTCTACGCCCTGACTGCGGTCACCACCAGCGGTTTCGGCCTGGCTCTCGCCGTCGTGGCCGTCGGGCGGCGCGCCGATGTGTTCCTGACGAACTTCGGCTCGTACCTGCTGCTCGCCCTGAGCGGGGTCCTCGCTCCGCTGCCGCCCGACGGGCTCCGGGCGCTGGTGGGTTCCGTACTGCCGTTGACCCACGGCATCACGGCCCTGCGGGCGCTGCACGACGGAGCCGGTCTTGCCGAGGTGCTCCGCCCGGCGGGGATGGAATCCCTCATAGGACTGCTGTGGGTGTCCGCGGCGGCAGTCGGGCTACGCATCCAGACCCGGCGGCTGCGCCGTACGGGCAACGACTTCCTGATCTAGACCGAGCAGGAGAGACCCCGATGAACCGGCCCCCCGCCACCCGTCCCTTCGCCCCCCTCGACGCACAGCAGACGCTGCACCTGTTCGATGCGCTCACCTGGTTCCCCGCCCCCACGGACGAGGCCGCCCGGTGGCGCCGCGCGGCGGAGCACATCGCCGCGCATACTCCCGGCGCACAGCACCCCTCGCCCGAGGTCTGCCGGGCGGTCGCCGAGCGCGTCCTCGCAGCGTCCTCTCTCGACCCCGACCCCGTCCCCGCCTCCGGAGGCGGCCCTGCGGAGCTGTACCGCGCCAAGTACCACGTCATGACGGTGCTGTACCCGGACTCCTGGTTCACCTTTATGAACATGGGGTACGACGACGGCCTCCCCACGCCGCCCGCACTGCCGATCCCGCCCAGCCCCGTCTGGGAGTCCGCCGCCCGGCTCTACCACCTGACGGCTGGGCAGGCTCTCCTGGCGGACACCGACGTGCTCGACGTCGGTGCCGGGCGCGGGGGCGGGACCGCGCTCGTGGCCCGCGCGTATCGTCCGCGCTCGATCGTCGGTTTGGACAGCACGCCGGCGAACGTGGAGTTCGCCCGCCGCACGCACCGCGAGCCGGGCCTCTCCTTCCGCCGGGGGGAGGCCGAGTTCCTGCCGTACCCCGACGCACACTTCGACGCAGTGCTGTCCGTGGAGTCGATGCACTGCTTCACGGACCCGGACCGGTTCCTGACCGAGACCGCCCGCGTGCTGCGCCCGGGCGGGCATCTGCTGCTCGCCGACGAGTGGGACCGGGCGGCACCGTCGCCCGGTGTCGGGGCGGCAGCGGCCGGCCTTCAGGTGACAGGGCAGCGCGACATCACCCAGGACGTCGTACGCGCCCTGGACCTACTCCCCTCCCGCGCGCAGAAGCTGCGGACGAGCGACTGTGGCAGTGCCGATACCTACCGCCGCTTCTTCACCGAACGCCTGGCCCGGGACTCGGGACGGAACCTCAGGACCGGACGGTTCGGCTATGCCCTGATCAGTGCGGTGAAACAGGGATGAGCCCGGCTCCTCCGGGCCCGCCCGGCAGCTTGACTCGGGTTGTCAAGTGTTAGTCTTCGTCGCGAGTCACGGAGGTGTGGTCGTGGTAGATCTGAAAGGGCTCGGATCCCGGATCCGGCAGCTGCGTCGGGAAGCCGGGATGTCCCAGGCCGACCTGGCGGGCGACGACCTGTCGCCCAGCTATGTCTCCCTGCTCGAAGCGGGCAAGCGCAATCCCTCGGCCGCCGTTCTGGAACAGCTGGCCCAACGCCTGTCCTGCGATCCGGCCGGTCTGCTGGGCTTCATCGAGGAGCCTGGGGCGGATGACCTTGAACTGGAGCTCCACTACGCGGAGATGCTGCTGCGCAGCGGTGACCCGGAAGGAGCCCTGCGCGGTTTCGAGGCCCTTCGGGAGAAGGCTTCGGCGGACAGTGACCGGGTGACCGAGGAAGCCGCGGAGCTCGGGGCCGCCCGCGCACTCGAACACAGCGGCCGCCTGGAGGAGGCCGCCGTGCGCTACGAGGCGCTGCGTACCGCGGCACGGCATCCCCACAGCCGTGTCCCGGAACTCTCCGTCGTGGTGGCACTGTGCCGCTGCTACCGGGAGCTCGGCGACCTCTCCCACGCCATCGACCTCGCTGAAACCACCCTGTCGCACGTCCAGGACCTCAACCTCGCCCCCACGGTGGTCGGCATCGAGCTCGTCTCGACCCTCATCGGGCTGCACGTCGAGCGCGGCGACCTGCACCGTGCGGCCTACCTCGCGGCCCTCGGCATCGAGCAGGCCAGAGAAGTGAGCGACCCCAAGGCGCTGGGCGCCGTCTACTGGAACGCCAGTGTGGCCGCCCACCGCAACGGTCGCTCCGGTGACGCTCTCGAACTGATCCGCCAAGCCCTGGCGATCTATTCCGAGAGCGACAACCACCGCGCGCTCGCCCGGCTGCGCAACGCCTACGCCGGTGTCCTCCTCCAGACGGACACCCCGGACGTGGACACCGCCAAGGAACTGCTGCGGCAGAGCGCCGACACCCTGGCCAGCCAGGGAAGCACCGTCGACCTCGCCTACTGCGAGACGGCGCTGGCGCGTGCTGAGCTGCTTTCGGGCCGCCCCGATGCGGCCGTCGGCCACGCCCGGCGGGCCCTGGACCTGCTGGGCTCCAGCCACCGCCTGGAAACAGCCCGGACCCTGCTGGTGCTGGCCGCCGCTCAGCTGGAGCTGGGCGACGAGGAAGCGGCCCGGGCCGCCTACGAGCGGGGCGCGCTGACGCTGGAGGCGTCCGAGGCCGGACGCCAGGCGGCTTTCGCCTGGGCGGAGCTCGCCGAGGTTCTGGAGCGCTCGGGACAGGAGGAGCGGGCGGTGTGGGCATACCGGCAGGGCATGCGCTGCATGGGCCACCGGGGCGGCCTCCTCGCGACGCACCCCCGCCTTCCCGGCGGCTCGGTCCCCACCACCCGATAAGAGGGTGTGCTGGTCGTCGTTCCGGGCGGCCGCAACAGTCCCGAGGGTGGTGCGGACTCCGTCGGCCGACGGAACGCGTCTGCAGGGTCAGTTCGCGATGCCAGCACTCACCGATGCCCCCCGCGTCTCAAGGCAGGTCAGCGCCGCGTTCCTCTCCTTCGCCAGGAAGATCGTCTGCGCCATCATCTTGTAGCCGGACATACCCTCCCGCAGGGTCTCAAGAGACTCCTCCGGGTGCACCGAATCGACAACAGCGTTCGGGCCCACGGCGTTGAACTGGTGCGAGACCCCGCAGGGCACCTGCATGTCGACCCACGAGTTCGGGGGCACGATGACGTTGTGCCGCTGGCGGACGTGCGGGGCCGGGACATCCGGGAGCAGGTCGGTGAAGGCCTCAAGAGGGCCGCCGCTCCAGGTCGGTGAGGGGTGCACATCGACCGGTGCCAGGCTGGAGACCCTGATGGTGGTGTCGGGGCCCGTCATCATGCGTACGAACCGAGACCCCGTGTGGATGTGCATACGGGAGCATATGTTCCGGTCCCGGACGTCGTAGAAGTCCATCAGGTATCGGCCCGAGACGAACCCCTCGAAAGGAGGTTCGATCATAAAGACGTCGCCCTCCTCGAACTCCTGCGCCCGCTTGAGGGCGCCGGGCGGCGTGGGGTCGGTCCGCTCCTGCCTGTGCGCTTCCCGCACCATCCCGGTCAGGGCGCTGACAACGGCGAGGGCGGCATCTGCGGGGAGCTGGATGACCGGAGTCAGGCAGTTCTGGCCCGGGTCCTGGTGCTGGACAACGTCGTAGGACTCGTCCTCATGGTCCGGCGAATGCTTCATCTTGGCCGCCATGCGTCCTCCAAGTTCTCTGTTCTGTCGGTGCGTTCAAGTCGCACAGCGACGGAAGCCGATAGTTCGCCGGGCATGCCTGTAGTGGCTGGCCGGGTATTCGGCGGTTGGCAAGCTGGTGGGAAAGAAAGATGGGGAAACGAGGAGTAGAGGGTCCCGGTTTCCTTCGGCGGCAGGGCCCTGTCGGCCTCTGGTGTCGGCCGTGGGAGAAGGATCCGGCGGCGTCGGCACACGCCGGATGCGCACGCTCTCGTTCAGGGCGGGCCGTGCATACCGGGGTACGGCGCGACTGCGGCGCCCCGGTGCGGTGTTTCGGCGATACGGGATGCCCGCGCCCGCCGCAAAGTCATGTGGGGTCAGCAGCAGAGCGGCACATCACCGGCCGGCCGGGCCAGCGCGGTGACATCCGACGATCCGCTGCCGTGCGCGGAGGACTGTTCGCCCGCGGAAGTGAAGGAGCGGACAGCAACGGCCAGTGCGCCAACGGTGGCAATGAGACTGCGAAGCATGGTGACCCTCAGTTCGGGGGGGGGAAGCGGAAGTACGGGCAACAGCGGGGCGGGTATCGGGTGGGCAGCACCCGGCGGGCTGTGACTAAGCGGGAGGGATCCGTCCGGGGCCTGTGCGGCAGGGCCCTGTCCCGGGGCCCGCACCCGCGGCGGAGTTTCAGTGACCCCAGGTGACGTCGACCGGGTGCTTGTTGTCCCCGGGACGGCTCGTCGGGTCGAGGACCAGGTGGAGAGGAGGGGTCACCGGGTCGGCGGCAACGGCACGGCGCGATTCCGTGGTGGTGTCCGCGGTGGCCGAATGGGCCAGGCTCAGTGCGCCGACGGCGAGGAATGCGGCGGCGGTGGTCCTGACGACGCGGATGGCGAGCACGGACATTGGGTTCCCCCCGGGGTGAATCGCGGTGGTTGCATCCCGGGACGCTTTCGCGGGCCCCCGGGTGTCGGCCGGTTCCTTCCTGCCGATGCCCTTACTCTGCTGCGTCATCAGAACGGGTGGAAGGGACTTCTGGTGGACGGATCCTGCAACTGCATATCCCGTCCACCGCACTCCAGGAGCCCGTCCCAGTACTCGGGGACCAGAGCGGCCCCGCAGGCCAGCACGGACAGGCCGGCCAGCGAGGAGCACGCGAGAAGGGCCCGGTGGCAGACGAGCACCGCTGTGCGCTCCGCATCCGCCAGCGAGGCAGCCGTGAGGTAGACCCCCACGACCGGCTCCTCCAGACCGTCGGTGTGGACGCTGATGTGTTCCACGCCCTCACCCTCACGGGCCTGGCTCAGGAACAGCTGCGCTGCGTCAGGGGGGAGACCGGTGTGATCCGGGGCACGGAGTCGGACATGCACGAGATACATGCAGCCATCGTGGGCAGCGCGCATTCCTTCGTACAGACAGCAGGCGGGGCCTGTTTATGCAGGAACAGGAACTGACCAGGAGACATGCCCGGGCGCTTATGATTTTTCCCCGGTCAAACTTGTGCCACTACTGTGGGATATCTCCATGCTTGAGCTCCTGGGCCTCGACAATGAGGCCGAACGCGTCTACCGCGCCCTGCTCGCCCACCCCAAGGACGGGGTGGGCGAACTTGCCCACCGTCTTGCCCTTGATGAGACGGCACTGCGCAATTGCCTGGACCGCCTGAGCGCCCTCGCCCTGGTCAGGCCCTCGGGCCAGAAGGACGCCGGGTTCCGGCCGCTGAACCCGGAAGACGCCATGGAGCTGCTGCTGGCCCGCCAGCAGGCCGAGCTGGCTCGCCAGCAGGCCGAACTGGCAGCCCATCAGCAGAGGGTGGCCGCTTCCCGGGCAGCCGCCGCGCAACTGATCGCCGAGTGCTCCGCGCTGCGGCCGTACAGCGCTGCCGGCGTCGAGAGCCTGCACGGGCCGGAGGAGATCCGCGACCGACTGGCGCGGATGGCTGCCGACACCCGCCACGAAATGATGACTTTCGCGCCCGGTGGTGCGCACACGGCCAGCGACCTGGAGGCCAGCCGTCGCCCCAACGTCGAACTTCTCGACCGCGGCATAGCCATGCGCACCGTCTACCTCGACAGTGTCCGTAACCACCAGCCCACCCGCGACCACGTGGACTGGCTCCACCAGCGCGGCGGGCAGGTCCGCACCACCCCCACCCTGCCGATCCGGATGATCATTTCGGACCGGCGCGAGGCCGTGCTGCCCCTGGACACCGACGACGCCCACGCCGGTGCGGTGGTGCTCAGCTACAAAGGCACCATCGCCGCCCTGTGCGCGCTTTTCGAGAGTATCTGGCAGGCAGCGACCCCCCTGGGCACCGTGGCGGAACGCGACATGGACGGGCTGACCCGCCAGCACCGCGAGACACTCCACCTGCTTCTGCAGGGACTGACCGACGAGGCCATCGCCAAACGTCTCGGGGTCTCCCCCCGGACCGCTCGCCGCATCGCCGCCGAGCTCATAGACGCCCTCGGCGCCCGCAGCCGCTTCCAGGCCGGTGCCCACGCCGTCCAGAACGGATGGCTGCCCACCACTCGCAGCTGAGCACACCGTCAGGCCAAGGACGGGGCGGAGTTGATGCCCCTGGGCCCCAATGATGGGGAAGCATCGGGGCCTGGATGGGATCCACTGGCCAGGGGGTGGACGGAGCCGGAGCCGGGCTGGGAGGGCGGACCCTGGTCAGTTCCTCCGCGTGCTGCCGAAGGAGCGGGGCCAGCTCGCTGTACCAGCCGCGGCCGACGGCCTGGAGCATCTCGGCGAGGGCGATCCCCTCTTTCCGAGTGGTGGGGGTCGTGGCCGCCTCGCTGCAGTCGACACGGAGCCAGTGACCGCTCTCGGCGCGGCCAGGGCATCCTCCATACGTGCCCTGGTGGACGTGGCCTCGGACTTCGCCCAGGCCGTCACCGACGCTGCCCCCGCCATCGCGCAGTGGATGGATCGACGGAGCCTGTGGCACGGCCTGGCCGAGGCGGCTTGGAGGGAAGTCGCCGCGCAAAACGCCTGCTGGGCCAAGACCGGCCCGTCGCCGTCCGACGGGCCGCGGCCACCCGTGAATGCCTGTACCAGGTTCACCAGCTCCTGGACACCGGGGCGGGCCTGGTCGACTGCTACCGCCGGCTGAACCTCGCATGCGATGCCGACCTGCCCTTCCTGTACTCCTTCGCCACCGGTCTTGAACGGGTCCAGGGTTGGTACCGGGCATGGGTGAGGCCCGCCGCAGGGGTGCTGCGGCGGGCCTTGCTGTACCGGGGATACCGAGGGTTAGTCCTCGTGGAGGCAGCCGGCGGCCTTGACGTCGTTGCAGAGGGGGCGGGTTATGGCGCTGCTGTGGTGATCGTTGTTGCCGTGGTGGGTGAGGGCGGGGTTGAGGAGGGCGGTGGCTGCTGCGGCAAGGGCGGCAACGGTCAGGCCGAGGCGGGGCAGGGTCTTGGTCATGGGGATTCCTTTGGCCGAAGGGGGAGGATGAGGTAGCGAGAGAGGGCAGTTGGGGCGTTGTCGGCGCCAGTGCACGGTTCGATCGCGCGCTGGTCGCCGTTGATGTACAGGCCCGGATGCATGCGGGCCCCACCGTGCGACAGGCAGCTCATGTGCCAGACCGGGAGGTCGTGTGCTGTGTCTGCCGACGGTGCTGGCGCGGACACCTGGTGGGGTCGTGAGGGGAACTGGTCGAGGGGGACACCCCGCTGGAAAGATCCCAGTGGGGTGTCCCGTTCTTCCCCTGCGGTCAGCCGAGCCGGAACTTCTGGTGGTCACTGCCATCGCAGCTCTGCACTGCGAGCGCCTGCCCGGCAGTGTCGGCTGTCAGGCAGTTCCCGTCGCGGCTGTTGCGGATCTGGGCCCAGCCGTTGCCCGCGTCCGCGAACTGCCAGAGCTGGTTGGTGGCGCCCTCTGCCGTCTTCCACAGGCCGGTGCGGTTGGAGTTGACATCGCGGTCGATCACCATGCCGCCACGGAAGTTGGTCTCGATCAGCCAGTTGCCGTTGCCCTTGTCCCAGAACGCCCACTTCTGGGCGTCGGAGTTGTTCTTGCCATAGGCCTGGACCCTGGTGCCCGGGGTGGTGCTGCCCTGTGCCAGGTCGACGGCCAGGCCGTTGGCGGCTGTCAGGGCCGCGACCTGGCCGTGTGCCGGCCGGTTCGAGGCGCCGGACGTGCCGCCGGTCGAGCCGCCGCTGGTGCCGGTGCCGCCTCCGGCGGTCCCGAAGTCGGGGCTGATGCCGTTGATCGAGCGCGGGGTGCCGTTGGCCTGCGGGTAGAAACGGACCCGGGAGCCGCTTTCGGAGTTGGCCGAACCGTCGGGGTTCATGCGGGTGAAGCGGCCGTAGAAGCCCCAGTTGATCCAGCCGCCGTCGGACTGGTTGGTGAACTCACCGCCCTCGAAGGCCCAGATCCGGTACGTATGGATGGTGCCGTCCCACTGGTTGCAGTACAGCACGTCGCCCACCTCGTGGACTCCGGTGAGCGAGTCGATCCAGCGCGGCTTGTTGGGGTCTCTGTCGTCAGGGTCGTGCTTGACGTCGTAGACCATGATGTTGAGCCCGGGCTGCGCCCGGGATGCGCCCTCGACCAGCTTCTGGACGGTTGCGCCACGCTGGGCCTTCGTGCGGTATGCGTCCTGGAGCATGCTTAGCGCAGACAGGGCCAGGTTGCTGGCGTTGCCGCTGCTGCCGGGCGCGAACCCGCTGCCGACGGACGCCGATACGCCGGGGTCCTGCTTGGCCTCGTCGCAGTTGATCTTTCTGGTGGCCTGTGTCGCGATGCCGCACGCGTCCTGTTCGCTGTTGCCGATGACGTACGCGGAGGCCTTGTCGTTGGCGTCGCCCAGCTTGCTGTCCCGGAAGTTCGCGAGCTGGGTGTTGGGCGGGAAGCAGCTGATGATCTTCTGCGGTCCGATGTCCTCGTAGACGCCGACCCACTTGCCGGTGTTGTTCTTCGCCGAGCTCACCACGTCGTTTAGCCAGGACGCTCCCCCGGTGAACCAGGCTTGGCCGTCGCCGGTCCCAGTGAACTTGCGTCCCTGGAAGTCGGCGTCCTCCCACACGCAGAAGGCGCCCTGGTCGCAGTCCGGGCCGTCCGCGTAGGCCGTGGTCGCGAGTGCGGGCACCATGGACAGGCCGATCATGGCGGTGATGGTGGCGGCGGCGGTCCGGATCGCCGTCGGTCGGCGGGACGGGCGGGGAACGGTGGAGTTCTCGGGCATGGTCTTCTCCATTGGCGATACGCAGAGGCTGCCGGGCGCGGCGAAGCGCCCGGGCGGGGTGTTTGTGGATCGGCTCTGGCCGTTGAGGCGGGCGCCGAAGGGCCGGCGACCGTCGCGCGGTCGGGGGTGCGGTGGCGTGGTGGCCGCCGCTGGTCGGATCGGGGCCGAGGAGACCGGCGGGGGCTCGGCTCGCCCCGTGTTCAAAGGGCGGGGCCGAGAGCGAGCACCAGGGTCCGGGACCCGGGCAGTGGCTGCGTGGTGACGTGGGATCCGGCCGGGGCATACAGCATTTCCCCGGTGCGCAGGCGCAGGGTCAACGGGTTTCCGGCTGGCGGGGTGATGTGCCAGGTGTCGGCCCCGTCGAGCTGGTAGGCCAGTACGTCCTGTGCGGTCGGGGCGGCGTGAGGACGGTGCGGGGCGCCGGTGGGGCTGGTCAGGACGCTTACGTCCCGGCCCAGGTGGTGGGCGAGGGCGGCGGGCAGCGTGGATTCAGCGTCGTAGGGGGCGGAAGGTTCGTGTTCGGGCCACAGCAGGCCCGGAGCGCGTCCGAGGTGGACCGAGAGGAACAGGGCGATTTCCTGGACGAAGATCTCCTGCGGTTTCTCGGGAGCCTGAGTCGTGGGCCCCATCCGGCGCCTCCTTCCTGTCGCGGCCCCAAGGATGCCGTTCGGCGGTTGGGCCCGTGATGTTCGTGCTGACAGGAAGAATCCTGCGCGCCGGGAAGCAGTGGGAAAATCCGCGAGATTCCGTCCCCGCACCTGGGGTCCCGGTCACCAGGTCCCGGATTTCCGCCTCTCGGTCCGGTCACCACCTAGGCATGTATGGGCCAGCAACAGGCAGGCAGCAAAAGTGAGTTGATGGGTGGCGGCGGCGGGCTGACAACAGGGCTGGGGAGCCGGTTCGCGGGGTGTGGAGGGACCAGGGGGCGCGGCTAAGCCCACGACCCCACTCCCGTCCGAGTGCATGCATTGGCCCCGTCACCGTGGCCGCCACGTCTCGGGGGTCGGCACGCCGGAGCTGGTGGGGAACTTGAGCGAGCAGGTCTGGGGTGAAGGCGATCAAGGACTGCGATTTCCAGAGATCGCCATCTGCATGTGAACGTCAGTAGCAGACCTGCAGGGCCGGTTCAGCGCGGCTCAGGGAGCGATCGAGTCCTGCGGGTCGGGGTCGAGGAGACCGGTTCGGGCGGCGGCCGCTCCGGCCTGGAAGCGGCTGTCGGCTCCGAGGCGGTCCATGATGTCGGCGATATGGCGCCGGGCTGTGCGCAGGGACATGCCCAGGCGGCGCGCGATGGCCTCGTCCTTCAGGCCCGCGCCCAGCAGCCGCAGGATGGTCTGGTCGATCTCGCGGGCGACCTGTTCCAGGCCCTGGCTGGCGGCGTCCGCGAACACGGCGGCCTGCTCCCAGGCCTGCTCGAACAGCTCGCACAGGTAGGCGACGGTGTGCGGTTCGCGGACCACCACCGCGCCCCAGCTGCCATCGCTCAGGGGGAGGAAGGCCGTCTCGCGGTCGTACACGACGAGTCGGCCGAACAGTTCGTGCGCGGTGCGGTGCTCGGCGCCGAGCTCGGTTGCGGCGGCGACGTACGCCTGGGTGGGGGCGTGGAAGCGGGACGTGTGGGGGTGCAGGACCCGCAGCCGGACACCCCGGTCCAGCAGGGGCCGGTCGCGCTCCAGCGTGTCGCGCAGGGTCTCGGGGGTGCGGAAGCCGCCCGCGGGCTGACAGGTGAAGACCTCACTGCGGCAGGCCGAGGCGGCCCGGGTCATGAGGGTGCGCACCGTGTGCATGCCGGAGACGACCTCCAGCGCACCGCCCGCGGCCTGTACCCCGCGCTGGTAGGCGGAGGTGAACTGCTGCAACTGCCGACGCATCTGCAGGAGCTGCTGCTGGCGGGCCCGGATCTCCTCCTCCACCGGAGCGGCCAGTTGCACGGCCGCCACCTCGGGAGCTACGGCATACCCGGTCCCGGGCTCCTCCGGGTCGACCTGGACGAGCCGGGCCGCCACCAGCCGCTCCATCGCGGCAGCCGCATCCGCCGTGTCCAGACCGAGGGCCTCGGCCGCGGCCCCCGCGTCGAGACGGCGGTGCTCGGCCACCCACTGGTAGACCTCCCGATCCGCTTCCCCACCGACGCCCGACAACATCCCGAGATGAAGCTCTTTGTCCACTTCGTCCCCCGCTCCTCTTACTGCCACGCAACTTTAGTGACAGGTGGGACATGTGGTGCAGGGGCTCGGCGGCGGCCATGCTGAACACGTCCCCGCCGGCCGTTCCGCCGGTTTCCGGGGCCCTCTCCTCACCCGACCGACCAACGGAGTCCTCGTGAAGCTGAAGCGCCTCGCCCTCACCGCCGTGACCGCGGCCCTGCTCGCCCTGGGCGCCCCGGCCGCCGCCCATGCCGAGGGCAATGCCCTGACCCGATGCCACTGGGTCACGGCCGAGGAGTACGTGAAGCGGTTCAGCCCGGAGGACCTTGCCCTCCTGAAGGAGTTCGGCGCCCTGCCGTCAGGACCGCAGCAAGTCTGCAACGACGGCGGCAGCGGCAACGGCTGGGGGCCGTGACCCCTCGACCAGCCCTGTCAGCCGCCTGCGACACCCACCAGCACACGGAGGCCAGCCATGACCGCTCACACTGCACCGTTGCCCGCTTTCACCGCCCGCGAGAAGGAACTCCTCACACACCTCACCCAGGGCTCCACCGACCACGTGATCGCCCGCCGCATGCAGCTGAGCCCCCACACCGTCGACACCTACCTGCGCCGCCTGCGCCTCAAGACCGGCACTAGCAACCGCATCCAACTCGCCATCCTCGCCCACACCGCTCTGCACCCCGCCCCTTGATTGACCGGCTGCGCTACGACAAGGGCCGCGATCGCCGTCTGCAGGCGGGTTGAGCGATGTCACCACTCCGATAGTGACGGCGGATCACCTACCACCTGGCCGGGCTGTCGGCGGCAACAGGAGGAGCGTTCAGCCGACGTCCAGATGGCTGCGCTCAACCGGGTTCTGGGCACCGCTGCTCCGATCCCCCTGCTCCAACTCTGCGCTGCCCGACCTGAGGAGGTGGCCTGGTGGCTCCCAGTGGCCGCACGCTCAGTGCATCGGCCGGCCCTCTACCTCTGCCATGAGGAGCCGGAGGGTCAAGGAGTGCTTTTCAGGGGGCAGGGCTTCCAGAGCGGCCCGCGAGTAGGCCACCCCTCCCGTGCTGTCCCCGGACCGAGCGATCATCAGCCCGCGATGCATTGCAAGGTGCGTGGCGAATCGAGGCAGCGTGGGGGGCAGTTCTGTCCGTGCTGCGTCCTGCGCCGCTACGGCCGTCTTCTCGTCCCCGAGCCGGGCGGCAAGCAGTGAGATGAACACGTTGACTCGCCACCAGGGCACGGCGTAGTCGCTGGTTTGCTCGTACGAACCCGTCTTGTCGAAGACTCGTCGACCTTGCTCGATGAGTCTCCGCGCTGTGTCGTGGTCTCCTCGGATCGCTGCCGCGTGGGCCTTGCCGAAGATGGCGTTCAGCAGCCCGAGCGAGGGCTTGTCGCTGATCGCCATTGCCTGATCGGCCAGCATGTCAGCAACGCCGAGGGACGCCCCCTCGTACCCCAGGGCGATGGCCGCGCGGCCCCGGACCCACACGCGTGCCGCCTCGTCTCCAGAGTGGTCGACGGCCTTGGCTGCCATGCGGTACCAGTGGACGGCCTTGGAGCCGTCCGATCCCGGAAACGTTTTGGCGTACAAGGTCATCAACCGGGAGGCCGCAGACCAGAGTTGGGGTGTGTCGAGCTGCTGTTGCACGGTGACCAGTTCCGCGCTGACCCGCCGCTGGATGTCGGCGGCGCCCAGGCTCATGTACTCGGTGCCGTACGTGGCCAGCTTGGCCTCCCAGGCATCCGCTGTGGGACCGCCGGACAGGCGGGCGGCGAACCCTGCGGACAGCAGGTCCGAGGCCACGACAGGGGCTATGGCGGCTCCGGCCGCATCGGTCAGGAACGTACGGCGCTTCACTTCACCCTCAAGCACTGCTAGGGGCACGTCGAGGACTGCGGACAGGCACCGCAGGTAGAACGGGCCGGGCGTGACCTTGGAACGCTCCCAACGGCTCACATACTCCCGGTCGAGGTTCGTTCCGAAGGTGTCGTTGATCGCCGACGCTAGCCGCCCCTGGCTCCACCCGCGAGCCTTCCGAAGGTCTGTGATCAGTTCCCCGATGGCCATGGGCCCATCTTGCCCCTACGGCTGCCCCTAGACGGATGGCGAACGGGGACGCGGTGGCGACTTGCCCCTAGGGATGCCCCTACGTGGTCCCGCTGCCGAGCGGGACGATCCCGGCACGACCACGCGAGGGGACGGCGAGAGACCATGGCTGACCACTGGACCCCCACCACGGGCGCGTACGCGGTGGACACGACGAGCGGCCGGATCGGTGAGGTAAGCAAGCTGTTCGAGGGGGTCGCGTACCTGGTTCCGCCGGGTGGTGGTGCCGAGTGGGCGGTAGACCCTGCCGCGTTGCGGTCGCCGACCGATGCGGAGACGTGGCAGGCGCAGGTATGGACGCGTCCCGTGGGGTCGCTCTGATGTGGGCAGTGGTACCCGGACCTCCGTGGGTTCCCGCCCCCGGCGTGCTGGTCAAGGACACGGCGGGCGGGCGGCTCGGGAAGGCTGTTGCGTGGGACGGTGACACACGCATGGTCACGCTGGCACCGCCGGACGGCGGGGAAACGTGGGAGACCGGCGCGTTCCGCCCGGCGAACGAGCCGGAGGGGCTGAGGTGACGACTATCCCTGAGAGGCTGCACAGGCAGCCCGCATGCTCGTTACCGACCCCGGTGCTCGTGAACCTCGTAGACGACCCTGACGGCCCGTACGCGGACTCTCCCGAGGGCTGGTGGACCAAGTGCGGCGGTGCGCTGGACGTGCGCTCAGGTGTGGTCTACATCCCGCGCAACCCGCTTGCCCGCAACATGCCCCGCCGCAAGTACTCCAAGGACGGCGAAGTCTGAGACTCCCGACCCCCGGTGAGACCAACTGTCACGAGTGGTCCCGCCCCAGCCGGGGGTTCGGGGTAAGCCCCCGCCCGGTCGCACGCCCCGTGAGGCGGAGACGGCCGGGCGGGCCAGCAAGTTCACGACGGTGCGGGGACCGATTCCCCGTTCTTCGGAGGAAGGAAACGCACGATGGCTGAGCGACCTGAATTCGAGTTCCACACGTCGAGCGTGTGCAAGTACGACCCGAACGACCGACGCTGTGTCGAGGTGGCGACCAACATCCCCGGCAAGGTGGCCGTCCGTAACTCGGAGACTGGCCGGACGGTTGAGTTCACAGCGGTTGAGTGGACCGACTTCCTGGGCGGTGCCAAGCTGGGCGAGTTCGACTTGTCGGCGTAGGGAGACCCAATGCAGAGGTGCCCACGATGCGGTAGCAGCGCCGAGACTGATCCGGAGCATGTGCGGGTGGTCTGCTGCTTGTCGTGTTGGCACACATGGGTGCTTCCTGATGAGCAGCGTTGCTCTGGGACGCGGAACTTCCTGGCCCCTGGGCTCCGCATGCTGGAGGAGTACCGGGACCTGAACCGCTGAGTCCCGCACCCGCCCCGGTCGGCACGTGCCCCAGTGTGCTGGTCGGGGTGGTGGTCGACGAGCTGGTCGGTGGCGGCCTGGACGTGGGCGGTGGCCCGCTGCACGGAATCAAGGACGGCGTCGAGGTGGGCATCGGCGGGGCGGTCACCGGAGTTGATGGCCCGGGCCAGCTGGTTGAGGTTGTTGCCGACGTGGCCGAGGTGACGGCGGGCGGCGAACAGCTCCGCGACCAGCTCGCGTTCACCCGCCACTGCAGCGGCAGCGCGGTCGAGATCACGGGCCGCATCAAGGGCGGCGCGGGCCAGGAAGCCGGCGACGGTGACACCCGCAGCCGCGGCAGCGGCGGTGATGCGGGCGAGTTCGTCGTCGCTCAGACGCGTGGTGCGCACATGGGGACGCTGGCGGCGCTGGTAGGAGCGTCGGCGCGCACGCGACGACGCAGACGACGATGCGCTGCGCGTCGGCGCGGCGGGTTGCTGGTCTTCTCCCCTCTGCGGTCCGCCCCCGGTCGCAGCCTCCTCGTCCAGCGTCCCCCGGCGCCGGACGAGGCCCTGCCCTCCAGGGGCGGGGGACCCTTTGGAGACTCCGCCGAGGGTGGAGTCTCCAAAGGGATAACTTGCTCCGCTTGGGAGCGCGATGCCGTTCGGAGAACTGCCGTCCATAGCAAGGGATTCGGCTTGCGTCCTGGGCTGGTATGGGCTCGGCGAGCCGGGCGTTGTTGCGTTGTTCATCGGGTGGTTCGGGCCCTATCAATGGGGGGTGGAGGTCAGTTGCAGATGAGGCAGCGGGCGTAGTGGCGGGACAGGGCGCGGGCCATGTCCTGTCTCACGCCCAAGGCGTGGCGGGCGCTGGCTTTTGCGGCGCTGCTGCCGAGCGGCGCTGGCGTCCGGCGGCGACCTTCGCCCGCACCGTCCGCGGACGCGGCCCCGTCCGGGGGGCCGTTCCCCGCTCGCGTCCGGGTTCGCTCCGGTCCGGGTTGTTGTCCGGGTTCGGTGCGGCGGTCCGGCCTGGCTCCGGGTGCCGTCCGGGTTCGCCGTCGTCCGGGTCACCAGGCGTTGTCCGGGCTCCGGTCCGGGTTCGCTGCCGTCCGGGTTGCCGTCTGGGTTCGGTGGGGCCGTCCGGCCTGTTTCTGGAGCCGTCCGGGTTCCGTCCGGGTTCTGCGCACCGGACCATCCCCGTCTCCGTCCGGGTTCCCTTCGGTTTCCGTCCCGTCCGGGTTCGCCATGGGCCGGTCCGGGTCCGGTCCCGTCCGAGTTCGGTCCGGGTTGTCGGATGCGGTCCGGGTTCGCCGTGGTCCGGGTTCGGTGCGGTGGTCCGGCCCGGCGCCGGTTGCCGTCCGGGTTCGGTCCGGTCCGGGTTGATGCGGCGCGTGGGCGCGATGGCGGTCAGGCGGCGGGGCGGTAGCGGCGGTCCGGGCCGTCCAGATGGACCGGGGTGCACATGCCCGACAGGCGGGACAGGATCCGGTCGCCGACCCTGGCGCGCAGCACCGGCTGGCGCGGGTCCGTCCGCTCGGTGCGGACGGGGGCGAGGTTGGTGGTGATGATCGTCGGCAGGTGGTGCTCGGCCCGCCAGCTGAGCAGCCGGAAGTTGATCTCCTCGGTCCACTCGCTGTTTTTCGCGGCGCCGAGGTCGTCGAGGAGCAGCAGCGGGGTGCGCATGATGCGGCGCAGCAGGGGTTCGGGGTCGGTGCCGCTGCGGGGGCGCATCTGCCCGTACAGGTCGGCGGCCTTGATCGCCTGCCATTGCACACCGCACCCGGCCGCCGTCAGGGACCGGATCGCCGCGTACGCCTGGTGGGTCTTGCCCGCACCGGTGTCACCCCACAGCAGCAGGCTGGGCCCGTGGGCGATACGGCGCCGCCCGGACGCACCGAACTGCGGGGCCAGCGGATCATCGCCCGGCGCCACCGCCGCACCGGCCACAGCCTCCACCTGCGGGTGCGAGACGCGGGCGTCGCGGTAGTCGATCGGGATGCGCAGCTGCGCGGCCTCCAGCGCCGGAGACGGCTCCGGGGCGTCCACCTCGGGGGTGGTCGGGTTGAGGGTGATGTTGCGTTCGGCGAGCTTGCGGGCGATCCAGGCCATCGCCGGGCTCTCGCCGCTCGTGCGCGGGCCAGCCGCGAGGGCGGTCACAGGGCGACTCCGAAGATCCCGGTCGGCTCGCTGGCGTTGAGGTACGGCGTGTACCCGGTGGTGGGGGAGGGGGCGTGGCCCCAGGGCCCCGCGCCGGAGGCGGACGACGTGCTCCAGCCGGACGACGCCAGGACCGGCTCGGCGTTTAGGACCTCGTTCACCAGCGAGGGCAGCACGCTGGGGTGCAGGCCCTTGGCCCGCAGCCGCTCCAGGGCCGGGCGCAGCACGTCGGGTCCGTAGCCCTCCTCCAGCAGCAGCCGGATCTGCTTGCCGAGGTGGCCGAGGAACGCTTTCGGGGCGCGACCGCCGGGGCAGGCGCGGATGTACTCGCTCATCAGCCGCTTGGCCGACCACTCACCCGCACCCGCCTCGCCCGGCTGTCCCTCGGAAGCGGAAGGCGGCGCGGGCGCCGCGCGCCCCCTACGGGAAGATCCAGGATCCACGATCCTAGATCCAGTACGTGAAGCCTCACTGAATGTGGCCCCGATCACCACGCCCTGATCCTCTGGAAGGCCCTGACCTGCGGATTCATCATCCAGCGGAACCGGGGCGGTGGGCGCGGGGGCGAGGGGTGCGGCAACGGCTTCGGCCGCGACCTCGACCGGCATGGTGGCCTGGGTCACACGCATCGTGGTGGCCCGGGTCACACTCGGCGCCACAATGGTGGCGTGGGTCACCATGGGATTGGTGGCCTGGGTCACAGCGGGGGTGGAGGTCTGGGGCGCGTCGGCGGCTGCGGCGTGGGTGCTCTCGGAGGCCGCAAGCTCAATATCGAAGCGGGGCGCCGACGCCTCGCCGCTCGTCGAGAGGGCTGCGGACTCGGCGGCGTCGCACGCCTCCGGTGTGCCTTCGGCAGGCGCCGGGTCGCGGTGTGCGGCGGGGCACTGGGTGCGCTCGCATTCCCCGCACGCCTTCACGGCGTCGTGGGCCGGGCAGCGCGGCAGTCGCGAGTCGGAGGGCCGGTTGATGCGCTGGTGGCGGTCCCATGTGACGATGTGCAGCCACCGCTTGCCGTCGCAGCCGATGTAGCGGCAGATCAGCCCCGCCTGGGCCAGCTGCTCCAGGTCGTCGGCGACGTCGGCGGGAGTGTGCTCGCGGCGCAGCGCCCACAGCCGCCCGGCGATGACCGCCGGATGGTCGCGAAAGCGCCCGGCGTCGTCGGACTGGGTGAGCAGTCCGAAGAACGTCACCATCGCGGTGACCGAGACGCTCGCGAGGTCCTCGGACTCGAAGGCTTCGGGCTTGATGGTGCGGATCCGCGCCACGCCTATCGCCCCGCCTTCGCGGCGAGGGCCGGTGACGCGGGGGAGTGGGCGGACAGGGGCGCGAGTAGTGCCGTGCAGGCCCTACTGTGGGGCATAGACGTTCCTCACCCGGTGGCATGCGACGCCACCGCTTGATTGCTCAGATGCGGGCGATATCGGTAGGGGACTCTGGGCCCTCGGCGTTGGCGCGCCGGGGGCCTGCTTGCTTTCGGGCATGGCCAACACAGCCACACCCGCCCCGCGCAAGTCCAGTATTTCGCCGGGAAATCAAACAGCTGACGGCGAACACGTCCCTGCGGGGGGATCCAAACAGTAAGCCCGAATCCCCGGCTGGCGAAATAGTCCGCCATTGCAACGGGGCGAAAAGGGGCAACCGGTAAGACTCGGACGGCAGGCAATCCATGGTTCCGTGCCCGACGTCATGCCAGGTCGGAGTCGATGTTCTGGTGGAGTGCCCCGCGTCGCGCCCCGATGATTTCGCCAACCGGGAATCCCGGTCTATATTGCGCCCAGCGCACTGGTCCGGCAGGAGACCTGACAACAAAGCCGCGGAATATAGCAGCGGATCCACGGTTTCCGAAACCGGGAATCCAGAGTTACAAAATAGGCATGATCAAAATCCCTTTGGGAATCGGCCTGACCGGGCAGCGAACCGCCCGGTCCATCGAACGGACCCGCGCCGCAGGCGGTGTCAGCCAGCGGCAGCTGGCCGACCGCGTGACGGCGCTGGGCCGCCCGATGACCTTCACGATGCTGTCCCGCATCGAGCGCAGGCAGCGCCGCTGCGATGTCGACGACCTCGTCGCCATCGCAGCCGCCCTCGGCGTCTCCCCGCTCGACCTCCTCAGCGAGGCCCCGTAGCGGCCCGGCCGCCAGCTCGCACCCGGGTGCGCCAACGCCCGTGAGCCACAGCCCACTTCACTTCGCCCGCATCTGAGCGATCAACACCCGGCATCTGCGGAAGTCGCCTCGCCGTGCCCGAGAAGGAACCTCCTTGCGCCGAACGGCCACACCCCCTGCTCTCCCGTACCTCCTCGCCGCGAAGGAGGTGATCCCGCATGGCTGACCGTCTCCTCGGCGTTGTCGAGGCCGCCGAGCGCCTTGGTGTCGGAGAGCGCTTCATCCGGCGCCTCGTCTCCGAGCGGCGCATCCGCTACGTCAAGGTCGGCAAGCACGTCCGCATCGCCGACAGCGTTCTGGCCGCCTATATCGAGGAGCGGACGGTCGAGCCGGTCCGCACCCGGCGCTCCCGCTACGGGCGTGCGGCGTAGTGGGGCGTCCGCGCCAGAAGGCGCCGCGCCGCAGCTTCGGCGCGATACGCAAGCTGCCCTCCGGCCGCTACCAGGCCCGCTACCCCGGCACGGACGGGATCCTGCGCCCAGCGCCGGAGACGTACGAGACGAAGAAGGACGCCGAGGTTTTCCTCTCGCAGATGCAGGCCGACCAGTCGCGGGGCGACTGGCTCGACCCGACAGCTGGCGAGGTGCTGTTCGCCGACTACGCCAAGCGCTGGATCGACGAACGCGGCGTCGCGCCGACGACGGACGAGCTGTACCGCCGTCTGCTGCGGCTCCACCTCGCCCCGACGTTCGGGCAGCAATACGTCAACGTCATCAGCCCCGCCAAGGTCCGCACCTGGCGGGCCGAGCGCCTCCAGGCCACGGGCAAGACGCAGGTGGCCAAGGCGTACCGGCTGCTGAAGGCCGTCATGGAGACCGCCGTCGACGACGACATGATCCGCCGCAACCCCTGCCGCATCCGCGGCGCGGGCAAAGAGGAAGCCGACGAACGCCCTGTCGCCTCCGTCGAGCAGGTCTTCGCGGTCGCCGAGGCGATCGGCATCCGCTGGCGGCTGATGGTCCTGCTCGGCGCGTTCGCCTCCATGCGGCCGGAGGAACTGGCCGAGCTGCGTCGCAAAGACATCGCCCCGGACGGCAGTGCCCTCTATGTACGCAGGGCAGCGCCCGAGCTGAACGTCGGCCGCCGGGTGATCGGCGACCCCAAGTCCCGCGCGGGGAAACGGGAGATCGCGCTGCCCGGCTTCATGCACCTGGATGTGCGCCGTCACCTCGAATGGTTCGCCGAGGCCGGCCCCGAGGGGTTGGTCTTCGTCGGCGAGCGTGGGGCCCGGCTGCGCGGCACGACCTTCGGCCGCAAGTGGCGCAAGGCCCGCGACCAGGTCGGCCTGCACGAGGGCTTCCGTTTCTACGACCTGCGGCACACCGGCAACACCATCGCCGCCGATACCGGCGCGAAGATGAAGGACCTCATGGTCCGCGCTGGCCACTCATCGGAGCGCGCCCAGCTCATCTACCAGCACTCCACGCGCAAGCACCAGCGCAAACTCGCCGGAGCCATCGACGTCGACGTCCGTCGCCAGCGCGCGGAAGCAGAGGCCGAGGTCGCCGAGCAGGAGGAAGCGGGAGGGGCGACGATCCACCCGTTCGTCCCCCGCTCCCGAGACGAGGCGACGACCGACAATTTCACGAGGGAGGCGGAGGAAGCGTGACGACCTTGTTCACCGTGCAGGGCGGCTACTGGCTTGGCACAACCGCTGCTGTCCCGCGCGGGGTGCGCCATCATGGAGACATGAGCGGGCAGCCCTGGGGATTCGCGTCAGCACGGCGATACGCCGTCGCCGAGACGCTCGACGAGCTGAACGGCGTGACGCGCGGCACCGTCTGCCTGCCCAAGCGACTCGACTGGGGCCCGCCCCGCCCCTTCGACCTCACCGACGATGCCGACGTGGCCGTGATGTACGAGACAGTACTGCGCGAGAGCCAGGACCCGGAGGATCTCCGGATGTATCTCGACGCCAGCACGCTGCACAGGCTGTGGACAGTGCTGGTCTTGCCTGCCGCACTGCGGACGCTGTGGGAGAACCGGTTCCCCGAGCTGCGAGCGGCGGCCGCCGCTTAGTGGAAGACGAACTGCACCAGCGCCTGATCCGCATCGGTCTGGAGGCGGCCCGCGAGCACGGCTTCGCGCTCGGGGGCGGCCAGGCTGTCCGCGCCCACCGTGTGGTGGAGCGGCTCTCCGATGACGTCGATCTCTTCACCACCTGGGACCGGCGAGCCGAACTCGCCCCGGCGGTGGAGCTTGTCGCCCAGGCCTACAGGTCCGCCGGCCTGGCGGTCGCCGTCAGGCAGCTGGGCGAGACGCGCATACAGCTCCTGGTCACCGACCCGACGACCAACCCCGAGGCCGACCTCGAACGGGCCACCCTCGTCGAGCTGCTGGTGGACCCCCGGCTGCACCCACCGGTCGAGATGGCCATCGGCCCCGTCCTGCATCGCGACGACGTGGCAGCCAACAAGGTGACGGCTCTCTTCGACCGAGCGGAGGCCCGCGACTTCATCGACGTCGTCGCACTCCTGCATAGCGGCCACTACACCCGTGCCCATCTCCTCAGCCTGGGCGCCCAGAAAGACCACGGCTTCGACCCGCAGATCTTCGCCGGGATGCTCTCCCGCATCGCCCGCTTCAAGGACGAGGACTTCCTCCGCTACGGGATCACCCGCGCTCAGTTGGCCGAGGTACGCGCCGAGACCGCGGACTAGCTCCAGGAGCTCACCCAGTCGCCTCCGTCTGCGAAGCCCGTGCCCCGGACGCCCCCACCAACTCCCATGCCATACCGGCCGGATGGTTCACCTGCCGCTCCGCCGGGCAGGCGCCGCTAGAAGACGGGGTGGCCGCCGACACGACACGTCGGCGGCCACCCTTTTTTGTCCTTCGCAGGTGCAGACACCGGCACTACCCGCGCGCCTGTGATCCAGGTCACTGAAAATGCGTCTCAAGATTCGAGACGGCTCGGCGCTGGGTCCCCGAAATGGGGCTTGCGCACCCTGATTCGTCGCGGTAATCGGCGCCTTATGGCACGCGAATGGCACGCGGCCCTGAATTGGTCCAGACAACAAACAAGGCCCTAGTCACCGACCAGGGCCTTTGTTATGGAGCGAGTGACGGGAATCGAACCCGCGCTCTGAGCTTGGGAAGCTCATGTTCTACCATTAAACTACACTCGCGCAACGATCCCCCCGAAGGGGATTCGCATCGTTGCTCACCCTACCCCATGCCGGCCCCCCGGCGTATCCGCCCGGGGGCCGTTCGCGTTCCACGTGGCGTGAAGCGGGGGTGGAGGTGGCGGGATTCGGGTGCCGGGGGCCGGAGTTGGGGCGTACGGTGCAGGGGGTCCACGGGTGGGGCGCGTCGTCGGGGCGCCGTCTGGAGTGCCGTCCCGTTCATCCCTTAATGTGGTGGTTTCTCCGTCCATGCTTGTTCTTGGGGAAGGGACTTGAGCCACTTGATGGACTCGCTGGAGCGCACCGTCGTCCGCTGTGCCGAGGGGCACGTCTTCACCGCCGATTCGTTCCCGATGCAGCAGCTCGGGGCCGAGCGGATCGGGCCCGGCCGGCTGCTCCGGTGCCCCCGCTGCGCCCGCCTGCGGCACGCCGTCCCGGTGGCGGACGAGCAGCAGTAGCCGGTACGCGGTGGCACGCGCGGGTCTGTCCGATTACGGCAGCCCCGCGCACCCTGCGTATCCTCGGGACGTGCTTCTCTCAGACAAGGACATCCGGGCCGAGATCGACGCGGGTCGCGTCCGCATCGATCCGTACGACGAATCCATGGTCCAGCCATCCAGCATCGATGTGCGGCTCGACCGCTACTTCCGGGTGTTCGAGAATCACCGGTACCCGCACATCGACCCCGCCGTCGAGCAGGCGGACCTCACCCGGCTCGTCGAGCCGGACGGCGACGAGCCCTTCATCCTGCATCCGGGTGAATTCGTGCTCGCCTCGACCTACGAGGTCATCTCCCTCCCCGACGACCTCGCCTCCCGCCTGGAGGGCAAGAGCTCGCTCGGGCGGCTCGGCCTGGTCACGCACTCCACGGCCGGCTTCATCGACCCGGGCTTCTCGGGCCACGTGACGCTGGAGCTCTCCAACCTCGCGACCCTCCCGATCAAGCTCTGGCCGGGCATGAAGATCGGGCAGCTGTGCCTCTTCCGGCTGACCTCCTCCGCCGAGTCGCCGTACGGCTCGGAGCGGTACGGGTCCCGGTACCAGGGCCAGCGCGGACCGACCGCCTCGCGGTCGTACCTCAATTTCCATCGGACCCAGGTGTGAGCGGCAGCGAGAACATGAGCGACGTACGAGAGAACCTCACCTACGAGAAGTTCGGGGGCGCCATCCGCGACCTCGCGCAGACCATCGCGGACGACGGCTACGAGCCCGACATCGTCGTCTCCATCGCCCGGGGCGGCGTCTTCGTCGCCGGCGGCCTGGCGTACGCCCTGGACTGCAAGAACATCCACCTGGTGAACGTGGAGTTCTACACGGGCGTGGGCACCACCCTCGAAATGCCCGTCATGCTCGCGCCCGTCCCCAACGCGATCGACTTCTCCGGCAAGAAGGTCCTGATCACGGACGACGTCGCCGACACCGGCAAGACCCTCAAGCTCGTCCACGACTTCTGCGTCGACCACGTCGCCGAGGTCCGCAGCGCCGTGATCTACGAGAAGTCGCACTCCCTGGTGAAGTGCGAGTACGTGTGGAAGCGCACCGACGAGTGGATCAACTTCCCGTGGAGCGTCGAGCCGCCCGTCGTACGCCGTGAGGGGCAGGTTCTGGACGCGTAGTCCGGAGAAGTGCGTACGCGAAGGGGCCCGGGGTTCATGCGAACCCCGGGCCCCTTCGCGTATCCGCGACCGCTAGATCGTGCCCAGCTTGATCAGGCTCAGCAGCGCCACCAGCTGGATCGCGCTCGCGCCAAGGGCCCGGGGCCAGGGTAGGTCGTGGGACTTGCTCACCATCGACGTGAACAGCGCGCCCGCCGCCAGCCAGGTCGCCCAGCCGACCACCTGCACCAGGCCGTTGTCGCCGCCCAGGAACAGGGCGAGCAGCAGCCGGGGCGCGTCCGTGAGGGACATGATCAGCATGGAGAGGCCGACGGTCGGCTGCCAGGAGCCGTCGCCGCCGAGCTGGCGGGCCATCGTGTGGGTGACCGCGCCGAGGATCATGCCGCCGAGGACGAAGACCACGCCGGTGGTGAGGACCACCGGGACGGCCTTCGACAGCGTCGTGTTGATGACGTCCGCGCGGGCCTTGTCGAAGCCGAAGATCGCCAGCAGGCCGTAGAGGAACGTGATGGTGAGCGCCGGGCCCCACACGGGGTAGTCGCGCATCTGCCAGAACGTCGGCCCCGGCCGCATCACGATGCCGTTGAGCAGTTCCTTCCAGCGCAGCCGGGGGCCGGACGGCGGCGCCGTGGCGGCACCGGCGCGATAGGTCGCCCCCGCGCCGT
This sequence comes from Streptomyces sp. BPTC-684, assembly GCF_030028635.1. NCBI lineage: Bacteria > Bacillati > Actinomycetota > Actinomycetes > Kitasatosporales > Streptomycetaceae > Streptomyces > Streptomyces sp. BPTC-684. Next base: position 3,133,447 of record NZ_CP124863.1, read on the forward strand.
ACGGGTCCTCGCCGATGCTGAAGGCCTGGGTGTGGCCCGGGTTGTTGGCGTACGGGTCCTGGGCGGGCGCGTATCCCTGCGGCATCCCCTGCCCGTACGGCTGCCGGCCCTGGTCGTATCCGCCCTGGCCCTGGCCGTACGGGTCGCCGAAGTACTCCGGCTCGCCCTGCTGCGGGTACGGCTGCTGCTGCCCGTACCCGTACTGCTGCTGTGCGCGCTGCTGCTGGGGGTCGGGCCACTGCTGTTGCCGGCCGTGTCCCTGTCCCTGCTGCGGTTGCCGTCGCGGGTTCCGGTCGTCCCGGCCGCGCCCCATCCTGAATCCTGCCACGCCTTCGAACGTACCTGTTCTGACGGGTCGCCAAGCCGGGGGGCCGGGAACCGGCCGTCTTTGCGGCTGAGCTGTGACATCCCCTAGGGGGACCCGGAGGGGGGCGCACGGGAGGCCCCCGCGCGCCTCAGCCCCAGCCCGCCGTCGTGAACCCGACCAGCGGTTTCTCCCGTACACCGGCGCCCGCGCCCGCGTACACCGCCACCAGGTCGCGCGTCTCGCCCCGATGGACGCGTACCGCCACATCGGGCACCTTGTCGCCGGTGAAGTCCGCGACCTGGAGGACGTCCGTCACGGGGGCCGGGCCGCCGCCCGGGAGGGCGGTGGCGGGCAGCTTCGGCGTCCGGGCGTACGTGTAGGTGCCGCCCGGCCGCACCGGGCCCCGCGGGCCGCCGAGCAGCAGCCGGGCCCGCGCGCCCGGCGCGCTCACCACCAGGTCGTCGTACCCGTCCCCGTTCGCGTCCGCCCTCGGCTCCGGCGCGGCCAGGACGGGCCCGCCCCCGGGCAGCGAGGCGCCCGCCGCGCGCGGGGCGCCGGTGCGGGCGAAGGGGCCGCGCAGGAAGCTGACGCGCCCGCCGGTCGCGGTGACGGCGAGGTCCGTGGAGCCGTCGCCGTCGAAGTCGCCGCAGACGGGGTGGTCGGGCCAGTCGTTGCCGTACCGGGCCCGCTCGGGGATGCCGAGGACGACCGCGCGGCCGGTGAGGCCGCCGGGGCCGCCGAAGAGGACCTGGAGGGGCACGGGCGGGCGGCCGATGCCGTCGTACGGCGGGTCGGTCGTGACGATCAGATCGCCGAACCCGTCCCCGTCCAGGTCGCACGCCGCCTCGGCGTCGAAGGTGGCGGGCGGCTCGCCGCCGACCGGGGCCGCGTCGCGGCGGGTGGTGAGGACCTGGCGGGCGGCCGGGTCGAGGGCGCGGCCGGAGCCGGTGCCGTAGACGACCGCGATGCCCGCGTCGTCGCCGTGGCTGTCGCCCTTGGCCAGGTCGTTGACGACGAGGTCGCGGTGGCCGTCGCCGTTGAAGTCGTACGGGATGTGGCTGCCCCGGCCGTGCGGTACGGGCCGGGGCGCGCCCCCGGCTGCGGCGGCCGCGGCCGTGGTGGCGCCGCCGGGCGCGGGGTGGTGGGCGGACGCGGAGTCGCACCCCGCCGCGCCCCACAGGGCGGCGGCGACCAGCGCGGCCACTCCTGCCACGGCTTTATGGATACGCACCGGCCTCATCACGGGCCACAGAATGCCGCATCGCGGGCCAAGGGTTAAGCGCTGGGTAGCCGGGCCGGTGCGGTGAGTGTCATTTTGGTTGAAATTAGCGGTATTTACATTTCCGCAGGACAAGTACCAGTTGCCCGTTACATTGCCTACGCATTACCCAGACATCCCCCTCGTAACTTTCTTGGTGTCGCCGCCACAAAGGGCCACAGACACGACGAACACGACACCGAGATCGCCGAGTTACGAGGAAGAGCCACCGATATGCGCGCCACCCGTCGCACCATTCGTACCGCCGCCATCGCCACCGGAGCCATCGCCGCCCTCGCCCTTCCGGCCGGCGCGGCCTTCGCTGCGGATTCCACTCCGGGCCCGGCCGACCAGGGCCAGAACCAGGGTCAGGACGAGCAGACGCCCAAGGACGAGCAGAAGCCGCAGGTTCTGCCCGGCACGGACGACGAGAAGAAGGACGAGTCCAAGAAGGGCGAGTCCAAGGAAGAGAAGAAGGACGACACGAAGAAGGACGAGACCGCCGACAAGGTCCGCTCCTTCGTGAAGTCCGTGAAGCTCGCCGACGGCTCCGTCGCCAAGGTCTACAAGCTCGGCCAGAACCACTACGAGGCCGAGATCTGGGCGAACGGCGGCAAGCTCGACACCCTCGTGGCCAACGGCTCCAAGGCGGTCGGCGAGAACAACGGTCTGCACGTGGTCCTCAACCCGGACGGCACGGTCACCTCGTGGGTCGACGGTGGTAAGAAGGACGACGGCAAGAAGCCGGAGAAGAAGCAGGAGAAGAAGGCCGACTCCAAGGTCATCTCCTCCGTCAGGATCACGATGCCCGACGGGCGCATCGCCAAGCTGATCAAGACCACCGACGGGCCGCGCGTCGAGATCTCCATGCCGAACGGCAACTTCCTCGGCTCGATCGATCTGAAGAACCCGTCGACCCTGAACGACGGCTGGACGTACAAGATCGTCAACGCGGGCAAGGGCTTCTACAAGTTCGTCGTCATCGACGGCAAGCACGGCGGCAACAGCTGGGTGTACGACTTCCACGGCAAGCTGATCGAGAAGTACGTGGTGGATGGCAAGGGCCAGGGTCAGAAGAAGACCGTTGCGCCTGCGACCGGTGTCGTGCCCAAGGGCGGCGTCAAGGCCGGTGCCGAGGGTGTTTCCGGTGGCTCCGGGAACCAGGCGCCGCTCATCGCCGCGGGTGGGGGAATGGCTGCGGCTGGTGCGGCCGGTCTTGGGTTCGCCCTGTACCACCGGCGTGGTCAGCAGCGCTGACGCGCCCATGGAAAACGGCTGTGGCCGGTGCTGCCTCGGGGGCAGGACCGGCCACAGCCGTGTTTGTGCTTTGTCTGCGGGCCGCCAGTGGCTGGTCGCGCCCACGCGGCGGAGCCGCAAATGTCACAGCCCCGCGCCCCTTAGGGGGCGACCGGCTCCGCCTCTGACTCCGCGTCCGCGTCCACCGGCTTCTTCACCGAGTCAAGGAGCAGCTGTGCCACGTCCACGACCTGGACCGACTCCTTCGCCTGGCCGTCGTTCTTCTTGCCGTTGACCGAGTCGGTCAGCATGACCAGGCAGAACGGGCAGGCCGTGGAGACGATGTCCGGGTTGAGGGAGAGGGCCTCGTCGACGCGCTCGTTGTTGATGCGCTTGCCGATCCGCTCCTCCATCCACATCCGCGCGCCACCGGCGCCACAGCAGAAGCCGCGCTCCTTGTGGCGGTGCATCTCCTGCTGGCGCAGGCCCGGGACGGCCGACATGATCTCGCGCGGGGGCGTGTAGACCTTGTTGTGGCGGCCCAGGTAGCACGGGTCGTGGTAGGTGATCAGGCCCTCCACCGGCGTCACCGGGATCAGCTTGCCCTCGTCGATGAGGTGCTGGAGCAGCTGGGTGTGGTGGATGACCTCGTACTCGCCGCCGAGCTGCGGGTACTCGTTGGCGATCGTGTTGAAGCAGTGCGGGCAGGTCGCGACGATCTTCTTCGACGACTTCGGCTTCTTCGTCTCGGGGTCTTCGTCGTCCTCGCCGAACGCCATGTTCAGCATGGCGACGTTCTCCTGGCCGAGCTGCTGGAACAGCGGCTCGTTGCCCAGGCGGCGCGGCGAGTCGCCGGTGCACTTCTCGTCGCCGCCCATGATGGCGAACTTGACGCCCGCCATGTGCAGGAGCTCCGCGAAGGCCTTGGTGGTCTTCTTGGCGCGGTCCTCCAGGGCGCCGGCGCAGCCGACCCAGTACAGGTAGTCGACCTCGGACAGGTCCTCGACGTCCTTGCCCACGATCGGGACCTCGAAGTCGACCTCCTTGGTCCACTCGACGCGCTGCTTCTTGGCGAGCCCCCAGGGGTTGCCCTTCTTCTCCAGGTTCTTGAGCATCGTGCCCGCCTCGGACGGGAACGCGGACTCGATCATCACCTGGTAGCGGCGCATGTCGACGATGTGGTCGATGTGCTCGATGTCGACCGGGCACTGCTCGACACAGGCGCCGCAGGTGGTGCAGGACCACAGGACGTCCGGGTCGATGACGCCGTTCTCCTCGAAGGTGCCGATCAGCGGGCGCTCGGCCTCGGCGATGGCCGACGCGGGAACGTCCTTCAGCTGCTCGGGCGTCGCCTTCTCGTTGCCCTCCATGTCCTTGCCGCCGCCCGCCAGCAGGTACGGAGCCTTGGCGTGCGCGTGGTCGCGCAGCGACATGATCAGGAGCTTCGGCGAGAGCGGCTTGCCCGTGTTCCAGGCCGGGCACTGCGACTGGCAGCGGCCGCACTCGGTGCAGGTGGAGAAGTCGAGGATGCCCTTCCAGGAGAAGTGCTCGATCTGGGAGACGCCGTAGACGTCGTCGTCGCCCGGCTCCTCGAAGTCGATCGGCTTGCCGCCGGAGGTCATCGGCTGGAGCGCGCCGAGGGCGACGTCGCCGTCCGCCTCGCGCTTGAACCAGATGTTGGGGAAGCCGAGGAAGCGGTGCCAGGCCACGCCCATGTCGGTCTTGAGGGAGACCGTGATCATCCAGATGAACGACGCCGCGATCTTGAGGCCCGCGACGGCGTAGGTGATGTTCTGGATCGCCGTCAGGCTCAGGCCCTTGAGGGCCAGGATCAGCGGGTACGAGGCGAAGAACCCGGGCTCGTAGCTGTCGACGTGGTGCTGGACGCCCTCCAGGGCGCGCAGCGTCATGATGCAGACGCCGACGATCAGGATGATCGTCTCGACGAAGTACGCCTGGCCGGTGTTGGAGCCCGCGAACCGGGACTTGCGGCCCGGCTTGTCGGCCTTGCTCAGCTGGCGGACGGTGATCAACGTGAGGATGCCGAGCGTCGTCATCAGGCCGAGGAACTCGACGAAGATCTCGTACGGCAGCCAGTCGCCGATGATCGGGATCAGCCAGTCGGCCTGGAAGAGCTGGCCGATGGCGTTGACGATCGTCAGCAGCAGCGAGAAGAAGCCCACCGCCACGAACCAGTGCGCGACGCCGACGATGCCCCAGCGGTTCATCCGGGTGTGGCCGAGGAACTCCTTGACCACGGTCACGGTGCGCTGCACGGGTTCGTCGGTCCGGGTGCCCGCGGGCACCGGCTGGCCGAGCCGCACGAACCGGTAGATCTGCCAGACGGCACGGCCGAACAGCGCTACGCCGACCGCGATTAGGACCAGCGACACAACGATCGCGGCGAGTTGCATGTGGGGGCTCCTCGGGCCTGCCAGGGATTACTAAGCAGTAACTTATCGAGCTCGTCTGAGCGTACCCATTTATGCGGCGGCGCTGTAGCCGCGCACGCGGTGATCTGTGTCGCTCAGGCGGCCCTCAGTGAGCGGGGTCGATGACGGATCGCCGACCAGGGTCGGGGACCAGTGTCGGACAGGGTTCGGCACTTTTGAAATGTCCATCGTGTTATTCAGCCCATACACGGACATAACAATCTAACTTGGTTCGCATGATGTCCGGGCTCACGGCTGCCGTCGCCGCCCTGCTCTGCACCGCGCTGCTGGCCCCGGTGCTCCGCGCGGCCGCCCTGCGGGCCGGGGCCCGGGGCCGGGCCGCCCGCGCCGCCCGCACCCCGAACCTCGGCGGGATCGCGGTCGCGGTGGGCACGCTCGGCGCGGTCGGGGCCGGTCCCGTGCTCGGGCTCGCCGCGCTCGGGAACGGGGTGGGGCCACTGATCGGCGCCGCCGGGGCCGTGGCGCTGCTCGGCCTCGCCGGGGACCTGCGCCCGCTCGGGGCCCGGGTCAGGATCGGGGTGCAGACCGCCGCCGCCACCGTGGTGGTCGCCGTGGCGTCGGGGCTCTCGCCGGGCCCGGGGGCCCTCGCCGTGCTGTGGATCGTGCTGGTCACCAACGCCTTCAGCCTCCTCGACGCCTCCGACGGGGCGATGGGGACGGTGGCGGGGGTGACCGCGCTGGGGCTCGCCGTCTGCGCCATCGCCGACGCGCTGCCGGGGCTCGCCCTGCTGCTCAGCGTCCTGGCCGCCTCGCTCACCGGGTTCCTGCTGCACAACTGGCACCCCGCGCGGATCGTGCTCGGCCACTGCGGCTCGCTCTTCACCGGGTTCCTGCTCGCGTCGGCCGCCGTGCTCGTCCACACCGAGGCCGACCCGGCCCGGGCCGCCGCCTCCCTGTTCGCCCTGACCGCCGTCGTCCTGGCCGACGCGGTCCTGGTCCTGGTGTCGCGGCGGCGCGCCGGGCGGGCGCTGGCCGACGGCGCGGCCGACCACATCGCGCACCGGCTGCGCCGCAGCGGCCTGACCGTGCAGGGCACGGCGGTCGTCCTCGGGCTCGCCGCGCTCGCCGGGACGGTCACCGCGCTGCTCGTCCACGACGGCCGCCTCGCCCCGCCCGCCGTGCTGCCGCTCGCGCTGGGCGCGGCGGTCGCGGTGGCGGTGCTGCTGAAGGTGCCGGTCTACGGCGACGAGGCCCTGCGTACCGAACCTGCCCCCGACGCCGCCCGCGAAGGAGCACCGGCGTGAGCAACGACCTCCTGGACCGCGCGCGCACCACCCTGCGCCGCCTCGGCACACCCCGGCCCCCGGCCGTCGACGACGGGCCGTGCCTGGTCCGGCTGCTGCGGCGGTACGAGATCGACCTCGTCCTCGACGTCGGCGCGCACTCCGGCGCGTACGGCACGATGCTGCGGCGCTGCGGCTACGAGGGCCGGATCGTCTCCTTCGAGCCGCTCCGCGAACCTCGCGCCGAGCTGCGGCTGCGGGCCGCCGAGGACCCGTACTGGTCGGTCCTGCCGTACGCGCTCGCCGACCGCACCGGCCCGCTGATGTTGAACATCGCGGGCGACGCGGGCCTGAGCAGCTCGGCGCTGCCGATGCTGCCCCGGCACCGCGCGGCCGCGCCGCACGCCGCGTACACCGGTACGCGCAGCGTCGAGGCGCACCGGCTCGACGGCCTGTGGGAAGGCGTCACCGCCCCCGGCGAGCGGGTCTTCGTGCGGCTCGCGGTGCAGGGGTACGAGCGGGAGGTGCTGCGGGGGGTGGGCTCTTTTGCGGACGAGATCGTCGGGATCCAGGCCGGCGCCGCGCTGGTTCCGCTGTACGAGGGCGGGGCGGGCTTCGACGACACGCTCGCTCTCGCGCGGGGGGAGCTGGGGCTGACCCTGATGTCGGTTCGTCCCGGGCTCGCGGACCCGCGGGACGGCCGCCTGCTCCAGTGCGAGCTGGTACTGCTGCGGGAGGACACCCCGGACCCGTCTGAACAGGTTCCCGCGCAGGCGGCGCCCTCCGCTTGACGCGGTTCGTCTGCGGACCGTGGGTGGCTGGTCGCGCAGTTCCCCGCGCCCCTGAAAACCACCGTTTGTCTGCGGACCGTGCTGGGTTGCTCGCGCAGTTCCCCGCGCCCCTAAAAGCCTGTGGCTGAGCTGAGTTCTCCGGCTGCGGCCGACTACCTAAGGGGCGCGGGGAACTGCGCGATCAGCCACAGACGGCCCGCAGACGAAGACCGGGCACACCTAAGCGCACCATAAAAGTTGAGCCGATCCGACTCAGCTCTGTTGACCGCCCGGGACAGGTGAGGCATCCTTGAGTCAGTTCCACTCAAGATGTCAGTTGGAGGAATCGAAATGGCACGTGCGGTCGGCATCGACCTGGGCACGACTAACTCCGTCGTCAGCGTTCTCGAAGGCGGCGAGCCCACCGTCATCACCAACGCCGAAGGCGCCAGGACCACGCCGTCCGTCGTCGCCTTCGCCAAGAACGGCGAGGTCCTCGTCGGTGAGGTCGCCAAGCGGCAGGCCGTCACCAACGTCGACCGGACCATCCGCTCGGTCAAGCGCCACATGGGCACCGACTGGAAGATCGACCTCGACGGCAAGACCTTCAACCCGCAGCAGATGAGCGCCTTCATCCTGCAGAAGCTGAAGCGCGACGCCGAGGCGTACCTGGGCGAGAAGGTGACCGACGCGGTCATCACCGTCCCGGCGTACTTCAACGACTCCGAGCGTCAGGCGACGAAGGAGGCCGGTGAGATCGCGGGCCTCAACGTCCTGCGCATCGTCAACGAGCCGACCGCGGCCGCCCTGGCCTACGGCCTCGACAAGGACGACCAGACCATTCTCGTCTTCGACCTCGGCGGCGGCACCTTCGACGTGTCGCTCCTGGAGATCGGTGACGGCGTCGTCGAGGTGAAGGCCACCAACGGTGACAACCACCTCGGTGGTGACGACTGGGACCAGCGCGTCGTCGACTACCTGGTGAAGCAGTTCCACTCCGGCCACGGCGTGGACCTCTCCAAGGACAAGATGGCGCTCCAGCGCCTGCGCGAGGCCGCCGAGAAGGCGAAGATCGAGCTGTCCTCGTCCACCGAGACCTCGATCAACCTGCCGTACATCACGGCCTCGGCCGAGGGCCCGCTGCACCTGGACGAGAAGCTGACGCGCGCTCAGTTCCAGCAGCTGACCGCCGACCTCCTCGAGCGCTGCAAGCACCCGTTCCACAACGTCATCAAGGACGCGGGCATCCAGCTCTCCGAGATCGACCACGTCGTCCTCGTCGGCGGCTCCACCCGTATGCCCGCCGTCGCCGAGCTCGTCCGCGAGCTGACCGGCGGCAAGGACGCCAACAAGGGCGTCAACCCGGACGAGGTCGTCGCCATCGGCGCCGCCCTGCAGGCCGGTGTCCTCAAGGGTGAGGTCAAGGACGTCCTGCTCCTCGACGTGACCCCGCTGTCCCTCGGCATCGAGACCAAGGGCGGCATCATGACCAAGCTCATCGAGCGGAACACCACGATTCCGACGAAGCGCTCCGAGATCTTCACGACGGCCGAGGACAACCAGCCGTCCGTGCAGATCCAGGTCTACCAGGGCGAGCGCGAGATCGCGGCGTACAACAAGAAGCTCGGCATGTTCGAGCTGACGGGTCTGCCGCCGGCCCCGCGCGGCGTCCCGCAGATCGAGGTCGCCTTCGACATCGACGCCAACGGCATCATGCACGTGACCGCGAAGGACCTGGGCACGGGCAAGGAGCAGAAGATGACCGTCACCGGCGGCTCCTCGCTGCCGAAGGACGAGGTCAACCGCATGCGCGAGGAGGCCGAGCAGTACGCGGAGGAGGACCACCGCCGCCGCGAGGCCGCCGAGTCCCGCAACCAGGGCGAGCAGCTCGTCTACCAGACCGAGAAGTTCCTCAAGGACAACGAGGACAAGGTCCCGGGCGAGGTCAAGACCGAGGTCGAGACCGCCGTCACCGAGCTGAAGGAAAAGCTCAAGGGCGAGGACACCGCGGAGATCCGCACCGCGACCGAGAAGCTCGCGGCCGTCTCCCAGAAGCTCGGCCAGGCGATGTACGCGGACGCGCAGGCCGCCCAGGGTGCCGCCGGCGCCGAGGGTGCCGCGGGCGCCGGTGCCCCCAAGGCCGAGGACGACGTCGTCGACGCCGAGATCGTCGACGACGAGAAGCCCGGTGACGCGAAGGGCGGCGCGGCCTGATGTCTGAGGAGACCCCGGGCTTCGAGGAGAAGCCCGACGTCCCCTCCGGCACACAGGAAGACGCCGAGCCGAAGGCCGCCGACTCCTCCAAGGAGGAGAAGGCGGCCCCGGCCGGGGACGCAGCCAAGGAGATCGCTCTGACGGCACAGCTGGACCAGGCCCAGACGGCGCTCTCCGAGCGCACGGCGGACCTCCAGCGCCTTCAGGCCGAGTACCAGAACTACCGCCGCCGCGTGGAGCGCGACCGCGTCACGGTCAAGGAGATCGCCGTCGCCGGCCTCCTGACCGAGCTGCTGCCCGTGCTCGACGACATCGGCCGGGCCCGTGAGCACGGCGAGCTGACCGGCGGCTTCAAGTCGGTGGCCGAATCCCTGGAGACGGTCGCCGCGAAGATGGGCCTCCAGCAGTTCGGCAAGGAGGGCGAGCCCTTCGACCCGACGGTCCACGAGGCCCTGATGCACAGCTACGCGCCGGACGTCACCGAGACGACGTGCGTCGCGATCCTCCAGCCCGGGTACCGGATCGGCGAGCGCACGATCCGCCCCGCCCGGGTCGCCGTCGCCGAGCCCCAGCCGGGCGCGGCGAAGGAGGGCAAGGAAGGCAAGGCCGACGAGGAGAGCGGTGGCCCGGACAAGGGCTGACGCAGCGGTCGAGGAAGAAGTGACCGTCCGGAAGGAGGGACGTCGATGAGCACGAAGGACTTCGTCGAGAAGGACTACTACAAGGTCCTCGGCGTCCCCAAGGACGCCACCGAGGCCGAGATCAAGAAGGCGTACCGCAAGCTCGCCCGCGAGTTCCACCCGGACGCCAACAAGGGCGACGCCAAGGCGGAGGAGCGCTTCAAGGAGATCTCCGAGGCCAACGACATCCTCGGCGACCCCAAGAAGCGCAAGGAGTACGACGAGGCGCGCGCCCTCTTCGGCAACGGCGGCTTCCGGGCCGGGCCCGGTGCCGGAGGCGGCAGCTTCAACTTCGACCTGGGCGACCTCTTCGGGGGCGCCCAGGGCGGGGCGGGCGGTGGCGGCGGCTTCGGCGGCGGCCTGGGCGACGTGTTCGGCGGCCTCTTCAACCGGGGCGGTACGGGCACGGGCACCCGGACCCAGCCGCGCCGCGGCCAGGACCTGGAGTCCGAGGTGACGCTCAGCTTCACCGAGGCGGTCGACGGGGCCACGGTCCCGATCCGGCTCTCCAGCCAGGCCCCCTGCAAGGCCTGTTCGGGCACCGGCGACAAAAACGGTACGCCTCGGGTGTGCCCGACGTGCGTCGGCACCGGCCAGGTCTCGCGCGGCACCGGCGGCGGCTTCTCGCTCACCGACCCGTGCGTGGACTGCAAGGGCCGGGGCCTGATCGCCCAGGACCCCTGCGACGTCTGCAAGGGCAGCGGGCGCGCCAAGTCGTCGCGGACCATGCAGGTCAGGATCCCGGCGGGCGTCTTCGACGGCCAGCGGATCCGGCTGCGCGGCAAGGGCGCGGCGGGCGAGCGCGGGGGACCTGCGGGCGACCTCTATGTGGTCGTCCACGTCGACAGCCACCCGGTGTTCGGCCGCAAGGACGACAACCTCACGGTCACCGTGCCCGTCACCTTCGTGGAGGCGGCGCTCGGCGGCGAGGTGAAGGTGCCGACCCTCGGCGGGCCCCCGGTCACCCTGAAGCTCCCCGCGGGCACGCCCAACGGCCGTACGATGCGGGCCCGGGGCAAGGGCGCCCTCCGCAAGGACGGCTCGCGCGGCGACCTCCTGGTCACCGTGGAGGTCGTGGTGCCCAAGGAGCTCGACGACAAGGCGCGCGACGCGCTGGAGGCGTACCGCGAGGCGACTGCGGAGCACGATCCGCGGGCAGAACTGTTCCAGGCCGCGAAGGGAGCATGAGATGGACGGCCGACGACGCAATCCGTACGAACTGACCGACGAATCGCCGGTGTACGTCATCTCGGTCGCCGCTCAGCTCTCCGGTCTGCACCCGCAGACCCTCCGGCAGTACGACCGCCTCGGCCTGGTCTCGCCCGACCGCACGGCCGGGCGCGGCCGGCGCTACTCGGCCCGCGACATCGAACTGCTCCGTACGGTGCAGGCGCTGTCGCAGGACGAGGGCATCAACCTGGCGGGCATCAAGCGCATCATCGAGCTGGAGAACCAGGTGGCCGCGCTCCAGCAGCGCGTCGCCGAGCTCTCGTCGGCGGTGGACGGGGCGGCGGCCGCGATGCGGCAGCGCGAGGCCCAGGTCCACGCGTCGTACCGGCGCGACTTGGTGCCGTACCAGGATGTGCAGCAGACCAGCGCGCTGGTGGTGTGGCGGCCCAAGAGGCCGACGGACTGACGCGCGGTCGTTTGGCTGCGGGCCGTACTGGGCTGGTCGCGCAGTTCCCCGCGCCCCTTGATACGGCCCTTCGGGCCGCCACCCCGCTCAATGGCCCGTGCCCTGCCACAAGGTCACCACCAGTGCGGCGATCGACGTCAGCGCCGCCAGCGACGGCAGTGGCCAGCGGGCGCGTTCCAGGGCGTCCAGGCGGTCGTCGTGTTCGCCGAGGGTCTTGTCGGTCTGGTCGGCGCGCTGGAGCAGCAGCGCCAGGTCGCCCCGGGTGGTGGCGAATCCGACCTCCACCGCGCGCCGCAGTCGTTCGAGCTCGATCGCGACCCCTTCGGCTTGGCCGCTGCTCACCATGACGGCTCCTTCGGTAGGTGTCTGATCAGGACGGCGAGGCGGCGGGACGAGAGCCGGCCGCGGTGCCAGTCCAGGAGGTCCACGCCGTAGTGGCGCAGCAGCGCGGCTTCGAGCGCCTCGGCGTTGTCGTCCACGTACACGCCGAGGCGCAGCCTTCCCCCAGGCCGAGCCCGGTGTCCCGGCCCCAGGACGCGAGGACCGCCTCGATGTCGTGGGGCGAGGGGCGGTGGCGGCGCAGCCGTGCGGACTGCGCCTCGCCCAGGAGCAGTTCGAGCGAGGCGCCGAGGTCGTCGCCGCCGAGCGCGCGCAGCCTGCGGGCGCTCTCCCGGGTGAACTCCCGGGGCAGCTCGAAGACCTCGCCGCCCAGTTCGAAGGCCCAGGCGCGGCCGAGCGCTTCCAGGCGCTGGGCGCGGGCCGCGTCGACCCGGGTGACACCGGGTGCGGATGATGCGGGTGGTACGGCCATGGAACCTCCATCAAATGTCCTGATCCGTAACGCAGTTGGGAGTCGGATCGCCGTACCCGCGGGGCGGGACAGCGGATACAGTCGGTGTCACCTCTTCGGGTGAGGCAGGGGAAGAAGTGACCGTGAACGTGGACGAGGGCGACCGGCTGGCGGAGCGGTTCGAGGCCAACCGGACCCACTTGCGGGCCGTCGCCTACCGGATACTCGGCAACCTCAGCGAGGCGGACGACGCCGTCCAGGAGGCGTGGCTGCGGCTCAGCCGCACGGATGCGAGCTGTGTGAAGAACCTCGGCGGCTGGCTCACCACCGTCGTGGGACGGGTGTGCCTGGACATGCTGCGCTCGCGCGACTCACGGCGCGAGCTGCTGTACGACGAGCCCGTGCCGGTCCACGCGCGCGGGCACGAGGAGCCGGGCGACCCCGAGCACGAGGTGCTGCTCGTGGACTCGGTGGGCCTGGCGATGCTGGTCGTCCTGAACACGCTGGCGCCCGCCGAGCGGATCGCCTTCGTGCTGCACGACATGTTCATGGTGCCGTTCGACGAGATCGCCGCGGTGGTGGGGCGTTCCACGGTCGCCACCCGGCAGCTGGCGAGCCGTGCGCGGCGCCGGGTGCAGGAGTCCGCGCCGGTGCCGGACGCGGATCTGGCCCGCCAGCGGGAGGTCGTCGACGCCTTCTTCGCCGCCTCGCGCGCGGGCGACTTCGACGCGCTGCTCGAACTGCTCGACCCCGATGTGGTGGTGCGGGCCGACCGCGCGACCGTGGAGGTCGGTGCGATGGGCGAGGTGCGGGGGGCGCTTGCGGTGGCCGGGACGTTCAAGGGGCGTGCCCATACCGCTCAACTGGCGTTGGTGGAGGGCACGGTGGGGGCGGTGTGGGCCCCGGCCGGGTGCCTCAAGGTCGTCATCGGGTTCACCCTGGTGGACGGGCTGATCACCGAGATCACGCTGCGGGCCGACCCGGATCGGTTGCGGCGGCTGGACCTGGCGGTCCTGGCGTCGTAGAACGTGCGAAGTGCGGTCCACGGCCGGCGTTCGCGGGACGGCCGTGGACCACGACGCGTAATCAGGCTTCAGCGGTCAATCAGTGTCAGATGGCTACCAAGCCCTCCGAACCCGGAGCCAGCCCGCCCATGCTCGGGGCCAGGACGCCGGTGGAGATCACTCGCGGCGGGTCGTCCTGGACGCCGAAGCCGCGCAGCGGGGTCAGCCCGGCGTTCGCCTCGATGCGCCAGGCGCCGATCGACATCTTGTTGCTGTACGGGGTGCCCTCGGCGTAATTCGGCAGCCGGGGGTCGGCGATCTTCTCGTCGAACCCGGCGACGATCACGTACAGATAGAGGCCGTCCTCACTGATCGCCATGTCCTGGGTGGCGTGCTGGTCGCGCGCGGTGGCGATGTGGCCGTCCGGCGGGAAGAGCGTGAGCTCGCCGTTCTCGTTGATGCGGTACCCGGCGATGGTGCCGCTCTGGGCGCTCGCCGCGTAGATGACGGTCGGGTCGAGGGTGCTGTTCACGGTCCAGCAGGTGGTGGCCTCGGTGGTGTCGGCCGAGCCGCTGATCACCCGCAGGGTGCCGTCCCGGTTGACCCGGTACGTGGACATCGAGCCAAGGAAGTTGCGGCCGCCCACGATCTCCGTGACCAGCAGGAAGTCGCCGTGGAAGGTGGCGGAGAAGGGCGCGAGGCCGTGCGAGTCGTTGCGCACCGGGGTCCCGGCCCGGCCGTAGGCGTCGACGGGGAAGACGTCGATGACGTTGGTCTGGCGCTCGGTGGCCACCAGCTGGGTGCCGTCGGGCGTGAAGGTGATCTGCGAGGGGCCCGCGGCCGCGCCGCCGGAGAGGTACTGGCGGGAGCCCTCGATCGGGGTCAGCCGGCCGTCGTCGCCGATGGTGAACCCGGCGATGGCGGCGTCCGTCGCGTTCACCGCGTACAGCAGGTTGCCGTGCACGGTGAGGCTGACCGGGCGCACGCCGCCGGAGGGGACCCGGCTGACCAGGCGCAGCCGCTCGCCCTCGATGGCCAGCGAGGAGACCTCGTCGCTGCCCGCGTCGACGCCGAAGAGGAACCGCTTGTCCTCGCTGATGGTCAGCGAACCCTGCGAGATCAGCGCGTCGGAGGCGTCCTCCAGGTCGTAGCTGCGGCCGACGCCGAGGCCGCCGGTGGGGTAGGTGCCCTTGCGGGTCAGGTTGCCGTAGACGTCACGGGTGAACACGGTCACCGAGTTGCCGGTCTCCTGGTTGCTCATGACGTAGACGAAGCCGCCGCGCCGGGACGTGGCCGGGGGCGGGTTGTCACCGCAGTGACCGGATCCGAGCTCGGTCACCGCATCGACGGTCTCATTCGTTTCCACAGTGGATTCCTTTTCCGTTTCCGTGCCGGGTTTCCTGGAATGCGGCCTGCGGCCGCGGGGAAGAAAGTTCATTCGCCCGGGGCGGGCTAGGCCGCGGGGCCGGCCGCGCGCGAGGCCCGCAGGCCGTGCGCGGCGATGTCGTTCGCGATGTCGAGGCCGAGCCGGACACCGCCGACGTTCAGATTCAGGTCCATGTCGCCGGAGGCGTTGGGGACCCAGCCGTCGTAGTTCCAGTGCACGCCGAGGAACACCCGGCTGACGCTGTTCTCGCGGATCATGTCCCAGAGCCCGCCGGGGAATGTGCGGACCACCCGGGTCCGGGCGATCCCATTGGGGTCGGTGCTGGTTCCGTTGAGTTCGTCGGAGACGAATTCCAGACCCTCGGCCAGTTTGTCGGGACCGTAATTCCCCTGGTGGTAGAAGCGCCGCACCGACTGGAATGCGGCCGCGCCGAACGTGGCGTGGCCCGAGGGGTACGACGGGAAGTTCGGCGTCCGGTTGACCTTGCCGCCGGGGTTGTTGGTGTTGGGCGCGCCCAGCGGCAGCCACTCGGGGTCGGCGTCCGTGCTCAGGGCGGCGGAGCCGGTGCCGGCCGGGCCCGCGGAGGCGTCGTGCTCGCGGACGCCGACGACCGGGCGCCACAGGTCGTAGAAGTACTTGTCGTACCAGGCCAGGATGCCCGCGTCCGCCATGGCCGTGTTGAGCAGCGCGAACAGCCGGGCGTTCTTGGCGGTGTCGTTGTGCTGGGCCTCGGCGACCTTGCGGACGATCTGGTTGTAGAGGCGCGGCGGCGTGCCCAGGCCGACGACCCCGTCGTACGCCCAGAACGTGCCGACGAGGGTCTCCTGCTGGGTGCGGCGGCTCGCCCTCAGGTCCTCCGGCAGCGCGCCCATCAGATGCGGCGCGATGCCCTTGGCGCGCACCTGGCGCAGCCCCGCCTGGTACTTCGGGGTGCCCGGCCGCGGCGGGGCGTCCAGGTGGTGGCGGGTGGTGGCCGCGAACAGGTGCGCGCGGGCGCCGTAGAACGCGGCGTACGGGCTCTGGCCCGGGTCGACCGGGTCGGGCCGGTGGTGCAGGTGGTCGACCGAGTACACGTAGCCGTCGTCGCCGAGGCCGGGGTCGTTCCTGCGCAGCGACTGGAGCACCCCGGCGACCCGCAGGCCGAAGGCGTGGCCGTCACTGGTCCCCTGGCCGCCGGGGAGCCCGGCGGCCCGGTGCTGGGCGTTGAAGTAGTCCTTCTGGGTCGGGTAGAGGGCGCTGAGGGTGGCGTGCGCGGCGGCCGCGATCGCCGCGTCGGAGGAGGCGCCGACCGGGGCCTGGGGCAGCGAGCCGCCCAGGTAGCAGTCGTGGCCGGGGTGGATGCCGAAGTAGGCGTCGTGCATGGCGAGATGGGTCATCGCCAGCGCCCGTGAGGCGCCGCACGGGCCGCGGGTGCCGGCTTCGGCGGGGGCGCCCGTGGTGTGGGCCGTTCGGTCGGCCTCCAGGGCGACCGCGTTCCAGAACAGGATCTGATCCATTGGTTAGTTTCCTTTCGGGATGCCCTCCGGCGTGCCGCGGGTGGCGCCGGCCGGGCTGCCGTCCAGCGCTTGCTGGCGGACGGTCAGAGCACTGCCGCGGACCGTGGTGGCGATGACGAGCCCGGCGGCGAGCAGGATCACGTCCTTGAGGACGTACTGGCCTTCGAGGGTGGGCATGTGGTGCGGCCCGCCGAACATCCGCCCGGGCAGCACGAGCACCGGGGTGAGGATGCCGACGAGGTGGACCAGGAGCAGGGCGACCGTCGGGCGCATCCACCGCCCGACGAGGAGCAGCAGCCCGATGGAGCACTCCAGGGTGGCGACGCAGTCCATCGCTGCCCTTCCGGACACCACGTCCGGCACCAGGCCCGCCGTCAGCCGGTGCAGCGTGGCGACGACGAGCCCCTGGGCCGGACTCAGGTCCGGGAAGTATTTGAGAAATCCGAAACCGAGCAGGACCGCGCCCATGCTGAGGCGCAGGAAGGCAATGCTGTGCCGCACCAGCCATCCGTGAATGCGGGATTCCGCGCTGTCCGTTCGCGTCGTTCTCGCCGTCCTCGCCATTTCGGGCTCCCCTTGGCGTGAATTGCTCGAATGAGAGCGAAAAACGTAGCCACGGGGGTGAGGGGCGTCGACGGTGTGCCGGGTGTACGGGTGGTTAATGCGCCAGGGTGTGCAACTGCGGTGTTCCGCCGTTGGATTGGCGGAATGCGATCTTCGCGACAAGAGCGCGACCAGGGAGCGCCGACAGGAGGCGCCCATACGAAACGGCAGACCCGTCGCCCCGGATGCGGGCGCAGCTCTGCCGCTGCATCAAGTGTGATCCATGGTCGCCGATTCCGCAACCAGACTTTCTCCAGGGCCGTTTGGGGCCGGTGTGCCCGCATGGGAAATGGCCCCACCCTGGGACGGGTGAGGCCATGGGGATTATGGAAGGAATCCTTATGCGATCTCGTCGCGATGTACGGAACGCTCCGCCGCGAATACGTCTTCGAGCCGGTACAGCAGCCTGCGCCCCTGGCGGCCCGCGGACTTCAGATGGCCCAGCTGGACCCATTTGCGGATGGTCGCGGGCGAGACGGCGACCTCGGTGGCGGCGAGCTCGCCCGAGACCAGGCACGTGCTCACGAGGCCTCCTCCAGGGCCGTCTCCACGACATGGCGGCAGACCGGGTTCACACAGAGCACGGCGCCGCGCTCCGGGAAGATGCGCAGCGACACCGAGCCGCACGCGGGGCAGCGTCCGTCGAGCCGGATCATCTGCTCGGGGTCCCCGAGCTCGCGGGCGCAGCGCCGGGCCATGCGCCGGGTCTCCTCCGTGACGTGCTCGGCGAGGTCGGGCAACTCCCGTACGCGGTCGAGGAGTCCGGCGACGCGGCGCAGCCGGGCCACCACCGGGGCCGGGGCCGCCGGACGCAGGCAGAGCCGCTCCCGTACCGCCTCCTCCAGCTCGACCACGCCGTCGGTGATGTCCCGCACGGCGTCGGAGATGTGCAGCCGGATCGGGGCGGTGGCGGAGCGCGCGGAGCCGCCGCGCCGCTCGCGCGGGCCGGCCGGGGAAGGGGCCAGCTCCGCGAGGAGGTCGGGGAACCGGCGGGCCAGCGACTCCAGCCACACCGCGCCCGCGTCCTCGGTGGTCATCGCCCCGCCTGCCGGGACGTGCGCACCGTCCGTTTGACCTCGCGGCCGTTGCGCCAGAGCCGTCCGCCGCTCACCCCGTCGAAGAAGGTGTGCGCGGGGTCGACGACCACTTCGCACTGCCTGCGGATGGGACACTGGTTGCATGCTCGCAATACCGGTTCCGCCTCGGAGGGAACACGGGTGAATACGGAGCGCTGTGGAAGGTTTACGCAGGCGGCGGCCCTGCGCCAGTCGAGGTCGTCCGCCGAGCGGGATAAGTCCGAGGTCAAGGGTGTCTTCGGAGCGGTCATGTGTGCGGGCACGTGCAAACCCCTCCCCACGTATGGGAACGCGAGTTCGGCAAATTGCGAACGCGTGATCAGGGTGACACGGTGCGTGCGCGTACGCAAGCGACTTCTGCGTGCGAGCGCGCACCTACTGGCACGCGAGTGCGCCGGGAGTACGCTGTTCCCCGCGACGAGGGAGAGCGACCACATGGGTTCGAGCGCACGGGCCGGCGCCCGCAACGAGCAGGGCTACCGCGGCGACGGCGGCCGCGGCCACGCGGGCGGGCTCGACGAGTTCGCCGCCTGGATCGAGCGCCTGATGCGGCTGCGGAACTACGACATCGACAGTCCGCGCGGCGGCGGCAAGTCGAAGCTCGCGGACGACGCCGGGGTCCACCGGGCCGCCGTCAGCAGGCTGTTGCAGCGCCAGAGCATGCCGGACCTGGAGACCATGCGCAGACTGGCGGCCGTGCTCGGCGTACCGCTGCGGGACATGCTCATCCGGTCGGGGCGGCTCTCCGAGGACGATCTGCCGATTGCCGTGAGCCGGGGCGGGCAGGACCAGGATGGCCATCAGCCGCTCGGCCCCGAGGAGGCCGCCCGGCGCATGGGGGTGCCTCCCGAACTGCGGGAGCTCTTCGTGCGCGTGACGAAGGCGTTCCTGCCGGAGAGCGGCGAGGGGGCCGGCAGCCCGGGGGCGTGAAGGAGGGCGGGGATGGCGGACGGCGACGGATCAGGGGCCGAACAGGACGGACTGGCCCAGGTGTTGGGCGGCCTGCTGATCGAGCTGGGCGAGAAGGTCCGGCAGGCCGGCCTCGACGGCGTACGCGTCCTCACCGACGACGAGCTCCAGCGCGAGCAGCTCCGCTGGTTCCGGGAGGGCTGGGAGGAGCACGCCCGGGTCGGCCGCCGGGCGGTGGAGTCCGGACCTGCCGGCGACGGACCGCAGCGGGCCGGGCCGGAGGCGGACGCGTACGCCGGTCGCGACGGCGGGCGGGAGGCGGCCGGGCATCCCGAGGCCGGTCAACCACCCGCTCCCGGGCGGCTGTTGCAGTTCCCCCAGTCCCCCGACGGGCGCGCCGGGCACCCCCTGCCGATCGTCGGCACCGGCGAGGCGCGCGGCAGGGACCTGATGCCGCACCGCCCGCGCGGCCGCGCGCGCGGCCGAGCCGCGGACGACGAGGAGCCACCTGGGAGCCACCCGCAGGTGTAGGCGGGCCCGGTGTTCGTCTGCGGCTCGGTGGGGGCTGGTCGCGCAGTTCCCCGCGCCCCTTAAGTGCCGCTGCGCGGCAATCCCCTGGGCGCCCCGGAGGGGCGCATCTCAGGGGCGCGGGGAACTGCGCGACCAGCCACAGACGGCCCGCAGACAAACCCCGGGCTGGTCAGTTCAGCAGATCCGCCACGATCTCCGTCGCCGTCATCCACATCGGCTGCGCCCCCGTACCGAACCCGGCGGCCAGCGCGTACCCGACACTCACATCCAGCGGCAGCGCCCCCGCGTTCTCGCGCCACTCCGCGTCGACGCGCCCGTCCCCGTCGCACTGGAGCGTGCCGAGGCGGCGGCCGTCGCGCAGCAGCCGGCTGCCCGCGAACGAGTCGGGGACCAGCCGGTAGCGGACGTCGCCGCACCTGGCGTCGACCCGGTAGGAGCGCCGCGTCAGACGCCCCTTGGCGATGTCGAGTCCGGCCGGTTCGCCGTCGACGGTGAGTGCGAGCCGGTCGGCGGCGCGGGTCCCGACGGGCGTGTGCGCGTCGGGCTCGCCGCCGGTGCGGCGCAGCTCGACGCGGGGGAGACCGTCGCCGGAGACGGTCACGGCACCGGCGACGGAGTCGAACTCCACGAGCGGCTCTTCGGGCTCGTGGGTGGGAAGCGCGTTCAGTTGTCCTGCTCCAGAATTCCGGACTGGGCGATGAGGTAGCCGAGCTGGGCCCGGCTGCCGCTGCCGAGAGCGGCGTTCAGTTTGGCGATGTGCGCGCGGCAGGTGCGTACGTTCATACCGAGCCGCCGTGCGATCGAGTCGTCCACGTGCCCCTCCACCAGCAGCTTGGCGATGGAGCGCTGGACGCCCGTGATGCCCTCCGCCTTGAGGGAGTACGCGACTTCCTCCTCCCACGGCACCGCGTGCAGCCAGAACTGGTCGAAGACGCCGACCAGATACTGCACCAGGCCCTCGTGCCGCAGTTCGAGCGCGACCCGGCGGTCGCTGCGCGCGGGGATGAAGGCGACCCGCCGGTCCACGATGATCAGCCGGTCGATGATCTCTTCCAGCGTGCGCACCTCAAGCCCGTACGGCGCGATGCGCTCCACGTAGCCGATCGTCGCGGAGTGGTGGCGGGCGGTGTGCTGGTAGAGGGTGCGCATGTCGACGCCCCGGTCGAGCAGCGGCTGGACCCGCCGCAGGCCCGACTCCAGGGTCTCGGGTCTGCGTCCGCTGCCGGGCTGGATGGTCAGCAGCTCCTTGGTGCACTCGTCGATGACGCGGTCCAGCGTCGCGTTGATGAGTTCGAGCCCCTCAAGGACCGTGATCGCATGGGTGCTTGCCGCGTCTTCGCTGGTGATGGCCATGAATGGCTCGAAAGTGCTGGCCAGCGACATCGACAGCTTCCTGCGCTCCTGAATCTCGCGTTCGAGCGGCTGCACGAGCTGGTTCAGGACGACGGAGGGAGGGACGGGCCGCAGCTGCTCCGCGTCGTCCGCATCGGGTCGCAGCAGCGCGAGATCGATGAGACAGGGAGCGGCCTGGGCTTCCGTGCGAGTTATTCCGCCGGTACGCAACGCGGTGGCGTAGAGGGTCTTGCCCATCTCGCACAGGTCTGTAGGGCCATGGCTATGTCCGAAGTGCCCCTGATACAACCGGATTACACCCCCCTCATACTCCTGAATTACAGGAACATGATGCCTGGCCTCGCTGGTGGAAGCGCTCAGAGTGAGCCATCGTCTTATGCGCGGGGGGAGGGAATGATCATAAAGAGGTGGAGATCGGCCATGAGCAGGATGGTTCGAGCACTCAGCGCTATAGCCGTTGTCACGGCTGCTCTTTGCGCTCTCGCCGCGAGTGGGGAACCCACGTGGGAGAGCAAGCCGTCCCACGGAACGGTAGCGGCTCCGGGAGAGCCCACCTGGGAGCACAAGCCGGTGACGCGGGTCCTGGCGGCTCCGGTGGAGCCCACCTGGGAGGTCGCGCCCGCGGGTGTCGGCGCATGAGCCTCCCGCCGGACGACCGGGTCTTCCGGCGCGAGATGGCCACGGCCTACCGCTCGGGGTGGCACTTCATCGACCTCGTCACGGCGATTCCCCACCGTGGCGATTCGTTGATGGTCACCCTGTTCGGCGAGCCGATCCTGGTCGCGCGTGAGGACGACGAAGACGTCCGTGCCTACCGGTGCCTCCGCCGGCCACGAGGGGCGCCGCAGCCGATTCGCTGTGCCGTGAGGTACGGCATGGTGTTCGTCAATCTGGACCAGCGTGACCACCAGCTGTTCGACCCCGAGTCATCTACCGCCACCCCCCGCAGCGCCTGAAGCGATTCCCCCGTCGTTGTAAATCGCTCAGGCGCTTCCCCCACACAGCGGCGCCATCGTGGACCTGAACACGGTGGCGCCGCTGTGCTGCGCCCGCACGGTCGGAACCCTCTCAGCCCTTGCCCATCGCCCGCTCCAGGACGATCTCGATCAGCACCCGGTCCGGGTTCTCGCGCGGCACCCGCCCGTACCGCTCGGCGTACCGCGCCACCGCCTCGGCGATCGGCCCCGGCTCCGTACGCACGTACGCCCGGCCCTCAAGAGTCGCCCAGCGGCGCCCGTCCACCTGGCAGACCGCGACGCGCGCCCCGTCGGGACCCGCGGCCAGCACGTTCATGACCTTCTTGCTCGACCTGTTGGCGATCACCCGGGCGACCCCGGCCTCCGGGTCGTACGTGACCCCCACCGGCACCAGGTGCGGGCTGCCGTCCGGGCGCGGGGTCGTCAGCGTGCACAAGTGCCGCTCGCGCCAGAAGCTGAGATAGGCCGCGTCGGGCCGCCGGGGGTCCAGAGGGGTACGGGTGCGGGTGGCCGGGGCGGCGGCCGGCTCCGTGGTCGTGGTCATGCGCCGAAACCTACGCCGAACACGTCCGGCGTACCTTGAGCGGAATGGGCTCAACTTTATGTACGCTGGACGAGTCATGGAGTTCGGACCCCTACGCCGAGGAGGAGAGACCGCACGTGGACGCCGAGCTGACCAACAAGAGCCGGGACGCGATCAACGCGGCCAGCAACCGGGCCGTGTCCGACGGACACCCGGACCTGACGCCCGCGCATCTGCTCCTCGCCCTCCTCACGGGCGAGGACAACGAGAACATCGTCGACCTGCTGGCGGCCGTCGACGCCGACCAGGCGGCCGTGAGGTCCGGGGCGGAGCGGCTGCTCGCCGCGCTGCCCAGCGTGACCGGGTCCACGGTCGCCCCGCCGCAGCCCGACCGTGAACTGCTGGCCGTCATCGCCGACGCCGCACGGCGCGCCAAGGAGCTGGGCGACGAGTACCTCTCCACCGAGCACCTGCTCATCGGCCTGGCCGCCAAGGGCGGCCGGACCGGCGAGCTGCTCGACCGGCAGGGCGCCACGGCGAAGAAGCTCCTTGAGGCATTCGAGACAGTACGAGGAGGACGGCGGGTGACCACCCCCGACCCCGAGGGCCAGTACAAGGCCCTGGAGAAGTTCGGCACGGACTTCACGGCCGCGGCCCGCGAGGGCAAGCTCGACCCGGTCATCGGCCGGGACCAGGAGATCCGCCGGGTGGTGCAGGTGCTCTCCCGGCGCACCAAGAACAACCCGGTGCTCATCGGCGAGCCCGGCGTCGGCAAGACCGCGGTCGTGGAGGGCCTGGCCCAGCGGATCGTGAAGGGCGACGTCCCGGAGTCCCTGAAGAACAAGCGGCTGGTCTCGCTGGACCTCGGCGCGATGGTGGCCGGGGCGAAGTACCGGGGCGAGTTCGAGGAGCGCCTGAAGACCGTCCTGTCCGAGATCAAGGCGAGCGACGGCCAGATCGTCACGTTCATCGACGAGCTGCACACGGTCGTCGGCGCGGGCGCCGGCGGCGACTCGGCCATGGACGCGGGCAACATGCTCAAGCCGATGCTGGCCCGGGGCGAGCTGCGGATGGTGGGCGCCACCACGCTCGACGAGTACCGCGAGCGCATCGAGAAGGACCCGGCCCTGGAGCGCCGCTTCCAGCAGGTCCTGGTCGCCGAGCCCACGGTCGAGGACACCATCGCGATCCTGCGCGGCCTCAAGGGGCGGTACGAGGCGCACCACAAGGTGCAGATCGCGGACAGCGCGCTGGTGGCGGCCGCGACCCTGTCCGACCGGTACATCACCTCCCGTTTCCTGCCCGACAAGGCGATCGACCTGGTCGACGAGGCGGCCTCGCGCCTGCGCATGGAGATCGACTCGTCCCCCGTGGAGATCGACGAGCTCCAGCGGTCGGTGGACCGCCTCCGTATGGAGGAACTCGCGCTCTCCAAGGAGACGGACGCGGCGAGCAAGGAGCGCCTGGAGAAGATCCGCCGCGACCTCGCCGACAAGGAGGAGGACCTGCGCGGCCTCACCGCCCGCTGGGAGAAGGAGAAGGAGGGCCTGAACCGGGTCGGCGAGCTCAAGGAGCGCCTCGACGACCTGCGCGGCCAGGCCGAGCGCGCCCAGCGCGACGGCGACTTCGACACCGCCTCCAAGCTGCTGTACGGCGAGATCCCGACCCTGGAGCGCGAGCTGGAGGAGGCGTCCGAGGCCGAGCAGGAGGCCGCCAAAGACACCATGGTCAAGGACGAGGTCGGAGCGGACGACATCGCGGACGTGGTCGGCGCCTGGACCGGCATTCCCGCCGGGCGCCTGCTGGAGGGCGAGACGCAGAAGCTGCTGCGCATGGAGGACGAGCTGGGCCGCCGCCTGATCGGCCAGGGCGAGGCGGTCCGCGCGGTCTCGGACGCGGTCCGGCGTACGAGGGCGGGCATCGCGGACCCCGACCGCCCGACGGGCTCGTTCCTCTTCCTCGGCCCGACGGGCGTGGGCAAGACAGAACTCGCGAAGGCGCTGGCGGACTTCCTCTTCGACGACGAGCGGGCGATGGTCCGCATCGACATGTCGGAGTACGGCGAGAAGCACAGCGTGGCCCGTCTGGTCGGCGCCCCGCCCGGATACGTCGGGTACGAGGAGGGCGGCCAGCTCACCGAGGCGGTCCGCCGCCGCCCGTACAGCGTGGTCCTGCTCGACGAGGTCGAGAAGGCGCACCCGGAGGTCTTCGACGTCCTGCTCCAGGTCCTCGACGACGGCCGCCTCACCGACGGCCAGGGCCGCACGGTCGACTTCCGCAACACGATCCTGGTGCTGACGTCGAACCTGGGCAGCCAGTACCTGGTAGAGCCCCTGACCTCCGAGGACGAGAAGAAACAGCAGGTCCTGGAGGTGGTGAGGGCGAGCTTCAAGCCGGAGTTCCTCAACCGCCTGGACGACCTGGTGGTCTTCTCGGCCCTCACCAAGGACGAGCTGGCGCACATCGCGGAGCTCCAGATCGCCCGCCTGGCCAAGCGCCTGGCCGACCGCCGCCTCGCCCTGGAGGTCACCCCCGAGGCCCTGGCCTGGCTGGCCGACGAGGGCAACGACCCGGCCTACGGCGCCCGCCCCCTGCGCCGCCTCATCCAGACCGCCATCGGCGACCGCCTCGCCAAGGAGATCCTGGCGGGCGAGGTCAAGGACGGCGACACGGTCCGCGTCGACCGGTTCGGGGACGGGCTGATCGTGGGGGCGGCGACGGGGAAGACGCTGTAGCCCGGCGGACCGGGCCCCCGACAGGCCTGTCACCCTCGCGGGTGGCAGGCCTGTTCCTGTTCGCGAACGGGGACTAGGATCAAGCAGAGCCATAATCCTGCAATTCACTTGTTCACAAGCGGGTTTTGGAGGTGGTAGCACGTGCTGTTGAGCTTCCGTGTCGCCAACCACGGCTCTCTGCGTGAACCGCAGGAACTGAACTTCGTACCGGCTTACGAGGACGAGCGGCCGGCGGTGACGGTGGCGGCGATCTACGGCGCGAACGCGTCGGGGAAGTCGACGATGGTGGACGCGTTCGAGTTCTTCGGTCGCGCCGTGCGCGATTCACAGGCGCGCTGGCTGCCCGGGGCGGACGTACCAAGGCGGCCGTTCCTTCTCGACCACGCGAGCCGTCACGAGCGGTCGTCGTACGCGGTGGACATCCTTCTCGACGGCGTGCGGTACGTGTACGGATTCGCTGTGACCGACACCGCCGTGGCCGAGGAGTGGTTGTACAGCTACCCCAAGGGGCGCAAGCGCGTCCTCTTCGAGCGCGATGGCACCGCGATGACGTACGGCGCGACGCTGACCGGCGAGCGGGTCGCCATCGAGCGGACTGTGCGGCCGAACAGCCTCTACCTCTCCGCCGCCGCACAGGCGTCGCACGAGCAGTTGGGGGCGGTATGGAGAGCGCTGACCGAGGGGCGCCGGGTCGTGGGGGACTCCGACCGCCAGTTCTTCACTCAGGCCGGGGCGGTGCTCACTTGGATCTACCAGGTCCTCGACGAGGAGGGCTTGCCGGTCGGGACGGACGTCCTGACGGCGGCCGACCTCGGGGTGCACGGGATCCGGCGCAGCCCGGAGAAGAGCGAGTTCGGCAGAAAGCTGCGCTTCCGGGACGGCCGGGCCCCGCAGGACGAGGTCGAAACGGCCTTGATGGACGCGGCCTCGGGGTCGCTTCAGTTCGTCCACAAAGTGGGGGACGAGGAGTTCCTGCTGCCCGCCGCCGCGGAGTCGGCCGGGACCAAGACCTGGTTGAACCTGGTGACGATGGCGCTCCGGGCCATTTTGGACGGAACCTCCCTGTGGGTCGACGAGATCGACGTCAGCCTCCACCCCCTGCTCACCGCCAAGCTCCTCTCCCTCTTCCAGAACCCCGAGCTCAACCCCCTCGGCGCCCAGCTCGTCTTCACCACCCATGACGCCTCCCTCCTCGGCACCATGCTCGGTGAGCAGGTCCTGCGCCGGGACCAGGTCTGGTTCGTGGAGAAGGCCCCGAAGACGGGTGCCTCCGAGCTCTATCCGCTGAGCGACTTCAAGCCGCGCAAGGGCGAGAACTTCGAGCGGCGCTACCTGGCCGGCAGCTACGGCGCCGTGCCGCTGCTGCCCGAGACCGCCTTCGAGGACATGGTCAGGAAGTACTGGGGGGCGCATGGCAAGGCAGTTCCCGCGTGAGGGATCGGGCCGTCGGCGCGGCCCGGTCCGCCAGTCGTCCCGCACCCTGCTGATCGTCTGCGGCGGCAAGGAGACCGAGCGCCAGTACTTGCAGGGGTTACGGGACCACCTGCGCAACCCCGCGATCTCCCTCGTGGTCCGGGGCAAGGCCTGCTCCCCGACGCAGCTCGTCGCGTACGCCCGTCAGCAGCGTGACCTGAACCGGGGCGGTTACGACGAGGTGTGGTGCGTCTTCGACGTGGACCAGTACGCCGATGTCCCCGAGGCCGTCACCGCCGCCCGGCGCTGCGGCATCAGGGCCGCCGTGTCCAACCCGTGCTTCGAGCTCTGGCTCCTGCTGCACTTCACGGAGCACCGCGCCTACGCCGCCACGTACAAACAGCTCCTGCCCCACCTGCAGAAACACCTGCCGGGGTACGACAAGACCCGGCTCGATTTCGCCGTCTACCAAGGCCGCCATAAGGAGGCCGCCGGGCGGGCCCGGAAGCTGGACCCCACCGGTACGGACCACCTGCTCAATCCCTCCACCGGGGTGTGGTGTCTCACCGATCGCATGACGAAGCGCTGACGCACCTGCGCCACAGGTGAGGGGATTCGGTCAGCCGTCAGCGGATACCCGTGGCGGGGGTTGCCAGCCCCCGCCCGGCATGGGGGAGGATGACCGGAACCGTACGAAGGAAGATTCACGATGAGCATCGACCCGTCCTCGATTCCGAATTTCGGGGCTCAGCCCGGCCCGCAGCCCACCGGTGGACCGGCCGGGCCCGTCGTACCCGACCAGGACCTGGTCAAGCAGCTCCTGGAGCAGATGGAGCTCAAGTACGTCGTGGACGACGAGGGCGACCTCGCCGCGCCGTGGGAGGAGTTCCGCACGTACTTCATGTTCCGCGGCGAGGAGGACCAGCAGGTCTTCTCGGTGCGGACCTTCTACGACCGCCCGCACAGCATCGACGACAAGCTCTCGCTGCTGGAGACGATCGACGACTGGAACCGCCGCACCCTGTGGCCGAAGGTCTACACGCACACCCACGACGACGGCGCCGTCCGGCTCATCGGTGAGGCGCAGATGCTCATCGGCACCGGCGTCGCCCTGGAGCACTTCGTGTCGTCGACCGTCAGCTGGGTCCGCGCCTCGATCGAGTTCGACAAGTGGCTCGTGGAGCAGCTCGGCCTGGAGAAGGACGCCGAGGGCGACGACGAGGGCGACGCCCCCGGCGACGACGCCTGAGTCACAGCGCCATCGGGGCCAGCGTCAGCAGATACGCCCCGTACGCGAACGACAGCCCGGCCAGGGCCGCGGTCACCGTGACCGCCGCCCTCGGCCGGGCTTTCGTCAGCGCGGCCGCCAGCGGCAGCAGCAGCGGGAAGGCCGGGAGCAGGAACCTCGGCTTCGACTCGAAGAAGCCCGAGCCGCCGACCGTGATCACGACCAGCACCGCCGTGTAGACGAGCACGGGCAGGGGCGGCCGCTCCAGCAGGAACAGGGCGAACAGGAGCAGCGCCGCCGCCGTGATCATGAACGCCATCGTGTAGCCGAGGTCGTACGGCCCCGTCGCCAGCTTCCGTACGAAGCGCAGCGAGCCGCGGCCGAAGTCGTACCTCGACGTCCAGTCGGCCTGGACCGCGAAGTAGCCGCGCAGCGGATCACCTTTTCGGGCGCCGACCGACAGGACGTATCCGCACCAGCCGAGCGGCGCCGCGAGCCCCGCCGCCCACACCCGCCAGTCCCCCCGTACGGGCCGCCCGCCGCGCCACAGCGCCGCCGCGGCCGCCGCCGTGACCGCAGCGGCCACCGCGACCGCGTTCGGCCGCGAGAGGCCCGCCAGGGCCGCCAGCGCGCCCGCCCACAGCCAGCGCCGCTCCAGGACCGCCCACAGCGCCCAGGCGGCCAGTGCCGTCATCACCGGCTCGGTGTACGCCATCGACAGCACGATGGAGTGCGGCAGCAGGCCCCACAGCAGGACGAGGGCGGTCGCCGTGCGGCGGCCCGCCAGGCGGTCGCCGACCGCGTAGATCCCCCACGCCGCCGCGGCCGCCGCCGTCCAGGAGACCAGCAGCCCGGCCGTGCCGCCCGCCACCGGCAGCGCTGTCCTCACCGCCCGCAGCAGGCTCGGGTAGAGGGGGAAGAACGCCAGGTCGCTCTGGACCACCCCGCCCGGCCAGTACAGCGTCCGCCCGTAGCCGTTCGCCGCGATCTTGATGTACCAGTCGGCGTCCCACGTCGTCGCGAGCAGCGCGCGCGGCGAGCGCCCCAGGTGCCAGGCCCACCCCGCCAGGCACAGCATCCCGGTGAGCCGGGCGGCGGCGAACAGCCCCAGCGCGGGGGCCGCCCGGCGCAGCGCGGTCAGCCTTCGCGGCGTGGCCAGGGCGGCGCCGGACCGGCGTACGCGGGCGGTGATCTCGGCGGACAGGGGGCACCTCCGGGCGCGCGCGTAGTCGGTCCCGCGGGCCTGCCCCGCGAGCTCAGCCCGCGAGCGCCTTCAGCCGGGAGACGGCCTCTTCGAGCACACTCTCCCTCTTGCAGAAGGCAAATCGGACGAAAGGCGCGCCCGCGTCCCGGTGGTCGTAGAAGACGGCGTTGGGAATCGCCACCACCCCGCAGCGCTCCGGCAGCGCCCGGCAGAAGGCGAAGCCGTCGCCGCCGTGCGAGAGCTCCCCGCCCAGCGGGCGGATGTCGGTGGTGACGAAGTACGTGCCCGCCGGGCGGTACACCCCGAAGCCCGCCGCCGCCAGGCCCTCGCTCAGCAGGTCCCGCTTGGCCCGCAGGTCGTCGCGGAGCGCGGTGAAGTAGGCGTCGGGCAGCGCCAGCGCCTCGGCGACCGCGTACTGGAAGGGCCCGGAGGCCACGTAGGTGAGGAACTGCTTGGCCGAGCGGACGGCCGCGACAAGGTCGGGCGCGCCGGTGGCCCAGCCGACCTTCCAGCCGGTGAACGAGAACGTCTTGCCCGCCGAGCCGATCGTCAGCGTGCGCTCCCGCATCCCCGGCAGCGTCGCGATCGGCACGTGCTCGCCGTCGAGGACCAGGTGCTCGTACACCTCGTCGGTCACCACCAGCAGGTCCCGCTCGCACGCCAGCTCGGCGATCGCCGTCAGCTCCGCGCGCGTGAGCACGGTTCCGGTGGGGTTGTGCGGGGTGTTGAGCAGGATGAGGCGGGTGCGCGGGGTGACGGCGGCGCGCAGCTCGTCGAGGTCGAGGACATAGCGGCCGTCCTCGGGCCGCAGCGTCACCGGGACGCGGGTGCCGCCCGCCATGGCGATGCAGGCCGCGTACGAGTCGTAGTACGGCTCCAGGGCGATCACCTCGTCCCCCGGCTCCACCAGGGCCAGCAGCGCGGCCGCGATCGCCTCGGTGGCGCCCGCCGTCACCAGCACCTCGCGGTCCGGGTCGAGGGCGAGCCCGTAGCGCCGCCGCTGGTGGTCGGCGATCGCGGTGCGCAGCTCGGGGACGCCCGGGCCCGGCGGGTACTGGTTGCCGCGCCCGTCGCGCAGCGCCCGCACGGCGGCCTCGCGCACCTCCTCGGGGCCGTCGGTGTCGGGGAAGCCCTGGCCGAGGTTGATGGCTCCGGTCGCCGCCGCGAGGGCGGACATCTCGGCGAAGATCGTGGTGCCGAACTCGGCGAGGCGGCGGTTCAGGAGGGGGCGCGCGCTGGAGGTCATGGCCGCCATCCTGCGCGGAACCTCTGGAGTTGCTCAAGTCTGCTTTCGCGCGCGATGACCGAGGGCATCCCCCTGTCACGCACGAGAGAAGAACGAAGGACGGTGGGGGAGATGGGATATGTCGTCGCGGGGGCCGTGCTGGTACTGATCTGGTACGTCGTCGGCAGGTTGACCAGGGGAAGCAACGCCAAGTGGCGGCGGGGGTGGTATTCGTCCGGATCGGGCCGCTCGTCCGGCTCGGGCGGCTCCTCCTCCGGGTCCTGGTGGGCCGGTGACGGCGGCGGCAGCGGTGGTGGTCACGGCCACCACGGCGGCCACTCGTGCGGCGGTGGCCACTCATCCTGCGGGGGCGGTTCGTCCTGCGGGGGCGGCGGCTGCGGCGGTTCCAGCTGACGGTGCGCGGCGGTCGCGGCTGACACGGGGCAGCCGATTCCGCCCGCACGCCCCTTCCGCGCGCCCGGCGGGCAGACACCCGCCGGGCGCCTTTACGTGCACCCTCGGGTTGAACAGTTGAACCGTGTTGCATCCCAGGGGATGGAAACCCCGTCAAGTTGGGTAAAAACGCTGTGCGCGCCCCGCACTTCATGATTCCCTCGCTGTTGAGAACGCAGCCCACGGACCCCCACCGGGCGGACCTGAGCGGGCGGTCCCCCCTTCCCTCGCACCGGTTCCGGGGTGACCCCGGTCGTCCACCCTCCACATGTGTGTTTTTGCGGAGCCCACCCATGCTCACGACTCTCAAGACCGTCTACACCGACACGCGTGCCAGTGACCTCGCCTGGGCTCTGGGCCGGGAGCCGCTGCCCGCGCTGGCCGTCCTCAACCTCGAACTGTCCGGCGCAAAGGTCCAGTTGAGGCTTCTCGGCGCCTCCCACCAGGTCCTCCTCGAAGAGGAGCAGGGCTCCTGTTCGGAGACCGTCGCCTGTATGCCCGGCAGCAGCACGCCGCTGCCCCTCGGGGTGGCGAAACGTCTCGGGGAGTGGGAGTACGAGTTCGCCGCGCGGGTGGAGACGCTGTCCGGGGGCTCGTTCGCGGGGCGCGCCCAGGAGCTCCTCGCGCTGGTCGCGGACCACCCCAACGGTCTTGCAGGGACGTTTCCCGGCTCGCCGCACGCGTTCACCGCGATGCTCGCGCAGCGCGGCGAGGGCCAGGTGCGCTGGCGGACCTGGCACGCGTACCCGCAGGAAGGGCAGTTGGTGGTGACCCGTACGAGGGTCGGTGTCCGGATGGCGGCGCCCGTCGCGCTCTGAGAATGCGTGCAGGCAGGAGGGGGTGTACCGCCACTCCGGGGACCGTAATTCCCTCCGCAGTGCGCGAGTTGCACTCTTGTGGGTGACAAGATGTCAGCGAGTCGTGACGTAGCGTTCCCATCATGATCGAACCGTCTGTGTCCGTCCTGCCCTGTGGCATCCCGCCGCCGGCACCCCGGCGCAGCACCGCGCGGTTCATCGTGCTCGGCATCGTGTTCATCTGCGCGGCCTGCGGACTCGTGTACGAACTCGAACTGGTCGCCCTCGCCTCGTACTTGATCGGCGACTCGGTCACCCAGGCCTCCGTCGTGCTGTCCGTGATGGTCTTCGCCATGGGCATCGGCTCCCTGCTCGCCAAACGGCTGCGGCTGCACGCCGCCGTCGGCTTCGGCCTGATCGAGGCGGCCCTCGCCCTGGTCGGCGGCTGCTCGGCGATGGTCCTGTACGCGACGTTCGCCTGGCTCGGCGGCGCGCGGTACGCACTGGTGGCGTTCTCGCTCGCGATCGGCGTGCTCATCGGCGCCGAGATCCCGCTCCTGATGACCCTGATCCAGCGCGTCTCCCGGCAGGACCCGGGCGGCACGGTCGCGGACCTGTTCGCCGCCGACTACGTGGGAGCGCTCGTCGGCGGCCTCGCCTTCCCCTTCCTGCTGCTGCCGCTGCTCGGCCAGTTGACGGGCGCCCTGCTGACCGGCGCGGTCAACGCGGTGGCGGGCGGCGCGCTGGTGCTGTGGCTGTTCCGGCGCGATCTCACCCCCCGCGCGCGGTGGTGGCTCTTCGCGGCGAACGTGCTGGTCCTCGCGGTGCTCGCGACGACCACGGCACTGGTCGGCGCCTTCGAGCAGGCGGCGCGGCGCGCGGTGTACGGGGGCCAGGTGCGGGTCGCGGTGCAGACCGGGGTGCAGGAGATCGTCCTCACCGGCAGCCGCACCGGCGGCCCCGGCGGCTCGCTCGACCTCTTCCTCGACGGGCGGCTGCGCGTCAGCGGCCGCGACGAGCACCGCTACCACTCGGCCCTTGTGGGCCCCGCGATGGGCTCGGGCCCGCACGGGCGGGTGCTGATCCTGGGCGGCGGGGACGGCCTCGCCGCGCGCGAGGCGCTGCGCTACCCGGGCGTGCGCTCGGTGACCCTGGTCGAACTCGACGCGGGCGTAGTCGACTTGGCCCGCAACGACCCGGCCCTGTCGGCGCTGAACGGCCATGCGTACGACGACCGGCGGGTGCGGCCGGTGGTCGCGGACGCGTTCGGCTGGCTGAGGGGTCCCGGCCGTTCGACCGGGCCGTTCGACGTGGTGGTCTCCGATCTGCCGGACCCGGGCATCACCCCGAGCACCAAGCTCTACTCGGAGGAGTTCTTCGGCCTCGCCGCGCGGGTGCTGGCGCCGGGCGGGCGGATCGTGGTGCACGCGGGCCCGGTCGCGACGCGGGAGCACACGTACTGGACGGTGGAGTCGACGGTACGGGCGGCGGGCCTGTGGACCGTGCCGTACCGCGCGACGGGCCGCCTCACGGGCTTCACGGCGGGCCCCGACCGCGCCTCGGACGCCACGAAGGCCCCGCACGACTGGGGCTTCGTCCTGGCCTCGCCGACCGGGCCCCCGGGGGCCCCGCTCGCCCCCGAGCTGGAGCCCCTGGCGGACGCCCGCCCCCAGGCCGAGCTGCCCCCGTCGACGCTGGTCCACCCGCGCTATACGGGATGAGGGGGGTTCGCCGCCGCCCGTCGCGCAGTTTGCGCAGACGTGACGGCCACCCCTGAGTAGGCTCGTTTCCCATGGAGCATGAGGTGTTCGTTCCGGTTGAGGTCCAGTCACTCCGCCAGACGCTGCGGGACCCGGCGAGGGTCGCCCGCTGCGTCCCCGGCCTGCAGCAGGACGCGGGCGAGCCACCGGTGGCCGGACGGCTGAAGCTCCGTGTCGAGGGGCACACGATCACCTACCGGGGCACGCTGCGGATCACCGAGCTCGACGAGGACACGTTCGGCGTGGAGGCGGAGGGCACGGAGGCGCGCGGCACCGGCGAGGCGAAGCTCTCCCTCACCCTCCGACTGACCCCCGAGCCCGAGGGCACCCGCCTGTCCTTCACCGCCACGGCGACGGCGGACGGCCGCGTCGCCACGGCGACCCCGGAAGGGGCCAGGGCGTCGGCCGCCCGCCTGCTGGACCGTTTCGGCGCGGCGCTCGCCGCGGACGCGGGAGGCCGGGGCGAGGGGGCCGGGGCCGCCGGGGACGGGGACGCGCGGGCAGCCGAGGGCGCGGGTGAGCCGGACCCCGCCGGGCCGACCGCTTCGGGGACCGGGACCGGGGCGGCCTCCGCCGAGGCCGGCGGTGGGGAGACCGGCCCCGCTGAAGACGCCGCGCCCCACGAAGGCCCGGGCCACTCCGTCTTCGACGCCGTCGTCCCGCCGCCCTCGCTCGATCCGCTCGCGGAGGAGGAGTTCGACGTTCCCGGGGACGCCGACTACGTACCGGCCGAGGCCGCGCACGCGCGGCGGACCATGATCGGGCGCAGCGCCGAGGAGGTCGACCACGCACCGCCGCGCGGGCGGTACGCACCGGTGCCCGCCCCGGCGGGCGCCGGCGGGGCCACCCTGCGCTGGGTCGCCCCGGCCGCGGCCCTGGCGCTCGCCTCCGCCGTGGTGGTCGGACGCGCGCTGCGCCGCCGCCGCTGACCGCACCACTCCGGCCAACACGGCGGCGCGCGCTCCGGCGCGTGCGGTGACGCAAGTAGTGTCGGGGGCGTGAGTAGCGACAAGAGTGTCCGGCTGGCGGCCGGCGACGTCGAGTTGACGGTCCGTCCGGACCTCGGGTGCCGGATCGAGAGCCTGCGCATCGGCGGTACGGAAGTGCTGCGCCAGGGCGAGCACTACGGCTCGTTCCCGATGGTCCCCTGGTGCGGCCGCATCGAGCACGGCGAGTTCCGCAACGGCGGCACCAAGTACCAGCTGCCGCTGAACTCCCCGCCGCACGCCATCCACGGCACCGGCCGCGACACCGCCTGGAAGCGGGTGCGC
This sequence comes from Streptomyces sp. BPTC-684, assembly GCF_030028635.1. NCBI lineage: Bacteria > Bacillati > Actinomycetota > Actinomycetes > Kitasatosporales > Streptomycetaceae > Streptomyces > Streptomyces sp. BPTC-684. The sequence continues at coordinate 3,167,959 of NZ_CP124863.1, forward strand.
GCCGGTGAGACCGAGTCCGGCCACGCGGAGGCCCACTTCACGTACGACCTGGCCGAGCCCTGGCCGTACACCGGTCGCGTCACCCAGATCTTCGAGCTGTCCGAGAACGCGCTGACGCTCACCATGGGCGTCGAGACGTACGGTGACTCCTTCCCCGCGCAGGTCGGCTGGCACCCGTGGTTCCTGCGGAACCTGGGCGGTGAGGACGTACGGCTCGGGTTCACCCCCGCCTGGCAGGAGGAGCGCGGCGACGACCACCTGCCCACCGGCCGCCGCATCGACCCGCTGCCCGGCCCCTGGGACGACTGCTTCGGCATGCCCGACGGCGTCGACGTCACCCTCACCTGGCCGGAGCAGCTGGAGCTGAAGGTGACCAGCCGCAGCGAGTGGGTGGTCGTCTACGACGAGCAGGAGGAGGCGGTGTGCGTGGAGCCCCAGTCCGGCCCGCCCAACGGCCTCAACACGCTCCCCAGGCTCGTGACGCCGGTGGACCCGCTGGAGCTCGCGACGACCTGGAGCTGGCGGCGCCTTTGAGGCGGCGCCTTTAAGCTGGCGGACATGACTGACGTACGCGCTGACCTGCTCCAGCAGATCAAGGACAAGGCCGTGGTGCACGGCAAGGTGACCCTCTCGTCGGGTCGGGAAGCCGACTACTACATCGACCTGCGCCGGATCACGCTGGACGGCGAGGCCGCGCCGCTGGTCGGTCAGGTCATGCTCGACCTCACCGCCGACCTGGACTTCGACTGCGTCGGCGGGCTGACCCTGGGCGCCGACCCGGTGGCGACGTCGATGCTGCACGCCTCGGCCGCGCGCGGACAGCGCCTGGACGCCTTCGTCGTGCGCAAGGCGCAGAAGGCGCACGGCATGCAGCGCCGGATCGAGGGCACGGACGTCAAGGGCCGCCGCTGCCTGGTGGTCGAGGACACCTCCACCACCGGCGGCTCGCCGCTGACGGCCGTCGAGGCGGTGCGCGAGGCGGGCGGCGAGGTCGTCGCCGTGGCCACGATCGTCGACCGGGGCGCGGCCGACGCGATCGCCGAGGCGGGTCTGGCGTACCTCACGGGGTACCGGCTGGGCGACCTGGGCCTGGCGTAACGAGGACCTGGCGCAACGGGCGAAATGCCCGGAGTGCCGGTGCGGCCGTAACCGGTCCGGGGTACCCGGCAAGATCGCCTGACGGGCACTCCGAAAGTGGTGACCTAGGTCCCTGAGCCCACCCGTACCGGCTCTGACCTGTGCTTTCCCCGAGGGGGCGGCTGTTTCACGTGAAACAGCCGCCCCCTTGTCCGTCCGCAGGGTGGAGCCGGGCGCAGAGTCTGGAAAGATGGGCCGCGACGATGACGTCGCCCCCAGGTCAGGGCCAGCACATATCGCACACCCCGCACATCACAAGGAGCGGACAGATGCCCATCGCAACCCCCGAGGTCTACAACGAGATGCTCGACCGGGCGAAGGCAGGCAAGTTCGCCTACCCGGCCATCAACGTGACCTCGACCCAGACCCTGCACGCTGCCCTGCGCGGCTTCGCGGAGGCCGAGAGCGACGGCATCATCCAGATCTCCACCGGCGGCGCCGAGTTCCTGGGTGGCCAGTACAACAAGGACATGGTCACCGGCGCGGTCGCCCTGGCCGAGTTCGCGCACGTCGTCGCCGCCAAGTACGACATCACCGTCGCGCTGCACACCGACCACTGCCCCAAGGACAAGCTGGACGGCTATGTGCGTCCGCTCCTGGAGGTCTCGGCCGAGCGCGTCGCCAAGGGCCTGAACCCGCTCTTCCAGTCGCACATGTGGGACGGCTCCGCCGAGACCCTCGCGGACAACCTGGCCATCGGCCAGGAGCTGCTCGCCAAGGCCGCCGCCGCCAAGATCATCCTTGAGGTCGAGATCACCCCGACCGGCGGCGAGGAGGACGGCGTCAGCCACGAGATCAACGACGAGCTGTACACGACCGTCGACGACGCGCTGCGCACCGCCGAGGCCCTGGGCCTGGGCGAGAAGGGCCGCTACCTGCTGGCCGCCTCCTTCGGCAACGTCCACGGCGTCTACAAGCCGGGCAACGTCGTGCTGCGTCCGGAGCTCCTCAAGGACCTCCAGGAGGGCGTCGCCGCGAAGTACGGCAAGGCCTCCCCGTTCGACTTCGTCTTCCACGGCGGCTCCGGCTCCAGCGAGCAGGAGATCGCGACCGCGCTGGAGAACGGCGTCGTGAAGATGAACCTGGACACCGACACCCAGTACGCCTTCACGCGTCCGGTCGCGGACCACATGTTCCGCAACTACGACGGCGTCCTGAAGGTCGACGGCGAGGTCGGCAAGAAGTCGACGTACGACCCGCGCACCTGGGGCAAGCTCGCCGAGGCGAGCATGGCCAAGCGCGTCACCGAGGCGTGCGCGAACCTGCGCTCGACCGGCACCAAGCTGAAGTAGCGGCGCGCGGGCCCATCGCCCGCGCTCCCCCGCACGAGGCCCGGCCTCCCCCGCTCGGGGGGTGCCGGGTCTCGTGTGTTCGGCGAGAGTGGATGCATGAGCGTACGGATGGGCACGGCGGCCGGGCGGTGGGTGCTGTTGACGACCGTGCTCGGGTCCGGGATGGCGATGCTCGACTCGACCGTGGTCAATGTGGCCCTGCCGCGCATCGGGGCGGACCTGGACGCGGACATGGCCGTCCTCCAGTGGACGGTCAACGCCTACATGCTCACGCTCGCCGGGCTGATCCTGCTGGGCGGGGCGCTGGGCGACCGGTACGGGCGCCGCAAGGTCTTCGTCTTCGGCGTCGTCTGGTTCGCCGCCGGGTCGCTGCTGTGCGGCATCGCGCCCGACGCGGGCATCCTGATCGCCGCCCGCGCCCTCCAGGGCATAGGCGGCGCGCTCCTCACCCCCGGCTCCCTCGCCCTCATCCAGGCGAGCTTCCACCCCGACGACCGGGCCAAGGCCGTCGGCGTCTGGTCCGGGCTCGGCGGGGTCGGGGCGGCCGTCGGCCCGTTCCTGGGCGGCTGGCTGGTGGACGGCCCCGGCTGGCGCTGGGTCTTCCTGCTGAACGTCCCGCTCGCCGCGCTGTGCGTCCCGGTGGCGCTGCGGCACGTACCGGAGTCCAAGGACGCGCGCGTGCACACGGCCCGGTTCGACGTCACCGGGGCGGTGCTCGGGGCGCTGGCGCTCGCGCTGGTGACGTACGCGCTGATCGAGGCACCCGGGCAGGGCGCGTCGCCGCTGGTGGTGGGCGCGGCGGTGGCGGGTTTCCTGCTGGGCGTGGCCTTCGTCCGCCTGGAACGCCGCCTGCCCGACCCCATGCTGCCGCCGGAGATCTTCGCGTCGCGCCAGTTCACGGCGGTGAACGTGGTGACGGTGTGCGTGTACGCGGCGTTCGGCGGCTTCTTCTTCCTGGCGGCGCTCCAGCTCCAGGTGGTGGCGGGGTACTCGGCGCTGGGCGCCGGCGCCGCCCTGCTCCCCACCACGGTCCTGATGCTCCTGCTCTCGGCCCGCTCGGGCGCGCTGGGCGAGCGGATCGGCCCGCGCATACCGCTGACGGTGGGGCCGCTGCTGTGCGCGGCCGGAATGCTGCTGATGCTGCGGGTGGGCGAGGGCGCCTCGTACGTACGTGACGTGCTCCCCGCGGTCGTCGTCCTCGGCCTGGGCATGGTCACCCTGGTCGCGCCGCTCACCGCGACCGTGCTCGGGTCGGTGGACGCGGGGCGGGCGGGTCTGGCTAGCGGGATCAACAACGCGGCGGCGCGGGCGGCGGGGCTGATCGCGGTGGCCGCGCTGCCCCTGGTGGCGGGCATGTCCCCGTCGGCCTACCGCTCGGCGGCGGAGTTCGGGTCCACGTTTCGGCGGGCGATGCCGGTGTGTGCGGGGGTGCTGGTGCTGGGGGCGGTGCTGGCGTTCTTGACGGTCCGCCGTCCGCCGGTGGGGGTGTGCCATCCGGAGTGCCGGGTGTCGTGCGGGGTGACGCCCCCGCTGGAGCGCGACCGGGGGGTTTGACCCCACCCCGCCCCTTCCCTAAAGCCCTCTGGCGGGCGGCCGGGCGGGGGCTCCGCCCCCAGACTCCGTGCTTTGTCTGCGGACCGTGGTGGGTTGCTCGCGCAGTTCCCCGCGCCCCTTGAATGCCGCTGCGCGGCATCCCCGGGGCGCCCCGGAGGGGCGCTTTTAGGGGCGCGGGGAACTGCGCGACCAGCCCCCACCGGCCCGCAGACGAAGGAGGTCCGGGGGCGTAGCCCCCGGGAAAGCCACCTCCACCCCCGGAGGGTTTCGGGAAGGGGCGGGGAGGGGCCGAACCCCCGGTGGGAAGCGGACGCGGCAGACTGGACCCATGTCCATTCACGAGAACCTCCTCGGCGGCCCCGCCCCGACCCACCTCCCCGACGACCCCGAACCGCGCGACCTGCTCGCGCAGGGCACCGCCCCCGCCGACGTCGCCGCCAAGTACCCCACCTCCTCCCTCGCCTGGGCCCAGCTCGCGGACGACGCGTTCGACGCGGGCCGCACGGTCGAGTCGTACGCGTACGCCCGCACCGGCTACCACCGCGGCCTCGACTCGCTGCGCCGCGCCGGCTGGAAGGGCCACGGCCCGGTGCCGTGGGAGCACGAGCCCAACCGCGGCTTCCTGCGCGCCCTGCACGCGCTGGCCCGCGCCGCCCAAGCCATCGGCGAGCAGGCCGAGTTCGAGCGCTGCACCACGTTCCTGCGGGACTCCTCGCCGCTCGCCGCCGACACGCTGAGCTGACCTGCGCGGATTCGTACCGTCCGGACAACTCCCGTACGGACGGTACGATCGCACGCACCATCGATTACCGGACAACTCAACGAAAACCGCGGATCGCATCCGGCGCTGGCGCACGAGGCCCCACACCTCTTCCCCCCAACTCCAGCCGTGACAAGGGGAGAAGTCTGTCTTGGGCAAGCGAGCAGCCCGCAACGGAGCCCGTCGTGGCCATGGCCACCCCCGACCCCGTAGCCGTGGCAGACGCTCGGCCCGGCGCCACCCGCGCGCCCTCCTCCTCGTAGGCGGCCTCCTCGGCCTCGCCCTCATCTGCGGCGCCGCACTCGCCGAGTGGCGCGGCGGCGACACCGACACCCCCGAGCCCGGGTACGCCGCCGAGACCCCCCTCGGCTCCCGCGCCCCCCTCCCGGCCGCCCCGTCCCCGAAGCCTTCGAAGAAGAAGGACGAGAAGCGCGACAAGGAGAGCGATTCGGGGAAGAAGGGCAGTGACCTTCCCGCCTCCGGGCCCGGCACCTTCACCCCCGCCCGCGCCTCCGGCGCCCCCGTCGGCACCGGTGGACCGCTGCGCCGCTACAAGGTGCTCGTCGAGGACGGCGTCGACGTCTCGCCGCGCCAGGCCGCCACCGAGATCCAGGCGATACTCGCCCACCCTCGCAGCTGGGCCGCGCACGGACGTGGCCGGTTCCAGCTGGTCTCCGGCGGTGACAGCGCCGACGTGACCATAAAGATCGCCACCCCGGCCACCACGGACCGGCTCTGCGCGGTCAACGGCGACACCCACGGCGAGCTGAACTGCGAGGTCGCGGGCGGTGTCGTGGTCAACCTCAAGCGGTGGGTGAAGGGCTCGCCGCAGTACGACGGGCCGCCCGCCGAGTACCGGCACCTGATCATCAACCACGAGATCGGCCACATGATCGGCTTCCACCAGCACATGGACTGCCCGGGCGAGGGCAGGGCCGCGCCGGTGATGATGCAGCAGATCAAGGGCCTGAAGGGCTGCAAGTCCAACGCGTGGCCGTACTCCAGGGGCGGCGCGTTCGTGGACGGCCCGGCCGTGCCGTAAGCCACTTTCCGCGCCCTGACGAGGGTGGGCCGGGCGTGCTTATGATGCGGGTGGGGACCGGGGCTCCGATGCCGATGAAGGAAGGGGCGGACCGCTACCCGGACACATCAGGGAGACAGCGATGTCATCAAAGATGTCCGAACCGGTAGAAACCGCCGGAGCCGCTGACGCCGCCGGAGCCATCGACCCGGCCGCCGCCCCCAATCTGGACTTCGCGGGCACCACGCCCTACGAGGACTACGTCCAGGCGGACGTCCTCACCCACCTCCAGCAGCTGCGCTCGGACGACCCCGGCGAGATGGTCTTCCTGGTCACCACCCAGGTCATGGAGCTGTGGTTCACCGTGATCGTCCACGAGTGGGAGACCGCCACGCGCGCGTTGCGCGAGGACCGGGTGCCGGTGGCCGTGGACGCGCTCAAGCGTTCCGTACGCGAGCTGGAGGCGCTCAACGCGTCCTGGACGCCGCTCGGGCAGCTGACCCCGGCACAGTTCAACTCCTACCGCGCGGCCCTCGGCGAGGGCTCCGGCTTCCAGTCGGCGATGTACCGCCGGATGGAGTTCCTGCTCGGCGAGAAGTCGGCGTCCATGCTGGTGCCGCACCGGGGCGCGCCGCGCGCGCACGCCGAGCTGGAGAAGGCGCTCCAGGAGCCGAGCGTGTACGACGAGGTGCTCGCGCTGCTCGCGCGCCGCGGGTACGCCGTCCCGGCCGCCGTCCTCGACCGCGACCTCTCCCAGCGGTACGAGCCGTCGCCGCAGGTCGAGGCGGTCTGGGCGGAACTTTACGCCGGGGACCAGAACGGGGAACTCGTGCGCCTGGGCGAGGCGTTGACCGATGTGGGCGAGCTGGTGTGGCGCTGGCGCAACGACCATCTGGTGGCGACGAGGAGAGCGATGGGCGCGAAGACCGGCACGGGCGGTTCGGCGGGCGTGGCCTGGCTGGAGAAGCGCGCCGCGAAGAACGTGTTCCCCGAGCTGTGGACGGCGCGCAGCCATGTCTGAGGCACTGGCCGGCAAGGCCGCGGCGCTGGACGCCGCAGACGAACTCGCCAAGCACCGCGACCTGTTCGCGCTCGACGAGGCGACCGTCTACCTCGACGGCAACTCGCTGGGCGCGCTGCCCCGCCATGTTCCGGCGCGGATGCAGGAGGTCATCGCCCATGAGTGGGGCGAGCTGCGCATCCGCTCCTGGGACGAGAGCGGCTGGTGGACGGCGCCGGAGCGGATCGGCGACCGCATAGCGCCGCTGGTCGGGGCGGAGCCCGGCCGGATCGTGGTGGGCGACTCCACGAGTGTGAACGTCTTCAAGGCCCTGGTGGCGGCGGTGCGCCTGGCGCCCTCCGACCGCGACGAGATCCTGGTCGACGAGTCCACGTTCCCGACGGACGGGTACGTGGCGGGGTCCGCGGCGCGGATGACGGGCCGGGCGGTCCGGGCGGTCGCGCCCGGCGAGATGGCCGCGGCGGTCGGTCCGCGTACGGCGGCGATCCTGGTCAACCACGTCGACTACCGCACGGGCCGGCTGCACGACCTGCCCGGCATCACCGCGGCCGCGCACGCGGCGGGGGCGCTGACGGTCTGGGACCTGTGCCACAGCGCGGGCGCGCTGCCGGTGGGCCTGGAGGCGCACGGGGTGGACTTCGCGGTGGGCTGCACCTACAAGTACCTGAACGGCGGGCCGGGTTCGCCCGCGTACCTGTACGTACGGGGCGACCACCAGTCGTCCTTCGACTCGCCCCTTCCCGGCTGGAACTCGCACGAGGATCCCTTCGGGATGCGGGCGGAGTACGTGCCGGGTTCGGGTGCGGTGCGGGGCCGTGTGGGCACGCCGGACATTCTGTCCATGCTGGCCCTGGAGTCGGCCCTCGACGTCTGGACGGGCGTCTCGATCGAGTCCGTCCGGGCGAAGTCGCTGGCGCTGACGGATTTCTTCCTGGAGTGCGTGGAGGCGTACGTGCCGGCGGGGCGGGTTGCTTCTGTCACTCCGGTGGCGCACGGGGAGCGGGGGAGTCAGGTCGCGCTCCGTTGCGACGATGCGGGGTCGGTGATGGCGGCGCTCATCGCGGCGGGCGTCGTCGGCGACTACCGCCGCCCCGACGTCCTCCGCTTCGGCTTCACGCCGCTGTACGTGGGGTTCGGGGACGCGGAGAGGGCGGCACGCGCGCTGTCGACAGCGCTGGGTTAGCCCCTCCCCGCCCCTTCCCTAAACCCTCCGGGGGTGGGTGGGGGAGGAGGTGGTTCTCCCGGGGGCTGCGCCCCCGGACCCCTGGGCGGGGCCTGCGGCCCCTGCACCCCGCTCCGTTCGGCTGCGGATCGTGCTGGGTTGCTCGCGCAGTTCCCCGCGCCCCTAGGCAGTTAGGGGCGCGGGGAACTGCGCGACCAGCCCCCACCGGCCCGCAGTTGAAGAACCAGCCGCCCGGCTGAGGGCTTTCGGGAAGGGGCGGGGTGGGGGAACCCGCCGGGGCGCAGCCCGATAGCTCGGCCCGGGCCGCGAACCCCCTGGTAGCGTCCGCGTCCGACCCGCGCAAGAGAAGGTGACCCCATGCACGACCCCGCCGCCAGGGACGCCGCCGAAGCCGCCGCGGCCTTCTCGCATCCACCCGTCCCCCCGGACACCACCGCCCCGTACGGCCCCCACCCCGACCAGGTCGTCGACTTCTACGCACCCAGAGGCGACGCCGACGGCGCCCCCCTCGTCGTCGCCCTCCACGGCGGCGCCTGGCGCGAGCGGTACGACCGGGCGCACCTCACCCCGTTCGTGGACTTCCTGGCCAGGCGCGGATTCGCCGTGGCCAACGTCGAGTACCGGCGGGGTGGCCTGCTGCCGCAACAGGGCCGAGGACCCGTCGCCGGACGGTGGCCGGACACCTTCGACGACGTGGCCGCCGCCCTCGACGCCCTCCCCGAACTCGCCCGCACCCACCTCCCTGCCGCCGACCTCCGCCGTACCGTGATCACCGGGCACTCCGCCGGCGGCCACCTCGCCCTGTGGGCCGCGGCCCGCCACGTGCTGCCGCCCGGCTCCCCGTGGCACACCCCCGCCGCCGCCTCCCTCCGCGGCGTCGTCGCCCTCGCCCCCATCGCCGACTTCACCACGGCGGTGGCGTTGGACGTCTGCGATGGGGCTGTCGCACAACTCATCGGTGGGAAGCAGCAGTTGGGCGTGCGCGCAGCCGCCGCCGACCCCGCCGTCCTCCTCCCCACCGGCGTCGCCACCACCCTCGTCCAGGGCCGGGACGACATCGTCGTGCCGCAGGCCGTGGCCGAGGCGTACGTCGACGCCGCCGCCCGGGCGGGGGAGACCGTCGGGTTCACCCTGCTCGAAGGCGTCGGCCACTTCCCCCTCATCGACCCCGCCGCCGACGCCTGCGCGGTCGTCGCCGAGGAGATCGCCCAGCTGGCGTACTGAACGACCGGCTGTAGTACCTGAGGCGGACCCCGTCGGATCCGTACCGCAGGGGACGCCCCGGCCGCCCGCCCCCGCCTACCGTGGGCACGTGACCGAGACCCTCAGCTCCGAGCCGCCGGGGAGCACGCCGGGCAACGGCGGGCGCAGCCCCGAGTTCCTGCTCGCCATGGACGCGTTCGGCGGGCTCCGCCGGGACCTGTTCCGGGACGCCTTCGCCTACCGGCCGCTGCCGCCGATGCGGACGGACGGCCCGCTCACCCGCCGTCTGCCCGACCGGCTGCGCGGGTACGCCGCCTGGAGCCCGCACGCGGCCGTGCTCTTCGTCGCGCTCTGCGCCGCGCTGATCATGTACACCGACGGGAGCCCGGGCGGGGGCCCGTACATGCTCGTGTGGGCGGCGATGGGCCTGCTCGTCGGGGCGCCCGTCGCCATGACCCTGATACGGCCGGTCGGCGCCTGGTGGGCGATGTGCGCGAGCACGGTGCTCCTGGGCGTGCTCAGGCCGGGCGGCAGCGGCTTCTCCGGCTGGCCGTGGCCGGCGGGCGCGTTCCTCGCGCAGCTCGCCGTGATGGTGGTGGTGGCGCTGCGCACCCGGCCGCGTACCGCCGTGTGGATGTGGGTCCTCACGCTGGCGCTCGGCGCGGTGATGGGGATTCCCGGTCGCGGCGGCGTCGGCACGGACGACGGGCCGATGGCCGTCACGTCCGCGATCCTGCTCCTCATCGCCGTCGTCGTGAACGTCCGCCGGGACGCGGAGCGGAAGATCACCGTCCAGCAGTCGGTCACGGCCGTCGAACGCGACAAGCGGGCCGTGCTCGAAGAGCGCACCACCATCGCGCGCGAGCTGCACGACGTGGTCGCGCACCACATGTCGGTGGTGGCCATCCAGGCCGAGGCGGCCCCGTACCGCGTCGAGAACCCGCCGCCGGAGCTGACGCAGGCGTTCGCGACGATCCGTGAGAACGCGGTGGCGGCGCTGACGGAGCTGCGCCGCGTGCTCGGTGTCGTACGCGCGGAGGACTACGAGGCGCCGGACGCGCCCCAGCCCACCCTCGCCGACCTCGACCGGCTCCTGGCGAACGTACGCGACGCCGGGCTCGACGTGACCAAGGCGGTCACGGGCGCGGTGCGCGAACTCCCGCAGGGCGTCGAGCTGTCGGCGTACCGCATCATCCAGGAGGCCCTCAGCAACGCCCTGCGGCACGCGCCGGGCGCGGCCGCGCGGGTGGAGGTCGGCTATGTGCTGGGCGGGGTGGGCCTGCGCGTGGTCAACGGCCCGCCGACGGGCCCGGCCGCGGCGTCGCCGGGCAGCGGGCACGGGATCACGGGGATGCGGGAGCGGGTGGCGATGCTGGGGGGCGAGATGACGGCGGGCGAGGTGGAGGAGGGCGGCGGTTACGAGGTGACGGTGTTCATCCCGGTGACGGCGGCGACGGCGGAGGAGGCATGAGCGACGGGAGCATCCGCGTACTGATCGTCGACGACCAGATGATGGTCCGCGAGGGCTTCTCGGTCCTGCTCAACGCCCAGCGGGACATCGAGGTGATCGGCGAGGCGGTCGACGGCCGGGAGGCGGTGGCCAAGGTCCGCGAACTCCGCCCGGACGTCGTCCTGATGGACATCCGGATGCCCGAGATGAACGGGATCGAGGCGACGCGGGAGATCGTGGCGGCGGACACGTCGGCGAGGGTGCTGGTGCTGACGACCTTCGACCTCGACGAGTACGTGTACCAGGCGCTGCGGGCGGGGGCGTCGGGGTTCCTCCTCAAGGACGCGTCCGCGCGTCAACTGGCGGAGGGGGTACGGGTGGTGGCGTCCGGCGACGCGCTGCTCGCGCCGTCGGTGACGCGGCGTCTGATCACGGAGTTCGCGCGGTCGGTGCCGGTGCGGCGGGGTTCGGTGGGCGCGGTCCAGGTCGAAGAGCTGACGGACCGCGAGACGGAGGTCCTGGTCCTGATCGCCCAGGGCCTCTCCAACGCGGAGATCGCGGAGCGGTTGGTGGTGGCGGAGTCGACGATCAAGACGCATGTGAGTCGGGTGCTGGTGAAGCTGGGCCTGCGGGACCGCACGCAGGCGGCGGTGTACGCGTACGAGTCCCGCCTGGTATCCCCGTCGTAGCCAGGCCCCACCCCGCCCCTTCCCTAAACCCTCCGGGGGTGGGTGGGGGCTGAGCTGGTCTCCCGGGGGCTACGCCCCCGGACCCCTGGGCGGGGCCTGCGGCCCCTGCACCCCGCTTCTTTCGTCTGCGGACCGTGCTGGGTTGCTCGCGCAGTTCCCCGCGCCCCTAGGCAGTTAGGGGCGCGGGGAACTGCGCGACCAGCCACATGCGGCCCGCAGGCGAAGAACCCGGCCGCCCGCCAGAGGGCTTTCGGGAAGGGGTGGGGTGGGGAAAGGAACCCCATGGACACCAGCAGCCCCTTCCAACCCGGCTCCGCCGGCTTCGTAGCCGACCCCTACCCCGCCTACACCGCGCTCCGCGCAGCGGCCCGCACCCACCACCACACCCCCACCAACCAGTGGCTGATCCCCCACCACACCGACGTCGACGCCCTCCTCAGGGACCGCCGCCTCGGCCGCACCTACCTCCACCGCTTCACCCACGAGGAGTTCGGCCGCACGCCCCCACCCCCGGTGCACGAGCCGTTCCACACCCTCAACGACCAGGGGATTCTGGATCTGGAAGGCCCGGATCACACCAGGATCCGGCGGCTCGTGGCCAAGGCGTTCACCCCCCGCCGCGTCGAGGAACTCGCCCCCGTCGTCGAGCGCATCGCCACCCGCCTCGTGGGCGACTTCGTCGCGTCCGGCGGCGGGGACCTGCTCGCCGACGTGGCCGAGCCCCTCCCCGTAACCGTGATCGCGGAGATGCTCGGCATCCCCGAAGCCGACCGGCACCTCCTGCGGCCCTGGTCGGCCGACATCTGCGGGATGTACGAGCTCAACCCGGACGAGGACACCGCCGCCCGCGCGGTCACGGCGGCGGTCGAATTCTCGGCCTATCTGAGGGAGTTGATCCAAGACCGGCGCCACGCACCCGCCCCCGACCTCGTCTCCGCCCTCATCGCCGTCCACGACACCGACGGCACCCGCCTCACCGAGCAAGAGATGGTCTCCACCTGCGTCCTGCTCCTCAACGCGGGCCACGAGGCCACCGTCAACACCACGGCCAACGGGTGGTGGACGCTCTTCCGCCACCCCGAGCAGCTGGCCCTGCTGCGCGCCGAACCCGAGAAGCTCCTTCCCGGCGCCGTCGAGGAACTGCTGCGCTACGACACCCCGTTGCAGCTCTTCGAACGGTGGGTGCTCGACGACATCGAGGTCGGGGGGACGACGATCCCGCGCGGCTCCGAGGTCGCGCTGCTCTTCGGGTCCGCCAACCGGGACCCGGCCGCGTTCGCGGACCCGGACACCTTCGACGTACGCCGTCCCGCCGCCGACAACCGGCACGTCAGCTTCGGCGCGGGCATCCACTACTGCCTCGGCGCCCCCCTGGCCCGCCTCGAACTGGCCGTGTCGTTCGGCCTGTTGCTGCGCGAGGCCCCGCGCATGCGCCTGCTCGCCGAGCCGCGCTGGAAGCCGGGGTACGTGATCCGGGGCCTCACCGGTCTTGAGGTAGAGGTCTAGGGCGCCTCCGGGCGCCTCAGCGCGAGGCCGTCCAGGACGACCTCCAACCCGTACGCGAACTTGCCGTCGCGCAGCCCGGCCGGGTCCACGACCTCCGCCGCGTACGCCTCGGCCAGGTGCTCGTGGTCGGCCGCCGCCCGCTGCGCGGCGGGCATGAGGCGGGCGATGAAGTCCGCCTCGGACTCGCCGGAGCGGGCGACCGTGGTGAGCCACGCCGCCTCCGTGGTGCTCATCCCGATCACGTACGACAGGACCGTCTCGATCGCGCGCTCCGGCTCGGGGAACCCGGCGCCCGCGAAGAGGGCGGCGAGCCGCTCGGAGAACGACATCAGGTTGGGGCCCAGATAGGCGAGGCCCGCCTGGCCGAGGACCGAGGCCAGCCAGCGGTGGCGCAGGGCCGTCGCGCGGAAGGACCGGGCGGCCTCGGTGGTGGCCGCCCGCCAGTCGGCGCTGTCGGCGGGGGGTACGACGATCTCCCCGAACACCTCGTCCACCGCGAGCTCCATCAGCTCGTCCTTGGTGGCGACGTGCCGGTAGAGGGAGGTCGCGCCCGCGTTCAGCCGGGCGCCGAGCTTGCGCATGCTGAGCGCCTCGATGCCGTCGGCGTCCAGCATCACGACCGCCTCGCGGACGATCGCGGCCCGGCTGAGCGCGGGCTGGTCGGCTTCGCGCGTCCGGCGGGCCCAGACGGACGGAATCGGGTTCGCCTTGGTGGTCCTGGCGGCCATGACACTCCTTCGCGGCGGTACGTGCGTACGACGTTCGCATCCAGCGTACAGGGATAGATGGTTGCGCACGCTGTATGCGTCTGCGTACAGTGTGCGCATTGACGGAATGATGTGCGCAGCCGAGAGGAAGAACCATGGAAACCCGCAACCCACGCCGCTGGTGGATCCTGATCGTGCTGTGCCTCAGCTCGCTGGTGCTGGTGATCGACAGCATGGCGCTGACGGTGGCGGTGCCGTCGATGACGGAGGACCTCGGCGCGAGCGCCCAGGACACGCAGTGGATCCTCGACTCCTACATCCTGGTGTTCGCGGGCCTGCTGCTCACCTCCGGCAGCCTCGGTGACCGCTTCGGCCGCCGCAAGGTGATGATCATCGGCCTGCTGCTCTTCGGGGCGGCGTCGCTGGCGGCGGTGTTCTGCACGAATCCCGGCGAGGTCATAGCTGTACGAGTCGCGATGGGTGTGGGCGGCGCGCTGATCATGCCCTCGACGTTGTCGATCCTGATCACCGTCTTCGACGAGGAGGAGCGCGGCAAGGCGATGGCGGCGTGGGGTTCGGTGTCGATGCTCGGTCTGGTCGGCAGCCCGGTGCTGGGCGGCGTACTGATCGACCACTTCTCCTGGCACTCGATCTTCTTCATCAACATCCCGGTCGTGGCGCTGGCGATCCTCGCGGGGCTGCTGCTCATGCCGGAGTCGAAGGCGCCGTGGCAGAAGCCGGATCCGCTGGGCGCGGTGCTGTCGGCGGCGGGGATGACCGCGCTGATCTGGTGGATCATCGAGATCCCGCAGCACGGGGCGTTCGGCGCCCGCTCGCTGGTGACGCTGGCGGTCGCGGTCGTGGCCCTCACCGGTTTCGTGGTCTGGGAGAACACCACCTCCGCGCCGATGGTGCCGCTGGTCCTGTTCAAGCACCGCAACTTCAGCGGCGGTTCGGTGTCGCTGGCGCTCGTCCAGATCGGTACGGGTGGGCTGCTGCTCGTCCTCACCCAGTACCTCCAGTTCGTCCTCGGCTACTCGCCGGTCAAGGCGGGCCTGGCGTTCGTGCCGCTGGCGGTGACGGCGCTGGTCGGCAACACGGTGGGGGCGCAGGCCGCCGCCCGTCTCGGTAACCGGTGGCTGATCGTGGCGGGGATGCTGACGATGTCCTCGTCCTTCGCGCTCCTCACCACGGTGACCGCGTCCTCCGGCTTCACCGTCCCGGCGATCGCCCTCGGTCTGCTCGGCCTCGGGGCGGGGCTGGCGATGCCGGCGGCGGTCGGTGCGCTGATGGGGACGATTCCGGCGGAGAAGGCGGGGGTGGGGTCGGCGCTGAACGACACGATCCAGCAGGCGGGGACGGCGTTGGGGATCGCGATCCTTGGGTCGATGCTGTCGAGTGGGTTCGCGGGGGAGATGCCGTCGGACGCGCCGGATGCGGCTCGGCACTCGATCGCGGGGGCGCTGGCGAGTGGTGACCCGTCGTTGGTACGGACGGCTCACGAGGCCTTCACCTCGTCGATGTCGACGACGTTCGCGGTGAGCGGGGTCGGGGTGCTGGTGGCGGCGGTCTTGGCGGCGCTGCTGATGCGGGACCCGAAGCGGACGGCTGAGCCGGAGCCGGAGCCGGAGCTGGTGGCCTGAGCGGCCCGGTCAGCCCCCTCCCCGCCCCTTCCCTAAACCCTCCGGGGGTGGGTGGGGGTAAGGGTGGTTTCCCGGGGGCTGCGCCCCCGGACCCCCTGGCGGGGCCTGCGGCCCCTGCACCCCGCTTTCGGGGCTGCGCCCCGGGCCCCGGTTCGTCTGCGGACCGTGCTGGGTTGCTCGCGCAGTTCCCCGCGCCCCTAGGTGGTTAGGGGCGCGGGGAACTGCGCGACCAGCCACATACGGTCCGCAGACGAACAGGGCCAGGGTGCAGGGGCCGCAGGCCCCGCGACGGGGGCCGCCTCCGCGCCCGCCCACCCCCGGAGGGTTTCGGGAAGGGGCGGGGTGGGGGAGCCCCCGGAGGGGTCAGGCAACCGGTGGCGTGGGGGACGGCAGTGTCAGCGTCCACGTTCCCGCCGTCCACGTCCGCGTGCGGACCGGGCCCGCCACCACCTGCCCCGCCCGGTAGCGGAAGCCATCGCCGGACACCGTCACCTCCCGCGCCCGCACCCGCACCCCCGGCACCCCCACCCCCCGCGACACCACCACATGCGCCACCCCGTCCCCGGACCCGACCGACACCCCCGCGACCGGGCGGTCGAGGTCGGACAGGAGCACCCCGTCCGCCTCGACCCGCAACCGGTGGGCGACAGCCGCAGGCACCGGCGCCCGCACCAGCGTGCGGACGAGCGAACGGCACGTATCCCAGACGGTGGGGACAGCAGCCCGCACAGCTGGCGGCGCAGCCGGGATGCACAGGTCGCCGAGGACCACACCCCCGCTGTCGTCGACCAGCAGGTCGAGCCGGTGCGGGGACCCGTCCAGGACCGCCCGCGCCGCCGCCACCGCCCCCGTCGGCACCCCCAGTGACCTGGCAAGTTCCACCAGAGGGGCGGTGCCCACGGGCACCACCGCCAGAGCCGGGCCGCAGACATCACGCTCACGTTCCCGCTGCAGCAACGTCACAGCACGTAGCAGCGCCCGGTCGTCACCCACCACCACGAGCCGCCGCGCACCTCTTCGCGCGAGGGCACGGGAGAACTCCTCCACCCCCTCCGGCCAGCATATTTTCGCCTGTGCACCCGCACACAGCACATCTTTCGCGATCCGTACGGACTCGCCGTCGATACGGCGGGCGACCGGGTCGATGACCACCAGTAGCTGGTCGGCAGCCGACACTTCGGTCCTTCCTCGGGTAGCATCTTTGTGCAAGAGCCCCTTGCGCTATTGCGCCAGGGGCTTCGTCTATTCCGGGGCACATTGGTGAGGCGGCGACAAGCCCCTGACCTTGGACATGCCCCGCCCGGAAGGGGTGTACGCCTGTGCCCGCACTTGTGCTGCTCGGTGCTCAGTGGGGTGACGAGGGCAAGGGAAAGGCCACCGACCTCCTCGGTGGATCCGTTGACTATGTAGTGCGCTACCAGGGCGGCAACAACGCCGGCCACACGGTCGTCGTCGGCGACCAGAAGTACGCGCTGCATCTTCTCCCTTCCGGGATCCTCTCGCCGGGGTGTACCCCGGTCATCGGCAACGGAGTCGTCGTCGACCCGGCGGTCCTGCTCTCCGAGCTGAGCGGGCTGAACGAGCGCGGCGTCGACACGTCCAAGCTGCTCATCAGCGGTAACGCTCACCTGATCACGCCGTACAACGTCACCCTCGACAAGGTGACGGAACGGTTCCTCGGCTCCCGCAAGATCGGCACCACCGGTCGCGGCATCGGCCCGACCTACGCGGACAAGATCAACCGCGTCGGCATCCGCGTCCAGGACCTGTACGACGAGTCGATCCTTGAGCAGAAGGTCGAGGCGGCGCTGGAGGGCAAGAACCAGCTCCTCGCCAAGGTCTTCAACCGGCGCGCCATCGAGTCCGGCAAGATCGTCGAAGAGATGCTCCAGTACGCGGAGCAGATCAAGCCGTTCGTCGCCGACACGACGCTGATCCTCAACAACGCGATCGACGACGGCAAGGTCGTCCTCTTCGAGGGCGGCCAGGGCACGCTCCTCGACGTCGACCACGGCACGTACCCCTTCGTGACCTCGTCGAACCCGACCGCGGGCGGCGCCTGCACGGGCGCGGGCGTGGGCCCCACGAAGATCAGCCGCGTCATCGGCATCCTCAAGGCCTACACGACGCGCGTCGGCGCGGGCCCGTTCCCGACCGAGCTGTTCGACCAGGACGGCGAGGACCTGCGCCGCATCGGCGGCGAGCGCGGTGTGACCACCGGCCGTGACCGCCGCTGCGGCTGGTTCGACGCGGTGATCGCCCGTTACGCGACCCGGGTCAACGGTCTGACGGACTTCTTCCTCACCAAGCTCGACGTCCTCACCGGCTGGGAGCAGATCCCGGTCTGCGTGGCGTACGAGATCGACGGCAAGCGCGTCGAGGAGCTCCCGTACTCCCAGACCGACTTCCACCACGCGAAGCCGATCTACGAGATGCTGCCGGGCTGGTCCGAGGACATCACCAAGGCCCAGACCTTCTCCGACCTGCCGAAGAACGCGCAGGCGTACGTGAAGGCGCTGGAGGAGATGTCGGGCGCGCCGATCTCCGCGATCGGCGTCGGCCCCGGCCGGACCGAGACGATCGAGATCAACTCGTTCCTGTAGGACGCGCCGGCGAAGGGGCCGTCGTTACGGATCCACCCGTACCGGCGGCCCCTTCGCCGTCGTCAGGGCCGTCAGGCCTGCGGCACCGGAAACGCGACCGGGCTGCGCGGCCCGGCGCGGCCGACGGCCCGCACCCCGAAGAACACGTTGTCCTTGGAGAGCGGGACCGTGCACCGCGTGACGTCCCCGACGCGCAGCACATGGGTCCACTCGGGCGCGGTCGTCTCGCGCCACACCACCTCGTACCCGGCGATGTCCGGCTCCGGGCCGCGCTGCCACACCAGCTCGGTGGAGTTGCCGAGCGCGCTGGTGACGATCTTGACGCCGCGCGGGGTCCCGGGGGCCTGGGCGAGGGTCCACAGTGCGGCGGCGTTGACCCGGGCGACGCGTGCGATGAATCCGAAGTCGCAGAACTCGGGCAGATCGCCGTACTGCTTCCCGTCCACGACCCGCACGTCCTGGTGCTGATGGGCGTAGTCCTCGGCGGGCTCGGTGAACCGGGCCGCCGGGTACCCCTGTTCCAGGAACGGGATGTGGTCCCCGCTGCGCAGATAGCGGTCGCGCCGGTGGACCACCCGCACCCGCATCCCGGTGGCGTCGTTGTCGGCGGTGTCGCGGACGAACCGGGCCAGCTGCCGCGAGGGCGAGTCGTTCTCGCCGCCGACCGACCGCCGCACGGCGGCCTCCTCGGGCGTCTCGGCCGTGGGCACGCCCTCGGCGAAGAGCCGGATCGTGTGCGGGTCGCGGGTGCCGTCCTCGGCGGTCGGACTGCCGACGATGTCATTGGTGAACATGCCCTGGACATCGGCGTTCCGGCTCTTGAGGACCTGCGCCATGTGGCGCGATCCGTACAGCCCCTGCTCCTCGCCCGCGACCGCCGCGAAGACGACGGTCGTGGCGGGCCGCCGGCCCGCCATCACCCGGGCGAGCTCCAGGACGACGGCGACTCCCGAGGCGTCGTCGTCGGCGCCGGGTGCGTCGGCGGTGGCGTTCATGGGGTCGCTGTTGCGCGAGTCGTAGTGCCCGGAGACGACGTAGACGCGTTCCGGGGTGACCGAGCCGCGCAGGGTGGCGACGACATTGGTGATGCGGGTGGGCACGGGGATGCGGTTCGCGGGCGGCTGGACGTACGACTGCAGCTCGACGCTCATCCGCCCCTGCGACCCCGCCGCGTACGAGCGCAGTTCGGCGGCGATCCAGTCCCGCGCCGCCCCGACGCCCCGCACGGGATCGTCCTGCGCGGAGAGGGTGTGCCGGGTCCCGAACGACACCAGCTTGCGGACGGTCGCCTCGATGCGGCCGGGGTCGATCTCCCGCAGGAGCGCGCGGAGTTCGGGCGGGGGATGCTGGGCGGTGCCGGGCGGCCGCCGCCCGTCGGCGGCGGACGCCGTGGGCACCCCGAGCACCGCCGCCCCGGCCGTGGCCGCCGCCAGGACCGTACGCCGGGCGGTGCCTCTGCTTGCGCTGCTTCCGCTGTTGCTTCCGGTGGGCTGCTGCGACATGCCGTCAATCGTCATGCTCGCCTCAAGTCCCCGCAAGGGGGCGGCTGGTCGGTCCGTCAGGTGGTCCGGGCGAAGGCCACGTACTGCTTCTCGTCGCCTGAGGGCTCCTGCCACAGCGTGCCGTCCTGCAGCCGGTACGTGCGCGGAGTGCCGTCGGCGCAGGCGCCCGAGGACCTGCCGCGGTCCAACTGGAGCGGGGCGACGTCGAGTCGCGTCTCGTCGCGCACCCTGAACAGGACGGCCCTCCACGTGCAGGACCTGCCGCCAGTCGTCCCGTCCACGCGGACCAGGGCCTTGCCGAGCGCCCCTTGCGTGACGGTGACGAACAGGCTGTCCGCGTCGGGCGCCCCGCGCGTGCGCGTCCACCTGCCGAGGAAGCCGCTGGGCACGGCCGAGTCGGGGTGCTCGGCCCGCTTCAGCATCGCGGTGTACTGGCTTCCGGCCGACCAGAGGACCGTGCCGTCCGGCTCGGCTTCGAGGCTCTGCTCCTCGATGAGCTCGCAGCCGCCCCGGCCGCCCAGGCTCTTCCCGGGCGACTGGATCTCGTGCGCCGAGGACGAGAACGCGCTCAACTTCAGCACGGGACCCTTCCGGCTCAGGACGTTCGTCCCCCCGCCGCACATCCGCGTGTCGTCGAGGATGTCGATCACGACGCCGTCGCGGGGCTGGTCCCCGGCGACCGCCATGCGGATGGCCGAGCCCGAGCTGGACCCCTCCCAGACGCCGGTGAAATCGAAGGTGGGGGAGCCAAGGGAGGGGGACGGGGAGGCACTGTCGGAGTCGCCGTCGAGGACATGGCCGATGAGCGGGCGTACGACGAACCAGCCGAGGGCGGCGAGGGCGATCAATACGAGGGCGGCGACGGCGAGCCGGCGCCGGCGGCGGGGCGCGGGGCGCGCGCCCCAGCTGCGCCCGGCCGGCCGAGCCTGCCCGGTCGGGTAGCCCGTCGGTGGCTCGTGGCGGAGGTTCGGGGGGCGCTCCGGGACGGGCGGCCGGTACGCCGGGGGCCGCACGACCGTGCGCGGGGTGTCCGCGTCCAGCAACTGTGCGCTGCGACGGGCGAGTTGGGCGAGCAGACCCGCCGGCAGCCACCCGTGCGCGGGCAGCTCGGCCTCCGTCCGCGTGGCGATCAGCCCCGGTGCGGGCCGCCGGTCGGCGTCCTTGTGCAGACAGGCGCGTACGAGCGGGAGCAGCGCACCCGGCACGCCCGCCAGGTCCGGCTCGTCGTGCGCGATGCGGAACATCAGCGCGGCGTGCCCGACGTCGGGCACGCCGAACGGCACTCGCCCCGTCGCCGCGTACGCCAGCACCGCGCCCAGGCAGAACACGTCGCTCGCCTCGGTGACCCGCTCCCCGCGTACCTGCTCGGGCGACATGAACCCCGGCGACCCGATGACGGCCCCGGTGGCCGTCAGCGCGCTCTGAGCCACCGCGTCCAGCGCGCGCGAGATCCCGAAGTCGATGACGCGCGGCCCGTCCACGGCGAGCAGGATGTTGGACGGCTTCAGATCGCGGTGGACAAGGCCCGCGCCGTGGATGGCGTGCAGCGCGAGCGCGAGCCGGTTGGCGAGCACGAGCAGCGACGGCTCCGGCAGCGGCCCGAAGTCCCGCCCCACGACGTCGTGGAGGCTGGGCCCGGCCACGTACGCCGTCGCGACCCAGGGGATCTCGGCCTCCATGTCCGCGTCCAGGACGTGCGCGGTCCACTCTCCGCCCACGCGCCGTGCGGCCGCCACCTCACGGGCGAACCGCGCGCGGAACTCTCTCCGGTGCGCGTACTCCTCCCGCACGAGCTTGACCGCGACCGTACGCCCACCCGCCGACCGGGCCAGATAGACCCGCCCCATCCCTCCGGCCCCGAGTCTTCCGAGCAGCCGGAACGGACCGATATGGGACGGATCGCCCGCCGCCAGATCTTCCATGACGGGATGGTGGCACAGCGGGGGTGGGCGCGACAGGTGATCGGGCCCGGTGTTTGTCTGCGGGCCGGTGGGGGTTGCTCGCGCAGTTCCCCGCGCCCCTTAAATGCCGCTACGCGGCATCCCCTGGGTGCCCCGGAGGGGCGCATCTCAGGGGCGCGGGGAACTGCGCGAGCAACCCACCACTACCTGCAGACGAAGACCGGGCCGATAAGGGGCGCGGGGAACTGCGCGACCAGCCCCCACCGGCCCGCAGGCAAACCGGGGTCCCAGGGGCCGTATCGCGGGGGCCGAGTGATCGTTCTGCCAGGTGTGATCACCCGTCAGCTGCTCCTCTGCCTCGGCCTGACCGTGGCACTGAACCCGCTCACCGCGCAGCTGTACGCGGACACCGGGCAGTGCCCGGTGGGCCCCGTCCCGCCGAGGGTGGCCGCGCCTCCCGTGGTACGGCCGGCGGCCCGCCCCGACCGCCCCGCCCCCGGGGCGCTCGCGCCCCCGCCCCAGATCGGCGTACCGACGTCCCGCCCGCGCCCGCCGGAACCGGTGCGGCCGCCGGTGGTGCCCGTGCCCCAGCCCGTCGCGAAAGCCCCCGCTCATCCGGCGGCCGTGCACCGCCTCGCGCACCCGTACCGCTCCACCGCGCACGAGCGCCCCGCCCCCGCCGGGTTCTCCACGGTCACGCTGATGCTCGTCGTCACCACCCCCGCCGTCCTGGCCGCCGCAATCCTCCGCCCCCGATCCCGTTCCGGAGCCCGCCCGTGTCGCAATGGCTAGTACTCGTCGCCGCGTTGGTGCTCGTCTGCGCCGTCGTCCTCACCGTCACCGTCCTGCGCCACCGCCGCGTGGCCGACGCCGAGGACCCCAGTGAGACGCCCGACGTCATCGAGTACATGGTGATGATGGTCGGCGTCGTGTACGCCATCGTGCTCGGCCTCGCGATCGCGGGCGTGTGGGAGGCGCGGGGCGCGGCCGAGGACTCCGTGCAGCGCGAGGCCCAGGCGCTGTACGAGGTCGGCCAGCGGGTGGACGTCTACCCGCCCGCCGTGCGCGACCGCATCCGGGGCGAGATCGGCGCGTACGCCGCCCACACCGTGTCGGCCGAATGGCCTCTCCTGGTCCAGGGCCAGGAGCCGTCGCCGGACGGGGCCGCGCTGCTCGCGGCCGTACGCACCGACGTCACCCACCGCGCGCCCGCCAACGACCTCCAGGCACAGGCCTATCAGCCGCTGCTCGACCAGATCGCCACCGCCGACGACGCCCGGCACACGCGGCTCGACAGCGCCGGGTCCACGCTGCCGGGGGTCGTCTGGTTCGGCCTCGTCGCCGGGGCCGTGGTGACGATCGGGCTGATCTTCACGCTCCAGATCCGCCGCTCGGCAAGGGAGTTGCTGCTCGCCGGTGTCTTCAGCGGGCTGATCGTCTTCCTGCTGTTCCTGGTCTGGAGCTTCGACGCGCCGTTCGGCAGGTCGGGTACGGAGTCGGCGGACCCGTTCCGCGAACTCGTCCCGAGCATGACCGCCGCTCAGGCGGCCCAGCCGACGAACTGAGCCCAGGCGTCCGGGGCGACCTCGAAGGTGGGGCCGCCCTCGGACAGTTTGGAGTCCCGGACGTGGATGGCGTGGGGGCAGGTGGCTACCTCGACGCACTCGCCGCCGCTGTCGCTGCTGTACGAGGACTTGCGCCACTCGACTGCCACCTCCACGCATTCGCCGCCGCTACTGTCGCTGTAGCTGGACTTGAACCACCGCAGGGTGTTGCTCATCTGTGCTCTCCTGCCAACTGCTGGATGAGACCCAGCGATTCACGAGGACCCAGGGCCTGTGCCCGGATCTTCGCATAGCGCTGAGCGAAAGTACTCACCTTCGCAGGGTCAGTGATCAGCAAGCTCTCGTACTGGATCTCCAGGTATACGAGATGGTCGTGCTCGGGCGTCTCCACGAGTGTCATGCCGCCGTTGTCGCCCGCGTGCTCGCTGCTGAGCCCGACGTCCAACGGGAGGACCTGGAGTGTCACGTTACGCCTTTGGGCGCACTCTGCCAGGTGCCGCATCTGGTCACGCATGACCTCTTCGTTCCCGATCGTTCGCCGGAGTACCGACTCCTCCAGCACCACCTCGACCAGCGCGGTGGGCTCCCGGTCGAACAGCGCTCGCCGCGCCATCCTCGCCTCGACCAGCTCTTCCACCCGCTCCTCCGACAGGGGCGGATAGCCTCCCCCGATGAGCGCCCGCGCGTATGCCTCGGTCTGGAAGAGTCCGTGGATGACGAAGGTTGAGTACAACCGCAACACCACCGCCTCCTGCTCCAGCAGCGAGTAGTTCTGGAACTGCACCGGATACTTCTCCAGGCGCATGTACTTCCGGGCGCCCTCGAAGATCCCCAGGCCCTCCCCTAGTACCTCCTCCAGCTTCACCAGCATCTCGTCGCTCGCGGGCTGGGCGAGGGTCTCCATCGCGCTCACCGCCGCGGCGGAAAATCCCAATACATGACCCAGTTGTTCCTGCGTCCACCCCCTCCTCAGACGCAGCGTGCGCGCCACCTCCGCGACCATCCGGGCCACCGGACCTGCGGTTTCCTTGTTCTCCGCTCGTGCCATTTTCGACCACCGATTTCGACTCGACCGGACTCAACCGGTCTCAACTCAGCCCCGCCGAATTCAACTGCATACGAAGGGAGTTCACGCAGATCAACGCATGCGCGACGCCCTCGGTGCGGTCATGGAAAACGCTAGCGGGACAGGGCGAAGCTGTCTTCGTGGATACACGAAGCCGCGTCGTAAACCTCGATTCCGTACCGGACTGGATTCCGGATTCCGGGTTCCGGCTCCGAAAAGCGGGCGTGCAATTCGACGCCGTACGGGTGGACGGTGACGCCGGGCGGCGGATCGCGGACGCGCTGGAGCAGATGACGGGCGGCGACCCGGGCCCGATCGTGGCGGAGGCGTCCGGGCGGCGCGGGGTGTACTTCCTCGTGGCGCCCCGCAGCACCGCCCACCGCAGCTGGCCGCCGGGCGTGACGCGGTTCAATTCGGCGGCGGGGAGGATCAGTTACGTACCCGTACCGGCGCTGCGGGGCGCGACTTGGCCGCTGTCGTGGCGCTGCCCGCCGACGGCGGCGGACCGGTTCGTCCACACGCTGCTGCTCCGCACGGTCGCGCAGCAGATCCTCGCGCCCGACAAGGGCGTCCAAGATCGTCCTATGGGGCCGGTGAATCGACGCACCGGTGACGGTGTGACGCGGTGATCGGCTGTCGGAGGCGCGGGCCTACTGCGCCTCCGGCACCTTGTCGTACGTCAACTGCTCGCCCGTGTCGTCGTTCTGGCGGCGCAGGCGGCCGTCCGGGAGGACCGTGAGGGTAGTGGACGCGCCCGGGGAGCAGGAGGTGGTCGGGCCGGACTCGACCGTGGAGGGGCCGAGGCGGAGCGGGGCGTCGGGGGTGGGCGGGGTCGCGGTGAGGGACGCGCGGAAGATGCAGTGGTAGGTGCCGCCGCCGTCCAGCGGGCCGTCCGCCGTGAGTGTCATGACCTGGTCGCCGACCTTGCCGGGCCGGATGACCAGGTGGCGGTTGTTGCGGCCGGAGTCGTTGTCGATCGTGCCGGACCAGGCGCCGAGGTACTTCCGGGGGATGTCGCCGGGGGCGCTCGCGCTGGGGGAGGCGGACGGACTTTCACTGTCGCCCGAACTGGGTGTGCTGGAGGGCGACTTGGTGGCTGAGGGGCTCGCCGCCTTGCCGTCCTTCTTCTCCAACGGGTCGTTCATGTACGCGTACACCGCACCGCCCGCGCCGATCGCCACCACCAGCGCGACCGCGATCAGCGCGATCGTCGACTTGGCGCTGCGGCGCGGCGGCTCCTCGGGGGGCGGGGGCGGGCCGTAACCGTAGGTGGGGTTCGGGTGCGGGTAGCCGTATGCGGCGTGCGGCTGCTGGTACGGGTAGCTGTGGGCGGGGGCGGGCTGGCCGCCGTTGGCCCAGGGCGGGGGCGCGGGGGCGGCGTATCCGGGGCGCGCGAGGCCCGATCCCGTCCCGTTGGGGGAGACCACCGTCGGGGTCGGGGTGACCGGCGGGAGCGCGGGCATCGGGGGTGGGGCCGGGGTCTGGGCCGTGCCGCCCTCCGGGTTCTCCACGTCCAGCAACTGCACGGCGTGGCTGCCGAGTTCGGCGACCAGGGGGGCGGGGAGCCACGGGCCCGACGACGCGTCCTCGGGGCCGAGCCGCTCCAGGATCGCGGCGAGCGCGGGCCGGGCCTCGGGGGTCTTGTGCAGACAGTCGCGTACGAGCTCGCGCAGCGACTCCGGCACCCCGTCCAGCTCCGGCGGCTCCTGCGCGATCCGGAACATCAGCGCGTGCACGCCGCTGTCGCTCCCGCCGAAGGGAAGCTTCCCGCTCGCCGCGTACGCCAGGACCGACCCGAGGCAGAAGACGTCGCACGCGGGCGTGATCCGGTCGCCGCGGACCTGCTCGGGGGCCATGAAGCCGGGCGAGCCGACGAGTGCGCCGGTGCGGGTGAGACCGCCGTCGGTGACGGTTTCGAGTGCCCGGGCTATGCCGAAGTCGATGACGCGGGGGCCGTCGATGGTGATCAGGACGTTGGAGGGCTTGAGGTCGCGGTGGATCAGCCCGGCGGTGTGGATGTCCTGGAGGGCGTGGGCGAGGCCGCGGGCGAGGATGCGTACGGAGCGTTCGGGGAGGGGGCCGTGGAGGTCGGGGCCCCGGTCGGCCCGGGCTGCCGCGTGCCCGCCGTCCCCGGCCGCTCCGTTCTCGGCCGAGGCCGTCCCGGCCCCCGCCCCGGACACGACCGTCTGGAGGCTGGGCCCGGCCACATACCCCGTGGCCACCCACGGCACGGCCGCCTCGGTGTCGGCGTCCAGGACCGGCGCGGTCCAGTCGCCGCCGACGCGGCGGGCCGCCCGCACCTCCTGCCGGAACCGGGCGCGGAACTCCTCGCGCTCGGCGAGCTCCCGGTGCACGAGCTTGACCGCGACCGTACGCCCCCGGTCGGACCGGGCGAGGTACACCCGCCCCATCCCGCCCGCACCGAGCCGCGCGAGCAGCCGATACGCACCGATCCCCAGCGGATCCCCGCTCCCCAGTCGCTCCATACGGCCCGCCGCCTCCCCCGATCGAACGAGCATCAACGGGGTGAGGATAGTGCGCACCGGCGAGTCGTGGTCCGCGGATTCCTGTGGTGGCCGTGGCTTCGAGGCGGTTGTGCCCGGTGAGGTGGGGCCTACTTCACCTTGACATGGAACTTGCACGTGCCGTTCTTCATGTCGGCGCAGAAGGCTTGCAGGGTTCCGCCGACGGGAACCTCCAGCGCGCCGGTCTCGGGTTTGGGTTTGCCGTCGGCATCCGTGCTGGGCGAGAACTCCAGCGAAGCCGCCTTTACCGCCTTCTTGAGGTCGTTGGCGTTGGCGGTATTGGCAAGGGATTCGGGCAGCGCCACCACGACGACCTTGCAGTTCCCCTCATTGACGACGTAGAACTCCTCGGCGCGAGGAGCCTTCGTCCCGTTGCGGAAGAAGGTCTGCCGGTCCGGACTCGGGGGCACGGGGGGCTTGGCCTTGGGGTTGCCCGGGTTGATCCCGTCGTCGCACTGCTGATTCGGGTCATTGGCCGTCCACTCGGGGCCGAACTCCGTGGCCCAAGACGGCGGGCACGGTAGGGGTTCCGCCGTGTCCGCCCCTGTGCTGTGCGGCGCGGCGGCGAAAGCAGAGCCGGCGGCGATCGGCAGGGCGAGCACCGCTGAGACCAGGGAAACCGACACCGCGAGAGTGCGAAGGGGAGAGCGCATGGATTTTCTCCTTGTGATGATTCATCACGGGAATGCACCTGTCAGGGTCGTGCTTCACGGACCTTATGGAAAAAAGGTGATCTGCTCCGTGCCGATGATGTCGGTACAGCCGAGCGGGCGAAGAAATCCACCCGGATGCTTATCGAGACGGGCGATGACGAGATCGAGGCGGCGGAACTCGCACGGCGGAGGCTATGGAGCCGCGCTGGGCGGGCCTGTGGGACCCGACAACCTGCCGAGCCCCGCGCCCCACGCCATACAACCTGGCCATCCCCACCCCCACCTGCCACTCCTTACCCTGGCCCCATGACCCCTCATGTCGAACCCGACCCCCGGACCGGCGCGGCCGTGAAGGCCGCCGACCGCGCGCACGTGTTCCACTCCTGGTCCGCCCAGGGCCTGATCGACCCGCTCGCCGTCGCCGGCGCGGAGGGTTCGTACTTCTGGGACTACGACGGAAACCGCTACCTCGACTTCACCAGCGGCCTCGTCTTCACCAACATCGGCTACCAGCACCCCAAGGTCGTCGCCGCCATCCAGGAGCAGGCCGGGAAGCTCGCCACCTTCGCGCCCGCCTTCGCCGTCGAGGCCCGCTCCGAGGCCGCACGCCTCATCGCCGAGCGCACCCCCGGCGACCTGGACAAGATCTTCTTCACGAACGGCGGCGCCGAGGCCGTCGAGAACGCCGTCCGGCTGGCCAGGCTGCACACCGGCCGCCACAAGGTGATGAGCGCGTACCGCTCGTATCACGGGGCCACCTCCCAGGCCATCAACCTGACCGGCGACCCGCGCCGCTGGGCCTCCGACACCGGCTCGGCGGGCGTCGTCCGCTTCTGGGCGCCGTTCCTCTACCGGTCGGCGTTCTACTCCACCACCCAGGAAGAGGAGTGCGCCCGCGCCCTCACCCACCTCGAAGACACCATCGCCTTCGAGGGCCCCGGCACCATCGCCGCCATCATCCTGGAGACCGTCCCCGGCACCGCCGGCATCATGACCCCGCCCCCCGGCTACCTCGCCGGCGTCCGCGAGATCTGCGACCGGTACGGGATCGTCCTCGTCCTGGATGAAGTCATGTCCGGGTTCGGGCGGACCGGGTCCTGGTTCGCCGCCGATCTGTACGGCGTCACGCCCGACCTCATGACCTTCGCCAAGGGCGTCAACTCCGGGTACGTACCCCTCGGCGGCGTCGCCATCTCCGCCGAGATCGCCGCCACCTTCGACAAGCGGCCCTTCCCCGGCGGGCTCACCTACTCCGGGCACCCCCTCGCCTGCGCCGCCGCCGTCGCCACCATCAACGTCATGGAGGACGAGGGCATCGTCGACCAGGCCGCCCACATCGGCTCCACCGTCCTGGAGCCGGGGCTGCGCGAGCTCGCCGCCCGCCACCCCTCCGTCGGCGAAGTGCGCGGCACCGGGGTCTTCTGGGCCCTTGAGCTGGTCAAGAGCCAGGAGACGCGCGAGCCGCTCGTCCCGTACAACGCCTCCGGCGCCGACGCCGCCCCCATGGCCGCCTTCGGCGCCGCCTGCAAGAAGAACGGCCTCTGGCCCTTCATCAACATGAACCGCACCCACGTCGTCCCGCCCTGCAACATCACCGAGGCCGAGGCCAAGGAAGGCCTCGCGGTCCTCGACGAGGCGCTGGCCGTCGCGGACGAGTACACCGTCTGAGCCCACAGCCACACGACTACGGCCCGGGAGCCCCCGCCCCGGGCCGTAGTTGCGTATGTGCGCAATAATGTGCCAGGCTGCCGCCCAGAAGCGGCCGGTGTGTTCCACTCCGAGCTGATCCTCCCCGTCCGTACGGTTCTCCCGATGAATCCACTCGCCCGCCGGTCCCGCTCCCTCTGGACCGACCTCGTGGTCGCCGCAGCCGTCCTGGTGCTCGGCTATCTCGTCCTGCGGGCCGGCAAGGGCGCCACCGTCACCTTCGACCCCGCCGACGTGGCCACCGCCGACACCGACCCGGCGCGGCTGCCGTACGACGCGGCCCGCTCGCTGCTGCGGATGTTCGCCGCGCTGGGGCTCTCGGTCTGCTTCACCTTCGTGTACGCGTACGCCGCCGCCAAGAGCCGCCGTCTGGAGCGGGTGCTGATCCCCGCGCTCGACATCCTGCAGTCCGTGCCCGTGCTCGGGTTCCTGACCGTCGCCGTCACCGGGTTCATCGCCCTCTTCCCCGGCTCCGTACTCGGCCTCGAATGCGCGTCGGTCTTCGCGATCTTCACCTCGCAGGCCTGGAACATGACGTTCTCCTTCTACCGGACGCTCACCGCCCTCCCCCGCGAACTCGACGAGGTGTCACGGTCGTTCGGGTTCACCCGGTGGATGCGGTTCTGGCGCGTGGAGCTGCCGTCCGGCGCGATCGACCTCGTCTGGAACGCGATGATGAGCTTCGCGGGCGGCTGGTTCTTCCTGGTCGCCTCGGAGGCGATCAGCGTCGGCAACCGCGCCTACTCGCTGCCCGGCGTCGGCTCGTACGCCGGTGCCGCGATCGCCCGGGGCGACCTCGGGAAGATCGGCTGGGCCATCGCCACCACGGCCGTCATGGTCGTCGGCGTGAACTTCCTCTTCTGGCGGCCGCTCACCGCCTGGGTGGAGAAGTTCAAGAACGAGCAGTCCGAGGCGAGCGAGGTCCAGCGGTCGGTCGTGCTCGACCTCCTGCGCCGCTCCAACGTGCCGACGGCGATCGGGCGTTGGAGCCGTCCGCTGCGGGACGCCGTCGGGCGCGGCGCCCGCGTGTTCGGGCGCGACGACCGGCCGCTCGTCCACGACCCGGCCCGCCGCCGCGCGGGCGACCTGCTCTTCGGCGCGGTCCTGCTCGCGCTCGTCGGCTGGGGGCTGTACGGCCTGCTGCGCTACCTCCACGAGCGGACCGGGCTCGGGGTGTTCGGCGAGCCGCTGCTGCTCGGGCTCGCGACGCTCGCCCGGGTCGCCGTCGTGGTGATCGCGGCGACGCTGGTGTGGGTGCCGGTCGGGGTGCGGATCGGGTTCTCGCCCCGGCTCGCCCGGATCGCCCAGCCCGTCGTCCAGGTCCTGGCGAGCTTCCCCGCCAACTTCCTCTTCCCGCTGGCCATGTGGGTCTTCCTGCGCACCGGCGTGGACATGAACATCGGCTGCGTCGCGCTGATGGCGCTCGGCGCGCAGTGGTACGTCCTGTTCAACACCGTCGCGGGCGCCATGGCGATCCCGTCCGACCTGCGCGAGGCGATGGACGACCTGGGCGTACGCGGGTGGCAGCGCTGGCGGCGGCTGATCCTCCCGGGGATCTTCCCCGCGTACGTCACCGGCGGCGTCACCGCGTCCGGCGGCGCCTGGAACGCCTCGATCGTCTCCGAGGTCGTCACCTTCGGCGGCACGACGCTGACGGCGACGGGCCTGGGCGCGTACGTCTTCCACGCCACCGAGACCGGCGACCACCCGCGGCTGATCGCGGGGGTGGCGGTGATGAGCCTGTACGTGGTGGTGCTGAACCGGCTGGTGTGGCGGCGGCTGCACGGGGTGGCGCAGCGGCGCTACACGCTCTGAAAACCTTGAGGAGGCCTACGAGATGACCGCATCCGCTCCCGGAGAAGTGCTGCTCAGCGCTCACGGGTTGACGAAGGCGTACGCGGGGGCCGACGGGGAGCTGCCCGTGCTCGGCGGGATCGACCTGGAGGTGCGGGCGGGCGAGGTCGTCGCGCTGCTCGGGAAGTCGGGGTCGGGCAAGTCGACGCTGCTGCGGTGCCTGGCGGGGCTGGTCCCGGCGAGCTCGGGGACGGTCGCGTACCGGGGCGAGCCGCTGACCGGGGCCAACCCCGGTACGGCGATGGTCTTCCAGACCTTCGCGCTGCTGCCGTGGCTCACGGTCCGGCAGAACGTGGAGCTGGGATTGGAGGCGAAGGGGATCGGGCGGAAGGAGCGGGCGAGGGCCGCCGTCCAGGCCATCGACCTGATCGGCCTGGACGGCTTCGAGAACGCGTACCCCAAGGAGCTCTCCGGCGGGATGCGCCAGCGGGTCGGCTTCGCGCGGGCGCTGGTGGTCGAGCCGGACGTGCTGATGATGGACGAGCCGTTCTCGGCGCTGGACGTGCTGACGGCGGAGAACCTGCGCGGCGAGCTGATGGAGCTGTGGGAGTCGGGCCAGTTCCCGACCCGGGCGGTCGTGCTGGTCACGCACAACATCGAGGAGGCCGTGCTGATGGCGGACCGGGTGGTGGTGCTGGGGGCGCGGCCGTACGGGACGATCCGGTCGGCCTTCGCGGTGGACCTGCCTCGGCCGCGGGACCGCCGGTCGGCGGGGTTCCTGGATCTGGTGGACGAGGTCTACCGGGTCATGACGGGCCGCCCGAAGGACGCGCCGAGGCTGTCCGGCCGCAGCGCCCTGGGCAGCACGCCGCTGCCCCCGGCGTCGGTGGACGGCCTCTCCGGCCTGGCCGAGATCCTCGCCCAGCACGAGGCCGATCGCTCGGACGTGGCGGATCTGGCGGACGGGCTCGGCCTGGAGGTGGACGACCTGCTGCCGCAGATCGACGCGCTGGAGCTTCTCGGTCTGGCCGAGGTGGAGGGCGCGGAGCTGTCCCTGACCCCCCTGGGCTCGGCGTTCGCCCGGGCGGACGTGCAGGAGTCGAAGCGGCTGTTCGCGGAGGCGGCGGTGGCGGTGCCGCTGGTGTCTCTGCTGACGACGAGCCTGACGCGCACGCCGACGCTCCGGCGGGGCTTTTTCCGGGATCTCCTCTCGCACCACTTCACGAGTGAGCAGGTGGAGGGGCAGCTGGAGACGGCGACGGACTGGGGGCGGTACGGGGAGCTGTACGCCTACGACGCGTCGACCGAGACCTACTACCTGGCCCCCACCCCACCCCTTCCCTAAACCCTCCGGGGGTCCCCGTTCGTCTGCGAACCGTGCTGGGTTGCTCGCGCAGTTCCCCGCGCCCCTTAAATGCGCCCCTTCGGGGCGCCCGCTAGGGGCACCGACGAAACCCGCCTGTCCTGCACGGTCCGGGTCACAGATCCTGCTGTTTCCCGCGTGATCTTGACGATTTTCCCGCCGCCCAGGTCAAGACCCGGAGCCGGTGGCATCGGCATCCTTCGGGACATGTCTTGTTCAGGCCCCCTGAAGGGAACGGTTAGCACGCGATCCAGAGTCATTCCTGCTGGCCAGCCTCACTGGCGACGGCCTACGAGAACGGGGCGATGTCATCATCAGCTGAGTCCAACAGGGCGGTTGTACTGCGTCCGAGCCGCATAAGGAAGTCCTCCAAGGGAGCCTCCCCTTGCCGCTCTGCCCCGGCCCTCCTACACCCCCAGGGCGACGCGGAGCATGGCGAGCACCTCCTCCTGCCTCGGAACCAGATAGAAGTGGTCTCCGGCGAACCTCTCCATCCGGCACCCGGCTTGCGTGGCCTCCGACCATCCGGCCATCTCCGCGCCGGTCGCGTAAGGGTCGGCAATTGCGCTGAGCGCCAGAACCGGTGTCACTGCGAGTGGTTCCGCCGATGGCGCGTAAGCCTCAAGCAGAGTGAAGTCTGCACGGGTATAGGGCAAGACCAGATCGCGCAGCTCCAGATCCTCTAGGACCAGAGCATCGGTGCCTCCCATCTTCATCAGTTCTGCGGCGAGGGTCTCGTCGTCCAGCCCTGCGATAGGTGGTCTGCTTTCGGCGATCTGCGGCGAACGGCACGCCGAGGCGAACAGATGAACGGGTGCCTGACCGATCTCCTCAAGATAACGAGCCGCCTCGTAGGCAACCAGAGCGCCCATGCTGTGACCGAACAGGGCCGTCGGGCGCTCGTCCAGCGTGGCGATCGCTTCGCCGACTTCGCGGCCGAGCCGTTCCAGATTCTCGGGAAATGGTTCTCGGAAACGATCGGCCCGACCCGGATACTGGACACCGACCACCTCGACGTCGGGTCCCATGGTCCAGGAGTGGAAGGCCGCGGCAGAGCCGCCCGCGTGCGCGAAACAGACGAGCCGCGCCTGGGCACCGGGTATGGGCCGGGGGCAGCGGAACCAGACCTCCGACGAGGTCCGCGGAGCGCGACGAATTCTCAACTTCCCACCATCTCTTCCATCTCCGAGTGAATCACCGCCGATAAACCCTGCTCCGACGATTGCGACCTCAGCGGGTGTGCAGTGCTGTCAGGCATGCATCGCTATTTCGTCTAGGCGATTACGAGGCCGCAGAATGGCCTGGAGTTCGCGATCGTCGAGCAGGCGAAGGAATTCCAGTGCGACCTGAGAGGCCCGGAATCTGATGGACGCCGTGAGGCTTCATCGCTGAATTTATTATTCGTGAGGATTGTCATCAAACATCAACCTTGCCTGGTCGGGCAATGTAAGAAGCATTCGAGCGATGGTGTAAACGGCCAGCGTCAGCCCAGCGAGCGCGTAGGACCCCCATTAGCCGTCATGAACAGGGCGATCCCGAGTGACATCAGGAAGGGGGGAGGCACCCGACGAACGATCAGAACATCGCGGTCCTGATCTTCGGTCTCGCGAAGAGACGACCATAAGCGGAGGCCTTCATGACACGTCCTCCGTCACCAGTTCGAAGGCGTCCAAGACCCCGTTCATCCGGTCCTCCACGATCTGACGTGACGGGCCGACTATCTGCACGTAACCGGAGGATGCGTGGGAGGCCCGCTGATCCGACAGGTCGTCGCCGATCGCGATATGCATCCGGCCGTGAACCACCCCGGGCATTGAGAGCAACGTCTCCAGGGGCGTGACCTTGACGACGCGACCTGGCTTGTAGGGGAGCAACAGGTCTCCGGCACAGCGCGGCGTCGAGTATTCCAGTGATGGCACGCGGCCCAGGTATGTGTCGAGTGTCGCAGCCATCATGTCGAAGTTTCGGGCGAACCCATGGTTGGAGGGCAGCTCGCAGCCGGCGAGCCTGGCTCCCACCTCGCTCATGTGGATGCCGCCGTCGTCTGATCGAAAGAACTCCATGTGCAGGTAGCCGTGGTCGATGCGCATACCGTCGACGATGCGCTGAACCAGTTCCTTCTCGTCGATGCCCAGTTCATTGTCGACGCCGAGGCTGATGGAGCCGTTGATGCCGCCGTAGATGGTCTCCAGCAGCGCGCACGGCGTCCACGAGACGTAGGTGTCGAGGACCCGTCCGTGAGCGACGAGAGCGCACAACTGGTACTCGCGTCCAGTGAGGAACTCCTCCACCATCCACCGCCGTGAGGGAGGCAGTGGAAGGAGCCTCGCGAGATCGTGCTCGTCGTTGAGCTTGTAGGTATCGATAGATGACCAGCCATCAACCGGCTTGAGGATGAGTGGCCATCCGTGCGCGGCAGCGAAGCCGAGGACTTCGTCGCCATCCGCGACCTCAGAGAACTCCGCACAGGGGATGCCGATTTCCCGGAACCGCCGCTTCATTGCGGTCTTGTCCCGGACCCAGGCGACCTGCTCGGCGTCGAGGTGCGGCAGGCCAACGAGGCCGGCGAACCGCTGGGAGATCTCCTGTAGGGGCTCCTGTGGGTTGCAGAAGTGGGCTGGTCGTGCCGGGAGCCCCGCCACCCAAGTGAGGTAGCGTTCAGCCTCCCGCCGGATGTCGGCGTCGGCGGCGATGGTGAACGTGGGGATGTCCGCCGTGCGCAGCAGGTGGTCAGTGGGCAGTGAGGAGAGGTGTTCTTCGAACCTCAAGAGCACGAGGTCGAGATCGTCTCGGCTCAGGACATGATCGGTGAAGGTGCCCGGTCGGCCATCGACGAGCAGGAGACAGGGACGCATGACTTCTCTCCGGAGAGGACGGAGCGGACGAGGCCGCTGAAGTGGATCTGTTCTTCGGACGAGCACGGGGTGCGACCGGGATGCTGAACGTTGGGGCCAGTGGGTCCCTGGTCCGGGCGGAATCCGTCACGGGAGATCGCGCATAAGTCGCCCTCGACGAGGTTCCAGGGGAAGCTGTCGGAGTAGAGCGACTTGCGGTCTCTGAGGACAGGGTGGTCGGGGAGGAAGTACCGATCGAGCGTAAATGTCGGAATGGATCGTTCTTCCAGAAGCCGAAGGAATCCGTCGCGGTGTTCGGCGGTCGGCGTGACGCTGCGCACGTCCAGCTTCGAGTCGCCTTGCCGGCAACTGCTGCGAGCAGTGGTCGTGGTGGTTGCGCATGGTCTTCCAGTCCGCGGTCTCACGGACATGCGCCAGTCCGCACTGTCCCGAAGTGAGCAACTTGGAGTGGTAAAGCTGCAGACTCCTGCGAAACCCTTGGTGCCGGCTATGGCACTGTCTGGGTGGACTGCGCCCATGGCCTGGGCGCAGTCCTGAATGACGCAGCGGACATGGGAAATGCCGACGACCCTGCCGTCGAGATGGACCACGATCACACGCTCGGCGCCGCCCGAGAGCAGGTTGGTATCCACCAGGAACCTATCGTCAACATCGACAGACGGGATCAAACCGCAGGAGAGCACCGCACTTGCGGTCGCGGCGAACGTCGTCGCCGGGAGGCGGACCCGATCTCCCACCCTCGGCCTCGTCGCGGGCAGGACCAGATGCCGAGCTCGGCGTTGCGTTGCCCACGCCGAGCACGTGCCGTGCGCCCGACAGCTGACAGAAGTTGGCCCCTAGCGCAGACGCCGCATTTCATGCACCCGTTCGCAGCACAGATCCCCTACCTCAGCCGATCACTCGGCAGGAGGATGAGCGACGCAGACCGCGCGAAGGGCGAAGGTTCCTTGTCACCGTAAGCTTCTTGAGCCAGCGGTCACGTCCGTCGTACCTCGCGCGGAAGGGACGTCGGCCGTGTACCGCGGTGAAGTTGTCGACGTAGACGATGTCGCCTGGCTCGAGAACAACGTCGTACTCAGAGATCATGAGCTTCTCGCAGATCTCCTTGAGCGCCTCCTCGGCCTCGGGGTCGGTCCCGAAGGTCGTCATGTAGAAGGGGTCAAGTCGCAGGTAAGGCTCGTCGGGGTGACCGAAGAGGACGCCCACGGGCTCCGGATTGTCCCGCAGCTTCTGGATCTCTGACAGGCCGAAATGGGCCCCGTCGTCTGGGGTCTGACCCAGATGCTCGGTGTCGGGATAGATCACGTAACGGGGCTCGGAGAGGATCTTCTTGGCATCTTCGCTGAGCTCGATGTCCCGAATCGAGGCGACCGTCGTGGGGACCCGGTCGAGGTTACGGATGCCGAGCAGGCCGACATAATCGCACCGATAGGGATGGAACGCGTCCTCGGTGTGCCACCCGAGCAGGACGTCACTGCTGTGGCCGCTCTGCTCGTGCTCGACGCCCGGCAGGGGCAGGACGTTCTGAATCAGACTGCCGTTCTGGAGGGTCGACCAACCGTAGACCTCGCCGAGGCACATACCGGTAAGTGCGAGGAAGAGTTCCTCTCTCCGCAACGAGTCGGGGTCGGCCCAGCTCGCCGGGGTTGGCTCGATCCCGTCCGGGTCCAGGCGGAAGCCTCGGATCGCGAACGCGCTACCGGTCTCCGCGTTGCGGAAACCGCTCAGCGCCTCGCGTAGACCCGCGGGGACGCCGGCCAGATACCGCCACGCAAGGTCGTACAGGTCACCGGACCTCGGGTCGTGCCCCGCTCGTACAATGTCGTGGATGACAGCGTCGAGCGCCTCGTTGTCTTCTTCGCTCAGCACATAGGTCACGAGTGTCTTGGGGGGCATGCGTGTATCCGCCTCTCTCATTTAACGGCTTTGACGGCGACCATCGAGTCGGCCCACCAGTAGGTGCAGTCACTCGGCGGCGCGAGATCGCGCACCACCTCCACCGAGAACGAGGAGAAATGCCTGAGCAAGCTGCGCTGGTGGGAGCGTCCGACGGTGTCGATCTCGTTGGTGTAGTAGGAGAAGACGCCTCCGGGCCGAAGATGGGCGGCGGCCGCCTCGAAGAAGTTCTCCGCGTAGTTGGTGCTGTGCACGACCGTGTCGCGATACTCGCGCTCGTTGGTCGGATAGGTGTCGAAGAAGATCGCGTCGAACTGTCCGAGCTGGTCGATCACCTCGTCCCAGAACCCGCGAACCAGCCGGATGTCGCGGTCCGGGTAGCCTTCGCGCCACCGTTCGAAGGCGACGGTGACGTCTTCGTTCGGCTCGATGACCGTGTAGGAAGCTGCTCCGAACTCCTGGATGAAGGTGGCCGAGATTCCCATGCCGAAGCCCACCTCCAGCACGTGCCCTCGGCTCTCGGTGACGTGGGCCGCCATTGCCCGCATCAGCGGGCGCTCCCAGTCCTGCATGACCTCCTGGCCCTCGATGACCAGCTGCGAGGGCGTGTATCGAGCTCCGCTCCGATCCCAGGCCCCGTTGATGACAGGTCGGTCGACGCCGCGTGTCTGCGACGCGACGAGCCGGTCCAGATGCTCCAGATCCGACTGGAATTCGCTGAGAGAACGTTCCAGCATCCAGGTGCGACGGTGACCAATCGGCGTCCCGAGGAATTTTGGATCGCTGACCGAGATCGTCACGTCGAACGCTGCGGAACGCGTCTTGAAGGTCTCCTTGGCGGCGGGACGGGCAGAGTCGCGCCGTACCAGGTCCTCCACGAGCTCCGTGAGATCCGACAGACGGCTGTGCTCCATGAGTTGACGCAGCGGAACCCGGACTCCGAACACCGCGCCGATTCGCGCACTGAGACGTGCGATCTTCAGCGAATCGCCACCGAGATCGAAGAAATCATCCTTCCCAGTGGCCGGGGCAGTGCCCAGCAGCGACTCCCAGATGTCCGAGAGCTCGGCTTCGGTGCGAGAGAGGGACCGGGCCCCCTTCGGGTCGGCGACGATAGGCCCGGCGGCGGGCAGCGCCGCCCGGTCGACCTTGCCCCCAGGCGTGAAGGGCAGCGCGTCGAGCGTTGCCCACTTCGCTGGGACCATGTGGCCCGGGAGCCGCTTGCGGAGGTCCTCGGCGAGCTCCCGCACATCCACCTCTCCCACGACGTAAGCCGTGATCGCGACCTCGTCGCGGTCCTTTTCGGCCTGAGCGTGAGCCGCGCGGACGCCCGGATGAGTACGCAGAGCGTGCTCCACCTCGCCGAGCTCGACCCGGAAACCACGGATCTTGACCTGGCCGTCCCGTCTGCCGTGAAACTCAAGAACGCCGTCCGACCGCCTGCGGACCATGTCCCCGGTCCGGTACATGCGGGTACCGGAGTCACCCGCGAACGGATCGTGCAGGAAGCGGGCGGCGGTCTCCTCGGCGCGGTTCAGATAGCCGGCGGCGACTCGCGGCCCGGAAATGAACAGTTCCCCGACAGCACCGACCTCGACGGGGTGCAGCTGTTCGTCCAGCACATGGACACGGGTCCCGGGGAGCGGCGACCCGATCGGGACCGACGCTGACGGCTCCTTGCCCTCAGCCATCGCCGGAGTGACCGGGTACACCGTGGCCGTGATCGTGCCCTCAGTGGGCCCGTAGCAGCAGATGACATCCGCCGGAACGTCCTTGGCGAACCACTCTTGGAGGTCCCCATAGCGGATGACGTCATTGCCGATGTTCAGCAGCCGCAGGGTGCGCAGCCGGGGATCGCGGCGTTCCACGTGGGCGAGCGTCTCGCGGAGGTAGGCCGGAGAGATGTCGACCACCGTGATGCCCAGCTCCGCGATCCTGTCGGGGATCTCCTGCGGCATCCAGAAATCGGCGTCGGGCAGGATAAGCGTGGCCCCGCTGAGGACCGCGAGGCCGATCTGCTCGAGCGATACGTCGAAGACCGGGCCTGCCAGCATCAGGATCCGGTCGCCGGAGCGGCAACCGTAGACGTCCCGGACCCTCGTCAGGTGGTGGAGGAACGCCTCGTGGCTGACCATCACGCCTTTGGGCGTTCCGGTCGAGCCCGAAGTGTGGATGACGTAGGCGAGATCACGCGTATCGGGCGCCGCCGCCGCGAACGCCGGCAGACGTTCAACGCTCAGGCCTCGACCAATGAGAACGTGGACCTGTGCGGCTTCGACGATCGACTGCCTGCGCTCGGCCGGCTGGCCCGGATCGATCGGGACGTGGGCCCCGCCCGCCCGGAAGATCGCCAGGAGCGCCACGAAGTGGTCGATCGAGCGCGGGATCTCCACCGCGACCCGCGCTCCATGCGCGACGCCTAGGTCTCGCAGACGGATCGCGAGCTGCGTCGCCTGTTCGTCGAGCTCGGCGTAGGTCAGCACGGCATCGCCATGCTGGATGGCCGGCGCGTCGGGTGTGAGCGAAGCGTACTTCGCCAGGTGGTCGGCGAGGGTCCTGGGGACCGGCTGCCCCGGGCCGTTCAGGGGTGGTGCGCCGCGCCGATCAGCGTCTGCCATGGTCCGGTGCTCCACGTGTGCATGAAGGGCTGACAATCGAGACCCTCCTCCGTATCTCCTGTGGTCCAGCGGCAGCGGTCGAGCCCTGCCACAGTTGCGCTAGCCGAAAGGAGCCCCGGCCGCACAGCTGGGAGATCCTCGGCACTGAGATGATGTTGCTTCAGTTGACAAAAAGTTGTCAACTCTTGACAACTTCGCTTGCCTACGATGTGCCTGGAGGGAAACTTGCCGTTGATCGTGACGAAGACCTCGTCCAGGTGCCATTCGCCCCCCGGCCACGGGCAGCGCCGGCGCACCGGCTCGCGTACCCCTGGCTGGATTGGCGCACCAGCGGCGGACGGTCTCGTGGGCGACCTCGATGCCGCGCGGCTCCCGAGGCGATCAAGATCATCTCGCGGGTCCAGCTCAACGTGCCAGAGCCTCAGCCGGGCCTCGGCTCAGGTGGCGAAGTGCAGATCACCCTCGGCGAGGAGGGTCACTGTGGCGAGCGTACGAAGCTTCATCACTGTGTGTCCTAAAGTAGTGGGTACAGACCCCCTCGGCACGACTGTGGTGCCAGAAATTTTCAATACCTCGCCAAACCTGGCAACGATGTGACGAGTGGAACGTGGAATCTCTGAAGCAGCCCGACTTCGGGCGCCGCCTCAAGCAACTGAGAACCGAGCGACACCTGTCACAGGCGGCCCTTGCCGGTGAAGGCATGTCGCCGGGTTATCTCTCCCGCCTGGAATCCGGCGCCAGGCCGCCCACCGCGCAGATGGTCGCCTACCTCGCCCAGCGACTGAACATCACTGTGGAGGAGCTCTCAGGAGAGCCCGGTGAAGTCAGTTCGCTTGCACGGGCACTCATCTCCGCGACCTCCGCGGGGTCGGACGCGGCAGTGGAGGCATTGGCGGACCAGGGGGCCCTCGACCCCGAGGAGGACCCGCTGCTTCGCGCCCAGGCTCTTTGGCTGCTGGCTGATGTGTCAGGACGGACTGGATGCCGAGAAGAGGAACAGGACTATCTGGAACGCCTCGTCTCACTCAGTGATGACCTGGGGCTCGATGATCTGAGGTCCCGAGCCCGGTCCCGGCTGGGCCGCTCCCTCCGGGCGACAGGAGCGATGCGTCGGGCAAGGGAGATCGCGACAGGGGCCTTGGAGATCGCTCGCGGAACGCCGCTGGACGCGCCCGAGATCGCCGGTGCTCTGATTACGATGATCTCCATCGAGGCCGAGGACGGACAGCTCACCACTGCCCTGTCCTACGCGGACGAACTGCGCGAGCTCGTCCCGAACGACAGGCTCGACCTGCGGGTCGAGGCACTGTGGGCGTCGGCAACCGTCCGGGTGCGTCTGGGCGACTACGCGACCGCGGAGCGGCACCTGGAAGAAGTGCTGCAACTGCTCACCACTCACCACGATCCGAATCTCTGGCTCCGCGCCAGGCTCGCGACCGCCTCCCTGTTTCTGCAACTGTCTCCACCCAACACCGAGATGGCGCGCCGCCGGCTCATCGAGGTCTCCAACGCGGTCGGGATCACCGGAAGCCCCCTGTACCGGCAGGAGATGGAGCTTCTCCTTGCCTACCTGGCCTACCACGAAGGCCGGTTGGCCGACGCCAGGGCGGGCTACCAAGCCCTTCACGGCTCCACGCTGTTGCTTACCTACCGTGACAAAGCGCGATTGGCGGCGCTGGAGGGCCTACTCCTCATCAGTGAAGGAAAGACCACAGAAGGTACAGAGACTCTCGAGCGAGTGGCGTCGAGCGCCCGTGACGAGGGCAGCGTGGATCTCGCCGCCGACATCTGGCGCCTCTTGGCCAAGGCACTGGTAGGGCTCCGTTAGGTCGAGGTGGAAAGACGGGGGCACGCACGTCCGGGACGGCTCGGTACGACGCCGAAGTGGCGGCGTGCCATCGTCACGGCGAGATCCTGCACGGCGTACGCGGTCAGGTAGTAGGCCTGCGGCGAGGTGTCGGCGGACAGACTCAAAGTGAACTCGGCCTCACGGTCCTCATCGGGCGCGACGCGGATCCTGTGCAGGGCCGGCTCCACCGCGCAGTCGGCGCGCAGGTAGCGCGGAACGTAGACGCCGAGGCGCAGCGGGCCGGTGCGGGCGCCGCGAACCACCAGCCGTACCCGGAGGGTGCCGCCCTGGGGCCCCTCGTCGTCGGCGTAGACCAGCACCGTCGGCGCGCCGGGCAGGCGCAAGGAGACGTCCCCGCAGCGCGGGCAGATGACGCACTCGGTGTCGAGTGCGGTGGGCACCAGGGCCCTGCGGGTGTACCGCTCGGCGGGCCGACCGCAGTGGCACAGCACCTGCGCCGCGGTGTACGTGGCCGGGTCGTCCACCGTCAGGAAGGGGGAGGGGGCCGGGACCGCCGTCCCGTCAGCGTGGAGCGCGGACTGCGTCAGCGGGTGACTCCTTCGTGGAAGTTCGAGGGCTGCCGGAGGCTGGGGGCGGCCTGCCTCTCCGAGGCCCAGGCCAGGGTCTCGGCCAGTGTGCGCCAGATCTCAGAGGCCAGGTGGACGTTGGAGGCGCTCTGGGCCTCCTGGGCGAGTTCCTCGATACGGCGGACGCCGACTTCACGGTAGCCCTCGAGGATGCGGATCTGTTGGGCGAGGACCTCAAGCCGGATCCGGTCGCGGAAGGTCAGCTGCGGCAGGGCGTCTGTGAGCTGTTCGCACAA
The DNA here is from genome assembly GCF_030028635.1 of Streptomyces sp. BPTC-684. Lineage (NCBI taxonomy): Bacteria > Bacillati > Actinomycetota > Actinomycetes > Kitasatosporales > Streptomycetaceae > Streptomyces > Streptomyces sp. BPTC-684. The sequence goes on from NZ_CP124863.1 coordinate 3,209,845, forward strand.
CCTCTTTGCCTGCACCAAGTCCCGCTGCTGAAAGGCGAGATGGGCCTTAATGACGAGAAGCTCCTGGCGGTGCAGCGGGCCTCCGAAGAGACTCAAGGCGCGTTCGGCCTCGGTCAGCCACTGTTGGGCCTCGGTGACCCGGCGCGGGATCATCTGCAGGTACAAAGAAGAGGCGGCCAGCCGCAGCCGCAGCATCAGGTCGTCGTGGCTGGGCACTTCGGTCAGGGCCCGCTGCAACATCTGGGCGGCGCCCGGGTAGTCACCCTGGCGGATGCGTACGTTGGCGGCCGACCACAGGGCCTCGGCACGCAGCACGGGGGGCAGGACGTCGATCGGTTCCAGCAGCTGGTCGGCGAGCCGACGCGCCTCCGTGATCAGGCCCGACTCCGCCTTGAGTGAGACGAGCACCAGTTGGGTGCGGAGGGTGTCTGCCACTGGGACGGCCCCGCTGCCGGCGGTACGGAGGACGTTCTGGACGACGTCGCGGGCCTCGTCGATGTCACCGACGGCACGCAAACAGCGGGCGAGGAGAGTGCGGGAGCGCACCTGGAGGGTGGATACCTCGAGGCGGTCGCTAAGCTCGGTGAGTTCGCGTGCCGCGGCGAGTTCGTGCTGGCGCTCGCCCCGCTTGGCGTGCAGCTGGGCCAGCTTCCACAGGGACAGCCAGCGCAGGGAGAGATCCTCGCCGCTATCCGCCTGGACGGCCTCGCCGAGCATGCGGATAGCGTCGTCGGTATCATCCGAGGAACTGGCGGAGGCGAGGGCCTGACCCAGCAGCGAGGTGTGGATGCCCTGGAAAACAGACACGGGCACGCCCAGTCGCCGGGTGAGGTGGTCGAGCACCATAGCGGTTGGGCGCCGGGACCCGGACTCCAGGCGTGACAGATACGCGGTGGACATGCCTCCCTGGGCAACCTCGGCCTGGGACAGGCCCCGCTCCTGCCGGAGGGTCTTCAATAGCTGTCCGAACTCGGGTTGTTCGAGCACTTAGCCATCCCTGAGCCTGTTAGCCAACCCCTGAGCCTGTTGGTCACCGGTGAACGGGACCATCTTCAGTGGCGAACACAGGGGTTGTCAACGCTTGGCAACCCCGGCAGTGAGGGGACGGCGGCGACCTGGCAAACGGGGCCGGTCAACGGGACTGCGGGCTGCACACGCCCCGCCCGGACAGCTCCGTCCGGTGTGGGACGCCGCACGGCGGCCCGCCCCGTCCCAGGTCGGCACGCAGAGCGGTCCCGTCGCGGCGAGCGGGGGCCGGCTGCGGCTGTCCGGCGCGCGTCCTCGGATCACGAGCAATAACCCCAGCCGCCCACCACGCAGGCCACAGCCCGTCGCACTGGACGCTCCTCACAGGTCAGCCCGTCACCACAGATGCCCTGAAGGTCAAGGCCAGCGCCGCGACGCCGTACCACACAGGGCGCAGACCCTCGCAGCGAACCCCGCAGGTTACGGCCAGTCGATCCTCACGTGCGCGGCCTGGACCGTGCGGCCCTCGGTGCCGGAGTGGACGGCTGCCACCCCGAGTGCGAGGACGGCGGTGGTAGTGCGACGACGAGCGTGCTTCATGCAGCATTCCCCCGAATGCGATGTGGTGGTGCTTGTAGGCCCACCGGAGGCTGGCAGGTGTGTCGGACCGGCTCGGAACGGGAATCCCGGGAAGCCGGTGCGGCCGTTCGGTCAGATCGAAGCTAGATCAATTGCCAAAGCTTGACAAGGTTCAGAAAAAGATTGACAACTTTGTCCGATCGCGCCTAGCGTCCTGCCATGAACCAGCGAGCCGCGGTCATGCCGAGGCCCTGTCCCGGATGTCTCGGCGCCCGCCGCAGCGGGCGCGCGGTGACGACAGGGCGTGTGTTCCCGCGGCAGACCGCGACCACGATGCGGAGTCCCATGGCACGGACCGCTGGCTGAAGAGGACCGTGCCGACCCGGGACATACGCAAGTCCCGTGCCATGCGGGACCTTTCGGCCGGACGGCACCTGGCGTGAACAGCGACAGCAGCCCAGCGACCCAGACCAAGGTGATCACACGGTGACAGCCCCGCCCCACGCGCCCATGCCCACGACTGAGCCGCCCCAGGCCGGTTCCCCGCGCATCCGCGCGGCCGGCGAGGGCGACCGAGACTTCCTCAGGTCCCTCTTCACCAGCACGCTCAGCCTGTTCTACGACGGTGACCACGCCGCGCACGCCGATCGCGTCCTCGATGCGCATCTCGCCTCCGGACGCGACCCGTTCGGCCACTTCTCCCACTCCCAGCGCACCTTCATGCTGTGTTCGGACGACACACCCGACGCCGAGCGGCTGGGTGTGCTGCACCTGGTGGTCAAGCGTCAGGGCACGGTGAAGATCAGTCCGCTGATCCTCGTGCCGGAGCACCGCAGCCGCTCCAGACTCGGCACCACCCTGTTGCGCGCGGCGGAGGACTTCGCCCGCGAGGCCGGCGCCCGGCAGCTCTACTGCACGGTCGCCGCCGCCAACACCGCCGCGATCGACTTCTTCCTCTGGCATGGCTTCGTGCTGGCGGGCGGCGCGCCCGGCCAGTACAAGTCGGACAGCACCGAGCACATGCTCTACAAGGACCTGACCCTGCGCACGGAGCCCGCCGGGGACGACTACAGCGGCGCCGTGAGCGGCGCCCGCATCCGCCTGTTCCGGCCACAGGACGCGCCCGGGCTACGTGAGCTCGTGCTGCGCGCGATGCAGCCCGCGTACCGGGGTGTGAGCGCGGACTGGGTGGACGCGCTGATTGCCGGGCATGACCGGCGCCACCACGGTGATCTCAACCAGAAGTTCAAGATCATCCATGTGGCGGTGGACGAAACGAACACCGTGCGCGGAGTGGCCGCCGCCGGCCCGAAGAAGGGCCTGTCCGTCAAGCTGATGCCGCTGTGCGCGGACCATCCAGCGGTCCTCGCCCAGCTCCTGGACCAGCTGCCCGACTTGTACCGCGGGCTCGGTCGCAAGCTCTACACCCACCAGCCGCCGGATCCCGCCATCACCGCGCTCATGCAGAGCCGCGGCTGGTCCCTGGAGGGCCTGATGCCGGCCGCGTACCACCCCGACACCTGCATCGTTCAATGGGGCCTGACCTTGCCCGCAGCGCCACACCGCACCGGAGACGCACATGAGTGACCTGGACCAGTACGCCGTCGAACTGCACTCCTTCGTAGCCGCACGCGGCTGGGACGCCTTCCAGAACCCCAAGAACCTGGCGATGGCCCTCGGCGGCGAGAGCGGGGAACTGCTGGCGCTTCTGCAGTGGCTCACCCCGGAGGAGGCCGCGGCACGCCCCTTCGAGGACCCCGAGTTCCGCCGCGAACTCGCCCACGAGCTGGCCGACATCCTCAACTATCTGCTGCGGTTGTCCCGTTCGGCCGGTATCGACCTGCTCGCGGCCGCCCGCGAGAAGCTCGCCCTCAACGAGCAGCGTTACCCGGTGGAGCTGGCACGCGGTAATGCCCTGAAGTATGACCGGCTGACCGAGGCGGGTGAGCAGGCATGAGCGGCACCACTCCCCTGCCCCCTACGTCCGCTGCCGCGGCGCACACCGCAGCCGGCCGGCGCATCGGCGACGGCCTCACCGGTGGCCTGCGTGTCTTTCTCGCCGCGCCGTTCGTGCAGTTCATCGATCCGGCCGATGGCGTGGTCCGTCCGCAGTGGCGGCAGCGGCTGTCGGCCTTGCGTGAGGCACTTCTCGACGCCGGGCATGCAGTCTTCAACGCCCACCACAACGAGGGGTGGGGCGAGTGGGGTCTGCCCCCACAGGAGTGCGTCCCCTCCGACTTCCGCGCGATGCAGTGTGCCGACCTGGTGCTCGCCTACCCGGGGACCCCGCCCTCCACGGGCGTCGCGCTCGAACTGGGCTGGGCCTCCGCGCTGCGCAAGCCCGTCGCCCTGCTGCTCGACCCCGGCACCACCTACAGCCCGATGATTTCGGCACTCGGCGAGATCTCCCCGGTGCTGCAGCTGCCGTTCGACGGCAGCTGGTCCGCGCAGGGCCTCGGCGGCGCGGTCGGCACCGCCCTGGACTGGGCGGCCGGTCTCGGCGTCCGGCCGGGGCCGTGGAGCGCACCGGAGCTGGACCCGGCCCTGGCCTACCACCGGCACGCGACGGACGGCCCCGACACGCCCGTGGCGGAGCCAGCCACTGCGGAAACGGTGGTGCCGGCATGACGAATTTTCTGCGGACACTCGCCACGGCCGCTGGCCGCGCCAAGTCGCCCACCGCCGTGACCGTCGCCCTTTGTGGTGTCGAGTTCGGCTGGGGCAGCGCCGGAAAGCTCGGTGCGATCGTGCACGCGCTGCGGGCGGAGCTCGGCGACTGCGTGCGCTTCGTCGGGCTCGGCTCGCGGCTCGGCCGCGAGATCGTGCGCGGCCACGGTGTCGAAGAGTGGCACGACGTCGACCTCACGGATGCGCGGGCGCTGCGCGCCCTGGTGGACGAGCGGTCCCTGGACGTCGCCGTGTGCGTCCTGGACCGGGCCGCTGCATCGGCGCTGGAGGACGCCGGCTGCCCCGTCGTGTTCGTCGACAGCCTGCCGTTCCTGTGGACGAAGGACGATCTGGACAGCCTGCCGCTGCGAGCCAGCGCCTACTGCGCGCAGCTGGTTCCCGGGCTGCCGGGTCCGGCCTGGCCCGTGCTGGCCCGTGTGGAGAACCTGCGCTGGGTCGAGTCAGTGGTTGTCCCCGGGCCGGTTCGGACGGGCCGCGAGATGCGGCGGGCCGGCGAACGCCGCGCGGTGGTCAGCCTGGGCGGCCTGCTGTCACCGCTGCTGGACGATCCCTCCGCCTACCTGTCCCTGACGGTGCCGGCCGCGCTTGACGCTCTCGCCGCGTGGGGCACCCGGCAGGTCACGCTGTGCGGCAACGTGCCCGAGGGGATGTTCGACGGCATCACCGTTCCGGCGGGCCTCGACGTACGAAGCGGCGCCCTCGGCCACCAGGGCTTCCTGACCGAGATCGCCGAGGCCGACGTCCTGCTCACCTCCCCCGGTCTGACCACGCTGCTGGAGACCAGCACGCGCGGGGTGCCCGTGGTGTGCCTGCCCCCGCAGAACATCAGCCAGATCCTCAACGCCTCCTTCTACGCGCAGGCCACCGAGGCGCCGGTCGCCGAGTGGCCCGAGGAGGTGTTCCGCGCCCAGGAGGTGCTCGACGCCCGCCTGGTCACGGCACCCGGTGACGTCGCAGACGGCGATGGATCGCCCGGCGAGGATGCCGCCCTGGAACTGATCTACGGCGGGATCGCGCGCGCCGCCCGCACCCCCGCGCCGGTCCGCACGGCCCTGACCGAGCGCATCGGCGCCTGCCTCGCCGCGGTCGAGCGGCAGCAAGGCCAATGGACCGCCCTGGCCCGGCTGGTCGGCACCGGCGGCGCGGCCCAAGTCGCCGACATCGTGCTGGCCACCGCGGCACGCCGCGGCACCAGTCACCGCCCCGCCGACCTCCCTTCCTGAAAGGCTGACCGATCATGCAGGAACGACACCGGTATCTGTTCATCCGTGTGCTGGAGGCATGCAACGCCGACTGCTTCATGTGCGAGTTCGCCCTGTCCCGGGACACCTACCGGTTCAGCCCGGAGGACTTCGCCGAACTGCTGCCGGAGGCGGTGGAGAAGGGGGTGGGCTACGTCCGCTTCACCGGCGGCGAGCCGCTGATGCACCGGGACGTCGTCGAACTGGTGCGCCTGGGCACGGAGCACGGCATGCGCATGTCGCTGATCACCAACGGCATGTTCCTGCCCCGCTTCGTCGACCGGCTCGCCGACGCAGGGCTGGCCCAGGTGATCGTCAGCCTGGACGGCTCCTCCGCCGCCACCCACGACGTCTACCGCCGCTCTCCCGGCATGTTCGACAACGGTCTGGAAGGGCTGCGCCGGGCAAAGGAGTTGGGGATCATCCCGCGCGTCAACTCCGTCGTGGGACCGCACAACTTCGCGCAGATGCCCGAGCTGCAGCGGGTGCTGACCGACCTCGGCGTCCAGCAGTGGGAGCTGTCCGCGATCAAGCTGGACCGTGAGATCCACTATCCGTCGGCGGAGGAGGTCATCGCCGCCTGCGAGCCCATCTACACCGCCGACCCCACCACCACGCTCGTACCGCTCGGCAAGCGCTTCTACGGCGAGACACCCGAGGAGCAGAAGGCCTTCTTCGAGGAGTCCCTGCCGCCGCGCGCATCGGAGCCGCTGTGTCTGGTCACCGACGACGTGATCTACCTGGACGGCAAGAACGGCCGGATGTTCTCGTGCAGTTGCCTCCCGCACAAGGAGGGGGACGAGGGCCCCGGCGGCGCGCCGCTGCGCACCGGTGACGGCAAGGTCATGCTCGACAGCCCGGTCTTCCGCACCCACGCGGATCTCTTCAAGCAGCAGGGTCCGACGATGTGCGGCGGCTGCTCCGCGACCGCCGCCGGCTACAGCGACGACCTTGCCCGCATGGGCGCCGTACCGGCCTGGAGCTACTGACGGCCCCGCTTTCCCCTCACGCCCGCGTCTGCAACCGACCGCGCCCGGAGCCACCCATGTCCTCACCCACCACCGCCCCGCATCCCGCCCCGCCGCGGCTGCGCGTGCTCGCCGCCGCCCGGCCCACGCTGGAGTCCCGGGCCGCGTTGCGCCATGTCAGCGCCCACCTCACCGAAGTCGAGCTGACCGGTGAGCCGGACACAGGCCCGGCCCCCGGCGCCGCCGTGGTGTGCGACGACGAGGTGCTCGCCGCGCGCCTGAGCGCCTCCGGCGTGCCAGTCGTATTCGTCGCCTCCGGTGGTCCCCCGCCCGGCGACGCCTGGCCGCCGTCGGCCGTCCGCTGCCTGCACCGGCCGGGCTGGCTGGGCGGGCAGCGCGCCAAGGGCGTGCACACCGTCGGCACGATCGCCCCGCCCCGGGCCGCCCGGGCGCGTGCGGCGCGCGGCGCGGTCGTCCAGTTGTCCACACCGGATCTGCACCCCGACGACCACGCGGCCGTCGCCCGGGCGGGCGCGGCCCTGCGCGCCGCCGCGGAAGCGGCACGGTACGACGGGAAACCGCTGCTCGGCGTGGTCCTGGACGCGCCGGTGCCCGCGCGGTCCGCCCTGCTGTCCGCGGCCGGAGAGGTCACCGGCGCGCTGCCCGTCGTAGGGGTCGAGGAGGCTGCCACGGAGCGGCTGCTGGCCGAGGCGTCGCTGCTGGTCTCCTCGCCCCTGCTGACCGCCGTCAACCAGGCGCACGCCGCTCGGGTCCCGCTGCTGCTGCTCCCGGCGCTGGACGCGGACCAGGCCGGTCGGCTTGCCGGGATCACGGAGGCGGCCGACATCGAGGTGCTCGACGCGGACGCACCGGACACCTCGGCCGACCGTGCCGTCCGAAGTGCCGACCTGCTCTGGAACCGCATCTCCCGGGCACTGGAGCACGCCGGCGACGACCGGCGCGGCGCCCAGCGTGTCGCCCGTCAGGTCCGGCAGCTCCTGCTCGCCCCGTTCTGACGCGGCCTCTCCCCGCAGCCCCTGTCCACCCACCTCGAACGGAAGCCTGCTGATGCTGCGTCCCTTCCCCTACGGCGCCAACTACCTCTCCCTGGGGGACACCCCCGAACTGCACCGGTCCCTCCACAACAAGGTCCTCTTCCGCTACAGCGCCCCTGCACCGAGCAACGCCGACCTGCTGGAAGCGTATGCGGCCGAACGGCTCGGCGCGGGGCGGGCGCTGACCGTGCCGAATGGCACACAAGCGCTGCGTGTGGCGCTGATGGGCACCCGACCGCGGGTCGGCGACCCGGTGTACATACCGGCGGTCACGTTCGTCGCGGTGGCCGGTGCCGTGCTGTCCTGCGGACTGGTTCCGGTCCTCGTCGACGTCGATGAGCGGTTCGGCCTGGACGCCTCGCTGCTGCCCGCGGACGCGGAGCGAGTGGTAGTGGCGCACATGGAGGGCACCGTCGTCGACCTGCCCGAGCGGGTGCCGTACCTGATCGAGGACAGCGCGCAGGCCATGGGCGGACGCCACACGGACGGACGGCACGCAGGCACCGTCGGCTATGCGGGCACGTTCAGCTTTCACCACGCCAAGATCCTCACCTCCGGCGAGGGCGGCCTGGTCGTGGTCCGCGACCCCGCCCATTGGGACGTCTTGCGCTCCTACACCGACCATGGCTCTGCCCGCGAGCAGGGCAAGTACCCGGGCTGGAACCCCGGCGCGTTCTACGGCGAAAACCTGTGTGCCAACGAGGCCGTGGCCGCCGTACAGCTCCAGCAGTTCCGGCGGCTGGACGAGATCCTCTCCTCGCTGGAGCGGCACTACGCCCTGACGCTGGAGGCGCTCGGCGAGCGCTCGGACGTCACCGTGATCCCCAAGCGCCCTGGTGACGTCAAGACCAGCGTGCGGCTGCTGCTGGAGTCGCGGCATCTGCGAGACCGGGCCATGGAGCGGCTGGAGGAACGGGGGCTGCCCTGCTGGACTCTGGACAAGTACCTTCTGCCTGAGCACCCGGTGGTGGCGGGCCGCGCCTCGCTGTACGCGGATGGGTTCCCGTGGAACCTGGCCGACGGCGACGACCGTTACGCGCCGTTGAGCCGGGACGGTTTCGCCGCAACTCGCGACGGGCTGAGCCGCACCCTGTGCATACCGCTCACCCCGGAACTCGACGAGGCGGAACAGATCCTGTTCGCTAAGGAGATCGCCGCCGTCGTTGCCGCGCTCTGAACGGCACCTTCCTGCCCGGCGGACCGTCCCCACAAGAACCGAGAGAATGCCATGACCCACGCCGTATCCGACAGCAGGCCCGAAGAGCTGTCCACTGAAACCGACTCCAAGCCCCCGCCCGCCGGGAACCGGTTCCTCAGCGTCCTGAGCGACAAGGCCATGCGCGCTCCACTGCTGTGGAGCATCGTCGGTCGGTTCCCGCTGTTCCTGGTCACGCTCGCCCTTGTAATGTTCGCCACCTCGCGCGGCACGGGCTACGGCTCCGCGGGCCTGCTGCTGGCCTGCTACTCGCTGGGCGGTGCGGTGCTTGCGCCGATCGTCGCCCGCCGCGTCGACGTGCACGGCCAAACTCCCCTGCTCCTCCTTACCGGTGTTGTCCACCCGCTGGCACTGATCGCTCTGGTGTGCATGGCGCCTGACGCCCGCCTCCCGCAGCTGGTGTGCGTGAGCGTCGCGGGCGCCACGATCCCGCCGATCAGCGGCTCTGTCCGGTCGCTGTGGAGCGCGCTGCCCACCAGCGGCCGGGAGGCGGGCTTCTCCCTGGAGGCGGTGCTCAGCGAGATCTTCTTCATCGGCGGACCGCTGCTGCTCAGCGGCATACTGTTCTGGGGAACCCCCGCCACGGCCCTGGTCGTCGGCGGGGTTCTGGCGGGCGTGGGTGCCATCGGTTTCGCCACCACGCAAGCCTCGCGCAACTGGCGCGCCGAGGAGACCGAGAGCGACCTGCTGGGCGCGCTGCGCTCGCCGGGCCTGGTCCGGCTGCTGGCCGTCCTGGTCTGCGCGGCCGTGTCCACGGGCGTGTTCAACCTGGCCCTGCCCGCCTTTGCCGAGGAACACGGCTCCGCGGACAGCGTCGGGCTGATCTTCGGTGCCTGGGGCGTCGGCGGGGTCGTCGGCGGGCTCTGGTATGGCAGCCGTACCCGGGACTGGCCCGCCGAACGCACCCTCGCCATCGGCCTGCTCCTCCTGTCCGCGCTCACCGCACTGCCCCTGCTCGCCTGGGACAACTGGTCGATAGGCTTGGCCCTCGCCCTCGGCGGCCTGGTCTATGCCCCGGTGACGGTCGTGCAGTACGAACTCGTCGCGCGCACGGCCCCGTCAGGCGCCATCACCGAGGCATTCACCTGGGTCATCACCGTTAACGTCGTCGGCACCGCCGTCGGTGCTCAACTCGGCGGTCTCCTCGTCGGCGCCTACGGCACCTGGGCGGCCTTCGTCGCCGCGGTCGCCGCCCTGCTGGCGGGCACCGCCGTCGCCTTCGCCGTACGCCACCGGTTCACGGCCCCGGCCGGCACCCCCGGCTCGACCCACCCCGATCCAGCGGAACCGGACCTCTACAACGCCTGAGCGGTTGCTCCGGGGCCCCGGCCGCTGGCGGCCGGGAAAATAATGAGCAGCCGTCGACCAGGCCCGCCTGGCACCGTGGTTGGGGGCCGCCCGCCCACACAGCGCGCCGGCGCACCCACGCCATATCCGTACAGCAGACAAGGACACAGGAAAGATGGGACATCTGGAGGCCTCTCACCTCGAGTACTACCTGCCCGACGGTCGGGTGCTGCTCGGGAACGTGTCGTTCCGGGTGGGCGAGGGAGCTGTGGCGGCCCTGGTCGGGGCGAACGGCGCCGGCAAGACTACGCTGCTGCGCCTGCTGTCCGGCGAGCTGAAGCCGCACGGCGGCACCGTGACTTCCAGTGGCGGCGTCGGGGTGATGCGGCAGTTCGTCGGCTCGGTGCGGGACGAGACCACGGTCCGCGATCTGCTGGTGTCGGTGGCGCCGCCGCGCATCCAGCAGGCCGCCCGGGCCGTCGACGCGGCCGAAACCCTCATGATGACGGTGGACGACGAGGCCGCCCAGATGAAGTACGCCCAGGCCCTCGCCGACTGGGCGGAGGCGCGCGGCTACGAGGCGGAGACCCTATGGGACATGTGCACCATGGCCGCGCTCGGGATGCCGTACGAGAAAGCGCAGTGGCGCCAGGTGCGCACCCTGTCGGGTGGTGAGCAGAAGCGGCTCGTGCTGGAGGCGCTGCTGCGCGGTCCGGACGAGGTCCTCCTGCTGGACGAACCCGACAACTATCTGGACGTACCGGGCAAGCGATGGCTTGAGGAGCGGCTCGCCGAGACCGGCAAGACGGTTCTGTTCGTCTCGCACGACCGGGAGCTGCTGGCCCGCGCAGCCGGGCGGATCGTCGCGGTGGAGCCGGGACCGGCCGGCTCCGACGTCTGGGTGCACGGAGGCGGCTTCGGCTCCTTCCACGAGGCACGGCAGGAGCGGTTCGCCCGGTTCGAGGAACTGCGCCGCCGCTGGGCCGAGAAGCACGCCCAGCTCAGGAAGCTGGTACAGGACCTGCAGCAGTACGCCGCGCGCAGCGACGACATGGCCTCCCGTTACCAAGCGGCCCGGACCCGGTTGCGCAAGTTCGAGGAGATCGGCCCGCCGCCGGAGCCGCCGCGCAAGCAGGAGATCCGGATGCGTTTGCGGGGCGGCCGGACCGGGGTGCGGGCCGTCACATGCGAGCACCTGGAGCTGACCGGGCTGATGAAGCCGTTCTCGTTGGAGGTCTTCTACGGCGAGCGGGTGGCGGTCCTCGGCTCCAACGGCTCGGGTAAGTCGCACTTCCTGCGGCTGCTGGCCGGGGAGGATGTCGACCACACGGGAACGGTGAAGCTGGGCGCACGGGTTATACCGGGTCATTTCGCTCAGACGCATGCGCATCCGGAGCTGATGGGGCGCACGTTGGTGGACATCCTGTGGACGGAGCACGCCCAGGACCGCGGCGCGGCCATGTCGGCGCTACGCCGCTACGAGCTGGACCGCCAGGGGGACCAAACCTTCGGCCGACTCTCCGGTGGCCAGCAGGCCCGTTTCCAGATCCTGCTGCTGGAACTCCAAGGGACCACTGCGCTGCTGCTGGACGAGCCGACGGACAACCTGGACCTGGAGTCGGCGGAGGCCCTCCAGGAAGGTCTGGATTCGTACGAGGGGACAGTCCTGGCGGTCACCCACGACCGCTGGTTCGCACGGTCCTTCGACCGCTTCCTGGTCTTCGGCAGCGACGGCTGGGTACGCGAAACCCCAGAGCCGGTGTGGGACGAGCGCCGGGTGGAGCGGGCACGCTGACGCGCATGATGTGTGTTCCGTTCAGAAATGAGTCGCTGCAGCTCATAGGGGGTCTGGTGGGAACGGCGGGGGTACTGGGACCAGGCCGAGATGATGGTCTCGCTGGTGTACATTCCGCCCACCTCGCCGGAGCGGAGCTCGCGGTCTCGCGCGAGGCGCCGCAGGGCACCGGGGTGCCGTCCCACAGCCGCACCACGTCGGTGCTGGAAAGAGTGCGGGCTGCCAGCCAGCGCAGGGCCGCCTCCATGGGCGTCGGCCTCCCGCACCCGCCGTGCTGGTCACGGGCGTGACCGCGGCCGCCGCACAAGCCCCGGCCGCAGGTCAGAACATCACCGCCACTCCCGCCGCCCAGCACTCTGCTGCACGGGCAGACCTGCCGGAACCCTCACCGGTCGGCATCGCCCGGGACGAACTCGCCAAGCTCACCGTCGCCGAACCCCACCCCACGACCGGCTGCAGCCGGGCGAAGTTCCCCCACTGGATCACCCAGTACGGCAAATGCGACACCCGCGTTATCTGCACGCATGGTTCCGGGGACTCACATGAACCTGCTGGTAGGGCCATGCTTTAGCGAAAGATCAGGCTCAGAGGCACGTGAGGGACAAGACGTGGTGAGGTTCCCGGCAGAGGCCGGCCGGGAACCTCACGGGCCATCGCTATTCCTTCGAACTTGGGGCTACTCGGATGGTGCGGGCGAGGGCTCTGCGAACCGCAGTAACCTCGTCTTCCAGTTCGAGGGTTCGGCGTTCCAGCCTGCCTGCTCGCTCGGTCTGCTCGGCCAGCTCGGCGACCAGGAGAGCGTTGTGCTTCTCCAGATCCTGGATTCGGGAGACAAACTCGGTCCGTTGGACGTCGTCGATCTCCGCGCCGAGCGCGAGCCTTACCCGCTCCCGGAGCCGGTCCCGCTCCGTCTTCAACTCCTTGACTTCTTCACGGGCCAGCGCGAGGTCGGTGTGCAGACTCGCCTCACTGACGCGTTGCCACGGGGTGACCGCTGCGGCGGGGAGCCCATGCTGGGCCTGCTCCTGCATGGCGGCCCGGGCGGCGGCGGTTCCCATCGCGACCCGCTGCTTCCTTGTCTGCTCGCAGGTCGGCGATGGTCTGCTCCAGCGCGGGCCGGTAGGAGGGGTCCGGCTCGTAGAAGTCACAGCCGGCGCACTGGAAGCGGATGCGGCAGTGTCCGCCGCCGGCTTTGACGTTGCTGGGCTCGGTGCAGCCGCCGTTCGGCACCGCGACCGACCGCAGTTCGTAGGCGAGGGGGTCGGCGGAGCCGCGAGGGTCACCACGACGGTCGGTGGCCAGGGCGGCTACGGTCTCGACGGCTTTGCGGCGCCGTTCCTGGGAGACGGTGTAGTACCCCATGGTCACGTCGAGCGAGCGGTGGTCCATGAGCTGGCACCGCACCGCTAGGGGCGCGGGGAACTGCGCGACCAGCCCCCACCGGCGCGCAGCCGAAGAACCAAGCCGCCCGGCTGAGGGCTTTCGGGAAGGGGCGGGGTGGGGGAGTCCCAGCCGGGGCTGGCCTATCGTGTGCGGGATACCGACGAGGGGAGGGGCGCCGTGCCCCCGAGTGGAGGCGTGACGCGCAGCACGCTGCGGCAGCAGATCGCCGACGCGCTGCGCGACGAGATACTGGCCGGGCGCCTGCAGCCCGGCGAGGAGTTCACCGTCAAGCAGATCGCCGAGCAGTACGGGGTCAGCGCCACCCCCGTCCGCGAGGCCCTCGTCGACCTCACCGCCCAGGGCCTGCTCGACTCCGACCAGCACCGCGGCTTCCGCGTCCACGAGTTCTCGATCGAGGACTACAAGGGGATGGTCGAGGCCCGGTCCCTTGTCGTGAACGGGATCTTTCGGCAGATCACCGAGCTCGGGGCCGCTCACGGCCCCGCCCTCGTCTCCGTCCGCCGCCGCGCCGAGGAGTGCGCCCGCGCCGCCCGCAGCGGCGACCTCAACATCCTCATCGGCTACGACCTACGGTTCTGGCGCGAACTCGGCGCCCTCGCCGGAAACCCGTACATCTCAGACTTCCTGCATCGGCTGCGGATGCAGTGCTGGGTCTTCGCCGTCCCGTACCTGCGCGGCCGCTCCGACCTCAGCGACTGGCTGTGGAACGGCCACGGCGACCTCGTCGACGCCGTGGTCAAGGGCGACGGCGACGCCGCGTACGCCGTGATCAGCGCCTACAACGACCACTCGCTCACCTGGGCGGAGCGGCTGAAGCGGTGACGGACGGCGACTCCCCCGACCTCTCGGTCGTCGTCCCCGCGTACAACGAGGAGCGGCGCCTGGGACCGACCCTGGACGCGATCCGGGACCACCTCCACGACTCGGCGCTCTCCTGGGAGCTGATCGTCGTCGACGACGGGTCCGAGGACGGCACGGCCCACGTCGCACGCCGAGCCGCCGCCGGCGACCACCGCATCCGCCTCCTCGCCGCCGACCGCAACCGCGGCAAGGGCCACGCCCTGCGGCTCGGCGTCGGCGCCTCCCGGGGCGCCCGCGTGCTGCTCACCGACGCCGACCTGGCCACCCCCGTCGCCGAGCTCGACCGGCTCGCCAAGGAGCTCGACGGCGCCGAGGCGGCCGCCGCGATCGGCTCCCGCGCCCACCCCGAGGCCGACATAGCGGTCCACCAGGGCCGGGTCCGCGAGTGGCTGGGGCGGATGGGCAACCGGCTGATACGCGCGGTCGCGGTCCCCGGCATCCACGACACCCAGTGCGGCTTCAAGCTCTTCGACGGCGACAAGGCGCGCGCGGCCTTCGCGGACGCCCGCCTGGACGGCTGGGGCATCGACGTGGAGATCCTCCAGTACTTCCGCCGCCACGGCTGGCCCGTGGCCGAGGTCCCGGTCCGCTGGTCCCACCAGGAGGGCTCCAAGGTCGGCCCGGCCGACTACGGGCGCGTGCTGCTCGAACTCGTACGCCTCAGGGCCCGCTCCGCGAGCCGTGCGAACCTCGCCCTGTTCGCCCTCTTCCTGCTCTCCTCGGTCCTGCTCTACAAGGACCTCTGGACCGACCTCGGCCGCGGCTACCTCGCCGACTCCGGTCAGGACCAGAACCAGTGGGAGTGGTTCTTCTCGGTCACCGCCGACAACGTCCGGCATCTGCGCAACCCGCTCTTCACCACCCTCCAGGGCTTCCCGGACGGGGTGAACCTCATGGGCAACACCCCCATGCTGGGCCTGTCCGTGCCGCTGGCGCCCGTCACGCTCGCGCTCGGCCCGACCGTCACCTGGGCGCTGGTCCTCACGCTGGGCCTGACCGCCACCGCGTACGCCTGGTACCGGCTCTTCGCGCGGTGGGTGACCGACAACCCGTGGGCCGCCGGGCTCGGCGGCGCGCTCGCCGGCTTCGCGCCGCCGATGATCTCGCACGCCAACGCGCACCCGAACTTCTGCGTCCTGTTCATGATCCCGGTGATCGTCGACCGCGCGCTGCGGCTGTGCTCACCGGCCGCGGACGTGCGCCGCGACGGCGTGCTGCTCGGCCTGTTCACCGCGTACCAGATCTTCCTCGGCGAGGAGGTCCTGCTGCTCGCCTCGGTCGGCATGCTGCTCTTCGCGCTGTCGTACGCGCTGGCGCGGCGGGATGTCGTACGCGAGGCCGGGCCCGCGCTCGCGAGGGGCCTCGGGGTGGCCGCCCTGGTCTGCCTGCCCCTGGTGGCGTACCCCCTGACCTGGCAGTTCTTCGGCAGCCAGAGCTACCACTCGGTGCTGCACGGCGACAGCGCGGGCAACAGCCCGCTCTCCTTCCTGAAGTTCTCCGGGCGGGCGCTGCTCGGCGACGAGGCGGCGGCCGACAAGCTGGCGCTCAACCGGACCGAGCAGAACGCGTTCTACGGCTGGCCGCTGATCGCCCTGGCCTTCGCGATCACGGTACGGCTGTGGCGCCATGCCCTGGTCAAGGCGCTCGCGGGCACGGCGGTCGCGGCGGCACTGCTCTCGCTCGGGCAGCGGATCCGCATCCCGTACACGGACGTCGTCCTGCCCGGCCCCTGGCGCGCCCTCGCCCACCGCCCGCTCTTCGAGTCGGTCATCGAGGGCCGGGTCGGCATGGTCTGCGCACCGGCGCTCGGCGCGCTGGTCGCGCTGGCGGTCGGCCGTCTGGCGACGGCGGGCCGCGCGAACCGGGCCGTCGGCCTCGCCGCGGTGGCCCTGGCCCTGCTGCCGATCGTCCCGACCCCCTTCACGGTGACCGAGCGGGCGCCGGTGCCGTCGTTCTTCGCGGACGGGCTGTGGCGTACGTACGTGAAGCCCGGCGAGTCCGTGGTGACGGTGCCGCTGCCCGACCCGGCGGCCGCCGACGCCCTGCACTGGCAGGTCCGCGCGGACCTCGGCTTCCCGCTCCCCGGCGGCTACTTCAACGGCCCCTGGGGCCCGGACCGCATCGGCATCTACGGCGCCTCCCCGCGCTGGACCTCCAACCTCCTGCGCGATGTGCGCTACGGCGGCGCGATCCCCGACATCGGCGCCGCCTGGCGCGCCCAGGCGCGGGCTGACCTGGAGTACTGGAAGGCCGGGCTGGTCGTGCTGCCCCCGCAGGACAACGACGAGGCGCTGTACACGACGGTGGCGCGGCTGCTCGGCAGGGAGGGCCAGCGGGTGGACGGGGTATGGATCTGGGACGTGGGCCGCTGAGGCCGGGCAGGGTTGTGATGCGTCCGCTGATACGTGTGTGACACCTGAGCCGACGGCTTCGGGGCGCGTTGACGCGTACCCCGCACGGGAGTTGACGGGCGAGCTTCGCGGAGCGTGCTCGGCGGACTACGCTGTCCCGACCATCGCGACCTCGTAAGGAGCCCCGTGGCCTGTGACTTGTGGCTGGTCCCCCTCGTCGACGTGCTGTGCCACAGCCCCGACAACCCGTTCGCCGAGGAGATCGCCTCGTACGACAAGGCACTCGGTGAGGCAGGGCTGCCGCCCGTGCCCGTCTTCGCGTACATGCCCGGCCTGTCGGGCGACGTCGCCCCGGTCGCGGGCTTCGACTACGACGCCCTGCACTTCCTGCGCCGCGCCTACCTCCTCCAGCTCTGCCGCCTCGCCGTGACGCCGGTCGACGAGCTCGGCGGCGACTACGAGCAGCTCCTGGAGATGTTCGAGACGACGGCCCAGCAGTCCCATCTGGTCTGGCACTACGACCACGCGGGGGCGTACGTGCCGGTGGACTTCCGCACCCCGCTCGCCAACGAGGAACTGCTCGCCGGGGGCGGTCCGCTGGGCTCCACCCACGGGCTGCTGCGGGAGCTGGAGTTCGTGGCCCCGGCGATCGGGATAGACCCCGTCAACCCGCCGATGGCCCCGGCCCCGCCGGACCGCCCGACCTCCCTTGAGGAGCCGGCGGGCCCGATCCCGTACGACGAGAGCCCCTTCGCACGGGAGCGGCACGTGTGGCTGGGGCTGCACGCGGCGGCGACGCGGTCGCTGGCGCAGGGCTCTATGATCATCTTCAGCTGAGTCCGGGGATGTGGGGGATGTCGCCGGGGCACCACCCACCCCACCCCTGGCCGTAAACTCCGCGCCACTTGGCGGGAGTAGGACCGGTTCATGTCCTCGATGCCACCAACGACGAGCGCCCAGAGCGCCGCCGCCCCGGCCCGCTTCTCCGACGTGAAGGGGTGGTTCTGGCCCGCCGACCAACTGCTCTTCGACTGGTTCCTGGCGCGCCAGGAGCGCCAGGAACTCCGTGGTGACCTGCTGGAACTCGGCGCGTACCTGGGCAAGAGCGCGATCTTCCTGGGGTCGTACCTGCGGGAGGACGAGACGTTCACGGTCTGCGACCTGTTCGACTCGCCCGCGCCGGACGACCCCAACAGCGAGGAGATGGACCGCTCGTACGCGACGCTGACGCGGCGGGGGTTCGAGGCGAACTACCTGTCCTTCCACGACGAGCTCCCGGTGGTGGTCCAGGCCCCCACGTCGGTGATCACGTCCCGGGTGTCCGCGTCGTCCTGCCGCTTCATCCACGTGGACGCGTCGCACCTGTACGAGCACGTGCACGGGGACATCGCGGCGGCGCGGGCGCTCGTCGCCCCGGACGGGATCGTGGCGTTCGACGACTTCCGGGCGGAGCACTGTCCTGGGGTGGCGGCGGCGGTGTGGGGCGCGGTCGCCACGACCGGCCTGCGCCCGATCTGCATCACGGGAACGAAGTTCTACGGCACGTGGTCGGATCCGGGGCCGGTGCGCACGGAGCTCCTGTCGTGGCTGTCGTCCCGTCCCGACATGTGGCACGGGGTGGAGGAGGTGGCGGGGGCGCCGCTGATCCGGATCGCGGGCAAGAAGGCGGTGGCGCCGAAGGCGCCGCGCTCCCGCCACGAGGGTGCGCCGACCCCTTCGGCCCCGACGCCCCCGAAGCCGCGCGCACCCCTGACCCGCCGCTTGGCGAGGACGCTACTGCCACGCCGCTGAACGGCGGTTTTTGCCCCACCCCACCCCTTCCCGAAACCCTCCGGGGGTGGGTGGGGGTGGAGGCGGCTTTCCCGGGGGCTGCGCCCCCGGACCCCCTGTTCGTCTGCGGACCGTGCTGGGTTGCTCGCGCAGTTCCCCGCGCCCCTAACCCCCCAGGGGCGCGGGGAACTGCGCGACCAGCCCCCACCGGTCCGCAGATGAAGAACCCGGCCGCCCGCCAGAGGGCTTTCGGGAAGGGGCGGGGTGGGGGAAAAGCCCGCCGCAGGCGGGGACCGTCAGCGTGGGGACTCCGGGGGGCGTTGGCGGGGCATGTTGGGGCGGGTGCCCGGGGGGAGGGGGAAGCGGCCGGGGCCGGGGGCCGCGTCCGGGCGGGGGGACAACGACGCCAGGGACTGCATCACCAGGGGGGCAGGGCCGGAGCGGAACTCCACCATCCAGTCCGCCGTCTCGGAGCGGACAAGCTCCGTGACGTCCTCCGAGAAGCGGCGGAGAACAGTCAGGCACCGCTCCGCCGCCTCACTCGCCGTACCCTCCGTCGGCCCCAGAACCTCCCGCACACTCTCCGACGCCCAGTCGAACTGAAGAACCTGCAACCGCCGCTGCACCGCCTGCGCCGTCGCCACATCCCGCATCCACCCCGACGTCAGCCCGAAGTACCGGTCGCAGGCCAGGCAGGCCGCGCCCAGGAGCAGCGAGACGTAGCCCCAGCCCGACGCGCCCGGCAGCGCCCCCGTCACATCGAGCAGCGGCAGCCCCGCCCCGGCGATCGCGCCCGTCGCCGTGCACACCCGCAGCACCCGCGCGCCCCGCCGCTTCCACAGCCGGTCCGCCAGGTACCACTCGGCCGTGCGCAGCGCCCCCGCCTCGACCCACCGGTACAGCTCGTCCAGCCGTTCCGCGGGCTCGCCCCAGTCGCCCAGCGGGAACGGGCGCCCGGTCAGGTCGCGCTCGTCCCGGGGCGGTCCCGGCGGCCTCTCGGGCTGCATCTCCGGCTGGCTCACCTGGCGCTCCCTCCGAAATCATCAGCGGACGTAACGTACAGTGATGGCACATCACCATGCGTGGCAGTCCCCGGCCTCCCCCGAGACGTGACTGCCCTTCCTACCGCCGAATGGTGGGAGCGAGAGCCGATATCCCGGTATTTCCCCCCGTAAGAGGGCCTTGATCAGGTAGGGAAACCTCCGTCGACTCACTCGAAAGAGTTGCGGAGCAGCGCGCGGGGAGAGCACGTAGGCTCGGAGTGCCGGATCCTTCCGGCACACGACTACGCGAAAAGACGGAGTGCACCGTGATCCCTGGTGGTGGCCAGCCCAACATGCAGCAGCTGCTCCAGCAGGCCCAGCAGATGCAGCAGGACCTCGCCCGCGCGCAGGAGGAGCTCGCCGCGACCGAGGTCGACGGCCAGGCCGGCGGCGGGCTCGTCAAGGCGACCGTGACCGGCTCCGGCGAGCTGCGCCGCCTCGTCATCGACCCGAAGGCGGTCGACCCGGAAGACACCGAGACGCTCGCGGACCTCGTCGTCGCCGCCGTCCAGGCCGCGAACGAGAACGCGCAGCAGCTCCAGCAGCAGAAGCTCGGCCCGCTGGCGCAGGGCCTCGGCGGAATGCCGGGCCTGCCCTTCTGAGGCACGTACGGGAGCGCGCCCGCCCTTATGCGGCGCCCGCCCACCAACTACCGTAAGCACCCGGAAGACCCACGAGAGGCAGTCCGTTGTACGAAGGCGTGGTCCAGGACCTCATCGACGAGTTGGGCAGGCTGCCCGGCGTCGGTCCCAAGAGCGCGCAGCGGATCGCCTTCCACATCCTCCAGGCCGAGCCCGCCGACGTGCGCCGGCTCGCGCACGCCCTGCTCGAAGTGAAGGACAAGGTCCGGTTCTGCGCGGTGTGCGGCAACGTGGCGCAGGAGGAGCGGTGCAACATCTGCCGCGACCCGCGCCGCGACGAGGCCGTCATCTGCGTCGTGGAGGAGCCGAAGGACGTCGTGGCGATCGAGCGGACCCGCGAGTTCCGCGGCCGCTACCACGTGCTCGGCGGCGCCATCAGCCCCATCGAGGGGGTCGGCCCGGACGATCTGCGCATCCGCGAGCTGCTCGCCCGGCTCGCCGACGGCACGGTCACCGAGCTGATCCTGGCCACCGACCCGAACCTGGAGGGCGAGGCGACAGCGACGTACCTCGCCCGCATGATCAAGCCGATGGGCCTGCGGGTCACCCGGCTGGCCAGCGGACTCCCCGTCGGGGGAGATCTGGAGTACGCGGACGAGGTCACGCTCGGGCGGGCCTTTGAAGGAAGGCGACTTCTCGATGTCTGACGCAACGCTGCACGCGGCCAACCAGGATCCGGACTCCTTCGCGGTCCAGATCGCGGACCAGGTCGAGTCCTTCATCGTCGCGGTCACCGAAGTGGCCAAGGGCGACGAGCCGGACAGCGCGGTGCCGTTCCTGCTCCTCGAGGTCTCCCAGCTGCTGCTCGCGGGCGGCCGCCTCGGCGCGCACGAGGACATCGTCCCGGACGAGCGGTACGAGCCGGACCTCGGCCCCGAGCAGGACGTCGACGAGCTGCGCGAGCGGTTCGCGGCGCTGCTCGAACCCATCGACGTGTACTCCGAGGTCTTCGACCCGTACGAGCCGCGCAAGGCGCCCGTGCCCTGCCGCATCTCCGACGACCTGGCCGACGTCGTCACCGACCTGCGCCACGGCCTCGCCCACTACCGCGCGGGCCGCACCACCGAGGCGCTGTGGTGGTGGCAGTTCTCGTACTTCTCCAACTGGGGCTCCACCGCCTCCGCCACCCTGCGCGCCCTCCAGTCGCTGGTCGCCCACGTCCGCCTCAACCAGCCCCTCCAGGAGCTGGACGGCCTCGACACGGACGAGGACCTGACGGAGGAGTCGCTCGCCGAGGAGGCGGGCCGCGTGATGGCCGAGGAGATCGCGGGGCCGCTGGGCCTGCGTACGGTCAAGTAGCCGTACGAGGTCCGGTGGACTTTGTCGTAGCAGCTCGTCCCGGGGCTTGAGCCCCGGGCCCCGAGCTCCAAAACCAGGTTTTGGGTGGGGTCTTCAGGAGGTTGGGCTCCGCCCAACCGACCCAGTTTGTACGGAAGTTGAGGCCGATCACCCACAAGGGTGACTTTCCGTGATCGAGTTGCGTCGGAAAGTAAAGGCACCCTAGGTTCGCGGCATAAGAACGGCCCCGGCCGGTGCGCCAACACCGGTGCCGGGACCTGACCTACGTCGAAAGCGACTTTTCGATCGTGGCTTACCGCGACTTTAGTCCTGCTCTCCCCACTCGCGCACACCCCATGGCCAATAAGGGCTATGGAAAGCGCCATGCGGGTGACCAGATTCCGCCCCCCGAATCGAACTTCGCGCATCTGTCCAGGCGGGCGGCGGAGATCGCGATCTTCATCTGCGCCCTCGCGGAGGGTGCGGCCATGGGGTACAAGGTTCTCGCCGCGCACCATCCGGGCCATGGCCAGCAGGGCTGCCGCTCGGCCCTGAACGAGCTGACCGTCGCCGGGCATCTGCGCCGCGTGAAGGAACACCTCACCCTGACCAACGGCAGCATGAGGTGGGTGACCAGGACGTATTGGACGCCGGTGGCCCGGTCCGACGAGTGGTGGGCCGCGTTCGTGCGCAGTGTGGACGGCATCGATGTCACCGCGGAACGCCGGGGCGGCCTCGTCCATGTGCGGGACGAGGCCGAGGAACCGGCGCCCGCCGAGCCCAAGCTGCCTGCCCAGCCGGTGGAGCCCGCGCGCTCCACCGCGTACAACGCGCTCGCTCAACTCGGCGACACAGACCCGCAGATGACGCTGTCCGCCGCCGAGTGCGACGCCCTCGAACCGCTGGCCGCCGAGTGGCTGGCGCGGGGCGCGACCCCCGAACACCTCATCCGCACGCTGACCTCCGGACTGCCCCAGCCCGTGCGCAGTGCGGGGGCGTTGGCCCGTAACCGACTGGAGACGAAGATGCCCCCGAAGAAGACGCCGAAGGCCACGGGCCGGGCTCGCGTGACCCGCGTGATCATGGCCTGCATGGGGTGCGACGAGGACGAACGCACCACGTCGATCATCGACGGGCTGTGCCTCGAATGCTTCCGCGAGGAGCAGCTGGAACCGGTACTACCGGACCTCCGCAAGGTGCCGGCCACCTTCCTCCCGGCGCATCGGCAGCCGGGATACGACAACGAGGAGTGACCTGTTGCGCTCCGCCCAGTCCGTATTACGTTTGGAATATGGCAGAGAAGGCGAAGTTCAGCGTGAGTCTCGATGCTGAGCTCGGCGAGGCGCTGCGGCGGTATGCCGAGGCGGAGGACGAGCAGATTTCCGCAGTGGTCAGCCGGGCGCTGGAAGATTTCCTGGGGCACCGTCGACTGCTCCGTGACGGCCGTGACGCCATGGAGGGCTACCAGGCAGAGCAGGGCCGGTTCACCGAGGAGGAGCGGGCCGAGGCGGATGCCTGGCTCGACGGCATCCTCGGGTCCGGGGAGAAGGGGAGCCGCAGCGCGTGATCCACTTCATCTACGACAGCGGTGCGCTCATCGCCGCGGCGAAGAACGACCGCACGTTCCTCGGGCGGCACTCCAGGCTCCTGGCCAGAGACATCGTGCCGCTGGTCCCGGCAGGTGTGCTCGCGCAGTGCTGGGACACGCGTGCGATGGCAGCGAATCTCCACCGCGTGCTGCGCGGCTGCCGCGTCCTGCCCCTCACCGAGCCCGTCGCGAAGGCGGCCGCCATTCTCTGCCAGAAGAACGGCAGCACGGACGTGGTCGACGCGAGCGTGGTCCTCGCCTCGCTCGCCCATGAGTGCGCCCCGATCCTGACCGACGACCTCGGCGACATCAAGGCGTTGCTCGCATGTATGAACCGAGGGCGCGTCAAGGTGGAGCGCCCATGACGAGCGGATGACTGCGTTGTCGTAGCGAGGCCCCGACCGGAAGACGATGATGGGCTCATGGCATGGCAGCCAAGAGCATGGGTGTGGAGTGGAGCCGGGCTCCTCGTTGTCGGGGTGGTCGGGCTTGTCGTGGTCGCTGTTGCCGACCCGGGGACCGCCGACGCGCTCGTCAGTGTGATCGGAGGGGTGTGTGCCCTCGTCGGGCTGGGGGTGTCCGTGTACGGGGTGCGGCGGGGGCGGACGAGCTTGACTGCCGAGGCATCAGGGGCGCGTTCGGTTGCGGCCGGGGGCAGCATCGGGGCCGTGGCCACCGGGGACGGGGCGCCGGCCGGGCCGGCGCCCGCGATGCCGGGGGGCAGCCCCGCCGGGGGGACCATCACCGCCTCCGGGGAACGTTCCGTCGCCGCCGGTGGGGACATCGGGAGTGTGTCCACGGGGGGCGCGTGACGTCCGCCGAGGCATCAGGGGAGCGGGCCGTCGCGGCCGGGCGGGACATTCGGCACGTGGCGACCGGGGACCACGCCGTCCTCGCCGAGCATGCGACCGTACTGCCGGCGGAGGCTTTCGCGGAGGCGGAGTGCCCTGTTGGGGTGGTTAACCTTCCCTTTCGTACAGATATGTTCGTCGGCAGGGAGAGAGAACTCGCCCTGTTGGACGAGGCTTTGGAAACCGCTGGCGGGGTGGTGGTGCACGCCGTGCACGGACTCGGCGGCATCGGGAAGTCCACGCTCGCCGCGCACTGGGCGGCCCGGCGCGCCCGGGGCCACAATCCCGTCTGGTGGATCACCGCCGAGACCCCGGCCGACCTCGACGCTGGACTCGCTGCCCTCGCGATCGCTCTCCAGCCCGCCCTGGCGGGGCTCCTCCCGCAGGAGGCACTGCGAGAACGGGCCGTGCAGTGGCTGGCCACGCATGAGGGCTGGCTCGTGGTCCTGGACAACGTGACCGAACCGGACGACGTACGACCGTTGTTGGGGCGTGTGGCATCGGGGCGGTGGCTGATCACGAGTCGGCGGGCCGACGACTGGTACGGGATCGCGCGGCCGGTCGCGCTGGATGTACTGCTGCCGGGGGAAGCGGTCGAGCTCTTCACGCGGATCGTGACGCACGGCGGGCCGCGCGATGTCGAAGGTGTGGATCAACTGTGCGCCGAGATCGGGAACTTGCCGCTCGCGGTCGAGCTGGCGGCAGCGTACTGCGCGCGCACGGGGACGAGGCCGGGTGAGTATCTGGAGCTCCTCGCCCACTACCCGGCCGACATGTACGCGGAGGGGCGGCGCGCCGTCGCCCGTACATGGCGGGTGACGCTGGACCGGCTGGTGGCGGAGGACCCGCTGACGGGAGCGGTCCTGCGGGTGCTCGCCTGGTACGCGCCGGACGGGATCCCGCGATCCCTGCTGGACGGGCTGGGCTCACCTGTGGGGGTGCGGCGGGCGCTGGGCGCGTTGGCCGCGCACAGCATGGTGACACTCGGCTCAGACGGCTCGGTGTCCGTGCACCGGCTGGTGCAGGCGGTGGCGCGGACGCCGGAGGCGGGGGACCCGTACCGCCAGGCGGAAGCCGTGAGCGAGGCCATGGCGATGGCTGTCCGCATCCTTGCCGGCACTGTCCCCGGGGCTGCGCCCGAACCCGAAATGTGGGTGAAGTGGCGGCCCT
Organism: Streptomyces sp. BPTC-684; assembly: GCF_030028635.1. Lineage (NCBI taxonomy): Bacteria > Bacillati > Actinomycetota > Actinomycetes > Kitasatosporales > Streptomycetaceae > Streptomyces > Streptomyces sp. BPTC-684. The sequence continues at coordinate 3,234,597 of NZ_CP124863.1, forward strand.
TGCTTCCCCATGTCGAGGCTCTGGCCGAACACGTCTCGCGACGGTTCGAGGAGTCGGACAGGGAGTTCGCGAGCCTCCTTCGCGACCTGCAATCGGTCCTCAACAGCCAAAGGGTGGCCGCCACCGCGATGCGGCGCTTGTCGGAGCGGGCCGGCCAGGAGGAGAACCTGTGGGGCCAGGAGTTTCCGGCGTGGCAATTGCAGGCAGGCCACCTCCGTATGCTGATCACCCACTTCGAGCGCTCGCTGGCTCACTGGGTGCGGGTGTTCGGTGAGGACCACCCGAAAACACTGCGCGTCCGCAACGACCTTGCCTATGCCCACCGTGCCGCCGGAGACCTGGGAAAGGCCATCCCTCTCTACGAGCAGACCCTCGCCGCCCGCGAACGTGTCCTCGGCGCAGACCACCCCGACACCATGACCTCCCGCAACAACCTTGCGGGCGCCTACCGCACGGTCGGCGATCTGGACCGGGCCCTGCCCCTCTTCGAGCGCACCCTCGTGGCACGTGTTCGCGTCCACGGCGATGACCACCCCCAGACGCTCGTGGCACGGAGCAATCTCGCGGGTGCCTGCCGGGCGGTGGGGGACCTGGAGCGAGCCATGGCGCTGAGCGAGCGGACCTACGCCGACCGGCTGCGGCTGATGGGTGAGGACCATCCGGACACGCTCGCCGCGCTGGCCAACCTCGCGACGGCCCACCGTGCGGCGGGCGACCCTGCCCGGGCGGCGGCTCTGTACGAGAGGGTGCTGGCGGGGTTCAACCGTGTCCGAGGTGCCGACCATCCGGACACCCGATTCGTGCGCATCAACCTGACGATCGCCCGCCGCGCCCTGTGACCCGCCCCACACCCGGGCGTACGAGCGGAGCGAAGGGGCAGGTGCGCCTCCACGAGCGGACCGGATCCGTGCCCCCATCCGGGGCTCTGTCAAGATCGCATCGCGAGCGGGACATCTCACGATGTGGCACCGCCAGGGCGGATCCGGGCCGCTCGTTAGACTGAGCCGACCGCAGTAATGGACTGAGCGAGGAGCGCACGTGGGCCTTGTCGTGCAGAAGTACGGAGGCTCCTCCGTTGCCGATGCCGAGGGCATCAAGCGCGTCGCCAAGCGGATCGTGGAAGCCAAGAAGAACGGCCACCAGGTGGTCGTCGTGGTTTCCGCGATGGGCGACACGACGGACGAGTTGATCGATCTCGCCGAGCAGGTATCTCCGATGCCTACCGGCCGGGAATTCGACATGCTGCTGACCGCCGGAGAGCGGATCTCGATGGCCCTGCTGGCCATGGCGATCAAGAACCTGGGCCACAAGGCCCAGTCGTTCACGGGCAGCCAGGCCGGCGTCATCACGGACTCGGTCCACAACAAAGCGCGGATCATCGACGTCACGCCGGGCCGGATCCGTACCGCCCTCGACGAGGGCAACATCGCGATCGTGGCCGGTTTCCAGGGGGTCTCGCAGGACTCCAAGGACATCACCACGCTCGGCCGCGGCGGGTCCGACACCACGGCCGTCGCCCTCGCGGCGGCGCTCGACGCCGAGGTCTGCGAGATCTACACCGATGTCGACGGTGTGTTCACCGCGGACCCGCGTGTGGTGAAGAAGGCCCGGAAGATCGACTGGATCTCCTTCGAGGACATGCTGGAGCTGGCCGCGTCCGGCTCCAAGGTGCTGCTGCACCGCTGCGTCGAGTACGCACGCCGTTACAACATTCCGATCCACGTCCGGTCGTCCTTCAGCGGACTTCAGGGCACCTGGGTCAGCAACGAACCGCGAGGGGATCAGCAGGTGGAGCACGCCATCATCTCCGGAGTCGCCCACGACGTCTCCGAGGCGAAGATCACGGTGGTCGGGGTCCCCGACAAGCCGGGCGAGGCCGCGGCTATCTTCCGGACCATCGCCAATGCCGAGATCAACATCGACATGGTCGTCCAGAACGTGTCGGCCGCGTCCACCGGGCTGACCGACATCTCGTTCACCCTGCCCAAGGCGGAGGGCCGCAAGGCCATCGACGCCCTGGAGCGGGCCAAGGCGACCATCGGCTTCGAGTCGCTGCGCTACGACGACCAGATCGCCAAGATCTCGCTGGTCGGCGCCGGGATGAAGACCAACCCGGGCGTCACCGCCGGGTTCTTCGAGGCGCTCAGCGACGCGGGCGTGAACATCGAGCTGATCTCCACCTCCGAGATCCGCATCTCCGTGGTCACCCGCGCCGACGACGTCAACGAGGCCGTGCGCGCCGTGCACACCGCCTTCGGCCTGGACTCCGACTCCGACGAGGCGGTCGTCTACGGAGGCACCGGACGATGACCCGCAAGCCGGCGCTCGCGGTCGTCGGAGCGACCGGGGGCGCCGGCGCGGTGCTGCTCCGGATCCTGTCCCAGCACGCGGACGTCTGGGGCGAGATCAGGCTGATCGCCTCGGCGCGCTCGGCGGGCCGCAAGCTCGTCGTGCGCGGCGAGGAGACCGAGGTCCTGGCCCTGGGCGAGGAGGCGCTCGACGGCGTCGACGTCGCCGTCTTCCTGGTGCCCGAGCAGGTCGCCGCCCAGTGGGCGCCGGTCGCCGCGGCCAAGGGCGCGGTGGTCGTCGACACCTCGGCGGCCTTCCGCATGGACCCGGACGTGCCGCTGGTGGTGCCCGAGGTCAACCCCCATGCCGTACGGCTGCGGCCGCGCGGGATCGTGGCCTCCCCGCACTGCGTCACCCTCGCGCTGATCGTGGCGGTGGGCGCGCTGCACGCCGAGTACGGCCTGAGCGGGCTCGTCGTCTCCACGTACCAGGCGGTCAGCGGCGCCGGGCGGGCCGGCGTCGAGACCCTGCGCGCACAGCTCTCCCTCGTCGCGGGTACGGAACTGGGCACCGGGCCCGGCGACGTGCGCCGGGCCGTGGGCGAGGACACCGGGCCGTTCGCGGCGCCGGTGGCGCTCAACGTGGTGCCCTGGAGCGGGGATCCGGCCGACGGCGGCTGGTCCAGCGAGGAGCTGGGGCTGCGCGAGGAGACCCGCAAGGTGCTCGGCCTGCCGCGGCTCGCGGTGGCCGCGACCTGCGTCCGGGTCCCGGTGGTCACCACCCACTCCGTCTCCGTCCACGCCACCTTCGAGAACGAGGTCGAGGTGGCCCGGGCCCACGAGATCCTGGCGACCGCGCCCGGCGTGGTGCTGCTCGACGACCCGGCGGCGGGGGAGTTCCCGACGCCCGCCGACGCGGTCGGCACCGACCCGGCGTGGGTGGGACGGGTGCGGCGCTCGCCCGACGACCCGTACGCGCTCGACCTCTTCGTCTGCGGCGACAACCTCCGCAAGGGCTCGGCTTTGAACGCCGCTCAGATCGCCGAGCTGGCGGCCGGGGAATTCGGCGGCTGAACACCGGCGCGATTTCGCCGCCGGGAAGGCCACAAAGTTTGTAGGATCTGTGAACGCTCTGTGAGCAAGTCGCTGGTCTGTACCACTTGAACTGCGCCGTTGCCCTGTTACACGATTCATTTCCGTGTCCCTGCAACCGGCAGCCCGGCATGGAGCGTCTATGCGGTCGCCCATCAAGGTGCCGTAAATATCGGGGCATTGGGGAAGAGCGAGTACGCATGAGGACATTTGTCGCACTGCCAAAAACGGTGTCGTACGCGTACAACCCTGGCGGGGGGAAGCGTGTCCAACTGGCGTGGCAGAGGTTCTCGACATCAGCGCGATTCCGGTGCGCGGCGCAGTGGTCCGCCCGCTCCGGCGGCGGCCTGCCGGCGGCATGCCGGTGATCGCCCCCATGCCTACCGCGCGCCCCACCCGCGTCCCGTCCCAGCCGACGTCCGCCCGCGAGGGCACTGACGACGCCATGGCCGCTGGGACCACCGTCGACCACCTCACCGAGACCTACCGCGCGCACTACCGCTCGCTGCTCGGGCTCGCCGCGCTGCTGCTCGACGACACGGCCTCCTGCGAGGACGTCGTCCAGGAGGCCTTCATCCGCGTCCACTCGGCCCGTTCGCGCGTGCGCGAGCCCGAGAAGACGCTCGCCTATCTGCGCCAGACCGTCGTCAACCTGTCCCGCTCGGCCCTGCGCCGCCGCATCCTCGGGCTCAAGCTGCTCTCCAAGCCGATGCCCGACATGGCGAGCGCCGAGGAGGGGGCGTACGACCAGCTGGAGCGGGACGCGCTGATCAAGGCCATGCGCGGCCTTCAGCGCCGCCAGCGCGAGGTCCTCGTGCTGCGGTACTTCGCGGACATGACCGAGTCCCAGGTCGCCGAGACGCTGGGGATATCCCTGGGCTCGGTGAAGGCGTACGGCTCGCGCGGCATCGCGGCACTCCGGATAGCCATGGAGGCACCGGTATGAGCGCCAAGTGGAATGCGGGATTCGGGGACAGGGAGGACCGGCGGGGAGACGGCGACGAGCGCGGTGACCACCGCGGCCGCCGGGACGACACTTCGTACGACACGGACCGTTCGTACGGCATGGACAGTCCGTACGGCACGGACGGTACGGCCGGGGCCCGGGGGGAACACGGGCACCACGGTGAGCACGGCGACCGCGACCACGGCCGCCGCCACGGGGAGAGCACATACGGGCCCGACCGCCCTCTGGACGACCGGACTGGATACGGAATTGTGAACGACCCCTTCCCACCTGGCCTCACCCCGGACGAAGACGCGCTGCGCCGGATGCTGCACGGCGCGGTGGACGGCATGGAGCCGTCCGAGGGAGCCCTGGACCACCTGCGCCGGGCCGTCCCCGCCCGCCAGGCCCGCAAGCGGCACGCGATGGTCGGCGCGGCCGCCGCGGCGCTGCTCATCGGCACCGCGGTCCCCGCGTTCCTGCACGTCGCCAACACCGGCGCGGCCTCCGAGGACCGGCCCAGCATCGCCGGACACGGCCAGCAGACCCAGGGCGGCACCGGCGCCGCGCCGGGCGTGGAGGAGGGTGATCGGAGGGCCGACAGGCCCTCCGGCCGGACCCCCCGCACCCCGGCGCCGACCGCGACCGTGAAGCCCGAGGAGCCCGGCCGGACCGCCGTGGGCGGCACCGTGGGCGGCGAGACCGGACCCGTCGGCGGGCCCGTGCAGGTCGGCTCGCCGGTCTGCGACGCGACCGAACTCGGCGTGAAGTCCGCGCGGATCAGCAAGCCCGACGCCGACGGCAAGGTCTACGGCACGTTCCGCGTCGCCAACGTCTCGCAGAAGCTCTGCCAGGTCAGCGGGGCCGGCAAGGTCGACTTCCAGGCGCTGGGCGCCGCCGACGCCTCCCGGATCACCGTCGTGGACCACTCCACCGGCGACCCGGCGGCCCGGCTGCCCGACCCCTCGCTCGAAGCCACCGGCCTGGTCCTCAAGCCGTCGGCCGCGTACGAGATCAAGTTCGCCTGGGTGCCGTCCGAGACCTGTCCCAAGCCGCAGCCCTCGCCCGACCCCTCGCCGTCGCCGGTCAACGGAGGCGGCGGTACGACCACCGGCACCGGGACGGGTACGGCGTCGACGGGCACCGAGCCCCAGCTGGGCGGCCTCGACCCGGCGCCGCCGCCCGGCCCCCAGACGGACGGCAAGGTCGCGGTGACCCACGTCGCCGAGCCCGGCGCGCCGACCGCCGAGGCGACCATCCCCAACGCCTGCGCCGGAACGATCTACCGCACGGGCGTCCTCGCGGCCCCGGCCCCCGCGGCACCCTGACGGCTCCTCGTCCGGAGGGGGAGGAGCAGGGGGGTGCGGGGCCGGTTGGAGTCCGGCCCCGCACCGCCCCGTCCCCCCAGGGGCGCGGGGCTGTGACATTGTGCGGCTCCGCCGCGTGGGCGCGACCAGCCTCCACCGGCCCGCAGAAGAGACTCAGCCCGTACTGGTCGGCTCGGGCGCCAAGCCCAACGCCGCGTCCTCCGCCGCCTCGGCCTCGCGCCGCAGCAGCCGGAACCACATGAAGACCACGAACCCGGCGAAGACGAACCACTCGCCGGTGTAGCCGAGGTTCTGGAACGCCTTCAGGTCCAGGCCGGTGTTCTGCGGCTTCGCGGCCGGCACCGCCGTCATCCCCGAGTCGGCCTTGGCGAGCGTGATCCACGCGTCGTACACCTCGTACGGCACGAGGTTGACCAGCGACGCCGCGCTGATCATCCCGAGCTGCCCCCGAGGAAGCCCGCCCGAGGCGTTCACCCCGTCCGTCCCCGGCGTCTCGGAGGCCTGGAGCGCGCCGGCGACGGTGACCTCGCCGGTGGGCGCGGCGGGCGCCGGACGCCCCTTCGGCAGCCAGCCGCGCACCACGGGCAGCGCCTTGCCGCCGTCGGTGCGCAGCAGGGTCAGCACGTACGAGCCGCTGTGGCCGTCCACCCGGCGGTCCGGCACCAGGAACTGCTCCCCGTACCGCCCGGTCGCGCTCGCCGTGCGGCCCGAGGTCTTCTGGTCGACGGGCAGCAGCTCGCGCAGCGGTGCGGCCTGCTGCTCGGCCGGGTCGGGCCGCTCGTCGGCCGCGTTGTGCGACTGCACGCGGTCCTCGAAGCGGCCGAGCTGCCAGGACCCCATGAATACGCAGAAGGGGATGGCCAGCACGACGAAGACGTTGATCCCCCACCAGCGGGGCGTCAGCAGGAACCGGTACACACCACCACGGTACGGAATCCCTCCGGGGGGCTGGGCTGCGGGGTGCGGTGCCGGGTGCCGCCCGCGCCTTGCATCCCCGCCAGCTGCGGGCAGTCGTGCCGCTAAGGGCTGGGGGTTCCCCCTGCTCCTTAAGAGCTTGGGGGAGGGTGGGCGCGCGGCCCTCCCCGTCGCGCCGGGCTGCGCAACCCCCTACGCACCACCTCCCGATGCGGCGCCGAGGACCTTCGCCGTGAATTCCAGCTCAAGACGAACTTGCTTGATCCGCTCCTCCACCACCAGCGACCCGTGCCCCGCGTCGTACCGGTACACCTCGTGCACCGCGCCCCGCGCGGCCAGGCGGTCCACATAGTTCTCGACCTGGCGGATCGGGCAGCGCGGATCGTTGACGCCCGCCGAGATGTAGACGGGGGCCTTCACCGCGTCCACGTACGTCAGCGGCGACGACGCCTCGAAGCGCTCCGGCACCTCCTCCGGCGTGCCGCCGAGCAGCGTGCGGTCCATCGCCTTCAGCGCTTCCATCTCGTCGTGGTACGCCGTCACATAGTCCGCGACCGGCACCACCGCGAGGCCGAGCGCCCACGCGTCCGGCTGGGTGCCCAGGCCGAGCAGGGTCAGATAGCCGCCCCAGGACGCGCCCGCGAGGACCAGCTTGGCCGGGTCGGCGAGGCCGGACGAGACCGCCCACTCCCGGACCGCCGCCACGTCCTCCAGCTCGATGAGCCCGACGCGGTGCTTGAGCGCGTCCGTCCACTCCCTGCCGTATCCCGTGGAGCCGCGGTAGTTGACGCGCACCACCGCGTACCCATGGTCGAGCCAGGCCGCCGGGCCCGCCGCGAACGCGTCGCTGTCGTGCCAGGTGGGGCCGCCGTGGAGCTCGAAGACGGTCGGGAACGGGCCGGACCCGGCCGGCCGCTGGACCAGCGCGTGGATCCGGCCCCCGGGCCCCTCCACCCACGCGTCCTCCACCGGGACCGAGCCCGGTGCCTTCATGCCTGGGGGGTCGAGGACGACCGCACCCGTGGTGGAGCGCACCTCGGAGGGGCGCGCCGCCGACGACCACAGGTACTCCACGGTCCCGTCGGGCCGGGCCGTGGCGCCCGAGACGGAACCGGCCGGGGTCTCCACCTCGACCAGCTCGGCCGCCGCCAGGTCGTACCGGAACAGCTCGCTGCGGGCCTCGAAGCTGTGGACGACGAGCAGCGCCGAGCCGTCCGGGTACCACTCCGCCGCGACGTCGCCCGGCAGTTCGAGCGCGAGCTCGGTCTCCTCGCCGGACGCCACGTCCCACACCATGGGCTCCCAGCGGCCCCGGCGCTGGTGCGCGATCAGCAGCCGGGTGTCGCCGGGCAGCGGCGCGAAGCCGAGCACCTCAAGGCCGAGCTCCTCCGCGCCGCCCTTGGTGTCGTCGAGCTCGGCGGCCGTGGAGCCGTCGAGCCGGACCACGCGCAGCGCCGAGTGCATCGCGTCGCCGTGCTCGGTGTGCTCCAGGGCGATCAGCGCCCCGTCGTGCGAGAGGTCGCCGACGCCCGCCGACTCGCGGTGCCGGTAGATCTCCACCGGCGCGGTCCCGGGCCGCACGACGTGGACCGTCGTGCCGTCCTCGTCGGTGGAGCGGCCGACCACCGCCGTGCCGTCCCGGCCGAGCGCGAGGCCCGCCGGGTAGGACGGCTCCAGGCCCGGCACGGCGGGCTCGTCGTCACCGCCGCCGAACGGCTGGCGCATCCACACGCCGAACTCGTCCCCGTCGGTGTCGCTGAACCACCAGATCGACTCGCCGTCCGGCGTCAGCACCCCGTCCGTCGTCCCGTTCGGCCGGTCCGTCGCCTGGCGCTGGGCGCCGGTCGCCCGGTCCCATGCGTACAGCTCGTACGTCCCCGTCGCGTTCGACACGAACAGCGAGCGGTCCGGGGCGTCCTCCGCCCAGTCGGGGAGCCCGACCCTGGGCGCCCTGAACCGCTTCTCCCACTCCGGCATCTCGTTCATGGACCCCATCATGCGCCGCCCCGCCGACAACCCGCCCACGTCGTCCGCAGCCTGTGGACAACTTGGTGCGTGTACATGCCGAGCGGCTCCCGCGGCGGCTACGGGCGCGGCGCGTCGGCGGGGTGCGGTGCGGGGGTCTGGGCGGCTGCTTGGGCGGTCGTGGGGGCGGGGCTCTGGACGACCGCGGTCGGCGCCGTGGCCCCCGGCTCGGAACCCGGCCCGCTCCCCGACTCGTCCTTCATCGCCCGCGTCTCGCTCTTGAGGATCCGCAGCGACTTGCCGAGCGCCCGCGCCGTGTCGGGCAGCTTCTTGGAGCCGAAGAGCAGGATCAGCACCACGGCAACGATCAGCAGATGCCAGGGCTCCAGGCCATTGCGCAGGAACATCCCGTCGTCCTTCCCTCTCGGCGGCTCTCTCAGTAAGACTTGCTACATTGCGCAACTGTACAACCAAACGGACACGGATAGGGCGTACGGATGGCAGGCAGCCACAAGGCGGGGCACGCGCGCGGCGGGAGCCGGAAAGGCGCCGTCGGCGCGCCACCGGACGGGCGGCGCAGACGCAGCCGACTGCGCCTGGTCCTCGCCCTGCTGGTGTCCCTGCTCGTCCTCGCCGTGGCCGGGGTCGGCTGGCTCTACCTCCAGCTCAACGGCGACATCCGCACCTTCGACGACGGCGGGGTCTCCGGCGACCGCCCGGCCGCCTCGGCCAAGGGCCAGAACGTCCTGGTCATCGGCTCGGACTCGCGCGCCGGTGACAACGAGCAGTACGGCCACGGCGACGGTGACATCGGCCGCTCGGACACCGCGTTCCTGATGCACGTCCACGCCGACCACAAGCACGCGACGGCCGTCTCCATACCCCGCGACACCCTGGTCGACGTGCCGCCCTGCAAGCTGCCGAACGGCACCTGGACCAAGACCCGGCACAACGTGATGTTCAACTCGGCGTTCTCCGTGGGCGACACCGCCAAGGGCAACCCCGCCTGCACCCAGAACACCGTCGAGAAGCTGACCGGGCTGCGCGTCGACCACACCGTCGTCGTGGACTTCGCGGGCTTCGCCAAGATGACCGAGGCCGTCGGCGGCGTCCAGGTCTGCGTGCCCAAGGACATCTACGAGGGAGACCTCAACCCCAACCGCCACGCGCGCGGGGAGCGGCTGTTCACCAAGGGCGTCCAGGAGGTCTCCGGCCAGAAGGCGCTCGACTACGTACGCATCCGGCACGGCATAGGCGACGGCTCGGACATCGGCCGCATCCAGCGCCAGCAGGCCTTCGTCTCCAGCCTCATGAAGAAGGTCAAGTCGCAGGGTCTCAGCCCGACCACCCTCTTCCCGCTCGCCAAGGCCGCCACCCAGTCCATGACCGTCGACCCGGGCCTCGGCTCGGCCGACAAGCTGATCTCCTTCGCCATGTCGATGAAGAGCATCGACCTGCACAACACCAAGTTCGTCACCCTGCCCTGGCGGTACGAGGGCGCGCGCGTGGCGATAGTGAAACCGCAGGCCGACGCGCTCTTCGCGGCCCTGCGCGCGGACCGGACGGTCGACGGCGAGGACGCGGGCGGCAAGCAGGAGGAGGCGAAGGCCGCCCCGCCGAGTCCGAGTCCGAGCGCCCCGCCGTCGGGCGCCGGGGTGTCCGTCGCCGTCTACAACGGCACCACCACCAAGGGCCTGGCCGCCCGCGCCGCCGACTCCCTCAAGGCGGGCGGCTACACGGTCACCGGCACGGCGACCGCCGCCACCCAGGACTTCGTCCACACCGTCATCGAGTACGGGCCGGGCGCGCGCGCCCACGCCGACGCGCTCGCCCAGCGCTTCCCCGGCGCGCTGCTGCGCCCGGCCAAGGCCGCGGGGCTCAGCGTCATCCTGGGTTCGAAGTACGTGGACGCCCCCGCAGACGCCCCCGCCGCCGTCCCCTCCGAGGTCGCGGACAAGGCCCGCTCGGCGGACGACAACATCTGCTCCGGCCTCTCGTACGGGTAAAGCACCACCACGAGCAGCACCATGGAAAGGCAAAGCCGTTCGTTCGCCGTACTCCCGCACCTCACAACTCGTTCATATTCGGCTCATAGCTTCGCCGCCATGAGATCCATGGGACACAAGCGCCGCAAGGCGCTGACGGTGGTGGCGCTGGCCTCCGCCGTCGCGGCGGGCAGCGCCGTCACGGCCAACTCCGCCCCGCAGCACGATGCCCGCCCGTTCCCGGGCCGCGGCCAGGAGATACACAACGTCATCTACCTGCTCGGCGACGGCATGGGCCGCACCCACGTCACCGCCGGCCGCGAGCGCTACTACGGCGCCCAGGGCAAGCTGAACATGGAGCGCCTGCCCTACACCGGCGCGGTCGCCACGTACGCCGTGGAGAAGGGCACCGACCAGCCCGCCCTCGTCACCGACTCGGCGAGCTCCGCCACCGCGTGGTCGTCCGGCGTGAAGACGTACAACGCCGCGCTCGGCGTGGACGCGTACGAGAAGCGCCGCGTGACGCTGATGGAGCAGGCCAAGAAGGCCGGCTTCGCCACCGGCAACGTCTCGACCGCCGAGGTCACCGACGCCACCCCGGGCGCCCAGTTCAGCCACGTGCTGCTGCGCGGCTGCCAGGGCCCGGTCTACTCGGACGCGGCCTGCCTGCCGAAGAACGCGGACGGCTCGTACGAGAAGGCCCCCGAGGACAAGACGCTGATCACCCCGGTCGCCGAGCAGATCGCCCGCAACGGCACGGCCGACGTCGTCCTCGGCGGCGGCCTCGCCCGCTTCGAGCCGGACGACCAGAAGGCCCTCCAGGCCCAGGGCTACCAGGTGCTCGGCAGCTTCGGCGACCCGAGCCTGCCCGCCCAGACCGCCGCCAGCCAGAAGGTCGCCACCAAGGCCGACCTCGCCGGCGTCAAGGGCAAGAAGGTCGTCGGCCTCTTCAACCGCGGCAACCTGACCGTCGAGCAGGCCAAGGCCGGGCTCCCGGCGGACGCCCCGCAGAAGCAGGAGCCGACCCTCGCCGACATGGCGAAGAAGTCGATCGACCTGCTCGACGGCCGGTCCAAGAAGGGTTTCTTCCTCCAGATCGAGGGCGCCCAGATCGACAAGCGCTCGCACGCCAATGACGCCGCGCAGACGCTCGCCGAGGTCAAGGCGTTCGACGACGCGGTCAAGGCCGCGACCGACTTCGCCAAGAAGGACGGGCACACGCTGGTCATCGTGACCGCCGACCACGAGTGCGCGGGCTTCAACATCATCGAGAAGGGCACGTACACCAACGCCGAGGCCGTCGCGCCCCCGGCCAACACGGACGCGGGCAACCCGGCGAACAACTCGACGCCGTCGCGCGACAAGTCGGGTGCCAAGGACCCGGTCCGCTCGTCCGGCATCCTCAACGGCGCCGGCTCCGGCGACGCCAAGAACTTCGCCCCGGCGACCTTCCGTACGCCGGACGACGCTGCGGGTGTCAAGGACGGCAGCCCCGAGGCGAGCCTCTGGCTGACCTACCTCTCCGGCAACCACACCGGCGCCGACGTGCCGATCTACGCGTACGGGCCGGGCGCCGAGAAGTTCGCGGCGAGCCAGATCAACACCGAGCTGTACGGCAAGATGTACCGCTCGCTGTTCGGCCGGGCGCCGCGCGGCTGACGCGGCAGGGTCGTAAGGGCGCGACGTTTCACGTGAAACACGGGCTGTTTCACGTGAAACGTCGCCCCAACGACCCGCTCCCACACGGTGGTTGACCCTCCGTGGCCAGCCACACCAGGGGCCGGGGGACCACCCCTCTCCCGGCCCCGCACCCGCCGACCCAGGAGTACGCAGTGAACCGCTCGATCCGTCTGGCCGCCCTCGCCCTGGCCGCCCTGGCCCTCACCGCGGCCTGCGGAGGCTCCGACGGCGACAAGGCTGACGCCGGGCAGCGGCCCGCGCAGGCCGAACAGGCGGCGGCCCCGGCCGTCACCTTCCCCGCACCGAGCGGGGCCCCGGCGCCCGCCGCGACCCTCGCCAAGGTCCCGGCGAAGGGTGAAGTGCGGCTGGAACAGGGCCCGTTCACGGACCGGGTGCGGATCACGAAGCTCGCGCTCTCCGAGAAGCCGTCCGTCACCGGCCACTTCGCCATCACCTCCGACGTGAGCGATGTGCTCGCCCTTGAGCTGCGCGCCGCGTTCTACGACGAGCGCGGCCACCTCGTCGGCACCGGCTCCTTCCAGTACGCGGAGGAGGGCGAGGCGGGCGAGGCCGCCCACGGCACCCCCGGGCACGCCGGACCCCGCGCGGAGGGCGCGGGCATCGACTTCACCGCCGTACCGAAGGCCCCGCTGACGGGGAAGGCGGCGAGCGCGGTCCTGTCCGTACCGGTGCTGGTCAACGAGTAGCGGTCAGCGGCCTATTGAGGCTCGGCGCTGGCCCTCACGCCAGCCGCCGCGCCAGCGCCCGTCCCGCCGCGCGCCCCGAGAAGATGCAGCCGCCGAGGAACGTCCCCTCCAGCGCGTTGTAGCCGTGCACCCCGCCGCCGCCGAACCCGGCGACCTCACCGGCCGCGTACAGCCCGTCGAACGGGGTCCCGTCCGGCCGTACGACCTGTGAATCGAGCGTCGTCTCCAGGCCGCCGAGCGTCTTGCGCGTCAGCACGTGCAGCCGTACGGCGATGAGCGGTCCGTGTGCCGGGTCGAGCAGCCGGTGCGGCTTGGCGACCCGGGTGATGCGGTCCGGCCAGTAGGCGCGCGCGTTGCGCATCGACATGACCTGGAAGTCCTTGCTGTACCCGTTGTCGATCTCACGGTCGCGCGCCAGGATCTCCCGCTCCACCTGGTCGAGTTCGAGCTTGGGGCCGGGCGAGATTCCGTTCATGCCGTCGACGAGGTCGCGCAGGCTGCGGCGGATGACGAAGTCCTCGCCGTGGTCGAGGAACGCCTGCACGGGCCCGGGCGCGCCCTTGCGTACCCGTGAAAGCACCAGCTTCAGGTCCTTGCCGGTGATGTCGGGGTTCTGCTCCGAGCCGGAGAGCGCGAACTCCTTCTCCACGATGGAACGCGTCAGCACGAACCAGGTGTAATCGTGGCCGGTCCCCACGATGTGCTTGAGCGTGCCGAGGGTGTCGTGGCCGGGGAAGAGCGGCGCGGGCAGCCGCCGCCCGGTCGCGTCCAGCCAGAGCGACGACGGGCCCGGGATGATCCGGATGCCGTGGCCGGGCCAGATCGGGTCCCAGTTCTTCAGGCCCTCGGTGTAGTGCCACATCCGGTCGCGGTTGACGATCGAACCGCCCGCCTCCTCGGTGATCCCCAGCATCCGCCCGTCGACGTACGCGGGCACACCGGTCACCATCGAGCGCGGCGCGGGCCCCATCCGCTCGACCGGCCAGTTCTTGCGCACCAGGTCGTGGTCGCCGCCGATGCCGCCGGAGGTGACCACGACGGCCTGCGCGCGCAGCTCGAACTCGCCCGCGGGCTCCCGCGAGGAGGCCGCACCGCGCGGCTCGGACGACGGCACCAGGACGCTCCCGCGCACCCCGACCGCCGCCCCGCCCTCGACGATCAAGTCGTCCACGCGGTGGCGGTACTTGAAGGTGACGAGCCCGCGAGCGGCGGCCGCCAGGACCGGCTCGCGGAAGACCCGGACGACCTCGGGGCCGGTCCCCCAGGTCAGATGGAAGCGGGGCACCGAGTTGCCGTGCCCGCCCGCGGTGCCCGCGCCGCGCTCGGCCCACCCGACGGTCGCCGTCACCTTCAGTCCGAGCCCGTACAGATAGCTCCGCTTCTCCCCGGCGGCGAAGTTGACGTACGCCTTCGCCCACTGGCGCGGCCAGTGGTCCTCGCGCTCGCGGTCGAAGGCGGCCGACCCCATCCAGTCGGCGAGCGCCAGGTCGTACGAGTCCTTGATGCCCATCCGGCGCTGCTCGGGGCTGTTCACGAAGAACAGCCCGCCCAGCGACCAGAAGGCCTGGCCACCGAGGTTGGCCTCGTTCTCCTGGTCGACGACGAGCACCTTGCGGCCCGCACGGACGAGTTCGTACGTGGCGACGAGCCCGGCGAGGCCGGCTCCCACGACGATGACATCGGCGTCGTCACTCACGGCGGTCTCCTGGGAGGTAGGGGTTAGGAGGGTGCGGTGCTGTAGGCCTGGAGCACGTGCAGGAAGAGCGCTTCGCGGCGGGCCCGGACGGCCTCGCTGCCGGGGTCGAGCAGGACCTGGACGGCGGTGCCGTCGTGGACGGCGACGAGCGCCTGCCCGAGCGCGTCCTCGTCGGTCACCCGGCGCCCGGTGCGCCCCAGCGCCTCGACGACCGCGGGCAGCACGGCGTCCTGGATCGCCCGCTCCCGGGCGGCCATCACCCGCCGCAGGGCGGGGTTGCGCAGGGCGTGCGCGGTGAACTCGGCGGTGACCCGGTACCAGGCGTCGTCCACCGGGATGGCCCGCAGCGCCGCCCGTACGGCGTCCTCGGGCGCGGCCGCCGACACCGCGTCGAGGGCGGCGCGCACGTCCGCGAGCAGCCGGGTCGAGCGCTCCTCCCACATGGCGAGGAACAGCTCGTCGAGCGAGGTGAAGTTCGAGTAGAAGGCGCCGCGGGTGTACCCGGCCCGCTCGCAGACCTGCTCGACGGTGGACCGGCCGAACCCTTCCTCGGCGAACACGTCGAGCGCGGAGTCGAGCAGCCGCCGCCGGGTGCGGGCGCGGCGGGTGGTGACGCGCTTGGGCGGGGTGGCTGTGGTCATCGGCTCCCTCTCGTGGATACGAGAACGTATCCGATGCACGAATGTATCGACAAGGCGTCTGACCTCGCCGTTCGCATCGCCGGGCCGATGTGTCTCATATCCGTCCCCCTCTCGTCGGCCCTCTCCGGCTCTATTCGGCCGCGTCGGCCTTTGTCGAGATTGGGTCCTGTACAGGTCGGGGTCCCCGCAGCAGGGTTCTCCCCGGCGGACGGATGGCCACGGACGGATGACCACGGACGGATGGGGAGTGGGAACCATGGGCGACTCGCTCGGCTCGGCCGGCGCGGTCGGGGCACAGGACCCCGGCCCCGAGGGCGCGGGCTTCGCGTACCACCCGGTCGAGCGGGAGCTGATCGTGGTCGCACGGCCGGAGCTCGTGCAGGACGGCTCGCCGGTCACCGAGGAGCCCCCCGGATCGTCGGCCCTGGACATGTTCCTGATGGACCAACAGCTGGCTCTGGAGCCGCTGTTCGGCAGTGAGGCCCGGGTGCGTGAGGCGCTGGCGCTGCTCCCCCGGCACGGCGTCGACGTACCCGACCTCACGCTCTTCCACCGGGTGCGCGGCGGCGAGGACCGGCTGGAGGAGCTCGCCTCCCGGCTCGCGGGCCTGCCCGGGATCGATACGGCGTACGTGAAGCCGAGCGCGCTCCCGGCGACGGGCCCGTTCGGCGCGACGGACGACGGGGACGAGCGTACGGATGAAGGGCGGCGCGAGAAGGAGGGGGCCGCCACCCCCGACTTCAGCGGCCGCCAGGGCTACTTGGGGCCAGCGCCCGAGGGCGTGGACGCGGCCTGGGCGTGGCTCCAGGCGGGCGGCTCCGGCGAGGGCGTGAGCATCGTCGACGTCGAGGCGGCGTGGCAGCTCGGCCACCGCGACCTCGGGCCCAGGCTCGCCGGGATCGTCGCGGGCACCCCCGTGGAGGACCTGGCCTGGCGCAACCACGGCACCGGCGTCCTCGGGGTGCTCGGCGGCAGCCGCACCGGCAGCGGCACGCTCGGCATCGTCCCGGAGGCGGTCCTCGCGGTCGCGTCGATCCACGGCATCGGCACGGCCCGGGCCATCACCGGCGCCGCCGACCGCCTCACCCCCGGCGACATCCTGCTGGTCCCGCTGCACCGCCCCGGCCCGCGCTTCGGGTACGCGGCCGACGACGACCAGCGCGGTCACATCCCGCTGGAGTGGTGGCCCGACGACTACGCGGCCGTACGGTACGCGACGGCGCGCGGCGTGGTGGTCGTCGAGGCGGCCGGCAACGGCGCGGAGAGCCTGGACGACGCGTTGTACGAGGCGCGCCCGGACGGCTTCCCGGCGTGGTGGCGCAACCCGTTCGACCCGGCGGCGCCCTCCTCCGGCGCGATCGTGGTCGGCGCGGGCGCCCCGCCGCCGGGCACGCACGGCCGCGACCACGGCCCCGACCGCTCCCGCCTGGGCTTCTCCAACTTCGGTACGCGGGTGGACGCCCAGGGCTGGGGCCACGAGGTCACCACGGCGGGCGGCTTCTGGAACCGGCCGGGCGAGCTGCAGGGCGGCCAGTCGGAGGACACCTGGTACACGGACGCGTTCTCCGGCACGTCACCGGCGGCCGCGCAGGTCGCGGGCGTGCTCGCCGCGCTCCAGGGGATGCTGCGCACGGCGGGCCTGGCGCCGCTGGCGCCCGAGCCCCTGCGCGAGCTCCTGCGCCGCACCGGCTCGCCCCAGCGGGAGGCGCCGGGCCGCCCGTCCTCGCAGCGCATCGGCACCCGCCCGGACCTGCGCGCCGCGGTGGCCCACCTCGTACCGCGCCGCATCACGGAGGGCCCGGCGGAACGCTTCTGGGACGACCTGCTGCCCGACCCGACCGACAGCACCACGCGCCTGCGCCTGTACGTGAACGGGGCGTGGCGCACCCTCAGCGACCCCGAGCCGCACGTCCGCCTGGCGGTCCACACCGCGTTCGCGGGCGGCCGCCACGCCGTACGCGTCCGGTACACCGATGACGACGAGGTCGTGGGCGTGACGGTGACGGGCGAGAGGTGAACCCCAACACGACGAAAGGGGAAGAGAGATGACGTCCTTCGTACCGCAGCAGTTCGAGCAGGGGATGGGCCAGGGACCGGCTCAGGGCCAGGGGTTCGGTCAGGGGCCGGGTCAGGGGCCGGGCCAGGGGCCGGGCCAGGGGGTCCCGCAGCACCTCCAGCAGCAGCTGCACCAGCTGGGCCAGCAGCAGCCGTTCCAGTCGCTGCTCCAGCAGTTCGGCCAGCAGCCGAGCACCCAGCCTCAGCCCCAGCTCCAACCTCAGCAGCCGCAGGCGCAGTACTTCGTCGCGTACGCCACGGCCGTGCAGGCCCCGATCGCCGCGTTCCCGGGGATCGAGGCGGCCATGACGCTGGTGGTCAACGGCCGCCAGGTGCGTCTGCCGCACCCGAGTCAGTTCGTGATCGAGCGGGTCCTGAGCGCGTTCCGCCACGGCCAGTTCGTACGGGTCGCCTATGACGACCGGATGATGGTGAAGGGGATCGAGATAGAGGCATCGAGGCCGATGCAGTAGCAGCCCGACCATCGAGGAGGGGCCCGGGCCACGAAGAGGGTGGCCCGGGCCCGACGGGTTCAGGGCAGCAGATGGACGTCGTAGAAGAACTGATAGCGCGACGGGTCGTCGGGAAGGAACCAGTGGAACCCTTCCAGCAGGAACACGGCGACGAGGTTCACGGCGATGACGAGCGCGACGAAGGCGAGAACGCACCGCCCGACGGCACGGAGGGGTGAGGCGGGAAGGATGCGGTCGGCGGTGACGGGCGCGAAGGCGAGGACGACGCCGACGGCGATGATCGACGCCACGAAGAGGACCCAGGCCCAGACGTACAGATGCAGCCCGAGGACGGGGCTGCCGTACCCCTTGTCGCCGGGCAGGATGTGCAGCATGGTCTGCCGCCACGAGGTGAACCCCCCGCCCACACAGGCGACGAGCGCGAGCCCCCACCCGGTCATGTAGTCGTTCCCGGACACCTTCCCGGTCATCCCCCGCCGCACGACGTACGCGGCCCCGAGCGCGGCCAGCAGCATGAACATCCGCTGCACCATGCAGAGCGGGCAGGGATAGTCCCAGTCCCCGAACTGCACGGCGAGCCCGCCGCACACGACCCCGGTCCACCCGACGGCGAAGAGACAGGCGAACCAGTACTGCACCTGCCCGAGCACCCCGCGCCGCTCGTCGATGGCGACGGCCACGGGAGAAGTACCGGGCGTACCGCTGCCGGCGTCCATATCAGTAGCTCAGCCCCAGCCCGAGCCCGCTGGTGATGTGATGCGCGAGCAGAAAACAGGTAGCGACAAACACCACCCACCACGCCCCGACCCCCACCCCCCGCCGCCAGATCCCCACGACGACGACCAGCAGCCCCCCGAAGATGAGCGTGTCCATGGCCGGGACGCTAGCGGGCGGGGGGTGGGAGAGGGGGGAGGCTCGGGGGGACGCGCTCGGGGCGTGCCTCGGGAGGGTGTACGGGGAAAGTCTCTAGAGTGCATGATCGTCAGGTGGTGCGTGCAGGGTGCCACAGATGGTCGAGGGGGCTGTTGTGAGGCTCGAACTTCCGCCGGGGCCGGTGTACTTCGTCAACCGCGACGACGAGCGGGAACGCGCTCTGCGCGCCGTGACGGAGTGGCGGGGCCGCTCCCGCCCGCTGGTCCTGTCGTTGAGCGGGCCGGGCGGCCTGGGGAAGACGGAGCTGGCCGGCCTGCTGGCCCGGACTCTGATCGAGAGCCACTCCTTTCCCGATGGTGTGCTGTCCGTCGACCTCGACGACTTCCGGGTGGACGGCGTCCTTGACCCCGGTGATGTGCTCTCCCAGCTGCTGATTTCCCTCGACGTGACGCCGGACCAGATCCAGGCCCAGTACTCCGCTCGGTGCGGGCAGTACTGGAACAGGACCTCCGCGGCGAAGCTGGTCCTGATCCTCGACAACGCGCGCTACGCCCCGGAGATCCTCCCTCTGCTTCCGGCGTCGGGCGCCAGCGTCGTGATCGTCACGAGCCACGGTCCGCTCCACGACCTCGAAGCCGGCGCCGCGGTGGATCTGGCGCTGCCGCCGCTGGAAGAGCAGGCGGCGGCGGAGCTGCTTGAGCTGATCGCCCGCGATCACCGGCTGGCCGCCGACCCGGAGGCGGCGCGGGCGGTGGTCCGGTTGTGCGACGGCCTCCCGGCGGCGCTGCTCGTGGCGGGCCGGTGGGTGCGCGCGCACCGGCTGCGCCCGCTCTCCCGCATCCTCGCCGATCTCCGGGCCGAGTTGGACGAGAAGGGCGTGTCCGGCGTGGAGCACATCTGGGACATGGCCTACGCCGACCTGTCCGGCCCGGCGGCCCGGCTCTACCGGCTGCTTCCGCACCATCCCGGTGAGACGTTCACGCTCCACTCCGCCACCGCGCTGTCGGGACTCGGACCGGACGCCTGCGAGGACGCCCTGGAGGAGCTGGACCGGGCCGGGTTACTGGACCTGCGTCTGCTGTCGCTGACGGAGGCCGGCCAGCTGAGGCTGCCGGGACCGCAGCGCGGGCACGCCTTGCGCCGGTCCCGCCGCGAGGAGGCCGAGGGGGAGGTGGCCGAGGCGCAGGTGCGGCTGCTGCGCTGGTTCGTACGGCAGGCTCAGCTGGCCGACCGGTTCGCGGCCGGCCGCCGTCTGACCGTCGTGGATCTCTTCGACCCTGTTCCCGGCGCGCCGGACGTTCCCCTGGAGGATCCGGAAACGGCCGCGGACGACGACGTACGGGCCGAACGCGCCGAACGCGCGGCGCGCTGGCTGGACGAGGAGCGCCATGTGCTGTTCGGCTGCTCGCGCCTGGCCCACGGCCGTGGCATGGACACCGAGGTCGTGGCCCTGTCCGAGCCCGTGTGGACGCATGCGCTGGACCACCCCCACCAGTCCGAGGTGATCGAGCTCTTCCGGCGCACCGTCGACTCGGCCGTCCGGCACGGGGGTAACGCGGGCTGGCTGGTGCGCACGCGCTGCCAGCTGGCCAGGCCGCTGTGGGAGGCGGGAGAGCTGAGCGAGGCCGAGGTCCAGCTCGACGGCGCGATGTCCGCCCTCCGTCTGCTGGCGGACTCCGAACGGGACCGCAAGCTCGCCGCCTCGGCCGTCGAGCACCGCGGCATGCTCAAGGGCGCACGCGGTGAGTGGAGTGCGGCTCTGGCGGACTTCACCGTCTCCCGCGACCTGCACCGGGCGATCCCCAACCCCTACGGCGTCCTGCTCCAGACCTATCGGATGGGCGAGGCGAACGCGAAGGCGGGAGACCTTGAGGCGGCGCACCGGCTGCTGCGCGAGGCACACACCGGGTTCGTGGCCGAGAACCGCGAGCGGCTGATCGGGCGTTCGGCGTTCGCCCTCGCGGGCGTCCTCCACCGGCTCGGGCGTACGGCCGAGGCCCGTGAGCTGTACCAGCAGTCGCTGGCGCGCGCCGACCGGCGGCGCTCGGGCTTCGACCGGGCACGCGTCCACGACGCCCTCGCCGAGCTGGACACGGCCGAAGGGAACCCGGCGGATGCCGAGGAGCACCGTACGGCGGCCCAGAGCCTCCGGCGGAGCAACGGCCTGATCTAGACCACCTGCGCCTCTTCGGCGTCCGAGGCCGGACGGAAGGTGACGTGGAAGGCCCGGTCACCGATGAGGCAGGACGTCCGGGTCGGGGCGGTCGGACAGGGCTGAGGGGCGGCGGCCAGCCGGGCGTGCACGGCCGACAGCGCGATGACCGGGTCGAGCCGTACGATCCGGCCCTCCTCGGGTCGCGGTTCGACCTGGACGGCGTACGTCCGCGCATGACCGCGGACTCTGAGCAGGCATCGGCCGGACGGCAGCAGCACGGCGGCCGAACGGCAGCCCGGGTAGGCGGACAGGGCGTGCCGGGTCCACCCGTCGGCGGTCCAGGCCAGGTCCAGGGGGGCCGCGGAGGCCGGGAGCGGGCGACGGTACAACAGGCTTGCGGAGCGGGCGAGTTGTTCACTGGCGGCGCCGTGTTCCACGGCCAGGTGATGGCCGGGCGGCCCGGTGCCGGCCGGGTGCCGACTGATCCGGACGCCGACTGCCGTGGTCTCCACCCGGACGTCGAACGCCGCGGGGACACGCGCGGCGGGCGCGGGCGAGGGCAGCAGCCGGGGTGCGAAGCGGTGGGCGGGCGGCGCGAGACCGAGCAGGGCGTAGACCTCGGTGCGCAGGAGGCCCGCGGCCTCACCGTGGCGCGCGAACGCCATCCGAGCGGCGGTCCGCGCGGGACCCGGCCGATACGCCCGCAGGGCGTCGACGATGTCCTCGGCGCGTCCCAACCTCGGTATTCGGCGCAGGAGTACGTCCATGGGGCTGCCGGGGATCAGTTCGCCACCGGCGCGGTGGACGCTCACGACGGGGCGGTCCTGGACGGCGCAGTAGTACAGCGCCGCCGATCCGTGGTCGGTGACCAGGGCGTCGGCGGCGATCAGTGCGGAGGCCCACTCCTCGTGCGGATCCGGCAGGATCATCCCCGCGTCGAGGGCGGGCGCCAGGCGTTCGGCCAACTCGTACGTCCCGAGCAGGCTGCGTTCGTTGGGATGGACCACGAGCGCCAACTGGTATTCGTCGTACGGGAGTCGGGCGGCCAGTCGAGCAGGCAGCCCGGGGTGCCGCCGGATGAGGGACTCGGGGCCCCAGGTGGAGGCCAGGACCAGCAGCTCGCGGGCCCCGGTGCCCAATGCGGCGCGGTAGCGGTCGCGCAGGGACGACGAGGCGAGGACGCGCTCCAAGGTGGGATCGCCGATCACCTTCGCGTGCCCGGCGGCCCGCGGGTTCGTGGCGGCCAGCCTGGCGATCTGCTCGGGATGGGCCAGGGCGTGCAGTGCTATCGGCGCATGGCGGTGGTTCCGTCGCAGGTACGCCGGGTCCAGCCCGGACGCCGAGTCGGCGGAACCCTCCCCGGGGATGGACTTGTTGAAGCCCGCGCCGTGCGGCAGGAGGACCTGCGGACCGCGCAGCAGACTCAGATCGCCTTTCGGGCTCGCGGCGAAGACCAGGTCGTACTCATGACTACTGGCTTGGCTCCAGGGGACCGTACGGCCGCCGAGGGCGTCGATCGTGGAGAGGGCGTCCGCCCCGAACTCGGAACCGGGGACGAGGGTGAACAGGCGGGTGATCCGGTCGTCACCGGAGAATATGGGGAGAACGTCGAGCAGGCGGTACAGGGCCACCGCCGATCGAGCCGCGAACAGAACCGTTCGCCCGTCGCCCGTCGCCCGTCGCCCGTCGCCCGTCGCCCGTCGCCCGTCGCCGGAAGCGTCCAGTCTACCGACGACCGGAGGGCGGAGAGGGCTGTTTCCGCAGGTCGGGGCGGGTTCATTCACGTCGTCGGGCGACACGGTCCGATCCTATCGCGGGCTGTTCGCGGGACGCCGGGAGTGATCCGCGCCGCACCTGCGGCAAGGAGGTGTGGGATGCCCCGGCTGCTCGCGAGGATGGCGGCATGAGTGACTGGGGAATCGCGATGATCGCCGCGGGGTCGGCGATCGCGGGCAGCGTCGTCACCGGCTGGTACGCCCGCGGCGCCGGCATCCGGCAGGCCACCGCGGCACGGCACGCGGGCGACCGCCAGGCGGACGCACTGCTCGAATCCGTTCGCATGACGCTCCGCGCCGAGTCCGGCCACCGGGAGTTCGCCCTTCGCCGCCAGACGTACGCGGAGTTCCTCGGCGCCGCGGAGACCAGGATCCTCACCGAGCGGAACGGGCGAGGCCAGGCCGACGACGACGTCGTGCTGCAACGCGCCTTGGGCGGGGTGCTCCTGGAAGGCCCGC
This sequence comes from Streptomyces sp. BPTC-684, assembly GCF_030028635.1. Taxonomy (NCBI): domain Bacteria; kingdom Bacillati; phylum Actinomycetota; class Actinomycetes; order Kitasatosporales; family Streptomycetaceae; genus Streptomyces; species Streptomyces sp. BPTC-684. Next base: position 3,257,630 of record NZ_CP124863.1, read on the forward strand.
CCGATGCCGCCGCGGCGGCGCAGCATCTCGTCGACTGTCTGCGACGCCATGAGCGCCCGGACGAACTGAAACGGGCGAAGCTGGCCTTCGTCTCGGTGGCGCAGGAGTGCTGCCGCCCCCGGTGACCTCCTCCTTCGGGTGGTCGAGAAGGCCATTGCGGACCTCGGGTTCCGGCGGGGGCAATCGGAATCCCGGGAGATTTCCGCCCCGTGGGCGGCAGCGATCAGGTCCGGTTCGCCTACAAGCGAGCCGGGCCTGATCTGCGTTAGGCCCGGCTATTGCCTTGGTGTGGGCCAGTTATCCGCCGTACCGAAAAGCGCTTCGCAATTTCCCGCAGGACACGGAAGCGCCCGACCGCTGGCGACGGGGGATGCACCAGCGATCGGGCTGCGGCCAACACTAACAACGCTGCTTGCGCTGCGGGAATGGCCTGCTCGGCCACAACGGCGACTTGTGATCGGGATCACATCGTGTGGTTACTGGTCGCAAGGAGGCGAGTACGAGAGACGAGGTAGATTCTCACGCCATTTATCCGGCGTCAGGACGCCCCGAGTCGTCGAGCAAATACGGCTGATGGCCTCATCGGCGTCCAAGTTCCACAGCCGGACCGTATCGCTGCCGCTCGACACCCCGAGCATGTGGCTGTTGGGGCTGAACGACAAGAAATTCCCCGTCTTGGCGTTGGGGCTCATCGACTGACCGATGCGAGCGGCCCCGGACGGGTGGGCGACGTTCCAGAGCCGGACCGCGTTGTCGTTGCCGCCGCTCGCCAGAGTGCGGCCGTCCTGACTGAACGTCAGTGACACGACCGCTTCGGTGTGGCCGGTGAGGGGTGAGCCCAGCCGGGCCGCCTTGAGCGGGTCGGTGATGTTCCAGAGGCGGACCGTGTCGTCGTCGCTGCCGCTGGCCAGCGTACGGCCGTCCGGGCTGTAGGAGAGCGCGTTGACGGGACCGAGGTGTCCCGTCAGGGGCGTGCCGAGCGGGGGGACTCGGCGCGGGTCGGCCACGTTCCACAGCCGGATGGTGCCGTCCGCGCTGCCGCTGGCGAGAGTGCGGCCGTCCGGGCCGAAGACGAGGGAGTTGACGTAGCCCTTGTGTCCGGAGAGCGGTGTGCCGAACGGGAGGGGCCGAGACGGGTCGCCGACGTTCCACAGCTGGATCGTACGGTCGTCGTAGGCGGTCGCCAGGGTGCGCCCGTCCGGGCTGAACGCCAGCGCGTCGGGGCCCGAGAACCGTGTGCGCAGGGCGACGGGCGACCCGTACGGGCTGGGCCGAGTCGGGTCGGTGACGTTCCACAGCTGCACCGCGCGGTTCCTCATCAGCACCGCGAGCGTGCGGCCGTCGGGGGAGAACGCCAGCGAACGCACGTCACCGTCCCCGGGCGTGAACGGCTCGCTCAGCGACACGGGCCGGTTGGGGGTCTCCACGTTCCACAGCCGAACCCTGCGGTCGCGCGCGGCCGTGGCGAGCACCCGCCCGTCCGGGCGGAACGCCCCGATGCGGCCGATCATGTCCGACGTCGGTATCGACCACAGGCGGACCTTGCTGTCGCCGCTCCCGGTGGCGAGGGTCCGGCCATCGGGGCTGAAGCCCAGGGCGTACATCTCGCCGCTGCTCCCCGCGAGAGGCTCGCCGACCTGTGACGGGTACGCGGGATCGCTGACGTTCCACAGACTCGCCGTGCTGTCCGCGCTGGCGGCGCCGAGCTTGGCTCCATCGGGGCTGAAGGCCACCGACCAGATGGGACCGGTGTGGCCGGTGAGCGGTGTGCCGAGCGGTGTCGCGTGACGTGGGTCGGCCACGTTCCAGAGCCTGATGGTGTCGTCCGCGCCGCCGCTGGCGAGGGTGCGGCCGTCGGGGCTGAACGCCACGGAGTGCACCGTGCCCGTGTGGCCGGTCAGCACCGTGTCGATCGGCACGGGCCTGAGCGGATCCGCTGTGTCCCACAGCCTGATCGAGCCGTCATCGCCACCCGCTGCCAGCGTCCGCCCGTCCGGGCTGAAGGCCACACAGCGCGCGGCGGCGGTGTGGCCGGTCAGGGCGCCGAGGGCCTTCGGCCGACGCGGGTCGGCCACGTCCCACAGCCGCACGGTGCGATCTTCACCGGCGGAGGCCAGGGTGTGCCCGTCCGGCCTGAAGGCGAGGAGGTAGATCGTGCCGCCGTGGCCGGTCAGGGGAGCGCCGAGCGGCTGCGGGCGGTTGGGATTCCGTACGTCCCACAGCCGGATCGTGCCGTCGTCCGAAGCGCTGGCGAGGGTGCTGCCGTCCGGGCTGAAGACCGCGCTGCTCACCCAGCTCGTGTGGCCGGTGAGGGGTGTGCCCAGCTGCTTGGGCCGGGCCGGATCCGCCACGTCCCACAGCCGGACGGTCCGGTCGTAGCTGGCGGTGGCCAGGAGCCGACCGTTCGGGCTGAAGGAAGTGAGGTAGACGGCTCCGGTGTGGCCGAGGAGGGGAGTGGCCAGCGGAGCGTTCACGATCGAGATCAGCCGGTTCTTCGTACCCTCGTCGTGCGGCCGCAGATCGTGGGCCACCAGGGCGAGCTGAGCGGACAGCGAGGGGTCCGTGTGCTGGGCGCGATCGGCTTCGGCGACCACCTGCTCGAACACGGCGTCGTCCCGCTGCTGCCGTGCGACCCACGCAGAGCAGACAGCCAGGATCGCCAGGACGACCAGAGCCGATATCGCACTGCGGCTGATCCAGACCGTGCGCTTGCGCAGCCTGACCGAAGCGGCCAGGAACTCCACGGCGCTCCGGGTGAGGAAGGTGTCACCGGCGGATTTCGCCCAGGCGTGGGCCTGTTCCAGGCGGGAACCCCGGTAGAGCAGCGATGTGTCGCGCTTCGAGCCCTCCCAGGCCCGGCCGTCCTCCTCCAGCCGCTGGCGCAGCAGGTTGTCGTTCCTGTCCTCGTCGATCCAGTCGCGCAGGCGCGGCCAGGCGTGGAGCAGCGCTTCATGGGTGATCTCCACGGTCTCCGCGTCGAGTGTCACCAATCGGGCGCGAACGAGCGCTTCGAGCGATTCCTCCGTCCTGCCGGGGTCCGTCGACTCCTCCGCCAGCTGGCGCCGCGTCCCGCGCCTACGGGTGGCCTGGGTGTCCTCGCTCAGTCTGACCAGCCTGAGCAGGAGCAGCCTCGCGGCTATGCGGGCCGCCGGGTCGAGGCTCGACCAGGCGCGCTCGGCGGTCGCCGCCACCGCTCCCTGGATTCCGCCCGCCGCGCGGTAGCCGGCCAGCGTCAGCCTGCCCCCCTTCCGCCGCTGCCAGGTGGCGAGGAGCGCGTGGGAGAGGAGCGGCAGCGCCCCCGCGTCGTGCACCCCGCGCGGGCCGTCGGCGCTCACTTCCCGGACGATCAGCTCCGCCAGTCCCGGTTCGAGTTCCATGCCCACGGCCTTGGCCGGGCCGGTCACCGCTTCGCGCAGCTCCGCGGTGGTCAGCGGCCCGAGCACCATGTGCCGGTGCTGCAGCGCGTCGGCCAGTTCGGGATACCCGAGGCACCGCTCGTAGAAGTCGGCGCGTATGCCGAGGACGACGAGCATGGGGGCCGGGTCACCCGGGTCGGTCGGCGTGCAGGCGGCGTGGAGGAGCTGGATGAACGTGCGTCGGCTCGCCTCGTCGGAGCAGAGGGTGAACGTCTCCTCGAACTGATCCACGATGACGACCGGAGGGGCCGCAGGGGAAGCGGTCTCGCGCCGCGCCCATGCGGTGACGGCCGCCCTCACCGCGTGCGCGAACTGAGGAGTCCCGGACTCCTCCGCGCCGGAGACGACGGGTGCGAGCTCGGGGATCCGGCGGGTCAGCTCCAGGAGAGGATCGGCGCCGGGTATGAGCTGAAGCACCTCCCGCGCCGGACCGCTCTCGCCGCACGGTGAGCCGCCCTGCAACGCGGGCACCAACCCGGCGTTCAGCAGGGACGACTTTCCCGCTCCCGAGGCGCCCACGAGCATGACCAGGCCGCCCGTCTTCTCCGCCGCGCGGAGCTGAGCGACGAGGGCGTCCCTGCTCCGCTCCCGGCCGAAGAACCACCGGGCGTCTTGCTGACGGTACGAAGCCAGGCCCCGGTACGGGCACACGCCACCGGGCACGGTCACGGCTTCGGCCGGGGCGCGCTCGTCCTCTTCCACGGGTGACGCGGGGCGGTCGCCGACCGGGTCGGCGACCGCGCGCTCCCACAGGCGCTGCCACTGCGCCAGGTCGTACAGGCCCGTGGACACGGGCGCGGGCCGCGAGCGCCGTGCCTCGGGAATCAGGACGTGCAGCACCACGGCGAGGGCGGCGAACTGGGCAGGCACGTTCCTGGCCCGTCGCCAGTCGCTGATCCGCTGAGCGGACACCCGCACGGGCCGCCCTCGTTCGTCGACCCGCTGAAGCCGGACGACCGCCTCGGCCACGCGCTTGAGGGGAGGATTGCCGGCCTCCGTGTACAGCAGCGCGAGACGTTCCGCGAAGGCTGTGCGTGCCCCTGAGTCGGAACTCAAGGTCTCCACTCCTTACTTCCCCCGCGCCTGGACATCCGGACCGGAAAACTCACCCTATACGGCTGACCTGCGGTTAAGCCGTGAAATCGATGCCAGGGCCTCCTCGGCGGGAGCCGCAGCTGGCAGGATCTCGACGCAGTAGCGCAGCAACCGGGCGACGCCCGGACAGGCCATCGGCCCAGCGCTCGAAGAGACAGCTCATGATGCCGCATGTTCTCGGTCAGCTTCGATCCGGAGTCACGAGACGGCGGCGACGGCCTCGCCGCATGAGCCTGAGGGATCCGTGGAGCCAGTTCCGTCCGGACTGCTGGCGCGTCAACCACGGGTCCGGCATTCCGCGCCGCACCGGCGCGGATCGACGCCGACCGTGTGGTCCGGCACCGGTCCCAACAGGGGAGGGACCGGCGCCGGACCGACACGGTCAGCCGTGAACGCTTCGGTCGGCCACAGGGGGGCTGACGGCAGCCAACGCCGAAGGGGCCGCTCTCTCAGAGAGCGGCCCCTTCGGCGTTGCCGGGCGTGGCGCAGACGGCCCGGAGAACGAGTCAGGCCCGGTTCCCTTGAGAAGGAAACCGGGCCTGACTCGGTGTTACAGCTGTCGGGGTGGCGGGATTTGAACCCACGACCTCTTCGTCCCGAACGAAGCGCGCTGCCAAGCTGCGCTACACCCCGATGTCGCCCGTTGTCCTGGCGACGTCGTTTACTTTAGCCCACCGGCGGCCGGAGACGAAATCCGGTTTCGGCGGGCCGTCAGGCGCGGGGCATCAGGGTCAGCAGCGTGGCCTCCGGGGGGCAGGCGAAGCGGACCGGGGTGTAGCGGTTCGTGCCGCAGCCCGCCGAGACGTGCAGGTAGGCGCGGTTGCCGCCCGCCTCGTGGGTGGAGAGGCCCTTCACCCGGTCCGTGTCCAGGTCGCAGTTGGTGACCAGGGCCCCGTAGAAGGGGACGCACAGCTGGCCGCCGTGGGTGTGGCCGGCCAGGACCAGGGGGTAGCCGTCGGCGGTGAAGGCGTCGAGGGAGCGGAGGTACGGGGCGTGGACCACCGCGATCGACAGGTCCGCGTCCTTCTCCGGGCCGCCCTCCACCTTCGCGTACCGGTCGCGCTTGATGTGCGGGTCGTCCAGGCCCGTGAACGCGAGCTCGAAGCCCCCCTCCAGCTTGAGGCGGCCGCGCGTGTTGCTGAGGCCGACCCAGCCCGCCGCGTCGAACGCGTCCCGCAGCTCCTCCCACGGGTTGTGGACGACGCCGACGGCGGGCGGGTTGCCGTTCAGGCCGTGCTTGCCCTGGACCTTCTCCAGCAGGTAGCGGGCCGGGTTGCGCAGCTTCGGGCCGTAGTAGTCGTTCGAGCCGAAGACGTACACCCCGGGGAAGTCCATCAGCGGGCCCAGCGCGTCCAGGACCTCCGGCACGCCCTCCGGGTCCGACAGGTTGTCGCCCGTGTTGACCACGAAGTCCGGGCGCAGCCCCGCCAGCGACTGCAGCCACGCCCGCTTCTTGCGCTGGCCGCCGACCATGTGGATGTCCGAGACCTGGAGCACGCGCAGCGGCCGCGCGCCGCTCGGCAGCACCGGGACCGTCACCCGGCGGAGCCGGAAGGACCGGGCTTCGAAGCCCGCCGCGTAGGCGATGCCGGCCGCGCCGATCGCCGTGATCGCCGCCGTTGTCTTCAAAGGAATCCCGTATCGCGCGCGCATGCGTCCATCGTTGCAGACGTACGTCCGCCTACGGCCTTCGCGGGTTGCTCGCGGGCATCCCGTACGCCCCCACCGGCGCCCCGCGTACGCCCGTCCCCGCGCTCCCGGCGCGAAACCTGCACGCGCTCCGGGGGCGCCACCTGCCACACTGGGGCGCATGACCACGCTCAAGGCCACGCTCAAGGACGACCTCACCACCGCCATGAAGGCGCGCGACGAGCTGCGCTCGTCGACGCTGCGACTGACCCTCACCGCCATCGCCAAGGAGGAGGTCGCGGGCAAGAGCGCGCGCGAGCTCTCCGACGACGAGGTGCTGCAGGTGATCGCCAAGGAGGCGAAGAAGCGGCGTGAGGCGGCCGAGGCGTTCGATCAGGGCGGCCGGGCCGAGTCGGCGGCGAAGGAGCGGGCCGAGGGCGAGATCCTCGACGCGTACCTGCCCAAGCAGCTGTCCGACGACGAGCTCGGCGTGATCGTCGCGGAGGCCGTGGCGGAGGCCAGGGCCGCGGGCGCCGAGGGGCCGAAGGCCATGGGCGCCGTGATGAAGATCGTGAAGCCGAAGGTGGCCGGGCTCGCGGACGGGGGCCGGGTGTCGGCGGCCGTCAAGAGCCTCCTGGCGGGCTGACGCCCCGCCCGTGTACGTACGCGAAAAGGGGCGCCCGGGATCACCCGGGCGCCCCTTCGTCGTGCAAGGCCTACGGCTTCGTCATAGAAGGCCTACGGCCAGTTCCCGCCGATCGCCCCGTCCGTCGTCGCCCCGCCGATCACTCCCGGCGGGATGGAGATGCCGGGGTTGGGCGGGACCGTGATGCCGCCGCCCGGCTTGTTGTCGCCGGGGCGGTGCTTCTTGCCGCCCTTGCCCTTGCCGGGGTTGGCGTTGGGGCCCGCGTCGCCCGCCGGCGGGTTCGGCTGCTGGGCGTCGGGGATGTTGACCGTCACGAAGCCGGGGGCCGGCTGGCCGGAGAGGGCACCCGTCATGGCGTCCTTCCAGATCGGTCCGGGGACCTCACCGCCGTACACCTTCTCCTTGTACACGCCGCCGATCGTGATGTTCTCCATCTCGACGCTCTGCGACGGGCTGCCGACCCACACCGCGCCCGACATGTTCGGCGTGTAGCCGACGAACCAGGCGTTCTTGCGGAAGTCGGTCGTACCGGTCTTGCCCGCGTTGTCGCGGTCGGAGAGACCGGCCAGCGCACCCGTACCGGAGTCGGTCACGCCGCGCAGCAGCGTGTTGATGCTGTCCGCCGTGGTCTGGGACATCGCCTGGGTGCACGAGGACTTCGGCACCGGCAGCGCCGTGCCGTCCGCCTTCTTGATCGACTCGATGGCGACCGGCGTGCAGTACGTGCCCCGGTTGGCGAAGGCGGCGTACGCGCTCGCCATGTTCAGCGGGGAGATACCGGTGGAGCCCAGCGTCAGCGCGGACGGCACCATCGGGAGCTTCGCGCCGTTGCCCTGCACCACGTGCAGCTTGTCGGTCATCTGCGAGACCGGGCACATGCCGATCTCGCCGAGCATCTGCACGAAGTACGTGTTGACCGACTTGGCCATCGCGAACTTCAGGTCGTAGGGGCCGATCTCGTTCTGGTTCTCGTTCTCGACGTGGGCCGGCTTCCGCGGGTCGTTCACCCACGGCTTGCCGCTGCACGTCTGGACGCTCGCCGGGTAGTCCATGTCGTACGGCGACGGGTACTGCTGCGTCGCGGGCTTGCCGCCCTCGATCGCGGCGGCGGCCAGGAACGGCTTGAAGGTGGACCCGACCGGGAACCCGTAGTTCGAGCCCCCCATCTGCTTGTTCACCGAGAAGTTGATCTGCGTCTCGTTCGTCCCGAAGCCGTACGGCCGCGACTGGCCCATCGCCATGATCTTGCCGGTGCCGGGCTGGACCAGCGTCACGGCCGTGGCGACCTTGTCCGACTGGTAGACGTGGTCCTTGATGGAGGCCTGGGTGGACTGCTGGGCCTGCGGGTCCAGGGTCGTACGGACCGTCAGACCGCCCTGGTTCCACAGCTTGGCCCGCTCCTCCTTGGTCTTGCCGAAGACCGGGTCGGAGAGGAAGACCTCGCGCACGTAGTCGCAGAAGAAGCCCGCGCCGCTGACGGCCGTGATGCAGCCGTTCTTCGGCTTGGAGACCTTCAGCTCGATCGGGGCGGCCTTGGCGCGGTCCGCCTCGGCCTGCGAGACGTCCTTCATGTCGGCCATCCGCTGGAGCACCGTGTCACGGCGCTTCTTGGCCTCCTGCGCGTCGTTGACCGGGTCGTACCGGCTCGGCGACTGGACGATGCCCGCCAGCATGGCGGCCTCCTCCAGCTTCAGGTCCTTGGCCGGCTTGGAGAAGTAGCGCTTGGCGGCGGCCTCGACGCCGTACGCCTGCTGCCCGAAGAACGTGATGTTGAGGTAGTTCTCCAGGATCTTCTTCTTGCCGAGCTCCTCCTCGACCTGGATCGCGTACTTGAGCTCCTTGACCTTGCGGCCGAGCGTCTGCTGGGTGGCCTCGGCGACCTTGTCGGGGTCGTCGCCGGCCTCCTCCACGAAGACGTTCTTCACGTACTGCTGGGTGAGGGTGGACGCGCCCTGGGCCACCCCGCCCGACGTGGCGTTCTTGTTGAGCGCGCGCAGCACGCCCTTGAGGTCGATCGCGCCGTGCTCGTAGAAGCGCGAGTCCTCGATCGCGACGATCGCCTTCTGCATGTACGGCGAGATGTCCGCGAGCGGGACCACCGTGCGGTCGCGCGAGTACACCGTCGCGATCTGACCGCCCTGGGAGTCCAGGATCGTGGTGCGCTGACTCAGCGGCGGGGTCTTCAGATTGGCGGGGATCTCGTCGAACCCCTCGACCGTGCCCTTGGCCGCGAGCCCCAGCGCGCCGAACGCCGGCAGCGCGATGCCCGCGAGCACGGCTCCGGAGAGCACACTCACCCCGACGAACTTGGCGGCCTGCTGGGTCCCGGTCAGACCACCGCCCGAGCGCTTCTTTGCCATGGGGGCAGCCTACGTTCTCATTCGCCGGACACGGGTCAATGCTCTGGCCTAAGCTGCTCTCAACTGTCACAGCAGTGCGGTTGTGCATCAAGTCGATGTTTATGGCTGTTCGGCTCTCGCAAGAGGGCAGCCGTCCGGATCCGCCGTCCGTTTACGCCTCATGCGTCATCAGGCGTCCGTTGTGGCTCAACTGGAACGTCCCGCTTGGTCGGGTTTGTCAGACATGTCCCCAGCTCACTCCGTTGGGTGATCTGCCGCGTACGCATAGTCCGTTCGGGCCATTCAAGATTGGGCCCGAAGGGGGTGTTGCGCTGTGCCCACCTTCCGTAACGTCCTCAACTGGCAGCGGTGAATATGCCTCTGCCGCCGTGGGGGAGCCTCGATTCGGGAGAGGACGGCGCCGGCATGGGCTGGGTAACCGACTGGAGTGCGCAGGCAGCCTGCCGCACTACCGATCCGGACGAACTGTTCGTACAGGGTGCGGCTCAGAACAGGGCGAAGGCGGTGTGCACCGGATGTCCGGTGCGGACCGAGTGCCTCGCGGACGCACTGGACAACCGCGTCGAATTCGGCGTGTGGGGCGGAATGACGGAACGGGAGCGCCGCGCACTGCTGCGCCGCCGGCCCACCGTCACGTCCTGGCGGCGTCTCCTGGAGACGGCGCGCACGGAGTACGAGCGCAGCACGGGCATCCTGCCCGTGGGCATGGACGACGAGGAGGCGTACGCCTACCGGCACGCCGTGGACGAGACGTACGCGGCCGTGGGGTAAAGCCCGCGCACGTACGACACGCACGTGACCAGACGTATCAGAGCGCTCCGGCCGTCTCTTCCTGGGCCGCGAGCCGTTCCCCGATGGCCCGGAGCCCGGCGAGATCGTGTACGTCGCCGGGCAGGGCGGCCACTTCGGCCACCGGGACTTCGGGGTGGAGTGCGGTGAAGCGGTCACGCGTGCGCCGTTCGCGGGCGAGCACCTGCATCCGCTCGGCGTGCAGGCGCAGCAGACCGGCGGTCAGCCGGTCGACCGACACGCCGTCTTCGGGTGCGCCGCTTGCGGATGCGTCGTCTTTGGATGCTCCGGCTTCGGATCCGGTGGGGGAGGGAGCTTCGGGAGAGGAACCACCGGTGCCACGATCCTCAGCCTTCCCGGACCCCTGATCGACAATGCGGCCGTCGACAAGATTTTCCCCACGGCCGTCGCCCCGGTCCTCCTCCAGGTGCTCCGCCGCCGCGAGCGCCCGCTCGGCCGACAGCCGGGCCGCGCCGCTGCCGTGCACCCGGTTGAGCACCAGACCCGCCAGCGGCATCGCGTCGGCCGCCAGCCGCTCCACGAAGTACGCGGCCTCGCGCAGCGCGTCCCGCTCCGGCGCCGCGACCACGAGGAAGGCCGTGCCGGGCGCCTGGAGCAGCCGGTAGGTGGCGTCGGCGCGGGTGCGGAAGCCGCCGAACATCGTGTCCATCGCCGCCACGAACGTCTGGACGTCCCGCAGCAGCTGCCCGCCGAGGAGCTTGCCGAGCGTGCCGGTCATCATCGACATGCCGACGTTGAGGAACTTCATCCCGGCCCGGCCGCCCATCTTGGCCGGGGCCATGAGCAGCCGGATGAACTTGCCGTCCAGGAACGACCCCAGCCGCTTGGGCGCGTCCAGGAAGTCGAGCGCCGAGCGCGACGGCGGGGTGTCCACGACGATCAGGTCCCACTCGTCGCGGGCCCGCAGCTGGCCCAGCTTCTCCATCGCCATGTACTCCTGCGTGCCCGCGAAGCCGGCCGACAGGGACTGGTAGAAGGGGTTGGAGAGGATCGCCCGGGCGCGCTCGGGGTCCGCGTGCGCCTCGACGATCTCGTCGAAGGTCCGCTTCATGTCGAGCATCATGGCGTGCAGCTCGCCGTCGCCCTCGACGTCCTTGACCCGGCGCGGGGTGTTGTCGAGGGAGTCGATGCCCATCGACTGGGCGAGCCGGCGCGCCGGGTCGATGGTCAGCACGACCACCTTGCGGCCGCGCTCGGCGGCCCGCAGTCCGAGCGCCGCCGCCGTCGTGGTCTTGCCCACCCCGCCGGAGCCGCAGCACACCACGATCCGCGTCTTCGGGTCGTCGAGCAGGGGGTCGATGTCGAGCGGCGCGGCCGCGTCCATGGTCACGTCCCCGCCCACTTCCCCGCTCACTTGCCCACCCCGAGCCTTCGCAGTCGTGTGGCCAGGCGGTAGAGCCCGGCCAGGTCCATTCCCTCGCCGATCAGCGGCAGTTCGTACGCCGGAAGCCCCAACTCGGCGACCACGGCCCGCTGCTCGCGCTCCAGCTCCACCCGCTCGGCGTGCTCGGCGGCCTCCTGGAGCAGCGGGGTGACCAGCTTCGCCGAGCCGGTGACCCCGGCGCGGGTGAGCGTCTTGGCGACCTCCTTGCGCCGGTCGCCGGTCACGCCCCGGACCGCCTCCTCGTCGAGCAGGTGCGGGCGGACCATGTTCACGATGACGGCGCCGGTCGGCAGCTCGGCGGCGCGCAGCTCGGCGATCCCGTCGGCGGTCTCCTGGACCGGCATCTCCTCCAGGAGCGTCACCAGGTGCACGGCCGTCTCGGGGGATTTGAGCACCCGCATCACGGCCTGCGCCTGGTTGTGTATCGGGCCGATCTTGGCGAGCCCGGCGACCTCGTCGTTGACGTTGAGGAAGCGGGTGATCCGCCCGGTGGGCGGGGCGTCCATGACCACATGGTCGTACGCGTACCGCCCCTGCTTGTCCTTACGCCTGACGGCTTCGCACGCCTTGCCGGTCAGCAGGACGTCGCGGACGCCCGGGGCGATGGTGGTGGCGAAGTCGATGGCGCCGAGCTTCTTCAGGGCGCGGCCCGCCGAGCCCAGTTTGTAGAACATCTGGAGGTAGTCGAGCAGGGCCCGCTCGGCGTCGATCGCCAGCGCGTGCACCTCCCCGCCGCCCGGCGCCACGGCGATCTTCCGCTCCTCGTACGGAAGGGCCTCCGTCTCGAAGAGCTGTGCGATGCCCTGTCTGCCCTCGACCTCGACGAGGAGCGTGCGCTTGCCCTCCGTCGCGAGGGCGAGCGCGAGGGCAGCGGCGACCGTGGTCTTGCCGGTACCGCCCTTGCCGCTGACGACCTGGAGCCTGCTCACGTCGTCGAGCCTAACCAGTCGCCCGGCGGCCTACGCATGAGGCTGCCTCCGGCAGCGGCTACAGTCGGCCCCATGACCAAGTGGGAATACGCGACCGTGCCCCTTCTCGTGCACGCGACCAAGCAGATTCTGGACACCTGGGGCGAGGACGGCTGGGAGCTGGTCCAGGTCGTTCCCGGGCCGAACAACCCCGAGCAGCTGGTGGCCTACCTGAAGCGGGAGAAGCAGGCATGAGCGGCGCGGTTGAGGCGAAGCTGGCCGAGCTCGGCCTGACGCTGCCGGAGGTCGTGCCGCCGCTGGCCGCGTACCAGCCGGCCGTGCGGTCGGGTGTGTACGTGTACACGGCCGGGCAGCTGCCGATGGTCGAGGGCAAGCTCACGCTGACCGGCAAGGTGGGCGCGGAGGTCACGGCCGAGGAGGCGAAGGACGCGGCGCGCATCTGTGCGCTGAACGCCCTCGCGGCCGTGAAGTCGGTCGCGGGTGACCTCGACCGGATCGCGCGCGTCGTGAAGGTCGTCGGGTTCGTTGCCTCGGCGAGCGACTTCACCGGCCAGCCGGGCGTGATCAACGGGGCGAGCGAGCTCCTGGGCGCGGTCCTGGGCGACAAGGGCGTCCACGCCCGCAGCGCGGTCGGCGTCGCGGTCCTCCCCCTGGACGCCCCGGTCGAGGTCGAGCTCCAGGTCGAGCTGGAGGCGTAGCTTTCCGCCTGCGGACCGTGCGTGGTTGCTCGCGCAGTTCCCCGCGCCCCTCAAAGCATGCGGCCGGTGCGGGGCCACCTCGCTCACGGGAGGCGGGGGTCTACCTAAGGGGCGCGGGGAACTGCGCGAGCAACCCAGCACGGTCCGCAGACGAAGGCAGGTTTTTCAGGGGCGCGGGACTGTGACATTTGCGGCTCCGCCGCGTGGGCGCGACCAGCCACAGACGGTCCGCAGACAAACCCCGGGCCAAAGCTATCCGCAGCCGCACGAGCGGCGGATCACCAAGCGCGACGGGAACTGTTTCAGGCGTTCCCGGCGGGAGCCCGCCACCCGCAGTGCGTCGTCCAGGACCAGGTCCACCGCCGCGCGGGCCATCGCGGGACGGTCGGAGGCGACCGTCGTGAGGGGCGGGTCCGTGAGACCCGCCTCCTTCACGTCGTCGAAGCCCGCGACCGCCAGCTCACCCGGCACGTCGATGCGCAGCTCACGCGCCGCGCGAAGGACACCGATCGCCTGGTCGTCCGTGGAGCAGAAGATCGCCGGGGGCCGCTCGGGCCCGCCCAGGATCTCCAGCCCGACCCGGTACGCGTCGTACCGGTTGTAAGGCGCCTGGAAGAGCCGTCCCTCCACCGACCGCCCGGACTCCAGCATCGCCCGCCGCCAGCCCTCCACGTGGTCCGCCACCGGGTCGCCGACCGCCGGGGTCGACTCGACCCCGCCGAGGCACGCCACGTACGCGTGACCGTGTTCCAACAGATGGCGCGTGGCCAGCTGCGCCCCGCCGATGTCGTCCGTGACGACGGCCACGTCGTCGATCGCCTCCGGCCGTTCGTGGAGCAGCACCACGCGCGCGTCCCAGGCGTCGATCTCGGCCGCCGCGCGCTCGCTGGGACCCTGGCTGACCAGGATCAGACCCGCGACCCGCATACCGAGGAACGCCCGCAGATAGTGGACCTCGCGGTCGTCCAGATAGTCGGAGTTGCCGACCAGGACCATCTTCCCGCGCTCGGCCGCCGCCTGCTCCACCGCGTGCGCCATCTCCGCGAAGAACGGCTGGCGCGCGTCCGGGACGATCATGCCTATGAGGTCCGTGCGCCGGGAGGCCATCGCCTGGGCAACCCGGTCGGGCCGGTAGCCCAGCTCCTTGATCGCGGCGAGTACCCGCTCGCGCGTGGCCGGGGCGACCGGCCTCGGTCCGTTGTTGATGACATAGCTGACGACCGCGGTCGACGTACCCGCCAGTCTCGCCACATCATCCCGCGTCACCTTGGCCACGAGCGGGAGTCTACGCGGGGTGACCTACCTCTGGGCAGGGCGTACGGAGGCTTCCTCCGGCTCCGCGACGGCCGGGACCGGTGGGGAGGCCACGGATTCCGCGGCCGCCTTGGCCTTGGCTTCTTCCGCCGCCCGCTCGACCTTCTCGGGGGTGACGAACCGGTACCCGACATTCCGGACGGTGCCGATCAGCGACTCGTGCTCGGGGCCCAGCTTCGCCCGCAGCCGCCGTACGTGGACGTCGACCGTCCGCGTACCGCCGAAGTAGTCGTACCCCCAGACCTCCTGCAGCAGCTGCGCGCGCGTGAAGACCCGGCCGGGGTGCTGCGCCAGGTACTTCAGGAGCTCGAACTCCTTGAAGGTGAGATCCAGCACCCGGCCCTTGAGCTTGGCGCTGTACGTCGCCTCGTCCACGGAGAGGTCGCCGTTGCGGATCTCCATGGGGGAGTCGTCCGAGGTGATCTGCTGGCGGCCCATCGCGAGCCGCAGCCGCGCCTCGACCTCCGCGGGACCCGCGGTGTCCAGGAGCACGTCGTCGATGCCCCAGTCGGCGGTGACGGCGGCCAGACCGCCCTCGGTGACCACCAGGATCAGCGGACAGCCGGGTCCGGTGGAGCGCAGCAGCTGGCAGAGCGAGCGGACCTGCGGCAGGTCGCGGCGGCCGTCGACGAGGATCACGTCGGCACCGGGGGTATCCACCAGGGCCGGGCCCTCGGCGGGGGCCACCCGCACGTTGTGCAGCAGCAGGCCGAGCGCCGGAAGCACCTCCGTCGACGGCTGGAGGGCGTTGGTGAGGAGCAGTAGAGAGCTCATCGCGCCCCACCTGCCAAGGTCGTCGTCGGTTTCTTCGGATGATCGTGCACGGTCTGCTCGCCCATAACGTCGGTTCCTCCTCGGTCCCTGCGGAGGGGGTCCCCCCTGCTCCTTAAGAGCTTGGGGGCGTTTACGGCACTGCTTTCGCTACCGGCTCCCGCGCCCCGAGAGCCTTTGTTCACCTGCTCGTAACAACGACCAGGAAACGCAAAAGGACCCGGGGGCTGCGCTGCCCGGATCCTCTGCCCAGCAGAATAGCCCACATGAGTTCCGGGGCAGAGGGCCGATTTCACACTGTGGATGTTTCCTCGATCACCAGGGGACCGCGGCGCGCAACTCTTCGCACCTCGGACGGCGTGACGGTGGAGGCTTTCCACGACCCCTGCACGGCGGGCCCGACGGACACCGCGGTCGTGGTCGCGCACGGCTTCACGGGGTCGGCGGCCCGGCCCGCGGTGCGGCGGGCGGCTGGGGTGTTCGCCCAGTACGCGGGCGTGGTCACGTTCTCGTTCCGGGGCCACGGCGGCTCCGGCGGGCGCTCCACGGTCGGCGACCGCGAGGTGCTCGACCTGGCGGCGGCCGTGGAGTGGGCGAGATCACTCGGCTACGCGCGCGTGGTCACCGTCGGGTTCTCGATGGGCGGCTCGGTGGTCCTGCGGCACGCGGCGATGCACAAGGGGCTCACGGAGGCGCGGACGGATGCCGTCGTCTCCGTCAGTGCGCCGGCCCGTTGGTACTACCGGGGGACCGCCCCCATGCGGCGGCTGCACTGGCTGGTGACCCGGCCCGCCGGGCGCCTGGTCGGGCGGCTCGGCTTCGCCACCCGGATCGACTCCAAGGAGTGGAGCCCGGTGCCGCTCTCCCCGGTCGAGGCGGTCCCGCTGATCGCGCCGACCCCGCTCCTGATCGTCCACGGCGACCGCGACCCGTACTTCCCGCTCGACCACCCCAGGATGCTGGCAGCCGCCGGACCTGCGCGGTTGTGGCTGGAGGAGGGCATGGGGCACGCGGAGAACGCGGCCGGCGAGGAGCTGCTGCGCCGGATCGCGCGGTGGCTGTCGGTGGCGTAGCCCATCATGGGGGACGACGAAAGGAGGGTCGCCATGGCAGCGGGAACCATCCGCTTCTGGGCCGCGGCCAAGTCCGCAGCCGGTGTGGCCGAGGAGCCGTACGCGGCGGCCACGCTGGCCGAGGCGCTCGACGCGGTGCGCGAGCGCCACCCCGGCGAGCTGACCCGCGTACTGCTCAGGTGCTCGTTCCTGGTCGACGGTGACCCCGTCGGGACGCGCGAGCATGAGACCGTACGGCTTGCCGAGGGCGGCACGGTCGAGGTGCTCCCGCCGTTCGCAGGAGGGTGACCCCCACGTCATGAGCGATCAGCAGTACCAGCAGCCGTACGACGAGCCGTATCCGCGCTTCGACCAGTACGGGCAGCCGGTCCAGCAGTACCAGCAGCAGTACGACGCGTACCAGCAGCACCAGCAGCACCAGCAGCACCAGCAGCACCAGCAGCACCAGCAGTACGACCAGTACGGGCAGCCGGTTCAGCAGCAGCCGCTCCAGCACCAGCAGCCGCAGCAGCCCGCGCAGCAGCAGTTCCCGCACGACGCGTCGTACCAGGAGCAGCAGCAGTACACGCAGACGTGGGAGGGCCAGACCTGGGACACCCAGTACCAGCCCACGATCCAGCCGCAGCCCGTCCAGCCGCAGCCGGTCCAGCAGCCCATCCAGCAGCCCGTGCAGCAGCAGTACGCGCAGGCGTACGCGCAGCCCGCCGCCGACACCGCGTACCTGCCGCCGCAGACCGGGTCCGTACCGCTGCCGCCGGAGGCGCCCGCGTACGAACCGCCCGCCGCGCCCGCGGTGGCCGACGGACCCGCCTACAGTCCGCCCACCACCGTCGGCAACACCCGGGTCACCGACGCCCAGCGGGCCCGCGCCGAGGGGCGCTCGCCGATCATCGCGCCCGGGATGCAGCCCGCCGCGCTCACCGCCGTCCTCGGCCTGCTGCTCGCGGCCGCGTCCGGCCTCGGGCAGTACGCGCTGGTCGTGCCGCTGGTGCTGCTCCAGGCCGTCACGGCCGCGGGCTGGTTCCGGCTCAACGGGATGTGGCCCGCCCGGCAGGGCATCGCGCTCGCCTTCCTGGGCGGCCTGGTCGCGGACGCGGCGCTGCTCGCCGTCGGCGACGAGCACGCGCCCGCGGCGATCCTGGGCACGCTCGGGGTGTGGGTGCTGCTGACGCTGGTGCTCCAGCTGCGCAGCCACGCGGACCCGGACGAGCGGATGTACGGCCTGATGGCGACCGTGGCCTCGGCGGCGCTCGCGATCCTGGCCGCCGGCTACCTCGCGGCGATCCCGCACGCGGTGGCGGTGGGCGCGGCCGCGGTGGCCGTCGCCGTCCCGGCCCGCGCGCTGCCGCTGCCGGGGCCGGTCTCCGTCGTGGTCTCGCTGCTCGCGGCGGCGGGCGCGGGGATCGTGGTCGGGCAGCTGACGGACGTGGGTTCCCCGGGCGCGCTGCTCGGGCTCGCGGCCGGGGTGTGCGCGCTGATCGGGCTGCGGGTGGCCAGTTATGACTACCCGTCGCGTTTCGTGCACATGACGGCCGGAGTGGCGCTGCCGCTCACCGCGGCTGTTCCCGCTTTGTATCTGATCGGTCGAGTGATCGGATAATTCCGGAGGTTAGGCTCGCAGCGTCAACGACCAGTGTGGGGGGACTCGTACGCAATGCGCGCACTCCGGATATGGCTCATCGTCGCGGTGGTCCTCGGCGGCATCTTCGTCGCCGCGGACCGCATCGCGGTGAACGTCGTCGAGTCCAAGGTGGCCGACAAGATCAAGGCCAGTCAGGGGCTCAGGGAGACCCCCGACGTCTCGATCACCGGCTTCCCCTTCCTCACCCAGGCGATGGGCAAGGAGTTCGACGAGGTCGACGTGAAGCTGGGCGGGGTCACCGCCACGGCGGACGGCCACTCGGTCAACGTCACCGAGGTCCGCGCCAAGCTGCACGACGTGAAGGTCGACAGCAGCTACTCGTCCGCCACGGCGGTACGGGCGGACGGCTCGGCCCGTATCTCCTACGCCGACCTCACCAAGTCCGCGCCCAAGGGCGCCAAGGTCGGCTACGCCGGGCCCGAGCGGGCCGCCAAGGGCCAGGTCCAGGTGACCGGGCAGCTCACCGACCTGCTGGAGGGCGCGGGCGTCCAGGTCCCCGCGAGCCTCAAGGTGCTGCTCACGGGCCGCACGGTCAGCGCGTACAGCACGGTCACCACGGACGGCGGCGCGACCGTCAAGGTCCGCTCCGAGGAGCTGCCGAAGCTGCCGGTGGCGGGCTTCGACGAGAAGCTGCGCAAGGCGGTCGACTACGACCTCAAAATCGAGGGCCTGCCGCGGGGCATCAAGCTGGACAAGGTGACGGCTACGCCGGACGGGCTGCGGTTCTCCGGGACCGGGGCGAACGTTTCCCTCGCGGGGTAGGCGCTGGGTGCGTGGTCGTTCGTCCGCGGGTCGGTGGGGGCTTGTCGCGCAGTTCCCCGCGCCCCCAGGGGGGACGGGGCGCCCCCGACAGGCCTCGATAGCCGGATCGTGAGACGGTTGCGTCCGGTACGTAGATGGTCTGCTGGGTGAGGTCGTCCCCACGGCGGTGAAAGGCAGTATCCGGGGCTCTCCGTCCCACGATCCGGATGATCGTGTCTCAAAATACGACACACCGGTGACATGGTGGCCGGTCCGTCCCTACGATCGGACGCATGAAGCGACAGGCGGACCTCACGAAGCGGCGGGCAGTCGACCTGTGCCGCGTCGCCGCCATGCTCTGTCGCCACGTCTGAGCGGGACCCGCCCCTCTCTGCGAAGAGACGGCAACTCCCGTGTTCCCCGGGCCCTTTGAGCGTATTCAGGGCCACCCCCCGTGCCGAAGCAGCGCCGCGCCCGCTCGCGTGGCGAGCGCACCCGCACCCCGCACCACCCGCCGCACCTGCCCCGGAGGAGAACCGCATGAGCCGCAGCGACGTCCTGGTAGACGCCGACTGGGTCGAGGCCCACATCGACGACCCGAAGGTCGCCATCGTCGAGGTCGACGAGGACACCTCGGCGTACGAGAAGAACCACATCAAGAACGCGATCCGGATCGACTGGACCAAGGACCTCCAGGACCCGGTCCGCCGTGACTTCATCGACCAGGAGGGCTTCGAGAAGCTCCTGTCGGCGAAGGGCATCGCGAACGACACCACCGTCGTCCTCTACGGCGGCAACAACAACTGGTTCGCCTCGTACGCCTACTGGTACTTCAAGCTCTACGGCCACGACGCCGTCAAGCTGCTCGACGGCGGCCGCAAGAAGTGGGAGCTGGACTCGCGCGACCTGGTCGACGGCTCGCAGGTGCCCGCCCGCCCGGCCACGCAGTACAAGGCCAAGCCCCAGAACACCGCGATCCGCGCCTTCCGCGACGACGTGGTGGCGGCCATCGGCGCCCAGAACCTGGTCGACGTGCGCTCCCCCGACGAGTTCAGCGGCAAGCTGCTCGCCCCGGCCCACCTCCCGCAGGAGCAGTCGCAGCGCCCGGGCCACGTCCCGTCCGCCCGCAACATCCCGTGGTCGAAGAACGCCAACGACGACGGCACCTTCAAGTCGGACGACGCCCTGAAGGAGCTGTACGCGGCGGAGCAGGTCGATCTGGCCAAGGACACCATCGCGTACTGCCGCATCGGCGAGCGCTCGGCCCTGACGTGGTTCGTGCTGCACGAGCTGCTCGGCGTCGAGAACGTCAAGAACTACGACGGCTCGTGGACCGAGTACGGCTCCCTCGTCGGCGTGCCGATCGAGCTCGGCGCCAACAAGTAACCCCGCACAGCCCCCAGACCGTAAACCGTAAGGAAGAACCATGTGTGGAGCGAAGGCAGGCGGCCCCGACGCCTCGACGATCAAGCCCGGTGAGACGACGATCCAGGGCCAGGTGACGAAGGACGGCGAGCCGGTGGTCGGCTACGTCCGCCTCCTGGACTCGACCGGCGAGTTCACCGCCGAGGTCCCGACCTCGGCGACGGGCCAGTTCCGCTTCTACGCGGCCGAGGGCACGTGGACCGTCCGGGCCCTGGTCCCGGGCGGCACGGCGGACCGCACGGTGGTCGCCCAGACGGGCGGGCTGTCGGAGGTCGCGATCGCCGTCTGACGGCATTGATGTACTGGCCGGAGGGCCGCACCGCTGGGGTTGGACGCTCGATGGCGGGTGCGGTCCTTCGTGCCGTCCGGCGTAGGCGACGGGAACTGAAGTTCTTCGGCCGGATGGGTGACCTGATCGCCTGTGGCTCGTTGAGTTGTTCGACGGACTCGACGACCGGGGGTGGGGAACATGGCGGCTCGTTCCGCATCGGGCCTGCGCGTACTGACCCCGCCCCGGCTCGTCGTGCCCTCAGGGGCATTGACCATCAAGACCCGCTTGCGTCTGTCGGCGCGTGACGAGGCCGTCCTGCGTGAACTGGGCGCGCTCTTGTCCCGGTTGGCGGCACGGGACCTGGCCGGACGGGTCGCGCTGGGGACCGGACACACCCGTGAGGACTTCGCCCGCCGTAAGCGGGAGCTCACCGCGCTGACTTCGTCGCGCTGCCGATCGGGCGGCTGGTCGGGTTCGTGTGGTGCGTGGCGGCAAAGACTTGCTGCGCAGCCGGATGCATTTGCCCGAAGCCGGTCGATCGGCTCGGTACGGCGCTCATTGCGACCGGTTCGGTCGCTACCGTCTCGATGCCCGGGTGCGTTTCGCCTATCGCGAGGCCGAGTGGCGGGCGCACATCGATGCCCGGCGTTCGGTCGGCTACACGGTCCGGTTCGAGAACGGCCGGTGCTATCTGACGGCGTCCTTCACTCCAGGGAGGCCCGAGCTCTCCGAGAGCTTGGGCGATGGAGGTCTCCTCACGGGGGCACTGGCCGGAGGAGTGCTGGGAGCCGACCACAACGTCGACCATCTCGCTGCCTGGCGGCTGGACCGGCACGGCAATCCGGTCGGACGCCCGGACCGGCTCGACGTCGACTACACGGGCCGGGCGACGCATCGGGACGCCCAGGTCCGGCATGCCTGCAGTGAGCTGATCCGCTTGGCACGGCAGCGCGGAGCGACTGCCCTGGTCGTCGAGGACCTCGGCTTCACGACCGACCGTGAGAGCTGCGGCTGGAAGGGGCGGAGCGGCCGGAGGTTCCGATGGCTGGTGGCAGGGATGCCGACGGCCCGGTTCGTGGCCCGCTTGGTGGCCATGGTCCACAGGGCTGGGCTCGCGGTGATCGTCGTGGATCCCGCGTACACGAGCCGCTGGGGCGCTCAACACTGGCGGCGGCCCATCAGCACCACGAGACACAAGACGTCCCGGCACGACGCTTCGGCCGTCGTGATCGGGAGGCGCGGCCAGTGGCTGGGTGCGCGGCGCAGGGCAGAGAAGACCGTGCCCCGCAGGACGACGGAAGCCGTCCCGCAGCGCGCGAACGCGCGTGGCGGGGCCGGTACGGAGGACCATCGCCCGCCCGTGTTCCGCATCCCGCCCGGCCCTCACCGCGCACCCAGGGCCCGCCCCCGGTCGGAGGACGGTGCACGTGATGCACCTCGCCGACGGCTGGAGGCACGGGTCCAGTCCGCTCACGACCGTTCGGGGCGGGCCACTGAGGGGCGGACCTGGGTTCAGGATCCGCTCATATCCAGTGCGTAGGAACGGTTGGACGCTTCCTGGACCGGGTGCGGCCCTTCGGGTCGGCCACGGCCGTTTCCGCCCGGCGTGCACGGTCGTACGCTGGACTTATGTTGGCCCGGCGTCGGCGCGAGTACTTCTGGCTGATGGGCGGATGCCTGGTGCTGTTCGTGTCCGCCTGGGGTTTCGTGCGGCTGTGGTCGGTTCCGGCCGCGGTCGCCATGTGTGTGGTCGCGATGGTGATCCCGCCGGTCGCGGCGATGGTGGCGAACCGGCGTGGCCCGGACGACCGCTGGTGGGACGATCCGTCCGGGGACCCGAAGTCGGACGAGTGGTGGGACGAGCTCGACGGCAAGAAGAAGTACTGAGGGGCGCGCAGCGCCCTCAGTAGACGAGCGCCTGCGTCTCCTCCGCCATCGCCTCCTGGACGAACACCTGCGCCCCCGCGATCCGCGCGCCCTCGATCAGGTCCTTCTCGGTGATGTCGCGGCGGGCCGCGCACTGCGTGCACACGGTGATCGTGCCGCCGCCCGCGAGGATCCCGTCGATCAGGTCCGGCAGCGGTGCCGCGTGCGGCAGTTCGAACTCGGCGGCCCGGCCCGGCAGGGCGAACCACGACGACTCGCCGGTCAGCCAGAGCGAGACCTCGACCCCGCTGGCGACGGCGACCGCCGCCACGGTGAACGCCTGCGAACACCGCTCGGGGGCGTCGGCCCCGGCGGTCACCTTGATCACGAGCTTCTTGGCCATGTGCCGACTGTAATGCGCGACGCCGCACCGCCCGGCGGCGCACCTCACAGAGAAGGCCGTGGCTCAACCCATTAGGCTGGGGTACGGCCCTTTACTGCCCACACGCTCATCCGAGGAGCACCCCGTGCTTGAGGCTTTCTTCGAAACCCTGCTGGTCCTGGTCTGCGTCGGTGTCCTCGCCTTCGCCGGTCTGGCCGTGAAGAAGCTGTACCAGGGCCAGCGCTGAACCGCGCCCCAGCCGCAGACGTAACGAAAGACTGATCGAAGCCTCATGATCGAGATCCCGTCCGACCTGAACCCGGACCTCGTCCCCCTCGCGTTCCTCCTCGGCACGTGGGAGGGCGCGGGCGTCACCGACTTCCCGGGCGCCGAGAAGGCCAATTTCGGCCAGTCCGTCACCTTCAGCCACGACGGCCGGGACTTCCTGGAGTACGTGTCGCACTCCTGGATCCTCGACGCCGAGGGCAACAAGGTGAAGCCGCTGGAGAGCGAGTCCGGCTTCTGGCGCATCGACAAGGACCGCAAGGTCGAGGTCGTCATGGTCCGCGACCAGGGCGTCGTCGAGATCTGGTACGGCGAGCTCGCCGACCAGAAGCCGCAGATCGACCTGGTGACGGACGCCGTGGCGCGCACCGCCGCCTCCGGTCCGTACACCGGCGGCAAGCGTCTTTACGGATACGTGAAGAGCGACCTGATGTGGGTCGGCGAGAAGGCCACCCCCGAGGTCGAGCTCCGTCCGTACATGTCCGCGCACCTCAAGAAGGTCGTCACGCCCGAAGAGGTCGCGGCGATGGCCCGGGGCCTGGGTGACCTGCCGGACGACGGGATCGCCTTCTTCAAGTAGGAGATCCGTTTCAGGGAGATCCGTTCGCGGAGCCGGTAATCCCGGGGTGGCTCCTACACTGGGCGTGTGGTGACCACCGACTGGCAGAGCGACCTCCGCAAGCGCGGGTACCGGCTGACCCCCCAGCGCCAGCTCGTGCTGGAGGCCGTCGACGTACTGGAACACGCGACGCCCGACGACATCCTCACCGAGGTGAGGAAGACGGCGGGCGGCGTGAACATCTCCACCGTGTACCGGACCCTGGAGCTCCTGGAGGAGCTGGGTCTGGTCTCGCACGCCCATCTGGGCCACGGCGCCCCGACGTACCACCTGGCGGACCGCCATCACCACATCCACCTGGTCTGCCGGGACTGTACGTCGGTGATCGAGGCGGATGTGGACGTGGCGGCGGAGTTCACCGCCAAGCTCTGCTCGACGTTCGGCTTCACGACCGACATGAAGCACTTCGCGATCTTCGGCCAGTGCCAGAAGTGCGCCAAGAACGCCTCAAGCGATGCCTCAAGCAATGCCAAGTAACGCTTCGAGTGCCGCGTCGTAGGCTTGCCTGCATGAAGAGCCCTCTGCTGTCCCTGCCCGGCGCCGTCCCCGCCGAGGGGCCCGACGACGGTGTCGCCGCGCACTACGGCGACCTGTTCCGCGAGCAGCGCGCCCTCGCCGACGGCACCGGCCTCGTCGACCTCTCGCACCGCGGTGTCGTCACCGTCACCGGCGACGACCGGCTGAGCTGGCTGCACCTGCTGCTGACCCAGCACGTCAGCGACCTGCCGCCGGGCCTCGCCACCGAGGCGCTGATCCTCTCCGCCCACGGCCACATCGAGCACGCGCTCTATCTCGTCGACGACGGTACGACGGTGTGGGCGCACGTCGAGCCCGGTACGCAGGACGACCTCGTCGCGTACCTGGAGTCGATGAAGTTCTTCTACCGCGTCGAAGTCGCGGACCGCACCGCGGACTTCGCGGTGGTGCACCTGCCCGCCGGGTCGATCGCCGAGGTGCCCTCGGGCACGGTGGTACGGGAGGCCTCGCACGGGCGGGACCTGTTCCTGCCGCGCGAGGAGCTGGAGGCGTTCGCCGCCTCGCACGGGCCCGCGATCGGGATCCTGGCGTACGAGGCGCTGCGGGTCGAGGCGCACCGGCCGCGGCTCGGCCTGGAGACCGACCACCGCACCATCCCGCACGAGCTGGGCTGGATCGGCACCGCCGTGCACCTCCAGAAGGGCTGCTACCGGGGCCAGGAGACGGTCGCGCGCGTCCACAACCTGGGGAAGCCGCCGCGCCGGCTGGTCTTCCTGCACCTGGACGGCAGCGAGGTGCTGCTGCCGGCGCACGGGACGCCGCTGCGGGTGGCGGCGGACGGGGACGAGGGCCGCCAGATCGGCTTCATCACGACGTCGGCCCGCCACCACGAGCTGGGGCCGATCGCGCTGGCGCTGGTGAAGCGGAATGTGGCGGTGGATGCGGAGCTGCTGGCGGGTGGGACCGCGGCGGCTCAGGAGGTCGTGGTCGAGCCGTAGCCTCCGGCTCTGCGCGGTCGTTCGGCTGCGGCCCGGTGGGGGCTGGTCGCGCAGTTCCCCGCGCCCCTCAAATGCCGGGCGTGGCCGAACCTGTGCATCGGCCCAGCCACTAAGGGGCGCGGGGAACTGCGCGAGCAACCCAGCACGGTCCGCAGCCGAACCGCCTACAGGTCCAGCAGCACCGTGAACGGGCCATGGTTCGTCAAGGACACCCGCATGTCCGCTCCGAAGCGGCCCGTCTCCACCCTCGCCCCCAGCGCCCGCAGCTGAGCCACCACCTCGTCCACCAGGGGCTCGGCCACCTCGCCGGGGGCCGCCGCGTTCCAGGTGGGGCGGCGGCCCTTGCGGGCGTCGCCGTAGAGGGTGAACTGGGAGATCACCAGGAGCGGGGCGTTCACGTCCGAGCAGGACTTCTCGCCCTCCAGGATCCGCACCGACCACAGCTTCCGGGCCAGCTGCGCGGCCTTCTCCGGGGTGTCCCCGTGCGTGACCCCGACCAGGACGCACAGGCCCTCGCCGGTGATCTCGCCGACCGTCTCGCCCGCCACCACGACGCTCGCGCCGTCGACCCGCTGTACCACCGCTCGCATGGGACCCAACCTATTCCACGCACCAATCCGGTCCGACGGGGGCCGAACGGGTGGTGTGCGTCTGCATATGCGCCACCGGGAGTGGCACGATGCTGCCAGGCGGTGCGCCCTATCCCGCACCGGTCGAGGGGACGGTAAGACGCATGAGCACTCCTGGCGCCGGGCAGCACCCGCCCGGCCCCGTTTCGCTGACCCGGACGAGTCCGTCGGCCGCGCGGGCGGCCGTCTCCAGACCGCCCGTACAGCGTGCCGGTGACCATCTGCCCGTACCGAAGGACCATGACCTGACCGGGTTGCGGCTGCCGGAGCTGCGGACGCTGCGGCGCCGGTCGCAGAGCGACGAGGCCGACCTCAGCTATGTGCGGCGGCTGCTGCACGGGCGCATCGACATCCTGCGGGCCGAGCTGGCCCGGCGCACCGGACCGCACACGCCCGTCGTGGAGCGGCTCTCCGAGATCCTGGCGGACGCGCCGTCGCCGCACCGCGCCTCCGCCCGCCACGTGACGCTCTCCACGCCGCGCAGCGCCGAGTACCGGCGGCTCGCGGCCGAGATGGACGCGGAGGTCCAGCTCTCCGACCTCGACGCCCGTACGGACGACGAGCTGCACACCGCGATGGGGCGGCTGATCCGCTACGAGCAGCAGGTCTCGCGGCGCCGCCAGCACCTCCAGCGGACGGCCGACGATTGCAGTGCGGAGATCGCCCGCAGGTACCGTGAAGGCGAAGCACAAGTAGACGACCTGCTCATCTGACCACTGATTCGAAGGTCACTTCGAGGTTACGAGGCGGGTCCATGCCTGGAAGGCCCCGCCATGACCACCGACACCGTCATACCCCCGGTCCTCGCCGAAGTCGTACGTTCCGGTTTCGTCGAGGGCCATCATCGGGGCTCGCTGGTGGTGCTGGCGGCCGACGGCAGTGTGGAGCTGGCGCTCGGCGACCCGGCCGCGCCCGTCTTCCCGCGCTCCAGCAACAAGCCCATGCAGGCCGCCGCCGTGCTGCGGGCCGGGCTCGACCTCTCCGGGGAGCGCCTCGCGCTGGCCGCCGCCAGCCACTCGGGCGAGGGCTTCCACCTCGACCTCGTCCGCAAGATGCTCACCGAGCACGGGCTGACCCCGGCCGACCTCCAGACCCCGCCCGACCTGCCGCTGGACCCGGCCGAGGCCGAGACGTACCTGGCGGCCGGCCACGTCCGCGACCGGGTCACCATGAACTGCTCCGGCAAGCACGCGGCCATGCTCGCCGCCTGCCGCCTCAACGGCTGGGACGAGGCGACCTACCTCGACCCGGCCCACCCGCTCCAGCGGCTGGTCCACGACGGCGTGGAGGCGGCGGCGGGCGAGCCGGTCGCGACGGTCGGCACCGACGGCTGCGGGGCGCCCCTGATGGCGATCAGCCTGACGGGTCTGGCGCGGGCGTTCCGTACGTTCGTGCTCGCCGAGCCCGGCACGCCGGAGCGCCGGGTGGCGGACGCGATGCGCGCGCACCCCGAGTACGTGGCGGGCACCCGCCGCCCCGACACCTGGCTGATGCGCGAGGTGCCCGGGGTGCTGTCGAAGATGGGCGCGGAGGCGGTGCAGGCGGTGGCGCTGCCGGACGGCCGCGCGCTCGCCTTCAAGGTCGACGACGGTGCCGCGCGCGCCCTCGGCCCGGTCCTGGCCCGCGCGCTGCGCCTGCTCGGCGTGGACGCACCGGTGGTCGACCGCATCGGCAGCGCGCCGCTGCTGGGCGGGGCGGAGCGGGTGGGGGAGGTCCGGGCGGCGTTCTGAGGGGCTGCCGTGGGGCCGGGGAAATTGGGGCGACAGCCGGGCGGGGGCGTGCCTAGCGTGGCGGTATGAGCCCGAGCCGCCACGACGCCGCCTCCGCCACCCCTGCCCTCGACCTCCGTACCGTCTCCGAAGCCGAGTTCGGCGACTGGCTCAAGGCCGTCAGCACCGGCTTCCTGCGGCCGCCGGTGGTGGGCGAGAACGACCTGGTGAACCGTCTCGCCAACAGCGATCTGGCGCGTACGCAGGGCGTGTTCGACAACGGCCGGTGCGTGGCGACCTTCCGCTCGTTCGCGCAGGAGCTGACGGTGGTGGGCGGCGCGGCCGTCCCCACCAGCGCGGTCACCAACGTCACGGTCTCCCCGACGCACCGCAGGCGCGGCCTGCTCAGCAAGATGATGGCGAACGACCTGGCGGCGGCGAAGAAGCGCGGCGAGGTGGCGGCGACGCTGATCGCCGCCGAGTACCCGATCTACGGGCGGTACGGGTTCGGCCCCGCCACCTGGACCGCCGAGTGGGAGGTCGACACCGGCCGGTCGGGCCTGGACCCGCGCTGGTCGGGCCCGCAGGACGGCGCCCGCATCGAGCTGGCCGACTCCGAGGACGTACGCAAGCTGGGCCCCGACCTCTTCGAGCGCTTCCGGGCCGGCCAGCCGGGCGCGGTGAGCCGGAACGCGCGCTGGTGGGACCTGAACACGGGCGCGGTCCGGCGGGACGACCAGCCGTGGACCGAGCCGTTCTGGGCGGTGTACCGGTCGGCTGCGGGCGAGGTGGAGGGCCTGGCGGCGTACCACGCGGACGAGACGTGGACGGACGCCAAGCAGCCGCTGAACACGGCGACGGTGCGCGGCCTGCTCGGGCTGACCCCGGCCGCCGAGCGCGCGCTGTGGCACTTCATCTGCTCGGTCGACTGGATAACGAAGGTCCGCACCGGCTACCGCGCCCCCGACGACCTGCTCCCGCTGCTCCTCCCGGACCCGCGCGCGGCCCGGATGGTGACGCACGCGGACTTCCTGTGGCTGCGGGTCCTCGACGTCGTACGAGCCCTTGAAGCGCGTACGTACGCGTCCTCGGGCACCCTGGTCCTGGAGGTCACGGACGCGTCCGGCCTGGCGTCGGGCCGCTACCGCCTGGACGCGGACGCGTCGGGCGCGGTGTGCGCGCCGACGGCCGAGCGGGCTGATCTGGCTCTGGACGTACGGGAGTTGGGGACGCTGTATCTGGGCGACGAGTCGGCGGTACGACTGGCCGCGCTGGGCCTGGCCGCCGAGGAGACGGCGGGGGCAGCGGCCCGGGCGGACGCCCTCTTGCGGACGTCGCGGCGGGCTTGGTGCCCGGACATGTTCTGAGGCCGGGCGGGGGGACGGCACTCACTTGTCCGCCTGCGGGATCAGTGCGGCCAGGATCGCGGCCGCGCCGATGACGGTGAAGGTGCTGTCGTGGGTCTGGACGCCGACGGTCAGCACCACGATCCCCACGGTGCCGATGGCCCCGAGCTTGTGGTGGACGAGCTTCTCGGAGGCGACGAGGGCTAAGGCGACTATGAGCGCGATCAGAGGCATGGAGTCCCTCCCCGTAGAACTTCACCAAGTTGGCGGACAACTTGGTGAAGTTGTCCCGCTACCTGAAGACCCATAAACCAACTCACGGACAACTCCCCATTGCTGTCGGATAGTTGTAGCGTTCAGATGTGACTTCGGAACCTGAGGTGACGGACGGCGGGGACGCCAGGCGCACGTCCGACGACGTGGCGGCCTCCCTGCGGGCCCGGATCCGCGCGGGTGAGCTCAAGGTCGGCGCCAAACTGCCCACCCAGGCCTGGCTGGTGGAGCACTACGGCGTGGAGCGGACGGTGGTGCGCCAGGCCCTGCAGCAGCTGCACGGCGAGGGCCTGATCACCGAGGGCCGCAAGGGCGCCCCGGCGAAGATCGCCAGCGCCGTACCGGCCGCCTCCCGCCCGGCGGACGAGGAGCCCAAGCGGACGGCGGCGGTCCTCAGCCCCCGGGTGGCGGAGGCGTTCCGCGCGAAGGAGGTGCGGATCGACGCGGTGTGCCTGACGACGGAGACGCTCAACCTGGCGCTGGGGGAACCGCTGGGCGCGATCCACGCGGGCGCGTTCCGCCCGGACTCGGTCCACTTCCGCATCCTGCTGCCGGACCGGGGGATCAATCTGGCCTTTCCCCGGCCGGTGCACCGCTCGGCGGACGGCGACCAACTGGTCCATGAGCGCTGGCTGAGGCAGCGCAATACGCAAGGGCTGGTCCTGCACAACAACCTGGAGGCGCTGCACATCATCGAGGGGATCGACGTCCGTATCGAGTTCCAGGCGCTCCCGCTGACCTCCCCGATCAAGCTGTACCTGCTCAACGGCTCCGAAGCACTGTTCGGTTATTACGACATCACCGCGCGCGAACAAGAGATCGCCGACACGTCGGTCGAGATCTACGACTCGTTGGGCAACCAGTCGATGCTGTTCCAGTACCTGCGCAGCGGGGGGTCGCGGGACGCCGCCTTCGTGGAACGGTCGCAACGGTGGTTCGACGGCGTCTGGAATACGATCACTTCGGAGCTGAAACTGTCCTGATGACCCCTGAAATCTTACGAACTTGTCGTTGGCGGCGACCGTGATCGAGGACCTGACGGGTTTGATCGCGAAAGCTGAATGCGTGCTCTTCGACTTCGACGGCCCTGTCTGCCGCCTCTTCGCCCACCACAGCGCGCCCGGAGTGGCGCGCAGGATGAAGCGCCTCGCGAAGGCGCGAGGGCTCCGCGTGCAGGCCTCCAGAGACCCGCATCGCGTTCTGAAGATCGTGAGCGAACTGCGCCCGGGCAGCGGGCTGGTCGGTGAGCTGGAGGAGCGGCTGACCAGGGAGGAGACAGGCGCTGCGGTGAGCGCCACGCCTACCCCGTACGCCGACGAGCTGATACGGGCCTGGCGGCTCGGCGGCAGGGGGTTGGCCATAACGACCAACAACTCCCCGCGCGCGGTGGAGCGCTACCTGGCCGCACGGGGACTCCTCGACTGCTTCGCCCCCCACATCCACGGCCGCACCACCGATCTGGATCTGCTGAAGCCGGACCCGTACTGCCTCCACCAGGCCCTGGACTCCCTGGGCTCGCGCCCCGCGGCCGCGCTGATGATCGGTGACACCGCCACGGACTGGGATGCCGCTCAGCGAGCGGGCGTCCCTTTCCTGGGATATGCGCGAGACGCCCGGCGGGCGAAACGATTGCGCCGGGCCGGGGCGCCGCTGGTGGTGACCTCGCTGGGGCGGGTGCTCGATGCGGTGCGGGGCGTCGGCGGGTTGTGAGGCGCCGGCGGTGGACGAGCGCTGCGTCATGGGGTCCTCCCTGTTTGCCTTTAGTTGGACTGATCAATACCAGTCCAACTGGACTGAATTGGTGTTGAGGACTATGTCCCCGAGCCTCCAGATCCTTTAACCCGCCGTCTGTTCGGGTTCCTATATGACTGAAAGTGGCATGCCGAGGTACCGGGAGCAGTACGGTCACAGGTGTGGTCGGTAAGCGAGTCGGTGGAGGGACGGGCAGGGCGTTCCAGCGTGTCGCGGACACCCTGCGCAGTCGGCTGGCCGATGGCCGCACCTACCCGATCGACCGGCTGCTGCCTTCCGAGCGTGAGCTCGCCGCGGAGTTCGACGTGTCCCGGGACACCGTCCAGCGGGTCCTGCGAGAGCTGCGGAGCGAGGGCTGGATCAGGGCCGAGCAGGGCCGGGGGAACCGGGTCGTCAAGACGCAGAGCATTCACTCGCCCGACCGCCCGCAGGGCCGCGCCAAGCAGGTCAATCTCGCCCTTGTCTTCGATGAGGCGTTCGCGGCGGAGAAGGTCACCCTGGACGTGTACAGCCTCACCTCGGAGTCACTGGTGGGCCGTCTCCAGGAGCAGGCAAGCCGGATCCGGAGACGCGAGATCTCGCCTCGCGCCATCACGGTCCGCATGCTCCTGCCCGCCAAGGACGCCCTGATGGATCTTCCGAGGCTTTACGACGGCGGCGACAGTTCGCCCCTGTTGGAGCGACTGCACGGAATCATCGACGTCATGACCGGGATGGTGCGCAGGACGTTGGAGGACCTGCAAACCGAGGGATGGGTGCCGTCCGTGACCGTGACTGTCAGATACACAAGGGCAAGACCTCAGTTCAAGCTCTATCTGGTCAACCGGACCGAGGCGCTGCATGCCCTCTACCGGTCGGAGCGCCGTGTCATCACGCTCCACGCGGGAGGAGAGGTCGATGCGGTGGACATACTCGGAATGCAAGCGACTCTGATCCACTACGAGACGGGCCCAGATCCCGGGTCCCACGGCTCGCTATTCGTACGGGAGTCCCAACGCTGGTTCGACGAGGAGTGGGGTAATTCACTCTCTGGGGCTACTTGGCATCCGAGTGGTGCAACTGCGGGCGAGCAGAGGCGGGTTCGCCCGTAGGCTCTGCTCGTCATCGCCAGCGTCGTTGAATCATCCAGGGAGTGGCCCAGGTGGCCGGCAGTCCCCATGTGGCCGGTCCTCCGGCGCCCAGTGGTTCGCCGACCGGCGTCTGCGGGGTCTTCCTGCGCGATGCGCTCCGCCAGGGCACCGTGAGCCGCGGGCATCACCACCTCAACTTCTTCGTCAGGCTCGACGAGCCGATGGCGAGACTGCTGGGCCGAGAGCCGGGCGAGACCGTCACCGTGCGGCAGCGGGCCCAAGACGTACTGGGCGTCGTCATCAGGACCTGGCCGGAGGAAGGCCGCATCCTGGAGGCGATCCGGGGACGGGTCCCGCATGCTCCCGAGCTCCTGATGGCCTGTGGTGACACGGGCATTCACAGCTATGTGGAAGGTGTGCCGCTGTCGGCGCTCTGCCCTGACGGTATGCGGCTCGACCCCGCTCTGGTCGCGTCGTTGGCCGGTCTGTTCGCCGACCTGACCAAGGTGCCCCGGTGCGCATTGCCGCCGCTGCCGACGTCCTGGCCGCGCGACGGTGACAGCACGGGATTCCTGCGGAGGCTCGCGATCCTGGCCGAAGAGCAGGTGAGGCAGCCCAACTGGACTGAATTCGGTGTGCTGTTCGTCGCGCTCGGAGTGCCGGAGGACGTGCTGCGGAGGTATGCCGAGAGGCTGCCGACGCTGACCCCACGCCCCTACGCTCTGCTCCACACCGATCTCCACAGGGACAACGTGATCGTCCCGTTCGGTGCCGATCCGCCGCTGATCTGCGTCGACTGGGAACTCGCCTCGTACGGCGACCCCTTGCACGACCTCGCCACCCATCTCGTACGGATGCGCTACCCCATGGAGCAATGGGCCGAAGTGACGGCTGCCTGGCGGCTGGCCGTGGGGCAGGAGCGTCCGGCGGCGGTCACGTCCATGGAGCAGGAGCTCCGGCACTATGTGGATTTCGAGCGGGCCCAGTCGGTGTTTCCGGACACCATGCGCGCGGCACGGGGGCTCGGCTCCGCAGCCGAACCCGAGGGGCTGCGCGTAGCCGCGCGGAGCATCAGCGATGCCCTGGAGCGGGCCGGAGAGCCACTGGCCCTCGGGGAGCTGCCCGGGGTGACCGAGGTGGAGAACATCCTCTACCGCTGGTACACCGCCCGCCTCAACAGCCGGAAGAGGCCGACACGGCGCGCACCGTCCCTCGTATGGCACCGGGCCGACGGGTTCGAGGCGCGGGTCCGCTTCCCCGACGCGGCGGTGCGGGAAGCGCTGGCCGCCGAGGGGGCGGCCGGGTCGGATCACGTCTTCAAGGGGACGGGCCACCTCAACACGGTCGTACGGGTGCGGGAGCCCGTCGATGCCATGGTGATCGTGCGCCGCAGGCTCGGCGGCGCGGGGTTCGAGCACATGGGGCGTCTGGACGAGAACGAGGTGCTGCGGGCCCTGGAGATCTTCTGCAAGCGGGTGCGCGCCCCCCGCCTGCTGGCCGTCGGCTCCACCCGCCCCGGAGACGACTTCGCCGTCCACTCGTACGTCGGCTGTCCGGACGGGATGCGGGCCCCCCTGCACCCCAAGGACGGGCTGCTGCCGAGCGAGGCGGACGAGCTGGTCGACCAGTTGTGTGACCTGACACTGGTTCCGGTAGCCCGGTTCGGCGGGGAGCCGAGGCCCGAGGGGTTCTACGTGTGGCTGTGTGCGCGCCTCGCCGACCTCGTGACGGGACTGCCGAAGGAGACGATGCAACTCGCCCGGGTGCTCGGACTGCCCGACGCCCACCGGCTGCGGGACATCCTCGGCCGCCACCAAGTGTCCGAGCGCCGCTCGGTGCTTCTGCACGGGGACCTCAATCCCTGGAACCTGGTGATCGACGGTGCCGGTGGACTCACCCTCATCGACTGGGAACTGGCCATGGTCGGCGACCCGTTGTACGACCTGGTGCGCCATCTGCATCTGACGCCGCACAGATCGTGGATCCGCCACCGCATGTACGAGCGCTGGGCCAGTCGGCTGGGCGACGAATACACCAAGGGGTGGGCGGAGGACATCAAGGTCTACCGGTGGATCGAGGTGGTCCGCTCGGCCTATGTCGACCTGCACCGGGCCGGATCCGGTCTGGAAGCCCCCAAAAACGTCCGCCGGGCACTCGCGGCGTACCCGTACACCATCATGGCCGCCACATCCGCGCTGGGCCTGCCGAGCCGCCAGGTGGCCAACCGGCACCTGGCGAAGGCGCTGCCGGGCGCGGGTGACGCGGGTGAGTGGAGGTAGCCGCGGCCCTTTTCCGCCCGGTGTTTGTCTGCGGGTTGTGGTGGGTTGCTCGCGCCCGCGCGGCGGAGCCGCAAATGTCACAGCCCCGCGCCCCTAAGATGCGCCCCTCCGGGGCGTCCAGGGGATGCCGCGCAGCGGCATTTAAGGGGCGCGGGGAACTGCGCGACCAGCCCAAGACGGCCCGCAGACGCACCCCCTACACACTCAACAGCACCTTCCCCACCACCCCCCGCCCCTCAATAGCCGCATGCGCCTCCCCCGCCCGCTCCAACGGGTACACCGCCCCGACAACCGTCCGCAGACGGCCCGCTGCCGCCTCCTCCAGGGCCCGGGTGGCCAAGGACACGCGTCGCGCAGGGGGGATCTGGACGTCGGTGATGCCCAGTACCGTGATCGAGCGGGCGCGGGCCTCATCCGGCGGTACCGCAGTGAAGCCGCCCGTCGGCGCGCCGTGGGCCGAGAAGCGGCCTCCCGGGGCCGTCAACGGGAACGCCGCCGCGCCGAGTTCGCCGCCCACTCCGTCCAGGACCACGTCCGCGCCCGCCCCGCCCAGAGCCTCGGCGGCGTGCCGGGGCCAGTCCGGGGATGCCGCGTCCACCACCTCGTGGGCACCCAACTCCCGTACCAGCTCCATCTTTTCAACCCCTCTTGCCACTCCTACCACCCTCGCTCCCCGCGACCGGGCCAGCTGGACGAGCAGCGTGCCCATGCCCCCCGACGCCCCCGTGACCAGGACCGTCTCGCCCGCCTTCAGGTCCGTGAGGTCCAGCAGGGCCAGCGCCGTCACGCTGTCGTGGATCAGCGCGGCCGCCTCGCGCAGGCCGACGCCGTCGGGGACCGGGACCAGGTGGTCGACGGGGACGGCGGTCAGCGAGGCGTAGCTGCCGGGCTCGACCGCGGCGATCACCCGGCGCCCCGCCCACACCGCCGGGTCGACCTCCGCGCCGGTCGAGGCGACCGTGCCGGAGACGCCGCCGCCGGGCACGTACGGCGGCTCGACGTCGAAGTACTCCCCGAACGCCCCCGCCCGTATCTGCGTCTGCACGAAGAGCGTGTCGATGTGGTCGACCGCGATCACCACCTCGTCGGGCCCGGCCACCGGGTCCGGCAGCTCCGCCGGAACCAGTACCTCCGGGCCGCCGAACTCCTCCACCTGTGCCACGCGCATGCCGATCACCCATCCCCGTTGTGAGTCGAATGTGAGTCGAGGCGTTCGCCGAACGCCTTTCTTGATCGGAGTCTTTTTCCTCAAGTGGGGTTGAGGTCAAGCGCCCGTCGCCCCGGCCCCTCCCGCGGCCTCCCCGTACGCTCACCCCATGGGCTTGCGGGAGCAGAAGAAGCAGCAGACGTACCAGGCCGTCTCGGACGTGGCGATCGCCCTCTTCCTGGAGAAGGGCTTCGACAACGTGCCGGTCGCGGAGGTCGCGGCCGCCGCCGGGATCTCCAAGCCCACCCTCTTCCGCTACTTCCCGGCCAAGGAGGACCTGGCCCTGCACCGGTTCTCCGACCACGAGGACGAGGCCGCCCGGGTGGTCGCACAGGGGCGCACGGAGGGGCTCGCCCCGCTGCCCTCCCTGCGCCGCCACTTCCTCGACGGGCTCGACCGCCGCGACCCCGTGACCGGGCTGAACGACGACCCGCGGGTCCGCGCGTACCACGGGCTGCTGTACGGGACGCCCAGCCTGGTGGCGCGGCTGTTCTCGTACCAGGGCCGGGCCGAGGGCGCGCTCGCGGCGGCCCTGGGCACGGACATCGGGGCGCGCCTCGCGGCGGGCCAGATCGTCGCCGTACAGCGGATCCTCGCGGAGGAGAACTGGCGGCGGATCCAGGCCGGGGAGAGCGCCGAGGAGGTCCACGGGAGTGCGGTCGTGGCCGCTGAGGAGGCGTTCGCGCAGTTGCGGGACGGGCTCGGGCGGTACGCGTAGCAAACGGCGCCCCATATTTCGTTACTGAGTAAAAAATTTAACCGAGTTGCGTTACGCTTGGCGGCATGACGCCACTCGACCGCGAACTCAGTCAGGAACGGACCTACCACGAAGCCTGCCGCGCGGCCCTGGCCGGCATGGTCGAGGGCGCGGACGTCCGGGTCGTCATCGGTGAGAACGCGTTCGCCTCCGGCGCGGACGCCGAAGTGCTCGGCTATCAACTGCGCAGCTGGGCGAAGGAGTTGCGGCAGGAGCCGGACAGCCCGCTGTTCTTCGGGCGGCTCGACTTCGAGGACGGCGGGGCGTCCGGCGACCACGCCGGGCAGCGCTACTACATCGGCCGCCGCCGCATCAGCGAGCACCCCTCGGCGCCGCCGCTGGTCGTCGACTGGCGGGCGCCCGTCTCGCGGACGTTCTACCAGGCCGGGGCCCGCGACCCGCTGGGCGTCGCCGTCCGCCGCCGCTTCGGCTGGGCCCCGGGCAGCCTCGGCGCCCCCGAGGACCTCACGAGCATGGAGGACGAGCGGCTGGGCGCCCCGGCCGAACGGGCCGCCGAACAGGTCGGCGGCATCCTCGCCGCCGAGATCGAGCGCCCCCGCGTCGGCCCCATGCGCGACATCGCCGCCACCATCCAGCCCGAGCAGGACGACCTCGTACGCTCCGAGCTCGGGCAGTCCCTCTGCGTCCAGGGCGCCCCGGGCACCGGCAAGACGGCCGTCGGGCTGCACCGGGCCGCGTATCTGCTCTACACCTACCCGCAGCGCATCCAGCGCGGCGGCCTCCTGGTCCTCGGCCCCAACCGGACCTTCCTCCACTACATCGCGCAGGTCCTGCCCGCCCTCGGCGAGATCGACATCCGGCAGTCGACGGTCGACGACGAGGTCGCGCGCGGGCCCGTCCGGGCGGTCGACGACGAGGCCGCGGCGGTCGTCAAGCACGACGCCCGGATGGCGCGGGTGCTGCACCGGGCGCTGTACGCACGGGTCGGCGCGGCCGGGAGCTACGAGGCGGTCGAGGTGCCCGACGGCTCGTACCGCTGGCGGGTGACCGGCGGCGAGCTGGCGACGATCGTCGCGGAGGTACGGGCCGAGGCGCCCCCGTACGCCGTGGGCCGCGAGCGGGTCCGCAGCCGGGCCGTCCGCGTCATCCAGCTGGAGGCCGAGCGCCGGGCCGGGCCGATGAACAACACCTGGCTGCAACGGATCTCCCGGGCCCGCCCGGTCTCCGCGTTCGTGGACGCGGCCTGGCCGAAGGTCACGCCCGAGGAGGTCCTGGCGGCGCTCTTCACCGATCCGGACGTACTGGCGGCGGCCGCCGACGGCGTGCTGAGCGCGGAGGAGCAGAAGCGGCTGCTGTGGAGCCGGGCGCCGCGCTCGTACAAGTCGGCCAAGTGGTCGGCGGCCGACCAGGTGCTGCTCGACGAGCTCGCCGGGCTGATCGAACGCCCGCAGGGCTACGGCCACATCGTCGTCGACGAGGCGCAGGACCTCTCCCCGATGGAGTGCCGGGCCGTCGCCCGCCGCTCCGGCTTCGGCTCGCTGACCGTGCTCGGCGATCTGGCGCAGGGCACCACCCCGTGGGCGGCCCGCGACTGGCCGGAGCACCTGGCGCACCTCGGCAAGCCGGACGCCCCGGTGGTCCCGCTGACGACCGGCTTCCGGGTCCCGGAGGCGATCGTGGCCCTGGCGAACGGGCTGCTCGGGGCGCTGGAGGTGGCCGTACCGCCGTCCCGCTCGCTGCGCCGGGACGGCGAGCTGGCGCTGCGGCGGGTCGAGGACGTGCGGTCCGCGCTGGTGGACTCCGTACGGGCGGCGCTCGCGCGGGAGGGCTCGGTGGGCGTGATCGCGTGCGACGCGGACGTGCCGGAGCTGCGCGCGGCCCTCGCGGCGGCGGGCGTGGCGACGGCGGAGGCGGACGACCTGACGGCGGCGGCCCGGGTGACGGTGCTGCCCGCGACGGCGGCCAAGGGCCTGGAGTACGACCACGTGGTGGCCGTGGAGCCGACGGCGATCGCGGAGGCGGAGGAGCGGGGGCTGCACCGGCTGTACGTGGTGCTGACCCGGGCGGTGTCCCGGCTCGATGTCCTGCACAGCAGGCCGCTGCCGGACGCGCTGCGGTGAGGGTGTTCAACATGCGCACGGGATAGGGCGGTTGGGTGCGCGAGGGGCGCCGACTCACTATGTTGTGGAGGGTTCAAGCAAGGGACCGAGCCCTACGCAGGGCAAGGAAACGCGGGGCCGGCGCACGGCACCGCGATCACTCCACTACTGGACCGCTTACGTCTTCTGGGGGCCTCACCAGCATGTCCACCTCCTCCTCCACCTCTCCCGAGCCGACCGCCTCGGCCGCCGATCTGCCCGGGTACGCGCCCGGCACCTGGGCGATCGACCCGATCCACTCCGAGATCGCCTTCTCCGTACGGCACTTGGGCATCGCCAATGTGCGCGGCCGGTTCGACGAGTTCGCGGGCGAGATCGTGCTCGCCGAGAACCCGCTGGAGTCCTCGGTCAACGCCACGATCAAGATCGCGTCGGTCTCCACGGCGCACGAGCAGCGCGACGCGCACATACGGTCGGAGGAGTTCCTGCACGCGGAGGAGTTCCCCGAGATGACCTTCCGCTCCACGGGGATCCGGCCGGGCGGCGGCGACGGCTTCCTGGCCGACGGCGAGCTGACCGTCCGCGGCGTCACCCAGCCCGTCACCCTCGACCTGGAGCTGAACGGCTTCAGCAAGGGCTACGAGGGCCGCGCGGCGGCGGGCTTCTCCGCGACCACCCAGATCAGCCGCAAGGCCTTCGGCGTCCACGGCGGCCCGGGGGGCGCGGCCCTCGGCGACACCATCAAGATCACGCTGGAGGTCGAGGCGAGCCGGGTCTGACGGGGGCGAGTGGGCCTCAATGTGCCCGGCCCGACGTGGCGCGGCACACTTTTGCAAGCATGTGCTTGCAATAGTTAGCGGAGAAGGGGCAGTATCGGGGTATGGCATCGCTCAACGTCGGCAATCTCGGCGGGTTCCTGCGCGAGCAGCGGCGTAACGCCCAGCTCTCGTTGCGGCAGCTCGCGGATGCCGCCGGGGTGTCCAATCCGTATCTGAGCCAGATCGAGCGCGGGCTGCGCAAGCCGAGCGCGGACATCCTGCAGCAGCTCGCCAAGGCGCTGCGGATCTCCGCCGAGACGCTGTACGTGCAGGCCGGGATCCTCGACGAACGGGCGCCGGAAGCGGCGGAGACACGGAGCGTCATCCTCGCCGACCCCTCGCTCGACGAGCGGCAGAAGCAGGTGCTGATCCAGATCTACGAGTCCTTCCGCAAGGAGAACGGGCTCGACGCGGAGGCACCTGCTTCGGCCGCGGGCCGGGGCGAGGACGAGGACGACGGCACGGGCGATGACCCATCGGCTCCCAAGAGCTGATCCACGCAACGATCACTGATCCGGGAGGAAACCAGCATGGCCGTCACCGATGAGCTGCGTAATGCCCTGACCGACCCCAAGCCCCTCTTCTTCGTCGCCGGCGCGCTCGACCTCGGCGCCAAGCAGGCCGCGAAGGTCCCGGAGAAGATCCCGGTGCTCGTCGAGCGGATCCAGACCGAGGTCCCGGCGCGGATCGAGGCCGTGCGCAAGACCGACCCCAAGGTCGTCCAGGACAAGGTCGTCGCCCAGGCCAAGGAGGCCCAGGCCGCGGTCACCGCCAAGGTGAACGAGGTCGTCGGCGCGCTCGACGGCGACGTGAAGAAGCTGGGCGACTCCGTCCAGCACTTCGCCCTCCAGGCGGTCGGCTTCGCCGCGGAGTCCCTGGTCAAGGCCCGTGAGGGGTACGACAAGGTGGCCGAGCGTGGCCAGGAGGTCGTCAAGGAGTGGCGCGGCGAGGCCGCCGAGGAGATCTCGGAGATCGCCGAGGCCGTCGAGCCGAATGACTCCGAGTCCGAGTCGGAGGCCCCGGCCGCCGACTCCTCCGCCTCCGCCGAGGCCAAGCCCGCGCCCGCCAGGAAGACGACCGCGCGCAAGAGCACGGCGAAGAAGACCGCGGCCAAGCCCGCGGAGTGAGCGGGGCCCGTCGCGGCGGCGGGCACCTTTTCGGTGTCCGCCTCGTTGGACGGGTACCTTGGCCGCGTAGGAGCGATTCCGGGAAAGGTGGTGGACGACCGTGCTGATGCAGGGATTCACGGGGTTCATGTGGCTGCTGAGTACAGCCCTGACCGCATTGAGCCTGTTCGCGCTCGTGGACGCGGCCTTCCGCCGTGAGGACGCGTTCCGCGCGGTGGACAAGCAGACCAAGCCGTTCTGGCTGATCATCCTGGCCATCGCGCTGCTGGTCAGCGTGCTGTTCCCGCTGCTCTCGTTCCTGCCGGTCATCGGCGCGGTGGCGGTGATCGTCTACATCGTGGACGTCCGCCCGGCGGTTCGGCAGATCAGCGGCGGGCGCGGGCGCGGCGGCCGTCGCGGCGGATCCAGCAGCGACGGTCCGTACGGACCGTACAACGGCGGCCGCTGAGCGCTCCGCTGGGAGTGCGGGTATTCGACTGCGGGCTGATGGGGGTCCCCCCTGCTCGAACGGAGTTGAGAGCTTGGGGGAGGCTGGTCGCGCAGTTCCCCGCGCCCCTTTGGGGCACGCGGTACCGCGCCCGGTCTCTACCGTACGGGGCGGTCGCCCGGCCGGGGCCGTTCGAGCAGCAACACCGCGACGTCGTCGGTGAGTTCACCGCCGTTGAGCTCGCGGGCCTCGGTGACCGCCGCCTCCAGGAGCGACTCGCCGCGCAGGCCCGTCGTCAGTAGACGGTTGACCATGTCGGTCATGCCCTCCTGGCCGAGCCGCTGGTTGCCGATACCGGTGCGGCCCTCGATCAGGCCGTCCGTGTACATCAACAGGCTCCACGCGTCCCCCAGTTCGACCCGGCGGCGCGGCCAGCGGGTCTGGGGCAGCAGCCCGAGCGCCGGGCCCCCGCTCTCGTACGCGAGCAGGCTCGCGGGGCTGCCCGCGCGGGCGATCAGCGGGGCCGGGTGGCCCGCGAGGCTCAGCTCGGCGCGGCGGCCGTCCGGGGCGATGTCGACCGTACAGAGCGTCGCGAAGATCTCGTCGCCGTCGCGCTCGTGCTCCAGGACCTGCTGAAGGGTCGTCAGAAGCACGTCGCCGCACAGGCCTGCCAGCGTCAACGCCCGCCAGGCGATGCGCAGTTCCACCCCGAGGGCGGCTTCGTCGGGGCCGTGGCCGCAGACGTCGCCGATCATGGCGTGGACGGTGCCGTCGGGGGTGCGGACCGTGTCGTAGAAGTCGCCGCCGAGCAGGGCGCGGGACCGGCCCGGCCGGTAGCGGGCGGCGAACCGCAGGTCGGAGCCGTCCAGGAGCGGTGTCGGGAGCAGCCCGCGCTCCAGGCGGGCGTTCTCCTGGGCGCGCAGCCGTGACTCCGCGAGCTTGTACTGCGCCGTGTCGGCGCGCTTGCGCTCCACCGCGTACCGGATGGCCCGGCTCAGCAGTCTGCCGTCCAGCTCGTCGCGGAAGAGGTAGTCCTGCGCGCCGACGCGGACGGCCTCGGCGGCGCGTTCGGCGTGGGTGGAGGCGGTGAGGGCGAGGACCGCGTGCCGGGGCGCGAGCCGCAGCAGGGCCCGCAGCGCGGCGAGTTCGTCGTCGGGGTCGCGGCCGGGCAGCGCGAGGTCCAGGAGGATGCAGTTCACGTCGTCGGTGAGCAGCCGCTCGGCCTCGGTGAGATTGCGCGCGGTACGGATCCGCACCCGGGTCCCGGCGGTGTGCAGCAGCTCGGAGACGGTGAAGGGGCCGACGGGGTCGTCCTCGATGACGAGCAGGTTGAGGGCGGCGGCGGCCGTCTGCGGCGTGGTGCCGTTGGGGGCGGCGGGGGTGCGTCCGGGGTGTGGGACGGTGCCGGGGCCGTGGCTCGCGCCCATTCCCGCGCCCATTCCCGCGCCCAGGCCTGCGGCCGTCCCCAGGCCCGTGGCCGTCGCGCCGGAACCTGTCTCGGTCGCC
The DNA here is from genome assembly GCF_030028635.1 of Streptomyces sp. BPTC-684. Taxonomy (NCBI): domain Bacteria; kingdom Bacillati; phylum Actinomycetota; class Actinomycetes; order Kitasatosporales; family Streptomycetaceae; genus Streptomyces; species Streptomyces sp. BPTC-684. The sequence goes on from NZ_CP124863.1 coordinate 3,299,421, forward strand.
GGACGGCCCGGCACTTCCGGGCCGCCCTGGCCCAGCAGGGCGTCAGGTCGTACGAGGTCGCCCGGTCGCGCGAGGTCGTCCGCTTCGGCGGCGATGCCCGGGGCGCCGGGGCCCGTCGCGGGGCCCGGGCCGCCCAGCCTCGTCGCGTGCGGGGTGACCGGGAGCGCCGGGGTGCCCGGAGCAGCCGGGCTGCCGGGGGTGACCGGGGCTGCCCGGGTACCCGGGGTACCCGGTCCCGGTTCGCCCGGTCCCGGCCGGGGCGTCCGAGGGGACCACATGTGCGGTGCGGGCATTCCGGTCTCCCTCCTCCCGAGGGCGCCGCGGAACGCCGGGCTGCGTTGCCGCCAGTCCGGGACCCTAGCGTCAGAGGGCCGCGCAGCGGAATGGCGTTCGGTGACTGTTCGGCAAATGGCTCATGGCATATGCCACATGCCGCACTTGTCCGGGCGGACGAAGCCTGACCCGGCGCCCGGACCACTCCTTGCCTGTCCGGGCGGACGGCATTCTCATCCGTTGCCCGGACCGCCTCTTGCTCGTCCGGGGCGGACGACGCCTCACCTGTTGCCCGGCCCCCACGCGTCCGGCTACTTGTCCGGGCGCACGACCCCCAGGATCGGCATCGTGCCCGCGCCCGCGATCGTCACGTTCCGCCCCGGCCGGGGGGCGTGCACGATCGCGCCGTCCCCGATGTACATCCCGACGTGTGTCGCGTCCGAGAAGTAGATGATGAGATCGCCCGGTCGCATGTCCTTGACGGCGACATGCGGCAGTTGTGCCCACTGCTCCTGCGAGGTGCGCGGAATGCCCCGGCCCGCCGCGAGCCACGCCTGGGACGTCAGGCCCGAGCAGTCGTACGACTTCGGTCCCTCCGCGCCCCACACGTACGGCTTGCCGATCTGGTCGGTCGCGAACTGCACCGCCTTGCGGCCCTGTTCGCTCGACTTGCCGTTGATCTCCTTCAATATCCCCGAACTGAGCCAGTCCGTCTGCGCCTTGTACTGCTGCTGCCGCTCCAGCTCCGCCAGCCGCTCGCGCTCCTTCGCCTCCAGCTGGGACTCCAGCTTCTCGGCGGCCGCGATCTTGCCGGTGATCTCCTTCTTGGCGGTCTCCTTCTTGACCCGGTTCGCCTCCAGCTTCTTCCACTGGGCGGAGGCGTCCTTCGAGTACTGCGCCAGGTCCTGTTGCGTACGGTTCAGTTCGGCCAGCATCCCCTGCGCGGCCTGCTGGCCCTGGCGCAGCCGGTCGGCGCCGTCCAGGAAGCCGTCCGGGTTGCCGCTGAGCATCATCTGCGCGCCGAGCGGCAGCCCGCCCGTGCGGTACTGCAACCGGGCCGTCGCCCCCGCCTGGTCCTTCAGCCGCTTGATCCGCTCCTCGCCCTTGACGATCTCCTGGGCGATCTTCACGATCTCCGCGGACTGGAGCTTGGTCTGCTCCTGGGCCTGGTTGTACGCCTCGGTCGCGACCGCCGCCTGCCGGTAGAGCTCGTCTATCTCCTTGCGCACGTCGTCGAGGTCCTTCGACGACAGGGGCGGAGCCGGGGGAGCGGTCGACGCGGTCGGATCCGGCTTCGGATTCGGCGCGGCGAACGCCGTGGCCGGCATCACGAGCACGGTCAAGGCGCACACCACGGTGATCGCGGTGGCCAAGCGGCGCGGCTGCACTAAATCTCCCCCTCCGGACAACCGGACAACACCAGACAGAACGGTATGTGATTTACCGTCAGTAACATTCTGGCAACGTCGTGATGGTGCCATGCCGTCCCCCAAAACGACAGGGGCGGACGGCACCTCACGGGTCACTCCCCGCGAGTGGGACGAACGGCGGGCGCGGTGCGTTCCCCTCGACGCCGCCCGACCCCGGCATTCACTCGTGCGAGGTCGGCAGGCCGCGGTCCCGTCGGCCCGGCTTCACCCCCGAGGCGCCAGCGCCCCCCACTCCACCGTGACCTCGCCCTGCCGCCACCGCCGCGGCCCGTCCCGCAGCGGCCAGTCCGCCGCCAGGTCCCGGACCGCCCGGATCCACCGCTGCCGCGCGCCCAGCGAGGCGTACGGGGCCGCCGCCGCCCACGCCCGGTCGAAGTCGCGCAGGAACGCGTGGACCGGCTCGCCCGGCACGTTCCGGTGGATCAGCGCCTTCGGCAGCCGCTCCGCCAGGTCGGACGGGCGCTCCAGGGAGCCCAGTCGGGTCGCGAACGTCACCGTGCGCGGCCCTGACGCGTCAAGCGCCACCCACACGTGCCGCCGCCCGATCTCGTCGCAGGTGCCCTCGACCAGCAGCCCGCCCTCCGCGAGCCGCCCGCACAGCCGCGCCCACACCGCCGCGACCTCGCCCTCCTCGTACTGCCGCAGCACATTGGCCGCCCGGATCAGCAGCGGCGGATGCGGCAGCGGCACCTCGAAGCCGCCGTGCAGGAAGGTGAGGCCCTCCCTCTCGTACGGCTTCGCGGCCGCGACCCGGGCGGGCTCGATCTCGATCCCCACCACCGACACGGCGGGCGCGGCGGTCCGCAGCCGCTGCAGCAGCTCGACGGCCGTCCAGGGGGCCGCCCCGTATCCGAGGTCCACCGCGACCGGCGCCTCGGCGCGGCGCAGCGCGGGCCCGTGGACCTCGGCGATCCAGCGGTCCATGCGGCGGAGCCGGTTCGGGTTGGTGGTGCCGCGCGTGACGGTGCCGACGGGTCGCTTGGGTGGAGCCATACGACGAGGGTAGGCGCCCCTGATGAGAGGTGGTGGCGGGCAACTTTTCGGCAAAAGTGCGGGGAAGTGGAATGGAAGGAAGGGTTCCGGTGGTTACCGCTCATTGAGGGCGTGTGCAAGCCCTCTATTGAGCTATGCCTCAGTGCCACCCGCCCTGCCCCCGGTCGAGAGGACGTCGACGTGAGCCAGTACGTGTCCCGGTTCACCGGCACCCTGGCGGGGCCGCCCCGGCTCAGGCTCCCCGGGGGCCACCGCAGGCCGCGGCGGATCGCCATGCTCAGCGTCCACACCTCGCCGCTGCACCAGCCGGGCACGGGCGACGCGGGCGGCATGAACGTCTACATCGTGGAGCTCGCCAAGCGCCTCGCCGCGATCAACATCGAGGTCGAGATCTTCACCCGGGCGACCACGGGCGGGCTCGCCCCCACGGTCGAGATGGCGCCCGGGGTCCTGGTCCGGCACGTGGACGCGGGGCCGTACGAGGGCCTGGCCAAGGAGGAGCTGCCGGCCCAGCTGTGCGCCTTCACGCACGGCGTGATGCAGGCCTGGGCGGGCCACCGGCCCGGTCACTACGACCTGGTGCACTCCCACTACTGGCTCTCCGGCCACGTCGGCTGGCTCGCCGCCGAGCGCTGGGGCGTGCCGCTGGTGCACGCCATGCACACCATGGCCAAGGTCAAGAACGCCGCGCTCGCCGACGGCGACACGCCCGAGCCCGCGGCCCGGGTGATCGGCGAGACGCAGATCGTCGACGCGGCGGACCGGCTGATCGCCAACACCGCCGAGGAGGCCGACGAGCTCGTCCGCTTCTACGACGCCGACCCCGGCAAGGTCGCGGTCGTCCACCCCGGAGTGAACCTGGACCGCTTCCGCCCGGCGGACGGCCGGGCGGCGGCCCGGGCCCGGCTCGGCCTGCCGCAGGACGCCGTGATCCCGCTCTTCGCGGGCCGCATCCAGCCGCTGAAGGCGCCCGACATCCTGCTGCGGGCGGTGGCGGTGCTGCTCACCGAGACCCCGTCGCTGCGCTCGCGGCTGGTGGTGCCGGTGATCGGCGGCCCGTCGGGCAGCGGTCTGGCGAAGCCGGAGGGGCTGCACAAGCTGGCGGCCCGGCTCGGCATCTCGGACGTGGTCCGGTTCCACCCGCCGGTGGGCCAGGACCGGCTCGCGGACTGGTTCCGGGCGGCGTCGGTGCTGGTCATGCCCTCGTACAGCGAGTCCTTCGGGCTTGTGGCCATCGAGGCGCAGGCGGCGGGGACGCCGGTGGTGGCGGCGGAGGTGGGCGGTCTGCCGGTCGCGGTCCGGTCCGGCGAGACCGGCTTCCTGGTCTCCGGCCACGACCCCGGCGACTACGCGCGCGCCCTGCGCCGCTTCCTGGACGACCCGACGCTGGCGGACCGGATGGGCGCGGCGGCCGCCGCGCACGCCGAGTCCTTCGGCTGGGGGACGGCCGCGTCGGCCACGGCGGACGTCTACACCGCCGCCATGCACGAACACCGCCGTCGCGTACGCTCGCACCATGGCTGACGCACTGGCTGTGATCGACGCGTACCTCAAGGACGCCGAGCTGGAGTGGGAGTCCCCCGAGCCGGGCTCGTACGTGGTGAAGCTCCCCGGCACCCGGAAGCTCTCCACCACCTGCTCGCTGCGGGTCGGCCGCCACTCCCTGTCCGTGAACGCGTTCGTGGTCCGCCACCCCGACGAGAACGCGGCGGGCGTCCACCGCTGGCTCCTGGAGCGCAACCTCCGCCTCTACGGCGTGAGTTACGCGGTGGACAACCTCGGAGACGTCTACCTGGCGGGCAAGCTCCCGCTGGCCTCGATCACCCCCGAGGAGCTGGACCGCCTCCTCGGCACGGTCCTGGAGGAGGCGGACGGCTCCTTCAACACCCTCCTGGAACTGGGCTTCGCGTCGGCGATCCGGCGGGAGTACGAGTGGAGGGTGTCGCGGGGGGAGTCGACGCGGAACCTGGACGCGTTCGCGAACCTGACGCAGCGTCCGGCTTCCCGGGGGGACTAGCCCCCACCCCGCCCCTTCCCGAAAGCCCTGGCCGGGCGGCTGTCGTTTCGTCCGCGGGCCGGTGGGGGCTGAGCGCGCAGTTCCCCGCGCCCCTAGATGCGCCCCTTCGGGGCGCCCCGGGGATTGCCGCGCAGCGGCATTCAAGGGGCGCGGGGAACTGCGCGAGCAACCCAGCACGGTCCGCAGGCGAAAGGGGCAACGGGGTCCGGGGGCGTAGCCCCCGGGAGAACCACCTCCACCCCCACCCACCCCCGGAGGGTTTAGGGAAGGGGCGGGGTGGGGCCCAAAGGCCCGGCCATCACGCCGGTACGTTCGTCCGGCGTTCCGCCACCCCACCCCCCGCCACCACATCCTCCTCGGCCCCCAGCCCCCGCATCAGCAGCCAGTACCCAGCCGCCGCCACAGACCCCAGCACCGCACAAGCCCCCCACAACCAGTCCGCCCCGAAGTGGTCGACGACGAAGCCCGACATCAGGGGGGCCACCAGGGCGGCCACCGACCACGACATCGTGTACACACCTTGGTAGCGGCCCCGCCCGTGCACGGGCGACAGGCGCACCACCAGCCCCGTCTGCGTGGGCGAGTTGACGATCTCCGCCAGCGTCCAGACGCAGATCGTCAGCGCGTACACCCCCACCGACCCCGCGAACGCGGTGAGCCCGAACCCGTACCCCGCGAGCAGCGACGACACGATCAGCAGCCGGCGCGGATCGCGGTGCTCGATCGCCCGCGTGACCGGGATCTGGACGGCGACGATCAGTACGCCGTTGACCGCGATCGCCAGGCCGAAGTCCGCGCTGGAGAAGCCGTCCGCGCCCATGGCGACCGGCAGCCCCACGTAACCCTGCTGGAAGATCAGGGAGATGAGGAAGGACAGGCCGACCACCCCCATGAAGCGGCCGTCGCGGAACACCGTCCCGAGACCGACCTCCGGCTCCGGCCCCCGCTCCCGCCCCTCCTTGAGCGGAGCGCCCCGCTCCGGCCGCGACTCCGGCAGCTTCAGGAAGACCAGCACCGCACACGCCAGGGTCAGCGCGGCCTCCCCCAGGAAGCCCGCCAGATAGCTGTGCTGCGCGATGAAGCCCGCGCCCGCCGAGGAGACCGCGAACCCGAGGTTGATCGCCCAGTAGTTGAGCGAGAACGCCCGCATCCGGTCCTCGGGCTTCACGATGTCCGCCATCATCGCCTGGACGGCCGGGCGCGAGGCGTTGGAGGCCATGCCGACCAGGAAGGCGACGGCGACGATCGCCGCCGGGTCGGTCATGAAGCCGAGCAGCGCCACCGAGAAGGCCGTCGCCGTCTGGGCGATCATCATCGTGGGGCGGCGGCCGAGCCGGTCGGTCAGAACGCCCGCGCCGAGCGAGGAGACGACGCCGCCCAGACCGTGCAGGGAGACGACCAGACCCGCGTACGAGGCCGAGTAGCCGCGGTCGTGCGTCAGGTACAGGGTCATGAACGTGGCGACGAACGCCCCGAGCCGGTTGATCAGCGTGCTCGTCCACAGCCACCAGAACTCCCGGGGCAGACCCGAGACGCTCTCTCGTGCGGCGCGTCTGAGACTGGCGACGGACATCGATTCCCCCGAAGATGTGTAAGTGGCGCAGGCAATATCCGCAACTTACGACGCAGAGATCGGAACCCGCCACTCAATTGACGCCGTCCGTCAATCGTCCACGTGCCGAGACGCCCCCGGCGCCTTCCTCCCCGCGCGCGCGACGGCCCGCGAACGTCGATTACGCTCGGACGCATGGCCGACGCACCGTACAAGCTGATCCTCCTCCGCCACGGCGAGAGCGAGTGGAACGAGAAGAACCTGTTCACCGGGTGGGTGGACGTCAACCTCACCGCGAAGGGCGAGAAGGAGGCGGCGCGCGGCGGTGAGCTGCTCAAGGACGCCGGCCTGCTCCCCGACGTGCTGCACACCTCCCTCCAGAAGCGCGCCATCCGCACCGCCCAGCTCGCGCTGGAGTCCGCGGACCGCCACTGGATCCCGGTCCACCGCAGCTGGCGCCTGAACGAGCGCCACTACGGCGCCCTCCAGGGCAAGGACAAGGCGCAGACGCTCGCCGAGTTCGGCGAGGAGCAGTTCATGCTGTGGCGCCGCTCGTACGACACCCCGCCGCCGGAGCTCGCGGACGGCACGGAGTTCTCGCAGAGCGACGACGCCCGCTACGCGTCCATCCCGCCGGAGCTGCGCCCGCGCACCGAGTGCCTCAAGGACGTCGTCGTCCGCATGCTGCCGTACTGGTACGACGGCATCGTCCCGGACCTGCTCGCGGGCCGGACCGTGCTTGTCGCCGCCCACGGCAACTCGCTGCGCGCGCTGGTCAAGCACCTCGACGGCATCTCGGACGCCGACATCGCGGGCCTGAACATCCCGACCGGCATCCCGCTCGTCTACGAGCTCGACGCCGACTTCAAGCCCGTCAAGCCGGGCGGCACCTACCTCGACCCGGACGCGGCCGCCGCCGCGATCGAGGCGGTCAAGAACCAGGGCAAGAAGTAAGCGGCAAGAAGCAAGCGGTACGTACGTAGTACGTACGAGAGGGGCCCGTCCGGATTCCGGACGGGCCCCTCTCGTGTACGGATCAGCCGCAGCCGCCGCCGCACTGGCACGGGCCGCCCGACTGGCAGCCGCACGAGCAGCCGGGGCCGCACTGGCAGCCGTTGGCGTTCGGAGTCGGGGTCTCGGTCATGGTCCCTCCCGGGGTTGGGGGTACGCGTACCTCACCCCATTGGATGCCCACCGGGGCGGGCGCATCAACGGCGCGTGCCACCATGCCCGCGCGCCCCCGCGCTCCAAGGCGCCGGCCGCACCCCGCGCTCCGAGCCGCCCCGCGCCCCCGTGGCACCTCTACGCGCCCTCGACCTGCGCCGACTGCTGGAGCTCGTCCGCGTGCTCGCCGGTGACCAGGTACACGACCCGCTTGGCGACCGAGACCGCGTGGTCCGCGAACCGCTCGTAGTAGCGGCCGAGCAGCGTCACGTCGACGGCCGTCTCGATGCCGTGCTTCCAGCGGTCGTCCATCAGGTGCTGGAACAGCGTGCGGTGCAGCAGGTCCATCTCGTCGTCGTCCTGCTCCAGCTGGAGCGCCAGGTCGACGTCCTTGGTGATGATCACCTCGGCGGCCTTCGCCATCAGGCGCTGGGCCAGCTGGCCCATCTCCAGGATGGTGGCGTGCAGGTCGCGCGGGACCGCCCGCTCCGGGTAGCGCAGCCGGGTCAGCTTGGCGACGTGCTGGGCCAGGTCGCCCGAGCGCTCCAGGTCGGCGCTCATGCGGAGGGAAGTCACGACGATGCGGAGGTCGGTCGCGACGGGCTGCTGGCGGGCCAGCAGGGCTATCGCCCGCGCCTCCAGGTCGTGCTGCAGATCGTCGACCTTCTGGTCGGCGGCGATCACACTCTCGGCGAGCTTGAGATCGGCGTCGAGCATGGCCGTCGTGGCGCGCCCGATCGCCGACCCGACAAGGCGGGCCATCTCGACCAGGCCCTCGCCGATCGAGTCAAGTTCCTCGTGGTACGCGTCCCGCATGGGTGTCCCTCTTTCGATGACTCCGGGCAATGACTCCGGGGAGGCAGGGGGTGTCCGTGACCCCCACGCTCCCACGTTCCGTGGGTTACGCGTCCGATTCGGCCACACCAAGTGAACCGGCACTATCACCATGGTGAACTCTGGGCGACGAACGTTCGAGCAGACACCCGGATGGCTGGGAGAGTGTCGGTGGGCACGCATAACCTGGATGCATGGACGTGAACGCGGCGGTCGCCGCAGCTGCAGCGATCGCCGGGTTGTGCACCGGCGTCATCGCCATGCTGGCGTTCCGCTGGAGCGAGCGCGACCAGGCGCGGCCCACCCGGACATCCCTGCACACGGACGCGGTCCTGCCGCCCGGCGTGGACACCGTGCTCTCGGTGCTCCGCTCCTCGGCGGTGGTGCTCGACGAGAGCGACTCGGTGGTCAAGGCCAGCTCCGCGGCGTACGCGCTGGGGCTGGTCAGGGGCGGAAAGCTGGCCGTGGAGCCGATGCTCCACATGGCCCGCGACACCCGCCGCGACGGGGAGATACGGCAAGTGGAGCTGGATCTTCCGCGCCGGGGCACCGGCCGCGGCGAGGCCCTGGCGGTCTCCGCCCGGGTCGCCCCGCTCGGCTCCCGCCTCGTCCTGCTCCTGGTCGAGGACCTGACCGAGGCCCGGCGCATCGAGGCGGTCCGGCGCGACTTCGTCGCCAACGTCAGCCATGAGCTCAAGACGCCGGTCGGCGCGCTCTCCCTGCTCTCCGAGGCCGTCATGGACGCCTCGGACGACCCCGAGGCGATCACCCGCTTCGCGGGCCGGATGCAGATCGAGGCCAACCGGCTGACCAATCTGGTCCAGGAGCTCATCGACCTGTCCCGGGTGCAGAACGACGACCCGCTGGAGGACGCCGAGCCGGTCCGGGTCGACGAGCTGGTGGCCGAGGCCATCGACCGCTCCCGCCACCCCGCGTCCACCAAGCAGATCACGATGGCCGCGGGCGGCACCGCCGACCTGTACGTCTGGGGAAACCGCGGCCAGCTCGCCGCCGCCCTCGGCAACCTCGTCGAGAACGCGGTCAACTACTCCCCGGCCAGGACCAGGGTCGGCATCGCGGGCCGCCGCGTCGCCGCGCCCGGCGGGGACCTCATCGAGATAGCCGTGACCGACCAGGGCATCGGCATCTCCGAGAAGGACCGGGAGCGCGTCTTCGAGCGCTTCTACCGCGTCGACCCGGCCCGCTCCCGCGCCACCGGTGGTACGGGCCTGGGCCTGGCCATCGTCAAGCACGTGGCCGCCTCGCACGGCGGGGAGGTCACCGTCTGGAGCTCCGAGGGACAGGGCTCCACCTTCACCCTGAGGCTGCCGGAGGCCGGCGCCGTACGGGACCGCGCCGCACCCCACCCCGCAGGCCCGGACGACGACGCCGTCGACGAGCCGCCGTACGACACCTTCCCGACCGCGCACGACTCCACCACTGTGCCCCCTGCCCCGGAGGTCCTTCCGTGACCCGAGTGCTCGTCGTCGAGGACGAGGAATCGTTCAGCGACGCCCTGTCCTACATGCTCCGCAAAGAGGGCTTCGAGGTCGCCGTGGCGGCCACCGGGCCCGACGGGCTGGACGAGTTCGAGCGCAACGGCGCCGACCTCGTGCTGCTCGACCTGATGCTGCCGGGGCTGCCCGGCACGGAGGTCTGCCGCCAGCTGCGCGGCCGCTCCAACGTCCCGGTGATCATGGTCACCGCCAAGGACAGCGAGATCGACAAGGTCGTGGGCCTCGAAATAGGAGCCGACGACTATGTGACCAAGCCCTTCTCGTCCCGTGAGCTCGTCGCCCGCATCCGCGCGGTGCTGCGCCGGCGCGGCGAGCCGGAGGAGGTCACCCCGGCGGCCCTGGAGGCCGGCCCGGTCCGCATGGACGTGGACCGCCACGTGGTCACCGTCTCCGGCGGCAAGGTCGACCTGCCGCTGAAGGAGTTCGACCTCCTGGAGATGCTGCTGCGCAACGCGGGCCGCGTGCTGACCCGTATGCAGCTGATCGACAGAGTCTGGGGCGCGGACTACGTCGGCGACACCAAGACCCTCGACGTCCACGTCAAGCGCCTCCGCGCCAAGATCGAGCCGGACCCGGGCGCGCCGAGGTATCTGGTGACGGTGCGGGGGCTGGGCTACAAGTTCGAGCCGTAAACCGCAGACGGCGGACATATGAGGAGGGGCCCCGGACGATGTCCGGGGCCCCTCCTCATATGCGTGCTTACGTCAGTGACCCGTACCCGTGCTCGCGCTGCCCGACGGCTTGCCGGCCTTGGACGGGGTGTTCGACGGCTTGCCCGAGGGCTTGCCGCTCGCGGGGGCGCCCGGCGTCGTGGACGGGGTGCCGCCCGGCGCGCCCGGCGTGGCCGCCGGGGGCTTGGGGAGCTCGCTGGGGCCGTAGCCCTCGAAGTAGCTGGTGGACGGGACCACGAACGCGCGCAGCGTCACGTCGCCGGTCTTGCTCAGCTGGAAGGTGACGGGCTGGGCGTCGCCGTTCTTGGCGGCCTCCTTGCCGTTCTCCACCACGGCGGACGCGTTGTCCTTGCCGCCCAGGATCAGCGAGCCGTGCGCGGGGACGGTGAGGCCCGTCTGGCCCTTGCCGGGGGAGAGCTTCACCGTGGCACCCGAGGCCGCGAGCTTGATCGCGTCGAGCGTCTGCGGCTTGTCGCCGTTGTTGAACACGGTCGCCGTGATCACGGCGGGCCCGGCCGCGTCGGCCTTGGGCTGCGTGAGGACGGTCGCGTTCTGGATCTTGATGTCACCCACCTTGACGGCGGCGTTGTCCGGCTTCACTTCGAGCGTCTGCGCGTCGTTGCCCGCCGAGCAGGCGGCGAGAGAGGCGAGCGAGAACGCGATGGCAGAGGCGGCGAGGGCGCCGCGTCGAAGGCTGCGGCTCACGGCGGCGGCAACTCCTTGGACGTAAGGACATCTAAAGGACAGCTAAGTCTGTGTCAGCTGGCTTAGGTTACCGAGCCGTCCTCAGGAGCCCGCACCCGACCCGCCCCAGCGCGCGGGTCCGCCGCGCCCGGACCCGTGCGCCGTTCCCCGCGCACCCGCCGAGCGCGCCCCCGGAACCCTCCCCTCCACCCTCGCGAGACGTCCGCACCCACTCTGATCTCGGAGTTTCGCGCGGCGTTCACATATCGCCGGTGATCAATTCTCCGGACCGCCACGTATTCCTTACCGAAAACGTCCCGGTCCGCGTCCGTTGATCAATTCAGGAAAAAATCGCGATCACGCCGAACGGGTGACCGAGCGCCGAACGGAGCAGTGGAAGTTCACCGCTTGGAACCCGACAAAACGGGATGTTCAGACCAGCTGAAGGGGGTTGCGAAGAGTGTGGCGGGCATGTTTCCCTGCCCCCGAACAGCCGCTCCGACCTGCGAATACCCCCTCCCGCGAGCCCTCCGCAGCACGTTCCTGTTGCTGTTGTCAAGCCCCGAGATATGCCCTGACCTGCGAAAACGCCATTCAGAACAGGCTGTTCTCGTGTTACCCTGGATAGCCACGGAAGGGGTACCTGTCACATGACGTTCAAGGTTGGCGACACCGTGGTCTATCCCCATCACGGGGCCGCGCTGATCGAGGCCATCGAAACTCGCCAGATCAAAGGCGTGGACAAGACCTACTTGGTGCTCAAGGTCGCCCAGGGCGACTTGACTGTGCGCGTGCCTGCGGACAATGCGGAGTTCGTCGGCGTACGCGATGTGGTTGGCCAGGACGGGCTGGACCGGGTCTTCGAGGTGCTGCGCGCACCGTATGCGGAGGAGCCCACGAACTGGTCCCGTCGCTACAAGGCGAATCTGGAGAAGCTCGCCTCCGGCGATGTCATCAAGGTCGCCGAAGTGGTGCGCGACCTGTGGCGTCGTGAGCGCGAGCGCGGACTCTCCGCAGGTGAGAAGCGCATGCTCGCCAAGGCGCGGCAGATCCTGGTGAGCGAGCTGGCACTCGCTGAGAACACCAACGAAGACAAGGCCGAGGCCCTCCTCGACGAGGTCCTCGCGTCCTGACACTGGTGAGTCCGGGGGCTTCGCCTCCCGGTCGGACCAGCATTGCCGCGGTGCCCGCTGACCAGCAGTGACCCTACTGCTGTGTCGCCGGGCGCTGCGGCATGTTCGGACATCATTCGTACGCACGGCACCCGCACCGGCGTGCCGGGCCGGGCAGCGCGCCCGACCGGTCGTCACGGAAGGGGCCGGTCAGGGGCGTCGCGCCCAGCTTGCTGAGGCCATACCCATGTCGCCGAAGGACACAAACCTTGTCTGAGGAAACGCGCGTTTTCCGCACCGCCGCCGTGATTCCCGCGGCCGGCCGCGGCGTGCGGCTCGGCCCGGGCGCCCCCAAGGCGCTCCGCGCGCTGAACGGCACGCCCATGCTCATCCACGCCGTACGGGCGATGGCCGCCTCCCGCGCCGTCTCCCTCGTCGTCGTCGTGGCCCCGCCGGACGGCGCCACCGAGGTGAAGAACCTGCTGGCCGAGCACGCTCTGCCGGAGCGCACCGACTTCGTCGTGGTGCCCGGCGGCGAGACCCGCCAGGAGTCCGTCCGGCTCGGCCTGGAGGCGCTGCCGCAGGGCATCGACGTGGTCCTCGTCCACGACGCGGCCCGCCCGCTGGTGCCGGTCGACACCGTCGACGCGGTCATCGAGGCCGTACGGGACGGGGCCCCGGCCGTCGTCCCCGCGCTGCCGCTCGCCGACACCGTCAAGGAGGTCGAGCCGCACGCCGACGGCACTCCCGAGCCGGTGCTCGCCACGCCCGACCGCGCCCGGCTGCGCGCCGTCCAGACCCCGCAGGGCTTCGACCACGCCACCCTGGTGCGCGCCCACCAGAGCGTCACCGGCGACGTCACGGACGACGCGTCCATGGTCGAGCGGCTCGGCCTGAAGGTCGTGGTCGTCCCCGGCCACGAGGAGGCCTTCAAGGTCACCCGCCCGCTGGACCTGGTCCTGGCGGAGGCGGTCCTGGCCCGCAGGAGGGCGAACGATGGCTTCTGAGGCACCCGCCCCGGGCGGCAGCCCGAAATCGGTACTGCCCCAGGTCGGCATCGGCACCGACATCCACGCCTTCGAGGAGGGCCGCGAGCTGTGGTGCGCGGGCCTGCTCTGGGAGGACGAGGGCCCCGGTCTCGCGGGCCACTCCGACGCCGACGTCGTCGCCCACGCCGCCTGCAACGCCCTGTTCTCCGCGGCCGGCCTCGGCGACCTCGGCGCCCACTTCGGCACCGGGCGCCCCGAGTGGTCCGGCGCGTCCGGCGTCGCGCTGCTCACCGAGGCCGCGCGGATCGTCCGGGACGCGGGCTTCGGCATCGGCAACGTGGCCGTCCAGGTGGTCGGCCCCCGCCCCAAGATCGGCAAGCGGCGCGACGAGGCGCAGAAGGTGCTCTCGGACGCGGCCGGCGCGCCCGTCTCGGTCTCCGGCGCCACCACCGACGGCCTGGGCTTCCCCGGCCGAGGCGACGGCCTCGCCGCGATCGCCACGGCGCTGGTCTACCGGACCGGATGAGCCCCTTCCGGCAGCGGCCGGAAAGCTCGCCGGAAAAAGCTTCTGTCACACTTCGGTGCCCCGTGGCCCAAGGGTCGCGGGGCACTGCTACGCGCCCACTACCCTGGAGTGGTGACTATTCGCCTGTACGACACCAGCGCCCGGCAGATCCGTGATTTCACCCCGCTCGTGCCGGGCTGTGTCTCGATCTACCTCTGTGGCGCGACCGTGCAGGCCGCACCGCACATCGGGCACGTCCGCTCCTACCTGAACTTCGACATCGCCCGCCGCTGGTTCCAATACCGCGGCTACGACGTCACGTTCATCCGCAACGTCACCGACATCGACGACAAGATCATCGCGAAGTCGGCCGAGCAGGGCCGCCCCTGGTGGTCGATCGGATACGAGAACGAGCGCGCCTTCAACGACGGCTACAACGAGCTGGGTTGCCTGCCGCCCACGTACGAGCCGAGGGCGACCGGGCACGTGCCCGAGATGATCGAGATGATGCGCGGCCTGATCGAGCGCGGTCACGCGTACGCGGCCGACGGCAGCGTCTACTTCGACGTGCGCTCCTTCCCCGGCTATCTGGAGCTGTCCAACCAGGACATCGACGACCTGCTCCAGCCCGACGAGGGCGTCGCGGGCAAGCGCGACCCGCGCGACTTCGCCATGTGGAAGGCGACCAAGCCGGGCGAGCCCGACTGGGAGACGCCCTGGGGGCGCGGCCGTCCCGGCTGGCACCTGGAGTGCTCGGCGATGGCCCACAAGTACCTGGGCAGCGCCTTCGACATCCACGGCGGCGGCCGCGACCTGATCTTCCCGCACCACGAGAACGAGATCGCCCAGGCCAAGGCGTACGGCGACGCGTTCGCCACGTACTGGATGCACAACGCCTGGGTCACCATGTCCGGCGAGAAGATGTCCAAGTCGCTCGGCAACTCGGTGCTCGTCTGCGACATGGTCAAGCAGTGGCGCCCGATCGTCCTGCGCTACTACCTGGGCACCCCGCACTACCGCTCGACCATCGAGTACAGCGAGGAGGCCCTGCGCGAGGCCGAGTCGGCGTTCGCGCGCATCGAGGGCTTCGTCCAGCGCGTCGTCGAGAAGGCGGGGGGCGCGGTCGAGCCCGCCGCCGAGGTGCCGCCCGCGTTCGCCGAGGCGATGGACGACGACCTGGGCGTCCCGCAGGCCCTCGCGATCATCCACACCACGGTCCGCCAGGGCAACAGCGCGCTGGCCGCCGACGACAAGGAAGCGGCCGTCGCCCGGCTCGCCGAGGTCCGCGCGATGCTCGGCGTCCTGGGCCTTGACCCGCTGGACGCCCACTGGGCGGGCGAGGCCGACCGCGGCGAAGACCTGCACGGGGCCGTCGACACGCTCGTACGGCTGGTGCTCGAACAGCGCGAGGCGGCCCGCGCCCGCAAGGACTGGGCCACCGCCGACGCCATCCGCGACCAGCTGACCCAGTCCGGCCTGGTCATCGAGGACAGCCCCAGCGGCCCCCGCTGGACCCTCGGCCCCCGCTGACGGGGCAGCGCGATGTGCCGCCCGGGCGACCGGGCGGCACACTTCATATACGTACGTACGCAGGACCCACGGACGCCACGACGCCCCGTAGGTCGCAGAATCACGGAAACAGGTAGGTCATGGCCGGGAACAGCCAGCGCAGGAACCGCCGCACGTCCAACAAGAAGGGCGCTACGGTCGGCAGCGGTGGCCAGCGGCGCCGGGGTCTGGAGGGCAAGGGCCCCACGCCCAAGGCCGAGGACCGCAAGAAGCACAAGAAGAACCGCATCGCCACGGCCAAGGCCAGGCAGGCCGCGACCCGCCGCCCGGCCCCGCGCCGCGGCGGCCCCAAGGGCACGTCCGAGATGGTCGTCGGCCGCAACCCGGTCTTCGAGGCGCTGCGCGACGGCGTCCCGGCGACCACGCTGTACGTGCAGCAGTACATCGACAACGACGAGCGGGTGCGCGACGCGCTCCAGCTCGCGGGCGAGCGCGGCAACATCAACCTGATGGAGGCCCCGCGCGCCGAGCTCGACCGGATGACCAACGGGCTCAACCACCAGGGCCTGGTCCTCCAGGTCCCGCCGTACGAGTACGCGCACCCGCAGGACCTCCTGGAGGCCGCGTACGACAACCACGACGAGCCGCTGATCGTCGCCCTCGACGGCGTCACCGACCCGCGCAACCTCGGCGCGATCGTCCGCTCCACCTCCGCCTTCGGCGGACACGGCGTGGTCGTGCCCGAGCGCCGCGCGGCCGGCATGACGGCCGGCGCCTGGAAGTCCTCGGCGGGCACCGCGGCCCGTACGCCGGTCTCGCGCGTCACCAACCTGACCCGCGCCCTGGAGGAGTACAAGAAGGCCGGTGTCACGGTCGTGGGCCTGGCGGCCGACGGCGAGCACACCGTCGAGCAGCTGGAGGCGCTGGCCGGCCCGGTCGTCATCGTCATCGGCAGCGAGGGCAAGGGCCTGGGCCGCCTCGTCGGCGAGACCTGCGACTACCGGGTGCGGATCTCGATGCCGGGCGGCGCCGAGTCGCTGAACGCCGGTGTCGCGGCGGGCATCGTGCTGTACGAGGCGGCGCGCCGACGCAAGGGCTGACGTCCCATGACGGGTGACGCCCGTCCGGCGTAGGTGATCTTGACGGGCCTCGGACAGATCAGGCCCGTCAAGGCAGTGTCCTAAAGCTCCATCACTCGGTTAGATGAGTGTGGACACCAGAACGCCCCGGCCCGGGTTCGACGATCAGCCTGCCCTCAGTATGGTCAAGGTGGACTCGGACCCCGCGCAGGTCATCGTCAACCACGCCAGTTTCCGGGTGCACTTCCCCCCGAAGGCCCAGCCGAAGCGCCCCCTGACGGACCCGGCGAGGATGCCGGCGCAGGGGGCGGCCCGGCGCCGGGCCCCGGTCGTGTGGAGCGGCCGGGCGGCGCCCGGGGCGACCGGCCTGCTGCAGGCGGTGCGCGGCCTGGAGACGACGGGCGAGGCGCTCGACGTGGGCGCCACCCAGGTCATCCCGCGCATCGACGAGGACACCATGCCGACGCCGGTCGTGGTGGCCCCGCGCTCGCCGCTCGACTCCGCGGGCGGCGCGGAGACGGCCCTGCTCCAGGCGGTGCGCCAGAGCCCGCACGGCTACGCCCAAGGGGCGTACGGGGACGACGAGTTCGACGAGTTCGAGCGCGGCTACGGGGGCGACGGCTCCGACGGGTTCGACGGGCCCGACGGCTCCGAGTCGCACGGACAGCGCCACGGCGCGGACCAGGTGCGGCACGCGTACTACCCCGGCCGTCGGATGAACCTCGGCGTGGTCCTCCTCCCCCTCCGCGTCTTCCTCGGCTTCATCTCCGTCTACGCGGGGATGGGCAAGCTCTGCGACCCCGTCTACTTCGACGGCGGCGAGCGCGGCTCGATGATGAAGTGGCTGAACTCGCTGCACCCGTGGGGCCTCGCCGAGCCGCTGCGCTCCTTCGCGCTCCAGCACCCGGTCGGCGCGGGCCTGTCGGTGGCCTTCCTCCAGATCGTGGTGGGCGTGCTGACCATGCTGGGCCTGTGGCAGCGGGTCGCGGCGGTGTTCGGGGCGCTGCTTTCAGCGGCGCTGCTGCTGACGGTGAGCTGGCAGACGGTCCCGGCGTACGACGCGCCGGACTTCATCTACCTGGCGGCCTGGTCCCCCCTGATCACGGCGGGCGCGCCCGTCTACTCGCTGGACGCACGCCTGTCGGGCGAGGCCTGGCGCCGTCTCGGCCCGCGCTCCACGCTGTGGGAGCTGCGGCGGCGGGTGCTGCGGCGGGGGACGGTGATGGCGACGGTCGTGGTCGGCCTGACCCTGCTGATCGGCTCGCTCCTGGGCAGCGCGGTCCGCTCCACCGAGATGGTGACGGTCCCGGGTCCCAACTCCGACCCCACCAACTACCTCCCCGGTACGCCGCTGGCGCCCGCGCCGCACGCACCGGTGGTCCGCCGCCCCGGCTCGCCCAAGCCGTCCGTGAGCGGGTCGGCGAAGCCGTCCGCGAAGGCGTCGAAGAAGGCGTCGTCGAAGGCGGTGCGGGAGTCCGGGACGGTGGGGGGTGTGCCGAGCCAGACGTCCCAGGGCACGGTGGGCCACAAGCCGCCGGTGTCCCGCCACCAGGCGCCGGTGGCGCCGTCGACGACGAGTGCGGGGCCGACGTCTTCGGGGGGCGCGTCGACTCCGTCCGGGGGGACGGGGAGCTCCTCGGGGGGTAACCGGAACCCGATCGGTGGGCTGCTGGGCTGACGGGTTTTTGCCCCCACCCCGCCCCTTCCCGAAAGCCCTCTGGCGGGCGGCCGGGTGCTTTGGCTGCGGGCCGGTGGGGGCTGGTCGCGCAGTTCCCCGCGCCCCTGGATGCGCCCCTCCGGGGCGCCCAGAGGGATGCCGCGCAGCGGCATTTTTAGGGGCGCGGGGAACTGCGCGAGCAACCCAGCACGATCCGCAGACGAACGGGGGTCCGGGGGCGTAGCCCCCGGGAGAGCCGCCTTCACCGCCACCCACCCCCGGAGGGTTTAGGGAAGGGGCGGGGTGGGGGCAAAACACCCTCAGTGGTTCGCCGCCGCCAGTTCCTTCGCCGCCTCCGTCAGGTCCTTCGCCGTGTCGATCGCCCGCCAGTACGCCCCGTGCGGCAGCGGATACCCGGCCAGGCGGCGCTCGCGGGCCAGGCGCGGGAACGTGGTGCGCTCGTGGTCGCCCCGGTCCGGGAGGAGATCAGTGAACGCCGACGCAAACACGTACACGCCCGCGTTGATCAGGTACGGCGACGGCGGGGACTCGATGAAGTCCGTGATGTGGCCGAAGGCGTCCGTCTCGACGGCGCCCCAGGGGATCCGGGGCCGGGCCAGCGCCAGCGTGGCCGTCGCGTCGCGCTCGCCGTGGAAGGACGCCATCTCGCGCAGCGAGAAGCGCGTCCAGATGTCACCGTTCGTGGCGTACCACGGCTGATCCGGGTGCGGCAGGCGCGCGGCCGCGTACTTGAGGCCGCCGCCCCGCCCCAGCGGCTCGCTCTCGACGACCGTCGTGACGCGCAGCGGCAGATCCGCCGAGTCCAGCCACTCCTGGAGCACACCGGCGAGATGGCCGCAGGAGATCACGGCGTCGGTGACGCCCTCCGCGGCCAGCCAGGCGAGCTGATGGCCGATGATCGGGGTCCCGGTGCCCGGGATCTCGACCATCGGCTTGGGGCGGTCGTCGGTGTACGGACGCAGTCGGGAGCCCTGGCCGCCCGCCAGGACCACGGCCTGCGTCGGGAAGGTCGAAGTCGTGCTCGCAGTCATGCCGTGAACGATAAGCGGTACGGCGGAGCCGAGGTCGCTCAGGACTCCTGGGCCACGCCCGCCGCGAACGACGTGTCGCAGACGGGGCGCGAGAACGACTGGGCCTTCACGGGACCGTACTGCTCCACGGCGGCCCGTCCGAGCGCCCGCGCGATCGACATGCAGTGCTGGGCGAGCGAGGGGCGCCGCTCGACCTCCCGCTGGAGGTGGGTGAGGGCGGTTCCGGGGTCCTTCTCCTGGAGCTCGACGAGGAGCGCGTCGCGCAGGACATCCTGCGGGGTGCGCGGCTTCGCGCGTACGGAGACGTCCTCGGAGGAGGCGGTCAGCAGCTGCGAGTCGCTGGTCCCGGCCCAGTTGACCCGGGTGACCGCGAGCGTCCCGGAGAGGACCAGGACGACGGGCAGGACGAGAGCTAGGGTGCGGCCGATTCGGCGGGCTGTGTGCGTCACGGAGGCGAGCGTAGCGGGGGGTAATGATTTGGCGACATTCAGTCACCCGGTCGAGGGACGGTTCGAGGCGGCGTTTCGAATCGCGTGTTGACGAACGACGTTCGAAATGGGCGGTCTGCCGGGGTATTTGTCGACAGGCCCCCGGAGAAAGGGAAAGCCCCGCACCCCGGTAGGTGGGTGCGGGGCCGGCTGACGTGCCGCCGTACGTCAGTCGCTGAGGCGCTCGCCC
Organism: Streptomyces sp. BPTC-684; assembly: GCF_030028635.1. NCBI lineage: Bacteria > Bacillati > Actinomycetota > Actinomycetes > Kitasatosporales > Streptomycetaceae > Streptomyces > Streptomyces sp. BPTC-684. Next base: position 3,319,137 of record NZ_CP124863.1, read on the forward strand.
GTCGAGGTCGAGAAGACATGCGTCTCGCCGGGGCGCGGAACCACGTGGAGCTGGGTGCCCTTCTCCGGGACCGAGCGGCCGTTCACGCGGACCACGAGGTCCTTCTGCTCGCCGCCGACCTCGGCCGTGCCGTACACGTAACCGTCGGCGCCGAGCTCCTCCACCACGTTCACGGTGACCGCGAGGCCGGCGGGCTCGGCGTCGGAGTCCTTCGTGAGGGACTTGGCCGCGCCGCCGTTGTGCTCGACGATGTCGAAGTGCTCGGGGCGGACGCCGACCGTCACCGTGCGGTCGCCCTTGTCGGCGGCCGCGGACAGCGCCTCGCGGCTCACCGGGACGACACTGTTGCCGAACTTCACGCCGCCGTCGGTGATCGGGACCTCGACGAGGTTCATGGCGGGGGAGCCGATGAAGCCCGCGACGAAGAGGTTGGCCGGGCGGTCGTACATGTTGCGCGGCGAGTCGACCTGCTGGAGGAGGCCGTCCTTGAGGACCGCGACCCGGTCGCCCATGGTCATGGCCTCGACCTGGTCGTGGGTGACGTACACCGTGGTGATGCCGAGGCGGCGCTGGAGCGAGGCGATCTGCGTACGGGTCGAGACGCGGAGCTTGGCGTCGAGGTTCGACAGCGGCTCGTCCATGAGGAAGACCTGCGGCTCGCGGACGATCGCGCGGCCCATGGCGACGCGCTGGCGCTGACCGCCGGAGAGGGCCTTCGGCTTGCGGTCGAGGTACTCGGTGAGGTCGAGGATCTTCGCCGCCTCCTCGACCTTCTTGCGGATCTCCGCCTTGTTCACGCCGGCGATCTTCAGGGCGAAGCCCATGTTGTCGGCGACGGACATGTGCGGGTAGAGCGCGTAGTTCTGGAACACCATGGCGATGTCCCGGTCCTTCGGCGGGAGGTGGGTGACGTCGCGGTCACCGATGCGGATGGCTCCGCCGTTGACGTCCTCCAGGCCCGCGAGCATCCGCAGGGAGGTGGACTTTCCGCAGCCCGAGGGGCCGACGAGGACGAGGAACTCGCCGTCCTCGATCTCGATGTCGAGCCCGTCGACCGCGGGCTTGGTGGAGCCCGGGTAGATCCGGGTCGCCTTGTCGAACGTGACAGTGGCCATGGGAGACCTGTCCCTTCACCGGCAGGAACGTGCCGGACGATCCGAGTAGAGGGAGAAGTGGTGTAGTCCACCTGAGTGGGCTGCACGAGACGCTACCCGGCGATGTCCGATCTGTCAGCAGGTGGGAGAGGGGAACTTCGTGGAGCTCCCGATCGTGCTCTGTGTAGAGTGAGGGAGCCCTCGCGTGCCGGTGTCGATCACCTGCCGGTCGCACGCGCTGCCGCCTTAGCTCAGTTGGCTAGAGCGCTTGACTTGTAATCTTGAGGTCGTCGGTTCGATTCCGACAGGCGGCTCCACCGAAACACCGCGTAACACCGTGTCCCGGACCTTCCTGGTCCGGGACAATTGTGTTTCAAGGGGTGTTCGAGGGGTGTGCGGGAAAGGGGCCGGGGAGCCGTATGAGTCGTCGTTCCAGCGGGCTGGTCGGGGTGTGGGCGGAGGCGCAGCGGCAGCAGCAGCGCCGGCAGGAGGCCCAGCACCGGGCGTCGGTCCAGCAGCAGCGGCAGCGGGAGCGCCAGCAGCGGGAGTACGAGCGGGACGCGGCGCGGGTCCACCGCGAGCAGCGGGCGGCCTACCGGCAGAGCCGCGAGGCGGACGCCCGGCAGCGCTCGCAGGAGCTGGACGCGCGCGTGGAGGCGCTGACGGGGCTGCTGGCGGCGGGGTGCGCCGAGCCGCCGTTCCGTACGGCGGCGCTGCTGCGCGAGGAGAGCGTCGAGCCGTTCGCGCCCGGGGCGCTGGCGCAGCCGGTGCCGATGCCGGACCCGGCGCGCTACCAGGCCCAGGGCGGCTGGACGGCGAGCCGCCGCGCCCAGCAGGAGGCGCAGGCCGCCTACCAGCGGGACTGGGACGCGGCGCAGCTCGCGGAGAACGACCGGCGCCGCCGACTCGCCGACTACCGGGCGCGGTACGAGTCGTGGGCGCAGGGGCAGCTCGCCGAGGTGAGGGGCCACAACGCGGGCGTGGCCGACCTGGTGCGCGCGGTGCGGGCGGGCGAGCCGGACGCGGTCGTGGAGTACTTCTCGGCGGCCCTGTACGCCGCGTCGGCGTGGCCCGAGGGCTTTCCCCGCCAGCTGTCGTGCGCGTACGACCGGGGCGCGCGGCAACTGGTGCTCGACTGGGAGCTGCCCGCCCTCGACGTGGTCCCGGCGGCGAAGTCCGTGCGGTACGTGGCCAGTACGGACGAGGAGCGCGAGTCGGCCCGCCCGGTGTCGCAGCGGCGCGCGCTGTACCGGGACGCGCTGGCGCAGAGCGTGCTGCTTGTGGTGCGGGACCTGTTCGCGGCGGACGAGTTCGGCGTACTGGAGTCGGTGGCGCTCAACGGCTTCGTGGACGACGTCGACCCGGCGACGGGCCGCCGGGCGGAGATCTTCCTGGCGACGGTGACGGTGGACCGGCCCGCCTTCCAGGGCCTGAACCTGACGCAGGTGAGCGCGGTGGACTGCCTGGTGGAGGCGGTACGCGGCCAGCTCTCGGCCCGTCCCGACCAGCGGGCGGCGGTACGCCCGGTGCGCCGCCCGGAGGACGTGGGCTCGGGCGTCCTCTCGCACGGCACCGACTCGTCCACCCTGGAGCCGGACCTGTTCGTGATGGACCCGATCGAATTCGAGTCCCTGGTGGCGGAGTTGTTCCGGGCGCGGGGGATGGGGGCGGTGACCACGCAGCGCTCCAACGACGGCGGGGTGGACGTCGAGGCCGTCGACCCCGACCCGATCAGCGGCGGCCGGATCATCGTCCAGGTCAAGCGCTACCGCAACACGGTCCCGCCGACGGCCGTCCGGGACCTGTACGGCACGGTCCAGGGCGCCGGGGCCAACAAGGGCGTCCTGGTGACGACATCGGGCTTCGGCCCCGGCTCGTACGCCTTCGCCCAGGGCAAGCCGCTGACGCTGGTGTCCGGGGCGGAGCTGGTGGACCTGCTGCACGCGTGCGGGCTACGGGGGAGGCTGGGGGAGCGCGGGGTGCCGGGGCAGCGGGACCACGCGGACACGCTGGTGGACGTACAGATGGCCCCCGACTCCACCGACTCCGACGCCGACGCCGACTTCAACGTCCTGGGCATGACGTGGACGGGTTCCGTAGTCCTGGACGTGTGCGCGCTGGTGTGCACGGGGAACCGGGTGCTCGACGACGACCACTTCGTCTTCTTCAACAACCGCGAGATACCCGGGGGTTCGGTACGGATGGTGCCCGGCGCGCTCGGTGACCGGGCGGCGGTCCGGGTGGCGTTCGACGCCCTGCCGCCCCGGGCGGACCGCCTGGTCCTGGTCGCCTCGGTCGACCCCGAGGTGAACCCGGACGCGGACCTCTCCGGCTTCACGGACGCGGGCATCCGCCTGCGCGACGCGGCGGGCACGGAACTGGACCGCCTGGAGGTCTCGGACGGCCGCACCGGCGAAACGGCCCTGGTCCTGGGCTCGTTCCGACGCCGGTCGGGCGACGACTGGGACTTCGTGGTGGGCGGGCGGGGGTACCGGGGTGGCCTGGAGGAGCTGATCGGGGACTTCGGGATCGAGGTGGAGTAGGGGGCGTCATCGCGCCCAAGCCCCGTACACAGGTGCGCCATTGACGAAAGCCCTCTCACCGGCAATCGTCATAGAACGTCGTGGAACCGGCGCAAACGTGGAGGGCAGTCATGGCGCTACTGTTCATCGCCAAGGACCCGAACACCAACGGAACCCAGTGCCCGACAGCCTGGGTGGACGACGAGGTGGGAGAGATCGTGGTTCAGGGCTGGAAGGCGGGGGAAGCGCTCCTGGCGCGGTGCCGCGAGACGGGTTCCATCCCGGAGACGGAAGCGGTGGTGCGGCTGCCTATCCGCATGGTGCCCGTGCTGAGGGAGGCATGTGATGTCGCAGACCGACTGGGAATTCGTTGATCTGCTCGCAAACACCCGGCATTCGGCCGTCCATCTGGAGATGCGGGATGGATACGGGATCGATGAGGAGGCGGCGGAATTCCAGGCCTGGCGGACCGGCTGGCGGCCGGATCCCGACCCCGCCACTTGGTGGAGCGACTTCCACAGCTGGGTACGGGATGCGACCGCACGCGGAGTGGCATTCCGGCGCGCGCGTATCGTCTCGGAGCCCGTGAGCGAGTACATCGCCTATGAGTACGACTGCACGTACCAGAACGTGGCGGCGGGGGAGTCGGTCCGCTGGCTTCCCCGCCGGCGGGCGTCGGTCATCGCTCTCCCCGGCAACGACTTCTGGTTGTTCGACGGGCGCGTGATCATGTGGAACCACTTCACCGGAGCGGGCGGTTCGGCCGGGCCGGAGCTGGACGAACGGCCCGAGGCCGCGAAACTCTGCGCGACCGCCTTCGAAGCCGTCTGGGAGCGGGCGACACCGCACGACGGCTACCGGATCTGACCGATCGACTCGACGGACTCATCAGCACATGCCCGCGCCCGCATCGTCCAGCGTCGAGGACGCCCGCAAGCTCGTAGCCGACCGCCTGCGGGAGATCCGGCGGGACGCGGGCCTCAAAGCCCGGCAGGTGGCGGCCAGTACGGGTTGGTATCCGTCCAAGGTGTCCCGCCTGGAGAACGCGGTCACTCCGCCCTCCGACGACGACATCCGCGCCTGGTGCCGTGCCTGCGCCGCCGAGGAGCAGGCGGTCGACCTGATCGCCGCCGCCCGCTCCGCGGACAACATGTACGTGGAGTGGCGGCGGGTCCAGCGCACGGGGCTGCGCCGGCTCCAGGAGTCCTACATCCCGCTGTACGAGCGCACGCGGGTGTTCCGTACGTACTGCTGCAACGTCGTCCCGGGTGTGCTGCAGACCCATGCCTACGCGACGGCGCTGATGCGTTCCATCAGCCGGTTCCATGACACCCCCGACGATGTGGGCGAGGCCGTCGAGGCGCGCCTGGACCGGTCGGCGCGCGTGGTGCGCGAGGGCGACCACCGCTTCGCCTTGATACTGGAGGAATCGGTCCTGCGCCATCGCGTCGGCGACGCCGAGACGATGGCCGGTCAACTGGGCTACCTGCTCGCCGCGATGGCCTTCCCGTCCGTCTCCCTCGGAGTCATCCCGTTCTCCGCCGAGCGTCGCATGTGGATGATCGAGACGTTCACGGTCTACGACGAGGAACTGGCGGAAGCGGAACTCCTGACGGCCCGCGTGAATGTCACCGCGCCCGCCGAAGTCCGCCAGTACCTCAAGGCGTTCGGAGAATTCTCCCGGCTAGCCGTCTACGGCGCCGACGCCCGAGCGCTGATCACCTCCGCCGTGGACGCGCTGGGGTGACCTGCGTAGAACTCCGTGGAACTTCCTTGGATGCCGCGCTGCCCCCTCCCTACCGTGGGCGTCATCCAGACAACACCGAGGGGGCGGCATGTCCAACCCGGCCACATGCGGGGCGACCATCGTCGAGTCAGCCGGGCGATGGGCACACGACCCTGTGCCGAACGACGGATGCGATGTGTGCGCGGCCCTTGAATCGCAACGTGCCACCGCGCGACGAGCGGGTGACGGCTCCACGGTCTCCGACTGCAACGTCGAGATGCGGCGGCACCCCCACGAAGCAGGAGCCCGCGCATGATCTCCATGGAGAACTACAAGAGCACACTCGCCGAGGCGGAACACATCGCCGCAGTTCTGCGGGCCGCCCTCGCCCGCGCCGGGATCGCCGAGAACCAGGCCGCGCGAGTGCGCCCGTTGGTGACCGGGGCCGGGCGCGGCTACGTGGAGCTCGGAGCCCTCCGTGTCGGGGACGCGCACCGGCTCCTCGACGCGCTGCGCCCTGTCGTGTCCGCCGTCCCCTACTCCGCCCCGCCCAGCTCCCCCAACGCCCCACCATCCAGCCGATAAACCGTCCACTCGTCCTGCGGCCGAGCCCCCAGCGACTCGTAGAACGCGATGGACGGGGCGTTCCAGTTCAGGACGGACCACTCCAGGCGGCCGTAGCCGCGGGATACGCAGATGCGGGCCAGTTCGGTCAGGAGGGCCTTGCCGTGGCCGCCGCCGCGGTGGTCGGGGCGTACGTACAGGTCCTCCAGGTAGATGCCGTGCACGCCGCGCCACGTCGAGAAGTTGAGGAACCAGAGCGCGAAGCCCGCCGGCTCGCCGGTGTCCGTCTCGGCGATGTGCGCGTACGCGGCCGGGTGCTCGCCGAACAGCGCCTCGCGCAGCTGCTCCTGCGTCGCCCGCGCCTCGTCCGGGCACTTCTCGTACTCGGCCAGTTCGCGGACCATGGCGTGGATGACGGGGACGTCTTCGGGCGTCGCGGTACGAATCATGGCCGCAGGGTAGCCCGGGGGCGGCGGAGCGGTCGCGGGCGTTCCGGTCGTCGGACGCCCCCCAAGTTCACCAGTCCCGTAGCAGCCTGAACATCTCCACGTGCTCCCTCTCCAGACCGTCCCCGTCCTCGATCTCCCAGAGGCAGTTCTGCAGCACCCGCCCCAGCGTCCACGCGCGCGCCCGGGCCCGGTCCAGGCCCAGTACCTCCGTCATCGCGTCGAAGCGCCACCGAACCTCCGTCGCGTCGAAGCGGTTGACCAGCGCGGGCAGCAGCTCGAAGCCCGGGTCGCCCGCCAGTGGCTTGGGGTCGATGGCGAGCCACGGCTCGCGGTCGGCGGCGAGGACGTTCTCGTAGTGGAGGTCCCAGTGCAGCAGCCGGTCGCCCGGCTCGGCGGCCACCTCGCGGACGGCCGCCGCGCAGTCCTCCAGGAGCCGCCGCTCGGCCGGGTCGCGGAGCTCGCGTACCGCCCGGGGCGTCTCCTCCAGCATCCTGGCGGCGATGTCCGCCAGCCGGCGCATCCCCGGCGGGGCCGGTGCGGCCGTGAGCCGGGACAGCAGTTCCGCGATCACCAGGACCGCCGACCTGGAGGTCGTGGAACTCAACTGGCGGTCTGAGGACAGGCGTTCAAGCAGGATCGTGCCCGTCTCCGCGTCATCGCGCAGCAGGCGTGCCGCCCCCGCCCCGTCCCATACCTGCAGCGCCGCCGCCTCGCCCGCGTTCTCCTCGTCGAGGAGCTGGAGTTTGAGGACCGCCGGGGTGCCGTCGTCCGCCGTCACCGGCAGCACCAGCGCGCACATCCCGTACATCGCGGGCCTGTCGTCCAGTCGAAGTCCCCAGCGCCCCAGGAACTCCTCCGCCCGGCCCGGCAGCGCGGCCACGAAGGCGCGCCCCGCCTCGCCGTTGAACTCCGTCTGCGTCGCGATCAGCTCGTCCGGAATGTCGATCACCCGTCCGACCCTACCCGCGTGCGTGAATCGCCCCATGAGCCGATTCCTCCGGACGGGCCCCCGGCAAGCGGCACGTGCCGTATGGCGTTACGTCCGCAGCGCCCCCGGCACGTACCTCTGGCTGGCGGTCCTCTTCGTCACCACCATCGCCCTGCACCACATGTCGCCGGAGTTCGAGGAGGACTTCCTGCGGCAGCGCTCGACCAACATCCACGAGCTGTCGACCAACCCGGTCCGGGTCCTGATCACCAGCGCCCTGTGGATCGACGGCGGCCACTGGCTCCCGTACGCCGTCCTCTACTCCGTCTTCCACGCGCAGGCCGAACGCCGGCTCGGCACCCTCCGCTGGCTCGCGGTCGTCGTCCTCGCGCACGTCCTCGCGACCTACTTCAGCGAGGGCGCGCTGCTGTGGGCGGTGCGCCACGGCGTCGCCCCGCACTCGGCCGTCAACACCCTTGATGTGGGCGTGAGTTACGCCCTCGCGGGGGTCGTCGGCGTGCTGACGTACCGGATCGCGGCTCCCTGGCGGTACGTGTACCTCGCCTGCGTCCTCGTCCTGTACGGGACCCCGCTCCTGACCGGCCGCACCTTCACGGACCTGGGCCACTTCACGTCCGTACTGGTCGGGCTCGCCTGCTACCCGCTCGTACGGGGCCGGGGCGCGCCCTGGAATCCGGCGGAGGCGGCACGCGGGGCCGTCAGGAGATACCGGCGTCCTTGAGCACCTTCGCGAACGCGTTCGCGTCGAGGATGGCCGAGCCGTCGCCCGCCGGGCGCTTGCCGTCGATCAGGACGGTCGGGCTGGAGTTCACGCCGGAGTCCTCGAAGGCCTTCTCGGCGGACGCCACCCAGCTCTTGTACGTGTTCTCGCGCACCGCCTTGTCGAAGGCGGCGCCGCGCAGGCCGGGCACCTTGTCCGCGATCTTGAGCAGATTGTCGGCGGTGTAGCCGTCGCTGGCCTCGTCCTCGGGCTGGCTGGCGAAGAGGGCCGCGTGGTACTCGGCGAACTTGCCCGCGTCCACCGACGCCCGCAGCGCGCCCGCCGCCCGCGCCGAACCGCCGCCGCCGAGGTTGCGGTCGAGGAAGGAGGCGAGCGTGTAGCGGATCTTGACCTTGCCCTGCGCGGCGAGCTCCGCCAGCGGCACCGCGCCGGACGCCTCGAACTTGGCGCAGTACGGGCAGCGCGGGTCCTCGTACACGGCCACGGTGTGCGCGGCCGACGGGCTGCCCACGACGATTTCCGCACCCTCCGCCTTCGCCGGGAGCTTGGCGAGCGTCGCCGCGTGCGGTGCGGCCTTCACCTCCAGCTCGGCCGGGGCGGACGCGCTCGAACCGGACCCCGAGGAGCACGCGGCGACCGAGACGCCGAGCGCCCCGGCGAGGGCGAGCGCCACCGCCGCGCGGCGGACCTTGCGTGCGGACGTCCGTCCGGTCATACGAGTCAGCTCTCCCACGATGTCGATGGCGATGGCGTTTCGATGTCGCACCAAACCTGTTCATATCGAAGCTAAATGCCCCGCCGGACGGCCCTACCCGCCGAAGGTCCCGACCCGCAGGGCCGAAGGTCCCGCGAGACCCCTTTTTGTCCGGCTTCGGATTCCGTACCTGCGGATTCCGCATCTGGACAGGCCTCATCCGGCGGTGTACCAACAAGCCCCATGAGCACGCGGACGATCAACGGCGGCATCTCCTTCTGGTACGCGCAGGACGGCATCCCCGCCCCCCGCGAGCCCCTGACCGGCGACGCGACGGCGGACGTCGTCATCGTGGGCGGCGGCTACACGGGGCTGTGGACGGCGTACTACCTCAAGAAGGCCGTCCCCTTCCTCAACATCACCGTCCTGGAGGCCCGCTTCTGCGGATACGGCGCCTCCGGCCGCAACGGCGGCTGGCTCTACAACGGCATCGCGGGCCGCGACCGGTACGCGAAGCTGCACGGTCACGAGGCCGCCGTGCGCCTCCAACGGGCCATGAACGACACGGTCGAGGAGGTCGTACGGGCGGCGGCGGAGGAGCGGATCGACGCCGACGTCCACCTGGGCGGCGTGCTGGAAGTGGCGTACACACCGGCCCAGTTGGGTCGCCTCAAGGACTTCCACGCCGCCGAGCTCGCGTTCGGCGAGAAGGACCGGCTGCTGCTCGGGGCCCGCGAGACCGCCGAGCGGGTCCGGGTCGCCGGGGCCGTCGGCTCCGCCTGGACCCCGCACGGCGCCCGCGTCCACCCCGCCAAGCTGGTCAAGGGCCTGGCGACGGCCGTCGAGGCGCTGGGCGTGACCGTCCACGAGTCGACGCCGGTGACGGAGATCCGTCCCAAGCACGCGGTCACTCCGTACGGCACGGTCCGCGCCCCGTACATCCTGCGCTGCACCGAAGGCTTCACGGCGTCCCTGAAGGGCCAGCGCCGCGCCTGGCTGCCGATGAACTCGTCGATGATCGCCACCGAGCCGCTGCCGGCCGACCTGTGGGAGACGATCGGCTGGGAGGGCCGCGAGACGCTGGGCGACATGGCGCACGCGTACATGTACGCGCAGCGCACCGCCGACGACCGGATCGCGCTCGGCGGGCGCGGCGTGCCGTACCGCTTCGGCTCCCGCACCGACAACGACGGCCGTACGCAGCCGGAGACGGTCGAGGCCCTGCGCGAGATCCTGATCCGCTTCTTCCCGCAGCTCGCCGGGGTCGCGGTCACGCACGCCTGGTCGGGGGTGCTCGGGGTGCCGCGCGACTGGTGCGCCACCGTCACCCTGGACCGCTCGACGGGCCTCGGCTGGGCGGGCGGCTACGTCGGCTCGGGCGTGGCCACCGCCAACCTGGCGGCCCGCACCCTGCGCGACCTGGTCCAACAGGACTCCGGCCAGTCCGGCCCCACCGACCTGACCACCCTCCCCTGGGTCAACCACAAGGTCCGCCGCTGGGAGCCGGAACCTTTCCGCTGGCTGGGCGTGCAGGGGATGTACGCGGCGTACCGGGCGGCGGACCGCCGTGAGCTTTCGACGCACGCGGCGGTGACGGACCGGATCGCTGTGGTGGCGGACCGGGTTTCCGGGCGGCATTGAGGGGGAGAACCTGTGTCCCGCCCCCTCAAGGCACCCCAAGGCACCTCAAGGCACCTCAAGGCACCTCAGGGAACCAACACCACCTTCCCCACAGTCCCCCTCGTCTCCAGCGCTCGGTGTGCCGCTGCTGCCTCCGCCAGGGGGAAGCGCTGGACCGCCGGGCGGAGGCGGCCCGTCGCGGCCTCCGTCAGGGCGCGGGTTTCCAGCGTGCGCAGGGGGTCCGGGCCCCCGGTCCGGGACAGCATCACCGGGCCCAGGACCCCCTCGGACGTGATGCCGCGCTCCTTCAGGTACTCCTCCGTGAACGTCAGCGGCTCGCCGTCGTGCGGGCCCGCCTCCGACCAGCCGAAGATGAGGTGTTGGCCGCCGGGTGCGAGGAGGTCGACCGCGGTGCGGCCGGTGGTGCCGCCGACCGAGTCGAAGACGACCGTGGCGCGGCGGTCGGCGCCGAGGAACTCCCGTACCGTGTCGGGCCAGTCGGGACGCAGGTAGTCGACGGCCAGGTCCGCGCCGTTCTCGCGGACGCGGGCGGTCTTGGCGGGGCCGCCGGCCAGGCCGACGACCGTGCCGCCGGCGTTCTTCACGTACTGCACCAGCAGCGTGCCGATGCCGCCCGCGGCGGCCGGGACGATGGCCACCGAGTCGGGGCCGAGGTCGGTGAACTGGAGGATGCCCAGCGTCGTACGGCCGGTGCCGATCATCGCGACCGCCTCGGTGGGGTCGAGGGCCGGCGGGATCTCGTGGAGGCGGCTCGCATCGGCTACGGCCAGTTCGGCGTAGCCTCCGGGGGCCATGCCCAGGTGGGTCACCACCCGCTTGCCGAGCCAGGCGGGGTCCGTGCCGTCGCCGAGCGCGTCGACCGTGCCCGCGACCTCGCGGCCGGGGATCGTGGGCAGGACGGCCGGGGCCGGGTACGGGCCCGTCAGGCCCTCGCGCAGGGCCGTGTCGAGCAGGTGCACCCCGGCCGCGGCGACGGCGATCCGGACCTGGCCGGGGCCGGGCACGGGGTCCTCGGTCTTCTCGTACGTGAGGTTCTCGGCGGGGCCGAAGGCGTGGAGGCGGATGGCGTGCATGGCGGGGCTCCTGGGAGGGAATGGGCGGGCTCGTGCCGTCAGCCTCCGACCTCAAGTTCCCTTGAGGTCAAGCCCCGTTCGGTGTCCCCTCATGCCCGGGTCAGCCTCAGGCTCCGTATCGCCAGCGACGCCGCCTCGATGCCGCTCGCGAACGCGACCTCCGACAGGACGCCCGGCGCCGCCACCTGGTCGCCCGCGAGGAACACGCCGTGGCCGCGGTCGACCGCCGGGCGGTCGCGCCAGGTGGTGCCGGGCAGGTCCACCGCCCCCGTACGCCCCGCCGCCAGCGCGTCGCGGCGCCAGGCGACCCGCTGGCGCCAGCCCGCGAACGCGGCGTCGAGCAGCCGCTCCCCGCGCGCGACGCCGTCGGCCTTCGACTCGTGCGGGGCGATCGGGAACTGCGCCTGGAGCAGCTGGTGTCCGGCCGGGGCGAGGGTGCGGCCGGCGGCGGTGAACCGTTCGATCCAGCCCGGTGTCTCCAGGTCGGAGACGACGAACGGGTCGCCCCGGCGCGTACTGAGCCCCAGGTCGAGCAGGGCGGTGCGGCCGCTGGTCCAGCGCAGCGAGTCGTCGCCGAGCAGGCGCCGGGCGGCGTCGAGGGAGGTGGCGACGACGACGGGCCCGTGGTCGTCGGGGAGCGCGTCCACGCGCGCGGTGGTCTCCACGTGCACCCCCAGCTCCCACGCGCGCGTGGCCATCCGGTCGACGAGCGCGCCCCACCCGCCCACCGGGTAGCGCGCCTCGGGCGGCAGGGCTGCGGCGCGGTGCAGCCGCTCCTGGACGAACGCGGCGGAGAGCGAGCCCGGGTCGTGGTGGAAGAGCGCGACGGCGGCGTAGTTGGCGGCGGCACGCGCGGCCTTGGGGCCGACGATGCCGGCCGCCCAGGAGGCGAAGTCACGGTCCACCGGGGCGGTTTCCGGACTCTGCCGGGCCAGCTTGAGCAACGCCAGAGGCGGAGTGTGGCGCAGCGAGCCGTCCCAGTGGAAGCGGAATCTGGCGGCTTCGAGCGGCGGTACGGAAGTGACCTGCCCGAGCAGCCCTCGGCGTTTGAGCCAGGCCCAGTGCGGGCCCCCGTTGTAGAGCACGTGCGGACCGTCGTTGGTGAGGTACGGGCCCTCGGCGGTACGCGCGCGTCCGCCCAGCGTGTGGTGCGACTCGTACAGGTTCACCCGGGCGCCGGACTCGGCGGCGGTGATGGCCGCGGTGAGCCCGGCGAGGCCGCCGCCGATGACGGTGATCCGGTCCATGCTGCTCTCCTGTCGCTGTACGGGCACTCACCTTTAGAGACGGTGTGAGGAGGGTGGAATGTGACAGGTAGGGGTGGGGCGGTTGTCAGTGGCGTGGTCCAGCATGGAGTCATGGCGAAGAGGGCGAGGGAAGTGACGGCGGTACGGCGTCCTGAGGTGCGGCTGCCCCCGCTGGCACCGCACGGTCCGGCGGAACTGGAACCGGAGGGCGACTACGACGGCCTGGAGTTCCGGAACCTGGACCTGTCGGGCCAGGAGGGCACCGGCGCCCGCTTCATGGACTGCGGGGTGTACGGCTGCGCGCTGGACGAGACCCGCCTGCCCGGCGCCCGTTTCATCGACACGGTGCTCTCGGGCGTACGGGGCGTGGGCACGGACCTGTCGCGCGCGTCCCTGCGCGACGTGGAGATCCACGACGTGCGCATGGGCGGCGTGCAGCTCCACGGCGCGGTCCTGGAGCGGGTCCTGATCCGCGGCGGCAAGATCGACTACCTCAATCTGCGCGATACGGATCTACGTGACGTGGTCTTCGAGAACTGCGTCCTGGCCGAGCCGGACTTCTCGGCGGCCCGCCTGGACCGGGTGGCGTTCGCGGGCTGCGAGCTGCGCGGGGCGGACTTCACGGGGGCCCGCATGAAGGACGTGGACCTGCGGGGCGCGGCCCTCCTGGACATCGCCCGGGGCGTGGACCGCCTGGCGGGAGCGGTGATCACGCCGTCCCAGCTGGTGGACCTGGCGCCGGCGTTCGCGGCGCAGGTGGGGGTGCGGGTGGTGGCGTGAGGCGGGGGTGCGGGTGGTGGTGCGAGGCGGGGGTGCCCGCCTCGACTGCCCCGGGGGCCGGATTCCCCCGGGGTCGCTGGCCCCGTCCCCCTTTCAGTCCGTCAAGCGGGGGAAGCGGGACTGGATCGTCCAGATGACCGGGTTCTCGGCGAGGTCTTCGTGCATGTCGCTGAGGTCGGCGATCACGTCGTGCAGGAAGTCGCGGGCCTCGCGGCGCAGGAGCCGGTGGCTGAAGGTGAGCGGCGGCTCGTCGCCGGGCATCCAGTCGGCCTCGACGTCCACCCAGCCGAACCGGCGCTCGAAGAGCATGCGGTCGGTGGACTCGGTGAAGTCGATCTCGGCGTACTGGCTCCGGGAGGAGCGGCTGCCGCGGGGGTCGCGGTCGAGCGCCTCCACGGTGTCGCAGAGCGCCCACGCGAAGTCGAGCACCGGCACCCATCCCCAGGCTGTGGATACCTCGCGGTCCGCCTTGGTGTCGGCGAGATAGACGTCTCCGCAGAAGAGGTCGTGGCGGAGGGCGTGTACGTCTGCGCGGCGGTAGTCGGTCTGTGGGGGGTCGGGGAAGCGGTTGGAGAGGGAGTAGCCGATGTCGAGCACGCTCCGATGGTCCCACGGCGGGGGCGGGGCGCTCTTCCTGAGCCCCCGGGCTCTGCGATCGGGGCTGCGCCCCGGGCTTTCCCCCACCCCGCCCCTTCCCGAAAGCCCTCGGCCGGGCGGCCTGGTTCTTCGTCTGCGGGCCGTCCCCAACTGGTCGCGCAGTTCCCCGCGCCCCTTAAGTGCCGCTGCGCGGCAATCCCCGCTTTTAGGGGCGCGGGGAACTGCGCGAGCAACCCAGCACGGTCCGCAGACGAACGGGGACCGGGGGCGTAGCCCCGGGAGACACCCTCACGGCAGCAGACGTCGTTCCTTCCCCTCCGCCACCGCCCCCGCCCGCGTCTCCACCCCCAACTTCTCGTAGATCCGGCCCAGATGCGTCTTCACCGTCGCCTCGCTGATGAACAGCGCCCGCGCGATCTCGCGGTTGCCCAGGCCCCGGGACAGCTGCGCCAGGATGTCCAGTTCGCGGTCGGTGAGGGAGGGGCGGCCCGTGCCCCGCATGCGTTCCATGACCCGGCTCGCCACGGGGGGCGACAGGGCGGTGCGGCCCTGGGCGGCCGCGCGGATCGCCGCGAACAGCTCCTCCGGGCGCTCCGCCTTCAGCAGGTACCCCGTCGCCCCGGCCGCGATCGCCCGCGTGATGTCCGCGTCCGTGTCGTACGTGGTCAGGACGAGCACCCGCACCCCCGTCCCCGCGATCCGGCGCGTCGCCTCGACCCCGTCGATGCCCGGGCCGAGCTGGAGGTCCATGAGGACGACGTCGGGGCGCACCTTGGCCGTCGCCGCGACCGCCTCCTCGCCGGTGCCCGCCTCCCCGACCACCTCGATGTCGGGCTCGCTGCTGAGCAGCGCGAGCAGTCCGGCCCGTACGACCGCGTGGTCGTCGCACAACAGCACCTTCATCGGACTCCCTTCATCGGACTCCCTCCAACGGATCCAGCGGAATCGCCGCCGACAGCACCGCGCCTTCCCCCGGCGCCGACTCCACCGTCAGCGTCCCCCCGAGCTGCCGCACCCGCGCCCGCATCGCGGGCAGCCCGTGGCCCCGGCCGCCCTGGGGCTCCGCGCCCGCGCCCGCGAACCCGCGCCCGTCGTCCGCGACGTCAAGGACGATCTGGTCGCCCAGATAGGTGAGGGTGAGCGCCGCCGTGCGCGCTCCGGCGTGCTCGCGTACGTTCGCGAGCGCCCCCTGCGCGATCCGCAGCAGCGCCGACTCGACCCGGTCGGGGAGGGCGACGGGCACCCCGTCGACGTGCAGCCGTACCTCCAGGGACGACTCGGCGGCCGCCCGCGCCGCCAGCGCCCGCAGGGCCTCCGGGAGGCTGCCGCCCGCCGCCAGCTCCGCGGGCGCGAGGTCGTGGACGAAGCGGCGGGCCTCGGCGAGGTTGCGCTCCGCGATCGACTCGGCCGTACGGACGTGGCGGCGGGCCGCCGCCGGGTCGGACTCCCACACCCGCTCGGACGCCTGGAGCAGCATCTGCTGGCTGGACAGGCCCTGCGCGAGCGTGTCGTGGATCTCCATGGAGAGGCGCTGGCGCTCCGCGAGCGTGCCCTCGCGCCGCTCGGTGGCGGCCAGTTCGCGCCGGGTGCGGAGCAGGTCGTCGATGAGGTGGCGCTGCCGGTCCGCCTGGCGCTGCATATGGACGAAGACGGCGGTGGCGACGGCCGCGACGGCGGGCGGCGCGACCACCAGGTTCGGGTCGACCCCCTCGGCCAGCATCAGCTGCGCGGCCACCACGAACGCGGTCAGCAGGGCCACGAGCACCAGCGCGGCCCGCGTCGGCAGGGTCCGCAGCCCGGTGTAGAACAGCGGCACCGCGCACCACGCGAAGCTCGGCGCGAGCACCACGAGCACCATCCACACCGCCACCACCACCCCGAGCCAGCCGAGCCGCCGGGGCGTCGGCCGTGATCCCAGGGCGGGGCCGAGGACGTACAGCAGGGCGAGGGCGGTCGAGAGCGCCACGATCCACGGGGTGCGGCCGTCGCCGGGGTGGCGGATCAGGAACCGCGCGAGCGAGGCGCCGAGCAGCAGGAAGAAGGCGGCGTGCATCACGACGGGCAGCCACCGCTCATCGGCCGGGGGTCGCTCACCGGGGAGCCCCGCCCTGGTCTCGGACGCGGGACGTTCGGCGAGCCGCCTCCCGGGGGCTGTGCCCCCGGACCCCGTTTGCGGGGCCTGCGGCCCCTGCGCCCCGGTCCCCTTTTGTCTGCGGGCCGCATGTGGCTGGTCGCGCCCGCGCGGCGGAGCCGCAGATGTCACAGCCCCGCGCCCCTTCAGGTGCCGCTGCGCGGCAATCTCCGCCGGGGACGGGTCGCCGGGAAGCGCGGACGCGGTCTCCGCCGCGAGCGGCTCGGCAGACCCGACTGCCCCGGTATCCGCCGCGCGCCGCCCCGCGGGCCGTTCCGACCCCGTCTGGTCCGCCTCGTCCGCCTCCACTGCCCGGCTCCTGACCTGCGCGTACGTACGTCTCCGTACTCATCCTCACCCGGTTCGGCCACCCCCGCATCAGCCGATCGGATGACGGGCGGGTCCGCCGGTCCGGGCGCGGGGAGCAGCCGGTGCGCCGACCGTACGGGGGCGCGGCCGGGCCCACGATCGAGTCATGGACACGAACACGCACCGCCCCACGGCCACCCGCCGCACCAAGAAGATCGTCATCGGCGCCGTCGCCGCGGCCGCCCTCGCCGCCGGCACCTTCGGCGCGGTCGGCGCCAGCGCGGCAGCCCCCGCCAAGCCCGCCGCCCAGCAGGCGGACGCCTCCCAGCGCAACCTCACCACCTCCACCCACCTCACCGTCGCCGCCGCGACCAAGGCCGCCACCGCCGCCCTGGACGCCGCCCGCAAGGAGAACCAGCGCGTCTCGGTCGCCGTCGTCGACCGCAACGGCAACACCGTGGTCACCCTGCGCGGCGACGGCGCGGGCCCGCAGTCGTACGAGTCGGCCGAGCGCAAGGCGTTCACCGCCGTCTCCTGGAACGCCACCACGTCCGTGCTGGCCGGCCGCCTCGCCCAGGCGCCCAACCTCAAGGACATCCCCGGCACCCTCTTCCTCGCGGGCGGCGCGCCCGTGCAGGCCCAGGGCGCCCCGATCGCGGGCATCGGCGTCGCCGGGGCCCCGAGCGGCGACCTCGACGAGAAGTTCGCCCAGGCGGGCGTGGCGGCGCTGGCGAAGTAGCGCCCGCGCCCGGGGTCCGGCCCCGCCGTGCCCCGGTGCGGCGGCGCCGGCCGAGCACCACCCGTGCCCGGGCGTGGCGGCCCCGGCGAAGCAGCCGTTTCCGGCCCCGCCCCCGCATCCCCACGCCTCCCGTGCGCCCCGCCCGTAGGATCGCCCTGTGGATCACCGCAGCGCGATACGCCGGCTCGTCCTCCCCTCGGCCGTCCTGCTCGCCCTCGGCGGCTGCACCGGCGGCGTCGAGGGCAAGCCGGGGGCGGCGGGGGTGCGGGACGGGCTCTTCCCCAAGCTGGGCAACGGCGGCTACGACGTCGAGCACTACAGCATCGCCCTCGACTACGACCCGGCCCTGGGCCACCTCACCGGCAGCGTCACCCTCGACGCCCGCGCCACCCGCGACCTCAGCGCCTTCAACCTCGACTTCGCGGGGATGGACGTGACCTCCGCGACGGTCGGCGGCGAGCGCGCGGACGCCAACCGGGCGGGCGACGAGCTGACCCTGCGCCCGGCGGACGACATCGAGAAGGGCGCCCGGTTCCGTACGAGCGTGGCCTACTCCGGGACCCCGAAGACCCTCACCGACCAGGACGACTCGCGCGAGGGCTGGCTGCGGACCGCCGACGGCGCGCTCGCGCTCGGCGAGCCCGCCGGGTCGATGGCGTGGTTCCCCTCCAACAACCACCCCGGCGACAAGGCCACGTACGACATGAAGATCACCGTGCCCGCCGGGCTGAAGGCGGTCTCCAACGGCGAGCTGAAGTCGACGGTCACGGCGGGCGGGCGCACCACCTTCACCTGGCACACCGGCGAGCCGATGGCGAGCTATCTGGCGACGGCGGCGATCGGCAAGTACGACGTCAAGGAATCCAGGACACCGTCAGGACTTCCTGTCTATACGGCAGTTGACCCGGCCGCACAGAAAGAGACCGCCGGTGTCGTGGCCCAGCTCCCGGAGATCGTCGAGTGGGCGAAGGAGAACTTCGGGCCGTACCCCTTCTCCTCCACGGGTGTGATCGTCGCCCCCGAGGGCTCCGCCGAGTACGCCCTGGAGACCCAGAACCGCCCGGTGATCCCCGCCGACCAGCTCGACACCGAGACCCTCGTCCACGAGCTCTCCCACCAGTGGTTCGGGGACTCGGTCACGCCGAAGCGGTGGAAGGACATGTGGCTCAACGAGGGCTTCGCGCAGTACGCGGAGTGGCTCTGGGGCGAGGACCACGGCGGCAGGTCGGCGCAGGCGCACTTCGACGAGGAGTACGCGAAGGCGGCCGACGCCGAACTCTGGGCGTTCCCGCCCGCCGAGCCGCCGTCGGCCGCCGAGATCTCGCACGATCCGGTCTACCAGCGCGGTGCGATGGTGGTCCACAAGATCCGCCGGGCCGTCGGGGACGACGCGTTCTACGACATCGTGCAGGGCTGGACGAAGGAGCACCGGCACGCGAACGCCTCCACCGAGGACTTCACCCGGTTCGTGGAGGAGGAGTCCGGCGAGGACCTGACGGATCTGTGGGACACCTGGCTCTACGGGGACGGCAAGCCCAAGTCCCCGTAGAGCCAAGTCACTTGGACGGTTACTTCACGTTGACGGCGGTCCAGGCCGCCGCCACCGTCTTGTACTCGGTGCTGCTCGCCCCGTACAGGTCGGCCGCGGCCTGCAGGGTCGTGGTGCGCGCCTTCGCGTAGTTGGTCGTCGACGTCATGTACGTGGACAGGGCCTTGTACCAGATCTTGTACGCCTTGGTCCGCCCGATGCCGGTGACCTTGGAGCCGTCGTACGTCGGGGAGTTGTAGCTGACGCCGTTGACGACCTTCGCGCCGCTGCCCTCGGACAGCAGGTAGAAGAAGTGGTTGGCGACGCCGGACGAGTAGTGCACGTCCTTGTTGCCGACCGTGCTCGACCAGTAGTCGGCCGACTGGCCGTCCTTGCTCGGCTTGTCCATGTACCGCAGCGGGGTGCCGTTGCCACGGATGTCGATCTTCTCGCCGATGAGGTAGTCACCGGGGTCGCTGGCGTTGTTCGCGAAGAACTCCACCGACGTGCCGAAGATGTCGCTGGTGCCCTCGTTGAGGCCGCCGGACTCCTTGCTGTAGTTGAGCTTGGCGGTGGCGGCGGTGAGGCCGTGGCTCATCTCGTGGCCCGCGACGTCGAGCGAGGTGAGCGGCTTGAGGTTGTTGGCGCCGTCGCCGTACGTCATGCAGAAGCAGCTGTCGTCCCAGAACGCGTTGACGTACGCGTTGCCGTAGTGGACGCGGGAGTACGCGGCCTTGCCGTCGCCGCGGATGCCGCTGCGGTTGAGCTCGGCCTTGTAGAAGTCCCAGGTCACGGCGGCGCCGTAGTGCGCGTCGACGCCGGCGGTCTCGCGGTTCTGCGGGGTGCCGTCGCCCCAGACGTCGGTGGCCTTGGTGAAGAGGGTGCCGGTGCCGGAGGAGCCGTGCTTGAGGTCGTACGTCTTGTGCCCGCCGCGGCCGGCGTCGGTCAGGCTGTACGTGGAGCCGGACTTGGTCGTCCCGAGGGTGACCTTGCCCGAGTACTCGCTGGTGCCGGTCCCGGTGTCGATGGCCTCGTACGAGTAGAGCTCGGCCCCGGTCGCGGCGTCGGTGATGACGTGGCGCTCGCTGGGGGTGCCGTCGTGCTGGGTCCCCTTGAGGACGGCCTCGTACGCCAGGACGGGCGTGCCGCCGGCGGCCCAGACGACCTTGCGGGCGTGGGCGGGTGCGGCCTTGAGCGAGACGCCGGAGGTGGCGACGGATATGCGGGCCTCGGTGCTCTTGCTGACGCCCTTCAGGCCGCCGTCCTTCTTGGCGTGGACGACGAGGTCGCCGCCGAGGACGGGCAGACCGTCGTACGTGCGCTCGTACCGCGTGTGGACGGTGCCGTCCACGTCCTTGATGACATCGCGTACGACGAGCGCCTCCTTGGCGCCGAGCCCGATCTGGCGGGCGGCGGCGGGGGCGGCGGCCTGGGCCTCCTGGAGGGCGCCGGCGCGCTCGGCCACACCGAGCACGCGGGCGCTCGCGCCCGCCTCGCGGTCGGCGGCCCCGGCACTGGTGCCGGACTGGACGCCGACGACGACCATGGCGGCGGTGGCGGCAAGAGCGGCGGCACGCAGGGAAGTTCTCACTGAGGGGTTCTCCTTCACTCGATCCGTTGCGCGGTGGGGGTGCGCGGTGGGGGGTGGTGCGAGTGGGTGGTGCCCGGGCATGTGGTGCGTGGGGTGAGCGTGCCAGCAGATGGCTACTTTTTGACAGGGTACCGACAACTATTTGACTGGAATGTGTCCGTCAGGGGGTGCGGGCTGTCCGATAAGCGATGCGAACCGGCCTGCGGGGCGGGCGAGTTGGCGCGAACCGGGGGGTGTGCTCGTGCGGGCACGCCGAAGCCCCCGGCGCTTGTGCGCCGGGGGCTTCGGGTGGGCTTGGCGGTGCCGGGGACTCAGACGTTGACGCCGAAGTCCTGGGCGATGCCGACCAGGCCCGAGGCGTAGCCCTGGCCGACCGCGCGGAACTTCCACTCCGCGCCGTTGCGGTACAGCTCGCCGAAGACCATCGCGGTCTCGGTGGCGGCGTCCTCGCTCAGGTCGTAGCGGGCGATCTCGGCGCCGCCGGCCTGGTTGATGATGCGGATGAACGCGTTGCGGACCTGGCCGAAGTTCTGCGAGCGGTTCTCCGCGTCGTAGATGGAGACCGGGAAGACGATCTTGTCGACGTCGGCGGGGAGGCCCGCCAGGTTGACGTTGATCTGCTCGTCGTCGCCCTCGCCCTGGCCCGTGACGTTGTCACCGGTGTGGACGATGGTCTGGTCCGGGGTCGACTTGTTGTTGAAGAAGACGAAGTGGGCGTCCGAGTAGACCTTGCCCGCCGGGTTGACCGCGATCGCGGAGGCGTCGAGGTCGAAGTCGGTGCCGGTGGTCGTGCGGACGTCCCAGCCGAGGCCCACCGTGACGGCGGTCAGGCCCGGGGCCTCCTTGGTGAGCGAGACGTTGCCGCCCTTGGACAGGCTTACAGCCATGGGAAGTCCCCTTCATCGTGATGTGCGGGCTACGGCCGTTCCCGAAGCTACCGTCACCCCTCATAACGTCGGCAGGGGAGGGCGGGTTCCAGTTCGCTTTACTTTCTTTGCCCGGGGTGTGAGCGGGGTGCGCAAACGGGTGTACGCAAAAGAGGGTGACGGCGTCCCTCGCGCAAGGGACCATGGAGCGCATGTCCGGGCCTTACTTCATCCGCGGCTCCGTCTCCCTTCCGGAGGCCGAGCTCATGTGGCGTTTCTCGCGGTCCTCCGGGCCCGGCGGGCAGCACGTCAACACCAGCGACTCGCAGGTGGAGCTCCGGTTCGACCTGGGCCGTACGGAGGCGCTGCCGGAGGTCTGGAAGGCGCGGGCGCTGGAGCGGCTGGCCTCGCGGCTGGTGGGCGGGGTCGTGACCGTACGGGCCTCCGAGCACCGGTCGCAGTGGCGGAACCGGGAGACGGCGGCGGTGCGGCTGGCCGCGCTGCTCGCGGAGGCGACGGCGCCGCCGCCGAAGCCGCGGCGGGCGACGAAGATCCCTCGCGGGATCAATGAGCGGCGGTTGCGGGAGAAGAAGGCGCGGGCGGAGACGAAGCGGGGTCGCGCGGGGCGCGACTGGTAGTGGGGCGAGGCGGTCGGGCTGCGCCCCGGTCCCCTTTTGTCTGCGGGCCGCATGTGGCCGGTCGCGCAGTTCCCCGCGCCCCTTCTGGGGCCGGATTTCGTCTGCGGACCGTGGTGGGTTGCTCGCGCAGTTCCCCGCGCCCCTTAAATGCCGCTGCGCGGCATCCGCTTCTAGGGGCGCGGGGAACTGCGCGACCAGCCCCCACCGGCCCGCAGACGAACGGAGCGGGGTGCAGGGGCCGCAGGCCCCGCCCGGGGAAACCCACCTTTCGCCCCCTCTCCCCCGGAGGGTTTAGGGAAGGGGCGGGGTGGGGCCCGCTCAGCCCAGTTGCCTGTACCGGCCCCGGAAATACGTCAGCGGGCCGCCCTCCGCACTGGGCAGCTCCACCCCCAGCACCCGCGCGATCACCAGCGTGTGGTCCCCCGCCTCCACCCGCTGCTCCGTCCGGCACTCCAGCGTCGAGAGAGCCCCACCCACCAGAGGGGC
Source organism: Streptomyces sp. BPTC-684 (assembly GCF_030028635.1). Lineage (NCBI taxonomy): Bacteria > Bacillati > Actinomycetota > Actinomycetes > Kitasatosporales > Streptomycetaceae > Streptomyces > Streptomyces sp. BPTC-684. The sequence continues at coordinate 3,341,482 of NZ_CP124863.1, forward strand.
GCCGCTCAGCGGACCCCTCTTGTAGGGGATGTCGTCGAAGAGCAGGCGGTCGCTGATGCGGCCCTTCATCGCGAAGCGGCCCGCCACGTGGCGCTGGCTCTCCGAGAGGACCGAGACCGCCCACAGGGGCTGCTCGGCGAGCAGGTCGTCCATGCGGGAGCCGTTGCGTACGCTCACCAGGACCAGGGGCGGGTCGATGGAGACGGACAGGAACGCCGTGGCCGTCATGCCGACGTCCTCACCGCGCGGGCCGGCGTCCTCGTCGTGGGCGGTCACCAGCACCACCCCGCCCGCCAGCCGGGACATCGCGGCGCGGAATTCGTCATTGCTCACCCCCTCAGCATGGGGGTTCTGCGACGGCAGGGGCGGAAGAGCACGGAGAACGTCTGTCTGCAACACGCACAGAACGCTAGTCTCCGGGTCAACGCCGCACATCGGACCCTGGGACCAGAAAGGTCCTAGGACCGAGAACGAGTGGGTCCATCCGGCCGCACCGCGTACAGTGCAAACTCCGCCGCCCGGGCCACCCCCACTCCGCCCCAAAAAACCGGCATTAATGCCTGTTTGCATTCCGGAATTCTGCGGAGCGCTCCCACCCCCTGCGCGCCGCCTATCATCACCCCGTGTGACTTGAGTCACAGAGCGCAGTAATTGTTGACCCTGTGTACCGAGTGGGCAGCTCGCTGTGATTCAGTGACGGGGACGCTGCACGAAAAGCGCCCACGGGGAAGCCGTAAGCCGGGCCGGAAGCCGGAGAAGAAGCGCGCCGAATCAGGATCCTGGAGTTGCTGTCGAGGTCTCGGGGAGAGCGAGCAATGGAGACCGAGTCGGAGCCGTACGTCCGTCTTGCGACCCTGCGGCAGCTGCATCAGGTGGTCACCGACCTGAACACGGCCCGCAGCCTGGCGGACACGCTGCAGACCGTCGCCGACGGCGTCATCGCCGGGCTCGGCTATGAGCTGGCCTGCGTCAATCTCGTACGGCCCGACGGCGATCTCGTCGTCGCCGCCTTCGCCGGGAACGCCGCCGCCGAGGCTCTGATCACCGGCCGTGTCGGCTCCCGCGCCTCCTGGGAGCGGCGGCTCACCATGGGCGAGGGCTGGGGCGACCTGCGGTTCATCCCGCACACCGAGGGCTGGGTGCTCCTGGAGGACGACGTCCCGCAGTGGTACACCGAAGGGCCCGAGCCGCGCTTCGAGGACGAGTGGCACCCCCAGGACCGCCTCTACGCGCCGATGTACGCCTCGGGCGGCGGACGGGAGCTCCTCGGCGTCATTTCCGTCGACAAGCCGCGCAACGGGCGGCGCCCCGGCGCGTGGGGGCGCGAAGCGCTCCAGATGTACGCCTCCCAGTCCGCCATTGCGATCAGCAACGCCCGGCTTCGCGCAAACATGCAGCGCGCGCTCGTCCGCCTGGAGCGGGAGCAGCAGGCGCTGCGGGCCAGCGAGGAGAGCTTTCGGCAGGCCTTCGAGTACGCGCCGTCCGGCATGGCCATCGCCGAAATGGGCGGTGACCAGCACGGACGCCTGCTGCGCACCAATGACGCGCTCTGCCGGCTGCTCGGCAGGCCCGCCGCCGTGATGCGGCGCTACTCGTTCGCGGACCTCGTCCACCCCGAGGACATCGGGCTCCTGCTGCGCACCTCGGCCGAGGGCGGCCGCGCCGAGCTGCGGCTAGGGCGGCGCGACAACTCGTACGTCTGGGTATCGCTGCGCAACTCCGTCGTCGCCGATACCGCCGACGGTCCCCGTTTTCTGCTCACCCATGTCGAAGACATAGAGGAGCGCAAGCGGCACGAGCTCCAGCTCGCCCACCGCGCCTCGCACGACTCGCTCACCGGCCTGCCCAACAGCGCCGAGCTGCGCGCCCGGCTCTCCGCCCGGCTCTGTCAGCGGCCGTACGCGGTGGGCGCGAGCGCCGTGGAGGCGCTGGACGCGGCGTACGGAGCGGCGCACGACGGGCGCGGCGAGACTCCGGGCCACGCGGTCTGCGCCCCCGGCGGCTTCGACTTCGACCCGGTGCCGGGCGGCGGCCCCTTCGACCACCACGTGCACATGACCGCCCCCGAGGGCGACGTCGACGACGGCACCAAGGGGCTCGCGGTCCTCTTCTGCGACCTCGACGGCTTCAAGTCGATCAACGACCGGTTCGGCCACAACACCGGCGACGCCGTCCTCATCGAGGTCGCCCGTCGGCTCACCACCGGCGTACGGGACGGGGACACGGTCGCCCGGCTCGGCGGCGACGAGTTCGTCGTCCTCGCCGACGGCCTGGGCGCGGCCGACGCGGCCGACCTCGCGGTCCGGCTGCGCAACGCGATCATCCCGCCGATCCGGGTGGACGGCCGGGCGGTCCGGGTGGGGGCGAGTTTCGGCATCGGCTGGGCCAGCTGCGGGATGTCCGTCGAAGAGGTCCTGCGCTCCGCCGACCAGCGGATGTACATCGAGAAGCGGTCGCGCGCGAAGGTCCACCGGCGGGCCGGATAGGCGCTGCCCGCTCCCGTGCGCCCCGGCCGGTTCCCGGGCTCCGGGGCGAGGTCGCAGCCATGGTGTCAGTCGTTCGGGGTAGGCTCGGCCGGTCGGCGACGGCTGGCGAACAGTGAGGAGTGACCCCGGATGACGCCCGGCAACAACGGCGCGAGCACGCCCGAGGACGACGATCCGTTCGGCTATCTGTACGAGGACGGTCAGGCCTCCGGCGCCACCCCGCCCCGCTCCGGTGGCTACGGCTACCCGGGCCCGAGTGCCCCGCACCAGCCCGGCGTGCCCAGAACCTCGTACAACCAGGTGCGGACGGTCGGCGAGCGCCAGTACGGGCAGGTTCCGCAGCAGCAGTACGGCCAGCCGCCGCAGGCTCCTTACGGACAGCAGCCGCAGCAGTACGGGCAGCAGCAGTACGGGCAGCCCACCGCCCAGTACGCGGCGCCCGAGACCTACGGCGGCGCCCCCAACCGGCCCGGGCCCCCGGCCGACGGCGGCGGCGGGCGCGGCAGCCGTGGCCCCAACACCAAGGGCCTGCTGATCGGCGCGGTCGCGGTGGTCGCGGCGGTCGTCATCGGCATCGGCGTGGCGCTGCTCAGCAACGGCGACAGCAAGAAGGACGACGACGCGGGCAAGCCGGCGGGCGGCGGCTCCACGGGTACCTCGCAGCAGCCGTCGACCAAGCCCTCCGACTCCCCGTCCGCCCCGGTGGCGGAGCTCCCCAAGCAGGACGCGGCGACGCTGAAGCTGGGTGGGGGAGCGGTGCTGGCCAAGGACGTCAAGGGTGCGCAGGGTACGGATGGCGCGTACGTCAGTGGCTTCAACCAGCCCGGTGCGTCGCTGACGTGGCAGGCGGATCTGCCGTCGTCCGGTTCGTACTACCTGTACGTGCGGTTCGCCATCCCGGCGAAGGACGCGAACGCGACGGTGACGGTGAATGGCAAGCCGAACGCGCAGCCGATAGGTCTGAAGAACTTCAGGGGGTCGACCGACCCGAACCTGGAGAACAACTGGCAGTACACGTGGACCCAGGTCAACCTCAAGCAGGGGTCGAACACGATCAAGTTCTCCTGTGAGCAGGGGAATCAGTGCGATGCGGTGTTCGACTGGGTCGAGATCAGCAAGACGAAGAAGTCGTACTAGGCGCGTCTTTGGCTGCGGGCCGGTGGGGGCTGGTCGCGCAGTTCCCCGCGCCCCTGGGTAGTTAGGGGCGCGGGGAACTGCGCGCGCAACCCAGCACGGTCCGCAGACGACGTACTCAGTCCGGCAGGGCGCTCACCTGTACCCCGCCCTCCAACTCCTCGTACGCCTTGGCGTCGTACTCGCCCGCCACCGGCGCCAACACCGTCGCCGCCGACAGGGCCACCGCCCGCCTCAGCCGGGACGGCCACGGCAGGTCCTCCACCAGGGATGACAGCAGCGCCGCCACCGCCGAGTCGCCCGCGCCCGTGGGGTTGCCGCGGACCTGGGTCGGTGGGGTCGCCTGCCAGGTGCCGGACGGGGTGATCGCGAGCATGCCCTCGGGGCCGAGGGAGGCGACCACCGCGTGGGCGCCCCGGCGGCGGGCGTCGCGGGCCGCGCGCAGCGGTTCGCGGGAGCCGGTGAGGCGGGCCAGTTCGTCGGCGTTCGGCTTGATCAGGTCGGGGCGGGCGGCCAGACCGCGCCGCAGGGGCTCGCCGCTGGTGTCCAGGAGTACGGGGACGTTCGCCGCGCGGGCCCGGCGTACCAGGTCCGCGTACGCGCCGACCGGGACCCCGGGCGGCAGGCTGCCGCACAGCGCCACCGCGTCCGCCTGGCGCAGCAGCGGCTCGTACGCCGTGAGGAACGCCTCCCACTCGTCGGCCGTGATCTGCGGGCCCGGCTCGTTGAGCTGGGTGGTGTCGCCGGTGGCCGCGTCCACGACGGCGATCGTGCGGCGGGTGGTCCCGGCGACCGGGACCAGCGCGTCGACGGGCGCGAGCGGGGCGAGCAGTTCGCGCAGGACCGCGCCGGTGCGGCCGCCCGCGAAGCCCGTGACGACGCTCTCGTGGCCGAGCGCGGCCAGCACCCGGGCGACGTTGAGGCCCTTGCCGCCGGGGCGCTCGGTGACCTCGTCCACGCGGTGACTGGCGTGCGGGACGAGCTCCGGGACCCGGTAGGTGATGTCGAGTGCCGTGTTCAGCGTGACGGTCAGGATCACGAAGTGATCATGCCAAACGGACGGTGGCCGGCCCAGACCCCACAGCCCCGGAATCCGGCCACCGTCCCGTTACAGGGGGGCTAGGGCGCCACGATCCACTCGCCGTGCCGCATCACGCCCTTGAGCGCGAAGCGCTCGTCCAGGACCACCAGGTCCGCGTCCTTGCCCGGTTCGAGCGAGCCGACCTTGTCGTACACGCCGAGCAGCCGCGCAGGGTTGGCGCTGAGCGCGCGGACGGCGTCCTCGACGGAGAGGTTGTCGACGGTCACCGCGCGCCGGAAGGCGCGGTCCAGGGTGAGGGTCGAGCCCGCGATCGAGCCGCCCTCGACGAGCCGGGCGACGCCCTCCTTGACCTCGACCTCCAGCGGCCCGAGGTGGTAGAGCCCGTCCCCGAACCCGGCCGCGTCCATGGCGTCCGTGATGAACGCGACCCGGTCGGCGCCCTTGTGGTGGAAGGCGAGTTCGAGCGAGGCGGGGTGCAGGTGCGTGCCGTCGTTGATCAGCTCGACGGTGATCCGCTCGTCCTCCAGGAGGGCGGCGATCGGGCCGGGCGCGCGGTGGCCGAGCGCGGGCATCGCGTTGTAGAGGTGGGTGGCGACGGTGGCGCCCGCGTCGATCGCCTCGACGGTCTGCTCGTACGTGGCGTCGGTGTGGCCGATGGCGGCGATCACGCCGTGCTCGGCGAGCAGCCGTACGGAGTCCAGGCCGCCGGGGAGCTCGGTGGCGAGCGTGAACATCTTGGCGGTGCCCCGGGCCGCGTCCATCAGCTTGCGGACCTCGGCCGGGTCCGGGTGGCGCAGCAGGTCCTCGCTGTGGGCGCCCTTGCGGCACGGCGAGATGAACGGGCCCTCGAAGTGGATGCCCGCCAGGTCGCCCTGCTCGACCAGCTCGGAGAGCAGCCCGGCCCGCTGGGCCAGGAAGTCCATCTCGCCGGTGACGGTGGAGGCGACCATGGTGGTGGTGCCGTGCAGCCGGTGGGTGTGGACGCCCTTGAGGACGTCGTCGACCGTGCCGTTGGTGAAGGAGGCGCCGCCGCCGCCGTGCACGTGCATGTCGACGAAGCCGGGGACCACCCAGTGGCCGGTGAGGTCGACGCGCTCGGCGGCCTCGGGCGCGCTTCCGGCGATCTTCCCGCCGTCGACGATCACGCGTCCGTTCTCGACGACCCCGGTCGGCAGGACGACGCGGGCGCCGGAGAGAACCTTGCTGGTGGCCATCAGGCGGTTACCTCCGAGGAGTGGGGGGTGCCGGCGTCGGTGCCGGGAGGAGAGTCGGTGCCGGTGGTGTCGAGCAGGTCCCAGGCGAGCAGGCCCGCGCCCAGGCAGCCCGCCGTGTCGCCGAGGGCCGCCGGGACGATCGCGGGCAGTTTCTGGAAGGTGACGCGCTCCTCGACGGCCGCCCGCAGCGGTACGAACAAGGTTTCCCCCGCTTCGGCGAGTCCGCCACCGATGATCAGGGTGCGGGGGTCGAGCAGGGTGAGCGCGGTGACCAGGCCGTCCGCGAGCGCGTCGACGGCGTTCTGCCACACGGCACGCGCCGCCGGGTCGCCGGACTCGACGGCCTTGGCGCAGTCGGCCGCGTCCGCGTCCGCATCTCCGCTGGCCTCGGCCCACGCCTGGGTGACGGCGGAGGCGGAGGCCAGGCGCTCCAGGCAGCCGCGCTGGCCGCAGCCGCAGGGGATGCCGCCGGGGCGCACCACGATGTGGCCGATCTCGCCCGCGTAGCCGTGGGCGCCCGGCTCGATGCGGCCGTCGATGCCGATGGCCCCGGCGATGCCGGTGCCGAGCGGGATGAACAGGAAGCGGTCGGCGCCCCTGCCCGCGCCGATCCGGCCCTCGGCGAGGCCGCCGGTGCGCACGTCGTGGCCGAGGGCGACGGGCACGCCGTCGAGCCGCTCGCTCAGCAGCCGCCGCATGGGGACGTCGCGCCAGCCCAGGTTGGCCGCGTAGACCGCGATGCCGTTCTCGGCGTCGACGATGCCGGGCACGGCGACGCCGGCCGCCACGGCGCTCTCGCCGAGGTGCTCCTCGCCGTACGTCCGCAGCTCGGCGGCGAAGTCGAGGATGCTCTCGACGACGGCCTCGGGGCCGCGCTCGCGGCCGGTGGGCCTGCGCGCCTCGTACAGCAGGCCGCCGTCCACCCCGATGAGGGCGGCTTTCATCCCGGTGCCGCCCACATCCAGGGCGATGACGTGTCTCACGGGGGACAGTCTCGCGCGTTCACCCATGAAAGGTCTAGTCCACTCACCGGGTGACGGGTAAGCGTTTTCCCAAGTGCCGCCAGGATTACGGCCGTACGGGTGGGACGGCGGCGGCAGAAGTTGCGGAAGTGATACCCAACTGGTGTAGACCTCAGCCCCGGCCGCAAGGGAAGATCGCAGCTCATGTAGACAGGACGTTGCGAACAGGACGTTCACGGGGGACCGACTGGCGAACAACGAGGGTGGGACAGAGCACGTGCAGCAGCGGCGCTTCATCGGTCTGACGGCGGCGGTTGCCGCACTCGGAATGGCGGCCGCGGGCCTCACCGGCTGCGGCAGCGACAGCGGCTCCGGCAGCGTCACCCTCAAGCTGGTCGCCGCCGACTACGACATCGCGGGCGGCAGCAGCACCAAGGCGTACTGGCACGACGTCGTCGCCGACTTCGAGAAGAAGAACCCCGGCGTCAAGGTCGACGTCTCCGTCTACTCCTGGGACGTCGTCGACGCCAAGGTCGCGGAGATGGTGAAGGAGGGCAAGGCCCCCGACATCGCGCAGATCGGCGCGTACTCCGACTACGCGGCGGCCGGCAAGCTCTACTCCGTCGACCAGGTGCTCTCCATCCCCGTCCAGGCGAACTTCCTGGCGCCGCTGGCGGACGCGGGCGAGATGAAGCGCGTCCAGTACGGCATCCCGTTCGTGGCGTCGACCCGGCTCCTGTTCTACAACCAGTCGCTCTTCGACAAGGCGCACATCAAGCCGCCGCAGACGTGGGCGCAACTGGCGGCCGACGCCAAGGCGCTGAAGGCCAAGGGGGTCAAGACCCCGTTCGCGCTGCCGCTGGGCAGCGAGGAGGCCCAGGCCGAGACGATGATGTGGATGCTGAGCGGTGGCGGCAGTTACGTCAACCAGATCTCCGGGTACGACATCGACTCGCCCGAGAACATCAAGACCTTCAACTGGCTGAAGAAGAACCTGGTCGAGGAGGGCCTGACCGGGCCCGTCGCACCGGCGAAGCTGAACCGCCAGGCGGCCTTCGACGCGTTCGCCAAGGGCGAGGTCGGCATGCTCAACGGCCACCCGTCGCTGATGGAGCAGGCCAAGAAGAAGGGCGTGAAGTACGGGATGGTCCCGCTGCCCGGCGCCGAGGGCAAGGCCAAGGCGTCGATGGGCGTGGCCGACTGGATCATGGGCTTCAAGCAGAACGGCCACCGCGAGGAGATCGGGAAGTTCCTCGACTTCACGTTCAACGACCGGAACGTGCTGGCGTTCGCGGACAAGTACGACCTGCTGCCCGCGACCCGTACGGCGTCGCAGACCATGCAGAACGACGGCAAGCACCCGGAGCTCAAGGAGTTCCTGGCCGCGCTGCCGACGTCGGAGCTGCCGCCGATCGGCAAGACGTCGTGGCCGAAGGTGAGCGAGACGATCAAGAAGCGGATCGGCGGGGCGGTGTCGCCGGAGGGGGACCCGCGGTCGGTGCTGGAGGGGATCGCGAAGGTGGCGACGGAGGCGGAGTCCGCGGAGTAGGTGGGCCCGGGGTTCGTCTGCGGGTTGCCTGTGGCTGGTCGCGCGGTTCCCCGCGCCCCTGGAAGCGCCCCTTCGGGGCGCCCAGGGGATTGCCGCGCAGCGGCATTTTTAGGGGCGCGGGGAACTGCGCGTTCAGCCCCCACCGGCCCGCAGACGAACCCCGCGCCCCTTGTATGCGCGTCAGCGATACGTTGGCTTGTATGACTGACCACGACGAGGGCGGGCTGAGTGAGCGGGCTCGGGCCGTGCTGGCCATCGAGCGGCGGTCCTGGGCCGGGCCCGGGGCCAAGGAGCGGGCCGTACGGGAGCAGCTGGGCATCTCTCCGACGCACTACTACCAGCTCCTCAACGCCCTGCTCGACGACGAGCGGGCGCTGGCCCACGACCCGGTCACGGTGAACCGCCTGCGCCGGATACGCGAGGCCCAGCGCGAACGCCGCGCATAACCGCTCTCCCGCCATGGCTGTGATCCCGCCCGCGCCGCTAGGGTCGTGCCATGGGCAGCCAACCGCACCCCCTGCCGACCCCTGCCACCTCCGCCGGACGCGAGGCGCTCGCCGCGATCCTGGCCGCGCCCGAGCGGGCCGTGATCGCCCTCGACTTCGACGGCACGCTCGCCGAGATCGTCCCCGACCCCGAGCAGGCGCGCGCCCACGCCGGCGCCGTCCCCGCCCTCGCCGCCCTCGCCCCGAAGGTCGCCTCGGTCGCGGTGATCACGGGGCGTCCGGCGGGTGTGGCCGTACGGTACGGGGGGTTCGCGGGCGTTCCCGGCCTGGAGCACCTGGTGGTGCTCGGCCACTACGGGGCCGAGCGCTGGGACGCGGTGTCCGGGACCGTGGCCGCGCCCGCCCCGCACCCCGGGGTCACGGCCGCGCGGGCCGAGCTGCCGGGGGTGCTGGATGCGCACGGGGCGTGGCGGGGGACGTGGATCGAGGAGAAGGGGCAGGCGGTCGCGGTGCATACGCGGCGGGCCACGGACCCTTCGGCCGCGTACGCCGCGCTGCGGGATCCGTTGGCCGCCCTCGCCACCCGGCACGGCCTCATCCTTGAGCCCGGGCGGCTGGTCCTGGAGCTGCGTCCTCCTGGCATGGACAAGGGGGTGGCGTTGGCGGAGTACCTGCGGGAGGTGGGGGCGGGGTCCGTCCTGTACGCCGGTGACGACCTCGGCGATCTGCCCGCGTTCGCCGCCGTCGAGAAGCTCCGTTCGGACGGGGTGCCGGGGCTGCTGGTGTGCAGCGGGTCCACGGAGGTGCCGGAGGTGTGGGAGCGGGCGGATGTGGCGGTGCCGGGCCCGTCGGGCGTGGTCTCACTCCTGACGGCCTTGGCGGCCGTCCTTTAGAGGCCCCCACCCCACCCCTTCCCGAAAGCCTCCGGCGGTTGTCGTTCGTCTGCGGATCGTGCTGGGTTGCTCGCGCAGTTCCCCGCGCCCCTAGGTAGTTAGGGGCGCGGGGAACTGCGCGACCAGCCACCCACGGCTCGCAGCCGACGAACCCGGCCGTCCGCCAGAGGACTTTCGGGAAGGGGTGGGGTGGGGGATTACCCCTCGCGCAGCGCCGTCAGCTGTTCCAAGAACCACTGCCGCGGCGGCAGCGCCGTCGCCGCCGCGGCCAGCCGCTTCGTCCGCTCCCCCCGCTCCCCCAAACCCATCGACAACGCCTCGTGAAGCGCAGCCGCCGTCCCCATCACGTCGTACGGATTCACCCCCACCGCATCCTCCCGCAGCTCCTCCCACGCCCCCGCCTCCCGCGACAGCACCAGCACGCACCCCTCCTCCGACACCACCGGCACCTCCTTGGCCACCAGGTTCATGCCGTCCCGGATCGGGTTCACCAGGGCCACGTCCGCCAGCCGGTACGCCGCCAGCGACCGCGCGAAGTCGTCCTCGACGTGGAGGAGGACGGGGGTCCAACCATCAACCCCGTACGTCGAGTTGATCTCATCAGCCGTCCGCGCCACCTCCGCCGTGTACTCCCGGTACACCGCCAGATCCTGCCGCGACGGGTACGCGAACGCCACGTGCACCACCCGCTCCCGCCACTCCGGGTGGTCCGCGAGCAGCTGCCCGTACGCCAGCAGCCCCCGCACGATGTTCTTCGACAGTTCCGTGCGGTCGACCCGCACGATCGCCTTCCGGCCCGCACCGATCTGCTCCCGCAGCGCGGCCAGGCGCTCGTCCACGTCCGGCTCGTGCGCGCGCCGCCGCAGGAACTCCGCGTCCGCGCCCAGGCCGTACACCCCGATCCGGGTGGAGCCGGTGCCGCCGACCACGTCCGCGCAGCAGCGCGTGAACGCGTCCGCCCAGCGCCGCGTCAGGAAGCCGAGCCGGTCCGCGCCGAGCATCCCCCGCAGCAGCTGCTCCGCCACGTCGTCCGGGAGCATCCGGAAGTACTCCGGCGGCGCCCACGGCGTGTGCGAGAAGTGGCCGATCCGCAGGTCGGGGCGGAGCTCCCGGAGCAGGCCCGGCACCAGCGCCAGGTGGTAGTCCTGGACCACCACCGAGGCCCCCGCCGCCGCCTCCTCCGCGAGCGCCTGCGCGAACGCCCGGTTGTACGTCTCGTACGCGCCCCACCGACGCCGGAACTCCGCGTCGAAGACCGGCTCCAGGGGCGTCTGGTACAGCATGTGGTGGACGAACCACAGCACCGAGTTCGCGATGCCGTTGTACGCGTCCGCGTGCGTCCCCGCGTCGATGTCGAGCATCCGCACGCCCGCCTCTCCCACCCCGCGCCGCACGGCCTCCCGGTCGCCGTCGCCGAGCGCCGAGCAGACCCAGAGGGCGTTCGCCTCGGCGCCGATGGCGGACAGGCCGGAGACCAGGCCGCCGCCACCGCGCCGGGAGGTCAGCGTCCCGTCGGCGCCGAGGGCGTACGAGACGGGGCCGCGGTTGGACGCGACGAGAACCTGGGCAGCGACCTGGGCAGCGCGCGCGGAGACCATGGAGACGAACCTAGCCCGTCCCGGAATGCCTCAAACGTGCGAAGGCGAGGACCGCCCCCCGATACTCATCCCGTGTTACGCCGCCCGATGCACCGCGTACTCCCCGATTTCGCGCATCGGCGGCCGCTCCTCGGTGTCCACCGCGTACGTACGCGGCACGAAGCCGTCCTCGCCCCGCTCGAACTGCGTCAGCGTCGGGCGCACCAAGTGGGCCCGGGAGAGCCGGAGTTGGGCCGTGCGGTAGATCGCCGCGGCCATCCGGCCGAGCGCCTGGCCGTCCTGGTGGCGGTGTTTGCGCACGCCCACGTCGACCTGGGCCAGCGCGTCCAGGCCGACCGTGTGCAGCGCGTCGACGAGCAGGCCCAGCTCCACTCCGTAACCGACGGGGAACGGCAGCCGCTCCAGGAGCGAGCGCCGGGCCGCGTACTCGCCGCCCAGCGGCTGGACGAACCCGGCCAGCTGCGGCCAGTGCAGGTTGAGCAGGGGACGGGCCACGAGTTCGGTGACCCGACCGCCCTGACCTGGGGAGTCGCCGAACGGCCGGTCGTACATCGCCTTGACGAAGTCCACGTCCGGGTCGGTCAGGAGCGGCCCGACGATCCCGGACACGAAGGCCGGGTCGAAGTCCCTCAGGTCCGCGTCGACGAAGCAGACGACGTCACCCGTGGTGACCAGCAGGGAGCGCCACAGGACCTCGCCCTTGCCGGGCAGGGCCGGTATCCGGGGCAGGATCGCGTCCCGGTGCACCACCCGGGCGCCCGCGGCGGCCGCGACCTCGGCCGTACGGTCGGTGGAGCCGGAGTCGACCACCACCAGCTCGTCCACCAGCGGCACCGCCGCGGTCATCAGCTCGCGCCGGATCGCGGCGACGATCTGGCCGACCGTGGCCTCTTCGTCGAGCGCCGGCAGGACGACGCTGACCGTGGTGGCGCTGCGGCGCTTGGCGGCCAGGATCGCGTCCAGCGTGCGGTCGGCCGCCGACCAGGAACGCCTGCTCAGCCAGCGCTCCACCTCTTCCAACACGGGCCGGAGCCTCCTCTGTGATCCATCTCGCGGTTCGGACGACTATCTCAACCGTCCGGGCCTTCGGTTACAGTCTTGAACAACGCGGATGACCGTCGCATGTCGGGGTCGTCGCGCGAACAAATGCCTGGGTCCTGGACCCAGTGCCACAGCGCTCATCCAGAGGGACTGAGGGAACGGCCCGTTGAAGTCCCGGCAACCCTCCTGCCGACCGCGAGGTCACGGTGGGGAAGGTGCCAATTCCGTCTCATGGCGAAATGCGCCATGGGGAAGATGAGGAGAAAGGGCCTCGCCATCATGGCTGTGCACACCGTCGCCAATGCCGCCACCACTGTGAACCTCGGTCCCGCCGTCGCGCTTTCCTGCCGGGAATGCGGCGAGCGGTTCGACCTCGGCCCCATCTTCGCCTGCGCCCTGTGTTTCGGGCCGCTCGAAGTCGCGTACGACCTTCCGACGGGTGACCCCGAGGCGCTGCGCCAGCGTATCGAAGCGGGCCCGGACAACATCTGGCGCTATGCGCCCCTGCTGCCCGTTCCGGCCAATGTGGCTGAAAAGCCTAACCTGAATCCGGGATTCACCAAGCTCGTCAAGGCCGACAACCTCGCCCGCGAGCTGGGCGTCACCGGCGGCCTCTACGTCAAGGACGACTCCGGCAACCCGACGCACTCCTTCAAGGACCGCGTCGTCGCGATCGCCGTCGAGGCCGCCCGCGCCTTCGGCTTCACCACGCTCTCCTGCTCCTCCACCGGCAACCTCGCGGGCGCGGTCGGCGCGGCCGCCGCCCGGGCCGGACTGCGCTCCTGCGTGTTCATCCCGCACGACCTGGAGCAGGGCAAGGTCGTCATGGCCGCGGTGTACGGCGGCGAGCTGGTCGGCATCGAGGGCAACTACGACGACGTCAACCGCTTCTGCTCGGAGCTCATCGGGGACCCGCTCGGCGAGGGCTGGGGCTTCGTGAACGTGAACCTGCGCCCGTACTACGGCGAGGGCTCCAAGACGCTCGCGTACGAGATCTGCGAGCAGCTCGGCTGGCGGCTGCCCGACCAGATCGTCATCCCGATCGCCTCGGGCTCGCAGCTCACGAAGATCGACAAGGGTCTCCAGGAGCTGATCAAGCTGGGGCTCGTCGAGGACAAGCCGTACAAGATCTTCGGTGCTCAGGCGGAGGGCTGCTCTCCGGTGTCCACCGCCTTCAAGGCGGGCCACGACGTCGTCCGGCCGCAGAAGCCGGACACCATCGCCAAGTCGCTGGCCATCGGCAACCCGGCGGACGGCCCGTACGTCCTGGACATCGCCCGGCGCACCGGCGGCGCGGTGGAGGACGTCAACGACGAGCAGGTCGTGGACGCGATCAAGCTGCTCGCCCGGACCGAGGGCATCTTCGCCGAGACGGCGGGCGGCGTGACGGTCGGTGTCACACGCAAGCTCATCGAAAGCGGGCTGCTCGACCCGGCGCTCACTACTGTCGTCCTCAACACGGGGGACGGCCTCAAGACCCTGGACGCCGTGGCCCCGACGACCGGCCCGACCGCGACGATCCGCCCGAGCCTGGACGCGTTCCGCGACGCGGGCCTCGCCCACTGACCCACCGGCCACGGAAAGGCAGCACACCATGAGCGTCAACGTCCGCATCCCCACCATTCTCCGTACGTACACCGGCGGCAAGGCCGAGGTCGCGGCCGAGGGTGCCACCCTCGCCGAGGTCATCGCCGACCTGGAGAAGAACCACACCGGGATCGCCGCCCGGGTCCTGGACGACCAGGGCAAGCTGCGCCGCTTCGTCAACGTGTACGTCAACGACGACGACGTCCGCTTCGAGCAGGGCCTGGAGACGGCGACGCCGGACGGCGCCGGGGTCTCGATCATTCCCGCCGTCGCCGGAGGCTGACCATCGAGCACAGTGCGGGCGGCTGCTGAACATAGGCCGAACATCGGCGCGCCACACGCACAGTTACCTGAATTGCCCCCTCCGCAAGCTAAGCGGAGGGGGCAATTCAGTGTGGTTGAGCGCGGTACAGTGGGGAAGTCCCCGTCGTTGTGCGTGCCACGTGCATATGAGAACGCGACGAACCGGCGTCGAGAAGCAGTCAAAGTGTTCGAGCATATTGCTCCTTAAGTGCGCTTTGCCCGGCCCGACTTGCCCCGGAATGCTGAATTTCGCGGCATTCCGCTCTTCACCCCTGCCCGGAATTCTCGTCCGATTGACCTGTTGCAGAGGGCAGTTGGGCAGATACATTCAGCCGCGGTCGACGCGTTCCGGCGCACACCCTCTCCTGTCGGAGGGTGGAGGTCTGACCCGGGTCCGCGAAGTGCGGTCCCGTGCAAGGGCCAGTAATAGGGGAGTTAGGCATGGCTCAGGGCACCGTCAAGTGGTTCAACGCGGAGAAGGGGTACGGCTTCATCGCGGTCGACGGTGGTGCGGATGTTTTCGTCCACTACAGCGCGATCCAGATGGACGGCTACCGCACCCTTGAAGAAGGTCAGCGAGTCGAGTTCGAGATCTCGCAGGGCCAGAAGGGTCCGCAGGCGGACATGGTCAAGCTCGCCGTCTGATCTCGGCGCGATCGGCCACCGACGCATACAGGCCCGTGGGGCCCGCATCCTCTGTAAATGGATGCGGGCCCCACGTGTGTGTCCGGGGCCCGGACTCCCCGCCCCGGAGGTGGCCGGGACCCGGCCGGGTCGGTGGGACGGTCTTGCACTCTCCTGGGCCGAGTGCTAATCATTGGCGTTAGCACTCTCCGAGTGAGAGTGACAGAACCAGGATCGGGTCGGTGAGGTCCGCAAGCCGCGTGGGGCAAGGAACCACAAGGCGCGCAGGCCGTCCGTCGCGGGCGCTTCCTCGATCCGGAGCAATCCACCCCTGTCCGGGAGGACCACTTCACATGGCCAAGATCATCGCGTTCGACGAGGAGGCACGGCGCGGTCTCGAGCGCGGGATGAACCAGCTCGCCGACGCCGTCAAGGTCACCCTTGGCCCCAAGGGCCGCAACGTCGTCCTCGAGAAGAAGTGGGGCGCCCCCACGATCACCAACGATGGTGTTTCCATCGCCAAGGAGATCGAGCTCGAGGACCCGTACGAGAAGATCGGCGCCGAGCTGGTCAAGGAAGTCGCCAAGAAGACGGACGACGTCGCCGGTGACGGTACGACCACCGCGACCGTCCTCGCCCAGGCGCTCGTCCGCGAGGGTCTGCGCAACGTGGCCGCCGGCGCCAACCCGATGGCTCTGAAGCGCGGTATCGAGAAGGCCGTCGAGGCCGTCTCCGGTGCGCTCCTGGAGCAGGCGAAGGATGTCGAGACCAAGGAGCAGATCGCTTCGACGGCCTCCATCTCCGCCGCCGACACCCAGATCGGCGAGCTCATCGCCGAGGCGATGGACAAGGTCGGCAAGGAAGGCGTCATCACGGTCGAGGAGTCCCAGACCTTCGGTCTGGAGCTCGAGCTCACCGAGGGCATGCGCTTCGACAAGGGCTACATCTCGGCGTACTTCGCGACCGACATGGAGCGCATGGAAGCCGCGCTCGACGACCCGTACATCCTGATCGTCAACTCGAAGATCGGCTCGGTCAAGGACCTGCTGCCGCTCCTCGAGAAGGTCATGCAGTCGGGCAAGCCGCTCCTGATCATCGCCGAGGACGTCGAGGGCGAGGCCCTGTCGACCCTGGTCGTGAACAAGATCCGCGGCACCTTCAAGTCCGTCGCCGTCAAGGCCCCGGGCTTCGGCGACCGCCGCAAGGCGATGCTGAACGACATCGCCATCCTCACCGGCGGCACGGTCATCTCCGAGGAGGTCGGCCTCAAGCTGGAGAACGCGGGTCTCGACCTGCTGGGCCACGCCCGCAAGGTCGTCATCACCAAGGACGAGACCACGATCGTCGACGGTGCGGGTGACAGCGAGCAGGTCGCCGGTCGCGTCAACCAGATCCGCGCCGAGATCGAGAACTCGGACTCGGACTACGACCGCGAGAAGCTCCAGGAGCGCCTGGCGAAGCTGGCCGGCGGCGTGGCCGTCATCAAGGCCGGCGCCGCCACCGAGGTGGAGCTCAAGGAGCGCAAGCACCGCATCGAGGACGCCGTTCGCAACGCGAAGGCGGCCGTCGAGGAGGGCATCGTCGCCGGTGGTGGCGTGGCCCTGCTCCAGGCCTCCTCGGTCTTCGAGAAGCTGGACCTGTCGGGTGACGAGGCGACCGGCGCCAACGCCGTGAAGCTCGCCCTGGAGGCCCCGCTGAAGCAGATCGCCGTCAACGGTGGTCTTGAGGGCGGCGTCGTCGTCGAGAAGGTGCGCAACCTGGCCGTCGGCCACGGTCTGAACGCCGCGACCGGCGAGTACGTCGACATGATCGCCGAGGGCATCATCGACCCGGCGAAGGTGACGCGTTCCGCGCTGCAGAACGCCGCGTCGATCGCCGCGCTGTTCCTCACCACCGAGGCCGTCATCGCCGACAAGCCGGAGAAGGCCGCCGCGGCCGCTCCGGGCGGCATGCCGGGCGGTGACATGGACTTCTGATCCCCTCCGGGATCAGCGGCTCCATAACGCTGTACGCCGAGGGCGGCACTCCTGTTCGCAGGGGTGCCGCCCTCCGGCGTGTCCGCAGGCTTTCGGCGCCGGTCAGCAGGTGCCGTCCGTGACCCGGGCCCCGATCACCGCCTTGCCGCCGCCGAAGGGGCTGACGGTGAGGTGCATGCAGAACGCCGCGTCCGTGCCGGAGCCGGTGATGTCGTACGCCGACGGGTCCTTGCCGTGGCCGCGCAGCACGAGCGGGTCGGTGAACCACTGGGCCGCGCCGGTGTTCTTCATGGCGTCCTCGATGGTCCGCGCGTAGCCGATGCCCGAGTACGCAGCGGACGGATCGAAGTTGGGCTGGGTCGTCCCGTCCAGGTCGTGCGCCGCCTGGTGGGCGGCGTCGCGCAGTTCGCCCGTGCTCCAGTTGGTCTGGTCGTTCACGACGAAGAAGGCGACGGCGACGAAGGCCAGGGTGAGGAAGATGAGGGTGAGGCCGACGGGGCTGGCGGGGTTGTAGCCCCAGCGCCCTCCCCAGCCGACCCTGATGAAGACGGGTTCGGGTTCGCGGTCGGACGCGGTCATGACGAGATCGTAAGGCTGGGGCGGCGTATGGGAGTTGCCGCCCCGGCTCGCGGACGGGCGGCTACGTCAGCGCCGTGCGCAGATGGCCGTCCGCCCGCTCCAGGCGGCGCGTCGCCGTCGCCGCGTCCACGTCCGCGAGGAGCATCAGGATCGCCGTCTTCACCTCGCCGCCGGCGGCCGCGAGGGCCGACTCGATGTCCTCGTCGCCCGCGCCCGTCGCCAATGAGACGATCCGCCGCGAGCGGGCCCGCAGCTTCTCGTTGGAGGCCCGTACGTCGACCATGAGGTTCCCGTACGTCTTGCCGAGCCGGATCATCGTGATCGTCGAGATCATGTTGAGGACGAGCTTCTGGGCGGTGCCGGACTTGAGCCGGGTGGAGCCGGTCAGCAGCTCCGGGCCGACCACGACCTCGATGCCGTGCTCGGCGGCGGCGGCCAGGGCGGACCCGGCGTTGCAGGCGAGCCCGATGGTCAACGCCCCGCGCGCACGGGCGTGTTCGACGGCGCCGACGGCGTACGGGGTGCGGCCGGAGGCGGAGACGCCGACGACGGTGTCGAGGGAGCCGAGCCCGAGCCGGTCCAGATCACCGGCGGCCAGCTCTTTCGAGTCCTCGGCCCCTTCAACAGACGTGGCGATGGCGTCCGGCCCGCCCGCGATCAGCCCGACGACTTGCGAGGGGTCGGTGTTGAAGGTCGGCGGGCACTCGCTGGCGTCCAGGACGCCGAGCCGCCCGGCGGTGCCCGCGCCCGCGTAGACGAGCCGCCCGCCTCGGGCCATCCGCTCGGCGGTGGCGTCGACGGCGGCGGCGATCCGCGGCAGCTGCGCGGCGACGGCGGCCGGGACGGTGGCGTCCTCGGCGTTCATGAGGCGGGCGATCTCGGCGGTCGGCAGCCGGTCGATCTCGGCGAGCTCGGGCCGGAACGCCTCGGTGGTCAGTGCGGCCAGCTGGGCGCGGAGTTCCCCGTACGTGGAAGTCATGGGAGCGCTGCTCTTTCCGTACGTGTGCGAGGCACCCGGGGTCAGCGGGTGCGCGGGCTGTGGCGGTGGGCGAGCGCCTCGTAGGAGGCGGCGAGCGCGGGGGCGGCCGTCTCGTACGTGCGCTGGGCGATGCCGATGAACAGGCAGTCCACGACGAGGAGTTGGCTCGTCCGGGACGACATCGCGGCCGGGCGCAGCTCGCTCTCGCGGGCGGTCGAGGTGGTCAGTATGTGGTCGGCGTACTGGGAGACGGGGCCGTCGGGACGGCCGGTGATGGCGATGGTGGTGGCGCCCCGGTCGAAGGCGACGCGCAGCGGCTCGATGACGTCGCCGGTCGAGCCGGAGTGGGTGATGGCGACGGCGGCGTCGCCGGACCGCAGCTGTACGGCGTTGGTGACGGCGAGGTGCGGATCGGTGTGGGCGTGCGCGATGAGCCCGATCCGCAGCAGCTTCTGAGCGAGATCCTGCCCGACGAGGGAAGAGGCCCCCACGCCATAGATATCGACGCGGCGGGCCTGTGCGAGGGCGGTGACGGCGGCGCCGAGCTGGACGGTGTCGAGCGCGGCGGCGGTGTCGGCGAGGGTCTGCTGCTCGTCGTAGGCGAGCTTGGCGACGACGTCGGCGATCGGGTCGTCCACGGCGATGTCGGCGGTGACGGCCGGGGCGCGCCCCGACTGCTGCTGGGCGGCGAGCCCGGCGAGCGCGAGGCGCAGATCGCGGTAGCCGGGGTAGCCGAGCAGCCGGGCGGTGCGGACCACGGTGGCCTCGCTGGTGCCGGTGAGCTCGGCGAGGCCGGTGACGGTGAGGGCGGCGCACCCGGCGGGGTCCTGGGCGACGGCTTCGGCGACGCGCTGCATCGAGCGGGTCATGGACGGCGCGAGGGTGCGGACCTTGGCGGCGAGGGCGGCGGGGACGGGCGGGGCGGCGTCCCCGATGAAAATTTCCTTCACGTCACGAGTCACCTTTGAAAGATATTTTCGCAGGTGGGGCAAGGTCAACCCTTTGACCGTGGGACGAACACGTGGGGCTGAAGGGGTGACAATGGCTGCATGGACGACGTCGACCCCCTGGAGCAGTCCCTGCACGCCGCACGCGCCCTGGTGCTGGCGGATCTGGCCGCGCGCGACGTGGCCCAGGCCGATGTGGTCTCGCTGGTCGAGGACGCGGTGACGCACCGCCGCTGGTGGGTGGAGCAGTGGCCGGACGGCGTGGAGTACGTGGCCGGGCTGGTCGCCCAGGACGTGCAGGACGCGCTCCTGGAGAAGTACGGCCGCTGGCCCATCTGCCCGGTCTGCGACGCCGGGGACCCGCACGCGCTGGACGTGGAACCGGAGCTCGGCCCCGACCCGCACTGGGTGTGCGGCAAGGCGGGCGTGAAGGTGGCCCCGGTCGGCGGCCTGGGCGGCTCCGCCGCATGACGGTCTACATAGACCCCCCGACCTGGCCGGGCCACGGCCGCCTGTGGTCCCACCTGATCAGCGACGTCTCGTACGACGAGCTCCACGCCTTCGCCGCCGCCATCGGCTGCCCGCCGCGCGCGTTCGAGCGCGACCACTACGACGTACCGGAGTCGCGGTACGCGGACGCGGTCGCGGCCGGGGCGGTGGAGATCGGCCCGAAGGAGCTGGTGCGGAGGCTTACGGGGGCGGGGTTGCGGCGGCCGAAGGGGCGGCCGGCGTAGGCCCAGAGCTTCTTCGTCCGGTCGTCCTTGGCGTTGCTCTTCGAGGTGATCTCGACGACGAGGAGGGCTTCGGCGGCGTCCACGGGGTCGTTGGAGTTCGGGTCGGCCGCGTCGATGAGTGCACCCGGCATGACCACCAGGTCGGGCATGTAGAGCTTGTCGAGCCGGGCGATGTGGATGCCGAGGGTCTGGTAGATCTCCAGCTCCTCCGGGAGTGAGCGGTACAGAGGCCGTTGAAGGTCCCCGAGGACCGCGTGGTGGTACAGAGGTGGAGGCGGACTCATGTGGATCTGCCCTTGATCGATCTCGGCGCGCCACCCCTCGGGCACATCCAATTCGGACCATGCCGTGAGCAGGTCGTCCCATGTGCCCATCCGATTCCCCCTGTCTCCGACGGCCTGACGGGGCGAACCTAGGGCGATGGCTGTGGCGTCCGCAGCCGTCTCTTGGCCGGTCCCACGATCGAGTGAGGACTCACGCCGTGAGCAGCTCCAGCTCAGCCGTCAGGTTCTCGCGGGCGCGGGCCTCCCACTCCTTGGTGCCGTACGGCGTACGGAACAGCCTCGGCAGGTCCAGGAGCTGACGCAGGACCTGGGCGCGGCCGGTGCGGAAGGCGTCGTCGGGGACGAAGGCGTACTCCTCGCGGACGGCGGCGGCGTATGCCGCGTACTCCTCCGGGTCCCCGGCGAGCACCGCCAGGTCGGCGTCGCACAGGACCTCGCCGTTGGTGTCGCCCTCGTGGGGGTCGTGGGTGACGGTGAGGCGTACGAGCCGGGCGACTTCGGCCGTCGCCTCCTGGCTCAACCCGGCCTCGGGGAGGGCGCGTTCGGCCTGCGCCGCGCTGCGCTCCTCGTTCTCGGAGCGGTCCGGGCGGTACACGGCGTCGTGGAACCAGGCGGCGAGGCGTACGAGTTCGGGGTCCGCGGCGTGGTCGGCGAGGGTGTCGATGTGGCGCAGGACGGCGGTGAGGTGGTCGACGGTGTGGTACTTGCGGTGCGGCTCGGCCCACTGGGTGAGGAGGCGGTCGGCGTAGGGGGCGGGGTCGGGGCCGGGCCCTTGGCGGGCGGCGGTGAGGGTTCGGGTCCAGCGGGTTTGGAGGTCGTCGAGGTCGGCCATACCTTGAGCGTAGCCATGGCTCCGCCCCACCCTGTTTGTCTGCGGGCCGGTGGGGGTTGCTCGCGCCCGCGCGGCGGAGCCGCAAATGTCACAGCCCCGCGCCCCTTAAGTGCCGCTGCGCGGCATCCCCTGGGTGCCCCGAAGGGGCGCTTTTAGGGGCGCGGGGAACTGTGCGAGCAACCCACCACGGTCCGCAGGCAAAAACCGGGCCGAAGCAGTACGCAGGACTACGCGTCCAACGCCGCCCGCCACTCCGCGACCGCCTCCGCCGCCACCGGCGCCTCCCACCCGTGGGGCCGGGACGCGCCGCCGATGTGGACCGCGTCGATGCCCGCGCGGAGCAGTACCGGCAGGTGGTCGAGGCGGAGGCCGCCGCCGACCAGGATGCGCGGCTCGTAGCCGGGCTCGGCGCCGCGGGCCGCCTCCGCGACCAGGGTCGCGAGGCCCTCGTCGACGCCGCCCGCCGCCCCCGCCGTCAGATACGTGTCGAGGCCCGGCAGCCCCGCGAGCTCCTTGCGCAGGGCGTCGCGGTCGGCGGCGCGGTCGATGGCCCGGTGGAACGTCCACCGGCACCCGTCCAGCTCCGCCACGAGCGCCCGTACCGCCGCCATGTCCGGCGCTCCGGTCTCGTCGAGGAACCCGAGCACGAACTCGTCCGCGCCCTCGGCCCGCAGCGCCCGCGCGTCCCGTACGAGCGCGTCCACGTCGCCCGCCGCGAAGCCGTCCGCCGAGCGGAGCATCACGCGCAGGGGGATGTCCACGGCGGCGCGGATCGCCGCGAAGGTCTCCCGGGACGGGGTCAGGCCGTCGGCCGCCATGTCGGTGACCAGCTCAAGGCGGTCCGCCCCGCCGGACTGCGCCGCGATCGCGTCCGCCGCGTCGAGGGCGATCACCTCAAGCAGTGCACGGTTGCTCATCTGACCCCAATTCCTCGGCTGCCATACAGGTCGACAGGTCTAGTCCAATAACAAGCCTACGCGTCGACCTGCCCAGCCGCATGGACGCCACCGTCGACACGGCTGGATCACATACGGGTGGGGGGTGTGCCGGGAGGGGCCTCACTCCACGAATCGCACCTCCGGCCACCGCCCCGAGGGCCCGTCGAGCAGCCGCCCTGCCTCGTCGCGGCCGCGCAGCCACCGGTCGAAGAACGCGGAGACGTACGCCTTCTGGGCGGCCACGGAACGTACGGGATCGATCGCCCCGACGTTCTTCACGACGAAGGCGTCCGGCAGCCCCGACTGACGGGCGATCTGCGGGACTTGCGACTGAAGATCGGTGGAGGAGGCATGGGCGGAGCCGGTGAGCGTCAGGTCCCGGTGCCAGCCGGTGCTGTGCTCCCAGGCGGCGCCCCACGAGGCGACGGTGTGGTGATTGTCGCCGTCCATGCCCATGAGGAGCAGCGGCCGGTCGACGCCGTCGGTGCCGACGGGCGACGGGTTCGCGGGGTCGTCGTCGCGCTGGCTGTATCCCATCACCCCGTCCATGTTGAGCGCGGCCAACCCAGCACGGCCCGCAGATGAACACCGGGCCAAGAAGGGGCGCGGGGAACTGCGCGACCAGCCCCGACCGGCCCGCACTCACACCCCCACCTCCACCCACACCGTCTTCCGAGGCGGAGCCCCCTCCACCACCCCCCACCGTTCCGCCAGCGCCGTCACGAGGAGCAGGCCCCGGCCCGACTCGGCGTCGGGGGACGGCGGCGCGGCGACCATCGGGCGCTTGTCCGCGCGGGTGTCCGTCACCTCGATGCGCAGGACGCCCGCCCGCAGCAGAAGGCCCAGCTCGAAGTCTCTTCCCGGCACCCGCGCATGCACCACCGCGTTGGCGGCCAGCTCCGCCACGATCAGCGCGGCGGTGTCCGACGCGTCGGACCCACGCGGCACGCCCCACTCCGCGAGCTGTTGGATCGACAGCAGACGGGCCAGCCGCGCGCCCCGCCGAGTGGCGGCGATGCGGCGCCTGAACGCACGTACGGTAGTGGACAGTTCAGCGAACGAAGCTTCCGTTTCGGGGTGCATGGGGCCACCGTGACGGGCCGCGCACCCCTGCCACCAGGCATGGGCCGCGTACGCTGCGCGAGCGTACGCGCACATGCTGTAGACAGTACGCCCAACACCCCGTAACCCTGGGTGAGTTGTACGCGGGGAGATCCACTCACCGGGAGGTGGCCGGGGATGGCCTGGGACCACGAGGGACACGACGGCGAACCCGACGCATCGGACAGCCTGCGCACGTTCGGGGCGGTGGTGCAGGCACTGCGCGAGTTCAACGGCCTGAGCCGTGAGGACTTCGCCGTACTCGTCGGTTACTCCAAACACACCGTCGCCTCCATTGAATTGGGCCGACGCATGCCCGACGTGGCCTTCATCGACCGGGCCGAAGCCGCCCTCGGCAACACCGGCGCGATCCGCAAGGCCGCGAAGCACATCAACCGCCAGCCCGGCCTGGCCACCTGGTTCCGCCGCTGGGCCCGCCTCGAACAGGAAGCGATCAGCCTGTATACGTACGAGTCGCGGCTCGTGCCGGGGTTGTTGCAGACGGAGGCGTACGCGCGGACGTTGTTCGGGGAGCGGGTGCCGCCCTTGGCCGACGGTCAGGTGGAGGCCCAGGTGGCGGCCCGCCAGGAACGCCAGCAGCTCCTTCGGGACCGGCCCAACACGGCGTTCAGTTTCATCGTCGAAGAGCACATCTTCCAGCGGCGTACTGGTGGTGCAGAGGTGACCCGGGAGCTGATTGATCACGTGCTGGAGTGTGCCTCGCCGCGAAACGTCGAGCTTCAAATCCTCCCCTTGGACAGGGGGGTTCACTGCGGTATGGATGGGCCCATTCGACTGCTCGAAACCCCCGCCAATAGGTGGTTCGGCTACTGCGAGGGGCAGGAGAGCGGCCAGTTCATCTCTGATTCCAAAGTGGTCAGCACGCTCCACATGCGGTATGCGAAACTGCGCTCGCAGGCCCTCACTCCCGAGGACTCAACGGGCCTGCTGGAGCGACTGCGAGGAGCACTATGAGCACCCCCGAACTGGCCTGGTTCAAGAGCAGTCATAGCGGCAGCTCCGGTGACGACTGTGTCGAAGTCGCCCTCGACTGGCGGAAGTCGACGTACAGCAGTAGTGGTGCCGGCGACTGCGTAGAGGTGGCCAGTTGCCCGGCCACCATCCACGTACGCGACTCGAAGAACCCCACGGGTCCCCGGTTCGCCGTGTCACCCGCTGCCTGGGAAGGCTTTCTGGGTTACTTCCAGTAGACGCCCTTGCCGCCCATGGTGAACGGGTCACCCCAGTACTCCGCCGACGCCACCTTCGTCGCGGCCGACGGGGCCAGCGCGACCGCGCAGCCCTTCTGGGTCTTGCCGTTGGTGAAGCCCTGAGGCAGGGACTCGCTCGGGCACTTGGCGAAGTCGCCGACGATCAGGAGGCTCTGCGCCTCGGTGCCGTCGCCGAGGTGGCCCTTCATGTGGGACACGGAGGCGTACTCAAGGTTCGTCGTGCCGACGTTCTTGACCGTGTAGCGGATGTAGTACGGGACCTTTCCGCTGGCCTTGTCGCCGAGCTTGAGCGGGGCGAGGTCGGCGGGGTCGCCCTTCTCGATCGCGTCGACGGTGAGGGCGATCTCGCCCTTCTTCGTCGTCCCGTACTTGAACGGGAACTGGGCCGCCTCGCCGATCTTGAACGTCTGGCCCGCCTTGGCCTGACCGCCGGTCGCGCCACCGTCACCGGCCGGGTCCGACGGCTTGGTGGACGGTGCCGAGGACGGCGCCGACGACGTCGGCGTCGCCCCGCCGACCGGCTTGTCCTCCGTGCCGTCGTCCCCGTTGCACGCGCTCAGCGCCAGCGAACCGACGACCACCAGACCGACCGACGCCAGCTTGACCCGGTCGCCTCGGCGCATGACAGAACTGCTGCTCATTGTCCGTACTCCCCCGTAAATCATCGTGCTGTGGATCGCCTTTGCGATCTCTGATCCCTACGAACAGAGTTCCTAATGCAATCCCACGACGCGTTGCTACCGCGCTGACCGATATGCCTGGGCCCGTGGCCGATTCATGACTCGCTCAATACGAAAGTGCTACGCGCGCCGGGCGTCGTCACCGCCGCCGCCCGCCGCGTCGTCACCGCTGCCAGGGCAACCGCCAGCAGCATCAGCACCGTTGAGGTGAACGGGAACCAGCGCTCGCCGAGGACCGCGATCGCCGCGCTGCCCGTGCCGCCCGCCGCCGCCACGCCCAGGTACAGCGCGCTGCTGTTGAGGGAGAGGAGGAGGGGTGCGGACGGCGGGTCGAGCGACACCAGGCGGGCGGGGAGCGCCACCGCGACCGCCCAGCCCGCGAGGGGGTTCAGGGCCGATGCGATCAGGGCCGTCGTCATCGACTGCATCAGCCACGGCAGGGCCAGCGACACCGCCGCCGAGACCGTACCCGCCGTCAGGATCACCACCCTCGGACCCCAGCGGTCCACCACCCGGCCACCCAGCGAGCTGCCCGCCACCGAGAACACGCCCGAGATGAGCAGGAGCAGGGTCAGCTTCGACTGGTCGCCGTGTGTCGCCGGGGTCGCCGCCACCGTGTAGTAGATGAAGACCGTTTGGAAGGCCAGGAAGACCAGGAAGGTTGTCGCCGTCGCGCCCAGTACGCGGCCGTTGGTCAGGGGCGCTAGGCGCGCCCGCAGGCCCGGGGACGGCTGCGGGGCCGGGAGGCCCCGGAGCATCAGGCCGACCCCGGCGAACGCGGCCGCGCCCAGCGCCGTGACCAGCCACATCGTGAGGCGCCAGTCCGTCCGGCCGATCCAGGTGCCCAGCGGGACCCCGAGCGCCGTGGCGACCGTGAGGCCGCCCATCACCGTGGCGATCGCCCGGCCGCGCCGCTCCGGCGGTACGAGTGCGGTGGCCACGGCGTTGGCGGTGGGCGTGTAGAGGGCCGCGCCGACCGCCGCCAGGACGCGGGTGGCGAGCAGCAGGCCGAAGTTCGGGGCCAGGGCCGAGAGCGCGTTGGCCACGGTGAAGACCGTCAGGGCCGTCAACAGCGTGTGCAGCCTCGGCCACTTCGCCGTCGCCGTGGCCAGGACCGGTGCGAGCACCGCGTACGCGAGGGCGAAGACCGTGATCATCTGGCCCGCCGCCGACACGGACACGTCCAGGTCGTCCGAGACGAGCGGCAGGATTCCGGCGATCACCATCCCGTCCGTACCGACGGCGAAGGTGCCGAGAGCGAGCAGGAGCAGGCGTAGGCGCATCAGTTCCCCCGTATCGTTTGATGTGCGTCAAACGATTACGGAGTGGTTTGATGTTTGTCAAACGATTCTGGTGGGAGGGAGGGTGGGGGCATGGGTGACGAACCGTTCGAGGAGTGGCTGCCGCAGCCCGATGTGAGTGAGGTCGAGCTGGTCAAGGTGCTGCACGCGCTCGGCGATCCCGTACGGCTGAGGCTGCTCAAGGTGTACGCGGACGGGGAGCAGTACAGCTGTGCGCCGGGGGCGCTGGGGCTCGACCACCTTCACAAGTCGACGGTGTCGCACCATATGCGCATCATGCGCGAGGCCGGGGTCACGTCTACCCGGGTCGTCGGGCGCGGCCGTTATGTGCGGCTGCGTCGGGATGACCTGGATGCGCGGTTCCCCGGGCTGTTGGATGCGCTGATCGCGGCTTTGTAGGGGGTGGTCGGGCGGCTGCGGACCGGTGGGGGCTGGTCGCGCAGTTCCCCGCGCCCCTTAAGTGCCGCTGCGCGGCAATCCCCTGGGCGCCCCGAAGGGGCGCATCCAGGGGCGCGGGGAACTGCGCGAGCAACCACACACCACCCGCAGACGAAGACCGGGCCGAAAAGGGGCGCGGGGAACTGCGCGACCAGCCCCCACCCACCCGCAGACAAACCCCGCGCCCCCTAGGGGCACGTGGCTCAGGCCAGTTGGTCAGGCAATGACGCCGCGTGGAGCACCGTCAACCCCGACACCGCCCGCGTCAGCGCCACGTACAGGCGGCGCAGGCCCGTGCGTTCGTCCGGCTCGCCGTCCACCACCGCCGCCGGCTCGTCCAGGACCACGTAGTCGTACTCCAGGCCCTTCGCGAGGGACGCGGGGACGAGGGTGAGGCGGGACTCCGCCGTCGTCTCCTCGCCCGGGGCCAGGAACACCAGGCCCGCCGCCGTCAGCGCCTCCGCGAGCACCGGGATCCGCGCGTCCGCCGCGATCAGGCCGATCGAGCCCTCGTGCTCAAGCGACTCGCGGCAGGCGGCGATCACGTCCGCGTCCAGGTCCGTGGAGGACCGTACGTCCAGCGAGCCCGGTGTCTCACGGACCGACTCCACCGGGGCCAGGCCGGGGGAGATGGAGGGGAGCAGGCGGGACGCGTACGCGATCACCTCGCGCGGCACGCGGAAGCCCGCCGTCAGCTCCTCCACCACCGCGTCCGCCTTGCCCAGGTGGCGCAGCGCCTCGTCCCAACTCGCCGTCGCCCAGGGCGTGGTGCCCTGCGCCAGGTCGCCGAGGACCGTCGCCGAGCCGGTCGAGCAGCGGCGGCCGACCGCCCGGTACTGCATGGGGGAGAGGTCCTGCGCCTCGTCGACCACCACGTGGCCGAGCGAGTGGGTGCGGGCCACCAGGTCGTTCGCCTCGTCGATCAGGACCGCGTCCGCCGCCGACCACTTGGCGCTCTTCACGCTCCGCGCGGGCTTGGCCCAGAGGATCGTCTTCTGCTCGTCGGCGGTGAGCACGCCCTCCGCGTGCTCGGCCAGGAAGTCGGGGTCGGACAGCAGGCGCAGCACCAGCTTCGCCGGGTCGACCGGCGGCCAGATCGCCTTGACCGCCGCCTTCACCGCCGCGTTGCGGGCCACCGCGTCCTGCACCCGGTCGTCGGGCGCCTCGCCCGCCTGCTCCATCCGTACGAGCACGGTGTGCGCGATGCGCTGCGGCAGGGCGTCGTGGGCGGCGCCGTAGCGGATGTCGCGCTCCTGCAACTCGCGGACGATCTCCTCCAGTTCGTACGCCGGGACCCGCCAGCGGCGCGAGCCGCGCACCACCACCAGCGGCTCGGTGGGCAGCGTGACGTGCGAGCGGACCGCTCGGCGCAGCACCTCGGCCATCCGGGCGTCGCCCTTGACGATCGCGGCGGGCGCGTCGTCGGCGCCCTTCACCTCGACGTGCGCCACCAGGTCGTCGACGGTCGCCTGCTTGACCTCCAACTCGCCCAGTGCGGGCAGCACTTGCTCGATGTAGTGGAGGAAGGACGCGTTCGGCCCGATGACCAGCGTGCCGGTGCGGGCCAGGCGCTCGCGGTGCGCGTAGAGGAGGTACGCGACCCGGTGCAGGCCGACGGCGGTCTTTCCGGTGCCGGGGCCGCCCTGTACGCAGACGGATCCGCTGAGCCCGGACCGTACGATCTCGTCCTGCTCCGGCTGGATCGTCGCCACGATGTCGCGCATCGGGCCGACGCGCGGGCGCTCGATCTCCGCCTGGAGCAGCTTGCTGGTGGTGGCCGCCTCGGCGGGGTCGGTGAGGTGCTCGTCCTCGTACGCGGTGAGGTCGCCGCCCGTGTAGCCGAAGCGGCGGCGCAGACCGATGTCCTGCGGGTCCTTCTTGGAGGCGCGGTAGAACGGCTGCGAGACCGGCGCACGCCAGTCGATCACCATCGGGTCGCCCTCGGCGTCGTGCACGTGGCGGCGCCCGATGTAGAACCGCTCGCCCTCCGCGCCCTCGGCCAACTCGGCGCCCGGCGCGTGCAGATAGTCGAGGCGGCCGAAGAAGAGCGGGGTGTGCGAGAGGTCCGCGAGGGCCTTGATGCGGTCGTCGATCTGGCGCTGCAGGACGGCCGCGTTGACCCAGTTCGCGGTGACGTCCTTGATGTCGAGGTTCTCCACGTCCTCGCGCATCGCGCGCAGGGCCGCACGCGACTCGGAGAGGTGGGCGCGCTCGCGGCTGAGGGGATCTTCGGGGTCGTGCGGGGACACGGGTTTCCTCCGGTCGGCGGATCGGGCGGCAAGTAAGGGCTGCGGATCGCCTTGCGGCTTCGGCGGCCGGCCGGTTTCCGTCCGGGCGGCGGCGCTCCTCGGAGGGAGGCGGGATGGGGGTGCCCCCTGCTCCTTAAGAGCTTGGGGGAGGACGATTGTAGTCAGGGGTTCTTGGGCGGTCGAACGATTTTTCCCGGCGGCCCCCGGCAACCCTGGCCGCCCCTTAGGGACCGGGGTCCTACCCGTAGGGGATGGCGTGGGACCAAAGGTGGACACGGGGGCGCTGCGGGTTCAGACCGCAGAGCGATGAAACGGCAGGGGCCCGGGAGCACCATGGATACATGAGCACCGTGACCTTCACCCCCGCGCCCACCGTCCCCGCCCCCCGGGGCGCCACCGCCACCGGCGCCCACCACTCCCCGCATCGCGTCGGCAACGCCCTGCGCGCCTGCAAGGCCTTCGCGGGCGCCGCGCTGAGCGTGGTCGTCCTCGGGGAGTACTCGGAAGAGGCGGGCGTGCGCCGCCGCCACTGAGTCCGCCCCGCAGTCGTGATGGCCTGGGGCCGCCGAGCCTGCCCCCTCCCGATCGTGTGACCCTCTAGGGTCACGGCCGTGAAGTACCGGACCGTGACCGACCGTTCACCCTTCGCTACACCCGCGACAGGCGCCGTCCTGCTCGCCCTCTCCCTCGCCGCGCTGGCAGCGCTCTGCGCCGCACTCCGCATCCCCATGGCGGACGCCCTGGTCTACCGGGCGGAGGGCGCGGCCGTCGCGCACGGCAGTGATCTGTACGGCTTCACCGTCACCCGGTGGCACCTGCCCGCCACGTACCCCCCGTTCGCCGCGATCCTCTTCGTGCCGACCGCCTGGCTCCCCGTGCCGGTGCTCAAGGCCGCCTTCGCCGTCGGCAACGCGCTGCTGCTCGCCCTTCTGGTGCGGCTGTCCTGCCGTTTCGCCCGGATCGCGCCCCGCCCCGCCGCCCTGCTCGCCGCGACCGCCGCCGGGCTCTGGCTTGAACCGGTGTTCCAGACGCTGCTGTTCGGCCAGATCAACCTCGCGCTGACCTGCCTGGTCCTGTGGGACCTCACCCGGCCACCGGGCTCCCTCGGCAAGGGCTTCGGGGTCGGCATCGCCGCCGGTATCAAGCTCACCCCCGCGCTGTTCCTGCTGTACGCGCTGCTCAAGGGGCGGCGGCGCGAGGCGGGTACGGGCGCCGTCGCGTTCGCCGGGACCGTCCTGCTCGGCGCGCTCGTCCTGCCCGGCGCCAGCGCGGACTTCTGGACCCGGCGGCTCTTCGAGACCGACCGGGTCGGCAAGGCGTGGATCGTCGACAACCAGTCGTTGCAGGGCCTGGTGGCCCGGCTGCTGCACACGCCCGCGCCGGGCGGGGTGTGGGTGGCGGTGGCGGCCGCCGTGGCGGGGGCGGGTCTGTGGACGGCCCGCCGCGCGGACGACCGCTGGGGCGTCCTGGTCATCGCCCTCACGGCGCTGCTCGTCTCGCCGATCAGCTGGTCGCACCACTGGGTGTGGTGCGTGCCGCTGATCGCGGTGTTGGTGGCCGAGGGCCGGGTCCGTACCGCCGTCGCCGTCGCGACCGTCTTCGCCGCGCGCACGCTGTGGCTGGTGCCGCACGAGGGGGACCTGGACCTTCAACTCCATTGGTGGCAGCAGCCGTTGGCATCGCCGTACCCGCTGCTGGGGCTCGCGGTGTCAGCCCAGGTCGCCGTTCGTCTGCGGACCGGTGGGGGCTGGTCGCGCAGTTCCCCGCGCCCCTTAGATGCGCCCCTTCGGGGCGCCCACTAGGGGCGCGGGGAACTGCGCGACCAGCCCACCACGACCCGCAGGCAAAAACGGACCTCAGCCCAAATCCCCCGTGAGCAGATCGTCCGCGTCGACGATCCGGTACGCGTACCCCTGCTCCGCCAGGAACCGCTGGCGGTGGGCCGCGAAGTCCTGGTCGAGGGTGTCGCGGGCGACCACCGAGTAGAAGTGCGCCTGGTGGCCGTCCGCCTTCGGGCGCAGCACGCGGCCCAGGCGCTGGGCCTCCTCCTGCCGCGAGCCGAACGTGCCGGACACCTGGATGGCGACCGTCGCCTCCGGCAGGTCGATCGAGAAGTTCGCGACCTTGGAGACGACGAGCACGGAGATCTCGCCCTGCCGGAAGGACTCGAAGAGCTTCTCGCGCTGGGAGTTGGGCGTCTCGCCCTTGATCACCGGCGCGTTCAGATGCTCGCCCAGCTCGTCGAGCTGGTCGATGTACTGCCCGATGACGAGGATCTGCTGGCCCGCGAACTTCCGCACCAGCGCCTCGGTGACCTTCCGCTTGGTCGCGGTGGTCGCGCAGAACCGGTACTTCTCCTCGGTCTCGGCCGTCGCGTACGCGAGCCGCTCGGAGTCGGTCAGATTGACCCGGACCTCCACGCAGTCGGCGGGCGCGATGTAGCCCTGCGCCTCGATCTCCTTCCACGGCGCGTCGAACCGCTTCGGCCCGATGAGCGAGAAGACGTCCGACTCGCGCCCGTCCTCCCGTACGAGAGTGGCGGTGAGCCCGAGGCGGCGCCGCGCCTGCAGATCGGCGGTGAACTTGAAGACGGGCGCGGGCAGCAGGTGCACCTCGTCGTAGACGATCAGTCCCCAGTCACGGGAGTCGAAGAGCTCCAGGTGCGGATAGACGCCCTTACGGCGGGTCGTCAGCACCTGGTACGTGGCGATGGTGACCGGGCGGATCTCCTTCCGGGTACCGCTGTACTCGCCGATCTCGTCCTCGGTCAGCGAGGTGCGCTTGACCAGCTCGTGCTTCCACTGCCGGGCCGAGACGGTGTTGGTGACGAGGATGAGGGTGGTGGCCTTGGCCTGCGCCATGGCACCGGCCCCGACCAGCGTCTTCCCGGCGCCGCAGGGCAGCACGACCACGCCGGAGCCGCCGTGCCAGAACCCCTCGACGGCCTGCTTCTGGTACGGCCGCAGCGCCCAGCCGTCCTCCGCGAGCTCGATGGGGTGCGCCTCGCCGTCCACGTACCCCGCGAGGTCCTCGGCGGGCCAGCCGAGCTTCAGCAGGGTCTGCTTGATCTGGCCGCGCTCGGAGGGGTGCACGGCGACGGTGTCCGCGTCGATCCGGGCGCCGACCAGCGGAACGACCTTCTTCGACCGGAGGATCTCCTCCAGGACCGGCCGGTCGGTGGTGGTCAGCACAAGCCCGTGGACGGGGTGCTTGCTCAGCGTCAGCCGCCCGTAGCGCGCCATCGTCTCCGCGACGTCGACGAGCAGGGCGTGCGGCACGGGGTAGCGCGAGAACTCGACGAGCGCGTCCACCACCTGCTCGGCGTCGTGCCCGGCCGCGCGCGCGTTCCACAGCCCGAGCGGGGTCAGCCGGTAGGTGTGGATGTGCTCCGGCGCCCGCTCCAGCTCCGCGAACGGCGCGATGGCCCGGCGGCAGGCGTCGGCCTGCTCGTGGTCGACTTCCAGGAGCAGGGTCTTGTCCGACTGGACGATCAGTGGCCCGTTCACGTACCTACATCCCTCCGCAGGTGCCAAACCTCCAGTGTGCCTCAGCCGGGCGTGGCCGGGGGACCGTCCGCTCAGGCCGGGTCGTCCGCCAGCTCCGCGACGCCCGTGATCCGGTGCAGGGGGTACGTGCGGACCTCGTCGGCCGTGTGGTCGTACGCCGTCACGAAACCGCCCTCCACCCGCACCGGTGCGATCACCCGCTGGCTGGCGGCGCCGTCCGCGTTGACGTAGCCGATCCACAGCGCCGAGCCGGTCATCACGGCGGCCTGCACGGTGGCCAGGGTCTCGGCGGCGGTGGTGCGCGGCAGCCCGCCCGGCTCGGCGGGGGCGGTGTGCGGCTGCTCCTTGCGGACGACCGTGGCGGCCTCGTCGCCCGCGCGGATCGCCCGGACCGCCGCGCCGAGCAGCGTCTCGTCGGGCAGCGGCGGGCCCTCCGGCACGGGTGCGGGGGCGGTACGGGGCGGGGTGCGGCGGGTGTCGGCGCGGGTGATCACCACATCGCCCTCGGCGGACTCGGCGGCCGGGGCGTAGCCCATCGCGCGCAGGCCTTCGAGGAGGGCGGCGGGGTCGGCCTGGGCGGCGAGGACCGTCGGGGCGAGCCGGCGCAGCCGCAGCCCGGCCGACCGCTTGTCCGCGACGATCTCGTCCAGGAGCGCGTCGTCGTCGCAGCGCACGTACGCCGAGGCGGCGCCGACCCTGAGGTGCCCGTGGCGGCGGGCCACGTCGTCGATGAGGTAGCTCAGCGGCTGCGGCACGGGCGTGGCGCTGTGCGCGGCCAGGAACGCGTGCAGGTCGGCGGCCGTCTGCCCGGCGTCGAGGGCGCGGCGCACGGAGGCGGGCGTGAACCGGTAGACGGTCGCGCCGCCCTTCGACTCGATGTCCGCGAGCACGTTCAGCGTCGCGGCGAGCGGCCGCCGCAGCGGGCCGGGCGCGACGGCGGTCAGGTCGGCCTGGAGCAGTACGTGGTCGACGGGCTCGGGCAGGTGCGGCGCGAGCGCGGCGGCGGCCGCGAGGCCGAGGAGTGGGGTGACGCCTGTACGGGAGGGGGCGTCGCCGCCCGTGGCGAGCAGCTCCCGGCCGTGCGCGGCCAGCGCGCCCCGGCCGGTCACGCCGAGCAACTCGGCCTCCGTCAGCGTCCATTGGGCCAGCCGGGGCCGCAGGTCCTCGGGGCCGGTGCGGGTCGGGTGCTCCCAGTGCAGCCGGGCGAGCAGCGTCTCGGGGTCGGGCGCGGTCCCTTCGGGCAGCCGCGCGAGCAGGGCGAGTACGCGGTGGCGCACCTCCGGGGCCGGGGAGCGGTCCAGATCGGGGCCGAGGGCCGCCAGGGTGCGGGCGCGGGCGTCCTGACCGCCGACCAGGCCGGGCGTACGGGTCGCGGTGAGCCACGCGGCGGCGAGCCGCGACCAGCGCTCGGCGGGCGGCAGGTCCAGCCAGCCGTCGTACGCGGGCGTCGGCGCGTACCGCTCGTCCGCCTCGCCGTCCGACGCCAACAGCCCGGCCGCGTAGGCCAGTTCGAGCCAGAAGGCGGCGGCCTGCTCGGTGGTGTCCAGGGCAGCGGCCGTCCGCTTCAGGTCGCGCACGCTCAGACCGCCCGCGCGCAGCACGGCGGGCCCGCCCTCGTTCCACTCGGCCAGCAGGTCCTCGACCATGGTCAGCGCGGTCAGCGCCTGACCGGCCGCCGCCGAGTCCACCACCTGCGGCCGGTACTCCTTCGCCGGCGCGACGGCGGGCGCCACCGGCTCGGGCGCCCGGTGCGCGCGCCCGGCGCGTAGATGCAGGGCGACCTCGCGCGGCAGGACGACCGTGCGCGCGGAGGTCGGCAGCAGCAGGCCGTGGTCGCGCAGCCAGCGCACCGGCGGCGCCGGATCCGCCGACACCTCTCCGTACGGCGGCCCCCACACCAGCCGGTCGAGCACCGCGAGCGCTTCCGGCGGGGCGGTGTCCAGGAGCGCCGACATCCGCGCCCGGTCGGTGAACAGCGAGGTCAGCGCGGCGACGGCGGAGACGGGGTCATGGGTGGCGGGCAGCCCGGCGGCCCGCAGGATCTCCTGCACCCGCCCCGGCGACATCCCGGCCGTGGCCTCGGCGACGGTCGGGCCGAGACCGGTGGGGGAGGGGTGCGTGGCGGAGGGTGCGAGCAGCTCGCGGGCGGTGCGCACGAGCCGCAACCGCTCGTCGGACCCCCACACGAGCGCCTGCTCCCGCAGCCCCGCGAGGGCCTTCGGCAGCGCACTTTCGACCGCCGTGTCGCCTTCGTCCCCCGCCAGCAGCGCGAGCAGTACGGGATACGGCGCCGGGTCCGGCGCCACGGCCAGGGCCTGCGCGGTCTGGAGCGCGAACCGGTCGAGCCGCTCAAGCGCCCGTACGACGGAGGCCCGCGTCCCGGCCCGGGTGGCCAGTTGGGTCAGGTCGTTCGGTACGGGAGTGAGCAGATCGGGCCGGGCGCGCAGCAGCGCGGCGAGAGAGGCGTCGGGGCGGGCGCGGAGGGCTTCGGCGAGGGTGCGGGGAGAGGGCGTGGGGGTGCCACGGTGCTCGGCGGCGGCCGCCCCGCTTGTTCCGCCCGCTTCGCCCGCTCCGGTCGTTCCTTCGGACACGTGCGCCTCCTGGTCGCGCTCGCCGGTCCCCATCCGCCCCACGGTAGCCGCTGCGCGCTACCGTCAGGGCAGGGAGGCGGCGGCGGGCCCCGGCGGGGCACGGAGGGGAACGGTGTGGGGATCGAGAGCGACCAGCTGGTCTACGACTATCTGAGCCGGGTCGGCGACCTGGCCCAGCAGCGGCAGCTGCCCTCGGCGGCGCGGATGCGGCTGGTGTCCTCGCTGCGCGACGAGATCGACCGCAGACGGGCGAAGTTCGGCAGCGACTCCCCGGCCGCGGTGCGCCGGATCCTGGGGCGGCTCGGTACGCCGGACGAGGTGGTGGAGTCGGTCGCGACGGGCGGGGCGTACGAGGCGCCGGCGGAGGTGGAGACGGCGGTCCGTGGGGTGCCGGGGCAGCGGGACGGGGGCCGGGGCCGCCGCGTCCAGTTCCCGCGCCCGCGCGCGTCGTCGCCCCCGCCGCCGCCCCCGTCGCAGACGGCCGCGTCCCCGCCGCACCTGGCGGGGATGGACGAACTCGGCCCGTCGGACGGTGAGCCGGACTGGTGGCGGATCGAGCCGGGGCCGATGGGCGGGATGCCGGGGGAGTCGGTGGCGGGGTTCGTGGGCGGGGTGGAGATTCCGGAGATACTGCGGCCGCCGGAGGAAGCGGTGGAGCGCGCGGAGCCTTCGGACGCGGAGCCCTCGGAGGCTTCGGAGACCGAGGATGATCCCCCGCCGCCCCGGGGTCCGAACTGGCGGGCCCTGCTTCCCGGCGCCACGGCCTCCCGGCGCTCCCTGACGAATCCCCTCCTGCTTCTGGCGGCCGCGCTGCTGGTGGTGGGCGCGGTTCTGGGCAACTGGCTCGCGCTGGGCGGGGGCTGGCTCCTGGCGTACGTGTCGCGCCGCCTGACTCCTGCGGAGACGAAGTGGGCGGTGTTGGGACTGCCGTCCCTGGCGGTGGTCGGGGGGCTGGTGTGGCTGTGGGGGCGCCAGAACGAGCGGTGGGGTGCGCCGATCGCCGAGGGGGCGATGGGGGATGCGGTGGCGGGGGTGTGGCCGTGGGTGGTGCGGGGCGCTGCGCTGTCGTCGGCGGCGTTCTTGGCGTGGCGCTCGCAGCGCCACCGGTGAGTCTTCCCCACCCCGCCCCTTCCCGAAAGCCCTGGGCGGGCGGCCGGGTGGTGGGTCGGGGCGGGCTGCCGGGGGCTTCGCCCCCGGACCCCCTCGCTTCGTCTGCGGACCGTGCTGGGTTGCTCGCGCAGTTCCCCGCGCCCCTAAAAGCGCCCCTTCGGGCCGCCCCCGGGGATTGCCGCGCAGCGGCATTTAAGGGGCGCGGGGAACTGCGCGAGCAACCCCCACCGGCCCGCAGACGAATCCCCGGCCGCCCGCCCGGGGCTTTAGGGAAGGGGCGGGGTGGGGGACTCACCCCACAATGGGGGCATGGCCTCGCGTACCGTCGGGTTCGATCTCGACATGACCCTCATCGACTCCCGCCCCGGCATCCACGCCTGCTACCGGCGACTGGCCGCGGACACCGGCACCCACATAGACGCCGACGCAGCCGTCAGCAGGCTCGGGCCCCCGCTGGAGTGGGAGCTGAGCCACTGGTTCCCCGAGGACCGCATCCCGGAGATGGCCGGGCGCTACCGCGAGCTGTACCCCACGTACGCCATCGAACCCACCCCCGCCCTCCCCGGCGCCGCCGACGCGATCCGCGCCGTCCAGGAGCTCGGCGGCCGCGCCATCGTGGTCACCGCCAAGAACCGGCCGCAGGCCGCCCTGCACCTCACCCACCTCGGCCTGGAGCCCGACGAGCTGATCGGCGGGCTGTGGGCGGAGGCCAAGGCCGAGGCGCTGCGCGCGCACGGCGCCTCGGTGTACGTCGGCGACCACACCGGCGACGTACGCGGCGCCCACACCGCGGGCGCGCTCTCCGTCGCCGTACCGACCGGCCCCATCGGCGCGGACGAGCTGCGCGCGGCGGGCGCGGACGTGGTCCTCGCCGACCTCACGGAGTTCCGCCCGTGGTGGAAGGCGTACACGGAGACGACGGACTAACCCGTCGCGCTCTCCGCTCGGCGCTGCGTCCGCACCGACGTCACCACGCCCGCCCCGGCGATCAGGAAGCCGACGCCCATCAGCATGCACACCGCGTACGCGACCGGCGGGAACGGCGTCGTGTGCAGGAACAGCGGCGCCACCGTGACCAGCGTGGCGAGCGCGCCGACGAAGAAGACGATGACACCGGCGCGAACCAGCCGGTCCCCGGTGTTCGACTCGTCCCTGGCCGAATTCGCTTGGGTTTCGTTACTCACTCGGTCAGGGTAGTTCCCTGCCCGTAAGGACCCGCCGGGACGTCTTGTCAGCAGCCTCTGGACCATTAGCCTTGGTGTCGGCGGGTCCGAAGGCGACCCGCTGCAGTGCTATCCAGAGCCGTTTTCGCGGCGATCCCGAGCACCCGACGACGAGTACGAGGACGAGGACAGACGTGCCTACCGGCAAGGTCAAATGGTTCAACAGCGAGAAGGGCTTCGGCTTTCTCTCCCGCGACGACGGCGGTGACGTCTTCGTCCACTCGTCCGTGCTCCCCTCCGGGGTGGAGACGCTCAAGCCCGGCCAGCGCGTCGAGTTCGGCGTGGTCGCGGGCCAGCGCGGTGACCAGGCTCTCTCGGTGACCGTCCTCGACCCGGCCCCCTCGGTCGCCGCGGCCCAGCGCCGCAAGCCCGACGAACTGGCCTCCATCGTCCAGGACCTGACGACGCTGCTCGAGAACATCACGCCGATGCTGGAGCGCGGCCGCTACCCCGACAAGGCGGCGGGCAAGAAGATCGCCGGACTGCTGCGGGCGGTGGCGGACCAGCTCGACGTCTAATCCACGTCTAATCCACGAAGCTGAGCGCGTCGCGGCCGAGCGGAGGCACCAGACCCTCGGCCGCGGCCCGCGTCAGCAGCCCGCGCACCGCCGCGTAGCCGTCCTCGCCCAGGTCGTGCGTGAACTCATTGACGTAGAGCCCGATGTGCTGGTCGGCCACCGCCGGGTCCATCTCCTGGGCGTGCTCCCGTACGTACGGCCGGGAGGCCTCCGGATCGTCCCAGGCCATGCGGACGGACGTGCGGATGACCTCGGCCAGCTCGCGCAGCCGCGCGGCGCCCAGCGAGCGGCGGGCGATGATCGCGCCCAGCGGGATGGGCAGCCCGGTCGTGGACTCCCAGTGCTCGCCCATGTCGGCGAGCGAGTGCAGCCCGTACTCCTGATAGGTGAACCGGGCCTCGTGGATGACGAGTCCGGCGTCGACCTTGCCGTCGCGCACGGCGGGCATGATCTCGTGGAACGGCATCACGACGACCTTGCCGACCCCGCCGGGCACCACGTCGGCGGCCCACAGCCGGAAGAGCAGATACGCCGTCGAGCGCTCGCTCGGCACGGCGACCGTCTTGCCGGTCAGGTCGAGCCGGGATGGGGGTCCCCCCTGCTCATTAAGAGCTTGGGGGAGAGTGAGGACGAGGGGCCCGCAGCCGCGACCCAGCGCGCCGCCGCAGGGCAGCAGCGCGTACTCGTCGAGGACCCACGGCAGTACGGCGTACGACACCTTCAGCACGTCGAAGTCGCTCTCGCCCGGACCCCGTTCGGCGATGCCGTTGGTGATGTCGATGTCCGCGAAGGTGACGTCGATGTCCGGCGCGCCGGGGACGCGGCCGTGCGCCCAGGCGTCGAAGACGAACGTGTCGTTGGGGCAGGGCGAGTAGGCGATGCGCAGCGGCTCAGTCATGACCGTTCCAACTCTCCAGTACGGGCGGGAGCTTCCCGAAAGCGTCGGTGAGTGCGCCGAGCGCGTCCCCGATCCGCCAGGCGGAACGGTCGCGCGGCCCCACGGCGTTGGAGACCGCCCGGATCTCCAGCGCGGGCACCCCCCGCTGCGCCGCGGCCTCCGCGACCCCGAACCCCTCCATCGCCTCGGCGGCGGCCCCGGGGTGGCGGGCGGCGAGCTCGGCGGCGCGGGCGGCGGTGCCGGTGACGGTGGAGACGGTGAGGACCGGCCCGTACGCGGCCCCGGTGGCGTCCGCGATCGCCCGCCCGAGCCGCCGCGGCGGCAGGTGCGCGGAGCGCCCGAACCCGAGCGCCTCGACATCCAGATAGCCGTCGGGCGTGTCGGCCCCGAGGTCGGCGGCGACGATCCGGGAGGCGACCACGAGAGAGCCGACGGGCGCGACGGGTGCGAACCCGCCCCCGATCCCGGCGGAGACGACGAGGTCGTACGGGATGCGGGCGAGCGCGGTGGCAGTGGCGGCGGCGGCCGCGGCGGGGCCGACCCCGCCGACCAGGACGTCGACGCCGTCCGGGCACGCCCTCGTGACCGCGTCCCGTTCGGCCGGGACGGCGGTCACGACGAGGACGCGCATGTCAGCCGTCGTCTCAGCTGTCGTCGCGCTTGAGCGTAAAGCTCCACACCGACTTGGGCTTGTTCTTGTCGTTGACCTGAATGATGTTGATCTTCTTGGTCTTGGGCGCGGCGCCCTGCCCGCCCGTCGCGAAGACGTCCGCGTTCGGGAACGAGCGGTACGTCTTGTTGGACGGCTCGGTGATCGGGTTGCCGTCGAGCACGGCGACCCACTTGTCGCCGTGCTCCACGACGTCCGGGTCCACGCCGAGACGCAGGGTCGAGCCCGGCGAGTAGCTGATGGTCTTCGACGTCTCCACGGCGCTGAGGCAGGTCGTGAGCTTTTCGTCGGTCAGCACCTTGCCGTCGTTGCGGCA
The DNA here is from genome assembly GCF_030028635.1 of Streptomyces sp. BPTC-684. Lineage (NCBI taxonomy): Bacteria > Bacillati > Actinomycetota > Actinomycetes > Kitasatosporales > Streptomycetaceae > Streptomyces > Streptomyces sp. BPTC-684. Next base: position 3,381,463 of record NZ_CP124863.1, read on the forward strand.
GGAGGCCTCGGCGTTCACCGAGCTCGTCCCGACCGTCACGGTCGCGAGGGGCGTCGGCTTGTCGCAGGCGGAGAGGACGAGGAGGCCGACGGAGACAGCGCCCAGGGCGATGCCGGCCCGACGGGCCTTACCAGAGGTGAACGCAACGGTCATGAGCCGAAGGCTATCGGTCCCCCGAGATCACGCCACGCGCGGGTGTGGCGTGCCGCGCCGCGCGGAGCTCAGCAGCCCTCGTACGGACGTGGCCGCGCCGACCGCGAGCAGCCCCGCCGCGACCGACATCCCGACCACGCCGTTGAGCGGCAGCACGATCCCTATGGCACCGCCGAACACCCACGACATCTGGAGCACGGTCTCCGAGCGGGCGAACGCGGAGGTCCGCACCTCCTCGGGCACGTCGCGCTGGAGCATCGCGTCCAGGGACAGCTTCGCCAGCGCCTGGGTGAACCCGGCGGTCGCCCCGAGCACCGCCATCAGCACCCCGCTGAAGAACGCCGCCGCGCACACCGCAGCGCCGAGCGCGGCCGTCAGCGCCATCACGATGATGATCTCCGGGCCCCGGGAGCGCAGCAGCGAGCCCGCCGCCGTGCCCAGCGCGTTGCCGACGCCCGCCGAGACGCCGACCACGCCGAGCGAGACGGCGGCGCTCTGCCCGGCCAGCGGGTGCACGCGCAGCAGGAACGCCAGGAAGAAGATCAGGAAGCCGGAGAGGGAGCGCAGGGCCGCGTTGGCGATCAGCCCGTTCTGCACGGACGCGCCGACCGTGCGCAGCCCCGGTCTGCGCGCGCCGTGCTCGACCAGCTGGGCCTTCCGCTCGCCCTTGGCGGAGTCCACCTTGTGGTCCAGCGTGAACGCCAGGAACGTGCCCGCCACGAAGACGCAGAACGCCCCGTAGAGCGGCCACTGGGGCCCGATGTGCTGGAGCCCCGCACCGATCGGGGCCGCCGCGGCCGTCGCGAGCAGCCCGGCGAGCGTGACTCTCGAATTGGCTTTGACCAGCGAGAACCGTGGTGGCAGCAGCCGTGGCACGACCGCGCTGCGCACCACTCCGTACGCCTTCGACGCCACCAGGACGCCCAGGGCCGCCGGATACAGCTCCAGGCCGCCGGTGGCGACCGCGCCGGACATGGTCAGCGCCAGCAGCGCCCGCGCCAGCATCGCGCCCGCCATCGCGGCGCGCCGGCCGTGCGGCATCCGGTCGAGCAGCGGGCCGATCACGGGGGCCAGGAGGGTGAACGGGGCCATCGTGATCGCCAGGTACAGCGCGACCCGGCCGCGGGCCTGATCGGTCGGGACGGAGAAGAAGACGGTGGACGCCAGGGCCACGGTGATCATCACGTCGCCCGCGCCGTTCACCGCGTGCAGCTCGATGAGTTTGCCCAGGCCCGACTCACCGGCGCCGTGCGCGTGGGTCGCCCTTCTGATGGAACGGGCGGTTCCCGTGAAGGGCAGGTGCAGCGCTCGGCCGACCGTCCGCCCCGCCCTGCGGAGGGGACTGGCCTTGTCGGTGGACCTTGCGGTAGCCACCCAGTCATAGTGCCCCAACCCCGTACGACCATGACGTACCGACGGGGATTCGGACCGGCAGGTGGGCCGCGGGCCGGGAAGGGGGTAGCGTGACAGGCGCGCCGCCCGCGGCTGCTCATGGCCGCGCGCCTCTCCGCGATCCCGCAGAATGGATGGCGAAAGGCGCGCCCCTGATCAGCTCACGGCCCGGGCGCGGACGTCGACGCGGCCCCCTGGTCCGCTCCGTCCGCGACTCGTACGTACGCGGTCCCCGGCGCACCCGTGAGACGGCGTAGGAGAGAAGCGAGACCTGTGAGTGCTGCGACGACGCGAAGCCGTACCCCCGACCGCCTGTGCGCCGAAGCGGTCGACCTCGCCCGGGAGGCGGCCGAGGAGGCCGCGCACCCCGGTGTGGTCGGAGAGCACGTATCGGCGGTGGCCGAGGGCGACCGGGTCGTCACGCACTTCTTCGAGTGCAAGGAGCCGGGGTACCGGGGCTGGCGCTGGGCGGTGACCGTCGCGCGGGCCTCCCGCGCGAAGCTGGTCACCCTCGACGAGACGGTCCTGCTGCCCGGGCCTGACGCGCTGATGGCGCCCGAATGGGTGCCGTGGAGCGAGCGCCTGCGGCCGGGTGACATGGGCCCGGGCGACCTCCTGCCCACCGAGGCGGACGACCTGCGCCTGGAGCCCGGCTACAGCGGCGAGGACGCCCCGCCGCCCAACTCCGCCGTCTCCGAGGAGATGGCCGAGCGGGTCGAGGCGGAGGACGCGGAGCTGGTGTCCCGGCCCGGCACCTCGCGCGGCTCGATCGCGGCGCTGGCCGAGGAGCTCGGCATGCGCCGCGCCCGCGTGCTCTCGCGGTACGGCCTGCACGCGGCGGCGGACCGGTGGGACGAGTCCTTCGGCGCGAAGACGCCGATGGCGCAGGCCGCCCCGGCGTCGTGCGTGACGTGCGCCTTCCTGGTCCCGCTCGCCGGGTCCCTCCGCCAGGCCTTCGGCATCTGCGCGAACGAATTCGGTCCGGCGGACGGGCGTGTCGTGTCCCTTTCGTACGGCTGCGGCGGGCACTCGGAGGCGGCGGTCATGCCGAAGCCGCCGCGTCCGTCGCCGCCGGTCCTGGACACGCTGGGCGCGGACGCCCTGGCCTTGCGGCCTGCTGCGGACAGTGGGTCTGTGGAGGCGGCGGGGGATGCGGGCTCGGAGGACTTGGGCCACTCGTGAGGCCGGGGGTGAGAGCCCCCACCCCGCCCCTTCCCTAAACCCTCCGGGGGTGGGTGGGGGTGGAGGTGGCTCTCCCGGGGGCTACGCCCCCGGACCCCCTTGCGGGGCCTGCGGCCCCTGCACCCCGCTTCGGGGCTTCGCCCCCGGATCCCGTTCGTCTGCGGATCGTGCTGGGTTGCTCGCGCAGTTCCCCGCGCCCCTAGGTGGTCAGGGGCGCGGGGAACTGCGCGACCAGCCACGCACGGTCCGCAGACGGATCGGGGGCCCGGGGCGGAGCCCCGGCGGGGCCGGGCGCCGGGCGCCGGAATCCTCGACGCGGTACCTTCGGGCCGCAGGGTTTCCCGATGGCAGTGGACGGAGTGCGCGTGATCGTGAAGGCGACGGCGGTCGAAGGGGCCGACCCCTTCGGGACGGGCCGGCTCCGGCGCGGGGTCATCGACGCCTGGGCCGCCACCCCGGCCCGCTTCCGCGAGGACGCCAACGCCGAGGAGGACCTCGCCCTCGGCGGGTACAGAGACCGGCTCGTCGTCGAGCTCGCTCAGAACGCCGCCGACGCCGCCGCACGAGCGGGCGTGGCAGGGCGGCTCCGGCTCACCCTCCACCCCGGCGGCGGCCCCGGCGAACAGCCCGTCCTCGCCGCCGCCAACACCGGCGCCCCCCTCGACGCCACCGGCGTCGAATCCCTCTCCACCCTCCGCGCCTCCGCCAAGCGGCGCGACGCCGGAATCGCCGTCGGGCGGTTCGGCGTCGGGTTCGCCGCCGTGCTCGCCGTCAGCGACGAACCCGCCGTCGTCGGCCGCACCGGCGGCGTCCGCTGGTCGCTGGCCGAGGCCCGCGACCTGGCCGCCGAGGCCGCCCGCTTCAGCCCCGGCCTCGGCGACGAACTGCGCCGCCGCGACGGCCACGTACCCCTCCTGAGGCTCCCGCTGCCCGCCGAGGGCACGGCACCCGACGGGTACGACACCGTGGTCGTCCTGCCGCTGCGGGACGAGCCCGCCGAGGATCTCGTCCTGCGGCTCCTCGCCGCCGTCGACGACGCGCTGCTCCTCACCCTCCCCGGCCTCGTCGAGGTCATCGTCGAAACCCCCGACGGCTCGCGCGTGCTGCGCCGCTCCGAGCACGACGGGTACGTCCACATCGACGACACCCGGGATGGGCTCAACCGGTGGCGGGTCGCTGCCGACAGCGGGGCCCTCGGCGCCGAACTCCTCGCCGACCGGCCCGTCGAGGAGCGGCTGCGCCCGCACTGGTCGGTCACCTGGGCCGTGCCGGTGGACGAGGACGGGGCGCCCCAACGGCCCCGTACCGCCCCCGTCGTGCACGCCCCCACCCCCACCGACGAGCCCCTCGGCGTGCCCGCCCTGCTCATCGCGTCGCTGCCGCTGGACACCGCCCGCCGCCACCCCGCGCCGGGGCCGCTCACCGACTTCCTGGTGGAGCGCGCCGCCGACGCGTACGCCCGGCTGCTCGCCGACTGGCAGCCCGTGTCGACCGGCACCGTCGACCTCGTGCCCGGCCCGCTCGGGCGCGGCGAGCTGGACGGGGCGCTGCGCGCGGCGATCCTGGAGCGGCTGCCCCGGGTCGCCTTCCTCGCCCCGGCCGTGCCGTCCGAAGAGCTGCCCGCGCTGCGGCCGTTCGAGGCGGAGGTCGTGGAGGGGGCGGGCGCCGACACCGTACGGGTGCTGGCGGAAGTGCTGCCCACGCTGCTGCCCGCCGGGCTCGAACGCCGCGCCGAGCTGCGTACGCTCGGCGTCGGGCGGCTGCCGCTCGGCGACGCCATCGAGCGCATCGGCGGCGCCGAGCGCGCGCCCGAGTGGTGGTACCGGCTCTACGACACCCTGGCCGGCGTCGACCCCGACCGGCTCTCCGGACTGCCGGTGCCGCTCGCGGACGGGCGTACGGCGGTCGGGCCCCGGCAGATCCTGCTGCCCCTGTCCGACACCCCCGCCGACCTCGGCCGACTCGGCCTGAAGGTCGCGCACGCCGACGCCACGCACCCCTTGCTGGAGAAGCTGGGAGCCCTCCCGGCCACCCCCCGGGCCGTCCTGACGACGCCTCAGGTGCGGGCCGCCGTCGCCGCCTCCCTCGACGGCGGGGAGATCTGGGACGAGGACGCGCTCGACGCCGACGAACTCGCCGAGACCGTACTGGCGTTGGTGCGCGACGCCGCCCTTGAGCCCGGCGACGAGCCGTGGCTCGGCGCGCTCGCCCTGCCCGACGAGGACGGCGAGCTCGCCCCCGCCGGTGAACTCGTGCTGCCCGGCAGCCCGTTCGCCTCCGTCATCCGCTCCGGCGAGCTCGCCGAGGTCGACGCGGAGCTCGCGGGCCGCTGGGGCGAGCAGCCGCTGGCCGCCTGCGGCGTCCTGGCGAACTTCGCCCTGGTCCGGGCCACCGACGTGGTCCTCGACCCGGACGAACTGGAGCCCCGCGACGGCGACTTCGCCGAGCCCGACGACGCCGGGCTGCTCGACGCGGTCGACGTGTGGTGCGAGGACGTACTCGACCGACTGCCGCACACCCCCGTACCGCCGGTGGCCACCGAGATCGTGGCGGTACGGGACCTGGACCTCGTCGACGACGACGCCTGGCCGCAGGCCCTCGCGATGCTCGCCCAGCCGCCGCTGCGGGACGCGCTGACCCAGCCCGTGCGGATCCTGCTGCCGGACGGCACGACGGAGACGGTCCGCCCGTACACGGCGTGGTGGCTGCGCGGCCACCCCGTCCTCGGCGGGCGCCGCCCGGCGGGCCTGCGGGCGGCCGGGTCCGATCCGCTCCTTTCCGGTCTGTACGAGTCGGCCGACGCGACCGGGTTCGACGACGAGCAGGTGCTGCGGGCGCTCGGCGTACGTACATCGGTGGCGGCGCTGCTCGACGAGCCGGGCGGCGCGGCCGAGCTCCTGGCCCGCCTCGCGGACCCCGACCGCCCGGTCTCGGACGCCCAACTCCACGCCCTCTACACGGCGCTGGCCGACCTCGACCCCGAGCAGGTGACGCTGCCGGACGAGCTGCGGGCGGTGCTCGACGGGTCGGTGCGGGTGGTGGACGCGGGCGACGCGGTGGTGGCGGACGCGCCGGATCTGCTGCCGCTGACGTCCGGGGTGCCGCTGCTGCCCGTCGCCCCGTCGCGGGCGGCCGACCTGGCGGACCTGCTACAGGTGCGCCGTCTCGGCGAGTCGGTGACGGCGGAGGTGACGTCGGTCGGGACGGAACACGAGGTCCCGGAGGCGGTGCGGGTCCTGCTGGGCCCGGCTACCCCTTCGACGTACGTCGAGCACGAGGAGCTGCTGGCGGGCGGGGTCGAACTCGACTGGCGCCGGGCTCCCGACGGCAAGGTCCACGCGGCGACCCTGGAGGGGGTCGCGGCGGCCCTCGCCTGGGCGGCGGGGCAGTGGCCGCGGCGCTTCGAGGTGGCGGCGCTGCTGGAGGACCCGTCGCGGACGCCGGAACTGTCCCGAGCGCGCTGGTTCGACTAGGGGGTGAGCCCCCACCCCGCCCCTTCCCGAAACCCTCCGGGGGTGGGTGGGGGCTGAGGACGGCTCTCCCGAGGGCTGCGCCCCCGGACCCCGTTCGTCTGCGGATCGTGCTGGGTTGCTCGCGCAGTTCCCCGCGCCCCTAGTGGGCGCCCCGAAAGGGCGCATTTAAGGGGCGCGGGGAACTGCGCGACCAGCCACAGACGGCCCGCAGACGAACCCCGGGCCAAAACGTGGCGCGGCTACGCCGGGAACCTCCGGTCCACCCACCTCCACGCGACCTCCAGCAACCCCGCCCCCACCACCGCGATCCCCACCGCGGCCCACGGCAACGTCGTCCCCACCAGCTTCAGGGCGAAGAAGGTCTGGAGCCACGGGACCGCCAGGACCAGCAAGAAGGCCGCGGCCATCGACAGGACCAGGCAGATCCGCCACCACGTGTACGGGCGGGCGATGATCGCCAGGACCCACATCGAGACCAGGAACAGCGTCAGCGTCGCCGCGCTGGTCTCCGCCTCCCGCGCCCCGTCCCCGACGTAGTAGTGCCGTGCCAGCAAGTACGTCGCGAACGTCGTCACCGCCGCGATCACCCCGCCGGGCACGGCGTACCGCATCACCCGCCGTACGAAGTGCGGCTTCGCCCGTTCCGTATTCGGCGCCAGGGCCAGGAAGAACGCCGGGATGCCGATCGTCAGCGTGGACAGCAGCGTCAAGTGGCGCGGCAGGAACAGGTATTCCACCTGGGTGCAGACGACCAGCAGGGCGAGCAGCACCGAGTAGACCGTTTTGACCAGGAACAGCGTCGCCACCCGCGTGATGTTGCCGATCACCCGGCGCCCCTCCGCCACCACCGACGGCAGCGTCGCGAAGCTGTTGTTGAGGAGGACGATCTGCGCGACCGCCCGCGTCGCCTCCGAGCCCGACCCCATCGAGACGCCGATGTCCGCGTCCTTCAGCGCCAGGACGTCGTTGACGCCGTCCCCCGTCATCGCCACCGTGTGCCCGCGCGACTGCAGCGCCGCCACCATGTCCCGCTTCTGCTGGGGAGTCACGCGGCCGAAGACGGCGTTGGAGTCCAGGACCGTCGCCATCTCCGCCTGGTCGACCGGCAACTTCCGCGCGTCCACCGTGTTCTCCGCGCCCGGCAGGCCCAGCTTCCCCGCCACCGCGCCCACCGACACCGCGTTGTCACCGGAGATGACCTTCGCGTGGACGTTCTGCTCCTCGAAGTAGCGCAGGGTGTCACCCGCGTCGGGGCGCAGCCGCTGTTCGAGGACGACCAGCGCCGTCGCCCGCGCGTCCGCCGCGACCTGCGGGTCGTCCAGCTCGCGCCGGGCCCGGGCGAGCAGCAGGACCCGCAGCCCCTGCTCGTTCAGCCCGTCGATCTCCGCGAGCGACGGGTCGCCCGGCGGCAGCAGTACGTCCGGCGCGCCGAGCAGCCACGTCGAGTTCTCCCCGTCCCCCTCGCTGAACGCCGCCCCGCTGTACTTGCGCGCCGACGAGAACGGCAGCGACTCCCTGCACCGCCACTCCTCGCTGTCCGGATACGCGTCGATGATCGCCTGGAGCGACGCGTTCGGACGCGGGTCGGACTCGCCGAGGGCGCCGAGCACCTTGCGTACGTACGCCTCGTCCGCGCCCCCCAGCGGCCGCAGCTCCGTGACGTCCATGCCGCCCTCGGTGAGCGTGCCCGTCTTGTCGAGGCACACCACGTCCACGCGCGCGAGGCCCTCGATCGCCGGGAGCTCCTGCACCAGGCACTGCTTGCGGCCGAGCCGGATCACCCCGATCGCGAAGGCCACCGAAGTGAGCAGGACGAGACCCTCGGGGATCATCGGGACGATGCCGCCCACCGTGTACGCCACGGACTGCTTGAAGTTGTCGTCCTTGACCACGAGCTGGCTGATGACCAGGCCTATGGAGGTCGGGACCATCAGCCACGTCACGTACTTGAGGATCATCGAGATGCCCGAGCGCAGCTCGGAGTGGACCAGCGTGAAGCGGCTGGCCTCCTCCGCGAGCTGCGCCGCGTACGCCTCGCGCCCGACCTTGGTCGCGGTGAACGCGCCGCCGCCCGCGACCACGAACGACCCGGACATCATCCGGTCGCCGGGCTTCTTCAGTACGGGGTCGGCCTCACCGGTGAGCAGCGACTCGTCGACCTCCAGGCCGTCGGTCTCGACCACCTCGCCGTCGACCACCACCTTGTCGCCGGGGCCGAGCTCCACCAGGTCGCCGAGGACGATCTCGGACGTGGAGATCTCGGCGGCGACCCCGTCGCGCCGGACCGTCGGCTTGGCCTCGCCGATGACCGCGAGCCCGTCCAGGGTCTTCTTGGCGCGCAGCTCCTGGATGATGCCGATGCCCGTGTTCGCGATGATCACGAAGCCGAAGAGGCTGTCCTGGAGCGGCGCCACGAAGAGCATGATCAGCCAGAGGATGCCGATGATCGCGTTGAAGCGGGTGAAGACGTTGGCGCGGACGATCTCGGCGGTGGAGCGGCTGCTGCGCACCGGTACGTCGTTGACCTCGCCCCGGGCGACGCGTTCGGCGACTTCGGCGGTGGTCAGGCCGGTGGCCCGGCCGGACGCCACGGGCGGCGGCACGGGGTGGACGGGGTCGAGTTCCGCCCCGGCGTCGATATTGGCGCGCTGCGTCATGTTTTCGACGGTACGGGGGGAATTCCCGCTTCACCTGCCGGGAAGGTCGAACATCAGACCCAGGGAGGAGACGAATGGTCCTCTGGCGGTACGACTCGGAGGGGCTGCTCCTACCGGCTCTCCGCCTCCGCCTGCTCCGCCGCGTGCCGCTTTAGGGCCGCGTCGCGCCCCCGTACGTACCAGATGCCGATCAGGCCCAGACCGCCGCCGGCCAGGCAGGTCCACACCCACCACAGGTGTCCGTGGTCGTCGAACCAGCCGTAGAACGGCAGCTGGACGAGGAAGAGGACGAACCAGAGGATCGTGCCGCCGGTGATGGTGGCGACGACGGGCCCTTCCAGGGGCTCCGGCGCCTCGTGCTTGGGTGTCCACTTCGCCATGCGATCAGTGTAAGGGGAGGGGTTGGGCGCTCCATCGGGACTCTCTCAGCCCAGGCGCCCCTTGTGTCTACGCGCGGAGATAGCGATCTTCGCCTTATGTATTCATACTGAAACGGCTTACGGCTGACTCGTTTTGTTCGTTGAAACGTCCAAAGAAGTTCGGGTTGAGGCCGCTTTTCGCATTTCCTTGCTCCCCGCCCCGTCTCACGACTGAGGTTCCGCATGTCCCCCTCGGCCACCGCCAAGGTCGACGCCACACCGTCAGCCCCGAAGCCGCCGGTCAACGCACTGGACCGCTACTTCAAGATCTCCGAGCGGGGCTCCACGGTCGCCCGTGAGATCCGCGGCGGATTCGCCACCTTCTTCGCGATGGCCTACATCATCGTGCTGAACCCGATCATCCTGGGCAGCGCGAAGGACATGTACGGACACCAGCTCGACGGCGGCCAGCTGGTCACCGCCACCGTGCTGACCGCCGCCTTCACCACGCTCCTGATGGGCGTCATCGGCAACGTGCCGATCGCGCTCGCCGCCGGGCTCGGCGTGAACACCGTGGTCGCCCTCCAGCTGGCGCCCCGGATGAGCTGGCCCGACGCGATGGGCATGGTCGTCCTCGCGGGCTTCGTGGTGATGATCCTGGTCGCCACCGGGCTGCGCGAGCGCGTGATGAACGCCGTGCCGCTGGGTCTGCGCAAGGGCATCGCGATCGGCATCGGCCTGTTCATCATGCTGATCGGCCTGGTCGACTCGGGCTTCGTCTCCCGCATCCCGGACGCCGCCCACACCACCGTCCCGCTCCAGCTCGGCGGCAACGGCCATCTGCTCGGCTGGCCGGTCCTGGTCTTCGTCCTCGGCGTCCTGCTGACGCTGGCGCTGCTCGTCCGCAAGGTGCCCGGCGCGATCCTCATCTCGATCGTCGTGATGACCGGCCTCGCGATGATCATCAACGCGGTGGCGACCGTCCCGTCCTGGGGCCTGACCACCCCGACCTGGCCCGGCAACCCGGTCGCCAGCCCCGACTTCGGGCTGATCGGCAAGGTCAGCCTGTTCGGCGGCTTCGACAAGGTCGGCGTCCTGACCGGCGTCCTGTTCGTCTTCACCGTGCTGCTGTCGTGCTTCTTCGACGCCATGGGCACGATCATGGGCATCAGCGACGAGGCCGAGCTGACGGACGCCGAGGGCAACATGCCCGGCATGAACCGGGTGCTGTTCGTGGACGGCATCGCGGTCGCCGCGGGCGGCGCGTCGTCCTCCTCGGCCACCACCTGCTTCGTGGAGTCCACGGCGGGCGTCGGCGAGGGCGCGCGCACCGGCTTCGCGAACGTGGTCACCGGCGGCCTGTTCACGGTCGCGCTGTTCCTGACCCCGCTCGCCACCATGGTCCCGTCCCAGGCCGCCACCCCGGCGCTGCTCGCGGTGGGCTTCCTGATCCTGTCCGGCTCGATCCGGCAGATCGACTGGGACGACTGGACGATCGCGATCCCGGCGTTCGTGACGATGGTGATGATGCCGTTCACGTACTCCATCACCAACGGCATCGGCATGGGCTTCCTCACCTTCACGGTGCTGCGCCTGGTGGCCGGGCGCGGCCGTGAGGTGCCGGTGGCGATGTACATCGTCTCGGCGGTGTTCGGCTTCTACTACCTGATGCCGGCGCTGGGTCTCACGTAAGGCTGCAGGCCCTAGGCCGCCCCATAGAACTTCTCCGTCTCGGCGGCCGCGGCCTGGAGCCGCTCGTCGAAGTCGTCGCGAATGAGCGTCCGGACCACATAGTCCTGGACGCTCATTCCGCGTTTGGCGGCATGCTGCCGGAGCCGTTCGAGCAGCTCACCGTCTATCCGCAGGCTGAGCACGCTGGTCCCCATGGGACGAGGGTCGCCGCAGGCGCCGTCCCGGTGCGTCACTTTTCCGATAGCTCTCACTCATTCGGGTGATGTGTGTAGTGGTGCGCGACCGCTGGTGCGGCGCGCCGGTGGTACCCGAGGGGTACCTGGGCTGGTATTTAGCCAGAGTAATGAGTTATTCTAACGAACATGTCTGACCTGCCCCACGACAGCGACGCCGACGTCGCCGCCGTGAACTCCCTCCGCTCGGCGGTCATGCGCCTGAGCAGGCGCCTGAAGCACCAGCGCGTCGACGAGTCGCTGAGCCCCACCGAGATGTCGGTGCTCGGCACCCTCTTCCGCTGCGGCTCGGCCACCCCCGGTGAGCTGGCCCGCAAGGAGCACGTCCAGCCGCCGTCGATGACCCGCATCGTCGCACTGCTGGAGGCGAAGGGCCTGGTCAGGCTGGAGCCGCACCCCGACGACCGCCGCCAGAAGGTGGTCAGCCAGACCGAAGAGGCCGAGGCGATGCTCGAAGAGAGCCGCCGCAAGCGCAACGCCTGGCTGGCTTCCCTCGCGGAAGGCCTGGACGAGGACGAGTGGGCGAAGCTGCGCGCCGCCGCACCCGTACTGGAGAAGCTCGCACACCTGTGAACTGACCGCGCACGCTAGGAGGCGAACCCTTTGAGTACGGGATCCGGAGCAGACTCCGCCCCCGCACACAAATCCACCCACGACACCGCTGCCGACGACGGCAGCAGACGAGGGACGTTCTCCTCCCTCGCGATCCGCAACTACCGGCTGTTCTTCTCCGGTGCCATCGTCTCCAACATCGGTACGTGGATGGCGCGGATCACCCAGGACTGGCTGGTCCTCCAGATCACCGGCTCCTCGGTGGCGGTGGGCATCACCACCGCCATGCAGTTCCTGCCGATGCTGCTCTTCGGGCTGTACGGCGGCGTCATCGCCGACCGCTTCGCCAAGCGGAGCATCCTCTTCGTCACCCAGAGCGCGATGGGCCTCGGCGGTCTGTTCCTGGCGGCCATGACGCTCTCCGGACACGTCCAGGTCTGGCACGTCTATGTGACCGCGTTCTTCACCGGCCTGGTCACGGTGGTCGACAACCCGACCCGGCAGTCCTTCGTCTCCGAGATGGTCGGCCCCGACCAGGTCCGCAACGCGGTCAGCCTCAACTCGGCCAACTTCCAGTCGGCGCGGCTCGTCGGTCCCGCGGTCGCGGGCGGCGTGATGGCGGCGGTGGGCCCCGGCTGGGCGTTCCTCGCCAACGGCCTCTCCTTCCTCGCCCCGCTGGCGGGCCTCGCCCTGATGCGTACCGCCGAACTGCGGCCCACCAAGCTCGCACCGCGCGGCAAGGGCCAGCTCCGCGAGGGCCTGGACTACGTCTCCAAGCGCCCGGAGCTGATCTGGCCGATCGTCCTGGTCGGCTTCGTCGGCACCTTCGGCTTCAACTTCCCGATCTGGCTGAGCGCCTTCGCCCACGACGTCTTCCACGGCGGCTCCGGGATGTACGGCCTGTTCAACAGCCTGATGGCGATCGGCTCCCTGATCGGCGCGCTGCTCGCGGCCCGCCGGGGCACCACGCGGCTGCGCATGCTGGCGGGGGCGGCGGGCCTGTTCGCGGTCGTGGAGATCGCGGCGTCGATGGCGCCCGACATGGCGCTTTTCATCGCCCTGCTGCTCCCGATCGGCGTCCTCGGCCTCACGGTGAACGTCACCGCCAACGCCTCCGTCCAGATGGCCACCGACCCGGAGATGCGCGGCCGGGTGATGAGCCTGTTCATGATGGTCTTCACCGGCGGCACCCCGCTGGGCGGCCCGCTCTTCGGCTGGCTCACGGACGAGTACGGCGTACGGGTCAGCCTCGCCCTGGGCGGTCTGATCTGCGCGCTCGCGGCGGTCGGCGTCGGCCTGATGCTGGCGCGGGCGGCGAACCTGAAGCTCAAGGTGGACCTGCGGCGCGGCCGTAGGCACGTGGAGTTCGTCCCGAGGGAGCAACTGGCCACGGCGGCGTGAGTCCGGGATCGGGATGGCGGGGGCATGGGGCGAAACTGATCCCATGAGCATGAGACTCTTCGTGGCCGTGCTGCCCCCGCCGCCCCGGCTGGCCGAACTCGGCGTGGCGGTGGACGAGTTGCACGCCCTGCCCGGCGCGGACCGGCTGCGCTGGGCGGGCCGCGACGACTGGCACCTCACGCTGGCGTTCCTGGGTGAGGTGGACGAGGGGCTGCTGCCGGACCTGCACGCGCGCCTGGCCCGGGCCGCCCACCGCACCCCGCCCTTCGAGCTCCGCCTCCACGGGGGCGGCCGGTTCGGGGACAAGGTGCTGTGGGCGGGCGTCGCGGGCGCGATCGACGCGCTGCGGCTGCTGGCCGAGCGCGCGGACGCGGCGGCCCGCCGCGCGGGCGTGGCGATGGAGGAGCACCGCCGCTACCACCCCCACCTCACGCTGGCCCGCAGCCGCGCGGGCGCGGACCTGCACCCGTACGTCGACGCGCTGGCGTCCTTCGAGGGCACGGCGTGGCAGGCGGAGGAGGTGGTGCTGGTCCGCAGCCGGTTGCCGGTGGGCGGGGTGGCGGGGGAGACGCCTCGGTACGAGGTGGTGGGGCGGTGGGGGTTGGGGGCGTGACGTGCCTCAGCCGGGGCGGAAGGCGACGCGGACGCTCCCGTCCGCCGGGATCATGATCACGGCCCCGCGCGTACGGGTCCAGCCGTCCGGGATGAGGAACATCCGGTTGCCGGACTGGGCGAGGAGGCGCAGGCCGCGGTAGCGGTATCTGTACTTCTGGGTGGGGCCGGCCTCGGGCAGCGAGGTCTCCTGTACCCGCGCGGCCCCGAAGTACAGCCGCTCGGGCGTGTCGACGACCACCGCGGGCCTGAGCCGCAGATGGCGGGCGAGGTACCGCCCGTCGTCGTAGCCGTGGGTCTGGGCATAGGCCTGTACGGCCCAGAACGAGCTCAGGGCGATCAGCGCCGCCACGATGGCGAGGGCCTTCAGCTCGCCGGGGAAGGAGTGCCCGGTGGTCTTGAGGTGCAGCGCGCGCCCGTACACCACGAGCAGCAGGCCGCCGACGAGGAGCAGTGGGGTGTCGAGCGGTCCGGCGAGCCAGACCTGGAACCCGCCGAGCATCCCGAGGACGAAGAGCGCGGCGCCGCAGGCGATCAGCACCACGGACACCTGCCCCATGCGGCGCACGGGCCCCGGCCGGGAGTCGCCGAGGGAGGAGACCCAGGCGAATCCGAGCGCCCCCACGAGCCCGGCGGCGAGCATCACGCCCACGGGCATGTACAGGGCCCCCGCACTGCGCAGCAGATAGTCCTGGGTGGAGAGGCCGAGGGTGGCGGGGTCGATGCCGAAGTACTCGTACAAGGAGTCGGTGTAGGCGAAGCCGAAGAAGAGGAGGAGCCCGGTGAGCAGGGTCGTGGGCGCGACGAACCCGGCGACGGCCTTGAGCCAGGCGCCCCACGGGGGCCGGGTCGGGGTGGGCTGCTCCTCCATGTGCTGCCTCGCGCTCAGGAGCTGTCGGGGGCGGGGATGACGCCGGACGGGGACGCGGGGGGCTCGGGCTCGTCGTTCTCGTCGGGCGATGTGAAGTTCTGGTCCGGGAACGAGCTGCTCGCAGGGCTGGGACTGCCGGTCAGGCTGAGGCACACGACGTGGGTGGCGGTGGGTTGGGTGGTGTCCTCGGCCTTGAACGAGAAGGAGACCGTGTCGGAGTCGCCGTGCGGCGCAAGGGTGACGGACTTGGCGGGCAGTGTGTTGGTCCAGCGGTTCGTGGGGCTGCAGTCGTAGATCGTCGCGGTGCCGGTGTACGTCTCGTCGGTGGGGTTCGACAGCTCCACGGTGCCCTCGGGCCAGACCCCCTGGAAGTTGGTGGAGATCCGCCCGGCCGTGTTGAAGCCGCCGCTGCCGCCACTGCTGCCGTCCGTGCCGCCGTTGTCCTGCTGACCGCTCGTGCCCTCGGTCGGCTTGGTCGGCTCCGGGGGCGGCGGCGCGGTGGGCTCCTCGGTCTGCGAGGTGTCGCCCGGCGGGCTGGGGGACTCGTCCGAGCCCGACGAGCAGCCCGTGAGCAGCAGGCCCACCACGAAGAGGGTGGCCGGAACGATGCGGTACCGCCGATGCCGTACGTGATCCACCCTCCGGAAAGTAACACTGAGTCATCGCCCGCGTACGGGGGCGCGCCGGGGCGGCCGAGCGGGGCTCCGAGGGGGTTCGTTACGCTCGTACGCGTGAACCCGAAGACCAGGAACCGGATCATGGCCGGTGTGCTCGTGCTGATGTTCGTCGTGGTGGCGGTGGCGGCGGCGCGGGGCTGAGAGGGCGAAGGCCCGGCTCAGGGACGCCCCGCTGTTCGCTGCGGGAGGTCGAGGCCGTCAGTGCGACGCCCCCGTCAGGCGGTTGGCGAACGTCGACACCGTGTACGCGCCGATGCCCAGGACGACCTCCAGGGCGTTCTGGTGGGTGTGGCCGTGGGACAGGAACGCGGTCAGGGTGCCGTCGGGGACCGCGCCCGCCGTCGCGTACACGGCGAGCGTGAACTCCCGTACCGCGTCGAGGCGTTCGTCCGTCAGCGGCTTCCCTTCGCGCAGCTCGGCCATCAGCTCCTCCGGCGCGCCGAGCCCGCGCAGCTTGCCCGTGTGCATGTTCACGCACAGGTCGCACGCGTTGCGGGTGGCGACCGTCATGATCACGACCTCGCGGGCGACCGGGTCGAGCGTCGTCCGCTCGAAGAGGGCGCTCATCCTGAGGAAGCCCTCCAGTGTGTGCGGCGAGGCGGCCAGCCGGGCCACGGCCGGGGAGAGGCGCCCCAGGCTCTTGATCGTCCCCTCCATCGCGCGGCGCGACTCGGCCGGCGCGGACTCCAAGGTGTGCTCGACGAACGTCACTGCGTTCCTGCTCCCCGTAAGATGGACAACGTGGTTGACGATGAGAAGGTAAACCAGGTTGTCGGTTCTCGCAATGGGGAAAGCGAGGGCGCGCCCACTCCCGGGTACGAGCTCCCCCTGCTCCTTCTCGGCGGGTTCCGCTCCCTCATCGACCGCCTCCATGCCGAGCTGGCCCGCCAGGGACACCCCGACCTCCGGCCCGCTCACGGCTTCGCGCTCCAGGCCGTCGGGCCCGGCGGGGCGACCGCGAGCGAGATCGGGCGGCGGCTCGGTGTCTCCAAGCAGGCCGCCGGCAAGACCGTCGACCGCCTGGAGGCCCTGGGCTACGCCGAACGCGCCGACGACCCCGCCGACGCCCGCCGCAAGGTCGTCCGCATCACCCCGCGCGGCCTCGACGCGCTGGCCCGGTCGGCGGCCGTGTTCGACGAACTGCGCGCCGACTGGGTCCGTACGCTGGGCGCCGGTCCCGTACGCGACATGGAGACGGCCCTGCGCACGGTCGTCCCGCCGGAGGCGTTCCGCCTCGACGCGTCGAGCTGGTTCGCGGGGTCCTGACCGCGTACGCACTTGGGTTCGACAGCCCGTGTCCTTGGTGCCGTGCGTATCGTTGTACCGGGTGGCTGGCTGCCGGGGAGCGACAGCCGGGGAGGAGCGCCACGATGACCGTCGTAAACACCGACAGGATCGAGATGGCCGAGAGCGACGACACGAGCACCTTGGACAGCCTGTTCGAGCGGCTCGCGAAGATGCCCGTCCCCGAGGGTTACAGGGTGGAGATCGTCGATGGGGCCATCCATATGTCGCCGCAACGACACGTGCACTGGCAGATCATCCGCAGGATCGTCCGGGCACTGGAGGACCGGTTCGGCATGGATGTGCCGGTGGCCTCGGACGAGCGCATCGACTTTCCGGGGCGGCTCAACGGATTGTGCCCGGACGTGGCGAAGCTGCGCGACGGCGCGCAGCAGAACGCCAAGGGGCACTGGCCTCACCAGGACGTCGAGTTCGTCGCTGAAGTCATCTCCAAGGACACGGCCGCCAATGACTACGGCCCGAAGAAGACCGCTTACGCGACCGCCGGCGTCCCCGTCTACCTCGTGGTCGACCCTTACCTCGGCCGTTGCCACGTCTACACCCAGCCCAAGGACGGCGACTACATCAGCGATCTCACCATCGCGTTCGGGGCCGAGATCAACCTCAAGGGAACCGTGGTGGACCTCACCCTCACCACCGACGAGTTCCCCCGCGACTGAACGCCGTTGAACGGCGCTTGCTTCGAGCGCACTTCAACAGGTTCGCTGGTGCCCCATGGAGTACACGCAGCTCGGACGCACCGGTCTCAAGGTCAGCCGCCTCGTCCTCGGCACCATGAACTTCGGCGGGCTCACGAGCCAGGCCGACAGCCACGCGCTCATGGACACCGCCCACGACGCCGGTATCAACTTCTTCGACACCGCGAACATCTACGGCAAGGCCGAACACAAGGGCCTCACCGAGGAGATCGTCGGGTCCTGGTTCGCGCAGGGCGGCGGGCGCCGCGACAAGACGGTCCTCGCGACCAAGGGCTACGGGAACATGACCCAGGACGGCACCCCCTGGAACGTCACCTCCTGGCCCAACCACGACCGGCTCTCCGCGCTCAACATCCGCCGGGCGGTGGAGGCCAGCCTGAAGCGGCTCGGTACGGACTACATCGACATCTACCAGTTCCACCACGTGGATCGCGCCACTCCCTTCGAGGAGATCTGGCAGGCGATGGACGTCCTCGTACAGCAGGGCAAGGTGTTGTACGTGGGCACCTCCAACTTCCCCGGCTACAAGATCGCCCAGGCCAATGAAGTGGCTGCCAGGACCGGCCGGTTGGGCCTGGTCAGTGAGCAGTGCCTCTACAACCTCGCCGAGCGCCGCGCCGAGATGGAGGTCATCCCCGCCGCCCAGGAGTACGGCGTCGGGATCATCCCCTGGTCCCCGCTCCACCAGGGCCTGCTCGGCGGTGCCCTGCGCAAGGAGCGGGCGGGTGACGGGTCGCGTACGAAGGGCGGCCGGTCCGCCGCCGGGCTCGCCGATCCGGCGGTACGGGCGCAGGTGCAGGCGTACGAGGACCTGCTCGCCAAGCACGAACTGGAGCCGGGGGAAGTGGCGTTGGCGTGGCTGCTCACGCGGCCCGGCGTGACCGGCCCGATCGTCGGCCCGCGCACGGCCGAGCAGCTCGAATCGGCTCTGCGGGCGGTGGAGCTGGAGCTGAGCGAGGAGGTGCTGACCGGGCTCGACGAGATCTTCCCGGGACCGGGCCCGTCGCCGGAGGCCTTCGCCTGGTAGAAGTCGCGTGGTGCTTGCTTGGAGCGCACTTCAACAGGTTCGCTGGTGCCTCATGGAGTACACGCAGCTCGGACGCACCGGTCTCAAGGTCAGCCGCCTCGTCCTCGGCACCATGAACTTCGGCCCGCAGACGGACGAGGCCGACAGCCACGCGCTCATGGACGCCGCGCAGGACGCGGGTGTCAACTTCTTCGACACCGCCAATGTCTACGGGCAGAGCGCGGGCAAGGGCCGCACCGAGGAGATCATCGGCAACTGGTTCGCGCGGGGCGGCGGGCGCCGCGACAAGACGGTCCTGGCCACGAAGGTGTACGGGAACATGTCCGTCGACGGCGCCCCCGTCTGGCCCAACCACGACAAGCTGTCGGCGCTCAACATCCGCAGGGCGGTCGAGGGCAGCCTGAAGCGGCTGGGCACGGACTACATCGACGTCTACCAGTTCCACCACGTCGACCGTCAGACCCCCTTCGAGGAGATCTGGCAGGCGATGGACGTCCTGGTGCGGGAGGGGAAGGTGCTGTACGTGGGCACGTCCAACTTCCCCGGCTACAAGATCGCCCAGGCGAACGAAGTGGCTGCCAGGACCGGCCGGTTGGGCCTGGTCAGTGAGCAGTGCCTCTACAACCTCGCCGAGCGCCGCGCCGAGATGGAGGTGATTCCCGCCGCGCAGGAGTACGGCGTCGGGATCATCCCCTGGTCCCCGCTGTACGGGGGCCTGCTGGGCGGGGCCCTGCGCAAGGAGCGTGAGGGCGGAGGCTCGCGCTCGACCGGCGGCCGGGCGGCGGCATCGCTGACCGATCCGGCGGTACGGGCGCAGGTGCAGGCGTACGAGGACCTGCTCGCCAAGCACGGCCTGGAGCCGGGCGAGGTCGGGCTGGCGTGGCTGCTCACGCGGCCGGGCGTGACCGGCCCGATCGTTGGCCCGCGCACGGCGGACCAGCTCGCCTCGGCCCTGCGGGCGGTCGAGCTGAAGCTGGACGAGGAGCTGCTGGCGTCCCTGGACGAGATCTTCCCGGGCCCGGGGCCGTCGCCGGAGGCGTTCGCCTGGTAGGCCCCACCCGGGGCGTCAGCCCGCGTACGCCCCGCCCACCCCCCACCCCTGATGCATCGCCTCGGCGAACGCCGCCGCCAGCTTGTGTTCGCCCGAGGCCGAGGGGTGGGTGCCGTCGTACGTGTCCTGGTGGATGTCGTACGTCGGCGGGTGGGAGGCGAGGAGCAGCGGGGAGGACGGGTGGTCCAGGTCCGCCACCTCCTTCGCCAGGAGTTCGTTGAAGCGGGTCACCTCGGCGGCGAAGGGGGCGTCCGACTCGGCCCGGATGTTCGGGATGACCGGGAGCAGGACCATGCGGACGGCCGGGTTCGCCGCCCGGGCCTGGGTCACGAAGGCGCGGACGTTGGCCGCCGTCTGGTCGCTGTCCGTGTAGAAGCCGAGGTCTATCAGGCCGAGCGAGACCAGCAGGACGTCCGCCTCCGCCCGGGAAGCCGCCTCGCGGATCAGCGGGGCCATGTGCAGCCAGCCCTCGCCCCAGCCGGAGAGGTGGCGGCGGGCCGGAGCCGGGAAGTCCGGTGCCCCGTACGCGTACGACAGCGGCGCGCCCGCCTCCGTGTCGTACAGCTCGGTGCGCGGCCCCACGATCTCGAAGGGGCCGTCGAAGGACGTGCTGAGGTGCTGCCACATGCGGTAGCGCCAGGTGATGTCGCCGGCGCGTCCGATGGTCATGGAGTCGCCGACGAACATGAAACGCATGGGGCCATGATGGCGGATCACCTGGACGGCTTCGACGGGCTGCCACGTGACGATGGACACTTGGTCCCATGCGTTTCCCGATGCGTTCGCTTCTGTCCGCCGCCACGGTCGCCGGGCTCGTCGTGCTGGGGGCCGCCGGACCGGCCGCCGCTACGGCCGCCGACGGCGGCGACGGCGACTTCACGATCAAGGATCCCCGGATAAAGGAGTCCAGCGGCCTCGCCGCCAGCCGGGCGCACCCGGGGATCTACTGGACGCACAACGACAGCGACGACGGGCCGTACGTGTACGCGGTCGACTCCAGGACCGGCGAGACCGTCGCCACCGTCACCCTGACCGGCGTCGGGAAGCCGCGCGACGTCGAGGCGATCTCGGTCGGCTCGGACGGGAACGTGTACGTCGGGGACATCGGGGACAACCTCGGCGGCACCTGGAAGAACGTCTGGATCTACAAGTTCCCCGAGCCCGCGCGGCTCAAGGACGCGACCGTCAAGGCGACGCAGTACGTCGTGAAGTACGCCGACGGGCCGCGCAACGCCGAGGCGCTGATGGTCCACCCCAAGACCGGCCGCCTCTACATCGCGTCGAAGAAGGAGGGCGGCGGCGGGCTGTACGAGGGCCCGGAGCGGCTCTCCACGGCCGGGACGAACGTGTTCCGGCGGATCGACGACGTGCCGTGGGTCACGGACGGCGCGTTCTCCCCGGACGGGTCGAAGCTGGCGCTGCGGGGGTACTTCTGGGCGGCCGAGTACGAGTGGAAGAACGGGAAGCTCGGGGCGCGGCACGGGGTGGATGCGCCGCTGATGCGGCAGGCGGAGTCCGTCACGTACACGCCGGACGGGAAGGCGTTGCTCTTCGGGTCGGAGGGGGCGAAGAGTCCGGTGGTGCGGGTGCCGGTCGCTTCGGCCTCGGAGTCCCCGTCGGACAAGGGGAGTTCGCCGTCCGGCGGGGGTGCGAGCGGCGGCGGCTCGGACTCCGGTGGTGACAACCGGAACTTTGTGTACGGGGTGATCGTGATCGTGGGGGCGGGGGCCGCCTGGGTGGGGCTCAGGCGGAAGCTCCGACGGGGCTGAGCGCCTGCGTTTGTCTGCGGGCCGGTGGGGGCTGGTCGCGCAGTTCCCCGCGCCCCTAAAAGCGCCCCTTCGGGGCGCCCCGGGGATGCCGCGCAGCGGCATTTAAGGGGCGCGGGGAACTGCGCGACCAGCCACGGATCATCCGCAGGCGAAACTCAGAGCTGCTCGATCACGTAGTCGATGCAAGCCGTCAGGGCCTCCACGTCCGACGGGTCGATCGCCGGGAACATCGCCACGCGGAGCTGGTTGCGGCCCAGCTTGCGGTACGGCTCCGTGTCGACGATCCCGTTCGCGCGCAGCACCTTGGCGATCGCGGCCGCGTCGATGTCGTCCGCGAAGTCGATCGTGCCGATGACCTGCGAGCGCTTCGCCGGGTCGGTGACGAACGGGGTCGCGTGCTTGGACTCCTCCGCCCAGGTGTAGAGGCGGGTCGAGGAGTCCTTGGTGCGGCCCGTCGACCACTCCAGGCCGCCCTGGCCGTTGATCCACTTCAGCTGCTCGTTGAGGAGGAAGAGGGTGGCGAGCGCCGGGGTGTTGTACGTCTGGTTCTTCAGGGAGTTGTCGATCGCCGTCGGGAGGCTGAAGAACTCCGGGATGTGGCGGCCGGACGCGTGGATCCGCGCGGCGCGATCGAGCGCGGCCGGGGAGAACGCCGCGATCCACAGGCCGCCGTCGGAGGCGAAGGACTTCTGCGGGGCGAAGTAGTAGACGTCGCTCTCGGCGATGTCGACCGGCAGGCCGCCCGCGCCCGAGGTCGCGTCGACCAGGACGAGCGCGCCTTCGTCGGCGCCCGCGACCCGCTTGATCGGGGCGGCGACACCGGTGGAGGTCTCGTTGTGGGTGAAGGCGTAGACGTCGACGCCCGCCTCGGCGGCCGGCTCGGGGTGCGTGCCGGGCTCGGAGGCGATCACCGACGGCTCGGCCAGCCACGGCGCGAGCTTCGCGGCCTTGGTGAACTTGGACGAGAACTCGCCGAAGTTCAGGTGCTGCGACTTGTTCTCGATCAGCCCGTGCGTCGCGACGTCCCAGAACGCGGTCGAGCCGCCGTTGCCCAGGATCACCTCGTACCCCTCGGGCAGCGAGAACAGGTCCCGTACGCCCTGGCGGACCTCGCCGACCAGGTTCTTGACCGGGGCCTGGCGATGGGAGGTGCCCAGGAGCGAGGTACCGGTGGCGGCCAGGGCGTCCAGCGCCTCCGTACGCACCTTGGAGGGGCCCGCGCCGAAACGGCCGTCGGCGGGCTTCATGTCAGCGGGAATCTGGATCTCAGCCACGAGCGCAGGGTATCGGCACGCCGGGGAGCGCGCGGCTCCGGTCCACCCCGCGAGACACGCCGAAGGCACGGGCTGCCGTCGTCCGGCCTGCGGTGGGCAGGCTGTTTCCCATGGGCTACACAGGCGACACGGGTGATGCGGGCGGCGCGGGGCGTACGGCGGCAGCCTCGGACGCGTTGGAGCGGGGACTGCGTGCGGTCGTGCGCGGGGAGGTCGACTTCTCGGCGGGCGCGCGGGCGCTGATGACGATGGACGCGTCCAACTACCGGCGGGTGCCGTACGGGGTGGTCGCGCCCCGGGACGCGGAGGACGTGGCGGCGGCGCTCGCCGTCTGCCGGGAGCACGGGGTGCCGGTGGTGCCGCGCGGCGGCGGGACCTCGATCGCGGGGCAGGCCACCGGGACCGGGGTCGTCCTGGACTTCACCCGGCACATGCGGGCCCTGCTCTCGGTGGACGTGGAGGCGCGCACGGCGGTGGTCCAACCGGGCCTGGTGCTCGACGTGCTGCGGGAGGCGGTCCGGCCGTACGGGCTGACGTTCGGGCCCGATCCGTCGACGCACAGCCGGTGCACGCTCGGCGGGATGATCGGCAACAACGCGTGCGGGTCGCACTCGGTGGCGTACGGGACGACCGCCGACAACGTGCACGGGATGGCGGTGGTGAGCGGTGCGGGCGAGGTGCTCCGCCTCGGGCAGGGCTGGACCGGCGCCCCGGCGGGCCTGCGCGACTTCACCGAACGCCACCTCGCCGCGCTGCGCACCGGCTATCCGCAGGACCTGCCGCGCCGGATCTCCGGGTACGCGATGGACGCGCTGCTGCCCGAGCGCGGGACGGATCCGGCGCGGGCGTTCTGCGGCAGCGAGGGCACGCTCGGCGTGCTCACCGAGGCGACCGTACGGCTGGTGGAGACGCCCGTCGCCCGGGCGCTCGCCGTGCTCGGCTACCCGGACGAGAGCGCGGCGGCCGAGGCGGCGCCCGCCCTGCTGGCGTACGGGCCGCTCACCGTCGAGGGCATGGCCGCCGACCTGGTGCGCGGCCGCTCCGGGCTGCCGCGCGGCGGCGCCTGGCTCTTCGTGGAGACCGGCGGCGCGACCCCGGCCGAGGCGCTGGCCCGGGCCCGCGAGCTGGTGCGGGCGGCCGCCCCGCTGGACGCCGCCGTGGTCACCGACCCGGCCGGGCAGCGGGCGCTGTGGCGGGTACGCGAGGACGCGGCCGGGACGGCGACGCGGATGCCGGACGGCACGGAGGCGTGGCCCGGCTGGGAGGACTGCGCGGTGCCGCCCGCGCGGCTCGGCCCGTATCTGCGGGAGTTCCGGGCCCTGCTGCGGGACCACGGCCTGCGCGGCACCCCGTACGGGCACTTCGGCGACGGCTGCGTCCACGTCCGGATCGACTTCGACCTCATGAGCGCGGCGGGCGTGGCGCGCTTCCGCCGCTTCTCCGAGGAGCTGGCCGATCTGGTGGCCGCGCACGGCGGCTCGCTCTCGGGCGAGCACGGCGACGGGCAGGCGCGGGCGGAGCTGCTGCCGAAGATGTACGGGGACGAACTGGTCGCGCTCTTCGGCCGGTTCAAGGACGTGTGGGACCCGGCGGGGCTGCTGAATCCGGGGATGCTGGCCCGCCCCGCCCGGCTGGACGAGAACCTGCGCTTCGAGGTGCTGCCGAGGCGGCCGGTGGAGGTGGAGTTCGGCTATCCGCAGGACGGCGGGGACTTCTCGGCGGCGGTGCGGCGGTGTGTGGGAGTGGCCAAGTGCCGTACTACGGAGGCGAGTTCGGGTGGTGGGGTGATGTGTCCGTCCTTCCGGGCCACCGGTGAGGAGGCGCACTCGACGCGGGGCCGGGCGCGGCTGCTGCACGAGATGCTGGCGGGCGAGGTCGTCACCGGCGGCTGGCGCTCGCCGGAGGTGCGCGACGCGCTCGACCTCTGTCTGTCCTGCAAGGGCTGCCGCAGCGACTGCCCGGTCGGGGTGGACATGGCCACGTACAAAGCCGAGTTCCTGCACCACCACTACCGGGGGCGGCTGCGGCCCGCGTCCCACTACGCGATGGGCTGGCTGCCCCGCTGGCTGCGGCTCGCGGCGCCGTGGGCGCGCGGCCTGAACGCCCTGGCCCGGGTGCGCCCGCTGGCGGCCCTGGTGAAGCGGCTGGCGGGGATCGCGCCCGAGCGGGGGCTGCCGGTGCTGGCGGGGGAGACGTTTCGGGGGTGGTGGCGGGGGCGAGCTGCCGGGCCTGCCGGGGTCGTCCTGTGGCCCGACACGTTCACGAAGCACCTCTCCCCCGAGGTCGGCCGGGCGGCGGTGCGGGTCCTGGAGGCGGCGGGGGTGGGGGTCGCGGTGCCCCGGGGCCGGGTCTGCTGCGGCCTCACCTACGTCTCGACCGGCCAGCTCACCCGCGCCCGCGCGGTCCTGCGCCGCACGCTGGACGCGGTGGAGCCGCTGCTCGATCGCGGTCTGCCGGTCGTCGTCCTGGAACCGAGCTGTGCGGCGGCGCTGCGCACGGATCTGCCGGAGCTGCTGCCCGACGACCCGAGGGCGGCGCGGCTGGCGGCGTCGGTGCGTACGTTCGCGCAGGCGCTGGAGGAGTGCGCGCCGCAGTGGACCCCGCCGTACGTGGGGCGGGCGGTCGTCGGGCAGACCCACTGCCACCAGCACGCGGTGCTCGGGGACGCGGCCGAGCGCCGGCTGCGGGAGCGGGCCGGGCTGACGGGCGCGCTGAGCGGCGGCTGCTGCGGCCTGGCCGGGAACTTCGGGTTCGAGCGGGGCCACTGGGAGGTGTCGGTGGCCTGCGCGGAGGACGAGCTGCTGCCGGCGGTACGGGCGGCGGAGCCCGGCACGGAGGTCCTGGCGGACGGCTTCTCGTGCCGTACGCAACTGGAGCAGCTGGCGGGGCGGCGGGCGAGGCATCTGGCGGAGGTGCTGGCGGAGGGGCTGCCGGGTGAGGGGTAGCGGGTAGCGGGGTCGAACGCCGCTTACATTGATAGGAGGGCGCCATTCCGTTTCGCGGAGGGAAATCGCTGGACCGAGCGGCCGCGCTGGTGCAATATTTTAACGAGACAGTCCAATGTATTGAACTAACCAGCTAGGGGAACCCCGGTGACCACTCCGCACGCCGCCGCAGAGCCGACGACCGCCACCGCGGCGGCGACCGTCGCGACCCCGGAGGCGGCGGGCGGGCTCGGCGGGGGCGGGGGCCGCAGGGCGGCGCTGGCGCCGGTCGCGCTGGTGGTGGCGAGCGGGATATCGGTCCAGTTCGGCTCGGCCGTCGCGGTCATGCTGATGCCGAGGGCGGGGGCGGCGGGCGTGGTGACGCTCCGCCTGCTGGCGGCCGCGCTGGTGCTCCTGATCCTGTGCCGCCCGAAGATACGCGGCTACAAGCGCGCCGACTGGGGGACGGTGGTCGCCTTCGGCGTCGCGATGGCGGGCATGAACGGCCTCTTCTACCAGGCGGTGGACCGCATCCCGCTCGGCACCGCGGTGACCCTGGAGGTCCTGGGCCCCCTCGCCCTCTCGGTCCTGGCCTCCCGCCGCCTGGTCAACTTCGTCTGGGCCGGGCTGGCGCTCGCGGGCGTGGCGCTGCTCGGCAGCGGCGGGGGCGACGGGTTCGGGTCGCTGGACGCGGTCGGGGCGGCGTACGCGGTGGGGGCGGGGGCGTGCTGGGCGGTGTACATCCTGTTCAGCGCCCGTACGGGCCGCCGCTTCCCGCAGGCGGACGGCCTGGCGCTGGCGATGGCGGTGGCGGCGGTCCTGTCGCTCCCCCTGGGCGCGATCCAGTCGGGCTCGAAGCTCCTGGTCCCGTCGACGATAGGCCTGGGCGCGGCGGTGGCGATCCTGTCCTCCGTACTCCCGTACACCCTCGAACTCCTCGCCCTGCGCCGCCTCCCCGCCTCCACCTTCGCGGTCCTGATGAGCCTGGAACCGGCCATCGCGGCGACGGCGGGCTTCCTGGTCCTCCACCAGGCCCTGTCGGCCACGGACGCGCTGGCGATCGCGCTGGTCATCGGGGCGAGCGTGGGGGCGGTGCGGTCGCAGGTGGGGCGGTAGCCCAGGGGGCGCAGTTCCATACGGGCGGGCCGATGTGGGGGGCACCCCGGCCCGCCCGTCGAACAGCTCCCGAGCCTTGGCCCGGCCCCACCGAGGGCCCCCGCCAGCCGCTCGCCGAGCAACTCGGCCTCGGACGGCAGCAGCACCATCTCGGTGTCCGCCACATGCCGCCCGTCCCGGGCGGTGGGATCGGCCGATAGGGCCACGGTCTTGCATGGCCTTGCACCGCAATCACCCGAGAGGGTTGATCGCCTCCGCGATACGGGCCCGCCCGATGGCCCTGCGCACCAGGTCGACCCATGGCGCCCACCGTTCCGACGCCGGGTCCGTGTCGCACACGCCCGTCCGCTTCCAGGACGCGAAGTCCTCGGCTTCGTTGCCGACGCCGTACGCGTCCCGCATTTCGAGGTGTACGGCCTGGAACTCGGCCGTCTCGATCAAGCCGAAGAAGCCCGGACCGCTCTGCGGCATCGCGCGCCTCCCGCACTCGGACGAGTGTTACACCCACTTGCGCGCACGACCATCCCGCCGCCACCACCGCACCGTCAAGAACGCACTCCAGCACGCGACTTCGGGCGCACGCGCCCCTGGCAAAAAATAATGCAAGCACGCTTGCTTGTTTTGTAAACCGCTGCCATGCTCCGGGGCACACCGCACGTATCCCCGCTCGAAGGGAAGCGCCCCGTGTCCGATCCGAACGCCGTGCTCGACGATCTGCGCGCCGAAGGGGAGGAACTCGACCGGCTCGTCGGGGCGTTGAGTCCAGGGGACTGGCGGCTGGACACCGCCGCGCCGGGGTGGACCATCGCCCACCAGATCGCGCATCTGGCCTGGACCGACGGGGCCGCGCTGCTCGCCGTCACCGACGCCGACGCGTTCGCGGCGGAGGTGGAGAAGGCCGCCGCCTCGCCCGGCACCTTCGTCGACGAGGGTGCCGACGCGGGCGCCCGGCTCGAACCCGGCGAGCTCCTCGGACGGTGGCGGCACGGGCGGGCCCGGCTGCGCGAGGCCCTGGACGCGGCGCCCGCCGGGGCCCGCTTCCCCTGGTATGGCCCGCCCATGTCCACCGCCTCCATGGCCACCGGCCGCCTGATGGAGACCTGGGCGCACGGCCAGGACGTCTGGGACGCCCTCGGCCGCACCCGCGAGCCCACCGACCGGCTGCGCCACGTCGCCCGGATCGGCGTACGGGCCCGCGACTTCGCCTTCGCCGTACGGGGGTTGGCCGCGCCCGCCGAGGAGTTCCGGGTCGAGCTGACCGGGCCGGGCGGCCTGTGGACGTACGGGCCTGAAGACGCCGACCAGCGCGTCACCGGACCCGCCCTCGACTTCTGCCTCCTCGTCACCCAGCGCATCCACCGCTCCGACACCGCCGTCCGCGCCCACGGCCCCGACGCCGACCGCTGGCTCGACATCGCCCAGGCCTTCGCGGGCCCGGCCGGTCCCGGACGCGCGCCCAAGGGGGCCTGATGCGGCGGCCCCTGCGGATCGCCAACGCCTCCGGGTTCTACGGCGACCGCTTCGACGCCATGCGCGAGATGCTCACCGGCGGGCCGCTCGACGTGCTCACCGGGGACTACCTCGCCGAGCTCACCATGCTCATCCTCGGCCGCGACCGCCTCAAGGACCCCCGCCTCGGCTACGCCAAGACGTTCCTGCGCCAGCTGGAGGAGTGCCTCGGACTCGCCCACGAACGCGGGGTGCGGATCGTCACCAATGCCGGGGGGCTCAACCCCGCCGGACTCGCCGAAGAAGTAAGGGAGTTGGCCGCCAAGCTCGGCCTCCCCACCCGCGTCGCCCACGTCGAAGGCGACTCCCTTCCCCCGCGCCCCGGCGGCCTCACCGCCCACGCCTACCTCGGCGGCACCGGCATCACCGCCTGCCTCGCCGCCGGGGCCGACGTCGTCGTCACCGGGCGGGTGACGGACGCGGCCCTCGTCACCGGCCCCGCCGCCTGGTGGCACGGGTGGGGGCCCGAGGAGTACGACGCCCTCGCCGGAGCCGTCGTCGCCGGGCACGTCCTGGAGTGCGGGACCCAGGCCACCGGCGGCAACTACGCCTTCTTCCGCGACCACGACATCCGCCGCCCCGGCTTCCCCCTCGCCGAGATCCACTCCGACGGCACCAGTGTGATCAGCAAACATCCCGGCACGGGTGGTGTCGTCGACGTCGGCACCGTCACCGCCCAGCTCCTGTACGAGACCGGGGGCGCCCGGTACGCCGGGCCCGACGTCACCGCCCGGCTCGACACCGTACGGCCGGCGGCGGACGGGCCCGACCGGGTGCGGATCACGGGCGTACGCGGCGAGGAGCCCCCGCCCACCCTCAAAGTCGGCCTCTGCCGCATCGGCGGCTGGCGCAACGAGGTCGTCTTCGTGCTCACCGGCCTCGACATCGAGGCCAAGGCCGAGCTCGTGCGGGCACAGGTCGAGGACTCGTTCGACCGCACCAAGTCCCGGCCCGCCGACATCCGTTGGGAGCTCGCCCGCACCGACCATCCCGACGCCGCCACCGAGGAGACCTCCAGCGCCCTGCTCCGGCTCGTCGTCCGCGACCCCGAGCCGGACGCCGTCGGCCGTACCGTCAGCGGCGCCGCCATCGAGCTCGCCCTCGGCAGCTACCCGGGGTTCCACGTCACCGCCCCGCCCGGGAAGGGCGCCCCTTACGGCGTCTTCGAGGCGGAGTACATCGACGCGGGCGAGGTCGCGCACGTCGCCGTGCTGCCCGATGGCGCACGGGAGTCGCTGCCCCGTCCCGTACGGACTCGGGTCCTTGAGGACGTCGGAGAGCCGGTGCCGCCCGCGCCCCTGCCCGACGGGCCCACCCGCCGCGCCCCCCTCGGGCTCGTCGCCGGGGCCCGCAGCGGTGACAAGGGCGGCGACGCGAACGTCGGCGTGTGGGTGACGTCCGACGACGCCTGGCGATGGCTCGTCCATGAGCTGACAGTTCAGCGATTTCAGGAACTGATATCTGAAAGCCGCCAGTTGAGAGTCGTCCGGCACGTGCTGCCCAACCTCCGCGCCCTCAACTTCACCGTCCACGGCCTCCTCGGCGAGGGCGTCGCCGCGCAGGCCCGCTTCGACCCCCAGGCGAAGGCGCTCGGCGAGTGGCTGCGCTCGCGCCACCTGGACATCCCGGAGGTGCTGCTGTGACCGTCCTGCCGACCGCACTCGATACGGCCGGGCCCGAGTACGCCGCCCACCGCGAGGCCATGCTCGCCAAGCTGGCCGAGCTCGACGCCGAGCACGCCAAGGCGCTCGCGGGCGGCGGCCCCAAGTACACCGAACGCCACCGCAAACGCGGAAAGCTGCTCGCCCGCGAGCGCATCGAGCTGCTGATCGACCCCGACACCCCGTTCCTGGAGCTCTCGCCGCTCGCCGCCTGGGGGAGCGACTACCCCGTCGGCGCCTCGATGGTCACCGGGATCGGGGTCGTCGAGGGGGTGGAATGTCTCATCACTGCCAATGACCCGACCGTACGCGGCGGCGCCTCCAACCCGTGGACGCTGAAGAAGGCGCTGCGGGCCAACGAGATCGCGTACGCCAACCGGCTGCCCTGCATCAGCCTCGTCGAGTCCGGCGGCGCCGATCTGCCCTCCCAGAAGGAGATCTTCATCCCGGGCGGGGCCCTCTTCCGCGACATCACCCGGCTCTCCGCCGCCGGGATCCCCACCATCGCGGTGGTGTTCGGCAACTCGACCGCCGGCGGCGCGTACGTACCGGGGATGTCCGACCACACCGTCATGATCAAGGAGCGGTCGAAGGTCTTCCTCGGCGGGCCGCCGCTGGTCAAGATGGCCACCGGCGAGGAGAGCGACGACGAGTCGCTCGGCGGCGCCGAGATGCACGCCCGCACCTCCGGCCTCGCCGACCACTACGCCGTGGACGAGCGGGACGCCCTGCGCCAGGCCCGGCGCATCGTCGCCCGCCTCAACCACCGCAAGGCGCACCCGGACCCGGCCGTCCCGTACGAGCCGCCCAAATACGACGAGGACGAGCTGCTCGGGATCGTGCCGGGGGACCTGAAAACCCCCTTCGATCCGCGCGAGGTGATCGCCCGGATCGTCGACGGCTCCGACTTCGACGAGTTCAAGCCGCTGTACGGGACGAGCCTGGTCACCGGCTGGGCACGGCTGCACGGCTACCCCGTCGGCATCCTCGCCAACGCCCAGGGCGTGCTGTTCAGCGCCGAGTCGCAGAAGGCCGCCCAGTTCATCCAGCTCGCCAACCAGCGCGACATCCCGCTGCTCTTCCTCCACAACACCACCGGCTACATGGTCGGCAAGGAGTACGAGCAGGGCGGCATCATCAAGCACGGCGCGATGATGATCAACGCGGTGAGCAATTCGAAGGTGCCGCACCTGTCGGTGCTCATGGGTGCCTCGTACGGCGCCGGGCACTACGGCATGTGCGGGCGCGCCTACGACCCCCGCTTCCTCTTCGCCTGGCCCAGCGCCAAGTCCGCCGTCATGGGGCCGCAGCAGCTCGCCGGGGTCCTCTCGATCGTCGCCCGCGCCTCCGCGCTCGCCAAGGGGCAGCCGTACGACGACGAGGCGGACGCCGGGCTGCGCGCCATGGTCGAGCAGCAGATCGAGGCCGAGTCCCTGCCGACGTTCCTGTCCGGGCGGCTGTACGACGACGGGGTCATCGACCCCCGCGACACCCGCACGGTCCTCGGCATCTGCCTGTCCGCCGTCCACACGGCCCCGGTCGAAGGCGCGCGCGGCGGCTTCGGCATCTTCAGGATGTGAGGCGCTGATGATCCAGTCCGTACTCGTCGCCAACCGGGCCGAAATAGCGAGCCGGGTCTTCCGCACCTGCCGTGACCTGGGCATCTCCACGGTCGCCGTGTGCTCAGACCCGGACGCGTCCCTGCCGTACGTCCACGAGGCCGACGCGGCCGTGCGGCTGCCGGGGGCCACGCCCGCCGAGACGTATCTGCGCGGCGACCTCGTCGTGAAGGCGGCCCTCGCGGCGGGCGCCGACGCCGTGCACCCCGGGTACGGGTTCCTCTCCGAGAGCGCCGACTTCGCCCAGGCGGTCGTCGACGCCGGGCTGACCTGGATCGGCCCGCCGCCCGCCGCCATCGAGGCGATGGCCTCCAAGACCCGCGCCAAAGAGCTGATGGCGGCGGCCGGGGTCCCGCTGCTCGCCCCCGTCGACCCGGCGAAGGCCACCGCCGCCGATCTGCCGCTGCTCCTGAAGGCGGCGGCGGGCGGGGGAGGCCGGGGCATGCGGGTTGTACGGGAACTCCGCGATCTGTCAGGTGAGTTGGAGTCCGCCTCCGCCGAGGCCCGGTCCGCCTTCGGGGACGGCGAGGTGTTCGCCGAGCCGTACGTGGAGCGCGGGCGCCACGTCGAGGTGCAGATCATGGCCGACGCGCATGGCACGGTCTGGGCGCTCGGCACCCGGGACTGCTCGCTCCAGCGCCGCCACCAGAAGGTCATCGAGGAGGCCCCGGCGCCCGGCCTGCCCGAGGCCCTGCGCACCGGGCTCCGCACCGCCGCCGTGGCCGCCGCCCGGGCCGTCTCCTACCGGGGCGCGGGCACGGTCGAGTTCCTGGTCGACGCCCAGGGCCGGGCGTACTTCCTGGAGATGAACACCCGCCTCCAGGTCGAACACCCCGTAACGGAGGCCGTGTTCGGGGTCGACCTCGTCGCGCTCCAGCTCCAGGTCGCCGAGGGCGCCGCCCTGTCCGCCGAGCCGCCGGAGCCGAGCGGGCACGCCGTCGAGGCGCGGCTGTACGCCGAGGACCCGGCCGGCGGCTGGACCCCGCAGACCGGTGTCCTGCACCGCCTCGACGTCCCCGGCGTCCGCCTGGACCGGGGCTACGGCGACGGCGACACCATCGGCGTCCACTACGACGCCATGCTCGCCAAGGCCGTCGTCCACGCCCCCACCCGCGCCGCCGCCGTCCGCACCCTCGCCCGCGCGCTCGAACGGGCCCGTATCCACGGTCCGAGGACCAACCGCGACCTGCTCGTACGCTCCCTGCGCCACCCGGACTTCACCTCCGGCCGCGTCGACACCGGCTTCTACGACCGGCACCTGGCCGCCCTCACCGAGCCGCGCGCGGGGGAGGCGCACGCGGCCCTCGCCGCCGCCCTCGCGGACGCGGCGGGCCGCACCTCCCGCTTCGGTGGCGGCTGGCGCAACCTGCCGTCCCAGCCGCAGACCAAGCGGTACGGGGACCACGAGATCCGCTACCGCCTCACCCGTGAGGGCCTCGCCGCCGACGGGTTCGCGGACGTACGCCTGGAAGCCGCCGAGCCCGGCCGCGTACGCCTCGAAGTCGACGGAGTCGCACGGGACTTCCTCGTCGCGCGGTACGGCGACCAGGTGTACGTCGACACCGCCACCGGCTCGTACGCCTTCACCGCACACCCCCGCTTCACCGACCCCAGCGGCCTCGTCGCCCCCGGATCGCTGCTCGCCCCCATGCCGGGCGTGGTCGTCCGGGTCGCGGACGGGCTCGCCGAAGGGGCCACGGTCACCGCCGGGCAGCCGCTGATCTGGCTGGAGGCGATGAAGATGACGCACCCCATCACTGCCCCCGCCTCCGGCACGCTCACCGCGCTCCACGCCGCCCCCGGCCGCCAGGTCGAGGTCGGTGCCCTGCTCGCCGTCGTACAGGACGCATCCGAAGCTCAGGAGGACCAGCCGTCATGACCGGAGCACGCAGCAGCGCCATCGAGAGCCAGGAACTCAAGGACCTGCGGGCCGCCGTCGCGGCCCTGGGGAAGCGGCACGGGCGGGGACACGACCGCGAGGTGCTGTGGGCCGAGGCCGCCAAGCTCGGCTACCTCGGCGTGAACCTGCCCGAGGAGTACGGCGGCGGGGGCGGCGGCATGGCCGAACTCTCCATCGTCCTGGAGGAGTTGGGGGCCGCCGGCTGTCCGCTGCTCATGATGGTCGTCTCGCCCGCGATCTGCGGCACGGTCATCGCCCGCTTCGGCACCGAGGAGCAGAAGCGCACCTGGCTGCCGGGGCTCGCGGACGGCTCGCGGACCATGGCGTTCGGCATCACCGAGCCCGACGCGGGCTCCAACTCGCACCGCATCACCACCACCGCCCGCCGCGACGAGGAGAGTGGCGGCTGGATCCTCACCGGCCGCAAGGTCTTCATCTCCGGCGTCGACATCGCCGACGCCACCCTGATCGTCGGCCGTACGGAAGACGCCCGCACCGGCAGTCTCAAGCCCTGCCTGTTCATCGTCCCCCGCGACGCCCCCGGCTTCCAGCGCTCCCAGATCGACATGGAACTCCAGGCGCAGGAGAAGCAGTTCGAGCTGGTCCTCGACGAGGTGCGGCTGCCCGCCGCCTCGCTCGTCGGCGACGAGGACGCCGGGCTGCTCCAGCTCTTCGCCGGGCTCAACCCCGAACGGATCATGACGGCCGCCTTCGCGATCGGCATGGGCCGGTACGCACTGGCCAGGGCCCTCACGTACGCGCGCGAGAGGCAGGTGTGGAAGCAGCCCATCGGCGCCCACCAGGCCATCGCCCACCCGCTCGCCCAGGCGCACATCGAGCTGGAGCTGGCCCGGCTGATGATGCAGAAGGCGGCCGCGCTCTACGACGCCGGCGACGACATGGGGGCGGGCGAGGCCGCCAACATGGCCAAGTACGCGGCCGCCGAAGCCTGCGTGAAGGCCGTCGACCAGGCCGTGCACACCCTCGGCGGCAACGGCCTGACCCGCGAGTACGGGCTCGCGGCACTCATCACGGCGGCGCGCGTGGCCCGGATCGCGCCGGTCAGCCGCGAGATGATCCTCAACTATGTCTCGCATCAGACGCTGGGGCTTCCCAAGTCGTACTAGCCGTACTAGGACGTGCCCTCATGGTCTTCCACAGCGAGTACGCGGCCGTCCCGGTCGTCGACGAACCCATCCACCAGGCCGTCCTCGGGTACGCGGCGGCCCGCTACGGCGACGCCACCGCCCTCATCGACGGCACGGACCCGACGGGCGCCACCTCCGTCTCGTACGCCCTGCTCGACGTGCGGCACCGCCGGGTCGCCGCCGCGCTCGCCGAGGC
Organism: Streptomyces sp. BPTC-684; assembly: GCF_030028635.1. NCBI lineage: Bacteria > Bacillati > Actinomycetota > Actinomycetes > Kitasatosporales > Streptomycetaceae > Streptomyces > Streptomyces sp. BPTC-684. Next base: position 3,415,914 of record NZ_CP124863.1, read on the forward strand.
CGGGCTGCGCAAGGGCGACGTCCTCGCCCTGCACAGCCCCAACTCGGTGCTCTTCCCCGCCGTGTTCTACGGGGCGACGCGCGCCGGGGCCTCGGTGACCACGGTCCATCCACTCGCCACGGCCGAGGAGTTCGCCAAGCAGATCGCCGACTCCTCGGCCCGCTGGATCGTCACGATCGCGCCACTTCTGGAGACGGCCCGCCGCGCGGCCGAACTCAGCGGCTGCATCGCGGAGATATTCGTCTGCGACCGGGCCGACGGCCACCGCTCGGTCCTCGACATGTTCGCCTCCACCGCCCCCGAACCCGCCGTGGACATCGACCCCGGCGAGGACATCGCCGCCCTGCCCTACTCCTCGGGCACCACCGGCGTCCCCAAGGGCGTGATGCTCACCCACCGCTCGATCGCCACCAACCTCGCCCAGCTCCACCCGCTCTGCCCCATGAAACCCGGCGACCGCATCCTCGCCGTCCTGCCCTTCTTCCACATCTACGGCCTCACCGCACTGCTCAACGCCCCGCTGCGGCACGGCGCCACCGTCGTCGTCCTTCCGCGCTTCGACCTCGACCAGTTCCTCGCCACCATCGAGCGCCACCGCATCACCGGCCTGTACGTGGCCCCGCCGATCGTGCTCGCCCTCGCCAAGCACCCGGCGGTCGCGCAGTACGACCTCTCCTCCCTGGAGTACATCGTCAGCGCCGCCGCCCCGCTGGACGCCCAGCTCGCCGCCGCCTGCTCGGCCCGCCTTGGGCTCCCGCCGGTGCGCCAGGCGTACGGCATGACCGAACTCTCGCCCGGCACCCACGCCGTGCCCCTGTCGGCCGCGAACCCGCCGCCCGGCACCGTCGGCAAACTGCTGCCCGGCACCGAGATGCGCCTGCTTTCCCTGGACGAGCCGGGCCGTGACGTCGCCCCCGGCGAGACCGGCGAGATCGCCATCCGGGGCCCCCAGGTCATGAAGGGCTACCTCGGCCGCCCCGACGCCACCGCCGAGATGATCGACGCCGACGGCTGGGTGCACACCGGCGACATCGGCCACGCCGACGCCGACGGCTGGCTCTTCGTCGTCGACCGGGTCAAGGAACTCATCAAGTACAAGGGCTTCCAGGTCGCCCCCGCCGAACTGGAGGCACTCCTGCTCACCCACGACGCCATCGCGGACGCGGCGGTCGTCGGCGTGTACGACGAGGACGGCACCGAAGTGCCGTGCGCCTACGTCGTACGGGCACCGGGCACCGACGACCTCACCGCCGAGGACGTCATGGCGTACGTCGCCGAGCGCGTCGCCCCGTACAAGAAGGTCCGCCGGGTGGAGTTCATCGGCGGAGTGCCGCGCGCGGCGACCGGGAAGATCCTCCGCCGCGAACTCAGGGAACGCCGGGAGGTCCGGGAACTCCGGGAACTCCGGGAACTCCGGGACAGCGAGAAGGGCACCGCATGACCGTCGTACACCGGTCGCAGGACCGGGGCATCACCACACTGACGCTGGACTCGCCCGCCAACCGCAACGCCCTGTCCGCCGCCCTCGTCGGCGAACTCGGCACGGCCCTCGCCGACTGCGCCGCCGACCCGGACGTACGGGCCGTCCTGCTCACCCACACCGGCACCACCTTCTGCGCGGGCGCCGACCTCAAGTCGCCCCCCGACCCGGCCGCCTTCGTGGCCCTGATGCGGGCCGTCGTCGACCTGCCCAAGCCGGTCGTGGCCCGGGTCACCGGACACGTACGGGCCGGCGGGCTCGGGCTGCTCGGCGCCTGCGACATCGCGGTGGCCGGGCCCGACTCCTCGTACGCCTTCACCGAAGCCCTGCTCGGGCTCGCCCCCGCCGTGATCTCCATGCCCCTGCTGCCCCGCATGGACCCGCGCGCCGCCGGGCGCTACTACCTCACCGGGGAACGGTTCGGGGCGGCCGAGGCCGTACGGGCCGGGCTGCTCACCGAGGCGGCCGACGACGTGGACACGGCCCTCGCACCCGTACTCGACGGGCTGCGCCGGGCCTCCCCGCAGGGCCTGGCCGCATCGAAGGCACTGGTCACGGCTACCGTGGTGGAGACCTTCGACCGCTGGACGGAAGACCTGAGCGCGCGTTCGGCGGCCCTGTTCGCCTCCGCCGAGGCGAAGGAGGGCGTGACGGCGTTCCTGGAACGACGGGAGCCCCCATGGGTGTTGTGACCTCGGCGACTGCCTCTGCGAAGGGCCCCCACGCGCCGAAGCAGGACCGCAGCCGGGCCACCCGGCAGCGCCTCCTGGAAGCTGCGGTGGCGTGCCTCGCCGAACACGGCTGGGCGGGCTCCACGGTGTCGGTCGTCGCCGAGCGGGCCGGCGTCTCGCGCGGCGCGGCCCAGCACCACTTCCCCACCCGGGAGGACCTGTTCACGGCGGCCGTCGAGTACGTGGCCGAGGAGCGCTCCACGGCCCTGCGCGCCCTGGGGCCCACCGACCGCCACACCGTGGTCGCCAGCCTCGTCGACCTCTACACGGGCCCGCTGTTCCGGGCCGCCCTGCACCTGTGGGTGGCCGCCGCGAACGAGCCCCAACTGCACGCGCGCGTACGGGAGCTGGAGGCCCGGGTCGGCCGGGAGTCGCACCGGATCGCTGTAGCCCTGCTCGGCGCGGACGAGTCGATACCCGGCGTACGCGAAACCGTCCAGGGCCTCCTCGACATGGCCCGCGGCCTCGGCCTCGCGAACGTCCTGACGGACGACGGGGCGCGACGGCGCCGGGTGGTGGCGCAGTGGGCGGAGCTGGTGGACGGGGCTTTGGGGGCATGAGAACGGGGGCCGGGCTCGCGCCCGACCCCCCGCCCCGCCCTACTGACTAGGACGCGCGGCCGTCCGCGTCCTCGCACGCCTGCGCCTTCCTGCGCAGCGCGTCGGCCTGCTGGTGCGCCCTCGTGGCGGCGGCGCGCTCGCCCAGGTGCCTCAGCTCCTCGGCCTTCCGGTCGAGCTGCGCGGCCTGCTGGCGCAGCTCGGCCGGCTTGCAGATGATGACACCGGCCTGCGCGGCGGGCGCGACGGTCACGGCCAGGCCACCGGCGAGCAGCGCGGCGGACAGCACAGCGGTCACGGTACGACGCATGTGGATACTCCAAATCCCGGGCCCGAAGAGCCCGTTGTGGGGGGTCTGGTTCTCGAAAACCCTATCTAATCCAGCCATGCAATCGATCAAGGGGGCCCAGGCGGAGGGTAGATGCGCGTGTGGCGCCGCCCCCGTCCCCGGGGCGGCGCCACACGTACAACTGAGGCTGAGTCAGTTCGGAACTCAGGCCCGGATGTCCCCGTACCCCTCCACCTCGCGCGGGTCGCGCGAGCCCGGGCCGATGTAGCGGGCAGAGGGCCGCACCAGACGGCCCGTCCGCTTCTGCTCCAGGATGTGCGCCGACCAGCCCGCCGTACGGGCACACGTGAACATCGACGTGAACATGTGCGCCGGGACCTCCGCGAAGTCCAGCATGATCGCCGCCCAGAACTCGACGTTCGTGGCGAGCACCCGGTCGGGGCGGCGGGCGTGCAGCTCCTCCAGAGCGGCCTTCTCCAGCGCCTCCGCGACTTCGAAGCGCGGCGCGGCCAGCTCCTTGGCGGTGCGGCGCAGCACGCGCGCACGGGGGTCCTCGGCGCGGTAGACGCGGTGCCCGAAGCCCATCAGGCGCTCGCCCTTGTCGAGGGCCTTCTTCACGTACGCCGTGGCGTCGCCCGTCCGCTCGATCTCCTCGATCATGCCGAGGACACGGGAGGGCGCGCCGCCGTGCAGCGGACCGGACATGGCGCCGACCGCGCCCGACAGGGCGGCCGCGACATCGGCACCGGTGGAGGCGATCACGCGGGCGGTGAACGTCGAGGCGTTCATGCCGTGCTCGGCGGCCGACGTCCAGTACGCGTCGACGGCCTTCACGTGCCGGGGGTCCGGCTCGCCGCGCCAGCGGATCATGAACCGCTCGACGACCGACTCGGCCTTGTCGATCTCACGCTGCGGCACCATCGGCAGCCCCTGGCCGCGCGCCGACTGGGCGACGTAGGACAGCGCCATGACGGCGGCGCGCGCCAGGTCGTCGCGGGCGGTCCGCTCGTCGATGTCGAGCAGCGGCTTCAGCCCCCAGACCGGCGCGAGCATCGCGAGCGCGGACTGCACGTCGACGCGGATGTCCCCGGAGTGGACGGGGATGGGAAAGGGCTCGGCGGGCGGCAGCCCCGGGTTGAAGGCCCCGTCGACGAGCAGCCCCCAGACATTCCCGAACGACACATGGCCGACGAGATCCTCGATGTCGACGCCTCGGTACCGAAGAGCACCGCCTTCCTTGTCGGGTTCGGCGATCTCCGTCTCGAACGCGACGACTCCTTCAAGTCCGGGTACGAAGTCGGACATCAGGCGGCTCCTCATGATGCGTGCGACAGCTGCGGGATGGGTTGGGCAGGGGGCGCCCCTTCCCCCGTGATGCCCCGTGCGGCGGGAAATCACCCACCGCGGGTCGTAGGGGGGCCACAGTGGCCCAGCGGAGAGTTTGGCGGGTTCGACGGGTGCGGGGAAGCGTGACATCCGGCACACTGCCCCATTTGCCGCGCGGAGGGTTGACGACCCTCCGTGCCGGGAAAACTGACACGCCGTGCCATACGGAGTGCCCGGGCGCGGTCACACGCTCCTGCGGCAGGATGACGCCGTGACCGACCACGACCCCGCGGCCATGCGCCGCCAGTACCGCACCACCCTCCTGGACGAGGCGGACCTGGCCGCCACCCCCATGGCCCAGTTCGCGCGCTGGTTCAAGGAGGCCGTCACCGCAGGCCTGCACGAGCCGAACGCCATGGTCGTCGCCACGGCGACCCCCGACGGCCGCCCGTCGACGCGCACGGTCCTGCTGAAGGCCTACGACGACCGGGGCTTCGTCTTCTACACGAACTACGCCTCCCGCAAGGCGACCGAACTCGCGGCCAACCCGCACGTCTCCCTGCTCTTCCCCTGGCACCAGATCTCCCGCCAGGTGATCGTGACGGGCGAGGCGGCGCGGATCCCCCGCGAGGAGACGGAGACGTACTTCCGCACCCGCCCCCACGGCTCCCGGCTCGGCGCCTGGGCGAGCCCCCAGTCCCGGCCGATCGCCTCCCGCACCGAGCTGACGACCCGCTACGAGGAGCTGGCGACCCGCTACCCCGAGGGCACCGAGGTCCCGGTCCCGCCGGAGTGGGGCGGCTTCCGGATCGTCCCGGAGACGATGGAGTTCTGGCAGGGCCACGAGAACCGCCTCCACGACCGCCTGCGCTATGTCCCGGCGACCCCGGAAACCTGGCGGGTAGAACGCCTGGCCCCGTAATTCCCTGTAATTCCCTGGTCCCAGGCCCCGGACATGCAGAAACCCGCGGGCTCGGGTTCCTCCGAAGAGGAGCCGGCCGGACGTACCGGCGAGCCCGCGGGTCGGTGACTGCTGGGAATTTCGGCCGGCGACGAGCCGGCACCGCACAAAGAGTGCGACTGGCAGGCGCTAGCCCGCAGTCACCTCACGCGTCCGGTATGAAATCACTTCCGGATCACCTCCTTTCGTGTGTGCACGACACATTAGGCAGAGGCCTGGGGAGCCTCAACCGATTTTCGGAGTCTCTTTTTTCGAGGCGTAGGAGTAGCCGTCCGCTCTCTGGAGAAGCCGGAGGTTGCGGTGCAGGACGTTGAAGCGGCCCGCCGAGGTGGTGAGGCTGTGCTGGCCTCTGCTGCGGACGGAGACGCGCCCGGTCCAGGTGCCCTTCCATATGAGCGGCTGCCCGCCCTTGGCGAGGACGAAGACCCTGGCCTCGCCGATGCCCCATGGGGGAACGTCACCGTTCCCGTTCTCTGCCGTCCCCGCCGTGGGGCGGTTCCGGCGTGACGCCGACGGGGCTCGGTGCGCCCCCTGCCGGTCTCCCCTCGCCCATGTTCCCTGGTGGGGACCTCGGGCTCCGGCCACGCGGGCCGGTTCTCGTGCCGCGTGTGGGAGGAATGGGTCGTACCTGGGGGATTACCCGCCAGTCGGGCACAAGGAGGCTGTGAAGGGGCCGGGCTGCGAACAAGTATCCGTAGCGCTCGGCTCGACCGGGCCGGGCTCGCCAACGGGAGGACCATCCTGTGCGCATCGCCAGACCTCTGTACGTGACCGTCGCCGCGGCCGCTGCCGCGATCCTCTCCGCAACGACGGCATCCGCCCAGCCCGCCCCTCAGGCGCACGCCTCGGCGTCGGCCGGCGGCACGGTGGACCGTGAGCACGCCCTGGTCGGCTACTTCGGCTACGACGGTGAGGAGACCTACACCAGCCCCTTGCTGGACGCCTCTGACCCCAAGGCCAAGGACCCGGCGAACTGGGTTCCGCGCTCGCTCGTGGACGGCGCTCGGGGTACACGCTCTCAGCCGCCCAAGCCAGACACCTTCCTATGCACGTTATGGGTCGGTGAAGTCGTCGCCAATGGGCTGTACGACGTGAAGGCAGGTACCAGTCAGGACTGTTCGGGATCGTTCCGTACGCAGTGGACGCAGGCCCAGTTCGCCGAGGACAACGGCGGCTGGCACCGCGTCACCGGATCCATCGTCGGCCCGAGCACCAGCGGCCAGCACAACGACACCACCTTCGGCATGGCCTGCAACCAGCCGCCGCAGACCGGTCGGCACAAGCTGCGCCTCGAAGCCCGGGGCTACGCCGTCGACGCCGACGGCACACAGGTCAGGGGTACGCTCCTGTACGGCAAGTCGTCCTCCTGGACGTGTATCTGAGCCGCCGAGAGTGGGCCCCTGTGGACGAGTCCAGCGCATTCGGCTACATCCCTGAGCATCCGGAGACCGGCGAGAAGGTCGTCTTCGGCGGTCAGGAAGTCACCCGTTCCGATCCGGCCGAGGCAGACGCCGAGGGCTCGTCGGAGGACGCCCGCTTGAGGCGGGGCTGGGCGCGGCCGACCGAGGCCGGTGAGTTCCCGCCGGGCTATCGGGACTGAACTCGCCCCAGGCGACGGCACCCCGGACCGCGCGCACGCCGTCCGTCCGGGGTGCCCGTTCTCGCTCGGTGCGGCGCTGTTATTGGCCCGCCCGCTCCCCCGCGCTCCGCTCCACGCAGAACTCGTTGCCCTCCACGTCCGCGAGGGTGACCCAGCCCCTGCCGTCGGGGAGGCGGTGGTCGCCGACCACGGTGGCGCCGAGGGCGAGGAGGCGGTCGACCTCCTCGTCGCGGGTGCGGTCCTGGGGCTGGAGGTCGAGGTGGACGCGGTTCTTGACGGACTTGGCGTCGGGGACCGTCACGAAGAGGAGGGTGGCGGCCTCGCTGGTGACCAGGGCCTCCGGGTCGCCGGGGAAGTCCTCGTCGGAGATCTTGCCGTCGAGGGCCGCCGCCCAGAAGGTGGCCAGGGTGTAGGCATCGGTGCAGTCGAACGTCACGTGACGTACAAGTGAGGTCATGAGCGTCACTATGTTCGACGAGGGTGGGACGGGAAAGACCTTTTCGGGGGCGCGGGTCGATCTGGAGCCCCTGCGGGTGGAGCACGCCGAGGAGATGGCGGGCGTGCTCGGGGATCCCGCGCTGCACCGGTTCATCGGCGGCGCGCCCGACACCGTGGAGCAACTGCGCGCGCGGTACGCGCGGATGGCGGCCGGGTCGCCCGACCCCGCCGTCCACTGGCTCAACTGGGTCATCCGGCTGCGCGAAGAGCACCGGTTGGTGGGTACGGTCCAGGCCACTGTGGAAGGTGGTACGGCAGAGATCGCCTGGGTCGTGGGAACGCCCTGGCAGGGGCGGGGGATCGCCGTGGAGGCCGCGCGGGCGCTCGTCGCGGGGCTCGCCGCGTACGGGGTGCGGAGCGTCGTCGCGCACGTTCACCCCGATCACACCGCGTCCGCCGCCGTCGCGCGCGCCGCCGGGCTCGCCCCGACCGGTGAGCGGTCGGACGGGGAGGTGCGCTGGCGCGCGGAGCTCGGCGGCTGAGCCAGCGCGCGTCGTTTCCACCGGGGTGTCCCCCTTCCGCGTCGCAAAACGGCCCCTCCCGGGAAGGGATTTCGGGGAAGTCGATGTGGGATGCGTCACGTTCCAGTTGAATGATCCGACGAGGGTCGGTGCGTCGGCGTGACGCTGCGACACGTCCTGCAGGGGGTGCCAGGATGAGTGCTTCCCGGAGTGAGACCACCAACGCCCTCGGTCCCGACGAGCCGGACCGGGGACATGACGACGGCCCCGGCGGTCCGCCGGTGCCCGAGCCCGAGCACGGCGGCGACCTGCTCGCCGCGCTGCTCGACGGGATGGACGCCGCGCTCTGCGCGTTCGACGCGGGCGGTGCGGTCACGCACTGGAACCGCGAGGCCGAGCGGATCCTCGGCTGGAGCGCCGAGGAGGCCGTCGGCCGCCAGGGCTTCGCCGGGTGGGCGGTACGGGCCGCCGACGCGGGCGAGGTGGAGGGCCGGCTGATGGCCGCGATGGACGCGCCGGGCCGCCAGGTGCACGAGTTCGCGCTGCTGAAGAAGGACGGCGGGCGCGTTCTCGTACGGACGCAGTCGGCCGGGGTCCGGGGCGCGGACGGCAAACCGGCGGGCGTGTACTGCGCGTTCAGCGAGGTGCACGCGCAGATCGACCTGGAGCGGTCGATCGCGCTGAGCGAGGCCCTGTTCGAGGACGGGTCGTGGGGCGTGGTGCTCGTGGACGTGGACCTGCGTCCGACCGTCGTCAACGCGTACGCGGCGCGGGCGCTCGGGACCGGGCGGGTCACGCTGCTCGGGCGGCCGCTCGGCGAGCTGATCGTGCAGGGCGTGGAGGAGCTGGAGGGCGCGCTCCACCACGTGCTCGCGGAGGGCGCGCCCGCCTCGCCCGCCGAGCTGTGGGTGACGCTGCGCACCGCCGAGGGCGAGCGGCGGCGCTGCTGGCGCAGCGGCTTCCTGCGGCTGGCCTCGCCGCTGGCGGAGGAGCCGGTGCCGCTGGGGGTCGCCTGGCTCTTCCAGGACGTGACCGACGCGAAGCTGGCCGAGCAGGAGGCGGACCGGCTGCGGTTCCGCTGGAACCAGCTGTACCGGGCGGCGCGTACGGCGGCGGAGTGCGAGGACCCGTCGGAGGCGGCGATGGCGTACCTCGACTTCGCGCTCGCCGGGTTCGCGGAGCACGCGCTGGTGGACGTGGCGGTGGGTGAGCGTCTGGTGCGTACGGCGGCGTCGCCGGCGAGCGCGCCGGGGCCGGTCGCGGCGGTGGCGGGCGGGGGCATGCCGGTGCGGTACGCGCCGGGCCACCCCGCGCTTCAGGCCGTCGACCGGGTGGGGTCGGTGCGGGCGAGTGGGGGTGTGGGGGCGGAGGGCTGGGCCTTGGACCGGCAGTGGCCGGGGGACGCCCGGCACGCCCTTTGTACGGTCCTGCGCAGCCGGGGGCGTACGGTCGGCGTCCTCACGTTCCTGCGCGGCCCCGGGCGCCCGGCCTTCGAACGCCCCGACGCGGAGTTCGCGGAGAGTGTGGCGGTGCGGGTGGGGGCGGCGCTGGACCTGTCGGCGACGCTGGGTTAGCCCCCACCCCGCCCCTTCCCGAAAGCCCTCTGGCGGGCGGCCGGGGGCTGCGCCCCTGGACCCCTATTTGTCTGCGAGCCGGTGGGGGCTGGTCGCGCAGTTCCCCGCGCCCCTTAAGTGCCGCTGCGCGGCATCCCCGCTTTTAGGGGCGCGGGGAACTGCGCGAGCAACCCACCACGGTCCGCAGGCGAACCCCGGGCCCAGCCCAGCGCAGCGCCTAGCGTCGGAAGAAGATCCGGTCCCCGTACTCCTCCAGCACCCGCCCGTTCCACTCGTGGCCCCCGTCCACGTTCCCCGACCGCAGCAGCGGCGGCTCGATGCCGCGGTCCGCCAGGGACTCCGCCGCCGCGGCCATCGTGGCCTGCATGAGGGCGCTGGTGACGACCGTCGACGCGGGGGCGAAGGGCGCCTCGATCGCCGGGTGCGTGAGCTCCGCGTCGCCGATCGCGATCTTGCTGTCGAGGACGATGTCGCAGTGGTCGCGCAGGAACGTGCCGGAGACGTGCCGCGACTTCGTGCCCGACGTGTACGCGAGCGACGTGACGCCGATGACCTTCAGGCCCAGCGCCCGCGCGTTCATCGCCATCTCGACCGGCAGCGAGTTGCGGCCGGAGAGGGAGATGACCACCAGGACGTCGCCGGGCTTGGCGGGGCTGGAGTCCAGGACCGCGCCCGCCAGGCCGTCCACCCGCTCCAGGGCCGAGCCCAGCGTCGCGGGCGTCACGTCGACCCCGACCGTGCCGGGGACGGCGAGGAGGTTCATCAGGGCGAGCCCCCCCGCCCGGTAGACCACGTCCTGCGCGGCCAGCGAGGAGTGCCCGGCGCCGAAGGCGAAGAGGCGGCCGCCCGCGGCGACGGTGTCCGCGATCGCGGTCCCGGCGGCGGCGACGTTCCCGGCCTCCTCGTCCCGTACCCGCTGGAGCAGCCCGATGGCGGCGTCGAAGAACTGACCGGCCAGTTTGCTCTCGCTCATCGCCTGGGCCCTTTCCGGAGGGGTGCGTGGGGGAATGCTCGGGGTAGGGAATGTCCGTGCCGCCGCACACGTTGCGGTCTGGACCATTGCCCTGTCAATACGCCCTCCCGTCCGTCCTCCCGAGCACCCGTTCTCGGGCCGTGCCCCGGCCGGGGCACGGTTGTCAGTGGTATGCGTCAGAATTGAGTCAGGGCCAGCGCACGAGTGCTTTCAACATTCACAGCATCGAGGGGCACGTATGTCCGGACTGATCGACACGACGGAGATGTATCTCCGCACCATCCTCGAACTTGAGGAAGAGGGTGTGGTCCCCATGCGCGCCCGGATCGCGGAGCGACTCGACCAGAGCGGGCCGACCGTGAGCCAGACGGTCGCGCGCATGGAGCGCGACGGCCTGGTCCAGGTCGCCGGCGACCGGCACCTGGAGCTCACCGACGAGGGCCGCCGCCTGGCCACCCGCGTCATGCGCAAGCACCGGCTCGCCGAGTGCCTGCTCGTCGACGTGATCGGCCTGGAGTGGGAGCAGGTGCACGCGGAGGCGTGCCGCTGGGAGCACGTGATGAGCGAGGCGGTGGAGCGGCGCGTCCTGGAGCTGCTGCGCCACCCGACGGAGTCTCCGTACGGGAACCCGATCCCGGGCCTGGAGGAGCTGGGCGAGAAGGCCGAGGCCGACGCCTTCCTGGAGGACGGCATCATCAGCCTCAACGAGCTGGAGGCGACGGACGACGGCATGACGGTCGTCGTGCGCCGCATCGGCGAGCCGATCCAGACGGACGCCCAGCTGATGTACACGCTGCGTCGCGCGGGCGTGCAGCCCGGCGCGGTCGTCAGCGTGACGCAGTCCCCGGGCGGCGTCCTGGTCGGCAGCAGCGGCGAGGCCGCCGAGCTCGGCGCGGACGTCGCGTCCCACGTCTTCGTGGCCAAGCGGTAGCCCAGCGGTAGGGAAAAGGCAGTGGGGGCGGTGTCGCGCGCGTGCGCGGCGCCGCCCCCGTTTCCTTTGGGGCGTACGGGAGTTGAGAGGGTGGGCCGACCGCCGTGCCCGCCCGTTGTTTCCGGTCGGATCGGCAGCGGGCGGGCGGTTCGCGTGCCACGCTGTCGGTGAGGCATATGACCTGAAGGAGCGGAGAGCGCACGGCCGGGGAGCGCACGGCCGGGAAGGCGAGGGGAGGGATCGTGCGGAGAGCTCCACTGCCACCGTCTCCCGCCTCCGGCGGGCCCCGCGGACTCGCAGAGGGCCCCGACGCCCTGCGGCGCCGGGGCCTGCCCTCCCCGGTGCTGACCCGGAGCCCCGAGCTCTCGGGGTCAGCTCCCTCGGGTCGGCCTGTCGGTCCCACCGCGGCCGCCCGCCTCCCGCAGAAGATCTCCCCTCGGGGCGGCCCGTCAATCCTTGAGTCCGGTCACTCGAACGAGGGGTGTTGCGCGAGAGACGCCAGTTTTCGAATAGAGGTTCGATATCCTGCCGTGAACTGACCTCAGAGCTCCGGGGGCTGAAGGGGGTGCCAGGACACATGGTGCGACGCAGCGACGTGACGGGATCCGATGGCGTACGCCTCGCTGCCTGGGAGTTCGCGGACCCGCCCAAGGGCCGCCGGGAGACCGGCCCGGCGCCCGGGGTGTTACTGCTCCACGGACTGATGGGCCGCGCCGCGCACTGGGCGACCACCGCCCGCTGGCTCGCCGAGCAGCACCGCGCGGTCGCCCTGGACCAGCGCGGCCACGGCCGCAGCGACAAGCCCGCCGAGGGCCCCTTCACCCGTGAGGCCTACGTGGCGGACGCGGAGGCGGCCATCGAGCAGCTGGGCCTCGCCCCGGTCACCCTCGTCGGCCACTCCATGGGCGCCCTCACCGCCTGGCAGCTCGCCGCCCACCGCCCCGACCTCGTCCGCGCCCTGGTGATCTGCGACATGCGCGCCTCGGCGCTCGGCGCGGCCTCCCAGCGCGAGTGGGAGGACTGGTTCAAGTCCTGGCCGGTGCCGTTCGCGACGCTCGCGGACGTACGGAAGTGGTTCGGCGAGGACGACCCCTGGGTGGAGCGCCCCAGCCCCGCGCGCGGCGAGTTCTTCGCCGAGGTGATGGCCGAGCGCGCCGACGGCTGGCGCCCGGTCTTCTCCCGCCGCCAGATGCTCAAGGCCCGCGAGACGTGGGTCTACGACGCGCACTGGGAGGAGCTGGCCCAGGTCCGCTGCCCGACCCTTGTGGTCCGCGGCCTCGACGGCGAGCTCGGCCGCGCCGAGGCCCAGGAGATGGTCCGCGTGCTGCCCCGGGGGCAGTACGCGGAAGTGGCCGACGCCGGCCATCTCGTCCACTACGACCAGCCGGAGGGCTGGCGGGCTGCGGTCGAACCGTTCCTGCGGGAGACGGCCGATCACCCGGTCCCGTCGTCCCCCTGAGCACGTAGGGGCGTCAGCCGTGCCCCGCCGCTGTCGCCCACACCGGGTACTGCTCGCCCGGCCGCATGTCCTCGTACAGCTGGGGGACCGTCACCAGCGTGTAGCCTGCGGCCCGCAGCCCGGTGATGATGCCGGGCACGGCGGGCACGGTCCACTTCAGGACGTCGTGCAGCAGGACCACGCCGCCCGGCCGGGCCCGCTCCAGGACCAGCTTGCGTACGAGCTCGGTGGTCGTGTGGTGGTAGTCGGTCGCGGTCACGTTCCACAGGATCTGGGCGAGTCCGAGCGCCCGGGCCGCGTCCGTCACCCGGGCGTCCGTGAGGCCCTTGGGCGGCCGCATCAGCGTCGGCCTGACGCCCGTGAGCCGCTGGAGCGCCGACTGGGTGAGGGCGAGCTGGCGCAGTGTCTCCGCCTCGGGCAGACCGGTCAGGACCGGGTGCGTCCAGGTGTGGTTGCCGATCGCGTGGCCCTGCGCGGCGATCCGCCGTACGAGATCGGGATAGGTGTGCACGGGCTTGTCGCCGACCAGGAAGAACGTCGCCCGCACGCCTTCCCGGCCGAGTATGTCCAGCAGCCGCGCGGTGTACGGGCCCGGCCCGTCGTCGAAGGTGAGCGCGATGCACTTGGCGGTGCGGCACAGCGGCGAGTACGCGAGCGCGCGCGGGCCCCGGCCGTCCCCCGCCGGGCTCTCGTCCCCCTCGTGCACATGGCGTACGGGAGCGGCCCGGGGCGCGTCGAAGGCTCCCGCGCCCGTGGCGCAGCCGACGCCGAACAGCAGTACCGAGGCGGCCAGCCCGGCGGTCACGGCCCTCAGGGACACCCGATACGCGGTCACACGAAAGATCTACCCGCGCCCGCTCGGGCACGCATGCGGGCGTCACCCGCGTGAGTGACGCGCCCCTTTCCGGCCCGGCCTTTGTCCGCGGGTGGGTGGGGGCTGGTCGCGCAGTTCCCCGCGCCCCTTTTTGGCCCGGTGTTTGTCTGCGGGCCGGTGGGGGTTGCTCGCGCAGTTCCCCGCGCCCCTGGGGGGTTGGGGTCACCCGGGTTGCCAGGGGATCGCCCCGCAGGGCGCTTCTAGGGGCGCGGGGAACTGCGCGACCAGCCACGGACGGCCCGCAGACGAATAACCGCGTCCGGCGGAGCCTAACGGCTGACCGCCGTCAAGATCTCCGGCAGCCGCCGAGCCGTGCGCGGCGCCGCCACCCGCAGCCCGGTGTACGCGACGAGCACCCCGTACACCGCCCCCAGCGGCAGCACCAGCCACAGCGCGCCGTGCCGGTCCGAGACGTGCAGCCAGATCGTCAGGGCGATCAGCGGCGCGCAGAGCAGCCCGCTGGTGAGCATCCCGCCGGTGATCGCCAGGAACGCGATGCCGCCCTGGCCCGGCGCCACGTTCTTGCGGCTGTCCTGCGGGATCGAGTACGCGAAGGTCGCCGAGGCGACCGCGCCCGTGGCCAGCATCGCGCCGAGCAGCCCGAGCGAGAGCCCCAACGCCTGCGGGAACGCCGCCCAGTTGCCGACCAGCGAGGCGGTGACCACCGCGACCAGGACGGTGTACGGGGCCGTCACCAGCGCGATCGCGCAGGCGCGGGCGCGCAGCTCCAGGAAGGCGTCCCGGGGCGTGGAGATCGTCTGGACGACCATCCAGAACGCCGAGGTGTCCTGCCCGAACTGGTTGTACAGCTGGGCGCCCAGCATGAACGCGCCGAACGAGGCGAAGTACACCGTGCCGTTGCCCTGGAGGGCGTTGACGACCGGGACGATCAGACCGATGGCGAGCGAAGTGATCCACGCCGCCTTGGTCTTGGGGTCGCGCCAGGCGTACCGCAGGGTGCGCAGCATGACGGTGCCGGTGCGGCCCTCGGGCAGCAGCCCGGAAAGGCCCGGCCGGTCCGCCTGCTTGCGGGCCGTGTCGGCGGGCCGCAGCGTCGAGCCGTCCGGGCTGGTCATCAGCCGTACCAGCGAGCGCTGCCAGGCGTACAGCAGGGCCGCCAGCGCCACGGCGGTGAGCAGGAGTTGCAGGGCCGCCCGCCCGTACGCACCCTCGCTCGCCGCGTCGACGGCGCCGATCGCGGCGGCGGGCGGCAGCCAGCGGACCACGTTCCCGGCCGGGTCGAGCGCGGACAGGCCGCCCGAGTCGCCGAGCTTCTGCACCCCGAAGTTGACGAACTGGAAGCCGATGGCGATCACCAGGCCGCTGAGCACGGCGAGGTCGCGGCCCTTGCGGGAGGTCAGCAGCCGGGTGTTGGCGGTCGCCACGGTCCGCGCGAGCGCCACGCACACCAGGATCGTCAGCGGTACGGCGAGCACCGCGACGGCGGCCGCCGCCGCGCCGTGGGCCACCGCGAGCGCCGAGCCGAGCACCAGGCAGAGCGTGAAGAGGGGCCCGATGCCGACCAGGGAGGCGGCGAGCAGCGCCACGATCAGCGAGCGCGGCCGCAGCGGCAGCATCACCAGCCGGGTCGCGTCCAGGGTCTCGTCGCCGCTCGGGAAGAACAGCGGCATCACCGTCCAGGCGAGCGCCAGGACGCCGGTGACCAGGACGGCCACGGTGGCCGCGTGGGCGTCGCCGCGCAGCGCCAGCAGGCCGAGGAGCTGGAGGGCGGCGAAGAGCAGCGCGAGGACGGCCGAGGTGATGTAGGCGGCCTTGCGCCCGCCGGACTGCAGCAGCCCGTTCTTGAGCAGCGACAGCTTCAGCCGTACGAAGAGCGGGGTGAGTGCGGGCGCGCCCGGGGTCGCGGGGGCCTTCGGGGCCGTGGTGCTCATCGGGCCGCACCGCCGCCGAGCCAGTCGAGGGTGTCGCCGGTGTCGCGGCCGTGGGCGCCCACGAGTTCGAGGAAGGCGTTCTGCAGGGAGCTCGCGCTGCCCCGGACCTCGGCGAGCGTGCCCTGTGCGCGGATGCGCCCGGCGGCCATCACCGCGACCCAGTCGCACAGCGACTCGACGAGCTCCATGACGTGGCTGGAGAAGACGACGGTCGCGCCGGAGGCGGTGTAGCGCTCCAGGACGCGCCGGATCGTGGCGGCGGAGACCGGGTCGACGCCCTCGAACGGCTCGTCCAGGAACAGCACTTCGGGGTTGTGCAGCAGCGCCGCCGCGAGCCCGATCTTCTTGCGCATGCCGGTCGAGTAGTCCACGACGAGCTTGTGCTGGGAGCCCGCCAGGTCCAGCACGTCCAGGAGCTGGGTGGCCCGCTTGTCGACCTCGGCGCCGGGCAGCCCGCGCAGCCGGCCGGTGTAGCCGAGCAGTTCGCGCCCCGTCAGGCGCTCGAAGAGCCGCAGGCCCTCCGGCAGCACGCCGATCCGGGACTTCACGGCGACCGGGTCGCGCCACACGTCGTGGCCGCCGATCTCGACGGTGCCGCGGTCGGGGCGGAGCAGGCCGGTCACCATCGACAGGGTGGTGGTCTTGCCCGCCCCGTTCGGCCCGACCAGGCCGATGAACTTGCCCGCCGGAAGCTCCAGATCGATCCCGGCGACGGCGATCTGGTCGCCGAAGCGCTTCCACAGGTCGCTGACCCGGACGGCGGGCGGCAGGTCCCGCACCCCGCCCGCGGTGTCCGGACCTGTGGCCTCCGGTTCCGCCGGGTCGGTGCCGCCGTCGAATGTCTGGTCCGGCATGGTGGTGCGCCTTTCGTCCCCGTACGTACGTCTGTACGTCTACGGGGACACCCTACGAGCGGCGCGCCCGGGCGGCGGCGGCCTCGCGTCCGCAGGCGTACGCGAGGGGGCTGATGAGCTCCTCGGCGTCGGGCAGCCAGCGGTTGGCGGGGGTGGGGCGGCGGGCCCACTGCACCGCGCCGTGGCCGCCGATGCGGGTGGGCGGGGCCGCCACGTAGTCCCCCTCGCCTCGGGTGATCAGGTCGATCGAGGCGGCCGTCCAGCCCAGTTTGCGCACCAGGTCGGGGACCTTCGCGCCGGCGCCGGGCAGCACGAAGAACAGCATCCGGCGGTCCGGGGTGCAGGTGACCGGGCCGAGCGTGAGCTCCATGCGCTCCATCCGGGCGAGCGCCAGGAAGCCGGCCGACTCCGGGACGTCGATCGCGTCGAAGGTGCGGCCGGTGGGCAGCAGGATCGAGGACTTCGGCTGTTTCGACCACAGGCGGCGGGCCGCGACCGCGCTCCCCGTGGCCTGGGTCGCCCAGTCCGGCCGGGACGGGTGCGCCCCCGGCGACGGGCAGGCGGCGTCGCCGCACGAGCAGTGCTCCACGCCCTCGGCCGCCTCCAGCCAGGTGCCGGGGAACACGTCCCAGTGCCGCTCTTCCGCGTACCGCACCGCGCTGTCGAGGAGCTGGTCGCCGCGCTGCTTGGGGATCTGTGCGGCTTCCGTGCCTGTGATGGTCTCTTCCACGCAGAACTCAACTCCCGGCATCACCGCGGGTTACGGGCGCGCGGCGGGCGGGGCAGGAGCATCGATCCTGCATCCGGGGCGCATGGGTGCATGGACGGGGGCGCGCGTGCGGCCGCGCCTCTCGTTGCGGGTAGCCACAAGCGGGGGGCTCCGGGGAAACAGGCACCGCGCCCGTTCGTCCGACGTCAGTTCCAGACCGCCGACTTCACCCACGACCGGTATTCATCCGATTTACGGCGCATTCTCTGTTTCCCGCGCTTTCTTTCGGTTCCTTCGCTTCCTTCGCATTCTCTGCCTTTTCGCAGGGCAGTGATCACAGGAGTGATCAACTGCCGCATCAGGGGGTTCACATGGCAGCCAGGCCTCTAGTCGCCCGCCAGCCCAATGAACGGCTGCAGGCGCTCATCCAGGAAGCCGGGTGCTCCAACGCGGGTCTCGCCCGGCGCGTCAACATGGTCGGCGCCGAACGCGGGCTCGACCTTCGGTACGACAAGACATCGGTGGCGCGCTGGCTCCGCGGCCAGCAGCCCAGGGGACGGGCGCCGGGCATCATCGCGGAGGCGCTGGGGCGCAAGCTCGGGCGCACCGTGACGATCGACGAGATCGGCATGGCGAACGGCAAGAACCTGGCGTCGGGGGTGGGGCTGCAGTTCTCGCCCACCGTCCTCGGCGCGATCGAGCAGGTCTGCGAGCTGTGGCGCAGCGACGTGGGCCGCCGCGACTTCCTGACCGGCTCGACGGTGGCCGCCTCGGCCCTTGTCGAGCCGAGCCGCGACTGGCTGATCACCGGCGCGGACGCGCAGGTCGCGCGGAACGCCGGGCAGCGGGTCGGGGTCGCGGACGTCGACGCGGTGCGGGCGATGACGGACGCGCTGGTGGAGCTCGACCACCGGTTCGGGTCGGGGCACGTGCGGCCCGTCGTCGTCCACTACCTCAACAGCGTGGTGTCCGGGCTGCTCGCGGGCTCGTACCGGGAGACGGTCGGGCGCCAGCTGTTCGCGGCGGTGGCGCGGCTGACGGAGCTGGCGGGCTACATGGCCGTCGACACCGGCCAGCCGGGCCTGGCCCAGCGCTACTACATCCAGGCGCTGCGGCTCGCCCAGGCGGCGGGGGACCGGGGCTACGGGGGGTACGTGCTGGCCGCCTCCATGAGCCACCTCGCGGCCCAGCTGGGCAACCCGCGCGAGATCGCGCAGCTCGCGCGCGCGGCGCAGGAGGGGTCGCGGGGCCGGGTCACGCCTCGGGCCGAGGCGATGTTCTTCGCGGCGGAGGCGCGGGGGCACGCGCTGCTCGGGGACGCGCGTACGTGCCAGACGGTGGCGGGGCGGGCCCTCGCCGCGATGGAGGCGGCGTCCGCGGACTCCGGTGACGACCCGTCGTGGATCGCGCACTTCGACCACGCGTACCTGTCGGACGAACTCGCCCACTGCCACCGGGATCTGGGGCAGCCCGAGGCGGCGGCCCGGCGGGCCGAGGAGTCGCTGGCGGGCCATCCCGAGACGCGGGCGCGGCGCCGGGCGATCGGGCTGATCCTGCTGGCCACGGCGCAGGTGCAGCAGCGGGAGGTGGAGCTGGCGTGCGCCACCGGTACGCGGGCGGTGGACCTGCTGTCCACGCTGCGCACCAACCGCGGCGCGGACTATCTCGACGACCTCCAGCAGCGCCTGGAGCCGTACGCGGACGAGCCGTCGGTACGGGAGTTCGGAGCGCGCCTGGAGGTCCAGGCGGCGTAAGCCCCCACCCGCCCCTTCCCTAAACCCTCCGGGGGTGGGCGGGGGCGGAGGTGGCTCTCCCGGGGTATTCGTTCGTCCGCGGGCCGTCACCAGCCCCCACCGTGTCGCAGACGAACGGGGGTCTGGGGGCCGGCCCCCAGATGGGGTTACGCGAAGACCACCGTGCGGCGGCCGTTCAGCAGGATCCGGTGCTCCGCGTGCCACTTCACCGCCCGCGCCAGCGCCTGGCACTCCACGTCGCGGCCGATCGCCACCAGCTGGTCGGGGGTGACCTCGTGGCCCACCCGTTCGACCTCCTGCTCGATGATCGGGCCCTCGTCGAGGTCCGCCGTGACGTAGTGCGCCGTCGCGCCGATCAGCTTCACGCCCCGGGCGTGCGCCTGGTGGTACGGCTTCGCGCCCTTGAAGCTCGGCAGGAACGAGTGGTGGATGTTGATGATCCGGCCGCTGAGCTGCTTGCAGAGGTCGTCGGAGAGGACCTGCATATAGCGGGCGAGGACGACCAGTTCGACGCGCTCCTGCTCCACGAGCGTGAGCAGCTCCGCCTCCGCCTCCGCCTTCGTCTCCTTCGTCACCGGGATGTGGCGGAAGGGGATGTTGTACGAGGACACGAGCTCGGCGAAGTCTGTGTGGTTCGAGACCACCGCCGCGATCTCCACCGGCAGCGCGCCGATCTTCGAGCGGAAGAGCAGGTCGTTGAGGCAGTGCCCGAACTTCGACACCATCAGCACGATCCGCATGCGCTCGTCCGCGCGGTGGATCTGCCAGTCCATCTGGAAGGAGTCGCCGACCGCCGCGAAGCTGGCGCGGAGCTTCTCCACCGTCACCGGCGCCTCGGCCGAGAAGTGGACCCGCATGAAGAAGAGACCCGAGTCGCGGTCTCCGAACTGCTGACTGTCCTCGATATTGCAGCCGGTGATGAAGAGATAGCTCGACACGGCGTGCACGATGCCCTGTTTGTCCGGGCAGGAGAGCGTGAGGACGTACTGGTCAGTCATCCAGGCAGGATGCCACAAGCGACGGGACCCGCCGGGCACCGCTCAGGATGCGGACCCCTACGCCGAGCGCGTCAGGATGCGCAGGACCTCCAGGGAGCGCGGCTGCGCGTCCGGGTCGTCCCCGTCGTTCGCCGCCAGCCGTACGTGCGCCTCGCGCGCCGCCCGTACCGCCTCCGGCCACCCGTGGTGGGCCAGGAACGCCGACACCGGGGCGTCCGCGCCGACCTGGTGCATGATCCGCAGCACCCGCAGCACCGCCACGTCGACGAGCGCGGCCTCGCCGGAGTCGCGGAAGACCGTGCCCACGTACTTCTCGGCCGACCAGTTGTCCAGCCAGGTGTCCTCCACCAGCCGGTACACGGCGTCGGTGATGTCCCCGTACCCCTCCCGCCCGGTCAGCCACACCTCCTGCTGGAAGGCGTCGTCGGAGAGCATGTGCAGCGCGGACCGCACGTTCGCGCGCCAGCGCCACCAGGGCATGTCATTCAACGGCATGCCGCCCATGGTGGAGGAGCGACGGCCGCGACGGGAAGAGCTGGCTGAACCTTGCTGCACGCGTTCGATCGTACGTTCACCATCTCCCGGGCCCCAGGCGCCCCCGTAATTCACCCGCGCGTCACCCAGTGTTGGGGATTGCTCACTCTGGCGTTACCCATGAGGCGGAATTGTGCAGGGACATGACCGGATGGCGCAGCTCCTCCTCCCCCCGCCCCTTCCACTCCGTGGCGACCGCGCTGGTCGCCGTGTGTACGGCGGTCGGAGCCTCGCTGGTGACCGGCTGCGGCGTGATCCCTGGAACCACGGGGGGTTCCAGGGAACCCGTCACCGTGATGACCTGGGCGCCCGACAGCACCCGCGCGACCAACATGCCCGGAATGCCGTCCATGGCGCAGGCGTACGCGCGCTGGGTCAACGCGAACGGCGGCATCGACGGACACAAGCTCCAGGTCCTCACCTGCAACGAGCACAACACCGCCACCGGCGCCGCCGAGTGCGCCCGCCGCGCGGTCAAGGAGCACGCGGTCGCCGTCGTCGGCTCCTACAGCCAGCACGGCCGCGCCTTCATGGCCCCCCTGGAGGCCGCCGGGATCCCGTACATAGGCGGGTACGGCGTCTCCGACGAGGAGTTCAGCAGTGCGCTCTCCTACCCCGTCAACGGCGGCCAGGCCACGCTGCTCGCCGGCACCGGCAAGCAGCTCGCGGTGTGGTGCGAGAAGGTCGCGCTCGTACGGCCGGACACCGTCTCCGGCGACATCATGCCCTTACTCCTCAACTCCGGCCTGACCACCGGCCACCGCAAGCCGTCCGCCGACATCCGTACGACCGAGGACGCGGGCGACTACACCCCGCAGGCCCAGGAGGCGCTCGTACGGGCCGGGGCGGATCCGGAACTGCCCGGGAAGATCGGCAAGAAAGCGGCGGCGGAACGGGCGCGCAAGGGGTGCGTCACCGCGGTCCTCGGGGCCCGCACCGAGACGTTCTTCGACTCGTTCCGGCGCGTCGAGGACGACGGCCAGAAGGTGCAGATCGCCTCGGTGCTCGGCTCGGTCGGGCAGCCGCTGATCGACCGCACGGGCGGCGCGGACGGCCCGTTCGAGGGCGCGTACATCACCGGCTGGTACCCGGAGGCGAGCGACGCGCGCTGGGGGCCGATGCGGCAGGTCATCCGGGAGCAGGCGTTCCGGGACGACACCATCGACGCGGCGGACGCGGGCGTGCAGACGACCTGGATCGCGTACACCGTCCTGAAGAAGGTCGTCGAGTCGCTGGACAAGAACGGCGTGGCCGCGCACGACCTCATCCGCGCGCTCAACAAGGGCGTCAGCGTGGAGACGGGCGGGCTGACGCCGACGCTGCGGTGGAAGTTCGAGGACATGCTGGCGGCGCCGGACTTCCCCCGGATCGTCAACCGCGACGTGACGTTCCAGGTGGTGAAGGCCGGGCGGCTCACGGCGGCGCGGCGCGGCTTCACGGACGTGAGCACGACGCTGGAGGACGCGTCGGCACTGGGCTGACGCGCCCTTCCCGTAAGGGCGTTACGGGTCAGAGCTGGGTGGAGGACCGCTTCGTCAGGCCGTACTTGCCCGCGATGGCGTTCCACAGCCCCGCCGCCTGCTTCTTGGCGAGGGTCGCCGCGCCGCTGTCGCGGTCGCCCTGGTTGGCGTCGGCCGTACGGCGGGCGTGGCCGCGCTTGCAGCCCTTGTCCTTGCCGGACTGGTCGGCCCAGGCGGCGTAGTGGTTGTCGGCGGACGCGGACGCCTGCCACGCCTTGGTGAGCTCGGCGGTGAGCTTGGCGTTGTTCGGCAGCTTGTCGACGGCGACCTTCTGGAGCCGGGTGACCAGCTCGCCGCGCTGGCGGGCCGCGTCGCGCAGGGTCGTGGCGGCGGCGTCCAGCTTGTCGCAGCCGCGGATGTCGGCGACCGCGCCGATCACGGCGTCCCGGCTGTTGTTGCTGTCGGCGAGCAGCTTGTCGAGCTCGACGGCCTGCGCCTTGGCGGGGTCGGCTTCGGCCTTGGCGTCACCGCCGCCGGTGGTCGGGGTGGTCGCGGCGATGGGCGCGTTGTCGTCCTTCTTCTCGCCGCCGTCCCCGCCGGTGCCGCTGATCAGATACCCGGCGCCGAGCCCGACGACGGCGAGGCCGACGCCGACGGCGGCGATCAGACCGAGGCGGGAGCGGCGCGGGGGCTCGTCGTCGTACGAGTCGTACGGGGCGGCCGCGTACTGCTGGGGCTGGGGCGGCTGCTGGGGCTGCACCTGGACCTGGACCGGCGGGGCCGGGGCGAACCGGGGCAACTGCTGGTTCTCACCGGGGCGCTGGCCCTGCGGCGGCCCGTCGGTACGGAAGAGGCTGTCGAACTCGGCGGGCGGCTGCCGCTCCTCGGGGGCGCCCGGGCGTATGCCGTACGGCGCGTCCGGGACCGGCGGCAGGTACTGGGTGGCCTCGGCGCCGCCGTTGGCCTCCGGGGGGAGGGCGCCCGGGGGTGCCGGGGGTACGGGGGCGAGGAACTGGGTGGCGTCCGATGTGCCGGGGACGGGCGCGATGTACTGGGTGGCGTCGGAGGCGCCGGGGACGGGCGCGATGTACTGGGTCGCGTCCGAGGCGCCCGCCGCCGGTGCGCTCAGGTACTGCGTCTCCTCGGCGCCGGTGCCGTCCGCCGGGACGGGGGCGATGTACTGGGTGGCGTCGCCGCTCTCGGGGGGCAGGGGCTGAGCCCAGGCGTCCTGCTGGGGCGGGCCCCAGGGCTGCCCCCAGGGCTGGGCGCCGGGTGGGCCCGGGGGCAGGGGGGCGGATCCGTCGGCGGGCAGCACGACGCCCTCGTGTGCGGGCCGTACAGCGGGCAGCTGCGGCTCGTCACCCTGTCGGCTCTGCGTCACCGGGACTCCTACGCGTGGGACTACGGAATCGTCGAGCCACGCTACCGGGTCCCTGGGGCGAGGTGCCACGCCCACGGGTTTGAGCCCCCACCCCACCCCTTCCCGAAACCCTCCGGGGGAGAGGGGGAGGAGGGCGGTTTCCCGGGGGCTGCGCCCCCGGACCCCCTGTCTGTCTGCGGACCGTGCTGGGTTGCTCGCGCAGTTCCCCGCGCCCCTAGGTGGTTAGGGGCGCGGGGAACTGCGCGACAAGCCACACACGGCCTGCAGGCGAACGGAGCGGGGTGCAGGGGCCGCAGGCCCCGCCCGGGGGTCCGGGGGCGTAGCCCCCGGAAGAACACCCTCACCCCTCCCCCACCCCCGGAGGGTTTAGGGAAGGGGTGGGGTGGGACCTACAACCTGCTCAGTGACGCCGTCGCCAGTAGTACGTCCCTGATCGCCTCGCGGTCGCCGAGGCGGCCCGCCGCCGCGTCCTCCGGCGGCACGTGGCCCGCCGCCAGGCGGCAGAACTCGACGCCGTCCAGGGCGATGTGGGCCACCTCGTGGTCGGGGGACCCGACGGCGGCGGGCGAGTCGAGCGCGATGTGCCAGACGCCGCCTCCCGCGCCCTCGATCTCCAGACGGAGGGAGCGGCCGGGGGCGCCCGCCGCCACCAGATGCCGCGGCGGCGCCGCAAGACCCGCACGACGCCGAGCCGCCAGCGCATCCGGCAGGATCCGCGCCGCCAGGTCGATCATCCGGTGCAGATGCGCCCCGGACGGCGCCTCGTACGGGTAGTCCACCGCGTCCGCGATGTCCCCCGCGTGGATCCAGCACTCGAAGGCCCGGTCCAGGAGCGCGTCCTGGAGCGGGAGCGCGAAGTCGCCGTAGGGCACGGCCAGTTCGGCCGCGCCCCGGCCCGCGAACGACACCGTACGGATCAGCGTGTGCGTCTGCTCGCGCCACGGCTCCCGTACCGCCCGCGTCAGCGGAAAGCGCGTCGAGGTCCAGAAGGCCTCGGTGCGGGCCGTCGGACCGGACGGCAGGCCCGCGCCCGCCGGGTCGTCCAGACCCAGCGCCGCCGCCACCAGGCCGTCCACCGCCATGAGGTGGCCGATCACGCCCGCCACCGTCGTCTTGCGGTTCACCTGCTGCTCCCGCTCGAACCACTTCAGCCGCACCGGCGCGTGCCACTCCGCGTCGCCGAAGTCGTTGAGCAGCGCGTCGAGCCGGGCGGCCTCCGCGTCGTACGCGGACGCCCAGTCCGGCACCGGGATGCGCGCCGGGCGCCGGCCCAGGCAGTTCTCCAGGACCCGGGACCGCAGCAGCGGGTCCAGGTCGAGGCT
The DNA here is from genome assembly GCF_030028635.1 of Streptomyces sp. BPTC-684. Lineage (NCBI taxonomy): Bacteria > Bacillati > Actinomycetota > Actinomycetes > Kitasatosporales > Streptomycetaceae > Streptomyces > Streptomyces sp. BPTC-684. The sequence continues at coordinate 3,440,532 of NZ_CP124863.1, forward strand.
GCGGTCGGTGTGCAGCAGCCCCACCGCGTCCCGCAGCCGCAGCGCTTCGTCCGCGCAGGGCGCGCACTCGGTGAGGTGTGCCTCCACGGCCTCGGTCTCCTCCGCCGAGCACGCGGTCAGCGCCCACGCCCCGAGCAGTGATTTCAGTATGGCGTGCGAGCGGACCACAGGTTGCGCCACCAGCTCCGGCGGCGGCAGGCGCTCGATGTCGTCCGCCGCCCGGCGCGGCGGCGGTATGCGCGGCGTGCCGTTCTCGTCGTCGGGAAGCGGCCCCTGCTCGGCGGGCCCGTTCACAGCGCACGTCCGTAACCGGGCGGCGAGGACCCCTCCGGCGGGCGGGTGTTCGCCGTGGACAGCAGCTGGAGCCCGAGCCGCAGCCGGCGCCGGGCCTCGTCCTCGCTGATGGAGAGGTCGGCGGCGGCCTGCCGGTAGTCGCGGCGCTGGTGGTACGCCAGCTCCAGGGCCTGCCGCAGCGGCGCGGGCATCGACGTCACGATGTAGTCGGCGCGGGCGGCCGCGGTGGCCCGCCGCACCTTCGCCTCCAGCTCCTCGGTGGAGCCGCCGCCGTGCTCCGCGTACTGCGCCGCCTCGGCCTGGCGCAGCCGCAGCACGGCCTGGCGCTGGGTGAGCTTGGCGACCCAGGAGCGCATGGAGCCCTGCTTGGGGTCGTACGCGTCCGGGTTCTCCCACACGTAACCGAACACCTCGCGGGTGATCTGGTCGGCGGCGGAGTCCTCGCCGAGCACGCGGTGGGCCAGGCTGTGCACCAGCGAGGCGAACCGGTCGTACAGCTCACCGAGTGCGGCCGCCTCGCCGCGCGCCAGGCGCTGCTGCATCCTGCGGTCCCAGCGAGGTGGTGCGTCCTTCGCCATGCGGCTCCCCAACCGTCTACGCGTGTACCGTCGTGCGTGCTTTGTGCCTTTTGTCCGCACCCCTGTGTACTCGTGTCTCCTCGAATGTAGTGCGCGCGGCCGAGAACGAGCGCTCCTTTGCGGCAAGTGCGCCCCCGAAACGGCAGGTCGTGGTAGGGGCGAAGTGGTTTCGCGCGCCGCGGTCCGGGAAGGCGCCGGGGACGGGCGGGGGGCCGACGGCACAGAGAGGTACCGGACGCGTGAGGCTGATCGTGAACGAGGCCGAGCAGGGCGGATGGGCCGTGGTGCGCGTCCGCGGAGAACTGGACCTGGTGACGGCGCCGCAGGTCAGGCGGGTGGTCCACGACGCGGTGGCGGCGGGTCGGCGCGATCTGGTGCTCGATCTGTCCGGGGTGCTGTTCTGCGACTCCAGCGGCGTGGGCGTCCTGATCGCCACCCGCCGCCTGATCCGCTCCTGCCGGGGCAGGCTCCGCCTGATCCTCCCGGCCCGGGGCGCGGTCGAGGGCTCCCATGTGAACCGGGTGCTGGCGGCGCTGGGGGTACGGCGGCTGTTCGACGTGTACGGGGACGTGGACGCGGCGGCGGGGGAGGAGGAGCAACCACTCTCCGCCTGAGCGCTCCGCTGGGGTGCGGTGACTTTTGCCTGCGGACCGTGCTGGGTTGCTCGCGCAGTTCCCCGCGCCCCTTAGATGCCGCTGCGCGGCAATCCCCTGGGCGCCCCGGAGGGGCGCTTCAAGGGGCGCGGGGAACTGCGCGACCAGCCCCCACCGGCCCGCAGCCAAGCACTCAGCCCCCACCACCCCCGAACCTCTCCCGCAACCGGTACTTCAGTACCTTCCGCAACGTCTCGTTGCGCGGCAAAGCCTCCACCACCTCCAGCCGCTCCGGCAGCTTGTGCACGGACAGCCCCCGCTCCCGCAGATAGGAGGTGACCTCGGCCAAGGTCAACTCACCAACACCCCGCGGCTGCTCGACCACCGCGCAGACCAACTCACCCCGCTCCACGTCCGGCAGCCCGACCACCGCCACGTCCCCGACGCCCGGATGCGCGGCCAGCAGATCCTCGATCTCCTTCGCCGAGATGTTCTCGCCCTTGCGGATGATCACGTCCTTGAGCCGCCCGGTGAGCACCAGATGCCCGCTCGGTTTCACGAACCCCAGATCGCCCGTGCGCAGGAACCCCTCCGCGTCGAAGGCCTCGGCGGTCTGCGCGGGGTCCAGATACCCCTGGCACACGGCCTCCCCCCGCAGCCGCACCTCGCCGTCGACGATCCGTATCTCCATGCCCTCCGGCGGCCGCCCCTCCGTCGTCGCCAGGTTCTCCTCCGTGTCGTCCGGCGAGCCCATCGTGATCATCGGGACCTCGGTCATGCCGTAGCCGTGGGTGAGCTGGACGCCCATGTCCCGTACGACGGCGCGGTAGACCTCCGGCGGCTTGGGCGCCCCGCCGCCCGCGAGCAGCCGCAGCGAGGGGATGACCTTCTCGCCCGGCCGCTTGCGCTGCTCGGCCAGGAACATCGAGTAGAACGCCGTCGACCCGCCCGCCACCGTCACCCCGTGCTTGCGGTACGCCTCCAGCGCGTCCGGCAGCGCGAACTGCTCGAACATCACCGCCGGGAAGCCGTACAGGAGCAGCATCACCGTGTAGTCGGGCCCGGCGATGTGGGCGTACGGGAACGCCATCGAGCCCACGTCGTCCGCCGACAGGTGCAGCGCGTGCGCCAGGCACGAGCCGCCCGCGATCAGTGAGCGGTCGGTGTGCAGCACGCCCTTGGGGTCGGAGGTGGTGCCCGAGGTCCAGTAGATCCAGCGGACGGTGGTGCCGTCGGCGGGCGGGGGCGGCAGGACGGCCGGGTCGCCGTCCGGGAGCGTCTCGTACGCCTCGAAGACGCCGCGCGCGCCGAGCCGGGCCGCCATATCGCCGTGGTCGAACCCGCGCCAGAGCCCGGGCACCGCGAAGAACTCCGCCCCCGACTCCCGCAGCGCGAAGCCCACTTCGCGGTCCCGGTAGAAGGGGATGACGGGCGATTGGACGGCCCCCAGTCGGGCCAGGGCGAACGAGAGGAGCGCGGTCTCGATCCGGGTCGGCAGCTGCCAGGCGACCACCGTGCCGGGCCGTACGCCCATGCCGTACAGGCCCGCCGCCACCCGCTCGGCGCGGTCGCGCAGCTCGCCGAAGCTCAGGGCGCGGTCGTCCTGGAGCAGGACGGGCCGGTCGGGGGTGAGGGCGGCGCGGCGGGCGACCAGTTCCCAGAGGGTGCGCGAGGCGCCCAGTGCGTGTGCGGTGTCGTTCACTTCGACTCCCGGTGACCGCGTAACTGACGACTAGTCAGATCGTGGGCAGAGCGTAGGGCGCACCGCCTTGTCGGTCCAGGGGTGCGGGGCTAGCCTGATTTCTGACGGGTCATCAGATATGTAGCCGGGTGGAGGCCTCGTATGACCGAACTGCCGCGCATCGTCAGCGTCGACGACCATGTGATCGAGCCCGCGCACCTCTTCGAGACCTGGCTCCCCGGCAAGTACCGCGACAAGGGGCCGAAGCCCTTCACCGCCGGGATCGGGGACCTGGCGTACGTCGGCGGGAAGTACCGGTTCACCACGGATCCGGCGGGCCAGGTCACGGACTGGTGGGAGTACGAGGGCCTGCTCTTCCCGTACAAGCGGATCATCGCCGCCGTCGGCTTCTCCCGGGACGAGATGACGCTGGACGGCATCACGCGGGAGGAGATGCGGCAGGGGTGCTGGGACCCGAAGGCGCGGCTCGCCGACATGGACCTCAACCACGTCGAGGCCAGCCTCTGCTTCCCGACCTTTCCCCGGTTCTGCGGGCAGACGTTCGCGGAGGCGCAGGACAAGGAGGTCGCGCTCGCGTGTGTGCGCGCCTACAACGACTGGATGGTGGAGGAGTGGTGCGGGGACAGCGGGGGGCGGCTGATCCCGCTCTGCCTGATCCCGCTGTGGGACATCGACCTCGCCGTCGCCGAGATCCGGCGCAACGCCGCACGCGGGGTACGGGCCGTGACGTTCTCCGAGATCCCCACCTATCTGGGGCTGCCCTCGATCCACTCCGGCTACTGGGACCCGTTCTTCGCGGTCTGCGAGGAGACGGGCACGGTCGTCAACATGCACATCGGGAGCAGCAGCCAGATGCCCGCCGCATCCCCGGACGCCCCGCCCGCCGTCCAGGCGTCGCTGTCCTTCAACAACGCCATGGCGTCGATGATGGACTTCCTCTTCTCCGGCGTCCTGGTGAAGTTCCCGCGCCTCAAACTCGCGTACTCCGAAGGGCAGATGGGCTGGATCCCGTACGCCCTGGAGCGCGCCGACGACGTGTGGGAGGAGCACCGCGCCTGGGGCGGGGTCCGCGACCTGATCCCCGAGCCGCCCTCCTCGTACTACTACCGGCAGATCTTCTGCTGCTTCTTCCGCGACAAGCACGGCATCGCGTCGATCGAGACCGTGGGCGTCGACAACGCCACCTTCGAGACCGACTACCCCCACGTCGACTCGACCTGGCCGCACACCAAGGAGGTCGCCCTCGACCACGTCAAGGGCCTCGACGACGAGACGGTGTACAAGCTGATGCGGGGCAACGCGATCCGCATGCTGGGCCTGGACCTCGACCGCTGATGGACCTCTCGTACACGCCCGAGGAGGAGGAGTTCCGGGCACGCCTCAGGGAGTGGCTGGCGGCCGTGCTGCCGGGGCTGCCGCCGAAGCCGGACCCGCTGGACTGGCCGGGGCGGCGCGCGTACGACACCGGCTGGCAGCGGAGGCTGTACGACGCCGGGTACGCGCGCGTGCACTGGGGCGCGTCCGCCACCCTGCGGCTGATCTTCCTGGAGGAGACCGAGCGCGCCGGGGCGCCCTATGTCGGCGCGAACTTCGTGGGGCTGCTGCACGCGGGCCCCACCATCGCGGCCGAGGGCACCGAGGAGCAGCGCGCGCGGTGGCTGGAGCCGGTGCTGCGCGGGGACGAGGTGTGGTGCCAGGGGTTCAGCGAGCCCGACGCGGGCTCGGACCTGGCGGCGCTGCGGACCCGGGCGGTGCGCGACGGGGACGCGTACGTGGTGAGCGGCTCCAAGATCTGGACCTCGCACGCGGAGGTCGCCGACTGGTGCGAACTGCTGGTGCGCACCGACCCGGACGCGCCCAAGCACCGGGGCATCACCTGGCTGGCGATGCCCATGGACGCGCCCGGCATCACGGTCCGGCCGCTGCGCACGCTCGCCGGGTCGGACGAGTTCGCCCAGCTCTTCCTCGACGAGGTGCGGATCCCGGTCGGCCACCGGGTCGGCGCCGAGAACGACGGCTGGCGCGTGACCATGGTGACGCTGTCGTACGAGCGCGGCACGGCCTTCGTCGGCGAGGTGGTCGCGTGCCGCCGCGTCCTGGTGGAGATCGCCCGCGCGGCCCACAAGAACGGCACCTGGGACGACCCCGTGATCCGGCGCCGACTGGGGTGCCTGCACGCCGAGTTCACCGCTCTGTGGCGACTGATCCAGTGGAACGTGAGCGAATCCGAGCGATCCGGCGGACCGCCCGGGGTCGGCGGCTCGGTGTTCAAGCTCCGCTACTCGCACGCCCGCCAGGAGCTGTACGACGCGGCCGCCGCCGTCCTCGGCCCCGACGCCCTCGACCTCGGCCGCGAGTGGACCCTGGACCGGCTCTCCTCGCTCGCGTACACCATCGCCGCCGGCACCTCGCAGATCCAGAGGAACATCGTCGCCGAGCGGATCCTCGGCCTGCCGAAGGGCCGCTGATGGACTTCCAACTCACGGATGACCAAAGGGCCTTGAAGGCGGGCGTACGGGAGCTGCTCGCCCGGCGCTTCGACTCCGCGGCGCTGCGGGCCGCCGCCGACGGGGGAGGGCTCGACCGGGGCCTGTGGCGGGCGCTCGGCGAGGCCGGGTTCTTCGCGCTGCGGCTGCCGGAGGAGGCGGGCGGGGTGGGGCTCGGGCTGCCCGAGGCGGTGCTGCTCTTCGAGGAGGCCGGGCGGGCGCTGCTCCCCGGCCCGCTGATCGCCACGCAGCTGGCGGCGGGCCTGGTCGAGGGGGCGGCCGAGGGCGACACGGTGGTGACCGCGCCCGACGGGGGCCTGGTGGAGTGGCTGGCGGAGGCCGACGTCGTACGGGGAGACGTCACCGGCGCCCAGCCGATCCGCTCGGCCGACCCGCTCACCCCCCTGCACCGCCTCCCGGCCGGCGGGGACGGGGGCCCGTCGGAACGGGCGCTGCTGACCGCCGCCGAGCAGCTGGGCAGCGCGGGCCGCACCACGGAGACGGCGGTCCAATACGCCCGCGAACGCGAGCAGTTCGGGCAGCCCATCGGCGCCTTCCAGGCGGTCAAGCACCTGTGCGCGCGGATGCTGGTCCGCACGGAGGTGGCCCGCGCCGCCGTGTACGCGGCGGCCGTGACCGGGGACCCGGTGGAGATCGCGGGCGCCAAGCTGCTGGCCGACGAGGCGGCGGTGCGGTGCGCCCGGGACTGCCTCCAGGTGCACGGCGGGATGGGCTTCACCTGGGAGGCGGAGGTCCATCTGCACCTGAAGCGGGCGTGGCTGCGGCGCGAGCGGTGGCCGGCGACGGCCCGGGCACAGGAGCTCCAGGCGGCGGCGCTGGAGGAGGCGATGTGATGCGTGCTCGGCGGGGCGGCCCGCAGTCTGACGAGGCGTTGGCCGGAGCGTGATGAAACGTCACCGAGCGTCGATACCGGGTTGTGTCCTAAGCCGGACTCGTCACGCGCCGGAGTCGGGGCCGCCCTCCGGTACCCTCCGTGGGGTGCGATCCCCCAGGCATCCTGCGCGCCCTTGTTCGACCCCCCGCAATGTGCGTCGCACAGTATGCACCACGCGTACTCCTTCGCGCTGGAATATGCCTGAAGCGCTTGTTGCGGTGACTGTACGTCAACCATGCTGTCTCGTAAGGAAATCACGTTCCGTGAGCTTGTCGAGGCGCGAGGCGATGTGTCCGCCGGTTCGGATGGTGTGAGCGGTGCAGGTGCTTCAGGTTCAGTTGGAGGTCGGAGCCGACCCCGCCGAGGTGGGGCGCGCTCGCAGATGGGCCCGCTCGCGGCTGGCCGGGTCCGGGATACGGCTGGACGAGCCGCTCGCCGAGACGCTGATCCTGCTGATCTCGGAGCTCGTCACCAACGCGGTGGTGCACACCGGCTGCCCCGCCGTGCTGCGGATGCTGTTCGGCCCCGTCGGCGGACCGGCCGACGGCGGTACGGTCCGGGTCGAGGTGGCCGACACCAGCGCGTGCGCCCCCAAGCCGCGCCACGCGGACGGCGACGACACCAACGGCCGGGGCCTTGAGCTGGTCGACGGCCTCGCCGACCGCTGGGGCTGGCAGGCCGAGGGCGCGGGCAAGTCGATCTGGTGCGAGGTGGACCGGTGCTGCGACGGGGGCGCGCCGGAGCGCACCGGCGGGGCGTATGAGCCGGGCGCGTATGAGCCGTCGTGCGCTGTCACAAATAGGGCGTAAGCGGCAAAGCTTTCACTAGGTGTTGACGCGTCGTGTCGGCCTGATCACCCTTGGATGAGCGATTCGTCGCGAGGGGACGCCGAGGGCGCGGACTGGCCCTTGGTCCGTCCTGGGCCGGTCCTGGCTCTCCTCGGCGAGTGCGGGTCGTGGCTCGGCGTGAGCTCAGGGCAAGGCTCCTTCAGGGCATGGGGAGCAGGGCGAGCACGCCGGAGCCGGGTGGCGGCCGCCGTGCCGTGCTCGGGGTGCGCATGACGCGCCGCCACCCGTGGATATGTGTCCGGGTCGCCCCCTAGAGCACGGCGACCGGCGCGACCGGCGTCCCCGTGGCGCCCACGAACGGCTCGGGCATCGCCGACAGCCAGAACGCGTACCGCCGCTCTTCCGCACAGGCTGTGGACAACTCTTCGAGATTCCAGTTCTGGCCCTGCAGCATCCCCATCTCCACCAGGTCGAGCGCGTGCACCGGCAGCCACAGGTTCTCGACCTCCGGCGGGAAGATCTCGAAGGTGAGGGTGTCGTTGGCGACGGCCGCGACATCGCGCGCGTGGAACCACTCGGGCGTACGGAGCGAGAGGCCCGGCGAGGGGAACCCGTACCCGTGCTTGTCGCCGCCCAGGCACAGCTGGATCTGCCCGGTGCGTACGAGGACGATGTCGCCCGCGCGTACGGTGACGCCGCCCAGCTCCTCGGCCGCCGCCAGGTCCTCGGGGGTGACCGCGTGGCCGCCGGGCAGCCGGTCCACGCCGTGGGCGCGGGCCACGTCCAGCAGGACGCCGCGCGAGACGACGTGGCGGGGCTTGTCGATCCCGCTGAACTCGGCGCCGCCGTGGGCGGTGATGGTGGTGGCCGGGCGGCCGTTGTAGATGCGGCCGGAGTGCGAGACGTGGGTCAGCGCGTCCCAGTGGGTGGCGGCCTGGAGCCCGAACGTCACGGCGTCGTCGCTGGTGGCGACCGTGCCCGGGCCGAAGATCTCCTGGTTGATCTGCACCATGGTGTGCAGGGGGTTGACCCGGCCGGGGATCAGGCCGGTCTGGACGCCGTTCTGCTCCAGGGGGAGCGCGAGGGGGATGCGGCGGCCGGTGCGGACGGTGGTGGCGGCCTCGCGTACGACGTCGTCGGTGATCAGGTTGAGCGTGCCGATCTCGTCGTCCGGGCCCCAACGACCCCAGTTGTTCACGCGTTTGGCGATGTCGTGGAACTCGGGGGGCATGGTGGAGGTCGTCGGCTCGGCTGGCATCTGGGGCCTCCCAGGGGCTTGTCTTCTCCGGTTCACCGGGCCATAAAATCTAACGGTCCGTCAGAAACCGCGGGAAGGGGCCGGGCGTGGGGAACTTCTTGGCAGGCAAAGTGGTCGCCGTGACCGGTGCGGGGCGCGGCATCGGCCGCGCGGTGGCGCTCGCGGCGGCGGCCCAGGGCGCGAAGGTCGTCGTCAACGACTACGGCGTCTCGATCGAGGGCGCCTCGCCCAGCAGCGAGATCGCGGACGCGGTGGTCAAGGAGATCGAGGCGGCGGGCGGCGAGGCGGTGGCGGTCGCCGACGACATCTCCACGATGGCGGGCGGCCAGCGGATCGTCGACACCGCGCTCACCCGGTGGGGCCGGGTGGACGGGGTGGTGTGCGTGGCGGGGATCCTGCGCGAGCGCATGCTCTTCAACATGACGGAGGAGGAGTGGGACCCGGTGGTCGCCACGCACCTCAAGGGCACGTTCACGGTGTTCCGGGCGGCCTCTGCCGTGATGCGGAAGCAGGGCGCGGGGACGCTGATCGGTTTCACCAGCGGGAACCATCAGGGGAGTGTGGCGCAGGCGAACTACAGCGCGGCGAAGGGGGGTGTGATCTCGCTGGTCCGCAGTGCGGCGCTGGGGCTGCACAAGTACGGCGTCACGGCGAACGCGGTCGCCCCCGTCGCCCGTACCCGGATGTCGGCCAACGTCCCTCTCGAACTCAAGGAGATCGGCGAGCCGGAGGATGTGGCGGCGTTCGTGGTGTACCTGCTGAGTGAGCGGGCCCGTGCGGCGGGGATCACCGGACAGGTGTACACCGTGGCCGGGCCCAAGATCGCGGTGTGGGCGCAGCCGCGGGAGCTGCGGGCGGGGTATGTGGCGGAGGGGGCGTGGACGCCGGAGCGGATCGCGGAGTTCCTGCCGGGGGGTGTGGGGGTGGATCCCATGCCGCTGCTGGAGCGGGTGGGGGAGATGGAGCGGGCGGCGAGCTCTGACGCGCGCCCGAACGCGGCCCCCACCCCGCCCCTTCCCTAAACCCTCCGGGGGCGGGTGGGGGTTGAGGTGGCTCTCCCGGGGACTGCGCCCCCGGACCCCGTTGCGGGGCCTGCGGCCCCTGCACCCCGCTTCGTTCGTCCGCGGGCCGTGGTGGGTTGCTCGCGCAGTTCCCCGCGCCCCTGAGATGCGCCCCTTCGGGGCGCCCAGGGGATTGCCGCGGAGCGGCATTTTCAGGGGCGCGGGGAACTGCGCGACCAGCCCCCACCGGCTCGCAGTCGACGAACCAGCCGCCCGGCCCAGGGCTTTAGGGAAGGGGCGGGGTGGGGGACAGGCACCACGCGACCAGAGAGGCACCGCAATGGACTTCACCTTCCCCCCGGAAGACGACACCTTCCGCCACCACGCCCGCGCCTGGCTCGACGCCCACCCGCCTGACCGGTCGGGGCGCGACTGGGAGCGGACGCTCGGCGAGGGCGGGTGGATCGGGCTCGGGTGGGGGGACACGCCGTACGGGAACCGGCACGCCACCCTCACCCAGCAGATCGTCTGGGCCGAGGAGTACGCCCGGACACAGAACACCCCACCCCGCCCCGGCCACATCGGCGAAAACCTCCTCGCCCCCACCCTCCTCACCCACGGCACCCCCGCCCAGAAGGCCCGCTTCCTCCCCGGCATCGCCCGCGGCGAGACGATCTGGTGCCAGGGGTACAGCGAACCCGGCGCCGGGTCCGACCTCGCCGCCGTCCGTACGAAAGCCACCCGCGACCCGGCCACCGGCACGTACCGCCTCACCGGCCAGAAGATCTGGACCTCGCACGCCCACGAAGCCGACTGGTGCTTCGTGCTCGCCCGTACCGAACCCGGCTCGCAGCGCCACCACGGGCTCTCCCTCCTCCTCGTCCCCATGGACCAGCCCGACGGCAGGGTCGAGGTGCGGCCGATCCGGCAGCTGACGGGGACGAGCGAGTTCAACGAGGTCTTCTTCGACGGCGCCCGCGCCCACCCCGACCACCTCGTCGGCGGCGAGGGCAACGGCTGGCGCGTCGCCATGGACCTCCTCGCCGTCGAACGCGGAGTCTCCACCCTGGTCCAGCAGATCGGGTTCGAAGCCGAGTTGGAGGAAGTGATCCGGCGGTCGAGCGAAGCCGACCCCCTCCTCCGCGACCGCCTCGTCCGTCAATGGGCCGAGCTCCGCACCATGCGCTGGAACGCGCTGCGCACCCTCGGCGGCCGCGGCGACGACCCCGCCGCCCCCAGCGTCGCCAAGCTCCTCTGGGGCGGCTGGCACCAGCGGCTCGGTGAGCTCGCCATGGCCGTACGGGGCGCGGCCGGCACGGTCGGGCCCTACGACTGGAGCGAGGAGCGGCCGTACGAACTCGACCCGCTCCAGCGGCTGTTCCTCTTCTCGCGGGCCGACACCGTCTACGGCGGCTCCGACGAGATCCAGCGCACCATCATCGCCGAGCGCGTGCTCGGCCTGCCGAAGGAGGCACGGGGTCAGTGAGAGGTGTTCTGTTCGACGGTACGCACGCGCAGGTGGTCGACGACCTGGAGGTACGCGACCCGGGGCCCGGCGAGGTCCAGGTGGCGATCGCCGCCGCCGGGCTCTGCCACTCCGACCTGTCCGTCATCGACGGGACGATCCCCTTCCCCGTGCCCGTGGTGCTCGGCCACGAGGGCGCGGGCGTCGTCGAGGCGGTCGGGGCGGGCGTCACCCATGTCGCCCCCGGCGACCACGTGGCGCTCTCCACCCTCGCCAACTGCGGGGCCTGCGCCGACTGCGACCGGGGGCGGCCCACCATGTGCCGCAAGGCGATCGGACGGCCCGGGCGGCCGTTCTCGCGCGACGGCGCCCCCGTCCACCAGTTCGCCTCCAACTCCGCCTTCGCCGAACGTACGGTGGTCAAGGCCGTCCAGGCCGTCAGGATTCCCCCCGATCTGCCGCTCGCCTCCGCCGCCCTCATCGGGTGCGCCGTCCTCACCGGCGTGGGCGCCGTGCTGAACCGGGCCCGCGTCGACCGCGGCGACACCGTCGTCGTCATCGGCACCGGCGGCATCGGCCTCAACGTCCTTCAGGGCGCCCGGATCGCGGGCGCGCGGACGGTCGTCGCCGTCGACACCAACCCGGCGAAGGAGGCCGCCGCCCGGCGGTTCGGCGCCACCCACTTCCTGGCGTCGGCGGACGGCGTACGGGAGGTCCTGGCGACCGGCGCCGACCACGTCTTCGAGTGTGTGGGCCACGTCGGGCTCGTCCGCCAGGCCGTCGACCTGCTCGACCGGCACGGCCAGGCGATCCTGCTCGGGATGCCCGCGCCGACCGCCGAGGCGACGTTCGCGCCCGCCGCGATGTTCCTGGACAAGTCCATCCTCGGCTGCCGGTACGGGAGTTCGCGGCCCCAGCACGACATCCCCCGGTACGCCGAGCTGTACCGCACCGGCGCCCTGCTCCTCGACGAGCTGGTGACGGAGACGTACCCCGTCGAGGACTTCGCCAAGGCGGTCGAGGACGCGCGGCAGGGGAGGGTGGCACGCGGTGTGCTGACCTTCTGAGGGCGGGCTTCCGAGTGCCGATATCCGTTTGTGGCCACCCCTCGCCCCCGGGCTATCTTCAGCCCCATGAGCTACCGCGACCTCGCCACGCGCCCCGTCCTGACCTGGGCGCTCGTCGCCGTCGGGGCGCGCGCTCCGGTCGCGATGGCGCCGCTGGCCGTCGTCTTCATGGTCCGCGACCGGCCCGGCGGGTACACCCTCGGCGCGGTGCTCGCCGCCGCCTACGTACTCGGCGAGATCGTCGGCGCCCCCCTGCTCGGCATGCGGCTGCGCGCCGAGCGGGCGCGGCCGCACCTGGCGGCGGGGCTCGCGGGCGGGGCGGTGGGGTTCGCCGCGCTCGGCCTCGCCCACGACGCGCACCCGGTGGTGCTCGGCGCCGCCGCGTTCGTCGCCGGGGCGGCGCCCGCCGCGACCTCCGGGGGACTGCGCGCGATGCTCGCCTCGCTCGTACCCGAAAAGGCGGTCCAACAGGCGGTCAGCGGTGAGTCGATGCTGATATTCGGCATCTGGTCGGTGACCCCGGCTGTCACCACCTGGCTGGCGCTGAGCGTGCGCCCCTACCTTCCGATGCTGCTCGCGGCCGGGCTGATGGCCGCCGCCGTCGCCGGCCTTTGGGCGCTGCCGCCGGGCTGGAAGGCCGACACCGCCGACCGGGGCGGCGAGCCGATGCGCCGGGTGCTGTGGCGGGCCTGGCCGGTGTACGTGACCGGCGCGGCCGGCATCTCCCTGCTCGCCCTGGCCGAACTCGTCCTGCCCGCCCTGCTGGAGCAGCGCGGCATCGCGCTCGGCTGGGCGGGCCCGCTGCTCGCCGGGTTCTCGGCCGGGTCGGCGGCGGGCGCGTTCGTGTACGGGCTGCGTTCGTGGCCCGGCGCCCTGCGCGCGCAGAGCCTGGTGCTCCTGCTCGCGGTCTCGGGGTGCGTGGCGCTCGTCGCGCTGCTGCCGGGCGCGGTGTGGCTCGCGGTGTTCCTGGTGCTCGCGGGCGTCCTGCAGGCCGGGGCGATGCTCACCCGCAACCTGCTGCTGCGCGAGGTGCTGCCGCCGAGCGCGCTGACCGCCGGGTACTCGGTGATGTACGCGGCCGTGGGCGCCGGTTACGCGGTCACCGGCACCCTCTCCGGCGTCCTGCTGCGCTCGGTGGCCCCCTCGACGGCGATCCTGGCCGGGGTCGGCCTCACGCTGCTGCTGACGGTGGTCGGGGTGCTGCGGGAACCGACGCGCGACCGCTCAGCCGCCCGAGGCCTTGGTTCCGGCGGCGCGGAAGGTGCGCCGGTAGACGGTCGGCGGGACCCCGAGCGCAGCCTGTAGGTGCTGGCGCAGCGAGGTCGCCGTACCGAATCCGGCATCGCGGGCGATCCGGTCCACGGACAGGTCGCTCGACTCCAGCAGGTGCCGGGCGCGCTCCACGCGCTGCTGGGTGAGCCACTGCCCGGGGCTGAGCCCCGTCTCCTCGCGGAACCGGCGCGTGAACGTCCGTACGGACATCGCCTCCTGCTCCGCCATGTCCCGCAGCTGGATCGGCTCGTCGAGCCGCCCGAGCGCCCAGGCGCGCGCGGCCGTGGTGGTGGCCGACTGCGGTGCGGGGAGCGGCCGTTCGATGAACTGGGCCTGTCCGCCCTCGCGGTGCGGCGGCACCACGGTCCGCCGCGCCACGTCGTTGGCGACCGCCGCCCCGTGGTCGCGCCGCACCAGGTGCAGGCACAGATCGATCCCGGCGGCGACCCCGGCCGAGGTCAGCACGTCCCCGTCGTCGACGAACAGCACGTCCGGGTCGACGGCGACGGACGGGAAGAGCCGCTGGAAGTGCTCGGCGTGCCACCAGTGGGTGGTGGCGGGCCGCCCGTCGAGGTACCCGGCGGCGGCCAGCACGTAGCTGCCGGTGCAGATGGAGACCATGCGCGTACCGGGCCGTACGTACGCGAAGGCCCGCGCGAGCTCGTCCGTGAGCACGCCCTCCTCGTACACCGGCCCCAGCTCGTGCGAGGCGGGCACGACCACGGTGTCGGCGAGGGCCAGCGCCTCGGGCCCGTTCTCCACGAGCACGGCGAAGTCGGCGTCGGTCTGCACGGGCCCGGGCGGCCGCACCGAGCAGGTGGTCACGGAGTACAGCGCCTCCCGCCCCTCGCCCGCGCTCCGCGCCCGCCCGAAGATCCGCTGCGGTATGCCGAGCTCGAAGGGGAGCAGGCCGTCGAGGGCGAGGACGACGACGCGGTGCGGCGGGGGCGTGGTCATGGGGCGAGTGTACGTGGCCCGATCTCTGCGGACCATGCTGGTCAGGCCATCGCTACTGCGGCTGTCCCGGCTCCTCCTGCCGGGCCGCCGCGTCGAGGATCTCGTCGACGGTGACGACGATGATCCGGTCCCGCTCGGCCGGGCCGAGCGCGGGCGGCAGCGCGTCGTCCCGGACCAGCCGGTCCTGCACGTGCCGCACGGTCACCTCGCGCCGGGGCGCGGCCGCCCTGCTCTTCAGATCGTTGTAGACCGTCCAGGCCAGCGTCCCGATGCTCACGATGAGCGCGCCGAGGGAGTTGAGGTCGGTGTACTGGTCGGGCCGGGCGGCGGCGCCGCGTGCGTACAGCGCGGCCTCCACGTCGTCGGGGAGCCCGGGATAGGTCTGCGGGGCGAGCCGCCGGGCGGCGGCGCGGACACCGAGCTCGACGGGGTCGGTGGTCGGGTCGGCCATGGGTGGGAGCCCTCCTGGGGGTCGGTTTCAGTCGGTGGCGGGTGGGGGCGTGAGGACGTACTGGCGTACGGCGGTGGGGAGCGGGGTGCCGGTGACGGACTGCCAGGTCCGCTCCAGGGCGGGCATGCCCAGCAATTCGGTCATCAGCCGCAGGCGCCAAGGGCCCTGACCGGTCTCGGGGTGCGGGACCTCCTCGAACTGCGACACGCATCTGACGGTCCACTCCAGGGCCTCGTCCGGCCGGTTCAGCTCCGCGGCCAGGAGGCCGAGCTGCCCGTACGTCACGGCCATGCCCGGCCGGTCGTCGAGGTCCTCCTTGATGGCGAGGGACTTGCGGAACCACTCCTCGGCCTCGGTCAGCCGTTTCCGGTGCTGGGCGGTGATCCCCAGTGCGTGGTAGCTGCTGGCCATGCCGGGCCGGTTGCCGAGGTCTTCCTTGATGGCGAGGGACTTGCGGTACCACTCCTCGGCCGTGGCCAGTTCGCCCTTCAAGTGGTGGACGGCGCCGAGCTGCTGGTATCCGATGGCGATGGCCGTCCGGTCGCCGAGGGCCTCCTCGATGGCGAGGGACTTGTGGTACCACTCCTCGGCCTCCTCCAGGCGCCCCTGGAGTTGGTTGACGACGCCGAGCTGGTGGTAACTGCCCGCCATTCCCGGCTGGTTGGCCAGGTCCTCTTCGATGGCGAGGGACTTGTGGTACCACTCCTCGGCCTTGGCGAGCCGTCCTTGCAGCTGGTTGACGACGCCGAGCTGGTGGTAGCTGCTGGCCATCCCGGGGCGGTTGCCCAGGTTCTCCTCGATGGTGAGGGACTTGTGGTAGAGCTCCTCGGTCTCGTCCAGGCGCCCGCGGTGCTGGGCGACCATGCCCAGTGCGTGGTAGCTGCGGGCCATACCGGACTGGTTGCCGAGGTCCTCCTTGATGGCGAGGGACTTGTGGTACCACTCCTCGGCCTTGGTCATCCGGCCCCGCAGCTGGCTGACGATGCCGAGCTGGTGGTAGCTGCTGGCCATGCCGGTCCGGTTGCCGAGGCCCTCCTCGATGGCGAGGGACTTGTGGTACCACTCCTCGGCCTCCTCCAGTCGGCCGCGGTGCTGGGCGACCATGCCGATCTGGTGGTAGCCGGTGGCGATGTTCTTGCGCTGCGCGGGGGTGTCGGGGCCGGCCAGCAGGGCTTGGAGATGCGAGCGGTAGGTGCTTTCGGCCAGGTCGAGCCGGCCGGCCACGAGCTCCCGGTTGGCCTGCGACCCGGTGGCGTACGCCCAGAGGGCTCCGGCCGGAGTGCTCAGGTCGGGCGCGGTGCCGCCCGGCCCCTCCGCGGCCAGCCTCATCCGGGCGGTCCAGCCGCGGGCCTCCTCGCCCAGACCCCGCATGTCCCAGTAGGAGTCCAGGAGTTGGGCGATGAGCTGTGCGTGCTCCCACATGCGCTGGTCGAGGGCGGCGCCGAGCATGCTCCCCAGCATCCGGCGGTGGGCGGTGATCAGCACCATGGCGAGCTGGGCCTGCTCACCGGCCAGCTGCTCGCTGAGCCAGAAGCTGAAGGAGACGTGCGCGTCCATGAGGACGCGGACGGAGGCCGTGCGCTGCTCGCCGTACGCGTCGCCCGCCTGGGACTTCCAGTGGTTGGCCAGATAGGCCGGCAGCGCCGGATGGATGCGGTACATCCCGGACCACAGGGGTGTCAGCAGGCCCAGGGCCGACGCCCGGCCGAGCAGCTGCCCCCAGTACTCGGCGGTGCGGCCGCGGAACGGCTCGGGCACCCCGTTCATGACCGACAGGACCCCGAGCACGCTCGCGTCCGCCACCCCGTGCAGCAGGCTCAGCACGGTCATCGCCCGCTGGTCCTCCGGCGGCAGGTGATCGAAGGAGTACGCGATGCTCGCCGCCAGCGAAGTCGTGCGGCCGCCGTTGCCGTTCCCCGGCAGCGCCTTGATGCCCCGCAGCCCGTCCAGCAGGTCCTGCGCGCTCGTGGTGTCCAGGTGCGGCAGCACGAGCCGCATGCTCAGCGGATGGCCGTCCAGCCACTGCATCACCTCGCCGAACGCGCGCGACTCGCGGGCCCCGCGCGTGTGCGGATACGGGGCGAGGAGCTGCTCCGCGTACTGGGTGGCCTCCTCGGTGTCCAGGCCGTCGACCCGGATGCGGCGGACGTTCTCGCCCAGCCAGTCCTCGTCGGAGCGGCTGGTGATGACGACCGAGGCGCGGCTGTCACGGGCGAGCCGGGACAGGAAGGCGCGCATCTCGCCCTGCTCCCGCTCCGGCAGCGGCGGCGTGGCCTGCCCCGGGTCCGGCATGGCCCGTACGGATTCGAAGTTGTCCCACAGCAGCAGGACGCGCCGGGTCCTCAGGGCCCGCTCGACCGCCTCCTGGCGCTGGGCGGCGTCAAGCAGGACGAACTGCGTGTCGAACTTCTCGCCGAAGACGCGGCGCCCGATCGCGTTGACGACGCCGTCGAGGCCGAACGAGGCCACGCCGGGCTCGAACGAGTGCCAGATCACCCACTCCGGCTCGTCGACCGCGCCCGTGTCGCGGCACCAGCGGCCGAACGCCTTCGCCAGCTCCGTCTTGCCGGTCCCGCCGGGGCCGTGCAGGACCACGACGCGCTGGAGCCGGGCGGCGACGTCCAGCCGGTAGAACAGCGCGTCGCGGCCGATGAACTCGCCCTCCGCGGCGAGCTCCTGGCCCGGTCCGGCCTCCTGGGCGCCTTCGGGGCGGCGGCGGATCGCGTCGAGGATGCCGTCCAGGGACTCCGCCGACTCGCGCTCGGTGCGCAGCCCCGGGAAGCGCACCTCGCTGCGGGTGTAGAAGACCGGCACCATCCAGTCGTCCAGCGGCAGCATCCCCTTGAGGGAGGGCCGTTCGTCGTTGAGGGCGAGCCGTCGGCGCCCCGCCGCGACCGCCCAGGCCATGCGGTCGCCCGCGAACAGCCGCTCGTAGAAGGCGGCCATGAACTCGGCCGCGGCCACCGCGTACACGCTGTACGCCATCGCCACCACCGAGGCCACGCCCTCCTGCATCAGCCGGGTCGCCACCGCCGCCTCGACCTGGGAGCCGACGACCGCCGACTGGCAGGCGTTGAGGACCGCCACCGGCACCCGCGCCCCGGCGAGGACCTGGGCCACCCGGCCCGCGGGCACCAGGTCGCTGCCGCCGCCGGTCTTCTCGAACGCCAGCATCCCCTGCGGGCCCGACTGCTGGAACATCATCGGGCCCCAGCCGCCGGAGGCCGGTGGCGGGCCGAACACGCCGTGGCCGTCGAAGTGCACCACCTGGAACGGCTCGCCGTCCTCGCGGGCCCGCGTCAGCACCTCCTCCAGGCGTTTGAGCGTCGGCGGCCGCAGCACCACCAGCTCCACGCTCCCGCGCACCGCCTCCAGTCGGCGCAGCAGCGGCCGGGCGATCATCTGGTAGCCGACGTCCGCCTCGCCGTCCGGCCGGGAGATCACCATCAGCACCCGCAGACGCGAGCCCGGAACGGTGAACACGTGCCGGGTGTCGGCGGTCTGGAGGCTGCGGGAGACCGCGACCTGGTCGAGTGCGATCGGGACCGGGCGCGCCGGGTCGGCCATCAGCTCCCACGGCAGGCCGAGGCGTTCCGCGGAGCCCGACCGCAGCACGATCTCCAGCTGCCCGCCCCGCGTCCGCGCCTCCGTGTACGCCTTCTTCGCCTCGGCCGTGGCGAACAGCGCCGCGAAGATCCGGGCACCCCACTCGGGCAACCGCTCCGCCACCCGCGGCCCGCGCTGCTCGTACACCCCGAACGGCATCCGCAGATACTGCTCCAGATACCACCGCAGGTCCGCCATCTCCTGCTCGTCCAGCGGCCACACCAGCTCGACCGGCTCCCCGGCCGGTCCGGGGGAGTGCTCCGCGGCGGGCCAGGACGACACCTGCACCCGGCCGTCGTCCCGCAAGTCCACCAGCAGCCGTTCGGTAAGCGGCTCGGTCATGGCCCACCCTCCATGATCACCACGAGTGGGTCCCCGGCCACTCAATGTGAGTGCGAGGATAGACAATCCGGCCTCGGCCCGTGGCCCGAACCCGATGGCCGGACCCCCGGCCGTTACCCGGCCGGATCCCTCGCCGCCCGTGTGGCCCGATCCCTGCGAACCATGGCTATCCAGCCACTCGTACGGACCGGGCCGCCCCGCGAGGCTGTGGGCATGTCCCAGACAACCGATGCCGTCGCCCCGGACGGGCAGCGGGCCGCCCCCTCCCCGCGGCCCCGGCCCGCCCGCCGCTTCCACCGCGCCTGGTTCGTCGCCGCCGTCACCTTCGTGACGATCATCGGCGCGGCCGCCTTCCGGTCGCTGCCGGGGCTGCTCATCGATCCGCTGCACGACGAGTTCGGCTGGTCGCGCGGCACGATCGGGTCGGCGGTCTCGCTGAACCTCGCGCTGTACGGGCTCACCGCGCCCTTCGCCGCCGCGCTGATGGACCGGTTCGGCATCCGCCGGGTGGTGGCCGTCGCGCTGACGGTGATCGCGGCCGGGGCCGGGCTCACCGTCTTCATGGACTCCGCCTGGCAGCTGATGCTCTGCTGGGGCCTGCTCGTGGGGCTCGGCAGCGGGTCGATGGCGCTGGCGTTCGCCGCGACCGTCACCAACCGCTGGTTCACCGAGCGGCGCGGCCTGGTCACCGGTATCCTTACCGCCGCGTCCGCCTCCGGGCAGCTGATCTTCCTGCCGGTCCTGTCGTGGCTGGTGGAGCACCACGGCTGGCGCCCGGCCGCTGTCACGGTCGCGCTCGCGGCCCTCGCGGTGGTGCCGTTCGTGTGGCTGCTCCTGCGCGACCACCCGGCGGACGTGGGGCTCGCCCCGTACGGTTCCGATACGTACGTCGAGAAGCCCGCGCCCGTCCCCGGCGCGGCCGCCCGCGCGCTGAAGGTGCTCGTCTCGGCCGTCCGCACCGGACCGTTCTGGCTGCTCGCGGGCACCTTCGCGATCTGCGGCGCGTCCACCAACGGCCTCATCCAGACGCACTTCGTGCCCGCCGCGCACGACCACGGCATGCCGGTGACGGCCGCCGCCGGACTGCTCGCCGTCATCGGCGTCTTCGACGTGGCCGGCACGATCTTCTCCGGCTGGCTCACCGACCGCTTCGAGTCCCGGCGCCTGCTCGCCACGTACTACGCGCTGCGCGGCATCTCGCTCCTGTTCCTGCCGATGCTGCTCGCGCCCTCGATCCATCCGCCGATGCTGTTCTTCATCGTCTTCTACGGCCTGGACTGGGTCGCCACCGTCCCGCCGACGCTGGCGCTCTGCCGGGAGCACTACGGCGAGGACAGCGCCATCGTCTTCGGCTGGGTGCTCGCCTCCCACCAGGTCGGCGCGGCCGTCGTCGCCTTCCTCGGCGGCCTCGCGCGCGACGCCTTCGGCTCGTACGACATGGTCTGGTACGGCTCGGGCGCGCTGTGCGCGGTGGCCGCGCTGATGGCCCTGGTGATCCGCCGCCCCGGCGGCGGCGTCAGGACCGCGGCTCCGGCGGAACCCGCGGCCGCGTGAGGCCCTCTTCCTATGGAGGGGGCAAATGATGAAGTCGAGGAACGTGGCGGTGGCGGGGCTGCTCTGCGCCGTGCTGGCGGGATGCGGGACCGAGAAGGCGGGAGGCGCGGCGGGCGAGGGGCGGCCCTCGCCGCCGCCGTCACTGGCCGCCGAGAAGCAGCCGTGCTCGCCGGACGAGACGACGCAGGACGCGCCGTCGGGCGGGGGCGTGGACGAGACGTCGGAGGAGGCGTCGGCGCGGGCGTCGGCCCGGACCACCGACGAGACGACCGACGAGACGTCGGGCCCGGGCGCTGACGAGACGACCGACGACGGTGCCGGTTCCTCCGAGCCGCCGACGGACGAGACCACCGACGAGGGCTCCGGCAGCGCCGAGCCGCCCACCGACGAGGACACCGGCGCCCCGCAGCCGCCCACCGACGACACCACCGACGACGACGCCGGTGACCCCGGGCCGCCCACCGAAGGCACCGCCCCGCCCTGTCTGCCCGCCGGGTGGTTCGACATGACCCAGGAGTTCACCGACTACTACGCCAAACACCTCACCAAGGCCGACGACGGCATGTGGCCCTTCCTGGTGGCCGCCAGGCTCCGGCAGGAGGGCGAGTCCGTCAGGGCGCTCGTGACCGTGAACTTCATCCCGTCCGGCGGCAGCGACCACGAAGGCCGCCGGATCGCGGAGGTGTTCGCCGCGTGGCGCCACGAGGCGTACGGCGACAAGGGGAAGCTGCGGATCGAGACCCGCAGCGGCGGCGAGGTCGTCGAGCGGCCCTGGTGAACGAGGGCGCCGCCGTCAGCGGGCGAACGCGGGCGTCGCCGTCACCCGGTGGATGTCGGCGTCGCCGTCAGCCCGTGAACCGTCCGAACCGCCCCCGGTGGAACAGCAGCGGATCCCCCTCCGCCGCCCCGCCGAGCGCCTCCACCCGGCCCACCACGATCAGGTGGTCCCCGCCCGTGTGGACGTTCTGGATGCGGCAGTCCACCCAGGCCGGTACGCCGTCCAGGCGCGGGGAGCCGGTCACGGGGGCCGCGTCGTAGGACACCCCGGCGAACTTGTCGGCGCCGCTCACCGCGAACGCCCGGCACAGCGGCCCCTGTTCGGCCCCCAGGATGTTGACGCAGAACGTGCCCGCGCGGGCGATGCGCGGCCAGGTCGTCGACGTACGGCCCACCATGAAGACCACCAGCGGCGGGTCGAGGGAGAGGGAGGCGAAGGACTGGCAGGCGAAGCCGGTCGGGCCGGCCTCGTCCCGGGCCGTGACGACCGTGACGCCGGTGGCGAAGTGGCCGAGGACACCGCGGAACTCGGCGGGGTCGACGGGCAGCCGCTCGTCGTCCCGTACTGCCCGTAAGTCGGGCCTGGGCAGTGCTTCGACGGGCTCGGCGGGGGCGGTGGCCGCCGCGCCGACGGACCGCAGGTATCGGACGACGGTCGCCGCCATCCCTTCGTGTCCCATCATGCTCTCCATTGAAACTGACGGAGCGTCAGATCGGAACCCTCAAGGGACCTGCAAACCTGACCTGCAAACCCGGCCCGCGAACCCCTACAACCCCCGGTACTTCGGTGTCCTGCGCTCCACGAAGCTCGCCACGCCCTCCTGTGCGTCCCGTGTGGTCATGTTGATCTCCTGGGCCGCCGCCTCCGCCGCGAACGCGGTCGTACGGTCGGTGTCCAGGGACGCGTTCACCAGCTGCTTGGCGAGGGCGAGCGAGCGGGTCGGGCCCGCCGCCAGCCGCTCCGCCCACTCCCGGGCCACGGCGGGCAGTTCGGCGTCCGGCACCACCCGGTTGACCAGGCCCAGGCGCTCGGCGTCCGCCGCCGCCACCGCGTCCCCGAAGAACATCAGCTCCTTGGCGCGCTGCGGCCCCACGAGCCTGGGCAGCAGATACGCGCCCCCGCCGTCCGGGACGAGCCCGCGCCGGACGAACACCTCGATGAACCGGGCCGACTCGGCGGCCAGCACCAGGTCGCAGGCGAACGCCAGATGCGCGCCGATGCCCGCCGCCGTGCCGTTGACGGCCGCGATCACCGGCTTCTCGCAGTCGAGCACGGATGAGACGAGCCGCTGGGCGCCGAGGCGGATGGTGCGGGCCACGTCGCCGGCGACCCGTTCACCGGCCACCGCCCCGCCCCTGAGGTCGGCGCCCGCGCAGAAGCCCTTCCCGGTCGCGGTGATCACGACCGCACGTACGGCCGGGTCGGCGCTCGCCGCGTCGAGGAGCGAGATGATCCGCTCCCGCTGCTCCCAGGTCACCGCGTTCATGGCCTCGGGCCGGTCGAGCGTGATCCACGAGACCCCGCTGTCAGTGGTGTGGCGTACGGTCTCCGCAGGGGGACGGAGTCCCCCGGAAGCGGCAGAGTTCATGAGCACACCACCAGCGCATCAAGCGCCACCGCGCCCTGTCCGCGCGGCAGCACCATCAGCGGGTTGATGTCCAGCTCCGCCAGCTCGCCGCCGAGTTCGAGGGCCATCCGCTGCACCCGCAGCACCACCTCCACCAGCGCGTCCACGTCGACCGGCGGCCCGCCCCGTACGCCTTCGAGGAGGGCCCGGCCGCGCAGCTCGCCGAGCATGTCGCGGGCCTGCTCCTCGCCGAACGGCGGTACGCGCACGGCCGCGTCGCCCAGGACCTCCACCAGGACCCCGCCCAGGCCCACGGTCACGGTCGGCCCGAAGAGCGCGTCGTGGGTGACGCCGACGACCATCTCCACACCCCGCGCGACCATCTGGCACACCAGCACGCCGTCCAGCTCGACGCCCTCGTACCGGGCGATGTCGGTGAGCTCGCGGTAGGCGTCCCGCACCTGGCTCGCCGAGGTCAACCCGACCTTGACCAGGCCGAGTTCGGTCTTGTGGGCGAGCCGGGTGCCCGACGCCTTCATCACCACCGGGTAGCCGACCTGGCCCGCCGCCCGCACGGCCGCGGCCGCGCTGGTCACCAGCTGCTCGCGCGGCACCCGGATCCCGTACGCCCGCAGCAGCTGCTTCGCCGCGTGCTCGCTCAGCTGCCGGCCCGGCCGCATCAGCGCCTGGGCCTTGCGGAACGACGGCGAGGGCACGCGCGGCGCCTCGTCGAAGGGCGAGCGGTAGGAGGAGGTGAACCGGTGGTGGGCGAGGTGGGCGCGGACCGCGCCTATGCAGTTGGCGAAGGTACGGAAGGTGGCGACCCGGGAGGAGCCGAGCAGCGTCTCGCGGTAGGCGGCCTCGGTGCCCACCGGCGAGCCCCACACCACGCACACCAGCTTGTCGGTGTGCTCCGCCGCCTCCACCAGGTCGCGCGCCAGCCTGTCGCTCATCGGCGGGAACGGCCCGGTGATGGGGCAGATCAGGACGCCGACGGCGGGGTCGGCGAGGATGGCGTCGATGATCTTCCGCCCGCGCCAGTCGCCCACCGGGTGACCGCCGTTGTCGACCGGGTTGGCCACGTTCAGGTACGGCGGTATCCACTCGTGCAGCTCGGCCTGCTTGGCGGCACAGAGCGTTGGCAGGGTGAGCCCGGCCGCCGTCGCCAGGTCCGCGAAGTGGGCGCCGGTGCCGCCCGAGATCGAGTAGACGACGACCCCGTCGGCGACCGGCGGGCGGGCCCGTGCCAGCAGGGCCGAGGTGTCCTGGAGCTCGTCGAGCCCGTCGACGCGGATCACTCCGTACTGCCGCATCGCCGCGTCGACCACCTGGTCCGCGCCGGTCAGCTTGCCGGTGTGGGAGGCGGCGGTGCGCGCCCCGGTCTCGGTGCGGCCGACCTTGACCGCCACCACGGGCACCCGCGCCCGCGCCGCCCGGTCGGCGGCGAGCAGGAAGGAGCGTCCGTCCTTGAGCCCTTCGAGATAGCAGGCGACGGCCCCGACCCCGGGGCGCTCGGCGAAGTACGAGATGAAGTCGGCGGCTTCGAGGTCGGCCTCGTTGCCGGTGGGCGCCCAGTGGGAGAGGCGCACCCCCAGCTCCTGGAGGGCGAACAGGGGGCGGCCCTGATGGCCGGACTGGGTGATCAGGGCGATCGCGGGCCCCTCCAGGTCGTCCCGGAAGCGCTCGAAGGCGTTGAGGTTGGTGTTGGGGCCGAGCAGCCGCACCCCCGAGCGCCGCACGGCGGCGGCGAGGCGCTCCTGCGCGGCGGCGCCGTCCTCGCCGGTCTCGGCGAACCCGGACGCGAAGGCGACCGCGAACTTCACCTTGGCCTCGGCCAGTTCGTCGATCAGCGGCAGCGGGTCGCCGACGAGCAGCACGGCCAGGTCCACCTGCTCGGGCAGGTCCGCGACGGACGCGGAGCAGGGCAGGCCGAAGACGGATGCGCGGGTGGGGTGCACGGGGTGGACGCGGGCGCCCACCCGCTCGGCCCAGGCGATGAGCTGGCGGGTGATCCCCGTGTTGGGGCGGCCCTCGGCGTCGGAGGCGCCGACGACGGCCAGCGACTCGGGCCGGAAGAACCGGTCGAGGTCGGGTACGGGCGCGTGCAGTGGCCGGCCGCTGACGTCCAGATCGCCCTCGGCGGCGGCCGTGCCGTGGACGGCGCCGGGCCGGGGCTGCTCGCCGCAGGCGACCACCCGTGCGCGGAAGTCGGTCGTGAGGGTGCCGTGAGTCGATCCAAGCATCGTTCCGCCCGCTCCTGGTCGATGGCCAACATGGCTCTTGCGCAACTGGCTGGTAACTGACGCATAGTCAGATTACAGACCTGACGACCAGTCAGGAACCGTCGTGCGGGCAAAGGCTCACCGAAGGCTCCGGGACGTGCGGAGGTCCGGCCGAGTACGTTTCCCGTACCCGCCCGGGGGGTGCCTACCCGTCACCATTGCGCCAACTACGGCGTACGCGGGTGGTGTGGAAGAGGCGTACCGACGGTGTGTCCGATCGGCCTCAGGAGCGCGCGACCGCCTTGGCGATCTTCTCGGCGTCGATGGCCAGCTCGCGGAACATGCCGCTGATGGGGTTGGTGAACCCGGTGAAGTAGAGGCCGGGGGCGGTGGGCGCGGTGCGGCCGCCGTGGACGGTGGGGCGGCCCCGCCCGTCGAGCACGCCCAGCTCGCCGACCAGCCCCTCCAGGGCCCGCCGATAGCCGGTGGCGGCCACGACGACCTCGGGGGAGAGGTGACTGCCATCGGCCAGAACGACCTTGGCGCCCTCGAACGACTCGACCGCCGCGACCGGCTCCACCCGCCCCGACCGCACGGCCGCGATCAGACCCACGTCCTGTACGGGGATGGCGCCTTCACGCACGCGCGCGTAGAGGCCGGTCTCCGGCCGGGGCAGCCCCTTGTCGGACAGGTCGGGCACGCTGAGCCGGGCCAGGGCCCCGGCCGCCCGGTCCACCAGCGGCACCGGCAGCCGCCGCACCAGGATGCCGGAGGCCTGGGCGGGCCAGCCGGCGGTCGAGCGGCGCAGGATGTGCGGCGCGGTGCGCACGGCGAGCCGCACCCGCCCGGCCCCGCCGTCGACCAGGTCGACGGCGATCTCCGCGCCGGTGTTCCCGCTGCCCACGACGAGGGCGTCCTTGCCCGCGTACGGGGCGGGGTTCCGGTACTGCCCGGCGTGCAGCAGGGTGCCGGTGTACGCGTCGGCGCCGGGCCACTCCGGCAGGTACGGCGTGTGGTTGTACCCGGTCGCCACCACGACCGCCCGCCCGGTCAGCCGCCGCCCGCCGGTGGCGTGCAGCAGCCAGCAGCCCTCCTCGGCACGCTCGATCGTCGACACCTCGACACCGGTGACGATCTCCAGCTCATGCACCTCGGCGTACTTCTCCAGGTACCGCACGACGTCGGCGCGGGCCACCCAGCGCCCGAACGAGCGCGGCATCTTGAGGCCCGGCAGCGCGGAGAGGCGCCGGGTGGTGTGCAGCCGCAGCCGGTCGTAGTGGTGTCGCCAGGAGTCCCCGACGGCGTCGGCCTTCTCCAGGACGACCGCCCGTACGCCCCGCCCGCGCAGCGCGGCGGCGACGGCGAGCCCGCCGGGGCCGGCGCCGATGACGTAGACAGGGCGGGTGGGGTCGTTGGTGGCCATGGGAACCGAGCGTAACGACGCAGCCACTTGATGGGTCTCGGTCAAGACCTGAATCGGTTACGAATCGATTACGCTCCGGAGTTTGCGCGGGTGGGGTGGCGTCGGACCTCTTGCGCACGGCGGAGGCATCGACTGAACTGACGTACCGTCAGAAACTGGTGGTCGATGGAGGCCTGCGGATGATGGATGCGATCTGGCTCAGTGGGGCCGAGTGGGTGGCCGTCCTGCGGATCGGCCTCGGCCTGTGGTGGCTGGAGAGCTGGCGCCACAAGGACAAGAAGACGTGGTTCGCGGGCGGGGGCATCGCCTGGGCGGCGGACGTGGCGGCGAAGCACCGCTGGGAGGCGGTCCGCAGCGGCTTCGAGGTCGTGGTGAAGCCGCGTCCCCGGACGATGGCGTACGTGGTGGCGTACGCGGAACTGGCCCTCGGCCTGGGCCTGGTGGCGGGCCTGCTCACACCGGTGGCGCTGATAGGCGGCCTGATCTTGAACCTGCTCTACCTCCTCCTCATGATCCACGACTGGGCCGAGCAGGGCCAGAACGCGATGATGGCCCTGATTTCGATGGTCGCGCTCTTCGCGGTGTCGTGGCAGACGTGGTCGCTGGACCACGCGATCGGGTGGTTCTGATGACGGACGCCGCAACCCCTGAGATCGACGCTTTCACGCGCCCGTACTGGGATGCGGCAGCCGAGGGCCACCTCCTGATCCGCCGCTGCGGGGCGTGCGGCCGGGCCCACCACTACCCGCGCGAGTTCTGCCCGTACTGCTGGAGCGAGACCGTGACCTGGGAGCGGGCGAGCGGCCGGGCCACGCTCTACACCTGGTCGGTCATCCACCGCAACGACCTGCCCCCGTTCGACGCGCGGGTCCCGTACATGGCGGCGGTGGTCGACCTGGCGGAGGGGCCGCGGATGATGACGGAGGTGGTGGGGTGTGGGGAGGCGGGGCTGAGGATCGGGATGGAGTTGGTGGTGGGCTTTCGGGGTGGGGAGGTGGCGGTGCCGGTGTTCAGGGCTGCGCTGTAGGGCTGCGCTCGGGGCATCGCCCCCACCCCGCCCCTTGCGGAGGGCTTCAACGCCGTATGGGAGACGGCCCGACCCCTGGAAGGGTGATCGCATGGCACGGACCGAGTACTACGACGACCCAAACGCACCGAAGCCCAACAGCCTGGTCGTTGCCGCCTCTGCCGTCGTCGCGGACGACCAAGGGCGCATCCTCCTCCAGCGGCGCCGGGACAACGGCTTGTGGGCGCTTCCCGGTGGAGCCATGGACATGGGGGAGTCGCTGCCCGGTACGGCTGTCCGGGAGGTCAAGGAAGAGACGGGCCTGGACGTGGAGATCACGGGGCTGGTCGGCACGTACACGGACCCACGGCACATCATCGCGTACAGCGACGGAGAGGTTCGCCGGCAGTTCGCCGTCGTCTTCACGGCTCGCGTGGTCGGGGGGAAGCTCGCCATGTCGGACGAGTCGACGGAGTTGCGCTACGTCTCGCCCGATGACTTCGACGTGCTGCCCATGCACCACACGCAGCGGCTACGTCTCACGCACTACCTGGAGCACCAGGATCGGCCCTATCTCGGCTGAGCCACCGAGGTTCGATCTCAAGGGGCGCGGGGAACTGCGCGAGCAACCCAGCATGGTCCGCAGCCGACCAAACCAGCCGTCCGGCAAGGACTTTCGGGAAGGGGTGGGGGGGGATTCAAAACTGATGTACCGTCAGATTCATGGCAGCAGCCCCCCCGCGCTCCCGCCCCCGCCCCGTCGCCATCGTCGGCGCCGCCCTCTCCGACACCGGCAGCGTCGACGACGCGACCCCGTACGCCCTGCACGCCCAAGCCGCCCGCAGGGCACTCGCCGACTCCGGGCTCGACCGGAGCGTCGTCGACGGGTTCGGGTCGGCGGGGCTCGGCACGCTCGCGCCGGTCGAAGTCGCCGAGTATCTGGGGCTGAAGCCGACCTGGGTCGACTCCACCGGCGTCGGCGGCGCCACCTGGGAGGTGATGGCCGCCCACGCCGTGGACGCCATCGCCGCCGGGCACGCCGACGCCGTACTCCTCGTCTACGGCTCGACCGCCCGCGCCGACATCAAAGCCGGGCGAAGGACATCGAATCTGTCGTTCGGCGGGCGCGGACCCCTGCAATTCGAAGTTCCTTACGGCCACACCTTGATTTCGAAGTACGCGATGGCCGCACGCCGCCATATGCACCAGTACGGCACCACCGTCGAGCAGCTCGCCGAGATCGCCGTGCAGGCGCGCGCCAACGCCGCGACCAACCCCGACGCGATGTTCCGCGACCCGATCACCGTCGACGACGTCCTGTCCGGGCCGATGATCGCGGACCCGTTCACCAAGCTGCACTGCTGCATCCGCTCGGACGGCGGCTGCGCGGTGCTGCTCGCGGCGGAGGAGTACGTGCCGGACACCGCCAAGGACCCCGTCTGGGTGCTGGGTTCGGGCATGGCCGTCTCCCACACCACGATGTCCGAGTGGGACGACTTCACCGCCTCCCCGGCCGCCGTCTCGGGCCGCCTCGCCTTCGAGCGGGCCGGGGTGCGCCCGTCCGACATCGACCTCGCGGAGATCTACGACGCCTTCACGTACATGACCCTCGTGACCCTCGAAGACCTCGGGTTCTGCGAGAAGGGGGAGGGCGGGTCCTTCGTAGGGAAGGGGCGGCTTCTGAGGGATGGCGCGCTGCCCGTCAACACCGACGGCGGTGGGCTCTCCGCCTGTCATCCGGGCATGCGCGGGCTGTTCCTCATCGTCGAGGCGGTACGGCAGTTGCGCGGCGAGGCGGGCGCGGGTCAGGTGCGCAGAGCCGATGGCAGCCTCCCCGAGCTCGCCGTCGCCTCGGGCACGGGCGGCTGGTTCTGCTCGTCCGGGACGCTGGTCCTGGGGAGAGGGTGAGCCCCTCGCGCCCCGGGCCGCCTTAAACCGGTGGCCCCTCGCGCCCCCGCCCCCCGAAAATCACCCCCATGACCACACCACCCCCCTTCCTCACCACCGACCGCCTCACCCTCCGCCCCTTCACCGACACCGAGGCCGACCTCGACCTCGTCGTCGAGCTCGACAGCGACCCGGAGGTCATGCGGTACCTCACCGGGGGCCGCCCCATGACCCGGGACGAGATCCGGGCCGAGTCGTTCGCGCGGATGCTGCCGGGGGGTGGGGGCGGGGACAAGGGCTTCTGGGCGACGCATCTGCGCGACACCGGTGAGTTCATCGGGTGGCACTGTCTGCGCCCCGGGCTCAACGCCCCGCCGGACCACGCGGACCTCGGGTACCGGCTGCGGAAGGCGGCCTGGGGGAAGGGGTACGCCCGCGAGGGCGCGCTCGCGCTCATCGAGAAGGGGTTCGGTGAGCTGGGTTACGCGCGCATCACCGGCAACACGATGTACGTGAACGACCGGTCCCGGCACGTCATGGAGACGTGCGGGCTCACGTACGTACGCACGTACTTCGAGGAGTGGCCCTACTCCGTCGAGGGCGATGAGCACGGGGACGTCGAGTACGCGCTGACTCGGGAGGAGTGGCTCGCGCGGGGCGCCTAAGCGCTCCGCTGGAAGTGCGGTGATTCGTCTGCGGGCCGTCGCTGGCTGGTCGCGCAGTTCCCCGCGCCCCTGAAGGGGCGCGGTACCGCACCGGACTTCCACAAGTCCGCTTAGGGCCTACGGGTGACAATCTGGGCATGGAATTCCAGGAGTACCTGCATACCCTGCGCGTCTGGGACGTCGAGCTGCCGCAGTTCGATCCGGAGGCCGCGCCCGACGAGCCCGTCGCCCTGTTCCAGGAGTGGCTGATGCACGCGGGGCGCGCCGGGCAGGCAGAGCCGCACACGATGTCGCTCGCGACGGTGGACGCTGACGGGCTGCCCGACGTACGGACGGTGATGCTGCACGGGGCCGACGCGGGTGGGTTCTGGTTCGGGTCGCACTCCAGCAGTGCGAAGGGGCGGCAGCTGGCCGCCTGCCCGGCTGGCGCGCTCGGGTTCTACTGGCCTGCGGTGGGGCGGCAGGTGCGGGTGCGGGGGGCCGTGCGGCCGTCGGGGGCCGACGCCGGCCAGGCCGATCTGCACGCCCGGTCGACGGGCGCGCTCGCCGCCGCGTTGGTCGGGCGCCAGAGTGAGGTGCTGGGGTCCTTGGACGAGCTCGCGGCGGCGTCGGAGCGCGCGTGGGCCCGGGCCGAGGTTGCGCCGGACGCGCCTGTGCCCAGCTGGACGCTGTACGCCCTTGACCCGGTCGAGGTGGAGTTCTTCCAGGGGGATGCGCGG
Organism: Streptomyces sp. BPTC-684; assembly: GCF_030028635.1. Classification (NCBI taxonomy): domain Bacteria; kingdom Bacillati; phylum Actinomycetota; class Actinomycetes; order Kitasatosporales; family Streptomycetaceae; genus Streptomyces; species Streptomyces sp. BPTC-684. Next base: position 3,471,108 of record NZ_CP124863.1, read on the forward strand.
CGGAGGCATGTCCGGCTCCGGTATCGCCGTGAGGGGGCGGGGTGGGTACGGGAGTTGTTGTGGCCGTAGGGGTGTCGTTCGCCTGTGGGCCGGTGGGGGGCTGGTCACGCAGTTCCCCGCGCCCCCAAAGGCAGAACGGGGCCCTGGAAGGCGTAGCCACGTGAAGGTTCTTCCCGTGTTTGCGGCTGAAGCGCGGGCGTAGCGTAAGAGCATGGCCTCTGAGCACTTGGGCGACCGGCTGAGTCGTCTGCGTCGCCTCGCCGATCTGACTCAGGAAGGGTTGGCGCAGCGGTCCGGCGTGTCTGTGGACGTCGTGCGCAAGCTGGAACAGAAGCGCAAGCACAGTGCCCGCCTGCCCACGCTCCACGCGCTGTCCAAGGGGCTCGGGGTCGAACTCACCAGCCTGTTGGGTGACCCTCCCGGCGTACCCTCCACCGGCGAAGCGGATCCTCCGGCCCTGGTCGCCGTACGACGCGCGATCATGCCTCCACTCTTCGCCCCGCCACCGGAGTCGAGCGGAGCCGAGCGGCTGTCCCTGCCGCTTCTGCGGTCGGAGCTGACCGGAGGGTGGACGCTCTATCACGATGCCGAGTTCGGGCACCTCATGGAGGTGCTGCCGGGGATCATCGCTGATGCCCGTCTTGCCGCTGCTGTGGGCACTCCGGAGCAAAGGGCCGCCGGGCAAGCCGCGCTGGGCAAGGCACTGCAACTCGGTGGACATCTGGCCATCCGTTTGGGCAAGTCGGACCTCGCGCTGTCAGCCCTGGAACGGGCCATAGAGGCCGCCGGACAGTCTGCTGACCCCTTGCTGCCCGCCATGGTGTCCAACTCCGTCGCATGGGCCTATCAACGCCAGAATCGACTGGATGACGCGCAGCACCTCGCGGTGTACGCGGCGGACGGAGTCGAGAGGGAGCACGTTCATACCGCCGAAGGGGTCCGGGTGTGGGGCGGTCTGCTGATGTCGGCTGCGACCAGTTACGCGAGGAACGACGATTACGACACCGCCGACACGATGATGAAGACGGCGGAGAGGGCGGCCGATCGCCTCGCGGCGCTCCCACCCCCGCCGGACAGCAAGTTGGTCTCGGTCTTCAGTCGGTCGTCAGTCCGCATCGAGCGCGTTCGCCTCGCCGTTCAGCACGAACGCCCGGAGGAAGCGTTGAACCTGGCCAAGGGGATGCGGCTCAGTAAGGACATCCCGCCTTCATGGCGCACTTGGCTGCTGCTGGACGTGGCGCGTGCGCACACGGATGTGGGGGATGCCGCGGGTGCCGTTCGCGCACTCGAATCGCTGCGGCGTGTGGCTCCGGCATGGATGCGCCATCACACGCTCGCGGTGGCCATCGTCAGCGATCTGTGGGAGTCGTCGATTCGGCCGCCGGGCCTGCGCAAGCTCGCCGAGTTCCTGGGCCTCGCCAATTAGCGTGCGGAGACTAGGACGTTGCGTCCCTGTAGACCTTCGCTGCCTGGCGGAATGATCGCCACACGACCTACTAGGGGACGGCGAGGCAACATGACCAGCAGGCGATTCGCAGTGGACACGGGCACGGACGCCGTCGGCGAGATCCTGGCCGAGTACGAGGGATCCGTATACCTCCGTCCACCGGGTGGCGGCGCCGAATGGAGTGCGCCGCCCCACCAGGTACGGCCTTGCACCGAGGCGGAGCTGCGTAACGCACAGTCGCTTTCGACGCCGGTCGTCACGTTCCCGTGGGCATAACCAGGCGGCGCGCCCCGGCCAGCCGCTTAGGGGCGCGGGGAACTGCGCGACCAGCCACGGACGGCCCGCAGACGAACGGGGTCCGGGGGCGTAGCCCCCGGGAGGCCCACCTCCACCCCTCCCCACCCCCGGAGGGTTCAGGGAAGGGGTGGGGTGGGGGGAAACTGATGTACCGTCAGATTTGCCGCGTCGACCCCGCCCCCCCCCGGGAGGAAAGCCGCTCATGGACGCCGACTTCACCCCAGAGCAGCACGAGATCCGTCGCACCCTCCGCACCCTCCTCGCCAAGCGCTGCGGCCCGGACGAGGTCAAGGCCGCCGTCCGGACCGCCCCGGGGTACGACCCCGCCCTGTGGCAGCGGCTCGCCAAGGAGCTGGGGCTTCCGGGGCTCGCGATCCCGGAGGCGTACGGCGGGGTCGGCTGCGGGCCCGCCGAGCTCGCCCTCGCCTGTGAGGAGACCGGCCGCGCCCTCCTGCCCTCCCCGCTCCTCGCCACCGCCGCCCTCGCCGCCCCCCTCCTCCTCGCCCTCGGCACCGAGCCGCAGAAGCACGCGTACCTCCCCCCGCTCGCGCGCGGCGAACTCACCGCGACCCTCGCCGTCCCGGGCCCCGCCCTCGCCCCGGCCCTCGGCCTGACCGGCGACGACGCCGACGGCGCCTGGGCGGGCGGCGGCCGCGCCGGCGGCATCCAGGCCCGGCGGGTCGACAACAGATGGCGGCTGTACGGCGAGGCCTCCCAGGTCCTCGACGCCCACCGCGCCGACCTCCTCCTCGTCCCCGCCCACACCGGCGGCTTCCCCCGCAGCCGCGTCCAGCTCTTCCTCGTACGGGGAGACGCCGACGGTCTGCGCCGGGTCCGGCAGACCACCCTCGACGAGACCCGCAGCCAGGGGAGGATCCAACTCAGGGAGGTGGTAGGTGAGTTGATGGGCGACGCCGACCCCCTCCCCGCCCTCGCCGACACCGGCCGCACCACCGCCACCGCCCTCGCCGCCGAAGCCGTCGGCGCCGCCGCGCACGTGCTGGAGCGGACCGTCGCGTACGTGAAGGAGCGTGAGCAGTTCGGGCGGCCCATCGGGTCCTTCCAGGCCGTCAAGCACCGCCTCGCGGACCGCTACGTACAGGTGCAGGCGGCCCGCTCCGCCGCCTACTACGCGGCCTGGGACCCGGACGCCGGGGGGCTCGCCCTCGCGCAGGCGCTGGAGGCGCTGCGGAGCGCCGCCGCCGAGGCGATCCAGCTGCACGGCGGCATCGGGTTCACCTGGGAGCACGAGGCGCACCTGTACTTCAAGCGGGCCGCGTCCGACGAGCTGCTCTTCGGTCCCGTACCGCTGCTGCGGGCCCGCGCCGCCGACCGGGCCGGGCTGTTTCGCGAGCGTACGACAGGTACGCGCGTGCAGGCGGCCACCCGGTGACCGGCGCCTCGCGTGGCGTACGACTCGTACAGAAAGCGTCGTCCACGCGCGCGTTCGCGAAGGTGGCCCCCCACGTCGTCCCCGCCCTGGACCGGGCCGTGCACCGGCTCACCCGGGGCCGGGTGCTGCCGAGCGCGCGGATGCTGCCGGGGGTCGTGCTCACCGCGCGCGGGGCCAAGTCGGGGCTCGCGCGGCGGACCCCGCTCGCCTGTATGCCGGAGGACGCCGGGACCTGGCTGCTCGTCGGGTCCAACTTCGGCCGCCCCGGCCACCCCGCCTGGACCGGCAATCTGCTGGCCCACCCGGACGCCGAGATCAGCTGGAAGGGGCGGGACGTGCCGGTCCGGGCCCGGCTGCTCGCGGGGGAGGAGCGGGCGGCGGCCTGGCGGGCGGCGCTGGCGTTCTGGCCCCCGTACGCCGCCTACCAGGCCCGCGTCGAGCGCGAGATACGGCTCTTCCGGCTGGAGCGGCGGCAGGAGGGCGCGGCGGGGCACGGGAACGCCGACGGGGCTCACCTGGGTGAACCACCGTCGGCGTGACAGGACTTGAGGGCGCGCGCCCCGGCGGTCAACGCGTCAGCGCGAGGCCGCTGACCCGTACGCCTCCCGGGCCGCGCCTACTTCGTCGGCTTCTTGCCCGTGATGCCCAGATGCACGAGCAGCGCCAGGTTCGGCTTCAGCTCGGCCTGCTTGACGCCCCAGGTCTGGAAGCCCTTCTGGTGCGAGGCGACCGCCGCCAGCATCGCGACGATCGAGCCCGCCATCGCCGCCGGGCTGACGTCCTTGTCGACCTTGCCCTTGGACTGGAGTTCCTTCACCGCGTCCGTAAGGGAGTTGTTCACGGAGTTGAGGATCTTCATGCGGATCTTGTAGAACCGCTTGTCGCCCTCGGCCGCGCCCAGGTCCACCACACGGAGGATCGCGTCGTTCTTGCGCCAGAAGTCGAGGAATCCCTCGACCAGTTCCTCCGCCGTCTGCCAGCCGGCCTTGCCGACCCAGGAGCGGCCCTCGACGAGGGCGGTCAACGCCGCGCCCTCCTTGGCCATTTCCTCCGCGATCTCCAGGACGGCGCCCTCGACGTCGGGGAAGTACTGGTAGAAGGTCGCGGGTGAAGTGCCCGCCTTCCGGGCCACGTCGATGACCTTTACGTCCCGGTACGGCGAGGAGCTGAGCATCTCGCTGAGGCAGTCGAGCAGCTTCTGCCGCGTCGCCTGGCCGCGTCGGCCGGCCACGCGGCCGTCGACGGTGCGTACTTGTCCTGTCATGCCGTCAGCTTACCGAGGGGTGATCGGAGCGCGATTCGGCCGACTGCAAATGGGGGCCGGGGGTTGACGGGGGCCGGGAGCGGGGCCCGGCCCGACTCCTCGTGCCGCCCCCGGGCTCGCGTCACCCCGGCCCGCCGTCGAGCGCCCGTCCGCCACTCGAATGGTGTTATCAACAGCCTGTGGACACGCTCTGTGGACAACCCGTGCGGGAAAAGGGCGCGGGCGCCTACAGTGGGGGCAAAGCAGAGTATTTGTTCGATTTGTGCCACTGCGGGGTGCGGACGGGGCCGTTAGCTTCGCGGCGTAGAGCTCACCGCGCAGCGGCACCCGCGCGGGGCCACCCCAGGAAGGAACCAGGCGCATGGGCGGATTTCCGGAAGGCGCGCCGTGCTGGGCCGACGCGACGCTGCCCGACCTCGCGGCGGGCAAGCGGTTCTACGGCGCGCTGATGGGCTGGACCTTCGACGACGACGCCGAGGAGCGGTACGGGTACTACACCAACGCCTTCAGCGGCGGAAGGCGCGTCGCCGCCCTCGTCCCCAAGCGGGACGGCCGGATGCCCACCGCCTGGGGCGTCTACTTCGCGACGCCGGACGCCTCGGGCCTCGCCGTGCGGATCAGGGCGGCGGGCGGCCAGCTGGTGAGGGACCCGGTGGAGGTTCCTCCGTACGGGACGATGGCGGTCGCCGCCGACCCCGGCGGCGCGGTCTTCGGCCTCTGGCAGGCCGCCGGGCACACCGGTTTCGAGAAGAGCGGCGCGCCGGGCTCCTTCTGCTGGACCGAGGTGTACACGAGGGACACGGCCCAGGCCGACCGCTTCTACGAGGCGGTCTTCGGCTTCGAGGGCCGCGACCTGGACGGCACGGACGACGACTTCCGCACGTGGTCGCCCGCGGGCTCCGAGCCCGGCCCCGACACCGCCTTCGGCGGCCGCGGCCTCATGGGGGACACCTTCCCGGCCGAGATGCCCGACCACTTCCTGGTGTACTTCGCGGTCGGGGACTGCGACGCCACGGCCGCGACCTGCGCCGATCTGGGCGGCCGGGTCACCACCGCGCCGTTCGACATGGCCCACGGACGGATGGCGGTCCTCGCCGACGACCAGGGGGCGAGCTTCGCGATCCTCCAGAAGGAGTGAGGATCGTCCAGGAGAAGCGGGCGGGGGATGTCCCGGATCGGGATGAGACATCCCGATCCGTGCTCGGGTTGGCCACCGGGTGCCTCCGGCAGGAAGAATCGGGGTGCCGCGTGAGACGCTGCACGGGGCCTTGTTGCGACGCGTTGATACTTAAGGCCCGTACGGGGAGGTGGCAGGCAAGTGGAGCAGCTGACGCAGCACGACCCGAGGCGGATCGGCCCCTTCGAGGTGCTGGGACGGCTCGGTGCCGGCGGCATGGGGCTGGTCTATCTGGCGCGCTCGGCGTCCGGCCGCCGCGTGGCGATCAAGACGGTGCGTACGGAACTCGCCGAGGACCAGTTGTTCCGGGTCCGCTTCACCCGCGAGGTGGAGGCGGCCCGGGCCGTCAGCGGCTTCTACACGGCGGCCGTGGTCGACGCCGACCCGCGCGCGGCGGTGCCGTGGCTGGCCACCGCGTACGTACCGGCGCCCTCGCTGGAAGAAATAGTGAACGAGTGCGGGCCGCTCCCGGCCCAGGCGGTGCGCTGGCTCGCGGCCGGCATCGCCGAGGCGCTGCAGTCCATCCACGGGGCGGGCCTGGTCCACCGCGACCTCAAGCCGTCCAACGTCCTGGTGGTCGAGGACGGCCCCCGGGTGATCGACTTCGGTATCGCGTCCGGCGTCTCCAACACGCGCCTGACCATGACGAACGTGGCCGTGGGCACGCCCGCGTACATGTCGCCCGAGCAGGCGAAGGACTCGCGCAGCGTGACCGGCGCGAGCGATGTGTTCTCGCTCGGCTCGACGCTGGTCTTCGCCGCGACCGGCCACGCCCCCTTCCACGGCGCCAACCCGGTCGAGACCGTCTTCATGCTGCTGCGCGAGGGCCCGGACGTGACCGGGCTGCCGGACGAGCTGCGGCCGCTCATCGAGTCCTGCATGCAGATGGAGGCCGGCCTTCGGCCCTCGCCCGAGGACCTCCAGGCGCAGCTCGCCCCGCACCTCTTCGGCGGCTCCGACGACAGCGGCACCGCCTCGGCGTGGCTGCCCGACCGCTCGGTGGCGATGATCGAGCAGCGCCGGGGCGGCGGCCGGGCCAAGCCGGTCGCGCAGCCCGTGGACCCCTCGCCGCCGCCGCGCCCGCCGTACCAGCCGCCGCACCACCCCTCGCTGCCCGAGTCCGTGCCGGACGGGCCCGTCCGGCTGGCCGGGGCGAAGGTGTCGATCGGCCCCGGGCCCCGGGTCATGGACGGGGCGCGCGCGGTGGCCGAGGCCAGCCCCGCCACGGGGTGGGTCAGGTTCCCGGTCGGCGCCCCCCTGGGCAGACCGGACCGGCCCCCGGCGAACGGGGCCCCGACGGCGGCCCCGCCCGTACCGGCCCCGACCCCCTCGCCCGAGCCGCCCGGCCGCTGGCGGCCCTGGCGCTTCCGCATGTCCAACGACGTGTGGGGCACCCCGGCGGTGGCCGGCGACCTGCTCTACGTCACCTCCTTCGAGGTGCACGCGCTGGACGTGGGCAGCGGCCGGCGCCAGTTCAAGACGCGGGACGTGGCGTGGGCGATGGCCGTGGAGGCGGGCCGGATCCACGCCTCCGACGGCCCGACGCTGTACGCGCTGGACGCGACGGACGGCCGCGAGCTGTGGCGCCTGCCGACCGACGCCTGGGTGTACGCCCTCAAGGCGGACCGGGGCACCATCGTCACCGCGACCCGGGGCGGCGGGGTGCAGGCCTGGGAGGCCGCGAACGGCGAGAAGCTGTGGGAGATCACCGGCGCCCAGAGCGACTTCGAGACCCCCGAGGCCGGGCCGGTGATCCACGAGGGCACGGTGTACGTGTGGCAGGACGCGCGGCTGCGCGCCCTCGACGCGCGTACGGGCGCCGAGCGCTGGTCGTACCCGGTGGGCGACGCGGCGTCGTGCGGCGGCGTCCCGGTCCGCCTCGCCCCGGCGCCGGACGGGTACGTGTACGTCTCGGCGGGCACCCGCGTCCTCTCGATCGACATCGCCAGCGGCCACGTCCGCTGGCACTTCGAGGCCCCGGCGGTCTTCCTCTGCCCGCCGACGTTCGCGCCGGGCCCGGCGGTCGCGGGCGGCGGGGTGTACCTGGCGGACTACCTCGGCACGGTGTACGCGCTGGACGCGGCCACCGGCAAGGACCGCTGGCGCATCGCGACCGAGTCCCGCCAGTCCATCGAGCCGATCCTGGTGGCGGACGGCAACATCCACGTGGGCAGCGGCAGCGCGCTGTACACCCTGGACGCGGTCACCTCCACCCCCAAGTGGCGCTTCGCGGCGGGGGCGGAGGTCGTGGGCACGCCGGTGGTGGCCGACGGCCGCATCCACTTCGGCTCGGCCGACCACTGCCTGTACACGCTGGACGCGGCGGGCGGCCAACTCCGCTGGAAGCTGGCCACGGGCGGCGAGATCACGGGCTCGCCCGTGGCCCGCAACGGGGTGGTGTACGCATGCAGCAAGGACCGCTGCGTGTACGCGCTGGACGCGGTGAAGGGGACGGCGACGTCCGGGGCACACCGGTGATTCGTCTGCGGGTGGGTGGGGGCTGGTCGCGCAGTTCCCCGCGCCCCTAAGTGCCGCTGCGCGGCATCCCCTGGGCGCCCCGGAGGGGCGCATTTAGGGGCGCGGGGAACTGCGCGACCAGCCCCCGCCGGCCCGCAGACAAAGAATTGCGCCGCCCGGCCGGGACGGCCGTCGCACTCGGCGCGGAAGGGGCTGGAACGGCGGCCGTCGTTCGCGAGCGGGGAGACGGGTCCGGGCGGAAGCGCGGCGGACCAGAACCCCGGCTCTCGCTGACGACGCTACCCCCCACCCCGCCCCCCTGCCAGCGGGCGCCCGGCCGGGCTGTGGGAGTACGACGTGGACGCCGAGGAGATCGTGTGGCGGGCGCCGGACAGCCCGAGTCCCACCCGCCCCTGCTGTTACGGTGTCGGCGGTTTTCGGCAGGCTTCGGTACGGGGGGTAGGGCGCGGTGTTCCGTCGACGGATGAGGTTCACGGCCGTGTTGGCCGGAGTGGTGCTGGCACTGACCGGGTTCTCCGGGCACGGCCACGGGAAGAGCAGCGGCGGCGGTGGCGGCTGCTCCAACTCCCACAAGAGTAACGGCGGTTCGGGATACCGCCACGACGACGATTACGGCAGCAGCAGTGGCGGGTCCGGCTCCAACTCCGGCTCGTACACCCCGAGCCCCACGCCGTCCCCCTCGGCCACCGCCACGGGGACCGTCGTCACCTGCGTCTCGCCCGCCAAGGGCAAGCGCCCGGCCGTCACCTCCGCGACCGTACGGGTCACCGGCGACCCGCTGGCGAGCGGCAGCCACCGGTACCGCCTGGAGGTCGCGTTCCTCGGCGCGGCCGGCGAGACCGTCGACACGGGCTCCGCCTTCGTCACCCTCGACGCGGGGGCGACGGAGACCGTGAAGGTGCCGATGGCGCTGACGTCGCGGCTCGACAAGGTCAAGGAGTGCCGCGTGGTGCGGGTCATGGAGTGGAGCTGACCCGGCTCCTGTCCAGCGGTTCTACCGGTTCTTCTCCACCTTGCCCTTGAGCGCCGTGAGCAGGCCGCGCAGCAGGTCCACGGTCATGTCGTCGACCAGGTTGGCGTCCGCGTCGAACCGCTCGTGCGCACGGAAGACCTGGACCTCCGGCTTGACCACGACGTCGCTCTCGGTCCAGACGAACACCTGACGCAGCGCCAACTGGGCGCGGACGGTGCCGAAGTTGGTCGGCGCCGCACCCATGATCGCGATCGGCTTGTGCCGCAGCGGCAGCCCCTCCTGCTTGGTCCAGTCGGTGCTGACCCAGTCGATCGCGTTCTTCAGCGTGCCCGGGATCGAGTAGTTGAACTCGGGCGTCGCGATCAGCACGCCGTCGGCCTCGTCGATACGGCGGCGCAGGTCGGCGACGACCGCCGGGCGGTTCTCGGGGGTGTCCAGGTCCATGTCGTACGGGGGGATGTCGCGCAGGCCCTCGTAGATCTCGATGTCCAGGCCGCCGGGCTGGAACTTCTGGGCGGCCCGCAGCAGGGCGCTGTTGTGCGAGTCGGCGCGCAGGCTGCCCGAGATGCCGAGGATCTTGAAGTCGCTCATTGGTTTCCCTCCCAAGTGTGCGCCCCGGGGCGGGTGTTGCCCCTGCGGCGATGTCGATGACACTAAACCGTTCAGTTCATTCATGCAACTACACCGTGTGGTTTAGTCAGCTGAACGGTTCAGTCAGGCATACTGGGCCGGACAGGCAGGTGGAGGCGGCGGCGGAGGGCGAGAGCGATGAGCGAGGACGTGGACGCGTACGGAATCCCGGTGATCCCGGAGGCCGTGAGCGTCTCCCAGGTGAAGCGGCGGGCCATAGAGGAGGCGGCCCTGGCCGAGTTCCTGGCCGGGGGGTACAGCGCGGTGTCGGTCGACGCGATCGCCTCGCGCGCGGGGGTGTCCAAGCCGACGGTGTACAAGCACTTCGGCAGCAAGGAGCGGCTGTTCCTCGCGGTCATCGGCTCGGTCCTGAACGGGGCGTACGAGGAGCTGGAGCCGCACGGCACCGCGCTCACCCGGGCCGTCGACCTGCGCTCGGCGCTGATCGAGGTGCAGCTCGAATGGACGCTGATCCAGCTCGACGAGCGGATCGTGCGGTTGCGGCGGCTGGTGATCGGGGAGGTCGACCGCTTTCCGCAGCTGGGGCGGCTGTGGTTCCGGCGCAGCTATGCGGCGATGAACGCGCCGCTGGTCGAGGCGTTTGCCGAGCTCACTCGGCGGGGTTCGCTGGCTGTGGCGGATCCTGAGCTGGCGGTGAAGCAGCTGGTCAGCGTGACGATCTCGATTCCGCAGCTGGCGAAGACGTTCGACCCCGAGTATGCGCCGTCCCACGACGAGGTGGAGGCGTTGGTGGTGGCGGGGGTGGATGTGTTTCTGGCGCGGTACGGGGTGGGGGCCGGGTAGCGCCTCCGGCGGGGATCCCCCACCCCGCCCCTTCCCGAAAGCCCTCTGGCGGGCGGCCGGGTGTTTCGGCTGCGGACCGTCGGTGGTTGCTCGCGCAGTTCCCCGCGCCCCTGAGATGCGCCCCTGCGGGGCGCCCAGGGGATTGCCGCGCAGCGGCACTTAAGGGGCGCGGGGAACTGCGCGAGCAACCACCGACGGTCCGCAGACAAACACCGGGCCGATAAGGGGCGCGGGGAACTGCGCGGCCAGCCCCCGCCCGCCCGCAGACGAATCACCTCACCCTGAACCCCCTGCCCCTCCCCCCGAACAACTCCGCCTGCCTCCTCGGCGGCAGATTCCCCAGCGCGATCAGATGCGGCGCCTGGGCGAAGGACTGGGTCAGGGTGGGGGAGCGGGTCGTCCACAGAGCGCGGACCGTGCCCTGGACCGCCTCCGTGGGGTAGGCGGACAGGACCTCCGCGCAGCGCCGCGCCGCCGCTACCTCCTCGCCCGGCGGCGTCACCTCGCTGACCAGGCCCGTCTCGTACGCCCGGCGGGCCGAGACCCGTTCCGCCGTGCCCATCAGGGCGAGCCGGGCCGCCTCCCCGGGGGGCATCCGGGTGGCCAGGTAGGCCGACTCGTACGCGCTGACCATCCCGTACGTCGTGTGCGGGTCGAAGAACGTGGCGTCCTCGGCGGCGATCACGAACTCCGCCTCGCCCAGCAGATAGAACGCCCCGCCGCACGCCATCCCCCGCACCGCCGCGATCACCGGCTTCCACAGGTCGTTCGCCTTCGGGCCGATCGTGAGGAGGGGGTCGTCCATCGAGTATGGGGATGGTGGCTGTGGGACCGCCGTCGCTCGGTCTATGCCCGTGCAGAATGCCTTCTCGCCCGAGCCCGTCAGCACGATCGCCCGTATCGTGTCGTCGTAGCGGAACTGCCGCCAGACAGAAGACAGTTCCGCCGCCGTCTCCGCGTCTATCGCGTTCAGCTTGTGCGGGCGGTTCAGCCTCACCACCGCCACGCCCGTCTTCTCGTCCCGTACGACCTCCAGCGTCACGGGCGCTCCAGGAGCCAGCGGGGGACGGTCACGCCATCCGTCTCCGTGTACGCCACCTGCACCCGCGCCCCGATCCGCAGCCGCTCCGGTGCCACCGAGTCCAGTGGTGCGTCCGGGGCGGCGACCACATTGCCGACCAGGCGGATCAGGGGGTCCTCGACGAGTTCGACGACCACCGCGTTGTAGGGGGCCTGGGCCGCGTACTCCGGCAGGAGCGGGGGGTGGGGGAACACGTACGACCAGATGCGGCCGCGCCCGGACATCCGGCGCCACTCGCTGTCGAAGGAGTGGCAGTGCGGGCAGCACGGCCGGGGCGGGAAGCGCAGTCGGCCGCAGTCGGGGGCGGCGCACGCCTGGACGCGCAGTTCGCCCTGCGCGGCGTACCCCCAGAACGGGGCGCCGTCGTCGTCGATCGCCGGGGTCAGCATCTCAACTCCTCAGCAGAACAGCCGATGTGGGGACGCCCTCGCCTGCCGTCACCAGGCACGTCGCCGCGTCCGGCACCTGTGCCGTGGACGTGCCGCGCAGTTGCTTCACGCCCTCGTTGATGAGGTTGAAGCCGTGGACGTACGCCTCGCTCAGGCCGCCGCCGCCCGTGTTGAGCGGCAGCCGGCCGCCGATCTCCAGGGCCCCGCCCTCGGTGAAGGCGGCGCCCTCGCCCCGGCCGCAGAAGCCGTAGCCCTCCAGGGAGAGCGGTACGAGCGGGGTGAACGCGTCGTAGATCTGGGCCACGTCGACGTCCTGGGGACCGAAGTCGGCCTGTTTCCACAGGTGGCGGGCGGCGGTCCAGGCGGGTCCTGTCAGCGGGTCGTCGTTCCAGTAGTTGACCATGCCGTGGTGCTGGGCGGGCAGGCCCTGGGCGGCGGAGTGCACGTACACCGGCTTGTGGCGGCAGTCGCGGGCGCGCTCGGCGGAGACGATCACGCAGGCCAGCGCGCCGTCCGTCTCCAGGCAGTTGTCGAAGAGGCAGAGCGGCTCGCTGATCCAGCGCGAGGTCATATACATGTCGCGGGTCAGCGGCCGCTCGTACATGATCGCGGCCGGGTTCTGGTTGGCGCGGTTGCGGCAGGCGAGGGCGACGTTGAAGAGGTGGTCGCGGGTGGCGCCGTACTCGTGCATATAGCGCCGCGCCAGCATGCCGATCTCGTCGGCGGGCCGCAGCAGCCCGAAGGGGCGCGTCCACTGGGCGGGGGTGGGGAGTTGGACCGCTGTGTTCGTCCACGGCCTCGGTCCGCTGCCGCGTTTGCGGGAGCGCCAGGCGACCCCCACGTTCGCCTGACCGGTGGCGACGGCGGCGGCGAGATGGGCGACGGTCGCGCAGGAACCGCCGCCGCCGAAGCCGACCTTGCCGAAGAAGGTGACGTCGCCGGCGCCGATGGACTTGGCGACCTCCACCTCGTCGGTCTCCTCCATCGTGTACGAGGCGAAGCCGTCCACCTCGGAGGGGGAGATCCCGGCGTCGTCGAGCGCGGCGAGGATGGCCCGGCAGGCCAACTTCTTCTCGGAGTCGCCCAGTCGGCGGGCGAACTCCGTCTGGCCTATGCCCGCGATCGCCGTCGCGTCCTTGAGCATCGACACCCGCCACCTCCGCGATCCCCGTGCGCCATTGCCGCTGGAATTGCTGCTGACAGCGAGGAAGGGTACAGCTAATCTGACGGACAGTCAGCTAGCGCGTGGGTCGGTCGATGAATTGCTCAGCTACTGCGGGTGGGAGGGTTCGCCATGCGGGGAGACCTGGAGCGGGGAGACCTGGAGCGGGGAGACCTGGAGCGGGGCTCCGTCCCCGCGCTCGTACGGAGCGCGGCCGAGCGGTACGGACAGCGGGAGGCCGTCGTCGAGGGCCGCACCCGCGTCTCGTACGCGGAGCTCGGCGAGCGGGTCGAACGGGCGGCGGCGGCCTGTATGGCGGCCGGGGTCGAGAGCGGCGACCGGGTCGCGGTGTGGGCACCCAACACCCTGGACTGGATCGTCTCCGCGCTCGGCGCGGTCACGGCCGGGGCGGTGCTGGTCCCGCTGAACACGCGGTTCAAGGGCGCGGAGGCGGCGTACGTGCTCCAACGCAGCCGGGCGAAGCTGCTGTTCGTGACGGGAACGTTCCTGGGGACGTCGTACGTTGCCACCTTGCGGCGTGCCGCCGCCGAGGGCGAGGGCGCGGGGCCGCTGCCCGGACTGCCGCATCTGGAACAGGTGGTGGTCCTGGCGGAGGACGCGCCGGACGACTTCTGGACCTGGAAGGACTTCCTGGCGGCAGGGGAAGGCGTCCCGACGGCGGACGTACGAGGGCGGGCGGACTCGGTGTCCCCCTCCGCCGCCTCGGACATCGTCTTCACCTCCGGTACGACGGGCCGCCCCAAGGGCGTGGTGATCACGCACGCGCAGACGCTGCGGGGCTACGACATCTGGAGCGAGCTCGCGGGCCTGCGGGAGGGCGACCGCTATCTGATCGTGAACCCCTTCTTCCACACCTTCGGGTACAAGGCGGGGATCATCGCCTGTCTGATGCGGGGCGCGACGATGGTGCCGCAGCCGGTGTTCGACGTCGAGACGGTCCTGGCGAACATCTCCGCCGAGCGCATCTCCGTACTGCCCGGCCCGCCCACGCTCCACCAGTCCCTCCTCGACCACCCGGCGAGAGCGGCCCACGACCTGTCCGCGCTGCGGCTCGTGGTGACCGGCGCGGCGGTCGTCCCGCTGCGGCTCGTCGAGCGGCTGCGGACGGAGCTGGGGATCGGGACGGTGCTCACGGCGTACGGGCTGTCCGAGGCGAGCGGCATCGTCACGATGTGCCGCCGCGGCGACCCGGCGGAGGTGATCGCGGCCACGTCCGGGCGGGCGATACCGGGTACGGAGGTACGGGTCCTGGCGGAGCGGGGTTCTCCGGGGGAGGTGCTGGTGCGCGGGTTCAACGTGATGCGCGGGTACTTCGAGGACGAGGCGGAGACGGCGCGGGCGATCACGGGGGACGGGTGGCTGCGGACCGGGGACGTGGGGGTCCTGGACGCGGCGGGCAACCTGCGGATCACGGACCGGATCAAGGACATGTTCATCGTGGGGGGCTTCAATGCGTACCCCGCCGAGATCGAGCAGGTGCTCGGGCTGCATCCGGAGGTCGCGGACGTGGCGGTGGTGGGGGTGCCGGACGGGCGGCTCGGGGAGGTGGGGCGGGCGTTCGTGGTGCGGCGGGCCGGGTCCGGCCTTTCGGCGGACGAGCTGATCGCCTGGGCGCGGCGGGAGATGGCGAACTTCAAGGTGCCGCGGGAGGTGTGGTTCTTGGGGGAGTTGCCGCGGAATGCGGGGGGGAAGGTGGTGAAGGGTGTGCTCCGGGAGTTGTCCCCCACCCCGCCCCTTCCCTAGACCCTCCGGGGGCGGGTGGGGGTGGAGGCTCGTTTCCCGGGGGCTGCGCCCCCGGACCCCGGGCGGGGCTGCGCCCCTGCACCCCCTCGGGGCTTCGCCCCGGACCCCCTTGCGGGGCCTGCGGCCCCTGCGCCCCGCTTCTTTCGTCTGCGGGCCGTGCTGGGTTGCTCGCGCAGTTCCCCGCGCCCCTAGTGGGCGCCCCGAAGGGGCGCATCTAAGGGGCGCGGGGAACTGCGCGACCAGCCCACGACAGCCCGCAGGCGGACTTCGACCCACGGTGGCTACTTGGTCGCCTCGCCGTTGAACCTCGACGTCGACCAGACGTAGCCCAGCACCGCGAGGCCCACGCACCACGCCACCGCGAGCCAGCCGTTGTTGCCGATCTCCGTGCCGAGCAGGAGGCCGCGCAGGGTTTCGATGGCGGGGGTGAAGGGCTGGTACTCGGCGATCGGCTGGAACCAGCCCGGCATCGTGTCGGCCGGGATGAAGGCGCTGGAGATGAGCGGCAGGATGACCAGCGGCTGTGCGCTGTTGGCGGCGGCCTCGGCGTTCGGGCTGGCCAGGCCCATGCCGACGGCTATCCAGGTGAGGGCAAGGGCGAAGAGCACCAGCAGCCCGAACGCCGCCAGCCATTCCAGGGGCGTCGCGTCCGTCGAGCGGAAGCCGATGGCCACCGCGACGGCGCCGACCAGGACCACGCTCATCACGCACTGCAGCACGCTGCCCACGACGTGCCCGATCAGCACCGAGCCCCGGTGGATCGCCATCGTACGGAAGCGGGCGATGATGCCCTCGTTCATGTCGGTGGCGACGGACACCGCCGCCCCGATCACCGTGCCGCCGATGGTCAACATCAGGATGCCCGGGACGATGTAGGCGATGTAGTCGGAGCGGTCCGCGCCGCCGATGCCCGTGCTCATCACGTCGCCGAAGATGTAGACGAAGAGCAGGAGCAGCATGACCGGGGTGAGCAGCAGGTTCAGGGTGAGGGACGGGTAGCGGCGCGCGTGCAGCAGGTTGCGGCGCAGCATCGTCCGCGAGTCGCGTACGGCGAGGGCGAAGGTGCTCATCGGACAGACTCCTTGGGCTGGCTGGGGAGGGTGGTGCCGCCGGTCAGGGCGAAGAACACGTCGTCCAGGTCGGGGGTGTGCACGGTCAGTTCGTCCGCCTCGATCCCGGCCGAGTCCAGCCGGTCGAGGAGGGAGCGCAGCTCGCGCTGGCTGCCGTCGCTGGGGATGTGGAGCGACAGGGCCTCGTCGTCCCGAGTGACCTCGCCCAGCGCGGACGTGGCGCTGCGGTACGCCGCCGGGTCGGTGAAGCGGAGCCGGACGTGCCCGCCGGGGATCAGCCGCTTCAGCTCCTCGGCGGTGCCCTCGGCGGCGATCCCGCCGTCGTTCAGCACCGCGATGCGGTCGGCGAGTTCGTCGGCCTCCTCCAGGTACTGCGTGGTGAGGAAGACGGTCACGCCGTCGGAGACCAGCTCGCGGATGATGCCCCACATGTTGTGCCGGGAGCGCGGGTCGAGGCCGGTGGTCGGCTCGTCGAGGAAGATGATCCGCGGGTTGCCGACCAGGGTCATGGCGATGTCCAGGCGGCGCTTCATGCCGCCGGAGTAGGTGGAGGCGGGCTTCCTCGCGGCCTCGGTGAGGTCGAACCGCTCCAGCAACTCGGCGGTGACCCGGCGGCCCTCCCGCCTGGACAGGTGGTGCAGGTCCGCCATGAGGAGCATGTTCTCCTCGCCGGTGATCAGGCCGTCGACGGCGGAGAACTGGCCGGTGACGCCGATCGCGGCGCGCACCGCCTGCGGGGCGGCGGCCAGGTCGTGGCCGCCGACGCGCAGGTCCCCGGCGTCCGCCGGGACGAGGGTGGAGAGGATCTTCACGGCGGTGGTCTTGCCCGCGCCGTTCGGGCCGAGCAGGGAGAAGACGGTTCCTTCGGGGACGGCCAGGTCGATGCCGTCGAGCACGACCTTGTCGCCGTACGACTTGCGCAGCCCGTTCGCCGCGATGGCCAAGCTGGTCATGAGGGGTGCTCCTTCAGAGGCTGCGGGGTCGGGGGTCAGAGGCTGCGGGCGGTGATGTCGCCGTAGGAGGTGGTCGCGTGGATGTTCAGACCGGCGGCGCCCTCGGTGTTCATGAGCGCGTTCTGGATCCGGCCGTACGCGGTGCCCGCGTCCAGTGAGGCGGAGACTCCGCGGGCGGCGCCGACCGAGATGTCGCCGGCCTCGGTGCGCAGTTCGACCGCGCCGCGCACGGCCTCGGCGATCCGGAGGTCGCCCTTCTGGGTGCTGATCCGCGCGGGGCCGCCCAGGCGGCCGACGGAGACGTCACCGGCCTGGAGGGTGAGGTGGGCGCTCGCGGTCTCGTCGAGCTTGACCGAGCCCTGCGCGCCCTCGATGACGACGTCGCCGAGCCGCCCGACGCCCCGGAACTCGGCGTCGGCCACCTTCGCCTCGACGCGGGAGCCGGCGGGCAGCTGGACCGTCACCTCGACGTATCCGGAGCTTCCGAGGATCCGGTTCTTCGCCGGTGCGGCCTCGATCCGCAGGACGCCGTCGGCGTACTCGACCGTGGTCTGCTCCGCCGCCTTCACGTCGCGGCCGTTGGAGGCGTTCGCGGGGAGGACCTCGACCGTGGCGTCGGCCCGGTCGGCGGCGATGAAGCGGATGTGTCCGGCGGGGATGTCGAGGACGGCGGAGATCGGGGCGGTGGTGGCGAACTTCTGCACGGTGTGTTCCTTCGCTTCGTTGTCGTTTCCGATGAGGGAAAAGCTACGTTGCGTTCATGAAAACGGCAACAGGCTCGTTGCGTGGAATCTGTATTTATGCAGGTCAAAGCCAGTAAATCGTTGCAATGGTCTGTGCTTTAATGCAACAACACCCCTCTCGATCGTTGCAATGGATTGAGCGTGAACGCTATGCTGGGGGCATCACGGACACACGAAGGAGATCGCGATGCCGGGAGGCAGGCTCACCCAGCAGGAGCGCCAGCAGATCGCGCTGGGGCTGGCCGACGGCCTCGCCTACGCGGAGATCGCCAGACGGCTCGACCGCCCCACCTCGACGGTCACGCGCGAGGTGATGCGCAACGGCGGCCCCACCGCCTACCGCGCCGACCTGGCCCACCGCGCCACCGAACGCCGCGCCCACCGGCGCACGCAGCCCGCGCCCCGGGACGCGGAGGCGCCGGCGCAGGCGTACGGGCGCGACGCCGAGGCGGTGCGCGAGTACGAGGAGGCGCTCACCACCGTCATGATGGCGTCGGGCATGCCCAAGATGATGTCCCGGGTGATGGCCTGCCTCACCCTCACCGACGCGGGCAGCCTCACCGCGTCCGAGCTCGTCCGGCGCCTCCAGGTCAGCCCGGCGTCCGTCTCCAAGGCGATCGCGTTCCTCGACAGCCAGGGCCTGGTCCGCCGGGAACGCGACGAGCGCCGCCGCGAGCGCTACTTCATCGACGACGACATCTGGTACCAGTCGATGATGGCCAGCGTCCGGGCCAACGCCCAGATCGTCGAGATCGCCCGGCAGGGCGTGGGCGTCCTCGGCCCCGGCACTCCGGCCGCCGCCCGCCTGGAAAACATCGCCCGCTTCCTCGACTTCGTCGGCGAGAGCCTCATACGCGCCGCGGAGCAGGCCCGCGAGGTCCTCCACACGAAGGCCGAAACGCCGCCCGCGTCCTGAGCCCGGCCCCGTCCCCTCGAACAACACCGAGCGCCCCGCGGCACGTCCGGCCGCGGGGCGCTCGGTTTCCCCCGTACTTTCCCCCGTTCTCCCCCCTGCTTCCCCCGTTCTCCCCCCTGCTTCCCCCGTTCCCCCGTAATCCCCCGTACTTCCCCCGTTGCTCCCCCGTCGGGGACGCGCACCCCCAAGTACGCGTCCCCGGCGATCCCCCGTGGCCCCCGTTCCCCCGTTGGCCCGGTGGTTCCCCCGTGCTCCCCCGTATGCCGCCGGCCGCGACGGCCCCCCTCCGCGTCGCCGCGGCCGACCCCCGCCCAGCAGTAGTACTCAGGCCTCTTCGGAACCGGCGTGGTTCTCCTGGGGCTTGAGGACGTCCGCGCCGATCAGGCCCGCGTGGTTCTCCATGGGCTTGACCGGGCCGCCCGTGCCGATCAGTCCGGCGTGGTTCTCCAGCGGCTTCACCACGTCGCCGCCGACCAGACCCGCGTGGTTCTCCAGCGGCTTGATCTTGCCGTCGCCGCCGAGCAGGCCGGCGTGGTTCTCCAGCGGGCGGATCGTGCCCGTGCCCGTGCCGGAGCCCGGGCCCCCCGCGTGATTCTCCTGCGTCGTGGTGTCGCCGATCTCGGGCTTGTTTCCGTCACTCATCGTGTTCAGCTCCCCTGAGTTTGCTGCATGTCGTGCTGTGAACGGTGCCCGCCCGGCGGCTCCCCCGAGGGTCGCCGGACGGGCACTTCAAGGGCCGTCCACATTAGCGGGGAGGCCCACCGTCGACCCGCCTGCCCCCCGACGCGGCGGATCGTTGAGTAAGAGAGTGCCGAGGGGCGATAAACGATGGCTAAACGGCGTCGACAACAGCTTGGACAGCTGCGCGGACAGCCGCGGCGAAAGCCCCGTACGCCGGCGAAAGGCCTCGTCAAAGACCCGGCCGCAGTGAACCGTACCCGCTACGCCGCCGCCATCGGGCTCAGCAGCTGCCGTACGTCCTTGGCCTCCGCCGCGCCCGTCGACTCGTAGATGGCCAGCGCCTCGCGCCAGCACGCGCGCGCCCGGTCCGCCTGGCCGAGCTGGTCCAGGGCGCGGCCCAGCGTCGTCAGGACGTTGCCGCGCATCCACTCGCCGCCGATGCAGCGCAGCGCCAGCGCCTGCTCCGCGTGCTGGGCCGCCCGCGCCGGGCGCCGCGCCGCGAAGTGGGCCTCGGCGATGCGGAAGTGCGTGGTGCCCTCCCACAGGCGCTGGCGGTTGTCCTGGAAGACCTGGAGGGCCTGGCCCAGTTGGGACAGCGCGTCGTCCAGGCGGCCCGCCCGCGTCAGCGCGATGCCCAGCGCGAAGCGGCCGTTGGCGACCCGCAGGGCCAGGCCCATCTCGTTGAAGATGTCGAGCCCGCGCTGGGCGAGTTCGACCGCGCTCGCGGTGCGGCCCATGTTCACGTGGATACGGGAGAGGTTGCACAGCGCGCTGGCCTCGCCCGGCCGGTTGCCGTCGGCGCGGTAGTTGTCGATCGCCTCCTTCAGGAAGCGCTCGCCGTCGGCGTGCCGGTTCTGGTAGAACGCGATGATCCCGCGGTCGTTGGGCGCGGCTCCGGCCGGCATCGGGTCGGCGGCCTCCTTGGCGAGCAGCGAGGAGAGCCGCGCCTCCTCGTCGGCCTGCTCGAAGCGGCCGGAGACCAGCAGCACGGTGGAGAGCGCCAGCCGGGCCCGCGCCTCGGCGCTGGCGTCGCCCCGCTCCTGCCCGGCGTCGCGCACGGCCACCGCGGTCGTCTCGTACTGCCGCGAGTTGGCCCCCGACTCGGCGAGGTCCTTCGCCGCCCACAGCAGGTCCACCGCGCGCCGCAGCAGCGCGGGGTCGCCCGCGCACTGGTGGACGCACGACAGCAGGCAGTTGGCCTCCGCGTACAGCCAGTCCACCGCCGCGTGTCCGTCGGCGAACGGCAGCCCCGGGTACTGGGTCGGCGCCAGGTGCTCCACCAGCCGGTCGCCGGGCCGCTCGATCGCGTACACCCGGGCGGCCGAGGCCAGATAGAAGTCGAGCAGCCGCGACATGGCCGCGGCCCGCCCGGACGGCGGGTCCTCGTCGCGCTCGGCGCACGCACGCGCGTAGAGCCGTACGAGATCGTGGTAGCGGTAGCGGCCGGGGGCCGCCGACTCCACCAGGCTGGTGTCGACGAGGGATTCGAGCAGGTCCTCGGTCTCCTGGAGCGGCAGGTCGAGTACGGCGGCGGCCGCGGCCAGCGAGATGTCCGAGCCGTCGGGCAGGCCGAGCAGCCGGAAGGCGCGGGCCTGGGCGGGCTCCAGCTGGCCGTAGCCGAGCTCGAAGGTGGCCTTGACCGCGAGGTCGCCCGCCTGGAGCTCGTCCAGGCGGCGCCGCTCGTCGGCGAGCTTGGCGGCGAGGAACGAGACGGTCCAGGTGGGGCGGGAGGCGAGCCGGGAGGCGGCGATGCGGATCGCCAGCGGCAGGAAGCCGCAGGCGGCGACGACGTCGAGCGCCGACTGGCGCTCCGCGCTCACCCGCTCCTTCCCCACGATCTTCGTGAAGAGCTGGAGGGCCTCCTCCGGCGACATCACGTCCAGGTCGACCAGATACGCCCCGGCCAGGTCCAGCATCCGGATCCGGCTGGTGACCAGCGCGGCGCAGCCCGCCGTGCCGGGCAGCAGGGGGCGCACCTGCGCGGCGTCGCGCGCGTTGTCGAGCAGGACCAGGACCCGGCGGCCGTCGAGCGTGGAGCGGAACAGGGCCGCGCGCTCCTCCAGCGAGTCGGGGATGGACGCGTCGGGGGTGCCGAGCGCCCGCAGGAACGCGCCGAGCACCGCCTCCGGCTCGCAGGCGCGCGGCCCGGTGCCCTGGAGGTCGACGTACAGCTGGCCGTCGGGGAAGTGCGGGCGGGCCGCGTGGGCGACGTGCACGGCGAGCGTCGTCTTGCCCACGCCGCCGATCCCGGCGAGCGCGGAGACGGCCATGACGGTGGTGTCGGCGGCGGCGAGCCGCGCCGACAGCTCCTGGACAAAGGAGACACGGCCGGTGAAATCGGGCACGGAGGCGGGGAGTTGGGCCGCCCGGACGGGCGCCGGGGCGGCGGGCGCCTCGGCGGGCCGGGCCAGGTCCTCGTCGGCCCGCAGGATCCGCTGCTGGAGGCGGGAGAGTTCGGGGCGCGGGTCGACGCCGAGCTCGTCGGCGAGCAGCCTGCGGGTGTCCGCGTACACCGCGAGGGCCTCGGCCTGGCGGCCGCTGCGGTAGAGCGCCAGCATCAGCAGCTCCCGCAGCCGCTCGCGCAGCGGGTACGCGGCGGTGAGCGCGGTCAGTTCGGAGACGGCCTCGGCGTGGCACCCGGCGTCCAGCTCCATGTCGAGCCGCGCCTCGGTGAGCTGGAGGCGCCACTCGACGAGCCGGGTCCGCTCGGTGTCCGCGTGCGGGCCGGGCACATTGGCGAGCGGCTCGCCGGTCCACAGCGCGAGCGAGGCCTTCAGCAGCTCGCGCGCCCTGGTCTGGTCGCCGCCCGCGCGCGCCTTCTCGGCCTCGGCGGCCAGCTCCTGGGCGGTGGCGAGGTCGAGGACGCCGGAGGAGAGCCGGATGGCATAGCCGCCGGCGTCGCTCACCAGGACGCCAGGGCCCAGCGCCTTCCGCAGCCGCGAGGCGTACGTCCGTACCGCCGCCAGGGCCTGCGAGGGCGGTTCGTCGCCCCAGATGGCGTCGATCAGCTCGGCCGCGGTGGCCGTGCGGCCGTCGCGCAGCAGCAGCGCGGCGAGCAGGGCGCGCTGCTGCGGCGAGCCGGACGGCAGGACGTCGGCCCCGCGCCACGCGCGTACGCTTCCGAGCACGCCGAAGCGCAGGTCCGCGGTGTCCGCGGCCTGGCCGGCGTCCGCTGCCGGGACCGGAGCCCGCTGCTCCGGAATGCGCGGCTCGCCGTTTCGGTCCATAGCGACCCCCTGTGCCCCCGTAGCGCTGGTAATGCCCGTGCCAGTCTGCCCTGTCCATGGCATGCGCGTCAGCTACGGGTGACGCTCCGCACAAGGCCTCCGCACACTTTCGTTACAGGTCACCGGCGCGTGTCCACGGCCCTGTCCGGGGGACGGACAGGCGTCGAGGGGCGGGGAGCGAGGGGCGAATGGCCGACGAGTGACTGGTGGGTGGCCGAGGTGCGACCGGTGCGCGGGTGGCGGGTCGGCCGGATCCGGCGGAGCTTTGTCCGAGGGCGACCGGTGAAGTGGCCGAAGAGCGCCCCGCACGACTAGCTGACGAACCGTCAGTTCGGGTCTACGGTGAAGAGCCATGGAGACCATGAAGACTGTGGAGACCGTGGAGAGCTTCCCGAGGATCATCTCGGTGGACGACCACACGGTGGAGCCGCCGCACGTCTGGCAGGACCGGCTCCCGTCGAAGTACCGGGACTCGGGCCCGCGTATAGTCCGCGCCCCCCTCAAGGAGATGACCTTCCTCGGCGGCAAGTTCGCGCCGGTCATGGGCGCGCCCGGGGACGAGGGGCCGATCGGCGACTGGTGGGTGTACGAGGACCTGCACCGCCCGCTGACGCGCCTGGACACGGCGGTCGGGTACGCGCGGGACGAGATCCGCCTTGAAGTGATCACGTACGAGCAGATGCGGCCGGGTTCGTACAGCGTTCCGGAGCGGCTCGCGGACATGGACGTCAACCACGTCCAGTCGGCACTCTGCTTCCCCACCTTCCCGCGCTTCTGCGGCCAGACGTTCACGGAGGCGGCGGACCGGGAGCTGGGGCTGCTTTCGGTGCGGGCGTACAACGACTGGATGGTGGAGGAATGGTGCGGCCCGCAGGCGCATGGCCGCCTGATCCCCCTGACCCTGATCCCCCTCTGGGACGCGGAGCTCGCGGCGGCGGAGGTACGGCGGAACGCGGCGCGGGGCGTACGTGCGGTGGCCTTCTCCGAGATACCCCCGCATCTTGGCCTGCCCTCCATCCACACCGACTACTGGGACCCGTTCCTGGCGGCGTGCGACGAGACGGGGACGGTGATCGCGATGCACATCGGCTCGTCGTCCCGCATGCCGTCCACCTCGGCGGACGCGCCGCCGGCCGTCGGCTCCACGATCACCTTCGCCAACTGCTGCTTCTCGATGGTCGACTGGCTGATGAGCGGCAAGTTCGAACGCTTCCCGGGGGTGCGGGTGATGTACGCGGAGGGGCAGATCGGCTGGATCCCCTACATCCTGGAGCGGGCGGACGTGGTCTGGGAGGAGAACCGCGCCTGGGGCGGAGTCGCGGACAAGGTCCACCGCCCGCCGTCGGAACTCTTCGCCGAGCACGTCTACGGCTGCTTCTTCGACGACGCGTTCGGGCTGCGGAACCTGGGGGCTATCGGGGTGGGGAACGTCCTGTACGAGACGGACTACCCGCATTCGGACTCCACGTGGCCGAAGTCGAAGGAGGTGGGGGAGGGGCAGATGGCGCACCTTCGGGGGGACGTGGTGGAGCGGATCGTGCGGGGCAACGCGATTGAGCTCCTGTCGCTGGGGACGGATGGTCTGTGGCCGGGCTGAGAGCCCCCACCCCGCCCCTTCCCGCTGTGGCATTTGCGGCTCCGCCGCGTGGCCTCCGGGGGTGGGTGGGGGTGAAGGCGGCTCTCCCGGGGGCTACGCCCCCGGACCCCTGGGGCGGGGCCTGCGGCCCCTGCACCCCGCTTTCGGGGCTGCGCCCCGGACTCCGTTCGTCTGCGGACCGGTGGGGGCTGGTCGCGCAGTTCCCCGCGCCCCTAGAAGCGCCCCTCCGGGCCGCCCCCGAGGATGCCGCGCAGCGGCATTTAAGGGGCGCGGGGAACTGCGCGAGCAAGCCAGCACGGTCCGCAGACAACGACGAACCCCTTCAGGGGCGCGGGGAACTGCGCGAGCAACCCACACGGCCCGCAGACGAACACCGGCCCAAGAAGGGGCGCGGGGAACTGCGCGCTCAGCCCCCGCCGGGCCGCAGACAAACACCGGGCCAAAAAGGGGCGCGGGGAACTGCGCGACCAGCCCCCACCCACCCGCAGGCGAACCACCCGCCCGGCGCTCTTGTCCGTGCCCCCGGCCTGCCCCACCATCCCCCCATGAACCCCCAATCCGCACAGCAGATCCTCGTCGACAACTTCGCCCCCTGGGTGCTCGACCTCAACCTCGCCGTCGTCGAGGTCGGCGACACGCACGCCGTGCTGCGGCTGCCCTGGGACGCGCGGCTGGCGCGGGACGGGGGAGGGATGTCGGGGCAGGCCATGATGGCCGCCGCCGACACCGCCACCGTCATCGCCGTCTCCGCCGCCCGGGGCGCGTACGGCCCCATGACCACCGTCCAGCAGTCGACCAGCTTCCAGCGCCCCGTCGTCGGCGCGGACGTGCTCGTCGACGCGCGCGTCACCAAGCTCGGCAAGCGCATGGCGTTCGCGGAGATCACCCTCACCGCCGAGGGCGCGGACGAGCCCGCCGCCCGGGCCAGCACGGTGTACGCCCTTCTGGGGTGAGCCGGAACCCTTGTCTGATGGAGTGTCAGATATCACGATGGGGTGAGCCGGTCAGGAAGTGACGGGGCGTCAGATCGGCGTGCCGTCCCGGCGGAGGAGGCCGCATCGTGGACCCGTACACGGACATACCCGGGGGGCCGCTCTCGTACGGGATGCAGCTCCCCATCCAGTCCCAGAGCACTCTCTACGCCGAACCCTGGGAAGCCGGCGCGACCCCCGACGACCTCGCCGAGATCGCGCGGGTCGCCGACCGCGCCGGCTTCCACTACCTCGCCACCTGCGACCACGTCGCCATCCCCCGCCGGCTCGCGGGCGCGATGGGCACCACGTGGTACGACCCCGTCGCCACCCTCGCCTACCTCGCCGCCCTCACCACCCGCACCCTCCTCCTCAGCCACGTCGCCGTCGTCGGCCTGCGCCACCCCCTCCTCACCGCCAAGCAGTACGCGACCCTCGACCACCTCAGCGGCGGCCGGCTGGTCTTGGGGGTGGGGGCCGGGCACGTACAGGAGGAGTTCGAGGCCCTCGGGGCCGACTTCGCGCGCCGAGGCGCCGTGCTCGACGAGACCGTCGACGCACTGCGGGTCGCGCTCGGGCCGGAGGAGTTCCCCGAGTTCCACGGCGAGAGGTTCAGCTTCAGCGGGCTCGGGCAGCGGCCCCGGCCCGCCCAGGAGCGCGTGCCCATCTGGGTCGGCGGGTCCTCGCCCGCCGCCGTCCGGCGCGCCGCCCTGCGCGGCGACGGCTGGCTGCCGCAGGGCGACCCCCGGGACAAGCTGCCGCACCAGATCGCCCGGATCAGGGAGCTGCGGGAGCGCGCGGGCATCGAGGGGCCGTTCTGCGTCGGCGCCATCGCGGAGCCGCTGTACGTGGGCGAGGCGCGCTGGGACCTCGGGCGCCGCACCCTCAGCGGCAAGCCCGACGCCCTCGCCGACTCCCTGCGCGAGTACGCCGCGCTCGGCGTCCACCAGGTCCAGCTGCGCTTCCGCTCGCGCGGCCGCGCCGAACTCATCGACCAGATCGCGGCGTTCGCCGCCGACGTGGCCCCCCACCTCACCTAGGGAGTACGGACATGGGCAAGCTGGACGGGCGGGTCGTCCTCGTCACGGGCGCGGCGCGCGGGCAGGGCGAGCAGGAGGCGCGGCTCTTCGCGGCCGAGGGCGCCAAGGTGGTCCTCGCGGACGTGCTGGACGACCAGGGGGAGGCGGTGGCCAAGGAGCTGGGGGCGGAGTCCGCCCGGTTCGTGCACCTCGACGTCAGCCGGGAGGAGGAGTGGGTCGCCGCCATCAGCCTCGCCAAGGCCGCCTTCGGGCATCTCGACGGGCTCGTCAACAACGCGGGCATCCTCCGCTTCAACGAGCTCGTCGCCACCCCGCTTGAGGAGTTCCAGCAGATCATCCAGGTCAACCAGGTGGGCGCCTTCCTCGGCATCAAGTACGCGGCGCCCGAGATCGAGGCGGCCGGCGGCGGCACCATCGTCAACACCGCCTCGTACACCGCGCTCACGGGCATGGCCTACGTCGGCGCGTACGCCGCCACCAAGCACGCCATCCTCGGCCTCACCCGGGTCGCGGCCGTGGAGCTCGCGGCGAAGGGGATCCGGGTGAACGCGGTCTGCCCCGGCGCCGTGGACACCCCGATGACCAACCCGGCGGCCCTCGACCCGACGGCCGACCCGGAGGAGGCCAAGGAGGCGGTGGCCGAGCTGTACAAGCGGCTGGTGCCGCTGGGGAGGATCGGGCGGCCGGAGGAGGTCGCGGCGCTCGCGCTCTTCCTGACCAGCGAGGACTCCGCGTACATCACGGGCCAGCCGTTCGTGATCGACGGGGGCTGGCTGGCGGGGGTGAGCCTGTTCTGAGCCCTTCCTGACTTGGCGTCAGGTATTGACGACGTCGGGCGCCGGTGGAACAGTCGCCGTATCGCAGAGATCTGACGATGCGTCAGAAACGTTGACAGGGACGGTGAACCTCCTTGGAATTCGGACTGTTTGTACAGGGATACGTGCCCGTGGCACGCTCGTCGGTCGACCCCCAGGCGGAGCACAAGGCGCTCATGGAGGAGACCGAATACGTCATCCAGGCGGACAAGTCCGGCTTCAAGTACGCCTGGGCCTCCGAGCACCACTTCCTGGAGGAGTACTCGCACCTGTCGGCCAACGAGGTCTTCCTCGGCTACCTCGCCCACGCGACCGAGCGGATCCACCTCGGCTCGGGCATCTTCAACCCGCTCGCGCCGGTCAACCACCCGGTCAAGGTCGCGGAGAAGGTCGCGATGCTCGACCACCTCAGCGAGGGGCGCTTCGAGTTCGGCTCCGGGCGGGGCGCGGGCTCCCACGAGATCCTGGGGTTCATGCCGGGCATCACCGACATGAACCACACCAAGGAGATCTGGGAGGAGACCATCGCGGAGTTCCCCAAGATGTGGCTCCAGGACGAGTACGTGGGGTTCCAGGGCAAGCACTGGTCGCTGCCGCCGCGCAAGGTCTTCCCCAAGCCGTACGGGAAGTCGCACCCGGCGATGTGGTACGCGGCCGGGTCCCCGTCGTCGTACGCCATGGCCGCGAAGAAGGGCCTGGGCGTCCTCGGCTTCTCCGTCCAGAAGGTCTCGGACATGGAGTGGGTCCTGGAGCAGTACAAGACGGCGATACGGGAGGCGGAGCCGATCTCCGACTTCGTCAACGACAACGTGATGGTGACGTCGACGGCGATCTGTGCGGAGACGCACGAGAAGGCGGTGGCCATTGCCGCGGCGGGCGGTCTGAACCGGTTGCAGTCGCTGGTGTTCCGCTACCACGACACGTTCCCGCGGCCGGAGGGTGTGCCCGAGTGGCCGGAGCTGCTGCCCGAGTACACCACGGAGATCATCGAACTCCTCATCGCGGAGGAGCTGATGATCTGCGGCGATCCGGACGAGGTGACGCGGCAGTGCAAGCGGTGGGAGCAGGCGGGGGCGGACCAGCTGTCCTTCGGCCTGCCGATCGGGGTCCCCTATGAGGACACGATGAACACGATCCGGCTGATCGGGGAGCACGTGATCCCGAAGATCGACACGGATCCGGTCCACCGGACGACCCGATTCCGCGAGGCCGCGGGCGCCTGAGCGAACGGTTTGGCTGCGGGTGGGTGGGGGCTGGCCGCGCAGTTCCCCGCGCCCCTGAGATGCGCCCCTGCGGGGCGCCTCAGGGGATTGCCGCGGAGCGGCATTTTGTAGGGGCGCGGGGAACTGCGCGACCAGCCCCCACCCACCCGCAGACGAACACCTGCCCCAGGGGGCGAAGCCCCCCCCGGCCGCCCGCCAGAGGGCTTTCGGGAAGGGGCGGGGTGGGGCAAAACAAAGACGCGGGGCGGCGGCATCCCGGGCCGTTCCCCCGTCCACCCCGGCCGGAGGCCACCCGGCGGCGGCCCGCCGCGCGTGACCCCCGGCCGGGGCACACCCACGCTCCGGAGGACCCGGAAGAGAGGGACACCATGCTCGACCACCTGATCCGGCGCGCGACCGTCGTCGACGGCACCGGCGCCCCCGCCTACACCGCGGACGTCGCCCTGAAAGCAGGCCGCATCGCCCAGATCGCCGAGCCCGACACCCTCGCCCCGGAAGACGCCCGCACCAGCGAGGACGCCCACGGCCTCGTCCTCGCCCCCGGCTTCGTCGACCCCCACACCCACTACGACGCCCAGCTGTTCTGGGACCCGTACGCCACCCCGTCCATGAACCACGGCGTCACCACCGTCGCCGGAGGCAACTGCGGCTTCACCCTCGCCCCCCTCCACCCCGACCGCCCGGAGGACGCCGACTACACCCGCCGGATGATGGCCCGGGTGGAGGGCATGGCGCTCAAGGCCCTGGAGGACGGCGTCGACTGGGGCTGGTCGACGTTCGGCGAGTACCTGGACGCGCTGGACGGCCGCATCGCCGTCAACGCCGGGTTCATGGTGGGGCACTGCGCGCTCCGCCGGTACGTCATGGGGCCCGACGCCGTCGGCGGGCAGCCCACCCCCGACCAGCTCGACGCCATGCTGCGCCTCCTCCACGACGCCATGGACGCGGGCGCCTGGGGGCTCTCCACCACCCAGTCGTCCACCCACTCCGACGGCGACGGCCACCCCGTCGCCTCCCGGCACGCCCGCCGCGCCGAACTGCTCGCCCTCTCCAAGGCGGTCGGGCAGCACGAGGGCACCCAGATCGAGGCGATCGTGGCCGGGTGCCTGGACCAGTTCTCGGACGACGAGATCGATCTCCTTGTGGAGATGTCCGCCGTCGCCGGGCGGCCGCTCAACTGGAACGTCCTCACCATCGACGCCGCCGTCCCCGAGCGCGTACCCCGCCAGCTCGCCGCCAGTGAGCGCGCCCGCCGGTCCGGCGGCCGGATCGTCGCGCTGACCATGCCGATCCTCACCCCGATGAACATGTCGCTCGGCACCTTCTGCGCCCTCAACCTCATCCCGGGCTGGGGCGATGTCCTCAACCTTCCCGTCCCCGAGCGGATCGAGCGGCTGCGCGACCCCGGCGTACGCGCCGAGATGCTGCGCCGCGCCGACAGCAAGGAGGCCGGGGTCTTCCGGCGGCTCGCCGACTTCGGGCGGTACGTCATCGGGGACACCTACTCCGAGGCCAACGCCGGGCTCACCGGGCGCGTGGTCCGCGACATCGCCGCCGAGCGCGGCCAGGACCCCTTCCACTGCCTGGTCGAGATCTGCGCCGACGACCGGCTGCGGACGGTCCTTTGGCCGATGCCGACCGACAACGACCCGGCCAGCTGGGCGCTGCGCCAGGAGACCTGGCAGCACGAGGACGTCCTGCTCGGCGGCTCCGACGCGGGCGCCCACCTGGACCGGATGTGCGGCGCCCCGTACACCACGCGCTTCCTCGGGGACTGTCTGCGCGGCCGCAAGCTGGTGTCCCTGGAACAGGCCGTGAAGATGCTCAGCGACGACCCGGCACGGCTGTTCGGGCTGCGCGAGCGGGGGCGGATCGAGGAGGGCTACCACGCCGACCTCGTCCTCTTCGACCCCGAGCGCATCGAGGCGGGCCCGGCAACGCTCGTCCACGACCTGCCCGGCGACAGCCCGCGCCTGGACTCCAAGGCGATCGGCGTCGTCTCGGTCCGCGTCAACGGCGTCGAGACGATCCGCGACGACGTGGTGACGGGCGCGGTGCCGGGCACGGTCCTGCGCTCCGGCCGCGACACGAGGACGGTGTCCGTCAAGTGAGCCTGTACGAGCCGAAGTTGTTCATCGACGGTGAGTGGGTCGAGCCCGACGGCGGGCAGTACGAGATCCTCGACCCCGCCACCGAGGAAGTCGTCGGGCTCGCCCCCGAGGCGAGCCGTGCGCAGGTGTACGCGGCGGCCGCCGCCGCCCGGGACGCCTTCGACGGCTGGTCCCGCACCGCCCCCGAGGAGCGCGCCGCGATCCTCGACCGGGCGGCGGACGTCATCCAGCGCGAGTTCACCCCGTACGCCGAACTCGCCCGCGCCGAGACCGGCGCCACCACCGCCACCGCGCGCGGCATGCAGGTCGCGGTGGGCGCGGCCCGCTTCCGGCGGTACGCGAAGGGAGCCCTGGAGCCGGTCGAGAGCGCGATTCCGCCGCAGATCAACGAGGCCGGGCCGATGGGGCGGGCGGGCGTCTTCGGGGCCGTCGCCGTGCGGCAGCCCGTGGGGGTGGTCACCTGTATCACCTCGTACAACAACCCCTGGGCCAACCCGGCGGGAAAGGTCGCGCCCGCGCTCGCCATGGGCAACACGGTGGTCGTCAAACCCGCCCCCCAGGACCCCCTGTCCGTCTTCCGGATGGCCGAGGCGCTGGCGGAGGCGGGCGTGCCGAGGGGGGTGGTGAACGTGGTCACCGGCTCGGCCCCGGCCGTCGGGGAGGCGGCCGTGGACTCCCCGGACGTCGACATGGTCAGCTTCACCGGCTCCACGGCGGTGGGGCAGCGCATCGCGGAGGTGTGCGGCCGGGGCATGAAACGCCAGCTCATGGAGCTCGGCGGGAAGGGGGCGGCGGTCGTCTTCGACGACGCGGACGTGGGGGCGGCGGTGAGGGGCATCGGCACGACGTTCTCGTTCTACAGCGGCCAGATCTGTACGGCGCCGACGCGGGTCCTTGTCCACCGGTCGGTACACGACCAACTGGTGGAGCAACTGTCTATCTATATCGGCCACTTGAAGGTGGGTGACCCGGCGGAGGCGGGCACGGTGGTGGGGCCGGTGATCTCGGCCGCGCACCGTGACCGGGTCGAGTCGTACGTGGAGCTCGGGCGCAAGGAGGGGGCGCGGGTCGTGGCCGGCGGCGAACGGCCGTCGCTGGAGCGGGGGTTCTATGTCGCCCCGACCCTCCTCGCCGACTGCACCAACGACATGCGCGTCGTCCGCGAGGAGATCTTCGGGCCGGTCGTGGCCGTGGTCCCCTTCGAGGACGAGGAGGAGGCGGTGTCCCTCGCCAACGACAGCGACTACGGCCTCCTGGACTATGTGTGGTCCGGCGACGTGGCCCGCGCCTTCCGTGTCGCGCGTCGGCTGCGGGCGGGTGGGGTCGGCGTGAATACGATCGGCCGGAACATGGAGGCGCCGTTCGGGGGGTTCAAGCGGAGCGGGGTGGGCCGTGACGTCGGCTCGTACGCCCTGCACGCGTACAGCGAGCTCCAGGCGATCGTCTGGCCGGGCTAGGGGCGCTGAGTGCGTCATCTGGGGCCCGGTGGGGGCTGATCGCGCAGTTCCCCGCGCCCCTGAATGCGCCCCTTCGGGGCGTTCCCTGTTGGTCGCGCCCACGCGGCGGAGCCGCACAATGACACAGCCCCGCGCCCCTGAGATGCGCCCCTTCGGGGCGCCCAGGGGATTGCCGCGCAGCGGCATTTTCAGGGGCGCGGGGAACTGCGCGACCAGCCCCCACCGGGTCGCAGATGAACTCCTAGTCGCCCAGGAACACCGGGTTCGTGAACGCAGCCAGCGGCCCGGGCAACCCCGGCATCAGCGGCGCGTGGCGGACCTCGGCACGTACGTACGTCGCGTACGACGCCGTGGTCTGCCACTCCACCGCCCCCGCCCCGGACGCGGGCAACGCGGTGCTGAACAGCGTCCCCTGGTCCGTGACGAACGCCGCCGTGCAGCCCACCGCACCCGTGACATCGAGGCGCACGGTGACCGGCTCGTCGCGAGCCGCCCGCAGCCGGTCCCCGATCCCCGCGTGCCCGCCCCGCCCGCCCGACACCGCGAAGGCGAGCGAGACGGATGAGGACTCCGCCACGTACGAGTGGCCCGCCTTCAGGCCCGCCTGGATCGCCTCGCGGGACAGCTCGTCGGCGAGGACCACCGTCTGGGGGCCGCCGATGCGGTCGGGGTCGCGATGGGCGTCGCTGTTGCCCATCGCCGGAACCCAGCGGCCCCCCGAACGCCCGGCCGCCGCCAGCGTGTTGTCCCACTCCTGGAGCGACACCTCGTCGTCCGGCGTGTACGGCCCGTTCCACACCTCCACCGCGTCCGCCTCGCCGAACCCGAACTTCCAGTTGCAGCCGATGCAGGTGGCGTGCGGGTGGGCGGGGACGACCAGGCCCCCCGCGCGGCGGATCTCCCGGGCGAAGTGGCCGAAGCGGTTGTCGCGGGCGCGGTAGCGCCAGTCGACGAACGTGCCCGGGTCGACGCCGAGCGCCAGCACGTGCCCGTTGCGCGTGGTGATCTCCTCGCCGGTGAGGATCAGCAGGTCGTCGCCCCACAGGCCCTCCCACGCCGGGTGCGAGGAGTGGGTGTTGTGCTCGGAGGTGTTGATGAAGTCCAGGCCCGCCGCCCGGGCCAGCGCCGCGATCTCGGCCGGGGTGCGCCGGCCGTCCGAGTACCAGGAGTGCAGGTGGCAGTCGCCCCGGTACCAGGCCCGGCCCCGCCCCTTGGCCCGGGTCGGCGGGTACACCGGCGCGGGCGTGCTGCCCCGCTCGCCGGACTTCAGCGTGATCGTCACCGTGTACGGCAGGCCCTGCGGCGCGACCGTGTACGGGCCGAGCGCGATGTGCCAGGTCCCGGCGCGCACCGGGCCGGGGATGTAGCCGGGGGTCGCCGCGTCCGCGCGGATGAAGAACTCGGTGCGGGCGCCGCCCGACCAGCCCCTAAAGCCCTTGCCGCCCGGCTCCGTGCCGCGCTCGTCGAAGATGCCGATGTCCAGGGCGTTGTTCTGGGTGCCCGCCGGGACCGTCGCCTTCTCGTACGCGTACGAGACCGCGATCTCGCGCACCCCGCGCGGGACCTCCACGGGCAGGTAGACGAAGTCGGGCGCGCCGGGCGGCAGGGTGCCGGTGACGACCCGGGTCCGCTCTGCGGGGGCGCCGCCGCCGTCGCCGCCGGGGGCCGCGTTCGCGAAGCTCACGGTTCCCAACGTAAGCGCGGTGGCGGCTCCCGTCACGAACAGTCCGCGCCGTCCGATGGTCCGGTCGGCGCCGCTGTCGTCCTGGGCTCTGTCCTCGGGTCCGGTCATGGCCTGTGCTCCCAGCGGGATGGAAGGGGTGCCTGTCGGTCGGTGCGCGTGCCTGCCCACAGTCGTACGCGCGCGTGAACTCCCGGGCAAGGGGCGGCGGTTGAGCGGTGGCCGCTCCGTGGCCGGTCCGTGGCGGTGGTGGCCGGGCGCCTCCCTTGCACCCTCGGTCCCCGGGGGCTAAGAAGTGGGAATGCGTATCGCCACCACGATCTTCCTCACCGACGAGACGATCACCCCCGTCCGGCTCGCCCGCGAGCTGGAGGAGCGCGGATTCGCCGGGCTGTATCTGCCGGAGCACACGCACATCCCCGTCGAACGGCTCTCGCCGTACCCGCCGGGCGGCGAGCTGCCCCGCCAGTACGGCCGCACCCTGGACCCCTTCGTCGCTCTCGGGCAGGCGGCCGCCGTCACCTCGTCCCTCGGCCTGGGCACCGGCATCACCCTGGTCGCCCAGCACGACCCGATCGACCTGGCCAAGCAGTCCGCCACCCTGGACCACCTCTCCGGCGGCCGCTTCACACTCGGCGTCGGCTACGGCTGGAACCGCGAGGAGGCCGCCGACCACGGGGTGGAGTGGTCCACGCGCCGCGAGCTGGTGCGCGACCGCATGGCGCTGATGCGGGCGCTGTGGGCGGAGAAGCCCACCGCGTACGAGGGCCCCTTCGGGTCGGTGCGGGCCAGCGAGGCGCATCCCAAGCCGGCGCGGAACGGGGCGCCGCGCGTCCTGCTCGGCGGCGCGGCCGGGCCCAAGCTGTTCGCGGCGGTCGCCGAGTACGCGGACGGCTGGCTGCCGATCGGCGGCGGCGGGCTCACCGAGTCCCTGCCGCAGCTGCGCCGGGCCTGGGAGGAGGCGGGCCGCGCCCCCGACGACCTGCGGATCGTCCCGTACGCGGTGCTCCCCTCGCCCGGGAAGCTCACCCACTACGCGGACCTGGGCATCGAGGAGATCGTCCTCCAGCTGCCGTCCGCCGACGAGGCGGCGGTGCTGAAGGCGCTGGACGAGTTCGCGCCGTACGTGTGAGTCAGCGGCGGCCCGGCACCGGCCGGGCCGCCGCGTAAGGCTCAGCCGAGCGGGACGTCCAGGTACGACGGGTCGTCGTCGTCCGCCGCGATGTCGATGGTGGCGCGCGGCTGGTTGGCGTCGCCGTAGAACGGGTCGCGGGCGTCGACCACCAGCAGCAGCCGGTGCCCGGCCGGCACGTCGTAGCCGGTGGCCTGGAGCGGGATCTCGGCCCGGACCGGCTGCCCGGGCTCCCCGCCGAGGCGGGTGAAGGGCGCGTGCGTGACGATGTGCGCCGAGCCGTCGGGGGAGACGTCGAAGAGGTGGGCGATCAGCGTCGAGTCGTGGGCGCTCGGCGTGAACGTCAGGTGCAGCTGCGGGATGCCGCGCAGCTTGGTGGTGACGGCCATCGGCGGGCTCGCCCACACGCCCGCGTCGGCCCGGTTGATGTCGTGCACCGGATAGACCTTCGGGTTGCCCGCCATCTCGGCGTACCCGCCGGTGACGACCGCGTCGGCGACGGTCGCCGGGGTGTCCGCGCCGGTCTGGAAGCGGACGCTCCAGCCGCTGTCGGGCTTGTCGGCGAGGCCGCCGTCGGTCTCGGCCTTGCCCCAGCCGTTGCCGTTGACGGCCGCGCCGGTCAGATACAGGCGCTCGGTGCTGCCGGTGACCGCGTCCCAGGTGGGCCTGGACTCCAGCGCCTTGCTCCACATGACCTGGCTGACCACCTGGCCCTCGGTGTCGACGCCGTTGTCCACCTCCTTGAGGTGGTGGGCGAAGAACCGGTGGGCGTCCTCCCAGATCCGGTTGGGCAGCCCGAGCATCCCGGTCATCTCCGGGCCGGAGTGGTCGCCGATGGACAGGTCGATCCGCTTGGGACCGGTCAGCGCCTGGAACATCCGCAGCGTCTGGTTGGCCGGGAAGAGCGTCTCGTGCCAGGCGTGCGCGAAGAACACCGGCACCTGGCGCCCGTTGAGCCCGTCCACGTAGGTGAGCGGGGAGCGCTCGGCCGCCCACTCCAGCGTCTCCTCGATGTTCCGGTCGGCCAGCAGGTCGTCGAAGGCCCGCCGGGTGCGCTCGCTCAGCCGCGCATCGCCCGCCGCGCCCAGCAGGGTGGCGACGGCGGCGGTGTGGCGGGTGTCGTTCTCGTAGAACGCCTCGCCCACGTCGCCCCAGGTGGACAGGGCCGCGACCGCGTGGACGCGCTCGTCGTGGGCGGCGATCAGCTGGCTGATGCCGGAGCCGTACGAGTCGCCGAGGAAGCCGAGTCTGCTCGGCTCGGCGCCCACCTGGGCGGTGAGGAAGTCGATGGCCTTGCCCGCGTCCTCGACGTCGAGCGGCCCCGCGACCTCCACCTCGCCGCCGGACGCGCCGAAGCCGCGCGCCGAGTAGACCAGGACGTTGTACCCGGCGGCCGCGAACCGGGTCGCCTGCGCCACGTAGACCAGCCAGCCGTACGACGTCCACGGCGACGGCATGATGACCGCGGGCCGCTCCCGCGCGCCCACCAGGTGCTTCCACAGCACCCCGTCGAGCTCGTCCCCGCGCGCCCCGGGGATCTTCACCCGGACCGGCAGGGCCACGGCCCTGGCCTCCTCGATCTCGGCGGCCCGCGCGGGCGCCACGTGCGAGGTGTCGCCGCTCGTCAGCGCCTCGAAGTACCGCTTGAGCGCGTCCTCGTCCAGCTCCGGGTACAGGGTCGTCGGCCGCGTACGCTCTGATGTCACGTCAGTACCGTCCCGTTCGTCGTGGTGCGGATCGGAAGGCTGAGCAGGTCGCACCCGGGCCCGGAGCGACTCTCAGTATCGACGCGGACACAGGGCGAATCCCCGGCGCTCGCGGGAGATTGGCCGGAAGAGTGCGCGTACACGAAGATCACCGGGCGGCCCACCGCCGTACGCGTCCCGCTCGTATGCTCGGGGGATGACTTCGAGCGCGCAGCGACCGCAGGCAGAAGCACCGACCGCCAACGCGATGCGGCGCGCGCTGAAACGTGCCAGGGACGGCGTCGCGCTGGACACCACCGAGGCGGCCGTGCTGCTCCGGGCGCGCGGCGAGGACCTGGTGGACCTGGCCGCCTCGGCCGCCCGGGTGCGCGACGCGGGCCTCGATGCCGCGGGCCGCCCCGGGGTCATCACGTACTCGAAGAGCGTCTTCATCCCGCTCACCCGGCTGTGCCGGGACAAGTGCCACTACTGCACCTTCGTCACCGTCCCCGGCAAGCTGCGCCGGGCCGGGCACGGGATGTTCATGTCCCCCGACGAGGTCCTCGACATCGCCCGCCGGGGCGCCGAACTCGGCTGCAAGGAAGCCCTGATCACG
Source organism: Streptomyces sp. BPTC-684 (assembly GCF_030028635.1). Lineage (NCBI taxonomy): Bacteria > Bacillati > Actinomycetota > Actinomycetes > Kitasatosporales > Streptomycetaceae > Streptomyces > Streptomyces sp. BPTC-684. The sequence continues at coordinate 3,507,885 of NZ_CP124863.1, forward strand.
CTGGGCGACAAGCCGGAGGACCGCTGGCCCGAGGCCCGCGAGTGGCTGGACGCGCACGGCTACGACGACACCATCGCGTACGTACGCGCCATCTCCATCCGCATCCTGGAGGAGACCGGTCTGCTGCCGCACCTCAACCCGGGCGTGATGTCGTGGACCGACTTCCAGCGGCTCAAGCCCGTGGCCCCCTCCATGGGCATGATGCTGGAGACCACCGCCACCCGGCTGTGGTCCGAGCCGGGCGGCCCGCACCACGGCTCGCCCGACAAGGAACCGGCCGTCCGGCTGCGGGTGTTGGAGGACGCGGGCCGCTCGTCCGTGCCGTTCACCAGCGGGCTGCTCATCGGGATCGGCGAGACGTACGAGGAGCGCGCCGAGTCGCTGTTCGCGCTGCGCCGCGTGGCGCGCTCGTACCACGGCATCCAGGAGCTCATCATCCAGAACTTCCGCGCCAAGCCGGACACCGCGATGCGCGGCATGCCGGACGCGGAGCTGGACGAGCTGGTCGCCACGGTCGCGGTGGCGCGGCACATCATGGGCCCCTCCGCCTGCCTCCAGGCGCCGCCCAACCTCGTCGACAGCGAGTACGGACGGCTGATCGGCGCGGGCATCGACGACTGGGGCGGCGTCTCGCCGCTGACCATCGACCATGTGAACCCCGAGCGGCCCTGGCCGCAGATCGAGCAGCTCACCGCCGAGTCCGCCGCCGCCGGGTTCGAGCTGCGCGAACGCCTCTGCGTCTACCCCGAGTTCGTCCAGCGCGGCGAGCCCTGGCTGGACCCCCGGCTGCTGCCGCACGTACGGGCGCTCGCGGACCCGGAGACGGGCCTGGCGCGCCAGGACGCGGTGGTCGAGGGCCACCCGTGGCAGGAGCCCGAGGAGGCCTTCGCCGCCACCGGCCGCACCGATCTGCACCGCACCATCGACACCGACGGCCGCACCTCCGACCGCCGCGACGACTTCGACGAGGTGTACGGCGACTGGGAGGCGCTGCGCGAGGCGGCCGCCCCCGGCATGGTGCCCTCCCGCATCGACACCGACGTACGGGCGGCCCTGGCGACGGCCGCCGACGACCCGACGAAGCTCACCGACGACGAGGCGCTGGCGCTGCTGCACGCCGACGGCCCGGCCCTGGACGCGCTCTGCCGCATCGCCGACGAGCTGCGCCGGGACGTGGTGGGCGACGACGTCACGTACATCGTCACGCGGAACATCAACTTCACCAACGTCTGCTACACCGGCTGCCGCTTCTGCGCCTTCGCCCAGCGCCGCACCGACGCCGACGCGTACACCCTCTCCCTCTCCCAGGTGGCCGACCGGGCCGAACAGGCCTGGGACGTGGGCGCGGTCGAGGTCTGCATGCAGGGCGGCATCCACCCGGACCTGCCGGGCACCGCGTACTTCGACATCGCGCGGGCCGTCAAGGAGCGCGTGCCGGGCATGCACGTGCACGCCTTCTCGCCGATGGAGGTCGTCAACGGCGCCACCCGCACCGGACTTTCGATACGGGAGTGGCTCACCGCCGCCAAGGAGGCGGGCCTCGACTCGATCCCCGGGACGGCCGCCGAGATCCTCGACGACGAGGTCCGCTGGGTCCTCACCAAGGGCAAACTGCCCACCGCCACCTGGATCGAGGTCGTGAAGACCGCCCACGAACTGGGCATCCGCTCCTCCTCGACCATGATGTACGGGCACGTGGACCAGCCCCGCCACTGGCTCGGCCACTTCCGTACGCTCTCCCGCATCCAGCAGGAGACCGGCGGTTTCACCGAGTTCGTGACGCTGCCCTTCATCCACACCAACGCGCCGGTCTACCTCGCCGGGATCGCCCGCCCCGGCCCCACCACCCGCGACAACCGCGCGGTGATGGCGATGGCCCGCCTCCTGCTGCACCCGCACATCACCAACATCCAGACCAGCTGGGTGAAGCTGGGCACCGAGGGCGCCGCCGAGATGCTGCGCTCGGGCGCCAACGACCTGGGCGGCACGCTCATGGAGGAGACCATCTCCCGGATGGCGGGGTCGAGTTACGGCTCGTACCGCTCCATCAAGGACCTGGTCGCCATCGCGGAGGCGGCGGGCCGCCCGGCCAAGCCGCGCACCACGCTGTACGGCGAGGTGCCCCAGGAGCGGCAGGACGCGGCCCACGCCTCGGACGGCCACCTGCCCGAGCTGCTGCCGGTGTTGGGGGACTGAGGGGTTCACGTGTGCCAGGGGATCGCATACTGATCCCATGGCAGCGGGCAAACCGTCGATGCAGGAGCTCATCCGGCGGCGCAGACGGGCCGGGTTCGTCGGACGACGGGGCGAACTCGCCCTGTTCCGGGAGAACTTCGACACCCCGGTCGACGACGAACGGCACCGGTTCGTCTTCCACGTCCACGGCGCCGCCGGGGTCGGCAAGACGTCGCTCGTGCGCGAGCTGGAGCACACCGCGCGCGAACGCGGCGCGCTGACGGCCTACGCGGACGAGGCCGTCAACAGCGTCCCCGAGACGCTCGCCGCGATCTGCACGCACTTCGCCCGCCAGGGCCACCCGCTCAAGGCCCTGGAGCGCCTCCTGGCCACCTACCGCCAGCGGCGGTACGAGGCGGAGTTCACCACCGCGCCCGCCGGCCCGGCGGCCGCGCCCTCGCCCGGCTCCACCGCGCTCGCCCAGGCGTCCCTGGTCGGCCTCGGCCTGGTGCCCGGCGTGGGCGTGCTCGCGAACGGCATGGACGCCCAGCAACTCGCCCTCGGCGCGGACCGGATGCGGGCGGCGCTGAGCGCCCGGTTCGGCAAACAGGAGGACGTTCAGCTAGTCCTGGACCCGCTGAAGGTCCTCACCCCGGTCCTGGTGGCCGAGCTGGTGCGGATCGCCGACGACGTGCCGTGGACCGTGCTCTTCTTCGACACGTACGAACGCACCTCGCCCTTCCTCGACACCTGGCTGCGCGACCTGCTCACCACCGAGCGGTACGGGGCGCTGCCCGCCCAGGTCGTCGTGGTCCTCGCGGGCCAGCGCCGTCTGGACCCCGGCTGCTGGGCGGACTGCGCCGACCTGGTGGCGGAGCTGCCCCTCGACCTGTTCACCGAGACCGAGGCGCGCCAACTGCTCGCCGCCAAGGGCGTGGTGGACGAGGAGGTCGTCCGCGACGTGCTGCGGCTCTCCGGGCGGCTGCCCGTCCTGGTGTCCACGCTCGCGGAGAACCCCGGCGACGCGCGCGCCCCCGGCGCCACCGCCGTCGACCGCTTCCTGAAGTGGGAGGGCGACCCGGTGCGGCGGGCGGCCGCACTCGCCTGCGCGCTGCCCCGGAACATCGACGAGGACGTGTTCCGGGCGGCGGTCGACGAGGACGCGGCGGGCCTGTACGGCTGGCTCCGGTCGCTGCCGTTCGTGAGCGACCACGGCGGCCGTGCCCAATACCACGCGGTGGTGCGCACGGCCATGCTCGGCGTCCAGCGCACCGGCTCGCCGCAGCGCTGGAGCGCCTGCCACCAGCGGCTCGCCGAGGCGATCGGGGCGCGCCGTGAGGCCGCCGCCGAGCCCCTTCCCGCGCAGCGCTTGTGGAGAGGCGAGCGGTGGCGCGAGCTGCGCCTGGAGGAGTCCTACCACCTGTTGTGCGCCCACCCCCGGGCCGCGCTCGCCCAGGTGCTGCGCGACGGCGTCGACGCCTGCGACGCCGGGCCCGCCGTCGCCCGCCGCTGGGCCACGACCCTGGCCGAGGCGGGCGAGGACGCCGACGACGAGCCGCTGCGCCGCTGGGGCGCGGACTGCCTGGCCGCGCTCGCCGACGAACAGGCGGGCGTGGAAAGGGTGCTGGCCCTGCTGCTGTCCCGGGGCGGGCTGAGCGCCGAGGGCCGCGCGGGCGCCCATGTCGTACGGGCCCGGGAGCTGCGCCACGAGGGCGACCACGCGCGGGCGCTGACCGAGCTGGACCAGGCGATCGCGCTCGACCCGGGGCGGGCACGGGCGTACTACGGCCGCAGCGTGGCGCGCAGCGCGCTGGACGGCCCCGCGGCGGCGCTCCCCGATCTGGACCGGGCCTGCGAACTGTCCCCGGACGACGCGTACTACATCGGCTACCGGGGCGACATGTACCGCCGGCTCGGCCGCTTCGAGGAGGCGCTGGCGGACCTGGACCGCGCGATCCTCCTCGACCCGGGCGACGCCTGGGCCCCCGCCAGCCGCGGCCGGATCCGCCACCAGATGGGCCTCCTGGAAGGCGCCCTGGCCGACCTGGACCGGGCCCTGGAGCTGAAACAGGACTACGAGTGGGCGCTGGTCCGCCGCGCCCAGGTGCGGCGCGGCCTCGCGGACACGGCGGGCGCGCTGGCCGACCTGGAGCGCGCGGAGCGGCTGTCGGCGGACCCGGCGTGGGTGGTCGGTGAGCGCGGCGACGTGCTGCGCTCGGCGGGCCGCCACGAGGAGGCGGTGGCGGAGTACGGCCGCGCCTTCGCCCTGGACGGCGGGTACGCGTGGGCCCTGGGCAGCCGCGCCCTGTCCCTGGAGGCGCTGGGCCGCCACGAGGAGGCCCTCGCGGACTACGGCAGGGCGCTGGACCTGGAGCCCGCGTACACCTGGGCGTTGATCATGCGGGCCCGCCTGCGCTCGGAACTGGACGACCCCGAGGGGGCGCTGGAGGACCTGGACCGGGCGCTGGAGGCGGCGCCGGACGATGTGTACGCGCTCACCTGGCGGGGCCGGATACGGCGGCGGCTGTGGCGGGTGGAGGGGGCGCGGGCGGACCTGGACCGCGCGGTGGGCCTGCACGGCTCCGGCCCGTCGCCGCTGGTGGAACGGTCGTTCCTGCTGGCGGACCTGGGGGAGGCCGAGGCGGAGGTCGCCGACCTGGACCGGGCGGTGGCCATGTCCGGCCCGGAGGACGGGGGTGTCCGGGCGCTGCGGGGGGAGGCGTACCGGCGGGCCGGGCGGTACGAGGAGGCCCTCGCGGACTACGCGGCGGCGGCCGAGGAGGACCCCCGGGACGCGGTGCCGGTGGCGGGCCGGGGGCATGTGCTGCGAGCCCTTGGCCGGTACGAGGAGGCGTACGCGTGCCTGACGCGGGCGGTCGCGCTCGACCCCGGCCAGGGCGCGCTGCACGTGGCGCTGGCGGCGACGCTGCTGTCGCTGTCGCGCGAGGGGGAGGCGCTGTCGGCGCTGGACCGAGCTCTTGAGCTGGACCCGGAGATCGGCTGGGCGTACGGGCGGCGGGCGCGGGTGTGCCTGGCTTCCGGTGGCGCGGCTCTGCCGTTCCTGGACCACTGCTTGTCGCTGCTGGACGGCACGGCCACCGGGCCCGCTCTGGCGGCCTCGCACCGGGCCCGGGGGAACTTCGGCCCGGCGGCCGACGCGGCGGCGTCGCTGCCGGGCGAGTCGGGCGCCTTCCACCGCGCGATGGCAGCGAGCCGCAGGGGCTGCCCGCCCGACGCCTGGTGGGGCGACGGCCTGGTGGCGGCGTGCGCCCGGGGGGACTGGGCGCGGGCGGACGAACTGCTGCCGGACGTCTCCTGGGAGGAGGCGGAGGGGTTGGAGGAGCTGGGGCTGTGCGGGGGCGTGAACGCGGGGGAGCTGACCCCCCGAACACAACGAGCGTGGACGCTCCTACAGAGCAGCCCCCCCACCCCACCCCTTCCCTGAACCCTCCGGGGGAGAGGGGGCGAAGGGCGGTTTTCCCGGGGGCTGCGCCCCCGGACCCCGTTCGTCTGCGGGCCGGTGGGGGCTGGTCGCGCAGTTCCCCGCGCCCCTAAAAATGCCGCTGCGCGGCATCCTCTGGGCGCCCCGCAGGGGCGCATCTGAGGGGGCGGGAACTGCGCGAGCAACCCACCACGGTCCGCAGGCGAACACCGGGCCTAAAAGGGGCGCGGGGAACTGCGCGACCAGCCCCCACCGGCCCGCAGACGAACACTGGGCCCCCGTCCGGGAGGACAGAAAGCGTTCAAAGGGCGTCCCACCCCATACCCCTCGCGCTCTTATTCGCACGCACCCAATCAATTACAGTGCTGCGCCATGAGCGCAGCAGCCACCGGACCCACCACGTCCATATGGGGCCGCACCGAGCAGCAGGACTTCCGCAGCCGAGTCCGCGGCAGCCTCCTCGGCGGCGCGATCGGCGACGCGCTCGGCGCCCCCGTCACCCCCCTCACCCTCGACACGATCCGCACCCGGTACGGGCCCGAGGGCGTCACCGGCCCGGCCGGCGAGGCGGGTGGCGGCCGCATCACCGCCGCCACCCAGCTCACCCTCTTCACCGTCGACGGCCTCATCCGCGCCCAGGTCCGCCGCGACACCGGCGCCTGGCACCCCCCGACCGACGTCCACCGCGCGTACCTCCGCTGGGCCGCCACCCAGCGCGACTGGGGACCGGACGAGCGGCGCAAGGACAACGGGTGGCTCGCCAGGGAGGAGTGGCTGTACAGCAGACGCGACCCCGCCCGCGCCTGCCTGCTCGGGCTCGCCGACGACGTCATGGGCACCCTCGACCGGCCCAAGAACCCCGACGCCCGCGACCCCGCCGCCCTCACCCGCTCCGGCCCCTTCGGCCTGCTCGTCGGCTGGGAGCCGCAGCTCGTGCTCCAGCTCGCCGTGGAGTGCGCGGCCCAGACGCACGGCGACCCCGCCGCGTACCTCTCGGCCGGCGCCCACGCCGTGATCGTCCACGGCCTGGCCCGGGGCGAGTCCCTGGACGCGGCCGTCCAGCGCACCCTCGCCCTGCTCGCCCAGCGCCCCGGCCACCAGCCCGTCACGGACGCCCTCCAGCATGCCCTCGGCGCCGTACGCCAGGGCATGCCGAGCCCCGGCCTGGTCGCCTCCCTCGGCGAGGGCCACCTCGCCCAGGAGGCGCTGGCCATCGCCGTGTACTGCGCCCTGGTCGGCGAGGACATCCGCCACGGCCTGCTGCTCGCCGTCAACCACGACGGCCCCTCCGGCGCCACCGCCACCCTCTGCGGCACGCTCCTGGGCGCCCTGCACGGCGAGACCGCCCTCCCACCCGGCTGGCTCGCCGAACTGGAAGGCCGGTCCACGGTCCTCGAACTCGCCGACGACTTCGCGATGGAAATGACCCAGGGCCCGGCCCTGCACGGCCCAGCGGTCAACACCCCGGGCTGGCTGGCCCGTTACCCCAGGAGCTGAGGCCGAGGGCCGCACCTGCTCAGCGGCCTGTCGGGTCCGGCCCCCAGTCGTATCGATATCCGTCCCCGCGCTGGATCAGCACCACATTGCCGTGGTGAACATCGATGCGCCCGGACGCATGCGTCAGCGCGAACGTCCCCTTGCTGCGCACGGAGATCCGCCCCACATACCGTCCACGGTGCTTGCCACGCGGCACGGTCGCCCGCACCAGATCACCCGTTGCATACCCATGGAACTGCTTCCGTCGTGGCCGAGTCAGACGGGGAAACCCGAACCTGTCCGGCGTGGTCCGACGGTACGAACCCCGACCCGTGCACCCCACGAGAAGAACCACTCCCGTGCGCCTGACGATCCGGTCCCCCGGCAGCGACTCGCCGACGCACAGAGCGTCCGACACGTGGCTCTTCCGCAGCCCGAAACGCGCCCGGTTCGCACTCGTACGGCCACCGGACCAGCCACTCACCGGAACGCCCAAGCCCCCGAGGCGTGCGCACAGGGCATAGCGAGTGGAGTTCATGACGGCCGCGTCCCTCAGCGGAGCCTTCGCACGGGCCAGAAGCCGCGCAGCCAGCTCCGGGCGACCCACAAGGAACTCCTCGACAGGCCGCCCGCACTTGGAGCTGTTGCACGGCGCACAGGCCAGTACGAGATTGCTGAGACGATCCGTTCCACCGCGCGATCGGGCCCGCAGATGATCGATCTGCAGCGGCACTCCCTTCACGCCGCAGTACACACACGCCCGCCCCCAGCGGACGAGTAGATACTCCCGAAGCTCGAAGCCGAACAGCGGACCTTGCTGGTACTCCACCCCCACCAGAGCCCGCCCCGCCGAGAGAGCTTGAGTGTCGAACGCCGCACGCTCCACATGGATCTCGGAGACCGGTGCGAACCGCATCAGACGCCGCACCGTCGACACCGTCGTCTCCACGCGGTGCCGGACGGAGGGAGCGAGCCAGCCGTCCGGACGGCGGCGATTGCGAAACCGCGAAGCGCGGTACCGCAGATGCGCCAGCCGCCGCCTCCGCCGAAGCTGCGCCCGCTTCTCCATCTGCCGCCGGATCTGACCACCCCGGTGATTCAACTGAAGAGCGACCAGGCCTCGCCGGACCATGGCTTTCCCGCCATCCGGTCCCAACTCGGGCTTCTCATCCGTGAGCACGAGCCCCGTGCCCTTCGAACCGGGATCGATCCGCACAGCGACCCCTGCCACTTCCGAGGCCCCAGCGCCCCGGTCCTTCAGCCGGATCACGAAAGGAGTGTGCCGAACCACGACGGCCCGCCCCTTACCGAGCAACTCACGGGCCCGCGCCGGATGCGTCGGCATCAACGGACATCCGCCCCGATCGAGGACGAACACCCTTGGCGCCCCCACCCCGACCACATGTATACGGGCGTCACCGCCCGGGTTCTCTCCCTCCGCCCCGGCTACGGCCGGAACATCGGGGTGACGCCCCCGGTCGCGGGTGCCGCAACCGGGAGTCTCCCCTCGCCCGTGTCCCACACCAGTGGCCCGGCCGTCGGCCGAGCGCCGATGCCCCGTTTCGTCCTCGCCCCCGAGGTTGTCTGCGGACACCGGTTCCAGAGCCTGCCGCTGAGGAAGCACGACAGGGTGGGTCTGCTCGCTCATGTGGAACGTAGTCATCGAATGCACCTCCTCTGCGATCACCCGCACGATGACTGGGGCTGGCCGACCAGGCGCGAGGCCGGGGGCGGTCGGCATGCCGCCGTTGTATTCGAAAGGGACAACGACGAGTCGAGGAAAGGGTCACCCGTACGGCCCAAGAACGGCCGTACGGGCACATGGCCTCAATCCTTGGCAGGCTCCCGGAACAGCTCGCCGCCCGGCTCCCGCGGAGCCGGAACCGCGGCGGCCGCCCCGCCGTCGTCCGAGTTGATCCGCGCCAGCAGCGCGTCCCGCTCGGGCGTGTCCTCCGGCTTGATGTAGCCGATCAGGATGTACAGCACCAGCGAGACGGCCAGTGGCACCGACACCTGGTACTGCAGCGGAACGCCGTCCTTGATGGCCCAGTTGATCGGGTAGTTCACCAGCCAGAACGCCACAAGGCCCATCGCCCAACTGGTCAGCGCCGCCGTGGGACCCGACTTACGGAACCGCGGCAGCAGACCGAGCATGAACGGGATCGCGATCGGACCCATCAGCCCGGCCACCCACTTGATGACCACCGTGATGATGTCCTTGAACGCGGGGGAGTTGATCTGCGTGGCGAGGGCCATCGACAGGGCCAGGAACGAGACCGTGGACAGCCGCGCGGCGAGCAGCCCGCCCCGTGAACTCCAGGAACGGGCGGCCTTCGAGAGGACCGGCGCGATGTCCCGGGTGAAGACGGCCGAGATGGCGTTGGCGTCCGAGGAGCACATCGCCATCGTGTGGGAGAAGAAGCCGACGATGACCAGGCCGAGCAGACCGTGCGGCAGCAGGCTCTCGGTCATCAGGGCGTACGAGTCGGAGGCGTCCGGCTTCTTGGCGTGCACCAGGAGCGGCGCGCACCACATCGGGAAGAAGAGAACCAGCGGCCAGATCAGCCACAGGACGGCCGACAGCCGGGCCGAACGGGTCGCGGAGCGGGCCGAGTCGGTGGCCATGTAGCGCTGGGCTTGGTTCCACATCCCGCCTGAGTACTCGAACGTCTTTATGAACAGGTAGGCGAGCAGGAACGTCACCGTGTACGGGCCCGCCGTCGGGTGGGTGTGTGCGTCCGGGAGCTTGTCCCAGACGGTCCACAGGGTGCTGAAGCCGCCGAGCTTCGACATCACGGCGATCAGCATCGCGACGCCCGCGCAGAGCTGGATGACGAACTGGCCGAGTTCCGTGAGGGCGTCGGCCCACAGGCCGCCGACCGTGCAGTAGATGCCGGTGATGACGCCCGTGATGAGGATGCCCTGATTGATGGACATGCCCGTGAAGACGGAGAGCAGGGTCGCGATGGCCGCCCACTTGGCGCCGACGTCGACGATCTTCAGGAGCAGTCCGGACCAGGCGAGGGCCTGCTGGGTCGGGATGTTGTAGCGGTTCTTGAGGTACTCGAGCGGTGAGGCGACGTGCAGTCGCGAGCGCAGCCGGTTGAGCCGGGGTGCGAACAGGGAGGCCCCGATGGCGATGCCGACGGCGATGGGGAAGGACCAGGTCACGTAGGAGGTGACTCCGTAGGTGTATGCGATCCCCGCATACCCCGTGAACATCACCGCGCTGTACCCGGACATGTGGTGCGAGATGCCCGAGAGCCACCACGGCATCTTGCCGCCGGCCGTGAAGAAGTCGGCGACGTCGTCGACCCGCTTGTGGGACCAGACGCCGATCGCGACCATCACGCCGAAGTAGCCGATGAGCACGGCCCAGTCGAGACTGTTCATTGTCCCCTCCGAGGGGTCCGCCTTGTGAACATCGAGGTGTCTGCCGGTGCTCTTCGTCAGTGCGTCCGGCTCAGCGGGCCCCGTGCGGGAGCGGGGACTTCCGGGGATTGAACCGCCTGTTCGGAGGGCTGGTCAAGGCTTTCGGTGGTCATGGATATGAACGCAGATCATAAAGTGGAACGATTTTGCCTCTGCTTTACGGAACGGGTCATTGCCGCACCCGTGACCCGGGCCACACCATGAACGAGCACTTCGTCAGACGCGTACATACGTGAACGGCCGCACGGGATGCGGGTCCCGTGCGGCCGAGAGAGTGGGCCAAAGCCACCGAAGCGCCTAGCGCATGATTTCTCCGGCGTTCACCAGCAGCGACTGCCCCGTGATCGCCCTCGCCCGGTCGGAGGCCAGGAACGCCACGGCCTCCGCCACGTCCGCGTCCGTCGCCAGCTCCGGCAGCGCCATCCGCTCGGTCAGGCGCCCGAGCACCTCGGCCTCGGGGACCTTCTCGGTGTGCGCGGTGAACCGGACGTACGCCTGCACCGGCGGGCCCCACATCCAGCCCGGCAGGACCGTGTTCACCCGGATCCGGTGCGGGCCGAACTCCCGGGCCATGGAGTACATCGCCGAGGTCAGCGCCCCCTTCGACGCCGCGTACGCCGCCTGGCTCACCTGGGACGGTGCGGCCACGGCCGACTGTGTGCCGATGACGACCACCGAGCCGCCGCGCTCCTTGAGGGCGGGCAGGCACGCCCGGGTCATCCGCAGTGTGCCGAGCAGATTGACGTCGAGCACGCCCTGCCAGGTGGCGAGGTCCGCGTCCTCGATCCCGCCGAAGTAGCTGTCCCAGGCGGCGACGTGGACCACCGCGTCGATCCGCCCGAACCGCTCCACCGCGAGCGCGGCCAGCGCCTCGCACGACGCCTCGACGGTGATGTCGGTCGGCCGGTACGCGGTGTGCGCGCCCTCGGGGTCGATCTCGTGGGCCGCCTTGGCGAGGTTCTCCTCGGTGCGCGCCCCGAGCACCGCGTTGCCCCCGTCCCGGACGACGGCCGCGGCCACCTGGTGCCCGAGCCCGGCGCCGACGCCGGACACGACGACCGTCTTCCCGTTCAGCAGCATCTGGACGCCTCCCGGCTCTGGCAGTTCTTCTGACGGGGCGTCAGAGTAGGGCGGACCGCAGCAGGAGGGAAGGGGAGCGTCGTGGGTGAGGAGACCAGGAGTCAGGAGTACGCGGAGCTGGCGGCGGTCGGGCCGTACGGGGTGCACCCGGGCCACGCCCTGATCACCATGGTGGAGCCGCACCCGGGCCACGAGTACGCGTACAACCGCTGGTACGAGGACGACCACTACTACGCCGGGGCGATGGCCATGCCCTGGATGTTCGCGGGGCGGCGCTGGGTGGCCACCCGCGAGCTCCAGGAGCTGCGCTACCCGGAGAAGTCCGCGATCGCCCGGCCGGTGACCGCCGGGTGCTACCTCTCCACGTACTGGATCACCGAGGGCCGCTACGACGACCACATGAAGTGGACCGTCGGCATCAACCGGCGGCTCAACCGGGACGGCCGCGTCTACCAGGGCCGTACGCACGTCTTCACCGCCTTCCAGGACCACGAGGCGACCGTCTACCGCGACGGGGCGGCGGGTCCGCGCGACTACCACGCGCTCGACCACCCGTACGCGGGCCTGGTGCTCCAGGTGATCGACGCCGAAGCGGCGGACCGAAGAGGTGAGTTGGTGGAGTGGCTGCGGTCGCGGCACCTGCCGCGCCGGCTCGCGGGCGGTCCGGCCGCGCTGGTGACGGTCTTCCGGCCGACCCCGCTGCCCGGCGACCGGATGACGTACGTGAAGCAGGTCGAGGGGGTGGACACCCGGCTGACGCTGCTGTGGTTCCTGGAGCGGGACCCGGGCGAGGTGTGGGAGGAGCACTTCGCGGGGCTTGACGCGGCGGTGGCCGAATCGGGCCTGGGGAACGTCGAGTTGGTGGCGCCGTTCATTCCGACGGTGCCGGGCACGGACCGCCATGTGGACCGGCTGCGCCGGACGGAGTGAGGCGGAGGGTGCCCGGACAGCAACCAGCCCCCTCGGCCAGGACGGCGGACCAGTCGAGAGGGCCTTGCTCACTTTGCGGTGGAGCGGCGCCGGTGAAGATCAGACTCCACGCGGCGCGGTGCGGTTGACGTCCTGGATGAAGGCCGACCACGTCGTGGGGGCGAAGTCGATCATCCCGTTGAGCGGGTTCTTGGAGTCGCGGACCGACACGGTCGAGTGATCTGCGGCCTTGACTTCCACACAGTCGCCGTTCACGGCGGAGTATGAGGACTTGGTCCACTCCGTCAGTGCATGCTGCTGAACGCGCATAATGACTCCGATGGTTGATCCGGTTGCCCGGGTGATGTGCCCGGCCGCTGAAGCCCAGCGGCTCTGCGTGCGACGCTACGCCGCAACATCACCGATGACAGGGGCCCTTCACCCATCCGGATGGCATATTCCATCGGGTCCTTCTCAGTCGAGGCCGCAGAGGTGTAGGGTGCGCGCCCCACGGCGTCCGCGGTCACCTCTCCTGTCACTCGCTCACGACGCGTACCCGTCGACCACACGGTGGATGAACTCCCGCGACTGCTCGGCGCTGAGCGCCTTGGCCCTCAGGTGCTCGTACATCACGGTGTAGCTCTGCACGTCGTTGGCCTTCTCCAGATAGAGGTCGCTCGTCACGCCCTCCAGATAGACCACGCTCGCGTCCATGGCGTCGTGGAACTCCAGGATGGCGAACTTGCCGTACATGCCCGGGTGCGCTCCCGCGTCGTACGGCAGCACCTGGAGCGTCACGTGCGGCTGCTCGCTCAACTGGGCCAGGTGCAGCAGCTGGTCGCGCATGATCTGCTCGTTGCCGACCACACGGCGCAGCAGCGCCTCGTCGATCACCGCCCAGAAGCGCAGCGGGTTGGTCGGGTCGGTGAGCCGGTCCTGGCGTTTGAGCCGGATCTGGATCCGTTTGTCGATGTCGCTGGAGGTGGCCTCGGGCCACATGCCCTCGATCACCGCCTGCGCGTACTCGCGCGTCTGCAGCAGTCCGGGCACGATCAGCGACTCGTAGACGCGCAGGCTCGCCGCGTCGGTCTCCAGACCGATGTAGACGCTGTACGGGATGTCGCCGAAGGCGTGCCACCAGCCCTGCTGCCGGGAGTCCTTGGCCATTTGCATCAGCGAGTCGACGATCCGGTGGTCCTCGACCTCGTACACCCCGCACAGGTCGCGCACGTCGCGCTGGCTGATGGAGCGGCGGCCGTTCTCCAGTCGGCTGATCTTCGACTGGGAGACCAGCAGGCGCTCGGCGACCTCCTCGGCCGTCATGCCCTTCAGCTCGCGGAGTCGACGGAGCTCCTGGCCCAGTCGGCGTCGCCTGACGGTGGGATTGACGTTGGACGCCACGGGAACTGCACCTCCGGCTGCGGCACTTCTGTTGTTCTCTGCTCTTGTGCTCAGCAGACTGCCACCAATGTTCCTGGCCGCGCTGGGAAATGGCCACACACGGTGGGGTACCGGCTACCGCGGGTACGAGCGCCGGGCCTCGCAAGACGCGAAGCGCGCGGGACCGGCGATGGCCGGCCCCGCGCGCCCGTGCTGCGGCTCCCGAACCGGGTCGTGAGGGGGACGTCGGTGCGGCGGGTGGTGCGGGGTGGTGCCGTGGTGCTCGGTGGTGCGGGCCGTGCGTGGTGCGTGAGGTGGTGCGTGTGACCGGTGCCGGAGCGGCCGCTAGTGGGCCACTGCGCGGGCCATGCTGCCGCGGTGCGGCTGCATCGGCACGCCCGGCGCGGTCGCGGTCGCGCGCGTGCCCGCCGGGGCGCCGTTGCCGGTGCCGTTGGCGGTGCGGCGCGGCTGCGCGCCCACTCCGTTCTGGACGTCCATGACGGCGTGCGCCACCAGTCCGCCCATCGGGTCGTGCCTGATCAGGTCCCGGAGGCGGGAGCGGGATGAACGCCCCTCGTTGCCCGGGTACAGGTGCTTGCCGAGTCCGACCGCGTGGGCCAGTGCGGCGAGCGCCGCGGTCCGCGGGTCCGGCGGTACGCCGGTGCGGATCGCACTGTCCAGCCGGGCCCTGATGTCCCGGCTGATCGCCGTGTCCGTCGCCTGGTAGCGAGTCGTCGGCAACACTCCGCACATCTGGCCCGAGACGGCATGCACCATGCCGCACCGCTCCAGGTGCGCGAGGTAAATCTGGCGCAGCCCCAGTCGGGGCCCGCCGATCCAGTGGACGGCCCGGACCGGGCTGCCGCGCCTGCGCAGCAGTTCCAGTGCGGAGTCCAGTGTCGGATCTCCTGTCGGCCGTGCCATCACCACGGCGATACGATCCCCGTCTGGGGCTATCCGTCCTGCCAGAGCCAGCTCCACTAGCTGGGCTCCGGCCAGGCCGAGGTCGAGCGACTGCGGCTGCGCTGTGGTACCCGTGGCCGGGTCCAGAGCGAGCAGCAGAAGCTCCTCCGGAATTGTTCTGCGGCTCCTGCCCATCCATGCCTCCCCGCGTGGATGAATGACAGGGTGACCCCTCTCACATTCATCTGTCGAGAGCGCCTGGGCGGTAAGTACGGGAACCGACAGGTATGTCGTTCTCGTCTAGCACGGGGGTCAACCCCGCACACAGGACACTGGTAGATGGTTCGGACAGGTTCGGACGGCGCCCCGGGGCGCCGGGAGGAGGCATCGGTGGCGGGCGAGTCCCCCGACAGGTCGGAGCAGCAGCAGTCGTCGGGGGAGACGACTCCGAGCGAACGCGACCCCCGTGTGGCGGTGTTCGGATCGGATGACGGCCCCCGGGCCGCGTCCGGTTCCGGCTCCGTTTCCGGTCCGGAGCGCAACGGCTCCGCGAAGGCCTCCGCGAACGGTTCCGCCAACGGCTCCGCGGCCGGTTCGGCGAACGGCTCGGCGAAGGGTGCCGCGAACGGGTCCGTGAACGGCTCGGGCGACGGCTCCGGTGCCGACCGGGCCGCCGACGGCGACTCCGCCCCCGTGGACCAGGCGACCGCCGTCTTCCGCACCCCGCGCCAGGAGGACCACGAGTCCCGCGACACCCGTCTGCGGGCGGCCGTGGCGGCGTGGGTGGCCACGGACGACGACGCGGACGCGGCCGAGGTCGCCGGGTCCGGGTCCGGTGCCGCGAAGGCGGACGCCCCGGCTGCCGCCGCCGAGAAGCCGGACGGCACGGGCGCGGACGCGGAGGGCGCGGCCGAGGAGCCCGCTGCCGAGGCCACGCCTGTACGGGAGACCGTGCCCGCGCCGACGGCGGCGCCCGAGGCGGACGACGCCTCCGACGCTTCCGGGGACGAGCCCGCGGCTCAGGAGTCCGGCGAGAAGGCCGCTGCCGCGGCCGACGACGCCTCGGAGCCCGAGGCGGACGCCGAAGCGGCCGACGAGCCTGCTCAGGCCGCCCCTGAGGCCGCTGCCGAGCCGGACGCCGCGCCCGAGGCCGAGAAGGACGCCGAGAAGGACAGCAAGCCGGACGCGAAGCCCGAGCCCGAGCCGAAGTCCGACGCGAAGTCGGACGCCAAGGACTCCGGCGCCGAGCCGGAAGCCGACGCCGAGCCCGAGCGCCCCTCCACCCCCGCCGACAAGCCCGCCCCCGAGGGCCGGGCCGCCTCCTGGGGTGCCAAGCCCAGTGCCGAGAGCGCGGGCAAGCCCGAGGCGGTCGACCAGCCGACCGCCGTCTTCAAGGCCGTCAAGCCGCCCGTGGTGGACCAGCCGACCACCGCCATCCGGCGGCCGGGCGCGGGCGAGCGGGCCAGCACCTTCGTCCCGCTGCGCTCCGACGACGTACGCCCGGACACCGAGAAGCCGAAGACGGAGGCCCCGAAGGCCGGGGACGCGAAGGCCGAGGCCCCGAAGGCCGCCGCGCCCGCCGCGCCGAAGCTCCCGACCTCGCCCCGCATCTCCGTGCCGGACGCCGACGCCGCCGAGCGGACCCGGCAGCAGCCGCTGCCGCCGAAGCCGCCGCTCGACCTGCTCGCGGAGCTCACCAACACCCCGCCCCCGCCGCAGACCCCGGTCCGCACCGCGGTGCGGCGGTTCAAGATCTGGACCCCGCTGGTCCTTCTGCTGCTGATCGTGTTTGCGGTCGTACAGTTCGTACGCCCGCTCCCGGACGCCGAGCTGAAGATGACGTCGGCGCCGGAGTTCACCTTCGAGGGCGGCGCGCCGCAGCTGCCGTGGCCCAGCGAGGGGCAGGGCATCATCACGGTGTCGGGCCTCGGCACGGTCGGCCGGTTCGGCGAGGAGAAGCCGGTCCCGATCGCCAGCGTGACCAAGTCGATGACCGCGTACATCATCATGCGCGACCACCCGATGAAGGTGGGCTCCAAGGGCGCCTCCATCCCCGTCGACGAGCTCGCGGAGAAGGAGGGCGGCTACAACAAGGCCGGTAAGGACGAGTCGACCGTCGACACCATCAAGGCGGGCCAGAACCTCACCCAGAAGGACGCGCTGAGCGCGGTCATGATCCCGTCCGCGAACAACGTGGCGCGGCTGCTGGCCCGCTGGGACGCGGGCTCCGAGGCGGCGTTCGTCAAGAAGATGAACGACACCGCGAAGCAGCTCGGGATGACGAACACCACGTACACCGACCCGTCCGGTCTGAACGCCACCACCGTCTCGACCGCCGTCGACCAGGTGAAGCTGGCCACCGAGCTGGTGAAGGACCCGGCGCTGGTCGACATCACCCGGCAGCCGTACTGGTACGACTCGACCGGCCGCAAGTGGCCCAACTACAACAAGCTGGTGCCGTTCAACGGCGCGATCGGCATCAAGACCGGCTCCACCACCAAGGCGGGTGGCAATCTGCTCTTCGCCGCCGTCAAGGAGGTCGGCGGCACCAAGCAGACGATCGTGGGCGCGGTCTTCGGCCAGCACAAGGCGGTGTCGATCCTGGACCTGGTCAACAAGGTCAGCAAGGACGTCCTGATCGCCACCCGCAAGTCGCTCACCTCGGCGACCGTGATCAAGAAGGGCGCCGTCGTCGGGTACGTGGACGACGGCCTCGGCGGCAGGACGCCGGTCGTCGCCACCAAGGACCTGACCGTCGCCGGCTGGTCCGGACTGAGGACGGCGATCTCGCTCACGCCGAGTGACGGCAAGGTCCCGCACTCGGCGAAGGCGGGCACGGTGGTCGGCAAGCTGACCGTGGGCTCCGGCTCCGGCCAGGTCTCCGCGCCGGTCGCCCTCCAGAAGGCGCTCGCCGAGCCCGGCTTCGGGTCGAAGCTGACCCGTCTGGGCTAGCGGGCGCAGCGGACGTACGAGCGCGGGCCCGGCACCGGGAAGGGTGCCGGGCCCGCGTGACGATGGGCTCCGACGCGAAGGGGGCGAACGGAAAATGATCTTTATTGGAGAGCGGGGATCGCCCGCGCCCGCCGGGCTTCGGGCGCAGGTCGCTCGCGCTCTCGTGCTAGCTTCGGTCAACTGGAGGACGCTGGGCGGCGTCCCTATGAGCGATGGGGCGAGAGACGTCCTGAGACTGTGTGAGGCGGGAGAGCCGCAGTGACCACCGCTGAGCCGACGCCCACCCGCGCCGACGGCAGCAGCCCTTCTCGGCCGGGTGGACGAATACAGGACGAGAACAGGGACCCGGTGAGGGAAGAGAACCCGACCGGGCGCGTCGACGCGGCCCCGGTCCTGGAGAAGGAAGCGGTCCGGACCGAGGGGTCGGGCCTGGCTGAGGACGCGGTCCCGGATGGGGATGCGGGTGCGGCCGTAGGGTCGGCCGAGGGCTCGGTCCCCGTTGCGGACCCGGTCCCCACTGAGGACCCGGCCACCGCCAAGGAATCGGGCACCGCCGAGGACCCCGTCCCGGCCGTCGACTCCACCGTGCTGTGCCGGCTGCGGGCCCTCGCGGTCCGGTACCCCGTGTACGCGGTCACGGCCGTCGCCGCCGTCGGCCACATCCTCTGGTTCTTCTTCTTCGCCAACAGCGGCGGCGACCTCGCCGCGCAGGACGCCTGGGCCGAGTTCGTCGGCCGGCACCCCGCCTCCGCGTACAACCTGGCCTGGTACGGCGGGATGCACCCCGTCTCGTACAGCGTGATCTCGCCGTATCTGATGTCGATGCTCGGCGTCCGCTCGACGATGATGATCGCCGGGACCGTGTCGGCCGGGCTGATCACGCTGATCCTGGTGCGGGTGCGGGCCGTCCGCAATCCGCTGCCGTGCGCGTTCGCGGCCCTCTTCGCCTTCCTGTGCAACGCCATGTCCGGCCGGGTGACGTTCGGGCTCGGCACGATGTTCGCGCTCGGCGCGGTCGCGGCGGTCTTCTGCTGGCCCCGCAAGTGGGCCGAGAACCGGTGGGCCAAGGGCGCGGTCGCCGCGCCGCTGGCCGGGCTCGCCACGGCGAGCAGCCCGGTCGCGGGCCTCTTCCTCGGGGTGATCGCGGCCGCGCTGTTCCTGAACGGGCGCCGCCCGGGCGCGTACGCCCTCGGTCTGCCGCCGGCCGCCGTCGTGGCGCTCTCGGCCCTGCTGTTCCCCTTCTCGGGCACCCAGCCGATGTCGCTCGCCTCGGTGTCGCTGCCGTTCCTCTTCGCGGTGATCACCCTCTTCGCGGTGCCGAAGGACTGGCGGACGGTCCGCACGGGGGCCGCGGTGTACGGGGTGGGCGTGCTGCTCACCTGGATCATCGACTCGCAGATCGGGTCCAATGTGACCCGGCTGGCGATGCTCTTCGCGGGCGTGGTGTTCCTGGCCGCCCTGCCGTACGTGGTGCCGCGCTCGCGCAAGTGGTACGCGCTGGTCATCGCCTTCGCGGGGATGAACTTCTGGATCGGCTTCAAGGCCGTCGACGACATCGTCAGCACCCTCCCGGCCGCGTCCTGGGCGCGTGAGCTCGCGCCGCTCGTGGACCAGCTCCAGGAGGTCGGCGCGGAGCGCGGGCGCGTCGAGGTCGTGCCCGCGTCCAGCCACCGCGAGGCCTCGGCGGTCGCGCCGTACGTCAACCTCGCCCGGGGCTGGAACCGCCAGGCCGACATGGAGCGCAACCCGCTCTTCTACGACGACACGCTGAACTCGGCCAGCTACCGGGGCTGGCTGGGCCGCTGGGCCGTCCACTACGTGGTGCTGCCCATGGGGCCGCCGGACTCCAACGGCGCCGAGCAGGAGGCCAAGCTGATCCAGAAGGGCCTGCCGTACCTGAAGGAAGTGTGGAGCAACGACAACTGGCGGCTGTTCGCGGTCGACGACCCGACCCCGCTCGCCGATCCGCCCGCGACGGTGCTGCACGCGGGGGAGGGCGAGTGGACGCTGAAGGTGAGCGCGCCCGGGCGGGTCCTGGTCCGTATCCCTTACTCGCCGTGGCTGAAGCTGGTGGACGAGAAGGGGAAGGGTGTGGAGCCGCCGCAGGAGACGCCGGAGTCCAAGAGCCGGGCTCATGGCACGCCGAAGACGTTCACGAACCCCAATGGGTGTTTGTGGAAGGCGCCGGAGGATGCGGCGGGGGACGAGTGGACTGAGCTGCTCGCGCCCAAGGCGGGCACGTACCGCTTGGCGGCCCCGTACAGCCTCCGCCGGGGGACGGCGTGCCCGACGGAACTCCGTCCCGATCACTAACGGTGTGGATCAGCCCCACCCCGCCCCTTCCCGCTGTGACATTTGCGGCCCCGATTCGTCTGCGGGTCGGTGGGGGCTGGTCGCGCAGTTCCCCGCGCCCCTAAAAGCGCCCCTCCGGGGCGCCCCGAGGATGCCGCGCAGCGGCATTTAAGGGGCGCGGGGAACTGCGCGAGCAACCCAGCACGGTCCGCAGACAAAACAAGCACCAGGCACCCCGGTCACCCGCACCCGCACGCCCCGTGCACCCCCGCCACGGACCTCGCCCGGCGCGGCGACGCCGACGGGGTCACGCCCTCGTGGACCACCCGGCCTCCGACCAGTGTCAGGCGGACCCCCACCCCCGACACCTCCGGGATCGGGACGCGCGTCACGTCGCGGTCCAGCAGGACCAGGTCCGCCGCCATCCCCGGCAGCAGGCGGCCGCTCAGACGGTCCATGCGCAACTGGTGCGCCGTCCCCGCCGTGTGCATGCGCAACGACGACGCACGCGTCAGACCCTCCAGCTCCGGATACAGCGCACCCTCCCCCGCCTCGGACCCCTCCCGGTCCACCGCCGTACGGACCTGGTTCCACGTCTGGAGCGGGTCCACCGGCCAGTCGGAGCCGCCCGCCAGGGTCGCCCCGTGGCGCTCCAGGCTCCGCGCGGGGTACAGCAGCCGGTGCCGCTCCGGGCCGATGTACGGCAGCAGCGCCTCCATCGTCCAGATGTCCCGCATCGCCCACTGGAGCTGCATGCACGCCACCACCCCGAGCGGGGCGAAGCGGCGGTAGTCGGAGGGGTGGACCAGTTGCAGGTGGGCCACCGTGTGGCGGTTGCCGCGGCGGCCGTTCGCCCGCACCGCCGCCTCGTACCCGTCGAGCGCCGTCCGCACCGCCCGGTCCCCGATCGCATGCGCGTGCAACTGCCAGTCCGCCCGGTCGAAGACCGTCGCCAGACGGCCGTAGTCCGCAGAAGAGACGTACAGGTCGCCTCGGTGGCCGGTCGGCCTGCCTTCCGCGTCCAGGTACGGAGTCAGCAGCGCCGCCGTCTGCGACGGGTACTCGATCACCCCGTCCAGGAACACCTTCGCCGTGCCGAACCGCAGCCCCGGCACCTGCCCGTACCGCGCCCGCAGGTCCCGTACGTGACGCAGCGCTCCCGCCGGATCCTTCGCCAGGTCCGGGCCGATCAGGAGCGCGGGCACGATCCGCTGCGGCAGCCGTCCGGCGGCGGCCAGCGCGGCGTACGTGTCGAGCTGGTGCGTGCCCACCGACGCGTCCATGAACGTGGTGATGCCCGACGCCGCCGCCCGGGCGAGCGCCTTGGCGCAGGCGGCGACGAGCTGCGCCTCGGTGGGCGGCGGGATCACCCTCGTCAGGAGGTCCTGGGCCGTGTCCTTCAGGAGGCCGCCCGGCGTTCCGTCCGGGTCGCGCACGATCTGGCCGCCCGACGGGTCGGGGGTGCTCGCGGTGATCCCGGCGAGGTCGAGCGCGCGCTGGTTGGCCCACGCGTTGTGCCCGTCGTTGCCGATGAGCGCGACGGGGCGGCGGGTCGGCAGCGAGTCGAGCATGCGGTGGTGCGGGACGGTCCCGGCGGGGAGCAGCCCGACCGGGTTCCAGTCCTCGACCACCAGCCAGCCGTCGGGCTCGTGGGAGGAGTCGGATGACAGGAACTCTCGTAGCGTGTCCTGAAGTTGAGGGATCGTCAGGGTCGCTCCCTCCAGCGTCGGGTGGAGGCTGCGCTCGCCCGCGCCCAGTGGATGGGCGTGGCCGTCGTGGATGCCGCTCATGACCGTCGCCCCGCGCGCGTCGACGACCTCGGTGTCCCGGCCGATGTACCGCCGCAGCTCGGCATCGGTGCCGGTCGCCAGTATCCGGCCGTCCCGCCCGACGGCGACCGCCTCCCGTACGGGCGCGTGCGTCTCGCCGGTGAGCACCCGCGCCCGGTGCACGACGAGCGCGGCGGAACGCCGCGGGGAGGAGGCGACGGCGGTGCCGGGTGCCGCGACGGAGGCGGCGGCGGCCGTCCCGAGGGCGGCCGCCAGCACCAGACGGCGGGAGGGTCGGGCGCTGCTGCGCATGGCTGCTCCTGGGGCGAGGGGACGAGGGCGGGACGGTCCGGGGCGGCGACCGCGGTCCGCGGCCGGGCGGTTCGCGGCCGCGAGCGGCGGTCGTACGCCCCGTTCCGCACCGCACCCTTCGCGATTAATCCCTTAACCACCAGCGCCCCGCCGCAGCCGATCTGCCCCGCGAACTCCCGCTCCGGCAACGGATTCCGTACGCTGAGCCCGTGCCCCGAGTGACCCTCACCGACGTGGCCCGCGCGGCCGAGGTGTCCGTGGCGACCGTCTCCAACGCGCTGAACGGCACCGGCCGCATGGCCGAGTCGACCCGCGCCCGGGTGCGGGCGACCGCCGCCGCGCTCGGCTACGGCGAGCCCCCGCCCCGTACCCTCGCCCTCGCCGTCACCACGTACGGCACGCTCTCCTGGGACTTCGCCGGCATCCCGTTCTACGCCCGGTCGATCAGCGCCGCCACGGCCGCCGCCCACCGGCGCGGCTACGCCCTGATCGCGCTCCCGGCCGCGCCCGCCGAGTCGCTGTGGCGGACCGTGCCGGTCGCCGGGGCGGTGCTCCTGGACAGTCCGCCCGACGACCCCGTCGTCCGCATCCTGCGCGCCCGGGGCCTGCCGCTGGTCTTCGACGGCCGCCCGGCCCGGCTCGGCGTGCGCGAGGCGTGGGTGGACAACGACCACCGGGCCACCACGCACGAGGTCCTTGACCACCTCGCGGCGCGCGGCGCACGGCGGATCGCGCTGGTCGCGGGCCCGGGCGAGGAGCACTACACGCGCAGTTGCCGGGCGGCGTACGAGCAGTGGTGCGCGACGCGCGGCAGCGAGCCCATGGTCGTGCCGCTGGACTTCGGCGACCGCGACGGCCGCACCCTGGACGCCCTGCTCGCCGGGCCCGGCCGGCCGGACGCGGTGCACGGCCTCTACGACCCGTGCGGCCACCGCGTCCTGGCCTCGGCGGCGCGCTGCGGGCTGCGCGTGCCGGACGACCTGCTCGTGGTGTGCGCGAGCGAGGATCCGGCGTACGAGACCACCGCCCCGCCCGTCTCCACGGTGACGCTCGCACCGCACCGCACGGCCAGGGCGGCGGTGGCCGCGCTCGTGGACCTGGTCGAGGGCGGTCCCGGCGGGGCGGGGCAGACCGTTCCGGCGCGGCTCACCCCGAGGGCGTCCTCGCTGCGGGCCCTCAACTGAGCCGTGGCACCCACGCGTTGTCGTCCCAGAACCGCAGCTGCCGCGCCTTGGTGGGGTACGCCGTGCGCGGGCCGCCCGGCTCGCCCAGGATCAGTGTGCTCGGGCGGTCCGGGGAGAAGACCGGCCACGGCGCGGCGCCGGTGTGCGCGAACGACGCCACCACGTCCATGAAGGCGGCGCTGACCTCCGCCTCGGCGGGGCCGTCGCCGCACGCGCCGGTGTTCTCGGGCAGGGCGTAGGTGCCGAAGAGGAACGGCGAGGTGTGCTCGTGCGGGGTGCCGAACCACGGCGGGCAGGCCGGGTGCGCGAACTCCATCAGATACCCGGGCGCCGTGCCCGTACGGGCGTGCCGCTCGGCGAGGCGGACGTTCAGGTACCGGAAGAGGCCGTCGCCCCAGACGTCGGTCCACAGCGAGACCGGGTCCAGCGGCAGCCCGTCGGCCCCGGCCGCCGCCTTGTACGCGTCGACGCACCCGTCCACCAGGGAGTCCGGCACCTGTGCCGCGCCCTTGAGCAGCACCCCGCGCACCGACTCCCGCAACGAGGTGTCGTCGGTGGGCGCGGGGGTGGGGATCGGGGAGCCGGGGCCGGTGTAGAAGGAGCCCTCGGTACGGGTGTGGATCGACAGGATCGGCAGGGCGGGCGTGGGGAGTTCGTGGTCGAAGCCGCGCATCCAGCGGCCGTCGACGACCGGGCCCCGGTACTCGCGCCCACTGCCCACGCTCCGCCCACCCGGGGCGCCGCTGAAGACCGTCCACCAGGCGTCCCGGAGCGCCCCGGCGGGCGCGGCGCGCAGTCCCCGTACGGTCGTGCCGAGCCGGGCGGCCACCTCCTCGTACGCCCGGCGCGCGTCCGGGACGGTCAGCGAGGTGGCGGGCTGCCAGACGTGGCAGGCGCTGATCGGGACGATCCGGCGGACCAGGCCGCGCAGTTCGGGGCGGAGCGCGAGCTGCCAGGCGGAGGCGCCGCCCGCCGAGGTGCCGCTGAGGGTGATGTTGTGCGGGTCGCCGCCGAAGGCCTCGGCGTTGTCGCGTACCCAGCGCAGCAGCGCGGCCTGGTCCTGGAGGCCCCAGTTGGCGCAGTCGCCGGTCGTCTCGTCGGTCAGGTCCTCGTGGTAGCCGAAACCGAACGGTCCCAGGCGGTAGTTGAAGGTGACGACGACGAGGTCGCCGCGGACCGCGAGGCGGCCTCCGTCGTACGTCGGCAGGCTGCCCGCGCCGACCTGCCAGCCGCCGCCGTGGATGTAGACGAGGACCGGGCGCCGCCCGTGCAGGGCGGGCGTCCAGACGTTGGCGTAGAGGCCGTCCTCGCTGCTGGCGGGGTCGATGGTCTGGAGGAACGCCGGGGCGAACCGGGTGGCGTCGCGCACTTCCCGCCAGGGCCGTGGCGGCCGCGGCGAGGCGAACCGGAGCTCGCCAAGCGGTGGTCGGGCGTAGGGCACGCCCCGGAAGGCCAGGGCGCCGCCGACGCGGGCCCCGGCCACCGGCCCGGCGGTGGTGCGGGCCACCGCCGGGCCGGAGGGCTTGGCGGCGGCCGGTGCCGCGTACGCCACGGCCGCCGCCGCGGAGGCCGCGAGCACCGCCCGGCGCCCCATCGCGGGTGAGGGCATCTCAGCCCGCCTCGGGCACGAAGCGGATGCCGTAGCCGCGGATCCACGCGTCCAGGTCGATCAGCCGCTCCATGACCGCGCGCCCGCTGTAGGGCCCGCCGATCGAGTACGAGCCCACGGGCCGGTCCAGCAGGCGCCGCAGCCCCTTCGGGTCCACCAGGTCGAGGACGGGGGAGTCGCCCGAGGCCAGGGCCGTGATGCGGTCGCGCAGGGAGATCTCGTACTGGACGTCCTGGGTCGACGGGTACGGGCTCTTCTTGCGCTCCACGATCGAGCGCGGCAGCACGTCCTGGGTCGCGGCGCGCAGCAGGCTCTTCTCGCGGCCGTCGAACGTCTTCATCGCCCAGGGGGTGTTGAAGACGTACTCGACCAGGCGGTGGTCGCAGAACGGGACGCGGACCTCAAGGCCCACCGCCATGCTGATCCGGTCCTTGCGGTCGAGCAGGAAGTTGACGAAGCGCGTCAGGTGCAGATGGCTGATCTCGCGCATCCGCGCTTCCTGCGGGCTCTCGCCGGGCAGGGCGGGGACGTCCGCGATCGCCTCCTTGTAGCGCTGGTCGATGTAGCCGCCCAGGTCGAGCCGGTCCCACAGGCCCGTGGTGCGCAGGGCGTCCTGGCCGCCGGCCCTGCGGTAGGGCAGGTGCCAGGGGAAGGTGGCCGAGGAGACCGCTTCGGGGTCGTGGAAGTGGCTGTAGCCGCCGAAGAGTTCGTCGGCCGACTCGCCGGACAGGGCGACCGTGGAGCGGGCCCGTACCGCCTGGAAGAGCAGGTACAGCGAGTACTCCATGTCACCGGTGACGGTGGGCAGGTCGAGCGCCCGCAGGACCGCGCCGCGCACCTCGGGCGTGAGCAGCTGCGCGTTGTCGAGGACGATGTCCTCGTGGTCGGTGCCGATGTGGGCGACGGCCTCCTTCACGAAGGGCGCGTCCGGCGCCTCCCACACCGCGTTGGCCTCGAACCGCTCGGCGTGGCCGGTGAAGTCGACGGAGAAGGTGCGGATGCGGTCGCCGCCGCCCTCCTCGGCGAGCGCCCGGGCGGCGAGCGCGGTGACCGCGCTGGAGTCGAGGCCGCCGGAGAGCAGCGAGCACAGCGGCACGTCGGAGACGAGCTGGCGGCGCACGGTGTCGTCGAGGATCTCGCGGACCGTGCCGACGGTGGTGTCCAGGTCGTCGGTGTGCGGGTGCGACTCCAGCTGCCAGTACCGCGTCTTGCGCAGCCCGCGCCGCGAGAGGCGGACCATGCTGCCGGGCCGCACCTCGTACATCCCCCGGAACACGGCGTTCTCGGGCGTCATCGTCAGGCCGAACACCTCGCGCAGGCCCTCGGCGTCGACGACCGGCTCGGCCAGCGGATGGGCGAGGATCGCCTTGGGCTCGGAGCCGAAGAGCACCCCGTCGTCGGTGGGGTAGTACAGGAGCGGCTTGACGCCCATCCGGTCGCGCACCAGGAGCAGTTCCTCGGTGCGGGTGTCCCAGATGGCGAACGCGAACATGCCGTTGAGCCGCTCGACGAAGGCGTCGCCCCACTCCAGATACGCCTGGAGCACCACCTCGGTGTCGCTGTTGGTACGGAACCGGTGGCCCCGTGCGCTCAACTCGGCCCGCAACTCCCGGTAGTTGTAGACCTCGCCGCTGTAGGTGGTGACCGCCTCGGGGGCGACGCCGAACCCGGCGGCCATCGGCTGCCTGCCGCCCTCGATGTCGATGACCGCCAGGCGCCGGTGGCCGAGGGCGACGTGCCGGCCGGTCCACACGCCGCCCGCGTCGGGTCCTCGGCAGACCATGGTGGCGGTCATGGCCCGGGCGCTGTCCTCGTGCCGCGTCACGTCGTGGCCGTAACCGACCCAGCCCGCTATACCGCACATGTCTCAGACCCCCCTCTCGTCAGGCGTAGGTGTAGAACCGGCGGTGGTCGACGACCTCGGCGACGGTCTTCGTGTGCCACGGGAACAGCGGTGTGCTCGGGTCGGCGACCTCGGGGGTCGGCTCCTGCGGCAGGTAGTGCGGCACGTCCGGGTGGAGCGTCTGCCAGTCGGCCCAGATCTTGTCGATGAAGCAGTGGTGCAGGAAGAAGACCGGGTCGTTGGGGGAGGAGATGTACATCATGTGGCCGCCCACCCACTGGTGCCCGGCGCCGTGCAGCTTCCCGGCCGGGGGCTCCCAGGCGAAGTTGGTGTAGCCCTCCAGGTGGTTGCGGAAGCTGTTGTACGGCGGCTGGCTGCCGGAGGTGTAGTTCCACGGCGGGCAGTCGTATACCGGCAGGTCCATGGTCTGCTGCAACTGCTCGGGCGAGGGCAGCGAGG
The DNA here is from genome assembly GCF_030028635.1 of Streptomyces sp. BPTC-684. Taxonomy (NCBI): domain Bacteria; kingdom Bacillati; phylum Actinomycetota; class Actinomycetes; order Kitasatosporales; family Streptomycetaceae; genus Streptomyces; species Streptomyces sp. BPTC-684. The sequence goes on from NZ_CP124863.1 coordinate 3,535,102, forward strand.
GCATCTTCTGGCCGATGCGGCGGATCAGGAACTTGCGGTCGTCCACGGTGTAGTGGCCGTTGAGCGCGGGGTTCTCGTCGCCCTCGGGCTGCACGTTGACCTTGAGCTGCCAGCCGTTGGGGTAGGCGAACGGCCCGGTCATCACCATGCCGTCGGAGGCCCGCCCGTCGCCGCCCATGAAGTCGTCGGCCCACAGCGGGGAGTGGGGCGACTGGTCCTTGGTCCAGTCCCAGTACGGCAGGGTCACCGTCGGGTCGACCCGGCGCAGCTCCTTCTCGAACTCCATCAGGTACTGCCGGTGCCAGGGGAAGAACCCCGGGTTGATGTGGCCGACCCGCTTGCCGGTGTCCTTGTCCAGGTAGTCCTGGGAGTTGACGTCGACGTGGAGCTTGACGAACCGGTCGTAGATCCCGCGCCGCTTGATCTCCAGGACGGCCTTGATGAACCGCCGCCGCTCGCTGCGCGACATGTCCAGGTGGTTCCTGCGGACGTGCGTCATGGTCCTGTTCCTCGAATCTCGCGGGATCACATGGAGTGGTGGGAGCCGTCGCCGAGCGGTACGAGGTTGGCGCCGTGCAGCTCGTCGACGGCGGCGCGGGCGGCGTGCAGCGGCGTCTTGGCGACCTCGTAGTGGCACAGGGCACTCAGATAGGCGCCCTCGCCGAGCTTCATCAGGTGCAGCGGCTTGCCGTCTATGGAGACGGCGTGGTCGGCGCCGGCCTGGGTGACCCGGATGGTGCGGCCCTTGTAGGTCTCGGTGTGGTCGTCGCTGTGGGCGGCGGCGACTGCGGGGGAGCCGTCGCGGGTGCCGTAGACGGCGACCCCGCCGGCTCCGGCGATCCCGGTGGCAACGGTGGCGGCGACGGCGCCCCGCTTGATCACATCGCGGCGGTTGAGCATGGGGGGACCTTTCTGTGGGTGGGGGTGGGGGGCGCCCAGCACCTGCGGTGCCGGGCGCCCTACAGGGGCGCGGGGAACTGCGCGACCAGCCCAAGGCGGCCCGCAGACAAACGACCGCGCAGCGAACCGTTACTTCTCCAGGCAGAACTCATCGATCGGATAACCCACGTGCCGGTCCTCGCTCGGCAGGAACCCGAGAACCTTGTCGCCCGGCTTGAGCTCGGTGCTGTTGAGGACGACGCCACCGGGGCCGAGGACCCGTACATGCCAGTCGTCCTGAAGAATCAGATTCACCTGCTGCCCGTTCGGCGCCACCGCGTCGATCGAGATCAGCGGCCGCGACTCGATCTTGACCCGCCCGACGGTGACGAGCCGCGTCTGCCCCTTGATGTCCACGGCGAGCACCTTGCTGCCCGCCTTGAGCTCGCTGAGGTAGTTGGTCCGCTCGTCCTTGGAGAGCGTGTACGAGTGGATCGCGCCCGCGTTGACGCGGAACGGGCGGGTCGGCATGTAGGGCAGCGGGTGCGTCTCGCTGACGCACAGGATCATGCCCTTGGAGTGCGAGCCGACCAGGATGCCCTCGTCCTCGCGGAAGTACGTGCAGGTGTCGACGCAGGCGCGCTCGCCCATGCCGATGTGCTCGGTGCTGCGCACCTCCAGCTCGACCAGGTTGAGGTCGGGCACGTCGGCGGTGGCGGCCTTCTTGAGCTGGGCGGCGTCGCCGACGGCCTTGGGCGCCATCATCACGCCGTCCGAGCCGTGCTCCAGGACGCCGAAGATGATCTCGGCCTCCTCCACGTCCTGGGCGACCGTGATCATGCTGCCGGTGGCCCGGGCGGCCGCCGCGATGACGATCTCCAGCGGGATCTTGGTGGGGTCGCGGAAGAGCAGCACGCTCCACTTCTCGGTGCGCGCGGACTCGCAGGCGTCCTCAAGGGTGGGCGCGTCGATGATCTCCACGAAGCGCCCGAACTCGATCTCCGGGTGCTTGATGGCCAGTTCGGCCGGGGTGATGCCGTGGGCCGCCGGGTCCACGATGACCACGGACGCGTCGCCGAACTCCGCCGGGAGCGGCTTGCCCTGCGGGAAGAGCACCTTGGTGATCGTCGGCGGCAGGTCGGCCAGGTCGGCGGGGTCGTCCGCGACGACGCCTTCGAGCCGGTAGTGCAGGGCCTCCTGGAGGATGGCCTCCTTGGCCTCGCCGAGCGAACGGGCGTCGAGCCAGCTGAGCTTCATGGGGAGAACTCCTCTTAAGAGACGGTGGTCAGCGGTACGGCGAGAGCCTCGGGAGCCGCGCTGTGCGCGGGCAGGTCGTGCGGTACGGGGTGGATCAGCCGGGCGACCTTGGCGGCCATGGCCCCGGGGTCCGGCGCGAGGAAGACGTTGCGGCCCATCGCCACGCCGCTGGCGCCGCCGCGCAGCGCCTCGTCGACGTACGCGAGCACCCGGGTCTCGTCGGGCTCCCGGGGGCCGCCGACGACGACCAGGGGGACGGGGGACGCGGAGGTGATGTCGCGCATCTCGGCGATGGACTCGGCGCAGACGGTCTTGACGATGTCGGCGCCCAGATCGGCGGCGAGCGAGGCCGCGTGGGCGATCAGCGCCGGGTCGCGCGGGTTGGTGATCTTCGGGCCGCGCGGGTACATCATGGCGAGCAGCGGCACGTTCCACCGGTCGCAGGCGTCCGCCACGGCGGCCATGTCCGCGATCTGCTGCCGCTCCTGCGTGGAGCCGAGGTTGACGTGCACGCTGACCGCGTCCGCGCCCAGGCGCAGGCACTCCTCGACGCTGGCGACCAGGTACTTGTCGTTGGGGTCGGGGGCGTGCACGGTGCTGGCGCTCAGGTGCACGATCAGCGAGGTGCGGGCGAACCGGGCGGAGTCGACGTACCGCAGGCTGCCCTTGTGCAGGACCACCGCGTCCACGCCGTTGTCCGCGAGCTGCCCGACCAGGTGGTCGAGACGGTTGCCGCCGGTCAGCGGGCCGTCGGTGACCGAATGGTCCAGCGGGACGATCAGCAGCCGGTCGCCGCCGTGGCGATGGATGCGCCGCAGCCGTAACTGACGTGCGAACGAATGGTGCAACATCATCGGAACCTCCTCTGTCGGATCAGGCGGGCACGGGCGCGGTGAACCCCGTCCCGGCGTTGAGTGCGGCGAGGCCGAACTCGTCGTGCAGGACCCGGGCGGCCCGGACCGCGTCGTCGTCCGGGACGGTCACCGAGATCCGCATCTGCGAGGTGGAGACGGAACTGGGCGCGACGGCCACGGACTTGAGGCAGCGCAGCATCCGGGCGGTGCTGTCCGGGCGGCTGAGCAGTCCCGTACCGACCAGGGAGAGCTTGGTGATCCCCTCGTCGGACTCCATGCGCCGGCCCGGCGGCCCGGGGCGCCGGGCCAGGTAGTCCCGCAGCGGCTGTACGTCGTCGGTGTGCAGGGTGATGCCGATGTTCACGCCCGTGCTCTCGTCCGAGAGCGCCGCCATGTCGACGGAGAGGGACTCGCGGGCGAGGAATGCGAAGACGTCGGTGGCCGCGTCCGCGTCGCCCGCGCCGAAGCGCAGGGTCACCCGGGCCACGTCCGCGTCGAGGACCACTCCGGTGACGGTCGTCGGTGATTCGAGCATGTCGGCTTTCGTCTCCTCCCTGGCGGCGATCACGGTCCCGGGGCCGGGCCGTGCGGAGTGCTTGACGTGGATGTCGACGTTGCGCAGCGCCGCCAGCTCCACGGCCCGGGCGTGCATGACCTTGGCGCCGGCGAACGACATCTCGGCCATCACGTCGACGTCGACGACCGGCAGCACCGAGGCGGTGGGCAGCTTGCGGGGGTCGGCGGTGAACACGCCGTCGACGTCGGTGTAGATCTCGCAGTGGGCGGCGCCGAGTTCGGCGGCCACGGCCACCGCCGTGGTGTCCGACCCGCCGCGCCCCAGGGTGATCACGTCCCGCCGGGCGGTCAGCCCCTGGAACCCGGCGACCACCGCGACCGCGCCCTGGGCGAGCACCTCGCCGATGGCCTCGGTGTCGACGGCGACGATCACGCCCCGGCCGTGCGCCCCGGTCGCCAGGATGCCGGTCTGGGCCCCGACCAGGGACACCGCCCGCACCCCGGTCCGGTGCAGGGCCATGGCGAGCAGCGCGGCGGACGCGCTCTCGCCGGTCGCGAGCAGCTGGTCGGTCTCCCGGCCCGCCGGGGGCGCCCCGACGGACTCCGTCAGCTGGAGCAGCCGGTCGGTGGTGTTCCCCCGGGCCGAGACCACCACGACCACGTCGCGGCCGGTGCGGTGGGCGGCCGCGACCCGCTGCGCCACGGCGCGGACCTGCTTGAGCGTGGCGAGCGAGCTCCCGCCGTACTTGTGCACCACGGGCCCGCGCCGGTCGGGGCGTTCGGCGTGCGAGGGGTCACCTCCGCCGTTCGAGAGAGCCATGAAGCAGTCCTTTCCTGCGGCTTCGGCGAGGCCGTTTCCCGGGTCCCCGTGCCTTCCCGTCCGGCCCCACCGGCGGTGACGCTCCCCGAGGCGCGTATCGGCCAGGTTTCACGCGGATATCGCGGAGGCGCGCGCGGCGATACCGGATGCGAAATGCCCCGTGCCGAGGGCACGGGGCATCGGGGAAACCGCTGGTGGGGACTGCGCCCACCGGATTTCGTCAGAGTTTCAACGTTGCCTGGAGGCGGAGGTTGGCCTGCTGCAAACTGGTCAGCCGGGTGCGCATGGCCAGGGTGTGGTCGGTCCAGGAGGTCTTCACGGCGCGGTGCGCGGGCTGGCGGATCAGCGAGGCGACCGGGGCCGGGCCCTGCTGCTCCGGGGCGGTCCGGCTGGGCGTCTCAAGGGACGGGTCCTCGGCCAGGATGGCCCGCTCCAGGGTGCGCAGCGACTCGCCGGGGTCGATGCCGAGCTCCGCCGAGAGGAGCGTACGGGTCTCGCGGAACTGCCGCAGCGCGTCCGCCTGCCGCCCCGAGCGGTACAGGGCGAGCATCAGCTGGGCGCACATCTGCTCGCGGTAGGGGTTCTCGGCGACCTGCCGGTACAGCTCCCCGACGACCTTGCGGTGCCGCCCCATCTGGAGCTCCAGGTCGACGCACTCCTCCAGTACGGAGAGCTGCTCCTCGCGCAGCATCGTGGCGGCCTGGCGCAGCACCCTGCTCTCCAGGCCCGCCGCCACCGGGCCCTTCCACTGCGCCAGTGCCGAGCGGAACAGGTCCACCGCCTGCTCGGGCTGCTTGTCGCGGGCCGCCCGGCGCCCGAGGGCGGCCAGGTGCTCGAAGCGGGCCAGGTCGAGCGCGGTGTTGGGCAGCCGGATGCGGTACCCGGCGGGGTGCGTCTCGATGAGGTCGCCCACGCCCGCGCCGACGAACTGGCGCCGGATAGCGGACACGCAGATCCGCACCTGCCCCTTGGCCGAGGCGGGCGGGGTGTCCTCCCAGATGGCCTCCAGGAGCCGTTCGATCGGTACGACGTGCTCGGCTTCCAGTAAGAGCGTGGCGAGCAGTGCCTGCTGCCTAAATCCGCCCAGACGGACCTTCCGGCCCCCGCATTCCACTTCAAGTGGGCCGAGTATCCGGAAAGTGAATGCTTGGTTTCCCGCTGACTGCATTGGCTGAGCCCTCCCCAAGTCGGCGTTCTAAGCAATCTTTTCGACGCCTGGCGCGCCACCGCGCCCCGTAAGGGGCGCGGGGCTGTGACACGTGCGGCTCCGCCGCGTGGGCGCGACCGGCCACGGACGGTCCGCAGCCGAATCACCGCACTTCCAGCCAAGCGCCACGCTATTCCGGCCCGGCCGATGCGGCGGCCGGGCGGAACGTCTTCGGCAAGGATTTCAGATGGCCCGTGGAGTACGCGTGGAGGCGCCCGCCTACCGCGTCCGCCTACCGGGCCGGAGCCGCGGTGGGCGCGGCCGTCGAGGGGGCGGCGGCGGGCCGGTTGATCCGCAGGGAGAGCGCGAGGACGCCCAGCGCCACCACCCCCACGGTCAGCGCGGCGTAGCCGACGCCGGAGGCGCCGTCGGCGGAGTACCCGGCGGCCCCGGCCACACCGCCGGTGCTGATGCCGATGTAGATCGTGCTCTGGTGCAGGCCGAGCAGGAGCGGGGCGGACTGCGGCGCGGTCGCCACCAGCCGCATCTGCTGCGGCACGTTGATCATCCAGTGGCACACGCCCCACGCGACCGCCATCGCGATGCCCGCGGCAAGCGACTTGGACAGCAGCGGGGTGAGCGTGGCGGCGGTGACCAGGAGCGGCGCGGCGACCGTGATGGTCCGCACCGGCCCGATCCGGTCGGTCAGGCGCCCGGTGAGCAGGTTGCCCGACACCGCCCCGATGCCGAAGCAGAGCAGGATCAGCGAGGTGCGTCCCGCGTCGCCGCCGGTCGCCTTGTCCATCACCTCGTCGATGTAGTTGTAGACGGTCCAACTGGTGCTCAGGCAGAGCCAGGTGGCGATCAGCGTGACCAGCACGCGCGGCTGCCCGAGCGGCGCGAGCCGGGCCCGCAGGGTCGTCGCCGCCTGCCCCTTGAGCTGCGGGACGGTCGCCGCGATCCCGGCGGTCGCGACCGCGGTCAGCCCCACCACCAGCCACAGGGCCGCGCGCCAGCCCGCCTGGTCGCCCAGCCAGGCGCCAAGGGGCAGGCCGAGGACGATGGCCGCGGTGAGCCCGCCGACCACCAGCGCCGCCGCCCGTCCGGCCCGCTCGGGCGGCACCATCGCCCGTGCCACGGCGAGGGAGTTGGCGGTGTACATGGAGGCGCCCGCACCGGCGACGACCCGGCCGGCCATGGCCCAGGAGTAGTCCCCGGCGACGGCGGTGAGCGCGTTGCCGACCGCGAAGACGCCCAGGGCGCCGAGCAGCAGCTGGCGGGGCGGCCGGTGCCCGGTGGCCGCCGCGAGCAGCGGCCCGCCGATCGCGTACGCGAGGGCGAACGCGGTGATCAGCCAGCCCGCGGTGGTGCGGGAGACGCCGAAGTCGTCGGCCATGGGGTCGAGGATCGGCGCGATGATGAACGTGTCGACGCCCATCGCGAAGTTTCCTAGCGCGAGGACGAGTAGGCGCAGTCGCACGGTGGCTCCTTGGGAGTGTGCGGGGAAGGGTCGGGGGACGGCCTGTCGGGTGCGGTCGGGGGCGCGGTCACCCGTCGGGCAGGAGTTTGATCCCGGCGCCCAGGCCCAGACCGAGCCGCTCGATGAGTTCCATGCACAGCAGCGCCATCTGCTCCAGGACGTGCGCGTTGCGCAGATCGCCCGCGTCGAGGCCGCGCAGCCCCGCCCGGTCGATGAGCTCGATGACCGGGATCTTGGCGCTGTAGTCGTCGCCCGCCACGAACACGTCGAGGTGGGCGCCGTCGACCTGCCCGGCGAAGAGGGTGGCCGCGCAGGAGGTGTTGAACGCCTTGACGACGGAGGACTGCGGGGCGGCCCGGGCGATCAGCTCGGTCATGCTGGGGCCGGTGCGGCCGAGGGCGGTGCCTCCGGCCTCCTCCACCGGGTTGGTGGTGTCGATGAGGATCTTCCCGGCGAGCGCCGAACGGTGGTGGATGACGAAGGCGAGGGTCTCGTCGGTGCCCATCGCGAGCGTGATGAGCTCGGCCTCCAGGGCGCCCTCGACGTCATGGGCCTCGACGCTGCCCCGGGTGCCCGCGCTCGCGTCCGCCGCGGCCCGTACCGCGAGCTCCGGGGAGCGGTCCGCGAGCCGTACGGTCTCGCCCGCGAGCGCGAACTGCCGCGCGGCGGCCCGGCCCATGGGCCCCGCGCCGATCACCCCGACCCTCACGCCGACACCTCGCTGGCGAGCGCCGCGGGGGCGATGTTGTGGTTGACGCGGAACATGTTCCCGGGGTCGTACTGCGCCTTGAGCGCGGCGAGTCGGGCGTACGCGTCCGGGGTGAAGGCGGCGCGCACGTGCTCGTCACCGGCCGAGGAGTCCAGGAAGTTGAGGTACTTGCCGCCGGTCGCCCAGGGTGCGAGGCGGTCGAGGAGCAGGTCGTCAGGCCCCTGACCGGCCGGGCGCGGCCCACCGGGGGCGACGGTGAGCAGGCAGTAGCGCGCGTCCCGGTTGCCCACCGCGTTCGCGTGCCGCACCGGGCGGCGCAGCGCCCCGCCGAGGTGGCGCAGCTCCACGAGCCCGAGCGAGCAGCCCGAGCCCGGCCCGGCCACCGCGAGCAGGCGCCCGGCCGCCGCCCGGTCCAGCTCGCCGAGCATCATGGTGCGTTCGTGGTACGTGTACGGCTCGGTCGGATCGCCGTGGATCGAGGCGACCTCCGTGTACGGCATCTCTCGTACGGTATCGAGGACGCGATCCCCCAACTCCCGCAGCGGCATGACCAGTTGAGCTCCTTCGGTCGCCGCGCCGGTGAACGCGATCCGCACCTGGGTGACGAAGCGGCCGCGCACCTCGGCGGGCAGCTCCGGGTCGTCGGGGAAGCGGACCAGGGCCAGCGAGGAGCTCATCTCCTCGGGCACCAGCACTGTCCACTCCAGCCAGGCGCGCAGCACGGCCGGGGCCATCGCCCCGTCGAAGGTGAGCGCCCCGCCGTACAGGCGGCGCACCGGCATCAGGCCGATCTCCATCGAGGTGACGATCCCGAAGTTGCCCTTGCCGCCGCACAGCCCCCAGAACAGCTCCGGCTCGCGCTCCGCGTCGACCTGGCGCAGGGCGCCGTCGGCGGTGACGAGGTCGACGCTGCGGATGTGGTCGGCGGCGTACCCGAAGGTGCGGGCCAGCACGGCGAGGCCGCCGCCGAGCGCGTACGAGACGGCGCCGACCAGCGGCGACGACCCGTTGAGCGGGGCGAGGCCGTGGGGCGCGGCCTCGTGGATGACCTGCTCCCACAGGACCCCGGCGGCCAGGCGTGCGGTGCCCCGGTCCGGATCGATCCGCAGTCCGGTCATCCGGCGGGTGGAGACGAGCACCGCGCCGTCGGCGGCCCGGGCCGCGCCGTGGCCGGTCGCCTGGACCGCGACCGGCAGCCCGTGCGCGGCGGCGAACTTCACCGCCGCCGCCACGTCCGCCGCCCCGGTCGCGCCCACCACCAGCGCGGGGCGGTGTTCCAGAAGGGTGTTGAAGCCCGCGCCCTCCTCGGCGTAACCGTCCTGCCCGGGAAGGAGGACGGGCCCCCGCACGGCGGCGGCGAGCCCGGCGACCTGGTCGGCGGGGAAGTGCGGCGGGTGCTGGACGGCGGATCGCACGGTGGGTGCCTCCTCATTCGGCGCGGGGTGGGGGGCGGGGTCGGCGTGGCGTCATCCATCGTCGGCCGCGCGGCGGCCCGGGCGACATCCCGAGATCAAGGTGTTGGCGCGAGGCGGCCCCCCTCAACTGAGGGGGGTGTGCGGGGGTGTTGGGTGGGGGACGATGGCGGGGTGAGGTACCGCGCCCCCGTAAGGGGCGCGGGGAACTGCGCGACCAGCCCCCACCGGCCCGCAGTCGACGAACGCCACCAGCGCAGTGCGAAGGAGTACCGGCCCCGTGACCGTGCCCAGGAACGCGACCACAGCCCACGCCATCGACACGCTCCTCACGGCGATCGGCGCGGCCCCCGACGCCCTCGCGCTGTTCGCCACCGCCTCCGAGCAGCTGCGCCGGCTCATCCCGTACGACGCCTCGGTGTGGCGGGCCACCGACCCGGTGACGGGCATGATGACCTCGCCGATCCGGGTGGAGAACCTCACCGAGGAGGGCTGTTCGGTCTACTGGGAGTCCGAGCTGCTCGCGGAGAACATCAACCTGTTCCGCGATCTGGCCCGCGCCCCGCTGCCGGTGGCGGGGCTGCGCGAGGCGACCGGCGGGCTGCCCGGCCGCAGCACGCTCTACCGCGACTTCCTGGCGCCGCGCGGCCTCGACGACGAGCTGCGCGCCGTGCTGCGGGTGGGCGGCCACCCGTGGGGCCAGGTCAGCCTGTTCCGCGCGCAGGGCGCACCGCCGTTCGGCGCGGACGACACCCTGGTGGTCAAGGAGCTGTCGGCGGCGATGGCCCGCCGGCTGCGCTCCTTCACCGAGCCGTCCGCCTCCGCCGATCCGACCCCGAGCCACGGCCCCGGCCCCGGACTGCTGCTCTTCGACGCGGCGGGCCGTCTCCTTTCGGTCAACGACGAGGCCCGCGAACTCCTGGACGACATCGTCCCCGGCCCCGCGACACCGACCCCGCTGGGGGTGTCCGTCCCGGCCTGGATGCACAGTACGGCCAGCAAGGCCCGTGCCATCGCGGCCGGTTGGGACAAGGGCGTGGCCCGGGTGCGGGTGCGCAGCAAGGGCGGCCGCTGGCTGGCCTGCCATGCCTCCTGCCTGCGCGGCGCGGACGGCGAGCTGGGCGCGTCGGCGGTGGTGATCGAGCGCGCCTCGATCTCGGAGGTCGCCCCGCTGATGGTGAAGGCGTACGAACTGACCGACCGCGAGCTGGAGATCACCCAGCACATCGCGCGCGGTCTGGGCACCGCGGAGATGGCCGGGAAACTGTTCCTCTCGCCGCACACCGTCCGGGACCATGTGAAGGCGATCTTCGAGAAGGTCCGGGTGTCCAGCCGCGGCGAGTTGGTGGCGAAGCTGTTCACCGAGCACTACGCGCCGCTGGGGGAGGAGTCGGAGCAGCGGGTGTGGGGGTGAGCCCGGGGGGTGAGTACACACGGGGCGGGACCCCGTTGGGTTCAATGCCTCGGTGAGAAATGTCGGATGAACATGACTCCCCCCTTCCGCCTCCACATAATGCGCACATATCTTGGGCGGGAACGCTGATGCCGACGCGTCCGGGGTCCGGGAGGCTTGTTGTGGCGAAGAGGACGACGGCTGCGGCGGCGCACTGGGAGCCGGACGACGAGGGAGACGGCTCGGGGGCTCTGGAGATCCTTGAACTGCTCGCCGTACAAGCACCGTTGGACGGAATCGACGAGGTCCTGTTACGGGCGCACGACCGGGGCGCGACGGCGGACGAACTGGCGGCCATCCACCGGGCGGGCCGCCTGGGCCGTACGGTGCACGGGCTCCTGGACCGCCGCCGCAGACGGGAGGCGGACCTGGCGGCCCTCCTGGACACGGCCCGCGAACTGGCCTCGTCGTGCGACGTGGACGGCCTGGTGAAGACGGTGGCCCACCGCACCAGGGCGCTGCTCCAGGTGGACATGGCGTTCGTGGCCCTGCTGACGACGGGCACGGGCGACTCGGTGATAAGAGCCTCGGCAGGAGCCACCACCTCACTCCACATAGGCCTGCAACTGCCGGGCGAGCACGGCATAGGGGCGGTGGTGAGGGCGACGGGCGCCCCGTTCTGGACCTCGGACTACCAGTCCGAGACGCGCGTGGACCACGACCCGGCCCTGGACGCGGCGATCGCCCGCGAGGGGATCCGCTCGGTGCTCGCCCTGCCGCTGCACCACGCGAGCGGCACGGTGGGCGTGCTGTACGCGGCCCACCGCGACGTACGCCACTTCGAGCCCGACGAGGCAGCCCTCCTCGGCTCCCTGGCGGACCTGGCGGCGGCCGCGGTCGACAAGGCCCAGTGGCTGGAGCTCTACAACGCCGAGGTGGCCAAGCTGGAGGAGCACAGCGCGCTGGCGATGGAGACGATCGAGACGGAGCGCTGGCTGGAGGCGGTACGCGACCACATCATCGGCTTCGCCCTCTCCGGCCAGGGCGTGGCGGGCTTGGCGGCGGAGGTCGGCGTACTCCTGGACGCGGAGATCCTGGTCCGCGACCACCGGGGCCGAGTACTGGCAGGCCGCGAGGAAACCTGGCCCCCCCTCCCCCCACCGACCGCGTCCCCCCGCACCCCCGTGCTCCTGGACGCGGGCACCTGGCAGGCAGCGATCTGGGCCGGCACAACCTGGCTTGGCCACATCCTGGCCCGCCCCCGCACGGCCCTCACCCCCGAGGGCGAACGAATGCTGGCCTACGCGGGGCAGGCGGTGGCGCTGGCGGTGGGGGTGGGGAGGGGGGCGGCGGGGGTCGGGGGGTTCGACAGTCATTGCGCGTGAGGGGGGTGCGCGGGTGATGCTCAGGGGTCTTGGAGCGCGGTGCGGGCGCGGGCGATCAGGCGGTGGGCGTCGGGGCCGTATACGGCGGACTCGCGCAGGGTGTTCCAGACCCGGAGGTAGGTGGCGATGCTGTCGGTGTCGTCGATCCACAGCTCTGCGTGCCAGTCCTCGACGATCACGAGACGTTCGTCGTAGATCCAGAAGCTGTTGCCCGGATAGATCTTCAGCGAGGCGTCGAAGGGAACGATGCCGAGCTCCACGGTGTCCAGCCCGATCACGCCGGCCAGGTGATGGAGCTGCGTCGCGAGTACGGACGGCGGGCACACCAGGGAGCGGAGCGCCCCTTCCCAGACCATGATCCGGTACTTTCGGCCCGGCTGGTACAGCCCTCCTTGTCGCTGGATACGGGCACGTACGGCGTCTTCCGTGTCCCGCGGTGATCGCATGAGGTCGGCATGCCGGACGAAGACGTGCCGGGCGTATTCGGGAATCTGCAGCATGCCGGGGATGAGGCAGTTCTCCCAGATGGTGAGGACCCGTGACCGCTCGTGCTCGACCGCGGCGGCGTCCTGTACGGACTTGTGCCCGGTCACCAGCTGTCGCCGCCACGAGCGGATGTGGGATTCGAACCCTGCGAGCCTGGACCGCAGTTCCTCGTATGTATCGGGGCGGCCGGTCGCCTCCGCCCACTGCCGCAGGTCGTCCGGAGTGGCGGTCTGCTTGCCCAGTTCGAGCTTGGAGACCTTTGAGTTGGGCCAGTCGAGCTTGTGCGCCAGGGCCGTACCGGTGAGCCGACCGTCAGGAGCAGTGAGCCGAAGTTCTCGCAGTCGCACCCCGAGCGCCTCGCGTGCCTGCTGATAGTCCGTGCCCACCGGTGCGCACCTGCTTCTACCGTTCCGCAGTCATGTTTGCCGCGAACTGGTCGTAGGGAATGGCGTAGTGCTGCGCGACATCACGCAGCCGGTTGTATTGATTGACGGCCGCGGGCTCCGTGATCAGTTCGGCGCCGGTGAGGTTGTCGTCCTCGTCGAAGATGCACAGGGCGACGATGTGGGAGTCGAAGATCCAGAAGTCCTCGTCCGGAAGGTTGACGCGCTTGGCGTCGTCGCGCCACATGCTGCGTACGTCCTCGCCCAGCGCGGTGTTGTGCTCGGCGTGCGCGAGGAGGTACAGCTGCCCCTCGGTCGGCGGGTTGTCGACGATGCGGACGCGCCCGACGGCCGCGCCGTCCCGCGTCTTGGCTCCGATGGTGCGGGCCCACGGTGACTCCATGTCCCATGTCGGCGCCTCGCCCCGCGCGAACTGGGCGTATGTGTCGGTGGCTTCGTCGGACGCATAGCCGCGGCGCATCTCCAGATGCCAGGCGCTGTGCCGGAAGTTCTCGAAGAGCCGGGCGAACGTGTCCGGGTCGAGGATGCGCGGTTCGGTGTCGCGCGCCTTCGGTCCGAAGTCGATCAGTGTGTTGCGCGGGACGACGATCGGGATCTCGTCGTCGTCGAGGTGCTGAAGCTGGGCGGGGGCTTCGGGGTCGGTGAGCCGGGGCCCGTGCACGATGATCTCGCCCGAGTCGAGGTCTTCGTGGATCGCGGGGCAGGAACCGCCGCCGCTGCCCGTGCCGTTGAAGCGCAGTCGTCGCGCCATGATCGTCCCCTTTTGTCGGGAGTGATCTGTCCAGCATCGGCGGGTCCGCCCCCGTGCGATACCGGATGTGAGCACCTTTGCGAGAAATTCTCGGCTAAGCAAGGGTCGGCACGAGAAAATCCGAGAAATGACGCTCGTGCGTTCAACGTCGGCTCCCTAGCGTCCAGTTCATGGCAACGCAGAACGCAAAGGACGCGCAGGCAACAGTCTCCGACTGGCTCGCCTCCGCCCACCCCACCCCGGAGGTGGCCCACCATGAGTGGAGGCTCAGCGGGATCGCCCTGATCCCCACCGGCCGCGTCTTCGACGCGGTCCGTCTGCCGTCCGCGGTCGTCCACAGCGCGGTCGGCTCCGCGCTGCCGGAGCTGGTGCGCCCCCGGCTCGGCGACCTGGCCGGGGGCGCGGTGATCCATGACGCGTACGAGCCGGGCCGCTGGTACTACGCGCTGGCGCGGCCCGGCGAGCGCACGGCACCCGAGGCGTACCGCCTGGAGGAGGGAACCTGGCTGGGCATCCCGGCCCCGCACCGCACGGCCCGCCCCCGGCGCGTACTGGACCCGCCCGCCCCGCCACTGCGAGGACTTCTGCTCACCGCACGGCCTCGCCGAGCTCATCCGCCTCGGCAGCCAGGTCCTGGCCGGGCCGCGCGCCCTCCCCGGGCTGGACGGCATCGAGCAGGCCTGCCGCGCACTCTTCGACGACGACAGCCCGCAAGGCACCGCCACCGCGACCACACGGGCCCGGGACTTCCTGACGGCACTCCTGCCCGTAACACAGGAAGCGGCCACCCAACTGGCCCTGGACCCCACCACACAGGCCCGCCTCACACGCGCCATCACCGAGGCACACCGGCAACTGGAAGCCGACAGCACGCCACTGAACCCCGCACGCCAACAGGCCCACACGAAGCGACTGGCCCGCTGCTGCCTCGACCAGGTACGCCTGCTGCGCGAGCTCGCGGCGTCGGCCGACGAGCTCCAGCACTTCTGAGACAGCCCGAAGGCCCCGCCGCCCGCTGGGACGACAGGGCCTCCGGCCTGCTATTTCTCGGTGCCCCCGGCAGGATTCGAACCTGCGACACCCGCTTTAGGAGCGGGATCGAATCCCTGATCGAGGGTGCTCGTTGATGCTGAGTGGCGCTGTCCTTGCAGGTCAGTGCCACCCGGCATGATCGCCAGTCCTGCTTCCGGTGGCTCCTGCTACACCGTCCGCTCACGCACCGCTCACGCACCGCTCACGCATGGAGCCCCTTCGGGGTGGCTGGGATCGTGAACCCGCGACCTCTTCGTCCCGAATGAGGTTCGGTTGTTGATCTTGCTAGCGCGGATGATGTTTGCCCTGGTCAGGCATGTGGTCCCGGTCGGCCTCGTGCGGCGTGGAAGGGGATCCGGGAGTAAACCGGCTCCCAAACGGCTCCCAGGAAGCTCTCCGTCTCTCGGCGGCTTTCGGGCCGAGCAAGAGCGGGCTCGCCGACCTGGCCCGCACCCGGCTCAAGCGCGTGCAATACCGCCCCGACCTGCTCGACGGGTTCATCGCCGAGACCGGACTCACCCTGGCCCCGCCATGAGGTCACCCCGAACCGGGAACCTCAGAAGCGTGAACCGGTGCCTGGCCGTGCCGGCGGGTGACCGTCCGGCCGGGAGTCAGGGGTCCGCCCTGGCGCGACCACCGGCCAACAGGGTGAACATCGCATCCCCGGCAGCGGATTGCCCGGTAAGTACACTTAAAAGCTGATATCTCATGAGTGCCATGTGTGTGCGACCGCCTCAGCCGGAGGGGCACGCAGTGCTGCCTGCACGGCGGGTTCGGCACCTATCCCGCGCCGTACCGCCTGGTTGCAGTCGTTCCCGTCATTCTGAAAGGCAGTCCCGCGCATGACCGTCCCCGCACGTTCCCGCTCCGCCTCGCGGCCCCACTGCGGTGTCCGCCGTCGCCGGCTGGCCAGTGCCGTCGCCCTCACCGCTGCCCTCGTCACACCTGTCCTGTCCGCAGCCGTTCCCGCCCACGCCGCGCCCGCTGTCGGGATGGTGGCCGCGACCCACGGCGCACCGGTCCCCGTCGCCACTCCTGGTGACCTGCTGGCCGCCGGCGACGACGGTTTCGGCCAGGTGTCGGGGATCTTGAAGCAGGCGGCGGGCAGGAAGGTCACCCAGGTCTCCGCCGGTTATACCTACAGTCTGGCGGTGGCTGACGACGGGACCCTGCTGGCCGCCGGCAACTCTTATAACAGTCCGGCGTCGGGGATCCTGGCGCAGGCCGCGGGCAAGAAGATCACCCAGATCAACGGCGGCTACTTCAACGCTCTGGCGGTAGCCGATGACGGCACCCTGCTGGCCGCCGGCTTGGACGGTAACGGCCAGGTGTCGGGGATCCTGGCGCAGGCGGCGGGCAAGAAGATCACCCAGATCTCATCCGGCTACTACCACAGCCTGGCGGTGACCGATGACGGCACCCTGCTGGCCGCCGGCCGTGACGATTACGGTCAGGTATCAGGTACGTACGGCCGGGTGTCAGGGATTTTGAAGCTGGCGGCGGGCAAGAAGATCACCCAGATCTCCGCCGGGGAGACCCAGAGTCTGGCGGTGACCGACGACGGCACCCTGCTGGCCGCCGGCTGGGACTACACCTGCCAGGTGGACGACCTCCTGGCGCAGGCCGCGGGCAAGAAGATCACCCAGGTCCTCGCCGGTCCTGGTTACAGTCTGGCGGTGACCGATGACGGCACCCTGCTGGCCGCCGGTAATGACGTCTACGGTCGGGTGTCGGGACTCCTGAAGCAGGCGGCGGGCAAGAAGATCACCAAGGTCTTCGCCGGGGTGGAACAGAGCCTGGCGGTGACCGATGACGGCACCCTGCTGGCCGCCGGTAATGACGTGAGAGGCCAGGTGTCGGGGATCCTGGCGCAGGCAGCGGGCAAGAAGATCACCCAGGTCTCCGCCTCCCAAGGTGGCACCGTCACTCTGGCGGTGGCCGATGACGGCACCCTCCTGGTCGCTGGCTCCGACGGCTTCGGTGAGGTGTCGGGGCTCCTGAAGCAGGCGGCGGGCAAGAAGATCACCCAGATCGCATCCGGTGTCTACCACGACCTGGCGATCGGGCTCTGACAACGATGACATGAGGCCCGCAGGTCAAGCGGCAGGGATCGGGCCAGCCGGCAAAGCCAGCCCGTCGCCGCCCCGGCACTCCCCTGCGCCGTGCACCGGCACGAGGGTCGCCGGGCGGTGACGCCTACTTCACCGCCCGGCGATCAGGCCGCGTAAAGGATTCGGCGACGAAGAAGACCGAGCAGGACAGGCGACGCCCCGGCCACTGTCGTGGCCGCGCGCGTCGGCTCGGGCCGGATCGTCGACGGCACGTGCGTCAGCTTCAGTAGCGGCGTTGACCGGGGACCGCTGCCCCGTCGCTTGCAGCTGATGTTGAACGTGCCCCACCGTTGGTGAGGGCGTTCAAGTGCCGCAGGATCAGCATGGCAGTGAGGTCACCTTCCGACATACGGTTCTCGAAGGCTGATCTTGAGAATGCTGCGAACTGATCGTCCGTGAGGATCACGGCCTCCATGTAGCGGGCGTGGGGGTGCCGCCACCCGCAGCAAATGTGGCGTGTGCACACATCGGCTGCTGTGGCGCGGACGTTGGGCGTCGTCCATGGAAGGTGCGGGTAGCCGGAGAGTTCCTTTCGGCAGGAGTCAAGCTGATCCAACATCTCTGCCTTGTTCTTGTGGCGGGCTTCTCCGTAGTGGTGACGGAACCAATCCCTTCGGCCAGTCTCGCTGAGCTCGCGATGAACGCGTTCGATACGGGCCTCGAACCCGTGGAACATGATGAGCGGCATGCGGCGCGTGTCGAACCCCACTGTGGGCTGGGCGCGATGGAGCTTCTGATCGATGAGCCACTCGAGCGCCGTCCGCTTGCGCTTCCAGTCGTTACAGGGCTTGCAGGCGGGAAGGAAGTTCCACCAGACGTCGGCTCCGTTGTCCGCAATGGGTTCTTCGTGATCAAGGGTTGTCGACGGGCTCGTGCTGCAATAGGTGCACATCCCCTTGTTTGCGGTGAGCCCCATTAGCCACACGTGTGTTGCCTGCTTGGTTCGGCTTCCCCTGGGAACGCTCGCGGCTACTGTCATCACAACCTCCATCTGCTCTGTGCTTGAGAGCCGGGAGGCTAGTGCCAGTCACTGACAATGTGTGCTGACCTGCATGCTTAACGTGATGGATGGTCTTGTTCGAGCCTGCCCCGGCGGGCTGCATCTCAAGCGAAAGCCAGCGCGCGGAACGTGTTGCGAACGTCGGTCAGTGGCTGCCGGTCGCGCGTGTAGTAGAGCTTGTTGGTCAGGAGCACAGCCCAGCGCCGCTGACGAGGTGAGATCCACATACCGGTGCCAGTGAAGCCGTAGTGGACCCAGACCTCGTCTACGGCGCGGGCGGGGTGCCAGAACAGGCCGCGTGCGGGCTCCAGGTCGCCGGTCTGGACGGTCAGCGACTCCGTGGTCCAAGCGCGGCCGAATCCGGCCCGCCCTGGAGCGATTGCGGTGTTCAGCATGTAGAGAAGGAAGCTGATGAGGTCGTCGAGGACGGTGAAAGTGCCGGCAATGCCGCACACTCCGCCCAGGAGCCGGGCCGAGAAGTCGTGGGCGACGCCCTGGAGGTGGGTGCCGCTGTCCTGGTCGAGTTCGGTCGGTGCGCACCGTGCGACGATCTCGCCAGACAGTGGCCCGAAACGAGTGGAGTTCATGCCCAGCGGCTGCCAGATCCGTTCCGTAGCGAGCTGGTCGAGGCGCTGTCCGGAGAGGTGCTCGGCGAGGTAGCCGAGGATGAGGGCGGCTCGGTCGGTGTACTCGACGGCCTCGCCTGGCGGACGGTGGAGGGCTTCATGGAGGACTCCGTCGCGGACATCCTGCGGATCGGTGCCGTAGAGGTTCTTGAGCTGGGCGCGGAGCGGCAGGCCGGCAGTGTGGGTCAGTAGGTGGCGGGAGGTCACGGCCCCCAGCGGGTGACCGTCGACCTCGGGCCAGAAGGTACCGAGAAGGACATCGAGGTCGAGTTTGCCTTCTTCCCAGAGAGCGCCGATCGAAGACCACACGGCGAGGATCTTGGTGAGGCTGGCCGCGTCGAAGACGGTGTTGAGCCGCATGGGAATGTCTGGCTCGTTGGGGTCGAGGACTCCGGCGACGCCGCTGGCACGGGTGCCGGTGGCGTCACCGACCGCCCATACGGCGCCTGGGTAGACCTTGTCACGGACGCCTTCGCTCAGGAGCTGCTCGATGCGGTCGGTGTGGTGCGTCATGGTCTCCCTGTTCGCCGTGGGCATCCCGCCGGATCAGCGTAGTGACGTGGGCAGGACGGGTGGGGCAATGGCGCGTTGAACTCCGGTCCGCGGCCGTGTTCATGTGAGCTGGCGGCCGAGGTCGGCCAGTGCCTCGGCGGTCGTCGAGAGCGGATAGCGGCAGGCGTTGGCGTAGCCCGCCTGACGCAGAGCGGGCAGCAGACCGGGGGTCTTTCGTAGGCGGTCGAGGTCGCGGGCGAGCGCGGCGGAGTGGGTGAAGTCGGTGGCCACTCCGGATGCTGCGAGGACCTCGTTGAGGCCGGGGACGGGTTGGTACAGGACGGGCAGGCCGCAGGCTTGGGCCTCCAGCGCGACCAGGCCCATGGCCTCCAGAGTGGTGGAGGGTATGACCAGCGCGTCGTGCTCGGTGAAGGCTTTCCACAGTTGTGGACGGCGGAGCCAGCCGAGGTACTGGGCCCGCACGCCGGCCCGCTGGAGCAGCGGGGCCATGGCGTGGAACTGGGACCTGGGGGCGGCGATGCTCAGCTCGATGCCTGGAATGGGCGCCAGGCTTGTGACCAGGTGCTCGGCGCCCTTCTCGGCTGTGAGTCTTCCTGCGTACAGCAGCCGCAGGTGGCTGGTCGAGGTGCGGGCTGGCCGGGACGGCGGATCGGTGAGCAGGTGGTCGGGGATGCCCCAGGGAATGTGGACGACCTTGCGGCGGTCGGCCTGTGGGGCGAGCCTGAGAAGGTGATCGGCCATCGCGCCGGTGGGGACCACGATGGCGTCGGCGGCCCTTGCTGTCTCGCGCAGCACCTGGAGCTGGTCGCGGTGGGCTTCGGCGAAGAGCAGGTCGGTGCCATGGACCAACGCGATCCTAGGGTGCGCAGGTAGAGCCCGGAGCAAGGCAGGGGTGGCGCCGAACGTGAGGTGTTGCAGGTGCAGTACGCCGATCTGCGCTGGATCGATCGCGGCCACCAGGGCCTGGCGTAGGGCCGCGACGTAGCGACTGAAGCCGGTGCCTTCCAGGCACTTCCCGGACACGGCCAGCAGGTCGAGCCCGGCAGGGACATTGGGTCTGGGCCCGGCGGGGGTCAGCATGAAGGCCCGTGCGGGGATGAGGGGTTTGTCGCCGGTGTAAAGGTCGAGGAAGAGTTCGACGCTGCCGCCGGGGCTTCCGGCTGGGAGGTCGAGGAAGGTGGCGGCCAGCGGACCCGCGGCCGGGCGTACGACGGGGCTCACAGCGCCGCTCCTTGGGGGATCTCTTCGTACAGGCGGGAGATGTCGATGCCGTTCGTGGCCGCGTACTTGGCGCGCTGTCGCTGGTAGCTGGCCGGGGTGCCGAGGGTGGTGAGGAAGACGAGCTTGCCGAAGGTCATTCCCGGATAGACGCGGGCGGGCTTGGCGACACGGATCTCCAAGGTCCAGCGGATCGCGTGGCCCTGGTGACCGAGTGGGGCGGAGACGTGGACCCAGATGCCGAGGGCTCCGGTGGTGCGGTCTCCGTTGAGCAACTGCGCGTACGTCTCGGAGCCCGTCCTCTCCAGAGTGACGCCGAGGTAGAGCACGCCAGGCATCAGGACCAAGCCGGAGGCAGGGATGGGGTGTTCGGTGTACGCGGTGGGCGTGGCGGCGTCCAGGTCGCTGTCGCAGACGCGGATCGTGTCGCCCAGGCGCCAGTCGTAGGCGTTGGGGGAGAGGCGTGCGGGGGCGTAGGGGGCGATGATGATCTCTCCCGCGCTGACGGCGGCGGCGATCGCGGGGCCCGTGAGGATCATGAGGCGACCGCCTGGATGTGTGCCGCGTCCCGCCAGTAGCGGGAGGGCTGTGGGCCGGCAGCCCCTTGGTACTTGCCGCGGTACAGGTCGACGTCGCCGGTGGAGACGAAGAACATGATCTGCCCGATCTTCATCCCCGCGTACACCCGCAGCGGGCGGACGGGCGAGAGCATCAAGGTCCACTGGCCGTGGAAGCCGATGTCGCCGATCGGCGCGGTGATCTCGACGAACAAGCCGAGGCGGCCGACCGAGGAGCGGCCGAAGAGCAGCGGGACGAAGACGTCCGAGCCGACCTCCTCGATGGTGTGGCCGAGGTACAGCTCGCCGGGCTGGAGGACGTAGCCGTCCTTGCCGATCAGGACCGAGCGCGTGGCGTTGGCGTCGTGGGCGTCGATCACCTTGGCGGCGTACGTCAGCAAGGTCGGACCGAGGCGGACGTTGTAGCTGTTGGGGTTCGTTTGGTCCGGGGCGAAGGGGGTGATCCGTAGGCGGCCGTCGGCCACGGCAGCCTTGATCTCAGGGCCGGTGAGGATCATTGCTCGCCTCCTTCTTGGGACTCCGCGGAGTTGGGGAGCGAGGCGGTCAAGACGCGGCATACGGCCTGCCCAAGCCGTATGCCTGCTCGGTGAGTTCTCCCGCCGAGGTAGCTGTCGGCGAGGTAGTCGGTGGTCAGCACGGTGCGGATCTCCGAAGGCAGGGGAGCAGGGGCGACGACGACCAGAGGGCCGACGTGTTCGGTGAGGTGATCGAGCAGCTTGTCGAGGTCCTGCGCGTGATGCTCGGGGAGGAAGGCGTGCACGAGCTGGTTGCCGAAGGGCTCGATGGCCAGCAGGTCGCCGAGGGTGAGGGTGGTACCGAGCTGCACAGGGCGCAGAGCGGTCTCGTTGAGGACGACCGCGTCAGCGCCGAGGCCGGTGTGCAGTCGACCGGTGATCTCTTCAAGCAGCCGGCGGCGGTCCAGGAGCGCGTTACGGCGGGTTTCGTCCACGGCGCCGATGGGACTCCTCAGCTGCTGCCCGATGGTCGAGATCTCTTCCAGCAGTGCGGCGAGGTTGTGGGGAACAGCGGAGGCATCGGGGAAGGCGCTGGTGCGGGCTGCCCAGCCGCTTCCGACGGGTTCGGCGGCGGCGTATCCGACGCCGAGTTCGCGTCCTTTGACCACCAGGGTGTCGCCGACGTGTACGGGGCCGAGGGTGTCGCTGTGGCAGTGCCCGGCGAAGATGACGTCGGCGAACGGGCAGGCGGCGGCCAGCTTCAGGTCCTCCTCGAAGCCGGAGTGGGACAGCACCATCCAGGCGTCGGTGCGGTGGTGGTGTTCGAGCATCACTTCGCGCAGCGCTTGGGCTGGTTCGGTGACGTGGTGGCCGACTCGTTGGCTGGCAGGGATGGCATTGAACGCCTGTGGGCCCATCACCCCGGTGACAGCGACTCGCCGTCCGCCGATGGCCTGGATGCGTACGCGGTCGAAGAGCGGATTGCCGCTGTCGTCGGTTGTGTTCGCGCACACCGTCATCCTGCGCAGCTGCGGCTCGAAGTAGTGCGGCCAGCCGTGGTTTCCGGGGGCGAGCAGGTCGTACAGCGTGGTGAGGACTTCACGCTCGATGTGCCCCCTGCCGAGGCGGTAGAAGCCACTGCCCTCGAAAAAGTCACCGCAGTCCACGATCAGGCTGTCGGGCCTCGCGGCGTGGAGGTAGGTGAGCATCGGCGCGGCCGGGTCGAATGCGGAGTGGACGTCGGTCGTGGCGACGATCTGCCGCAGCTGCCGGTTCACGGGATCACCTCACAGATGTCGGCGCCCAGGGCATGCAGCTTGACGGGCAGGTCGGCATGGCCGCGTCGGAGCTGTTCGAGGCCGCCGAGAGTGGTGACGCCGCGAGCGGTGAGGCCGGCGATGAGCAGGGCGGAGCCCGTGCGGATGTCGGTGGCCTCCACTCCGGCACCCGTCAGCTGCTGCGGACCGGTGAAGCGGCACTGGGTGGGCGACAGCTCGTCGATCGTGGCTCCGAGGCGAGCGAGCTGGGGTAGCAGGTTGCCGTGGCGGCCGGGGTTGATGTCGTCGGCGAACAGGTGGGTGCCAGGGAGGGTGAGGGCCAGGGCTATCAGCGGCGGCTCGAAGTCCGCGTCCAGACCGCCGGGGGACAGGGAGGCGATGGCTCGCAGCGGTCGGCCGGTGGGCTGGGCGTCCTGGGCCCGGACGGCGAGGGCGCCGTCCTCGACGTCGGCGGGTACGCCGAGCCAGCGCAGCGCGGCGACCAGGGGAGCGATGTCGTCGCTGCGTACACCGAGGATGTGCGCGTTGCCACCGCTCACCGCGACCGCGCAGGCCAGGCTGCCTGCCTCGATCTTGTCGCCGGGCACCCTCCACGCGATGGTGTCGCCGGAGATGGACCGAGGCGGCTGGATTGCGAGGACGGTCTCGCTGACCCGGCACTCCCACCCTGCGATCTTCAACGCCTCTACAACGCTGAGCACTTCGGGCGACAGATTCGGCTGGCCCAGACGCAGCGGCCGTCCGGCGACGACCGTGCGCAGGAGGGCGGCAAGGCTCGCGCCTCGGGACCGGAAGGGCAGCATGATCGACACCGTCCCGCGTCCGCCCGTGGCTGCCTCCACGAGGTAGCCGTGGTCATCGACGGTCGAGCGGTCACCGAAGCGCTCGTACACCTTGAAGTGTTGCTCCATCCCGCGTTCTCCGATGTCGCAGCCGCCCGGCCAGGGCAAGCGGGCCCGTCCATAGGTCCCGAGCAGCGCCGGGACCAGGTAATACGAGGCCCGGATGCGGGCAGCGACCTCGGGGGCGGGATCCGGCTGCGGTCTGTCGCTCGGCAGGATCACCGTGGTGTGCGGATCGCTCACCGGACGGGCCGCGTGCCAGCCGGCCTGCTGGAGAAGGGTGAGCATCGTCTCGACATCCGTGTTCGCCGGGACGTTGCTCAGGTGCACCGGGCGGTGCATGGCCGCAGCGGCGGCCAGCAGGGGCAGGGCCGCGTTCTTCGATCCGTCGACGGTCACGGCCCCGGCAAGCGGAATGCTCGGTCGCACGGCGACCACTTCCGCGGCGACTGGGGGAATCCGTACGGCTGTCAACAGTCAACTCCTCTGCAGGGCAGGTGGGATGCGACGGGCAGGAGTGGGGCGCTGAGCTCGAACTCGGCCCAGCAGCGCTTGCCGGAAGGCAACGGTTCGAATCCATGGCGGTCCGCGAGTGCGGCGACGAGGAACAGACCGCGTCCGTCCTCCTCGTCCGCATCCGGCAGGCCGACCTCTGGGATGTCGGAGCTGGTGTCGATCACCGCGATCCGTAGCGCCTTCGCACTCAGGTAGGCGCTGGCCGTGATCGGACCGTGCGCGTGCCGCACCGCGTTCGTGATCAGCTCCGAGGCCACCAGCTCTGCCGTGTCCAGGAGGTCAGGCTCGAGAAGGACACCCCAGGCCCGTATCCACTCCGCGATCTGCTGGCGCGCGGACGCGGCACCGGCAGGCGTGCCGGAGACGGAAATCCGGATCTGGTGCGCTTCCATGAGCGGCCTCCTGGATTGGTTCGGCCACTCCACGCAACCGCCACACGGGCCCCTCGAACCAGGACGTGTGCCGGTGCTGCATCGTCGATGCGGGAGCTGCATCACGGTGAACTGCCAGTCCATTACGCTCGGTTGAGCAGGCAGGATCGGCGACGGCAGTAGGAGCCGTGGCACAGATGGCCGAAGCGCAAAGCGAAGCGAGACGGATCGGTGAGGTGATCCGCCAGGCGCGCGTATTACAGCGGCGCTCGCAAAGGGACGTCGCCGCCGCCCTGGGCTATCACCAGTCCAAGGTGAGCCGCCTGGAGAACGGCAGGGGCACGGAAGACGTTCGCATGCTGCGCGAGATCGCGCAGGTGTTGGCGATTCCGCTACACCACCTGGGCCTTGCCGCCGCTTCGGACATCAGCCCCTCCGATCCCGAGACAGAGGACATGCGCCGCCGTACCGTTCTCGCCGCAGGCATCGCCGCGCTCGCGGCCCCGGCCATCCCCAGCACCGCCCATCAGGATCTGGTCCAGGCCCTGCTGCCCGGAGCGGTCCATGTGGCCGCCGAACCGGTTCCGGATCTCCAGAACCTTCGGGACCAAGTCGCAGGCGTACGTCGTCTCTTCTGCACCTGCGACTACACACAGCTGGAGAGCACGCTGCCCGTCCTGATCGGGCGGCTACGGCAGGCCATCAGCGACAGCCCTGGCTCGAGCGACCTCTCCGGCCTCCTTGCCACGGCGTACCAGACCTCGGCGAGCCTGCTGCTCAAACAGAGCGACCAGGGGAATGCCTGGCTCGCGGTCGGACGCGCCATGGCCGAGGCAGAATGCTCCGGCGATCCCGTCGTCCTCGCCTCCAGCGTCCGCGTCCACGCCCACGCGCTGGCCCGCGACAGCCACACCGCCCAGGCCGTCACCCTCGTCCGCCACACCGCCGACCAGCTCACAGGCTCGTACGACCAGCGCTCCCCGAAGTACCTCGCCGCACTCGGCCTGCTGCTTCTGCGAGGGGTCACGGCCGCCAGCGGTGGCGGAGACCGCTCCGCCACCCAGGACTTCCTCACCGAGGCGAAGGAAGTCGCCCGGTACGTCGCACTCGACAGCCCCGACGCCTGGGCCAACTTCAGCCCGACCAACGTCGCCTTGCACAGGCTCAGCGCGGCCGTCTCCTTTGGCGACGCGGGCGTCGCTCTGGAGACCGCCCGGCCTCTCATGCGCCGCCACATCCCCGTCCCCGAGCGCCGTGCCGCCCTGTGGATCGAAGCCGGCCGCGCCTACGCCCAGCAAGGCCGCCTGGCCGACGGGTACCAGGCCCTCCGCATCGCCGAGAGCTGCGCGGCCCAGGACATCCGCCGCCCGGCCGTACGCGAGCTAGTGGCCGATATGGCCGCCCGCGATCGGCGCCGTACGCTGCCTGAACTGCACCGCTTCAGTCGTCAACTGGGAGTCCCCGCGTGAGCGAACAGCCCGACCCACAGACCAAGAAGCCGTTCCTGTACATCGTTGTGTGCGCGGCCGGAATCGCCGACGGCGTCGGCAAGCTGATCACGGCCGCCCAGGAGGCCAACTGGGACGTCGGCGTGATCGCCACTCCGCAGGGCCTCGGCTTCATCGACGCACAGGCGGTCGAGGCCCAGACCGGCTACCCCATCCGCTCTGCCTGGCGCTTCCCCGGTGACCCCCGCCCGCTGCCGCCCGCCGACGCCATCGCGGTCGCCCCGGCCACCTTCAACACGATCAACAAGTGGGCGGCCGGGATCTCCGACACCCTGGCCCTGGGCATCCTGTGCGAGGCGTACGGCTTCAGTATCCCCACCGCCGTCCTCCCGTACCTCAACTCCGCCCAGGCCGCCCACCCCGCGTACCGGCAGAGCTTGGACCGGCTGCGTGAGATGGGCGTCCTGATCGGCTCGTACGAGCCACACCGCCCGAAGGTCGGCGGCGGGGCCGACCGCTTCCGCTGGGAGGAAGCGCTGGAACTGCTCACCCCCAAGGTGTCCGCGCGATCGTAATCAGCGCTCTTCGGAGAGCGGGGGCTCTACTGACTGACCGCGTTCGTCACCAGGCGGTTGGCCACGACGAGCGTGAGGTCGGGTACGGCCTTGCGGAGTGCGGCGACGGATTCGGCGTGGTCGCTGCGCACATCGAGGCCGGCATCAGACAGCACGCCTCGAACCCATTGCCCCAGGACGTCGTCCTCGGTGCGTGCGCACTGAGCTTCGATGATGTCGATGGCTCGTTCCAGCCCGGCCTGCTCGCCGGGGGCTATCGTGGCGAGTGCTTCCCGCACGACTTTCAGGATTTCGGGCCCGTCGCGTAACACAATCACAGGTGATTTACCGAACAGCATGGTGTTTCCTCCGGAAATTCGAAAGGGGGATACCGGAGCGGGCGCGGCGTATTCCGCAGGGTATACCGCGCCCGTCCTGGATATCAGGTCACGAGGCCACTGCGGCCGCGACGGCGGCGATGACAGTGAGGCCCGCCATGCCGAGGACCGCGATGCGCCGCTCGGACAGAGAGGTTCGCTCGGCGAGTGCTGTCACAGCGGCCAGCGCCAGTGCCGGGAGCGCGAGCCAGTCCAGCTCCACGGTCCTGCTGAGCGACAGGGCCACGGAGGCATAGAGCAGCGCATAGGCCAGCCCCACTTTGCCTGCCGGAGCCATAGGCGCGAGTACGCCGATCGCGCGTGAGTCCGCCATGTCGCCCATCCTTAGAAGCAGTTGTCCCGTATGCCCTTGACACCGATGATCTCAGAGGCCGAGCCGCCGGCAAGCTTGAGGAAGTCGTCGGAGTTACCGGCCTTGATCAGCAGCTTGGCGGTCGTCTTCACCCCACCGAGCGCCTTGATCGCCTTGTACGCTGCGGCTCCCGGCACGAAGGCGGCCGTTACGTAGGCCACACACTTGGTGTACTTCCACGCCTTACCCCAGGGACTGAATGCCACGACCGGGCTGCCGGGTGATGCGGGTTGCTGCGTCTCGACGGGCTCCGCAGTGTCGGTCTGGCCAGTGAGGACGGCGAGCACTTGGGCCTGCGCGGCCTGGTCGCCCGGGTACATCGCTTCGAGGATCTGCGGCAGGGTCCGGTTCGCCGGGAGGGCCGCGGCCCGCTCGTCGAGTCCCTCCTCGACAATCGGGGGAGCATCCAACTCGGAGACCGCAGTCGCGAGCTCACGGACGGACTCTGTCTGCTGGGCGACGCGAGCGTGCCGTGCCTCGGTGGCGGATGCCATCGGCGCAGCAGCGCCCATGGCGAGGGCGGCGATCGCGGCGACTGCACCGAGGCGAATCTTTTTCGCTGATACCGGCGAAACCGGAATCTCGTGGTCTATTCGGGTGCTGGACATAGGTATTCCCCCTTGCTCGTAGGACAGCTATTGCCCTCCGGCACGCCTTCGCCCCGGTCACGGAGAAGGCTGGATAGCCGGTGGCAAGCAAGACCCTGCCAATCAAGATCTGTTAGCCGCAAGGGACTTGAGCCTGCCATGAGGTTCACCATTTACTTCACGCCACTAGCGACCAGGGAGCTGAAAAGCTCGGCTGAACCTCTGGGTCCGCATTCGCGGCGACCGCACCCCCTGCGCCCAGTCACGACCCCGCGAACAATCGTGCCCGGAAGGCGAGTCCGTCGTCAGAGCCACGGCTGCCTGGGCGCCTGCCAGTATTGGCCTCACAGCCGGATATGCGGTTGATCAGGCTCTTCGTATCCTGCGTGGGGATACGGCTTCGGCATCCGCACCGCCGTCCTGTCGTACCTGAACTCGGCCCAAGACGCCCGCCCCCGTGTATCGCCAGAGCCTGGACCGGCTGCGTGGGATGGGCGTCCTCATCGGCTCGTACGAGCCACATCGGGCGAAGGCCGGCGGCGGGAAGGACCGCTTCCGGTGTGAGGAGGCGCTGGAACTGTTCACCCCCAAGCTGTCCACTCTGGCCTGATCAGCGTCGTCGTGCCTGCGGCTGCTGCGGGGGCGGGGCAGCCGCTGCCGTGTGAACCGGAGCGGTGGGGTGCTGCGCGGTGCTGCGGGCCTTGGCTGCCTGGGCGCGGGGGCTGGGGGCGTGGCGTTGGCCGAGGCGTTGGATGCGCCAGGTCAGGGCGCGGGCGGGGTTGCGGGCGTCGTCCAGGGGCCGCTGGCTGACGGCCTGGTCGAGGACGATAGCCGCGTTGTGCCCCGCCTTCTCCGCCTCCGCAAGCACCGCGGCGAGGGCATCCCAGGCGGAGTCCTGCAGGATGCGCTCGGCGTACTCGGGAGCGGCCTGCCGGATGTGCTGGGCGAAGCGGTGCTTGGTCTGCAGGGTGGGCGCGCGGTGGGCGAGGCCGTCCAGGACCGGTCCGGCGATGTGCGCGTAGGCGGTCTGCAGGTGGAGGAGGGCCTGTTCGGCTGCCGCCTCCTGCTGGGCGTGCTGGCGGGTGCGGTGCCAGTGCCGGGCGAAGGCGACCGCGGTAAGCGCGACGTCGATCAGCATTGCCAGGCCGGACCCGCCACCTCCCGGCGAGGGGGTGCGCCAGATCGCCTGGATACTGCGGCGCAGGACGCGGGCGCTGTCGTGGTCGGCGGCGATGCGGGAGCGGGTGGCGCGTTCGAACGTCACGGCAGCCCGTTCCAGCTCGGCCCTTATCGCGGTCGGTGCGGTGAGCGGCAGCAGGTCCAGGGCGGCGCCGAGAGCGACGAGCTGGCCTTGGGCGGCGTGCTCGTCGCTGTGGGTGAGGTGGTGGGGGATGCGTTCGGTGGCGGCGGTGGCCTGGTGCCACGGATTGCCCGGCGGGGTAACGACGGGGGCGGGGCTGGTGCTGGTGAGGCGCTGGCGAATCTTGGGCAGGGAGAGGTCGCCTGCGAGGGTGGAGCCCGCGAACCAGATGGGTTCACCCTGCTTGTTGGTGTCGCCGGGCAGGGCGACGCTGTAGCCGGTCACGTCGCCGGACGGTTCGGTCTTGGGCCGTACTTCCACTCCGGTTGCCTTCAGGAAGGCGAAGAACTCGGCTTCGCTGGAGGCGGCGGCCACGGCGCGGCGTACCCGCAGGCGCAGGATCTCGCGGGATGTGGCGTCCTGGCCCAGGCGCTTAGCCTTGAAATGCTCCTTGCTGGTGGGGCGCTTGGCGGCGGTGCCGTCGCCCGGCTTGAGCCGTCGGAGCCCGTAGTCGATTTCGATCTTGCGTGCCTCGCGCTGGACGGCGCGCTGGTCGTAGTCACGCTTGGGGCGGCGGCCGTCTTGGCGTACGAGGGTGGCGGCGATGTGGATGTGGTCGTCCGCATGGCGGACGGCGACCCAACGGCAGGCTTCTTCGTCGCCGTCGGGGGCGATGCCGGCGGCGGCCACGATGCGGCGGGCGATGTCTGCCCACTGCTCGTCGGTGAGGAACGGGTCCTCGGGAGCGGCACGGACCGGGCAGTGCCACACGGTGAACTTCGGCGCCTTGTCGCCCAGCATCTTCACGGGCTGGTCGAGCTGTGCGGCGAGTTGGCCCTCGACTTCCTTCTGTGACCGGTGGGGACTGCGGCCGGGGTCTGGCGCGAAGCCGTTCCAGGACGCCACCAAGTGCGGGTCGGTGTGCTCGTTGGCCCGGCCCTTGCCGAAGAGGTAGCCGATCGTGCGGCGGACGGCGTTCGGCCCCTTGCCGAGGATGATCTTCGGTATCACCGGGTCACCGGCCCTCGGTGACCTGGTCGATGGCGGCGTCCAGCGTGACGATCGATGCCTCGATGTGTCCCAGGAGGCGTTGGACGCTGTCGAGGGTGGGCCAGGCGCCGTCCTGGTGGAGGTGGCGGGTGAGCTGGTTGAGGTTGCTGCCGATCTTGCCGAGCTGTCCGTTGGCGGCCATCAGCGCCTTGACCATGGCGCGGTAGTCGGCGACGGCCGCGGTGGGGTCGTCGGCACGGGCGGCAGCGAGGGAGCATTCGGCGACGTAGCCGCCCGCTGCCATATCGCTCAGGACGGCGGCGTTCTTGACGAGGGCGAACTCGTCGTCGTTGTAGCGGGGATGGAAGCGGTGCTCGCGGAGCTGCTTGTCACGCAGACGGCGACGCTGCACGGGCTTCGGCGGCACGTTCGACGACGGCTTGCCGGTCCCCGTCTCGGTCGGCCCCCCAGGGGCGGCCGACTCCGGCGCCCCCTCGGCGCCGGATGCCTCCGCCACTCCAGGGGTGGAGGCCGGGTAAGGACTCCTTACCCGACAACTTGCTGCGCTGTTGAGGTCGGTGGGCATCTCCTGCTGGGGGATGGGGAGGTCGTGCTGCTGGTCGTGCATGAATCGGTTCTCCGTGGGGTGCTGGTTTCAGGTGCCCTGCTGTGCCCGGCCCCCGTGGCCCCACGCTGTCTGCGCGGAGACACGGGGTGAGCCGACGTAATCGCCGGAGCGGTGCGGTCGACGTGGTCGCAGGGGTCAGGCAGTGCCGACTGGGGCCGTGCCGAGTTCTGTCTCCCGCTGGGAGGCGGCTTCGTCGAGTTCGGCCTGAAGGGTGTCCTTCAGCTTGTCCGCCTCCTTCCTGCCGATGGTCAGGTTCTTGCTGCGGAACGTGTCCTCGATGTGGCGGCGCGAGGCGCGGCCCTTGCGGCCCAGCGGCGCGGTACGCGCGATGGCGAGCCGTTCTGGGGAGATCGTGCTGGTCCCCTGGTCTGGCGATTCGACGGAGGGGCGAGCCCCCTCGGCCACGCCGCGCATGTCCGAAGCCACGTCGGCGGAATCCCGAGCCACGTCGCCGGAGACGTGAGCCATGTCGGCAGCGATTGGCTCCTGTGTATCGGGAGCGTCGCCAACCGGGAAAGCGGGCTTGGCGCCGTCGGTGTCGTTGTGGCTGTGCCCGACGAGGTGGTGGTTCGCGGTGTTGCCTGGCTTCAGGGGGAGGGGAGTGGGCTGGCGTCGGATGACGATGTAGAGGTGGACAGCACCGGCCAGGGCGAGTGGGGCGATAGCGGACAGTGCGCCGACAGTGAGGTCATCGAGTCGCAGACCATCGTCGCGGCGGGACTGCTGGTTGAGGCGGACGGCGTGCAGGGCGTTGGCCCAGATGCTCGTCACGGTGGCCGCACCGACGAGTGCCCACACGTATACGCGGGAGCGGGTCGGGGCGGCGCGGAGCATGAGCAGGGCGCCGACGCCGATGGCGATGAACCCGTCGATCACGAGCGGGAAGGCGTAGGTGAGCAGTCCTCGGATGTGGATGGCGACGGCCATCTGCCGCAGGGCGTCGTAGGAGAGGGCGAAGGCGAACGTGGCGAGCAGTGCGACGCCGAGGCGGATCGCACGGGTCCCGGATATCCGGGAGGGGTTGGTGAGGGTGGGGGAGGTCAAGCGAGGGCACTCCTGGTGGGATTGGGCGGCGGCCACCGGCCGGGGAGAGGAGGCAGGGGGTGGCCGCCGTGGGGCGCGGTGACTCGTACCACTCGTTACATGCCTGGTCAGGGCAGGTACGACTGAAGTGGTGACGACGGGACGACTCGTCACGGGCCGCTCACTCGTACCTGCGCTGACCTGCGTGGATACGAGTGGTACGAGACAAGTCGGGTCAGGCCGCCGATTCGGGGGCAGGCCCGGTCGCAGGAGCGGGCTCTGGGCAGTAGCGGGCCCAGGCGTCGAGGAACTGGCGCCGCCTGAAGCCCTTGGCCTGCGGGCTGTTGGGGAAGCGGCTGGTGACTGAGCTGATGCCGTAGTCCTTCAGCAGTTCCTGCAGGCCCCGTGGGGTCAGTCCATCGCGGCCGTTATCGGACCAATTCCTTTCTGCGTCCTCGTTGAGGTAGCTGAGCAGGGTGTGCGTCTGAAGGACGGGCGGGTCACCGTGGAAGGCGAACGCCCGGCGGATGTCGATCAGGATGCGGATTTTCGGACCGTGGTCCTTGTCCCTTTCGGCCTCGTAGGCGGCCATGGTGTGGCAGGCGGCGCGGGCGAGTGCGGGCCAGCTGCCTCCGGCGAGGTCGGCCACCGCCACCAGTGGTTCCCAGGTGTCGGCCGCGCGGTCCTCGACGGGCATGGACGGCTCCAGGTCCACCGCCTGTGCGTAAAGCGGCGTCAGCCAGGCCGCGAGCCGGTCGCGGATCGCGTGCAGGGCAGGGGTGTCGCGTCCGATGCGGAAGGACGCCACCTTCTCGCCAGTTGTCCGACGGCGCATCCGGATGACCACGGAACGGTCCATGATCGTGTCAGGCAGGTCGCCGATCCCGGCGAGCGCGGCCATGGCGAAGGTGGGGAACGCCACCGGTTTGTGCTCGGGGCCGGTGACACGCAGGGTGGGCCGGTTGCGCTGGTGCCCGGCGTTGAGCAGGCCGCGCAGCTCCTCGTTTCTCTCCGCCGCCTTGGCGGTGCCGAAGAGGGTGTCGGCCTCGTCCAGCAGGAGCGTTGGCGGGTCCTCGTCCGTGATCGAGCGGAAGATCGCCGCAGGACTGGCGTTCATCGTGATCAGCCGGTTGTGGACGGTCTCGGTCACGATGTCCAGCAGCCGCGACTTGCCGCACCGCTTGGCCGGACCGACCACCGCTAGTCGGGGCGCGTGCTGCCAGGCGCGTTGCAGGTGGGTGGCGGCTGTCCACAGCGTCACCGCCGTGAGGGCCTCCTCGCTCGGCATGATGACGTACCGCTGGACCTGCGCCCGCAGATCATCCAGCACCTGCGCACCCTCGGTCGCCTCCGGCTCCGTACCGGATACTTCCTCGGGCCCACCCAGGGCCTGTCCCTCGGCGTCGTGGGAGCAATCACTTCGGCCGGTACCCGTCTCCTCGTCTTCCTCGCTGCGCAGGTGCGCACCGGGCTGACCAGGGACGGCAGTTGCGGGCCATGCCGCGTTGGAGGGCGCGGAATAGGAGTCGGGGTTGGTGGGTTGCACTCGGCAGCTCCTCGTCTGGCGGTGGCGGGCTCGCACGCCCTAGCCGCCGGGTCGGTTCCTGTCATTGGGGGCAAGGGAGTCACTGGGGCCTCCGGCGTCGCACCGCCGGGGGCCTTCCCTCTTCTCGCGGGCGCTGGGCCATGGCGAGGGATCACGAACCGTACGGCCACGTCCCACCACAGTCCAGCATTTCTGTGTCAGCTCAGCGCAGAAGCGTCTGCTACGTGTGCCTGCGGTCATGCGGCCAGGCCCAGCAGGTTCAACAGGTCGGAGGTCACCACCCGGTAGGCGTTGCCCAGGCGCAGCACCTTGCACGGGTACTGACCGCGCTTGGCCAGTTCGTACCCCTTGCTCCGTCCGAGCCCCAATGCCCGGTTGCCGGTCTCCAGGTCAACAGCGACCGGAAGGTCCAGCAGCTCCTCACGGCTCATGCCCTTCACTTGGTCGACGGGTTCCTTCTCGCGCATGCGCGCTCCCTCCACGGCTGAGCCCTCGGCGAACACGGTGATTGCGCTCGTCTCCAGGCCATGGAATCAACGCTAGGCGAGCTACTGTGTCTTCATGACACAGCCCCGTTCCGAGACTGGAATTGAGACGGACGACGAGGATGACGTCCCCGAGTGGGCGGACCACGTCATGGCCACCGTGGCCGGTGAGGTCCGCAGACGACGGAAGGAACTGCGGTGGAGCGCACAGGACCTGGCCGACAGGTGCGAGGAGATCGGTCACCCGATCCCCCGCAACGTGATCGCCAATATGGAGTCCGGCCGCCGCTCCACCCTGCCCCTGGTCGACGTCATGATCTTGGCCGAGGCGCTGAACACCGCTCCCGTCTGCCTGATCTATCCCGTCGGTTACGTCGAGGACGTCCAGCGCCTTCCCCTCCAGGACGGCACCTCCGCTCTGGGGGCCCTGAACTGGTTCACCGGCGAGGACAGGACCATCGGCAGCGACGCCGACATGCTGCGCTACTTCCGTGCCCACCACGCCGCTGAGCGGGCGGCCGCAGCGGCGCAACGCGACGAGGCGTTCGCGCAGTACCAGGCCAAAACCGCCCCGAACGCGGCACGGAAGGCCGAGGCCCTGCACGCCCAGGCCGGCGCCACACAGCGGGCCGAGGCCGCCATGGACCAGCTCCGCAGGGCCCGCGCCTTCATCCGGCAGGCAGGCGGCACGCCCCCCGACCTCCCGCCCTCCTTCGCCACCGACATCGACCCGACAACCGCCATCGAGGCGGCCGACCCCGCAGAGGACGACTCCGTTTGAAAGGCTCCACCCACCGCCGCTGCTACTGCCGCGACCCCAAGACCGGTAAGCCGCTCGGCAAGAAGTGCCCCAAGCTCTCCAACCGCAAGCACGGCTCGTACTCCGTACGCCAGGAGCTGCCGCCCCGCGAGGACGGCACGCGCCGCTCCTTCAGCCGCGCCGGCTACGAGACCCTCAAGGCCGCCCAGGCCGACCTTGACCACATACGCGCGCTCCTCGGTCTCGCCGAATCCGACGACCCCGAGGGGCTGACCCAGATCGCCGCGCTGCTGGAGAAGGTGGCCGACGAGAAGGCTCCACTGCCGGACATCGAGGCGACCCGCAGGCGCCTCAGCCACGGCCTGGACCTGACGAGCCGCCTCACGGTCGGCGAGTGGCTGGACATGTGGCTGGCGGGCAAGAAGGGGCGGCAGAGCGCCATCAGCCGCGACGAGAGCAACATCCGCGTGCACCTCAGACCGCGGATCGGGCACTACCGCCTCGACCGGCTGCGGGTCGCCCACCTCTCGGAGATGTTCGAGGCGATCGCCGAGGCCAACGTCGAGATCGCCGAGGGCAACGCCGCGCGGCGCAAGGCGTTCGAGGATCTCGCCCAGATTCCCTGGAAGGGGCGCGAGCACCGCGCCCACCGCAAGGCGATGAAGGCCGCCATTGCCGAGATGGAGCCCTACCGCCGCATCGTCGGCCCGGCCACGCGCCAGCGGGTCCGCTCCACGCTGCGGGCCGCACTGAACGCCGCGATCGCCCAGCAGCTGATCACCTTCAACCCGGCCGCCCACGTCGAGTTGGAGGCGGGCAAGCGCCCCAAGGCGCTGGTGTGGACCGAGGAGCGCATCCTTCACTGGAAGCGCACCGGTGAGAAGCCCTCACCGGTGATGGTCTGGACGCCGGAGCACACCGGCCTCTTCCTCGACCACGTCGCCGAGGACCGCCTGTACGCGCTGTTCCACCTCATCGCCTTCCGAGGGCTGCGGCGGGGCGAGGCGTGCGGGCAGAAGTGGACCGACACCAATCTGGACGCCGGGCTCATCACCGTCGCCAAGCAACTCGTCGTGGACGGCTGGGAGGTGTACGAGGACGACCCCAAGACCGACGCGGGCGCCCGCACCATCGCGCTCGACTCGGACACGGTCCTGGCCCTCAAGCGGCACCGCGCCCAGCAGGACGAGGACCGCGACGAGTGGGAGAGCGCCTGGGTGGAGACCGGACGCGTCTTCACCCAGACGAATGGCGAGATGCTCCATCCCGCCAACGTCACCCGCCGTTTCATCGAGCTGTACGAGGAGATCGGTCTCCCGCCCGTCCGGCTCCACGACCTTCGGCACGGCGCAGCGACGCTGGCCCACGCGGCAGGGGCCGACCTGAAGGACATCCAGGAGATGCTCGGCCACTCCTCGATCACCATCACGGCCGACACGTACACGAGTCTGCTGCCCGAGGCGGATCTGGCGATCGCCGAGGCCGCAGCCAAGCTCGTACCGCGTGCCCGCACGACCCATGAGGCAACTGCCCCGAAAGGGGAGTCCGAGCCCGACGAGGCTGAAAAGTCCGGTGAGGAATCTGTGCCGGGGAGTGCGGTGGAATCCGGAGAAGGACCGGGGGTTGGCGGCCCGTCCGCTCACGCACCGCTCACGCAAACGGCCTCGGACGAGGAGTCCGAGGCCGAATGAGGCGCCTTCCTGGGGGATAAACCCCAGGTCAGCGGCCTACTGCGTTGTGCCCCCGGGCAGATTCGAACTGCCGACACCCGCTTTAGGAGAGCGGTGCTCTATCCCCTGAGCTACGGAGGCGCGTCCGGGTCGCCCGTGGTTGGGCAGCCCAGGACAGGGTAGCGGATGGCGCTGGGACGGCGGGGGCGGGCGGGCCGGTGCGGGGGTGTACCGGTCCGCCCGCCGTCTGTGGGGCGGGGGAGGGGCGGTAGGAGCGCGGCGCGTCAGCCGTTCAGCGCCGGCTCCTCCTGGCGCCGGGCCGGAGCCGCCGGCGCCGGGGCCGAAGCGCGCGGCCGTCGCAGCAGTACCGCGCTCGCCACCGCCGCCAGCAGCATCGCCGCCGCCGAGATGGTGAGGCACAGGTGGATGCCGTCCAGGAACGCCTGGCTGAAGGCGTGCAGCATGCGGGGTGTGTCCGCGCCCAGGTCGATCGCGTGGACCGCCCCGAAGCCCCCGCTGTCGACCGCGCCGGTCACCTGGTCCCGGGCGGACGCGCTGAGGCCGGCGTCGGACAGGTGGCCCGGCAGGGCGTCGCCCACCTTGGTCGTGAGCAGCGCGCTCATCAGGGCCGGGCCAAGCGCCGCCCCGACCTGGCGGAACGCGTTGCTGCCCGCCGCCGCCATGCCCGCCAGCTGGTGCGGTACGGAGTTGATCGCCGTCGCCGTCATCGGGGCGAAGACCGCGCCGAAGCCGATGCCCAGGATGATCAGGCGCCAGGCCAGCGCCCCGAACGACGTGTCCGCGTCTATCGTCGTCAGCGACAGCAGCGAGCCCGTCGCCAGCAGCAGGCCCGTCGTGATCAGGATCCGCGCCGACACCTTGTGCATGATCTGGTTGAAGATCGGTCCCGCCAGCATCGCCGTGACCGTGAACATCAGCATCCGGTAGCCCGCGTCCAGCGTGCCCAGCTGCTGCACCTGGCCCAGGTACAGGCTGAGGACGAAGATGAAGCCGATCAGGCCGAGGAAGCTGATCATCGCGACCAGGGCCGTGGCGCTGAACGCGGGGGAGCGGAACAGCTTCAGGTCCAGCATGGGGCTCTCGCTGCGCAGCTCCGCGACGATGAAGGTCACCAGGGACAGAGCGGACAGCGCCAGTGCCACCAGTACGCGCGTCTCGCCGAACGAGTCCCCGCCCCCCTCGATCACCGCGTACACCAGCGCCGTGATCGCGATCGCCGCCGTGATCTGGCCCGGCCAGTCGAGCCTGCGGGCGCCGGCGGCGCGCGAGTCCGCCACGTACCGGGACGCCGCCGCCATGGTCAGCAGCGACGTCGGGATCGGCGCCAGGAAGATCCAGCGCCAGGCGCCGTTCTCCAGGATCACGCCGGAGAGCATCGGGCCGACGGCCAGCGCGCCCATCAGGGACGCCGTCCACAGGCTCACGTACTTGGAGCGCTCGCGCGGATCCGGCACCGCGTGGCTGATCAGGCCGAGGGTGGCGGGGAGCAGGGCGGCGGCGCCGATTCCCGCGAACGCCTGCCCGGTCCACAGCACTTCGACGCTGTCCAGGCCGTCCGCGCTCAGGGCTATCGCCGCGCCTATCGCGCAGAACGCCAGACCCACCTGGAAGACCTTGCGGCGGCCGTATACGTCACCGACGACTCCGGCGGTGAGGATCAGCGCCGCCATCGGCAGGACGAAGGCATCGGTGACCCAGGACAGGTCGGCGGTCGACGCGTCCAGGCTGCGCTGGATCGTCGGCAGGCTCACCGAGACCGTGGTGACCGGCAGGTAGGCGACGAACACACCCACGCAGGCCATGGCGATGGTGGCGGCACGGCTGTCGCGCCCGCCCCTCGCCGCGGTCGTGGCATTCACTGAGTACTCCTTTACGTCCCCGGGGCGCCCGAAGAGCGCGTGCCGGGGGAACCGTCCTCGCCGGGGCGGTGGGGGAAGTTGATCTGACGGTCAGTCAGGCGTACGCGGACGACGCCTCGCCGGGCAGGGGCTCACAGCCTCGTGCTGACCTCGGTCAGGTGGCAGCGCCCGATCTTCGCCCCCACCACCGTGAAGTGCATCGCGATCGGGTTGAGGCTCGTGTCGCAGCGGGCGAAGCCCGTGACGACCGCGTCCTGGCCCAGGACCAGGAAGTCCCGGTCGGGCACGAGGACCTTGCCGAGCGTCGAGAAGAAGAGGGAGATGTCCGAACGGGTCGAGCCGGGGCCGAGCGCGCCCGCGTTCGGGGCGCCCGGGGCGAAGAAGTCGACCCGGTCCGCGAAGAGGTCGAGCAGGCCCGTGTGGTCCCCGGCGCGCTGCCGGGCGAAGAACGCCTCGACCACCGCCCGTGTGGTGGGGGACGTGAACGCGCGCGGCTGGGTGGGGCGTTGGGACATCGGACGGTCCTCTCGACGCGTAGCCGCTCGGTCGGCGTTCCGGCTCTGGTGGTTCCCGTTCCGGGTGGTTCCCGGTGTCGGGTGGTTCCCGTTCTCGGGTGGTAACCACTCTGCGCCCGTCCGTATGTAGAAGTCCAACATCTACATTTTCTGCGAACTATAATCAGCAGTTATGGAGCTGCGTCAGCTGGAGTACTTCGTCACCGTCGCCGAGCTGGCGAGCTTCACCAAGGCGGCCGACGCCCTGCACGTCGCCCAGCCGGGGGTCAGCGCCCAAGTGCGCAAGCTGGAGCGGGAGCTGGGCCACGACCTGCTCGACCGCTCCAGCCGCACGGTCCGGCTCACCCCGGTCGGCGCCTCCGTCCTGCCGCACGCGCAGGCCGCGCTCGCCGCGGTCGCCGCCGTCCGCCAGACGGTCGACGAACTCAGCGGTCTGGTACGGGGCCGGGTCACCATCGGCACCGTCATCTCCATGGGCAAGACCATCGACCTGCCGGGGCTCCTCGCCTCCTTCCACGAGGCGCACTCGGGGGTGGAGATCGGGCTGACCGAGGACAGCTCCGAGCACCTCCTGGAGGCCCTGCACGCGGGCCGCATCGATCTCGCGGTGATCGGCCGCACCGGCACCCGCCCGCCCGGCATCACGCTCTACGACATCGTCAACGAGCCGCTGGTCGCCGCCGTCGGCCACCGGGACCCGCTGGCCGGGCGGGAGCGCGTCGACCTCGCCGAGCTCGCCGACCGCGCGCTGATCTGCCTCACCCAGGGGACCGGGCTGCGCAGCGTCGTGGAGGCGGCGTGCGCGGGGGCGGGGTTCCGGCCGCACATCGCCTTCGAGGCCGCCGACCCGCACGTACTGGCCCAACTCGCCGGGCGGGGGCTCGGCGTGGCCCTCATCCCGGCCTCGCTGGCCCGCGCCAACGAGGCGGACCTCCACCTCGTCGAGATCGACCGGCCGCGCATCCACGGCAGCCTCGCCCTCGCCTGGCGCACCGACGGCCCGACCAGCCCCGCCGGGGCCGCGCTCATCGCCCACGCCCGCGCCCGGCTGCCCCAGGCGGGCTGAGGACCGGGTCCCGGACCAGGACTCCGTCAGGTCCACGCGCTCTCTCGCCGGTACTTGCCAAAGTCCCCGGTACTCGGTTGCCAGTGCGCCGGGCCCCGGAACAGGGTCGCAGCAGGACGGGACCCCGGAACACCGGCACGTACACCGGCAGACGCAGCACTTGGAGGACGAGCGATGTCCGAGACCACCCAGCCGCAGGCGTTCCAGGACGACGCGGAGCTCCGCAGGAACAACCGCGCCATCGTCGAGCAGTACATGAACTCCCGTGGCGAGGACCGGCTGAAGCGGCATCTGCTGTTCACCGAGGACGGCGTCGGCGGCCTGTGGACCACCGACACCGGCGAGCCCATCGCCATCCGCGGCCGCGACACCCTCGGCGAGCACGCGGTGTGGTCGCTGAAGTGCTTCCCCGACTGGGTGTGGACCAACGTCGAGATCTTCGAGACGCAGGACCCGAACCGGTTCTGGGTGGAGTGCGACGGCGAGGGCAAGATCCTCTTCCCGGGCTACCCGGAGGGGTACTACCGCAACCACTTCATCCACTCCTTCGAGTTCGAGAACGGGAAGATCAAGCTGGAGCGGGAGTTCATGAACCCCAACCAGCAGCTGCGCGCCCTGGGCATCCCGGTCCCGTCGGTGAAGCGAGAGGGAATCCCCACCTGATGCACGAGTACACGGTGGTGGACGCCTTCGCGCGTACCCCGCTCGAAGGCAATCCGGTGGCCGTGTTCTTCGACGCGGGGGACCTGCCGGCCGAGGCGATGCAGCGCATCGCCAAGGAGATGAACCTGTCCGAGTGCACCTTCGTGCTCCCGGCCGAGCAGGGCGGCGACGCGCGCATCCGGATCTTCACGCCGGTCAACGAGCTGCCGTTCGCCGGGCATCCGATCCTGGGCACGGCGGTCGCCATCGGGCGCCCGCGCAAGGCCGAGCGGCTGCTCCTGGAGACCGCCATGGGCGCCGTCCCCTTCGAGCTGGTCCACGACGACGACGCCACTTCCATACGGATGCTCCAGCCGACTCCTGTCTGGGAGCCGTACGAGCACGCCGCCGAACTGCTCGCGGCGCTCGGCCTCGACGCGTCGGTCACCCCCGTCGAGGCCTACCGCAACGGGCCCCGGCACGTGCTCGTCGGCCTGGAGAGCGTCGAGGCGCTGTCCGCCCTCACCCCGGACCACAACGCGCTGCGCGCCTTCCCCGACATGTCGGCCTACTGCTTCGCGGGCTCCGGCACACGCTGGCGGTCCCGGATGTTCTCCCCGGCGTACGGCGTCGTCGAGGACGCGGCGACCGGCTCGGCGGCCGGGCCGATGGCCATCCACCTGGCGCGCCACGGCCTCGCCGCGTACGGCCAGGACCTGGAGATCCTCCAGGGCGTCGAGATGGGCCGCCCGTCCCCGATGTACGCCAACGCCGAGGGCGAGGGCGACCGGGTCGGCGCGGTGCACGTCGGCGGTCACGGTGCGGTCGTCGCCCGCGGCACGATCTATGTGTAGAGAGGCAGTCCAGTGAGCGTGCCCGCGGACATCGCGAGCGAAGGCCCGGTTTTCGGGCGGGAGTCGGCGGGTTACGACGAGGAAGTCGCCGCCTATCAGCTGGGGTTCGGCCAGCGGCCGGACGTCGTGGTCGGCGCGACGGGGCCGGACGACGTCCGCGCCGCCGTCCGGCTGGCCGCCGGGCGCGGGCTGCCCCTCGCGGTGCAGTCCACCGGCCACGGCCTGCCCGGCGACCGCACCGGCGGCGTCCTGGTGACCACCGCGCGGATGCGCGGGGTGGAGGTCGACCCGGGCAGCGGCATCGCCCGGATCCGGGCCGGAACGCCCTGGGGCGACGTGATCCGGGAGGCCGCGCTCCACGGGCTCGCGCCGCTCTCCGGCAGCACGCTCGGCGTCGGCGCCGTCGGCTACACGGTCGAAGGCGGCATCGGCCTGCTGGCCCGCACCTACGGCTTCGCCGCCGACCGGATCACCGCGGCCGAGGTCGTCACCGCCGACGGCGAGCTGCGGCACGTCACCGCCGCGAGCGACCCGGACCTGTTCTGGGCGCTGCGCGGCGCCGGGGGCAACTTCGGCGTGGTCACCTCGCTCGACGTGGAGCTGGTGCGCCAGCCCCGGATCTACGGCGGCGGGCTGTACTTCGCCGAACAGCACGTGCCCGACGCCCTGCGCACCTGGCTGGAGTGGACGGCGGGCGTGGGCGAGGAGATGACCTCCTCGATCGGTCTGGTGCCCTTCCCGGACAAGCCGGTGGTGCCGGTGCCCGTACGCGGCCGGTACACCGCGCACATCCGGATCGCCCACACCGGCAGCGCCTCCGACGGCGAGGCGGCGGTCGTGCCGCTGCGCGCGCTCGGCCCGTACGTGCTCGACACGCTCACGGAGATGCCGTACACCGAATCGGACGCCATCTACCGCGACCCGCCGACCCCGATGGCGTACTACGGCACCAACGTCCTGCTCGACGACCTGGACGTGGCGACGGCCGCCCGGATCGTCGAGCTGACCGGGCCGGGCTCCGGCATGAACTGCGTCGTCCAGATCAGCCACCTGGGCGGCGCCCTCGCCCGCCGCCCGGCCGTGCCCTCGTCGGTCGGCCACCGCGACGCCCGCTTCCTGGTACGGGTGCTGAGCCGCGTCGCCCCCGGGGCGGGCGACGCCGTGGCCGCCGCCGAGCGGGCCGGGCACGAGCGGGTCTACGCCCTCTTCGGCGACCGGGTGACCGGCATCGCGCCGAACTTCCTGCTCGGCGGCCCCGTGACGGCCGAGCAGCTGCGGGCCTGCTACGACGAGGCGGACTACGAGCGGCTGGCCGCGCTGAAGGCCGTGTACGACCCCGGGAACCTGTTCCGGGGCTATCACAACATCCCCCCGGCAGACGCTCGCTGAGTATCCGTCACCCCGCTTCAGGAAAGGAACACCGCATGACCGGCATCGGCGTGATCGGATGCGGAACCGTGGGGGCGACGCTGGTGGCCGCGCTCGCCGCCCGGGCCGAGGAGTTCACCGGGACCAACGAACTGGTCCTCGTCGACCGCCCCGAGGGCCGCTGGCGCGGCCGCGCCTACCAGCGCGACACCGAGGCGGTCCTCGCCAACGGGCCGATGATCGGCATGTCGCTGTACCTCAACGACCCGGAGCACGGCGTGCGTTGGGCCGAGGCCAGGGGCCTCGCCGTGCACCCGGACGGGCGCGGCGTGCACCGCTTCCTGTCCCGGCCGGTCTACGGGGACTATCTGGAGGACGGGGTCGAGGAGGCCCTGGAGAAGCTGCGCGCGGCCGGGTGGAGCGTGCGGTCGGTCGAGGAGACGGCCACGGGCATCGAGCGGGACGGGGACGGCGTCGTCATCCGGCACGCGAGCGGGAGCGTCCGGGTGGACCACGCGGTGCTGTGCGTCGGCGGCCGCGCCGACGGCGACGCGTACGGGCTGCGCGGCACCCCCGGCTACATCGACGACCCGTACCCCCTGCGGGAGGCGCTGGCGGAGGTCCCCGAGGACGCCGAGATCGCGGTCATCGGCTCCGGCATGATCGCCACCGATGTGCTGATGGCCCTGCGCGCCTTCGGCCACCAGGGGCGGGTCACCCTGGCCTCCCGGTCCGGGCTGCTGCCCTCGGTGCGCCGCAAGGCCGCGCCCGTACGGCCGGGTGTGCTCACCGCCGAGCGGCTCGCCGGGCTGCCGAAGCCGCTGCGGCTCGCGGACATCGCGGCGCTCGCCCGGGAGGAAGTCGAGGCGGCGGGCGGCGACTTCGCCGCGATCACCACCGACCTCCTGGACCCGGCCCCGGCCGAGGAGCGGCTGCGCCGCCAGCTCGACGACGCCCTCTCGTCCGACATCGGCACCCAGCTGCTCCAGCGCGCGGTCATCGACATCGGCCAGGACCTGTGGCTGGCCCTGCACGAGAGCGACAAGCAAGAGGTGCTGCGCACCCTGCACTCCCGGCTGTGGAGCTTCGCCTCCCCTATCCCGCAGTCCACCGCGGTCAAGCTGGTCGAGCTGTGCGACGAGAAGCGGCTGCGGGTGCGCGGGGGCATCGAGACGGTCGAGCGGGACGGCGACGGCTTCCTGGTGCGGTACGAGGACGGCGAGGCCGACCGCGCCGACCTGGTGGTCAACGCCGTGACCTCGGTCTACCGGCCCGAGCCGCCGTCGGCCGGCGGGCTCCTGGGGCTCGCCCGCACCTCCGGTGTCCTCGCCGACCACCCGCACGGCGGCATCCGCGTGGACGAGGCGACCGGCCGGGCCCTCACCCCGTCCGGGGAGGCCGACGACCGCCTCTTCGTGCTCGGTGAACTGACGCGCGGCGCCTACTACTTCGTGAGCGCCGTCGCC
This sequence comes from Streptomyces sp. BPTC-684, assembly GCF_030028635.1. Classification (NCBI taxonomy): domain Bacteria; kingdom Bacillati; phylum Actinomycetota; class Actinomycetes; order Kitasatosporales; family Streptomycetaceae; genus Streptomyces; species Streptomyces sp. BPTC-684. Next base: position 3,578,666 of record NZ_CP124863.1, read on the forward strand.
GCCTTCACCCGGCGCGCCGACGAGATCGCGGCGAGCCTCGCCGCGCTCCCGGAAGCGGCCAGTCCCGAGGCAGCCGTGTCCGTAGCCCGCTGAGCTACGGCCGTCGGCCGGGAAAGGCGGTGCCGGTCAGCGCGAGCAGCGGGGCCGACTTGACCGCCGTCTCCTCGAACTCGGCCTCCGCGTCGGACAGCGCGACGATCGCCCCGCCGACCCCGTACCGGACCCGGCCCGGGGTGATCACCGCCGTACGGATCGCCACGCTCAGATCGGCGGCGCCGGAGAGCGAGAAGTAGCCGATGGCCCCGGAGAAGACGCCCCGGGGCCCCGCCTCCAGGACGTCGATGAGGCGCATGGTCCGGATCTTGGGGGCGCCGGTCATCGAGCCCGCCGGGAACGCGGCGCGCACGCAGTCCACCGCGCTGCGGTCCGGGCGCAGCCGGGCCCGTACCGTGCTCACCAGCTGGTGGACGGTGGCGTACGTCTCGACGTCGAAGAGGCGCGGCACCTCGACGGAGCCGATCTCGGCGGTGCGGCCGAGGTCGTTGCGGACCAGGTCCACGATCATCAGGTTCTCCGCCCGGTCCTTCTCGTCCGAGCGCAGCCGCGCCACGAGCGCCGCGTCCTGCTCGGGCGTCGCCCCGCGCGGCCGGGTGCCCTTGATCGGCCGGGAGGTGGCCGTGCCGTCCGCGTCCACCCGCAGGAACCGCTCGGGCGAGGTGCTGAGCACGGCGAGCCGCCCGAACCGCAGCAGCGCGCCGTACGGGGCCGGGCTGACGCGGCGCAGCAGCCGGTACGCCTCCCACGGGTCGCCGTCGAACGCGGCCTCGGCCTGGTTCGTCAGACAGACCTCGTAGGTCTCGCCCGCCGCGATCTGCTCCCGGCAGGCGTCGATGAGGCGCAGATACGCGTCCCGGTCGTGCCGCAGCCGGATGGCGGCGCGCGCGGCCGGGGCGGCCGGATCGCCGAACTCCTCGCCCGCCACCGACTCCAGGGCTCCCGCCGTGGCGCGCAGCCAGGCGCGGGCCGCGTCCTCGTCGCCGTCCTCCGTGAGCGCCAGCAGATGGGTGAGGCCGGTGAGGTGGTCGAGGACGATCGCGCGGTCGGCGAAGACCAGGGCGGCGTCGGGGTCCTCGGCGCGGTGGGCGGCCTCGCCGCCGCACTGCGCCTTCAGCTCGTAGCCGAGATAGCCGACCCAGCCCAGCGCGAAGTCGAAGGGCACGTCGGGGAGTTCGGCGTGGATGCTCTTCAGGTCCTGGTCCAGCCAGTCGAGGAAGTCGGCGGTGACGGTCCGCCGTCCGGCCGCGCACTCCATGGTGACGGTGCCGCCGTGCGCGTCGGCGCGCGCCACCCGTGCGAGCGGGCCCGCCGCGTCGCCCAGGACGGAGAAGCGCCCCGCGTCGGCGTCGGGCCGGCTGCTGTCCAGCCAGAAGGCGTCGGCGCTGCGGCCGAACACCCGGTGGAACGCGGCCTCACCGGTCCAGCGGGTGGGCAGCCGCTCCTCCAGGACGCGCAGTTTCCGCGGCGCGGCCTCGTCCGGCTCCGCCGCGCTCGTGGCTTTCACGGTACGGGGGAGGGTGCCGCGGGCCGCTGACGTACCCCGTGCGCGGTGCCACTGCCTCGTCAACTCCGTGAAATTCGCGAGGAGTTCGTCGCCGTACTCGGTCAGGACCGACTCGGGGTGGAACTGGAGCCCCCACAGCGGCCGGTGCCGGTGGCGGTGGCCCATCAGGACGCCGTCCGCCGTCCAGGCCGTCGCCTCCATCCCGTCCGGCAGGCCGGTCACGGCCAGCGAGTGGTAGCGCACCGCGTCGAAGGGCGAGGGGACGCCCCTGAACAGGTCCTCCCCCGTGTGCAGTACGGGCGAGGTGCGGCCGTGGCGCGGCTCGGGGGCGCGGTCGACGCGGGCGCCGTGCAGCAGCGCCGTTCCCTGGTGGCCGAGGCAGATCCCGAGGAGCGGAATCCGGGTGCGTTCGACGATTTCCCGGCAGATTCCGAAGTCGGCCGCGCGGCCGGGGTGTCCGGGCCCCGGGGAAAGCACGACATTGTCGAATTCCGGGAGCCGCGCGGAATCCCACGCCGGATCGTCATTGCGGATTACCACTGGCTCGGCCCCGCCCGCGCGGGCGAGCGAGTGGTAAAGATTGAAGGTGAAAGAATCGTAGTTGTCGACGAGCAGAGTGTGGATGGCTTTGGTCATGGCGCGGTAATTTCGTAGAGAATGTGCTCGACCGTCTCCTCGCCCTCGTCGATCGGGCGGCTGTCCAGCACACGCAGAGCGCGGCCGCACTCGGCGGCGATCTCGTGCAGCGCGTCGATGTCCCCGCGGTCGCTGAAGTGCAGCAGCACCCTTCCCCCGGCGGCCGCGAAGGCCGGGGCCCCGGCGAGATAGCGGCGGTGGGCGCGGTAGCCCGGGTCCACATAGGCCTGCTCGTGGACCGTCTCGTGGCGGTACGTGGGCGGGGCGAGCACGAAGTTGGAGTGCCAGTAGACGGTGTCGTAGCGCTCGTCGGTCCCCAGCGCGTCGAAGAGGTCGCTGTGCACGGCGGTCAGCCGGTCCGCGACGCCGTGGCGGTGCGCGTTCATCTCCGTGTTGCGCACGGCCTGTTCGTTGATGTCCAGGGCCGTCACCGGGTCGGCGCCCGCCAGCGCGGCGCAGACGGCGATCACCCCGGTCCCGCAGCCCACCTCCAGTAAGGAGCCGTGCCAGGGCGCCTGCCGTCGCCCGGTCAGCCCGAGCAGCTCCATCGCCGCGCCGGTCGACGCGGAGAACGGCGGCGCGAACACGCCGTCCAGCAGATCCCACTCGCGTCCGGCCAGTGCGAAGGTGCGCGGCCGGTCCTCGCGCAGCAGCGCCGCACGGCTTCGCTCCAGCGATCGCAGATAGTTCTTGATTTCGGTCATCCCGCCCCCAATTCGTTCCGCATCGGGCCCCGCGCGGGGCGGTGCCGTCCGCTGGTCAGCAACTTGACCGCAACTTGACCCACCCTACGGAGGAACGTAAGTTCGATGAGGGCTTGCGCCCTGTTTCGAGCCTATGGGGGGCGGCGACATGGTGGACGACAAGGCATTAGCGGATGCCCCGGCGCTGGCCGTTCTGGAACTGCTCGCACTGGATTCACCCCCCGGGCACTTTCAGGAGTTGCTCGACCGCGCCCGTCGCGAAAAGCTGCCCCGGATGCCGATGGAGGAACTGGAAAGGGCGACCCGTCTCGCCCTGAAAATCCAGGCCTCCAGTCATCAGCGCCGGCAGCGGGAGTCCGTCATGGCCGACTTGGTCAACACCGTCCACGACATGACGATTCCCTACGACCCCGACACCTTGCTCAAGGTCATCACGAGCCGCGCTCGAAGACTGCTGGGGTTCGACATGGCCTACATCAGCCTGCGCAGGCCCGGCGGCGGCTCGTACGTGCACAGTTCGGACGGCGACACCACCTCGCTCAACGTGGGGCTCGTGGTCGAGGAGAGCCGGGGCCTGGGCGAGATGGCCCACGAGTCGGGCGCGCCCTACTGGACCTCGGACTACCTCAACGACGACCGCATCCCGCACGGCGAACAGCTCGACGCGGTCGTACGGGCCGAGGGGCTGCACGCCATCATGGTCGTCCCGATCCACCAGAGCGGGGTGCCGATCGGGGCGTTGTACGGGGCGGACCGGGTCGTCCGGCACTTCACGCCCGACGAGATCAGCTTCATGCGGTACCTCGCGGACTTCGCCGCGGTCGCCCTGGAGAAGGCCCGCCTCCTGGACCGCTCCCAGAAGGAGATCGCCGAGCTGCGGGTGGCGGGCGTCCGGGCGCGGGCCACCATCGCACGGACGCGGCAGCTGTCCGGGGCCCTGGCCGCGCTGGTCCACCTGGTCCTCTCCGGCGGCGAGCTGCACGAGCTCGCGAAGGCCGCCGCCGGGACCCTGGACGCCGGGCTCGTGGTGAGCGACGGCTGCGGGCGCACCCTCGTCTGCGCCGGGGAGCCACCCGGGCTCGATCAGGCGCGCACACGCGACGCCGCCCTGGAGGCGCACGCGGCGGGCGGCCCGGTGGAGGTCGCGGAGAACGTCTGGGCGGCCCCCGTCGGCGCGGGCGGGGAGCGCGGCCTGGTGCTGCTGCGGGCCGACCGGGCGCTCACCGAGGACGAGCGGGCCTTCTTCGGCTCGGTGGGGCAGACGGTGGCGCTGCTGCTCGTGGTGCAGCGCAGCACGGCCGTGGCCGAGGGGCCGCTGCGCGACGAGTTCTTCGACGGGTTGCTCACCGCCGTCGCCCAGCCGCCGGGACAACTCGCCCGCCAGGCCCACCAGTTGGGCATCGACGCGGACGCGCCGTACGTCGTGGTGGTGGCTCGGCCGGAGGGCGGGGAGCACGGCAAGGCGGTGGTGTGGTCCTCGTCGTACGCGTACCGCAGCTCCGGGCTGATGAAGGTGCACGAGGGCGACATCGTGCTGCTGCTGCCCGGCACCGACGCCTCGGCCGTCGCCCGCGCCGTCTCCGGCGAGCTGTCGCCGCTGCTCGCCGAGCCCGTCACGGTGGCCTCGGCGGGCCCCGCCGCCTCGCTCGCCTCGGTGGCCCAGGTCTACCAGGAGGCGCTGCGCTGCTTCGACGCGCTGCTCGCGCTCGACGGGGCGGGCAGCGCCGCGTCCATCGACGACCTGGGCTTCCTCGGGCTGCTGCTCTCCGACGACCACGACGTCGACGGGTTCGTCGCCTCGGTCATCGGGCCGGTGCTCGACCACGACGCCGAGCGCGCGACGCACCTGGTGGCGACGATGGAGGCGTACTTCGCCGCGGGCAGCAGCCCGACCCGCGCGGCGGGCGGCCTGCACGTCCACCCCAACACGGTGACCCGCCGCCTCGATCGCATCACGGAGCTGCTCGGCCCCGGCTGGCAGCAGCCCGAGCGCGCCACCGAGGCGCAGCTGGCGCTGCGGCTGCTGCGCGCCCGGGACGTCCTGCGCCGCCGCCGGGAGGCGGTGCTCGGGCAGCGGGAGGCCGCCGCCGGCCCGCAGGACGCCCCGGGGAGTCAGGACACCTTGGGGAAGTAGCCCTCCGCCGGCCTGCGGCTCGCGGTCAGGACCTCCAGGGCGTGCGCCGCCGAGGCCAGCGTCATGTGGCAGTGCCAGCCGCGCAGCGACCGCCCCTCGAAGTCCCGCAGCCCCGACCGGTCCCCGTGGTCCGCGAGGTCCCGGCCGACCCGGTCGGCCAGCCGGGTCAGGCTCAGCAGCGTGGACGTGGGCACGCCGCCCATGTTGGTGAGCCACAGCTGGGTGGGCGCCCGGTGCGCCTCCTCCCACTCCCCGACCAGCGCGAGCCCGCCCTCGCGGGCGTCCCGCACCACCGGCGTCCCGCCCGGCAGTCCGACCCGCACCTTGACCGCGGGAGTGTGCCGTACGCCCGAGGGCGCGCCCGGGTCGAACCTGCCGACCCGCTGGCGGCGCCCCTTGACCGAGTCGAGGATCCGCTGCACCGGCAGCGGCCCGGTGCCGAACCGGGCCAGGGCGGGCTCCTCCACGGTGAACAGCGAGGCGGCCCCGACGCGGGCGAGCACCGGCACCCCGGCCGCGCCGAACCGCCGCACCAGCGCCTCGGGGTCGCGCACCGGCAGATCCAGCACCACGGGCAGCAGCGGGGCGCCGTGCAGACCCGCGAACTCAAGCGCCGCGGTGGTGGCGCACTCCTCCGGCGTCTCGGCGGTGTGCCGGGAGGACCTTCCGCCGGACGCACCGGAGGCCGTACCCTCCTGCTCGCCCCGCGTTCCGGGCAGGACCAGGCGCCAGTTGACCGGCGCCGCCGCCTCCTCGGAGGCACACCACACGCCGAAGGCCTGCTGGCCGTGGAACATCTGGTTGCGGTAGAGGTCGAAGCTGCGGCCCACGCCCACCGAGTGGCTGCCGGACTTGGGGATCGACATCTGCCGCACCACCCAGGCCTGCGGCGAGATCACCTGGCCGAGCCAGCAGGCCAGCGCCTCGCGCACCGGCCGCCACTCCCAGGTGGAGTTGCAGATGAAGTGGTGCAGGGTCTGCTCAAGGGTGGGATCGCCCAGACAGGCCGCCACGTTCCTGATGGACCGGCGCCCCTTCGCCGTGAGCAGCCCGCGCAGATACTGCTCCCCCTTGTGCCGCTGGTCCCGCCTCGGTAAGGAGGAGAACAGCACGTTGCTCATGTCCCTGAGCATGAACTCGCGCTCGTACATGACCGCCGGTGAAGTCCGCTGCGACGGCACGGCGCGACGATTCCATACAGGCCTCATACTGTCGGCGGGAACGCTCACCGGAAACCCCCTCCAAGAGCTGTTTGAGCGGCTGGTCGAAGCCACCGTTCCGAGAATGGCCGGTACTCGACGGGCGGGCGAGGTGCAGGGGGCACCCCATCGCGCCGCCGCGTGGGTGGCTCGCCACTGCGAGGCCGCCGGCGCACCCGTTCCCGGCGCGGCGCCACGCGGTACGGTGCGCCCCGGTGGTGACTGCGCCACCGCGTACCCGGCACGCGGTGCCGCGCGGCGCGCGCGCAAGTCGCCGGGGCCCGTCCCGGCCGGATCCCGTCGGCGGCGCCGGAACGCACACTCCGTCAAGTCGGGCCGAGGTTGTGCCCGTACTTCCGGGAGTCCTGGAAACCCGCTTCGGTTTTGCTCGCGCGGTCGGCGAGGCTCGGCGTCCGGCCGCTTGCTGATCCGCCTTCGGGTGAGCGGTGCCACGCCACCCTGGGAGGTATCAGGTGCACAGCGTCCACACGTTCCTCCGCTCGTTCCCCGCAGTGCAGCAACCGGACTGGGAAGGCCACGCGGAACTCGTACGGGTCAGGCAGGAGCTCGCCGCGCTGCCACCGCTCGTCGAGGCGGACGACGTCGCACACCTCCGCACGCGGCTGGCCGAGGTCGCGGCCGGGCGGGTCCAGGTCGTCCAGTCCGGCGACTGCGCCGAGGACTGGGCGGAGAACAGCCACGGCGACGTGGCCCGCAAGGTGGGGCTGCTCGACATGCTGGCCGGGGTCATGCGGATGACCTCGCACAAGCCCGTCCTGCGGGTCGGGCGCCTGGCCGGCCAGTACGGCAAGCCCCGCTCCCGGCCCACCGAGACGGTCGCCGGGGTCGAACTCCCCGTCTACCGCGGCCACATGGTCAACGCCCCCGAGCCTGACCCCGAGTTACGCAGGCCCGACCCCACCCGGATGCTCACCGGCTACCGGTCGGCGCGCGGCATCCTGGAGCTGCTCGGCTGGAGCGGCCCGGCGCGCGGGGCACGGCACGAGGCGCCGGTGTGGACCAGCCACGAGGCGCTGCTGCTCGACTACGAACTGCCGATGGTGCGCACCCAGGACGACGGCCGCCTGCTGCTCACCTCCACCCACTGGCCGTGGATCGGCGAGCGCACCCGCCAGGTGGACGGCGCCCATGTGGCGCTGCTCGCGGCCGTGGCCAACCCGGTGGCCTGCAAGGTGGGCCCGGGCATGACCTCGGCGGACCTGCTGGCGCTCTGCGAGAAACTGGACCCCGAGCGGGTGCCCGGGCGCCTCACGCTGATCGCCCGGATGGGCGCGGACACCGTGGGGGAGCGGCTGCCGTCGCTCGTGGCGGCGGTGCGCGCGGCGGGCCACCCGGTGATCTGGCTGACCGACCCGATGCACGGCAACACCGTCAACGGCCCCGAGGGCCTCAAGACGCGGCTGGTGAAGACCGTCGTACGGGAGGTCGTGGAGTTCCACCGCGCGGTCACCGCGGCGGGCGGCACCGCGGGCGGCATCCATCTGGAGACCACCCCGGACGACGTCACCGAGTGCGTCACCGACCAGGACCGGCTGCACGAGGTCGGCGACAAGTACACGAGCTTCTGCGACCCCCGCCTCAACCCACGCCAGGCGGTCTCGGTGGCCTCGGCCTGGCTGGGCTGACGCGATTGGGGGCCCTCCGGGCCCCGTAAGGGGCGCGGGGAACTGCGCGACCAGCCACAGACGGCCCGCAGCCGAGCATGACTCCGTACGCACCGGCACAGCGAAAGGACCACCCATGGCGGGCTTGCCCTCCATCGACCCGTATCCGATGCCCTCCGAGGGCGACCTCCCCGCGAACACCGCGACCTGGAAGGTCGACCAAACCCGCGCCGTGCTGCTCGTCCACGACATGCAGCGCTACTTCCTGCGGCCGTTCCCGGCCGACCAGGCGCCCGGCGCCGCCCTCGTGCGCAACGCCGCGCTGCTGCGCGAGAGCTGCGCGGCGGCCGGGATCCCGGTGGCGTACACCGCGCAGCCCGGCGGGATGAGCGACCAGGAGCGCGGGCTGCTGAAGGACTTCTGGGGGCCGGGCATGCGGGTCGCCCCGGAGGACCGCAAGGTGATCGACGAGCTCGAACCGGGCGCGGACGACTGGGTGTTCACCAAGTGGCGCTACAGCGCGTTCTTCAAGTCGGACCTCCTGGAGCGGATGCGCGCGGCCGGCCGCGACCAGCTGATCGTCTGCGGGGTGTACGCGCACGTGGGCATCCTGATGACGGCGGTGGAGGCGTTCACCAACGACATCCAGCCCTTCCTGGTCGCCGACGCGGTCGCGGACTTCTCCGAGCAGTACCACCGCCTCGCCCTCGACTACGCGGCCGAGCGCTGCGCCGTGGTCACCACCGCCAAGTCGGTCCTCGCCGAGCTGGCCCCCGCGGACGGAGCCGGGCGATGACCGACGGACTCCCCTCGGACCTGCTGGGCCGGGTGCTCACCCAGAGCCCCGCCGCGTACGCCCTGCTGCACCGGCCCGAGACGCTGGGCCGCGACGTCCTCGAAGTGCTGCTCGGCGAGGTGTCCGCCGTCGACGCGCTGGCGCGGATACCGCTGCCGGACGCGCCCACCGGCGGGGGTGCCCGCCACGAGGTGCTCGCGGTCGTCCCGTACCGGCAGATCTCCGAGCGCGGCTTCACCAGCACCGACGACGGCGAGCCGCTGCTCGTCATGTCCGTCGAGGAGCAGGGCGAACTGCCGCTCGACGAGGCGTTGCGGCGGCTGCCCGACGAGCCCGTCACCCTCACCGACGGCCGCTTCGACGTGCACGACGACAGCTACGCGGAGATCGTGCGCGACGTCATCGAGCGCGAGATCGGCAACGGCGAGGGCGCCAACTTCGTCATCAAGCGCGCCTTCGTCGCCGACATCACGCCGTACACCCCGCACAGCGCCCTGTCGTTCTTCCGGCGCCTGGTCGAGCGGGAGTCCGGCGCGTACTGGACGTTCCTGGTGCACACCGGCGGGCGCACCTTCGTCGGCGCCAGCCCCGAGCGGCACGTCAGCCTGCACGGCGGCACCGCCGTGATGAACCCCATCAGCGGCACCTACCGCTACCCGGAGGCGGGCCCCGACCTGCCCGGAGTGATGGCCTTCCTGGCCGACCGCAAGGAGGCCGACGAGCTCTACATGGTCGTCGACGAAGAGCTCAAGATGATGGCGCGGATCTGCGAGGGCGGCGGCCGGGTCGTCGGCCCGTACCTCAAGGAGATGGGCCGCCTCGCGCACACCGAGTACTTCATCGAGGGCCGCACCGGCCACGACGTGCGCGACATCCTGCGCGAGACGATGTTCGCCCCCACCGTGACCGGCAGCCCGCTGGAGAGCGCCTGCAAGGTGATCACGCGGTACGAGCCGGAGGGGCGCGGCTACTACAGCGGCGTCATGGCCCTCATCGGCCGCGACGAGCACGGCGGGCGCACCATGGACTCCGCCATCCTCATCCGCACCACCGACATCAGCGACGAGGGGCGGCTCAGCATCGGCGTGGGCGCGACCCTGGTGCGCCACTCCGACCCGGTGAGCGAGGTCGCCGAGACCCGGGCGAAGGCGGCAGGGCTGCTCGCCGCCCTCGACGCGGGTCCCGCCGGCGCACCCCGCCCGGCCGCCGTCGAGCGGTTCGCCGGGCACGCCCGGGTGCGCGAGGCGCTGGAGCGCCGCAACGACCGCATCGCCCGCTTCTGGCTGCGAGACCCCGCGCAGCGGGCGGCCCCCGTCGAGGAGCTCGCCGGGCGCAGCGTGCTGATCGTGGACGCGGAGGACACCTTCACCTCGATGATCGGCCATGAACTGGCCGCCCTGGGCCTTGAGGTGACGGTCCGTCGGTTCGACGAGCCGTACGAGGCAGCCGACCACGACCTGGTCGTCATGGGCCCCGGCCCGGGCGACCCCCGGGAGACCGCCCACCCCAAGATCGCGCATCTGCGGGGCGCGGTGACCCGGCTCCTCGACGACCGGCGCCCGTTCGTGGCCGTCTGCCTCAGCCACCAGGTCCTGTCGACCCTGCTGGGCCTGGGCCTGGCCCGGCGCGACACCCCCAACCAGGGCGTCCAGAAGGAGATCGACCTGTTCGGCGCGTACGAGCGGGTGGGCTTCTACAACACGTTCGCCGCCCGCAGCGCCGACGACAAGCTCACCCACCCCGACCACGGCGTCATCGAGATCAGCCGCGACCCGGACACGGGCGAGGTGCACGCGCTGCGCGGCCCGGGCTTCGCCTCGATGCAGTTCCACGCCGAGTCGGTGCTCACCGAGGACGGTGTACGGATCCTCGCCGAGGCCCTGGCCGGAGTGGTCCGCTCCGGCGGCGGACCGCTGGCGGGGGAGGCGCGCCGAGCTCGCTGAGAAGGGCGGCGTTTATGTTGTGGGGAGCCCGCGCCCCGCACCCGCCGCCAAGGAGGGCACCCCGTGCCGTACACCCCCGCTGCCGCAGAAGCGCTCCTCACCGCACCCGGGGCGCCCTTCGCCGTCGAGCGGGGCCCGGACGGGGTGCCCGTCTACGCCGGGGGCCCGCGGACCCTGCGCGAGTTCGTGGAGGTCACCTGGGCGTACGGCGACCGGCCCTTCCTGGTGGCGGAGAGCGGCACCCACACCTACGCCGAGTTCTTCGCGGCCGCCTCCGCGCTGGCCCGGCGGCTGGTCGAGGGGTACGGGCTGCGGCCCGGCGACCGCGCGGTGGTGGCGATGCGGAACCTGCCCGAGTGGCACATCGCGTTCTGGGCCGCGCAGCTGGCCGGTCTGGTGGCGGTGCCGCTGAACGCCTGGTGGACCGAGGCCGAGCTCGCGTACGCGCTCGACGACTGCGCGCCCGGTGTGCTGCTCGTGGACGGGGAGCGGCTGGCGAGGGTCGAGGGGTGGGCGCGTAAGGCGCGGGTGCCGGGCGTGGTCTTCGAGGGCGCGGGCGTGCTGCCCGAGGGCTTCGAGGCGTACGAGGACCTGGGCCCGTCCGATCCCGCCGCCGGGCCGCCGGACGTGACGGTCTCGCCCGAGGACGACGCCACGATCATCTACACCTCCGGCACCACCGGCCGCCCCAAGGGCGCCGTCGCCACCCACCTCGCCCAGGCCGGGGCGGCGATGAACCCCCGCTTCCACGCGGCCGCCTCCGCGCTGGGCCGGGGCCTGGTGCCGGGGCAGGGGCCCGCGCCGGTGTCCCTGGTGACGTACCCCTTCTTCCACGTCGCCGGGTTCAGCGGGTTCTACTCGGTGATGGGGTCGGGCGGCACCCTGGTCATGATGCGCAAGTGGGACGCCCGGCGGGCGCTCGCACTGATCCGCGAGCACGGCGTGACCCACTACGCGGGCGTCCCCACCACCGCCCTGCAACTGCTCGACGAGGCCGAGCGGGCGGGCGACCCGATGGACTCGCTGCGGATGTTCAACACCGGCGGGTCCAGCGCGCCGCCCACCCTGGTGGGGCGGCTCACCGCGCGGTACGGGGAGCGGATAGAGCCGCGCAACGGGTACGGGCTGACCGAGACCAGCGGGGGAGTGCTGGCCAACTTCGGTGCGGAGTACCGGGAGTGGCCGGGCAGTGTGGGCCGCCCGACGCCCACCACCGAGGCGCGGGTCGTCGGGCGCTCCGGCGCGGACGTGCCGGACGGCGAGGTGGGCGAGCTCTGGCTGCGCGCCCAGTCGAACGTGCGCGGCTACTGGAACGACCCTGCCGCCACCGCGCTCGCCTTCGTGGACGGCTGGTTCCGGACCGGGGACCTGGCGGTGGCCCGGGACGGCCGTTTCGCGGTCGTCGACCGGATCAAGGACGTGGTGATCCGGGGCGGCGAGAACGTCTACTGCGTGGAGGTCGAGTCGGTCCTGCACGGGCACCCGGCGGTGCTCGACGCGGCGGTGGTGGGGATGCCGCACGTTCTGCTGGGGGAGGAGGTGGCGGCGGTGGTGCAGGTGGCTGCGCCGGTCGGTGCGGAGGAGCTGCGGGCGTACGCGAGCCGCGTCCTGGCCGCGTTCAAGGTGCCCGCGCACGTGCTCGTGCGAACCGTTCCCCTGCCGCGCAACGCGACGGGAAAGGTGCTGAAGCGGGAGCTGCGGGCGGAGGTGGCCGCGGCTTTGGCATCCCCCACCCCACCCCTTCCCTAAAGCCCTGGCCGGGCGGCTGTCGTCCGTCTGCAGACCGTGCGTGGTTGCTCGCGCAGTTCCCCGCGCCCCTTAGGTGCCGCTGCGCGGCAATCCCCTGGGCGCCCCGCAGGGGCGCATTTTTAGGGGCGCGGGGAACTGCGCGACCAGCCCCCACCGGCCCGCAGACGGAATCTCAGCCCCGGGTCACCCGCACGCGGTAGTTGCCCAGCTCGTCCGCGCCCAGGACCGAAACACGGACGCCCCGCTCCCGGTCCGTGAACGCCTCCCCCGCCGCGAACGGCGCGTCGGACAGCTCCGCGTGGACGTTGGGACGGCGGGTGCAGCCACCGCTGTCCTTGGCGCTGTCCGCGACAGTGATGGGCCCACGCCCCGTATCCACGTCCGTGCTCACCCGGTACACAAGAACCCCCGGCTTGCACACCGCCTCGTCGTTCCCCGAACGGGTCCGCACTTCGAGCGCGTACCCGGACTCGTCCGACAGAGGGACGAAGACCAGCTTGCGTCCGCCCCCCGCCGCGGACAGCGGGCGAAGCACGTACTCGCTCACGCTCGCCGCCGCCGACGCGCACCCCACCTGCGAGTTGTCCAGCCACCCCAGCTTCCACTTGTGCCAGCCGAGCATGTCGTTGTTGGCGCCCCAGTCCTCGGACATGATGTCCCAGTGGCCGACCGCGCCCCCGCCCTCGGGCGTGTACAGGTCGGGCAGCCCGAAGACGTGGCCGTTCTCGTGCGGCAGCACCCGGTAGCCCGTCTCGCGGTACGAGCCGGAGCCGTCGTCCTGGCGGCTGTAGACGAAGGACGTGTTGGAGAGCGGCACGCCGTCCGCGAGCGGCGCGTCCTCGTTCCCGGAGAACGTCACCGACAGCACCGTGTCCAGCGCCGACGGCCCCGCGTTCGGCGACATCAGGATGTTGACCAGGTCGTACGCCGCGAAGTTCACCTTGGAGTCGGCCGCCGCCACGATGTCCTTGACCAGCCGCCGGTAGCCCGGCTCGTACGGCGAGCCGCGCTCGATGCCGTACGCCGAGAACGCCTGAGGCATCCGCAGCCACTGCGGGAGGGGGGCGTCGGGCCGGTAGTCGAGCCGCCCGTACGACGCGGTGCGGAACCACCGGGTGGTCTGCGGGAAGAACTCCGCGTACCGGCTCAGCGCGGACTCCGTGCCCTGCGCGTCCGGGAAGTCGACCATCAGGGTGAGCGCGCGGACCGTGCCCGTGGAGTGGGCGTAGCCGGGCGGGGTGGGCAGGCCCTCCGACATCTGCACGCCGAGCGTGGCGGTGATCCGGCACGGGCCGAGCGCCGTCTCGCCGCCGGTGGCCACCGGCCCGGCCGACGCCCGCAAGGGGGGCGCCAGGGTGGTGCTGCCCGAGGTCATCGAGGCGAGCACGACGGCGGCGAGGGCCGCGCCCGCGAGGGTGCGGCGGCGGCGCGGGTCGCGCGGCCCGCCGGATATCCGACGGCGCGGTCTGCCGGACTCCTCCATGCGCACGCTCGCCTTCGGCCACCGGCAGCAGGCCGTTCCTGACTGCGCTCGTGCGATCACCCTGTGTCGGGCGTGTCGCGGGCGCGCGCTGGGTGGGCCGGGCGTGTGGTTTCCACAAGAGGAAGCTGTGACTCAGGTCACACCAAACAGGTCACCCGGCCGGAAATAACCGGGGAGCCTTTCCCCGTTTGCACCTGTGTCCCGCCGAAACGGGGAGAGCTTCCCCGGTTCCGGAGACTTCCGGAGACCCCCGGAGGCGCTCCGCTTCCGGTGGGGACGACGACTTCGTACGTACGAGAAGGAGCACGCCGTGTCGACCGCCACCCCGACCACCGCAGCGGAGCCCCGTCGCGCCCCGCGGCCGCGGGCCGACGCCCTGCGCAACCGGGAGCGGATCATCGCGGCCGCGCGCGAGATGTTCGTCGAGGAGGGCGCCATGGTGCCGCTCGACGAGATCGCCAAGCGCGCGGGCATCGGCAACGCCACGCTCTACCGGCACTTCAAGGACCGCGGCGAGCTGATCACCAGCGTGGTGCTCGCGGTCATGGAGCGGGTCTCGACGGCCGCGGAGACCGCGACCGCCGAGGAGCCCGACGCCTTCGCCGCGCTGCGGCGGTTCGTGTTCGCGGCGGCCGACGAGCGCATCGGCGCCCTGTGCCCGATGCTCTCCGAGGGCTTCGACAAGGACCTGCCGGAGATCGACGCCGCCCGCGAGCGACTGGACGAGGCCGTCCGGGACCTCATGGCGCGGGCCCGGCGCAGCGGCCAGTTGCGCGACGACGTCGACGTGGGCGATTTGATGGTCGCCCTCACCCAGCTCACCCGGCCGCTGCCGGGCACCGCGTGCCCGAACATGGACCGGTTCGTCCACCGCCACCTCCAGCTCTTCCTCGACGGGCTCACGGCCCCGGCGCGGTCCGGGCTGCCGGGGACGGCGGCGACCCTGCAGGACCTCAGCCGGCCGTAACCGATCCCGCGGCCGGGCGGCGACTCCGCTTTCCGCACCCGTACCTCAGCACTCCGCTTTCAGCACATCGCGTCCCAAGGTGGCTACACCCATGTCGAAAACAGCCCAGGCCCCGGCCCAGGACCTCGCTCCTGACCCCAGTCGCTGGAAGGCCCTCGCCTTCATCGCGCTCGCCCAGCTCATGGTCGTGCTCGACGCGACGATCGTGAACATCGCCCTGCCCTCCGCCCAGACCGACCTGGGCATCTCCGACGGCAACAAGCAGTGGGTCATCACGGCCTACGCCCTCGCCTTCGGCGGTCTGCTGCTCTTCGGCGGCCGCATAGCCGACCTGTGGGGACGCAAGCGCACCTTCGTCGTCGGTCTGCTCGGCTTCGCCGCGGCCTCCGCGCTCGGCGGCGCGGCCACCGGCGAGGCCATGCTGCTCGGCTCCCGCGCGCTCCAGGGCGCGTTCGGCGCGCTGCTCGCGCCCGCCGCGCTCTCCCTGCTCGCGGTGATGTTCACCGATGCCAAGGAGCGCGCCAAGGCGTTCGGCATCTACGGCGCGATCGCGGGCGGCGGCGGCGCCGTCGGCCTGATCCTCGGCGGCTTCCTCACCGAGTACCTGAACTGGCGCTGGACCTTCTTCGTCAACATCCCGTTCGCGATCGTCGCGGCCGCCGGTGCCTACTTCGTCATCCGCGAGCCCTCCGGCACCCGCAACCGCTCGCCGCTGGACGTCCCCGGCGTGGTCCTGTCCACCCTCGGCCTGGTCGCCCTGGTGTACGGCTTCACCCGCGCCGAGTCGGCCGGCTGGTCCGACACGCTGACCGTGTCGATGTTCGTCGCCGCGGCCGTGCTGCTGCTCGCGTTCGTGGCCACCGAGGCCAAGGTCAAGAACCCGCTGCTGCCGCTGCGCGTGGTCACCAACCGCAACCGGGGCGGGGTCTACCTCTCCCTCGGCCTCGCGATCATCGCGATGTTCGGCCTCTTCCTCTTCCTGACGTACTACCTCCAGGTCGTGAAGGGCTACTCGCCGGTCAAGACCGGCTTCGCGTTCCTGCCGATGATCGCGGGCATGATCACCGGCTCCACCCAGATCGGCGCCCGGCTGATGACCCGGGTCCCGCCGCGCCTGCTGATGGGCCCCGGCTTCCTGACCGCCGGCATCGGCATGCTGATCCTGACCCAGCTCCAGATCGACACCTCGTACGCCGGGCTGATCCTGCCGGCGCAGATCCTGCTGGGCCTCGGCATGGGCACCGCCTTCATGCCGGCCATGTCGCTGGCCACGATCGGGGTCGAGCCGCGTGACTCGGGTGTCGCCTCCGCCATGGTCAACACCTCGCAGCAGGTGGGCGGCGCCATCGGCACGGCTCTGCTGAACACCATCGCGGCCTCGGCCACCACGGCGTACGTCACCTCGCACGCCGCCGGGGCCAAGAGCGTGGAGCTGCTGAAGCTCCAGGCGATGGTGCACGGCTTCACCAGCGCCATCTGGTGGGCGGTCGGCATCCTGGTGCTCGCCTCGGCGATCGCGGTCACCCTCATCAACACCGGCCGCCCGGACACCGGTTCGCTGACCGGCTCCGGCGACGGCGAGGGCGCCGAGGACGAGATCCGGGTCCCGGTGGTCGCCCACTGACGCCCGCCGCCTACGTGGGGGACGCGTAAGCGGAGAGCGAGCACACGCAAGGAACAGAACGCGGATCTGTCCGGCTCAGCGGAGCCAGGGCAGGTCCGCGTTCGCGTCCTTGGGCTGCAGGCCCTCGGCGATCGCCCGCATGATCGTCCCGAGCTGCTCGGTCTGCTCGGGGGTGAGCCGGTCGAACATCGCCTGGCGCACGGCGCTCACATGGCCGGGCGCGGTGCGCTCCACGACGGCGAAGCCCTCGTCGGTGAGCGCCGCGAACTGGCCGCGCTTGTCGGAGGGGCAGTCCTCGCGCCGCACCCAGCCGTTCTTCTCCAGGCGGGCGATCGCGTGCGAGAGCCGGGACCGGGTGATCTTGGCGCCGATGGCCAGCTCGGTCATCCGCAGCCGTCGCCTGGGCGCCTCGGAGAGCTGGATGAGCAGGCCGTAGTAGATGTGCGGCATCCCGGCGTCGCGCTGGAGCTGGCGGTCCAGATGGTCTTCGAGGAGCGTGGTGGCATGGAGGTAGGCACGCCAGGTGCGCTGCTCGTCGTCGCTGAGCCAGCGCGGCTCCTCGGCGGGGGTGGTGGTCATGGACTCCACTGTACGGCCACTCCTTGAAAGTTGAACAAGATACCGCTAATCTCGGTATAAAGGAAAGCTTTAGAGTTCAAGTAGATCCTGGGTCCAGTAGACAGGGAGTCCGCCATGACCGCCACTTCCGCAGTCGCCGCCGACGCGGCCGGTACCTCCGGTTCCGGTGCGGGACGGATGCCCGCCCTCTACCTCTCGCACGGCGCCCCGCCGCTCGCCGACGACCCCGTCTGGCCGGGCGAGCTGGCCGCCTGGTCGGCCGACCTGCCCCGCCCCAGGGCGATCCTGATGGTCTCCGCCCACTGGGAGGAGGCCCCGCTCGCCCTCGGCGCCGTCGAGACGGTCCCGCTGGTGTACGACTTCCGGGGCTTCCCCGAGCGCTACTACCAGGTGCGGTACGCGGCTCCGGGCGCCCCCGAACTCGCCGACAGTGTACGGAAGTTGCTGCGCGGCGCAGGAGCGCCGGTCCAGGACGTCCCGGACCGCGGCCTCGACCACGGCGCGTACGTCCCGCTGGTGGAGATGTACCCGGCCGCCGACATCCCCGTCCTCCAGATCTCGCTGCCCACGCTCGACCCCCGGAAGCTGATGGACATCGGACGCAAGCTCGCGCCCCTGCGCGACGAAGGCGTCCTGATCGTCGGCAGCGGCTTCTTCACCCACAACCTGGCGGCGCTGCGCCATGCGGGCGGGGTGCCCGGCTGGTCGGCCGAGTTCGACGACTGGGGAGCGCGTGCCCTGGCCGCCGCCGATGTGGACGCCCTGCTCGACTTCGCGCACAAGTCCCCGGCGGGCCGCCTCGCGCACCCCCGCACCGAGCACTTCGCCCCGCTGTTCGTGACCCTGGGCGCGGCGGAGGGCGAGCCGGGCGGGGCCCGCAGCGTCATCGAGGGCTTCTGGATGGGGCTGGCGAAGCGGTCGGTGCAGTTCGGCTGAGAGCGGTCCGGCCGGGACGGGCGCCCGAGAATCCGGGCAGTTTGGACATCCTGAGCAACCAGAAGGCGGTGCGGGTCGTCTTCAGGGTGGGAGAGCGGAACGGGGATGGGGCTCTTCCGGGGTGAAGGCAACTGTTTCGGGTGTGACGCCGGTCTCATGCGGACGGTGGTCACGGCCGCGGACGGAGAGTCCCGGCACCGGGTCTGACCTGCGCCTCTGTACGTTCCCGCGGCATCCGTCCGCCACCGGTGGCGGCACAGGGTACTGCATGATCAGGAAAATCGATGGGCGGGACGGGAATTCTGTCCGGATTCCAGCCGTTGTTTCCATCGGATGCAGGGCACCCGGGAGGGTGTCGCGACCTACACAGCAAGGGAGCACGCATGGCAACCCGCGCCGTCGCCCGTCGGACCGCAAGCAGCGGATCCAAGTCGGGGAGCAGTGTTCGCGCCGTCAGCGGGGAGATCGCCGACCGCGACCTGGTCGGGATGTACCTCGACGAGATCGCGCGCACGCCGCTGCTCGACGCCGCCAAGGAGGTCGAGCTCTCCCAGACCATCGAGGCGGGTGTGTACGCACGCCAGATCCTCGACGGCGAGGTGGAGAGCAAGGCGGGCGGCGCCTCTCGCGAGGAGCTCGAAACCCTGGTCGCCGCCGGTGACCGGGCCAAGGACCTCTTCATCCGCTCCAACCTCCGCCTCGTCGTCGCCGTGGCCCGGCGCTACCCGAGGGCGGGCCTGCCCCTGCTCGACCTGATCCAGGAGGGCAACGCGGGCCTGGTCCGCGCGGTGGAGAAGTTCGACTACGCCAAGGGCTTCAAGTTCTCGACGTACGCGACGTGGTGGATCCGCCAGGCCATCACGCGCTCGATAGCCGACCAGTCCCGCACCATCCGCCTCCCCGTCCACCTGGTGGAGGAGCTGGGCCGCATCCGCCGCGTCCAGCGCGAGTTCAACCGGGAGAACGGCCGGGAGCCGGAGCCCACCGAGGTGGCGGCGGAGCTGGGCTCCACGCCGGAGCGGGTCATCGACGTCCTGGACTGGGCGCGCGACCCGGTCTCGCTCAACATGGCGGTCGACGACCAGGGCGAGACCCAGTTCGGCGACCTCCTGGAGGACACCTCGGCGATCTCCCCCGAGCAGTCCGTGCTCACGCTGCTGCGCAGCGAGGAGCTCGACGACCTGATCGGCAAGCTCGACCAGCGCACCGCCTCCATCATCAAGATGCGGTACGGAATCGTCGACGGCCGCGAGCGCACGCTGACGGAGGTCGGCAAGGAGCACGGCCTGACCCGCGAGCGCATCCGCCAGATCGAGAAGCACGCGCTGCTCGAACTGAAGAAGATGGCACGGGACACGGGCTTCGACGCGGCGGCGTAAGCACCGCCCCCCATAGACGAGCCTCCGGCACCCACCCCCCCTGGTGCCGGGGGCTCCCCCCTTGCCCGGTTACCCCAGCCCCGGCCCCGCCGCCCGAGTGATCCGACCGCCCAGGTCCGCCAGGTACTCCGTCAACGCGACCGGTGACGCCACCGCGAACTCGCAGTCCACCAGGGCCAGCCGGACCGCCACCCACTCCAGCGACTCCGTGACCCGGGCCCGCAGCCGGCACCGCGCCTCCCCGAGCGGCACCGGCGTGCCCATCCCCGTGAGCCGCGCCGCCACGAAGTCGGCGGGCGCCTCGAACGTCACGTCCAGGTCCAGCTCCGGCTGCATCCGGGTCAGCGACCGGCTCACGAACTCCGCCGCGTCCTGCGCCGGCAGCTCCCGGGGCGCGAACCGCGACCCCGTCGCGAACGGGGACTCCACCCGGTCGACCCGGAACGTACGCCAGTCCTCGCGCTCGATGTCGTACGCGACGAGGTACCACCGCCGCCCCGTCGACACCAGCCGGTACGGCTCGACCTGGCGGCGCGACTCGCTGCCGTCGCCCTTGCGGTAGTCGAACCGCAGCCGCTCCTTGCCGGTGACGGCCGACGCCATCACGGTCAGCGTGTGCGGGTCGACACTCGCGCCGTCGCCCCGCCACGGCCCCACCAGCGGCATCGTCGCGGCCTGGAGGGTGGCGACCCGGTGCCGCAGCCGGGACGGCAGCACCTGCTCCAGCTTGGCCAGCGCCCGTACCGAAGCCTCCTCCACCCCGTCGACCGCGTGCCCCGCGCCCGCCCGCAGCCCGACCGCGATGGCCACGGCCTCCTCGTCGTCGAGGACCAGCGGCGGCATCGCCTTCCCGGCGACCAGGCGGTACCCGCCGTCCGTGCCCAGGGTCGCCTGGACCGGGTAGCCGAGTTCGCGCAGCCGGTCGACGTCCCGGCGGACCGTGCGCCGCGAGACGTTCAGCCGCTCGGCGAGCTCGCCGCCGGGCCACTCGCGGGGCGTCTGGAGCAGGGACAGGAGCTGGAGGAGCCGAGCCGGGGTGTCCGTCATGGGATACAGGATGCGGGAAAATTAGGACGCAGTCTGACCTACATACGGTCTAACTTCTTTCCATGACCTCCACCACGACCAATCCCCCAGAAGCCGCGAGCCCCGGCACAGCGGCCGCCGCGAACGACCGCCGACGGTGGTTCGCCCTGGCCATCGTGATGACCGCGGCCTTCATGGACCTGGTCGACGTCACGATCGTCAACGTAGCGATTCCCTCGATCCAGAAGGACACCGGGGCGACCTTCGCCTCGATCCAGTGGATCACCGCGGGTTACGGCCTGGCGTTCGCCGCCGGTCTGATCACCGGTGGCCGCCTCGGCGACATCCACGGCCGCAAGCGGCTCTTCCTCATAGGCATGACCGGCTTCACCGTCGCCTCGGCGCTCTGCGGCCTCGCGGCCAACCCGGAGATGCTGGTCGCCTCCCGCATCCTCCAGGGCGGCATGGCCTCCCTGATGGTGCCGCAGGTGCTCTCGATCATCCACGCGACCTTCCCGGCGGAGGAGCGCGGCAAGGTCTTCGGCATGTTCGGCGCGATCATCGGCCTGGGCGCGGTCTCCGGCCCGATCCTGGGCGCGCTGCTGACCGAGTGGAACCTGTTCGGCCTGGAGTGGCGTCCGATCTTCCTGATCAACCTGCCGGTCGGCATCGCGGGCCTGGTCCTGGGCGCCAAGTTCATCTCCGAGTCCAAGGCGCCCAAGGCCCTCAAGCTCGACTTCGTGGGCGTCGCGCTGGTCACCCTCGGCCTGCTGATGCTGTTCTACCCGCTGACCCGCGGCCGCGAGCTGGGCTGGCCGCTGTGGGGCCACCTGTCGATGGTCGGCAGCCTGGTCGTCTTCGGCGTGCTCGTGGCGTACGAGAAGCACAAGGCGGCCAAGGACGGCTCGCCGCTGGTGGAGCTCTCGCTGTTCCGGGTGAAGAGCTTCGCGGCGGGCATCGCGGTGCAGCTGACGTTCGGCATCGCGATGGGCATCTTCTTCCTGGTCTGGACGCTGTACATGCAGATCGGCCTGGGCTGGAGCGCGCTGCACGCCGGTCTGACCGGCGTCCCGTTCTCCATCGCCCTGTCGGCCGCGGCGGGCATGTCCGTGCAGACCCTGGTGCCGAAGTTCGGCCGCAAGGTGCTCCAGGCGGGCGCCCTGGTCACCGCCCTCGGCATGCTGGTCTACATCTGGGAGGCGCACCACTACGGGACGGACATCACCTCCTGGCAGATGATGGTGCCGCTGGTGGTGCTCGGCATCGGCATGGGCCTGATCGTCGCCCCGCTCACCGACGCGGTCCTCTCCGAGGTCCCGCAGGAGCACGCGGGTTCGGCGTCCGGCCTGATCAACACCGTGCAGCAGGCGGGCAACGCGCTGGGCCTCGGTCTGGTCTCGGTGGTCTTCTTCGGCGCGATCAGCGACAACCTGCCGCTCACCGAGATCGGCCCGGCGTTCTCGCACGCCTTCCAGCGCTCGCTGTGGGTCGTGACGGCGGTCTGCGTCGTGGTCTTCGTCGGGATGTTCCTGCTCCCGGCCGAGCCGAAGCAGCACCTGGAGGGCGCGGCGGACGAGGCCCCGTCCGACGGCGTCACCAAGGAGCCCGCGCTCACCCCGTGACGCGGCGCCGGTGACGAACGACGCCGGGCGCGGTGGAGAGACCTCCACCGCGCCCGGCGTCTTCTCGTACGTCAGGAGACCCGTGCCCGCCGCTCCATCGCGGCCCGCGCCGACTCCTCCGCCGCGTACACCTCGCACATGTGGCTGCCGTCCGGCGTCGCCGTGTGCTCGACCTCCCACAGGCTCAGCTCGACGCCGTCGAGGAGCAGGAACGCGTGCTCGTAGAGGATGACCCCGCCGCGCCCGCCCGCCCCGCCGTGGCCGCCCAGGGCCCGGGTGATGCGGTGGGCGAGGGCGCCGCGCAGCCGGCGGGCCACGCTCTCGCCGGGCCGGTCCGGGTTCTCGGCGCGGCGCAGCAGCCGCCGCGCGTGGTCGGCCGAGCCGTCCGCCTCGTACGTCCTGCCCGTCCCGGCGCGCTCCACCGGCGCCGGCCCGCTCAGGACCTCGAAGCCGGTCAGGCCCGGGTCCAGGTCGTCGTCCGCGAACCCGGGCGCGAGGCCCGGCAGGACCCGCTCGCGCAGCCGGGCCGCGGCCACCAGGGCGCTCTCCTCGTCCGCGTACACCTCGTTGCCCCGGCCGTGCACGACCTCCCACAGGGTGACCGTGGCGCCGTCGAGGAGGAGATAGGTGTGGCGGTAGGTCTCGCGGCTGAGCCGGGGGCGGCCGGGGCCGCCCGAGGCGTGCAGCGACGAGTGCAGCGAAGTGGCGTGCGCGAGGGCCGAGCCGAGGCTCTCGACCAGCTCGTCCGGCAGGTCGAACGAGTTCAGCGCGCGGCCGAGCAGACCGGCGAGGTGCTCCTCGGCCGTCTCGTACTCGCACTCGTTGGGCACCAAGGCGTCTCCCCGCCGTAGCTGTTCGTCACGTAGAGGGTGCTCAACGTAGCCCTTGCGCGCGCTTCGCGCAGCGGGCATGGCCGAAACATTCTCATCGGCTTGGAACGGCGGGGAAAGGCCCGGGAAAGGCGAGGGGAGGCGGCCCGGGGCGGTGCGCCGGGCCGCGCTCCGGTGGACGGTCAGCCGGCGCTGCCCGCCTGCCACTCGCTCCACGACATGTTCCAGCCGTTCAGGCCGTTGTCGGGGGCGATCGTCTTGTCGGGCGAGCCCTTGACCGTCACCACGTCACCGATCAGCGAGTGATCGAAGAACCACTTGCCGGGCGTGTCCCCCTGAGCGCCCTGGACGTCCCGGAGCCCCACGCAGCCGTGGCTGGTTCCCGCGTTGCCGAACGGGTTGCCCCGGTACCAGTAGTTGCCGTGGATGAAGGTCCCCGAGGTGGACAGGCGCATCGCGTGCGGCACGTCCTTGATGTCGTACTCGCCGCCGAAGTTGACCGTCGCGCCGTTCATCCGCGTCTCGGTGAACTTCTCGGAGATCACCATCTGCCCGTTGTACGTGGAGTGTTCGGCGCTGCCCGCCGAGATCGGGATCGTCTTGACGGTCTTTCCGTCCTGCTGCACGGTCATGGTCTGCGTCTTGGCGTCGACCGTGGAGACCTGGTTGCGGCCGATGGTGAAGGTGACGGTCTTGGACTGCACGCCGTAGACGCCGGCCGCGCCCTGCACCCCGTCCAGGGCGATCTTCATCGTCACCTTGGACCCGGCCTTCCAGTAGTCCTGCGGCCGGAAGTCGAGGCGCTGGGTGCCGAACCAGTGGCCGACCACCTGCTGGCCGCTGCTGGAGCTGACCGTGATGTGCGACTGGACGGCCTTCTTGTCGGTGATCGCCTTGTCGAAGGTGAACGAGACCGGCATGCCGACGCCGACGGTCGCGCCGTTGTCCGGCGTGTAGGTGCCGATGAAGCTGTTCTTCGAAGTGACCGTGGTGAAGGCCGAGTTCTCGGTCGCGGACCGGCCCTTGTCGTCCTTGCCGGTCGCCATGATCTTGTACTGGGTGCCGCGCTCCAGCTTCCCTGCGGGCTTCCAGGAAAGACCGTCGGCGGCGAGCGCGCCGGCCACCGCCTTGCCGGTCTGGGCCTCGGTCAGGGTCACCTGGGTGAGCTTGCCGCCCTGGGCGGTGACGGCGGTGCCGTTGATGCTGGCGTTGGCCGAGCCGTCCTTCGCCGAGATGGTGATCTTCAGCGAGGAGGCCTCCTGGGCGGCGGCCGCGTCGTCGCCCTTGCCGTCGCCCTTGCCCTTGTCGGAGCCCGACGCGCTGCCGCCGCAGGCGGTCAGGGTCAGGGCGCCGAGCAGCAGCGCCGAGGCGGCGGCGAACGCCCGCCGCCGGGTGCGCAGTTGCTGCGGGGTGCGGGACTGCGGCTGCGCGGCGGTGTCGGGCGAGGTCACGGGCTGCTCCATCTGTACGTGCGTTACTCCAGTACGTGCACAGAGCACCCATGTGGGCGGAATGGTTGCGGGCGAGGCCTGTGACTCACGCCACATGAAGGCCGGGCCCGGGGGCTCAACTCCCGTACAGATCGCGGTAGGACGGGAAGGTGCCACCGGGGCCCTCCACCCCGTCGGCGGCGAGCACGGCCTTGGTGATCGCCCGGGCCACCGCGTCCGCACCCGCCGCAAGCACGTGGTTGAGGTCGACCGGCGGCAGGGGGTCGCCGACGCCCGTGGCGAGGGCGAAGACGGTGTCGCCGTCGTGCATCAGGTGCACCGGCCGGATCGCGCGGGCCAGCCCGTCGTGCGAGGTGCCCGCGAGCTTCTGCGCCTGCGGCCGGGTGAGCGGCGCGTCGGTGGCGACGACCGCGAGCGTGGTGTTCAGGGGCGGCAGCCCGGCGGCGGCAAGGACCTCGCCGAGCCGCTTCGAGGCCGCCTCGTGGACGTCCGGTTCGGGGTACGCGATACGCCCCCGCAGCCCGTACAGCGCGCCGGTGTCGGGGTCGAGCACCGACCCCGCGGCGTTGACGACGACCAGCGCGCCCACGGTGGCGCCCGAGGGCAGGGTCACGCTCGCGGTGCCGACCCCTCCCTTGAGGCCCCCCGCGACCGCCCCGGTCCCGGCGCCGACGCTGCCCTGGGCGGCCTCGGGGCCCGCGGCCTCGGCGGCGGCCCGGCCGGTGGCCGCGTCCGGGCGGGCGCGCCAGTCGCCGCCGCGCCCGAGGTCGAAGACGCAGGCGGCCGGGACGACCGGCACCACCTGGTGCGGCTCGGGCCCCACCCGTACACCGCGCCCCCGCTCCTC
Source organism: Streptomyces sp. BPTC-684 (assembly GCF_030028635.1). Lineage (NCBI taxonomy): Bacteria > Bacillati > Actinomycetota > Actinomycetes > Kitasatosporales > Streptomycetaceae > Streptomyces > Streptomyces sp. BPTC-684. The sequence continues at coordinate 3,603,757 of NZ_CP124863.1, forward strand.
CAGCCAGGCCATGACCCCGCCCGCGGCGTCGAGTCCGTACGCGCTGCCGCCCGTCAGCACCACGGCGTCGATCCGCTCGACGACGTTGCGCGGGTCGAGGGCGTCGGTCTCCCGGGTGCCGGGCCCGCCGCCGCGCACGTCGACGGCGGCGACGGCGCCGGGGGCCGGGGCGAGGACGACGGTCGTCCCGGACAGGGCGCGCTCGCCGGGGACGGAGGCGTGCCCGACGAGGAAGCCGGGCACGTCGGTGATCGAGTCGGCGCTCGCGGGCCGGGCCTTCTGATGCTCAGTCATAACTCCCGACACTACGGCGGCTGAGGGTCACGCCGACAGCGACCGTGGCGGCGGCCACCAGACCGGCGGCGAGGACGGCGCCGTGCCCGGCGAAGGTGCAGGCCAGGATCGCCACCGCCGAGACCGGCAGGGTCAGCTGCTGGGCGAGGGTCCGCTTGAAGTGGCGCGAGTGCAGGGCCCAGACGGTCAGCATGAACAGGGCGGCCGGCACGGTGACGGCGGCCGCGGCCGCCGCCGTGGAGATGTGCGCCTTGCCGACGGCCTGCTCGACCGCCACCTCCATCCCGGCCCCGATGGCGGCGGCCGAGCCGAGGATGACGAAGTGGCCGTACCCCCAGGCGAACGCCTGGCTGTTCGAGGTGAGGTGCCCGGCGATCGGCACCGCGAAGTAGATCCACCAGGCGGCGAAGACGATCAGCAGCCCGCCGCCCGCGAGCGGCAGCAGCTCGCCCAGCGCCTCGTGCTCGTCCAGCGCCTCCTGTACGGCGACGGTGGCGGCGGCGACCGTCTCGCCGAGCACGATCAGGGTGAACAGGCCGTACCGCTCGGCGATGTGGTGCGGGTGCCAGGTGCTCTGCGTGGCGCGCTCGGCGATCACGGGTACGGAGAGCTCGGCGGCCGCCAGCACCACGAACACCCAGGAGCGGGCGGTGCCGGCCGGCACGAAGAGCATCCCGATCCAGCCGAGCTGGCACACGACGAGCCCGGCGGCGTACAGCAGCGCCATCCGCCGCTCGGCCGGGTCCGCCGCGTTGCGCGCCGCCCGCAGCCACTGGCTGGTCAGGGCGAGCCGCATCACGATGTAGCCGACGACGCAGACGGTGAAGTCGCTGTCGTCGAAGGCGCGCGGCACACCGGCGGCGAGGATGAGGACGCCGGTGATCTGTACGAGCGTGACGACCCGGTAGAGCACGTCGTCGCTGTCGTACGCCGAGGCGAACCAGGTGAAGTTCATCCAGGCCCACCAGATGGCGAAGAAGACGGCCACATAGCCGGCGAGCCCGGTGCCGAGGTGCCCCTCGGCGAGCGAGTGGACGAGCCGGGCGCCGGCCTGGGCGACGGCGACGACGAAACAGAGGTCGAAGAAGAGTTCCAGGGGCGTCGCCGCGCGGTGTTCCTCGTGGCGGCTGCGTGCGGTCATGCGGGGCATGGGGGATAGGAGACCAGACGGTCCCCGTCCCCGGGCGGCAACCGGGTCCGCCGGGCGGGTTGCCCGGCGGATGCGCGACGGCCGCCGCACCTCGGCCGACGACGTGATCGCCGAGGCCCGCACGTACACGCGGTTCGTCGCGGCCGCGGGCGGCGGCGCCACCGTCAGCGGCGGCGAGCCCCTGTCCAGCCGGTCTTCACCGGGGAACTGCTGCACCGGATGAAGCACGAGCTCGGCCTGCACACCGCCCTCGACACCGCCGGCCTCCTCGGCGTCCGCGCCACCGACGCGCTGCTGAAGGACGTCGACCTGGTGCTCCTGGACATCAAGTCGTGGGACCGGGACACCTGCAAGAAGGTGACCGGCCGCCCCCTGCGGCCCACCCTGGACTTCGCCCACCGCCTCGCCGACCTCGGCCAGGACGTCTGGGTACGGTTCGTGCTCGTCCCCGGTCTCACCGACGACCCCGCCGACGTCGAGGGCGCCGCCGCCTTCGCCGCCTCCCTCGGCAATGTCTCGCGCGTCGACGTCCTGCCCTTCCACAAGCTCGGCGAGGCCAAGTGGCAGGCGCTGGGCATGCTTCACCCTGCACGACACGCCGTCCCGTCCCCGGACGAGCTCACCGCCGCCCGTGCGGCCTTCGCCGCCCACGGTCCGCACGCCGTCCGACTGGATCCACCCGCACCCGACCGAGCCCGACCGCGTCTGACTGTGCATCTGGCCGCGTCTGGCTGCATCCGACTGAAGGGTTCACCCCGCCACCCGTCAAAACAGGTGATAACCAGTCAGATGCACCTACGGTGGCCGGGTGACCGAGCCTCCCGCAGCGAAGCCTCCCGCAGCGAAGCCCGCCGTCGCGCTGCGCGCGACCGCCGCCGGTACCGCCGTCTCCCTCCTGCTGATCCTCGCCATCGTCTTCGGCAGCCGCCGGCTGAAGGACTTCGACTCCGCCCTCCTGCCGTACGCCTGCGCCACCGTCTTCCTCGCCTTCGGCGTCGCCTACCGCTACACCGTCTGGATCTCCTCCCCGGGCGCCCGCCGCCTCTTCAAGCAGGGCCGGCGCAGCCTGTTCTCCGCCGCCAACTTCCGCCGGGCACCGACCGCCCTGCCCAAGATGGCCGCCACCTACCTCGGCCTCCAGAAGTTCCTTGGCGCCCGCTCGCACGCCCGCTGGGCCGCCCACCAGCTGATCTTCTGGGGCTGTCTGCTGGCCGCCGCGATCACCTTCCCCCTCACCTGGGGCTGGTTCACCTTCACCTCGTCGACCGGTTCCGGACCCGGCTACGAGATGCGGATCTGGGGCGTCAAGATCCTCGGCTTCGACTCGCTGAACGTCCTCGGCTGGCTGATGTTCCACGGCCTGGACATCGCCGCCGTCCTGGTCATCCCCGGCGCCTCGTACTTCCTGTGGCGCCGGATGAAGGACCGCGGTGCGATCACCGGCCAGCGGTTCGCCTACGACCTGGTCCCGCTGATCCTGCTGATCGTCATCTCCGTGACCGGCCTCCTCCTCACCTTCTCGTCGATCTTCCTGCACGGCGGGGGCTACGAGTTCCTCGCGGTGCTGCACATGGTGTCGGTGGTGCTGACCCTCATCTACATCCCGTTCGGGAAGTTCTTCCACATCGTCCAGCGGCCGGCCGCCGTCGGGATGCAGCTGTTCAAGTACACCGCCCGCCAGGACGAGCAGGTCTTCCACTGCCGCCGCTGCGGTCAGCCCGTCGACACCGCCCCCTACGTCGAGAACCTGCGGGGGACCATGCGCGACCTGGACCTCGGCTTCGACGCCTGGGCCGAGTACTGCCCGCGCTGCAAGCGGGTGCTGCGCGGCACCGCCTACCTCGCGCACGTCAAGAAGGGCTACAAGTGAACCGGCTCCCGCTGGACCCCTCCCTCGCCCCGCCCGGCACCCGCAACTTCCGCGACGCGGGCGGCATCCCGGCCGACCGGTGGCGCGCCGACCAGGACGGCGAGACCCTCGTCCCCACCCACTGCTGCTTCTGCGGAGTGCAGTGCGGGATGTATCTCCGCGTCGACAAGGGCGGCAAGGTCTTCGGCGTCGAACCCCGCAACCACGACATCAACCGGATGCGCCTGTGCCCCAAGGGCATCAACGCGTACCAGCAGGTCAACCACCCCGACCGGCTCACCGCACCGCTGCTGCGCCACTCCCGCGCCGAGCCGTTCCGAGAGGTCTCCTGGGAGGAGGCCCTGGACCACACGGCCGACGAGGTCCGCCGCATCCAGGCCGCCCACGGCAACGACGCCTTCGGGCTGCTCGGCGGGGCCAGCCTCTTCTCCGAGAAGACCTATCTGGTCGGCAAGTTCGCCCGCGTCGCGCTCAAGTCGCGGCACGTCGACTACAACGGCCGGCTGTGCATGGTCTCCGCGGCCGGCGCCAACAAGCTCGCCTTCGGCATCGACCGGGCCGCCAACCCCTTCTCCGACATCCTCCTCACCGACTGCCTGCTCATCGCCGGGTCCAACGTCGGCGAGTGCTTCCCCGTCATGACCCAGTACGTGTGGGGAGCGCGCGACCGGGGCGCCTCGCTGATCGTGGTCGACCCGCGCGAGACGGCGATCGCCCGCACCGCCGACATCCACGTCGCCCTCAAGCCCGGTACCGACTCGGCGTTCTTCAACGCGCTCCTCCAGGTGGTCATCACGGAGGAGCTCGACGACGAGGCCTACGTCGGCGCCCACACCACCGGCTGGGAGGAGGTCCGCGACAAAGCCGCCGAGTATCCCCCCGAGCGGGCCGCCGAGATCTGCGGGGTCCCGGCCGCCCAGATCGTCGAGGTGGCCCGCACCTTCGCCCGCGCCCCGAAAGCCATGGCCTGGCACGCCCGGGGCATCGAGCACCACTCGCAGGGCGTCGAGAACTGCCTCTCCGTGATCAACCTCTGCGTCGCCACCGGGAACCTCGGCAAGCCCGGCGCCGGCTACGGCACCATCACCGGCCAGGGCAACGGCCAGGGCGGCCGCGAGCACGGCCAGAAGGCCGATCTGCTGCCCGGCGGGCGCTCCATCATGAACGCCGAGCACCGCCGGCAGATCTGCGAGATCTGGGGCATCGAGGAGTCCGAACTCCCGCCCGCCGGAACCTCGATGATGGAAATGGTCCATCAGATGCGCCGCCAGGAGATCCGCGGTCTGATCGGCATCTGCAACAACCCCTTCGTCTCGCTCCCGAACTACTCGACCGTCAAGGAGGGCTACGACACCCTCGAATTCCACGCCCAATTCGACTTCTTCCTCTCCGAGACCGCGGCCAACGCGCACGTGGTCTTCCCCGTCACCACCTGGGCCGAGGACGAAGGCGTGATGGCCAACGCCGAGGCCAGGGTCGTCAAGCACAACAAGGCCCAGGAGCCACCCGCCGGGGTCCGCACCGACACCTGGGTGATCTGCCAGCTCGCCCAGCGCCTGGGCGCGGGCGACAAGTTCGCCTTCCCCGGCTCCCGCGAGGTGTTCGACGAGCTGCGGATCGCCTCCGCCGGAACGGTCAACGACTACTACGGCATCACCTACGAGCGCCTGGAGGAGACCGGCGGGATCGCCTGGCCCTGCCCCTCCACCGACCACCCCGGCACCCCCCGCCTCTTCGAGGACGGGCGGACCTCGCACCCCGACGGCAAGATCCATATGCAGGTCGTCGAATGGCACCCGCCGATGGACCCGTACGACGACGAGCACCCCCTCTCCCTCACCACCGGCCGGACCGTGGCGCACTTCCTCTCCGGCAACCAGACGCGCCGGCTCGGCGCCCTCGTCGAGCAGACCCCGCGCCCCTGGGTCGAGGTCCACCCCTCGCACGGCTTCCGCAACGGCGCCCCGGTCCGCGTCGTCACCCGGCGCGGCAGCGCGGTCTTCCCCGCCCTGGTCACCGAGGCGATCCGCCCCGACACCGTCTTCATCCCGTACCACTGGCCGGTTCCCACGGCCGCCAACGCGCTCACCATCGACGCTCTCGACCCCCGTTCCAAGATTCCCGAGTACAAGGTCTGCGCCTGCCGCATCGAGCCCGGTGACCGGGTCGCCGAGGTCCCCGCGCCCCCGACCGCGCCCGGCCACGTGGCCTATCCGGCCGCCCAGGTCTCCCGTACCGACCCCCTGCCGCCCACGTCCCCGCAGGGGCGCGGCACCGCCGAGAGGGGCTGACGCCCGCCATGATGGGCAGAACGATCTTCATCGACCCCGGGCGCTGCATCGGCTGCCAGGCCTGTGTCTCGGCCTGCCGCGAGTGCGATTCGCACCGGGGCAAATCCATGATCCATCTCGACTACCCCGACGAGGGGCACTCGGTCGCCTCCCTTCCCACGGTCTGTATGCACTGCGAGGACCCGGTCGCCCCCTGTGCCGAGGTGTGTCCCGCCGACGCGATCCTGGTGACCGCCGACGGTGTGGTGCAGCAGGCCGACACCACCCGCTGCATCGGCTGCGCCAACTGCGTCAACGCCTGCCCCTTCGGCGTACCGAAGATCGACCTCCAGGCGAAGCTGCAGATGAAGTGCAACCTCTGCTACGACCGCACCGCCTACGGCCTCGCCCCCATGTGCGCCACGGTCTGCCCCACCGGAGCCCTCTTCTACGGAACCGTCGAAGAGCTCCGCGCCGAGCGCCCCGGCGTCCAGGTCGCCGACTCCTTCACGTTCGGCGATGTCGTTGTGTCCACCGGAGTGGCGATGGTCGTCCCCGCCGACAAGGTCCAGTGGCCGGTCCCCGGCGGCCTCCCGATCGTCGAGGTGAACGGAAGGACGGTCCGATGAGCACGACCGAACAGCCCCCGGCGGCGGGCGACCCGAGCGGAGCCGGAGGCCCGGGAGGTCCGGGAGGCCCCGACGGTTCCGGAGGGCCCGGCACCCCTGGCGGCGGCCCTGGCGAGAGCGGACCGGGTCAGCCCGGCCCGGCCCCCTGGCCCGACCCCGCTCAGGTGGCCTTGCGCGACCGCGTCGCCGCCGACTCGCTCACCACCCGCCGCGACTATCTGCGGATCGTGACCACCGTCTCCGGCGGGCTCGCCGTCGGCGCGGTCGCCGTCGCCGGAGGCGTGCTCCACCGGCACGGGGACAGCGAGGACGCCCCCAAGGCCAAGCGCGTCGCCGACCGGCTCCGCCCCGGCGAGTCCATCGCCTTCCGCTTCCCCGGCGAGGACGACCGGGCGGTCGGCGTCCGCCTCAAGGACGGCACCCTCGTCGGCTACTCCGCCGTCTGTACGCATCTGGCCTGCGCGGTGCTGTGGCGCGAGGACCGGGGCAACGACGGCGAGCTGTACTGCCCCTGCCACGAAGGCGTCTTCGACGCCCGCACCGGTGAGGTGACCGCCGGACCGCCGCCCCGCCCGCTGCCGAAGGTGCTCCTCGTGGAGGAGATCGACGGCAGCGTCTGGGCGGTCGCCACCACCCGCTCCGGCGAGAGCGTCAAGTCCGCCATGTGCCGGCAGTTCGGCGAGCAGCGACCGGACATGGCGGCCCGGATCGGCTGCCCGGGAACGCGGACCCAGACCGAGAGGAGCGAGCGGACATGAGCGCCGACACCGGCCCGGCCGGGAGCGGCGAGGCCATGGTGCCCGCGCCGCCCCCGTACACCTCCGGCAGCACCCAGCCCCGTCTCAACCGTCCCGTACGGGACCGGTACCCCCAGATCCGTGCCACCAGCGGATACGGCGATCCCCGGATCCGCCGCACCGGACCAGGCCCCGGCGCGGGCACCGAGCAGGAGCCGGAGCGGTCCTCGAAGCTGACGGCCCGCCTCACCCTGGCGATCACCGTGGTCGTCGGCCAGCTCTGGGGGCTGACGGTGATCGTCAACGAGTGGATGAAGGGCAACACCGGAACCGCCTGGTGGGGCACGGGGTTCCTCGGCCTGTCGTTCCTCGTGGTCCTCGGCCTCCGGCTGCTCGACCCGAAGGACCGCTGACGGGGTGGGCCCTGACGGAGAGGGCCGCCGGCGGGAGGGCGAGCGCCGGGAGCGTGGGCGGGGGAGGGAGCACGGGTGGGCCCCGAAGCCGTCGCCGCATCGGCCGTCGCCGCATCGGCCGTCGCCGCACCGGGCGTCGCCGCACCGGGCGTCGCCGCACCGGGCGGCGCCTCGCCGTACCCTGGAGGTATGAGTACCGCCCCCGCCCCCGGACCGCGCGATGCGAAGCCGGTGTCCGACCCGAAGCCCAGGCCCAAGCTGGTCTTCGACGATCCGCTGGACCAGCAGTCCTCGGACGACACGGACCGCGGGTGGGGTGAGCGGGCCCCTGCCACCGGCAGCGCGGCCGATCTCGCGCGCTTCCTCGATGAGAAGCCGCCCCACCACATCTGACCCGTGCGCGGGCCGTGCGCTACGGCGCGCTGTGCCCCGAGCCGCGCTGGGAGACCAGAGCGTCGCGGATCTCCTTCAGCACCTCCAGCTCGCTGACCTCCAGGGTCTCCTGGACGCCTTCCTTGGCCTTGTCCCGCTGGGCCCGCTTGGCCAGATACTTGGCCATCGGCAGGACCATCAGGAAGTACACGACGGCCGCCGTGATGACGAAGCTCAGCACCGCGCTGAGGACCGAACCCCACATGATCGGGATGCCGGAGACGGCTTCGCCCGTCTTGGGGTCGATCCCGCACGGGCCCTTCAGACACGAGCTGTAGCTGTTCAGGTCCTTCGTCCCGAACGCGCCGACCAGCGGATTGATGACGCCCTTCACGACCGAGTTCACGACGGCGGTGAACGCGGCGCCGATGACCACCGCGACCGCCAGGTCGATCACATTGCCGCGCAGCAGGAAGGCCTTGAAGCCCTCCAGCAGGCTGCCGCCCTTCTTCTCGTCGGTCACGAGTGAGCCTCTCTTCGCAGGTGCGGGGGGTGGAGCAAACCGTTCCGCAACCTACGTCAGCGCATGGCCGCGCTGTCCAATCCGCGTACGCAAACAGGTGACTTGACAGGAAGTCAGTGCGATTCATCGCCAGGTCACCACCAGTCGGGAGGTCGCGCCGGCACCCGCGAGCGTCGTCGCGGTGGCGCGGGGGACGGACAGGACGACCAGTGCCCCCTCGTCGGAGGAGGGCTCGCGCGGCCGGGGCACGTCGGTCACCCGCACGTCCGAGGCCACCAGGTGTGCCGCGCCCGGGCCGCCCGAGGGCGGGTCGGCCGCCGCGATCACATCGACCCGGTCGCCGGGCCGCAGCAGCCGCACGGTCTCCGCGTCCGCGATCCGGACCGGCGCGGACACCACGTCAACGGCCTTGCGGGCGGGCCGGGATGCGGCGCTCCGCTGCTGGGTGCCCGCACTCGTCGCGGCGGCGGATCCGGGGTCCGTGTGCCCCGGATCCGTACGCCCCGGGGCCCGGGCGCCCACCGCCGCGAGGGCGGCCGCCGCCACCGCGAGCCCGGCCGCCATCGCGCGGCGCCGGCGCCGCACCGCCCGCCGTAGCCGGTGCCGACTCCCGCGCACCCGCAGCGGCGGGAAGACGGGGACGCCGACCGGCTCGGGGGCCGGGGAAGGCAGGGGAGAGGGGGCGGGGGAGGGGATCGAGGAGGGCGTCGCGGAGGGCAGGGGAGAGGACCAGGACATGGCGGGTCACCACCGATCGTGAGGAGCGGGTGCTGCTCGAACGCTCCTCACGATCCCCGCCCGGCCAACTTCCCGCCGAGCCCTGTGGATTACTCGCGGGTTGTGGACAACTCCGTCACCCACCCGGGCAGATGGGCCGTCGGCTGTGGACAACCCCGCCGCCCGGTGGGGGAGATGGGGCGGCCCGTCGCTGACCGCAGGCCCGTCGCTGACCGCAGACCCGTCCCCGACCGCAGCTCCCCGACCCCAGCGCCCCCCCGCCGCAGCGCTACGGCAGCCGAATCCCCGTATCCAACCCCTCCAGCGCCCGCGTGCACAGGCAGTCCCGCTCGCCCGACGGCAGGGCCGCCACCGCGTCGAAGAGCACCGAGCGGAGTCGGTCCACGTTGGCCGCGAAGACCCGCAGCACTTCCTCGTGGGAGACGCCCTCGCCGGTCTCCGCGCCCGCGTCCAGGTCGGTGACCAGGGTCATCGTCGTGTAGCAGAGCCCCAGTTCGCGGGCGAGCACCGCCTCGGGGTGCCCGGTCATGCCCACCACCGACCAGCCCATCGCCGCGTGCCACTGCGACTCCGCGCGCGTGGAGAAGCGCGGGCCCTCTATGACGACCAGCGTGCCGCCGTCCACCGGTTCCCAGTCCCGCCCGCGCGCGGCCGCGAGCGCGGCCTTGCGGCCCTCGGGGCAGTACGGGTCGGCCAGCGCCACGTGCACGACGTTCGGGACCGTGCCGTCGGGCAGCGGGTAGCCGTCGTAGTACGTCTGGACGCGCGATTTCGTACGGTCCACCAGCTGGTCCGGCACGAGCAGCGTGCCCGGTCCGTACTCGGGCCGCAGCCCGCCCACCGCGCACGGCCCGAGCACCTGGCGCACGCCCACCGAGCGCAGGGCCCACAGGTTGGCGCGGTAGTTGATGCGGTGCGGCGGGAGGTGGTGGCCGCGGCCGTGCCGGGGCAGGAAGGCGACCCGGCGCCCGGCGATCTCGCCGAGGAACAGGGAGTCGCTGGGGCTGCCGTAGGGGGTGTCGACCTGGATCTCGGTCACGTCCTCCAGGAACGAGTAGAAGCCCGAGCCGCCGATGACGCCGATCTCTGCGTTGGTCACGCGCGCGTTGGTCATGCGCAGCACCCTAGGGCCTGTCCGGCGGATCTGGTCGGCCTCGGTCCGGGGTGCCTTTTGGCGCTGGTGAGCGGGGGTCTGGTGCTTCCCCAAGCTCTCAACTTCGTTCGAGCAGGGGAGACCCCAATGCTGCAAGGCGGAGGATTGAGGCGACGCGGAGCGTCGGTGATTGACGACAACGCGGCTGGGGGTCCCCCTGGCCCTTTCGGCCTTGGGGGAGGGCGTGCCAGACCCCCGCGTGCCGACCAGATCCGCCGGACAGGCCCTAGCCGGGGCGCTCGGCGGCCAGAACGGGTGTGGGCATGCCGAAACCCCGCCGTCGGGGACGGCGGGGTCCGGGTGTGTCCGGGGCGTACGGCCGGGTCAGGCGGCCGACGACGAACTGGTGGAGCTCGACGACGAGGAGGTCGTCGAGGCGGCCGGCTTCGAGTCGGAGCTCGACGACGTCGACGGCTTGGCGGCCGAGGACGCGGGCGTGCTGCTCGACGAGGCGCCGCGGCTGTCGTTGCGGTAGAAGCCGGAGCCCTTGAAGACGATGCCGACGGCCGAGAAGACCTTCTTGAGGCGTCCGTCGCAGCTCGGGCAGACGGTCAGGGCGTCATCGGTGAACTTCTGCACCGCCTCGAGGCCTTCGCCGCACTCGGTGCACTGGTACTGGTAGGTCGGCACTTGTCTTCCTCCTGGCACTCTCACTCGATGAGTGCTAACGACGGTCCATAGTGACGTATTCCGCTGGATCAGTCCACCGTCACGGGAACTCGGTGACCCACGCCACTACGGGCGACGGTCCGTCCCGAGGTGCGCGGCGCGAGCCGCGAGCGCAGCGAGACCAGCGTGATCAGGGCCAGCGCGGTGCCCGCCATGGGCACCAGGAAGCCCGCGCTGGAGCCGTGGGCGTCGGCCAGTCGGCCGGCCACCGTGACCGCTCCGGCCTGGCCCAGCGCCACCGCGCCGGTCAGCCAGGTGAAGGCCTCGGTCCGGGCGGAGGCCGGGACCAGCGACTCGACCAGCGTGTAGCCGGTGATCAGCGCCGGGGCGATGCACAGGCCGACGATCAGCCCGAGGCCGCCGAGCAGCACCGCGGAGTGCATGGCCCACAGGCCCGAGGCGGCCAGGGTCAGTCCGGTGTAACCGGCGATCAGCCGCGTCCGGGGAGCGGACTTCCAGGCGATGGCGCCGCACGCGATGCCCGCCAGCATGTTGCCCGCGGCGAAGACCCCGTACAGCAGACCGTTGGCGCCGGGGTTGCCGATCTCCTCGGAGAACGCGGTCAGCGAGACCTGCATGCCGCCGAAGACGGCGCCGATGCCGAGGAACGACACGGCCAGGACCCGCACACCGGGGATGGAGAGCGCGGAGACGTGCTCCACGCGCGCGTGGCCCGCGGCGGCGCGGCTGGGCTGCGGCTGGGTGCGGTGCTGGGCGGCGAAGAGCAGACCGCCGACCAGGGTCAGCGCGGCTTCGGCGATCAGTCCGGCCGCCGGGTGGACGCCGGTGCACAGCGCGGTCGCCAGCACCGGGCCGATGACGAAGGTGAACTCGTCGGTCACCGACTCGAAGGCCGCGGCCGTCGACATCAGGGGCGAGCCGTCGAGCTTGGCGGCCCAGCGGGCCCGGACCATCGGACCGATCTGCGGCACCGAGGCGCCGGTCGGGACGGCGGCCAGGAACAGCGCCCACAGGGGGGCGCCGGCCAGCGCCAGCGCGATCAGCACGGAGCCCGAGGCGGAGTGCACGAGGACGCCGGGGAGCAGCACGGCGCGCTGGCCGAAGCGGTCGGCGAGCTTGCCGCTCTGGGGCGCGAACAGGGCCATGGAGACGCCGGTGACGGCGGCCACGGCACCGGCGCTGCCGTACGAGCCGGTGGTGTGCTGGACGAGGAGCACGATGCTGATGGTGAGCATCGCGAAGGGCTGCCGGGCGGCGAAGCCGGGCAGGAGGTACGAAAGTGCGCCGGGAGTGCGCAGGAGCTGCCCGTAGCCCGGGCGACGCTCGGAAGCGACCGTGGATGCCACGGCCCTTGCCTTTCTGCCGCCTGGTAGCGCGCCCCTGGTACGGGTGAGTACGGGCGTTGCCGAGAGCTGTCCTCTTGCGCGGAACTGCGGTAGATGCCGGGGCTCACTGCGAGAGCCTCCGACCGCCATACGGTCGCGCCAGCTCTGCGTCAGGCAGAGTTGGTCGATCAGTGGTGTGCCTTCATGGTACAGGGGGATCCGGCTCCGTGCCTGTGAAAGCGCACGGATGACCGAGATCACACCTGTGATTAACCGGATCTTCTTCCGGTGGTTCCCTGATTCGATGGACGCGGGACGACGCCGGACAGGCCCTAGAGGCCGGACAGGCCCTAGAGGTGCGAGGCCGTGCCGCCGCCCGTGCCCAGCCAGCCCGCCAGCTTGCCGCCCTGGCCGACCGCCCGCAGCCGGGCCTCGGCCGCGTCCCGTACCGGATCCGTCGCCACCACGAGCAGCTCGTCGCCGCGCCGCAGCACGGTCGTCGGCCCCGGCACGAAGCTCGTCCCGTCCCGTACGACCAGGGTGACCGCCGCTCCGGGCGGCAGCCGCAGCTCGTGCACCTCGACGCCGTGCATCCGCGACTCGGGTGGGATCGCCACCGACAGCAGATGGCCGCGCAGTCGCTCCAGGGGCGCCGACTCGATGCCCAGGTCGGAGGCCGTCTCGGTGTCCGAGATCCGCAGTTTGCGGGCGAGCCAGGGCAGTGTCGGGCCCTGGACGAGGGTGTAGACGACGACCAGGACGAAGACGATGTTGAAGACCCGCTCGCTGCCGTCGATCCCGGAGACCATCGGGATCGTGGCCAGGATGATGGGCACGGCGCCGCGCAGCCCCGCCCAGGACATCAGGGCCTTCTCCTGCCAGGGCATCTTGAACGGCGCCAGGCTGACAAGGACCTCCAGTGGCCGGGCCACCATCGTCAGGACCAGGCCGATGACCACGGCGGGCCAGAAGTCGCCGGACAGCTCGTGCGGGGTGACCAGCAGGCCGAGCAGGACGAACATGCCGATCTGGGCGATCCAGCCGAGGCCGTCCGCGAAGCCCCGGGTGGCGGGCCAGTGCGGCAGCTTGGCGTTGCCGAGGACCATCGAGGCCAGATAGACGGCGAGGAAGCCGGAGCCGTGGGCCATGGCGCCCGCCGCGTACGCGGTGACGGCGATCGCCATCACGGCGATCGGGTAGAGGCCGGACGCGGGCAGCGCCACGTGCCGAAGGCCGTAGGAGCCGAGCCAGCCGACCGCGAGCCCGACCCCGGCGCCGATCGCCAGCTCAAGGGCGATCTTGCCGGCCAGTAGGTACCAGGAGTCCACCGGGCCCGGCGTGGAGAAGGCGACGACCAGGATGACGACCGGGGCGTCGTTGAAGCCCGACTCGGCCTCCAGGACGCCGGTGATCCGGGACGGCAGCGGGACCTTGCGCAGGACGGAGAAGACAGCCGCGGCGTCCGTCGAGGACACCACCGCGCCGATGATCAGTGACTGCCGCCATTCGAGCCCGACCAGATAGTGCGCACCGGCCGCGGTGACCCCCACGCTCACCGCGACACCGACGATCGACAGCACGACCGCCGCCGGCAGCGCCGGGCGGATCTCTTTCCACTTGGTGCCCAGACCGCCCTCGGCCAGGATCACCACCAGGGCGGCATAGCCGATGACCTGGGTCATCTCGGCGTTGTCGAACTGGACGTCGAAGATCCCGTCCTGCCCTATCGCGATCCCGATGCCGAGATACAGGAGCAGGCTGGGGAGCCCGCTGCGGGAGGAGACGCGCACCGCCGCGACGGCGATGAGCAGGACGAGCGAGCAGATGAGCAGGAGTTCGTTGAGATGGTGGACAGTCAGTGGCCGATCCTTCCCCTCACGCGCCGTCAGGCGCCCTCACGCACGGGTGCCGGAACGATTCTCCGGCCACCGGTACTTCGTTACCTTACCTAATCTTTGACGAGTTCTTTACGCAAAGGTGTGTCGGTAGGACGGGCTGACGCTCATAAAAGACACCGCGTCCGGGGCTGTCAGTCGCTGCGCCTATGGTTGCTCCAGCACCTAGGACCACCCTGCCCCTCGAAGGACAGCGATGCCCGCCAACACAACAGCCTCAGCCGAGAAGAAGGTCAGGAAGAAGAAGGGACGCCGTGCCCGCCTGATCCTGATCGTCCTGGTGCTGGCGCTCGTCGCGGGTGTCGGTTACGGCGCGTACTGGGGCGTCAGCACCGTGCGCGCCTCCTTCCCGCAGACCACGGGGTCGATCCAGCTCAAGGGCCTCACCGGCAACTCGGTGGAGGTCAAGCGCGACGACTACGGGGTGCCGCAGGTCTATGCGGACAACGACACCGACCTCTTCATGGCCCAGGGCTTCGTCCAGGCCCAGGACCGCTTCTGGGAGATGGACGTCCGCCGCCACATGACCTCCGGCCGGCTGTCGGAGATGTTCGGCAAGGACCAGGTCGAGACCGACGCCTTCCTGCGCACTCTCGGCTGGCGCAAGGTCGCGCAGCGGGAGTACGACACCAAGCTGTCACCCCAGACGAAGAAGTACCTCCAGGCGTACGCCGCCGGTGTCAACGCCTACCTGGAGGGCAAGGGCCCCAAGGACATCTCCGTCGAGTACGCGGCGCTGGACTTCGTCCACGACTACAAGATCGAGAAGTGGACGCCGGTCGACTCGGTGGCCTGGCTCAAGGCGATGGCCTGGGACCTGCGCGGCAACATGCAGGACGAGATCGACCGGTCCCTGATGACCAGTCGGCTCACCCCCAAGCAGATCAAGGATCTGTACCCGCCGTACCCGACGGCCACCCACCGGCCGATCGTCGACGAGGGCTCGGTCAACAAGATCACCGGCAAGTACGACCCGAGCCGCGAGCCGGGCACCGGCACCGGCACCGGGGCGGGATCGTCGATCCAGGGGGCGACGCAGGGCGCCCAGGCGCAGCTGGCGCGGCTCTCCGACAGCCTCGACAAGATCCCGGCGCTGCTCGGCCCCAACGGCAGCGGCATCGGCTCCAACTCGTGGGTCGTCTCCGGCAAGTACACGACGACCGGTATGCCGCTGCTCGCCAACGACCCGCACCTGGCGCCGATGATGCCGTCGCTCTGGTACCAGATGGGTCTGCACTGCCGCACGGTCTCCGCCAGCTGCGGCTACGACGTGGCGGGCTACACGTTCTCCGGCATGCCCGGCGTGATCATCGGCCACAACCAGGACATCTCCTGGGGCTTCACCAACCTCGGCGCCGACGTGACCGACCTGTACCTGGAGAAGATCTCTCCCGGCGGCACCTACCTGGTCGACAACCAGCAGAAGCCCCTCGCCACGCGCGAGGAGGTCATCAAGGTCGCCGGCGGCAAGAGCAAGACGATCACCGTGCGCGAGACCAACAACGGCCCGCTGGTCTCCGACCGGAACGACGAGCTGGAGAAGGTCGGCAAGAAGGCCCCCGTGGCCACCTCGGCCCCGGACCGGGGCGAGGGGTACGCGGTGGCCCTGAAGTGGACCGCCCTGGAGCCCGGCAAGTCCATGGACGCCGTCTTCGAGCTCGACCGGGCCAAGGACTTCAAGTCCTTCCGGGCGGCCGCCAAGGACTTCGAGGTCCCCTCGCAGAACCTGATCTACGCCGACACCAAGGGCCACATCGGCTACCAGGCGCCGGGGAAGATCCCGGTGCGGGCCAAGGGCTTCGACGGCACCGTTCCGGCCCCCGGCTGGGACTCGAAGTACAACTGGAAGGGCTCCATCCCCTTCGAGCAGCTGCCGTACGAGCTCGACCCCAAGCGCGGCTACATCGTCACCGCCAACCAGGCCGTGGTCGACGAGAAGAAGTACCCGTACCTGCTGACCAAGGACTGGGGCTACGGCACCCGCAGCCAGCGGATCAACGACCTCATCGAGTCGAAGACCAAGGGCGGCGGCAAGGTCTCCACCGAGGACATGCAGAAGATGCAGATGGACAACAGCAGCGAGATCGCCGCGCTGCTGACGCCCGCGCTGCTGAAGGTCGACGTCCCCGACCCGGCCGTACGGGAGGCGCAGAAGCTCCTTGAGGGCTGGGACTACACCCAGGAGTCGGACTCCGGGGCGGCCGCCTACTTCAACGCGGTGTGGCGCAACGTCCTCAAGCTGGCCTTCGGCAACAAGCTCCCCAAGGAGCTGAGGGTCAAGGACGAGTGCCTGAACGTGCGCCCGCCGGCCAGCTCCGGCCCGGTGGACGACCTCAACGGGCTGGTCCGCGAATGCGGCCAGCGCGACGCGGACTCGGCGCAGCCCGACGGCGGCGACCGCTGGTTCGAGGTGGTCCGGCGGATCTTCAACGACGAGAAGAACGAGTGGTGGCAGACGCCCAAGAGCCGTCTCGACCCGGCCACCACCACCCGGGACCAGCTGCTGGCGCGCGCGATGAAGGACGCCCGCTGGGAGCTGACGGCCAAGCTCGGCAAGGACGTCAGCACCTGGAGCTGGGGCCAGCTGCACCAGCTGATGCTGAAGAACCAGACGCTGGGCACCGACGGCCCCGGCATCGTCCAGTTCCTCCTCAACCGCGGCCCGTGGAACCTGGGCGGCGGCGAGGCGGCGGTCAACGCGACGGGCTGGAACGCGGGCGGCGGCGACTACTCGGTGACCTGGGTGCCGTCGATGCGGATGGTGGTGAACCTGAAGGACTTCGACAAGTCGAAGTGGATCAACCTCACCGGCGCCTCCGGCCACGCCTACAGCGCGCACTACTCGGACCAGACCGGGAAGTGGGCCAAGGGCGAGCAGCTGGACTGGTCGTTCAGCGCCAAGGCGGTCGGCGCGTCGACGGTCGACACGCTGACGCTCACGAAGTGAGCTGAGGCTCAAGCCGTGAAGCGGGTCACGCCCTGCGGGGTGACCACCGCGTGAACGGGGTGGTCGTGCGGTTCCTCCGGGACCCGGGCGACCACCTCGTTCGCGTAGAGGAGCACTACGCGCGCGGGGTGGTGGCCCGCCGCCGCGATCCGGGCGAGCACCCGGTCGTACGAGCCGCCGCCCCGGCCCAGGCGCATCCCGCGCGCGTCGACGGCGAGTCCGGGCAGCAGCACGGTGTCGGCGCCGAGGACGGCGGCCGGGCCGAGCCGGGGTCCGGACGGCTCCAGGAGCCCCCGCCCGGCCGGTTCGAGCCGGTCGGCGCCCTCGTACTGGGCCCAGTCCAGGTCATTGTCCGATTGCAGTACGGGCAGCAGGACGCGCACGCCACGCGTGCACAGCGCGTCGAGCAGCGCGCGCGTGCCCGGCTCGCGCCCCACCGAGACGTACGCGGCGACGGTGCCGGCCGCCGCGAGCTCGGGGAGTCCGAGCGCGTGGCGGGCCAGCGCCTCGCCTGCCCGGTGCACGTCGTCCTCCGTCAGGAGGCGCCGGGCACCCAGGAGTTCCCGACGCAAGAGGGCCTTTTCGGCTGCACCATCACTCACAGTGTTTTCACAATCCCCTCAAATGCCTGTTTATGAGAGCGAATTAACCGGAGGATAATCTTCCGCCCATACGCAGCGGTTAGTGTGCTGCGCATGACTCAGTCGCCCCCACGGATCACCAAGGCTGTCATCCCGGCGGCAGGCCTCGGCACCCGGTTCCTGCCGGCCACCAAGGCCACGCCCAAGGAGATGCTGCCGGTCGTCGACAAGCCCGCGATCCAGTACGTGGTCGAGGAGGCGGTCGCCGCCGGCCTCTCGGACGTACTGATGATCACGGGGCGCAACAAGCGTCCCCTGGAGGACCACTTCGACCGCAACTACGAGCTGGAGGAGGCCCTCTCCCGCAAGGGCGACGAGGCCCGGCTCGCCAAGGTCCGGGAGTCCAGCGACCTCGCCGCCATGCACTACGTGCGCCAGGGCGACCCCAGGGGCCTGGGCCACGCCGTGCTGTGCGCCGCGCCCCACGTCGGCGAGCAGCCCTTCGCGGTGCTCCTCGGCGACGACCTCATCGACGCGCGCGACCCGCTGCTCTCCCGGATGGTGGAGATCCAGGAGAGCGAGGGCGGCAGCGTGATCGCCCTGATGGAGGTCGACCCGTCCCAGATCCATCTGTACGGCTGCGCGGCCGTCGAGCCCACCGGCCACGGCGACGTCGTACGGATCACCGGCCTGGTGGAGAAGCCCGACCCGGCGGACGCGCCCAGCAACCTGGCCATCATCGGCCGGTACGTCCTGGACCCCGCGGTCTTCGCGATACTGCGCCAGACCGAGCCGGGCCGCGGCGGCGAGATCCAGCTCACCGACGCGCTCCAGCAGCTCGCCGCCGACGAGAAGGTCGGCGGCCCGGTGCACGGCGTGGTCTTCAAGGGCCGCCGCTATGACACCGGCGACCGCGGCGACTATCTGCGTGCCATTGTCAGACTCGCGTGCGAACGTGAAGACCTGGGCCCGGACTTCAAGGCCTGGCTTCGCAGTTACGTGACCGAGGAGATGCAGGCACCTTGAGCAACACGATCTGGTCGGTCGACGAGCACCTGGAGGACATCCTCGCCGCCGTCGAGCCGCTCGAACCCATCGAGCTGCAACTGCCCGACGCCCAGGGCTGCGTCCTGGTCGAGGATGTCACCGTGCCGCTCGCGCTGCCGCCCTTCGACAACAGCTCGATGGACGGGTACGCGGTGCGGGTGGCCGACGTGGCGGGCGCCGGCGAGGAGTTCCCCGCGGTGCTGACCGTGATCGGCGACGTCGCCGCGGGCAGCGGCGAGCTCCCGTCCGTCGGTCCCGGCCAGGCCGCCCGGATCATGACCGGTGCCCCGCTGCCGCCCGGCGCCGAGGCCGTCGTCCCGGTCGAGTGGACCGACGGCGGTACGGGCGGCGGCGCGGCCACCGGGATGCGCGCCGCCAGTGACGCGCCCGAGGGCGCGAGCGGCGAGGTCCGGGTGCACCGCCCCGTCGAGGCCCGTGCCCACGTTCGCGCGCGCGGCAGCGACGTGCGGGCGGGCGACCTCGCCCTGGCCGCCGGCACGGTGCTCGGCCCGCCCCAGATCGGCCTGCTCGCGGCGATCGGCCGGGGCACCGTGAAGGTCCGCCCGCGCCCCCGGGTGGTCGTCCTGTCGACCGGCAGCGAACTCGTCCAGCCCGGCGAGAAGTTGGGCGAGGGCCAGATCTACGACTCCAACAGCTTCGCGCTGGCCGCCGCCGCGCGCGACGCGGGAGCGATCGCCTACCGGGTCGGCGCGGTCACCGACGACGCCGAGACGCTGCGCGCCACCGTCGAGGACCAGCTGATCCGCGCCGATCTGCTGGTCACCACGGGCGGCGTGAGCGTGGGGGCGTACGACGTCGTCAAGGAGGCGCTGTCCTCGGTGGGCGACGAGGACGAGCCGGGCAGCGGCATCGACTTCCGCAAGCTCGCCATGCAGCCCGGCAAGCCCCAGGGCTTCGGCTCGATCGGCCCCGACCACACCCCGCTGCTCGCCCTGCCGGGCAACCCGGTGTCGTCGTACGTCTCCTTCGAGCTGTTCGTCCGCCCGGCGATCCGCACCCTGATGGGCCTGCCCGACGTGCACCGGCCACGCGCGCGTGCCGCGCTCAGGGCCGACAAGGCGCTGACGTCCCCGGCGGCCCGGCGCCAGTTCCTGCGCGGGACCTACGACGCGAGCGAGTCGGCCGTCACGCCGGTCGGCGGCTCCGGATCGCATCTGATCGCCGCCCTCGCCCAGGCGGACTGCCTGATCGTCATTCCCGAGGACGTCACTTCGGTGGAGCCCGGCTCCGAAGTGGAGGTGGTCCTGCTCGGCTGACCGGGCCGGGGTGGCGGTAGCGTGTCTGCCCACACAGGCCGGACCGGGAGCGCCACACCATGAGTACGCAAGGCAGGCTGACGCACATCGACGAGGCGGGCGCGGCCCGTATGGTCGATGTCTCCGAGAAGGACGTGACGGCCCGCACCGCGCGCGCGAGCGGGCGCGTACGCGTCTCGCCGCGCGTGATCGAGCTGCTGCGCGGCGAGGGCGTGCCCAAGGGCGACGCCCTCGCGACAGCCCGGATCGCCGGGATCATGGGCGCCAAGCGCACCCCGGACCTGATCCCGCTCTGCCACCCGCTCGCGGTGTCCGGGGTGAAGCTGGAGCTCACGGTCGCGGACGACGCGGTGGAGATCCTGGCGACGGTGAAGACCACCGACCGCACCGGCGTCGAGATGGAGGCGCTGACCGCCGTGTCGGTGGCCGCGCTGACCGTCGTCGACATGGTGAAGGCCGTGGACAAGGCGGCCGTCATCACGGACGTACGGGTCGAGGAGAAGACCGGCGGCAAGTCCGGCGACTGGTCCCGCCCCGAGCCGGACGGGGCCACACCGTGACGGCATCGGGCGAGGCATCCACAGGCGCACCCGACCGCCCCGGAGTGGAGAACGCGCCGCCGTTCCCCGGCGATTCGGCAGGGCTCGGCGGGGCGCTGCTGGCCCCGTACGCCGCGCTGGTCGTCACGGCCTCCAACCGCGCGGCGGCCGGTGTGTACGCGGACCGGGGCGGCCCGATCCTCGCCGAGGGCCTGGCCGGGCTCGGCTTCGCCGTGGACGGGCCGCTGGTCGTGCCCGACGGCGACCCCGTGGAGCAGGCGCTGCGCGCGGGCGCGGCTGCAGGCTACGACGTCATCGTCACCACCGGCGGCACCGGCATCTCGCCCACCGACCGCACCCCTGACGCCACCCGCCGCGTCCTCGACTACGAGGTCCCCGGAATCCCGGAGGCGATCCGCGCCGAGGGCCTGGCGAAGGTCCCGACGGCCGCGCTCTCGCGGGGGCTCGCCGGGGTCGCGGGCGGGCACACGCTGATCGTCAACCTGCCGGGCTCCACCGGCGGCGTCCGTGACGGACTGGCCGTCCTGGAGCGGCTGCTGCTGCACGCCGTCGACCAGATCCGGGGCGGCGACCACCCCAGACCCGCGGGGAGCCCAAGCTGAACGTCCCATCATGGCCGGTCGAGCTGGCGGACGGCGATGTGCTCCTCCGCCCCATAAAGCTGCGCGACCAGCGGGTCTGGCGCGAGGTCAACCGGCGCAACCGTGAGTGGCTGCGGCCCTGGGAGGCGACCATCCCGCCGCCCGCGCCCGGCGCCCCGCCCGCCCAGCGGCCCACCTACCGGCAGATGGTCCGCCATCTGCGCGCCGAGGCGAACGCGGGCCGGATGCTGCCCTTCGTGATCGAGTACCAGGGCCGCCTCGTCGGCCAGCTCACGGTCGCCGGGATCACCTGGGGATCGATGTGCTCCGGGCACGTCGGCTACTGGGTCGACCGGGAGGTGGCGGGCCGCGGCGTCATGCCGACGGCCGTGGCGCTCGCCACCGACCACTGCTTCCGTACGGTCGGACTGCACCGCATGGAGGTCTGCATTCGCCCCGAGAACGGGCCGAGCCGGCGGGTGGTGGAGAAACTCGGATTCCGCGAGGAGGGGCTGCGCCCGCGCTATCTCCACATCGACGGCGGATGGCGGGACCACCTGGTGTACGCGCTGACGGCGGAGGAAGTGCCGGAGGGGCTGCTGCACAGGTGGAAGCAGGCGCGCCGGGCCCACCACGAGAAATGAAATAAACGTTCGAATTCGGTCGCCGTATGACCGCGAACCGATCTGAAGAATCACAAAAAAAGCCGGTGTTATCAGCCAGATCGTGCGACACACCGGCTCAATTGGCGTATCCCCTCGCGCCCGTCCCTCTACCGTGTGGGGTGTGAGCAGCAGCGGCCTCATTTACGCAGTCATCGTCGGGGCCTGGGCCGCCTACTTGGTGCCGATGTGGCTCCGCAGGCAGGACGAGCTCAACGAGGCCCGTCCGACGGAACGCTTCAGCACCGCCATCCGGCTGCTGTCCGGACGGTCGGCCATGGAGCGCCGGTACGCCAAGGAGCTGAGGCAGCGAGGTTCCGGCGCCCCCGTCCCCGACGCCGACCCGGACGCGCCCACGGAGTCCCTCGGGGACCCCGTAAAGGGCGTCGACGTCCGGGACTTCGCCGTGCCCCGACAGCACCCCACGGGTGCCGGGGCGCAGCGGCAGGGCGGACGCGAGGAGCCGCGTCCCGAGGAGCCGCACCACGAGGAGTCGCACCGCCAGGAGCCTCGTTCCGAAGAGCGCCGCGGTGGCGAGCGCCGTGGTGACGAGCGATCCGGGGGCGTGCGGCAAGGCGACGGGCGCCGGCGCGACGGCCGTTCCGCGGACGCCGCCGAGCGTGCCCGGCGCGCCCGGCGCAGCGCGGTCCTGGCGCGCCGCCGCCGTACGACGGTGATCCTCTTCCTCGCGTTCACGCTGGGCGCGGTCGTGGCGGCGGTGGGCGGTCTCGCCTTCCTGTGGGCGCCCGCGGTCCCGGCCGTGCTGCTCAGCGCGTACATCGTGCATCTGCGGGCGCGGGAGCGGCGGCGGTTCGCGTTCGTCATGGACCGGCGCCGCGCCGAGGCCGCCGCCGCGCGGCTGCGCGAGCGCCAGCCGCGCCGCCAGGCCGCCGCCGTCGCGGAGGCCGAGGACGAGCCGGAGCCGCATCCGGCCCCCGAGCCCGAGCCCGTCGTCTCCCCGCAGGAGGCCGACCGGCGCGCCCTGGTCGAGCAGACCGACCACGCCGAGTGGGTCGACCAGCAGCGCGAGCGCGGCCCCGAGCGCGGCGACAGCTGGGAGCCGGTCCCGGTGCCGCTCCCGACGTACGTGACGGCCCCGGTCGCCCCGCGCGCCACCGGCAGCATCGACCTGGGCGCCCCGGACACCTGGTCCTCGGCCCGCTCCTCCACCGCGGACCCGACGGCTCCGGCCCCTCCGGCGCCCCGTCGGCGCACGTCGCAGAGCGGCCGCCGGACCCCGCTCTTCGACCAGTACGCGGACGACGACCGCCCCCGCGCGGCCAACGAGTGACACCCGTCTCGCTGACCAGCGGGGACCGGATTTCCAAGCACCCCGCTCGGGGTGCTAATGTTTCACCCGTTGCAAGGGCCTGTGGCGCAGTCCGGTAGCGCACCTCGTTCGCATCGAGGGGGTCAGGGGTTCGAATCCCCTCAGGTCCACAACAAGGGCCGTTCGCGGGTTCACCTGCGGAGGGTTCACGAGATCCCGGTCAGACGGTCACCGTCTGACCGGGATCTCGTCGTTTCAGCCTCTTCTTGTGTGAAAGTCAGCCTGCCGGGCCGCCGGTTAAGCGCGGCGGCCCGTGTCGGGCGTGGGCCTTGCCTCGGCCGTCGGGTAGGGGATGAGGGACTCGCCCGGTTTAAGGTCGGGGCCGGTGACGGGGCTCTTCCTGCTCGCGATGAGGTAGCGCTCCGGCTCGATGACGTTCTCCTGTCCAGTGAGCGTTCCCGCAGCACCGGCTCGCCGCCTACGACATTGCTCGCGAGCTGGGCAGCTGCCTCGCCGTACGACTGTCGCAGCCTGACTGCGCACCGGGGCAGGGCCCATGCTCCATTTCGATTCACGCGGAAAGCGCTCTGCCCACCCCGGAACCTGGCGGATCCGGGGCGGGCAGAGTACCGACGGGCCTGCTCGATGGTCGGTCAGATGAGGGTGTTGTAGGTGTTCCAGCCGGTGCCGATCTTGGTGCGGGCGGCGAACGGATCCGCGGGGTTGCCGGTGCCGCGGTAGTGCCAGAGTCCGCCGTCGCGGTCGATGGCGATCAGGTCGGCCTTGCCGTCGCCGGTGGTGTCGCCGGTGGTGAGGATGCGGGTGTAGGTGTTCCAGCCGCCGCCCACCTTGATCCGGGACGCGAAGGGGGAGGCCGGGTTGCCGGTGGCCTTGTACAGCCAGAGCACGCCGTCCCGGTTACGGGCCAGGAGGTCGGGCCTGCCGTCCCCGGTCAGGTCGGTTCCGCCGGTCAGGTCGGTGTAGATCTGCCAGCCTCCGCCGATTTTGGTGCGGGGGGCGAAGGGGGCGGCCGGGTTGCCTGTGGCACGGTAGAGCCACAGGATGCCGTCGCGGTCGCGGGCGACGAGGTCGGGCCTGCCGTCGCCGGTGAGGTCGCCCGCGCCGGTGATCACCGTGTAGGTCTGCCAACCGCCGCCGACCTTGGTGCGGGGGGCGAACGGCGTGGTGGTGTTGCCGGTGGCCTTGTAGTACCAGAGGACGCCGTTGCCGTCGCGGGCCACGAGGTCGCCGGTGCCGTCGGCCTGGAGGGTGGAGAGCTTGGTGACGGTGTCGTAGGCCTGCCAGCCGCCGCCGACCTGGGTGCGGGAGGTGTAGCGGGAGGGGTCGCCGGTCGGGCTGGACTGGTACTGCCACAGGACTCCGGAGCGGTCGCGGCCGTAGAAGGCGGCGCGGGCGGAGGCGGGGATGCTGCCGGTCTTGAACCACAGGTCCTTGTCGATGCTGCTGTACTGCACGTCCTTGCCGTCGAGGGCCTGCAGCGTTCCCTTGAGGTACCCGGCGGGCAGACCCCACGCGGCGGTCAGGCGCAGGGATTCGCTGACGCGGGTCACGCCGCTGCCGTTCCAGGTGTGGTCGGGCAGGTCGAGGTAGAGGGAGCCGTCCGCGCCGACGGTCCAGGCGCGCGGGGTGTAGGCGGTGCCGTCGCTGGAGTATTCCACGTGTAGGGCCTGGGCGAGCTGGCGGGCGGTGTAGCCCTTTTCGGTGATCTCCTGGGCGGTGAACAGCCACCGGGTCCGGGTCGCGGCGGGCGGGGTGTGCATGGTCATGGTCGTCTTGAGCTGGATGTCCACCGGCTCGGTGCGGCCCGTGTCGACGGGGATGCTCGGGTGCCTGCTGGGGTCGCCGCCCGGGGAGGTCCAGGTCGCGTCGAGGAATGGCTGCTCGACGTTGATGACGGCCTTGGCGCTCGCGCCCCTCTGGCTCAGGACATCGTCGGTGGCACCGTCGACCAGGTAGGCGTTGACATGAAAGGTGCCTCCGATGTGGCCGTCTGCGGTGACGTGGAGGTGGGTGGTGCCTGCGCTGAGGGTGGCGCCGGGGATGCCGTCGTGGTCGCTGTCCTCTTTGCCGAACTCGGTGTAGAGCGGCCGGGTGGAGCCCAGGTAGGTCATGGGGACTCGTGCGCCGGTGTCGTCGGTGACCGTCAGGTGGTCTTCGCCCTCGCCGGCAAGGGTGAAGAGCAGGTAGCTGTCCGCGGCGGGCGGGTTCTTCAGGGTGATGTCGATGTCTGCGGCGGCGCCGTTGACGTCGATGCTGTCCGGGGTCTGCAGGGACAGGGACGGGGAGTTTGTTCCGGTATCCGCCACGGCGGTGTGCAGCGGGGTGACGCCGAGTGCGGCGCCGAGGGCCGCTGCGGTGAGGGCGGCGCGGTGCCTGTGCTCAAGACGCATGGGTCTTCCCTTTCAGGAGTGCCGTCCGAGCTGCTCGGACGGCGGAAGCAGAGGGGGGAGGGCGGCGTGGCCTGCGCATGGTCACGGGCGGTGCCGGGCGCGCAGGGAGGTCCGTTCCGCCTAGGGGGGCTGAGAGTGGTGCCGGGCCCCTGGTCGGGGCCCGGCACCCGGGGTCAGCTGTAGTTGTTGAGGAGGTGGACGCGGTTGAAGGTCCAGTTATCAGGGGCAGTGGACCAGCCCGACTGGGGGTCGTTGAACCCGTTGCCGGTGGAGCGCCAGGTGAACATGCGCACAGCGCCGTTGTCGTACCCGTACATGGCTGCGATGTCGTCCTTGCCGTCACCGTCGTAGTCGCCGGCGACGATCTTCATGTTGGGGTAGTAGTAGTTGCCCGGCGGGGCCTGCCAGCCCATCTTCGGGTTGTCGAACTTTCCGCCGCTGGTGGCGTTGCTGACGAAGGTGTGGATGGCGTCGCCGCCGTCGTACTGGTCGTACCAGGCGGCGATGTCGTCCTTCCCGTCGCCGTTGAAGTCACCGGCGACGATGTGGGTGCGGGCGAACTGGAAGTTGGTCGCTTCCCAGGAGGAGGTGCGGTCCTGGAAGCCGCCGTCCTCGCGGGCCAGGAAGCTGTGCATCTGCACGTGGTTGTCGCTGTAGCCGTAGAGCACACCCAGGTCGGAGCGGCCGTCGCCGTTGAAGTCCCCGACCGTGAACTGCATGTTGTTCACGTTGTAGTTGCCCGGCGCGGCGTACTGCGACGCGAGGGGGGCGTTGAAGCCGCCTCGGATGTCGGCGGTGAAGGTGAACAGCTGGTCGCTGCCGTTTCCGTAGGAGTACCAGACCACGAGGTCGTCGCGGCCGTCGCCGTTGAAGTCACCGGAGCGCATGGTCATGTTCCCGAACGCCCAGTGGCCGGGGCTGCTGCCCCAGGAGGCGACGGGGGCCTCGAAGCCTCCGTCGGCCTTGCCGAGTGCGGTGAACAGCTTGACGCTTCCGTCGTTGTAGCCGTACAGGGCGGCCATGTCGGCGCGGCCGTCGCCGTTGTAGTCGCCGGTGGCGAACTTCATGTTGTTGGCGTTCCAGTTCCCCGCCGGCGAGGAGTAGGACGCCAGGGGCGATGCGGTGAGCGTGCCGTCGGAGCTCGACAGGAACGTGTGCATCCCGTCGTGTCCGTCACCGAAGTCGTACCAGTCCGCGAGGTCGTCGCGGCCGTCCCCGTCGTAGTCGTGCTGCAGCGCAGTACCGCTGGACCACTTGGCGTGCCCGGCGAAGTCGTACAGCACCAGGTTGCCGCGGTCCTGTAGCAGCGCATAGCCGTTGTCCGTGCCGGCGGAGGCCTTCCAGACCGCCTGGCCGCCGGAGTTCTGGACGGCGAGGACACCATCCGCCTGCATGACCGCCTTACTGCCTGCATCCCCGGCAGGCGACTGCCACAGGGTCTTGCCGGCGTTCGAGGTGATCACGAGGCGGTTGCCGGTGAAGGCGAGCTTGGCCGAGCGGGACTTGAAGGTCTGCCCGTCCGTGATGACGGTCCCCGCGGGAATGCGGATGCCGCCGGTGGAACCGTCGATGACGAAGCTGCTGCCGAAGCCGGTGACCTTGGTGCCGTCGGTCTTGCCCGCCCAGCCGACCATGGTGTTGTCCGCCTGGCGCGCCCACAGGTCCGGAACCGGGGTGCCGTTGCTGTTCTTGTCGCCGGTGACGTCGCCGATGGAGCTGAGGGTGGGGTACTTAGCGGTGGTGTAGCCAGAGCCGATCTTCGCCGAGTGCTGGGCGTCGAGAACGCCCCACTTGGACAGATCGACCGTCTGCTTGCCGGACTGCTTGTCCGTTATGCCCTGCCCGTAGGAGACGTACAGGTCGCCATTGGCCTTGTTGCGCAGCCACAGGTCGGGCAGGCCGTCACCGTCGGTGTCGCCGGGCGCGATGACCGTGTACGTGTCCCAGTCGGCGCCGCCGACGGTTGTGGGCGGGCTCAGGTGGTGGTTGCGGTCGCCGTAGTAGAGGTAGAGCAGCTTGCCTTCCCCCACGAGGAGATCGGGCATCTCATCGCCGTTGAGGTCGCCGGGGGCGACGATCTGGTCAGCGTCCTTCCAGTGATCGTCAGCCGTGTAGCACCCGTAGTCCTCGTAGACCTCGGGGCAGTCGACGTTCAAGGCAGTCCCGTCGGCCGCCTGTCCCAGGCCGGTCTGGGTGAGCACTCCGTTGCCGTCGTTGGAGTACACCGACAGTTTCTTCCGCTTCTCATCCTCGCTGTGCTCGAGGGAGACGAGGTCGGTGGCGCTGTTCTGCCGCCAGCCGCCGCGATAGGTGATCTGCGCGCCGGTGAACGCCTTGCCGCCACTGGAGGCGGCGGAGAACTGGCTGTTGTTCTGCCCCGCGTAGGTGAGCAGGGTGCCGTTGGAGTCGACGCTCCAGATGTCGTTGGTGCCGTCGCCGTTCAGGTCGCCGGGCTGGTCGCGCTCGCCGCGGGTGTTGGCGTAGAAGAGGTAGGACACGGGGTCGGACTGGTTGCCGGCCGCATCGACGCTGTAGGCGTAGACGAAGTGTGGGCCCTCGCTCGGCGGCTTGATGCGTGCGGAGATCTTTCCGCTCTCGCAGGCGCCGGACGTGGCTTTGTGCTGGGAGGGGTCGGTGTCGGTCCACCACCAGATGGAGTCGACGTCCTTCACGCCGTTGGGGTCGAAGGTGAAGCAGCCTTCGTCCCGAGCCCGGCCCGTGGTGGCGGGCTTGCCGTCCTTGCCGTCGGGGAACTGGAGGGAGCTGATCACCGGGGGCTGGGAGGGCCGGGTGCGGTCCACGGAGAACTTGCAGGTCTGGCTCGGCTTGGACTCCGCCTGCTGGTTGTCGCCGGCCGTGACGCTCCAGTTGTAGCTGCCGGTGGGCAGATCGGCGTCCGCGACCGGGAGGGTGGCCACCGACCAGTTCGTGGCGTCGACCGTCTTCTGCAGGAACGGCTTGCTCTCCCCGGCCTTCGTCACGGCGAAGTGGGCATGCAGCGGGCCTGCGTCGTTCTGCCGCACCCGAGCGTGCAGGCTGACGTGGGTGTTGCCCACGGCGCTGCCGGCCTGGCAGTTGGTGTAGGGGAAGGTGCCCAGCATGTCCGGCGGTTCGGGGACCCGGTTGAACTTGGTCTCCAGGACGGCCGTCTTGGGGTCGAACTTCTTCCAGCTGAAGGTGTCCTCCTCCGGCTGGTCGCCCTTCTCGTCCTCGGCAGTGGCGCTCAGTCCGAGGGTGATGCTGGCCTTGCCCTGGTCGGCGACCGTCTTCATCTTCGGGGTCACGTCGAACTCAAGGTTGCCCGCCGGGCAGGAGGTACTGCTCCAGCCCTTGGACTCGTCGACCGTCTTCAGCGGCGCGCTGCCGATACGGGCGGGCTGGTTGTTCCAGTTGGTCTTCCGCGAGATCGGGCCGGTCTCCCACAGCTGCACGGGCCGGGCCTGGCAGGACCACGACCACACGTTCTTGATCCGGAACGTGGAGGTGATGACCTTGGCGCCCTTGAGCTTGGCGGTGTCCATCTGGAAGAACGACCGTGAGACGCCGTCGGTCTCGTGCTCGAACCCGACCCGCGCTACGTCCTTGGCGTCGTAGTAGGAGTTGGTGGGCCACTTCTTGTAGACGCGGCTCCAGTGCTGGCGCTCGCCGTTGCTGGACCCGCTCCACAGCGGGTCGATGAAGACCGGGTACTTCGTGTCCGAGGCACCGAGCAGCTTCTGGTCCGGCACGATGCTGAGCGTGCTGCCGCTCAGGCTTGCCGGCATCAGGGAGCTCTTGGCCCCGGCCTGCTGGTCGAAGCCCGAGCCCGACGCGGGGGTAGTGAGGCCCGACTTGACCTGGCCGCCATCGCTGCTGAGGGCGGTGGAGTCCCACATCACCGGGGGCGGGCTGGAGAACACCGCCTGCCCGGCCGGGTCAACAGCGGAGATAACCCCCGTCTCGGCATCCTTCGACACCGACAGCCCTGACGTCTGCAGGGAGTACTTGACGGTCTCCAGATCCGGGTTCTTGGCCGCTTCGGGGGTCTTGACGACCAGGAGTTGGGAGAACCCGTCGACTTCAGCCTTCAGCTGCATGTCGACGCCGGGCAGTACCTCGGCGTACGTGGCGACGTTCTCCACCAGCGTCGGCTTCGGTAGCTTGTCCGGCCAGCCCAGCGTCAGGGTACGGCCGTCCCGGATACCCGACAGGAGTGGCCCGGTGCCGCCACCGGAGAAGACCACGCTCACCGTCGACGCCTTCGGCACCACACTGCCGTCCGCGGCGAAGACCAGCGTGGGGTCCGTGGCCACCCAGACGCCATCACGGAAGACGCGGATCGGGGAGCCGTAACGCTTGACCGAGAACGTGCCGTCCGGGTAAGCCCACTCATCCGACGCCTCGGTCCGCGCCGAAACCACCTCTGCCGGCTGCCCCGACGCCTGCGCCGCCGCCAGAGCCCGCTCCTCCTCCGGCAGACCACTGTCGGCAGGAGTGTCCGCCGCAGACGCGCGGATCTGCGGGGCGGCGCTGACCGAGATCGGGGCCAAGAACCCCGTCGCCCCGACAGCACCGCCTATTCCGACCGCCAGTAGGCGTCTGAGTCGCCGTCGGGAGGCATGTCCCCGGCGTGAAATCGACATTACACGGCCCTTCACATGTAGATGGAAAATAAGCGGCAGCATATATTGCTCGATCAGGCACCGAGAGGCCGGGCGGTCCTTACCTGCGAGCGCTCGCGAGGACCGTCAAGAATGGGTCAAAATCTTGCACATAAAGAAGGAATAAAGGGTGCAAATGGGATGCATCCTGCATCTTGGACGCGCAACTGACCTGCAAGGTTGTACGGAGTGTGCCTTGACGTTCGCTCTCTGAATTGATAGCTGAAGGGCTTCTATATCTTCAAAGTGGTTGCATAACGTCGACGACCTGCCAAGTGGGGTGGCGTGTGCCTCTTGATATCGTTCGGCCGTCATTTTTGAATTATTCAAGGGGTGGAGCGTGGCCAGATTTGGCATGCGCGGGCTCACGGTCGCATTGGCCGTAGCCACAATGACGGGGGCGTTGCCGACCATGTCGGTCGCAGCGGCGGACCCCGGTCCGAAACTACCGGGGCTTGTGCAGCCCAAGGCTGTTCCGGTGACGAAGGTTGCCGCCGGTGGCAAGCAGCGTCGTGATGATGCAGCCCTGCACCGTTGGAAGGGGACGCCGAAGGTCGCATGGCCGTCGGCGGGGTCCGTCGATATCGACCTCACGAGCAGCACGGGTGTGCGGCGTGCTCCGGCGTCAGCCGTGCGGGGGGCTGCCAAGCTCCCCGTCACGGTGGCTCCCGCGGGTCCCAAGGCGCGCGGGGGCAGCCGACCGGCCAAGGTGAAGGTCGCTGTTGCCGACCGCGCCAAGGCGCATCAGGCAGGCGTTGAGGGTGTCCTGCTGTCGGTGGGCCGCACGGACGGTGCCACGAGCGGTGGTCCGGCCGAAGTGAGCGTGGACTACTCCTCGTTCGGGTCGGCGTACGGCGGCGACTGGGCCAGCCGTCTGCGCCTGGTGCAGTTGCCTGCCTGTGCGCTGACCACGCCGGACAAGGCCGAGTGCCGGACCCAGAGGCCTCTGGTCACGCGTAATGACGCAAAGTCGAAAACACTGACCGCCGCCGTGGAGGTCGGCCCGCAGAGCGGTACTACCGCTTCCGCACGTCCTGGTGTCAGGAGCGCGCTGGTCGGCGGTGCGACCGTGCTGGCGGCGACGGCAGGTTCCGAAGGGGCGGGCGGTGACTACAAGGCCACCTCGCTCCAGCCTTCTGGTTCGTGGACTGCGGGGGGTTCCAGCGGCGCCTTCACCTGGAACTACCCCCTCGGCACTCCTGCTGTGCCCGGCGGGCTGCAGCCGAAGCTGAGCCTCGACTACTCCTCGCAAACCGCCGACGGCCGCACCTCCTCCACCAACAGCCAAGCCGATTGGGCGGGTGACGGCTGGTCGCTGCAGCCCGGCTTCATCGAGCGCCGCTACAAGCCCTGTGACGACGACAAGGACGGCGGCACCAACAGCGCCAAGGTCGGTGACCTGTGCTGGCCGTCGAATGACAACGCCACCCTGTCGCTGGGCGGCAAGAGCACGGAGCTGGTCTACCAGGCGGGCAAGGGCTGGCACCCGGCCTCCGACTCTGGCGAGAAGGTCGAGAAGCTCGACGACTCGGACTACAAGACGGCCAACGGGGACAACAACGGGGAGCACTGGAAGGTCACCGCGACCGATGGCACCCAGTACTTCTTCGGTCTGAACCGGCTCCCGGGCTGGCGGGATGACAACCCGGCCACCAGTGAGAAGGATCCGGATCCGGTCACCAACTCGACGCTGACCGTGCCGGTGTTCGGTAACCAGTCGGGTGAGCCCTGCTACGACTCCTCCTTCGACTCCGCTTCCTGCAATCAGGGGTGGCGCTGGAACTTGGACTACGTCGTCGATGTGCATGGCAACGCGATGGCGTACTACTGGAACAAGGAGACCAACAACTACGCCCGGAACATGTCGCTGACCACGGGCAAGGGCACGCCGGTCAAGTACAACCCGTCTGGCTACCTCGACCACATCGAGTACGGGCTGCGCGCGAACGCCGTCTACACCGGCAAGGCCATGGGGCAGGTCTCCTTCGGCGTTGACGACCGCTGCCTGCAGGACTGCGCCTTCGACGCGGACCACGCCGCGAACTGGCCCGACGTTCCGCTCGACCAGTTCTGCAAGGACGGCGACGACTGCAAGGGCAAGAGCTCCCCCACGTTCTGGTCCCGCAAGCGCCTGACCGCCGTCACCACAAAGGTGCTGACCGGCGGCGCGTACAAGAACGTTGACTCCTGGAAGCTCGACCAGGACTTCCCCGACGGCGCGGGCGACGGCACCCACCGCCCGATGTGGCTGAAGTCCATCACCCGCACCGGCCTGGCGGGCGGCACCGCCCAGCTGCCGCCGGTCACGTTCAAGGGCCAGGGCCTGTCCAACCGCGTCGACAAGACCGGCGACGGACTCTCCCCGTTCTTCCGTATGCGCCTGAGCCAGGTCACGACGGAGACGGGCGGCACCATCGGCGTCACCTACGCCGAGGAACCCGACTGCAGCCCGACGAACCTGCCGCCTACGGACGGCTCGAACACCTCCCGCTGCTACTCGGTGAAGTGGCCCTACGAGGGTGAGAAGGCCAAGCGCGACTGGTTCGTCACCTATCCCGTCACCCAGGTGCTTCAGGGCGACAACCTCGCCGAGACGCCCGACGTTGAAACCGACTACGCCTACCTCGAAGGCGTGGCCTGGACGAAGAGCACGGACGAGTTCACCAAGGCCGACGACCGCACATACTCGGTCAACCGGGGCTACGGCCGGGTCCAGACACGGACCGGCACCCCGAACGAGGCCCGGACGCTGACCGAGACCCGCTACTTCCGCGGCGTCGACGGCGCGGACGTCCTTGACTCGGCCGGGACGAAGGTCACCGACCGTGAGCAGTTCGCCGGGATGGTCCGGGAGAAGGCGACGTACAACGGCGACGACATCAAGAAGCTAGTCTCCGCCACCTCCTACACGCCCTGGCGCTCGGCCGTGACCGCTGCGCGGGCGCGCACGGGTCTGCCGGATCTGGAGGCGTACCAGACGGGTACGGAGTCGGAGCGGACCCGCACCACCGTCGCCAACGGTGAGCGCACCACCAAGATCACCCGCACCTTCGACGAGTACGGCATGGTCACCGCGGTCTCTGATCTCGGCGACGAGGACACGAACCGGGACGAGACCTGCACGACCACCAGCTACACCCGTAACACCAGCAAGTGGATACTGAACAAGGTCTCCCGGACCGTCGTCACCAGCGGCGGGCTGTGCATCCCGGGGCGGCAGCTTCCGGACAACTTGATCAGCGACACCCGCACCTTCTACGACGGTGCCACCTCCGTGACCGCCACTCCGACCAAGGGTGACGTCACCAAGACCCAGAAGATCAAGGGCAACGCCACCGTCAGCGGCGACGACTCCGACTGGGACACCGTTTCCAGCACTCCGTCCACCTGCGGCAGCGACAGCAAGCAGCTCTGCTACGACCAGTACGGTCGCGCGCTGGCCACCACGGACGCGTACGGCAAGACCACCACGACCGCCTACGGTCCCTCCGACGGGGAGCCGGCCACCAAGACGACGGTGACCAACACGCGCAGCCAGGCCGTCGTCACCACGTACGACCCCCTGCGCGGCCTGCCGACGACCGTCACCGACATCAACAACGCCGTCACCACCACGTCGTACGATCCGCTGGGTCGCAAAACGGGTGTCTGGCTGCCCACCCACACCCAGGCCGCCTTCCCGCAGTACCCGAACTACAAGTACGACTACCTGGTCCGCAACGACGGCCCGATCGTCGTCACCACCGGCAAGCTCAACAGCCACTCCACCTACACGACCAGCTACGACTTCTACGACGGACTGCTGCGCCCGCGTCAGACCCAGACCATCGCGCCGGACGACTCCGGACGCGTGGTCAGCGAGACGTTCTACAACAGCCGTGGCGAGGCGTGGTGGTCCTCGGGCACCTACTGGGCCGAGGGCAAGGCCGAACCGGTCCTCGTGACCGGCAAGACCACCACCTACCCCAACTCGACCGAGACCGAGTTCGACGGGGCCGGACGCCCCACCGCCGTCATCTCCAAGCACCTCGGTGACGAGACCAAGCGCACCACCACCAGCTACACCGGCGACAGCACCACCGTCACCCCGCCGCAGGGCGGCACGACCACCAAGACCGTGGTGGACGCGCGCGGCCGCAAGACGGCCGTCTACAACAACGGCGACCCCAAGCCGGCCGTCAGCTACACGTACAACAGCCTGGGCCAGCTCGCCGAGGTCCAGGACGCCGTCGGCGCCAAGTGGGCGTACGGCTATGACCTGAGGGGCCGTCAAGTCCGGGTGGACGACCCAGACAAGGGCACCTCCACCACCACGTATGACCAGGGTGACCGGGTCACGGACGTCAAGGACGCCCGCGGCATCACCCTGCACACCGACTACGACGACCTCGGGCGACGCGCCAAGCTCACCCAGGGCACCACGGTCTTGTCGGAATGGACGTACGACGGGGCCTCGAACGGCAAGGGCAGGCCTTACACGGCCACCCGCTACGTCGACGGCAAGCCGTACACCAACACCAACCTGTCCTACACCCTCAACGGCGACCCGGTCGGCATCCAGGCCACCATCCCCGACAGCCAGGGCGCGTTGGCCGGCACTTACAAGTGGATCACTGCCTATGACGCGGTGACCCGCCTGCCGCAGTGGACCCAGCAGCCCGCCATCGGCGGCCTGCCGCTGGAGAAGCTGTACTACGGCATCACCAACAGCACCGACCTGCCCGACACCCTCTACGCGGGCAGCGACCCGATCGTCTCCCACACGCTGTACGACCACTACGGCCGTACCCAGCGCGAGGAGTACGGGGCGCTGGGCAAGAAGGTGTACGCCTCGTACACGTATGACGATCACACCAGCGCGCTGACGAGTGTGACCACCGATCGTGACCTGGGCCCTGCCCGGATCGACGACACCCGCTACATGTACGACCCGGCGGGCAACATCACGTCCATCACCACGGGATCCGGCCAGGACGCCGCGCGCACCGTCGACACGCAGTGCTTCGTCACCGACAACCTGCGCCGCATCACGCAGGCGTGGACGGCCACTGACCAGTGCAAGACGCCCCCGACCTCCGCTTCGGCGGCGAGCGTGGGCGGGCCCGATGCCTACTGGACGTCGTACACCTACGACGCGATCGGCAACCGCACCACGGAAACCCAGCACAAGACCGCGAGCGGCCCGGCGAGCGACGCCGTCCGCACCTACACGGTTCCGGCTGCGGGCAAGCACGCACTGCCGCAGGTCACGGAGACCGGACCCAACGCCCACACCGAGACTTATGGCTACGACCAGGTGGGCAACACCACCAGCCGCAAGATCGGCACCACCGCTGACCAGACGCTGACCTGGGACAGCGAAGGCCACCTTGCCAAGGTCGTCCAGGGCAGCGCCACTACCGGCTACCTTTATGACGCCGACGGCAACCGCCTCATCCGCACCGACTCCACTGGCAGCACGCTGTACCTGCCGGGCGGCAACGAACTGCTGATCAAGTCGGGCAGCGTCACTGGTACCCGCTACTACAGCTACAGCGGCAAGACCGTCGCGGT
Organism: Streptomyces sp. BPTC-684; assembly: GCF_030028635.1. NCBI lineage: Bacteria > Bacillati > Actinomycetota > Actinomycetes > Kitasatosporales > Streptomycetaceae > Streptomyces > Streptomyces sp. BPTC-684. The sequence goes on from NZ_CP124863.1 coordinate 3,639,285, forward strand.
CCGCTCGGCAGGCAAGCTCACCTTCCTGCTCTCCGACCCGCACGGCACCACCACCAGCCAGATCGACGTCACCACCCAGGCAATCACCCGGCGCAGGACCGGCATCTTCGGTGCCCCGCGCGGTACCGCTCCCACCACGTGGACCGGAGACAAGGGCTTCGTCGGCGGGACCAAGGACACCGACACCGGCCTCACCCACCTCGGCGCCCGCGAATACGACCCGAAGACGGGCCGCTTCATCAGCGTCGACCCCCTCCTCGAAACCGGCAAACCGCAATCGCTCGCCGGATACACCTACGCAGAGAACAACCCCGTAGCAGCCTCAGACCCCAGCGGGATGGCGTCCTTCAGCTGCCAAATGGGCAAGGACTGCACCGACGACCAAATCGCTACGGAAGAAACCAGCACGCCACCTTACAGCCCCCCGGACAACTCGGGGTCTCCGTCTACAGGGGGTTCCTCCACGGGCGGCACGACGACAACGAAGACGACATGCAACTCGCAATGCATGGCGCAGTTCTACTTCCGGCAGTGGCAGCTGCAGAACCTCCGCCAGCAACGGGCAGACATGATCCGTGCCGCGCGCATGCACATGCTGAGTCAGCGAAATTGGCGTCCTGTCGCGATTTCCGATGACTGTGACGAGAAGTGCCGCGGACGACTCCTCATGATGCAGATCGAGGAACTGTCCAAGTATGTTCCCCCGACACCTGCGCGTGAAAAATGGTCATTTGCCCGGATGATGCGCCATGTGTACGTCTCTGGCTCCTACTGTTGGGTCGCGGCATGCGGCTCGCTGATGTTCCAAGACGGCCGTTTCAGCCTAGGTATCACGGCGGGACTTACAGTGGACAACCTCAAGCCAGGAGTGACCCCGATTGTCCACGGGCCGATGGGGAGTGGCTTCGGGGTGTCTGCGGGTGTTGTGACTGCAGAGCCAGAGGATCAGGCGCAGCAGCTCACCTCAATCACCGCCGCCGAGGGGTTCATCGGGGGCACCTATGGATTCGGGAAGGATACTTCTGGCGGCACATACCATCAGTTCGGGTATGCGGCAGGAGCGGGAATAAACATCCAAGGGCCCACGAATCTCCTGTCTGTCTACGGAAACCCGTTCAGCGGTGAGTATAATTTCTGCTTCGGGAATGGTCAGGAATGCGTAAAGAAATGAAAAGAGAGAGGGGGTGGTGAAGCATGGATCCTGTCCTCATCCTCGTGATCCTTAGTTTCGCCTGCTGGGCGCTCGGCTGCTTCGCAATTCTCAAGAACTTCAAGGGAGTTCGAGATTTCCTCAGCGAAGCCAATCGCTCAAGCGACAGATATGCAGTAAAGCAGAGAAATCGGGCTCTCTTGATGGCCTCTTGGGTGGGGCTGGTATTGGGTGCTTTGGGCGCGATCGGAATGCTCATCCGTGCAATAATTTCCCTCTGAGTCTGGCAGTCGTCACGTGAGGTGCGTACGTATCGATTGCCGGATCGGTGCTCCGGGTTAGGAAGTCGCTGATCTGGGAGTCCCGAAACGGGACACGCGGGGCCACGGAGCCGAGTCACTGCATGAGTGCCGCAATCGGTTGGGGAATGATCCTCCTGGTGGTGGGGAGCTTCAGTTGAACACCCCCAAACCCCCAGCTCACCCCCACCCGTGAACGGCCCATAACAACAGGGAAGAGCCCCTGTCGGAGAAATCCGACAGGGGCTCTTCTCATGTATCCGGGCAGGTGGTCGGGCCGCCCGGTCGGCGGCCCCGAAGGCGTCACGGTGTCAGGGGCTTCGCGTAGCAGATGCTGTTGGTGTGGAAGCGGTAGTGGCCGAACTTCTCGCAGGGGGAGTAGCCGCTGGAGGCGTAGAGGGCCATCGCCTCCGGCTGCTGGTCGCCGGTCTCCAGGACCATGCGGGTGCGGCCCGCCGCGCGGGCGTCGGCCTCCAGGAGCGCGAGGATGCGGCGGGCCAGGCCCAGGCCGCGGGCCTCCGGTATGACGTACATGCGCTTCAGCTCGGCGTCGCCGTCCGAGTAGCCCTGGTCGTTCTCGTCCTGGGTGCGCCAGCCGCCGGTGGCGACCGGGCGGTCGTCCTCGTCGTACGCGATCAGGTAGAGCCCGTTCGGCGGCACGAACATGGAGGCGTCCAGCGGGGTGGCGTCGCCCTCGTCCGTGTAGCGCTCGATGTATTCGAGCTGGACCTGGTCGTCGAGCTTCACGGCGTCCGGGTGGTCGTACCCCCGCGTACGTATGTTCATGCGCTCTAGCGTACTTCTATGCAGGCGATCACGGTGACCGGGTCGGTATGGTGCCCCGGTGCTCACTGTTACCACTGTGAATGTAAACGGGCTCCGCGCCGCCGCCAAGAAGGGTTTCCTTCAGTGGCTGGCCGGGTCCGACGCCGACGTCGTGTGTCTCCAGGAGGTACGGGCCGAGCCGCAGCAGCTCACCGCCGAGGTGCGCGAGCCCGAGGGGTGGCACGTCGTGCACGCGCCCGCCGCGGCCAAGGGCCGGGCCGGGGTCTCGCTCTACACCCGCCGCGAGCCGGAGCGGGTCCGGGTCGGGTTCGGCAGCGCGGAGTTCGACGGCAGCGGGCGGTACGTGGAGGCCGACCTGCCCGGTGTCACCGTCGCCAGCCTCTACCTGCCGTCCGGCGAGGCCGGGACCGAGAAGCAGGACGAGAAGTACCGGTTCATGGGGGAGTTCCTGCCGTATCTGAAGGAGCTCCGGGCGCGGGCCGCGGCCGACGGGCGCGAGGTCGTCGTCTGCGGCGACTGGAACATCGCCCACCGCGAGGCCGACCTCAAGAACTGGCGGGGCAACAAGAAGAACGCGGGCTTCCTGCCGGAGGAGCGCGAGTGGCTCTCCCGCGTCCTCGACGCCGCCGACGGCGGATACGCGGACGTGGTGCGCGAGCTGCACCCCGAGGAGGAGGGGCCGTACTCGTGGTGGTCGTACCGCGGGCGCGCCTTCGACAACGACTCGGGCTGGCGCATCGACTACCAGATGGCCACGGCGGGCCTCGCGGCGCGCGCGGTCAAGGGGTACGTGGAGCGGGCCGCCTCGCACGAGGAGCGGTGGAGCGACCACGCGCCGGTGACGGTGGCGTACGGGGTGTAGACCTCGGCGCAAACGCGAAGGTGGCGCACCCGGGCCCGGGTGCGCCACCTCGTACGCGCAGGAGCGCGAAGCGTCAGGCGTCGTAGTCCATGTCGAACTTGTCCTGCGCCTCCTGGGCCGCCCGCTGGGCCTCGTCCTGCTCCTGCTGGCCGCGCTGCTGCGCCCGCTCCTGCTGCTGGCCCTTCTTCGCGCTCATCGCCTGCTTGGCCTGCTGCTCGGCCTGCTTCGCCTTGTCCTGGAACTGGTCCTTGATGCCCATCGAGTTCACTCCTGATGAGGGGGTGTGGGGGGCCGGGTGCCGGGGCTGTTCCCGCGGCTCCTCCGGGCCTCGACCAGCGTGGCACGGGCGGACATACAGCGCATTTCGATCAGTTACGGAAGGTCACGGAGCGTGCGTTCCTGCTCGTCGGCGGCACCGCCCGCACCCACGAGCCCCCGTCCGACCCCCGCGAGCCGGGGCTCGAAGCGCCGCATCTCGCGTTGGCCCACCGCCCCGATGACCCCGGGCAGATAGCCGCGCACCGACTGCATCCCCCGCAGCCACCACTGCGCGTACACGTGCGGGGAGCGGCGCTCGATGCCCGCCACGATCCGGTCGACGGCCGGGCCCAGCGGATACGTGCGGTTGGACGGCCACGGCAGCCGCTGCCGCAGCTCGCGCATCACCTCGTCCTGGTCCGCGCCGCGCACCATGTCCGTGTCGGTCCAGGACAGATACCCGACCCCGACCCGTACGCCCTTGTAGCCCACCTCGGCCCGCAGGCTGTGCGCGAAGGCCTCCACGCCCGACTTGGACGCGCAGTACGCGGTCATCATCGGCGCCGGGGTGATCGCGGCGAGCGAGGCGATCTGGAGGAAGTAGCCGCGGCTCTCCATCAGTACGGGCAGGAAGGCCCGGGCCGTGACCGCGCCGCCGATCAGGTTGACCTCGATGACCCGCCGCCAGGCGTCCGGGTCGGAGTCCACGAACGGGCCGCCGGAGGCGACGCCCGCGTTGGCGACCACGATGTCGACCTTGCCGAACCGCTCCTTCACCTCCGCCGCGACCCGCGCCATCGCCTCGTGGTCGGTGACGTCCGCGAACCACGACTCGGCCTCGGTGTGCAGCCGCGCGGCCACCCGCTTCAGCTCGTCCGGCTCCAGGCCGACCAGGGCCACCTTGGCGCCGCGCGCCGACAGTTTGCGCGCCAGCAGCTCGCCGACGCCCCGGGCCGCGCCCGTGACGACCGCGACCTGCCCCTCCAGGCTCACCCTGCTCATGCCACGTCCTCCTCGACGGTCACGTATGTACGAACCAGCTCACGGATGCGTTCCGTGATCACCTCCGGTGCCTCCACCGGGGTCATGTGCCCGACGCCCGTCAGCTCGGTGAGGCCCACGCAGACCGGCAGCGCCGCCGCGATCCGCCGGGCGTGCACCGGCGGGGTGAGCCGGTCGGCCGTCCCCGCCACCACGGCGGTGGGCACCCTCAACTCCCGTACCAGGGCGTCGACATCCAGCTCGGCCAGCACCTGAGACCAGGCGTGCCGGGGGCCCCGGGCGCAGCCGTGCACGATCCGGGCGCACGCCTCGACCCGGTCCGGCGCTGCCCCCGGGCCCATCGCCGCGTACCGCAGGATCTTCTTGGCGGCCGGCGTGACGGGCCCGAGCGGGGCCTTCGAGCCGAGGACGGCCGTGGTGAGCCGGTCGCGTATCCGGCCGGGCCGCAGCGGCACCACCAGGGACTCCGCGACCAGTTGGGAGCTGCCCGTGGAGCAGAGCAGCACCGCCGCCGCGTGCTCGCGCAGCCCGGGGCGGCGGGCTGCGGCCATCAGCGTCATGCCGCCCATGGAGTGCCCGGCGAGCACCGCCTTCTCGCCCGGCGCGAGCGTCGCCTCCAGCACCGCCTCCAGGTCGTCGGCGAGCGCGTCGGCGGAGCAGTCGGCGCTCGCGGCGGTACGGCCGTGGCCGCGCTGGTCGTAGACGACGACCCGGTGGTCGGCGGCCAGGGCGCGTGTCTGCGCGGCCCAGAAGGCGGTCGAGCAGGTCCAGCCGTGGGCGAGGACGACGGCCGGGGCGCCCTCGGGCCCGTGCACCTCGACGTGCAGCCGGGCGCCGTCGGCGGAGACGGCGGTGAGCGTACGGGAGGGGGCGGGCGGGGCGAAGGGGCCCGAGGTGACGTGCGCGGGGCGGCTCACGAGGCCACCGCCTCGGGGGCACCGGCACCGGCACCGGCACCGGACGCCTTGCGCCCCTTGCGGGGCTTCGGCGCCGCCGGGGCGGGCTCGGCGGCCCGGGCGCGGACCACCTCGTACTCCCCGAGGTCGACCTCGCGGGTCTCCTTGCGGAACTCGCCGGTGGTGCCGGGCCAGATGGTGGTGTTGCGCCCGCTCGCGTCCAGGTACCAGCTGGTGCAGCCGCCGGTGTTCCACACGGTCCGCTTCATGCGCTCCTGGACGCGCCGGTTCCAGGCGCCGACGGCGGACGGCCGGGCGGCGAGGGCGACGCGGCCGCCGAGGACGTTCAACTGCCGCAGGTAGTCGGCCATATAGCTGAGCTGCGACTCGATCATCAGGATCATCGAGGAGTTCCCGAGACCGGTGTTGGGCCCGATGATCGTCATCCAGTTGGGGAACCCGGCGGCGGTGGCGCCGCGCAGCGACTCCATGCCGCCCTTCCACGCCTCGGCCAGGGTGCGCCCGTCCGCGCCGACCACGCGCTCCGCGATCGGCATGTCGGTGACGTGGAACCCGGTGCCGAAGATGATCGCGTCGACCTCGGTCTCGGTCCCGTCGGCGGCGACGAGCGTGGAGCCGCGCACCTCGCCGAGCCCGGAGGCGACGAGGTCCACATTGGGCTTGGCGAGCGTCGGGTAGTACTCGCTCGACAGCAGGATCCGCTTGCAGCCGATGCGGTAGTCCGGTGTCAGCTTGGCGCGCAGGGCCGGGTCCTTGATGGCCCGGGCCATGTTCCGCTTGGCCAGCGACTCGACGAGGCCGAGCTCATTGGGCCGCTTGGTGAACGCGCTGACCTGCAACTCCCGGATGCCCCACAGTAGTCCGCGGCGCGCGGCCCCGGTGAACGGCAGCTGCCGGTGCAGCCAGCGCTCGGGCGCGGTGATCGCCCGGTCCACCCGCGGCATGACCCAGGGCGGGGTGCGCTGGAAGAGCGTGAGGGCGCGGACCTTCGGCTGGATGGCCGGGACGATCTGGATCGCGGAGGCGCCGGTCCCGATCACGGCGACGCGCTTGCCGCGCAGGTCGTAGTCGTGGTCCCAGCGGGCGGAGTGGAAGACCTCGCCGGGGAAGGAGTCGAGGCCGGGGATCTCGGGCGTCTTGGGGTCGGAGAGCGGCCCGGTCGCGGAGACGACGACATCGGCGTGCAGGACGGCCCCGTTGGCGCACTCGACGACCCAGTACAGCTGCTCCGCGTCCCACCGCATCATCGTCACTTCGTGGTCGAAGCGGATGTGCGAGCGCAGCCGGAAGGTGTCGGCGACGTGCTCCAGATAGGCCCGGATGTGCTCCTGCCCGGAGAACGTGCGCGGCCAGTCCGGGTTGGGCGCGAAGGAGAACGAGTACAGATGGGACGGTACGTCGCAGGCGCACCCCGGATAGCTGTTGTCCCGCCAGGTCCCGCCGACCGACCCGGCCCGCTCCAGGACGACGAAGTCGGTGATGCCCTCCCGCCGCAGCCGGACCGCGGCGCCGAGCCCGCCGAATCCGGACCCGATCACCGCCACCCGTACGTGCTCGGGCTCGCGCTCGTGCTGGACCATGCCACCGCCTCCATGCAGGACGTCTGTGCGGAGAGTCTCTCTGACGCGGAACTCTGCCAGTAATCACTGGCACAGTTGGGAGGGTAGAGCAGCGGCATACCGAGCGGTAGGGGTCCGGCCGGGGAAAGTTACTGGCGGTACAACATAGGCTGGCGGACGTGGCAGACGGAGGAGTTGGCAGCGGGCCCGGGGGCGAAGCCCCCGCCGTACCCCGTGAGTACCGCATGGAGGAGCTGGCCGCCAAGGCCGGGATCACCGTGCGTACGCTGCGGTTCTACCGCGAGCGCGGCCTCATCCCGCCGCCGCGCCGCCAGGGCCGCATCGCCTGGTACGACGAGCGCCACCTGGCCCGGCTGCACACCATCGCCGCGCTCCTCGAACGCGGCCACACCCTCTCCGGCATCGCCGACCTGACCGCCGCGTTCGAGTCCGGCCGCGACGCGGGCGAGGCGCTCGGCCTGGTCGAGCCGACCGAGGAGACCCCGGTCCGGCTCACCCCCGAGGCCCTCGCGGACCACTTCGCGGGCGAGGTGACCCCGGAGAACCTGGCGGCCGCGCTCGACCTCGGCTACCTCGCGGTCGACGGCGAGGAGATCGTCCACATCAGCCGCCGCCTCCTCGACGTCTCGGCCGCGCTGGTGCGCGAGGGCATTCCGCTGGCCGCGGTCCTGGCGGCCGGCCGCGAGGTGCGTTCCCACGCGGACGCGCTGGCCCGGCTGTTCGTCGACCTGCTGCACGCCCACGCCGCGGACCAGGACCTGGCCCGGTTGCGCCCGCTGGCCAAGCACGTGGTCGAGGCGGAACTGTCCTTGGCGATGGACCGCCGCCTGGCGGAGGGGCCCTGAGAGGTGCGGTGTTTGTCTGCGGGCCGTCTGTGGCTGGTCGCGCAGTTCCCCGCGCCCCTTATCGGCCCGGTGTTTGTCTGCGGACCGTGGTGGGTTGCTCGCGCAGTTCCCCGCGCCCCTTGAATGCCGCTGCGCGGCAATCCCCTGGGCGCCCCGCAGACGAATCACCGCGCTCAGCGCGGCGGCAGCTCCGGCCGTCGCCGATCCGGAGTGTTCGTATACCCGGGCGGCGTGGCCGCGGGCGTACCGGACAGCAGATCCAGCGCCAGCTGGACCGCGTCGTCCAGCTGGGCGTGGCGGCCCTCCGCCCAGTCCAGCGGGGTGCGCAGGATCTCCAGGTCCGGCTCGACCCCGTGGTTCTCGATCGACCACTCGTACGTGTCGAACCACGCCGCGTTCATCGGCACCGTGATCACCGTGCCGTCGCCCAGCGTGTGGCGGCCGGTCATGCCGACCACGCCGCCCCAGGTGCGCTGGCCGACCACCGGGCCCAGGCGCAGCAGGCGGAAGGCCGCCGTGATCATGTCGCCGTCGGAGGAGGTCGCCTCGTCGGCGAGGGCCACCACCGGGCCCCGGGGGGCGTTCGAGGCGTACGAGACCGGCTGGGCGTCGCGCGTCAGGTCCCAGCCGATGATCCTGCGGGTCAGCTTCTCGATCACCAGCTCGCTGATGTGGCCGCCCGCGTTGCCGCGTACGTCGACGATCAGCGCCGGGCGGGACATCTCCAGGCGCAGGTCCCGGTTGAACTGGGCCCAGCCCGAGCCGCCCATGTCCGGGATGTGCAGATAGCCGCACTTCTCGCCGCTCAACTCCCGTACCACCGCACGGCGCTTGGCCACCCAGTCCTGGTAGCGCAGCGGGCGCTCGTCCACCAGCGGGACCACCGCGACCCTGCGGGAGCGGCCTTCTCCCTCGGCGGGCTGGAAGGTCAGCTCGACGGTCGTGCCGCCCGAGCCCGCGAGCAGCGGGTACGGGCCCGCCACCGGGTCCACCGGGCGGCCGTCGACATGGGTGAGCACCGCGCCCTCGCGGATGCCGGTGCCGGCCAGCGGCGAGCGGGCCTTGGAGTCGGAGGAGTCGCCGGGCAGGATGCGCCGGACCATCCAGCCCTCCTCCCGGTGGACGAAGTTGGCGCCGAGCAGGCCCTGGGGGCGCTGGTAGTGGGGCGGGCCCTCGTTCCTGCGGGCGGCCGAGACGTACGCGTGCGAGGTGCCCAGCTCGCCCAGCACCTCGCGCAGCAGGTCCGCGAACTCGTCGGGGGAGGCGACCCGTTCGACCAGCGGGCGGTACTGGTCGAGGACCGCCTTCCAGTCGATGCCGCACATCTGCGGCTCCCAGAAGTACGCGCGGATGATCCGGCCCGCCTCGTCGTACGCCTGGCGCCACTCGGAGGGCGGGTCGACTTCGTGCAGGATCCGGCGCAGGTCCAGGTAGACCGTGGAGTCGGTGTCGCCGGACTCGGTGGCGGGCACGGCCCGCAGCTCGCCCTCGTCGACGACCACCAGACGGCTGCCGTCGCCGCTCACCGCGAACCAGTCGAGGTGGTCGACGAGTTCGGTCTTGCGCGCCTTGGTGATGTCGAAGTGCTCCAGGGTCGGGCGGCCCGAGGTGTCCGCCGGGTTGGCGAAGGTCTCGCCCAGCGCGCCCGAGATCGGCCAGCGCAGCCACACAAGGCCGCCGCCGGAGACGGGGTGCAGCGCCGAGTACTTGGAGGCCGCCACCGGGAACGGCGTCACCCTGCTCTCCAGGCCCTCCACCTCGACCGTCACCGTGCCGTCGCCGGTCTCCTCCAGCGGGTCGAGCCCGCCCGCCGCCGGGCGCCCGTCGGGCAGCAGCGCGAAGGGGGAGGGGGTGGCCGAGGAGAGCGGGACCAGGTACGGGCGGCAGCCGAGCGGGAAGGAGAGGTCGCCGGTGTGGACGTCGTAGACCGGGTCGAAGCCGCGCCAGGACAGGAAGGCGAGATAGCGGCCGTCCCGGGTGAACACCGGGTTCTCGTCCTCGAAGCGGCCGTTGGTCACGTCCACGATGACCCGGGCGCCGGGGCCGGAGATCCGGGCCATCTTGATCTGGCGCAGCGAGCGGCCGATGCCCGGGTGGGACCAGGTCAGCCAGCAGCCGTCGGGCGAGAACGCCAGGTCGCGGACGGGTCCGTTGATCGACCGGATCAGCTCGGTGACCTCGCCGTTGGACTCCTCGGTGGCGTCGATCAGCAGCAGCCGGCCGTCGTGCGAGGCGATCGCGAGGCGTTCGCCCTCCGGGTCGGAGAGCAGCTCCTGGACCCGGCCGAGCTCGCCGGAGGCCAGCCGCCTGGGCTCGCGGTCGCCGCTGGCCCGGGGCAGGTACGCGATCTCCACCGCGTCCTCGCCGTCCGCGTCCGTCACGTACGCCACCTGGCCGCCGGTGCCCAGCATCTCGGGCAGGCGGACGCGGACCCCGGCGGTGTCGGTGATGGTGCGGGCCGGGCCGTCGCGGTGGGTCAGCCAGTACAGGCTGCCGCGCACCACGACCGCGCTGGCCCGGCCGGTGGTGTCGACCGAGAGCGCGTCCACATGGCTGGCCGCGGGCACCTGGTACGTACGCCGTCCGGCGCGCGGGCCGCCCAGGCGCACGTCCAGGCGGCGCGGGGCCGAGTCGGGGGTGAGCGCGTCGACGATCCACAGGTCGCCCGCGCACTGGTAGACCACCCGGCGCCCGTCCGAGGAGGCGTGCCGGGCGTAGTACTCGTCGTGGTCGGTGTGACGGCGCAAGTCGGAGCCGTCGGGCAGACAGGAGTAGAGGTTGCCGACGCCCTCGTGGTCGGAGAGGAACGCGATGCGGTCCGCCACGAACATCACCGAGTCGAGGTGGCCCCCGATGTCCGGGAGCAGCCGCTCGCCGTGCAGCCACAGGCGGCCCATGGCGCCGCCCCGGTAGCGCTTCCAGGCGGCGGGCTCGTGCGGCGGCTTGCCGGTGAGCAGCAGGGTGCGGCGCTCGCCGTCGAGGTCGGTGACCGCGATGTCCGAGACCGGGCCCCAGGGCAGCCGTCCGCCGGGGGAGCCGTCGGTGGGGACGCTGTAGGCCCAGGAGAAGTACGAGAAGGGCTGGCCGTGCGAGGAGACGGCCAGGATGTGGCCGTCGGGGGTCCAGCCGCAGACCCGGGTGTCGGTCGAGCCCCAGTAGGTCAGCCGCCGGGCCGGGCCGCCGCCGACGGGGGCCAGATGGATCTCCGGGTCCAGGCTGCGCCAGGTCGTGTACGCGATCTGCTTCCCGTCGGGGGAGAACCGGGGATGGCTGACCTTGGTGCGGTCGACGGTGACCCGCCAGGCCCGCGAGGGGCTGTGGCCGGCCGGGACCAGGGGCGCGACCCACAGGTCGTCCTCGGCGGCGAAGCAGATCAAGTCGTCGTGCAGATGCGGGAAGCGGAGGTATGCGCCCTCGGTCACAGGCGCCGGCTGCTGGTCGTCCTCGCGTGCGTCGCTCACTCGTCAATGCTTTCCGCGCGACGGGGGTGCGGCAACTTATGGAGCCCTGACGTTTGTGGCACAGAACACAAGCGAAACGGTTTCGTTTCGCTCGACCCGAGGGATATCTTCGAACGAGTACGAAACCGTTTCGTTCGGATGGGAGGTCGAGACATGGCGAGCAGGCTCACGGCCGAACGTGAGGCAGAGCTCTACGAGTCGGTGCTCGACCTGCTGCGCGAGGTCGGCTACGACGCCCTGACGATGGACGCCGTCGCCGCCCGTACCCGCTCCAGCAAGGCGACCCTCTACCGTCAGTGGGGGAACAAGCCGGAGCTGGTCGCGCGGGCGCTGCGGCACAACAAGCCGGTCGGTCTCCACGAGATCGACACCGGCTCGCTGCGCCGCGACTTCCACGCGCTGGTCGGTCTTGAGGACGACTGCAAGCTGGAGAAGGACTCCGCGCTGATGCGGGGCCTGATGCGCGCCGTCCACGACAACCCGGACCTCCACCAGGCGCTGCGCGAGGTGCTGATCGAGCCGGAGATCACCGGCCTCGAACAGGTGCTGCGGCGCGCGGTGGACCGCGGCGAGGTCCGCGCGGACTGTCCGGCACTTCCCTATGTGATCCATATGCTGGTCGGCGCCTTCGTCGCCCGGCAGCTCGTCGAGGACAAGCCGGTGGACAAGGCCTTCCTCGGAAACTACATCGACGCCGTGGTCCTCCCCGCCCTCGGCGATCCCGTCTAGCTCCCCACCAACCTGCCCCACCTGACGTACGCCGCTCTCGTCGTCGGGCTGGTTATCCACGCCCTGTTTCCCTCGACCCGACCGGGAGTACGCCCTCGTGGCCACGTTCCTTTACCGACTCGGCAGGTTCGCCTTCCGGCGCCGCCGCTATGTCGCCCTGGTGTGGGTGGCGCTGCTGTTCCTCGCCGGATTCGGCGCCGCGTCCGCCTCCACTCCTTCCGCAAGCTCCTTCTCGATGCCCGGCACCGAGGCCCAGAAGGCCTTCGACCTGCTGGAGCAGCGCTTCCCGGGGGGCAGCGCCGACGGCGCCACCGCCCGTATCGTCTTCAAGGCCCCGGCCGGCAAGACCATGGACGACGCGGCCAACAAGGCCGAGGTCGACAAGGTCGTCGCCGAGCTGCCCAAGGGCTCGAAGCAGGTCGCCTCGGTGACCGACCCGTACCAGGCGGGCGCCGTCTCCAAGGACCGCTCGACCGCGTACATATCCGTGAAGTACAAGGTCAACGGCATGGCCCTGGAGGACAGCGACCGCGATTCGCTGGAGGACTCCGGCAAGGCCGCGCAGAAGGCCGGGCTCACCGTCGAGATCGGCGGTGACGCGCTCCAGTCCAACCCCGAGACGGGCTCCGGCGAGATCATCGGTGTGGTGATCGCCGGCCTCGTGCTGATGATCACCTTCGGCTCGCTGATCGCCGCCGGTCTTCCGCTGATCACCGCCATCATCGGCGTCGGCATCGGCGTCTCGACCATCACCGCGCTCGCCAACGTCCTGGACCTCGGCAACACCACCTCGACGCTGGCCTCGATGATCGGCCTCGCGGTCGGCATCGACTACGCGCTCTTCATCGTCTCGCGCTACCGGGCCGAGCTCCGCGAGGGCCGCGACCGCGAGGAAGCCATCGGCCGGGCCGTCGGAACCGCCGGTTCCGCTGTTGTCTTCGCCGGTCTCACCGTCGTCATCGCGCTGTGCGGTCTCGCGGTCGTCAACATCCCGATGCTCACCAAGATGGGCGTGGCCGCGGCCGGTACGGTCGTGATCGCGGTCCTGATCGCGCTCACCCTGATCCCGGCGGTGCTCGGCTTCGCGGGCAAGCGCGTCTTCGGCCGCCGCACCCGCAAGAAGATGGAGGCCGGCACGGTCGAGGCTTCCACCGAGGCCAAGCCGAACATGGGCACCCGCTGGTCCAGCTTCGTGCTGCGCAAGCCCATCTGGGTTCTCCTCGCCGGTGTGATCGGGCTCGGCGCGATCGCCGTCCCGGCCGCCTCCCTGGAGCTGGGCCTGCCGGACGACGGCTCGCAGCCCACCTCGACGACCCAGCGCCGCGCCTACGACACCCTCTCCGACGGCTTCGGCCCGGGCTTCAACGGCCCGCTGATGATCGTCGTGGACGGCGCCAAGGCGTCCGGCGGTGCCAAGGCCGCGGCCGACCGCACCTCGGACACCATCAAGAAGCTGCCGGGTGTCACCGAGGTCATGGCGCCCGTCCTCAACAAGGAGGGCGACACCGCGACCATCACGGTCGTCCCGAAGTCCAAGCCGTCCTCCAAGGACACCGAGGACCTGGTCCACTCGATCCGGGACGCGGGCAAGGACATCAAGTCCGAGACCAAGGGCGAGGTCCTGGTCACCGGCGCGACCGCGATGAACATCGACTTCTCGCAGCGCATGAACGACGCCCTGCTGCCCTATCTGGCGCTCGTGGTGGGCCTGGCCTTCCTGCTCCTGATGGTGGTCTTCCGCTCGATCCTGGTTCCGCTGAAGGCGGCCCTCGGCTTCCTGCTCTCGGTGGTCGCCGCCCTCGGCGCGGTCGTCGCGGTCTTCCAGTGGGGCTGGCTCGGCGGGCTCTTCGGGGTGGAGAACCCCGGCCCGATCATGTCGATGATGCCGATCTTCATGGTCGGTGTGGTCTTCGGTCTGGCGATGGACTACGAGGTCTTCCTCGTCACCCGGATGCGCGAGGCGTTCGTCCACGGCGAGCGTCCCGGCCAGGCGATCGTGACCGGTTTCCGGCACGGCGCCCGGGTGGTCACGGCCGCCGCGGTGATCATGATCGCGGTCTTCTCCGGCTTCATCGGGGCCAGCGACCAGATGATCAAGATGATCGGCTTCGCCCTGGCGATCGCGGTCTTCTTCGACGCCTTCGTGGTCCGTATGGCGATCGTCCCGGCGGTGCTCGCGCTGCTCGGCTCGAAGGCCTGGTGGCTGCCGGGCTGGCTCGACAGGATCCTGCCCAATGTCGACGTCGAGGGTGAGGGCCTGAAGGCCCACACGGCGAAGGCGTCCGACGGCGACGACGACCGCGAGCTCGCGCGCGTCTGACCGTCACCCCGTGACGCCCACGGCCTGTGGGGACGGGACCGTGCGGCCGAGCCGGCCCCTACGCATCACGCGTAGGGGCCGGCTCTTTCGTTGCGTACGTCCGGCTACGCCGGGGCGCTTAGGCCCGACCGCTCGGCGCGGGCGTCACGCTGTACGTATGCCGCAGAAAGCGGACCAGGGGCGAGCTGTCGAACTGGACCACCGCGACTCCGTCCGGCGAGTGGAACTCCAGGACGGTCTGGGCCCGGCCGCACGGCCAGACCACGACGTCGCCGCGCCGGGTGGGGCCGCGCAGTCCGGCCTCCAGGAGGGTGCGCGGGAAGACCCACTCGTTGCCCCCGGGGAACGCGAAACGCACGGTCAGCGGGTCCTCGGCGGGGTCGTAGCGCAGGGCGACCGGAACGGGGCGGTGGTGCGGGGCGTCGGAGACGATCCTCGCGCGGGCGTGTTCCTCGACGGCGGGGGACATCAGTCGCTCCTCACACTCGCTCTGCGCAGCTTTTCATGCTCTCTGTCATTAAATGTCGCATATTTCGCGGAGCGTGCCGGGCGTGAGAACGGTTGGTAAATCTCACCCACGCGCTCTTGCGAGCCATTCGCAAGTGCACGACTATCATCGAGCGGTTCAGTCGCACAGTTCCAGCCATCCAGGCCCCAGCGGAGACCACCCATGCATGTCCCGGACGGATTCATCAACGCCCCCGTCTCCGCGATAGCCGGAGTAGGCGCGGCGGCCGCCATCGCGGTCAGCCTGCGCGGGGCCCGACGTGAACTCGACGAGAAGACGGCCCCGCTCGCGGGCCTGGTCGCGGCGTTCATCTTCGCCGTGCAGATGCTGAACTTCCCCGTGGCGGCCGGCACCAGCGGCCATCTGCTCGGCGGGGCGCTCGCGGCGATCCTCGTGGGGCCGTATACCGGCGTCCTCTGTGTCTCCGTCGTGCTCCTCATGCAGGGCATCCTCTTCGCCGACGGCGGCCTCACCGCGCTCGGCGTCAACATCACCGACATGGCGATCGTGACGACGGTCGTGGCGTACACCGTCTTCCGCGGCTTGGTGAAGGTGCTGCCCCGCAGGCGGAGCTCCATCACCGCGGCCACCTTCGTCGCCGCCCTCCTCTCCGTCCCGGCCGCGGCCCTCGCCTTCACCGCGATCTACTCGGTCGGCGGCACCACCGACGTTCCCATCGGCAAGGTGCTCACCGCGATGGTCGGCGTGCACATCCTGATCGGCATCGGCGAGGCCGCGATCACGGCGCTCACCGTGGGCGCGGTCATCGCCGTACGGCCCGACCTCGTCCACGGGGCCCGCGGGCTGCACGCCCCGCTGAAGCTCCGCGTGGGCGGCGAACTGGTCGACGCCCCCGCTCCTGAGCCCGTACCCGCAGCGGCCCGCTCCACGCACAAGGTCCGCGCGGTGTTCGTCGTCGCCGCCCTCCTCCTGGCGGGATTCTTCTCCTTCTACGCGTCCGCCTCGCCCGACGGCCTGGAGAAGGTCGCCCACGACAAGGGCATCGACACCCAGGAGAAGAAGCACACCACCGAGGACTCGCCGCTCGCGGGCTACTCGGTCAAGGACATCGGCAACGACCGGGTCGCCACCGGCCTCGCGGGCATGATCGGCGTCGCGGTGACGGTCGGCGTGGGCAGCGGGATCTTCTGGGCCGTGCGCCGCCGCCGCGGCACCGCGGCCGACGCCACGCCCACCGCCGTGCCGCAGCCGGAGAAGGTCTGACATGGGCGCCGGCCACACGCACAAGCTGTACCGCCAGGCCGCCTCGCCGGTCCACGACCTGCCCCCGCACTGCAAGATCGCGGCCGTCTTCCTCTTCGTGATCGTGGTCGTCTCGACCCCGCGCGAGGCCGTCTGGGCCTTCGGGCTGTACGCGGTGCTGATCGGTACGGTGGCGGGCGCGGCCAGGATCCCGGTGGGCTTCCTGCTCAAGCGCCTGCTGATCGAGGTCCCGTTCGTGGCGTTCGCGGTCCTGATGCCGTTCGTGGTGCCGGGCGACCAGGTGCACGTGCTCGGCCTCGCGCTGAGCAAGAACGGTCTGTGGGGCGCGTGGAACGTCCTGGCCAAGGGCACGCTCGGGGTCGCCGCCTCGGTGATCCTGGCCTCCACCACGGACCTGCGGGCCCTGCTCCTCGGCCTCCAGCGGCTCAAGCTCCCGTCGCTCCTGGTCCAGATCGCGTCGTTCATGATCCGCTACGGTGACGTGATCACGGACGAGATGCGCCGGATGTCGATCGCCCGCCGCTCGCGCGGCTTCGAGGCGAAGGGCCTGCGGGCCTGGAGCGTCCTCGCCAAGTCGGCGGGCGCGCTGTTCATCCGCTCGTACGAGCGCGGTGAGCGCGTACATCTGGCCATGGTCAGCCGTGGTTACGCGGGTTCGATGCCGGTCATCGACGATGTGACGGCGACCGGTGCGCAATGGCGTTACGCGGCGGTGCTCCCCGCGTCGGCTCTGGTCATCTGTCTCCTGGGGTGGACCCTGTGAATACGTCTGTGGATCCTTCGACTTCTTCCGCCGCGCCCGCCTCCCTGGAGGTGAGCGGGCTCGCCTTCGCCTACCCGGACGGCCACCAGGCCCTGTTCGGCGTCGACCTGACGGTGGGTCGCGGCGAGCGGGTCGCGCTGCTCGGCCCCAACGGCGCGGGCAAGACCACCTTGGTCCTGCACCTCAACGGCATTCTGACGGGCGGCGCGGGCTCGGTGACGGTGGCCGGGCTGCCCGTCGAGAAGCGGAACCTGGCCGAGATCCGGCGCCGGGTCGGCATCGTCTTCCAGGACCCCGACGACCAGCTCTTCATGCCGACGGTCCGCGAGGACGTGGCGTTCGGCCCGGCCGCGTCGGGGATGCGCGGGGCGGAGCTGGAGGCGCGGGTGCGCGCGGCCCTGGAGCGGGTGGGGATGGCGGAGTTCGCGGACCGGCCCCCGCACCACCTCTCGTTCGGCCAGCGGCGCCGGGTCGCGGTGGCGACCGTGCTCGCGATGGAGCCGGAGATCCTGGTCCTGGACGAGCCGTCGTCGAACCTGGACCCGGCGTCCAGGCGCGAACTGGCCGACATCCTGCGGGCGCTGGACGTCACCGTGCTGATGGTCACGCACGACCTGCCGTACGCGATGGAGCTGTGCGGCCGGTCGGTGATCCTCAGCGGCGGGACGATCGCGGCGGACGGCAAGACGGTGGACGTCCTGTCGGACGAGGAACTGATGCGCACGCACCGCCTGGAGCTGCCGTTCGGCTTCGACCCGAGGGCGGCGGCGGCCAAGGCGTAGCCGCTACCCGATCGCCTCCCGGACCGCGCGCACCAGCGCCTGGGCGCGCGGGTCGGCGGTGACGCCCTTCTGGTGGCCGTTGGTGACGTAGCCGAAGGCGATGCCCGACTCCGGGTCGGCGAAGCCGAGGGAGCCGCCGCTGCCGGGGTGCCCGAAGGAGCCGGGGCCCAGGAGCGGGGACGCCGGGCCGTGCAGCATGTAGCCGAGGCCGAAGCGGGTGTTGACGACCAGGACGCGGTCCGGGCCAGCCGACTCCTCGGTACGGGCGAGCGCGACCGTGGCCGGGGCGAACAGCCGTCGCCCGTCCACCTCGCCGATCGTCGCCGCGTAGAACCGGGCGAGGCCGCGGGCGGTGGATATGCCGCCGGCGGCGGGGAGTTCGGCGGCGCGGTAGGCGGGGTCGTTCTGGTCCGGGAGCGGGTCGATGGCGCCGAAGGCGCGGCGGGTGAGGGAGGCGGGGTCGTCGTAGGCGGCCGAGACGGCGCGCTTGGGCCGCAGGGTGATGGCCCCGGGGACGCGGGGCGCCTCTGTCGGCCCCACGCGCCCCACCCGTTGTGTCTCCTCCTCCGGCAGCCCGATCCAGAAATCGGCCCCCAACGGCCGGGCGATCTCCTCCGCGACCCAGCGGCCGAGGGTGCGGCCGGTGACGCGGCGGACGAGCTCGCCAAGCAGCCAGCTGTACGTCTGGGCGTGGTACCCGTGCCCGGTCCCCGGCTCCCAGAACGGCGCCTGAGCGGCGACCGCGGCCGGTCCCGACTCGCCGTCGGCGGCCTCGGCGGGGGTGAGGGGCCGGTCGAGGGCGGGGACGCCGGCGCGGTGCGAGAGGAGGTGCCGGACGAGGGTGCGCTCCTTGCCCTTCGCCTTGAACTCGGGCCAGTACGTGGCCACGGGCGCGTCCAGGTCCAGCTGGCCGCGCTGGTGGAGGAGGAGGGGGACGGCGGCGGCCACGCCCTTGGTTGCGGAGCGGACGATCTGGGCGGTGTCGACGGCCCAGGGCGCCTGCCCGTCGACGTCCTTCGTGCCGCCCCACAGGTCGACGACCTTCTGTCCGTCCCGGTACACGGCGACGGCTGCGCCGTGGTCTCCGCGGAGGGTGAAGTTACGGACGAAGGCGTCCCTGACCGCTTCGTACCCCGGGTCCACCGAGCCTTGCACGTCCACGCCCGCTCCCACGTTCTTGGCTACGCGTCCGGTCCATTGAACGTGGTGGCCCGGGACGATTCTTCCCCGGGGGCTCCGCCGTTTGTCCGCGGGCCGGTGGGGGTTGCTCGCGCAGTTCCCCGCGCCCCTGAGATGCGCCCCTCCGGGGCGCCCAGGGGATTGCCGCGCAGCGGCATTCAAGGGGCGCGGGGAACTGCGCGACCAGCCACATACGGCCCGCAGGCGAAGCACTCGGCTGCCCGCCAGAGGGCTTTCGGGAAGGGGCGGGGTGGGGGCAAAACGACCGGTCAACCCGCCCGCAGCAGCAAGCCGATCCCCACCACCAACACCCCCGCCGCAGCGATCCGCGGCCCCCCGAACCGCTCCTTGAAGAACAGCGCCCCGATCGCCGCCCCCACGATGATGCTGGACTCCCGCAGCGCCGCCACGGGCGCCAGCGGAGCCCGCGTCTGGGCCCACAGGACCAGGCCGTACGCCGTCATGGAGAGCGCCGCCCCCAGCAGCCCCCGCCCCGCGTACGGCCGCAGCTGGGCCACCAGCGCACCCCGGCGCCGGTACAGCGCGTACGACGGGATCAGCAGCCCCTCCAGGATCATCAGCCACGCGATGTAGCCGACGGGCGTGCCGGAGGCGCGGACGCCGACGCCGTCCACCACCGTGTAGGACGCGATCGACAGGCCCGTCGCCCCCGCGGCCACAAGCGCCGGCCAGTGCGGCCGCGCCCCCGAGCCCCGGATGCCCCACAGGGCGATCCCGACAAGCCCCGCCGAGGCGACCGCCACCCCCGCGGCCTGCCACGCGTTCAGGCTCTCGCCGACGAACAGCACCGCCAGCACGGTCACCACCAGCGGCGCCGTGCCCCGCGCGATCGGATACATCTGCCCGAAGTCGCCCAGGCTGAACGACCGCATGAGCAGCACCTGGTAGCCGGTGTGCAGCAGCGCCGAGGCGACCAGATATGGCCAGGCGCCCAGGGCGGGCAGCGGTGTGAACACCGCGAGGACCGCGGCGATCGCCGTCCCCCCGCCGCCTATCAGCGTGAACGCGACCAGCTGGTCCTTGATCGTGTGCGCCATCGCGTTCCAGGACGCGTGGGTGACGGCGGCGAGCAGGACGGCCAGCGTGACGGTCAGCGTCACGCCGTACGCTCGCGCACGTCGACCAGCGCCCCGCCCGCGTGCCCGATCAGCGTCTTGGGGTCGAGCGGGAAGACGGTGTGCGGAGTGCCCGCTGCCGCCCAGACCACGTCGTGGTCGAGCAGCGCGCGGTCGGCGAGGACCCGGGTGCGGCGCACGTGGCCGAAGGGCGGGACGCCGCCGATCGCGTACCCCGTCGTCTCCCGTACCAGCTCCGCCCCGGCCCGCTTCACCTTCTCCGCGCCCAGCTCGTGCCGTACGCGCTCCACGTCCACCCGCGACGAGCCGTCCATCAGGACGATCACCGGGACCCCGTCCGCCTCGAAGACCAGCGACTTGACGATCTCGCTGATGTCGCAGCCGATGGCGGCGGCCGCCTCGGCGGCGGTCCTGGTCGCGTCCGGGAAGCGGCGTACCTCCACGTCGAGCCCGAGTGCGCGCAGCGCCTCGGCGAATCGGGGGTGGGCAACGGAATCTTGAGCGCTCATGCCCCCGCACGCTAGCGGTAGCTGTATGCCGCATGCGAGGGCGTTTCGCCGGTGGGACGGCCCGCTCAGCCCGCCCGCAGCACCCGCGCCACGATCGGCCCCGCCGCGTCCACGCCGTGCCCGCCGGACTGGACGAGCGCGGCGGCGGCGAGCCCGTTGCCGTACCCGGTGAACCAGCTGTTGGACTTGCCCTGCTGGTCGACCTCGGCCGAGCCGGTCTTGGCGCCCTTGGGCCCGGGCACTCCCGCCATCGTGTTCACGGCCGTCCCGTTGCCGGTGGTCGCCGCGTGCATCATCTGCCGGAGCTGGGTGGCCAGCGAGCCGGGCAGCGGCTTGGCCTTGGCCAGTTCGCGGTCGTCCAGGGACTGCGGCACGATCACCGGCTGCTGGAAGCCGCCGTTGATCACGGTGGCCGAGACGGACGCCAGGTCGAGCGGGCTCATCTGGACCTTGCCCTGCCCGATGTAGGAGGCGGCGGTCTCCACGCCGGAGGACTCCGGGATGCTGCCGTCGAAGGACTTCACCCCGCCGAGCTTCCAGTTGTCCTGGCCGAGCCCGAAGTAGTCCCGGGCGGTCTGGCCCAGCGCCGTCCCGGCGATGTGCTTGTCGTTGAGCGGCTTCACCGGCTTGATGAAGGCGGTGTTGCAGGACTTGGCGAACGCTTCGGTCAGGGTGCCGCCGGAGATGGAGAAGTCCTTGAGGTTGTGGAAGGTGTAGCCCTCCCACGGGACCGTCGCCGGGCACTCGACCTGCTGGTTCGCCCCGCCCACCCCGTTCTGGATGATCATCGCGCCGGTGATGATCTTCATCGTGGAGCCGGGCGCCACGGACGCCTGGAGCGAGGCGGGGAAGCCGTCCTGCCGGTTGTCCGCGACGGCCCGGATCGCCCCGCTGGACGGCTCGATCGCGACCACCGACGACTCCGCGAACTGCTTCACGGCCTGCTCGGCCGCCGCCTGTACGTCCGCGTCGAGCGTCGTCGTCAGCTTGCCGGGCTTCCCCTTGGCCAGGGTGAGCAGCGTCTGGTTCGGGGTGCTGTCGGCGCCACCCTCGACGCCGCCGCCCTCGATCCAGGTCTCCACGCCGGGAGTGCCGTTGGCCTTGGCCCCGTACTTCTGCCGCAGCGAGTCCAGAACGGTCCCGAGCGAGGGGTACTTCTCCTTGGTCAGCACCCGCCCCCGGTGGTCCACGGCCTCGATCTCGGGGCTCTTGGCCGCCCCGGTCACCAGCTTCTGGCCCGTCTTCAGCTTCGGGTGGACGACGGCCGGCTGCCAGTCCACCAGTGCCTTGCCGGTGGTCACGCCCCGAACGACGGTCAGTCGGGAGCTGTAGGCGAGCGGCGCGGTCTTCCCCTCGTAGGCGACCTCCGCCTTCACCGTGTACGGAACGGTCGCCCCCGTGGCCGCCCCCGGCGTGATCGTCACCTTGTCCACGTGCGCCTCGTCGTGGAAGCCGGCGAGCGCGGTCTGGGCGGCCGCGTTGTTGTTGGTCAGGGCCGAGGCCGCCGCCGCGTCCCCCTTCGACCAGGCGTCGAAGAAGGCCTGCGCGGTCTTGGTGATCTCGTCGGCGCGGGGCGGCCCGGTCCGTACCGGCGCGGCCCTGGTGTGCCCACCCGAGGACGAGTCGTCCCCGGACAGCATCTGGTAGCCGCCGTACACCACGCCGGTGCCGACCACCACGAACACGCCGCCGACGATGGCGGCCTTGGCTCCACTGCGCATCTGCAGCCCCTCCCCAGGAGTCCCTTGAACGCGTTCAAGAGTTGCTTGGAAGGAACTTTACGTGACAGCACTGACACCAGCCCCACCCGTTACCGGACCGGGACACCGCCCACCGCGTCACACCCAGGTATCCAGCCACATCCGGTTTCGCCACGAATCGAGCGGAATCGCCGTTCCGGTGTACAGCGGCCAGAAGTAGATGAAGTTCCAGACGATCAGCAGCACGAGCACGCCCGCGCCGATCGCGCCGATGGCCCGGCGCCGTTCGTCCGAGCCCGGTGGCCCCAGGATCGCGCCGATCATCATCGCCACCGCCAGACACAGGAACGGCACGAAGACGACCGCGTAGAAGAAGAAGATCGTGCGTTCCTGGTAGAGGAGCCACGGCAGCCAGCCCGCCGCGATGCCGCAGACGATCGCGCCCGCCCGCCAGTCGCGCCGGAACACCCAGCGCCACAGCACGTACAGGATCGCGAAGCAGGCCGCCCACCACAGCAGCGGCGTGCCGAGCGCCAGCACCTCGCGGGCGCACTTGTCGGTGGTGTCCGAGGGGCAGCCGTCGGTGCCGGGCGAGGGGCTCTCGTAGAAGTACGAGACCGGGCGGCCCAGGACGATCCAGCTCCAGGGGTTGGACTGGTAGGTGTGCTTGTCGTGCAGGTTGACGTGGAAGCTGTAGACCTCGGCCTCGTAGTGCCACAGGCTGCGCAGCGACTCCGGCATCCAGCTCATGTCGAACTGCGGCAGGCTCACCTCGCCGAGCAGCGGCAGCTTGACGTGGTCGGGGGAGAGGCCGTCGCGGCCGTGCGCCCAGTCCCGGAAGTAGCCCTTGTCGGTCATGAACCAGCCGGTCCAGGAGGTCAGATACGTCACCACGGCCACCGGGACCGTGGAGACGAACGCCGGGAAAACGTCCCTCCTGAGCGCCGCGCGGTACGGCCGCACCGCGCCCGCCGTCCTGCGGGCGCCCGCGTCCCACAGCACCGCCATCACACAGAAGAAGACCAGGACGTACAGGCCGTTCCACTTGGTGCCGCAGGCCAGGCCCAGCATCACCCCGGCCGCGATCCGCCAGGGGCGCCACCCCAGGCGCAGGCCCTCCGCCACGGCCGTGTCCGGGCGCAGGTCGCCGTCCTCGCTCGCAGGGAGCGCCGCCGCGAGCCGGGCCCGCGCCCGGTCCCGGTCGATCAGCAGGCAGCCGAAGGCCGCGAGCACGAAGAACATGACCACGAGGTCGAGCAGCGCCATCCGGCTCATCACGAAGTGCAGCCCGTCCACCGCGAGCAGCGCGCCCGCCAGACAGCCCAGGAACGTCGAGCGGAAGAGGCGCCGCCCGATCCGGCAGAGCATCAGCACCGAGAGCGTGCCGAGCACCGCCATCACGAAGCGCCAGCCGAACGGGGTGAAGTCGAACCACTTCTCGCCGATGCCGATGAGGTACTTGCCGACCGGCGGATGCACCACGTACCCCGGGTCGGTGGGGATCGGCACCGACGAGGGGTCCTTGATGATCGACTTGTCGACGTCCTTCGGCCAGGCGCCCTCGTAGCCGCGGTTGATCAGCGCCCAGGCGTCCTTGGCGTAGTACGTCTCGTCGAATATCACCGCGTCCGGGCTGCCCAGCCTCCAGAACCGCAGCACCCCCGCGACCAGCGTGACCAGCAGCGGCCCGCCCCACGCCGACCAGCGCACCAGGCGCTCGGCCGTCGCGGGGGAGACATTCAGGACCGCCCAGAGCTGCCCGGACGGCCGGGTGTAGGGCGGCACCAGCCGGTCGCGCAGGCCGATTCTCGGCCGGGCCGCGTAGCCGAAGCGGCGCAGCCGGTCCTGCCAGCCGGGCGGCGGATCTCCGGCGTCATGGCCCTCAAGGGGGTGTGGCGCAGTACTGGTCACCGCGCCATCGTAGGGAAAGCGCCTGTGCGAGTCCCGCGGCCGGGGCCGATCCGGCCCGGGCGACCAGGAGGTCCCGGGGCTGGGAGGATGGCACGGTGACCGGAACACTCGTACTCGCAGGGACCCCCATCGGCGACATCGCGGACGCGCCGCCGCGGCTCGCCGCCGAGCTGGAGCGGGCCGACGTCGTCGCCGCCGAGGACACCAGGCGGCTGCGCGGCCTGACCCGGGCGCTCGGCATCCACACCTCGGGGCGGGTCGTCTCCTACTTCGAGGGCAATGAGTCCGCCCGTACGCCCGAGCTGGTCGAGGCGCTGGAGGGCGGCGCGCGCGTGCTGCTCGTGACCGACGCCGGGATGCCGTCGGTCTCCGACCCCGGCTACCGGCTCGTGGCGGCCGCCGTCGAGAAGGACATCAAGGTCACGGCCGTGCCCGGGCCCTCGGCGGTGCTCACCGCGCTCGCCCTGTCCGGGCTGCCCGTCGACCGGTTCTGCTTCGAGGGCTTCCTGCCGCGCAAGGCGGGCGAGCGCCTGGGACGGCTGCGCGAGGTCGCCGAGGAGCGCCGCACCCTCGTCTACTTCGAGGCCCCGCACCGGCTCGACGACACGCTCGCCGCGATGGCCGAGGTCTTCGGCGCCGAGCGCCGCGCCGCCGTCTGCCGCGAGCTGACCAAGACGTACGAGGAGGTCAAGCGCGGCAGCCTCAAGGACCTCGCCCAGTGGGCCGCGGACGGGGTGCGCGGCGAGATCACCGTGGTGGTGGAGGGCGCCGCCGAGAGCGGGCCCGCCGAGCTGGACGCCGAGGAGCTGGTGCGCAGGGTGCAGGTGCGCGAGGAGGCGGGCGAGCGGCGCAAGGAGGCGATCGCCGCGGTGGCTCTCGACGCGGGTCTGCCCAAACGCGAGGTGTTCGACGCGGTCGTGGCGGCAAAGAACGCGGCACGACAGGTACCCGGAGACGGCAAAGGACTATCGTGAAAAGTAAAGCGCAGGCCGCGCACCGGGGCTTTTTCCTAGGAAAGGCCAAATCGGCACCAACACTCGACAGCCCCTGATGCGTTTCGGCGGCGAAAGGCGTCCCATGGAGCGGGGGACGCTTTCGCCCCCGCTCGCAAGGAGAGCGCTCGCAAGAGCTTGTCCAGCGGACAAGAGGAGCCGGCACATGAGTGAGATCGCTGAGACCACGGCGCACGAGGCATACGCCTTCGCGTGCATGAGGTGTGGGTATGGCTGGGAGCAGGCGTACGACATAGAGCACCACGTGGACGGCAAGGGGCAGCCGTTCGTGGTCTACAAGGCGAACGGGGAACGGGTGCCGTCACCGCTCTCCCACCCCACCTGTCTGAACTGCGGCGGGCACGTCGTGCGCACCCTGCGCGCCGGCCGGGTCTCCAGCGTGCAGCAGTGGCTCGCGCACCACTCGACCCACCAGGCGCCCGCCGGGCCGATCGGGTCCGGGGGCGACCCGCAGCCGGACACCCCGGCGGCCGGGCCCGGCACCACGCCCCAGGACGAGCACCACTGGCACCTGTCGGACCTCCTGCACCCCTTCCAGCACCACCACAAGAAGTGACGGGCCGGGGCCTTTCATAGGATCGGCCCCATGAGTGCCGCCAAGGATGCCCCGCCGCCGCTGCCCGAACCGCTCGGTGTGGCGGTGGCCGATTCGCACACCCACCTGGACATGCAGTCCACCACGGTGGAGGAGGCCCTGATGAGGGCCGCGTCCGTCGGTGTGACCACGGTGGTCCAGGTGGGCTGCGACCTGAAGGGCTCCCAGTGGGCCGCGGAGACGGCTGCCGCCTGGGAGAACGTATGGGCCGCAGTGGCTCTGCACCCGAACGAGGCACCCCGGATCGTGCATGGGGTGGATGGGGAAAAGGGGGTTTCGGGGGGGCAACCCCCCCAGGCCCCCCGCCGGGGGCTCCGCCCCCTGGACCCCCGTAACCCCGGCGGCGACGCCGCCCTCGACGACGCGCTCGCCGAGATCGACCGGCTCGCCGCCCTCCCGCACGTCAAGGCCGTCGGCGAGACCGGGCTCGACTACTTCCGCACCGGGGCCGACGGCATGGCCGCCCAGGAACGCTCCTTCCGGGCGCACATCGAGATCGCCAAGCGGCACGGCAAAGCGCTCGTCATCCACGATCGCGAGGCGCACGCGGATGTGCTGCGCATTCTGCGGGAAGAGGGCGCCCCGGACCGCACGGTCTTCCACTGCTATTCCGGTGACGCGGAAATGGCGGAACTCTGCGCAAAATCCGGGTACTTCATGTCCTTCGCCGGAAACATGACCTTCAAGAACGCCCAGCCGCTGCGCGACGCGCTCGCCGTCGCCCCCCTCGAACTGGTCCTGGTGGAGACGGACGCGCCCTTCCTCACCCCGGCGCCGTACCGCGGACGGCCCAATGCGCCGTATCTCGTTCCGATCACGGTGCGGGCCATGGCGGCGGTGAAGTCGATCCACGAGGACGTGCTGGCCGCGGCCATCGCGGAGAACACTGCGCGCGCATTCGATTACTGACGGATAACGGCAGCGGTGCTCCGAGTGGGCGAGCGCAGGGTAGCGTGACGACACTCCGTAGTCGAATCGCTTTGGACGGTGACCGGCGCTCCGCTAATGTCCCGGCCTCGACGGGACGACCGGCCGGAACTCTGGAGCGCCGTGAGCAATACGCAGGGCAGTCACCGTGCCGCACGCGGCGGCCGCCGCGCGGCGACCAGAACGGCCGAGCCGCCGTACCCGCAGGACGCGCCGCCCTCGTACGACACGTACGAGACGCAGCCGGCCGAGGTGCCGGGGCCCGGCGCGGGGCAGGACGAGGGCTCGCGGGCCGGGGCGCGGCGGGCCGCGCGGCGCCGCAGGAGCGGCGGGGTGCTGTTCGGGGCCGGTCCCGACGCCCTGCGCAAGATCATCCCGCAGGCCCTGGTGGTCGCCTGCCTCGCGGGCGGGACCACCGCGTTCCTCGCCAACGACAAGGCCGTGCGGCTCACCGTCGACGGCGTGCCGCGCACCCTGCACACCTTCGCGGACGACGTCGACGAGCTCCTCGCGGACCAGCACGTCAGCGTCGGCGACCACGACATCGTGGCGCCCGGCCGCCACGAGAGACTGGCCGGCGGCGACGAGGTCGTCGTCCGCTACGGCCGCCCCGTCGCGCTCACCCTCGACGGCCGGCGCCGCCAGGTGTGGACCACCGCCCAGACGGTCGACGGGGCCCTGCGCCAGCTCGGGGTGCGGGCCGAGGGCGCGTATCTGTCGGCCTCCCGCTCCTTCGAGATCGGCCGCGCCGGGATCGGCCTGGACGTGCGCACCGAGCGCCAGGTCACCTTCCTCGCCGACGGCCGCGAGCGCACGATCCGCACCAACGCGGCCACCGTCGCCGACGCCATCGAGGAGGCCGGGATCTCGCTGCGGGGCCAGGACACCACCTCGGTGCCGCCGTCGGCCTTCCCCCGCGACGGCCAGACGATCACCGTCATGCGGATCACCGGCAGCCGCGAGGTCCGCGAGGAGCCCATCCCGTACGAGGTCGAGAAGACCGAGGACGACTCGCTGTTCGCCGGGACCGAGGTCGTCGACCGGCCAGGGCAGCGCGGCTTCCGCAAGGTCACCTACGCGCTGCGGACCGTCGACGGCGTCCGGCAGAAGCCGAGGAAGGTGGCCGAGCACGTGGTGCGCCGGCCGGTCGCGCAGACCGTCCGGGTCGGCACCAGGCCGCTGCCCACCTCGGTCGGCGGCGCCGACCACCTCGACTGGGACGAGCTCGCCCACTGCGAGTCCGGCGGGCGCCCCGGGGCGGTCGACCCGACCGGGAACTACGGCGGGCTCTACCAGTTCGACGGCCGGACCTGGCACGCCCTCGGCGGCAGCGGGCTGCCGCAGCACGCCAGCGCCTCCGAGCAGACGTTCCGGGCGAAGAAGCTCTACGTACAGCGGGGGTCGAGTCCGTGGCCGCACTGCGGCCGTAGGCTGTATCGGTGAGCACCACTGAGCCCGACGCCCTCCTCGGCCCCGCCGACATCCGTGAACTGGCCGCAGCGCTGGGCGTACGCCCCACCAAGCAGCGCGGTCAGAACTTCGTCATCGACGCCAATACGGTCCGCCGGATCGTACGGACGGCGGGGGTGCGGCCCGACGACGTCGTGGTGGAGGTCGGGCCCGGCCTCGGCTCCCTGACCCTGGCGCTCCTTGAGGCGGCGGACCGGGTGACGGCCGTCGAGATCGACGACGTGCTCGCGGGCGCGCTGCCCGCCACGATCGCGTCCCGGCTGCCCGCGAAGGAGGACCGCTTCGCGCTGGTCCACTCCGACGCGATGCTGGTCCAGGAGCTGCCCGGGCCCGCCCCGACCGCACTGGTCGCGAACCTTCCGTACAACGTGGCGGTCCCCGTCCTCCTCCACATGCTGGACCGCTTCCCGACGATCGAGCGCACCCTGGTGATGGTCCAGGCGGAGGTCGCGGACCGGCTCGCGGCGAAGCCCGGCAACAAGGTGTACGGCGTGCCGTCGGTGAAGGCCAACTGGTACGCGGAGGTCAAGCGGGCCGGGTCCATCGGCCGCAACGTCTTCTGGCCCGCCCCGAACGTCGACTCCGGCCTGGTCTCGCTGGTCCGGCGCACCGAGCCGGTGAAGACCACCGCCACCAAGGCGGAGGTCTTCGCGGTGGTGGACGCGGCCTTCGCCCAGCGCCGCAAGACCCTGCGGGCCGCGCTGTCCGGCTGGGCCGGCTCGGCCGCGCTCGCCGAGGAGGCGCTCGTCGCGGCCGGGATCTCGCCGCAGGCGCGCGGCGAGGCGCTGACGGTGGAGGAGTTCGCGCGGATCGCGGAGGCCAAGAAGTGATGGAGGCGGCGGCGGTCACGGTCCGCGTCCCCGCCAAGGTCAACGTCCGGCTCGCGGTCGGCCCGGCCCGCCCCGACGGCTTCCACGACCTGGCCAACGTCTTCCTCGCGGTCGGCCTGTACGACGAGGTCACGGCCACGCCGGCCGACTCGCTGCGGATCACGTGCTCCGGCCCGGACGCGGACAAGGTCCCCCTGGACGGTACGAACCTGGCGGCGCGGGCGGCCGAGCTGCTCGCCGCCCGGTTCGGCCTCGCGCCCGACGTCCACCTCCACATCGCCAAGGACATCCCGGTCGCGGGCGGGATGGCGGGCGGCAGCGCGGACGGCGCGGCGGCGCTGGTCGCGTGCGACGCGCTGTGGGGGACGGGGGCGTCGCGTTCTGAGCTGCTCGACATCTGCGCGGAGCTCGGCAGCGATGTGCCGTTCAGCCTGGTCGGGGGTGCGGCGCTGGGCACCGGCCGGGGCGAGAAGCTGAGCCCGCTGGAGGTCGGCGGGACGTTCCACTGGGTCTTCGCGGCGGCCGACGGGGGGCTGTCGACCCCGGCGGTCTACCGCGAGTTCGACCGCCTCACGCCGGGGGCGGCGTCCCCGTCGGCGGACCCCTTGTTGCTGGCCGCACTGCGCGAAGGCGACCCGTTCGCGCTGGCGCCGGTGCTGGCGAACGACCTCCAGCCCGCGGCGCTGTCCCTGCGCCCGTCTCTGTCCGATCCCCTCGCCGTGGGCACGGCGGCGGGTGCGCTGGCGTCCCTGGTCTCGGGGTCGGGCCCCACGACGGCCTTTCTCGCCGAAGGCGAGGAGAGCGCGCGCAAGATCGCCGATGCCCTCACGGCTTCGGGCACGTGCCGCTCGGCCCGGGTGGCGGTTTCCCCCGCCCCCGGCGCAACTGTGGTCTTGGGCTGAGCCCCAACCCCCTAGGGGCGCGGGGAACTGCGCGCTCAGCCATGCATGGTCTGCACCTGAAAGACGTCGTTCTTCGACTGCGGCCCGTCGGGGGCTGGTCGCGCAGTTCCCCGCGCCCCTAACCACCTAGGGGCGCGGGGAACTGCGCGCCCGGCCACGCACGGTCTGCACCTGAAAGAGGTCGTTCTTCGTCCGCGGCCCGGTGGGGGTTGCTCGCGCAGTTCCCCGCGCCCCTAAAAACAGGGCACCACGTGCGCCCGGGGCGGGGCGGCCACCTCGTCGCAAACGAGGGGTGGTCGCCCGGGAAGTACCCTGGGGGACGATCCAAGCCCCCTGCTCAGGAGTGAAATGGCCGTCAACCTGGTCAATGTCGAGGCAGTCAGCAAGGTATACGGCACCCGTGCCCTGCTCGACGGCGTCTCCCTCGGCGTCTCCGAAGGGGACCGGATCGGTGTGGTCGGCCGTAACGGAGACGGCAAGACCACCCTCATCCGGATGCTCGCGCAGCTGGAGGAGGCCGACACCGGCCGGGTCACGCACGTGGGCGGGCTCCGGCTCGGCGTGCTCACCCAGCACGACTCGCTGGACCCGAAGGCGACCGTCCGCCACGAGGTGATCGGCGACCTCGCCGACCACGAGTGGGCGGGCAACGCCAAGATCCGCGACGTGCTGACGGGCCTGTTCGGCGGCCTCGACCTGCCCGGCTTCGAGAGCGGCCTGGACACGGTCATCGGCCCCCTCTCCGGCGGCGAGCGCCGCCGCATCGCGCTCGCCAAGCTGCTCATCGCCGACCCGGACCTGATCATCCTGGACGAGCCCACCAACCACCTGGACGTGGAGGGCATCGCCTGGCTGGCCGCCCACCTCCAGGCCCGCCGCTCGGCGCTGGTGTGCGTCACCCACGACCGGTGGTTCCTGGACCAGGTCTGCACCCGGATGTGGGACGTCCAGCGGGGCAGCGTGTACGAGTACGAGGGCGGCTACTCGGACTACGTGTTCGCCCGCGCCGAGCGGGACCGCATCGCCGCGACCGAGGAGGCCAAGCGGCAGAACCTGATGCGCAAGGAGCTGGCCTGGCTGCGGCGCGGCGCCCCCGCCCGCACCTCCAAGCCGCGCTACCGCATCGAGGCCGCCAACGAGCTCATCGCGGACGTGCCGCCGCCGCGCGACACCTCCGAGCTGATGAAGTTCGCCAACGCGCGGCTCGGCAAGACCGTCTTCGACCTGGAGGACGTGACCGTCCAGGCCGGGCCCAAGGTGCTGCTCAAGCACCTGACCTGGCAGCTCGGCCCGGGCGACCGGATCGGCCTGGTCGGCGTGAACGGCGCGGGCAAGACCTCGCTGCTCCGGGCCCTGGCCGAGGCGTCCCGTACCGACGGCGAGGCGCAGCCCGCGGGCGGGCAGATCAAGGTCGGCAAGACCGTGCGGCTCGCCTACCTCTCGCAGGACGTCACCGAACTCCCCGCCGAGCTGCGGGTCCTGGAAGCCGTCCAGCAGATCCGGGACCGGGTCGACCTCGGCAAGGGCCGGGAGATGACGGCCGGGCAGCTGTGCGAGCAGTTCGGGTTCGGGAAAGAGAAGCAGTGGACTCCCGTGGGGGACCTCTCCGGCGGTGAGCGGCGGCGGCTCCAGCTGCTGCGGCTGCTGATGGACGAGCCGAACGTGCTGTTCCTCGACGAGCCCACCAACGACCTCGACATCGAGACGCTGACCCAGCTGGAGGACCTGCTCGACGGCTGGCCCGGCTCGATGGTCGTCATCTCGCACGACCGGTTCTTCATCGAGCGCACCACCGACCGGGTGTGGGCGCTGCTCGGCGACGCGGCCCTGCGGATGCTGCCGCGCGGCATCGACGAGTACCTAGAGCGGCGCAAGCGGATGATCGAGGAGGCCGCCCCCGCCCCGGCGCCGGCCGCCGCCCGGCCCGCCGGCACGGCCTCGTCCGCCGACAGCCGCGCCGCCAAGAAGGAACTCCAGCGCATCGAGCGGCAGCTGAACAAGATCTCCGACCGGGAGACCAGCCTGCACGCGCAGATCGCCGACAACGCCACCGACTTCGAGAAGGTCGCCAAGCTCGACGCGGAGCTGCGCGGCCTCATCGGCGAGCGCGACGAGCTGGAGCTGCGCTGGCTGGAACTGGCCGAGGAGGCCCAGTAACGCGTGGGACGCGTGGGACTGTCGAGGTCGCGTGACGAGTCGTAAAGAGCACGTGCAAACTCCATAACAGGCGCATCACAGGCCGGTCCGCCCTTGGGAACAGGGGCGGACCGGCCCCCTGTTCGAGGGGGTGCGGGTGATAGAAAGAAGCCCCGCTCGACTGACGCAAACTGTGCGGGACCATGTCCGATTCCGCTCCGGAAACGCGGGGGAGTCCGTTCGGGCAGCGGTCCGCACGAAGGGGGAAACACGCGTGACCCAGCCGCCCAGCCAGCAGCCGCCGCAGGGGGGCTTCGGGGCACCCACGGACCCGCCCGCCGGAGCACCCGTCCCGCCCGCCCAGCCGCCGCAGATGCCGCCGCCGCCCGCGGGCCCGCCGCCCGCGATGCCGCCCGCCCCGCCGCAGGGCGCGCCCGCGTACGGCTATCCGCAGGCGCCCGGCGCCCAGCCGGGCTACGGCTACCCGCAGGCCCCCGGCCAGCCGGGCCCGTACGCCCAGCAGCCCGGCCCCTACGGCCAGCAGCCGGGTCCCTACGGCGGTTACCCGACGCAGCCCCAGTACCCGGGCGCCCCGATGCCCGAGCAGCCGGGCGGGGGCCGCAACCCCTTCAAGGGCAAGCCCGCCGTGATCGTGGCTGCGGCCGTGGCCGGTCTGCTGGTGGTCGGCGGCGGTGTGTACTTCGCGACCAAGGGCGGCGACGACGACAAGAAGCCCGAGGCGAAGAAGAGCCAGAGCGCCCGGCCCACCGGCTCCGCGTCGGCGGACTCCGGCGACGGCAAGGGCGACGGCCGGGCCGGGGGCGACGACCTCAACGCGGGCCGCAAGGACGGCGAGGCGAAGGTCTGGCTCCAGGAGAACGCCACCCAGCTGACCCAGAACGGCGCCGAGCAGTCCGGCCCGTGGGTCATCGGCGACACCGTCGTCAAGGCGATGTACCGGGAGGTCACCGGCTATTCGGTGACCGACGGCAAGCAGAAGTGGAGCGTGCCGCTGAGCGCTCCGCTGTGCGGCGCCCCGCACCAGACCACCGCCAACGGCAAGATCGTCCTCGGTGTGCAGGAGAACACCACCAAGAACGCCAAGTGCAACCAGCTCCAGCAGGTCGACCTCGCGGCCGGCAAGGCGGGCTGGAAGGTGGCGGTCCCGTCGGAGAACGCCTTCGACATCATGACCAGCTTCGACATGGCGATCAGCGGCAACACCGTGGCGGTGGCCCGGATGGGCGGCGTCAGCGGCTTCTCCGTCCTCGACGGCAAGAAGGTCTTCGGTCAGGAGCGCAGCGGCAACTGCCGCGCGGACGCCTTCGCGGGCGGCCCCAGGCTGGTCGCGGCGGGCAGCTGCACGGTCGGCGGTGACACGCTCGGCGTCGACCAGATCCAGGAGCTCGACGCCACGACCGGCAAGCCCAAGTGGACCAAGCAGTTCCCCAAGGGCTGGAAGGTCTCCCGGGTCTTCTCCGCCGACCCGCTGGTGGTCTACCTGACCAACAAGGACAAGAAGCAGTACAACATCTCGACGTTCAAGCCCGACGGCTCGCTGCGCTCCGAGCTGAGCAGCAAGGACAGCTTCCAGCCGGAGTGCGGCTGGGCGATCATCGACCGCGACCTCCAGGGCTGCCTGGGCGCCGCCGCCGACGCCAACACGCTCTATCTGCCGACCGAGCCCAAGCGCAGCTCCGGCGACGGCTTCGGGCGCACCAACGAGGTCGTGGCGTTCGACCTCAACACCGGCAAGGAGAAGTGGCGTTCGTCCGCGGGCGGTGACCGCACGATGCTGCCGCTGAACACCGAGAGCGGCAAGGTCCTCGCCTACATCGCGCCCACCACCGAGCAGGGCGGCGCGGTCGCGGAGATCGCGGCGACCGGCGGCAAGCCGAAGATCGTGCTCCAGAACCCGGCGTCCACCGCCTCCATCGAGAACGGCTTCTTCTCCAAGCACGTGGTCTACCGCGACGGCCGGTTCTTCATCCTCAACGGCCGGGTGTCCAGCCCCAAGGGCGACACCAAGGAGAAGGCCCTGATGGGGTTCGGCAACTGATGAACGCGCCCGCTCCCGCCCACTTCCCTTCCGCAGAGGTACGTACGCCATGAGCCAGCCCCCCCAGCCGCCCCAGCAGCCGCCGGGCGAGCCGACGCCGCCCCCGGCGGGAGGCTTCGGCGCCCCGCAGGAGCCCCCGGCCGGTGGTTTCGGCGCGCCCACCCCGCCCCCGGCGGGCGGCTTCGGCGCCCCGACGCCGCCGCCCCCGGCGATGCCGCCGACGCCTCCGGCCCAGCCGCCGGCCGCCCCGGCGTACGGCTATCCGCAGACCCCGCCGCCCGGCCAGCCGTCCGCGTACGGCTACCCGCAGACGCCGCCCCCGGGCCAGCCGGGCTACGGCTACCCGGGCCAGCCGCAGCCGGGTTACGGCCACCCCGACCAGCTCGTCACCCAGCCCATGGCGCCGCAGGGCGCCCCGGGCGGCCCCGGTGGCGGCAAGAAGCTCAACGCCCAGATGACGATCATCGTCTCGGCGGTCGTCGCGGTGGCGCTGATCGTCGGCGGCGGCATCTGGTACGCCAAGGGCAAGGACGGCGACAAGAAGGACGAGTCCAAGTCCGGCTCCACGCAGGGCGCCGACGGCGGCAAGGACTCGGGCGGCGGCTCGACCGGGGGCGGCGGCAAGGAGCAGACTCCTGCCAACGTCGCCTCCAAGGTGCTCTTCCAGGTGCCGCAGCCCAAGGTCGCCGACCTGGTCCACGTCGACGGCTCCTGGCTGACCGACAAGGTGTACGCCAAGTCGGGCGTCAACGAGATCGTCGGCTACGACCCCGCCAAGGGCACCCAGCTGTGGAAGCTGCCGCTGCCCGGCGCGGTCTGCGCGGCGACCACGCACGTCACCCCCGAGGGCAGGACGGCGATCATCTACGAGGGCCCCAAGGCCTCCGGCGAGAAGTACGCGCGCTGCACCGAGGTCGCGGTGCTCGACCTCGCCACCGGCAAGCTGGCCTGGACGAACTCCGTCAAGGACGGCGACCGCAAGGCGGCGTACGAGGAGGTGACCATCGGCGCCGGCACGGTCGCCACCGGCGGCACCTCGGGCGGCTCCGCCTGGGACCTGGCCACCGGCAAGCTGCTGTGGCAGCCGAAGATCACCACCGACCAGTGCAAGGACGCCGGTTACGGCGGCGGCGGGGCGCTGGTCGCGGTCCGCAAGTGCGGCGACTACGACAACCCCACGGTCACCATCCAGCCGCTGAACCCGAAGACGGGCGCGCCGCTCTCCTCGTACAAGATGCCGGCCGGTGTCGACTACGCGCACATCGTCTCGACCAAGCCGCTGGTCGTGGCCGCCGACGTCGGTGACACCGCCGGGGACGGCAGCGGGATCTCGGACTTCTTCTCGATCGACGACAAGACCGGCAAGCTGCTGGCCCGCATCCCGGCGCCGGGCGACAAGTACGCCGCCGACTGCGACTCCACCGAGGTGGAGAAGTGCACCTCGGTCGCGGCGGGCGGCGGCAAGCTGTACGTCCCGACGGAGCAGCACGCGGGCAGCACCGCCGACGGCGGCCGCACCAACGAGATCATGGCGTTCGACCTGGCCACCGGCCAGGCCGTGCCCGGCAAGGCCGACGCGGGCGACGGCTCCTCGCTCGCGCCGCTGCGGATGGACGGCAACAACGTCATCGCGTTCAAGAAGCCCCCGTACGACAAGGGCAGCCAGATCGTCAGCATCGACGGCGGCAGCTTCAAGCAGACGGTCCTGCTGCAGAACCCGGCGGACACCTCCGTACGGGACGCGCTCTCGCAGTTCGGCCCGGAGTACGGCGAGATCCGGTACGCCGGCGGCAAGCTCTTCATGTCGGCGACGCTGATCTCCAAGCCGAGCACGCTGACCGACGAGAAGAAGTACCTGCTGATCGGCCTCGGCACCGGCTGACAACGGCGACGCCGTTCGTACGGCGTCAACTTCTCCCCATGGCGGCCCCGGTCGCGGAGCACCCCTCCGCGGCCGGGGCCACCGCGTTCACCTGGGCGGACACGGTCGTTCGCCAAGTAGTCCTGAATGCCGGGGATTTCGGCAATCCGGGCGTCTTCTCGCCGGTAGGGGGCGCGCGACGTCGAACAAGCGTGTAGCTTGCCGGGGCAGGGAGGGCCGGGCCAGGGGAGTTGGCAACGTGCCCCGGGGGGATGGGGGTTGCTTCGATGGGCGTGCGGCTCATGGTGGTCGACGACCACCGCCTGCTCGCGGAGGCGCTCGCCTCGGCACTCAAGCTCCGCGGGCACCGGGTGCTCGCCGCGGCCGCGCCGGTCGCCGGGGCGGCCGAGCTGGTGGTGTCGCGGGCGCCGGAGGTGTGTCTGCTCGGCACGGCCACGCCCGCCGAGCCGGGGGTGTTCGACCCGATCGTCAAGATCAAGCGCGAGCGGCCGCAGGTGGCCGTGGTGGTGCTCGGACCGGTGCCCAGTCCGCGCGGGATCGCCGCCGCCTTCGCCGCGGGCGCGTCGGGGTACGTACGGCACGACGAGCGCATCGAGGGCGTGGAGCGCGCCATGGTCAAGGCGCGGGCCGGGGAGGCGGCGGTGGCGCCGCAGCTGCTCCAGGGCGCCTTCGCGGAGCTGCTCAACCCGGCCGCGCAGCCGGACGACGAGGGGCAGCGGCTGCTGCAGATGCTGACCCCGCGCGAGGTCGAGGTGCTGGTCCGGGTCGCGGACGGCGAGGACACCCGGCTGATCGCCGCGGGCATGGGCATCGCCCCCTCCACCGCGCGCACCCACGTCCAGCGCGTCCTGATGAAGCTGGGCGTCGGCTCCCGTCTGGAGGCGGCGGCGCTGGCGGCCCGCACGGGCCTCCTGGACCGGGCGGTCCCCCCGACGGGCTGAGCCGGACCTCTCTTCTGTTGTTGCTGTGGGCGCGACCGCGTGGCGGTCGCGCCCACACGCGTGTCCGGCCGCCTTCGTCGCGCCCATTGACTGATGGTGTTGGCTCGTGGTTCTTTATGTTTGGTTCTGTTTGATGGAGGTGCAGGTGAAGAAGACGTCGACCCGGCTCGCCGACGGCCGTGAGCTGCTCTACTACGACTCGCGGGACGACGTCGTACGGGACGAGGCGGACACCCGGCCGCTCGACCCCGTCTCCACCGCCTCGGAGATCCGCCGCGACCCCCTGCTCGGCGACTCCGTGGCCATCGCCTCCCACCGCCAGGGCCGCACCTACCACCCGCCCGCCGACGCCTGCCCCCTGTGCCCCTCGCGCGACGGACGGCAGAGCGAGATCCCGGCCGCCGACTACGACGTGGCCGTCTTCGAGAACCGCTTCCCCTCCCTCGCCGGGGACTCCGGCCGCTGCGAGGTCGTCTGCTTCACCCCCGACCACGACGCCTCCTTCGCCGACCTCACCGAGGAGCAGACCGCCCTCGTCCTGGAGGCCTGGACCGACCGGACCGCGGAACTGGCCGAACTCCCGCAGGTGGAGCAGGTGTTCTGCTTCGAGAACCGGGGCGCGGAGATCGGCGTCACCCTCGGCCACCCGCACGGCCAGATCTACGGCTACCCCTTCACCACCCCCCGCACCGCCCTGATGCTCCGCTCGCTGGCCGAGCACCGCGAGCGCACCGGCGGCCGCAACCTCTTCGACGACGTGGTCGCGCGCGAGCTCGCCGAGCGCGTCCGGGTCGTCCTGGAGGGCGAGCACTGGGTCGCCTTCGTGCCGTACGCCGCGCACTGGCCGTACGAGGTGCACCTCCACCCCCGCCGGCGCGTCCCGGACCTGCGGGCCCTGGACGACGGGGCGCGCACGGAGTTCCCACAGGTCTATCTGGAACTCTTGAGGCGCTTCGACCGGATCTTCGGGGACGCCGAACCGCCCACGCCGTACATCTCGGCCTGGCACCAGGCGCCGTTCTCCGGGGGTGCGGACCGGGACGAATTCGCGCTCCACCTTGAGCTTTTCACCATTCGCCGCACTTCCGGCAAGCTGAAGTTCCTCGCGGGTTCCGAATCCGGCATGAGTGTGTTCATCAACGACGTGCCGCCGGAGGCCGCGGCCCGGCGACTGCGAGAGGTAGCGAGCAAATGAGCGGGAAGTACCTGGTCACCGGCGGCGCCGGCTACGTCGGCAGCGTGGTCGCGCGCCACCTCCTGGAGGCGGGCCACACGGTGACCGTTCTCGACGACCTCTCCACGGGCTTCGGCGAGGCCGTCCCGGCGGGCGCGCACTTCATCGAGGGCCGTGTCCAGGACGCCGCGCGGTGGCTGGACGCCTCGTACGGCGCCGTGCTGCACTTCGCCGCGTTCTCGCAGGTCGGCGAGTCGGTGGCGCACCCCGAGAAGTACTGGTCGAACAACGTCGGCGGCACCATGGCGCTGCTTGACGCGATGCGCGCGGCGGGCGTGCGCAAGCTGGTGTTCTCCTCCACCGCCGCGACCTACGGAGAACCGGCCTCCGCGCTGCTCACCGAGGCCGCCCCCACCGCCCCCACCAGCCCCTACGGCGCCTCCAAGCTCGCCGTCGACCACATGATCACCGGCGAGGCCGCCGCCCACGGCCTCGCGGCCGTCTCGCTGCGGTACTTCAACGTGGCCGGGGCGTACGGCAGTTGCGGCGAGCGCCACGACCCCGAGTCGCACCTGATCCCGCTGGTCCTCCAGGTCGCCCTCGGCGAGCGGGAGTCGATCTCGGTGTACGGGGACGACTACCCGACCCCGGACGGCACCTGCGTCCGCGACTACATCCACGTCGCCGACCTCGCCGAGGCGCATCTGCTCGCACTGGACGCGGCCACCGCGGGCGAGCACCTGATCTGCAACCTCGGCAACGGCAACGGCTTCTCCGTCCGCGAGGTCATCGAGACCGTACGGAAGGTCACCGGGCATCCGGTCCCCGAGGTCACGGCCGGGCGGCGGCCGGGCGACCCGGCGGTCCTGGTGGCCTCCGCCGCCCGCGCGCACCAGCGGCTCGGCTGGACACCGTCGCGCGCGGACCTCGCAGGGATCGTCGCGGACGCCTGGGAGTTCGCCCGGCGGGAGCGCGCGGATGGCTGATATCACCGACATCACCGACGCGTTCCAGGAGCTGTACGGCAGGGCCCCCGAGGGGGTCTGGGAGGCGCCCGGGCGGGTCAACCTCATCGGGGAGTACACCGACTTCAACGACGGCTTCGTGATGCCGCTCGCGCTGCCGCACACGGCGGTCGCGGCGGTCGCGCGGCGCGCCGACGGGGTGCTGAGGCTGCACTCGGCGGACATGGACGGCGGGGTGGTCCGGCTCGACACGGACGCCCTGGAGCCCCTGTCGGGCGGCGGCTGGGCGGCGTACCCGGCGGGCGTGGTCTGGGCGCTGCGGGCGGCCGGGCACCCGGTGACGGGCGCGGACATCCATCTGTCGTCCTCGGTGCCGACCGGCGCCGGGCTCTCCTCCTCGGCGGCCCTGGAGGTCGTGACCGCGCTCGCCCTGAACGACCTGTACGAACTGGGGCTCACCCGGCCCGAGTTGGCGCGGCTCGCGCAGCGCGCCGAGAACGCCTTCGTGGGCGTCCCCTGCGGCATCATGGACCAGACCGCGTCCGCCTGCTGCGCCGAGGGCCATGTGCTCCACCTGGACACCGGGGACCTCTCGCTGCGCCAGGTCCCCTTCGACCTCGCCGCGCACGGACTCGCGCTCCTCGTCGTGGACACCCGGGTGAAGCACGCGCTGGGAGACGGCGCGTACGCCGAGCGGCGCGCCGCCTGCGAGGCGGGTGCGCGGGCGCTCGGTGTGCGGACCCTGCGCGAGGTTCCGTACGCGCGCCTTCAGTCCGTGCTGGCCAGGCTCGACTCCGAAACCGTTCGCCGGTGCGTACGCCATGTGGTGAGCGACAACGAGCGGGTGGAGCGGGTCGCGGCGCACCTCGCGGCGGGCGATCCGCGCGCGGTAGGCCCGGTCCTGACCGAGGGCCACGCCTCGCTCCGCGACGATCTGCGGGTCTCCTGCGCCGAGTTGGACCTGGTGGTGGCCGCGTCGGTGGCGGCCGGGGCGCTCGGCGCGCGGATGACGGGCGGCGGCTTCGGCGGGTCGGCGATCGTCCTGGTCGAGGCGGCGACGGCGGACACGGTCACCAAGTCGGTCGAGGAGGCGTTCGCGGCGGCCGGGTACACCGCGCCCAGGACCTTCCCGGCGCTCCCGTCGGCGGGGGCGCGCCGCAGGAGCTGAGCGGTGGATCGGTGTGCGCCCCGGCTCACAGCCGTTTGGTCAGGATGAACTCCGTTACGCCCGGCGGGTACTCGGGCACCTCGCCCACCACCTCGTACCCCTGTTTGCGGTAGAAGCCGGGCGCCTGGAAGTCCCAGGTCTCCAGGCGCGACCAGGCGCAGGCGTGCTCGGTGCGGGCCGACTCCTCGGCGCGGGCGAGGAGTTCGGCGCCCAGGCCCGCGCCCCGGTGGGCCGCGTCCACCCACAGCAGGTCCACATGGAGCCAGGTCGCCCAGACGCGGCCGGTCAGACCGCCCGCCAGGTCGCCCTTCGCGTCCAGCGCCCAGACGTGCAGCGGCTGTTCCTTCTCGCCCGGGGTGCCGCGCAGGGCACGCAGCGCCGAAGAACGTTCCGTATTGGTGTCCTTGAGCCGCTGACCCAGCAGAATCCGTCGTGCCTTGTCCACTTCCGTCTCAAAACGAAACATGGGCCACACCCTAAACACCCCGGCCAATCAGTTCTGCAAATTACCTTCCGCTTCCGGCCCACGGCCCTACTCTGAAGCACAGCACCGGTGGGGGCCGGTGTTGATCAGGGGGCGAGACAGTCGGGTACGACGCCCGGGGTGGGGTACCAGTCAGTCCACGGCGGCGGCCGCGCGACTGCGTTGCTCCCCTTTCCGGGCGCCGTGCCCTGACCGGTCCGTTCCCCGACGCATGGGGGTGTCTGTGGTTCGTATCCGGGTTCTCGTGGTGGATGACCACCGAATCTTCGCTGAGTCGCTGGCCGCCGCCCTGGCGGCCGAGCCCGACGTCGACGTCGCGGCGGCCGGCAGCGGCCCCGCCGCGCTGCGCTGTCTGGAGCGGGGGGCCTCCGAGGGGCGCCGCTTCGACGTGATGCTCGTCGACGCCGACCTCGGCGCGCTCGCCGGGGCGCCGGTGGCCCGTGCCGTGCCGGACGGCGGTGGTGCCGACGGCTTGGTGGACGGCATCTCGCTGGTCGCCGGGGTCCGTTCGGGCCAGCCCGCCGTGCGTACGGTGGTGCTCGCCGAGAAGGACGACCCGCGCCGCGCCGCGCTCGCCCTCCAGGCGGGGGCGTCCGGCTGGGTCGCCAAGGACTGCTCGCTCCAGCGGCTGCTCGCGGTGATCAGAGGAGTGCTGCGGGACGAGACGCATCTGCCGCCCGCGCTGCTCACCGGCGTCCTGCGCGAGCTCACGGCCGCCCGCAAGCACCGCACCGAGAGCGAGCGCCTGGTGGAGTCGCTGACCCCGCGCGAGCGCGAGGTGCTGCGGTGCATGGTCGCCGGGCTCGGCCGCAAGGCGGTCGCCGAGCGCCTCTTCCTCTCCCCGCACACGGTCCGCACCCATATGCAGAACGTGCTGGGCAAGCTCGGCGTGCACTCCACGCTGGCCGCCGTCGCCCTGGCGCGCCGGGCCGGGGTGGGCCCGGTCGACCTAGCCGGGGACGTTGTCGAACGGGGCGGTCAACTGGCGTAGCAGCCCGGCCAGTTCACCCCGCTGGGTGCGCGACAGCTGGGCCAGGATGGCCCGCTCCTGCTCCAGGAGCCCGGCCAGCGCCTGGTCCGCCCGGTCGCGCCCCTCGGGGGTGAGGCGGACCAGTACCCCGCGCCGGTCGCTGGGGTCGGGGAGCCGCTCGACCAGGCCCTTCTTGGTGAGCCGGTCGATCCTGTTGGTCATGGTGCCGGAGGTGACCAGCGTCTGGGTGAGCAGCTGCCCGGGAGAGAGCTGGTAGGGGGCGCCCGCGCGCCGCAGCGACGTCAGGACGTCGAACTCCCAGGGCTCCAGCTGGTGCTCGGAGAAGGCGAGTCTGCGGGCCCGGTCGAGGTGGCGCGCCAGCCTGCTGACGCGGCTGAGCACCTCCAGCGGCTCCACGTCGAGGTCCGGGCGCTCGCGTCGCCATGCTGAGACCAGTCGGTCGACCTCGTCCTCCATGACGATCAGTGTAGAGGGTCTGTCGATGTGAAGTCTCTTGATGTCAAGATATATAAACCCCCACCATTGGGCATGGAGGGGCCGGGACCCTGTTCCGCTTCGCCCGCCCGTACCTGCAAGGGGGCTCGAACATGCATTCCGATTTCGTCCCGGAGTCCGTCGAGACGGCGCCCCGGGAGTCCACCGACACGTCCGTCCGGACGCCCGTCCCGCTGCCCGCTCCCGTCTGGGATCCGCAGCAGTACCTGCACCATTCCGGCCATCGCACCCGGCCGTTCCTAGATCTGCTGGCGAGGATCCCGGCCCTGCCGGGCGTCTCCGGCGCGGCCGCCGCCGACACGGCCGCCGCCGGGGGAGTGCCCGGCGTCCGGGGCGTGGGCGCCCCGCACGCCCCGGACGTCCTCAGCGGGGCCGGGACCCGTCCGCCCGCCCGGATCGCGGACCTCGGGTGCGGCCCGGGGAACGTCACCACCCTGCTCGCCGACCGCTGGCCCGACGCCCGCGTCACCGGCTTCGACCTCTCGCCCGAGATGCTCGCCCAGGCCGACAAGGACCACGCGGGCACCACCCCGGGCGGCGGCTGGCTGGACTTCCGCCCCGCCGACCTCGCCCACTGGACGCCCGAGGAGCCGTACGACCTGATCGTCTCCAACGCGGCCCTCCAGTGGGTCCCCAACCACCCGGAGTCCTTCGCCTGCTGGATCGACGGCCTCACCCCCGGCGGCACCCTCGCCTTCCAGGTCCCCGGCAACTTCACCTCGCCCAGCCACGCCCTGCTCGGCGAGCTCTGCGAGTCGCCGCGCTGGCGCGCCCGCCTGGGCGACCACGGGCGCCGCTACGTCCACATCCTCGAACCCTCCGACTACCTGCTGCGTCTGACGGACCTCGGCTGCGAGGCCGAGGTCTGGGAGACGACCTACTCCCAGCTGCTGCCCGGCGAGGACCCGGTCCTGGACTGGGTCAAGGGCACCGCCCTGCGCCCGGCCCTGACCGCGCTCGCCGACGACGAGGAGGCGACGGAGGCCTTCCTCGCCGAATACCGCGACCTGCTGCGCCGCGCGTACCCGCCGGGCCCGTACGGCACGGTCTTCCCGTTCCGCCGGATCTTCGCGGTGGCGCGCAGGAAGGACCGCTGACGACAGTGCCCCGCACCCCTTCCGGGGCGCGGGGCACTGTCACGTCACGGCCTAGTACAGGTCGCGGTACGTGTTCCAGCCGTCGCCCAGCTTCACGCGGGACTTGAAGCCGCCGTAGCCGTTCGAGTCGTAACGGAACGCCTCGCCACGGGAGTTGGTGGCGATCAGGTCGACACGGCCGTCGCCGTTGAGGTCGCCGGGGGACGCGATGTTCTTGAACTGCTGCCAGCCCGGGCCGACGTAGACCCGCGACTTGAACGGCGAGGTCGACACGCCCGTGCCCGCGTACAGGTAGAGCTTGCCGTCGCCGGTGCGCGCGACGATGTCCGTGAGCCCGTCCCCGGTGAGGTCACCCGCGCCGACGATCCTGTCGTAGCCGTTCCAGCCGCCGCCGACCTTCAGACGGGAGGCGAACCCGGTGCCCTCGCCGTTGCCCCGCTGCAGCCACAGGGTGCCGGAGCCGTCGCGGGTGAGCAGGTCGCCCTTGCCGTCGTTGTTGAGGTCGCCGGGGCCGACGAGCAGGTTGTAGTTGCCCCAGCCGCCGCTGACGTACGAACCGTTGACGTGCAGCGAGCCGTCCTGCAGCACCTCGGCGATGGAGCCGTAGCGGTCGCCGCTGTTGAGCGACGACGTGAACGTCATGTTCGCGCCCGCCCAGCCGCCGACGTCGCTGGCGCGCTGTCGGTCGCTGAGGTTGCCGTTGTTCTTCGAGTAGTACCAGTACAGCGTGCCCTGGCCGTCCCGGCCCATCAGGTCGCTCTTGCCGTACGTGGTGTTGCCGCCCTGCGAGGCGAAGAAGTGGGCGGAGTTCCAGTTGCTGCCGCCCTCGGAGCGGTCCTTGAAGTTGCCGGTGCCGTCGGCCAGGTAGACGTAGAACGTGCCGCCGACGGTGCGCCCGGCGATGTCGGCGAGGCCGTCGCCGTTGGCGTCGTCCAGCGGGACGATCTGGTTGTACGTGTTCCAGCCGCCGCCGATCCTGACGCGCTGCTTCAGCGG
Source organism: Streptomyces sp. BPTC-684 (assembly GCF_030028635.1). Lineage (NCBI taxonomy): Bacteria > Bacillati > Actinomycetota > Actinomycetes > Kitasatosporales > Streptomycetaceae > Streptomyces > Streptomyces sp. BPTC-684. Next base: position 3,683,292 of record NZ_CP124863.1, read on the forward strand.
GGCGGAGGCGTTGCCGGTGCCCGCGTAGAAGTAGAGGTCGCCGCCGGGGGTGCGGGCCAGGACGTCGCCGATGCCGTCGCCGTTGACGTCGTTGGCGCCGACCAGCTGGTCGTACGCCTGCCAGCCGCCGCCGACCTTGACCTTGGCGGCGAACGGGTCGCCGGAGGCGCTGCCGTTGCCCAGGTACAGGTAGAGGTCGCCGGAGGGTGTGCGGGCGAAGAGGTCGTACTTGCCGTCGGCGTTGACGTCACCAGGGGCGAACAGCTTGTTGTAGGCGTTCCAGCCCGGGCCGCTCCAAGGGCTGTAGTACGCGCCGCCGTCCTTGGTCACGCCGGAGAACAGCGACAGGGTGCCGGTCGGGGACACGACCAGTACCTCCGGCGAGCCGTCGCCGTTCAGGTCGCCGGGGGCGATCAGGTCCTTGAACTGGCCGAAGGCCTGCTGCAGCTCGCCCTTGCCCGTGTAGACCTTGTCGTCGATAGCCCGGTACAGCAGGTCGCTGTTGCCGTTCTTGTCGAGGTCCAGCCGGGGCTTGAGCGGCGTGGCGGCGGCAGCCGAGGACCTCTTGGACTGCTTGGGCAGCGTCAGCGTCGGCCGCTCGGTGAGGCCCGGCTTGGCGGGCTTCACGGCGGCGTGCGGCGCCGCCGGGGCATCCTCGGCCGAAGCCGTGCCGGACAGCAGCATGCCGGCCGAGAGCGCGAGGGCGGTGCAGGCCGCGAGGCGGCCGGGGCGCAGAGTGCGCACAGAAGACAAAATTCCCCCCAGGGAATATGCGGGTGGAACCGGGGAGAATTCCTCGCGGATCACGCCTGAGCGGACGCGCGCGGGCACGTTTCCCACGGGGCTCACGCGCAGCGCTCAGGGCGCGCGTGGCCACACACGAGGTAATGCCGGATTCCCCCCGGGAATGTGCGTGAAGCCTACAGCTGATGCGAGTGTGGTTGAAGTGGAAAATGGGCCACGAGTGGAACTCGCGACCCATTCGAGATCATTCGGGACCCGCGTCATTTCGGGACCCGCCACCGCTCAGTTCTTGCGGTGCCCTATCAGCCGCGGTTTCTGCTCCAAGCCGTCGAGGCCGTGCCACGCCAGGTTCACCAGGTGCGCGGCCACCTCCGCCTTCTTGGGCTTGCGCACGTCCAGCCACCACTGGCCGGTCAGCGCGACCATTCCCACCAGCGCCTGCGCGTACAGCGGGGCGAGCTTGGGGTCGAAGCCGCGGGCCTTGAACTCCAGGCCGAGGATGTCCTCGACCTGGGTCGCGATGTCGGAGATCAGCGAGGCGAAGGTGCCCGTCGACTGGGCGACGGGCGAGTCCCGCACCAGGATCCGGAAACCGTCCGTGTACTTCTCGATGTAGTCGAGCAGCGCGAACGCGGCCTGCTCCAGGAGCTCGCGCGGGTGCCCCGCCGTCAGGGCGCCCGTCACGCCGTCCAGGAGCGAGCGCATCTCGCGGTCGACCACCACCGCGTACAGCCCCTCCTTGCCGCCGAAGTGCTCGTAGACCACGGGCTTGGAGACGCCGGCCTTCGCCGCGATCTCCTCCACGGAAGTGCCCTCGAAACCCTTCTCGGCGAAGAGCGTGCGGCCGATGTCCAGCAACTGCTCCCGGCGCTCCGCGCCCGTCATCCGGGTACGGCGGGTCCGCCGGGGTCGTTCGGTGCCCGCCGACGAGCCGTTGTTGCTGGTCGTGCGGGTGGTGCTGGAGTCGGTCGCCACGTCCTCCATCATGCCGCCTCTGCGGCCTTCTCCTTACGGGCGCTCTCCTCGGCGGCCTTCTGAGCACGCCGGGAGGGGGCGCCGGGCTCGCTGCGCTTGGCGTCGAGGCGGGCCTCGGTGGGCCAGCGCACGTCGTACGCCCAGCCCAGCTGCTCGCACCAGCGGATGATCCGGGCACTGGAGTCGATCTGGCCGCGCATCACCCCGTGCCGGGCCGAGGTCGGGTCGGCGTGGTGCAGGTTGTGCCAGGACTCGCCGCACGACAGGACCGCCAGCCACCACACGTTGCCGGAGCGGTCGCGGGACTTGAAGGGGCGCTTGCCGACCGCGTGGCAGATCGAGTTGATCGACCAGGTCACGTGGTGCAGCAGCGCGACCCGGACCAGCGAGCCCCAGAAGAACGCGGTGAACGCGCCCCACCACGACATCGTCACCAGACCGCCCACGATCGGCGGGATGGCGAGGGACAGGATCGTCCAGAAGACGAAGTCGCGCGAGATCCGGCGGATCGCCGGGTCCTTGATCAGGTCGGGCGCGTACTTCTCCTGCGAGGTCTGCTCCTCGTTGAACATCCAGGCGATGTGGGCCCACCACAGGCCCTTCATCAGCGCGGGCAGCGTCTCGCCGAACCGCCACGGGGAGTGCGGGTCGCCGTCCGCGTCGGAGAACTTGTGGTGCTTGCGGTGGTCCGCCACCCAGCGCACCAGCGGGCCCTCCACGGCCATCGACCCGGCCACCGCGAGCGCGATCCGCAGCGGGCGCTTGGCCTTGAAGGAGCCGTGCGTGAAGTAGCGGTGGAAGCCGATGGTGACGCCGTGGCAGCCCAGGTAGTACATGAACACCATCAGGCCGAGGTCCAGCCAGCTCACGCCCCAGCCCCAGGCCAGCGGCACCGCGGCGAGCAGCGCCACGAACGGCACGACGATGAAGAGCAGCAGCGCGATCTGTTCGACGGACCGTTTGCTCTCGCCCCCGCGGGTCGCGGAGGAACCCGGCGGCTCGGTGGCCGGGTCGATGAGGTCGGGGCTTGTGGTCATGGGGAATCCCCCTGCGGGGTGAGAGAGGAAGACGAGAGGCCAGGCTACGCATCCGTAACCTACGGCGACGTAAGTATGGCAGTGCCGCGATCCCTTACAAGAGGGCAGTGCATCGCGCCGCGCACCCGGACACCTATCCTGGGTCTCGTCGGACAGCGCGGTCCGCAAGCCTCCAGTACCCCTCCAGACGTGCTCAAACACTGCAAGGAGCCGCACCTGTGAGCAGTGCCGACCAGACCCCTGCCGCCAGCCCCGAGCTGCGCGCCGACATCCGCCGACTGGGTGACCTCCTGGGCGAGGCGCTCGTCCGCCAGGAAGGGCCCGAGCTCCTGGAGCTCGTCGAGCGCGTGCGCGCCCTCACCCGTACGGACGGCGAGGCCGCCGCCGAGCTGCTCGGCGGCACCGAGGTGGAGACCGCGGCCAAGCTCGTACGGGCCTTCTCCACCTACTTCCACCTCGCCAACGTCACCGAGCAGGTGCACCGCGGCCGTGAGCTGCGCGCCCACCGGGCCGCCGAGGGCGGGCTGCTCGCCCGCACCGCCGACATGCTCAAGGACGCCGACCCCGAGCACCTGCGCGAGACGGTCAAGAACCTGAACGTGCGCCCGGTCTTCACCGCGCACCCCACCGAGGCGGCCCGCCGCTCCGTCCTCAACAAGCTGCGCCGGATCGCGGCGCTCCTGGAGACCCCGGTCACCGAGGCCGACCGGCGCCGCCACGACCTGCGGCTCGCCGAGAACATCGACCTCATCTGGCAGACCGACGAGCTGCGCGTGGTCCGCCCCGAGCCCGCCGACGAGGCGCGCAACGCCATCTACTACCTGGACGAGCTGCACGCCAACGCGGTCGGCGACGTCCTGGAGGACCTGGCGGCCGAGCTGGAGCGGGTCGGCGTCGAGCTGCCCGCCGGCACCCGGCCGCTCACCTTCGGCACCTGGATCGGCGGCGACCGGGACGGCAACCCCAACGTGACCCCGCAGGTCACCTGGGACGTGCTGATCCTCCAGCACGAGCACGGCATCAACGACGCGCTCGAAGTGATCGACTTCCTGCGCGGCTTGCTCTCCAACTCGATCCGGTACGCGGGCGCCACCGAGGAGCTCCTCGCCTCCCTCCAGGCCGACCTGGAGGCGCTGCCCGAGATCAGCCCCCGCTACAAGCGGCTCAACGCCGAGGAGCCCTACCGGCTCAAGGCGACCTGCGTCCGGCAGAAGCTCGTCAACACCAAGGAGCGGCTCGCCAAGGGCACCCCGCACCAGAGCGGCCGCGACTACCTGGGCACCTCCGAGCTCCTCGCCGACCTCACGCTGATCCAGACGTCGCTGCGCGCCCACCGCGGCGCGCTCTTCGCCGACGGCCGGATGGACCGGACGATCCGCACGCTCGCCGCGTTCGGCCTCCAGCTCGCCACCATGGACGTGCGCGAGCACGCCGACGCCCACCACCACGCGCTCGGCCAGCTCTTCGACCGGCTCGGCGAGGAGTCCTGGCGGTACGCGGACATGCCGCGCGAGTACCGGCAGAAGCTGCTCGCCAAGGAGCTCCGCTCGCGCCGCCCGCTGGCCCCCACGCCCGCGCCGCTGGACGAGGCAGGGCAGAAGACCCTGGGCGTCTTCGGCACGATCAAGGAGGCCTTCGAGCGGTTCGGCCCCGAGGTCATCGAGTCGTACATCATCTCGATGTGCCAGGGCGCCGACGACGTCTTCGCGGCGGCCGTGCTCGCCCGCGAGGCCGGGCTCGTCGACCTGCACGCGGGCTGGGCGAAGATCGGCATCGTGCCGCTCCTGGAGACCACGGACGAGCTGCGCGCCGCCGACGTCATCCTGGACGAGATGCTGGCCGACCCGTCCTACCGGCGCCTGGTGTCGCTGCGCGGCGACGTCCAGGAGGTCATGCTCGGCTACTCCGACTCCTCCAAGTTCGGCGGCATCACCACCAGCCAGTGGGAGATCCACCGCGCCCAGCGCAGGCTGCGCGACGTCGCCCACCGCTACGGCGTGCGGCTGCGGCTCTTCCACGGCCGCGGCGGCACCGTCGGCCGCGGCGGCGGCCCCTCGCACGACGCGATCCTGGCGCAGCCCTGGGGCACCCTGGAGGGCGAGATCAAGGTGACCGAGCAGGGCGAGGTCATCTCCGACAAGTACCTCATCCCGTCGCTGGCCAGGGAGAACCTGGAGCTGACGGTGGCGGCCACCCTCCAGGCGTCCGCCCTGCACACCGCCCCGCGCCAGTCCGACGAGGCGCTGGCGCGCTGGGACGCGGCGATGGACACGGTCTCCGACGCGGCCCACGCGGCCTACCGCAAGCTGGTCGAGGACCCGGACCTGCCCGCGTACTTCTTCGCCTCCACGCCCGTCGACCAGCTCGCCGAGCTGCACCTGGGCTCGCGCCCCTCGCGCCGCCCGGACTCCGGCGCGGGCCTGGACGGCCTGCGGGCCATCCCGTGGGTGTTCGGCTGGACGCAGTCGCGGCAGATCGTGCCCGGCTGGTACGGCGTCGGCTCGGGCCTGAAGGCGCTGCGCGAGGCCGGTCTGGACACGGTCCTGGACGAGATGCACGAGCAGTGGCACTTCTTCCGGAACTTCATCTCGAACGTGGAGATGACGCTGGCCAAGACGGACCTGCGGATCGCCCGCCACTACGTCGACACGCTGGTGCCGGACGAGCTCAAGCACGTCTTCGCCGACATCGAGGCGGAGCACGCGCTCACCGTGAGCGAGGTGCTGCGCATCACCGGCGGCGAGGAGCTGCTCGGCTCGCACCCGGTGCTCCAGCAGACCTTCGCGATCCGGGACGCCTACCTGGACCCGATCTCCTACCTCCAGGTGTCCCTGCTCGCCCGTCAGCGGGCCGAGGCGGAGCGCGGCGAGAGCCCCGACCCGCTGCTCGCCCGGGCGCTGCTGCTGACCGTCAACGGTGTCGCGGCGGGCCTGCGCAACACCGGCTGACCCCCGCGCGGGACACGGCGGAGCCCCGGTGGCCGATCGGCTGCCGGGGCTTTCTCGTACGTACGTGACGCGCTAGGAGTTGTACGTCGACTGGGCGCGCTCAAGACCCTCGATGACCAGCGCTTCGACGGCGTCGGCCGCGCGGTCCACGAAGTAGTCGAGCTCCTTGCGCTCGGTCGACGAGAAGTCCTTCAGGACGAAGTCCGCGACCTGCATCCGGCCCGGCGGGCGGCCGATGCCGAAGCGGACGCGGTGGTAGTCCGGGCCGAGCGACTTGGTCATCGACTTGAGGCCGTTGTGGCCGTTGTCGCCGCCGCCGAGCTTCAGGCGGAGCACTCCGTAGTCGATGTCCAGCTCGTCGTGGACGGCCACGACGTTCTCGGTGGGCACCTTGTAGAAGTCGCGCAGCTGGGTGACCGGGCCGCCCGAGAGGTTCATGTACGACAGGGGCTTGGCCAGGATCACGCGGCGGTTCAGCGGCCCGGCCGGGCCGATGCGGCCCTCGACGACCTGGGCCCGCGCCTTGTGCGCCTTGAACTTGGCGCCCATGCGCTCCGCGAGCAGGTCCGCGACCATGAACCCGATGTTGTGCCGGTTGGCGGCGTACTCGGGGCCGGGGTTGCCGAGGCCCACGACGAGCCAGGGGGCGTCCATGTGCGTCTGTCTCCGCGGGGAGTAGGTGGGGAGGGGGTGCGGGGGCGCCGGAGCGCCCCCGCTCAGGCTCAGGCCTCGGCGGACGCGTCGCCCTCGGCGGCCTCGGCGGCCGGCTCCTCGGCCTGGGCGGCCAGGATCTGGATGACGACGGCCTCGGGGTCGGTGGCCAGCGTGGTGCCCTTGGGCAGCGCGACGTCCTTGGCGTGGATGGAGGCGCCGGCCTCCAGGCCCTCGATGGAGACGGTCACGGAGGTCGGGATGTGGGTGGCCTCGGCCTCGACGGAGAGCGTGTTCAGCACGTTCTCGACCAGGAAGCTGCCCGGGGCCAGGTCGCCCTCGGTCTCGACGGCGACCTCGACCGTGACCTTCTCGCCGCGGCGCACGAGCAGCAGGTCGACGTGGACCAGGTAGCCCTTGATGGCGTCGCGCTGGACGGCCTTCGGGATCGCCAGCTCGTTCTTGCCGTCGATGTCCAGGGAGAGCAGGACGTTCGGGGTGCGCAGGGCGAGCTGCAGCTGGTGGCCCGGCAGGGTGACGTGGACCGGCTCGGTGCCGTGACCGTAGACGACGGCCGGAACCTTGTTCTCACGGCGGATGCTGCGGGCGGCGCCCTTGCCGAAGCTGTTGCGGACCTCGGCGGCGAGCTTGATCTCGGACATGCGCACTCCTCGTATAACCAGATGGATAGTTGTGGCGGGTTACCCGGCCACGACTGGCCTGCTACGAAGAGCGCGTCGATAACGGACCGCCGTACCTATGGGTACGGCCTCCCTCGCCGAGCAACTCGATGAGTCTACCCGGCGGGGAGGCCGTACCCAAAAGGATCTTCCGGAGCGGTGCTGCCTACTGCTCCTCGAAGAGGCTGGTGACCGAGCCGTCCTCGAAGACCTCGCGGACCGCGCGGGCGATCGACGGGGCGATGGAGAGGACGGTGACCTTGTCCAGCTCCAGGTCGGCCGGGTCGGGCAGGGTGTTCGTGAAGACGAACTCGCTGACCTTGGAGTTCTTCAGCCGGTCGGCGGCGGGGCCGGACAGGATGCCGTGCGTGGCCGTCACGATGACGTCCTCGGCGCCGTGCGCGAACAGGGCGTCGGCGGCGGCGCAGATGGTGCCACCGGTGTCGATCATGTCGTCGACCAGGACGCAGACGCGGCCCTTGACGTCACCGACGACCTCGTGGACGGTCACCTGGTTGGCGACGTCCTTGTCGCGGCGCTTGTGGACGATCGCAAGGGGAGCGTCCAGGCGGTCGCACCAGCGGTCGGCGACGCGCACGCGGCCGGCGTCCGGGGAGACGATCGTCAGCTTGGAGCGGTCGACCTTGGCGCCCACGTAGTCCGCGAGGACCGGCAGGGCGGTGAGGTGGTCGACCGGGCCGTCGAAGAAGCCCTGGATCTGGTCGGTGTGCAGGTCGACCGTGAGGATCCGGTCGGCGCCCGCGGTCTTGAGGAGGTCGGCGACCAGGCGGGCCGAGATCGGCTCGCGGCCCTTGTGCTTCTTGTCCTGGCGGGCGTACCCGTAGGACGGCACGATCACGGTGATGGAGCGGGCCGACGCGCGCTTCAGCGCGTCGATCATGATCAGCTGCTCCATGATCCACTTGTTGATCGGAGCCGTGTGGCTCTGGATCAGGAAGCAGTCGGCGCCGCGCGCCGACTCCTGGAAGCGGACGTAGATCTCACCGTTGGCGAAGTCGAAGGCCTTCGTCGGCACGAGGCCGACACCCAGCTGGTGCGCGACCTCCTCGGCCAGCTCGGGGTGGGCGCGGCCGGAGAAGAGCATCAGCTTCTTCTCGCCGGTCGTCTTGATCCCGGTCACAGCACTGTCTCCTCAGAGGTGTCTTCTGCTGCTGAGCCCGCGCGGTCCCTTGGCGACGAGCCAGCCGAATCGTGTGCGTCTATCACGGTACGCCGTGACAGGCGTGGATGTTTCCGGTCAGTTTTCGCCAACGGCCTCTTCGGAGGCGGCCGCAGCCGCCTGCGCGGCCGCGCTGCCCGGCCGCTTGCGGGCCACCCAGCCCTCGATATTCCGCTGCTGGCCACGGGCGACGGCCAGCGAGCCGGCGGGCACGTCCTTGGTGATGACGGACCCGGCCGCGGTGTAGGCGCCGTCCCCCACTGTGACAGGAGCAACAAACATGTTGTCCGAGCCCGTCTTGCAGTGCGAGCCGATCGTGGTGTGGTGCTTGGCCTCGCCGTCGTAGTTCACGAAGACGCTCGCGGCGCCGATGTTCGAGTACTCGCCGATGGTGGCGTCGCCCACGTACGACAGGTGCGGGACCTTGGTGCCCTCGCCGATCGTCGCGTTCTTGGTCTCGACGTACGTGCCGATCTTGGCCTTCACGCCGAGGCGGGTGCCCGGGCGCAGATAGGCGTACGGGCCCACCGACGCGCCCTCGCCGACCTCGGAGTCGTACGCCACGGTGTTGTCCACGCGCGCGTCCGGGCCCACCTGGGTGTCGGTGAGGCGGGAGTTGGGGCCGACCTCGGCGCCGCGGCCCAGGTGCGTGCTGCCGAGCAGCTGGGTGCCGGGGTGGACGAGCGCGTCCTGCTCGAAGGTGACGGTGACGTCGACGAAGGTGGTGGCCGGGTCGACGACGGTCACGCCCGCGAGCATCGCGCGCTCAAGCAGGCGGTCGTTGAGCAGCCGGCGGGCCTCGGCGAGCTGCACCCGGTTGTTGATGCCGAGGATCTCGCGGTGGTCGCCGCCGACCGAGGCGCCGACGCGGTGCCCGGCCTCGCGCAGGATGCCGAGGACGTCGGTGAGGTACTCCTCGCCCTGGCTGTTGTCCGTGCGGACCTTGCCGAGCGCGTCCGCGAGCAGGGCCCCGTCGAAGGCGAAGACGCCGGAGTTGATCTCCTTGATAGCGCGCTGGGCCTCGGTGGCGTCCTTGTGCTCGACGATCGCGGTGACCGCGCCGGACTCGCCGTCGCGCACGATCCGGCCGTAGCCGGTCGAGTCGGGGACTTCGGCGGTGAGCACGGTGACGGCGTTGCCGTCCGCCTCGTGCGTACGGGTCAGCTCCGCCAGCGTGGCGCCGGTGAGCAGCGGGGTGTCGCCGCAGACCACCACGACGGTGCCCTCGATGGACTGGCCGAGCTCCTCCAGGGCCATCCGCACGGCGTGGCCGGTGCCGTTCTGCTCGTACTGGACGGCGGTGCGCACCGAGGCGTCGATCGCGCCGAGGTGCGCGGCGACCTGCTCACGGGCGTGGCCGACGACCACGACGAGGTGCTCGGGGTCGAGCTCGCGGGCGGCCGCCACGACGTGGCCGACGAGCGAGCGCCCGCAGATCTCGTGCAGGACCTTGGGGGTGGCCGACTTCATGCGGGTGCCCTCACCCGCGGCGAGGACGACGACGGCTGCCAGTGGGGTCTCCCCTGTTCGAGCGGAGCCGAGAACTTGGGGAAGATTGGCGCTCACGGGAATGCCCTTCGGCTTTGTGTGGTGGACATCCGCAGGATACCGGGGGGTCTGGGGGCGGAAATGCCAGGAGGGTCGGCGCGTGGAGAACAAAAGGGGGGAGCGGCGGGGAAAAACAACCGGGTCCCGACCTTTGTGGTCAGGACCCGAACTGCGCTGGCTCCCCCGCCAGGACTCGAACCCGGACATAAGGCACCAAAAGCCTCAGTGCTGCCAATTACACCACGGGGGATGGAAACCGGTTCGAACCGACATTGCGTCAGGTCACCGGATCGGCACCCCACACTATGCCGTACCGAACCCCTTCCGTGCGACGGTGCCGATCACCGTGATCGCCGCGGGGTCGGCCGAAGTCGCCGGAAAATCGCTGGCGGGCGCCCGTAGGCTGGATGGCATGACCGCAACGGGGGCAGACCACGACTCCGCGGGGACGACCCCCCGCGGCTGGTGGTGGTGGGAACGGCGGCGCAGTGCCGTCCTGGACATCGGACTGGGGCTGGCCTCCGCGTTCGAGTGCGCACTGGAGGGTGTGAAGTTCGCCGGGGACGCGGGGGTCCCCGTACCGGCCGGGGTGCTGTTCGGCCTGCTGGCCGGGGCGACCCTGGCCGCGCGGCGGCGCTGGCCGGTCGCGGTCGTGCTGGTCTCGATCGCCGTGACCCCCGCCAACATGGGCTTCCTGCTCGGCATCGTCGGGCTCTACACGCTGGCCGCCTCCGAGGTGCCGCGCCGCATCACCGCCGCGCTGGCCGGCATGTGCCTGGCGGGCACGTTCATCGTCACTTTCGTACGGATGAACCAGAGCGTCGACGACGGCGCGTTCAGCGGCGGCCGGTCGCTGGTCCTGCTCTTCTCCGTCGTGATGTCGCTGGGCCTGACCGCCCCGCCGCTGCTCCTGGGGCTCTATATAGGGGCCCGGCGGCGCCTGATGGAGTCCCTGCGCGAGCGCGCCGACTCGCTGGAGCGCGAGCTCTCGCTGCTCGCGGACCGCGCGGAGGAGCGCGCCGAGTGGGCCCGTACGGAGGAGCGCACCCGGATCGCCCGCGAGATGCACGACGTGGTCGCGCACCGGGTGTCCCTGATGGTGGTGCACGCCGCCGCGCTCCAGGCGGTGGCCCGCAAGGACCCCGAGAAGGCCGTCAAGAACGCGGTGCTCGTCGGCGACATGGGCCGCCAGGCGCTGACCGAGCTGCGCGAGATGCTGGGTGTGCTGCGGAGCGGGGAGGCGGTGCGGGCCGACGCCGCCGCCGCTTTGGCGCCGGTCCCGCTGGCCGCCGTGGGCGCGGCCGCCGCGGCTGCCGCGGCCGCGGCCGAGGAGGGGCCGTGCCTGGCCGACATCGAGGCGCTGGTCGGCCAGTCCCGGGAGGCCGGGATGGTGGTCGAGATGACGGTCCACGGGGCGGTGCGCGCGTACGACGCGCTGGTGGAGCAGACCGCGTACCGGGTGGTACAGGAGGCGCTCACGAATGTGCACAAGCACGCGGCGGGGGCGAAGGTGATGGTCCGCCTCGCCCATCGGGACGACGAGGTCGCGATGCAGGTGGAGAACGGGCCGGCGGACGGGGCGAGCCCTGACGCGGGCCTTCCCAGCGGGGGCAACGGCCTGGTCGGGATGCGCGAGCGCGTCCTCGCGCTGGGGGGCGTGTTCGTGTCCGGGGTCACGGATGCGGGGGGTTGGCGGGTGTCCGCGGTGCTGCCGGACCGGGGGGAGTGAGGTGCTTCGTCTGCGGACCGTGCGCGGCTGCTCGCGCAGTTCCCCGCGCCCCTGAGAGTGCGGGCCGTCGTGGGCTGATCGCGCCCACGCGGCGGAGCCGCACAATGTCACAGCCCCGCGCCCCTAGGGGGTTGCGGCTCAGCGGGGCGACTTCTGCGGGGCCGGTGCGCCTGACTTCGCCTCGCCGAGCAACCACGCCCCCCTAAGGGGCGCGGGGAACTGCGCGACAAGCCCCCACCGGCCCGCAGACGAAGCACTTCAGGCGTGGCCTCAGCGCGGGGATGCCACGCGGATCGGCCCCGCCGAGGCCCAACCCCCAGGGGCGCGGGGAACTGCGCGATCAGCCAACGACGGCCCGCAGACGAATCCCGCACCCCCCGGAGGGCTCCGCGGGGAACTGCGCGACCAGCCCACGACGGCCCGCAGACGAAGCGCTTCAGACGGATCGGCCCCCACCGGCCCGCAGCCGACGCCCTACAAGAGCGCACTCAGCGAGGCGACGTCAGGCGGATCGGCTGGACGCCTGTGACCAGGGTGTTCAGGGCCAGGTCCAGGTCCGCGCCCAGGTACCAGTCGCCCGTGTGGTCGATGCTGTAGACACGGCCCTCGGTGTCGATCGCGAGGACGGCCTGCTGATCGCCCTCCTCGCCCAGCGGCGCCAGCTCGGTCTCCAGCGCGCGCCCGAGGTCCGCGAACGTACGGGCCAGGTGCAGACCCGCCACCGGGTCGAAGCGGACCGTCGCGGGCGCGTTGTGGCGGCCGGGCCCCGGCGCGGTCAGCCGCAGGCCGCCGAACTCGGCCCACGCCTCCACGGCCGCCGGGAACACGGTGTGCCGGTGCCCGGCGGGCGAGGTGTGCGAGCGCAGCACGTCGGCCCAGGCCTCGGCCTGCCTGATGTCCCAGCGGCCGGGGTGCCACCCGGCGGCGCGCAGCGCGGCGTCGACGGGGACGGGGAAGCGGGTGGTGGACACGTCCGGCATCGCGTTCGGTTCAGCCCTTCTCGGCGGGGTCGACCGCGCGCACGCCGAAGTGGGCGAGCAGCGCGGTACAGGAACGGCAGGGCGGTGCGTAGCTGCCGTGCAGCGGGTCGCCGTCCTCGCGGATGCGGCGGGCCGTCACCTTGGCGTGCTTGAGCGCGCGGCGGGCCTCGCCGTGGGTCAGCGGCTTGCGTCCGGACCGGCGCGACTTGCCCGCGCGGGCCGACTCCAGGGAGGCGAGCTGGCGCGACAGCAGGATCGCCTCCGGGCAGCGCCCGGTGAACCGCTCGCGCTGCCCGCTGGTGAGGGTGTCGTGGAAGTCCTGTACGAGCGGGTGGAGCACCGGCGGCTGCTCGCCCTTGCCCGCGGTGCAGGTCAGGGTCTCGCCCCGGACCGAGAGCGCGGCGGCCACGGCCGGCAGGATGCCGTCGCGGCGGTGCAGCAGGACGGGCGCGGAGGCGACCGTGGTGCTCCACGTCAGGCGCGGGTCCCCGGTGCGCGGGTCCCCTGTCCTCGCGGCCCCGGCCCTGGGGTCCCCCGTCCGGGAGGCGCCCGCCGCCGTACCCGATATGTCGGTCGTTCCGTGCATGGTGCTCGCTGTCCCTCCCGTTGCCGGCACTGTCCGCAAGCCGGTGTCAACGCCCCCGTTAACGCCCCGTTGCGGGGAACAGACTGCCAAATGTGCCCAGTGGTGCGGAAGCTGGGGCTCTGATGTCACTACGTCCGTGTCGTCACCATCGCCGCACGGTGACCCGGTTGTGACACCTGGTCACGGTGGTACGGGGCCGGGTGCGGGGCAGGGACCCGGTATTGCCCCACCGCATAGTCTGGTCCTCACCAGCCAGACGCAGCAGCTCGCACGCAGGGGGCATCCGCCATGACGACAGGTCGGCTCGGGCACGCCGCGCCACCGAACGCGGCCTATGCCGGACAGGTCGTGAACTTCCCGGACCCGGTCCGCGCCTCCCGCCACCCCAGAGGGGTGCGGGTGGACGGGAACGGGCACCCGGACTTCTCCGCGTACGCGCGCGCGGCCGCCGAGATCGCGGAGCCGCCGGAGGGCTTCGGCGTGGACGAGCTGCGGCTGACCGACTACGTGTCGGCCAACGCGGCGCTCGCCGCCGACGGCCACGAGCTGTGGGACACCGTCCCCGCCGTCGCCACCCCGCACGGCTGGACCTGGCACCACGTGCCCGGCACCCGCCGCCTGGAGCTGGTCCCCGTCGAGGTGAAGGCGCTGCTGCGCCACCACGGCGGTCTGGCGACGATCGACGTCGACCAGGACAAGCGCGGCACCCGCCCGCTCCAGGAGACGCGCCCGGCGCACTTCGGCGTGCCCAAGGGCCTGGTCTCGGTCTCCGAGGCCCAACTCCTGGGCGTGGAGGAGGACTTGGGGTACCGGCTGCCGGGCGCCTACCGGGCGTTCCTGAAGGCGGCGGGCGGCTGCGCGCCGGTGGGCGCGGCGCTCGACGCGGAGCTGGGGCTCCTGGTGGACCAGCCGTTCTTCACGGTGCGCGACCAGGCGGCGGTCAACGACCTCGTCTACATCAACAAGTGCCTGCGCGACCATCTCACCAAGGACTACCTGGGCGTCGCCTTCGTCCAGGGCGGCATCCTCGCGGTGAAGGTGAAGGGCCAGGCCGTCGGCTCGGTCTGGTTCTGCGCGTACGACGACGCGCGCGACCGGGACGGCTGGAGCGTGCAGGAGCGCGTGGAGCGGCTGCTGCTGCCCTGCGGCGCCGACTTCGACGACTTCCTCCAGCGCCTCGCGGGCAACCCGCCGGAGCTGGAGACCGTGGCGAACCTGATGGTGGACGGCGGCTTCGCGCGCGCCGTGCCGGTGGGGGAGTGAGTGTGATGGTGACCTTCGCCCAGGCGCAGGAGCGCGCGGAAGAGTGGATCAACGGGGACGTGCCCGCGTACCAGCACCGCGAGGTGCGAGTGCGGGAGTTCGAGCTGGGCTTCGTGGTGTGGGCCGAGGACCGCGCCGAGGGCCCGTCCTCGGACGGCGGCCGCCAGCGGCTCGTCATCGCCCGGGACAGCGGAGAGGCCACGCTGTGGCCCGGTCTGCCGGTGGGTGAGGTGATCCGCCGGTACGAGGAGGAGTACGGCGTGCCGGACGAGCCCGAGGACGCGGTCCCCGCGCCCCCGCCCGAACGCATCGACCTCAACCAGACGTCGTTCCTGCTGACGCCGCCGGAGTGGCTCCAGGAGGCGGCGGACCGGATGGGGATCCCGGACCGGAGGTCGGGGGAGACGGGGGCGGGGACGCCTTCGGCGCCGGGTGCCGGTTCCGTGCCGGGCCCGGTGGCCGCCGCTGCGGCGGAGCCGGCGCCCGCGCAGTCCGGCCCCGCGTGGCCGGGCGCGACGCCCGCGCCGAACCCGGCGGCCGCTGCCGAACCGACGCCCGCATCCGGTCCCGCGTGGCCCGGCGCAACGCCCGGTCCGGATCCGGTGGCCGACGGGTCCGCTGCCGCGCCCGCGTCCGGTCCCGCCTGGCCCGGCGCAGCGCCCGTGCCGAGTCCGGTGGCCGACAGGGCCGCTGCCGCGGAGCCGACGCCCGCGTCCGGCCCTGCCTGGCCCGGTGCGACGCCCCCGCCCGCGCCGTCCGGCGGTGTCGCGTGGCCGACGCCGACCGCCGACGTGCCGTCGGGGGCGACCCCGTGGGCCGGTACGGACACGAACGCCGGGTCGGACGAAGGTTCCGTACCGCTGCCCGCGACGGTGTTCGCCCCGCCGCTGTCCGGCTCGGACGCCGACGACACCCCGCCGCCGAGGGCCCTGCCCGAGGCGAAGACGGCCCTGCTCCAGGGCGGCAGCCAGCTTCCCCCGACGGCCATCGCCCCGGCGATCGACCCGCAGGCGCCGGCGCCGGGCGGACCTGGCGTGCCCCCCGGTCCTGGTGCGCATGGCGGTCCGGGTGCGCCGGTGGGCCAGGGGGGTCCCGGTCCTTCTGGTGGTGGTCCGGGCCTGCCCGGCACCCCGGCGGGTCACGGCGGCCTTGGCCTGCCCGGCGGCCCCGGTGGCCCTGGCGCCCTGGCGGGCTCCGGCGGCCCGGGTGTGCCCCCCGGTCCTGGTGTACCTGGCGGCCCGGGTGCTCCGGTCGGCCCGGGGGGTCCCGGTGCTGCTGGTGGTCCCGGCCTGGCCGGTCCCGGTGGCCCCGGTGCGCCTGGCGCCCCGGCGGGCTCCGGTGGTCCTGCCCAGCCCGGCCTGCCTGGCCAGCCCGGCGGCCCCGGCGCACTCGGCGGTCCCGCCCAGCCCGGAACCCCGGGCGCGGCCCCCGGCCCCGGTGCACCCGCCGTCCCGGGCGCCCCGGTCGGCCATGCCGGTCCCGGCGCCTCCGGCGCGGCCGCCGACATCGCCGATGCCGCCACCAGTAAGGCCGCTCCGCCGCGTGGGGCCCGGGGAAGTGCTCCGCCGCCGCCCGGGGAGCCCGGGGTTCCCGGGGCCCGGCCGGGGGGGACCCCGGCGCCCGCGTACGTACCGACGCAGATGGTTTCGCAGCTCGGGCCCGACGGGTCGCAGCCTGCCGGGCCTCCCACGCCGCCGCCTCCGGGCGGGGGCGGGGTGCACCATGCCGCGACGATGCTGGCCGACCCGAGCCAGCTCGGTGGGCCCCAGCCGCCCGCGCCTCCTGGTCCGCCCGGCGCCCCCGGTGCCGGGCGTGCGCCCGGCGCGCCGCAGCCCCCCGGCCCGCCCGGCGTTCCCGGCGGGAGTGGTGGCGGTGGTGCGCACTACGCCGCCACCATGCTCGCCGACCCGAGCCGGCTCGGGCCCGGCGGACGGCCCGGTGCGCCCCAGCCGCCCGGTCCGCCCGGGGCTCCCGGCCAGCCCGGCGTGCCCGCCGCACCCGGGGTGCCCGCAGCTCCTGGCGCCCCCGGCGGTGGCGTGCACCACGCCGCCACCATGCTCGCCGGGCCCGCCCAGACGGGGCCCGGCGCGCCGCAGCCCCCGCAGCCGCCCGCGTACGGCTACCCCCAGCAGCCCACCGGTCTGCCGACCGTCGGGCCCGGGTACCAGGCCGTGCTGCGGTACCGCGCCGCCGACGGGTCCGAGCAGCAGCTCATCCGGCGGTCCGCGCCCGGCATCCCGCACCCCGAGTGGCAGATCTTCCACGAGCTGCGCGGGATGAACGTGCCGCCGGACCACGTCCTGGAGCTGCACACCGAGCTGGCCTCCTGCGAGCTGCCCGGCGGCTACTGCGCCCGGATGATCCGGGAGACCTGGCCGCAGGTGCGGATCACCTCCGTCGCCCCGTACGGCACGGACCACGCCTCCCGCCGCCAGGGCGTCCAGCACCTGCTCACCCACCAGGGCGAGCTGGCGCAGGTCGCGGACGGCCCCGCCCGGCCGCAGCCGGTGCGCGCGCCGCTGCCGCAGGTGCAGCCCGCGCCGCCGCTCCCCCCGGAGGGCGTCGCGCACGAGCTCGCCGGTGCCTTCGGCCCGCAGGGCGTCTTCCGCTTCGACCAGCGGGCGGTGTCCCGCCAGGGCGTGCCCGAGGCCGTCGCGGTCACGCTGGTGTGGGCGGGGCTCCCGGCCGACTTCGGGCCGTTCTTCTGGGCCCAGGCCGTCCCCGGCCAGCCGGTCCCGACGCTCGCCGAACTCGCCGCCCAGCGCCAGGTGCAGCCCGCCCCGGACGCGGGTTCGTACCTGGTCATGGGCTCGGACTTCGGCCGTGCGATCTGCGTCCAGTACGGCACGGCGAACATCGTCGCGGTGCCGGTGGAGGCGGGCCCGGGCGGCCAGTCCGTACCGCCGCAGTTCGTGAACACCGGACTCCCCGAGTTCGTACGGTGCATGGCGCTGCTCGGCCGTATGTGGCGGCTGCGCTACGGGCTCAACCCCGAGCAGGCGGGCCGCTGGACGGTCGACTTCCAGGCCCAGCTCGCCGCGCTCGACCCGGCGGCGCTGGCGTCGCCGGAGAGCTGGTGGTCGGTGCTCCTCGAACAGTTCTGGGACGGACTGCTCTGAGGCGGCCGTAAGCAGATGAGTACGTCGATACGACGAGGCGTTCGCCGCACCCACGCGGCGGGCGCCTCGTCGCCTTTTCGGTTCTGAGGGGAATTGACGCATCCTTGGCCGTTACGGATGGGTGGAGTGTCGCGTTATGACCACTTCGCTTCGATCCAGCAGGATGTGCCCGGACAAGCCGGAGAGGTCGGAGGACGTCAACGATGAGTGCAGCGCCCGAACCACCGCGGTCACCCCAGGGCTTCGCCGTCGTACGCGGCGGCCGGGGCTACCGCACGGACCAGGTCGACCGCCAGCTGTCCGTCCTCGGCGAGGAGCGCGACGCCGCGTGGGAGCGGGCGGCGCGGCTCACGGTCCTCGCCAAGCGGATGGAGGCGGAGGCGGCCGCCCTGCGCGACCGGGTCGCGGCGCTCGGCCCGCAGTCGTACGAGTCGCTCAGCCGCCGGGCCCAGGCGCTGCACGCCCTCGCGGTCGAGGAGGCCGACGCGGTACGGGCGGCCGCCCACGAGGAGGCGACGGGCGTGCGCGACTCGGCGGACGCGGCCGGGCGCCTCGCGCGCGAAGGCGCCCGCGAGTACGGGGAGACGGTCCGCGCGGAGGCCGAGGCGCGGGCACGGCAGCTGCTGCTCGCCGCGCGGGCGACCGCCGACGAGCACCTGAACGAGGCCCGCGCCGAGGCGCACGAACGGCGGGCCGAGGCGGCGGACGCGCTGCGCGAGGTCCGCGAGCGGACCGCCGCCGCGCTGTCCGACCAGGCCCGCGAGCACGCCGAGCGCGTCGAGGCCCTCGACCGCGAAGTGGCCGCGCGGGAGGCCGAGTCGACCGCCCGCCACGCCGAGCTGACCGCGTCCGCCGAAGTCGCCCTGGCCGAGGCGGGCCGGGCCTGGGCCTCCGCCCAGGAGTCCGCCCGCCACGGCCAGGAGGACGCGGAGGCCCGGGGCGCGGAGGTCTTGGCGGCGGCGGGGGTCCAGGTGGAGCGGATCGGGCGGGATACGGAGCGGGTGCTGCGGGAGCACGCGGAGGCGCGGGAGGAGGTCGTCTCGCACATGGCGCATGTACGGAGCGGCTTGGCGGGGTTGACGGGACGTACTCCGGCGGAGGGCTGAGCCCCCCAGTCCCCCTCGCCCCTTCTCGGCCCGGTGTTTGTCCGCGGGCCGGTGGGGGTTGCTCGCGCAGTTCCCCGCGCCCCTGAATACGCCCCTGCGGGGCGCCCAGGGGATTGCTGCGCAGCGGCATTTGAGGGGCGCGGGGAACTGCGCGACAAGCCACATACGGTCTGCGGACGAAGGAGGGTTTAGGGGCGCGGGGAACTGCGCGACCAGCCCCCACCGGGCCGCAGACAAGCACCGGGCCAAAAAGGGGCGCGGGGAACTGCGCGAGCAGCCGCGCACGGTCCGCAGACGAACACCGGCCCCGCTTCAGCCCGCATCCGCCTCGTGCTCGGCCAGCACAGGGAACCGGCGAGGGGCGAGGAGCACCAGCACCACCAGCGCCAACACCCCCGCCAGCGCAGCGCCCACGTACACATGCCCCACAGCCGTCGCGACCGCCCGTCGCAAATAGTCCGCGCCCTCGGCCGACAGCCCGGCCGGATGCGACAGGGCCCGGGAGACCGAGTCGAGGTCGTCCGGCAGCCCGGGCACCGGCGCGGAGGCCAGACGCGCCGTGATCGTCGCGTTCGCGACCGCCCCGAACAGCGCGGCGCCCACCGACTGCCCCACCTGTCGGCAGAACAGGATCGAGGCCGTCGCCGTACCCCGTTCCGCCCAACCCACCGACGACTGCACCGCGATGATCAGCGGCAACTGGAACAGCCCGAGCGCACCCCCCAGCGCCAGCATGATCAGCGCGGGCTGCCACGCGTGCCCGGGGTACGGCAGCAGCGGGAAGGCCAGCAGGATCAGGGCCGCGAGCCCGATGCCGATCACCGCCGAGTCGCGGAACCCGATCCGGGTGTAGACCCGGTTGGAGAGCGCGGCCGACACCGGCCAGCTCAGGGTCATCACGGACAGCACGAATCCGGCCGCCACCGGGTCGAGCCCGAGCACCGACTGCGCGTACGTCGGCAGGAAGACCGTCGGCGCCACGATCAGCAGCCCGAGCGCCCCCATCGCCAGATTGACCGCCGAGATGCTGCGCCGGCGCCACACCCAGCCGGGGATGACGGGCTCGGCGGCCCGGCGCTCCACCAGCACGGTCAGCGCAGCCAGGAGCGCGCTCGCGGCGAACAGGCCGAGCGAGGGCGCGGAGAGCCAGCCCCAGGCCACCCCGCCCTGGACGAGCGCGGTGAGCAGCAGCGCGCCCGTCGCGAAGACGCACAGGGCCCCGGCCCAGTCGATCCGCGGCGGGGCCGAGGGCTTCTCCCGTACCGGCTCCACCAGATGGCGGCCGACGAGCCACAGCGCGAGCACCCCCACCGGCAGGTTGATCAGGAAGATCCAGCGCCAGTCGGCGTACGAGGCCAGGGCGCCGCCGAGTGCCGGCCCGGCCACCGCCGACACCGCCCAGACCGTCGACAACTTCGCCTGGATCTTGGGGCGTTCCTTGAGCGGATAGAGGTCGGCGGCCACCGTCTGGACCGTGCCCTGGAGGGCCCCGCCGCCCAGACCCTGGAAGACCCGGAAGGCGATCAGCGCGGCCATGTTCCAGGCGGCCGCGCAGAGCAGCGAACCCGCGAGGAAGAGCACGATGCCCGCGATCAGTACGGGCTTGCGGCCGAAGGTGTCGGAGAGCTTCCCGTACACCGGCAGGGTGACCGTCACGGCGAGCAGATAGCCGGAGAAGAGCCAGGAGAAGACGGAGAAGCCGCCGAGGTCGCCGACGATCTGCGGTACGGCGGTGGAGACGACCGTGCCGTCGAGCGCGGCGAGCGCCATGCCCAGCATCAGGGCCGCGACGACCGGGCCGCGCCCCCGGGCGGGGACGGCACCGGCCGCCGCGCCGGGTATCGCCTCCGTGCTGCCGCCGCCGGACCCGCCCCGAGCACCCACGGCGTACTCCCCAAGATCGGTTCATCCTGCATGTAGTTGGCCGGGCTCCACCCTCTCATCCCGGCCCTGAGCGGGGACAGAGAGCGGTGGGGTGGAGGACTTCGCGATCGGACTCCGCCCTGGGGTGGAGAGCCCCTACGGGTAACTCCCTACTTCAGGGCAGGGGGTGTTCGTCCTGGCGGAGGACGAGAAGAGGGGGAGCGGTTCTTTAACGTGGTCCTACATCGACGGCTGCGGGGAGCCGCAGGTGGGGGGTGGGGTTAGCCCCAGGAACAAGACACCGCCGGGCACCAGGGTGCCGGACGGCCTCGATCGCCAGACTCATTACGTACGCAAGACGCACTGACTCGCAACGAGGAGAAGAACCGTGACAACGGCTGTGACCATTCCCAGGCACGGGGGTACTGGAGGGCAAGCGGCGGTCGCGGCTCGGGCGCGCCAGGTCGTCAAGGCGTACGGGTCGGGGGAGACCCGCGTCGTGGCCCTCGACCACGTGGACGTGGACATCGCCCGCGGGCAGTTCACCGCGATCATGGGCCCGTCGGGCTCCGGCAAGTCCACGCTGATGCACTGCCTGGCCGGGCTCGACACGGTGTCGGGCGGCCAGATCTATCTGGACGACACCGAGATCACCGGCCTCAAGGACAAGAAGCTCACGCAGCTGCGCCGCGACCGGATCGGCTTCATATTCCAGGCGTTCAACCTGCTGCCGACGCTCAACGCCCTGGAGAACATCACGCTCCCGATGGACATCGCGGGCCGCAAGCCCGACAAGGAGTGGCTGGACCGCGTGGTCGAGACCGTCGGCCTCGCCGGGCGGCTCAAGCACCGCCCGACCCAGCTCTCCGGCGGCCAGCAGCAGCGCGTCGCGGTGGCCCGCGCCCTCGCGGCCCGGCCCGAGATCATCTTCGGTGACGAGCCGACCGGAAACCTGGACTCCCGCGCGGGCGCCGAGGTCCTCGGCTTCCTGCGCCGCTCGGTGGACGAGCTGGGCCAGACCATCGTGATGGTCACCCACGACCCGGTCGCCGCCTCCTACGCGGACCGGGTGCTCTACCTCGCGGACGGCCGGATCGTCGACGAGATGTTCCGCCCGACCGCCGACGCCGTGCTCGACCGCATGAAGGACTTCGACGCGCGGGGGCGGACGTCGTGACCGTGCTCAAGACCTCGATGCGCAACTTCTTCGCGCACAAGGGACGGATGGCGCTCTCCGCCGTCGCGGTCCTGCTGTCGGTGGCGTTCGTGTGCGGCACGCTCGTCTTCACCGACACCATGAACACCACGTTCGACAAGCTCTTCGCCGCCACCTCGGCCGACGTCACCGTCAGCCCGAAGAACGCGAAGCCGGACGACCGGCCGCAGACGGGCAAGCCGGAGACGCTGCCCGCCTCGGCCCTGGAGCGGGCGCGCGGCGCCGCCGGGGTGAAGTCCGCCGAGGGCGGCGTCTCCAGCTCCAGCGTCACGGTCGTCAACGCCGAGAACGAGAACATGGGTTCCTCCAACGGAGGTCCCACCATCGCGGGCAACTGGACGGCCAACGACCTCAAGGCCATGGAGATCACCTCCGGCCACGCCCCGCGCGGGCCGACCGAGGTGATGGTCGACGCCGACACCGCCGACAAGCACGACCTGAAGATCGGCGACGAGCTGCGCACCATCGCCGTCACCGGTGACTTCACGGCGAAGATCTCCGGCATCGCCTCCTTCAAGGTGACCAACCCGGGCGCGGCGATCGTCTACTTCGACACCGCCACCGCCCAGCGCGAACTGCTCGGCCGCACCGGCCTGTTCACCAACGTCTCGCTCACCGCCGCCGACGGCGTCAGCGACGAGCAGCTGAAGCAGAACGTCGCCGCCAAGCTCGGCACCGGCACGTACAAGCTGGAGACGGCCGCCGAGGCCAAGGACTCCAACCGCGACTCGGTCGGCTCCTTCCTCGACGTGATGAAGTACGCGATGCTCGGCTTCGCCGGAGTCGCCTTCCTCGTCGGCATCTTCCTGATCGTCAACACCTTCTCGATGCTGGTCGCCCAGCGCACCCGCGAGATCGGTCTGATGCGGGCCATCGGCTCCAGCCGCAAGCAGGTCAACCGCTCGGTCCTGGTCGAGGCGCTGCTGCTCGGCTTCTTCGGCTCCGTCCTCGGCGTCGGCGCGGGCGTCGGCCTGGCCGTCGGCCTGATGAAGATCATGGGCTCGATGGGTCTGGAGCTGTCCACCGACGACCTGACGGTCAAGTGGACGACCCCGGCGGTCGGCATGCTGCTCGGCATCGTCGTCACCGTCCTCGCCGCCTACCTCCCGGCCCGGCGGGCCGGCAAGATCTCCCCGATGGCCGCGCTCCGCGACGCCGGTACGCCGGCGGACGGCAAGGCGGGTCTGATCCGGGCGATCATCGGCCTGGTGCTCACCGGCGCGGGTGCCGCCTCGCTCTACGCCGCGGCCCACGCCGACAAGGCCAGCTCCGGCGCGGGCGTCCTCGCCCTCGGCGTGGTCCTCACGCTCATCGGCTTCGTGATCGTCGGCCCGCTGCTCGCGAGCGGTGTGGTGCGGGTGATCAGCGTTCTGGTGCTGCGGATGTTCGGCCCGGTGGGCCGGATGGCCGAGCGCAACGCGCTGCGCAATCCGCGGCGTACGGGAGCGACCGGCGCGGCCCTGATGATCGGCCTCGCCCTGGTGGCCTGCCTCGCGGTGGTCGGCTCCTCGATGGTCGCCTCGGCCACCGCCGAGCTCGACAAGTCGGTCGGCGCGGACTTCATCGTCCAGTCCACCGGTGGGCAGGGTCAGCCGATCGTGCCGCAGGCCGCCGATGCCCTGCGCAAGACGCCGGGCATCGCCCACGTCACCGACTACAAGTCGGTGGAGGCGAAGCTCACCACCCCGGACGGGAAGACCAGCAGCGAGGACCTCTCCGCCGCCAGCCCGACCTACGCCCAGGACCTGCGGCGCGAGACGGTCTCCGGCAAGCTCTCGGAGGCGTACGGCAAGGACGCGATGTCGGTCGGCGACGAGTTCGCCAAGGACCACAACGTGAAGGTGGGCTCCACTCTGACCGTCGCCTTCAAGGGCGGCCGCACGGCCCACCTCAAGGTCGCGGCGATCACCTCGGACGACACCAATGTCGACAAGGGCGCGATGTACACCAACGTCACGACCGCCGAGCGCTATCTGCCCGCCGACCGGGTGCCGAAGAACATGATCATGTTCGCCAAGGCGGAGGACGGCAAGGCCAAGGAGGCGTACGCCTCGCTGAAGGCGGCCCTGAAGAAGTACCCGCAGTACAAGGTGCAGGACCAGACGGACTTCAAGAAGGACCTGAAGGACCAGATCGGCCAGCTCCTGAACATCGTGTACGGCCTGCTGGCCCTCGCGATCATCGTCGCGGTGCTCGGTGTGGTGAACACCCTGGCCCTGTCGGTGGTCGAGCGGACCCGGGAGATCGGTCTGATGCGCGCCATCGGCCTCTCGCGCCGCCAGCTGCGCCGGATGATCCGTCTGGAGTCGGTGGTGATCGCCCTCTTCGGCGCCCTGCTCGGCCTGGGCCTGGGCATGGGCTGGGGGACGACCGCGCAGAAGCTGCTGGCCCTGGAGGGCCTGGGCGTCCTGGACATCCCGTGGCCGACGATCATCACGGTCTTCGTCGGGTCGGCGTTCGTGGGTCTGTTCGCCGCCCTGGTCCCGGCCTTCCGGGCGGGTCGCATGAACGTGCTCGGAGCTATCGCGAGCGAATGAGCCGCCGTACGGGGGTCGGCGGGGCGGCCCCGGAGAGTTCTCCTGAACTCTCCGGGGCCGCTTCATATTTGGCGGCCCTCGTTACGTCTGCCGCTCAAGCAGTACGTATCCGTACGCCACCCCCACCACCGCGTACCGACTGCCCGGATGGAGCTCGCGGGCGTACTCCAGCGGGTTCCCGGCCCAGCCCGAGACGTTGTCGAGCGCGATGTACTCGGGGACGACCCGGCGGGTGTCGCCGACCCAGAACACCCGGCAGCGGGAGGTGAGCCGGGAGATCGGCCCGACGTTGGCCTCGACGGTCGCCCCGTCCGGGACGGCCGCCAGCATCCTTTCCCGCTCGGCCACTTCGGGGCTCCTGCGGTAGGCGGCGGACTCGGTGAGCGAGTACAGCGGCAGCGAGGCGGTCAGCGCGAGGGCGGCGGCGGCCGCGGCGGCGGGCAGCTGGCGGGCGTACGACCGCAGCCAGGGGCGCGGGCTGCGGCGGCCGGTGTCCACGGCGTCGGCCAGGGCGAGCGCGAGGACGGGCATCAGCACGGCGCTGTAGTGCCAGTCGGTGGACCAGTAGTGGTCGTCGGAGGAGAGGAACCGCCAGCCCAGGGTCGGCACGGCGGCCAGGAACAGCGGGGAGCGCACGGCGAGCAGCCCGGTCGGGAGCAGCAGCCACAGCAGGGTGCGCAGCTTGGTGCCGGAGGCGGTGAAGGGCCCCGCGCCGGTGGTCTTGCCCCAGTAGTCGTACGCGCCGGTCGAGTTGAAGGCCGGTATCACCGCCGTGAGGGTGACCACGACGGCCGCGATCCCGAACGCGGCGACGCCGAGCGCGTACGCGGCGGTGCGCGGCGAGCTCCGCCGGGCGCGCAGGGCGACGACCACGGCTATGGCCGCGAGGGTCAGCCCCAGGTCCTCCTTGACCACGACGAGCGGCAGCGCCCAGCACAGGGCCGCCCGCCAGCGCCGGGCCAGTACGGCTTCCAGGGCGAAGGCGATCAGCGGCACCGCGAAGCAGATCTCGTGGAAGTCGAAGTCGGCGGCGCGCTGGAGCCCCCAGGAGAGCCCGTAGGCCACGCCGACCGCGAGCCCCGCGCCCCGGCCGAGCAGCCGGGCGGCGCCCCGGGTGACCGGCACGGCCGAGAGCGCGAACAGCGCGGCCTGGGCGACGAGCAGGGTGACGGGGGTCGGGAAGAGCCGGTAGAAGGGGGCGAGCAGCGCGGTGACGGGGCTGAAGTGGTCCCCGAGGATGTTCGTGCCCGGTCCCTTGAGGTCGGCGACGGGGGTGCGCAGATGCGCGTACGCCCGCACGGCCTGCTCGAAGATCCCGAGGTCCCAGGAGAGCGTCTCCATCCGCCGGTAGCGGAGCACGGAGACGGTGGCGTACGCGGCGAAGAGCGCGGCGGCGAGCAGGTACGGGTCCCGGCGTCCGGGCACGCCACCGTGGCTCTTTGGCGGTGTTTGCTTCGGTATGCGGGTGGAGTGGACCCGGTTTTCGGGCAGCGCGAGTAGAGCTCCGTGCACGGTGGATCCTCGGGTCAGCGGATGCGGGACGGGGTGGCGGAGGCGGTGCCGGTGGGCGTGGGCGAGCCGCCCTCCCCGGCCGGGGAGGAGGCGGGGGGCGAGCTGCTGGGTCCGCTGCCCCCGGGCGAACCGGGCGGCAGGCTCGGCGTCGCGGTCAGGGGCGGAGAGCCCGAGCCGGAGCCGCCCGGCGAGGGGGTCCCGATGTCGGACGGGCTCCTCGACGGCGCCCCCGAGCCGTACGACGGCGAACCCGAGGGCGTTCCGGACGGGGTCGGCGGGTTGGCCGGGACCGTCGTCGCGGAGTCGCCCTGGAGCCGGAGGGCGGCGACCGCGCCCGTACCGGCGACCAGGCAGACGACACAGGCGGCGGTCGCCGCGAGGGTGCGGCGGCGGCGCCGCAGCCCGCGCTCGGCGACCCGGGCGGGCGGCTCCGGCACGATCCGGCGCCCGCTCTCGGCGGCGGCCCGCTTCAGCGCCCGGGCCAGGGCCGGATCGCCCTCGCGGCCGTCGGGGGAGCCATGGGGGAATTCAGACACCCTGATCCTCCTCGGAGGTGAGGTGGGGCCGCAGCGCCGCGCGCGCCCGGGAGAGGTGCGTCTTCACCGTGCCGGTGGACAGGCCGGTCTCGGCGGCCACCTGCTCGACGGTGAGATCGCAGACGTAGTGCAGGACGGCCACGCGCCGCTGGCGTTCGGAGAGCAGGCGCAGGGCGTCGACGAGGGCGACGGAGGACGGGTCGGGGCCGTGCGCGGCCTCGGTGCGGCCGCCGTCGTGCAGCCGCCAGGCCTCGCCGGCCCGGCGGCGCCGGCGCCACCGGCTCACCGCGAGCCGCCAGGCGACGGTGCGGATCCAGGCCTCGGGCCCGGCCTCGCGCCGCAGTCGCGCACGGCGGCCCCAGGCCCGTACGAACGCTTCCTGGACGACGTCCTGGGCCTCGTGGAGGTCGCCGGTCATCAGATAGACCTGGCCGACCAGGTCCTTGACCGAGTGAGCGTAGAACTCCTCGAACTCGTCGTCGGTCAAGGCGGCTCCCGTCGGATGGACAGACCTGTCGGCGGACAGGTCTCACGGGATGTACGCCTGGCGGCGGCCTTTCGGTTGACAGGTCACCGCAAGAATTTTCGGACGGGTGGCCGGAACGGGTCCCGGAGGGGTCCGGAACCGGCCTCAGAGCTTCTGCAGGCCCTGCTTCAGCCGCTTGCCGAGCGGCCGCTCCACGTACCGGTGCACCAGCCAGGAGACCGCGAGCATCAGCGCGATCACTCCGCTGACCAGCGGGACCGGCTTCACGTGCGGGGAGAGCGAGCCGATGATCTCCCAGCCGATGTACTCGTGGAGGAGGTAGAGCGGATAGGTGAGCGCGCCCGCGTACGGCAGCCAGCGCCACTGGATCCAGGAGAGCTTCCCGGTGGCGACCAGACCCATCACCGCGAAGCACGCCCCCATGACCGCGACGACCGGCCAGTACGGCACCGGGTGCGTGAGGCGCTCCTGGGCGTGCTCCCAGGTGCTGTGCACGCCGGGCAGCGAGGCGGCCAGGCAGAACAGGACGATGCCGGTGAGCATCAGGCTCGGCCGGAACCGGTACATCAGATAGAACGCGACACCCGCGATGAAGCACCAGCTGTTGTCCGGCATGATGATCATCCGGAGCGTGCTGTCGTCCGACTGGTAGGCGAGTGCGCTGGCCACGGCCCAGGCGCAGCAGAAGAAGAGGACGCGGCGGTAGGTGAGCCCGCGCCAGGCGACGACTGCGAACAGCAAATAGAACCGCAGTTCGGCGAAGAGGGTCCAGTAGACGCTGTCGACGCTGTCGACGCCCATCGGCTCCTGGAACATCGTGAGATTGGTGACGACGTCCGCGACCGGCTTCGGGCTCAGCCCGCCCGGGACGGCCGCCACCACCGCGGTGGTGGCGATGACCGCGAACCAGTACGCCGGGTAGAGCCGCACCACGCGCGAGACGAAGAACGACTGGAGCGGTTTGCCCCAGCTGCTCATGCAGATCACGAAGCCGCTGATGAGGAAGAAGAGCTGGACGCCGAGCCAGCCGTAGGCGGCGACCGGATAAGTGGCGGGAAACCTCGCCCGGGAGTCGGTTTCCGGCCATCGTCCGGTGAGCGCCAGGTAGTGGAACATGACGACCGTGAGGGCCGCGAGGAGGCGCAGACCGTCGAGTGCGTAGATGCGGCTCGGGCGGCTCCCCTCGGCGGTGGATCCGGTCCGCTGCGGGGCGTCGGCACCGGTGAGCACCGGCTCGGGCTGAAGGAGCGCTGTCCGCGCCTGGTCGGGCATGTCGAGCGGGTTCCCCTCGGGCACGGATTTCAATGGCCTGGTCGCAGCGACGCCGCCGTATTGCCGGGCGTGCGGCACGCCCGGGGGAGCCTATGGGGTTCCTCAGGATTTGCAAAGGCTCACCCTTTGCTCAGGAGTACCGCCAAAGGGGTGATCTCGCCCACGCGCGCCCCTTGGCTTGCTTCTCGCGCGGGTGTCACACCCACGTCGTACGCTGGGAACCCCCGGCCCGTCAGACGTGTCGGGCGGTTCGCGTTGCCCTCTCCCCGGGATGGAAGCCCTTCATGAGCCTGCACGGTCTGCTGGACGCGGTGGTACGAGACCCGGCGCTCGCCGAAGCGGTGAAGGCCGCCACCGACGGCCACCGGATGCACGTCGACCTGGTCGGCCCGCCCGCCGCGCGGCCCTTCGCGGTGGCCGCGCTGGCCCGCGAGACCGGGCGCCCGGTGCTCGCGGTGACCGCGACCGGTCGCGAGGCGGAGGACCTGGCGGCGGCGCTGCGCTCGCTGCTGCCGCCCGACGAGGTGGCGGAGTACCCGTCCTGGGAGACGCTGCCGCACGAGCGCCTCTCGCCCCGCAGCGACACCGTGGGCCGCCGGCTCGCCGTGCTGCGCCGCCTGGCGCACCCCCGGGACGACGACCCGGCGGCGGGCCCGGTCAGCGTGGTGGTGGCGCCGATCCGCTCGGTGCTCCAGCCCCAGGTCAAGGGGCTCGGGGACCTGGAGCCGGTGTTCCTGCGGACCGGGCAGTCGGCGGATCTGAACGAGGTCGTGGAGGGCCTGGCGGCGGCCGCGTACTCCCGGGTCGAACTGGTCGAGAAGCGCGGCGAGTTCGCGGTCCGCGGCGGCATCCTGGACGTCTTCCCGCCGACCGAGGAGCACCCGCTCCGGGTCGAGTTCTGGGGCGACGACGTCGAGGAGATCCGGTACTTCAAGATCGCGGACCAGCGCTCCCTCGAAGTCGCCGAGCACGGGCTGTGGGCGCCGCCCTGCCGCGAGCTGCTGCTCACCGACGAGGTGCGGACCCGGGCCGCCGCGCTGGCCGAGGCGCACCCGGAGC
This sequence comes from Streptomyces sp. BPTC-684, assembly GCF_030028635.1. Taxonomy (NCBI): domain Bacteria; kingdom Bacillati; phylum Actinomycetota; class Actinomycetes; order Kitasatosporales; family Streptomycetaceae; genus Streptomyces; species Streptomyces sp. BPTC-684. The sequence goes on from NZ_CP124863.1 coordinate 3,712,320, forward strand.
TGGGCGAGCTGCTCGGCAAGATCGCGGAGGGCATCGCGGTCGAGGGCATGGAGTCGCTCGCGCCGGTCCTGGTCGACGAGATGGAGCTGCTGCTCGACGTGCTGCCCGAGGGCGCGATGGCCCTCGTCTGCGACCCCGAGCGGGTGCGCACCCGGGCGAGTGACCTGGTGGCGACCAGCCAGGAGTTCCTCCAGGCCTCCTGGGCGGCGACGGCCGGGGGCGGGGAGGCCCCGATCGACGTCGGCGCGGCCTCGCTGTGGGGCATCGCGGACGTCCGCGACCGGGCCCGCGAGCTCGGCATGATGTGGTGGTCGGTCTCACCGTTCGCCGCCGACGACACGGACCTGGCCACTGTGACATCAGCCGCTGACGCGGCGGGCACCCTCAAGCTCGGCATGCACGCGCCGGAGACCTACCGGGGCGACACCCAGCGGGCCCTCGCGGACACCAAGCAGTGGCTCGCGGACGGCTGGCGCGCGGTCTACGTCACGGAGGCCCACGGCCCGGCGTCCCGGACCGTGGAGGTCCTCGGCGGCGAGGGCATCGCCGCGCGCCTCGACGCGGACCTGGCCGAAATCAGCCCCTCGGTGGTCCATGTCGCCTGCGGCGCCCTCGACCACGGGTTCATCGACCCGGCGCTGCGGATCGCCGTGCTCACCGAGACCGATCTGACCGGGCAGCGCACGGTCAGCAAGGACATGGGCCGGATGCCGGCCCGCCGCCGCAAGACCATCGACCCGCTCACCCTCCAGGTCGGCGACTACATCGTGCACGAGCAGCACGGCGTCGGCCGCTATCTGGAGATGGTCCAGCGGACCGTCCAGGGCGCCACCCGCGAGTACCTGCTCGTGGAGTACGCGCCCGCCAAGCGCGGCCAGCCCGGCGACCGGCTCTACATCCCCACCGACCAGCTGGAGCAGGTCACCAAGTACGTCGGCGGCGAGGCCCCGACCCTGCACCGGCTCGGCGGCGCCGACTGGACCAAGACCAAGCAGAAGGCCAAGAAGGCGGTCAAGGAGATCGCCGCCGACCTGATCAAGCTGTACTCGGCGCGGATGGCCGCCCCCGGCCACGCCTTCGGCCCGGACACCCCCTGGCAGCGCGAACTGGAGGACGCGTTCCCGTACGCGGAGACGCCCGACCAGCTCTCCACCATCGCCGAGGTCAAGGAGGACATGGAGAAGACGGTCCCGATGGACCGGCTCGTCTGCGGCGACGTCGGCTACGGCAAGACGGAGATCGCGGTCCGCGCGGCCTTCAAGGCGGTCCAGGACGGCAAGCAGGTCGCGGTCCTGGTGCCCACCACGCTCCTGGTCCAGCAGCACTTCGGCACGTTCACCGAGCGGTACGGGCAGTTCCCGGTCAACGTGAAGGCGCTGAGCCGCTTCCAGACGGACACCGAGGCGAAGGCGACCCTGGAGGGCCTCAAGGACGGCGCCGTCGACATCGTCATCGGCACCCACCGCCTCTTCTCCTCCGAGACCAAGTTCAAGGACCTCGGCCTGGTCATCGTCGACGAGGAGCAGCGCTTCGGCGTCGAGCACAAGGAGCAGCTGAAGAAGCTCCGCGCCAACGTCGACGTGCTGACCATGTCCGCGACGCCCATTCCCCGTACGTTGGAGATGGCGGTCACCGGCATCCGCGAGATGTCGACGATCACCACCCCGCCGGAGGAGCGCCACCCGGTGCTCACCTTCGTCGGGCCGTACGAGGAGAAGCAGATCGGCGCCGCGATCCGGCGCGAGCTGCTCCGCGAGGGCCAGGTCTTCTACATCCACAACCGGGTCGAGTCCATCGACCGGGCGGCCGCCCGGCTGCGCGAGATCGTCCCCGAGGCGCGGATCGCCACGGCCCACGGCCAGATGGGCGAGAGCCAGCTGGAGCAGGTCGTCGTCGACTTCTGGGAGAAGAAGTTCGACGTGCTCGTCTCGACCACGATCGTCGAGTCCGGCATCGACATCTCCAACGCCAACACGCTGATCGTCGAGCGCGGCGACAACTTCGGCCTCTCCCAGCTCCACCAGCTGCGCGGCCGCGTCGGCCGCGGCCGCGAGCGCGGGTACGCGTACTTCCTCTACCCGCCGGAGAAGCCGCTCACCGAGACCGCCCACGAGCGCCTGGCGACCATCGCCCAGCACACGGAGATGGGCGCGGGCATGTACGTGGCGATGAAGGACCTGGAGATCCGCGGCGCGGGCAACCTGCTCGGCGGCGAGCAGTCCGGCCACATCGCGGGCGTCGGCTTCGACCTGTACATCCGGATGGTCGGCGAGGCCGTGGCCGACTACCGGGCCGCCGTCGAGGGCGGGGTGGAGGAGGAGCCGCCGCTTGAGGTCAAGATCGAGCTGCCGGTCGACGCGCACGTCCCGCACGACTACGCGCCGGGCGAGCGGCTGCGCCTCCAGGCCTACCGGGCGATCGCCTCGGCCAACTCCGAGGCCGACATCAAGGCCGTACGCGAGGAGCTCACCGACCGGTACGGCAAGCTGCCCGAGCCGGTCGAGAACCTGCTGCTCGTGGCCGGGCTGCGGATGCTGGCACGGGCCTGCGGGGTCGGCGAGATCGTGCTCCAGGGCGCCAACATCCGGTTCGCGCCGGTGGAGCTGCGCGAGTCCCAGGAGCTGCGCCTGAAGCGGCTCTACCCGCGTACGGTCGTCAAGGCACCCACGCACCAGATCCTGGTGCCGCGCCCGACGACGGGCAAGATCGGCGGCAAGCCGGTGGTGGGCCGCGAACTGCTGGCGTGGACCGGGGAGTTCCTCACCACGATCCTGGGGTCCTGAGAGAAAACTCCTGGGGGAGAAGAGGACGGGTGGGCCGCGCCCACCCGTCCTCCCACCGGCCTGCGGCCTGCGGCCCGCCGGGAAGCTCAGGCCGGGGGCTGCTCCTGCTCGGGCTGCTCGGAAGTCTGCTGCTCGGCGGGCTGTTGCCCGGCGGGCTCCTGCGCGGACGCGTCGATGCCGAGTACTTCCTTCGCCTTGTCCTGCGCCTGGTCGACCTGACCGGCGAACCGGCCGCCGGTCTTCTCGTCGACCTTGTCTCCGACGGAGTCGACCAGCTGATCCGCCTGATTCTGCGCCTGGTCCTTGAAACGGTCGAGGATCCCCATCCGCGGTCTCCTTCGTCGGGGGAGGCAGGGACGGTCACGACGCTACGCGCCGCCGCCCCGTTGCGGGCGGGCCGTCGCCGGTGGAGTGGGGCACGGCCGGGTACGGACCCCGCGCCGCCGTACGCGGGCGCCCGGCCCGGCCGCGGCTTTCCGCCTTCGAGCCCCTATGGCCGCCTGGTGGCCGGGTAGGACTCCATCGGTCCATAGGATCGCGGGGTTCCGCCAACTTCCTCCGAGGACGGCCCGTTGTGATGCGTACGTACCGAATCGCCCTTCCCGCCGCCGCGCTCGCGGCCGCGCTCGCCCTCACCGGATGCTCCGACAGCAAGACCGACGCCAAGAAGGCGAAGCCCGGCGCGCCCGCCGCGCAGGGGAGTGCCCTCGCCGCCGTCGACTCCCTCACCGTGAAGGGCCGGGCGGCCAAGACCGGTTACTCGCGGGACCAGTTCGGCAAGGGCTGGACCGACACCGACGCCAACGGCTGCGCCACCCGGGAGGACATCCTCAAACGGGACCTCACGGACGTGAAGTTCAAGGACAAGTGCGACGTCGCTTCGGGGACGCTGACCAAGGACGTCTACACCGGCGAGACCATCAAGTTCGTCCGTGGCAGCAGCAAGGTCGACATCGACCATGTGGTGGCCCTCTCGGACGCCTGGCAGAAGGGCGCCCAGCAGTGGGACAAGAAGAAGCGGGTGGCCTTCGCCAACGACCCGCTGAACCTGCTGGCCGTCGACGCGAGCGCCAACCGCCGCAAGAGCGACGGCGACGCGGCGACCTGGCTGCCGACGTTCGCGGCGGGCCGCTGCACGTACGTGGCGGACCAGGTGGCCGTCAAGAAGAAGTACGGGGTGTGGGTGACGGACGCCGAGAAGGAGGCGATGAAGAAGGTCCTCACCGAGTGCCCCCAGCAGAAGCTGCCCACGGGCTGAGGCCCGGCGGCCTCTTCGGCCACGGGGCGAGGCCCGGCCGCTCCTCGTGGCACGGCTGACACTCAGCCCGTCTTCACCCAGTCCTGGCAGCCGCTGCTCTTGAAGTACGCGTCACCGGCACCGATCCTCACGATCGCCGTGCCCGTCACGTTCTCGTTGGCGGCGATGGCCTCGGTGCTGTGCGAGGCGTCCTTCGCACGCTCCCAGTAGCACTGGTCGTCCTTGTTCCCCGTCGACTTGTACGTGCCGGGCGCGATGTCGGTGCCCACCTTGAACATGCCCCCGTTGCCCTTGAGCGTGGTCTTCGGGGTGCCCTTGGCCGCGGCCTTCGGGTCGACGAGGTGCCAGCCCTGGCAGTCGCTGCTCTTGAAGATCTTGTCGCTGGCCAGGACCGTGACGTAACTGGCGCCCGTCACATTGTCGTTGGCGAGGATCGCGTCGGTGCTGCCCGAGGCGTCCTTGGCCCGCTCCCAGTAGCAGCCGTCCTTGTTCCCGCTGCTCACATACGTGCCGGGCTTGATGTCCGAGCCGACCTGGAAGCTGCCGTCGCCGAGACCCTTCTCCTTCTTCGCCTCGGGCTGCTGCGAACCCCCCGTCTTCTCCGCCTTCTTGGGCGCGTCCTGGGTGGCCGCGCTCGTCGGGGACGTGTCGTCCGAGCCGCCGCCCGCGCCGACCGCGCCGCCGACGGCGATCACCGCGACGACCGCGCCGACGCCCGTGAGGACCTTGTGACGGGCGAACCAGTTGCGCTTGTGCTGAGACATGGCTGTGCCTTTCCGACGGGCCGTGGGGGCCGTGTGAACTGATGGGTCAATCACAACAGAGACTGTGAACCGAGTCAACATGGTTCACGGGAATGGATCGGTTCACGCTCGTGTATGGAGTGCTCAGGTGGTGATCGCTATGCTGGGAGGCACAACAGACGAGGGGAGTCGGGCCCGTGCCGGACAACGCAGCAGAGGTGACCGCTGCCGGAATCGCCCGGCTCGCCGGGGTGGGCCGGGCGGCCGTCAGCAACTGGCGCCGCCGCCACGCCGACTTCCCCAAGCCCGTCGGCGGCACCGAGACCAGCCCCTCCTTCGCCCTCCCCGAAGTCGAACAGTGGCTGCGCGACCAGGGGAAACTCGCCGAAGTCCCGCTGCGCGAGCGCGTCTGGCAGCAGCTGTCGGGCCACCCCGCCTCGGCCGTGACGGGCCTGGTCCACGCGGGCCGCGCGCTCCTTCTCGTACGGGACGACCCGGACGAATGGCGCCGGCTCACCGCGCTCTCCGACGCCGCGATGGCCGAGCGGCTGCCGAAGGTCCTGGACGAGTCTGTTCACAGCGGTCCTGTGAACACCCCCGCCCCGGCCCCGGCCGACTTCGCCGCGTCCGTGCCGCTGCTGCGCGGGGTCGGGGAGCTCGCCGCCGAGCTCGGCGCCCGGCAGACCTTCGAGTTCCTGCTCGGCCGCCACCTCGACGCCAACCCGCGTCAGTACACGCTCACCCCGCCCGGACCCGCCGAGCTGATGGCCGCGCTCGCGCTCGGCCCGCAGGCCGCCTCGGTGCTCGACCCCGCCTGCGGCACCGGCACGCTGCTGCGCGCGGTCCCGCACGCGGAGGCGGTGTACGGGCAGGACGCCGACCCGGAGCTCGCGGCGCTTGCCGGGCTGCGGCTCGCCCTGCACGGCCCGGCCGAGGTGCGCACCGCCGCTGCCGACTCGCTGCGCGCCGACGCCTTCCCCGGCCTCGCCGTCGACGCGGTGCTCTGCCACCCGCCGTTCAACGAGCGCAACTGGGGCCACGACGAGCTCGCGTACGACCCGCGCTGGGAGTACGGCCTGCCTGCCCGCACCGAGTCGGAACTGGCCTGGGTGCAGCACGCGCTGGCCCGGCTGCGCGAGGGCGGCACCGCCGTGCTGCTGATGCCCCCGGCCGCAGCCTCCCGCCGCTCCGGCCGCCGCATCCGCGCCGGGCTGCTGCGCCGGGGCGCCCTGCGCGCGGTGATCGCGCTGCCCGCCGGAGCCGCTCCGCCGTACGGCATCCCGCTCCAGCTGTGGGTGCTGCGCAAGCCCGGCGCGGGCAGCCACCCCGCGCCCGAGCTGCTGCTCGTCGACGCGGCCGGGCTGCCCGGCGGCGACGGGAGCGGCCGCGACAAGCTGCCCTGGCAGGCCGTGCAGAGCGCGGTCCTCCAGGCCTGGACGCCGTTCGACCGGGACGGCACCGCCGAGGAGCGGCCCGGGGTCAGCCGCGCGGTCCCGGTCATCGAACTCCTCGACGACGACGTGGACCTGGCCCCCGCCCGGCATCTGCCGCCCCCGGCCGCGGCGGGCGGCGCCGACGCGCTCGAAGCCGTACGCGAGGAGCTCGGCGCGACGCTGCGGCGGACCGCCGAGCTGACCCCGCCGCCCGCCGGGCCCGCCCCGCATCCGGGCGCCCGGCTGCCGCTCACCACGGTCGGCGAACTCGCCCGCGCGGGCGCCTTGGTGCTGCGCTCCGGCGGCGCGGGCGCCTCGGCCCCGGGCGTGCCCGTGCTCACCGAGCAGGACGTGCTGAGCGGCACCGCCCCCTCCGGCGCCCTGCCCGACGGCCCCGCCGAGGAGCCGGTGCTCACCGAAGTCGGCGACGTGGTGGTGCCGGTGCTCGGCGGCGGCACGGTCGCGCGGGTGGTCGACGCGGCCACGGCCGGGGCCGCGCTCGGCCGCAACCTCCAGCTGCTGCGGCCCGCACCGGCCGCGCTCGACCCCTGGTTCCTCGCCGGGTTCCTGCGCGGCACCGCCAACAACCGCCAGGCCAGCAGCTATGCGACCACCGCGTCCCGGCTCGATGTGCGCAGGCTCCAGCTGCCCCGGCTGGCGCTGGCCGAGCAGGCGCGGTACGGCGAGCGGTTCCGCGCGCTCGCCGCGTTCGAGGACGCGCTGCGGCTCGCGGGACGGCTCGGCGAACAGCTGGTGCAGGGGCTGCACGACGGGCTCACGGACGGTGTCGTACGGCCCGAGTAGACCGCGGGTGAATCCGGACCGCCCGGTTCCACCCCTGGCCCCGTGACCTGGGTGGACCCTGACCGGGCGTCACCTTTACGCTCTGGCCAGCGATGTACGTACCGCCCTGTCAGGAGCAGAGATGCAGAGCCCCGCGAGCGTGAAGGTGATCACCGTTCGGGTGGTCTTCTCCGTGCTGGTGGTGCTCACCCTCGGCCTGCTGGCGTGGACGGCGATGCTGCGGCTCGCGATCATGCGCCGCACCCGGCGCGACTGGCTGCTGTTCTGGGGCCAGTTGGCGGTCAACATCGGCTGTCTGTCGATGCTGCACACCCACTTCAAGGATACCTGGGTCTCGAACGTCGGCATGGCGCTCCTGCTGGTGCAGGCCCTCGTCGTGGTCGTCTACTACCTGGTCGTCGACATCCACTTCCACCAGCGGCGTCTCCCGGCGCCGCCGCCCTACCCCCCGGCGCCGCCGTCCCCGCGCATCCACCAGGTCCGCGCCGAACTCGACGAGCTGAGCTCCCTGCTGCGCAAGGAGGAGGGCCGGTGACCGCCGGACGCGTGGTCGCCGGGCGGTACGAGCTGGCGGCGCTGCTCGGCCAGGGCGGGATGGGCCAGGTCTGGACGGCGTACGACCAGCGCCTGGACCGCCGGGTCGCGGTGAAGCTGCTCCGCCCCGACCTGGTGGCGGGCGCCAGCGCCGCCGACGAGACCCGGCGCCGGTTCGTGCGCGAGTGCCGGGTGACCGCGCGGGTCGACCACCCGGGCCTGGTCACCGTGCACGACGCGGGCAGCGACGGCGACGACCTCTACCTCGTCATGCAGCACGTCGAGGGCGCCGACCTGGCCGACCACCTCGCCGAGCACGAGCCCTACCCCTGGCCGTGGGCGGTGGCGGTCGCGGCCCAGCTGTGCGCGGCCCTGTCGGCCGTGCACGCGGTGCCGATCGTCCACCGCGACCTCAAGCCGCGCAATGTGATGGTGCGGCCCGACGGCACGGTCACCGTGCTCGACCTCGGGGTCGCCTCCGTCCTCGACCACGACACCACGCGCCTGACCCGCACCGGCTCGCCGATCGGCTCCCCGGCGTACATGGCGCCCGAGCAGGCGATGGGCGGCGCGGTCGGCCCGTACACCGATCTGTACGCGCTCGGCGTGCTGCTCCACGAACTGCTCAGCGGAAACGTTCCCTTCGCCGGGTCCACCGCGCTCGGCGTGCTCCACCGCCACCTCTACGAGCCGCCGCTGCCGGTCCGCCAGGTGCGGCCGGAGGTGCCTCAGGCCCTGGAGGCGCTGGTGCTGCGGCTGCTCGCCAAGGACCCCGCCCACCGGCCCGGCTCCGCGCAGGAGGTGTACGAGGCGCTGGCCCCGCTGCTTCCGGTGCGCGGCACCCCGGCCGGGCACCCGCTCGACCCGACGCGCCCGTTCCTGCGCCCGCACGCCCCCTGGCCGGACCGGGCGGCCACCCCGCCACCGGTCCACGCCCAGCCGCCGGTGCCGCAGCAGGCGCCCGACCCGCGCATCGCCCCCGCCCCCGCGCCTGCCCAGCCCGATGTCGCGGACGCCGTCGACGAGGCCAAGCGGCTGCTCGGGGAGGGGCGGATCACCCAGGCCGTGGACATCCTCGGTGCGATCCTGCCGGCCGCCGCCGACCGGCACGGCGAGGGCTCCCCGGTCGTGCGGATCCTGCGCAAGCAGTACGCGGCGACGCTGATGGACGACGGCCAGTACCGCCGGGCGCTGCCCGAGCTGCGCCGGCTCGCCGAGGAGCGGGCCGCCGAGGCGGGCCCGGCCGACCCGCAGGCCCTCGCGTTCCGCCACGACGCCGCGCTCTGTCTGGAGCAGCTCGGCGACGGCGCCGCCGCGCTCGACGAGTACCGTGCGGTCCTGCCGTACTTCGAGAGTCCGTACGGCACCGGCGACCCGGCCCGCGCGGCCGAGATCCGGCGCCGCGTCGACGGTCTGCTGCGCCTCCCGTCGCTCGCGGGACGCGCTTGACCATCGCCTTTCCCTGACCGGCGGAGGCATCCCGCCGGACTTCTTCTGGCAAAAGTACGGGAAAGTCTTAAACGGACAGACGGAACAACCCCTTCCGCTTAAGCAATGGGTTGCTCAAGCGGCTGCCAAGAACAGGTCTGCTGACTGTCATTTAGGTGCTCTTTACGGACAAGATCGGCGCGTTTCTGTCTTTGGCCGATCTGTGCCCGATTCCAGGGAGTCGCCTCGTGCGCCCGCGCCCGTTCCGCCGTTCCATACGGCGGCCCTCGCTGTACCGCCGCCGTCAAAGACGTGTGGCACTGCTGCTGCTCACCAGCCTCGCACTGATGCTGACCACCCAGCAGGCCATGGCCGACGACGCCCATCTGGGCCGGATATCGCTGCCAAGCCTCAGCTCGATCACCGCCTGGTTCAAGGACCCGCACTGGGGCTCGCTGCCCGAGCAGCAGGGCGGCACCGCCGCCGGGCACGGCCACCACACCGGCGCCGCCGCCACCAAGGCGAACAAGGGCAAGGGCCACAAGCCGGGCAAGGGCCACGGCGAGCTCGACGCGTACCACCCGTACGAGAAGGCCACCAAGAGCGGCAGGAGCCGCTCGGCCCAGGGCTTCAACGCCAAGACGAGCCACCGCAATCCGGCCAAGTCATCCCGTACCGCGACAGTCTTCGACAACGCGGACGGCTCGATGACCCGGCAGGTCGCCATGACACCGGTGAACTACAAGGACGAACAGGGCAGATGGCAGCCCATCGACGTCGATGTGAGAGCGGGGCCGGACAAGCGCTGGCACGAGTCCGCCAACTCCCTCGACGTCGACTTCGCCGCCAAGGCCGCCGACCCGGCGCTCGCCTCCTTCGCCACCGACGGCTCGCACGCCCTCAGCTACGGCCTCCAGGGCGCGGCCCCCGTCACCGGCACCGCACACGGCTCCCGCGTCACCTACGCCGACGTGCTCCCCGGCACCGACCTGGAGCTCGCGCCCACCGCGACCGGGCTCAAGGAAGCGATCGTCCTGCACTCCGCGAAGGCCGGTAACACCTGGACCTTCCCCCTCGACCTCAAGGGTCTGACCGCGAGCCAGGCGAAGGACGGCTCCATCGACCTGGTGGACACCTCCGGTAAGGCCGTCGAGCGCATCCCTTCCGCGTACGCCTACGATTCGAAGGTCGATCCGCGCTCCGGTGACCCGGCCACCACGCACTCCGTGACCTACGAGCTGGTCCGCCAGGGCGCGAAGACCGCGCTGAAGGTCACCCTGGACCCGCGCTGGCTGCACGACAGCGCCCGCGTCTTCCCGGTCACCGTCGACCCGACCGTCACCGACGGCTGGACCACCACCTACGCGGAGTCCGGCCTCCCCGCCGGCGACCACTCGTCCGAGCAGACCATCAAGGTCGGCTCCTACGACTCCGGCCCGCACTCGGCGGCCGCGTACGTCAACCACTGGTACAACACCTGGGACGGCACGCACGCCACGGTCACCTCGGCGACCCTGCACCTCTTCGACACCTGGGCCTCCACCTGCACCCCGGAGCGGTTCGACGTCGCCCTGGTCACCCAGGCCTGGAAGCCGAACACGGTGACGAGCTACCCCGGCCCGTCCTACGGCTCCTCCATCGGCAACGCGACCCCGAGCGTGCCCAAGGCCTGCGCCAACACCGGCGCCGACCGGACCGTGGGCGACTGGGTGGACGTGCCGCTGACCACCAGCGCCATCCAGGGCTGGTTCAACGGCACCACCGCCGACAACGGCCTCGCCGTCTACGCGGCCACCAACGACAACCTGCACTGGAAGCAGTTCGGCTCGTTCAACGACCCGGCGCTCGGCCCGTACATGTCGGTCACCTACACCGGCAACGCGGCCCCGCAGATCTACCAGCAGTACCCGAACAACAACGCCGTCGCGAACACCACCACGCCCGAGCTGACCGCCTGGGCCGGCGACGACGTCACCACCACCCCGCAGTACGTCTTCCAGGTCTACGACAACACCAACACCAAGGTCGCCGACTCCGGGCTGATCGCCAACGGCGACTGGACGGTCCCGGCGGGCAAGCTCAAGTGGGGCCAGACGTACTACTGGACGGTCCAGGGGTACGACGGCTCGCTCTACACCCCGGCCGCCGACTGGTACGCGCTGCAGATCCAGGTGCCCCAGCCGGTGATCACCTCGGGGCTGTCGCAGAACAGCGGCAACCACGGCTTCGACGCCTCCAGCGCCAACTACACCACCAGCGACACGGACGCCTCGATCTCCACCGTCGGCCCCAGCCTCGACGTGGAGCGCGAGTACAACTCCCGTGACCCGCGCTGGACCGGCTCGTTCGGCTCCGGCTGGTCGTCGATCTTCGACACCCGCGCCACCGAGCAGTACAACGCCGCGGGCGCCGTCACCAGCGCGGTCGTCTCCTACCCGAACGGCTCGCAGGTCGGGTACGGCAAGAACGGCGACGGCAGCTTCTCGGCCGGCTCCGGCCGCTTCTCCACCTTCAAGTCGGTCACCGGCGGCTACTCGCTGACCGACAAGGACGACACGGTCTACACCTTCACCCAGGCGCTCGGCTCCGGCGGCTACGGCCTCACCTCGGTGACCGACGCCAACGGCCGCGCCCTGACCTTCACCTGGTCCGGCGGCCACGTCTCCAAGATGGCCTCGGCCGTCTCCGGGCGCGCCCTGAACGTCACCTGGGCCACGCCGTCCGGCGCGGCCGCCGCACACGTGGCGACCGTCGTCACCGACCCGGTCGTCGGCACCGACCAGTCGACCGCGCTGACCTGGACCTACGGCTACACCGGCGACCAGCTCGTCTCGGTCTGCCCGCCGTCCTCCACCACCGCCTGCACCAAGTACACCTACACCGCGGGCTCCCAGTACCAGAACGCCTCGCTCGACCTCGGCCCGCGCGCCATGTGGCCGCTGTCCGAGGCCTCCGGCACCGTCGCCAACGACGCCGTCCTGGGCAACGAGAACACCCTCGACGCCACGTACAAGAACGTCACGCTCGGCCAGGCGGGCCCGCCGAACGGCGGCACCGCCGCGGGCTTCAACGGCACCTCCTCGGCCGTGGCGCTCCCCAACGACACCGGCAACAACACCGACTCGGGCGCCCTGTCGCTCTGGTTCAAGACCTCGGCCGGTCCCGGCGTCCTCTACTCGTACGCCTCGCAGCCCATCGACGCGGGCAACGCGGCGGGCTACTACACCCCGTCGATCTACGTCGGCAGCGACGGCAAGCTGAACGCCGAGTTCTGGTACAGCGGCGGCATCGCCCCGCTCACCACCTCCGCGGCGGTCACCGACGGCAAGTGGCACCACGTGGTGCTCTCCGCCGCGGGCAACTCGCAGACGCTGTTCCTCGACAACGCCAAGGTCGGCTCGCTCTCGGGCACCGTCTCCATCAAGAGCGGCACCGCCTTCGGCAAGAACCAGCCGTTCAACTACCTCGGCACCGGCTTCCTGGGCGGCAACTGGCCCGACCAGCCGCACCAGAGCAGCACCAGCAAGACCGGCTACGCCACCTACTTCAACGGCTCCATCGCGGGCGCCGCGTGGTACGACCGCCCGCTGGTCGCCGCCGACGTCAGCGCGCTCTACAACTACGGCACGCACGCCTCCAGCCTGCTCTCCTCGGTCACCCGCCCGTCCGGCAAGACGTACGCGGCGATGACCTACGACCCGGGCACGGCGGCGCTCACCCAGCTCACCGACGAGAACGGCGGCGTCTGGAAGCTCGGCGCCCCCACGGTCACCGGCTCCAGCCAGACCTACCGCGGCGCGGTCCTGGGCGGTGCCCCCGCCACGTACTTCCGCCTCGGTGAGGCGGCCGGTGCGAGCAGCGCGGTCGACGAGACGCGCGGCGGCAACGGCACGTACAGCAACGTGACGCTGGGGGCCACCGGTCCCTTCGCCGACCAGAAGGCGGCGGCCTTCAACGGGACCAGCTCCCTCGTGCAGGTGCCGGACGTCCAGACCGGCAGCACCTCCGCGTCCGCCGAGCTCTGGTTCAGCACCACGCGCGGCGGCGCGATCCTGATGAACGCGCAGAGCGGGCCGATCGGGGGCACGGTCTCCTCGACCACCCCGCAGCTGTGGATCGGCACCGACAACAAGCTGTACGGCGGTTTCTACACCACCTCCGGCTCCGTCCAGATGGGCACCACCGGCACGGTGACCGACGGCAAGTGGCACCACGTGCTGCTGAGCGCCTCGCCCACCAGCCAGACGCTGTACCTGGACGGCACCCAGGCCGCCACCAAGACCGGCACGGCCGCGCTCACCACCGGCGGGCGCACCACCGACTACCTCGGCGCCGCCACCACCGGCTCCGGCTGGGCCGGTCTGCCCTACCCGGCGACCGTGTACTTCAACGGCTCGCTCGCCGAGGCCGCCACCTACCGCTCCGCGCTCACCGCGCAGGACGCGGCGGCGCACTTCCAGGCCGCGAAGAACTCCACGGGCCTGCTGCCGGTGTCGACCGTCAAGGTCACCTCCCCGGCCAACGCGACGCTCACCTACCAGTACGACGTCAACCACAACAACCGGATGCTGACCGAGACCGACGGCCTCGGCAACACCACCAGCTTCGGCTACGACACCGGCGGCTTCGAGCACACCGTCACCGACCCCAACGGGGCGACGACGGTCACCGGCCATGACGTCCGCGGCAACACGGTCTCCACGACCACCTGCCAGAACCAGGCGGCCAACGCCTGTTCCACGGAGTACTTCAGCTACTTCCCGGACGACACCACCGAGCAGCTCACCACCGCCGACCCGCGCAACGACATCCTGCTCACCCGGCGCGACGGCCGCTCGGCCTCGGCGACGGACAACACGTATCTGACGTCCTTCGGCTACGACAGCGCGGGCAACCAGACCACCATCACCGGTCCGGCCGTGGCGGGCTTCCCGAACGGGCGCACCACCACGACCGTCTTCAGCGACGGCACCGCCGCCTACCCGGCGACCGGCGGCGGCAACGTCCCCAAGGGCCTGCCGGTGCGCACGGTCAGCCCGGGCGGCGCGGTCAACTCCGTGGCCTACTTCAAGAACGGCGACGTGGCCTCGACCACGGACGCCGGCGGTCTGGTCACCTCGTACACCTATGACGGCGTCGGCCAGGTCCTGAGCAAGAAGGCCGTCTCCGACACCTACCCGGCCGGGCTCACCACGACGTACACGTACGACGCGGACGGCCAGGTCGTGCAGGAGAAGGACCCGCAGCTCACCGACCGGGTCACCGGCGCGGTGCACGCCGCGGTCTCCACCACCGCCTTCGACGTCGACGGCAACATCACCTCGCAGTCGGTCGCGGACGGCAGCGGCGGGGACTACACCCGCACCGAGACGCAGACCTACGACGCGTACGGCCACGTCGCCACCAAGAAGGACGCCAACGCCAACGCGGGCGCGTCCAACGGCAACACGGTCACGTACACCTACGACAACCAGGGCAACAAGACCAAGGAGGTCTCCTCCTCCGGCACCGAGATGCGCTACACGTACGACGACAACGGGCAGCTGCTGACCCAGGGCGTCATGTATGCGGGCGACCCGGTGAACCCGCAGTCCCCGTCGCTGCTGACCGAGTCGTCGCGGGCCTACGACCCGTCGGGCCGGCTCGCGTCGGTCACCGACGCCATGGGCGCGACGACCTCGTACACCTACACCGACAACGGTCTGACGTCGACGGTCACCAAGAAGAGCGCCGACGGCACCAGCTCCAGCGTCCTGGAGTCCAACTCCTACGACGCGGCCGGCAACGTGCTCTCCAGCACCACCGACAACGGCGAGACCGTCACGACCCACACGGTCGACGCGGCCTCCCGCCACACCTCCACCACCCTCGACCCGGGCGGCGTCGCCCGGGTGACCAGCGTGTCGTACACGCCGGACGACGAGATCGCCACCGAGAACAGCCGCGACTCCTCGGGCTGGGACCGCACGGTCACCAACGCGTACGACGCGATGGGCAACAAGATCGCCGAGACGCTGTACGGGGACGCCGCCGGGCACCCCACCGGCTGGTGGAAGCTCGACCAGTCCTCCGGCTCGACGGTCACCGACGCCTCCGGCTCCGGCAACACCGCCGCCGCCACCGGCGTGACCTGGAACGACTCCGCGGCCACCTTCGCGGGCAACGCGGGCCAGCAGATCGCCACCAACGGCCCGGTGCTGGACACCGCCGCCTCCTACACGGTCTCCGCGTGGGTGAACATGGCGTCGCTGCCGACCCACAACGCGACGGTCGTCGCCCAGGCGGGCACCACCAACAGCGCGTTCATGCTCCAGTACAACTACGCGCACACCAACGCGCCGCTGTGGTCCATGGAGCAGACCAGTACGGACGCGGCGGGGACCTCGTTCCCGGCCGCCTACTCCACGGCCAAGCCCGTCGCGGGCAGCTGGACGCACGTCGTCGGCGTGTACAACGCCACCAACGGCGCCGTGCAGGTCTACGTCAACGGCACGCTCTCCGGCAGCGCCACCAACAGCGCGCCCTGGAGCGCGCACGGGCCGCTGATGATCGGCGCCGCCAAGTACGGCGGCGGCGTGGTCGACGCACTGCCCGGCGGGGTCTCGAACGTGCAGGTCTACCAGCGCGCGTTCACCTCGACCGACGTCACCTCGCTCTACGGCAAGGGGCGCACCGGCGGCACCGCCGCCTCCTCGGGCGAGCAGAAGACCACGTACACGTACGACCAGCGCGGTCTGCGCACGTCCATGACGGACGCCAACCAGAACACCACCACCTACGCCTACGACGAGGCCGGGAACCAGGCGGTCACCACCGCCCCGGCCGTGCAGGCGGAGGCGGACGGCACCAACCCGCTCACCGTGCGCCCCGT
The DNA here is from genome assembly GCF_030028635.1 of Streptomyces sp. BPTC-684. NCBI lineage: Bacteria > Bacillati > Actinomycetota > Actinomycetes > Kitasatosporales > Streptomycetaceae > Streptomyces > Streptomyces sp. BPTC-684. The sequence goes on from NZ_CP124863.1 coordinate 3,728,174, forward strand.
CACCACCAGCGGCTTCAACACCTTCGGTGAGGCCGTCGAGGAGCAGGGCCCCAACGGCGACGTGACCACCACGGCCTACGACGCCAACGGCAACAAGGTCATGGAGACCCTGCCGTCCTACACCCCGGCCGGCGAGACCACCCCGGTCACCGCGGCCTCGACCTGGACGTACGACAACGAGGGCAACCAGACCTCGTCGACCACCCCGGGCGGGCGCACCACCGGCTACCTCTACGACCAGCTGGGCCGGCTCGCCCAGGTCACCAAGCCCGACGGCGCCACCGTGCACACCACGTACGACAACGCCGGCGACCCGCTCTCGGTGACCGACGGCACCGGCGCCACCACCCAGGCGACCTACGACTACCTGGGCCGCCAGCTCACCTCCACCACCCTGGAGCGGTTCCCGTCCACCCGGACGCTGACCAGCACCAACTCCTACGCGGTGACGGCGGGCAACCCGTACGGCACGCACGCCTCGTCGACGACGACGCCGGGCGGGGTCACCACCTCGTACGGCTACAACCGGGCGGGCGAGGCCACGTCCGTCACGGACGCGGCGGGCAACACCACCCGGTTCACCTACGACTTCGAGGGCAACCAGCAGAAGACGATCCTGCCGGACAACACCTGGACCCAGACCGACTACAACGCGGCGGGCCAGCCGACCTACAACAAGCAGTACGACGCCTCGGGCACCCTGCTCGCGCAGTCCTCGGCGACGTACGACGCGGTGGGCAACACGGTCACCACGACCGACGCCAACGGCCACACCTCCCGCTTCACCTACGACGCGGCGGGCACGGTCACCCAGGAGATCCAGCCGGTCTCCGACACCTCGTCCATCACCACCAGCTTCGGCTACGACCAGGCGGGCCACCGCACCCGGTTCACCGACGGGCGGGGCAACTCCTGGCGCTACACCTACACGCCGTGGGGCCAGCAGGAGAAGGTGATCGAGCCGTCCACCGCGCAGTACACCTCGGCGGCGGACACCACCACCACGTTCGGCTATGACGCGGACGGCCGGATGGTCAAGGCCGTCAAGCCGGGCGGCACGTCGACGTCCCTGACGTACGACAAGAACAACCGGGTCGTGGCCATGGACGGCCAGGGCGCGGACGCCGCGACCGCCAGCCGCTCCTTCGCGTACGACAAGGCAGGCCGGGTCCTGGCGGCGGACACCGCCGAGGCGGGCATCGCGGGCAACACGGACCACCAGTCCGCGACCCACGAGGCGTTCGGCTACGACGACCGGGGAGACCTGCTCTCCACGTCCGGCTCCGCCGGCTCGTCCAGCTTCACCTACAACGCCGACTCGGCGCCGCTGACCCGCACCGACGCGGCCGGCACGACGACGTACGGCTACGACACCGCGGGGCGCCTGTCCACCCTGGACGACGCGGCCACCGGCAACCGGCTGACGTACACGTACGGCAAGCTGAACGAGATCTCCCAGATCAAGTACGGCGCCACCGGCCAGACCCGCACCTACACCTACGACAGCAGGCACCGGCTGACCGGTGACACCCTGATGCAGGGCGCCACCGGCCTCGCCTCCACCGGGTACGGCTACGACAAGAACGGCAACCTGACGTCGAAGACGACGACCGGGGTGCCGGGCGCGGCGAGCCACACCTACACCTACGACTACGCCAACCGCCTCAGCTCGTGGAACAACGGCTCCACGACGACCAATTACGGCTACGACGCCTCCGGCAACCGCACCCGGGTCGGCGCGGACGTCTACACCTATGACGCCCGCGACCAGCTGACCTCGGACGGCAACCACACCTACACGTACTCGGCCCGGGGCACCATGACCCAGCAGGCCGGGTCGGACGGCACGGTCGCCTTCACCACCGACGCGTTCGGCGCCCAGATCACCGCGGGCACCCACGCGTACAACCTGGACGCGGCCGGGCGGAACATCACCGACACCGACACCGCGACCCAGGGCAGCCGCACCTTCCAGTACTCGGGCGCGAGCAACACCATCGCCTCCGACGGCAACTACACCTACACCTACGACCCGTCGGGCTCGCTGATAGGCGTCGGCAACGGCTCCTCCGGCAGCGCACTGGCCCTCACCGACCAGCACGACGACGTGATCGGCACGTTCACCGCCGGCGCCACCGCGCTGTCGGGCTCGGCGAGCTACGACCCGCTGGGCAAGGGCGTCGGCACCAACACCGTCCTCGGCCACCTCGGCTTCCAGTCCGGCTGGACCGAGCCCGGCTCGGGCGACGTGGGCACGGCCTCGCGCTGGTACAACCCGGCGACCGGCCAGTTCCGCAACAAGGACTCCATCTCGCTGAACCCGGTCCCGAACTCGGTGTCCGCGAACCCGTTCGCGTACGTCAACGACAACCCGCTCGCGGGCACGGACCAGTCCGGCAACTGCTCCTGGTACGACGTGGTGTGCGGCGCCAAGAAGGTGGCCCACAAGGCCGCCGCGGTGGTGCACCAGGTCGCGGCGCCGATCTACCACGCCGCCGTCCAGGTGGTGCACGAGGTCGTCCAGGTCGCCAAGCACGTGGCGAAGAAGGTCGTCCACCGGGTCCGTGACGTGTACCGCAAGACGGTCCGCGTGGTGCGCCGCGTCTACCACTACGCGGTGCGCAAGGTGAAGCGCGTCTACCACGCGGCGGTCCACGCCGTGCACACGGCGTACCACAAGGTCACCAAGACGGTGAAGCGCGTGGTCCACGCCGCGAAGAAGGTCGCCAAGGCGGCCGTGCACACCGTCGCCAAGGCGGCCCGCACGGCCTACCACGCCACCGTGAAGGCGGCGAAGACCACGGCCACGTTCGTGAAGCACCACGCGGCCGCGATCACCTCGTTCGTGGTCTCCACGGCGGTCTTCATGGGCTGTGAGGCGGTCACCGCGGGCGTCGGCTCCATCGGCTGCGCGGCGGTCGCCGGAGCGGTCGGCTCCCTGGTCACCCAGGGCTTCGCCTGCGCCCAGAAGGGCGGCGACGCGTGCAGCGTCGGAGCCTTCGCGGGCTCGGCGATCGAGGGTGCGGCGTCCGGCGCGCTGGGCGGCGTCCTCGGCAAGATCGGCGGCTCGCTGCTGGCGAAGGCGGCCCCGAAGGCGATGAAGGCCGTCGGCGGTCTGTTCGGCAAGGGGGCTGCGGCGGAGGAGACGGCGGCGCGCGATGCCACCCAGACCGCGGCGTCGCGGGCCGAGGCGGAGGCCGCGGGCGGCCGGAGCGAGTCGGGCATCGGCTGCAAGGTCGCCCGTCCGCACAGCTTCACCGGCAACACCAAGGTCCTGATGGCCAACGGCACAGCCAAGGCCATCGACAAGGTCAAGGTCGGCGACACCGTCGCCAACGCGGCGCCGGGTGTCTCCGGCACCGAGGCGCACAAGGTCACCGCGGTCATCGTGACCACGACGGACCACGACTTCGTGGACGTCACGGTCAAGGCGACGAAGCGCGGCGCGACGGTCAAGAAGGCGGTCCGCAGGGCGGCGCTGGGCCTCGCGGCCTCGGCGGCGGTACTGGGCGCCGTGACGGCGACCCCGCAGCAGGCGCAGGCGGCCGAGGTGACCGCCAAGGGCGACCACCTCACCACCACGTTCCACCACCCGTTCTACGACGCGACCCAGGCCGCGTTCGTGGAGGCCAAGGACCTCCACGAGGGCGACGTCCTCCAGACCCCGACCGGCACGGCCGAGGTCACGGGCATCCGCCTGTACCACGCAAACACGACCACGTACGACCTCACCGTCGGCGGCCTCCACACGTACTTCGTGGAGGCGGGCGACACGCCGGTCCTCGTCCACAACTGCAACATCGGGCAGGACGAGGCCCACGGCATCATCGACAAGATCACCGACCCGTTGAAGGCACACCGGCAGAAGGTGCTCGCCGACTCCGCCAAGCAGGGTGTGGAGCCGCCTACCACGGTCTCCATCGCCTTCGACCGGGCCGCCGGTGAGGGCAGTGAGGTCATGGGCGTCGGCGTCCGGGGCGAGGCGGCCACCATGGGCGGCCGCCACGGTCTCGACCCGGAGATCACCGAGCACATGCCGAAGATCTCCAAGGAGGTCTGGCCCGATGCGGAGGGCTGCGCGGAGATCGGGGCCTGCGCGGGAGCGTTCGACAACGGCGCCTCCGCACGGCCGAACCTGGCGTTCCTGACCGTCAACACGAGGACGGGCGTGCCGATGCCGTTCTGCAAGAATTGCGCGGCGACGTTCCACGATGCCGTGGACCTGTTCAAGCACCTGAGGCCTGGCGATGCATTCTGATTCCGAAGAGCGGTACCAGGACGCGGCCCGCCGCGTCCTGCGGGCCGCGGGGTGGGTGCCGGGCCGTGCGTCCGGCACCGCCCCGGCGGCCCAGCTGGTGGCCGACTACGGACCGGCTCCCGAGGCGGCCCTGGCGTTCCTCGACGAGTTCGGCGGGCTGCGCCTGGTCTTCACGGACCCCCGGGACAGCGAGTCCGAGGACGACGTGGAGATCATCACCCCGCAGATCACCGGCTGGGTGACCACCTGGAGCCGGGCCGCGGGCGAACCCGTGTACCCGGTGGGGGTGTTCTCCCGCCGCAACTGCGTCCTGCTCGTCGGCGAGAGCGGCGCCCTGTACGGGGCGTTCGACGCCGTCCTGGGCAGGCTGGGCGCGGACGCGCTGGAGGGCCTGGGTAGGCTCGTGCTCGATACGAGCCCGCTGGAGCCGCGCCTTCCGGTGCCGCCGGAGGCCGTGTACCGGCATGAGTTCCTCGAGTAACGCGTAACGCACGTCGCGATACCACGAGGGGAGGAGGGAGCGTGCCGAGCACGCTCCCTCCTCTCTTTTGCCTTTCTCTTGTGCGTTCCCCTTATCCCTGCGACCAGTTGAGGATCGAAGTGGCCCGTCACCGGATGTCGAAGAAACACCGCACCATGGCCATGGCCGCCGGTGGTGCCCTGCTCCTCGTGGGCGGCGCCCTGACCGCCCAGGCGGCCTCCTCCTCCGGGAGCGGCGCCGCGGCCGCCATGCCTGCCAGGCCCGTTTCGCTGTCCAAGCCCGCCACCTTCACCGGCCGCGCCTTCGACACCTGCACCGCGCCCACGCTCGCGCAGATGAAGGCGTGGAAGACGGCCTCCCCGTACGGGGGCGCCGCCGTGTACATCGGCGGGAAGAACCGCGGCTGCGCCCAGCCCCAGCTCACCGCTTCCTGGGTGAAGTCGGTCAGCGCGGTCGGCTGGAAGCTGATCCCCCTGTACGTGGGCGCCCAGCCGCCCTGCAAGTCCGGGAGCAACCCGGAGAAGATGACCGCCGCCACCGCCGCCTCCCTGGGGGCGACGGACGGCGCGGACGCCGGCGCCAAGGCGTCGGGGCTCGGGATGCGCCCGGGCAGCCCGGTCTACCTCGACATGGAGGGGTTCGACATCGCGAACACCTCCTGCAAGAACACCGTGCTGACCTACACGCGCGCGTGGAACAAGGCCCTGCACGCCAAGGGCTACCGCACCGGCTTCTACGGCTTCGCCTCCTCCAGCGCGGCCGCCGTCGCCGCCGTCTCGCCGGGCACCGACATGCCGGACGCGCTCTGGTACGCGGCGTACGACGACACGGCGTCGACCACCACGGGCTACCCCTTCGGGACCAAGTGGTCGGGCCACCGCAGGGGCCACCAGTACGCCATCAACAAGAAGGAGACGTACGGCGGCGTGACCCTCACGGTCGACCGGAACGCCTGGGACGCCCCGGTCGCCGTCGTGGCGAAGTAACCACCGGGTACCACGCGGCGGGTCAGGGGTGCTTCGGCGCCCCGGCCCGCCGTTTGCGTACCGTCAGCAGCGCCCCTGTCCCGATCAGCCCCGCCAGCGCGGCCGCCCCCGCCGCCGACCCCGCCTTCAGGCCCGGCGGGCGGAAGTCGCAGGAGACCGTGGACGGGGAAGCGCTCCCCGTCAACCGCACCGCCACCAGGCCCAGATACGCGTCCGCGGGCTTGGCCCCGCCGCCGTTCACCGCGCACCTCCAGCCCGCGATCCTCGGCATCGCGAACACCGCCGTGCCGCTCGCCCCGGCGGGCAGAACGGCCCGTACGCCGCTGTCCGTGACCTTCACGTCCGTCGCCCCGGTGGTACGCAGGTGGTCGACCGCCGCCGTCAGCGCACCCCGGTCCAGACAGCCCAGCCGCGCCTTCTTGTACGCGGGGCGCAGCGTCACCCCGGACGAGGGGCCCGTCGAGACGCCCAGCGGGGCCAGGGCCGCCCGCCGCTTCGGGGCGCCGCCCCGGAACTCGACCCACTTGCCCGAGCCGAGCCGCGCCCAGCCCGTGTACTCGGGCGCCCACAGGAACGCCTCCTGCCCGGCCGCACACCCCTCGGCGAGCGTGCGCGGCAGCGTGTACACCCGCGCCCCGAGCAGCGACTCCTGGTTCCGGAACGGCGACTTCCCGTACGTCGGGGTCCCGTCGCCGCCCCGCACCGTCACCAGCGGCGGCACCGGGGCGCGGGTGACCGTCGGCGCCTTCCCCTTGTCCGCGCGCACCCGCGCCCCGACCGCGAACACCGCGTCCGTCACCGGGTTGTCCAGGCTCTGCACGGACCGGCCCCGCGAGGTCCAGCCGCCGCCGAGCGCGGTCATCGTCCTGGTGAGCACGTCCGGAGTGAGACTGCTGTAGTACGAGGCGCCCTCGCCGCCGAGCAGCAGCGGGTCGTTGCCGGTGATCTGGCGCCTGCCCGGGTCGGTGCGGTACGCGGGCCAGCCGTCGGCCCCCGCCACCGCCGCCTCGCGCGCGTCGTGCGCCGAGCCCCACGCCGGGTAGCTGTCGAGCCGGTGCAGCCGCTCCCGGTCGCCGTAGGCCACCGTCACCGCCGCCTGCGCGGTCTGCGCCCCGGCCAGGAGCAGTACGGCGGTCAGCGCCACGGCCCGGCGGCCCCGGGCCCGCCCGGCGACGAGCAGCGCGCCGAGCGCGGCCGCGAGCCCGCCGAAGAACAAGGGGTACGACCAGGGCGAGACCAGCTCGCTGAAGGCGGCCCCGCCGGCGATCACCGCGAGCACCCCGCCGCCGCCGAGCAGCGCCCGCCGGTCCGGCAGCCCGTCCGCCACGCAGATCCAGGCGGCGATCACCAGGATCCCGCTCAGGACGAACGTCTGGCGGTACGGGCTGCCGTTCGGGGTCTGGAAGGCGTGCCAGGCCAGATGCGTCGGCTTCCACTGGAAGGAGAGCGCCACCAGCAGCGCGAGCCCTGTCCACGCGTACCGTTCGCGGCCCGGCACCGCCCGGTTGAACGCCAGCGCCCCCGCGAGCAGCAGCGCGCCGGTGCCCAGGAACAGCGCCGGGCTGGAGAAGCTGTACGTCGCCGGGAGCCAGCGGGCCAGGAAGTCGCTCCACGGGACCGGCTGGAACTCCTTGCTCCAGCCCGGATACGCGTGCTTGGTGCCCAGGAACACGGTGAAGAGGATGGGCGCCGAAAGCCCGATGCCGAGCGCCGACGTCCAGGCCGCGCGGGCCAGCGCCCACACCCGGGCCCGTACCTCCGTCTCCTCCAGGAACAGCCGCAGCAGCAGGACCAGGCCCGCCCCGATCGTGGCCATGTAGGCGGTGTAGAAATTCGCCGTCCAGGCAAGAGCCACCACGACCGGGCCGACCAGCGCGTGCCTGCGGGCCCGGGCCCACTCGCCGACCAGGCAGAGCATCGGGAACGCGATCAGCCCGTCCAGCCACATCGTGTTGTACGTGGCCTCGATCACCGACCAGCCGCACAGCGCGTACGCCGCCCCAAGGACACCGGCCGCCCAGCGCCGCCCGGGGGAGGGGCGCAGGGTGAGCAGCAGGACGGTCATGGCGACCGCCGCCGCGGCCATCTTCAGGACCGTGATCACGTACACCGCGAGGTCGATCTCCTCGCGCGGGAAGACCCCGACCAGCAGGGCGAACGGGCTGCCCAGATACGTACCGATGTCGGGCAGGAACGAAGTCCCGTACCCGGACTGCCAGTTGACCAGGGCGCCGCCGTGGGCGCGGCCGTGCAGCAGGTCCCACAGATGGGCGTGGAACGGGACGAACTGGTTGCCCAGGTCGTTGACGCCGCGGGTGTGCCGCCCGAAGGGGAAGGTCCGGGCGACGGCGTCGGCGGCGCACACCGCGACCACCGTGATCAGCGCGGCCAGGGCGGACGCCCGCGCGACGGGGCGGCCGGTCCCGGCGGCCACGGCCGGGGCGGCGGGGGGAAGCTGGACGGCTTCGAGAGTCGGCATGGGGATCCTCTGCTGTTCGCTGCCGTCGAATATGCCGGACCGCTGCACGTAAATCAGCGGCCCGGGGGTTCAGTTCACGCAATCGACGCCCGGTCGTCATTCGGTGAATCCGCCCCGGACGTCTGGCCCGGCTGTTCTTCGTTGACTGCCACAGCCGTACTCCGTATCGACGGGGGAGAACCGTGCTCATCTCGATTGTCGTGCCCTGCTTCAACGAAGAGGAGATCATCGGTCGCTTCCATGATCAGGTGACCAAGGAAATCTCCCGGCTCGACGCGGAATTCGAACTCCTCTATGTCGACGACGGCAGCAAGGACCGCACGTTCCCGCTGCTCCAGGAGATCGCCGCCCGCGATCCGCGCGCCCGTTACGTCTCCTTCAGCCGCAACTTCGGCAAGGAGGCGGCGATGCTCGCCGGGCTGCGGCACGCCGCCGGGGACGCCGTGGTGATCATGGACGCCGACCTCCAGCACCCGCCGGAGCTGATCGGCCGCATGATGGACCTGCACGCCCAGGGCCACGACCAGGTGATCGCCCAGCGCACCCGCAAGGGCGACCGCGTCACGCGCACGCTCACCGCGCGCCTGTACTACCGCCTGATCAACCGCCTGGTCGATGTGGAACTGGTCGACGGCGTGGGAGACTTCCGCATGCTCTCGCGCAGGACGGTCGACGCGGTACTCGAACTCACCGAGTACAACCGCTTCTCCAAGGGGCTCTTCGCCTGGGTCGGATTCCGCACCACCACGTTCAGTTACGAGAATGCGGTACGGGAACAGGGACGTTCCGCGTGGACGTTCGGAAAACTGCTCAACTACGGCCTGGACGGGATGATCTCGTTCAACAACAAGCCGCTGCGGGCCGCCGTCTATCTGGGCATGCTGCTGCTCGGGATCGCCACGGCGTATTCCGCGTGGATCGTCGGTGTCGCGATGGTGAACGGCGTGGACACCCCCGGATATGTCACCCTGCTCGTGGTGGTCACCGCGCTGGCCGGAGTGCAGATGGTGATGCTGGGCGTGGTCGGTGAATACGTCGGCCGCATCTATTACGAGGTCAAGCGCCGTCCGCACTTCCTGGTGCAGGCGACGAACGTTTCCGGCCAGGAAGGCGGCGGCGTGCCGCGCCAGCAGGAGCGGCAGAGCGGCACGGACCGGGAGTTCGCCCGCCGATGAAGTCCGGAACCGCCGCCCAGATAGTCCGGTTCGCCCTGGTGGGCGTGGTGAACACGGGCACGTACTACGGCCTCTACCTGCTCTTCCTGCCCTGGGTGCCGTACGTCGTCGCCCACATCACGGCCTTCCTGCTGGCCATGGTGGGCTCCTTCTTCCTCACCTCGTACTTCACCTACCGCACCCGGCCCACCTGGCGGAAGTTCCTGCTCTTCCCGCTCACCAACGCGGCCAACTTCGTGATCACCACGACCGGGATGTACGTCCTGGTGGACCTGCTCGGCCTCAGCAGCACCTGGGCTCCGCTGATCGCCGCCGCGGCGGCCATTCCGGTCACCTTCGTCCTCTCCCGGACGATCATGCTGCGCCCCGAGACTCCCGCCACGACCGAATCGTTGGGCGAATCAGTGGCCCGCGCCACGCCAACTGCCTAACATCGATCACCGCAAGGTCATCAGGTCGCTGCACTGTCGCACGATCCGCCGGGAGGCTCCTTTGCACCGCCGCCGTCGCACCGCACTCGCCCTCTCCGTCGCGCTCCTCGGCGCGGGCCCACTCCTGACCGCCTGCGGCAGCGAGGCCCACCCGGGCGCCGCGGCCGTCGTCGGGGGTGACCGGATCCCGGTCTCCGCGCTCCAGGCCCAGGTCAAGGACGTCCGTACGGCGCAGCAGGCCTCGCCGCAGGCCGCCCAGCTGATCAAGAACACCGGCCAGCTCAGCCGAGCCAAGCTGCACGGCCTGATCTTCGACCGGGTGCTCGACCGGGCCGCCGCCGACGCCGGGGTGAGCGTCACCCGCAAGCAGCTCCAGGACGCCCGGGCCGCGATGGCCCAGCAGGCCGGCGGCGAGAAGGCGTTCGCGGACATGCTCCTCCAGCAGCGCGGCGTCGCCCCCGACCAGATCGACGACGCGGTGCGCGAGCAGGTCCAGCTGACCGCGCTGGCCGCCGCGACCGGCGCCGACCTGTCCACCCCGCAGGGCCAGGCCGCCGTCACCAAGACGCTCACCGAGGCGTCGAAGAAGCTCAAGATCGACGTCAATCCGCGGTACGGGACGTGGGACGACAAGGCGATCCAGCTCGCCGACACCAAGACGCCGTGGATCGCCCAGGTCACCAAGAACGGACCCCAGGAGGAGGCCCCGGTCACCGGGTGACCGGTCGGGTAGGTTCGAGAGGTGACTCTCGAAGAACCCGGCCGCGTCGTCCTGCTCACCGCCAGCCACCGGGTGGCGCCCGGACTGCTGTCCTGGCCCGCGTGGCAGACGCTGCGCGCCGCCGACCGGGTGCTCTGCGCCGACCCCGGGCACCCGCAGCTGCCGTATCTGCGCGAGGCGGGCGTCGAGGTCGAGCTCGCGGAGCCCGAGGCGCGGGAGCTGGTCGAGGCGTGCGCCGGGGGCCGTACGGTGGTCGTCCTCCCCTCCGGCGAGGGCGACCGGCGGCTCACCGACGGCCTCGCCCGGCTCGCGGGCTCGGGCAGGGTCGCCATGCCCGACCTGGAGCTGCTGCCGGGCTCGTACGACCTGCCGGGAGCCCGGCTGCTCGACCTCGTCCAGGTCATGGACCGGATCCGGCGCGCGTGCCCGTGGTCGTCCCAGCAGACCCACAAGGGCCTGGCGAAGTACGCCCTTGAGGAGGCGTACGAGCTGGTCGAGGCGGTGGAGGAGGGCGACCGCGACGAACTGCGCGAGGAGCTCGGCGACGTGCTCCTCCAGGTGGTCTTCCACGCCCGGATCGCCGAAGAGGACCCGGAAGAGCCGTTCTCGGTGGACGACGTCGCCGGGACGATCGTCGAGAAGCTGATCCACCGCCACCCGCACGTCTTCGGCGACGAGCGCGCCGAGACGCCGGAGGAGGTCAAGGAGCACTGGCTGCGGCAGAAGGCGGCCGAGAAGCAGCGCGACTCGGTGACCGAGGGCATCCCGCTCGGCCAGCCCGCCCTGGCCCTGGCGGCCAAGCTCGCCTCCCGCGCCCGTATCGCCTCCCTGGACGTCCCCCTGCCGTCCGGCGAGGGCATCGGCTACCGCCTGCTCGCCCTCGCGGCCGCGGCGGAGGCCGACGGCACGGACCCGGAGGCGGCGCTGCGCGCGGCGGCCCGCGCGTACCGGGACGCGATCCGCACGGCGGAAGGGGCCTGACGGCGGTGAGCCCCTCGACCCCGCCCGGCCAGGACCCCGCGCCCGGGAACCCGTCCACCCCCGAGATGTTCACCTGGGAGTTCGCCACCGACCCGTACCCCGTCTACGGGTGGCTGCGGGAGCATTCGCCCGTGCACTGGACCAAGTTGCCCAGCGGGGTCGAGGCTTGGCTCGTGACGCGGTACGCGGACGCCAAGCAGGCGCTCGCCGACCAGCGGCTCTCCAAGAACCCCGCGCACCACGACGAGCCCGCGCACGCCAAGGGCAAGACCGGCATTCCGGGCGAGCGCAAGGCCGATCTGATGACGCATCTGCTCAACATCGACCCGCCGGACCACACCCGGCTGCGGCGGCTGGTGTCGAAGGCGTTCACTCCCCGTACGGTCGCCGAATTCGCGCCCCGGGTACAGGAGTTGACCGACGAGCTCATCGACCGGTTCGCGGCGGAGGGGACGGCCGACCTCATCCACGAGTTCGCCTTCCCGCTGCCCATCTACGCCATCTGCGACCTGCTCGGCGTGCCGCGCGAGGACCAGGACGACTTCCGCGACTGGGCCGGGATGATGATCCGGCACGGCGGCGGCCCGCGCGGCGGCGTGGCCCGCTCGGTCAAGAAGATGCGCGGGTACCTGCTCGAACTCATCCACCGGAAGAGGGAGAACCCCGGCGACGACCTCATCTCGGGCCTCATCCGCGCCAGCGACCACGGCGAGCACCTCACCGAGAACGAGGCCGCCGCGATGGCCTTCATCCTCCTGTTCGCCGGTTTCGAGACGACCGTGAACCTCATCGGCAACGGCGTGTACGCGCTGCTGCGCAACCCGGACCAGCGCGAGCGGCTCCAGGCCTCGCTCGCGGCCGGGGAGTTGGACCTGCTGGACACCGGCGTCGAGGAACTGCTGCGCTACGACGGGCCCGTGGAGCTCGCGACCTGGCGGTTCGCCACCCGGCCGCTGACGATCGGGGGTCAGGACATCGCCGCCGGCGACCCGGTGCTCGTCGTCCTCGCCTCCGCCGACCGCGACCCCGAGCGGTTCCGCGACCCCGACGCGCTCGACCTCGGCCGCCGTGACAACCAGCACCTCGGCTACGGCCACGGCATCCATTACTGCCTGGGCGCACCGCTCGCCCGCCTGGAGGCGAAGACCGCGCTGGCCACCCTGTTGCGCCGCCTTCCTGACCTGCGGCTCGGGGCGGATCCTGCCGATTTGCGCTGGCGCGGCGGGCTCATCATGCGCGGACTGCGCACGCTTCCGGTCGAGTTCACACCCCACCAGAACTGACGATCCGTCATAACTGTGACTTTGGCGTTATCGCGGGTGCATCGACTTGTGACAAGCGTTCGAGTACGGCTACGTTCACCCCTCGACTCGGGAACCGGGCTCAACGTCCGGCTCGTCAGTCACAGACGTAGTCACACGGAAGGCCACAGCATGCGCTCCGGGAACGGACGGCACCGCCGACCCCGCCAGGCTCCCGCACTCGTCGTCGCGGCGGGGGTGACCGGCTCGGCCCTCGCCCTTCCGCTCTTCGCGGCGAGCGGTGCGAACGCCGCCTCCGCGACCACGTGGGACCGCGTCGCGGAGTGCGAGAGCGGCGGCGCGTGGAGCGCCGACTTCGGCAACGGCCTGTACGGCGGGCTCCAGCTCTCGCAGGAGACCTGGCAGGCCTACGGCGGTACGGCGTACGCCGAGCGGCCCGACCTGGCCAGCCGCGCGCAGCAGATAGCCGTCGGCGAGAAGGTGCTCGCGGCGAAGGGCCCCAAGGCCTTCACAAGCTGCTCGGCGGTCTCCGGGCTCACCTCGGGCGCCGGTGCGCCGTCCGTCGACCCGGGCGCCACGCCCTCGCCGTACGTCCCCTCGGAGGAGGGGGCGGCGACCCCGGACGCCGCGACTCCGTCCGCGCCCGCCAAGACGGCTCCGGCGCCCGCGAAGCCGTCCGGCTCGGCCTCCACCGCTCCCAAGCCGTCCACGACGCCGTCCGCGCCGTCCACGGGCGCGAGCGGCAAGCCCGGGTCCACGACGCCCTCCAGCCCGGCCACCGGCTCCCCGGACGCCGCCTCCGGCGGCAAGCACCGCGGCACGCCCGACCCGGCCGAGAGCGGCACCCCCGCGACCACCGAGCCGGGCAATACGGACAACTCCCATGAATCGGGGCGGCACGCCTCGCGAGGTGACGCCGACTCACGTGAGGCGGGTGACGCGCTCACCGAGGGCGGCGACTACACCGTCCGCCCCGGCGACAACCTGTGGGACATCTCGCGCTCGCACAAGGTCGAGGGCGGCTGGTCCGCGCTCTACAAGGCGAACGAGAAGACGATCGGCACCGATCCGAACCTCATCCTGCCCGGCCAGAGCCTTGATCTGGACCCGACAAAGAACCCGACAAAGACGGACAACCCGGCCCCGGCCAAGGGGTAGTTCAGGGGCCTATGTCCACTTCTGCGTAAGTGAGACATGGGTCTCTTTCCGTCAACTGGCGCGTCCCGTCGGTCCGGTACGGGCGATAAGCCCCCGACCTGCGGAAACGGGTGTTGTGGAAGGGGCGTCGGGGGCGATTTCTCCCCGATGTGCCCCTTTGAACATCAGGGGTTGGTGTGTTTACGGTCGGAGCGCTCGTCACCACGGGCCCCTTCGACCGGGAACGCCGAATCCTGCCGCCGGTCGCGGGGAACAGTCGACGCTCGATGCGCCGTAGGCAGGAGCGGGGGACCCAAGGTAAGCGCCGGGCCCGGCCGTTGAGGGACGTACGCCAATGCGGCGAGACGTACGAGACGGCTTGCGGGACCGGCTTGGGGTGAAGACGCGCCTTTCGGGGCGCGGCCGGGCCACTCACTCGCCCGAACCCGACAGCTCACCTCGCAGGCGTCGGTGAGGAGAACTCCATGCTGCTTTCCGGCAAGGGCAAGCACCGTCGCCCGTCCAAGGCCGTCCGCGTCGCCACGCTCGCCGGTGTCACCGGTGCGGCCGTCGCCGCCCCGCTGATGGCCGCGGGCTCCGCCTCCGCCGCCTCGGTCTCCACCTGGGACGCGGTCGCCCAGTGCGAGTCCGGCGGCAACTGGTCCATCAACACCGGCAACGGCTACTACGGCGGCCTGCAGTTCTCGCAGTCCTCCTGGGCCGCGGCGGGCGGCACGCAGTACGCCTCCCGTGCCGACCTGGCCACCAAGGGCCAGCAGATCGCCACCGCCGAGAAGCTGCTCGCGATGCAGGGGCCGGGTGCCTGGTCCTGCGCCGGTGCGGGCAACCTGACGGCCGGTGGCGCGTCCCCGAACGTGGACACGTCCGGCTCCTCCACGACCCCGAAGAAGGCCGCGCCCAAGGCCGCCCCCAAGGCCGCCCCGGCCCCGAAGCGCGAGTCCGCGCCGGCCTCGCGCGGCGAGTCCCGCCCGGCCCCGGTCAAGACCGGCACCGGCGAGTACAAGGTGAAGGCCGGCGACACGCTCGGCTCCATCGCGGCGGCGCACGGCGTGAAGGGCGGCTGGCAGAAGCTGTTCGAGCTGAACAAGGACGTGGTGAAGGACGCGAACCTGATCTACGTGGACCAGCAGCTCCACCTGAGCTAGGCGCGACCTTTTTCGGCCCGGTTTTCGTCTGCGGACCGTGGCTGGCTGAGCGCGCAGTTCCCCGCGCCCCTTATGCATCAGGGGCGCGGGGAACTGCGCGACCAGCCCCCACCGGGCCGCAGGTGATCCACTCAGCTGAAAGCTGAACCCGTCCCGTCCCGCCCCCGGCACGGGGGATTGTTTTGTTCGGGAACATTTTGCCCCCCGTTTCGTCCCACGAGCCGGTCGGTCGGCTGGCCGATGCCCCGGAGGCGGTTAGGCTCAGGGGTGCCGGACCACGCGGCCCGGCGTATTCGCGTCACATCCCAGAAGGAGATGCTCGTGCCGTCCATCGACGTCGTCGTAGCCCGGGAAATCCTGGACTCCCGAGGCAACCCCACGGTCGAGGTCGAGGTCGGCCTCGACGACGGCAGCACCGGCCGTGCCGCCGTCCCCTCGGGTGCCTCCACCGGTGCCTTCGAGGCCATTGAGCTCCGCGACGGCGACCCCAGCCGTTACCAGGGCAAGGGCGTCGAGAAGGCCGTCCTCGCCGTGATCGAGCAGATCGGCCCGGAGCTCGTCGGCTACGACGCCACCGAGCAGCGCCTGATCGACCAGGCGATGTTCGACCTGGACGCCACGGACAACAAGGGCTCGCTCGGCGCCAACGCCATCCTCGGCGTCTCGCTCGCCGTCGCCCACGCCGCCTCCGAGGCCAGCGACCTGCCGCTGTTCCGCTACCTGGGCGGCCCGAACGCGCACCTGCTGCCCGTTCCGATGATGAACATCCTCAACGGTGGGTCGCACGCCGACTCCAACGTCGACATCCAGGAGTTCATGATCGCCCCGATCGGCGCGGAGTCCTTCTCCGAGGCGCTGCGCTGGGGTGCCGAGGTCTACCACACCCTCAAGGCCGTCCTGAAGCGCAAGGGCCTGTCCACCGGCCTGGGCGACGAGGGCGGCTTCGCCCCGAACCTGGAGTCCAACCGCGCCGCCCTCGACCTCATCCTTGAGGCCATCAAGGAGGCCGGCTACGCCCCGGGCAAGGACATCGCGCTCGCGCTCGACGTCGCCGCGTCCGAGTTCTACAAGGACGGCAAGTACGAGTTCGAGGGCCAGTCCCGCTCGGCCGCCGAGATGACCGAGTACTACGAGGAGCTCGTCTCCGCGTACCCGCTGGTCTCCATCGAGGACCCGCTGTACGAGGACGACTGGGCCGGCTGGAAGGTCATCACCGACAAGCTGGGCAGCAAGGTCCAGATCGTCGGCGACGACCTCTTCGTCACCAACCCGGAGCGCCTGGCCCGCGGCATCGAGGAGGGCTCCGCCAACGCCCTGCTCGTCAAGGTCAACCAGATCGGTTCGCTGACCGAGACCCTGGACGCCGTCGAGATGGCCCAGCGCAACGGCTTCAAGTGCATGATGTCCCACCGCTCCGGCGAGACCGAGGACGTCACCATCGCCGACCTCGCCGTCGCGGTGAACTGCGGCCAGATCAAGACCGGCGCCCCGGCCCGCTCGGACCGCGTCGCCAAGTACAACCAGCTGCTGCGCATCGAGGAGATCCTCGACGACGCGGCGGTGTACGCGGGCCGCAGCGCGTTCCCGCGCTTCAAGGGCTGATCCCAGGCCAGCTGACCAGCTGAGCAGTCCTGACATGGGCAGACCGCCCTGTCGTACATACGTCCCCGGCCCCGGTCCCGTACCGTGTCCGGGGACGTTGTACGTACGTGAGGGGAGCGGGGCGAATGGCCAAGGGCAACCGGGACCGGTTCTCCACCGCCGCCCGGCTCAAGGTGCTCGGCGAGCAGACCGCGGCCCGGGTCTACCGCTCCCAGACCAAGCGCCAGGCCCGCCGCTCCCGGCTCACCGGGCGGGCCGCCCTGCTCGCCCTGGTGATGTGCTCGCTGGTGGTGGCCCTCGCGTACCCGATGCGCCAGTACGTGTCGCAGCGCGGCGACATCGCCGAGCAGCGCCGCAAGGAGCACGACGCGGCTACGCAGGTCGAGCGGCTGCGCGACGAGAAGGCGCGGCTCCAGGACGACGCGTACGTCAAGCGGCTGGCCCGTGAGCACCTGCACATGCAGTTTCCGGGCGAGACCGGCTACACCGTGACCGACCCGTCGGCCGGCAAGGGCCACCGCGACGGCAAGGCCGCCACCGGCCGCCCCTGGCACCAGAACCTCTGGGACGGCGTGGACAAGACCGACCGCCCCGGCAACTGACGACGTCACCGCCAGAGACAGATCCAGACAGACAGAGACTGAGACAGACACCGCGATGGAAACGCCCCCGCCCCAGACGCCCCGCACCGAGCCGACCGCCGCGGACATCGCCGCCTTCCAGGAGCAGCTGGGCCGTCCGCCGCGCGGACTGCGCGCGATCGCGCACCGCTGCCCGTGCGGCAACCCGGACGTGGTCGAGACGGCCCCCCGGCTGCCCGACGGCACGCCGTTCCCGACGACGTACTACCTGAGCTGCCCGCGGGCGGCGTCGGCGATCGGCACGCTGGAGGCCAACGGGGTCATGAAGGAGATGACGGAGCGTCTGGCGACGGACCCCGAGCTGGCCGCGGCCTACCGCGCCGCGCACGAGGACTACATCGCCCGCCGCGACGCCATCGAGGTCCTGGAGGGCTTCCCGAGCGCGGGCGGCATGCCGGACCGCGTGAAGTGCCTGCACGTGCTGGTCGGCCACTCGCTGGCGGCAGGCCCCGGGGTGAACCCGCTGGGCGACGAGGCGATCGCGATGCTGCCCGAGTGGTGGGCGAAGGGCCCCTGCGTCACCCCTTGCGTAGAGGGGGAGGACGCCAAGTGACCCGGGTCGCCGCCATCGACTGCGGTACGAACTCGATCCGCCTCCTGGTCGCCGACTGCGACCCCGAGACGGGCGAACTGGTCGACCTGGACCGCCGGATGACGATCGTGCGCCTGGGTCAGGGCGTGGACCGCACGGGGCGCCTCGCCCCCGAGGCCCTGGAGCGCACCTTCGCGGCCTGCCGCGAGTACGCGGCGGTCATCAAGGAGTTCGGCGCCGAGCGCCTGCGCTTCGTCGCCACCTCCGCCTCCCGCGACGCCGAGAACCGCGACGAGTTCGTCCGGGGCGTCCTGGACATCCTGGGCGTCGAGCCCGAGGTGATCACCGGCGACCAGGAGGCCGAGTTCTCCTTCACCGGCGCCACCAAGGAGCTGCACTCCGACGGCGACTACCTGGTGGTCGACATCGGCGGCGGCTCCACGGAGTTCGTGGTCGGCTCCCGGCACGTGCGCGCGGCCCGCTCCGTGGACGTCGGCTGCGTCCGGATGACCGAGCGCCACCACCCCGGCGACCCGGCCACGCCCGAGCAGATCGCGGCGATAAGGGCGGACGTCGAGGCCGCCCTCGACCTCGCCGAGCGGACGGTGCCGCTGCGCGAACCCCGCACGCTGGTGGGCCTGGCCGGTTCGGTGACCACGGTCGCCGCGATCGCGCTCGACCTGGCCGCGTACGACTCGGCGGCGATCCACCACTCCCGTATCTCCTACGAGCAGGTCCGCGCGGTCACCGAGCGCCTGCTCGCCTCGACCCACGAGGACCGCACGGCGATCCCGGTCCTGCACCCCGGCCGCATCGACGTGATCGCGGCGGGCGCGCTGGTCCTGCTGTCCGTCATGGAGCGCACGGGCGCCCACGAGGTCGTGGTCAGCGAGCACGACATCCTCGACGGAATCGCCTGGTCGATCGCGTGAAAGGGGTCCCGGAGGGCCTTCGAGGGGCCCTCCGGATCACCCTCCGCAAGAAAGTTCGTGAAGTTCTTCACAAGGAAAACCCGCCGGTTGGCCTCGATTCGGGGCCGTGGGCCTCTCTTCTGCAGGTTCAGGGGCTCAACCGCGCGCGATCCAAGGGGCGGGCGGTGTGTTACGGGTGTGTGTCGCAGCCCGGTGGTCTAGCCCGCGGAACCGTGTGAGGGCCAGTTCAGGAGGGGTGAACAACGTTCTCCCCTCTACCTTGGTTCCCTCCGAACACCATGACCTGGGTCACGTGGGCCGCGAAGTGTAGCAGAGGCCCCGTCGGACCTTGTGAAGGGGCGCACGAGCGGGGGTACGGAGGGGGGTGGATACTCGATGGCATGAGCACCACGGAGCGTCCCCGAATCCTCGTCGTAGGCGGTGGGTACGTAGGCCTGTACGCGGCACGGCGCATTCTCAAGAAGATGCGCTACGCCGAGGCGACCGTCACGGTCGTCGACCCGCGGTCGTACATGACGTACCAGCCCTTCCTCCCCGAAGCCGCCGCAGGCAGCATCTCCCCGCGCCACGTCGTCGTCCCGCTGCGACGCGTCGTGCGCGGAGCCGAGGTGCTCACCGGCCGTGTCACCAGCATCGACCAGGACCGCAAGGTCGCCACGGTCGCGCCGCTCGTCGGCGAGGCCTACGAGCTGCCCTTCGACTACCTGGTCGTCGCCCTCGGCGCGGTCTCCCGCACCTTCCCGATACCCGGCCTCGCCGAGCAGGGCATCGGCATGAAGGGCGTCGAGGAGGCCATCGGGCTGCGCAACCACGTCCTGGAGCAGCTGGACAAGGCCGACTCCACGACCGACGAGGACGTCCGCCGCAAGGCGCTGACCTTCGTCTTCGTGGGTGGCGGCTTCGCCGGCGCCGAGACGATCGGCGAGGTCGAGGACATGGCCCGCGACGCGGCCAAGTACTACACCAACGTGAAGCGCGAGGACATGCGCTTCATCCTGGTCGACGCCGCAGACAAGATCCTCCCCGAGGTCGGGCCGCAGCTCGGCAAGTGGGGCAAGGAGCACCTTGAGGGCCGCGGTGTCGAGATCTACCTCTCGACCTCCATGGACTCCTGCGTCGACGGCCACGTCGTGCTGAAGAACGGCCTTGAGGTCGACTCCAACACCATCGT
This sequence comes from Streptomyces sp. BPTC-684, assembly GCF_030028635.1. Lineage (NCBI taxonomy): Bacteria > Bacillati > Actinomycetota > Actinomycetes > Kitasatosporales > Streptomycetaceae > Streptomyces > Streptomyces sp. BPTC-684. The sequence goes on from NZ_CP124863.1 coordinate 3,748,129, forward strand.
GTGGACCGCGGGCGTCAAGCCCAACCCGGCGCTGGCCCGCTTCGGCCTGCCGCTCGGCCCGCGCGGCCACGTCGACACCGCCCCGACCCTCCAGGTCCAGGGCACCGACTACATCTGGGCCGCGGGCGACAACGCCCAGGTCCCGGACCTCGCCGCCCGCAAGGCCGGCGTGGAGAACGCCTGGTGCCCGCCGAACGCCCAGCACGCGCTGCGCCAGGCCAAGGTCCTCGGCGACAACGTGGTCTCCGGCATGCGGGGCTTCCCGCAGAAGGAGTACGCGCACGCGAACAAGGGCGCGGTGGCGGGCCTCGGCCTCCACAAGGGCGTCGCGATGATCGTCATGGGCAAGATGAAGATCAAGCTCAAGGGCCGTCTCGCCTGGTACATGCACCGTGGCTACCACGGTCTGGCCGTGCCCACCTGGAACCGCAAGATCCGCGTCTTCGCCGACTGGACCCTCGCGATGTTCCTGAAGCGCGAGGTCGTCTCGCTCGGCGCCATGGAGTCGCCGCGCGAGGAGTTCTACGAGGCCGCCAAGCCCGCTCCGGCCCCGGCCGCGAAGGACAAGGTCGAGGAGAAGGCCAAGGCCTCCTGACCTCGGTCGCCCTTTAGTACGTCCCGAAGGGGCCGTCCGCCATCCGTGGTGCGGACGGCCCCTTCGGCGTCCGCGCCCCGTCGACGCCGTCACCTTCGCGCCGCCGATGTACGCCCGTGGCGCTGTAGCGGGAAGGCCGGTGCCCGGGGCAATGTTGTCCGGGGTGCTGGGCATGTGGGGGTCGACTTCACGGAGGTGTGCGCCATGGCCGACGCCGCGACGCGGCTGACCGCTCTCGCCGGCGAGCTCCTGGGCGAGGCCCTTCCGGTCCGCATCCGCGCCTGGGACGGCAGCGAGGCCGGCCCGCCGGGCGCCCCGGTGGTCGTGCTGCGCCACCGCCGCGCCCTGCGCCGACTGCTGTGGAAGCCGGGCGAACTGGGCCTGGCGCGCGCCTGGGTGGCCGGCGAGCTCGACATCGAGGGCGACCTCTATCTGGCCCTGGACCTGATGGCCGGGCTGATCTGGGAGCGCGGCGGCGACCCCAAGGACGCGGTCCATCCCGTACGCGACCCGAGGCTGCGGGCCGCCGCCCGGGAGCTGCTGCGGCTCGCGGGCCCCCTGCCGCCGCCCGCCCCGCCCGCCGAGGAGCTGCGCCGCCGCACCGGCCGGCTGCACACCAGACGCCGCGACCAGCGGGCCGTCAGCCACCACTACGACGTGGGCAACGCCTTCTACGAGCTGGTGCTCGGCCCCTCGATGGTCTACTCGTGCGCCTACTGGGAGCGCCCCGACGCCACCCTGGAGGAGGCCCAGCGCGACAAGCTGGAGCTGATCTGCCGCAAGCTGGGCCTGAAGGCGGGCGACCGGCTGCTCGACGTCGGCTGCGGCTGGGGCTCGATGGCCCTGCACGCGGCCCGCCACCATGGCGCGCACGTCGTCGGCATCACGCTCAGCGCCGAACAGGCCGCCTACGCCCGCAAGCGCATCGCCGAGGAGGGCCTGGCCGACCGGATCGAGATCCGGGTGCAGGACTACCGGGACGTACGGGACGGTCCGTACGACGCCATCTCCTCGATCGGGATGGCCGAGCACGTCGGCTCCGTGCGCTACCGGGAGTACGCGGACGACCTGTACGCCCTGCTGAAGGACGGCGGCCGGCTGCTCAACCACCAGATCGCCCGGCGCCCCGAGGGGGACGAGGCGGCGTACCACGTGGACGAGTTCATCGACGCGTACGTCTTCCCCGACGGGGAGCTGGCCCCGCTGGGGCGGACCCTGTCGACCCTGGAGGACGCCGGTTTCGAGGCGCGCGACGTGGAGGTCATCCGCGAGCACTACGCCCTGACACTGCGTCAGTGGGTACGCAATCTGGAGGCGGGCTGGGACCGGGCGGCGCACCTGACCAGCCCCGGCCGGGCCCGCGTCTGGCGCCTCTACATGGCCGCCTCCGCCCTGTCCTTCGAGCGCAACCGAATCGGGGTCAACCAGATCCTGGCGGTGAGGACACCGGAGGGCGGGGGGTCGGGGATGCCGCTGCGGGGACGGACGTGGGGGAGCGCCCCGTAGGGGCCGCTCTTTTAGGGGCGCGGGGCTGTATCGATTTGCGGCTCCGCCGCGCGGGCGCGACCAGCCCAAGGCGACCCGCAGACGGAATGATACGTTCGGCAGCCGGGCGGCGACCCTGCCGTCCGAATTGTCATGCATATGCCACATATGGAGTACGCGTGCACCGCCACCGCAGAACCTGGCTGCTGGGTATGGCAGTCGCCCTGATGTCCGTCGTCGCCGCACCTACCGCCGCCTCGGCGGACACGGTCACCGCCACCACCGGCGCGATCTTCAACGACCCCTCCGGCCCCACCGCCGATCAGGACAAGATCCGCGACTACGTCGTCTCGCTGGTGAACGACGCCCCCGCGGGCAGCACCGTCCAGATGTCGATGTACACCTTCACCGACGACGTCCTGCGCACCGCGCTGATCGCCGCGAAGGACCGCGGCGTCGCCGTGAAGCTCGTCGTCGACTACAAGTCGCACAACTTCAAGCCCGACGGCAGTGAGCTGACCAAGGGCGGCGAGTACGAGAACCTGGCCGCCGCGCTCGGCACCGACCGCACCAAGGCGTCCTGGATCCTGTCCTGCCCGCAGGGCCGCGCCTGCATCGCCAACCGCAAGCTCAACTCCGGCGACGACGGCTCGATCAACCACAACAAGTTCTTCCTCTTCTCCCACACGGGAGGCGCGGACAACGTCGTCGTGCAGACCTCGGCCAACATGTCGGGCACCCAGCGCACCGACCTCTTCAACAACGCCGTCACCCTGGTCGACGCCGGTCTCTACGCCAACTACCAGGCGTACTTCAACGACCAGGTGGCGAACGGCTCCTCGGGCTCCAGCGACAACAACTACTACTCGACGCCGATCAGTTCGACCAACCCGAACTACAAGACGTACTTCTTCCCCCGCAAGGAGACGTCCGGCACCACCTATTCGACGGACCCGGCCACCGACACGGTCAAGCTGATCCTCGACAAGGTCACCTGCTCCGCCACCCAGCACTCCGAGGTGCGGATGGCGGCCAACCTCTTCTACCGCGACCAGATCGCCACCAAGCTCGCCTCGATGGTGGACGCGGGCTGCAAGGTCTACCTGGCCGCCGACGCCAACCCGCAGGGCGGCGGCAAGGACCCCGACGTCCCGTCGATGGGCAAGACCGTCGAGTCGATCCTGTACGGGCAGCTCACCGCGCGCGTCGAGTGCTGGGAGACCCCGCCCGCCGGGCACACCACCAACATCGGCATCCACTCCAAGTACCTGCTGGTGAACGGTACGTACGAAGGCGTGGCCAACGAGAAGATCGTCTGGACCGGCAGCCACAACTACTCGTGGCAGGCGCTGCGCTCCAACGACGAGACGATCCTGAAGATCAACGACGACGCGGTCTACGACCAGTTCAAGGCCAACCACGACACGCTGATGTCGTACTGCGCCGGCAGCTGACGCGTACACGTACAAGAAGGGCCGGACCCCCACCAGGGGATCCGGCCCTTCTCGTACGTCCGAAGGCGCGGACTACTCCGTCTTGATCGCCGTCAGCATGTTCAGCCGCGCGGCGCTGCGGGCCGGCCACATCGCGGCCAGCACGCCCACCAGGCCCGCGAGCGCGAGGAACAGCGCGATCCGGTCCCACGGGATCACCAGCGCGTACGCCGGGATCGAGCCCTTGATGGTCTCGCCGATCGCCCAGGCCAGGAAGGTGCCGAGGCCGGTGCCGATCACCGCGCCGAAGACCGAGATGACGACGGCCTCCAGGCGGATCATGCGCTTGACCCGGGAGCGGTCCAGACCGATCGCCCGCAGCATCCCGATCTCCTGCTGGCGCTCGAAGACCGACATGGCCAGCGTGTTGATGACACCGAGGACCGCGATCAGCAGCGCCATCGCGAGCAGCCCGTACATGATGTTGAGCAGCGTGTTGATCATGCCGCCGAAGGTGTCGCGGATGTCCTGCTGGTCCATGAAGCTGATCGCCGGGTTGTCGCCGAGCGCGTTGACCAGCGCCTGCTCATTGGCCTTGGTGGCCCCGCCGGACATCTTCACGAAGACCGACTCGATGTGCGGCCGGGTCTCGTGCGGGTCGAGGACCGAGGTCGCCGCGAGCATCGGCGCCAGGAACTCCTGCTTCTTGAAGACCGCGCCGACCGTGAGGGACGCCTTCTTCTTGTCGTCGAACTCGACCGGCAGCCGCGAGCCCGGCTTCCAGCCGTGCTTCTTCGCCGTCTCGTCGTCGACCGCGAGCTGCCCCTGGCCGAGGGTGGCGAGCGAGCCGGAGACCGTCTCGACGTTCAGCACCTTCTCGACGTCGCCCGGCGTGACACCGGCGACCGAGCGGAAGTCGCCGTCGACCTTCAGGTACGAGGCCTGCTTGGGCGAGGCCGCGGTGACGCCCGGGGCCTTGCGCAGCTCCGGCACGACCGACTTGTCGAGCCGGTCCCCGCTGGCCATCGCGACCATGTAGTCGGCCTTGATGTTGTCCGTGGTCGTCTTGTCGACCGCCTTGCCGACCGTGATGCCGAGCACCGAGAGGGCGGTGACCAGGGTCAGGCCGATGGCGAGCGCGGAGGCGGTGGCGCCGGTGCGGCGCGGGTTGCGGACCGCGTTCTGGCTGGCCAGCTTGCCGGAGACACCGAACGCCCGGGTCAGCAGCGGGCGCATCACGCCGATGACCGGCCGCGAAAGGAGCGGGATCAGGACGATGATGCCGACCAGGGCGAGGAAGGCGCCGAGGCCGATCATGGTCTTGCCGTCCCGCCCGGCGCCCGCGCCGGCCAGGATCGCGGCGAAGCCGCCCAGGGCGATGATCGCGCCGATGGTGTTCCGCACGACCAGCGACTTGGTGGTCGCGGCGGCGTGCACGCTGTTCATCGCGGCGACCGGCGGGATCTTCGCGGCGCGCCAGGCGGGCAGCAGGGCGGCGATCAGGGTGACGATCACACCGACGGCGAGCGCGGCGATGACCGGGGTGGACGAGACGATCAGCGAACCGGCCGGCAGCTTCACGCCGAACGAGTCCATCGCGGAGCGCAGCCCCACCGCGAGCCCGAGGCCGAGCCCGAAGCCGACCGCCGAGGCGACCGTGCCGACGACCAGCGCCTCGGTGAGCACCGAGCGCCGCACCTGGGAGCGGGAGGCGCCGACGGCCCGCATCAGGGCCAGTTCCTTGGTGCGCTGGGCGACCAGCATGGTGAAGGTGTTGGAGATCAGGAAGATGCCGACGAAGAGCGCGATGGCGGCGAAGGCGAGCAGCGTCTGGCTGAGCGCGCTCAGCCCCTTCTCGATGTCGTCCGCCTCCTGCGCGGCGAGCGCCTGGCCGGTGCGGGCCGTGGCGTGCTCGGGCAGCAGCGGCAGGACCTGGTCGAGGAGCTTCTGGGCGTCGGTGCCGGGCTTCGCGGAGACGTTGACCTTCTGGAAGAACCCGGTCTTGAGGTAGAGCTGCTGGGCGACCTTGGTGTCGAACAGGACGAGGCTGCCGCCCGCGTTGACCGAGCCGTCCTCGGTGGTGAACACACCGGCGAGGGTGTACGTCTTCACCGGCCCGTTGGTGGCGACGCGGATCCGGTCGCCGACCTTGTACCCGCCCTTGTCGGCGGTGTCCTCGTCGAGCGCGATCTGCCCGTCCCGGACCGGCCCGGCGCCCTGGGTGAAGGTGTAGGCCGGGTCCTTGCCGTCCTTGCCGGGGGAGAAGTTCCCGCCCTTGTTGGCCCAGCCCTGGCCGATCAGCTTGCCGTTCTTGTCGGCCACCCCGGCGAACCCGTCGACGCGCCCGTTGACCGAGGTGACCCCGTCCAGGGCCTCGATCTTGCGCAGGGTCTGCTTCCCGATGCCCGGGTCCTGCTTGTCGTCGTCCCGGCTGCCGTACGACTCGGCGGCCACGGCCACGTTGTCGTAGCTCTTGGCCGACTGGTTCTTGAAGGCGCTCTTGAGGGTGTCGGTGAAGACGAGGGTGCCGGAGACGAAGGCCACGCCGAGCATCACGGCGAGCACGGTCATCAGCAGCCTGGCCTTGTGCGCGAGCACGTTGCGCAGGGCGGTCTTGAACATGGGGCTTTCTCAGTCCTGGAGGGGTTCGGCCGGGAAGGGGTCGGCGGGGTGGCTGGGGCCGGTGGGCCGGGGCTGGGCCCGTGGGCCCGCGGATCAGCTCGTACGCCCCTTGGCGTCGAACTCCTTCATGCGGTCGAGCACGCCGTCGGCGGTCGGGTGGAGCATCTCGTCGACGACGCGGCCGTCGGCCAGGAAGATCACGCGGTCCGCGTAGGACGCGGCGACCGGGTCGTGGGTGACCATGACCACGGTCTGGCCGAGCTCGCGCACCGAGTTGCGCAGGAAGCCCAGGACCTCGGCGCCCGAGCGCGAGTCCAGGTTTCCGGTCGGCTCGTCACCGAAGATGATCTCGGGCTGGGAGGCCAGGGCGCGGGCCACGGCCACGCGCTGCTGCTGGCCGCCGGAGAGCTGGGTGGGCCGGTGCGAGAGGCGACCGGAGAGCCCCACCATGTCGATGACCTGATCCAGCCACTGCTTGTTCGGCTTGCGGCCGGCGATGTCCATCGGCAGCGTGATGTTCTCGGCCGCGGTCAGCGTCGGCAGCAGGTTGAACGCCTGGAAGATGAAGCCGATCTTGTCCCGGCGCAACTGGGTGAGCTGCTTGTCCTTGAGCGAGCCGAGCTCGGTCTCGCCGATGCGGACCGACCCGGAGCTGAACGAGTCGAGCCCGGCCACGCAGTGCATCAGCGTGGACTTGCCGGAGCCCGACGGGCCCATGATCGCGGTGAACTCGCCCTGGCGGAAGTCGACCGTCACCCGGTCGAGCGCGACCACCTGGGTCTCGCCCGCGCCGTAGACCTTCGACAGCTCGGTGGCGCGGGCGGCCACCGCGGTGGCGCGGTGTGCGGTGGGGATGGTGGTCAACGGAGGACTCCTGTCGGAAGCCGGAACTGGGGACTCCTCCATCCTCGATGCCGCCGACCCCCCGGATCGTCAGTCCCTGTGCCCGTTCCCCGGCCCTCTTGAGTCTTATACGAGCGCCGCTCGCCTCCTCCTCCGGTATGACACGACCCCCGAGGCGCCCCTGGCCGCCCCTGGCTGTCCCGGGCCGCGCGGGCGGTCCGGGAGCGGGAGTCGAATTCGCGTCATTCCGCTACGCACAGTCCGGCTGACCGGTATGCCTGCCAACCGCCTCCGGCATGTGCCGCAGCCGTTTCGGTCCGGGCTGACGCACCCTCAAGCGCCAATAAAATAAGACAACATCAGCCGCCGTTCCGCCGTGTGAGGGAGCCGTCCCGGATAGGCTCTTCGGGCGAACGTAGGAACCGCGCGACCAGCCCGGATGGTGGAAAGCAGACACGGCGAGCTTAAACCTCGCTGGCCCTAGGGCCGTGCCGGTTCAAGTCCGGCTCCGGGCACTCTCGCTCCCTCGGGGGAGGGGCGGAAGAACCGATAATTCGGTGCGCAAAACGACTGCGGAACGGCCTCGGAGCGACCTCGGAACGGCTGGGGAACGACCGGCACGGCCGGATTACCGGCGAATGAGTGACGCGTGGGTAAACAGTTCCGGGCGCTTCCCGGGCCCTCCCGCCCCGCGTCCCCGCTCCCGTCCCGGCGGCACCCTCCCGCCCCGCGCCCGGACGGCGCCCCTCCGGCCGCCTCCCGTGGCACTCTTGTGACGGCGGACCCCCTGGTGTACGTCCCGCCCGGCGAGGAAAGATCCTCCCAGAGCACTAGGGTGATTGTTTTGCTTTCCCATTACCCTTGACGTCAAGGCCGCGCACGGCGGCCATGGAGGAGTGAGATGAGGAGCAGCAACCCGGTCTTCTCGCGACGGGGGTTCAGCCGCGACAACGGCTACGCGGGCTTCAACACCGCGCCGCAGGCCGGGGGCAACCCGTACGCGCAGGCACCGACGAACCCGTACGCGACGAATCCGTACGCGACGAACCCTTACGCCCAGCAGGACACGCAGTACGGCGCCCCCCAGGCCCCGGCCCGCGGCAACGTGATGACGATGGACGACGTCGTCTCGCGCACCGCGATCACGCTGGGCACGGTGGCCGTCGCCGCCGTGCTCGCCTGGACGCTGCTGCCGGTCTCGTCGAGCAGCTACGGCCTCGCGGTCGGCTCGGCACTGGTGGCGTTCGTCCTCGCGATGATCCAGTCGTTCAAGTCGAAGCCCGTCCCCGCGCTGATCATCGGTTACGCGGCGTTCGAGGGCGTCTTCCTCGGCGTGATCAGCGAGATGTTCAACGAGCGCTGGTCGGGCGCGCCCTTCCAGGCGGTCCTGGGCACCCTGGCGGTCTCCGGCGCGACCCTGTTCGCGTACAAGCAGCGCTGGATCCGCGTGACCGCGCGGTACGCGCGCATCGGCATGACCATCGCCATCGCCTTCGTCCTGGTGACGATGGTGAACCTGCTGGTGGTCGCCTTCGGCGGCGCCGACGGCGGCGGTCTGCGCAGCTTCGGCCCGCTCGGCTTCGCGGTCGGCGTGCTCGCCATCCTGATCGGCTGCTTCTTCCTGACGCTTGACTTCAAGCAGATCGAGGACGGCATCACGTACGGCGCCCCGCGCGAGGAGTCGTGGCTGGCGGCCTTCGGTCTGACCATGTCGCTGGTCTGGATCTACCTGGAGATGCTGCGTCTGGTGGCGATCCTCCAGGGCGACGACTGACGCCCGTAGCGCAGTGACGAGGGGCCCGCCCGGCAGCAGCCGGGCGGGCCCCTTCGCGTTACTCCGCCCCGCCGGGGGGTCGGATCGGCGGGGCGGAGCACAGGGTCGTACGGGGTTCCCTTCCTAGAGCAGGCGGCGCGCGGCCCGCCTCAGGTCGTACTCATGGATGATCGCCTTGGCGTGGCCGTAGGCGAGATCGTGCTCGCTCCGGAGCCAGCTGACCTTCTCCTCGAACCGTACGAGGGAAGGGCCTTCGTCGACGGCGCGGAGCCAGTCGGAGACTTCACGACCGGTGCAATGGGGGATGCGGGAGAGCAGGTTGCGATGGGTTTCTTCGGAGAACAGTTGGGACATCGGCGCCTCCGGACGCATTGCCTGGGGGTCCCCTGCTCGGACTCGGCCGAGAACTCGGGGAGGGTCCTTCACGTCACCGTGCCTGAGCGTTCGCGTATTGGCAACAGTCCCGGGGCGGCGCGTAGGGTCGCGGCGTGCTAGATGTCACCCCGCTCCTCGCCGCCGTGGACCGCTTCGCCGACCGCCTCCGCGCGGCCCCCGAGAGCCGCCTGCGCCGCGGCGCCGCGACCGAAGCCCTCACCCTGGCCAGGGAATTGTCGACCCGCGCCCAACGCGCCGAGACCCCCGACACCGCTCCGCGCGAGATGCCGGACGCGGGTGCGTTCGCGGTCGCCGACCAAGTGGCGGTGGCGGGCCGCGATTTGGCCGAGGCGCTACGGACGGGTGCGGCCCCGGCCGGGGGCCTGGCGGAGGCGGTGGGGCTGGTGGAGGGGGCGATGGGGAGGGCGTTCGGGTAGGCCCGGCCTGGCGGGGCCCGCTGGGGCCGTGGTCGGCCTCTGGTGCTTCGCTTCCCCAGGACTCCACGCGATCAGGCCCTGACCGGCGTGCTCGGGTGTGCCGATTCCCCTGCTGTGGGCGTTTACGCGGACGTATACTTCGCACCATGTCTGATGCCATGATCCGGGTTCCTGCCGAGGTGCGTGACCGGCTGGCGGTCATCGCCGAGTCCCGCGGTACGTCGATCCGCTCGCTGGTGCAGGAGTTCGCGGAGACCACGCTGACCGAGGAGGAGCGTCGGGAACGGGCGGAGCGGACGCGCCTGTATCTGGCCGAGCACTTCGGGGTCGAGGTGACGGACGAGGAGAGCGCGGCGATGGGCCGTCGGCTCCGTGAGGCTTTCGCGCAGTCGCAGCAGGACGCTGCGGCGTGATCCAGCACCATCTCGTTCTCGACGCCCCCACGCTGCTGGCCCTGTCCGGCAACCGGCAGGTGTCCGCTCTGGTTCACCGGGCGCATTTCGAACCCGAGACGCGCTTGTGGGCCCCGGTTCTGTCGATCCTTGAGGCCGACCGGGAGCATCTGGGGCTCGCCGAGCACATCGGCCAGCTCGACGTCGTCCACACCGTCGACCTCGACTGCCCGGCCATGCTCGCTGTCGCCCAGTTGCATCGCGACGGCGTCCCACTCGGCATCGCGGCCGCGCTTCACGCTGCACGGCATCTGCCGGAGTGGGGCGCCGATGCGGTGGTCGCCACGGTTGCTCCGAAGGCGTACGAAGGGCGTGGGGTGCCGGTCTTCGACCTCAACCGCTGATCCCGAAGGGGCCGGCAGGGTCTACAGCGAAGCGATGACCCGGTCCGCCAGGATGTACACGCTCTCCTCGCCGCACGAGAACGTCAGGGCGTACGCGCCCGAGATGCCCGAGCCGCCCAGCAGTACGGGAGTGTCGCCCTCGCGCAGGGCCTCGGCGAGGCGTTCGGAGGTTTCGCGGTGGCCGGGGGTCATGCACAGCGTGGTGCCGTCGGCGAAGACGTAGACGTCGAGGGTGCCGAGCGGGCCGGGGCGTACGTCCGCGAGGGCCGTGCGGGCCTCGGCCAGCTCCTCCAGGCGCGCGACCGTGGACTCGTGGTCGGCCACGACCGACGTCTGGACCGGGACGAAGTCCGGGTGCGAGGGGTGGCGGCGGCGGGCGGCGGCCAGCTCCGGGGAGTCCTCGGGGAACTCCTCGTACGGCTCGGCGCCCAGCTCCACGCCCTCCAGACCGGCGAAGTCGGCCTGCCGGGGGAGGAACAGGGAGGCGTCGTCCCCGAGGCCCGTGAAGCCGCCCAGGAGCGACGGGGCGTCCGCCGCGTCCCGCGCCTCCTGCGCCGCCCAGAACGCCCGCGCCTCGGCGAGCTCGCGCTCGCGCTCCTCGGCGAGCGCCTCGGCGACGGCCGCGCGTATCTCGGCGAGCGGGGTTTCCGCGCCGCGCGCCTGGTGGGGCACGGTGGCGGACCGGCCGGCGTTCGTGGCCGCGAGGTCGGCGCGCAGCGCCACGACCTGCTTGCGCAGCCCGTGGGCGGCGTGCAGGGCAGCGGCGCCCACGGCCGTGGCAGCGGCCGTGGTCAGCAGCAGGGCAAGAGACATGGCGCTCACTGACTTACTCCCGGATTCAAACGATTCCCCGACTTCCTACATCAGCTTGTCGGGTACCCGCTCCCCGTGTCAGTGCATTACGTCACGAATTGGACAGGTCTTTGTGCCTGGGGTTTAACCCCGTGACCTGTGTGACCTGCGGGAATGCCTCTCCCCCGGGACGTACGTCACATCCTGGGGGAGATTCGGTCACGAACCGGACGCGGCGGGGTTGAGGCGGTGCTGAAAGGCGTCACCCCGCCTGGGCACCGCGAAGCGCCCCCGTCGCAGCGTAGGGCTTCGTCAGCTAAGGCGCTCGATGACCATGGCCATGCCCTGGCCGCCGCCCACGCACATCGTCTCCAGGCCGAACTGCTTGTCGTGGAACTGGAGGGAGTTGATCAGCGTGCCGGTGATGCGGGCGCCGGTCATGCCGAAGGGGTGGCCGACGGCGATGGCGCCGCCGTTGACGTTCAGCTTGTCGAGCGGGATCTCCAGGTCGCGGTAGCTCGGGATCACCTGGGCGGCGAACGCCTCGTTGATCTCGAACAGGTCGATGTCGCCGACGGTCAGGCCCGCGCGCTTGAGGGCCTGCTTCGACGCCTCCACCGGGCCGAGGCCCATGATCTCGGGGGAGAGGCCGGTGACACCGGTCGAGACGATCCGGGCGAGGGGGGTCAGACCCAGCTCGCGCGCCTTGGTGTCGCTCATGATGACCAGCGCGGCGGCGCCGTCGTTCAGCGGGCAGCAGTTGCCGGCGGTGACCAGGCCGTCGGGGCGGAAGACGGGCTTGAGGCCCTGGACGCCCTCCACGGTGACGCCGGCGCGCGGGCCGTCGTCCTTCGAGACGACCGTGCCGTCCGGGGTCGTCACCGGGGTGATCTCGCGCTCCCAGAAGCCGTTCTTGATGGCTTCCTCGGCGAGGTTCTGCGACCGTACGCCGAACTCGTCCATGTCCGCGCGCGTGACGCCCTTCGCGCGCGCCAGGTTCTCGGCGGTCTGGCCCATCGCGATGTACGCGTCGGGGACCAGGCCGTCCTCGCGCGGGTCGTGCCAGGAGGCGCCCTCGCTCTGGGCGACCTCGGCGGTACGGGCCTCGGCCTCGGCGAAGAACGGGTTGTGGGTGTCCGGGAGGCCGTCGCTCGACCCCTTCACGCTGCGGGACACCATCTCGACGCCGGCCGAGATGAAGACGTCGCCCTCGCCCGCCTTGATGGCGTGCAGCGCCATGCGGGAGGTCTGGAGCGAGGAGGAGCAGTAGCGGGTGATCGTGCAGCCCGGCAGGTGGTCCATGCCCATCTGCACGGCCACGATGCGGCCCAGGTTGTGGCCCTGCTCGCCGCCGGGGAGGCCGCAGCCGAGCATCAGGTCGTCGATGTCGCGCGGGTCGAGCTCGGGGATCTTGGCGAGCGCGGCCTGGATGATGGTGGCGGTGAGGTCGTCCGGCCGCAGATCCTTCAGCGAGCCCTTGAAGGCGCGGCCGATGGGGGAACGAGCAGTCGAAACGATCACGGCTTCGGGCATCACGGGCTCCATGGGGGCGGCGGGGCGGGCTTCTTCGAGACCTCGGGGACTCTCTGGGAAGTTACCCGTACGTACGGAGTTGGTCATCGGGGGGCGCGTGTGATGCGGGCCTCTTTTCTAAGCGGGCGCTCAGCCCCCACCCCGCCCCTTCCCTAAACCCTCCGGGGGTGGGTGGGGGGAAGGCGGCTCTCCCGGGGGCTGCGCCCCCGGACCCCGTTGCGGGGCCTGAGGCCGCTGCACCCCGCTGCGTTCGTCCGCGGACCGTCTGTGGTTGCTCGCGCAGTTCCCCGCGCCCCTGGAAGCGGCCCTCTGGGCCGCCCCTCAGATGCCGCGCAGCGGCATTTTTAGGGGCGCGGGGAACTGCGCGACCAGCCCGCCACCGGTCTGCAGACAAAGGCCGGGCTGGCCCCCCGGCCCGGTGAAACTACTTCGCCAGGAACGCCAGCAGGTCCTGGCGGCTCACCACGCCCGTCGGCTTGCCCTCGACCAGGACGATCGCCGCGTCCGCCTCGCCCAGGACCGACATCAGCTCCGAGACCGGCTCGCCCGAGCCGACCTGCGGCAGGGGCGGGCTCATGTGCTTCTCCAGCGGGTCGGAGAGCGAGGCGCGCTGGGCGAACAGGGCCGCCAGGAGCTCCTTCTCCACCACCGAGCCGATGACCTCCGCGGCCATCACGTCGGGGTGGCCCGCGCCGGGCTTGACGATCGGCATCTGCGAGACGCCGTACTCGCGCAGCACCTCGATCGCCTCCCCGACCGTCTCCTCGGGGTGCATGTGGACGAGCGAGGGCATCGCGCCCTCCTTGTCGGCGAGGACGTCGCCGATGCGGGCGGACGGGCCCGCCTCCTCCAGGAAGCCGTGCCCGGCCATCCACTCGTCCGAGAAGATCTTGGAGAGGTAGCCGCGGCCGGAGTCGGGCAGGAGGACGACGACCACGTCGTCCGGGCCCAGGCCCTCGGCCACCCGCAGCGCCGCCACGACCGCCATGCCGCAGGAGCCGCCCACGAGCAGGCCCTCCTCCTTGGCGAGGCGGCGGGTCATCTGGAACGAGTCCTTGTCCGAGACCGCGACGATCTCGTCCGTGACCTCACGGTCGTACGCCGTCGGCCAGAAGTCCTCGCCCACGCCCTCGACCAGGTACGGACGGCCGGAGCCGCCGCTGTAGACCGAGCCCTCGGGGTCCGCGCCGACGACCCGCACGGAGCCGCCGGAGACCTCCTTGAGGTACTTGCCGGTGCCGGAGATCGTGCCGCCGGTGCCGACGCCCGCCACGAAGTGCGTGATCTTCCCGTCGGTCTGCTCCCACAGCTCGGGACCGGTGGTCTCGTAGTGCGAGCGGGGGTTGTTCGGGTTGCTGTACTGGTCCGGCTTCCAGGCGCCGGGCGTCTCGCGCACCAGGCGGTCCGAGACGTTGTAGTACGAGTCCGGGTGCTCCGGGTCGACCGCCGTCGGGCAGACGACGACCTCGGCCCCGTACGCGCGCAGGACGTTGATCTTGTCGAGCGACACCTTGTCCGGGCAGACGAAGATGCACTTGTAGCCCTTCTGCTGGGCCACGATGGCGAGACCGACACCCGTGTTGCCCGAGGTGGGCTCCACGATCGTGCCGCCCGGCTTGAGCGCGCCGCTCTGCTCCGCCGCTTCGATCATGCGCACGGCGATCCGGTCCTTGACCGAGCCGCCCGGGTTGAAGTACTCGACCTTGGCCAGGACGGTCGCCTGGATGCCCGCGGTCACACTGTTGAGCTTCACCAGCGGGGTATTGCCGACGAGGCTGATCATCGAGTCGTGGAATTGCACCGTTGTCTCCGGGGTCTCCGTGATGGTGCCGCCAGCGTATGCGCAGAGCGAGCGCCCGTTCACCTCGTGGCGGGATTGAGCGACACCTGTCACCGGGCAGGTAGCTGATGTACGGCTCCAAGGAGGTGGCGGTGGCTGGGAGTGTGTCGACCGTGTCGGCCGGAGTGTCGGCCGGTTCGAGGGCGAGGGTGGCCCGCCGGATCGCGGCGGGCGCGGCGTTCGGCGGGGGCGGGATCGGGCTGCTCGCCACGGCCGCCGTCGGCGTGCTGCTCGCGGAGGCGGCGCTGGCCAAGCGGTCGGTGGGCGGCGCCACCGCACCGCACCCGCCGAGCGCCGACGGACTGTACGGGGTGGCCTTCGCCAACGGCACGCCCCCGCTGCGGATGGGCATCCTGGGCGACTCCACGGCCGCCGGGCAGGGCGTGCGGCGGGCCGGGCAGACCCCGGGCGCGCTGCTCGCCTCGGGGCTCGCGGCGGTGGCCGAGCAGATGGTCACGCTGCGGAACGTGGCGCAGCCGGGCGCCCAGTCGGACGACCTGGACCGCCAGGTCTCGCTGATGCTGGCGGACCCGGCCCGGATCCCCGACGTCTGCGTGATCATGATCGGCGCGAACGACGTCACCCACCGGATGCCGCCCACCACCTCGGTGCGCCATCTGGCGGGTGCGGTGCGGCGGCTGCGCACGGCGGGCGCCGAGGTGGTCGTCGGCACCTGCCCCGACCTCGGCTCGGTCGAGCCGGTCTACCAGCCGCTGCGCTGGCTGGCCCGGCGGGTCTCGCGCCAGCTCGCGGCCGCGCAGACGATCGTGGTGGTCGAGCAGGGCGGGCGGACGGTCTCGCTGGGCCATCTGCTCGGCCCCGAGTTCGAGGCGAACCCGCGCGAGCTGTTCGGGCCGGACAACTACCACCCGTCGGCCGAGGGGTACGCGACGGCCGCGATGGCCGTCCTTCCCACGCTCTGCGCCTCGCTCGGGCTGTGGCCGGACGCCGACCGGCTCGACGCGGACCGCGACGAGGACATCCTGCCGGTCGCCAAGGCGGCGGCCGAGGCGGCCGCGGAGCCCGGCACCGAGGTCAGCGGGGCCCGCGCGCCCTGGGCACTGCTCAAGCACCGCCGTCGGCGGCGGCTGACCGCGACCGAGCCGTCCACCGCGCACCCGGCGCACCCGGCCCATCCCTGACGTCCGTACGCCTGACCGCCGTACTCCCCGCGTCAGTTGACGGTCCGTCGCGTTGGTCGCGGAAATGGTACGAGCGCGACATGTCCGCGCAGCACCCGCTTAACACGACTGCGGCACAGTGGTGGATGTCGGCGGGGGAGACCCGGCCGGCACCACCAGCGGCGTCAAGGACCTCCGGAGCGGCTCCCGGACCTCCCGACGCCCAGGACGCGGCGACCGGCCCTGACCCGGGACCGTGTCCCGCGCGGGGACCGCCGTCGTCCCGCCCCCCGGGCGACCGGGGGTGCGGCGGTCCCCGCGCTCACCTTCCTCAGGCGCTAGTCGGTGTCGCCGTCACCGCGGTGGCGGCGCGGCCACGGCCACGGGCGGGCGGCGTGCACGGCGTTCACGCCGAAGATGCCCAGCCAGGTGACGAAGAGGCCGCTCAGCCCCGCGTTCACGGCGCCGATCGCGGACAGCGGGATGGCGAGGACCAGCGAGATCATGCCGAACCCGAAGCGCTCGGCGAAGCCCATGTCGGGGCTCTGGCCGGACGGGCGGCCGCCGCGGGCCACCACCATCTGCTGCTCGGCGAGCTGGCGCCGCACCCGGCGGTCGATCGCCGGGTCCAGGCGCTGCTCCACCTTCTCCAGGAACGAGTCGACGAGCGCGGGCTCGTACTCCTCGCCGAGCTCCCTGCGGGCGTGCAGGGTGGCGTCGAGTTCTTTTCTCAGGTCGGCGTCGCGGGCTTCCATGCTTCCCCACGGTACGGAGCGGGCGGCGCGGGCACAGTGGGGATAGCCCCCGTACTTGCCCGTCTGCATATGGTCATGCAGAGTGCTGGGCGACTGAATATCTTGGAGTTCCGGGCGTGACGGACGTGACGGGCATGACGGGCGTGACGAAGGGGGACGGCATGAGCGACGGGCCTGCCGCGCGGCTGCAGCAGCTCTTCGAGGGGCGCCGGCTGACGCCGACCCAGCGGCGGATCGCCCACTCCATGGTGCGCAGGGCCGCCGACGTGCCGTTCCTGTCCAGCGTGGAGCTGGCCGAGCTGGCCGGGGTGAGCCAGCCGTCGGTGACGCGCTTCGCGGTCGCGCTCGGCTTCGACGGGTACCCGGCGCTCCGCCGCCATCTGCGCGAGGTGGTGCCCGCCGCCGCGCCCGAGGAGGGCGAGGACGAGTACAACGAGTACCAGCAGGCGGTCCGGGCCGAGATCGAGAACCTGCGCCATCTGGCGGGCCTGCTCGCGGACCCGGCGCCGGTCGAGGAGGCCGGACGGCTGCTCGCCGCCTCCCGGCCGCTCCCGGTGCTCGGCCTGCGCGCGGCCTCCTCCCAGGCGCGCGGCTTCGCCTACTTCGCGGCCAAGGTCCACCCCGACGTACGGCTGCTCGACGAGGGCGGCTCGATGCTGGTGGACCGCATCGACGCGGCGCACCGGGCGGGGGCGTCGGCGCTGCTGTGCTTCGCGCTGCCGCGGCATCCTCGGGAGGTGGTGGACGCGCTGGCGTACGCGCGCGCCAAGGGCCTCGCCGTCGTCACGGTCGCCGACTCCGCGTTCGCGCCGGTGGCGCGCCACAGTGACCTGCTGATCCCGGCGGCCGTCGGCACCGGCCTCGCCTTCGACACGGCCTGCGCGCCGATGCTGCTCGGCCGCGTCCTGCTGGAGGCGATGTGCGACAGCCTGCCGGACGCGCAGGCGTGGCTGGAGTCGTTCGACGCGGGGGCCGCGGGGCGCGGCTTGTTCGTGGAGTAGGCCGCGCCCCTTTTTGGCCCGGTGTTTGTCTGCGGGCCGGTGGGTGGCTGGTCGCGCAGTTCCCCGCGCCCCTTAGGCAGTCCGCCGCAGCCGGAGAAGTCAGCTCAGCCACAGTCCTTTAGGGGCGCGGGGAACTGCGCGGCCGGCCCCCACCGGCCCGCGGACAGACAACCGCCCCCACCGGCCCGCTCGCTAGAGCAGCGCGTCCGGGGCCGCGCCTCCCGACTCCGCCACGATCTCCGTCAGTGTCTGCGGCTCACGGACCACCGCGAAGCGGACGCCGGACGCCGACGAGGTGAAGCCGTAGACACCCGGCCTGGCGAGGCTGTTGTACGCGTAGTGGTGGGCGAAGCAGTACGCCCCGGTGTCCAGCACCGCCGCGTAATCCCCCTGCTCCAGCCGCGGCAGCAGCCGCGCCTCCGCCAGCAGGTCGCCCGCGAAGCAGGCCGGACCGGCCACGTCCTGGAGGACGTGCGGGCCGGACTTGGGGCGGCCCTTCGGGCCGTACGCGGCGATCCGCAGCGGCCAGGAGGCGGGCGCGTACACCGTACGGGCGGCGATCTGGACGCCCGCGTGGGTGACCGCGATGGGCCGCCCGCCGGACGTCTTCGCGTACTCCACCCGCGCCAGCACCGTCCCGTGCTTGGCGAGCAGCGAGCGGCCGAACTCGGTCACCAGCGCGTACGAGCCGTCGAAGAGGCCGGGGACCCGGGCGCGCAGCAGCCGCGCGTACTCCTCGTACGTCGGGCTCTCCTCGTCCGAGGCGAAGTTCACCGGCAGCCCGCCGCCGAGGTCGACCGTGTCGATCTGGCGGCGGCCCACCCGCGCGTTGACCTCCTCGGCCAGCTCGTACGCGGCCCGCACGCCCTCCGCCATCAGCGCGAGCGGCACGCCCTGGGAGCCCGCGTGGGTGTGCAGCCGGGTGAGCCAGGGGCGGGCCGCGTACGCCTCCACGACCCACTCCCGCACCCCCTCGTCCCGCAGCCCCACCCCGAACTTCGAGGTCCGCGTCGCCGTCGAGAGCGCGCCGATGGACCCCGCGCCCAGCTGCGGGTTGACCCGCAGGCCCAGCGGCGAGGCGGTCGCGGCGGAGGCGACCAGCGCGTCGAGCCGGGCCAGCTCCTGAGGGTTGTCGGCGTTGACGGCGATGCCCAGGGCGAGGGCCTCGCGCAGCTCGGCGGGGGTCTTGGCGGGGGAGTCCAGGACGGTGCTGCCGGGCCCGATCCCGGCGGCGCGGGCCAGCGCCAGCTCGCCGGGGCTGGCGACCTCCGCGCCGAGCCCCTCGGTCGCCAGCAGCCGCAGCACGGGCACCAGCGGGCACGCCTTGACGGCGAAGGCGTGCAGCACGGGCGCGTCGGTCACGGCCGCGAAGGCCGAGGTCAGCGCGGCCGCGCCGAGCCGGATGCCGGTGACGTCGAGGAGGGCGGCGAGCGGGGCGTCCGGACCGACGAGCCCCTGCTCCACGGCCGCCCGCACGGCCTGCTCGCGGCGCGCCGCCGCCGGTGTGTCGGTCATGGGATCAAGCCAAGCACCGGCGGTGCGGCGGCGCAGGAATACGGCCCGATTCCGCACCTCGTCCGCCGCCTCCCCCCACCCGGTCTATTGACTAGTTCTATTCAGACAGCCAGGATGTGAATATCTGAGTCACGTCGTGAGGAGGCCTCGCCATGTCAGGACCCCGCCCCGTACGGGCACCGCGCGGTACGGAACTGAGCGCCCTGGGATGGCAGCAGGAAGCCGCCCTCCGGATGCTCCAGAACAACCTCGACCCCGAGGTCGCCGAGCACCCCGACAAGCTCGTCGTCTACGGCGGCACCGGCAAGGCCGCGCGCGACTGGCGCTCGTTCGACGCGATGGTGCGCACGCTCAGGACCCTCAAGCAGGACGAGACGATGCTCGTCCAGTCCGGCCGCCCGGTCGGCGTGATGCAGACCCACGAGTGGGCCCCCCGCGTCCTGATCGCCAACTCCAACCTGGTGGGCGACTGGGCGAACTGGGAGGAGTTCCGCCGCCTGGAGGCCCTCGGCCTCACCATGTACGGCCAGATGACGGCCGGTTCGTGGATCTACATCGGCACCCAGGGCATCCTCCAGGGCACCTACGAGACCTTCTCGGCCGTGGCGGCGAAGAAGTTCAACGGCACCCTGGCCGGGACGATCACGCTGACCGCCGGGCTCGGCGGCATGGGCGGCGCGCAGCCGCTGGCCGTGACGATGAACGACGGCGTCGCGATCTGCATCGACGTGGACCCGCGCGCCATCGAGCGCCGCATCGAGCACCGCTACCTGGACGTGAAGGCCGACAACCTGCGGCACGCCCTTGAGCTGGCGGTCGAGGCGCGCGACGCCCGTCGCCCGCTCTCCATCGGCCTGCTCGGCAACGCGGCGGAGTTGCTGCCGCAGATGCTGGCCGAGGGCGCCCCCATCGACATCGTGACCGACCAGACGTCGGCGCACGACCCGCTGGCGTACCTGCCGGTCGGCGTCGACTTCGACGACATGGCCTCGTACGCGGCGAAGGACCCGGCGGGCTTCACCACCCGCGCCCGTGAGTCCATGGCCAAGCACGTCGAGGCGATGGTCGGCTTCATGGACGCGGGCGCCGAGGTCTTCGACTACGGCAACTCGATCCGCGGCGAGGCCCAGCTGGCCGGGTACGACCGGGCGTTCGCGTTCCCCGGCTTCGTCCCCGCGTACATCCGCCCGCTCTTCTGCGAGGGCAAGGGCCCCTTCCGGTGGGCCGCGCTGTCCGGCGAGGCCTCCGACATCGCCAAGACGGACAAGGCGATCCTGGACCTGTTCCCGGAGAACGAGTCCCTGCACCGCTGGATCAAGATGGCGGGCGAGCGCGTCCACTTCCAGGGCCTGCCCGCGCGCATCTGCTGGCTCGGCTACGGCGAGCGCGACAAGGCGGGCGAGCGCTTCAACGACATGGTGGCGTCGGGCGAGCTGGCCGCGCCGCTGGCCATCGGCCGCGACCACCTCGACTGCGGCTCGGTGGCGTCCCCGTACCGCGAGACCGAGGCGATGCTCGACGGCTCGGACGCGATCGCGGACTGGCCGCTCCTGAACGCCATGGTCAACGTCGCCTCCGGCGCGTCCTGGGTCTCCCTGCACCACGGCGGCGGCGTCGGCATGGGCCGCTCCATCCACGCGGGCCAGGTGACGGTGGCGGACGGGACGGCGCTGGCGGGCGAGAAGATCCGGCGCGTCCTGACGAACGACCCGGGGATGGGTGTGATCCGGCACGTGGATGCGGGTTACGACATTGCGGAGTCGGTCGCGGGTGAGCGCGGTGTGCGGGTTCCCATGCGGGAAGGTGACGCGTGACGGGCACCCCGTCGGGCCCGGGCGGTACGGGGTCCGGCCCCGGGTCGTCGGTCGGGTCCACGCCGGTGGGGGCTGGTCGCGCAGTTCCCCGCGCCCCTGAAGGGGCACGGCACCTCCATAGCGGCGCCCCCCAGGGGCGCGGGGAACTGCGCGACCAGCCACAGACGGTCCGCAGCCGAACGGGGGCCGGGGGCGAAGCCCCCGTTGTTGCCGCCCGGCCAGGGCTTTCGGGAAGGGGCGGGGTGGGGGGTCCTCCCTCGTTCCACGAGATGTGGCGGCAGCTCGCCCCCATCGGGCGGGACGCCGAGTCCAAGGGGTATCGACGGTTCGCCTGGACCGGCGCCGACTCCGAGTGCCGGGAGTGGTTCCGGGCGCAGGCAGAGGCCCGAGGACTGACCTACGAGCTGGACCGGAACGGGAACCAGTGGGCCTGGGACGGCGACCCGCGCGCCGGGGACGCCGTCGTCACCGGTTCGCACCTGGACTCCGTACCCGACGGCGGCGCCTTCGACGGCCCCCTCGGCGTCGTGTCGTCCTTCGCCGCCCTCGACGAACTCCGCCGCCGCGGCGCCGTCCTCACCCGCCCGCTCGCCATCGTCAACTTCGGCGACGAGGAGGGCGCCCGCTTCGGCCTCGCCTGCGTCGGGTCGCGCCTCGCCGCCGGGCAGCTGACCGTCGAGGCCGCGCACCGGCTGCGCGACGGCGACGGGATCAGCCTCCCGAAGGCCATGGAGGCGGCCGGGTACGACCCGGACGCCATCGGCCCCGACCCCGAACGCCTCGCCCGCATCGGCGCGTTCGTCGAGCTGCACGTGGAACAGGGCCGCGCCCTCGACCTCAGCGGCGACGCCGTCGGCATCGCCTCGGCCATCTGGCCGCACGGCCGCTGGCGGTTCGACTTCGCCGGGGAGGCCAACCACGCGGGCACCACCCGCCTGGTGGACCGGCGCGACCCGATGCTCACGTACGCCGAGACGGTCCTCGCCGCCCGCCGCGAGGCCGAACTCGCGGGCGCGGTCGCCACCTTCGGCAAGATCTCCTGCGAGCCGAACGGCGTCAACGCCATCCCGTCGCTGGTGCGCGGCTGGCTGGACTCGCGCGCCGCCGACCAGGCGACCCTCGACACCGTCGTCACGGCGATCGAGCGGGCCGCGAAGGACCGCGCCGAGCGGGACGGCGTGGACCTCACCGTCGTACGGGAGTCGTTCACGCCCGTCGTCGAGTTCGGGCACG
The DNA here is from genome assembly GCF_030028635.1 of Streptomyces sp. BPTC-684. Classification (NCBI taxonomy): domain Bacteria; kingdom Bacillati; phylum Actinomycetota; class Actinomycetes; order Kitasatosporales; family Streptomycetaceae; genus Streptomyces; species Streptomyces sp. BPTC-684. The sequence goes on from NZ_CP124863.1 coordinate 3,770,093, forward strand.
CCCTGCGCGACGAGCTGGCGAAGATCCTCGGCGGGCACACCCCCGTCCTCGGCACCGGCGCCGGACACGACGCCGGGATCCTCTCCGGGACGGTCCCGACCGCCATGCTGTTCGTACGCAACCCCACCGGCGTCTCCCACTCCCCGGCCGAGTTCGCCGGCGAGGACGACTGCGTGGCCGGGGTGCTCGCACTCGCCGACGTTCTGGAGGGCCTGGCGTGCAGGTGACGTCGTACTGGCTGGAGCACGCCTGGCTCGACCCGGTGGTCGAGCCGGGCGTGCTGGTGGAGGTGGCGGACGGGCGGATCTCCGCCGTACGCAAGGGAGTCGGGGCGCCGCCCCCCGGCGCCGTCGCCCTGCGCGGCCTCACGCTGCCGGGCCTGGCCAACGCCCACTCGCACGCTTTCCACCGGGCCCTGCGCGGCACGGTCCAGGTCGGCTCGGGCACGTTCTGGACCTGGCGCGAGACGATGTACGCGGTCGCTGCGCGGCTCACGCCCGAGTCGTACTACGCGCTGGCGCGGGCCGTGTACGCGGAGATGGCGCTGGCCGGGGTCACGGCGGTGGGCGAGTTCCACTACCTCCACCACGCGCCGGGCGGCACGCGGTACGCCGACCCGAACGCGATGGGCGAGGCGCTGATCGCGGCGGCTCAGGACGCCGGGATCCGGATCACGCTGCTCGACACGGCGTATCTGTCCTCCGGCTTCGGCGAGCCGCCGAACACGCACCAGCTGCGGTTCTCCGACGGCACGGCGCAGGCGTGGGCCGAGCGGGCGGCGCTGCTGAAGCCGCGCGAAGGGGTACGGATCGGAGCGGCGATCCACTCCGTACGGGCCGTTCCGGCGGACCAGTTGCGTACGGTCGCGGCGTGGGCCGAGGAGCGGGAGGCGCCGCTCCACGTCCACCTCTCCGAGCAGATCGCCGAGAACGAGGCGTGCCTGGCCGCGCACGGCCGCACGCCGACGCGGCTGCTCGCGGACCACGGGGTGCTGGGCGCGCGTACGACGGGCGTCCACAACACGCACCTCACCGACGAGGACATCGCGCTGCTCGGCGGGTCGGGGACGGGCACGTGCATGTGCCCGACGACGGAGCGGGACCTGGCGGACGGCATCGGCCCGGCGGTGGCCCTCCAGCGCGCCGGATCCCCGCTCTCGCTTGGCAGCGACAGCCACGCGGTGATCGACCTCCTGGAGGAGGCGCGGGCGATGGAGCTGAACGAGCGGCTCCGTACGCGGACGCGGGGGCACTGGACGGCGGCTTCGCTGCTGCGTGCGGCGTCCGCCGACGGCCACGCGTCGCTGGGCTGGGCCGACGCGGGCCGTATCGCGCCGGGCGCCCTCGCCGACCTGGCGACGCTGGACCTCGCGTCGGTCCGCACGGCGGGTCCGCCGCCCCGCCTCGCCGCAGAGACGGCGGTGTTCGCGGCGTCGGCGGCGGATGTACGGCATGTGGTGGTGGCCGGGCGTGAGGTGGTGCGGAACGGGGTGCATGCGACGGTCCCGGACGTGGGGGCGACCCTGCGGGAGGCGATCGCGTCCCTACGGGATTAGCCCCCGGGGGGCTATGCCCCCCCGGACCCCGGCCTCGTTCGTCTGCGGACCGTGCGTGGCTGGTCGCGCAGTTCCCCGCGCCCCTGGGGGGGGGGTGGGGCCGCCGGGATCGCCCCGCAGGGGCGCCTTTAGGGGCGCGGGGAACTGCGCGACCAACCCCCACCGGCCCGCAGACGAACACCGGACCCAGGGGCGCAGCCCCCGCCCGCCCAGGCCACGCGGCGGAGCCGCAAATGTCACAGCCGGGAAGGGGCGGGGTGGGGAATCAGAAAAGGCCGACCACCGACAGGAGCCAGCACCCGTGACCACCCTCGTCACCAACATCTCCACCCTCGTCACCAACGACCCCACCCTCGGCCCCACCCCCCTCGGCCTCATCGAAGACGCCGCAGTCGTGATCGAGAACGACACCATCGCCTGGGTGGGGCGGAGCAAAGACGCCCCCGCCGCCGACACCACCCACGACGCGAAGGCCCGCGCCGCGATCCCCGGCTTCGTCGACTCCCACTCCCACCTCGTCTTCGCCGGCGACCGCACCCAGGAGTTCAACGCCCGGATGTCGGGGCAGGCGTACAAGGCGGGCGGGATCCGGACCACCGTCGCCGCCACCCGCGCCGCCACCGACGCCGAGCTGGGCGCGAACGTCGCCCGGTACATCGGCGAGGCCCTGCGCCAGGGGACGACGACCTTCGAGACCAAGTCCGGGTACGGCCTCACCGTCGAGGACGAGGCCCGCGCCCTGCGCATCGCGGCCGAGCACACGGACGAGGTGACGTATCTCGGGGCGCACATCGTGGCCCCGGAGTACGCAGAGGACCCCGCCGGCTACGTCGCGCTCGTCACCGGCGAGATGCTCGACGCCTGCGCCCCGTACGCCCGTTGGGTCGACGTCTTCTGCGAGAAGGGGGCGTTCGACGGGGACCAGGCCCGGGCGATCCTCCTCGCGGGCAAGGCGAAGGGCCTCACCCCGCGCGTCCACGCCAACCAGCTCTCGTACGGCCCCGGCGTCCAGCTCGCCGTCGAGCTCGACGCGGCCAGCGCCGACCACTGCACCCACCTCACCGACGCCGACGTCGACGCGCTCGCGAGCGGCTCCACCGTCGCCACGCTGCTCCCCGGCGCCGAGTTCTCCACGCGCGCGCAGTGGCCCGACGCCCGGCGGCTGCTCGACGCGGGCGTGACGGTCGCGCTGTCCACGGACTGCAACCCGGGGTCCTCGTTCACGTCCTCGATGCCGTTCTGCGTCGCGCTCGCCGTACGGGACATGAAGATGACCCCCGACGAGGCCGTCTGGGCCGCCACCGCCGGCGGCGCCGCCGCGCTGCGGCGCACCGACGTCGGGCGGATCGCGCCCGGCGCCCGCGCCGACCTCGCGCTGCTCGACGCCCCGAGCCACGTCCACCTCGCCTACCGGCCCGGTGTGCCGCTGATCAGCGACGTCTGGCGTCAGGGCATCAAGTGCCGGTAGGCCCTGGGGTGGGCGTCCAGGTACTCGGCGAACGACTGCGCGCCGTGCCCCGCCAGCCGGGGCACGGTGTCCGCGACCGTCGCCATCTCCCCGGCGGCGATCGCCTCGTACGAGCTCACCCAGCCGGTGACCTCCCACTCCTCGGCGCCGTACCCGGCCCGTGAGGCGAAGGCCTCCTCCCGGGTCTCCGGCAGATAGGTGATCTCACGGCCCGCGACGCGGCTCAGCTCCGCGGCCACGTCGGCGAGCGTGAGGGCCGCGGGCCCGGTGACGTCGTAAGTGACGCCGTAGTGCTCCTCTTCCTCCAGGAGTACGGCGGTCGCCACGTCCGCGATGTCGTCGTGCGCCACGCCCGAGACCCGGCCGTCCCCGGCGGGGCCCCGGATCACCCCGTCCTGGCCCGCCATCGCGGCGAGCCCGGACAGATAGAGGCTGTCCCGCAGGAACGTGTACGCCAGGCCCGTGCCCCGGATGTACTGCTCGGTGTGCCAGTGGTCGCGCGCGAAGGTGAACGCGGCGTCGGGGGCGGCGCCGAGGAACGACACGTACACGATGCGGCGCACGCCGGCGGCGACGGCGGCGTCCACGGCGGTGGTGTGCTCCTGTACGCGGCCGGGGCTCTCATGCGCCGACACCATCAACATGGCCCCGGCCCCGGCGAGCGCGTCCCGCATGGCGCCCCCGTCCCCGAAGGCGGCGGCCGGAGCCTTGACGGCCCCGGGCAGGTCGGGCAACCGCTCGGGCCTGCGCCCAATCAGCCGGGTCGCGCCCCCCTTCTCCGCCAGCCGCCGGGCGACGCGCCCACCGATGGCTCCACTGGCGCCGGTTACGGCGATGACGGGGTGGGACATGGGGCCTCCTGGGGTCCACTACCTAGCAGCTGTGGGCAATCGTGCCGCGCAGGGCTGGGGGTCCCCCCTGCTCCTTAAGAGCTTGGGGGAGGGTGGGCACAGCGGCCAACTGCAACCCGCCCGGCCCCAGCCCCGTTCCCGCAGCGCCGGGTCGGGGGGGGGAGGGAGTGCTCACCCGCGCACGCGGGTCGCCGCTGTGCCCACCCGTGCCGCCCCTAGCGGCACGCATGCCCACAGCCGCGGGGGAGAGGGAGGCGGGGCGACGGCTACGTCCGGTCCAGGCCGTTCCCCAGGGCCCGGGGCTCCCAGCCCCCGGCAACCAGCTCCCCCGCCGCACACCCCGGCTTCCGCCGGGCCTGGTCGCGGAACAAGTCCACGAACTTGGACGCGAAGCCCAGCCGCGGGTACGCGCCCACCAGCTCCGCCTGGAAGGCAGGGGAGAACGCCTCCAACCCCGTCCCCGACACATCCGCACTCGTCCCCACCTGCAGCAGCCGGCTCTCCACGTCCACCTCCGGTGACACGTCGTCCCGCATGTGCAGGACGATCAGCTCGGCCGCCCGGTCGCGGCGCGCGGTGGGCCAGCCGAGGCCCGCCGTGAAGACGCGGGCCAGATGGCCGCCCGCCTCCTCGAAGGGCAGGGTGTGGCTGTCGAAGGGCGGCATGAGGGAAAGGTCGTGCAGGAGCGCGGAGACGAAGAACAGCTCGCGGTCGTAGTCGAGGCCCCGCTCCTCGGCCCACGCCGCGCCGAAGAAGTACGCCCGCACCGAGTGGTGGTACAGCGCCTCGTCCGCGTACTCCGCGCAGACCAGCCGCGCCGCCTCCGCCGCATGCCCCTCGGGCACCTTGATCCCCGCGACCTCGGTCAACATCCGCGTCCCCACCCTTCGTCGAGTCAAGTGATCATCCCCAGCCTAGAGTGGCCGGATGAAGACCATCGGCCTGATCGGCGGAATGAGCTGGGAGTCCAGCGCGGAGTACTACCGGCTCCTCAACGAGCTCGTACGCGAGCGGCTCGGCGGACTGCACTCCGCCCGCTGCGTCCTGCACTCCGTCGACTTCGCCGAGATCGAGGAGTTCCAGCGCGCCGGGGAGTGGGAGCGCGCCGGTGACGTCCTGGCGGCGGCCGCCAAGGGGCTGGAGGCGGCCGGAGCCGACCTCGTGCTCATCTGCACCAACACCATGCACAAGGTGGCCGACCAGGTCGCCGCCGCCGTCTCCGTTCCGCTGCTGCACCTGGGCGACGCGACCGCCGAGGCCGTACGGGCCCGGGGCATCCGGCGCGTCGGCCTCCTCGGCACCGCCTTCACCATGGAGCAGGACTTCTACCGGGACCGGCTGCGTGCGCACGGGCTCGACGTCATCATCCCGGACGCCGACGACCGCGCCCTCGTCCACCGCGTCATCTACGAGGAGTTGTGCCTGGGCGTGGTGCGGGACGAGTCCCGGGTCGCCTACCAGGACGTCATCGCCCGGCTCGTCGAAGAAGGCGGCGCCGAAGGAGTCATCCTCGGCTGCACCGAGATCGAGCTGTTGATCCGTCAGGAACACAGCCCCGTACCGGTGTTCCCCACCACCCGCCTCCACGCCGAGGCCGCCGTCACCGCCGCACTCGCCGACTAGGGCGACCTTCACCGTACGGTCACAAGACCGGCCGACCGGCTACCCTCCCGACATTTCCACCGGTACCGTCCTTGGCACGTGCTCAGGGGGAGACCGGGGGGTCGAGTTGAGCAGTGCGCGCGATGGCCGGATCCGGGTGGTCAGACCCGGTGAGCTGAACGCCGGTGAGCTGGACGTCTGGCGTGAGATACGGGCGAAGTCGGGCGCGCCCGCGAACCCTTTCATGGAGCCCGAGTTCACCCTCGCCGTCGCCCATGTGCGGCCCTCGGTGCGGGTCGCGGTGGTCCAGGAGGGGGGTGAGGTCGCCGCCTTCCTCCCCTTCGAGAAGGGCCGGTTCGGGCGCGGGCGGGCCATCGGGTTCGGCGTGTCCGACTGCCAGGGGATCGTCGCCCGGCCCGAACTCGACCTGGACGCAAGGGAGTTGCTGCGGGCCTGCTCCCTCTCCGTCTGGGAGTTCGACAACCTGGAGGCCGGGCAGGAGCTGTTCGTCCCGGGCGCGGCCGACTCTTACCCCTCCTTCGTCGTCGACGTCGGCGCGGGGTACGAGGCGTACGAGAGCGGGCTGCGCGAGCGCTCGCCCAAGTTCTTCCGCACCACCACAGCCAAGGAGCGCAAGCTCGGGCGGCAGGCGGGCGAGGTGCGGTTCGTCTTCGACGAGCGGGATCCGGCGGCGCTGCGGCAGCTCATGGCGTGGAAGTCCGCGCAGTACCGCCGCACCGGCCGCCGCGACCGGTTCGCACAGGACTGGATCAGCACCCTGGTGCGCTACCTCGCGCACACCGGCGCGCCCGGCTGCTCCGGCGTCCTGTCCGTCCTCTACGCGGCGGACCGCCCGGTCGCCGCCCACTTCGGGCTGCGCTCGCGCACGGTCCTGTCGTGCTGGTTCCCTTCGTACGACCCGGAGTTCGCCAAGTACTCGCCCGGGCTCGTCCTGCATCTGCGGATGGCCGAGGCGGCGGCCGCCGCCGGGATCGGGGTCCTTGACCTGGGGCGGGGGGCCGCCGAGTACAAGGACGCCCTGAAGACCGGGGAGATCCCGGTGTACGAGGGCGCGTCGGTGCGGCCGGGGGCCGGGGCCGCACTGCACTGGCTGGGCCGCGAGCCGTCCCGCCGCGCGCACGGGTTCGTACGGGAGCGGCCCGCGCTCGCCGCGTTCGGCCGGCGCGCGCTGAAACAGGCGGGCCGTCTGCGAGGCGGGCGCTAGACCCGCCCGCCGCACCACCCGCAGCACCGCACCACCCGGAAGATCACGGGGGAGTCGCATGTCACGTCGTACGGCACACGCACACAGAGCACAGGCGTCACCCATGCCGGAAGCCGAGGGGCTCGTCCGGGAGCAGGGCGTCCAGGGCGGCATCGGCGTCGGGGAGCTGGACCTCGACGGGCTCGACGGCGGGGTGCTCTCGCTGACCCCCGCGCCCGGCGCGCCGCCCGTGGGGGAGGGCGAGGTGTACGTCCTCGTCCGACTCAGGGGCCGCCCGGTCGGCACGGTGATCGGCCGGGTCGGACCCGGTGACGACGCCGCCGAGGTGCTGGCCGCCGCCGCCCGCAAGCAGCTCGCGGGTCATGTGCCGCCGGACGAGCGGTCCGCGTCACCGGTGCGGCCGCCGCGCGCCAGCGTCGTCGTCGCCACCCGCGAGCGGGCCGGACAGCTCGCGCGGGCGCTGGACTCGCTGCTCCGCCAGGACCACCCCGACTACGAGATCGTGGTCGTCGACAACAACCCGGTGACCGCCCAGACCCGCGAGCTCGTCGAGGGGAGCTACGCGGCGCACGGCGTGCGGTACGTCCGCGAGCCCGTGCCGGGCCTCGCCGCCGCCCACAACCGGGGCGTCGCCGTGGCCGAGGGAACGATTCTGGCGTTCACCGACGACGACGTGGTCGCCGACCCGCGCTGGCTGAGCGCGCTCGCCGCGCCCTTCGCCGCCGACCCGGGACTCGGCTGTACGACCGGGCTGATCCTGCCCGCCCGGCTGCGCACGCCCGCGCAGATCCTCCTGGAGAGCCACGGCGGGTTCACCAAGGGCTTCGCGCCGCGCTGCTTCGACCCGGCCCGGCCGCCCGCCGACGAGCCGCTGTTCCCGTTCACCGCGGGCCGGTTCGGCTCCGGCGCCAACATGGCCTTCCGGGCCGACGCGCTGCGCGCCGTCGGCGGCTTCGACCCGGCGACCGGCACCGGGACCCCGGCCCGGGGCGGCGACGACCTGTACGCGTTCGCGCGCGTGGTGGTCGCCGGGCACCGGCTCGGCTACACGCCCGAGGCGCTGGTCTGGCACCACCACCGCGAGACCTGGCAGGACCTGGAGAACCAGGCGTACGGGTACGGCGCCGGGCTCACCGCCTACCTCACCGCGCTCCTGGTGCGCCGCCCCGCCCTGCTGCCCGCGCTGCTCGCCCGGCTGCCGCGCGGCCTCGCCCACGCCCGCGCCATCAGCGCCCACCGGGACGCGGGCGCGCAGTCGGTGCCGGGCGAGCACGGCGCCCAGGACTACCCGTGGCCGCGCGGCCTGTCCCGCCTGGAGCGCCGGGGCATGCTGTACGGCCCGCTCGGCTATCTGCGGGCCCGGCACCGGGTGCGCGGGCTGCGGCGGCCCTGGGAGGCGGCGGGATGACCACACCTTCGGGCGGCCGGGACGCCGTCCCCGTCCTCCTCTACCACGCCGTCATGGACGACCCGCCCGCCTGGATCGCCGAATTCACCGTTACGCCACGGCAGTTCGCCGCGCACCTCGACGCGATCGCGGCCAGTGGGCGCACCCCGGTCACCGTCGGCGCCCTCGCCGACCACTTCGCGGGGCGGGCGCCGCTGCCGCCCAGGCCCGTCGCGCTGACCTTCGACGACGGGTTCGCGGATCTGCCGGGGCCCACCGCCGAAGCACTCGCCGCACGAGGGCTGCCCGCGACCGCGTACCTCACCACCGGCGCCCTCGCCCCCGGCGGCCGCTCGCTGCTGCCCCCGGCGCCGATGATGACCCTGGACCAGGCGAAGCTCCTGGAGCAGTACGGGATGGAGATCGGCGGCCACACGGTCTCGCACCCCCAGCTCGACACGCTCACCCCGAAGGCCCTGCGGCGCGAACTGGCCGACTCCAAGGCCGTGTTGGAGGACGCGCTCGGCCACGAGGTGGCCCACCTCGCGTATCCGCACGGCTACAACAGCGGCGCCGTGCGCCGGGCCGCCCGCGCCGCCGGGTACGGGAGCGCGGTCGCGGTGCGGCACGCGCTGAGCTCGGACGCCGACGACGCGTACCGCATCGCCCGTCTGATCGTCCGCCGCGGCCACACCGCGGCCGACGTCGAGGCCTGGATGGGCGGCGCCGGGGCCCGTATCGCGCCCTACCGGGACTCGGCGGCGACCGTGGGCTGGCGGCTCTACCGCAGGGCGCGGGCGGCCGTGCGCGGCCCGGTCTTCGCGGGGTGAGCGGCCCGGCGCGAACGCCCGGGCGGGGACCGTACGACAGCATCACAAAGGCGAAGCGGGTTCCTATACTTCGCTGAAGGGACAGCCAGGGGACGGCGGCGTGACGGCCGCGCACCACATCCGTGGGGGGAGTCGCACTGTGCAGCAACGCGTGCCCGCGCCGGCGACCGGAAGCAGCGGGCTGCCACCGGAGAGCGGCGCCGGCGAGGAGGGAGAGGCCGCGCGCGTCCCGAAGCGCGGTCTACCGGATCTGATCGAGCCTCAGACACTGTTCACCTGGCTCCCGCTGGTCCTCGCGACCGCCCTGTGGCTGTACGCGCTGCCGCGCATCGACTACCGGCACATGGGCGACTGGGGCCTGCTCGACCAGCTGCCCGCCGCCTTCTTCCTCTCCCTCGTGGTGCTCACCGCCGGGTTCGTCGTGAGCCTGCGCCGGGCCGGCACCGCGCCCTGGTGGCCCGGCCTCTACAGCGTCGCCCTGCTCTTCGCCCTCAAGGCGCCCACCGCGATCCTCTACGACTCGGTGCGCTACCCGTGGGCCTCCAAGCACGACGCCGTCGTCACCCACCTGCTGGCCAACCAGGAGCTGCGGCCGGGCACCCCGCTCTCGGGCAACATGGCCGCCTACGACCAGTGGCCCGGCTTCTTCACCCTCAACTCGGCGCTGGTGCGCGCGTTCGGCGTGGAGACCACCCAGTCGTACCTGAACTGGGCGGCCCTCTTCTACGGGATGGTCCTCATCCCCGTCCTGGTGCTGGTCTACCGCACCTTCGCCGAGGACTGGCGGCTGGTGTGGACCGGCGTCTGGATCTTCGAGGTCGCCAACTGGGTGGGCCAGGACTACTTCTCGCCGCAGGGCCTGGCGCTGATCCTGCACCTGTCCGTGCTCGCCGTGGTGCTGCGCCACTTCGTGCGCCCGGGCTCGGCCGGGAACCTGCGCTCGCGCGCCCACCTGGATCCGGCGGCCGCCTCCGTGCCGCCGCCGACGACGGCCCGCCAGCGCGCGGTCTGCGTGGTGATCCTCGCCCCGCTGATCGCCGCCATCAACTTCACCCACCAGCTCACGCCGGTGATGCTCTGCGTCTCCCTGTTCGCGCTCAACCTCACCCGCCGCTACCGCAACCCCGGTCTGCTCGTCGTCACCGGCCTGATCATGCTCGTCTGGGACCTCACGATGGGCCGCCCGCTGTTCGTGGAGACCCTGGACTCGCTCAAGGAGTCCGCGGGCAACCTCCTCAACAACTCGCGGGCGGGGTACGCGGGCGAGCTCACCGGGCCCGGGCCCGTCCTCCAGGGCCGGGCGGACATCGTGATGGTCCTGGTGGTGGCCGCGCTCGCCGCCTTCGCCGTGCTGACCCGGCGCAAGCTGCTCAGGAGCGCGCTGCCGCTGCTGCTCGTCTCGATCGCGCCCGTACCGATGTTCGCGATCAACGACTACGGCGGCGAAATGCTCTTCCGGGTCTATCTGTTCGGGCTGCCGGGCGCCGCGTTCTTCGCCGCGGCCGCGCTGGTGCCCGCGCCGGGCGGGGCCAGGGAGCCGGGGTACTTCGGCGTCGCACCCGTGGTGCGGCGGCGGATCTCGGCGGTGGCGCTGCCCGCGGTGCTGCTCGCCCTCGTCGCCGGGTTCCTGCCCGCGTACTACGGCAAGGAGCGGATGTACTACACCCCGCCCGCCGAGACCGCGCTGGTGACCAAGGTGATCGACCGGGCCCCGCGCGACTCGCTGATCCTCGCCGCCACCGGTTCCTTCCCGATGGCGCTGCACCGCTACGACCAGCTGGAGCACTGGTTCTTCGTGGAGCAGGCGCTGCCGGACAACATCAGGATGCTCAAGGACCCGGCCGGTTTCCTGGAGCCGGGGTTGCCCAAGGACGGCAGACCGGCGTTCGTGCTGCTCACGCACACGCAGGACGTCTACACCGCGGGCGAGGGGCTGCTGCCCGCCGGCGGGTTCGCGGAGCTGACGGCGAAGCTGTCGGCGTCGCCGCGGTTCCGGGTGATCGACCGCAACGCGTACGGAACGGTCCTGCGCTACCAGCCGCCCACTACTCCCCTCCGCTGATCGGAGTGAACCCGCCGTGACCCTCGCCCAGAACCGCATCCGTGTCGCCCTGGCGCTCTCCGGCTGGGTGGCGCTGGCCGCGACCCTGCTGCCGGACGGCACGCCGGCGCGCTGGATCCCGGTGCTCCTGTTCGTCTGCTTCGGCCCCGGCTTCGCGCTGCTCTACCCGCAGCCGGACATGCTGCGCCCCGGCGCCCGCCTGGAGGCGCTGGCGCTCGCGGCACCGCTCAGCCTCTCGCTGGGGGCGCTGGTGTCGACCTGCCTGTTCCTGGTGAGGGGCTTCTCGGCGACCGCGTTCCTGGTATCACTGGCCGCCTTCGCGACGCTGGCGTCCGCGTTCCCCGGCCTGCCGCTACCGGCTGCGACGCGGGGGGCGGCGGAACGCCCACGACGTTCTGGGCCCGGGGTTCGTCTGCGGACCGTCTGTGGCCGGTCGCGCAGTTCCCCGCGCCCCTGAAAATGCCGCTGCGCGGCATCCCCGCTTCTAGGGGCGCGGGGAACTGCGCGAGCAACCCCCACCGGCCCGCAGACGAACACCGGGCCAAAAAGGGGCGCGGGGAACTGCGCGACCAGCCACAGACGGTCCGCAGTCGAAGTCAGGCAGCCCGTCGCAGCAGCGCTGCACCCGCCGCCAAGCACAGCCCCGCGAAAACCGGCATCGCCGCCTGGGCGAACGCGGACTGCCACGCCCACCCGGCCACCGCCAGCACCCACACCACCACCGACGTCAGCCGCCAGTGCGTGCCCAGCGCGATCAGCGTCAGCGCGACCAGGGCCAGGCAGAGCACCTGGAGGGCGATCGGCAGAGAGCGCTCGGCCCCGGCGGGCGAGCCCAGCCCGCCCACCTCCGCCAGCATCCGCGTCAGCGCGCCGTGCCACGGCCCCGCCAGCGGGTCCGGCTTCACCCCGAGGATCAGCGGCGCGGTGTGCAGGGCGGCCACCGTCACCCCGAGCCCGGCGGCGAGCAGGGCGGGCCGGGCCCGGTAGAGCGAGACGGCCGCGCTGCACACCACGATCAGGAGCACCCCGGCGGTGAGCGAGACGGGCGGCAGCGCCGAGATGAGGCCGGTGCCGTCGACGTGGTCCGACGCCGCGTTCCTGGCGTCCTCGGCCCGCGACAACGGCACCCAGAACAGGCCCGCCGCCAGCCCGAGCAGCAGCCACAGCACGACGGTGAGCAGCGACTCGTCGTCGGGCTCCGGCTCGCCCGGCCGTACGGTCCGCAGGTGCAGCGTGGTCGCGGTCGCCCCGCCCGGCCCGCTCCCGGCCGCGCCACCGGGCACGTACACCGGGATGCCGAGCGCCGGGGTCCCGGTCTCCAGGCCGCCGCTGAGGTACGCGGTCTGGGTGGTCCAGCGCGTCCCGTACCCCTTGGCCTCCTCGGCCCGGGCGAGCGCCGCGTCGCGGGCCCAGCTCGTGCCGTACTCCTCGGGGCCGCGCTTGCGGGGCCTGCGGGGCGTACGGACGGTGGCGCGTCCGGCGAGGGCCGCGCGCAGCCCCGGCGCCGAGACGAGCGCCATGCCGCACATCGACACCAGCACCGCCCAGCCCGCGCCCTCGATGCCAGCGGTGCCGAGCAGCACCGCCGCGCTGCCCAGGACCAGGGTGCACATGGCGCCCTGGAGCAGGGCGAGGACGCCGGTGCGGCCCTGGACGCGCAGCACCCCGATGTAGAGCTCGACGGCGACCCGGGGCAGCGCGGCGGCGGCGAGCAGCCGGAGGACCAGCGTGCCGTGCTCGGCGTAGTCCGCGCCGAACGGGGCGAGGATCTGCCGGGCGAAGACGATCAGCAGCAGGACGACCGGGACGAGCAGCAGCGCCATGCGGCGCAGCGCCCCCCGTACGCCGTCGGCGAGCCGGTCCGGGCTGTGCGAGGCGTGCGCGGTGAGCGAGGAGGCCATGTTGATGGCCATGAACTCCATGGTCCCGCCGACCGTGTACGCGATATAGAAGAATCCGTTCTGCGCGGCGTCGAAGCGGACCGCGACCATCACCGGCAGCAGATTGATCATCGCCAGCGAGAAGAGCGCGCCGACCGAGTCGCCCGCCAGGAAGCGCCCGATCTCGCGCATCTGGGGCACCGGCCGGTCGCGGTCGGCGGCCGCCTGGGCCGGGATCAGCCTGCGGAAGATCAGCCAGCCGAGCGGCAGGATCGACAGGACCATCGCCGCCGCCCAGGAGAGGAAGACGCCCAGGGTGAAGGCGGCGAAGCCGGCCAGAAGCAGCAGCTTGCCAAGGGAGAACACCGCGTTGCCGACCGGCACCCAGACCGCCTTGCGCAGCCCGGTGAGCACCCCGTCCTGGAGGGTCAGCACCGCCCAGGCGACCGAGGCGAGCACGAAGACCGCCCCGGAGGCGAGCCCGCCGAGCGGTTCGTACGAGGCGCCCCACAGCGGCAGCGTGAACAGGAAGCCGGTGCTCGCCACGGCCACCACCACGGTGCTCACCACGTACGCCCGCACCACCAGCGGCCCGGTCGCCCGGCCCGCGCGCGGCACGTAGCGCACCACGGCGCCGATCATGGTGGTGGCGGTGATCGAGGCGAGCAGCCGCATCGCGGCGATGGCGGCGGAGCCCTGGCCGACCGCCTCCTCGCTGTAGTAGCGGGCCGCGACCAGCCAGAAGCCCAGGCCGAGTGAGGCGGAGACGGCCGTGGAGAGCATCAGGGCGTAGGCGTTGCGGAACATCGAGTCACCGCCGCCGTCACCGGCCGTCGGCGGGGCGTCCTGGGGCCCGCCGGGCGCCCCCGTGGAACCGGCCGCGACCGGCCCCTCGCCCCCGTCGACGGCCCTGCGCGCGTCGGACGTGGTGTCAGACACCGGCGGGCCCGCCACTCGCGGGCCGGGCCCCCGACTCCTGGAGGACCCGCAGCGACAGCTCGGCCTTCAGCGGGTCGACGGGCAGGGCGTGCCGCGCGAACCAGCGCCCGGCCTCGGGGGCGGGCGAGGGGTCGGTGAAGCCGGTGCCCGCGTAGTCGTCGAGCGGCGGGTCGTAGAGGTAGCCGACGCTCACCCGCGCCTCGGCGAGCGCCGCCCGGGCCGCGTCCCGGTCCTCGACCAGCAGCGGCACCCGGAACAGCGGCTGTACGGGACCGGGCCCCGGCCGCGCCCACTCGCTGGCGAGCAGCCGCTCGGCCCCGGCCCGGTGCCGGGCGAGCACCGCGTCCAGGCGGCCCAGCTTGCGCTCGATCCGGGCGCGTCTGAGGCCGCCCGCGCCGGTGCGGTAGTCGTGCATGTCCACCCGTACCCAGGAGTGGAAGTCACTCAGGGAGGGCGCGGCGGCGACGGCCCGGCTCAGCTCGTCGGGTCTGAGCGCCATCCGGATGTCCTCGCGCTCCTGGAGGCCGAGCATCCGCAGCACCGCCCAGGCGGCGGGCGCGAGCCGCAGTCCGCGCACCGTCGCCTCCGCGTACGGCCGGACCCAGTAGGCGAGTTCGGCCGTGCGCCGGGGCGGGTCGAGGAGTTCGTCGCGGGCCTTGGCCAGGGCCTCGCGCAGTCCCGGGTCGGCGACGGCGAGGAAGCCGCCCGCCTTGGCGGCGGTGTGCTTGGAGAGGGAGAAGACGGCCGCGTCGCCGAACGTGCCGACCGCCTGCCCCGCCACCTCGCTCCCGATGGCGTGCGCCGCGTCCTCGATGAGCGGGATGCCCAAACGGTCACACCTGGCGCGCAGTTCGGGCGCCGGGTCCGGGTTCCCGTACAGATTGGTGGTGAGCACCGCCGACAGGCCGGACCAGGTCTCCTCGGGCACGGCGGCGAGGTCGATCGAGCCGTCGTGCGGGTCGAGCGGCGCCTGCACGGGCCGCAGCCCGGCAGCCAGCACCACGAAGAAGATGACGTCGTCGTTGACGGGTGACATCAGGACCCGGCCGCCGGGCGCGCACCAGTGGCGCAGCGCCACGTACAGCGCGAGCCGGCAGGACGGCAGGTAAAGGCACTCCCGCCCGAGCCGGTCCCGCATGGTCGCTTCGAGCGTCGAGCACGACGTGGTCTCGTACGGCATGATTACCCCCCAGACCCCCCGGTTTGCCCCGCGCTCAATGTGACCCAGACCGCACTGTTCGTCAACAACGCGGCGGGCCCGTCCCCATAAGGAACGGGCCCTCGCACAGGCGTGCCTCACCGCGTGTCTCACTCTTCGAGCGTCAGCCCCTTGCGCAGCCGCGACAGGGTGCGCGCGAGCAGCCGGGAGACGTGCATCTGGGAGATGCCGAGCTCCTCGCCGATCTCGGACTGCGTCATGTTGGCGACGAACCGCAGCGACAGGATCTTCCGGTCCCGGGGCGGGAGTTCGGCGATCAGCGGCTTGAGCGACTCGATGTACTCGACGCCTTCGAGGTCGTGGTCCTCGTAGCCGATCCGGTCCGAGAGCGCGCCCTCGGTGTCGTCCTCCTCGGGCTGGGCGTCCAGCGAGCTCGCGGTGTACGCGTTGCTCGCCGCCATCCCTTCGACGACCTCGTCCTTGGTGATGCCCAGGCGCTCGGCGAGCTCGCCCACCGTCGGTGCGCGGTCGAGTTGCTGGGCGAGTTCGTCGCCCGCCTTGGCCAGGTCGAGGCGGAGCTCCTGGAGGCGCCGGGGCACCCGGACCGACCAGGAGGTGTCGCGGAAGAAGCGCTTGATCTCGCCGACGATGGTCGGCATGGCGAAGGTCGGGAACTCCACGCCCCGGTCGTGCTCGAACCGGTCGATCGCCTTGATCAGGCCGATGGTGCCGACCTGGATGATGTCCTCCATCGGCTCGCTGCGCGAGCGGAAGCGGGAGGCGGCGAACTTGACCAGCGCCAGGTTCAGTTCGACGAGCGTGTTGCGTACGTAGGAGTACGCGTGGGTGCCCTCTTCGAGGGAGTCGAGCCGGGCGAAGAGCGTCTTCGACAGGGCCCGCGCGTCCAGCGGCGCGATGTCTTCGTAGGGAGGGATCTCCGGGAGATCGTCGAGTCCCTCGATCGGGGTGTGCGGTACGTGCGTTGCCGACGCATCCATGGATTCGTCGAGCCGGGGTGACATGGGGTCTCCTCCATCGTTCTCGGCATATGGCTGCCGATGCCCATACGTGGCGAATCGGTGTGCGGCGCCTCCATGGCCGGTCGTGGTGAAAAGCTGTCCCTACTACCCCTACCCGCTTTCGTCGTACCGCCGCAAGGTCGCATTGTCCGTATATGCCCGTTTCGGGACGGTGTTCGACTTCCGGGGCGCGTAGGGAAGGCGTAGTGTTCTCGGGGAGTCCGCGTGTACGGAGCCGTGTTCGGTGACGTATGCGGAGAGGTGCATCACTTGTGACGGGGAGCACGGTTTCCGCACCGGAACGGGCGACGCGAACCACTGCCGCAGCGGTCACGGTGCGGCACGGCGACATCACGGCGAAGAGGGACGGGCATGGACCGCGGCACGGTCGGCAGCGCGAATCGGGGCCGGCTCAAGGTCGGCGTCCGCTCGCACGGCCGCAGCGAGATCTTCACGCCCGTGGGCGAGCTGGACCACCACACGGCCGACCTGCTCAGCGAACCGCTGGAGAACGCGGTCGAGGCGGGCCGCAGCCGGCTGGTCGTCGACTGCTCCCGACTGGAGTTCTGTGATTCCACCGGACTGAACGTGCTGCTTGGCGCCCGGCTGAAGGCCGAGGCCGCCGGCGGCGGGGTCCATCTGGCGGGGATGCTCCCCGTGGTGGCCCGCGTCTTCGAGATCACCGGAGCGGAAGCGGTCTTCACCGTGCATGATTCGCTCGAAGCCGCACTGGACGACTGACCCCGCTCCGGCGGGGCAGGAGACCAGACTCAAGACGTTGGCGAACCAGGCGTTCGGTGAATCGGTGAGGTGAAGCGCTGATGAGCACCACCCGGCAGCATCAGCCGGGCGACCGCGGCCCCGAGCCGGACGGAGCTCCGGCCGCGGCCTCGCGCGTCCTCGCCCTGTACGGAGCCAGCGGCATCGTCCCGCTGGCGCGCGACTTCACCCGCCAGGCACTGCACGAGTGGGGCTGGCTCCCGGCCGCCACCGCCGACCGGCGCGCGGCCGCCGAGGACGTCCTGCTCGTGGTCTCCGAGCTGGTCACCAACGCCTGTCTGCACGCCGAAGGCCCCGAGCAGCTGCGCGTCGCCTGCACCCCCAAGGTGCTCCGCCTGGAGGTCACCGACCGCGGCTCCGGCCAGCCCGCGCCCCGCACCCCGCACCGCGCCGGGCGCCCCGGCGGCCACGGCATGTTCATCGTCCAGCGGCTCTGTCTGGACTGGGGGGTCGTCCGTGCGCCCGGAGTGCCCGGCAAGACGGTCTGGGCGGAGCTCGCCGCGCCCGCGTAGGGCGCCCCCGCACCCATCGGACGGCCGCGCAGGGCACTCGTGTCACTCGCGTCCTTCATCGCTTGCGTTGTGTGTCTTCCCTCTCCAAGGTCCCCGGCGTACCTTGACGCCCAATCTGATGTGCCGTCAGTAACGTGAACGGCCTCGGGAACGAGGGAAATTCGAGGTGTCGTACGTGTCGTACCAGAAGCGGACAGCACTCGCCCTTGCGGCTGCCCTGGCGGGCCCGGTGGTGCTGATGGCCGCCCCGGCCGCCCACGCCGACGTCGTGGACGTCAACTACAAGTGCGAGACGCCGATCGGCCCGAAGGCCGCGGTGTCGCCCATCGACATCAAGGCCGTCAAGAGCGGCAGCGCCTACAAGCTGACCATGTCGTTCCAGAAGGGCGTCTCCTCCAGCCCGGTGGCGCTGGGCGCCGGGGCGATGAACCCGAGCGCGGTCATCAAGCTCGGCGGCCCCGACAAGGGCACGGTGGCGGTGTCCGGACCGGCCAACTCGGCCGAGATCCCCGCCAACACCCCCATCAAGATCAGTGACTTGAGCGGTACGTACACACCGAAGGCGTCCGGCAAGGTCACCTTCACCGCCTCGATCCTCACCATCAAGGCGCTGGGCACCACCACGACCTGTACCCCGGGCAACAGCCCCGGCCCCTCCCTCGCGCTGGACGTCACCGGCACCTCCGCGCCCGAGTCGCTGCCGAAGACGGGCGCGCTCGACTCGGCCGTGGCCCTCGGCACGCTCGGCGGCACGGTCCTGCTCACGGGAGCCGCCGGGGTGCTGTGGCTGACCCGGCGCGGCGCCCGGGCGCACGGCTGACCGGGGCGCGGGGGCGCGGGGCGCGCTCCGAGCCGTAAGTCGTCCAGCCGCAAGCCGCAAGCCGCACCGCCCGACGGGGAGCCGCCGATGCCGCCACGACCGATCCGCCTGGCCGTGTTCGCCGCGGCCCTGGCCCTGACCGCCCTGTCCGTCCCCGCCGCGCGCGCCGCCGACGGGGAGTGGACCGCCGCGCCCGCGTCCGGCGGCGGCTCGCGGCCCAGCGGCGACGGCCGACCGTACTTCTACCTGGAGGGCGCGCCCGGCTCCGTACTGGAGGACCGGCTCTCGCTCACCAACCCCACCGCGCGCCCGCTGACCCTGCGGCTGCGCGGAGCCACCGCCTACAACACCTCCACCGGCGCCTTCGCGGTGCGCCCCGGCGCCGACCCGTGGCTCGCGCTCGCCTCGGCCGAGGTGCGGATCCCGCCGCGCACCCGGGCCGACGTGCCGTTCGCGGTCACCGTCCCGGCGGGCGCCGCGCCCGGCGACCACCCGGCGGCGCTCGTCGCGTCCGGCGGCGGCCGGGAGACGGGGGTACGGGTCCAGGTGCGGGTCGCGGGCCCGGTCCTGCCCGCGCTCACCGTCGAGGACGTGACCGTCGACAAGGGCCGCTCCCTCATCCGTTACGCCCTGGTCAACCGGGGCAACACGACGCTCGCCCCGAGCCTTGCGGTGTACGCCGACGGGCTCTTCGGGCAGCCGCTGCGGCGCCCGGCCCGGGCGCTGCCGGTGGAGCTGCTGCCCGGGCAGCGCGTCGAGCTGACCGAGCCGTGGCGGCACCCGCCCGCCCTCGACCGCGTCGAGGTGCGCCTGACGGTGACGGCGGCCGGGGCCGCCCGGAGCGAGGCGACGGCCTCGGCGGTGTTCGTGCCGTGGGGCCCGGTGGCGGGCGCGGGATGCGCGGTGGCGGGTGTGGGCGCGGCGCTGTGGATACGGAGGCGGCGGCGCCGGTCCGACCCTGGCGGCCCTGAAGTCACCGAACCCGTAAGTGAGTTGGCGACGACGGGAGCAGCATCGTGAAGCCGCGCACGAAGGTGGCGGCGCTGGTCGCGGCCGTACTGCTGATGCTCCCGCTCGCGTGGGCGCCGCCCGCGGCCGCTGACGACGCGAAGCCCGTCGTGACGCTCTCCAGGCCGGAGGCGGCCAAAGGGACCGAGATCACCGCCAGTGGCACCGGCTGGCGGCCCGGCACGCTCCTGATGCTGCTGGTCTGCGGCCGGTCCACCCCCGGCCAGGGCGTGATCGGCGGCACCAACTCCTGCGCCAACGCCGACGGGCGCGCGGTGACCACCGACGCCAAGGGCGCCTTCAGCAAGCCGCTGCCGGTGGCCGCACCGCCCAAGCCCTGCCCCTGTGTGGTGCACGTCGCCACGGTGACGGGTGAACAGGCCGTGGTGGACGCCGAGTTGAAGATCACCGGCCATCCGGTGGCGCCGCTGCCCGAGCAGTCGGGCACCGGGCGCCTGAGAGTCCTGACCGCGCCGCGGCTCGACGGGAGCAGCGGGATCCTCACCTGGTTCGGGGCGCCGCCCTCGCGCGCGCTCGTCGTCACCGTCGGCAACCTCGGCTCGGCCCCGGTCAAGGACCCGGTCTTCCAAGTGGGCACCTCGCACGGCGTGTTCGCGCCGCAGTGGGAGGACCGGCAGTGGAAGGGCACCATCGCGCCCGGCGGCAAGGCCGAGGTCAGGCTGGGCTTCGAGCTGTCGGCGGGCGCGCACGGCGACTACCAGGTCTCCGTGAGGTACGGGCAGAAGGTGCTCGCCACCCAGCCGTGGGGGGTGGGCCGCCCGTGGGGCGTCACGCTCTTCTGGATCCTGCTGTGCCTGGTCGTCCCGGCGGCGGTGTTCCGCATCGGGATGGCGGTGGTGGACAAGGTCCGCCCGAGCGGGGCGGGGCACGCGCGGCGGGGGCGCGCGGGCGGTGGCCGGACCGACGGCGACCGCACCGACCGCGGCCGCCGGGGCCGACCCCGTTGGCCCGTACGCAGGCCCGCCGCCGAACCGGCCCCGCAGCCGACGGCGAACGGCACCACGACCACCACGACCAAGACCACCACGACGGCCCTGCCGTGGTTCACCCCCGACTCCGCACCGACCGAGAACCGTCCGAACACCCCCACGACGAAGGGAAATC
Organism: Streptomyces sp. BPTC-684; assembly: GCF_030028635.1. NCBI lineage: Bacteria > Bacillati > Actinomycetota > Actinomycetes > Kitasatosporales > Streptomycetaceae > Streptomyces > Streptomyces sp. BPTC-684. The sequence goes on from NZ_CP124863.1 coordinate 3,790,315, forward strand.
CGTGACCACGCAACGGAGGATGAGCGCGGCCGGAGTCGCGCTGATGCTCGGCGGCGCGGGAATCATTCTGGCCGCCGGGCCCGCTCGGGCGGCAGAGGTCTCGTACGCCACCGAGTGCATCCCGCCCCCCATCTCCGGCCTGCCGCCCGTCGAGGGCACCACCAAGGTGCAGATCACCGCGCCCGCCGAGGCGAAGGTGGGCGACGAGGTCGAAGTGGTGTGGAAGACAGTCCAGGCCGCGTCCAAGAACCCCGATGTGCTCGACCTGGAGAAGGACACCGTGAAGCCGACCGGCACCGTCAAGGTGGCCGGTGCGCAGAGCGCCGACCTGGCGGTGGAGGGTCCGCGGCAGAACCCGCCGATTCCCAAGAACAGCCCGATGGTCCTGCCCGACATGAAGGCGAAGCTGAAGCTGACCAAGGCGGGCGACGTCACGCTGACGCCGGACAAGTACAACATCAACGTCAGCAAGCCGCTCTCGACGGACACCAAGTGCTCCCCGAAGGAGACGGTCGGCGCCGGGGCGACGATCAAGGTGACGGACGGCGGGGGGGCTTCGGGCGGGACGACGGCTTCCGGTGGGACGACCGGGAGTGGCGGCACCACGGCCTCGGGCGGCACCACCACCTCCGGCGGGACGACCGGGAGCGGCGGGACCACCACCTCCGGCGGCACCACGACCACGGGCGGAACCACCGCCGGTGGCACCACCGGCGGCAGCGGCGGCCAGACCGACTTCCCCGGCAAGGAAGTCGCGGTCACCTTCGCCTGCAAGGCCCCCGGCCCGGCCAGTATCAACTCCAAGGTGACGATCGGCGCCAAGAAGAACGGCGGGAGCTACGACCTCACGGTCAAGACCGCCAAGGGCGTCATGAACAGCCCGGCCCCGCTCCCCGCGGGCGCGCTGAAGCCCTCCATGCAGATCACCGTCGGCGGCGCCGACAAGGGCTCGGTGACGGTGACGGGTCCGGCCAACTCCGGCCCCCTGAACACCGGCGACCCGGTCAGCCTCTCCGACATGACCGGCACCTACAAGCCGGGTGCGAGTGGCAAGTCGACGCTCAGCCCCGGCACCCTGACGATCGACGTCACCCTGGCCGGCCAGAAGATCAACATCCCCTGCACGGTCAAGGGCACGGCCCCCGTGTCCCTGGAGCTCGACACCACGGCCCAGCAGGGCGGCACGTCGGGCGGCAGCACGTCCTCGGGCGGCGGCTCCGCCACCGGCGGCGGCGCGGCCGCGTCCGGCGGCCTCGCCGAGACCGGCGCGAACGACCACGGCGCCCTGCGCGCCCTCGGCCTCATCGCCGGGACCGCCGTACTGCTCGGCGGCGCGGTCTTCACCTTCACCCCGTGGCGACGGTTGCGCGGGCGGGGGTGACAGCGTCCGCCATGCCGATCTCGGGAAGCTCAGATCCCCTCAAACTTCCCGTGTTCTTGAGGTAGCACCTTGTAACCAGATGATCTGCGTGGAAGGTTTGTGATGTTCGCCTGAGCGAAGGGCGGACATGACGAAACTGCTGAACCCGCAGTTGGGAAGCTTGACCACTGCCTTGCTGCGGGTTCATTGCACGGAAAGGAACGCACATGATGCGTTGGGGGAGCAAAGCTGCCGCAGGGGCGCTCGCCGTCATGTTGGGCGCGGGCGGCACAGGGCTCATCACCGCGGCTCCGGCTCAGGCGGCCGGGAAGTACACCTGCAAGGCGTACGCCGACATGGACCGGGCAGGCCGTCCGAACGCCTACTCCGTGTGCAGTGGCGGCGGCAGCAAGACCGTCTCGCAGCACCGTGTCGAGATCAAGTGCGACCAGCTCCAGGGGGCCCGGGAGCACATGGTGACGTACACGATGCACGGCCCGTGGGTTGGTCCCGGACAGAAGTCCACGGTGCAGTGCGGCTTCAAGAACTTCCTGCGCGGCTTCAGCGTCCAGACCAAGTAGCGGTCCGGACACGGGAACGGCCCGGTACGCGCGATGCGTACCGGGCCGTTCCCGTGCTGTGAGGGCGCGTCAGCGGACGGTGCCCATGTGCTCCTTGACCTTCTTGCGGTACATGAAGACCGCCACACCCGCGAGGACGGCGAGGGTGGCCTCGATCGCCACGGCGCTGGTGCCGTTGAGGTCGACGCCGAACACGGCGGGGTTCGAGAGCAGGCTGGCGACGGAGTCACCGGCGGTGACCGCGAGGAACCACACGCCCATCATCTGGCTGGCGTACTTGGCCGGGGCCATCTTCGTCGTGACCGACAGGCCGACCGGCGACAGGCACAGCTCACCCACGGTCTGGATGAAGTAGATGCCCACCAGCCACATCGGGCTGACCGCGGTGCCGTTCGCCGCCATGGCGAGCGGGATCAGGAAGAAGAAGAACGAGACGCCGATGAGCACCAGGCCCATCGTGAACTTCACGATGCTGCTCGGCTCGTTGCCCTTGCGGTTCAGCCACACCCAGATCCAGGCGAAGACCGGGGCCAGCGCCATGATGAACAGCGGGTTCAGCGACTGGTACCAGGAGGTCGGGAAGTTGAAGCCGAGCATCGTGTGGGCGGCCTTGCCCTCGCCGAATGCCTGGACGGTGGACGCGCCCTGGTCGTAGATCATCCAGAACACGGCGGCCGCGACGAAGAACCAGATGTAGCCGGTCATCTTCGACTGCTCGGTGGTCGAGAGGTCCTTGTCGCGCTTGATGCGCAGCAGCACGCCCGCCGGGACGACCAGGCCGATGATCGTGAGCGGGATCATCGCCCAGTTCAGGGTGAAGTGGCCGGTGAAGCCGACGACACCGTAGAAGACGGCGGCGATGGCCACCCAGATCATGCCCTTGCGCAGGAAGGCCGTGCGCTCCTCGGCCGCCAGCGGCTTGGGAACGACGTTGCTCTTCGGGCTCAGGTTGCGGGTGCCCATGAGGAAGGCGGCGAGACCGATGGCCATGCCGACCGCGGCCATGCTGAAGCCGAGGTGCCAGTTGACCTTCTGGCCGACGGTGCCGATGGCCAGCGGCGCGAAGAAGGCACCGGCGTTGATGCCCATGTAGAAGATCGTGAAGCCGCCGTCGCGGCGCGGGTCGTCCGGGCCGTCGTACAGGTGGCCGACCATCGTGGAGATGTTGGCCTTGAGCAGACCGGAACCGGCCGCGACCAGAGCCAGACCCGCGAAGAAGGGTGCCTGACCGCCGGGCAGCGCCAGCACGATGTGGCCGGACATGATCGTGACGGCCGCGATGGCCACCGTCTTGCGGGGCCCCCAGACGCGGTCGCCGAGCCAACCGCCGGGCATGGCCAGCAGGTACACCATCGCCGAGTAGACGGAGACGATGACCGTGGTGGTGGCCACGTCCATGGCCAGACCGCCGCCCATGCTCCCCTCGCCGGCACCGGGGCCGCCGGAGAGCAGGTAGACGGTGAGCAGTGCCTTCATGCCGTAGTAGGAGAAGCGCTCCCACATCTCGGTCATGAAGAGAGTGGCCAGGCCGCGGGGGTGGCCGAAGAAGGTCTTCTCGGAGCCGGTGGTGCTGGCCGAGTCCTTCGTCAGGCTGGACGCCATGGTCGATCCTTGCTTGCTCGGGACGCGCGCTTCGTGAGCGGTGATCGCGCCCGGTGGGGGTGGCCGGCACCGGCAGGGGAGCCGTCCCACCCCTACGCCCGAGGGGTTCGCTCCGTGGGTGACGGAGGCGAGAGGACGGACCCACCGGGATCCACGCCCGGGGCGCACCATCGCGCCCGGGGCCCGGCCCATAGGTCATTCACTGTCTTCGGAAACGGAATAGATAATTCCGGTCCTTGTGCAGAAAAGAGACCCTTGGCGCGCCAAGCAGGCCAAAGGTCCCCGTGTTAGTGCTAAAGGCGTTGAGACACCATACGACACCACACGGCCGCATATGGAAGGACTTGAGAGATGGATCACAGGCGCCGCTGGAACCATCTGCCCACATTCGAAGGTGGTTAACAGGATCGCATCCCAGAGCCGCAGGGGCGGACGGGCAAAAGACGATCAAGGAACGGCCGTCGGACGATCAAGAGGCGATCAGGGGACGATCAAGAACGGACGTGTCCCCCAACCCCGGCCGGTCCCTGACGGGTTCCACGGACAGCCCGTCCCGGTCGCGGACTACCATCACCCCCATGACCCGTGTACTGCTCGCCGAGGACGACGCGTCCATCTCGGAGCCGCTGGCCCGCGCACTGCGTCGGGAGGGTTACGAGGTCGAGGTCCGCGAGGACGGCCCGACCGCCCTCGACGCCGGACTCCAGGGAGGCGCCGACCTGGTCGTGCTCGACCTGGGGCTGCCCGGAATGGACGGCCTGGAGGTGGCCCGCAGACTCCGCGCCGAGGGCCACACCGTCCCGATCCTGGTGCTGACCGCCCGCGCCGACGAGGTGGACACCGTGGTCGGCCTCGACGCCGGCGCCGACGACTACGTCACCAAGCCGTTCCGCCTCGCCGAGCTGCTGGCCCGGGTGCGGGCCCTGCTGCGGCGCGGCGCCACCGAGCCGGCCCCCCAGCCCGCCACCCACGGCGTGCGGATCGACGTCGAGTCGCACCGTGCCTGGATGGGCGACGAGGAGCTCCAGCTCACCGCCAAGGAGTTCGACCTGCTGCGGGTGCTGGTGCGCGACGCGGGCCGGGTCGTCACCCGAGACCAGCTGATGCGCGAGGTCTGGGACACCACCTGGTGGTCCTCGACCAAGACGCTCGACATGCACATCTCCTGGCTGCGCAAGAAGCTCGGCGACGACGCCGCCAACCCGCGCTACATCGCCACCGTGCGCGGCGTCGGCTTCCGCTTCGAGAAGAGCTGACGACTTCGGGAAGAGCCGACGACCCGCGCCCGTACGTCCTGGGACACTGAGCCATGCGCCGCCGACTGATCAACTCCACGCTCGCCGTGGTGCTCGTGGTGATCGCCGTCTTCGGCGTCTCCCTCGTCATCGTCGAGACCAGGACGATCAGCAGCAGCGCCCAGGAGAGCGTGAACTCCGAGGCGCTGCGGCTGGTCAGCGTCATCGACAGCCGGATGCTCGCGGGCGAGACGGTCAGCGCCCAGTCGCTGGCCGGGGTCGGCCCCGACCGCTACGCCCGCATCGACATCCCCGGCCGCGCCCCCATCGAGCTCGGCACCCGGCCCAGCGGCTCGCTCATCCGCGGCTCCGCCGAGGGCGAGCGCGGCGAGGCCGTCCTGGTCGAGGAGTCCCGCTCCACGGTCACCCGGGAGGTCGGGCGCACCCTGCTGATCATCGGCGCGGTGGCGCTGCTCGCCATCGTCTCCGCGGTGCTCCTCGCCGTACGCCAGGCCAACAAGCTGGCCTCCCCGCTCACCGATCTGGCCGAGACCGCGGAGCGGCTCGGCTCCGGCGACCCGCGACCCCGCCACAAGCGGTACGGGGTGCACGAGCTGGACCGGGTCGCCGACGTCCTGGACTCCTCCGCCGAGCGGATCGGGCGGATGCTCACCGCCGAGCGCCGGCTCGCCGCCGACGCCTCCCACCAGCTGCGCACCCCGCTCACCGCGCTCTCGATGCGCCTGGAGGAGATCGCCCTCACCGACGACCTGGACACGGTCAAGGAGGAGGCGACGATCGCGCTCACCCAGGTCGAGCGGCTCACCGACGTGGTGGAGCGCCTCCTCACCAACTCCCGCGACCCCCGGATCGGTTCGGCCGTCGTCTTCGACCTCGACGAGGTGGTCAAGCAGCAGCTGGAGGAGTGGCGCCCGGCCTACCGCAGCGCGGGCCGCGCGATCGTGCGCTCCGGCAAGCAGGGGCTGCAGGCGGTGGGGACGCCGGGGGCGGTCGCCCAGGTCCTGGCGGCGCTGATCGAGAACTCGCTGATGCACGGCGGCGGCACGGTCGCGGTGCGCACCCGCGTCACCGGAAACCAGACCGTCGTCGAGGTAACCGACGAGGGGCCCGGCGTGCCGTCCGACCTCGGGGCGCGGATCTTCGAGCGGACCATCAGCGGCCGCAACTCCACCGGCATCGGCCTCGCGGTCGCCCGCGACCTGGCGGAGGCGGACGGCGGCCGCCTGGAGATGCTCCAGCAGCAGCCCGCGGTGTTCGCGCTGTTCCTCAGCCGGGTGGCGCGCGGCCCGCGCGAGCCGGAGCAGACGATCAGATGACCGGTTTACGCCCCTGATTCAGGAGCCGGAGTTGTTGCGGGCGTACGGGTACGGCTGCGGGGCCTCGCCGAGAAAGGATTCGGCGGTCTGCACGGCCTCCCGGGCCGGCAGCGCCCGGAACACCCAGGTGCGGTACGACCAGAACCGGAAGACCGTGCCGAGGCCGAGGCCCACCACGTTCTTGGCGACGTTGTCGGCGACGGTCGAGGTGTAGCCGAAGCCGTAGTGCGAGAGCGCCAGCACACCGTTCTCGATCACCAGGCCGATGCCGCTGAACAGCAGGAAGAGCATCAGCTCCCGGCTGCGCCGGCCGCTGTCGGTGTGCCGGTAGGTCCAGTAGCGGTTGCCGACGTAGTTGGTGGCGATGGCGACGGCGGTGGCGATGACACCGGAGCGTACGACCGCGAGGTGGGCCACGTGCATGCACAGGTTGAAGACGATCGCGTTGACGACGAACCCGATGGCGCCCACGGCGCCGAACTTCGCGATCTCCCGGGCGAGCAGCTGCAGTCGCGTACGCAATGCGCCCCGTTCACTCATGGTGATCGCCCAGCCCCGTTCGGTTCGGTGTCGTTCTCAAGATCCGTGTCGTTGGTCGTACGCCAACCTGGCCATGCTAACCAGCGCCCCCGGGCCCCGCTCGTGGGCGCCCGCAAATCCCGGCCACGCCCGGCCCCGCCCCGGCCCGCGGGCCGCTCCGGCGGGGGCCCCGGGGACGGCGGATACCCTGGGGGCGTGACGTTCCCGGTAGTCGGCATGGTCGGCGGCGGTCAGCTCGCCCGTATGACCCACGAGGCGGGCATCCCCCTCGGCATCAGATTCAAGTTGCTCAGTGACACCCCCCAGGACTCGGCGGCCCAGGTGGTGAGCGATGTCGTCATCGGCGACTATCGCGACCTGGACACGCTGCGTGCCTTCGCGCGCGGCTGTGACGTGATCACGTTCGATCACGAGCACGTACCCACCGAACACCTGCGGGCCCTGGAGGCGGACGGCATTCCCGTCCGGCCGGGGCCCGACGCGTTGGTGCACGCCCAGGACAAGGGGGTGATGCGCGCCAAGCTCGACGAGATCGGCGCGCCCTGCCCCCGCCACCGGCTGGTGGCGGACCCGGCCGACGTGTCGCGGTTCGCGGCGGAGGGCGAGGGCTACCCCGTCATCCTCAAGACCGTCCGGGGCGGCTACGACGGCAAGGGCGTGTGGTTCGTACGCTCCGAGGCGGACGCGGCGGACGCCTTCAAGGCGGGCGTGGACGTCCTGGCCGAGGAGAAGGTCGACTTCGTACGGGAGCTCGCGGCCAACGTGGTCCGCTCCCCGCACGGCCAGGCCGTGTCCTACCCGGTCGTCGAGTCGGTCCAGGTCGACGGGGTCTGCGACACCGTGATCGCCCCCGCGCCCGGCCTCGCCGAGGAGCTGGCGGGCGAGGCCCAGCAGCTGGCGCTCAGGATCGCGGACGAGCTGGGCGTGGTCGGCCACCTCGCGGTCGAGCTCTTCGAGACCCGCGACGGCCGCATCCTGGTCAACGAACTGGCGATGCGCCCGCACAACTCCGGCCACTGGACCCAGGACGGCGCGATCACCTCGCAGTTCGCCAACCACGTCCGGGCCGTGCTCGACCTTCCGCTGGGCGACCCGCGCCCGAGGTCGAAGTGGACGGTCATGTGCAACGTGCTCGGCGGCGACTACCCCGACATGTACTACGCGTATCTGCACTGCATGGCCCGCGACCCCCAGCTCAAGATCCATATGTACGGCAAGGACGTGAAGCCCGGCCGTAAGGTCGGCCACGTCAACACCTACGGCGACGACCTCGCTGACGTGCGCGAGCGCGCCCGTCACGCGGCCGACTACCTCAGAGGAACGATCACCGAGTGACCTCGTTCCCTCCCCGCACCATGCGGGGAGGGAACGGCCACAGCTCGCGCCATGACCCAGGAGGGTCTTCGCGGCGTTGTGATCCCGGTCGTGCCGGGTGCCGCATCCCCCGCACGTCCGCTCCCGGACGTTCAAGGGCAGCTTGTCGCGGATCAGGCCACAGGCGGAGCAGGTTCTGCTCGACGGGAAGAACCGGTCGATCGCGATCGGCTCGCGCCCGTACCAGGCGCACTTGTACTCCAACCGGGAACGCAGTTCCGCCCACGAGGCATCCGAGATCGCACGTGCGAGGGTGCGGTTTCCGAGCAGGCCGCGGACGGGCGGTCCTTCTTCTCGCACTTGGGGCTGGTGATCTTCTCCCCGGTGGACAGGGTCACCAGGTTGGTGATGCCCGCATCGAGGCCGACCGCCCTGTCCCGGGACACTGTGACCGTGGACGGCTCGGCGCCGTCGGGGAGAGAAGGCGACCACACGATCGCCAATGGACCACGCATCTTCGCGAGCGTGAGTTCCCCGTCCCGGAATCGGAACGCGGAACGGGTGTACTCCGCAGCGTCCTTTTCCTCGGCCTTCTTCCATCCTGTGAGCATCGCCGAGGTCTCCACGTAGGAGATCCTGCGTGAGCCTGTCTGGCACTCTGGGATCTCGCCGCGCAGCAAAAGGTACGCAAGGAGATTGAAATGAATCCAGTGGTCGGCATCGTCATGGGCTCGGACTCCGACTGGCCGGTCATGGAGGCCGCCGCCCAGGCCCTGCACGAGTTCGAGATCGCGTACGAGGTCGACGTGGTCTCGGCGCACCGGATGCCGCACGAGATGATCGCGTACGGCGAGCAGGCGGCGGACCGCGGCCTGAAGGCGATCATCGCGGGTGCGGGCGGGGCGGCCCATCTGCCCGGCATGCTCGCCTCGGTCACCCCGCTGCCGGTGATCGGCGTGCCGGTGCCGCTGAAGTACCTGGACGGCATGGACTCCCTGCTGTCCATCGTGCAGATGCCGGCCGGGGTGCCGGTGGCGACGGTGTCGGTGGGCGGGGCGCGCAACGCGGGCCTGCTGGCCGCCCGTATCCTGGCCGCCCATGACCCCGAACTCCTCGCGCGCATGCGGGAGTTCCAGCAGGAGCTGAACGACCAGGCGACGGAGAAGGGCAGGCGGCTGCGCTCCAAGGTGGAGTCCTCGGCGTCCTTCGGCTTCGGAAAGTGAGCACGGTGGACCACCTCGCGCGAGCCCGTACGCTGCTGGCCCAGCACCCCGTCGTCGACGGCCACAACGACCTCCCCTGGGCGCTGCGCAAGCAGGTCCGCTACGACCTCGCGCGCCGCGACGTCGGGCAGGACCAGACCGGCCGTCTGCACACCGACATCCCCCGGCTGCGGGCGGGCGGGGTCGGCGCGCAGTTCTGGTCGGTGTACGTGCGTACCGACCTGGCGGGCGACGAGGCGGTCAGCGCGACCCTTGAGCAGATCGACTGCGTCGACCAGCTGATCGCGCGCTACCCCGGGGACCTGGCGGGGGCGCTGACGGCGGACGACATGGAGAAGGCGCGGGCGGCGGGCCGCATCGCGTCGCTCAAGGGCGCCGAGGGCGGCCACTCCATCAACAACTCCCTCGCCACGCTGCGGGCGTTGTACGCGCTGGGCGTCCGCTACATGACGTTGACGCACAACGACAACATCGCCTGGGCGGACTCGGCGACGGACGCGCCGGGGGTCGGGGGCCTGTCCCCGTTCGGCCACGAGGTGGTCCGCGAGATGAACCGCCTCGGCATGCTCGTCGACCTCTCGCACGTGGCGGCGACGACGATGCGGGACGCGGTGTCCACGTCGACGGCGCCGGTGATCTTCTCGCACTCCTCCGCGCGGGCGGTGTGCGACCACCCGCGCAACGTGCCCGACGACGTGCTGGCGCTCCTCCCCTCCAACGGGGGAGTGGCGATGGTGACCTTCGTACCGAAGTTCATCCTGCCCGCGGCGGTGGAGTGGACGGCGGCGGCGGACGAGAACCTGCGGGCGCACGGGCTGCACGCGCTGGACACCTCGCCCGAGGCGATGGCGCTGCACGCCGCCTTCGAGGCGGCGCATCCGCGTCCGGTCGCGACGGTGGTGACGGTGGCGGACCACCTCGACCACATGCGGGCGGTCGCCGGGATCGACCACGTCGGCATCGGCGGCGACTTCGACGGCACGGCGTTCACCCCGTCCGGCCTGGACGACGTCTCCGGCTACCCCAACCTGATCGCCGAACTCCTCAGCCGCGGCTGGTCGGAGGGGGACGTGGCGAAGCTGACGTGGGGGAACGCGGTGCGGGTGCTGCGGGATGCGGAGTCCGTGGGGCGGGATGAGCGGGGGCGGCGGGGGCCGTCGAACGCGACGCTGTCTTCCCTGGACGGTTGAGCCCCCCACCCCGCCCCTTCCCTAAACCCTCCGGGGGCTGCGCCCAGGACCCCTTTCGTCTGCGGACCGTCGTTGGTTGCTCGCGCAGTTCCCCGCGCCCCTGGAAGCGCCCCTCCGGGGCGCCCCGTGGATGCCGCGCAGCGGCATTCAAGGGGCGCGGGGAACTGCGCGACCAGCTCCCACCGGCCCGCAGACGAACACCGGGCCTCCCCCGAACGCCCCGTCCGCCGCGACCCCCCGCCGCCCCCATGTGATCGTGGCCGTACTGCCGTCGCCGACGCCGAACCGGGAGACCGTCATGGCAGATCTGCAGGACGAGGCCGACGACGCCACCGCCGCGATAGGCGCGCTGGACCGCCCCACCCCCCGGAAACGCGGCGCGAAGCCGAAGCCCACGCCCGCCGAACCCACGCCGGAGGCGGAAGCGGTCGCCCCCCACGACACCCTCGACCCCGACGTCCGCACCCGCATCCACGCCCTCCTCCGCGCCCACCCCGTCGCCGACGGCTACAACACCCTCGCCCAGGTGCTCGTGAACACCCCGTGGCACGACCTCGAGCTCGGGGAGAGTTCGCTCGACACCGACATCCCGCGGATGCGCCACGGCGGCGTCGGCGCGCAGTTCTGGTCGCTGATGGTCGCCGCCGACTGCCCGGACCCCGTCAGCGCCACCCTCGAACGCGTCGACCGGCTCCGTACGCTCGTCGACGCCTGCCCGGAGGGGCTGCGGCTCGCGCAGGCCGTCGGGGACCTCGCCGACGCCCGTAACCACGGCCGTATCGCGTCGCTGTTCGGACCGGTCGCCGCCCATGCGCTGGGCGACTCGCTGGGCACGGTCCGGGCGTACCACGCCCTCGGCGTACGCGCCGTCGCCCTCACCGCCACCACGAGCTGGACCCGCGCGGGCCTGACCCGCTTCGGGCAGGAGGTCGTACGGGAGCTCACCCGGCTCGGCATGCTCATCGACCTGTCCGGCGCCGCCCCCGAGACCGTCCGCCAGACCCTCGGCTGCGCCAAGGCCCCGCTGATCTTCACCCGCTCGGCCGCCCGCGCCCTCACCGACCACCCGCTCAACGTCACCGACGAGCTCCTCGACGGGTTCGCCGAGAACGGGGGAGTGTGTCTGGTGAGCTTCGCCCCCGCGCAGGTCGCGCGGGCCGGAAGACCCGGCTGTGTGCTGGACGTCGCCGATCACATCGAGCATCTGCGCGATGTCGTCGGGCCCGGCCACATCGGCCTCTCGGGCGGGTACGGCCTCAAGGCGGGCGCCCCGCGCACCGTCGGCCTGGAGGACGCCTCCCGCTACCCCGTACTGCTCGCCGAGCTCATCGGCCGCGGCTGGGACGACACCGATCTCGCCGCGCTGACCTGGGGAAACCTCGCCCGGGTCATCCGCGACGTCGACTTCGCCGCCCGCGCGGCCCAGCCCCGCCGGGGGCCCTCCACCGCCACCATCGAGGATCTGGACCCGACGTAGATCCTGGCGGTCAGGCCCTCGGGCGGCCCATCGCCCGGAACGTCCAGCCCGCCTCGCGCCACTTCACCGCGTCCAGCGCGTTCCGCCCGTCCAGGACGATCCGGGCGTCGGCCACCTCGCCCAGCGCGGCCGGGTCCAGCTCGCGGAACTCGCGCCACTCGGTGAGGTGGAGCACCACGTCCGCGCCCCGGACCGCGTCGAGCGCGGTGTCCGCGTAACCGAGCGTGGGGAAGAGGCGGCGGGCGTTGTCCATGCCCTTGGGGTCGTAGACGGTGACCTGGCCGCCCTGGAGGTGGATCTGCCCGGCCACGTTCAGGGCGGGCGAGTCGCGTACGTCGTCGGAGTCCGGCTTGAAGGTCGCGCCGAGCACGGCGACCCGCTTGCCGAGGAAGGACCCGCCGCCGAGCGCCTCCCGCGCCATCTCGACCATCTGGCCGCGGCGGCGCATGTTGATGGAGTCGATCTCGCGCAGGAAGGTGAGCGCCTGGTCGGCGCCGAGCTCACCGGCCCGGGCCATGAACGCGCGGATGTCCTTCGGCAGACAGCCGCCGCCGAACCCGATCCCGGCCCGCAGGAACTTCGAGCCGATCCGCTCGTCGTGCCCGATGGCCTCGGCGAGCTTCACGACATCTCCGTCGGCGGCCTCGCACACCTCGGCCATGGCGTTGATGAACGAGATCTTGGTGGCCAGGAAGGAGTTCGCCGAGGTCTTCACCAGCTCGGCGGTCGGGAAGTCGGTCACCACGAACGGGGAGCCCTCGCCGACCGGGGTCGCGTACACCTCGCGCAGCAGCTTCTCGGCCCGCTCGCTCTCCACGCCGACCACGATCCGGTCGGGGTGCAGGGTGTCGTTCACGGCGAAGCCCTCGCGCAGGAACTCGGGGTTCCAGGCCAGCTGCACGCCCTCGGGCAGCCCCGCGGCGAGCCGGGCGGCGGACCCGACCGGCACGGTCGACTTCCCGACCACCAGCGCGCCCTCGCGCAGGTGCGGCGCGAGCGAGGCGAAGGCGGCGTCGACGTACGACATGTCGCAGGCGTACTCGCCGTGCTTCTGCGGGGTGTTCACACAGACGAAGTGCACATCGCCGAAGGCGCCGACCTCCTCCCAGGAGGTGGTGAAGCGCAGCCGCCCGCTGGACCCCTCGATCCCGGCGACGTGCTTGCCCAGCAGCTCCTCAAGCCCCGGCTCGTACATCGGCACGCGCCCCTGCGCCAGCATCTCGATCTTCTCGGGGACGACGTCGAGGCCCAGCACCTCGAATCCCAGCTCCGCCATGGCCGCGGCGTGGGTGGCCCCGAGGTATCCGGTGCCGATCACAGTGATCTTGAGGGCCATGCGGTGCTCCTGGGAGGTACGGGCTTGAGGACGCTGCCCGAGCATAGTCGGGCCCTTGCCACGCCTGTGATCCGCACCGGAACCGCAGGCAGGGGGGCTGTCGTCAAGCTCACGTATGCCCCGAGCCGTACACCCCACTAAAATTAAGGTTACTTAACGGTAGTTAGCGCCCTTGGGGAGTGAGTCACCTTGGCCGGAACGGCTGATTTCGACCTGTACCGCCCGTCCGAAGAACACGACATGCTCCGTGACGCGATCCGCTCGCTCTCCGAGGCGAAGATCGCGCCGTTCGCGGCCGAGGTCGACGAGGAGGCCCGCTTCCCGCAGGAGGCGCTGGACGCTCTGGTCGCCAATGACCTGCACGCCGTGCACGTCCCCGAGGAGTACGGCGGCGCCGGCGCCGACGCGCTCGCCACCGTCATCGTGATCGAGGAGGTGGCCCGCGTCTGCGCGTCCTCCTCCCTCATCCCGGCCGTGAACAAGCTCGGCTCGCTCCCGGTGATCCTCTCCGGCTCCGAGGAGCTGAAGAAGAAGTACCTGGGCCCGCTGGCCAAGGGCGACGCGATGTTCTCGTACTGCCTCTCGGAGCCGGACGCGGGCTCGGACGCGGCGGGCATGAAGACCCGCGCGGTCCGCGACGGCGACTTCTGGGTCCTCAACGGCGTGAAGCGCTGGATCACCAACGCGGGCGTCTCCGACTACTACACGGTGATGGCCGTGACGGACCCGGAGAAGCGCTCGAAGGGCATCTCCGCCTTCGTCGTCGAGAAGTCGGACGAGGGCGTCTCCTTCGGCGCCCCGGAGAAGAAGCTCGGCATCAAGGGCTCCCCGACCCGCGAGGTCTACCTCGACAACGTCCGCATCCCCGCCGACCGCATGATCGGCGAGGAGGGCACCGGCTTCGCCACGGCGATGAAGACCCTGGACCACACCCGCATCACCATCGCGGCCCAGGCCCTCGGCATCGCCCAGGGCGCCCTCGACTACGCCAAGGGCTACGTCAAGGAGCGCAAGCAGTTCGGCAAGCCGATCGCCGAGTTCCAGGGCATCCAGTTCATGCTCGCCGACATGGCGATGAAGATCTCCGCCGCCCGCGCCCTGACGTACCAGGCCGCCGCGGCCTCGGAGCGCGGCGACGCGGACCTGACCTACCTGGGCGCGGCGGCGAAGTGCTTCGCCTCGGACGTCGCGATGGAGGCCACCACGGACGCCGTCCAGCTCCTCGGCGGCTACGGCTACACCCGCGACTACCCGGTCGAGCGCATGATGCGCGACGCGAAGATCACGCAGATCTACGAGGGTACGAACCAGGTCCAGCGCATCGTGATGGCGCGCAACCTGCCGTAGCGGCAAGCGAGTCGGGCCCGCATCCGTGCGTCACGGATGCGGGCCCGAGGCGTGTGCGGGGCCGTGCTCAGCCGTCGGTGCGGCGGCGTGCCGCCAGGAGCGCGCCCGCGCCCACCACCACGGCCGCGCCGCCCGCGAGGGCGAGCTTCGGGGTGGCGGGGGAGGAGCCGGTGGCGGCGAGCTGACCGGTGGCGGCGGTGTTCACCGGGGTGGTGGAGGTGCCGCCCTGGGGCTTGGCGTCCGGGGTGCTCTTCCCCTGCGTGCCGGGCTTGGTACCGGCGGCGAGGATCTCGAACGGGTACTTGTCCATCGGCGGCTGCGAGCCGTCGCAGGACTTGCGCGCGTCGATGGCCGAGACGAAGGCGAAGCCCTGGCCCGCCGGGGTCTTGGCGTCGAGCGTCAGCCGGAGCTTCATGTCGGCGTGCGCACCGGCCTCCAGGTTCTCGATCGCACCCGCGCGGTGCAGGCTGTCGACGTCCTTCCAACCGCCGGACCTGGCGGTGGACCACTGGAGGTGCAGCAGGTCGCCGGAGACCTTGTGGTTGCTCTTGTCGGCGGCCCAGATGTACGTGAACGCCCGGAGCCGGTCGAGGGTCTTCTCCGTGCCGTTGGTGATCCGCAGCGAGAAGTCGGTGGTGGTTCCGGCGGCGATCTTCGACGGCAGGCCGGTGAGGGCCGCGGTGATGAGCCGGGTGCCGGGCTCGCAGGCCTCCTTCTCGGCCTCCTTCTTGGCGTCGGCGAGCGCCTGGTCGGCGGCCTCCTTGGCGGCGAGGGCCTTCTTGGTCGCCTCGGTGGCGGTGTGCAGCGTGCGGAGCGCGGCGACCTCCGCGTCCTGCGCCTCCTTTAGGGCCGCCGCGGCCTTGGCGTCGGCTTCCTTCTTCTTCTCGGCCGCCTCCTCGGCGTCCTTCTTGGCGTCGTCGAGGACCTTCTGGGCGGCGGCCCGGTCCTCGGGCTTCGCGTCGGCGGGCAGCGCGGCGAGGATGTCCGCCGCGTCGGTGACGGCCTTGTCGGCGAGGGTCTTCGCGGCGGTCGCGGCGCCCGCCTCCTCGGCGGCGGCCTTGGCCTTCACATGCAGGGGCGCGTCGTCGGACATCGCGGCGTCGACGGCCTTCTGGGCGATGTTCTGCGCGGTGAGGGCTTCGTCGTACGCCTTCTTCGCCTCGGCAGCAGCCTTCTCCAACTCCTCGATGGTCGGCTTCTTCTTCTGCGTCTGCGACGGCGGCTGCGCGTCGGCGAACGCCGACCCGGCCGACAGCATCACCACGGGCGCGGTCACAGCGGCGGCGACGGCCGTCGCCAGAGCACGGCGAATGTTCACTACGCCCCTTCGGGGTACGGGAGAATCACGAATGCCGGTGATCGTATGACCGGAACAAGGGGTGCAGTAGAGGTTTCTTTACGCCAAAAGCCCCGCCAGGCCCCCCAGTTGGGCGGGCAAAGCGGGGCAAGGGCGGGCAGTTGTGCAGAGCCCTGTGATTTCTCTGTGAGTCTTGTCGCGCTCGGCGCACGTCTGACAGGGCGTCAGCGCGACGAAGTCACCGTGACCTTCTGGTCGTTGTTCAGTTCGTTCACCAGCTGCTTGACCTTCGCGCTGTCCCACACCAGGGACGTCTGCGGGCCGTTGCCGGAGATCGGCATGTTCATCGACGTGCCGCCGCCGCTGGTGACGCCCTTCATCGCCCAGAACATGTCGCCCAGGTCGAACAGGCTCATGTCCTTGTCGACGATCAGCGTGTCCAGGCCCGCGCCCATCACCGGGTACAGCTTGAACGGGTTGAGCACGGTCGACGGGGTCGCCGTCTGGCTGGCCAGGGCGGACAGGAAGCGCTGCTGGTTCTTGGTGCGCTCCAGGTCGCCGGCCGCGTAGCCGTGCCGGTTGCGGACGAAGGCGAGGGCCTGCTGGCCGTCGAGGGTCTGCTTGCCCTTCTTGAAGTCGGCGCCCGAGTCCCTGTCCTTGATGTCCTGCGGGATGTCGATCTCCACGCCGCCGACCGCGTCCACGATGTTCGCGAAGCCCGCGAAGCCGATCTCGGCGTAGTGGTCGATGTGCAGCCCGGTGTTGGCCTCGACCGTGCGCACCAGCAGCTCGGGGCCGTCCATCGCGTACGCCGCGTTCAGCTTGTTGTGGCCCTTGGCCGGGAACAGCTTTCCGGACTGGGAGCCCTTGAAGCTGGGGATCTGCACCCACGAGTCGCGCGGCAGCGAGATCATCGTGTTCCCGTTGTCACCGGTGTGCAGGATCATCATCGAGTCGGTCCGCTTGCCCTCGGCGGAGCCGGTGTGCAGCTTCTTCTTCTCGTCCTTGGACAGCCCGTCGCGGGAGTCCGAGCCGACGATGAGGTAGTTGGTGCCCTTGCCGTCGGCGGGGCGGTCGATGACCTTCGACAGGTCCACGTCGCGGTGCATCTTGCCGTCGGCCCAGAAGTACGTGCCGACGGAGACGCCGACGATCGCGACCACCAGGACCGCCGAGCCGATCATGATGCGGCGCTTCCAGTTCGGCCGCGGCCTGGCGGGGGCGCCGGCCGCGCCCGGGCCGCCGCCCGGCCCGCCCGGACCCCGGCCGCCGGGGCCGCCGGGGCCGCGCCCGGACGGGGTGCCGTAGACCTGGCCGTCGCTGTAGCCACTGTCGTACGCGCCCGGTGCGGGCACACCGTTGCCGTACTGCTGCTGTCCGTAGCCGGCCCCGTCGTCGTACGAGGGCTGCTGCGGCGGGACCGGGCGCTGCGGGCGCACCGGCGTGGAGCCCACGGGCCGCTGCACGTGGCGCATCACGCGCGGGCCGTCCGGCTGCGCGGCGGAGCTGCCGCGGCCGTAGCGCTCGCCGCGGTCGTCGTCGGACCATCCGTCGTTCATGCCGTCAAGCATGCACGGGTCCCCCGCGTGTCTGACAGGGCGGGTGGGGATCTGGGCCCTGGCTGTTGCACAGCTGATGCAATGTGCGCGCGATGAGGACACACCCGGCCGCGCATAAGCTGGGCGGTATGACTGATCTTCCGGGCAAGCCGACCTCGGCGTCCCGTACCACCCTGAGCCACATCATGACCGCCCATGACACGAACCTTCTGGGTACGGTCCACGGCGGTGTGATCATGAAGCTGGTGGACGACGCGGCGGGGGCGGTCGCCGGCCGCCACTCCGGGGGCCCGGCGGTCACGGCGTCCATGGACGAGATGGCGTTCCTGATGCCGGTCAGGGTCGGGGACCTGGTCCATGTGAAGGCCCAGGTCAACTGGACCGGCCGGTCCTCGATGGAGGTCGGTGTAC
Organism: Streptomyces sp. BPTC-684; assembly: GCF_030028635.1. NCBI lineage: Bacteria > Bacillati > Actinomycetota > Actinomycetes > Kitasatosporales > Streptomycetaceae > Streptomyces > Streptomyces sp. BPTC-684. Next base: position 3,808,124 of record NZ_CP124863.1, read on the forward strand.
GGGTCCTGGCCGAGCGCTGGAACGAGTCCACGCCGGCGCAGCAGGTGGGCTCGGCGTACCTGGTCTTCGCGGCGGTCGACGCGGACGGCAAGCCGCGCCCCGTGCCGCCGGTGCTCCCCGAGACGGAGCGCGACGAGCGCCGTTACCAGGAGGCCCAGATCCGCCGCACGCACCGCCTGGCGCGGCGCCGGGCGATCCTGGAGCTGCGGGAGAAGCGGGCGGCAGAGGGCCTGGACGACTAGCGCTCCGCCCGGGGTGCCTTGGGTTCATCGCGCGGCTGCGGGCCGGCTGTGGCTGATCGCGCAGTTCCCCGCGCCCCTGAACCCCCGCCGCTGTCGGCACGTGCGCCGCTACCCCCGCCGCTGTGGGCAATCGTGCCGCTAGGGGCGGCACGGGTGGGCACAGCGGCACCCCGTCCCCGGGCACTTCCGCTCCCGCCCGGCCCCTTGCGGCTCGTTGCGCGGCTGCGGGCCGTCGTGGGCTGGTCGCGCCCACGCGGCGGAGCCGCAAATCGATACAGCCCCGCGCCCCTTATCCCGCACCGCCGTGCGCACGCGCGCCGCTACCCGGCATCCCGTCTCCGGGAAACCTCGCACCCCGCTGAAGGCGCAGCGCTGCACGCACGCCGCGAACCGCCCACGCGGCGGCGGGGAGGCCCACTAGGGACACACCACCTCGTCCCCCCGTACCGTTTCGAACTCGCCCGCCCCCGCCGCCTCCGCCCGCACCGGCGTCACCGCCCTGAAGTCCGTGCCCGCCGTCACCTTCAGGGTGGGGCCGAGGCCCTTGACCGGGCGGAGTTCGGCGCCGGGCAGCGCGGCCGCCAGCGACCGGGCCGAGCGGTCCCAGCGCGGGTCGTACTCGACGAGCGTGCGCTGGACCAGACCGGTGCCGCCCGCCATCGGGTTCCCCGTGGTGCGGAAGCCCGTGGCGCGCAGCGCGTCGTCCACCCGCCGCCCGAGCCCGTCCGTACGCGTGCCGTTGTAGACCTGGACCCGGATCTGGTCCGGCGCCACCTCGACCACCGCCCCGGGCGGCTTCCCCTTGCCGTCCTGCTGCCCGCGCGCAGCGCTCCGCGCAAGCGACCGGTCCTCGCGCAGCGAGGCGAACAGCTTCCGCGACTTCACCGGGTTCCACTTCACCGTCGACCCGATCCCCTTCACGGGGAAGCTCATCTGCCCGATCGGCACGGTCGCGAACTCCGACGACGCCGGCGAGAAGTCCCGCATCGTCCGGCCCAGCGACAGGACCTCCTCCGCCCCGAAGCCCTGGTCCGCCCGGACCGACGACAGCAGCGTCGAGGCGACCTCGCGGAAGCGCACCGGGTTCATCAGCACCCCCGACCCCGTCGCCTTGTGGATCAGGGCCGCCATGAACCGCTGCTGGCGCTGCATCCGGCCGAGGTCCGCCGACCCGTCGGTGTGCCGGGAGCGTACGTACTGGAGCGCCTGCCCGCCGTCGAGCTCGTGCGTACCCGCCGCGAGGTCGAGACCGGTGTACGAGTCCTTCATCGGCCGGGCCGTGCAGATCTGCACCCCGCCGAGCACGTCCACCGTCTTCATGAAGCTGGTGAAGTCGACCTCCAGATAGTGGTCCATCTTCAACCCCGTCATGTGCTCCACCGTGCGCACGGTGAGCGCGGGCCCGCCCTCCGCGTACGCCGCGTTGATCTTCACGGGGTGCTGGTTGTGGTGCGCGCCGGTGTTCTGGTCGGTGTGCTCGGGGATCTCCGCGTAACTGTCGCGCGGGATGCTCACCACGCTCGCCCGGTTCCGGTCCGCCGAGACGTGCACGATCATCATCGTGTCGGTGCAGTGGCAGGGCGCCCCGCCCAGGCGGTACTTCTCCCTCTCCTCCGGCGTGACCGTCTCCCGGCCGTCCGTGCCGACGAGCAGGATGTTGGTGCCGTGCCCCGCCTGCGGCCGGTTCTTCATGTCCTTGAACGGATCCACCCGCCCGATCCCGCCGTCCAGACTGGTCACCACGGCGTGGCCCACCCCGCCCGCGCCCAGCACGAGGACCGAGAGGGTCGTCGCCATCCGCATGCCCCAGCGGGGCCGCTCGTCCTGCTGTCTGCTGCGGGGCCGGTCGGTACGGGGGGAGCGGGAGCGGGGGGGCGTGGGCACGGAGACCTCCGCGGGCGAAAGGGGGATAGTGAGCACCGTAAGCCCATACGATCTGCGACAACCGGCGCCGCCCCGGCCGCGCGCAACGCTGTCCCCCGTTCGCGGTAACGTGACCCACGATGAACGCCACGCACCCCGCTGTTTCCGTGATCATGCCGGTCCTCAATGAGGAGCGGCATCTGCGCAACTCGGTCCGCCACATCCTGGAACAGGAGTACGACGGCGAGATGGAGGTGGTGATCGCGCTCGGCCCGTCCACGGACCGCACGAACGAGATCGCCGCCGAGCTGGTACAGGAGGATCCCAGGGTTCACACCGTCCCCAATCCCACCGGGCGCACGCCGGCGGCCCTGAACGCGGCCATCAAGGCCTCCCGTCACCCGATCGTGGTACGGGTCGACGGCCACGGCATGCTCTCCCCGAACTACATCGCCACCGCCGTCCGCCTCCTGGAGGAGACCGGCGCGCAGAACGTCGGCGGCATCATGCACGCCGAGGGCGAGAACGCCTGGGAGGACGCGGTCGCGGCCGCCATGACGTCGAAGATCGGCGTCGGCAACGCGGCCTTCCACACCGGCGGCGCGGCGGGCCCGGCCGAGACGGTCTACTTGGGCGTCTTCCGGCGCGAGGCCCTGGAGCAACAGGGCGGCTACAACGAGGAGTTCATCCGCGCCCAGGACTGGGAGCTGAACTTCCGCATCCGCGAGGCCGGCGGCCTCATCTGGTTCTCGCCCGAGCTGAGGGTCCAGTACCGCCCGCGCCCGAGCGTGCGCGCCCTGGCCAAGCAGTACAAGGACTACGGCCGCTGGCGCCACGTCGTCGCCCGCTACCACGAGGGCTCCATCAACCTGCGCTACCTCGCCCCGCCGACCGCCGTCTGCGCGATCGCTGCGGGCGTCGTGGTGGGCGCGGCGCTCACCCCGGTGGGCTTCGTGATCCCGGCCGGCTACCTCGCCGCGATCGCGGCGGGCTCGCTCCCGGCGGGCAAGGGCCTGCCGCTCAAGGCCCGCCTGCAGATCCCGGTGGCGCTCGCCACCATGCACATGTCCTGGGGCTACGGCTTCCTGACCAGCCCGAAGGCGCTCGCCAAGAAGGTCATCGCGAGCCGCCGCCCGGCGGTCAAGGTCTGATCAGCACGTACGAAAAAAAGGGGGCGCCCGGTGCTGTGAAGCACCGGGCGCCCCCTTTCGCGCAGGCGGGACCCGCGACTACCAGCGGTAGGGCGCGTACACGTCCATGCAGTCCGAGTTGTTGGCGCCGTTGACGTTCTCCGTGTCCTTCAGCGGGTCGTTGTCCTGGGCGGCCTTCTTCGGGTACGTGGCGCCGGTGCGCCAGTCCGCGCCGACCGTGAGGGTCAGCGTCGAGACGTCGGCGGACACCTTCACCGCGCTGGAGGGCAGTTCCATCGCGGCCGCCACCGACATCGCGTCGGCCTTGCCCTGCGCGCCCGCGCTCTTGGGGTACGTGAGCGTGGTGGCCGCGGCCGAGCCGCGGGTGTCGGAGGCCTTCGCCTTGTAGAAGCCCTTGTTCTTCAGGGTGTCGGCGACCGTGGTCGCCCGCTTCTGGGTGGGCGCCATGCCGTTGACGCCGGTGCCGTTGACGACGCTGAGCACGAGCGATCCGGCCGGGGTGGCCGCCGGGCCCTTGGTCTCCGGCTTGGCCGGGCCGTCGTCCTTCTTGTCGAGCGGCTTGTCCTCGCGCAGCAGCGACCACAGCGCGTCGGCGGCGCCCGGCTGCGGCAGCACGTGCTCCCTGTTCTTGGGGTCCTCGATCCGGGGCATGGTGAGCATGTTCAGCCGGTCCATCGGCACGCTCTTGAGCTCCATCCCGAGGTCGTAGAGCTTCTTGGGCGTGCCGAGCTCACGCGAGACCTGGAGCGCCTTGGTGGCCGTCTCGGCCAGGTTCATGATGCGCCCGGTGTTGGTGAAAGCATTCTGCTTCTTCAGCTCGCGCATCACCGAGTTCATGTACATGTGCTGGGCCTGGGACCGGCCCAGGTCGCTGTAGAAGGCGTGCCGGGTGCGCAGCCACTGGAGCGCCTGCTCGCCCTTGACCTTGTGGGTGCCCTTGGTCAGCCGCAGGTGCGAGCCGCCCGGCACCTTGGGCTTGGGCCCGTCGTACACGTTCTGCTTGACGCACACCTCGGCGCCGCCGACCGCGTCCGCCATCGACACCACGCCCGCGAAGTCGACCATCAGCCAGTGGTCGATGTAGACCCCGGTGAGCTTCTCCCAGGTGTCCAGGACGCAGCCCGCGCCGCCCCGGGCCAGCGCCTCGTTGATGAGGGTGTTGGTGGCCGGTTCCGTCTTCTTGGTCTTCGGGTTCACACACGCCGGGATGTCGACGCGGGTGTCGCGCGGAATGGAGATCACCGAGGCGCTCTTGCGGTCCGCGGAGACGTGCATCAGCATCTGCACATCGGCCCGCGGCGGGTCGTTCGCGGTGTCCCGGGCGCCGCCGAGCTTGACGTTCTCGTCGCCCGCGCGGCTGTCGGAGCCGATCAGCAGGACGTTCAGCGGGGTCTGGCCGTCGGCGTTGGCCGCGGTCTTCTTGGCGTTGGATCCGCCCGCGCTGCGGTCGCCCTTGCGGATGTTGCCGCTGAGGTGCTGGTAGTACAGGTAACCGGCGCCGGCCGTCCCGAGTATCAGCAGCGCGAGGGTCAAGGCCGCCCAGCGCAATATGCGCCATTTGCTCTTCTTCTTCACGCGTTTGCGCGGACCGCCGCGCCGGTGCCCGCCGCCGTCGGCGGCCGTGGCCTTCCCGGGTGCGCCCTTGCCCTCGCCCGGCCCGTCGCCGGAGGAGCGCGGGGCGGGCGGCTTGCCGCCGCCCCCCTCCTCGCCGTACAGAGACTCGTCCCAGCCGTGCTGATCGGCCTTTTGGACGCGCCGCGGCCGCGTTCCCTCCCCGCGCACGCTGTTCTGCCCCACCCCAATACCCCCTGTCTCAGGTGGTCCCCGTGCCCGCTAAGGGCCGGAGACCTGTCGTCACTTGGCACACGTCGGTTGCGTACGCATCAGTTGCGTACGCGCGTCACTTGGCGCACACCGACTTGTCCGCTTCCACCTTCTGAATTCCTTCGGGCGCCTTGGCCGGAGCGGCGATCGGAACCCCGGCGCCCTTGAAGTCCTCGCCGAGGGTGAGCACCATCGGCGCCTTGCCCACCGCGTCCTGCGTCCCGGGCTTCAGCGCACTGGCGGGCAGACCCATCAGATCGGCGAGCTTACGGGCCTGGTCGGCCTGGTTGGGCGCGTACGCCAGCGTGGTGGCCTTCAGCTTCGCCGGGGCGTTGCCGCCGTTGTCCGACTTCAGCACGCCCTTGCTGTTCTGCAGCCACAGCAGCGTCTGGGAGGCGGAGCCCGCCAGCGCGCCGCCGTTGAGCACCTGGACGCGCACGGCGGACGCCTGGGCGCGGGTGCCCTTGAGGAGCGCCGCCTGGGCGTCCTTGGCCTCGTTCTCCTTCTTCTTCACCTCGGTGAAGGACACGTCCGAGCGCATCATGCTGAACACCTGCGGCGCCTTGACCGGGTCGACGACGACGGTCTTGTGCACCGGGCCGTCCGCCGGATTGTCGATGACCGGAACGGTCGTGAAGGTGACGTTCTTCAGGTCGACCTTGCTGAGGTCCTGCGCGAGGCTGGTCAGCTTCTTGATCGACCCTATGCCCGAGTCGACGGTGAGCGCCTTGGTCGCCGCGTTCGCGAGCCCGTACATCTTGGTCGGACTGCTCAGCGTCGCGTCGGACTTCATCTGCCGCATCATCGAACTCAGGAACTGCTGCTGCTGTTTGATGCGGTCCAGGTCGCTCTCGTTGCCGAAGCTGTGCCGGGTCCGTACGAACGCGAGGGCCTGCTCGCCCTTGATCTTGGAGACGCCGGCCGGGAGCTTGAGGTGCGACTTGGGGTCGTTCACCGGCTTGGCCAGGCACACCTTGACGCCGCCGACGGCCGTCGACAGCTCCTTGACCGCGTTGAAGTCGGCCATCATGAAGTGGTCGACGCTGAGCCCGGTGAGCGCCTTGACCGTACGCATGGTGCAGCCGGGGTCGCGGCCGTCCTGGCCCAGGCTGGTGTTGAAGCGCACGTTCGCCTCGGACCGCACCGTCTTGGTGGTGCCGTCCTTCTGCTTGGTCGGGCACTCGGGGATGTTGGTGACCAGGTCGCGCGGGATGGACAGGGCGGTCGCGTTCGTCCGGTCCTTGGAGACGTGGAAGAGGATGTTGGTGTCGGCGTGGCCCTCGCTGCCCTTGTCGCCGTACCCCTCGTTGCCCTTGCCGGTGCGCTTGTCCGTACCGATGATCAGGATGTTGACCGGCCCGTCCGAGGTGGCGTGCTTGCTGCCCGCGTCACCGACGTCGACGGTGTTCAGGTTGTTGTTGAAGTGCTGGTAGAGCAGGTACGCGCCGGTCGAGCCCGCGACGAGGACGAACCCCAGCACACCGCCCGTCCACACCAGCGCCTTCTTCTTGCGGGACGCCTTGGGCTTGCGCTTGCGCCGGCCGGGAGCTGCCGGGGAACCGTCCTGGGCGCTGCCCGTGCGGCGGTTGTCGCGCTGGCCGGGGACGTCACGACGGGACGGGCCGCCTCTGCCGGGGGCCGTGGTTCTGCGCGGGGGAGTGCCTGCCGACGGGGACGACTGCGGTCCGGAGGGATTCAGTCGCAATTCGTAATTGCCCGTCTGCGGGTTGAGCACCCACTGGTCTGCCGGGTCGACTTCTTCTGCCCGCCCACGGCTCTGCGCATCCACGGTTGCCTTAGTCCTCCGTCGGTGCCACTCGAGTCACTTCCCCCAAAGCGCTCAGTCATTCGATCCTGCAGTGCCTGGCCACGGTGGCCACAAGCACGGGTCGCGTCACACTATCTGCCCAGTTGAGCGAAGAGCGACGGCCGTGACAAATTCCACGCCCCTTACAACCGGGCAATCCACCCAATCCGCATCGCCGTCTGTTCTCCGTTGACACACGCTTTACCCGCACATGCCGACGGCGGCATTCGAACCCGGGTACGTCGGCGCCGGGCTGGGGGAAGCGGGGTCGTCGGGCTTGTCGTCCGACGGCGAGCCGTCCGCCCCCTCGGGCGTCCCCGTCTCCGTGGTCCGGGCCGGTGCCACCTTGAGCGGCCGGTCGTCCCTCAGCTGCTGGAACAGCACCCGCGCGGCCGGCTGGACCAGCTCGTCGCGGTTGGTGTCGTACGTGTACGGCCTGCGCGGCACGGTGAGGAACTGCACCTTGTCGGTCGGGATTCCGCGCATCCCGCGCACCAGGTCGTACAGGTCCTTCAGGGAATTCAGCCCGGGGTCGGTGGTCAGCGACTTCGTCATCGCGTCCAGCACCGGATAGAGCCGGGTCGGATTGAGCAGCACGCCGTTGCTCTGCACCTTGCGCACCAGCGAGCCGAGGAACTGCTGCTGGCGGTCCATGCGCTCGGTGTCGCTGCCGTCGCCGAAGCCGTGCCGGGCGCGGACGAATCCCAGCGCCTGCTCGCCGTGGAGCGTCTGGCGGCCGGCGGGGAGTTTCAGATGCGCCTGCCGGTCGTCCACCGGCTGCTTGAGGCAGACCTCGACGCCGTCGACCGCGTCCACCATGTCCTTGAAGCCGCTGAAGTCGACGACCATGTGGTGGTCGACCCGGATCCCGGTGAGCTTCTCCACCGTACGGATGGTGCAGGCGGCGCCGCCGACCTCGAACGCCTCGTTGAACTGGGCGAATTGGGCCCTGGTGCGGGTGCCGTCCTGCTTGAGGCAGTCCGGGACGTCCGCCATCAGGTCGCGCGGCAGCGAGACCGCGGTCGCGGACTTCCGGTCCGCCGCCAGGTGCAGCAGGATCGTGGTGTCCGAGCGCTGGCTCCCGCCGTCGTCGCGCCCGTACGCGCTGTTGCTGCCCGCGCGCGAGTCCGAGCCGATGAGCAGCAGGTTCTGCGCGTTGTCCGCGCCGGGCGGGGGGCGCTCCTTCTCGTAGCGCTCCAGCTCGGCGGCGGCCGTGGTGTCGGTGCGGATGTTGTTGTCGAGCTTGTTGTAGAACCACCAGCCGGTGCCGGCGGCGGCGAGCACGAGCAACGACACGCCGACGGCGGTCCAACGCAGCCAGTGGTGACGGGCGTTGCGGCCGGCGGGCGCGTCGGGCCCGCCTTCGGCCGGTCCGGGCGCGTCGGGCTGCTCGCCGGGCGCGTCGGATTCCGTGGGCCCGGCCGGTCCCTGCGGTGTCGGCGTGTCCGGTCGTGGCTCGTCCTCGGCCCGGTGGTCGGGCGCGGGGGGCGGGCTGTCGGTCACGTCGGCGTCCATCCTTCACGGGTCGGCGGCGGGCGGAAAGCCGCCGGGGCACCCCGGTAGACGGTCGTCGCGCGCGCTTGGTTGTGTGGCGTACCGACGATCATCCACCTCAGTCGCGCCCGGAGCCCGAGGGACTCGGCCCGCTGTGGGCCACAAGGGTGGTGCCGGGGCGATGGTCGTACCGGGTGCGCGCGACGGCCCGCGCCCGTCACACCGCCCGGTGCGTGACCCGCTCGCTCTCGATCCGCTTCTCCAGGCCGCCGGCGGCCAGTTGGCCGAGGTTGCGGCAGAGCACCACCGAGCCGCCGGAGGCCAGCGGCGCGTACAGGCCGCGCGCCAGCCCCTCCCAGCTGTCGTACGGGAGCGCCGACAGCAGCCGCGAGCCGGGCTCAAGGCCCAGGGCCGCGGCATCGGCGCGGGCGCGCTCCACGAGGTCGGCCGCGCTCAGCTCGGCGCCGCCCACAACGAGCGCGGGCTCCTCGGGGTCGACCGGGGCGAACGGTGCGAACCGGTCGCCCTGGCCCGGCACCTCGACCGCGTAGTCCTGGAACCCGGCGGGCGGCTGCGGGAAGCGGCCGCCGAGCGGGCGCAGCGCGAGCGCCACCCGCTCGCCGGAGCAGGCGCGGGCCGCGTCCAGTGCGTCCGGGCCCGCCACTACCAGGTCGGCGCCCGCCGGGTCGCCGCCGACCTCGGCGACCACGCCGACCGAGTGGCAGGCGAGCAGCCAGACGGCGCTCTGCCAGTGCGCGGGCAGCAGCAGCGCGAGCCGGTCGCCGGGCGCGGCGGCGAGGTCGCCCTGGAGCAGATTGGCGGTCTTGGCCACCCAATTGGCGAAGGTGGCCACCGAGAGTTCCACGCGTTCGCCGGTGGCGTCGTCGTAGAAGGTGACCAGGGGGCGGGCCGGGTCCGCGGCGAGCGCGGATCGCAGCAGGTCGGCGGGGGTGCGGTCGCTGGCGTTCACGCGGCAAGCGTACGGGTGGGGGCGCGGGGCGCGCCCGGGGAGAGCGCCGTCCGCGTACACCGGTTCGGCCGACGGACCGTCAGTTCCGAGATGGACAGATTAATATGCTTATGTCAACGATTGTCAGCATGCGTGCACTCCTTGCATCCTCGATCTCGGTCGCGTGCGCCACCGCGCTCGCCCTGCCGCTCGCGGCGTCCGCGGACGCCGCGGCCACTACCCCGTCGTCCTCCTCGTCCGCCGAACTGGCGGGCTCCACCCAGTCGCTGCCGCTCGCCCCGCTGGGAGCGACCGACCGGACGCTGGGCGCCGCCCCCGCCCAGGGGCTGCCGGAGCGGAACACCGCACCCTTCTCCCTGCTCGGCGTGGTCTGGGACGACGCGAAGGCCGAACTCCACGGCACCGTCCAGGTGCGCACCCGGCCCGTCGGCTCCCGCGCCTGGTCCGGCTGGCAGGACGTCGACACCCGCAACCAGGAGCACGCCCCCGACCCCGGCACCGCCGAGTACGGCGCCGCGCGCGTCCACGGCTCCACCGCCCCGCTGTGGGTGGGCCGTTCGGACGGCGTCGAGGTGCGCGTACGGCCGGAGGCGGCCGGGGCGGACCGGGCGATGGCGGGCGCGCTGCCCCGGGGCCTGCACATCGACCTGGTCGACCCGGGCGCGGACCCGGACGGGGTGGGGGCGGTGGACGAGGCGGAGCGGGAGGACGGCGCCGAGCCGGTGCGGGACCGGGCCCTGGCGTCCGGCGCGTGGGCGGCGGCCCGCCCGTACATCGGCCCGCGCCCGCGCATCATCACGCGCCACGGCTGGGGCGCCGACGAGCAGCTGCGCGAGCCCGGTTACGTCTACACCGGCAAGATCAAGGCCGCCTTCGTGCACCACACGGCGTCCGGCAACAACTACCGCTGCTCGCAGGCGGCCTCCGTGCTGCGCAGTATCTACCGCTACCACGTCCGCAGCAGCGGCTGGCGCGACATCGGCTACAACTTCGCCGTCGACAAGTGCGGCAACATCTACGAAGGCCGCGCGGGAGGTGTGGCCAAGCCGGTCCTCGGGGCGCACACTCTCGGTTTCAACACCGACTCCATGGGCGTCGCGGTCCTCGGAACGTACACCTCGACCAACCCGTCCGCCGCCGCCCTCGACGCCATCGCCCGGCTGACGGCCTGGAAGCTCGGGCTGTACGGGGTGGATCCGACGGGCACCACGCATCTCACATCGGCAGGCGGGAACCTCTACGGGAAGGGGCGAAGCGTCAGGCTCAACATCATCTCCGGACACCGGGACGGCTTCGCCACCGAGTGCCCGGGGACGCGCCTCTACAAGAAGCTCGGCAAGGCCCGGTCGTCCTCGGCCCGGCTCCAGGGCCGGCGCTGACCGGGGCGGGGGCGTACCGACCGGGCGCGAACCGTCTGCATAAACTGGCCGGCCGTAGTTGAACGATCGATTCCGCCCGGCCCCAGCAGGAAGCAGAGACGACAGGTGACTGAAGCGATCCTCCTGGTCGGCGGCAAGGGCACCAGGCTGCGCCCGCTCACGGTGCACACGCCCAAGCCGATGATCCCGGCGGCGGGCGTCCCGTTCCTCACCCACCAGCTGGCCCGGGCGCGGGCGGCGGGCGTGGAGCACATCGTGCTGGCGACGTCCTATCTGGCCGAGGTCTTCGAACCGTACTTCGGCGACGGCTCGGAGCTCGGGCTGCACCTGGAGTACGTGACGGAGGTGGAGCCGCTGGGCACCGGCGGCGCGATCAGGAACGTGGCGTCGCGGCTGCGCTCGGGGCCGGACGACCCCGTGCTGATCTTCAACGGCGACATCCTGACGGGCCTGGACATCAGGGCCCTGGTCGACACGCACGCGTCGTCGGGCGCGGACGTCTCCCTCCACCTGACGCGGGTGCCGGACCCTCGTGCGTTCGGCCTGGTCCCCACGGATGCGGAAGGCCGGGTCCAGGCCTTCCTGGAGAAGCCCCAGACCCCCGAGGAGATCGTCACCGACCAGATCAACGCGGGGGCGTACGTCTTCCGCCGCTCGGTGATCGACGAGATCCCGGCGGGCCGCCCGGTGTCGGTGGAGCGGGAGACGTTCCCGGGCCTCCTGTCGTCGGGCGCCCACCTCCAGGGCATGGTGGACTCCACGTACTGGCTGGACCTGGGCACCCCGCAGGCCTTCGTCCGGGGCTCGGCCGACCTGGTCCTGGGCCGCGCCCCGTCCCCGGCGGTCCCGGGCCGCTGCGGCGACCGCCTCGTCCTGCCCGGCGCCACGGTGGCCCCGGACGCGAAGCTCACCGGCGGCACGGTGGTCGGCGAGCGCGCCGTGATCGGCGCGGGCGCCCGCATCTTCGGCAGCACGGTCCTGGCGGACGCGGTGGTCGAGCCGGGCGCGGTGATCACGGACTCGCTGATCGGCGCGGGCGCGGTGATCGGGGCGCGCTCCGTGCTGGCCGGGGCGGTCGTGGGCGACGGCGCGAACGTGGGCCCGGACAACGAGCTGCGCGACGGGGTACGGGTGTGGTGCGACGCGGTGATCCCGGGGGCGTCACTCCGCTTCTCGTCGGACGAGTAGGCGGGGGCCTGCGGCCCCCGGGCTGCGGACGCCGTTCGTCTACAGGGCGTCTGTGGCTGGTCGCGCAGTTCCCCGCGCCCCTAGGGGGTACGGGGAAGGGCGAGGGCGACGGCGAAGCCGAGCATTTCAGGGGCGCGGGGCTGTGACATTTGCGGCTCCGCCGCGTGGGCGCGACCAGCGCCCGTAAGGGGCGCGGGGAACTGCGCGACCAGCCCCCACCGACCCGCAGACGAACACGGGTCCAGGGGCGAAGCCCCCGGCCGCCCGCCAGAGGGCTTTAGGGAAGGGGCGGGGTGGGGAAAAGGCCCAGTAGTCTCGGAAGCGTGGCCGGCCGCTTCAACCCCCGTACCCCCACCCGCACCACCGTGCGCGGCGGCCACCTCCACATACCCACCCCCACCCAGCCCCCACGCACGGGCACGCGCCACTACACCCCACCCGGCCCCCTGGACCTGGGCCTGGTCATGGGCCCCCTGCGAAGGGGCCCCGCAGACCCCACCTTCCGCACCACCCCCGACGGCTCGGCATGGCGAGCCTCCCGCACCCCCGACGGCCCCGGCACCCTCAGAGTCGCGCTGCGCGACGCCCGCGCGGAGGCCGAGGCGTGGGGCCCGGGCGCCGAGTGGCTGCTCGGGCACCTCCCGGCGCTCCTCGGGGACGCGGACGACCCGGAGGAGTTCGCCCCCCGGCACCGCCTCGTCGCCGAGTCCGCCCGCCGCCGCCCCGGCCTGCGCCTGACCCGGACCGGCCTGGTCCTGGAGTCGCTGATCCCCACGATCCTGGAGCAGAAGGTCACCGCGGACGAGGCGTACCGCGCCTGGCGGCTGCTGGTGCGCAAGTACGGCGAGCCCGCCCCGGGCCCGGCCCACATGCCCGACCACATGTACGTCATGCCCGACCCCGGGACCTGGGCCCGGATCCCGTCCTGGGAGTGGCACCGCGCGGGCGTCGACGCCAAGCGCTCGGCCACGATCCTGCGCGCCGCACGCGTGGCCCGCCGTCTGGAGGAGGCCGCCGCACTGCCCCCGGAGGACGCCGCGGCCCGGCTCCACCTAGTCCCCGGCATCGGCCCCTGGACCAGCGCCGAGACCCTCCAGCGCGCGATGGGCGCCCCCGACCTGGTCACGGTCGGGGACCTCCATCTGCCGGGCATCGTCGGCTACGCCCTGGCCGGCGACCGCACCGCCGACGACGCCGCGATGCTGGAGCTCCTCGCCCCGTACGCGGGCCAGCGCCACCGCGCCACCCGGCTGATCCTCCTCAGCGGCCTGACCCCGCCCCGCCGAGCGCCCCGGATGTCACCGCGCAACATCGGCGCGCTGTAGAGAACCGCCCCGCCGCGGCGACATTCGCGGCAACCACCACCCCCTGGGGGCGCGGGGAACTGCGCGCTCAGCCCAGGACGGCCCGCGGCCGCGCGACAACCCGACGCAGCCCGAACGCCCCGCGCCCCGCCTTCTCTGCCGTCACCGCACCTCGACGAACGCGTCAGCGTCCCGCCCCGGCCGCTCCTTCGGCGCCTCGGCCGGGCGCCCGACGGCCACCGCGCCCATCGGGTCCCAGCTGTCGGGCAGGCCGAGGACCTCCCGTACGACCTCGCGGCAGAACATCGTGGACGACACCCACGCCGAGCCGAGCCGCTCGCCCGCCAGCGCCACCAGGAAGTTCTGCACGCCTGCGCCCGTGGCGACCACGAACATCTCGCGCTCGGCCGCGTCCCGGCGCGGGTCGCCGTAGCTGTGCGAGCCGTCCATCACCAGGCACGGCACCACCAAGTACGGCGCGTCGCGCAGGACTTGGCCCCGGCGCACCCGCTTGGCGATGAACTCCTCGGACTTGCCGTCCCGCCGCAGGTCGGATATCCACGCGTCCCGCATCGCGTCGAGGAGCCGCACCCGGGACTCCTCGGACTCCAGCAGCACGAACCGCCAGGGCGTGGTGTGGTGCGGCGCCGGAGCCGTGACGGCGGCGGCGACCGCGCGGCGCACCGCGCCCGGGTCCACGGGGTCGTCGGTGAACGCGCGGACCGTACGCCGCTGGGTCACCGCCGTCCGTATCGCCTCCGAGGTGCCAAGGCGGAACATGTCGTCGGCCGCGCCCCGCACCAGCGCCCGGGTGCCGCCCTCGGCGTCCGCCGAGACCAGGTGCCCCAGTCCGCTGACCACCGCGACGGGGAAGCCGGTGGCCTTGCCCTTCACCAGGTCGCCCGCGGCGGCCAGTTCGTCGGCGCTGGCCACGACGGTCGCGTTGAGCTCGTTGCCGTGCGTGTCCGTGCCGCCGCGCAGGTCGTCGAGGACGCGGACGCCCGCGGCGCCGATCGCCACGTCGGTGAGCCCGGCGCGCCACGGCCGCCCGAAGGTGTCCGTGACCAGGACGCCCACCTCGACGCCGAGCGCGGCCCGGATCCCGGACCGGATCGCCTCGGCCGAGGCGTCGGGGTCCTCGGGCAGCAACAGCACGGTCCCGGCGGGGGTGTTGGAGGCGTCCACCCCGGCGGCGGCCATGACCAGGCCCTGCCGGTTCTCGACGATGCGCAGGGCGCCGCGCCGGGCCACCACCCGTACCGTCTCGGCGTCGATCGCGGCCTCCCGGTCGGCCGCCTCGACGATCCGCCCCTCCGCCTTGGAGACGATCTTCGAGGTGACCAGCAGGACGTCCCCGTCGACGAGGTCGGGCGCGGCTCCCGCGATGAGCTTCGCGAGGTCGTCCCCGGCCCGCACCTCCGGTATGCCGCCGACGGCCCGTACCCGGTACGAGGGAGGGGTGTTCGCGGATTCGGTGGTCATGCGCGCACCTCCTCGGCCAGCGTCAGCGCCTCGCGGGCCATCGCCGCCGTCGCGTCCAGGTCCGTCATCATCAGCGGGACCGCGCGGCAGCGGATGCCCGCCGCCTCGACCCGGTCCACGGCGGCCTCGTCGGCCGTGTCGACCAGCCAGCCGTCGAGCAGCCCCGACCCGTAGTGCTCGGCGACCGCCGCGGCCGTCGACTCGACGCCGACGGCGGCCAGCACCTTGTCCGCCATGCCCCGCACCGGCGCGCCCCCGACGATCGGGGAGAGCCCGACCACCGGAACGCCCGCCTCGGCGATCGCCTCGCGGATGCCGGGCACGGCCAGGATGGTGCCGACGCTGACGACCGGGTTGGACGGCGGGAAGAGGATCACGTCGGCGGCCGCGATGGCCTCCAGGACGCCGGGCGCGGGCTTGGCCTGGTCGGCCCCGACCGGCACCACGGCCGTCGCGTCCAGCGACGCCCGCAGCTTCACCCAGTACTCCTGGAAGTGGATGACCTTCCGCTCCCCGTCCGCCTCGACCGCGACGTGCGTCTCGACCCGGTCGTCGGACATCGGGATCAGCCGGACGCCCGGCTGCCAGCGGTCGCAGAGCGCCTCCGTCACCGCGCTCAGCGGATAGCCCGCGCCGAGCATCTGCGTACGGACGATGTGGGTCGCGAAGTCGCGGTCGCCCAGGCCGAACCACTCGGGTCCCACCCCGTACGCCGCGAGCTCCTCCTTGACGTGGAAGGACTCGTCGGTCCTGCCCCAGCCCTGCTCCTCGTTGATGCCACCGCCCAGGGTGTACATCACCGTGTCGAGGTCGGGGCAGACCTTCAGCCCGAACAGATGGATGTCGTCACCGGTGTTGCCGACCACCGTGATGTCCGCGTCCGGCGCGGCCTTTTTGAGGCCGCGCAGGAAACGGGCACCGCCGATGCCGCCGGCCAGAACCACAATGCGCATGTACAGAGTGTGTCAGGCGGGTACGACATCGGTGGCGGCGGCTGTGGACTGGCTGGCGTGCATGGGCATGTCGGTCAGGCCCGGGTAGTAGATGTGCAGGCTGACGGCCGGTTCCAGGGAGTCGTTGGCGACCTCGTGGACGTATCCGGGCGCGAAGACGCGCTGCGACCCGGCGTCGAGCCTGCGGGTGCCGCGCTCGGTGCGCTCGGTCAACTCGCCCTGGAGCACGGTCAGTACGCCCGAGGAGGCGCCGTGGTCGTGCAGCCCGCTGCGCTGCCCGGGCACCCAGGACAGCAGCCAGACCTCGTAGCCCGGCCCGGTGCGCAGCCGGTGGTACCAGCGGCTGGTCGCGTCGTACTGGACGAGCGGCTCCCACTGGGTGGGGTCGGCCGCGAGGGAGCGGGCCAGGCCGACGAAGTCGGCGACGGTGCTCGGGTGCTCGCGGGCGGGCTGGAGGAGGTGCAGGACCTCGAGGATGTCGCCGGCGATCTGAAGGTCGCTGTCGCTGTTCATGGATGCGGTGGTTCCTCGGCAGAAACTCAGGAAGCTGTGCGGGGTGTCGCAAAGGCGTGCGCGCGGATGCGCGAGGGGCCCGAAGGCCGGCAAGGACGCGGAGAGGGCTGGAGCGCTACGGCATCAACAGCTGGAACAGCAACAGCGCGCCTGGACAGCGCTGCGGAACCCACGGACGTGGGTCGCGAAGAGCGCTGTGGTCGCTGGCATGCAGTCAAAGGTGACCAAGAAGAGCCCGGCTGTCAACTCAATACCCGATTTGGCCGTAATGTTTCACCTCATCCGGTTACCGCATGCGGAGAAAGGTTTGTGCAGAGTCGCCGCCGGAGATGTGGCGCTGCAACCGTGCGCGCAAACGCCGTCGTGCTCTCGTGACCGGACTGTGATCCCAGTCGCTTCCGCCACCCGGACGCAACAAGATCGATATTCGGCTCGTCTTCTCTGGGCAGGTGAGGGAAGGGTGATTGGGCCATTGGCATGTGTCATGGTTTTTGCCGATTTGAACACTTTCCGTATAGCCTTGGTTCCGCAGAGTGAATACGGGGCCCAATAGCAGATCTCGGCTTGACTGGCCCGGATCCGCACACTTGTAATTTCACTCGTGTCGTTCGCCCGAAATCGGTAGCGGCAGCATCACGGGGCAGCAAAGACAGACGAGGGGTGCACATGACCGAGGTGTTCCAGGAGCTGCTGGTCGACGATGTGGACGAAGAACTCGGCTGGCAGGAGCGCGCGCTGTGCGCCCAGACCGACCCCGAGTCCTTCTTTCCCGAGAAGGGCGGCTCCACCCGGGAGGCCAAGAAGGTCTGCCTCGCCTGTGAAGTCCGCTCCGAGTGCCTCGAATACGCCCTCGCGAATGACGAACGATTCGGCATCTGGGGCGGACTGTCCGAACGTGAGCGCCGCCGCCTGAAGAAGGCGGCGGTCTAGTTTTTTCGGGGCCTTTGCCCCCTCCGGACCCCCTACGGGCCCTGTCCGGACGCCCTCCGGCTCCACCCGGCCCCCGCAGGCGGCGGACTGCCGTGTTCCCCAGCCATTAGTGTGGGGCGCTGCCAGTCAGCACAGCAGCCTCCGGGGCCCCCAACCCCCGGACCCCGGCCGGAGGGGCCCGTACCTCGATGTCCGTGCACAGCCAGTCGACGGCCCCGTACTCCGAGGCCGCGACCCCCGAGTTCCCCAGACACGTCGTCACCGCCGTGCTCGTCTCGCACGACGGCGCGCGCTGGCTGCCCGACGCCCTCGCCGGCCTGCTCGGCCAGGAGCGCCCCGTACAGAGCGCGTACGCGGCCGACACCGGCAGCGCCGACGACTCCGCCCGCCTGGTCACCGAGGCCCTGGGCGCCGACCGCGTCCTGCACCTCGCGCGCCGCACCGGCTTCGGCGCCGCCGTCGACGAGGCCGTCCGCTCCGCGGGGGTGCTCGGCCCGGAAGAGCTCCCGTACCTGAAGCGCCCCAGCGGCTGGGACCCCGTCTCGCGCAGCTGGCGCGACGACACCTACGACCTGCCCGAACTGCCGCACGGCGAGCCCGTCCAGTGGCTCTGGCTGCTGCACGACGACTGCGCTCCCGCGCCCGACGCCCTCGCCGAACTGCTGCGCGTCGCCGACTCCGACGCCTACGCCGCGATCGTCGGCCCCAAACTGCGCGGCTGGTACGACCGCAAGCAGCTGCTCGAAGTGGGCGTCTCCATCGCCCGCAGTGGCCGCCGCTGGACGGGCCTCGACCGCCGCGAGCAGGACCAGGGCCAGCACGACCAGGTCCGCCCGGTCCTGTCCGTGTCCTCCGCCGGCATGCTGATCCGCCGCGATGTGTGGGAGGAGCTCGGCGGCTTCGACCGGCGGCTGCCGCTGATGCGCGACGACGTCGACCTGTGCTGGCGCGCCCACGCCGCCGGGCACTCCGTCCTCGTCGCCCCCGAAGCCGTCGTACGGCACGCCGAGGCCGCCGCCCGCGAGCGCCGCACCGTCGACTGCGCCGGCCGCTCCGCCGTCGACCCGCACCGGGTCGACAAGGCGGGCGCCGTCTACACGATGCTCGTCAACTCGCGCCCCGCCGCACTGCCCTACGTCTTCCTGCGCATCGTCGTCGGCACCGTGCTGCGCACCCTCGCCTATCTGCTGGGCAAGGCGCCCGGCCAGGCAGTCGACGAGATCATGGGCCTGTCCGCGACCCTGCTGCGGCCCGGCCGGATCCTCGCCGGACGGCGCAGGCGCGGCAAGAGCGGGGTGGAGGCGAGCGAGCTGCGGCCGCTCTTCCCGCCGCCCGGCGCCACCGTCCGCGCCACCGTCGAGCAGGTCGCCGCCGGCCTCGGCGCGGGCACCGAGGACACCGGCGGCTCCCGGCACGGCGCCGTCGAGTCCGGCCCCGGCGGCGACGACGCCGACTTCCTGGAGATCGAGCAGTTCGCGCGGCTGAAGAAGATCGCCCGCAAGCCCGCGCCCGTCCTGTTCGCCCTGCTCCTGCTGATCTCGCTGGCCGCCTGCCGCGAACTGATCGGCGGCGACGCCCTCTCCGGCGGCGCCCTGCTGCCCGCGCCCTCGGGCGTCGGCGACCTGTGGGGCCGCTACGCGGACGCCTGGCACCCCGTCGGCACCGGCGGCACCCAGACCGCCCCGCCCTACCTCGCGGCCATCGCCGCCCTCTCCGCCCTCTGCTTCGGCTCCACCGGCTTCGCCCTCACCCTCCTCCTCGTCTGCTCGGTCCCGCTGGCCGGACTCACCGCCTACTTCGCCTCGCGGCCCCTCGTCGAGTCGCGCCTGCTGCGCGCCTGGGCGGCCGTCGCCTACGCCTTCCTGCCCGCCGCCACCGGCGCCCTCGCCACCGGCCGCCTGGGCACCGCCGTCCTCGCCGTACTCCTGCCGCTGATCGCCCGCGCGGGCATCACCGCCGCAGGGTTCCGCGGCGAGGGCCGCGGCAGCTGGCGGAGCACCTGGACGTACGCGCTGCTGCTCACCGTCGCCATGGCGTTCACCCCCGCCGTCTGGCCCCTCGCCGTACTCCTCGGAGCCGTCGTCCTGGTGCTGCGCCGCGACGACATCACCGCCCACGGACTGCGCTTCCTCGCCGCCGTCGGCACCCCCCTCCTGATCCTCGCCCCCTGGTCGCTGACCCTGCTCACCGGCCCGTCCGGCTTCTTCCGCGAGGCCGGTCTGGAGTACGGCACGGGCTCGGCCTCCGCGCTCGACCTGCTCGGCGCGAGCCCCGGCGGCCCCAAGACGGTCGGCGGACTGCTCCTCATCGGCTTCGTACTGGCCGCGCTCGCCGCACTGCTGCGCGGCGAGCGGGAGTTCGCGATCCGCACCGCCTGGGCCGTCGCCCTCACCGGCTTCCTCTTCGCCGCCCTCTCCAACAACAAGGGCTGGGCGGGCCCGGCCACCCTCGTCCACGGCCTCGCCCTGATCGCCGCCGCCGTACTCGGCGCCGAGGGCGCCAAGGAGCGCGTCGCCGCCCACGGCTTCGGCTGGCGCCAGCCGGTCGCCGCGCTGATCGCCCTGGCCGCCGCGGCCGCTCCGCTGATCGCGGCGGGCGGCTGGATGCTGAGCGGCGCCGACGGCCCGCTGGAGCGCCGCGACCCGGTGCAGGTACCCGCGTTCGTCGCGGAGGAGAGCGGCACCCGCGACCAGGCCCGCACCCTCGTCCTGGACGGCACCTCGGCCGCCAAGGTCTCCTACACCCTGGTCCGCGGCTCCGGCGGCCGCCTCGGCGACGCCGAACTCGCCGCCTCCGGCGGCAGCGACCCGCGCCTGGACAAGGTCGTCGCCAACCTGGTCGCCGGCTCCGGCGCCGACCAGTCGTCCCAGCTCAGCGGCTTCGCCGTGCGCTACGTACTGGTACGCGACGGAGCGCCGCGCGCCTTCGGCCGGGTCCTGGACACCACCCCCGGCCTCAGCCGGCTGAGCCAGCTCGACGGCAGCGCGCTGTGGCGGGTCGACCGGCAGGTCGCCCGCGCCGTCATCGTGCCGCCCACCGCCCCCGCGGGCGCCCAGTCGGGCTCGGCGCAGTCGGGCGCCGCCGAGCCGGTGGCCGTCGCCGCCGACCCGGTCGACGTCCACACCAAGATCCCGGCCGGTCCGGTGGACCGCGTCCTGCGGATCGCCGACCGGGCCGCACCCGGCTGGACCGCGACCCTCGACGGCAAGCCGCTGAAGAAGACCACCGTCGACGGCTGGGCCCAGGGCTTCCAACTCCCCGCCGACGGCGGCCGCCTGGACGTCACCTACGACGCCCCCTTCACCCACACCGCGTGGATCTGGACCCAGTCGCTCCTCGCCCTGGTGCTCGTCGTGCTCGCCCTGCCGGGCCGACGCCGCCGGATCGACGACGACCTGCCCGAGGAGGAGCAGCCGGTGCTGCCCCCGGCCCGGGACGGCGAGGGCCGCAGGGCCCGCCGCCTGCGCGCCCAGGCGGAGGCCGAGGCGGCCGGCGCCGAGCCGTCCGCGGAGCCCGATGGCCCGGCCGGCCAGGACTTCCCGCCCCCGCCGGCCACCGCGCCCACGGCCCCCGAGCACGACCCGTACGCGACCGCCCAGTACGCCGAGGTGCCGCAGCAGCAGTCCTACGGACAGTGGGACCAGACGGCGTACACCAACGGCGAGTACCCGCAGCAGCAGTACGACCCGTACCAGCAGCAGTACCAGCAGTACGACCCGTACCAACAGCAGCAGTACCCGCCGCAGGAGCCCGCGTACGACCCGTACGGCTATGGCTACGGCGGCGAGCAGGATCCCGGCGCTCCGGGCCAGGGGCAGGGCGGGGACGGCCGCATCCCCGGCCAGAGCCGTGACGGCCAGGACCATGACACCGAGCAGCCGCACCGCCCCGACGGGAGCAACCAGTGAACCGCAGCACCCCCTCCCTGATCGCGGCCGCCGTCGCCCTCGCCGCAGTCACCGGCTTCGCCGCCGTCACGGCGCCCGGCGGCGACTCGGCGAAGGCCGACGGGAAGGGTCCGGCACGGCTGCCCGTGGAGCGCTCCAGCCTGCTGTGCCCGGCGCCCAGCCTGTCCGACCTGGCGGAGACCACGTACACCGCGTACACCCCGAAGGGCAGCGGCGACGCGGGCGCCAAGGCGGGCGCGGCCGGCAGCGCCGTGCTGAAGCCCGCCGTCACCCCGCTCACCGACGGCACCCCCGCCAAGTCCACCGACAAGGCGGACAAGGACAAGAAGGGCAAGAAGGGGAAGACCCCCGAGAAGCCCGACCCCGACAAGGCGGTCATCACCCTCAAGGAGCCCGGCAAGCCCGCGTCGGCCACGGCCGACGGCTCCGACGCACCCGCGCTCGCCGGGTCCGCCGACGGCCCGCTCGCACCCGGCTGGGCGGTGCAGCAGACCACGGTGGTCTCGGCGGGCGACACGCGCGCGGTGCTCGGCACCCGCTGCACCGAACCCGACACCGACTTCTGGTTCCCCGGCGCCTCCACCGCCAAGACCCGTCAGGACTACGTCCATCTGACCAACCCCGACGACACCGCGGCGGTCGCCGACATCGAGCTGTTCGGCAAGGACGGCGTCATCAAGTCGGAGGTGGGGGAGGGCATTACGGTCCCCGCGAAATCCAGCGTCCCTGTTCTGTTGTCAACGTTGACCTCGGCGGCGGCCGATGACCTGACCGTTCACGTCACGACCCGCTCCGGCCGGGTCGGGGCGGTCGTGCAGGCATCGGACGCGAAGGCGGGCGCGGACTGGCTGTCCGCGTCGGCCGACCCGGCGGCGAGCCAGGTCATCCCGGGCATCCCGGGCGACGCCACCGACGTACGCCTGGTGGTGTACGCCAAGGGCGCCGACGACGCCGATCTCAAGGTGCGCCTCGCCGGTGCGAGCGGCAGCTTCACCCCTGCTGGTCTGGACACCGTCCACGTGAAGTCGGGGATGACGGCGTCCTTTGATCTGAAGAACGTTACGAGGGGTGAGGCGGGTTCCCTGTTGCTCGCCCCGACTTCGGATGGCGGAAAAACGCCCATCGTTGCGGCGCTGCGCGTAGTGCGCGGAACGGGTGACAAGCAGGAGACCGCATACATTCCGGCCACCGCGGCGGTCGGTGACCGGTCCACGGCCGCCGACAACCGGGCCAAGGGCTCGACGCTGGCGTTCACCGCGCCGACCGCCGCCGCCACGGTCAAGGTCACCGCGTCGCCCGGCACCGAGGGCGGCGAGCCGCAGACCAAGACGTACACCGTGAAGGCCGGCACCACGCTGGCGGTGGAGCCGCCGGTCCCGTCCGGGCTCAAGGGCTCGTACGCGCTGACGGTCGAGACCCAGCCGGGCAGCGGCCCGGTCTACGCCTCCCGGACGCTGGCGCTGCCGCAGGACGGCATTCCGATGTTCACCGTGCAGACGCTCCCCGACGACAAGGGGACGGTGGCGGTCCCGGCGGCGGAGCAGGATCTGTCGGTACTGGACGACTGAGGTCGGATCCGGTTCTGTTCAGTCCTGTCCGTATCAGTCCTGTCCGTAGCGGGGATCGACCGACTCCGGTGCGAGACCGAGGAGTTCGGCGACCTGCTCGACCACGACCTCGTGGACGAGCAGGGCCCGCTCGTCCCGGCTCTTGGTGCGGATCTCGACGGGCCTGCGGTAGACGATGATCCGCGCGGGCGAGTCCTTGGAGGCGGGCAGCGCGCGCCCCAGCGGCACGGCCTCGTCGCTCCACCCGTCCTCGTCGGACTCGGGCAGCGGCACGTCGGAGACGAGGAAGTCGACGTCGGCCAGCTGTGGCCAACGCCGCTCCAGCCGCTCCACCGAGTCCCGCACCAGATCGCGGAAGCTCTCCGCGCGGCTCGCCGAGAGCGGCACCTGGGGCGGGGCCACGGGTCCGCGCATGCCCCTCCCGTGCCGGTCGCGGCGGCGGGGCCGCGGGCCGGTTGGTACGGAGTCGGGGCCGGTGCCGATGCCGGAACTGGAACTGTCCATCACTGACGCAGCGTAGCCCTCCGGAGCGCCGTGCGATCGCGGCGGCGGCCCGTTCCGCGGCATGTCGCGGGATGACCGTTTCCCTCTCGCTTGAGAGCGATTACCCGCCCATGCGTGACAGTGGTTTTCGCGTCGTTTGACCGGAAGATTCCCAAGTACGGAACGTGAACAGTCCTGTCACAGACCGTGCGGCCCTCTTCCCGTGCAGGTCAGCCCAGTTACTCACGGGGCCGCTGTGCCCGAGCTCACACCGCGACACGGTGGAGTGACCCGGTGGAGAGTCGTCGCGGCCCGCTCAAGAGTGCGGTACCGTCCAACGTCGTGAGCCCTGTACGTCGCTGTTCGCGCACTGCGTGCGGCCGCCCTGCCGTCGCGACACTGACGTACGTCTACGCGGACTCGACCGCAGTCCTCGGCCCGCTCGCCACCTACGCCGAGCCCCACTGCTACGACCTGTGCGCCGAGCACAGCGAGCGCCTCACCGCGCCCCGCGGCTGGGAGGTCGTCCGCCTCACCGACGCGTCCGCTCCGAGCCGCCCCAGCGGCGACGACCTGGAAGCGCTTGCCAACGCGGTACGGGAAGCGGCCCGCCCCCACGAACGCGCCGCCGAAGCCGGCGGCGCCCGCACGGCCGACCCCATGGAGGTCGCCCGCCGAGGCCACCTCCGAGTGCTGCGCTCCCCGGAGCCCTGAGGGGCCGAGCGGGTCGGTCGCATCGGATGGGAGCCGGGCACGTGGGCATGAGCAGGGCGTACGGGCCCCGCCCCTCATGCGTGCCGCCCCCGACCCTCGCGGGCCGACCGCTCCGGAGTCCTCCACAAGCCTCGCGTTCTCCACAGCCCCCGTGTCAGACCCCGCGTTATCCACAGGCACCGCAGCCCTGACATCCCCAGCCGGTAGCCTCGGTCCAGGGGGCCGCATGTCTCCGCAGGTGACTTCAGAAGGGTTGGGCCGTGGCTGCTGATCTGTCGCAGATCGTGAAGGCGTACGACGTCCGCGGGGTGGTGCCGGATCAGTGGGACGAGTCGCTGGCCGAGCTGTTCGGGGCGGCGTTCGTGCGGGTGGTGGGTGCTGACGCGATCGTGGTCGGGCACGACATGCGCCCCTCCTCGCCTGGTCTGTCGGCGGCGTTCGCGCGCGGTGCGGCCCGTCAGGGCGCGGATGTCACGTTGATCGGCCTGTGTTCGACGGATCAGTTGTACTACGCGTCGGGGAAGCTGGACCTGCCCGGTGCCATGTTCACGGCGTCTCACAATCCGGCTCAGTACAACGGCATCAAGCTGTGCCGTGCGGGTGCCGCCCCGGTGGGCCAGGACACGGGCCTGGCGGACATCCGGGCCCTGGTCGAGGCCTGGTCGCAGGCGGGCGCCCCGGAAGCGGCGGCGAGGCTCGGCACGCTGGATGAGCGCGACACGCTCGTGGACTACGCCGCGCACCTCAAGTCGCTGGTCGACGTTTCCGGCATCCGCCCTCTCAAGGTGGTCGTGGATGCGGGCAACGGTATGGGCGGCCACACCGTCCCCACCGTCTTCGACGGTCTGCCGCTGACGTTGGTACCGATGTACTTCGAGCTCGACGGCACCTTCCCCAACCACGAGGCCAACCCCCTGGACCCGGCCAACATCGTCGACCTCCAGGAGCGGGTCCGTGCCGAGGGCGCCGACCTGGGCATCGCCTTCGACGGCGACGCCGACCGCTGCTTCGTGGTCGACGAGCGCGGCGAGGGCGTCTCCCCGTCCGCCGTCACCGCGCTGGTGGCGGCCCGTGAGCTGGCCAGGCACCCGGGCGGCACGGTGATCCACAACCTGATCACGTCCTGGTCGGTGGCGGAGGTCGTCCGTGAGAACGGCGGCACCCCGGTCCGTACCCGGGTGGGCCATTCGTTCATCAAGCAGGAGATGGCGCGCTCGGGCGCGGTCTTCGGCGGTGAGCACTCCGCGCACTACTACTTCAAGGACTTCTGGAACGCCGACACCGGCATGCTCGCCGCCCTGCACGTCCTGGCGGCCCTGGGCACCCAGAAGGCCCCGCTCTCGCGTCTGCTGGCGGCCTACGACCGCTACACGGGCTCGGGCGAGATCAACTCGACGGTGACCGACCAGGCCGCCCGCACGGAGGCGGTCCGCGCGGCCTTCGCGACGCGGCAGGGCGTCACCACGGACGAACTGGACGGCCTCACCGTCTCCACCGCCGACTGGTGGTTCAACCTGCGCCCCTCCAACACCGAGCCCCTCCTGCGGCTGAACGTCGAGGCACGCGACGAACCCACCATGGCCAAACTGCGCGACGAAGTCCTGGCGCTGGTACGGGCGTAGTCCCGCACCACACGGCCGGGGCCCGGGTCCCGCCCGCGAGGCCGCCGGGCCCGGTCCCGGCGGCCTCGCGGGCCGGTGTCCGGCGTCCGCCGCCACCGGTCCGGCCATGCCACCCGGGAAGCCCGCACCGCACCCCGGCGGTAGGGTGACAAGGCCTGATCCAGGCACCCGATCCACGTATACGAAGACGACGAAGACGTTCTCGGAAGGACCCCCATGCCGCTCGAAGCCGGCCTCCTCGACATCCTCGCCTGCCCCGCGTGCCACGCCCCGCTCAAGGACGCCACGGCCGAGGAGACGCCCGAGCTGGTCTGCACCGGCGCGGACTGCGGCCTTGCGTACCCGGTCCGCGACGGCATCCCCGTACTCCTCGTGGACGAGGCCCGCCGCCCGGCGTAACCCCGCCCCACGCGGGCCCCCGTCCCGCGGACCCCGCCCGGCGCACCAGCCGGGAACCCGAGTGACCCGGAACCCCGATCGCCCCGGAGGCCGCCGCACATGCTCGATGAGTCGCTGCTCGACGCGCCGGAAGCCCTGGCCCGCGCGGACCGCCGCGGTCTGCTGCGCGGAGCCGCCGAAGCCGGCGCCCGCGTCCGTACCGCCGCCCGGCACGCCGTCGAGGCGGGCATCACGGAGCTGCAGCCCGAGGGCCGCCCCCGGGCCGTGCTCGTCGCGGGCCCCGGCACCGCGGCCGAGGGCGTGGCCGACCTGGTCACGGCGCTGGCCGGAGCCTCCGCGCCGGTCGCCCGGCTCGTCTCGACCGGGGTGGCCGCCGCGGCGGGCGCCCTGCGCTGGAACCTCCCGGGTTGGGCGGGCTCGGTCGACCTCCTGCTCATCACCACGACGGACGGCAGCGAGCCCGGCCTGGCGCTCCTGGCGGAGCAGGCCTACCGCCGAGGCTGCACGGTCGTGGCCGTCGCCCCGAAGGGCTCCCCGCTCTCCGAGGCCGTCGACGGGGTGCACGGCCTGGTGGTGCCGCTGGCGACGGCCCCGCACGAGCTGTACGAGGACGGGTCGACCCCGGCCGCCTCCCCGAGCGCGCTGTGGGCCCTGTTCACCCCCATCCTCGCCCTGCTCGACCGCCTGGGGTTGACCGCCGCGCCTCCGGAGACGCTGGAGAAGATCGCCGACCGCCTCGACCGCACCGCGGAACGCTGCGGCCCGGCTATCGCCACGTACAGCAACCCGGCGAAGACCCTCGCGACGGAACTCGCCGACTCGCTCCCCCTTGTCTGGACGGAGGGCGAGGGCGCCGCCCCGGCGGGCCGCCGCTTCGCGACCGTACTGGCCGAGCTCGCGGGCCGTCCCGCGCTCGCCGGCGAGCTGCCGGAGACGCTGGCGTCGCACGGCATCCTGCTCGCGGGCTCGCTCGGGGAGGGCGCCGACCCGGACGACTTCTTCCGCGACCGGGTGGACGAGCCCGCGGCGCTGCACGCCCGGGTCGTCCTGCTGCGCGACCGCCCGGCGGGCGGCCTCTCCGCCGCCCCGGCCGCGCGCGAACTCGCTCTGAGCCACGAGGCGCAGATCAGCGAACTGGAGCCGGAGGAGGGCACGGAGCTGGAGTGCCTGGCGGAACTCCTCGCCCTCACGGACTTCGCGACCGCATACCTCGCCCTCGCATCGACGCCGCCCCCGACGTAGGACACCGCCGGTGCAGCCCGATGCCGACGCGGCCGGTGACCGAGGACATCAGCGACCGAGGACACCGGTGACCGATGGCCGACAGCTGCGACAGTTGCTGCGGCTGCCGGGGCACGCGGCGACCGAACCCGTACGAGACCACGCGAAAGAGACCACGCGAACCATGGACCGTCTCGCCAACACCGTGCGCCCCTACGCCTGGGGCTCCACGACGTTGATCCCGGAACTCCTCGGCACCGCCCCCACCGGCGAGCCCCAGGCCGAGATGTGGATGGGTGCGCATCCGGGCGCCCCGTCCCGTATCGACCGAGGTGCGGGCGGGACTCCGCTCTCCGACGTCATCGCAGCGGACCCGACGGCGGAGCTCGGTGACGCGGCCGTCGCCAAATTCGGCCCCCGTCTTCCTTTTCTTCTCAAATTGTTGGCGGCAGGCGCCCCCCTCTCGCTTCAGGTGCATCCCAATCTCGCCCAGGCGCAGCGGGGTTACGCGGACGAGGAAAGCGCGGGCGTTCCGCTCGGCGCCCCGCACCGCAATTACAAGGACGCCAATTACAAGCCCGAACTGATCTGTGCCTTGACAACGTTCGAAGGCCTGTGCGGGTTCCGGGCTCCGGAAGAATCCGCGGAAGTTCTCGCCGCGCTCGAGGTGGACTCCCTCAAGCCGTACGTGGACCTCCTGCACGCCCACCCCGAAGAGGCGGCGCTGCGCGAGGTCCTGACGGCCGTACTGACCGCCGATCCGCAGGAGATGGCGGCGACGGTGACCGAGACCGCGGCCGCCTGCGAGCGCCTCGGCGACGACGCCTACCGGGCCTACGCCTCGCTCGCCCACCACTTCCCGGGCGACCCCGGCGTCATCGCGGCCATGCTTCTCCATTACGTCCAACTCCAGCCCGGTGAGGCCCTGTTCCTCGGTGCCGGCGTCCCGCACGCGTATCTGAGCGGCATGGGCGTGGAGATCATGGCCAACTCGGACAACGTGCTCCGCTGCGGTCTGACCCCGAAGCACGTGGACGTCCCCGAACTCCTCCGGGTCGTCCGTTTCGAGGCCAACGACCCGGGCGTGCTGCGCCCCGAGGCGTCGGAGACGGGCGAAGAGCTCTACGACACCCCGATCGACGAGTTCCGCCTGTCCCGTTTCGTGCGCGCGGAGGGCGCGGCTCCGACGGACCTGACCGCGGGGACCCCGCAGATCGTCCTGTGCACGGCGGGTGCGGTGGAGCTCGGTGACCTGCGACTCGCCCCGGGCCAAGCGGCCTTCGTCCGGGCGGGCGAAAAGGCCGAACTGTCCGGAACGGGCACTGCTTTTCGCGCCACCGTCGTGGCCTGATGCAACAATGTGCGGCCGTATGGCGGCACCGGGCGGCCGCGACACCGACGAAGGGAACACGTGCACGTATGAGTGCGTCAGGCGGAACCAAGGCGATCGTGGCGGCGCTCGGCGCCAACCTCGCGATTGCGGCAGCCAAGTTCGTGGCGTTCCTCTTCAGCGGTTCGTCGTCGATGCTCGCGGAGAGCGTCCACTCGCTGGCCGACTCGGGCAATCAGGGCCTGCTGCTGCTCGGCGGCAAGAAGGCACAGCGTGAGGCGACGCCCCAACACCCCTTCGGCTACGGCCGGGAGCGCTACATCTACGCCTTCCTGGTCTCGATCGTGCTGTTCTCGGTGGGTGGCATGTTCGCCCTCTACGAGGGCTACGAGAAGGTCAAGCACCCGCACGACATCGAGGCCTGGTACTGGCCCGTCGGTGTCCTGGTCTTCGCGATCATCGCCGAGGGCTTCTCCTTCCGTACGGCCATCAAGGAGTCGAACGAGACGCGGGGCTCGCTCTCCTGGTCGCAGTTCGTGCGCCGGGCGAAGGCCCCAGAGCTCCCCGTAGTCCTCCTTGAGGACGCGGGCGCCCTGATCGGACTCGTCCTCGCCCTCGGCGGCGTGGGTCTCGCGCTGGCCACCGGCGACGGCGTCTGGGACGGCATCGGCACCCTGTGCATCGGCGCGCTGCTGATCCTGATCGCCCTCATCCTGGCGGTCGAGACGAAGTCGCTCCTACTTGGCGAGGCTGCCGGTACGGAGGAGGTGGCGAAGATCCGTACGGCGATCGTCGACGGCGACACGGTCACCTCCGTCATCCACATGCGTACGCTCCACCTGGGCCCGGAAGAACTGCTGGTCGCGGCCAAGATCGCCGTCCAGCACGACGACACGGCAGCGGAGGTCGCCCACGCCATCAACGCGGCCGAAGCGCGCGTCCGCGAGGCGGTCCCGATCGCCCGGGTGATCTATCTGGAGCCGGACATCTACAGCGCGGCCGAAGCCGCGGCGGGCCCGGACCCGGCGGCCACGCCGGGCGGCACGGGGCACTGAGTACGCGACGCCGAATACGGAGCGCTGAGTACGCGGCTCTGTTACCTGCGAAGCAGGTCCGGGGTCGAAGCTCCGGTAGGCGAGTGTGGGCGGGACGGGAGAGGAATCCCGCCCCGCCCACACGTCTACGGGGGCTGCGTGTCTGCTTGCCTCACGCGTACTTGTTATGCACGTCTACTGGATCTCGCTCAGCACCGCGAGTACGGCCGCCTCGTCCGGCGCTCCCGCCAGCCGAGCCCGGAACTCCGAGTCCATGAGCTTGCGCGAGAGCAGCGCCAGGATCCGCAGGTGCTCGTCCCCGGCCGCTGCCTCCGGCACCGAGACCATGAAGATCAGCTTGGCCTTCGTCCCGTCCAGGGCGCCCCACTCGATCCCCTCGGAAGACCGGGCGAACCCCACGGTCGGCGCTGCCACCGCATCCGTCTTGGCGTGCGGAATCGCGATCTCCTCGCCGAGCCCGGTCGTGCCCTGCGCCTCACGCGCCAACGCGACCCGTACGAGCTCGTCGACGTCCCGTACGTTCCCGGTACGGGCCAGCAGCCCGGCCATCTCCCGGATCGCGGCCTCCTTCTCGCCCGCCGCCAGGGCGACCTTGACGGTGTCCTGCGTGAGGTAGCCGGAGAGGACTTCGCGGGAGTCGCCGGGGCCGCCGGAACCGGTGGGGTAAGTGGAGCCCTCGGAGTTGTGGGATCGGCTGGAACTCCTGCAGCCGCCGGGACGTTCATCAGGAGAACCGCCGACAACACTCGCGCCGGAACCGCCCCCGGCACGGCCCGGAGTCGCGGCGGCGACCGAGGCTGCCACCGGAGCCACCCCGACCGGAACGCGGTCGCCGGCCACCGCCGCATCCGTGACCGGTGCCGCCTCCACGCCCGCAACGCTCACGGCCACGCGCCGCCGCTCCTTGATCCCGATCAGCCCGTTGGTGGTCACCGCGGTCACCACCGTGCCCGCCGCCACCGCCAGGAAGAACATCGGTACGCCACCGACGGCCCCGAGCACCGCCACGATCGGACCGCCGTGCGGCACCGCGTCCTTCACGCTCGCCAGCCCCGCGATCGCACCCGCGACCGCGCCGCCCAGCATGTTCGCCGGGATGACCTGCGCCGGCCTGGCCGCAGCGAACGGAATGGCGCCTTCGGAGATCCCGAACATGCCCATGAACAGCGCGGCCATACCGGTCTCGCGCTCCTGCTCGGAGTAGAACTTCCGCCGCAGCAGCGTCGCGAGCCCCTGTCCCAGCGGCATGACCGGAATGGCCGCCGCACACATGCCCATCACGCTCTGATTCCCGGTCGCGATCAGCCCCGCGCCGAACAGGAACGCCGTCTTGTTGACCGGCCCGCCCATGTCGAACGCGATCATCAGCCCGAGAATCGCGCCCAACAGAATCGCACTGGTCCCGGTCATCCCGCTGAGCCAGTCGGTGAGGTGCGTGAACACCCAGGAGATCGGCTTCCCGATCACGTAGATGAAGAACAGTCCGAGCGCCGATGTCGCCACGATCGGGATCACGATGATCGGCATGATCGGCTGGACGAACTTGGGAACCTTGGCCTTCTTGATCCACAGAACGAGGTACCCGGCGAGGAAGCCGGTCACGATCGCCCCGATGAAACCGGCCCCGGCCTTCGAGTCGTACAGCGAACCGGTGTTGGCTATCCAGCCGCCGATCATGCCCGGCACCAGCGCCGGCCGGTCCCCGATGGCGTACGCGATGTAGCCGGACAGGATCGGCACCATCAGCGTGAACCCGATGACCCCGATCTGGTTGACGTGCATCCAGAACGAGCCGTCCGGGATCACCAGACCGCCCTTGGCGTCCGTGTGCCCGCCCAGCGCCAGCGAGATCGCGATGAGCAGCCCGCCCACCACCACGAACGGGATCATGTACGAGACACCGTTCATCAGCGCCTTGTACGCGACGCTCCGTTCCTTGCCGCCCCCGGCGCCTGGTGCCGCGGTGCCCCCGGTTCCGCCTCCCTCGCCGCCCGAGTGCACCGGCGCGCTGTGGACCTGGTCGATCAGCCGCTCCGGATGGTGAATGCCCTCCGCCACCCCGACGGCCAGCACCTTCTTCCCGACGAACCGGCTGCGGTCGACGTCCTTGTCGGCCGCGATGATGATGCCGTCGGCATCTCTGACATCGTTGTCAGAGAAAACGTTTTCAGCCCCGATGGAGCCTTGCGTCTCCACCTTCATCTCGACGCCGAGCGCCTCCGCCGCCTGCGCCAGCTTCTCGGCCGCCATATAGGTGTGGGCGATGCCGGTCGGGCACGCGGTCACCGCGAGCAGCTTCACCTTCCGCCGCTCGTTCGCCGGACTCGTCACGTGGCTCTCCTAACGCTTCCCGCATCGCGCTCCGTCGCGCAGACGCTTCGGGCGGGTGTACCCGGTCCCCATGCATCCTGCACCAGGCGCCGACCGCATCAGAAGTCCCGAAAGACCCTCTTTGGTAAGGCTCTCGACCCTGAACTTCGCCACCTCGCCATCCGGGACGGGCTGGGGGCGGCTGGGCCGATCGGTGTAGATTCGTGACCAGAGCCAGACGTCGCTGCTGATGGCGGTCGGTCGGTACGCCACGCGCACCGGCCGAGGGAGAGAGGGCCTCCGACGGACTGCGCTGTGAGCGCGACGGGCACCGCTTGGTGCCCACGGGCACTCCGGTGTCCACCCGGACATCACGATGTCCGCCCGGGCACCCGCTGGTGCCCGCGTGGCCGTCGCCGTGCCCAGGCGTGCCCGCAGACCTTCCGTACCCACCCTCGACCCACCCACGAGGAGCAGCTCGCCATGACGACTGTCGACGCCGGCCAGGACTTCAAGGTCGCCGACCTCTCCCTCGCCGCCTTCGGGCGCAAGGAGATCACCCTCGCCGAGCACGAGATGCCCGGCCTGATGTCGATCCGCAAGGAGTACGCCGCCACCCAGCCGCTCGCCGGCGCCCGGGTCACCGGCTCCCTGCACATGACGGTGCAGACCGCCGTCCTGATCGAGACCCTCGTCGCCCTCGGCGCCGAGGTCCGCTGGGCCTCCTGCAACATCTTCTCCACCCAGGACCACGCCGCCGCCGCCATCGCGGTCGGCCCGAACGGCACCCCCGAGAACCCCCAGGGCGTCCCGGTCTTCGCCTGGAAGGGCGAGACGCTCGAGGAGTACTGGTGGTGCACGGAGCAGGCCCTCACGTGGCCGAACTCCCCGACCGGCGGCCCGAACATGATCCTGGACGACGGCGGTGACGCCACGCTCCTGGTCCACAAGGGCGTCGAGTTCGAGAAGGCCGGCGCGGCCCCGGACCCGTCCACCGCGGACAGCGAGGAGTACGGCTACATCCTCACCCTGCTGAACCGCACCCTCTCCGAGAACCCGCAGAAGTGGACCCAGCTGGCGTCCGAGATCCGCGGCGTCACCGAGGAGACCACGACCGGTGTCCACCGTCTGTACGAGATGCACCGCGACGGCACCCTCCTGTTCCCGGCGATCAACGTCAACGACGCGGTCACCAAGTCCAAGTTCGACAACAAGTACGGCTGCCGCCACTCCCTGATCGACGGCATCAACCGCGCCACCGACGTCCTCATCGGCGGCAAGACCGCCGTCGTCTGCGGCTACGGCGACGTGGGCAAGGGCTGCGCGGAGTCCCTGCGCGGCCAGGGCGCCCGAGTGATCATCACCGAGATCGACCCGATCTGCGCCCTGCAGGCGGCGATGGACGGCTACCAGGTCACCACACTCGACGAGGTGGTCGACAAGGCCGACATCTTCGTCACCACGACGGGCAACAAGGACATCATCATGGCCGCGGACATGGCCAAGATGAAGCACCAGGCGATCGTCGGCAACATCGGCCACTTCGACAACGAGATCGACATGGCCGGCCTCGCCAAGATCCCCGGCGTCGTCAAGGACGAGGTCAAGCCGCAGGTCCACACCTGGACGTTCCCCGACGGCAAGGTCCTCATCGTCCTCTCCGAGGGCCGCCTGCTGAACCTGGGCAACGCGACCGGCCACCCGTCGTTCGTGATGTCCAACTCGTTCGCGGACCAGACCCTGGCCCAGATCGAGCTGTTCACCAAGCCCGAGGAGTACCCGACCGACGTCTACGTGCTGCCCAAGCACCTCGACGAGAAGGTCGCCCGCCTCCACCTCGACTCGCTCGGCGTGAAGCTCACGACGCTCCGCCCCGAGCAGGCCGCGTACATCGGCGTCGAGGTCGACGGCCCGTTCAAGCCGGACCACTACCGCTACTGATTCCGTAACCGACGGACTCAACTGACGGGCTCAGCTGGCGGACTCACCAGCCGCGGTAACGAGAACGTCGTACCGAGAGCAGTGGTACAAGGCAGGCCCCCGGACCCCCGTGCCGGGGGCCTGCCCCGTACCCCGCTCCGTACAACGGTCCACCCCTACGCCCCCGAGGACCACAAGACCCCATGCCCCGCGGCCGGTATTCGCTTCACGATCCGCACGATCACACCCCCCTCGGCGAAGAACACTTCCACTGCGCGCCCGGCCCCTCCGGCTGGCGCTACGTCTCCCAGATCACCACCCCCTCCGGCGAGCCCGCCGGCTCCGTCGACCTCGCCCTCGACGACCTCGGCCGCCCCATCCGCCTCGAACTCCACGCCGGCGGCTGGCAGGTGCGCGGTGCCGCCCTCGACGGCGTCACCTGGGTCCGCACCGACCCCACCGGCACTCACGCCACCGAAGGCAACGTCCCCGCCCACGCCTTCACCGGCACATCCCCGGCATTCCTCATCGCCACGTCACGTCTGCTCCGCCTCACCCCCGGTTCTCCCGCGACCCGCGTACGCCTCGTCGCCTTCACCGACCCGGTCCTCGCCCCCCGCACCCTCGACCAGTCCTGGGCCTTGGTGAACAGTGAAGCGCACGCCACTGACAACGGCCCCCTGACCGTGGACGAGTACCAGGTCAGCGCCCTGGACACGGGTGAACAGCACGTCGTCCACATCGCCGGTGACGTGGTCCTGGCGGCTCCCGGAATCGAGCTCGAATCCCTCGAAAGCCCGCCGTCGGTCTGGGCACCCTAGGCAGTTCGGGAGTGGGCGCGCCGGCCAGTGGGGCTGGGCGCTCCTGAAGCGCCTGGCGGGCGCTTCAGGCAGGCGGCGCGAAGCCCGTGGCAGGCGGCGAATCCGGCTCGGACTCGGGCCCGGTCAGCGGCGCCGAGGGGGCAGACGCTGTATGCGGGGGAGCGGCGGTCCAGGTAGGCGCGGCGGGGATGCGCGCCTCGTCGACGGGGCCCGGCGCGGCATGACCCGCCGCCGCTGCCCCGCCCATCGCCGTAGCGGAAGTGCCCACTCCGGCGGCGCTACCGCCACGGCCACCCCAACTCGCGTGCGCCGCCCCAAACGCCCGCCGCGCATCCCGCGCCTGCCGCTCGGCCATGACCGCCGCCAGATAGGCGGCCGGAGGCACACCCTGTGGGGCAGGCGCCCCCGTCCGCGCCATCAGGTCGTCCGCCAGTCGGGCCGCCATCTCCCAGCTCACCTGCGCGTCGAGCTGCCCCATCCGCGTCAGGTACTGCCGTATCGCCAGCCACAGCGCGTCCGGCACCGCTGACAGATCGAGCCCGGAGAAACGTCCCATCAGCCACGGCGGAGGCGGCGGCACGGCGGCCGCCCGTCCAGCAGGCACCCTCTCCCGTACGACCAGCGTCCCCGCGAACACGTCCCCGATCCGCCGCCCGCGCTCCGAAACCAGCGACGCGATGCAGGCGACGACCCCGAAGGTCAGCAGGATTTCCACGACGCCCATGGCTCCGCGCACGAGCGCGTGCCGGAAGCGGATCGGCCCGCCGTCGTCGCGTACCACCCGCAAACCGCAGGCGAGCTTCCCCAGGGAGCGCCCGTGCGTCAGCGTCTCGACCGCTATGGGCGCTCCGACGAGTACGAGGACGAACAGGGCGACGGCTATCGCCGCCTGCGCGGCATCGTCGAGCGACGCGGTGGCCAGCAACAGTGCGAACGACACGATCAAGTAGGCGGCCCAGGCCACCACCATGTCGATGAGGAGCGCGAGCGCGCGACTGGGCAGTCGCGCGGGCCGCAGCCCCAGCACGACCGCATCCCCCGTGACCAGCGCACTCACCGGTACCCACCCTTCACCGTCACCGCCGAAGCGACGACCCTCACCACGGCCGCCGAAGCGGCGACCTTCCCCGACCGTCGGAAACCTCAGTCTGCCAAGCTGGCCCGCAGCGCGCCGCAGTAGTACGGACCGTACGCACCCAGTGCCTGGAGCAGCAGCCGACCATGGACCTCGACGTCTTCGTCACCGCCCACCATCCCGAGTGGGACCGACTCGAACAGCTGCTGCGCCGCGGCCGCCGCCTAACCGGAGCAGAGGCCGACGAACTCGTCGCCCTCTACCAGCGCACATCGACGCACCTCTCACAGATACAGTCCTCGGCACCGGACCCACAGCTCACGGCCCGACTCACCCAGCTCGTCGCCCGTGCCCGCGCCACGGTGACCGGCACCCGCCGCGCCTCCTGGCGCGACGCCGCGCGTTTTCTGACCGCCGGATTCCCGGCAGCCGTCTATCGCGCGCGTAGATGGTGGATTCCGGCGGCCCTGCTCTCGACCGCCCTGGCCGCGATCATCGGCTGGTGGATCGGCACCCACCCCGAGGTCCAGTCGTCGATCGCCGCTCCGGAGACGCTCAGGGACATGACGCGACCCGGTGGTGAGTACGAGACGTACTACTCAAGCCACCCCGCGGCCTCCTTCGCGGCCCAGGTTTGGACGAACAACGCGCAGGCAGCCGCGATGTGCCTGGTCCTGGGCGCCTTCCTGGGGCTCCCGGTCCTCTGGGTCCTTTTCTCCAACATGCTGAACCTGGGCGTGGGCATCGGCCTCATGTCCTCGGCCGGCCGCCTGGACACCTTCCTCGGCCTGGTCCTCCCGCATGGCCTTCTGGAGCTGACCGCCGTCTTCGTAGCGGCGGGTACAGGGCTACGCCTTGGTTGGACCGTCATCGACCCCGGCCCGCGCACCCGCCGCGACGCTCTTGCCGAAGAAGGCCGAGCGGCCTTGGGCATGGCCATTGGCCTGGCCCTGGTCCTGTTCGTCTCCGGCCTGATCGAAGCCTTCGTCACGCCCTCGGGCCTCCCCACCTGGGCGCGCATCACCATCGGCATCGCCGCCGAGCTGGCATTTCTTGTGTACGTCTACGTGCTCGGCGGCCGAGCAGTACGCGAGGGCGAGACGGGCGACGTCGACGAACTGGACCGCAGCGTCGGCCTTCCCACTGCTGCCTGATGTGCGTACGCCCCCTCTGACCTGGTACTGTCCTCTTCGCCCACAAAAACCGTTGACACGGTTCGCGTGGGGAGGTAGATTCAAACGGTTGCGCCGGACTGGACAGGTTCGGGCGCACTGGCTAGTATCTCTCTCGCTCTCACCGGGAATTGAATTCCCGAAGAGCCATCTCCGATTGATTTGAATCACGAAGCCGATTAGATCGGCTGAAATGCTTCTGATAGAGTCGGAACCGCCGGAAAGGGAAACGCGAAAGCGGGAACCTGGAAAGCGCCGAGGAAGTCGGGCCGGGAAACGGTCTGATAGAGTCGGAAACGAAGGAAGCGCCCGGAGGGCCCGGAAACGGGAACAAAGGAAGCGTCCGTACCTTGAGAACTCAACAGCGTGCCAAAAGTCAACGCCAGATTGACAACCCCGGCCCATCCCTTGTGGTGGGTTGGAGGTTCCTTTGAAAAGTCCTGCCGGTCCTTGTGACGGGCAGGCAATTACACAGCGAGGACGCTGAGGACAACCGGCCATATTCCGGCCTGGTTGTTCCGCTCTTTCGTGTGTGCGCACCGGATGACCGGTACACATTCATGGAGAGTTTGATCCTGGCTCAGGACGAACGCTGGCGGCGTGCTTAACACATGCAAGTCGAACGATGAAGCCTTTCGGGGTGGATTAGTGGCGAACGGGTGAGTAACACGTGGGCAATCTGCCCTTCACTCTGGGACAAGCCCTGGAAACGGGGTCTAATACCGGATATGACCCGCCGAGGCATCTCGGTGGGTGGAAAGCTCCGGCGGTGAAGGATGAGCCCGCGGCCTATCAGCTTGTTGGTGGGGTGATGGCCTACCAAGGCGACGACGGGTAGCCGGCCTGAGAGGGCGACCGGCCACACTGGGACTGAGACACGGCCCAGACTCCTACGGGAGGCAGCAGTGGGGAATATTGCACAATGGGCGAAAGCCTGATGCAGCGACGCCGCGTGAGGGATGACGGCCTTCGGGTTGTAAACCTCTTTCAGCAGGGAAGAAGCGCAAGTGACGGTACCTGCAGAAGAAGCGCCGGCTAACTACGTGCCAGCAGCCGCGGTAATACGTAGGGCGCAAGCGTTGTCCGGAATTATTGGGCGTAAAGAGCTCGTAGGCGGCTTGTCACGTCGGATGTGAAAGCCCGGGGCTTAACCCCGGGTCTGCATTCGATACGGGCTAGCTAGAGTGTGGTAGGGGAGATCGGAATTCCTGGTGTAGCGGTGAAATGCGCAGATATCAGGAGGAACACCGGTGGCGAAGGCGGATCTCTGGGCCATTACTGACGCTGAGGAGCGAAAGCGTGGGGAGCGAACAGGATTAGATACCCTGGTAGTCCACGCCGTAAACGTTGGGAACTAGGTGTTGGCGACATTCCACGTCGTCGGTGCCGCAGCTAACGCATTAAGTTCCCCGCCTGGGGAGTACGGCCGCAAGGCTAAAACTCAAAGGAATTGACGGGGGCCCGCACAAGCAGCGGAGCATGTGGCTTAATTCGACGCAACGCGAAGAACCTTACCAAGGCTTGACATATACCGGAAACGGCCAGAGATGGTCGCCCCCTTGTGGTCGGTATACAGGTGGTGCATGGCTGTCGTCAGCTCGTGTCGTGAGATGTTGGGTTAAGTCCCGCAACGAGCGCAACCCTTGTTCTGTGTTGCCAGCATGCCCTTCGGGGTGATGGGGACTCACAGGAGACTGCCGGGGTCAACTCGGAGGAAGGTGGGGACGACGTCAAGTCATCATGCCCCTTATGTCTTGGGCTGCACACGTGCTACAATGGCCGGTACAATGAGCTGCGATGCCGTGAGGCGGAGCGAATCTCAAAAAGCCGGTCTCAGTTCGGATTGGGGTCTGCAACTCGACCCCATGAAGTCGGAGTTGCTAGTAATCGCAGATCAGCATTGCTGCGGTGAATACGTTCCCGGGCCTTGTACACACCGCCCGTCACGTCACGAAAGTCGGTAACACCCGAAGCCGGTGGCCCAACCCCCTTGCGGGGAGGGAGCTGTCGAAGGTGGGACTGGCGATTGGGACGAAGTCGTAACAAGGTAGCCGTACCGGAAGGTGCGGCTGGATCACCTCCTTTCTAAGGAGCACAGTACCGATTGCAGGCAAATGTTCTGCACGGTCAGCTCATGGGTGGAACGTTGACTATTCGGCATCTTCGGTGACCTTCTCCTTCAAGTACTGCCCTCGGGCGTGGAACGAAGCAGGAGCGAGGCGGGGGTGCCGGGCACGCTGTTGGGTGTCTGAAGGCACGGGCTTTACGCCTTGTCTTCGGTATGCCGGCCCCAGTGCACTCACCACATGGTTGGTGGGGTGATGGGTGGCTGGTCGTTGTTTGAGAACTGCACAGTGGACGCGAGCATCTGTGGCCAAGTTTTTAAGGGCGCACGGTGGATGCCTTGGCACCAGGAACCGATGAAGGACGTGGGAGGCCACGATAGTCCCCGGGGAGCCGTCAACCAGGCTTTGATCCGGGGGTTTCCGAATGGGGAAACCCGGCAGTCGTCATGGGCTGTCACCCATGCCTGAACACATAGGGCATGTGGAGGGAACGAGGGGAAGTGAAACATCTCAGTACCCTCAGGAAGAGAAAACAACCGTGATTCCGGGAGTAGTGGCGAGCGAAACCGGATGAGGCCAAACCTACGACGTGTGATACCCGGCAGGGGTTGCGTCGTGGGGGTTGTGGGATCTCTTTGCTGTCGTCTGCCGGCGACAGGACGAGTCAGAAACCGTATGAATAGGCGAAGGACATGCGAAAGGTCCGGCGTAGAGGGTAAGACCCCCGTAGCTGAAATTCATGCGGCTCGTTTAAGAGACACCCAAGTAGCACGGGGCCCGAGAAATCCCGTGTGAATCTGGCGGGACCACCCGTTAAGCCTAAATATTCCCTGGTGACCGATAGCGGATAGTACCGTGAGGGAATGGTGAAAAGTACCGCGGGAGCGGAGTGAAATAGTACCTGAAACCGTGTGCCTACAAGCCGTGGGAGCGTCGCGTTGAGTACTTGTACTCAACGTCGTGACTGCGTGCCTTTTGAAGAATGAGCCTGCGAGTTAGCGGTGTGTAGCGAGGTTAACCCGTGTGGGGAAGCCGTAGCGAAAGCGAGTCCGAACAGGGCGTTTGAGTTGCACGCTCTAGACCCGAAGCGGAGTGATCTAGCCATGGGCAGGTTGAAGCGGAGGTAAGACTTCGTGGAGGACCGAACCCACCAGGGTTGAAAACCTGGGGGATGACCTGTGGTTAGGGGTGAAAGGCCAATCAAACTCCGTGATAGCTGGTTCTCCCCGAAATGCATTTAGGTGCAGCGTCGTGTGTTTCTTGCCGGAGGTAGAGCACTGGATAGGCGATGGGCCCTACCGGGTTACTGACCTTAGCCAAACTCCGAATGCCGGTAAGTGAGAGCGCGGCAGTGAGACTGTGGGGGATAAGCTCCATGGTCGAGAGGGAAACAGCCCAGAGCATCGACTAAGGCCCCTAAGCGTACGCTAAGTGGGAAAGGATGTGGAGTCGCAGAGACAACCAGGAGGTTGGCTTAGAAGCAGCCACCCTTGAAAGAGTGCGTAATAGCTCACTGGTCAAGTGATTCCGCGCCGACAATGTAGCGGGGCTCAAGCGTACCGCCGAAGTCGTGTCATTGCAGCAATTAAGCCCCAACGGGTGCTGTGATGGGTAGGGGAGCGTCGTGTGCCGGGTGAAGCCGCAGCGGAAGCTAGTGGTGGACGGTTCACGAGTGAGAATGCAGGCATGAGTAGCGATACACACGTGAGAAACGTGTGCGCCGATTGACTAAGGGTTCCTGGGTCAAGCTGATCTGCCCAGGGTAAGTCGGGACCTAAGGCGAGGCCGACAGGCGTAGTCGATGGACAACCGGTTGATATTCCGGTACCCGCTTTGAAACGCCCAATATCGAATCCATTAATGCTAAGGCCGTGAAGCCGTTCCGGACCCTTCGGGGAAAGGAAAGTGGTGGAGCCGTCGACCCGAGGTGGTAGTAGGTAAGCGATGGGGTGACGCAGGAAGGTAGTCCAGCCCGGGCGGTGGTTGTCCCGGGGTAAGGGTGTAGGCCGTGT
The DNA here is from genome assembly GCF_030028635.1 of Streptomyces sp. BPTC-684. NCBI lineage: Bacteria > Bacillati > Actinomycetota > Actinomycetes > Kitasatosporales > Streptomycetaceae > Streptomyces > Streptomyces sp. BPTC-684. Next base: position 3,848,900 of record NZ_CP124863.1, read on the forward strand.
GGTAGGCAAATCCGTCACACGTTAAGGCTGAGACCTGATGCCGAGCCGATTGTGGTGAAGTGGATGATCCTATGCTGTCGAGAAAAGCCTCTAGCGAGTTTCATGGCGGCCCGTACCCTAAACCGACTCAGGTGGTCAGGTAGAGAATACCGAGGCGTTCGGGTGAACTATGGTTAAGGAACTCGGCAAAATGCCCCCGTAACTTCGGGAGAAGGGGGGCCATCACCGGTGATCGGATTTACTCCGTGAGCTGGGGGTGGCCGCAGAGACCAGCGAGAAGCGACTGTTTACTAAAAACACAGGTCCGTGCGAAGCCGTAAGGCGATGTATACGGACTGACGCCTGCCCGGTGCTGGAACGTTAAGGGGACCGGTTAGCTCCATTTCGGTGGGGCGAAGCTGAGAACTTAAGCGCCAGTAAACGGCGGTGGTAACTATAACCATCCTAAGGTAGCGAAATTCCTTGTCGGGTAAGTTCCGACCTGCACGAATGGCGTAACGACTTCTCGACTGTCTCAACCATAGGCCCGGTGAAATTGCACTACGAGTAAAGATGCTCGTTTCGCGCAGCAGGACGGAAAGACCCCGGGACCTTTACTACAGTTTGATATTGGTGTTCGGTTCGGCTTGTGTAGGATAGGTGGGAGACTGTGAACTCTGGACGCCAGTTCAGGGGGAGTCGTCGTTGAAATACCACTCTGGTCGTGCTGGATGTCTAACCTGGGTCCGTGATCCGGATCAGGGACAGTGTCTGATGGGTAGTTTAACTGGGGCGGTTGCCTCCTAAAGAGTAACGGAGGCGCCCAAAGGTTCCCTCAGCCTGGTTGGCAATCAGGTGTTGAGTGTAAGTGCACAAGGGAGCTTGACTGTGAGACCGACGGGTCGAGCAGGGACGAAAGTCGGGACTAGTGATCCGGCGGTGGCTTGTGGAAGCGCCGTCGCTCAACGGATAAAAGGTACCCCGGGGATAACAGGCTGATCTTCCCCAAGAGTCCATATCGACGGGATGGTTTGGCACCTCGATGTCGGCTCGTCGCATCCTGGGGCTGGAGTCGGTCCCAAGGGTTGGGCTGTTCGCCCATTAAAGCGGTACGCGAGCTGGGTTTAGAACGTCGTGAGACAGTTCGGTCCCTATCCGCTGTGCGCGTAGGAGTCTTGAGAAGGGCTGTCCCTAGTACGAGAGGACCGGGACGGACGAACCTCTGGTGTGCCAGTTGTCCTGCCAAGGGCATGGCTGGTTGGCTACGTTCGGAAAGGATAACCGCTGAAAGCATCTAAGCGGGAAGCCTGCTTCGAGATGAGGGCTCCCACCACCTTCGAGTGGGTAAGGCTCCCAGTAGACGACTGGGTTGATAGGCCAGATGTGGAAGCCTCGTAAGGGGTGGAGCTGACTGGTACTAATAGGCCGAGGGCTTGTCCTCAGTTGCTCGCGTCCACTGTGTTAGTTCTGAAATAACGAACGGCCGTGTTGTTGCCCGGTTTCGTTAATTTCATAGTGTTTCGGTGGTCATAGCGTTAGGGAAACGCCCGGTTACATTCCGAACCCGGAAGCTAAGCCTTTCAGCGCCGATGGTACTGCAGGGGGGACCCTGTGGGAGAGTAGGACACCGCCGAACAAATTTTAGCCTCAACCCCCGTGCCCTTTTGGGCCGGGGGTTGAGGCATTTTTGCGTTCAGGGCCCCTTAAGGCTGGCCCCTTCCCCTCTCGATCAGAGTCGGCCCGCAGCCTTCAACTCCAGATACGCGTCCGCCAACGCCGGAGCAAGCTCATCCGGGGTAGCGTCCACGACGGTAACGCCGTGGCGCATCAGCTGTTCAGCCGTGCGGCGGCGCTGTTCCTGCGTGCGGCTGGCAGCGGCTGCCTCGTAAACGGCGTCGACAGTGCCACGTGACTCCGCCATCGTCTTGATATGAGGGTCGGCAATCGCTGCGACCAGGACTGTGTGACGCTTGGTGAGCTGTGGGAGGACGGGGAGCAGGCCTTCCTCCACGGGGGCTGCGTCCAGGCTGGTCAGCAGCACGATCAAGGAACGCCGAGGAGCGTTGGCGAGCGCGGCGGCGCTCAAGCCTCGGGCATCCGTTTCCACCAACTCGGGCTCGAGCGGCGCCAGCGCGTTGACCAGAGAAGGCAGGAGTTCGCCGACGGCGCGTCCCTGCACCTGGGCTCGTACGCGACGGTCGTACGCGAGGAGGTCGACGCGGTCGCCTGCGTGGGAGGCGAGTGCGGCGAGAAGCAGTGTGGCGTCCATGGCGGCGTCCAGGCGGGGGACGTCGCCGACGCGGCCCGCCGACGTACGCCCCGTATCGAGGACGACGAGGATGTGACGGTCGCGCTCGGGTCGCCAGGTGCGTATGGCGACGGCGTTCTGCCGGGCGGTGGCGCGCCAGTCGATGGAACGGGTGTCGTCGCCGGGGACGTAGGGGCGCAGGCTGTCGAACTCGGTGCCCTCCCCTCGGGTCAACACGCTGGTGCGGCCGTCGAGTTCGCGCAGCCGGGCCAGCCGGGACGGCAGGTGCTTGCGGCTGGTGAACGGAGGCAGGACGCGTACGGTCCAGGGGACGTGGTGGCTGCCTTGCCGGGAGACGAGGCCGAGTGGTCCGTACGAGCGGACGGTGATCTGCTGGGAGTGGCGGTCGCCCCGCCTGTTCGGGCGCAGGGCCGTGGTGATGCGGCGGCGTTCGCCGGCCGGAACCGTCAACGCGTGCCGGGAAGCGGCCTGCTCGGTGCCGGAAGCCCAGCTGCTGGGCGGCCAGGCGTCGCGGAGCTGGGCCCGCAACGGGCGGCCCGAGGGGTTGGTGACGGTGAGGACGACCTCGGCGGCGTCACCCAGTCGAACTGATGTATCACCGTTTCGGGTGAATTGAAGCTTTCGCACTGGCGCAGCGAGGGCGTAGTCGCACATCATTGCGAGTGTGAGGGGGGCGTTGACCGCGAGCATTCCCGCCCAGCTCGGGGCCCATACGCCGACGGGGACGGAGCCGAGAGCAGCGAGCAGAGCAGTGCGTCCGGTGAGAGCCACAATTGCCGCCTCAGCGGGGGACGGGGACGTGGGCGAGGACCGAGGTGATGACGGAGTCGGCGGTGACGCCCTCCATCTCCGCCTCGGGACGCAATTGGATGCGATGGCGAAGTGTGGGGAGGGCCAAGGCCTTTACGTCGTCGGGGGTGACATAGTCCCGGCCCGTGAGCCAGGCCCAGGCGCGAGCGGTGGAGAGCAGAGCGGTGGCGCCTCGGGGAGAGACGCCGAGGCTGAGTGAGGGGGATTCACGCGTGGCACGACAGATATCGACGACATAGCCGGTGATCTCCGCGGAGACCGAGGTCTTGGCGACGGCGGCGCGAGCCGCTTCGAGATCGGCGGCTCCCGCGACCGGGCGGACTCCGGCCGCCTGGAGGTCACGAGGGTTGAAGCCCTCGGCGTGACGGGCGAGGACGTTGATCTCGTCCGCGCGCGAGGGCAGAGGCACCGTCAACTTCAGCAGGAAGCGGTCCAGCTGGGCTTCCGGCAGGGGATAGGTGCCCTCGTACTCGACGGGGTTCTGCGTCGCGGCGACCAGGAAGGGCTCGGGAAGCGGACGCGGCGTGCCGTCGACCGTGACCTGACGCTCCTCCATGGCTTCGAGGAGAGAGGACTGGGTCTTCGGAGGCGTGCGGTTGATCTCGTCCGCGAGCAGCAGATTGGTGAACACCGGGCCGGCCTGGAAGGAGAACTCGGCGGTGCGGGCGTCGTAGATCAGCGAACCGGTGACATCACTGGGCATCAGATCGGGGGTGAACTGGACGCGCTTGGTGTCGAGTTCGAGCGAAGCGGCGAGCGAACGCACGAGGAGCGTCTTGGCGACGCCGGGGACTCCTTCGAGGAGGACATGGCCGCGGCACAGCAGGGCCACGACCAGGCCCGTGACGGCGGAGTCCTGGCCGACCACGGCCTTGGCGATCTCGGTGCGCAGGGCCTCCAGGGAGGCGCGGGCGCTGTCCGGGTTCGCTGCGGTCGCCGGGGTTCGGTCGCTCATGAGGTGCGTACCTCTCTTTCGAGGGCGTCGAGTTCGTCCGCGAGGCGGACCAGTGCGGCGTCGCCGGCCGGGGCCGGGCCGAAGAGCAGGACCTGAAGGTCCCGTTCGGCTGACGGGATCCGGGCGGAGACGGCGGGGACGAGGAGTTCGGGCGCGTGCGCCGAGGCGGCGGGCACGCCCAGGAGGGGAGCGAGACGGGTGCGGGTGGCCGAGCGCAGGGCGTCGGCCGCGCGGTCGCGGGCGTTGGCCTTGCGGTAGAGGCGGGCTCGGCCCTCGGTGGCCTCGGACGCGCGGACGGCGACGGGGAGTTGCTCGGTCACCAGTGGGCCGAGGCGGCGGGCTCGCCAGATGGCGGCGAGGGCGGCCGCGAGGGTGAGTTGGAGGGTGGCCCAGAGCCAGCCGGACGGGATGAGGTCGAAGAAGGTGCGGTCACCGCCGTCGGTGGCCGAGACATCACCGAGCGAGGGGAGGTACCAGACCAGATGGGGGCGGGAGCCGAGGAGTTGGAGGGCGAGCGAGGCGTTGCCCTGCTTGTCGAGACGGTGGTTGTAGAGGATGTCCGGGGCGCCGAGCAGAACGGTGTCGCCGTGGGCCGGGGTCTGTATCCGGAGCAGCGTGGGCAGTCCGCCTGCGGGGTAACAGGCGTCGTCGGCCTGGCCGTCGGTGGCGTAGCGGACGCCTCCGGTGTCGGCGCTGCCGGCGCGGACGGCCAGCGGCAGGGAGCAGTTCGGCTCGCGGTTGCCGACCGAGGACGAGCCCTCTTCCCGTACGCCGGGGGCGAGTGCGGAAAGGGAGGGCGCGCCCGGGGAGAGCAGCACGGTGCGGCCGCCGGACTCGGTGGTGGCGGCGTGGAGTCGGCGTTGCTGGGTGGCGGTGAGCAGATCGGGGACGGTGACCAGGAGCGTTGTGTCCGGACCCGTGGTGCGGGCGGCCTCGTCGAGAGTGGTGGCCACGCGCGTGGAGACGCCCTGGTCCTTGAGGAGTTCGGCGACGGCGCGACTGCCGTAGCGGTCTGCCGACCGGGGGTCGAGGCGGCCGTGCTGGTCGCCGGAGCGGGTGGCGGCGAGCGTGATCCCGGCGACCAGAAGGATCACGGCGGCGAGCAGCAGCCCGCGGGTGCGCGTCCAGATCTGACGGGGCGTCGCGTCGGTGGACGTGGAGGCGGGGGAGGCAGCGGTGGCGGGGGGCCGGGTGGCGGTCACTCGGCGGCTCCCCGGGCAGTCGCCTCCGCTGTGGGGCGCTGGGCGAGGGCGCTGAGGTCCGGCTTCGTGCGCTCCAGATCGGTGTCGAGGTCACGCAGGCGGTGGTACGCGGACTCGTTCGCCGTACGCCCTCCATATGTGACGTCGTCGAACTCGCGGGCGGCGGTGCGGAGTCGGTCGGCGTGGCCGGGCAGCGGGCGGCCTGCCTCGTCGGCGGCCTCGTCGGCGGTGCGGCCGGGGCGCGGGTCGAGGAGGGCGCGTTCTTCCAGGGAGCGGACGATCGCGCGCATCCGTTCCTGGACGGCCTGGGTCCAGCGGCCGGCCGCGGCGTGGGCCTCGGCGGTGGCGCGGTGCTCTGCGGCGCTGCGCGGGCGGTCGTCGAAGACCGTGCCGACGGTGGAGACAGCGCGCTTCGGGGTGCCCAGCCGCCACCACAGGGCGGCGATCAGGGCCAGGACGAACACGGCGATGGCGACCAGTCCGAGTGCGCCGCCCGGGGCAGCGCCCGAGGCGGCGTCGAACAGGCCGCCGACCCAGTCCCAGAACCGGTTGAGGGCGCGCTCCAGGAGGTTCGGGTCGTTCTCGTGGTACATCGGTTTGGTCAGTTCGCGCCGTGCCGCCTCGCGGGCGGGCACGCGCGGAGTGTCCACCGGTGGTTCTCCGGCCGCTAGGACCAGCAGCCGCACCATGGTTGTGCCCCCCGTTGCGGACACCGCATCAGCTCCCGGGAGTCTCGTAGCCCGGCAGGTTCGCGGCGCGGGCGAGATCGAGGTCGAGGGCCTCGCGGCGGATGCGCTGGTCGATGTAGAGCAGTGCGGCCACGCCGGCGGAGATCGGGTAGGTGATCGCCGAGCCGATCACGGCGCCGATCCCGGTGATGATCAGGAACGGCCAGCCGAAGTCGGAAGTGGCCCCGGAGAAGAGGCTGCTGGCGCCGCCGTCGTCCACGAGCGTTCCGATCACCGTGAACGGGATCGCGATGATCATCGAGACGATGAACGTCAGGAGCAGCGTCAGCAGCGTGATGCCGAAGATCCGCCACCAGGCGCCGCGGACCAACTTGGCGGACCGGCGCAGGGACTTGACGAGGCCCTGGCGCTCCAGCATCAGCGCGGGCGCGGCGAGGCTGAACTGGACCAGCAGCCAGATGACGACCACGACGGCGGCCAGCCCGCCGAGCCCGGCCAGGGCCGCACCCGCGTCGGATCCGATGAGCGCCCCGGGAAGGATGCCGATGCCGACGACCGCGCCCGCCATCACGGGCAGCAGCACAAGGAGGCCGAGCAGGGGCAGCAGCCTCGGCCGGGCCTCCGCCCAGGCCTCCCGCAGCGTCACCGGGCGCCCCAGGACGGAGCGGCTGATGACGACGGTGAGGACCGCCGTGACGAAGAGCGTGCCGATCAGTGCGAGGACGCCGATGGGCAGCAGGCTGAGCAGGCTCGACCGCAGCGAGTCGAAGGCCTGGTCGATGGCCTCGGTGCCGGTGGCGTTCGGGTCGATCTCCGGAGGGTCCGGCAGGAGGTAGCGCTGGATGAGGATGTCCGCGATCTGCGTGATCACGGCGACCGTGAGGGTCAGGCCGAGGACCGTGCGCCAGTGGGCGCGCATCGTCGACACCGCGCCGTCGAGGATCTCGCCGACCCCGAGCGGGCGGAGCGGGATGACGCCGGGCTTGGCGGCGGGTGCGGGGCCCCACCCGTGGTTCCAGTTGCCGCCGGGGGCGGGAGGCCGGCCCCAGCCGCCGCCCTGCTGGGGCCCAGGAGGGCCCGGCGGGGGCGGCGGCGTGCCCTGGCCCGGAGTGGCGGCCGGAGGCGACCACTGGCCCGCCGGAGGCTGGTTCCGGGACCACTGCGAGGACGCGCGGGCCCGGTCGGAGGGCTCGGGCTGTCCGGACGTGCCGGAGTCCTCGCCGTCGGAGGGGGCCGATCCGGGCGAAGCCCAGCCCGGAGAGTCGTTCACGGTCGTCCACCTCGTGGATTGGTCGTGGGACCAGCTCGGCGAGCCGGCTCGTTGGGGTTGGCAGCCATCGTGCCATGCGGTTCCGGGCTGCGGACCGGCCCCCGTATCTCGTTAGCACCTTCAATTGTCGGCGGCTCACCGGGCAGACTGGGCGGATGGCTGATCACGAGGTGCGATCCACCGTGGGTTCCGAGCCGTCGGGACTGGCACAGCTGCGCTGGGACGAGCCGCCGGAGGGGCCGGTGCTGGTGCTCCTCGACCAGACCCGACTGCCGGTCGAGGAGGTCGAGCTGGTCTGTACGGATGTGCCGGGGCTGGTGCGGGCCATCCAGACGCTGGCCGTCCGCGGGGCGCCGCTGCTGGGGATCGCCGGGGCGTACGGGGTGGCGCTGGCCGGGGTGCGCGGCTACGACGTACAGGATGCCGCAGCCCTGCTGGCGGGGGCGCGGCCCACCGCGGTGAACCTCGGGTACGGGGTGCGGCTGGCGCTGGGGGCGTACCAGGCGGCCCTCGACAAGGGCGCGGGCCCGCAGGAGGCCGGGGCGGCGGCGCTGGCGGCCGCGCAGGCCCTGCACCGGGCGGACGCCGAGGCCAGTGCCAGGATGGCGGCCCACGGGCTGGCACTGCTCGACGAGCTGCTGCCCGGCGGCAGCCATCGGGTGCTCACGCACTGCAACACCGGGCGGCTGGTCTCCGGCGGTGAGGGCACCGCGTTCGCGGTGGCGCTGGCCGCGCACCGGGCGGGCCGGCTGCGGCGGCTGTGGGTGGACGAGACACGGCCGCTGCTGCAAGGAGCCAGACTGACCGCGTACGAGGCGGCGCGCAGTGGGATGGCGTACAGCTTGCTGACCGACAATGCTGCGGGTTCGCTGTTCGCGGCGGGGGAGGTGGACGCCGTTCTGATCGGGGCGGATCGCATCGCCGCCGACGGATCGGTGGCGAACAAGGTGGGAAGCTATCCGCTCGCCGTGCTCGCCAAGTACCACCACGTGCCGTTCATCGTGGTGGCGCCGGTCACGACGGTGGATCTGGAAACCCCCGACGGGTCGGCGATCGAGGTCGAGCAGCGCCCCGGGCAGGAGGTGACGGAGCTCACCGGACCGCAGGTCTCTGCGGCCGGGTGGGGGGCCGGCGGCGGACTGCCCGTGGCGCCGCTGGGGACGCAGGCGTACAACCCCGCGTTCGATGTGACGCCCCCCGAGCTGGTGACGGCGATCGTCACCGAGGAGGGTGTGCTCTCCCCCGTGACGGGGGGCGGGCTGAGAGAGCTGTGTGCCAGGTCACGCCAGGTAACGATTAGCTAATGGGATGATGACGTTTATGAAGGGACGCGTCCTTGTCGTCGACGACGACACCGCGCTGGCCGAGATGCTCGGCATTGTGCTGCGTGGAGAAGGTTTTGAGCCGTCGTTCGTAGCGGACGGCGACAAGGCACTGGCGGCATTCCGTGAGGCCAAGCCGGACCTGGTGCTGCTGGACCTCATGCTGCCCGGACGGGACGGCATCGAGGTCTGCAGGCTGATCAGGGCCGAGTCAGGTGTGCCGATCGTGATGCTCACCGCCAAGAGCGACACCGTGGATGTGGTGGTCGGCCTGGAGTCCGGGGCGGACGACTACATCGTGAAGCCGTTCAAGCCGAAGGAACTGGTCGCCCGTATCCGGGCGCGCCTGAGGAGGTCGGAGGAGCCGGCGCCGGAGCAGCTGGCGATCGGCGATCTGGTGATCGATGTGGCGGGTCACTCCGTGAAGCGGGACGGGCAGTCCATCGCCCTGACTCCGCTGGAGTTCGACCTGCTGGTCGCGCTGGCCCGCAAGCCGTGGCAGGTGTTCACCCGCGAGGTGCTTCTGGAGCAGGTGTGGGGGTACCGGCACGCGGCGGACACGCGGCTGGTCAATGTGCACGTCCAGCGGCTGCGCTCGAAGGTCGAGAAGGACCCCGAGCGCCCGGAGATCGTGGTGACCGTCCGTGGTGTCGGTTACAAGGCCGGACCGAGCTGACATGTCCCGCGGCGGTGCTGCTCCGAAGCCCGGGAAGCCCGGGGTCCGTGGGGGGCGGGCTGCTGGTGTGGGACGCAAGACGACGGCATGGGGCGGGCGGATCCTCCAGGAGGGCACGCCCGGCAGCCCCGTGCTGCGGCTCTTCGTGCGCTGGGTGCGGCGTCCGCTGCTGCCCGCAGTGCGGCTGTGGCGGCGCAACATCCAGCTGCGGGTGGTCGCCTCCACCCTGCTGATGTCGCTGGGTGTGGTGCTGCTGCTCGGGTTCGTTGTCATCGGTCAGGTGCGCAACGGGCTCCTCGTCACCAAGGAGAAGGCGTCCGAGAGCCAGTCCGCGGGCGGCTTCGCCGTGGCAAAGGACAAGGCCAGCGCCCCGGATGCGCCGGGTGGGCAGGACGACGGCAGCTCGGACGGGCGGGCCGGCAGCTCGGTGACCTGGCGCAGTGAGCTGGTGACCCAGCTCGCCAGTGGCGGCCAGGGCGCGTTCTACGTGGTCGCGCTGAGCGCCGACTCCGAGGACTCGCCCTCCAGCAACCGGGGCCCGCGTGCCTCGGGCGGCGTGGACCCGGTCGCGAGCGTCCCGCAGAGCCTGCGGGACGACGTCGACCAGGGCACGGGCGCGTACAAGACGTACGCCTCGATCAAGTACCTCGACGGCCAGGAGCCCAAGCCGGGGCTGGTCATCGGGACCAAGCTGAAGGACGTCGACGGCCAGGCCTACCAGCTGTACTACCTCTTCCCGCTGGCGCAGGAGGAGAAGACGCTGAGTCTGGTCAAGGGCACTCTTGCGACCGCCGGGCTGTTCCTGGTGGTGCTGCTCGGCGCGATCGCCTGGCTGGTGGTGCGCCAGGTCGTCACCCCGGTCCGGATGGCGGCGCAGATCGCCGAGCGGCTCTCCGCGGCCAAGCTCCAGGAGCGGATGAAGGTCACCGGCGAGGACGACATCGCGCGGCTCGGCGAGGCCTTCAACAAGATGGCGCAGAACCTCCAGATCAAGATCCAGCAGCTGGAGGAGCTGTCGCGGATGCAGCGGCGGTTCGTCTCGGACGTCTCGCACGAGCTGCGGACGCCGCTGACGACCGTACGGATGGCGGCGGACGTCATCCACGAGGCGCGCGTCGACTTCGATCCGGTGACGGCGCGGTCGGCGGAGCTGCTGGCCGGGCAGCTGGACCGGTTCGAGTCGCTGCTCGCCGACCTGCTGGAGATCAGCCGGTTCGACGCGGGCGCGGCGGCGCTGGAGGCCGAGCCGATAGACCTGCGGGACGTCGTACGACGGGTGATCGAGGGCGCCGAGCCGCTCGCCGAGCGCAAGGGCACGCGGATACGGGTGGTCGGGGACGACCAGCCGGTGATCGCGGAGGCCGACGCCCGCAGGGTCGAGCGGGTGCTGCGCAACCTCGTCGTCAACGCCGTGGAGCACGGCGAGGGCCGGGACGTGGTGGTGCGCATGGGCACGGCCGGCGGCGCCGTCGCGGTCGCGGTGCGCGACTACGGAGTGGGCCTGAAGCCGGGCGAGGCGACCCGTGTGTTCAACCGGTTCTGGCGGGCCGACCCGGCCCGGGCCAGGACGACCGGAGGCACGGGCCTTGGACTGTCGATCGCGGTCGAGGACGCGCGGCTGCACGGCGGCTGGCTGCAGGCCTGGGGCGAGCCCGGTGGCGGCTCCCAGTTCCGGCTGACGCTGCCGCGAACGGCCGACGAGCCGCTGCGCGGATCCCCGATACCGCTGGAGCCGGAGGACTCGCGGGCCGCGCGCGAGCGGGCCCGCCAGGGCGCGGGCGCCGAGCAGGGCAACGGGCTGCGGCTGGCGAGCGTGCCGGTCCAGCCCGCAGCCACCCGCTCCTCGCTGCCCGTGCCGCCCCGGCCACCGGTCCCGCCGAGGACGTCCGGGCCGGCCGCCGATCCGACCGCGCTGCCCGGTGGCGGCGGGGCCAGGGTGGTGCCGCGGGTCAGCGACGCGCGCGTGGAGGGCGAATCCGTACCATCGCAGGCTGCTGACACAGCGGCTGCCCCGGCAGCCGCCGACCAGGAGGAATCGGCTCGTGGGCGCTGATCGGGGGAGGGGCCGCGGCCGTCGGCTGCGGTCGGCCGCGCTGCTGGGCTGCGGCGGTGTGCTGGTGGCGGGGTGCGCGTCGATGCCCGACAGCGGGGACGTGCACGCGGTGCAGGCCTCGCAGCGCGCCGACTCGCAGGTGCAGGTGTACGCGGTGCCGCCGCGCGAAGGGGCGGCCGCCGACGAGATAGTCGACGGGTTCCTGGAGGCGATGACCAGTGACGACCCGCAGTTCGCGACGGCGCGCAAGTATCTGACGCCGCAGGCCGCGCGGACCTGGAAGCCGGATCTGGCGACCACGGTGCTGGCCGACGGGCCGAACCCGCAGCCGAACCGGACCAACGACAAGGGCGACAGTTCGAGCTTCACGTTCACGGTGACCGGAAAGCCGGTCGCCGTGGTCGACAAGCAGCACGCCTACCAGCCGGCCGGGCCGAAGTCGGCGTACAACGAGACGATCCATCTCGTACGGCAGAACACGCCCAACGGCAAGGAGTGGCGCATCGACGCGCTGCCCGAGGGGCTGCTGCTGGGCCAGTCGGACTTCCAGCGCATCTACCGTTCCGTCAACAAGTACTACTTCGCGTCGGGGCAGGACCGGCTGGTCGCCGATCCGGTGTACGTGCGTCAGCGCAACGACCCCGAGACGCAGATGAACCTGGTCACCCAGACGGTCATGGCCGTTCTGGAGGGGCCGACCAACTGGCTGCGGCCGGTGGTGGGTTCGCGCTTCCCGAGCGGTACGGCGCTCAAGGAGGGCACCAAGTCGCTGTCCTTCGACGACCGCAACGCGCTGAAGGTGCCGCTGAACGAGCGGGCGTCCAACGTGGGCGGGAGCCAGTGCCGCAAGATGGCGGCCCAACTGCTGTTCACGCTGCGGGATCTGACGGCCACCCGGGTCGGCCAGGTGGAGCTGGACCGGGCGAACGGCTCTCAGCTGTGCGTGCTCGGTGGCGATCAGGCCGAGGGGTACGCCCCGGACCGCATCTCGCCCAAGCCCGGCCAGTACTTCGTGGACGAGCAGGGGCGCCTCGCGCGGATGCGCGCCGGTGCGCGTGACAGCACGGAAGGTACCGACGGCGCAGACAGCACGGACGGGGACGTGGTCACCGAGCTGGTGTCCGGGCCGTTCGGCCGGACCGGGCAGCAGCTGCGTACGGTCGCGGTGGAGCGGGACGAGCGGCGCGCTGCGGGGGTGACGACCGACGGCCGGTCGATGTACGTGGCGCCGATCGTGTCCGACGGCGAGTCGGTGAAGACGCTGGTGACCAGCCAGAGCAAGGATCCGAAGGACGGCCTCTCGGCGCCGAGTTGGGACGGCCGCAACGATCTGTGGGTGGCCGACCGGGACCGGGACCACTCCCGGCTGCTCCGCCTCGACCACGGTGAGGGCCAGCCGCAGGAGGTCGATGTCGCCGGTCTGAACGGGGCGCGCATCGAGCAGGTGCGGATGTCGGCGGACGGGGTGCGCATCGCGCTCCTGGTGAACGAGGGCGGTCACACGACGCTGCGGATCGGCCGAGTGGAGCGGATCGGCGACCCGGAGCATCCGCAGGTCTCCGTGGTGGAGCTGCGCCCCGGAGCGCCGCAGATGGAGGACGTGACGGCCGTTTCCTGGGCCGGTCGCAGCCGCCTCGTCGTGGTCGGCAAGGAGTCCGGCGGCCTCCAGCAGCAGCTTCGCTACATGCAGACGGACGGCTCGCTGTCGGCCGCGGGCAATCTGCCGGGCGCCAACCGGGTGACGGAGATCGCCGCGGCGGACGACGAGCGGCTGCCGCTGGTGGCGCACTCGAAGGAGGACGGCATCGTACGGCTGCCGCCGGGCGCCAACTGGAAGACGGCGGTCAAGAAGGGCTCGTCGCCGGTCTACCCGGGCTGACGGCTCCGCCGCCCCGGCGGTGGTCGCCCAATGGTTCCGGCAGTGGCTCGGTCGCCCCGGTGGGTTTTCCACAGGGGTGGCCGGGCAGCCGTCCTGTTGGCAGAGTGGATGCCATGCGGGGATGGTGGCAGGAGATCTCCGGGCTGGTGCTGCCGGTTGCCTGCGGCGGCTGCGGCAGTCCCCGTACCGCGCTGTGCGAGCGGTGCGCGGCGGCGCTGCTCGGTGCGCGGGCACGGCGGGTCCGGCCTGCCCCCGAGCCCGCGGGACTGCCGGTGGTGTACGCGGCGGCGGTGTACGAGGACGCCGTACGGGCGGTGCTGCTCGCCCACAAGGAACGGGGTGCCCTGGGCCTGGCCGGGGCCCTTGGGCAGGCGCTCGTGGGCGCGGTACGCGCGGCCGCCGGAGCGCCCCGGGACGGGCCGCTGCTGCTCGTGCCGGTGCCGTCGGCGCGGCGGGCGGTGCGGGCGCGCGGGCATGATCCGGCGCGCCGGATCGCCCTGGCGGCGGCCGGGGAGTTGCGGCGTACGGGTACGGACGCGCGCGTGGCGGCGGTGCTGCGCCAGCGGCGTGCGGTGGCGGACCAGTCGGGGCTGAGCGCCCGGCAGCGGCTGGCGAATCTGAGCGGGGCGCTGGAGGTGTCGGCGGGTGGTGACAGGCTACTGGAGGGCGGTCGGGTGGTCCTGGTGGACGACCTGATGACCACCGGAGCCTCGCTGGTGGAGGCGGCCCGGGCCGTCGCGGCCGCCGGCGGGACGGCGACCGGGGCGGTCGGCGGTGCCCCGGCGCACGCAATTCCGGGATTCGCGCAACGGACGGCCGCAGCCGCGGTTGTCGCGTCCACTCCGGCATCTTTCGAAATAAACCGGAACTGACAGGGAAGCTGCATCGTTGCAGGTAGTGAGAGGGAGAAAACACCTGAACGGAGGTACGTGCGGGTAGCGGGTGCCGACATCCGTCCGAGCGAGCTATGTTCGGTTGTGAGGAATGGCGAGAGCTGAGCCTCACTGAATGCACGGCCTCGCTTCTGGGTATTTCCCCGACCCTGAAGTCGGTGGGGTGGCGATCTTCCCCACGGGGGAGGAGGAGGTGAAAGTCGCCCAGTCCGAGACTCCGGTGTCACCGGAGTCTGGTGCAAGAGGGAGATGCTCCGCGGTGAAGGCGGAGTGATCCGGGAACGGAGTTCTGCGTGGACATCGTCGTCAAGGGCCGCAAGACCGAGGTGCCCGAGCGGTTCCGCAAGCACGTGGCCGAGAAGCTGAAGCTGGAGAAGATCCAGAAGCTCGACGGCAAGGTAATCAGCCTCGACGTCGAGGTGTCCAAGGAACACAACCCGCGGCAGGCCGACCGTTCCGACCGAGTGGAGATCACGCTGCACTCGCGTGGCCCGGTGATCCGGGCGGAAGCGGCGGCAGGCGACCCGTACGCAGCCCTCGACCTGGCCCACAGCAAGCTGGAGGCGCGGCTGCGCAAGCAGCACGACAAGCGCTACACCCGCAGGGGCAACGGTCGGCTGTCGGCTGCCGAAGTGGCCGTCGTGGTGCCGGACGCCGCCCAGTTGAACGGAAGCGGGGAGCTCGTGGACGGTTCGATGGACGAGGGCGTCCCCATCACCCGGATGGGATCGGTCGAAGTACAGGGCGAAGGCCCGCTCGTGGTCCGCGAGAAGACCCATGTGGCCGCCCCGATGACGCTCGACCAGGCGCTCTACGAGATGGAGCTGGTCGGGCATGACTTCTACCTCTTCGTCGACTCCGAGACGAAGCAGCCCAGCGTGGTCTACCGGCGGCACGCCTACGACTACGGCGTGATCCATCTGGAATCGGACCCGCTCGCCGGTGAGGACGCGGGCGGCGCAGGCGGAGCACTCGGCGGATGACCAGGTCGGCGGCGCGCTGAACGGATCCGTGCGGCGCGCCGTACCAGAGTGCGGTGGTGCCCCTGGAGCGCTTGTGCGCCCCCAGGGGCACCACTGTGCGACCGGTGGACCACCGCTCTGTCGGCCGGGCATGAAATCATGGCGTCGCACGCCAACCACTGCTCCCTGGAGCGCGGTTGGTGCAGCCACACCAACTCGGGCCATGGCCTTCAGGGGGAGGAACGATGGCAGACAGCTTCGGGCCGGTGCACGACGGGTCGGCCGCGGACGGTTCTGACGGGGCTCCCACCGGCATGGAAGCGGCCGGATCGCGCAAGGAGCCGATCCGGGTCCTGGTCGTCGACGACCACGCGCTGTTCCGCCGGGGCCTGGAGATCGTGCTGGCCGCGGAGGAGGACATCCAGGTCGTCGGCGAGGCGGGCGACGGGGCGGAGGCCGTGGACAAGGCGGCGGACCTGCTTCCCGACATCGTGCTGATGGACGTACGGATGCCGAGGCGCGGCGGGATCGAGGCCTGCACCTCCATCAAGGAGGTGGCCCCCAGCGCGAAGATCATCATGCTGACGATCAGTGACGAGGAGGCCGACCTCTACGACGCGATCAAGGCGGGGGCGACGGGCTATCTCCTCAAGGAGATCTCCACCGACGAGGTGGCGACGGCGATCCGGGCGGTGGCGGACGGCCAGTCCCAGATCAGCCCGTCGATGGCATCGAAGCTGCTCACCGAGTTCAAGTCGATGATCCAGCGCACCGACGAGCGTCGGCTGGTGCCCGCGCCGAGACTCACCGACCGCGAGCTGGAGGTGCTCAAGCTCGTCGCCACGGGGATGAACAACCGGGACATCGCCAAGGAGTTGTTCATCTCCGAGAACACCGTGAAGAACCACGTCCGCAACATCCTGGAGAAGCTGCAGCTGCACTCCAGGATGGAGGCGGTGGTGTACGCGATGCGCGAGAAGATCCTGGAGATCCGCTAGCCGCCTCGCGGCGCCACAGGCCTGGGCGTCAGGCCGCCGCGATCGCCGCCGTCAGCTCTCGGGCGAGCCCCGGCGTGTCGGCGCGCTCGATCCGTACGGCGTCGCAGCCCACCCACCGCGCCGCCTCCAGCAGGGCCTGTGCCATCGGGGCTATGGCCTTCGGCGTCTCCAGGGAGACCTGCTTGGCCACGAGCGTGCGGCCCTCGCGGGCGGGGTCGGCGCGGCCGAGCAGCCTGCCGCCCGCCAGCAGGGGCATCGCGAAGTATCCGTACACCCGCTTCGGCTTGGGCGTGTAGGCCTCCAGACGGTGGCTGAAGCCGAAGATCCGCTCGGTGCGCGCGCGGTCCCAGATGAGCGAGTCGAAGGGCGACAGGAGCGTCGTGCGGTGGCGTCCGCGCGGCTCGGTGGCAAGCGCCTCCGGGTCCGCCCAGGCGGCCTTCTCCCAGCCCTGGACGGTGACGGGCATCAGACCGGAGTCGGCGATCACCGCGTCCACCTGCTCGCCCTTGAGACGGTGGTAGTCCGCGATGTCCGCGCGCGTGCCGACGCCGAGGGAGCGGCCCGCCAGCGCGACGAGCCGGCGCAGGCACTCGGTGTCGTCCAGCTCGTCGTGGAGGAAGACGTCCGGGATGGCGCGCTCGGCCAGGTCGTACACCCGCTTCCAGCCGCGTCGTTCGGTGCACACCACCTCGCCGTACATCAGCGCGCGCTCGACGGCGACCTTGGACTCCGACCAGTCCCACCACTCACCCTTGTTCTTGGCGCCGCCCAAGTCCGTCGCGGTCAGCGGGCCTTCGGCCCGCAGCTGCTTGATCACCTGCTCGTACGCCCCGTCGGGCAGGTCGTGGTGCCAGTGCGGGCGGGAGCGGTAGGCGCGGCGGCGGAAGGCGAAGTGCGGCCACTCCTCCACGGGGAGGATGCAGGCGGCGTGCGACCAGTACTCGAAGGCGTGGCCGTCCGTCCAGTACGCCTCGTCCACCGCCTTGCGGCCCACCGCGCCCAGGCGCGCGTACGGAATCAGCTCGTGCGACCGGGCGAGGACCGAGATCGTGTCGAGCTGGACCGCGCCCAGGTGGCGCAGCACGCCCCGCACCCCTCCCTTGCGGTCGGGCGCGCCCATGAATCCCTGGGCGCGCAGGGCGATGCGACGGGCCTCGTCGGCGGAGAGTCGGGCGGCGGGACGCGGCAGGCTGGTCATGCTCCGCACGATAGACGGCGGCACTGACAATCCACCGGGGAGAGCCCCCGGCCGGAACCCGCCCGCGCTCGCCTCACCCCCGCGACGGCAAGTACGCGCGCGTGGTGGGCAGACCCAGGTCGCAGGGGAGGAGGCCACCCACCCAGCTGTCGCGGCGGGTGCCGCCGTGGACGAGGGCCGCGCGCAGGGTGCCCTCCATGGTGAAGCCCGCCTTCTCGGCCACCGCGCGCGAGGCCGCGTTGCCGACCTCCGCCCGCCACTCCAGGCGCTCGACGCCCGCCGACTCGAAGGCCCAGCGGGCGGCCGCCACCGCCGCCTCGGTCATATAGCCGCGGCCCCGGTACTCCTTGGCCGCCCAGAACCCCAGCTCGGCGACGTTCTCACCGCGCCGCATGACGCCGACCATCGCCACCAGCGGGCCCTCCGACGCCGCCCCCTGAGCCTCACCGGTCCCGGTGGCCTCTTCGGCCTCACCCGTCCCGGTGGCGTCCCTGAGGAGTACCGCGAAGGTGAATTCGGAGTCGTCCCGCCAGCCGTTGGGCGCGAAGGTGCCGGTGAAGGCCTCGGCGTGCTCGCGCAGGTAGGGCGAGGGGACGGTGGTCCAGCGCTGGATGTCGGGGTCCTGACAGGCCGCGTACGCCGCGTCCGCGTCCTGCGGGCCGACGGGGCGCAGCAGCAGGCGCTCGGTGCTGAGGGTGACTGGGTCCATCGGCTGATTCTCCGCGCCGGGGCGGAACGGACGCCAGGGCTTTTCGTGTTTCCCGGCACCTTCCGGGCGCCCTGTCCGTTGTCGTCATGGCAGACCTCCCGGCGCGGGCGGGTCCTCGCATACGATGGCCGTTGCCCAGAAGTAATCAACCGTACTCGACCGCGCCAGGCCCGACCGGCAAGGAGACCAACCCCCGTGTCCGTCCTCTCAAAGCTCATGCGTGCAGGCGAAGGCAAGATCCTGCGCAAGCTGCACCGCATCGCGGACCAGGTCAACTCCATCGAAGAGGACTTCGTGAACCTCTCCGACGCCGAGCTCCGTGCCCTCACCGACGAGTACAAGGAGCGGTACGCGAACGGGGAGAGCCTGGACGACCTGCTCCCGGAAGCCTTCGCCACCGTCCGCGAGGCCGCCAAGCGCGTCCTCGGACAGCGCCACTACGACGTCCAGATGATGGGCGGCGCCGCGCTGCACCTCGGCTATGTCGCCGAGATGAAGACCGGTGAGGGCAAGACCCTCGTCGGCACCCTCCCGGCCTACCTCAACGCGCTCTCCGGCAAGGGCGTGCACCTGATCACGGTCAACGACTACCTGGCCGAGCGCGACTCCGAGATGATGGGCCGCGTGCACCGGTTCCTCGGCCTCGAGGTCGGCTGCATCCTGGCCAACATGTCGCCCGCCGAGCGCCGCGCGCAGTACGCCTGCGACATCACGTACGGCACGAACAACGAGTTCGGCTTCGACTACCTGCGCGACAACATGGCGTGGTCCCAGGAGGAGCTCGTCCAGCGCGGCCACAACTTCGCGATCGTCGACGAGGTCGACTCGATCCTGGTCGACGAGGCGCGTACGCCGCTGATCATCTCCGGCCCGGCCGACCAGGCCACCAAGTGGTACGGCGACTTCGCCAAGCTGGTCACGCGCCTCACCAAGGGTGAGGCGGGCAACCCGCTCAAGGGCATCGAGGAGACCGGCGACTACGAGGTCGACGAGAAGAAGCGCACCGTCGCCATCCACGAGCCCGGCGTCGCCAAGGTCGAGGACTGGCTGGGCATCGACAACCTCTACGAGTCGGTGAACACCCCGCTCGTCGGTTACCTGAACAACGCCATCAAGGCGAAGGAACTGTTCAAGAAGGACAAGGACTACGTCGTCATGGACGGCGAAGTCATGATCGTCGACGAGCACACCGGCCGTATCCTCGCCGGCCGCCGCTACAACGAGGGCATGCACCAGGCGATCGAGGCGAAGGAAGGGGTGGACATCAAGGACGAGAACCAGACCCTCGCCACGATCACCCTGCAGAACTTCTTCCGTCTCTACAAGCGTCACGACCAGGACGGCAAGGAAGAGCCCGGCCTCTCCGGCATGACCGGTACGGCGATGACCGAGGCGGCCGAGTTCCACCAGATCTACAAGCTCGGCGTCGTCCCGATCCCGACCAACCGACCGATGGTCCGCAAGGACCAGTCCGACCTGATCTACCGCACCGAGGTCGCGAAGTTCGAGGCGGTCGTCGACGACATCGCCGACAAGCACGAGAAGGGCCAGCCGATCCTGGTCGGCACCACCTCGGTCGAGAAGTCCGAGTACCTCTCGCAGCAGCTCTCCAAGCGCGGCATCCAGCACGAAGTGCTGAACGCGAAGCAGCACGACCGGGAGGCGACGATCGTCGCCCAGGCGGGCCGCAAGGGCGCCGTCACGGTCGCCACGAATATGGCCGGCCGAGGCACCGACATCAAGCTCGGCGGCAACCCGGACGACCTCGCCGAGGCGGAGCTGCGCCAGCGCGGCCTGGACCCGGTGGAGCACGTCGAGGAGTGGGCGCACGCGCTGCCCGCCGCCCTGGAGAAGGCCGAGCAGGCCGTCAAGGCCGAGTTCGAAGAGGTCAAGGACCTCGGCGGTCTCTACGTGCTGGGCACCGAGCGCCACGAGTCGCGCCGGATCGACAACCAGCTGCGCGGCCGCTCCGGCCGTCAGGGCGACCCGGGCGAGTCCCGCTTCTACCTGTCGCTCGGCGACGACCTGATGCGCCTGTTCAAGGCCCAGATGGTCGAGCGCGTCATGTCGATGGCGAACGTGCCGGACGACGTGCCGATCGAGAACAAGATGGTGACGCGCGCGATCGCGTCGGCCCAGTCGCAGGTCGAGCAGCAGAACTTCGAGACGCGCAAGAACGTCCTGAAGTACGACGAGGTGCTCAACCGCCAGCGCGAGGTCATCTACGGCGAGCGCCGCCGCGTTCTGGAGGGTGAGGACCTGCACGAGCAGGTGCAGCACTTCATGGACGACACCATCGACGCCTACATCCAGGCGGAGACCGTCGAGGGCTTCGCCGAGGAGTGGGACCTGGACCGGCTGTGGGGCGCCTTCAAGCAGCTCTACCCGGTGAAGGTCACCGTGGAGGAGCTGGAGGAGGCGGCGGGCGACCGCGCGGGCATCACCGCCGAGTTCATCGCCGAGTCCATCAAGGACGACATCCACGAGCAGTACGCGGCGCGCGAGGAGCAGCTCGGCTCCGAGATCATGCGTGAGCTGGAGCGGCGCGTGGTCCTCTCGGTGCTCGACCGCAAGTGGCGCGAGCACCTCTACGAGATGGACTACCTCCAGGAGGGCATCGGCCTGCGTGCCATGGCGCAGAAGGACCCGCTGGTCGAGTACCAGCGCGAGGGCTTCGACATGTTCAACGCCATGATGGACGGCATCAAGGAGGAGTCCGTCGGCTACCTGTTCAACCTGGAGGTCCAGGTCGAGCAGCAGGTCGAGGAGGTCCCGGTCGAGGACGCGGCGCCCTCCGACAAGCCGTCGCTGGAGAAGGAGCCGGCCGGGGCGCGTCCGGAGATCCGGGCCAAGGGCCTGGACGCCCCGCAGCGCCCGGACCGGCTGCACTTCTCCGCCCCGACGGTGGACGGCGAGGGCGGTGTCGTCGAGGGCGACTTCGACAACGGCGACGAGCCGGCCCGCTCCGAGGCGGACGGCATGACCCGCGCGGAGCGCCGCAAGGCCCAGAAGAGCACGGGCGGCCGCCGCCGCAAGAAGTAGCCGCAGGGCGCGGCCGAGGGTCGCGCAGTCACCGGGTGGGGCCGGGCACCGTACGGGTGCCCGGCCCCACTTCTACGGCCGCACAGCGCCAGCGCAGGTCGGCGCCCTGCTCCAGGCGAAAGGCCATGGCGCGTACGTGGTCGCCCGCCCCGATGCGGGCGAAGGCCTCGATGACGCCCGGCTGGGGCACGTACTCGTCGCAGTGCCGCACCACCGGCCGGCACGAGGCCCGCAGCGGACTGGCCGGGGCAAGGAGCACCAGCTGCTCGTACGCCTCCCCGACGGTGTGCCCCAGCATCCAGTGGACCGGCCGGTGGCCGCTGAGGACGGCGAGCAGGCGCTCCGCGAACCAATAGCGGGGCAGCCGCTGCCGGCGTGCGTACGCGGAGGTGGCACCCGGTCTGCCGGGCCCCACGCGGTCGCTGCGCCCCGCGGGCCGGGTCCTGTCGGTCCGCACGTCGGCCCGCGTCCTGTCGGTCCTGTTCATCTCTGTCGCCCCCTTTGATACCGGCCAGTAGCTTTCTGTTGGGGATCTTGTACGGGGGCGGCGGCGCCTGTCGCAAGGGCGGCCGGGCGGGCGGGGCGGGGCCCGCGTAATTCACCTATCAGGGTGATGCGAGGCCCGGCGGGGCCGGTGGCGACGGGGAATCCGGCGCCACGCGCCCCGAGGCCCCGGACGTCGCGCGGGCAACCCGAAGGGGGACTCCCGCACGTATCCTGAGGGCGTCTTCCGACCAGAAAAGAGCGGCCTGTCATGCGCGTGTACCTCCCTCTGACCCTCCCTGGTCTCGCGACGGCGCACACGGCGGGAGAGCTCGGCCCCGGCCCGCTGACCGCCTACGCCGTCACGCCCGGGCTGCGCGAGTGGTACGTCTCGGACGACATCGAGGAGCTGGAGTACGCGGCGCTGAGCCGGGCCGCGGCGGCGTCGCTGCGGCTGCTCGCCGGGGACCCGGAGGCCGCCAGGCGCCGGGTCGTGGTCGCCGTGGACGTGCCCGACGGGGCCGCCTCCGCCGACCCCGACCGCAGCCTGGACGCGAGCGCGCTGGGCGAGGTGCGGATCTCCGGCCCGGTGCCGCTGGCCAAGGCGGCCGCGGTGCACGTGGACGCGGACGACGCGGTCACCGACGTCGCCGCGGCGGCCGACGCGCTGGGCGCGGCGGACCAGGGCGACGACGACGCGCAGTTCACGGTCGACGGCGCCGAGGACCACGAGCTGCTGTGGTTCGGGGTGCAGGAGATCCCCAACCTGATCGGCTGAGTGCGGGAGAACCCCGACCTCATCGGCCGAGTGCGGGGGACTCCCCGCCGGATCGGCTGACAGCCCGGCTGACCTGCGCTCTTGGGCACCTCATGGGCCGGAGCGGGGTCCGTTGTCAGTGGGGGTGGGTACCGTTCTGGCATGGGGAAGCGCACGACGCATCTGGTCTGGGACTGGAACGGCACACTGCTCGACGACATCACCGCGGTCATCGAGGCGACCAACGCGGCCTTCGCGGAGCTCGGCCTGGAGCCGATCACGCTGGAGCGGTACCGCGAGCTGTACTGCGTGCCGATACCCCGCTTCTACGAGCGGCTGATGGGGCGGCTGCCGACCGAGGCGGAGTGGCTCGTGATGGACGAGGCGTTCCACAAGCACTACTGGCGCCGGGCGGACGCCTGCGCGCTCACGGCGGGCGCGGCCGAGCTGCTCGCCGCGCGCCGCGCCGCCGGGCGCAGCCAGTCGCTGCTGTCGATGGCGCCGCACGAGCACCTGGTGCCGATCGTGCGGCGGCACGGCATCACCGAGCACTTCCTGCGCGTCGACGGCCGCACCGGCCCCTCGCACGGCAGCAAGGCCGAGCACATGGTCCGGCATCTGACGCTGCTGCGGGAGGCGGGCGAGGGGATATCCGCCGACCGGGTCGTGGTGATCGGGGACGCGGTGGACGACGCCGTGGCCGCGGCGCACGTCGGCGCGCGGGCGGTGCTGTTCACCGGCGGGTCGCACAGCCGGGCCAGCCTCGCGGTGGCGGGGGTGCCGGTGGTGGACACGCTGGCGGAGGCGGTCGAGACGGCGGAGCTGCTGGCGGGCTGACGGCCTCGTACGGACGGGGTGGGCTCTGCCGCGCCGGATGGTGCGGGACGCCCGGAGACGCCCCGCACGCGGCGCCGCAGGGGCGTCTGGCGGGGAACCGGCCTCCGGGCCGCCAAAAGGGTGCTCAGGGATGCCCCGGGCCACCTGGAGGCGCCCGGAGGGATCCGTGCCGCGCCCCGGCTACGTCACCGGCGCCTTCGCCCGCAGCACCGTGAGGAACTCCCGCATCCAGGTGGAGTGGTCCGGCCAGGCGCGGGCGGAGACCAGGGTGCCGTCGACGACCGTTTCCGCGTCGCGGAAGCTGGCGCCGGCGGCCTGCATGTCGAGTTCGAGGGCGGGGTACGCGGTGACCCGGCGGCCGCTGAGGCCGCCGATCGCGGCGGTCAGGAGGGGACCGTGACAGATCTGGGCGACCGGCTTGTCCGTGTCGAAGAAGGCCTTGAGAATCTTGCGCAGCTCGGGGTCGTTGCGCAGGTATTCGGGCGCCCGGCCGCCCGGGATCACCAGTGCGGCGTACTGGCCGGGATCGACTTCCGAGAAGGCCAGGTCGGCCGGCCAGGTGTAGCCCGGCTTCTCGGTGTACGTGTCGAAGCCCGGCTCGAAGTCGTGGACCACGAACTGGAGCTTCTTGCGGGCGGGGGCGGCGATGTGGACGTCGTAGCCCTCCTCGCGCAGCCGCTGGTAGGGGTAGAGGACCTCCAGCGACTCCGCCGCGTCGCCGGTCACGATCAGGATCTTGGCTGCCATCGGTGCTCCCGGAGTCGACCGTGCGTGCCTGGCTCGTACAGGGTGCGCGGGGCTGTTCGCCCCGCCGTTCCTCGGGGTGTGCGCGGTGCGGCGCCCGGTGCCGCTCGGCGCACCGCGCGTACGGGGCAAACGTGCCCCGGCCCGGCCGGTTTGCCAAGAGGGCACGCGGACGGCGCGCGTCGCTGTCCAGAGTGTCAAACTTCGGGCCCTGCTTTTGTACACATACGGCTCATGACGGTTCGGGGGGGCGGGGCGATAGCCTTGACCCGTGATCAGCGCGATATCCCGCAGGGGCACTGACGCCCCTGCCCTGCGCCCGGAGTGCCACAGTGCCCGGGCCCTCGCTGATTCCCGTATCCCGGGCCCTTCGCCGAAAATGGCCAATAACGACCCGGGCATCTCTCATCGCGGCATAACGTCGACTCCGACCGGACACCCCGCGTCGTGGCGTTGCGCTGCTTCTACCTACGTCACGCAACGGCGCGCGACAGGAGCCAGAGGACATGCAGACCAAGCTGGACGAAGCCAAGGCCGAGCTGCTCGCACGGGCCGCCCGGGTAGCTGAGAACAGCCCGGTGGGGGGCCCCGGCGGTCTGGGGGGCGCCCCCCAGGACCGGGCAGCCACTACCGGGACCACGGGGGAGGAAGGTCCTGGGCAGGACGCCGTCCTCGGGTACCTCCAGCGCTACTACCTGCACACCGCTCCCGAGGACCTGGCCGACCGCGACCCGGTCGACGTCTTCGGCGCCGCCCTGTCGCACTACAGGCTGGCCGAAAACCGCCCCCAGGGCACCGCGAGCGTGCGGGTGCACACCCCGACCGTCGAGGAGAACGGCTGGACGTGCAGCCACTCGGTCGTCGAGGTCGTCACCGACGACATGCCCTTCCTCGTGGACTCCGTCACCAACGAGCTCTCCCGCCAGGGCCGCGGCATCCACGTCGTGATCCACCCGCAGGTCGTGGTCCGCCGCGACCTCACCGGCAAGCTCATCGAGGTCCTGGACACCGGCGCGCAGACCGGCGGCCTGCCGCACGACGCGCTCACCGAGTCCTGGATCCACGTCGAGATCGACCGCGAGACCGACCGCGCCGACCTGAAGCAGATCACCGCCGACCTGCTGCGGGTGCTGTCCGACGTACGGGAAGCCGTCGAGGACTGGGAGAAGATGCGCGACGCCGCGGCGCGCATCGCCGACGAGCTCCCCAAGGAGCCCAAGGCCGGCGACCTGCGCGACGAGGAGGTGGACGAGGCCCGGGAGCTGCTGCGCTGGCTCTCCGACGACCACTTCACCTTCCTCGGCTACCGCGAGTACGAGCTGCACGAGGACGACTCGCTGGCGGCCGTGCCCGGCACCGGCCTCGGCATCCTGCGCTCCGACCCGCACCACGGCGGCGACGACAGCCACCCGGTCAGCCCGTCCTTCGAGCGGCTGCCCGCCGACGCGCGCGCCAAGGCCCGCGAGCACAAGCTCCTGGTGCTCACCAAGGCCAACAGCCGGGCCACCGTGCACCGGCCCTCCTACCTCGACTACGTCGGGGTGAAGAAGTTCGACGACAACGGCAACGTGATCGGCGAGCGCCGCTTCCTCGGCCTGTTCTCCTCGGCCGCGTACACCGAGTCGGTCCGCCGCGTCCCCGTAGTGCGCCGCAAGGTCGCCGAGGTGCTGCGCGGCGCCGGGTTCTCGCCCAACAGCCACGACGGCCGCGACCTGCTCCAGATCCTGGAGACCTACCCGCGCGACGAGCTGTTCCAGACCCCGGCCGACCAGCTGCGCTCCATCGTCACCTCGGTGCTCTACCTCCAGGAGCGGCGCCGGCTGCGCCTCTACCTGCGCCAGGACGAGTACGGGCGCTACTACTCGGCGCTGATCTACCTGCCCCGCGACCGCTACACCACGGGCGTGCGGCTGCGGCTCATCGACATCCTCAAGGAGGAGCTCGGCGGCACCAGCGTCGACTTCACCGCCTGGAACACCGAGTCGATCCTGTCCCGGCTCCACTTCGTGGTGCGGGTGCCCGCCGGCACCGAGCTGCCCGACCTCACCGACGCCGACACCGAGCGCATCGAGGCCCGCCTGGTGGAGGCCGCCCGCTCCTGGGCCGACGGCTTCTCGGACGCGCTGAACGCCGAGTGCGGCGAGGAGCGCGCCGCCGAGCTGCTGCGCCGCTACGGCCACGCCTTCCCCGAGGGCTACAAGGCCGACCACTCGCCGCGCGCCGCCGTGGCCGACCTGGTCCACCTGGAGCAGCTCACCCACGGCCGCAAGGACTTCGCGCTCTCGCTGTACGAGCCGGTCAACGCGGCGCCCGGCGAGCGCCGGTTCAAGATCTACCGCATCGGCGAGCAGGTCTCGCTCTCGGCCGTGCTGCCGGTCCTCCAGCGCCTGGGCGTCGAGGTCACCGACGAGCGCCCCTACGAGCTGCGCTGCGCCGACCGTACGCACGCGTGGATCTACGACTTCGGCCTGCGCCTGCCGAAGAAGCTCAACGGCAACGGCGACTACCTCGCGGACGACGCCCGCGAGCGCTTCCAGGAGGCCTTCGCCGCCACCTGGACGGGCGCCGCCGAGAACGACGGCTTCAACTCGCTGGTGCTGCGCGCCGGGCTCAACTGGCGCCAGGCGATGGTGCTGCGCGCCTACGCCAAGTACCTGCGCCAGGCCGGTTCGACCTTCAGCCAGGACTACATGGAGGACACCCTCCGCGACAACGTCCACACCACCCGGCTGCTGGTCTCGCTCTTCGAGGCACGGATGTCGCCGGGCCGCCAGAGCGCGGGCACCGAGCTCATCGACGGTCTGCTCGAAGAGCTGGACGGCGCGCTCGACCAGGTCGCCTCGCTCGACGAGGACCGCATCCTGCGCTCCTTCCTCACCGTCATCAAGGCGACGCTGCGGACGAACTACTTCCAGAAGAACGCCGAGGGCAACCCCCACGCGTACGTCTCGATGAAGTTCGACCCGCAGGCCATCCCGGACCTGCCGGCGCCCCGCCCGGCGTTCGAGATCTGGGTGTACTCGCCGCGCGTCGAGGGCGTGCACCTGCGCTTCGGCAAGGTCGCGCGCGGTGGTCTGCGCTGGTCCGACCGCCGCGAGGACTTCCGTACGGAGATCCTCGGCCTGGTCAAGGCGCAGATGGTGAAGAACACCGTCATCGTGCCGGTCGGCGCCAAGGGCGGCTTCGTCGCCAAGCAGCTCCCGGACCCGTCCGTGGACCGCGACGCGTGGCTGGCCGAGGGCATCGCCTCGTACAAGACGTTCATCTCGGCGCTGCTCGACATCACCGACAACCTGGTGGCGGGCGAGGTCGTGCCGCCGTCCGACGTGGTGCGCCACGACGAGGACGACACCTACCTGGTGGTCGCCGCCGACAAGGGCACCGCGACCTTCTCGGACATCGCCAACGACGTGGCGATCAGCTACGACTTCTGGCTCGGCGACGCGTTCGCCTCCGGCGGCTCCGCCGGATACGACCACAAGGGCATGGGCATCACCGCGCGCGGTGCCTGGGAGTCCGTCAAGCGGCACTTCCGCGAGCTCGGCCACGACAGCCAGACCCAGGACTTCACGGTCGTGGGCGTCGGTGACATGTCCGGTGACGTGTTCGGCAACGGCATGCTGCTCTCCGAGCACATCCGCCTGGTCGCCGCCTTCGACCACCGCCACATCTTCATCGACCCGGCCCCGGACGCGGCCGTCTCGTACGCCGAGCGCCGCCGCCTGTTCGACCTGCCCCGCAGCTCCTGGGCGGACTACGACAAGGAGCTGCTGTCCGCGGGCGGCGGCATCCACCCGCGTACCGCCAAGTCGATCCCGGTCAACGCGCACATGCGCGCGGCCCTCGGCATCGAGCAGGGCGTCACCAAGCTGACGCCCGCCGAGCTGATGCAGGCGATCCTCAAGGCGCCGGTGGACCTGCTGTGGAACGGCGGCATCGGTACGTACGTGAAGTCGTCCGCCGAGTCCAACGCGGACGTCGGCGACAAGGCCAACGACGCGATCCGCGTCAACGGCGAGGACCTGCGGGTCAAGGTCGTCGGCGAGGGCGGCAACCTGGGTCTGACCCAGCTCGGCCGGATCGAGTTCGACCGCAACGGCGGCAAGGTCAACACCGACGCGATCGACAACAGCGCGGGCGTGGACACCTCCGACCACGAGGTGAACATCAAGATCCTGCTCAACGGCCTGGTCGCGGAAGGCGACATGACCGTCAAGCAGCGCAACAAGATCCTCGCCCAGATGACCGACGAGGTCGGCAGGCTGGTGCTGCGCAACAACTACGCGCAGAACACGGCCCTGGCCAACGCGGTCGCGCAGTCGCCGTCGCTGCTCCACGCCCACCAGCGGTTCATGCGCCGCCTCGGGCGCGACGGCCACCTGGACCGGGGTCTGGAGTTCCTGCCGACCGACCGCCAGATCCGCGAGCTGCTCAGCAACGGGCGCGGGCTCAGCCAGCCCGAGCTCGCCGTCCTGCTCGCGTACACCAAGATCACGGTGGCCGACGAGCTGGTCCACACGGACCTGCCGGACGACCCGTACCTGCAGAAGCTGCTCCACGCGTACTTCCCGAAGCAGCTGCGCGAGAAGTTCCCCGAGGCCATCGACGGACACGCGCTGCGCCGCGAGATCGTCACCACGGTCCTGGTCAACGACACGGTCAACACCGGCGGTTCGACCTTCCTGCACCGGCTGCGGGAGGAGACCGGCGCGTCCTTGGAGGAGATCGTCCGGGCGCAGACCGCGGCCCGCGAGATCTTCGGCCTGAGCGCGGTGTGGGACGCGGTCGAGGCGCTCGACAACAAGGTCGACGCCGACGTCCAGACCCGCATCCGGCTCCACTCGCGCCGTCTCGTCGAGCGCGGCACGCGCTGGCTGCTCAACAACCGGCCGCAGCCGCTCCAGATCGCCGAGACCATCGCGGACTTCGGCGAGGGCGTCGAGAAGGTCTGGGGCGAGCTGGCGAACATGCTCAAGGGCGCGGACCTGGAGTGGTACCAGTCGATCCTGGACGAGCTCACCGCGGCCGGGGTGCCGGACGAGCTCGCGCGCCGGGTCGCCGGGTTCTCCTCCGCGTTCCCGTCGCTCGACGTCGTGGCGATCTCGGGCCGCACCGGCAAGGACCCGCTGGCCGTCGCCGAGGTGTACTACGACCTCGCGGACCGGCTGCGGATCACCCAGCTGATGGACCGGATCATCGAGCTGCCGCGGGCCGACCGCTGGCAGTCCATGGCCCGCGCCTCCATCCGCGAGGACCTGTACGCGGCGCACGCGGGTCTCACCCAGGACGTGCTCTCGGTCGGCAACGGCACGTCGTCGCCCGAGCAGCGGTTCAAGGCGTGGGAGGAGAAGAACGCGGCGATCCTCGGCCGTGCGCGTACGACCCTGGAGGAGATCCAGGGGTCGGACGCGTTCGATCTGGCGAATCTGTCGGTTGCGATGCGGACGATGCGGACGCTGCTGCGTACGCATAGCTGAGTCCGTCTTTCGGCTGCGGACCGTGCTGGGCTGGTCGCGCAGTTCCCCGCGCCCCTAAAGGCATAAGGAAGGGGGGCACCCACCGCAAGGTGGGTGCCCCCCTTCCTTATGCCTCAGCGCGTCACCTTCCAGAGCGTTACCGTGCCCTCGAATGCCGGGATGTTGTTGTCCGTGGACGGGGTCACCTTGGTGATCTTCCACATGGCCAGATTGCCCTTGGTGGTCACCGAGCACATGGTGTCGCCCGCCTTGATCAGGTGGTCGTCGTTGAGCGCCTGGGCCGAGGCCGACTTGGGCAGCGGGTTCTGCAGCGCGCCCTCGCGGCACAGCTCCGGCGTGGTGCCGTTCGCCTTGCCGAGCGCCTGCTTGAAGTCCAGCCGGTCGTCACGCGCCTCGAACTCGGTGTTGTCGTAGGCGAGCTTGCCGGTCGGGTCCACCGCCGGGACGTCGAAGTCGATCTGCGTGGTGGAGAGCGACTCCGGCGTACGCAGGGTGATCGGCTTGTCCTGGAAGACCACCGTGTACGTGACGTTGGCGGGCGGCGCCGAACTGTCGTCGCTCGCGCCGTCCGAGGGCGTCGAGTCCGCCGCCGGGGACTCCTTCGGCGGGTTCTTCGCGGCGGGCGACTGCGTCGTGCCGCCCTTCGCCTCGGCGTCGTCGTCCTTCTTGCCCTTGGTGAACCAGACCGCCGCGGCCGCGCCCGCACCGACGGCCACGACCAGGGCGGCCGCCATGAGGACGGTACGGATCCGGCGCTTCGGCTTCTTCTGCGGCACGACCGGCGCCGGGGCGGGCGCCGGGACGTGGGCCTGGGGGTGGGCCTGGGGGTGGGTGTGGACGGCGGGCTGCGGTGCCGTGCCGTAGCCCGCGCCGTACCCCGTGTCGTACGGGGTGCCGTACGCCGTGCCGTACCCGGGAACGGCACCCGTCTGCGGACCGGTCTGTGGACCCGTCTGCGGCGCGGGCGTCGGCTGGGCGGCCGGGGGCACCGTCGGCGGGGCCGGGGGCATCGCCGGGGCCGCCGTGGGCGGCAGCGGGGGCTGGGCCGGGGCGGGCTTCGGCGGCGCCGCGGCCGCCTGCTCGCTGCGGGCGATCTCCGCCGCCACCGCCTCCGGCAGCCAGCCGGTGAAGTCCCGCAGGGCGCGCCCCGACGCCTGCTCGCAGAGCGGGGCGAGGTCGGCCGGGGTGATGCGCAGCGCCGGGTCGGCGGTCAGCGTGCACTCAAGCAGCGGGCGCAGCTCGGCCGGGTAGCCGCTCAGGTCCGGCGGGCGGTGCGCGGAGTTGGCGATCTGCGCGGCGACGGTGATGGCGCCGCCGTCGCCGTACGGGTGGCGGCCGGTGGCGGCGACGGCGGCGATCAGGCCGAGCGAGAACACGTCGGTGGCGGGCGTGAGCTGCTCGCCCAGCGCGTGCTCGGGCGACATGTACTGCGGCGTGCCGATCATGCCGCCGCTCGCGGTGAGCTGGGTGGCGTCGGCGGCGCGCGCGATGCCGAAGTCGATCACGTACGGGCCGCCGGAGCCGAGCAGCACGTTGCTGGGCTTCAGATCGCGGTGGATCACCCCGGCGGCGTGCACGGCGGTCAGCGCCTGCGCCGCGCAGCCGACGAGCTGGAAGACGGCGGGCAGCGGCAGCGGGCCGAACGAGGTCAGCGCGTCGTGCAGCGAGAGGCCCGGCACGTACTGCGTGGCGAGCCAGGGCTGGGCGCCGCTGGTGTCGTGGTCCACCACGGGCACGATGTGGTAGCCCTGCACCCGGCGGGCGGCCTGCACCTCCTGCTCGAAGCGGCGGCGGAAGTCGGCGTCCTGGCCGTACTCCCGGCGGATCACCTTGAGCGCGACCGGCTGTCCGCCACGGGTGTGCGAGAGGTAGACCGTGCCCATGCCGCCCTCGCCGATACGGGCGAGGAGCTGGTAGCCGGCGGTCTCGCGCGGGTCCTCGGGCCCGAGTGGACTGAGTGTGTCGCCGGATCTGCTGATGGTTCCTCCCCCGATCGTGGCACCCGACGTGCCGTCAACTGCTGCGGGCGCAGAGCCTACGCGGGCGGCGGTCGCCGGTACTACTCAGCTCCTGACCGCCTGGTCCCGCGCACCCGCCGGATGAACTCGGCCGCGTCGGGATCGCGGACCGTCAGCGGCGCCGTCGGGGGCATCGCCGGGACCGTCGGCGCGTCCGGCAGCGCCATCCGCAGCCGGGCCGCCGCCTCCCTGGCGCCGATCGCGGCCAGATGCGGCGCGGGCAGCCAGCCCGCGAAGTCGAGCGGGCCCCGGCCGGACAGCCGACGGCACAGCGCGGCCAACTCGGCGGCGGCGGGCCGGTCTTCGGGCCGGGCGGCCAGACAGAGCCGGAGCACCTCGCGCAGCGGTTCGGGGTACGGCGTGAGGTCCGGCGGCTCGCGGTCGGTGCCCGCGATGCGCGCGGCGACCGCCAGGGCGCTGCCCCGCCCGTACGGATGCTGCCCGGTGGCGGCGAGACCGGCGAGCAGCCCGAGCGCGAAGACGTCGGCGGCCGGGGTGAGTTCACGTCCGAGGGCGTGCTCGGGCGACATGTACTTCGGGGTGCCCACCAGCCGTCCCGTGGTGGTGAGCCGGACCGCCCCGGCGGCCTTGGCTATGCCGAAGTCGAGCAGCCAGGGGCCGTCGGCGGCGAGCAGCAGGTTGCCGGGCTTCACATCGCGGTGGATCACCCCGGCGTGGTGCACGGAGTCCAGCGCGCGGGCCGCGCAGGCGAGCAGGTGCAGCACGGCCCCGGGCGGCAGCGGTCCGTGCGCCTCCAGGGCGTCGTCCAGCGGGACGCCCGGGATGTAGCGGGTGGCGAGCCAGGGGAGGGGGCCCTGCGCCGAGTGGTCGAGGACGGGGGCGACATGGGCTCCGTACACCCGCTGGGCGGCCTCGACCTCGCGCGCGAAGCGGCGACGGAACTCCTCGTTCTCCGCGTACTCCCTGCGGATCAGTTTGAGGGCCACCGGCTGGTTGCCCCGGGTGCGGGAGAGGTAGACCGTGCCCATGCCGCCCTCGCCGATGCGGGCTTCCAGGACATAGCCGGAGATCTGGCGCGGGTCGTCCGCGCGCAGCGGCGGAAAACGCGTGTCGGACACCTCGATCCCCCTTCCCACAGGGCCTCTTGCGGTGCTGCCGAGGCCCTACTGCCGATCAGGAACGAGACTATCGCGGCCCACTGACAACGGGCTGCGCGGCCGTCGCCGTCCACAGGCGGCGGCAGGAGAGCAGCGCGGCGCCGAGCAGCAGTCCGTTGCGCAGGACCATCAGCGAGGTGCCGACCGCGGTCCCGGCCATGACCTGGTCGTACAGGGTCGGGAAGGCGAGGGCGCTGAGGGCCGCGGCGGGCAGCGTCAGGAGGGCGACGGGCCGCTGGCTGGTCTGCCGGGAGGCCAGGCACACGGCGGCGAGGCCGAGCAGCCAGATCAGATACTGCGGGCTGATCACCCGGCTGGTCACGGTGAACAGCAGGACCGCGCAGAGCGCCGCGTCCGCCGGGGTGGCCGCCGTCCACCGGCGCGCCCTGACCCGCCACAGCAGCAGCCAGCAGAACGCGGCGGCGGTCAGGGCGAGCGCCAGCCGCGCCACACTTGAGACATACGGGCCGGTGAACTCCATCGCCCCGTACCGGTAGACGACCCGGCCCGGCCAGTGCGCGAAGAGGTGCGCGAGCTGGAGGGCGGTGCCGCCGAGGGACTCGATCTGGACGCCCCGGTTCCCCTGCTGGCGCAGGAAGTCGAGGGTGTGGCTGAAGCCGAGGGCGAGGACGGCGAGCAGGGCGGCGGCCGCGCCGAGCGCCGCCGTCCACGACGCGCGCGTGGTGCGACCGCGCGGGGTGCCGAGCAGGGTCAGGGCGGGCCAGACCTTGACGAGGGCGCCGAGGCCGGCGAGCGCCCCGCCGAGCCGCGGTCTGCGCCGTACGCAGAGCAGCGCGGCCACGGCCGGGGCGGTGACCAGGACGTCGTAGCGGCCGTACGGGAGGTGGAGCAGCAGCGGCAGACCGCCCACCCACAGCCAGGCTCCCGCCGGGCTGCCGCCCGCCCGGGCCCCGGCCCGTACCAGCGTGAAGGCGATCAGCGCGTCGGCGGCCAGGGTCAGCGCGACGAACGCCTGGAAGAAGGTCAGGAACGGCAGCAGCGAGGGGGCGAGGATCACCGCGCCCGCGCCCGGCGGGTACTGCCAGGTGGAGTCGCCGTAAGGGAAGTGACCGGCGGTCAGCTGCTCGTACCACTGGCGGTACAGGACGTACACCTCGCCGGTCACTCCGCCGACACCGATGGAGTCGTCGACTAGGAGGTAGAGCATCAACGCGCGCGTGGCGAGCCAGGTGGCGGCGACGGCGGCGTACCGGGTGCGGCGGTCGGCGGCGCCCGGGTCGGGGGCGGCGGACGGGGCGGGGATGCGCAGCTGCTGGGTCGTCATCGACCAGCAGTTTAGACCGGTTTGGGATATTTATTCGTACTGGTTTTACGGGGTCGGTCCTATTTCTTCTTGGTGTACTCCTCGTATGCGGCGACGACCTCCTCGGCCGGGCCGTCCATCCGCAGGACTCCCGACTCCAGCCAGATGGCCCGGTCGCAGGTCTGCTTGATGGTGCCGTTGCTGTGGCTGACCAGGAAGACCGTGCCCGCCTCGGCGCGCAGCTCCTCGATCCGCTCCTGGCTGCGCCGCTGGAAGCGGGCGTCGCCGGTGGAGAGCGCCTCGTCGATGAGGAGCACGTCGTGGGACTTGGCGGCGGCGATGGAGAACCGCAGCCGGGCGCCCATGCCGGAGGAGTACGTACGCATCGGGAGCGAGATGAAGTCGCCCTTCTCGTTGATCCCGGAGAACTCGACGATGTCGTCGTAGCGGTCGCGGACCTCTTCGCGGGACATGCCCATGGCGAGCCCGCCGAGGGTGACGTTGCGCTCGCCGGTGAGGTCGTTCATCAGCGCCGCGTTGACGCCGAGCAGGGACGGCTGGCCCTGGGTGAAGATCCTGCCACCGGCGGTCGGGAGCAGCCCCGCGACGGCCTTCAGGAGGGTCGACTTGCCCGAGCCGTTGGAGCCGATCAGACCGATCGCCTCACCCTTGCGGGCGACGAAGCTGACGCCCTTGACGGCGTGCACCTCGCGGATGCCCGGGGTGGCCTTGCGGGAGGCGATCCGGCTGAGCGCGGAGGTCGCGCTGCCCTTGCCCTTGGTGGAGCCGCCGTTGACCTTGTAGACGACGTGGACGTCGTCGGCGATCACGGTGGGGGCGCCGAGGGCGGTGGGGGTGCCGGTCACGGCGGGAGTGCTGTCAGCCACGGCCGTACTTCTCCTCTGCCTTCCAGAAGTAGATGAACCCGGCGACGAGGGCGAGGAGCGCCCAGCCGCCCGCGACGGCCCACACGTGCGGCGGGAGCTGCTTCGCCTTGAAGCTGTGGATCAGCGCGAAGCGCATCAGGTCGATGTAGACGGCGGCCGGGTTGTACTGGAGGACCTTCACCAGGCCGTGCGGCAGCGAGCTGCGGGTCATCAGCTGCGGCAGGCTCCACATGACGCCCGAGACGTACATCCAGGTGCGCAGGACGAACGGCATCAGCTGCGAGACGTCCGGGGTCTTGCTGGCGACCCGGGCCATGGCGAGCGACAGGCCGGTGTTGAACATGGCCTGCAGGACCAGCGCGGGGACGGCGATCAGCCAGGACACCGCCGGGTAGACGCCGACGGCGACCAGGATCATCGCGAGCGCGGCGATCGAGAAGAGCAGCTGCTGGAGCTGCTGGAGCGCGAGCGCGATGGGCAGTGACGCGCGCGGGAAGTGCAGGGCGCGCACCAGGCCCATGTTGCCGGTGATCGCGCGCGTGCCCGACATGATCGAGTTGGCGGTGAAGGTCCAGATGAACACGCCGGTGACCAGGAACGGGATGTAGTCCGGGACGCCCTGCTTGGTGCCCATCAGGACGCCGAAGATGAAGTAGTAGACCGTCGCGTTGAGCAGCGGGGTCATCAGCTGCCAGATCTGCCCCAGCTTCGCCTCGCTGTACTGCGCGGTGAGCTTGGCGGTGGCGAACGCCGAGATGAAGTGGCGGCGCTCCCAGAGCTGCTGGACGTACTCCTTCAGGGACGGACGGGCGCCGCTGACCGTCAGGCCGTACTTGGCGGCCAGCTCGGCGGCGCCCAGGCCCTGGTCGGGGTCGACGGGCCGGGTGTCCTGCGCGGGGGCCGGCGGGGCCGGCGGGGCTGCGGTCTGGCTCACAACGATCGCTTTCGACGTGGCTTCGCGGGCGGTCGGTCTTCGCGGGGACGCGGTGTTCGAGGCCGGGACGTGGCCGGGCGGTGAACCCGGGGTTACGACGGGACGGGTCCGTATCGTCGTAACGGTGAGAGTAGGACGTGATGACGTCGCAACGCAACCGTCTCGTCGTATCGCTATGCTCAAGACATGACCAACTCGGACGCCCCGGCCCCCGCCGAACCCCAGCGCCGCGCCCCGGCCGGTGCCGCCGTGCTGCGCTCGGACGTGACCGAGGCCATCCGCAAGGCCGTGTTCGAGGAGCTGGCGGCGGTCGGGTTCGCCCGGATGTCGATCGAGGGCATCGCGCGCCGCGCCGGAGTGGGCAAGACGGCCGTCTACCGGCGCTGGAAGTCCAAGCTGAGCCTGGTCCTCGACCTGGTGTCCGCCTTCGCCGCGCAGGGCCTGCCGGTGCCCCGCACGGGCTCGCTGTACGGGGACATCCGGGCGCTGCTCGCGGTGGCGTCGCTCGCCCTGCGCCACCCGGTCGCCTCCCAGGTCATCCCGGACCTGCTCGTCGAGTCCGTCCGCCACCCGGAGATCGCCGACGCCATCAAGAAGGCGCTGCTCGACGGCCAGAAGGGCGTCGCGGCGGTCGTCGTGCGCGAGGCCGTGGAGCGCGGCGAGCTCCCCGAGGGCGCCGACCCGGACCGGGCCCTCGACCTGATCGTCGGGCCGCTGTACTGGCGGCTCGTGGTGGTCCGGGGCGACCTGCCGAAGGGGTACCTGGACGATCTGGCCACGTCGGCGGTGGCGGCACTGAAGGCGACGGGCTGAGGCGCCAGGGGGCGGGCGTCCACTACGTACTACGTACGTGAGGGCGCGCGCGTTCTCGGCGTACGGAGGGTCGTGCCCGGGCCCCGCCCGTCACCTCCTCCCGTACTCGACCCGTGCCAGCACCTCGCCGCTGTGCGGGCTGAACGCGACCACCACGGCCTCCTCGGGGAGGCGCTCCTCGGGTGTGAGCAGCAGCCAGTGGACGCCGTAGCGGCGGGCGATGGCCGCGCGCGCGTGGCGGGGGGTCGAGGGGGACAGATACCGCTTCACGGCCGCCTTGCGGCGCAGCCGTTCGGGCTCAGCGAGCGCCGGGTCGGGCCAGACCGGCGCCACCAGGAAGGGCCCGTACCCGGGCAGTGAACGGACTACGTAGTAGTCGTCCGCGAGGACCGTCTCGCCGGGCGGGACGTGCTGGGCGGCCCAGCCGTACGTGTCCCAGTGCGACGGGCGCTCGACGCCCCGCACCCCCAGGCTCGGCGCCACCGCCCCGGCCTGGGCCGAGACGAACCCCAGGCACGCCCCGGCCGCCGCGAGCGGGGCCAGCGTGCGGCGGGCCGTGGACCAGGGGCGCGGCCGGGCCAGTTCGACGGCGAGCGCGACCTGCGCGGGGAACGGGGCGACCGCGAGCAGCCGGCCGTACGTGTAGTGGCCGCTGGCCCAGCCGTACAGGACGACCAGCCAGAACAGCAGCGTCATCAGCGCCAGCGGATCGCGCCGGTCGCGGCGCAGCCGCAGCAGCAGGGCGGGTCCGCCGAGCAGGGCCGCCAGCCAGTAGCGGCCGGTCAGATCTTCATACAGGGCCCTGTGCATGGAATCGATGCCGGTGTCGCCGACGAGTGTGAAGATGTCGCAGTACGGCCAGGTCACCGTCACGGCCAGCGCGCCCGCCCCCGCCAGCGCCCAGCGGACGGCCGCCGCGCGGCTCCACGCCCCCTTCCGCGCGATGGCGAGCCCGGCCGTGCCGAGCACCGCGCCGATCGCGGTGATCGGGTGGACGAGGACGACCACGCCGGTGAGCACGCCGAGCGCGGCGTACTCCAGCGGGGCCGCACGCCACCGGGCGCCGCGGGAAGAACGTTCCGTCAAACGGCCCGTCAGGGCCCAGATGTGAAAGGTGAGTCCGATGGCGAACGTGCTCGGATAGGAGAGGTTGCCGGTCATCGACAGCAGGCCGAGGAACCCGCTCCACCACGTCACCGCGGTGCCCCACAGCACCGCCGAGAAGGCCAGCGCGAACACCGGCGCCCACGCGCGCGTGGAGAACAGCCGGGTGAAGCGGCCGAGTCCGGTGATCAGCACCAGCAGGTTGACCGGTCCGAAGAGCCGCACCACCAGGCGGCCGGGCAGCTCGGTGAGCTGAGCGAACAGGCCCTGGACCACCGAGTACGGCGAGTAGTACGGGCTGCCCGTGCCCGGCAGGTCGGCCATCGGGTGGGCGGGGTGGAGCAGATCGGCCTTCAGCCGCTCCACCACGGCGGCGTGCGTACCGAGGTCGCAGCACATCGGCACCCGCCAGGCCGCCGCCGATATCACCAGCCAGAACACCCCGCCGAGCACGAAGTACGGCGTGACGCGCCAGGCGGGACCCGGGGGCGGCGCGTCGGCGGGGCGGACGGCCGCGCGCCGGGGCGCCGGAAGCCGGGCGGGGCCGGTGGGGGGAAACGTGCGCACAGGTCATCGGTTCCGTGGGGGTCCGCATCTGTCCCGGCATCCCGCGTCGATCACCCGATCAGCACCCCGTCAGCCGGTCGACGACCCTGGCCGCCGCTTGGCCGTCGTCCAGGTCGCAGAACGCGGTGCGGAAGGCGGCGTACGCGTCCGCGTGGGCCGCGGCGGCTGCCTCCGGCTCCCGCAGCGCCTCCGCCACGGCGCCGCTGTCCGCGAGCAGCGGGCCAGCGCCTCGAAGTCGGCGTAGAACCCGCGCTCGGTGTCGCGGTAGTGGGCGAGGTCGTACGTGTGGAAGAGCATCGGGCGGCCGGTGTGGGCGAAGCCGCAGATCAGCCCGGAGTAGTCGGTGACCAGGACGTCGGCGGCCAGCAGCAGCCCGGACGTCGTGGGGTGCGCCGAGACGTCACGGCCGCCGGGCGAGACTCCCGCCTACGCGCGCGTGGCGCCGGGGCCGCGCCCGTTCCCGCGCCCCCGTCAGCTCCCACACGCCCGTCCGTTCCCACGCCCCCATCCGTTCCCACACGCCCGTCCGTGCCCGCGTCCGCGACCCGGTGGCCCTCGCCCTGGTGCGGCTCCGCCTCGGGCGCCTCGGCCCCGCAGGCCTCCGCGTATGCCTCCGCCTCGTCTGCCGCGACGATCCGGTGTGCCTCCACCCGCGCCCCGTACCGCCGTACCGACAGCACCAGCCGCCCCTCCCGGTACGCCGCCACCAGCCTTTTCCCGTCGGCCACTTCGTACACCCGGGGCTGGTCCTCGGAGCGGCCGAGGGGGCGGATGGCGGCCCGTCGGAGCGTGCCGCCGCCGACCCCGGTTCCGGCGAGGACCACGCCCACCGTCCACTCGCCGTCGCCGAGGCGGGCCGGGTCGA
Source organism: Streptomyces sp. BPTC-684 (assembly GCF_030028635.1). Taxonomy (NCBI): domain Bacteria; kingdom Bacillati; phylum Actinomycetota; class Actinomycetes; order Kitasatosporales; family Streptomycetaceae; genus Streptomyces; species Streptomyces sp. BPTC-684. The sequence continues at coordinate 3,887,674 of NZ_CP124863.1, forward strand.
GTGTCGTCTCGAAGCCCGAGCGGTCGTAGTCGTGGAGCTCCTGGGCGGCGTTGTCAGTGGCGAGTGGCAGGCTGATGGTGCGGGTCGGGAAGCGGCGCAGTCGGCGGGTGCCGTGCTCCTTGGCCAGCGCGAGCACCAGCCTGCCCGGACCGGCGTTGCGTACGTACGCGAAGCCGGTCAGGCGCAGGGTTCCGTCCGGCTGCCGCTCCACCGCCGACAGCCGGGCCACCACCGGCAGTTCGCCGCGTCGCACCTGGGCGGCGCGGCCCGTCACCGCGCACCCCCGCGTCGAGGACCTCTGCCTCGTCTCGGACGCGCTGATCACCGACTATTCGTCGCTGCTCTTCGACTACGCCTGCCTCGACCGCCCGATCGTCGTGCACGCCCCGGACTGGGAGGATTACAGGGCCACCCGTGGCACGTATTTCGACCTGCTCTCGGGGCGTCCCGGCGACACCCCGGGTGCCGTCTCCACCAGCGACGACGAGCTGATCGGGCTGTTCCGGGACGGCGGCTGGGACTCGGACGCGAGCGGCGAGCTGCGCGACGCGTTCCGGGCGCGCTTCTGCCCGTACGACGACGGGCGCGCGGCGGAACGGGTCGTGCGCCGCCTCTTCCTGAACGAGAGCCCGTCACCCGGATGGACGGGGTGAGGTGACCGCCCCCGCGTTCGGGGGTTGAGCACGCGTGGGGCGGGACGCGCCCCCGTCCGCCGCAGGAAGGTGCTCCCCGTATGACGCCTCTGACGCCCCTGACACCCCGCCTCAGCGTCGTCGTCCCCGTCCACAACGTCGAGGAGCATCTGGGCGCGTGTCTGGAGTCATTGGCCCGGCAGAGCCTGAAGGACCTCGACGTGGTGCTCGTGGACGACGGCTCGACGGACGGCAGCGCCGGCGTCGCCCGCGAATTCGCCGCGCGGGACGGCCGGTTCAGGGTGGTCGGCAGGGAGAACGGCGGCCTCGGCGCGGCCCGCAACACGGGCGTCGCGCACGCCGTACCCGGGACCGAGTACCTCGCCTTCGTCGACAGCGACGACGTACTGCCGTCGCGCGCCTTCGAGTTGCTGACCGGCGCGCTCGACAAGTCCGGCTCCGACTTCGCCTCCGGCAACGTCCTGCGGCTGACCGGCGGCGGCCGCCTCCAGCAGCATCCGCTCTTCACCAGGCCGATGCGCTCCACCCGCCCCGCCACCCACGTCACCAAGGACTGGTCGCTGCTCCTGGACCGGATCGCCTGCAACAAGGTGTTCCGCCGGACCTTCTGGGACGAGCACTCCTTCGCCTTCCCCGAAGGGGTGCTGTACGAAGACATCCCGGTCGTCCTGCCCGCCCACTTCGCCGCCCGCTCGGTCGACGTCCTCCAGGACGCCGTCTACTACTGGCGCTTCAGGGACAGTTCGATCACCAACAGGCGGGCGGTCGTGCGCGGCGTGGCGGACCGTACGGCGGCGGTGCTCGGCGTCAGCCGGGGGCTCGCGGGGACGCCCGAGCACAAGAAACGTTACGACGAGTCGGTGCTGCGCGAGGACCTCTGGTACTTCATGCGGGTCCTGCCGGAGGGAGACGCGGCGTACCGGGAGGCGTTCCTGGAGCGCACGGGGGAGTTCACCGCGCAGGTGGACCCCGAGGTGCTCGCCGGGCTGCCGCTGCACCACCGGGTGAAGTGGCACCTGGCCCGCGAGCGGCGCCTGGAAGAGCTGCTCGGCCTGCTGGAGTTCGAGCGCCGCAGCCCCCGTACGCACCGGGTGCGCGGGCTGCGCCGCCGCACCGCCGAGTATCCGCCGCTCACCGCGCCCCTCCCGCGCGAGGTCCTCGCCCTCGCCCCCGGCGACCTGCCGCTGGAGGCCCGGCTCACCGGCGCCGAGTGGCGCGACGGCGTGCTGCGGCTCACCGGGTACGGCTACATCCGCAACCTCCCGGCCCGGGCGCGGCGGCACGCGCTGAAGGCCGCCTGGCTGCGCACGCCCGACCGGCGCGCCCTGCCGCTGCGGCTGAAGCGGGTCAACGACCCCTCCATCACCGCCCGTTCGGGGCAGCAGCTGCACGGCTACGACTGGGCGGGCTTCGAGATCGCCGTCGACCCGGCCCGACTGCTGACCGAGTCCGCCACCACCACCTGGAAGCTGGTGCTCGGGGTGCTCGGCCACGGCGTGGCGCGCCGGGGCGGCGTCGGGGACGGGGGCGCGCAGCTGGAGGTGCACTACCTCGACGAGCACACCAGGATCGTCCCGGTCTTCGCGGGCGGCCGCCTCCAGCTGAACGCCGAGCGCGTCCAGACCTGGCTGACCGGCCACGACAGCCGTGACGGCGTGCTCACCCTCACCGGCGAGACCCGCACCCGCGCGAGCGCGCTGCGCCTAGGCCACTGGCACTCGGAGGCGGCGATCCAGGTCCCCCTCGCGCGCGACGGCGAGCGGTTCACCGCCGAGGTGCCGCTCGACGAGCTCGCCGCCGTGCGCGGCCGGGGCCCGGTCAGGGCGCCGCACGGCGAGTCCCGGCCCGCCGACGCGTACAGCGTCCAGCTGGTCGAGCCGGACGGCAAACGGCTCCCCGTCGCCGCGCCCCCCGGTCTGCCGCTCGGCCGCCACGCCGTCCCCGGGGGCCGCGAGCTGGCCTTCACCGTGAGCGCCTGGGGCAACGCCGTCCTCACCGACCAGCTGCCCCACGCGTACACCGAGAGCGTGACCTGGACCGACAACTCGCTGGTGCTGCAAGGGCTTTACGGGGGCGGCCCGGCCGTCCCGCTCCAGTTGCGCCGCACCGGCGCCGAGGAGGAAGAGGTCGAACTGCCGGTCCGGTGCGCGGACGGCCGCTTCCGGGTCGAGTCGGCGTACGAGGCGCTGACGCTGATCGGGGAGGGGGAGTGGCAGCTGTCCCTGGGCGAGGCCCCGGTCCGGATCCCGGCCGCCGCCCATCCCGTCCTCCCCGCCCCCCGCGCGATCGCCGGACGGGACGTCGGCGTGCGACGCCAGAGCCACGACCACCTGGTCCTGGTCGTCTCCAAGGGGGCTTTCTCGTGCGGGAGTTGAGTATCGAGGGTGCCTGGGTCGTCGAGCCGCAGGTGTTCCTGGACGGCCGGGGCAGTTTCCATGAGTGGTTCAAGGGCGACCGGTTCGCGTCCGCCACCGGCCACGGCCTCGGCCTCGCGCAGGCCAACTGCTCGGTGTCGGCGCGCGGCACCCTGCGCGGCGTGCACTTCGCGGACGTGCCGCCCGGCCAGGCGAAGTACGTCAAGTGCGTGCGCGGGGCGGTCCTGGACGTGGTGGTGGACCTGCGGACCGGATCGCCCACCTTCAAGCGCTGGGAGCAGGTCCTGCTCGACGACCGCGACCACCGGGCCGTCCACCTCGCCGAGGGCCTCGGGCACGCGTTCATGGCGCTCACCGAGGATGCGACGGTCGTGTACCTGTGCTCCGAGGGGTACGCGCCTTCCCGCGAGCACGGCATCCACCCGCTCGACCCCGATCTGGCCATCGAGTGGCCTACGCATCTCACGCCGCTGCTTTCACCGAAGGACTCCAGTGCCATTTGCCTTGCGGAGGCGGAGGAGCGGGGCCTGCTGCCGTCGTACTCCGCCTGTACGGCCTGGTACGCGCGGCAGCGGGCGGCCTTGATCCCGGCTCAGCCGTGACGCGCTGATGGGGGCTGGCTATTCGACTGCGGGTCGGTGGGGGCTGGTCGCGCAGTTCCCCGCGCCCCTTTGGGGCGCTCCGCCGCGACCAGTCCCGGAAGTGCCTCGGTGAGGGCGGTCCGCCATTCCCTCATCGGCTCCAGCCCCGCCTCCCGCCACCGGCCGTGCCCCAGCACGCTGTACGCCGGGCGTGGCGCGGGCCGGACATAGGCCGCGCTCGTCGTCGCCCGTACCCGCGTCGGGTCCGCGCCCAGTAGGCGGAACGTCTCGCGGGCCAGGTCGTACCAGGTGCCGTGGCCCGCGCTGGTGGCGTGCCAGTACCCGGCGGGGGCGGCTCCGGCGAGGGCCGCCTCGCCGAGTCGGACCAGGCGGTCGGCCAGGTCGGCGGTCCAGGTGGGCTGGCCGCGCTGGTCGTCCACCACGTCCAGGTGCTCGCGCGCCGACTCCAGGCGGATCACGGTCCGTACGAAATTGGCGCCGCCCGCCCCGTACAGCCAGGCGGTCCGCACCACATGGCCGGTGCGCGGCAGCAGTGCGCGCACCGCCCGCTCGCCCGCCAGCTTGGTGCGGCCGTACGCGGTGCGCGGGCCCGGCGGGGCGTTCTCCGGGTAGGGGGCGGTGGCGTCGCCTGCGAAGACGTAGTCGGTGGAGACGTGCAGCAGCACCGCCCCGGCGCGGGCGCAGGCGCGCGCCAGATGGGACGCGCCCCCGCCGTTGATCCGCAGCGCCTCGCCCTCACGGGTCTCGGCGTCGTCGACGGCCGTCCACGCGGCGCAGTTGACGACGACGTCCGGGCGGGCGCCGGCCACCGTCGCCGCCACCGCCTCCGCGTCCGTCAGATCGAGCGCCGAGCGGTCGAGCCCGAGCGCGTCGCGGCCCGCGAGCCGGGCCATCACGTCCCGGCCGAGCATCCCGCCCGCCCCGGTGACCAGCCAACTTCCGCTCACAGGGCGGCCTTCCGGCGCAGCGGCTCCCACCAGTCCCGGTGTGCGCGGTACCAGTCGACGGTCTCCGCGAGGCCCTCGGCGAAGCCCTTGCGCGGGGCGTAGCCGAGCTCGGCGCGGACCTTGGCGCAGTCGACCGAGTAGCGCCGGTCGTGGCCCTTGCGGTCCTCGACGTACACCACCTTGTCCCACTGGGCGCCGCACGCTTCGAGGAGCAGCCCGGTCAGCTCCTTGTTGGTGAGCTCGGTGCCGCCGCCGATGTTGTAGACCTCGCCGGGGCGCCCGCCGGTGCGGACCAGCTCGATCGCCCGCACGTGGTCGTCGATGTGCAGCCAGTCGCGGACGTTGAGCCCGTCCCCGTACAGCGGCACCGTCCCGCCGTCCAGGAGCCGGGTGATGAACAGCGGGATCAGCTTCTCGGGGAACTGGTGGTGCCCGTAGTTGTTGGAGCAGCGCGTCACCCGCACGTCCAGGCCGTGGGTGCGGTGGTAGGAGAGCGCCACCAGGTCGGCGGAGGCCTTCGAGGCCGCGTACGGGGAGCTGGGCCGCAGCGGGTGCTCCTCCGGCCAGGAGCCCGAGTCGATCGACCCGTACACCTCGTCCGTGGAGATGTGGACGAACGGCCCGAGCCGGTGGCGCAGTGCCGCGTCGAGCAGGGCCTGGGTGCCGAGCACATTGGTCCGTACGAACTCGGCGGCGCCCAGGATCGAGCGGTCCACGTGCGACTCGGCGGCGAAGTGCACCACCTGGTCGTGCTCGCCCATCAGCTTGTCGACGAGCCGGGCGTCGCCGATGTCGCCCTGGACGAAGGCGAATCCGGGGTGGGCGCGCACCTCGTCGAGGTTGGCCGCGCAGCCCGCGTAGGTGAGCTTGTCGAGGACGGTCACCGCTACGTCGCCTGGGCCCGTGGGGCCCAGCAGCGTACGGACGTAGTGCGAGCCGATGAACCCGGCGCCGCCGGTGACGAGGATGCGGTGGGTCATGCGGAGATCTGCACCTTGCTGTGGTCGCCGAGGACGAGCCGGTGGGCGGCCGGAGTGGGCGGGGCGGGGGTGATCTCCACGTCACGGCCGATCAGGGACGCCTCGATGCGGCCGACGCCGTGCAGCGAGGAGCCGCTGAGGACGATCGAGTACTCGATCTCGCTGTCGGTCACCCGGCAGTTCTCCGCGATCGAGGTGGACGGGCCGATGTAGGAGTTCTCCACGACCGTGCGCGGCCCGATGATCGCCGGGCCCACGATCCGCGAGCCGCGCACGGTGGCGCCCAGGCCGATCCGCACCCGCCCGATGATCTCCGTGGCGTCGTCGACCGAGCCCTCGTGCGCGGGGGCGAGCAGTTCCAGGACGGAGCGGTTGACCTCCAGCATGTCCTCGACGTTGCCGGTGTCCTTCCAGTAGCCGGAGATCACCGTCGAACTCACCCTCAGCCGCCGGTCGATCAGCCACTGCAGGGCGTGCGTGATCTCCAGCTCGCCGCGCGCCGAGGGGGCGATGGCGCGGACGGCCTCGTGCACGGCCGGGGTGAAGAGGTAGACGCCGACCAGCGCCAGATCGCTCTTGGGGTGCGACGGCTTCTCCTCCAGGCGCGCGACCCGCCCGTCCGTGTCCAGCTCCGCGACGCCGAAGGAGCGCGGGTCGGGCACCTTGGTCAGCAGGATCTGGGCGTCCGGGCGGGCGGCCCGGAACTCGTCGACCAGATCGGTGATGCCGCCGACGACGAAGTTGTCGCCCAGATACATCACGAAGTCGTCCTCGCCGAGGAACTCGCGGGCGATCAGCACCGCGTGGGCCAGGCCCAGCGGCGCGTGCTGCGGGATGTAAGTAACAGTGATGCCGAAGCGCGAGCCGTCGCCCACGGCCGTCCGGATCTCCTCGGCCGTGTCCCCGACGATGATGCCCACGTCCGTGATCCCGGCGGCCGCGATCGACTCAAGGCCGTAGAACAGCACCGGTTTGTTGGCCACCGGCACCAGCTGTTTGGCCGAGGTGTGGGTGATCGGCCGCAGCCGGGTGCCGGCGCCGCCGGAGAGGACGAGTGCTTTCACTGGGGACCACCGGAGTCTGGGAGGCGAGGGACAGGTAGTGAACGAGAGCTGAAGCCGGGGATTACGCCTGGTGGTGAACCATACGGGTGATTTCCGGACGGGTGCATTTGGCCAGGATCCGCAGGCGGAGCAACGGCCCCCGGGTGAAAGTGCGTTGATCGATCCGGTGGATTCGGCCTGGTGGTTGGTACGTTCGACCGCCATGAGCGAGCAGACATTCGGGATGAACCGGTACGTACGGCATGGCAGGCTCATCGTCGGGTCCGTCGCCGCCGTCGGATTCCTCGCGAAGACGGTGCTCGCCGCCCGTACCCGGGGCCCCGCCGACGTCTATTTCTTCTGGGCCTTCGCCCAGCACATCGAGAAGGTCGGGCCGGTACGGATCTACGCCCATCCGATGCCGAGGCTGCCGGTCTACAACCATCCGCCGCTGGCGGGCTGGATGCTGCTCGGACTCGACCGTATCGCCCGTCTCGGCGTCGAGTTCGGCACGCTGATCCGCACCCCCGCCTGCCTCGCGGACTTCGCGGCCGCGCTCCTGGTGTTCGAGATCGTACGGCGGCGCCGCTCGGTACGGACGGCCGTCGCCTGCGGGATCGGGGTGACGCTCTCGCCCGTCCTCATCCCCGCCTCCGGCTACCACGGCAACACCGACTCGGTCGCCGTGACGCTGGCGCTCGCCGCCGCCTGGCTGCTCGCGGACCGGCGGGCGCCGGTGGCCGCCGGAGTGGTGGCGGCGCTGTCCATCAGCGTCAAGTTCGTGCCGGTGGTGGCGCTGCCCGTCCTTGCGGTGGCGGCCTGGCGGGGCGGGCGGCGGGAGTTCATGCGCTTCTCGGCGGCGCTCGGCGCGGTGCTCCTTGTGGTGTGGGGGCCGGTGCTCGCGACCGTGCCGGGGGCGCTGCGGGCCAACGTCCTGGAGTACAAGGGCGGCAACTTCCGGCTGTGGGGCATCGTCAAGTTCGCCGAGTGGCTGGGCTTCTCCAACGAGTCGATCGCCGTGCTGCGCGGGCCCGGCCACTTCGTGGTGGTCCTGGTCTGCGTGGCGGCGGGCGTCTGGCCCGCCTGGCGCCGCCCGGACCGCGCGCCGCTGGCCGTCGCGATCACGCTGAGCGTGCTGCTGCTGCTCAGCACCGCGTCCGGGGTGCAGTACCTGGCCTGGCCGGTCGCGGCGCTCTTCGCGATCGGCTTCTGGGAGGGCCTCGCGTACAGCGTGCTCGCCGGAGTCCTCGCCTCCTGGGTCTACACGATCCAGAAGCCCACCCGCTGGACCTACGACCAGCAGGTCCTGGGCGCGGTTGCCTGGGCGGCGCTGCTGGTGGGGGTGGCGTCGGGGTACGCGGCGGTGTTCCGGTCGCGCGAGCGGGGCCCGGGTGCCCCCGCTCCGAACACGGCCACCACGGTTCCGGCTCCCAGCGCGCCGCTGGAAGTGCGGTGATTCGTCCGCGGGCCGGTGGGGGCTGGCCGCGCAGTTCCCCGCGCCCCTTATAGGCCCGGTTTTCGTCTGCGGACCGTGGTGGGTTGCTCGCGCAGTTCCCCGCGCCCCTGAGATGCGCCCCTTCGGGGCGCCCAGGGGATGCCGCGCAGCGGCATTTTCAGAGGCGCGGGGAACTGCGCGACCAACCCCCACCGGTCCGCAGACAAACACGCGCCCCCAACCCACCTCAACCCTGGAGACGCACGTGCAGCCGACCCCGGCCCGTACTCCTGAAGCCGTCGACCGCTCAGGTCAAAACCCCCGCATCGGCATCCTCGTAGTCGCCTACAACGCCGAGACCACTCTGGAGAAGACCCTCGACCGGATCCCGGCCGACTTCCGCTCCCGTATCGACGAGATCCTCATCCTCGACGACGCCAGCCACGACGGCACCTTCACCGCCGGCTGCCGCTGGTCCCAGGCCGAGGGAATGCCCCGTACCGTCGTCATGCGGCACACCAAGAACCTCGGATACGGCGGGAACCAGAAGGCCGGGTACGCGCTCGCGGCCGAGCGCGGGCTCGACATCGTCGTCCTGCTGCACGGCGACGGGCAGTACGCCCCCGAACTCCTCCCCGAGATGGTCGCGCCCATCGAGAGCGGCGAGGCCGACGCCGTGTTCGGCTCGCGCATGCTGGACCGGGGCGGCGCCCTGCGCGGCGGAATGCCGTTCTACAAATGGCTGGGGAACCGTATCCTCACCCGCCTGGAGAACTCCCTGCTCGGCTCCCGGCTCACCGAATTCCACTCCGGCTACCGCGCCTACAGCGTCGCCGCCCTGCGCCGCCTGCCCATCGAGCGCAACACCGACGCCTTCGACTTCGACACCCAGATCATCGTCCAGCTCATCGACGCGGGAATGCGGATCAGGGAAATCCCGATCCCCACCTATTACGGCGACGAGATCTGTTACGTCAACGGGCTCAAGTACGCCAAGGACGTGGTGAAGGACGTCCTCGAATACCGGCTCGCGGCCAAGGGGTTCGGCACCTGCCCGTGGATTCCCAAGCCCGACGGATACGCCTTCAAAGAAGGCGACGGCTCTTCCCACTCCGTCATCCTGGACCGCATGCGCGCCCTCCCGCCGGGCCGCGTCCTGGACCTCGGCTGCTCCGGCGGGCTGTTCGCCGAGCGTCTGGAGGCGCTGGGCCACGAGGTGACCGGCGTCGACTGCGTCGAGGTTCCGGGCGTGCGCGAGCGGTGCACCCGGTTCTTCCTGGCGGACCTGGAGGAGGGCCTGCCCGAGGAGATCGGACGGGGGTACGACTACGTGGTCGCCGGGGACGTCATCGAGCACCTCTCCCGGCCCGAGCGCGTCCTCGCCGAGATGGCCCGCGTCCTGCGCCCGGGCGGCCATGTGCTGCTTTCCGTGCCGAACTTCAGCCACTGGTACGCCCGGCTGCGCGTCGTCCTCGGCGTGTTCGGGTACGACCGGCGCGGCATCCTCGACGAGACGCATCTGCGCTTCTTCACCCGCGCCAGCCTGCGCCGCACGGTCCAGGGCGCCGGGTACGACATCCTCGCGGTGACCTCGACCGGGGCGCCCTTCTGGGCGCTGCTGGGCGGGACGGGCCCGGTGGGGCGCGCGGTGGCGGGCGCGCTCGGCGGTCTCTCCCGGCTGCTCGTGCGGCTGCGGCCGACTCTCTTCGGCTATCAGCACATCGCCCTGCTCACGCCGCACGCGGCGGAGACGATCATTGCTGGGGAGCATGTCGATGTCCAGGACATCCTCAACCGTCAGTACACCCCCGCCGACCGCGTCGGTGTCTGAGGTCCCCTGTGAAGTCCCGGTCAGGAGAAGGACGTTGAACCTACCCGGCCTCGCCCTGCTGCTCTTCGCGGTGTTCTCCTCGGCGGGCGGTCAGATCATGCTCAAGCACGGCATGCGCACCGCCGCGGCCGCCGTGGAGCAGGGCGGCGGCTCGATCGCGCTGCGGGCCGCCACCAGCCCGTGGATCGCGGTCGGCCTGGTCGTCTTCGCCGTCTCGGCCGTCGCCTGGATGTCGACGCTGGCCCGGGTGCCGCTGTCGGTCGCGTACCCCTTCAACGCCCTCGGGTACCTGCTGATCGTCCTGGCGAGCTCGACCGTGCTGCACGAGCGGACGTCGGCGTGGACGTGGGCGGGCTCGTTCCTCGTGGTGGTCGGGCTGTTCACGGTGATGGCCGGCCAGCGGCGCTGACCCGCCGGGCGCCCGGCTGCGGCGGGACCGTGCGCCGGGCGGGCTCCACCGGCGGCAGCGCGTCGGCCGGCTCGCCCAGGAACACCGCGCGCACCACGCGCTCGGCCGCGCGCCCGTCGTCGTACGGGCAGAACCGCTCCCGGAACGCGGCCCGCAGCCCGGCGTTGGCGCGGCTGTCCCAACTACCGTCCCGGAAGCAGGAGATGAGCTCGTCCGTGCTGGTGGTGACCGCGCCCGGGGTGTCTCCCGGGCGCCCCGACAGGAGGTCGAAGCAGACGCCGCGGACCGTGCGGTACACCTCCCAGTCGGGGGCGTGGACGACGATCGGGCGGTCCAGGTCGGCGTAGTCGAACATCACCGAGGAGTAGTCCGTGACCAGCGCGTCCGCCGCCAGGCACAGCTCCTCGACCCGGGGGTGCGCCGAGACGTCGAGCAGCCCGGGGTGCTCCGGCAGCCCGGCCGACGCGTAGAAGTAGTGGGCGCGCACCAGCAGCAGGGTGTCCGGCCCCAGCGCGTCGGCGACGCGGACCAGGTCCAGGGCGCCGCTGAAGCCGCGCTCGTACTCGCGGTGCGTCGGCGCGTACAGGATCGCGCGGCGGCCCGGCGCGATGCCGAGCGAACGGCGGGCGGCGGCGACGGACTCGGCGGTCGCCGTCGCGTACACGTCGTTGCGCGGATAGCCGGACTCCAGGTGCCGCACCGCGCTCGGATAGACGCGCGACCAGGTCTCGGTGGAGTGCGGGTTGGCGGAGAGCGACCAGTCCCAGCGGTCGACGCGGCCCAGGAGCCGGCGGAAGCCGAAGCCCTTGGCGGCGGCCGGGTGCGCGAGCTGGTCCAGGCCCATGCGCTTGAGCGGGGTGCCGTGGTGGGTCTGGAGGTGCAGCTGGCCCGGGCGCTTGACCAGGTGGTCGGGGAAGTTGACGTTGTTGACGAAGTAGGTGGCGCGGGCCATGAGCCGCCAGTACGCCAGGGTGTCCGGCAGCACGAAGGCGTGCCCGTCCGCCGCCTCCGCCTTGGCGACGACCCACACGCCCTTGATGTGCGGGGCGAGTTCGGCGGCCTTGCGGTGGACGGCCGCCGGGTTGCAGCTCACGCCCCGGTTCCAGTACGAGGCGTACACGGCGAGGTGGGGGTCGAGCGGGAGCAGCCGCTGGAGGCGATAGTAGTGCCGGGAGGCCGCGCGGAGTGCGGACTTGCGCAGGGCGCGGGCGCGTGAGCGCACTCTGCGGCGGGCCGCCAGGGCCCGGTCGAGCGCGGCCAGCGTCCGGGACCGGCCCTCGGTGAGCAGCCGCCCGCGCACCCCGGACCGGCCGCCGCCCGGCCGGTGCCCGGTGGGCCGGTGGGTCCGGCTGAAGGCGGCGACGGCCCGGACGTACGCGCGCCGTTGTTCATGCGCCCCCGCGTAGGTCTTCAGCAACTCCCGTACGGCCAGGGCGTACAGCGGCCCGCGCAGGGCCTCGGTCCCGGGTCGGGCGGCCACGTCCGCGAGGAGGGTGTCGTACGCGGCGACGACCTCGCGGCGGTCCCGGCGCGCCCCCGGGAGCGGGCGCTGCTGGCGGTGGTCCACGCACGGTGTGGCCAGGGCCGCCACCGATCCGGCCGCGACGAGCGAGCCGAGCGCCCACATCGCCTCGGATCGCTCGCCCGGGCCGAACCGGGGGCTTCCGTCGCGCCAGAACTCCCGCCGGACCGCCCGGTTCCAGCTCACCGGGGCCACGCCGAGCAGGTCCGGGCGCGCGGATGCCGTGGTGACCGCGTCCCCGGTCGCGCGCAGTACGTCGAGGGAGCGGGTCGGCTCGGGGGTGCCGAGGAAGGGGGTGCGCAGATGGCCGAAGAGCAGGATGTCCGGGTCTCCGGCCGCCTTCAGGCGCCCGTCGATCGCGTCGAGCGCGCCCGGCAGTTGGACCAGGCCCGGCTCCAGGAAGAGCAGGTACTCCCCGCGGGCCTGCCCGGCCCCGGCGTCGCGGCGCTCGCCCGCGCTGACCGGGGCCGCGAGATGGACCGCCCGTACGCGCGGGTCGGCGGCGGCCAGCTCGTCGAGCAGGCGGCCCGAGCCGTCCGCCGAGCCGTCGTCGACCCCGATGACCTCGACGTCGGCGAGCCGCTGCCGCAGCACGGATTCCATGCACTCGCGGAGCAGCCCGCGGGCCTCGTGGACGGGGACGACGACGGTGAAACGGGGCAACGGGAGACCTCTTTCGGGGGCCGAAGGCCACTGAGGGGCGCGGGGAACTGCGCGACCAGCCACAGGCGGCCCGCAGGCGAATCACTGCACGTAGGGCGGCGGTGCGGGGTGCGGAGGTGCCCGGGGACGGGGTGCCGCTGTGCCCACCCGTGCCGCCCTTAGCGGCACGATTGCCCACAGCGGCGGCGGAGGGGGTTTAGGGGCGCGGGGAACTGCGCGACCAGCCACGGACGGCCCGCAGTCGAATCACCGGGGCTCTAGACCAGGCCCGCCAGTTCCCGCTGGACCGCGGTCGTCGGCAGGGCCGCCGATGGGGCCGGGCGGCGGTCCTCGGATGGGGTGACCGGGGGGAGGACGGCGCTCTGCCCCAGGAACACCCGCCGCACCACCCGCTCCGCCGCGTGCCCGTCGTCGTACGGACAGAAGCGGGCCCGGAACGCGGCCCTCAGCTGGGCCGAGCGGGAGCCGCGCCAGTGGCCCGTGGTGAAGATGTCGATCAGCTCGTCCTCGGTGCGGGCGACCGCGCCCGGCGGGAACGCCCGCAGGTCGAAGTAGGTGCCGCGGGCCGCCTCGTAGGCCTCCCAGTCATCGGCGTGGATGACGATCGGGCGGTCCAGGTTGGCGTAGTCGAACATCAGCGACGAGTAGTCGGTGATCAGCGCGTCGGCGGCCAGGCACAGCTGCTCGACCGATGGGTGCCCGCTGACGTCGATGATCCGGGGGTGCACGTCCTCGTCCGCCAGCGGCGCCCCGTACGCGAAGTGGGCGCGGGTGAGCAGGACGACCTCCGGGCCGAGCGTGCGCGCCACGCGCTCCAGGTCGAGCGGGCGGTGCTGGCCGCGCCGGTAGTCGCGGTGGGTCGGCGCGTACAGGACGGCGGTGGCGTCGGCGGGGATGCCCAGGGAGTCGCGGAGCCGGGCCACGTCCGCGGCGCTCGCCTCGTGGAAGACGTCGTTGCGGGGATAGCCGTATTCGAGCGTGGTGTAGCCCGAGGGGTAGGTGCGCTCCCAGGTGAGGGTGGAGTGGAGGTTGGCGGAGAGGCTGTAGTCCCACTTGTCGCTGCGGGCGACCAGATGCGCGAAGTCGGTGTCGCGGGCGGCGGCCGGGCGGTCCATCAGGTCCAGGCCCATGGTCTTGAGCGGGGTGCCGTGATGGGTCTGGAGCAGCACCTGGCCGTCCCGCTTGACCAGCCGGCCGTCGAACTCCACATTGCTGACCAGGTACTTGGCGCGGGCGAGCGCCGTCCAGTACGCGAAGGTGTCCGGCACGACCTTGCGGGTGGCGGGCGGCACGGTGTGCAGGTGCGCGGGCGCGGCCACCCACGCGGTGCGCACCCGGGGCACCAGCTCGCGCACCTTCGCCTCGATCGCGGCCGGGTTGCAGGCGTACCCCCGGTTCCCGTACGCGCTGAAGACCGCCTCGTCCCGCACCGGCAGCCGCCGCTGGACCCGGTAGTGCAAGTGGAGCACTCCGGAGCGCAGAGCACGGCCGAGCGCGCGCAGCGGCCTGCCCGCGCGGGCGCGCAGCGCGCTGAGCGCCCCCAGGCCCAGATAGGTCCGGTGGGCGCCGAGCCGCACCAGACCGTGCCGCACCCGGACGCGGAGGGTGCGCGGGCCGCCGCCGGGGGAGCGGTGGCGGCGGTACTGGGCGCGGGCGCGGCGGAAGAACTCGGCGCGGCTGCCGCGCGGCAGCCGCACCCGGGTGGTGAACACGGTCAGGAAGTGGTCGGCCATCTTCCGGAAGATCAGCGGCCGCAGCGGGGCCAGCTCGGGGCGCGTGTCGATGAACGCGAACACCCGGTCGTACTGGTCGAAGAGGTCGAAGTGGCGGCGGCTGGTGGTGGAGAGGATGCTGCCCTGGCGGCGCTGGCGGTAGTGGACGCAGACCCGGTCGAGCGTGGTGAGCGAATCGGCGGCCATCAGCGCCGGGTACGTCCAGGGCGCGTCCTCGTAGAAGCCGGGCGTGAAGCTGAAGCCCTGCTCCTCGATGAACTCGCGGCGGTACGCCTTGTTCCACACCACGCTGAGCAGCTTGAGCAGCCCCGGCCGGTCCGCGAGCCGGAAGGTGGCGGGCCCGGCCTCGGCGAGCTGGGCGGCCGACTTGTTGCGGACCTGCTCGCCCGACCAGTACGTGCGCGCGTAGTCGTAGAGCAGGACGTCCGGGTCGCCGGTCTCCTTGAGCCGGTCCGCGACGGCCTGGAGGGCGCCCGGGGTGAGGGTGTCGTCGCCGTCGAGGAAGACGACGTAGTCGCCGGTGGCGTGGGCGAGTCCGGCGTTGCGGGCGGGGCCAAGGCCGGTGTTGGCGTCCAGGTGCACGGCGGTGACGCGGCGGTCGCGGGCGGCGTGTTCGTCGATGATCGCGCCGCACGCGTCCGGTGAGCAGTCGTCCACCGCGATCAGTTCCAGATCGTCGTACGACTGGCTGAGCACCGAGCCCAGGCAGTCGTGGAGATAGGCCTGGACCTTGTACACGGGGACGATCACGCTGAACCGGGGCATGGCCCGTAGAACGGCGGATGGCGCGACCGGGTTACGCCGATGGTGGCAGACGGGGTAAAGCCGCGGCGCCCGTTTGACGTGGGCCACTTGCCCGTTTGACGTGGCTACTTGACGGCGCCCGCCATCACCCCCGACACGAACTGGCGCTGGAAGGCGAAGAAGACGGCCAGCGGGATGACCATGGACACGAAGGCGCCGGGCGCCAGGACGTCGATGTTGTTGCCGAACTGCCGTACCTGCTGCTGGAGGGCGACCGTGATCGGCGGGTGCTTGGAGTCCGCGAAGATCAGCGCGACCAGCATGTCGTTCCAGACCCAGAGGAACTGGAAGATGCCGAGCGAGGCGATCGCCGGGCCGCCCAGCGGCAGCACGACCCGGGTGAACAGGCGTATCTCGCCCGCCCCGTCGAGCCGCGCGGCCTCCAGGAGCTCCCGGGGGATCTCCGCGAAGAAGTTCCGCAGCAGGAAGATCGCGAAGGGCAGACCGAAGGCGACGTGGAAGGTGATGACACCGACCGTCGTCTCGAAGATCCCGATCTTCCCGAAGAGCTTGGCGACCGGTACGAGGGCGACCTGGACGGGGACGACGAGCAGGCTCACCACGACCATGAACCACCAGTCGCGGCCGGGGAAGTCCATCCAGGCGAAGGCGTATCCGGCGAACGAGCCGATGACGACGACCAGGACGGTCGCGGGCACGGTGATCACGACGGTGGAGAGCAGCGAGTCGGTGATCGTGCTGTTGTCCAGCAGGTTGGAGTAGTTGTGGAAGGTGAGCTGCGACGGCTCACCGAAGACCTTCCACCAGCCGGTGGAGGCGATGTCGGAGGGGCTGCGCAGCGAGGAGAGCAGCAGCCCGACGGTGGGCATCAGCCAGAAGAGCCCGACGAGGATGAGGAAGACGCGTAACGCGCCGCCGCCGGCCCGGGCGGCGATCCGGGCGGGCAGGGACTGCTTGGCCTTGACGATTCCCACGACTGTCATCGCCGGGCCTCCCGCCGCATCCGCCGAATGTTGAACAACATCACCGGTACGACCAGGATCAGCAGCAGGACCGCGATCGCGCTGCCGACGCCGAGGTCCGCGTCCGTGCCGAAGGAGGAGCGGTAGAGCTGGAGCGCCAGCACATTGGCGTCGTCCTGGCTGGAGCCGGGCGCGATGATGAAGATCAGGTCGAAGATCTTCAGCACGTTGATCATCAGCGTGACGAGGACGACGGCGAGGACGGGCGCCAGCAGCGGCACGGTCACCCGCCGGAAGACCTGCCACTCGTTGGCGCCGTCCACCCGCGCCGCTTCCAGGAGTTCGCGCGGCAGCCCCGCGAGCCCGGCCGCGATGAGCACCATCGCGAACCCGGCCCACATCCAGATGTACGAGCCGATGATGGCGGGGGTGACGAGGGTCGGGCCGAGCCAGTCCACACCGTTGTAGGGCTCGCGGAAGTTGCTGCGGGGCAGCCGCAGTTGGGCCCCGTCGGCCTTGGCGGGCAGGGTGAACGTACCGTCGGCGCGCGCGGCGGCGGTGGCGACGACATGACCGTCCCGTACCGCTTCGATCTTGAGGCCCTTGAGGCCGAGCTCCTTGGAGTCGATGGTGTTGGGAGTGCCGCCGCCCCCTTTGGTGAAGTCGAGCCAGGCGGTACCGGTGATCTCGCCGGGGTCGGCGGCCGCGGCCTTCGCCGCCTTCGCGGACGAGGGCAGCTTGTCGGCGGCGACCCCGACGAGCGGGAGCAGCGCGGGCCGCCCGGCGTGGACCGCGTCCTTGGTCACGAAGGCGCCGCTGCCGCCCGGCTTGAGCGGGGCGGCGGGCAGCGGATGGGCCCGGGGGAACCCGGCCGACTCGGCGAACGTGTCGTGCACCCCCACCCAGACGGCGTTGGCGACCCCCCGGTCCGGGTCCTGCTCGTACACCAGCCGGAAGATGATCCCCGCGGCGAGCATCGAGATCACCATCGGCATGAAGACGATCAGCTTGAACGCCGTTCCCCAGCGCACCCGTTCGGTCAGTACGGCGAAGATCAGCCCGAGCACGGTGGCGATGGTCGGGGCGCAGACCACCCAGATCGCGTTGTTCTCGACGGCGGTCAGGATGGTGTCGTCGGTGAAGAGGGTCTTGTAGTTGTCGACCCCGGCGAAGCCGTCGCCCGACTGGTCGAAGAACGAGCGGTAGACGGAGTACCCGATCGGATAGACCACGAGCGCGCCGAGCAGGACGAGCGCGGGCAGCAGGAACCCGGCGGCGAAGTAGGCGCGGGTCCCGGTGACGCTCTTGCGGGCGCGGGGGGAGGGCGCGGGGGCGGCGGTCACGGCGGGCGGCCCGGTCAGCCCTTGTACGCCGCGGCCGCGTCGGCCTCCAGCTTGGCCTGCGCACCGCCGACGTCCTTCGGGTTCTTCAGGAAGTCCTGGAGGTCCTTCCACTCGCCCTTCCCGGGCGTCCCGCCGAAGGACTGCGGCGCCTGGTCGGACATGTCGAACCGCACGTCGTCCCCGGCCGCGATCAGCGCCTTGGCGATGTCACGCTGTACGTCATTGGGGTACGCGGCGAGGTCGGCGGCCTTGTTGGGCGAGATGTAGCCGCCCGCGGCGGCCCACACCTTGGCGGCGTCCGGGGAGGCGAGCCAGGTCAGCAGGGCCTGGGCGCCCTTGGTGTCCTTGAGCGCGACGGCGGCGTCGCCACCGGTGACGACGGGCGCCTTGGCGCCGACGGCCGGGAAGGGGAAAACCTTGGCGTCGGTCCCGATTTTGGCAGTGGTCTGCGCGATGTTGACGCTGACGAAGTCCCCCTCGAAGACCATCGCGGCCTTGGGCTGGTCGCCGCCGGTGAAGGTCTGGGTGACGGAGGCGGGGAACTCGGTCTGGAGGGCGCCGGTCGCGCCGCCGGCGATGAGGTCGGGCTTGCCGAAGAGCCCGCCGAGGGTGGTCAGGGCGTCCTTGACGGACGGGTCGGTCCACTTGATCCGGTGCTTGGCCAGCTGGTCGTACTTCTCGGGCCCCGCCTGGGAGAGGTAGACGTTCTCGAACCAGTCGGTGAGGGTCCAGCCGTCGGCGCCGCCGACGGAGACGGGGGTGACGCCGGAGGCGGAGACGGTGTCGGCGGTGGAGAGGAAGTCCTTCCAGGTCTTGGGGACTTGGGCCCCGGCGGCCTCGAAGACCTTGGTGTTGTACCAGACCAAGGACTTGTTGGCGGCCTTGAAGTACACGGCGTACTGGGTGCCGTCGACCGCGCCCAGGTCCTGCCAGACCTTGGCGTAGTTCTTGGCGAGCTGAGCCTTGGCCTCCGGCCCGACGGGCTTGACCCACTTCTTCTGCACGGCCTGCTGGATGGCTCCGACCTGCGGCAGCATCGCCACGTCGGGCGGGCTCCCACCGGCGATCTTGGTCCCCAGGAAGTTGACGATGGGGTCCTGGGCGGGAACGAAGGTGACGGTGGCGCCGGTCCGGCTCTCGAACTCCTTCAGCACCTTGACGAAGTTGGCCTGCTCGGGCCCGGTCCAGACGGCGGCGACCTCGATCTTCTGTCCGTCGAGCCGGGGGAGGGTGACGGCGCCTGCGGGGCTGCCGGACTTGCTCTTCTCCGGCTTCCCGCCGTCGTCCTTCGTGTCGTCCCCGCAGGCGGTGGCGGTGAGGGCGAGCGCCCCGACGATGGCCATTCCGACCAGCTTCCGACCCGTACGCGTGCCTGTACGCATGGCTTGCCGCCTCCCGCCGCCGAGGTCGTCCCGTCCGGACAGTCCTACGCCGGGTGCGGGGGGCCCGCAATAGCGCGATCGCTTTCAACTGGCGGATCGTGATGGGCTCGTGACGTGCCGTCAGGATGGCCCGGTGTTTGTCTGCGGGCCGTCTGTGGCTGGTCGCGCAGTTCCCCGCGCCCCTGAAGGGACCGGTCGTCGGTCAGGTGCGGACCGTGCTGGGTTGCTCGCGCAGTTCCCACCGGGCCCCTACAGGGGCGCGGGGAACTGCGCGACCAGCCCCCACCGGGCCCGCAGATGAACGGGGTCCGGGGCGTAGCCCCCGGGAGGGCCGCCTTCACCCCCACTCACCCCCGGAGGGTTTAGGGAAGGGGCGGGGAGGGGCTCAAAGGCCCGTTGGTGCGGACGCGTGCACCACCCGCCCCGCCCTCTCCAACGCACTGGCCAGCAACGCCAGATCCGTAGGCCCGTTCCCCAGCTCCCGCACCGGCCGCCGGGCCGGCGGATCCCCCATCCGCTCCCACTCCAGCGGCACCACCGTCGGACGAAGCGTCGCCGTCCGGGGTATCCGCCCCGTGACCCGCCCGCCCTGGAACGGCGTCACCGAACCGTCCGACAGGAACAGCCGCCCCCGCCCCGGCGACGGCTCCTCCGGCGACGGCACGACCGGCGGCGCGTCGAGCCGCACCACGTGCCGCACCCCCCGCGCCAGCTCCGTGTCCGCCGTACGCTCCGGGCGGGCCGACGTCGCGACCAGGTGGACCCCCAGCCGCTCCCCGTCCCGCGCCACCGCTTCGAGCGCGCGCACCACCGACCCCGCGGCGGGCCGCCCGGGGCTGCCCAGCGCGGGCGCGACCAGCGCGTCGAGGTCGTCCACCAGGACGACGAGACGCGCCAGCGGCGGCGGCCCCGCCTCCGTACGCGTACGCCCAAGCGGCCGCAGCCGCAGCGTGCTGGTGGACGGCGCGTCCACGTCCCCCTCGCCGGCGGACGGCGGCCGCGGCCCGACCATCCGCTCCGCCGCCACCTCCTGAGCCTGCCGCGCCACCCACTCCGCGAACCCCAGCTCCCCCAGCAGCTCCGCCCGCCGCTTCAGCTCCGCCCCCAGCGCCTGCGCGAACTCCCGCATGCGGACCGGGTCCGAGGCCACCAAGTGCGTGGAGACATGGGGGAGTTCGGTACAGGCGCGCAGGCCCTCGCCGCGCTCCCCGCCCGCCCCGTCGACCAGGACGAGCGCCAGCCGGTCCGGCCGCGCCCCCGCCGCCAGCGACGCGGCGACCGCCCGCAGCAGCTCCGTACGCCCGCTGCCCGCCGGTCCCTCGATCATCAGATGCGGCCCGTCGGAGGCGAGGCCGACGCCGACCGGGCCGCGCGGCCCGGTGCCGAGCACCACCGCGCCGTCCGGCGCCGACTCCCAGCGCGCCATCAGGGACGCCGGGGTGGCCCGGGCCAGGCCCAGCTCGTCGAGCAGCCGGGACGAGGGGGGCAGCGCCACCGGCGGCCGCCCGGGCGCGGTGGTCCCGTCGCCCGCCCGCAGCGGCGCCAGCGCCCGCGCGAACCGCTCCGCCCACGCCACCGACACCGCGTCCACCGCCGCCAGCGTGCCGTGCCCGGCCGGACGGCCCCCGGCCGTGCGCAGCAGCCGCAGCGCCGTGGCCACGTCCCCGCTCAGCAGCGCCGCCGCCCCGCACTCGCGGAAGGGGAGCGAGACCGCGCACGCCGACTCGTACGTCGCCTCCACCGGTGACACCGGCGAGGCGGCCGGCGTCTCGGCGAGACAGAGCAGATGGATGCCCGCCGCGCCCCCGGCGGACGCCAGCCGGGCCGTCGTCTCGCGCAGCGCGGACGAGCCGGGGTCGCCGTCGACGACCACCACCGTGTACGGACCCCGGTGGCGGCGGGTCGCGTCGGCCACCGCCGCCGCGTCGGCGGACGCCCAGCCCGGCCCCAGCGGGCTGTCGTCCAGGCGCCGGACCAGCTCGGCCGTCCGGGCCGTGGCCTGCTCCCGGTCGTACGCGAGCAGCAGCCGGCAGTCCTGGCCGTGCCCGGGGCGCACATGCGGGAGCCAGCCGAGCCAGCCCCACTCCGCGGTCCGCGTCTGGAGGCTGCGGCCGCGCTCCGTACTGATGAGGACGATCTCCAGGTCGGCGGGCGCGTGCAGCGCCGCGAGCTGGGCCACGATCGCCCTCGCCAGACCGTTCAGCCGGGGGCGGGGCCCGGCGAGCCCGAGCGAGCCGGCCTCGCGCAGCCCCACGGTGACCGGCACGGCCGCGAGCTCGCCCCGGTCCGCCGTCCCGACCCGGATCGCCAGCTCCTCCGGGTGCCCGGGGCGGCGCTCCCACAGCCGCGGCCCGGGTCCCAGCGCGGTCAGCAGCAGCGCGGCCGGGTCGGGCCACCGCTCCGGCGCGGGCGGGGCGCCCGGCGCCACGGCCGCGGCCTCGGCGGGCGCCGGTTCGTGCACGTCCTCCCCGCGGCCTCCGGTCAGCCGCCGCGCCCAGGCCCCGATCCCGCCGCGCCGCCGGGACGGCGCCCCGTCGTCCACGCGCGCGTGCTCGACGTCCTCGGGCAGCCGGGTCCCGCGCGGAGGCGTCCCGACCCGCCTGCTCGCGCCGGGGTTGTACGCATGGTCGTCCCAGCCCTGGCCGTCCATCTCATCGTCCGCGCCCCGCGCCCCGGGCACGCGCGCGTGGCCGCTTCCGCCCTGCGGCCCGGATACGCCGCCGTACGTGCCGTACCCGCCCTCCGTGCGCCCCGGGTCGAAGCCCTCCTGGCCGTCCTGTCCGTGCGGCCGCCCGCCGCTCTCCCCGGCGAAGCCCGTGCCGTGGGTCGTCGGTCCGTGGGTCGTCGGGCCGTGTCCGGCGGGGCCCGGCTCGCTCGACGCGCGCGGGGACGGCACCCGGGGGGCCTCCGCGGCGGCCGGGGCGCCCTCCCCGTACGCCACCGGCCCCGACGGCGGCCGCGGGGACGAGGCGGCCGGGGTCACCCGGACGTGCCCCTCCCCGTCCGGCGCCGTGGGCAGCGGCTGGGGGGCCGGGGTGCCGGTGCTCAGCCGCAGGGCGGACTCCCCGAGGCGCAGCAGCGCGCCCACCGGCAGGCGCACCGGGTGCCGGCCGACCGGGGCGCCGTCCACGCGCGTGCCGTTCGTCGAGCCCAGGTCGGCCACCGACACCCGGCCGCCCTCGCCGACCGTCACCGCGCAGTGCAGCCGGGACACGTCAGGGTCGTCCAGCGGAACGTCCGCGTCCGCCGAGCGGCCGACGCGGATCTGGCCGCCGTGCAGCAGATGGACCCCGCCCGCGTCCGGCCCCGCGACCACGCACAGCCGGGCCGGGGCCGCCTCCTCGTGCTCCTCGTACGCGTACGAGGAAGAGTCGGCCGGGGAGGAGAGGGACAGCACCGCCCCGTCCACCAGCGGCGGCTCGCCGAGTACGCGGCGCTGGGGATCGAGGCGCTCCCGGCCCGCGTAGAGCACCACCGCACTGGACACCTCGGAGCCGCATGCCGCGGTGGCGAGGCCCGAGGCGACGGCCGCGAGCGCGGTCCCGGCGGGCGCGGTCACGAGCACGTCGCAGGCGCGCGCCGCAGCGTGGCCGCTGCGCGGCGCGAGGACGGTCAGCCGGATCTGCATCGCCTCGGCGGTCCCTTCTGCGCGGGGGTGCCGGGCACGGAGGGAAAGGCCCTTGTGATTCCCCCCACCAGGCACACATGTCGTGCTGAGGGCATCCTCGCACCTGCCACTGACAACACGCCCGCCCCCCACCTCCAAGTGATCTTGATTGGTCGGCTCTAGGCGCAAAAGTGGCCGCAAAGTGGCCGGTTGCGCACCTCGCCGGAATCGCTCACCCCGGTTCGGCACGGCCGTTCGGCAACCTTCCGTACGACGGTGACGTCTTCCCTTCGAACACCCGGAGCGTGTGGGCCCGCACCGCCACCGCCGTCGCCGCAGTCCTCGTGACAGACGGCGGCACTACAGTGGGCGGCTCGGGGACACCCGAAGAGACCCGGATCCAGCCAGACCAGCAGGGAGCGCATGACGTGCGGCCGGTAGGCAGCAAGTACTTGCTCGAGGAGCCGCTCGGACGCGGTGCCACGGGCACCGTCTGGCGCGCGAGCCAGCGTGAGGCGGCGGGCGCCGAGGCGGCCGTGGCCGGCCAGCCCGGCGAGACCGTCGCGATCAAGGTCCTCAAGGAGGAGCTGGCCAACGACGCCGACGTCGTGATGCGGTTCCTGCGCGAGCGGTCGGTGCTGCTGCGCCTGACGCACCCCAACATCGTCCGCACCCGCGACCTCGTCGTCGAGGGCGATCTGCTCGCCCTGGTCATGGACCTGGTCGACGGCCCGGACCTGCACCGCTATCTGCGCGAGAACGGCCCGTTCACCCCGGTCGCCGCCTCCCTGCTCACCGCGCAGATCGCGGACGCGCTCGCCGCCAGCCACGCCGACGGCGTCGTCCACCGCGATCTGAAGCCCGCCAACGTGCTGCTGGACGAGCGCGGCGGCGCCATGCACCCGATGCTCACCGACTTCGGCATCGCGCGCCTGGCGGACTCCCCGGGTCTGACCCGTACGCACGAGTTCGTGGGCACGCCCGCGTACGTGGCGCCGGAGTCCGCCGAGGGCCGCCCGCAGACCTCCGCCGTCGACGTCTACGGCGCCGGAATCCTGATGTACGAGCTGGTCACCGGGCGTCCGCCGTTCGCGGGCGGGACTGCTCTCGAGGTGCTGCACCGGCACCTGAGCGAGGAGCCGCGCCGCCCCACCACCGTCCCCGGCCCGCTGTGGACGGTCATCGAGCGCTGTCTGCGCAAGAACCCGGACGAGCGGCCGAGCGCCGAGAACCTCGCGCGCGCCCTGCGCGTCGTGGCCGACGGCATCGGGGTGCACTCCACCCCGGCGCAGGTCGAGGCGGCCGACGGCGTCGGCGCGCTGCTGGCGCCCGACCCGGCGCCCGCGCCCGTCCCCGAGACGCCCGGCGCGGCCGACCCGACGCAGGTGCTGCCGAGCAACGCGGGCTTGTACGACCCCAACGCGGCGACCTCGTACCTGCCGAACACGCCCGGCGCCGCCGACCCGACCGCCGTCCTGCCCAGCCGGGGCGCGGCCGACCCGACGGCCGTGCTGCCGCCGGTGCCGCAGGGCCAGTACGGCCAGGGAAGCCCCGACCCGCAGCAGCCCGAGCAGCCGCACCCCTGGCAGTCCCAGCTCCAGGCGGCCCGCGACCGCAACGAGCAGACGCAGGTCCAGTACCTGGACCCGGAGCAGGACCCGCTGCGCCGCCGCCCGCACCGCCAGGCGCAGCAGCCCCACCCGCAACAGCAGCAGCGGCCCCAGCAGCCCTACCCCCCGCAGCAGCAGCCTCAGCATCAGCAGTACCGGCAGCCGCAGCAGCCCCAGCCGTACGCGCAGCCCCCGCAGCACCAGCAGTACGCGCCGCCGCCCCAGCACCAGCAGCGTCAGCAGTACGCGCCGCCGCAGGCGCCCCAGCCGCAGCAGCCGCAGGCCCCCGCGCCCCGCGAGCCGCGCCGGCGCAGCGCGAACCCGATGCGGATCCCGGGGCTCGGCTGCCTCAAGGGCTGCCTGTTCACGCTCGTCCTGCTGTTCGTGGCGGGCTGGCTGATCTGGGAGCTGACCCCGCTCCAGGACTGGGTGGCCGAGGGCAAGAGCTACTGGCAGGCGATCGGCGACGCCGCCGACAAGGTGTCGGGCTGGATCGGCAAACTCGGCGGCAACTGAGCGGCGACCGAGGCGTGCGCCACGCCGACTTCATGGATTTGTCGACTTCCAGGGGGTGATTTCCCCCTCGGAAGTGAAGGTTGCCCTTCTGGCCGCGTAGCCTCGGCGTGCACAGCCAGCCGCTGAGGGAGCAGTCTTGGCACGGAATATCGGCAGCCGGTACACCGCCCACCAGATCCTGGGGCGGGGCAGCGCCGGCACGGTGTGGCTAGGCGAGGGGCCCGACGGGCCCGTCGCCATCAAGCTGCTGCGCGAGGACCTCGCCGCCGACCAGGAGCTGGTCGGCCGCTTCGTCCAGGAGCGCACCGCGCTGCTCGGCCTCGACCACCCCAACGTCGTCGGCGTGCGCGACCTGGTCGTCGACGGCAACGACCTCGCCCTGGTCATGGACCTGGTGCGGGGTACGGACGTACGCACCCGGCTCGACCGCGAGCGCCGGCTCGCCCCCGAGGCGGCGGTGGCGATCGTCGCGGACGTGGCCGACGGCCTGGCAGCGGCCCACGCGGCCGGGGTCGTGCACCGCGACGTCAAGCCCGAGAACATCCTCCTGGACATGCAGGGCCCGCTCGGCCCCGGCGGCTCGCACCCCGCGCTCCTCACCGACTTCGGCGTGGCGAAGCTGATCGACACCCCGCGCCGCACCAAGGCCACCCGCATCATCGGCACGCCCGACTATCTGGCCCCCGAGATCGTCGAGGGCCTCCCGCCCCGGGCGGCGGTGGACATCTACGCCCTGGCGACGGTCCTGTACGAGCTCCTGGCGGGCTTCACGCCGTTCGGCGGCGGCCACCCCGGCGCGGTCCTGCGCCGCCACGTCACCGAGACCGTGGTGCCGCTGCCGGGCATCCCCGACGAGCTCTGGCAGCTGGTCGTCCAGTGCCTCGCCAAGGCCCCGGCCTCCCGGCTGCGCGCCTCCGAGCTCTCCGTCCGGCTGCGCGAGCTGCTGCCGCTGGTGGCGGGGATGCCGCCGCTGGACGTGGACGAGCCGGACGCCGAGGAGCCCGAGGAGCCGGTGTACGAGGAGCCGGCGCCCCCCTCCGGCAGGCCCCGCCGGGGCGCGGTGCCGCTGGTGCCGGGCGCCCCCCTGGACTCCAACCGCGACACCCACACCAGCATGCGCGTCCCCGCCCCCGACGAACTGGCGGGCGGCCCCCTCGGCACGGCCCGCGCCCCCCGCCCGTCGGGCACGCCCCGCCCGGGCTCGGCCCGCCACCGCGCGGACCAGCTCCGCAGACGCCGCCTGATCCTGGGCGCCTCGGCGGTCGCCCTGACGGCGGCCGTGGCGGTCGGCGGCTGGCTGGTCGCGTCGGGCGGCGACGACAAGCCCCCGCAGGACTCCAAGCACTCGGCTCCGGCGCCCCCGTAGGCCCGGCCCCGACGCCCCTGGCACGGCACCGGGGAAACGTCCTTGCGCACAGCCGTTACGCTGGACCCGTGGCAGTCGTCGATGTATCCGAAGAGCTGAAGTCCCTCTCCTCGACCATGGGGTCGATCGAGGCCGTCCTGGACCTCGACAAGCTGAGGGCAGATATCGCCGTGCTCGAGGAGCAGGCCGCCGCGCCGTCCCTGTGGGACGACCCGGACGCCGCTCAGAAGATCACGAGCAAGCTTTCGCACCTCCAGGCCGAGGTCCGCAAGACCGAGACCCTGCGCGGCCGTATCGACGACCTCGCGGTGCTCTTCGAGCTCGCCCAGGAGATGGACGACGCGGACACCCTCGCGGAGGCCGAGGCCGAGCTGGTCTCCGTGCGCAAGGCGCTGGACGAGATGGAGGTCAGGACCCTCCTGTCCGGCGAGTACGCCGAGCGCGAGGCGCTGGTCAACATCCGCGCCGAGGCCGGTGGCGTCGACGCCTCCGACTTCGCCGAGCGCCTCCAGCGCATGTACCTGCGCTGGGCCGAGCGCCACGGCTACCCGACCGAGGTGTACGAGACCTCGTACGCGGAAGAGGCCGGCATCAAGTCGACCACCTTCGTGGTCAAGGCGCCGTACGCGTACGGCACGCTCTCCGTCGAGCAGGGCACGCACCGCCTGGTGCGCATCTCGCCGTTCGACAACCAGGGCCGCCGCCAGACCTCCTTCGCGGGCGTCGAGGTGCTGCCGGTCGTCGAGACCAGCGACCACGTCGAGATCGACGAGTCCGAGCTGCGCGTGGACGTGTACCGCGCCTCCGGCCCCGGCGGCCAGGGCGTCAACACCACCGACTCGGCCGTGCGCATCACGCACCTCCCGACCGGCATCGTGGTCTCCTGCCAGAACGAGCGCTCGCAGATCCAGAACAAGGCCAGCGCCATGAACGTCCTCCAGGCCAAGCTCCTTGAGCGCCGCCGCCAGGAGGAGCAGGCCAAGATGGACGCCCTCAAGGACGGCGGCAGCTCCTGGGGCAACCAGATGCGCTCCTACGTCCTGCACCCGTACCAGATGGTCAAGGACCTGCGCACCGAGTTCGAGGTCGGCAACCCGCAGGCCGTTCTGGACGGCGAGATCGACGGTTTCCTGGAAGCGGGAATTCGCTGGCGCAAGCAGCAGGAGAAGTAACCGACGGCCTTTTCGGGGCTTTGTCGACAAGGGAACTGCCGTTCATTGAGCGGCAGTTCTCTTTTTACGTCACAGTCGCAATCCCGTACGACGGGCAAGTCGCACTATTCCGGGCATTCCGTGCGCAACGGCCTTGACGCCCTTCTTAAGAGTGCGGAAGGGTGACGCGCGGCATGCGTATTTCCGGGGCGCGTGTGACGGGGGCGACGGAAAATCGGATCCCCCGGTCCCGCGGCCCCCGGGCGCTGCTCCATGACGATTGAGCTACTGGGGGTAGCAGGCAGATGACGAAAATGACGCGGGTCCGCGTTGCACGGATAGCCGCGGGCGCGGTGATCGCGGCAGGCGCGTCCCTGACCGCCGCGGGGGCGGCCCAGGCCGCCGGTGTCGACGTCAACATCGGCGGCATCAGCGCCAAGGCCGAGGCCAACAAGAGCGGTGTGGACGTCGGCCTCGGCGTCGACGGCGAGGCCGACGGCGGCACCGGCACGGTCGGTGGCATCGGCGGCGCCGACACGGGCGGCAGCACGGGCGGTTCGTCCTCCACGGGCGGCAGCTCCTCCACCGGTGGCACCAGCACCACGGGCGAGACGTCGTCGACGGGCGGCAGCTCGTCCTCCGGCGGCACCAGCACCACGGGTGAGACGTCGTCGACCGGCGGCAGCTCGACCGGTGGCAGCTCCACCAGCGGCGGCTCGACGTCGTCGACCGGTGGCATCGGCGGCGCCGACACCGGCGGCAGCACGGGTGGCTCGTCCTCCACCGGCGGCTCCACCACCTCGGGCGGTTCCTCGTCCACCGGTGGTTCGTCGTCCACAGGTGGCTCCAGCACTACGGGCGGCTCGTCCACCGGCGGCTCCACCGCCTCGGGCGGTTCCTCGTCCACCGGTGGCTCGTCCTCCACGGGCGGCACCAGCACCACCGGCGGCTCCACCACCACGGGTGGTACGACCGGCACGGGCGGCACCACGTCCACCGGTGGCACCACGAGCACCGGCGGCACCACCGCCACCGGTGGCAGCTCCACCGGCGGGTCCTCCTCGACCGGCGGCTCCTCCGCCACGGGCGGCTCCAGCAGCACCGGCGGCTCCAGCACCGGTGGCACCTGCACCGTCTCGCTCGACGGCGCCAGCTGCCCGGACAACACCGACACCGACACCGTCGGCTCGAAGCCGGTCGAGCAGGGCAAGGCCAAGGACGAGCTCGCCGAGACCGGTGCGGGCGAGACCACGTTCCTGCTGCTCGGCGCCGCGACGATGATCGCCGGTGGCATCGGCTTCCGGTTCATGCCGCGCCTGGTCGGTGGCCGCAACGTCGCGTAAGCGACACGCGCGGCAGTCGGCACGCAGAACGACAGTGGGGCCCGGGGCGCAATCGCACCCCGGGCCCCACCTGCGTAAAGCCTCCGTCACACGGTCTGGTGCGCCAGCAGGGCCACCGCGGCCACGAGCACCACGAGCAGCGTCACCAGCGCCGCCGGGCTCAGACCGCCCCAGGGGCCTTCCTGCTGCAACCGCTCGCGGTTGGCCCGGCAGACGGGGCAGCGGCCCTCGCTGACCGGCGCCGCGCAGTTCGCGCACACCAATCGGTCATAGGTCATGCGCTTTCCTCCTCCCGCGCGGCGGAGCCGCCGTATGCACCTACTGCTCCGCACAACGCTCAGGGAAACGCAACCGTTCCCCCTACCACTGTGCCAGCTCGCGCGCGTTTCGGCGCGCCCCGCCGGATTCTGCCCCCCTGAGGGGGCCCGTGGGCCGCCGTCAACAGGACATAAGGCGCATCCCCGGAACATCCCCGGACGGTGCCTGCACGGCCCAGGCCGGTTCGCGTAGTGTCACGCACACCTATTCCCGGCGACCGTGGTGCACCGTGATCCGATTCGACAACGTCTCCAAGACATATCCCAAGCAGAGCCATCCCGCTCTGCGGGACGTCTCCCTCGACATCGAGAAGGGTGAGTTCGTCTTCCTCGTCGGTTCGTCCGGCTCCGGCAAGTCGACCTTCCTCCGACTCATCCTGCGCGAGGAGCGCGCCAGCCAAGGGCAGGTGCACGTGCTCGGCAAGGACCTGGCCCGGCTCTCCAACTGGAAGGTGCCGCACATGCGGCGCCAGCTCGGGACCGTCTTCCAGGACTTCCGGCTGCTCCCCAACAAGACCGTGGCCGAGAACGTCGCCTTCGCCCAGGAGGTCATCGGGAAGCCGCGTGGGGAGATCAGGAAGGCCGTGCCCCAGGTGCTCGACCTCGTCGGGCTCGGCGGCAAGGAGGACCGCCGCCCGGGCGAGCTCTCCGGCGGCGAGCAGCAGCGCGTCGCCATCGCGCGGGCCTTCGTCAACCGGCCGATGCTGCTGATCGCGGACGAGCCGACCGGCAACCTGGACCCGCAGACCTCCGTGGGCATCATGAAGCTCCTGGACCGGATCAACCGGACCGGGACGACCGTGATCATGGCGACCCACGACCAGAACATCGTCGACCAGATGCGCAAGCGTGTTATCGAGCTCGAAAAGGGCCGTCTCGTACGTGACCAGGCGCGCGGCGTCTACGGCTACCAGCATTGATGCGCTGAGCATCGAGCCCGTAAAGCACGGAAAGGCTTAACCAGTCGCCATGCGCGCGCAGTTCGTACTCTCGGAGATCGGCGTCGGTCTCCGCCGCAACCTGACCATGACGTTCGCCGTCATCGTCTCCGTGGCCCTGTCCCTGGCCCTGTTCGGCGGTTCGCTGCTGATGCGGGACCAGGTCAACAACATGAAGGGCTACTGGTACGACAAGGTCAACGTCTCGATCTTCCTCTGCAACAAGGCCGACGCCGAGTCCGTCGCCAAGTGCTCCAAGGGCGCCGTCACCGCCCAGCAGAAGAAGGACATCGAGGGCGACCTGAAGAAGCTGGACATCGTCCAGACGGTGACCTACGAGTCGGCCGACGAGGCGTTCAAGCACTACAAGGAGCAGTTCGGCGACTCTCCGATGGCCGGTTCGATCACGCCGGACCAGATGCAGGAGTCGTTCCGGGTCAAGCTCAAGGACCCGGAGAAGTTCAAGGTGGTCGCCACCGCCTTCGCCGGGCGCGACGGCGTGCAGTCCGTCCAGGACCAGAAGGGCATCCTGGAGAACCTGTTCAGCCTGCTCGGCGGCATGAACGTGGCCGCGGTGCTGGTCATGGCGGTGATGCTGGTCGTGGCGCTGATGCTGATCGTCAACACGGTCCGCGTCTCCGCGTTCAGCAGACGGCGCGAGACCGGCATCATGCGCCTGGTGGGTGCGTCGAGCTTCTACATCCAGGCGCCGTTCATCATGGAGGCCGCCTTCGCCGGAGTGCTCGGCGGCATCGCCGCCTCCGGGATGCTGATCGTCGGCCGCTACTTCATGATCGACCACGGCCTCGACCTGTCGCACAAGCTGAACCTGATCAACTTCATCGGCTGGGACGCGGTCCTGGCCAAGCTGCCGCTGGTGCTCGCGGCGAGCGTGCTGATGCCCGCCCTCGCCGCGTTCTTCGCGCTGCGCAAGTACCTGAAGGTGTGACGCGCGCGCTTCACTGTGTGAGGTGCGCCCCGGGCGCCGTAGGAGCAACAGCCCCTGCGGCGCCCTCGCGTTGTCCTAGACTCGACGCCATGTCAGGTCCGGACAGCTGTCCCAGGTCCCGCGGAGTGCGCCGCGGGGCGACTCTGACATTGGTCTTCGTCGCGGTCCTGGCGACCGCCGCGGTGACCGGTTCGCTGCCGCAGGCCGAGGAGCGCCGCGCCCCGCTGCACGCGCTGCCCGCCTCCGCCGCAGAGCCCCGCGACCGCGGCGCCGACGTCGCCCGGGCCGCCGCCGAGGCGGTGGCCGACGGCAAGTCGGCGACCGAGGCGGCCGCCGAGGCCGTCAGCCGCAGCGGCGACCGCTGGGGCGCGGTGTACGACCCGAGCGCGTACGAGCAGTTCGAGGACGCCCTCGACGGCCGGTACACGGGCGTCGGCCTGTGGGCCCGGCGCACCGCCGACGGCCGCGTCGAGGTGACCCGCCTCCAGCCCGGTGGCCCGGCCGCCCGCGCCGGGATCAGGGCGGGCGACCGGCTCCGTACGATCGACGGCCGCGCCCTCGACACCCTGCCGGTCACCGAGGTCGTCGCCCTGCTGCGCGGCGACGGGGCCACCCCGGGCAGCCGGGTCGTCCTGGGCCTGGAGCGCGGCGGTCGGACCTGGAGCGAGTCGCTGCGGCGGGCCGAGCTCACCACCGAGGCCGTGACGGTGAGCGCGCTGCCGGGCGGCGACGTGATGATCAAGGTGGCGGCCTTCACCAAGGGCTCGGGCGAGCGGGTGCGCACGGCGGTCCGCGCGGCCCCCGGCGGCGCCGGGGTCCTCCTCGACCTGCGCGGCAACACCGGCGGCCTGGTCACCGAGGCCGCCTCGGCCGCCTCCGCCTTCCTCGACGGCGGCCTGGTCGCCACGTACGACGTGCACGGCCGCCAGCGCGCGCTGTACGCGGAGCGGGCCGGCGACACCGGCCGCCCCCTGGTCGTCCTGGTCGACAGCGGCACCATGAGCGCGGCCGAGCTGCTGACCGGGGCCCTGCAGGACCGGGGCCGGGCCGTCACGGTGGGCTCGCGCACCTTCGGCAAGGGCTCGGTCCAGATGCCGACCGACCTGCCGGACGGCTCGGTGGCCGAGCTGACCGTCGGCCACTACCGCACCCCGGCGGGCCACGGGGTCGACGGGAAGGGCATCACCCCGGACGTACCGGTCACCGACCGGGCCCAGGAGCGGGCCCAGGCGGTATTGAGTGGCCTCGGGGGGCGGTCGTAGTGCGAAAATGGCCGCACTATGGCTAAGGCAAAAGACAAGGACAAGGGCAGCGGGCGCAAGCTCGTCGCGCAGAACAAGAAGGCGCGGCACGACTACACCATCATCGACACCTACGAGTGCGGTCTCGTGCTCACCGGTACCGAGGTGAAGTCGCTGCGCCAGGGGCGGGCGTCGCTGGTCGACGGGTTCGTGCAGATCGACGGGGGCGAGGCCTGGCTGCACAACGTCCACGTGCCGGAGTACGCCCAGGGCACCTGGACCAACCACAGCGCGCGGCGCAAGCGGAAGCTGCTGATGCACCGCGCCGAGATCGACAAGCTGGAGTCCAAGTCACAGGAGTCGGGTCACACGATCGTGCCCCTCGTCCTGTACTTCAAGGAGGGCCGGGCGAAGATCGAGATCGCGCTGGCGAAGGGCAAGAAGGAGTACGACAAGCGGCAGACGCTGCGGGAGAAGCAGGACACCCGCGAGACGAACCGGGCGATCTCGGCGGCCCGGCGGCGGCAGCGGGCGTAAATATCCTGGCGAGCGGTGGTGCGCGTCGCGTACCATGGCTTCAGCACCGCCCCCCGGGGCGGAGCACATTGTTAACAAAACATGGGGATGATCGGTTTCGACAGCGGATGTCGAAGCAGGGGAAGCGTGTCGAGGAAGCGGCAATGATCTCGTAAACCATATGTCGCAACCAATAATCGCCAACACCAAGCGCGATTCCTTCGCCCTCGCTGCCTAAGTAGCGACTTTGCGAAGTGTCAGCCCGGGGGTGATCCCGACCCGGATCCTGGCATCATCAAGGGATCTAAACTTCTGAGCCCGGTCACGGGGCCCAGAAGGAAATCAAACAGTGACTGAGCCCGTCGGAGACTTGTTCGCGTGATCTCCGGGGCTGAGAAAATCGCAGCGAACTGCACACGGAGAAGCCCTGATTCCGCACCGTTGGACGCGGGTTCGATTCCCGCCATCTCCACGAGGTGAAGGTGGACCATGCTCGCAAACAGCGCGAGCCCGGTCCACCTCGTCCTCTTTCTGGGGGCATGACCCCCAGACCCCCTCATCCCATGTGAGACAAAGGCCCGGCCGCTATTGCAGCGACCGGGCCTTCGTCGTACGCCCTCACGCCCGGCGCCGAGCCGGGCCCGCCGCGCACGCCGCCAGCGCGAGGCCCGCCGCGCAGACCGGGGCGAGGTAGGCGGTCGGGGCGGAGGCGTGGTCGGTAAGCCAGCCGCCCGTGGCCGAGCCGGCCGCGATGCCGCCCAGGATCGCGGTGACCGCCAGGGTCATCCCCTCGTTGAGACGGCCCTCGGGGGTGAGGCGCTGGACCAGGGTCATCCCGGTGACCATCGTCGGCGCGGTCGCCGCGCCCGCAAGGAGCAGGGCACCCGCGAGGACGACCAGCGAACCCGTACGGGCCGCCAGCAGCGGCAGGCACATCAGGGCCGTCATCGCGCCGACGCACATGAGCAGCCGCCGGGAGACGGAACGCGCGGGCCGCACCGAGCCGTAGACCAGGCCCGCCGCACCCGACCCGGCCGCCTGGAGCGCCAGGACCGCGCCGCCCGACGGACCGTGGCCGAGCCCGGACGCGTACGCCAGGGTCACCACCTCCATCGAGCCGAACACCGCGCCCGTGGCGAGGAAGACGGCGAGCAGCGGGGCGAGGCCGGGGGAGCGCAGGGGGGAGCGGGCGGTGGTGCGCGGGGCCACCGGGGGTTCCGTGGCGCGCTGGGCCGAGAAGATCAGCACGCCCGTCATCAGGAGCACCGCGCCGGTGAGCGTGCCCGCCTCCGGGAACAGGGCCGTGCACAGGAACGCGGCGGCCACCGGGCCGAGCGTGAAGCACAGTTCGTCCACGGCCTGCTCGAAGGAGTTGGCGGTGTGCAGGGCCGCCGGGTCGCCCCGGTGGACGTGCGCCCAGCGCGCCCTCGACATCCCGCCGGTGTTCGGGGTGGTGGCGGTCGCGGCGTACGCGGCGAACAGCGTCCAGTTCGGCGCGTCCAGGCGTACGCAGAGCAGCAGCGCCAGTGAGCCGAGGACCGCGATCGCGGTGGCGGGCACGGCGACCCGGGCCTGGCCGTGGCGGTCGATGAGGCGGGCCGTCCAGGGTGCGACCAGGGCGGTCGCGGCGAGGCCGGTGGCGGTGACGGCTCCAGCGAGGGCGTACGAGCCGCGTGACCCGGCGATCATGATCACGGCGCTCACGCTGAACATGCCCATGGGGAGCCGGGCGATGAGGTTGCCCAGGGTGAAGGCGCGGGCGCCGGGGACGGCGAACAGGCGGCGGTAGGGGGCGGTCCGCACCTTTGGAGCGCGGGCCTTGCGGCGCGGCTCGCGCTCGTACGGAGCGGGCCCGGCGAGCACCAGGGTCGAGCCCGAGACGGTCATCAGTTGCGGCATGCACCGAGCTTCGCCCGGGCGGGGCGCGGGCGTCCAACACCTGATCAGAGGCCATTCACGCACCTGTGTTGTCAGTTGCCCGGTGAAGGTCTTCTGCTGTCGGCGTCCGTGCGGTTGACTGCCGTCCGTGACCCAGGACATCGACCCCCGGCTGCTGCGCGCGTTCACCGCCGTCGCCGACGAACTGCACTTCACCCGGGCCGCCGCCCGGCTCTTCGTCGCCCAGCAGGCGCTCAGCCGGGACGTGCGGCGGCTCGAACGCGACCTGGGCGCCGAGCTGTTCGTACGGACCACGCGCGCGGTGGAGCTCACCGCCGACGGCGCGCGGCTGCTGCCGTACGCGCGGCGGGTGCTCGCCGCGCACGACGAGCTGCGGGCGGGCTGGGCGGCCGAGGCCCGTCCGCTGCTCGTCGACGTCAGCGCCTCGGTCGGCACCGGCCACCGGGTGCTGGTGCGGGCCCGCGAGGCGGCGGCCGGGCACGAGTTCGTGGCGCGCTATCTGAGCGGGCTCACCGGGGCCGCCGCCGAGATCCTGGCCGGGCGCCTCGACGTCTCCTTCGGCCGGGTCGCCGGGCTCGACCCGTCGGTGCGCGCCGGACTCTCGCACCAGCCGGTGCGGTACGAGCGGATGGCGGTGCTGCTCCCCGAGGGCCACCGCCTCGCCCGCCTGGACGAGGTGCCGGTGGACGCGCTCGCGGGCGAGACGCTGTACGCGGGGGCGGGCAATCCGGCCACCGCCGAGTGGACGGATCTGGCCGCGCGGCTCTTCGCGGGGCGGGGTGCGGAACTGGCCGCGCCGTTCCCGGAGATCTCCGGGCAGGAGGAGTTCACCCGGGTGGTGCTGGGGCGCGGCTGGTCGGTGCTGGCCAGCACGGACTTCATGGAGATATCCGGGATGGTGCTGCGGCCGCTGATCGGTCCCGTACCGCTGTCACCGGTGTCGCTGGTGTGGCGCAAGGGGTTGCACCACCCCGGCCTGGAGGTTCTCAGGGAGGTCGCCCGGCGGATGGGAAAGGCCGCTGGATGGCTCGAACTGCCCCCTGATTACTGGCTTCCGGAGGGGGAACTGTCCCTCATGTCCCACTGATTCCCCTCTGTTGTTCCAGTTGAGGAACAAGACTTGGCGCGTGAACATGGCTCACATCGGCGTGCGCTACATTCATTCCCCGGGTGCGGTGTGGTAGTGGGGGTGCGTGGAGCGGGTGGGGACCCGGTCCGGAACGCAGCGCCCGCTAGAGGAGTGCGCGCAACCCGCGAATCATCCAGTGGGGAAGTGCGTACGCAAAGTGGACAATTGGCAAAAAGATGCCCCTCAGGGGCGACCCCGGAACCCGTTCGAGGAGCCCCGTAGGCCTCTCGACGACTTCACGATGGAACTGAACGTCGCCGGACGCCTGCCGGGCAACCCCCAGGCACAGGACCGGACTCAGGACCAGATCCAGACCCAGGCGCAGCCTCAGTTCCAGCCCCAGTTCCAGACCCAGGCGCAACCTCAGTTCCAGACCCAGGACCGGACGCAGGTCCAGGCCCAGGTCCCCTTCCCGGCTCAGGACCTGGCGCAGGCGCCGGTTCCCGCCGGCGACCCCGACGGCCCCGTCTTCGTGGACGAGAGCGGCCGCCGCGGCAAGAACCTGCGCCGGCTCGGCTGGGTCTTCGGCCTGGCATGCACCTGCTACGCGGTGATGCTCGTCGGCAGCCTCGTCGGCGGCAGCTCCCGCGCGCCCTGGCTCGGCATACCGGGCCCCGCCGCCAAGGAGAAGAAGACGGAGACGGTCCAGGTCACCCCGGCCCCCACCGACTCCCGCGCCCCCCGCCCGGGAACCAAGCCCGGCGCCCCCGCCAAGGGCAAGGCGCACCCCTCGGCCAGCGGCTCCGCACGGGCCAAGGCCTCCGGCACCCCCAAGCCGGGCAGGACGAAGAACTCCGGCAAGCCCACCGGCGCCTCCCCGCACCCCGGCACCTCGCAGAGCGCGAAGCCGACCGGCGGCCGCTCGGCGAGCCCCGGCCTCCCCACCGGCCCGTCCGGCAGCCCGACGGGCCTGTCGACGAAGCCGACTCCGCACTCTGGAGCCAGCACGTGAAAGCCCCTCGCCGTACGACCCGTCGTACGACTTCCCCCACCACCCCGCGCAAGCGGAGACGCCGCAGACTGCCGATGCGCTATCTGCTGCCCCTGCTCTTCCTCGTCGCCCTCTTCGCGATGCTGATGCTGCGCGGGTACGTCCACAACGAGATACTCGCCGACCACCGCATCCGCCCGGACGCCTCCACCGACACGGTGCCCGAGCGCATCCTGGACGGCGGCCCGGTCATCGACGCGCGGGGCCCGGGCAAGCCCACCAGCCTCGACATCCCCAAGCACAAACTGGTGCTCACCTTCGACGACGGCCCGGACCCCACCTGGACCCCGAAGGTGCTCGACCAGCTGAAGAAGTACCACGCGCACGGCGTCTTCTTCGTGACCGGCGCCAACGCCGCCCGCTACCCCGATCTGATCAAGCGGATGGTCGACGAGGGCCACGAGGTCGGCCTGCACACCTTCAACCACCCCGACCTCTCCTACCAGTCGCACGCCCGCATCGACTGGGAGCTCGCGCAGAACCAGCTGGCCCTCGAAGGCGCCGCCGGCATCCGCACCTCCCTCTTCCGGCCGCCGTACTCGTCGTTCGCGGACGCGATCGACGACCAGAACTGGCCGGTGATCAAGTACGTGGGCAGCCGCGGGTACATCACCGCGCTCGACTCCACGGACAGCGAGGACTGGCAGCGCCCCGGCATCAAGACGATCATCAAGAACGCCACGCCCAAGCACGGCAAGGGCGCCATCGTCCTGATGCACGACTCGGGCGGCGACCGCTCGCAGACCGTGGCCGCGCTCGACACCTTCCTGCCCGGGCTCCAGGGCAAGGGCTATGCGTTCGTGAACCTCACCGAGGCCCTGAACGCGCCGAGCGCGCACACCCCGGTCACCGGCATGGACCTGTGGAAGGGCAAGGCGTTCGTCTTCGCCGTCCAGGTCTCCGAGCACACCACCGACGTCCTGGTGGGTGGGCTCGCGGTGATCGGCGTGCTGGTCTTCGCCCGGTTCGGCCTGATGCTGATCCTGTCGTTCCTGCACGCGCGCAAGGTGCGGGCGCGCGGGTTCCGCTGGGGCCCCGAGGTCACCGAGCCGGTCTCGGTGATCGTCCCCGCGTACAACGAGCGCGAGTGCATCGCCAACACCGTGCGCTCGCTGATGGCCAGCGACCACCCCATCGAGGTGATCGTCGTCGACGACGGCTCCACCGACGGGACCGCGGACATCGTCGAGGCGATGTGGCTGCCGAACGTCCGGGTGGTCCGCCAGGTCAACGGCGGCAAGCCGTCGGCGCTCAACAACGGCATCAGGAACGCCCGTTACGACATCGTCGTGATGATGGACGGCGACACCGTCTTCGAGCCGTCGACCGTACGCGAGCTGGTGCAGCCGTTCGGCGACCCGAGGGTCGGCGCGGTCGCGGGCAACGCCAAGGTGGGCAACCGCGACTCGCTCATCGGCGCCTGGCAGCACATCGAGTACGTCATGGGCTTCAACCTGGACCGCCGGATGTACGACGTGCTCGGCTGCATGCCGACCATCCCGGGCGCGGTCGGCGCCTTCCGCCGCACCGCCCTGGAGCGGGTCGGCGGCATCAGCGAGGACACCCTCGCCGAGGACACCGACGTCACCATGGCGATGCACCGCGACGGCTGGCGGGTCGTGTACGCGGAGAACGCGCGCGCCTGGACCGAGGCGCCGGAGTCCGTACAGCAGCTCTGGTCGCAGCGCTACCGCTGGTCGTACGGCACCATGCAGGCGATCTGGAAGCACCGCCGAGCGGTCTTCGAGCGCGGCCCGTCGGGCCGCTTCGGCCGCGTGGGCCTCCCGCTGGTGTCCTTGTTCATGGTCCTGGCCCCCCTCCTGGCCCCCCTGATCGACGTGTTTCTCCTCTACGGCCTGGTCTTCGGCCCGACGCAGAAGACCGTGGTGGCGTGGCTGGGCGTCCTGGTGATCCAACTGGTCTGCGCGGCCTACGCGTTCCGCCTGGACCGCGAACGCCTCACCCACCTGGTCTCCCTCCCGCTCCAGCAGGTCCTCTACCGCCAACTGATGTACGTGGTGCTCCTCCAGTCCTGGATCACGGCCCTCACCGGGGGCCGGCTGCGGTGGCAGAAGCTGCGGCGGACGGGGGTTGTGGAGGCGCCGGGGGGGATCCCGACCCAGCGCGGCAGCAAGGAGAACGTCGACCGGAGGCCCGTCGCATGACCACCACCGAGCCCACGGGCGCCTGGCCGCAGCCCGGCCCGTACGGAACGAACGAGCACGGCGCGGCTCCCCACGCCGAGCAGGGGGCGGCTCCCTATGCCGAGCACGGCGCGGGCCACCACCTTGGGCAGGCGGCAGGGGAACCCCGCTACCTGTCTCCGCCGGCGGCGGCCCTGCGCCACAAGCCCGAGGCGCCCGCGCCCGCCAAGCCCGGCCGCGACCGCTACTTCGACCTGCTCAGGGCGCTGGCCCTGTTCCGCGTCGTCCTCTACCACCTCATGGGCTGGGCCTGGCTGCCGCTGGCCTTCCCCTCCATGGGCGTCATGTTCGCGCTCGCGGGCAACCTCATGGGGCGCTCCCTCAAGCGTCCGGCCCCCCAGGTGATCCGCAGCCGGATGCGGCGTCTGCTGCCGCCGATGTGGCTGCTGGGCGCGATCGGCGTCACCGGCATGATCGCCCAGGGCTGGGGACCGGATGCGGACGGCCACCCGGGATGGTGGTGGACGCACCTCCTCTTCTGGATCGTCCCGCTGAGCGACCCTCCGTACGCGTCCGACCTTCCCGGAGTGCACGGGTTCCTGGACGGCTCCTGGGCGGGCAACGTCGCCGAGCCGCTCTGGTACCTGCGCGCGTACCTCTGGTACGTCCTGCTGTCGCCGCTGATCCTGCGATACCTGCGCAAGGTGCCGTGGACGACGATCCTGGCGCCGCTGGTGCTGTCGGCGGTCATGACCTTCGGCAGCTTCGACCTGCCGGAGCGGATCGACTCCACGATCACCGACTTCTCCACGTTCGGCGCCTGCTGGGTCCTGGGCATGGCCCACCAGCAGGGCGTCCTGAGCCGCGTTCCGCGGTACATCGTCCCGGCGGTGGTCCCGTTCATCCTCGGCGTCGGCCTCTGGTGGGCCATGCGGAACGACTTCGGGGGTGAGAACGAGCTGGACGGCATCCCGCTCGCCCAGGCCCTCTGGTCGTTCGGCGCCGTACTGCTGCTCCTCCACTTCAGCCCTTCGTGGTCCGAGTGGCCGCCGAAGCTGCGCCGTTGGGACCGGCTGATCATCCTGCTCAACTCCCGTGCGGTGACGGTCTATCTCTGGCACAACGTGTGCATCCTCGCCGCGGCGACGATGTGGGACCAGCTGTGGGGCTTCGGCTCCCTGGGCGAGAGCGTGCCGTGGCTGCTGGACAGCCCCTGGCCGGTGCTCGCCTTCACCTGGGTGCTGATCGGCCTGTGCGTCCTGAGCTTCGGCTGGATCGAGGACGTGGCGGCCAAGCGCAGCCCCAGACTGTGGCCGGACGGCAGGTCCACAGGGGGGAAGCGCTGAGCGCGTGAGGAAAACGAGGAGGGGCCCGGACTGCGTGTCCGGGCCCCTCCTCCGTGTTCAGCCGATGGCGAGCTTCGACTGCCAGCCGCTGTTGATCTGGATCCCGGCGGTCGGCATCGTGGTGCGGCCACCGGAGTAGAAGCGGACGGTCCCGTCGGCCTTGACCACCCAGATGTCGGGGACGCCGTCTCCGTCGGCGTCGGGCGTGCCGTAGAGGAGCCTGATGTTGGCGCGCTGCCAGCTGGAGGCTCCGTAGACGCCGTCGGAGCCGTTGGCGGAACCGGCGGCGCTGGCGAGCGACTTCAGATCGACCCCGCCGGTGGCGGCCTTCTTGCCGACGCGCAGCGCGAGTTGCCCGGCGCTGTCACTGCGGTAGATCAGGTCAGCGGTGCCGTCGCCCGTGACGTCCTGGACCGTGACGATGTCGCGGCCGCTCCAGGCATCGGGTGACAGCTGGACCGCCTGGTCGACGGTGGCGCCGTTGTAACCGACCAGCGCCCAGAAGGCGTCGCCGACCCGGAGGAAGAAGTCCGGCTTGCCGTCACCGGTGGCGTCTCCGGCGGAGACGATCTGCGTGATGGAGGCCGGGCTGGGCGCGTTCGACGGCAGCAGGATCTCCTGGCGCTTGTCGATGTTGACGGCGCCGTATCCGTCGCCGGGATAGACCCACAGCTTGCCTTCGCGGACGGCGACGAGGTCCTGGAGGCCGTCGCCCCCGTAGACGTCACCGAGGTGCGCGATGAGCGTGTTCTTCCAGTAGCCGCTCGGGGCCGCGGTGTAGATCGGCCTGCCGTCCGAGCCGTTGGGGTCCTTGTCGGGGTTACCCCGGTAGCCACCGGACATGGAGTATCCGAGGTTGCCGCTGCCCTTGGTCAGGTCCGGCAGGGCCTGGGAGGGGTAGGTGCGCAGATCGCCGTCGCCGCTCACGACCATGAGGTCGGGGAGCTTGTCGCCGGTGAGGTCGCCCGGGGTGTCGGCGGAGTCCCGTGGGGTCACGTAGAAGAGGTACTTGCGGGGTTCGGACCTGTTGTTCGCCGCGTCAACGGCCCGTACGTACAGGACGACCGGGCCTGCCATGGGCGGCTTGGCCTTGGAGACGACGGTGGTCGGCGACCCGGCGGTCCGGCTGACCGAGAAGTTGTACGCGCCGCCGTTGTAGCTGTACTCGAACTTCACGACATCGCTCTGAGCCGTGCGGAACGTGAACGAACCGTCTTCACCGAACTTCCTGGCACTCCATACGGAGTCCTCAGGGTCGTTCCAGAAGCCGTTGTCGCTCTGGTCGGCGTCGGGGAAGTCCGTCGAGGTGACGATGGGCGGGCTCGGTCGCTGGTTGTCGAAGACGAACCGGCAGGGGATGTCGGCAGGGGAGTATCTGCTCGACGTGGCGCCGTACTTGTCGACGGCGATGACGCGCCACGAATACGTGGCGCCACTCTGCAGTCCGCTCGTCGAGAACGGGTCGGTGTGCACCCTCGCGGAAGACGTCTGACTGCCGACGGAGACGTTGCCCTTGCTGCCAAGGAGGTTGTTGTTGGTGGGGCTGGTGCCCGCCTTCCAGAGCTGGAAGCGGAGGGAGGCGAGGTTGTCGTCCCTGTCCTTGGCGCCGGCCCAGAACGTCAGTTGAGACGCGCCGACGTTGACGTACGGCGCGGTGGTGTCGCAGCTCAGATCCGGGTCGAGGTCGAGCCCGGTCGGGGGCTCGGGGCGCCGGTTGTAGGTGAGGTCGACGTACGGGTCGTTGCCGCCGTCCGCCTGGATCTTCTTCCAGGCGTACTGGGAGTCCTCCGTCGCGGCGCGCATGCCGATGGTCAGCGTCTTCCAGCCGTTGGCGACCGCGCGCTGTGCGGTGGGCGTGATCTTGAAGGCCTCGTAGGCGTCCGGGCAGGACCCGGACTTCCAGCCGTGGGCGAAGCTACGACTGGCCAGCTTGTTGCCACTGGTCATCTTCGGCGCGGTGTTCCACGTCGTCTTGGGGCTGATCTGACCGGTGAGATAGATGTCCATCCGTCGCGCGTCGCACGACCACGAGTAGGTCTCCAGGATGCGCAAGGTTGCGTCGGAGACGAGGGCGTCCTTGAGGTCGTCGTCCCAGTCGATGGTGAAGAAGGACCGGGACGTCCCCCAGGTGTCGGACTCGAATCCCACCCGGGCCTCGTGGGTGCCGCCCTTGTTGAAGTTCCGGCCGTTGTAGAAGTTGGCGTTCGGGTGCCGGTCGTAGGCCGTGGTCCAGTCGTTGGTGTGCTTCTTGACGGACGGGTCGATGAAGACCGGATACACGGTGGACGAGTCGTTGAGGAAGTCCTGATCGGCCGTCAGAACCCAGTCGGATCCCTGGAGATCGACGTCCGCGAGTGCGCCGTGGGAGGCGGGCTGCGGCCCGGAGAGGGCGGCCAGGCCCAGCGTCGCGTCCGGCCCGGTCCGGGTGGGCTCGGGCGACGCCTCCGGAGGGATCGGCGGAGGCGTGAGGTTGGGCCGGACGAACGAAGGGTCGGGTGCGTCGTCCGACGGCCTGGGCAGCACCTCCTTCCAGACGTCGCCCCGGTCGGTGTCGTCGCCTGCGCCGGACGGCTGTGGCGAGGCCGTGGGCGTCTCACCGTCCGACGCCGAGCCGTCCGGTGTGTCCGTCGGGGTCGGCTCGGGCGGTGGCGGCGTACCCGTTCCCCCGCCTCCGCTGTCGGTGCTGGCCGGAACACCCGCGCTGTCCCACATCAGCGGGGTGGGTGACTCGGCGACGTCATCTCCACCGCTGTCCTTCGCGGTGAGGATGCGCGTGGTGGGGTCGAGTACGAAGTTGAGATCGGGCGAGGAGAGCCCGTACGCGAGGCGCGCCACCTGCGGATTGGCAGCGGCCTGACGGCTTTTCACCACCAGGAGTTGAGCGAAGCCGCCGTCGTCGGCGGTCAGGACCAGGTCCGCGCCCGGCAGGATCTCCGGGTAGAGCGCGCGCGAGCCGTCGATCACCGGCTGGGGGATCGGTCCCGGCCAGGTCAGCACGATGTCATGGCCGCCGGTCGACAGGGTGACGAGGGCGTTGCCGGTCGCGGTGGCGGCGTTGGGCGCGGCGGGTGCGAGCAGGGGAACGCGGCGGGCTTGGTCACGCGAGGCGCGCTCGGTCCCGCTGCCGGAGGCGCCGGCGGAGAAGGCCATCCGCACGTTCGTCGCTTTGGGGGACCAGCCGTTGTTGACCTTGATCAAAGTGGGGTCGATCGCCTTCCATTCGCCACCCACTTCGGCTCGGATCGGACTTGCGTGGATGCGCCGTTGGAGCATTCCGTCCGGGCGGGCCCAGGTGGTCGAATACGCGGTACGCAGTGCCGCTGCCTCCACCGCCTTTCCGGTCCGCTTCGCCTTGGCCGCAGCCCCGGCCTCGTCCAGTGGTGCGGCGTTTTCGGTGGACCGCGGCTTCTTGTGGCTGCCCCCGGAATCATTCAGGCCGATATAGGTCACGCCCGAACCCACCACAACAGCCGCCGCTATGGCTGCTGTTGCTCTGCGTCCGGGCATGCGGCGCGCTCTGCTCGTCATGCGCGAGGTTCCCTTCCCCCCTCGTGCCGGCGTCGCGACGGACCACCGACCGGGCACTTCCTGTCGTCACGCCCTGCCGCTTCTGTGCGCGAGA
Organism: Streptomyces sp. BPTC-684; assembly: GCF_030028635.1. NCBI lineage: Bacteria > Bacillati > Actinomycetota > Actinomycetes > Kitasatosporales > Streptomycetaceae > Streptomyces > Streptomyces sp. BPTC-684. The sequence continues at coordinate 3,931,004 of NZ_CP124863.1, forward strand.
CGTGAAGATGCGACCAGATCATTGCTCAAGAGGGGAGCGTCGTCACGCCCAATCTGTCACCCCACGCACTCGCTGCCTCACCTTCGGCGGCTGTGCGGTTGCTGTGCCCGCGAAAGTCGAACCCGGCCCTCCGAACGGAAATGAGCCCATCCATTGCTCACTTTTCATGGCTGAACGGTGCATATCCGTGAGCGGATTAGTGACAGTTGATCCCGAACGGGCTGAGCTATCTGTTCTCCGCCGCTCAGGTTCTATTCCTGCTCACCTGGGCGGCATACTGCACTCCCTGCCTCAATGGTGTAGTTGGGGCGATACGCGGCGTGGTTATTTTCACTGATCACGTATATCCCTGGCTTTCTTCACAACGGGCACACAGAATCAGCGCGTTCTGAAGCGGCATCACCTGTGTTTCTTCCAGGCGCCGTCCGTTGACGTCCGGGGGGACTTCACCGTGTTTGTCATGCCGCCGTCCGCACGTGGTCGGCGCCGCCGTGCCTCCGCGCTCTCAGCCGTGTGCACGGCCCTGGCGATCGCCCTGCTGCCCACGCCCGCGCTGGCACAGCCGCCGGACCCGGCCAGGGACGAGGTACCGCGTGACGCCCTGGTTCTGGAGAACCTCCACCAGGACCAGCTGATCAAGGGCGGAACCCGGGACCCGAAGCTCGACCGCATCGATGTGGCAGCTCCGACGAGCACCACCGACGCTCCCGCGGGCACCACTACACCCCCCGCCGCGGGCACGGCTTCGGTCACCTTCTCCTCCGCCGCGCAGCAGACGGCCTTCCGCACGGGGTCCGCCGCCGCGACTCCGGCCGGTCTGGAGCCCGTGGGAACGCTCCCGGTGAAGCTCGGCCAGGCTCCGGGAGCCTCCGTGCCCACGGGCACGTGGCAGGTGGGCGTGTCCGCGCGTACGGCCATTGAGTCCGACGGTGTGGACGGCGCGGTCGTCACCGTGACGGCCCCGGCGGGCGCCTCCGTGCCGGTGTCCGTGCAGCTCGACTACCAGACGTACGAGAACCTCTACGGCGCCGACTGGGCCTCCCGGCTGCACTTCGTGCAGTTCCCCGAGTGCTACCTGACCACGCCCGACGTGGAGGAGTGCCGGGCCTATCAGGACCTGGAGACGGTCAACGACACCGGCGGCAAGACGATCACCGCGACCGTCGACACCGCCGCCGACGGCACGGTGACCCCGGCTGCCGCCCCCCGGGCCGCCGCTCCCTCCGGCGTCATGCAGGCGGCGTACGTCCAGCCGGTCGCCGCCGGCGGGGACAAGGCGGTCATCGGCGCGGTCGACTCCGGCGCGGGCAACGGTGGTTCGTTCAAGGCCACCCCGCTCGCGGGCGACGGCAAGTGGGCGGCCGGAAACTCGTCCGGCGCCTTCACCTGGTCGTACCCCGTGACCGTGCCGCCCGCCCCCGCGGGCCCCGCCCCGAAGATCTCCTTCGAGTACTCGTCCCAGACCGTCGACGGCAAGACGTCCACCAGCTCCCCGCAGGCCTCGTGGATCGGTGAGGGCTGGACGTACGAGCCCGGCCACATCGAGCGCCGCTACCGGGCCTGCCAGGACGACCGCAAGGACACCGACGCCGGGGCGCCCAACAACAAGGACAAGAAGTACAAGACGTCCGACCTGTGCTGGGTCTCGTACAACGCGGTCATGTCGCTCGGCGGCCGGACGACCGAGCTGGTGCGGGTCGGTACCACGGACACCTACCGCCCGCAGAACGACGACGGCACCCGCGTCGAGCTCAAGTCCGGCGGCGACAACGGGGACAACAACGGCGAGTACTGGGTGGTCACCACCACCGACGGAACCCAGTACTTCTACGGCCTCAACAAGGTCGGCGGCAGCCACGCCGACACCAACTCCGTCTTCACCGTCCCGGTCTACGGCAACCACCCCGGCGAGCCCTGCTACGCCACGGCGTTCGCCGACTCCCGCTGCGCCGAAGGCACCACCAAGAAGCAGCAGGCCTGGCACTGGGGCCTGGACAAGGTCGTCGACGTCCACGGCAACGCGATGATCGTCAACTGGGCCCAGGAGACGAACTACTACGCCCCCAACAAGAAGTTCAAGTCGCCCGAGAAGTACATCCGCGGCGGCTATCCGACGAGCATCGAGTACGGGCTGCGCACCGGATCGCTCACCACGCCCTCGGCCCGCGTCGTCTTCAACACCAAGGAGCGTTGCCTGGTCGGCGCGACTGCCTGCGACGAGGCCAAGTTCAACAACACGGCGGACCCCGCCTCGTACCGCCCGTGGTGGGACGTCCCCGGCAACCTGAACTGTAAGTCCGACTCCAAGCTCTGCCCGGCTTTCCCGTCGTTTTGGACCCGCAAGCGTCTGGAGTCGGTCACCACCGAGGCCGCCCGCCCGGGCGTCACGGGTCTGGCGAAGGTCGACACGTACAACCTTGAGCAGAGCTTCCCGCGCGACTGGTACGACACCTCGCCGGGCCTGTGGCTAACCAAGATCACCCGTCGGGGATACGCCCCGGGTGACAGCACCGGCACGCTCATGTCCAGCGCGGGCGTCAGCTTCGGCCCGTACGTCGTGGGCAGCGACCATCCTCTGCGCGGCTACCTGAAGGACAAGCAGCTCCCCAACCTGGTCCCCAAGTCGTCGAGCGACTCCCGGCCGGGCTTCACGCGTCCGCGCATCGGCACGGTCGCCACGGAGCACGGGGCGGACATCGAGGTCCGGTACAAGGGCGGCTGCCGCACCGAGCCGTCGGTCGACCAGGACAAGAACACCGGCACGTGCTACCCGGTGCGATGGTCGCCGGACGGCGAGGAGGAGAAGCCCGCGCTCTCCTGGTTCAACAAGTACCTCGTCGACTCGGTCACCGAGACCGACCGGATCACCGGCGTCTCCGACCGCATCACGACCAACTACTCCTACTCGGGCGCTGCCTGGGGCAAGAGCGACGACGAGTTCACCAAGCCCGACCTGCGCACGTACAGCGAGTGGCGCGGCTTCCAGCAGGTCGCCACCACCAAGGGCAGCAAGAACACGCCCTCCACCGGAAACCCGCAGACGCAGTCGTACTCCGTCACCCGCTACTTCCGCGGTGCGGGCGGCGCGGTCAAGGACTCCACCGGCACGGTGACGCTGATCGCCGACGACCAGCCCCAGTACGGGGGGATGGCTGCCGAGTCGATCACGTACGACGGCAGCGGCGGCAGGGTGCTCAAGCGCACCCTCAGCTTCCCCTGGTCCAAGCAGACGGCTTCGCGCGACCGGGACGGCGGTGCGGGGGCCCTGCTCGCCCACCGCACCGGGGTGGAGCGAACCGACGCGATCCAGACAGTCGACACCAGCTGGCAGGCGGTCCGCACCACGACCAAGGTCGACGACGACCACGGTCTGCCCATCGAGGTCCAGACCGCCGTGGTCCGGCCCAACGGGACCGGCGGCGAGACGCTCAGCGACTACACCTGCGCCAAGACGGACTACGTCCACAACGAGAGCGCGAACCTCATCGGGCTCCCCAAGCAGATCCGCTCGACGAGCACGTCGTGTGCCGATTACGCCGGCGCCGATGCGTCGACGCAGCTGACGGGAGCCGCCCGGACGTCGTACGACGGGCTGGACTACGGCGACACCCCGACCAAGGGGCTCGCCACCACGATCACGGAGACCAATGGCGCGGGCAGCGCCTTCGGCCCTGCGGTGACCATGACGTACGACCCGCTGGGGCGCGTCCGTACGGTGAAGAAGCCGCTGGTCGGGAGCACCGAGACCCAGTACACGCCCGGTGACGGTGGTGGACCCGTCACCTCGACGAAGGTCATCAACGCCAAGGGATTCGCGACCACCACGACTCTCGACCCCGGCCGCGCCCTGCCGCTGACCGTCACCGACCCCAACGGCCGGGTGGCACGCACCGAGTACGACGCGCTCGGCCGCCTCGTGAAGGGCTGGACCCCGGCTCGCTCCTCGGGCACCCAGACGCCGGACGTCAAGATCACGTACCAGATGGCGGTGGCGACGGACACGACGACCAAGCCCACCGCCGTCACCGTCGAGAACATCAAGGACGACGGCACCTACGCCAAGCAAGTCACCGTCTACGACGGCCTGATGCGCGCCGTGCAGACGCAGAGCGAGGCACACGGGCCCGGCCGGATCATCGCGGACACCCGCTACGACGACCACGGCCTCGTCCGGGAGCAGACGAACCCCTATCTGGCGGCCGGGGACCCGCAGTCCGCACAGTTCAAGCGCGCCTCGGACAGCCTGGTGCCGAGCATGGCGCGTACGACGTATGACGGCCTGGAGCGGCCGGTCCGGGTGTCCACGCTCTTCAGCGGCAAGTCCGTCTACGCGGCGACCACCAGCTACCAGGACACCAGCACGTTCGCCGTCCCGGCGGGCGGCGCGGCCCCCGCGGTGAAGACCCTCACGGACGCGCGCGGCCGTGTCACCGCGATCCAGCACTTCACCAACCCGCAGTCCACCGAGTACCGCCAGACCAGCTACGAGTACGACGCCCGGGGCAACCGCTCGAAGGTCATCGACCCGGCGGGCAACGCCTGGACGTACACCTATGACGCCCGCAAGCGTCTGATCGCCTCGACCGACCCGGACACGGGTGAGACGACGTCGGGATACGACGACGCGGACCGCCTGGTGAGCGTGACCGACTCCCGGGGCAGCACGTACACGTCGTACGACGAGTTGAGCCGGATCGTCGCGGTCCGCGAAGGCTCCACGACGGCCCCGCCGGTGAAGGAGTTCTCGTTCGACACCCTGCCGGGTGCGCTCGGGCAGCCCGTCGAGTCGATCCGCCACGACAAGAGTGGCGACTACATCAACCGGGTCACCGGTTACGACACGGGCTACCGGCCGACGGGCAAGGAGACGGTCGTCCCGGCCAACGCGATGACGACGGGAGTGTCGGGCACGTACAAGTACGCGTACGAGTACACGCCGACCGGCAAGCCACTGTCGGTGACGCTGCCGGCGGTGGGTGGTCTGGCGGCAGAGAAGGTCGTCACGCGTTACAACAGCGACGGCCTGGCGGAGTCGACGTCGGGGCAGAGCTGGTACACGACGGACGTCACGTACTCCCCGTACGGCGAGCCGCTGCGCGTGGTGAGCGGCCCCCAGCCGTACCGGGTCTGGACGACGAACTTCGTCGACGAGCACACGGGCCGACTCCAGCGCACGGTCACGGACCGCGAGACGACGAACTCGCACAGGGTCAACAGCAGTTACTACTCCTACGATGTCGCGGGCAACGTCACGTCCAACGCCCGCCAGCTCACGGACGCGGGGACGTCCGTCTGGGACAACCAGTGCTTCACGTATGACGCGATGGGGCAGCTGGTCCACGCCTGGACGTCCAACCTGACCCCGGGCACTACGTCGGTGGGCTGCAAGTCCGACAGCGGCCAGCAGTGGGGGTACAACGGGGACGGAACGGCGTCGGGTGGACCGGTCGCCAATGCGGCCGACGCTTCCTCCGACAAGAGCAGCCCAGATGCGGCGCTCACCGCTTCGCTCAAGTCGGCTGCCCCGGCGACGGGTTCAGTGGCCGGTGGGGCGACGGGCTACTGGGACAGCTACACCTTCGACGTCCTGGGCAACCGCGCGACGCAGGTGCGACACGACCCGTCCGACCCGACGAAGGACGTCTCCCTCCGCTACGGCTACGGCACGACGATCACGGGCAACGGAACGAGCCCGAGCACGCTGATCCAGCCCCACGTGCTGACGGACGTCACCTCGACCCCGTCGGGCAGCGGCAGCGCCTATGAGTACGACCGCACGGGCAACACCACGGTCCGCGACCTGGCGGACGTCACTCAGCGCTTCACCTGGACCCAGGAGCGCAAGGTCGACACGGTGACGGTCGACGGCGTCAAGACGCAGTACGTCTACGACGCCGAGGGCAACCGCGTCCTGGAGAACTCGCCTTCGGGCAGCGTGCTGTACCTGGGCGAGACGGAACTGACGACGGCGGCGGGGAAGATCACGCGCGCGAGTCGTGCCTATGCGCAGGCGGGCGCGCCGACGGTGGTCCGCTCGACGACGGACGGCGCGACGTCAGGCCACAAGCTGAGCGTCCTGCTGAGCGACCAGCTGGGGACGGCGTCGACGTCGGTGGAGCAGTCGCCGGGCCAGCCGATCACTCGGCGGGCGTTCAAGCCGTACGGGGAGGTGCGGGGGGCGAAGCCGGGGGCTTGGCCTAATAAGCGGAGCTACTTGGGTGTCGGCGTAGACGATACGAGTACCGGTCTCACGCATATGGGCGCTCGGGAGTACGACCAGGCCAACGGCCGCTTCCTCTCGGCCGACCCGATCATCATCGACTCGGACCCCGTGCAGATGAACGGGTACGCGTACAGCGGGAACAACCCGGTCACGACGAGCGACCCTTCCGGTCTGTGCCGGGCCGATCAGTGTGGCGTCGGCACGCCGAAGGGAGATGGCAGCGGGACCATCATCACTGATGGTCCCGTGGACCCCGGAAACGCGGGGGCGGGATCGTGCCACAAGGGTAGTTGTGGGGAGGGCGACGACAGCGGATCCCTGCACAAAGACACAAAGCGTCACGAGATATTTCCGGGTGTTTGGGTTCCGAACAATTGGCAGAACGAAGACCAATTCACGAGGCTCTTCTACCGCTATTACTTGGACGCCAATCGATACCCGCAGAAGGATGACTACCTGGTCGAACGCGACAATCCTGACGCTCAGGCGCAGCTGCGGCACTGGGTACGCCTCGTATGCATGGTCATGGAGTGCGCCAAGGGAATGGTCCTCAATTCCACTGGCAGGGGAGGATTCCTCTTCGCTGGTGGTGAGATGGGGGCAGGGGCGAGGGGCATGGGAGCTGGAGCCTCGGGCAGGGGGATGGCTGCAGAACTCAGCTCTTCGAGGCCACCTGGATGTACTAAGTGCTTCCTTGCAGGCACCAAGGTGCTCATGGCTGATGGGCATGGCAAGAGCATCGAATCGGTCAAGGTAGGCGACGAAGTCGTTGCGACTGACCCGAGAACAGGTACATCCGGGAAGCGTAAAGTCACGCGACTGATCGTCACCGACGGCGATAAATACTTCAATGAGCTCACCATCGCGACGAAGGATGGGCCGAAGAAGCTTACCGCCACTCATGAGCATCCCTTCTGGTCCGTCTCCGCCAACGCTTGGGTTGAAGCGGGGCAGATCGAGCCGGGCACGAAACTGCGTACCCCTGTGGGCGGGGTTGTAAGGGTCCTTGCCAATAGGGGGTACGCGCAGCATGCTCGGACGTACAACCTGACGGTGGATGACCTTCACACGTACTATGTACTGGCGGGTGAGACGCCGGTCCTCGTTCATAACAGCAACGGGTGCCCGACGTACATGAACGTGGCGCCGAGTGGTAAGGGAGTCGTTGCCGACCTTGACAGTGACGGACTCTTCTCGCTTGTGATCAATTCTGGCCCGGATACGCCGCGAGGTGGCGAGATGTTTAACGCCGCTCTTGCTCATTTTGGCAACAAGGTGAAGGGTGTTAAGGCGTACTGGCAGAATGGGGGGACGCTGAGCGACAACTTGAACTCCTTTAACGCGGCTGTGCGAAATGGCGCTTCGCTTGAGGATGCGGCGCGGGCCACGTTTACCGGGAAGATGTCCGGAAGGGCGGGCTTTTCGGGGAGTGTGGAGATAACCGAACTTCGAGGTATGCCGGGAGATTATACCAACGTGGGTGTGATCTTCCGGTAGAGAGTGTTCGCTTGATTTGCGAGGTAAGGATTGAGTCCCCGCTTCAGTCCACGGTAATTTCTTTAGCTTAGAGAATGTTAGGTTGGAGTCGAGATGGATCGTATGGAAGAAATCGCGCGCGAACTGAAAAAGGCTCACGCTGAAGGGAAGGGTGTGGTGGAGCTCGCATTGCTCTCAAGAGAGAAGCTGGGTTCGGGATTTGGTGTCATTTCATTTATTGCTTCATTTCGTCTTGCTTTTGATATTCCGTTGCCTGTTCTGCAGCGTGCACAAGCGTGGGAGGGGTTTGGTTGGGGAGGGCTACAGATAACGGACGAAGAGTTCACGGCCGTCCTTTTGCCTTGGCTTGCCAAGAAGTGATCTAATTGCCCTCTAAATGTGGCCCCTGGGTGGAGCCGGTGCCTATTCTATATCGCCACTTGAAGCCCTGTCAGCGCCCTGGTAGGGCTTCTGAGCGGGCTGACCGCAGTAGTTCACGGAAACGCCAGCGGACGAAGACTGCGCACTGGGACGGTTGAGCGCCGTCGCCGTTGGCTGTCTCGGTGGTCTCCGGGCTGCCGAGTTCGGTGCCGACGGCGTTAATGGCGTCACAGCGGAGGGGCGTCGGACGTGGATGGTGGCGGTGACGCCGAAGTGCGCTTGCGCAAGGCGTTCTTTGATTGCAACGAGTTCGATGCCCTGTTCTAGGAGAGTAAGGACCAAGTGCCGGAGGCGGCGGAGGCCGACCTTGCAGAGCAGCGCGGTGAGGTGTGGGCGAGCTTGCTCGGACTCATGGTCCTGGCTGAGGGGCCGTACGTCTCGGTGACGGCTGTGGTCGGCACATCGACAGGGCGGACCTCATCGCCGTTGTGATGTTGGGACGCACCGGGGGCACTGGCATGGCGGCCACGCGGAGGTGAGCAGGGGTACGAGGGAATCGGTTAGAGGGATCGCCCGCCGTGGTCCCCAGATCCGGCCGCTGTCCCGCGACACCCGGAGGGTCAGGGCGACGCGCGGTTCCCCTCTCACCGGCACGGTCATGTCCGACCGCCCGGACGGTCCCAACGGGTGCTCGAATACTCGTGGAAGTGCAGCCCGTCGTGCCTGTCCCCGAGTGTGCAGTTGCGGGCCGGATTGCCCGGCGCTGGTACCCAGCACAGGCCAAGGCTGACCGGCTTGCCCTTGCCTGAACCGGCCAGATCCTCTGCGGTATGGCTTGTCGTGTTCACCAGCCCAGCACCCCGTCGAGCTGACCCGGCTCCGCGCCGATCCTGTGCTCAGGCGGATGGAACATACGGGAAGTGCGGCGCGACATGGCGATGCTCCTCGTCAGCTATGGCCACGCCTCCGGTTCGGTCGCGCGACCGCGGAGGCTCTCGTCGGCACATGCTCCTGCGACGTGAAGCGCCTGAGTTTCACAGCTTGTGAAACATCGTCACGTGACGCCGAGCCAGGCGGCGAAGCCCGACAGCGACTCCTTGGTGCGGCGCTCCTGCTGCATCAGGGTCAGGAACGTCTCGCGTACCTGCGGGTGGTTGCGGGTCTGCTCCGGTGCCACCCTTCGGGCGGCCTGGAGAGCAGTGAGCGCCTTCTCGCGGTTGCCGTGGTCGAGCCACCCCTTCGCCGCGTCCATGTACCAGTGGCCTGCTCGCACGGGAGCCACCGTGGCAGGCAACCGGACTTCGCGGGTCAGACGCGCCACCTCCGGGCCGTCGTGTAGTTCCACCGCTGCCCCCAGCCGATGCATCGCCACATTCGTGGGGCCGAATTCCAGGCCGTAGTGGTTGGCGTCGCGGCCGAGGAGGCGGGCCGCATCCGCCGCCGCATCGAGGTGAGCGTGGGCTTCGCCCGCGTTCCCGGCCCGCGCCGCGAACATGGCCGAGCGCAGGTGTACAGCCCCGTGCACGCTGAGCGCGGGCCCGTCCATCCGCGCGACGTCCTCGCCCAAGTCGTGGCGCACCCGGTCCAGGAGCCGTAGGCCACGGTCGTACGCGGCTGCCTGGAAGAACAGCGTGGCGCGCTGCCACTGCGTCCGGCCGAAGCGCAGCGGGTCGGCGGACTCCCGGGCCGCCCACTGCACCCGGTCCATCGCCTGGGAGCGCAGGTCGAACAGGCCCACGGTGTACGCGATCGCCGTCACCCCCGAGTACGCCTCGGCCAAGAGCCCGAACAGCCGCTCACGCTCGGTCCCGCCGGCCGCGTGGCAGGCGCTCGACAACTCGTCCAGGAGCGGCGGAAGCATCCGGCCGAGGGCGGCGTACCGGCCCGCCCGGCCGAGCGCGGAGGCGCGGGTCACATCGGCGGCCAGCTCGGAACAGGAGCGGACCGGCACGTCCTGCTCGGGCAGGTCCCACGACAGCATGGCCGTCTGGATGTCCGGAACCGTCGCGTGCACCCGGCCACGTTGTGGATCTTCGTACGGCTGGCCGGTGAGCTGTTCAAGGCGGACGCCGAGCGCGCGGGCCGCCCCGGCGGTGAGTGACGGAGTGGCTGGCTTGTGGCCCCGCTCGACCTGAGCGATCAGGGACTTCGAGCACGGGATGCGCTGGGCGAGCTGGAGTTGGGTGAGGCCGCGAGCTCTGCGCGCTCTGGCGATGCGCCGCCCGATGCGGTCCGGGGTGCTGTCGTCGGCGTACGGCATCCTGAAACCCTTCGGATCTCGATACCCCGACGTTACTCCTGGCTGCCGCTCAAGACTGCCGATCGGCCCCGGCCCTCGGAGGGCGGGCCGTGCCCCGGCCTCAGCTCGTGCACCCCTCACCACTGTGCGACTGCGGACACCCCCTGTTCCATCCCGCCCGCCCCGCCATGAAGAGTTGCCGCCGCAGCCGCGGGGGCGGGCCTCACCGCACCATCGCTTCCCCCGTGAACACAAGGTTGCCCGGCGGTCACGCGGCGGCACGGGGGTGAAACCCGGCCTCCCTACCGTCGGTGTCCGGAAACAGTCAGCACACAGTCAGCAGGGCCCGTCGATCGGGGAGGCGTCAATGAACGGCCGTTGGATCGAGGAGTGGGATCCCGAGGACGAGGTCTTCTGGGAGCGGAGCGGGGAGCGGATCGCCCGGCGGAACCTGTGGTTCTCCGTGTTCTCCGAGCACATCGGGTTCTCCATCTGGACCATGTGGTCGGTGATGGTGCTGTTCATGGGGCCCAAGTACCACGTCGACCCGGCGGGGAAGTTCTTCCTGATCTCGATGGCGACCTTCGTCGGGGCGCTCGTGCGGATCCCGTACACCTTCGCCGTCGCCAGGTTCGGTGGCCGGAACTGGACCATTTTCAGTGCCTTGTCGCTGCTCGTCCCGACCGCCGTCGCGTATGTCGTGATGGAGCCCGGCACCTCGTACACCACCTTCATGCTCGTCGCCGCCCTCGCCGGCATCGGGGGTGGGAACTTCGCCTCCTCCATGACCAACATCAATTCCTTCTTCCCGCTGCGGAAGAAGGGGTGGGCGCTCGGGCTCAACGCCGGCGGGGGCAACATCGGCGTGCCCGTCGTGCAGCTCATCGGGCTGCTCGTCATCGGGACCGCCGGGGCCACCCATCCGCGCATCGTGCTCGGTGTGTACGTGCCGCTCATCGTCGCCGCCGCCATCGGCGCCGCCCTGAAGATGGACAACCTCGTGCCCGTGAAGAACGACACCGGGGCCGCCCTGGAGGCCGTGCGCGACCGGCATACGTGGATCATGTCGCTGCTGTACATCGGGACCTTCGGGTCGTTCATCGGGTACAGCTTCGCCTTCGGGCTCGTCCTGCAGACCCAGTTCGGGCGCACCCCGCTCCAGGCCGCCTCGCTCACCTTCATCGGGCCGCTGCTCGGCTCGCTGATCCGGCCCGTGGGCGGGGCGCTCGCCGACCGGCTCGGGGGCGCGCGGATCACGCTGTGGACGTTCGCCGCCATGGCCCTGGCCACCAGCGTCGTGATCTTCGCGTCCGTGCAGAAGTCGCTCGGTGTCTTCCTCGTCGGGTTCATCTCGCTCTTCGTGCTCAGCGGGCTCGGCAACGGTTCCACGTACAAGATGATCCCGGCGATCTTCCAGGCCAGGGCCGTGTCCAAGGGCATGGCGGGGGAGGCCGCGGCGGCGTACGGGCGGCGGCTGTCCGGGGCCGCGATGGGGCTGATCGGCGCCGTCGGCGCGCTCGGCGGGCTCGGGATCAACCTCGCCTTCCGCCAGTCGTTCCTGAGCAACGGCACCGGAACCGCCGCCTTCGTCTCCTTCCTCCTCTTCTACGGGGTCTGTTTCACGGCCACTTGGGCGGTGTACCTTCGCCGTCCGACCGCCGCGACCGCACCGTCCGAGCCCGTATACGCCGAGGTCTGACGAGGTCTAATAGGACACAGGGAGCGCGCCGCGGCCGTCCTCGCCGTAACACCGGGGACACGCGCGCGAACCGGGCCTGTCACGCGGGGTTGACAGGCTCGGTGCGAACCGCCGCAGCACCCCGGTTGGAGAGCCATGGTCGACACACAGCACGGACCCCTCGCCGGGTTCACGGTCGGGGTCACCGCCGCCCGCCGCGCCGAAGAGCTGGGGGCGCTGCTTCAGCGACGCGGCGCCGCCGTGGTGCAGGGGCCCGCCCTGCGGATCGTGCCGCTCGCCAACGACAGCGAGCTGCTCTCGGCCACCAAGGAGCTGATCGACGAACCGCCGCACATCGTCGTGGCCACCACCGCGATCGGCTTCCGCGGCTGGGTGGAGGCCGCCGACGGCTGGGGGCTCGGCGAGTCGCTGCTCGCCCGGCTCGGCGACACCGAGCTGCTCGCGCGCGGGCCGAAGGCGAAGGGCGCGATACGGGCGGCCGGGCTCACCGAGGAGTGGTCGCCCTCGTCCGACTCGATGGCGGAGGTCCTGGACCGGCTCCTGGAGCAGGGCGTCGAGGGCCGCCGGATAGCCGTCCAGCTGCACGGCGAACCGCTGCCCGGCTTCGTGGAGGCGCTGCGGGCCGGCGGCGCGCAGGTCGTCGGGGTGCCCGTCTACCGGTGGCTGCCGCCCGAGGACCTCGGCCCGCTCGACCGGCTGCTCGACCTCACCGTGGCGCGCGGACTCGACGCGGTGACCTTCACCAGCGCCCCCGCCGCCGCGTCCCTGTTCTCCCGCGCCGAGGAGCGCGGGATGCTCGACGAGCTGCTGCGGGCGCTCGACCGCGATGTGCTGGCCGCCTGCGTCGGGCCGGTCACCGCGCTGCCGCTGCAGGCGCGCGGGATCAAGACGGTGGCGCCCGAGCGGTTCCGGCTCGGGCCGCTGGTCCAGCTGCTCTGCTGCGAACTGCCCGCCCGGGCGCGGGCGCTGCCGATCGCCGGGCGCCGGGTGGAGATCCGCGGCCACGCGGTCCTGGTCGACGGCGAGCTGCGGCCCGTCCCGCCCGCCGGGATGTCGCTCCTTCGCACCCTCGCCGCCCGCCCCGGCTGGGTGGTCTCCCGCGCCGACCTGCTGCGGGCCCTGCCGGGCTCGGGCACGGACGAGCACGCCGTGGAGACCGCGATGACCCGGCTGCGCACCGCCCTGGGCGCCCCCAAGCTCATCCAGACCGTGGTCAAGCGCGGCTACCGGCTGGCGCTTGACCCGGGGTCGGACGCGAAGTACGCCGACGGCTGAGCGGGCCGGCTGAGGGGCTCAGCCGATGACCTCGATCTGACACCGTGCGGCGCCGCAGCGGCCGAGTCGCGCGTCGCCGGTGATGAGTGGGCAGCCGAACGCCTCGGCCGCCGCGATGTACGCGGCGTCATAGCCGGACACGTTCTGCCGCAGTTCCCACATGCGGCGCACGAGCGGCTGGACCGCCACGGTCTCCAGGGCGACGCGGGCCAGGGCCGCCACGGCGGCGTCCGCGCGCTCGGGGGTGATCTTCTGCCCGAGCAGCCGCCCGCGGACAGCATGGAACGTCTCGACGGCGAGGTGCTCCGGCGCGGCCCAGTGCGTGTCCCGCATCAGCCGCGCGCGGGCGGCTTTGCCGGCGGTCCCGTCGCCGGTGAGGGCCTCCGTGAGCACGGAGGCATCGACGACGATCACCAGGCGCGCTCCGACCTGGCAGCCTCGATCTCCGCCACCGTCGCGGCCATCGAGCCGCCGGTCCCGTCGGACCGGTCTTCGAAGGTCCGCAGCAGCGCCAGGTTGTTGGCCCGCTCGGCCTCCGCGGTGACCAGCGACAGCAGGTACGCCTGAAGTGACTTGCCCTGCTGCGCGGCCCGATCGGCCAGTATGGCGCGGACCTCTTCCGGAACGTCCCGGATCTGCAGTGCCACCATGCATGCATTATGCATGTCGACCGGGTCGCTGTCGACCGCACCCGGGCCGCTCCGTGCCCGCCGCCCCGGCAGGAGGGCTTCCGGCGCCGCCCCGGGGCGGGCACTCTGGAGGCACGGCACTCACCGGTAACCCCCAAGGCGGTGGCGCATGTTGCGGTTCGACTCCGGGCGGATCTGTCTGGATCTGGTGGCGACCGGGGCGTACGACAGCGATCAGCTCGACAGCGCCGGGCGGCTCGGGCAGTGGCTCGTCGGCGCCGGGCTGGTGCCGGCCGGCACCCCGCTGCCGGGGGCCGACGGCGAGTGGCTGGTCCGGTTCGCCGAACTGCGCGACCACATCGGGCAATTGGTCCACGCCGAGCTCGGCGGGCGGGGCGGCGCGGCCGCCGCGGCCCTGGAGCGGGTCAATGCCCTGGCCGCCGCCGCACCCCCGGGCGTACGTGCGATCCGGGGCGCCGACGGACGGCTCGTGCGCACCCTCAGCGGCGCCCCCGACTGCACCGCGCTGCTCGCCGTGGTCGCCCGGGACGCGGTGGAGCTGCTCACCGACCCGCAGGACCGGTCCCGGCTGCGCCAGTGCGAGGGCGACAACTGCTTCCGGCTCTATCTGGACACCTCGCGCGGGCGCCGCCGCCGCTGGTGCTCCAGCGAGGTGTGCGGCAACCGGGAACGGGTGGCCCGCCACCGCAGGCGCACGGCGGCCGCCGCCTTGTGAAGACGCCGCGGACACTCCGTAAACAAAAATCCCGCGCTGATTTGAATGGTTCAGGACAACCGCCCGTATGGAGGGATGAGCCGGTACGCGACCCGCGCGCCGGCAGGGTCTCGACCGGGAGGTTCTGGTGCGCAAGGATGCCGCCGTGGCCGATGACCGTCCGCAAGGCGCCCGCCACCGCTCCGTTCCCGACGAGGAGCTGATGCGAGCGCTTTACCGCGAGCACGCGGGACCGCTGCTCGCGTATGTGCTCCGCCTCGTCGCCGGCGACCGCCAGCGGGCCGAGGACGTCGTGCAGGAGACGCTCATCCGTGCCTGGAAGAACGCCGGTCAGCTCAACAGAGCGACCGGTTCGGTCCGCCCCTGGCTGGTGACGGTCGCACGGCGCATCGTCATCGACGGCCACCGCAGCCGGCAGGCCCGGCCGCAGGAGGTCGATCCGTCGCCGCTGGAGGTCATGCCCGCGGAGGACGAGATCGACAAGGCGCTGTGGCTGATGACGCTCTCGGACGCACTGGACGACCTGACGCCCGCACACCGCGAGGCGCTGGTCGAGACGTACTTCAAAGGACGTACGGTCAATGAAGCGGCCGAGGTGCTGGGCGTACCGAGCGGGACCGTCAGGTCCCGTGTCTTCTACGCCCTGCGCTCCATGAAACTCGCGTTGGAGGAACGGGGGGTGACGGCATGACCACGCCGGAGTACCAGTCCGAGCACGAGGCGGTCGCGGCGTACGCGCTCGGCATCCTCGACGACGCCGAGGCCACCGCCTTCGAGGCGCATCTGGCGGGCTGCGACCTGTGCGCGGCCGAGCTCGACCAGCTCGGCGGCATGGAGCCGCTCCTGGCCACCCTGAAGGAGTTCCCCGGCCCCGCCGACCGCCCGCTGCGCCCGGCCCCGCCGAGCATGAGCGAGCGGCTCATCGACGAGGTGGCGGTGCAGCGCGCCAAGCGCAGGCGCCGCACCACGTACCTGGTGGCGGCCGCCGCCGCGCTGATCATCGGCGGTCCGGCGATCGCCGTGGTGGCGACCTCCGACGGCGGCACGAACCAGGCCGCGCCCGCCGAGCCGCACTCGACCAGCCCCGCCGAGGACGCCTTCTTCCACCACATGACCCAGAAGGTGGCGGCGACCGACGCGACGACCGGCGTCAGCGCGACCGTCGGCACCGAGAAGAAGGGCTGGGGCACCCACACCGTCCTCCAGCTGAAGAACGTGAAGGGGCCGCTCAAGTGCAGCCTCATCGCGGTCGGCAAGGACGGCGAGCAGGAGACCGTCACCACCTGGGCGGTGCCCAAGTGGGGGTACGGGATCGAGGACAGCCCGCACAAGGAGGCGGAGTACCCGCTGTACGTCCACGGCGGTACCGCCATGAACCGGGACCAGATTGATCATTTCGAGGTCCGGACCCTCGACGGCAAGGCGCTGGTGGACGTCCCGGCCTGACCGGCAGGTGATCTCCGGCCGATCACCGGCCGGTCACCGCCTGACAGACCGGCCCCCTTCGCGTACGGTTGACGGCTGCCCAATGCACGTCAGAAGGGGGCCTCGGTGGCCGCGCAGGAAGCCGCTGTCGACTCGGTCAGAGACCGTGAGATCGGAGTCGAACAGGAACACCTGGACAAGGTGTACCGCCGCCTTGAGGAGAAGATCCACGAGGCGGAGTTCCTGATGAACGACGCCGCCCAGCGCGGCCAGGTGGGAACGCCCGGAGCGCTGGCGGAACGGGACGCCCAGGTC
This sequence comes from Streptomyces sp. BPTC-684, assembly GCF_030028635.1. NCBI lineage: Bacteria > Bacillati > Actinomycetota > Actinomycetes > Kitasatosporales > Streptomycetaceae > Streptomyces > Streptomyces sp. BPTC-684. Next base: position 3,947,402 of record NZ_CP124863.1, read on the forward strand.
TTCCGGGCCGGGATCCACCTCAACCGCCTCAACAACGAATTCGAGGACTTCCTCTTCGGCCGGATCGACCTGCTGCTCGGCAAGGACGGCAAGAAGGGCCCCGACGGGGCCTACACGGCCGTGGAGCCCGCCGAGGGGGCCGTACGCGAGGACGGGGGCGGCAAGTACGCCGAGATCGCCGAAACGCTTCACATCGGCCGTATCGGCGTTCTGGACTCGGACTACGCGCCGCTGGTCATCGACTGGCGCGCGCCCGCCGCCGCGCCGTTCTACCGCTCCACGCCCGTCGACCCGGGCCGGGTGGTGCGCCGCCGCGTCATCCGCTCCAAGGGCCGCAAGGTGCTCGGGGTCGAGGACGACCTGATGCGCCCGGAGCTCACCGCGACGCTGGACGGCGCCGAGCTGCCGGTGATCGGCGACGGCGCGCTGATGGCCGCGCTCGGCCAGGCCCGCAGCCACACCATGCGGGACATCGTCGCCTCCATCCAGGCCGAGCAGGACCTGGTGATCCGGGCGCCCGCCGCGTCCGTCACCTACGTGGAGGGCGGCCCCGGCACCGGCAAGACCGCCGTCGCGCTGCACCGCGCCGCGTACCTGCTCTACCAGGACCGCCGCCGGTACGCGGGCGGCATCCTGATCGTCTCGCCGACCCCGCTGCTCGTGGCGTACACCGAAGGCGTCCTGCCCTCGCTCGGCGAGGAGGGGCAGGTGGCGATCCGCGCGGTCGGCAACCTGGTCGACGGCGCCGAGGCCACCGCGTACGACGAGCCGGCGGTCGCCAGGATCAAGGGCTCCTCCCGGATGCTCCAGGTGCTGCGCAAGGCGGCGCGCGGGGCCCTGGAGACGGCGGACCCGGCGCGCGGCAGGACCCGGCGGGGCGCCCCGGCCCGGGCACCGCAGGAAACCGGACAGCTCTCCTTCGGCGAGGAAGACGAGGCGGTGGCCGAACAGGCCGCGGTGACCCCCACCCGGCTCCGTGTCGTCGCCTTCGGGCGGCGCATCGAGCTGGAGGCCGAGGAGCTGCGGCGGATCCGGCACGCCGTGCTCGGCGGCACCGCACCCGTCAACCTGCTGCGCCCGCGCGCCCGCAAGCTGCTCCTGGACGCCCTGTGGAGCAGATCGGGTTCGGCCGGGCGGCACACGGACCCGGAGCTCGCCGCCGAGCTGCGCTCCTCGTTCGACGACGACATCACCTCCGAGGACAGCTTCATCGCGTTCCTGGACGCCTGGTGGCCCGAGCTCACCCCGCGCGGGGTGCTCGCGGCGATGGGCGACGAGCGGCGCCTGGGCCGCTGGGCCCGGCGCGTCCTGACGCCCGGCGAGACCCGGCGGCTCGCCCGTTCGCTCTCCCGGCTCGACGCCACCGGCCACGGGCCCCTGTCGGTGCACGACGTGGCGCTCCTGGACGAGCTGGAGACGCTGCTCGGCACTCCGGCCAGGCCCCGCAAGAAGCGCGAGTACGACCCGCTGGACGCGCTCACGGGCCTGGAGGAGCTGATGCCGCACCGCGAGGAGACCCAGCGCGAGCGCGCGGAGCGGCTGGCACAGGAACGCACCGAGTACGCGCACGTCATCGTCGACGAGGCGCAGGACCTCACGCCGATGCAGTGGCGCATGGTCGGCCGCCGGGGCCGCACGGCCACCTGGACGGTCGTCGGGGACCCGGCCCAGTCGTCCTGGTCCGACCCGGACGAGGCGGCCGCCGCGCGCGACGAGGCGCTGGGCTCCCGCCCTCGCCGCCGCTTCGAGCTGACCGTGAACTACCGCAACCCGGCCGAGATCGCCGAACTGGCCGCGCGGGTGCTGTCGTTGGCGATGCCGGGCATGAAGTCCCCGGCGGCGGTCCGCTCCACGGGCGTCGAGCCGCGCTTCAGTGTGGCCGGGAAGGACCTCGCCGAGTCCGTACGGGAGGAGGCGGCCCGCCTCCTCGACCAGGTCGACGGCACGGTCGGCGTGGTCGTCGCCATGCGGCGGCGCGAGCAGGCGGCGCGCTGGCTGGCCGGGCTCGGCGAGCGCGTGGTGGCGCTCGGCAGCCTGGAGGCGAAGGGTCTGGAGTACGACGCCACGGTGGTGGTCTCCCCGGCGGAGATCGCCGACGAGTCGCCCGCCGGGCTGCGCGTGCTGTACGTGGCGCTCACCCGGGCGACCCAGCAGCTCACCGTGGTCTCCGGCGAGCGCGACGAGCCGGACGCGGACGGGGTACCCGACCTGCTGCGGGACTGAACGCGGAGAAACGGGAAAATACGCGGGAGTCAACTCGCGATGCTTGAATCACTTGCCGGGGTGGTTTGTTAGCCTGGGTACGGCACCGGCTCGATCCAAGCCCCCGGGCCCAACCTTAGTCGCTTCGAGCGACCACTTGCCGCGAGGCGAGCATGGCGGGTCGGTGTCTCAGCGTGAGCGACAGGCCCACGTCATCTGCGGATGACGTGGGCCTGTCGTCGTTTTGAGGGCTTCCGCCGACCGATCATCTCTCGTATGGTGGAAACTGTTTTCCAGAATGATTGGCGCGTTACCGGCTACCCGCCGGTAGGTGCGAACATCGGATGGCGTTGCCCGGCAACAGCCCGGGCGCGCTAGCAATGAAGCTAGGGAAAGCAGAGGAACCCGGTCATGGCAACGGCGCCCAGCGTCTCGTACTCGATGACGGTCCGGCTGGAGGTGCCCGCCAGCGGAACGGCGGTCTCCCAGCTCACCACGGCCGTGGAGTCCTCCGGCGGTTCGGTCACCGGCCTCGACGTGACCGCCTCCGGCCACGAGAAGCTCCGGATCGACGTCACCATCGCGGCCACCTCCACCTCGCACGCCGACGAGATCGTCGAGAAGCTGCGCGGGATCGAGGGCGTCACCCTCGGCAAGGTCTCCGACCGTACGTTCCTGATGCACCTCGGCGGCAAGATCGAGATGCAGTCGAAGCACCCCATCCGCAACCGTGACGACCTCTCGATGATCTACACCCCGGGTGTCGCCCGGGTGTGCATGGCGATCGCCGAGAACCCCGAGGACGCCCGTCGCCTCACCATCAAGCGCAACTCCGTCGCGGTCGTCACCGACGGCTCGGCCGTCCTCGGCCTCGGCAACATCGGCCCCAAGGCCGCGCTGCCGGTCATGGAGGGCAAGGCGGCCCTCTTCAAGCGGTTCGCGGGCATCGACGCCTGGCCGCTCTGCCTGGACACCCAGGACACCGACGAGATCGTCGCGATCGTCAAGGCGATCGCCCCCGGCTTCGCGGGCATCAACCTGGAGGACATCTCCGCGCCGCGCTGCTTCGAGATCGAGGCCCGGCTGCGCGAGGCCCTGGACATCCCCGTCTTCCACGACGACCAGCACGGCACCGCGATCGTGGTGCTCGCCGCGCTGACCAACGCGCTGCGCGTGGTCGGCAAGGGCATCGGTGACGTACGGGTCGTCATGTCCGGCGCGGGCGCGGCCGGTACGGCCATCCTCAAGCTGCTCCTCGCGGCCGGCGTGAAGAACGCGGTCGTCGCCGACATCCAGGGCGTCGTCCACGCGGGCCGCGCGGACCTGGCCGGGGCCGACGCGGACTCCGACATGGCGGCGCTGCGCTGGATCGCCGACAACACCAACCCGGAGGGCCTCACCGGGTCGCTGCGCGAGGCCGTGGTCGGCGCGGACGTCTTCATCGGCGTCTCCGCCCCCAACGTCCTGAACGGCGACGACGTGGCCGCGATGGCCGAGGGCGCCATCGTCTTCGCGCTCGCGAACCCCGACCCCGAGGTCGACCCGGCCGTCGCGCGCCAGAGCGCCGCCGTGGTGGCCACCGGCCGCTCGGACTTCCCGAACCAGATCAACAACGTGCTGGTCTTCCCGGGCGTCTTCCGCGGCCTCCTGGACGCCCAGTCGCGCACGGTCAACACCGACATGATGCTGGCCGCCGCGAGCGCGCTCGCGAACGTGGTGACCGAGGACGAGCTGAACCCGAACTACATCATCCCGTCGGTCTTCAACGACAAGGTCGCGGGCGCGGTGGCGGGCGCGGTGCGGACGGCGGCGCAGGCCGCCCTCTGAGGGGTCGTACGGGGCTGTGACCGGCCCCACGTCCGCCCGGCGCCCGGCGCGTCGCGGGATGCGGGGCTGTGGGGCCGCCCGTAGGGTGGCGGCACCCGCATCCGCCCCGGCTGGTTCCAGCGAGTCTCCAGGGAGTCGACGGAGCGTCACCACGACGGGGCTGTGGCGCTTTTCGTGTGACTCCGGAGGGTGCCGGATTGGCTTTCCCGCCACAGGTGGGGGCAGGATGCGTAACCGGGCGCGAGGGTCCGACACGGACCCGGGTCCGGGGACTGTCCGAGGGCCCTGGCAGCATCGGCTTCGCTGTACCCAACATGCGGCTTCCGCCGCGTGGCACGCCCCACAGGCAAGAAGAACACGGGAGTAAGAACATGAACCGCAGTGAGCTGGTGGCCGCGCTGGCCGACCGCGCCGAGGTGACCCGCAAGGACGCCGACGCCGTTCTGGCCGCTCTCGCCGAGACGGTCGGCGAGGTCGTCGCCAAGGGCGACGAGAAGGTCACCATCCCCGGCTTCCTGACCTTCGAGCGCACCCACCGTGCCGCTCGTACCGCTCGCAACCCGCAGACCGGCGACCCGATCGACATCCCGGCCGGTTTCAGCGTGAAGGTCTCCGCGGGCTCGAAGCTCAAGGAAGCCGCGAAGGGCAAGTAAGCGCCCCTTTGCAGGCCGCTTAGCTGAAAGACGAAGGGTGGCCACCCCCGTGGAGGGGGGTGGCCACCCTTTGGCTTGCGCGGGGCCCGGTGTGTGTCTGCGGACCGTCTGTGGCTGGTCGCGCAGTTCCCCGCGCCCCTTAAATGCGCCCCTTCGGGGCGCCCACTAGGGGCGCGGGGAACTGCGCGAGCAACCCAGCACGGTCCGCAGGCGAGCGGGGTCCGGGGCGGAGCCCCGAAGCGGGGTGCAGGGGCCGCAGGCCCCGCGACGGGGTCCGGGGGCGCAGCCCCCGGGAAACACCTCCGCCCCCTCCCACCCCCGGAGGGTTTAGGGAAGGGGCGGGGTGGGGGCTTCTCCGGTCAGCTCAGCGCACCGTTCGGGAGCTCCACCTTCGCTCCCAGCTCCACCAGCTTCTCCATGAAGTTCTCGTAGCCCCGGTTGATCAGGTCGATCCCGTGGACCCGGGACGTCCCCTGCGCCGCCAGCGCGGCGATCAGGTAAGAGAACCCGCCCCGGAGGTCCGGGATCACCAGATCGGCGCCCTGGAGCTTCGTGGGCCCGCTCACGACCGCGGAGTGCAGGAAGTTGCGCTGCCCGAAGCGGCAGTCCGAGCCGCCCAGGCACTCCCGGTACAGCTGGATGTGCGCGCCCATCTGGTTGAGCGCCGACGTGAAGCCGAGCCGCGACTCGTACACCGTCTCGTGGACGATCGACAGGCCCGTGGCCTGCGTCAGCGCCACGACCAGCGGCTGCTGCCAGTCGGTCTGGAAGCCGGGGTGCACGTCCGTTTCGAGGGCGATGGACTTGAGCGAGCCGCCGGGGTGCCAGAAGCGGATGCCCTCGTCGTCGATCTCGAAGGCGCCGCCGACCTTCCGGTACGTGTTCAGGAAGGTCATCATCGACCGCTGCTGCGCGCCGCGGACGTAGATGTTGCCCTCGGTCGCCAGCGCCGCGGACGCCCAGGAGGCGGCCTCCAGCCGGTCCGAGAGGGCGCGGTGGGTGTACCCGCCGAGCTTGTCGACACCGGTGATCCGGATCGTCCGGTCCGTGTCCATGGCGATGATCGCGCCCATCTTCTGCAGTACGCAGATGAGGTCCTCGATCTCGGGCTCCACGGCCGCGTTGGAGAGCTCGGTCACACCCTCGGCCAGCACGGCCGTCAGCAGGACCTGCTCGGTCGCGCCCACCGACGGGTACGGCAGCCGGATCTTGGTGCCGCGCAGCCGCTGCGGGGCCTCCAGGTACTGGCCGTCCGCGCGCTTCTCGATGGTCGCGCCGAACTGCCGCAGCACCTCGAAGTGGAAGTCGATCGGCCGGCCGCCGATGTCGCAGCCGCCCAGGCCCGGGATGAAGGCGTGGCCGAGGCGGTGCAGCAGCGGGCCGCAGAGCAGGATCGGGATGCGCGACGAACCCGCGTGCGCGTCGATGTCGGCGACGTTCGCGCTTTCGACGTGCGACGGGTCGAGGATCAGCTCGCCGGGCTCCTCGCCGGGGCGGACCGTCACCCCGTGCAGCTGCAGCAGGCCGCGTACGACGCGCACGTCACGGATGTCGGGCACATTGCGCAGCCGGCTCGGACCGCTGCCGAGCAGGGCGGCGACCATCGCCTTCGGCACGAGGTTCTTCGCGCCGCGGACGCGGATCTCGCCCTCCAGCGGGGTTCCGCCGTGGACAAGCAGTACATCGTCTGTGCCGGTCATGAATCTCGCGTTCCGGAATCGTCGGGCAGGGGGCCAGAGAAAAGGGTAAGGGGCTTCTACCCATGTCCTGTAAGGCCAAGGGGGGTTCGCAACCGTAATGAATTCGCCACAACACGCTCCGCTGAGGAGAGTTCGGCAGAGGGTCACCACGGGGGCCGTGGTCCGGACCCGGTGCGCCCCATTGCTGCCGTGCGCTCCCCCTCGGAGGCGAAGATGCGGGATCATGTCCGCATGACCGAGGTGTCCTCGCTCACAGGGCGGCTGCTCGTCGCCACTCCCGCCCTCGCGGATCCGAACTTCGACCGCGCGGTGGTGCTGCTCCTCGACCACGACGAGGAGGGCTCGCTCGGTGTGGTCCTCAACCGTCCGACCCCGGTGGGCGTCGGCGACATCCTGGAGCCGTGGGCGTCCCTGGCCGGTGAGCCCGGGGTGGTCTTCCAGGGCGGCCCGGTCTCCCTGGACTCCGCGCTCGGCGTCGCCGTCATCCCGGGCGACGAGGGTCCGCTCGGCTGGCGCCGGGTGTACGGGGCGATAGGGCTGGTCGACCTGGAGGCGCCCCCGGAGCTGCTCGCCGCGGCCCTGGGCTCGCTGCGGATCTTCGCCGGGTACTCGGGCTGGGGCCCGGGCCAGCTGGAGGCCGAGCTGAGCGACGGGGCCTGGTACGTGGTGGAGTCAGAGCCGGGCGACGTCTCGTCCCCGGAGCCGGAGTCCCTGTGGCGGGCGGTGCTGCGCCGCCAGCGCAGCGAACTGGCGATGGTGGCGACGTACCCGGACGACCCTTCGCTGAACTGATGCCGCCGCGCTTCAGTACGCTAGGAACTTATGAGCACTCTTGAGCCCGAGCGCGGGGCAGGTACGGGGACCCTCGTAGAGCCGACGCCGCAGGTGTCGAACGGCGACGGCGACCACGAGCGCTTCGCCCACTACGTCCAGAAGGACAAGATCATGGCGAGCGCGCTCGACGGGACCCCCGTCGTCGCGCTCTGCGGCAAGGTCTGGGTGCCGGGCCGCGACCCGAAGAAGTACCCGGTCTGCCCCATGTGCAAGGAGATCTACGAGTCCATGGGCGCGGGCGGGGACAAGGACAAGGGCAAGGGCGGCAAGGACAAGTAGTCCTCTGCGGGCGCGGTGATTCGTCTGCGGGCCGGTGGGGGCTGGTCGCGCAGTTCCCCGCGCCCCTTAAGTGCCGCTGCGCGGCAATCCCCTGGGCGGCCCGGAGGGGCGCTTTTAGGGGCGCGGGGAACTGCGCGACCAGCCACAGACGGTCCGCAGACGACGTCGAACCGGGGTTACCGTGTGGCGCATGGCCATGACTTCTGCGGACCTCATACCCGCGCCGGTCTCCGTCGACGGCCCCTGGCGCTGTGCCTTCGTCCTCGGCCCGGACACGGCGCTCGCCGCCGGACCCGGCACCGAAGGCGTCGCCCGCTGGCTGCGGTCCACCGTCGGCGCCGCCCTCGGGCGCCCGCTGCCGGAGGGGGAGGCGGGCACCCCGGGCGCCATCGCCCTCCGTATCGACTCCGCCCTCGCTCCCGAGGCGTACCGCCTCAGCGTCACCCAGCGCGTCGAGATCGTCGGCGGCAGTGCCGCAGGCGTCTTCTGGGGCGCGCAGACGCTGCGTCAGCTGCTCGGCCCCGACGCGTACCGCAAGGCGTGTCCGGATCCCGGCGCCTGGCGCGGCATCACGCAGCAGGTGATCGAGGACGCGCCCCGGTTCGCCTGGCGCGGTCTGATGCTGGACGTTTCACGCCACTTCATGCCCAAGGACGGGGTGCTGCGCTACCTCGATCTGCTCGCCGCGCACAAGCTCAACGTCTTCCACTTCCACCTCACCGACGACCAGGGCTGGCGCGTCGAGATCAAGCGCTTCCCGAGGCTGACGGAGGTCGGCGCCTGGCGCTCGCGGACCAAGTACGGCCACCGCGCGTCGGAGTTGTGGGACGAGACGCCGCACGGCGGTTTCTACACCCAGGACGACATCCGCGAGATCGTCGCGTACGCCGCCGAGCGGCATATCTCCGTGGTTCCGGAAATCGACATCCCGGGCCACTCGCAGGCGGCCATCGCCGCATACCCGGAACTGGGCAACACCGACGTCATCGACACGACCCGCCTCTCCGTCTGGGACACCTGGGGCGTCAATCCGAACGTACTCGCCCCCACTGACAACGCCCTCCGCTTCTACGAGGGAGTGCTGGAGGAGATCCTCGAACTCTTCCCCGACGCGACGTCGCCGTTCGTCCACATCGGCGGCGACGAGTGCCCCAAGGACCAGTGGAAGGCGTCCCCGGCCGCCCAGGCCCGCATCAAGGAACTGGGGCTCGCCGGTGAGGACGAGCTCCAGTCGTGGTTCATCCGCCACTTCGACCGCTGGCTGGCCGACCGGGGCCGCCGCCTCATCGGCTGGGACGAGATCCTGGAGGGCGGGCTCGCGCCCGGCGCGGCCGTCTCCTCCTGGCGCGGCTACGCGGGCGGCATCGAGGCCGCGCGGGCGGGCCACGACGTCGTCATGTGCCCCGAGCAGCAGGTCTACTTGGACCACCGGCAGGCACCCGGGCCCGACGAGCCGATGCCCATCGGCTACGTAAGGACCCTGGAGGACGTCTACCGCTTCGAGCCCGTGCCGCCCCAGCTGACCGAGGCCGAGGCGCGGCACGTGCTGGGCACTCAGGCCAATGTCTGGACCGAGGTGATGCAGGACCAGACGCGCGTGGACTACCAGGTGTTCCCCCGGCTCGCGGCGTTCGCGGAGGTGGCGTGGTCGGCGCTGCCCGCCCCCGCCGCGCGCGACTTCGCCGATTTCGAGCGGCGAATGCGCTCGCACTACCCCCGACTTGACGCCCTCGGCGTCGCCTACCGGCCCCCCGGCGGCCCGTTGCCCTGGCAAAAGCGCCCGGGAGTGCTCGGACGCCCGATCGACGGGTCGCCCCCAAACGTGTGAGCCGGGGCGCAAGACGGGGTCCCGCCGCCCGGGACCCTGGAACCGTGATCGGTGGCCGTCCCGCCCCGTCCCGCGCGGATAAGTCGTACAACAACCGTGAATCCGGACCATTCCCCTGGTCGGGGACGGATCTGTCCTTCGCGGACCCTCGCGTCGGGCGGCTCGGAAGATGTGCCAGAGTTGCCACGTCCGGGCTGTGAGCACGTACGGTACGGCCACGCACAGAGGCACACACTGGCGGGACAGTCGGGACGGCCGGGACACCGGGAAGGGGCAGCTGGGTTGACCACGCACGCACCGCAGGCGGCGCAGTCGGTGACACTGCCGGTCTCGCTCGACGAGGCCGTGGCGGCGCTCGCCGCCATGCCCGCCGCCGTGCCCGTCGCGGGCGGCACCGATCTGATGGCGGCGGTGAACCGGGGCCTGCTGCGCCCGGCCGGCCTCGTCGGACTCGGCCGGATCAACGAGATCCGCGGCTGGCAGTACCAGGACGGCCACGCGCTCCTCGGCGCGGGGCTGACGCACGCGCGGATGGGGCGCCCGGACTTCGCGGCGCTCATCCCGGCGCTCGCGGCCGCCGCGCGCGCCGCCGGCCCCCCGCAGATCCGCAACGCGGGCACCCTCGGCGGCAACATCGCCTCGGCCGCGCCCACCGGCGACGCGCTGCCCGTGCTCGCCGCGCTCGAAGCCACCCTGGTCATCGCCGGTCCCGAGGGCGCACGCCGGGAGATCCCGGTCTCGCACCTGCTGGCCGGGCGCGAGATGCTCGCCCCCGCCGAACTCATCGGCCACGTCCGCGTGCCCCTGCTGCACGCCCCCCAGGTCTTCCTCAAGGCGACCGGCCGCACCGGCCCCGGCCGCGCCACCGCCTCGGTCGCCGTCGTCCTGGACCCGGCCCGGCGCGGGGTGCGCTGCGCGGTGGGCGCGATCGCGCCGATGCCGCTGCGGCCCCTGGAGGCCGAGCGCTGGATCGCCTCACTGATCGACTGGGACGGCGAGCGGGCGGCGCTCGCCCCGGAGGCGCTCAACGCCTTCGGCGAGTACGTGGCCGCCGCCTGCATCCCGGACCCGCAACCGGCGGCCGACGGCACGGAGCCCCCCGCGCTGTCGCCCGCCGTACTGCACCTGCGGCGCACGGTCGCCGCGCTGGCCCGACGAGCACTGGGGAGGGCGCTGTCGTGAGCGACAACCACGACGCCGACTACGGCGACAACCGCGCGCGCGGGACGGGCGGCTGGCAGCCGGTCCCGCAGGGCGGCGAGTACGACGACGGCGCGACCGCCTTCGTCCAGCTGCCCGCGGACCTGGACGCGCTGCTCGGCGGCGACCCGCTGGCCGCGCCGGGCCAGGGCTATGTGCCGCCGATGATCGTGCCGTTGACGCCCGCCGCCGCGACCGACCCGGCCGCGACCGGCGCCTGGACGATCCCGGGACCGCTGCCCGAGCCGGACCGGGGCGAGAGCCAGGTGCGGTCGGTGCAGTGGCCCGACGCGTCCGCCGTGCCCGCGCCCCCGCAGCCCGAGCCGGACCCGCTGGGCGACGCGCTGCGGGACCGGCACGCCACCGGCCAGTGGAACTTTTCGGACGACTCCGCGCTGACCGGCCAGTGGACGATTCCGGTCGCCGACGGCGAACTGCCGGACGAATCGGGTGAATTCAGCACCTCCTCGCTCATCGAGCAGTGGGGTACGACGCCTCCGGCGACCCTGCCCGGCGGCGCGCCCGCGCCCTGGGCGACGGAGCAGCCGCAGCCCGAGCCCGAGCCCGCTGTGGAGTCGGAGGCCGCCGACGCGCGCGTGGAGGACTTCGCCGCACAGGCGCACCAGGTGCACCAGGCGGCCGCGGAAGCCCGCCACCAGGCGTCCCTCGACCTCTCGGCGCCCGCCGAGTTCGCCGCCCCGGTGGACGCCCCGGCGCCCGTGGACTTCCCGGCCCCCGCGCCCGTACGCCCGGAGCCGGTCCTGTCGTGGAACCCGCCGGGCCCCGGCGCGACCCTGCCCGGCGGCGCGCCCGCGCCCTGGTCGGCCGCGCTGGCCACGGACGTACGGGAGGAGCCGCGCGAGGACGTGCGGGCCGAGGCGGACGCGACGGACGCGACCGGCGCGGACGCGGCCGATGAGGACCTGCCGGGTGCGGAGGAGGCCGGTGCGCAGGCGCCCGCCCCCGAGCCCGAGCCGCTGCCCGAGCCCGAGCCCGTCCACGCGGTGCAGGCCCAGCCGCTCCCGGAGCCGGAGCCCGCCCCGGAACCCGTACCGGAAGCGGCACCGGACCCCGAGCCCGAGCCCGATCTCGTATCGCCCCCCCTCCCCGCCCCCGAGCCGGAGCCGGTTCTGCCGCCCGCCGCCGACCTGGAGCACCCCCGTGCCTCCTACGTCCTGCGCGTCAACGGCACCGACCGGCCCGTCACCGAGGCGTGGGTCGGTGAGTCGCTGCTCTACGTGCTGCGCGAGCGGCTCGGCCTCGCCGGGGCCAAGGACGGCTGCTCGCAGGGCGAGTGCGGCGCGTGCAACGTGCAGGTCGACGGCCGTCTGGTCGCCTCCTGCCTGGTGCCCGCGGCCACCACCGCAGGATCCGAGGTGCGTACGGTCGAAGGCCTCGCGGTCGACGGCGAACCCTCCGACGTGCAGCGCGCACTCGCCGGGTGCGGGGCCGTGCAGTGCGGCTTCTGCATCCCGGGCATGGCCATGACCGTCCACGACCTGCTCGAAGGCAACCACGCGCCGACCGAGCTGGAGACCCGGCAGGCGCTCTGCGGCAACCTCTGCCGCTGCTCCGGCTACCGGGGCGTGCTCGACGCCGTACGCGAGGTGGTGGCCGGGCGCGAGGCGCAGACGGCCGCCGCGCACGAGCCGTCCGGGCACCCGACGGCCGTGATCGCCGAGGAAGCAGCCCGCATTCCGCATCAGGCAGGGCCCGGCGCGGGCGGCGTCCAGCCCCCGCACACGCACGACGGAGGCATGGCGTGACCAACGACGCAGCCACCGCGACGACCGCGGCGGTCGACGGGGCGGGCACAGGCCCGGAGCAGCCGCCCCTGCCCGGCCACGGGCTCGGCGCCTCGCTCCGCCCCGCCGACGCGCGCGCCAAGGCCGAGGGCACCTTCCCGTACGCCTCCGACCTGTGGGCCGAGGGCCTGCTGTGGGCGGCCGTGCTGCGCTCGCCGCACGCGTCGGCCCGCATCGTCTCGATCGACACCTCGGCGGCGGTCGACATGCCGGGCGTACGGGCCGTGGTGACCCACGCCGACGTGCCCGGGGACGCCGCGCACGGCCGGGGCGTCGCGGACCGCCCGGTCTTCGCCGCCGACGTCGTACGCCACCACGGCGAGCCGATCGCGGCGGTGGCCGCCGACCACCCCGACACGGCCCGCCTGGCGGCGGCGGCGATCGCGGTCGAGTACGAGCTCCTTGAGCCGGTCACCGACCCCGAGAAGGCGTTCGCGGCCGAACCCCTGCACCCCGACGGCAACTTGATCCGCCACATCCCGCTCCAGTACGGCGACCCGGACGTGACCGGCGAGGTCGTGGTGGAGGGCCTGTACCGGATCGGCCGCCAGGACCCGGCCCCGATCGGCGCCGAGGCGGGGCTCGCGGTGCCGCGCCCCGACGGCGGCGTGGAGATCTACACCGCGTCCACCGACCCGCACGCCGACCGCGACCTCGCGGCGGCGTGCTTCGGCCTGGACCCGGAGCGCGTGAAGGTGGTCGTCACCGGCGTCCCCGGCGCCACCGGCGACCGCGAGGACTCCGGCTTCCAGCTCCCGCTGGGCCTGCTCGCGCTGCGGACGGGCTGCCCGGTGAAGCTGACGGCGACCCGCGAGGAGTCGTTCCTGGGCCACGCCCACCGCCACCCGACGCTGCTGCGCTACCGCCACCACGCGGACGCGGAGGGCCGCCTGGTGAAGGTGGAGGCGCAGATCCTGCTGGACGCGGGCGCGTACGCGGAGGCCTCGTCCGAATCCCTGGCGGCGGCGGTGGCCTTCGCCTGCGGTCCGTACGTCGTCCCGCACGCCTTCGTCGAGGGCTGGGCGGTCCGTACGAACAACCCGCCCTCCGGCCACGTCCGGGGCGAGGGCGCGATGCAGGTGTGCGCGGCCTACGAGGGCCAGATGGACAAACTGGCGGCCAAACTGGGCCTGGACCCGGCGGAGCTGCGCCTGCGCAACGTACTGGCGACGGGCGACCTGCTGCCCACCGGCCAGACGGTGACGTGCCCGGCTCCCGTGGCCGAACTCCTCACTTCCGTACGGGACTTCCCCCTCCCGACCCTCCCCAAGGACGACCCCGAGGACGACTGGCTGCTGCCGGGCGGCCCGGAGGGCGCGGGCGAGCCGGGCGCGGTGCGCCGGGGCGTGGGCTACGCGCTGGGCATGGTGCACATGCTGGGCGCCGAGGGCACGGACGAGGTGTCGACGGCCACGGTCAAGGTGCAGGACGGCGTGGCGACGGTGATCTGCGCGGCGGTGGACACGGGCCAGGGCTTCACGACGCTGGCCCGCCAGATCGTCCAGGAGACGCTGGGCATCGAGGAGGTCCACGTGGCCCCGGTCGACACGGACCAGCCCCCCGCGGGCCCGGCGTCGCACGGCCGCCACACATGGGTGTCGGGCGGAGCGGTGGAACGAGCGGCAAAAATGGTCCGCACACAGCTGCTCCAGCCCTTGGCGCACAAATTCGGCATGTCCACGGAGCTGCTCCAGATCGCCGACGGCAAGATCACGTCGTACGACGGAGTCCTCTCCACGACGGTCACCGAGGCGATGGACGGCAAGGAGCTCTGGGCCACGGCCCAGTGCCGCCCGCACCCCACCGAGCCCCTGGACGAGACGGGCCAGGGCGACGCGTTCGTGGGCCTGGCCTTCTGCGCGATCCGCGCGGTGGTGGACGTGGACATCGAACTGGGCTCGGTACGGGTGGTGGAACTGGCGGTCGCCCAGGACGTGGGCCGGGTCCTGAACCCCGGCCAGCTGGCGGCCCGCATCGAGGCGGGCGTGACGCAGGGGGTCGGCGCGGCACTGACGGAGAACCTCCGCACGGCCCGCGGCCTGGTCCGCCACCCCGACCTGACGGGCTACGCCCTCCCCACGGCCCTGGACGCCCCCGACATCCGCATCGTCAAACTGGTCGAGGAGCGCGACGTGGTGGCCCCCTTCGGCGCGAAGGCGGCGAGCGCGGTCCCGGTGGTGACGTCGCCTGCGGCGGTGGCGTCGGCGGTACGGGCGGCTACGGGGCGGCCGGTGAACCGGTTGCCGATTCGGCCTCAGGCTGCGGTGGTGACGGGGACGGTCTGAGGGTCAGAGATGGCCGCAGGGTGCTTCGCGCGCCCCGTGTCTCACCGGCCGGTCACAACTTGGACACTCCCCGCCAGGTCCATCCCGCGCTGAGGATCGCATTCTGCAAGGGATCCCGCATGTTCCGCGAGTCGAAACGGAATTCCTCGACCCGCTGCTTACGGCCGTCAGGTCCCCGCTCGTAGTGCCCACGCCAGGAAACCATGTGGATCCGGGGCCCACGGCCGTGCTTGCGGGACACGATCCGCCCGGGTGGATTTCCGGCCCGCGTCACCTCCCGCAGTTCGTCGCAGACCAGCACCTCGTGTTTTGACGGGTCCAGGCGCATCCGGGTTTTGAGAGTCCGCTCGACTTGTCTACGGGAGAGGCCGGAACCCCAGGCAGGCTCCAGGGCATGCCATTCCGCCACCAGGTCGGCTTTCTCGGCAGGGAGAGCGTTGCGCACCCGGTACGGCTTGTCCGAGCCGTTGATCGCGAGCAGCGCGGCCCGGACCTCCATGGTGGACAGCGATGCGACGCCGCTCTCGGGGTACTTGGTGCCAGTCCGCCAGTCCCGAAACCGGGCCCAACGTTCCTGAAGACCACCCATCGCTATTCCCCCGCCCCAGTGTCCGGGCGAACGGTGCGGATGAAGTCCTGGAAGTCTCCCAGGACTTCGTCGTGCTGGGCCGCGGTGGCGGTCAGAGCAAGTCTGATCACCGCACGCTTGCGCGGATCCTCGACGTCCACGACGGACAGGTACACCTGTGACTGGACGAGGTCGCGGCGCGTTTCTTTGGCGACGGCCGAGAAAGTCACCCGCTGGGTCAGGGCGGGCACGTCTGGGGAGCCGACCTCGCGACGGTCGATCACCACCACCGACTCGGCGCCCTCGCGCAGGCGCTCCACCGACTCGTCAGCCAGCTCGACCAGTGTCGCCTCACCCGGTGGGAACTCACCGTCAATGGTGATGTTGGCGGCGAATCCGGCATCCGGCTGCGGATACACCGCGGCAAAGGCCACTCCGGGGCTGTCCGTCCCCTCAGGGCGGGCCGGGAGCCAGCCCTCGGGCAGCCGGAACTCGATCGGCACAGGGAGTGTCGTGGGCATTTCAGGCCCTCCTTCCAAAGCGAAGTAGATCAGAACCAGTTGCTGACGGTGTGCTTCACGGAGCCGGTGATGCCGCCGACCGCACCGCCCACCGCGTCAGCCGCGCCACCGACGGCTTTGCCGAACTTATGCGGATCGAAGGTGATCTCGACTCCCCCTCCCGCGCCCACGACGTCGGAAATGAATGCGTCACCGCCGAGGTGCCACGCGCCGTTCTCGTCCTTCTTAACGCCCCACCATGCCTCCGCGCCGACGCCGGCGCCCGCCTCGGCCGTCCCGCCGATGCCGATCCCGGCGAACTCCACACCCCCGGCAACGCTGCCCTTCCTTCCGGCGAACGCCTTCGCGCCGACCGTCACCTCGTCCTTGGTCGCTTTGGCGTTGAATCCGACCTCGGCACCAGCGAACCCCTCGGCCCGCCCGTAGACGCCACCGAGATCCCCGTATTCCGCTCGCCCCTCCGCCAAGGCCCGCATCCCGGCGGACGCCTCGGCCTTGCTGACGACGCCCTTGTTGCTGAATCCGTAGTTCGCGGTGGCTCTGGCTCCCCCGTAGATGTCGGCTATCCCGGAAAGCTTCCACTCTCCGTTGGCCAGTGATCCCTTCGCGGTCGCATGGCCGAGGTCGGCATACGCCTTGGCCGAGCCTTCCTTGCCGTACTTGGGGCCGGAGGCGGAAGCGCCGACCCCGGGCCCGGTCGCCGTGGCCTTGCCGTCGGCGGTCCACCCGTCGGTTCTCGTGCCGGTCTGGGATGTCTTCGCAGCCCCGGCCTTTGCCAGGTCGCCCTCGGCGTGCCCGTTGAAGCCGTTCAGGGTGCCGTCGCTGAAGTCGGTGTCGACCACTGCGGCCTCCAGGGCTGCCTTCAGCGCCTGGTCCGCCTCGTCGACGGCCACGACGGCGTCGTCGATGTGCTTGGTCCACGACGCTTCGATGGTCTTCGAATCCGGGTCGTGGCGGATGGCGTTGGCCTCGGCCGTGGAGAGCTTGCTGAAGTCGATGCCGGCGACACCGGCATCGGAGACCTTCATCCCGGCGTCGATGGCGTCCTGGCGGGCGTGCTCGACTTTCTTCTTCAGGTCGATGAAGTGGGCGTACGCGTCGCGCAGCAGGGAGGCGATGGCCTTGGCCTCCACCTGGGCCGAGGCGTACTCGTGGCGGGTCGTGGCGAAGTTCGGCCGCGAGTACAGAGAGGCCTGCCCGGTCCAGGTGCCGTCCAGGCTGACGTTCTGGATCCGGTCCCGGTAGCGGTCCTCCAGCTTCTTGAGCTCGC
The DNA here is from genome assembly GCF_030028635.1 of Streptomyces sp. BPTC-684. Taxonomy (NCBI): domain Bacteria; kingdom Bacillati; phylum Actinomycetota; class Actinomycetes; order Kitasatosporales; family Streptomycetaceae; genus Streptomyces; species Streptomyces sp. BPTC-684. The sequence continues at coordinate 3,964,374 of NZ_CP124863.1, forward strand.
CCGCCATCTCGTCCCACTTGTCGGCAGCGGTGTTCAGCTGCGAGAAGTCGACCTTCATGACCATTTTGTACGTCAGCAACGTGTCCCCGTGACGTCAGTTGTGAGGTGTCTGCGGCGGCTTGGAGAGCTGGTACAGCCGGGACAGCCCACCCATCCGGTCGCCGACAGCCTGGTCGTTCGTGACGAAGAGGCTGTTGGTGCCGCGCAGCGCGGCTTTCTCCGCGGCCAGCCGCCCCATCAGGGCTTCGGCCTGGTTCCCCCAGGTCTCCTGGGCCTTGTTCAGCCCGGCGGCGGTGGCCCAGCCGTCGAAGGTCTTCGCGGCGGTGCCCGTGGTCTCCTCGGCCCAGCCACCGGCCTTCTTCGTGCCCGGCTCGAAATCGGTCTCGATGTCGTTCGCCGCGGCTTTCTTCCGCGCGGAACTGGAGTTCAGGTCCTTGTCGCCGCCCCCGCCACCGCCCAGCGGCCCGTCGTCCGCCTTGTTCAGCCGCGTACTCGCCGACTCCTGAGCAGCCGCTTTGCCGGCCGCCCACTCCTCGTCGAACCCCACTGCCCCTCCCCGCCCGCCTTCACCTGTGAACGACCCTAACGAGGGCGCGGTGGGCCTACACAAGCGCAAATCAGTGCGCGGCCGAAAAACGTACAGCCGCGCATAACACCGGGGCCGCGGCGCACGCAAGAGCCCGATGGCTCAGGCGGTCCGGGAAACCGGCCTCGTTCGCTACCGAGCGGTGTCGAGTGAAGGCGCGATCCCGCCAACAGGCGTGCGGACAGGGATGATTCGCGGCCACGCGCGCGCGGGATGCCCCTGGTCCGGGAACCGGGGGAAGGGTGCGACTGTCATTGCTGCTGACTACAGTGAAGCTCGTAGCTGTGGGAAACGGGGAGGCGACTGTGGCGCAGGACGGCGGCGGGGACGTGGGGCCCGGGGTGAACGCGCTGGCACCGGTGCTCGGGATGATGCCGGGCATCGGCGCGGCGGCCGGTGCCGCTGTCGTGGCGGCGGCCGACCTCGCGCGCGAGGCCGAGTCGATGCTCACCTTCAAGAAGCGGGTCGACGCGCTGCTCACCAAGCTCAACGACTCGGAGGCGGCGTCCACCAAGATCGACGCGGACCGCCTGGCCAAGTCCGAGCTGGGCCCGGAGGACTTGAAGGAGAGCGCGTTCCTGTACGGCGTGTACGAGGTCGTCCACGACCAGATCGGCCAGCTCTCCAAGGCCCTCGGCATGCAGATCGAGGGCCTGTGCATCGCGGTCCTGGCGGCGGAGAACGGCTACGACGGCGTGGACGCGGACGTACGGGACCGGATGCGGGCGATCAGCGGGGAACTGCACCGGCAGCAGGAGCTGTACGGGGCGGACGCGCCCGGTACCGCTGGTGCGCCTGCGCCGAAGGCGCCGGACAAGGGTGCGACGGGCGGGTCGATCTGATGGGGGTCGACGCGACGGGGGTCGATGTGACGGAGGCCGGCCCCACGGGGCGTGGATTCCAGGGGATGGCGGTGCGGCGACATGGCTGAGAACAAGGGACCGGGGCCGGGGCAGCAGCGGGGGCAGGGGGCGCCGAAGGTCCCGCCGGTGGAGCGGACGGACTTTGAGCAGAAGTCGCACCAGGAGCTCTGGGCCATGGTCCAGGGCATGAAGGGCGACTCGGCCTCCCACCTCGCCAAGAAGCTCGCCGACGCGGCCAAGACGATCACCGAGATCGGTGACGACCTGAAGACCCACATGAGCCGCGTCGTCTGGACGGGCGAGGGCGCGAAGGCGTTCACCGACTGGGGCCACGACGCGGCGATGGCCACGCTGGGCCTGGGCGCGTACAGCAACGCCGCGTCGACCAACCTCGACGCCGTCTCGAACGCCATCGCCCAGGTCAAGTCCTCGGTCCCGGTGTACGACCCCGCCCTCAAGAAGGAGGCGGTGGACACCCAGCAGCTGTACGTCGCCGCCCACCACGACCCCGACGGCCAGAAGGACGCCCGCGACGCCTCGGCCAAGCTGACCGGCCTCAACGAGAAGATGGAGGGGCAGCGGCAGGAGGCGGTACGGGAGCTGAAGCGGCTCGCTGACGCGTACGTCCACTCGGGGGAGCAGATAGCTGCGCTGCGGCCGCCGGTGTTCCCGCCGCCGCCGGCGGTGTTTGTGCCGGAGGACGACGGCCGTCACGGGATGACGTATGTGGGTGGCAGCCAGCCGTCGTCGAATCGGAGCGGCAGGTCTTCTGCCACGCAGACCGGCGGGCACTCCTCCAACGCCTCGGCGACGCCAGGTGGTACCACTGGGGTCACAGGGGTACCACATGCCGTCACACCGGCCGGGGTGTCGCCAACCCCCCTGCACGATCGGGCTGCTGGTACGTCAATCGACAGTGTCAACACACTGCCGCCTCCCACTCATGTCACTCCCACCGGCCCGACCATCACCCCCACCACGCCGCCTGTCGGCAGGCCGGACATCGGACCGATGCCACCCGTCGGGATCGTCCCGCCCACGTTCACCGGAGGCGGGAAGAACGGGGTGCCGGAGCCCGGCGTCCTGGGCGGACGGCAGGCGACAGGCGGCCTCCGTGGTCCCGGCCTCCCTGGGCGCGTGGGCGGCCTGCCTCCGAGCGCGCTGCCGCGAGAACCCGGCATCGTCGGCGGCCGTCCTCTACCGCCCGGCGAGGGACGGCCGACGAGCGGCATCCCCCGGGGCACCGTCGTCGGCGACGAGGGTCGTCAGGGCCTTAGAGGCACTCAGGGCATGCAGGGCCGTCCGCCGATGGCCCATGGTCCAGGCGGCCACCTGGGCGGCGGTGGAAGCCGGGGTGGCTTCTCCGGCGGACGCCGGCTGGCGGGCGAGCCCGGCGGCATCGTCGGCGGTCGTCCGACCGAGCCGGGTGCCCGGAGCGGTCGCCCGTTCACGGAGGGCGGTTCGGGTCTCGTACGCAACGGCACTGGCGAAGGCAACCCGCGAGCCGGGCAGACCGGTCGAGGGATGGTTCCGCCTGGTATGCACGGCCCCGCAGCCCGCCGGGACGAGCGCGAAGGCGAGCGCCCGGACTACCTCACCGAGGACGAGGAGACCTGGCAGCAGAGCGACCGTCGTATCGTGCCGCCTGTAATCGACTGAGCCTCTACGAAGGAAGCGCATGCCTACCAGCAGCCATCGGGTAATGAGGTACGGCCGTGCCGTGTCCCTCCTCATGGGGGCGCTGCTGGTGGGCGTTGCCACGACGCCCGCGCATGCGGATACGGTCCGCGAGCGGCAGTGGCATCTCGATGCCATGCAGGCCGAAGAGATGTGGAAGACCAGCACGGGCAAGGGGATCACCGTCGCGGTCATCGACAGCGGCGTCGATGACACTTTGCCCGATCTCCAAGGTCAGGTGCTGCCCGGGTTCGACCTCTCCAAGCAGCAGGGGGACGCCCACACCGACTACAAGGGGCACGGAACCGCCATGGCCTCCTTGATCGCCGGCACCGGCAAGAGGCCGGGAGGGAACGGAGCCTACGGTTTGGCGCCCGGCGTGAAAATTCTCCCGATTCGCATGCCGCCGTCGGACGAAGGGTCGAAGCTCAGGGATGTCGCCAAGTTCGTCCAGAAGTTGAGCGAAGCCATTCGCTCCGCAGCGGATCACGGCGCCAAGGTGATCAATATTTCGATGGGCGCGGAGGAAGGGTCGGACGAGCTCACCAACGCAGTGAAGTACGCCTCGAACAAGGGGGCCTTGGTCTTTGCCTCCGTTGGTAACAGCGGGGACAAGGGCAATCGCGTTGAATACCCTGGCGCAACTCCCGGCGTAGTAGGCGTAGCGGCCGTAGACAAGAAGATCGAGGCAACCAAGGAGTCCGAGCACGGCCCGCAGGTCGATCTCGCCGCCCCCGGCGACGAGATGACGGAGGCCTGCGGCGGCGGCACCCAGATCTGTCTGAGCCACGGCACAAGCGACGCCACCGCCCTCGCCTCCGCCTCCGCCGCCCTGATCTGGTCCAAATACCCCCAGTGGACCAACAACCAGGTCCTCCGAGTCATGCTCAACACAGCCGGCGGCCCCCGCAACGGCGAGAAGCGCACGGACTACATCGGCTACGGAGTCGTCCGCCCCCGTATCGCCCTGACGAACCCCGGCGACCCCGGCCCGGCGAACGAGTACCCGCTCCCCGACCTGGCCGCGACCAACGCCAACTCTCCTTCCCCCAAGGCGCCTTCGAACACCACCGCCACTCCCAAGCCCACAGCCCCGGAAACGGCATCCGGCGACAACGGCGACAGCGGCGGCAACACAGGCCTGTGGATCGGCCTGGGAGCGGTGGCCGTCGTCGGCGCGGCAGTGGCCGTACCGCTCGTACGGTCGCGGCGCCGGCGCACCACATAGAACGAGACGCCGACCCGTCAACCCACCCGCCCCATCCCAGCCATTCAGGGGGGATGAAACGGCCACGTAACCCCATAGCCGGACCATGTGCTGGCGCGAAGAGCGCGACGTCCGTACGTTTTGGAAACGGTAAAGAGTCGTCCGGGGGCGTACGGGGGCGGGATCCGCATGTCGTTCGAGGAAGAGTGGCGCCAGGCGCACGCCAGCGCCGCCGCCAACGTGGCCATGCGGCTGAACCGCGCCGACAACGGGCCGAGCGGGACGAACGGCCCCGGCGCAGCCGACCTCAGCGTTCGGCGCGACGATCTCGGCGTGGTCGGCGGGGACGCCTTCAAGCTCCACGACGGGCTGAAGCGCGACGGCAATCACGCACGCGAATCCACCGGCGCCGCCGCGACCGCGCTCAGCGCCCGCAACTTCACCAGTGGCGGCGAGCTGGCGAAGGTCCGCGCCAAGTGGGACACCCAGCTGCGCACCCTCAGCGACGCCTGCGCGCAGATCTCCAACCACCTCGACTACTCGATGGCCGCCCACGCCAAGGACGACGAGCGCATTGGGGGCGAGCTGATCGCGGTGTCGCGGATCGACGAGTACCTGAAGTAGGCGACAGGCAGAGCGACTTCGAGACTTCGAGCCACCCAAGGTCGGTATCAGAACATGCTCACGTACGACGACGTGGTGAACGCGCCGCTCGACAAGCTGAAGACGGCGGTCGACGACTGGTCGGACATGGTCGCCAAGCTCAAGACCCTCGCCGAAGAGGCCCGCAAGGGGATGAAGGCCCACGCGGACGCGGCCGACTGGGCCGGGGTGAACGCGGGTGTGACCAGGGCGTTCATCGGCAAGACGGCCAAGGAGTTCGAGGACGCGGCGGCGGAGGCGAAGGGGATCCACGCGGTCCTGAACGACGGGTACGCGGCGTTCAAGCGGGCGAAGGACGAGTTACAGAAGATCGTCGACGGTTCGGAGAAGTCCGGCATCGTCGTCGACTCCCACGGCAAGGTCACCGCCCGCTACTCCCTCTCCGGCGACTACACCGCCCGCCACGACCCGGACTTCTCCCTCGAACTCAAGAAGCAGAACGACAACCTCGCGGAGTGGCAGCGGCGGGTCGAGGCGCTGGTCGAGGAGTGTGGCGACGCGGACGAGGCGTTGCGGCTGGCGCTGGCGGCGAACGTCACGGACGACAACAACTTCACCGCGCCCCGGTTCTCCAGCCTGGCCGCGGAGGAAGCGCAGCGGGCCGTCGACCTCGCCTCCAAGGGGCGGGCCATCACCCACACCGAACTCAACAAGCTCAATGAGTTGTTGCGGGACAATCACGGGTCGGCGGAGTTCGCCACGACGTTCTACGCGAAGCTCGGCCCGAAGGGCGCGCTGGAATTCTTCGGGCAGTTGTCGACCGATACGTACGACTACGCGAAGGTGGACAAGGAGCGGCTCAAGGACGTCCAGGATCTGCAGAAGAACCTCGGACTCAATCTGGCCACCGCGACCGATCCCGACAACAAGTGGCATCTGCCGGACAGTTGGGGCGGCGAGCTGCGGAAGCTCGGTACCGAGCGCATTCCGCTCGCGAAGTACGACACCAATCCGCCGTACGGGTATCAGCTGCTCGGCGGGATCATGCGGTACGGGAACTACGACCCCAAGTTCCTCAATCCGATCGCCGAGCATGTGGTTCAGCTGCACCAGAAGAACCCGTACCTGTTCGCGGACACGAAGCCGGTCGGGGGCTGGCAGAAGAACCCGTTCAACCCGTCCGGGGTGAACGGTTCCGGCTACGACCCGGTGACGTCCATGCTGGAGGCTCTCGGCCACAGCCCGGAGGCGTCGAAGCAGTTCTTCTCGGCCGATCCGACCGCGTACAACGAGGACGGGACGGTCAGGAGCGGAGTGGCGGATTTGGGGAAGGATAAGTCCGGCGATCCGATCGACAAATATCTCGAGTACTTCGGCAGCGAGGGCTACAAGTCGTTTCCCGACACCGATGGGTACGATCCGAGTGAAGCCAAGAAGTCTGCGGCCTATACGACGGATGCGTTCGGGCATGCATTGGAGTCGGCGACACTTGGCCATGCCTGGGACGACCCTCGCCCAGAGCTGCACCGGGACGAGACCTCGGCCGAGATCATGGCCGATGTCGTCTCGAAGTACGGGGGAGACGCGAAACTACTCAAACACCAGGAAGTGTTGGCGGACAGTCTGGGCAATATGGCTGCGGGGTATGTCGACGATATCAACTGGGCGTTTGAGGAAAACGACCACAAGAGCGTCTTCGCGCCCTCCAAGTCACCAGATGCCCACGCTAAGTTCGGACGGGATGCCGCTCGGGCATTCTTGAGCACGCTGGGACAGCACCCTGATGCGTACGCCACGGTTTCGACCGCAGAGCGGCTCTACACCACCAGCGTGCTGGAGACCCAAGTGGGGGCGGACGGCAGGGTCGACCATGGTGGGGCACGCGCTGCGGTCAGTACGGGGGCCGAGGTGCAGGGCATGCTCGACCAGTCGCGAGCCGACCAGGTCGAAGCGGAAGGAAACAAGAAGTTCGAGGAGTACGAGAAGGCGCACGCGAAGCGCTCTGCCTGGGTGGGGTTTGGTGCGACTTCGGCAATTGCCGCAGGCGTTGCCTTCCTCCCGGCGTCCGCTGCGGCAGCGGGAGCTGCGGCTATCGCTGTTCCGCTTGCTGTCGACGCGGGTAGCGGTGCGCTGGAGCAGCTTGCGGGGCAGGTTGTGGGCGACTGGTCTGACAAATCTGTGGAAGGTCAGAAAGAGAAGATCGAAGGGGACATCAGAGACAACAAGACCAAGGTGTATCGGGCGGGAGAACACAGCGCTCAGGCGCCGCTGGACCACTTTTGCGAGAGGTATGGCATTGATCGCAACAGTGAATTCGGCCGAGATTTGCAAGATTCCCTCAAAATCGGTTACCTCACGGGCAACAGCAAGGAGGATCAGCAGGGAAACGACCCCGAGACCGGTTGATCCGAGCAGGCAGGTGAGAGGTGTGGGCGGGCTGATGAGGTCGCGCTTTGCGATGTTGTCGATAGTCCTCGGTTTTACGCTGTCTGCGTGTGGCGGAGACGGAGCAGATGAGCCCCTGGATGCGACACGTGTATGTGGCGAGTTGTTCTCGGGCCAGGCGGCGAAATCCCTGGAGAAGTTGACCGGTGCGACCGCTTTTGAGCATACGGTTACTGACGGGCTGTCGAAGACGGAGCAATTCTTGAAGTCCGACTACCGCAAGCGCCTGAACTGGTCGCGTTCCTCCTCCACGCTCTGTGTGGTGGCTCGAGAGGGGGGCGGGCATTCAATCCGGATGAACTTCGATGTCTACGCCCCCTGGGACGTGACGGACGAGCACCACCCGATGGGTGTTGAAGCGTATCGAGTGGGAAAGAAGGCCTGGGCAGGAGTCACTCGCTCGGATGTGTACTTCGAATGTGTGAGCACGAAGTTGGAGGGATCTTCGGCACGGCCTCTTCGCGTCCACGCGTCGATACGAATGTCCAAGGCCAGGACTCCCGACTCGCGGGAATACCGCGAGGCCTACCTCACTGTGTTGCACTCGGCTTCACTCAAACTCGCCAAGAAGATGGAGTGCGAGAACTCCGGTGGGTTGCCGGATCCGCTGGTTCTGCAGCCAGTTGCATGAGGCTTTGAACGGACAGAGCGGGCGCCCCCGCGTCGTTGGGGCGCCCGCTCTTGGGTGTTTCTTGAGGCCGTGACCGGAATCGAACCGGCGTAACTCGCTTTGCAGGCGAGCCCCTCAGCCACTCGGGCACACGGCCGTGTGGTGACTTCTTTGACCGTAGGGGGTGGGGAGGGCGGGAGGAAGGGGAAGCCGGGGGGTGCAATGGGACTGCCATGTTGTGTTCATGTGGGGTGGGACGGGACCGGTGTGGGGCCTGAGGTGTACGACCAAAAGCTGAGGTGGGGGCCCATCTCTGGACAGGGGTCAAAGGTGGTGTAGGCCCTTACTGTGGGCTCCATGAGTGCCCTGGAGTCCGCCGATGCGGATGTCACCCCGTCCGCAGCCCCCATCGACGTGCCCGCCGAACCAGGCGGCAGCCCCGGCATTCTCGGCAAAACCCACCGCGCGCTCAGCATCGGCACCATCGCCGTCGTCCTCCTCATCGCCTTCGAGGCGACCGCCGTCGGGACCGCCATGCCGGTCGCGGCGCGGGAGCTCGACGGGGTGTCGCTGTACGCGTTCGCCTTCTCCTCGTACTTCACGACCAGCCTGTTCGGGATGGTCGTCGCCGGGCAGTGGGCGGATCGGCGGGGGCCGCTGGGGGCGCTCGCGGTGGGGATATCGGCGTTCGGGGCGGGGCTGCTGCTGTCCGGTACGGCGGTGAACATGTGGACGTTCATCGCCGGGCGCGCCGTGCAGGGGCTCGGGGGCGGGCTGGTCATCGTGGCGCTGTACGTCGTCGTCGGGCGCGCCTACCCGGAGCCGATGCGGCCCGCGATCATGGCGGCGTTCGCGGCGAGCTGGGTGGTGCCGTCGGTGGTCGGGCCGCTGGCGGCGGGGACCATCACCGAGCACCTCGGGTGGCGGTGGGTGTTCGTGGGGATCCCGGCGCTCGTCGTCTTTCCGCTGGCGCTCGCGCTACCCGCGATACGGAGGATGGCTTCCGGGCCCGCCGACCCCTCGGCGCCGGTGGAGGCGTTCGACCGGCGGCGGATCCGGCTGGCGCTGATGATCTCGCTGGGGGCGGGGCTGCTCCAGTACGCCGGGCAGGACCTGCGGTGGCTGTCGCTGCTGCCGGCGGCCGTGGGCTTCGCCCTGCTGGTGCCCGCCGTCGCGGGGCGGCGCGGGCTGCTGCCGCCCGGGACGTACCGGGCGGCGCGCGGGCTGCCGTCCGTGGTGCTGCTGCGGGGGATCGCGGCGGGGTCGTTCATCGCGGCGGAGTCGTTCGTACCGCTGATGCTGGTGACGCAGCGGGGGCTGTCGCCGACGATGGCCGGATTCTCGCTGGCGGCGGGCGGGGCGACGTGGGCGCTCGGGTCGTACGTGCAGGCGCGGCCGTGGGCCGAGCCGTACCGGGAGCGGCTGATGGTGCTGGGGATGATCATGGTCGCGGCGGCCATCGCGGCGGCGCCGAGCGTGCTGATCTCCTGGGTGCCGGTGTGGGTGGTGGCGGTCGCCTGGGGCGTGGGGTGCTTCGGGATGGGCATGGTCATCGCCTCGACGAGCGTGCTGCTGCTGAAGCTTTCGGCGCCGGAGGAGGCGGGGGCGAACTCGGCGGCCCTCCAGATCTCGGACGGGCTGTCGAACGTGCTGCTGCTCGCGGGGGGTGGGGCGGCGTTCGCGGCGCTGGGGGGTGGGGGTGTGGGGGCCGCGCATGACGCGGTGGCGGCGGGCGCGTCTTCCTCGCATCCGGGGGCCTTCGCGGCGGTGTTCCTGCCGATGGCGGGGGTTGCGGTGGTGGGGGCTTGGGTGGGGGGTGCGGCTGGGGGAGCGGTGAGTTGCCCCTCCCCGCCCCTTCCCTGAACCCTCCGGGGGTGGGTGGGCTACCGGGGGGCTTCGCCCCCCGGGCCCCGTTCGTCTGCGGACCGTGCTGGGTTGCTCGCGCAGTTCCCCGCGCCCCTAGAAGCGCCCCTCCGGGGCGCCCCCGGGGATGCCGCGCAGCGGCATTTAAGGGGCGCGGGGAACTGCGCGACCAGCCCCCACCGGTCCGCAGACGACGACCCCAGCCGCCCGGCTGAGGGCTTTAGGGAAGGGGCGGGGTGGGGAGCCCCCCACCCCTGTGAACCCGCTCACCCCCCACCCCCCACCCGCCCCGTTGACCCCGGATCGCCCCCGCCCCACCGGTAAGGTGGCCCGGTTGTCGTACGTACGTGACCGTGACCCCGACCACGAGCGCTGAGCCAGCATCGCCACGCGCCCGCGCCGCCGCCCCGACCGCACGAACCGGAGACCGTGACTACTACCGCCTCCCACCACCTCTCACCCGCCTTTCCCGGCCGTGCCCCGTGGGGTACCGCCAACAAGCTGCGTGCCTGGCAGCAGGGGGCGCTGGAGAAGTACGTCCAGGAGCAGCCGCGCGACTTCCTCGCCGTCGCCACGCCCGGCGCCGGCAAGACGACGTTCGCGCTGACGCTCGCGTCGTGGCTGCTGCACCACCACGTCGTGCAGCAGATCACCGTCGTCGCGCCGACCGAGCACCTGAAGAAGCAGTGGGCGGAGGCCGCCGCGCGGATCGGTATACGGCTGGATCCGGACTACAGCGCGGGGCCGCTGAGCAAGGAGTACCACGGGGTCGCCGTGACGTACGCCGGTGTCGGCGTCCGGCCCATGCTCCACCGCAACCGGTGCGAGCAGCGCAAGACCCTCGTCATCCTGGACGAGATCCACCACGCGGGAGACTCGAAGTCCTGGGGTGAGGCCTGCCTCGAAGCCTTCGATCCCGCCACCCGGCGCCTCGCCCTCACCGGCACCCCCTTCCGGTCCGACACCAATCCCATCCCCTTCGTCACGTATGAAGAAGGCAATGACGGGATTCGGCGGTCTTCCGCCGACTACACCTACGGATACGGGAACGCCCTCGGCGACGGCGTCGTGCGGCCCGTCATCTTCCTCTCGTACAGCGGCAACATGCGCTGGCGCACCAAGGCCGGGGACGAGATCGAGGCGCGGCTCGGGGAGCCCCTCACCAAGGACGCCATCTCGCAGGCCTGGCGCACCGCGCTCGACCCGCGCGGCGACTGGATGCCGAACGTGCTGCGCGCCGCCGACCAGCGGCTGACCGAGGTCCGCAAGGGCATCCCGGACGCCGGTGCCCTCGTCATCGCCTCCGACCAGGACTCCGCCCGCGCCTACGCCAAGCTCATTCGGGAGATCACCGGCCGTAAAGCGACCGTTGTTCTCTCCGACGACAACGGCGCCTCCAAGAAGATCGACGAGTTCAGTGAGAGCGACGATCGGTGGATGGTCGCCGTTCGTATGGTGTCCGAAGGCGTTGATGTGCCCCGGCTCGCCGTCGGCGTCTACGCCACCACCATCTCCACCCCCCTCTTCTTCGCCCAGGCCGTCGGCCGTTTCGTACGGTCGCGGCGGCGCGGCGAGACCGCCTCCGTGTTCGTGCCGACCATCCCGACCCTGCTGAGCTTCGCCTCCGAGATGGAGGTCGAGCGCGACCACGTGCTCGACAAGCCCAAGAAGGACGGCGAGGAGGACCCGTACGCCGAGGAGGACAAGCTCCTCGCCGAGGCCGAGAAGCAGCAGGACGAGGACACCGGGGAGCAGGACATGCTTCCCTTCGAGGCCCTGGAGTCCGACGCCGTCTTCGACCGGGTGCTGTACGACGGCGCCGAGTTCGGCATGCAGGCGCACCCGGGGAGCGAGGAGGAGCAGGACTACCTCGGTATCCCGGGACTGCTCGAACCCGATCAGGTGCAGCTGCTGCTCCAGAAGCGGCAGGCCCGGCAGATCGCGCACAGCCGGCAGAAGCCCGCCGAGCAGGCCGACCTCCTTGAGATGCCCGCCGAGCGGCGGCCCGTCGTCTCCCACAAGGAGCTGCTTGAGCTGCGCAAGCAGCTGAACACGATGGTCGGCGCGTACGTCCATCAGAGCGGGAAGCCGCACGGCGTCATCCACACCGAGCTGCGGCGGGTGTGCGGCGGCCCGCCGAGCGCCGAGGCGACCGCCGGGCAGATCCGGGAGCGGATCAAGAAGGTGCAGGAGTGGGCCACTCGGATGAAGTGAGGCCCATCAACCTCGTGTTCGCGTACGGAAGTTGAGCCTCCGTACGCCCTCGGCGGGGCCCGGGTGCGACGGCGGGCCCCGCCTTCTCCCGTGGGGACGGGATGCGGCGGCGAGGGCCGTCCCCCACGGACGCCCCTCGCACACCGCAACAGTAATGGGAAAGCAAAGTCGCCCGCGGCGACCAAGGTCCCGGGCACCCTGGACTTAGGTCCTGAACCAGGAGCAATGCCCCGGGTCGTCAACGTGCGCGCCCGGATTCTGGACGAGGGCTTCCGCTGAGCGGGACCGATCGCTACTGTCCCGCCATGCAAACGCCCCGTGGCAGCGCCGCCGCGGAGCGCAGCCGGTGCCATGGCCTGCCGGCGGCCTCTGTGCGCGTCGCCGATGGGACCGGTGCCGCGATCCCGTGGGGAGCCGCCGCGACTCACCATAAGGAGTGGGCGTCGTGACCGCGGAGACCTCCCAGACGCTCGACCGGGGACTGCGTGTCCTCAAGCTGCTCGCCGACACCGACCACGGCCTGACCGTCACCGAGTTGTCCAACAAACTCGGCGTCAACCGGACGGTGGTCTACCGTCTGCTCGCCACACTGGAACAGCACGCTCTCGTACGACGTGATCTGGGCGGCCGCGCCCGGGTCGGACTCGGAGTGCTGCGGCTGGGCCGGCAGGTCCATCCCCTCGTACGGGAGGCGGCCCTGCCCGCGCTGCGCTCGCTCGCCGAGGACATCGGGGCGACCGCCCACCTCACGCTGGTCGACGGGGCCGACGCGCTCGCCGTCGCGGTCGTCGAACCGACGTGGACCGACTACCACGTGGCCTACCGGGCCGGGTTCCGCCACCCGCTCGACCGGGGCGCGGCGGGCCGCGCCATCCTCTCCGCCCGCCAGGCGGGCGGCCTCGTCGACCCCGGCTTCACCCTCACCCACGGCGAGCTGGAGGCGGGGGCGAGCGGCGCCGCCGCGCCGCTGGTCGGGATCACCGGGATAGAGGGAAGCGTGGGCGTGGTGATGCTCGCGGACGCGGTGCCGGAGCGGGTCGGCCCGAGGGTGGTGGACGCGGCGCGGGAGGTCGCGGACGCGCTGCGGTGAGCGGCCCGGGGCGGAGCCCCGGCAAGCCGGGGGGCACGCCCCGATACATTGGGTCCGTGCACCCCCGTCACTCACGCCTCCGCAACCTCGCCATCGGCTCGGCCCCCGTCGTCGCGCTGCTCGCCGTCGTCGGCTTCGCGCCGCTGCCGTTCTCGGTGGCGCAGCCGGGGCTGACCGCGAACGTGCTCGGGGACGACAAGGGCACCCCGGTGATCACCATCGAGGGCAGGCCCGCCCGGCACACCACCGGGCAGCTGCGGATGACGACCATCGAGGCGACCGGGCCGTCCGCCGACGTCGGGATCGCGGACGTGGTGCGCGCCTGGTTCCGTACCGACCAGGCCGTCATGCCCCGCGACTCGGTCTACCCGAGCGGCGGCAGCGACAAGGAGATCACCGAGCACAACCGGGCCGAGATGGAGGAGTCGCAGGACAGCGCCACCGCGGCCGCCCTGAACTACCTCCACCTCGGTCCGAAGCAGGTCAAGGTCACCCTCAACCTGGCCGACGTCGGCGGGCCCAGCGCCGGGCTGCTCTTCTCCCTCGGCATCGTCGACAAGCTCGACGGCAACGGTTCCGGCGGCGAGCTCACCGGCGGCCGCACGATCGCCGGTACGGGCACGATCGAGGCGGACGGCAGCGTGGGTGCGGTCGGCGGGGTGTCGCTCAAGACGCGGGCGGCTCGGCGGGACGGGGCGACCGTGTTCCTCGTGCCGAAGGCCGAGTGCTCGGACGCGAAGGCCGAGCTGCCGGGTGGGCTGCGGCTGATTCCCGTCACCACGCTGTCGGGGGCGGTTTCGGCCCTGAAGGCGCTGGATAAGGGCGGGGACGTTCCGAGCTGCTGAGCCTGCTTCGCTGGGCGGCTGTTGTTCGTCTGCGGGCCGGTGGGGGCTGGTCGCGCCCACGCGGCGGAGCCGCAAATGTCACAGCCCCGCGCCCCTAAAGGCAATGGGGGCCGCCGCACTCGTAAAGTTGCTCAGTGTGCGGTGCTTGCGCCCTCAAGCGTCAACTCGTCGCTCTTCTGTGGGAGTTCGGCCTCGTCCATCCCCCGCCACGCCGGAAACACCAGCGGGCTCAGCGTCGTCGCCAGGTACACCGCTCCCGCCGCCAGCAGCGCGCCCCGCGCCCCCGCCGCGTCCACCAGTAGGCCCGCGCCCAGGCCGCCGAGCGGCATCGCCAGTTCGCAGCCTGCTGTGAGCACGCCGGAGACCCTGCTGCGCAGTTCCTGGGGGACGCGTTCGTACGTCACCGTCGTCAGGATCGGGTTGAGCATGCCGCCCGCGAGGCCGCCGAGCGCCATCGTGGCGGCGAGCGGCAGCGCCGAGCCGGTCAGCGCGGCCACCACGAAGCGGGGCGCGCCCGCCAGGACGAAGGCGGCGGTGAACACCGCGCGCCTCGGGAACCGGTGGCCCACCGCGCCGTACAGCAGCGCGCCGAGCAGTCCGCCCGCGCCGAACGAGGCGGTGAGCAGGCCGAGTTGGGTGGCGCCGCCGAGTTCGCGCTCGGCGTGCACGGGCAGCAGGACGGCGTTCCAGCCCTGGTCGAGGCCGTTGGTGGCCATGACCATCACGGTGACCGCGAGCAGCAGCCGGGCGCGCAGCAAGAAGGCGTACGTCTCGCGGAGTTCGGACCGGTAGGTGGTCAGGGAGACCGGTGCCGCGTCCCGTACCGGCTCGGCCGCGCGGATGCCGCGAACGCCGAGGGCGACCAGGAGCGCGGACGTACCGAACGTCGCCGCGTCCAGGAGCAGCACGGACTCCGCGCCGACCAGCGCGATCAGCAGCCCGGCGAGCGCGGCGCCCGCCATCCTCGCGCCGCGCTGCACGGCGTCGAAGAGGCTGGCCGCGCGGGTCAGGGTCGTACCGGCGCGCTCGGCGAGGTCGGGGACCAGGACGTAACGGGCGGTCCGGCCGGGCGTGGCGGCCAGCCCTTCCAGCGCCATCAGCGCGCACAGCAGTCAGAAGTGGAGCGCGCCCGCGAAGTGGAGGAGCGGGATGGCTCCGACGGCGAACGCGCAGACCAGGTCGGAGCCCACGCTCACTCGGCGCCGGCCAAGGCGGTCGATGACCGGGCCCCCGACCAGTGCGGCCACCACGATCGGCAGGGTGGCGCAGAAGGCCACCACCCCGGCCCGCCCGGCGCTCCCGGTGGTCTCCAGAACGAACCACGGGACGCCGATCAGCGTCAGCGAACTTCCCGCGGTGGAAATGGTGTTGGCCGTCAGGACGGCGGCCAGTGGAGTGCGTGTACGTGCGCTCCGCTCCTCGGCGTGCCCCCCGTCGCCGCTCATGCGATACGGGTGCGGTGGCGGTGGCGCGCGGGGGGCTGGGCGAGGCGGGTGCCCAACTCGACCAGCTTCAGGCCGACTTGAGTGCGCATGCGGTGGCGGTCGCGCGGTATGAGGGCGTAGTCGGCGGCCTCCTTGCGGAGTTCGGCGGCGCGTATTTCGTGCAGGGTGAGGTGCGTGGAGGGCAGCATGGTGCGTGATCCCTTCGCTGCTCGTGGTTTGGGGTCAGTGGCTCTTGCGCGGGAACGAGTGCAGGTGGAAGCGGACCTGGGCGGTGTCCTCGGCCTCGGTGTGGGCGAGGTCGCGGTAGCTCTCGATGAGCTCGTGCGCCTTCTCGTTGAGCTCGCGCAGCTGCGCGACGGTCAGCCGGAGTGTGAAGTCGCTCATGTCCGAGTTGGCGGACCACTCGTCGGGCCAGTCGCTCGCGGTGCCCAGCCAGGTCGAGAGCTCCTGGGTGTGGATGGTCGCGATCTCGTGCTTGAAGAGGTCGGCGGCGCCGCGCACCTCGGGGTCGGGGTCGTGGTGCAGCTCCGCGGTGAAGCTGGTGCCGTCGTGGGCGGCTCGCCACCAGCGCTCGCGGCCCTTGCCGTGTCCGGGCGCGTCCTCGACGAAGCCGTGCGCGGCGAGCTGGCGCAGGTGGTAGCTGGTCGCGCCGCTCGACTCGCCGAGCCGTTCGCCCAGCTGGGAGGCGGTGGCCGGGCCGTCGTGCCGGAGTGCCGCCAGCAGGCGGATCCGCAGGGGGTGGGCCAGGCCCCGCAGGGAGCGCGCGTCGAGCGTGCGCTCGCGGGGCTCGCTCTTCGGGGTTTCAGGCGTCGGGGCTTCGGGCTTCGGGTCGTCGTGCTCGCTCATGACTCAACCGTAGACCTGCAAAGAAGTTGTTGCAAGGGTTTCTTTGCATCGAGCTCTTTGCAAGGAGTTCTTTGTGACTCGCGGCGGACTTCAGCCTCTGACGGAGTCCTCCGCCGCCTGCTCCACCAGCGGGATGATCCGCAGGGGGACGGGGTTCTCCATGACGATCGCCGTGGAGGCCCGGACGATGCCGTCGAAACCGACGACCCGGTCGATCACCCGCTGGAGGTCGGCGTTGGAGCGGGCCACCAGACGGCAGAGCATGTCGCCGTGCCCGGTGGTGGTGTGCAGCTCCAGGACCTCCGGCACGGTGGCCAAGTGCGCCCGTACGTCGGCGCCCTGGCCCTGTTTGATCTCCAGGGTCGCGAAGGCGGTCACCGGGTAGCCGAGCGCCGCCGGGTCGACGTCCGGGCCGAATCCCCGGATGACTCCGTTCGACTGAAGCCGGTCGAGCCGGGCCTGTACGGTGCCGCGCGCCACGCCGAGCCGACGGGACGCCTCAAGGACCCCGATGCGCGGCTCCCGCGCCAGGAGCACGATGAGCCGCCCGTCCAGATGATCGATCGCCATGAGCCTCTCCGGATGGTCACGATGTACAGAAAGAGGGTGGGGGTGGTCTCTCTGCTGAGCAGATTGCCCACCTCAAACACAAACTATTGCGCACCTTGCAGGACGGGGGGAGCCTGCCGCTATGACTGAGACCATCGATCACACCCCCGACACCGCCCGGCAGGCCGACCCCTTCCCGGTGAAGGGAATGGACGCGGTCGTCTTCGCCGTGGGCAACGCCAAGCAGGCCGCGCACTACTACTCGACCGCCTTCGGCATGAAGCTCGTCGCGTACTCCGGACCGGAGAACGGCAGCCGCGAGACCGCCTCGTACGTCCTGACCAACGGGTCCGCCCGTTTCGTGTTCACCTCCGTCATCAAGGCGTCCACCGACCACGGCCGCTTCCTGGCCGACCACGTGGCCGAGCACGGCGACGGCGTCGTCGACCTCGCCATCGAGGTGCCGGACGCGCGCGCGGCGTACAAGTACGCCACCGAGCACGGCGCGACCGGCCTCGCCGAGCCGTACGAGCTGAAGGACGAGCACGGCACGGTGGTCCTTGCGGCGATCGCCACGTACGGCAAGACCCGGCACACCCTGGTCGACCGGTCCGGCTACACCGGCCCGTACCTGCCCGGCTTCGTCGCCGCCGACCCGATGGTCGAGCCGCCTGCCAAGCGCACGTTCCAGGCGATCGACCACTGCGTCGGCAACGTCGAGCTCGGCAAGATGAACGAGTGGGTGGCGTTCTACAACAACGTCATGGGCTTCACGAACATGAAGGAGTTCGTGGGCGACGACATCGCGACCGAGTACAGCGCGCTGATGTCGAAGGTCGTCGCGGACGGCACGCTCAAGGTCAAGTTCCCGATCAACGAGCCCGCGATCGCGAAAAAGAAGTCGCAGATCGACGAGTACCTGGAGTTCTACGGGGGCGCGGGCGTCCAGCACATCGCGCTCGCCACGAACGACATCGTCTCGACGGTACGGGCGATGCGCGCCGCGGGCGTCGCCTTCCTGGACACGCCGGACTCGTACTACGACACGCTGGGCGAGTGGGCGGGCGAGACCCGGGTGCCCGTCGAGACCCTGCGCGAGCTGAAGATCCTCGTGGACCGGGACGAGGACGGCTACCTCCTCCAGATCTTCACGAAGCCGGTGCAGGACCGGCCGACGGTCTTCTTCGAAATGATCGAGCGGCACGGTTCGATGGGCTTCGGCAAGGGCAACTTCAAGGCGCTCTTCGAGGCGATCGAGCGGGAGCAGGAGAAGCGGGGCAATCTGTGACCTTGCCGTGCGGGCACGGTAGTTGAGTTACGGTCGAGATC
The DNA here is from genome assembly GCF_030028635.1 of Streptomyces sp. BPTC-684. NCBI lineage: Bacteria > Bacillati > Actinomycetota > Actinomycetes > Kitasatosporales > Streptomycetaceae > Streptomyces > Streptomyces sp. BPTC-684. The sequence goes on from NZ_CP124863.1 coordinate 3,982,546, forward strand.
CTGCGGCCCCACGGACCTGACCTGTGGGGCCGCAGCCGTTTTTGCCCGGAGTTTGTCCGCGGGCCGGTGGTGGGCTGGTCGCGCAGTTCCCCGCGCCCCTAAAGATGCGCCCCTTCGGGGCGCCCAGGGGATTGCCGCGCAGCGGCATCTAAGGGGCGCGGGGAACTGCGCGACCAGCCCCCACCCACCCGCAGACGAACGGGGTTACTGCTTACGCTTGCGAGGGCTGGCCGAGCCCGTCGGCGGATCCGGCACGTAGCCGTACACGTCCTTCGGGCCGCCCTCCGCCGGCTCCCCCAACCCCTCCAGCCCCTCCCGCGCCTTCGGCACCAGCAACGGCGAGAAGTACGGATTCGTCCGCAGCGCCTCCTCCAGATCGCGCCGAGCCGGACCGGACTGCCCGAGCTCCCGCTCCAGCACCCCCCGGTGATAGGAGAACAGCGCGCTCCGACCCCCCTTCTCCGCCGCCTGCTTCGCGAACACGAGCCCCTCCTCCGACTCCCCGGTCCGGTACAGCGCCCACCCCAGCGCATCCGCCACCGCCGCGCTCGGCGCCCGCCGCCACTGGGCGCGCAGCCGCGCCACCGCCGACTCCGGCGCGCCGTGGTCCGCCTCGAAGCGGCCGAGGACGAGCGCGTCGCTCACCCCGTGCCCGTCGTCCGAGGCGGCCCGCGCGCGCAGCCGCGCGTACTGGGCGTCGGCGTCCGCGCCGAGCCCGAGCGACTCGTACAACTCGCCCAGTTCAAGGAGGTATTCGGGGCGGGGCTGGTGCGCGACCGCCGCCGCGTAGTCATGGCGGGCGGCGGTCGTACGGCCGAGCGCCAGCTCCGCCCGTGCCTTGCCCGCCAGCGCCGCGTGCCCGCCCGGATCCGTGCGCAGCGCCGCCGAGTGCTGCGCGAGCGCCTCCGCCGGCTCGCCCCGGTCCCACGCCAGGTCGCCCAACTGCCGCAGGCAGTCCGCCTTCTGGACCGGCGTCGTGGCGTACGCGGCCGCCTCGGCCAGCGTCGCCGCCGCGTCCTCGCGCCAGCCCCGCTCCCGGTACACCGCCCCCGCCTCGGCCAGCGCCACCGAGCCGCCGCGCAGATCGAGCAGCTGCTCCACCGACCTGCTCGCGCCCTTGAGGTCGCCCAGGCCCCCGTACGCGTCGATCAGCACCGGATACACCGTCCAGCGCTTGGGATCGCGCCGCCGGACCTCCTCGGCCAGCGTCCGCGCGGCCCCGTAGTCGTGCCGCGCGTTGGCGAGCGCCGCCAGGCCGAGCTGCGCGTCCGCGTTGCCCCGCGCGGCCGGCCGGACCGCCAGCGAGCGGCGCAGGGCCCACTCGGCGCGCGGAAAGTACGAGGAGTCCGCCGCCCGCAGCCCGCGCCCCAGATAGGCGGAGCCGAGCACCGCCCAGGACGCGTCGTCCGAGGGGTGCGTGCGCACCCACGCCCGCCGGTCCGCGATCAGCGCGGTCAGATCGGCGGCCGCCGCGGGCGCCCCCGCCCCGACGGCCGTCAGCGCCCGCGCGGCCGGTCCCGGCGCGGGCGGCGGCGCGTCCTGGCCGCCGCCGATCCGGGTCTGCGGCAGGACCACGAGGACCCCGGCGGTCAGCAGCGCGGCCACCGCCGCGCCGATCATCGTGCGGCGCGCGGTGCGGGCGGGCGGCGGCCCGGCCGGCTCCAGCGGCGTCGGCCGCGCCGGCGGCGGCAGCGTCAGGGTCCGCCGGTGCGGCGGCCATTCGTCTTCGGTCTCCATGGCGATCACTGTGCGTCCATAAGAAGAGCACATGCCGTCCGCGCCCGCCGGACCGCGCGGGGTTCACACCGATGGCCCCGGGTGCCACGCTGGGATCATGAACGATGGAGCCGAGCCCGTCGCCCCGCCCGCCCCCGAGCCGGGCGTCCTCCTCGAACGGCTGCGCGCGGGCCTGCCCGCCGACGCGCTGATCACCGACCCGGACGTCACCGCCTCCTACGCCCACGACATGGCGAGCTTCTGCGCCGCCGGGGCCCCGGCCGTGGTCGTCCTGCCGCGTACGGTCGAGCAGGTCCAGCACATCATGCGCACCGCCACCGAGCTGCGCGTCCCGGTCGTGCCGCAGGGCGCCCGCACCGGCCTGTCCGGCGGCGCCAACGCGACCGAGGGCTGCGTCGTGCTGTCCCTCGTCCGGATGGACCGCATCCTGGAGATCAGCCCGGTCGACCGGGTCGCGGTCGTCGAGCCCGGCGTCGTCAACGCCGTGCTCTCCCGGAAAGTCATGGAACACGGGCTCTACTACCCGCCGGATCCGTCCAGTTGGGAGCAGTGCACCATCGGCGGGAACATCGGCACCGCGTCCGGCGGGCTGTGCTGTGTGAAGTACGGGGTGACCGCCGAGTACGTCCTCGGGCTCGACGTCGTCCTCGCCGACGGCCGCCTCCTGGAGACCGGCCGCCGCACCGCCAAGGGCGTCGCCGGATACGACCTGACCCGGCTCTTCGTCGGCTCCGAGGGCAGCCTCGGCATCGTGGTCAAGGCCGTCCTGGCGCTGCGGCCCGCACCGCCCGAGCAGCTGGTGCTCGCCGCCGAGTTCCCCTCCGCGGCCGCCGCCTGCGAAGCGGTCTGCGCGATCATGGAGCGCGGCCACACGCCGTCGCTGCTCGAACTCATGGACCGTACGACCGTACGGGCCGTCAACCGCATGGCCCACATGGGTCTGCCGGACAGCACCGAAGCGCTGCTGCTCGCCGCCTTCGACACCCCCGACCCCGCCGCCGACCTGGTCGCCGTGGGGGAGCTGTGCACCGCCGCCGGAGCCGTCCAGGTGGTCCCGGCCGAGTCGGCCGCCGAGTCCGAACTGCTGCTCCAGGCGCGGCGGTTGGCGCTCACCGCGCTGGAGACCATCAAGCCGGCCACGATGATCGACGACGTCTGCGTCCCGCGCTCGCGGCTCGCCGCGATGCTGGAGGGGACCTCGGCGATCGCCGCCAAGTACGACCTGACCATCGGCGTCTGCGCGCACGCCGGGGACGGCAACACCCACCCGGTCGTCTGCTTCGACGCCGCCGACGAGGACGAGTCGAGGCGGGCCCGGGAGTCCTTCGACGAGATCATGGCGCTCGGTCTGGAGCTGGGCGGCACGATCACCGGCGAGCACGGCGTGGGCGTGCTGAAGAAGGAGTGGCTGGCCCGCGAACTCGGCCCGGTGGGCGTGGAGATGCAGCGCGCGGTCAAGCGGACCTTCGACCCGCTGGGCCTGCTGAACCCCGGCAAGCTGTTCTGAACAACCGTTACTCCTGTGTCCTGTACGTCTGTGGCCTCTCCCGTCACGCACCTTCCTCCGGCCGCGACTCGTCCGAGGGCCACGGGTCGTTCAGGTACAGCTCCTCGGCACGGCTGCGGCCGGGCGTGCGGCCGGTCGTGGGCGCGAGCAGCTCGGCGAGGCCGTCGTCGATGCCGAGCTGCTCGGTCTCAGAACCCGGGGGGACCACCCGCAGGGTCCGCTCCAGCCACGCCGACACCTGGGCGGACGGCGCCTCCAGGAGCGCGTCGCCGTCCGGCGAGCTGAGCGCCATCAGGATCACGCTGCGCCCGTCCACCTTGGTGGGCCAGATCCGGACGTCGCCGTGGCCGCACGGCCGGAACACCCCCTCGACGAGCAGCTCACGCGCGAACGTCCAGTTGACGGGGTGATCGGAGCCGATGTGGAAGGTGATGTGCACGGCGTACGGGTCGTCCGTGCGATAGGCCAGCCGGGCCGGGACCGGGATGCTGCGCTCCGGCGACAGCACGAGTTTGAGTTCCAGCTCGCGTTCCACCACGGTGTGCATGACAGTGCCTTTCCTCTCCGCGTACGGGCCCGGGATCGGGCCGCACCAGGTGAGAGCGGGGTACGGCGCTGCTATGACGCGACTTCCGGAAAATTTTTCCGGCGGCCTGGGAAACGGCCCGGACGGGGGGTTCCGGGCCCGGTCCACGGGCGGGTGAGGGGCGCCTCCAGGTTGACCGGATAGTGGTCGGTACCGAAGGACCCGCCCGGGGGCGGTCGCCCGTCTGGTAGATGTGGACCCCTGTATTGACGAGGCCCACGAGCAGATACGGGACCGTGATGAGCGCCCCCACCCCGGCTACCGGAGACGGAACCCCCGCTTCCGGCTTCTACCCCGATCCGTCCATCCCCGGATATGTCCGGTACTGGAACGGCGCCGCCTGGGTGCCCGGTACGAGCCGGCCCGCCCCGGCCGAGGGCGAAGCCATGCCCGTGCCGCCGGCCGGCGCGGCCCCGGCGGCGCCCGCCCTCGCCTCGGCCCCGCCGACGCCGGTGCCGTCGCCCGCCCCCGCCGTCGAGGAGACGGGCCCCGTCTTCCTCGACGAGCCCGAGCCCGCCCCCCTCCACGGCAGCCGCCCCGACCCGGCCCCGGCCTGGCAGGCCGACGCCTCCCACCAGTCGGGCTTCGGCGACGACGCGGCGCGGCGGGTCTTGTGGGGTCAGCCGGGGGATCCGGCGCCGGGGCAGGGGCCCCAGCCGCTTCCCGCGCAGCCGCTTTCCCCGCAACCGCTTCCCGCTCAGCCCGAGGCCGGGCGGCCGCAGCCGCTGCCCGCCGGGTCGGCGTCCGAGCGGTCCGGGGCGGCTCTGCCGTTGCCCGCCGACCCGGCCCCCGTCCCGCCGGGCCAGGGGTTCGGCCGGGCCCCGTCGGGGGCGCCGGTGCAGTCGCTGCCCGCTCAGCCGTTGCCCGGCCGGCAGCGGCCGGGGGACCCGCGCGTCGGGGGCGACCCGCGCGTGGCCGACCCGCGCCGGGGCGAGCCGCAGGGCCCGGCGGCCGCCCGGGCCGCGCTGCCCTCGGCGCCGGTCGCCCCGCAGCCCGCGCCCGTACAACAGCAGCACTCCGTACCCCAGCAGCCCGCTCCCGTACAGCAGCAGGCCGCCGCGCCCTCCTCGCCCGTCACCACCGGGTCCGGCGGGGGCTCCGCGTCCTGGGCGCAGCAGGTGCACCAGCTGGCGCGGCCCGAGGAGCGGTCGGGGCCCGGGGAGCCCGTGGTGCCGTGGAAGCCGCCCGTGGAGGACCCGTTCCTGCGGGCCGCGCGGGCCCAGGCGGCGGCCAGGCCCGCCGGTCTCGGGCGGCGGCTCGCCGCCCGGCTCGTGGACACCGTGGTGCTCGGCGGGGCCGTCGCCGCTCTCGCCGTGCCGCTCTGGATCAAGGGCGCGGACCACATCCAGGCGAAGATCGACGCCGCGAAGCTGTCCGGCGAGACGGTGACGGTCTACCTCCTGGACGGCACCACCGGCGGCTACCTCGCCATCGTGCTCGGCGCCTTCCTGCTCCTCGGCGTGCTCTACGAGGCGCTGCCCACCGCCAAGTGGGGCCGCACGCTGGGCAAGCGGCTGCTGCGGGTCCAGGTGCGCGGCATCGAGTCGCACGAGCCGCCGGCCTTCGGCGCGGCCCTGCGCCGCTGGCTGGTCTACGGAGTCCTCGGCGTGCTCGCCGTCGGCGTGGTCAACGTCGTGTGGTGCCTGTTCGACCGCCCGTGGCGCCAGTGCTGGCACGACAAGGCGGCCCGCACCTTCGTCGCGGGCACCTGACGCCGGGTCCGGGCGGCGGGGGTACCCCGAACGGGCCCCGTACCGTTGCGGGGCCCCGCCCCGCGCGGTGCACTGCGGACATGAGCAACGAACCGCCGCCCGGCGAGCGGCCCGAGGACGACCCGTTCCTCAAGAAGCCGTCCGAGCCCCCCGGCTGGAGCCAGGGCCCGCCCCCCGGAGGCGGCCCACCTCCGGGCAGCGGCACCCCTCCCCCCGGCGGCGGTCCGTACGGAAGCCCTCCCCCCGGAGGCCCCTACGGCGCACCGCCCCCCGGTTCGCCCTATGGCAGCACCCCGCCGCCGTACGACCCGTACGGCGGGGGAAACCAGTACGGCGGTCCCGACCCCCTCAGCGGGATGCCGCCGCTCGCCGACTTCGGGCGGCGCCTGCTCGCCCGCATCATCGACGCCCTGCTGATCGCGATCCCGCTCGGCCTCCTTGAATGGGCGACCTCGGACCGCTGGGTGTACGAGACGAGGAGCGGCGAGGACGCCTCCGACGTCATCGGCCGCGCGTACAGCGGCAGCGGTCTCGCCTGGAACCTCATCGGCATCGTGGCGTACCTCGCGTACGACACCATCATGCTGAAGCGGGACGGTCAGACGGTCGGCAAGAAGCTGCTGAACCTGCGGGTCGCGATGCTCAACGACGGCAGCGTGCCCACCACCAGCGCGGCCCTGACCCGCACGGCCGTCCTCTGGCTGCCCGCCCTGCTGTGCTGTCCGTGTCTGTGGCAGATCGTCCTCATCATCACGATCCTCACGGACAAGCCCTACAAACAGGGCCTGCACGACAAGGCCGGGAAGACGGTGGTGGTCTCGACCGCCCCCTGACCCGAGGTCGGCCGGTGCGGAACGTCAGCTCCGTACCGAGTCGGCCGGTACGCGCACTCCCGGCTCGGCGCTCTCCCCGACGGCGGCGGCGCGGTTCGTACGAACCGTGCGCGCCGCTTTCGGCATGGGGACCGTCACGGCGACCAGCAGTCCGAGCAGGAGCGCGGCGAGCACTATCACTCCCACCCCGACACCCGATTCGGTCTGGGAGAGCAGAATCATGGCTACGGTCGAGAAGACGACGGTGGCCGAACCGTAGGCGAGCTGTGCTGCAGTCGGACGCGGCATGGCGGTATCCGTCCTCGGGGGCAGGCATCGGATGGGGGCGGGTCTCTCGACCGGGCAACCGGATCGCACTGTCAAGCGACTCTACGACGGTGCTTGCCCTCGCGGAACGGGTGGTAAGCGTGACCTAACCCACGGTGCCGGAGCACAGGGGGCGCACGGAGTCATTCCGCGTTCCGACAGGTGGGACAGGCGCACCCGATGTCCGGGTTGGGTAGCACATCGGAAGCGTTCGGATACCGGAACTACCGCTCTGCATAATGTAATTGCCTGACCTAAGTCAAGATCTGTCTTTTCTTTGGCAACTCCGGTCCAATGTCGTCACTTGAGACGCGTGCCGCGCACCGGAGACCAGACCCCTCACCCCCGGTCCGTGCCTGCGGCCGCGGGGGAGGACATCATCAAGTGACCAGCAACAGACGAGCGGTCAGAGCTGCCGCCGTACTCGTGGCCATGGCCACGACCGGCGCGATAGGCTCCGCGTTCGCCACCGCCCAGGCCGACAGCAAGGCCCCGGCCCCCGTCGAGCGGCGGGACCCGGGCGCCGGCTCGGCCAAGCACATCGACGACATTCCGGGCCCGTTCACCAAGCAGCGGGAGCTGCAGCGCCAGGCGGCGCTGCAGAAGGTCATCTCGGGCGACAAGAAGGTGCAGCAGCGCGGCGCCTCCAAGGTCGTCCAGCTCGACGACAAGAAGTACGTCGAGCTCGGCCGGGAGAAGACCGACAAGATCTTCACGATCCTGGTGGACTTCGGGGACCAGGTCGACAGCACGACCATGTTCGACCCGGACGGCCCGGCCGGCCCCAAGCCGCCGGTCGTCAAGTACGGGGGCGACCCCGGCCCGGCGCACAACACCATCAAGCAGCCGGACCGCACGAAGGACAACTCCACCGCCTGGCAGAAGGACTACAGCCGGCAGCACTTCCAGGACCTGTACTTCGGGACCGGCAAGAACGCCGACGGCACCCAGAAGCACTCCCTGAAGACGTACTACGAGAAGACCTCCTCGGGCCGCTACTCGGTCGACGGCACGGTCACGGACTGGGTCCGCGTCCCGGCCAACGAGGCCCGCTACGGCTCGAACTACTGCGGCGCCACCAACTGCTCCAACGTGATGGACCTGGTCCGCGACGGCGTCAACGCCTGGGCCGCGGACCAGAAGGCCAAGGGCCAGACCACCGAGCAGATCAAGGCGGCCCTGGCGCAGTACGACCAGTGGGACCGCAACGACTTCGACAACGACGGCAACTTCAACGAGCCCGACGGCTACATCGACCACTTCCAGATCGTCCACGCGGGCGAGGACGAGTCGGCCGGCGGCGGCGCGCAGGGCACCAACGCCCTGTGGGCGCACCGCTCGTACGCCTACGGCACGGACGCGGGCAAGACCGGCCCGGCCAACAACAAGGCCGGCGGCACGCAGATCGCCGACACCGGCGTCTGGGTCGGCGACTACACGATGCAGCCGGAGAACGGCGGCCTCGGCGTCTTCGCCCACGAGTACGGCCACGACCTCGGTCTGCCGGACCTCTACGACACCACCAACCAGGCCGAGAACTCGGTCGGCTTCTGGTCCCTGATGTCGGCCGGCTCCTGGCTGGGCACCGGCAAGGACTCGATCGGCGACATGCCGGGCGACATGACCGCCTGGGACAAGCTCCAGCTGGGCTGGCTCAACTACGCCACGGCCAAGGCCGCGACGCGCTCCACCACCAAGCTGGGCGTCTCGGAGTACAACACCAACGACAAGCAGGCGCTCGTCGTCGAGCTGCCGAAGAAGGCCGTCACCACCACCGTCGTGAAGCCCGCCGAGGGCACCAAGCAGTGGTGGAGCGGGATGGGTGACAACCTCAACAACACCCTGACCCGCCCGGTCGACCTGACCGGCAAGTCCAAGGCCTCCCTGGACCTGTCCGGCTGGTGGGACATCGAGCTGGACTACGACTTCCTGTACGCCGAGGCCTCCACGGACGGCGGCGCCACCTGGACCGCGCTCGACGGCACCGCCGACGGCAAGCCGATCAGCCGCGACCCCAGCGACAAGCCGGCCCTGACCGACGTGTCGGGCGCGTACAAGAAGCTCTCGTACAACCTGGACGCCTTCGCGGGCAAGAAGATCGACCTCCGCTTCCGCTACCAGACGGACGGCGGCGCGGGCGGCAAGGGCTTCACCGCCGACGCGATCTCCGTGAACGCCGACGGCGCCGCGCTCTTCACCGACGGCGGCGAGGGCGACGACAACGGCTGGACCTCGAAGAACTTCTCCCGCATCGGCGAGTCGTTCACCAAGGACTACCCGCAGTACTACATCGCGGAGAACCGCCAGTACGTGTCGTACGACCAGACCCTCAAGGTCGGCCCGTACAACTTCGGCTTCGCCAAGACCCGCCCGAGCTGGGTCGAGCACTACGCGTACACGCCGGGTCTGCTCATCTGGCTGTGGGACCTGTCCCAGAAGGACAACAACGTCTCGGTCCACCCGGGCCAGGGCCAGATCCTGCCGATCGACGCTCACGCCAAGCCGCTGAAGTGGGCCGACGGCACGCTGATGCGCAACAAGATCACGCCGTTCGACGCGACCTTCGGCTTCTACCCGACGAACGCGCTCACCCTGCACAAGGCCGACGTGGCGACCACCATCCGCCCGCAGGCCGGTGTCCCGATCTTCGACGACCACCGGGGCACCTACTGGTACAAGGAGAACCCCACGGGAAGCGTGCAGGTTCCTGACACCAACACCCGGATCTCCATCGTCCAGCAGCCCAAGGACGGCTCGACGATCACCGTGAAGGTTGGTCCGTCGACCAAGTAGTTCTCAAAACCGCAGGTCAAAACATGATCGGCCGTCGCCCTCTAGCGGGCGGCGGCCGATCGTGTTTAGGTGCGTCCTACGAGTCCTTATTGACACGACGTCTCACGGGGGAGCGGTACGCCATGCCCGGCGGAGGATTTTGCAAGCTGCCGAACGGCAGCGTCGTCGTCGCGCTCACCTTGCCCAGCCCCGCCGGGGACGGCCGCAAGGTGCGCGTCCTGGTCCACGCGGCCAACCGGGCCCGCGCCCTGACCCGGCTGCGGAACCTGGGCCTGCGCGCGGTCTATCTGCGCGGCAACACCGAGCCGCCCACGCCGGACGAGATCACGGCGGTCCTCCACCACCCGGACGGCCTCCTGTGGCGCACCGCGCCGCACCCGGAGGCCGAGGAGCTCTGGCACCCGATACGGGCGCTGCTGCGGCCGTGAGGGGCGCTTTTTCAGGGGCGCCCGTGAGGGCGCTTTAGGGGCGCGGGGAACTGCGCGACCAGCCCCCACCGGCCCGCGGTGAAGACACAACGTGACCTCGGTCAACACACCGGCTTACCCGACAGCTCCGCGCCAGCGACCCGCATCTCCTCGATCGCCCGAGCGGTCGTCTCCTCGGAGACACCGGCGGTCAGATCGAGCAGAACATGCGTGGCAAAGCCCGCCCGCACCGCATCCAGCGCAGTCGCCCGCACGCAGTGGTCCGTGGCGATCCCGACCACGTCGACCTCCGTGACGTCCCGGTCCCGCAGCCAGTTCACCAGCCACACCCCGTTCTCGTCGCGCCCCTCGAAGCCGCTGTACGCGGCCGCGTGGGCGCCCTTGTCGAAGACCGCGTCTATGGCGCCGCAGGCGACCGCCGGGGCGAAGTTCGGGTGGAAGCCCACGCCCTCCGTCCCGGCCACGCAGTGCACCGGCCAGGAGTGCACGAAGTCCGGCTGCGGCGAGAAGTGCGGGCCCGGGTCGATGTGGTGGTCGCGGGTGGCCACCACATGGCGGTACACGGACCCGGCGGCCTGGCCGATCAGGTCGGTGATGGCAGCGGCGACGTCGGAGCCACCCGTGACCGCGAGGCTGCCGCCCTCGCAGAAGTCGTTCTGAACGTCCACGACGATCAACGCGCGGTGCATGTCGGCTGTCCTTCGGTCAGGGGGCTGTTCTACGAGCGTAGAGATTCCAACCCCGGTACGGCAGGGGGCAATTGGGGTGCAAAGCCCCGGACGTACGGCATCACGCGTACTCCGTGGGCAGCACGGGCTCGCCCCGCGACAGCTGGATCGCGGACATCGGCAGCGCGCCGCGCGCCGCGATGTGCCGCTCCCGGGCGGTGTCCAGCGGCTCGCGGGCCACCACCACGCCGCCCTTGACCAGCTCGGCGAGGAGCTGCCGGGCGGCAAGATCGGACGGGATGGGGCCGGTGCCGACGACCTCGGCCTGAGCGATCCCGTCGGCGTCGGCGCGCCGGGCGGCCCACTTGCGGCCGCCGATCGACGTCTTGCCGCCCATCGACTTCTTCGCCACCGGCACCAGCGGGGCCTTGGGGTCCGCGCTCTGCGCGCGGGCGACCAGCTTGTAGACCATGGAGCAGGTGGGGTGCCCGCTGCCGGTGACCAGCTGGGTGCCGACGCCGTACGCGTCCACGGGCGCGGCCGCCAGCGAGGCGATGGCGTACTCGTCGAGGTCGGAGGTCACCACGATCTTCGTCTCGGTCGCGCCCAGCTCGTCGAGCTGCTGGCGCACCCGGTGGGCGATGAGCAGCAGGTCGCCGGAGTCGATCCGGACCGCGCCGAGCTCGGGGCCCGCGATCTCCACGGCGGTACGGACCGCCTCGGCCACGTCGTAGGTGTCCACCAGAAGGGTGGTGCCCCGGCCCAGCGAGTCCACCTGGGCCCGGAAGGCGTCCCGTTCGCTGTCGTGGAGCAGGGTGAAGGCGTGCGCGCTGGTGCCGACGGTGGGGATGCCGTACCGGAACCCGGCGGCCAGGTCCGAGGTGGTGGTGAAGCCGCCCACGTACGCGGCCCGGGCCGCGGCCACCGCGGCCAGCTCGTGGGTGCGCCGGGCGCCCATCTCGACCAGCGCCCGGCCGCCCGCGGCGGCGGACATCCGGGACGCGGCGGCGGCGATCGCCGAGTCGTGGTTGAGGATCGACAGGATCACGGTCTCCAGGAGCACGCACTCCGCGAAGGAGCCCTCGACCCGCAGGATCGGCGAGCCGGGGAAGTAGACCTCGCCCTCGGGGTAGCCCCAGATGTCGCCCGAGAAGCGGTACGAGGCCAGCCACTGGAGGGTCGGCTCGTCGACGATCCGGCGCTCGCGCAGGAAGCCGAGGACTCCCGCGTCGAAGCGGAAGTTCTCCACGGCGTCCAGGACCCGGCCGGTCCCGGCCACCACGCCGTAGCGGCGTCCGTCCGGCAGCCGCCGGGTGAAGACCTCGAAGACCGACCGCCGGTCGGCCGTCCCGGCGCGCAGCGCCGCCTGGAGCATGGTCAGCTCGTACTGGTCCGTGAAGAGCGCGGTCGACGGCACGTCCACCGGCAGCCCAAGGTCCGCAGGGTTCATAGGTCGGATGCTACCCCTCTTCGCGTCAGAGTGACGATTTCGGGGGCCCGTTTGTGCGACTGCGGTCCCCGAGTGGCAGCATTGGCTAAGTGAGTGTGGCTCCTGTAGAGATCGAACGACCCGAGTCGGCGGAAGAGACCTTCGCCGTCCCCGAACCCGACGTGCCGTGGGTGACGCTCGTCCACAACGACCCGGTCAACCTCATGAGCTACGTCCAGTACGTCTTCCAGAGCTACTTCGGCTACCCCAAGGACAAGGCCCGCAAGCTGATGCTCGATGTGCACCACAAGGGCCGGGCGGTGGTCTCCAGCGGCAGCCGCGAGGAGATGGAGCGCGACGTGCAGGCGATGCACGGCTACGGGCTGTGGGCCACGCTCACCCAGGACCGCGGCTGATGGCCGGCTACTTCGAGGCGCTGCCCGGCGGCGGCGCGGCCGTCGCGCTCGACGAGGTCGAGATCGCCATCCTGCGCTCCCTGTCCGTACAGCTCCTGGAGCTGATCGGCCCCGGCGACGAGCCGATGGAGGGCGAGGACCCGCTGGCCGCGCTCTTCGCCGAGGGCCCCAGCGAGCCGCCCGCCGACCCGGCGCTCGCCCGGCTCTTCCCCGACGCGTACGACAGCGGCGAGAGCGACGAACTGCGCGCCTCGGCGGCTGAGTTCAGGCGGTTCACCGAGCGGGACCTGCGCGCCCGCAAGCGCGACGACGCGCTCGCGGTGGTGCGCGCCCTCGACTCGCTCACCCCGCAGGGCGACGGCGGCGCGGTCCTCAAGCTGACCGCCGACGACTCCCGGCGCTGGCTGGGGGCGCTCAACGACCTGCGCCTGACCATCGGGACCCGCCTGGAGGTCTCCGACGAGGACGACGGCGGCGAGCTGTACCGGCTGCCGGACGACGACCCGCGCAAGCCGATGGTCATGGCCTACCTCTGGCTCGGCGGGCTCCAGGAGACGCTCGTCGAGACGCTGATGGCCTGACCGCGCCCACGGGGGTGGCCGGAGACGGCTGTTTTCCCTCTGTTCGCTCAGCGGACGCTCAAATCCGCATAACGATCCGATTACCACAACGGTATAGTTTGCGGTTTCTTGCGCGCTTTGTCCGGTTCTCCTTGTGGTGTGCGCCACAGTCACCCCAGTGGATCACCCGTAAAGACGTGATAAATCTTCACGACCACCCGGGGACGCCACCCATGTTCCCGGGGGCGCTTCGACCGGCTGATCGCCGGTGGCACTCCATCCACATCCGGGGGGATCAGGACCTGATCCGCGGCTTCGCTCGGCGAAGCGGGCGGGTCAGCATGGAGAAAGGCGCACCACCATGACCTCAGCGCAGGTCGACAAGCAGGACGACCGCTCCGGCAATGAGGCCGTGGGGACCGCCCACGGCGCAGCCGAGGGCGAGGGATACCAGCGGGGCCTCGGCGCCCGCCAGATCCAGATGATCGCGATCGGCGGAGCCATCGGCACCGGGCTCTTCCTCGGCGCGGGCAAGGCCATCTCGAAGGCCGGCCCCAGCCTCATCCTGGCCTATGCCATCGCGGGCCTGGTCATCTTCTTCATCATGCGGGCGCTGGGCGAGCTGCTCATGTACCGCCCGGTCTCGGGCTCCTTCTCGGAGTACGCCCGGGAGTTCGTCGGCCCGTTCTGGGGCTTCGTCACCGGCTGGACGTACTGGCTCTTCTGGGTCGTCACCGGCATCACCGAGGTCACCGCGGCCGCCCAGTACATGGCCTTCTGGACGCACAACGACGTCCCGCAATGGCTGTACGCGCTGGTCTTCACGCTCATCCTGTACGCGGTGAACCTGATCTCGGTGAAGCTCTTCGGCGAGCTGGAGTTCTGGTTCTCCATGGTCAAGGTGACGGCCATCGTCGGCATGATCCTGATCTGCGCCGGCATCCTCACCGTCGGCTTCTCGGACGCCGCCGACACCGCCACCGTCGCCAACCTCTGGAACGACGGCGGGTTCTTCCCCAAGGGCATCGGCGGCACGCTGATGACCCTGCAGATCGTGATGTTCGCCTTCCTCGCCGTCGAGCTGGTCGGCGTCACCGCGGGCGAGTCCAAGGACCCCGAGAAGACGCTCCCCAAGGCCATCAACACCGTGCCGTGGCGCATCGCCGTCTTCTACATCGGCGCCCTGATCATGATCCTCTCGGTCGTCCCGTGGCACGAGTTCCAGCCGGGCGTGAGCCCCTTCGTCGCGGCCTTCGAGAAGATGGGCCTCGGCGTCGGCGCCGCCATCGTCAACTTCGTGGTCCTGACGGCCGCGCTGTCCTCCTGCAACTCGGGCATGTACTCCACCGGCCGCATGCTGCGCGACCTCGCGCTCAACGGCCAGGGCCCGAAGATCTTCACCAAGCTGACCAAGAGCGGCACCCCGCTGATCGGCACCTCGGTCTCGGCCGCGCTGATGCTGGTGGGCGTCTGGATCAACTACAAGGCGCCGGGCAAGGCCTTCGACTACGTCGTCTCCTTCGCCACCATCTCCGGCATGTGGGCCTGGATCATGATCCTGGTCTGCCAGATCCGCTACCGCGCCAAGGCCGACCGCGGCGAGCTGCCCCAGTCCACCTTCCGGGCCCCGGGCGCCCCGTTCACCAGCTGGTTCGCGCTGCTGTTCATCTTCATGGTCATCGTGATGATGGGCGTCGACAAGGACTCGCGGGTCTCCCTGTACTGCGCCCCGCTGTGGGGCCTGATCCTGGGCGTCTCGTACCTGGTGCTCAAGGCGCGCAACCCCGACAACAAGGCGTTCGCGAAGCGCTCGTAGCCGGTCGTTTCTCGCCATTCGGGCCGTTCCGTACCACTCCTCGGTACGGAACGGCCCGTCTGTTTATCCTTGCGCTCATGCTGACCCTCACCCAGGCCCTGTACGACCAGATCGTCGCGCACGCCCGCGCCGACCACCCCGACGAGGCGTGCGGCGTGGTCGCCGGCCCGGCCGGCACCGGCCGCCCCGAGCGGTTCATCCCGATGCTGAACGCGGCCCGCTCGCCCACGTTCTACGAGTTCGACTCGCAGGACCTGCTGAAGCTCTACCGCGAGATGGACGACCGCGACGAGGAGCCGGTGATCGTCTACCACTCGCACACGGCGACCGAGGCGTACCCGTCCCGCACCGACGTGACGTACGCGAACGAGCCCGGCGCCCACTACGTCCTGGTGTCGACGGCGGACGCCGACGGCCTCGGCGACTTCCAGTTCCGCTCGTACCGCATCGTGGACGGCGAGATCGAGGAGGAAGAGGTCAAGGTGGTACAGACGTATTGAGCCATATGCGGCCGACTCGGTGTGTACGCCCGCATCCTGAGCGGAATGCGTCCGCCATCTGAGATCACATTCCGGGAAGCGGACCGGGAATCGATACGATGACCGCATGGTTCCCCACGACGTGAGCGAAGAGAAGCCGAGCAGCCCGCTGCTCGTGGCGCGCCTGCACGTCGACCTGTGCCGCCTGGCGAGCGCGATGTGTCAGCGCCCCACCGCCGCCTGAGCCGCGGCCGCACCACCCGTACCTCGGCAGCACCCGCGCGAGCCGCGCGCCATGCCTCCCCCTCCCTTTTCTCTCCCTTCCGACTGGAGCCCACGCCATGGCCATCGAGGTCCGCATCCCGACCATCCTCCGCACCTACACCGGCGGCGCCAAGGCCGTCGAGGGCAGCGGCGCGACCATCGACGAGCTCTTCAAGGACCTGGAGACCCGGCACAGCGGCATCCGCGAGCGCCTGGTCGACGAGGCCGCCGGCGGGGAGCTGCGCCGCTTCGTGAACGTCTACCTCAACGACGAGGACGTCCGCTTCCTGGCGGGCATCACCACCGAGCTGTCCGACGGCGACAGCGTGACGATCCTGCCGGCCGTGGCCGGCGGCATGGTCTGAGGCTGATCGCCGTCATGCGCTACGACTCCGCGCTGGCCGCCGTCGGCAACACCCCGCTGGTCCGCCTCCCCAGACTCTCGCCGTCGGACGACGTCCGCATCTGGGCGAAGCTGGAGGACCGCAACCCGACCGGCTCGGTCAAGGACCGCCCCGCGCTCCACATGATCGAACAGGCCGAGAAGGCGGGCCGGTTGACGCCCGGCTGCACCATCCTGGAGCCGACCAGCGGCAACACCGGCATCTCGCTGGCGATGGCGGCGAAGCTCAAGGGCTACCGCATCGTCTGCGTGATGCCCGAGAACACCTCCCAGGAGCGCCGCGACCTGCTGAAGATGTGGGGCGCGGAGATCGTGCCGTCCCCGGCGGCGGGCGGCTCCAACACGGCGGTACGGGTGGCGAAGGAGCTGGCCGCCGAGAACCCGTCCTGGGTGATGCTGTACCAGTACGGCAACCCGGACAACGCGGGCGCGCACTACGCCACGACCGGTCCGGAGATCCTGGCCGACCTCCCCTCGATCACCCACTTCGTGGCGGGCCTCGGCACGACGGGCACGCTCATGGGCGTGGGCCGCTACCTGCGCGAGCGCGTGCCCGGCGTCCAGATCGTGGCGGCCGAGCCGCGCTACGACGACCTGGTGTACGGCCTGCGCAACCTGGACGAGGGCTTCGTCCCCGAGCTGTACGACGCGTCGGTCCTGACCAGCCGCTTCTCGGTCGGCTCGGCGGACGCGGTGACCCGCACCCGCGAACTCCTCAAGGAGGAGGGCATCTTCGCGGGCGTCTCCACGGGCGCGGCCCTCCACGCGGCGATCGGCGTGGGCCGCAAGGCGGTGAAGGCCGGCGAGCCGGCCGACATCGTGTTCGTGGTGGCGGACGGCGGCTGGAAGTACCTGTCGACCGGCGTGTACACGGCGGAGACAACGGAGGAAGCGATCGAGACGCTGCAGGGGCAACTCTGGGCGTGATGCGTCTGCGGGTTGTGTGTGGCTGGTCGCGCAGTTCCCCGCGCCCCTAGAAATGCCGCTGCGCGGCATCCCCTGGGTGCCCCGAAGGGGCGCGGGGAACTGCGCGAGCAACCCAGCACGGTCCGCAGACGAACGGGGTCCGGCGGCGCAGCCCCCGGAGGGTTTAGGGAAGGGGCGGGGTGGGGGTCATCCCGCCAGGTAACGGACCTGGTCCCACACCGTAGGGTCCACCACCCCCACCCGCCGCCGGAACTCCCACACCCCCACATCCCGCAGCTCATCCGTCTCCAGGAAGCTCGGACGGCCCCGCGCATCCCCGACCGTCCCCGGCGGCAGCGGAATCACCCCGGCCTGCTCCTCGTGGAACTTGCTGGTGATCTTCGCGACCAGCACGCTGTCCCCCCGTACCGACAGCACCAGACAGGGCCGGTCCTTCGAGCCGGGCCCGTCCTCGTACGGCACGTCCGCCCACCAGATCTCACCCGGCTGTGGCCTGCGCCCACGCACCCCCGGCCGCCCCGGCGGCCGTACGCGCCCCCCGGGACGGGACGGGCGCGGGCGGGCGCGCCCCCGCCCGTCGACCACCGCGGCCCCCAGCGCGACCACCACCACGGCGATCACCGCGAGCCACCAGGACGTGTCCATACCGCAGACGTTACCCGGCGGCGCACCCCCCGCGCGCGCTCCGCCCGCACTCCGCCCGAACCGGTGACAGCGCAGGTGAGTTCCCCCACAACGGCCCGCCACTGAGGAGCGACCGGCAGTGCGGCGCCTTACGCTCGACGGACCGCACGACCTCCCGCCGCCCTCCCCGTTCCCTTGCCGCTCCCGGAGGTTCACGCTCCATGAAGCTCACCGTCGTCGGCTGCTCCGGGTCGTTCCCGTCCGCGGAATCGGCCTGTTCGAGCTACCTCGTCGAGGCCGACGGCTTCCGGCTGCTCCTCGACATGGGCAACGGCGCCCTGGGCGAGCTGCAGCGCCACATCGGTCTCTACGACCTCGACGCGATCTTCCTCAGCCATCTGCACGCCGACCACTGCATCGACATGTGCGGCTACTTCGTGGCCCGCTACTACCGGCACGAGGGCGGACGCTGCGCCCCCATGCCGGTGTACGCGCCGGAGGGCGCCGAGCAGCGCCTCACCACGGCGTACGCGGACACGCCGTCCAGCTCCTCCATGAGCGAGGTGTTCGACTTCCACACCCTGAAGTCCGGCTCGTTCGACATCGGCCCCTTCGCGGTCCGTACGGAGCGGGTCTGCCACCCCGTCGAGGCGTACGGCATCCGCATCGAGCACGGCGGCGCGTCCCTCACGTACTCGGGCGACACCGGCGTCTGCGAGGCCCTGCACGAGCTGGCCGAGGGCACGGACCTGTTCTTGTGCGAGGCGTCCTTCACGCACGGCAAGGAGGACATCCCGGCCCTCCACCTCAACGGCCGCGAGGCAGGCGAACACGCCGCCCGCGCCGGCGTCGGCCGCCTGGTCCTGACCCACATCCCCCCGTGGACGGACGGCGACGTCAACCTGACGGACGCCCGTGGGGCGTACACCGGTCCGGTGGAGCTGGCGGTGCCGGGGGCGGTGTACGAGGTCTGATCGCGCCCGTACGCGTGTACGCGAAAGGGCCCCCGCACCGAGTGGTGCGGGGGCCCTTTCACGTAACCCGTGAGGCTTACGCCTTCGTCAGGTCCTCGATCTCCTCCTCGGGCTCACGGCCCGGGGTGGTGAGGTTGAACTTCGTGATCGCGAAGCGGAAGACGAAGTAGTAGATCGCGGCGAAGACGAGGCCGATCGGGATGATCATCCACGGCTTGGTCGCGAGGTTCCAGTTCAGGATGTAGTCGATCGCACCGGCGGAGAAGCTGAAGCCGTGGTGCACGCCGAGCGCCCAGGTGACGGCCATCGAGACGGCGGTCAGGACCGCGTGGATCACGTACAGGACCGGCGCGATGAACATGAACGCGAACTCGATCGGCTCGGTGATGCCGGTGACGAACGAGGTCAGCGCGAGCGAGATCATCATGCCGCCGACGGCCTTGCGGCGCTCGGGGCGGGCGCAGTGCGTGATCGCCAGGGCGGCGGCCGGCAGCGCGAACATCATGATCGGGAAGAAGCCGGACATGAACTGGCCGGCGGTCGGGTCGCCGTGGAAGAAGCGCGGCAGGTCGCCGTGCCACATGGTGCCCGTGGAGTCCTTGAAGTCGCCGATCTCCTGCCAGGCGACCGTGTTCACGAACTGGTGCATGCCGATGGGCAGCAGCGCGCGGTTGACGACACCGAAGATGCCCGCGCCGGCGGCGCCGAGGCCGGTCATCCACTCACCGAAGTTGGTGATGACGTCGCCGATCGGCTCCCAGACCAGACCGAAGAGCACACCCATCGCGGTGCCGACGAAGGCCATGATGATCGGGACGAGGCGGCGGCCGTTGAAGAAGCCGAGCCAGTCGACCAGCTTGGTGCGGTGGTACTTCTGCCAGATCACCGCGGCCAGCAGGCCCATGATGATGCCGCCGAAGACCTTGGGGTCGTTGTACGTCGCGGCGACGTCGACGCCCTTGTTCGCGGTGGTGTTGACCACGGCGTCGGTCACCGGGAACGCGGTGAGCACGTTCTTGTAGACCAGGAAGCCGACGAGCGCGGCGAGCGCGGTGGAGCCGTCGGCCTTCTTCGCGAAGCCGATCGCGATACCGACGCAGAAGAGCAGCGGCAGATTGGCGAAGACCGCGTCACCGGCGGTCGCGAAGACCTTGGCGACCTTGTCCCAGCCGAGGCCGTCCTTGCCGAAGACATCGTCCTGACCGAGGCGGAGCAGAATGCCCGCGGCCGGCAGCACGGCGATCGGCAGCTGCAGGCTGCGACCGACCTTCTGCAGACCCTGGAACAGGCCGGCACCCCGCTTCTTCGCGGGCGCCGCCGTAGCGGTGGCCGTACTCATCAACTTCCTCCAGTTGGCAAGGCGCCGCCCGGGGACATGGAAAAGTACGGGGGGACGGCGGCGTCTCAAGGGGGGAACGCGGTGAAGCCCGCGTGGTCTACACCATTGAGTGGTGTAGACCAGTTGTAGCACGGTGAGGGTTAGATAAGGAACCTGCAATTTTCGTGTGCTGAGCCACGCACTCCGGCATGACGGACAAAGGCCCCGGACCCTGGGGTCCGAGGCCTCTGCCGTACAACCGCTTGGTTATCCCGCCGTTATTATTTCGTGTTCTCCCGCTCGATCTCCTCTTCCAGCTCCTCCGGTTCGCGGCCGGGCGTCGGGAGGTCGAACTTGGTGATCGCGAAACGGAAGATCACGTAGTAGACGACGGCGAAGGCGAGACCGATCGGAATGATCAGCCACGGTTTAGTCGCCAGGTTCCAGTTGATGACGTAGTCGATCAGTCCGGCCGAGAAGCTGAAGCCGTCCTTGACGCCCAGCGCCCAGCTCACCGCCATCGAGACGCCGGTGAGGAGCGCGTGGATCGCGTACAGCAGCGGGGCGATGAACAGGAACGAGTATTCGATCGGCTCGGTGATGCCGGTGACGAACGACGTCAGGCCGACCGACAGCATCAGACCGCCCACCTGCTTGCGGCGGTGCGGCTTGGCGCAGTGCGTGATCGCCAGCGCGGCCGCGGGCAGCGCGAACATCATGATCGGGAAGAAGCCGGTGGTGAACTGGCCCGCGTCCTTGTCGCCCGCCAGGAACATGGTGATGTCGCCGTGGACCACGCTCCCGTCCGGCTTGGTGAAGCTGCCGAACTGGAACCAGATGGGCACGTTCAGGAACTGGTGCAGACCGATGACGAGCAGCGCGCGGTTGGCGACGCCGAAGATGCCCGAGCCCCAGGCGCCGCGCCCCCTCAGCCAGTCGCTGAAACTCTCCAGGCCGTCGCCGATCGGCGGCCAGATCCACAGGCAGATCGCGGCGAAGCCGATGGCCACGAACGACATGATGATCGGGACGAGTCGGCGGCCGTTGAAGAAGCCGAGCCAGTCGACCAGCTTGACCCGGTGGTAGCGCTGCCAGAACCAGGCGGCGAGCAGGCCCATGACGATGCCGCCGAAGACACCGGGATTCTGGTACGTGAAGGCCCCGACGCTTCCGTCGGCGGCCTGGCAGCCCACGGCGACCGCCTTGGCCCCCTGGGCGCAGTCCTTGGGGAACTGGTGCAGCACGTTGTAGTAGACGAGGAATCCGGCCACGGCGGCGAGCGCCGTCGAGCCGTCCGCCTTCTTGGCCATGCCGATGGCCACGCCGATGCAGAAGAGCAGCGGGAGCCCGATGTTGGCGTCGAGCAGCGCGCCGCCCGCGCCGGCCATGACCTTGGCGACGTCCGTCCAGCCGAGGCCGTCCTTGCCGAAGACGTCGGGCTGGCCGAGCCGGTTGAGGATGCCGGCCGCGGGCAGGACCGCGATCGGCAGCTGGAGGCTGCGGCCCATCTTCTGGAGGTTCTGGAACGCACCGTTCCACCATTTCGGCCGGTCCACTGCCGCGCTGTCCGCGCTCATCGGCGACCCTCCGTCCCCTACGTCCCGCCGGAACAAGCCAGTTCCGGGATGCGTTGCACACTGGTGTAGACCAGTTGCGGTATCGTCCGGAGCCTGGCCGCACGGGCGCGGTACCGGTGATCGCCATCCTTGGCCAGCGCGCGGACGCTCGCTCGCGTAACTGGGCCAAACGTGCGTTACGGTGACAAAGCGGAACCGCGGTCGGCCGGACCTGCGGTGCGCCGCCACAGCGTTCTTTGAAAGAACAGGGAGACAGACATGGCCAGCAAGGCTGAGAAGATCGTCGCCGGGCTCGGCGGTATCGAGAACATCGAAGAGGTCGAGGGCTGCATCACCCGCCTCCGCACCGAGGTCATTGACCCGAGCAAGGTCGACGAGGCCGCGCTGAAGGCCGCCGGCGCCCACGGCGTCGTCAAGATGGGCACCGCGATCCAGGTCGTCATCGGCACGGACGCGGACCCGATCGCGGCGGACATCGAAGACATGATGTGAGCGACGCAAGTCGCTGAGAGGGGCCCCTCCCGGGATGGGAGGGGCCCCTTTTGGGCGCCCAGGGGATTGCCGCGTAGCGGCATTCAAGGGGCGCGGGGAACTGCGCGAGCAACCCAGCACGGTCCGCAGACAAAAGGGGCCCGGGGCGGAGCCCCCGGGAACGGGGCATGGGGCGGAGCCCCGGAAGGGGGGCCGGGGGGCATGCCCCC
Source organism: Streptomyces sp. BPTC-684 (assembly GCF_030028635.1). Lineage (NCBI taxonomy): Bacteria > Bacillati > Actinomycetota > Actinomycetes > Kitasatosporales > Streptomycetaceae > Streptomyces > Streptomyces sp. BPTC-684. The sequence continues at coordinate 4,004,604 of NZ_CP124863.1, forward strand.
AGGAGCGAGACGCCCACGAGCTACGCTCGGGGCATGTCTCGTATCGACGGCCGCACCCCCGACCAGCTCCGCCCCGTCACCATCGAACGCGGATGGAGCAAGCACGCCGAGGGCTCCGTCCTCATCTCCTTCGGCGACACCAAAGTCTTCTGCACCGCCTCCGTCACCGAAGGCGTCCCCCGCTGGCGCAAGGGCAGCGGCGAAGGCTGGGTGACCGCGGAGTACTCGATGCTGCCGCGCTCCACCAACACCCGCGGCGACCGCGAATCCGTCCGCGGCAAGATCGGCGGACGCACCCACGAGATCAGCCGCCTCATCGGCCGCAGCCTCCGCGCCGTCATCGACTACAAGGCCCTCGGCGAGAACACCATCGTCCTCGACTGCGACGTCCTCCAGGCCGACGGCGGCACCCGCACCGCCGCCATCACCGGCGCGTACGTCGCCCTCGCCGACGCCGTCAGCTGGGCCCAGACCAAGAAGCTGGTCAAGGCCAACCGCCAGCCGCTCACCGGCACCGTCGCCGCCGTCTCCGTCGGCATCGTCGACGGAGCCCCGCTCCTCGACCTCTGCTACGAGGAGGACGTCCGCGCCGAGACCGACATGAACGTTGTCTGCACCGGCGACGGCCGCTTCGTCGAGGTCCAGGGCACGGCCGAGGCCGAGCCGTTCGACCGCAAGGAGCTCAACGCGCTGCTCGACCTCGCCACCGGCGGCTGCGCCGACCTCGCCGCCCTCCAGGTCGAGGCGCTCGGCCGCACGCTCGGCGAGTAAAGAGGCAACGGCGAGTAAAGAGGCAACCAAGAGGGCCGCTCCCGGCGTCCCTACCCACACGGGCGTACGGGCCGAACCGTACGCCCGTCCGCACACCCAGGGGAGGACCCGCCCATGCGCCGCAGCCGCCGCCGCGCCCTCGCACTCGCCGCCGTCACCGCGACCCTCGCCCTGCCCGCCGCCGTCGGGTGCAGCGCGGTCAGCAAGGCGCTCGACTGCGTCCAGACCGCCGACGCGATCGCCTCCAGCGTGGACGACCTCGGCCGCGCGGTGTCCAACGCCGCCGACGACCCGACACAGGCGGACCAGGCGCTCAACGACATCGACAAGAACCTGTCGTCGCTGAAAAGCAAGACGGGGGATGCCGACCTCTCCAAGGCGGTAGACAACCTCAACAAGGCGGTCACCAACGTCCGTTCGGCGATCAAGAACGGCGACAACACGCCGGACATCAGCCCCGTCAAGGACGCGGCCAAGGAAGTCGGCAAGGTCTGCACACCGTGACGCCGGGCGCGCCCCCGATACTGGGGGCATGACCCGCCTGATCCTCGCCACCCGCAACGCCGGCAAAATCACCGAACTCCGCGCGATCCTCGCGGACGCCGGACTGCCCCACGAACTGGTCGGCGCCGACGCGTACCCCGAGATCCCCGACGTCAAGGAGACCGGCGTCACCTTCGCCGAGAACGCACTCCTCAAGGCCCACGCCCTGGCCCGGGCCACCGGCCTGCCCGCCGTCGCGGACGACTCGGGCCTGTGCGTCGACGTACTGAACGGCGCCCCCGGCATCTTCTCTGCCCGCTGGGCCGGCGCCCACGGCGACGACAAGGCCAACCTGAACCTGCTCCTGGCCCAGCTCTCGGACATCGCGGACGTCCACCGCGGGGCCCACTTCGCCTGCGCGGCGGCGCTGGCCCTCCCCGACGGCACGGAACGAGTGGTCGAGGGCCGCCTCCTGGGCACCCTCCGCCACGAGCCCACCGGCACGGGCGGCTTCGGCTACGACCCGATCCTCCAGCCGGAGGGCGAGACCCGCACGTGCGCGGAGCTGACCCCCGAGGAAAAGAACGCGATCAGCCACCGGGGGAAGGCGTTCCGGGCGCTGGTGCCGGTGGTGCGGGAGCTGTTGGGTTGAGGGGTGGAACGCAAAATGGCCTGCGCACCGATCCTTCGATTCGCAGGCCATTTGCGGTGCGGCGGAAGGGATTCGAACCCTCAAGCCCTTTCACGGGCCACAGATCCTAAGTCTGCTGTGTCAACCAGTTGCACCACCGCCGCTAGCCGCCTGCCATGGTACCGGGGCAGGTGGCTGCGGTGGATTGGGCGGGTGTCAGTTCACTTCTGGCGGCGGCCTCCCCGGCACCAAGTGCTAGTGATCGCATGACAGTTGGGGCACAGTAACCGTAGGTTCGTGGCGCGGTCGTCGCTCCAGTCGCCGTTGATGTGGTCGACCTCAAGGGTTATGGGCATTCCCGCGGGGCGGTGGCCGGAAGCGCGACGTGTCGATCCCGTACGTCTCGATCCGGCGGCTGATGTGCGTGTGGTGGCCCCCGACCACGTCGACCCCCAGTCGGCGCAGCACTTCATACACGCTCGTGGACTCCGCCACCACCGGCTCCAGCACTTCCCGCGTCCAGCGCACACCCTCGCGCTCGAAGTGGCCGGTCGGTATCCCCAGCTTCTTCATGCGCTCCGCGATGTAGCGCCGCGACCCGCTCTTCGGATCGACCCCCAGCCTCGTCAACGCCTCCGACAACGTCCCCGAAGCCCCGGCCGCCGCCGCGAGCCGCTCGCGCGTATACGGGCTCGTACCCATGAAGATCCCCTCCGCCCCCGGCCACGCGTTCGCAGCCTCGTACGGACCAACGACCCGCTAATCGGACAGTCACGTCCGAAATGCGGAACGGCCCGCACCGCTTACCGCTCGGTGCGGGCCGTCGAGGTTCGCCGGGGACGGGACCTCAGATCCCCAGATCCTTGATGATCTTGGCGACATGGCCCGTCGCCTTCACGTTGTACAGCGCGCGCTCCACCTTGCCCTCCTCGTCCACGATCACCGTGGAGCGGATGACGCCGGTCACCGTCTTGCCGTACAGCTTCTTCTCGCCGTACGCCCCGTACGCCTCCAGGACCTCCTTCGACGGGTCGCCGACGAGGGTGACCTTGAGGGACTCCTTCTCGCGGAACTTCGCGAGCTTCTCCGGCTTGTCGGGGGAGACGCCGATCACGTCGTAGCCGGCGGAGGCCAGGACGGACAGGTTGTCCGTGAAGTCGCAGGCCTGCTTGGTGCAGCCGGGGGTGAGGGCCGCCGGGTAGAAGTACACGATGACCTTGCGGCCCTTGTGGTCCGCGAGCGAGACCTCGTTGCCGTCCGCGTCGGGCAGGGTGAAGGCGGGGGCGGTGTCGCCGGGGACGAGTCGCTCGCTCATGGGATCTTCCTCCGGAAGGGGCGGGGGTATGGCGTACTCCAGCAGAGCCTAATGGGGGCCTGTGACAGTGCATCGGCGGCAGAGCTGACAGACTGTCGATGACGGGACACCCCGTACAACACCCCGTACCCCAGCAAACGACGGAGGCGGCGCAGTGTCGGAAGCCAGGACCCCTGCGCAGATCGAGGCGGACATCAGGAGCCGCCGCGAGCAGCTCGCGGTGACGCTCGACGAGATCGGCGTGCGGCTGCACCCGGGCACGATCGTCGGCGACGCGAAGGCCAAGGTCGCCTCGGCCGTGGACCGCACCGCGGGCCGGGCCTTCGTCGCCGTGAACCGGACCGTCTCGGACGTGAAGGCCCAGTTCGTGGGCGAGGACGGCGCGCCCCGCGTCGAGCGCATCGTGCCGGTCGCGCTCCTCGCCGTCGGCCTCGTCGGGTTGCTCGCCATGTCGTCGGCCAAGAAGCGGCGGGACTGACGCAGCAGACCGACCCGGCCCTTCGGCATACGCGGGGGGCCAGGGCAGGTAGGTTCGGGTCCGTGAGCGAGAACACCCACGACAAGCTGCCCATCCGGATGCTCCACGACCGCGTGCTGGTCCGGTCCGACACACCCGAGGGCGAACGGCGCTCCGGCGGCGGCATCCTCATCCCGGCGACCGCCGCCGTCGGCAAGCGGCTGGCCTGGGCCGAGGTGGTCGCGGTCGGGCAGAACGTCCGGACCGTCGAGCCGGGCGACCGGGTGCTGTACGACCCCGAGGACCGCGCCGAGGTCGAGGTGCGCGGCATCGCCTACGTACTGATGCGGGAGCGCGATCTGCACGCCGTCGCCTCGGAGCGGGTGTCGGAGGACTCGACCGGGTTGTATCTCTGACCCCGCCCCACAAGGCAGCGAAAAGGGCTGGTGACCCCTGTCACCAGCCCTTTTCGCTGCCTTTCCGTCTCCCTTTCGCCGTACTTTGCTATCTTTGAAGCACCCCGACGAGACGCGTCGTACCGGGTTACGACAAGACGACGCACCCCGCGCGTGCGGACGTACGCGCGCGTACGTCTCTCGGAGGTGCCTGTCATGGCCTGGGTTCTGCTGCTCGTCGCCGGTCTGCTCGAAGTCGGCTGGTCGATCGGGATGAAGTACACCGACGGATTCACCCGGCTGTGGCCCAGCCTCTTCACCGGTGTCGGGATCGTCGCCTCGATGATGCTGCTCTCGCAGGCCGCCAAGACCCTGCCCATCGGTACCGCCTACGGCGTCTGGGTGGGCATCGGCGCGGCCGGTGCGGCGGTGCTCGGCATGGTGGTGCTCGGTGAGCCCGCGACCGCCGCCCGGATCTTCTTCGTCTGTCTGCTCCTGGTGGCCGTGGTCGGCCTCAAGGCGACCTCCGGCCACTAGGACGGACTGCTGGAACGCACTGCGCCTACGCGCGCGGCTGGCGGCGCGGGCGGTTGGCGCCGCCCGCCGTCGTCCCCGTCGTCGTGCCGCCCGTGATGATGCCGCCGTCCGTGCCCGTCGTGGTCCCGCCGTCGGTGGTCCCGCCGTCCGTGGTTCCTCCGGTGGTGCCGCCGTCGGTGGTGCCGCCCGTGGTGGTGCCTCCATCGGTCGGGCCGCCGGTGGTGCCGCCGGTCGTGGTGCCTCCGTTGGTGGTGGCCCCGGTGGTGCCCCCGGTCGTCCCGCCCGTCGTCGTGCCGCCCGTGGTCGTCCCGCCGTTGGTGGTCCCGCCCTGCGTCTGGCCCTGGGTCTGCCCTTGCGTCTGGCCCTGGTCCTGGCCCTGGGTCTGGCCCGGCGGGTTCGGGTTGGGGGCCTGCGTCTCGACCGGCGGCGGCACGGCCGCGCCCTCCTGGAGCTGGAGGTCGAAGTCCTGCGGCTCGGTGCCCTTGAGCGCCGCCGCCGTGTACTGCGCCCACACCTCCGCGGGCGGCCCGCCGCCGTTCATCCGGTCCAGGCCCAGCGCGCCGTACAGCGGCTTCTGGAAGGCCGTGTCGGGGTCCTGGCCCATCACGGCGACCACGGTGGCCAGATCGGGCGTGTAGCCCGCGAACCAGGCCGCCTTGTCGTCCTCGGCGGTGCCGGTCTTGCCCGCGGCCGTACGGTTCGCGGCCTGCGCCTTCTTGCCGGTGCCGCCCTCCACGACGCTCTGCAGGATCGAGGTGGTGGTGTCGGCGGCCTCGCGGCTCACCGCCTGCTTGCTGTCCTGCGACGGCAGGTCCACCTTCTCGCCGTCCTTCGTCACGGACTCGACCATCGTGTACGTGCCGTGCTTGCCGTGGTTGGCGAGCGTCGCGTACGCCTCGGCCATGTCCAGGACGGAGGCGGTCGCGGTGCCGAGCGCGATGGACGGCCCGTTCGGCATGTCGGGGGTGTCGGCGGGGATGCCCAGGTCGACGGCGGTCTGGCGGACGTTCTTCGGGCCGACGTCCATGGCCATCTGCGCGTACACCGCGTTCACCGAGAGGTCGGTGGCGAACCGGACGGTGATCGGCCCGTACGACTTGCCGTCCTCGTTCTCCGGGTTGTACGGGGTGCCCGACCAGCCCTGTACGAAGCGCTTGTTGGTGCCGTCGTAGATCGTGTTCGGGGTGATCGTGCGCCCGTCCTGCGTCTTGGAGGCGTTCTCGACGGCCGAGGTGAGGACGAAGGGCTTGAAGGTCGAGCCGACCTGGTAGTCGCGCCGGGTCGCGTTGTTGACGTACTGCTTGGTGTAGTCGATGCCCCCGTACATCGCGAGCACCTTGCCGCTGTCCGGGTCGATGGAGGCGCCGCCGACGCGGACGTTGCGGTCCACCTTGCGGTCGGCGCTGACCTGGGACATCACCTTGTCGTCGACGGCGGCGACGAACGCGTCCTGCTTGGCCTTCTGGAGCGTGGTGGTGATCCGGTAGCCGCCCTTGGCCAGGGTGTTCTCGTCGATGATCTTGTTGCTGGTCAGATAGTCCTTGACGGCCTCGACGACATAGCCGCGCTGTCCGGCCATCCCGGCCGCGGGCCGCACCTTGCCCGGCGTAGGGAAGGTGGCGGCGGCCCGCTCGGCCGGGGTCATCCACTTCTTCTTGACCATGCCGTCGAGCACGTAGTTCCAGCGCGCCACGGCCTTCGCCCTGTTCTCCGGGTGCGCCACCACGTCGTACGCGCTGGGGGCGTTGAGCAGCGAGGCCAGATAGGCGCCCTCGGCGGTGGTGGCCTTCTCGATGTCCTTGCCGTAGTAGGCCTGGGCGGCGGCCTGGATGCCGTAGGCGTTGCGGCCGAAGTAGCTGGTGTTGAGGTAGCCCTCCAGGATGTCCGACTTGCTGACCTCGCGGTTCAGCTTGATCGCGATGAAGAACTCCTTCACCTTGCGGCTGATCGTCTGCTCCTGCCCCAGGTAGTAGTTCTTCACGTACTGCTGGGTGATGGTGGAACCGGACTGCTTGCCCTTGCCGGTGAGGGTGTTCCAGGCGGCGCGGACCATCGCCTTGGGGTCGACCGCCCGTTCGGAGTAGAAGTCGCGGTCCTCGGCGGCGAGCACGGTGTGCTGGACGGTGAGCGGGATCTGCGCGAGCCGGACGTTCTCGCGGTTGATCTCGCCGTCCCGGGCGAGCTGGCCGCCGTCCGCGTACAGGTAGACGTTGGACTGGGCGGTCGCGGTGGCGTTGGCGGGCGGGATGTGGACGAGCGTGTAGCCGGCGATGAAGCCGCCGATGAGCAGCAGGGCGACGGCGAGGACGGTGCCGAGGACCATCCGCCAGGTGGGGATGGCGCGCCGCCAGCCGGTCCGCTTGGGCCGCTTCTTCTTGCCCTTGCCCCGGCCGGTCTCCTCGCCCGGGCCCTGCGCGCCGTCGCCGGGTGCGGCGGAGGCGTCGTCCGGGCCGGTGGCGCTGAGGTCCCGAGGGGCCCAGCCCTGAGGGGGCCGGGGTGGCTGCTCGTCGTCGCTCATGTCTCTCTCGCCACTGCGCTGTATCGGGTGATTCGCGTTGTACGCCCATATTGCACGCCCGGCCGTGGAAAAGCCGTCGCGGTGGGCCGCCGGGCGGTACTAGGGTCGTGCGCTTTGGTGCGCGGGGACATGGCCCCTTCATACACGGACCGGACGGGGAGGTGGCGTGATGCGGCTCTATGCGATCGTTGCCGCAGGTGGGTTCCGGCGCCATACGACGTACCGGATCGCCACGGCGGCAGGGGTGTTCACCAACACCGTCTTCGGCGCGATCATGGCGTACACCTATATGGCCCTGTGGAGCGTCCGGCCGCGTCTGGGCGGCTACGACCAGGCCGAGGCACTGACCTATGTGTGGCTGGGACAGGCCCTGATGATGACGGTCGCCATGATGGGCGGCGGCTTCGAGGACGAGCTCATCGAACGCATCCGTACGGGTGACATCGCGATCGACCTGTACCGCCCCGCCGACCTCCAACTGTGGTGGCTGGCGGGCGACGTGGGCCGGGCGGCCTTCCATCTGCTCGGGCGGGGTCTGGTGCCGCTGGCGTTCGGCGCGCTCGCCTTCGACCTGGCGCTGCCCGCCGACCCGCGCACCTGGCTGGCGTTCCTGCTCGCCGTCCTCCTCGGTGTCCTGGTCAGCTTCTCGATCCGCTATCTGGTGGCGCTCTCCGCGTTCTGGCTGCTCGACGGGGCGGGCATGGCGCAGATGGCCTGGCTCGGCGGGATCTTCTTCTCCGGGATGCTGCTGCCGCTCAACGTGTTCCCCGGCGCCCTCGGCGAGGTGGCCCGGGCGCTGCCCTGGTCGTCGCTGCTCCAGATCCCGGCCGACGTCCTGCTCGGCCGCCACACGGGCTGGGGCCTGGCGCGGGCGTACGGTTTCCAGCTCGGCTGGGCCGCGCTGCTGCTCGGCGCCGGGCGCCTGCTCCAGGCGGCGGCGACGCGGCGGGTGGTGGTGCAGGGTGGCTGAGACGGTGGCCGAAGTGACGGTTCGGCGGACTGACGCGCCCGCCGGGCGGCTGCGCGGCGCCGCCGAGGGCGTCCGCGCGTACCGCCTGATCGCCGGCATGTGGATCCGCTCCACGCTGGCCTACCGGGCGTCCTTCCTGATGACGGCGCTGGGCAACTTCCTGGCCACCGGGCTCGACTTCGTGGCGATCCTGCTGATGTTCTCGCACATCGACGCGCTGGGCGGCTACACGCTGCCCGAAGTGGCGTTCCTGTACGGCGCGTCGGGCGCCGCGTTCGGGCTCGCGGACCTGGTGATGGGGTCGATGGACCGGCTCGGGCGGCGGGTGCGCGACGGCACGCTCGACACGCTGCTCGTGCGCCCGGTGCCGGTGCTCGCCCAGGTCGCGGCGGACCGGTTCGCGCTGCGCCGCCTGGGCCGGATCACGCAGGGCCTGCTGGTCCTCGGCTACGCGCTGCTGACGCTCGACGTCCACTGGACGCCGCTGCGGGCGCTGATGATCCCGCTGATGCTGCTGAGCGGCGGCGCGATCTTCGCGGCGGTGTTCGTGGCGGGCGGGGCGTTCCAGTTCGTCGCGCAGGACGCCTCCGAGGTGCAGAACTCCTTCACGTACGGCGGGAACACGCTGCTCCAGTACCCGCCGACGGTCTTCGCCAAGGACATGGTGCGCGGGGTGACCTTCGTGGTCCCGCTGGCCTTCGTCAACTGGCTGCCCGCGATGTACGTGCTCGGCCGGCCGTACCCGCTGGACCTGCCGGACTGGCTGGCGTTCACCCCGCCACTGGTGGCGGCGGGCTGCTGCGCGCTGGCGGGGGCCGCGTGGCGGGCGGGCCTGCGGGCGTACCGGAGCACGGGAAGCTGACGGGAGTGAGCCATGGGTGACGTGATCCAACTCGACGGCGTCGAGAAGGTCTTCGAGGTGCGCCGCAAGAACGGGCGGCGGCTGCGGCGCGAGCGCAAGCAGGTCAGGGCGGTCGACGGGATCACCTTCTCGGTGGCACGCGGCGAGATGGTCGGCTACATCGGCCCCAACGGCGCCGGGAAGTCCACCACCATCAAGATGCTCACCGGCATCCTGACCCCCAGCGGCGGCCGGGTGCGCGTGGCGGGCCTCGACCCTTCCCGCGAGCGCACCCGCCTGGCCCGCCGCATCGGCGTGGTCTTCGGCCAGCGCACCACGCTCTGGTGGGATCTGCCGCTGTACGACTCGTACCGCCTGGCCCACCGCATGTACCGCATCCCCGACGACCGCTTCCGCGCGAACCTGGACCGCTGCGTCGAACTCCTCGACCTGGGCGAGCTGTTGGACGTCCCCGTGCGCCAGCTCTCGCTGGGCCAGCGGATGCGGGGCGACATCGCGGCGGCCCTGCTGCACGACCCGGAGGTGCTGTACCTGGACGAGCCGACGATCGGCCTGGACGTGGTGAGCAAGGCGAAAGTACGCACGTTCCTGCAGGACTTGAACAAGGAGCGCGGCACGACGGTCCTCCTCACGACGCACGACCTGACCGACATCGAGCAGCTCTGCGCGCGCGTGATGGTGATCGACCATGGCCGTCTGGTGTACGAGGGCGCGCTGGCCGGGCTGCACGAGGTCGGGGGCAGCGAGCGCACCCTGGTGGTCGACCTGGAGCGCGAGCTGGCGCCGATCGAGCTCGCGGACGCGCGCGTGGTGAAGGTCGAGGGGCCGAGGCAGTGGCTGGCGTTCCCGGCGTCGGCGTCGGCGGCGCCGCTGGTGGCGAGGATCGCGGAGCGGTACCCGCTGGTCGACCTTTCGGTGCGGGAGCCGGACATCGAGTCGGTGATCGCCCGGATGTACGCCGACCGGGGCCTTCATTAGGCTGGCGGTATGACGAGTGAACCTTCGGGGGCCTCGGGGGCGGATCTCCCCGAGATGCGGGCATCGGACGCGGAACGCGAGCGGGTGGCGGAGGCGCTGCGCGACGCGGTGGCCGAGGGACGGCTCGACATGGAGGAGTTCGAGGAGCGCCTGGAGGCGGCGTACAAGGCGCGCACGCACGGGGAGTTGGCGCCGCTGGTACGGGACTTGCCGACGCCGGGCGTACGTACACCGGCTCCAGCCGCTCCTGATTCCGGAGCCGTCGACTGGCCGTCGAGGATCGGCGGCACGGCGACCTCGCGGGGCGCCTTCGCGTTCTGGGGCGGGTTCGGCCGCAAGGGCACGTGGACGGTCGGCCGGAAGTTCACCGCGTTCGCGATGTGGGGCGGCGGCGAGATCGACCTGCGCGAGGCCCGCTTCGAGTCCGCCGAGACGGTGATCCGCTGCTTCACGATCATGGGCGGCATGGGCGTGACGGTCCCGCCCGAGCTGACGGTGCGGGTCCGCGGCTTCGGCCTGATGGGCGGCTTCGGCGACAAGGCGACGGGCGAGGGCACGCCGGGCTCGCCGCGGGTGACGGTGACGGGATTCGCCCTGATGGGCGGCATCGGCGTGGAGCGCAAGCCGCGGAAGGCGGCGAAGCGGGGGGTGGGCGGGGCGCCCCGCAAGGAACTGGGCTGAGCGGCTTCGGCGGGTTCACCCTTCCTGGTTCACCCTTCCTGGGGGAACTCGACGTGCGCCCCGGGAGTCCCTCATGTAGGGACAATTGCGTACGGGGTGGTGCGTGCGCGCGGACGGGCGGAGCGAATGGAACGTACTGAATCGGCCAGGGCGGCGGACCCCGCGCACCTGCCCCCGTTCTCGTACACGGAGGCGGACGAGGAGAAGCGCCGCGGCGTGCGCCGGATGAAGGCCACGGCGACGGGCCTGCTGCTCTTCGTGGCGCTGGTCTTCGCCCTCGCGACCTGGGCGGACCGCTCGGGCGCGGGCTCCTGGGCGGCGTACGTCGCGGCGGCGGCGGAGGCGGGGATGGTGGGCGCGCTGGCGGACTGGTTCGCGGTGACGGCCCTGTTCCGCCACCCGCTGGGCGTCCCGATCCCGCACACGGCGATCATCCCGAACAAGAAGGACCAGCTGGGCGAGTCACTGGGCTCGTTCGTGGGGGAGAACTTCCTCTCCCCGGAGGTGGTCCGTACACGACTGGGCGCCCTGGGAATAGGCGCCCGGATGGGCACGTGGCTGGCGGAGCCGTCCCACGCGGACAGGGTGACGTCAGAACTGGCGACGGCACTGCGCGGCGCGTTGACCGTCCTGCGGGACTCGGACGTCCAGGCGGTGGTGGGCGAGGCGATCACCCGCCGGGCGGACGCGGCGGAGATCGCCCCGGGCATCGGCAAGACCCTGGAGAAGGTGGTCGCGGACGGCGGCCACCGCCGGGTGGTGGACCTGGTGTGCGCGAGGGCGCACGACTGGCTGGTGCTGCACGGGGACTCGGTGATGGAGGCGGTGCAGGGAGGCGCACCGGGCTGGACGCCACGCTTCGTGGACAAAAAGGTAGGCGAACGGGTCTACAAAGAACTGCTCCGCTTCGTAACGGAGATGCGGGACATGCCGTCGCACCCGGCGCGGGGGGCCCTGGACCGCTTCCTGGCGGACTTCGCGGCGGACCTCCAGTCGGACACGGAGACGCGGGCGAAGGTGGAACGCCTGAAGTCGGACGTCCTGTCCCGCCCCGAGGTCCAGGACGTGATCGCGTCGGCATGGTCGTCCGTCCGCGCGATGATCATCGCGGCGGCGGAGGACGAGCGCAGCGAGCTGCGCCTGCGGGCGAGGGCGTCCCTGCTGTCCCTGGGCGCCCGCCTGTCGACGGACACCCGCCTCCAGTCGAAGGTGGACGGCTGGGTCCAGGACGCGGCGGCGTACGTGGTCTCCACGTACCGCGCGGAGATCACGTCCCTGATCACGGACACGGTCCGCTCCTGGGACGCGACGGACACGTCCCGCAAGATCGAGGCCCACATCGGCCGCGACCTCCAGTTCATCCGGATCAACGGGACGGTGGTGGGGGCGCTGGCGGGGGTGGTGATCTTTGCGGTGGCTAGGGGGGTTGGGGGGTAGGGGGGGGCGCGCTCTTTTGGGGGCCGGGGGTGTGGTGCGGGACCTGGCGGCCGGGAAGCGGGGTGTTGCCCGGGACCGGGGGCCTCCACGTGCTGGGCGCACCTGGCAACCCCGGCGGGCAGCGGCTGCTTCAGCTCCCCTGCTGGGCGCGTGACCGGCAGTCCTGTCCCTGCTCTGCGTGGCCACGCACCCAGCGGTCCATCCTGCGGGGAGTCGCAGTGTGCGGTGTTACGTACGTACGAGTCGTCCCCAGCGTTCAAACGGTTCCCGTTCTCGGCTAGGCATTTTTCCTGGTGACGGCCCAGGAGGCCACGGCAACCCCACCCGCCACAGCGAACACGGACGGCCAGGCGCCGACCTTCTTGGCGAGGGGGTGCGACCCGGCGAACGCGGCGACATAGGCCGCGGTGAGCCCGACGGCCGCCTTGGTCCCGGCCGCCTGCTTCCACTCCCGAGCGGCCACGGCCCCGGCGGCGGCCAGCGCCACCCCACCGAGCGGCCGCTTCTTGGTCCACCGGGCGGTGGCATACCCACCCACGAGCCCACCCGCGGCGATAACTGCTGCCGGAACCTTGGCCATGTCGTGCCTCCTGCGCCTCTGTGGACTGTCCACTCCGAGGCTAATGGGCGCCGTCAGGCTGCCCGCATCCGGTCTCCCGCCTGACCTCTGGGCTTTGATTCCGTCATGACACCGCAGACGGCGGCTGGTCACATCGCCCCGTGGCACTCCCCGTACCCCACCCCCGACCCACACCAACAAGCCTCCCCCCGCCGAGGCGGCCAAGCCACAGCCCGCCCCCGGGCCGCCAGGGTCGTGGCGTACTGGGGGAGGAGGTCCGCGTTCGACGGGGACGAGGATTCCGATGCTGCGAAGGCCTCGTAGGACGGGACTGTGCCTGTCACGATGCCCAGGTTGGCCGTTCCCGTGGCCGACAGTTCTCGTAGGGACGCCTCGATATCCAGGAGGTGGGCCGCGTGGGTGGGGTATTCCGTGGACAAGGACGGGTAGGCCGTGAGGAGTTCGTCCAGTTCCGGGGCCGGCCAGTGCAGGACCGCCACCGGGAACGGGCGGGAGAGGGCCGCTCGGTACGTACCCAACTCCGTTCGCAGGCGCGCCAGTTCCGCCTTCAGCTCCGCCGGGTCGTCCGAGCCCAGGGACCACAGGCGCTTGGGGTCGTGGAGTTCGTCCAGGGTGATCTCGGCGCGGTGGAGGCGGTCCGCGAGTTCGTCCCAGGAGTCGTGGTCCAGGGCCAGCAGACGACGTACGCGGTGACGGGCCGTCAGCAAGGACTGGGTGGGGTACGGGATGTCCGCCGTCGGGTCGTCGGCGGGGAGCAGGAGCGTCAGCGCCGTCGTCAGGGTCGCGTGCGCCGCGTCCAGCTCGTCGTGCGTCTCCAGCGTCTCCGCGACGATCTCCCACGGTGCCGGGTCCCGGGGCGCCGAGCCGCGGATGCCCTCGATGATCGCCCGCGCCTCCGGCTCGTGGCCGTACTCCCAGAGGTTCGCCGCCTTGAAGGCCTTGATCAGGGCCGGGTGCTCGGGCTCGGCGGCGAGGAGGCGGTCGTAGAGCGTCGTGGCTCGCTCGCGGTCGCCGGCCAGCTCCAAGTGGGCCGCCGCCTGGAGGAGGAGCGGCTCGTGGTCCTCGGGGTACTGCGCCGCGGTGCGCAGCAGACGCTCGGCTTCGGCGGTGTGATCGGTGTGATCGGCAGGCGTGTCGGGGCGCATGAGGGACACCGTACTGCTGTGCGGGGCCCAAGCGGAGGGGTGTTCCGGCCCTGGTGAGTTGACGGGGGAGCCCCTATGGTGCGCGCGTGCGGATACCGGTGGTGGTGCAGAGGCGCTCGCGGGGGCGGACCTTTTTGGCACGCGCCCTGCGGTACGTACGGGGAGTGCGTACATCCTCCGCACGCGCCCTGCGGGGAGTACGGAAGCCCCCGTCCCGGGAGCCCGTACGGCTCCGCCCCCTCGGCCGCACCCTCTGGGCGGGCGCCGAAGCCGTCGTCACCCTCGGGCTCGTCCTCCTCCTGCTCGTCGCCCATCAGCTGTGGTGGACCAACCGCGAGGCCCGGCACGAGGCCCGGCAGACCGTACGGTCGCTGGAGCGGGAGTGGGGAGGCCAGGTGGAGGGGCGGAGCCCCGAGGCCGCGCCCGTGGGCGCCGTCGGGCCCGCCACCCCGGCGGCCCCGCACCCGGCGGCCCCGGCCGCCCCTGCCCGCGAAACCCCGGCCGACCCCGACCGCGCCTACGCCGTCCTCCGCCTCCCCTCCCTCGGCGTCACCGCCCCCGTCGCCGAGGGCATCAGCAAGCGCGGCGTCCTCGACAAGGGGTACGCGGGGCACTACGCCGGGACCGCGCAGCCCGGGCAGGCCGGGAACTTCGCGCTCGCCGGGCACCGCAACACCCACGGCGAGCCCTTCCGCTACATCAACCGGCTGCGGCCCGGGGACAAGCTCGTCGTCGAGACGCGGGACGCCGTTTTCACCTATCGGGTGGACAGGACGCTGCCGCAGACCTCCGCCCGGGACAGCGCGGTGATCGCGCCCGTACCGCGCAGTGACGTCCGCACGAAGTACGGATACGGGGAGCGCGGCTACTACATCACCCTCACCACCTGCACCCCCGAGTTCACCTCCCGGTACCGGCTCGTGGTGTGGGGGAAGCTCGCCTCGATGCGGCCGCGCTGATCCCTGACCTGTGCGGCTCCCGGCCGCCGGACCGATTGTCCGAGCCGTCGTGTATAACGGCAGGAGAGTCAGGAGTTGGCACACACGCTCGGGCAACATGTGCTCGGGCGGATGCTCAAAGACATGGGCGAGGGGGGACGCATGACCGGCAACCGCATGGCATCGGTGCGCTGTTCCTTCGGCCTGCTCCTCTTCCTCCTCGCCGAGCTGCTCCTCATCGAGGGCGGCATCCTCTCCGGCGCCGTCGCCCTGGCCGCCACCGCCGCGGTCGGCTCCGCCCTCGCCGTCTGCGCACTGCTCGCCTCCCGCGCGGTGCCCAAGGTGCCGCGTACGCGCATACGCACCGCGATACGGGACCGCGAGCGGCGCACCGCCTTCCTGCCGCAGCGCGATCCCGACGCCTCTGGGCGGCCCAGGCCCCGAGCCCCCGGCCGCCTCGCCATGACGGCCGCGTAGGGCTGCCCCTCTTTCCTCTTCGCCCTCCGCCGGGCTGTCACGCCGCTCTGTCCCGCGCGCGTACGCACGTATGCCCTGCGCCCTGAAGCGCAGCTCCGTACCGCGCGCCCCCAGACGTGACTCCGGAGGCTTCCCATGTCCGTATTCGCTGTATTCGCCAGCCTGGTCGAGCGCCTCGCCGACCTGGTCCAGCCGCTCTTCCACGGCTCCGCGGCCGCCGCCGCGATCGTGCTGTTCACCATGCTCGTACGGCTCGCCGTGCACCCCCTGTCCCGGCAGGCGGCCCGGGGCCAGCAGGCCCGCGCCAAGCTCCAGCCGCAGCTGGCCGAGCTGCGCAAGAAGCACCGCAAGGACCCCGAGCGGCTGCGCGAGGCGGTCGCGGAGCTGCACGCGGCGGAGAAGGTGTCGCCGTTCTCCGGGTGCCTGCCGAGCCTGCTCCAGCTGCCCGCGTTCTTCCTCCTCTACCAGCTGTTCTCGAACTCCGGCTTCGGCGGCGGCCACACCACGCTGCTCGACCACACCCTGCTCTCCGCCCCGCTGCGCGGCCGCTGGGCGGACGCGCTCGGCCACGGCGGCCTCATAGGCGGCCAGGGCCTGGTCTACATAGGGCTCTTCCTCGTCGTCGCCGGAATCGCCACCTTCACCTACCGGCGTACGAAGCGGCAGCTCGCGACCCAGCCGCTGGTCCCGGCCGACCAGCAGGAGGGGGTGCCGGGTCTGGGCGCGATGACGAAGTTCATGCCGCTGATGTCGTTCGGCACGCTGATCACGGTCGCGGTGGTGCCGCTGGCGGCCGCGCTGTACGTGGTGACGAGCACGGCGTGGTCGGCGCTGGAGCGGGCGTACCTGTACCGGGAGGCGTCCGCGGCTACTGCCGCGTAACGGTCCAGTGTGTGAACGGGGTCTTGCGGAGTGGACGCCGACCTTGGAGGATCGAACGATCCTTCCGATGGCCGCCACCCATCGGCCGGGCCAGGCTCGACCTAGGGAGACAGACCATGAAGCTGCTGCGCGTAGGCACGGCGGGCAACGAGCGCCCCGCGCTGCTCGGCGCCGACGGGACCCTGCGGGACCTGTCCGGGCTCGTGGCGGACATCGACGGTGACCTGCTCGCCGACGAGTTCGCCCTGGACCGGATACGGGCCGCGGCCGACACCGGTGTGCTGCCCGCGCTCGACGCGGCCGGGCAGCGCGTCGGCCCGCCGGTCGCCCGGATCGGCAAGGTCGTGTGCATCGGGCTGAACTACCACGACCACGCCGCCGAGACCGGGGCGGCGATCCCGGCCGAGCCCGTCGTCTTCTTCAAGGCGGCGGACACGGTCGTCGGCCCGAACGACACGGTCCTGGTGCCCCGCAGGTCGGTGAAGACCGACTGGGAGGTCGAGCTCGCGATCGTCATCGGGCGCACGGCCCGCTATGTGGCCGACGACGAGGACCCGCTGGCGTACGTCGCGGGGTACGCGGTGTCGCACGACGTGTCCGAGCGGGAGTTCCAGATCGAGCGCGGCGGCACCTGGGACAAGGGCAAGAACTGCGAGACGTTCAACCCGCTGGGCCCCTGGCTGGTCACCCGAGACGAGGTCCCGGACCCGCAGGCGCTGTCGCTGCGGCTGTGGGTGAACGGCGAGCTGAAGCAGAACGGCTCCACGGCGGACCAGATCTTCCCGGTCGCGGAGGTCGTCCGCTACGTGAGCCAGTTCATGACCCTGTACCCCGGCGACGTCATCAACACGGGCACCCCGGCGGGCGTCGCGATGGGGCAGTCGGAGCCGAAGCCGTATCTGCGGGCGGGGGACGTGGTGGAACTGGAGGTCGAGGGGCTGGGCCGACAGCGTCAGGAGCTCAAGGACGCGTAGGCGCCGCCGGGCCGGGGTTGCGGGTGCGGGTGTGCGGATCGCGCTCTGCCGTGCTCCGCACCGGGGCCCGGGCTGCCCCCGTCCCCGGGGAGCCGGGGCCCGGGCTGCCCCGCTCCCGACCACCGGGCCCCAGGGTCCGGGTCGCCCCGCCCCCGTACCCCCCTCTAACCCACTCGCCCCATGAATACCCGCAACCCCTCCACCACCAGCGCATGGTCCTCCACCTGAGGCAGGCCCGAGACCGTCACCGTGCCGATGACGCCCGTGCCCGTCACCCGCAGGGGGAACGCGCCGCCGTGGGCCGCGTAGGTGTCGGGGTCCAGGCGGGAGGAGGCCTCGAAGGTGGTGTTCTTGGCGCGGAAGCGGGCGCCCACCAGGTAGGAGGCGGCCGCGTACCGCTCGGTGACGCGGCGTTTGCGGTCGATCCAGGCGTCGTTGTCCGGGGTCGAGCCCGGCAGGGCGCAGCGGAACAGCTGCTGGGTGCCGCGGTGGATGTCGATCGTCACCGGGGCGCGGCGGGCCACCGCCAGCTCTCGCAGGAGCGAGCCGAGCACCCACGCGTCCTCGTGCGTGAAGCGTGGCAGCTCCAACTCGGCCTCCTGCGCCTCCAGTTCGGGCACCGAGAAGGACACGGCCGTCACAGCGCCACCTCCACCGTCACGCCCTCGCGCGCGGACCTGCGCGCCGCCTCCAGGACGTCGAGGGCCGCCGCGGCCTCGTGTGCGGTGACCGGCGGTTCGCCGCCCTCGCGCAGGGCGGCGGCGATCGCCGTGTAGTACGCGGGGTAGTCGCCCGGCAGGGTCGGGGCGGGGCCGCCGCCGCCCGTCAGCGGGGACTCGCCGGAGCCGACGCGGCCCCACATCCCCTCCGGCTCCAGGCCCCACGGCTCGCCGTCGCCGGGCCGCCTGCCCTCGCGCAGGGCGGACTCCTGGGGGTCGAGGCCGTACTTGACGTAGCCCGCGGTGGAGCCAAGGACACGGAAGCGGGGGCCCAGTTGGGCTGTCGTCGCGCTCACATAGAGGTGTGAGCGCACACCGCCCGCGTGGGTGATCGCGATGAAGGTGTCGTCGTCGGCCTGGGCGCCCGGACGGCGTACGTCGGCCTCCGCGTACACCCGCAGCGCCGGGCCGAACAGGACCAGGGCCTGGTCGACGAGGTGGCTGCCCAGGTCGTACAGCAGGCCGCCGATCTCCGCCGGGTCGCCCGACTCGCGCCAGCCGCCCTTGGGCTGCGGGCGCCAGCGCTCGAAGCGGGACTCGAAGCGCTGGATCTCGCCGAGCTCGCCGGACGCCAGCAGCGCGCGCAGGGTCAGGAAGTCGTTGTCCCAGCGGCGGTTCTGGAAGACCGAGAGCAGCAGGCCGCGCTCCTCGGCGAGGGCGGCGAGGCCGCGCGCCTCGGCGGCCGTGCCCGCGAGCGGCTTGTCGACGACGACCGGGATCCCGGCCTTGAGGGCGTCGGTGGCGATCGGCACGTGCGTCTTGTTCGGCGAGGCGATCACGACGAGGTCGAGGCCGGCGTCGAAGAGCTCGTCGGGGGAGGCGGCGAAGCGCAGCCCGTCGCCGTGCTCGGCGCGGGCCTGCGCGCGGCGCTCGGGGCTGGACGTGACGACCGTGTCGAGGACCAGCCCCTCGGTCGCGGCGATCAGCGGGGCGTGGAAGACGGATCCCGCCAGGCCGTAGCCCACGAGTCCGACGCGGAGGTCGGTTCCGGCGCGGAAGCCGGTGTCCGTACGAGCGTTCATGGGCCCACTTAAGCAACGCTGTTGCCAAAGTGCAAGCGCAGGAGACAATGGGAGGGTGAACAGGAGTAACTCGGGAGCCAATCTGCCGGCCCTGCGCAGCCACAACGCCGCGCTGGTGCTCGATCTGCTGCGTACGGCCGGGGACGCCGGGATCAGCAGGCTGGAGCTCGCCGAGCGCACCGGGCTCACCCCGCAGGCCGTCAGCAAGATCACCGCGCGGCTGCGGGCGGAGGGGACGGCGACCGAGGCGGGCCGCCGCGCCTCGACCGGCGGCAAGCCGCGCACGGTGCTCAAGCTGGTGCCGTCCGCCGGGCACGCCATAGGGCTGCACCTCGACCGCGACGAGCTCACCGCGGTCCTGGTCGACCTGGCGGGCACGCTCGTCGGTGTCCGTACCGTGCCGCTCGACCTCGGCGCGGGCCACGACACGGTGGTGGGGGCCGCGGCCGAGCAGGCGGAGTCGCTGATCGGCGGGCGTCCGATACTCGGCGTCGGCGTGGCCAGCCCCGGCCCGCTCGACCACCACACCGGGGTGCTCCACCGGATCACCGGCTTCCCGCAGTGGAACGGCTTCCCGCTGCGCGACGCGCTCGCCGCGCGCCTGGGCCTGCCGGTCGTCCTCGACAAGGACACCAACGCCGCCGCCCTGGGCCTGGCCCTGCGCGGCCCGGCCGACTCCTTCGCCTACCTCCACCTCGGTACGGGCCTGGGCGCGGGCCTCGTCCTGGGCGGCACGCTGCTGCGCGGCTCGCGCACCGGCGCGGGCGAGTTCGGCCACCAGACGATCCTGCTCGGCGGTCCCGCCTGCGGCTGCGGCGCGCGCGGCTGCATCGAGGCGCTGTGCCTGATGTCGGTGGCCCGCGGCGACATCGCGGCCGCCGCCCGCTTCCTGGGCGTCGGCGCCGCGAACCTCGTCGGCCTGCTGGACATCGACCGCGTCCTGCTCGGCGGCCGTACGGTCATGGGCGCGCAGGACGGTTTCGTACGGGGAGTGCGCGCGGTCCTGGAGGAGCGGGCCCGCCGGGGCGGGGACGCGCGGGCGATCCCCGTGGCGGTGGCGCCGGGCGGGCCGCACGCGGTGGCGGAGGGGGCGGCCCGGCTGATTCTGGGGCCGGTGTTCGGGCACGGGGACGGGGACGGGGGCGCCCGGCTGCATGCTTCCGGCCGCTGGTCCGACCTTCCGATATTGGGCTGATCGGGCGGATTTACGGGGCCGGCGCCGCGCGGGCGGGCGTGGCTGGGGCGCGGCGGCGCGGCCGCGTGGCAGGGTCCCGGAGCACGTACGCCCGCGAGCAGCAGAGGTCCCTCATGCGACTGCGCAACGCCCTCGCCATCTCCGTGACCGCCGCCACCGCGCTGACCGGGACGTCGGGTGCGGCGGCCGCGACGGCCGACGAGAGCGGGCCGCGCGGGCGGCACGGGCACGCGGCGTTCTCCGTCGCCAACCAGCCCGTCTGCGGGGACCGGGTCGGTGCCGACTTCCCCGTGGACACGCGGATCCACGGCGGGCCGGCCGAGTACCGTCCCGGCGGGGGCGCGCAGCTCTGGTACGTCGACCTCACCAACACCAGCGCGCACACCTGCCGCAACATCCACCCCGTGGTCGTCCTCGTCGACCGGGACCGGACGCTCAAGGGCTCCCAGGCGAAGTTGGAGTTCTTCGACGCGGTGGGCGGTGGCGGGCGGCCGCGGCCCGTTCCGTTCGAGCGGACGGACGCGGACGAGTACATCGGGGTGTTCGACGACGGGTTTCCCGGGTTCGTGATCGGGGCGGGGGAGACCGTGACCGTGAAGGTGCGGCTCGGGTTCGCGGCCGATACGCGGCCGAACGAGGTGACCGTGAGCGCGGCGGTCGTGCAGCGGCGGGGGGATGACGGGGAGTGGGTCGGGGAGTCGGGGGGGTATCGGTTCGGGATCGCGCCGGAGGTGCCGGTGGCGCAGCTTGCGGGGCCGCCGGAGCTGGCCGACACCGGGCCTGGGTCGCCGTTCGGTCCGGTTGCCGCCGGTGGGCTTGTTCTCGGGGGTGCGGTGCTGGTCTTCGGGGCGCGGCGGCTGCGGCGACGTTGACGTGCCGTGCCCCGAAGGGGCGCGGGGAACTGCGCGACCAGCCCGGCACGGTCCGCGGACGACGCGACTCCGGCGGGAGCGGGGTCAAGGCGGGGTGCGCAGCCCGGCGGGACGGGGGTGCCGCTGTGCCCACCCGTGCCGCCCTTAGCGGCACGATTGCCCACAGCGGCGCGGGGATGGGCGGCACGCTCACAGCGGCGGCGGGGGTCGGGAAGCCGCGCGCAGTCCACAGCGGTGGGGGCTGCGCCCGTAGGTGTCGCCACGTGCAACGATCCCCCCGTGGACTACCCGAACGACCAAGCCCCCGGTGCCCCCATTCGGTCCGGCATTCCGGAACATGGGCGCATTCCTAAGTATTACGCCGTGAAGGCCCAAGTGGCCGCACTCATCGATGAGTTGGGGGAAGGTGGGCCGCTGCCCACCGAGCGGGATCTCGCCGAGCGGTACGAGGTCGCCCGGGAGACCGTGCGGCAGGCGCTGCGCGAGCTGCTGCTCGAAGGGCGGCTGCGGCGGCAGGGGCGCGGCACCGTCGTCGCCGGGCCCAAGCTGGAGCAGCCCCTCTCGCTCGCGAGTTACACCGAAGGCGTACGGCGGCAGGGGCGGCGGCCCGGACGCAGCCTCATCTCGCTCGACCGGTTCCCCTGCCCGCCCGCGCTCGCCGCCGAGACCGGGCTTGAGCGCGGTGAGCCCGTCTGGCACATGGAGCGCGTACTGCTCGCCGACGACGAGCGCATGGGGCTGGAGAGCACGTACGTCGCCGTGGCCCGCGTACCGCGCCTGGACAGCGAGTTCACCCCGGACTCGTCCTTCTACGCCTACCTCCACGACCGGCTCGGCATCGCCTTCGGGGACGCCGACGAGCGCATCGAGACCGTCCTCGCCACCCCCCGCGAGGCACTGCTCATCGGCACCCCGCCCGCGCTCCCCATGCTGCTGATCCACCGCGTCTCCCGCGACACCGCCGGGCAGCCCCTGGAACGCGTACGCACCCTCTACCGCGGCGATCGGTTCTCCTTCACCACCCACCTCGGGAACAGGGGAGATTGAGGGGACATACTCACTCAAAGCCCGCACCGCTGATAACGTAAAGGTAACGGGTCTAGCCCAACATTGAAGGCGCGTTCACCGTCCCGTCGCCGTCCCGACCCGTCCGGGCCACCCGCCGCGAGGACCGTTCACGCCGTGAGAGTCATCGTCGTTGGAGCCGGCGTGGTGGGAACCATGCACGCCTGGCACGCAGTGGAACGCGGCCACGAGGTCGTACAGATCGAGCGGGAGAGCGAGGCGCGCGGGGCATCGCTCCGCAACTTCGGGCAGATATGGGTCAGCGGCCGGGCGGGCGGCGAGGAGCTGGACACCGCACTGCGGGCCCGTGAGCTGTGGGAGGGCATCGGGGAGCGCGTGCCGGAGCTGGGCTTCCGGCCCTGCGGCTCGCTCACCCCGGTCCGGGGCGACCTCGAACTGGCCGTCGCCGAGGCCGCGTTGGCGCGCGAGGACGCGGCAGCGCGTGGCTACAAGCTGCTCACCGCCGACGAGGCGCGCGCCCTCAACCCCGCCCTGCGCGGCGACTTCGCCGCCGCCCTGTGGTGCGAGCGCGACGCGGCCGTGGAGCCCCGCACCGCCCAACTCGCCTTGAAGAACGAGCTGTTGAAGTCGGGGCGGTACACCTTCCTCGGGGGGCGTGAAGTCCGCGAGGTCATCGGGCAGAACAGCGTGCGTGACGACCACGGCGACGTGCACACCGGCGACGCCGTCGTCCTGTGCACGGGCGCCTGGCTCGGCGGCCTCGTCCGGGAGCTGGTGCCCGACCTGCCCGTACGCCGCGTACGCCTGCAGATGATGCAGACCGAGCCGCTCGGCGAGCCGCTGACCACGTCCGTCGCGGACGCGGACAGCTTCCGCTACTACCCGGCGTACGCCAGCGAGGCGCTCGACGCGCTCAACGCGGGCCAGGCGCAGGACCCGACGGCCGCCGCGCACAAGATGCAGCTGCTGATGGTCCAGCGCAAGGACGGCGGGCTGACCATCGGCGACACGCACGAGTACGAGCACCCCTTCGCCTTCGACGTCACCGAGGAGCCGTACGAGCACCTCACCCGTGTCGTCGAGTCCTTCCTCGGCCGCCCGCTGCCGAAGATCCGGCACCGCTGGGCCGGGGTGTACGCGCAGTGCACCGACACCTCCCGGGTGGTCCACCGGCAGCAGGTGCGCGACGGGGTGTGGCTGGTCACCGGACCGGGCGGGCGCGGCATGACCTGCTCGCCCGCGATCGCCGAGCGCACCGCGAACGAGCTGGGCTGGTAAGGGAGTCGATGAAGATGGGCAACACCACGTACAACCTGGTCGTGCTCGACATGGCGGGCACCACCGTCGCCGACGGCGGACTCGTCGAGCAGGCCTTCGCGGCCGCCGCGCGCAGCCTCGGCGAGGACCCCGAGACGATGGTCGACTACGTCCGCGCCACCATGGGCGAGTCCAAGATCTCCGTCTTCCGGCACCTGTTCGGGGACGAGAGCCGGGCGCGGCAGGCCAACACCGCCTTCGAGGAGGCGTACGGGGAGCTCGTCGCGGGCGGGCGCGTCAGCGCGCTGCCCGGCGCCCGCGAAGCCATCGAGCGGCTGCGCTCCGAAGGCCGCACGGTCGTCCTGACCACCGGTTTCGCCCGCGTCACCCAGGACGCCATCCTCGGCGCGCTCGGCTGGCGCGACCTGGTCGAGCTGACCCTGTGCCCGGCCGACGCGGGCGGCCGGGGGCGCCCGTACCCGGACATGGTGCTCGCCGCGCTCCTGCGGACCGGGGCGGTGGACTCGGTGCGGCGGATCGCGCTGGCCGGGGACACCTCGTACGACATGCTCAGCGGGGTCCGGGCCGGGGCGGGGGTCGTCGCGGGGGTGCTGACCGGCGCCCACGGCAAGGACGCGCTGTACGAGGCGGGGGCCACCCACGTGCTCGGCTCGGTGGCGGAGCTGCCGGACGTGCTGGCGCGGGCGGAAGCGTCGTGACCGGCATCCGCTTCGACGGGGTGAGCGTCGCGTACGGCCGGAACACCGTTCTCGACTCGCTCGACCTCACCGTCGAGCCCGGCGAGGTCATGGCGCTGCTCGGGCCGTCCGGGTCCGGCAAGACCACCGCGCTGCGGGCGGTCGCCGGGTTCGTGCGGCCCGCCTCCGGGCGGGTGTTCATCGGCGGCCGGGACGTCACGGCGCTGCCGCCGCACCGGCGCGGGATCGGGATGGTCGTCCAGCAGTACGCCCTCTTCCCGCACATGCGGGTCGCCGACAACGTCGCCTTCGGGCTCAAGGCGCAGAAGCTCGTCGCCAAGGGCGAGATCGCCGGGCGGGTCGCCGAGGCGCTGGAGATGACGGGGATGGCGGCGTACGCGCGGCGTTACCCGCGCGAGCTGTCCGGCGGGCAGCAGCAGCGCGTCGCGATCGCGCGGGCGCTGGCGATACGGCCGGGGGTGCTGCTCCTGGACGAGCCCCTGTCGGCGCTCGACGCGCAGCTGCGCTCCGGCATGCTGACCGAACTCGCCCGGCTGCACCGGGAGTTGCCGGACGTCTCGATCCTGTACGTCACGCACGACCAGGTCGAGGCGCTGACCCTGGCCGACCGGATCGCGGTGATGGACCGGGCGCGGCTGCGGGACTGCGGTACGCCGCAGGAGCTGTACCGGCGGCCGCGTACGGAGTTCACGGCGTCCTTCGTCGGCAACGCCAACCTGCTGCCCGTGCGGGTCGGTCCCGGGTACGTGTCGTTCGGCGGTACGGCGCTGGCGGTGGCCACGGAGTCGGTCGCGGTGGGGGCGTCGGCGACGCTGTGCGTCCGGCCGCACCTCGTCGGGCTCGGGGACGGGCCGAACGCCCTGCGCGGGCGGATCGCCGAGGTCCAGTGGCGCGGGTCCACGCACCGGTTGTACGTGGAGGTGGACGGGCACCGCATCAAAGCCGACCTGCGCGAGCTCAAGACGACCCCGGCGCTCGGTGACGAGGTCACGCTCCACTTCGCGTCGGAGGACGCGGTGCTGCTGTCTGCGGGGGTCGGGGATGGGTAGTCCTACTGGACCCACAGTGTCCGGGCATCCGGGACCGGGGGGCGTGCCCACCCTCCCCCAAGCTCTTAAGGAGCAGGGGGGACCCCCAGCCCAGCGGGACGATTGCCCACAGCGGTTGGGCGGTGAGCGCCTGCACCCGGAACGGGGTGGTCGCCTGCGGTCCGTGCGTGGGCGCGGCCCCCGGGCCACCGGGCAAGCGCGGCGCCTGCCCACCGCCCTCTGGGCATTGCCCCCCGTCCTCGCCCTCTCCCTCGTCTTTCTCTATCCCCTCGCCCTCGTCGTCAAGCAGTCGCTGACGCCCGACGGCGGTGACGGGGTCTCCCTCGCGCCCTACAAGGACGTGTTCGCGTCCGCCGCGTTCCGGGACGCGCTCTGGACCACCGTGTGGCTGGCCGTGGGGTCGACCGTGGGGTGTCTGGTGCTGGGGTTCGTGCTCGCGCTGGTCATCGCGTTCGTACCGTTCCCCGGTGGGAAGGCCGTCGCCCGGTTCATCGACGTGTTCCTCTCCTTCCCGTCCTTCCTCATCACGCTCGCCCTGCTCTTCATCTACGGCACCGTCGGCATGGCCAACGGGCTGTGGACGGACGTGACCGGCGCGCACTCGGGGCCGTTCCAGTTCCTCACCACGCCCTGGGGCGTACTCCTCGCGGAGATCACGTACTTCACGCCCTTCGTGATGCGCCCGCTGCTCGCCGCGTTCTCGCAGCTCGACACCGCGCAGCTGGAGGTCGCCTCCTCGCTGGGCGCCCGGCCCGGCCGGATCGTGCGGCGGGTCGTGCTGCCCGAGGCGCTGCCCGCGCTCGCGGCCGGCGGCTCGCTCGTCCTCGTGATGTGCCTCAACGAATTCGGCATCGTGCTCTTCACCGGCGCGAAAGGGGTCACCACCCTCCCCATGCTCGTCTACAGCAAGGCGATCCTGGAGTCGGACTACCCGGCCGCCTGTGTCGTCGCCGTCGTCAACATCGCGATCTCCGTGGGCCTGTACGGCCTCTACCGGGTGGTGAGCCGACGTGTTGGTGCATAGCCGAGGCGGCCGCTGGGCCACCTGGACCGTGTTCTTCGTCCTCTTCCTGCCCCTGTTCGCCCTGCCGCTGCTCGTCGTGGTCGCCGCCTCGTTCGCGACCAACTGGTCCGGCGCCTTCCCGTCCGGCTTCACCACCGGCCACTACGACGCCGCCACCACCGGCGACTCCCTCCAGGCCCTCACCACCAGCCTGGTCACCGCGCTCACCGCCAGCGTGCTCGCCCTCACCGTCGGGGCCTGGGCGGCCCTCGCCGCCGCCTCGCTGAAGAAGCGTGGCAAGCGGGCCATGGACGCCTTGTTCGTGCTGCCCGTCGCCGTCCCCTCGGTGGTCGTCGGACTCGCGATCCTCGTCGCGTTCTCCAAGCCGCCGTTCCTGCTCAACGGGACGCGCTGGATCGTGATCCTCGCGCACACCGTTCTTGTCACGGCGTTCGCCTACCAGTCGGTTTCTGCTGCCATCCTGCGGTTGGACCCGATGTACGAGCAGGCCGCCGCCAGCCTCGGCGCCCGGCCCTCGTACGTGCTGTGGCGCGTGCGGCTGCCGCTGCTGCTGCCGTCGCTGAACGCGGCCGCAGGGCTCTGCTTCGCCCTGTCCATGGGCGAGTTGAGCGCCACGATGATGCTCTACCCGCCGGACTGGACACCCCTGCCGGTGCAGATCTTCGCCGCCACCGACCGGGGCTCGCTCTTCACCGGCGCGGCCGTCGCCGTGGTCCTCATGGGCACGACCCTGCTCGTGCTGCTCGCGGTCTCCCGTATCCGTACCAAAGCCTCCTACCGATAACAGGCAGACAGACACCAGGAGTTCGAAACGTCATGCGCAGAAGCCTCCTCACCCCGCTCGCCGCCGTCACCGGCAGCCTCGCCCTCGCCGCGACCCTCTCCGCCTGCGGCGGCTCCTCGTCCGCCGACTCCAAGTCCGACGAGAAGGTCGTCACGGTCTACAGCGCCGACGGTCTGAAGGGCGAGAAGGGCGACGGCTGGTACGACAAGGTCTTCAAGGACTTCGAGGCGAAGACCGGCATCAAGGTCAAGTACGTCGAGGGCGGCTCGGGCGAGATGGTGCAGCGCGCCGTCCGCGAGAAGTCCAACACCCAGGCGGACGTGCTGGTCACGCTGCCGCCGTTCATCCAGCAGGCCGACACCAAGGGCCTGCTCCAGCCGTACACCCCGGCGGGCGCCGACAAGGTGCCGGACGCGCAGAAGAACGCCAAGGGCAAGTGGACGGCCGTCGTCAACAACTACTTCGGCTTCATCTACAACAAGAAGGAGCTCCCGCAGGCCCCCAGGACCTGGGAGGAGCTGCTCGGCTCGAAGTACAAGAACAAGCTCCAGTACTCCACCCCGGGCGTCGCGGGCGACGGCACCGCCGTCGTGATCAAGGCGATGCACGACTTCGGCGGCAAGGAGGCAGCCATGGAGTACCTGAAGAAGCTCCAGGCCAACAACGTCGGCCCGTCCGCCTCCACCGGCAAGCTCGCCCCCAAGGTGGACAAGGGCGAACTCCTCGTCGCCAACGGCGATGTGCAGATGAACTACGCCCAGTCCAAGACCATGCCCAACCTCGGCATCTGGTTCCCGGCGACCGGCTCCGGCAAGCCCACCACCTTCGCGCTGCCGTACGCCGCCGGTCTCGTCGACAAGGCCCCGCACACCACCAACGGCAAGAAGCTGCTCGACTTCATGCTCACCGAGCAGGCCCAGCAGGAGGTCAGCGCCATCGGCGGCGGCTTCGCGGCCCGTACGGACGTGAAGGCCACCGACCCCAACGCGAGGGCCCTCGCCCAGCTGATGCAGGGCGTCGAGGTGTTCGAGCCGAACTGGCTCGACATCAGCACGAACTTGCCGTCGTACGTGGCTGCTTGGAAGTCCGCGACCGGTAGCTAGGCGGTCGTTCGTCCGCGGACCGTGCTGGGTTGCTCGCGCAGTTCCCCGCGCCCCTGACGGCGCCCGGTTACCGCACCGGACTCTCGCAAGCCCGCTCAGCGCCCCGCACCATCCGACGCCCCTGCACCGCCAGGGGCGTCGTCCTGCCCGTGCTCGCCCTCTTTCGTCCCCGGAGGACCACGTGACCCCGTCAGGAATCTCCCGCCGCTCGCTGCTCGCCGGCGCCGCCGCCCTCGCGGCCGCCGCGGGCCCCCTCGCCTCCGTCGCCCGGGCCGCGGCCCGCACCCCCAAGGTGCTGGTGATCGGCCTGGACGGCACCCTGCTCAACCGCGTCAAGGACGCCGACGCGCCCCGCCTCAAGTCCCTGATGGCGAACGGCCTCACGGCCGCCAGCTCGATCTACGCCAACCCCTTCGCACCCACCATGTCAGGACCCGGCTGGTCCACGATCATCACCGGCGTCTGGCCGGACAAGCACAACGTCAAGGACAACGACTTCACCGGCCAGCGCTTCGCCCAGTACCCGGACTTCCTCACCCGCATCGAGACGGCGAAGCCCTCGCTCTCCACGTACGCGGTCTCCTCCTGGGCGCCGATCACCGACACGATCTTCTCCTCGAAGGTCGACACCCGGGTCTCCACGCCCAGCGCGGAGTACGACACGGGCACCACCGCCCGGGCCGTGGCCCGACTCAAGAACGCCCCCGGCCCGGACGCGGTCTTCGTCCAGCTCGACAACGTCGACCACGCCGGGCACACGTACGGGGCCGCCAGCCGGCAGTACCTGGACGCGATCCACGGCGTGGACACCCAGGTCGGGCAGCTGGTCGACGCGGTCGCCTCCCGGGCCACGTACGCCGACGAGGACTGGCTGGTCCTGGTGACCGCCGACCACGGCCACACCGACCCGGGCGGCCACGGCGGCTCCACCTGGCAGGAGCGCCAGACGTTCCTGATCGCCACCGGCGGGACCACCACGCCCGGCTCGGTCCGCCACGACGTCCGCATGCCCGACGTCGCCGCCTCCGCCCTCGCCCACCTCGGCGTCGCCATCGACCCGGCGTGGGGGCTCGACGGACGCCCGATCTCGCAGCCATCGCCGGACGACTTCGACGCGCTGCGCCCGCAGCTGAAGCCGCCGGTCGACGAGAGCGGCATCGGCGCGGGCGTCGTCGGCTTCACCCACACCCCGCCCGCCGGGTGGTCCGTCGACAACTCCCGCATGGGCGGCGGCGGGGTCACCGAGTGGCGCGGCTGGTCGTTCACCACCGACGAGTTCTGGACCAAGGCCCAGCGCGACCAGCAGCGCGAGTCCAACGTCCGGGCCCGCAACGTCTTCGCGGTGGCCGACGGCGACGAGTGGACCGACAA
Organism: Streptomyces sp. BPTC-684; assembly: GCF_030028635.1. Classification (NCBI taxonomy): domain Bacteria; kingdom Bacillati; phylum Actinomycetota; class Actinomycetes; order Kitasatosporales; family Streptomycetaceae; genus Streptomyces; species Streptomyces sp. BPTC-684. Next base: position 4,033,776 of record NZ_CP124863.1, read on the forward strand.
GTCCTTCACCGGCACCTTCGACTCCACCCTGATCAGCCCCGCCTGGCCGGTGCGCGGCGGCGCGCAGGCCACGCTCTCGTACGTCACGCACTACCTCCAGGAGAACCCGCAGAAGGGCGAGGTGCTCGTCTCCTACGACGGGGCGGCGCCGGTGACGGTGAAGACGTACGCCTCGGACACCGTCGCCAAGGCCGAGTCGCTCACCCTGAACGTGCCCGCCGGGGCCACCACCGCCCAGGTGCGGTTCCGCTACACCGGGGGCAACAACTGGTACTGGGTGATCGACCAGGTCAAGATCTCGGCTTCCTGACTAGGCTGGGCGGTGTCGGCACGGCACAGCGCGGTGCACCCGGCACCGTCCAGTTCTTCGTCCAGCGCACACCGCAGGAGAGTCCGCCCCATGGCAGAGCGCAAGCCGATCGAATCCTGGCTCACCGACATGGACGGGGTCCTCATCCACGAGGGCACGCCGATCCCGGGTGCGGACGCCTTCCTCACCGGGCTGAAGGAGTCGGGCAAGCCCTTCCTGGTCCTCACCAACAACTCCATCTACACGCCCCGCGACCTTCAGGCCCGCCTCGCCCGCATGGGCCTGCACGTGCCGGTCGAGAACATCTGGACGTCGGCGCTCGCCACCGCCAAGTTCCTGGACGACCAGCGGCCCGGCGGCACGGCGTACGTGATCGGGGAGGCGGGGCTCACCACCGCGCTGCACGACATCGGGTACGTCCTGACCGACCACGAGCCGGACTACGTGGTCCTGGGCGAGACCCGTACGTACAGCTTCGAGGCGCTCACCAAGGCGATCCGGCTGATCAACGGCGGGGCGCGGTTCATCTGCACCAACCCGGACGAGACCGGCCCCTCCACCGAGGGCCCGCTGCCCGCGACCGGCGCGGTCGCCGCGCTGATCACCAAGGCGACCGGCAAGAAGCCGTACTTCGCGGGCAAGCCGAATCCGCTGATGATGCGGACGGGGCTGAACGCGATCGGGGCGCACTCGGAGACCAGTGCGATGATCGGGGACCGGATGGACACGGATGTCCTCGCGGGGCTGGAGGCGGGGATGCAGACGTTCCTCGTGCTGACTGGGCTGACTCGGCCCGAGGATGTGGAGAACTTTCCGTTCCGGCCGTCCAAGACTGTTGACTCGATCGCCGATCTGGTGAAGCTCATCTAGTCTCTGCGGACCGTGCTGGGTTGCTCGCGCAGTTCCCCGCGCCCCTATGGGTGCGCCCGGGATGCGGAATGGCCCGGGGCGCGTGAATCTTCCTTACAGGAGGTTCACGATGCGCTTTCGACAGGTCACGCTCTGTGCGGCCGTGGCGGCCGCCACCGCTCTGATGCCCGTGGCGGCCGCCACGGCGGAGTCCGAGTCGCACGGGTCACTGACGGTGACGCCGTCCACGATCGCCCCGGGCGGTGAGGTGGACCTGCGGGTCAGCGTGTGCAGCGGCCGGCAGGCCGTCGGGACCTCGGAGGCCTTCGTCTCGCAGGCGCAGTTCGCGCCGGCGGCGGACGGGGGCCTCTTCGCACAGGCCCGCATCCGCTCGGACGCCCAGGCGCGCAGCTACGACATCTGGGTGAACTGCAAGGACAGCTCGGGCCAGGCCTCCGGCCGCGTCACGGTCGTGCACGGCGGCAACCAGCACCCCGACCACCAGGCCACCCCGCACGCCCCCGTCCACGCGGGCGGCGGCGGCACCGCGCAGCTCGCGGACCGGCAGGCCACCGAGCAGGGCCCGGGCACCCGGCACGCGGTGATCGGCCTGGCCCTGGCGGCCGTGGCGGCGGTCGCGGTGGCGGGCCGCAGCGTGCGGCGCCGGCGCCGCACGGACTGAGACGACCGGGGCGATGTCCTCCGAGCACACGTCCGGCACCGGACGGCTGCTGACCGGGGTGGCGTGGGCGGTCCTGCTGCTCGGCCTGTGGCTGTGGGGCCGCGAGGCCACCGACGGCCCGGGCGGCAGCTCGGCGCCCACCACGGGTGACGTGGCGGCCGTGGGGCGCCCGCTGGGCGTACCCCTGCCGCCCGCGCACGACCCGGTGAAGGCGGCGCCGCCGCAGCGTGTCGAGATCCCGTCCATAGGCGTGACCGCGCCCGTCGTGCCGCGCGGCCTCGACAGCTCGGGCGCGGTCGAGCCGCCGCCGTACGACCGGCCGGGCACGGTCGGCTGGTTCGGCGCCGGGGTCCAGCCCGGCGGGCCGGGAGCGGCGCTGCTCGTCGGCCACGTCGACACCGAGAGCAAGCCGGCCGTCTTCTACGGCCTGAGCGCCACCCGGCCCGGCCAGAAGGTGCGGGTGACCAGGACCGACGGCTCCGTCGCCGAGTTCACCATCGACGACGTGCAGGTCTTCGGGCGGGACCGGTTCGACGCGCACAAGGTGTACGGGCCGCGCGAGGCGGGGCGCGCGGAGCTGCGGCTGATCACCTGCGGGGGCACGTACGACCGCAAGGCGCGCACGTACACGGCGAACGTGGTGGTGTCGGCCTATCTGACGGACGTACGGCCCGCGGCGGCCGGATCCGTAACCTAGCCCGGCCGACGGCCCGCTCCCCCCGGAGCCGCCGGCCGGGCTGGTCCTCGACCGCGGGCGCACGGGCTGCGGGAGAAGCCCGGCACTTCCACGGGAGGTTCGGTGGGGACCAGCGCCAACATGGGCCGGGACTGGGGCCGATGCGACCACTGTAGAACCGGTGTGCGCTTTCGGCCTAGGGCCGGATAACGCCAAGTCGCCTTCCGTGCGCGCTCGGTGGGCACGGGCTCGTGGGGATGCGTGCGGGTGTGCCACGATGGATCGGGGGAAGCGTCCGGGAAAGTACGTTTGAGGGGGTCGGATGTTCCGGAGTGGTACGCGGACGGGCGCGGTCGGGGTGGCGGTGGCGGCCGCGGGAGCGGCGCTGGTGCTGACGTCCTGTTCGTCCTCCTCCGACTCCGACGAGAAGCCCGAGGTGGCGCAGCAGCCGAAGGGGACCGACCCGTTCTGGGTCAATCCGGACGGCAACGCGCCGCGGCAGGCCGCCGAGTACCGCAAGAGCGGCGACGACTCCAAGGCCGCGCTGATCGGGAAGATCGCGGAGCAGCCGGTCGGGGAGTGGATCGGCCCGGAGAACCCGGAGTCGGAGGCGAAGGGCTTCACCGAGGCGGCGGCGAAGGCCGACCGCACGGCGCTGCTCGTGCTCTACAACATCCCGCACCGTGACTGCGGCCAGTTCTCCAAGGGCGGCGCGGCGGACGGCGACGCGTACCGGGCGTGGGTGGACAAGGTGGCGCAGGGGATCGGCGACCGGGGCGCCACGGTGGTCCTGGAGCCGGACGCGGTGCTGCACCTGGTGGACGGGTGCACGCCGCAGCAGTTCGCGGAGGAGCGGTACGACCTGCTGAAGAAGGCGGTCGAGCGGCTGAAGCGGCAGCCCGGCGTGAAGGTGTACGTGGACGCGGGCAACGCGGGGTGGCAGCGGCCGGACGCGCTGGACGAGCCGCTGCGGCGGGCGGGCGTGGAGGCGGCCGACGGCTTCGCCGTCAACGTCTCCAACTTCCAGACGACGGCGGCGAGTCGGGACTTCGGCCACCAGCTCTCCGCGAAGCTGTCCGGCAAGCACTTCGTGATCGACACGAGCCGCAACGGGAACGGCCCCTACACGGGGGGCGACCCCAAGGAGACCTGGTGCAACCCCCCGGGCCGCGCGCTGGGCGACCGTCCGACGACGCGGACGGGGGACGGGCTGGTCGACGCGTATGTGTGGGTGAAGCGGCCGGGGGAGTCGGACGGGGACTGCAAGGGGGGGCCGAAGGCGGGGGAGTGGTGGGCGGATTACGCGCTGGGCTTGGCGCGCAACACGAAGTAGGCCCCTCCCTGCCCCCCGGGGGCGGGGCCTGCGGCCCCTGCACCCCGCTCTGTTCGTCTGCGAACCGTGCTGGGTTGCTCGCGCAGTTCCCCGCGCCCCTAGGTGGCTAGGGGCGCGGGGAACTGCGCGACCAGCCCCCACCGGCTCGCAGCCAACGAACCCGGCCGCCCGCCAGAGGGCTTTAGGGAAGGGGCGGGGTGGGGAAAATGCCCGCCGCCGACGGCTACGGCACCTCCACCCACACCGCCTTCGACGGCACACCCTCCCCGTCCGTCACGAACAGCATGTACCAGCCCGGAGGGACAAGGTTGCGGTTCTTGGGGACCGTCACCCGAACCCCGTCCGCCGTCTTCGCCACGTCCAGCGCGACCGACCGCTGATCGATGTCCGTGACGTGCGTCGTCGCGCTGGGACGGATCAGCCGGGCCGTCCTCACCGCGCCCGCGTCCTTCGACTTGTACACCCCGCTCCCGCCCCGCGAAAGCGACTTGGGCCCCTCCCCGAGGTCGGGCCGCTTGTCGCCGCCCTTGTACAGGTACGGCGGCGTGTAGATCTCGATGCGCTGCTCGAACACCCCCGGCTTGGTGTCGTCCTTGTCCCCGTAGAGCGAGTCCCCGCCGAACGTGACGACCCGCCCGTCGGGCAGCAGGATCGACCCGGAGTGGTAGTTGCGGCCCACCTCAGGGTCGGCCACCCGCCGCATCGTGTTCGTCTTCGCGTCGTAGATCCGCGCCTGGTGGAGGTTGGAGCCGCCCCGGCCCCGGTAGTCCTTGGAGCCGCCGCTGATCAGCAGGGTGTCGTCGGGCAGGACGGACGTCATCGGGTACCGCGTCCCCTCGGTGAGCGAAGGGCCGTCCTTGAAGGACGGGTCGGGGTCCTTGAGGTCCACGATCCGGGTCCTCTTCGACGACTCGGCCGACTCGCCGACCCCGCCACCGCCGATCACCATGTACTTCTCGTCCTGGGCCGGAGGCATCAGCACCGTCCCGGACGTCTCCATCTGGCCCGGGTCGCTCAGCCCCGGGATCTTGGTGAACTTGTTGGAGGCGAAGTCCCAGATGCCCGGGTCGCGCCCGACGTTGTCCGGCCCGTACCCCGCGTTCGACCCCGAGTAGAACAGCTTGCCGTTCTGCAGCAGGAACACCGCCGGGTAGGTGGGGAACTGCATGATCCCCTTGGTGTACGTCCACTTCTTCGTCTTCGGGTCGTACACCTCGTTCTTGCCCGGCACCAGCTGCCCGATGTCGTCGAGCCCGGAGAGCGCGAGGACCTTGCCGTCGGAGAGCGTCGTCAGCGTCGGGTACCAGCGCGCCTCGTTCATCGGGTCGACGGTGATGTACCGCTCGGCCACCGGGTCGAACTCGTAGGCGTCCCTGATCCCCTGGAAGTCCTTCTTGTCCAGGGCGAGCTTCTGCGCGATGCCGTAGACGTTGCGGGTGTCGGAGCCGGTGAGGCCCTGGACGCGGTAGTTGTCCTCGGTGCCGGTCTCGTGCTCGGTGCCGGACTCCTGGGCCTCCACGTAGATCCGCCCGAGCCCGGCCTCGGTGCGCAGGAACCTGCCGGTCTTCTTGTCGAAGACCTTCTTGGCGCGCTGGACGAGGACGGGGTCCTTGGAGACGAACGTCTTGCCGTTGGACTTGCCGGTGAACCGGGTGCCCGCGGGCAGCGTGATCGGCTTGTCCGGGTCCTCGTTGTGGACGATCATCAGGCCGCCGGCCTTGGTGACGTCGCCCTTGAGCTTCTCGTACCGCTTGGTGCCGCCCGCGATCAGCAGCTTGCCGTCGGCCAGCTGGGTGTGGCCGGTGCAGAACAGGTCGTTGGGCGTGGGGATCTTCTTGAAGGTGTTCTTCTCCGGGTCCCACAGCACCGTGTCGAACTTCTTCGCGTCGAAGTTCTTGGCGTTGTTGCCCGACCCGGCGACCAGCAGGACCTTGCCGGTGTGCAGCAGCGCCGCGTGGATCGTGTTGAGCCGGAACTCCTTGGGCATGGCGACCATGTCCCAGTGGCCGTTGTCCGCCTTGTACCCCGGCTGGTTGATCTTGTAGTCGTGGTACTGGTCCGACGAGAACCGGTACAGCCAGGGCCCGTTGGCGCCCGCGAGCGCGACGACCACCGCCGTACCGATCGCCCAGCGGCGGGTACGGCGGGTAGGACGGAATCTCATTGGTTACGTCCCCCAAGGGCGATCTGCACGGTCTGGTCGGCGGGCTCGGCGGGCGGCTCCTGTGGCTCGCCCTGTGGCGCCCCCGGCGCCCACTGGGGGCGCTCCTGCTGGTGCGGGGCGGACGGCGGCCCGGACCGCCTGCGCTTGCCCCGCTTCTTCTTCTCCGCCCGTACGGTCCACCGCCAGCCGATGATCGGCGCGGCCGTGATCAGCATGGCCAGGGTGGCCCAGGTGATCATCGCGGGGTGGCTGTGGCCGTTGAAGAACGACGAGACCAGCGAGCCGCCGAACAGGGCGATGAAGAAGAGGTGGATGCGGAAGGTGCCGAAGAGGGTGTCGGGGCTGGACGAGTCGCCCTTGGGGGTCACCACGAAGGAGCTCTTGCGGCGCAGTACGGCGTCCATCAGCGAGCGCGCGTAGATGGGCGCGGAGAGCGCCGACATCACCATGCCGGCCACTCCGCCGGAGCCCTCCGGCTCGTGCGGGGAGACGTTGTGGCGGCGGTTCCAGATGTAGAGGCCGATCTGGAGGGCCGAGGCGTTGCCGTACAGCATCATCCAGATGACGGGGTCGATCTGCACGCCCGAGGCGCCCAGGCCCAGGAACAGGGCGCAACTGAGCGCCGCCAGGATCCAGTTGAGGGCCGACATCGGGTAGAAGATGATCATCATCGTGTAGTTGAAGAGCTTGCCGGAGGGCAGGGTGCCGAAGCCCTTCCAGTACTGCTTGAGGATCGTCTCGTACGTGCCTCTGGACCAGCGCAGCTGCTGGGTGAAGAAGTCGGTCCAGGCGGTCGGGCCCTCGCCGACGGCCAGCACGTCCGGGGTGTAGACCGAGCGCCACTTGTTGCCCGTCGCCGGGTTCGCGTGGCGGTGCATCTCGAAGCCGGTCGCCATGTCCTCGGTGATCGAGTCGTACAGGCCGCCGATCTGCTTCAGGGCGCTGATGCGCACGGCGTTGCTGGTGCCGACGAACATGGGCGCGCCGTACTTGTTGCCGGCCCGCTGGATCAGCGCGTGGAAGAGGAACTGCTGGGACTCGGCGGCCTTGGTGACGAAGGTGTCGTAGTTGCCGTAGACCTGCGGGCCGATGACGAAGCCGACGTCCGGGTCGCGGAAGTAACCGAGCATCCGCTCCAGGTAGTTGGGCAGCGGCACGTGGTCGGTGTCGACGGAGGCGAAGAAGTCGTAGTCGCCGCCGTGCGCCTCCAGCCAGGCGTTGTAGTTGCCGTGCTTGGTCTTGGCGCGGTGCGGGCCCTTGGGCTGGTTCCAGCGTGCGACGCCCTTGCGGGAGAAGTGGTGCACGCCCAGGCGCGCGCACACCTCCTTGACCGCCGGGTCGTCGCCCTCGTCGAGCAGCCAGACGTGCATCAGGCCGCGGTGGCGGATGCGGACCGCGGCCTCCAGGGTCTTGGTCACCATCTCCAGCGGCTCCTTGCCGGGCACGAAGGAGGTGAGGAAGGCGACCTTGGTGCCGGTCTCGGGCACCACGGGGATCGGGTCGCGCGCGACCAGCGTGGCGTGCGCGTTGGAGAGCACGTTCATCGTCCGGAAGAGCTCGATCAGACCGATCGAGACCAGCATGACGATGTCCAGGACCAGCAGGGACCGCGAGGCGTGGTCGCGCTCGGTCCAGTGCGAGGGCTGCATCAGCCACGCGAACAGACCGAGCGAGACCAGCGGGGCCGCGCCGAGCAGCAGGGCCGCGCGTATCCGGTGCGGCTCCTGCGAGAGCAGCGACCGGTAGCGCACGCGGTACGGCTTCGCCGGGTCCGGCTGGGTGAGCGGGCCGGCCAGCCTGCTGTAGTGCTCGTAGTCGTAGCGCGGCAGCGCCTTCTTCGGCCGCTGCCGGGACCCGGACCGCAGATGCGGCGGGATCCGGAGCTGAGTGGTCTGGGACGGGTCGTCGTGGTGCCGGGCGCCGGTCGGCGTCGACGTCATGAGTCATCCCCCCGCACGCAAAGGTCCGCTTGCGTGTGTCGTTGTTCCGTCGTCCGCGCCGGTCCCCCTCGACCTCCGCGGACGTACTGATGGTCGGTCAGGGGCAGGCCTCACCCCTTGATCCAGACACGGGAGGAGGCCCTTCCGGTTGCATGATGCCTCCATCGGCACCGATTCATGAACAGGGCCCCCACCCCGCCGCCAGCACAACCGGGACATTCCCCTCCGAACCCCACGCGCGGCCTCCAACTGATGGAGCCGCACACCCCCTTGGAACCGATGGTCCCCAGCCAGGTTTCTACGCCCGGCGGCTTGATCACAAGGGTGAAACGAGCTGTTTACCGGTCATAGGCGGGCTTTACGGGGCGCTTGTGGAGGGCGTGCGGATTTTGGGCGGAGCTCCCGTGGCAGTACCACGCGCCGCACGGCGCGGGAGGCGCTGGCGCACTCCTCGGAACGACCACAGCCCCCTCACCGATGGTGAGGGGGCTGTGGCTGTCTGTGCGCCGCCAGGGACTCGAACCCCGGACCCGCTGATTAAGAGTCAGCTGCTCTAACCAACTGAGCTAGCGGCGCCTGCTGACACCGAGAACTCTACCGGACTCGGAAGGGTGGTTCTGACCGGCGCCACGCGGTGAGATGTTCGTTTCATCCGTTTTGATCCGTCAAAATGCGATTTATGTGGACGGTTGGAAAGCTGTGGCCCGTGCAGAAGCGCAGAAAAGATCTTCAACGACCACAAGATCGCCGAGAGCGGCAGGTGACGCCCATGACGGTGCCGGTGTTCGAGGAGTACGAGCCGCCGGGCGAGTGCGGCTGCGCCGGGTGCGCGGACCGGCGGCGGACGGCCGCCCTGCCGCCGCGCGCCGGGGGCCACCCGGCCGCCCACGGCGCCCGCCGCGCGCTGGTGCTCGCGACCGCGGCGGGCGTGGTCCTCGGCGCCGGGACCGCGGCCGCCACCGTCCGGGCGCCGGGGCCGGAAACCGGCCACGACCGGGCCGCCTCAGGAGGCGACGCCGTCGGCCTGGACACCGGGCCCGCGACCGAGCAGGGGGCCACCGGCGCGCTGCACGGGAGCGGCGCCGTGCCACCGGACGAGCCGCCGCCGCGCAAGCTCCGGCCGATGACCCGGGCCGACATCATCAACCGGGCGAAGAAGTGGGTGACCGCGCAGGTCCCGTACAGCATGGAGAAGTACTGGTCGGACGGGTACCGGCAGGACTGCTCCGGGTTCGTCTCGATGGCCTGGAACCTCGGCACCAACGAGTGGACCGGCAGCCTGGACGCCTTCGCGGTGCGGATCGCCAGGGAGGAGCTCCAGCCCGGCGACATCCTGCTCTTCCACAACCCCGACAACCCGACCCGCGGCTCGCACGTGGTGATCTTCGGCGGCTGGACGGACTACACGCACACCTACTACGTCGCGTACGAGCAGACGCCCCCGCTGGTCCGGAAGCAGGCGACGCCGTACGGGTACTGGAGCAATTCCAGCCGTTATCTGCCCTACCGCTACAAGGGCCTCAGCACCGGCGCCGGCGGCCCCGCCGTCGAGCCGCCCGCCGCCCCGGCGGCGCTCGCCGTGGCCTTCCCGGGCGCGGGCGCCTTCGGGCCGGGCGCCGACAACGCGTACGTGACCCGCCTCGGCCAGATGCTGGTGGCGCGCGGCGGCAAGCGCTTCTACACCGAGGGCCCCGGCCCGCGCTGGGGCGCGGCGGACCGCAGGGCCACCCAGGCCTTCCAGCGCGCCCAGGGCTGGACGGGCCGCAGCGCCGACGGCCTGCCCGGCGCCGAGACGTGGAGCCTGCTGGTCCGGGGCGCGGGCAAGGACATCCCACCTGCGGGCGGGGTGACGGCGCCAGCGGCGACCACCCCGCCCCAGCCGCCGGCTCAGGTGCCTGCGGCTCAGGTGCCGACGGCCCCGGCCCCGACGGCCCCGGCCCCGACGGCCCCGGCCCCGACAGCCCCGGCCCCGACGGCTCAGCCCGCCGCGCCCCAACCCCCCGCGCCTCCCGCCCAGGGCCCGCCAGGCCCGCTGGGTGCGCCGGGCGCTCCCGCCGGGCCGACCGTCGCCGCGCAGGCGGGCCGGGTGCGGGTGCCCGTCTTCCCCGGCCGGGCGTACTTCCGGCCGGGTCAGTCCAGTGCGTACGTGACCGAGCTCGGGCGGCAGCTCCTGCGGAAGGGGTTCGGGCGGTACTACACCGCCGGGCCCGGTCCGCGCTGGAGCGAGGCCGACCGGCGCAACGTCGAGGCGTTCCAACGCGCCCAGGGCTGGCGCGGCGGCGCGGCCGACGGCTACCCCGGCCCCGAGACCTGGCGGCGGCTTTTCCCCAAGCTCTCTCCCCCTAGCTCTCAACTTCGTTCGAGCAGGGAGGGGCCCCCACCGTTCGAGCAGGGGAGACCCCAATCATGACGGAGGCATCAATGCAGACGACAACGGATTCCGCGCCCACCCCCGAGGACGGGGTCCCCGGCCCCGGCGCCCGCCGGGTCGCGGTGATCAAGGGTGAGTCCACCGCCGAGATCCCGGTGCACCTGCTGTTCCGGGACGACACCGGGCCCGCTCCCGTGGTGCCGCAGCCGGGGCCGGGGCCGAGGGCCGCCCCGGCCCGGCGCGCGGCCCGGCCGGTGCCGGCGCCGGTGCGGCCCGCCACACCCGGCGACCCCGGGCTCGTGGAGCGGGCCGGGCCCGTGGTGCCGGGGGCGGTGGCCGTCGCGGCGGGGCTGGCCGCGCTCGCGGGGTGCGCGGCGGTGGTCTGGTCGGCCGGGCTGCTCCCGGCGGCCGTGACGGGCGCGCTGGGGCTGCCTTCGTATACGTACACCGGTGGGCACGGCGTCATGGGGCCCGGGCGCTGGGCGCTGCTCGTGCTCGGCACGGCCCTCGCGGTCGTCTGCTTCGGCGGGCTGGGGCGCGGCCGGGTCGGGTGCGCCTGGGTGCTCTCGCTCTGCGGCGACTACCGGGGGAGCGTGCGGCGCACGGGGCTGGTGTGGATGAGCCCGCTGCTGCTGCGCCACCGGGTCGACGTACGGCTGCGGCACTGGCGCAGTGAGCCGATGCCCGCGGTCGACGCGGACGGCACGGCGCTGCGGGCCGTGGTGCTCGTGGTGTGGCGGGTCAGGGACACCGCGCGGGCGACCCTGGGCGTGGCGGACCACGTGGTCTATCTGCGCGATCAGGTGGAGGCGGCGTTGGCCCGGGTCCTCTCGCAGCTCCCGGCCGACGCCTTCCACGAGGACACCCCGACCCTGCGCGACGCGGAGGCCGTCGGGGACGCGCTGACCCGGCTGCTGAAGGCGGAGGCGGAGGCGGTCGGGATCGAGGTGTACGCGGCCCAGCCCGTCCGGATCGAGTACGCGCCCGAGGTGGCGGCGGCGATGCTGCGGCGGCGGGTCGCGGCGATCGACGCCCGGCACCGGGACGCGGTGCTCGGCTCGGTGGTGGACGCGGTCGACGACACCGTCGCCCGGCTCACCTCGCGCGGTCTGGTCGGGCTGGACGACTACGAGCGCAGGGTGCTGGTGAAGGACCTGACGGTGGCGTTCTACACGGGCAGGGGCGGGGTCCAGGGCGCCTGAACGCGGGGGAGCCTCGGGGTCGAAGCCGCGTGGTGATTGGTCTGGACATGCTCAACTGGCGGGAATAGCCTGTGAGTTGGTCCAGACCAGATTGCACGCGTGCGCCACGTCCCCAGAACTCCCCCACGTTCTCCAGGAGCGTCAGCATGCGCAAGAAGAAGCTGGGCGCGGCCGTGGTCGCGCTCGCGGCCGCGGGCACCTCCCTGCTCGCCACCTCCAGTGCCAGCGGCCATGGCTACACCGACCAGCCCCTGAGCCGCCAGAAGGTGTGCGCCAACACCCACGCCTGCGGCGAAATACAGTGGGAGCCCCAGTCCGTCGAGGGTCCCAAGGGGTTCCCGGCCGCGGGCCCCGCCGACGGAACGATATGCGCGGGCGGCAACAGCCGGTTCGCCCAGCTCGACGATCCGCGCGGCGGCACGGGCTGGCCCACGACCAAGCTGACGGCGGGTCAGGCGTACACCTTCCGCTGGCAGTTCACCGCTCGGCACGCCACCACGGACTTCCGGTACTACCTCACCAAGCAGGGCTGGGACCCGAGCAGGAAGCTCACCCGCGCGGCGCTCGACCCGCAGCCTTTCCTGACCGTCCCGTTCTACGGCAAGCAGCCGCCGCCCACGCTCTCGCACGAGGGCACCATCCCCACGGGGCGAACCGGCCACCACCTGATCCTCGCGGTGTGGACGATCGCGGACACGGGCAACGCGTTCTACGCGTGCTCGGACGTGCAGTTCTAAGTGCCCGGTCTTTGTCTGCGGGTGGTCTGTGGCTGATCGCGCAGTTCCCCGCGCCCCTTAGGTAGTCGGCCGCAGCCGGAGAACCCAGCTCAGCCACAGTCCTTTAGGGGCGCGGGGAACTGCGCGACAAGCCCCCGCCGGCCCGCAGACGACACGCGGACGACCGCCGGGCGGGCTCGAAGTGAGCCCGCCCGGCGGTCGCGTAGGTACGCGGCTCACGCCACCAGCTCGCCCTCCCGCGCGGCAACCGCCTCCGGCGCCCGCGCACTCGTGCCCCGCAGCAGAGCCACAGCCACCCCCGCCGTGACCACCAGCAGGACCGTCCCGCCGACCGCCGCGTACTGCATGCCGTGCACGAAGGCCTCCCGAGCCGTCGTCACCAGCGCGTGGTCGGCGCTCGCGACCGCCGCGCCCAGGGTCTCGCGGGCGGCCGGCGGGGCCGAGTCGGGCATGTCGGAGCGGTAGACCGCGGTGCCGATCGAGCCCAGGACCGCCATGCCGAGCGCGCCGCCGAACTCCTGCCCGGTCTCCAGGAGCGAGGCCGCCGAGCCGGCCTTCTCGGCCGGGGCCGACGCCAGGGCCATGTCCGACACCAGCGCCATCACCATCACGATGCCGCTGGCGATCACCGCGGCGCCGGTCAGCACGATCCAGAGGGAGTCGGTGCCGGTGAGGGCGAGGATGCCGTAGCCCGCCGAGCCGATCACGAAGCCGGTCGCGATGACCGGGGCCTTGCCGGTCCTGGCCGCGACCGCCGTCGCCGTCGGGGCCGCGATGCCCACCGCGACCGACGGGGCCAGCGACCACAGGGCCGCCTCCATCGTGCCCATGCCGAGCACCGACTGGAGGTACTGCGTGGTGAAGTACGCCGAGCCCATCATCGCGAAGGCGGCGACCGCGTTGAGGGAGATCCCGGCGCCGAAGACCCGGTCGCGGAAGAGCTCGCGGCTGATCATCGCGTCCTTCCTGGTGCGCTGGCGGCGGACGAAGACCCAGCCGACCGCGAGGCCCCCGGCGACGGAGAGCAGCCGCGCCGCGCTGAAGCCCTCGGCGGCGAACTCCTTGAGCCCGTAGACCACCGGCAGCACCGCGCCCATCGACAGCGGCACGCTCAGCAGGTCGAACTTCCCGGGCGCCGGGTCCTTGAACTCGGGGACCAGGACCGGGACCAGGACGAGCAGCAGCACCATCGCGGGCACGTTGATCAGGAAGACCGAGCCCCACCAGAAGTGCTCCAGCATCACACCGCTCAGCACCGAGCCGAGCGCGATGCCGCCCGCCATGGCGGCGGACCAGATGCCGATCGCCTGGCCGCGCTGCCTGTCGTCGCGGAACATGCTGCGGACCAGGCCCATGGTGGAGGGCATCAGAGTCGCGCCGCCGACGCCGAGCAGGGCGCGGGAGGCGATGAGCATCTCGGCGCTGGTCGCGTACGCCGCCGTCACCGAGGCGAGGCCGAACGCCGCCGCTCCGATCATGAGCAGCCTGCGGCGGCCGATCCGGTCGCCGAGCGAGCCCATCGTGATCAGCAGTCCGGCGAGCGCGAAGGCGTAGATGTCGAAGATCCACAGCTGCTGGGTGGCGCTCGGGTCCAGCTCGCGGGTGATGGAGGGGATCGCGAAGTAGAGGACGGAGACGTCCATCGAGACCAGGAGGAGCGGCAGCAGGAGGACGACGAAGGCGGTCCACTCCTTGCGCCCGGCGCGGAGGTTCGTGCTCGGCGAGTGCGTCATGGCAGGAACTGTACGGCTGTTTAATACGACTGTCTAGAACGAATGTATAAGACATGCGTACGGCCCCTCCGGGGATCCCTGGAGGGGCCGTACGCAAGCGAGTTGACGGGGGTTAGGCTAAGCGGTCTTGTGGAAGTCCAGTGCGGTACCGCGCCCCTTCAGGGGCGCGGGGAACTGCGCGACCAGCCCCCACCGGCCCGCAGATGACGCACTCCACTTCCCGCGGAGCGCTTAGCCCTTCGACTGCCACGGCGGGGTCTGGTTCCAGCCCCACTTCGGCACGGTCGCACCCGTCCCTTCGACCGGCGGCGGGTTCGGGCCCGAGTAGACGAGCGCCATCCGCGTGCCCCACTCGATGTAGTACGCGAACACCGCCCGGAACTCCGGGTCGTCCGGCAGCCCCACCTCGTCCGCTGCATCCGTCAGCAGCGAGATCCAGCGACGCCGCTGCTCCTCGGTGATGCCGCGGCCGAGGTGGCGCCCGGCCATGTGGTCGTGGCCGCCGTGGGCCGCGGTGTAGTCGGCGGGGCCGCCGAAGACCTCGGCCAGCCAGATCGCCACGTGGTGGGCGTGCTCGGCCGGGGCGCCCGCGAACACCGGGGCAAGTGCCGGGTCCTTGTGCACGTGCCCGTAGAACACCTCGGTCAGGCGGTCGAGGGCCTCCTGGCCGCCCATCCACTCGTAGACGCTGGGGATCCCCGGAGCGTCGCTCATGCGTTTTCCTCCTCGGCGGGCCCCGACGCGCGGTCGGGTCCCTGGGCGCGGACTTCCCGTACCCGCTCCAGGGAGTCGCGCAGCTCCCCGAGCCAGTCGTCGGTGTGACTCTGTACGAGCCGTACGCACCAGGCAAGGGCGTCGCTGCGGCTGCGGGCGACCCCGCCGGCCACCAGGGTGTCCAGGACCTGGCGTTCGGGCTGCTTGAGCCGGGTCATGACGGGGGCCGCGACCTGGGTGAACACCGCGCGCCGGCCGCCGCACTCGGCGCCCCACGACACCTTGCGCCCGTAGCGGTGCTCGGCCTCACGGGCCACGGCGATCCGCTCGTCGCGGGTGCGCTCGCGGAACTCCTGGATGCGGCCGTCGAGGGCGGCGGCGCGCTCGGCGGGGGAGGCGTCGTCCGCGAGCTTCGGCTCGGGGACGCGTCCGATGACGGTGATCTCCTCGCGGTCGACCACCACCTCGACCGGACGCTCGTAGAGACCGTCCGGGATGCGGCCGGAGAACCAGCCGCGAAGCTGCTCGTGCTGTTCGGCTGTAATCATGTAATCAGCATTACTCGCGCGCGACGGGCTGCCAAGGGTGTTCGCCGTGGGCCGGAAACGTGTAGGGACAACGCAAGAAGCCCTCCGCTTTCGCGAAGGGCTTCTGCTGTCTGTGCGCCGCCAGGGACTCGAACCCCGGACCCGCTGATTAAGAGTCAGCTGCTCTAACCAACTGAGCTAGCGGCGCCTGCTGACAGAGAAAATACTACCTGGTCCGAGGGGGTGCTCCTGCACTCCGTCGGATTACGGAAACGAAACGCCTAGATCGCCAGCGACAGCACCACCGGTGCCGCCCGCCGGTTCAGCGTGTCCGCCGCCGAGCGCAGCCGGTGGGCGTGCTCGATCGGCATCGAGAGCGCCAGGCAGCCGACCGCCGAGCCCGCCGTGAGCGGAACGGCCGCGCAGACCGTGCCCACCGCGTACTCCTGGAGGTCGAGGACCGGGACCGTCGCGGGCTGGCTGTCCAGCTTGCTGAAGAGGATGCGCTCGTTGGTGATGGTCCGCGAGGTGAGCCGGGCGATCTTGTGGCGGGAGAGGTGGTCGCGCCGCCCGTTCTGGTCGAGCTGGGTGAGCAGGCACTTGCCGACCGCGCTGGCGTGGGCCGCCGAGCGGAAGTCCACCCACTCGTTCACCTTCGGGGCGCGGGGGCCGTCCGCGTACTGCGTGATCTTCACTTCGCCGTCGATGTACCGGCTGATGTAGACCGCCGCGCCGACCGAGTCGCGCAGTTCGGTGAGCGTGCTCTGGAGCTTGGCCTCCAGGGCCTGCTGGCGCACCACGCCGGAGCCCAGCAGGACGGTGGAGTCGCCGATGACGTACGCCCCGTCGGCCACCTGTTCCACATAGCCCTCGCAGCGGAGCATGAGGAGGAGGGAGGCGAGGTGTGCGGTCGGCAGACCGGTCTCTCGTGCGATCTGGACGTCCGTCACTCCGCCTGCGTGCTTGGAGATCGTCTCCAGGACGCGGAAGGCGTACTGCACCGAGTGGAACGGCGCGGTCGGCTCGGGCTTCAGCGCCACGGTTTCCCCCTAGCAGGTTGAGGCTGCGAAGGTGGACAGCTTCACCGTTCCAAGATAACCGCCAAGCACCCTTTCTGGTGGGGGTGTTGACGAGATTGATGATGCGCCCCGGCCCATAAGCTGGGGCGCATCCGCCCGGCATATGCCAGAGTCAGGGTCTCTGGCCGGAACGTGAGGTCAGAGCACCGCGCCCAGGAACTCGCGCGTGCGTTCGTGCTCGGGTCCCGCGAAGATTTTTTCCGGCGGACCCGACTCGATGACCTTCCCGGAATCGAACATCATGACCTCGTCCGAGATGTCGCGCGCGAAGTTCATCTCGTGCGTGACGCAGAGCATGGTGATGTCCGTCGTCGTCGCGATGTCCCGCAGTACGTCCAGGACCCCGGCCACCAGCTCCGGGTCCAGCGCGGACGTCACCTCGTCCAGAAGCAGCACCTGGGGCCGCATGGCGAGGGCCCGCGCGATCGCCACCCGCTGCTGCTGGCCGCCGGAGAGCTGCGCGGGCCTGGCGTCGAGGCGGTCGGCGAGCCCCACCAGGTCGAGCAGCTCCTTCGCCCGGGCCTCGGCCTCGTCGGGCGAGAGGCCGAGCACCCGCACCGGCGCCTCGGTGATGTTCCGCAGCACGGTCATGTTGGGGAAGAGGTTGAACTGCTGGAAGACCATCCCGATCTTCTTCCGGGCCTGGCGGCGCTCTCGCTCGGCGGCCGGAAACAGCCGGTCCCCATTGACCTGGATCGTCCCGGAGTCGGGCGTCTCCAGGGTCATGAGCAGCCGCAGGATCGTGGTCTTGCCGGAGCCGGAGGGGCCGATCAGCGTGACGTGCCGCCCCGGCCGCACCGAGAAGCACAGGTCGTCCAGGACGGTGGTGGAGCCGAAGCGCTTGGTGACGCTGTCGAAGGTGATGAGGGGGCTGTCGGGGTCGGAGGGGGCGGGGGTGCGCGTGGGGGAGGGGTCAGCGGGCAAGGCGGCGCTCCAGGGCTCGTACGAGAAGGGAAGCCGGATAGGCGATGAGGACGAAGGCGATGCCGACCACGGTCAGCGGCTCGGTGTACTGGAAGGTCGAGGCGCCCTCCAGGCGCGACTGCTGGAGGAGTTCGAGGACGCTGATCCCGGCCAGCAGCGGGGTGTCCTTGAGCATCGAGATG
Source organism: Streptomyces sp. BPTC-684 (assembly GCF_030028635.1). Classification (NCBI taxonomy): domain Bacteria; kingdom Bacillati; phylum Actinomycetota; class Actinomycetes; order Kitasatosporales; family Streptomycetaceae; genus Streptomyces; species Streptomyces sp. BPTC-684. Next base: position 4,051,199 of record NZ_CP124863.1, read on the forward strand.
ACGTAGTTGCCGAGCGCGGGCACGATCCGGCGCACCGCCTGCGGCAGGATCACCGCCAGCCAGGTCCGGTGCACGGGCAGGCTGAGCGCGGTGGCCGCCTCCCACTGCCCCTTGGGCACGGCGTCGATGCCGGCCCGGTAGACCTGCGCGGTGTACGTCGAGTAGTGCAGCCCGATGGCGAGGACGCCGGTGGTCAGGGCGGAGAACTTCACGCCCCACTCGGGCAGCACGAAGAACAGGAAGAACAGCTGCACCAGCAGCGGGGTGGTGCGGATGAACTCGGTGACGGCGGTCACCGGCCACCGCACCAGCCGGGACGGCGCGCGCAGGCCGAGCGCCCACACCAGACCCAGCGAGAACGAGATGAGCGAGCCGAGCGCCAGGACCTGGAGGGTGACGAGCACCCCGTCCCCGAAGCGCGGCATGAAGTCCCAGACGGCGGACCAGTCCCAGGAGGACTGCGCCGCTCCAGCCGAGTGCGTCACTTGACCGTCACCCCCAGATTGGCCTTGGCGCGGCGCTCCAGCGCCTTCATGCCCCGGGTGATCCCGAAGGCGAGGACGAAGTAGACGACGAGGGTGACGCTGTAGATCCGCGCGCTGTCCTGGGTGGCGAGCCGGACCAGGTACGCGGCGAACGACACGTCGCCGACCCCGAGCAGCGAGACCAGGGCGGTGCCCTTGAGCAGTTCGACCAGCAGGTTGCAGAACGGCGGGATCATCTCCGGCACCGCCTGCGGCAGCAGCACCAGCCGCATCCGCTGCCACGGCGTGAGGCTCAGGGCGATGCCCGCCTCGCGCTGGGCGGGCGGGACGGCGTTGAGCGCGCCCCGGATGATCTCCGCGCCGTACGCGCCGTAGGAGAGGCCGAGCGCCAGGACGGCCGCCCACATCGGCACCAGCTGCCAGCCCACCAGCGGCGGCAGCACGAAGAACAGCCAGAACATCAGGACCAGGGCGGAGGTGCCCCGGAAGACCTCGGTGTAGAAACCGGCCAGGAACCGCACGAGCCGGGAGCGGTGGGTGCGGGCCATGCCGGTCCCGAAGGCGACGGCGGCGGCCAGCGCCGCGCTGTACACGGTCAGCTGGACGGTGATCCAGATGCCCGGCAGCACCCAGTGCTGCCACAGTCCGGCCGTCATCGGCACAGCTCCTCGGCGGTGAGGGTGGTCATCTCGGCCCGGGTGAAGCCGAACGGCCGCAGGATCCGGAGGAGTTCGCCACTGGCGCGCAGCTTGTTCAGCTCGGTGGTGAACGCGTCGCGCAGGGCGGTGTCGGTGGGCCGGAAGGCGAAGCCGCCGCCGTCGACCTTCCTCTCGCCGTCGACGACGGCGGCGAAGGGGGCGGTGGCCTCGGCGCGGCTGCTCTTGCGCACCACGGCGCGGGTGGTGAGCGCGGTCCCGGCGAACACGTCGACGCGCCCGGACTCCACCGCGTTCAGCCCGGCGACCTGGTCCTGGAGGATGACGATGTCCTTCTCCGGCAGCCCGGCGGCCACCGCGTACCTGATCTCCGCGTAGCCGGTCCCGGTGGCGAGGCGCGCGCGGCTGCGCACCACGTCCTCGTACGAGTGGAGCCCCTTGGGGTTGCCCTTGCGCACGATGAACGCGTCGAGCATCTGGTACTCGGGGTCGGCGAAGAGGACCTGCGCGCAGCGCTCCTTGTTGATGTACATCCCGGCCGAGACGACGTCGAACTGCTGGGAGTTGAGGCCGGGGATGAGCGAGGAGAAGTCGGTGGCGACGGGCTGGACGCGGTCGATGCCGAGCCGCTTGAAGATCACTTTGGCGAGTTCCGGCGCCTCGCCGGTGAACCGGCCGTCCTCGTCGACATAGCCGTACGGGACCTCTCCGGCGATCCCGAGCCGTACCGTGCCCTGCGATCTGAGGCGCCCGAGCGCGTCGCCGTCGGGCACCCGGGAGCAGCCGGCGGCGGCGAGGGCCGCGCCGACCCCTGAGGCGAGAAACGTTCGTCGTGCAGTTGCTCGAACCATGGCGGCGCCGCTACCCGCGTTCGACGCCGCCATGCGTCCCGGTTCAGCCCTCCAGTGCGTGCGCGGCCCGCAGCACCAGGTCGTCGCGGTGCCGCGCGGCGACCAGCTGGAGGCCGATGGGCAGCCCCGCCGAGTCCGTGCCGACCGGGACCGTAAGGGCCGGCTGGCAGGTCATGTTGAAGGGGTACGTGAACGGGGTCCAGCCCGTCCACCGGTGCAGGCCGGACCCCTTCGGGACCTCCGCGCCCGCCTCGAACGCGGTGATCGGCAGGGTCGGTGTGACCAGCAGGTCGTGGGTGCGGTGGAAGCGGGCCATGCGGTGGCCGAGCGCCGCCCGGACGTCGAGCGCGGCCAGATAGTCGAGCGCCCCGTACCGCGCGCCCTGCTCCGCGATCTCCCGCAGCCCCGGCTCCAGGGCCGCCCGCCGCTCCGACGGGAGCTGCCCCACCACGCGCGCCGCGCCCGCGAACCACAGCGTGTGGAAGGCGGCCACGGGGTCCGCGAAGTCCGGGTCCGCCTCCTCGACGTACGCGCCGAGCCCGGCGAGCCGGGTCACCGCCGCCCGTACCGCCGCCGCGACCTCGGGGCGCACGGCCACCTGGCCGCCGAAGGACGGCGAGTACGCGATCCGCAGGCCCTTCACGCCCTCCGCCAGGCCCGGCGAGACGGGCTCGGCGCGCTCGTTCGCCGACCAGTCGCGCCAGTCGGCGCCGCTGATCACGTCGAGCAGCAGCGCCGTGTCGGCGGCGTCCCGCGCCAGCGGCCCGATGTGCGCCAGCGAACCGAAGGGGCTCGGCGGGAACATCGGCACCCGTCCGTACGTCGGCTTCAGCCCGACCACCCCGCAGAACGAGGCGGGGATGCGCACCGATCCGCCGCCGTCGGTGCCGAGCGAGAGCGGCGCCGCCCCGGCCGCCACCGCCGCCGCGCTGCCGCCGCTGGAGCCGCCCGCCGTGCGCGCGGGGTCGTGCGGATTGCGGGTGATCCCCGAGAGCGCCGAGTCGGTGACCCCCTTCCACCCGAACTCGGGCATCGTGGTCTTCCCCACGAACACCGCCCCGTGCTCGCGCAGCCGCGCCACGGCGGGCGCGTCCACGTCCCAGGGCCCCGGTCCCGCCGGGGCCGTGGAGCCGCGCAGGGTCGGGCCGCCGGCCACCGGGAGCGCGTCCTTGACGGACACCGGCACCCCGTCGAGCAGCCCCAGCGGCTCCCCGGCCCACCAGCGGGCGGTGGACGCCTCGGCCCCGGCGAGCGCCGCCTCGGCGTCGAGGCGGACGAACGCGTTGATCCGGGGCTGCACGGCGGCTGTCCGGTCGAGCACGGCCCGGACCGCCTCGACCGGGGAGAAGTCGCCCTTGCCGTATCCGGCCAGGAGTTGACGGGCGGTCAGATCGGCGAGTGAGGTGGGGCCTGTCGTCGGATCGGTCATGCCCGGGTTCGTACCCGCGTTTGCTGATCGACAGCGGGCCGGGCGGGCGGCGGGTGCGCCGGGAATGAGCGGGAATAAAACGGAGACACCCTCCTGTTAGCTTCTGTCGTATCCGTACGGCACGAACTGGAGGAGCGGACCGGTGGACGTGGACGACATTCGAGGGACGGCGTTCGGCAGTGCGCCCGTGCCCCTGTCCGTGCTGGACCTGGTGACGGTCGGCAGCGGCTATACCGCGACCAGGGCCCTGCGCACCAGCGTCGAGATCGCCCGGCTCGCCGAGCGGCGCGGCTTCACCCGCCACTGGGTCGCCGAGCACCACTCCATGCCCGGCGTCGCCTCCTCGTCCCCGGCCGTCATCCTCGCCCACCTCGCCGCCCACACCGACCGCATCCGGCTCGGCTCGGGCGGCGTCATGCTGCCCAACCACGCGCCGCTGGTGATCGCGGAGCAGTTCGGCACGCTGGAGGCGCTGGCTCCGGGGCGGATCGACCTGGGTCTGGGGCGCGCGCCCGGCACCGACGGGGCGACGGCGGCGGCCCTGCGCCGCACCGACCATCTCAACGAGGGCGCGGACGAATTCCCGCAGCAGCTCGCGGAGTTGACCCGGTTCCTGGACGACGACTTCCCCGACGGGCACCCGTACGCGAAGATCCACGCCGTCCCCGGCCCGGTGCAGGGCCCCACCGGGCGCCCGCCGATCTGGCTGCTCGGCTCCTCCGGCTTCAGTGCCCGGCTGGCCGGGGTCCTGGGCCTGCCGTTCGCGTTCGCGCACCACTTCTCGGCCGCGAACACCGTGCCCGCGCTCGACCTCTACCGCGAGTCGTTCCGGCCGTCCGAGGTGCTCGACCAGCCGTACGCGCTGATCGGCGTCTCGGCGCTGGCCGCCGACGACGAGAACGAGGCGCGCCGCCAGACGCTCACCAACGCCCTGTCGATGGTCCGGCTGCGCACCGGCCGCCCGGGGCTCGTGCCGACCCCGGAGGAGGCGGCGGCGTACTCCTTCAGCCCGCTGGAGCGGGAGTTCGTCGACGGCTGGCTCGCCAACGTGGTCTCCGGGACCGCCGAGGAGGTGCGCGACGGTCTCGACGCGCTCCAGAAGCGGACCGGCGCGGACGAGCTGATGCTGACCGCGAACGCGCACGGGCCGGAGGCCCGGCTGCGCTCCTACGAGCTGATCGCGGACGTGTACGGGGCGCCCTCGGCGTGATCGCGGGGGGCCCGTGCGGTGCTCGCCGGGGCGTCTGCACTGTGATCACCGGCCGGTAAATCCTGGATTTCGCGGGAGTGGTGGTCCAGCCCGTTCACCCGCCCGCCCAAGATCCATAAGACAGCCTTAAACCGCTCGTCACCGATGGTGGCGGGCGGTTCTTGCGTTCGGTCCACCTCCCTGACGAGCGGTTTCGTACCCAAATTGGTCTAGTCCTCAATTTGGTTCAGACCATTGACGCGCCCCTGGCTTGATCGCTATCACTGCTCCAACCGCCGTTCCGCTCACCCCCCGGAGGCCGACCGTGCCCGTCCGCAGACCTCTAGCCGCAGCCCTCACGACCGCGACGCTCGCCGCCGGCGCGCTGGCCGCCTTCGCGGGCCTCGGCCCGGCCGGCGCGGCCTCCGCCGCGGACGCCCAGAACGCCGCCGCCTCCACCGGTGGCGTGAAGATCGCGTACTACGACCAGTGGAGCGTGTACGGGAACGCCTTCTACCCCAAGCACCTCGACACCCGGGGCATCGCGGGCAAGCTGGACGTCATCAACTACTCGTTCGGCAACATCCACCCCACCGACCTCACCTGTTTCGAGGCCAACAAGGCGGCGGGCGACGACAACAACGCCAGCGCCGGTGACGGCGCGGGCGACTCGTACGCCGACTACCAGAAGTCCTTCAGCGCCGCCGACAGCGTGGACGGCACCGCCGACAAGTGGGACCAGCCCATCGTCGGTGTCTTCAACCAGTTCAAGGAACTGAAGGCCAAGTACCCCAAGCTGAAGATCAACATCTCGATCGGCGGCTGGAGCTACTCCAAGTACTTCTCGGACGCGGCCAAGACCGACGCGAGCCGCAAGAAGCTCGTGGCGTCCTGCATCAAGCAGTACATCCAGGGCGACCTGCCGGTCGAGGGCGGCTACGGCGGCCCCGGCACCGCCGCCGGGATCTTCGACGGCATCGACATCGACTGGGAGTACCCGGGCTCGCCCGACGGCCACCTCGGCAACAAGTACGCGGCCGAGGACAAGCAGAACTTCACGCTGCTGCTCGCCGAGTTCCGCAAGCAGCTCGACGAGTACGGGGCGGCGCACGGCGGCAAGAAGTACCTGCTGACGGCGGCGATGCCGGCCGGTCAGGACAAGATCAAGAACATCGAGACCGACAAGGTCGGGCAGTACCTCGACTACGCCAACATCATGACGTACGACATGCACGGCGCCTGGGACGGCGACGGGCCGACGTACCACCAGTCGCCGCAGTACTCGGGCGCCAACGACCCCACCGACGTGATCAAGCCGGGCACCCAGAAGTACTCGATCGCGAACGCGGTCGACTCCTGGCTGGACGGGAACGCGGCGTACGGGATCGCGGGCGGGTTCCCGGCGTCCAAGCTCACGCTCGGGTACGAGTTCTACTACCGCGGCTGGAAGGGCGTGCCGGCGGGCTCCGCCAACGGCCTCGCCCAGACCGCGACCGGCCCGTCCGGGGCGCGGCCGCTGAGCCAGCAGCCGGGGATCGCCCACTACAAGGAGCTGGGCGGGATCGTCGACAACCCGGCGACGACGTTCTGGGACGACCAGGCGAAGGCGTCCTACTTCTACAAGGACGGCGAGTTCTTCACCGGCCTGAACCAGAAGTCGATCCAGGCGCGGGCGGATTACGCGCACAGCCGGGGGCTCGCGGGCGCGATGATGTACTCGCTGCTCGGGCTCGACGACAAGACGACGCTGCTGAACCAGATCGTGACGGCGGTGGGTTCGTCGCCGTCCTCCACGCCGGACCCGACGACGCCGCCGACGACGCCGACCACTCCGCCGACGACGCCGCCCACGACTCCGCCGACCACTCCGCCCACTTCCGGGTGCACGGCTGCGGCCTGGGACAAGGCCGGTACGTACACGGGCGGTACGCAGGTCTCCTACAAGGGGCACAACTGGAAGGCCAAGTGGTGGACGCAGGGCGAGGAGCCGGGCACCACGGGGGAGTGGGGTGTGTGGCAGGACCTGGGCGCGTGCTGAATTGAGCCCCCCGATTGGGGGGAGGCCGCCCCACCCCGTGCCGGGGGTGGGGCGGTTTTCCTTTCCCCGCCCCACCCCTTCCCGAAAGCCCTCTGGCGGGCGGCCGGGTTTGTCTGCGGACCGTGCTGGGTTGCTCGCGCAGTTCCCCGCGCCCCGAAAAATGCCGCTGCGCGGCATCCCCGGGGGCGCCCCGGAGGGGCGCTCTTAGGGGCGCGGGGAACTGCGCGACCAGCCCACCACTTACCCGCAGACGAACCCCGGGTCCCCCAGCATCGCCCCGATCAGCTCCGGGTGTACCGCCCGCGAATACAGCCACCCCTGCCCCGTATCGCAGCCGATCCGCCGCAACCGCCCCGCCTGGTGGGACGTCTCGACGCACTCGGCCGTCACCTTCAGGCCCAGCCGGTGCGCGAGCTGGACCATCGCCTCGACGATCGTCTCGTCGGCGGGGTTGGGGTGCATGCCGCCCTCGTCGTACTGGAAGCCCCGGACGAAGGAGCCGTCGAGCTTCAGGACGGAGACGGGGAGGCGGGAGAGGTACGCGAGGTTGGAGTAGCCCGTGCCGAAGTCGTCGATCGCGATCCGTACGCCCATGTCGGACAGGGCTTGCAGGGCCTGGAGGGGGCGGCCCGCCGAGCCCATCACGGCGGACTCCGTGAGCTCCAGCTGCAGCAGGTGCGGCGCCAGGCCCGTCTCGGCCAGGATCTCCGCCACGTCCGCGACCAGGTCGGAGTCCCAGACCTGGCGCACGGCCACGTTCACGCTCACGAAGATCGGCGGCACCCCGGGGTGCTCGATCTGCCAGCGGCGCGCCTGCCGGCAGGCAGTGCGCAGCACCCAGCGGCCGAGCTGGACGATCGAGCCGTCCTCTTCCGCAATTCCGATGAACCGATTCGGCGCAAGTGTGCCGAACTGTGGATGGTTCCATCGGACAAGCGCCTCGACGCCCTCCACGACCCCGTCCGCCATGTCCACCAGCGGCTGGTACTCCAGCCCGAACTCGCCCCGCTCCACGGCCGGCCGCAGCGTCGAGGAGAGCGCCTGACGGGTCATCCGGTGCGCGTTGCGCTCCGGGTCGAAGAGGGTCCAGCGGGCCTTTCCGTCGGCCTTGGCCCAGTAGAGGGTCGTATCGGCGTCCTGCATCAGGCCCGTCGCCGTCGTCCCCGCGACCGCCCGCTCCACCACGCCGATCGACGCCGAGACCGACAGCCGCTGCCCGGCCAGGTCGAACGGCTGCTGGAGCACGGCCAGTACGGACTTCGCCAGGTCCGCCAGCTGCTCGGTTCCCGTCGAGTCCTCGACCAGGACCGCGAACTCGTCGCCGCCCAGGCGCGCCACCAGGTGCCCGCCGCTGCGGGCGTAGCCGCACTGGTCGGCGCAGTGGGTGAGGCGGGCCGCGACCGCCGACAGGAGCCGGTCGCCGATGCGGTGGCCCAGGGTGTCGTTGACGGCCTTGAAGCCGTCGAGGTCGAGATAGCAGATCCCGATCCGGCCGGTGCCGCCGCGCCCGTACGTGGAGGCCTCCATGGCGCCCGCGAGCCGCTCGAAGAACAGCGTGCGGTTGGGCAGCCGGGTCACCGGGTCGTGCATCTGGAGGTGGCGCAGCCGCGCCTGGAGCTCGCGGCGGTCGCTGATGTCGGTGATCGAGAGCAGCGCGCCGGTGCTGCCGCGCACCGGCGAGACGGTGACCTCGGCCCACAGGGAGCGCCCGTCGGGGTGCTTGAGGCGCCGGGTGCAGCGGAAGCGGGAGCGGCTGCCGCCCAGCACCTCCTGGTAGATGTGCCAGGTGCGGGCGTCGGCGGCGAGGTCGACGAGGTCGGCGGCGGCCTGGCCGCACAGCGCGGCGGGCTCGGAGCCGAGCAACTCGGCCAGCGCGGTGTTGACGGCGGTCACCGTGCCGTCCCGGTCGACGACGGCCATCGCCAGATGGGCCGCCTCGAAGGCCGCGCGGTAGTCGCGCGGCCCGGCCGTGGTGCGCCCGACCGCGTGACGTTCGGGCGGTAGGCCGAGAGGCCGCTCGGGCCCCTCCAGATGACGCTCTGTGACCGGCGGCCGCATGGTCCCGGGGGCTGCTCCCGGTCCTTCGGGGGTTCCGCTCACCGCTCGCTCCCGCTGTGCATTCGAGTCGTACAGAGATGTGGTCGGGGCCGTCGGACGGGTGGACGACAGCCGCCCGGGGCTGAATCCACGCAGGAAAGTGTGCCGATCATAGAGGCAGGCGCAACGGCCGATCCAGCTCCACGACCGTGATCATGCGCACCCGGGAGCCGAGGCCGATCGTTTCTGCACACGCCTGGCCAGCGGCGATCCCCGTGTGACCGATTGTGACTTTCTGTAAGGCGTCGGGGTGTCGGGCTGATGTCGGGCCCCTCACCCACCTGGGGCAGCGGAACAGGGCGTAATCACACAAACCACCACAAGGTGGGTGAGGTGTCCCGCATTCCGTACCCGGAGGTCGACGTGGATCGTCAGCTGACACCCGGGGGAGTGGAGCGTGCCCGGCTGCGCAGTGCCGCCGCCGCGCTCACCTCCCTGACGGCGGTCGCCGCCACCACCCTCGTGGCGGGCCCCGCCGTGGCCGCCGGATCCGCGATCCCCTGCGCCCTGCCCCGTACCGCCGCACACCACTCGCTCGGAGTGGACACCTGGAACACCGCCTATCCGCGCCCGGTGCGCACGCTCGACGCGGTGATGGTCTTCCTCTCCTTCCCGGACTCGGCGCCCGTCTCCGCCCCCGAGGACCTGGCCACCGACTACTTCCCCGCGACCAGCGACTTCTTCGCCCGCGCCTCGTACGGGAAGTTCCGGCTCAAGGCCCATCCGCAGCCGGGCTGGGTGAAGATGCCGAAGCCGTCCACCGCGTACCGGATACAGCGCGACTGGGACGCCGACCGGCGCACCGAGTACCTGCGCGACGCCGTCACGGCCGCCGACCCCACGGTCGACTTCTCCGCGTACGACATCGTCTACCTGGTCGCGGACCCGTACGCGCCGGGCGTCGACTCCGACGCCACGAAGGTCGTCAACTTCGACCGTCCGCTGCGGGTCGACGGCACGGACCTCAAGCGGGTCGTCACGGTCTTCGAGCAGCACCCGCCGGACCGCAACGTGCTGGCCCACGAGACCGGGCACGTCTTCGACCTGCCGGACCTCTACCACCGCCCGATGGACGGCAAGGGCGACTGGGACACGTACGTCGGCGACTGGGACGTGATGGGCAGCCAGTTCGGGATGGCGCCCGACCTGTTCGGCTGGCAGAAGTGGAAGCTGGGGTGGCTGGACCGGCGCCAGGTGGCGTGCGTGGCGACGCGCGGATCCACCCGGCTGACCCTGGCGCCGCTCTCGGAGTCGCCCGTACGGGTGGGCCCGGGCGGGGTCCGGCTCGCGGTCGTGCGGACCTCGGAGGACAGCGCGGTCGCGATCGAGGCGCGGGACCCGGCGGGCAACGACCGTACGACCTGTACGGCGGGGCTGCTGATCTACCGGGTCCGCAGCGAGTCGGCGTCGGGGACCGGCCCCGTCGAGGTCCTCGACACCCACCCGGACACGGGGGCGTGCTGGGAGCACTCGGTCTACCCGGCGCTGGCGGACGCGCCGCTGAACGTGGGCGAGACGTTCACCGTGCCGGGGGACGGGATCCGGATCGAGGCGACGGGGCGGACGCGGTCGGGGGGGTGGACGGTGCGGGTCACGCCGTAGGCGTGGTGTTCGTGGCAGGACACGAAAAGGCCCCCCGCTCGCGCGGGGGGCCTTTTCCGTCTGTGCGCCGCCAGGGACTCGAACCCCGGACCCGCTGATTAAGAGTCAGCTGCTCTAACCAACTGAGCTAGCGGCGCCTGCTGACGTCGTAGACCTTAGCATCCTGATCGGCGGGAGGAAAAATCGATAAGCGCCGGTCGGCCTGGGTGGTGTCCCGGGCGGCCCGGACGCACGCCCAGAGCAGTACGTCGGGGCCCGGGAGCCAGGGGCGCCGGGTGTCCGGGGCGACCAGCCAGCGGGCGGCGCCGGGGTGCTCGGGGCGCGCGAGGCCGGGCACGGTGACCGCGTCGCCGGTGCCGTGGCAGAGCGGCGGCGGCACCTCGGCCCACTCCTCCCAGTCGAGCAGGGCGGGCAGCCGGTGGGCGGTGCCGGGGGCGGCGAAGAGCAGCATCCGGCCCCGGTGGAGGGCGACAGGACCGGAGCCGGCCCCCTCGCCCCACAGCAGGTCGAGCATCCGGCGCCCGAAGACGGCGGGCACGTTGACCACGTCGAAGGCCGAGCCGCAGGGGAGGACGACGGGGGCGCCCGGCCGGTCCTCCCACAGCGCGAGCGTGCTGCGCGGATACGGTGCGGCCGAGGCCAGCCAGGCCGCGCCGTCGGGGGTCACGTCCCCGACGCCGTCGCCGTCACGGGGGAGCAGGGCCTCGTCGCGCTGCAAGATGCTCATACGCACCAGATCTACGGCCCCGGGTGCCCCCGTCCGGCCGGATTACCGGAAACCGGGACGGGGTGGGGCGGGTCGGAGTATCTTGCGCGGCTTGTTGTGCCCGGTCTTTGTCTGCGGGCCGGTGGGGGCTGAGCGCGCAGTTCCCCGCGCCCCTTAGGTAGTCGGCCGCAGCCGGAGAACCCAGCTCAGCCACAGTCCTTCAGGGGCGCGGGGAACTGCGCGACCAGCCACAGACGGTCCGCAGACGAACTCCAGGCCAAATAGGGGCGCGGGGAACTGCGCGACCAGCCCCCACCGGCCCGCAGACAAAGACCGGGCACCCCCTAACGCGCCCCGCGGGCCAGATCCCGTCCGAACTCCACCATCTTCTTCGCGTAGTCCTCGGTCCACTGCGCCCGCCCCGCGATGTCCGCCGCCGTGAGGCGGTCGAAGCGGCGCGGGTCGGCCAGCTGGGCCGCCGCGATCGCCTGGAACTCCACCGCCCGGTCCGCCGCCGCGCGGAACGCCAGCGCCAGCTCCGTCGAGCGCGACAGCAGTTCCCGGGGATCCTCGATCGACTCCAGGTCGAAGAAGTGCTCCGGGTCGGCGGCGGCCTCGGCCGGCTCGAACAGCAACGGCGCCGGCCTCAGCCGCTGCTCTTTCCGCTCGGGCTCCGCCATCGGGGTCTCCTCCTGCCGCAGTTCAACGGCCCGGAGTCCGCCCCGGGCCACCCTCCATTGTCGCGCTCCCCGCAAGTGGGCCTCGCCCACCCCGCGCGCCCCCACCGCGCCCCTACCGCCGCCACACCACCCGGTGCTCCGCCAGATGCGTCAGGACCGCGTGGTTGGCCTCCCAGCCGTCGGGGAACTTCACCGTCACGCCCAGCTGGACCGGCTCGGTCGAGGGGTGTTCGTCGAGCAGGTCCGCGACGCCCGCCCGGCACACCACGATGCAGGCGTGCCGGTGCCGGGAGGCCAGGACGCACAGGCGGCCCGTCTCCAGGTGGAACGCCGTCGCGTCCGGGCGCCCCGACAGCGGGTGCAGGACCACCGTCACGTCGAACTCGCGGCCCTGCAGCCGGTTCGCCGTGTCCACCGCGACCCCCGTCACCCCCAGCTCCGCGAGCGCCGCCCGCACCGCCGCCGCCTGGTCGCGGTGGGCCGTGCCGACCGCTATCCGGGCGGCGGTCAGCGGCACCGGCTCCGGGGAGCGCTCGCTGGTCGCCGCGCCGCCCCGGTCCAGGAGCCTGCGGACGACCTGGGCCACCGCCCGTACCGCTTCCGGGTCGGTGCGCGGGGTGTGCCGGGCCGGCAGTTCGAGCAGGGCCCAGCCCGCCTCGGCCGCCTCGTCGAGCGCCCGGTCCGGCGCCGAGCCGTCGGACGGGACGCCGAAGGAGAGCCGCCGGTCGCCGTGGTCCGTACCGCTGCGGAACGGCGTGTACGGGTAGAACGCGTCGGAGACCAGCGGCGCCGCCGACGCGGGCAGCCGCCAGGAGACCGGCAGCCGGTGCTGCGGCAGCTCGGGGTTGTGGGCGAGCAGCGTCGTCACCGCGCTCGCCGACGGGTCGTAGGAGAGCCCCGCCCACTGCCCGGAGTCCGCGATCGCGAACGGGTCCAGCTGGCCCGGGTCCCCCACGAACAGCGCCCGCTCGAACAGCCCGGCCACGGCGAGCAGCGCGTCCGAGCGCATCTGGTACGCCTCGTCCACGATCGCGTGCGCCCACGGCTCGACGTCCTTGACGTGCGCCCACTTCGCGGCCGTCGACAGCACCACGTCCAGGCCCGCCAGATCGCCGGCCTTCGACGACTTCCGTACGTTCGGGAGGTCGTCCAGGGCCTTGTCGTACGGGTCGGCGTCGCTGCTGTGCAGCCGTCCCACCGGCAGGTCGGGCTCCTTCTCCGCCAGCCGTACGACGAGGTCGTCGACCTGGGCGTTGGTCTGCGCCACCACCATCAACGGGCGCCCCGCGGCGGCCAGTTCGAGCGCCGCGCGCACCACGAGCGTCGACTTCCCGGCGCCCGGCGGCGAGTCCACGACAACGCCCCGGGCCTGGCCGTGCAGGGTGTCGCGCAGGATCCTCCCGGTGGCCTCGGCCGCCGCCGCACCCGGGTCGAAGCCGCGCTCGGCAACGGTCACAGCAGGTCCTCCGGGGTGAGGGGGTCGGGATGTTCCGCGTCCGCGCCCGGCGGGCCGCCGTGGGTCCACGGGGTGGCCTCCGGATCGGGCAGCTTGGGCCCGCCGCGCTGGTCGTGCTCGAAGAGCGTCCAGCACACCCGGTCGCCCTTCTCCGGCACCGAGCCGGGCGCCGGGTCCTTGCTCCGGCCCATCTTGTCGAGCAGCCGCAGCACGAGCGCGCCGTCCGCCTCGTACCCCACGAACTCCGCCGACTGGGGCTTGCCGTCCAGCGAGCGGAACACCTTCGCCCGTTCGGCCAGGTGCGGCGCGTCGTCGGTGCGGACGGTGACCAGCGGGCGCGGGCTCGGCCGCTTCGACTCCGACCAGGCCATCACCGCATCGACGACCTCGCCCGCGAACGCCTCCCCGGCCAGCCGCCGCCCCGCCATCACCAGCGGGTCGTCCAGCGCCTCCTGCGCCTCCAGCTGGGCCTGCGCGGTCTCGCGCGAGGCGAGCTTGGCCGCCGCCGTCACCGCGTCGTCGCGGCGCGGCTGCGGCGGCTCACCGGCCCGCACCCGGTCGCGGTGCGCGGTGAACGACCAGCGGTCGCGGGTCCAGCGGTCCGCCGCGCGCGGCGCCCCGGGCAGCTCCCGCAGCAGGTCCAGGGCCTGCCACACCGCCTCCCAGGTGGGCCGCAGCTGGTCGGCGACCAGCCGGCGGATCTCCTGCTCGGCCCGGCTCAGCTCGCCCAGGCGCGCGTCGGCCGCCTCGCCGTCCTGCGCCGCGTACAGCGCCTGGCGGGCGCGGTCGTAGCGGTCGATCGCCGGGGCGAGCAGCTTGTTGTCGAAGGCCGGGTCGGTGGCGGGGCCCGCGGGCGGGCACAGCAGCCGGCCGTCCCGGTCGCGGGCGAGCTCGGCCCGCAGGGCCGCCTCGGCGCCGCTCACGCCCTCGGGCGGGTCGATCCAGGCGAGCAGCGCCCCCAGGTGCTGGTCCTCCAGGCTGGACTGGCCGGTCGCCCAGTGCCTGCCCAGCAGGTCGGTGGCGGCGAGCAGCAGCGCGGAGCCGGGGACGCGGGCGCGCTCCCCGTAGTGCGTCAGCCAGCGGCCGAGCAGCGGGACGCGCGGCGGCGCGGGGTGCGGGGTGTCCGGGTCCTGCTCGGCGGTCCGGCGAAAGCGCATGGACCGGCCCAGCAGCCGTACGAAGTCGATCGCGGCCCGGCCCGGCACCAGGATCTGCGGCGCGTCGGCGCACAGCTCGACCTCGACCTTGACCTTCTTGCCGGTCTCCGGGTCGGTCTCGTTGCGCTCGGCGGCCTCGACCTCGTCCGCGTACGCGTCCAGGTGCGGCAGTACCGCGTCGGCCAGCTCGGCGAGGAACGCGAACCGCAGCTCGCGGTCGCGCGGCTGCGGCACGACGAGCAGGCGGGGCGCCTCGCGGTCGGTCCCGACGAGTGCCCCGAGCGGCGCCCCGGCCTCGCCCGAGGTGGTCAGCGGTACGAGGACGAGCGGGCGCTCGGACAGGTGCCGGTGGCGCACGGTGGCCAGCGGCGCGGCCCGCCCGGCCTCGACGGCCTCAAGGCGGGCCAGGGTGGCGATCAGCGACATGCGGTGCCTCCCGCCGCCGCGCCTTCCAGCGCCTCCGCCCGCAGGGCGGCCGCCCTCCGCAGCGCCGCCACCGCCGGGTCCGACGGGTCGCCCGCACGGCCGCGCGCGGCGTCCAGGACCGCGCCGACACTCGTCAGACCGCCCAGCTCGGCCCGCAGGCCCCGGCCCAGGGCCGTCACCGCGTCCACCGCGCGGGCCCGGTCGCGGCAGTGGAAGGCCAGCTCACAGGCGGCCAGGCACTCCGGCGCGTACGTCGCCGGGACCGACTCGACCGTCTCGGTCAGCTCGGGGGCGGGCCGGTCGAGCGCGAAGCTGGCACCCGGCGCCAGGGCGTCGGCGATCTCCTCGATCCGGGTGAGCCGGGCCAGCTGGCGCCGGGTCACCGACAACTGCTTGCGCACGTCGACGAGGGAGGCGGTCGGCAGGTTGGAGAAGTCCTTGGGGCAGACGAGGAGCACGGAGTGCGCGACCCGGTCGGCAGGGCCGGGAGTGTCGCCCAGCAGCCGCGCCACCCGCTCAAGCGCCAGTACGTACACCGCCGCCTGGCGGGCCGCCGCGCCGACCTTGGACGGGTCGGCGGCGGCGTCGATCATCGGGAAGGACTTGATCTCGACGACCGTCCAGCGGCCGTCGGGGTCGACCACCACCGCGTCCGGCTCCAGATAGGCGGGGGAGCCCGCCACCTCCAGGGCCAGCATCGGGTGGTCCAGGAGCGTCCAGCCGCCCGACGCCGTCGCCTCCCGCAGGGCGAGCGCGGTCCGGGCGGCCCGGCCCTCGGGACCGGCCGCGGCCAGGTCCGGGACGGCCGCGTCCTTCGGGGCCTCGCCGCCGGTGCGCTCGTGCAGCAGCCGCAGCAGTTCCGTACCGCCGTCGGACTTCACGCGGGCCTCGAACGTGTTGCCGCGCGCGATGGCGAACTGGGACTGGCCGAACGCCGCCGACGGGGAGCCCAGCGCCTCGGCGAGCGCGCCCTTGTCGACGCCCGCCCCGTCGAGCAGCGCGCGCCGGCGGCAGCCCGGGTTGGCGGCGAGGGCCGCCAGCGCCCGGGCGTCCAGCGGGCGCGGCACGGCGGTGGGTCCGCGCAGCTCAGCGAGCCGCTGACGGATGGCTGTCGTCCGCTCCCGCGGTGGAGTCGTCGGACGTGCGCTGCCCTGGGATTCGCTCACCCGTGGAAGTCTTGCATCCGGCACTGACAATCGGGGCCCGTGCGCCGAACGAGCCGGGTGCGACGCGGGCGCGCACCGCGTCCGCGAGCCGCATCGCGGGCCGGGAGAGCAGCAGCCCGAGGCCCATCACGGCCGCCCCGGCGACCGCGTCGAGCAGATAGTGGTTGGCGGTGCCCATCACCACGAACGTGATGGTCAGCGGGTACGCGACGCCCAGTGCCCGGGTCCAGCGGCGGCCGCCGAACCGCCACAGCATCACGCCGCACCACAGCGCCCAG
Source organism: Streptomyces sp. BPTC-684 (assembly GCF_030028635.1). Taxonomy (NCBI): domain Bacteria; kingdom Bacillati; phylum Actinomycetota; class Actinomycetes; order Kitasatosporales; family Streptomycetaceae; genus Streptomyces; species Streptomyces sp. BPTC-684. The sequence continues at coordinate 4,067,415 of NZ_CP124863.1, forward strand.
CCCACGTGCAGGCTCGGCATCGCCGCGTACTGGTTGGTCATGCCGCCCATCCCGCGCGGCGCGCTGGCGTCGCCGCCCCACCAGCCGTACGAGCTGTACTGCGCCATCGTGTCGACGAACCCGTGCGAGGCGTCGAGCAGGCGCGGCGGGCAGGTCGGCAGCAGCGAGAAGCCGACCAGGCCCATGAGGGTGGAGAGCATCAACCAGGTGCGGGCGGCGCGGTACTGCACCGGGCGGCGGCGGAACAGCCACACCAGGATCGCGGGCGTCACCAGGTAGTGCAGCGACGCGTAGGCGAAGTCGGCGGGTATGCCCAGCGACGGGGTGCGGGTGAAGAGCCGGTTGAGCGGGTGCTCGGCGTTGATGTGCAGGTATTTCTCTATGCGCAGGATCTCCAGGCCGTGGTCGACGGCCTGCGACTCGTTGCCACTCACCAGAAGGCGGCCCGCCGAATAGGCGGCATAGACGATGGCGATGAGCGGCAACTCGGTCCACCAGCGGGGCCGAGGCGCGGGGTGCTGCATCTCCGGACCCTCTCCATCTCTTCTTCAGGGCCCCGTCGGGCCCCGTTCAGGTGTTCAACCGTACGGTGGTCGTGAGTGCGCGGTGCACCCACCCCCAAGGGACGCGGGAGCGGGCCGCGAGGGTGCGCGATGATGGAGGTGAACCTCCGCCGAACTTTCGGCGCACTGCACGCGCACCAGGGAGTGACCCGACATGGCAGCCGCCGAACCGCGCATACTGCTCGCCCGGCACGGGCAGACCGAGTGGTCGCTCGCCGGCAAGCACACCGGCCGTACCGACATCCCGCTGCTCGAAGAGGGCCGCCGCGGCGCGAAGCTGCTCGGCGAGCGGCTGCACCGGGCGCCGTGGGACGGCCTGGCGGACGTCGAGGTCCGCACGAGCCCGCTGGTACGCGCGCGTGAGACGTGCGACCTGGCCGGGTTCGGCGAGCGGGCGACCGACTGGGACGCGCTGATGGAGTTCGACTACGGGGCGTACGAGGGGCTCACCCCGTCCGAGATCAAGGCGGGCCGGCCCGACTGGTTCATCTGGCGCGACGGGGTCGAGGGCGGCGAGACGCTGGCGCAGGTGTCGGACCGGGCGGACGAGGTCGTGGCGTGGGCGCGGTCCGCTTCGCGGGACGTGCTGGTCTTCGCGCACGGGCACATCCTGCGGTCGATCGCGGCGCGCTGGCTCGGCGAGCCGATCGGCTTCGCGGCCCGCATCAAGCTCGATCCGACGTCGCTGTCGGTCCTTGGGTGGGCGTACGGGGCGCCGGCTGTCGAGCGGTGGAACGACACGGGCCATCTGGAGTTGTAAGCCCCCTTCACCGGGGCTTCGCCCAGGACCCCTCGTTCGTCTGCGGACCGTGCTGGGTTGCTCGCGCCCACGCGGCGGAGCCGCACAATGTCACAGCCCCGCGCCCCTAAAAGTGCCCCTTCGGGGCGCCCCGAGGATGCCGCGCAGCGGCATTCAAGGGGCGCGGGGAACTGCGCGACCAGCCGCACACAGCCCGCAGACAAACCCCGGGCCGCGGAGCTACACCGTCGCCCTCCGGTCCAGGAACGTCGCCACCTCCGGGCACGTCGCGTGAGGGGCCAGGATGCGGGCCGTGTCGGCGAGCATGGCCTGGATTCGGGTGGACTGGACCTCGGGGAGGAGGTCCAGGACCTGGTGGCCCGCCGCCGCCGACTCCGTGGGGGCGCCCGCGCGGGCCAGGTCGTCGGCGAGTTCGGCGCGGTACAGGGCCAGGTTGCGGGTGAAGCGCGGGTCCTGGAGGAGCGCCGCGCGCTGGGCGTGGCGGGCCGCGCGGGGCCAGTCGCCCAGCGCCGACCAGCACTGCGCCTCCAGCATCTCCAGCTCGGCCTCCACGAAGAACGTCATCCACTCCGGGTCCCGCTCGGCCGGGCCGCGCCCGAACAGCGCGTGCGCCCGGGCGAGCGACTGCTCGCACGCCCCCCGGTCCCCGAGCCCGGCCCAGCCGCCCGCCTCCCGCAGGCTCAGCAGCGCGAGCAGCCGGGGCGAGCCGAGGTGGCGCGCCGCGCGCCCGCCCGCCTGCGCGGCCCGCAGTGCCTCGCGCGGCCGCCCCGCGTCCCTGGCCAGGAACGACATATTGCAGAAAGCATGCGCCTCAAGGGCCGGGTCGCCCGCGAGCCGGGCGGTGGCGAGCGCCTCCGCGTAGTGCGAGCGGGCCTCCTCGTAGTGGCCCGAGTCATGGGCGAGCCAGCCCACCGAGATGGCGAGCTCCCCGGCGCCCGCGTGCAGCCGGTCGGCCGTGGAACGGCGCGCGGTGCCCGCGTCGAGCAGCGCGTACGCGGTGCGCAGCGGCTGGGCGGCCCTGCGGTAGAGCCCGTTCGCGCCGTGCCGGTCGTCCAGCAGCCGGATCCGCCGCACCGCCTCCTCGACCGCGCCCACCTCGGCCTCGCCGACCCGCCGTACCGGCTGCCGTACATCGTCCTGGGGCGCGGCCGCCGCGTGCTCGGGGAGCAGCCCCAGGGAGACGGCCGCCAGGGTGGCGGAGCCGCCGGTCATGAATGCGCGACGCAGCACGTCGCTCTCCTCGTCGTTACGTTCTACTTCGTGGTCGATGGTGCCGTTGTCGTGTTTCGGATGCGTTGCGCACGGCGGGGTCGCACCACACCCCGCACGCGCCCCCCGGCCCCGTACCTCCTCACGGGCCGAGAACCCCATCTCCGCCATCGTCAAACCCGGGAACATGTGCCGGAAGACGCGCTCGTACGCGTAGTTGGGGCAGCGGATCTCGCCGGCCTCCACGCGTCCGACGTACCGCGCGTCGCAGGCCACCTGCTCGCCGATCTCGCGCGCCGCCCGGCGCACCGCCGCCGCGAACTCACCCGGCGAGCGCTGCCCCCGCAGCTCCCGGAACGCGGTGTTGGGGCCCTTGGCGGGACCCCGTTCGGGGGCCCGTGCGGCGGAGTTCGCTCCGGCACGGGGATCCGTTGACGTCGCCATGGCTCAACAGCTCTCTTTGGCGGGGTGGTGCGGAGGAAGAACGTACCGGCAACATCGGCTCCGACAACCGGAGTTTGGCTACAAAAGGGATATCTCACCCGCGATCTGCTATGAACTGCCATCCTTTGCGGCGGCGTACCGCCGTAGCCGTTGACACGGACCCGCGTTGAACCATGCGGATACCGCCAACCCGCAAAAACCACGTGGGGGTTGCCTTGTTGGAGGCCGGCATGGACATCAATGGCACCGGGACGACCACGACGACCGCGCGGCACCGGCCCACCCAGGACGTCAGCGGACCGCCGGGCGGCGAGGAACCCTGCGACCTCGTCACCGTGCCCGCGCGCCAGGGCCTGGAGGCGGTGGACATCCTGCGCCGCGCCGTCGCCCCGGCGGCCGTGGGCCCGGTGCTGCACGACGGCGCCTGCGACACCCTGGGCTTCCTGGTGCCGCCGGGCACCGCGGCCGCCTGGGACGTGCCGGGCAGCGCCTGCACCGAGACCGGCGGGCGGGGCCTGCGCATCCCGGGGCTGCCCGCCGAGCCGCCGGTCTCCGGTGGCGGCTGGCTGCTGCCGCCGGACGCGGCGGCGGTCACCGACCCCGCTGTGCTGCGCGTCGCGCTCGGCGAGGCGGCCCGGCTGATCGAGGCCGCGGACGGCATCACCGAGGCCGGCGGCCGATAATGGTCGGATGGCGGCACGAAGCGGTACGAAGAACGGGGCGAAGGGCGGGGCGAAGGCCGCGCCGGGCGGGCGGCGCGGTCGTCCGGCCGCCCCGGAGGCCGTCGTGGAGCCGGTCGACGGCGGTCTCGCCGAGCTGATACCGGACCGGGACCGGCCGCGCGGCTGGACCCTGCTGCTGGACGGCGCCCCCCAGTCCCACGTCGACCTGGACGCGCCGGAGCAGCTCACCTTCGAGTACCAGCGCCGCCTCGGCCACGTCATCGACCTCGCCGCCGAGCCGGGCCGCCCCCTCCAGGTGCTGCACCTGGGCGGCGGCGCCCTCACCCTCGCCCGCTACACGGCGGCCACCCGCCCCCGCTCCACCCAGCAGGTCGTCGAGGTCGACGCGGCGCTGGTGGGCCTGGTGCGCCGAGAGCTGCCGCTCGATCCGCAGGCCCGGATACGGGTGCGCTCCCTGGACGCGCGCGAAGGGCTCGCCAAGCTCCCCGACGGCTGGGCCGACCTGGTCGTCGCCGACGTCTTCAGCGGCGCCCGCACCCCCGCGCACCTGACCAGCACCGAGTTCCTGGGCGAGGTGCGCCGGGTGCTGCGGCCCGGCGGGATCTACGCGGCCAACCTCGCCGACGGGCCGCCGCTGGCGCATCTGCGCGGCCAGATCGCCACCGCCGCCGCGCTCTTCCCCGAGCTGGCGCTCGCCGCCGACCCGACCGTGCTGCGCGGCAAGCGGTTCGGCAACGCGGTCCTGCTCGCCTCGGACGTGCCGCTGCCGGTGGCCGAGTTCACCCGCCGCATCGCGGGCGACCCGCACCCCGGCCGCGTCGAACACGGCCGCGCGCTGGCCGACTTCACGGGCGGGGCGTCCCCGGTGACGGACGCGACGGCCAAGCCGTCTCCCGTACCGCCGCCGTCGGTGTTCCGGTAGGACGGACCATTGGTCAGCCCCGGTCGTCCAGCTCCACCGTCGGCGCGTGGTCGTACCAGGTGCAGAAGACCGACACCTCGCGCGTGCCCTTGCTGAAGGTGACCCGGATCCAGGTCGGCTGCTTCCACACCTGCATCTGCCAGCCCGTGTCCGGCGTCGCCGTCACCAGCTCCGCCGACGCGGTGCCGATGTCGAAGACGACGCGGCCGCCGGCGACGTTGTAGCCCTTCACGTTCCCCGAAGAGCGGGACGAAGGGGACGAGTTGGACGGCCCGGCGGGGGAGCGGCTTCCGGACGGCTTCCCGTCCGCCGAGTCCCCCGGCTTCGAGGGCGTGGTGGAGGGGCCGCCCGGTCCGGACGGCGACGGCGAGTCCTTGGGCCGCCGCGTCGAGGAGGCCAGCGGCCGCACCGCGCCCTGGGTGGTGTGCCCGTCGCCGGTGAGCGGCACCGCGCGCGGAGGGTCGTACGCCGTCCCGGCCATCACCGTATGGACGCCCCACCAGGAGAGCGTGACCGCCGCCCCGGTGGCCAGCGACCAGGCGCAGACGTGGACGATTCCTCGGTGCATGGGGGTCATAACGGGAGCCATACTGCCCCACGCGCCCCACGCGTGTCCCCCCTCACCCGTGCCCGCCCGCTCCCGTCCCGACCGGGACCGGTGTACTCCGAATGGCGTACGGTGCCGCCCATGGCAAGTGTGCTCGTGGTCGAGGACGACCAGTTCGTTCGCTCCGCCCTCATCCGCCACCTCACCGAGGCCTCCCACACCGTACGGAGCGTCGGCACCGCGCTGGAGGCGCTGCGCGAGGTGGCCCATTTCCGGTTCGACGTGGTCGTCCTCGACCTCGGACTGCCCGATCTCGACGGGGCCGAGGCGCTGAAGATGCTGCGCGGCATCACCGACGTACCGGTGATCATCGCGACCGCGCGGGACGACGAGACGGAGATCGTCCGGCTGCTCAACGACGGCGCGGACGACTACCTGGTCAAGCCGTTCTCGGTGGAGCACCTGTCCGCCCGGATGACGGCCGTGCTGCGCCGGGCGCGGGCCGCCGGTGCCGAGCCGCCGCCGACGCTGATCCGGGTCGGCGGCCTCTCCATCGACCCGCTGCGCCGCCAGGCCGAGCTCGACGGGCTGCGCCTGGACCTCACCCGCCGCGAGTTCGACCTGCTGGCGTTCCTCGCCGGGCGCCCCGGGGTGGTCGTCCCGCGCAAGGAGCTGCTGGCCGAGGTGTGGCAGCAGTCGTACGGCGACGACCAGACCATCGACGTCCATCTGTCCTGGCTGCGCCGGAAACTGGGCGAGACGGCCGCGCGACCGCGCTATCTGCACACCCTGCGCGGGGTGGGTGTGAAGCTGGAACCACCACGGTCGGAGCCCGGCCGATGAGGTGGGCGCTGGTGAAGGTCGCGGTCGCCGTCACGCTGATGGTGGTGCTCGCCTTCGCCGTACCGCTGGGCCTGGTCATCAAGGAGATGGCGCGCGACCGCGCCTTCTCCAACGCCGAGCGGCAGGCCGCCGCGATCGGCCCGACCCTCTCCATCACCGCCGACCGCGACGCGCTCGAACGGGCCGTCGCCTCCACCCAGGCGGGCGCGGCGGGCCGGATGGCCGTGCACATCCCGGCGGCGCCGGACAGCGCGCCGGTCGAGATCGGCCGGGGGCGGGCGCCGCGGAAGGACCTGGAGGCGACGCGGAAGGTGGTCCGCGCGTACATCTCCGGTGTCCCCGGCGGCTCCACCCTGCTCCAGCCGACCGCGCTGAGCTCGGGCGAGATCGCGATCGTCGAGGTGTACGTGCCCGAGGCCGAGGTCACCAACGGCGTGGCCACGGCGTGGCTGGTCCTGGCGGGCGTGGGCATCGCCCTGGTGATCGGCTCGGTCGCGGTGGCGGACCGCCTGGGCGTACGCATGGTGCGCCCCGCGCAGCGGCTTGCGGGGGCGGCGCACGACTTGGGGGAGGGGAAGCTGGGGGCGAGGGTGCCGGAGGAGGGCCCGGCGGAGTTGCGCTCGGCGGCGGTGGCGTTCAACTCGATGGCGGACCAGGTAGTCCAACTACTCGCAAACGAGAGGGAGTTGGCGGCGGACCTGTCGCACAGGTTGCGCACCCCGTTGACGGTTCTGCGGCTCAACGCGGCCTCCCTGGGGGAGGGGCCGGCCGCCGAGCAGACGCGGGCGGCGGTCGAGCAGTTGGAGCGCGAGGTCGACACGATCATCCGTACGGCGCGGGAGGCCAAGCCGCAGACCCAGCCGGCCGGTGCGGGCGCCGGGTGCGACGCGTCGGAGGTCATCCGGGACCGGATGGCGTTCTGGTCGGCGCTGGCGGAGGACGAGGGCCGGGAGGTACGGCTCGCGGGCGTCGACCGCCCGGTCCGCATCCCGGTCGCGCGGCCCGAACTGGCCGCGGCGCTCGATGCGATGCTCGGCAACGTGTTCCGGCACACGCCGGAGGGGACGGCGTTCTCGGTGGACGTCCACAACGGGGAGGACGCGGTGATCGTGCTGGTCTCGGACGCGGGCGCCGGGATCGCGGACCCGCGGGCGGCGCTGGCCCGCGGGTCGAGCGGCGGCGGCTCGACGGGTCTTGGCCTGGACATCGTGCGGCGGATGGCGGAGTCGACGGGGGGTGACGTCCGTCTGGGCCGGTCGGTGCTGGGCGGCACGGAGGTCCGGGTCTGGATCGGCCTGGGTGCGCCGTCCCCCACGTCCCGGATCCGAGCCCGCCGCCGCCCACGCCGCCCGTCTCCGAGGTGAGTGGCCCCCACCCGCCCCTTCCCGCTGTGACATTTGCGGCTCCGCCGCGCGGCCTCCGGGCCCTGCTGAGGGGCCTGCGGCCCCTGCACCCCGGCCCCGTTTGTCTGCGGGCCGTGTGTGGCTGGTCGCGCAGTTCCCCGCGCCCCTTAAATGCCGCTGCGCGGCATCCCTGGGCGCCCCGGACGGGCGTATTTAGGGGCGCGGGGAACTGCGCGACCAGCCCCCACCGGTCCGCAGACAAAGCACAGGGTCCGGGGCGCAGCCCCGAAGCGGGGCGCAGGGGCCGCCGGCCCCGCCCGGGGGTCCGGGGGCGCAGCCACCGGGAGACCACCTCAACCCACCCCCACCCCCGGTGGGTTTAGGGAAGGGGCGGGGAGGGGCCTCCCCCGCCCGGGGATTAACCGCGGCCCATCCACCCCTTAAGCCCACCCTAAAAGATCCAACCCCCACCCCCCACACCCCATTTGCCCGTTTCCCAAGAGCTAGCGTGCTGCCCGCACCCCACCCGCATCACCACCCCCACCCCCAACCCCAGAGGCAGGCGCACCCACAATGACCCGCACTCACCGCCGTCGCGCGAGCGGCAAGACGAAGGCGATCGGCGCCGTGGCCGCCGCGGCCGTCATCGGCGGCGCGGCCTTCGCGCTCACCGGCACCGCCCAGGCCGCCTCCGTCGGCGCCGCGTACACCAAGACCACCAGCTGGGGCAGCGGTTACACCGGCCAGTACGTCGTCACCAACGACACCGGCAAGGCCCTCGCCGACTGGACCCTGGAGTTCGACCTCCCCGCCGGGACGAAGCTCTCCTCCCTCTGGAACGCCGAGCGGACCGTCAAGGGTCAGCACGTCACCGTGAAGCCCGCCGCATGGGACAAGAACGGACTGGCCCCCGGCGCATCCGTCACCGTCGGCTTCGTCACCCAATCCACCGGCACCGCGGGCGACCCCACCGGCTGCCTCATCAACCAGGAGAAGTGCTCGGTCGACACCGGCGCGACCCCCGCCCCGACCGGCCGTCCGACCACCCGGCCGACCCCCACCACCCAGCCCACGGCCAAGCCCACGCCCACGGCGACCAGCAAGCCCCAGCCCACCCCCACGCAGACCCAGCCCACCACCCCCCAACCCCCCACCCCCGGCACCACCACCCGCTTCGCCCCGTACATCGACACCTCGCTCTACCCCGCGTACGACCTCGTCGACACCGCCACCAAGACCGGAGTGAAGGAGTTCCACCTCGCCTTCATCACCTCCGGCGGCGGCTGCACCCCGAAGTGGGGCGGGGTCAGCGACCTGGGCAGCGACGCCGTCGCCGCGCAGATAGGCGCTCTGCGCGCCAAGGGCGGCGACGTACGCGTCTCGTTCGGCGGCGCGGCCGGCTCCGAACTCGGCCTCGTCTGCAAGAGCACCGCCGAGCTCGCGGCCGCGTACGGCAAGGTCATCGACGCGTACAAGCTCACCAAGGTCGACTTCGACATCGAGGGCGGTGCCCTGCCGGACACCGCCGCCAACTCCCGCCGCGCGCAGGCCGTCGCCCAGCTTCAGAAGTCCCACCCGGGCCTCGACGTGTCGTTCACGCTGCCCGTGATGCCGGAGGGCCTCACCCAGCCCGGCGTCGACCTCGTCGCCGACGCCAAGAAGAACGGCGTCGCCGTCTCGGCCGTCAACATCATGGCGATGGACTACGGCCCGGCGTACAGCGGTGACATGGGCACGTACGCCATCCAGGCCGCGACCGCCACCCAGGCCCAGATCAAGGGCGTCCTCGGGCTCTCCGACGCCGCCGCCTGGAAGGCCGTGGCCGTCACCCCGATGATCGGCGTCAACGACGTCAACACCGAGACGTTCAAGGTCGACGACGCCACCCAGCTGGTGGACTTCGCCAAGTCCAAGGGCCTGGGCCGGCTCGCCATGTGGTCCGGCGCCCGGGACAAGCAGTGCGCGGGCGGCGCGAAGAACTCCGCCGACCCGACCTGCTCCTCCATCCTCCAGGCCCCGCTGGCCTTCACGAAGGCCTTCGCCGCCTTCAAGTAGCCCGACCCGCACAGCCCCAACCCCCGCGCGCGCCCCGCCGGTCCCACCCGGCGCGGGCGCGCGTCGGTACTCGCGTCAAGAAACCACCCCCGGCAGCACCCCCGTCCGCGCCACCTCCCCGTACCAGCGCGCGCTGGACTTCGGTGTGCGGGCCAGCGTCTCGTAGTCGACGTACACCGCCCCGAACCGCTTGCCATAGCCGTACGCCCACTCGAAGTTGTCCAGCAGCGACCACAGGAAGTACCCGCGTACGTCCGCCCCGTCCCGCATCGCCCGTCGCACCGCCGCGAGGTGGCCGTGCAGATAGCGGATGCGGTCCGGGTCGTGGACCGAGCCGTCGGGGGCGGGCTTGTCGTCGTACGCGGCCCCGTTCTCCGTGATCATCAGCGGTACGCCCGGCGCCTCCCGGGTGTAGCGCATCAGCAGGTCGTAGAGGCCGGTCGGGTCGACCGACCAGTCCATCGCGGTCAACTCGCCCGGCGGCTGGTGGAAGCGGACGGATCCGGCGCCGGGCCACGGCGTGTGCGCGCTCTCGCCGTGCCCGTCGGGCCGGGGTTCTCGCAGGTCAGGGCCGCTGTCGGGGCGATTGTCAGTGGCGGCGGATACAACTGAGGGTGCGTAGTAGTTGATGCCCAGCAGATCGAGGGGGTGCTTGGTGATGCCCAGATCGCCGTCGTGGACGAACGACCAGTCGGTGAGCCGCGCGGTGTCCCGCAGCAGGTCTTCGTCGTACGCGCCCTTGAACATCGGCCCCGTGAACACCCGGTTGGCGAGCGCGTCGATGCGCCGGCGCGCGTCCAGGTCGGCGGGCGACTGGGTGCGGGCCCTGACCGCGCTCGGGTTGAGGCTGATCGCCAGCCTGGCGGCCTTCGGCAGCGTGGCGCGCAGCGCCCGGGCGGCGAGCCCGTGGCCCAGGTTGAGGTGGTGCGCGGCCCGCAGCGCGGCCACCGGATCGGTGCGGCCGGGCGCGTGGACGCCGGAGCCGTATCCGAGGAAGGCGCTGCACCAGGGCTCGTTGAGGGTGGTCCACATATCCACCCGGTCGCCGAGTGCCTCGGCGACCAGCCCCGCGTAGTCCGCGAACCGGTGGGCGGTGTCCCGCTCGGGCCAGCCGCCCGCGGACTCCAACTCCTGCGGCAGGTCCCAGTGGTAGAGCGTGAGGGAGGGCCGGATGCCCTGCTCCAGGAGCCCGTCCACCAGCGCGCGGTAGAAGTCGAGCCCGCGTTGGACGGCGGGGCCGCGCCCGGTCGGCTGCACCCGCGACCAGGACACCGAGAAGCGGTAGGCGTTGAGGTTCAGGTCCGCCATCAGCCGGACGTCGTCCCGCCAGCGGTGGTAGTGGTCGACGGCGACGTCCCCGCTGTCCCCGCCGGACACCTTCCCGGGCGTACGGCAGAAGGTGTCCCAGATGGACGGCGTACGGCCGCCCTCGGCGACCGCGCCCTCGATCTGGTACGCGGAGGTGGCGGCTCCCCAGAGGAAGTCGGGCGGGAAGGTGTCGGAGGCGGGCTCAGGCATGGCAGACATGGAAGCGCTCCCATCTTGGTCGCACGGTCGTGCGGTCGTACGGAAGGAGGTTGATGTGAGGCACCCGGTCAGCCCTTCACCGCGCCCTGCATGATCCCGCCCACGATCTGCTTGCCGAACAGCACGAACGCGAGCAGCAGGGGCAGGGTGCCGAGGAGGGCGCCGGCCATGATGACCGACTGGTCGGGGATGTAGCCGCGGCCGAGCCCGGTGAGCGCCACCTGGACCGTGGGGCTGCCGTTCTGGGTCAGGGCGATGATCGGCCAGAAGAAGTCGTTCCAGGCCATCACGAACGTCAGCATGCCCAGGACGGCCATCGCGGGCCGGGCGGCCGGGAAGACCACGTGCCACACCACCCGCCAGCTGCTCGCGCCGTCGACCCGGGCGGCCTCGATCAGCTCGGTGGGCAGCGCCTCGACGAGGAACTGCCGCATGAAGAACACCCCGAAGGCGCTGACCACGGTCGGCAGGACGACCGCCTGGAGCTGATCGGTCCAGGACAGCTCGGCCACCATCATGTAGAGGGGGACGACGCTGAGCTGCGGCGGGATCATCATCGTGCCGATCACCAGGAGGAGCAGCGCGTTCTTGAAGCGGAACCGCAGCTTGGCGAAGGCGAATCCGGCGAGCGTGGAGAAGAAGACCGTGCCGAGCGCGATCGAGCCCGCCACGATCGTGGTGTTGAGCAGGGCCGTGCCCATGTTGGCGTCGGTCCAGGCGATCTTCAGGTTCTTGAAGAGATTGCCGCCGAACCAGAAGGGAGGGGGAGTCTGGGCGAGCCGCCCGTTGGTGCGGGAGGCGGCGACCGCCGTCCACACCAGGGGGAAGAGCGAGCCCGCGGTGAAGAGGATCAGGATCGTGTACGTCAGCCGTCCGCCGTGCAGTTGGCGCCCGGCGCGGGTCGTCTTGGCGCTCACGTCGTCTCCTTGCGCAGGGCGCGCGAGATCAGCCAGTTCGCCGCGCCGATCAGCAGCAGGATCAGGAACATCGTCCAGGCGATCGCGGAGGCCCGGCCGAGGTGGAGGTTCACCCAGCCCTGCTCGTACAGATAGAGGCCGAGCGTCTGGAACTGGTGGTCGGAGCCGCCCGTGGCGCCCGCGCTGCCGTTGAACAGCAGCGGCTCGCCGAACAGCTGGGTCGCGCCGATCGTGGACACGACACAGGTGAACAGGATCGTCGGCCGCAGCGAGGGCACGGTGACGTGCCGGAACTGCTGCCACCGCGAGGCCCCGTCGAGCGCGGCGGACTCGTACAGGTCGGGAGGGATGGCCTGCATCGCGGCCAGATAGATCAGCGCGTTGTAGCCGGTCCAGCGCCACACCACGATCGTGGAGACGGCGAACCGCGAGGTCCAGGTGCCGTTCTGCCAGTCGACCGGGCCCCGGCCGAGCTGCCCGAGCGCCCAGTTGACCATGCCGTAGTCGCGCCCGAAGAGCAGCACGAAGACGAGGGTCGCGGCGGCCACGCTGGTGGCGTACGGAGTGAGGACGGCGACGCGGAAGAACATCGAGCCGCGCAGCTTGAAGTGGAGCAGATGGGCCACGCCGAGCGCGATCAGGAGCTGGGGGACGGTGGAGATGACGCCGATAGTGAAGGTGTTGCGCAGCGCGTTCCAGAAGAACTCGTCCGACAGCAGCCGGGAGAAGTTGCGCAGCCCGACCCAGTGCATCTCGTTCGGCGCGGTCAGCTCGACCTGGTGCAGCGAGGCCCAGCCCGTATAGAGGAGGGGGAAGAGCCCGAACGCGGCGAAGAAGAGGAAGAAGGGCGCGACGAGGGCGTACGGACTCCAGCGCACATCGCGCCGGTACCACCGGCTGCGCCGCTCCCGCCGCCGCGCCTCGGCGGGGTCGATGGGGCCGGCGGGGGCGGCGGCGGGAGCGCCCACCGCCCCCGTGCCGCTGGTCACCGCCCCCGTGTCGCTCCCCACCCTCATTGGTCCAGTGCGTTGTCGATGGCCTTCACCGCCGCGTCCCAGCCCGCCTCGGGGGAGCGGCCCTTCTGGTCGACCTGGAGCATGCCGACGTCGGCGAGGTTCTGCGCGATGATCAGGTCCTTCGGGCCGAGGATCTGCACCGGGGTGCCCTCGGCGGCCTTGGCGAAGATCTGCCCGATGGGGGCGCCGCCGAAGTAGGGGTGCTGGGCGCCGGAGACGGCGGGCAGGGCGTACGCGGCCCGGGCGCTCGGGAAGCTGCCGCGCTTTGCGAAGAGCGTCGCCTGCTGGGCCGGGGCGGTGAGCCAGGCCGCGAGCTCGGCGGCCTGGGCGCGGTGCCTGCCCGCTGACGGGACGACCAGGAACGAGCCGCCCCAGTTGGACGGCTTGGGCGCGGCCGCCACGTCCCACTTGCCCTTTCCGGCCGCGCCCGCCTTGTCCTGGATGTAGCCGAGCATCCAGGCGGGGCAGGAGACGGTGGCGAAGGTGCCGTTGGCGAACCCCTGGTCCCAACTGGGCTGGAACTGCTGCAACTTGGCGGTCAGCCCGTGCGTGGCGAACGAGGCGGCCGTGTCCCAGGCATCCTTCACGGCCGGGTTGGTCTTGTAGACGACCTTGCCGTCCGCGTCGTAGTAGCGGGTGGTGCTGCCGCCGGTGATGGCGGTCATGACCCCGGACGCGGAGTCGACGAACGCCGTGCCCTTGGGCGCCTTCGCCTTGTAGCGGTCACCGGCCGCCAGGTACTTCCGCCAGTCGCCCGCCCACAGCTTCCCCACGGCCTCCCGGTCGGTGGGCAGCCCGGCGGCGGCGAACAGGTCCTTGCGGTAGCAGATGCCCTGCGGCCCGATGTCGGTGCCGAGGCCGACGGTCCTGCCGTCCTTGGTGGTGGCCTGGCCCCACTTCCAGGGCAGGAAGGCGTCCTTGTCGACGCCCCGCACCTTGCCGAGGTCCTCAAGGCGGCCCGCCTGGGTGGCGGTGACCTCGGCGATGTTGTTGACCTCGACGGCCTGGACGTCGGCGAGCCCGCTCCCGGAGCCGAGGTGGGTGAGCAGCTGCGGGTAGTAGTTCTCGTTCCGCTCGATCGACGTCTGCTTGATCTCGATGTCCGGGTGGAGCTTCATGTACGCGTCGTAGAGCCCGGCCTCCTTGAGGCCGAAGGCGCCGAAGACGCCGACCGTGAGCGTCGTCCTGGCCCCGCTGCCCCCGCTGCCGCCGGAGGAGGACGAGCCGGACGAGGCGGAGTCCTTGCCGTCGCCGTCGTCGGCGCAGCCCGCGAGCAGCGAGGCGCCGAGCGCGGCGGTGACGGCCAGGGCCGCGACCCGGCCGGGCGCGCGTTTTCTTGTACGCATACGCATGGTGATCCTCCAACTGGCTTGCCGTGCAGGGTGATTGACGGTCAGTCGTGCAGTGGGGGAAGGTGCGGAAGGTGTACGGGCATCCAGAGCGGGAGCGCTCCCAGCCGTGATGTGTTGAAGGGTGGCGACTGCCCGGGAGGGTGTCAAGGGAGCGGACAAAGGCAGCCCGCGGTCGAGGTCCGGCTGTTAGCTTTCACCCCAGTTCCGCGATGTGCGGCGAGACGGGGAGGCAGGCATGACAGCAGCTCGCACGATTCGGGGCCGCGGAGCCGGGCGGCCCACCCTTGAAGAGGTGGCGGCGCGTGCCGGGGTCGGCCGGGGCACGGTGTCGCGGGTGATCAACGGCTCGCCCCGGGTCAGCGACCGTACCCGCGCGGCCGTCGAGGCGGCGGTGGCCGAGCTCGGCTATGTGCCCAACCGCGCGGCCCGCGCCCTGGCCGCCAACCGTACGGACGCGATCGCCCTGGTCGTCCCCGAGACGGGGACGCGCTTCTTCGCGGAGCCGTACTTCTCGGAGGTCGTCCGGGGCGTCGGCCAGGCCCTCGCGGAGACGGAGATGCAGCTCCTGCTGACCCTGGTGGGCAGCGACCGGGAGCGCCGCCGGCTCGCCCAGTACCTGACGGGCCATCGCGTCGACGGCGTCCTGCTGGTGGGCGTGCACGCCGACGACCCGCTGCCCGAGCTCCTGGAGCAGCTGGACATGCCGGTGGTGATCAGCGGCCCGCGCTCCGAGGAGGAGCCGCTGGCCTCGGTGGACTCGGACAACTTCGCGGGGGCGCGGGCGGCCGTGGCCCACCTGGTGGCGCGCGGGCGCCGTTCGATAGCCACGATCACCGGGCCGCTGGACGTGTACGGGGCGCGCCGCCGCCTCGACGGCTACCGGGCCGCACTCGCCGAGGCCGGGCTGCCCGCCGCCCCGCACCTGATAGCCCCGGCGGACTTCACCGAGGAGGGCGGCCGCCGGGCGATGGCCGATCTGCTGGGCCGGGCCCCGCAGGTGGACGCGGTCTTCGCGGCCTCGGACGTGATGGCGTCCGGCGCCCGGCAGGTGCTGCGCGAGCGCGGCCGCCGGGTCCCCGAGGACGTCTCCCTCGTCGGCTTCGACGATTCGGCGATCGCCCGCCACATGGAGCCGCCGCTCACCAGCGTGCGCCAGCCGATCGAGGAGATGGGCCGGGCGATGACGGAGCTGCTGCTGGCCCAGATCGCGGCGGGCGAGCCGTCCCGCCCGCGCCTGGTCCTGCCGACGGAGCTGGTCGTCCGGTCGTCGACCTGAGCCCGGAGGTCCCGGGAACGAGAGAGGCCCGGCCCGCCGAAGCGGACCGGGCCTTCCCGATCAGGGTGAGTAACGGGACTCGAACCCGCGACATCCTGGACCACAACCAGGTGCTCTACCAGCTGAGCTATACCCACCATGCGTGACCGGACTGTTGTGGTCTTGGAAGCCCCTGGGGGTTTTCCTACCGGCCGAGAAAAAGTGTACAGGGTCCGGGAGGGTGCTCGCGCACATGTATGCGCGGCCCCCTCCCGGGGCGCCCGTGGAGCTCCCCCGAAGGGTTACTCCGCAGGCAGGACGTGCTTGGCCGCGATCGACTTCGCCGTGTCCGAGTCCGGGCCCGGCTGGGCGACGAAGATCGCCTCGCGGTAGTAGCGGAGCTCCGCGATGGATTCACGGATGTCCGCGAGCGCGCGGTGGTTGCCGTTCTTGTCCGGACTGTTGAAGTACGCCCTCGGGTACCAGCGGCGGGCGAGCTCCTTCACCGAGGAGACGTCCACGATCCGGTAGTGGAGGTACTCCTCCAGGGCCTGCATGTCCCGCGACAGGAAGCCGCGGTCGGTGCCGACCGAGTTTCCGCACAGCGGTGCCTTGCCCGGCTCCTTCACGTGCTCGCGGACGTAGGCCAGGACCTGCGCCTCGGCGTCGGCCAGCGTGGTGCCGCCGGCCAGCTCGTCGAGGAGCCCGGAGGCGGTGTGCATCTCGCGCACCACCTCCGGCATGGTCTCCAGCGCGGCGTCCGGGGGACGGATCACGATGTCCACCCCTTCACCGAGCACGTTCAGCTCCGAGTCGGTGACCAGGGCGGCCACCTCGATAAGTGCGTCGTCCGCCAGCGAGAGCCCGGTCATCTCGCAGTCGATCCACACCATGCGGTCGTTCATGTGCCTCAGCCTACGGGGCCGCTCCGCTGACCCGGCAGACTCGGACGCATGTAACCGGTGGCGTACAGCTCCGGGACGGACTTGCCGGGGTCCGGCGGCGGCGCGTGCGAGATCGCCGACGGACCGACCAGGGCGCTCGCCGCCGCCGTGCGCCGCGACTGCGGCAGGGCCTGCGGCGGCACCGTCTCCAGGGTCGGCGGACCCCCGGACGGCTCCGCCTGCGGCCGGCGTGCCCGGTACGCCGCCCGGTAGGACGCCGGGGACGAGCCGAGCTGGCGGCGGAAGTGCCCGCGCAGCGCGACCGGCGAGCGGAAGCCGCAGCGGCCCGCGACCTCGTCGACCGAGTAGTCCGACGTCTCCAGGAGACGCTGGGCCTGAAGCACCCGCTGGGTGATCAGCCACTGGAGCGGGGCCGATCCGGTCAGCGAGCGGAACCGCCGGTCGAACGTACGGCGTGACATGTACGCGCGAGCGGCGAGGGTCTCCACGTCGAACTGCTCGTGGAGGTGCTCCAGCGCCCAGGACACGACCTCGGCCAGCGGGTCGGACCCGATCTCTTCAGGTAAAGACCTGTCGAGGTAGCGCTCCTGACCGCCGCTGCGCCGCGGCGGGACGACGAGCCGGCGCGCGAGGGCTCCGGCGGCGTCGCTGCCGTGGTCGGTCCGCACGATGTGCAGACAGAGATCGATTCCGGCCGCCGTGCCCGCCGACGTGAGGACGTCCCCGTCGTCGACGAACAGCTCCCGCGGGTCCACGTGGACCGACGGATAGCGCTTGGCGAGCGTCGGCGCGTACATCCAGTGCGTGGTCGCCGGGCGGCCGTCGAGCAGCCCGGCGGCCGCGAGGACGAACGCCCCGGTGCAGAGGCCCACGATGCGGGCCCCTTCTTCGTGCGCCCGGCGCAGTGCGTCGAGCGCGGCCGCCGGCGGCGGCGAGGTGATGGACCGCCAGGCGGGCACCACCACGGTGCCGGCCCGGTTGATGGCCTCCAGCCCATAGGGCGCGGTCAGTTCGAGCCCGCCTGTGGTCCGCAGGGGGCCCTCCTCTCCGGCACAGACCAGCAGGCGGTAGCGGGGCACGCCCGCGTCCTGCCTGTCGATCCCGAACACGGAGAGCGGAATGGAGCTCTCGAAGATGGGGCCGCCACTGAACAGCAGTACGGCTACGACTTCCCGGCGTCGACGGCCGGCGAGCTTCCTTGTGGCCTCCGGTGATGCGGCAGCGGAGTCCTGGCTCATTTTGCTAAGCCCCCCTCGGTGTTCGCGGCTCCCCGTTCTTGTCGGGCTTGTCGCTCCTGCACTTTTCCCCTTGGTTTTGCACGAGTCCCCCAGCCTTCGATACGCATGATCGAATCTACTGCGTTCTGTGGCGTCGGCGTGACAAGTCCGGTACTCAGCGCTATGTCGACTTGGCAACTTGGCGCGAAGCGTTCGATCACGAAGGGTTTCATCCAGCGCGCCCGTAGGGAAGTGGGCGTCCCATGCATGGCCCGTACCCGTATGGCCAAAGCCGCCACCCCTGCCCGTTTTCCCCTGGTGGCAAGGGGGTTGGCAGGCCATTTCGGGCAGGGGTGAGGGGGGAGGGGAAGTTGGCTGAAAACATACGGGTCCGTGTGTACGAACGCGTCAGTCCAACGGCGAACTTTCGCCGTTCGCCCCGCCGTCCCGGTGCCTTCCGGGCCCCGGCCGGGCCGCCGCCCGCTCGGACTGGCGCAGCAGCAGCCGGCAGACCGCGGTGACCGCCGCGAGCCCGACCGCCGAGCCGGTCGCCCCGGCGAACGAGGAACCGTAGACGACGAGCACCACCGGCACCAGGACGCAGCTGAACGCCGCCCAGCGCACGACGTCGCCCGCACAGTCCCCGGCAACCGCGGAGGGCGCCCGCACGCCGTGCGCGCCCTCCTCGGCACTCCCCTCGGCGCACCGCGACCCTCCCGCGGGCGCGGGCGCGCCGGGCCCCTGGGGGGCGTGCGCGGCCCGGGGGGAGCCGCCGGGCGGGGTGGGCGGGGAGGCGTCCTGGGCGAGCGGCGGGGCGGGCACGGGCACGGGCTCCATGGAGGGTGTCGGAACAGCGTCGGAACGGCCGCGTGTCTAACGGGCGGGCACGCGTTCCGGTCACTGCGCGTACACAGCCGGGCCACAGCCGAAGCACAGTCCGAGCGTCACCGAAGTGGATCGAACGTGCACAGAATGTTGAAGAAGGGACCTCTGTACCGGCCAACTGCCATTGCCATCCGGGGCGGGCTCGTGCATGCTCCGGGGAACGCCGTGCAGCATCGGCGGCTCTGGGCAGGAGAGGAGTGTCGCCGTACCCTTGGGGGTATGGGCTTGGGAAGATGATTCCCGGACACAGCTCCGCCGCCAACTGTCGCCCTCCCATGAGGATCCAAACGCCGAGACACCCATGGCCGGTCAAGAATTCCCCGAACCCGCGGACCGCAAGCAGGTAGCCGACCCGACGTCGGACCTCCAGGCGGCAGAAGAGCCACGTCTGTCCTGTGACCCCGCCTTCCGGCACGGAGTGGTGGTCGGATTCGACGGCTCCACGTCGAGCGAGCGCGCCCTCGCGTACGCCATCGGCATGGCCAGACGCTCCGGTTCCGGTCTGATCATCGTGCACGTCGCCAACCGGCTGCCCACCACCGTGTGGGCGGGCTGCGAGCCGCCGGTCTTCGTGGACGTGCCGGATCACCGGACGGAAGTGCTCGGCCTGGAGCTCGCCTGCGCGGACTACCTCGCCGAGGTCTCCTGGATCCTGGTCGAGCGCGGCGGGGACATCTGCCACGAACTGGAAGAAGTCGGGCGGGAGTACGCGGCGGACGCGATCGTCGTCGGCTCCACGCACGGCATCGTCGGCCGGATCTTCGGCTCGGTCGCCGGACGCCTGGCCCGGCGCGCCCAGCGCCCCGTGGTCGTCATCCCCTGACGCCGTTTCCCGACGCCGTTCCCGGTTTTCCCGATCTTCCCCGGCCTTCCCCGATGCTCCGCGACGCCGTTCCGTAACCCGGCCGTGTCCGTTTGTTGTCCCAGCTGAGGCGCTGTCAACTCCCTTTGTTCCAGGGCGAATCTACCCTTCGGTAGGGGGTGGATTGTGCCCTTGTGAAGGGTACATAAGGGTCGCTGGGAAGCAGCACGACCTGCGGCACAACTGCACATGAAGGGAGCCCGTCGTGGACCACGAAGCCCCCGCGGGAAGCATCACTTCCACTCTCGGCCACCTCGCACTCGGACTCACTCTGCTCGCCTTCGGCCTCGGCACCACCAAGGTCGTCGACGGCGTCACCGTGGCGGACGCCGTGTCGATCGCGACCTATGTCGGCGGCATCGGCCTCTTCGTCCTCGGAATCGTCGCGTTCCGTGACCAGGACGCCTTCACCGGCACCGCGTTCGCGGGCCTGGGCGCCTTCTGGTTCACCTGGGCCAGCGGCGCGGACTCCAAGGTCTCGACCAACGCGGCAGGCCTGTTCCTGCTCCTGTTCGGGCTCCTCGCGCTGAGCCTGGCGGCGGGCTCGGCGGGCTACGGACCCATCCGGCAGGGCTCGTACGCCCTGCTGTTCGTTTCCCTGGTGCTCCTCGCGATCGCCGACTTCGCCACCAACGACGGCCTCGCGAAGGCCGGCGGCTGGGTGGCGGCGGTCGCGGGCGCCGTGTCCTGGTACGGGGCGACGGCGGGCCTGGCCAAGTGGCCGACGGAGATTCCGCGACGCGCTGCCGGCCGGGGGGTGACGGCCGCCGGTTAGGCAGCCGCAGGCCGGTGCGTTGGGCGGCATCGGCAGGCAAGGGAGCGGCCCCGCACGCCTGGTGGCGCGTGCGGGGCCGCTTCTGTCCGCTGGTGTCCTGCCGTACTACTCGACCGTGACGGACTTCGCCAGGTTGCGCGGCTTGTCGATGTCGCGGCCCATGGCCAGCGCCGTGTGGTACGCGAAGAGCTGGAGCGGGATGCCCATCAGGATCGGGTCCAGCTCGTCCTCGTTCTTCGGGACGACGATGGTGTGGTCGGCCTTCTCCTGCTCGCGGTGGGCGACGGCGAGGATGCGGCCGCTGCGGGCCTTGATCTCCTCCAGGGCCGCGCGGTTCTTCTCCAGGAGGTCGTCGTCGGGGACGATCGCGACCGTCGGCAGCGCGGGCTCGATGAGCGCCAGCGGGCCGTGCTTGAGCTCGGAGGCGGGGTAGGCCTCGGCGTGGATGTAGGAGATCTCCTTGAGCTTCAGGGAGGCCTCCAGGGCGACCGGGTAGCCGCGCACACGGCCGATGAACATCATCGACTGGGCGCCCGCGTACTCCTTGGCCAGCTTCTCGATCTCCGGCTCCATCGCCAGGATCTCGGAGATCTGCCCGGGCAGCTTGCGCAGGCCCTCGATGATCCGCTTGCCGTCGGCCACCGACAGGTCGCGGATGCGGCCCAGGTGCAGCGCGAGCAGCGCGAAGGCGACGACGGTGTTGGTGAAGCACTTGGTGGAGACGACGCAGACCTCGGGGCCGGCGTGCACGTACGTGCCGCCGTCCGCCTCGCGGGCGATCGCCGAGCCGACGACGTTCACGACGCCCAGGACGCGGGCGCCCTTGCGCTTGAGCTCCTGGACGGCGGCGAGCACGTCGTAGGTCTCACCGGACTGCGAGACCGCGATGTACAGCGTGTCGGGGTCCACGACCGGGTTGCGGTAGCGGAACTCGGAGGCCGGCTCGGCGTCCGCGGGGATGCGGGCGAGCTCCTCGATGAGGCCGGCGCCGATCAGACCGGCGTGGTACGAGGTGCCGCAGCCGAGGATCTTGATCCGGCGCACCCCGCGGGCCTCGCGGGCGTCCAGGTTGAGGCCGCCGAGGTGGACGGTGGAGAACCGGTCGTCGATGCGGCCGCGCAGCACCCGGTCCACGGCGTCGGCCTGCTCCGACATCTCCTTGTGCATGTACGTGTCGTGGCCGCCCATGTCGTAGGAGGCGGCCTCCCACTCGACGGTCTCGGGGGTCGCGGTGGTCAGCGTGCCCGAGGTCGTGTACGTACGGAAGTCGTCGGCCTTCAGGGTGGCCATCTCGCCGTCGTCGAGGGTGACGACCTGGCGGGTGTGGGCGATCAGCGCGGCGACGTCCGAGGCGACGAACATCTCCTTCTCGCCGATGCCGAGGACGACCGGGGAGCCGTTGCGGGCCACCACGATGCGGTCGGGGAACTCGGCGTGCATCACGGCGATGCCGTAGGTGCCCTCGATGACCTTGAGCGCCTCGCGGACCTTCTCCTCAAGGGTCTCGGCCTGGGCGCGGGCGACGAGGTGGGTGATGACCTCGGTGTCGGTCTCGGAGGCGAAGACGACCCCGTCGGCCTCCAGCTTGGCGCGCAGCTCCTGGGCGTTGTCCACGATGCCGTTGTGGACGACGGCGACCTTGTTCTCCGGGTCCAGGTGCGGGTGCGAGTTGACGTCGCTCGGGGCGCCGTGGGTGGCCCAGCGGGTGTGCGCGATGCCGGTGGTGCCGGTGAAGCGCTTGGGGACGCGGGCCTCCAGGTCGCGGACGCGACCCTTGGCCTTGACCATCTTCAGCGCGCCCGACTTGGGGCTGTTGATGACCACGCCCGCGGAGTCGTAACCCCGGTACTCCAGCCGCTGCAGGCCTTCCAGCAGCAGGGGAGCGACATCACGCTTACCGATATAACCGACGATTCCGCACATAGAGTCTTGCCCCTCCATCGACGTTCAGAGTTCGTACGCGTGCCCGGCCGTTGAGGCCGTGGACGAGCTAGCCGTAGACGATGCGGCGCAGCTGCCGGAGCGAGAGTTCCGGTGGCGCCACGGCGCGGTGCGGCAGCTCGGCCGCGATCCGCTCGAAGATCTCCGCGTTCACCAGGCCACCGGACTGCAGCTCACGGTGGCGGCGGCGGACGAATTCCTCGTACGTCTCGTCGAAGTACGCCAGCACATCGAGCACCACCCGGGCCGCTTCGCCGCGCTGGAGCGCGGTGCTGCGCACCAGGTGGTCGATGAGGTCGTCGTGGGACGACGGGCGACGTTCGAGCACTCGTCGATATTGAGGGGTATGGGGGCCGTACGCAAGAATCCTGCCCGATTTCGGGCAGGATTCTCATGATCGTAGGTCGGATTATTTGATGGTCTGGACCAGAGGTGCGGGTGGGGCGCCCCAGAGGCCCCTCAGAAGCGCTTCAGCACGGCCTGCTTGGCCAGGCTGAACTCCTCGTCCGTGAGGATCCCGGAGGCGTGCAGCTCCCCGAGCTCGCGCAGCCGCCGCAGCAGGGCGTCGGGGTCGTCGGCGGCGCCGGGCGCGGGGCCGAGCGACTTGGGCTCCGGTACGGGCACGGGCTCCGGCGCGTGCGGGTGCGGCATCCGCACCACCACGGCCGCGGCGAGCAGCGCCATCAGCGGGTCCTTCTTGAAGCCGTTGAGCTCCACGGCGTGCGGATCGTGCCCGGCGGGCACCCGGGGCGCGTTCGGCGAGCTCACGAAGCGCAGGTGCCCGTCCACCAGGCCCCGCGCGGGCAGCCACTCCACCGCGTGCAGATCCTCCAGCGCGATGCTGGCCGGGCCGGCGCCCGTCTTCACCTCGTCGGTGTGCCAGGTCCACTCCAGGCGGACCGTGCGCCCGTCGAAGCTGGCCGTGCCGTCGCCCGCGCCCACGGTCATCGGCAGCGAGGGCCCAGGCAGCAGATAGCGGTCGACCGGCCCGGTGGGCACCGAGTCGAGCAGCAGGGCGTTGCGGACCTCGTCCACGAAGTACTCGGCTATCGCGGCCGCCTTCGTCTCCACGGTCAGGGTGTACGGGTCGGAGGCGTCGTCCAGTTTGCCGCCGGTGACCTGGAGCAGCGGGTCGGCCCCGTCGCGCAGCTTCAGCCGCAGCCGCCCGGTCTTGCGCCCCGGTTCGTACGCCACCCCGGCCAGTGCCACGAGTGGCACCGTGACCTCGCCGAGCGTGCGGCGCAGCAGGCTGACGCCCTTGTCGCTGCCGGGCACGATGCGCACGCCGTCCCCGTCGAAGCTCCAGGTCCCGTCCTTCTGGATGATTTCCGCCATGAGGTGATTCTTCCATCCGGCCTTGGGGCGCTGGGCAGTTGGGCGGCCGGTCCGCAGTGGTCTACACCTTGACCGTCGGTGGGGCGGGCGGTAGTGATGGTTTCCGTTCGGTTGCTCGGCGTACCCCGTTGAAGGGAACCGCTAGTGAGTCAGCGCAGAACTCGATCCAGAACAGTCTCCGTCCTGCTCGGCGCCCTGCTGCTGGTGGCGGCGGGCACCTCGGCCGGAGCCGCGACCGGCTCCACGGCCGGCGCGTCCCGCGCCCCCCGCCCCCTCGGTCAGATCGTCCCCGCGCCGGCGTCGGTCGCGCCGGGCGGCACCCCGTACACGATCACGTCCACCACCCCGATCCGGGTCGACGCCGCCGCGGGCGCCGAGGGCCGCCGGATCGCCGGGTATCTGGCGGACGTGCTGCGCCCCTCGACCGGGTACGCGCTGCCGGTGAAGGCCGACGGCCCGGGCGGCATCCGGCTGCGGCTCTCCGGCGACGCACGGCTGGGGGAGGAGGGGTACCGGCTGGAGAGCGGCCGGGGCGCGGTCACCCTCACGGCGCACCGGGCGGCCGGGCTCTTCCACGGCGTCCAGACCCTGCGGCAGCTGCTGCCCGCGTCGGTGGAGAAGCGGACGAGGCAGCAGGGCCCGTGGCAGGTGGCGGGCGGAACGATCGAGGACAGCCCGCGGTACGCCTACCGGGGCGCGATGCTCGACGTCTCACGCCACTTCTTCACGCCCGCGCAGGTGGAGCGGTACATCGACCAGCTGGCGCTCTACAAGGTCAACACGCTGCATCTGCACCTCAGCGACGACCAGGGCTGGCGGATCGCGATCGACTCCTGGCCGAGGCTGGCGGCGTACGGCGGGCAGACGCAGGTGGGCGGCGGCAAGGGCGGGTTCTACACGAAGGCGGACTACGCGGAGATCGTCCGGTACGCGGCGAGCCGCTACCTGGAAGTGATCCCCGAGATCGACACTCCCGGCCACACGAACGCGGCGCTCGCCTCGTACGCCGAGCTGAACTGCGACGGTGTCGCGCCTCCCCTCTATACCGGCACGGACGTCGGTTTCAGCTCACTGTGCGTGCCGAAGCCGGTGACGTACGTGTTCCTGGACGACGTGGTGCGGGAGCTGGCGGCGATGACGCCAGGTCGATATATCCACATCGGCGGCGACGAGGCGCACTCGACGGCGCACGCCGACTACGTGGCCTTCATGGACAGGGCGCAGGCGATCGTCGGCACGTACGGCAAGACGGTCATCGGCTGGCACCAGCTGGCCGGGGCGCGGCCGGTCGCCGGGGCGGTGGCGCAGTACTGGGGCACGGACGGCAACGAGGCGGAGGTCGTGGCGGCGGCGAGGGCGGGGACGAAGCTGGTGATGTCGCCGGCGAATCGGGCGTACCTGGATATGAAGTACGACGCGAACACGGAACTCGGGCTTGACTGGGCGGGGTTCGTGGAGGTGGACAAGTCCTACGGGTGGGACCCGGACACGTTCATCAAGGACCTTCCGGCGGGGTCGGTCCTGGGTGTCGAGGCGCCGTTGTGGTCGGAGACGCTGACGAAGAGCGCGGACATCGAATACATGGCGTTCCCGCGGCTGCCCGGGATCGCGGAGATCGGCTGGTCCCCGGCGCGGACCCACGACTGGCCGGGCTACCGGACCCGCCTGGCGGCGCAGGGGCCGAGGCTGGCGGCGCTGGGGGTGAACTTCTACCGGTCGCCGGTGGTGCCGTGGGAGTAATTCCCCACCCCGCCCCTTCCCTGAAGCCCTGGGCGGGCGGCCGGGGGGCTTCGCCCCTGGACCCGTGTTTGTCTGCGGGTGGGTGGGGGCTGGTCGCGCAGTTCCCCGCGCCCCTGAGATGCGCCCCTGCGGGGCGCCCAGGGGATTGCCGCGCAGCGGCATTTAAGGGGCGCGGGGAACTGCGCGAGCAACCCAGCACGGTCCGCAGACGAACGAAGCGGGGTGCAGGGGCCGCAGGCCCCGCAGCGGCCCCCGGGAAGCCCGCCCCCTCCCGCCCCCCCGGAGGGTT
The DNA here is from genome assembly GCF_030028635.1 of Streptomyces sp. BPTC-684. Classification (NCBI taxonomy): domain Bacteria; kingdom Bacillati; phylum Actinomycetota; class Actinomycetes; order Kitasatosporales; family Streptomycetaceae; genus Streptomyces; species Streptomyces sp. BPTC-684. Next base: position 4,092,800 of record NZ_CP124863.1, read on the forward strand.
TAGGGAAGGGACGGGGAGGGGCTTCAACCCGCGATCGGGTTCCGCAGGTTGCCCACCAGTTGGAGCGCCCCCGCCGGATCCGCCAGATCCACCATCTGCTTGTTGTTGCGCAGCTGCAGCCGGTTCAGGCAGGACAGCGCGAACTCCGGGGCGAACATGTCGTACTGCTTGAACTTGTCGGACAGTTCGGGCACAGAAGCCTGGTACGACGTGACGCACGACGCCACCGCCGCCCAGAACTCGTCCTCCCCGACCACGCCCTCACTCACGAGCGTCGCGTTCAAGAAACGGAAGAAGCAGTCGAAGACGTCCGTGAAGACGGACAGCAGCTTCATGTCGTCCGGCACGTCCGCACGGATGCGCTCCACCGCCGGCGGCAGCACCGCGTCCGGGTCCATGACCGCGATCTCCTCGGCGATGTCCTTGAAGATCGCCCGCGAGACCGTCCCGTCCTCCGCCAGGACCAGGATCACGTTCTCGCCGTGCGGCATGTAGACCAGGTCGTACGCGTAGAAGGAGTGCAGGACGGGGAGCAGGTACGCGTCCAGGTAGCGGCGCAGCCACTCCGTCGCCCCCACTCCCGACTCCGCGATCAGCGCGCCCGCGAACGACGCCCCGGCCCCGTCGACGTGCAGCAGCGACGCCATCGTCGCAAGGCGTTCGCCCGGCTCAAGCGACGGCACCGGGCTCTCCCGCCACAGCGCCGCCAGCATCTTGCGGTACGGCGAGTAGCGGTCGGTGGCCCGCTCGTACTGGCGGTGGTGGTAGCCGATCGCCGCCCGCTCGCGGATGATCGAGAACCGGGCCGCCTGGAGCACGGAGTCGCGCTCCACCAGGCCCGCCAGCCAGTCGTTGATCGCCGGCGTCGCCTCCATGTAGGCCGCCGACAGGCCCCGCATGAAGCCCATGTTCAGGACCGACAGCGCCGTCTTGACGTAGTGCTTCGACGGGTCCGTCGTGTTGAAGAACGTGCGGATCGACTGCTGGGCCAGGTAGCTGTCGTCGCCCACCCCGAGCGGCACCAGCCTGTCCTGTGCCACCTCCGCCGCGAACGTCACCGACAGCTTGTTCCACCACTGCCACGGGTGGACCGGCAGCAGCTGGTAGTCCGCGAGGTCCAGGCCCCGCGCCGCCAGCGTCGCGGCGAAACGTTCCAGCGTCTGCGCGCCCAGCTCCGCCTCGATCAGCGTCTCGTAGTCGAGCCCCGCGCCCGAGGTGAAGGTCGCCCGGTCGCGCCGCGCCGCCAGCCAGATCAGCTGGACCGGGGCGGCGGCCTCCGGCGCGTACGCCGCGTACTCGTGCACACCGAACCCGAGCCGCCCGTTGTTGGCCACGAAGCACGGGTGGCCCTCGGTCATGCCCGTCTCGATCGCCTGGAAGCCCGCCCGGGCGAGCTCGGCAGCCGGGGTCTGCTCCTTGGTGAGCTTGTACGCCGTACCGGAGAGCGTGGAGGAGATCTCCTCCAGGTACACCGGCAGGATCTCGTCGCTCAGGCCCAGCGTCGCGCGCAGCTCGATGAAGAAGTCGAGGGCGTCGAGCGGGAGTTGGCCGTCCGACCCGTGCCGGGACACCGACTCGGGGTCGACCTGCCAGTGGTCGAGCGCGTACAGCGCGGCGGTGAAGCGGTACTCCACCGTGCCGTCGTCGCTGCGCACGCTGTACCGGTCCTCGCCCAGCGGCTGCGGCTTCAGCAGCCGCTCGTGCGCGAACTCGGCGAGCGCCTTGCGGATCAGCAGCCGGTTGGCGCGCGCCCACAGCTCGGGGGAGAGGTGCGGGACGGTGATGTCCGTGGTCGTCGTCATCGGGTGGCCTCCTCGAACGCGGCCCGCGTGCAGACGCTCAGCAGCGCCCTCTTCTCCGGCTTGGTGATCTCGCCGACGACCTCGAAGCCGACGGCGGCGTTGAGCGCGTGGACGGCCTTGTTGCCCACGTCGGGCTCCACGACGACCCGCCGGGTCGCCGGGTCCGCGAACAGGTGCCCCATCACGGCGGTGATCACCGCGCGGGTGAAGCCGTGGACCGGCGTGCCGGTCGGCGCGACCAGGAAGTGCATGCCGACGTCGCCCGGCTCGGGCTCGTAGAGGCCGACCAGCTCGCGGTGGGCCGGGTCGTACTTCTCCATCAGGAAGGCGGGCTCGCCGTCGTGCAGCCCGAGCAGCGCGTGGTGGTGCTCGTCGGCGGCGATCTCCATGTACGCCCGCTCGACGTCCTCCAGCTTCGCGTCCTGCATCATCCAGAACGCGGCCTTGGGGTGGGTGACCCAGCCGTGCAGCAGCTCGGCGTCCTTCAGCGGGTCGAGGGTCCGGACGGTGAAGGTGCCTATGTCGGCGATGGTGCTCATACGGCGAACTCCTGGAAGGCGATGGACTTCTCGACCGGGTAGTACTCGCGGCCGAGCAGCTCGCCGATGATGTACGCGTTGCGGTAGGCGCCCATGCCCAGGTCGGGCGAGGTGATCGAGTGGGTGTGCACGGCGGCGTTCTGGAGGAAGATCTCGCCGCCGTTGGTGTCGATGGCGTAGTTGCGGGCCACGTCGAAGCGGCCGCGGCCGTCGCGCTTGAGCCGGTCGGCCACCGGCGCGAGGAACTCCGGCTCGGCGTACTTGTAGCCGGTGGCCAGGACCAGGCCCTCGGTGGTGAGGCTGAAGTCCTTCTCCTGCTCCTCCTGGCGCAGGCCCAGGGTGTACGTGCCGGAGGCGGCGTCGTAACTGGCCGTGTTCAGCGAGGAGTTGGTGAGCAGTCGGGTGCCGACGGGGCCCTTGAGGTTCTTCTGGTAGAGCAGGTCGAAGATCGCGTCGATGAGCTCCGAGTCGATGCCCTTGAACAGGCCCTTCTGCTGCGTCTCCAGCCGGTAGCGGGTGGCCTCGGGCAGCGCGTGGAAGTAGTCCACGTACTCCGGCGAGGTCATCTCCAGCGTCAGCTTGGTGTATTCGAGCGGGAAGAAGCGCGGCGAGCGGGTGACCCAGTTCAGCCGGTAGCCGTGGACGTCGATCTCGCTCAGCAGGTCGTAGTAGATCTCCGCCGCGGACTGCCCGCTGCCGACCAGGGTGATCGACTCCTTCTTCTGGAGCGCCTCCTTGTGATCCAGGTAGCGGGAGTTGTGCAGGTAGTCGCCGCCCAGGCCCTGGCACGGCTCGGGGACGAACGGCGGGGTGCCGGTGCCGAGCACCAGCCGCCGGGCGCGGAACTCGGAGCCGTCCTCGGTGCGTACGACGTACACCTCGTTCTCGTACGTCACCGTCTTCACCGTCTGGTTGAAGCGGATCGAGGAGAGCTTGCCGGCCGCCCAGCGGCAGTAGTCGTTGTACTCGGTGCGCAGCGGGTAGAAGTTCTCGCGTATGTAGAACGAGTAGAGGCGGCCCGACTCCTTCAGGTAGTTGAGGAAGGAGTACGGCGAGGTCGGGTCGGCGAGGGTGACCAGGTCCGACATGAACGGGGTCTGGAGGTGGGCGCCCTCCAGGAACATGCCCGAGTGCCACTCGAAGTCCGGCTTGGTCTCCAGGAAGAGGCCGCTGAGCTCGTCGACCGGCTCGGTCAGGCAGGCCAGGCCCAGGTTGAAGGGCCCGAGGCCGATCCCGATGAAGTCGTACGGCTCACGAGGCTGCGTGGACAAGGTTCTCTCCCAGGTACTGCTCGGCGTGGCCGGCGATCAGATCGAGGACGGCGGCGATGTCGGAGACCGTCGTCTCGGGGTTGAGCAGGGTGAATTTCAGGTACTGGCGGCCGCCGGTCTTGGTACCGGCGACGACCGCCTCGCCGGACGCGAACAGCGCCTTGCGGGCGTAGAGGTTGGCGCGGTCGATCTCGGCGGGCGAGGTGACCGCGTCCGGGATGAAGCGGAAGACCAGGGTGGACAGCGTGGGCTCGACGACCACGTCGTAGCGCGGGTCGGCGGCGAGCAGCCGCCAGCCCTCGGCGGCCAGGTCGCACACCTCGTCGAAGAGCGAGCCGACGCCCTCGGCGCCCATGGTGCGCAGCGTCATCCACAGCTTCAGGGCGTCGAAGCGGCGGGTGGTCTGGAGGGACTTGTCGACCTGGTTGGGGATGCGCTCCTCGGCGGCCCGGCGCGGGTTGAGGTAGTCCGCGTGGTACGTGGCGTGCCGCAGGGTGCTGCCGTCCTTGACCAGGATCGCGCTGGAACTCACCGGCTGGAAGAAGGACTTGTGGTAGTCCACGGTGACCGAGTCGGCGTGCTCGATGCCGTTCAGGAGGTGACGGCGGGTCGGCGAGACGAGCAGTCCGCAGCCGTACGCGGCGTCCACGTGCATCCACGCGCCGTACTGGGCGCAGAGCTCGGCGATCTCGGGCAGCGGGTCGAGGGAGCCGAAGTCGGTGGTGCCCGCGGTGGCGACGACGGCCATCGGGACGTTGCCCTCGGCGGCGCAGCGCTCCAGGGCGCGGGCGAGCGCCACGGTCTGCATCCGCTTGTCGTGGTCGCAGGGGATCGACACGACGGCGCCGCGGCCCAGGCCGAGCAGCTGGGCGGACTTCTGGACGCTGAAGTGGCTGCACTCGGAGGAGAAGATCCGCAGCTTCGACAGGTCGTCGGTCTTGGCCTCCTCGCGGGCGAGCAGCAGCGCCTGGAGGTTGGACTGGCTGCCGCCGCTGGTGAACACGCCGTCGGCGGCCGGGCCGTAGCCGACGCGGCCGGCGGTCCAGTCGATCAGACGGCGCTCGATGAGGGTGCCGCCGGCGCTCTGGTCCCAGGTGTCCAGCGAGGAGTTGACGGCCGAGAGGACCGCTTCGCCCAGGACGGCGGGGATGACCACCGGGCAGTTGAGGTGGCCCAGGTAGCGGGGGTGGTGGAAGTAGACGGCGTCGCGCAGGTACACGTCCTCCAGCTCGTCCAGGACGGCGGAGGTGTCGCCCAGCGGTCGGTCGAGGTCGACGCGGTCGATGAGCGGGGCGATGTCCTCGACGCCCGCACCGGTGAACGGGCGGCGTGTCGCGGCGAGTTTCGACGCCACCCGCTCGACTCCTTCGGTCACGGAGCGCCGGTAGCTCTCCGCCGTCGTGTCATTGAGCAGGTGCGAACGCATGAACTGTCCTCCCGGATCGGGGACTTCGTCGGGCCCTCCGGGCAGAAAGGAAGGGGGCGAGGACCGCGATCTCGAAGTAAGGTTAGCCTAACCTAACTTCGATCTCAACAAGCCCTCGCCCCCTGGGGAAGCGCTGTACTTGGGGGTGGCTGGCGTCACCGAGCCCCTTTAGGGGCGCGGGGAACTGCGCGACAAGCCCCCACGGCCCGCAGTCGCGTAAACGACCTACGCGCCCTCTTCCTCGCGCAACTGGTCCTCACTGCGCCCCCGCCGCCAGTAACCGACGAAAGTAACGTTCCTGCGGTCCACCTGACGCTCATTCACGAAGTGACGCCGCAGCTCCCGCATGGTGGACGCCTCCCCGGCGATCCACACATACGGGTCGAGCCCAGGCAGCGCGGCTTCGGAACGGACCGCATCCACGACGGAGGCCGCGCCCTCCTCCCGCACCAGCCACGTGATCCGGGCATCCGCGGCAGTCGGAAGCGGCATCCGGTCGCCACTGAACGGCACTTCGAGCCACACCCGCGCGGGCGTACCCGCGGGCAGCCACTCCAGGATCGCGGAGACGGCGGGCAGCGCGGTCTCGTCACCCCAGATGACGACGGAGTCCGTACCCACGGGAGGGCGGAACCGCACCGCCGTGTTGTCGGCGACCGCCGGACCGAGGACCGCCACACGGTCCCCGGGCACGGCGGCGTCGGCCCAGCGGCACGCCGGGCCGCCGTCCTCGTGGAGCGCGAAGTCGATGTCGACCTCGTCGGGGTCGCGGCGCTGCTCCCGCAGGGTGTACGACCGCATCACGGCCCGTACGCCGTCGGGCAGCGCCCGGTACTCCGCGAACCACGTCTCCGGGTTCTCGGCGGGCGGCAGTACGGGCGCGTCCTGGCCGGGGTGCGGCAGGAAGAGCGAGAGGCTCTGGTCCCGGCCGCCGCCCTCGAAGTACGCCAACTGCTCGCCGCCGAAGGTGATCCTGACCAGCGACGGGCCGAGCCGCCGGGTCCGTACCACGCTCAGATCGAAGAGACGGAAGGGGACGGTGGCGGTCTCGGCTGTCAGTGTCATGGTCAGGCAACCTTCTTCGCGGTCTCGATGGCCTTGGCGAGGGTTTCGAGGATCGGGGTGCACTTGTCGTACGAGTAGATCGGCTCGGTGGTGCGCGGGGTGATCTGGCCGGCCTTGACGGCGGGCAGCCCGGTCCAGGTCGGCTTGGACTTCAGGGCGTCCGGCTGGAGGGCGGTGGAGCGGTTGTCCATCATGATCACGTCGGCCTTGTACTTGCCGACGTTCTCCCAGCTGAGCTCCTCGAAGAAGCCCTGCGCGTTGACCTTCGGCTCGACGAACTTGACGCCCAGCTCCTGGAAGTACGCGGTGTCGGCGGACGTCTTGGCCGCGGAGACGTAGAACAGGTCGGCGCTGGCGGAGCCGATCATCACCGTGACGCCGGGGTTGGCCTTGGTGGCGGCGCGCAGCCGGGCGGCGGCCTTCTCGAAGCGGGCCTTGGACTCGGTGAACTTGGCGGCCTTCAGGTCGGCGCCGAGGGCCGCGGCGAGGTCGGCGCGGCGCTGGAGCGCGGCCGGCATGCTGATCTGCGCGGCCCACAGCGCGACGCTGGGGGCGAGCTGGAGGATCTTGTCCTTGCTGTTGTCCGGCACGTACCAGAGGGCGTCCTTCTCCCACATGTCCGTGACGAGCAGGTCGGGCGCGAGGGCCGCGTACTTCTCGACGCTGAACTCGCCCCAGACGTTGCCGAGGATCTCGACCTTGTTGACGTCGAGGTCGCCCGCCTGGACGTCCGGCTTGCCGTCCTTGGTCTTGGTCGGGCCGAACACGGCCTTGACCTCGATGCCGTAGTCGTGGAGGGCGGCGGCGGTGCCGGTGAAGGCCACGATGGTCTTGGGGGTGGACTTCGTCTCGACGGCCTTGCCGCGGTCGTCCTTGAAGGACCAGGGGCCGGACTTCTCCGCGGCCTTCTGCGAGTCGCCCTTTTTCTTGTCGTCGTCCCCGCACGCGGCCAGCGCGGCCCCGAGGCCGATGGCACCGCCGGCGGCCAGCAGGCCGCGACGGGAGAGGTGGGACGCTCGGGAAATGGGCATGACGATCCGCTTTCGTACGTGCCGGGGTCGGCCTCTGGCAGTTCCTGGGTAGGTTAGCCTAACCTCACAAGGATCTGTAGGGGTCTCCCGGGTGTGCCTATCGCCGTAGCGGGGCGTACGTGAAGCGGACCTTGTGGGACGCGGTCGGCTCGTAGAGGGTGCGGCACGCGGTGCAGTGCCAGTGCCAGTGGTCGGCGGCGCCGGGGACGGTGGTGGAGGTGTCCTTCCACAGCGGCGGACGCGTCGGGCAGGCGGGGCAGGTGGGCGGGGTCACGGGTGCCAGGGTGGTCGGCGGGGGTGGGGGTGCGCGGGGTGTACGCCGCGGGGCCACCCCTTCGAGCGAAGTCCCCGGACCCCGGTTCGGGGCTGCGCCCCCGGCCCCTTTCGTCTGCGGACCGTGCTGGGTTGCTCGCGCAGTTCCCCGCGCCCCTTAAGTGCCGCTGCGCGGCATCCCCTGGGCGCCCCGCAGGGGCGCTTTTAGGGGCGCGGGGAACTGCGCGGCCAGCCCCCACCGGTCCGCAGACGAACCCCGGGCCGAGCCTTACGCCGGCAGGCCCAACTCCCTTGCGATCAGCATGCGCTGGACCTCGCTCGTGCCCTCGCCGATCTCCAGGATCTTGGAGTCGCGCCACATACGGGCCACCGGGTACTCGTTCATGAACCCGTACCCGCCGTGGATCTGCGTGGCGTCGCGCGCGTTGTCGACCGCGACCGTCGACGAGTACAGCTTCGCCAGCGCCGCCTCCTTCTTGAAGGACTCGCCCCGCACCAGCCGGGACGCCGCGTCGCGCCAGCCCACCCGGGCCATGTGCGCCCGCATCTCCATGTCGGCGATCTTGAACTGGATCGCCTGGTTGTCACCGATCGGGCGGCCGAAGGCGTGGCGCTCGTGCGCGTACTTCACCGACTCGTCGACACAGCCCTGCGCCAGACCCGTGGCCAGCGCCGAGATGGCGACGCGGCCCTCGTCGAGGATGCGCAGGAACTGCGCGTAGCCCCGGCCCTCCTCGCCCAGGAGGTTGGCGACCGGGACGCGGACGTCCGCGAAGGACAGCTCGCGGGTGTCCGACGCGTTCCACCCCACCTTCGAGTACGGCGCGGCCACCGTGAAGCCCGGCGTGCCGGACGGGACGATGATCGAGGAGATCAGCGGACGCCCGTCGGGCTTGCGGCCGGTCACGGCGGTCACCGTCACCAGGCCCGTGATGTCCGTACCCGAGTTGGTGATGAAGCACTTGGTGCCGTTGATGACCCACTCGTCGCCGTCGCGCACCGCCGTCGTGCGCGTGCCGCCCGCATCCGAGCCGCAGTCCGGCTCGGTGAGGCCGAACGCGCCCAGCATCTCGCCGGAGCAGAGCCGGGGCAGCCACTCCCGCTTCTGCTCCTCCGTGCCGAACCGGAACACCGGCATCGCGCCGAGCGAGACCCCGGCCTCCAGGGTGATGGCGACCGAGGAGTCGACCCGCGCCAGCTCCTCCAGGGCGATGCCGAGCGCGAGGTAGTCGCCGCCCATGCCCCCGTACTCCTCGGGGAAGGGCAGCCCGAACAGGCCCATGCGGCCCATCTCGCGGACGATCTCGTACGGGAACTCGTGGCGCTCGTAGAAGTCGCCGATCTTCGGGGCGACGACGTCGTGCGCGAACTCCTCGACCGTACGGCGGAGTTCTTCGTGCTCGTCTGAGAGCCGGTGGTCAAGGGACATGGGGGTCACTCCTTGTGGGAGTCGGGGGAGAGGGCGCGGACGGTGCGGGACGGGCTCGGCCGTCCCAGCTGCTCGGCCAGCCAGACGCTGGTGGCGGTGAGCTTGCCGAGGTCGACCCCGGTGTCGATACCGAGGCCCTGGAGCATCCACACGAGGTCTTCGGTGGCGAGGTTTCCGGTGGCGGACTTGGCGTACGGACAGCCGCCCAGGCCGCCCGCCGAGGCGTCGACCGTGGTCACGCCGTGCTGCAGCGCGGCGAGGGTGTTGGCGAGCGCCTGGCCGTACGTGTCGTGGAAGTGCACCCCGATCGCGGAGGTCGGCACGCCCTCCTCGTTCAGGGCCGCGAGCAGGCTCTGGACGTGGGCCGGGGTCGCGACCCCGATCGTGTCCCCGAGGCTCAGCTCGTCGCAGCCCAGGTCCATCAGGGACTTGGCGACCCGGACGACCTGGTGGACGGGGACGGCTCCCTCCCACGGGTCGCCGAAGCACATCGACAGATAGCCCCGGACGTGGACCTGCTGCTCCTTGGCGCGGGCCACGACGGGCGCGAACATCCCGAGCGACTCGTCCACCGTACGGTTCAGATTGGCCTTGGCGAACGACTCCGTGGCGCTGGCGAAGACCGCGATGCGGCGGGCGCCGAGCGCGAGCGCCCGGTCCAGGCCCCGCTCGTTGGGCACCAGGACCGGCAGCGCCACGCCCTCGATGCCGTCGAGCATGGGGAACAGCCGCTCGGCGTCGGCCAGTTGGGGCACCCACTTGGGGTGCACGAAGCTGGTCGCCTCGATGGTGGTCAGGCCCGCGTCCGCCAGGCGGCGGATGAACTCGGCCTTGATCTCGGTGGGGACGACGGCCTTCTCGTTCTGCAGGCCGTCGCGGGCCCCGACCTCGTGGATCCGCACCGGGGCGGGCAGGTCCGGCGCCGGTACGACCATGGGCAGTGTCACTGGTCCTCCTCCTTCGGGGTCACCACGGCCAGGACCTGGTCCATGGCCACGGTCGAGCCGGGGGAGACGTCCAGCTCGGTGACGGTGCCGGCGTGCGGGGCGGAGATGACGTGCTCCATCTTCATCGCCTCCACCACCAGCAGGCTCTGGCCCGCGTCGACCTCGTCGCCGACCGCCACCTTGACGACGGTGACGGTGCCGGGCATCGGCGCGGCCAGTGTGTCGAGGCCGCCGCGCGCGGCGCCGGTGAGGCTCGCCGCGACGGGATCGTGGTCCAGCACGTGCCAGCTGTCCCCGTCCCGCCCGAGCCAGGTCCCCTCCGGGGAGGGGACGGTGGTGAAGGTGTGGGTGAGGCCGTCGAGTTCGACACTGACGAGGCCGGGGGAGACCTGCCCGGCGGCCTCGCCCCGTACGACGTGAGTGACGGGTTCGAGTCCCGGCACCCGGAACGGGAAGGCCAGGGGCGCCGGTTCGCCGCCCATGCGCCAGCCGCTGGGCACCGCGAACGGGTCCAGCCACGCACCCGTGGCCGAGGGGCGCAGCCCCTCCTGACGCACCAGCGCCGCCGCCGCGTACACCTCCTCCGGCACCCCCTCCGGCACCAGCGAGTCCGCCTCCCGCTCCACCAGGCCCGTGTCGAGGTCGCCCGCGACCACGGCCGGGTGGGCGAGCAGCCGGCGCAGGAAGCCCGCGTTGGTGGGCACGCCCAGGGTGACCGTGTCGGCCAGGGCCGCCCGCAGCCGGCGCAGCGCGGTCGCGCGGTCCGGCCCGTACGCGATGACCTTGGAGAGCATCGGGTCGTAGAGGCTGCCGACCTCCGTTCCCTCGCTCAGCCCCGAGTCCGTGCGCACACCGTCGCCCTGCGGCTCGCGCAGCGCCAGGACCGTACCGCCCGAGGGGAGGAAGCCGCGCGAAGGGTCCTCGGCGCAGATGCGGGCCTCTATGGCGTGGCCGGTGAGGGTGATGTCCTGCTGTCCGTACGGCAGTTCCTCGCCCGCCGCGACCCGCACCTGCCACTCCACCAGGTCCAGGCCGGTGATGAGCTCGGTGACCGGGTGCTCGACCTGGAGGCGGGTGTTCATCTCCATGAAGTAGTACGAGGACGGGTCGCTGCCCGGGACGATGAACTCCACCGTGCCCGCGCCCGCGTAGCCGCAGGAGCGGGCCGCCTGGACCGCCGCCTCGCCCATCGCGGCCCGGGTCTCCTCGTCGAGCAGGACCGAGGGGGCCTCCTCGATGATCTTCTGGTGGCGGCGCTGGAGGGAGCACTCGCGCTCGCCCAGGTGCACCACGTTCCCGTGGCCGTCCGCGAGGACCTGGATCTCGATGTGGCGGGGGCGGTCGATCCACCGCTCCACCAGGAGCGTGTCGTCGCCGAAGGAGGCGCGGGCCTCGCGGCGGGCGGCCGCGATCTCGTCGGCGAGCGCCGCCTCGTCGCGGACCAGCCGCATGCCCTTGCCGCCGCCGCCCGCGCTGGGCTTCAGGAGCACCGGCATGCCGATCTCGCGGGCCGCGTCGGCCAGTTGGCCGTCGGTGAGGCCGCTGCCCGAGGAGCCGGGCACCACCGGGACACCGGCCGCCTTCACGGTCTCCTTGGCCCGGATCTTGTCGCCCATCAGGGAGATCGCGTCCGCCGGGGGCCCGATGAAGACCAGGCCCGCATCCGCGCACGCGCGCGCGAAGGCCGCGTTCTCGGCGAGGAAGCCGTAGCCCGGGTGGACGGCCTGGGCGCCGCTCCTGGCGGCCGCCTCCAGGAGCCGGTCGATGGAGAGGTAGCTCTCGGACGCCGCCGCCGGGCCGATCCGCACGGCCGTGTCGGCCTCCCGCACGTGCCGGGCGTCCGCGTCCGCGTCGCTGAACACCGCGACCGAGCGCACCCCGAGGGCGCGCAGGGTGCGGATGACGCGGACCGCGATCTCGCCCCGGTTGGCGACGAGGACTGTGTCGAACATCGTCATGGTCCGCCTCACATCCGGAAGACGCCGAAGCCGGGCGCCGAGTAGTCCCGCTGGGGGAGGGGGGCGTTGGCACAGGCCGTCAGGGCCAGCCCGAGGACCTGGCGGGTCTCCATCGGGTCGATCACCCCGTCGTCCCACAGCCGGGCCGTCGCGTAGTAGGCGTTGCCCTGCTGGTCGTACTGGGCGCGGATGGGGTCCTTGAAGGACTCCTCGGCCTCTACGGGCCAGTCCTCGCCGCGCGCCTCCAGCTGGTCGCGCTTGACGGTGGCGAGCACCGAGGCGGCCTGCTCGCCACCCATCACCGAGATCTTGGCGTTGGGCCACATCCACAAGAAGCGCGGCGAATAGGCGCGGCCGCACATCGAGTAGTTGCCCGCCCCGTACGACCCGCCGACGATCACCGTCAGCTTGGGCACGCGTGTGCTCGCCACCGCCGTCACCATCTTGGCGCCGTGCTTGGCGATGCCGCCCGCCTCGTAGTCCCGTCCGACCATGAAGCCCGAGATGTTCTGGAGGAACACCAGCGGGATGCCGCGCTGGTCGCACAGCTCGATGAAGTGGGCGCCCTTCTGGGCGGATTCGGAGAACAGGATGCCGTTGTTGGCGACGATGCCGACCGGGTGCCCGTGGATCCGGGCGAAACCGGTGACCAGCGTCTGGCCGAACTCGGCCTTGAACTCCTGGAAGCGGGAGCCGTCGACCACGCGCGCGATGACCTCGCGGACGTCGTACGGCGTGCGCGAGTCGACCGGCACCGCCCCGTACAGCCCGAACGGATCGGCCTTGGGCTCCTCCACGGGCTCCACGCTCCACGGGAGCTCGCCGCGCGCGGGGAGGGTGGCCACGATGTTGCGCACGATCCGCAGCGCGTGCGCGTCGTCCTCGGCGAGGTGGTCGGTGACGCCGGAGGTGCGCGAGTGGACCTCGCCGCCGCCGAGCTCCTCGGCGGTGACGACCTCGCCGGTGGCGGCCTTCACCAGCGGCGGGCCGCCCAGGAAGATCGTGCCCTGGTTGCGGACGATCACGGCCTCGTCGCTCATCGCCGGGACATACGCCCCGCCCGCCGTGCAGGAGCCGAGGACCGCCGCGATCTGCGGGATCCCGGCGGCCGACATCCGGGCCTGGTTGTAGAAGATCCGGCCGAAGTGGTCCCGGTCGGGGAAGACCTCGTCCTGCATCGGCAGGAAGGCGCCGCCGGAGTCCACCAGGTACAGACAAGGCAGCCGGTTCTCCAGGGCCACCTCCTGGGCGCGCAGGTGCTTCTTGACCGTCATCGGGTAGTACGTGCCGCCCTTGACCGTGGCGTCGTTGGCCACGATCACGCACTCGCGGCCGCTGACCCGCCCGATCCCGGCGATGACCCCGGCGGCGGGCGCCTGGTCCCCGTACATCCCGCTCGCCGCGAGCGGCGCGAGCTCCAGGAAGGGCGAGCCGGGGTCGAGCAGGGTGTCGACCCGGTCGCGCGGCAGCAGCTTGCCGCGCGCGACATGGCGCTCGCGGGCCCGCTCGCCGCCGCCGAGCCGGGCCGCGGCCAGTCTGGCGCGCAGCTCCTCGCCGAGGGCGCGGTGCGCCTCCTCGTTGGCCCGCCACGCCTCGGACGCGGGATCTGCCGCGCTCCCAAGGACCGGTGCCTGCTGCATCGTGTCGAGCCCCCTTGCCCGTACGAAGTTCCGGCGAAGCTTTCCGGCCGGATGTTAATGACCGTTAACTCATTTCCTCCAGGTTAACGAGCGCTAACCGCGTTGTCTAGAATGAATTCTCATGAGCACCCGGACCGATGCCCCGACCCGCCGCGAGCAGATCCTGCGCGAGGCCGCGCGCCTCTTCGCCGAACGCGGCTTCCACGGCGTGGGCGTCGACGAGATAGGCGCGGCGGTGGGCATCAGCGGTCCCGGCCTCTACCGGCACTTCGCGGGCAAGGACGCGATGCTGGCGGAGCTGCTGGTGGGGATCAGCGGGCGGCTGTACGACGGCGGCCGCAAGCGGGTCGCCGAGGCCGACGGGGGCCCCGAGGCGGTCCTCGGCTCGCTCATCGACGGCCACATCGACTTCGCCCTCGACGACCGTGCGCTCATCACGCTCCACGACCGGGAGCTGGACCGGCTGCGCGACAGCGACCGCAAGCTGGTGCGGCAGTTGCAGCGGCAGTACGTGGAGCTGTGGGTCGGGGTCGTACGGGAGCTGTACCCGCTCGGGTCCGAGGCCGAGGTCCGGACGGCCGTCCACGCGGTGTTCGGCCTGCTCAACTCGACGCCGCACCTGGGGGCGTACGGGGCGGGGCTGCGCGACCGCAACGCCACGGAGGCGCTGCTGCGGCGGCTGGCGCACGGGGCGTTCGCGGCGCTCGGGGGCTGAGTCCGCCACGCGCGCGTGGGCGCGTCCACTGCGCGGACGACGGCGCCCGCCGCCGCGCACCGGGGCAGAATGGGCCGCATGCCGATACCCAGCCGTGCCGCTCTCGTCGACCACCTCGTCCGCACCCGTATCGCCGGAGACGTCGCCACCCCCCGCGACAACAACCTCTCCCACTACCGCAAGCTCGCCAACGGCGACCGCCACTACTGGCTGGGCCTGGAGCTGGGTGACCGCTGGACCGACGAGCAGGACGTGCTCGCGGTGATGGCCGAGCGCTGCGGGGTCGTCGACGACCCCGGGCACCGCACGGGCCAGGACACCATCGACCCGGAGCTGACCGTCGACGCCCTGGAGCGGATGGCGGCGCGGCTGCGGAAGGCTGTGGCGGGCAAGGAGCGGGTGCTGTTCGCGACCGGTCACCCCGGTGCGCTCATCGATGTGCACAGTCGGACTGCGGCGGCGCTGCGTTCCGCGGGGTGCGAGGTGGTGCGCATCCCGGACGGGGTTCTCGCGGACGAGGGGTGTGTCGTCCAGTTCGCGGACGTCTCGCTCTACGAGCGGGGCGCGTCCCTGTGGCACACGCACTCGCCTGCGCCGATGGCCGCGATTCTGGACGCGCTGGCCCGGGAGGGGCGGGCGTTGCCGGATCTGGTCGTGGCGGATCACGGCTGGGCGGGGTGCGCTGCCCAGCGCGGGATCGATGCGGTGGGGTATGCGGACTGCAACGATCCCGCGTTGTTCCTGGCGGAGGCGGAGGGGACGCTTCAGGTCGCTGTCCCCATGGACGACCATGTGGTCGATCCCCGGTTCTACGAGCCGATGACCGAGTATCTGCTGGGTGCGGCCGAGTTGGTCTGAGGTCGCGCCGTAGGGGCGGGGGTGGGCTCTCGTCTGCGGACCGTGGGTGGCTGGTCGCGCAGTTCCCCGCGCCCCTAAAAGCAGGCGGTCGCGGTCACCGCATACGTAAAGGCAGGCCGGGGGCCCCGCGCCCCTTGTAGGTGACCCGGGGCCGCTAGCGCGGCACCCGCACCACGCCCTCCTGGATCACGGTCACCGCCAGGCGGCCGTCCTGGGTGTAGATGCGGGCCTGGCCCAGGCCGCGGCCCGCCGAGGCCGACGGGGACTCCTGGTCGTACAGGAGCCATTCGTCGGCCCGGAACGGCCGGTGGAACCACATCGCGTGGTCCAGGGACGCGCCCACCACGTCCCCGACCGCCCAGCCGCCCCGGCCGTGCGCCAGCAGCACCGAGTCGAGCAGGGTCATGTCGGAGACGTAGGTGGCGAGCGCGATGTGCAGCAGCGGGTCGTCCGCGAGCTTGCCGTTCGTACGGAACCAGACCTGCGAGCGCGGCTCGCGCGGGGTGCCGACGGTGCCCCACGGCGGCGCGTCGGCGTAGCGCAGGTCGACGGCCGCACGGGCCTCGATCAGCCGCTCGGCGACGTCCGCGGGCAGATGGCGCGGCAGCATCTCGGCCGCCGTCGGAAGCGACTCGGGGTCCGGAGCGGGCGGCATGTCCGTCTGGTGATCGAGCCCCTCCTCGTACGTCTGGAAGGACGCGGAGAGGTGGAAGATCGGGTTGCCGTGCTGGACCGCCACCACCCTTCGGGTGGTGAAGGAGCGGCCGTCGCGGATACGGTCGACCATGTAGACGATCGGTGCGCCCGCGTCCCCGGCGCGCAGGAAGTACGCGTGCAGCGAGTGCGGCGGCCGGTCCCCGGGGACGGTGCGGCCCGCGGCGACCAGCGCCTGGGCCGCCACCTGGCCCCCGAAGACACGGGGTACGAGCGCCGAGCGTGAGCGGCCCCGGAAGTAGTCCCGCTCGATCTGCTCCAGGTCGAGCAGATCGAGCAGGGCATCCAGAGCCTCGGTCACAGACCCATGTCCTTGGCGATGATCGACTTCATGATCTCGCTGGTGCCGCCGTAGATCCGGTTGACGCGGTTGTCGGCGTACAGACGGGCGATCGGGTACTCGTTCATGAAGCCGTAACCGCCGTGCAGCTGGAGGCACTTGTCGATGACGCGGTGGGCGACCTCGGTGCAGAACAGCTTGGCGGAGGCGGCCTCGGCCGGGGTCAGCTCGCCCGCGTCCAGGGCCTCCAGGGCGCGGTCGGCGACGGCCTCGGCGGCGTCCACCTCGGCCTGGCAGGCGGCCAGCTCGAACTTGGTGTTCTGGAAGTGCGCGACCGGCTTGCCGAAGACGGTGCGCTCCTGCACGTACTCCTTGGCGAACCGGACGGCGGCCTTGGCCTGCGCATAGGCGCCGAAGGCGATGCCCCAGCGCTCGGAGGCGAGGTTGTGGCCGAGGTAGTAGAAGCCCTTGTTCTCCTCGCCGAGGAGGTCCTCGACCGGCACCTTCACGTCGACGAACGCCAGCTCGGCGGTGTCGGAGGTCTTCAGGCCGAGCTTGTCGAGCTTGCGGCCGATGGAGTAGCCCTCGGCCTTGGTGTCCACGGCGAACAGCGAGATGCCGTGGCGGCGGTCCTCGGCGGTGGGCGCGGCGGTGCGGGCGCAGACGATCACGCGGTCGGCGTGGACGCCGCCGGTGATGAAGGTCTTGGAGCCGTTGAGGACGTAGTGCGTGCCGTCCTCGGAGAGCTTGGCGGTGGTCTTCATGCCCGCGAGGTCGGAGCCGGTGCCCGGCTCGGTCATCGCCAGGGCCCACATCTCCTCGCCGGAGACGAACTTCGGCAGGAAGCGCTTCTTCTGCTCGTCGGTGGCGAGCATCTTGATGTACGGCAGGCCGAGCAGCACGTGCACGCCGGAGCCGCCGAAGTGGACGCCCGCGCGGGACGTCTCCTCGTACATCACGGCCTCGAACTTGTACGAGTCGATGCCGGCGCCGCCGAACTCCTCGTCGACGCGGATGCCGAAGACACCCAGCTCGGCGAGCTTGTAGTAGAAGTCGCGCGGCGCCTGGCCGGCGGCGAACCACTCGTCGTAGACCGGGACGACCTCGGCCTCGATGAAGGCCCGGATGGTCTCCCGGAACGCCTCGTGGTCCTCGTTGAATACCGTACGGCGCACGGAGCCTCTCCTTCGACGGTGGCGGCGGCTTTGGCCAAGCCATGGCTAAGCGCTTGCTCAGAGCTTGAAATACGAAGTTACCCGGCGGTCACTCGCACTGTCCAGAGTGAGCCTGAGCACGTCCGCCCGCACTCCGCAGCGCCAGCCACAGCTCCGTACGGACGTCCATGTCGTCCAGGTCGACGTCGAGCAGCGCGGCGCAGCGGGCCAGGCGCTGGCGGACGGTGTTGCGGTGCACGCCGAGCGCCACGGCCGTGCGGTCCCAGCTGCCGTGCAGCGAGAGCCAGGCGCGCAGGGTCGTGAGCAGCGGCTCGGCGAGCGGGGCGAGCAGCCGGCGGGCGTACGCGGCGGCCTCCTCCGGGTCCACCAGCGAGGCGTAGCCGCCGGTGCGGTGGCGGACCAGGGGCGAACGGGCCGCCTCGGCCCGGCGCAGCGCCCGGGCGGCCTGGGCGTCGGCGGCGGCCAGTTCCCCGGCCCCCATGGGCGCGCTCGCCCCCAGGGTCCAGCCCGGGTGCGGGCCGACCTCCTGCCCGCCGGGGACGAGCACGCGCGCGTGGCCGTCGCCCGCCTCCACCAGCGGGCTGCCGAGGTCGGGCGGGGCGCCCTCGCCGCGCGCGTGGACGACGGTCCAGGGCGCCTCGCCGAGCAGCGGCGCGACCTCGGCCGGGGCGGCTCCAAGGAGCAGCCGCACCAGCGCGGCCGACCGGGTGGCCTCGTCTGCGCCCTGCCGCTCGGCGGTGAGCAGCGAGAGCAGGACGGCCGCGACCCCGGCGATGGTGTGGTCGCCGGGGTCGCGCCCGGGAACGGCGACCGCGAGGACGAGCCGCCGGGCCCCGGCCAGCGCGTAGACGGCGAGCTGCTCCCCGGCGGCGGTGTCGGTGGCGGTCAGCGCCGTGGGGCCGCCGGAGGTCGGGCCCGTCACCACCCCCGCAAGGCGCCGCACCGCGTCCCGCACCTCGTCCGGCCGGTCGGGACCCGAACCGGCGAGCACCGCGCCGTCCGCGCCCAGCAGCCCCGCCCAGCCGCCCAGCCGCACCGCGAGCTGGTGCAGGACCGCCGGGACCGGGTCGGGGCGGGCGGCCGCCGAGGCGAGGCCCTGCTGGGCCTGGGAGACCCGGCGCAGCTCGTGGTGGCGGGCCTCGGTCATCAGGCCCCACACGGCACGCGCGATCGCCGTGAACGTGGTCGGCGGCGGCACCTCCACCAGCGGCAGCCCGTGCCGCTCGCAGGCGGCCACCAGCGCCGCAGGAACCGTGTCGTACACCGGCGCGAGCCCGAAGCCGAGCGCCGCCGCGCCCGCCTGGGCGACCCGCGCCGCATAGCGCTCCGGGTCCGTGAGCTGCACGCCCGCCGTCAGCAGCAGCTCCCCGCCGAGCAGATACGGGTACGGGTCCGCCATCTCCGAGGTGTGCACCCAGTGCACGACGGCGTCCGGCGGTCCCGCGATCTGCCGCAGGCCCAGGTCCGGCCGGGCCAGCAGGGCGGCCAGCGGGACGGGAGTGGTGGGCGGGGCTGCCGTGGGCTCGGCAGGCATGGGCACTCCGTACATCAGTGGGGCCGTAAGTGTAGGAAACGTACACTTCAGTATGACGGTACGGCCGCCTAGGGTGGCCAGCGCGGGCCGCACCGGCCCGGAGGAACCACGGGCCGTCGGGTCCGTACGCAGGCCGATCACGAAGGGCACTCCGACATGAGCAGCAACGAAACGCCGCGCGGTCCGATCGACTCGTCCCGCGTCCCGCGGTACGCGGGCCCCGCGACCTTCGCCCGGCTGCCCCGCCTGGACGAGGTCGGCACCGCCGACGTCGCCGTGGTCGGCGTGCCCTTCGACAGCGGTGTCTCCTACCGCCCGGGCGCCCGCTTCGGCGGCAACGCGATCCGCGAGGCCTCGCGCCTGCTGCGCCCGTACAACCCGGCGCAGGACGCCTCGCCCTTCGCGCTCGCCCAGGTCGCGGACGGCGGCGACATCGCCGTGAACCCGTTCAACATCAACGAGGCCGTCGACACGATCGAGGCCGCCGCCGACGACCTGCTCGGCACCGGCGCCCGCCTGATGACGCTCGGCGGCGACCACACCATCGCGCTGCCGCTGCTGCGCTCGGTCGCCAAGAAGCACGGCCCGGTCGCGCTGCTCCACTTCGACGCGCACCTGGACACCTGGGACACCTACTTCGGCGCCGAGTACACCCACGGCACCCCGTTCCGCCGCGCCGTGGAGGAGGGCATCCTCGACACCGAGGCGCTCTCCCACGTCGGCACCCGCGGCCCGCTCTACGGCAAGCAGGACCTGACCGACGACGAGAAGATGGGCTTCGGCATCGTGACCTCGGCCGACGTCTACCGCCGCGGCGCCGACGAGATCGCCGACCAGCTGCGCCAGCGCATCGGCGACCGCCCGCTCTACATCTCGATCGACATCGACTGCCTCGACCCGGCGCACGCCCCCGGCACCGGCACCCCGGAGGCGGGCGGCATGACCTCCCGCGAGCTCCTGGAGATCCTGCGCGGCCTGGCCTCCTGCAACCTGGTCTCGGCCGACGTCGTCGAGGTCGCCCCGGCGTACGACCACGCCGAGATCACCTCGGTGGCCGCCTCCCACACGGCGTACGAGCTCACCACGATCATGTCCCGGCAGATCGCGGCGAGCCGCGCGTAAGCGCTCCGCTGGGAGTGTCGTGATTCGGCTGCGGGCCCGCTGTGGCTGGTCGCGCAGTTCCCCGCGCCCCTAAGGGGCGCGGGCGCGGGCCACTTGGAGAGGAAGGACATCAGGTGCACGATCACGACCTCGTTCTGCGGCCCACCCCGGCGCAGGTGCAGGCCGCTCTCAACCCGCCCCCCGGCCGCATCGGCGGTGACCTGGTGATCGAGACCCTGCGGGGGCTCGGCGCCACCACCGTCTTCGGGCTGCCGGGGCAGCACGCCCTCGGGATGTTCGACGCGCTGCGGCGCTCGTCGATGGCGTACGTCGGGCTGCGCGTCGAGAACAACGCCGCCTTCGCCGCCGACGCGTACGGCCGGGTCACCGGTGAGGCGGCCCCGCTGCTGCTGTCCACCGGGCCCGGCGCCCTGATGTCGCTGGCCGCGCTCCAGGAGGCGGCCGCGGCGAGCGCCCCCGTGCTCGCCATCGCCGCCCAGGTGCCCACGGCCGGGCTCGGCGGCGGCCGCCACGGCTATCTGCACGAACTCCGCGACCAGCAGGGCTCGTTCCGGGACGTCGTGAAGTCCGTGCACACCGTCCGCACCCAGTCGCAGATCCCGTCCGCGATCGCGGCGGCCTGGGAGTCGGCGCTGACCGCCCCGCACGGCCCGGTCTGGGTGGAGATCCCGCAGGACGTGCTGCTCGCCGAGACCCACCTGCCGGTCGTCACGGCCGTCGACGCGACCCCGCACGACCTGGTGCCGCGCCCCGAACTGACTGCCGTGGCGGCCGAGTTGCTGATGCACGCGGCCAGCCCGGCGATCATCGCGGGCGGCGGAGTCGTACGCTCCGACGCCTCCGGGAAGCTCCGCGCGCTCGCCGAGAAGCTGGATGCGCCGGTGGTCACCACCTTCGGCGGCAAGGGCGCGTTCCCCTGGGAGCACCCGCTCTCGCTCCAGTCCTGGATGGAGGACCGGCACACCACGGACTTCCTGGAGGACGCCGACGTCCTGCTCGTGGTCGGCTCGGGCCTGGGCGAACTCTCCTCGAACTACCACACGTTCAGGCCGCGCGGCCGGGTGATCCAGATCGAGGCGGACCCCGGCAAGCTGGAGTCCAACCACCCGGCGCTCGGCATCCACGCGGACGCCCGCATCGCGCTCTCCGCGCTCCTGGAGACCGTGGGCGAGCGCACCGACCCGGCGGCGGCCGACTCCGTGCGGGCCGTCCTGGCCAAGGTGCGCGAGCGCATCGCGGGGCAGGACCTGGACGTCGAGCAGCGGATCCTGGCCGATGTGCGCGCGGCCCTGCCCGCCGACGCGCCCAGCTTCTGGGACATGACGATCCTGGCGTACTGGGCCTGGTCGGCCTGGCCGGGCGCGCTGCACTCGGCCCAGGGCGCGGGCGGCCTCGGCTACGGCTTCCCGGCGGCGATCGGGGCCGCGGCCGCCGATCCGACGCGGCCGGTGCTCGCGGTCTCCGGCGACGGCGGCGCGATGTACTCGATCGCGGAGCTCGCCACCGCGAAGCAGTACGACCTGCCGGTGACCTGGCTGATCGTCGACGACGGCGGCTACGGGATCCTGCGCGAGTACATGACGGACGCGTTCGGCGAGGCCACCGCGACCGAGCTGGCCCGCCCCGACTTCGTCGCGCTGGCGCGGTCCTTCGGCGTCCCGGCGGTCCGTACGAGCGTGGAGTCGCTCCAGGAGGACCTGGGCAAGGCGCTGGCGGCCCCCGGCCCGTCGGTGGTCGTGCTGCCCGCCGTCCTGAAGATGTTCGCGCCCACGCACCTGTGACGGATGTGACGGAGTTCAACTTTTTCGGGGTGCAAGCCGTACAACTTTTCGGTCCTCGGTGAGTCATCTGAGGCGGGCACGTCACCACGACGTGCCCGCCTCATTGACACAACAGGGGACGGGGACGCTTTGCCCAGACAACTCCGCACATCCCGGATATCCCGCCGCGCGCGCCGGGGCGCGCTCTCCCTGGCCGTCGCCGCGGGCGTGCTCGCGCCGGTGGTCGCGGGGGCCGCGCCGGCCTCCGCCGCGGCATCGGTGACCTGCACCTCCAACAAGGCGGGTCTCGCGGCCAAGCTGTCCAAGGACATCACCGCGGCGCTCAACGGCCGTTCGTCGCTGACGGCCGTGGCCCTGTACGACCGCTCGACCGGCACCAAGTGCGAGCTGCGGGCGACCGACACCTTCGACTCCGCGAGCGTGGTCAAGGCCACCGTGCTCGCGACGCTGCTGTGGGACGCGGGCAAGCAGCACCGCTCGCTCACCTCGAACGAGCGCGCCCTGGCCACCAAGATGATCACCGCGTCGGACAACGACTCGACGACCGCCCTGTGGAAGCAGCTCGGCACCTCCAAGGTGTCCGCGTTCCTCAAGGCCGCCGGGATGACCCAGACGACGCCGGGCTCCGGCGGCTACTGGGGCCTGACCCGGATCACCGCCCGCGACCAGGCCAAGCTGCTCGCGCTGCTGACCTCCCCGAACTCGGTGCTCAGTGAGGACGCCCGCGCGTACGAGCTGGGACTGATGAACCGCGTCCAGTCCGACCAGCGCTGGGGCACGCCCGCCGGCGTCCAGGGCGGTACGACCGTGCACGTCAAGAACGGCTGGCTGCCGCGCGCCACGCACGGCTGGCGGGTGCACAGCATCGGCGCCTTCACGGACAACGGCCACGACTACGGCATCGCCGTCCTCACCGAGGACAACAGCTCGATGAGCCAGGGCATCAGCACCATCGAGGCCGTCGCCCGCGCCGTCCACGCGGACCTCGGCCGCCCGGCCGAGGGCGGCAAGCCCTGGAACCCGCCGAAGTGGCAGCGGCCGACCGTGGCGAGCGAGGCCATCCCGCCGGTGCCCGAGGCACCCGCGGGCCGCGACCTCGTCTCGACGGTCCGGGGCCGCTAGCCCCGCCCGTACGCACTCCCGGAAGACCCGCCCGGTCCTAGGACCAGAGGCGGGTCTTTCGCTTCCGAATGTTGCAACGGGATGAAATCCGCCGGTGACGGCGTTGGAGCGTTGCGGCAGAGCGGACAAACGGGAGGCACAGTGGCGGCGGCAGAGCAGGGGTGGGCACGGCGGCTCACCGGGTACGCCTGGCGGCACCGGCGCGACGTCGTGCTGGCGCTCGGGTCGTCGCTCGGCGGCATGGCGGTGATGGCTCTGGTCCCGCTGGTCACCAAGGTGATCATCGACGATGTGATCGGGGCCCACACCCGGTCCCTCGCGGTCTGGACCGGCCTGCTCATAGCCGCGGCGGTCGTCGTGTACGTACTGACGTACATACGCCGGTTCTACGGCGGCCGCCTCGCCCTCGACGTCCAGCACGACCTGCGCACCGAGATGTACGCGACGATCACCCGGCTCGACGGGCGGCGCCAGGACGAGCTCTCCACCGGCCAGGTCGTCGGCCGCGCCACCAGCGACCTCCAGCTCATCCAGGGCCTGCTCTTCATGTTGCCGATGACCATCGGCAACATCCTGCTCTTCCTGATCTCCCTGGCGATCATGGCCTGGCTCTCGCCGCTGCTGACCCTGGTCGCGCTGGCCGTGGCGCCCGCGCTCTGGTTCATCTCCAAGCTCAGCCGCACCCGCCTCTTCCCCGCCACCTGGTACGCCCAGGGCCAGGCGGCGGCCGTCGCGGGCGTCGTCGACGGCGCCGTCTCGGGCGTGCGCGTGGTCAAGGGCTTCGGCCAGGAGGACCAGGAGACCGGCAAGCTCCGCGAGGTGGGCCAGAAGCTCTTCGCGGGCCGGCTGCGCACCATCAAACTGAACTCCCGCTACACCCCGGCCCTCCAGGCCGTCCCCGCGCTCGGCCAGGTCGCCATGCTGGCGCTCGGCGGCTGGCTCGCCACCCGGGGCGAGATCACCCTTGGCACCTTCGTGGCGTTCTCCACCTATCTGGCGCAGCTCGTCGGGCCGGTGCGGATGCTGGCCATGGTGCTCACCGTGGGCCAGCAGGCCCGCGCGGGCGTCGAGCGCGTCCTGGAGCTGATCGACACCGAGCCGTCCATCGCCGACGGCACCAAAGAGCTGTCCGCCGACGCCCCGGCCACCGTCGAGTTCGACGACGTGCGCTTCGCGTACGAGGACGGGCGCCCGGTCCTGGACGGCTTCTCCCTGGAGATCCGCCCCGGCGAGACCGTCGCCGTGGTCGGCGCCTCCGGCTCCGGCAAGTCCACCGTCTCGCTGCTGCTGCCGCGCTTCTACGACGTCACCCACGGGGCCGTCCTGGTCGGCGGCCACGACGTGCGCGAGCTGACCCTGGCCTCGCTGCGCGCCGCCATCGGCCTGGTGCCGGAGGACAGCTTCCTCTTCTCCGACACCGTGCGCGCCAACATCGCGTACGGGAAGCCGGACGCCACCCAGGAGGAGATCGAGAAGGCCGCGCGCGCCGCACAGGCGGATCGTTTCATCGCCGAGCTGCCCGAGGGCTACGACACCACGGTCGGCGAGCACGGTCTGACCCTCTCCGGCGGCCAGCGCCAGCGCGTCGCGCTCGCCCGCGCCATCCTCACCGACCCGCGCCTGCTGGTCCTGGACGACGCCACCTCGGCCGTGGACGCGCGCGTGGAGCACGAGATCCACGAGGCCCTCAAGTCCGTGATGGCCGGGCGCACCACGCTGCTCATCGCCCACCGCCGCTCCACCCTCAACCTCGCCGACCGCATCGCCGTCCTCGACGGGGGCCGCCTGGCCGCCCTCGGCACCCACGAGGAGCTCCAGCGCGACTCGGCGCTCTACCGCCGCCTGCTGACCGACCCCGACGAGCTGGGCGCGGTCTCGCCCGGCCACGTCGTGCCCGTCGAGGCGGTGGAGGACCGCACCGTACGGGACGAGCTGGACGCCGAGTTCGACGCCGAGCGGGGCATCACGCCCCCGCTGTGGATCCGCGAGGACAAGCCCGTCTCCTCCGCCCCCGGCGGCATGCCGGCCACCCCCGAACTCCTCGCCCAGGTCGAGGCGCTGCCCCCGGCCGACGACACCCCGGGCATCGACGAGGCCCGGGCCGTGCGGCCCGAGGAGTCGTACGGGCTGCGCCGGCTGCTGCGCGGCTTCGGCAAGCCGCTCGCCGTCAGCCTCGCGCTCGTCGCGGTCGACGCGGGCATGTCCCTGCTGCTGCCGGTCCTGATCCGGCACGGCATCGACCAGGGCGTCTCCAAGCTGGCGCTCGGCGCGGTGTGGGCGGCCGCGGGCCTGGCCCTGCTGACCGTGGTGATCCAGTGGGCCGCGCAGTTCGGCGAGACCCGGATGACCGGGCGCACCGGCGAGCGCGTCCTCTACAGCCTCCGGCTGAAGATCTTCGCCCAGCTCCAGCGGCTCGGCCTGGACTACTACGAGCGCGAGCTCACCGGCCGGATCATGACCCGGATGACCACCGACGTCGACGCGCTGGCCACCTTCCTCCAGACCGGCCTGGTCACCGCGTTCGTCTCCGTCGTCACCTTCTTCGGCATCATGCTGGCGCTCCTGGTCATCGACCTCCAGCTCGCCCTGGTCGTCTTCGTGACCCTGCCGCCGCTGATCATCGGCACGTACTTCTTCCGCAAGCAGAGCGTGAAGGCGTACGAGCTGGCCCGCGAGCGGGTCGCCGGGGTCAACGCCGACCTCCAGGAGTCGGTCAGCGGGCTGCGGATCGTTCAGGCCTTCGGCCGCGAGCGCGACGGCGCCGCGCGGTTCACCGCCCGCAGCGCCGACTACCGCGAGGCCCGCATCCGCGGCCAGTGGCTGATCTCGGTGTACTTCCCGTTCGTCCAGCTCCTGTCGTCGGTCGCGGCTGCCTCGGTGCTGATCGTCGGCGCCCACCGGGTCGACGCGGGCACCCTGACGACCGGCGCGCTCGTCGCCTACCTCCTCTACATCGACCTGTTCTTCGCCCCCGTACAGCAGCTCTCGCAGGTCTTCGACGGCTACCAGCAGGCGGCCGTCTCGCTGAAGCGCATCCAGGAGCTGCTGCGCGAGCCCACCTCCACGAAGGCGGCCGAGGAGCCGCTGGACGTGCTCTCGCTGCGTGGCGAGATCGCCTTCGAGGACGTCGACTTCGCGTACGGCGACGAGGAGGAGGCCCTGTCGGGCGTCAGCCTGCGGATTCCGGCCGGGCAGACCGTCGCCTTCGTCGGCGAGACGGGAGCCGGCAAGTCGACGCTGGTCAAGCTGGTCGCGCGGTTCTACGACCCAAGCGGCGGCCGGGTCACCGCCGACGGCACCGACCTGCGCTCGCTCGACATCACCGCCTACCGCCACCGCCTGGGCGTCGTCCCGCAGGAGGCGTACCTGTTCGCCGGGACCGTCCGGGACGCCATCGCCTACGGGCGGCCCGACGCCACCGACGCCCAGGTGGAGGCGGCGGCCCGCGCGGTCGGCGCGCACGACATGATCGCCACCCTGGACGGCGGCTACCTCCACGAGGTCGCCGAGCGCGGCCGCAACCTCTCGGCCGGACAGCGCCAGCTGATCGCGCTGGCCCGCGCCGAGCTCGTCGACCCGGACGTCCTGCTCCTCGACGAGGCCACCGCGGCCCTGGACCTGGCCACCGAGGCCCAGGTCAACCAGGCCACGGACCGGCTCACCGGCCGCCGCACCACCCTGGTCGTCGCCCACCGCCTCACCACGGCCGCCCGCGCGGACCGGGTCGTGGTGATGGACCACGGCCGGGTCGTCGAGGACGGCACCCACGACGAACTCCTCGCCCAGGACGGCCGGTACGCGAGCCTGTGGCGCACCTTCATCGGCGAGGACGAGCCCGCGGCGGTGTGAGCGGCCGAGTACGCGTACGTACGCAGACGAGCACCGGGGACGGTCCGCACGGCGGGCCGTCCCCGGTCCCCGTGCAACCGTGGGTAGCCCTCGCGCGTCCGTACTCACATACGTTCATGTGACGGAAGGGGGCAAGTGTGTTCGGTGGGGGTGTGCGGGGCGGGCGGGCCGGTCCGGGGCTTGCCGTGCTCCTGGCGACGGCCGCCCTGGTCGTGCTCGGGCCGGGCGCGGGGAGCGCCGACGCGGCGGCCTCGTGCGGCGGGCGGCAGGTCAAGACGGTCCAGTTCGCCACCGGCGAGCTGCGGGTCTACAAGACGCGCGGCTACGCGTGCGCGGTCGCGGTCGCCAAGTCGCCGGGCGCGAGACGGCAGATGTCGGTGACGATCCAGGCGCGCGGCGGCGGCCCGGTCTCGGACAGCGGCCGGTTCACCAAGCAGGCGGGCCCGGTCACGGTGCACGCCATCAACCGCTGTGTACGGGCGTCGGGATCGGTGGCGGGCAGCGGCGGCTCCACGGGCTGGATCCTGTGCTGAGCCGGGGTCGAGCAGGATGACAACGCTGCCATAACCCGGCGGCGGGCCAATTGGGTCTGGTGGCACAGGTGTTCACCCCGCTAGGTTCTCGACGATCGCGTCACGTCGTGACCCCAGGGGAGAGTGCATGCGCAAGACGCTCAGATGGCTTCTTTCACTCGTCGTGCTCATAGGCACGGTGAGCGTGGCGGGAGCCACGGCAGGGGCGGCCACCGCCGCCGAGCCGGACATCAAGGACCGCATCCTGGCGATACCCGGGGTGAGCCTCATCGAGGAGAAGCCGTACCCGGGCTACCGGTACTTCGTCCTCAACTTCACCCAGCAGGTGGACCACCACAACCCGGCCGCCGGCACCTTCCAGCAGCGGATCACCCTGCTGCACAAGGACACGAGCCGCCCGACGGTCATGTACACCAGCGGCTACAACGTGTCGACCAACCCGAGCCGCTCCGAGCCGACCCAGATCGTGGACGGCAACCAGGTCTCCGTCGAGTACCGCTACTTCACTCCGTCCCGGCCCGCCCCGGCGGACTGGAACAAGCTGGACATCTGGCAGGCGGCCAGCGACCAGCACAGCATCTTCCAGGCCCTGAAGCCGGTGTACGCCAAGAACTGGCTGACGACCGGCGGCTCGAAGGGCGGGATGACGGCGACGTACTACAAGCGCTTCTACCCCAAGGACATGGACGGCGTGGTGGCGTACGTGGCCCCCAACGACGTCGTGAACAACGAGGACTCGGCGTACGACCGCTTCTTCCGGAACGTCGGCACCAAGGAGTGCCGCGACAAGCTGGAGGCGGTGCAGCGCGAGGCGCTGGTGCGCCGCAAGCCGCTGGAGGCCAAGTACGCGGAGTACGCCAAGGCCAACGGCTACACCTTCACCACGACCGGCTCCCTCGACAAGTCGTACGAGGCGGTCGTGCTCGACTACGTGTGGGCGTTCTGGCAGTACAGCCTGCTGGCGGACTGCGGCACCATCCCGGCGGACGCGCGGCACGCGAGCGACCAGGCGATCTGGGACACGGTCGACACGATCTCCGGCTTCTCGTTCTACACGGACCAGGGCCTGGAGCCGTACACGCCGTACTACTACCAGGCGGGTACGCAGCTCGGCTCGCCCGCCATCGAGCAGCCCTGGCTCGGCGACCTGAGCCGCTACGGCTACCAGCCGCCGCGCCACTTCGTCCCGCGCTCCATCCCGATGCGCTTCCACCCGCAGGCGATGCCGCAGGTCGACACGTGGGTGCGGCACCACGCCGACCACATGCTGTACGTGTACGGGCAGAACGACCCGTGGGGCGCGGAGCGCTTCCGGCTCGGGGCGGGGGCGCGTGACTCGTACGTGTTCACGGTCGCGGGCGGCAACCACGGCTCGAAGGTGGCGGGCCTGGCGGCCGACCAGAAGACGACGGCGACGTCGGCGATCCTGCGCTGGGCGGGCGTGTCGTCCCCGGCGGCGAAGCCGCTGGCACGTTACGACGTGGTCCTGGACCACCAGCCGCTCGACCGCGAGCCGACGCTGCGCCCGTAGGGGCCCGGTGTTCGTCTGCGGGCCGTCTGTGGCTGATCGCGCAGTTCCCCGCGCCCCTGGGGGTTAGGGGCGCGGGGAACTGCGCGAGCAACCCAGCACGGTCCGCAGACGAACGGGCATCCCCCGGAGGGTCTCGGGAAGGGGCGGGGTGGGGGAATCACACGCGCCGCGCGCAACCCACCCCCTCCCCGCCCCCCGGCAGCTCCACATACAGCGCCGTCGACGCGGGGCAGTCCGGGCGGCGCGGCACCGACGAAGCCACCTTGAACTCCGGGGCGTTGGGGCCCGACCCGTCGCACGGGGTCTCCTTCACCTGACCCGCCCCCGCGCGGTACACGCAGTCCCCCACCACAGTGAAGGGGCCGCCCCCCATACCCGGGTCACCGGGATGCGGCGCCTCCAGATTGCGCATACACGCGTAGCCGGACGCCCCCTCACCCCCGATGTACAGCACGAAGTCCGTGTCCAGCGGACACCCCGCCGCCCCGCCCGCCCGCGCCCCTTCACTGCGCACGGACACCCGCGCCACCGCCCGCTCACTGGTGCACGGCACCTCGCTGAACGCCCGCCCCCGCGCCGCGCAGTCCCCGGCCCCGAGGAACGTGGCGCCGTAGGACGGGGTGGGGGACGGGGGCACCGACGCGGTCGGGGTCTCGCCGCAGCCCGTCAGGAACAGCGCCCAGACTGCCGCCGGAACGGCCCAAACCGACCTTGCGGCACCGTACTTGTACATGTCCGACCCCCCACCTCAGCGTGACCGCTCACCGCGAGAACACGCCAGAGGGCCCGGGGGTTATCTCTGGTACGACAGCCCGTAGCCGATCGGGTACAGAACCTGGGCCGGATCGTCCCCGCGCGGCACCGCCACCGGCAGCCGCCCGGCAGGCTCCGCCCGGCCCGCCAGGACCCGTACCGCCGCCCGCAGTTCGACGTCCGTCCAGGAGTAGGCGGCGAGCGAGGCCGTGTATCCGCTGAGGTGCGCGATGTCGTACGGGTTGCGGATCGCGAGGTGCACCACCGGCACACCCGTCGCGCCGAGCGCCGCCACCAGCCGCGCCTGCGCCCCGCCGGGCCCCGCGTTGTACGTGCCCACGACCACCGCGTCCCTGCCCCGCGCCGCCGCCACCGCCGCGTCGATCTGCGCCTGCGAGGGCAGGGTTCCGGTCGACAGCGCGGTCGCGGTGAAGCCCAGCTCCGTGAAGGCCTTCGCCAGGACCGCCGTCGGGGGACCCGTCGTCCCGGACGGCGACGCCGGGTCCGCGCCCACGACCAGCACGTTCCGGTGGCGCCGCCGCGACAGCGGGAGCAGCCCGCCCGCGTTGGCGAGCAGGGTCGTCGTCCGCTCGGCCACCGCGTCGGCGGCGGCCAGGTGCGACCGGGTGCCGACCACCCGGTCCACGCCGGACCCCGACACGTACGGATGGCTGAACAGGCCCCGCCGCTCCTTGAGTTCGAGGATCCGCAGGATCGATTCGTCGAGCCGGGCCACGCCGATCTCGCCACGGGTGACCGCCGCCATCACACCGTTCCAGGCCACCGCCAGGTCCGGCGGGTTGAGCAACTGGTCGGCCCCGGCCTTCAGGGCGAGCACCGGCACCCGGTCGTCGCCGTACTTGTCCCGTACGCCCTGCATGCCGAGCGAGTCGGTGACGATCACCCCTCGGTAGCCGAGCTCTTCGCGCAGGATCCCGGTGAGGATCGGGTGCGACAGCGTCGCCGGGTCGTTGGTCGCGTCGAGCGCCGGGAACTGGATGTGCGCCGTCATGATCGAGTCGATCCCGGCGGCGACCGCGGCCCGGAACGGCGGCGCGTCCAGCTCCTCCCACTGCTGCCGGGTGTGGGTGATCACCGGGATGCCGGTGTGGCTGTCGACCGTGGTGTCGCCGTGCCCGGGGAAGTGCTTGGCGGTCGCCGCGATCCCCGCCTCCTGGTAGCCGCGCACCTCCGCCGCCACCATCCGGGCGACCGCCGCGGGGTCGGCGCCGAAGGAGCGGACGCCGATGACCGGGTTGGCCGGGTTGACGTTCACATCGGCGACGGGGGAGTAGTTCTGCCGGATCCCCAGCGCCCGCAGCTCGGCCCCGGCGACGCGCCCGACCGTACGGGCGTCGCGCGTCGACCCCCCGGCGCCGAGCGCCATCGCGCCCGGGAAGAGGGTGGCGGGGTGGCCGACCCGGCAGACGATGCCGTGCTCCTGGTCGGTGGCGATGAGCAGCGGTACGGGTGTGGGCTGCGACAGGCCCGCCCGCTGGATGCCGTTGGAGAGGCCGGCGATCTGGTGCGGGTCGCGGGTGTTGTGCGCCCAGGTGAAGTAGATGATGCCGCCGACGTGGTACTTGGCGATGAGCTCGGCGGCGGTGCGTACGCCCATCTCTTTCCTGTTGGCGTCGATGTCGGCCTGGTCGGGCGCGGTCGCGGAGTGTCCGTACACCCGCATCACGAAGAGCTGGCCGACCTTCTCCGCCAGGGACATCCGGGAGACGATCCGGCGCAGGCGGTCGTTCGGGGCGCGCCGGGCCTCGGCGTACGCGGGGAGCGCGGGCCCGACGGCGGCCGCGGCGGCCGTCGCGGCGGCGGTGGCGAGGAGGGTGCGTCTGGAGGTGCGGTGCGACACGGGCACTCCATCCCTAGGTCTGGAAGAAACTTCCAAAGCGAACGGATAACCGGAAAGTTATTGCCGGTCAAGGGGGCGCGCACCGCCGGACCCGGAAAAGGGAGCGGCCGCCACCGGCGCAGTCGGAGGGGGGCGCACCGGTGGCGGCTGTGCTGCCGGCCGCAGGCGGTTGGAGAGGGGAGTCGGCCGTTCGCAGCCAGCAGCGAGGACCGACACCGCTCTGCGGAGACTCACCGGCAGTACGGCACTTGGACGGAGCCCGTCACCGAGGGGTTCCGGGTCACGGCCCGTTCCCGAAAAAGGTACGGAACGGGGCGCCCGGGACTGGGGGTTCGGGTGGGTCAGGGGTGGCGGGGAGGCGACGGCGTCCCCGTCTCCGCGAGCAGCGCGGCCAGCCGCTCCCGCCCGGCCGTCAGCAGCCCCGGCAGCTCCGCCGCGTCCGGGTACCACCGCTTCTCGTACTCCCAGCACAGCCAGCCGTCCGGGCCCAGCGGCGCCAGCGCGTCCGCCAGCGGCAGCACCCCGGCGCCGAGCGGCAGCGGGGTCGTGTCCTCGGCCGAGGCGATGTCCTTGACCTGGACGTATCCCAGGTGCGGGGCGAGCGCCGCGTACGACTCGGCCGGGCTCTCGCCGCCGAGCCAGGTGTGCATCACGTCCCACAGCGCGCCGACTTCGGGCGGGCCGACCCGGTCCAGGACGCGGGCGACAGCCGCGCCCGTGCGGTGCGAGTCATGCGTTTCGAGCAGGACGCGCACCCCCCGGTCGGCGGCGAGCGCGGCCACCGACCGCAGCCGCCGCACGGCAATGCCGTCGTCCTGCGGGCCGCCCCGGCCGCCGGGGAAGACGCGTACGTACGAGGCGCCGATGTCGTACGCGAGGTCCACCAGCGCGTCCAGCCGCTCGGCGTCGTCGGGGTCGGCCACGCGCGCGTACCCGGCGACGGTGAGCACGCGGATGCCGTGCGCCGCGAACTCCGCTGCCGCTTCGGCCCGTTGACGGGCGCCGATGCCGGGGTGCACCGGCTCCTCGGGGTGGGCGCGGAGCTCGACGCCGTGGTAGCCGTGCGCGACGGCGAGGCGGACGACCTCGGGGACGGGGAGGCCGGGCACCCCGAGGGTGGAGAACGCGTACCGCACGCCGTTCACGTGTCCGCCAGGCCGAGCCGCCAGTCCTGGCCGACCAGGTCGGCGCCGTAGGAGCGGTGGGGCTTCTCGGCCACGAGGGTGAAGCCGTGGCGCAGATAGAGCACGCGGGCGGCGGCGAGCACGTCGTTGGTCCACAGCACCAGCTCGCGGTAGCCCACTTCGCGGGCGAAGGCGACGACCTCCGCCACCAGCCGGTCCCCGAGCCCGTGGCCACGGGCGCCGGGTTCCACGAGGAGCAGGCGCAGACGGGCGGTGGCCGGGGCGTCGTCGCGCACGCACATCACGCACCCGACGCGGCGCCCGTCCAGCTCCGCGATCCAGACGCGCTCCAGATGCGGGTCGTGGTCCTGGGCGAAGCCCGCGACGATCCCGGCGACCAGGCCCTCGAAGTCGGTGTTCCAGCCGTACTCGGCGGCGTACAGCGCGCCGTGCCGCTCCACGATCCAGCCCAGGTCCCCCGGACGGGAGTCCCGCAGGACGGGCTCGGGGCGGGGCGGGGCGGAGTGTGTGTCGGCCACGGGGTCAGTATGCCGGGCGGGGGTCACCGTGCGGGGGAACCGGAGGGAGGTGCGGACGTCGGCCCGGCGGGCGCCAGAGGTGACACCGATCCACCCGGCACAACCGATGCACCCGGCACAGCCGACCCGCCCCGCACCACCTCCCCGAACCGCTCCACCGTCTCCCGCAGCACCTCCACCCCCTCCCGTCCCCACAGCCCCTCGTTGAACAGCTCGACCTCCACGGGGCCCGTGTAGCCCGCCGCGCCCACCCGCTCGTACCAGCCCCGCAGGTCGATCACGCCGTCCCCGAGCTGGCCGCGTCCGGTCAGGGCCCCGGCGGGCAACGGCGTGACCCAGTCGGCCAGTTGGAAGGAGTGGATGCGGCCGCCCGCCCCGGCGCGGGCCGCGGCGGCCGGGGCCAGGTCGTCCCACCAGACGTGGTAGGTGTCGACGACCACGCCGACCTCCTCGGCCGGGAACCGCTCGGCGAGCTCCAGGGCCTGGCCGAGGGTGGAGACGACGCAGCGGTCCGAGGCGTACATCGGGTGCAGCGGCTCGATCGCCAGGCGTACGCCCCGGGCGCGCGCGTACGGCCCGAGCTCGGCCAGGGCGTCGGCGACCCGCTCCCGCGCCCCGGCCAGGTCCCGGCTGCCCTCGGGCAGCCCGCCCGAGACCAGCACCAGCGTGTCCGTGCCGAGGGTGGCCGCCTCGTCGATGGCCGCCCGGTTGTCGTCGAGCGCACGTACGCGCGCGTGGGGCTCGCCCGTCGTGAAGAAGCCGCCCCGGCACAGCGTGGTGACGCTCAGCCCGGCGTCCCGGACGAGCCGCGCGGCCGCCTCGACGCCGTACGCCCGCACCGGCTCGCGCCACAGCCCGACACCCGGCACGCCCGACTCCACACAGGCGTCGACCAGTTCGGGCAGCGAGAGCTGCTTCACGGTCATCTGGTTGATGCTGAGACGGGAGAGGTCCAGAGGGGCGAAGGGGCTCATGAGGTGACTCCGTAGACCGAGAGCAGGGTGCGCATACGGGACTCGGCCGCCTCCGGGTCCGGGAACAGGCCCAGACCGTCGGCCAGTTCGTACGCCCGCGCCAGATGCGGCAGCGAGCGGGCCGACTGGAGGCCGCCGACCATCGTGAAGTGGTCCTGGTGGCCCGCCAGCCAGGCGAGCAGGACCACTCCCGTCTTGTAGAAGCGGGTCGGCGCCCCGAAGAGGTGGCGGGCGAGCTCGACGGTCGGGTCGAGGCGCTCGCGGAAGCCCGCCCGATCGCCCGCGTCCAGCGCCCGTACCGCGTCCGCGGCCACCGGCCCCAGCGGGTCGAAGATCCCCAACAGGGCGTGGCTGAACCCCTGTTCGTCGCCCTCGATCAGCTCGGGGTAGTGGAAGTCGTCGCCCGTACAGCACTTCACGCCGTCCGGCAGCCGCCGTCTGAGTTCCACCTCCCGGCGGGCGTCGAGCAGCGACACCTTGACGCCGTCGACCTTCTCCGCGTGGGCGGCGACGATCCCCAGGAACGCCTCCGTGGCCGCGTCCAGGTCGGGCGAGCCCCAGTATCCGGCCAGCGCCGGGTCGAACATCGGGCCGAGCCAGTGCAGGATCACCGGCCGGGCGGTCTGCTCCAACAGCCGCCCGTACACCGCCAGATAGTCCTCCGGGCCGCGCGCCACCGCCGCCAGCGCCCGCGACGCCAGCAGGATCGCCTGGGCGCCCGCGCCCTCGACGACCGCGAGCTGCTCCTCGTACGCGGCCGTCACCTCGGGAAGCGAGGCGCCCGGGGCGAGTTGGTCGGTGCCCGCCCCGCAGGCGATCCGCCCGCCGACGGCCCGCGCCTCGGCGGCCGACCGCCGGATCAGCTCGGCGGCCACGGGCCAGTCCAGGCCCATGCCGCGCTGTGCGGTGTCCATCGCCTCCGCGACACCGAGTCCGTGCGCCCACAGATGGCGGCGGAAGGCGAGCGTGGCCTCCCAGTCGACGGCGGCCGGCCCGTCGGGCCCGGTGTCGGCGTACGGGTCGGCGACGACGTGCGCCGCCGAGAAGACCGTACGGGAGACGAGCGGGCCGCCCGGGGCGACGACGACCGGGTCCGGGCGCGGCTCGTACCGTACGAGCGCCCCGCCCGCGCGCGGCAGCAGCAGGCTCACAGCGCGATCTCCGGCACCTCGATACGACGGCCCTCGGCCGAGGACCGCAGCCCCAGCTCGGCCAGCTGCACGCCGCGCGCGCCCGCCAACAGGTCCCAGCGGTAAGGGGTGTCGAGGGCCACATGGCGCAGGAAGAGCTCCCACTGGGCCTTGAAGCCGTTGTCGAACCCGGTGTTGTCCGGCACCTCCTGCCACTGCTCGCGGAACGGCTCGGTCGCGGGCAGGTCCGGGTTCCACACCGGCTTGGGGGTCGCGGCGCGGTGCTGGGCACGGCAGGTGCGCAGCCCCGCCACCGCCGAGCCCTCGGTGCCGTCGACCTGGAACTCGACCAGCTCGTCCCGGTGCACGCGGACCGCCCAGGACGAGTTGATCTGGGCGACCGCGCCGCCCTCCAGCTGGAAGATCCCGTACGCGGCGTCGTCGGCGGTCGCGTCGTACGGCTTGCCGCCCTCGTCCCAGCGCTGCGGAACGTGCGTGGTCGCCAGCGCCTGTACGGAGGTGACGCGGCCGAAGAGCTCGTGCAGGACGTACTCCCAGTGCGGGAACATGTCGACGACGATGCCGCCGCCGTCCTCGGCGCGGTAGTTCCACGACGGGCGCTGGGCGCCCTGCCAGTCGCCCTCGAACACCCAGTAGCCGAACTCGCCCCGCACCGACAGGATCCGGCCGAAGAAGCCGCCGTCGACGAGCCGTTTCAGCTTCAGCAGGCCCGGCAGGAAGAGCTTGTCCTGGACGACGCCGTGCTTGATCCCGGCGTCCCGGGCGAGCCGGGCCAGCTCCAGGGCGCCGGACAGGCCGGTCGAGGTGGGCTTCTCGGTGTAGACGTGCTTGCCCGCCGCGATGGCCTTGGCGAGGGACTCCTGGCGGGCGGAGGTGACCTGGGCGTCGAAGTAGATCTCCACGGTGTCGTCGGCGAGCACGGCGTCCAGGTCGGTGGACCAGTGGGCGAGGCCGTGCCGCTCGGCGATCGCCCGCAGCGCGGACTCGCGGCGGCCCACCAGGACGGGCTCCGGCCACAGGACCGTGCCGTCGCCGAGGTCGAGGCCGCCCGCCTCGCGCAGGGCGAGCAGGGAGCGTACGAGGTGCTGGCGGTAGCCCATGCGGCCGGTGACGCCGTTCATGGCGATCCGCACGGTCCGGCGTGCGGCTTTCGCTGTCATCTGAAGTCCCCTCCGTCCCTTGAACCCCTTCCGTACCGGCGGTCGAGGTTCCTTCCGCGCCGGCGGTCGGGATGCGGTGATTCAGCGTTCAGCTACTGGTAACAGTCGTAGCAAGCGCTTTCTACCGAAGGGGACG
The DNA here is from genome assembly GCF_030028635.1 of Streptomyces sp. BPTC-684. Classification (NCBI taxonomy): domain Bacteria; kingdom Bacillati; phylum Actinomycetota; class Actinomycetes; order Kitasatosporales; family Streptomycetaceae; genus Streptomyces; species Streptomyces sp. BPTC-684. The sequence continues at coordinate 4,129,093 of NZ_CP124863.1, forward strand.
CTAGCCTGCGCACAGCGCCGCCGACAAGAGGCGCGCGGCCGGACCACCCCAAGTGCCCAACAGACGTGCCCGGAGGCAGAGATGACAGCGACCCTGGCGGATGTGGCGGCGCGCGCCCGGGTGTCCCCGGCGACCGTCTCGCGGGTGCTCAACGGCAACTATCCGGTCGCGGCGGCCACCCGCGAGCGCGTCCTGCGGGCCGTCGACGAACTGGACTACGTCCTGAACGGGCCCGCGAGTTCGCTCGCCGCCGCCACCTCCGACCTGGTCGGCATACTCGTGAACGACATCGCCGACCCCTTCTTCGGCATCATGGCGGGCGCGGCCCAGTCGGAGATCGGCGGCGGCCCCGGAGCCCGCGAGAAGCTGGCCGTGGTCTGCAACACGGGCGGCTCGCCGGAGCGCGAACTCACCTACCTCACCCTGCTCCAGCGCCAGCGCGCGGCGGCGGTCATCCTCACCGGCGGCGCCCTGGAGGACCCCGAGCACGCGGCGGCGGTCGCGGCGAAGCTGGGACGCCTTGCGGAGGCGGGGTCCCGGATCGTGCTGTGCGGGCGGCCGCCGCTGGTGCCCTCCGGGTCCGGGTCCGGTACGGGTGTACGGCCCGCCGGGCCCGTCGCGGCCACGCTCACCTTCGACAACCGGGGCGGCAGCCGCCGCCTGACGGAGCACCTGCTCGCGCTCGGCCACCGCCGCATCGGCTATGTCGCGGGCCCCGAGGAGCGCACCACGACCCGCCACCGCGTCGAGGGCCACCTGGCCGCGCTCGCGGACGCGGGCGTGGCGCCGGGCCCGCTCGTCCACGGCTCGTACGACCGCCGCTCCGGCTATGACGCGACCGTCGAACTCCTGCGCCTGGACCCGTCGTTGACGGCCGTGGTGGCCGCCAACGACACGGTCGCGCTCGGCGCCTGCGCGGCCCTGCGCGACCGGGGCCTGTCCATCCCGGACGACGTCTCGGTGGCGGGCTTCGACGACCTCCCGTTCAGCACCGACGCGGTCCCGGCCCTGACGACGGTACGGCTGCCGCTGTACGAGGCGGGGGCGCGGGCGGGCCGGCTCGCGATGGGCAAGGAGCCGGTGCCGCCGGGCGGGATCGCCACGGTGCACGGGGAGTTGATGGTGCGGGGCTCGACGGGACGTACGCGCGCGTAGAAGCCAGCGTGCACGGCGACCGGGTGGCGGTCCTCGACCGACGGGACGTACGCGCGCGCAGAAGCCGCTGTCGGGGTGCAACTCGGTGCCGGATTCCCGCCAGCGAGCGGGGGAGCGGCGGACCAGGATCGTGTGCACGGCCTCCGGTTCGCCCCCTTCCGGGGTGAGGGCCGCACCCGAGGAGACAACCCCATGGACCTGCACCTTTCCGGCCGTTCCGCGCTCGTCACCGGCGCCTCGAAGGGCATCGGCCTCGCGGTGGTCCGCACACTGCTCGACGAGGGCGCGCGCGTGGTCGCGGTGTCCCGCCGCACCAGCCCGGAGCTGGAGAAGCTGGCCCGCCCCGAGCTCGTCCACGTGGCGGCCGACCTCATGGACCCCGAGGCCCCCGCGCGCGTGGTGGCCCGTGCCGTCGAGGAGTTCGGCGGTCTGGACATCCTGGTCAACAACGCGGGCGGCCCGCCGCCGGGCGTGTCCCTGCCGCGCACGTCGTTCCTGGACGCGTCGGACGCGGACTGGCCCGCGATGTTCGAGTTCAACCTGTTCTCGGCGGTACGGGCGGTCCGCGCGGCCCTGCCGCACCTGCTCGCCGGCGGCGGTGCCGTCGTCAACGTCTCGACGGGCCTGGCGCGTCAGCCGGCGGTCGGCAACGCGGAGTACGGCGCGGCGAAGGCGGCCCTGACCAACCTCACGAAGGTCCTGTCGGAGGAGTACGCCCCGCAGGGCGTCCGCTTCAACACGGTGTCGCCGGGGGCGGTACGGACGGCGTGGTGGACCGAGGAGGGCGGCGCGGCGGACGTCATCGCGGCGATGGCGGGCTCGGACCGCGACACGGTGATGGACACCCTGGCCCCCCAGATGATGAACGTCTCCACGGGCCGCCTGGTGACCCCGCAGGAGATAGCGGACGCGGTGGCCCTCCTGGCGTCCCCGAGGTCGGGCAGCACGACGGGGGCGGACTTCGTGGTGGACGGGGGGTACTTGAAGGCGGTGTGACGCCTTTCCCCTCGAAAGGGGGCTGGGGCGCGGTTCCGGGCGGGCTACTTGGGTCCCTTGCCGCTCGCCGCTCTCTTGCTCAGTACCGCCAGCACCACCGGCACCAGCAGCTCAAGTCCCCGCGTGACCGTCGCGACCGGGAGGCCCGTCTTCTTCGCGACCGCCGTGGCCACCGGCTTCGTCGCCTTGGCCAGGACCCCGGCCATCAGGCCGCCGCCGACCGCGCCACCGAGGCCGCCGAGCGTGGCGACGCCCTGCAGGGGTGCGTCCTGAGGCGGTGCCGCCGCCTCCGAGGCCACCGCGTCCGGGGGCAGCCCGTCCGCGAGCCCGGAGGCCGCCGACTCCACGACCTGCTGAGCGCCGGCCGCATCGGTGCCGAGCTGCTGGGCGAGCTGTCGCAGCCCGTCGTCCCCCAGCTCGTTCATTACGTCCTGCTCGAAGCTGGAATCGTCACTCATGGGCGAAACGCTACGACCACCCCCCTTTGTCGGCACGTCGAGATTCCGGAAAAATTACTGCCCGCAGTCGTACAACCCTTGTGGCGTGACGGGTGTCTTACTTGGCGTCGGCGTTCCAGGGGAGGGATCCGGGGGGATCCGAGGGGACGCCGGTTGGGGAGGGACAGGGGAGGGAATCGAGGGGCCCGGTCATACGGACCGGGCCCCCTTGAATTTCCGAGCCGCCTCTGGCGGGAAAGTTATCCACAGGCGTCCCGCACTGTCCGAGCCCACCGGTAGCGTCGGATCATGTCCAATCTCGCGGTGCTCGAAGGGGTCCTTGAGCGGATCACGTACGCCAACGAGGAGAACGGCTACACGGTGGCCCGGGTCGACACCGGGCGCGGCGGTGGCGATCTCCTCACGGTGGTCGGCTCGCTGCTCGGCGCGCAGCCGGGCGAGTCGCTGCGGATGGAGGGCCGCTGGGGCTCGCACCCGCAGTACGGCAAGCAGTTCACGGTGGAGAACTACACGACCGTCCTGCCCGCCACCATCCAGGGCATCCGGCGCTACCTCGGCTCGGGCCTGATCAAGGGCATCGGCCCCCGCATCGCCGACCGCATCGTGGAGCACTTCGGCACGGACACGCTCGACATCATCGAGCAGCAGCCCAAGCGCCTCGTGGAGGTGCCCGGCCTCGGCCCCAAGCGCACCAAGCTCATCGGCGCCGCCTGGGAGGAGCAGAAGGCCATCAAGGAAGTGATGGTCTTCCTCCAGGGAGTCGGCGTCTCCACCTCCATCGCCGTGCGCATCTACAAGAAGTACGAGGACGCCTCGATCTCCGTGGTGAAGAACCAGCCCTACCGGCTGGCCGCCGACGTCTGGGGCATCGGCTTCCTCACCGCCGACCGCATCGCCCAGGCCGTCGGCATCCCGCACGACAGCCCGGAGCGAGTGAAAGCGGGCCTCCAGTACGCCCTGTCCCAGTCCACCGACCAGGGCCACTGCTTCCTGCCCGAGGAGCAGCTCATCGCGGACTCGGTGAAGCTCCTCCAGGTCGACACGGGCCTGGTGATCGACTGCCTGGGCGAGCTGGTCGCCGAGGAGGGCGTCGTCCGCGAGCCGGTCCCGGGGCCCGAGGGCGGGGCCGAGCGGGTCAACGCCGTCTATCTGGTCCCCTTCCACCGCGCCGAGCTCTCCCTCGCCGCCCAGGTGGTCCGGCTGCTGCGCACCGGGGAGGACCGGATGCCGGGCTTCCAGGACGTGGACTGGGACCGGGCCCTGTCCTGGCTCGCCGCGCGCACCGGTGCCGAGCTCGCCCCCGAGCAGCAGGCAGCCGTGCGGCTCGCCCTGACCAGCAAGGTCGCGGTGCTCACCGGCGGTCCCGGCTGCGGCAAGTCCTTCACCGTGCGGTCGGTGGTCGAGCTCGCCCGGGCCAAGAAGGCCAAGGTGGTGCTCGCCGCGCCCACCGGCCGCGCCGCCAAGCGGCTCGCCGAGCTCACCGGCGCCGAAGCGTCGACGGTGCACCGCCTGCTGGAGCTGAAACCGGGCGGCGACGCGGCGTACGACAAGGACCGCCCGCTCGACGCCGACCTGGTGGTGGTCGACGAGGCCTCGATGCTCGACCTGCTGCTCGCCAACAAGCTGGTGAAGGCGGTCGCCCCGGGCGCGCACCTGCTGATGGTCGGGGACGTGGACCAGCTGCCCTCGGTCGGCGCCGGCGAGGTGCTGCGCGATCTGCTCGCCGAGGGCGGCCCGGTGCCGAGGGTCCGCCTCACCCGGATCTTCCGCCAGGCCCAGCAGTCCGGCGTGGTCACCAACGCCCACCGCATCAATTCCGGCGTCCCGCCGCTCACCCAGGGCCTCAGCGACTTCTTCCACTTCGTGGAGGAGGAGACCGAGGACGCCGGGCGGCTCACGGTGGACGTGGCGGCGCGGCGCATCCCCGCGAAGTTCGGCCTCGACCCCCGGCGCGACATCCAGGTGCTCGCCCCGATGCACCGCGGCCCGGCGGGCGCGGGCAACCTCAACGGCCTCCTCCAGCAGGCCATCACCCCGGCCCGCCCCGACCTGCCGGAGAAGCGGCTCGGCGGCAGGGTGTTCCGGGTGGGCGACAAGGTCACCCAGATCCGGAACAACTACGAGAAGGGCGAGAACGGTGTCTTCAACGGCACCGTCGGCGTGGTGACCGCACTCGACCCGGACGAACAGCGGCTGACGGTGCTGACGGACGAGGACGAGGAAGTGCCGTACGACTTCGACGAACTGGACGAGCTGGCCCATGCGTACGCGGTGACGATCCACCGCTCCCAGGGAAGTGAATACCCGGCGGTGGTGATCCCCGTCACCACCGGCGCCTGGATGATGCTCCAGCGGAACCTGCTCTACACGGCGGTGACCCGCGCCAGAAAACTTGTCGTACTGGTCGGGTCCCGCAAGGCGATCGGCCAGGCAGTGCGTACGGTTTCCGCAGGCAGACGCTTTACCGCACTCGCTCACCGGCTGTCAGGGGGCGCTTTGGTGTGAAACATCACCCGGGGCTTCCAGAACCGGGGCGAAGGGGGCAGGATGAGCAGGTTGACGGCACTGAGTGCCGCTAATAAGCCCAATGGGCGACCCCGAGTGCACTCTGCTGAGCCAAATGGGGGATGGTAGAGACAGTCAGGGCACCTCGAAGAAGAGGCACTACGTCGGTGAGGGATGACGTGAGCGAGAACGCTAACAACGCTGTAGTACTGCGGTTCGGCGATGGCGAGTACACCTACCCGGTGATCGACAGCACCGTCGGCGACAAGGGCTTCGACATCGGGAAGCTCCGGGCCCAGACCGGTCTCGTGACCCTGGACAGCGGATACGGCAACACTGCCGCCTATAAATCCGCCATCACGTACCTCGACGGCGAGCAGGGCATCCTGCGCTACCGCGGTTACCCGATCGAGCAGCTGGCCGAGCGCTCGACCTTCCTGGAGGTCGCGTACCTGCTCATCAACGGTGAGCTGCCGACGGTCGACCAGCAGTCGACGTTCAAGAGCGAGGTCACCCAGCACACGCTGCTGCACGAGGACGTCAAGCGCTTCTTCGACGGCTTCCCGCGGGACGCCCACCCGATGGCGATGCTGTCCTCGGTCGTCTCCGCGCTGTCCACGTTCTACCAGGACAGCCACAACCCGTTCGACGAGCAGCAGCGTCACCTCTCGACGATCCGCCTGCTCGCCAAGCTTCCGACGATCGCGGCGTACGCGTACAAGAAGTCGATCGGCCACCCGTTCGTCTACCCGCGCAACGACCTCGGCTACGTCGAGAACTTCCTGCGGATGACGTTCTCGGTCCCGGCGCAGGAGTACGAGCTGGACCCGGTCGTCGTCTCGGCGCTCGACAAGCTGCTGATCCTGCACGCGGACCACGAGCAGAACTGCTCGACCTCCACGGTCCGGCTGGTCGGCTCGTCGCAGGCCAACATGTTCGCCTCGATCTCGGCGGGCATCTCGGCGCTGTGGGGCCCCCTGCACGGTGGCGCCAACCAGTCGGTCCTGGAGATGCTGGAAGGCATCCAGGCCAACGGCGGCGACGTCGACTCCTTCATCCGCAAGGTGAAGAACAAGGAGGACGGCGTCCGTCTGATGGGCTTCGGCCACCGGGTCTACAAGAGCTTCGACCCGCGCGCGAAGATCATCAAGGCTGCCGCGCACGACGTCCTGTCGGCCCTCGGCAAGTCCGACGAGCTGCTCGACATCGCGCTGAAGCTGGAGGAGCACGCGCTCTCCGACGAGTACTTCGTCTCGCGCAACCTGTACCCGAACGTGGACTTCTACACGGGTCTGATCTACCGCGCGATGGGCTTCCCGACCGAGATGTTCACGGTCCTGTTCGCGCTGGGCCGCCTGCCGGGCTGGATCGCCCAGTGGCACGAGATGATCAAGGAGCCGGGTTCGCGCATCGGCCGCCCGCGCCAGATCTACACGGGCGAGGTCCTGCGCGACTTCGTGCCGGTCGAGGCGCGATAACGCTTCGCTGGGTGCGGTGATTCTGCTGCGGACCGTGCGTGGCTGGTCGCGCAGTTCCCCGCGCCCCTAGAAGGGGCGCGTAGCGCCCCCCAAAAAACATACAGAAGCGCCCCGCCCACCGATCCCCCCACGGGTCGGCGGCCGGGGCGCTTCCCATTTACCCGGTGCGGATTCCCCCCACGGGATCCGGCCGGGAGTCCGGCGGTCTGCCGGGGTACGTACGTAACAGGTGGGCCGCTCAAAGCTCCCCGTTGTACGTGCCCCGGCCAACGCGCTGCCTGGAACGTCCCCCAAGACATTCCATGGACGTCCCCCAAGACGTCCTCGGCATCGACCACTTAGACTCCCGAACCGGTCCGATGGTTACCTCATAATCTCTGTGATCTAGCTCTCTTTGTGGAGATCAGGTGAAGGAGCGCAACCGTAGGCTGTTGGTTACCACGAAGACCGAGGAGAACGCCATAGCCGCGCCCGCGATCATGGGGTTCAGCAGGCCCGCCGCGGCGAGCGGAACCGCGGCCACGTTGTAGCCGAAGGCCCAGAACAGGTTGCCCTTGATGGTCGCCAGGGTGCGCCGGGAGAGCCGGATCGCGTCGGCCGCGACCCGCAAGTCCCCCCGTACGAGGGTCAGGTCGGACGCCTCTATCGCCGCGTCCGTGCCGGTGCCCATCGCCAGCCCCAGATCGGCGGTGGCCAGCGCGGCCGCGTCGTTGACGCCGTCGCCCACCATCGCCACCGAACGGCCCTCGGCCTGGAGCCGCTTGACCACGTCGACCTTGTCCTCGGGCAGCACCTCGGCGTGGACGTCCTCGGCGGCGATCCCGACCCGGGCCGCCACCGACTCGGCCACCGCCCGGTTGTCCCCGGTCAGCAGGACCGGCCGCAGCCCGAGGCCGCGCAGCAGGGACACCGCCTCGGCGCTGGTCTCCTTCACCGCGTCGGCGACGGTCAGCACGCCCCGGGCGGCCCCGTCCCAGGCCACCACGACGGCGGTGCGCCCCTCGGCCTCGGCGGCCTCCTTGGCGGCCGCCAGCGCGGTGGGCAGTTCGACGCCCCGCCCCACGAAGACCTTGTGCCCCTCCACCACGCCCTCCACCCCGCGCCCGGGCAGGGCCAGGAAGGACTCGGGCACGGGCAGCTCCCCGGTCCGCTCGGCGGCGCCCCGGGCGACGGCGCGGGCGATGGGGTGCTCGGAGGAGTGCTCCAGGGCGCCCGCGTACCGCAGGACTTCCTTCTCGTCGGTGTCGTCCGCCGCGTACACGTCGTACAGGGTCATCTGCCCCGTGGTGACCGTGCCCGTCTTGTCGAGGACGACGGTGTCGACGCGGCGGGTGGTCTCCAGGACCTCGGGGCCCTTGATGAGGATGCCGAGCTGGGCGCCGCGCCCGGTGCCGACCATGAGCGCGGTCGGGGTCGCGAGCCCCAGGGCGCACGGGCAGGCGATGATCAGGACCGCGACGGCGGCCGTGAAGGACGCGGTGATGTCGTCGGTGGCGAGCAGCCAGCCGACGAGCGTGCCGAGCGAGATGAGCAGGACGACGGGGACGAAGACGCCGGAGATGCGGTCGGCGAGGCGCTGGACCTCGGCCTTGCCGTTCTGCGCGTCCTCCACCAGACGGGCCATCCGGGCCAGCTGGGTGTCGGCGCCGACCCGGGTCGCCTCGACGACCAGCCGGCCGCCCACGTTGACGGTGGCGCCGGTGACACCGTCGCCCGCGCTCACGTCGACCGGGACGGACTCGCCGGTCAGCATGGACGTGTCCACGGCGGACGCGCCCTCCACGACCGTGCCGTCGGTCGCGACCGTCTCGCCGGGCCGCACCAGGAACCGGTCCCCGACCCGCAACTCCCCGATGGGTATGCGCACTTCACCGCCGCCGCGCAGGACGGCCACGTCCTTGGCTCCGAGTTCGAGCAGCGCCCGCAGGGCCGCGCCCGCCTTCCGCTTGGAGCGGGCCTCCAGATAGCGGCCGAGCAGGATGAAGGTGACGACCCCGGCGGCGACTTCGAGGTAGATGGTGGACGCGCCGTGCGTGCTGTTGGCCATGGCGTCGAAGCCGTGGCGCATCGCGGGCTTGCCCGCGTCGCCGAAGAACAGCGCCCACAGCGACCAGAGGAAGGCGGCGAGGGTGCCCACCGAGACGAGGGTGTCCATGGTGGCCGCGCTGTGCTTCAGATTGGTCCAGGCGGCCTTGTGGAAGGGCAGCCCGCCCCAGACGACGACCGGCGCGGCGAGCGTCAGGCTCAGCCACTGCCAGTTGTCGAACTGCAGCGAGGGGACCATGGCGAGCAGCACGACGGGCGCGGCGAGCAGCGCCGAGACCTGGAGCCGCTGCCGCAGCGCGGCAAGCGCCTGGGCCGCACGGCTCTCGGCGGCGGCCGCCGCGTCCGGGCGCGTGTCGACGGGGGGCGCGCTCGGCTCCCGCCGGTCCGCCTCAGGGGCGGCGACGGCCATCGGGGGAGGCGGCGGCTCGGGCGGCGCCAGCGACTCCGCCGTGTACCCCATCTTCACGACCGTCGCGACCAGGCCCGCCACCTCGACGCCGTCGCCGAAGGCGACCTTCGCCTTCTCGGTCGCGTAGTTGACCGTCGCCTCGACCCCGTCCATCCGGTTCAGCTTCTTCTCGATGCGGGCCGCGCACGAGGCGCACGTCATGCCGCCGATGGTCAGCTCGACCAGGTTGCTTTCCACGTTGGTCTCCACGTGAGCTCCTGAAAAAGAGACCGGGCCGTACGGCGCGGATGCGCTCGTCGTACGGCCCGGAAGCGGAAGATCGGGCTTCAGGCCCGGCCGACCAGCTCGAAGCCGGCCTCGTCGACCGCCGCGCGGACGGCCTCGTCGTCCAGCGGCGCGGCCGAGACGACGGTCACCTCACCGGTCGCGGCGACGGCCTTCACCGAACCGACGCCGGCGATCTCGCCGATCTCGCCCGACACGGCGCCCTCGCAGTGCCCGCAGGTCATGCCGGAGACCTTGTACACGGTGGTGACGGAGCCGACCTGGACGTCGGCCGGGCCGTCGCTGTGGCAGGAACCGGCGGGCGAGCAGCAGGAGCCGGTCGTGGCGACGGCGGCTTCGGTCTCGGAGGTCATGGAGTTCTCCTCTGTGGGGCGGTACGGATCCATGGTGCACCAGGGGGTCACGGGGAAGCCGAGACCCACTGACAGGTTCCACGTTATACCCCTAGGGGGTATTAATCCAGTACCCGCTCCACCTCCTCAGTCAGTCGTTCGTCCTGCGGCTCCGGTTCCCCGGGCGGCTCGCGACCCAGGTGCGGATGGTGTCGGCGTACCAGAAGGGCTTGCCGTTCTCGACGGTGTCGGGCGGGGGCAGCAGCCCGTGCTTGCGGTACGAGCGGACCGTGTCCGGCTGTACGCGGATGTGCGCGGCGATCTCCTTGTACGACCAGAGTCGTCGGTCGGTCATGGTGGGCACCTCCCTGCGTGCGCCGCAGCGGCGGTCTGGCGGCCGTCGGGGGAGCTGGGCGCGGGCACTTGACGATCACTCAGCCTGTGCCCGTTGAACGACGGAGAGTGAAGGCGGGGGTGCGGCTGTCGACTCTCTGTGACGCAAGACTCGCGTAATGGAGACATGTGTGACGGGAAGGGGATGGTTGTGACAGGGGTGATGAATGGGGCGAGGGGGCGCCCCCCGGGCGCACGAAGGCTCAGCCGCGCGCTCCCTGCACGCGTACGGCTGCGGCGACGCGTCCGGCTACACGTACAGCCCAGGCCGTTCCAGCGCGGGCTCCACGGCCACCCGCTCGCCCGAGCGCTGGGCCCGTACCCCCGCCTCGCAGACCACGGCCGCCATATAGCCGTCCCAGGTGCTCGGGCCCTCGGCGCGGCCCCGCCGGGTGGCGTCCACCCACGCCTGCACCTCGCGGTCGTACGCGTCGGCGAAGCGGACCGTGAAGTCCTGCGGGATCTCGCCGCCCCAGCGCCCGCCGGAGCGGACCACCGGGCCGCTCCCGGCGCCGGTCGAGGCGGCGCCGCGCTCGCAGACCGCCTCGCAGCGCACCTCGTACCCGAAGCCGCAGTTGACGAAGATCTCGACGTCGACGACCGCGCCGCCGGCCGTCTCGAACAGCACGAGCTGCGGGTCGCCCAGGCCCTCCGGGGCGTACGAGGACGGGCGCGGGCGGAGCACCTGGACGGCGGTGAGCTCCTGGCCGAGCAGCCAGCGGGCCGCGTCGACCTCGTGGACCACGGAGTCGCGGATCAGCATCTCGGTGGTGAAGAAGGAGGGCGATGAGGCGTTGCGGTGACGGCAGTGCAGGAACAGCGGGCGCCCGAGGCCGCCCTCGTCGAGCAGGGCCTTGAGACGTACGTACTCCGCGTCGTACCGCCGCATGAAGCCCACCTGCACCAGGCGGCGTCCGAGCCGGGTCTCGGCCTCCAGGACCCGCAGGGCCCCGCCCGGGTCCGGGGTGAGCGGCTTCTCGCACAGGACCGGCAGCCCGCGCCGGAACGCCTCCAGGAGCGCGGGCTCGTGGGCCGGGCCGGAGGCGGCGATCAGGACCGCGTCGACGCCGGGCGCGGCCATCGCGGCCGCCGGGTCGGTGTGGGCGGTGCAGCCGTCGATCGGGCCCGCGACGGCCTTGGCGCGCTCCGCGTCGATGTCGGCGACGGCCGCGACCCGGGCCCCGCCGATCACGGTGGTGAGGCGGCGGACGTGGTCGGCGCCCATCTTTCCGGTGCCGACGACGGCGATCCCGAGCGGTGCGGAGGTCATCGGGTCACGCCCCGCAGGAGCGCAGGAACGCGCGCGTGCGCGTGGCGATGGGCAGCGGGCGGTCCGGGTCGCACGGGTACATGTCCTGCTCCACGATCGCGAACAGGTCGACGTCGAGCGCCTGGGCGGCGGCGAGCACCGGTTCGAGCGCGGGCACCCCGGCGGGCGGCTCGCACATCACCCCCCGGGCCACGGCGGGCCCGAACGGCAGCTCCTCGGCGTGTACTTGGGCCAGGATCTCCGGGTCCACCTGCTTGAGGTGGAGGTAGCCGATCCGCTCCCCGTACGTCTCGATCAGCTTGACGCTGTCGCCGCCGCAGTAGGCGTAGTGCCCGGTGTCCAGGCAGAGGCTCACCAGGTCGGGGTCGGTGGCGTCGAGGAAGCGGGCGACGTTCTCCTCGCTGTCGATGTGGGTGTCGGCGTGCGGGTGCACGACGATCCGCAGCCCGTACCGCTCGCGCACCTCGCGGGCGAGCCGCTCGGTCTGACCGGCGAGATCGCGCCACTGCGCGGCGGTGAGCGTCGCACTCTCCAGCACCTCGCCGGTCTTGTCGTCGCGCCAGAACGCCGGGATGACGACGAGGTGCCCGGCGCCGGTCGCCCGGGTCAGCTCGGCCACGTCCGCGACGTGCTCCCAGGTCGTGTCCCACACCGCCGGGCCGTGGTGCAGGCCGGTGAAGACGGTCCCGGCCGAGACGCGCAGGTTCCGGCGCGCGGTCTCGTCGGCGAGGCGCGCCGGGTCGGTGGGGAGATAGCCGTACGGTCCGAGTTCGATCCAGCGGTATCCGGCCCCGGCGACCTCGTCGAGGAAGCGGGACCAGGGGACCTGGCGGGGGTCGTCGGGAAACCAGACGCCCCAGGAGTCGGGGGCCGAGCCGATCCGGATGCGAGTCTTGGCCGTCGTCATGGGAGCCAGCCTTCCGGGGGCGCCGGAACGGTGTCAAGGCTACGTCCGAATGTAAGGACAAAAGATTGACAGGGCCGGGGCGGGGCGGCTAGACCTGGGACCGCCAGGCTCTGGGGTCGCCGATGAAGGGGGCGTGCATGGAGGCGGTTCCGTACGACGTGATCACCATGGGGCGGATCGGGGTGGACCTCTACCCGCTCCAGACCGGCGTGCCGCTCTCCCGGGTGACGTCGTTCGGCAAGTTCCTCGGCGGCTCGCCCTCCAACGTGGCGGTCGCGGCGGCCCGGCTCGGGCGCCGCACGGCCGTGATCACCGGCACCGGCGAGGACCCCTTCGGGGAGTATCTGCGCGCGGAGCTGGGCGAGTTCGGGGTCGACGCGCGCTGGGTGAAGAGCGTGCCGGGCCTGGCGACCCCGATCACCTTCTGCGAGATCTTCCCGCCGGACGACTTCCCGCTCTACTTCTACCGCGAGCCCAAGGCCCCCGACCTGGAGCTGTACGAGGCGGACCTCGACCTGGACGCGATCCGCGCGGCGCGGATCTTCTGGGTCACGGGCACGGGGCTGAGCGTCGAGCCGAGCCGGTCCACCACGCTGGCGGCGCTGGCCGCCCGCGCCCGCACCGGCACCACGGTCTTCGACCTCGACTGGCGGCCGGCGTTCTGGAAGGGCACAGCCTGGGGAGACGCGACCGAGGCGCGGTCGTACTACCGCGAGGCCCTGCGCCACGCCACCGTCGCCGTCGGCAACCTCGACGAGTGCGAAGTGGCCACCGGGGAGCGCGAACCGCACGCCGCCGCCCGGGCGCTGCTCGCGCTCGGGGTGCGGCTCGCCGTGGTCAAACAGGGGCCCGAGGGGGTGCTCGCCGTCCACCGGGACGGGAGCGTCGCCGAGGTGCCGCCCGTCCCCGTCGAGGTGGTCAACGGGCTCGGCGCCGGGGACGCGTTCGGCGGGGCGCTCTGCCACGGGCTGCTGGCCGGCTGGGACACCGAGCGGCTGATGCGGTACGCCAACGCCGCCGGCGCGATCGTCGCGTCCCGGCTCGCCTGCTCCTCCGCCATGCCGTACCCGGCCGAGGTCGAGCGCGTACTGGCGGGGGGAGAGGCGTGAGCATCCGCATCAGCCCCGGCGACCTCGCCCGGGTGCGCACCCGCAACCCCGAGGCCGTCGCCGAAGCCGCCGCCCGGCGCGGTCGGCGCCCGCTCGTGCGGGGCGCCGGGCGGCTCCTGATCATCGCGGCCGACCACCCGGCCCGGGGCGCGCTGGGCGTCGGCGACGACGCCTTCGCCATGGCCGACCGTTCCGTACTCCTCGAACGGCTCTGCCTCGCGCTGTCCCGGCCCGGCGTCGACGGGGTGCTGGCCAGCGCGGACATCCTGGAGGACCTGCTGCTGCTCGGGGCCCTGGAGGACAAGGTCGTCATGGGGTCGATGAACCGGGGAGGGCTCGCCGGGTCCGCTTTCGAACTGGACGACCGCTTCACCGGTCACCGCGCCCAGGACCTCGCCCGGCTCGGCTTCGACGCGGGCAAGCTGCTGCTGCGGCTCGACTACGACGACCCCGGCTCGCTCGACACGCTGCACTCGGCGGCCCGCGCCATCGACGAGATGGCGGAGCGTCAGCTCCCCGTCTTCGTGGAGCCGTTCATCTGTCACCGGCGCGACGGACGGCTGCGCAACGATCTCAGCGCGGACGCGGTCACGCGCTCGCTCGCGATCGCCTCCGGACTGGCCGGGACCTCGGCGTACACCTGGCTGAAGGTGCCCGTCACCGAGGACCCGGACGACATGGCCCGGGTGATGGCGACCACCACGCTGCCCGCCGTGCTGCTCGGCGGGGACATCGGCAAGACGCCGGGGGAACAGGAGGCGGCGTACGAGAAGTGGCGCGGCGCGCTGCGACTGCCCACCGTGCAGGGCCTGGTGGCCGGGCGCACCCTGCTCTATCCGGCCGACGGCGACGTGGCGGGCGCGGTCGACACCGCCGCCGGGCTGCTGAGGGGGTAGGGAGGAGGCATGGACGAGCACAAGGACGAGCTGTTCGTACGGGCCGGAACCACCTCCCGCGAGGCGTACGCCCTCGACATCGGCCCCGAGCGGGCGGGCTGGGGCTACTCGGGGCTGCGCGTGCTGGAGCTGGCGCCGGGCGGTACGCACGCCTTCGCCACCGGCGGCAGCGAGTGGATCCTGCTACCCCTCCAAGGTGGCTGTACGGTACATGTAGAAGACCGGACCATGGAACTGCTGGGCAGGGAGAGCGTGTTCGCCGGAGTCACCGACTTCGCGTACCTCCCGCGCGACGCCCACGCACAGATCGCCTCCGGCGCGGGAGGCCGCTTCGCCCTGGCAGGAGCGAGATGCGAGCGCCGACTCCCCGCTCGTCACGGCCCCGCGCCGGAGGTGCCCGTCGAACGGCGCGGCTCGGGCGTCAGCGCCCGCGAGGTCCGCAACTTCGCTGCCGCCGACGCCTTCGACTGCGACCGCCTGATCGCCGTCGAGGTGATCACCCCGGGCGGCAACTGGTCCTCCTACCCGCCCCACAAGCACGACGAGCACGTCCCCGGGCAGGAGTCGGAGCTGGAGGAGATCTACTACTTCGAGTTCGCGACCGAGCGGGGCTTCGGCTACCAGCGCGTCTCGCCCTCGCGCCCCGGCGGCGCCGAGGTCCTCGCCGAGGTCCGCACCGGCGACGCCGTCCTCGTCCCCGACGGCTGGCACGGCCCCTCCATCGCCGCGCCCGGGCACCCCATGTACTACCTGAACGTGATGGCGGGCCCGGGCGAGGAACGCGTCTGGCAGATCCGTTTCCACCCCGACCACGCGGAGGGCTACCGATGAGCGGTACGACCAGGCGCCTGACCACCGCGCAGGCGCTGCTCGCCTTCCTCTCCCGCCAGTACACGGCCCGCTCCGGCACCGAACAGCGCCTGATCACCGCGACCTGGGGCATCTTCGGCCACGGCAACGTCGCCGGGATCGGCCAGGCGCTCCTGGAACCCGGCAGCGACATGCCGTACCACCAGGGCCGCAACGAACAGGCCATGGTGCACGCGGCCGTCGGCTACGCCCGCCAGTCGGGGCGTCTTTCGGCGCACGCGGTGACCACCTCGATCGGGCCGGGCGCCACCAACCTGGTCACGGGCGCGGCCCTGGCCACGGTCAACCACCTGCCGGTCCTGCTGCTGCCCGGTGACGTCTTCGCCTCCCGCCCGGCCGACCCGGTCCTCCAGCAGCTCGAAGTCCCGTACGCGGGCGACGTGTCGGTCAACGACTGCCTGCGGCCGGTCTCGCGCTACTTCGACCGGATCACCCGGCCCGAGGCCCTGATCCCGGCCGCGCTCGCCGCGATGAGCGTGCTCGCGGACCCGGCCAGGACCGGCGCGGTCACGCTGGCGCTGCCGCAGGACGTGCAGGCGGAGGCGTACGACTGGCCGGAGGAGTTCTTCCGGCGGCGGGTGTGGCACGTGCGCGCCCAGGAGCCGGACGCGGTGGAGCTCGACGAGGCGGCCGAACTGCTGCGCGCCGCCCGCCGTCCGCTGGTCGTCGCGGGCGGCGGGGTGCACCACGCCCGCGCCGAGGACGCCCTGCGCCGCTTCGCCGGGCGGACCGGCATCCCGGTCGCGTCCACCCAGGCGGGCAAGGGCTCACTGCCGTACGACCACCCCTGCGACGTCGGCGGCATCGGCCACACCGGCACCGCCACGGCCGACGCGCTCGCCCGCGAGGCCGACGTCGTCCTCGGCGTCGGCACCCGCTGGACCGACTTCACCACCGCCTCCTCGACGCTCTTCCAGAACCCGTCCGTCCGCTTCATCGGGCTGAACGTCAACGGCGCCGACGCCCACAAGCTGGGCGCGCTCCAGCTCGTCGCGGACGCCCGCGCGGGCCTCGAAGCGCTGGAGCGGGCCCTCGGCGAGCACCGCGCCGCCCCCGCGTACGCGACCGCCTACGGCGAGGCGAAGGCCGCCTGGGAGGACCGGGTCACCGCCGCGTACACGCCCGGGGACGAGGACGTCCGCCCCACCCAGGCCCAAGTCCTGGGCGCACTCGACACGTTGGTCACCGGGGACGACATCCTGATCAACGCGGCGGGCTCGCTCCCCGGCGATCTGCACAAGCTCTGGCGGACCCGCTCGCGCGACCAGTACCACGTCGAGTACGGCTACTCCTGCATGGGATACGAGATCCCGGCGGCGATCGGGGTGGCGCTGGCCGCGCCCGGCCGCCCGGTGTGGGCGCTGGTCGGCGACGGCACGTATCTGATGAATCCCACCGAGATCGTCACGGCGGTGCAGGAGAACCTCCCCATCAAGGTGGTGATCCTGCAGAACCACGGGTACGCCTCGATCGGCGGCCTCTCGGCCTCGGTGGGCGGCGAGCGCTACGGCACCGCGTACCGCTTCAAGGCACCCGACGGGACCTATACGGGCGAGCCGCTGCCGGTGGACCTGGCGGCCAACGCGGCCTCGCTCGGGATGGCCGTGCTGCGTCCCAAGACCGTTCGTGACCTGCGCGAAGCCCTCGCGGCCGCCCGCGCGGCGGACCGTCCTACATGTGTCTACGTCGAGACCGAAACGGCAGACACTGTGTCGGGCCCGCCCCCGGCACAGGCGTGGTGGGATGTTCCTGTGGCCGAGACCGCGACCCGCTCGTCGGCGGTCGAGGCGCGTGAGGAGTACGACCGGCAAGTCGCAGCCCGACGCCGCCATCTCTGAAGGAGCTATTCGCATGACGAAGACCGTCAACCACTGGATCGGTGGCAAGACCGTCGAGGGCGCGTCCGGTACGTACGGCCCGGTCACCGATCCCGCCACCGGGGCCGTGACCACGCAGGTCGCCTTCGCGAACGTGGAGGAGGTGGACGCGGCGGTCGCCGCGGCCCGTGAGGCGTACGCGACCTGGGGCCAGTCCTCGCTGGCTCAACGTACGACGGTGCTGTTCAAGTTCCGCGCGCTGCTCGACGCCAACCGCGACGCGATCGCGGAGCTGATCACCGCCGAGCACGGCAAGGTGCACTCGGACGCGCTCGGCGAGGTCGCGCGCGGCCTGGAGATCGTGGACCTGGCGTGCGGCATCAACGTACAGCTCAAGGGCGAGCTGTCGACGCAGGTCGCCAGCCGGGTGGACGTCGCCTCGCTGCGCCAGCCGCTCGGCGTCGTCGTGGGCATCACGCCGTTCAACTTCCCGGCGATGGTGCCGATGTGGATGTTCCCGCTCGCCATCGCCTGCGGCAACACCTTCGTCCTCAAGCCGTCGGAGAAGGACCCGTCGGCGTCGATGAAGATCGCGGAGCTGCTGAGCGAGGCCGGGCTGCCCGACGGCGTCTTCAACGTCGTGCACGGCGACAAGGTGGCCGTCGACCGCCTCCTGGAGCACCCGGACGTGGCCGCCGTCTCCTTCGTCGGCTCCACCCCGATCGCCCGCCACATCCACACCACGGCCTCCGCCAACGGCAAGCGCGTCCAGGCGCTGGGCGGCGCCAAGAACCACATGCTGGTCCTGCCGGACGCCGACCTGGACGCGGCCGCCGACGCCGCCGTCTCGGCCGCGTACGGCTCGGCGGGCGAGCGCTGCATGGCCATCTCGGCGGTCGTCGCGGTGGGCGCCATCGGCGACGAGCTGGTGGCGAAGATCCGCGAGCGCGCCGAGAAGATCAAGATCGGCCCCGGCGACGACCCGGCCTCCGAGATGGGCCCGCTGATCACGGCCGCCCACCGCGACAAGGTCGCCTCGTACGTGACGGGCGCGGCCGCGCAGGGCTCCGAAGTCGTCCTGGACGGCACCGGATACACCGTCGAGGGCTACGAGAACGGCCACTGGATCGGCCTCTCGCTGCTCGACAAGGTGCCGACGTCGGCCGACGCGTACAAGGACGAGATCTTCGGCCCGGTGCTGTGCGTGCTGCGCGTGGAGTCGTACGACGAGGGCCTGGCGCTCATCAACGCCTCGCCGTTCGGCAACGGCACCGCGATCTTCACCCGCGACGGCGGCGCGGCCCGCCGCTTCCAGCTGGAGGTCGAGGCCGGCATGGTCGGCGTCAACGTGCCGATCCCGGTCCCGGTGGGCTACCACTCCTTCGGCGGCTGGAAGGACTCGCTCTTCGGCGACCACCACATCTACGGCAACGACGGCACGCACTTCTACACCCGAGGCAAGGTCGTCACCACCCGCTGGCCGGACCCCTCCGAGGGCCCCACGGGCGTCGACCTGGGCTTCCCGCGCAACCACTGACGTACGCCTGACAGACGGCCGCGGAGCCCCGGACGAGGGGGCTTCGCGGCCGTTCTGCGTGCCCGTACAGCCTCCGGTCGGTGACCGGGGGTAACCAGAGGCCCCGGCACGGGGTGCCAAGGTGTTCCGGTATTCGGAATTCCGCAAACTTTTTCAGCGTGGAGGCTGCGGTTCCCGTACCGCTCGATCATGCGCTTTTATTGCGCTCTTAACGCTATATCGGTGCTGGAAGGGTATCGGGGCGACGAATTCCGTAGGTGAACGGCTATTGACCTGCGGATCGCGTGGAGATTGAAATGGCGGCCCGGGAGCGACCCACTACTCACCACCGGGGCCCGGACGGGCCCCGGAGCACCACCCGGAGGTCGATAGCGCTCCCCGCTCACACCCCCACCCGCCGATCGGACGCACATCGATGACCGAAACGCTCAGCCCGCCCCACGTCCTCTCCCCGGCTACGGGCGAAGCCCCCAAGAAGCTCAAGCGTTCCATCGGCGTCGTGGGCGGGACCCTGCTCACGCTCTCCTGCGTGACGCCCGCGTCGACCCTCTTCGTGGTCGTGCCCGACCTCTTCTCCAGCCTCGGCACGTACACCGCGCTGACCATCGCCATCGGCTCGCTGCTCTGTATCGGCGTCGCGTTCTGCTACTCGGAGCTGGGCACCCTCATCCCCAGCGCGGGCGGCGAGTACGCGATGGTCTCGACGCTCGCCGGACGGCTCGCGGGCTGGCTGGTCTTCGTCCTCTCGCTGCTCGTGGTGATGATCGTCCCTCCGGTCATCGCCATGGGCACCGCCGACTACCTGGCCCCGCTCGTGCACATCCCGGCGCCTGTCGCCGGCGGCGGCGTGATGCTGCTCGCCACCCTCGCCGGACTGCTCGACCTGCGGGCCAACGCCTGGATCACCGGCATCTTCCTGGTACTCGAAGTCGTCGCAGCCGCCGTCGTCGCCGTACTCGGCTTCTCCCACAGCCACCGCGGCGCCTCCTCCCTCGTCCACGGCGCGGTCGCCGGGGACGGCGGTACGCACTCCACGGTCACCGCGATGATGGTGGTCTCCGGACTCGCCATCGCCCTCTTCATCACCCAGGGCTTCTCGACCGCCGTCTACCTCTCCGAGGAACTGGAGCACCCGCGCCGCAACGTGGCCCGGACCGTGCTCGCCACCCTCGCCATCTCGACCGCCGTCATCCTCGTCCCCGTCATCGCCATCACCCTGGGCGCCTCCGACCTCTCGGCGCTCGCCTCCGGCGACATCAGCGGCATGGTCACCGCCTGGTCCAACTCGGCCGTCGGCACCTTCGTCAGCCTCTGCGTGGCCCTCGCCATCGTCAACGCGGGCATCGTGATGGTCATCCAGAACTCCCGCGTCCTGTTCGCCTCGGCCCGCGACAAGGCCTGGCCCGAGCCGGTCAACCGCGGCCTGTCGCGCCTGGGCCGGTTCGGCTCCCCGTGGGTCGCCACCCTCCTGGTCGGCGTCCCCGGCGCGGCCCTCTGCTTCGTCGACCTCGACACCCTGTACGGCGTCACCGGCGTCTCGGTCACCGGGATGTACCTGCTGGTCGCGGTCGCCGCGCTGCTCGGCCGCCGCGGCTCGCACCGCGAGACCGCCGCCTGGCGGATGCCGCTGTGGCCCGCGGTCCCGGTGGTCCTGATCGCCGTCCTCGCGTACATCCTCACCCAGCAGGAGACGCGGTACCTGCTGTGGACCGGCGGCATCACCGCCGTCGCCACCCTCTACTGGGCCTTCTACCTGCGCCCGCGCCGCGAGACGCGGTGGCTGGTGAGCATCCCCGAGGACGAGCAGGTCTGACGCTTCGGCCCGTTACGGGGTCTGTCCGGATCCGGCGGTCGTTCCGCGGGACGCAACGGGCGGGCCCCGCCTAGGGTTTGGGGTATGACAGTCGCGCACACGCCTCTCGACCACGACTTCTACTGTTCCGAAATCCTGCGACAGACCGACGAGCTGAGGTCCCACCTGACCGGTGCGGACCTCTCCGTGACCGTGCCGACCTGCCCCGACTGGACGCTTCGGCAGCTCGCCGTCCACGTCGGCGGCGCTCACCGCTGGGTCGCCGAGATCGTCCGTACGAAGGCCACCGCCGTCGTCCCCCAGGAGCGCGTGCCCGCCTTCAGCGGCCCCGAGAAGGACGAACCGGAGGCGCTGGACGAATGGTTGGCGCAGGGCGCCGCGCTCTGCGCTGACACCCTGCGCGACGCCGGGGCCGACCAGGCGGCCTGGACCTGGGCGGGCGAGGCGACCGCCGGGTTCTGGGCGCGCCGGATGACCCACGAGACGGTGGTCCACCGCGCGGACGCGGCCCTCACCGTGGGCGCGGAGTACCGGCTCGCGCCCGAGGTGGCCGCGGACACCATCGACGAGTGGCTGGAGATCGTCACGTACGTCCAGGCAGCCAAGCTGGCCCCGGCCGCCGCCGAACTGCGCGGCCCCGGCCGCAGCATCCATCTGCACGCCACCGACGTGCCCGGCGCCGAGTGGCTCATCGAGCTCGGCGAGGACGGGGTGAGCTGGCGGCGCGGCCACGAGAAGGCCACGGTGGCGCTGCGCGGCCCGCTCACCGACGTCCTGAGCGTCTTCTACCGCCGCCTGCCCGCCGACAGCCCCAGGGTCGAGGTCCTCGGCGACGCCGAGCTCCTGGACTTCTGGCTCCAGCGGGCGTCGTTCGGCTGACGGGCGTACTCCCGGTGCGGTACGGCGAGCAGGCGCCGTACGCCGCGAGTACACCCGCGACCTCCACCTGGCGGCAGGCTCGGTTGTCGGACCCGGCGCTTACGGTGGAGCCATGAGATTGCGCAGACCTCGTGGGAGGGCGGCGGCCGGGGTGGCCGCCGCCCTCGCGGTGCTCGCCGGTGCCGGTGTCTGGACGGCCTCCGGCGCCGGCGGCACGCCCGCGGTGCACCAGGAGGACCGGGTGATGGAGATGCCCGGGGCGAAGATCGACACGTCGTACTTCACGGCGGGCGACGCCAAGAAGAAGCGCCCCGCCGTCCTCCTCGGCCACGGCTTCGGCGGCAGCAAGAGCGACGTCCGGGGCCAGGCGCAGAGCCTCGCGCGCGAGGGCTTCGCGGTGCTGACCTGGTCCGCGCGCGGCTTCGGCGACTCCACGGGCGAGATCGGCCTCAACGACCCGGCGTACGAGGTGAAGGACGTCTCGCGGCTCGTCGACTGGCTGGCTAAGCGCCCCGAGGTGAAGCTCGACGCGGCGGGCGACCCGCGCGTGGGCGTCACCGGCGCGTCCTACGGGGGCGCGATCTCGCTCCTGGCCGCCGGGTACGACAAGCGGATCGACGCGATCGCGCCGCAGATCACCTACTGGAACCTGGCGGACGCGCTCTTCCCCGACGGGGTGTTCAAGAAGCTCTGGGCCGGGATCTTCTTCTCCACCGGCGGCGGCTGCAAGACCTTCGAGAAGCAGCTCTGCGACATGTACGAGAGGGTCGCGGTCAGCGGAAAGCCGGACGCGCAGGCGCGCGACCTGCTCGCGGCCCGCTCCCCGTCCGCCGTGGGCGACCGCATCAAGGTGCCCGCGCTGATCGTCCAGGGCCAGAGCGACTCCCTCTTCCCGCTCGGCCAGGCCGACGCCATGGCGCGGAGGATCCGCGCCAACGGCGCCCCGGTCGCGGTCGACTGGATCACCGGCGGCCACGACGGCGGCGACCGCGAGTCGGGGCGGGTCAACGCCCGGATCGCCTCCTGGTTCGACCACTATCTGAAGGGCGACGAGGGCGCCTCCGCCGGCCCCGCCTTCCGGGTCACCAGGACCGGCGGCATCAGCTCCACCGACGGCGCCGCCCAACTGCGCGGCGCCACCAGCGGCAGCTACCCGGGCCTGGCGGACGGCACGCGCACGGTGAAGCTCACCGGCCGCGAGCAGACGTTCGAGAACCCGGCGGGCGCCGCCCCGCCCGCCATCTCCGCCGTGCCCGGCGTCGGCGGCGGCCTCGCGGGCCTGTCCTCGCTCGGCGTGGGCGGCCTCTCCATCGACTTCCCCGGGCAGTACGCGCGCTTCGACTCCGAACCGCTGCGGCCCGGCCTGCGCATCACCGGCTCGCCCACCGTCCGGCTGAAGGTCACCTCCAGCGGCGACGACGCGGTGCTCTTCGGCAAGGTGTACGACGTCGGCCCCGACGGCAAGCAGCAGGTGCTCCCCGCCCAGCTGGTCGCGCCCGTCCGGGTGGCCGGCGCCAAGGAGGGCAAGGAGGTCGAGGTCACCCTGCCCGCCGTCGACCACAACGTGGAGGCGGGCCACCGGCTGCGCCTGGTGGTCGCCGCGACCGACCTCGGCTACGCCTCCCCGGCCGAGCCCGGCACGTACAAGGTCTCGCTCGTGGACGGCTCGCTGACCGTGCCGACCGCGCCCGGCGTGAAGACCGAGCCCGCCGGGGTGCCCTGGTGGGCCTGGGGCATGCCGCTCGCGGGCGGGGGAATCGCGCTCGGCCTGCTGGCCACCCGGCGCGCCACGGCCCCCGCCCCCGATCCGGAGCTGGCCGAAGTCCCGCTCCAGATCACCGATCTGACCAAGAAGTACGCCAAGTCGACCGACCGGTACGCGGTCCGCGACCTCTCCTTCCGCGTAGAGAAGGGCCAGGTCCTGGGCCTGCTCGGGCCCAACGGGGCGGGCAAGACCACCACCCTGCGGATGCTGATGGGCCTCATCCGCCCCGACAGCGGCGAGATCCGCGTCTTCGGCCACGCCATCCGGCCGGGAGCGCCGGTCCTCTCCCGGGTCGGCGCCTTCGTCGAGGGCGCGGGCTTCCTGCCGCACCTGTCGGGCCGCGCCAACCTGGAGCTGTACTGGCAGGCCACCGGCCGCCCCGCCGAGGACTCCCACATGGACGAGGCCCTGGAGATCGCGGGCCTGGGCGACGCGCTCTCGCGCGCGGTGCGGACGTACTCGCAGGGCATGCGTCAGCGCCTCGCCATCGCCCAGGCCATGCTCGGCCTGCCGGACCTGCTGATCCTCGACGAGCCGACCAACGGCCTCGACCCGCCGCAGATCCGCGAGATGCGGGACGTGATGATCCGTTACGCCCAGGGCGGCCGCACGGTCATCGTCTCCAGCCACCTCCTCTCCGAGGTGGAGCAGTCCTGCACACACCTGGTGGTCATGGACCGGGGCCGGCTGATCCAGGCGGGCCCGGTCGCCGAGATCACCGGCGAGAGCGACACGCTCCTGGTCACCGTCGAAGGCCCGGTCACCGAGGTGCTCGCCGACAAGGTGGCCGCGCTGCCCGGCATCGGCGCGGCGACCCGCACCGACGAGGGCATGCTGGTGCGCCTGGAGGGCGCCACGGCCACGGAGCTGATCACCGAACTGGTCCGCCTCGACGTGCTGTTGACGGGCGTGGGCCCGCACCGCCGCCTGGAGGACGCGTTCCTGACCCTGATCGGAGGATCGGCATGAGTGCGCCGACGCACACCGGGGCCGAGCCCGCGCCGGACCTGCGGGCTACCGCCCCCGGCTACCGCCCGCGCCGCACCCTGCCCCTGCGGGTGGAGGCGGCGCGCCAGCTGCGCCGCCGCCGCACTCTGGTGATGGGAGGCGTCCTCGCCGCCCTGCCGTTCATCCTGGTCACGGCCTTCGCGATCGGCGGCACGCCGTCCGGGCGGGACGGCCGGATCACCCTGATCGACACGGCGACGGCGTCCGGGGCGAACTTCGCGGCGACCGCCCTGTTCGTCTCGGCGGGCTTCCTCCTTGTGGTGCCCGTCGCCCTGTTCTGCGGCGACACGGTCGCCTCGGAGGCCGGCTGGTCGTCCCTGCGCTATCTGCTGGCCGCGCCCGTGCCCCGGGCACGGCTGCTGTGGAGCAAGCTGGCGGTGGCGCTCGGCCTGAGCGCCGCGGCGATCGTCCTGCTGCCGCTGGTGGCGCTCGCGGTGGGCACGGCGGCGTACGGCTGGGGCCCGCTGGAGATCCCGACCGGCGGCTCGCTCGGCGCCGGGGAGGCGATACCGCGCTTGGCCATCGCCGTGGCGTTCGTCTTCGTCTCCCAACTGGTCACCGCCGGCCTCGCGTTCTGGCTGTCCACCAAGACGGACGCGCCGCTCGGCGCGGTCGGCGGCGCGGTGGGCCTGACGATCGTAGGCAACGTCCTGGACGCGATCACGGCCCTGGGCGACTGGCGCGAAGCCCTCCCCGCACACTGGCAGTTCGCCTGGGCGGACGCGCTCCAGCCGCACCTGGAGTGGAGCGGCATGGCCCAGGGCGCGGGGGTGTCGGTGGGGTATGCACTGGTGCTGGTGGCGCTGGCGTTCCGGGGGTTCGAGAAGAAGGACATCGTGTCGTAGGAGCAACCGACCCGTCTTTCGGCAACTGCCGGTAGGCGTCGGGGCGTCGGCGCGGCGCACCTGATGCTTCGGGATGCTTCGGGCGGAGGACACCGGGACGCTCACCGAGCCGGCCGTGGCCAGCTCCTGGGCGGAGTGAGACCCAGATGTGTGACCCCGTCCCCGCCCTGTGACGAGGTGCTGTGCACAGCTCTTTCAGGGGCGCCCGCTCCCTTCTCCCGGCCCGAGGGCACGGGTGACACGGCTGGCGCCCGCAGAGACACAGGCGCCGAGCGGCAGCTCCAGGGGCGACGGCGACCGCCGGGACCGCCGTGAAGGGCCGGGCGGAAGCTTCATCGGTTCTCCTCATCGCCCGGATCCGGCGCTTTACGCGCCCTGTACGCCCATCGCGCTATGGTCCCCCCGACCAGCAAAAAGGCCCTCCCGGAGGGAGGGCCTGACACCGCATGGGCAGTGGCGCCCCCGGCAGGACTCGAACCTGCGGCCAAGCGCTTAGAAGGCGCCTGCTCTATCCACTGAGCTACGGGGGCCGGATGGCGGCCGCGGTGGCCTGGAGCCCCCGGGCGGGCAAGGGTGTGGTCCGGAGCGGGCTCCGGGCCGTGACCTTGCCGGGGACAAGGATAGGGCTCCTCTCGCCTCGTCCCGGTTGCTTCACCTGCGTGGCACGATGTGGAGGTTCGGTGAAGCGAACCGATAATCGCAGGCGAGCGCGGAACACGCAGCGCTTTTGACGCTCGTGGCGCCGGGTGTTGTGCACTCGTTATGCCTGCGTCCCACTCATCCCGTCTGTCCCATGTGTCCGATCGGCGCGCGAAGGCCTCCATACGCTTCAAAAAGGCGCCAAAATTGGGCATTCTTCGCATGTGGCGACCTTGGACGTACGGCCTCAGCTGATCGACGCACTCTCCGCCCTGCGCGACCGGGTCGCCGCCGTGCGTCTTCCACTGCCCCTGCCGGGGGCGGCGCGGGCACAGCAGACCCGGGTCGAGCTGCTCGCGCAGCTCGACGACTATCTGCTGCCCCGGCTCAAAGATCCCGAAGCGCCGCTGCTCGCCGTGGTCGGAGGGTCCACCGGCGCCGGGAAGTCCACGCTCGTCAACTCCCTTGTGGGGCGGCGGGTCAGCGAGGCCGGCGTGCTGCGGCCGACGACCCGCACCCCCGTACTCGTCTGCCACCCCGACGACCACCACTGGTTCACCGAGATCCGCGTACTGCCCCAGCTCACCCGCGTATGGCTGCCCCAGCAGAACGAAGAAACGGAGGTGGAGGAGGGCGTCGGGGGCAATGACGCGGAGAACTCGCTGCGGGTCGAGACCTCGCGGAACCTGCCCGTCGGGCTCGCCCTGCTCGACGCGCCCGACATCGACTCACTCGTCGTCAGCAACCGTCTGCTCGCCGCCCAGCTGATCTGCGCCGCCGACATCTGGGTGATGGTGACGACCGCCTCCCGGTACGCGGACGCCGTGCCGTGGCATCTGCTGCGTACGGCCAAGGAGTACGACGCCACGCTGATCACCGTCCTCGACCGGGTGCCGCACCAGGTCATCGGCGAGGTGTCCCGGCAGTACGCCGCGCTCCTGACCAAGGCCGGGCTCGGTGACGTGCCCCGCTTCACCATCCCCGAGCTGCCCGAATCTGCCGGTGGTGGAAGCGGATTGCTGCCTTCCACCGCGGTCGCCCCGCTCGGCCAGTGGCTCACCCACCGGGCGCAGGACCCGGCAGCCCGGCAGCAGGCCGTCGTCCGTACCGCCGCCGGCGTCATCGACTCGCTCAACGCCCGTATGCCCGAGCTCGCCTCCGCCGTCGCCGCCCAGTACGCCGCCGCCGTACGGATGACGAGTGCGGTCGAGGAGGCGTACGAGCGGGAAGGGGCACGGGTGCGGCGCAGGCTGCAGGCGGGGGGCGTGCTCGCCGGGGACGCGCTCACCCGCTGGCGTGCGTACCCCCGGGACGCGACCTCCGTCGAGCTCCTCGACGCGCTCTGCGAGAGCCTCGCAGAGCTGCTCGGGTGCGCCGCGGACGCCGCCGACGAACGGGTCCGCGAGGCGTGGGGCCGCGAACCAGCGGCGGCCGAGCTCGCCGAGGGCGCACGCAACCGGGAGACCGGTGAGCGCATCGAGCTCGACGTACGGCGCTGGCGCCGGGTCCTTGAGGAGCTGGCCGAGGAAGAGGTACGGGAGATGGACCGGGCCGTCGCGCCCTCCGCCGAAGCCGTGGCGGCCCTGCTGGCGGCCGCGCTCCTCGGCGGGCGCCGTGCCCGCAGGGCCGGGGAGCGGCTCGCCGAACGCATCGGCGCCCAGCGCGCGCTGCGCCTGCGCGACCAGGGCGGCGAGCTGGTCACGACGTACATCGACCGCGTCCTGAACGCCGAACGCGACCGCCGGCTCGCCCCATTGGACGCGCTCCGGGTGACCCCCGAGCCCCAGTCCGGGCTGATCGCCGCGCTGTCCCTACTGCAGAAGGAGAGGTGAGCGGGGTGACCGCTCTGACGGATCGGCCGGGGTCCGACCAGCCCGAGCCGGAGCCCGGGGCCGAGTTTCCTCCCCCTCCGGAGGAGGGGGAGCCGGAGCCGCCGATGGACGGTCGGGCCGAGCCCGCGCAGGCGGCGGCCGCACCGCTGACGGTCGAGGTACGAGCCGCCGGGCGGCCCCCGATCGGCCGACTGGAAGCCGTCGCGCCGACGTCGGGGTGGCTCGGCTTCGACCGCCCCTGGGCCGAACGGCCCCCTGCCCGGCGGGCGGAACCGGATTCGGGCGAGGAGAGCGCCGCGCCTGCGGCATCCGTACGGACGGAATCCCTCCCGGAAGAGGCCGACACGCCCGAAGCCGAAACGTCTGGAACCGGCACATCCGGAACTGCCGCGTCCGAAAGCGGCGGGTCCGAAACCGGCACACCCCAAGCCGACGCGCCCGGAGCCGCGACGGCAGCGACCGACCCGACGGCAGAGATCGACCCGACGGCAGAGGCCGACCCGTCGGCGGCAGCCGCCTCGGCCAAGAACCCGTCCACCGGCGCGACGAAAAGCACCCGCCCCACCCCCAACACCCCCGCCACCCGCATCGAAACACCCCCGCGCCCCGAATCGTCCCCCACGCCCCCACCGGCATTCGCACCGGCGGCAGTCCCACCCCGACCGAGCCGAAGTCCCTCCCGCCGCGCCCCCGACGCGCGCGCGGCCGCCGGTGCCGGTCCCGCCGCCGACTCCGCGCGGTCCGCGCCCGCCTGGGACGACGGGCTGATCGCTCGAAGGGTGAACGAGCCCGCCGAGGTGGAGGTTCCCGTCGAGGAAACCGAGCCGGTGGAGGAGTACGTACCCATCGGCGGGCCCTACGGCGGCGAGCTGCGCGGGCGCCTCGAGGCCCTGCGCGAGCTCGTCGGGCTGTCGCGGACGCGGCTCGACGGGAAGACGCTCGCCGAGGCCGGACGCGTACTCGACGAGGCCGCCGCGCGGCAGCGGCTGTCCGCGCGGCACACCGTCGTCGCCATCGCCGGAGCCAGCGGCAGCGGCAAGTCGACCCTGTTCAACGCCCTCGCCGGTACGCACATTTCGGAGACCGGACTGCGCCGCCCCACCACCGCCGCGCCGATCGCGTGCAGCTGGACGGACGGCGCGGCGGGCCTCCTGGACCGGCTCGGACTGCCGGGGCGGCTGCGGCGCAGACCGCTGCCCACCGACCCGAACGCCGAAGCCCTGCAGGGGCTTGTCCTCGTCGACCTGCCCGACCTCGACTCGGCGGTCGTCGAACACCGCCGCCAGGCCGACCGCGTACTGGCGCTCGTCGACGCGGTGGTCTGGGTCGTGGACCCCGAGAAGTACGCCGACGCCGTGCTCCACGAGCGGTACCTGCGGCCGCTGGCCGGGCACGCGGAGGTCACGTTCGTCGTGCTCAACCAGGTGGACCGGCTGCCCGGCGACGCCGCCGACCAGGTGCTCGACGACCTGCGCCGCCTCCTCGACGAGGACGGCATGGCCCTCGGCGAGCACGGTGAACCCGGCGCCACCGTGGTGCCCCTCTCCGCCCTCACCGGCCAGGGGGTCGGCGAACTGCGCGACCTCCTCAGCCGGTTCGTGCAGGAGCGCGGCGCTCCGGAACGCCGGGTGGCCGCCGATCTGGACGCGGCCGCCGCCGGACTGCGTCCGGTGTACGTCGCGGACGGCCGTACGGGGCTGGACGAGCGGGCCCGGGAGGCGTTCACCGACCGGCTCGCGGCAGCCGTGGGCGCGGCCGCGGCGGGAGAGGCGGCCGAACGCGAGTGGCGCCGCAACGCCGGCCGCGCCTGCGGCACTCCGTGGCTGCGGCTCTGGCGCTGGTACGAGCGGATCCGCATCCCGGGCCGCGAGTCGCCCCTGCCCACTCCTCCTCCGGAGGAGGAGGTGACGGCCCGCCAACGTGTCGAACAGGCCGTACGCCTGGTCGCGGACGAGGCGGCCACCGGACTGCCCGCCCCCTGGGCGCAGGCGGTGCGGGAAGCGGCGGTGCGCGGCGCCGAGGGCCTGCCGCAGGCCCTGGACGAGCTGGCGGTACGGGCGGAGCTGGAGCGGGGCGCCTCGCCCAGGCCCGCCTGGTGGCCCGCGGCGGTGCTGGTGCAGGCGGCCATGACGCTGGTGCAGATCGTGGGCGGGCTCTGGCTCGTCGGCCAGATCGTGGGCGTGCTCCAGCCCGGGCTGCTGGTGCCCGCGCTGGTGATGCTGGCGGGGATCGTCGGGGGCCCGCTGGTCGAGTGGGCCTGCGGGGTCGCGGCGCGCGGGCCGGGCCGGCGCTACGGGCAGGAGGCCGAGCGGCGGTTGCGGGAGGCGGCGGCCGGGTGCGGCCGGGCGAAGGTCCTGGATCCGGTCGCGGCGGAGCTGATGCGGTACCGCGAGGTGCGCGAGCAGTACGTGGCGGTGCGCGGCGGCGGGGCGGGGGTGCGGGCGGGGGTGTCGTGAGAGGGGCGATGTGAGGGGGTGACGGGAGGGGGCCGGGGGCTCTGTGACGGATCCCGGCCCCCGCCGACCGACGCGCGCCGTCCCTGCCAACCCTCGTACGGGTGACGAGGTTTTCCACAATCGCCGGGTGGTCCACAGTCCCCGGCGCAAGGTCCTCCGTCCGGTCCAGCATGGAGATCGACAGCGCAAGGGTTCGATCGGCCGCCTGGGCCGGACGGAGCTGCGACGGGGACGCCGTGCGCGCGACGGGCGCGCACGGCACGCATGACGGGGAGTGGTGGGGATGAACGACACGCTGGTGACGCTGGTGGGGAACGCCGCGACGCGGGTGGAGTACCGGGAGACGGCGACGGGCGGAGTGGCCCGGTTCCGGCTGGCGGTGACTCCGCGCCGGTTCGACCGGCAGAAGGACGCCTGGGTGGACGGGCACTCCAGTTTCTACACGGTCCGGGCCTGGCGGACGCTGGGTCTGAACCTGGCGAGCTCGGTCGCCGTGGGCGAACCGCTGGTGGTGCACGGCAGGTTGCGGGTGCGTGACGAGGACCAGGACGGACAGCGCAGATTCTCGGCGGACGTCGAGGCGGTCGCGGTGGGTCACGACCTGACCCGGGGGACGTCGGCGTTCCGGCGCGTGGTGAAGGCGGACCCGTCCCTGACGGAGCCGCCCAAGGACCCGGCGTGGGAGGGCGGTTCGCCCGTTTCGCGAACGCGGACACCGGCCCCGCCCCCGGCTCCGACGGCCGCTCCGGCGTGGTCCGAAACGGGCGGTGCGGGTGCGGTAGCGGGGGGTGATGGGACAGAAGGGGTGAGCGTGACCGGGGCCGGAGAAAGCCCTGGTGGGGGGCGCGGGGTAGCGTCCGCGAAGCCGCCCGCGGTGGCCGCCGCAGCGCCCTGAACGCCCCGTTCCGTACTGGAGATTTGTCGATAACCCCAGGTGGGAGTGGGTACCGGCGATAACGATTGCGATTCGGAATGGTTATCTGATCGCATGACGGGGGATCAGGAGGCTCGGCCTCCATAGGATTCCCGGTACTCACGGGGCACTTGAGTCAGCAGGCGAGGCGCTTCCCCCACGCGCACGTACGCGAAAGCTCCTCGCCCGAAGGGGAATTCTGTGTTTTCAGTCGTTCACGGGTTTTCTGTACCCAAGTCTGTACGCAAGCGCGGCGCCGCACGCCTCGCTGCCGCTGTCGCCGTCTCGGGTCTGGTCGCCGGCGGCGCCATAGCCGGTGCGGGCACGGCGGTCGCCGACACGCCCGGTCAGCAGCACCAGGGCGGCGCGGTCGCCACCATCAAGGGCCTGGACCCGGACGCCTCGGGCAAGGCCGTCATCCACCAGCAGGGCGGCGACCGGCCGGTCTCGGCCGGTCTGTTCCAGATGGTCGTCGACGGCGGCGGCACCCTGCGTACGTACTGCATCGACATCCACAACCCGACCCAGCCCGCCGCGAAGTACCAGGAGACCCCCTGGAGCGGCACCTCGCTGAGCGGCAACCCCGACGCGGGCAAGATCCGCTGGATCCTCGAGCACTCGTACCCGCAGGTGAACGACCTGACGGCGCTCGCCAAGTCGGCCGGCCTCAAGGGCCAGCTGACCAACGGCACGGCCGCCGCCGCCACCCAGGTCGCCATCTGGCGCTACTCGGACCACGCCCAGGTCGACGCGGTGGACGCGCAGGCCAAGGACCTGGCGGACTGGCTGACCAAGTCCGCGAAGAACGTGGACGAGCCCAAGGCGTCGCTGACCCTCGACAACCCGGCCGTCTCCGGCAAGGCGGGCTCCAAGCTCGGCCCGGTGACCGTCCGCACCAACGCCGACAAGGTCTCGGTGACCCCGTCCGAGGAGCTCAAGGCGGCCGGCGTCAAGGTCGTCGACAAGGCGGGCAAGGCGGCCACGACCGCCAAGAACGGCTCGCAGCTCTTCTTCGACGTGCCCGCGGGCGCCCAGCCGGGCTCCGGCTCGCTGACCGTCCAGGCCACCACCCAGGTGCCGGTCGGCCGTGCGTTCGCCAGTGAGTCCAAGAGCCAGACGCAGATCCTCGCCGGGTCCAGCGACTCCACGGTGACCGCCGCGGCCAAGGCGACCTGGGCCAAGCAGGGCGCCATCCCGGCCCTGACGGCCGCGAAGAACTGCGCCAAGGGCGGCGTGGACGTCACGGCGACCAACAAGGGCGACGAGGCCTTCACCTTCAAGCTGGCCGGTTTCTCGTACACGATCGGCGCCGGCAAGTCGAAGACCGTCACCGTGCCGGTCGCCGAGGACCAGGCCTACGACTTCGTGATCACCGGGCCGAACGGCTTCAAGCAGGAGTTCAAGGGCGTCCTGGACTGCAAGACCGCCGGCACCCCCACCACCAAGCCGTCGTCGCAGCCCAGCCCCGCCTCGGCGGGCGGCACCTCGTCCGGCTCCACCACCGGTGGTGACCTCGCCGAGACCGGCTCCTCCAGCTCCACGCCGATGATCGCGGGCATCGCTGTCGCCCTGGTCGCCATAGGCGGCGGCGCGGTGTTCTTCCTCCGCCGCAAGAAGGCCGGGACCGCCGGGCACTGACCCCCGCGGCTCTGAGACACCCCACCGCGGACTCAGAGTGACCACCCTGTGACAGTGGCCCCGGTGAGCGCAGGCACACCGGGGCCACTGGCGTTCCCCGACGGCGCCGGTCGGCGTTCCGTGGAAGTACCCGTTTCCGCCAGGGGGTGGCGGTACGGCAAGATGGGGTGTATCTGCCCACAGCCCGATTCACACTGCCGGACGGTTTCTCTTGGCTGAGTACATCTACACCATGCGCAAGACGCGCAAGGCGCACGGCGACAAGGTGATCCTTGACGACGTCACGCTGAGCTTCCTGCCCGGCGCGAAGATCGGTGTGGTCGGTCCCAACGGTGCCGGCAAGTCCACCGTTCTCAAGATCATGGCGGGCCTTGAGCAGCCCTCCAACGGTGACGCCTTCCTGTCGCCGGGCTTCACCGTCGGCATCCTCATGCAGGAGCCGCAGCTGGACGAGGCCAAGACGGTCCTGGAGAACGTGCAGGACGGCGCCGCCGAGATCATGGGCAAGCTCAAGCGCTTCAACGAGGTCGCCGAGCTCATGGCGACGGACTACTCGGACGCGCTCCTCGAGGAGATGGGCAAGCTCCAGGAGGACCTCGACCACGCCAACGCCTGGGACCTCGACGCCCAGCTGGAGCAGGCCATGGACGCGCTGGGCTGCCCGCCCGGCGACTGGCCCGTGGTCAACCTCTCCGGTGGCGAGAAGCGCCGTGTGGCGCTCTGCAAGCTGCTGATCGAGGCGCCCGACCTGCTCCTCCTCGACGAGCCCACCAACCACCTCGACGCCGAGTCGGTGAACTGGCTGGAGCAGCACCTCTCGAAGTACGCGGGCGCCGTGGTCGCCGTCACCCACGACCGGTACTTCCTGAACAATGTCGCCGAGTGGATCCTCGAGCTCGACCGCGGCCGCGCGATCCCGTACGAGGGCAACTACTCCACGTACCTGGACAAGAAGGCCTCCCGCCTCAAGGTCGAGGGCCGCAAGGACGAGAAGCGCGCCAAGCGGCTCAAGGAAGA
Source organism: Streptomyces sp. BPTC-684 (assembly GCF_030028635.1). Taxonomy (NCBI): domain Bacteria; kingdom Bacillati; phylum Actinomycetota; class Actinomycetes; order Kitasatosporales; family Streptomycetaceae; genus Streptomyces; species Streptomyces sp. BPTC-684. The sequence continues at coordinate 4,162,361 of NZ_CP124863.1, forward strand.
GCTGGAGTGGGTCCGCTCCAACGCCAAGGGCCGGCAGACCAAGTCCAAGGCGCGCCTCGCCCGTTACGAGGAGATGGCGGCCGAGGCCGACAAGATGCGGAAGCTGGACTTCGAGGAGATCCAGATCCCGCCGGGCCCGCGTCTGGGCTCGATCGTCGTCGAGGTGGAGAACCTCTCCAAGGCCTTCGGCGACAAGGTCCTCATCGACGACCTGTCGTTCACGCTGCCGCGCAACGGCATCGTCGGCGTCATCGGTCCGAACGGCGCGGGCAAGACCACGCTGTTCAAGATGATCCAGGGCCTGGAGACCCCCGACTCGGGCTCCATCCGGGTCGGCGAGACCGTCAAGATCTCGTACGTCGACCAGAGCCGCGCCAACATCGACCCGAAGAAGACCCTTTGGGCCGTGGTGTCGGACGAGCTCGACTACATCAACGTCGGCCAGGTCGAGATGCCGTCGCGCGCGTACGTCAGCGCGTTCGGCTTCAAGGGCCCGGACCAGCAGAAGCCGGCCGGTGTGCTCTCCGGTGGTGAGCGCAACCGCCTCAACCTGGCGCTGACGCTCAAGGAGGGCGGCAACCTGCTGCTCCTCGACGAGCCCACCAACGACCTGGATGTGGAGACTCTGTCTTCGCTGGAGAACGCGCTCCTTGAGTTCCCGGGCGCCGCTGTCGTGATCTCCCACGACCGCTGGTTCCTGGACCGGGTGGCCACGCACATCCTGGCGTACGAGGGCGACTCGAAGTGGTACTGGTTCGAGGGCAACTTCGAGTCGTACGAGAAGAACAAGATCGAGCGGCTCGGGGCCGACGCGGCGCGTCCGCACCGCGCCACCTACAAGAAGCTCACCCGGGGCTGATCTTCTTGGCTCGCCACATCTACAGCTGCCCGCTCCGCTGGTCGGACATGGACGCCTTCGGGCACGTCAACAACGTGGTCTTCCTCCGCTATCTGGAGGAGGCCCGCATCGACTTCATGTTCCGGCTGGCGCCGGGGGACGGCTCGCCGTCGTTCTCGGGAGGGTCCGTGGTGGCCCGGCACGAGATCGACTACGTGCGGCCGCTGGTGCACCGGCACGCACCGGTGACCGTCGAGTCGTGGGTCACCAGGATCGGCGCGGCGTCGCTGACGATCGCGTACGAGATCAAGGACCCCGAGCAGGTGTATGTGCGGGCGTCGACGGTCGTGGTGCCGTTCGACCTCGCGGCGGGGCGTCCTCGGCGGATCTCCGCGGAGGAGAAGGCGTTCCTGCAGGAGTACGTGGAGGAGCCCGAGGGCGGTCGCGGGGGCCGTGGTGATCACGGTGACCGTGGTGACCGCGTGGAGCGGGCCGCTGCATGACCGTGAAGCTGGGCTTCGCCGATGCCGGGGAGGTGGCGGATCTCGCCGCCTTCCTGGCCCGGCTGATCCACTACGACCGGTCGGCGGCCGTCCGGCTGCAGGCCGGGGGCGGTGCGCTGGCGGTGTTCGGGCGTCCGCCGGCGTTCGAGGTGCTGGTGATTCGTACGGTACGGCTGGACGCGGTGGTGGAGCTCGACGTCACCGTCTCGGCGGGTGAGCTCCTGGAGGCGCTCGACGAGGCCGCGTCCGCGGTGGTCGTTCCTTCTGCCGTGACCGGTCCGCCGTGGGCCGGTGTGCTGCCGCCGCGCGGTGGCTGGCGGCAGCTGCCGGGGCTGCCCTCGGCCTCCGAGATACGCGGCGCGGTCGCGGCCGCGGTCGCGGAGTTCCGGGCGCGGGACGAGGCGTTGCCGGAGCAGTCGCGTACGCGGGCTGAGCGGGACCGGATCGGGCGTGAGATCTGGTCGCGGACGCTGGGGGCTACGGAGGTGCCGCTGCGGGTGGTGCATGCGGCGCAGTCGCTGGGGTTTTTGCGGGGCGCGCCTGACGCTGGGGCGGAGTTGGCTTTGTTGGGGGCGGGGCCGTGGTTGCGGCTGCGTACGCCGTATGGGTCGGTTGCGGTTCGGAGGGTGGGGGCGGGGGCGCTGCCGCTGTCTCCGGTTTGAGGGGTCCCCTCCCCGCCCCTTCCCTTAACCCTCCGGGGGTGGGTGGGGGATGAGGTGGGTTTCCCGGGGGCTCCGCCCCCGGACCCCGTTGCGGGGCCTGCGGCCCCTGCGCCCCGCTTTTCAGGGCTCCGCCCCGGCCCCTTTTCGTCTGCGGACCGTGCTGGGTTGCTCGCGCAGTTCCCCGCGCCCCTAAAGGCGGATGCCGCGCAGCGGCATTTAAGGGGCGCGGGGAACTGCGCGACCAGCCCCCACCCACCCGCAGACGAACCCCGGGCCAAGACCTACGCCCCACCCCCATCCGGCCACACCTGAATATGGTCCTGCTCCAGCTCCAGCAGCACCCGTCGTTCCATCCCCAGCGCCTCCGTGTACTCCGCAGGGAGTTGGAGGCGGCCCGCTCGGTCGAGCATGGCGTATTCGCGGGAGGTCACGGACTCCTCGCCCGTCTGTTCGTTGAGGTGGGTGCGGCGCAGGACCTCCGTGGAGGTGCGGCCGTCCCGGATGGCCACCGTGCGGCGGACCTCGTTCGCCACCGTCTGGTCGTGGGTGACGATGACGATCGTCGTGCCGAGCTCCTCGTTCGCCGTGCGGAACGCCGCGAAGATCTGTTCCGCCGTGGCGGAGTCGAGTTCGCCCGTCGGTTCGTCGGCCAGGAGGACCGAGGGGTTGTTGGCCAGGGCCACCGCTATCGCCACGCGCTGCTGTTCGCCGCCGGACATCTGGTGGGGGCGGCGGTCACGGCAGTGGGCCACCCCCAGCAGCGTGAGGAGTTCGTCCGCTCGGGGCGGCTTGCCCTTCGCGCCGCGGCGGCGGCCTCGGAGTTGGAGCGGGAGCGAGACGTTCTGGGCCGCCGTCAGGTACGGGAGGAGGTTTCTCGCCGTCTGCTGCCAGACGAAGCCGACCACCTCCCTCCGGTAGTCCAGCCTCGCCTTCGCGTCCATCGACAGCAGGTCCCGGCCCGCGACCTTCGCCTGGCCCGCCGTCGGCACGTCCAGGCCCGCCAGGATGTTCATCAGCGTCGACTTTCCGCTGCCGGACGCTCCCACCAGGGCCATCAACTCGCCCTCGGTCACCAGGAGGTCCAGCCCCTGCAAGGCCTGGACCTCCACGCCGTCCGTCGTGAAGATCCGGACCAGGCGGTCGCAGGCGATCAGGGCGTCATGGCCGTACGCCGGGCGGTCGCGCCGCGCCGCCGCCCGTTCCTCCAGTTCGGACAGCGTCCGGACTTCCGTATCCGCTCCCGACGACGCCCCCGCCCTCGTCCCCGTCATCTCGTGTCTCCTGCCCTCAGTTCCGTCACCGAGCCGCGCCGGCTCGTCCACCACGCCTGGGTCGCCGCGACCCCCGCCGCCAGCGCCACCACGCACACCGCCGGTATCAGCAGGGACATCGGGTCCGGCCGGAGGCCGCCACCCGCCGCTGCCGTCGACGGAGACGCCGCGAGCGCCAGACCCGTCAAGTCCACGCCGGGGGACAGCAGTTCCGTCGCCGCCCAGCCCGTCAGAGCGCCGCCCAGCGCGGCAAGCACCGCCTGTGGCAGCGCCTCCAGGATCAGCAGGCGGCGGCCCTGACGGCGGGTCAGACCCATCGTCCGCAGCCGCGCGAGCAGCGCCGAACGCTCCGGCGCGCCCCGCAGCAGCGAGAGCAGCAGCGCCAGCACCGCGTACCCCGCGCCCGCCGCCACCGCGGCCCCGTACACCCGTTCCGCGCCCGACTGGAGCGGCGAGTCGACGAGCTTGCGGCGCGTCTCCGTGCGCAGTTGGACCGTGGGAGGGTCCCCCGCGGTACGGGGAGTCGTCACCGTTCGGCGCAGGGCGCCCGCATCCAGTCCCGTCCCCGCCACCAGCAGCGTCGTCGGCTCCCGTGCGCCGAGACCGGCCGTGTCCACCAGCAGGAAGTCGCTGCGCGGGACGGCGGGCGTGCGCTCCCGTACCCCCACCACCTGGACCGTCAGCCGGTAGCCCGCCACCCGTACCTCCCGGGGGCCCCGGCCCAGGCCCGCCGCCACCCTCGGCGACGCGATCGCCGCCAGGGCCTTGCCGCCGGGGCGGGCCTTCAGCTCGTCGGCCCCGATCGTGCCCAGGCCGGTCCGGTCCGTGAGGCGGGCGTACGGGGACGGGTCCGCGCCGATCACCGCGACCCTGTCGCCGTACGGCATCTCCACGCCGTACTCGACATGGGCGGCCGTCACCTGCGACACCCCATCCACCTTGGCGACCCGGTCCGCCAGGCCCGGCGGCAGCGGCGTCACGCTGTCGACCCTGGCGTCCGCGCCCGTCGCGTACAGCGCCGCCCGGTCCCGCGCGTCCGCCACCCCGGCGAGCACCGAGCCGCCGAACGCGGCCGTGGTCAGCGCCGTGAGCAGGGCGAGCAGCGGGAGCACTCCGCCGCCGGGGGCGCGGCCCGCGCGGGCCAGCGAGAGGAAGCCGACCGGGCTGCGCAGCCGCGCGGCCGGGCGGGCCGCCCAGCGCAGGGGCAGCGGATACAGCCGTACGAGGACCAGCGCCGCGATCACGCCGATCAGCACCGGCGCCGAGCTGACCAGCGAGTCGGAGCCCGCCGCCGTGCTGCGCCGGCGCAGCGCCACGACCGCGCCCACCGCCAGGACCAGCAGGGTCAGTTCGGCCACGGTACGGCGCCGGGAGGGTCTGACGCGTACGAGGTCGTCGCGGTCGGCCGCGGTGCGGACCGTGCGGTGGCTGACCATCGCCCGTACGGGGAGGGCCAGACAGGACACCAGCGCGACCGTGGCCGCGGCGAGCAGCGCGGGGCCGATCCGGCCGCCGGGTACGACCAGGACCGCCAGGCCCAGGCCGAGCGCCGCCGCCGGGACCGTCACCACCGCGGTCTCGGCGGCCAGACGGCCGCCGATGCCGGGCAGCGAGCCGCCCCGGGCGCGCAGCAGGGCGAGTTCGGTGCCGCGGCGGGCCGCCGCCAGGCCGCCCGCCATCAGGAGGACCACGGCCGCGACCGTCGCCGTGCCGAAGGTGGCGACCGCGACCACCGGGGTGATCGAGTCGCGTACCGAGGTGTACTCCGCCAGGATCGCGTCGAGTTCGGTGGAGACCATGGTGCCGGGGCCGACCAGCAGGCGCAGGGCGGCGAGCGCCGGGCCGCCCTCCAGGGAGGCCACGGAGGTGGTGAGGCCGTGCAGTTGGCGGGCGTTCATGGCGTGCGCGGCGGGGGCGATGTCCGCGTACAGCTCGGGACTGCCCGCCGTGCCGAGGAGCGCGGGCGCCGAGTCGGGGCCGAGGATCAGGCCCGCGTACCAGTAGTGCGGCTCGTCCGGCTTGGGGGAGGCGGGGATGAGCTGGGGGCCGCGCAGCGCCGGTTCGGTGGCCCAGTAGCTGCCGTCCGGGAGCAGCGGCTGTACGACGCCGGTGATGCGGATCGCCAGCGGCTCGCCCTCCGCGCCCGGCACGTGGACGACCGAACCGGGGGTGATGTGGAGCGCCTTGGCGGTCGCCGCCGTCACCGCCGCCTCGGCCGTGTGCGAGGTCGCGTCCGCCTTCGCGGTGGGCAGCCGCCCGCTCACCAGCCGGGCGTGGTCGGAGAGCGACGACCGGGAGGCGACCAGCAGGCGCGGCGGCATGCCCTCGGGCCTGGGCAGCCAGGCGTCCAGCGGGTTGGTGGCGGGGATCTTCTCCGTGGTGCGCACCCCGTACGCGGACTGCCCGTCGTCCGCCCGCAGCGGTGCCGGGATCGCCTTGAGCTGCTCCTGGTAGGCCCGCTGCATGGCCTGCGGGCCGAGCGACGGGGCGCTCGGGTCGCTGCCCAGGGGCATCGGGCCGGACAGCCGGATCACCGAGTTCTCCGGCGCCGCCGACGCCACCGCGTGGCGCAGCCCCCGGTCCTCGTACCCGTCGACCCCGCGCGGCAGTGCCGCGGCCAGGAACGCGGTGAGCAGCACCAGCAGGGCGAGCGCGCCCGCGGCGCCCGGCGCGGTCCGCAGCCGGGTGCGCACCCAGGGGGCAACGGCCTTGGCAGTCATGTCAGTTGTCCCCCTGGTGGCGCAGCGAGACCGCCGGGTCGGTCCGCCGCAGCGCCAGCGTCGCGACGATCAGCAGCGGTACGGCGGCGACCCCCGCGAGCAGTACGGCGAGCCGCCCGGCGGGCAGCTCCACCAGCACCTTCGGCACCGGCTGGGTGGCCTGCCCGGTCAGCACGATCAGCGGCACCACCGCGCGCGTCAGCACCTCGCCCAGGGCGAGGCCCACGAGCAGCGCCAGTCCGATCAGCACCCCCTGCTCGGCCGCGATCAGCCGGGCCAGCTGGCGGCGCGGGGCGCCCAGGGCCCGCAGCACGGCGAACTCCGCCCCGCGTTCGCGCAGCGAGCCCGCCGCGGCCACCGCGAAGCCGACCGCCGCCAGGGCCGCCGCCACGATCGCTGCGGCGACGAGAGCGGCCTGCGGGCCCGCGCCCAGCGGGTCGTCCCGCAGCTGCTCGGCGACCTCCGCGCGCACCACCACCTGCTGCGGGTCGATGTCCGGCCGGGCCCGCAGCACCGCCGCCGCGCGGGCCGCGTCGCCGGCGCCGGTGGCGAGCCACCATTCGGTCGGGGCGAGGCTGGTGCCCGTGTCGACGGCGAGCCGCTGGTTGACCGCGCTCAGGTCGAGCAGGAGCGTGCCGCCGTCGCGGCCGCCGGCGGTGGTCTCGGCGCCGGGCCCGGTCGTCGGGACCTCGGCCATCCGGTCGACGACCTTCGCGCGCAGGGTCTGCCCGGCCAGGACGGCCGTGACGGTCTGCCCGACGCGGGTTCCGCTGGAGGCCAGGAACCGGTCGGTGGCGATCGCCGTCAGCGCGGGCGGCGCGGGCCGGACGGCGGAGAGCCTGACGGTCCGGCTCGGTATTCCCGCCATGGAGTTGGCGGTGGTCATGGTCGACCCGGTGGTGTACGGCAGCGACAGCGTCCGCCCGTCGGTCTGCAAGGTCAGGTTCATCAGGCCGCCCGGGCCGTCGTCGGACTGCAGCGAGGTGGCCCGCCAGCGGTCGGCGGCGGGCAGCGCGACGGGGGCGCTGCGCCCGTCCCGCGCCACGGTCCGCAGCTCCCGCACGGTGAGGCGGTGCTGCTCGGGCGTCTCGTACGGCACGTTGAAGTCCAGCTCGAAGCCGGTGAGCGCGAGCGGTGCGGCCGGGCGGCCCACCGGCGCGCCCGCCGCCAGGTCGAGGGAGATCCGGCGCTCGGCCGGGCGCCCGTCGGCCTCCAGGTTCCCGGCCGGGAGGCGGTACTGGATGCCGAAGCGGTCCTCGACCACCGCCGTCAGATTCACGGCGACCCCGCTCGGGGAGGCCCCGCCCCGGGCGCCCTCGGCGTCGAGCCGCAGGCTGAGGCCGAGCTCGGCGGCGTCGGCCGGGAGCGGCACACCGGGCCGGGCCGCCCGGGGCGGGCCGATCTCGGACAGGAGCGCGCGGGCGGACTTGCCGCCGAGGTCGTGGCGGAGCAGCAGCCCGTCCGCGTGGGCGGTGTCCAGGGCGAGCACCGTCCCGGAGCGGTCGCCGGAGAGCTGCACCGAGGAGCGCGCGGCCGGGGCCACCGCCCGTACGCCCGGGACCTTGTCGTACGAACCGGCCTGCCCGAAGCCGCTCAGGCTGGACCCGAAGACCCGCACCGAGGTGCCCGCGCGGAAGTCCGCCTGGTCCTCCTGCGAGCGGTCCCAGGAGGCGGACTGCCCGATCGCCAGCATGCCCATGGCGACCGCGAGCACCAGGAGCAGCACCGGGCCCGCGCCGCGCAGCGGGCGGCGGCTGAACTGCCAGCCCGCGAGCGCCGCCGGGAGCCCGCGCCCGCCCGCCGCCCGCCGTTCGGCGAGCTTGGCGGCGGGCGGCAGCAGCCGCAGGGTCAGTACGGTCCCGGCGAGCAGCGCAAGGGCGGGCGCGGCCACCAGGAGCGGGTCGATGCCGAGGGAGCCCGCGCGGTCGCCGCTGAGCGCCCCGGAGCCGGAGGTCTGCCGGTCCAGCTGCCAGTAGGCGACCCCGGCGATCACCAGGAGCCCGATGTCGGCCCCGGCGCGCACGGCGGCGGGCAGCGCCGCCGCCCGGGCCCGCGAGGTCCGCCCGGCCGACAGGGCCGGGGCCACCACGGCCGCCGCGCAGCCCAGCGCGACCAGCGCCGCCACCAGCCATACCGTGCCGGTCGGGCCGGTGTCGAGGCGGACGCCGATCCGGGCGAGCGGGCCGTGGCCCGCGAGGAGCCGGGTCAGCGGGTCGGAGAGCAGCGGCGCGCACACCGCCGCCGGGGCGGCGAGCAGCAGCGCCTCGGTCGCGGACAGGCCCAGGAGGCGGGCGCGGGAGCCGCCGCGCGCCCGCAGCAGCTCGGTCTCGCCGGTCCGCTCGCTGCTCAGCAGCCGGGCCACGAGCAGCAGCGCGTACCCGGCGAGCAGCACCAGTTGCAGGGCCACGATCAGCAGCGTCGAGCGCGAGACGAGCAGCGAGCGCTCGGCCCGGTCGAGCACGTCGGGCAGCGCGGTGGTGGCGGTCGCGTCGCCCGCGAACGCCCCGCCCTCCACCAGGGACTTGGGGCCCCGGGTCGCGGCCGCGCGCAGGGCGCCGATCCGGTGGGTGGTCAGGGCGGAGAAGTCGGCGGAGGCCAGCCAGGACGTCTGGCCCGCGCTCAGCCGGCCGCCGGTGAGCGCCGTGGGATCGGTGAGGAGCGGCCCGTACGTGGTGAAGTTGACCCGGCGCGTGCCCCGGCCGCCGAGGTCGTCCAGCTGCCAGTACGCCTCGGTGGCGTCGACGGGACGGTAGACCCCGGTGACGCGGACCCGCACGGCCGGGCCGTTCAGCCGGTCGGCGAGGGTCAGCGAGACGGGCCAGTGGCGCAGGCCCAGTTGGGCGGCGGCGTTCTCGGGGAGGGCGGCCTGGATCTCGCGGCCGGTGCCCGGCGGGGCGGGCCAGCTGCCGCCGGTGAGGCGGACGCGGGTGCGGTCGACGGCGGCGAAGAGCGTGAGGTCGGGCTCGGTGCCCTTGCGGGCGTCCGGTGACTGGAGGGTGCGGGGCAGCGCGTACGGGCCGGACTGGGTCAACGTCCTTGTGGTGACCGGGAGTCCGTCGAAGGTGCGGCGCGCGCCCTCGCGCACGGCGGCGTCGGCGGCCTGCCGCTTCGCCTCGGGGACGGTCGCCTTGACGATCAGCGAGGCGGGCGCGGCGGACCTCGTCGCCAGGGTGTGGCGCAGGGCCGCGTCGCCGATGGAACCCGAGAAGGCGGTCAGGGCGGCCAGGACCGAGGTGGTGAGCAGGACGGCGAGCAGCGCGGCGGCGAGCAGCAGCCGGTGCGCCCGCACCCGCAGAAACACGAACCCCGTCACCCGGCCCCCTGATCTTGCCCCCGAAAGTCTGTCCGGATGCTTTCAGAGGGCACGGGTCGGTGGAAACCGCTTGCGGTCCGATCTTGCCCGATCGTGACCGGAATGCGATGACGGATTCCCGCATTCCGGGGTCGGGAGGGGTGGAACGTGAACTTCCGGTCTACTCCGCCGTGTTGACCATCGAGGCGGCGGCGTACGTCAGATAGTTCCAGAGCGTCGTCTCGTGCTCCTGCGAGAGCCCCAGCTCGTCGACGGCCGTACGCATATGGGTCAGCCAGGCGTCGTGCGCGGCCCGGTCGACGGTGAACGGCGCGTGGCGCATCCGCAGCCGGGGGTGGCCGCGGTGGTCGCTGTAGGTGCGCGGGCCGCCCCAGTACTGGATCAGGAAGAGGACGAGCCGCTCCTCGGCCGGGCCCAGATCGCCCTCCGGGTACATCGGCCGCAGCAGCGGGTCCTCGGCGACGCCCTGGTAGAACCGGTGGACCAGGCGCCGGAAGGTCTCCTCGCCGCCGACCTGCTCGTAGAAGGTCTGCTCCTGAAGCGTGCCGCGCGGAATCTCATTCACGTGTCCATGGTCTCAGACGCGGCGACCGAGGACCGGGGACGTAGGACCACTCGCCTCCCGGGCCCGGGCGCAGCACAGTGGACATATGGGCGCACACCGGGATCCGGCCGCCGGGGCGCGGGCCGCCCTCGTCGCGGAGATCGTGGCCGGGGGCGCGCTCGCCGACCCGGCCTGGCGGGCCGCCTTCGAGGAGGTGCCCCGCGACCTCTTCGTGCCGTACTACTTCGTGGGGCGCTCCGGCGGCTACGAGCGGCTGTGGGGCCAGGACCCGGACCCGGCCCGGCGGGCGCGCTGGCTGGAGGGGGTCTACACGGACATGCCGCTGGCCACCCGGGTGCGCGACGGGGAGCTGCTCTCCTCCAGCAGCCAGCCGTCGCTGATGGCCCGGATGCTGGAGGTCCTGGACGTACGGGACGGGCACGCGGTCCTGGAGATCGGCGCCGGGACCGGCTACAACGCGGCGCTGCTCAGCCACCGGCTCGGCGACGGGCTGGTCACCACGGTCGACCTGGACCCGGAGATCACCGAGTCGGCCCGGACGCATCTGACGGCGGCGGGCTTCCGCCCGGCGGTGGTGACCGGCGACGGGGCGCGCGGCTGCCCGTCCCGGGCGCCCTTCGACCGGATCATCGCCACCTGCACCCTGCCGTCGGTGCCGGCCGGGTGGCTGGCGCAGTGCACGCCGGGGGCGCTGATCGAGGCCCCGCTGGCCACCGGGCTGATCCTGCTGAAGGTCCGCGACGCCGGGCACGCCCAGGGCCGCTTCCTGCACACCCCGGCCTACTTCGTGCCGCTACGGGGCGTGGCCCCCGCGCCCGGCACCCCGTACACCGGCGGCCTGCCCCGCCCGAGCCTGGAGAACGAACTCTTCCGCTTCCTGCTGGCGCTCACGGCGGACACCCTGGACCCGTACGAGGCGTACGAGCTGTGGCGCCGCGAGGGACGACCGGTACGCGAGCGCTTCGGAGTGACGGTCACGGAGGAGGGCCAGTGGGCGTGGCTGGACGACCCGCAGGGGCCACATACATGGCCCCTGCGGGAGGTGGCGCCCCTTTAGGGGCGCGGGGAACTGTGCGACCAGCCAGCGACGGCCCGCAGACGCATAACGGGCTCAGCCCCTCCGTACCGTGAGCGTCGTCCAGGCACCAACGTGCACCCGGTCACCATCCTGAAGCGGCACCGGCACGTACGGCTGAATAGGCTCCTCCGCCCCATTGATCGTGGTCCCGTTCGTGGAGTTCTGGTCGACCACCGCCCAGCTGCCGTCCGGCTGCTGGACCAGGACCGCGTGCTGGTGCGAGACGCCCGGGTCCTCCGGCGGCACGGCCAGGTCGATGTCGGGCGCCTCGCCGGTGGAGTGGCGGCGGCGGCCGATGGTGAGCTGGTTGCCGGTGAGCGGGCGCTGCTGCTCGGGCGAGTACGCGGGCAGGTTGAGCCCGGACGCCTCCGGCCCGCTGCGCTGCATCATCGCCATGAAGTAGTCGCGGTCCGGCCCGATGGTCACCGTCCAGCCGAGCGGCTGCTGCGGCGGCGCCTGGAACTGCTGCTGCGGAGGCTGGGGCGCCTGGGGCACCTGCGTGTGCTGCGGCGGCTGCGGCTGGGAGGGCGGCTGGATCATCCAGTCGTCGTTCTCGGCCCGGGCCGGCGCCTGCATCTGCGGGAACGCCGGAGGCGCGGGCGGCCCCGCCTGCTGGAAGACCGGCGGGGGCGGCGGCCCCTGCTGGAAGTGCGGCGGCGGACCCTGCCGCAGCGACGGGTCGCCGTTCGGCGGGGGCGGCGGCGGCCCCTGGCGGAACGACGGCGGGCCCTGCTGCGAGGGGTCGCCGGTGAGCGGCTCCGCGGGCCGGTTGACCTGCGAGGGCCGCGAGCTCTGGTACTCGTACGGGTCGCGCTGCGGCTGCGGGCGCGGCGGCGACTGGAAGCCGGGCGGCAGATTGAGGCCCTCGCCCCGCCCGGGGGCCGGGTTGGGCGCCAGCGGCGTGTACGAGGTCGCCGTCTGGGTGAGGTAGTTCCAGCGGCACTCCTCGCAGAAGGGCGTGTTGCCCTCCCGGGGCGTGCGGCACTGCGGGCAGAGCTCCGCCGGGGCGGCGGGGGCCTCGGGGGCGGGGTAGCCGTAGCCGCCCTGCGGGGGCGGCCCCGGGAAGGCCGGCGGGGGCGGGGGAGGCGGCGGCACGGCGCCCATGCGATGGCCGCAGACCTCGCACCAGTCGTCGGAACCCGACTGGTGTCCGTTCGGGCAGGTCGGCATGGAGTCGCTTCCCCCTCTCCTCGTCCGGCCCCTCGGGCCGAGGCACTCAAGTGGTTTCGCTACTGCGTACCGCTGTGCGCGGCGTTGCTGCTGGGCGTTTCTCGGGCTACTTCTTCACGCGTACGGTCTTGGTCGAGCGGGTTTCGAGAGTCATCTCGTCCGCCTCCGCGACCTTCGCCTTCAGTCGCACAGTACCCGTCGCCTCGTCGACGACGTCCACCACCTTCGCGAGCAGCTTCGCCGTATCCGCGTTCCCGGAGGCCGCGGCGAGCTGGACGGCGCGGCCGAGCTTGGCGGTGGCGCCATCGATATCGCCCGACTTGCGGGCATCCAGTCCCTGTTGGATGACTTGCGCCAGTTCGGCCTGACCCGTGTAGTGGGCGACCTGGGGGTTGATCGCGGTGGAGGCGGCCATGTCCTCGGTCCACACCGCGCGGACCAGCCCCTGCGACAGTGTCTGCGGGGTGCCGCCCGCCGGGTCGGGCAGGATCAGCGAGACCCGGGCGGCGAGCATCTCCTGGCCGATCCCGGCCTCCGGGACCTGGACGCACACGTGGTAGTCGCGCGACTCGTCGCCCCACGAGCCCGTCGGGTAGTCCCCGGCGCGCGGCCCCGCCTCGGTCCGGCGGCCCGTCAGCTCCTCGACGGTGGGCGCGACCTGCTTCACGAACTTGATCTCCACGCCGACCGGGGTCCACAGCCGCAGCGCGACGTCCGCGACCTCCTTGCCCATCGCGTCCTCCATCATCCGCGTGAAGTCCGCGGCCAGGCCCGAGGGGTCGGCCACGATGTCGGCGGTGCCGAGCAGCGCGGACGCGATCTGGGTGACCTCCTTGACCTCCCAGTCGGTGCCGACGCCGCGCGCGTCGCAGGTGAACCGGCCCGCGCAGGCGTCGAGCGCGGCCTTCAGGTCCGCCGCCGACTCGTGCTCGTTGCGGCCGTCGGTGAGCAGGATGCCGTGCCGGATCGGTACGTCGGCCGAGCTCAGCAGCCGGTCGGTGAGCCGCAGCCAGGTGCCGATGGCGGTGCCGCCGCCCGCGCTCAGCTTGCGCAGCGCCTCCTTGGCCTGGGCCCGGGTCTGCGCGTCGGCGGTGGCCAGGCGCCCGTTGCCCGGGTAGACCTCCTTGGCCTGGTGGGTGCCCGCGACCACGGCGAACGTGACGCCGTCGCGCAGGGTGTCGATCGCGGCCGCCGTGGCGTCGCGCGCGTTGCGCATCTTCGTCGGCGGGTAGTCCATCGACCCCGAGCAGTCGACCATGATCACCACGGCGGCGCCGGGCGCCTGCCCCGGTATGGCCGAGGGCGTCGGCGCGGCTCCCGTCAGCGCCGCCCCGCCGACCGTGCCCCCGCCCGTCGACGTCACGGTGACGATCGCGTTGACCTCGCGGCCGCCCTCCGGCAGGTACTCGTTCTGGTAGACCTCGACGGAGAACTGCGGCGCGTTGGACTTGGAGAAGTTGGCCATCTGAAGGGCTCCTTGAGGCTTCTGGGCCTGAAGAGACAAGAATGTGGGGGAAACCGGTGCCAAGGGCCTAGTTGTAGGCGGATCCTGCCCCCGGCACGGGCACCGCGAACGGCACCACGGCCACTGTTACGTTGTCGTGCCCGCCGCCGTCCAGGGCGTGCCCGACCAGCACCTGGGCGCTGTGCAGCGGCCGTTCGGCGGCGTCCGCCGGCACGGCCCCGGCCATCTCCGCGGCGCCCTCCGCGTAGTTCCACAGCCCGTCCGTGCAGACCACGACCACACCGGAGCGGTCCGGCTTGAACGAGGCGGTGTGCGGGTCGAGTTCGTACGCGTCGGCGCCCAGCCACCCCGTGATCGCGTGCGCCCGCTCGTCCGCGTACGCGTCGGCCTCGCTCATCAGGCCCGCCGCCACCATCTGCGCCGCCCACGAGTCGTCCTCGGTGAGCCGGGCGGGCGGGGTCGTACGGTCGTCGGGCACCCAGTACGCCCGGCTGTCGCCGACCCAGCCGACCACGAGCAGCCCGCCCGCCGCGATCGCGCCGACCAGGGTGCAGGCCGGGGCGTTCTGGTGGCGGTGCGGGTCGTGCTCCATGGCGAGGGCGGGCTCGGCGGCGAGGGAGTTGACCGCCTCGGCGGCGGCCACGATCGCCTCGTGCATCGCCTGCTGCGGGTGCGTGCCCTGGGGCAGCGCCTGGAGCAGCGACTCGTTGGCGCGGGCCGCGGCCGCCGCCGACGCGTCGTCGGGGCGGGTCGCGGAGGAGACGCCGTCGCAGACGATCGCCACCACGGCGGGCGAGCCGTCGGGCAGCGCGGTGGTGGACACGGCGAACGCGTCCTCGTTGCGGTGGTGGCGCAGGCCCCGGTCGCTGACCGCCGCCACCGGGCCGAGCTCCTGCTCCATGTGGTCGCGCTCGCGCGGCTGGGCGTGCCCGCAGTTCTCGCAGTACCCGTCCTCGTCGACCCGCCCGGCCCGGCAGGCCACACAGACCTTCACGGGCGCGCTGACGTGGGTGGCCTGCTCCCCGAGGTCGGCCGCGCGCGGGTCGGGCGCGGGCAGGGGGTACTCATCGGGCTCGGACCGGGCTTCCGGCCCGTCGAACCGTGCGTGCGAGGGCAGCGGGGAGCCGCCCGAGTCGGTGCCGGGCAGATCGGTGGGCAGGTGCACCGGTGCGCCGGAGCCGTCGGCGGCGTGCGCGGCGGGCCACGCCTCGCCCGCCACGGGACTGCCCATGACCACCGTCGGAGTGTCCACCGGAGCCGCGGGCACGGCTGACAGGTCGTACCCGCAGGCCCCGCAGTACAGGTCGCCCGACTCCAGCGGCTCCGCGCAGCCGGGGCACGTCGACCCCGTTGCCGGCTGGTGCATCTGCGCCATCAATCACACCCACGTCCGGGGGCGGAAACGGTTTGCCCGCTCCACCAGTTCGATCCGCTCCTCGCCGCTGCCGGCGAGCCGGGCGAGCACCCGGTACGAACGCTCCAGGCCGAACCGCAGGCCCCGCTCGTCCAGCTCGCTGCCCAGCAGTATGGCCTCGCCGGACGGGCCGCCCCGGCTCTGCTCGCCGTTGCCGGGCCCGCCCTGGCTACCGGAGAGTACCCAGTCGAGCGCGGTGCCGAGGACCTCGGTGGCCAGCCGCTCCCGGCGCACCGCGTCCAGGCCCAGCTGCTGGAGCGCGTCCACCTGGCCCGCGGCGGCCCGCAGGTCGCCCAGGAGCGCGTCGCCCGGGGCGCGCCTGCGCAGCCTGGCCCGCACGGCGGCGACCCGGGCCGCCGTGTAGTGGATCGAGGCCTCCGGGACCGACTCCAGGGTCGTCACGGCCGCCGTGCGGTCGCCCGCGGCCAGCTGCACCCGGGCCAGGCCGAACGCGGCGCTGACGTAACTCGGGTCGGTCGTCCACACCAGGCGGTAGTACTCGGCGGCGTTGTCCAGCTGCCCCAGGACCTCCGCGCACACCCCGAGCGCCAGCTTGGGCGTCGGCTCGCCCGGGAACGCGTCGTAGACGGCGTCGAAGGACAGCGCGGCGTTCTCGTGGTCGCCGGAGACGAGCGAGGCCACGCCGCGGTACCAGACGACCCGCCAGTCGTCGGGGTGGTCGGCCTCCAGGGACTCCAGGCCCCGGGCCGCCGAGCCCAGTTCGCCCAGGTCGAGGCGGGCCCGCAGCTCGCGCAGCCGCTTCTCCACGGAGTCGGCGGGCGCGGTGCGCAGCGCGGCGATGAGCTCGCTGGGCGCGGCGGCCATCAGGCCCGCCAGGAAACCGGCGTTGGGGTCGCCCGGGTCCACGTGCGGCACCGGCAGCGCCAGCGCGGTGGCGGGCGCGTCGAGGGGCCGCAGATAGCCGTCGCCGTCCCCTTCCCGGCCGTACGCGCCCGGGGCGCCGCCGACGCGGGGCGCGGGGACGACGGCGGTCGGCGTCGGGGTGCCCGGGACCGCGAGGCCGGTGCCGGGATGCGGCGCGGCGGTGACGGTCGGCCCCGCCACGGCGGCGGGCACGGCGCCCGCGCCCGAGTACACCAAGGCGCCGACCGTCGGCACCGGGGAGCCGTTCGCGCCTGCGCGCCTGCGCGCCCACCGGCTCTCGGGCACCGCCCGCGCCCCGAGCGCCGACACGTCCCCGGTGAGCTCCGCGAACAACGATGTGTCCGTGACGCGCAGTTCGGCCCCGAACAGGGTCGACAGGGCCGGGCGCGGGCGGCCGGTCTGGAGTGCCACGACCTCCCGCAGCACCCCGGTCAGCTGCTCGGCCATCTCCTGCGCGGAGGCGAACCGGCGCGCCGGGTCGGGGTCGGTGGCGCGCACGAGCAGCCGGTAGAACGACTCGTACGTCCGGAAGACCTCGATGTTGTCCGGGTCCGGCAGGCTGTCCGCGAAGACGTTCGTGTAGCCCTGGAAGTCGAAGGTGAGCACGGCAAGCGTGCGCGCGACCGTGTACAGGTCGGAGGCGACCGAGGGGCCCGCCTCGGCGACCTCGGGGGCCTGGTAGCCCACCGTGCCGTAGATGGCCGACTCGTCGTCGTCCATCCGGCGCACCGCGCCCATGTCGATCAGCTTCAGCTGGTCCTCGGTCTGGATCGCGTTGTCGACCTTGAAGTCGCAGTAGAGCAGGTTGCGGCTGTGCAGATGGCCGAGGGCCTCCAGGGCCTCGATGCCGTACGCGCAGGCCTGCTCGACCGGGAGCGGGTCGCGCTTGCCGTCCGGGCCGCGCCGCTCGTTGGCGATCTCCTTGAGCGACTTGCCGCCCACGTACTCCATGACGATGTAGCCGTCCATGGAGCCGGTGCGCTGGTCGAGGTGCTCCACGAAGTTGTAGATGCGCACGATGTTGGAGTGCTCGATCTCGGCCAGGAAGCGGCGTTCGGAGATCGCCGCCGCCATCGCGTCCTGGTCGCCGGTGTCGAGCAGGCCCTTGAGGACCACCCAGCGGTCCGAGACCGCGCGGTCCACGGCGAGGTAGACCCAGCCGAGGCCGCCGTGCGCCAGACAGCCCACCACCTCGTACTGGCCGTGCACGATGTCGCCCTGGTGCAGCTTGGGCACGAACGAGTACGGGTGGCCGCACTTGGTGCAGAACCCCTCGGTGCGCCCGGCCCGCTCCCCGCGCGAGCGGCCCACCGGCGCCCCGCAGTCGGAGCGCGAGCAGAAACGCTTCCGCTCGGGGACCTCCGGGTGCTCCATCACGGCCGTGGCCGGGTTGGGGCGGGGCACTCCCGGCACGGTGACGAGCCCGGCCCCGAGTCTGCTGCGCCCTGAACTGCCGGTCGCGGAGCCCGAGCTGCGCACCGACACCGACCGCGCGCTGCCTGTCCCCGTCAGGGAGCGCGAGAGCCGTCCCGACACCGAGCGCCGGGAAGTCGAGGAGCGTGAGGAGCGGGACGAGGTCGAGGAGCGCGCGGACCGCGCGGACGACGAGCCGCTGCCCTTGTGACCGCCCCCGGTGATCCCCGTGGCGGGCGAGGAGAGTGAGCCGTTGACCGACACCACCGGCGCCAGGCCGCAGGTGTCGCAGTACAGCTCGCCGCCGCCCATGTCCTCGTAGGAGCCCTCGCAACCGGGGCGCTGGCACTTCTTCTGGTCGCTCACGATTCCCCCCTCTGGTCAACGGGCCCGGGCTGCCTGGGAACCAGCACCTCCGCCGCCGCCCGCTGGTACCGCAGCACCGCCTCCTCGGCGACGCGCAGATCGCAGGGCGCGGACCACAGCATCCGGCGCGCCGCGTCGTACCGTTCGATGAGCAGCGGGTCCTCGGCCATGCCGTGCCGGGCGACCTTCGCCTTGTACGCGTCCAGCCTGCCGCGCAGCTCCGCGCGGACCGCCAGCGGCGCGGTGACGGCCGTCAGCGACTCGCGGGCGCGCAGCAGTTCGTCCTCGGCCTCCCGCTCCAGGGATTCCAGCAGCGGCGAGAGCCGGTGCCACTGGGCGTGCCTGCGGTACTCGGCGGCGGCCACCAGGCGCTCCTGGAGCGCGGTCGGCGGGCCGCTCACCGCGGGCACCTCGGACGCGGCGATCTTCGCCAGCACCTCGCCGCGCGCCGCCCGCGCCTCGGTCAGGGTGCGGTCCGCGCGTACGAGCACGTCCCGCAGCCGCACGAGCCGCTGCTCAGCATCCTGGCGGACTGTCAGCACCGCGTCGATCTCCCGCCGTACGTCCTCCAGGGCGCGGGCCGCCCGGTCGTAGCGCTCGGTGTCCGGGCGGCCGCCGCCCGGCGCGGAGCTGCCCGGTGCGGGCACCCAGAACGCCAGCGGGTCCGACACCACCTGGGCCCGCAGCGACGTCAGCTCCTCGGTGATCGACTCCAGGTCGTCGCCCGCCGGGTGCTCCCCGGGGCGCACGCCCACCGAGTGCGCCAGGCCACGGGTGCGGTGCAGCTCGGCCGCCAGCAGGTCTATCCGGGCGGGCAGCGCCGACCACACCGCGTCGGCGGCGACGACCAGGTCGAGCGAGCGCGCGTACAGCTCGTTCATCCGGCTCACCAGCTGCTCCAGGGTGAACCGCTCGGTCAGCCGGGCGGGTCCCGTCAGCGTGGCGGCCTGGGAGGCCGAACCGGCGACCGTCACCGACTCGCCGCGCAGCCGCTCGGTCAGCTCCACCAGGTCCTCGCGGGAGGGCCAGCGGCGCCGCTCGCGCAGCTCCCGGGCGCCGTCCAGGGCCGCCTTGTACGCGTCGAAGTACGCCCACAGCAAGGTGATCGACTGCTCGGTGGCGGCCCAGCGGTCCCGGGTGACCCCGGTCAGCTCCGCGCCCTCCAGGAGGCGCCGGCCCGCGTGGTCCTGGAGCGCGAGCAGCGAGGTCTCGATCGCCTCGTGCTCGGCGTCGAGCCGGGTCAGCGCACGGTCCACCTCGTCCCGGTCGAGCACCGGCCGGACGGGCCTCCCCGAGGAGGAGCCGGGGAAGGATCCCGCGCCCATCGATCACCTCTCTGCTCTGCGTTTCTCTGCGGTCGTGCGAACCGGGGTCAAGCCGGGTGCTATGAACGGTACTTGGGCTCGGGCGGGCCGGATATCCCGGGCAGGTCGGCGGCGAGCCAGTCGCGGTAGGCCTTCATCCACGGGCTGTCCGCGCCGCCGCTGCGGTAGTCCACCAGGACCTGGTTGATCCGCCGCACCAGGTCGTCGTTGCCGAGCTTGGTGGCGACTCCGTAGTACTCCGTGGTGAACCGCGTGCCCTTGAGCTGGGCGGCCGGGTCCTGCGCGGCCTGGCCCGCCGCCAGCGCGTTGTCCGTGACCACCGCGTCGACCTGGCCGAGCTGGAGGCGCACCAGGCAGTCCAGCTGGCTGGGCACGGTCAGGTTCTTGTAGACGGCGCCGTACGACTTCTTCTCCAGCTCGTCGAACGCGGTCGAGCCGGCCGCCGTGCAGACCTTCTTGCCCTTGAGCGTGTCGTTGTACCCCGTGATCTCCGACTCCTTGGGCGCGAGCACCTGCTGCCCGGCCTCGAAGTACGCGGAGGAGAAGGCGACCTGGCCGATCCGCTTGCAGTTGATGGTCATCGTCCGCACGACGATGTCGACCTGGTCCTTCTGGAGTGCCGGGATGCGCTGGCTGGTGGGGATGGCGCGGTAGATGACCGCGTCCGGGTCGCCCAGGATGTTCTTGGCGATCGCCCGCACCAGCTCGATGTCGAACCCTTCGAGCTTCCCGGTCGCCGGGTTGCGGTACCCCCAGCGGTAGCTGTTCTGGTCGACGCCCGCGACGAGCTTGCCGCGCTGCTTGATCCTGTCGATCGCCGGCCCCTCGGCATCGGCCGAGGGCGTCAGGCTGGCCTCCGGGTCCTTGCAGGTGTCGGCCTTCGCCTGGACGCCCTGCCCGACCCCGGACCCACCGACCCGACCGTCTTCGCCCGCCTCGTGCCGCGACAGCGGAACGAGCAGCGACGCGGCGGCGGCCAGGGCGAGCGCCATCCCGCCGACGCCGCCCCACCCGCGGAGCCTGCCCTTCCCGTTCATCGCGCCTCCTCCCAGGACCGCTGTGCCCCTCGGGCCGGTGTTCCCCTGTACCCCACGGTGCTCACCTGTACTCCGCGAGCCTGCGGCTGACGCCGACGCCCGCGGCCGCCGCGCCCAGCACCGCGAGCACCGCGGCGCCCAGCGGGAGCCCGGTCAGCGCGCCCTTGCCGTCGGAGGCGGCCCGGGTGAACTCCCGCTGCTCGTGGCCGATCGCCTTCTCCAGGGCCGCGTCGACCCGGTCGAAGGACTGGCCGGTGGAGCCGGACGCGCCGATGACCTGCTTCAGGGCGCCTTCGTAGTCGCCGGCGTTGTCCGTGTCCCGGGCGCTCGCGTGCTGCTTCTGCCACTGGCTGACGCTGTCCTGCGCGTCCTTGACCGGCGTACGCCCGGAGCTGTCGTCGGCGAGTTCCGCGGCCGAACCGAGCTTGCCCACGAGGTCCTTCATCTCCGCCGTGTAGTCCGTGTCGTACTGGTCGTGGTTGTCCTTGTCCAGGACCGCCCCGCGCGCCACCAGTGTCAGGTTCTCGTTGGCGCGGGCCTTCAGCGAGTTGATGCGGGCGTCGTTGAGCACCTTCAGCGACTCCTGGCCGTGCGAGCGCGAGGTCGACAGGTCGGCGGCGGCCACCGCGTGCCCCGCGACCAGCCACAGCAGCACGACCACCGAGGCGGCGCTGGCGGCGAGCAGCCCGTGGTTGAGGACCCGGTTGGTGCGCAGGTAGGTGCGCCGCTGGGCCCAGAAGAGCGCGCCGAGCGCCACGGCGCCGACCGCGAGCGCCGCGTACGGCCAGGTCTCCGCCTGGTCGTAGTCGTCGTAGAGCCTGCCGGTCTCCGCCTCGTAGAGCTTCTGGGCGGCGGGCAGCAGCTGCTCGGTCATGCGCTCGTTCGCGTACCGCAGATAGGCGCCGCCGACCGGGAAGCCCTGGCGGTTGTTGGCGCGGGCCTGCTCTATCAGGCCGTTGTAGACCGGCAGTTGCTCGTTGAGCGCGGCTATCGAGCGGCCGGAGTCGGAGGCGCCCGTCGTGTTGGCCGCGGCCTTCACCAGCAGGCGGGAGGCGGTCGCGATGTCCGACTCGTACCGCAGTCGGACGTCGTGGGGCTCCTGGGCGCCCGCGAGGAAGCCGCTGGCGGCGGCGGTGTCCGCGTCCGCCAGCGAGCGGTAGATGGAGGCCGCGTCGGCGCTCAGCGGCTGGCTGCGGCTCACCACGTCGTCGGCGGCGGCCGCCCGGTCGGAGACCTCCCAGGCGGTCACCGCGCCGAACGCCACGACGAGCAGCGCGACCACCGTGCCGATGATCCACAGCCGTCCCGGCTCGGTCGTCGCGGCGGCGCGCAGCCGGTCCCGGGACTCGGCCCAGCCGCCCCGGCGCGGAGCGGGGGCGGGCGGGTGCCCCGGGGCCGGTGGTGCCGGAGCCGGTGCCGTCACCGGCGCCCGCGGTGCGCGTGTGCTCGGCGGGTGTGCCACTTGACCTCCCCCTGGGTCACGAGTGCCTGGCCAGCAGTATGGACGCAGGGACCAGCCACCACACAAGGGTTGACCTGATCTTGTTACCCGCTTGCTCCACCCCTGCCCCCGCTGCCTCCCCACCATGTATACGCCGCTGGGATCGGATCGGTTCCACTCGGCGCGAACGGATGCCCCGGGCGCCCGTGTGTCTACGCGCACCACCCCCCGCTCCTACGCGCGCACCGCCCCCGGACGTCTACACGTACTGCCCGCGCAGCCGCGCGAACACCTCCGGCGACGCCCCCACCGCGTCCAGCCCGAGCAGTCCCGCCCCCAGCACCGGCGAGGCCGCCACCACCAGCGGCACCGCCTTGGGTGCCCTCGCGGCCAGCAACGTACGGACCCCGTCGTCCAGTTGGGGATGGCGGGCGGCGAGGACGCTGCCGCCCAGCAGGACCGGCGTCTCCTCGTCCAGCAGGTCCAGGCGCTCCAGGGCGACCACGGCCAGTGCCACGATCTCCTCGGCCTGGCGGTCCACCAGGGCCCGGGCCACCGGGTCCCCGGCCGCCGCGACCGCGAAGAGCACCGGCGCCAGTTCGTGGCGGCGGGCGGGCGCCACGTGCTCCAGGTGGAGCGCCTCGATCAGCGCGTACACGGACGGCAGTCCGAAGTGCTCCGGCAGCGCCCGGGCGAGAGCCGTCGGCCCGCCCCGCCCGTCCTCGGCCCGCGCGGCGAACCACAGGGCCTCCTCGGCGAGTCCGCCGCCCCCGCCCCAGTCCCCGGAGATCTTGCCGAGCGCCGGGAAGCGGGCGGTGCGGCCGTCCGGCGTCATGCCGACGCAGTTGATCCCCGCCCCGCACACCACCGCGACCCCGCGCGGCTCGGCGCCGCTCGGCAGCCCGGCCCGCAGGATCGCGAAGGTGTCGTTGTACACCTTGACCGTGCCGCCCCAGCCGCGGGCCGTCAGCGCCTCGGCCAACTGGCGCTCCTCGACGGGCAGATCGGCGTTGGCCAGACATGCCGAGACGTGGTCGACCGCCACAGGGCCGGTGTTCCCGGCCGCCGCCCACGCCCGTACGACCGCGTCCGCCAGCGCGTCCACCGCCGTCTCGACGCCCACGGCGGGCGGCCGGAAGCCGCCGCCCCTGGCCGTGCCCAGGACCGTCCCGTCCGGGCCGATCAGGGCGGCGTCGGTCTTGCTGTTGCCCGCGTCGATCGCCAGCACGCTCATGCCCACGCGAGGTGCTCCCGGTTGTGCGCGATCAGCCGGTCGGTGAGGCCCTCGGCGTACTCGTACTGGCCGACCAGCGGATGCGCAAGGAGTGCCCGGAACACCCGGTCGCGGCCGCCGCGCAGCGCGGCCTCCAGGGCCAGGTCCTCGTAGGCGGTGACGTGCGCGATCAGCCCCGCGTACAGCGGATCCAGGTCGGGCACGGCCAGCGGCACCGGGCCGCTCGCGTCCACCCGCGCCTGCACCTCGATCACCGCGTCGTCGGCGAGGAACGGCAGGGTACCGTTGTTGTACGTGTTGACGACCTGCACCGGGCTGCCGCCGTTGCCGAGCAGCGAGGCGGCCAGGTCCACGGCCGCCTCCGAGTAGAAGGCGCCGCCCCGCTTGGCGAGCAGCTCCGGCTTCTCGTCCAGCGCCGGGTCCCCGTACATCCTCAGCAACTGCCGCTCCATCTCCGCGACTTCCGCCGCGCGGGACGGCTTGGTGCCCAGTTCCCGTACGACCTCGTCGTGCGCGTAGTAGTAGCGCAGATAGTACGAAGGGACGACGCCGAGCCGGTCGAGGACCTGCCGGGGCAGGTGCAGGTCGTCCGCGACCGTGTCGCCGTGCTCGGCGAGCAGCTTCGGCAGCACGTTCTCCCCGGCGGGGCTGCCCAGGCGCACCCCGAGCTCCCAGGTGAGGTGGTTGAGGCCCACGTGGTCCAGGTGCACCTCGCCGGGTGCGACGCCGAGCAGCTTCGCGAACTTGCGCTGGAAGCCGATGGCGACGTTGCAGAGCCCGACCGCCTTGTGGCCGGCCTGGAGCAGCGCGCGCGTGACGATGCCCACCGGGTTGGTGAAGTCGATGATCCAGGCGTCCGGGTTGGTGCGCCGCACCCGCTCCGCGATGTCCAGGACCACCGGGACGGTCCGCAGCGCCTTGGCCAGGCCGCCGGCGCCGGTCGTCTCCTGGCCGACGCAGCCGCACTCCAGCGGCCACGTCTCGTCGCGCTCGCGGGCGGCCTGGCCGCCGACGCGCAGCTGGAGCAGCACGGCGTCGGCGCCCTCGACGCCCGCGTCCAGGTCGGAGGTGGTGGTGATCCTGCCCGGGTGGCCCTGCTTGGCGAAGATGCGCCGGGCGAGCCCGCCGACGAGGTCGAGGCGGTCGGCCGCCGGGTCGACCAGGACCAGCTCCTCGATGGGCAGCGTGTCCCGCAACCGGGCGAATCCGTCGATGAGTTCGGGGGTGTAGGTCGACCCTCCGCCGACCACGGTGAGCTTCAATGTCTAACCCTTCACTCCGGTGAGCGTGACGCCCTCGACGAACGCCTTCTGCGCGAAGAAGAACACGAGGATCACGGGGGCCATGACCAGGACGGTCGCGGCCATGGTCAGGTTCCAGTCGGTGTGGTGCGCGCCCTTGAAGGACTCCAGGCCGTACGACAGCGTCCAGGCTCCCGGGTTCTCCGAGGCGTAGATCTGCGGCCCGAAGTAGTCGTTCCAGGCGTAGAAGAACTGGAAGAGCGCGACCGCGGCGATCCCCGGCTTGGCCATCGGCAGCACGACCCGCAGCAGGGTGCGCAGCTCCCCGCAGCCGTCGACCTTGGCCGCGTCCAGGTACTCGTTGGGGATGGTCATCAGGAACTGCCGCAGCAGGAAGATGGAGAACGCGTCGCCGAACGCCATCGGGACGATCAGCGGCCAGAGCGTGCCGGACAGGTCCAGCTGCTTCGCCCAGAACAGGTACATCGGGATGATGATCACCTGCGGCGGCAGCATCATCATCGAGATGACCAGCATCATCGACAGATTGCGGCCGCGGAAGCGGAACTTGGCGAGCGCGTAGGCCACCGGGACGGAGGACACCACGGTCAGGACGGTGCCGAGCCCGGCGTACAGCAGGGTGTTCTTCCACCAGGTGAGGAAGCCGGGGGTGTCGAGCACCTTCTTGTAGTTGGACCACTGCCAGTGGTCCGGGATCAGGTCGCGGGTCAGCGTCTGCTGGTTGTCCATCAGCGAGGTGAGCACGATGAACACGAACGGCAGCACGAAGAAGAGCGCCGCCGCGACGCCCAGGGCGTGCACGCCGATCCAGTGGAGGAGCGCCTTGCGGCGGGCGACGCGGGCCGCCGGGGTCGCCACCGGGGCGTCCAGTGCGTACGTCATGTCGGCCATCTGCCTAGTCACCTGCTTGGATCAGTCCGCCACGGCGCCGCATCAGGAGTGCGGTGAAGGCCATGGAGAGGGCGAAGAGGACCAGGGCGACCACACAGGCGGAGCCGTAGTCGAAGCGCTGGAAGCCGAGGTTGTACACCAGCTGCGGCAGGGTCAGCGTCGACTTGTCCGGGTAGCCGGGCTCGAACGGCTGCCCGGAGCTGCCGATGATCCCCGAGGCGACCTTTCCGGCCACCAGCGGCTGGGTGTAGTACTGCATGGTCTGGATGATCCCGGTGACCACCGCGAACATCACGATGGGCGAGATGTTCGGCAGCGTCACGAACCGGAACCGCTGCCAGGACGAGGCCCCGTCCAGCTCGGCCGCCTCGTACTGCTCCTTCGGCACGTCGAGCAGCGCGGCCATGAAGATCACCATCAGGTCCCCGACGCCCCACACCGCGAGCATGGTCAGCGCGGGCTTGGACCAGGTGGGGTCGGTGAACCAGTCCGGCGCCGGTATCCCGAGGTCGGACAGGACCGAGTTGACCGGCCCCGTACCGGGGTTGAGCAGGAAGACGAAGGCGAGCGTGGCGGCGACCGGCGGCGCGAGGTAGGGCAGGTAGAACAGGGTCCGGAAGACCCCGGCACCCGTCTTGATCTTGGTGATGAGCAGCCCGATGCCGAGCCCGAAGGCGACCCGGCAGACCACCATGACCACCACCAGCCACAGCGTGTTGCGCAGCGCGGGCCAGAACAGCGGGTAGTCGTTGAAGACGTACGACCAGTTCTTGAGCCCGTTGAAGGCGGGGTCGGCGAACCCGTCGTAGTGCGTGAAGGAGAAGTAGACCGTGGAGATCAGCGGGTAGGCGAAGAAGACGCCGAAGCCGATCAGCCAGGGGGACATGAAGGCGGCGGTCCGCAGCGCCGCCCGGCGGCGCTTGGCGCGCAGTGTGTACGTGGTCATTCCGGGGCTACTTGGCCTGGTCGATCGCGGTGTCGATCTCCTTGGCGGTCTTCTCCAGACCGGCCTTGACGTCGCCCTGCTTGCCCTTCTCGACGTCGTAGCCGAGGTTCTGGATCGACACCAGGTACTGGCCGCCGTTGACGGAGGCCGGGCTGGTGGTCGAGCCCGGGTTCTGCGCGATGTCCAGGAACGTCTTGAAGCGCGGGTCGTACTTGAGGTTCGGGGACTTCAGCGCATCGAGGGTGGAGGGCACGTTGTGGATGGCGTTGGCGAAGTTCACGACCGCTTCCGTGTTGGTCGTCATGTACTTCACCAGCTCCCAGGCGGCGTTCTGCTTGGTCGAGGTGGCGGCGATGCCCGCGATGGTCCCGGTGATGTACCCCTTGCCGTAGGTCGCGGCCTGGTCGTCCGGCACGGGCAGCGGGGCAACCCCGATCTCGAACTTCGGCTTGGTGTCCTCGGCCATGCCGAGGCGCCACTCGCCGTCCAGCTGCATGGCGACCTGGCCCAGGTGGAAGGGATGCTTGGCGCCGAACTCGTCACCGAAGCCGGACCGGAACTTCTCCAGCTTCTGGAACCCGCCCAGGTCGTCCACCAGCTGCTTCTGGAAGCCGAGCCCCTTGGCGAAGGCCGGGTCCTTGGCGATGTTCGACTTGCCGCTGGAGTCGAAGTACGTGGGCGACCACTGCGCGATGTAGTGCTCGGTCGTCGACTCGTAGCCGTGGTAGGTCGGCATGAACCCGAGCTGCTCGTACGAGTCGCCCTTCGCCTTGGTCAGCTTCTTGGCGTCGGCGGCGAACTCGCTCCACGTCCTGGGCGGGTTCGCGATCCCGGCGGCCTTGAAGGCTTCCTTGTTGTAGTAGAGCGCGTAGGCGTCGCCGAGCAGCGGGAGCGTGCAGCGCCTGCCGTCGAACTGCGTGTACTCGTTCATCGCCTTCGGGAAGGTCTTCGCGGGGTCGATCCCGTCCTTCTTCAGGAAGGGGGCGAGGTCGACGAAGGCCTTGGACGAGCAGAACTTGCCGACGTTGTTGGTGGTGAAGGAGGAGACCACGTCCGGCGCGTTCGAACCGCCCGCGCGCAGCGCCTGGTTGATCTTGTCGTCGTTGATGTTGCCGACGACCTTCACGTGGATGGTGGGGTGCGCCTTCTGGAAGGCGTCCACGTTGGCCTGGATCGCCTTGACCTCCTCCGGGGCGCTCCACCCGTGCCAGAAGGTGATCGTCGTCTCCTTGGAGGC
This sequence comes from Streptomyces sp. BPTC-684, assembly GCF_030028635.1. NCBI lineage: Bacteria > Bacillati > Actinomycetota > Actinomycetes > Kitasatosporales > Streptomycetaceae > Streptomyces > Streptomyces sp. BPTC-684. Next base: position 4,189,397 of record NZ_CP124863.1, read on the forward strand.
GTCGTCCTTCGCGGCGGAGTCGCTCTGGCCCGTACAGGCGGAGGCGAACAGGGCGATGGAGGCGGTCACGGCGAGCGCGGCGGCCGACTTCCGGTGGTTTCGGCTGTTTCCGGACATGGCGAAGTCTCCCGGGGCGGGGGCGGAGGAACGGGGATGGGGTTCTTACGGGTGGCGGGGGTTCAGCGGGAGGTGTCGAAGACCTCGTCGCGGGTGGCGGCGAGGGCGCTCTCCAACGCGCCGCGCAGCACAGGGTGGTGGCGCACCTCGCCGATGACGAGCCGCGGCCGGGAGGCGGCGAGCTCGCCCAGCTCGTGCTGCACGAGCGCGCGCAGCGGCTCGCCACCGGCGGAGATCAGCGCGCCGGACAGCACGACGAGCTCGGGGTCGAGCACGGCGACCATGGAGGCGAGGCCGGTGGCGAGGCCGGTGGCGAAGGTTTCGAGGAGGCGGCGGGAGGGGGCGTCGGGGTCGGCGTGCTCGCTCTGGGGGCCGGGGCCGTTCTGCTCGCTCGGGGCGTCGGGGCCGGTGAGGGAGTCGGGAGAGCCGGGGCCGTCCTGCTCGTTCCGGGCGCCGGGGATGTCGTCCCCCTCGTCCCGCCGCCGTACGGCCTCCGCCGCCCGCGCGACGAGCGCGGTGGCGACCTCGATGGGCGTGCCGCCGGGGATGTCCGCGACGCCGAACTCCCTTGCGAGCCGGGGCAGTACCTGCCCGCCCGCCAGCTCCTGGAAGCCGCCGGAGTTCGCCTTGGTGACGTGCCGGACGAGCGGGGCGCCCGGCACCGGCAGGAAGCCGACCTCGCCGGCGCCGCCGGTGAACCCGCGGTGCAGCCGTCCGCCGATGACGAGCGCGGCACCGAGCCCGCCCTCGTTCCACAGCAGCACGAAGTCGTCGTGGCCGCGCGCGGCGCCGAGCCGCTGCTCGGCGATGGCCGCGAGGTTGACGTCGTTCTCGTACTCGACCGGCATCGGCAGCGCGGCCGCGAGTTCGTCGAGGAGAGCGGGGGAGTGCCAGCCGGGGAGGTGGGAGGCGTACCGCAGCCGCCCGGTGCCGGGGTCGAAGGCGCCGGGCGTGCCGATGACGACGCGGTGCAGATCGCCCCGGACGAGGTCGGCGGCCTTCACGGCCCCGTCGAGCGCGTCGGTGACCTGCCGCACCACGGACTCGCCGGCCCGGCGGCCCGGGGTGCGCACCTCGAACTCCCCGACCACGTCCCCGGCGACGTCCGCGACGGCGGCCCGGATCCGCTCGGGCGTCACATCGAGCCCGGCGACGTGCGCGGCGCGCGCGTTGACCGCGTACAGCTGGGCGTTGGGCCCGGGCCGCCCCTCGGTGGTCCCGGTCGCCACGACCAGCCCCGCCGCCTCCAGCCGCGCGAGCAGCTGCGACGCGGTCGGCTTGGACAGCCCGGTGAGCTTCCCGATCCGGGTACGGGACAGGGGCCCGTGCTCCAGGAGCAGATCGAGGGCGGCGCGGTCGTTCATGGCGCGGAGTACGCGCGGCGTTCCCGGGGTAGTACCGGCCACGACGGCAGCACCTGCCCTTCACGTCTCGACTTCCCCAACCCCACTGTTAGGAAAGTTTCCTATCCGGTTGCGAGGAAGGTAGGCCGCGGTTCAGGTGGCGTCAATGGGGAGCTCGGGGGGCTATCAAAGCGTTACCTCGTGAGGGCGGGGATCCGGTGTACGACGAAGGGCGCCCCCGCCGACCATCCGGCGGGGGCGCCCTTCACGCGCGTTCGCAGCTACTACTTCGCCAGGCTCCCCGGCGGTATGGGCGCCGTAGCCAGCGACTGCGGAGAAGTCGGGTTGTTCAGGGCCGAAGGGGCGGCCACAGCGGCCGACGGGTCCGGGGCCGGGTCCTCGGCCGGGAGCGGCGCGCCGCCCACGATCCGTATCCCCGCCGCATCCAGCGACCGCTTGATGCGCCAGCGCAGCTCGCGCTCCACGCCCAGCGCCTTGCCCGGCATCGTCTTCGCCGAGACGCGGATCACCATCGAGTCGAGCAGCACCTCGTTGAGGCCGAGGACCTCGACCGGGCCCCACAGGCGCTCGTTCCACGGCTCGTCCTTGGCCATGGACTCCGCGGCCTCCGTGATCGCCGCGCGGACGCGGTCCAGGTCCTCCGTCGGGCGGACCTGGACGTCGACGGCCGCCGTGGCCCAGCCCTGGCTGAGGTTGCCGATGCGCTTGATCTCGCCGTTGCGCACGTACCAGATCTCGCCGTTGTCGCCGCGCAGCTTCGTCACGCGCAGACCGACCTCGACCACCTCGCCGGAGGCCACGCCCGCGTCGATCGAGTCGCCGACCCCGTACTGGTCCTCCAGAATCATGAAGACGCCGGAGAGGAAGTCCGTGACGAGGTTGCGCGCGCCGAAGCCGATCGCCACACCGGCGACACCCGCCGAGGCGAGCAGCGGCGCCAGGTCGATGTTGAGGACGCCCAGGACCATCAGGGCCGCGGTGCCCATGATCAGGAAGGATGCCACCGAGCGCAGGACCGAGCCGATGGCCTCCGAGCGCTGGCGGCGGCGCTCCGCGTTGACCAGGAGGCCGCCGAGCGCGGTGCCCTCCACCGCCTGGGCGCTGCGGTTCATCCGGTCTATGAGCTTGGTCAGCGCCCGGCGCACCAGCACCCGCAGCACCGACGCGATGATCACGATCAGGAGGATGCGCAGGCCGATGGCGAGCCACGTCGACCAGTTCTCCTCGACCCAGCCCGCGGCCTCCGTGGCCGACTTCTGGGCGTCGTCGAGGGTGACCGGCGTGGTCGGCGGGGCGGTGGGATCGGACGGGGATCCGGCGGCCAGTACGGCGGGCCAGTGCACGGGGGGAACCTCCAGGCATTGCGCTGCCGACAGTGCGACGGCAGTCCCACCACACTAACGGGGCAACGTGTGTGCTTCGTTGCCGTGTTCGGGGGAGAGGGTGCCCCGAGCTGGGGATGTAGTGGGGTGTGGTCGAAAACACTTCAAGGCCGTTACCCGGACGTGGTGGCGTTTCGACCAGCCATGAGGAGAGACTGAAGGCAGATCGTCCCGGCGCGAGCCACGCGCCGCCGGCGTACAAGGAGGCATCCACCGTGCCGCACGTCCTGGTCCTCAACGCGTCGTACGAGCCGCTCGGCGTCGTACCGCTCCGCCGCGCGCTCGTCCTCGTGCTCGAAAACAAGGCAGTCTGCCTAGAGGAATCCGGCGCCTTCATGCATAGCGCGACCCGGGTCGTGCCCGCTCCCAGCGTGGTCCGGCTCAAAAGATTCGTACGGGTCCCCTATCGGGGGCCCGTTCCACTGACCCGTCGTGCGCTCTTCGCGCGCGACGGCGGGCGCTGTATGTACTGCGGTGGCGTCGCAACCAGCGTCGACCACGTGATTCCGCGCAGCCGCGGCGGTCAGCACGTCTGGGACAACGTGGTGGCGGCCTGCCGCCGCTGCAACCACGTCAAGGCCGACCGGCACCTGCTGGAGCTCGGCTGGCGCCTGCGCCACCAGCCCGCCCCGCCCAGCGGTCTGGCCTGGCGCATCATCGGCACGGGGCACCGGGACCCACGCTGGCTCCCGTACCTCCAACCGTTCGGCGCCGACGACGCCCTGGCCCGGATCGACGGCATTTCCGCCTGAGACCGGGCCTTCGTCGTCCCCGAGCCCTGGGGACCGGTCCGCCGGTCCCCAGCTCGTGCGTGCCCGGTCACGGGGCCACGCCGTACGCCTCCACCGACCACAGCGAGTACCCGTACGGGGTCGCCCGCGTCACGCCCTGCACCCGGATGAAGCGGATGTCGCGCGCGTCCATGCGGACCGCTTCCCGGCCGCCCTTTCCGTCGCGCACGGTCGCCGCCGTGCGCCAGGTGCGACCGTCCGCGGAGACCTGCACGGTGTAGGCGCTGGCGTACGCGTCCTGCCAGGTCAGCACCACCAGGCCGACCCGGCTCGGGGCGGGCAGCTCGGCCTGCCACCAGGCGTTGTCCTGCGCCGGGGAGGACCAGCGGGTCGACGGGTCGCCGTCGGACGCCGCGCGCGCCGGGAACGCGGGGGTCTCGTCGCCCGACGAGGAGGCCGCGGCCCCCGCGATCAGGTCGGGACCGGCGGTGCGCGGATACGCCCGTACGGTCAGGACGCGCTCCTGCCCGTTGAAGACGACCGGCACCCGGTACTCGCCCGCCGGGGTGCCCGCCGCCACCGCCACCTCCACCGGGACGCTCGCCGCCGCGCCGCGCGGGACCGTGAGCGCGCCGGGCGCCTTCACGGTGATGCCCCGGGGCGCCTTGGCGCTGAGCGTGCCCTTCACGTCCGCCGGCCGGGTGGACGTTAGCAGGGCCGCCACCCGCTGCGGCTTCCCGCCGATCTCCGCGTCCGCCTCGTCCCGGGCCAGCTCCAGACGGGCCCGCGGCTCGTCCGCGAACCACGGGACCAGATGCCGTACGGACCGTACGGAGGCGGCCGGGCCGGTCACCCGGACGGCGTCGGCGCGCACACCGCGGGCGGCGCTCTGCGTCCAGCCGCTGGGCGAGAGCGGCCCGAGGCTGCGCCAGCCCACCCCGGGCAGATGCACCTGCACCAGCGCCCCGCCCTCGGCCCAGGCGACCCGCCCAGGACCGGGCCCCGGCCCCCACGCGGCGTCCTCGACGGGCTGCGCGCCCGCCGTGGCCCAGGCCGGCGGGCCCGAGCCGGGGCCGATGGAGGGGCTCGGCCCGGCGCCGGAGTCGTCCATGACCGTGACCGCCTCCACCGGGCGGACCCGGTCCAGGCGCACGGTGTACGCGTCCGGCGAGACGCTCACGTCGCCGGGCGGCCGGTCCGCGCCCGTCCAGGTGGCCGACGCCCCGGCCGCGCGGGTCAGGAACGCGTCCAGGACGCCCTTGCCGACGGTGACCGAGCCGGTGGCGGCGGCCCGGCGCAGCGGCTCCAGGGCGAGCGTGGCCCGCCAGGCGGCCGCGCCGTCGCCGTGCGCCTGCGCCTGGAGCACGTCGACGGCGGTTTCCCCGGCCCGGCCGTACCGGGCGAGCCGGTCGGCCCAGGGGCGCACCTCGTCGGCGAGCGCGCCGCTGTCCGCGAGCCGCGCGGGCGTCTGGCGCATCACCGTGAACGCCGCGCGCAGCCGCGCCGCCGCCCCGTCCCGTACCGCCGCGTCCGCCGAGCCGTGCGAGTTCCAGAACGCGTCGAGCAGCGGGCGCAGATAGGCCGACTCGGCGCTGCTGAGGACCGACGAGGAGTCGTTGCCCGCCAGCGCCGTGAGCGCCTCGCCCAGCGGCGCGTCGCCGCCCGCGAGGTCGGCGATCGCCGCCCGCCAGGAGGCCTCCGGCTCGTAACCCTGGGGGTTCCAGGCGTAGTCGGCCGCCGTGAACAGCGGGATGCGGGAGGCGGCGGCCTGCGCCATGGCGTTGGTGAGCAGGGCGGCCGAGCCGGTGGCTACGGCGGGCTCGCGGCCCGTGTAGGGGCCGAGGAAGATCCGGCCGGGCGCCCAGTCGTTCACCGGGTAGTTGTCCATCGTCACCAGCGGATGCCCGAACGCGGCCCGCGCGCCCGCCAGTTCGCGCCCGGTGATGGTGCGCGGCACCACCCCGACGCCCGTCCAGGCGACCTGTACGCGCGCGTCGAGCCCGTCCGCGAGCGCGGAGCGGTAGGTGGTGGCGCCCTCCTGGTAGTACTCGGTCGGCATCAGCGACAGCGGCTGCGCGCCCGGGTAGCGCTCGGCCAGGTGCGCGGCGACGGCGTTCGCCACGCGCGCGTGGGCGCGGGCCGCGGCGGCGGGGCCGCGCCCGAAGGTGTCCGCGTCCCGCCCGCAGTGCCACTCGCTGTAGCTGACGTCCTGGAACTGGAGCTGGAAGGCGCGCACGCCCAGCGCCCACATCGAGTCGAGCTTGCGCAGGAGCGCCTTGAGGTCCTTGTCGGAGGACAGGCACATCTCCTGGCCGGGGGCCACCGCCCAGGCGAGCGTGACGTGGTTGGCGGCGGCGCGGGCGGCGATCGCCCGGAAGTCGGCGCGCTGGTCGGCCGGATAGGGGTCGCGCCAGCGGGCCTGGCGGTACGGGTCGTCGCCCGGCGCGTAGAGGTACCGGTTCTGCTTGGTGCGGCCCATGAAGTCGAGCTGGCCCAGGCGCTGTTCGCGCGTCCAGGGCTGCCCGTAGAAGCCTTCCGTCGTGCCGCGCACGGCCGTGGCGGGCCAGTCCCGCACCCGCACTCCGGGCAGCGTGGCGTCGCCCCGCCGGTCCTGCCCCAGGAGCTGACGCAGGGTCTGCACGGCGTGGAAGAGCCCGTCCTCGCCGACCCCGTCGAGCGCGACCGTGTCCCGCCCGCCGACCCGGCCGACGCCGATCCGGTACCCGCCGGACGGCAGGTCCCCGCGCTCGGCGACCCGCAGGGCGCGCAGCGCGTCCTGCGCGCCGCTGCCGCCGACGCGGAACACCGGCCCGGCGCCCCGGAGTCCGTAGTGCAGGGTGGTGACACCGGCCTTGTCCAGGACGTCCGCGAGCGAGGCCACCGCGTACGGATCGGCGCCGGGGTCGGCGATCAGGACGGCCTCGGAGCCGAAGCGCAGCCCCGGTCCGGCGTGCTTGACGGACTGCGGCCGGGGCCAGACACCCGGGCTCTCGTCCCGTGCTGCGTCCTTCGACGGGCCCGCCGACAGGCCCGTGCCGGAGGGCTGTTCGGGGGCCGGGGGGTCCACGGGTGCCGCGAGGGCGCCGGGCGCCGCGCCGAGCAGCCCGCCGATGACGGCGACCGCGACGGCCGCCGCCCGCTTTCCGCGCCCGAAGTGCACGCCATCTCCTGTCTGAACGGGGACTTGTGGAGCTCGGATGCGCTCCAGCGCCCCATCAGGGGCGCGGGGAACTGCGCTACCAGCCACCCACGTTCCGCAGCCGAAAAAGGGACCCCCGGCAAAACGTCGCGCCGCAACCGGACCCGAGCCCACCACCCCGTGGCGAGGGTGTCAACGCGCGTGACTGTTGTGCCGGAATTGCCCGTTCCGGTGACCTGGGTCACAAGGATGCGGTGACGGTCGTGACACCCCCCACGTTGTACGTCTGGGAGTCCGCCCACGGGGTAGGGCTGCTGTGTCCCCCGTTGCCGATCCTCGTGGAGCCCTCCGTGGCCGTCTCCGCCCTTGAACAGCCCCTGACCAGCGAACCTCCGCTGGCCGACGCCGAACCGCTGACCAGCGAGCCCCCGTTGACCGAGGCGGCGCCCCTGACCAGCGAACCGACCCCGGTGGCCGCGCCAGCCGGAGCCTGACGCCATGACCCTCGCCCGGCTCGCCGCGCTGCACGGTGTCGCCACGTCCTACGCCCCGTCGGCCGACCGCACGGTCCCGGTCCCGGACGCCACGGTCGTCGCCGTCCTCGCGGCGCTGGGCGTCGACGCGGCCACCCCGGAGGCGGTGGGCGCGTCCCTCGACGCCGCCGAACTGGCGGTGGCCGCGCGTCTGTTGCCCCCGACCGTGGTCCACTGGCAGGACCCGGACCCGCCATCCGCGCCCCCCTCGCTCGCCGCGCTGCCGCCCGGCACCCGCGTCCGGGTCGAGACGGAGGACGGCGGCGGGGCCGACTGGACGGCGCCGGGCGCGAAGGCCGGGGAAGCCGCCCCCTGGCCCGACCTGCCCCTCGGCGTCCACCGGGCCACCGCCCGCACCCCCGACGGCCGCACGGCCCGCACCACCCTCGTCGTCGCCCCCGAGCGCACCCCCCAACCCCCCGCCCGCACCCACGGGTTCCTCGTGCAGCTCTACTCGCTGCTCTCCGCCCGCTCCTGGGGCATGGGCGACCTCGGGGACCTCGCCGAGCTCGCCGGCTGGGCCGGACGGGCCGTGGGGGTGGGCTTCCTCCAGGTCAACCCGCTGCACGCGGCCGTCCCCGGCACCCCCACCGACCCGTCCCCGTACCGCCCCTCGTCCCGCCGCTTCCCCGACCCCGTACACCTGCGGATCGAGGACATCCCGGAGTACGCCTACGTACGCGAGCGCAAGCGGCTCGACGAGCTGCTGAAGGCGGCGGACGCGCTGCGCCGGTCGGTGCTCGACGACGGCGAGCTGATCGACCGGGACGCGGTGTGGGCGCTGAAGCGGGAGGCCCTGGAGGCCGTCCACGCGGTGCCGCCGGCGCCCGGGCGGCGGGCCGCGTACTGCGACTTCCTGGCGCACCAGGGTCAGGCCCTGGAGGACCACGCCACCTGGTGCGCGCTCGCCGAGCGGTACGGGCCGGACTGGACCCGCTGGCCGGGCGCCCTGCGCGACCCCCGCTCGGCCGCCACCGCCCGCGCCCGGCGCGAGCTCATCGACCGGATCGACTTCCACACCCGGCTCGCCTGGCTCACCGACACCCAGCTCGCCGCCGCCCAGCGGGCCGCCAGGGACGCCGGGATGGCGGTCGGCCTCGTCCACGACCTCGCCGTCGGTGTGCACCCGGGCGGCGCCGACGCCTGGGCGCAGCAGCGCACCTTCGCCCGGGGCATGTCGGTGGGCGCGCCCCCCGACGCCTTCAACGCGCGCGGCCAGGACTGGGGGCTGCCGCCCTGGCGCCCCGACGTCCTCGCCGCGTCCGGCTACGCCCCGTACCGAGGCCTCCTGCGCAATCTGCTGCGGCACGCCGGAGCCCTGCGCGTCGACCATGTGATGGGCCTGTTCCGGCTGTGGTGGGTGCCGCAGGGTCAGGAGCCGACGGAGGGCACCTATGTGCGCTACGACGCCGAGGCGATGCTCGCCGTGCTCGTCCTGGAGGCCCACCGGGCGGGCGCCGTGGTCATAGGGGAGGACCTGGGCACGGTCGAACCCGGTGTACGGGAGGTGCTGAGCCGGCGCGGGGTGCTCGGCACCTCGGTGCTCTGGTTCGAGCGCGACTGGGCGGGCACCGGCCGCCCGCTGCCCCCGGCCGCCTGGCGCGAGGCGTGCGTGGCCACCGCCACCACCCACGACCTGCCGTCCACGGCCGCCCGCCTCACCGGCGAGCACGTCGGCCTTCGCCACCGCCTCGGGCTGCTCACCCGCCCGCTGGCCGAGGAGCAGGCCGAGGACGCGGCCGAGGTGGGGGAGTGGCTGGCCTATCTCGCCCGGCTCGGGCTGCTGCCCGAGGGCGCCCGGGGCGAGGAGGGCGCGGTGCGGGCGGTCTACCGCTTCCTGCTGCGCACCCCGGCCCGGATGGTCGGCGTGTGGCTGCCGGACGCGGTGGGCGACCGCCGTCCGCAGAACCTGCCGGGCACCTGGGACCAGTACCCCAACTGGCGCCTGCCGGTGGCAGGTCCCGACGGCCGCCCGCTGGCCCTGGAGGACGTGGTCTCCTCGCCCCGGCTGCACGGCCTGATGCGGGTGTTCGCGTCCCGTCCCGGCACCGGAACGGGGGGCGTGCGGACTCGTACGGCACCCCCGGGCGCGCGCCCCACTTAGGCGTTCGCTACGTTTGCACCGTGGACAAGAAGAACACCCTGCGCGCCGGCGCCGTGGCAGCCGGTACGACGCTGATGATGCTGCTCATGTCGGCCCCCGCCCTCGCGGTCACCCGCGACGACGGCGACGACCCGGGCTCCGGCCTGAGCGTGTTCGACACGATCGGCCTGTACGTGATCGCGCCCATCGCGCTGTTCGCGGTCATCGCCGGTCTGGTCATGGTCCTCGACAAGTCGAAGAAGGCCTGACCGACCACGTTTCACGCGCTGTGAGGCGCTTCGCGGTACGAGTTCCACTCGTACCGCGAAGCGCCTTTTCTGCGTTTCTTCGTTGCGCTCCAGTCGCCTCAGTGCGCCGAGAGCAGCTTGCGCAGCAGGCCGTTCAGCTGCTCCGCCTCCGCCGCGTCGAGCACCCCGTCCAGCACCTCGTGCTGCATCTCCAGGCCCGCCGTCACCGACTCGTCGACGATCTCGCGGCCCTTCTCGGAGAGGGTGACGCGCAGCCCGCGCCGGTCGTTCGGGTCCGGGCTGCGGCTCAGCAGCCCGGCCTTCTCCAGCTTGTCCAGCCGTCCGGTCATGCCACCGGTGGTGAGCATCAGGGTCGCCGAGAGCTGGCGCGGCGAGAGCGTGTACGGCTCGCCGGAGCGCCGTAGCGTCGCCAGCACGTCGAACTCGCCGCGCGCGATCCCGAACCGCTTGTACTCCTTCTCGATCCGGTCGCCCATGGCCTTGGAGATGCGGTAGATCCGCCCGTAGAGGGCCATCGGAACGGTGTCGAGGTCGGGCCTGACCTCCGCCCACTGCGCGGTGATGGCGTCGACGGGGTCACGGGGGGTCGCAGTCATGGGAACCAGTATCCGAGCGATGTCGATCGGGCGCAAGAAAGTTGCTTGACGAAAAGTAGCTTACGAGTAAGCTACTTCCCATGAAGCGAACCCAGAGCCGCATAGCCACCGTCGCCCTCACCGCCCTCGCCCCGATCTCCTGGGGCTCCACCTACGCCGTGACCACCGAATTCCTCCCCGCCGACCGGCCGTTGTTCACGGGCATGATGCGGGCGCTGCCCGCCGGGCTCGCGCTCCTCCTCGTCACCCGGCGATTGCCACGCGGGGAGTGGTGGTGGAAGGCGGTGGTGCTCGGGGCGCTCAACATCGGGGCCTTCTTCCCGCTCCTCTTCCTCGCCGCCTACCGGCTGCCCGGTGGCATGGCCGCCGTGATCGGCTCCCTCGGGCCGCTGTGGGTGGCCGGGCTCGCCGCGCTCTTCCTCGGCGAACGCCCGTCCCTGCGGACCCTGCTCACCGGGATCGCGGCGGCCCTCGGGGTGAGCCTGGTGGTCCTGAAGGCGACGGGGGCGCTGGACGCCGTCGGGGTCGTGGCGGGAGTCGCCTCGTCCGTGTCGATGGCCGCCGGGACCGTGTTCACCAAGCGGTGGGGGCGGCCCGAGGGGGTCGGGCCGCTGGTGCTCACCGGCTGGCAGCTCACCGCCGGCGGACTGCTCATCGCGCCGGTCGCCTTCCTGGTCGAGGGCGCGCCGCCCGCGCTGGACGGGCGCAACCTCGCGGGCTACCTCTACCTCGCCCTGGTCAACACCGCCGTCGCGTACTGGCTCTGGTTCCGCGGCATCGGCCGCCTCACCGCCACCTCGGTCACCTTCCTCGGCCCGCTGTCGCCGCTCACCGCCGCCGTCGTCGGCTGGGCCGCGCTCGGCCAGGCGCTCACCCCGCTCCAGCTCACGGGGATGGCGATCGCTTTCGGGGCGACGCTGGCGGGCCAGTACGTGCCGAGGGCGGCGAAGCCCGCGAAGGCCATGAGGCCCGAACCGTTCACTTCTCCTACAAAGACCAGTCGAAAAGATTCGATGGACGTGATGGTTTCGTCGGTGCGACGGTAGTCCGGCACCCGGCGAGAACCCGCTGGGAACCCCACCGAACCGAACGAAGGAGCACCGTCCACCGTGGCAGTCCTGGAGCGCGTCCGCACCACATCGACCACCGCGAGGGCGAGCCGGGCCGCAGGCCCCGGGCTCGCCCTCGCGGGCGTCGCGACCGTCGTCTGGTCCGGCAGCTTCGTCGCCTCCCGGGCCCTGCACGACTCGGTGCCCCCCGTCCAGGCCGCGTTCTGGCGCTGGATCATCGCGCTGGTGGCGGTGGCCCCGTTCGCGGCCCGCGAGACCTGGCGCGGGCGGGCCCTGATCCGCCGCCACTTCCGCTTCCTCCTGCTGGCCGCCCTGCTCGGCGTCACGGTCTACAACACCCTCGTCAACCAGGCCGGACTCTCCACCTCCGCGGGCAACATGGGCATGATCATGGCCGCGTCGCCGGTCCTGATGGCGCTGTACGAGCGGCTCGGCGGGCAGCGGCTCGGGGCGCGGCGGACGGCCGGGATGCTCGTCGCCTGCGCCGGGGTGCTGCTGCTCGTGAGCAAGGGCTCGCTCGCGCCGGGCTTCGCCGCCGGGGACCTGTGGATGGTCGCCGCCGCCGTCTCCTTCGCCTCGTACAGCGCCCTGCTGCGCCGCCGCCCCGCCGAACTCGGCGGCCTCGCCTTCCTGTTCACCACGTTCGCGCTGGGCGCGCTGATGCTGGCGCCGGTGTACGGGGTGAGCCTCGCGGTGCAGGGCGGCTTCGCGGCGACGCCGGGGACGGTCGGGCCGCTGGTGTACGTGGGGGTCCTCTCCTCCGCGGTCGCCTTCTTCGCCTGGAACAAGGCGATCGCGCTGATCGGCGCGGCCCGGGCGGGCGTCGTCTACTACCTCCAGCCCGTCTGCGTGGCCCTGCTCTCCTTCGCCCTCCTCGGCGAGGCGACCGGCCCGGGGCAGCTGCTGTGCATGGCGCTGATCCTGGGCGGGGTGGTGCTGGGCTCACGCCGATAGGTTGACGGGCATGCGCGCGAACGATCCCGGAGAGCCCTTCGGTCAACGGTACGAGGGTGAACGGCACGACTGGGACATCAAGAAGCTCCACATCCTGCGGACCCTGCGCGACCGGGGGACCGTGACCGCGACCGCCGAGGCGCTGCTCATGACGCCCTCGGCGGTCTCGCAGCAGCTGACCAACCTGGCGAAGCAGCTCGGCGTACCCCTTCTGGAGGCGGACGGCCGCCGGGTGCGCCTCACCGACGCCGCCCATCTCGTCCTGCGCCACGCCGAGGCCGTATTCGCCCAACTGGAGCGGGCGGACGCGGAGTTGGCCGGGTATCTGCGGGGCGAGGCGGGGCGGGTGCGGGTGGGGGCCTTCTCCACGGCCGTGCCCGCGCTGGTCGTCCCGGCGGTGCTGCGGCTGCGGCGCAGTCATCCCGGGCTTGAGGTACGGGTGCGGGAGGCTGAGGCGGCCGAGGCGTACGAGCTGCTGTCGGCCGGTTCCGTCGACCTCGCCCTGTCGCTGGCCGCGCACGCGCCGAGCGCCCGGGACCCCCGGTTCACGGTGGTCCCGCTGCTCGCCGACCCGCTGGACGTGGCGCTCCCCGCCGGCCACCCGCTCGCGTCCTCGCCGGGCCTGCGCCTGGCCGATCTGGCGGGCGAGCCGTGGATCTTCGGCGGGAGCGGGCCGTGGTCGCAGATCACGACGGCGGCGTGCGAGGCGGCGGGGTTCGTGCCGGAGCAGGCGCACAGTGCGGCGGGGTGGACGGCGATCCTGGCGATGGTGTCGGCGGGGATGGGGGTGGCGCTGGTGCCGCGCCTGGCGGCGGCGCGTCGTGAGGGCGTGGTGATGCGGGAACTTGGCGCGGACCGCCCGTACCGGCATGTGGTGGCTGCGGTGCGGCGGGGGGCGGAGGGTGGGGCGGGGGTGGGGCGCGTACTGTCCGCGCTGCGGGAGGTTTCCCCCACCCCGCCCCTTCCCTGAACCCTCCGGGGGCGGGCGTTCGGCTGCGGACCGTGGCGGGCTGGTCGCGCAGTTCCCCGCGCCCCTAAAAGCACCCCTTCGGGGCGCCCCGGGGATTGCCGCGCAGCGGCATTCAAGGGGCGCGGGGAACTGCGCGAGCAACCCAGCACGGTCCGCAGACAAACGAGGGGTCTGGGGGCGCAGCCCCCAGTAGCCCGCCCCGACCCCCACCCGGCCGCCCGCCCAGGGCTTTCGGGAAGGGGCGGGGGTGGGGGCTGAACACCCGTTACGACGACGCCGCGTCGGCCTCCCGGGCGCGGAGCGCTCGCTCCACCCCCGCTCGGGACTCCGAGATCAGGCGGCGCAGGGCCGCGTTCGGGGACGCCGAGGACAGCCACGCGTCCGTCGTGTCCAGGGTCGCCTGCGAGACCTGGAGCGACGGGTAGAGCCCCGTCGCGATCTGCTGCGCGATCTCGTGCGAGCGCGACTCCCACACGCCCTTCACCGAGGCGAAGAACTTCTCCGTGTACGGGGCGAGCAGCTCGCGCTGGTCGAACTGGACGAAGCCCCCGATCACCGCCTCCTGCACGGCGTTCGGGAGCGCGTCGCCCTCGACCACGGACGCCCACGCCTCGGCCTTCGCCGCAGCCGTCGGACGCGCCGCGCGCGCCGTCGCCGCGTGGCGCTCGCCCGCCGCCGTACGGTCCCGCTCCAGCTCCGCCGCGATCGCCTTCTCGTCGGCCCGGCCGGTCGCCGCGAGCCGCTCCACGAACGCCCAGCGCAGCTCGGTGTCGACGGCCAGGCCGTCCACCGTCTCGGTGCCGTCGAGCAGCCCCTGCAGCAGGTCGAGCTGCGCGTCCGTACGGGCCGTGGCCGCGAACGCCCGCGCCCACGCCAGCTGGTGGTCGCCGCCGGGCGCGGCCGCGCGCAGCTGCTCCAGGGTCGCCTCGGTCCAGCGGGCGAGCCCCGTCTCGCGCCACTCGGGCGCCGCGTACAGCTCAAGGGCCAGCTTCACCTGGCGGTGCAGGGACTGCACGACGCCGATGTCGGACTCCTTGGCGATGCCGGAAAGGACCAGCGCCAGGTAGTCGCGGGTCGCCAGCTCGCCGTCGCGGGTCATGTCCCACGCGGAGGCCCAGCACAGCGCGCGCGGCAGCGACTCGGCGAAGTCGCCGAGGTGCGCGGTGACGACCTTCAGGGACTCCTCGTCGAGGCGGACCTTCGCGTACGAGAGGTCGTCGTCGTTGAGGAGGACGACGGCCGGGCGGCGGGTGCCCGCCGGGAGCTCGACGGCGGTGCGCGCCCCGTCCACGTCCAGCTCGATGCGCTCGGTGCGCACCAGCTTGCCCGTCTCGTTCAGCTCGTAGAAGCCGATCGCGATGCGGTGCGGGCGCAGGGTGGGCTCGCCCTGGGCGCCGGCGGGCAGCGCCGGGGCCTCCTGGAGGACGGTGAAGGAGGTGATGGCGCCCTCGCCGTTGACCTCGATCTCGGGGCGCAGGATGTTGATGCCCGCCGTCTCCAGCCACGCCTTCGACCAGGCGGTCAGGTCGCGGCCCGAGGTCTGCTCCAGGGCGCCCAGCAGGTCGGACAGGCGCGTGTTGCCGAACGCGTGCGCCTTGAAGTACGCCTGCACGCCCTGGAAGAACTCGTCCATGCCGACGTAGGCGACGAGCTGCTTGAGGACCGAGGCGCCCTTGGCGTACGTGATGCCGTCGAAGTTGACGAGCACGTCGTCGAGGTCGCGGATGTCCGCCATGATCGGGTGCGTGGACGGCAGCTGGTCCTGCCGGTACGCCCAGGTCTTCATGGAGTTGGCGAACGTGGTCCAGGCGTGCGGCCACTTGGAGCCCGGCGCGTACGCCTGGCAGGCGATCGAGGTGTAGGTGGCGAACGACTCGTTCAGCCACAGGTCGTTCCACCACTCCATGGTGACGAGGTCGCCGAACCACATGTGGGCGAGCTCGTGCAGGATGGTCTCGGCCCGCACCTCGTACGCGGCGTCGGTCACCTTGGACCGGAACACGTACTGGTCGCGGATCGTCACCGCGCCCGCGTTCTCCATCGCGCCCGCGTTGAACTCCGGCACGAAGAGCTGGTCGTACTTGGCGAACGGGTAGGCGTAGTCGAACTTCTCCTGGAACCAGTCGAAGCCCTGCCGGGTCACGTCGAAGATCTCGTCCGCGTCGAGGAACTCGGCGAGCGAGGGGCGGCAGTAGATGCCCAGCGGCACCGACTGGCCGTCCTTCTCGTACACGCTGTGCACCGAGTGGTACGGGCCGACGATCAGCGCCGTGATGTAGCTGGAGATCCGGGGCGTCGGCTCGAAGACCCACACGTCGTCGGCGGGCTCGGGCGTCGGCGAGTTCGAGATCACGGTCCAGCCCGTGGGGGCCTTCACGGTGAACTGGAAGGTCGCCTTCAGGTCCGGCTGCTCGAAGGAGGCGAAGACGCGGCGCGCGTCCGGCACCTCGAACTGGGTGTACAGGTACGCCTGGTCGTCGACCGGGTCGACGAAGCGGTGCAGGCCCTCGCCCGTGTTGGTGTACGCGCAGTCCGCGACCACCTTCAGCTCGTTCGGGCCCGCCTCCAGACCGGCCAGCGCGATCCGCGAGTCCGCGAACACGGCGGCCGCGTCCAGCGCGGTCCCGTTGAGGACGACCTCGTGCACGGCGGGCGCGACGAGGTCGATGAACGTCTGCGCACCGGCCTCGGCGGAGTCGAAGCGCACGGTGGTCACGGACCTGTAGGTCCCGCCCTCCTGCGCGCCGCTCAGATCGAGCTCGATCGCGTACGAGTCGACGCTCAGCAGCTCCGCGCGCCGCTGCGCCTCTTCACGGGTCAGATTCGTGCCAGGCACCCGGCCATCTCCTTCAGAAAAACTCAGCTGGATCCATCAGATCGTGACGGTTCCGGCCATCCTTGCACGAGACGTCCCGGGGGCGTACAGGGCTTTTGCCCGGCGGGCTCCAGGTCCGAATTCCGCCGGTGGCGGGCGCGGCGGGTCGGCACGGTGGAGCCATGAACACGAAGACGACGGCCTTCAGCGCCCGCCCCATCCCGCCCGCCGCGCTCCAGGAGCTCCGCGCCACCGACGACGCCGGGCACCCCTGCGTCCCCTTCGCCGACGAGGAGGGCGGCGCCCCGCTGCGCTGCTGTCTGCGCCTCAGTGAGCCGGGCGAGCACATCGCGCTCGTCTCGTACGCGCCGCTGCGCCGCTGGGCGGCCGAGACGTGGGCGAAGCCGGGGGCGTACGACGAGCAGGGCCCGGTGTTCATCTGCGCGCGCTGCGACGGGCCGAGCGGCGAGGAGGTCGGCTACCCCTTCGCCCGCGCGGGCGCCCTGCGCACGGTCCGCCGCTACGACGCGGAGGGCAGGATCGTGGGCGGCCGCCTCCTGGAGATCCCCGAGGACACCACGGCGGGGTACGAGGCGGCCTTCGCGGAGGCGTTCGCGGACCCGGCGGTGGTCCTTGTCCACGTCAGGGCGCTGGAGTACGGCTGCTTCCACTTCGAGGTGCGCCGCCCCTGACCGGGCGCGCCCCCGCCACCGCGCCCGCGAAGGCCCGCACGGCCGCCGTGTCGCCGCCCCGGCGCCAGACCACCCCGAGCGCCGAGTCGGGCAGCCCGTCCACCGGGACGAACGCGATGTCGTCGCGGGCGTGGTAGTCGGCGGTGGGGCGGCACAGCAGCATCGCGCCGATGTCCGCCGCGACCAGCGTGAGCCCCTCCTGGAGCGTGGCCATGCCGGGCCCGCCCGCCGCGCCCGGCGCCTGGGCGGCGCGCCAGTAGGAGGGGGCGGGCGCGGCCGGGGCGATCAGGTCCGCCCCGGCCAGCTCGGCGGCGGACAGCCGGTCGCGGGAGGCGTACGGGTGCCGCACCGACACGGCGAGGGTCTGCCGCTGCTCGGAGAAGACGGGCCCCAGCTCCAGATCCGGCTCGGCCACCGGGAGCAGGACGACGGCGGTGTCGACGTCGCCGCGCCGCAGCGCCCCGAAGGGATCGGAGAGGGGGATCTCGACGAGATGCGGCCGGATGTCGGGATGTTCGCGCCGGAACGCCTCGATGGCCCGCATGAGATACGCGGTGGCCGTGCCCTGGAAGCCGATGCGGAGGGTGCCGGTGAGCCCCCGGGCGCGTTCCCGCGCGTGGGAGACGACGGCGGCCAGCGCGTCGTAGGAAGGCCGGAGCGCGGCGAGGAAATCCTCCCCGAACGGGGTGAGCCGCACGCGCCGGCTGGTGCGCTCCACGAGCCGCGCGCCTAGCCGCCGCTCCAGGGCGGCGAGCAGCTGGCTGACCCGGCTCTGCGAGACGTACAGCCGCTCGCCGGTGCGCCCGAAGTGCAGTTCGTCGGCGAGGACGAGAAAGCATTCGAGCTCACGGACTTCAAGGGCGCGCACAAGACCTCTCTCGGGCTGATCGATCAATCTGGCTAATCAAAGGATGAGAACTCTCCCGTTGTTCCCATGGCGCGGGGCGCGAAGGCTGTGGGGCATGGGAACGATCACTGAAAGTCCTGTGCGCGGCGGCAGTTGGAGTCCGGCGCGCGGCCGGGCGGCCGTGCTCGCGGTCGCGGCCACCACGTTCAGCGTGGTCACCACCGGGATGCTCCCGGTCGGCCTGCTGAGCCCGCTGGGGGACGCGCTGGGGGTGAGCGAGGGCAGGGCGGGTCTCGCCGTGACCCTGCCGGGTGTGGTGGCGGCCCTGACGGCCCCGCTCCTGCCGGCCCTGGCGGGCCGCGCCGACCGCCGTACGCTCCTGGTCGCCCTCGTCCTCCTGCTCGCGGCGGCCGACCTGGCCTCGGCGCTGGCACCCGGTTTCGGGGTGCTGCTGGCGGCGCGGCTGGTGGTCGGGGTGTGCATCGGCGGGGTCTGGGCGGTGGCGGCGGGCCTGGCGCCCCGGCTGGTCCGCACGGAAGCGGTGGCCCGCTCCACGGCGGTGATCTTCAGCGGGATAGCGGTGGCGTCGGTGGTGGGCGTCCCGGCGGGCGCGCTCGCGGGTGAACTGGCGGGCTGGCGCTGGGGGTTCGGGGCGGTGGGGCTGCTGGCGCTGGTGGTGGCGGGCCTGCTGGCGCGGCTGCTGCCGCCGCTGCCGCCGGACCGGGCGGCGCGCCGGTCCCGGGCGGTGGATCTGCTCCGGGTGCCGGCGGTCCGGACGGGCCTGGCGCTGGTCCTGCTGCTGGTCACGGGCCACTTCGCGGCGTACACGTACGTACGTCCGGTCCTGGAGCGGGTCGACGGGATCGGGCCGGGGGCGGTGAGCGGGCTGCTGCTGCTCTACGGGGTGGCGGGGGTGGCGGGCAACTTCTTGGCGGGCACGGTGCGCGGCCCGCGCCGTGCGCTGCTCCTGATCGCGGCGCTGCTGACGCTGACGCTGGGGGCGCTGGCGGTGTCGTCTGCCAGCGCGTTCCTGTCGGTGGCCCTGCTCGCGGTGTGGGGCCTGGCGTACGGCGGCGTCTCGGTCACCACCCAGACCTGGCTCCTCCGCGCGGCTCCCGCGGCCCCCGAGGCGGCCTCCGCCCTGTTCACGGCGGCGTTCAACGCGGCGATCGCGTTGGGGGCGGCGGTGGGTGGGGGTGTGGTGGACGGGGTGGGGGTTGCGGGGGTGTTGGTGGTGGGGGCGGGGTTGGGGGTGGTGGGGGTGGGGGTGTGCGTGCGGTCCCCGGGGTGAGGTGTTTTGCCCCCACCCCGCCCCTTCCCGAAACCCTCCGGGGGTGAGCGTTCGTCTGCGGACCGTGCTGGGTTGCTCGCGCAGTTCCCCGAGCCCCTTAAATGCCGCTGCGCGGCATCCGCTTTTAGGGGCGCGGGGAACTGCGCGACCAGCCCCCACCGGTCCGCAGACGAACGGGGTCCGGGGGCGTAGCCCCCGGGAGAGCCACCCCCACTCCCGGAGGCCACGCGGCGGAGCCGCAAATGTCACAGCGGGAAGGGGCGGGGTGGGGCCAAAACCCCGGTCGGTTAGCCGCGCAGTTCCTCCGCCACCAGCTCCGCGATCTGCACCGCGTTCAGCGCAGCCCCCTTGCGGAGGTTGTCGTTGGAGAGGAAGAGCGCGAGACCGTTCTCCACGGTCTCGTCGACCCGGATCCGGCCCACATACGACGCGTCCTTGCCCGCAGCCTCCAACGGCGTAGGAATCTCCGAGAGCTCGACACCCGGCGCCGAGGCGAGCAGCTCGTACGCCCGCTCCACCCCGATCGGACGCGAGAAGCGCGCGTTCACCTGGAGCGAGTGGCCCGAGAAGACCGGGACGCGGACACAGGTGCCGGAGACCTTGAGGCCCGGGATGCCGAGGATCTTGCGGGACTCGTTGCGGAGCTTCTGCTCCTCGTCCGTCTCGTACGACCCGTCGTCCACGATCGACCCGGCCAGCGGCAGCACGTTGAAGGCGATCGGGCGCTTGTAGACACCCGGCGACGGGAACGACACCGCGTCCCCGTCGAACGCGAGCTGGTCCGCCGCCTCGGCCACCGCGCACGCCTGGGTGTGCAGCTCCGCCACGCCCGCGAGGCCCGAGCCCGACACGGCCTGGTAGGTCGTGGCGACCATCGCGGTCAGCCCGGCCTCCTCGTGGAGCGGCCGCAGCACCGGCATCGCGGCCATCGTGGTGCAGTTCGGGTTGGCGATGATCCCCTTGGGGCGGTCCTTGATCGCTTCCGGGTTCACCTCGGAGACCACCAGCGGCACCTCCGGGTCGCCCCGCCACGCCGACGAGTTGTCGATCACGACCGCGCCCTGCCCGGCGACCTTCTCCGCCAGCGCGCGCGACGTCGCGCCGCCCGCCGAGAAGAGCACGATGTCCAGGCCCGTGTAGTCGGCCGTGGACGCGTCCTCGATGGTGATCTCGCGGCCCTCCCACGTGAGGGTGGAGCCCGCGGACCGCGCGGAGGCGAACAGGCGCAGCTCGTCGACCGGGAACTTCCGCTCGGCGAGGATGGTCCGCATGACTCCGCCGACCTGTCCGGTGGCTCCGACGATTCCGACCCTCACGGTGACTCCTTCTGTACGCGCGGGTACGCGCATGTACGGCACGGGCGCTTCCATGATGCGTCGGCGCCCGGCGGACTTGTCCAATCCATTGTCCGGGGTATGGGACGGCCCGACGCGTAAGCGGGAGATGCCTTCCCACTTGTGACGAGTTCATGGCATCTCCATTGCATCCGCACCGGAACACCTCCGTACGGCCCTTTCGCTGGTTACGGTCCTGCCGTCCGGGCCGATAAACGGTCACCTGCACCCGTCTTTCCGGAGGATTCCCGTGCGCCCATCCCGTCGCATCCGGGCCATAGCGGTCCTGGCCGCAGCCCCCGTACTCCTGGCGGCCGCCAGTCCTGCGGTCGCCCACTCGCACGACCGCAAGGACCCGCACAAGCAGGCGGAACGGCTCGCCAGGAAGCTGGTGGCGCAGGCGTCGGGGGAGAGCGCCTACCGCCACCTGGAGCGGCTCCAGCAGATCGCCGACGCCAACGGCGGCAACCGCGCCGCGGGCACGCCCGGCCACGACGCCTCGGCCGCGTACGTCTACGGACAGCTGGCGAGAGCCGGGTACGACGTCGCGTACCAGGACTTCGACGTCTACGAGTCCAAGACCCTGCGCGAGAGGCTCGCCGTCGTCTCGCCCGAGCCGCGGGAGCTGAAGACCACCGTCTACCAGTTCAGCAAGGCGACCCCGGCCGGGGGCCTCACCGCCCAGGTCAAGGCGGCCCGGGTCGACGCCACGCCCGGCTGCGACCTCGACGACTACGCGTCGGACACCTTCACCGGCAAGATCGCCCTGGTCAAGCGCGGCAGCTGCACCTTCCGGCAGAAGGAGGCGGTCGCGGCCCGGGCGGGCGCGGCCGGGATCATCCTCTACAACCACTCCGGCGACGCCCCCGTCCGCGGCACCGTGGGCGACCCGGCCAACGCGCACATCCCGGCCACCGGTGTCTCGCTCGCCGACGGCGAGGCGCTGGCCGCGCAGGTCGCCAAGGGCGAGGTCACCGTCACCCTGGACGTCGCCACCGAGGCGATCGCCCACAAGACCCGCAATGTGATCGCCGAGACGAAGGGCGGCGACCCGGACAGCGTCGTCGCGCTCGGCAGCCACCTCGACTCCGTCCCGGCCGGGCCCGGCATCAACGACAACGGCTCCGGCTCGGCCGGTCTGCTGGAGGTCGCGCTCAAGCTCGCCAAGGAGACCAAGCAGACCAAGAAGCACCCCAGGCCCACCGCCAACAAGGTGCGGTTCGCCTGGTGGTCGGGCGAGGAGCTGGGCCTGCTCGGCTCCGAGCACTACGTCAAGTCCCTGACGCCGCAGCAGAAGCAGCAGATCAAGCTGTACCTCAACTTCGACATGATCGCCTCGCCCAACCCGGCCGAGTTCGTCTACGACGGCGACGACTCCGACCACGTGGGCGCGGGCCCGGGCCCGGACGGCTCCGCCCAGATCGAGCGGCTGCTCAACGGCTACCTCGACAAGAAGCACGTCCCGCACTGGGGCAAGGACTTCGACGGCCGCTCCGACTACGGCCCGTTCATCGAGCAGGGCATCCCGGCGGGCGGCACCTTCACCGGTGCCGAGGGCATCAAGACCGAGGAGCAGGCAGCGAAGGTGGGCGGCCAGGCGGGCCAGCCGTACGACGCCAACTACCACGCGGCCGGTGACACCCTGAAGAACATCGACCGTACGTACTTCGACCTCAACATCGACGTCATCGCCCACGCGGTCGGCACCTACGCCCAGGACCTGAGCTCGCTCAAGGGCTGATCCCGTACGCGCAACTCACGGCAAAGGGCCCGGCGTTCGTCGCGAACGCCGGGCCCCTTCGCGTGACTCACATCGTTACGGCGTGACCTTCTCGATCACGACGCTGCCGGTGCCCGCGGCCGTGCCGCGCGCGTTGACCAGCTTGACCTCGCCGAAGAACTGGCGTCCCTCGGGGGCCGCGCCGCTCACCAGGACCTGCGCGCCGACGGTCGCCGAGGCGCCGTTGGCGAGCTTGACCGGCTTGGAGTCGTCGACCTTGACGGTGCCGAGCGACGGAGCGTAGTACACGTCGCGGTAGTTGTACGTGGTCGTGCCGGACGGGATCGCGTAGCCCGCGACCTGGATCGTGTAGGTGCCGGCGGCCGGCTTCACCAGGCTGACGGCCTCCTCGGAGTCGCCGTCCGCGGACGAGCCGACCTGCACGCCGTCCTTGAGGACCGCGAGGTCCAGGTCGGCCGCGGTGTCCGAGACGCCGCCGATGGCGACGTCGAGGCGCTCCACGCCCTCGCCGACGGTCAGCGTGGTCGTCTGGGTCTCACCGGCCTTGATGGTCGGCTTGGCGACCTTCGCGGAGCCCAGCGAGCCGCCCTGGAGCTTGCCGTCGATGGCGGCGAAGCCGTTGGTGACCTTCCACTCGACCGGGGTCGAGGTGCCGACCTTGGCCTCCGGGACCGTCTTCACGGCCGGGTCGAAGGCGACGCCGAGCAGCGCGACATCCAGCTTGTACGGGTTGTCGAGGTACGGCGACGTACGGCGCGACTCGACCTCGATCTCCCACACACCGGGCTGCGGGTCCGCGTAGGAGCGCAGGTCGGGGCGGCACTTGTTGGCCGGGTTGTCGTAGTTCGGGTAGCAGTTGGGCGTCCCCGTCTCGTCGACCGGCACGCCGTACGGGTGGATCGCGATGAACCGGGTCTGGCTGCCCGAGCGCAGCGCGCCCATGGAGACCTCAAGCGCCTTGGCGCCCGCCGGGACGTTCACGAAGTACGACTTGGTGCTGTTGCGCTGCACCGAGGACGAGTCCGTGAAGCTGTACGACGGCTTGGCCAGCGGCTTGGAGACGATCACGGTGGCGAGGATCTGCTGGTCCACGCCCTTGGTCCGCTTGTCGTTGACCTCCAGGATGGCGCTGTGGATGCCCGCCGACTTCGGCTGCGCCTGCACCTTGACGGTGACCGGCGTGTTCAGGCCCAGCGCGACCTCGTCGGAGCCCAGGACCTTGAAGGTGCCGTCGTTGTTCTTGAACGACAGCTTGTGCTTCACGGCCTTGTCCGGGCCCGTGGTGCGGGTGACGGTGACGTCGTACGTCTTCTTCTCGCCCGCCTTGAGACCGCCCTCGCGGTCGTAGATGCCGGTGCCGAAGCCCGGCGTCTTCAGCGCGAAGTCGATCGCGGTCTTCACCGGCGCCTTGACGCTGTACTCGTGGGCGGTGGCACCGTCCTCGATCGCGTCCCAGGCGTCGACGATGTCGATCAGGCCCGCGCCCTCGGCGTGCGCCTGAACACCCTTGATGTGCTTGGCCGTCGAGGTCAGCGCGGTGCGCAGGTCGGCCGGGGCCAGGTCGAGGTGCTTCTGCTTGGCGGCCGAGAGCAGCAGGGCCGCGGCGCCCGCCGCCTGCGGCGAGGCCATCGAGGTGCCCTGGAGCATCGAGTAGCCGGCCGGCAGCGAGTAGCCCGACTCCTTGACCGGGGAGCCCGGCAGCCAGGTCTGGGTGGTGTTGATCGCGGCACCCGGCGCCGACAGGGTCGGCGTGAAGCCGCCGTCCTCACGCGGACCGCGCGAGGAGAACGGCATCATGTCGTACTTCTTCGACACGTTGGAGCCGTAGTTGGCCGCCCAGGTCTCCTGCGAGATGGAGGCGCCGACCGAGATGACGTGGTCCGCCAGGCCCGGGTCGCCGATGGTGTTGACGCCGGGGCCCGAGTTGCCGGCCGAGATGACCAGCTGGACGCCGTAGCTGTCGATCAGGCGCTTGTAGAGCTCGGCGCGCGCGTTGTTGCCGTCGTTGAGCGCCGGCAGGCCGCCGATCGACATGTTGACGATGTCGACGTGGCGGTTGGTGACCAGGTCGATCATGCCCTCGGTCAGCGCGATGTTGGTGCAGCCGCCGGACCAGTTGCAGGCGCGCGAGGAGACGATCTTGGCGCCGGGGGCGGCGCCGCTCATCTTGCCGCCGAACAGCCCGTTCGCGGCGGTGATGCCCGCGACGTGGGTGCCGTGCTCGGACTCGATGATGCCGATGTTGACGTAGTCGGAGGTGTGCCCGGCCGCGTCGTACTTCACGTTCTTGCGGATCTCGACGGTGAACGGCATCCGCTCGACGACGTCGGTCGCCGGGTTGTCCGTACCGAAGTAGCCGACCTGGTAGCCGTCCTTGTACGGCTTCATGGCCTCGTCGTCGGTGAAGTCACCGTTGTTGTTGAGGTCCACCCGGACGGTCTGGGCGACCGGGTCGTAGAGCACGCCCCAGGTGTCGGTGGTGTCGCCGTCGCGGTTCACGTCGCCCTTGGCGTCGCCGCCCGCGGTGACCTTCTCCGAGAAGAGGCTCACGTCGTAACTGCCCGCCGGGGCCTTCCAGGTGCGGCCCTGGTAGGTGAACTCCGGTCCGGAGACGGCGGTGTTCATCCGGCGCCAGGTGCCGTCGGCGTCGGCCACCGGGTCGGTCGCGGTGACCCAGTCGACGATCTTGCGCTCGCCGGTGGTGGTCTTCTGCAGCGCCGGGTGTCCCAGGTCCACGCCCGAGTCCAGGACGCCGATGGTGATGCCGCGGCCGTCGGCCTTGGGGTGCTGCTTGACGAAGTCGACCGCGCCCGTCTCGAAGGACGGGTTGTACGGGTTCTTCGCGGGGGTGTCCTTGCCCGGCGCCGGGTACGAGCCCGAGAGCGACCTGCGCGGGGCGCTCGCGCCCTTGGCGCTGTCGGCCGACGGGGTCGGGTCGTCCAGCTGGATCTCCTGCTTGAGGTCGATCCCGTGGACGGAGGGCAGCTTCGCGGCGGCCTTCAGGGCCGACTCCGCGGTGGCGGTCGGCAGGGTGGCCCGCACATAGCCGAGCTTGTCGTCGGTCTTGCCGACGGTGGCGCCCGGTACCGAGTCGAGCTGGTGCGAGACGGCGCCGGTGGCGCCGGGGGCGGTCGCCACCATCACGGTGACGGTCTTCTCGCCCTTGGCCTCGGCCTCGGCGAGCCGCTGCTCGTCGGCCGCGCCGAGCTTGGCCGCGGGGTCCGCCGGGGATTTCGCGGGGGTGGACTTCACCGGAGCGGGCGTCGGATCGGCCGTCCCGGAGGCGAAGACGGGGGCGGCGCCCGCGGCGGCGAGCGCGGCCACCAGGCCGGCCGCGGCCGCTATGCGGGCCGTGCGTCTCGCGCCCGGTATGGAGCGCGGCGAATCGGAGGTCATCAGCATCCCTAATGGTCAGAAAGGGTCCGGAATACGGGGCCGGATGACCGCTGAGCATTTCGTATATGGCTGTTGTTTGTGGAGAGTTGACCGGGTCCGGAATCGGACATGGCGTGATCCCGCCATGCGCCATCGGGAGCGAGGCGGGGTGAACCGGGGCGAATCAGCCCTCGCGTGTGCGGGCGTAGTGACGGGACGCCTTCGCACGGTTGCCGCACCCCGCCATCGAGCACCAGCGGCGGGTCCCGTTCCGTGAGACGTCGAAGAAGTGCAGGATGCACGCGTCATGGGCGCAGGCGCGGATCCGGTCCGGCGCGGTGCGCAGCAGATCGAGGTAGTCGCGCGCGGCCGTCCAGGCGGGCCCCCACGCCGGATCGGCGAACTCGGCCCGCTCGCCCGGCCCTTCGGCGGACAAAGTGGCGCGAATGCGGCCGTGTTCGAGGATCGCGTCGACGTCCGCCGTCGCCGCCGGGTCGCCGGGGGACTCCACGGCCCGCAGCAGCGCCTCCCGGGCCCGCAGCAGCGGCCCGAGCGCGGCCTCGTCGGGGCTGAATCGCGCGTCGAGGCCGGTGGCGGCGAGCCAGACGGCCAGCCCGTCGGCGGAGGCCAGCAGGTCCTGCCGCTCCCCGTCGTGCATCCAGCGCGTGTTCAGCAGGTCGAGCGAGACGGGCTCTCCGGTGAGCGGACGCGGATCGGGCGCGGACATCCCGGTCTCCTCTCGTACGGCGGTCAGGCGGCGGTCGTGCGGCGGTGCTAACCACTGAAGGTTACGTGACCGGTTGCATCTCCCGCATCTAACCTCTAATCTCGAATTAAGAGGTTAGAAGATCTCGCTCAGGAAGGGGACCGCCATGACGGCGACCAGCACGTTCCGCACCGGCCACGTAGGCCTCAATGTGACCGACCTCGACCGCTCCCTCGGCTTCTACCGGGACCTCCTCGGCTTCGAGGTCCTGTCCGAGGGCAAGGAGGAGGGTCGCCGCTTCGCCCTCCTCGGCCGCGCCGGGCAGCTCTCGCTCACCCTCTGGCAGCAGGCCGACGGCGCCTTCGCCCCGGACCGCGCCGGGCTGCACCACCTCGCGTTCGCCGTCGACACGATCGAGGAGGTGAAGGCGTACGAGAGTGAACTGCGGGCGTACGGCGTGGAGTTCGCGTACGAGGGGATCGTGGCGCACGGCGAGGGTGCGGCCTCCGGGGGGATCTTCTTCCACGATCCGGACGGGATCCGCCTGGAGATCTCGGCTCCCCTGGGCACGGACCGGGCCCCCGCCCCGTCGGCGGCCCCCACCTGCGGCTTCTTCTAGGCCCGGTCTTCGTCTGCGGCTGGGTGGGGGCTGGTCGCGCAGTTCCCCGCGCCCCTTAAATGCCGCTCCGCGGCAATCCCCTGGGGCGCCCCGAAGGGGCGCATCTCAGGGGCGCGGGGCTGTGACATTTGCGGCTCCGCCGCGTGGGCGCGAGCAACCCAGCACGGCCCGCAGACGAACTCGAAACGGAGGACAGCCCGATGACCGCGCCCACCCCCTACCACCCCGGATCCCGGGCCGTGCAGGACCGCGTCGGCGTTCGGGAGGCCGCCGACCACGTCGGGCGGGCCATCGGGCCCGGCATCCGGCCCGTCGCCGCCGCCTTCCTCGAACTCCAGCCGATGCTGGTGCTCGGGGCGGCGGACGAGCGCGGCCGGATGTGGGCCTCGCTGCTCACCGGGCGCCCCGGTTTCGTCCGGGCCACCGGGGCCCACCGGATCTCGGTCGTGGGCGGCCCCGCCGGGAGCGACCCCCTCGCCGGGGTGCTCGCGGCCGGGGAGAGCCCCGTCGGCACGATCGCGCTCGACCCGCGCACCCGGCGCCGGATGCGGCTCAACGGCACGGCCCGCCCGACCCCGCGCGGCCTCGCCGTCGAGGCCGAGCAGGTCTTCTCGAACTGCCCCAAGTACCTCCAGCACCGCGAGATCGAGGCGTACGAGGAGCGGCCGGACCGGGCCGGTGCCGTGCGGCGCGGCGAGCGGCTCACCCCCGACCAAGAGGAGTTCGTCCGCGCTGCCGACACCTTCTTCATCGCGACCACCGCCTCCGACGGCGTGGACGCCAGCCACCGGGGCGGCAACCCCGGCTTCGTACGCGTCACTTCGCCCACCCACCTGGAGTGGCGCGACTACCCCGGCAACTCCATGTTCCTCACCCTCGGCAACCTGGAGGCCGACCCGCGCGCCGGGCTGCTCTTCGTCGACTGGACGCACGGCACCACGCTCCAGCTCTCGGGCACGGCCCGTACCGCGTTCGCGGCGGGGGAGCGCACGGTCCGGTTCACCGTCGAGCGCGCGGTGCAATCGGAGGGGGCGAGCCCGCTGCGGTGGTCCGCGCCCGACTACTCACCCGCCAATCCGCCGGGGTGAATCCGGGATCGGCTGAAATCCGCTCAACCCCGCCCCCGCCGGGCAACTCGTCCGGCGGGGGCGGAGTCCTGTCCGCCGACGGCGCCGTCGTGGGCGTCGCGGGCGACAGGGAGAGCGCACATGTCGGTACGTACGGGCAGGAGAGTCAGGACGACCGCCTTCGGGGTGGCCGTGGCCGCCGGGATCACCGCGACCGTGTGCGCGGCGGGCCCGGCCTCCGCGCGGGAGGCGGCGCCCGCGTCCCATCGGGCCACCCAGCAGGCGATGGACGCGGCCGTGCGCGACGGCGTGCCGGGCGTGGTCGGGATCGCCCAGCAGGACGGGCGCACCTGGAGCGGGGACTCCGGCGTCGCCGATCTGCGCACCGGCCGCGAGCGGCAGGCCGAGGACCGCTACCGGGTCGGGTCCATCACCAAGACGTTCGTGGCCACCGTCGCCCTCCAGCTCGAAGCCGAGGGCAGGCTGAGCCTGGACGACACGGTCGAGCACTGGCTGCCGGGCGTGGTGCGGGGCAACGGCCACGACGGCACGAAGATCGCTTTGCGGCAACTCCTCAACCACACCAGCGGCATCTACAACTACACCCAGGACAAGGCCTTCGGGCAGCGGATCTTCAGCACGGAATTCCTCCAGCACCGCTATGACACCTACGCGCCGCAGCGGTTGGTGGACATCGCGATGGGGCACGCCCCGGAGTTCGAGCCGGGCACCTCCTGGCGCTACTCCAACACCAACTTCGTCCTGGCCGGGATGGTGATCGAGAAGGCCACCGGCCACTCCTACGCCACCGAGATCGAGCGCCGCATCCTGCGCCCGCTGCACCTGCGCTCCACCACGCTGCCGGGCACCGACTCCCGGATGCCGCGGCCCAGCGGCCGGGCCTACTCCAAGCTGTCCGAGAAGACGACCGGCAGGACGTACGACGTCACCGCGCTCAATCCGTCCATGGCGAGCTCGGCCGGTGAGATGGTCTCGGACTCGGGCGATCTGAACCGCTTCTACCGGGCCCTGCTGACCGGCGAACTGCTGCCGCGGCGCCAGCTGGCGGAGATGAAGACCACCGTGGCGATGCCCGGCGCCCCCGGCGCCGGTTACGGACTCGGTCTGGCGGCGCGCAAGCTGCCCTGCGGGGTGGAGGTCTGGGGCCACGACGGCGGCATCCACGGCTCCACGTCCGTGGCGGTCACCACCGAGGACGGGCGCCACTCGCTGGCGTACAACCTCAACAGCGACTGGGCCGACGACGGCGGGGCGGTCATGCTCGCCGAGTTCTGCGGCACCGCCCCGGCGGTCAAGCCGGTCAAGCCGGTCGCGCTCGTCAAGTGACCTTGTGGTGCTCCCCTGTTCACCGGGGGAGCACCACCACATACGCGGCGGGCTCCCGGTCCGCCGAGGCCATCAGGGCCGTGCGGACCACGGTCGCCTGCTGCTCCATCGACTCGCGCAGCTTCCTGGGCGTGAGGTGCACGATGGTGATCCCGAGCCGCTCCAGCGTGTCGCGCTTGCGCGTGTACTCGCACCACAGCTCGTCCTCGTCCTCCCTCCGCGGCTTCCCCTGGCGCGGCGCCCGGGTGTCGAGCTCCACCGCCACCGCCTGCTCCGGCCAGTACGCGTCCACGCCCCCGATGTGCGGCCCGCCCGGCAGCCGCAGGTCCACGTTCCACAGCGGGTCGGGCAGGTCGTGGACGCGCACCATCTCGTAGAGGCGGTTCTCGGCGATGGCCCGGCCCTCGGCGAGCAGCGAGTCCACCGCGTCCACCACGTGCGCCCGCGTCAGCAGCCGCGCCTGCGTCAACTCCCGTACGAGGGCGGCCGGTTCGCAGTGTCCGCCGCGTACGGCCTCGGTGAGCAGCCGGCGTACCGCGTGCGCGTCGGTGAGCTCGGCCACCGCGTCCGCCAGCGCCCTCGGCACCGGAGCCACCGGCACCCCGGCCACCGGCTCCGGCACCGGCATCACATGCGCCCGCACCAGGCGCACACAGCCGGTCGAGCGCAGCCGCCGGGTGCGCGGCACCAGCACGTCGATCCGGTCGAGCGAGCGCAGCGGGGGGGCGGAGGCGAAGCGGTGCAGGGCGAGCGCGGCGAGCCCGGTGACGATCGCGTCGCAGGGCGCCGCGTGCGCCTGGCCCTGGACCGGGATCGCCTTGGCGCGCTCGGGGGCCGGGCGCCCCGCGTACAGCAGGGCCGCGTGCAGCCGCTCCTCGCTGGTGGGCGGTCCCGGGTGCAGCACGTAGACACCGGGGAGGAGTTGCTGCCAGGGGCCGCCGGGGCGGCACTGGGCGGCGGCGCTGGCGGCCGGGACGCCGTGGGCGCGCAGCTGGGCCGCCGAGTAGACGCGCCGGTGCACGTCGGTGAGGTGGCTGAGGGGGCGCGGGGAGAGCGGGGAGGGGGTCTCGCCGCCGAAGGTCGGGGTGTTGTGGTTCATGCCGAGGGGTGTTCCGCGCCCGGAGCGGCCCCTAACCGCTGTTACAAGCCCGTCGACAATTCCGGACAAGCCCGTCCTAAAGTACGGGCGTTCGAGTGCCGATCAGGGGGCCCGTCGCCGGGCCCCCCGCCGGGTGTCAGCCGGTGGCGGACGCCGCGTCGCAGGCCTGGCCGCGCAGGGTGCGGGCCAGGTCGTCACGGGCCTCCAGGACGAGGCGGCGCAGCGCCGGGGCCGCGTCCGGGTGGGCGGTCAGCCATTCGTCCGTGGAATCGAGCGTCGAGCGGTTGTCCCGCAGGCTCGGGAAGAGCCCCTTCACGACGTCCATGCCGATCTGGATGGACCGCTCGGCCCACAGCCGCTCGATCGCCTCGAAGTACTTCGGTGCGTACGGAGCG
Source organism: Streptomyces sp. BPTC-684 (assembly GCF_030028635.1). Lineage (NCBI taxonomy): Bacteria > Bacillati > Actinomycetota > Actinomycetes > Kitasatosporales > Streptomycetaceae > Streptomyces > Streptomyces sp. BPTC-684. The sequence continues at coordinate 4,219,933 of NZ_CP124863.1, forward strand.
ATCAGCTCGCGCTGCGAGGGCTGGCCGAAGCCGGAGATGGTGGCCTCCACCAGCGCGTTCGAGAGCGAGTCCGACTCGACGACCTGCGCCCATGCCTGCGCCTTGACCGCCGCCGACGGCCGGGCCGCCAGGCAGCGCACCTGGTGGCGCTTGCCGGAGGCCGTGTCGTCGCGGGCGAGCTCGGCGCCGATCACCGACTCGTCGGCGCGGCCGTGCGCGGCCAGCGGCTCCAGGAGCACCCAGCGCAGCTCCTGGTCGACCTCCAGGCCGTCGATCTTCGCGGTCCCCTCAAGGAGGCCTTCGAGGAGCTGGAAGTCGGCGTCGGTCGTCGCCGTGGAGGCGAAGAAACGCGCCCAGGCCAGCTGGTGCTCGCTGCCCGGCGCCGCGATCCGCAGCTCGCGCATCGCGCCCTCGGCCAGCAGCCGCCCGCCCTGCTCGCGCCACTCGGGCGCCGCGTAGTACGTCTGCGCCGAGCGGGTCCAGGCGTGCAGCATCTGGAGCACGCCGATGTCCGTCTCGCGCCCGGAGTGGGCGAGCACCAGCTCGATGAAGTCCCGCGCGGGCATGAGCGCGTCCCGCGTCAGGTTCCACAGCGCCGACCAGCACAGGGCGCGCGCCAGCGGATCCGTGATGTCGCCGAGGTTGGCCCGCAGGGTGGCGAGCGAGCCCTCGTCGAAGCGGATCTTGCAGTACGTGAGGTCGTCGTCGTTGACCAGGATCAGCTCGGGCCGCTCGGCCCCGGCCAGCTCCGCCACCACCGTGCGCGGCCCGTCCACGTCGACCTCGGCGCGCGCGTACCGCACCAGCGCCCCCGCCTCGGAGCGGTAGAGGCCGACCGCGACCCGGTGCGGGCGCAGTGTCGGATGGTCCTCGACGGCCTCCTGGACCACGGCCAGCTCGGTGATGCGGTCGCCCGCGTCGTAAGTGACCACCGGGGTGAGGGAGTTGACGCCCGCCGTCTGCAGCCAGGACCGCGACCAGGACGCCATGTCCCGGCCGGAGACCTCCTCCAGGACCGACAGGAGATCGCCCAGGCGCGTGTTCCCGTAGGCGTGGGCCTTGAAGTAGCGCCGGGCGCCCTCCAGGAACGCGTCCCGCCCCACGTACGCCACCAGCTGCTTGAGGACCGAGGCGCCCTTGGCGTAGGTGATGCCGTCGAAGTTGAGCTTGGCGTCCTCCAGGTCACGGATGTCGGCCGTGATCGGGTGTGTGGACGGCAGCTGGTCCGCGCGGTACGCCCAGGACTTGCGGCCGTTGGCGAAGGTGATCCAGCCGTTGGTGAACCGGGTCGCCTCGACCTGCGAGAAGCTGCCCATGAAGTCGGCGAACGACTCCTTCAGCCACAGGTCGTCCCACCACTGCATGGTGACGAGATCGCCGAACCACATGTGCGCCATCTCGTGCAGGATGACGTTGGCGCGCCGCTCGTAGGCCGCCTGCGTCACCTTGCCCCGGAAGATGAACTCCTCGCGGAAGGTCACCAGACCCGGGTTCTCCATCGCCCCCAGGTTGTACTCCGGCACGAAGGCCTGGTCGTACTTGCCGAACGGGTACGGGTAGTCGAACTGGTCGTGGAAGAAGTCGAAGCCCTGCTTGGTGACGAGGAACACGTCGTCCGCGTCGAAGTGCCGGGCCAGGCCCTTGCGGCACATCGCGCCGAGCGGGATCTCCAGGGTGGTGCCGTCGTCGAAGGTGCGGCGGTAGGTGTCCGTCACGTAGTGGTACGGACCGGCCACCACGCACGTGATGTACGTCGAGATCGGCTTGGTCTCGGCGAACCGCCAGACCCCGTCCTCGCCCCGGGCGCCCTCGCCGTTGGACCACACCGTCCAGCCCTCGGGCGCCGTCGCCTCGAAGCGGAAGGAGGCCTTCAGGTCGGGCTGCTCGAAGTTCGCGAACACCCGCCGGGAGTCGGCCGGCTCGTACTGCGTGTAGAGGTAGACCTCGCCGTCCTCCGGGTCGACGAAGCGGTGCAGCCCCTCGCCGGTGCGGCTGTACGCGCAGTTCGCGTCCACCACCAGCACGTTCTCCGCCGCCAGGTCGGCGAGCGCCACCCGGGTGCCGTCGAAGACCGCGGCCGGGTCGAGCGGCTTGCCGTTCAGGGTGACCGCGTTCACCGACGGCGCGACCAGGTCCGCGAAGGACTCCGCGCCCGGCCGCGCGCAGCGGAACCGGATCGTGGTGACCGACCGGAACGTACGCGGCCCGTCCGGGGCGTCCCCGATCGCGGACCGCAGATCGAGGGCGACGTCGTACCCGTCGACGGACAGCAGACCGGCCCGCTCACGGGCCTCGTCGCGGGACAGATTCTCACCGGGCACGGGCACTCCTTCGTGTCTCGTTCGAACAGCACCGATCCTGCCATGCCCGCCGGGCGGCGGACACGCGGGAATGCGGCGGGTGGCCGGAGGCGTTCCCTTCACCGACTTCCCTAGCGTGCCCCGATGAGGAGAGACATGTCCGAGACCGCCCCCCAGACCGGGAAGACCCCTGTCGACTTCTGGTTCGACCCGCTCTGTCCCTGGGCCTGGATGACGTCCCGCTGGATGCTGGAGGTCGAGAAGGTCCGTGACGTGGAGGTCCGCTGGCACGTGATGAGCCTGGGCGTCCTCAACGAGGACAGGCTCGACGAGCTGCCCGACTCCTACCGCGAGTTCCTGACGACCCGGGCCTGGGGCCCGGTCCAGGTCGTCATGGCCGCGCAGCAGAAGTACGGCGAGGAGGTCCTCGGCAAGCTGTACACCGCGCTCGGCACCCGCTTCCACAACCAGGCCCTCGGCTCCGGCCGCGAGGTCCTGGTCGCCGCCCTGGAGGAGGCCGGCCTGCCCGCCGAGCTCGCCGACCACGCGGACGTCGACAACAGCGCCTACGAGTTCGACGCGGAGCTGCGCGCCTCCCACAAGGAGGGCATAGACAAGGTCGGCCAGGACGTCGGCACCCCGGTCATCGCCGTGCCCGGCGCGGACGGCGAGCAGATCGCCTTCTTCGGCCCGGTCGTCACCCCGGCCCCCAAGGGCGAAGCCGCCGCGCGCCTGTGGGACGGCACGCTCCTGGTCGCCTCGACCCCGGGCTTCTACGAGATCAAGCGGACCCGCACGTCCGGCCCGATTTTCGACTGATCCGGCGTCCCCTCGGTGGCACGGCCCCCGCGAGTCACGCACTCGCGGGGGCCGTGCCGCACCCCCGTCCTACTCCCCGTACAGCGCGGCCAGCCGCGGCAGGCGTCTCGCTATCTCCCCCGTGTCGTCGAAGTCGAAGTCCCAGCCCGGGTCCAGCTCCGGGTAGCGGATCGTGAAGCTGTCGCCGGGCAGCTCCTTGCCGGTCGCGGTCAGATGCGCGTCCCAGGCGATGCCGAGCGCCTCCTCGCACTCCATCTCCCAGCCCTCCACCGCCGCGTCCCGCACCGCGCTCAGGCCCGCCAGCTCGTCCGGGTCGGCCACCGCGCGGTCGAACACCTCGCGCCCCTGCGCGATCAGCCAGCCCCGGAAGTAGTCGAACCCGTCGTCCGAGCACCCGCCGTTGATCGTGTACGCCGCGGCCCAGAGCGGCTGGCGGTAGGAGGCGGCCATCAGGTCCCAGAAGACCTGCTGGAATGCCACTATCTCGTCGACCGGCCGGGCCGAGAGCAGGTCCGCGGCCCGCGCCGCGACCGCTTCGGCGTCCGCCGCGTGTGCCACCTGCGCGCGGGCGTCGTCGATGAGCGTCCAGAACTCCTGTGTGTCCATGGCTCCGAGCATGGCACCCGCCACTGACAACGGGGCCGGGGTGAAAGGGTGATGGACCGGCGCACTACACCGGCGCACGGATGCGCGGACGCGAACGACCCCCGCGAGTCACGTCCTCGCGGGGGTCGTCCGTATTTCCGCCCGCAGGTGAAGGTTGAGAAGACGATCACGAGCAGGACGACAGGGGGGCAGAGCCGAGTACGGCCCTACGGGACCAGCAGCAGGTTGTTCCCGGCGGCCTTGGCGGCGGCGTAACGCTTCGCCACGTCCTGCCAGTTGACGACGCGCCACATCGCCTCGATGAAGTCCACCTTCTGGTTCTTGTACTGGAGGTAGAAGGCGTGCTCCCAGGCGTCGAAGACCAGGATCGGGGTGGAGCCCTGGCCGACGTTGCCCTGGTGGTCGTAGATCTGCTCGACGACGAGACGGCCGCTGACCGGCTCGTACGCGAGGACGCCCCAGCCCGAACCCTGCGTCGTGGCCGACGCCTTGGTCAGCTGGGCCTTGAACTTGGCGAAGGAGCCGAAGGATTCGGCGACGGCGTCCGCCAGCTCGCCGACGCCGTCCGCCTCCAGCGGCTCGCCGCCGCCGTCGCCGGTCATGTTGTGCCAGTAGATCGAGTGCAGGATGTGGCCGGAGAGATGGAACGCGAGGTTCTTCTCCAGCCCGTTGATCGAGCCCCAGGCGTCCTTGTCGCGGGCCTCCGCGAGCTGCTCCAGGGTGTCGTTCGCGCCCTTCACATACGCCGCGTGGTGCTTGTCGTGGTGCAGCTCGATGATCTCCGGGCTGATGACGGGTGCGAGCGCGGCGTAGTCGTACGGAAGTTCAGGAAGCGTGTAAATGGCCATGTCCGAAGCCCCTCCGACTGCTTATTGCAACTGGTATGCAAGTGCACGCTACCAGCAGGTATGCGTCGTCGCAGCTAAGGGTGACCTCAGCAAAAAGCCCTGCGTCCGGAGGTCTAGGACCTCCGGACGCAGGGCTTCGGGCAGATTTCGGGCGGAGTGCTCAGGCCTCCTGGCGGGCTCCCATGCGCTGGCGGGCGTAGCCGATGACGGCCAGGACCACCGTCAGCACCCCCGTCGCCATCAGCTGGTCCCGGGTGTCGGACTGACGGGCCATCAGGACGAAGATCCCGGCCATGGCCGCCAGCGCCACCCAGGTCAGCCCCGGGTACAGCCACATCTTCACGACCAGCTTCTCCGGCGTCTCGCGCTCGGTGCGCCGGCGCAGCAGCAGCTGGGAGACGGCTATGAAGATCCAGACGACCAGGATCACCGCGCCGATCATGTTCAGCAGCCAGGGGAAGACGTCGTCCGGCCGCCAGTAGCTCAGCAGCACGCACCCGAAGCCGAAGACCGAGGAGCACAGCACCCCGACGCGCGGCACGCCGCCGGAGATCCGGCCGAGCGCCTTGGGGCCCTGGCCCCGGTCGACCAGCGAGTACGCCATGCGGGATGCGCCGTAGATGTTGGCGTTCATCGCGGAGAGCAGGGCGACCAGCACGACCACGTTCATGATCTGCCCGGCGCCGTCGATGCCGAGGTGGTCGAGCGCGGCCACGTACGGGCCCTTCTCCACCACGGTCTTGTCGTTCCAGGGCACCAGCGTGACGATGACCGCCATCGAGCCGATGTAGAAGACGGCGATGCGCCACATGGCCGTGCGCACCGCGCGGGCGACGCCCTGCACCGGCTTCTCGGACTCGGCGGCCGCGATGGTGACCGTCTCCAGACCGCCGTACGCGAAGACGGAGGCGAGCAGTCCGAGCACCAGGCCCTCGGAGCCGTTGGGCAGGAATCCGCCCTCGCCGGTGAGGTTCGAGGTGCCGGGGGCGGGGGTGTCCGGCAGGACGCCGAGGATGGCGAGCAGGCCGAGCACGAGGAAGAGGGCGATCGCGGCGACCTTGAGCGCGGCGAACCAGAACTCGAACTCGCCGAAGTTCTTCACGGCCGCGAGGTTGGTGGCGGTGAAGACGAGCATGAACAGCGCGACCCAGGCCCACTCGGGCGTACCGGGCAGCCAGTCGGTAACGATCTTGGCGGCGCCGATGCCCTCCAGGCCGACCGCGACGCACAGCAGCACCCAGAACGCCCAGCCGGCGGTGAAGCCGGCCCAGGGGCCGATGGCCCGCTCGGCGTGCACGGAGAAGGAGCCGGAGGCGGGGTTGGCCGCCGACATCTCGCCCAGCATGCGCATCACGAGCATGACGAGCGCGCCGGAAATGCCGTAGGCGAGGATGATCGAGGGCCCGGCGGCGGCGATTCCGGCGCCGGAGCCGACGAAGAGCCCGGCGCCGATGACACCGCCGAGGGCGATCATCGAGAGGTGGCGCTGCTTGAGGCCGTGGGTGAGGGGGGAGTCGACCTTCGGCTGCGCGTCGGTCGTCGCGGGCGCGTTTGTCCGGGACATGGGCAGGCCCTGTTCAGTAGCTGAGACGGGGAGCGGGAGCCACAGTCTGGGTGCGGCACCGCTCAGAGGGAACACCAGACCGCTATCCGGACACTCGACTCACACAGCGTGAAACTCTGCGCACATCTTGTCCACGGAATGCACACTTCCATCCTCGTGGGTCCCGCCAAACCCGCCCGTAACTACCGACCTGACGATCGGTCGGCTCCTTCGGCGGTCCGCGTACGCCACTCCCGTACGAACGCGACCACGAGCACGGCGGCCGTCGCGCCCGCCGACCACAGCACCTGGGGCCGGGCGTCGTCGTCGAGGAGCATCAGGACGAGCACGGCCGCCATCGCCGCGAGCGCCGTCCACGTCAGATAGGGGAACGCCCACATCCGCAGGGTCAGGCGCTCCGGGGCCTCGCGCTCGATCCGGCGGCGCAGCCGCAGCTGCGAGACGGCGATCAGACCCCAGACGAACAGGAGCACCGCGCCGACCGCGTTCAGCATGTAGAGGAAGACCGAGTCGGGCCACTTCAGATTGAGCAGCACCGAGACGAACCCGAAGGCCACCGACGCGAGCACCGCGCGCCGGGGCACCCCGCCGCCCGCCACCTTCAGCAGCCCCTTCGGCGCCTCGCCGCGCTCGGCCAGCGAGAAGACCATCCGCGAGGAGCCGTACAGATTGGCGTTGAGCGCGGAGAGCAGGGCCACGAAGACGACCACGTTCATGATCTGCCCGGCGCCGGAGACGCCGATGGAGTCGAGCACGGCGACGTACGGGCTGTGCCCCGGCTCCATCGAGGTCCACGGCAGCAGGGTCACGATGACCAGCATCGAGCCCACGTAGAAGAAGAGGATGCGCCAGACCGCGCTGCGCACCGCGCGGCCGACCGCGCGCACCGGGTCGTCCGACTCGGCGGCCGCGATGGTGACGACCTCAAGACCGCCGAACGCGAAGATCACCGCGAGGACGCCGGAGACCACGCCGTCCCAGCCGTTGGGCAGGAAGCCGCCCTGCCCGGTGAGATGGGTGAACCCGACCGGGTCGGTGTCGGGCAGCACCCCGAAGACGGCCAGCAGCCCCAGCGCCAGGAACAGCACGATCGCGCCGACCTTGAGGGTGGCGAACCAGAACTCGAACTCGCCGAAGTTCTTCACCGCCGCCAGGTTGGCGCCGGTGAAGACCACCATGAAGACCAGGACCCAGGCCCACTGCGGCATCCCCGGCACCCAGCCGTGCGCGATCTGGGCCGCGCCCGTCGCCTCCACGGCGAGGACGACCACCAGCAGGAACCAGTACAGCCAGCCGACGCTGAACCCGGCCCACCGGCCGAGCGCCCGTTCGGCGTGGACCGAGAACGACCCCGAGGCGGGCATCGCCGACGACATCTCGCCGAGCATCCGCATCACCAGCATCGCGATCGCGCCCGCGATGAGATACGAGACGACGATCCCCGGCCCCGCCACCGCGATCCCGGCGCCCGACCCCACGAAGAGACCGGCACCGATCACCCCGCCCAGGCCCAGCATGGTCAGATGGCGCTGCTTCAGCCCGTGGGACAGCGGCTCGGCGTCCACCGAGGCGGTGTCGGCGGCGGTGGCCCCGGCCGTGGTCTTGCCGTCGTGCATGGCGCTCGTAACTCTCGGATCAGCGACTGATCATTTATGGGGAACCTACAGTCTCCCCGAGCCCGTGCCGGATCCGCAAAACCACCCGTACTCCTCATCGACGCAGTGACGAGGGTCACGCCGGCGGACGGAAGCAGTCCGGCCTTTGTGCGATCTCCACCAAGCCGTCAAGCACCGCTTTGTGGGCGGCTGATGGTGATCGAGTGAGAACCCCTCGGCTAACGTCACCGTTGTCCCCAGCACGTATCGCGCTGCCCGTCCCCGACCCGCGGAGCCCCCGATGGCCACGACCACTGTCACCGCCCCTGCCGCACCCCGTACCGGAAAGGTCCTCGCCGACCTGCTGCCCGGCGCCCGCACCCGGGACGTCGCCCTGGTGCTCGGCGGCGCGGTGCTCACCGGCGTGGCCGCCCAGATCGCCGTGCCCGTCCCGGGCTCCCCGGTCCCGGTCACCGGCCAGACCTTCGCGGCCCTGCTGGTCGGCACCTCGCTCGGCGCCCGCCGCGGCTTCCTCTCGCTCGGTCTGTACGCGCTGATCGGCATGGCCGGGATGCCGTGGTTCGCGAACGGCACCTCGGGCGCGGGCGGCGCGTCCTTCGGCTACGTGCTCGGCATGCTGCTCGCCTCCACGGTGGTGGGCGCCCTCGCCCGCCGCGGCGGCGACCGCTCGGTGCCGCGCACGGCGGGCACGATGGTCCTGGGCTCGGCGATCATCTACGCGGTCGGCGTCCCGTACCTGGCGGCCTCGACCGGCATGTCCCTGAACCAGGCGGTCGTGGCGGGCCTCACCCCGTTCCTGCTCGGCGACGCGCTGAAGGCGGCGCTGGCGGTGGGGGCGCTGCCGACGGCGTGGAAGTTCGTGGGCCGCAAGTAGGTACAAGGGTTTTCATGGGTGAGGGGCCGGACGCGCGGACGCGTCCGGCCCCTCAGTCGTGTGCTCAGTGCGTACGCCTGCGGTGATGGCGGGTGTTGGCCCACCAGATGCCGGTGGAGCCGACGAAGAGGAGCAGGCCCGCGGCCGCGAGCAGCGGCAGTACGCCGTCGTTGACTCCGGTCTTGGGGAGCTGGGACGGCGGGGTCGGGGCGGGGGTGCCGGGTGCGGACGGGCTCGGGGTCGGGCCGGCGGAGCCGCCGGGCGGCGCTGCGGGCACGTTGTCGGTGCCGAGAAGGAGCGGGGTGTCGGGGGCGTTGGGCGTGGGCTTGGTCGTCCCGAACGGGACGGGCCCTTGCTGCCACAGCAGCTTCTCGCTGGTGCCTTCGGTCACGGGCAGACAGATCTTCCCGGTCTTGCTCAGGTCGTACGTGGCGGAGACGGTGTACGACTTGTCGGCACCGGCACCCAAGTTGTCGATGACACAGGCGAATCCGGTGTTGGTGCCCTTCGGCAGTTTGTTCTCGGGCACGGTCACGCATCCGTCCACACCGGTGATCCGCATTCCGTCGAGGCCGAGGACGGTAAGGGTGATCTGCCCGGTGTCCTTGGTGCCCTTGTTGATGATTTTCGCGGTGAGAGTGGTTTTCCCGGAGGAATTGGCGACCTTGATTTCCTTGGGCAGCTCGGTGGAGATCTTGAGCTCGGCCGGGGCGCTGGGCCCGGGCGATCCGCCCTGATCACTGCCGGGTGTGGGATCGGCGGCAAATGCCAGCGACCCCAAAGGCAGGACAAGCAGCCCGGCGAACAAACCTGCGGCCAGAGATCCCCAATGTTTCTTCGAACGCATTTCCCATCCCCCTCAGCCGAGTTGGGCGGCTGGCGTACCGAGAGCAGTGCTGAGAAGGGTCCCACAAGATTTCGCGGAATTATGCTGTGATGGTGGCAAGTTCGTGTTTCTGTCCTGGTCGCACCAGGTGCTGAGGGGGCGGGCGGTAATGCCGGGAATTCGGGGGCTGTTGGTCGCGGGGCGATACCGACTCGACGCCACGATCGGCCAGGGGGGAATGGGGCGGGTGTGGCGGGCGTTCGACGAAATCCTCGACCGCCAGGTCGCCGTGAAAGAGATGCGGATGAACGACCTGGACGCCGAGGACAGCCGCATCCGCCGCGAACGCACCCTGCGCGAGGCGCGCGCGACGGCCCGTATCGACCATCCGAACGTGGTGCGCGTCTATGACGTGGTGGAGGAGTCCGACCGCCTCTGGATCGTGATGGAGCTGGTGGACGCGCGCTCCCTGGAGCAACTCCTGGTCGAGGACGGCCCGGTGACCCCGCGCGAGGCGGCGCGGATCGGTCTGGGCCTGGTGGAGGCACTGAGGGAGGTGCACGCGGTAGGAGTCCTGCACAGGGACATCAAACCGGGCAACGTGCTCCTGAGCCGCACCGGCAGGGTGGTCCTGACAGACTTCGGCATCGCGGCGATCCAGGACGCGACGGCGCTGACGGTGGTGGGGATGCTGGTCGGCTCGCCGGACTACATGGCGCCGGAACGGGTGGGCGGCAGGCCCCAGGGCCCGGCGTCGGACCTGTGGTCCCTGGGCGCGACGCTGTGCGCGGCGGTGGGCGGCCAGTCCCCGTTCGCCCGCGAGACGACACTGGCGACGCTGCACGCGGTCCTGTACGAGGAGCCCGAACTCCCGCGCTCGGCGGGCCCCCTGGCCCCGGCCCTCTCCTCACTCCTGGTGAAGAACCCGGACGACCGCCCGACCCTGGACGCCCTGACGACGCTCCTGATGCCGATAGCGGCCCCACCGACGGTCCTGGCCCGCACCCCCACGCTGGCGGTCCCGGCGCACACGGCGCCCACCCCGGCACCCGAAGCACCGGAGTCACCGCCCCCACAACCCCCAGCGCCCGCCCCGCCACGGGGCGCGCCGTCCCCCGAGCCGCGCGCAAGGGAGTCAGCCCCCACACTTCCCCCACCCACCCGGGCCCCGGCGGGTGCAGGGCGAGAAGCCCCCGCAGCCGAACAGGCACCTGTGGCTCCCACGCTTCCGCCCCCCACCCGTGCCCCAGAGTCCGAGACCCCCCAGCCGGGCCCGAGCCAGCGCCCAGCCTGGGCCGCAGGCCCCGAAGCCTCCACGCTGCCCCCACCCCCCACCGGAGGCTTCGGGGCCGAGGCCCCCACGTTCCCCCCACCCACCCCCCACCCCCACCGGGGCCCGGGGCGGAGCCCCGAAGGGGGCGCAGGGGGCGAAGCCCCCGCCAGGGGTGCAGGGGGCGGAGCCCCCGCCGGGGGTCTGGGGGCGGAGCCCCCAGGAACACCTCTCCTCCCACCTCAACCCACCCCCACCCCCGGAGGGTTCAGGGAAGGGGCGGGGTGGGGGAATCGCCGCCGCCTCGCCCTCACCGCAGCCGCAGCCGTCACCGCAGCCACAGCCATAGCCGTCGTCCTGGCCACAACCCACGGCACAGGCGACAACAGCAAGGCATCCGGCAGCGCCAGCAGCACCGGCACCCCCACCGTCGCCGGCACCTCCCGCCCACCCAGCACCCCACCCCCCGGCACCAGGGGCGAGACCGGCTTCGCCTGGGCGCCGCCGAAGGGCTGGACCCGGACCGCCAAGAGCCCGTCCAACATCCACTACCACGCCCCCGGCGGAAAACAGGAGATCGCCGCCTCGTACGCACTCGTACGCGGCGGCGATCTCATGACCCAGTGGCAGGAGGCCGAACAGGGCTCCCACGACGTCCCGGGTTACCGGAACATCCGACTGGAGCGGACCACCTTCAACGGCCGCCCGGCCGTCGTCTGGGACTACTACTTCACACAGGACGGCGACCCCTGGAAGGCCCGCCAGATGGGCTTCGACGAGGGCGGCAAGTCGTACCAGGTCAACATCTGGTACCTCGCCGCCACCGAGGACGACGCCCTGCGTACTTACTCCGCGGTGACCTCGTCGTTCACACCGCTCTGAGCGGTGGCGAGCTCGACGACGGTGCCGCGCTGCATGAAGTCCCGCACCACCGCGATCGCCACGACGACCGCCGCGACCAGCAGCGAGAGCAGCACCTGCTTGCGCCCGGCGTCATCGGTGAGCATGTAGACGAGCACGAAGGAGATCATCGCGATCGTCGCCCACGTCAGATACGGGAACAGCCACATCTTCACCGTCAGCTTCTCCGGCGTCTCGCGCAGGATGATCCCGCGCATCCGCAGCTGCGTGAAGCAGATGACCAGCCACACGAACAGCGCGACCGCGCCGGACGAGTTCAGCAGGAAGTCGAAGACGGTGTCCGGCCACTTGTAGTTGAAGAAGACGGCCACGAACCCGAAGAGGACCGAGCAGAGGATGGCCGCCTGCGGCACGCCCCGCGCGTTGGTACGGGCGAAGGCACGCGGCGCGTCACCGCGCTGGCCGAGCGAGAACGCCATGCGGGAGGCGGTGTACAGGCCGGAGTTGAGGCAGGACAGCACCGCCGTCAGCACGATCACGTTCATGATCTGACCCGCGTGCGGGATGCCGATCGAGTTGAGCGCCGCGACGTACGAGCCGTCCTTGACGATCGCCGGGTCGTTCCACTTCAGCAGCGTCAGGACGACGAGGATCGAGCCCAGGTAGAAGACGCCGATGCGCCAGATCACGCTGTTGGTGGCCTTGGTGACGGCCCGCTGCGGGTCCTCGGACTCACCGGCGGCCAGGGTGACGATCTCGCTGCCCATGAAGGAGAAGACGACCATCAGGACACCGGTGAGAATGGCCCCGGCGCCGTTCGGCATGAATCCACCGGCATCGGTGAGATGCGCGAACCCGTCACCGGGGTTGTCGGACCCGGGCAGAATCCCGAAGACGGCGAGCAGCCCGATGGCGACAAAGGCGCCGATGGCGACAACCTTGATCCCGGCGAACCAGAACTCGAACTCTCCGTACGAGGAGACCGACACCAAGTTGGTGGCCGTCAGCACGATCATCACGATCAGCGCCCAGCCCCACTGCGGGACCGCCCCGACCCAGCCGTGCAGGATCTTCGCTCCGGCGGTCGCCTCGACGGCGAGCACCACGACCCAGAAGAACCAGTACAGCCAGCCGATGGAGAACCCGGCCCACCGGCCGAGCGCCTGGTCGGCGTAGGCCGAGAAGGAGCCGGAGGTCGGCCGGGCCGCGGCCATCTCGCCGAGCATCCGCATCACGAAGACGACCATGAGGCCGACGAGCGCGTACGAGAGCAGGATGGCGGGACCGGCGGCGGCGATGCCGGAGCTGGAGCCGACGAAGAGCCCCGCTCCGATGACACCGCCGATGGCGATCATCGAGAGGTGACGGTTCTTCAGCCCCGCCTGGAGGCCGTTGGAGGACTCAGGCGTCCCGGGATCGCCCGGTCGGCCGTCTTCCTTCGCAAGGGTGGGTTGCGAGGTCATGGACGAATCCTTAGGTGTAAGGGTCGCTCGGGTTACGAACCACCGCATTGAAGCCCGGTACCGCCAGGTACGGAAGTCCTGACTCCGAATCGTGATGAGGGGAACAAGGTCATATGTCGACAGGGGCGGAGGTCCCGACCCCAGGAACCCTGCCCGGCGTCCCACGTGCCACACTCGGGTACATGCGCGTGTACCTCGGTTCAGACCATGCCGGATACGAACTCAAGAACCACTTGGTCGAGTGGCTCAAGGCCCACGGCCACGAGGCCGTCGACTGCGGTCCCCACATCTACGACGCCCAGGACGACTACCCGCCGTTCTGCCTGCGCGCCGCCGAGAAGACGGCCGCGGACCCGGACTCGCTGGGCATCGTGATCGGCGGCTCCGGCAACGGTGAGCAGATCGCCGCGAACAAGGTGAAGGGCGTACGGGCGGCCCTGGCCTGGAGCGAGCAGACGGCGGCGCTGGGCCGCGAGCACAACGACGCGAACGTGATCTCCATCGGTGGGCGGATGCACACCCAGGAAGAGGCGACCAAGTTCGTCGAGATCTTCCTGAGCACCCCGTACTCGGGTGAGGAGCGCCACACCCGCCGCATCGAGATGCTGTCGCGGTACGAGACGACGGGCGAGCTCCCCGAGATCCCCGCGCACCACCCGCAGGGCTGACCCCACGCTATGCCCGAGGGCCACACGATCCACCGGCTGGCCGCCGACCACGAGCAGTGGTTCGGCGGCCGCCGCGTACGCGCGTCCAGCCCGCAGGGGAAGTTCTCGGACGGGGCGGCGCTGGTGGACGGCCAGGTGCTGGAGTGCGCGGAAGCGCACGGCAAGCACCTGTTCCTGGGCTTCGGTGGTGCTGTGGGCTGGATCCACATCCACCTGGGCCTGTTCGGCAAGTACGCGCTGGGTACGGGCGCGGTCCCGCCGGCCACGGACACGGTCCGGCTGCGCCTGGCCGGTCCCGGTGGTTACGCGGACCTGCGCGGCCCGACGACGTGTGCGCTGATCACTGACGCGGAGAAGTCGTCCATACACGCGCGTCTGGGCCCGGACCCGCTTCGTCCCGCCGACGATGGCGAGAAGGCCTGGACACGGATCTCGCGCAGCCGTACGACGATCGCGGCGCTGCTGCTGGACCAGAAGGTCATCGCGGGCGTGGGGAATGTCTACCGGGCCGAGGTCCTGTTCCGCCACGGGGTGGACCCGTACCGGGAGGGACGCTCCCTTTCGCGCGCCGAATGGGACGCGATGTGGTCGGACCTGGCCCTGCTCATGCGTGAGGGCGTACGCCTGAACCGCATCGATACGGTGCGGCCGGAGCACATGCCGGAGGCGATGGGTCGTCCGCCGCGGGTCGACGACCACGGGGGTGAGGTGTACGTGTACCGCCGGGCGGCGCTCCCGTGCCACATCTGCGCCACGGAGATCCGCACGGCGGATCTGTCGGCCCGAAACCTCTTCTGGTGCCCGAGCTGCCAGGGTCACGCGTAAACGGGGATCAGCCCCCACCCCACCCCTTCCCGAAACCCTCCGGGGGTCCCCGTTCGTCTGCGGACCGTGCTGGGTTGCTCGCGCAGTTCCCCGCGCCCCTAGGTGGTTAGGGGCGCGGGGAACTGCGCGACCAGCCACAGGCGGCCTGCAGACGAACGGGGTCCAGGGGCGCAGCCCCCGGCCGCCCGCCAGAGGGCTTTCGGGAAGGGGCGGGGTGGGGGCTCAAACGCCTAGAAGCCGTGCGGTAGCCACGGGGCCAAGGGCGTTGCGAACGCCGTCGTCGCCTCCGTCAGGGCGCCCTCGCGGAGCTCGCGGACCCGGCCCGCCGACGCCAGGGCCGACAGGGACACGCCGCCCAGGAACACCGCCCCGAGGTCCCGCGCGGACAGCGCAACATCCGCCCGGTCCGCCGTGCGCGAGCACACCGCCCCCTTCCCGTCCCCGCTCAACCGCCACCGCCCCGCGTTCCACCCGCAGAACGAGTCGGAGACGTCGAAGACCACGTCCACCGGGGACGAGTAGGAACGGGAGGACAGACCAGAACCCACGTCCACCAGCCGCACGTACAACCCGTCCCGCACCCGCACCCCACACCGCCGCACATCGGACACGAGATGCAGCAGCGGGTCGTCCACCGGACGGTTGCCCGCCTTGACCGTCGACGTCAGGTCGATGTCGCAGAGGAAGCGCCACAGCGCCCCGTACACCGCCGGGTCGTCCGCGCAGATGTCCCGAAGCGTCACCACCCCCTTCGGCCCCGCCGCGTCCCACACAGGCTTGGTGTGGAAGCGCACGTACCCCACGACCTCGCCGTCGCCCCGCGAGGCCAGCACGCACTGCGCGGGCGACCCGCCGTCCCGGAAGCCCGGCGGGTCGATCAGCGCGTGCCGCTCCCAGCCGGGCGTACGCAGGAACATCCCCGCGCGCGTCCCGATCGAGCGCGCGTACACCGCCTCGCACGCCTCGGCGGCCTCGGCGAACGACGGCGCGTACCGCAGGGTCACGTCGTCCCCGCCCTCCGGCACCTCCACCCGCACCCGCGACGAGTCGATCTCCAGACTCATCTGCTGGGTGGCGAGGCCGAACCCGTACCGCCCGTAGATCCCCGGCTCGGACGCCGTGAGGACGGCGAGCGGGACACCCTCCTCACGCAGGACGTCCAGCTGGCGCCGGATCATCGACGTGAGGATCCCGCGCCGGCGGTGCGTCGCCGCGACGCTGACCGCGCTGAGCGCCCCGGTCGGTACGAATCCGCCGCCCGGCACGGACACCGGCAGCGCGAAGGTCTGCGTCGTGCCGACGACGGTCGGCCCCTCGTACACCGCCAGGCACCGCGCCGGATCGATCACCGTGCGCCAGAACTGCTCCAGCTCCGGATCCTCGGGTACGCCCCCGAACGCCCGATCCACCGCCCCGTACCACTGGTCGAAGTCCGCGGGGTCCAGAGCACGTACGTCCACAGTCATACGCCATGACTACCAGCGGTGATGACATCCGGTCGACCCGATTTCGAACGCAGTGCCAGAGGGGTCCCCCTGCGCACGGCGGCGTCGGCTGGATAGGGTCACCGGCAATGGCACGTCGCGTGGGAGCGGATTCGTACAGTGCCCGGTGGCGCAAGTCGGCGCACCGGGCACGTATCGCGCTGCGCAAGTCCGGGGTCGACTACTTCCGGGGCGACGGCTCGGACTGGATCGCGCTCGCGGGCCTGCTCCTGACCGTTCCGACGATCGCCGCCGCGACCCTCGTCTCCCCGGTCTGGTGCGCGCCCGCCGCGCTCGCCCTGCCGATCGTCGCGGGCGGCGTCCTGCTCCGCCCCGCGAGCCTGCTCGGCCTGTACGCGGCCGCGGCCGTCGCCCTGATCGTCGAGTCCGTACAACTGGGCCCGTACACGGAAGGCCCCGCCAGGGTGACCCCCGGCACGGTCCTGGTGGTCGCCGCCTGCGGCCTCTTCGGGCTCCTCATCGCCCAGTTCCGCGCCCGCGTCGGCGTGCCCTGGCGGCGCGGCGGGACGATGCTCTTCGACCTGCGCGAACGCATCCGCGTCCAGTCCGCCCTGCCGCGCCTGCCGCGCGGCTGGCACCGCGAAATGGCCCTGCGCCCGGCGGGCGGCCAGTCGTTCTCGGGCGACTTCGTCGTGGCGGCCCGTACGAACGGGAACCGCACGCTCGAAGTCGTCCTCACGGACGTCTCCGGCAAGGGCATGGACGCGGGCTCGCGCGCGCTGCTCCTGTCCGGCGCGTTCGGCGGCCTGCTCGGCTCGCTGCCGCCGGACGGCTTCCTCCCGGCGGCCAACGGCTATCTGCTCCGCCAGAACTGGGACGAGGGCTTCGCGACGTCGATCCACCTCGTCCTGGACCTGGACTCCGGCGACTACGAGCTGCTGTCCGCCGGACACCTCCCCGCGCTGCACCTCCAGGCGGGCTCCGGCCGCTGGAACGAGGTGTCGGGGGAGGGGCCGCTGCTCGGGGTGTACGACGGGGCCGAGTTCCACCCGGTCAAGGGCTCACTCGGCCCCGGCGACGTCCTGATGCTCTTCACGGACGGCCTCGTCGAGACGGCCGAACGCGACATCGCGGAAGGCATCGACCGCCTCACGGGCGAGGCCGACCGTTACGTCACGACGGGCTTCGAGGGCGCGGCGTGGCACCTGATCGAGGCGGTGGCGAAGGACGTCAACGACGACCGAGCATTGCTGCTGATCAGGCGCGACGCGTAACACCGTCTACGAAGGCCGTGAACGCGGCGGGGCTGACGGTGAGGGCTGCGCCCTCGGGCCGCTTGGAGTCGCGGATGGCGACGGCGTGGGGGAGATCGGCGACCTCGACGCAGTCGCCCCCGCCGCCCCCGCTGTAGCTCGACTTACGCCACTGCGCGTCCGTCAGGTCCATAACGTTCCTCCATTACGCGAGCGATCAATGCAGCCGAGTCCTCGGGGGAGAGGGCTGTGGCCTGCAGGCGAGCGTAACCGACTGAACGCTCCCTGATCAGTGGGGCGTTGGCGGACATGTGGCCGATGTCGTAGCTCTCCGAGTAGAAGAGGTCCGGATCGTCCTCGAACCGGAGGAGGTTGAACGACCCTCGCGTTGCGGGGTGTTCGCCGACCGTGAAGGGGAGCACCTGGAGGTACGTCCACGGGCGCTCGCAGACGCTCAGCAAGTGGGCCAGCTGCTTCCGCATGACGTTCTTGCCGCCGACCTCGCGGTACAGCACCGCCTCGTCGAGCACCACCCAGAGCGCGGGCGGGGTGTCCCGCACCAGGATCCGCTGGCGTTCCAGTCGAGCAGCCACCTGCGTGTCGAGGTCGGTCGGGTCGTGGGCGGCCAGGATGGCCTCCGCGTACTCCTTGGTCTGCAAGAGGCCGTACACCACCTGCGCTTGGTAGGTGCTGATGTACGTCGCCCGCGCCTCCATCTCCGCGTACTGCTGAAACCAGCACGGCAGTTGGCTGCGCAGCACCAACCCCACCAGTCGCGAAAACCGGCCCTCCGTCCCCAGCGCAGCATCCAGCCGCTCGGAGAAGTTCCTCGTAGGCACCTTCATCGCGGTCTCGATCTGGCCGATCAGCGACGCGGCGCAGAACAGGCAGCCACCCAGCTGCTCCTGCGTCATTCCGGCGCGTTCGCGTTCTCGGCGCAGCTCGGAACCGTAATAGTCGAGCGGCGACGCGCTCGGGTCCAGCGTGCGGATGTTCACCACGGCGGCCTCCAGAGGCTCGCGGAGTTGCTCAGGTCACATAGCGGAGCGTAACCAAGCAAGCGCGCCCCGCGAGGGAAAACGGGACAACTCCCGTACGGGGGTGGGGGTGTCCCCACCCCCGATCCGCCGGGAGCCGCCATGGCCCGCGACCTGCCCGAATCCGTACGTTCGAGACATCGGTCAACGTACGTACGAGGAGAGGTCGAAGACGATGGCACTGGGACGCGGCAAGCGGCGGGCAATACCGGTCGAGGTCGCCGAAGGCGACCCCCGCTGGGCCGTCGAGCTGCGCGGGGTGCGGCGTCAGTACGGGCGCGGCGGCTCGGCCGTGCACGCCCTGCGGGGGATCGACCTCAAGCTGCCGCGCGGGAGCTTCACGGCGGTGATGGGGCCGTCGGGGTCGGGCAAGTCGACGTTCTTGCAGTGCGCGGCGGGGCTCGACCGGCCCACGGACGGGTCCGTACGGCTCGGCGGGACCGAGATCACGGGCATGAGCGAGAACAAGCTGACGGAGCTGAGGCGCGCTCGCCTCGGGTTCGTGTTCCAGGCGTTCAACCTGCTGCCGTCGCTCACGGTGGAGCAGAACGTGCTGCTGCCGATGCGGCTCGCGGGGCGGCGGCCGGACCGGCGCCGGGCGGAGGAGCTGCTCGGGCAGGTGGGGCTGGCGGGGAAGGGGAAGCGGCGTCCGGGCGAGCTGTCCGGCGGGCAGCAGCAGCGCGTGGCGATCGCGCGGGCGCTGGTGACGCGGCCGGACGTGGTGTTCGCGGACGAGCCGACGGGGGCGCTGGATACGCGGACGGCGGGGGAGGTGCTGGCGCTGCTGCGGGACGCGGTGGACGGGCTGGGGGCGACGGTCGTCATGGTCACGCATGACCCGTCGGCCGCGGCCTACGCCGACCAGGTCCTCTTCCTCGCGGACGGGTCGCTGGCGGATGCCCTGACGGGCGCGTCGGCGGGGCAGATCGCGGCCCGGATGACGTCCCTGACGGCCCCGTCGACGACGGCGTACGCGGGGATGGCGGCATGAATTCCCCCACCCCGCCCCTTCCCGAAACCCTCCGGGGGATCCCCGTTCGTCTGCGGGCCGGTGGGGGCTGGTCGCGCAGTTCCGCGCCCCTAAATGCGCCCCTCCGGGCCGCCCAGGGGATTGCCGCGTAGCGGCATCTAAGGGGCGTGGGGAACTGCGCGAGCAACCCAGCACGGTCCGCAGACGAACGAAGCGGGGCGCAGGGGCCGCAGGCCCCGCAACGGGGTCCGGGGGCGAAGCCCCCGGCAGCCCACCCCGCCCCACCCCCCCGGCCGCCCGCCAGAGGGCTTTCGGGAAGGGGCGGGGTGGGGCATCCCGCCCGCCGCAGGCGCACACGCAGCACGCAGCACGCAACACACAGGAGTGACCCCACCATGACCCGCCCCAACGGCCTCGCCCGCGCAGCGCTCCGGTTCAAACCCTCCGCCTTCATCGGCACCTTCATCGCCCTCTTCATGGCCGCGATGATCGTCTCCGCGTGCGGAATCCTCCTGGAGACCGGCGCGCGCGCCTCCGTCCCGGCCGAGCGGTACGCCGCCGCCCCCGTGGTCGCCGCCGCCGACCAGCAGGCCCACTACACCACCGGCAGCGGCGAGGACCGCGACACCGAGTCCGTCGCGCTGCCGGACAAGGCGCGGCTCGACGCCGCCCTGGCGGCCCGCGCGGCGACGGCCCCCGGCGCGGCCGCCGCGATCGCGGACGTCTCCTTCCCGGTACGCGACGTGCGTACGGGAAATACGCCCGCGACCGCCCACGGCTGGGGCTCGACCGCCTTCACGGGCACGAAGCTCACCGCCGGTGCCCCGCCCCGTACGGGTGAAGTGGTGACCGGCGACCGCGCCGCCGTCGGCGACAAGGTCACCGTCGACACCCCGTCCGGCAAGCGGCAGTTCACGGTGTCCGGCACCACCAACGCCCCCGGCACCATGTGGTTCGCCGACACCCAGGCCCTGGCCCTGTCCGGGCACCCCGGCAAGGCCGACGCCATCGCCGTGCTCGCCGAGCCCGGCGTCACCGACTCCGCCCTCGCCGACCAGGTCGAACAGCGGCTCGGGGACGCGGCCGAGGTGCACACCGGTGACGGGCGCGGCGCCGTCGAGACCCGCGGCCTCGCCTTCGCCAAGGAGATGCTGACCGGGCTCGGCGGCTCCTTCGGCGGCGTGGCCACCATGGTCGCGGTCTTCACCGCCGCCGGGACCGTCACGCTCTCCGTCGGCCAGCGCCGCCGCGAGTACGCCCTGCTGCGCGCGATCGGCGCGACCCCGCGCCAGATCCGGCGCACCATCGCCACCGAGACCCTGCTGGTCGCCCCGCTCGCGGGCGTGCTGGGCTGCCTGCCGGGCGTGGCGCTCGCGACCTGGTGGTTCGGCCAGCTCCGCGACAAGGGCGCGATTCCGCGGGCCGTGGACCTGTCGGTGTCGTGGATCCCCATGGTCGCGGCGGTCGGCGCGGCCGTGCTGACCTCGCTGTTCGCCGGGTACATGGCGGCCCGCCGCCCGTCCCGCACCAAGCCGGGCGAGGCGCTGCGGGACGCGTCGGTGGAGCGGCTGCGGGTCGGCTGGATCCGTACGCCCCTGGGCCTGGCGGCCCTCGGCGGCGGCATCGCCCTCTCGGGCGTGGCCGCGTCCGAGAAGGGCGAGGACGCGGCGAACGCGGCCCTCGGCGTCGTGATGCTCTTCATGCTCGCCGTGGCCCTGCTCGGCCCGCTGATCGCGCGCGCCTGCGCCGGGCTGTTCGGCCTGCCGCTGCGCGCGGCGGGCGCCCCGGCGTCGCTGGCGGCCGCCAACTCCCGTACGAACGCCCGCCGGCTGGCCTCCGCGATCACCCCGATCGTCCTGGCCATGGCGTTCTCCTCCACCCTCGTCTTCATGCACACCAGCGAGGACCGCGCCACCGAGAAGCAGCAGCGGGCGGGCCTCGTCGCCGACCGGGTGGTCACCGGGCCCTCGGGTCTGACCTCGGACGCGCTGACACGGGCGAAGGCGACCCCGGGCGTCGACACGGCGGTGGCCCTGACCCGTACGTCCGTCCTGGCCCACGCCGGCGGCGCCCTCCAGTCCCTCTCCACCCAGGGCTTCACGGGCACGGGCGCGGACCTCGCGCGCGTCATGGACCTCGGCGTACGCCAGGGCTCCCTGGACGCCCTGGAGCCCGGCACGGTCGCCCTGGACAAGACCCTGGCGAACGACACGGGCAAGCACGTGGGCGACCGCTTCCCGATCCTGCTCCCCGACGGCGCGAAGGCGTCCCCGAGGGTGGTGGCCACGTACGACCGGGGCCTGGGCCTGTCCCAAGTGACGCTCCCGCAGGCCGACTTGGCGCCGCACACGACGACGGTGGGGCAGCCGACGGAACTCCTGCTGAAGGGGAAGGCTTCGGTGGCCGCCCTGGCGCCGCTCGGCGGCTCGGTCACGGACGCGGCGGGCTACGCCACGGCCAAGAGCGTCGACCGCGATCTGAACGCCTGGGCCAACACGACCATGGCGGCCGTCCTCGGCGGCTTCGCGGCCGTCGCGGCGGCGAACACGCTGGTCATGACGGTCCTGGACCGCCGCCGCGAGCTCGGAACGCTGCGCCTGATCGGCACGACCCGCCGCCAGGTGATGGGCATGGTGCGCTGGGAGGCGCTGCTTGTGACCTCGGCGGGCCTGATCCTGGGCACGGCGATCGCCCTGGCGACGCTGATCCCCATGACGAACGGCCTGACCGGCGAGAACCCGTACATCCCGCCCTATCTGTACGCCTCGTTCGCCGCGGGCATCCTGGGCCTGGGCCTCGCCTCCACGGCCCTCCCGGCCCGCGCGGCCCTACGCTGACCGGCATGCTCACACTCCCCGAGGTCGAAGCGCTCGCGAGGGCGGCCCACGCCACCCAGACCGACAAGGCGGGCCGCCCGTACACCGAACACCTGGCGGCCGTGGCCGAAGGCGTACGCGCGCGTGGCGGCACCCAGGAGCAGATCGCGGCGGCGTGGCTGCACGACGCGGTGGAGGACGGGGTGCTGTCGCAGGAGTGGCTGGAGGGCGCGGAACTGCCGTACTCCGTGAAGGAGATGGTTCGCGCGGTCTCCAAAAAGCCGGGCGAGCCCTTGGAGTCCTACACCGCCCGGATCCTCGCCACCCCGGGCGCGCTGCTGGTCAAGGAGGCGGACCTGGCCCACAACGCGGACCCGGCCCGCCTCGCCGTCCTGGACGAGCCCACCCGGACCCGCCTCACCCGGAAATACGCGACCGTCCGCGTCCTCCTCGGCTTGGCGTGATCCATACCTTGGCTATGTGTCAGGCGGCAGCACCTACAGGGGTGTTGGTGGCACGATGGACCCTGCGGGGTGTGCTCGGCGGCACATTCCGGGCCGGCAAGGCGGACCGACCGAGGGTGTGATCAGTTGTGGCCATTTCACTGTCTGTGGTGCTGCTGTTGGCGATCGTCCTCGTGGTGATGATCCGCGGCGGCTCCATCAAGACCGGCCCGGCCATAGTCGCCGCGCTCTTCGGTTTCTTCATGGCGTCGACGGGGATGGCACCGTCGATAAACCGCTTCCTGAACTCGCTCGCGGAAACGATCGACCAGATCAAGTTCTGAGTACGTACGCCGGGTCCCGGAAAACACCTCGGGCCCGGTGAGCTGGTCACCGGGCCCGAGGCCGTGGAGCGGGCGACGGGAATCGAACCCGCGTAGCTAGTTTGGAAGACTAGGGCTCTACCATTGAGCTACGCCCGCGTGCGTCGCGTCGCAGGTCAGGAATGACCGCGGCACGAAGAGCATCGTAGCGGGTCACCCCCCGCGCGTGCACACCGCATCCGGCCGCGCGGCCCCGTCCGCAAAGCGGCCGACGTATTCCCCGCGGGCATGTACCCTACGTGTCGCACCGACGGGGTGTGGCGCAGCTTGGTAGCGCGTCCGCTTTGGGAGCGGAAGGCCGTGGGTTCAAATCCCGCCACCCCGACCAGCAGCCCTTCGCGACCCCGAATCAGCAGCCCTTCGCGCCGGTCGCGAGGCCCCGCGCACAAGATCACATTGTGGGTGGCATCCCGCTTGCGGTTACTATGCAAGCTGCGTGCCCGTGTGTCTGATGAATCCGATGAACCGGGCTCGATCCGCCCGCGGCCGTCGGCCACCGGGTAGAACCCCCAGAAGTCAGCCACAAGGAGACCGAACCGTGAAGAGCGCCGTGGAGACCCTGAACCCGACCCGGGTTCGGCTCACTGTCGAGGTGCCCTTCGAGGAGCTCAAGGACAGCCTCGACGCGGCGTACAAGAAGATCAACCAGCAGGTCACGGTGAAGGGCTTCCGCAAGGGCAAGATCCCGGCCCGAGTCATCGACCAGCGGTTCGGCCGTGGTGCTGTGCTGGAGGAGGCCGTCAACGACGCGCTCCCCAAGTTCTACACCGAGGCGATCAACGAGGCCGAGCTGAACCCGCTGGGCCAGCCCGAGGTCGACATCACGGAGCTGAAGGACGGCGAGACGCTGAACTTCACCGCCGAGGTCGACATCCGCCCGACGATCGAGATCCCGGACTACTCGGGCATCGAGGTCACCGTCGACGCCGTCGAGGTCTCCGACGAGGACATCGAGAAGGCCGTCTCGGACCTGCGCGAGCGCTTCGCCTCGACCTCCCCGGTCGAGCGCGCCGCCCAGGACGGCGACGTCGTGACGATCGACCTGGAGGCCAAGGTCGACGGCGAGGTCCTGGAGGACGGCGTCGCCGAGGGTGTCTCGTACACCATCGGCTCCGGCGAGCTCCTCGACGGCATCGACGAGGCCGTCAAGGGCCTGGAGGCCGGTGGCGAGGCCACCTTCACCTCGCAGCTCAAGGGCGGCTCGGCCGAGGGCAAGGACTCCGAGGTCACCGTCAAGGTCACCCAGGTCGCCGCGCGTGAACTGCCGGAGCTGGACGACGACTTCGCGCAGCTCGCGTCCGAGTTCGACACCCTCGACGAGCTCAAGGCCGACAGCCGCAAGCGCCTCGAGAACATGAAGCAGTTCGACCAGGCCACCCAGGCCCAGGAGCGCGTGCTCGACGAGCTGCTGAAGATCACCGAGGTCCCGATCCCCGAGAAGCTCCTCGCGGACGAGATCCAGACCCGCAAGCACAACCTGGAGCACCACCAGCTCGGCCAGATGGGCCTCGACCTCGCCAAGTACCTGGAGATCCAGGGCAAGACGCAGGAAGAGTTCGACGCCGAGACCGAGGAAGCGGCCGTCAAGGGCATCAAGACGCAGTTCATCCTCGACGAGCTCGTCAACAAGGAGAAGCTGAACGTCAACCAGGAAGAGCTCACCGAGCACCTGGTGCGCCGTGCCGCCTCCTCCGGCATGTCCCCCGACCAGTTCGCCCAGGCCGTCGTCGAGGGCGGCCAGGTGCCGATGCTCGTCGGCGAGGTCGCCCGCGGCAAGGCGCTGGCCGTGGTCGTCGAGGCCGCCAAGGTCGTCGACACCAACGGCGAGGCCGTTGACCTGGAGGACGACGAGGACGAGGTCGAGGCCGCCGCCGAGACCGTCGAGGCCGTCGTCGACAGCGGTGCCGAGGAGAAGACCGAGGCCTGAGCCTCGATCCGGCCTCGTACGGCAGACACTGTCTGACCACGTACGAAGTACGTAAGGAGGGGCCCGCGACGCAGCAGCGTCCGGGCCCTTCCGCGTACCCGGACCCGCCCGCGCACAGGCGTCCCGTGGCCGGTTCCGTACGGGCCCGCGCTTCAACCACCTTGCGCTCCGAGCGAACAGTTCGGGAACCGGGATGGCGTTGTCCTACCTGCGCGTTAGGGTCCATGAATACGGGGGCGTGGAGTCAGCCGGTGCGAGTCGGCCGCGAGCCCCGCCCTCCGAACGAAGACGCTGAGACGGCCGAAGCCGTCAGAGACGAGCAGGTGGATACGTGACGAATCTGATGCCTTACGCCGCCGGCGAGCCGTCCCTCGGCGGTGGCCTCGGCGACCATGTCTACAACCGGCTGCTCAACGAGCGCATCATCTTCCTCGGCCAGCAGGTCGACGACGACATCGCCAACAAGATCACCGCACAGCTCCTCCTCCTGGCCGCCGAGCCGGAGAAGGACATCTACCTCTACATCAACAGCCCCGGCGGCTCGGTGACGGCCGGCATGGCGATCTACGACACCATGCAGTACATCCCGAACGACGTGGTCACGATCGGTATGGGCATGGCGGCCTCGATGGGCCAGTTCCTGCTCACCGGCGGCACCGCCGGCAAGCGCTTCGCGCTGCCGAACACCGACATCCTGATGCACCAGGGCTCCGCCGGCATCGGCGGCACCGCCTCGGACATCAAGATCCAGGCCGAGTACCTGCTGCGTACGAAGACGCGCATGGCGGAGATCACCGCCCACCACTCGGGCCAGACGGTCGAGACGATCATCCGCGACGGCGACCGCGACCGCTGGTACACGGCGGAGGAGGCCAAGGAGTACGGCCTCATCGACGACATCATGGCCCACGCGGCCGGTGTTCCGGGCGGCGGCGGCACCGGGGCCTGAGCCCCTCTCCCCGGCTCCCTGCGAGACTCCCCGGCCCCTCCACGGGCCGGAGCGCCTCCAGAGCCGGGGGACCCCAGCCCCGGCCCCCGAAGCCCCCGAGCCCACCGAACGCCACCAGGATGGTGAACCCCGAGATGCAGAACAACCTCTCCGCAAGCGGCCTCTACACCGGCCCGCAGGTGGACAACCGCTACATCGTGCCGCGCTTCGTCGAGCGCACCTCCCAGGGCGTGCGCGAGTACGACCCGTACGCGAAGCTGTTCGAGGAGCGCGTGATCTTCCTCGGCGTGCAGATCGACGACGCCTCCGCCAACGACGTCATGGCGCAGCTGCTGTGCCTGGAGTCGATGGACCCGGACCGCGACATCTCGATCTACATCAACAGCCCCGGCGGTTCGTTCACGGCCCTCACGGCCATCTACGACACGATGCAGTTCGTGAAGCCCGACATCCAGACGGTCTGCATGGGCCAGGCGGCCTCCGCCGCCGCCGTGCTGCTCGCCGCGGGCACCCCCGGCAAGCGCATGGCGCTGCCCAACGCGCGCGTGCTGATCCACCAGCCGTCCTCGCAGACCGGCCGCGAGCAGCTCTCCGACCTGGAGATCGCGGCCAACGAGATCCTGCGCATGCGCAGCCAGCTGGAGGAGATGCTGGCCAAGCACTCCACCACGCCCATCGAGAAGATCCGGGACGACATCGAGCGGGACAAGATCCTCACCGCCGAGGACGCCCTGGCGTACGGCCTGGTCGACCAGATCGTGTCGACCCGCAAGACGACGTCGGCCGCGGCCGCCTGACGCAGCCGGAGCCCCTGGCGCGGTGCACGTGGCGGTCCACGTCGAAGTGAACCGCGCCAAGGGGGGCCCGAACGGGGGGCCAGGCAAGGTACCGTCGGATATGAGGCACCAGGAGCCGCTGAACGTGGCGTCTCCCAGGCGAAGGGGAAGCACCTCGTGGCACGCATCGGTGATGGCGGCGACCTGCTCAAGTGCTCGTTCTGCGGGAAGAGCCAGAAGCAGGTGAAGAAGCTCATCGCAGGCCCCGGTGTGTACATCTGCGACGAGTGCATCGATCTCTGCAACGAGATCATCGAGGAGGAGCTCGCCGAGTCCTCCGAGGTGCGGTGGGAGGAACTGCCCAAGCCGCGCGAGATCTACGAGTTCCTGGAGAGCTACGTGGTGGGCCAGGAGCCCGCCAAGAAGGCGCTCTCCGTGGCGGTCTACAACCACTACAAGCGCGTCCAGGCCGGCGAGAACGGCGGCGCGCAGGGCCGGGACGACGCGATCGAACTCGCCAAGTCCAACATCCTGCTGCTCGGCCCCACGGGCTCCGGCAAGACGCTGCTCGCCCAGACCCTCGCCCGGATGCTCAACGTCCCGTTCGCCATCGCCGACGCGACGGCGCTGACGGAGGCGGGGTATGTCGGCGAGGACGTCGAGAACATCCTCCTGAAGCTCATCCAGGCCGCCGACTACGACGTCAAGAAGGCCGAGACGGGGATCATCTACATCGACGAGATCGACAAGGTGGCCCGTAAGAGCGAAAACCCGTCGATCACGCGTGACGTCTCCGGCGAGGGCGTCCAGCAGGCCCTGCTGAAGATCCTGGAGGGCACGACGGCCTCCGTCCCGCCCCAGGGCGGCCGCAAGCACCCCCACCAGGAGTTCATCCAGATCGACACGACGAACGTGCTGTTCATCGTGGGCGGTGCCTTCGCGGGCCTGGAGAAGATCATCGAGTCCCGGGCCGGCGCCAAGGGCATCGGCTTCGGCGCGACGATCCGCTCCAAGCGGGAGATCGAGGCGAGCGACCAGTTCCAGGAGGTCATGCCGGAGGACCTGGTGAAGTTCGGGATGATCCCCGAGTTCATCGGCCGCCTCCCCGTGCTGACCTCGGTCCACAACCTCGACCGCGAGGCGCTCCTCCAGATCCTGGTCGAGCCGCGCAACGCACTGGTCAAGCAGTACCAGCGCCTCTTCGAACTCGACGGCGTGGAGCTGGACTTCGACCGCCCGGCCCTGGAGGCCATCGCCGACCAGGCGATCCTGCGCGGCACGGGGGCGCGCGGTCTGCGCGCGATCATGGAAGAAGTCCTGATGTCCGTGATGTACGAGGTCCCGTCCCGCAAGGACGTGGCCCGCGTCGTCATCACGTCGGACGTCGTCCACAACAACGTCAACCCGACGCTGGTCCCGCGCGAGCCGCGCATCGTGAAGAACGACGGGCGGCACGAGAAGTCGGCGTAGCCGACAAGTCGAACACAGAAGGGCGCCCGGCCAGTTGGAGATCCAACCGGCCGGGCGCCCTTCTTGTTTCCGCGTTACTTCTTCACGCGCGCGGTGTTGTACAGCTTCGCGGCGAGGTCGGCGACCTGGTCGGTCGGCATCACCGTGCCGCCGCCCTTGCCGAGAATGGCCGCCATGTCGAGCGCCTCGACGACACCGAGGGTGCTGTAGTCCGACCAGATGCAGATCGGGACCTCGAAGGACTTCGAGGTCTTGGTGTCGGTGACCTTGGCGTTCTGGCACTTCATGAGGGCGCCCGAGAACCCGGTCGGCTTCACCGCGCTGGGGCTGCCCATCAGCTCCATCTTGGTGTCGTCGCTGCTCTTCTTGTCCTCGTCGCTGCTCTTCTGGAGCTTCGCGAACGCCGCGTCGAGCGCCTTCGAGGGATCGCTGATGTCACCGTAGATGCCCTTGAACATCAGCATCTTCCCGCCCAGCGGGTTGCTGGCGTCGCCACCGGCCTTGTAGGAGCCGGACTCCTGCGCGGGGTCCTTGATCCCCATCGCCGCGGTCTCCTTCTTGTCCTTGTCCGTGAACTCGTTGTCGGACTTGGACGCCGGGCCCTTCTTGTACTCGCCGACGGCATCCGGCGCCACCAGCTTGTAGCCCTTGGTGCTCGCCGAGACGTCGCCGTTGCCGGCGCCGCCCCCGCCCTTCGTCGCGAACCACACGCCGCCGCCGATGACCGCGACCGCGACCACGACGGCCGTCACGATCAGGCCCGTCTTCTTCTTGGCCGGGGCGGGCGGGGGCACAGGGGCGCCGTAGGGCGGCTGCTGGCCGTACTGGGGCTGCTGGGCCGGGTAGCCGTAGCCCTGCTGGGGCGGGACGCCCTGCGGGGGCTGCTGCGGGTAGCCGTAGCCGGGCTGCGGCTGCCCGTAGGGCTGCTGGGGCGGCTGCTGACCGTACGGGCCGGGCTGCTGGGGCTGGCCGCCGTACGGGCCCGGCTGGTTGTGGCTCATTGCTGGGAATCCCCCTAGAGATGCTTATGCGATCCCGACATCCTGGCGGACGGCCCGGCCGCACGGCGCATCGGGGGGCACACCGTTACCGAACATTCCCGTTTCAGTACCGGCCCGTGACACCTCTAAACTGAGCCCCGTGACCGAGAACACTCAGCAGCAGAACCCAGCGCCCACCACCGAACTGCCGACCCAGTACGCGCCGGCCCAGGTAGAGGGGGAGCTGTACCAGCGCTGGGTGGAGCGCGGTTACTTCACGGCGGACGCGGGGAGCGACAAGGACCCGTACACCATCGTCATCCCGCCGCCGAACGTCACGGGCGCCCTGCACCTGGGCCACGCCTTCCAGGTCACGCTCATGGACGCGCTGACCCGCCGCAAGCGCATGCAGGGCTTCGAGACGCTCTGGCTGCCCGGCATGGACCACGCCGGCATCGCCACCCAGAACAAGGTCGAGCAGCAGCTCGCCGAGGAGGGCAAGTCCCGCCACGACCTGGGGCGCGAGGCGTTCACCGAGCGCGTGTGGCAGTGGAAGGACGAGTACGGCGGCCGGATCCTCGGGCAGCTGAAGCGGCTCGGCGCGGGCCTCGACTGGTCGCGCGAGCGGTTCACCATGGACGAGGGCCTCTCCAAGGCCGTCCAGACGATCTTCAAGAACCTGTACGACGACGAGCTGATCTACCGCGCCGAGCGCATCATCAACTGGTGCCCGCGCTGTCTGACGGCCATCTCGGACATCGAGGTGGAGTACCAGGAGGACGCGGGCGAGCTCGTCTCGATCACGTACGGCGAGGGCGAGGACACCCTGGTCGTCGCCACCACGCGCGCGGAGACGATGCTCGGCGACACCGCAGTCGCGGTCCACCCCGACGACGAGCGTTACGCGCACCTCATCGGCAAGCAGATCAAGCTGCCGCTGACCGACCGTACGATCCCGGTCGTCGCGGACACGCACGTCGACCCCGAGTTCGGCACCGGCGCCGTCAAGGTGACGCCCGCCCACGACCCGAACGACTTCGCCATCGGCCAGCGGCACAACCTGCCGTCGATGACCGTCATGGACGAGCACGGCATCATCACCGTCCACGGCCCCTTCCTCGGCCTGGACCGCTTCGAGGCCCGCTCGACCATCGTCGGCGCGCTGCGCGAGCAGGGCCGGATCGTCGCGGAGAAGCGGCCGTACGTCCACTCGGTGGGCCACTGCTCGCGCTGCAAGACGACCGTCGAGCCGCGGCTTTCCATGCAGTGGTGGGTCAAGGTCGGCCCGCTGGCGCAGGCCGCCGGCGACGCGGTCCGCGACGGCCGGGTCAAGATCCACCCCGAGGACATGTCGAAGCGCTACTTCGACTGGGTCGACAACATGCACGACTGGTGCATCTCGCGCCAGCTGTGGTGGGGCCACCGCATCCCGATCTGGTACGGCCCGGAGGGTCAGGTCGTCTGCGTCGGGCCCGACGACGAGGTTCCGACCGGTGACGGCTGGCACCAGGACCCCGACGTCCTGGACACCTGGTTCTCCTCCGGCCTGTGGCCGTTCTCCACGCTCGGCTGGCCGGAGAAGACCCCGGACCTGGACAAGTTCTACGCGACCGACGTCCTGGTCACCGGCCACGACATCATCTTCTTCTGGGTCGCCCGGATGATGATGTTCGGCCTGTACGCGATGGACGGCGAGGCGCCCTTCAACACCGTCGCCCTGACCGGCCTCGTCCGCGACGAGTTCGGCAAGAAGATGTCGAAGTCCAACCCGAACGCGGTGGACCCGCTGGACTGGATGGACGCGTACGGCTCGGACGCCGTCCGCTTCACCCTGGCCAAGGGCGCCAACCCCGGCGCGGACGTGCCGATCGGCGAGGACTGGGTCCAGGCGTCCCGCAACTTCGCCAACAAGATCTGGAACGCGACGCGCTTCGCGCTCATGAACGGCGCCACCGTCGAGGGCGAACTCCCGCCCGTGGAGCAACTGTCGGCGGTCGACCGCTGGATCCTGTCCCGGCTCAACAAGACCGTGGCCGAGGTCGACGCGTACTACGACGACTACCAGTTCGCCAAGCTCAGCGAGTCGCTCTACCACTTCGCGTGGGACGAGGTCTTCGACTGGTACGTCGAGCTGTCGAAGACGACGTTCTTCGAGGGCGGCGAGCAGGCGAAGGTCTCCGGCCGGGTCCTGGGCGAGGTCCTGGACGTGATGCTGCGGGTCCTGCACCCGATCGTCCCGTTCGTCACGGACACCCTGTGGACGACGCTGACGGGCGGCGAGTCCCTGGTCGTGGCCGATTGGCCTGTCGATTCCGGTTTCCGCGACGACGCCGCCGAGCGCGAGATCGAGCTGGTCCAGCAGGTCGTCACCGAGGTCCGCCGGTTCCGCTCCGACCAGGGCCTCCAGCCCGGCCAGAAGGTCCCGGCCGAGCTGACCCTGACCGGTACGGCGCTGGCCCCGCACGAGGCGGCCATCCGCCAGCTGCTGCGCCTCCAGCCGGCGGGCGAGGGCTTCCACGCCACCGCCTCGCTGCCGGTCGCGGGCGCCACGGTCGCGCTCGACCTGTCCGGCACGATCGACGTCGAGGCCGAGCGCAAGCGTCTGGCGAAGGACCTCGGCGCGGCCGAGAAGGAGAAGCAGCAGGCCACGGCCAAGCTCGGCAACGAGGCGTTCCTCGCCAAGGCGCCGGACAACGTGGTCGACAAGATCCGTACGCGCCTGGCCAAGGCCGAGGCGGAC
This sequence comes from Streptomyces sp. BPTC-684, assembly GCF_030028635.1. Lineage (NCBI taxonomy): Bacteria > Bacillati > Actinomycetota > Actinomycetes > Kitasatosporales > Streptomycetaceae > Streptomyces > Streptomyces sp. BPTC-684. The sequence continues at coordinate 4,251,662 of NZ_CP124863.1, forward strand.
ATCGACCGGATCACGACGCAGCTGGCGAACCTGCCGCAGGCGTAAACGAGGCGGTGAAGGGCCCCGGACCGTTGAACGGTCCGGGGTTTTTCGTTTTCGCGCGCGGCCCCGACGTGGGTCAAATCACGCGATTGGCCCCCAATCAGGGTCGAAAGTCAGCCATGCAAGGTCCAAAGACCTTGCATGATGGAAGGCATGTACGGTCCGTCCCCCGCCTCCGCGCTGCGGCGCGCGCTGGGTGACGACCGGGCGCTGGACGTCCTGATCGCGCTGGCCGCCTTCGCACTGATGATTATCGATGTGCCGGGTCTGGCGGCGGCGGACAACTCCCTGACCGGGGCCACCGTGCCGCCGGTGCTCGCGGCGGGCTCGGCCACGCTGCTGCTGCGCCGCAAGTGGCCGTGGATCCCCTACCTCGCCGCCCTGGTCTTCCTCGGCTGGCTGCACCAGCTGACGCTGATCCAGTTCGCGCTGTACTCGCTCGGCCGCTTCCGGGGCCGCCGCACGGCGGTGGTGGCGACGGTGCTGTACGTGGCGGTGGCCTGCGCGCTGTACTACGTCCTCGACTGGGGACACCGCGCGGAGACGCTGAGCTCGTTCCTGAGCCTCGTGGTGCCGGTGGGGGTGCTGTCGTCGGCGGTGGGCGTGGCCACGTACCGCCAGGATCTCGTACGCGAGGTCCAGGCGCTCCAGGCCGTACAGGCCGAGCGGGCGTCGGTGGCGCGGGACGTCCACGACATGGTGGGGCGCGAGCTGACGATGCTGGCGGTGACGGCGGAGGTGCGGGCGCGGCGGGCCCTGGGCGGCCCCCACGAGCAGGACTTCGACTCCCTGGCGGAGACGGCGCGCCGCGCGCACCACATGCTCAACGAGATCATCGTGGCGCGGGCGGACGAGCGCACCGCGACGCCGGGCCTGGACGGGCTGGCGTCCCTGGCGGCGGAGACCCGCCGGGCCGGGACGCCGGTGACGCTGTCCGTCTCCGACCGGGCGTACGGCCTGTCCCCGCTCCGTCAGGCGGCGGTGTACCGGGTGGTGCAGGAATGCCTCACGAACGCGGTGAAGCACGCGCGGGGGGAGGGGGTCTCGGTGACGATCGGCGTCCGGGGCGGCGAACTCCACGTCCACGTCCGCAACCGCCTGCCGTCCACGGTGCCGCCGACGGCGCCGGTGTCGTCGGGGACGGGGACGTTCTCGATGCGGGAGCGGGTGGAGAGCATGGGGGGTGCGCTGACGACGCGGCGCACGTCGACGACGTACGAGGTCGAGGCGACGCTGCCGTCAGGCACGGCGTGATGCGACCAGGGGTTTGTCCGCGGGCTGGTGGGGGCTGGCCGCGCAGTTCCCCGCGCCCCTAAAGATGCCGCTGCGCGGCAATCCCCTGGGGCGCCCCGGAGGGGCGCTTCCAGGGGCGCGGGGAACTGCGCGACCAGCCCAAGACGGTCCGCAGACGAACGGGGTTCGGGGGCGTGGCCCCCGGGAGAGCCGCCTTCACCGTCCCCCACCCCCGGAGGGTTTAGGCGAAGGGGCGGGGTGGGGCTACTTTGCCGTCAGCAGGCGCTGCAACCCGTCGAAGTCCTCCACGCACCGCCCCGCCCCCACCGCCACACACTCCAGCGCCGCCTCCGCCACGAACACCGGAATCCCCGTCGCGGACGCGAGCCGAAGGTCCAGGCCCGGCAGCAACGCACCCCCACCCGTCAGCACGATCCCGTGCTCCATCACGTCCCCCGACAGCTCCGGCGGACACTCCTCCAACGTGGCCCGCACCGCCGCCACGATCTGCGCCACCGGCTCGTCCAGAGCCGCCCGCACCTCCCGCGCCGAGAGGGAGAGGGTCCGAGGCAGGCCCCCCACCTTCTCCCGGCCCCGCACCGGGAACGTACGGGACTCCAGATCGGAATCCTCCGGGACCGGCCACGCCGACCCGATCGCGACCTTCACGTCCTCCGCCGTACGCTCCCCGATCAGCAGCCCGTGCTCCTTGCGCACGTAATCCGTGATCGCCGCGTCCAGGCGGTCCCCGCCCACCCGCAGGGACTGCGACGTGACGATCCCGCCGAGCGAGATCACCGCGACCTCGGTCGTACCGCCCCCGATGTCCACCACCATCGACCCCCGCGGCTCCGCCACCGGCAGCCCCGCCCCGATCGCCGCGGCCATCGGCTCCTCGATGAGGTGGACGGCCCGCGCCCCCGCCCGCTGCGAGGCGTGGATGATGGCCCGGCGCTCCACGGGCGTCACCCCGCTCGGCACGCACACCACCATCCGGGTGCGCGGCCGCCGCCCCGGCACCGCCTTCTTCACGAAGTGGCGGATCATCTCCTCCGCCGCCTCGTAGTCGCTGATCACCCCGTCCCGCAGCGGACGGATCGCGGTGATCGAGCCCGGCGTACGGCCGATGGTCTCCTTGGCCTCCGTCCCGACGGCCAGCGCCGTGCGCCCGCCGTCCTTCATCGCCACCACGGACGGTTCGTTGAGCACGATGCCCTGACCGCGCGCGTACAGAAGCGTGTTGGCCGTGCCGAGGTCGATCCCTATGTCCATGATCGCCAAGTTTGCCCCCGCCCCCTGTGGGCGCGGCGGGCCGAACGTCCCGAAAGGGGCGGGTCCAAGGTCCTGTCGGTCCCCCTCCGTAGACTGGGGTCGTGACCGAGCAGCCTGACCGCAGCAGCAGCCCCGACGACCACTTCGACGACATCGTCGAGGCCGAGACGACACGCGACCCCGACCTGGCGGTGATCGAGGCCGGCAGCCGCACCCTGCGCACCCAAGGCGGCGCGCCGCAGGCCGACCCCGTCCCCGCCCGCCCCGCCGACCCCGAGGTCGACAAGGCGCTGCGCGCGGTCGAGACGGAGCTGGCGGCGCGCTGGGGCGAGACCAAGCTGGAGCCGTCCGTCTCCCGCATCTCGGCGCTGATGGACGTCCTGGGCGAGCCCCAGCGGGCGTACCCCTCGATCCACATCACCGGCACCAACGGCAAGACGTCCACGGCCCGCATGATCGAGGCGCTGCTCGCCGCCTTCGACCTGCGCACCGGGCGGTATACGTCCCCGCACGTCCAGTCGATCACCGAGCGCATCAGCCTCGACGGCTCGCCGATCACCGCCGAGCGCTTCATCGAGACGTACGAGGACATCAAGCCGTACGTGGAGATGGTCGACGCCCAGCAGGAGTACCGCCTCTCCTTCTTCGAGGTCCTCACCGGCATGGCGTACGCGGCGTTCGCGGACGCCCCCGTGGACGTGGCGGTCGTCGAGGTCGGCATGGGCGGCAGCTGGGACGCGACGAACGTGATCGACGCGTCGGTGGCCGTGGTCACCCCCATCTCCCTGGACCACACCGACCGGCTCGGCTCCACGCCCGCCGAGATCGCCGTCGAGAAGTCCGGGATCATCAAGCCGGACGCGACCGTGATCCTGGCCCAGCAGCCGGTCGACGCGGCCCAGGTGATGCTGAAGAAGGCCGTCGAGGCGGACGCGACGGTCGCGCGCGAGGGCATGGAGTTCGGCATCGTCGCGCGCGAGGTCGCCGTCGGCGGCCAGCTCTTGACGCTGCGCGGCCTCGGCGGGGAGTACGAGGACGTCTTCCTGCCGCTGTACGGCGCGCACCAGGCGCACAACGCGGCGGTGGCGCTCGCCGCGGTCGAGGCGTTCTTCGGCATCGGCTCCGAGCACGCCCGCCCGCTGGACGTGGACACCGTCCGCAAGGCGTTCGCCTCGGTGGTCTCGCCCGGCCGCCTGGAGGTCGTGCGCCGCAGCCCCACCGTCGTCCTGGACGCCGCCCACAACCCGGCGGGCGCGCAGGCCACGGCCGAGGGCCTGACCGAGGCGTTCGGCTTCTCGCGGCTGATCGGCGTGGTCGCGGCCAGCGCCGACAAGGACGTGAAGGGCCTCCTTGAGGCCTTCGAGCCGGTCTTCGCCGAGGTCGTCGTCACCGCCAACACCAGCCACCGCTCGATGGACGTCGACGAGCTGGCCGCGGTCGCCGTCGAGGTCTTCGGCGACGAGCGGGTGGTGGTCGAGCCGCGCCTGGACGACGCGCTGGAGGCGGCGATCACCCTGGCGGAGGAAGAGGACGAGTACGCCGGTGCGGGGGTCCTCGTCACCGGTTCCGTGATCACGGTCGGCGAGGCCCGGCTGCTCCTGGGAAGGGGCTGACGCCCGATGCGCACGCTCTGCGCTTCCACCCTCATCGGTGAATTCTTCGTCATCGGGTTCGCCGGTCTGGTCGCCATGAAGGACGACAGCCTGACGGTGTCCACGGTGTGGACGGTCAGCGGCATCGCCATGCTGTTCTCGCTGCTCCTGTGCGGTGTGCTGACCCGTCCCGGCGGCCTCCAGCTGGGCTGGGCGCTCCAGATCGCCCTGATCGCGAGCGGCTTCGTCGTCCCGCACATGTTCTTCCTGGGCGCGGTCTTCGCGGGCCTGTGGTGGGCCTCGATCCACTTCGGCCGCCAGGTGGACGCGGCGAAGGCGCGCTTCGCGGCGCAGGCGGAGCCGGAGCCGCAGGCGTAGGCACTCAGGGGCGCGGGGAACTGCGCGAGCAACCCAGCACGGTCCGCAGGCGAAGCACCCGTCCCCGGAAGGGCGTCTTTCGGCCGCCGACCGTGCTGGGGCACCCGCGCAGTTCCCCGCGCCCCTTTGGGGCACGGTCCGGGTGCCAGGGCGCCCCGCGCCCCCTGTAGCCTCACCTCACCGCACACGTATGCCGCAAGGAGCCGTACACCATGACCCAGCGCACTCTCGTCATCCTCAAGCCCGACGCCGTCCGTCGCGGCCTGATCGGCGAGATCATCGGCCGTATCGAGCGCAAGGCCGGCTGGACCATCCCGGCGATGGAGCTGCGCACGCTGGACCAGGAGACCCTGGAGACGCACTACGGCGAGCACAAGGGCAAGCCTTTCTACGAGCCCCTGATGGGCTTCATGGCCTCCGGCCCCGTCGTCGTCCTCGTCGCCGAGGGCGAGCGCGTCATCGAGGGCGTACGCCAGCTGGCGGGCCCCACCGACCCGATCGCGGCCGCGCCCGGCTCCATCCGCGGCGACTTCGGCACCATCGTCCGGGAGAACCTCATCCACGCCTCGGACTCCGAGGAGTCCGCCGAGCGGGAGCTGAAGATCTTCTTCCCCGGTCTGGCCTGAGTCCGGTCCCGGTCCACTTCCTGACCGGGCGTCAGCCATATAGCGCTCATGACCTGGGGCGACCGAAGGAATTTCGGTCGCCCTTCGGCATATGCGGGGCGAAGTCGGGAACGCATCGCACCGACACTTCGTCACCATTACTAGAGGTGGACCAACGCGCCGTGTCCGTGCAGGCGGCACTACGATGGAGCCTCACGCCCACACAGCACCCACCTCGCCGACCTAAAAAGCCGTCAACGCTCGATTAGGGAAGGCCGGACGCATCCTCATGGGGAGCAACAACATGTCGTTCATCGGCCGTGACATGGCTGTCGACCTCGGGACCGCCAACACGCTGGTGTACGTCAGAGGCCGCGGAATCGTCCTGAACGAGCCGTCCGTCGTCGCCATCAACACCAACACCGGCGGCATCCTGGCGGTCGGCGCCGAGGCGAAGAAGATGATCGGCCGTACGCCGGGCAACATCGTGGCCGTACGACCGCTGAAGGACGGCGTCATCGCCGACTTCGAGATCACGGAGCGGATGCTCCGCTACTTCATCCTCAAGATCCACAAGCGGCGTTACCTGGCGCGCCCGCGCGTCGTCGTCTGCGTGCCCTCCGGCATCACCGGAGTCGAGCGCCGGGCCGTCATCGAGGCCTCCACCCAGGCCGGCGCCCGCCAGGTGCACATCATCGAGGAGCCGATGGCCGCGGCCATCGGCTCGGGCCTGCCCGTCCACGAGGCGACCGGCAACATGGTCGTCGACATCGGCGGCGGCACCACCGAGGTCGCGGTGATCTCGCTCGGCGGAATCGTCACGGCGCAGTCCATCCGCGTCGCGGGCGACGAGCTGGACAACGCGATCATCCAGCACATCAAGAAGGAGTACAGCCTCCTCCTCGGCGAGCGCACCGCCGAGCAGATCAAGATCACCATCGGCTCGGCGTACGACCTCGACAAGGACGAGCACACCGAGATCCGCGGCCGCGACCTGGTCTCCGGGCTGCCCAAGACCGTGGTCATCTCGGCCGCCGAGGTCCGCAAGGCCATCGAGGAGCCGGTCAACGCGATCGTCGACGCCGTGAAGACGACACTCGACAAGTGCCCGCCGGAGCTCTCCGGCGACATCATGGACCGCGGCATCGTCCTCACCGGCGGCGGCGCCCTGCTGCGCGGCCTCGACGAGCGGCTGCGCCGCGAGACCGGTATGCCGATCCACATCGCCGAGGACCCGCTGGATTCGGTCGCCCTGGGTTCCGGCAAGTGCGTCGAGGAGTTCGAGGCGCTGCAGCAGGTCCTCGACGCCCAGCCGCGCCGATAAGCGCCACCGGCCGCCGTCCCCCCGAGTCATCCGGTGACCTGGGGGGACCGCCCGTACGGGCCACTGCCAACCCGTACGGCGGATCGTTGATATACAGATCGAACAGATTCCGACGAGGAAGGCACGGCCGCCGCACGTGAGGGACACACGAGAGAGCCGGCTGCTCCTGGTGCTGCTGATCGCCGTAGCGTTCGCGCTGATCACGGTCGACATCCGGGGTGGGGAGAATTCACCGGTGGACGGGGCCCGGCAGGCCGCCGCCACGGTGTTCGGGCCGGTGGAGAACGGCATGGCGGCCGCCGTCGACCCGGTCGGCAACGCCATCGGGGCGGTGCGCGACTCGGGGGAGCGCCACAACAAGATCGCCGACCTCCAGCGCGAGAACGAGGCGCTGAAGCAGAAGCTGGGCAGCGACGCCCGCAACCGCTCGCGCCTGGGCCAGCTCGACTCGATGCTCAAGACCGCGGGCGAGGGCCAGTACGGCATCAAGGCCGCGCAGGTCATCGGGATAGGAGCGGCCCAGGGCTTCTCCTGGACCGTCACCATCGACGCCGGCTCGCGCGACGGCATCAAGCGCGACATGACCGTGCTGAACGGGGAGGGCCTGGTCGGCCGGGTCACCACCGTCGGCCCGTCCACCGCCACCGTCCTGCTCGCCAACGACCCGGACTTCACGGTCGGCACCCGGATGGAGAACAGCGACGAGCTGGGCTTCGCCACCGGCCAGGGCGACCGGCCGCTCTCCGTACAGCTGCTCAACGGCAAGGCCAAGGTCAAGGCGGGCGACCGCCTGGTGACCTTCGGCTCGCAGGCGGACAAGCCGTTCGTGCCGGGCGTCCCGGTCGGCGAGGTCGTCAAGGTCGACCCCTCCGGCGGCGACCTCACCCGCACCATCTACGTCCGTCCGTACGTCGGGTTCACCAAGCTCGACATCGTCGGCGTCGTCGTCGAGGCCCCGCGCACCGACCCGCGCGACCAGGTGCTCCCCGCCAAGCCCAAGCCGACCCCGACGCCCACCGTGACGGTGACGGTCACCCCGTCCCCGACCGGGAACGCGGTCAACCCCAACCAGGCCGACCCGAACGTCCCGATCCCGAACGGCGACCCCAACGGGAACCCGAACACGGACCCCAACGCGGATCCCAACCGGAAGCCCAACGCCGTTCCGGGCGGCGATCCGAACAACGCGAACAACGCCGCCGACGGCGACCAGTAGGAGCTGATCCAGATGCGCATCAACAGGGTCATCCTCTCCTCCGCCCTGGTCGTCGTCGCCCTCGTCGTCCAGGTGAGCGTCCTCGCCCGGCTCCAGCTCCCGGGCGCCGTCCCGGACCTGGTGCTGCTCACGGTCCTGGGCCTCGCCCTCGTCTACGGACACCTCGGCGGCGCCTTCGTCGGCTTCGGCGCGGGCCTGCTCTCCGACCTCGCCCCGCCCGCCGACCACGCCGCCGGGCGGTACGCCCTGGTCCTCTGCGTGATCGGTTACGCGGCGGGGCTCGCCAAGCCCGACCACGGCCGGCTGCGCTCGGCCACCGGGCCCATGGTCGTGGTGGTCTGCGCGGCCATCGGCTCCACGCTGCTCTACGCGGGCGTGGGCGCCCTCGTCGGCGACACCGCGGCCCGCCATGTCGGCCTGGTGAACCTGCTGTTCACGGCCGCCGTCTACGACCTGCTGCTCGCCCCGTTCACGGTGCCGCTGATCATGGCGCTGGCGAAACGGGCCGACAACGACCCGCTCGCCGAGACGTCCGGGGGCGGCGGCTCGGCCAAGAACGGCGCCGGCATCGCCTCCGGCTGGCTCTCCGGCGGCACCGGGCTGCGCATCGGCAACCAGAAGGGCGGCCTGCGCGTGAAGGCCGCCCGCAACCGCGCGGCCCGGGCCGGCCGCATCAAGGGCGTCAAGCGACTGTGAACGAGGGGGCCACGGCGTGAGCAACATCCCCGAGACGGGACGCACCCCCCGGGTGCAGATCCGGCTCATCATCATCCAGGTCCTGGTCTTCTCCCTGCTCCTGACCCTCGGCGGGCGCCTCTGGTACCTCCAGATCCGCAACGGGCAGGAGTACGAGGACGAGGCGAAGAACAACCATGTGCAGCAGGTCGTCCAGCCCGCCGTGCGCGGCGCGATCCTGGACGCGCGCGGTGTGCCGCTGGCCGACAACGAGACCCGGCTCGTGGTCTCGGCGTCGCGCACCGATCTGACGAAGATGCCCGACAAGGGCAAGGCGGTCCTGACCCGGCTCGCGGCCGTCCTCGGCATGAAGCCGCAGGACGTCATGGACAAGGTCCGCCTCTGCGACGCCAAGACGCCCAAGCCGTGCTGGAACGGCTCGCCGTACCAGCCGATCCCGGTCACCGACGAGGCCACCACCCAGCAGGCCCTGCAGATCCGCGAGCGCTCCGAGGACTTCCCCGGCATCACCGCCGACCCCACCGCCGTACGCCGCTACACCTCGCCGGGCAAGGCCAACACCGCGCAGGTCCTCGGCTATCTCTCGCCGGTCACCGACGACGAGATCACCAAGGCGAAGGACACCGACTCGCCGTATCTGCGCTCCGACATGGTGGGCCGCTCGGGCCTTGAGCGCACGTACGACAAGCAGCTGCGCGGCAAGGCGGGCGTGACCCGCTACGAGGTGGACAACCTCGGCCGGGTCATCGGGCAGGCGCAGAGCGACAAGGCCGAGCCCGGGGCGAACATCGTCACGTCGATAGACGCACGCGTGCAGGCCGTCGCCGAGTACGAGCTGAACCACGCCATGGAAGAGGCCCGCAAGGAGTTCGACAAGAACACCAACGAGAACTACAAGGCGGACGCGGGCGCCGTCGTGGTGATGGAGGCCAAGACCGGCCGGGTCGTCGCCATGGCGTCGCTGCCCAACTACGACCCGAACGCCTGGGTCGGCGGCATCTCCGCCAAGGACTACCAGGCCCTCACCGGCAAAGCCTCCAACTACCCGCTCCTGAACCGCGCCATCCAGGGCCAGGCCGCCCCCGGCTCGATCTTCAAGGTGGTCTCCTCGGCGGCCGCCGTGCGCGCCGGGTACTCCTTCAACGGCAGCTACCCCTGCCCCAGTTCGTACTCGGTCGGCGGCCAGGTCTTCAAGAACTTCGAGTCGCAGGGCCACGGCAACATCACCATCGGCCAGGCCCTGGAGGTCTCCTGCGACACCGTGTACTACGGGCTCGCGCACGACCAGTGGCTCAAGGACGGCGGCATGAAGCCGAAGAAGGACGCCGCCGACTGGTTCTACAAGACCGCCCACGACTTCGGGCTCGGCTCCAAGACCGGCATCGACCTGCCCAGCGAGGTCCCCGGCCGGGTCCCCGACCGCCAGTGGAAGCAGCGGTTCTGGGCGGCCAACAAGGACGCCTGGTGCAAGCACGGCAAGAAGGACGGCGACTACGTCGAGAAGATCGAGTACGAGAACTGCCTGGAGGGAAACCTCATGCGCGCGGGTGACTCGGTCAACTACTCCATCGGCCAGGGCGACACCCTCGTCACCCCCGTCCAGATGGCGACGATCTACTCGGCGATCTCCAACGGCGGCACCCTCTACGACCCGACCGTCGGCAAGGCCGTGATCAGCGCCGACGGCAAGTCGATCAACGAGATCAAGCCCAAGGCGCACGGCAAGCTCCCGATGAGCCAGGCCACCCGCGACGACATAGACGAGGCCCTCGCGGGAGTCGCCACCCGCGGTACGGCCGCCTGGCGGTTCGGCGGCTGGCCGCAGAAGCAGATCCCGATGCACGCGAAGACCGGCACCGCCGAGGTCTACGGCAAGCAGACGACCTCGTGGTTCGCGACGTACACCAAGGACTACTCGATCGTCATGACGATCTCCCAGGGTGGTACGGGCTCCGGCGCCTCCGGCCCCGCCGTGCGCAACATCTACGACGCGCTCTACGGGCTCGACGACGCGGGCAACCAGGACCTCAAGCGCGCCCTGCTGCCCCAGCCGCAGCAGGCCCTGCCCAGGATCCAGGCCGACGGCTCCATCGACGCGCCGAAGATCGAGCCGTACGACCCCAACTCGCAGAAGGTCCCCGAGAAGACCGGTGAGCAGCAGCTCGCCGTGGCCAACACCGACAACCGCAACGGCGCGCGCCACGGACGGAGGGACTGAGCACCATGGCCGGCTTCTCCGTCCAGCGCTACGCGCCGGAGCGCTCCACCTTCGCCAAGCTGACCGCCCGCGACTCGGTTCTGCGCCGCCTCGACTGGTGGCTGCTGCTGTCCGCGCTCGCGCTGTCCTTCATCGGCTCGCTCCTCGTGTGGTCCGCGACCCGCAACCGCACCCAGCTCAACCAGGGCGACCCGTACTACTTCCTGATCCGGCACGCCATGAACACCGGCATCGGGTTCGGCCTGATGATCGCCACGATCTGGCTGGGCCACCGCACCCTGCGGGGCGCGGTGCCGATCCTCTACGGCCTTTCGGTGGTGCTGATCCTCGCGGTGCTGACCCCGCTGGGCGCGACCGTCAACGGCGCGCACGCCTGGATCATCATCGGCGGCGGCTTCTCGCTCCAGCCGTCCGAGTTCACCAAGATCACGATCATTCTGGGGATGGCGATGATACTGGCGTCGCGCGTCGACGCCGGGGACCAGCTCCACCCCGACCACCGCACGGTGATGAAGTCCCTGGGCCTCGCCGCGCTCCCGATCCTGATCATCATGATGATGCCGGACCTCGGCTCGGTCATGGTCATCGTGATCATAATTCTGGGCGTGCTGCTCGCCTCCGGAGCCTCCAACCGGTGGGTGCTCGGCCTGATAGGGGCGGGCGTGGCGGGCGCGGTCGCGGTGGCGGCGCTCGGGCTGCTCGACGAGTACCAGATCAACCGCTTCGCGGCCTTCGCCAACCCCAACCTGGACCCGGCGGGCGTCGGCTACAACACCAACCAGGCCCGTATCGCCATCGGTTCCGGCGGACTGACCGGCACCGGACTGTTCAAGGGCAGCCAGACCACCGGACAGTTCGTCCCCGAACAGCAGACGGACTTCGTCTTCACGGTCGCGGGGGAGGAGCTCGGCTTCGTCGGCGCGGGCCTGATCCTCGTCCTGCTCGGCGTCGTCCTGTGGCGCGCCTGCCGCATCGCCCGCGAGACGACCGAGCTGTACGGGACGGTCGTGGCGGCCGGGATCATCGCGTGGTTCGGCTTCCAGTCCTTCGAGAACATCGGGATGACGCTCGGCATCATGCCGGTGGCGGGCCTCCCACTGCCGTTCGTGTCGTACGGAGGCTCGTCGATGTTCGCGGTCTGGGTGGCGATCGGGCTGCTCCAGTCGATCAGGGTGCAGCGGCCGATAACGGCGTAGGCGCTCCGCTGGAAGCGCGGTGATGTGACTGCGGGCCGGTGGGGGCTGGTCGCGCAGTTCCCCGCGCCCCTAAAGGGGCGCCGTGCCGCAGCAGCGCCCCCTCGGGCCACGAAGGATGCCGGACCGGCCGCAATGGCCGGTCCGGCGCTCTGTCGAGGGTCCCGTTTCGCGTCTAGATTCAATTCATGGCGGAGACGAAGCGCGAGATCGAGCGGAAGTACGAAGCCACCGGCGACGACGTCCGGCTCCCCGACCTCACCAAGGTCGCGGGCGTCGCCGGCGCCGTGGACAAGGGCGTGGTGGAGCTGGACGCGGTCTACTACGACACCCAGGACCTGCGCCTGGCCGCGGACTCCCTCACCCTGCGCCGCAGAACGGGCGGCGACGACGCGGGCTGGCACCTGAAGTTCCCCGTCGCCACCGGGATCCGCGACGAGATCCGCGCGCCCCTCTCCCCGGACGTCCCCCGCACCCTGGCCGCCCTCCTGCGCTCCCGCGTCCGCGACAGCCGACCGACCCCCGTCGTACGGCTGCTCTCCTCCCGCGACGTACGCCATCTGCTCGACGAGGACGGGACGCTGCTCGCCGAGGTGAGCGTCGACGCGGTGCGGGCCGAGCGGCTGGGCCCCGCGCCGGGCGCCACGGCCGCCTGGACCGAGGTCGAGGTGGAGCTCGCCGACGAGGTGGACCCCGCCCTCCTGGACCGCGTCGAGAAGCGTCTGCGCAAGGCGGGCCTGCGCCCGTCGCACAGCGCGTCGAAGCTGGCGCGGGCGCTGGCGGAGACGGCCCCGGAAGCGCCGGTCCTCCAGAAGGCCCCGGCCCCGGACAGGACCACCGCGGGCGACCACGTCCTCGGCTATCTCCGCGCCCAGCGCGACGCCCTGATCGACCTCGACCCCGCCGTCCGGCGCGACCTGCCCGACTCCGTCCACCAGATGCGCGTCGCCACGCGCCGGCTGCGCAGCGCCTTCAAGTCGTACGGAAAGGTCCTCGACCGGACCGTCACCGACCCCGTCGGCGAGGAGCTGAAGTGGCTCGCGGCCGAGCTCGGCGTCGACCGCGACCAGGAAGTGCTCACCGAACGCCTCCAGGGCCGCATCGCCGCCCTGCCCCGCCCCCTCCTGCTGGGCCCGGTCCGGGGACGGCTGCGCATCTGGAGCACCGCCCGCCGCTCCGGCTCGCGCCGCAAGACCATCGCCGTCCTGGACAGCAAGCGCTACCTCGCGCTGCTCGACACCCTGGACGCGCTGCTCGACGGGCCGCCGCTGCGCCCGGCGGCCCGGCGGCCGGTCGCCCAGGTGGTGCCCCAGGCGGTGATCAAGGACTACGACCGGCTTGCGGGCCGGATAGCGCACGCCCTGGAGCTCGGCCCCGGCGAGCCGCGCGACCTGGCCATGCACGACGCCCGCAAGGCGGCCAAGCGCGCCCGGTACGCCGCCGAGGCCGCCAAGCCCGCGCTCGGCGCCCCCGCGAAGAAGTTCGCCCAGCGGATGAAGGCGGTGCAGACGGTCCTGGGCGACCACCAGGACAGCGTGGTGGCCCGCGAGGCCCTGCGCGGCCTGGCGATCCAGGCCCACCTGGCCGGCGAGTCCGCGTTCGCCTGGGGACTCCTGTACGGCCAGGAGGTCGCGACGGCGGCCGACCGCGAGCGCGAGCTGCCGGAAGTCTGGCGCAGGGCGTCGCGGCCTGACCTGCGGGAGCGGCTGCGGGCCTGAGCCGAGGGGATCTCGGCGGGCGGGGGCGCCTCCGGAGCGGGTTACGCTAGATAGTCGCCCCCTGCCAGCTCACGAAAGTTCGTCGAGATGACTGCCGCCGAGTCCGTCTTCCCACAGCTCGAAGCCCTGCTCCCGCATGTGCAGAAGCCGATCCAGTACGTCGGCGGTGAGCTGAACTCCACGGTCAAGCCCTGGGACAGCTGCGACGTCCGCTGGGCGCTCATGTACCCGGACGCGTACGAGGTCGGGCTGCCCAACCAGGGCGTCATGATCCTCTACGAGGTGCTGAACGAGCGCGAGGGCGTCCTCGCCGAGCGCACGTACAGCGTGTGGCCGGACATGGAAGAGCTGATGCGCGAGCACAAGGTGCCGCAGTTCACCGTGGACAGCCACCGGCCCGTCGGCGCCTTCGACGTCTTCGGCCTCAGCTTCTCCACCGAGCTGGGCTACACCAACATGCTCACGGCCCTGGACCTCGCGGGCATCCCGCTGGAGTCCAAGAACCGGGGCATCGACGACCCGATCGTCCTCGCGGGCGGCCACGCGGCCTTCAACCCCGAGCCGATCGCGGAGTTCATCGACTGCGCGGTGATCGGCGACGGCGAGCAGGCCGTGCTCGACATGACCGAGATCATCCGCGCGTGGAAGGCCGAGGGCCGCCCGGGCGGCCGCGAGGAGGTCCTCTTCCGCCTCGCCAAGACCGGCAACGTCTACGTCCCCGGCTTCTACGACGTCGAGTACCTGCCCGACGGCCGCATCGGCCGCGTCGTCCCGAACAAGTCGGGCGTGCCGTGGCGGGTCAGCAAGCACACCGTCATGGACCTCGACGAGTGGCCCTACCCCAAGCAGCCGCTCGTGCCGCTCGCGGAGACCGTCCACGAGCGCATGTCCGTCGAGATCTTCCGCGGCTGCACCCGCGGTTGCCGTTTCTGCCAGGCCGGCATGATCACGCGCCCCGTGCGGGAGCGAAGCATCACCGGCATCGGCGAGATGGTGGAGAAGGGCCTGAAGGCGACCGGCTTCGAAGAGGTCGGCCTGCTGTCCCTCTCCTCGGCCGACCACACCGAGATCGGTGAGATCGCCAAGGGCCTCGCGGACCGGTACACCGAGGACAAGATCGGCCTGTCCCTCCCCTCCACCCGCGTGGACGCCTTCAACGTCGACCTCGCCAACGAGCTGACCAGGAACGGCCGTCGCTCCGGTCTGACCTTCGCCCCCGAGGGCGGCAGCGAGCGCATGCGCAAGGTCATCAACAAGATGGTCTCCGAAGAGGACCTGATCCGTACGGTGGCGACCGCGTACGGCAACGGCTGGCGCCAGGTGAAGCTGTACTTCATGTGCGGCCTGCCCACCGAGACCGACGAGGACGTCCTCCAGATCGGCGACATGGCGGTCAACGTGATCGCCAAGGGCCGCGAGGTGTCGGGTCAGAACGACATCCGCTGCACGGTGTCGATCGGCGGCTTCGTCCCCAAGCCCCACACCCCGTTCCAGTGGGCGCCGCAGCTCTCCGCCGAGCAGACGGACGCGCGCCTGGAGAAGCTCCGCGACAAGATCCGCGGCGACAAGAAGTACGGCCGCTCGATCGGCTTCCGCTACCACGACGGCAAGCCGGGCATCGTCGAGGGCCTGCTCTCGCGCGGCGACCGCCGCGTGGGCGCGGTCATCCGCGCCGTCTACGAGGACGGCGGCCGCTTCGACGGCTGGCGCGAGCACTTCTCGTACGACCGCTGGATGGCCTGCGCCGAGAAGACGCTGCCGTCGTACGGCGTGGACGTCGACTGGTACACCACGCGTGAGCGTACGTACGAGGAGGTCCTGCCCTGGGACCACCTGGACTCCGGTCTCGACAAGGACTGGCTCTGGGAGGACTGGCAGGACGCCCTGGACGAGACCGAGGTCGAGGACTGCCGCTGGACGCCGTGCTTCGATTGTGGCGTGTGTCCTCAGATGGACACGCATATCCAGATCGGCCCGACGGGCAAGAAGCTGCTCCCGCTGACGGTCGTCAAGTAACCGCTTGATCACGGCAGGCCCCGCATCGCAACGATGCGGGGCCTTTGCCGCGTCTTGACGTGCATGGAACTCCAGCAGCAGCCGCCGAGACAGCCCGAGGGCTGCCTCGCCGTCGCGATCCGGATCCCGGTACGGATCGTCGTCCTGGTGTTGGTCGTCCCGATCCGCATGATCTGGGACGCGCTGGCGGCGACCGCCCGCGCGGTCCACCGCACGCTGCTGCGCCCGACGGGCCGCGCACTGAAGTGGCTGGGTCACACGCTGGTGGTGGTGCCACTCATCCACCTCGGCCGCGGTCTGGCCTGGTTGGGCCACACGCTGGTGGTCGTACCGCTCGTCTTCCTGGGCGGCTGTCTGGCGTGGCTGTGCCGCACCCTCGTGGTGACCCCGCTGACGTGGCTGTGGCGGTGGCTGGTCGTGCCCTTGTGGCGGTACGGGGTGGCCGTCCCGGCGACGTGGGTGTACCGGTACGTGCTCACTCCGGTGGGCCACGGCATCGCTTGGGCGGCGGTCGGGCTGGGGGCCGGGGTGGCCTGGGTCGCGAGCGCTGTGTGGGCCGGGCTCGCCCGGGTGGGCCGGGGGATCGCCTGGCTCGCCGCCGGAGGGTGGACGGGCATCGCGTGGCTGGCGGCCGGGATCGGCAAAGCCCTCGTTCGAGTGGGTTTGATCTTGTTTGTGGTACCCGTCGGGTGGTTCTATCGACGCGTGCTGACGCCGATCGGGCACGTTCTCACGGTCGTTGCCCGGGAAGTCGTCGCCGCGTTCGGGCACGCCTGGCGGATCGCCGGGCAGATTTCGCGGGCCGTCGGGCGCGGGCTGAAGTGGCTCGGGTGGCAGCTGGTGGGGCGGCCGGTGCGCTGGGTGTGGCGGACGGTGTGCGCGCCCGTTGTGCACTGGGTGCGGGACACCGTGTGGGCCCCGGTGAAGCGGGCCGCCGTCGAGGCCGGGCGGGTCGTGGGCCACGCGCTCGGCACCGCCGGACGCACCGCGCGCGAGGCCCTCGCGTCGGCCCGCGAGACTGTACGGCAGGCCCGCGCCGACGCCTGGCGGGCCCTCGTGGGCGGCCCGCCCCGGGAACCGACACCGCATCCGGCGCGTACTCTGGGTAGTACAACTACTGCCTCCGGCGCGGTGCCCGCCCCCGAGATCTCCCTCCGCAAGACGGAGGGATGAGCCGGGCGGCGCGCGGGCCGCGACCGGAGGGCCCCCACAGGACAGGTGGGCGGCGCCCACCGCGCCCGCCCCGCACGAGGAGAAGAACCACTGGGCAAGCGACAGCCCGAAGGCCCGCCGCCCGCACCTGCGGTGCAGCGCATCCGACTGCGCTACACCAAGCGCGGCCGCCTCCGGTTCACCAGCCACCGCGACTTCCAGCGCGCCTTCGAGCGCGCGCTGCGCCGCGCCGAGGTGCCCATGGCGTACTCGGCGGGCTTCACCCCGCACCCCAAGGTGTCGTACGCCAACGCCGCCCCCACCGGCACCGGCTCCGAGGCCGAGTACCTGGAGATCGCGCTCACCGAGCACCGCGACCCGGCGACGCTGCTCACGCTGCTCGACGAGTCGCTGCCGGCCGGGCTCGACATCACCGACGCCGTGGAGGCCCGCACCTCGGGCCTCGCCGACCGGCTGACCGCCTCCATCTGGGAGATGCGGCTTGACGGCGTCGCCGTCGAGGACGCCGAGAAGGCCGTCGAGGCCTTCCTCGCCGCCGAGACCGTCGAGGTCCAGCGCAGGACCAAGAACGGCATGCGCACCTTCGACACGCGCGGCGCGGTCGCCGCCCTCCAGGCGCTTCCTCCACAGGCTGATAGGCCGGTGGACAAGCCCTGTGCGATACTGCGCCTGGTGGTACGGCACCTGACACCTGCCGTGCGACCCGACGACGTCCTGTCCGGTCTCCGAGCTGTGGCCGACCTGGCGCCGCCGGTCCCCGCAGCGGTGACCAGGCTGGCGCAGGGGCTCTTCGACGAGGAGTCCGGCACGGTGACCGACCCGCTCGCGCCCGACCGCGAGGCAGCCCCGGCCGCTCCACCCAAGGCCGCCGGGACCGCTTCTGCGACGGCGTCGGAAGGTCCCGCCGCGTAAGGGCAGTCGTTGTAGCGCAGCCCTGGTACTCGGGAGCCACCTGGGTCGGGCAGCGCACTGACCAGGAGACTTTCGCCAGGCCGTACGTACATCGCGTACGGAACCGGCGAGCCGGACATATCAGCTCCCGTGCGGCGCCCGCGCCCCGGACGACGGCACCCGCGCACATCACGCGGACGTGCCGCCGGACCGGAACAAGGCGCGGCGCCCGGGAGCGTGACGGGAGCTACGCCCGCATGCTTGAGAACGAGAAGAACGAACCCGGTGTGACCGGGGACGACAACAACAGCCCCAGCGACACGCTGCCGCCGCGCCGCCGGCGCCGCGCCGCGTCGCGGCCCGCCGGTCCGCCGGGAGCCGCGGGCGCCGACGCGCCCGAGACGGCCGCCGCGGCCACCGAGGCCCCGGCCGAGACGCCCGCCGCCGAGGAGGCCGCTCCGGCCCGTCCGCGGCGCCGTGCCACCCGTAAGGCGACCGCTCCGGCGGGTGCGCCCGCCGCTGCCGCTGCCGCCGAGGAGACTCCGGCCGCCGCCGAGGCCCCGGCCGAGACCCCCGCTGCCGAGGAGGCCGCTCCGGCGCGGACCCGTCGCCGTGCCACCCGCAAGGTGACCGCTCCGGCCGGTGCGCCCGCCGCCGAGGAGGCGCCCGAGGTCGTCGAGACCCCGGCCGCCGTCGAGCCCGAGGCCGTCGAGGCTGAAGAGCCCGCCGCTCCGGCGCGGACCCGTCGCCGTGCCACCCGCAAGGTCACGGCTCCGGCCGGTGCGCCCAAGGCCGCCGAGGAGGCCGAGGTCGTCGCGGCCGCCGAGCCCGTCGTGGCCGAGGTGGCCGTCGAGCCCGAGGCCGTCGAGGCTGAAGAGCCCGCCGCTCCGGCGCGCACCCGTCGCCGTGCCACCCGCAAGGCCACCGCGCCCGCCGGTGCCCCCGCCGTCGAGGAGGCCCCGGCCGCCGTCGGCGCGCCGCCGGCCGTCGCCGCCGAGGACCCGGTCGCCTCCCCGGCCGAGGAGGCCGCTGTCGTGGCCGCCGCCGAGGAGCCCGCCGCTCCGGCGCGCACCCGTCGCCGTGCGACCCGTAAGGCCACCGCGCCCGCCGGTGCGCCCAAGGCCGCCGACGAGGTCGAGGCCGAGCCGGTCGCCGCCGTGGTCGTCGAGACCGCCGTGGCCGAAGAGGCCGCTGCCGAGCCCGTCGCCGAGGACGAGGCGCCCCGTGGGCGCACCCGTCGCCGTGCGACCCGTAAGGCGACCGCGCCGCAGTTCACCCCGGCCGCCGCCGAGGAGCCCGTGAAGGAGCCCGAGGCCGAGGCGAAGACGGAGGCCGAGCCGAAGGCGGAGACCGGCCGGTCGCGCCGCCGTGCCACCCGTCCCGCCGTCGCCGTCTTCCAGGCGCCGGTCTTCCACGAGCCGATGTTCCAGACCCCGGAGACCGCCGCCGCGGCCGCCGCCCAGGCAGCCGCCGAGGTGACGGACGAGGAGGAGCCGGAGGAGACCGAGGTCCAGGCCGAGCCGGTCGTCGAGCAGGCCGAGCCGCAGGGCGGTTCGCGCCGTCGCCGCCGCCGTCGCGGCGAGAGCGCCGAGACCGCGCCCGAGCCGCAGGCCCCCGTGGCCGAGGAGGCCGAAGAGGCCGAGTCCGCCGAGGAGGAGCCGGAGGGCGCCGAGGCCGAGGAGCACGAGGACGACCGTCCCTCGCGCCGTCGCCGCCGCGGTGGCCGCCGCCGTCGTCGGGGCGAGTCCGCCGAGTCGGAGGAGTCCGAGTCGGAGGAGGGCGCCGAGGCCGAGGCCGAAGCGTTCGAGGACGAGGACGAGGAGTCCGAGGACACCCCCTCGGCCGCCGGCACCAGCAGCAGCCGCCGGCGTCGCCGGCGCCGTCGCCGCAGCGGTGACGGAGGCGACCACGAGACGGGTCAGGACGACCCGGAGCGCACGGTCGTCAAGGTCCGCGAGCCGCGCCCGGCCCGCGAGAAGGCCGAGCCGTCCGACGAGGTGCAGTCCATCAAGGGCTCGACCCGTCTGGAGGCGAAGAAGCAGCGCCGCCGCGAGGGCCGCGAGCAGGGCCGCCGCCGGGTGCCGATCATCACCGAGGCGGAGTTCCTGGCGCGCCGCGAGGCCGTCGAGCGCGTGATGGTCGTCCGCCAGAGCGGCGAGCGCACCCAGATCGGCGTCCTCGAGGACAACGTGCTGGTCGAGCACTACGTCAACAAGGAGCAGGCCACCTCGTACGTAGGCAACGTCTACCTGGGCAAGGTCCAGAACGTGCTGCCGTCGATGGAGGCCGCCTTCGTCGACATCGGCAAGGGCCGCAACGCCGTCCTGTACGCCGGTGAGGTCAACTTCGAGGCGCTGGGCATGGCCAACGGGCCGCGCCGCATCGAGGCCGCCCTCAAGTCCGGCCAGTCGGTCCTCGTCCAGGTGACGAAGGACCCGATCGGCCACAAGGGCGCGCGTCTGACCAGCCAGGTCTCGCTGCCGGGCCGCTACCTCGTGTACGTGCCCGAGGGCTCGATGACCGGCATCAGCCGCAAGCTCCCGGACACCGAGCGGGCGCGGCTGAAGACCATCCTCAAGAAGATCGTCCCCGAGGACGCGGGCGTCATCGTGCGCACCGCCGCCGAGGGCGCGAGCGAGGACGAGCTGCGCCGTGACGTCGAGCGCCTGCAGGCCCAGTGGGAGGAGATCTCCAAGAAGGCCAAGCAGATCTCGACGAGCTCGCCGAGCCTGCTGTACGGCGAGCCGGACATGACCGTCCGCGTCGTGCGCGACATCTTCAACGAGGACTTCACCAAGGTCATCGTCAGCGGCGACGAGGCCTGGGAGACCATCCACGGCTACGTCTCGCACGTGGCGCCCGACCTGGTGGACCGCCTCTCCCGGTGGACCTCCGAGGTCGACGTCTTCGCGACGTACCGGATCGACGAGCAGCTGATGAAGGCGCTCGACCGCAAGGTCTGGCTGCCGTCCGGCGGCTCGCTGGTGATCGACAAGACCGAGGCGATGATCGTCGTCGACGTCAACACCGGCAAGTTCACCGGCCAGGGCGGCAACCTCGAAGAGACCGTGACGAGGAACAACCTCGAAGCGGCCGAGGAGATCGTGCGCCAGCTGCGGCTGCGCGACCTGGGCGGCATCGTCGTCATCGACTTCATCGACATGGTCCTGGAGTCCAACCGGGACCTGGTGCTGCGGCGTCTGCTCGAATGCCTGGGCCGCGACCGTACGAAGCACCAGGTCGCGGAGGTGACCTCGCTGGGCCTGGTCCAGATGACCCGCAAGCGGGTCGGCCAGGGCCTGCTGGAGTCGTTCTCCGAGACCTGCGTCCACTGCAACGGGCGCGGTGTGATCGTGCACATGGAGCAGCCGACCGGCGTCGGTGGCGGCGGCAACGGCAAGCGCTCCAAGAAGCGCGGCCGGGGCGGCGCCGAGCACGACCACGAGGCGCACGAGCACGAGGCCGTCGAGTCCGCGGATGTCGAGACCGAGGCGGAGGTGGCGGCCGAGGTCGCGGCCCCCGTCGCGCTCGCCGAGCCGGAGTTCGTGCCGGACGAGGAGCTCTACAGCAGCGCCGCCGAGGCGGAGGCCGCGGCCCGCGGCAGCCGGTCGCGCCGCCGTGCCACCCGTAAGGCGTCGGCTCCGGCGGGTGCGCCCAGGCGGGCCGCCGAGCCGGTCACCGAGGCCGAGCCGGTCGCGGCGGAGCCCGAGCCCGAGTCGAAGCCGGTCACGGTCGCGTCCTTCATCGAGGACGAGGCGCCGCGCGGCCGCACCCGTCGCCGGGCCACCCGCAAGGTGTCCGCCCCGGCGGGCCCGCCCACCGCGGCCGAGCCGGTCGTGGTGGAGGCCGTCGTGGCCGAGCCTGTTGCGGCTGAGCCGGTCGTCGTGGCCGAGCCGGTCGTGGCCGAGCCCGTCGTCGAGGAGGCGCCCGTCGCCGCCCCGCCGCGGGCCCGTCGCCGGGTGACCCGCAAGGCCACCGCTCCCGCCGGTTCGCCGTCGGGCGCGGAGGAGGCGGCGGTGCTCGTGGTGGAGTCCACCACGGCGCCCGAGGCCTCGCCCGTCGCGGACGAGGAGGCCCCGGCCAAGAAGACGGCCCGCAAGACGGCCAAGAAGGCCACCGCGAAAAAGGCGGTCGCCAAGAAGACGGCGGCCAAGAAGACCGCGGCGAAGAAGACGACGGCGAAGAAGACGACGAAGAAGGCGGCGGCCGAGCCGGTGTCGACGTCGTCGGAGAGCTGACCGTCGCCGGTCTGACGCGACGCTGAAGGCCCGGCCCCGGGATTCCGGGGCCGGGCCTTCAGTTTTGCCTGCGGGCCGGTGGGGGCTGGTCGCGCAGTTCCCCGCGCCCCTGAATGCGCCCCTTCGGGGCGCCCAGGGGATTGCTGCGCAGCAGCATTCAAGGGGCGCGGGGAACTGCGCGACCAGCCCTCACCGGGCCGCAGACGAACCCCGGGCCCGCCACGCCGTGCGCAGCTGGCTCGCCAGGAACAAGGACGCCAGGGTCGGGATCGTCGCGCGGTAGCAGTCCGGGGTCGTCCAGGCGTACGCGGACGCCGGGACCAGGACCGTCAGGGCCGCTACGCGCAGGCGCCACCAGCGGCGCGGGCGCGGCACCGGGATCGCCGGGGTGCCCAGGTCCGTGGACAGGGAGTCACGGATGCCGCGCAACACGCCCCGGCGGGCCAGGAGTTGGGCGCCGGGGACGGTCCGCAGGACCTCGTCGTGCTCGCCGAAGCCCGGCGGCAGCGGCGGCAGGCCGAGCGCCGCCACCAGGTCGGCCTGGCGGCGGGCGGGGGAGTCCGCGCCCCGCAGCAGCGCCACCAGCGGCCGGGCGTCGGCGACGGAGAACGCGGCCGCCAGGGCCTGCGCGGTCGCGGACGCCGCCGCGTGGTCGGTGACGGGGGCCGCCGGGTCCCACTGGTGGGCCGCGGTCTCCGTGCCCTTCTGGAGGAGCGTGAGCCCGTACCGGGGCCCGGTGCGGCGCAGCACGAGCGCCGCCCACTTCTCGCCCGTGGTGAAGCTGTCGGCCGCGGCCGACAGCCGGTCGTCGCGGGCCAGCGCCGCGCGCCGCCCGGGCGAGGGGTCCGGGACGAGCTCCACGTAACTCATGCCGGGCGGCGCGGGCGCGATCCGCAGCGAGACGCCGCACATCAGCGCGGCCTCGGCGACCTCGTGCGGCGGCGCGGCGGCTATCGCGAGCGAGCGGAGCGAGAGGGCGCGGGCGTCCCCGGACGCGGTGGCGGAACCGGCGGATTCCGCGGGGCCGGGAACGCCCGCCCGTCCCGCCCGCGAGAACAGCGGCGTCCGCGACGCCAGCTGCATCCGCACCCCCGAGCGCAGCTCCACGAACTCGGTGTGCGGCTCGCCCAGGTAGGCCCACGGATACGTCCGCGCCCGCACCCCGATCGCCCGGAACACGTCCAGCGCCTCGGCCCACCGCTCGTGCAGGATCAGCATCAGGACGAGGTGGTTGCGGAAGTCCGCCGCGTCCGGGTCGCCCGGCTCGTACCAGGTGGACAGTTCGAGGCCGCGCTCGACGGCCGCGTCGATCCTGGCCCGCTCGACGGGGCTCTGGCGCGGGTCGTCGGAGACCACCACGTACTCCACGGCCGCCAGCAGCGGCAGCGCGTGCAGCTTGGAGCCGGGCAGCGCGCTCTCGGCGGCCCGCTCGGCGAAGGCGAACATCTCGCCGTGCGAGCCGTACCACTTCTCGGAGAGGTACTGCAGGGCCGCCGCGTGGCAGCCGTAGTGGTGCGGGGAGCGGGCCACGGCCTCCGCCCAGTACGCGTCGAACACCTCGCGAGAGGCCTGGCTGCCCCGGGCGTGGGTGAGCGCGATCTGCCAGGGCACCGGGTCGGTGGGGTTGAGCCGGGCGGCCGCGGACGCCACCGGGACGGCGTCCCCGAGCAGCGCGAAGAACGCCTGGAACTGCTCGGGCGCCACGTCCCTGGCGCGCGCCGCGCTGCGTATCTCCCATGCCTGGTGGACGCAGAGCTCGGCCTTGACCAGGACGGCGTCGGGGTCCTCGGGCGACTCTGCGAGCCAGGCGTCCAGCCAGCCGGGGCTGTGCAGGGCGGCCGCGGCGAGCTGGGTGACGTAGGTGCTGCGGCGCTCCCACTCGGCCCGCTCGCGGGTCCCGGCGAGCAGGGCGGCGGCCGGGCCGCGGTCGCCCGCGTGCACGGCGGCCAGCGCGTCGCCCATCGGGCCGTCGGGGGCGTCGACGGTGACGGCCTCGTCGGGCGGCAGGTCCGCGCCCACGGACGAGCCGTGGCGGAGCATGCGGGGCATGGAGAGCAGCGAACGCAGGTGCACGAGTGATTATTGAATCAGTGACCCCCGACCCCTCGTCCCCTGGCCCGGCCGTACCGGTCGGTCATCGGCTGGTTTGACCCCTGGGAAAGCGGCCCGTAACCTTGACCCTCGGCGTGTTTCCATGCGCGCCCGCCCCTGAGCACCTCCCTCCCGGCGACCGTTCGCGGTGGCGGGGAGAGGCCGCTCGTCCATTCCGGATCATCACGGGCTCGCCCGTGTGACGCGGCTGGCTTCAGGGGTTTCCGTTCCGAGCGAGAGAGAGATCCGCGTGTACGCCATCGTGCGCAGCGGTGGTCGCCAGCACAAGGTTGCTGTCGGCGACATCGTTGAGGTTGACAAGATTTCCACTGCCAAGGTTGGCGACACGGTCGAGCTCTCGACCCTGCTCGTTGTCGACGGCGACGCTGTCACCAGCGACCCGTGGGTGCTGGCCGGCATCAAGGTCACGGCCGAGGTCGTGGACCACCACAAGGGTGCCAAGATCGACATCCTTCGGTACAAGAACAAGACCGGTTACCGCCGTCGCCAGGGCCACCGCCAGCAGTACACGGCGATCAAGGTCACCGGCATCCCCGCGGCTGCGAAGTAAGGGACTGAGGAGACATGGCACACAAGAAGGGCGCATCGTCCACCCGGAACGGTCGCGACTCCAACGCTCAGCGGCTCGGTGTGAAGCGCTTCGGCGGTCAGACCGTCAACGCCGGTGAGATCCTGGTCCGCCAGCGTGGCACCCACTTCCACCCGGGCGCCGGTGTCGGCCGCGGTGGCGACGACACGCTGTTCGCCCTGCAGGCCGGCGCGGTGCAGTTCGGCACCCACCGTGGCCGCAAGGTCGTGAACATCGTTCCGGTCGCCTGACCGGATCTTTCGTGAGGCGGACCTCACTTCCCGTACGGACCCCGTACGGGAAGCAGGTCCGCCTTTCGCGTGTTTCTAATGAAACACGGCATTACACAGACATTCCGTACGTACTGGAGGCAAGCCCATGACCACCTTCGTGGACCGCGTCGAGCTGCATGTCGCCGCGGGTAACGGAGGCCACGGCTGCGCCTCCGTACACCGGGAGAAGTTCAAGCCGCTCGGCGGCCCCGACGGTGGCAACGGCGGCCGTGGCGGCGACGTCATCCTGGTCGTCGACCAGTCGGTGACCACGCTCCTCGACTACCACCACAGCCCGCACCGCAAGGCCACCAACGGCCAGCCCGGCGCCGGCGACAACCGCACCGGCAAGGAGGGCCAGGACCTGGTCCTGCCGGTCCCGGACGGCACGGTCGTCCTCGACAAGGACGGCAACGTCCTCGCCGACCTCGTCGGTCAGGGCACCACCTTCATCGCCGGCCAGGGCGGCCGCGGCGGCCTCGGCAACGCGGCGCTGGCCTCCGCCCGGCGCAAGGCCCCCGGCTTCGCGCTGCTCGGCGAGCCCGGCGAGGCCCGTGACGTGGTCATGGAGCTCAAGACCGTCGCCGACGTGGCCCTGGTGGGCTACCCGAGCGCGGGCAAGTCCTCCCTGATCTCCGTCCTGTCCGCCGCCAAGCCGAAGATCGCGGACTACCCGTTCACCACGCTGGTCCCCAACCTCGGCGTGGTCACCGCGGGCTCGACCGTCTACACCATCGCGGACGTGCCGGGCCTGATCCCCGGCGCCAGCCAGGGCAAGGGCCTGGGCCTGGAGTTCCTGCGGCACGTCGAGCGCTGCTCGGTGCTCGTGCACGTCCTGGACACCGCGACCCTTGAGTCCGAGCGCGACCCGGTCTCCGACCTGGACGTCATCGAGGCCGAGCTGAAGCAGTACGGCGGCCTCGACGACCGGCCCCGCATCGTCGTCCTCAACAAGATCGACATCCCGGACGGCCAGGACCTCGCGGACATGATCCGCGGCGATCTGGAGCAGCGCGGCTACCAGGTCTTCGAGGTCTCCGCGGTCGCCCGCACCGGTCTCAAGGAGCTCTCCTTCGCGCTCGCGAAGATCGTGTCCGAGGCGCGTGCCGCCAAGCCCGTCGAGGAGGCCACCCGGATCGTGATCCGCCCCAAGGCGGTCGACGACGCGGGCTTCACGGTCACGTACGACGAGGCGGCCGAGGTCTACCGGGTGCGCGGCGAGAAGCCGGAGCGCTGGATCCGCCAGACCGACTTCAACAACGACGAGGCCGTCGGCTACCTCGCGGACCGCCTCAGCCGCCTCGGCGTCGAGGACCAGCTGATGAAGGCGGGCGCCCGCGCGGGCGACGCCGTGGCCATCGGCCCCGAGGACAACGCGGTCGTCTTCGACTGGGAGCCGACGATGATGGCGGGCGCGGAGATGCTGGGCCGCCGTGGTGAGGACCACCGCCTTGAGGCGCCCCGTCCGGCCGCTCAGCGCCGCCGGGACCGCGAGGCGGAGCGGGACGAGGCGCAGCAGGAGTTCGACGAGTTCAAGCCGTTCTAGCGCCCGCTGGATGCGTTGACGGTCGTCTGCGGGCCGTCTGTGGCTGATCGCGCAGTTCCCCGCGCCCCTGGGTAGTCAGGGGCGCGGGGAACTGCGCGAGGCAACCCGGCACGGTCCGCGGATGAACCCGTGGCCGGGGGCCCGGGGGCGTAGCCCCCGGAAACCACCCTCGCCCACCCCCACCGCCGGAGGCTTTCGGGAAGGGGCGGGGTGGGGAAAACCCCGCGTCGGAGGCCGTAGGCCGCGGCGGCATACTGGAGACGTTCAGCAAACGTACGATGTCCGACGAACGTCAAGGAGCAGCCCCCCGTGCGTAATCCCGAGGCACCGCGACTGCTGGGGGTCTACCGGCGGGCCGTGCCCGAGAGTGTGCGGCGCGCGATCGTCTCGCAGGTCGACGCCGACATGCGGCGCCGCGTCAAGATGCGCATCGCGGGCGGCGCGGCCGTCGCCGAGAAGATGCGCGCCGCCCGCGTCACCAAGCGCTACCAGACCCTCGCCTCCGGCGCCGACCGCACGGTCGTGCACGTCGGCAAGGACCCCAAGGTCGCCCTCGTCACCCCCGGAGTGACCCCGCTCCAGGCCCGCCGCGCCAACCTAGACATAGTGCTGCGCGCCCTGCACGCGGCCGGTCTCGACCACTTCTGCGTGCGCGGCCGCTCGGAGACCTCCGCCGCCGTCGCCGTCCGCGAGGACGACCGTACGGCCGTGCTGAAGGTGCTGGAGTCGCTCTGCGGCGACCAGCCCGGCTACGTCACCCACGTCAAGGGCAACAACCCGGTCCCCGAGACCTCCCTGCCGGGGTACGAGGACGCCACCTGGCGCCGGTTCAAGACCGCCGGGACCGTCAGGGTCACCTGGTACCGCACGGACCCCACGCACCGCCTCACCCTCGGCAACCGCTACGGCTGCGACGTCGAGTTCTGGAAGGAGGAGGACGGCGAACTGGTGCCGCCGCGCGTCGGCAAGCTCGCCGAGACCCTCCCCGCCGAGGGCCCCGTCGCGCAGGTCTCCGAGGCGTACTTCACCCACCTCGCCCCCCGCGAGGCCCCCGACGCGGCCCAGGTGCGCACCCGCGCCGAGTTCGCCATCCACCCCACCGACGAGATCACCTTCCCGATCGACGTCGTCTACACGTGGGTGAACGGCGCCGACCCGGCCTGGCTGCGCCGCCGCGCCCAGTTCGCGGGCGAGACCTACCACGCCGAGTCCGCCAACGCCGCGCGCTACCTCAGCCGCGACGAGCTGCGCTACTCGCTGCGCTCGCTGCACATGTACGCGCCGTGGGTGCGCAACGTCTACCTGGTGACCGACGACCAGACCCCGGAGTGGCTCGACACCGAGCAGCCCGGCATCAAGGTCGTCAGCCACAAGGAGATCTTCCGCGACCCGGGCCTGCTGCCCACCTTCAACTCGCACGCCATCGAGAGCCAGCTCCACCACATCGAGGGCCTCGCCGAGCACTTCCTGTACTTCAACGACGACGTGATGCTCGGCAACGAGGTCACCCCGCAGGACTTCTTCCTCTCCAGCGGCCTCACCAAGTTCTTCCCGTCGCCCGCCCTCGTGCCGCTGGGCGCCCGCACCCCCGAGGACCCGCCGGTGGCCGCCGCGGGCAAGAACAACCGCCGTCTGATCGAGGAGAGGTACGGGGCGGTGGTCGTGCAGAAGATGAAGCACATGCCGCACCCGCTGCGCCGCAGCCTGCTCACCGAGATCGAGACGGAGTTCGAGCCGGAGTACCGCTACACCGAGGCGAGCCGGTTCCGCTCGGAGGATGACATCTCCATCTCGTCGTCCCTGCACCACTACTACGCGTACCACACGCAGCGCGCGGTGCCCTCCGAACTCCCGTACACCTACCTCGACCTGACGCACCCGTGGACGGAGACCCGGCTGGGCCGGCTGCTCGCCAACCGGGACAAGACGGTGTTCTGCGTCAACGACACGGTCTCCACGGAGCAGGACGTGCACGAGCAGAAGGACCTGATCACGCCCTTCCTGGACGCGTACTTCCCGGTACCGAGCCCGTTCGAGAAGCGGTAGCGCCCACCGGGGCGGGGGGATCTGCCGTCGCGCGGCCGCGGGCCGTGGGCGCTTCTCGCGCAGTTCCCCGCGCCCCTGAAGAAAGGGGCCCGCCCCGACCTTCCGGTCGGGGCGGGCCCCTTTCCCGTATCCGTACGTCAGTCGCGCTCGAACCGCGACTTCACCGGGAAGTACGCGCTCAGGAACGCCCGCAGTACGCGGTCCTGCTCCTCCACCGACACCTCCGCGTCGGCGGACTCGCCGATGCAGAACGTGTCGTGGGCGCGCTCGGCGAGCAGCCGGGTCAGCACCGTGTGGTGGTCGTAGTTGCCCACGTTGATGTAGCTGCACGAGATCGCGCTCGGCACCGAGCTGCCGATCAGGTAGCCGTAGTGGTGGTGCAGCGACGACGTGATCGACAGGTCCGAGTTGGCGCGGAACGGGTTGGCCGCGGTCCGGCCCACCTCGTCCGGGAACTTGTCCGCGATCTCGGTCAGCACACTGCGGCGCAGCGGGTGCGGCGCGTGCAGGAAGCTGGTCGTCGTGGTCCGCCCGAACGCCTCCTCCAGGAGCGCCCGGTTGTTCTTCGCGGCCGCGAAGTAGCCCTCGTCGTCCGGGGACGGCTCGGTCGGCGGGACGGCCGTGGGCGAGCGGAAGAACTTGGCGACGCCGTTGCTCAGGAAGAACGACGACGGGTTGAGCGGACGGCCGATGAACACGTCGTCGTTGAGATAGAGGAAGTGCTCGGCCAGGCCCTCGATGCGGTACAGCTGGCTCTCGATGGCGTGCGAGTTGAACGTCGGCAGCCAGGCCTGGTCCTTGAAGATCTCGCGGTGGCTGACCACCTTGATGCCGGGCTGCTCGGTGTCCAGCCAGTCCGGCGTCTGGTCGTCGGTGACCAGGTAGATGGTCCGCACCCAGGGCGCGAACATCTCCAGGGAGCGCAGCGAGTAGCGCAGCTCGTCGCGGTTGCGGAAGCGCACGTCGCCGCTGTCGGCGTCGTTGGTCGGCATGTTCCGGCTGCGGCGCACCGAGTCGCGGCGCTGCTGCCAGGCCGGGTCGGTGTCGTCGACCCAGGTGTAGACGACGTCGATCGGGTAGTCGACGTCCCACATCAGCTGCTTGGTGAACTGGGCCAGCGTCGGGTAGTCGCGGTCGGCGACCCGCAGCTTGGCGGTGGCCTCCAGGTTCGGCAGACGGCGTCCGAGCAGGGTGGTCAGCCGGGGCGTCTCGCGCCAGCCGTCCTCCTCCGACTCGGCCCAGAACTCCAGGCTGCAGCCGTACGCCGGTCCGTACCGCAGGGTGCGGCTCTCGGAGGTGATCGGCTTGAAGACGCGCAGACCCGCGACCTCGCCCACCTCGCCCAGACGCTCGGCCAGGACCGCGCCGGGCGCGGCGCCGCGCGGGGTGACCAGCTCGGCGTAGACCGGCTTGCCGTGCAGGGCGGTCGACATGGCCTCGATCACCCGGCGGCGCTGCTCGACGGGGACGGCGACGCGGTAGGCGACGCCGGCGTCGTGGCGCAGCAGGATGTACGGGATCCCCGCGTCCTCCAGGACCTTGGCGGTGATCTCCAGGTTGATCTGCGCCATGCGCGGGCCGTTGATGTCGTCGCGCTGCTCGGCGAGGCGGCCGGCCGAGCGGATCAGCGTCCCGGTGCGGTCCTGCGCCTGGATCATCACCTCGCGGGCCTTCTGCTCGTCCGCCGAGTTCGCCTGGTGCGAGACGGGGGCGGCGACGCTGAAGCTGCGGGTGCCGCCGGCCGCGATGCGCAGCGCGGTGCGGTCGGCGCGCTGGGCCAGGCGCTCGGGGGTGTCGCGGCGGGCGACCAGCTTGGCGAAGAGCTGTTCCCAGCGGGCGGTGATGTCCTCGCCGCCGAACCGCTCGTACACGCCCTTGCGGGCGGCCTTGCCGAACGCGTGGCGGGTGTCGTCCTCCTCCATGAGGCGGGACATCGCGGCGGCCAGCGAGTCGATGTCGCCGGGCGGCACGAGCAGGCCGTCCACGCCGTGGCGGATGATCTCGGCGGGCCCGGTGACGATGTCGTACGCGATGACCGGCACGCCGGCCGCGAACATCTCCAGGAGCACCAGCGGGAAGGCCTCGTTGCGCGAGGGCAGCAGGCAGACGCTGGCCTTGGCCCACTCCTGCTCCATCTGCGAGGAGCGGCCGACCAGTTCGATGCGCGAGTGCATGCCCAGGCCCTCGACGAGGCGGCGCAGGCGCACCTCCTGCGGGCCGTCGCCGAAGATCCGCAGCTGCCAGTCGGGGAAGTCCGCGGAGATCCGCTGGAAGGCGTGGATGGCGTGGTCCAGCTGCTTCTCCGGGGTCATCCGGGCAGCCAGGACGATCGTCTTGGACTCCAGGTCGGCGCGCGGACGGTAGCCGTCGGGCACCGCGTTGGGGATCGCGGCGAGCTCCGGGGCGGCCTCGCGCAGCGAGTCGGAGAACCAGTCGTTGGTGCGCTCGGTCAGCGACACCAGCGCGTCGACGCGCGGGCCGTAGACCAGCAGCGGCTCACCGGAGACGCCGCGCAGCTGGGAGGCGCGGTGCTCCTGGTGCACGGTGACGACCCGGGAAGGCGCGAGCTCGGCGGCCGCCGCGAGCAGCGCCGGGGTGGTGGTGACCAGCACGTCGGAGTCGAGGGAGCCGAGCGCGGCCGTCATCTCGATGTCGGAGAGCCGGTCGAAGGTGGACTCCCAGGACGGCTTGATCAGCTCGCTCGGCAGCGACTCCAGCGTCCGGCAGGCGGTCTCGTCCAGGGCGCTGGTGCGCACCGGGCGTCCGTAGGATCCGGTCCTGTCCACCAGGTAGCGCCGCTTGACCTGCTGGGCGGCCGCGAAGAACGGCTCGGGGCGGGTCTTGAAGACGCTCAGCACCTCGACGTCGTGCCGGGGAGCGAGATGGATCGCCTGGGTGTAGGCGGCCATCTCGGTGCCGCCCATCTCGTCGCCCCAGGTGAGCAGAAACGTGATCTTCATGCAACTTCCTCTGCGCCACGGGGGGCGGTTCCGAATCCGGTACAGGACACGGCGAGCACGCCGGCCGGGGTGACGTAGGCGTGCACCCTCGCGAGCGAACCGTTGTCGAGAGCGACGATACGGAACGGTGTCCGGTAGACCTGCTTGGGGTGACGCACATCGGTCAGCCGCCGGGCGATCTTGATCCGGTTCCCACCGGCCTTCAGATGCATGTCCCAGGTGCGGGTGGTGCGGCCGACCGCCATCTCGGCGAGCGGTACGTCGAAGGTGAAGCGGTCGCCGTCCCACGTCACGGGGGCCGCGGCCGCCTTGCTGCTGCGCCGCAGCACCGCCTCCGCGGCGTACTCCTCGACGGGGGCCTTGGGCGCGATGAGCCGGCCGTGCACCACGATCCGGTCCCAGCGCAGCTCGAACGAGGTGAGCTCGGCCTGGTGGCGCGGGCCGCGCACGTTCAGCATCGAGCGGCCGTCGACCGAGCGCACCGGGCGGAAGACGGCGCCGCTGGTGGGTGACGGCGAGGTGGACAGGGTGGGGCCGTCGGACGACTCCGCGGGGGCCGAGGCGATCTTCGCCCGCAGCTCGCGACCGTCACTCTCGGTGACCACGACTTCCATGCGCCACATACCGGACGAGAGCACCGGACCACGGGTGCCGGTCTCCGACGGATCGTCGTGGCGCAGCGGCGCGGTGGCCGTCAGAAGGAGACTTCCGTCACTCTGCGGCTCCTGCTCCAGCTCCACGTGGACGACCTTGCGCCCGCGTGACATCTCCAGGTGGGCCGCGTTGACCGCTTCGGGGCGGCGCGGGAAGGTCACCGCGAAGTTGAGGGTGCGCCCACCGGAGACCGAGAAGTGCACGGGCTGCAGCAGCGGCCGCGGCTTGACTCCGTCGATGGCCGGTACGGTATGCATCTGCTCGACACGTCGGCGCATTCGTACTGCCGCGCGGCGCGCCCGCTTGGCGGCGCCCACCGCATAGGGCAGCAGTGAGTCACTCACGGTGAACCTAGCTCTCGTCTGGGCTAATGGTCAGCGTTGCATGCTGCCAATAATGCGTAAGATCGGCAAGTTGCTTCGTAATTCTATCGATGCATCACGATTGCTTCATCGAGTGGAACCCAAATGAACTTTCAGCCCTCTCCTCGTGTGGCGGTCTGCTTGATCGCAGATGAACGTGAAACGGGGAGTGGGAGAAGGACATGGGACGCTGGCCGATGATGGGACGCCAAGTGGCCTCCCGGCGTACCGTGCTGGCTTCGCTGGCGGGGATGGTGGCCGCCGGTGCGATCGCCGGATGCGACAGCAAGCACCCGTCGGCCAGAGGCGCCGCCGTCACAAGTGAACCACCGAAGCCCGTCTCGCTGCTGCCGGTCGACCACCGCAGCAGCTTCGAGGCCCCGGGCCGCCCGCTCGCCATGGCGATCGTCGCGCACCCGGACGACGACCTGTTCTTCATGAACCCGGACACGCTCCACACGATCGAGCGGGGCGTCCCCGTCGTCTCCGTGTACGTCACCGGCGGCGGCTCCTTCGGCGTCAACCAGGCCCCCGGCGAGCCCAAGGCCCGCCCCGACGTGCCCGCCTACGTCTCCGCGCGCCAGCAGGGCCTGCGCCAGGCGTACGCCCGGATGCTGGGCGCGACCCTGTTCACCCCGTGGACGCGGACCGCCCTCAAGCTGCCCGGCGGGCGCGAGGCCGAGCTCAACGTCCTGGAGTACAACGGCCGCCGCGCCGAACTGATCTTCCTCGGCGTGCGGATGCACGAGAAGACCGGCCGCGGCTGGGTCGGCATGACCCAGCTGTGGAACACCCCCGGCGTGGTGCTGCGCACCCAGCCCACCCCCGAGTCCCCGGTCCAGGAGAAGTACACCTACAGCCGCGACGAGCTCACCGACGCGCTGCTGTTCCTGATGCGCAAGTACCGGCCCACGCTGGTGCGCACCCTCGACCCGGACCCCGACGCCCAGGTCCACGACAAGCTCCACCCGCGCGGCAGCGACCAGGTCGGCTACTCCGACCACCCCGACCACACCGCCGTCGCCCTGTTCACCTGGCGGGCCCTCGCCCAGTGGGGCCAGGGCACCTCCCAGGGCTCGCGCACCCCCGGCTTCCTCACCGAGGCGTTCCGCGGCTACTACAACCAGCGCTGGCCCTACAACCTGCCCAGCGACACCGTCCACCAGAAGACCGAGTACCTCAACGCCTACGGCGGCGCCCCCACCTGGCAGTGCGGCAACGGCTCCGGCTGCGGCGACTACTCCGTCGGCGTCAACGGCGTCCTCAAGTCCAAGAAGGGCTGGGTCCGCTCCACCCACCGCCGCTACCCGACCGCAGGCCCCAAGGTCGTCGTCGACAAGGACGGCCGGATGAACGCGTACGCCGTGCTCGGCACCCGCGCCGCCCGCTGGCGCGAGTCCGGCCCCTACAGCGGCGGCTGGGGCACGGCCGAGGACCTCGGCGGCGGCCCGCTCGCCCCCGCCCTCAGCGCCGTCGCCGCGGCCGACGGACGCCACCTCGTCTTCGGCCTGCGCTTCACCAACCTCGGCGCCAGCGACAAGGACGACACCCGCGAGATAGTCGTCCTGCAGCAGAAGAGCGCCGGCGGCGACTTCGAGCAGCAGTGGACCAGCCTCGGCAACCCCGAGACCGACCCCCGCCGCAGCCGCCTCACCGGCCCGCCCACCGCGATCGCCGCCCCCGACGGCACCGTGCACGTCTTCGTGCGCAACGCCGCCAAGGGCGTCAGCACCCGCATCCGCGACAAGCAGGGCACCTGGTCGCCGTGGCAGAAGCTGTCCGGCGGCGGACAGATCCAGGAAGGCCTGGCCGCCGCGGTCGACGGCGACGGCCGCGTCCACGTCTTCGGCTCCGCCTTCGGCTGGGTCGAGCACTGGGCCCAGAAGGACGCCGGAGGCGCCATGGTGCGCGCCGCCCGCGGCCTCAAGACCCGGCCCGGCGACGCCCCCGACGCGGTCACCGCCAAGGACGGCTCCGTGCTGCTCGCCTACCACAAGCCCTCCAGCGACCAGATCAACGTCGCCCAGCTGCGCGGCGGCCAGGCCGGCCGCTGGACCGAACTGCCCGACCAGAAGGTCACCGGCTACGGCCCGGTCGCCCTCGTCGACGGCCAGGACCTCGCCACCGGCGGCGTCATGCTCAGCTCGCGCAGCGGCACCGGCGCCATCGAGATGGTCGACAGCGGCAAGCAGGTCACCCTCCACGGCGACGCGTCCTCCGGCTTCATGGTCGGCGCCCCCGCCGTCGTGCAGGGCGCCGGCGAAGGCGTCGCCCTCGTCACGCTCGGCCTGAACACCACCCCCGCGGTCACCAGGGTCCCGCCGCGCGCGGGCACCGTCTGACCGACACACCGCACCGGCGCACCGAGCCGGGCGGACCGGGAGCGAACAGGGGCGTACGGGACCATCCCGTACGCCTCTTCCGCACGCCCAAGCGGGCGTCCGTGCGGGCCTGCGAGCGGGCCCGGAAGCACACCGTGCTTACGCCGCCTTCACGTCCGTACGAAAAGTCACAGCAGGCCGGTCCGACCGGTCCGGCCTCCTAGACTGTCCGTATGACTTGGATGATCACAGGCGGTGCCGGCTACATCGGATCTCACGTGGTGAAGGCCCTCGTCGACGGCGGGGAGCAGGTCGTCGTCCTCGACGACCTCAGCACCGGAGACCCGGCCCGGCTGCCCGAAGGCGTCCGCCTGGAGCGCGGCACCGTCCTTGACCGCGACGTCCTCGACCGCGTACTGCGCGAGAACGACGTGGACGGCGTCATCCACATCGCCGCCAAGAAGCAGGTCGGCGAATCCGTCGAACGCCCGCTGCACTACTACCGCGAGAACGTCGAAGGCCTGCGCACCGTCCTGGAGGCCGCCGCCGAAGCCGGCGTGCGCCGCTTCCTGTTCTCCTCCTCCGCCGCCGTCTACGGCATGCCCGACGTCGACCTCGTCACCGAGCAGACCGAATGCCTGCCCATGAGCCCGTACGGCGAGACCAAGCTCGCGGGCGAATGGCTCGTCAGCGCCGTCGGCAAGGCCCACGGCATGGCCACCGCCTCGCTGCGCTACTTCAACGTGGCCGGCGCCGCCTCCCCCGAACTCGGCGACCCCGGGATCTTCAACCTCGTCCCGATGGTCTTCGAGCGCCTCACCGAGGGCAAGGCCCCGCTCATCTTCGGCGACGACTACGCCACCCCCGACGGCACCTGCGTCCGCGACTACATCCACGTCGAGGACATCGCCACCGCGCACGTCGCCGCCGCCCGCCGGCTCGCCGCCGACCCCGAAGCCGCCCTCATCCTCAACATCGGCCGCGGCGAAGGCGCCTCCGTCGCCGAGATGGTCGACATCATCCGCGACGTCACCGGCATCACCGAGCCCGCCCCCGAGGTCGCCCCGCGCCGCGCCGGCGACCCGGCCCGCGTCGTCGCCTCCGCCGAGCTCATCACCAAGGAACTCGACTGGAGCGCCCGCCACGACATCCGCGCCATGGTCACCTCCGCCTGGGAGGGCTGGCTGCTGCGCCACCCGCGCGACTGAGGCCCTGGATCCCCTGAAGGCCCCCGCCCGCCCGGCGGGGGCCCGTCCAACGCTCCGTCCAACGCTCGAAACGGCCGTGCGCCCAGACCCCGGCCTGGCATAGATTCCCCGGTGTGACAGTGGCAAGGCAGTACGTGACCCAGGCCCGCAGGATCGTCGTCAAGGTGGGCTCGTCCTCCCTCACCACCGCCTCCGGCGGCCTCGACGCCGACCGCGTCGACGCCCTAGTCGACGTCCTGGCCAAAGCCCGCAGCGGCGGCGAGAAGGAAATAGTGCTGGTCTCCTCCGGCGCCATCGCCGCCGGACTCGCCCCCCTCGGCCTGCGCCGCCGCCCCACCGACCTCGCCCGCCAGCAGGCCGCCGCCAGCGTCGGCCAAGGCCTCCTCGTCGCCCGCTACACCGCCTCCTTCGCCCGCTACGGCGTACGCGTCGGACAGGTCCTGCTCACCAGCGACGACACCAGCCGCCGCGCCCACTACCGCAACGCCTACCGCACCCTCGACCAGCTCCTCGCCATGGGCGCACTCCCCGTCGTCAACGAGAACGACACCGTCGCCACCGACGAGATCCGCTTCGGCGACAACGACCGCCTCGCCGCCCTCGTCGCCCACCTCGTCCGCGCCGACCTGCTCGTCCTGCTCTCCGACGTCGACGGCCTCTACGACGGCGACCCCAGCAGACCCGGCACCACCCGCATCGGCGAAGTCCACGGCCCCGACGACATCGCCCACGTACAGATCGGCAGCGCCGGCAAAGCGGGCGTCGGCACCGGCGGCATGGTCACCAAGGTCGAAGCCGCCCGCATCGCCGCCGCCGCCGGCGTCCCCGTCGTCCTCACCTCCGCCACCCACGCCGCCGACGCCCTCGCCGGACGCGACACCGGCACCTACTTCCACACCACCGGCCGCCGCTCCGCCGACCGCCTCCTGTGGCTCGCCCACGCCTCCACACCCCAGGGCCACCTCGTCCTCGACGACGGAGCCGTACGCGCCGTCGTCGAACGCCACTCCTCCCTGCTGCCCGCCGGAATCGCCGCCGTCGAAGGCGAGTTCAGCGCCGGCGACCCCGTCGAACTGCGCGACACCGCGGGCCGCGCCGTCGCCCGCGGACTCGTCAACTTCGACGCCAAGGAGATCCCCCAGCTCCTCGGCCGCTCCACCCGCGAACTCGCCCGCGAACTCGGCCCCGAATACGAGCGCGAAGTCGTACACAGGGACGATCTGGTCGTTCTCCACCCCTGAAACGGCTGAAAGTCCAGCCTTCGGGCAGACACCTTCACGAAAACCGCCCCGCGACCCGGCCAGGACTGGTCAACTTTGTTGCGGGGTACTCGCGGGGGTGACCCGCGAGGGGTACTGCATCGCATCACAGCATCACAGGAGGCCGCCGGTGAGACGAGCGCGCCCGGGGGCGGCGCCCCGAGTCGGGGGAACCCACGCCCGCAGGGCCGTGGGGGAGGACGGGCCGACCCTGACCAGCGTCGGCACAGGGGCCGACATAGCGCAGACCGAGGAGCGGGAACAGCCCGGGGACACCCCCAGGCTCTGGCACATCACCCTCAGCGTCTCCGGCGCCGAGGCCCCGCTCAAAGAGGTCCGGCGCGGCCTCGAACAGCTCGCCCACGACCACCCCTTCTTACTGACCAGCAGATACGCCAACGACCACGCCGAGATCCGCTACTGGGAAGAGGCCCGCGACCTGCACGACGCGGCCGCCGTCGCCCTCCGGCTCTGGGGCGAACACCGCTCCACCGCCAAACTCCCGCCCTGGGAGATCGTCGGCCTGGAAGTCATCGACCGCGAGACCTACCACCAGCGCCTCGCCGAGGGCTACGGACCGCCACCGGCCGCACCCGTCGGCGTCCACCCCTTTTGACACCCCGGCCACCCGGAGACCACCGCGACCGGACCGTGAGAGCGCCGTCTCGGAGAGTGGAACCGGTGCGGAACGCCCCCGCCCGGAGCACTACCCTGCGGACATGAGCGCGTCTTCCCCGTACGAGAACATGTCCCCGGTCACCCAGGCCGCCCACCGGGCCCGCGCGGCCGCCGCCGATATCGCGCCATTGCCGCGCTCGGCCAAGGACGACGCGCTCCTGGCCATCGCCGACGCGCTCGAAGTGCGGACCAAGGAGATCGTCGAGGCCAACGCCCTCGACATCGCCAAGGCCCGCGAAGCCGGGACCAGCGAGACCGTCGTCGACCGCCTCACCCTCACCCCCGAACGGGTCCGCGCCATCGCCTCCGACGTACGCGACGTCGCCGCGCTGCCCGACCCCGTCGGCGAAGTCGTCCGCGGCTCCACCCTCCCCAA
This sequence comes from Streptomyces sp. BPTC-684, assembly GCF_030028635.1. Lineage (NCBI taxonomy): Bacteria > Bacillati > Actinomycetota > Actinomycetes > Kitasatosporales > Streptomycetaceae > Streptomyces > Streptomyces sp. BPTC-684. The sequence continues at coordinate 4,289,829 of NZ_CP124863.1, forward strand.
CGGAATCGACCTGCGCCAGGTCAGGGTCCCCCTCGGCGTCGTCGGCATCATCTACGAAGCCCGGCCGAACGTGACCGTCGACGCCGCCGCCCTCTGCCTCAAGTCCGGCAACGCCGTCCTGCTGCGCGGCTCGTCCTCCGCCTACGAGTCCAACACCGCACTCGTCCGGGTGCTGCGCGACGCCGTCGGCGGCGCCGGACTGCCCGCCGACGCCGTCCAGCTCGTCCCCGGCGAATCCCGCGACTCCGTACGCGAGTTGATGCGCGCCCGCGGCCTCGTCGACGTCCTCATCCCGCGCGGCGGCGCCTCCCTCATCCGCACCGTCGTCGAGGAATCCACCGTCCCCGTCATCGAGACCGGCACCGGCAACTGCCACGTCTACGTGGACGCCCAGGCCGACCTCGACATGGCCGTCGACATCCTCATCAACTCCAAGGCCTCGCGCCCCTCCGTCTGCAACTCGGCCGAAACGCTCCTCGTCCACCAGGACATCGCGGACGCCTTCCTGCCCCGCGCCCTCGACGCGCTCGCCGAGGCCGGCGTCACCGTCCACGCCGACGAGCGCGTCCGGTCCTACGCCGACGCCACCAAGGCGACCGTCGTGGCGGCCACCGCCGAGGACTGGGAGACCGAGTACCTCTCCTACGACATCGCGGCCGCCGTCGTCGACTCCCTGGACGCCGCCGTCGCCCACATCCGGCAGTGGACCTCCGGCCACACCGAGGCGATCGTCACCACCTCCCAGGCCGCGGCCCGCCGCTTCACCCAACTGGTCGATTCCACCACCGTCGCCGTGAACGCCTCCACCCGCTTCACCGACGGCGGCCAGTTCGGCTTCGGCGCCGAGATCGGCATCTCCACCCAGAAGCTCCACGCCCGCGGCCCCATGGGCCTGCCGGAGCTCACCTCCACCAAGTACATCGTCACCGGGGACGGGCACGTGCGGTAGCCGGGGAACCCTCCCCTGAGGACCTCCCGAGGGGGAGAGTTCGGACACTCCCTGCCCAAAACGACCGCGCCGGGGCTACGCTGAACCCGTGCCGGACGACGTGGGGGGCAAGCCGTTCCCGGACGGCTGGGAGCCCGACGACGACCGCGGGGGCGCGGACGACGCATTCGCCTCCGTGGTCTTCGACGAGGACTTCGTACGGGCCGCCGAGATCCACGAACCGAGCGCCGTGGAACGGCTGTTGGCCGCCGCCCAGGCCCGCGCCGAGGCCGAAGCCGCCAGAGCCCGCGCGGGCGCCGGAGCCGACGACGACTTCGCCTACCCCGCCCGCGACCCCGACGCCTACGGCTCCGCCTTCCCCGGCGGCGCCGAAGCCGGCCCCTACGGCCCGCACGGCGGGGCGCTGCGCCCCTACCGCGGCCGGGCCCGCTGGCACCGCCCCGTCGCCTGGCTGCTCGCCCTGATCATGGGCATCGGCATGGTCGCCCTGGCCTTCGCGGCCGTCTACCGGGGCGCCTCCGGCAGCCGCGACGACCCCGCCCCGCACCCGACCACCAGCAACGTGGACAAGTCCGGGCTACCCATTCCGGCCACAGTCGGCCCGACCGCCTCGGCCGACTACTCGGCACCGGCGGTCGCGGCTGTGCCTCGGAGGTCTTGAGGGGGGCGGGGGGGGCCTCCCCCCGCCCCCTCCCCACCCACCCCGCGCCCCCCGCCCGCCCCACCCCTGACCACAGCTTTTGCGCGTCCTGACGACGTTCTGACCGTCCTCTGACCGCTCTCTGACCCCGCCTTGAACAACCGCGTGGGAACTCGTCAGAACTTGTCGCGTACCAGCGCGTTTATCGGCCCCTCCCGCGACCTACCCTGAAGGTATGGCAGGGCGTGGAGAGCCACCCGAGGGGACACCGGAGGGCCTCCCCGGCGGAGGTGAGGACGAGTACCGATCCGTCGTATTCGACGAGTCGTTCGTTCGTGCTGCCCGCTTGCAGGAGTTCTCCGCCCAGGAGCGGATGCGTGAGCACGCGCGTGCGGTGCGCAGCCGTCCCAGCTGGTCGTTCCGACCGTTCACCAAACAGATAGTCGCGCTGGTGGTCCTCCTCTTCGTCGCCTTCGGTACCGCCGTGTACATGGGCCTGCGCCACCCCTACCAGCCCGGTGGCGGCAGCGTCGCCGCCGAGCCCCTGCGGATGACCGTGATACCCCTGGCCCCGCAGAGCGTCGTCCCCGGCATCGACGTCGCCCGCCTGTTCGACCACAGTCCGGCTGCCCAGTTCCGCACCGGTGCCGACGGCATCAACCTCCCCGCCGTCCGCAGGACCGCCCACTTCTCCGAGAGCCAGATCATCGCCGGTGTGACCACCGCCAAGGAGTATCTGGTCCAGTCGTCCCTCGACCCCCAGGTCCTCACCGGTAAGTCCGTGCACCAGGTGCGGGCACTGCTCGATCCGGAGCTGCTGGCCCAGTTCGACCAGAGCATCGACAACCCGGCCGACGACGGCCGCCACGCCGCCACCGGCTGGCTGGTGCGCTTCGATCCGGCCAAAGTGGCGCTGGCCGACTCCCAGGTGCGGGTGCAGGGCACTTTCCACTACGCCGAGTCCGGCCGGGACACCCTCGACGTGACGTCCGACCACACCTTCACGTACGCCCTGCGCCCGGCCGCGTCCGGCCCGGACAAGGCGGCCTCGCTCTTCACCGTCCGCCGTGAGCTGCACTTCCGCTTCGACCGCGATGACCTGCGGCTGCACCGGGTCGAGCTGCAGTTCAGCTATGTCGAGGCCGGGCCGCAGGCCTGCTCGGCCGATGTCTCCGCACAGCTGCGGCCGCTGCTCGCGGGCGAGCGGACCAGCGCGACCGGCCCGGCGGGCACCGATCCGTACGCGACCGGCCCCGCCACCGCGGCCCTCTGCGGCACCCTCGCCACCAGCGCCCAGCCGACGCCGTAGGCACCCTGCCAGGAAGCTCGAAGCTAGGCGTCCCGGCCCGGCTCGTCCTGCGGCCCGTCTCCGTCCGCCGCCGGGCCGGAAGGCCGGTCCTTCGGCCCGCCCTGCGGTCCGCCATTAGCCCCGTCCGCGGGGCGACCGTCCGCCGGCCGGTCCGAGGAGCGCGAGGCGGAGCCCGCGCCCGTGAACTTGCCGTACAGCTTGCCGCCCAGGTCCGCCGTGCCGCCGGCTATGTCGCCGACCAGCTTCATCAGCGGATCCTTGCTCGTGCGGACCGTCTCGGCGTACGAGGCGGCGGACTCGCGGAACGAGTCGGAGACCGAGGTGTCCTTGTCCTCCTCACGACGGGGGTAGTGGCCGTCCATGATCCGCTGGTAGTCGCGGGTCGCGGCCCACTTCTTCAGCTCGGCCGCGCGCACGGTGGTGAACGGGTGCGAGCGGGGCAGCACGTTCAGGATCTTCAGGACCGAGTCGCGCAGGTCTCCGCCCGCCTCGTACTCCTCGGCCTGCTCCAGGAACGCGTCCACGTTCATCTCATGGAGATGGTTGCCGCCGGCTATCTTCATCAGGCCCCGCATCGAGGCCTGCAAGTCCTGGCCGACGAGCAGCCCGGCCCGGTCGGCGGACAGCTCCGACTTGCGGAACCACTCCCGCAGCGCCGTCACGATCGCCATCACCGCCACATTGCCCAGCGGGATCCAGGCGATCTTCAGCGCCAGGTTGGTGAGGAAGAGCAGGATCGTGCGGTAGACGGAGTGACCGGACAGGGCGTGGCCCACTTCGTGGCCGACGACCGCGCGCATCTCCTCCTCGTCGAGCAGCTCGACGAGGCCGGTGGTGACGACGATGATGGGCTCGTCGAGGCCGATGCACATCGCGTTCGGCCGGGGGTCCTGCGTCACGTACATCGGGGGGACCTTCTCCAGGTCCAGGATGTAACAGGCGTCCCGCAGCATGGCGTTGAGGTGTGCGAACTGGGCGTCGCTCACGCGCACGGAGTCGGAGAGGAACAGCAGGCGCAGGCTGCGCTCCGGCAGCAGCCCGCTGAGCGCCTTGAAGACCGTGTCGAAGCCGCTGAGCTTGCGCAGCGCCACCAGCGCCGACCGGTCCGCGGGATGTTCGTAGGCCCGGGAGGAGATCCCGGGGAAGCGTCGGCGCTGCCTGCTCGGCACGCTGTCCTGGATGTCGTCGGTCATGGTGTCCCCCTGTCTGAGAGTCTCGGCTCGTCCCCCTGACGACATCCACCCTAGGTGGTGGGGCTACCGTGGGGCGGGGGCCTGTGGATAACCAAGGAGACACCTGCCATGACGGATGCCGTCACGCTTCTCGCCGCCGCCTCGGACCAGCAGGGACCCGGCAATGTGCTGCGGATCCTGCTGCTCGTGTCGATCCTCGGTGCGGGCGGCCTCGCCTGGCTGCTGCTGCGCGGCTACCGCTCCAACGACGGTGGCGACGCGGCCGCGGCCGAGCCGGACGGCGTGGCGAGCCGGGGCGCGAGCCCCGACGCGGAGGGCGCCGTCAAGGACTGAACGGCTGAGTCGGCGTGAGAGTGCCCGGGCGGCCCGCATACGATGAGCCCGAAGTCTCCGCTCCGACTCCCGGATAGGTCCTGCTGACGATGAGCCTCACCAGCACCGCCGCCACGCACCTGGTCACCCTCGCCGAGGGCACCGAGCACGGCGGCAACCACGAAAGCCTCAGCCCGTACGTCACCGGTGGCGGCGCCCTGTTCGCGCTGCTGCTCCTGCTGTGGATCACCACGCGCTTCAACCGCGACCGCTGAGTCGGGGCGTTTCCACCGGGCCAGTAGGCTCTGCACGCATGGGAGAGCAGGAAGTGCCTACCGGTCCGGTCAAGCGGCGCATCGGCGTGATGGGCGGAACGTTCGACCCGATCCACCACGGACACCTGGTGGCCGCCAGCGAGGTGGCCTCTCAGTTCCATCTGGACGAGGTCGTGTTCGTACCGACGGGGCAGCCGTGGCAGAAGAGCCACAAGAACGTCTCCGCGCCCGAGGACCGGTACTTGATGACGGTCATCGCGACCGCGTCCAACCCGCAGTTCTCGGTGAGCCGGATCGACATCGACCGCGGCGGCGCGACGTACACCGTGGACACGCTGCGGGACCTGCGCGCCCTCAACAGCGACGCGGACCTGTTCTTCATCACCGGCGCCGACGCGCTCTCGCAGATCCTCACCACCTGGCGTGACGTGGACGAGCTGTTCTCGCTCGCCCACTTCATCGGGGTGACCCGGCCCGGCCACATACTGACGGACGACGGTCTGCCCGAGGGCGGGGTGTCGCTGGTCGAGGTGCCCGCCCTGGCGATCTCGTCGACGGACTGCCGGGCGAGGGTCGCGCAGGGCGACCCGGTCTGGTATCTGGTTCCGGACGGGGTGGTGCGCTACATCGACAAGCGCCAGCTCTACCGCGGCGAGTGAGAGAAGGGCACCCGGTGAACGACCGACAGGACCCGTACGACCCCTATGCGCCGCAGGTGCAGCTTGTCGGTTATGACGAGTACGGCCAGCCGGTGTACCAGCGGGTGCCCCAGCAGGGCTCGTACGACCCGTACGCCCAGGCCCAGCCGCAGCAGCCCCACCAGGCTCAGCCGTCCCAGCAGGATCACCAGGGGCAGCAAGGCCAGCAGGGCCAGCAGCAGGGCGGTTACGGGTACGACCCGTACGCCCAGCAGCAGCCCTCGTACGACTACGGATACGACGCGTACGGCCAGTCCGCCCAGCCGTCCGTGCCCCAGCAGAACCAGGGGTACGGCTACGACACCGCGCAGCAGTGGGGCCGTGAACAGCCCCCGGCCCAGCAGGCCGCCCAGGCGCAGGCCCCCGTGCGGGAGGCCGAGCCCGAGCCGGTGGCCGAGCAGATCCCGGTGCTGCCGCAGCAGCGCAAGGACGAACGCGACTACCGCACCGAGCAGTTCTCGTTCATCGAGGAGCCCGACGAGGACTCCGAAGACGTCATCGACTGGCTGAAGTTCACCGAGAGCCGCAGCGAGCGGCGCGAGGAGGCGCGGCGGCGCGGCCGCAACCGGGTGGTCGCGCTCGTCGTCGTCCTCGCCCTCGCGGCGGTCGGCGGCGTCGGTTACCTCTGGGCCGCCGGCAAGCTGCCCGGTGTGTCGTCGTCCTCGGACTCCAAGAAGCCGGGGGTCGCGGTCGGCGCGCAGAAGCGGGACGTGATCGTCATCCATCTGCACAACACCGCGAAGGGCGGCACCTCCACGGCGCTGCTCGTCAACAACGCGACCACCAAGCAGGGCACCACCGTCCTGCTGCCCAACACCCTCGCCGTCTCCAACGACGACGGCACCCGCACCACGCTCGCCAAGTCCGTCGACAGCGACGGCTCGCAGGGCACCCGTGAGGCGCTCGGCACCCTGCTCGGCACCAAGATCACCGGAACCTGGCGGCTGGACACGCCCTTCCTGCAGAACCTGGTCGACCTGGTCGGCAACATCGACATCAGTACGGATGCCGACGTACCGGGCGCCAAGGCGGGCGCGGCCCCCGTGGTGAAGAAGGGCGAGGACCAGACGCTGACCGGGCAGATGGCCGTGGCGTACGCCACGTACAAGGGGCCCGGCGAGTCCGACGCCAAGCAGCTGCAGCGGTTCGGGCAGGTGATGTACGGGGTGCTGCGCAAGATCTCGGACGACCCCAAGGCCGCCACGATCACCGTGCAGACGCTGGCGCAGATCCTCGACCCCTCGCTGCCCGAGTCGGACCTCGGCGCCTCGCTGGCCAAGCTCGCCGAGCACGCCAAGGTCGGTGCCTACAAGACGGCGCTGCTGCCGGTCCAGCCGGACGGCACGCTCAGCGCGCAGGCCAGTGACAGCGTGGTCAAGGACATCCTGGGCGGCTCGGTCGCGGCCCCCGACAAGGGCGCGGCGGTCCGCGTCGGCGTCAGCAACGCCAGCGGCAACCCGAAGGCGGTCGACAAGGCCCGGGTCGACCTGGTCAACGGCGGCTACGCCTACATCGACGCGGGCGGCGCGAGCACGGCGGCGTCGTCCTCCGTCACCTACGGTGACGTGGCGCAGAAGGCGAAGGCCGAAGAGGTCGCCAAGACGCTGGGGCTGTCGGCCGGTGCGGTCAAGCAGGGCAAGGCCGCGGCCAACGCGGACGTCACCGTGGTGCTCGGCAAGGACTACAAGATCAAGTAATCCTTTCGGGGCTGTCGGCGGTCCGTGAGATCCTGGAGAACGATCTGAATCGATCTGACCGCCGACGAAAGCCAGCTTGTGACCGCCACGGACCGTTCCATCGAGCTCATCACCGCCGCCGCTCAGGCGGCCGCCGACCGGCTCGCGCACGACATCATCGCGTACGACGTCAGCGACGTGCTGTCGATCACCGACGCCTTCCTGCTCGCCTCCGCTCCCAACGACCGCCAGGTCAAGTCGATCGCGGAGGAGGTCGAGGAGCGCCTGAACAAGGAGCTCGGCGCCAAGCCGGTGCGCCGCGAGGGCGACCGCGACGCCCGCTGGATCCTGCTCGACTACGTCGACATCGTCGTGCACGTCCAGCACAGCGAGGAGCGCGTCTTCTACGCCCTGGAGCGGCTCTGGAAGGACTGCCCCGAGCTGCCGCTCCCCGAGGACGCGGTGAAGACCCGCGGCAAGGCCGCCGAGCACGCCCAGCTGCACGGTGGGGCGGAGGACGGTGAGCTGAGCTGAACAGCAGCGACGCCAAGCCGGGCCGGGGCCGCCGGGTCGTCCTGTGGCGGCACGGCCAGACCGCGTGGAACCTTGAGCGCCGCTTCCAGGGCTCCACGGACATCGAGCTGACCGAGGCCGGTCTCGGCCAGGCGCGCCGCGCGGCGCGCCTGCTGGCGGCCCTGAAGCCGGACGCGATCGTCGCCTCCGACCTCAAGCGGGCCGCGGCGACCGCGGGCGAGCTGGCCGCGGTCTCCGGACTGCCGGTGACCCACGACTCGGCCCTTCGGGAGACGTACGCGGGCGCCTGGCAGGGCCTGACCCACGACGAGATCGTGGAGCGCTACGGCGAGCAGTACGCGGCGTGGAAGCGCGGCGAGCCGGTGCGCCGGGGCGGCGGCGAGCTGGAGACCGAGGTGGCCGACCGGGCCGCCCCCGTGGTGCTCGCGCACGCCGACAAGCTGCCCGACGACGGCACCCTGGTCGTGGTCAGCCACGGCGGGACGATCCGTACGACCATCGGCCGTCTCCTGGGCCTGGAGGCGCACCACTGGGAGGGCCTGGGCGGGCTCTCCAACTGCTGCTGGTCCGTCCTCGGCGAGGGCGCGCGCGGCTGGCGCCTGCTGGAGCACAACGCCGGGACGCTCCCCGAACCGGTCCTCGGCGACGACGACTGAGGCGGCCGCCGGGCCCGCTCGCGCGCGGCCGCCGGGGCGCGCCGGGCGCCCGCCCGGGCGGTGCGACCACCGGATTTCACTTTCCGGCAGGTCACAGGCTAAAGTTCTTCTTGTTCGCAGCGCGGGAGCGCGGGAAACAAAGCGGACAGCGGGGCTATAGCTCAGTTGGTAGAGCGCCTGCATGGCATGCAGGAGGTCAGGAGTTCAATTCTCCTTAGCTCCACAGGAACGGGATCCCGTCCGGTCGATTCGACCGGACGGGATTTCGCGTTTCCGGGGCGCCGCCCGCCCGCTCCCCGCCCGCTCCTGTACGACCCGCGGCCCGGCCCGGCCGGGTGACCGCGGGTGTGAGGCGGCCGCCCAGCCCCGTGCCCGCGCGGCCGCCTCACGCCCAGATCTTCTCCCGCATCTCCCTCAGCGTCGCCGTACGCGCGCCGCTCTCCACGTCGTTCGGCGTGTACGTGACGATCCGGCACTCCGGCATCCCGTTGATGGACAGCGACACCGACGTCATCCGTATCTCGCCGACCGCCGGATGCCGGAAGGTCTTCACCCGCGGTCCCGGCGGCACCACGTCGCCGTTCTTCCACAGCCGTGCGAAGTACGGGCTCGCCTCGGAGAGCTTCGCGATGAACGACTCCCAGGCGGGCTCCCCGGCATGGCGGCCGTACTCCGAGCGCAGCGTCGCCACCATCACCGGCAGCTCCTTCTCCCGGAACAGGACCGGACAGGCCGGCTCCGGCACGGTGAACAGCGTCCACAGCACGTTGCGCACGCCCGTCGCCCGGATCTCCGGGATGTCGAACAGGTCCCGGTAGGCGGGGTTGGTCGCCAGGATGTCGTAGCGCCCGTTGTAGACCACTGCCGGATGCGGGTCCAGGGCGTCGATGATGCCCTGGATCTCCGGGCCCACCTCCACCACCGGAGCCTCCTGGTCCAGCTCGCAGGGCACGTCCGCCAGGTGGTAGAGGTGCGCGCGCTCGGGCTCGTCCAGGCGCAGGGTGCGCGCCACCGCGTCCAGGACCTGCGGCGAGGCGTTGATCGGGCGGCCCTGCTCCAACCACGTGTACCAGGTCACGCCGACTCCGGAGAGCTGGGCGACCTCCTCCCGGCGCAGCCCGGGCGTGCGCCGCCGCAGGCCCGGCGGCATGCCGACGTCGGCCGGCGTGACCCGCGCGCGTCTGCTGCGCAGGAAGGCGGCGAGTTCCGGTCTCCGGCGTCCGTTCGGTGCGGCCACAGTCGTCACGTCCCCCATCGTCGATCCCGTCGCCCGCCGCTGCCAGGTGCTGTCAGTACCAGCATCAGCGGGCTCTCGTTACCCGTATCCGCGCGGGGTCAGGCTGGCTGCCATGACCACCGCGCTTCCCACGGGCCCAAGTCCCTTACTCAGTAAAGACCGTGCCACTGACAACCGGCCCCCGCTGCTGCTCGCGATCGTGCTCGCGGCGCAGTTCATGGCGCTCCTCGACGTCTTCATCGTCAACGTCGCCGCCCCCACCATCCGTACCGAACTGCACGCCTCCGGCGCCGCGTTGCAGCTGGTCGTCGCCGGTTACACCATCGCGTACGCCGTGCTGCTCATCACCGGGGCGCGCCTCGGCGACCTGCTCGGGCACCGCCGGCTCTACCTGGCCGGGCTCGCCGTCTTCACGGCCGCCTCGCTCGCCTGCGGCCTGGCCGGGACGGCCGGCCAGCTGATCGCCTTCCGGCTGGTGCAGGGCGCCGGATCGGCGCTGATGATCCCGCAGGTGCTCAGCCTCATCCAGCGCAACTTCACCGGAGAGGCACGCGTGCGTGCCCTCGGGGTCTACTCCGCCGTGCTCGCCACCGGCGCCGCCGCCGGACAGGTCCTCGGCGGCATCCTGGTCAGCGCCGACCTCTTCGGCACCAGCTGGCGGCCGGTGTTCCTGGTCAACGTACCCATCGGGCTCGTCCTGCTGGCGCTCGGAGTGCGCCATCTGCCCCGGGAGCGGCACGAGCACCGCGGCGCGGCCTGCTGGGCGCGCGACCTCGACCTGCCCGGCCTGGTGCTGCTCGGCGCCTCCGTCTCGCTGCTCACGGTGCCCCTGGTGCTCGGCCAGGAGGAAGACTGGCCGGCGTGGGCCTGGCTGTCGCTGGCGTCCAGCGCGCTGCTCTTCGCCGCGTTCTGGGCGTACGAGTCGCGCCTCGCCCGGCGCGGCGGCGCCCCGCTGATCGCGCCCAGGGTGCTGCGCCTGCCCGGCATGGGCCTCGCGGTCGTCCGGATCGCCGTGGTCATGGCCATCAACGCGGGCTTCCTGTTCACCCTCACCCTGCACATCCAGGGCGGCCTCGGCTACAGCGCCCTGCGCGCGGGGCTGACCTTCGCGCCGACCGCCGTGGTGTTCGGCACGGTCGGGCTGACCTGGCGGCGCTGGCCCGCGCGCTGGCAACGGGCGCTGGTGCCGGGCGGATTCGCGCTGACCGCGGTGTCCACCCTGGCGACCGGCTTGCTGCAGCGCGGCGGCGGCACGGGCGGGCTCGTCGTCTACGTGACGTACGCCGGTGTCGGCGCCGGTCTGGCGCTGGCCTTCAGCCCCACCTTCGCGGGGGCGCTCGCGGGCGTACGGCCCGAGGACGCGGCGGACGCCAGCGGGCTGCTCGCCACCGTGAACCAGCTGGGCCAGCTCATCGGGGTCGCCGCCTTCGGCACGCTCTTCCTGAACCGGCTCACGGCGGGGGCGCACACCTCCGGCGGCGCGCTCTGGGCGTGCTCTCTGGCGCTGGCCGGAACGGCCCTCGTGGGGGCGCTGACGGGTCTCCTATCACGACGCCGCTGACCCTCTTGCGCGACCATGGCAGAATCGTGACGGCCGGAGGGGGACGACGGACCGAACGGGAGGGAGACCGCGATGCCTGCGAGCCGCGACGACATCCCGGACCTGTCCGGTGCGCCGCGGACAGCGACCCGGATCAGCTGTCCTTCCTGCGGTTCCTCCCGTGTCGCGCAGATGCTCGGCGACAGCGGTGGCGTCTCCTACGTGTGCACGGCCTGCGGCCACAGCTGGAGCTGAGATGGGTGCACACAGGCGGAAGTGCGACTGGTGCGGCAGCGGTACGCCGATCGTCCGGGACATGGAACCGGTCAACGCCGACTACCAGTACTGGTGCGAGGAATGCGCGCGGGCGCTGATCATAAAAGGCGACCCCATCGAGACCTACCGGGAGCTGGAGGGGGAGCCGATCTACGGCCGTCTCCTGGAGGCGCACTGCACCCTCAAGAGGTTCTACTCGTTCGCCACGGCCTGAGCGGCGCCCCGCGCCGCGGCCCGAGCGCCACCGCCGCCACGAAGGCGGCCCCGGCCAGCGGATAGAGCGCCGAGAGCGCCATCTGCAGCCCGTTCTGGGCCAGTTCCGGACGGTCCGCCCCGTGCGGCACCCACCACAGGGCGTAGGAGCCGAAGACCAGGGCGGCGACGGCCCCGCGGATCCGGTGGGCCCCGAGCAGCACGAGCCCCGGCACGCACCACACCCAGTGGTGCGACCAGGAGACCGGGCTCACCAGGAGCGCCGTGGCCGCGCAGCACAGCACCGCCCGGGCCCGCTCCCCGCGCAGCTCGGCCCGTACCGCCGCGTAAAGGCCCAGTGCCGCCGTGAGGGCCGCGGCGGCCGTCCACCAGGCCCCCGGGTCGCCGGTGTGCAGCAGCCGGGCCAGCACCCCGCGCAGCGACTGGTTGGCGGTGTCCTCGGCGTGGCCGACCCGGCTCGTCTCGAACACCGTCGACGTCCAGAAGCGGCGCGAGTCGGCGGGCAGCACGACGGCGGCCGCCAGCGTCGCCCCGGCGAACACCGCCAGCGCCGTCGCCGCCTGCCGCAGCCACGGGTTCCAGCCCGCTCCACGCGCGCGTACGAGACCGGTGAGCAGCAGGAACAGCGCGAACAGCGCGGGTGTGAGCTTCACCGCGGCCGCCAGGCCGATGCCCGCGCCCGCCCCCCGGTGGCCGGCGCGCCGGGTCAGGTCCCACAGGACGGCGACCGCGAGCAGCAGATTGATCTGGCCGTAGCGCAGGGTCGTCCACACCGGCTCGCACCACACCGCGAGCGCCGCCACCCACAGCGCGGCCCCCGGCCGCTCCTGCCCCGCGAGCCGCAGCGAAAGGTGGGCGAGCGCGACAAGGAGGGCGAGGTTCGCCACCGTGGCGAGCGTGCGCATCTCGGGCACGCCCAGCAGCGTCAGCGGCGTGAACAGCAGCGCGGCGAACGGCGGGTAGGTGGTGGGCAGCCTCGCGCGCGTGGCGCGCATCGCGTACAGATCCGCCCCGGCCCGTACGGCCCCGCCCTCCGCCCGGTAGACCATCAGGTCGATCATCGACACCCCGGCGGCCCGCTGAGCGACCCAGAAGGCGGCGAACGAGAGCAGACAGGCCGCCGCGGCGAGCGCCACGGGGCGGCGGACGGGGGTGAGACGGGCGGCGGTGTGCGCGAGCACGTTCACGGTCACGAAAGGGGACGTTACCGGCCCTGTCCGTACAGAACGGCAATCGATTTGGTGGAGTGCCGGGGGGACCGTGTAATGTTCTCGATGTCGCCGGGGGAAACCGGGCGGCGAACAAAGCAAGGGGCTATAGCTCAGTTGGTAGAGCGCCTGCATGGCATGCAGGAGGTCAGGAGTTCAATTCTCCTTAGCTCCACAATAAAGAAGGCGGCCACCCGGATCGGGTGGCCGCCTTCTTGCCGTTACGGCTCAGCGGGTCAACCGCGGCCGCTGCCCAGGGCCTTGCGGGCCGGGGCGGTCAGTGCGGGCATCTCGGCGGGCGCCCCCTCGATCCGCAGCGCCAGCGCGGGGCACCGGCGCACCGCCCGCTGCGCCCGCCCCCGCAGATGCATCGGGACGGTCGCGTCGGCCACCGCCGGGTAGCCGTCGGCGCCCAGCCGGATCAGCTCCGGGATGAGGTCCGCGCACAGTCCGTGCCCCTCGCACAGCGTCCAGTCGACCAGCACCTTCTCGCCGCTGGGGATGCCTTCCTCCTGGTAGCCGTCGCCCGGCAGCGGCAGCAGGCCCAGCGTGGGGCGGCCGCAGCCGCCGCCCAGGACGTGCGCCGCCAGATCGTCGGTGAACGCGTTGACGGTGGAAGCCAGGAAGCGGGCCGAGCCGTCCGGGTGCTTGCAGGCACCGCGCCCCTTGACCGCGCCCGTCACCTCGCGCAGCGCCTCCAGGGCGGCCGGTCCGCCGCCGTTCATGACGTCCGCGAGGCCGCCCGCGGCCGCGGGCAGACCGAGCCGGCACGGGCCGCACTGGCCCGACGTCTCGGCCGCCAGCCAGTTGGCGATCCGCAGCGCCTCGCCCAGCGGACACGTCTCCGGCCCGATCGGCAGGATCGCGCCCGCGCCGAGCGCGCCGCCGAGCGCGGCGAGCGACTCCCGCGAGATCACGGCGTCGTGCGCGGCCGCCGCGTCCAGCCAGCTCCCGTGGTAGCCGCCGGTCAGCACGCCCTGGGGCACCGGCGGCGCCCCGGCCAGCTGGAGCACGTACCGCAGCGGCACGCCCGTCGGCACCTCCACCACCATCGGACGGGCCACCGCCCCGGAGAGCGTCAGCAGGACCGTGCCGGGCTCGGTGGGCAGCCCGGAATGGCTGTATCTGCGCGGGCCGACCCGGGCGGCCACCGCGAGCTGCGCGTACGTCTCCGCGTTGGACAGCAGTGTCGGCGCGCCCCCGATGCCGGTGTCCGAGGCGCGCACCTTGCGCCCCGGCGGCATCGCCGGGCCGCCGCCCGCCGCCCGGATCACGGACGAGGCCTCGCCGGAGACCATCCGCTCCGGAGTGCGCACCACGCGCGCGCGGAGCGCGGTCCCGCGCCGGTCGGCCAGGCCCCGCTCGGCGAGGGCCGCGCGGATCGAGGCCTCCGTGGAGTCCCGGGTGACGGCGACGACCAGGGTGCGGGCGCCGAGGGCCTCAGCGGCCAGCAGAGCGCCGTCCAGGACCAGATGGGGTGCCCGGTTCACCAGGACCGTGTCCTTGCGGCAGGCGGGCTCTCCCTCGCTCGCGTTGACCACCACGACCGGGCGCACCCCCCGGCGTATCGCGGACTTGGCGACCGCCCGCAGTTTGCGGGCGAACGGGAACCCGGCGCCGCCGCGCCCGTTGAGCGAGATGTCCTCGGCGAGCTGGGCCAGCTGTTCGCCGGGCACCGGCTCCAGCGGGCCGTGCACCTTCAGGTGCATGTCGAGGCCGAGGCGCTCGACGAGGTCGAACCCCGCGGTCAGTTGCGGGAGTCCGACGACCCGCACCTCGGGGACGTCGGGCAGTGGCGCGTTCACGGGCGGTCTCCTGCGGGGCTGTGCCAGGGCTCACCGGCGACGGGCTGGTGGAACGGGCTGGGCTGGGGGGAGGGTTCGGGCCGCGGCGCGCCGGGCCCGGGGAGCGGTCCCGGGGACTCGAAGGCGGCGCCGTTGTCCCCGTAGGGGACGGTGGGCAGCGGTGCGGTCTCGTCGAAGCCGCCGAAGTCGGCGCTGCCGGGGCCCGACCCGCCGAGGTCCGTGCCTCCGAAACCGGCACTGCCGAAGGCGGCGCTGTTGTAGTCCGTGCTGCTGTAAGCCGTGCCGCCGAGGTCGCCACCGCCGAGGTCCGCGAAGCCGTTCTCCTGGAGCGGCATGTTCTCCGGCGGACGCGGGGTGGGCGTCGGCCAGCTCGGGGCGTACTGGGGCGGGGCGGGGGCCAGGGAGACCGCGCGGTAGGCGGCCGAGATGCCGGGGGCGGGGGTCGGCCCGGGCACGGCGCGCGGCGGCTCGGTCCCGTAGAGCGCCTGGGTCTCGTACGAGTCGGCCGGGAGCGGGTCGGCCGGGTCGCGCTCGGCGGTGAAGCGGTCGGTCGCGAACGCGTCCGTCGGGTACGGATGCGGTGCGGGCGCCTCATAGCGGGGGGAGGCGGGGTCGGCCGGGTGGGCCTGGGGGGTCGAGGCGTCCGGGGCGACCGCCTGGGCCGTCTCCACGCGCGCGAGGAGCGGCGCGAGGCGCCGGGTGATGCGGCGGCGCACCGGGCGCGGCAGGGAGCGGACTACCAGCGCGCCGGCCACACCGGCCAGCGAGAGGCTGTACAGCGTGACGACCCAGCCGGCCGCCTGACGGCCCGCGAACAGGCCGTGGACCAGCGCGAAGCACCAGGCCGGGTAGGCCAGCATGTGCACCGAGCGCCAGTGGCCCGCGACGCGGTCGGGGTTGGCGAAGGCGCTGCGCAGGGCGCCGGTGGCGGCCGTGACGACCATCAGGACGGCGGCGAGCGAGCCGAGGCCGATCAGGCCGTCCGAGCCGGTGACGCCGAGCCCGAAGGGCACCAGGGCGCCGAGCAGGCCCACATGGCCGACCGCGATCTTGACGGTGATGTGCACCAGCAGGAAGCCGATCGAGGACACGGCGGTCGCGCGGTGCACGGCCTGGGCGACGAGCCGGTGGCGCGTCGTCATCAGCAGCCGGTCGGTGGCGAGCAGGCCCCAGACGACCGAGGAGGTCAGGCAGACCAGCGACAGGACGCCGGTGGTGAAGTCCAGCGCGGCACGGAAACCGCCGCCGGTCGTGGCGGCCAGCACCGGTATGAGCACCGCCGAGGCGACCAGGAGCGCGCCGGACGCTCCTCCTTTCAGCCGTCCCTTCAGGGACGGGAGTTTCAGTGTCGGGGTGGAGCGGGGACTGTGAGGGTTCATGGGGCAACTCCGAAACGTTCAGCAAAGTGGTCCCGTGGCCGCATGCTAGGTCGCCTCATACCAAGCAGTACGGCGTTTGCTCGGTTGCCCCAGAAGAGGTCAGAAGAGGTCGGTACGCGGAGTAACCTCTGTCGGCTGGGCTCGTTGGAGCGCCTCGCGAACACTGCGCGCGGGCCCTTGTGAACCCTCCGTACAGACCCTCGTGAACCCTCCGCGTGCGCCGTCGTGAACGCTCAGTGCGGGCCGTGTGGGGCCTGCGGTACCCTGACGCCATGCGTGCCGTACGCCTTCTGCTTAGCGAGCCGCGCTGATCAGTCCCGACCGATGAAGAGAGCCGGTCGGAATCGGCGCGGCGTCCCCTCCTGTGCGAGGGGCTTTTTCGTTTGGTGAATGTCGCAGCCGCTGGCAGAGACGATCGATGGAGCTTTAAGGATCATGAGCGAGACGAACCCCGCTGCCGCAGAGCCGGTAGCGCCGCACCGCTACACGGCCGCCATGGCCGCCGACATCGAGGCACGCTGGCAGGACTTCTGGGACGCCGACGGCACCTACGCGGCGCCGAACCCCAGCGGTGACCTGGCCGGGGACCCCGCGGTCGTCGCACGGCCCAAGAAGTTCATCATGGACATGTTCCCGTACCCCTCGGGCGCGGGACTGCACGTCGGCCACCCGCTGGGCTACATCGCCACGGACGTCTTCGCCCGTCACCAGCGCATGACCGGCCACAACGTGCTGCACACGCTGGGCTTCGACGCCTTCGGCCTGCCGGCCGAGCAGTACGCGGTGCAGACCGGCACGCACCCTCGGACCTCCACCGAGGCCAACATGGAGAACATGAAGGCGCAGCTGCGCCGACTGGGCCTGGGCCACGACAAGCGCCGCTCCTTCGCGACGATCGACCCGGACTACTACAAGTGGACCCAGTGGATCTTCGTCCAGATCTTCAACTCCTGGTACGACGCCGAGGCGAAGAAGGCCCGCCCGATCTCCGAGCTGGTCGCCCAGTTCGAGAGCGGTGAGCGCCAGGCTCCCACTACGCGCGCGTGGAGCGAGCTGAGCGCCGCCGAGCGCGCCGAGGTCCTGGGCGGCTACCGCCTGGCGTACGCCTCGGACGCGCCGGTCAACTGGTGCCCGGGCCTGGGCACCGTACTGGCCAACGAGGAGGTCACCGCCGACGGGCGCTCCGAGCGCGGCAACTTCCCCGTCTTCAAGGCGAAGCTGCGCCAGTGGAACATGCGCATCACCGCCTACGCCGACCGCCTGCTGGACGACCTGGACGGGCTGGACTGGCCCGAGGCCATCAAGCTGCAGCAGCGCAACTGGATCGGCCGCTCCGAGGGCGCGCGCGTGGACTTCGCGGTGGGCTCCGAAGGCGACGCGATCACCGTCTTCACCACCCGCCAGGACACCCTGTTCGGCGCCACCTACATGGTGCTGGCGCCCGAGCACGAGCTGGTCGACTCGATCGTCCCGGCCGCCTGGCCGGAGGGCACCCACGAGGTGTGGACCGGCGGGCACGCCACCCCCGCCGAGGCCGTCGCCAAGTACCGCGCCTTCGCCGCGTCCAAGTCCGACGTGGAGCGCCAGGCCGACGCCAAGGAGAAGACCGGCGTCTTCACCGGCGCGTACGCGGTCAACCCGGTCAGCGGCGACCAGGTCCCCGTCTTCATCGCGGACTACGTCCTGATGGGCTACGGCACCGGCGCGATCATGGCCGTCCCGGCGCACGACACCCGTGACTTCGCCTTCGCGCGCGCCTTCGAGCTGCCGATGCGCTGTGTCGTCGAGCCGTCGGACGACCGCGGCACCGACGCCTCGACCTGGGACGACGCGTTCGCCTCGTACGACGCCAAGCTGGTCAACTCGGCGGGCGCCGAGATCTCCCTGGACGGCCTGGGCGTCGTCGAGGCCAAGGCGAAGATCACCGACTGGCTGGCCGAGCGCGGCATCGGCGAGGGCACGGTCAACTTCCGGCTGCGCGACTGGCTGTTCAGCCGCCAGCGCTACTGGGGCGAGCCCTTCCCGATCGTCTACGACCAGGACGGCGTCGCCCACTCGCTGCCCGAGTCGATGCTGCCGCTGGAGCTGCCCGAGGTCGAGGACTACTCGCCGCGCACGTTCGACCCGGACGACGCGGACACCTCGCCGGAGACCCCGCTGTCGCGCAACGAGGACTGGGTCAACGTCACCCTGGACCTGGGCGACGGCCCCAAGCAGTACCGCCGCGAGACCAACACCATGCCCAACTGGGCCGGTTCCTGCTGGTACGAGCTGCGCTACCTGGACCCGCACAACAGCGAGAAGCTGGTCGACCCGGCCATCGAGCAGTACTGGATGGGCCCGCGCGAGGGCCAGCCGCACGGCGGTGTCGACCTGTACGTCGGCGGCGCCGAGCACGCCGTGCTGCACCTGCTGTACGCGCGCTTCTGGTCCAAGGTCCTGTTCGACCTGGGACATGTCTCGTCGGCCGAGCCGTTCCACAAGCTGTACAACCAGGGCATGATCCAGGCGTACGTGTACCGGGACAGCCGCGGCTTCCCGGTCGCGGCCGCCGAGGTCGAGGAGCGCGACGGCAAGTTCTTCTTCGAGGGCGAGCCCGTCAAGCGCGAGCTGGGCAAGATGGGCAAGTCCCTGAAGAACGCGGTCACTCCGGACGAGATCTGCGCCGAGTACGGCGCGGACACCCTGCGCCTGTACGAGATGGCGATGGGCCCGCTGGACGTGTCGCGGCCGTGGGACACGCGCGCGGTGGTCGGCCAGTACCGCCTGCTGCAGCGGCTGTGGCGCAACATCGTCGACGAGACGACCGGCGAGGCCACGGTCACCGACGCCGAGCCGGACGAGGCGACCCTGCGCGCCCTGCACAAGGCGATCGACGGCGCCGGCGGCGACCTGGCGGAGATGCGCTTCAACACCGCCATCGCCAAGATCACCGAGCTGAACAACCACCTGACCAAGGCGGGCGGCACGCTGCCGCGCTCGGTCGCGGAGCCGCTGGTGCTGCTGGTGGCGTCGCTGGCCCCGCACATCGCCGAGGAGCTGTGGCGCAAGCTGGGCCACCAGGACTCGGTCGTCCACCAGGACTTCCCGGTCGCCGACCCCGCGTACGTCGTGGACGAGACCGTGACCTGCGTCGTGCAGATCAAGGGCAAGGTCAAGGCGCGCCTGGAGATCCCGCCGACCATCTCCGACGAGGAGCTGGAGAAGCTGGCCCTGGCCGACGAGGCGGTCGTCGCGGCGCTGGGCGGCGCCGGGATCCGCAAGGTCATCGTGCGGGCGCCGAAGCTGGTGAACATCGTTCCCGCGTGACGCTTCGCGTGTGACGGATCCCGCGCGACGGTTCCGGCATGACGGTCCCCGCGTGACGGGCGAGCGGTAGTGGGGGGTTTCCCCTACGGGCAGGTTGGGGGTTCCACGGGAACCACCAGCCTGCCCGTTCCGTTTACGGTGGAGGGAAGCCGACCGACATCGAGGGGACGTTCATGGAAGCCGCGATCGCGATCCTGGCGCTGACGTTCGTCGCCTTCGTCGTGCTGGGCGTGTACCTGACGGTGAAGGCGGTCGGCGCCGCCAGGCGAGGAGTGGAGCGTACGGTCACGCAGGCCCGCAAGGCCGTCGAGGACACGACGCTCCGGGCCAAGAGCATGGGCCAGGTCGGTGTGGCTGGCGAGCTCGCACAGCTGCGGCTCTCGCTGCGCACCTCGATGCGGGCCACCCAGGACTCGCTGCACGCACGCGTGGAGCAGGACGAGTCCCTGAAGGAGTCGCTGAGCCTCTTCGAGCGGCTGAGCGGCCATGGCCATGAGCTGGACGACGAGCTCAAGCGTCTGGAGCGCGAGCCCGACAAGCTGCGCGTGGGCGAGCGGATGCCGGAGCTGCGCGAGCGTACGGAGCGGATCACGCACGCGGCGGACTCACTGCGCTGGGCGGCCCGCGATCGGGCCCGGCAGTTCGCCGACGACGACCTGGCGGCACTGAGCGCGGAGATCGAGGTCGAGTCGGGGGCGCTGCGGGACTGGGCGACGAAGGGGCCGACCACGGGGGTACCCACGGATGTGCCGGGCGGGATACCCGGATCGGCCTTCGACGCGGCGGCCGGGACGGCGGCGGACGCCCCACAGGCGATCGGCGCGGCGCAGCCCGCGCCCGTGTATCCGTGGCAGAAGGCGGCCAAGCCGGAGACGACGAACTGAGGCATGAGAACGGGGCCGGTGGGAACTGGGCCCGGGGGTTCGTGACGGCCCGCCGTCGCCCGGGCGCGGGCACACGTCCGAACCGGTCAAGGGGGGTCCAAACTGATCATTGGACCGAGGCCGGGCTGCCGTGCGGCGGCCCCGGCGGGTAACCTCCCGCTCATGTCCCGCCATGTCGCGATCGTCACCGATTCAACGGCCTACCTGCCGCCGCAGACGATGGAGCGGCACGGCATCACCGCGGTGCCGCTGACCGTCGTCCTCGGCGACCAGGCGCTGGAGGAGGGCACCGAGATCTCGGCCCGCTCCCTCGCCCTGGCCCTGCAGAAACGCCGCTCCGTGACCACCTCGCGGCCCAGCCCCGAGGTGTTCGCCGCCGCCTATCGGGCCGCGGCCGAAGCCGGTGCCACCGGGATCGTCTCACTGCACCTGTCGGCCGAGTTCTCGGGTACCTACGACGCCGCCGTGCTGGCGGCGAAGAGCGCACCGGTGCCGGTACGGGTGGTGGACACGGGGATGGTCGCGATGGCCCTGGGCTTCTGCGCGCTGGCGGCCGCGGAGGTGGCCGAGGCGGCCGGCACGCTCGACGAGGCGGTGGCCGCGGCCGAGAAGCGCGCGGCGGGCACCTCCGCTTTCTTCTACGTGGACACGCTCGACTATCTGCGCCGGGGCGGCCGGATCGGGGCGGCGCAGGCACTCCTCGGCTCGGCGCTCGCGGTCAAGCCGCTGCTCCAGTTGGAGGGCGGCCGCATCGAGATGCTGGAGAAGGTGCGCACGGCCTCGAAGGCCATCGCCCGGCTGGAGGAGATCGTCGTCGACCGGGCCGGGGCGAGCCGGGTGGACATCGCCGTGCACCACCTCGCCGCGCCCGAGCGCGCGGCGGCGCTCGCGGAACGGCTGCGGGAGCGGGTGCCGGGCCTTGCGGACCTGCATGTCAGCGAGGTCGGCGCGGTGATCGGGGCGCACACGGGGCCCGGGCTGCTGGGCGCGGTGGTCTCGCCGCGCTGAGGTCGGTGGCCGGACGCGAAGTCGGACGCTCGGCTGGTCGGACGCGTGGTCTGTGACGGCCGGATGTGTGGTCTGACGGTCGGACGTGTGGCCCGTCGGCCGGGCCGTTCGTTGGGGGCGGCCGACCGGCGTGAGTTACCCGTACGAGTGACGGAGATATCCACAACCACTGGGTTATCCACGGGAATTGGGCCTGCTCAGCGAGGTCGGCCGGAGCTGCCTACCGTCGTGGCATGGCTATCCGATCACCACGCATCGCAACGAGCGGGCCGGGCCGAGCACCGGGTTCGGACGGCCGTGCCCGCCATGGTCACGGTCGTCGCACACGCGGTGCCCAGGTCCGGGCCTCCGCCGGAACGGCCGCGCGGCGGCGGGCGGAGGCGCTGCTCCCGGCGCCCTCGCCGGCCGATTCACGCGCCCTGGCCCCCGGGGCCGCGCCGACTGGTCCGCCCGCGTCCCCGCCGCCCGCGCCTCCACCCGCGCCTCCGCAGTCAGTTCCGCCAGATCCGCCACCTACGCCAGATCGACCAAGTCCGCCCGCGCCCGCCCCGACGCCGTCAGCGGAGCCAACTCCGGCCACTGGCGGCGGCTTTCCAGGCGTACGGGAGCGGGTCTGGGCGGCGCTGCGGGAGCGGCTGCCCGTGTGGGTGCAGGTGCGGTGCGGGCTCACGCCGAGGAGTCTGGCCGCGCTGAGCGTGGTGCTGATCGTGGCCGTGGGGTTCGCCGTGCAGCACTTCTGGGCGGGGCGGCCCGAGCCCGTGCGCGCCCCGGAAAGGGTGACGGGACCGGCGCCTCCCGTTCGCGCGGTGAGCTCCGGTCCGGGGCCGACGCCGAGCCCGGTGACCGTGGCCGGGGTGACCGTGGCTGGGGTGAGTGGGGCACCCAGGCCGTCTCCGAGCGGGGGCATCGTGGTCGACGTCAGCGGCAAGGTGCGGCGACCGGGGATCCACCGGCTACCGCAGGGGTCCAGGGTCGCGGACGCGCTGGCTGCGGCAGGTGGGGTACGGGACGGGGTGGATGTCACCGGACTCAACCGGGCGCGGGTGCTCATGGACGGCGAGCAGGTGGTCGTGGGCGTGCCCGGTGCGGTGCCGGGCGGCGCCGCACCGGTGGCAGGCGGTGGAGGGAGCGCCGGGGCCGGCGGGGCGCCGGTCAGTCTGAGCTCCGCCACGGTGGATCAGCTGGACGGCCTGCCGGGGGTGGGGCCCGTGCTCGCCCAGCACATCGTCGACTACCGCACCCAGCACGGCGGATTCCGGTCCGTCGACGAGTTGCGGGAGGTCAACGGGATCGGTGACCGCCGGTTCGAGGACCTCCGCCCCCTGGTGCGGCCATGAACCGCCCCGGAGTCCACGTCGAGTCCGGCAATCCGCTAGGCGCCGCCAACCCCCACCAGGAGGGCCCGCCGGACCTCCGCCTGGTCCCGCCCGCGATCGGCGCCTGGGCTGCTGCCGCGGTGGCGCTCAATGCCCCTGCGGGGTGGGTGATTTGGGGGATCGTGGCGTTCCTGGTGGTGGCAGGGGTATTGCTGGGGCCGACGATCCGGCGCTGGGGGAGCGGAGTGGGAGGCAGGGCCGGTCCACGGGGCGGGGGCGGACCCGCACCACCTGCGGCCGCGGCGCACTGGGCCGGACCCGCGCCAACTGTGGCCGCGGAGCAGAGGGCTGGACCCGCACCGCCCCTGTCCGCGGCGCATCGGGCCGCCGGGTCCTGGTGGGCGAACCGGGTTGCCGTCGCCGCCGTACTGCTGTGCGCGGCCGCCGGGGCCACCGCGAGCATGCTGCACGTCGCTGAGGGGCAGCGGGGGCCGGTTCCCGGGCTTGCGCGGCAATACGCGCACGCCACCGTCGACTTGACCCTGACCTCCGACCCGAGGCCGGTCCGGGCGCGGGCGGCGTGGGGCGGGCGGTCGGTGGTGATCCAGGCGGTGGTCACCCGGGTCGTCGGACCGGACGGCGGCGCCAGCCGGGTGCGGACGCCGGTCCTGGTGACCGCCCCGGAGTCGTGGCAGGGTCTGCTGCCCTCGACGCGGGTGCGCGTGTCCACCCGGCTCGCGCCACCGAGGCCGGACGACAAGTGGGCGGCCGCCGTGGTGCGGGTGCCCGGGAGGGTGGCGCCGCAGGTCGTGGGGGAGCCGACCGCCCTGCAGCGTACGGCGGGTGGGCTGCGGGCCGGGTTGCGGGAGGCGGCCGACGGGCTCAGCCCGGACGCCCGGGCGCTGCTGCCGGGGCTGGTCGTCGGGGACACCTCGCGGGTCACGCCCGAGCTGCGGGACGCCTTCGAGGAGACCGACCTCACGCATCTGATGGCGGTGTCGGGCAGCAACCTGGTGATCGTCCTGGTGCTGCTGATCGGACCGCCCGGCCGGGCCTCGCTGGCCGAGCGGGGCGGTCTGGCCCCGCGCCTCGGCATCTCGCTGCGGGCGACGGCGCTGCTCGGCGGGATGATCACCGTGGCGTTCGTGGTGGTGTGCCGGCCGGAGCCGAGCGTGCTGCGCGCGGCGGCCTGCGGACTCGTCACGCTGCTCGCCATCGCCACGGGCCGCCGCAGATCGCTGATTCCGGCGCTGGCCGCCGCCGTACTGGTCCTGGTGCTGTACGCACCGGAGCTGGCGGGGAGTTACGGGTTCCTCCTCTCCGTCCTGGCCACGGGGGCGCTGCTCACGATCGCCCCGGGGTGGAGTGAGGCGCTGCGGCGGCGCGGGGTGCCGGGCGGGCTCGCGGAGGTGCTGGCGGCGGCGGGTGCGGCGCAGGCGGTGTGCGCGCCGGTGGTGGCGGTGTTCGCGGCGCGGGTGAGTCTGGTGGCCGTCCCGTGCAACCTGCTGGCGGAGCTGGCGGTGGCCCCGGCCACGGTGCTGGGGTTCGCGGCGCTGGCCGTGGCGCCGGTCGCGATGCCGGTCGCCGAGCTGCTGGCGTGGTGTGCGGGCCGGCCGACGGGGTGGATCGCGGACATCGCCCGGACCGGGGCGGCACTGCCGGGGGCGCAGACGGGATGGCCGGGCGGCTGGGGCGGTGGGGCCCTGCTCGCCGGAGTCACCGTCGGCGCGGTGTTCCTGGCCAGACGGCTGCCCCGCCATCCGTGGGTGGCCGCCGGGTGCGCGGTGCTCCTGCTGCTCGTGGTGGTGCGGCCCGCGCCGCTGACCAGGGTCGTCACCGGCTGGCCGCCGCCGGGCTGGGCGTTCGCGATGTGCGATGTCGGGCAGGGCGACGCCACGGTGCTGGCGGCGGGGGAGGGAACGGCGGTGGTGGTCGACGCGGGGCCCGACCCCGTTCCGGCGGACCGGTGCCTCAGGGCCCTGGGTGTCACCCGGATCCCGCTGCTCCTGCTCACCCACTTCCACGCCGACCATGTGGCCGGTCTTGCCGGGGTGTTGCGGGGGCGGGCCGTCGGGGTGATCGAGACGGCGACGTTCGAAGAGCCGCCGGAACAGGCCCGGTTCGTACGGAGGACCGCGGCCGAGGCGGGGGTGCCGGTCGTCCCGGTGGAGCCGGGGGAGCGGCGTGCGGTGGGCGGCCTCACCTGGCAGGCGCTGTGGCCGCTGCCTCCGCCGACGGTCACGCCGGACGGGCCGAACGACGCCAGCGTCACGCTGCTCGTCCGGGCCGGAGGGCTGACCCTGCTGCTCCCCGGCGACCTCGAACCGCCCGCCCAGCAGGCCCTGTTGCGGGCCCGTCCCGAGCTGCCGCCGGTGGACGTCCTCAAGGTCGCCCACCACGGCTCGGCCCACCAGGACCCGGCCCTGCTGCGTGCGATCCGGCCCCGGCTGGCGCTGATCTCGGCGGGGAGGGGCAACCCGTACGGCCACCCGGCGCCCGCCACGGTGTCCCTGCTCGCCGCGTCCGGGGCGCGGGTGCTGCGTACGGACACGGACGGCGCGATCGCGGTGACGGGGAGGGGGAGCGGGGCGGGGAGCGGGCTGATGGCGGTGCCGCTGGGGCGCGGGCCATGAGGACGGGTGGGGGAGGGTGGGGCCCGGGCCGCAGCGTGGGAGTTCGGTCGTGCCCCGGCATGGCGTGCCCCTGTGGGAGGGGATCCCGTGGTCGGCCGTGCGGTGTAACCCGGGGTAGCAATTCGGGCCTCTCCGGACAGTGTTGCTCAACACGTCACATGGGTCTCGTTTGCCTCGAACGGGTCAACAGTGATCGAATGCATCTTCGTCAAGGGCCGCAAGTCCTGCCGTGACGAGGATGTCCTGGCCGTGCGCGGTCCGGAAGTTCCTTCTCGCACGGGAGTGTGTGCACCGTGTTCAGCCGCTGGCCCGGCAGGCGTTCGACCGACTCTTCCCGTACGGCCGGTACGGCTCGTACTGGCCGTGCGGCCCGTACGGTCCGGAGCGGCCCTCTCGCGGCGGTCGCCGTTCCGCCGACGGCCGGGGTGCTCAGCTGCCGGGTCCTGGACCCGGTCAGCGAGCCGGTCCGGCAGGCCGAGTTCGTGGTCAGCGACAGCGCGGGCCGCAAGGTCCTCGCGGGGGAGACCGATCCGTACGGCAGTGTCATGGCGACGGTGCCGGCGGGGGAGTACCGGCTGGCGGTGACGGCGGAGGGGTACACGCCGTTCCACAGCAACGCCGTGGTGGCGGAGAGCACGCTCGCCGGGCTGGGTGACGTCAAGCTCCAGCTCGCGGAGCCGCCCGCGCTGCCCGAGCCGGGCGAGTGGGAGCTCGACCCGATGCACTCCCAGATCGGCTTCACCGCACGGCACATCGGGCTGGCGCGGATTCACGGGCGGTTCAACACGTTCGCCGGGGTCATCCGGATCGGGGAGCGGATGGAGGAGTCCGCGATGCACGTCGTCATCGACGCGGCGTCCATCGACACCGGTGTCCGGATGCGCGACGACCATCTGCGGTCCGGGGACTTCCTGGACGTGGAGCGCTGCCCGACGCTGGAGTTCTACAGCGACCGGTTCGTGCACCGGGGCGGCAGCCGCTGGGCGGTCATCGGCGGGCTGACGCTGCACGGGGTGAGCCGTACGGTCACGCTGGACACGCAGTACCTCGGCCTCGGTACGGGGCTGGAGGGCGAGACGCGGGCGGCCTGCCGGGCGACGACGGAGCTGCACCGGGAGGACTTCACGCTGACGTGGCAGACCATGCTGGCGCGGGGGATCGCGGCGATCGGGTCGTCGATCTCCATCGAGATGGACATTCAGGTCCTGCCGAAGGTCGGCTGAGCCGTAGGTCCTGCCCAAGGCGGGGTGAGCCAGCCGCAGGCCGTGCCGGCAGCGGGTGAGCCGGCCGCAGGTCGTGCCCGCCAGCGGGTGAGCCCCGGTCGTGCTCGCGGGGTGCGGGCTGAGCGGGCTACGGGGCCTCCAGCCAGCCCTCGTACTCCTCCGCGAGTTCGTTCAGGGCCGCCGGGTCGAGGCGGCGGTCCGGGTCCTCGACGACGACCAGCCACTGGGCGTCCTCAGCGTCGTCCTCGCCGGCCAGGGCGTCGCGTACGAGCTGGGGCTCTTCGGCCAGGCCGAAGCGGGCGGGGAGCTCCTCGGCCACCTCGTCGGCGGCGTCGCGGTCGGGCAGCACCAGTACGTGTCGGGTCACATCGCTCACCTGGACATTCTCCGGTACGGGGAGGGGTGAGGGGGAACGGCCCCCGGGCGGCTGCCTTCGACTTCCGAGGGCTTCCGGGGGCTTCCGGGGGGGCGTCGCGGGCTGCCAGGGGCGCTGGCAGTGGGGTCCTGTCAGTGGCGCGTGGGATGCTGGACAGCGATGGCCACCAGGAAGAATTCCACCGACGATCCGCTCGCCCCGCTCACGCTCGCCGTGGGCC
This sequence comes from Streptomyces sp. BPTC-684, assembly GCF_030028635.1. Classification (NCBI taxonomy): domain Bacteria; kingdom Bacillati; phylum Actinomycetota; class Actinomycetes; order Kitasatosporales; family Streptomycetaceae; genus Streptomyces; species Streptomyces sp. BPTC-684. Next base: position 4,316,698 of record NZ_CP124863.1, read on the forward strand.
AGGAGGACCTGCTGCTCGACCGCGCCGTGCAGCAGGTGGTGGCGGCCGCACGGGCCGCCGACGCCGACACCGATGTGCGCGACCTCGCCTCCGACCAGCTCCAGCCCGGCACGCTGGCCGAGCTGACCAGCCCTTCGCTGTTCGCCGAGCGCAAGGTCGTGGTCGTACGGAACGCGCAGGATCTGTCGGCGGACACGATCAAGGACGTGAAGGCGTATCTCGACGCGCCCGCCGAGGAGATCACGCTCGTGCTGCTGCACGCGGGCGGGGCCAAGGGCAAGGGGCTGCTCGACGCGGCGCGCAAGGCGGGGGCGCGGGAGGTGGCGTGCCCCAAGACGACGAAGCCGGCGGAGCGGCTGACGTTCGTGCGGTCGGAGTTCCGGGCGCTGGGGCGTTCGGCCACGCCCGAGGCGTGCCAGGCGCTGGTCGACTCGATCGGCAGCGATCTGCGGGAGCTCGCCTCGGCGGTGTCGCAGCTGTGCGCGGACGTGGCGGGCACGATCGACGAGGCGGTCGTCGGGCGCTACTACACCGGGCGGGCGGAGGCATCGAGCTTCACGGTCGCGGACCGGGCGGTGGAGGGCCGGGCGGCGGAGGCGCTGGAGGCGCTGCGGTGGTCGCTGTCGACCGGGGTGGCGCCGGTGATGATCACGAGTGCGCTGGCTCAGGGGGTGCGGGCGATCGGGAAGCTGTCGTCGGCCCGGGGCGGGCGGCCCGCCGATCTCGCCCGGGAGCTGGGGATGCCGCCGTGGAAGATCGACCGGGTGCGGCAGCAGATGCGGGGGTGGACGCCGGATGGGGTTGCTTTCGCCCTGCGGGCGGTGGCTGAGGCCGATGCCGGGGTGAAGGGCGGGGGGGACGATCCCGAGTACGCGCTGGAGAAGGCGGTTGTGGCTGTGGCGCGGGCGGCTCGGGCGCGGCGCTGAGCCCCTCCCCGCCCCTTCCCTAAACCCTCCGGGGGTGGGGTGGAGGTGGTTTCCCGGGGGCTGCGCCCCCGGGACCCCGTGCTCGGGGACTCCGCCCCCTGCACCCCTGGCGGGGCCTGCGGCCCCTGCACCCCGCTTCTGGGCTGCGCCCCGGCCCGTTCGTCTGCACCCCGCTCACTGGGCTCCGCCCGGCCCCGTTCGTCTGCGGGCTGGCTGTGGCTGGTCGCGCAGTTCCCCGCGCCCCTGGAGGGGCGGGGCCCGTGGCCCCTGCACCCCCGTGAAGCCCCGCCCCCCCAACACAAAACCCCGCCCCCGCCCAGCCGGACGGAAACGGGGTCTTGCTCAAGCTGTTCAGCTGTTCAAGCTGTTCGCCGCACCCGCGTGGCGAACGCAGGCCGCGTGCGGCGGTGGTGCAGGTACCGGTCGGGAGCGGAAGAGAGGGCCCGCTGGGTCCCTACCGGTGGTGTATCAAGTGGTCAGCCACTAAGAGACCGGCCGGACAGAATTAGGCAGCCTTGAGGACGGCAACCTTGGTGGCCAGCGCCGACTTCTTGTTGGCGGCGGCGTTCTTGTGGATGACGCCCTTGCTGACGGCCTTGTCCAGCTTCTTGGAGGCGGTGCGGACAGCCGTGTCGGCCGCCTCGACGTCGCCGGCCAGGACAGCCTCGCGGGCCTTGCGGATCGCGGTCTTGACCTCGGACTTGACGGCCTTGTTACGCAGGCGCGCCTTCTCGTTGGTCTTGTTCCGCTTGATCTGGGACTTGATGTTCGCCACGAAAGAGCCTTTTCAGGTTCGATGTATCAGATGGTTGTGACACTCGCCGCTGAGAGGGCGGACGAGGCACAGCTGCCCAGGTTACCAGCCGTCCACCTGGCGGCCCAAACCGAGCGCAGTCCCGTTCCCATGGGACGATAGGGGCTACGTATCGATCCGACATCGCCCGAGACGAGACGCCCCGCGTCTCAAGAATCAGGACCCTGCGTGCCCGCGACGCCTCACAACGTGCCCGAGCCGAGCCGTACCGACCCGGCTCTGATCCGCAATTTCTGCATCATCGCGCACATCGACCACGGCAAGTCGACCCTTGCCGACCGGATGCTCCAGCTGACCGGTGTGGTCGATCAGCGGCAGATGCGCGCCCAGTACCTCGACCGCATGGACATCGAGCGTGAGCGTGGCATCACGATCAAGTCTCAGGCCGTTCGTCTGCCGTGGGCTCCCAGCGAGGGGCCGGACCAGGGCCGGACACACATCCTGAACATGATCGACACCCCCGGGCACGTGGACTTCACGTACGAGGTGTCGCGATCGCTCGCCGCCTGCGAGGGGACCGTCCTCCTCGTCGACGCCGCCCAGGGGATCGAGGCCCAGACCCTGGCGAATCTGTACCTCGCCATGGAGAACGACCTCACCATCGTTCCCGTGCTCAACAAGATCGACCTTCCCGCCGCGCAGCCCGAGAAGTTCGCCGAGGAGCTGGCCAACCTCATCGGGTGCCAGCCCGAGGACGTGCTGAAGGTCTCCGCCAAGACCGGTATCGGCGTGGACGCGCTGCTCGACCGCGTGGTGCGCGATGTGCCCGCGCCCGTCGGCGTGGCCGACGCGCCCGCCCGCGCGATGATCTTCGACTCGGTCTACGACTCGTACCGGGGCGTCGTCACGTACGTCCGTGTCGTCGACGGTCAGCTCAACAAGCGCGAGCGGATCCGGATGATGTCCACCGGCGCCACCCACGAGCTCCTGGAGATCGGCACCAACTCGCCCGAGATGCTGCCCGCCGACGGGCTGGGTGTCGGTGAAGTGGGATACCTCATCACCGGTGTGAAGGACGTCCGGCAGTCCAAGGTCGGTGACACCATCACCTCCCTGCACCAGGGCGCCACCGAGGCGCTCGGCGGGTACAAGGACCCGAAGCCGATGGTCTTCTCGGGTCTGTATCCGCTGGACGGGTCGGACTACCCGGACCTGCGCGAGGCCCTCGACAAGCTCCAGCTCAACGATGCCGCGCTCGTCTACGAGCCGGAGACCTCCGCCGCGCTGGGCTTCGGCTTCCGCGTCGGCTTCCTCGGGCTGCTGCACCTCGACGTCATCCGCGAGCGGCTGGAGCGCGAGTTCGGGCTCGACCTGATCGCCACCGCGCCGAACGTCGTCTACCGGGTCGTTCTCGAAGACGGCAAGGAAGTCACCGTCACCAATCCGAGTGAGTTCCCCGAGGGGAAGATCTCGGAGGTGTACGAGCCGGTCGTGCGCGCCACGATCCTCGCGCCCAGCGAGTTCATCGGCTCGATCATGGAGCTCTGCCAGACCCGGCGCGGCACCCTGCTCGGCATGGACTACCTCTCCGAGGACCGCGTCGAGATCCGCTACACGCTGCCGCTCGCCGAGATCGTCTTCGACTTCTTCGACCAGCTGAAGTCCAAGACCCGGGGCTACGCCTCGCTCGACTACGAGCCCACCGGCGAGCAGTCCGCCAGCCTCGTCAAGGTCGACATCCTGCTGCACGGCGACAAGGTCGACGCCTTCTCCGCCGTCTGCCACAAGGACGCGGCGTACGCGTACGGCGTGCGGCTCGTCGCCAAGCTGCGCGAGCTCATCCCCCGGCAGGCCTTCGAGGTGCCGGTCCAGGCCGCGATCGGCTCCCGGGTGATCGCCCGCGAGACCATCCGCGCCATCCGCAAGGACGTCCTCGCCAAGTGCTACGGCGGTGACATCTCCCGTAAGCGGAAGCTGCTCGAGAAGCAGAAGGAAGGCAAGAAGCGGATGAAGATGGTCGGTTCCGTGGAGGTTCCGCAGGAGGCCTTCATCGCGGTGCTGTCCAGCGACGACTCTGCGAGCAAGAAGAAGTGACCGGCGAGTAGCCCCCTGTGCCACGACGGACCCCCGCTCTTCGGAGTGGGGGTCCGTTCGTTATGAAACCACCTTCCACTGCCCCTTACGCGGGGGGCGGGAGCGCTTTACTCTGATCACGGCCCGATGGTTACTCGCCAGTTAAACAAGAAGCAGCCGCAGCCCTGCCGCAGGCCAGCCCGGAGGACGTCGTGAGCGACACACAGACCTTGATCGAGAACCGGCCACCGTCCGTGGCGGCCCTCTTCGTCCAGCGGGTGGAAGCCACCCCGGACCTGGAGGCCTATCGCCATCCGGTCCCGGCCGCCGGCGGCCAGGGTCCTGACGAGTGGAAGTCGCTGAGCTGGGGGCAGGCCGCCGAGCGGGTCTACGCGATCGCCGCCGGGCTCGCCGATCTCGGCGTGACCTCCGAGCAGCGCGTCGCGCTCTCCTCCTCCACCCGCATCGAGTGGATCCTCGCGGACCTCGGCGTGATGTGCGCGGGCGGCGCGACCACCACCATCTACCCGCAGACCAACGCCGAGGAGTCGGCGTACATCCTGGGCGACTCCGAGAGCCGGGTGCTCTTCGCGGAGAACGCGGCCCAGCTGGCCAAGGCGCGCGAGCGCCGCGCCGAGCTGCCGGAGCTCCAGCACGTCGTGGTCTTCGACGCGGCGGGCGCCGAGCCGATCGAGGGCGACCCCGAGGGCTGGGTGCTCACCCTCGCCGAGCTGGAGGCGCGCGGCGCCGCCTATCTGGAGAAGAACCCGGACGCGATCAAGGAGCGGATCGCGGCCATCACCTCCACCCAGCTCGCCACGCTGATCTACACCTCGGGCACGACCGGCCGCCCCAAGGGCGTACGGCTGCCGCAGGACAACTGGTCGTACATGGCGAAGGCCATCGCGGCGACCGGGCTGATCAGCGGCGAGGACGTGCAGTACCTGTGGCTGCCGCTCGCGCACGTCTTCGGCAAGGTGCTGACCTCCGGGCAGATCGAAGTCGGGCATGTGACGGCCGTCGACGGCCGGGTCGACAAGATCATCGAGAATCTGCCGGTCGTCCAGCCGACGTACATGGCGTCCGTGCCCCGGATCTTCGAGAAGGTCTACAACGGGGTCGCCGCCAAGGCGCGGGAGGCCGGCGGCGCCAAGTACAAGATCTTCCAGTGGGCGGCCGAGGTGGCCCGGGAGTACGCCAAGGTCAGCCAGGACAACTTCCGGCGCACCGGCAAGGCTTCGGTGCCGTTCGGCCTCGGCGCCAAGCACAAGGTCGCGGACGCGCTGGTGTACGCGAAGATCCGCGAGGCCTTCGGCGGGCGGCTGCGCGCCGCCGTCTCGGGCTCGGCCGCGCTGGCGCCCGAGATCGGCTTCTTCTTCGCGGGCGCCGGGATCCACATCCTGGAGGGGTACGGGCTCACCGAGACCAGCGCCGCCTCCTTCGTGAACCCGGGCGAGGCCTACCGCACGGGCACGGTCGGCAAGCCGCTGCCCGGCCTTGAGGTGCGCATCGCCGACGACGGCGAGATCCTGCTGCGCGGCCCCGGCATCATGGAGGGCTACCACAAGCTGCCCGAGAAGACGGCCGAAGTCCTGGAGTCCGACGGGTGGTTCCACACCGGGGACATCGGCGAGCTCTCGCCCGACGGCTATCTGCGGATCACCGACCGCAAGAAGGACCTGATCAAGACGTCCGGCGGCAAGTACATCGCGCCGGCCGAGGTCGAGGGCCAGTTCAAGGCGGTCTGCCCGTTCGTCTCCAACATCCTGGTGCTCGGCGCCGACCGGAACTTCTGCACCGCGCTGATCGCCCTCGACGAGCCCGCGATCCTGGGCTGGGCCAAGGACCACGGGGTCAGCGGCTCGTACGCCGAAGTGGTCGCCGACCAGGAGACCGTGGCGCTGATCGAGGGCTATGTGAAGCGCCTGAACGAGGGCCTTCAGCGCTGGCAGACCATCAAGCAGTTCCGGCTGCTGCCGCGCGACCTCGACGTGGAGCACGGCGAGCTGACGCCCAGCCTCAAGCTGAAGCGGCCGGTCGTGGAGCGCCAGTACAAGGAGCTCATCGACGGCATGTACTCGGGCGCCAAGGAGGCGTAGCCGGTACGGTCCGGGGCGCGCCGGGGACCGGCTGGGGGTACGGGGGTTATCCCCCGGGAGAATGCAGCTCGGGGGCCAAGGAGGCGTAGCCGGTACGGTCCGGGGTGCGGACGAAGCCGCCCGCGCCCCCGAACGCGCTCAGCCGCGCCCCCTTCTCATGTCCCGGATGATCTCCTCCAGGGTCATCAGCTGGTGGTGCAGGTCGCTCGCCCCGGCCAGGCAGCCGCGCGCCAGCTCCGCCTCGATCTCCGCCAGCCGCTCCGCGATCTCGCCGAGCTGCTTCTGCTCGCGCGCCAGCAGCCGCTCCAGCTGGCGGTTCTTGCGGTGCAGCTCCAGGAACACGTTCACCTTGGCGCGCAACACCCAGGGGTCGAACGGCTTGGTGAGGAAGTCCGCCGCGCCCGTGGCGTACCCCCGGAACGCATAGCCGCTGTCGCCGTCGTTGCCGGTCAGGAAGATGATCGGCACGTCCTTCGTCTGGTCGAGCCGCTTGATGTTGGACGCCGTCTCGAAGCCGTCCATCCCCGGCATCCTTACGTCGAGCAGCACCACCGCGAACGTCTGCCGCAGCAGTGCCTTCATCGCCTCCTCGCCCGAACGCGCCCGTACCAGCGGCTCGTTGAGCGACCCCAGGACGGCCTCCAGCGCGATCAGGTTGTCCTCCATGTCGTCGACGAGGAGGATGCTCGCCCGTTCGTCGGGCGGTGCCGCTGTGCTCATCGTGTCGCCTTACGTGGTCGGCGGAGAGGCGGCGGGCTCCCCGGCGCCGCTCGACTGCTCCGGTACGGACGCGCTCCCCGGCCCCGAGCCCCCGTCGCCCTCCGGGTCGAGCAGGGCGCAGACCACGGTGAGCAGCCGGTCCACGTCGACGGGCTTGGGCACGTATTCGTTGGCGCCCCGGGCGATCGACTTCTCGCGGTCGCCGGGCATCGCCTTCGCGGTGAGGGCGACGATCGGCAGATCGGTCCACAGGGGGCTGCGGCGGATGGCCTCGATCGTCTCGTACCCGTCCATCTCCGGCATCATGATGTCCATCAGGATCAGCTCGACCTCCGGGTTGCGCTCCAGGGTCTCGATGCCCTCGCGGCCGTTCTCCGCGTACAGCACGGGCATGCCGACGCGGCCGAGCACATGGGTGAGCGCGAAGACGTTCCGGATGTCGTCGTCGACGATCAACACCCGCCGCCCCGGCAGCACTTGGCCCGCCCGGCCCTCCTTCCACTCCTCCAGTTTGGTGCTGGTCGGCCAGTCGTCGTCCTGGTCGGGCAGCAGCACGTGCTCGGAGGAGAGCGGCTCGGCCGGGTCGGCGTCGAGCTCCGGGGGCTGGTCGAAGTCGCCCGTCACATGGCCGGGGTAGAGCACCGGCACGTACAGCGTGAAGGTGGAGCCGCGGCCCGGCTCGCTCTCGGCGATGATCCGGCCACCGAGCAGGCCCGCGATCTCGCGGCTGATGGAGAGGCCGAGGCCGGTGCCGCCGTACTTGCGGTTGGTCGTCCCGTCGGCCTGCTGGAACGCCTCGAAGATCACCGGGAGTTTCTCCGGTGCGATGCCGATGCCCGTGTCGGTGACCGCGAAGGCGATCAGGTCGTCCGCGCCGCCCAGCACCCCGTCGTCCGGGTCCTTGATCCGGCTGACGCGGAGTTCGACGCGGCCGGTGGAGGTGAACTTGATCGCGTTGGAGAGGAGGTTGCGCAGGATCTGCTGGAGCCGCTGCTCGTCCGAGTACATCTCGCGCGGCACGTCCTCGCCCACCGCGACCTCGAAGGCGAGGTCCCGGTCGAGGGTGATCGGGCGGAAGGTGGCGTGGACGTAGTCGAGCACCTTGATGAGCGGCAGCTTCTTGGGCCGTACGTCCATCCGGCCGGCCTCGATCTTCGACAGGTCCAGGATGTCGTTGATCAGCTGGAGCAGGTCGGAGCCGGAGCGGTGGATCGTGGTGGCGAACTGGACCTCCTGGTCGGAGAGGTGGTCGTCCGGGTTGTCGGAGAGCAGCCGGGCCAGGATGAGCAGCGAGTTGAGCGGGGTGCGCAGCTCGTGCGACATGTTCGCCAGGAACTCCGACTTGTACTGGGAGCTGGTCGCCAGCAGCGCGGCCTTCTCCTCCAGCTCGGCGTTGGAGCGCTGCAACTCGGCCTGCTGGCGCTGGAGTTCGTCGGAGCGCTCCTGGAGCTGGATGGCGAGCCGCTGGGACTCGCTGAGCAGCGACTCGGTACGGGAGTTGGCGATGATGGTGTTGATCGCGACGCCGATGGTGTTCACGAACTGGTCGAAGAACGCCAGGTGGACGTCGGAGAAGCGGGAGAAGGAGGCCAGTTCGATCACGCCGAGGAGCTTGTCCTCGAAGAGGATCGGGATGATCACGACACTGGCCGGGGACGCCTCGCCGAGACCCGAGCTGATCTTGATGTAGTCGGGCGGCGCCTCCTCGAACAGGATCCGCTTCTTCTCCAGGGCCGCCTGGCGGACCAGACCGTGGCCGGGCATGCCGGTGGTGTCGACGGTCGCGCCCTGCGCCGAGCCGTACCCCGCGATGAAGGCGAGCCCCTTGGTCGTCGACGTCGTACGCGACGGGGTGCCCTCGTTGTCCGGGTCGGCCAGGAAGAACGCGCCGTACTGCGCGTTCACCAGCGGCGTCAGCTCGCGCAGGATCAGGTCGGCGACCTCCATCAGGTCGCGGTGGCCCTGCATCAGACCCGCGAGGCGGGCCAGGTTCGACTCCAGCCAGTCCTTGGCGCGGGTCGTCTCGCGCAGGTTGGACACCATCAGGTTGATGTTGTCCTTGAGCTCGGAGACCTCGCCCCGGGTCTCCACGGTGATCGAGCGGGACATGTCGCCCTGGGCCACCGCCGAGGCGACCTCCGCGATCGCGCGGACCTGGGTGGTGAGGTTGAGGGCGAGCTCGTTGACGTTGGTGGTCAGGCGCTTCCACGTGCCGTACACGCCCTCGACCCGGGCCTGGCCGCCCAGCTGGCCCTCCGAGCCGACCTCGCGGGCGACCCGGGTGACCTCGGAGGAGAACGAGGAGAGCGTGTCGACCATGGTGTTGATGGTGGTCTTCAGCTCCAGGATCTCGCCGCGCGCGTCCACGTCGATCTTCTTGGAGAGGTCGCCCTGGGCCACCGCGGTCGCCACCTGGGCGATGTTGCGGACCTGCGAAGTGAGGTTGTCCGCCATGTAGTTGACGTTGTCGGTGAGGTCCTTCCAGACGCCGGAGACGCCGAGGACCTGGGCGCGCCCGCCGAGCCGTCCGTCCGTGCCGACCTCGCGGGCGACGCGGGTGACCTCGTCCGCGAACGCGCGCAGCTGCTCCACCATCGTGTTGACGGTGTCCTTGAGCTCCATGATCTCGCCGCGCGCGTCGACGGTGATCTTCTTGGACAGGTCGCCGTTGGCGACGGCCGTCGTCACCTGGGCGATGTTGCGGACCTGGGAAGTGAGGTTCGACGCCATGAAGTTGACGTTGTCGGTGAGGTCCTTCCACACCCCGGACACTCCGCGGACCTGCGCCTGGCCGCCGAGGTTGCCTTCCGTGCCGACCTCGCGGGCGACCCGGGTGACCTCGTCGGCGAAGGCGGAGAGCTGGTCGACCATCGTGTTGATGGTCGACTTGAGTTCGAGGATCTCGCCCTTCGCCTCGACGGTGATCTTCTTGCCGAGGTCGCCCTGGGCCACCGCCGTCGAGACGAGCGCGATGTTGCGGACCTGGGAGGTCAGGTTGTCCGCCATGAAGTTGACGTTCTCGGTGAGGTCCTTCCAGACCCCGGAGACGCCCCGGACCTGGGCGCGCCCGCCCAGATTGCCCTCGGTGCCGACTTCGCGGGCGACGCGGGTGACCTCGTCGGCGAAGGCGGAGAGCTGGTCGACCATCGTGTTGATGGTCGACTTCAGCTCCAGGATCTCGCCCTGGGCGTCGACGGTGATCTTCTGGGAGAGGTCGCCGTTGGCGACGGCCGTCGTCACCTGGGCGATGTTGCGGACCTGGGAAGTGAGGTTCGACGCCATGAAGTTGACGTTGTCGGTGAGGTCCTTCCAGACCCCGGAGACGCCCCGGACCTGGGCGCGCCCGCCCAGCTGACCCTCGGTGCCCACCTCGCGGGCGACGCGGGTGACTTCGTCCGCGAACGCGGAGAGCTGGTCGACCATCGTGTTCACGGTGAGCTTCAGTTCGAGCAGCTCGCCGGTCGCCTCGACCGTCACCGTACGGGTCAGATCGCCCCGCGCCACCGCCGTGGTCACCGCGGCGATGTCGCGGACCTGCGCGGTCAGCCGGGAGGCCATGGTGTTGACGGCCTCGGTCACGTCCCGCCAACTGCCGCTCAGGCCCTGCACCTTGGCGCGTCCGCCCAGCCGTCCCTCGGTGCCGACTTCGCGGGCGACCCGGGTCACCTCGCCGGTGAACAGGGAGAGCTGGTCCACCATCTTGTTGACGGCCCGGCCGAGGCGGCGAAGATCGCCGCGCAACTGGCGGTTGCCGTCGTGGAGATCGACCCGCTGGGTCAGATCGCCGCCCGCCACCGCGTCCAGGACGCGCGTGGCGTTCGCCGCCGGTACGACCAGGGCGTCGATCAGTGTGTTCGCGCTCGTCACCCCGGCCTGCCAGGCGCCCTGCCCGGGGCTGGCCGCCAGCCGCTCGTCCAGGCGCCCGTGGCGGACCACCTCGCGGCGCACCCGCAGCAGCTCGTCGGTGAGGTGCTGGTTGCGCACGGCGACCTGGTTGAAGATCGCCGCCAGTTCGGCGGGTATGCCCTCGTGGGTCTCCGGGAGCCGGACCCCGAAGTCGCCGTCGCGCAGCGCGGTCATCGCGGCAAGCAGCGGGCGTAACTCCAGTGCGCGGATCCAGTCTCCGCCCCCGGAAGGCACGGCACTGTCTCTGTTCATCTCGGCCCACTTCGGTGACTCGGCGCTTATGGGCACGCTCAGTCTGTCACTCTGTCGGTGTCATGAGGTGCGCAATGTGAGAACCGATCAGGAGCCGCACCGTGGGGTCCATTCCAACGCAGCGGGAGAGCGTGAACCGCCCACTCCGTCCGGCGCCCTCCCCCGACGCCGCGGAGCGCGGGAGCGGGTCCGCCGCCCGCACCAGTCTGCCCGGCAACCCGCTCGCCCCGTCCGCCGCCCGCCGCTTCGTGCGGGCCGCGCTCGCCGACTGGACGGCCCAGGGGGCGCCCGGCGTGGCCCGGCTCGACGACCGGGCCGTCGACGACGCGGCGATACTCGTCAACGAGCTGGTCACCAACGCCGTGGTGCACGCCGGCACCACCGTCGAGCTGGTCTGCCGCCTGGAGCCGCCCGCCGGGGACGAGCCGGGCGCGGTGGTGATCGAGGTCTCCGACCACCACCCCTCCAGGGTCGTACGCAACGAGCCGCGCGGGGCGCGCGAGCCGGGCGCACCGGAGTACGGGCGGGGGCTGCACCTGGTGGCGGCGCTCGCGGAGTGCTGGGGGATCACCTACCGCACCGGACTGAAGACGGTGTGGGCGCGGCTGCTCCTCGACGTGGACGACGCCTCCCGCTCCGACGGGGACCCGGGCTCCGACGAGCGGCTCCAACGCGGCCTGCGCGCCGCCGAGATACTGGCCACCCCGCCGCGCGGCGCCCCCTCCGGGCCGGACCGCGACTGGGTGAACCGGGGCGCCCTCTCCTTCCTGGCGGAGGCGTCCGACCTGCTGGCGGGCCAGTTCGACGAGGACATGATCGCGGCGCTCGCCGGACAGCTCCTGGTGCCCCGGCTCTGCGACTGGTGCGCGATCTGGCTCGACCCGGAGGCGGGCGGCCCGGTCGGCGAGCCCCGCCTCGCCCGGGTGTGGCACGCCCGCGAGTCCGGGATCGAGGAGCTGCGGGCGGTCCTGGAGAAGGAACCGCCCCGGCTGCCGGAGTCGGCGCGCGGCGGCCCGGTCCCGATGCCGTGGCCGGGCCCGCGGGACGGCGACGACGGGGCGGCGCTGGCGTACCGGATGGTGGCGGGCGGCCGGGCCGTCGGCGTGCTCATGCTGGGGCGGGGCGGGATGGCGCGCATCCCCGACGAGGTCACCGGGCTCGTCGAGGACTTCGTGCGCCGGGTGGCGCTGGCGATCGGCGCCGCGCGCCAGTACACCCGCCAGGTCACCATCAGCCGGGTGCTCCAGCGCGGGCTGCTGCCCGCGAGCGTGGCGGAGATCCCGGGCGTCGACAGCGCGCTGGTCTACCAGCCAAGCGGCGAGGGGGTCGCGGGCGGCGACTTCTACGACCTGTTCCCCGGCGCCGACGGCCGCTGGTGCTTCGCGCTCGGCGACGTCCAGGGCAGCGGCCCCGAGGCGGCGGTCGTCACCGGCCTGGTGCGGCCCTGGCTGCGGCTGCTCGCCCGCGAGGGGTACGCGGTGCACGACGTGCTCGACCGCCTCAACAAGCTGCTCGTCGACGACGGGGTCGAGGCGGCGGAGGCGGCCGCGCGGATGGTCGCGGCGGCCGGCGGCCGCGAGGTGGCCGAGGGCCCGCAGTCGCGCTTCCTCTCCCTCCTGTACGGGGAGCTGGTGCCGGTGCCGCAGGAGCAGGGCGGCGGCGTCGTGTGCACCCTGGCGAGCGCCGGGCACCCGCTGCCGCTGCTGCTGCGGCCCGAGGGGTCGGTACGGGCGGCGGCGGTGCCGCAGGTGCTGATCGGAGTGGTGGAGGGGGCGGCGTACGAGAGCGAGAGCTTCCGGCTCATGCCCGGGGACACCCTGCTGTGCGTCACGGACGGGGTGACCGAGCGCCGCTCGGGGCGGCAGATGTTCGACGACGGCGACGGGCTCGCGACGGTGCTCGCGGGGTGTGTGGGGATGACGGCGACGGGGGTCGCGGAGAGCGTCAAGCGGGCGGTGTACGCGTTCGGCACGACGCCGCCCGAGGACGACCTGGCCCTGCTCGTGCTCCAGGCCCGGTGAGGGCTTGCCCCAAGGTGGCGGACAATGGGGGCATGCCTTCCGTACTGCCCGATGGTGAGCCCATGCCCGAGGACGGGGCGCTGCCCGGTTCCGCCCTGGAGGGCGCGGGGGAGCGGCCGCTCGGCTTCTACCTGCACGTTCCGTACTGCGCCACGCGCTGCGGGTACTGCGACTTCAACACGTACACCGCCACCGAGCTGCGCGGCTCGGGCGGCGTCCTGGCGTCCCGGGACAACTACGCGGCCACGCTGATCGACGAGGTCCGCCTCGCCCGGAAGGTGCTCGGGGACGACCCCCGCCCGGTCCGCACGGTCTTCGTGGGCGGCGGCACGCCGACGCTGCTGCCGGCGTCCGACCTGGTCCGCATGCTGTCCGCCGTACGCGAGGAGTTCGGCCTGGCGGACGACGCGGAGGTGACGACGGAGGCGAACCCGGAGTCGGTGGACCGGGCGTATCTGGAGGAGCTGCGCGCCGGGGGCTTCAACCGCGTCTCCTTCGGCATGCAGAGCGCGAAGCAGCACGTCCTGAAGATCCTGGACCGTACGCACACGCCGGGTCGCCCCGAGGCGTGCGTCGCCGAGGCGCGGGCGGCGGGCTTCGACCACGTCAACCTCGACCTGATCTACGGGACGCCGGGGGAGACGGACGAGGACTGGCGGGAGTCGCTGGCGGCGGCCGTCGGGGCGGGCCCCGACCACATCTCCGCCTACGCCCTGATCGTCGAGGAAGGCACCCAGCTGGCGCGCCGGATCCGCCGCGGCGAGGTCCCGATGACGGACGACGACGTCCACGCGGACCGCTATCTGATCGCGGACTCGGTGCTGGAGGCGGCGGGCTTCCACTGGTACGAGGTGTCCAACTGGGCCACCACGGAGGCGGGGCGCTGCCTGCACAACGAGCTGTACTGGCGGGGCGCGGACTGGTGGGGGGCGGGGCCGGGGGCCCACTCCCACGTGGGCGGGGTCCGCTGGTGGAACGTGAAGCATCCGGGGGCGTACGCGGCGGCGCTGGCGGGTGGGCGCACGCCGGGCGCGGGCCGCGAGGTCCTGTCCTTGTCGGACCGCCGCGTCGAGCGCATCCTCCTGGAGCTGCGCCTCCGCGACGGCTGCGCGCTGTCCCTCCTGCACCCGGCGGGCCTTGCGGCGTCCCGCCGCGCCCTGTCGGACGGGCTGCTGGAGCCCGGGCCGTACGGGGAGGGGCGGGCGGTGCTGACGCTGCGGGGGAGGTTGCTGGCGGACGGGGTGGTACGGGACCTGGTGGACTGACCTGTCGTGTCCCCGCCCCACGGAGCCCTCCGGGAGGGGCGGGGTTCGTCTGCGGACCGGTGGGGGCTGGTCGCGCAGTTCCCCGCGCCCCTGAATGCGCCCCTGCGGGGCGCCCAGGGGATGCCGCGCAGCGGCATTCAAGGGGCGCGGGGAACTGCGCGAGCAACCCAGGACGGTCCGCAGACGAACGAAGCGGGGTGCAGGGGCCGCAGGCCCCGCCCGGGGGGTCCGGGGGCGTAGCCCCCGGGATGCCACCCTTACCCCCACCCACCCCCGGAGGGTTCAGGGAAGGGGCGGGGTGGGGGCTGTGACGAAGTCGATCAGCTCCTCCACTCTGCCCAGCAGGGTCGGCTCCAGGTCCCGGTAGGAGCGGACCCCGGACAGGATCCGCTGCCATGCCGCCCCCGTGTTCGGGGGCCAGCCCAAGGCCCGGCACACGCCCGTCTTCCAGTCCTCCCCCCGCGGCACCACCGGCCACGACCCGATCCCCACCGACCCCGGCTTCACCGCCTCCCACACATCGATGTACGGATGCCCGGCCACCAGCACGTGCGAGCCCGTGACCGCCGCCGCGATCCGGGACTCCTTGGAGCCGGGGACCAGGTGGTCGACCAGGACGCCGAGGCGCGCGTCGGGACCGGGGGCGAAGTCCGCGACGATCGCCGGGAGGTCGTCGATGCCCGAGAGGTATTCGACGACGACCCCCTCGATCCGCAGGTCGTCGCCCCAGACCTTCTCCACCAGCTCCGCGTCGTGGCGCCCTTCCACATAGATGCGCCCCGCGCGCGCCACCCGCGCCCGCGCCCCCGGCACCGCCACGGAGCCCGACGCCGTGCGCGCCGGGCGCGAAGGCGCGGGCACCGGCGGGCGTACCAGCGTGACCACCTTCCCCTCAAGCAGGAACCCACGGGCCGCCAGCGGGAACACGCGCTGTTTGCCGAAGCGGTCCTCCAGCGTCACCGTCCCCGCCTCACAGCGGAGCACCGCCCCGCAGAACCCGGTCGTCACCTCCTCGACGACCAGGTCGAGCTCGGCGGGCACCTCGGGGGCCGGGGTCCCCTTCTTCCAGGGCGGGGTCAGATCCGGGCTGTAGCTGCGCATTCGGATGAGAATACGGGCGGTTCATGTGGCCATATGGGTGTACGGCGCTACGACACGCCGAATTTCGCCGCGAGTTGGCCCCGCTGCGCCCGTACGAACGCCGCGTCCACCACCGCCCCGTGCCCCGGCACGTACACCGCGTCCTCGCCGCCCAGGTCGAGCAGCCGGTCGAGCGCGGCGGGCCAGCGGGTGCGGACCGCGTCCGGGCCCGCCTGCGGCTCGCCGGACTCCTCGACCAGGTCGCCGCAGAAGACGATCTCCGGCGACCCCGAGGAGCCCGGGACCAGGACCGCCAGGTCGTGGCCCGAGTGGCCCGGGCCCACGTTCGCCAGCAGCACCTGCCGCCCGCCCAGCTCCAGCGTCCACTCGCCCGTCACGAAGTGGTGCGGGCGCACCAGCAGGTCCGCGGCCTCGGCGGCCTGCGCGGCCGGCACCCCCTGCGAGACGGCGTCGGTGCGCAGGGCGTCGCCGTCGAGCACTCGGTCGATGCCCACCGCCCCGTACACCTCCACCCCGGAGAACGCGGCCGTGCCGAGCACGTGGTCGAAGTGCGGATGGCTGAGTGCGATGTGCGTCACCCGGCGCCCGAGCAGCGCCTGCGCCTGGGCGCGCAGCTCGGCGCCCTCGCGCAGGGTCGACCCCGTGTCGTACAGCAGGACCGCGTCGTCGCCGACGACCAGGCCCACCGTCGCGTCCCACCCCGGAAGCCTGCGGCGGCCCACGCCGTCGCCGAGCCGCTCCCAGCCGAACTCTTCCCATCTGACGTCCATGACGTGACGCTATCCCGGGCGGTCGGGGACAGCGCCCGGCCGCGCCGCTCCACCGCGCCGCGAGCGTCACGGGCGGCCGCCCTTGCTAGGGGTGTACCGGTCGGCCGTACACTGACCGGGGGATTGCTGGCACTCGAACGCACAGAGTGCCAGGCAGAGCGCCTAGGGACGACAGCTGGAGGTGTGCGCGGTGCTCAGTGAACGCAGACTTGAGGTCCTGCGCGCCATCGTCCAGGACTACGTCGGGACCGAGGAGCCGGTGGGCTCGAAGGCCCTGACCGAGCGGCACGCGCTGGGCGTCTCCCCGGCGACCGTGCGCAACGACATGGCCGTGCTGGAAGAGGAGGGCTTCATCGCCCAGCCTCACACCAGCGCGGGTCGCATCCCGACCGACAAGGGCTACCGGCTGTTCGTCGACCGGCTCGCGGGCGTCAAGCCGCTGTCGTCGCCGGAGCGGCGGGCCATCCAGAACTTCCTGGACGGGGCCGTCGACCTCGACGACGTGGTGGCGCGGACCGTGCGGCTGCTCGCGCAGCTGACCCGGCAGGTCGCCGTCGTGCAGTACCCGTCGCTGACGCGGTCCACCGTGCGGCACGTGGAGCTGCTGTCGCTGGCCCCGGCCCGACTGATGCTGGTGCTCATCACGGACACCGGGCGGGTCGAGCAGCGGTTGGTCGACTGCCCGGCGCCGTTCGGCGAGACCTCGCTGGCGGACCTGCGGGCCCGGCTCAACAGCCGGGTGGTGGGGCGCCGCTTCGCGGACGTCCCGCAGCTGGTGCAGGACCTGCCGGAGTCCTTCGAACCGGAGGACCGAGGAACCGTTTCGACGGTGCTCTCCACCCTGCTCGAAACCCTGGTCGAGGAGACCGAGGAGCGGCTGATGATCGGCGGCACCGCCAATCTCACCCGCTTCGGGCACGATTTCCCCCTGACCATCCGGCCGGTGCTGGAGGCGCTGGAGGAGCAAGTGGTGCTCCTCAAGCTGCTCGGCGAGGCCAAGGAATCGGGCATGACCGTACGAATCGGGCATGAGAACGCCCATGAAGGGCTGAACTCCACGTCCGTCGTCTCGGTCGGCTACGGTTCGGGCGGCGAAGCCGTCGCAAAACTCGGCGTGGTCGGACCGACCCGCATGGATTACCCCGGAACGATGGGAGCGGTACGCGCAGTGGCACGTTACGTCGGACAGATCCTGGCGGAGTCGTAAGTGGCCACGGACTACTACGCCGTACTGGGCGTACGCCGCGACGCATCGCAGGACGAGATCAAGAAGGCGTTCCGGCGCCTGGCGCGCGAACTCCACCCGGATGTGAATCCGGACCCGAAGACGCAGGAGCGCTTCAAGGAGATCAACGCCGCCTACGAGGTCCTCTCGGACCCGCAGAAGAAGCAGGTCTACGACCTCGGCGGCGACCCCCTGTCGTCCTCCGGCGGCGGTGGCGCGGGCGGCTTCGGCGCGGGCGGCTTCGGGAACTTCTCGGACATCATGGACGCGTTCTTCGGCAACGCGGCGCAGCGCGGCCCGCGCTCGCGCACCCGCCGGGGCCAGGACGCCATGATCCGCCTGGAGATCGACCTCAACGAGGCGGCCTTCGGCACGACCAAGGAGATCCAGGTCGACACCGCGGTGGTGTGTACGACCTGCTCCGGCGAGGGCGCTGCCCCCGGCACCTCGGCGCAGACGTGTGACATGTGCCGCGGCCGCGGTGAGGTGTCGCAGGTCACCCGCTCCTTCCTGGGTCAGGTCATGACCTCCCGGCCCTGCCCCCAGTGCCAGGGCTTCGGGACCGTCGTGCCCACGCCGTGCCCGGAGTGCGCCGGCGACGGCCGCATCCGCTCGCGCCGCACGCTCACGGTCAAGATCCCGGCCGGTGTCGACAACGGCACCCGGATCCAGCTCGCGGGCGAGGGCGAGGTCGGCCCCGGCGGCGGCCCCGCCGGTGACCTGTACGTGGAGATCCACGAGCTCAACCACGACGTCTTCCAGCGCCGTGGCGACGATCTGCACTGCACGGTGACGATCCCCATGACGGCGGCGTCGCTCGGCACCAAGGTGCCGCTGCAGACGCTGGACGGCATGGAGGAGGTGGACATCCGCCCGGGCACGCAGTCGGGCCAGTCCATCCCGCTGCACGGGCGCGGTGTGACGCATCTGCGCGGCGGCGGCCGGGGCGATCTGATCGTCCACGTCGAGGTCACCACGCCGACCAAGCTGGACCCGCAGCAGGAGGACCTGCTCCGCCAGCTGGCCAAGCTGCGCGGCGAGGAGCGCCCCCTGGGCCAGTTCCAGCCGGGTCAGCAGGGTCTGTTCTCCCGGCTGAAGGACGCGTTCAACGGTCGCTGAGGCCTGTCGGCTGCGGACCGTGCTGGGTTGCTCGCGCAGTTCCCCGCGCCCCTAGGTAGTCAGGGGCGCGGGGCTGTATCGATTTGCGGCTCCGCCGCGTGGGCGCGACCAGCCCTCACCGGCCCGCAGGTCAAGAGGGGCCGGGGCGGAGCCCAGGGAGGGCGGGCGATTCGGTGCCGGAGCGTGCCCGTGGCACGATGCGGGCATGGCTTTGACCGATCTCTGCCGGTATCCGATCGTGCAGGCTCCCATGGCCGGTGGCGTCTCCGCCCCCGGTCTGGCCGCCGCGGTCGGCGACGCCGGCGGACTCGGGTTCCTGGCCGCCGGCTACAAGACGGCCGACGGCATGTACCAGGAGATCAAGCAGCTGCGCGGGCTCACCGGGCGGCCGTTCGGGGTCAACCTGTTCATGCCGCAGCCGCCGCACACCGACCCGGCCGTCATCGAGGTGTACCGCAGCCAGCTGGCGGGCGAGGCCACCTGGTACGAGACGCCGCTGGGCGACGCCGACTCCGGTGGCGACGACGGCTACGAGGCCAAGCTGGCGATCCTGCGCGAGGACCCGGTCGCGGCCGTCTCCTTCACCTTCGGCTGCCCCGAGCGCGAGGTGCTCGCCGCGTTCGCCGCGCTCGGCACGTACACCGTCGTCACCGTGACCACCGCCGACGAGGCGCTGGCCGCGCAGGGCGCCGGGGCCGACGCCGTGTGCGTGCAGGGGATAGAGGCCGGCGGGCACCAGTCGACCCACCGCGACGACCCGCAGGCCGACGGCTCCGGCATCGGGCTGCTCTCCCTGATCACCCAGGTCCGCGAGAACGTACGGCTTCCGGTCATCGCGGCCGGCGGGCTGATGCGCGGCGCCCAGATCGCGGCGGTGCTCGCGGCGGGCGCGGACGCGGCGCAGCTCGGCACGGCGTTCCTGGCCTGCCCCGAGTCCGGCGCGCACGCGCTGCACAAGCAGGCGCTGACCAACCCCCTCTTCGTCCGTACGGAGTTGACGCGGGCGTTCTCCGGACGCCCGGCCCGCGGCCTGGTGAACCGTTTCATGCGCGAGCACGGGCCGTACGCCCCGGCCGCCTATCCGGAGGTGCACCAGCTCACCGCCGGGCTGCGGCGGGCCGCCGCGGCGGCGGGCGACGCCCAGGGCATGGCGCTGTGGGCGGGCCAGGGGCACCGGCTGGCGCGGGAGCTGCCTGCCGGGCAGCTGGTGGAGGTCCTGGCGGCCGAACTGGACGCGGCGCTCGCCGCGTTGGCCGCCGCATCGAGAAACCGAAACACATGAGGAGTGCGTCATGACCGCCCCGGTCTTCGTCGTCGACCGTTTCCGCGAGTCCGGGCCGGGCGGCCGGTACGTCCTGGACGGGCCCGAGGGGCGGCACGCCGTCTCCGTGAAGCGGCTCAACCCCGGTGAGGACGTGGTGCTCACCGACGGGCTCGGGAACTGGGCGGACTGCGTGGTCCTGGAGACCGAGGGCAAGGACCGCCTGATCGTCCAGCTCGACTCGGTGATGCAGGAGCCCGAGCCCGAGCTGCGGATCACCGTCGTCCAGGCGCTGCCCAAGGGCGACCGGGGCGAGGTCGCGGTCGAGACGATGACCGAGACCGGCGTCGACGCCGTGGTGCCGTGGCAGGCCTCGCGCTGCATCACGCAGTGGAAGGGCGACCGGGGCGCCAAGTCCCTCGCCAAGTGGCGCGCCACGGCCCGGGAGGCGGGCAAGCAGTCGCGCCGGGTGCGGTTCCCGGAGGTACGGGACGCGATGACGACCAAGCAGGTTGTCGCGTTTTTGGCCACGGCTGATTTCGCCGCCGTGCTGCACGAGGACCGGGACGCCCCGAGCGAGCCGCTGGCCACGGCCGGGCTTCCCGACCACGGGGAGATCGTCCTGGTGGTGGGCCCCGAAGGGGGCGTCTCCCCCGAGGAGTTGGCGGCCTTCGCGCAGGCGGGCGCCCAGCCGTACCGGCTCGGCCCGAGCGTTCTGCGCACCTCCACGGCGGGCACGGCGGCGGCCGCACTGCTGATGGGGCGCACCGGCCGCTGGTCGTGACGTCGTAAAGCCGTCTACCGCGCCCGGCGCGGTGGTGGGACGCTGGCGCGTATGGGGGCAAGGAGATACGCAACGTTGCCGCTGCGCCACCGGCGCGCGCTCGCCGCGCTCGGTCTGGCCGGGGCGGCCGCCGTCGGGGCCGCGGCCTGCGACCCGGTCGGCGGCATGAGCTCGGTCACCGTCTCGGTGACCACCGACAAGGTCGCGACGAGCAAGCTGGAGCACGACGGCGTCAAGGTGCGCTACCTGACGTGCACGGCGAAGATCGACGGCGGCGGCACCTCGACCCGTACCCCGTCGGCCGGTTCGACCCGCTCGGTCGCCACGGTCGACTGCCGGGGCCGCACCGACGACAACAAGAAGATCAACGTCACCGGCAAGGTCACGGAGGAGCGCGAGGACCGCTGCGTACGCGGCGACCTGACGGCGAAGGTCGCGGACCGCACGGTCTTCCACGCGAGCGTCCTGGGCGACTGCAACGCCCCGCTCCCCACCAAGAACACGCCCAGGCCCCCGGGCAAACCGGGCAGCCGCCCGACGGTGACGGTCACGGTGACCGTGACGGAGTCGTTCAAGGGCAAGTGACGAACCGGGACGGATGAGTACGGGGCGAGTGGGGATCGGCGGGCGGACGTCAGTAGCATGCCTGTGACTGATCCACTGTTCCACCGCGACCGAGGAGCTCAGGACCGTGGCCGGAGAGCCGCAGGCGGACTGCCTGTTCTGCAAGATCGTCTCGGGGGACGTCCCGGCGACCGTCGTCCGGGAGACCGAGACCGTCGTGGCGTTCCGCGACATCAACCCCCAGGCGCCGACGCACATCCTCGTCATCCCGCGCGTCCACCACCCCGACGCCGCCTCGCTCGCCGCGGCCGAGCCGGCGATCGCCGCCGATCTGCTGCGCGAGGCCGGGGAGATCGCCGCCGCCGAGAAGATCGACGGCAGCGGGTACCGGATCGTCTTCAACACCGGCAGCGGCGCGGGCCAGACCGTCTTCCACGCGCACGCCCACCTGCTCGGCGGGCGCGGCCTGCAGTGGCCGCCGGGATAGGACCGGTAACCGCACGTGTCCGTACGCGAATTGGTGGTGCTCGGCACCGCCAGCCAGGTCCCGACCCGGCACCGCAACCACAACGGCTATCTGCTGCGCTGGGACGGCGAGGGCATCCTCTTCGACCCCGGCGAGGGCACCCAGCGGCAGATGCTGCGGGCCGGTGTGGCCGCGCACGACATCGACCGGATCTGCGTCACGCACTTCCACGGCGACCACTCGCTGGGGCTCGCCGGGGTGATCCAGCGGATCAACCTCGACCGCGTGCCGCACCCGGTCACCGCGCACTATCCGGCGAGCGGGCAGCACTTCTTCGACCGGCTGCGGTACGCCACGGCCTACCGCGAGACGGTCGAGCTGGCGCAGGTGCCGGTGGACGGCGAGGGGGCGGTGCCGGCCGCGACCGACGCGTACACGCTCGAAGCGCGGCGGCTCTCGCACCCGGTCGAGTCGTACGGCTACCGGATCACCGAGCCGGACCGGCGCCGGATGCTGCCCGCGCTCCTGGCCGAGCACGGCATCGCCGGGCCGGACGTGGGCCGCCTCCAGCGCGAGGGCGCGCTCGGCGGGGTCACGCTCGACGACGTCAGCGAGACGCGGCGCGGACAGCGGTTCGCCTTCGTCATGGACACCCGGCTCTGCGACGGCGTGCCCGCGCTGGCGGAGGGCTGCGACATGCTGGTGATCGAGTCGACGTTCCTGGACGAGGACGTACGGCTGGCGGAGGACCACGGGCATCTGACGGCAGGTCAGGCGGCTGTGGTGGCCCGGGACGCGGGGGTCCGCCACCTCGTCCTCACCCACTTCTCGCAGCGGTACGCGGACCCGGCCGAGTTCGAGCGGCAGGCGCGGGGGGCGGGGTTCGAGGGGGAGCTGACGATCGCGGCGGATCTGATGCGGGTGCCGTTGCCGAGACGTGCGCCGTAGTTGCGTTGTCCGAGCGGATTTCGCCGTAGCCCCTTTGCTCCTTTCAGGAAAGTGCACCCATGCCCCTCCCCAAAGCCGAACTCCACCTCCACATCGAAGGCACCCTCGAACCCGAGCTCGCCTTCGAACTGGCCGCGCGCAACGGTGTGCGGCTGCCGTACGCGGACACCGAGGAGCTGCGCAAGGCGTACCTCTTCGACGACCTGCAGTCCTTCCTCGACCTGTACTACTCGCTGATGGCGGTGCTGCGTACGGAGGACGACTTCGAGGCGCTGGCGGAGGCGTATCTGGCGCGGGCGGCGGCGCAGGGGGTGCGGCACGCGGAGATCTTCTTCGACCCGCAGGCGCACACGGCGCGCGGCGTGCCGATCGGGACGGTGGTGGAGGGGCTCGGCCGGGCCCTGGACCGGAGTCAGGAGCGCCACGGCATCTCCACTCGGCTGATCCTCTGCTTCCTGCGCGACCAGTCGGCCGAGTCCGCCCTGGAGACGCTGGAGGCGGCGCGGCCGTATCTGCACCGGATCGTGGGCATCGGCCTCGACTCGGCGGAGGTCGGGCATCCGCCGGCGAAGTTCCGCGAGGTGTACGCGGTGGCGGACTCG
This sequence comes from Streptomyces sp. BPTC-684, assembly GCF_030028635.1. NCBI lineage: Bacteria > Bacillati > Actinomycetota > Actinomycetes > Kitasatosporales > Streptomycetaceae > Streptomyces > Streptomyces sp. BPTC-684. The sequence goes on from NZ_CP124863.1 coordinate 4,339,554, forward strand.
CTGGGGCTGCGGAAGGTGGCGCACGCGGGGGAGGAGGGGCCGCCGTCGTACATCACCGAGGCGCTCGACGTGCTGGGGGTGGAGCGGGTGGACCACGGGCTGCGGGCCCTGGAGGACCCGTCGCTGGTCGCCCGCCTGGTCCGCGACCGGATCCCGCTGACGCTGTGCCCCCTCTCGAACGTGCGGCTGCGGGCGGTGTCCGAGCTGTCGGCGCATCCGTTGCGGCGGATGATGGATGCGGGGCTTCTGTGCACGGTGAACTCTGACGATCCGGCGTATTTCGGGGGGTACGTGGGGGATACGTTCGACGCGGTCGGGAAGGCGCTGGGGCTGTCTTCGGAGGACCTGCGGGTCCTCGCTCGGAACTCGTTCCTGGCGGCGTTTTTGGAGGGGGAGGAGGGGGTGCGGGAGGGGTACCTGGCGGAGGTCGAGGCGTACGAGTTCCCCACCCCGCCCCTTCCCTAGACCCTCCGGGGGTGGGGAAGGGTGAAGGTGGTTTTCCCGGGGGCTGCACCCCCGCACCCCCGTAACCCCTCACACCGACAGGCCGAACTCCCCACCCCCAGGCCGAACCACCCGCGCCCGGCGCGGGCGGGACGCCAGTAGCGTCAGTGGTGCGGCCACAGCCAGCAGCAGTGCCCCCAGCACCGCCCCCATCCCCCCGAACCCCGCCGCCGACGACAGCACGCTCCCCGTCAGGGGCCCGCACGCCACCCCCAGCGCCAGGACCGCCCAGCGGCCGCGGGGGTCCAGGGACGCCGCCAAGGCCAGCAAGTACGAGAGCACCACCGGGTAGAAGACGTTCCACAGGATCTCGCCACGCCCGGTGGCGTGGACCGGGGCCGGACCCGGCAGGCGCGTCGTCGCCGGCCACGCCAACCCCGCCACCATCCCGATCGCCGCGAACGGGACCCCGTGCCCGCCCCCGAGGCGCGGGATCGTCAGATACAGCGCCCCGGCCGTCGCGAAGCCCGCCGCCGCCGAGCTCAACAGCAGCGTGGAGCCGATGAGTCCGGCCTGTGTGGGGGAGAGGCCGAGGCCCGAGGAGAGGCGGCCCACGACGGTCGGGAGCAGATACGCGGCGAGGTAGCCGGCCGTGAAGACGGCGACCAGCGGCCAGGCGGCACGAGGGCGTGCGGACATGGGCGTTCCAGGGAGCGGTGCCCGAACGGGCAGAAGGTGCGGAGAAAGTTCAAAGAGGGGGGATGCGCCCGGTGTTGTCACGTACGGGAACGCGGCCCAACTTGTATCAAGCACCCCGAGTGCGCGAAAGCCGTGGATTGGTGATCTAGGTCATATTTTGTTTGGTGGGAGGGGGAGTGGGTGACCCCCACTCCCCCTGCCTGCGCTCCCGGCCATCCCCTTGACCCCCTCTCGTTCACATATCTAGTCTCCAATCCCATGGATGCACATCCGCAGCGGCACGCCATCGTCGACATCCGGCTCACCCCCGTCCTCATCTCCGACCCCCCGCTCCTCAACGTCCAGGGCGTGCACCAGCCGTACACCCCCCGCCTCGTCGTCGAAGTCGTCACGGACAGCGGCGTCACCGGCGTGGGAGAGACCTATGGCGACACCAAGTACCTCGAACTCGCCCGGCCGTACGCCGCCTCCCTCCTCGCCGCCCGGCACGACCTCTCCGACCTCAACGGGCTGTTCACGCTTATGAACAATCTGCCTGTGGACGAGGCCCGCGTCGATCACTCCGTGGACGTCGGCGGGCTGCGCGGGGTGCAGAGCGCCGACAAGCTGCGGCTCTCCGTCGTCTCCGCCTTCGAGGTCGCCTGCCTCGACGCGCTCGGCAAGGCGCTCGGCCTGCCCGTGCACACGCTCCTCGGCGGCAAGGTCCGCGACAGCGTGGAGTACAGCGCCTATCTCTTCTACCGGTGGGCCGAACACCCGGGAGGGGCGAGCGAGAAGGACGACTGGGGGGCTGCCGTCGACCCCGCCGGGATCGTGGCGCAGGCCCGGCGGTTCGTGCGCGAGTACGGGTTCGGCTCGTTCAAGCTCAAAGGCGGCGTCTTCCCGCCCGAGCAGGAGGTCGCCGCGATCCGGGCGCTCGCCGAGGCCTTCCCGGGGCATCCGCTGCGGCTCGACCCGAACGGCGGCTGGAGCGCGGCCACTTCGCTGCGCGTCGCCGCCGAGCTCGCGGACGTACTGGAGTATCTGGAGGACCCGGCGTCCGGCACGCGCGCGATGGCGGAGGTCTCGGCGGGTACGGACGTTCCGCTCGCCACCAATATGTGCGTGACCACCTTCGGGGAGGTCCGGGAGGCCTTTCTCCGCGACGCCGTGCAGGTCGTCCTCAGCGATCATCATTACTGGGGCGGGCTGCGCAACACCCGGGAGCTGGCCGCGATCTGCCGCACCTTCGGGGTGGGGCTTTCCATGCACTCCAACACCCATATGGGCATCAGCCTCGCCGCGATGACCCACGTCGCCGCGACCGTGCCCAACCTCGACTACGCCTGCGACAGCCACTACCCCTGGCAGAGCGAGGACGTCGTCGTGGATCGCCCTGCCTTCCGGGACGGGCGGCTCGCCGTCTCCGACGCCCCGGGCCTCGGCGTCACCCTCGACCCGGACGCGCTCGACCGCCTCCACCGGCGCTGGCTCGCCGACGACGGCACCCTGCGCGACCGCGACGACGCCGCCGCGATGAGGCTGGCCCCCGGGTACGAACAGTGGCGTACGCCCACCCTGCCGCGCTGGTAGGGAGGCCCTCGTTGTCGTACGGATCGGGCACACTGGCCTGATCCGTACGCGAACGGGGAGTCCGCCGTGACCACATCCAGCAGAGAGCAGCAGCAGGACCGCGCCGGCCGGTGGGGCCACACCGCGGGCGTCGACCCGCTGGGCAGGGTGCGCCGGCCCCGCGACCCGGAGTGCGACGTCTTCCTGACCGGCACGGTCTTCCTGGACATCATCTTCACCGGCCTCGACTCCGCGCCGGTGCGCGGCACGGAGTCCTGGGCGCGCGGCATGGGCTCCAGCCCCGGCGGGGTCGCCAACATGGCCATCGCGCTCGCCCGGCTCGGGCTGCGCACCTCGCTGGCGGCGGCCTTCGGCGACGACCACTACGGCGAGTACTGCTGGGACGCCCTGGAGCAGGGCGAGGGCATCGACCTGTCGCTGTCGCGGACCGTGCCCGGCTGGCACTCGCCGGTCACCGTCTCCATGGCGTACGAGGGCGAGCGGACCATGGTCTCGCACGGCCACGAGGCGCCCCCGGAGGAGTCCACGCCCGCTGCCCCGCCACGCGCGCGTGCCGCGATCGCCTCGCTGGAGCCCGGGCGTACCGAGGAGTGGATCGCCGACGCCGCCCGGCACGGCTCGCGGATCTTCGCGGACGTCGGCTGGGACGACACCGGGCACTGGGACCTGGCGGGCCTGACCGGCCTCGAACACTGCGAGGCGTTCCTGCCCAACGCGGGCGAGGCGATGCGCTACACCCGTACCGACTGCCCGCGCGCGGCCGCCCGCGCCCTGGCCGAGAAGGTGCCGGTCGCGGTGGTCACCCTGGGCGCGGAGGGCGCGTACGCGGTGGACGGCTCGACCGGCGAGACCGCCGAGGTGCCCGCGATCGCCGTGGAGGCGCTCGACCCGACGGGCGCGGGCGACGTGTTCGTGGCCGGGTTCGTCACCGGCACGCTCGCGGGGTGGCCGCTGGCGGACCGCCTCGCCTTCGCCGGGCTGACGGCCGCGCTGTCTGTGCAGGAGTTCGGGGGCTCGCTCTCCGCGCCCGGCTGGGCGGAGATCGCCGCGTGGTGGCAGGCCGTCCGCACCCGGTCCGGGCAGGACCCCGAGGCCCTGCACCGCTACGAGTTCCTGGAGGACCTGCTGCCCGGTGCGGCCCGTGCGTGGCCCCTGCGTCGGGCGGTCCCCACGATCGGCTTCCGCAGCCCGGCGTGAGCGTCCCGGTGGGGCGATCGTTCGGCTGCGGACCGTGGTGGGCTGGTCGCGCAGTTCCCCGCGCCCCTTAGGCAGTCGGCCGCAGCCGGAGAACCCAGCTCAGCCACAGCCCCCTAGGGGCGCGGGGAACTGCGCGACCAGCCCACCACCGGCCCGCAGACGACCACCCGGTAAAACCCCTCGGCACTGTCAGTGCCAGGTCGTACGCTTGGTATTCCAGAGGTTGTCGAGCAGCGAGAACCCTGCAACGGGAGGTATGTGCAGGCCACAGAGCCGGCCCATGACTCAGACACCCACACAGCCGCAGGCGAGTGCCCAGATCAAGGTCCCTGCCAAGCACCCGATGGTGATGCTGCTCGGATCCGGCGACTCGCTGCTGCGCGTGATCGAGAAGGCCTTCCCGGCGGCCGACATCCACGTCCGGGGCAATGAGATCAGTGCCACGGGGACCCCGGCGGAAGTCGCGCTCATCCAACGCCTGTTCGACCAGATGATGCTGGTGCTCCGCACCGGTCAGCCGATGACGGAGGACGCAGTGGAACGCTCGATCGCCATGCTCAGGGCGAGCGAGAACGGCAAGGGGGAGGACGGCCACGAGACGCCGGCCGACGTGCTCACGCAGAACATCCTCTCCAGCCGCGGTCGCACCATCCGCCCCAAGACCCTCAACCAGAAGCGGTACGTCGACGCGATCGACAAGCACACGATCGTCTTCGGCATCGGCCCCGCCGGTACCGGAAAGACCTATCTCGCCATGGCCAAGGCGGTCCAGGCCCTGCAGTCCAAGCAGGTCACCCGGATCATCCTGACCCGGCCCGCCGTGGAGGCGGGCGAGCGCCTCGGCTTCCTGCCGGGCACGCTCTACGAGAAGATCGACCCGTATCTGCGCCCGCTCTACGACGCGCTGCACGACATGCTCGACCCCGAGTCGATCCCCCGCCTGATGGCGGCCGGCACGATCGAGGTCGCCCCCCTGGCGTACATGCGCGGACGCACGCTGAACGACGCGTTCATCATTCTGGACGAGGCGCAGAACACCAGCGCCGAGCAGATGAAGATGTTCCTCACCCGCCTCGGCTTCGACTCGAAGATCGTCATCACGGGTGACATCACCCAGGTCGACCTGCCGAACGGGACGAAGAGCGGTCTGCGCCAGGTCCAGGACATCCTGGAGGGTGTCGAGGACGTCCACTTCTCCCGGCTGTCGTCCCAGGACGTCGTCCGGCACAAGCTCGTCGGCCGTATCGTCGACGCGTACGAGAAGTACGACAGCCAGCAGGACCAGAACGGCCAGAGCGGCCGAAACCGGAAGTAGAGCAGAGCGCACCATGTCGATCGACGTCAACAACGAGTCCGGAACCGAGGTCGACGAGCAGGCGATCCTCGACATCGCCCGCTACGCGCTCACGCGGATGCGGATCCACCCGCTCTCCGAGCTCTCGGTGATCGTCGTGGACGCCGACGCCATGGAGCAGCTGCACATCCAGTGGATGGACCTGCCGGGTCCGACGGATGTCATGTCCTTCCCGATGGACGAGCTGCGTCCGCCGATGAAGGACGACGAGGAGCCCCCCCAGGGGCTCCTCGGTGACATCGTGCTCTGCCCCGAGGTCGCCGAGAAGCAGGGCGAGGACGCGCCGACGCAGCACTCCATGGACGAGGAGCTCCAGCTCCTGACCGTCCACGGAGTGCTGCACCTGCTGGGGTACGACCACGAGGAGCCGGACGAGAAGGCCGAGATGTTCGGTCTGCAGGCGGCCATCGTCGACGGCTGGCGGGCGGAGAAGGGCCACACCGGCCCCTCCCCGGCGCCGACCGTCTCATGACCGGGCAGCTGCTCTTCGGCGCCGTCGCCCTGGTCGTGGTCGCCTGGCTGGCCGCCTGCGCGGAGGCCGGCATCGCCCGTACGTCCTCGTTCCGCGCGGCCGAGGCCGTGCGGTCCGGGCGGCGCGGCGCCGCCAAGCTCGCCCAGGTGGCCGCCGACCCCACCCGCTACCTCAACGTGGCCCTGCTCGTCCGGGTCGCCTGCGAGATGGCGGCCGGGGTCCTCGTCACCTATGTGTGCCTGGAGGACTTCGACGAGACCTGGACGGCGCTGCTCGTCGCCATCGCGGTGATGGTGCTCGTCTCGTACGTCGCCGTCGGCGTCTCGCCGCGCACCATCGGCCGCCAGCACCCGCTGAACACGGCGACGGCCGCCGCGTACGTCCTGCTGCCGCTGGCCCGGATCATGGGCCCGGTGCCGCAGCTGCTCATCCTCCTCGGCAACGCGCTCACGCCCGGAAAGGGCTTCCGCAAGGGCCCGTTCGCCTCCGAGGCCGAGCTGCGCGCGATGGTCGACCTCGCCGAGCAGGAGTCGCTGATCGAGGACGACGAGCGCCGGATGGTGCACTCGGTCTTCGAACTCGGCGACACGCTGGTGCGCGAGGTGATGGTGCCGCGCACCGACCTCGTCTGCATCGAGCGCTACAAGACCATCCGCCAGGCGCTCACCCTCGCGCTGCGCTCGGGCTTCTCCCGGATCCCGGTGACCGGCGAGAACGAGGACGACATCGTCGGCGTCGTCTACCTCAAGGACCTGGTCCGCAAGACGCACATCAACCGCGATTCCGAGGCCGATCTGGTCTCCACCGCGATGCGCCCGGCGGCCTTCGTGCCCGACACCAAGAACGCGGGCGACCTGCTGCGCGAGATGCAGCAGGACCGCAGCCACGTCGCCGTCGTCATCGACGAGTACGGCGGCACGGCCGGCATCGTCACCATCGAGGACATCCTGGAGGAGATCGTCGGCGAGATCACCGACGAGTACGACCGGGAGCTGCCGCCGGTCGAGGAGCTGGCGGACGGCTGCTTCCGGGTCACCGCACGGCTCGACATCGGCGACCTGGGCGAGCTGTTCGGGCTCGACGCGTTCGACGACGAGGACGTGGAGACGGTCGGCGGACTGCTCGCCAAGGCGCTCGGGCGGGTGCCGATCGCGGGCGCCACGGCGGCCGTGGACCTGCCGGACGGGCGGGCGCTGCGGCTGACGGCCGAGTCCCCGGCGGGCCGCCGGAACAAGATCGTGACCGTGCTCGTGGAGCCGGTGCCGGTCAAGGAGGAGGAAGAGGCGTGACACCCCAGGAGCTCAGGGCCTTCTGCCTGGCGTTCAACGCCGCGACCGAGGAGTTCCCGTTCGACTCCCAGACCTCGGTCTTCAAGGTCCTCGGGAAGATGTTCGCGCTGAGCAACCTGGGCGGCAGCCCGCTCACCGCCAACCTCAAGTGCGACCCGGACGACGCGGTGCGGCTGCGCGCCGAGTACCCGGCGATCGTGCCCGGCTGGCACATGAACAAGCGCCACTGGAACACGGTGGACGTGGACCAGCTCCCGGACCGGCTGGTCCGGGAGCTGATCGAGGATTCGTACGACCTGGTCGTGGCCGGTCTCCCGAAGGCCGAGCGGCTCCGGCTCGACCGGCCCTGACCCCCTACGCCTTCCGGCGGCCAAGGCCGACCGCCACCAGCGCCGCGGCCGCGACCAGGATCACCGCGTCCACGAGCAGCACGGTGCGCACGCCGTGGAAGAGGTCGCTCCGAGTGGTGGCGAGCACGCCGAGCAGCGGGATGCCGATGGTGAGGCCGACCTGCTGGGTGGTGGTGACCAGACCGGTCGCCAGCCCCTGCTCCTCGTCGGGGACACCGCTGGTGACGGTCAGTCCGTACGAGATGATCGCGCCCAGGTGGCACATGCTGGCCAGCGAGACGGCGACGGTGGCGAGCAGCGCGCCCGACTCGCTGCCGACCGCGAGCAGCACGGCGGTGAGCAGGCCCTGGCCGAGCAGCGAGCCGACCAGGGTGCGGCGGGCGCCGAAGCGGCCGATGACCTTGGCGGCGTAGCTGCCGGCGAGCACCGACATGACGCCCTGGACGCCGAAGACGAGACCGGTCCTGAAGGACGACAGGCCCAGGATCTCCTGGAGGTAGAGGGTCAGCACGAAGATGACCGTCGACATCATCGAGAAGGTGACCAGACCGCCCAGGTTGCCCCACGCCACCGTGCGGCGCTTCAGCATCGGCAGCGAGACCAGCGGGGCCGGGGCCTTCGACTCGACCACGACGAACGCCGCGAGCAGCGCCAGACCGACCACCAGGGTGCCCCACACGTCCGCGCCGCCGAAGCCGCGCTGGGCCGCCGTCGACAGGGAGTAGATCAGGGCGAGCAGACCGCCGGTGACGGTGATCGCGCCGGGCACGTCAAGGCGCGGGCGGTCCGGGGTGCGCGACTCGGGCAGCAGGCCGGGGGCCAGGGCGAGGACGATCACCGCGGCGACCGCGAGCAGGCCCATGGTCGAGCGCCAGCCCAGGGTGTCCGTCATGACCCCGCCGAGCACCATGCCGACGGTGAAGCCGAGCGAGAGCAGGGTGCCGCTGATGCCGAGCGCCCGGTCGCGCTGCGGGCCCTCGGGGAAGGTGGTGGTCAGCAGGGACATGCCGGTCGGCACGATCACCGCGGCGCCCAGGCCCTGCAGGGCGCGGCCGGTCAGGAACGACGCCGGGTCCCAGGCGAGGGTGGCGAGCAGCGAGGCCGCGCCGAAGAGGGCGAGCCCGGTCAGGAACAGCTTCTTGCGGCCGTACAGATCGGCGATCCGGCCGAACAGGAGCAGGAAGCCGCCGGACGGCAGCGCGAACGCGGTGACCGCCCACTGGAGCGCGGACCGGCTCAGGCCCAGGTCGTCGCCGAGGACGGGCAGCGCCACGTTCAGCACGGAGAAGTCGAGCGCCACCATGAACTGGGCGGCGCAGAGCACGAACAGGACCAGCTTCGCCCGGCCCGAGAGCCGGCCGTCCTGCGGGGCCTGTGCGGCGACCGGCGTGGCCGGTGCGGTGTGGGTGTCGATTGCCATGGCCACAGCCTGGCTGTCCGGGAATGGCCGTGGAGAGTGGGAACTTATCCTGTTGGCGGCACCACCAGGCAGCGGCCGACCAGATCCGCCGGACAGGCCCTGAGGCGCCGACCGGTAGTCGACGAGGGGGAGTACGTACGTGGCCACGCCGATCGACAAGTCGCTGCGGCGCACCGAACTGCGCGAGTTCCTGATGAACCGGCGGGGCCGGATCAGCCCCACCGCGGCCGGGCTGCCCGACGGCGGCGCCCGCCGCCGCACCCCGGGGCTGCGCCGCGAGGAGGTCGCCGTGCTCGCCGGGGTGGGCGTCTCCTGGTACCAGTGGTTGGAGCAGGGCCGCGACATCACGGTGTCGCCGCAGGTCCTGGACTCGGTGGGCCGGGTCCTCCAGCTCACCAGCGCCGAGCGCCGGCATCTGTACGTGCTGGCCGGGCTCAACCCGCCCGCGCCCGAGGTCGACCCGGCCAACGCCGACATGCGCCACGGCCTGCAGCGGCTGATCGACGCCTGGATGCCGTTCCCCGCGCACATCATGGACGCGTACTGGAACACGGTGATGTACAACGACGCGGCCGCCATGGTGCTCGGCATGCGCCCCGAGATCGTGCAGAACTGCCTGATCGCGTTCTTCACCGACCCGGTCTACCGCTCCCGCGCCAAGAGCTGGGAGGAGACCGCCGCGAAGGTGGTCGCCCAGTACCGGGCGGCCTGCTCGGAGCGGCCCGGTGACGAGGGGTTCCAGGAGGTCGTCGAGGAGGCGTCCCGGCTCTCGGCGGAGTTCGCGGAGCTGTGGAAGCAGCGGGACATCCTGCCCGGCGGCCAGACCGAGAAGGAGTTCCACCACCCGGTGGTGGGCACGCTGTTCGTCGAGTCCACCCAGCTGCGGGTGCCCGCCCGCCCGGACCTCGCGATCGTGCTGCACAACCCGCTGCCGGAGACCGACACGGCCGCGAAGCTGGAGTGGCTGGCCTCGCCGGAGGGGCGGCGCGGGTCGATGTACCCGGTGGCGGGCTGAGCGCGGGGGGTTGCGCGCGGGCCGCTCCGGGCGCACTCCTTATGCTCGTCGTATGACTCTGAGCACCGAACTCGACCCCGAGGACCGCAAGATCATCACCCTGGCGCGCAGCGCCCGGGCCCGCAACGGGGTGGCCGAGGGCGCGGCCGTACGGGACGAGACCGGGCGCACGTACGTCGCCGGGACCGTGGAGCTGGACTCGCTCAAGCTCTCCGCGCTGCGCACGGCGGTCGCGATGGCCGTGGCCAGCGGGGCGAAGTCGCTGGAGGCGGCGGCGGTGGTGACCGAGGCGGAGACGGCGTGCGCCGAGGACCGGGCGGCGGTGCGGGACCTGGGTGGCGCGGCGACCCCGGTCCTGGTGGCGGGGCCGGACGGCGAGGTCCGCGCGAGGGTCGAGGCGGGCTGACCACCTTTTGCGCCCGGTGTTCGTCTGCGGGCCGGTGGCGGGCTGGTCGCGCAGTTCCCCGCGCCCCTTAAATGCCGCTGCGCGGCATCTCCTTAGGGGCGCGGGGAACTGCGCGAGAACCCAGCACGGTCCGCACGGTTGACCTGCGGGAACGCGGATCTTGACAGTATCTGATGGGCCATCAGTCGGGGGATTTCGATTCCATTGACTTCTTTTCGCGGCCCCAGGTCAATGACTCCCTGCCGGCGCAGCCGAGCCGCTGCTGCGCCACAACCGCAGAGGGGGCAGTCATGCCTTCAGCACGAAGACGGCGCCACTGGGCCGCCGTACTGGGAGCCGCGGCGCTCATGGCCGGGACCGGAGCGCTCGTCGCGCCCGCGCAGGCCCTGGCCGCGACGCCCGTCGACTTCGCCACGCACTGCGTACCGCCGCCCATCGCGGGCATCCCGGCGATCGACGGCACCACGACCGCCCAGGTCACCGTCGACAACGCCACGCCCAAGGTCGGCGACACGGTCACCGTCACGTACACCGTCACCAAGCCCGCCGCCGGCAACCCGGTGGACCTGGCGCTGCCCGCCGACATCATGACCCCCACCGGAAAGGTCACCGTCGGCGGCGCGCAGACCGGCGCCGTCACGGTCGCCGGACCCAAGAAGAACGACCCGGTGCCGGGGAAGGGCGCGTTCCCGCCGTTCTCCATGACCGGTACGTTCACCGTCACCGCACCCGGCGCGATCACCCTGTCGCCCGGCGACTACAACATCCACACCAGCTACATCATGGAGCTGGACACCCCCTGCACGGTCACCAACCCGCCCGCGCCCGTCTCCGAGACGGTCACCGCGACCGGCGGCGGCCAGACCAACCAGCGGGCCGTCCAGCTGGGCACGGCCTCCGGCAAGCCCGGCGCGAGCGTCACCGTCACCGGGTCGAAGTTCACCGCGGGCGCGACCGTGACGGTCGTCGGCCGGGCCGGGGCCGCCGAGACGGCCGACAGGACGACCGTGACGGCGGACGCGCAGGGCGCGTTCTCCACCGCCCTGACGGTCAACGACAAGGCGACCAGCGGCATCGTCGCCTACGAGGGAGCCGGCTGGAGCGACGACAAGGGCGCGGGCCCGGCCACGTACAGCGTCGTCGACGACACCCCGGCACCGCCGAACAGCCAGAAGCTCAACTCCTCGGTCAAGGCGGGCACGCTCTCCATGGCCCAGGCCGGTGACGCCGTCTCCATGGACGCCGTCGACTTCGGCAAGGGCGGCGCCTCCAACGGCTCGCTGAAGACGGTGACGGTCCAGGACTTCCGCGGCGGCCCCGCGGGCTGGTCCCTGACCGGCAAGGTCACCGACTTCACCGGCCCCGGCGGGGCGAAGATCGACGCCTCGAAGCTCGGCTGGACCCCGGCCTGCGCCACCAAGGCCGGTTCCCCGTCGACCTGCGCGGCGGGCTCGCCGGGCACCGTGGGCAGCGCGGGCGCGACCCTCGCGACCACGCCCAACGCGGCGCTCACCGGCGGCGAGTTCACCGTCGACGCCCGGGTCTCGCTGAACGTTCCGGCGTTCACCGCCCCCGGCGCGTACTCCGGTGTGCTGACGCTCACGCTGGCCTGATCCACCCGTGGGCCGGGCGCGCACCCGGCCGGCCCACCCGTCCCCGGGGGTTCCGCACCGTGCGCAAGCTGTACGTCCTCCTCCTCGCCGCGGCCGTCCTGCTCCTCGGTACGCCCGCCCGTGCCGCCGACAACGGCAACTGGGCCGTCTTCCCTGCCTCCACGGGCGCGGACCGGCGCCCGTACTTCTACCTCTCCGCCGACCCCGGCACCACCCTCACCGACAAGGTCACCGTCACCAACAAGACGGCCGCGCCCATGGCCTTCCGGCTGTACGGGGCCGACGCGTACAACACCGAGCGCGACGGCGGGTTCGCCGTGCGCACCCGGCGCGAGCCGCAGCACGGCGTGGGCGCCTGGACCAGGCCCGACCGGACGGCGGTCACCGTCCCCGCGCACGCCTCGGTCACCGTGCCGTTCACCGTGACCGTCCCGGCCGACGCGGAGCCCGGCGACCACCCCGGGGCGCTGGTCGCCCTGGACGAGAAGGTCGCGGCCGGGCAGGGGGAGCTGGCCATGGGAGTGCAGCAGGCGGTGGGGGCGCGGGTCTATCTGCGCGTCACCGGCCCCGCCGTGCCCGCGCTCGGCGTCGAGGACGTCTCCCTCGCCCAGCACCGCCCGCTGGTGCCCGGCACCGGCAGCAGCCGGACCGTCATCTCCTACACGCTCCACAACCGGGGCAACGTCACGCTCGACCCGAAGGTCCAGCTGAAGGCGACGGGCCTGTTCGGCCGTACGCTGCTGAGCCGCGCGCTGACCAGGATCCCGGCCGAGCTGCTGCCCGGCCAGAAGGTCCGCCTGACCGAGCCGTGGGCGGGCTCGCCGCAGCTGGACCGGGGCGACGTACGGCTCACGGCCAGCGCCAAGGGCGTCACCGGGTCGGGCGGCGCGTCCTTCCTCGCCCTGCCCTGGCTGGGCCTCGGAGTGCTGGTGGCGGCCCTGGCGGCGGGGGTCGCGGGATGGAGGCTGCGGCGGGTCCGGGGGCGGCGGGGCCGAGCGCGGGGGCCGCGCGTACAGCGGGGCCGTTCGGATCGGGGAGAATGGGCGGCATGAGCGCTCGTACTGTTGAGAACAACGCCCCCCACCGGGCCGGCTTCGCCTGCTTCGTCGGCCGCCCCAACGCGGGCAAGTCCACCCTCACGAACGCTCTGGTCGGACAGAAGGTGGCGATCACCTCCAACCGTCCGCAGACGACGCGGCACACCGTCCGCGGCATCGTGCACCGCCCCGACGCCCAGCTGATCCTGGTCGACACGCCGGGCCTCCACAAGCCGCGCACGCTGCTCGGCGAGCGGCTGAACGACGTCGTCCGTACGACCTGGGCCGAGGTCGACGTGATCGGCTTCTGCCTGCCCGCGGACCAGAAGCTCGGGCCCGGCGACAAGTTCATCGCCAAGGAGCTCGCGGGGATCAAGAAGACCCCGAAGATCGCGATCGTGACGAAGACGGACCTCGTCGACTCCAAGGCGCTGGCCGAGCAGCTGCTCGCCGTGCAGCGGCTCGGGGACGAGCTGGGCTTCGAGTGGGCGCAGATCGTGCCGGTCTCGGCGGTCGGCGACCAGCAGGTCCAGCTGGTGGCGGACCTCCTGGTCCCCCTGCTGCCCGAGGGCCCGGCCCTCTACCCCGAGGGCGACCTCACGGACGAGCCCGAGCAGGTCATGGTGGCCGAGCTGATCCGCGAGGCGGCGCTGGAGGGGGTACGGGACGAGCTTCCGCACTCCATCGCGGTGGTGGTGGAGGAGATGCTGCCGCGCGAGGACCGTCCTGCGGACCGGCCGCTGCTCGACATCCACGCGAACGTGTACATCGAGCGGCCGAGCCAGAAGGGGATCATCATCGGTCCCAAGGGCAAGCGGCTCAAGGAAGTCGGGATGAAGTCGCGCAAGCACATCGAGGCGCTGTTGGGGACGCCGGTGTTCCTGGACCTTCATGTGAAGGTCGCGAAGGATTGGCAGCGGGACCCGAAGCAGCTGCGCAAGCTGGGCTTTTAGGCCCCTCCCCGCCCCTTCCCGAAAGCCCTCTGGCGGGCGGCCGGGTTCGTCTGGCTGCGGGCCGGTGGGGGCTGGTCGCGCAGTTCCCCGCGCCCCTGGGGGGCGCCCCGAAGGGGCGCATTTAAGGGGCGCGGGGAACTGCGCGAGCAACCCAGCACGGTCCGCAGGCAAAGAGCGGGGTCCGGGGCACAGCCCCGGAAGACCACCTCAACCCACCCCCACCCCCGGAGGGTTTAGGGAAGGGGCGGGGTGGGGAAAGCTCACGCCTCGGCTATCAGCGCCGTCCCGACCCGTACGAACCCCAGACGCCCATAGATCCGCGCCACCGCGTCGTCCCCCGCCGACAAGAACACCGTCGACGCGCCCCGCGCCCGCGCGTCCGTGACCAGGGCGGACGTCACCGCCTCCCCCAGGCCCCGCCGCCGCGCCGCCGGCACCGTGCCGACGCCCACGATCTCCGTCACCGGGCCCACCGGGTTGTGCATGCCGGAGCAGAGCGGGAGGCCGTTCTCGACGGCCGCCGCCACCGCCGTCGCGCCGGTGCGGATGCGCTCCGCGACCTGGGGCGCGCGGCCGTCGCCCGCCCGGGCCGTGATCTCGGCGGCCAGCTCGGCGGGGCCCGCCGCCCCCACGGCCGTACCGGGCGCCGCGAACGCCAGGTGGGGCACCACCAGGGCAGCGTGGAGCAGCGGGTCGTCCGCGTCCAGGACGCGGACCAGCGGGTGCGTCCGGGGCGCGGGCGCGTCCGGGGCCAGCACCATCAGCGGGTGGGCGTGGACCGCGAGGCCGGACGACTCGACGGCCGCCCGCAGCCCGGGCGACACCTCGTCCACCCACTCGAACGCCTCCGGTATCCCCAGCTCCCGCTGGCGCGCCCGCACCTTGTCCACGTCGGCGACCGACACCGGCCCGGCGTGGCCGAGCGTGGGCCGGGCGTAGAACGGCCAGCCCGCACCCTCCCGTACGAACAGCGTCAGCGGACCGAAGTCCTCCGCGCGGGCCGAGGTGCGCGGCACCGCGTCGTAATAGCGTTCCAGCAGGGCGAGTCCAGAGGTCGTCATGCTGTGAATGAAAGCAAGACGGCCGCCCCCTACGCACCCTCTTTCAGCACCCGCGACACCAGCGTCCGCTGGGCCGGGGACAGCTGCGGGTCGGCGCAGTGGACGGTGCGGCCGTCGACCGTGATCTCGTAGTGGAAGCCGTCGGGTACGCCGAGGGACGGCTCGCCCCGGCCGTCGGCGAGGGCCGCCGCGGCCAGGGCCTGCCACTCCGCCGCGTCGGGCCGGCCCGAGGTGTCGACCTCGGCCCGGCGCTCGATGCCGGCGAATCCTCCTGTGCGGGTCACCTGGATGCGCATGCTCCCTGTGTAGCAGCGCACCGCCCCCGCGTCAGCCGGTCGGCACGCCGACCTGGGACCAGGCCTTGAGGACCGCCTGGTACTCCTCGCCGTCCCCGTAGCGGGTGCGTGCCGCCGCGACCGTCAGCCGGGCGAAGTCCGCGAACAGGGCCTGCTTGTACAGCTCGCCGCCGGTCAGCACGTCGTACCAGATCTGCCCGGCCCGCTCCCACGCCTTGCCGCCGAGCGCCTCCGCGACGAGGTAGAAGGCGTGGTTGGGGATGCCCGAGTTCAGATGGACGCCGCCGTTGTCGCGGCCGGTGGTGATGTAGTGGTCCATCGTCGCGGGCTGCGGGTCCTTGCCGAGCACGTCGTCGTCGTACGCCGTGCCGGGCGCCTTCATCGAGCGCAGCGCCGTACCGGTCACGGCGGGGGCGAGCAGGCCCTGGCCGATCAGCCAGTCGGCCTGCTGGGCGTCCTGGTCCAGCGTGTACTGCTTGATCAGCGAGCCGAAGACGTCCGACATCGACTCGTTGAGCGCGCCCGGCTGGCCGAAGTACGTCAGGTTCGCCGTGTGCTGGGTGACGCCGTGCGTCAGCTCGTGCCCGATCACGTCGACCGGGATCGTGAAGTCCAGGAAGATCTGGCCGTCGCCGTCCCCGAACACCATCTGCTCGCCGTCCCAGAAGGCGTTGTTGTAGTGGGCGTCGAAGTGGACGGACGCGTCGAGCGGCATGCCGCCGCCGTCGATGGAGTTCCGGCCGTACGCCTTGAGGTAGAGCTCGAAGGTCGCGCCGAGCCCGGCGTACGCGCGGTTGACGGTGGCGTCCTTGACCGGCTTGTCGCCCTCGCCGCGGACCTTGCGGCCGGGCAGCGCGGTGCCGTGCCGGCAGTCGTAGATGGTGCGGTGCGGCTGTCCCTCGATGGCTCCGGCGGGCGGGGCGACCGTGGGCGCGCCGAGCACCGTGGTGAGCCGGCGGGCGGTGCGCTGGGCGGCGTCCGCGACGAGCGTCTTGCGCGCGATGTCGGACAGCGCGGGGTCCTCGGCGGTGACCAGTTTGTCGAGGACGTGGGGTGGCACGATGGTGCAGAAGACGGGTGTATGCGCGTTCATGTCGCGACAATGTGGCACCGGGTCACGAGGCTGTCACTACTCGCCACCATGATTGGTTCCAAGCCACCCGCGCCACGGCCGCCGGGGACTTTGGTCCCTGGTCCCTTCTGCCACGTCCCGCATACTGAAACGGGACCGGCGCTTTCGGCGCCCCTCGGCTAGGCTGCGGCACATCATGCGTTTCGGGCTGCTTCTCCTTAGCTGCCGCGGCGAGGGCCTGTAGTCGTAGGCCGACCCCCTCCCCGCGGGATCTGGTGCTGCTTCGACTCAGTCGGCCGTCCTAATCGAAGGACCCGAGGAGCCCTACGCAAATGTCCGAGAACTCCGTGTCCGTCGGTCGCCCGACGCCCGTCACCAACGCGACCCACACCCAGCAGCCCTCCGGGATGCCGATCCACAAGTACGGCTCGTACGAGGCCGTGGACATCCCCGACCGCACCTGGCCCGAGCAGCGGATCACCAAGGCGCCGCGCTGGCTGTCCACCGATCTGCGCGACGGCAACCAGGCGCTGATCGACCCGATGAGCCCCGCCCGCAAGCGCGAGATGTTCGACCTGCTGGTGCGCATGGGCTACAAGGAGATCGAGGTCGGCTTCCCCTCCTCCGGCGAGACCGACTTCAACTTCGTACGGTCGATCATCGAAGAGGGCGCGATCCCGGACGACGTCACCATCTCCGTACTGACCCAGGCCCGCGAGGACCTGATCGAGCGGACCGTGGAGTCCCTGCGCGGCGCCCACCGCGCCACCGTGCACCTGTACAACGCCACCGCCCCGACCTTCCGCCGGGTCGTCTTCCGCGGCTCCAAGGACGACATCAAGCAGATCGCGGTGGACGGCACCCGGCTGGTGATGGAGTACGCGGAGAAGATCCTGGGCCCGGAGACCACCTTCGGCTACCAGTACAGCCCGGAGATCTTCACCGACACCGAGCTGGACTTCGCCCTGGAGGTCTGCGAGGCGGTCTGCGACGTCTGGCAGCCCGAGGAGGGCCGCGAGATCATCCTCAACCTGCCCGCCACGGTGGAGCGTTCGACGCCGTCCACGCACGCGGACCGGTTCGAGTGGATGAGCCGCAACCTGACCCGCCGCGCGTTCGTCTGCCTGTCCGTGCACCCGCACAACGACCGCGGTACGGCGGTGGCGGCGGCCGAGCTGGCGATCATGGCCGGGGCCGACCGCATCGAGGGCTGTCTGTTCGGCCAGGGCGAGCGCACCGGCAACGTCGACCTGGTCACCCTGGGCATGAACCTGTTCAGCCAGGGCGTCGACCCGCAGATCGACTTCTCGCAGATCGACGAGATCCGCCGCACCAGCGAGTACTGCAACCAGATGGAGGTCCACCCGCGCCACCCCTACGCGGGCGACCTGGTCTACACCGCCTTCTCCGGCTCCCACCAGGACGCCATCAAGAAGGGCTTCGACGCCATGGAGGCCGACGCGGCCGCCAAGGGCGTCACCGTCGACGACATCGAGTGGGCCGTCCCGTACCTGCCGATCGACCCGAAGGACGTCGGCCGTTCCTACGAGGCCGTCATCCGGGTCAACTCGCAGTCGGGCAAGGGCGGTATCGCGTACGTCCTGAAGAACGACCACAAGCTGGACCTGCCGCGCCGGATGCAGATCGAGTTCTCCCGGATCATCCAGGCGAAGACCGACGCCGAGGGCGGCGAGGTCACTCCCGGCCAGATCTGGTCGGTCTTCCAGGACGAGTACCTGCCGAATCCGGCCAACCAGTGGGGCCGCCTCCAGCTGCGATCCGGCCAGACCACGACCGACCAGGACGGCCGGGACACGCTGACCGTCGAGGCGGTCGTGGACGGCGCCGACACGGTCCTGACCGGCAGCGGAAACGGTCCGATCTCGGCCTTCTTCGCGGCGCTGGCCGCGATCGGCGTGGACGCCCGGCTGCTGGACTACCAGGAGCACACGATGAGCGAGGGCGCGTCCGCGCAGGCCGCCTCGTACATCGAGTGCGCCATCGACGGGCAGGTCCTGTGGGGGATCGGCATCGACGCCAACACCACGCGCGCCTCGCTGAAGGCGGTCATCTCCGCCGTCAACCGCTCGGCCCGCCAGTAGCCCCACAGGCGGTGCACCGCCCCCCACCTGCCCCTCGCGGCCGGTGGGGCGCCGTCTTTGCGCCACTCCTCCTGACGGGGTGCTGACGTCACATCATCGATGTGGCTAACATCACGTCAACGCGGCAATGTTGCCGGTCCGTTACGGAGGTGCGCGGTGGTGCAAGGCCGAGGACAGAACGGGACGAAGCCTCGCGCCGTGGGCATCCTCGAACGAATCTGGACGACCCGTACGTCCTGGACCACCGTCGGGGACGGGGAGTTCTTCTGCCCGGAGTGCGGGGGCGACCGCAACTTCCGCCGCCGCACCGGCCGTCGGCGCCTGGCCGTGCTCGGCGTCCCGCTGCTGTCGCGCGGGGCCGCCGGGCCCGTCGTGGAGTGCGCGGCCTGTGAGACCCACTTCGGGACGGACGCCCTCGACCACCCCACCACCACCCGCTTCTCGGCGATGCTGCGCGACGCCGTGCACACCGTCGCCCTCGCCGTCCTCGCCGCGGGCGGCACCTCCTCCCGCACGGTCACCTCGGCCGCGGTCGCCACGGTCCGCGCCGCCGGGTACGACGACTGCACCGAGGAGCAGCTGATCACCCTGATCGAGGCGCTCGCGGCCGACACCGGGCGGTTCCTCACCGACACCGAGGCCGACCCGTGCGGCGCGGCCCTCGCCATCGAGCTCCACGAGTCCCTGGAGCCGCTGGCCCCGCACCTCGCCCCGGCCGGCCGGGAGTCGATCCTGCTCCAGGGCGCCCGCATCGCCCTCGCCGACGGCCCGTACAGCCCGGCCGAGCGCGAGGTCCTCACCACGGTGGGCGGCGCGCTCCAGCTGTGCGCGGACGACGTGGCCCGGCTGCTGGCGGCGGCGCGGACGCCGTCCTGACGGACCCGGTCCGCAGCGGTGAAACAATAGGCTCATGAGTCTGTTCCGGGACGACGGCATCGTGCTGCGGACCCAGAAGCTCGGTGAGGCCGACCGGATCATCACGCTTCTGACCCGCGGGCACGGGCGGGTGCGCGCCGTCGCCCGCGGGGTGCGCCGCACCAAATCCAAGTTCGGGGCCCGCCTTGAGCCCTTCTCGCACGTGGACGTGCAGTTCTTCGCGCGCGGCAGCGAACTGGTCGGGCGCGGCCTGCCGTTGTGCACCCAGAGTGAGACGATCGCTCCGTACGGTGGCGCGATCGTCACGGACTACGCCCGGTACACCGCCGGCACCGCGATGCTGGAGACGGCGGAACGGTTCACCGACCACGAGGGCGAGCCCGCCGTGCAGCAGTACCTGCTGCTCGTGGGCGCGCTGCGCACGCTCGCGCGCGGCGAGCACGCCCCCCACCTGATCCTCGACGCCTTCCTGCTCCGCTCGCTCGCCGTCAACGGCTACGCGCCCAGCTTCGAGGACTGCGCCAAGTGCGGCATCCACGGGCCCAACCGGTTCTTCTCGATCGCGAGCGGCGGTGTGGTCTGCGCCGACTGCCGGGTGCCCGGCAGCGTCGTACCCTCTGCGGAGGCGGTCGGACTGCTCAGCGCGCTGCTCACGGGGGACTGGGCGACGGCGGACGCGAGCGAGCCGAGGCACGTGCGCGAGGGCAGCGGCCTCGTGTCGGCCTATCTGCACTGGCATCTGGAGCGCGGCCTGCGCTCACTGCGGTACGTAGAGAAGAACTGAGGGAGAAGAGCTCCACATGGCACGACGCGGAATCCTGGGCGGCCGGTCCCGGCGCGAGTACACGACCCCCGAGCCGCACCCCTCGGGTGCGCGCCCGCCGAAGATCCCCGGCGAGCTGGTCCCCAAGCACGTGGCGGTCGTCATGGACGGCAACGGGCGCTGGGCGAAGGAGCGCGGGCTGCCGCGCACCGAGGGCCACAAGGTCGGCGCCGAGCGCGTCCTCGACGTGCTCCAGGGCGCGATCGAGATGGGGGTCGGCTCGATCTCGCTGTACGCGTTCTCCACCGAGAACTGGAAGCGCTCGCCCGACGAGGTGCGCTTCCTGATGAACTTCAACCGCGACTTCATCCGCAAGACCCGCGACCAGCTCGACGAGCTGGGCATCCGGGTGCGCTGGGTGGGCCGTATGCCCAAGCTGTGGCGCTCGGTGGCCAAGGAGCTCCAGATCGCCCAGGAGCAGACGAAGGACAACGACCGGCTCACGCTGTACTTCTGCATGAACTACGGCGGCCGGGCGGAGATCGCGGATGCGGCGAAGGCGCTGGCCGAGGACGTGAAGGCGGGCCGGCTCGACCCGTCGAAGGTCAGCGAGAAGACCTTCGCCAAGTACCTCTACTACCCCGACATGCCGGACGTGGACCTGTTCCTGCGGCCCAGCGGCGAGCAGCGCACCTCCAACTACCTTCTCTGGCAGAGCGCTTACGCCGAGATGGTCTTCCAGGACGTGCTGTGGCCGGACTTCGACCGCCGCGACCTGTGGCGCGCCTGCCTGGAGTACGCGCAGCGCGACCGCCGCTTCGGCGGGGCCGTCCCCAACCTCGACATTCCCCGGCAGGACGGCGCCGAGGCCGGCGAGTAACTCCCTTTGCCGGGGCGGGGCGGCCGGGTCGTCAGACCGCGGCCGCCGCGCACTCGGCGTCGGCCACCGCCTCCATCTCGGCGGTGAGCCGGGCGCCGCGGTCCTCGGAGAAGTCCAGGGCCGCGAGCACCGACGGCACGGCGATGCTGGACATCACATGGCGCTGGAGGACCGAGTGGCGGTGCGAGAGGTCCTGGTAGTCGCTGAGCGTCTGGGACATCATCTGGAGCCCGGCGAAGGCCCCCACGTACAGCTCGGCCGTGTCGGAGATGACCACGTTGGGCATCAGCTCGCCGTGCTGCTGGGCCAGGGTCAGCACCTCGACGTTCACCTCGCTCCAGTGCCGGAACGGGCCGGTGCGGTCGAGTCCGGTCGCCTGCTGGTCCAGGGTCAGCCGGATGCTGGCCCGGACCAGGTGGTCGGTGCGGAGCCGGTGCGCGAGCACCGAGCCGGAGTCGATCAGCTCCTGGAGCTTGACGGGCTGCGGCGGCAGCGAGGGGCCGGAGCCCTGCTCGTTCAGAACCCCGTGCGCGAGCGCTTCCTTCGACTGGAAGTGGAAGTAGAGCGCGCCCTTGGTGACCCCGGCCATCTTGAGGATGTCCGTGATCGTGGCGGCCTGGAACCCCTGCTTCTCGAAGACGATGGCCGCGGCCTCCAGGATCGCCCTCCTGGTGCGGATCGCACGGTCCTGCTTCGCCACGCTGCCTCCTCGTGTTGCGCCGCGGTGTCGACGCCGTGAACTTCTGGGGCCGCCTGCTCCCCTGTCTTGAAAAAAACCGTCTAGTTTGTATCTTAACAGTGGGACGCAGGACTATGTTCTTCGTACATGCCTCGGGGGGAGCCATGTCCAAAACAGCAGCAGTATTGACCAGCGCCATACCCATAACCGGTGCCGGGCCCACCAACATGACGCAATCGCACCCCGTCTCGCCGGAACTGGTCCATCGGGCCAGGCCGGCCGACGCCTTTCCGCACGGCTGGCGACAGCGTGACGAGCACACGTTCTCGGTCACCGCGCACTGGCCGCACAACCACGTGTTCTTCGAGCCCGTCGCGGGCGATCTGCACGACCCGCTGCTGGTCGTCGAGACGATGCGGCAGTCCGCGATGCTGATAGTGCACGCGGGCTACGGGGTGCCGCTGGACTGGCACTTCATGCTCACCGACCTCGAATACACCGCGAACCCCACCCAGTTGGACGTCGGCGGACAGCCCGCGCTCATCGACGTGGAGCTGGAGTTCTCCCGGCTCGAATGGCGCGGCGGCAAGCTCTCGCGGCTCAAGGTCCGCTGGGTGCTGCGCCGCCTCGGCCGGCTCGTCGCCACCGGCTCCGGCCAGGCCCGCGTCCTGAGCCCGGGCGTCTACCGGCGGCTGCGCGGCGAACGGACGGCCCCCGGCGACACCACCGGATGCCTCCCGCTGCCCGTCCCCGCCGACCTGGCGGGCCGCAGCCGCGCCGCCGACGTGGTGCTCGCGGCCAGCCCGCAGGAGCGCGTCTGGCGGCTGCGGGCGGACACCACGCACCCCACGCTCTTCCAGCGCCCCAACGACCACGTGCCCGGCATGCTCCTGCTGGAGGCGGCCCGGCAGGCGGCGAGCGCGGCCCTGGGGCCCGCGCCGGTCGTCCCGGTCGCGGGTGACATAGCGTTCCACCGGTACGCGGAGTTCGACAGCCCGTGCTGGATACAGGTCACCGACGCGGCGCCCCGGCGCCCCGGCATGGCCAGTGTGCAGGTCACCGGCCACCAGGACGAGAGCCTGGTCTTCCTCGCCACGCTGTCGGCGCCGCGCGCCGACTGACCGGCGCGGCAAGGGAGAAGGGGACGACGATGATTCTGGTGACCGGGGCGACCGGAACCGTGGGGGGCGAGGTCGCCCGGCTGCTCGCGGCCGCCCACCCGCTGCGCATCCTGGCCAGACGGCCGGAGCGGGTGACGGCCACAGGACCGGCCGTCGAGGTGGTCGCCGGCGAGTACGCCGACCGCGACAGCCTCGACCGCGCGCTCAAGGGCGTACGGGCGGCGTTCCTGGTCACCAGCAGCGTCGGCGACCCCGATGACATCCGGTTCGTGGAGGCGGCCCGCGCGGCCGGGGTGCGCCATCTGGTGAAGCTCTCCGCACTGGCCGTCACCGACCCGGCCGCCGACGACCTCATCACCGGCCGCCAGCGCGAGAACGAGACGGCCGTACGGGAGTCCGGGCTCGCCTGGACCCTGCTGCGGCCCCGCGCGTTCATGACCAACACCCTGTCCTGGGCGCGCTCGGTGCGCGAGGAGGGCGTGGTGCGCGCGCTCCACGGGGACGCGCCCAACGCGACCGTGGACCCGCGCGACATCGCCGAGGTGGCGGTGAAGGCACTCACGGAGCCGGGCGCCCACGAGGGCCGCGCGTACGCGCTCTCGGGCCCTGCGGCCGTCACCGCCGCCGAGCAGACCGCGCTCCTCGGCGACGCCCTGGGCAGGCCGCTCCGGTTCGAGGAGCTGGGCCCCGAACGCGCGCGTGCCGCACTCCTCGCGCGCTATCCGCAGCCGGTGGCCGAGGCGTTGCTGCACAGCGCCGAACGCCAGCGGGCCGGGGCGAAGACCGAGGTGTCGCACACCGTCCAGGAGCTGACGGGCCGCCCCGCGCGCTCGTACGCCGAGTGGGCCCGCGACCACGTGGCGGCCTTCGCCTGAGGCGCGTCACGTTCATCTACGTACTACGTACGTAAGGGGCCTTGCCGGAAGTGTCCGGCAAGGCCCCTCTCCTGTGTGGAAGGTCAGGCGTTCAGCAGGAGCGGCAGTTCCCGGTGGCCGTTGGAGATGAACGACGGGAGCTGGGCGAGCTGTTCGCCCGGGGCGGCGAGGGCCAGGTCCGGGAAGCGTTCGAAGAGGGCCGACAGCGCCGCCGTCGCCTCCAGGCGGGCCAGCGGGGCCCCCAGGCAGTAGTGGACGCCGTGCCCGAAGGCCAGGTGCTCGCGGCGCAGCGGGCGCGACGGGTCGAAGCGGTCGGCGTCCTCGCCGTGCACCTCGGGGTCGCGGCCGGGCCCGGCGAGCGCGACCAGGATCGGCTCGCCCCGGGGGATCACCACGCCGCCGATCTCGATGTCCTCCACGGCGTACCGCAGCGGCACGTGGGCGGCCGGCGGCTCCCAGCGCAGGGTCTCCTCGACCACGTCGTCCCAGGTGACCTCGCCGCGCCGGACACGGGCCAGCTCCTCGGGGTGGGTGAGCAGCGCGTACGCGGCCTGGTCGATCAGATTGACCACGGTCTCGAACCCGGCCGAGATCATCAGCAGCAGGGTGTCCACGAGCTCGACCTCGGTCAGGCCGCTCCCGTCGCTCTCGTCGCGGGTGGCGATCAGATCGCTGGCCATGTCGTTGCCGGGGTTGGCGCGCTTGAAGGCGATGAACTCGTTGAGCGCCACGTACAGTTCGCGCCCGGTCGCCTCGGCCTCCTCGGCGGTCACCTCGGTGAGGAAGGTGATGTCGATGAGGCGGCAGAGCCGGTCGCGGGCGTCCTCCGGGACGCCGAAGAGCTCGCAGATCACCTGGACGGGCAGCGGGCTCGCGAACGCCTTGCGCAGATCGACCGGTTGGCCCTTCGGGGTGTCCGCGAGCTTGTCGAGGAGGTCGGAGACGATCCGCTCGATGGTCGGGCGCAGCGCCGCCGTCTGGCGTGCGGTGAACGCCCTCGACGTCAGCTTGCGCAGTCGGCTGTGCTCGTCCCCGTACGCGGTGATCATGCTGCGGACCGATATCCAGATGGCGAGCGGCCAGGTCCGGGGGATCTCGCCGCTGATCCAGGCGGGCCAGTGCTGCTCGGCGTCCTTGGAGACGCGCGGATCGGTCATCAGGCTCTTGGCGGCCTCGGCGCTGGTGACCGACCAGGCGGCCACGCCGCCCGGCAGCTCGATCCGGGCGACCGGGCCGTGCTCGCGGATGCGGGCGATCTCGCCGTGGATGTCGGTACCGGCGGCGTCGATGGCGAACGGGCATTGCTGCTGGGGCATGGAGGTGCTCCGTAAGGGCGGTGGGGACGTGTGTTCTGTGCCGACTACTGTCGGCGCAAAGGGAGATGTACGTCGATGCGGGTGCCGTTCCCTGACGCGCTCCCGACGGTGGGACACCTGCCGAGGCCGTCGATCCGGCCGGTCATCGAGCGCGGTCCCGGGCAGCGGCGGCCGGGGAGGAAGAGCGGATCGTCCACGGCGGAGGGCACCACGGCATGGCTGGACGCGCGCCCCGCGCGACCGTCACTCACGACGGAATACAGCCGTACGCTCATGTGTCCTCCCCCCAGATGCTCGGACGGAGAGGACATTAACAAAACCGGATCCCCGGTTTACCACCGGGGATCCTGGGTTGTGCTCTGAGTGTTCCTGAGGTGTACGACCTGGACTAGCCCGCGACGGTCCAGGTGTCGTTGCCCGCGAGGAGGGTGCCGAGCTCGCCCTTGCCGCGCTGCTCGATGGCCTGTTCCAGCTGGTCGGCCATCTGGGTGTCGTACACCGGCCGGGTCACGCTGCGCAGGACGCCGATCGGGGTCTGGTGCAGGGTGTCGGCGTCGGCGAGGCGGGAGAGGGCGAAGGCGGTGGTGGGGGAGGCGGCGTGGGCGTCGTGGACCAGGATCTGTGACGCGTTCTCCGGCGTGACCTCGACGACCCGCAGGTCGCCGGTGGCGGGGTCGCGGATGACGCCCTTGGTGTGGTCGGTGCCGAAGAGGATGGGTTGTCCGTGTTCGAGGCGGATGACGGCGTTCTGGGCCTGGTCGTTGTCTTTGAGGGCTTCGAAGGCGCCGTCGTTGAAGATGTTGCAGTTCTGGTAGATCTCCACCAGGGCGGTGCCGGGGTGGTCGGCGGCCTGTCGCAGTACCTCGGTGAGGTGTTTGCGGTCGGAGTCGATGGTGCGGGCGACGAAGGAGGCCTCGGCTCCGAGTGCGAGGGAGACCGGGTTGAAGGGCGCGTCCAGGGATCCCATCGGCGTCGATTTGGTGATCTTGCCGACTTCGCTGGTGGGGGAGTACTGGCCCTTGGTCAGCCCGTAGATGCGGTTGTTGAAGAGGAGGATCTTGAGGTTGACGTTGCGGCGGAGGGCGTGGATGAGGTGGTTGCCGCCGATGGAGAGGGCGTCGCCGTCGCCGGTGACGACCCAGACGGAGAGGTCTTGGCGGCTGGTGGCGAGGCCGGTGGCGATGGCGGGGGCGCGGCCGTGGATGGAGTGCATCCCGTAGGTGTTCATGTAGTACGGGAAGCGGCTGGAGCAGCCGATGCCGGAGACGAAGACGATGTTTTCTTTGGCGAGGCCGAGTTCGGGCATGAAGCCCTGTACGGCGGCGAGGACGGCGTAGTCGCCGCAGCCGGGGCACCAGCGCACTTCCTGGTCCGACTTGAAGTCCTTCATGGACTGCGGGGCCTCGGCCTTGGGGACCAGGGAGAGCAGGGTGCGTGCCGTCGTCTCAGTCATTGATGGCCTCCTTGAGGGCCGTGGCGAGCTGCTCGGCTTTGAACGGCATGCCGTTGACCTGGGTGTAGGACTGCGCGTCCACCAGGTACTTCGCGCGGATGAGAGTGGCGAGCTGGCCGAGGTTCATCTCGGGGATGACGACCTTGTCGTAACGCTTCAGGACCTCGCCCAGGTTCCCCGGGAAGGGGTTGAGGTGGCGCAGGTGGGCCTGGGCGATGGGTTCGCCCTGGGTGCGCAGGCGGCGGACGGCGGCGGTGATGGGCCCGTAGGTGGAGCCCCAGCCGAGGACGAGGGTGCGCGCGCCGTCGGGGTCGTCGACGTCCAGGTCGGGGACGTGGATGCCATCGATTTTGGCTTGGCGGGTGCGGACCATGAAGTCGTGGTTGGCGGGGTCGTAGGAGATGTTGCCGGTGCCGTCCTGCTTCTCGATGCCGCCGATGCGGTGTTCCAGGCCCGGGGTGCCGGGGATGGCCCAGGGGCGGGCCAGGGTCTGGGGGTCGCGTTTGTAGGGCCAGAAGACGTCGGTGCCGTCGGCGAGGGTGTGGTTGGGGGTGGTGGCGAACTGGACGCGCAGGTCGGGGAGTTCGTCGGTGTCGGGGATGCGCCAGGGCTCGGATCCGTTGGCGAGGTAGCCGTCGGAGAGCAGGAACACCGGGGTGCGATACGTCAGCGCGATCCGCGCCGCATCCAGGGCCGCCTCGAAGCAGTCCGCCGGGGTTTTCGGCGCGACCACCGGGACCGGGGCTTCGCCGTTGCGCCCGTACATCGCCTGCAGCAGGTCGGCCTGCTCGGTCTTGGTGGGCAGGCCGGTGGAGGGCCCGCCGCGCTGGATGTCGACGATGAGGAGCGGCAGTTCCAGGGAGACGGCGAGGCCGATGGTTTCGGACTTCAGCGCGACGCCGGGGCCGGAGGTGGTGGTGACGGCCAGGGATCCGCCGAAGGCGGCTCCGAGGGCGGCGCCGATGCCGGCGATTTCGTCTTCGGCCTGGAAGGTGCGCACGCCGAAGTTCTTGTGCTTGGACAGCTCGTGCAGGATGTCGGAGGCCGGAGTGATCGGATACGAGCCCAGATACAGCGGCAGGTCGGCCTGGCGGGAGGCGGCGATCAGGCCGTAGGCGAGGGCGAGGTTGCCGGAGATGTTGCGGTAGGTGCCGGTGGGGAAGGCGCGGGTGGCGGGGGCGACTTCGTAGGAGACGGCGAAGTCCTCGGTGGTCTCGCCGAAGTTCCAGCCCGCCCGGAACGCGGTCACGTTCGCCTCGGCGATCTCCGGCTTCTTGGCGAACTTCTGCCGCAGGAACGCTTCGGTGGCCTCGGTGGGCCGGTGGTACATCCACGACAGCAGGCCGAGGGCGAACATGTTCTTGGAGCGTTCGGCTTCCTTGCGCGAGAGCCCGAAGTCCTTGAGTGCTTCCACCGTCAAGGTGGTCAGCGGCACGGGGTGGAGGTTGTAGGCGTCCAGGGTGCCGTCTTCGAGCGGGCTGGTGGTGTAGCCGACCTTGGCCATGGGGCGTTTGGTGAACTCGTCGGTGTTGACGATGATGTCCGCGCCGCGCGGCACGTCCGCGAGGTTGGCTTTGAGGGCGGCGGGGTTCATGGCGACCAGGACGTTGGGTGCATCGCCCGGGGTGAGGATGTCGTGGTCGGCGAAGTGCAGCTGGAAGCTGGAGACGCCGGGCAGGGTGCCGGCGGGGGCGCGGATCTCGGCGGGGAAGTTCGGCAGGGTCGAGAGATCGTTGCCGAACGAGGCGGTCTCCGAGGTGAACCGGTCACCCGTGAGCTGCATCCCGTCACCCGAGTCACCCGCGAAACGGATGATCACCCGATCAAGGCGCTTGACTTCTTTCAGCATTGAGTGGCTCCTCAACCCTTGATTTCGCAGATGGTGGCGCCGGACGTGACGGACGCGCCCACTGTCGCGGCGAGATCCTTGATCGTGCCGGAGCGGTGGGCGTTGAGGGGCTGTTCCATTTTCATGGCTTCGAGGACGACGACGAGGTCGCCTTCCTGGACTTCCTGGCCCTCTTCGACGGCGACCTTGACGATCGTGCCCTGCATCGGAGACGCCAGCGCGTCACCCGAAATGGCGGAGCCCGTCTTCTTCTTGTCCCGGCGCTTGGGCTTGGCCCCGGCCGCCAGGCCCGTACGAGCGAGTGACATGCCCAAGGACGAGGGCAGCGAGACTTCGAGGCGCTTTCCGCCGACCTCGACCACCACCGACTCCCGCTCGATGGGCGCCTCGTCGTCCCCGTCGGTCGCAGGGGGGACGAACGCCGGGATCTCGTTGACGAATGCGGTCTCGATCCAGCGGGTGTGGACGCGGAACGGGTCGGCGGTGAACGCGGGGTCGACCACGACGGCCTGGTGGAAGGGGATGGCGGTGGCCATGCCCTCGACCTTGAACTCGGCCAGGGCGCGGGAGGCGCGCTGCAGGGCCTGTTCGCGGGTGGCGCCGGTGACGATGAGTTTGGCGAGGAGGGAGTCCCAGGCGGGGCCGATGACCGAGCCGGACTCAACCCCGGCGTCCAGGCGCACGCCCGGGCCGGTGGGCGGGGCGAAGGTGGTGACGGTGCCGGGGGCGGGCAGGAAGCCCCGGCCGGGGTCTTCGCCGTTGATGCGGAACTCGAAGGAATGCCCGCGGATCTCGGGGTCGCCGTAGCCCAGCGCCTCGCCGTCCGCGATGCGGAACATCTCGCGCACCAGGTCGATGCCGGTGACTTCTTCGGTGACGGGGTGTTCGACCTGCAGGCGGGTGTTGACCTCCAGGAAGGAGATCGTGCCGTCGGTACCGACCAGGAACTCCACCGTGCCCGCGCCGACGTAGCCGGCTTCCTTGAGGATGGCCTTGGAGGCGGCGTACAGCTCCGCGTTCTGCGCCTCGCTCAGGAACGGGGCAGGGGCCTCCTCCACCAGCTTCTGGTGGCGGCGCTGCAGCGAGCAGTCGCGGGTGGAGACGACCACCACGTTGCCATGACTGTCGGCCAGGCACTGCGTCTCGACGTGGCGCGGCTGGTCCAGGTAGCGCTCCACGAAGCACTCCCCGCGCCCGAACGCGGCCACCGCCTCACGCACCGCCGACTCATACAGCTCCGGCACCTCCTCCAGGGTGCGGGCGACCTTGAGGCCACGGCCGCCGCCGCCGAAGGCCGCCTTGATGGCGATCGGCAGACCGTGCTGCTCGGCGAAGGCGACGACCTCGCCGGCACCGGAGACCGGGTCCGGGGTGCCCGCGACCAGGGGGGCGCCGGCACGCTGGGCGATGTGGCGGGCGGCGACCTTGTCGCCCAGGTCGCGGATCGCCTGCGGCGGCGGGCCGATCCAGACCAGACCGGCATCCAGAACCGCCTGCGCGAACTCGGCGTTCTCGGACAGGAAGCCGTAACCCGGGTGGATCGCGTCCGCGCCCGAGTCGGCGGCCGCCTGCAGGACCTTGCCCATGTCCAGGTAACTGGTGGCCGGGGTGTCACCGCCCAGAGCGAACGCCTCGTCGGCCGCCCGGACATGCAGAGCATCCCGGTCCGGATCGGCGTAGACCGCTACGCTCCCGATCCCGGCATCCCGGCAAGCACGGGCGACACGGACAGCGATTTCGCCACGGTTGGCGATGAGCACCTTGCGCACGACGACTGCTCCTCAACTTGCGGGTGCTGAAGCGGAAAGATCGAGAACGAAACGCCGAGTGGTTTGTACAGCGCCACTCTCGAAGCATCCTGGAGGGACCGTATCCGGCGTTACTCCGCAGTTGTCCACCGTCCGGTAACCAAACCGGGCGCTGCGGGTTCCGGAACCGCGCCCACCCCAAGACCCCTACCGCTTCCGGGAGTCGTGGCCGTGCAGCCCATGGCGTACCCCCGAGTGGCCTGCCACCACAGGGAATTGCCGGATATCACTTCAGGGGTTGACTTCGGTCCCGTCCGGCGC
Source organism: Streptomyces sp. BPTC-684 (assembly GCF_030028635.1). Classification (NCBI taxonomy): domain Bacteria; kingdom Bacillati; phylum Actinomycetota; class Actinomycetes; order Kitasatosporales; family Streptomycetaceae; genus Streptomyces; species Streptomyces sp. BPTC-684. The sequence goes on from NZ_CP124863.1 coordinate 4,369,787, forward strand.
GTGGCCGAGGGAATTCATTCCGGATCGCGGCTTCCGGAATCCGGGAATTCCCCACCCCTGTTCTTCAACAGGTCCGGCGACCAAGGCCGCTGCCTCGCGGTTCACGCAACTTCCCCGGTCGGCACGGCCTTTGTGAGGGATTCCGACGGGGGCCGTGGGCATCGCGCCGCAGTGACCGGCGCCACACCGTAGCCCGCCGCGGTGTGGCGAAGCCCACCAGGGTTCACCTCGCGCGCGGGTCTTTCCGGGGGTAACCCCGTGCAAGGCGGGACGACCGACCCCGTAAGACACGCTAAAACCGACCTGTCGTACTGTTCCGTTGGTTACGTGCCGAGGAAGACTCAGAAATCGGCCGAAGCTTTTGGGTGATTCACCCCTTTTCATAGCTTTGACAAACCGGGATACCGGTTTGTAATCTCTTCAACAAGTCATTGCAGCACGCACTGTGCACACAGGACCGGGGGGAGAGCTATGCGCTTTCGTATGTTGGGCCCGCTGGAGGTGATGTCCGGCGGCCGGCAGGTCCCGTTGGGGGGGACCAAGCAGCGGGCGACGCTGGGCTATCTGCTGCTGCAGGCCAACCAGGTCGTCCCGACGAGCCGACTGCTGTCCGTGCTCTGGCAGGCGGACAACACGCCCGTCACGGCACGGAAGATCCTGCAGAACGCGGTGTGGGGGCTGCGCGGGATCCTCGCCGAGGGCGGCCCCGACGGCGACGGGGGCGCGGCCGAGCTGGTCACCCGGGCACCCGGGTACCTGATCCGCACCGACCCCGACCAGATCGACCTGAACGTCTTCCGCCGCCGGGTCGGCGAGGGGCGGGCCGAACTCGCGGGCGGGCGGCCCGAGGCGGCCGTCGCCTCGCTCGGCGCGGCGCTCGGCCTGTGGCGCGGCCCGGCGCTCGCCGACCTCGCCGAGACCGGCATCATGTGGCCCGAGCTGACGGCCGTGCAGAACGCCCGGCTCGACGTCCTGGAGGACTACTTCGAGGCGAAGCTGGCGTGCGGGCAGCACTACGAGGTCCTCGGCGAGCTGGAAGCCGCCGTCGAGGCCGAGCCGTTGCGCGAGCGCAGCTCGGGCCAGCTGATGCTGGCCCTGTACCGCTGCGGGCGGCAGGCCCACGCGCTCGCCGTCTACAACCGTCTGCGCGCCACCCTGGTCGAGGACCTCGGCCTGGAGCCCGGCCACGAGCTGCGCGGCCTCCAGCGGGCGATCCTCGCCCACGACCCGTCCCTGGGCCTCGCGGCCCCGCGCCCGGCAGCCGCCCCCGCGCAGCCGACGGTGCTCGCGCCCGTGCCCGCCGCCGAGCAGCCGTGCGAGCGCGGTGACCGGCGGCGCACCCTGACCGCCGTCTCCAGCCACCGCAGGCACGCCCACGTCCCCGAGCAGGCGCCCTCGCGCGCGGCGGGCTCGCCCCAACGGGCCGTGGTGCGGCCGGACGTGATCCAGCGCCGGTCGCTGACCGTGCTTCTCCTGCAGACCAGGGTCACCCCCGGTCCGGTTGTTCCGCCCTTCGGGACGTGGGGCGGAGTCGGGGCCGCGGCCGGGGGGCCGGCCCTCGACCTGGACGAGGTGGTCGACCTGGACGAGACGCTGGAGCGGGTCAGTGCGACGGCGCGCGCCCGGATCGAGCACTTCGGCGGCCGCGTGGTGGGCTCCATCGGCCCGTTCTCGCTCGGCCTCTTCCAGCACGAGGAGGACGGCGGGGACGGTACGGGCCGGGTGGGCGACGCGGCCCTGCGCGCGCTCCGGGCCGCCGCCGCCGTACGCGACGCGGTGGCCCCGCCCGGCCGGACCGCCGGCCACCGCTCGCCCGCCGAACGGGGCCTGACCCTGCACGCGGCCGTGGCGACCGGCCAGGCGCTGGTGCGCTTCGCGCCCGGCGACCCCGGTACCCCGCAGTCCGTCAACGGGACGCTCCTGGACCTCTGCCAGCGGCTGCTGACGCTGGCCGCGCCCGGCGAGATCATCGCCTGCGAGGCCGCGCGGCTGGCCGCGGGACCCGAGGTCTCCTACGGCCCGGCCGACGGCTCCCCGCGGGTCTGGCGGGTGCGCGAGGTGTACGCCAGGCCGGGCTCGGCCGCGGCTGGTGCCGCGTACTCCGCGCCCTTCGCGCGGCCGCCCCGGCGGATCGGGGCCTGACCGCCGGTGGGCCCGCAGGCCCCGTAGGCCTTTAGCCGTCGACGCGTTCGGGCGCCGAGGTGAGTACGTGTCCCGTCGGGGGGCGGGACACGTACTCACCTCGGCGCCCGAACGCGTTTGTCGGCGCGTGGCAGAGCCCTGTGCGGCGGGATCCGGCCTCTCGGCCCCGCACGCCCTCGCGGTCACGGCGTGCAGGGCCTCCGAAGTGCGGACGAGATCCGCCGACAGCCTCCGCGGCGACTACAGCGGCAGCGCCGCCACCAGCCCCGGGCTGCCGTCCGGCTTCAGCGAGCCGAGCGCGTCGGCCCGGGCCAGCCGGGGCAGCAGCAGCCCCCAGAACTTGCCGAACATCTGCCGCGAGAACCAGCGCGGCTGGCTGCGCCCCATCGCCTCGAAGCCGACGGTGGTCGCCGCGATGACCGCCTTGGCGTCCTCCACCGCGACCCCCTCGGCGAGCGCGCCCTCGGCGGCGGCCCCGGCCAGCACGTCGCCGACCCAGTCGACCCAGTACTGGCGCAGGTCCGTCGACCCCTTCCAGGTCGCGTCGGAGCTGAGCCCGAACCCGGCCCGCAGGATGACGTCGTCGCCGAGCCGGAACGCCAGCGCGTGCGTGGTGTCCACGAGGAGCTGGAGCGCCCGGCCCTGCCCGGCCTCGCGCGGGCGCGCGATCTGCCGCAGGGACGCCATGGCGTGGTCGCCGACGGCCTCGGCCAGGGCGTTCTTGCTGACGAAGTGGAAGTGCAGGGCCCCGTTGCTGACGCCTGCCCGGGTGCTGATCGTGGTCAGTGAGGACGGTGCGAAGCCGTCCGTGTCGAACACCTCGGCCGCGGCCAGGATCAGCGTCTGCCGCGTCCGCTCAGCCCGTTGCTGCTTGCTCATGGTGTAACTCCGTTGTCGCGCTGAAGGAGGGGGCTTCTGGAGGACAGGAGCCAAGGAAGGATTCTATAGAAACCAACCCGACGGTTTCTTTAGTCCTGCTTGAGTGTGGCCCAAAGTGTTATCCGGGTGGTCCGAACCAGCCCGCACTGCGCCTCGCTGACCTGCGCTTCAGGCGTGAAAGGGCGACATTGGCGTACGTTCTGACGGCTGGATCCAGCCGGACGCCTACGGCCGGATCAGGGCCCTCCGCGCCCTACGAACGGGACACCCGGTCTGCAAGTGGTGCTCTGTCAGTCCGCTTTCGGGCATGGGAAAGGGGCCCCGGGAACGAGTCCCGGGGCCCCTCCACGTACGTTCCGCGTGCCTACTTCTCCGCGGCCGCCGCGCACTCCGCGCAGGTGCCGAAGATCTCCACGGTGTGCGCCACGTTGACGAAGCCGTGCTGCTCGGCGATCGCCTCGGCCCACTTCTCCACCGCCGGGCCCTCGACCTCGACGGCCTTGCCGCACATCCGGCAGACCAGATGGTGGTGGTGGTCGCCCGACGAGCAGCGCCGGTAGACGGCCTCGCCGTCGCTGGTGCGCAGCACGTCGACCTCGCCGGCGTCGGCGAGCGACTGCAGGGTGCGGTAGACCGTGGTCAGCCCCACCGAGTCGCCCCGGTGCTTGAGCATGTCGTGCAGCTCCTGCGCGCTGCGGAACTCGTCCACCTGGTCGAGGGCCGCCGCCACGGCGGCCCGCTGCTTGGTCGACCGGCCGCGTACGGGTGGTCCAGCCGTCGCCACAGGTGCCTCCCTCTAACCGTCGCCCGCTCACATCGTCGGGCCATTCTGCCAGCTCGGGGTCAGACCGTGGCCCCGTCGGCCGCGGTACGCGACCCCGGCACCTCCAGGGTGCACTGTTCCGCGGCGGTTTCGGCCGCCCGCGCACGCCTGCGCGCCAAGGGGGCGGCGAGCGCGGTCAGGGCGATGAACGCGCCGATCGCGAGCAGCACGATCGTGGCGCCGGGCGGTACGTCCTGGTAGTACGAGGTGACCGTTCCGGCCAGCGTGACCGTGGTGCCGATGACCACCGCGAGGACGAACGTCACCGCGAAGGAGCGGGAGATCTGCTGGGCCGCCGCCACCGGGACCACCATCAGCGCGCTGACGAGCAGCAGCCCCACCGCCCGCATCGCGACCGTGACGGTGATCGCCGCGGTCACCGCGATCAGCAGGTTCAGGGCCCGCACCGGAAGGCCGGTCACGCGCGCGAACTCCTCGTCCTGGCTCACCGCGAACAGCTGCCGCCGCAGCCCGACCGTGACCAGCACCACGAACGCGGCGAGCACGCAGATCGAGGTGACGTCCGAGTCCGAGACGGTGGAGAGCGAGCCGAAGAGGTACGAGGAGAGGTTGGCGTTGGAGCCGGTGTCCGAGAGGTTGACCAGCAGCACACCGCCCGCCATACCGCCGTAGAAGAGCATGGCGAGCGCGATGTCGCCGCGCGTCTTGCCGTACGCCCGGATGAGCTCCATCGTCACGGCGCCGACGACGGAGACGAGCGTGGCCATCCACACCGGGCTGCTGTTGAGCAGGAAGCCGAGGCCGACGCCGGTCATGGCGACGTGGCCGATGCCGTCGCCCATCAGGGCCTGGCGGCGCTGGACCAGGTAGATGCCGACGGCGGGCGCGGTGATGCCGACCAGGACGGCCGCGATGAGCGCCCGCTGCATGAAGGCGGTCTGGAGGATTTCCATGATCAGGTCAGCAGTCCTGTACGGATCGGCTCGGCGGCCGAGTGGGGGTGGACGTGGTCGTGGCCCGGCAGCGCGTGCTGGCCGGTGGCCTTGGGCGGCGGGCCGTCGTGGGTGACGCAGCCGTCGCGCAGCACCACCGCGCGGTCGATCAAGGGCTCCAGCGGGCCGAGCTCGTGGAGCACGAGCAGCACGGTCGCGCCGCCCGCGACCTGCTCGCGCAGGGTCGCGGCGAGGATCTCCTGGCTGGCCAGGTCGACGCCCGCCATCGGCTCGTCCATGATCAGCAGCTCGGGCTCGGAGGCGAGCGCGCGGGCGATCAGGACGCGCTGGTGCTGGCCGCCGGAGAGGGCGTTCACCGAGTCCTTGGCGCGGTCGGCGAGGCCCACGAGCTCGATGGCCCGGGCCACGGCCGCCCGGTCCGCCTTGGCGAGCAGGCCCAGCTTCGTACGGGAGAGCCGCCCCGAGGCGACGACCTCGCGGACGGTCGCCGGGACCCCGCTGGCGGCGGTGGTGCGCTGGGGCACGTAGCCGACGCGCGCCCAGTCCCGGAAGCGCTTCAGCTCCGTACCGAACAGCTCGATGCTGCCCCCGGTGAGCGGCACCTGGCCGATCGCCGAGCGCACGGCGGTGGACTTGCCGGAGCCGTTGGCGCCGAGCAGGGCGACGACCTCGCCGCGCCGGACGGTGAGGTCGATGCCGCGCAGCACCGGGCGCGAGCCGAGGGTCGCCGTGGCTCCGCGCAGGGATATGACGGGATCGTCGTTGGCCGGATCTATGAGGGGATCCATCGCTCGGGCCTCCAGGGAATCGGAACGGGTCACTTCGCGCCGAGCGCCTTCTGGAGCGCGGCCAGGTTGGACTCCATCACCTTGAGGTAGTCCTCGCCCTTGGACTTCTTGGTGATGCCCTCCAGCGGGTCCAGGACGTCCGTCTTCAGGCCGGTGTCCTTGGCGAGGGTCTTGGCGGTCTTGTCGCTGGCCAGTGTCTCGAAGAAGACCGTGTCGACGTGGTCCTTCTTCGCGATGGACTGGAGCTCCTTGACCCGGGCGGGGCTCGGCTCGGCCTCGGGGTCGATGCCGGCGATGCCCTCCTGGGTCAGGCCGTAGCGCTCGGCGAGGTAGCCGAAGGCGGAGTGGGTGGTGATGAAGGTCTTGGTGGCGGTGTTCTTCAGGCCCGCCGCGAACTTCTCGTTCAGCGTCCCCAGGTCCTTGACCACGGCGTCGGTGTTCTTCTTGTAGTCCGCGGCGTGGTCGGGGTCGGCCTTCTGGAGGGCCTTGCCGACGCCCTGGGCGACCTCGGCGTACTTGACCGGGTCCAGCCAGACGTGCGGGTCGGCGCCGGCCTCGCTCTCGCCGTGGTGCTCCTCGCCCTCGTGGTCGTGGCCGACCTCGGTGCCGTGGTCCTCCAGCTTGGTGAGGCCGGCGGCGTCGACGGTGTGCTTGGCACCGGACTGCGCGATGGCCTTGTCCACGGCGGGCTGGATGCCCTTGAGGTAGACGATCAGGCCGGCCTCGCCGAGGGAGGCGGTCTGCTTGGGGCTGAGCTCCAGGTCGTGCGGCTCTACGCCCGGCTTGGTGAGGTTGCGTACGGAGACGTGGTCGCCGCCTATGCGCTCCGCGAGGTACTGCATCGGGTAGAACGACGCCACCACGTCGAGCTTGCCGTCCTTCGTGGCCGCGGAGGTGGAGGAGCCCGAGCAGGCGCTGAGGCCGAGCACTGCGGCGGCGGAGAGGGCGGCGGCGGGTATGAGGCGTCGTACGTTCATGACAGTCATTTTCAACAAAAGTGGAAACGATTGTCAACAAGGTGTGGTGGGGGCACCTGTCCGGCCGGCGGTCCGAGCCGTCCTCCGAGCGGTGCTCCGGGCGGTGCGGGGATACCGATTTGATCCAGGGGTGGAGGCCGCCGCTAATCTGGGGCATTCGCCGTTCGTCGTCGTCGTAATGAAGAGAGCACCGTGGCCGCCGACAAGATCGACACCATCGTCAACCTGAGCAAGCGCCGTGGCTTCGTCTACCCCTGCAGTGAGATCTACGGTGGTCAGCGCGCCGCCTGGGACTACGGGCCGCTGGGTGTCGAGCTGAAGGAGAACCTCAAGCGCCAGTGGTGGCGTTACATGGTCACCTCGCGCGAGGACGTCGTCGGCATCGACTCGTCGGTGATCCTGGCCACCGAGGTCTGGGAGGCCTCCGGCCACGTCGCCACCTTCACCGACCCGCTCACCGAGTGCACCTCCTGCCACAAGCGGTTCCGCGCGGACCACCTGATCGAGGCGTACGAGGAGAAGCACGGCAAGGAGCCCGCGAACGGCCTCGCCGAGCTCAACTGCCCCAACTGCGGCAACAAGGGCACCTTCACCGAGCCCAAGAACTTCTCGGGTCTGCTCTCCACCCACCTCGGCCCGACCCAGGACAGCGGCTCCGTCGCCTACCTGCGCCCCGAGACCGCGCAGGGCATCTTCACCAACTTCGGCCAGGTCCAGCAGACCTCGCGCAAGAAGCCGCCCTTCGGCATCGCGCAGATGGGCAAGTCCTTCCGCAACGAGATCACGCCCGGCAACTTCATCTTCCGCACCCGCGAGTTCGAGCAGATGGAGATGGAGTTCTTCGTCAAGCCGGGCGAGGACGAGCAGTGGCAGGAGTACTGGATGCAGGAGCGCTGGAACTGGTACACGGGCCTCGGCCTGCGCGAGGAGAACATGCGCTGGTACGAGCACCCGAAGGAGAAGCTCTCCCACTACTCCAAGCGCACCGCCGACATCGAGTACCGCTTCCAGTTCGGCGGCAGCGAGTGGGGCGAGCTTGAGGGTGTCGCCAACCGCACCGACTACGACCTCTCGGCGCACGCCAAGGCGTCCGGCAGCGACCTGTCGTACTTCGACCAGGAGGCCGGTGAGCGCTGGACCCCGTACGTCATCGAGCCCGCCGCCGGTGTCGGCCGCTCCATGCTCGCCTTCCTCCTCGACGCCTACAACGAGGACGAGGCGCCCAACGCCAAGGGCGTCATGGAGAAGCGCGCCGTGATGCGCCTCGACCCGCGCCTGGCGCCGGTCAAGGTCGCGGTCCTGCCGCTGTCGCGCAACCCGCAGCTGTCGCCGAAGGCGAAGGGGCTGGCGGCGGACCTGCGGCAGAACTGGAACATCGAGTTCGACGACGCGGGCGCGATCGGTCGCCGCTACCGTCGCCAGGACGAGATCGGTACGCCGTTCTGTGTCACGGTCGACTTCGACACGCTGGACGACAACGCGGTGACCGTTCGCGAGCGGGACACGATGTCGCAGGAGCGGGTGTCGCTGGACCAGATCCAGTCGTACCTGGGCGCGCGGCTTCTGGGCTGCTAGTTCGTCTGCGGGTGGTGGGTGGCTGGTCGCGCAGTTCCCCGCGCCCCGCGACGGGCTGCTGGTTCGTCTGCGGGTGATCTGTGGTTGCTCGCGCAGTTCCCCGCGCCCCTTAAGGCAAAAGGCCTGGCCCCGTACCGCATGAGGATGCGGTACGGGGCCAGGCCTTTAGGGGCGCGGGGAACTGCGCGACCAGCCCAGCACGGTCCGCAGTCGTAGTCCTACGCGCGCCGCCCCGCAACCACCCCGCACGCCACTGCAAGCGGCAACTCCGCAAGCACGGCGAGCGCGACGGCGGTCGCGAGCTCGGGACCGGCCGCGGCGGTCGTGACGTCGAACCACGCGTCCATCAACAGCAGCGCCCCCGTCGCAGCCGCCGCGGGCGACACCCGCGGGTCCCCGCGCCGCAGCAGCACCCCGGTCCCCACGAGCCCCACGGTGAGCCCCGCGTCGAGGCCGATCCACGCCGCGGGCCAGTTGGAGACCTCGACGGTCTGCGGCAGGGTCTGCGCGAGGACCGCCATCCACGGCACCAGGGCGATCCCCGCCCCCGTCAGCAGCGTCGCGAGGCGCGGCCGGCGGATGCGGATCTGCGGGGCGACGAGGGTCATGGCGGCGGGTCTCCTTCCGGCCGGAGGTGGTTCCCCCGGGCACGGCAACAAGCTTCGCCCGCCGGACGGTTGAGATCAGTAGCGCGACTGTCCGATCCGGGGGTGGTGCCAGCTATACCCCCGGGCGGGCAGTAGCGTGATGGCACCGCTCCGAGCTGGGCGTTTACCGTATGGGCATGGCAACTCCCGGCCCGCTGCGGCGCGCGTTCGACTGGGCCGCCGCGCACGCCCCGTGGTCGGCGTGGGCCTGGCGCAACACCACCTTCGCGGTGGCGGGCATACCGCTCGCGCTGCCCGCCGCCGGCTCCTTCACGTACATGGTCATGGCGCCGGGACACACCCCCAGCGCCCTGCTCTTCGTGCTCGTCCTCAGCCCGCTCCTCACCGCGCTGCAGCGCAGCCGCTTCTGGTCGCTGCTCGGCCTCGACGTGCCCGGCATCACCTGGCGCAGCCGCCGACTGAGCTGGCGCGGCCTTGTCGAGCGGCTGCGGTCGGAGTCGACCTGGCGGCAGTACGGCTACCACCTCCTCGTCGCCCCGCTCGCCGCGACGGCGGCCGTCCTGGTGGTCTGCGCCTGGGTGACGGGCTTCGTGTGCGCCTTCGTGCTGTCCTGGCTGTGGGCGCTGCCGCTGAACGCCCGGCTCCCGCACTGGACCAACGCGTACGTCCTGTTCGCCGTCGGCGGGGGGCTGCTCCTGCTCACCACCCCCTGGTTCGCGGCGGCCGCCGCCCGGCTCGACGGCCACGCGGCCGCCGCCCTGCTCGGCCCCAACCGGGCCAAGGAACTGGAGCGGCGCGTGGAGACGCTGGCCGAGAGCCGTGCCGGGGTCCTGGACGCCGCCGACGCCGAGCGCCGCCGCATCGAGCGCGACCTGCACGACGGCGCCCAGCAGCGCCTGGTCTCCCTCGCCATGAACCTGGGCCTGGCCCGCGCCACCCTCACCGATCTGCCGCCCGAGGCCCGGGCCGTCATCGACGAGGCGCACCGCGAGGCCAAGGAGGCCATCGAGGAGCTCAACAACCTGGTGCGCGGGCTGCACCCGGCCGTCCTCGACGACCGGGGCCTGGACGCCGCCCTGTCTGGCATCGCCGCCCGCGCCCCGCTGCCCGTCGAGCTCACCGTCGACATCGACCGCCGCCCGTCCCCCACGGTCGAGGCCGTCGCCTACTTCGTCGTCTCCGAGGCGCTGGCCAACGTCGCCAAGCACGCCCGGGCGACGCGCTGTTCCGTCCAGGTCGGCCGCCGCGGCGACCTGCTCCGCCTCACCGTCTCCGACAACGGGTCGGGCGGCGCCGACGCCGCCGGCGGCACCGGACTGCGGGGCCTCGCCAAACGCGTAGGGTCCGTGGACGGAACCATCCGGATCAACAGCCCCCTCGGGGGCCCGACCGCCATCACTGTGGAGCTGCCGTGCGGGCTGTGATCGCCGAGGACTCGGTGCTGCTGCGGATAGGACTCGTCAAGGTCCTGGAGATGGCGGGGTTCGACGTCGCCGCCGAGGCGGAGGACGCCGACGGGCTGCTCGCCGCCGTCGAGGAACACCGGCCCGAGCTGGCCCTGGTGGACGTCCGGATGCCGCCCGGCTTCACCGACGAGGGCGTACGAGCCGCCCTGATGATCCGTCAGCAGTGGCCGGACACCGCCGTCCTGCTCCTCTCCCAGTACGTCGAGGAGCGGTACGCGGCCGATCTGCTCACCGCCCGGACCGGCGGCATCGGCTACCTCCTCAAGCAACGGGTCGCCGACGTCGAGGAGTTCATCGACGCCCTCAAGCGGGTGGCGGGCGGCGGCACCGCGCTCGACCCGCAGGTCGTCGCCCAGCTGCTGCTGCGCCGGGGCGGCGGCACCGACCCGCTGGAACGCCTCACCCCGCGCGAACGCGAGGTCCTCGCCCTGATGGCCGAGGGCCGCTCCAACGCGGGCATCGCCGAGCAGCTGGTCGTCAGCGAGAGCGCCGTCGCCAAACACATCAACAACATCTTCGCCAAGCTCGACCTGCCCGTCGCCGACGGCGACCACCGCCGTGTCCTCGCGGTCCTGCGGTTCCTGGACGGCGGCTCATGAGCACGGACACGCAGGTGCGTGCCGCCCCCAGCGGCCCCGGGCCCGGTGGCGAGCGGCCCCGGCACCGGGGGCTGTGGATCCTGGCCGCCGTGCTCAGCGCGCTGTTCGTGGTCGCGCCGCTGGGCATCGAGGTGTACGCGCAGTTCGCCCGCCAGACCCACAGCGAGACCAGCGTCGCGACCAGCGACCGCCACCCGGTCAAGACGATCCAGGTGGACTCGGGCAGCGCCGAGCTGACCGTGCAGCCGGGCGCCGAGGGCGAGGTCCGCATCCAGGAGCGGCTCTCCTGGTCGCTGCGCAAGCCCAAGGTCGCCAAGGAGTGGGACGGCGACACCCTCAAACTGCGGCCCGAGTGCGACGGCACGTTCGCCCTCACCAGCCTCGGCTGCTCCGTCCAGTTGGACCTCACCGTGCCCGCCGGGGTCGCGCTCAAGGTGAACAGCGGCTCCGGCACCGTCCGGGTCAGCGGCCTCACCGGACCGGTCGACGTCGACGGCGGCTCCGGCAGCGTCAAGCTCTACGGCGTACGCGGCCCGATCGACGCCTCCGTCGGCTCCGGCTCCTTCAGTGGCGCCGCGATCGGCTCCACCGAGGCCGAGGTGCACTCCGGCTCCGGCCAGGCCGAGCTGGAGTTCGTCACCCCGCCCCGCCGGGTCACCGCCTCCACCGGCTCGGGCAGCGTCGACCTCCGCGTCCCCGCGGGCTCCCACTACCGGGTCGAGGGCACCAAGGGCTCGGGCACACGCGACATCGAGGACTCCCTGCGCGACCCGGCCTCGGACCGCCTCATCAAGGTGTCCTCCGGCTCGGGCACCGCGACCCTCGACTACACCAGCTGGCGTTAGTCCCGGGCGAGCCGCAGGCCGCCCAGGACCAGGTCGACCACGGCCTCGAACTCCACCAGGATCTCCGGCTTCAGCCACTGCGGCGCGTACGCCGGGTCGTGGAAGCGGCTCGTGGCGTCGAAGACCGCGCGGGCCACCCGCTCGTCCGGCCCCAGGGCCGTGAACTGGCCGCGCTCCACGCCCCAGTGCACTATCTGCTCGATCTGCGCGACCAGTTCGGTGATGTGCTCCTCGACCACCTCGCTGTTCTCCGCGAGCAGCACCTCGTACGTCGCGAACAGCTGGGGGTCGTCGCCCGCCTTGCGGCGCTTGGCCTCGAAGAGCCCCGCCAGCCACGCGCGCAGCGCCGCCTCGGCGTCCTTGGGCTCGTCGTCCGCGATGGAGCTCAGCTCGCGCGTCGTGCGGTCCAGCCAGCGCTTGGTGACGGCCTCCCGCAGCGCCGACTTCGTACGGAAGTGGCGGTACACACTGCCGTGGCTGACGCCGAGCTGGCGGGCGACATCGACGACCGTGGCCTTCGCCGGGCCGTGTCGGCGCAGCACTTCCTCGGTCGCTTCGAGGATGCGCTCGGCGGTCAGTGGTTCCGTACTCATGACCTTGACGTTACCCGCCGTGTCCGACCCGGTGCCCGGCCCTGTGGACAACTCAGTGCTCGCTGTCCAGATGCGCCATCTGCGCCGCCGGGTAGCGCTCGCCCGCGGCCGCGCCCGCCGGGACCGCCGCCTCGATCGCGGCCAGGTCACGGGCGTCCAGCGTGACGTCCAGGGCACCGAGCGCCTCGGCGAGGCGGTCCCGGCGGCGGGCGCCGACCAGCGGCACCACGTCCGCGCCGAACCGCTCCCCCTGCGCGATCACCCAGGCGATCGCGATCTGCGCGACCGAGACGCCCTGGTGTTCGGCGACCTTCCGCAGCGCCTCCACCAGGTCCAGGTTGCGGTCGAGGTTCTCGCCCTGGAAGCGCGGGCTCATCCCGCGGAAGTCGTTGGCCGCCAGCTGCCGGTCGCGGGTGAAGTGGCCGCTGATCAGACCGCGCGAGAGCACGCCGTACGCGGTGATGCCGATGCCCAGCTCCTTCGCGGTCGGCAGGATCTCGTCCTCGATGCCGCGCGAGATCAGCGAGTACTCGATCTGGAGGTCGGAGATCGGGGCGACCGCGGCGGCCCGGCGCAGGGTGTCCGCGCCGACCTCGGACATCCCGATGTGCCGTACGTGACCGGCCTCGACCAGCTCCGCGATGGCGCCGACGGTCTCCTCGACCGGGACGTCCGGGTCGAGCCGGGCGATGCGGTAGACGTCGATGTGGTCGACGCCGAGCCGCTGGAGCGAGTACGCGGCGAAGCTCTTCACCGCCGCCGGGCGGCCGTCGTAGCCGGCCCAGCCGCCGTCCGGGTCGCGCAGGGCGCCGAACTTGACGCTGGTGAGCGCCTTCTCGCGGGCCGCGGCGGGCGCGCCGCGCAGCGCCTCGCCGATCAGCAGCTCGTTGTGGCCCATGCCGTAGAAGTCGCCGGTGTCGAGCAGGGTCACGCCCGCGTCGAGCGCGGCGTGGATGGTGGCGATCGACTCGGCCCGGTCGGCCTCGCCGTACAGCGCGGACATGCCCATGCAGCCGAGGCCGAGAGCGGAGACCTGGGGGCCGGTGGTGCCGAGGGTGCGGGTGCGCATGACTGGTCACTCCTTGAGGGGTGGGGGGGGGTGTGCTACCCACTTTCGCATAACAGATGACAGATTTCAATATCTGTCATCTGTTACTTGTCATCTGTCAGTCGCTACCCCCGCGGTCTGCGCCATCCGCCCTTGTCGTCACCCCACCGTCCTCGGCAGCCGCAGGCTCAGCAGCACCGTGAGGACCACCGCCGCCAGCTGCACCAGCAAGGTCACCACCAGCGCGTCCCGCGTGCCCATCGAGGGCAGCAGAGAGAGGAAGAGGCTGCCGAGGGTGGCGACGCCGAGGGCGAGGGCGGACTGCTGGGTGGTGACCAGGACGCCGCTGCCCACGCCCGCGCGGTCGGTCGGGACGTCGGAGAGCACGATCCGGAACAGCACCGGCAGCTGGAGGCCCTGACCGAGCCCGGCGAGCGCGACGCCCGGCGCCAGCTCGGCTATCCCGAGGCCGGACCAGCCCTTCCAGACGGTGAGCACCAGGACCGTGATGCCGACGCCCTGGATGAGGCCGCCGGTGGTGACGACCCGGCTCCCGTACCGGCCGATCAGCCGCGGCCCGGCGAGCGACGCGGCGAAGAACGCCACCGCCATCGGCACCAGGGCGAGCCCGGCCGACACCGGCCCCATCTGGAGCCCCTGCTGGAGGACGACCGCGATCACGAACATGAAGCCGCTGAAGCCGACCGAGAACGGGACGATCATGACGAGGCCCCGGTGCAGCGAGGGCAGCTTCAGCAGGCTCGGCGGGACCAGCGGCGTACCGCCCCGGCGGTCGGCCCGCTGCTCGGTCCGGAAGAACGCGAAGGCGGCGAACGGGAAGACCGCGAGCGAGACCCAGGTCCACAGCGGCCACCCGGCCGCGCGCCCCTCGGTCAGCGGCAGCAGCAGGCTGATCAGCGAGAGCGCGAGCAGCAGCGTGCCGGGCACGTCCACCGAGGCGGGCCGGTCCGAGCGGGTCTCCGGCACGCTGCGGACCGCGAGCAGCAGCCCGACGACCACCACCGGCACGTTGACCAGGAAGACCGCGCGCCAGCCGCTGCCCGCGATGTCGGCGGCGACCAGCACGCCGCCGAGGATCTGCCCGGCGACCATGGAGAGCCCAGCGGTCGCCCCGTACAGGCTCATCGCGCGGGCCCGGCGCGGGCCGGCCGTGGTGGCCTGGATGGTGGCGAGGACCTGCGGCAGCATCAGCGCGGACGCGGCGCCCTGGGCGACCCGGGCCGCGACGAGCGTCCAGGCGGTCGGCGCCAGGCCGCAGGCCAGCGAGGTCACGCCGAAGGCGGCCATGCCGATCAGGAAGAGCCGGCGCCGCCCGGCGGTGTCGCCGAGCCGGCCGCCGAGGACGAGCAGGACGGCGTACGCGACGCCGTAGCCCGCGACGACCAGTTCCAGCGTGGCCGGGCCCGCCGAGAGGTCCTTCTCCATGGCGGGCAGGGCGACGTTGACGATGAAGAAGTCGATCAGGGGCAGGGCCGCGCCGAGCAGTACGGTGAACAGCCCGAGCGAGCCGATCGCCGTGCCGCCGTGGCGGATGACCGGGACGGCGGCCTCGGCCGTGGAGGTGGATCCGGAAGTACTCACGTCATTGCTCACGCAGAAGACGATCGTCCTTCGCTCAGCCTGGTACCAGAGTCTCTTTATCCTGGTACATGCACTACCTGGCAATGGGGTGGGCGGAGCGGCATCCTGGTTCCATGACCACTGTGGCCCCGGAGTCCGACGTCCGCAGGCACGAGCTGGCGGAGTTCCTGCGCAGCCGCCGCGAGCGCATCACGCCCGAGCAGGTCGGCCTGCCGCACGGCCGCCGCCGGCGCACCCCCGGGCTGCGCCGCGAGGAGGTCGCCCACCTCTCCGCCGTCGGCGTCACCTGGTACACCTGGCTGGAACGGTACACCCCTTGGGATACGTACCGGGTGCCGTTCGCCTAGACAGCCGGAAGCCCCGCCCGGCTGCCTTGAGGGACAGTTCGAGCGGGGCCGTTACGCATGGCTCACTTCCGGCGACGCGGAGCGTCGAGCCTCGGGCACACGCAGTGCACTTCACCGCAGACGTGGTGTGGTCGCTCGCCTGCCCGGAAGGGAGTGTTCACGAGCTGGGCCGTGTACTCCTCGGGCGGCTCGATGTACGGCGAGCTTGTCTTGCACTCGGGGCACGACCAGCGACCGAAGAGCCCTTTCACCGCGTTTCCGCAGTTCGTGCACTGGTGCTCCGTGACCTCGGGTAGCTGCATGCCCCCATCCTCCTACAGTTGCGGACAAGAACAGTGGTACTGCTTGCAGCGCGGGCACACCGGCTGGGGCTGAGGGTTCGGGTTGGGCGTACTCATATAGTTCTGCCCTTCTGTCCGAATGGGAATCGGTGTTGTGCCGTCTGCCCCGAATGGGACGGGGGTTGTGCCCGCCCCTGCCGTGGTCCGAGGAAAAATGGTGGTTCGGCGTTGGCAGGGGCGGAGTCTGAGTTACAACGGGTCCCGGCCGTCAGTCTCGACTCTGACAGCCGGGGCCCATCGCTGGCCCGACAGCCCCGGAAGGAAGAGCACAGGGGCCATAGGGTCGGGCCATACCGCGCCGAGATCGATCAAGAGGCGCGGGGGTTCAGGTGTCAGCGGGTCATGAACGCCATGCCGACATACGCGCCAGCGGTTCCGCTGATCATCATCAGCATGAGTGCACCGCCAGCGGCGAGGCAGAGATCCTTTAAGACGCTCACGGCGTCACCGCCAACCGCACGCGCTCGGCCAGCCGCTCTACCACGTCAGCGGGCAAGTGGCCCACGTACACCACAGCGTCGCCCCGATGGGTAGCCGCGCCTCGGATGCTGTTGATCGTCCGGTCCGGTGCGTCCGCCAGTCTCAGCATTTCGCGGAACGCGTTGGCGGCGTCGTCGGCTGTGGCGTTGCTGTCGCGCCATTCCTGCATGTCCATGGGCATGGGTCAGTTCCCCTTGGTTTCAGTGGTGTTGGCGTGGGGGCGAAGGGTTCGAGAGTCGGCCCACCATTCCCGGCCCCCCTTGAGTGGGCGGAGCACGACGCGCGGCGCCCACGGGAGGTCCATCACGCGTCCTGTGCGGCCCGTGGCCGTGTCGTAGACGGTGGTCCCGACCTTGATCAGGGGCACGGGCTGCCGGGCCGCCTGAGGGGCGCTCACAGCTTCCGCCTGAGTCCGGCCTCAACGGCTCGAAGGTCCACGGTGTCCCGGTGGGCGAATCCGCCGCGCGGACGCCACGCCAGCAGTCCCCAGGGGCCGAACTCCCTTATGCGCGCGACCAGTTCGGCCACGTCGACCTGAGCCGCACGGCTGAGCTCTGGGGCAGGTCCGGCAGTTGGCTGACGTGATCTAGGCATGGGGGTGCCTCTCTCAGCGTGAGATTCGATCGTTCGTAGCTAGCGAACCACCTCGCCACTCAACTTGAGCGACTTGAACGCCAGTCTTCAAGTTGGCTTCCTGGTATGACAGTTGGACTACGGTGCATCGTGGGAGGTTGTGAGCGTGAGTGACGAGTTAGAGCCGCAGGCTATGAATCCGCTTCAAGTCTTCGGCAGGGATCTAGCCAAGCTCCGGGAGGCTCGGGGGATCACCATGAAGGCTCTCGGGCTGGCCGTTGGCTACAGCGAGTCGTACGTGAGCAAGGTGGAAGCCGGGAAGGTCAAGCCAAGTCCACGCTTTGTGGAGGGGTGCGATCGCGTCTTCGGTACGGGTGGCATGATCGGCCGCAGCTTTGAGCGGATGGTGGACGGCGTCTCGCCCTCGTGGTTTGCGCCGTTCCTGACACTCGAACCCCAAGCGGCCAAGATCAGGGGGTACGCGACAACCTTCTTGACGGGGCTAGTGCAGACACCCGCCTATGCCAACGCCGCCTTCCGTGGCGCACATCCTCACGAGGCGCCAGAGCACATCGCGGCGCGGGTCGAGGAGCGCATGAAGCGGCGCAAGATCCTCGAACGACCGTTGCCCCCACTGGTATGGCTAGTCGTCCACGAAGCGGCGCTGCGAATGATCGTGGGCTCATCCACCGTCATGGCGGGCCAACTTGAATACCTCGTGGCGCTAGCTGAGGTCCCACACGTAACGGTGCAGGTGTACCCGTTTCAAGCCGCTGTGCCAGCCTCGGGGCTTCCGTTTACGCTGCTGTCCATGGGCGGGGACACGACCTACCACTACGCGGAGTCGGCCGGGCGTGGCCACATAACCGATGCGGTTGAAGACGTACGCCACTGGACGGCGGTTTTCGAGCGGCTTTGCGCGGAGGCGGAACCCCCCGCTCGATCTGTACGCCTGATTGCCAAGATTATTGAGGAGTACCGCACATGAGCAGCACCCACGGCCCGGGGATGACATGGGTCAAGTCGTCCTACAGCGACGGACAGGGCGGCGACTGCGTCGAATGGTCTCCCGCGTCCGCCACCCTCAACGCCGTGCCGGTCCGCGACAGCAAGCGCCCCAACGGCCCCCAGCTTGCCCCCTCGTCGGCCGCTTGGCAGTCGTTCGTGGACAGCCTCAAGAACTGACCTATCCTCTACCGGCCCCGTTGCTCTCCTTTCTGAGCAGCGGGGCTTCCTTGTACCGGATGCGACTAAAGCCCCCGGCGGCCGACTTGACGAGGGCCAGCAACCGGGGGCGGGTTCAGTGCAACGGTGCGTGGATTGACGCTGGTTTACCCCTCCTTTGGGGCCTCATTCGCCCATCAATAGGCGCCTTTCGCGCGGGTCTAAACCGGGGTTTGGCCAGCAATCACAAGGGTCGGCCACCTAAAAAACGAGCGGACACCCAGGGTGCGTACGGAAAGCTGTTGCCAGGGTCGGGAGCGGATACGGCCAGGAGCTTTCGACCGGCTCACCCCTACCCGATCAGGATTTCCGGCAGCGTCGACACTCCAATAGTCGAGCATCCGATTGCAAGTCACGCTGACAATCATCAGGCAATCGCTCGTTTAGCATGTAGCCACACACGGAACAGGTCGGGCAGCGCACGGGAGTCCACGGGCGATTGTCGCCACTCAGGGCGATGCGCCCGTCTGGTCTCGTCCACGCTGGCCGTGCCCATGTCGGCCATTCGCTTGGCGCGGTATCAATGCTCGGCATGCGATGTGCACGCAGGGCCAGGAGGTGACGGCCGTTGCCTACGTGATGAGGGCTTGCGGCGGCACGTGCCCAGCCTCGCCCGGTCAGGTAGTCGGCGAGATCCGAGGGAACACTCACACGCATGCCAGTCCCTGCCGGGGCCCCGTCGATGGAGACCCCGGCAAGTAGCTCAACTATCAACGCAGTCAGGCGAGTTCAGCCATGTCGATGTCGACGAGCCATGCAGCCTCACGCGCCGACAGTCGGTAGGTCTCGCCCATCTCCAGCACTCGCGCCGGAATACCGTAACGGCTAGTCGGGCCGAAGGTAAGGCGGCCGATCATGCGAACGTTTACGGTCGGCTTGTTCTCAATGGTAGTAGTCATTCGATGAATCTCCTCTATGCGGTAACGGTAATCTTGCAAACGGCGGATACGTTCGGCACGGCGATAGCAGCACGAGCAATCGCGCGCACGGCCATGCCGTCTTTGAGGAAGCCGTACTGATCAGATGTCTGAAACCCGGCATCCTTTCGGAATACGGCGAAAATCTGCTCAGCCTCGTACGTCAGAATCTCGTTCTCAGGCAGGAACGATGACAGCCATACATTGACCCCGAGAATTGCCCGCTTGATGTTCGACGTGGGCGCCCCGGCCGACTCGCTAAGAAGAGGCTTGAGAGATCCGGTAGTCTCACGCAGAGCCATCAGCCCAGCCCAAGTCTTCGGGTGCATTACAACGGCGGTAGCCTCTGCGTGAGCCGCTTCAAGCTTCCCGAAAGCAGCAATGAACGGATCAAGGTCCTTTAGCCCGCCCGTCACGGCGTGCGCCTGGATTCCCGGCGTCTTGGAAATTCCCACGAACCCCTTCCCGGCGCCGGTACCCACTAGGGCTTCACGGTCAAAACCCAGCGCCACAGACCGCATAAGCGACTTTGCCATGGGATTGAGGAAACCTGAGCCCCCATCCTGCACAAGCTCGTTGGCGATCAGGTCGGCGGCCGCAACCTTCTTCGGCGTAACCTTGAGCGGGTCGGCACCGAAACCGCCCGTCGGGAGGTCATCGAGTTCACCGATGAAACCAGCGGAGAAATCCGAGCGCACCACTGGGAACGAATACGTCTCGCTGGCCGTGTTAACCCGCGAAACACCACTTTCCATTACGACAGACTGAGGCGCCAGCAGGTCAACGAACTGTGCGGCCGTCTGCTCGGGCGAGAATGCTTTACCCGTGCCCGTGGTCGTGATGCCCCGGGCCGTTTCCAGCGAGCGTGCCATGAGCTCGCCCGGGGTGGCCTTACGGTCCTCAGCAGCCCCCGAGCCCCGCGTGGTGCCCAGAGTGTCAAGCGGGGAATGTGCCCGCATCGCGGATGCCTCAGTGGCAGCGGCGATCATGTGACGCTTCGCGGACGCGTCGTGTTCGGCTATATCACCAATCAGTTCCTTTTCCCGCTTGCGTTCGCCCGGAGTCAGCGAGCGACTTATGGCGCCATCGGTCAGCGCCTTGAGCTTGCGCGTTGCTTCGTCACGAGCAGCGAAAGCGGTTATTGCTATATCTGCGTGGTTCAAAAAGGACTTCCCGCTCACATGCGAGGGAAACCCCTTATGGCCCCCCGTCAACATAGTGAGAGGAAAGGTCGGAACCCCCCTCGGCGCCGGAAGCAGCGCCCCGTGTCGAGTGCAGATGAAGAAGCCCGATCCTGCTTATCCTTAAGAGTTCTCTATAGAGATGTGTAGAGGTGTTTTCTACCTACACTCCAACACTCAACCATCCTCTAGGCCGCTCCTCTGGCGCCGTCTGACTACCGCTGGCAGGCAGCGTGAAGGACGGTCATCGATCATGGCGACCCTGGCAGGTCTGGCGGGCCGCAGACAGCGGGAAGCGCGCAAGCGAGGGGGTCATAGATTTGTTGTGACCTGTAGATTCCCCCTATACGTATATGGAAAGAACCTACAGGGACACAGAAATCTATGACCACTCACCTGCTAAAGCAGCCTTTCCGCTGTCAGCGCTGCGTCTGGTCGAGAATGCCGGGGCCATACGGCTCGGCTAGGTGCGAGGGCGGATCAGAAAGCAGGTAAATCCCGCTGTACATCCAGCCCTTGCCCTTGCGCTGAACCTCGGTGACGCCGTTCGTCTTGAGATGATTCTTGACATTGCTCGGCGAGAACTTGGCGGACTTGTCGCCGTTATCCTCGCGCCAGTCCCTTAGCTCCCGGTTGAAGTCAGATCGCCTTACCTCGCTGTCTCCGTCGTAGTTGAAGACCTCCCCGATAAGCGGCTTGAGTGGGTCTACCTCGTCCTTGTGGTGCTCGGTCGCTGCAACGACGCTCAGCGGGTCGCGTAGTCCCTCGCTGTAGTAGCGGCGTGCGCCCGCAACAATCCATGCGGCTACGCCTTCCCGTTCCGGTCCCTGAATGGTCGGCTCTAGGTCGGGGTCGCGCCGGTCGGCAAAGGACTGCCCGAAGAGGACTGCCTTTGTGCGCGCCCACAGTGCAGCACCGCCCGAGCCGAATTCGGGTAGGTAGTTGGTTGCGAGGACGATCGTAAATGTGGGGTCGAATGAGAACACCTTGCCGTGAAGGTGCCGGGTGCTGATTCGGTCTCCGCCGGACAGGTTCTTGAGTAGCGCCGTATTCATTGGCACACCCTGGTTGCCTTCCTGTGCGACAACGAGCCGCTTTCCTCGTAGTGCTGCAATCTGCTCGGTGTGGACGGCCTGCCCGCGCATGTTCTCAAAGATGGTGAATGGTACTTCGTGCACTACGTCGTGCCCGAACACCTTTTGCATGGTGCGAATGGTGGTGCCCTTGCCGTTCCGGCCATGTTCGCCGTACCAGACGCCTAGGGCATGGTCACGGACTTCGCCGGTAATCGCCATTCCGAGAAAGGTTTGGTAGTACCGCTGTAGTTCCTCGTCGGCGGGGAAGATTTCTTCTACGAATCGGAGCCAGCGCGGGCATTCGGCGTCGGGTGTGTAATCGACATTGGTGCACTGCGTGAGCATGTCGGCGGGATTGTGAGGCTTGAGTTGACCACTGCGGAGATCAACTGTGCCATTCTGGAACGTTAGTAGATGCTGCTGTGAGTCGAGTTCATCGACGGTCGCGCGGAGTTGGGGTAGGACGGCCATTTCAGCGACCATGGCGCGCCGCTGATGGTTGACGAGCATCTTGTTCGCTGCCGCTGCTGCCCAGCCCATGTCGGCAGAGTTCTCGACACCGCGCCGCATGAGGGCCTTTGCGCCGTCCGTGACAGCCTGCATGGCCGCCCCGTCATCGCCGGTCGCTTCCCAGATACGGCCGTTCCAGCGGTACCAACCGACGTGCTGTACGTGCCGCAATTCGTGCCCGCACTGATCGGCGACGAACCGCGCAAAGTTCACGTGCCGAACCTCGGGGTCAACGCTGAGTAGTTCGCGCTGTCGTACCCAATAGCTGTCGTCGAAGGTCACTTGTCGTTCTCCAGGAATGCGAGTGCGGCGGCGGTGTTACGGGAGTTTCGGTCTCGTCGCGGTGTGCTTTCGGGGGCGTCGGCCGTTCGGTGCGGGTCGGGAAATATCAGTTGGTCGGCGGCCAGCGCCCCGACCCCGTAGTAGTTCAACAGCTCTATTTGTTCCTCAACCCACACAATGAGTGCATCTACGCGGGCGCGCTGCTTTTCTGCTTCGGTCATTTCTCGGGTTCCTCTCAGGGGGGATCCTTGCTGCTTCCTCCTCCCAAGTACGTGGAAAGGTCGAAACCCGTTGAAATAATGAGGGCATGAAAAAACCCTGCTCCCGCCGGTCAGGGCAGAAACAGGGCTCTTCTCGTGCGGGGCTATGCAGCGGTCTCGAAGTCGTCACTCTCGGCAGGCCGGTTGGTCTTGTGCCACGTGATGGAGATCCGCCCGCCAGGATGGTTCGCCGGATACACGACGATGCGGCACCCCGCGTTGGCGAGCATCACGCGCCGTTCGTCGTCCGTGGCGCTGTCCCATGCCTCCCACATCTGCGTATCCGTCTTGACCCACGTCTCGGTCACCTTGGGATCGTGCTCGGCGCTCAGACGGGCGTACGTGGCCTCTACCTCGTTAAGTTTGGCCGCGAGGGTTTCCACGGCGGGGCCGTTCACCTTCGCCAGTGCTTCCGTGACGCGCTTACGGGCCTCGGCCAAGTCGGCGAGCTCTCCGCTGTTGTCAACGCCTCCCGAGTACGTCACTTGGTACAAGGGCTGGTCCCCGCGCTCTTCCCGAAATCGCTCGTAAACGAGGGGTTCAACCCGATCGGCCATGATCGATCCGTGGCCGCACGCCCCCTTATAGAGGGGTCGCTTCCGGGAGGAGAGCCCGCCGTTGTACTTAGTGCCGCAGTAGCACCCGACGAACCCGGCCAACCATGGCGCGTCACTGCGTTCGGCGCGCTCCCCGGCCTCAAGCTCCTTCAACCGGTCCTTCACTCGCTGGGCCTTTGTCGCGTCGATGACCTCCGGGCCGAACTGGACAGGTGTGACGCCGTCTGCTTCGGTGACCAGCTCCCCGTTGTGGTTCCGCCAGCCACGCAGGACCACACTGCGAAGGAGCTTCCGCCACTGGTAACGGCCGATCGGCAGAGGCTTGGACGTGGCGGCCAACGTGCCACCCTTCCCACCAGCGAGAAGCGCGTCTATCTGCTTGCGGCACAGCTCAAACGCCTCGGGATCCTCAGCCAAGTACGCCTTACCATCGCGCCGTTCGAGCCTGTAGGGCCAAGGGGCCTTACCCGAGATCCACCGGCCCTGTGTCCGGCGTTCCTCGTGAGCGGACTCGGACCGGTCCGTTATTATGCCCAGTTCCCATTCGGCGACGGCCGCGATGATCGTGGCGATCAGCCGTCCTGTGCCGCTCTTGTCGGTGGAGTCCAACAGGTTGTCGGACGTGACCAGCCGGACACTGTTGCCGTCTGCCCAGTCCATCAGTTTCTGGAACTCCCGGACACTGCGGGCGAATCGGTCCATTTTCCACGCGATGACGACCTTCGGCCGGTCCGCCATGATCCGGGCCATGCCCTTTTTTCGCGATTCCAGCTTGGACCCGCCACTCACCCCATCGTCGACGTAGGCGTTGGCGGAAGCGTGAGCGATCGTTTCCTCGTCGAAGCCCAGAGCTTCAGCTTTGAGGCGGCAGGCGCGTAGCTGGACGTCGAACGAGGAAGACTCGTCAGAGGCGCGGGACAGTCGGAGGCTGAACGCCAGCTCAGCGCGGACGGGGGCGATCTTGGCGGGCGCGGGACGGGTGCGGAACGTGGTCGGGTTGTCCATGCTCGCTTGGGTGGGAAGGTCGACACGCACGGCGCAGCTCCAGGGAACGGCCTAGGACGGCCTGTATCCCAAGGGGTGTCCCGTTCGTTGGAGTAGGGCACCCCACCGGATACATGGTGTCCTAGGCGGTGATCAGTTCCCTGGAGCAGGCCCGGGAGATCCAGGTCTCCGCACAGGTCCTGGACGCGCTGGCGCACGCCCTGCTGATGGACCGCAGCGAGCGCACCCACCTCTTCGCCCTCGCGGGTGCGAGCGACCCGAACCCCGACGCGCCCTGCCCGACGGTGACGCCGTCGATGCGCGCGATGCTGGACCAGCTGGAGCCGCTGCCCGCCTGCATCCAGAACAGCCGGTACGACATCCTGGCGTACAACCGCACGTACGCCAGGCTGCTCTGCGACCTGGACGCGCTGCCGCCCGAGGACCGCAACTGCATGTGGCTGGCCTTCACCAACGACGACTGGCGCGCGGCGGTCGCCGACCTGCCGGACGTCAACCGGATGATGGCCGCCAAGTTCCGCGCCTCCATGGCCGAGCACCTGGCCGAGCCCGCCTGGAAGACGCTCCTGAACCGGCTGGAGAACGGCTCGCCCGAGTTCCGCGAGATCTGGGCCCGCCACGAGGTGGTCGACCAGAGCGGCCGCGAGAAGTACATCCGCAACGCCCATGTGGGCCTGCTGCACCTGGAGCACACCAACCTGTGGCTGGGCCCGTCCTCGGGCCCGCGCCTGGTGACGTACGTCCCGCTGGACGCCGCATCGAGGGCGGGGCTTGAGCGGCTGCTGGAGATGTCCGTCCCGGAGGGCGCACCGGCGTAGGGGATCCACGCGCGCGTGGGGCCGCGACCGCGCCCACGCGCGCGTAGACGCGGTCGCCGTTACGAGACCCCCGCCCCCGCCCCCACCCCCACCACTTCCGTCTCCGCTTCCCACCGCTCGGCCGTCCGTCGCGCCGACTCACGGGCCCGGCGGCCGCTCGTGGCCGCTCCCATGACGAGGACGGCCAGGCCGCAGCCGGTGATGATCCACCAGGCCGGGCGGGCCGCGTCCGGGAAGGCGTCGGCGTAGCCGCCCGTGGCCGCGCCGGACAGGCCGCCCGCGAGGACCGCGCCGATCACGGCGACGCCCAGCGTCTGGCCCGTCTGGCGGCTGGTGGAGGCCACCGCCGCCGCGACGCCCGCCTGGGCGCGGGGCATTCCGGAGACCGCCGTGTTGGTGATGGGGGAGTTGACCATGCCGAAGCCGAGGCCGAACAGGACGTACCCGGTGAAGAGCAGCGGCGTCGACGACTCGCCCCGGAACGCCGCGAACACCAGCCCGCTCGCGGCCATCGCCACGCCCGCGATCAGCAGCGACGGCCGTGGCCCCCGGCTCGCGACCAGGCGTCCCGACAGCGGTGCCACGACCAGGGTGACGGCCGCCATCGGCACCATGTAGAGCCCGGCGTGCAGGGCGTCCAGGCCGCGTACGTTCTGCAGGTAGAGCGTGTTGACGAAGAGGAAGCCGCCGAGCGCGGCGAACGCCGAGACCGCGATCACCGTCGCCCCGCTGAACGGCACGCTGCGGAAGAACCGCAGGTCGATCAGCGGTTCGCGGCGCCTGGGCTCGTAGAGCAGGAGGCCGGTGAGGGCCGCGGCCGTGAGCGCGCAGAAGAACAGGATCCGCGCCGACGTCCAGCCCGCGCTCGGCGCCTCGATGATCGCGTACGTCAGGGAGCCGAGCAGCGCCACGACCAGGAGCTGGCCCACGGGGTCGGGGCGGCGCGGCTTCGGCGCGCGGGACTCGGGCACGTACCGCCAGGTCAGCAGGAGCGCGGCCAGGCCCACCGGCAGGTTGATCCAGAAGATCGAGCGCCAGCCGACCGAGTCGACCAGGAGGCCGCCGACGATCGGGCCCGCCGCCATGGAGATCCCGACGACGCCGCTCCACACGCCGATGGCGCGGGCGCGTTCGCGCGGGTCCGTGAAGGTGTTGGTGATGATCGACATCGCCACCGGGTTGAGCATCGAGCCGCCGACCGCCTGGACCGTGCGGAAGGCGACCAGGGAGGAGAGGTTCGGGGCGAGCGAGCAGAGCAGCGAGCCGAGGGTGAAGACGATCAGGCCCGCCATGAAGACCCGGCGGCGGCCGATCCGGTCGGCCGTCGAGCCGGAGAGCATCAGCAGGGAGGCGAGGACGAGCGTGTACGCGTCGATCGTCCACTGCATCCCGGAGACCGTGGTGTGCAGTTCGCGCTGCATGGTCGGCAGCGCCACGTTCAGGATCGTGTTGTCGAGGCCGACGATCAGCAGACTCATGCAGCAGATCGCCAGCACGAGTATGCGGCGCCGGGGGCTGAGGTCGGACATGCGTGGATAGTACGCCTAACTAACGACCTGGTCCATGTAGTACGGCTAACTAATGACCGTCGCGATGCGAGACAATGGCGGAATGACCACGCTCAACATCGGCCCGCATGCCGTGCAGCCTCCGGTGGTGCTGGCGCCCATGGCCGGCATCACCAATGCCCCGTTCCGTACCCTGTGCCGCGAGTTCAGCGGGGGCAAGGGGCTGTTCGTGAGCGAGATGATCACGACGCGGGCGCTGGTCGAGCGCAACGAGAAGACCATGCAGCTGATCCACTTCGACGAGACGGAGACGCCCCGCTCGATCCAGCTGTACGGCGTCGACCCGGTCACCGTCGGCAAGGCGGTCCGGATGATCGTCGACGAGGACCTGGCCGACCACATCGACCTGAACTTCGGCTGCCCGGTCCCCAAGGTGACGCGGAAGGGCGGGGGATCGGCCCTGCCCTACAAGCGGCCGCTGCTGCGCGCCATCCTCAACGAGGCGGTCTCCAACGCGGGAGACCTGCCGGTCACCATGAAGATGCGCAAGGGCATCGACGACGACCACATCACGTATCTGGACGCCGGGCGCATCGCCGTCGAGGAGGGCGTCACCGCGATAGCGCTGCACGGCCGCACCGCCGCCCAGCACTACGGCGGCACCGCCGACTGGGACGCCATCGCGCGTCTGAAGGAGCACGTCCCGGAGATCCCGGTGCTCGGCAACGGCGACATCTGGTCCGCCGAGGACGCGCTGCGGATGATGAAGGAGACCGGCTGCGACGGCGTGGTCGTGGGCCGCGGCTGCCTCGGCCGCCCCTGGCTCTTCGGCGACCTGGTGGCCGCGTTCGAGGGTACGGACTCCTATGCGCGCCCCACCCTGCGCACCGTCGCGGACGTGATGGTGCGGCACGCGACGCTGCTCGGCGAGTGGATCGGCGACGAGTCGCGCGGTGTGATCGACTTCCGCAAGCACGTGGCCTGGTACCTCAAGGGGTTCGCGGTCGGCTCGGAGATGCGCAAGCGGCTGGCGATCACCTCGTCCCTGGACGAGCTGAGCGCTCAGTTGAGCGAGCTCGACCTGGACCAGGCGTGGCCGGACGGCGCGGACGGCCCGCGCGGGCGCACCTCGGGCAACAACCGGGTGGTCCTGCCGGACGGCTGGCTCAAGGACCCGTACGACTGCTCGGGCGTCAGCGCGGACGCCGAGCTGGACACCTCCGGCGGGTAAAACCGTATCAACTGGTCGGAAACGGCGGAACCGGGACGCGGTTCCGCCGTCTCGCGTTGGCGTGATCCAGGGTCGGATCGTGGAATTCCGGCCCGTCCGGCGGCGTGATTCTCGCCACCCCTGATAGGGGTTGCGCTCAGATGAGCGGTTTCAAGGCGACTGCATCTCTAGAATGGGTGGCACTGAGTGCCACCCATTCTATGTTCAAGAAGTGAACTCACTTGCACAGATGCACGCTCGGATGAGCGAAAAATCGGGGTTTCTGGTCAATCCGAGTTCAGGAAGTGAACACATCAAGATCGCCCCGGTTACACCCTGGTTACTTTCGATCTGCTGGCGGACGAGTGGTTAAGGCCCCATGACGCGCAAGTGGACGTACCCAGACACCTTCGATCTGGGTATGTTCCTCGCCGTCAGGGCAGCCACCGAGTCGTCGAGGAGTCGAGACCCGTGTCGGAAGACAAAGACCTCCAGCACAGCCAGAAGTTCGTCTACGACTTCACCGAAGGGAACAGGGACCTCAAGGACCTGCTCGGTGGAAAGGGCGCGAACCTCGCCGAGATGACCAACCTCGGCCTGCCGGTTCCTCCCGGCTTCACCATCACCACCGAGGCGTGCAAGGTCTACCTCGACAGCGGCGAGGGGCCGGCCGCGCTGCGCGACGAGGTCAGCGCACACCTCGACGCCCTTGAGCAGACGATGGGCAAGAAGCTCGGCCAGGCCGACGACCCGCTGCTCGTCTCCGTGCGCTCGGGCGCCAAGTTCTCCATGCCCGGCATGATGGACACCGTCCTCAACATCGGGCTCTCGGACGCCTCGGTGACCGGTCTGGCCAAGCAGTCCGGCGACGAGCGCTTCGCCTGGGACTCCTACCGCCGCCTCATCCAGATGTTCGGCAAGACCGTGCTCGGCGTGGACGGCGAGCTCTTCGAGAACGCCCTCGACGAGGCCAAGGCCGCCAAGAAGGTCACCGTCGACACCGACCTCGACGCCGCCGACCTGAAGAAGCTGGTCAAGCACTTCAAGAAGGTCGTCAAGACCGAGGTCGGACGCGACTTCCCGCAGGACCCGCGCGAGCAGATGGACCTCGCGGTCAAGGCGGTCTTCGAGTCGTGGAACGGCGACCGCGCCAAGCTCTACCGCCGCCAGGAGCGCATCCCCGGCGACCTGGGCACCGCCGTCAACATCTGCTCGATGGTGTTCGGCAACCTGGGCCCCGACTCGGGCACCGGCGTCGCCTTCACCCGCGACCCCGCCTCCGGCCACCAGGGCGTCTACGGCGACTACCTGCAGAACGCCCAGGGCGAGGACGTCGTCGCGGGCATCCGCAACACCGTGCCGCTGGCCGAGCTGGAGTCGATCGACAAGAAGTCGTACGACCAGCTCATGCAGATCATGGAGACCCTTGAGACCCACTACAAGGACCTCTGCGACATCGAGTTCACCATCGAGCGCGGCCAGCTCTGGATGCTCCAGACCCGGGTCGGCAAGCGCACCGCCGGCGCCGCCTTCCGGATCGCGACCCAGCTGGTGGACCAGGGCCTGATCGACGAGGCCGAGGCGCTCCAGCGCGTCAACGGCGCCCAGCTGGCCCAGCTGATGTTCCCGCGCTTCGACGACCAGGCCAAGGTCGAGCAGCTCGGCCGCGGCATCGCCGCGTCCCCGGGCGCCGCGGTCGGCAAGGCGGTCTTCGACTCGTACACCGCGATCAAGTGGTCCCGCTCGGGCGAGAAGGTCATCCTGATCCGCCGCGAGACCAACCCGGACGACCTGGACGGCATGATCGCCGCCGAGGGCATCCTGACCTCGCGCGGCGGCAAGACCTCGCACGCCGCGGTCGTGGCGCGCGGCATGGGCAAGACCTGTGTGTGCGGCGCCGAGGAGCTCGAAGTCGACACCAAGCGGCGCCGGATGACGGCCCCGGGCGGGATCGTCATCGAGGAGGGCGACGTCGTCTCCATCGACGGCTCCACCGGCAAGGTGTACCTCGGTGAGGTCCCGGTCGTGCCGTCGCCGGTCGTCGAGTACTTCGAGGGCCGGATGCACGCGGGCGCCGACGACGCCGACGAGCTGGTCGCGGCCGTGCACTGGATCATGGCGTACGCGGACCGGGTACGCCGGCTGCGCGTACGGGCCAACGCCGACAACGCCGAAGACGCCCTGCGGGCGCGGCGGTTCGGTGCCCAGGGCATCGGCCTGTGCCGCACCGAGCACATGTTCCTCGGCGAGCGCCGCGAGATGGTCGAGCGCCTCATTCTCGCCGACACCGACGAGGAGCGCGAGACGGCACTCAGCGCCTTGCTGCTGCTCCAGAAGAAGGACTTCGTCGAGCTCTTCGAGGCGATGGACGGCCTGCCGGTGACGGTACGGCTGCTCGACCCGCCGCTGCACGAGTTCCTGCCCGACATCACCGAGCTGTCGGTCCGCGTCGCGCTCGCCGAGTCCCGCAAGGACGCCAACGAGAACGACCTGCGCCTGCTCCAGGCCGTGCACAAGCTGCACGAGCAGAACCCGATGCTGGGTCTGCGCGGCGTACGCCTCGGCCTGGTCATCCCGGGTCTGTTCGCCATGCAGGTGCGGGCCATCGCGGAGGCCGCGGCCGAGCGCCGCAACGCCAAGGGCGACCCGCGTGCGGAGATCATGATTCCGCTGGTCGGCACGGTCCAGGAGCTGGAGATCGTCCGCGAGGAGGCCGACCAGGTCATCGCCGAGGTCGAGGCGGCCACCGGCACCGACCTCAAGCTCACCATCGGCACGATGATCGAGCTCCCGCGCGCCGCCCTGACGGCGGGCCAGATCGCCGAGGCGGCCCAGTTCTTCAGCTTCGGCACCAACGACCTGACGCAGACGGTCTGGGGCTTCTCGGGGGACGACGTGGAGGCGAGCTTCTTCACCGCGTACCTGGAGAAGGGCATCTTCGGGTCTCGCCGTTCGAGACCATCGACAAGGACGGCGTCGGCTCGCTGGTGCGCTCC
The DNA here is from genome assembly GCF_030028635.1 of Streptomyces sp. BPTC-684. NCBI lineage: Bacteria > Bacillati > Actinomycetota > Actinomycetes > Kitasatosporales > Streptomycetaceae > Streptomyces > Streptomyces sp. BPTC-684. The sequence goes on from NZ_CP124863.1 coordinate 4,399,931, forward strand.
GCCGTCCAGGTCGGCCGGGCCACCCGCCCGGACCTCAAGCTCGGCGTCTGCGGCGAGCACGGCGGCGACCCGGAGTCGGTGCACTTCTTCCACGAGGTGGGCCTGGACTACGTCTCCTGCTCCCCGTTCCGCATCCCGGTGGCGCGCCTGGAGGCGGGCCGCGCGGCGGCCGAGTCGAAGGGCAGCGACTCGCGATAAGACCCCGGAGCCGCCACCGGGTCCCCGACCCTCAACACCGATCCGGTGGCGGCTCCGGATCCACAGAAGGAGCGGCACCCTGTGGGGGTGCCGCCCTTCCGCGTGTCCGCGTGCCCTTCGTCCCTTGTTAGGGCCGCGCGCAGATGTTTTCTGGGTGTGCGTCCGCTTAATTCCTGTTGAAGTGCGGACATTTAACGGCGCCTTGGCTAAATGCAGAGTGCGGTTCACGGATCCCCATCCGCGAACCGCACTCTGTCATCCCCGCCGGGCACGGAGCCGCCACCTTGCCGACCGCCGCCAGACGAAGCAAAGCCCCCACGGTCCTCACAACGTCTTTCCGGTTGGCCCGGTGTCGTGCCCGACGTCGTACAGCTTTTCGGTATGCGCGGGCTGCTCGCGATGCCTTTCACGCGTGGCTGAAAGGCCGGTGGTCACGGCCTGTGACGGTAGGCATACTCAGGGGCGGGACGATTGCGGATGCAACACGATGCAACATGTTGCAACATTCGAGACAGGTGGAGATTCGGTGCTGCGTATTCATTTCACTGGCGTGGACCTGGCCGGGGTGCGCATGGCGCCTGGTCCGGACGCGCTGTGGGAAACGATTCTCAGCTTTCATCGATTAAGAGACCGTCGGGGCGCCCTGTCTTCGGTGAATGGCGAACGGAAACGCGTACCCGGTTGAACGGTGAAACACGTCTGCTCTCCGCAGTGGTGCCGGGCCGCGGCTATTTCCCTGACTTTCTCACGCCCGCCGAAGGGCCGCACACCATCGAGTCAGGGCTCGAGGCCGTGCGCGAGACGGGACAGGACCGGCTCTACGACGAGCTCTTCCGGGTCGCGGGGCCCCGGGGGCTGCCCAGATGGCTGCGGGCGCTCGCCGAGGGCGGCAGCGAGCCGATGGATCGTCTCTGTGCGTGCTGCGCAGCTACCACCGGGCCGCCATCTCGCCGTACTGGACGCACATCCAACCGCGTCGACGCCGACCGGGCCGCCCGCGGCCGCGCGCTCCTCGACGGCGGGGCGGACGAACTCCTCGCCTCGCTCCCGCCGATGATGCGCTGGGGCCCCCGTCCTGGAGGCGGACTACCCGGTGGACCGGGACCTGTACCTGGTGGGCCGCGGACTGCTGCTGCAGCCGTCCTTCTTCTGCCGCCGTACGCCGGTGGCGCTCCAGGACCCGCTGCTGCCGCCGGTGCTGGTCTATCCGGTGACGCACACGCACACGCCGTACGAGGGGCAGAGCGCGGGCACCGCGCCCGGCCCACCCTCGGCCGCCTCGTCGGGCACACCCGCTCGGCGGTGCTCCAGTCGATAGGCCACGGCTGCACGACGAGCGAACTCGCCCGCCGGGCGGGGTGTCGCTCGCCTCGGCCAGCCAGCACGCCGGCGTCCTGCGGGAGGCCGGCCTGCTGGTGACCCTGCGGCACGGGAGCGCGGTGCTGCACACGCTGACCCCGCTGGGGACGGCGCTGCTGCGGGGCGGCCAGCCGGTGATGGCGGAGCGTCCCGCCCCGGCGACGATGTAGGGCGTACGGGGGCTCTCCGGGGGTGGCCGGAAACACCGCTCCCCGGCGGGTCCTCGGTGGGTTCCGGCTGCCGCCCGGGCCGCCGTCAGAGCCGGAACCGCAGACGGCAGATCACCGCGTCCGTGTCGCGCCGCACCGCGTGCGCGAGGACCGAGCCGCGCTGGTTCTGGAGCAGCCGCTGCCGAACGTGGGCGGGCTCGACCTCCGGTATCAGCACGGTCACCCGGGTGTTGGGGTGGTAGCGGTGCACACGGTCCACGTACGCGGCGACCGGGCGGCCCACCGTGCGGTGCGGCGAGTGCAGTTCGACCAGCTCCACGCCCGGGTTCCACAGTTGCCAGTCGCGGCGCAGCGCCTCGGTGGCCCGGCGGTCCTCCTCGTCGGGGTGGGTGACGGTGACGGCCCGCACCTCGTCGCCCAGGGACACGGCCGCGTTCAGCGCGTCGCCGGTGAGCCGGGACAGATGGGACACCGGCACGATGACCAGGGAGCGGTCGCGGTGCGGCGGCTCCTGGACGCGGCCGAGGCCGATGCGCTCGCTGATCCTGCCGTACGCCCGGTGCACCGCCTCGAAGACGAACACGAGCAGCGGCAGCGCGATCGCGACGAGCCAGGCGCCGTCGGTGAACTTGGTCGCGGTGACGACGACCGCGCTCACCCCGGTCAGCAGGGCGCCGAAGCCGTTGAGCGCGGCCTTGGCGCGCCAGCGCTCGGACCGCTCGCGCCGCCAGTGCAGCACCATGCCGGTCTGGCAGATGGTGAACCCGACGAAGACGCCGATCGCGAAGAGCGGTACGAGGGTGTTGGTGTCGCCGCCCGAGAAGACGAGGAGCGCGCCGGAGACGGTGGCGAGCGCGAGGACGCCGTGGCGGTGCACCTGGCGGTCCGCCTTCAGGCCGAAGACGTGCGGCAGGTAGTTGTCGCGGGCGAGCAGCGACATGAGGACGGGCAGTCCGCCGAAGGAGGTGTTGGCGGCGAGCGCGAGCAGGACGACGGTGGCGAACTGGACGACGTAGAACGCCCAGTTGTGGCCGAGGGAGGCGTCCGCGAGCTGGGCGAGGACGGTGACGCCGTCGACCGGCTGGAGGTGGAAGCGCCCGATGAGCACCGAGAGCCCGATGAGCATCACGCCGAGCAGGGCGCCGAGGGCGACCTCGGTGCGCTGGGCGCGCTTGGCGGCCGGGGCGCGGAAGGACGGCACGGCGTTGGCGACGGCCTCGACGCCGGTCAGCGCCGAGCAGCCGGAGGCGAACGCCTTGAGCAGGAGCAGCGCGCCGACGCTGGTGGCGTTGCCGGTCAGCACCGAGGCGTGCCTGTCGGCCGCCTCCGTGGAGACCGGTCCGTCGCGGAAGAGCCCGGCCACGACGATCGCCAGGATCGAGCCGACGAAGACGACCGTGGGCACGAGGAACGCCTTGGCGGACTCGACGATGCCGCGCAGGTTCACGGCGGTGACGAGGACGAGGACGCCCAGGCAGATGGGGAGCCGGTCGTCGTAGAGGCCGGGGAAGGCGGAGGTCAGCGCGGCGACGCCGGCGGTGACGGAGACGGCGACGTTCAGTACGTAGTCGAGGATCAGCGAGGCCGCGGCGACCAGGTCGGTGCGGGGGCCGAGGTGGGCGCGGGCCACCGCGTGCGAGCCGCCGCCGTTCGGGAACGCGGCGATGACCTGGCGGTACGAGGCGACGAGCACGGCTAGCAAGGCGGCGATGGCGAGCGTCACGGGCAGGGTGAATCCGAGCCCGTACGACCCGGCGGCGGCCAGCACCAGCACGATGGCCTCCCGGCCGTACGCGACGGAGGCCATGGCGTCGAGGGAGAGGGCGGCGAGGCCCTGGTCGCGGTGAGGCGGTGGCGGTCGGCTCCGGGTTCGGCTCCGGGGGTTCCTCGGCCGCGGGGTCGGCGGCCCGGATCGACGACTTGATCAGCATGCCCCTGATCGTCCGCCGCGCCTGCCCGGCTTGCCGGGCTTATTGGCGGGGCCTTGTCGGGTGGGGGTGGGTTCCATACGGGGTCTTAACGGGGGAGGAGCCCCCCCGCCCCTTCCCCAAACCCTCGGGGGTGGGTGGGGGAGGTGGCTCTCCCGAGGGCTACGCCCCCCGGCCCCGTTCGTCTGCGGACCGTCTGTGGCTGGTCGCGCAGTTCCCCGCGCCCCTTAGGGAGCTCCGCTCCTCAGGGGCCGGAGGGGCTAGAGGGTTCGCACCAGCTCCTCAAACGCCCGGGGCTGGAGCTGCCGTGCCCCTTTAGGGGCGCGGGGAACTGCGCGACCAGCCACAGACGGTCCGCAGGCAAACGGGGGATCCGGGGGCGCAACCCCGGGAATTACAACCCGTACCGCACCCCCGTCAGCTGCTCAGATGCCACCCACAGGCGTTCCCCCGTCGCGTCGTCCAGGGTCCACTTCGCTCGGGCCGATCTCGTGGGGGCGCCGCGCCAGCCCTGGAGGCGGGGGCCCGTGAAGGAGTCGGGGCGGACGGACGGGGCCGTGGCGGCGTACAGGGTGGGGAGGGCGCCGGACTCGGCCGGCTGGGCCGGAGGCGGTTGCCGAGTTCCGCCAGGCGTTCGGCGGCGCGGCGGCCCTCCATGCGGGCACCGGCCGTCTGGAGGTTGGTCGAGGCGTAACCGGGGTGCGCGGCCGCGGCCACCACGGCCGAGCCCGCCGACCGCAACTGGCGGGCCAGCTCGTGGACGAACAGGAGGTTGGCCGTCTTCGAGCGGGCGTACGCGATCCAGCGGCGGCAGCGGCGCTCGCTGTTGAGGTCGGTGAGGTCGATGTTGGAGAGGGCGTGCAGACCGCTGGAGACCGAGACCACCCGCGCCGCCGGAGCCGCCCGCAGCCGGGACAGGAGCAGGCCCGTCAGCGCGAAGTGGCCCAGGTGGTTCACCCCGAACTGCCGCTCGAAGCCGTCCGCCGTCTTGCCGTACGGCAGCGCCATCACGCCCGCGTTGTTGATCAGCAGGTCCAGGTGGGCGTGCTGAAACGATTCGGCGAAGCCGCGTATCGAGGACAGGTCTGCCAGGTCCAGTGGTGCGACTCCACGTTCGCTCCGTATACCTGACGGCTGATCAGCGCCTCCGCCTCCTTGCCCCGCGCCTCGCTCCGGCACGCCAGGATCACGTGCGCGCCCTTGCGGGCCAGTTCGCGTGCCGTGACGAGTCCGATGCCGCTGTTCGCCCCGGTGACGACCGCCGTACGGCCGCTCTGGTCGGGGATGTCCTCGCGCTCCAGCCCTGAGTCATGCGGCCCACCGTACCGTCCGGTAGGTCCGGACAGCAGGGGGCCACAGACCCTAGGGGTCAGGCCGCCGAGCCGCCGTCGATCACCAGGTCCGTGCCCACCGCCGACGCCGCGTCGTCCGAGGCCAGATAGAGGACCGCCGCCGCGATCTCGGCGGTGGTCGAGACCCGGCCCAGCGGCGACTCCGTCTTCATCCGCACCACGCGCTCGGCCTCCGCCCCGCCCGCGCGCAGCGACATCGTGGTGGCGGAGGCGCCGGGGCTGACGGCGTTGATGCGGATGCCGTCCTGGATGTGGTCGAGGGCGGCGGCCCGGTCGGCGCGGAGACCGCGGCCTGGGGGTACCCGGCCGCGCCCGGGATCCGCTTGTAGGCGCCGAGGTTGGAGCCGACGTTGACGATCGCGCCGCCGTGCTCCTGGGTGCGCATCTGGGCGACCTCGGCCTGGAGGGCGAGGAAGACGCCGGTGAGGTTGATGTCGAGCATGGCCTGCCAGTCCTCGGGCGCCAGGTCCGCGAGGGCCGCGCCGCCCTTGCCGCGCAGCACCCCGGCGTTGTTGACGGCGACGTCGAGCGAGCCGAACCGGTCGACGGCGGACGCCACCAGGGCGCGCACGTCCTCGGCGCGGGACACGTCCGCCGTGAACGCCGCCGCCGCCCTGCCCGCCTCCTCGATCAGCGCCACGGTCTCGTCGAGGGGGAAGCGGTACGTCCGGCGACCGCCACCCGCGCCCCCTCGGCGGCGAAGGCGAGCGCGATCGCCCGGCCTATGCCGGATCCGGCGCCGGTGACGAGAACGGTCTTGTCGGTGAAGCGAGCAGACATTTTCTTGACCAATCGTTCTGTTATGAAGGTATGAGGGAAACCGCCTCGTGGGGCGCCCCACAAGCGGCTTGTTTCAGTCCAGCAGCGTCAGTGCGGCCTCCGCCGCCTCCCGCAGCCTGGCCGGGTCGTCGGACACCTTGCCCATCACCCGCATGCCCTGCATGAACGCCAGGAACAGCCGCGCCAGCGCGCGCGGTCGCGCTCCAGCGGCAGTTCTCCTGGCCCCGGCCCGTACGAGCGCGGCGTGCAGCAGCGTCTCCAGCTGCTCCCAGGCGTGCTCGACCAGGCGGGCCGCGGCGGTGTCGTGCGCCCCCACCTCGGCGGCGGTGTTGGTGACGAAGCAGCCGGTCAGACGGGTTTCCTTCGCCGCCGACTCGGCGGCGAAGCGGCGGACCACGGCGCGCACCGCGGGCAGCGCCGGGCCGGGCGCCGACAGCTCGCGGAACAGGATCGCGCTGTACGTCTCGCCGTACCGGTCGAGCGCCTTCAGATACAGCTCGTGCTTGTTGCCGAAGGTCGCGCAGATGCTGGCGCGACCGATGCCGAGGTACTCGACGAGGTCCGCCATCGACGTCGCCTCGGAGCCGCGCCGCCAGAACAGCGTCATGGCCGACTGGAGCGCGGCGTCCGGATCGAATTCCTTGGTCCTGGCCACGAGGACGACAGTACGGCTATCTGGAATGGTCGGTCGATGTCTGGACGGAGACCTCTTCGTCGTCCAGGCACCGGCCCGTCTCCAGGTCGAAGCGCTGCTTGAGCAGCGGGGAGACGACGAAGGCCCGGCCGTGCGCCGAGCCGAGCAGCCCGCGCGACATGACGTACGCGCCGGTGAACTGGTCGCGGTTGTCGATCGCGTACGCGCGCCCGGTGCGGTCGGTGAAGACCGCCGCCTGGCGCCCGTCGGGCAGCAGCGCGGCGACCCCCGGCCCGGGATGAGCCGCGCGCGCTCGCACACCTCGAACCAGCCGTCGTCCAGCCGGAGCCGGATGCCGTCGTTCGCCGTGGCGTCGTTCATCGCGCGGCCACCTCCAGGGCCAGGACCGGCAGTTCGGGCTTGATCGGCCGCGCTCCGGCACGAACCGCACCGTGGGGTCGGGCGTGCCGGGCGCGTTGACGAAGGAGACGAACTGGGCGAGGCGCTCGGGGTCCTCGACCGTCTCGGCCCACTCGTCGCGGTACGCGGAGACATGGCCGGCCATCAGCGCCTCCAGCTCGTCGCAGATGCCGAGCGAGTCGTCGACCACCACGTCCTTGACGTGCTGGAGGCCGCCCTCGATCTGCTCCAGCCACACCGAGGTCCGCTCCAGGCGGTCGGCGGTGCGGATGTAGAACATGAGGAATCGTCGATCAGACGGACAAGTTCGTCATCTGTCAGGTCCTGGGCCAGCAGGTCCGCGTGGCGCGGGTCGCCCGCCGTTGCCGCCCACGTACAGGTTCCAGCTGCTGGCCGTGGCGATCACGCCGAAGTCCTTGGACTGGGCCTCCGCGCACTCGCGGGCGCACCCCGAGACCGCCGCCTTCAGCTTGTGCGGGAGCGCAGGCCCCGTAGCGCAGCTCCAGGTCGATCGCCATCTTCACCGAGTCCTGCACTCCGTAGCGGCACCAGGTTCGTCCCACGCACGACTTCACCGTGCGCAGCGACTTGCCGTACGCGTGGCCCGACTCGAACCCGGCGGCCACCAGACGCGCCCAGATCACCGGGAGCTGGTCGACCCGCGCGCCGAAGAGGTCGATGCGCTGGCCGCCGGTGATCTTCGTGTAGAGGTCGTGGTCGCGGGCCACTTCGCCGATGACGATCAGCTTGTCGGGGGTGATCTCGCCGCCGGGGATGCGCGGTACGATCGAGTACGAGCCGTTGCGCTGGATGTTGGCGAGGAAGTGGTCGTTGGTGTCCTGGAGCGCGGCCTGCTCGCCGTCGAGGATGTGGCCGCCGCCGAGGCTCGCCAGGATGGAGGCGACGGCGGGCTTGCAGATCTCGCAGCCGTCGCCGCCGCGCGCGGCCGGGCGCCCGTGCTCGTCCAGGAGCTGCTGGTACGAGCGGACCCGCAGCGCGAGCGCGATCTCGTACAGCTCCTGGCGGGTGCGGGCGAAGCAGTCGCACAGGCCGCCGTCGCCGGTCTTCGGCAGCAGCTTCTCTCGGGTCTTGAGGCAACTGCCGCAGCCCGTACCGGCCCTGGTGCACTTCTTGACCTCGGGCAGCGAGCCGAGCGGGGTGATCGCGCCCTTGGTGACGTTGTGGCAGGAGCAGATCACCGCGTCGTCGGGCAGCGCCTCCGGGCCCAGGGCGACGGGCGCGCCGAGGCCCGCGGGCAGCACCAGCTGCTCGGCGGGGATCGGCGGGACGTGGCCGGTGAGCGGGCGCAGCGTGCCGTACATCTCGGCGTCGCCCACCAGGACGCCGCCGAGCAGGGTGCCGTCGGGGGAGACGACCAGCTTCTTGTAGATGCCCGAACGGGCGTCCGTGTAGACGACGTCGAGGCTGCCCTCGGCGGTGCCGTGCGCGTCCCCGAAGGAGGCGACGTCCACGCCGAGCAGCTTCAGCTTGGTGGACATGTCGGCGCCGGTGAAGGACTTCTCCGGCCGCTCCCCGCCGCTGGCGAGGGTGTCGGCGACCGCCACCGCCATCTCGTATCCGGGCGCGACCAGGCCGTACACCTTTCCGTCGCAGGCCAGCGCGCACTCGCCGATCGCGTAGACGGCCGGGTCGGAGGTGCGGCACCGCTCGTCGACCACGATGCCGCCGCGCTCGCCGACCGTCAGACCGCAGTCGCGGGCCAGTTGGTCGCGCGGGCGCACCCCGGCCGAGAAGACGACGAGGTCGGTGTCGAGGCGGGAGCCGTCGGACAGGAGCATGCCGTCCACGGCCCGCTCGCCGGTGATCTCCTGGGTGCCGACGCCGGTGTGGACCGACAGGCCCATGTTCTCGATGGTGCGAAGGAGGGCCGCGCCGCCGCCGGCGTCGACCTGGGCGGGCATCAGCCGGGGCGCGAACTCCACGATGTGCGTGGCCAGTCCGAGCCCCTGGAGCGCGCCGCCTCCAGGTCGAGCAGCCTGCTGCCGACCACCGCGCCGGTGGTCGCGGTGCGGCGTACTCCTCGATGGCGAGCAGGTCCTCGATGGTCCGGTAGACGAAACAGCCCGCCAGGTCCTTGCCGGGCACCGGCGGCACGAAGGGGTACGAGCCGGTGGCGAGCACCAGGACGTCGTACGCGAAGACGCGCCCCGAGCGCGCGGTGACCGTGCGGGCGGCCCGGTCCACGCCCGCGCCGGGTCGCCGAGGTGCAGCTCGATGCCGTACTTCTCGATGAACCCGTCCTCCACCATGGAGAGTTCGGCGGGTGTGGTGCCGGTGAAGTACGAGGTGAGGTGGACCCGGTCGTAGGCGGGCCGGGGCTCCTCGCCGAGCACCACCACGCGGGCGTGGTCGGTGGCCCCCTTCTCGGCCAGGGCCTCCAGGAACCGCTGGCCGACCATGCCGTGGCCGACCACGACGATCGTGCGGGCCGCGGCCGAGGGCGCGGGTGTGGTCATGTGGGAACCCTCCGTCGTGGATGAGCGGGTGCGGCGGGGGCCAGGGCCTGTCGTCACGGTGTCCGAACCCATGACCGCAGCCTGCAAGGCGGCTGTTTCCCGGTCGGATCTGACCGGTTTCCCGGCGCAACGGCCCGCTCAGCCCCGCGGAGGGACCTCTGTGAGTGTTCTGGAGACGGGCTCGGGGCAGCCGTGAGCCGACGGCCGCCCCCGGCGCTTCACGCCGCGCCGGTCAGATGGGCGAAGACCACCACGTTCCCCCGGTAGCCCGACTTCTCGGTGAAGCCGCCGCCGCAGGTGATCACGCGCAGCTCGGGGCGCCCGGCCGGGCCGTACACGCGCCGGTCGGGGAAGGCGTCGTTCGGGTACACCTCGACCGCGTCGACGGTGAAGACGGCCGTGCGCCGGTCCGCGCGGGCCACCTCGATGCGGCTGCCCTTCTTCGCGCGCCCAGCGCGTAGAAGACGGCAGGCCGCGCGCGTCGTCGACGTGCCCGGCCATCACGGCCGTGCCGTCGGCCCCCGGCGCGGTGCCGTCCTCGTACCACCCGGCGGACCCGCTGCGGCCCGGCGGCGGCACCTCCAGGCTGCCGTCCTGGGCCAGGCCGAGCCGGATCACCGGCGCGTCCACCCGGATCGCCGGGATCCGCACGCGTACCGGCTCGGAGGGCGGCAGGGCGCCCCCGCGAGGGCGCCGCCGGCCTGGGCTTCACCCACGCGCGCGGGGCAGGGCGGGCGCTGCTCGCCGCGCCCGTGAACGACTCCGTGCTCGTGAACGACTCCGCCCGCGACGGCTGCGGCGGCTCGGTCGTCCCGGTGCCCTGCCGCAGCAGCCAGACCCCGACGCACACGGCGATGCACAGCAGCCAGCCGTTGCGCCGCCGGGCGGCCTGGGCGTCCCGCAGCGCCTGGGCCGAGCGCGTCGACAAGAGCGGTCAGCCCTGGTCCTGCGGGCCGTCGACCCGGCGGCGCAGCAGCAGACCGCCGGTGACGGCGGTGACGGCCAGGACGGCCGCACCGGCCGCGATCTCGGTCCGGTTGGAGGTGGTCGCGCTGCCGCCGAGGCCGGTCTTCACATGGCCCTTGGGCTCGCTGTGCCCACCGGTGTCGTGGAGGTCGCCCCGGTCCCAGTCGGTCTTCCCGCCGCCGCCCGCGATCGTCAGATCCCCCGGGCGGACTTGCCGTTGTCGCAGGTCACCGTGAGTTCGAAGGTCCTGGACTTGGCGGTGCGGGGCACGGTGAACTGTCCGGCTAGCACGTCCTTGCGGGTGGAGGCGGTGAGCGGGAACTCCCCGTCGCCCACCGCCCGCGCGTCCCCGGTGGCATGGCCGTCGCGGCCGCACGCGGTCGTGTTCACGGTGACGGTGGCGCCCGGCGCGGCCGACGACGGCCAGACCTGCAGGCCCGCGCCGCCGAAGTCGTTGGCGTACGCGGGTGCGCCGCCGAGGCCCAGCAGGGCGGCCGCGAGCGCGGAACCGGTCAGCAGGCGGGCAGTACGCATGGGTCCTCCGGGGAGCGGGGTGCCTTGCTTCTCCCTCCGAGGTAAGTGGCCCGCGCGGCCGCCCGCGCCCCGGCGGGGGCGAAAGGGTGACGGCGGCGGCGCGGGCGTCACCCGTTCGCGCGCCCGCCGCGCACCGCGTCCCCTCAGACCGCGTCCCAGGGCACCTCCGCGTACAGCCGCCACACCGTCTCCATCAGCTCCGCGTCCACGGCGAACGCGGTGTCGTCGATCCCGGCCACCGGTGCGATGCCCTGCGAGTTGGTGACGAAGGCCGCCCGGTACGCGCCGAGACCGCCCAGGGTGACCGGGCGGCGGACCGTGGCCGTGCCGTACCCCGGCAGCCGGGACTCGACCAGCGCCATGGTCGTGCCGAGCAGCGCCGGGCGGTCCGGCCACACCACCGAACTCCCGTCCCAGAAGGCGATGTTGGTGATCGCCCCCTCGGCGATCTCCCCGCCGGGACCGGTCAGGAGCGCCTCCGTGTAGCCTCGCGGGCGGCGACCCGGCCGTAGTAGGCCTGGCCGAAGCCGCCGAGGTGCTTGACGTGGGCGACCGGCCGCTCGTACGGCACGGAGAGCAGGCGCTGCGGCTCCGGCGACATGTCCAGCGGCGGCCGTACGGTCACCATGACGCTGGGGTCCTCGTCCGGCCCGTACACGTAGACGCGCACCGCCGCGTCCTCGGCGCCGGTCGCTTTGAGGGCCTGTCGGACCAGCGCGCGGACCCGCTCGCCGTCGAGGGGGGCCGAACAGCTCGCGGGTCGCCGCGTCGAGCCGCGCCAGGTGCAAGGCGAGCCCGCGCACCCGCCCGCCGCGTACCTGCATCGCGGTGAAATGGCCGTACGCGCCGGTCAGGGCGGGGATGCGGAGGTTCTCCGCGTCGGCGGGGCGGCCGTTGATCTCGGCGTAGGCAGTCGTCATGGGCCCACCGTAATAGGGGTACGAGTGGGGTTGACCTGAAGGTAAGTTGAGGTGCGAAGCTCCTGGTCATGGACATCACCGCCGCTCCCGTCACGGAGCCCACCACCGCCTCCGCCGCCCCGCTCCGCCTCGCCGTGATCATCGGCTCCAACCGCGAGGGCCGCTTCGGCCCGGTCGTCGGTCAGCGGCTGCTCGCCCGGCTGCGCGAGCGCGACGACTTCGAGGTCGAGCTGATCGACCTGGCCGAGACCGCCCTGCCGACCTCGATCTCGTACGACCCGACGCCGCCCGTCAAGGCGGTCCTGGACACCGTCACGCCCAAGCTCGCCCAGGCCGACGCCTTCATCGTCCTCACCCCCGAGTACAACCACTCCTACCCGGCCTCGATCAAGAACCTCATCGACTGGCACTACGACCAGTGGCAGGCCAAGCCGGTCGGCCTCGTGTCCTACGGCGGGATCTCGGGCGGTCTGCGGGCCGTCGAGCACCTGCGCCAGGTCTTCGCCGAGCTGCACGCGGTCACGGTCCGGACACGGTCAGCTTCCACCACGCCCGCGGCCTCTTCGAGCCCGACGGCGAGCTGCGCGAGCCCACCGAGCCGGAGGCGGCCGTCAAGCAGCTCCTCGACCAGCTCGGCTGGTGGGGGCGGACGCTGCGGGACGCCAAGGGAGACCCGCCCGTACGCCGCTTGAGCCGCGGCGTACGGACGGAGGGGTGCCGGGTCAGCCGACGGCGACCGCCGACCAGGCGGCGGCGACCGCGTTCTGCTCCGCGCTGCCGCTGCCGTACAGGTCCTTCGCCGCGTTGAGGGTCGCCGCGCGGGCGGCCGCGTAGTTGGTGGAGGACGTCATGTAGACGGTCAGGGCCCGGTACCAGATCTTGCCGACCTTCTCGCGGCCGATGCCGGAGACCGAGGAGCCGTTGCAGGTGGGGCTGTTGTACGGGACGCCGTTGATCACCTTGGCGCCGCTGCCCTCGGAGAGCAGACAGGCGAAGTGGTTGGCCACTCCGGAGGAGTAGTGGACGTCGAGGTTGCCGACGCCCGAGTACCAGCAGTCCGCCGACTTGGTGTCGGTCGAGGGCTTGTCCATGAAGCGCAGGGCGGGCTTGCCGAAGCCCGGCTTCGCGATCTTCTCGCCGATGAGGTAGTCGCCCTGGTCGCCGGCGTTGGCCGCGTACCACTCGACCATGGTGCCCATGATGTCGCTGGTGGCCTCGTTGAGGCCGCCGGACTCACCGGAGTAGGTGAGGGCCGCGGTCTTGGACGTGACGCCGTGCGACATCTCGTGCCCGGCCACGTCGAGGGCGACGAGCGGCCGAACGTGGTGCCGTCGCCGTCGCCGTACGTCATGCAGAAGCAGCTGTCGTCCCAGAAGGCGTTGTTGTAGTTGCTGCCGTAGTGGACGCGGTTGTACGAGTTCTTCCCGTCACCGGCGATGCCGCTGCGGCCGTGGACGTTCTTGTAGTAGTCCCAGGTCGTGTTGGTGCCGTACTGGGCGTCCACGGCGGCCGTGGCGCGGTCGGTGCTGGCGCCGCTGCCCCAGTGGTTGTCGGCGTCGGTGAAGAGGTTCGCGGGCGCGCGCCACAGGCAGATGCCGAAGATGCAGAAGTCGGTCTGGTTCTGCGCGTCGCCGGTGTACGTGTTGCCGCGGGTGGGGTCCTTGAGCTGGTACGAGGACCCGGACAGCGTGGTCTCCAGGGGCACGGTGCCGCTGTACAGGGACTTGCCGTCGCCGGACGCGGTCTCGATGGAGTCCCAGGCGTCGATGCGGGCGCCGGTGCGGGCGTCGGTGAGGACCACGCGCGCGACGGGTTGCCCAGCGAGTCCCGGGCGGCGGTCTGGGTGCGCCAGGCCAGCTTGGGCGCGCCGTGCAAGGCGTCCACGACGAGCTGGGGCTTGGCGGTCAGGCCTTGACTCCCTTGTGGGCCGCGCGCAGCTCGGCGGAGGCGAGGCCGGCGGCGCGGGGCGCGGAGAGCGCGGGGGTGATGCTGGGCACGGCGAGGTCGTTCGCCACGGCCCGGTCGGCGCCGCGGTAGGCCCCGGCGGGGGAGAGGTGGACGACGAAGTCGCCGCCGAGCACGGGCAGTCCGCGGTACGTGCGGTCGTAGCGCACGTGCCGGCTGCCGTCTGGGTCCACGATCACGTCCCGTACGGACGTGCCCTGGGCGGCGGTCACGGCGAGCGCGGCCGCGTGCGCGGCGACGGCGCTGTTCGCGTCGCGGACGGCGGTGTCGCGGGAGGGAACCTGCGGCCGGGGTTCGGCCACGGCGGAGACGGGGCGCGGCGGCGAGCATGGCACCGGCCGCGACGGCTATCCGGCGGTGGTGAGGCGCGATGCGTTCCGTGTCGGTCTCATCGGGCTCCTCGGTCATGGGGGTCGGCTCGGGTAAAGCTGATGCCGCCTCAGTTTTGGGGTACATGACAGGTGGTGTCCATAGGGTCGGGGTTCGTCTGCGGGTGGTGGGTGGTTGCTCGCGCAGTTCCCCGCGCCCCTTAAAATGCCGCTGCGCGGCATCCCTGGGCGCCCCGAGGGGCGCATCTCAGGGCGCGGGGAACTGCGCGACCAGCCCAGCACGGTCCGCAGGCAAACAGCGGGGTTCGGGGCGCAGCCCCGACGGCTACCCGCGCGGCAGCGACACCGTCGCCACCGCCCCGCCCGACTCCGCGTTCCCCAGCGTCACCTGAGCCCCAATAACCCCCGCCTGCCCCAGTGTGATCGTCAACCCCAGCCCAGACCCCCGCCCCGCTCCCGCGACCCCGTGACGAACCGCTGCGGCCCGTCACGCAAGACGTCCGCGGGGAATCCAGGACCATGGTCCCGGACTGTCACGGTCGTCCCGCGGACCGTGACCTCGACCGGCTCCGCCCCGTGGCGGCGCGCGTTGGCCACCAGGTTGGCCACGATCCGCTCCAGACGGCGCGGATCCGTCCGTACCAGCGTGGACTCGCGACCACCCCCGTCCGCCAGCGCCACCGCCGACCCACACCGCCGCAAGATCCCCTCGACCAGCGCCCCCAACGGCCGCACCTCCAGCGCGGGCTGCTCCACGCGCGCGTCGAGCCGGGCCACCTCCAGGAGGTCCTCCGTGAGCGTGCGCAGCGCGGCGACCCGGTCGCGCACCAGCTCGGTGGGGCGGCTCGGCGGCAGCAGCTCGGCCGCGGTGTGCAGCCCCGTCAGCGGCGTACGCAGCTCGTGCGCCACATCGGCCGTGAACCGCTGTTCCGCCTCAAGGCGCCGCTGGAGCGACGCGGCCATCGTGTCGACCGCGCGGCCAGCTCCGCCACCTCGTTGCGGGCGGTGTGCGGCCCCGACTGGCCGATCCGGGCGTCGAGTTCGCCCCTGGAGATCCGGCGCGCGGTGGCCGCGGCCGCAGCCCGGCTGAGGCGGCTCGGACCCGCCCCGCCGAGCGCCGCGAGCGCCACCACGAGCGCCCCCGGCGACCAACTCCCGGTCGAACTCCGCAGATCGGCCCGTCGCCGCCAGCGGCAGCCGTACCGACAGCACCTGGCCGCCGATCGGCCGAGCCGCCCACACGGCGGTCGGGCCCGTCCAGCTCGACGAAGGTGCCGCGGCGGCCGCCAGCGCCGCCTCGCGCAGCGCGGACGGCAGCCCGTCGTCCACCGCCGCGTCGGCGTCGCTCTGGTCGACCTGGCCGGTCAGCTCGTACAGCTGGCGCACCCGTACCAGCTGCGCCGTCGCCGACTCGCGGGCCGTCGTCACCAGTTGCGCGGCCCGCGCCTGATGGATCAGGAGCCCGATGGTGACGGCCACGAGCGCGCACCCGCCGGCCAGCGCCGCGGCGATCTTCCAGCGCAGGCTGAGCCCCTGGGAGAAGGCGCGGACGCGCCGGACGAGGGCGCGCGTGCCCGCCCACGCCGACCGGCGAGCCGCGCGGGGGCGCGACGCGAGGGTCCGGCGGGCGGCCCGGAGCCGACGGCCCTGGCGCGCGGAACCAGCCCTCGGCGGGCAGCGCGGCCCTCACGGCCCGTCCTCCGGCGCCACGGTGCCGCTCTCGTCCCTCTTGTACGTCTTGATGTCGCTCACCGACTCAAGCCGCGCCCCGTCCCACCGGTAGCGGACGGCCTGCTCGGCGCCGTCGTCCGCGGCGCTGCGGACCACCAGATCGGTGCCGACGGTCTCGACCGCGAGCCGCTTGCCCACGGTGTAGAGGACGGGGACCACCTTGCCGTCGCGGGCCGTGTAGACCGCCATCACGGTGCGGCCGCTCTCCAGATCGGCGGAGAGGATCAGCTCGGCGAGCCGTCGCCGGTCAGATCGCGCAGGACGGGCGGACGGATGCCGGGCTGCCCCGGCCGGTGGATCTTCTCGCGCTTGCCGAACGGCTTGGTACGGGGATCGGCCCGCAGCACCTCGTACGGGTCGACCGCAGCGAGCCCCGCCTCAGGCACCTCGGGCCCGTCGGCCAGCGGCGCCGGCGGCGGCTGCTTCCCGGCCGGGTCGCCGGCGGGCCGCTTGCGGGCGCCCTGGGACCAGTTGGGCCACAGCGGCTGCGGCGTGGGCTGCGCGGCCGCGGGCGGCGCGGCGCTGCCGTCGGCGAGCCTGGTGGGCGCGCCGCACCCGCTCACCGCGAGGGCGCAGACGGCGAGCACGGCGACGGTCGCGGTGGCGCGGAGGCTCAGGATCATGGCGGGACGGCCTGGCGGCAGAGGGCGGGGGCGGAGGACCGGCCGGATCCGCCGGCCGCGACAATCAACGGTAGAACCGGATCATCACGGAACCCGGGACACTGTGTAACAGCTGTGCGTACGCCTGGCACCAGCCGTCCGAACAGGGACTTTCGGCCAGGCCGAGGCCTCTAGGCACCCCGAGGGAGAGCGCCTGTGACACCGGCCGACGGACCGCCCGAAGACGTCGGCCTCCCGTTCTTCGTCTACGGCACCCTGCGCCCCGGCGAGCGCTACCACCTGCGCCTGCTGACCGGCCGCACCGCCTCCGAGGCGCCCGCGCGACTGCCGGGGGCGGTGCTGTACGAGGGGCCCGGCTATCCGTACGCGACGGAGGGGGACGGGATCGTCACCGGCACGCTCATCGCGCCGCTCCCCGAGGCGTACGGCGAAGTCCTGCGGGTGCTCGACCAGTTGGAGGAGTGCTACGGCCGGGCGATCCCCGCAACCTGTACGACCGGGTGGCGCGGACCGTCGAGCTGCCGGGCGGGGGCACCGCCCGCGCCTGGGTCTATCTGGCGGCGGCCCCGCTGGCCGGAGCTGCGGGCGCACGGCACACCGCTGCCCGACGGCGACTGGCTCACCGCCCGTCGGCCAGCGCCTGCGCCACCCCGCTCTCCTTCGGTCCCAGGAAACGCGGATCGGGCTTGAAGGCGGCGTCCAGGGCGGCCTTGCCCGCCGCGAACACCTCGCGGGTGGAGCCGTAGTACCAGGTGGCGTCGTGCACGGCGTCGACCGCGACCCGCAGAGTCGACCCCGGCGGCCTCGCACAGCGCGACGGCCCGCCGGATGTGGAAGTCCTGGCTGACCAGCACCGCCCGCTCCACGCCGAAGATCTTCCTGGCCCGTACGCACGAGTCCCAGGTGTCGAACCCGGCGAAGTCGCTGACGACCTTCCGGTCCGGGACCCCGTGTTTCACCAGGTACGTGCGCATCGCGTCCGGCTCGTCGTACTCGGCCCGCCCGTTGTCCCCGGTCACCAGGACCGCCTTCACCTTCCCGGCCCGGTACAGCTCGACCGCCGCGTCGAGGCGGTGCGCCAGGTACGGCGACGGCTCGCCGTCCCACAGCCCGGCCCCGAACACCACGGCGACCCCGGACGCGGGCGCCTGTGCCACGGTCCCGACCTTGCCCTCGGCGGCCGTGAACATCCAGGCGGCGGCGCCAGCGCGAGGGTGCACACGGCCGCGAGCGCCTGCACGGTCCGGCGCTGCCCTGTGCGGGTGCGCGGCAGCCCGATCCGTACGCGAGTGCGCGGCAGGCGCATGAGGGTCCCCCTGGGTTCGACGGTGTTCGAGTGATCGGACGCAGGGGAGCGGCGGACGGTTCTGCCCCGCTTCCTGCGGGTCCTCCGCGATCCCCGCGCCCGCCCCGCCCCCGTGAGGCGGCGGAAAACACTCGTCACCACGGCGCAACGACATGGCAATGTGGCCCGGCAGGATCGGTCCATGACGGAGATGGAACCGGAGACTCAGTCGCAGTTCTCGTCCGCCCACCAGTCGCTGCCGCTCGACAGCACGGCCGAACTCGTCATCCGCATCGCCGCCCAACTGGGCAGCCAGCTCAGCCACGTACGACTGAACCGGAGCCGCAAGCCGATGCCCACGACCGCCCGGCCGCCCCCGACCGGCCCGCCCTGGTCGCCGTCGCGCACGGCAGCCGCGACCCTGGCCCGCGCACCGTCACCGCCCTGCTCGACCTGGTCCGCGACCTGCCCCCGGGCTCGACGTCGGCTCGGCCACATCGAGATCGACGAGCCGCGCTGCCCGCCGCGCTCGCGGAGCTCGGCGCGGGCCGGGCCGTCCTCGTACCGCTGCTGCTGAGCCGCGGCTACCACGTCAAGCAGGACATCCCGGCCGCCGTCGCCGACGCCCCCGGCTGCGCACCCGCGTCGCGCGGCCGGCCGCACCGCTGCTCGTCGAGGCGCTGTACGAGCGGCTCGTCGAGGCCGGGTGGGACGACGCTCCACGCGCGTGGCGCCGGGGAGTCGTGCTCGCCGGGGCCGGGTCGCGCGACCCCGAGTCGGCCGCCGACACCCGCCGCACCGCCGCGATGCTGAGCGAGCGCCTCGGCGGGGTGCCGGTGGTCCCCGCCTACGCCTCGGCCGCCCCCCCACCGTCCCCGAGGCGCTGCGGGTGCTCGCCGCGCGCGGCCGCCACCGGGTCGCGATCGCGTCGTACTTCACCGCGCCCGGCCGGTTCGCCACCCAGAGCGCCGCCCACGCGCGCGGTGTCGCGGCGGCCCCGCTCGGCGCCCACCCGGCCGTCGCCCGCCTCGTCCTCCACCGCTACGACCAGGCGCTCGCCGCCGCGCCGTTCGCCACACCACACCGCGAACTCGCCACGGCCTGATCGTCCGTCCTGCCCCGCTTGTCAGTGCTTGCGTTTACTGTCGGTGCATGGAAGGCATCGCGGTACAGCACCCCGGGTACGACCCGTCCGACGTCGAGCGGTGGGCCGCCGAGCCCGACAAACGGCCAGGGCGGACCGCCTTCCAGCGCGACCGCGCGCGCGTGCTGCACTCCAGGGCGCTGCGCCGCCTCGCGGGCAAGACGCAGGTCGTGACGCCCGGCGTGACCGGGCAGTTGTGGGACGCGAGCCCGCGCACCCGGCTCACCCACTCCCTGGAGTGCGCCCAGGTCGGCCGCGAGCTCGGCGCCGCCCTCGGCTGCGACCCTGACCTCGTCGAGGCGGCCTGCCTCTCGCACGACATGGGCCACCCGCCCTTCGGGCACAACGGCGAGCAGGCGCTCAACGATTTCGCCAAGGACTGCGGCGGCTTCGAGGGCAACGCGCAGTCGCTGCGCCTGCTGACCCGCCTGGAACCGAAGCGCTTCGTGCGCGGCGAGTACACCGGCGAGCCCGTCAGCGTCGGCCTCAACCTCACCCGGCCGCCCTGGACGCGGCCAACAAGTACCCCTGGGCGCGCGGCGGACACCCCACCGACCCGCAGTCCGTGAAGTTCGAGGTCTACGAGGACGACCTGCCGGTCTTCGACTGGGTGCGCCAGGGCGCCGAGCCGCACCGCAAGTGCTTCGAGGCCCAGGTCATGGACTGGTCGGACGACGTGGCGTACTCGGTCCACGACTTCGAGGACGGGCTGCACGCCGGCCACATCGACCCCAACCTGCTCTTCTCCGAGCCCGAGCGCCAGGACATCTGGCGCGTGGCGATCGGGCGGTACGTGCCGTCGGACACCGATCCGCAGGAGCTCGCGGACGCGCTGGACCGGCTGATCGACGAGGAGTGGTGGCCGCACGGGTACGACGGCTCGGCGGTCGCCCAGGCCCGCCTCAAGGACGCCACCAGCCAGCTCATCGGCCGGTTCTGCCTGGCGGCCGAGGGGGCGACCCGAGGGCGCCACGGGACAGGGCGGCTGAGCAGGTACGCGGCGGAGCTGGTCGTGCCGCGCGCGACGCGCAACGAGTGCGCGGTGCTCAAGGCGGTGGCCGACCGCTATGTGATGCAGCGCGACGAGCAGGAGCGGCTCCGCGCCGACCAGCGCATCATTCTGGCCGAACTGGCCGAAGCGCTCACCGCGCGCGCCCCCGCCGAGGGGCTCGACCCGCAGTTCCGCGCGCTCTTCGCGACCGCCCTCGACGACCGCGCCCGCAAACGGGTCATCGTCGACCAGATCGCGTCCTTGACCGACGCGGCGGCCCTGTCCCTGCACGCCAGACTCACCGCCCGGCGCGGATGAGGCACGGTGGAAGGCGCTTTCGCACCTGTACGACCCCGTACGACGCACGTATGACACGCCTATGACGCACCGATGAAGCCCGGCCACTCGACGCCCCCAACGGAGCAAGCCCCTTCCCCCATCACGCTCCGTGCGGGACGCTCGCAGATGGCGGTTGAGCAACGAGGAGGCATCAAGTGGTCGACGCAGACCGGACATTTGTCATTGTCGGTGGAGGACTGGCCGGGGCCAAGGCCGCCGAGACCCTGCGCGCCGAGGGGTTCAACGGCCGGGTGATCCTCATCGGCGACGAGCGGGAGCACCCGTACGAACGGCCTCCCCTGTCCAAGGGGTTCCTCTCCGGCAAGGAGGAGCGCGACAGCGTCTTCGTCCACGAGCCCGCCTGGTACGCGCAGAACGACGTGGAGCTCCACCTCGGCCAGACCGTCACCGCCATCGACCGCGAGGCCAGGACCGTCCGCCTCGGCGACGGCACCCTCATCGGCTACGACAAGCTGCTGCTCGCCACCGGCTCCGAGCCCCGCCGCCTCGACATCCCCGGCACCGACCTCGCGGGCGTCCACCACCTGCGCCGCCTCGCCCACTCCGAGCGGCTGCGCAGCATGCTCAAGGCACTCGGCCGCGACAACGGCCACCTGGTGATCGCCGGGGCCGGCTGGATCGGCCTGGAGGTCGCCGCCGCCGCGCGCGGCTACGGGGCGGAGGTCACCGTCGTGGAGCCCGAGGCGACCCCGCTGCACCAGGTCATCGGCCCCGAGCTGGGCCAGATCTTCACCGATCTGCACGCCGAGCACGGCGTCCGCTTCCACTTCGGCGCCAAGCTCACCGAGATCACCGGCCAGGACGGCATGGTCCTCGCCGCCCGCACCGACGACGGCGAGGAGCACCCGGCGCACGACGTGCTCGCCGCGATCGGCGCCGCCCCGCGCACCGTGCTCGCCGAGAACGCCGGGCTCGCCTCGTGGACCGCGCCGACGGCGGCGGCGTCGCCGTCGACGCCTCGCTGCGCACCTCCGACCCGGACATCTACGCGGCCGGCGACGTGGCCGCCACTCCCTTTCCCTCTGGGGCACTCCGCTGCTCGACACCCGCCTGCGCGTGGAGCACTGGGCCAACGCCCTCAACGGCGGCCCGGCCGCCGCGCGCGCGATGCTGGGCCAGGACGTCTCGTACGACCGCGTGCCGTACTTCTTCTCCGACCAGTACGACCTGGGCCTGGAGTACTCGGGCTGGGCGCCCCCGGCAGTTACGACCAGGTGGTGCTCAGGGGCGACGCGGGCAAGCGCGAGTTCATCGCCTTCTGGCTGAAGGAGCGGCGGGTCCTGGCGGGGATGAACGTGAATGTGTGGGACGTCACAGCGGCGATCCAGGACCTGATCAAGGCGGAACCAAGGGCGTCCAGGTGGACCCCGACCGGCTCGCGGACCCCACGGTGCCCCTGGGAGACCTGCTGCCCGACCAGTCCTGACTGTCACCGCCTCCCCGTAGACTTGCCGCGTGGCGGGCAGGATCAACGATGACGACGTGAAGGCGGTACGGGACGCGGTCCCGATCGACGCCGTCGTGTCCGAGTACCTCCAGCTGCGCAACGCGGGCGGCGGCAACCTCAAGGGCCTCTGCCCGTTCCACGACGAGAAGTCCCCGTCCTTCCAGGTCAGCCCCAGCAAGGGTCTCTTCCACTGCTTCGGCTGCCAGGAAGGCGGCGACACGATCGCCTTCGTCCGGAAGATCGACCACCTGTCGTTCTCCGAGGCCGTCGAGCGCCTGGCCGCCACCGCGGGCATCACCCTGCGCTACGAGGAGGGCGGCTACAACCCTCCCACCAGCGCGGTGAGCGCATCCGCCTGGTCGAGGCGCACAAGATCGCCGCGCAGTTCTACATCGAGCAGCTGGGCACCAGCCCCGAGGCCGAGGTCGGCCGCAAGTTCCTCGCCGAGCGCGGCTTCGACCAGGCCGCCGCCGCCCACTTCGGCGTCGGCTACAGCCCGGCGGGCTGGGACCACCTCACCCGCTTCCTGCGCGGCAAGGGCTTCAGCGACAAGGAGCTCACCCTCTCCGGGCTCTCCCAGGAGGGCCGCCGCGGCCCCATCGACCGCTTCCGCGGCCGGCTGATGTGGCCGATCCGCGACGTCTCCGGCGAAGTGGTCGGCTTCGGCGCCCGCAAGCTCCGCGACGACGACAACGGCCCCAAGTACCTCAACACCCCCGAGACCGCGATCTACAAGAAGTCGCAGGTCCTGTACGAGATCGACCTGGCCAAGAAGGACATCGCCAAGTCCAGCCGCGCGGTGGTCGTCGAGGGCTACACCGATGTGATGGCCTGTCACCTCGCCGGGGTCACCACCGCCATCGCCACCTGCGGCACGGCCTTCGGCGGTGACCACATCAAGATCCTGCGCCGCCTCCTGATGGACAACGGCAGCGCCCGCGTGATCTTCACCTTCGACGGCGACGCGGCGGGCCAGAAGGCCGCCCTGCGCGCCTTCGAGGACGACCAGAAGTTCGCCGCCGAGACCTACATCGCCATCGCCCCCGACGGCATGGACCCCTGCGAGCTGCGGCTTGCCAAGGGCAACGAGGCGGTCGCGGACCTGGTCCAGCCCCGCACCCCGCTCTTCGAGTTCGCCATCCGCCAGATCGTGCAGCGGTACGACCTGGAGACCCCGGCGGGCCGCGCGGCCGCCCTCGACGAGGCCGCCCCGATCGTCGCCCGCATCAAGAACATCGCCTCCCAGCACGAGGTGGCCGTCCAGCTGGCCGGCATCCTCGGCATCCTGAACACCCAGTTCGTGGTCAAGCGCGTGGCCCAGCTGGCCCGTTGGGCCCGCGACCGCGGCGGCAAGGGCCCGGCCCGGACCGCCGCCGCGAGTACGGCGAGGTGCAGGCCCCGGCCGCCGCCCGCCCGCCCGCGCTGAACCTGCGCAGCCCAGCCCACCGCACCGAGCGCGCTCAAGCTCGCCCTCCAGTACCCGCAGCTGGTCTCCCCGGCCTTCGACGCGTACGGCGTGGACGAGTTCACGGCCCCGCCGACGCGGCGGTGCGCCAGTGCGTCATGGACGCGGGCGGCGCCACCGACGCCCCCTCCGACTACCTCCCGGCGGTCATGGAGTCGGCCCCCGACGACACGGTCCGCGCGCTCGTCACCGAGCTCGCCGTGGAGGCCATCCACGCGCGCGTGGTCGACGAGGCGTACGCGGGCGAGCAGCTCGTCGCGGTGCGCCGGCGCGCCGTCGACCGCCGCCTCCTCGACATCCAGGGCACCTTGGCGCGCCTCGGGCAGAACGGCGACCCGGAGCGACTGGCCGCCGTGCAGAACGAGTTGTGGGTCCTCCAGCAGTACGGTCAGGCGCTGCGCAACCGGGGCGCGGAAGCACTCTGAGGCCTGGCCGGGCCGCCCGGTACCGGTACCAGCGCGGCCCCCACCGCTGCCGCACGGTTAACCGCCCGGTCACAGACCGGCTTCAAAAATCACCGCACGCCCCTCGTGGCGGAGATGTGTCTTACCCCACACTGGGGTGCGGTGCCTGAGTCCTCGGAGCGCGGCCGGCCCACCGAAGGTGGGTACCTCACCCCCGCGGATCCGCTCATCGTGTACGGGACGGACAGCGGCCCGGCCGCCCCGTCCCGCTGCCGCACGCCCCGATCCGGCAGCGATCACCCTGGAGGTCGCCCCCGTGCAGACCCAGACCCTGACCGACAACGACGTCGTGGCCACCGTGCCACCGCAGACCCGGGCCGCGCTCCACCCCGAGGCCGAAGTGCCCCCGTCGAGCTCGTCGACGACGTGGTGGACGTGCCGGAGCCGCCCGAACGGGTGCCGGGGGGTGGACACCGGCGGCCCGTCGTCCGACCTCTTCCGGCAGTATCTGCGCGAGATCGGCCGCATCCCGCTGCTCACCGCCGCCGAGGAGGTCGAGCTCGCCCGCCGCGTCGAGGCGGGCCTGTTCGCCGAGGAGAAACTGAGCAACACCCCGGACCTGGACTCCCAACTCGCCGTGGACCTCGACAAATTGGTGGTCATGGGCCGGATGGCGAAGCGCCGCCTCATCGAGGCGAACCTGCGCCTGGTCGTCTCCGTCGCCAAACGGTACGTCGGGCGAGGGCTGACCATGCTCGACCTGGTCCAGGAGGAAACCTCGGACTGATCCGCGCGGTGAGAAGTTCGACTACGCCCGCGGCTACAAGTTCTCCACGTACGCGACGTGGTGGATCCGCCAGGCCATGTCCCGCGCGCTGGCCGACCAGGCCGGACGATCCGCGTCCCCGTCCACGTGGTGGAGCTGATCAGCCGGGTCGTCCGGGTGCAGCGCCGGATGCTCCAGGAGCGCGGCTACGAGCCGACGCCGGAGGAAGTGGCCGCACACCTCGACCTGGCGCCGGAGCGCGTGAGCGAGGTGCTGCGGCTCGCCCAGGAGCCGGTCTCGCTGCACGCGCCCGTGGGCGAGGAGGACGACGTCGCGCTCGGCGACCTGATCGAGGACGGCGACGCGGCGTCCCCCGTGGAGTCCGCGGCCTTCCTGCTCCTGCGCGAGCACCTGGAGGCGGTGCTGTCCACGCTGGGCGAGCGCGAGCGCAAGGTGGTCCAGCTCCGCTACGGCATCGCCGACGGCCGCCCCCGCACGCTGGAGGAGATCGGCCGGATCTTCGGCGTCACACGCGAACGCATCCGCCAGATCGAATCAAAAACCCTGAACAAGCTGAGGGACCACGCGTTCGCAGACCAGCTCGGGGCTACCTGGACTGAACAGGCAGGGCCTCGCGTGGCCCGCCCACTGTCAGTCCACCTCCGCCACCGCCTGTGCGAACTGCGCCGCGTACAGACGCGCGTACGCGCCCTCCGCCGCCAGCAGCTCGTCGTGCGTGCCCTGCTCGACGATGGACCCGTTCTCCATCACGAGGATGACGTCCGCGTCCCGGATCGTGGAGAGGCGGTGGGCGATCACAAAGCTCGTCGCCCATGCGCCAGCCGCGCCATCGCCTTCTGGATCAGCACCTCCGTCCGCGTGTCCACCGAACTCGTCGCCTCGTCGAGCACGAGGATCACCGGGTCGGACAGGAACGCCCGGGCGATCGTGATGAGCTGCTTCTCACCCGCGCTCACCCCCGTACCCTCGTCGTCGATCACCGTGTCGTACCCGTCCGGCAGCGTCCGGACGAACCGATCCGCGTGCGCCGCCCGCGCCGCCTCCTCGATCTCCTCGCGGGTGACCGGCCGCGACGCCCTGTACGCGATGTTGTCCGCGATCGTCCCGCCGAACAGCCAGGTGTCCTGGAGCACCATGCCGATGCCCGCCCGCAGCTCCTCGCGCGACATCCGGGCCGCGTCCACCCCGTCCAGGGTGATCCGCCCGTCCGTCACCTCGTAGAACCGCATCAGCAGGTTGACCAGCGTCGTCTTGCCCGCGCCGGTCAGGCCGACGATCGCGACCGTCTGGCCCGGCTCGACCTTCAGCGACAGGTCGTCGATGAGCAGCTTCTGCGGGTCGTACCGGAACGCCACCTTCTCCAGCGTCACCGCGCCCCGCCGCTCCACCGGCCGCTCGGCCGACTTCGCGTCCGGCTCCGGCGCCTGCTCGTCCGCGTCGAGCAGCTCGAAGATCCGCTCGGCGGAGGCGACCCCCGACTGCACCAGGTTCGCCATCGAGGCGACCTGGGTGAGCAGCATCGAGAACTGCCGCGAGTACTGGATGAACGCCTGCACATCGCCGATCGACAGCGCGCCGGAGGCGCCAGGAGCCCGCCGACGACCGCGACCAGCACATAGTTCAGGTTCGAGATGAACATCATCAGCGGCTGCATCTCACCGCTGTTGAACTGCGCCCTGAACCCGGCCTCGTACAGCGCCTCGTTCTGCTCGTCGAACTGCCGCGCCGACTCCTCCTGGCGCCCGAAGACCTTCACCAGGCTGTGCCCGGTGTACATCTCCTCCACGTGCGCGTTGAGCCGTCCCGTGGTCTTCCACTGCTGCACGAACTGCGGCTGCGACCGCTTGCCGATCTTCGTCGCGATGAACACCGACAGCGGTACGGTCGCCAGCGCCACCAGGGCGAGCAGCGGCGAGATCCAGAACATCATCGAGAGCACGCCGACGATGGTGAGCAGGGAGTTGATGAGCTGGCCCATCGTCTGCTGCATCGTCTGCGAGATGTTGTCGATGTCGTTGGTCGCGCGGCTGAGCACCTCGCCGCGCTTGGCGCGGTCGAAGTACGACAGCGGCAGCCGCGGCAGCTTCGCCTGCACCTGCTCGCGCATCCGGAACACCGTGCGGTTGATCGCCCGGTTGGA
Organism: Streptomyces sp. BPTC-684; assembly: GCF_030028635.1. NCBI lineage: Bacteria > Bacillati > Actinomycetota > Actinomycetes > Kitasatosporales > Streptomycetaceae > Streptomyces > Streptomyces sp. BPTC-684. The sequence goes on from NZ_CP124863.1 coordinate 4,426,340, forward strand.
GAGCCGGGTCGCCACCAGCATCAGCAGCCCCGCGCCCACGTACACCGCGAGCGCGAACAGCAGCACACCGCCGACCGAGCCGAAGTCGATGCCGTGGCCGGGGGTGAAGTCCACCCCGGAGAGCATGTCGGCGAGCCCGCCGTCGCCCTTGGCGCGCAGCCGCTCCAGGGCCTGCTCCTTGGTCGTCCCGTCCGCCATCTGCCGGCCGACGACGCCCGCGAAGACCAGGTCGGTCGCCTTGCCGAGGATCTTCGGCCCGACCACCAACAGCGCCACGCGAGCACCGCGGCGACGACCATCACATAGAGCGTGCCCTTCTCCGGGGCGAGCTGCCGCAGCAGCCGCTTGGAGGAGCCCTTGAAGTCCATCGAGCGTTTGCCGTCGCCCTGGCCCATCATCCGGGCCATGTTTCCGCTCATGCCGCCTCGGCCTCCGTCAGCTGGGAGAGCACGATCTCCCGGTACGTCTCGTTCCCGGCCATCAGCTCGCGGTGGCGACCGGTGCCGACGACCCGGCCCTCGTCCAGGACGACGATCCGGTCGGCGTCGCGGATCGTGGAGACCCGCTGGGCCACGATGACGACGGTCGCCTCGCGCGTCTCGCGCAGCAGCGCCGCCGCAGGGCCGCGTCCGTCGCGTAGTCGAGCGCCGAGAACGAGTCGTCGAAGAGGTAGATCTCCAGGCGCTGCACCAGGGTCCGCGCGATCGCGAGCCGCTGGCGCTGGCCGCCGGAGACATTGGTGCCGCCCTGCGCGATCGGCGCGTTCAGCCCGCCCTCCAGCGCGGCGACGAACTCCTTGGCCTGGGCGACCTCCAGGGCGTGCCAGAGCTCCTCGTCGGTGGCGTCGGGATTGCCGTACCGCAGATTGGTCGCGACCGTCCCGGAGAACAGATACGGCTTCTGCGGCACCATCGACACCGTCTTGGCGAGCAGTACGGGATCGATTCCGCGCACGTCCTCGCCGTCGACCAGCACCGTGCCGTCCGTCACGTCGAACAGCCGCGGTACGAGCCCGAGCAGCGTCGACTTGCCGCTGCCCGTCGACCCGATGATCGCGGTGGTCTCGCCGGGGCGGGCCACCAGGTCCACCCCGTCCAGGACGGACTCCTCGGCGCCCGGATACGTGAAGTCGGCGCCCCGGACCTCCAGATGGCCGCTGCGGCGCAGCTCGCGCACCGGGGCGACCGGCGGCACCACGCTGGTCTGGGTGTCGAGCACCTCCTCGATGCGCTCGGCGCAGACCTCGGCGCGCGGCACCATCATGAACATGAACGTGGCCATCATCACGGCCATCACGATCTGCATCAGATACGTGAGGAACGCGGTGAGCTGGCCGATCTGCAGGGACCCGTCGTCGATCCGGTGGGCGCCGAACCACACCACGGCCACGGACGAGACGTTGACCACCGTCATGACGGTGGGGAACATCAGCGCCATCAGCCGGCCGGTGCCCAGGGAGACGTCGTCAGCTCGGTGTTGGCGCCCCTGAAGCGGTCCTTCTCGTAGTCGTCCTTCACGAACGCCCTGATCACACGGTTGCCGGTGATCTGCTCGCGCAGCACGCGGTTCACCGTGTCCAGACGGGTCTGCATGGTGCGGAACAGCGGCGCATCCTGCGCACGATCAGCGAGACGGAGACGCCGAGCACCGGCACCACGGCGAGCAGCACCGCCGACAGCGGCACGTCCTGGCCGAGCGCCATGATGATGCCGCCGAAGCACATGATCGGCGCGGACACCATCAGCGTGAACGCCATCAGCGTCAGCATCTGGACCTGCTGCACGTCGTTGGTGGTCCGGGTGATCAGGACAGCGCCCCGAAGTGGCCCACCTCGCGCGAGGAGAACGACTGGACGCGCCCGAAGACGGCCGCGCGCATGTCCCGGCCCACGGCGGACGCCGTGCGCGCGCCGAAGTAGACGGCGCCGACGTTGCAGACGACCTGGACGAGGCTGACGGCGATCATGATGCCGCCGAACTCCAGGATGTAGCCGGTGTCCCCGTTGACGACACCGTTGTCGATGATGTCGGCGTTCAGGGTCGGCAGATAGAGGGTCGCGCAGGTCTGGAGCAGCTGCAGCAGCACCAGGAGCGCGATCGGTTTCTTGTACGGATCCAGATGGGTCCGCAGGAGTCGTAGAGCACGTGGAGGCTCTCCGGGTCGGCAAGATCGAGGGGTTCGACCTCCCATCTTGCGACACTCCACCCCTGGAACCCCAAGGGATTGCCAAGGGCGAGTCAAAAGGATGAGTCAAGGACGGCCTCCGGCGCGGTCAAGGCGACACGCCGGAGATCACCCCTTATGGCTCGTTTTCCGCCTCCGGTGACCGGAAGCCGCCGCCTCCGGCGCCCGTGTCGAACGCGCCCGGGTGGATCTCGTCACGCGTCGCGATGTACTGCTGGCGCACCGCCTGCCCCACGGCCAGCTCCTCGCCCGGCTCGAAGACCTGCGCGGCCGCGCCCTGCCAGGCCGGCGGGGTGTGCGCGGCGAGGCTGCCCTGCGAGACGCCCAGCGCCCAGGCCGCCTGCCGGGCCGCGCCAAGGGCCGCGTACTCGGCGGGCTGCGGCACGACCACCTGGGTGCCCAGGATCGCGGGCGCCGCCGCCTGCACGGCGGGCAGTTCGGCCGCCGCCCCGAGCAGGAAGACCCGGCGCACCTCGACGCCGCGCAGCCGCAGCACGTCCAGCGCGTCCGCCAGCGAGCAGAGCATGCCCTCGAAGGCGGCCCGCGCCAGGTGCTCGGGCTTCATCGACTCGCGCCGCACCCCCGCCAGCGTGCCGGCCGCGTGCGGCAGCCGGGGCGTGCGCTCCCTCCAGATACGGCAGCAGGACCAGCCCGCAGGCGCCCGGAGTGGACTTCAGCGCAAGGGCGGAGAGCTCCTCCAGACTCTCCGCGCCGAGCATCTCCGCCGTGCCGCGCAGCGCCCGTACCGCGTTGCTCGTATGCACGACCGGCAGATGGCGGCCGGTGGCATCGGCGAACGACGTAATCATCCCGGCCGGGTCGGCCAGCGCCTCGTGGTGCACGGCCATGACCGAACCCGATGCCCCGAGCGAGACGACCGCGTCGCCGGGCCCGACGCCGAGCCCGAACGCGGCGGCCATCGTCTCGCCGGTGCCGGCCGAGATCAGCAGCCCCTCGGGGTGGTGCCGGCCGCGTCGGAGGGGCCGAGCACCTCGGGGAGCGCCACGCGGTGGCCGAGCGCGAGCTCGACGAGGTCGGGGCGGTAGAAGCCGGTCGCGGCCGACCAGTAGCCGGTGCCGGAGGCGGCGCCGCGGTCGGTGGTCCGGCGGGCCGGGCGGCCGAGCAGTTGCCACACCAGCCAGTCGTGCGCCTGCACGATCGCGGCGGTGCGCTGGGCGGCCTCCGGTTCGGTACGGGCCAGCCAGCGCAGCTTCGCCACGGCCGGAGGCCTGCGGCACGGAGCCGACGGCCTTGGCCCACGCCTCGCGCCCGCCGAGGCCGTCGGTGAGATCCGCAGCGGCGGCCTGGGCGCGCTTGTCGGTGCCGGTCAGCGCCGCCCGTACGAGAGCGCCCTGCCCGTCCAGCGCGATCAGCGCGTGCTGCTGGGCGGCGACGCCGATGGCCTGCACGCCTTCGAGCAGCCCGCCCGCCGCGGCCTCGCCGAGCGAGAGCAGCCAGGCCTGCGGATCGACCTCGGTGGCCTTCGGGTCGACGGGATGCGGGCGTACCCCTGCCGCAGGACGGCACCGGTGTCGGTGTCGCAGACGACGATGCGAGTGAAGGCGGAAGAGCTGTCCAGCCCGGCGACTATCCCCATGCGCACGATTCTGCATCACGCGGGGGCCACCGGGCCGCGCGTCGGTCAAGGTGTCGCCGGTTGCCGTCGGTGCACGGGGTCCGTCAGGTGTTGCTGGTGCCCCAGTCGTCCTCGGCGGAGCCCTGGCCGCGCTCGCGCAGTCCCCGCACCCGCTCGCTGATCGAGTCCGGCACCTTGTCGCCGACCTTCTCGCTCACCGCGTGGAAGGCCTTGCCCGCGAACGCGCGGTTGTTCTGCGCGGCCGACTCCGCGGTGTTGCGGACGGCCGGGTTCTGGGCGACCTGCCGGGCGGACTTCTTCAGCTGCTCGTACCGCTCGCGTCCGGCCCGGGTCCCGAGCACGTACCCGACGACGAGTCCGACGGCGAACGTGAGCCGGTAGCGCATGGCGGTCACCCTTCTGTGGCGTCTGTTCGACGTCGCTGTGGCGTCGTGTGCTGCGCCTACCCGTGCAGCCCCGTGATCACCCGGGGTGGAACCGATTGGCGGAGCACCCCCTGCTTGCGCTAATGTATGTGTCGCAGCGAGCGCACGCCGCCTGGGGACACCCGGGGTAGTACGTTCGATGCAACGAGACATTCCCCTGTAGCTCAATTGGCAGAGCAGCCGGCTGTTAACCGGCAGGTTACTGGTTCGAGTCCAGTCGGGGAGCTCGGTCTCCTGTAGCTCAATTGGCAGAGCAGCCGGCTGTTAACCGGCAGGTTACTGGTTCGAGTCCAGTCGGGAGAGCAGTGAAAAGGACCCCTTGAGGGTCCTTTTTCATGCCCGCTGGAACCGCGCGGGCTGCCGGCGGGTCCTCATGGTCGTGCGTTGCCGACCATCCGAGGCAGGAGATCGTATGAGCGGCTATGTGCGGCAGACGGCGCGCACAAATGTGCGCGACGCGCCGTTAGGGGCGGTAGCTCAGCCGGTTAGAGCAGCGGACTCATAATCCGTCGGCCGTGGGTTCGAGTCCCACCCGCCCCACCACGAGGCGTTCCTGCAGGAACGTTTCGGGCAGGCGAGACCAGGATGCCCCTGGGGCGTCGTACTCCACGACGACACACCGGGGGCATCGTGGCACCCACCCGATCGGAGTGACGGCGGAGTGAGTCGGGCCGGGGGCGGGGGATCGGGGGCGCGCCTGCGTCCGACGCGGCGCGTCGGGGGTGCGGGCTTTCTTTCCTGACCTCCGGGTCGCGCTTTCGGACTTCCGGGTGGCGTTCCGGGGGCGTGAATTCCCGAGTACGGGGAGGGGCGGGCCGGGAGGAAATTCCCCGGTCCGGAATTCGGGGGAATTCGTCGGGGTGGTGGCCGCCCGGAGCGACGCGACCCCGGGAGGCGGTGCCGCGGCGGCCGTGCGCGGGGGCCTGGAGGGCCCGGGCGGGCTGCTGGGGCCCGTGGGGGTGCGGGCGGCCGACCCCGTGCCGGAGGCGCCGTCGCGCCGCGCCGCGCGGGAGCGGCCCTGCGGCCGTGGCGCATTTCTTTTCCTTAATTGTCAGGCCGGTGTTCAACCGCGGAGTTCCCGCGATTGAACGTCTGATCAGCCGCTCGGGCTTGTCCGGAGGCGATTCGGTCCGGGAGATTGACCGCATCACGAACCGCAAAGGGGAGGCACCAGGTGAGCACGGAAGAACCGCAGGGCGGCGAGGTCTACACGGCCGGCAGTGCCAACTTCGATCCGCTGTACGCGGGGAAGGTGCGGACGGAGGGCCTGGGCATGAAGTTCGACTTCGCGCCCTGGAACATCCCCGAGCCGCAGCCGGTCGTGGTGGCCCTGGAGGCGTCCGGCGCGTTCCGTGGGAAGGTGCTGGACGCGGGGTGCGGCACCGGGCAGAACTCGCTGCACCTGAAGAGCCGCGGCCACCAGGTCACCGGCCTCGACTTCTCGCCCTCCGCGATCGGGCAGGCGCAGGAGCGGGCGCGGGAGCGCGGGCTCGACGTGACGTTCGCCGTGCCGGACGCGACGGCCTTCGAGGGCGTGGAGGGCGGCTTCGAGACGGTCCTCGACTACGGGCTGTACCACGTCCTCACCGACGAGCAGCGGCGCGAGTACGCGGCCGCGCTGCACCGGGTGACGGCGCCGGGGGCCCGGCTGCACCTGTTCGCGTTCGCGGAGTCCGAGCTGGTCGGGCTGCTGCCGCAGCAGCTGCGGGTCAGCAAGGACAACTTCCGGGTCAACCTGGAGGGGACGTGGCGGATCCTCGCGATCGAGGACAGTCTGTGTACGACTAATCACACGCGTGAGTACTTCGAGAAGCAGCGGGCTGAGACGGGGGACGTTGCCGTTCGATCCGAACGCGTTCGATGTGGATGCGAAGGGGCGCATCGTGTACCCGATGTCGTACGTGCACGCGGAGCGCGTCTGAGGTTTTGAGCCCCACCCCGCCCCTTCCCGCTGTGACATTTGCGGCTCCGCCGCGTGGCCTCCGGGGTGGGTGGGGGTGGAGCCGCGCCGGGGCTTCGCCCGGACCCTGTTCGTCTGCGGGTTGAGTGTGGCTGGTCGCGCAGTTCCCCGCGCCTGAAAATGCCGCTGCGCGGCACCCCGGGCGCCCTGCAGGGCGCATCTCAGGGGCGCGGGGAACTGCGCGACCAGCCCCCACCGGCCCGCGGATGAAAACGCACCCCACCCCCCCCCCGAAGGGCACCGGTTAGCATCCTCCGTGACCGCCGACACCAGCCCCCGACCAGAACCCGAATACTCGCCGACCTCACCCCCTCCGCAGTTCGCCGGACTACCGCCGGCTGTGGTTCGGGAACACCATCTCGTGGGTCGGGCAGGGAATGACCTCCCTGGCGATCTCGCTTCAGGTGTACGACATCACGGGGTCCAGCTTCAGCGTCGGGCTCGTCGGGCTGTTCTCGCTCGTACCCCTGATGGTGTTCGGGCTGTACGGCGGGGCGATCGCGGACACCGTGGACCGGCGCCGGCTGGGGCTGGCCAGTGCGTCCGGATCCGCCGTGCTCTCGGCGGGGCTCGCCGCCGCCGCGATCGCCGGGTTCACGCACGTGTGGTTCCTGTACGGGATCGTCGCGCTGCAGTCCGTGTGCGCCGCGCTCAACGGGCCCGCTCGGTCCTCCATGATGCCCCGGCTGCTGCCTCCCGAGCAGCTGTCCGCCGCCAACGCGCTCAACTCCATCACCATGACCTCGGGACCCTGCTCGGCCCGATGCTGGGCGGGCTGATCGTCGGGTTCGCCGGGTACCAGTCGGCGTACCTCATCGACGCCGTCACCTTCGCCGCCTCCCTCTACGCGACGTGGCGGCCGCCGTCGATGCTGCCCGACCGGGACCGTACGGCCGCCAAGCGGGCCTCCGTCCTCGACGGGTTCCGCTTCCTCGCCACCCGGCCCAACCTGCGTATGACGTTCTTCTCCGACTTCTGCGCCATGATCCTGGCGCACCCCGCGCTCTGTTCCTGGTCGTCGCCGCGCTCTGGTACGGCGGTGACGCCCGCACCACCGGGCCCCTGGTCGCCGCGCCTGCGCTCGGCGCGCTGCTCGGCGGGGTGTTCTCGGGGTGGCTCAGCCGCATCCACCGGCACGGGCTCGCGATCCGCTGGCCGTGGCGCGTGGGGCGCCGCGATCGCCGTGTTCGGGCTGACCCGCAACCTCTGGCTGGGGCTGCTCTTCCTCGCCCTCGCGGGGTGCGCCGACACCGTGTCCATGGTGTTCCGCAACACCATGCTCCAGGTCGCCGCGCCGGACGAGATGCGCGGGCGGCTGCAAGGCGTCTTCATCGTGGTCGTCGCCGGCGGGCCCCGGCTCGGGGACTTCCTCGCGGGCACCACCGCCGACCTCGCCTCGCCCACGGTCGCCGTCACCGGCGGCGGCCTCGCGTGCGTGCTCGCGGTGACGCTGCTCGGCGTCACCCGCCGCCGGTTCGCGCGGTACGACTCCCGCGACCCCGAGGCGTAACGGCAGGACCTGGCGGGTTGCTGCCAAGTCGCTTATCCGCCACGGAAGTTCACCCTCCGGGGGCATGAAACGCCCGACACTCTTCGCACCACCCCGGCGAAGAGAGGGCAGTCTTCATGACCAGAGCACCCGGGAGACGTGGGCCCGGCTGGTCCTGATCGGGCTCGCACTCGTCCTGGTCCCCGCGGGCCCTGCCGTCGGCTCTCCGCAGGACCCGCAGCTCCCGCAGGAACACGGCCTCCGCCGCGCACACCGTCACGCTCGTCACCGGCGACAAGGTCACCGTCACCGACCTCGGCGGCGGCCGGAAGACCGTCACGGTGGAGCGGCCGCGCGGCACCGGGGCCGTACGCAGCCGGACCGCCGACGGCCGCGTCCGCGTCGTCCCGGACGAGGCCCGGCCGTACCTCGCCGACGGGACTCTCGATCCCCGGCTCTTCGACGTCAGCGGGCTCATCGAGCAGGGGCTGGGCGGCGGTGCGCTGCCGCTCATCGTCACGTACGGGAAGGGCCGTTCCGTACATGACGCCCTCCCGCCCGGCGCCAGCCGGTCCGTACGCTTCCCAGCATCCGTGGCGCGGCCGTCCGGGCCGCCGGGGACGGGGCGTTCTGGCGCGCCCTGACCGGTGCCCGAAGACGCGCGGCGCCGCCTCCGGCGGCATCGCCAAGGTCTGGCTCGACGGCCGCGTCGGCCGCGATGGCCGAGTCCAACGCCCAGATCGGCACCCCGCAGGCGTGGGCCGCCGGGCTCACCGGCAAGGGGGTGAAGGTCGCCGTCCTGGACACCGGCGTCGACGCGGCCCACCCCGACCTGACCGGCCGCGTCAGCGCGACCAAGTCCTTCATCGAGGGCGAGGAGGTCGCCGACCGCAGCGGCCACGGCACCCACGTCACCTCCACGGTCGGCGGCTCCGGCGCCGCATCCGACGGCAAGGAGAAGGGGTCGCGCCCGGCGCCGACCTCGCCGTCGGCAAGGTGCTCTCCAACGCGGGCTCCGGATCCGAGTCGCAGATCATCGCCGGGATGGAGTGGGCCGCCGAGGACGTCCGCGCCAAGGTCGTCTCGATGAGCCTCGGCTCGCAGGAGGCGAGCGACGGCACCGACCCGATGGCCCAGGCAGTCAACACGCTCTCGCGCGACACCGGCGCCCTGTTCGTCATAGCGGCGGGCAACACCGGCGCCCCCTCCATCGGCTCCCCGGGCGCCGCTGACGCCGCCCTGACCATCGGCGCGGTCGACTCCGCCGACCAGGTCGCCTACTTCAGCAGCCAGGGCCCGCGCCTGGGCGACAACGCCCTCAAGCCCGACCTCTCCGCCCCCGGCGTCGACATCCTGGCCGCCCGCTCCCAGTACACGGCCGGATCGGGCCCGTACACGGCCATGAGCGGCACCTCGATGGCCACCCTGCACGTCGCGGGCGTCGCGGCCCTGCTCGCCGAGGAGCACCCCGACTGGAGCGGGCAGCGGCTGAAGGACGCGCTGATGTCCACGGCGAAGGTGCTGGACGCCGAGCCGTACGCGCTGGGCGCGGGCCGCGTCGACGTCCCGGCCGCGACCACCGCGTCCGTCACCGCGACCGGCAGCGCCGACCTGGGCTTCGTGCGCTGGCCGTACGGGGACGACAAGCCGGTGACGCGGACGCTGACCTACACCAACTCCTCGGACACGGCTGTGCGGTTGACGCTGTCCGTCGACGAGGCGCGCCGCCGGTGCCGTCTCCCTCGCCGACACCGGGCTCACCGTCCCGCCCACGGCACCGCGCACACCACCGTCACCGGCGACGGCACGCACGCGGCCGTGGGGCGGACCGGCGGCCGCGTCACGGCGTCCGTCGACGGAAGCCGGTGGCGCACACCGCGTTCGAGCTGGTGAAGGAGGAGGAGCGGTACGACCTCACCGTGCACGTCAAGGACCGCGACGGCGCCCCGAGTCCCGCGAACCTCTCCGTACAGCAACTCGCCCAGGGCCAGGACCCGTTCGGGGCCACGGTCGGCGGTTCCGGCACGCTCACCCTGCGGCTGAGGCCCGGTACGTACACCGTCGACTCGTTCCTCGACGTACGCGGCAGCAAGGGCGAGGACTCCCTCGGCCTCGGCTACCTCTCCGACCCCGAGGTCGTGCTCGACCGGGACCGCGAGATCACCCTGGACGGGCGGCGGCTGCGCGAGCTGCGGGCCGACGTGGACCGGCGCACCGAGACGCGCCAGCTGCTGATGGAGTACGACCGCAGCGCCAACGGCGCGACCGTCTCGGGCGCGGTGCAGGTGCCGGTCGCGTACGACAGCGTCTTCGCGGCGCCGACGCGGAAGGTGCGCACCGGCACCTTCGAGTACCGCACGGTCTGGCGGCTCGGCAAGCCGCTCCTCGACGTCGAGGCGGGCGGGAAGCGGCTCGGCGACGCGCTGGTGCAGGCGGGCTCGACGCCGTTCGACGGGCATCGCCGGGTGGGGTCGCGGACGCCGGAACGGGGAGCGAGGCCGAGTACGCGGGCAAGGACGTGCGCGGCAAGGCCGTCGTCGTCCGCGCCGCCGCCGGGGTCACCCGGCGGCAGCAGGCCGCGGCGGCCCAACGGGCGGGCGTGGCCGCGCTGTTCGTGACGGACGACGCGCCGGGCCGCCTCAGCGAGTGGTTCGGCACGGACGAGGGCGCGGCCGCGCCGCTGGCGGTGGCGTCGGTGAACGCGGCGGACGCGGCGCGGCTGCGGGAGGTTCCCGCCGGCGGTACGGCCGTCTGGTGGGCACCCGCTACACCCCGTACGTCTACGACCTCTCCGAAGGCCATCCGGGCGCCGTCCCGGACCGCGATCTGACGTACCGGCCGCGTGGGCGTGAACTGGCCACGGTGGAGACGGCGTTCCACGCGCCGGCCGGCCCGGCCACGGGTGGGGAGTTCCGCTACTCGATCACCGGCGCCTTCCTGATCGGCTTCGGCTTCGCGGAGCGGATCGCGTACCCGGTGCGGCGCACCGACTACGTCAGCACCGGCCCCGGCCAGCGCTGGCACGAGTCGGTGACGCTGGGCGAGTCGGCCCTTGAGGAGCGCAGCGGCCTGGTGGCCTACGCGGCACCCGGACCGCGCTGGACTGGTTCGGCCCGGTGTGGCACCCCGGCTCGGCACGGGCCTGGGCTGGGGCAGCAGCGCACGGGCAACGACCTGCAGTTCAACACGCCGGGGTGGGGGGACGGGGGTTTCGACCACACGGGGTTCGGGGACGTCTGGAGCCGGTCGTCGATGACGCAGGTCACGTCGGTGTACGTGGACGGGGTCCAGGTCGACCGGCGGACCGGCTCGGGGGCGTACGCGTGGGGCGTCGACCCCGCGCCGCACACCTTCCGGGCGACCACGGACACCACGCTGGACCCCTCGGTGTGGCGGCTGTCCACCCGTGGCCGCGCCGAGTGGACGTTCCGCTCCGCCGAGACGCCGGCCGACCGCGCGACGACGCTTCCCTTGTTGAACCTGGCCTTCGACGTCCTGACGGATCTGTCGGGGAACGTCTCGGGGCGCCGGGTCCCGGTGGGGCTTCGGGCGTCGTACGTGGCGGGGGCGTCGGTGGGGACGGGGCGGATCGACTCGGCGTCGCTGGAGGTGTCGCACGACGACGGGGTGACGTGGGGGGCGGTGGGGCTGTCGCGTGTGGGTGCGGGTTCTGCGGGTTCTGCGGCGTGGCGGGGGAGTTGCGGGTGCCGGCGGGGGTGCGGTTCGTGTCGCTTCGGGGGCGGCGGGGATGACGGGGGTGGGGCGGTGCGGCGGAGGTGGTGCGGGCGGTGGGGGTAGGCTGACCTGCTGTTTTGCCCCCACCCCGCCCCTTCCCGAAAGCCCTCCGGCGGGCGCCGGGCCGCGCCCGGAACCCCGGTTCGTCTGCGGGTCGGTGGGGGCTGGTCGCGCGGTTCCCCGCGCCCCTTGAATGCCGCTACGCGGCATCCCCGGGCGCCCCGGAGGGGTGCTTTTAGGCGCGCGGGGAACTGCGCGAGCAACCCAGTACGGTCCGCAGACGAACCAAGGCCCGGGGGCCGGGGGCGCCCCCGGGAGAGCCACCTCCACCCCCGCCCACCCCCGGAGGGTTCAGGGAAGGGGCCGGGGTGGGGGAGACCACCCCGGGCCACCCCCAGGCGTACCAAATCCCGCGGCCGCACCCCCAACTGGTCCGCAGTGCTCCGCACCTCCCACCCCCTCTTCAAGATCGCCGCCGCCAACTCCGGCGCGATCACGGAGAAGTAGCTGTCCGGCGTCACCCACGTACGCCAGGGAGAGGCGAGGGCGAGGGCCCCGCCCGACCCGCCCTCGCCGATCACCAGCGTGGTGACCGGCACCCCCACCCCCGCCACAGCCGCGAAGCAGTCCGCGACCGCCGCGCCCTGCCCCGCCCGCTCCGCCGCCGCGTCGTTCGCCGCGCCCGGTGTGTCGACCAGGGTCAGGACGGGGACGCCGAGGCGGTCGGCGAGGCGGAGGAGGCGGGCGGCGGTGCGGTAGCCCGCCGGGCGGGTCGCGGTGCCGTCGGGGCCGCGTACGCGACCGTACGCCCGCCCCGCTCCCCGAACCCGCACAGCATCCCGGAATCCACACCCCCGCACCGGTCCCCGCCGACGGGGAGGCGGAACGTGAAGTACGCGTCCAGGTACGCCGTCGCCCGGGGGCAGGACGACGAGCGCGGCTGCGACACCGCCTCCCACCCCGTCCCCGGCAGGCCCGACCCGCCGAGCGCGAAAGGCACCTCCGCCGGGGCCACCGGGCCGCCCGGGACCCCGCCGGAGAGCAGCCCCAGCCACCGACCCAGCACCCCGCGCAGCCCCGCCACCGGCACCACCGCGTCCACCGCCCCGGCCGCCAGCTGCCCCTCCGCCGCGTACGCCGCCGGATCCGCGTCGGCGGGCCGTACCCGCGAACCCGCGAACCCGACCTGCGCCCCTGGCAGCGCCGGGACCACGTCCGCGCCCGCGCCGAGCGTGGCCCAGCCGCCGCCTGTCGTCGGGTCGCGCAGGACCGCGATCTGCGGCAGCCTGGCGGAGCGCAGCAGGTGGACTGCCGGGCCACCCGCTGGAGTTGGGTGAGCGCGACCATGCCCTCCTGCATCCGGCCGCCGCCGGTCGCGATCAGCGAGACCAGCGGCAGCCGCCGCTCCCGCGCCGCCCGGTACGCCGCCTCAAGCCGGTCACCCGTCCGCTCGCCCAACGAGCCGCCCAGGAAGCCGAATTCGAAGGAGAGCACCACGCAAGCCCGACCTTCCACGTCCGCCAGGCCGTAGATCACCGACTCCCGCTCGCCCGTGCGTTCCGTCGCGCGCGCCCGTGACGCCGCGTACCCCTCCCACCCCAGCGGGCCCTCCTCCGCCGTCTCCCGCTCCGGCGCGTGCGGCTCCGTGAAGCCGGACGTCGCCGCCTCGATCGCCGCCCTCGCGCTCAGGCGGTCAGCCATTCCCGTTCCCCAGCGCGCGCTTCATGATCTTGCCCATGTCGTTGCGCGGCAGCGCCTCCAGGAAGCGGACCGTACGCGGCCGTTTGTGCGGGGAGAGCTGGGCGGCCACGTGCCCGGCCAACTCCTCGGGCGTGGGCGGGGACTGGGGGTCGGCCGGGACCACCCACGCCACGATCCGCTCCCCGAGATCGGCGTCCGGCTCACCGGTGACGGCGGCCTCGCGCACCCCGGGGTGGTCGAGCAGCGCGTTCTCGATCTCGCCCGCCCCGATCTTGTACCCGCCGCTCTTGATCAGGTCCGTCGCCTTGCGGCCGACGATCCGTACGTAGCCGTCGGCGTCCAGGCTCGCCATGTCGCCGGTGCGGAACCAGCCGTCCTCGGTGAACGCGGCGGCCGTGGCGTCCGGCCGGTTGAGATAGCCGCCGAACAGGTTCGGGCCGCGCACCTGGATCTCGCCGATGCCGTCCGACTCGTCCGCAAGGCGCAGCTCCACGCCCGGCAGCGGCACGCCGACCGTGCCGGGGCGCGGCTCGCCGTCCACCCGTACGCTCGTGTTCATCAGCGTCTCGGTCATCCCGTACCGCTCGATCACCGTACGGCCGGTCGCCGCCGCGATCCGCCGGTGGTCGTGGACGGGCAGCGCCGCCGACCCCGACACCAGGAGCCGCGCCCCGGCGGGCGCCTTCGCCAACTCCGGTCGGTGTCGAGGGATTCGGCGATGCGGTGGTACATCGTCGGCACTCCGAAGAGCATCGTCGCGCCCGCCGTCAGCTCGCGGGCCACGCCCTCCACCGAGAACCTGCCCAGGTGCCGGACCGAGCCGCTGCGCCGCAGCGGGCCGAGGATGCCGAGGATCAGGCCGTGGACGTGGAAGAGCGGCAGAGCGTGTACGAGGACGTCGTCGGGCGTCCACGCCCAGACCTCCGCGAGCGCGTCGAGCGTGCTGGAGATCGCCCGCCGGGGAGTACGGCCCCCTTGGGCGGGCCGGTGGTGCCGGAGGTGTAGACGATGAGCGCGGGGACTCGGCGTCGGCGGGCTCGGCGGGCTCGTCGGCCAAAGGCCCTTGTCCCGCCTCCGGGACCACGTCGATCCTGGTCAGCGCCGCCAGCGCGGGCGGCAGGAGGTCGCCGGGGGCGGCCAGGACGGCCGTGGGCGCGCTGTCCGTCAGGATGTGCGCCGCTCGCGCTCGCCCGTCTTGGGGTTCAGCGGGGCACCCCGGCAAGCAGCGCCGCGACCACCCCGACGGCCGTCTCCAGGGTCGGGGTCGCCCAGACGGCGACGCGGCCGGCCCCGGCGATCCGGGCCGCCAACGGGCCGGCCGCCCCGGCGAGTTCGGCGTAGGTGAGGGCGCGCTCGCCGAACCGAAGGGCTCCCTTGCGGTCGGCGGTTCGCAGCGCGGGAAAGAGAGGGACACGGAAAAGGGCTCCTCGCAGTCGACGGCACCGGCCCTGAAGGGCCACTGGAAACCCTACGCGGCGCCGTGATCAAGGAAGCGGCAGCGCCACCTTGACGGCGTACAGCGCGACCAGCCCGTACCCGAGCCGGAACGTCCACCTCCGGGCCGCGTCGGAGATCCGCGCCCCGGCGAACCCGCTCGCCGCGACGAGCAGTTGCTGCCACACGAAGGACGCGGCGAACACGGCCGAGACGAACACGGCCCCGCCGCCGCCGCCGTGGAGGGTGCTGCCCTGGGCGGTGGTGAGGGCGGTGAAGTAGAGGGCGGTGGTGGGGTTGACGAGGGTGAGGGCGGCGAAGCGGCCGAAGGTACGGGCGGGGGACCGGGCCGGGAGCGTGGCCCCGGCAGCCCGTCGGCCGTCCCCGCCCCCGGACCTCCTGCTGGGCCCGCGGCCCCTGCACCCCGCTTCGTTCGTCTGCGGACCGTGCTGGGTTGCTCGCGCAGTTCCCCGCACCCCTACGGGCGCTGGTCGCTCCCCCAAGTTCTCGGCTTCGCTCGAACAGGGGGAAACCCCATCGCGGCGGAGCCGCACAATGAACAGCCCCGCGCCCCTGAAGGGGCGCGGTATCGCACCGGACTTCCACAAGTTCGCTTGGCCGCCCCTCGGCCGGGTGTCACAGCCGGGGCGCCGCCGGGCCCCGCGACCCCCACAGCCCCCGCCCCGCGATCCCCGCCAGCACGGCCGCCGCCACCAGCCGCACCCACGCCTCCACCCCCGACAGCGTCGACGCCACCCACGGGCCCAGCGCCGTCGCCGCCGCCGCGTACGCCAGGTCGACCACCGCCACCGCCGACGCCGCCGCGACCGCCCCGCGCCGGTCGCGCATGCCCTCCTGGACGAGCAGCACCCCGACCGCGCCCACGGGCATCGCCACACCCAGGCCCGCCGCCGCACCCGCCACCGCCGTCGTCCACATCCTGCTCATGGGGGTACTGTCCGGCCATGCCCGCCGGGTACGCATCCGAATATCGACCCGGGCTGAATGGGGACACGGGCACGCGGATTGCCCCGGCAGGTTGCCCAGAGCCGCACCCCCTAGGGGCGCGGGGCTGCGACATTTGCGGCTCCGCCGCGTGGGCGCGACCAGCCCACGACGGCCCGCAGCCGCCGACGCACATCCACCGCCCTACAGAGGCGCCTCCCACGTCACAGCGGCGCTCTCCCCGTCGTCCGTGACGGTGAGCCGCACCCCGCGACGCCCGTCCGGCAGGACGGCGGCCGCATCGACGACGACCGCGACGGACGAGACCCCGGGACGGCGGTGCGCGGCGGCCAACGCGGTGCGCAGGGCCGACAGCAGCCGCCTGGCGACGGCGTCGCCCACCACGGCGTCCACCGCCCCCTCGAACCGCACCGACGGCCGGAACCCCAGCAGCGCCCCCGCGCCGTCCGTCTCGCGCAGCACCTGGCCGCGTACGGTCGTCGGCGCGTCGGCGGGCGGCTGCTGGAGGGCGAAGATGGCGGTGCGGACCTCCTGGATCGTGGAGTCCAGCTCGTCCACGGCCCGGGTGAGCAGCTCGTCCGTGTCGTCGCCGGAGGCCTTCGCGGCGCGGCGGCGCGTCGACTCCAGCATCATCTCGGTCGCGAACAGCCGCTGGACGACCAGGTCGTGGAGGTCGCGGGCGATCCGGTCGCGGTCCTCGTACACCGCGAGCCGCTCCTGGTTGTGCTGCGCGTCCGCGAGGACCAGCGCGAGCGCGGCCTGCGAGGCGAACTGCGCGGCCAGCAGCCGGTCCACCGCGGTGTACGGCTCGGCCCCGCGGCGCCGGGGGAGCGCGAGCGTACCGATGAGCTTGCCGCCGCTCTGCAGCGGCAGCATCATGCTCGGCCCGAACCGGGTCCGTACGTGCGTGGTCATCCGGGGATCGGTCGCCGAGTCCTCGATGAACACCGGCTCGCCGCCGAGCAGTTGGACCAGGACGGGGAGCCGGGCGCGATGGTCGTTCCCAGGATGTCGTCCGGGTAGTCCGGCGCGGACGCGGCGACGATCTCCATCCCGCCCTCCTGGGCGGGCTGGAGCACCACACCGGCCGCCGCGTCCGCGAGCAGCCTGGCCTGCTCGGCGACCGTCGTCAGCGCGTTCGCCGCCTGTCGCCGGTCAGCAGGGAGGTGGTGACGGCGGCGGCGCCCTCGATCCACCGCTCGCGGCGCCTGGCGGTCTCGTAGAGGCGGGCGTGCCGATCGCGATCCCCGCCTGCGAGGCGAGCACCCGCAGCAGCGTCAGGTCCTCCTCGGTGAACGGGCCGCCGCGCTTCTCGGTGAGGTAGAGGTTGCCGAACACCTCGGTGTGTACGCGGATGGGGACACCCAGGAACGAGCGCATCGGCGGGTGGCCGGGCGGCACGCCCGAGGAGCGCGGGTCGGTGGTGAGGTCGTCGAGGCGCAGCGGCCGCGGGTCCTGGACGAGCGCGCCGAGCACCCCGGCACGCCCGTCCGGGAGCGCCCTGATCCGCTCCTGCTCGGCGTCGGTGAGCTCGGTCGAACAGCTCGGTGAGCCGGCCGCGCTCGGGGTCGACGACGCCGAGCGCCCCGTACCGGGCGCCGGTCAGCTCGGCCGCGGTGTCCACGATGTGCTGGAGGGTGGTGTGCAGTTCGAGCTCGAGCCGACGCCGAGGACGGCTTCGAGCAGGACGGGCAGGGTGCCCCGTCCCCGGACCGGTCGTCCGCGCGCACCGCACCCCTCTCTTCGCTCTCTTGCCGCCCCTCGCCTCACTCGGCCAGCGGGTCGAGGACCATCGGCTCGATCTTGCCGTCCAGCATCGCGCCGAGGCCCAGGATGGCGCAGACGTCCGGGCGTTCGGCGATGGCCACGGGCATGCCGGTCGCCTTGCGCAGCATCTGGTCCAGGCCCGGCAGCAGGGCGCTTCCGCCGACCATCATGATCCCCCGGTCCGCGAGGTCCGCGACCAGGTCGGGGGGCAGTCGCGCAGGACCTTGCTGATGCCGTCGAGGACGGCGGTCAGCGGGGTGTGGATCGCGTCGCGGACGGCCGCGGTGTCGACCTGGACCGAGCGGGCGAGGCCGGTGGCGACGTCCCGGCCGTGGATCTCGGTGGAGGCGGGCCGTGCGGGGTCAGCCGTTGCCGCTGAGGGCGAGCTGGAGGGGGCGCACGGACTGGCTCGGCAGCATCAGCTCGTGCTGGTGGCGCAGGTGCTGGATGACGGCGTGGTCGATCGCGTCGCCGCCGACCGGGATCCGCTCGGCGGTGACGATCGCGCCGAGCGAGAGCACCGCGATCTGGGTGGTGGCCGCGCCGCACACCATGATCATGGTGGCGGTCGGCTGCTCGACCGGGAGTCCGCAGCCGACCGCGGCCGCGATCAGGGTGTCGACCAGCTCGACCGGCGGGCGCCGAGCCCCACCAGGGTCTCGACGGCGGCGCGCTGGGCGAGCGGGTCGGCCTCGTGCGGGTGCAGGCGGCGGCCCGCAGCCTCGGCTTGCGCCGCAGCTGGCGCCGCAGCTTCTCGCCGACCAGATGCCGCGGCATGCGCTGGGCCATCTCGATGTCGACGACGGTCCCGCCGGTCACGGGCCGGGCGACGCGGATGTAGTCGGGCGTACGGCCCGTCATCTTCTCGGCGAACGCGCCGACGGCGATCAGCGCGCCGGTACGGGTGTTGACGGCCGCGACGCTGGGCTCGTCCACGACGAGTCCCAGTCCCTTGACGAATACGCGCGTCCTCGCGGCCCCGAGGTCGACGGCTACATGGCAACGGCGCAACTGCTCCAGACTGACGGTCACGGCGATCCTCCCGCTGGCGGCTCTTGATCGAATCGTCCGGCCCCGGGGTGCGCGCGCGCTGGGATGCGCCGGTTGGGCGTCGGCTGATGGAGTGCGAGTTCCCGAGAGCCAATTGGGTGACAGTGCGGCGTGCCTGCGGGCGTTGCGGGGTGCGGGCTGGGTCCTGGGTGCGCTTTCGGCTGCGGGCCGGTGGGGGCTGGTCGCGCAGTTCCCCGCGCCCCTTTTGGGCCCGGCGTTTGTCTGCGGGCCGTCGTCGGCTGGTCGCGCAGTTCCCGCGCCCCTTGGAGGGGTGGCCCGGGTCTGTTTTTGTCTGCGGGCCGTCGGGGCTGACGGCAGCTCCCCGCGCCCCGGGGGGGGTGGCTGCTCGGCGAGGCAGCGTCAGGGGCACGGGCCCCGCCGAAGTCGCACCCCGGCTGAGCCGCAACCCCCTAGGGGCGCGGGGAACTGCGCGGCCAGCCCCCACCGGCCCGCAGACGAACCCCGGGCACCCCCACTCACCCTCAACAGCCGTTGCAGCAACCCCCACGAGAACTCCGCCACGCACTTCTCCCCGCCGGGGACGGTCGTTGCCAGCGGGTGGGGGCGCTGCCTTCCATCGGGCAGGCCGGGGAGGCGCGGGCCGCCTCGTCGACCGTGCAGGACCACGGGCGCAGGTCCGCCGCCGTCGCCAGGGCAGGGCCGGGCTCGCCGGGGCGCGGACCAGCCACTCGTTCCACACCGTCCCGTCCGGCCCGGCCAGCACCTCGAACCGCCGCGTCGGCCCAGCGGCACCGGCCACGGCCGGGCCTCGCCAGGTCGCCGACCTTGCGCGGGACCACCGTCTCGGGCTCGCCCAGCACCGACCGGAACCGCGCGGCCGCGCCGGGAGCGCGGCGAGCGGGTCATCGCCTGCCAGCGGCGGTTGGCCTCCCGCATCCCGGCTATCGACACCCCCAGCTCGCGGCGGGCGTCGTCGACCAGCTCCGGCTGGTGGTCGGCCATCCGCCGCAGCAGGACGAGTTGGAAGTCGAGCGGGCCGAAAAGGTGAGGCTGCGCGTCCGTCATGACCCCATCCTGCCCGGCCCCACCGACAACGCACCGAACGCCCGACTTCGTGCCCCCGACACGCCCTGGAAGGCGGGGTTCCACACAAGATCCGCACATTCCCGGCCCCAATTGTTGACCGCTCCCCGCATAGCCTCCGTTGGCCATGGATTACGCCACGCCTGCCGGCGGCACCTCAACGGCGCACTGGCCTGCGCCGGATGCGGCACCCCCGCGGAGGAGCTGCGGCAGCCGAAACCATCGACCTCGGGGTGTACGAGGCCGCCGCATCCGGTGCGGACCCGGCCCCCGTCGGTCACCGCCGCGCGCGCCGCGAACTGCCCCGGGCCGCCCGCCCGCGCCGCCGCGCCCGCAAGCGGCGCGGCCGCCTCGTGCTGTTCGGCTCGGCGGGTGTGGTCCTCGCGGCCGGTGCGCTGGGCATCGCCCAGCTCGCCCTTGAGCCGCCGCCGGACGAGCGCGGCGCCGCCACCTCCGTACACGAGGAGGAGCAGATCTCGCAGGAGACGGCCGCGCCCGTGCCCGACGCGAGTGATGCGGGCGGCCCAAGCGGCCGAGCGCGGTGCCCGCGGGGACGGGGCGCGGGAAGAGGCATCCGGCCTCGGGCGGTACGCGGCCCGGGCCGGGCGGCACCGGAACCGGCGCCCTGCCCCGGGCGGCTCCCACCCGGCCACCGGCCCGACCACCGCGCCCAGCGCCCCGGCGCCCACGCCGACGGGCCCGGGCGGCTCCCCCTGCCGTCGACCTCGCCTCAGCCGTCCGCGTCGGACTCCGCCCCGGCCCCACAGCCGTCCCCCACGCCGACGCCGACCTGCAACCGCTTCCTCTGGTGGTGCTTGTAGCTTCACTGCGAGTCGGTGGGGCTTGTCGCGCAGTTCCCCGCGCCCCTGAAGGCGCCCCTCCGGGGCGTCCCTGCTGGTCGCGCCCGCGCGGCGGAGCCGCAAATGTCACAGCCCCGCGCCCCTTAGGGGCGCCCAGCTAGGTTGTGTCGTCAAATGATCTTGAGTGGTGGATCATGGTCGGGTGATACGTCGTCATGAACTGTCCGATGCCGAGTGGGAGTTCGTCTGTCCGCTGCTGCCCGCCTCCTTGCGGGGCGGAAGCGGTTGGACGACCGGGTGGTCCTCAACGGAATCGTGTGGAAGTTCCGCACGGGTGTGGCCTGGCGGGATGTGCCTGAGCGGTACGGCTCGTGGGCCACGCTCCATACCCGCTTCCGCCGCTGGGCCAAGGACGGCACTTTCGAGCGGATGCTCCAGGTCGCGCAGGCGAAAGCCGATGCGGCGGGTGACATCGGCTGGCTGGTGTCGGTCGACTCCACCGTCGTGCGGGCCCACCAGCACGCCGCCGGGGCCCGAAAAGGGGGCTCCACCGCCCCGCGCTCGGACGCTCGCGAGGCGGCCTGACCAGCAAGATCCACCTGGCCTGCGACGCGTTCGGCCGACCGCTCGCCTTCACGGTCACAGGCGGGAACACCAACGACTGCACCCAGTTCACCGCCGTGATGCAGGCGATACGGGTGCCCCTGATCGGCCCGGGACGGCCCCTGGTGCGGCCCGCCCATGTCCTGGGCGACAAGGGCTACAGCTCGAAGGCGATCCGGACCTGGCTGCGACACCGCGGCATCGGCCACACCATTCCCGAGCGGCCGACCAAGTGCGCAACCGGGCCCGGCGCGGCAGCCGGGGCGGACGCCCGCCCCGCTTCGACAAGGAGCTCTACAAGCGGCGCAACGTCGTGGAACGCTGCTTCAACCGCCTCAAGCAATGGCGCGGCATCGCGACCCGCTACGACAAGACCGCCGAGTCCTACCAGGCAGCCGTCACCCTCGCATCGCTCCTGATGTGGGCCTGACACTTTGACGACAACTCCTAGGGGTGCCCAGCATCCGCTTCAGCAAGTCCCGCAACACGGCGCGCTCCTCCGTCGACAGCTCCGCCAGCGGCTCGCGGGCGAAGTCCAAGGAGTCGCGGAGCCGGGTCGCCGTCGCCAGGCCCTCCTCCGTCGGTGCGGCCAGTTTGACCCGGCGGTCGGCCGGGTCGGGGCGCCGTTCGACGAGGCCGCGGGCCTCCAGGCGGTCGATGATCCCGGTGACGTTCGACGGCTCGCACTTCAGCTTCCGCGCGATCTTCCGCATCGGCACCGGTTCCAGCGAGAGCAGCCCGAGGACGCGCGCCTGCGCGCCGGTGAGCGCGTGCTCGGCGGCGGCCTGCTCGTACTCCTCGTGTAGCGCGCCACCACCGAGCCGATGAGGTCGACGACTTCGACGGTGAGGGGATCCATACGCATGGCCATGGGTACCAGCCTACCGAGTTACTTGACAATCTCAAATATCCAGGAGCATGGTTGTTTCAGTACCTGAAGTAATCCGCCGGATCCGGCGGCCCCGCACCGCAGGAGGACGCACCCTCATGTCCGCACCGTCCGCACTCCCCGCCACCAGCCGTGAATGGCACCTCGTCGCCCGCCCGCACGGCTGGCCGGTCCCGGCCGACTTCGCGCTCCGCGAGGTCCCGGTCGTCGCGCCCGCCGAGGGCCGGATCCTGGTCCGCAACCTCTTCATGTCCGTCGACCCGTACATGCGCGGTCGCATGAACGACGTGAAGTCGTACATCCCGCCGTTCCAGCTCGACAAGCCGATGGACGGCGGCGCGGTGGGCGAGGTCGTGGCCTCGAACGACGAGCGCTTCGCCGTCGGCGACCACGTGCTGCACGGGCTCGGCTGGCGCGAGTACGCCGATCTGGACGCCAAGCACGCCACCAAGGTCGACGCCTCGCTGGCCCCGCTCTCCGCGTACCTCGGCGTGCTGGGCATGACGGGTCTGACCGCGTACGCGGGTCTGTTCGACGTCGCCTCCTTCAAGGAGGGCGACGCGGTCTTCGTCTCCGGCGCGGCCGGCGCGGTCGGCAGCCAGGTCGGCCAGATGGCCCGTCTCAAGGGCGCCTCGCGGGTGATCGGCTCGGCCGGTTCCGACGAGAAGGTGAAGTGGCTGGTGGAGGAGCTGGGCTTCGACGCCGCCTTCAACTACAAGAACGGCCCGGTCCGCGACCAGCCGCGCGCGGCCGCCCTGAACGGCATCGACGTCTACTTCGACAACGTCGGCGGCGAGCACCTGGAAGCCGCGATCTCCTCGCTGAACGTGCACGGTCGCGCCACCATCTGCGGCATGATCGCCGGCTACAACGACACCGAGCCGACCCCGGGCCCGCGCAACATGGCCATGATCATCGGCAAGCGGCTGCGCCTCCAGGGCATCCTCGTCGGCGACCACGCGGCGCGCCAGCCGCAGTTCGTCCAGGAGGTGGCCGGCTGGGCCGCCTCCGGCGAGCTGAAGTACGGCGAGACGTTCGTCGCGGGCATCGACAACGGTGTGGACGCGTTCCTCGGCATGCTCCCGGGCGAGAACACCGGAAAGATGGTCGCTCGCTGGGCGAGTGACCCGGGCCAGTGACCTCCGCCACTCCTGGAGACCTTATCGGGTGACTTCCGCCATCCGATAAGGTCTTTCCACATCACGGCTGCCGTGGGCGCGAGCGGCCGGGAACGAGCAGGAGGAGCACCCAGCATGTCCATCCAGCAGTCCGACGTTCTGTACACCGCCGTCGCCACCGCCGAGAACGGCCGGGACGGCCGGGTCGCCACCGACGACGGTCAGCTCGACGTGGTCGTGAACCCGCCGAAGGCGATGGGCGGCAGCGGCGCGGGCACCAACCCGGAGCAGCTGTTCGCGGCCGGTTTCAGCGCCTGCTTCCAGGGCGCCCTCGGTGTGGTCGCACGCCAGGAGAACGCCGACATATCCGGCTCGACGGTCACCGCCGAGGTCGGCATCGGCAAGAACGACGACGGCTTCGGCATCATCGTCAAGATCTCCGCGGCCATCCCGAACGTGGACGCGGCCACCGCGCGCGAGCTCGTCGAGAAGGCGCACCAGGTGTGCCCGTACTCGAAGGCCACGCGCGGCAACATCACGGTCGACCTCGCGGTCGCCTGACGCCGGTAAGCTCGCATCCCTACGAAGGGCCGCACCCCAGCGCGTTGGGGTGCGGCCCTTCGTACGTCCTTCGGCGGTGGAACTCCCGTACGAGAGGGGCGGTTACCGGCCGATAGAGTTCGGCCATGCGTGATCTCGGGGCGGGCTTCGGTTATCTGGTCAAAGGGCAGCGATGGGTCACCGGGCACGGCCGGTCCCTGGGGTCGGACTGCTGCCCGGCCTGGTCACCCTGGTCCTGTACGCGGCGGCGCTGACCGGGCTCGCCTACGGGGCGGACGACTTCGTCGGCTGGGCGACCCTGTTCGCCGACGGCTGGTCGTCGCCGTGGCTGAGCCTGTTCCGGGGTTCCTGACGGCGCTGGTCTTCGCGTTCGGCCTGTTCCTCGCGGTGATCACCTTCACCGCGGTGACGCTCCTGGTCGGCCAGCCCTTCTACGAGAAGCTGTCCGAGGACGTCGACCGCGCGGAGAGCGGCGGCGAGGCGCCGGAGTCCGGCCTGCCGCTGTGGCGCGAGCTGTGGATCTCCGCGCGTGACTCTGTACGCGTCCTGACGCGCGTCGTCCTGTACGGCGTTCTCCTCTTCGGCCTCGGCTTCCTGCCGGTGGTCGGGCAGACGGTGGTGCCCGCGATCGGCTTCTGCGTCTCCGGCTTCTTCCTCACCGAGGAGCTGACGGCGGTGGCGCTCCAGCGCCGGGGGTGGAGCTGGCGGACCGCCTCGCCCTGCTGCG
The DNA here is from genome assembly GCF_030028635.1 of Streptomyces sp. BPTC-684. Taxonomy (NCBI): domain Bacteria; kingdom Bacillati; phylum Actinomycetota; class Actinomycetes; order Kitasatosporales; family Streptomycetaceae; genus Streptomyces; species Streptomyces sp. BPTC-684. Next base: position 4,450,390 of record NZ_CP124863.1, read on the forward strand.
CACGCGCCGCCTGCTGGTCCTCGGCTTCGGCGTCCCGCCGACGCTGGCGTTCCTGGTGCCGTTCGTGGCGGTGTTCCTGATGCCGGGGGCGGTGGCGGGGGCGACGCTGATGGTGCGGGACCTGCGCGACGAGACGGCGGCGGAGCCGCAGCCGGAGCCGGAGGGGAACCTATGGGCGGTCCGACGGCGGGTGATCTGCCGCGCCGCCGACCGGAGTTCGGCCAGGAAGGCGGCGACGGCGGGGGAGTCGGCGCGGCCGTGCGGGGTCGCCGCGTAGACCGCCCGGGTCGGTACGTCGTCCGGGTGCACGGGGACGAGCACGATGTCCGCGCGGACCGAGTCGGCGGCGAGGGCGGGCAGCAGGGTCACGCCGAGCCCGGCGCGACGAAGCCCTGCTTGGCGATCCAGTCCCGTACGACGAGGGTCGTGCGCGGCCGGAACCCGGCTTCCAGGACCGGCCGCATCAGGGTGTCCTCGGGCCGGGTGCTGCCCGCGACCCACTCCTCGTCGGCGAGCTCGGCCAGCCGCAGCCGCTTCCGGCCCGCCAAGGGGTGGTCCTGCGGCATCGCCACGAACATCGGCTCGTCGAGCAGGTGCCGCAGCGCACAGCCGTCGAGGGCGCGCCCGGCGGTGGCGCTGACCACGGCGATGTCCAGCTCCTCGGCGGCGAGCAGCCCGAGGTGCTTCACGGAGGGCCCTTCGGTACGGGCGAGGGTCACCCCGGGGTGGCGGCGCCGGAACGCGGCGAGGGCGCGGGGAGCAGCGCGGCGTCGGCGGTCGAGAACGCCCCGACGCGCAGCAGTCCGCCGTCGAGCGTGCGCAGCGCGGAGAGCTCGGCGCGGGCGGCGGCGAGCCGGTCCCGTCCGGCCTCGGCGTGCGCACCAGCACCCGCCCGGCCTCGGTGAGCCGCACCCCCGGGCCAGCCGGTCGAAGAGCACGCTCCCCAACTCGTCCTCCAGCGCCTGGACCTGCCGCGATACGGCGGACTGGGTGTAGCCGAGGGCCTGGGCGGCGGCGGTGAAGGAGCCGTCGGAGGCGACGCGGAGGAAGACGTCGTAGAGGCTGTGGGTGGTGGCATGCGCGGATGTATGCGGGGTGCTCATGGCTTCCATGCTAGACATTCGCTTGTGGCATGGGTGAGGCTCTTCGTACCGTCGTCCCATGAACAGCGAGAAGACGAAGACGGTTGCGTTTCTGGGGCTGGGCAACATGGGGGCGCCGATGGCGCGTCGGCTGCTCGCGGCGGGGTACGGGCTGACGGTCTGGAACCGTACGGCGGGCAAGGTCGAGGCGCTTGTGGCCGAGGGGGCCGTGGTCGCGGCGACCCCCGCCTCGGCGGTGCGTGACGCCGACGTGGTCATCACGATGCTGGCGGATCCGGCGGCGGCGCTCGCCGTGGCGGACGCGATGCTTCCGGCGCTGCGGGCGGGGACGACGTGGATCGACACGTCGACGGTCGGCCCGGACACGGTCCGCGAACTGGCATCCCGCCTCCCGACGGGGTCGCGCTGATCGACGCGCCGGTGATGGGGAGCGTGGACCGGGCGGCGACCGGCGAACTCCTGATCCTGGCGGGCGGCGAGACCGAGCCGGTGGCCGAACTGCTCGCCGAGCTGGGGTCGGTGACGCGGTGCGGGGAGGTGGGTACGGGGGCTTCGCTGAAGCTGGTGCTGATCAGCGCGGTGATCGGCGGGGTGGCCCTGGTGGCGGAGTCCCTGCGCCTGGCCGCGGCGCTTGGCCTGCCGGCTTCGCTGACGCGGGCTTCGCTGGAGGCGAGTCCGGTGGGGGGTCTGGGGGGGCGGGCGTTCGCGACGGAGGCGTACTTTCCCGTGGAGCTGGCGGCGAAGGATGTGGCGCTGGCGACGGGGGTGGGGGGTTGCCGGTGTTGGAGGCGGTGCGGGGGTGTTGGTGGGGCGGGAGGATCTTGCCGGGGCGGACCCGTCGGCCTCCGGGATTAGCCCCCACCCCGCCCGTTCCCTTAGGGCCCTGGGCGGGCGGCCGGATGGCGGGCTGAGGCCTGCCGGGGGCTGCGCCCCGGACCCCTCGTTCGTCTGCGGGTGGGGGGGCTGGTCGCGCAGTTCCCCGCGCCCCTAAAGACCGGCACCTCCAGCCCTCCGGCGTTTGATGAGCGGAGCTCCCTAAGGGGCGCGGGGAACTGCGCGACCAGCCACACATGGTCCGCAGACGAACGGGGTCCAGGGCGCAGCCCCGGGAGCGCCGCCTTCGCCCCCACCTACCCCCGGAGGCCACGCGGCGGAGCCGCAAATGTCACAGCGGGAAGGGGCGGGGTGGGGGACGCTGCCGCCGTCGTCACTATCGCCCGCACCTGCCCCACAATCTCCCCCGGTTCCGCACGAACTCCGGATCCGTGATCGAACCCGTCGACGGATCCGTGTTGCCGGGCGCGAACTGGAGCACCGGGGTGTGCACATGACCCCCGGGAATGGACAGCCCCAGCCGATCCCGCAGCAGCGTCGCCCGGTACGCGATCTCGTTGGAGAGATAGTCGCCCCCACCCCCGCCCGCGCCACAGACCCCGGCGTAGGACCGCCGTCCCGCACCACCGGCCCCGCCCCACCCACCGGAATCTCCGTCACCGACGTGTGGTCGTAGACCGGGAACGGCCCCGTCCGAGCCGCCACAATCGCCCTGTACGGCAGCGTCGTCGACGTCCACTGCGGCTGGCTCGCCGGGTCGGACACCGGCACCGTCTCCGTCCGCGACACGTTCTCGTTGTCCGGGAACCCGCCCCGCCACGCCCTGTTGAACCGCTCGACGTCGATCCGCCCGACCGCCCCTGGCTCACCGTCGTGAACAGGTCGACCTTCGGCAGCACCGGCCGCAGCGTCCGCTCGACCGTGCCCGCCGCGAAGTCGTCCCAGCGGACGGGGAACACGGCCGTCTCGATCCGGGCGGGCCCGGCGGCCGTCGAGATCCACGTGCCGTCGAGCGCCAGCGCCGTCGCGCCCGACGGATTGCTGATCCGGATGTCCCGGTCGAGCGTGAAGGGGTCGAAGCCGGTGACCAGGATTCGCTTGTAACCGGAACCCGAGCCGTAGACAAGAGAGTCCTGGCCTCGTGACGACCGCTCCAACCCGTCCAGCAGCGCCGCCCGCCGCCCCGCCGACAGGCCGAACCCCGGCTCCCAGCCCCGCAGTTCCCGCGTCATCCCCAGCCGCGCCCAGTACAGCGGCCGGTCGTCGTCCCGGCTCAGGTCGCCGCCCGCAGGGCCGCGGCCCTGCGCCTGGTCCACGGCCCGCCGCCACAGCGCCCCGCCCTCGCGGGCGACCAGCTGCTGGGCCTGCCGGTAGGACCGTACGCCGCTCAGCTCGCGTGCGAACCGGGGAGCCGCGCCGTCGAACCCGGAGCGCCGCAGCATCTCCTGCGGTACGGCCAGGTCCAGGCGCCGCTCCTCCACGGTCGGCGGCGCCCCCGTCGCGGCCGGGGCCTGCGCCTGCGCCGGGACCGGCGCGAGCACGGCGCCCACCGTCATCGAAGCCACCAGCAGGGCCAGCCGCGCCACCCGTACACCCCGTACACGTACCACCGCGCATCCTTCCGTCGAGGCCTGGGCGGCCAGTATCGAGAAGGAACTCCCGTGTGAACAGGGGGACGGAAAACCACGGGAGGGATCCGGCCGTCTCCGTTACCTCGGCGGGCTCGCCGCCGTCACATTGCGGTACGCGATCTCCGCCAGCCGGCCCTGGCCGTCCTTGCTGGGGTGGAACCAGTCCCAGTGGCTCAGCTGGTCGTCGGTGAAGCGGTAGTCGAAGACCGCGCCCCCGTCGTAACGGCAGTAGCGGTCCTTCGCGCACACGTCCTTCAGCGCCTTGTTGTACGCCACCACCCGCTCGTACACCGCGTCCCGCCGCTCGACGGTCGCCGCCCCCAGATCATCCGCATCACTCAGCATGGACTGACAGATGCCCAGCTTCCAGATCCGCTTGCCCAAGGCGTTCCCCCGCCCCTCCGACCAGAGGCGCTTGAGGTCCGGCACGCTCGACACGTACACCTGGGTCTTGGGCAGGGTGGTGCGCAGCTGGCGCAGGGACGTCTCGAAGCCCGCGCGGAAGGCGGCCGCCGACGTCATGCCGTCGACCGATTTGCGGCAGGCGTCGTTGCCGCCGACCATCACCGTGACCAGCTCGGGGCGGTGGGCCGCCGCCCGGGTCAGCTGGGCCGGGATGTCGGACATCCGGCGCCGGTCTTGGCGTAGTTCCAGCTGCGGGCGGCCGCCTGTCCGGCGCCGAGCAGCCGGGTGGCCAGCGACCGCACACCGTTGTCGCTGCCGGTCGCCCAGGACGCCTCGGGGCGGTCGGAGAGGACCATGCAGGCGTCGAAGCCCCGGGTGATGGAGTCGCCCACGGCCGCGATCGACGCCGGGCGGGGTTCCAGTGCGGGGTCGGTGTCGGCGACGGCTTCGGGCCGCTTCGGCGCGGTGTCGCGCCGGTGGTTCCGAGCCGGTGCACCCGCCGTGACGGCGAGCGTCACCGCCGTGAGAGCGGCGGCGGCCGCGGTGCGGCGCCGCGCGGGGCGGCTTCGGCGCGTCGGCAACGTCCCGTGGTCCATCCCCTGGTCCCCTCCCTCGGGTGCCCCTGGCGTCCTGGCGAGTGAAAGCTTCGTGTTTCCCGGGCCCAGGACCGACCGTACGACACCTTTCTGTCTGCTCCGCGCGGTAGCTTTGGCCCGTCCAGCCAGAGGAACCACGCCAGACGGCTCCGGTAAATTACATCACGTCACATACTGTCCCCATTCAGGAGATTAACTCCCGATGCTGTTTACTGTTGAACCCCGGGGCAGAATGTCAGGTGCTGTCCTGACCGAGACCGGTAGGGGCGCGAGGCCGCTGGGGAAGGCGAACCTCGAACCGCACTGGAGGTCCCGGTGACGACACGTGGAGTTCTGTACATCCACTCCGCTCCCCGCGCGCTGTGCCCGCACGTCGAGTGGGCGGTGGCGGGGGTGCTCGGTGTGCGCGTCCAGCTCGACTGGATCCGCCAGCCCGCCTCGCCCGGCACCTGGAGAGCGGAGTTCTCCTGGCAGGGCGAGCCCGGCACCGCCTCCAAACTCGCGTCCGCCCTGCGCGGATGGCAGATGCTGCGGTTCGAGGTCACGGCGGAGCCGTGCGCCAAGGCCGAGGGCGAGCGCTACAGCGCCACGCCCGACCTGGGGATCTTCCACGCGGTCACCGGCATCCACGGCGACATCCTGATCCCCGAGGACCGGCTGCGGGCCGCGCTCGCCCGCTCGGTGCGGGGCGAGACCGACCTGGAGGCCGAGATCGCCCGCCTCCTCGGCAAGCCCTGGGACGACGAGCTGGAGCCGTTCCGGTACGCGGGCGAGGGCGCCCCGGTCCGCTGGCTGCACCAGGTCGTCTGACCCGCCGTCCGACGCGTAACGGAAAGTGCGTAACGGAAAGGGCCCCCACCGCTCGGTGGGGCCCTTCCGGTTACGTACGCGAGTCTCGGCGCGCGTCTCAGACGGAGCGGAACGCCAGCACGACGTTGTGGCCGCCGAAGCCGAACGAGTTGTTGATCGCGGCGATCGACCCGGACGGCAGCGCGCGCGGCTCGCCGCGGACGATGTCGGCCTCGACCTCTTCGTCGAGGTCGTCGAGGTTGATGGTCGGGGGCGCGATCCGGTGGTGCAGCGCCAGGACCGTCGCGACGGTCTCGATGCCGCCGGCGCCGCCGAGCAGGTGCCCGGTCATGGACTTGGTCGCGGAGACCGCGATGTGGTCCATGTCGTCGCCGAGGACCTTGCGCAGCGCCTTGATCTCGGCGACGTCGCCCTGCGGGGTGGACGTCGCGTGCGCGTTGAGGTGGACGACCTCGGACGGCTTGAGGTCCGTGGAGTCCAGCAGGTTCTGCAGGGCCGCCGCGACACCGCGGCCGGTCGGCTCGGGCTGCGCGATGTGGTGGCTGTCGGCCGACAGGCCCTGGCCGAGTACCTCGCAGTAGACCCGGCGCCGCGCGCGGCGGCGTGCTCGGCCGACTCCAGGACGACGACACCGGCGCCCTCGCCGAGGACGAAGCCGTCACGGGCCTTGTCGTACGGGCGCGAGGCCTGCTCGGGGTGGTCGTTGTTCTTGGACATCGCCATCATGTTGGCGAACGCCGCCACCGGCAGCGGTGGATGGCCGCCTCGGTGCCGCCGGCGACCACGACGTCGGCACGGCCGGTGCGGATCATCTCCACGGCGTAGCCGATCGCCTCGGCGCCCGACGCACAGGCGGAGACGGGGGTGTGCACGCCCGCGCGGGCGTTCACCTCAAGACCGACGTTGGCCGAGGGGAGTTCGGCATCAGCATCGGGACGGTGTGCGGGGAGACACGGCGTACGCCCTTCTCCTTCAGCACGTCGTACTGGTCGAGCAGGGTGGTCACACCGCCGATGCCGGAGGCGATGACCGTGCCGAGCCGCTCGGGGGCGATCGGCTGGTCCTCGCCGGCGGGGGCGGTGTAGCCCGCGTCGGCCCGAGCTCCTTGGCCGCGATCAGCGCGAACTGCGCCGAGCGGTCCAGCTTGCGGGCGAGCGGCGGGCAGTACCTCGCCCGGGTCGACGGCGGCGGTGGCGGCGATGCGGACCGGGAGGTCGGCGAAGCGCTCGCCCTCCAGGGGCCGGACGCCGGAACGGCCCGCCAGCAGACCTTCCCAGGTCGAGGCGGAGTCGCCACCCAGCGGTGTGGTTGCGCCGATACCGGTGACGACCACGGTGCGATTGGTCGAGCTCACAGGAAAATTCTCCACGGTGTAAGGGGGATCAGCGGCGCCACCGCCGGGTGGCGGCAGTCACGCGGAGTTGAGTCCGGGACTGATTCCGGGGGTACCGGATCAGGCCTGGTGCTCCAGGATGTACTTCGCGGCGTCGCCGACGGTCTTCAGGTTCTTGACGTCGTCGTCCGGGATCTTGCACTCGAAGCGCTCTTCGGCGGCGACGACGACCTCGACCATGGACAGCGAGTCGACGTCCAGGTCGTCCGTGAAGGACTTGTCCAGCTGGACGTCCTCGACGGGGATACCGGCGATCTCGTTGACGATCTCGGCGAGACCCTCGAGGATCTCTTCCTGGGTGGCGGCCATGTGGCGCTCCTTCGGTGTTTTTACGGGTTTGTGGGCATCCGGAAGATCCGGTGTGCCTAGGGGAGGGTAACGACCGTCGCGGCGTAGACGAGACCCGCCCCGAAGCCGATGACGAGCGCGGTGTCGCCGCTCTTCGCCTGTCCGGTCGCCAGGAGCCGCTCCATCGCGAGCGGATCGAGGCGGCCGAGGTGTTGCCGGTGGTCTCCACGTCACGGGCGACCGTGACGTGCTCCGGCAGTTTGAGGGTCTTCACCATCGAGTCGATGATCCGCATGTTGGCCTGGTGCGGAATGAAGACGTCCAGGTCGTCCGCGGTGATTCCGGCCGCGTCCAGCGCCTGCTGGGCGACCTTCGCCATCTCGAACACGGCCCAGCGGAACACCGCCTGGCCCTCCTGCGTGATCGCAGGGAACTTGCCGGAGCTGTCGTACTGCGTCCACGGCACGGTCTGCTTGATGGTCTCGGACTTGTCGCCCTCGGAGCCCCAGACGGTACGGGCGATGCCCGGCTCGTCCGCGGGGCCGACCACGACCGCGCCCGCGCCGTCACCGAACAGGAAGGCCGTCGCGCGGTCCTCCAGGTCGGTCAGGTCGCTGAGCCGCTCGACGCCGATCACCAGCACGTACTCGGCCGAACCCTCGACGATCATGCCCTTGGCGAGGGTCAGTCCGTAGCCGAAGCCCGCGCAGCCCGCGGAGATGTCGAACGCGGCCGGCTTGACCGCGCCGATCTTGTCCGCGATCTCGGTGGCGACGGCCGGGGTCTGCTTGAAGTGCGAGACCGTGGAGACGATCACACCGCCGATCTGCTCGGGGGTGAGACCGGCGTCCGCGATGGCCTTGCTCGCGGCCTCCACCGACATCGCCGTCACGGTCTCCTCGTCGGAGGCCCAGTGCCGGGTGGAGATGCCGGAGCGGGAGCGGATCCACTCGTCGGACGAGTCGATCTTCTCCAGGATGACCTCGTTGGGAACCACCCGGGTCGGCCGGTAGCCGCCGACGCCCATGATCCGGGCGAACGGCGCGCCCTTGCTGGGCTTGATCTTCGACATGCTGTACGGCTCCTTATTCGGCGCCCGCCGCGTCAGCGGCAGGTGTCCCGGTCTCGGCGATGAGCGCGCGGGCCGCTTCGAGGTCGTCCGGGGACTTCAGGGCGACGGTCTTCACGCCGGGCAGCGCGCGCTTGGCCAGGTCGGTCAGGGTGCCGCCGGGGCCCACCTCGATCAGCGCGGTGGCGCCCAGTTCCTGGAACGTCTCCATGCAGAGGTCCCAGCGGACGGGGTTCGAAACCTGGTTGACCAGGCGGGCGACGATCTCGGCGCCGGTGGCGACGGTCCGGCCGTCGGCGTTCGAGACGTAGGCGATCTTCGGGTCGGCGATGTCCAGCGACGCCGCCGCCTCGCGCAGCTCCTCGACCGCCGGGGCCATGTGGTGCGTGTGGAACGCGCCGGCGACCTTCAGCGCCACGACGCGGCGCACGCCCTCGGGCTTGTCCGCTCCAGGGCGGCCAGTTGCTCCAGGGTGCCCGCGGCCACGACCTGGCCCGCGCCGTTCACATTGGCCGGGGTGATGCCGAGCTTCTCCAGGTGCGGGAAGACGACCTCGGGCTCGCCGCCGAGCAGCGCGGACATACCGGTCTCGGTGACGGCCGCGGCCCGGGCCATGCCCAGGCCCCTGGTGCGGACGAAGCCGAGTCGGCCTCGTCCGAGCACACCGGCGTACGCGGTGGCGGTGATCTCGCCGACGCTGTGGCCGGCCACCGCGCCGGGCGTGATGTCACCCAGTGCCGCGGCGGAGAGCAGCCCCGCGGCGACCAGCAGGGGCTGGGCCACGGAGGTGTCGCGGATCGCGTCGGCGTCCGCCTGCGTGCCGTAGTGGACGAGGTCGAGCCCGATGGCGTCGGACCACGCGGCGAGCCGGTCACGGGCGCCGGGCAGTTCGAGCCAGGGAGTCAGGAAGCCGGGCGTCTGAGCGCCTTGGCCGGGAGCGACGAGTACGAGCACTCTCACACTCTCTCTTGTGGACGGCCCTGCTCGCCCGTGGGGACAGGGACGAAGAACCGTCGGGGGAATTGTGGGTGTCCGACAAAAGTCTAGGACTGTGGATCTCCGTCGGCCAGACGCCCCAGGATCAGGGCGATCCTGAGCGTGAAGGCGGAACGCACATCGGAGGGCGACCAGCCGGTGACGTCCGTCACACGTCGTAGCCGGTAGCGAACGGTGTTGGGGTGCACGAAGAGCATCCGGGCCGCGCCCTCCAGGCTGCTCGCCTGCTCCAGATAGACGCTCAGGGTCTCCAGGAGCGCCGAGCCCGCTTCCTCCAGCGGTCTGTAGATCTCCTCCACCAGCTGCTCGCGCGCGGCCGGATCGGAGGCGATCGCGCGCTCCGGCAGGAGATCGTCCGCCAGAACGGGCCGGGGGCGTCCTGCCAGGCCGAGCACGCCTTGAGCCCGGCGGCGGCGGCCTGTGCGGAGCGGTGGCGGCCAGCAGGTCGGGGACGACCGGGCCGGCCACCACGGACCGGCCGCGTACGGCCCGATCAGGGCCTTGGCGACCTGGAGCGGGCTGTCGCTGCCGCCCGCGATGACGACCAGGCGGTCACCGAGCACCCCGGTGAGGACCTGGAGCTTGGCGTGCCGGGCGGCCCGGCGGATGGCCTCGACGGTGAGCTCGCTGTCGCCGTCGGGGGCGGTGCCGAGCACGACACACACGTGCTCGGGCGAGTTCCAGCCGAGAGCGGCGGCCCGCGAGACGGCGCCCTCGTCGGCCTCACCGGAGAGGACGGCGTTGACGACCAGCGACTCCAGACGCGCATCCCAGGCACCGCGTGCCTCGGCGGCCTGGGCGTACACCTGGGCGGTGGCGAAGGCGATCTCGCGGGCATAGACGAGCAGCGCCTCGCGCAGGATCGACTCGTCGCCGGGCGCCGCGACCTCCTCGATCGCGGTCTCCATGACCTCGATGGTGGTGCGCACCATCTCGACGGTCTGGCGCAGGGTGATGGCCCTGGTCAGCTCGCGGGGCGCGGTCCCGAAGACGTCGGTGGAGATGGCCTGCGGGTGTCCGGGTGCCGGAACCACTCGGTGAAGGCCGCGATGCCGACCTGGGCGACCAGACCGATCCAGGACCGGTTCTCCGGCGGCATCGCCCGGTACCACGGCAGCGTCGCGTCCATGCGGGCGATGGCGTTCGCGGCGAGCCGGCCGGAGGACTGCTCAAGGCGCTTGAGGGTCGCGGCGTGCGGATGGGCGGCGTTCGGAGGCTGCGGCGATTCGGGTTCGGACACGGGGACAAGACTGCCTTATCAGGACGGGTGCGTGCCCTGCCGGGGTTCGGGCGCCCGGACAGGCCCTACCGTGGACCCCGTGATTTCCGTGAAGCGAGCCGACGAGCGCTACCGGGGCGGCGACGCGGCGGTCGGCATCGAGTCCCTGCACGCGCTGTCCTTCGGCCGTTTCTACGACCCGGACAACCTGCGCTTCGGCCCGGTCCTGGCCTGCAACGAGGAGCGGCTCGCGCCGGGCGCGGGCTTCGACGAGCACCTGCACAGCCACACCGAGATCGTCACCTGGGTGGTGGAGGGCGAGCTCACCCACCGCGACTCGACGGGCCGCGCCACGGTCGACGGGCGGGGACGTCCAGCACCTCAGTTCGGCCGGAGGCGTCCGCCACGCGGAGCGCAACGACGGCACCGTCCCCTGGTCTTCGTCCAGATGTGGCTGGCTCCCAAGCAGCCCGGCGGCACCCCGTCGTACGAGATCGTCCGCGGCATAGCCGACTCCACGCCGTACGCGGTGCTTGCGGCAGGCGCGATGCTGTACGTCCGGCGGCTGGTGGCGGGCGAGCGCACGGCGGTCCCGGACGCGCCCGGCGTCTACGTCCACGTGGTCGCGGCGAGGCCGCCCTGGCGGGCGAGCGACTGGGGCCGGGCGACTCGGCGAGGCTGACGGCCGAGGCGGGCCTGGACGCGGTGGCGACGACGCGGGCGGAAGTGCTGTTCTGGGAGCTGAACGAAACGTAGGCGGGGGCTCGGGGTTTGTCTGCGGGAGGTCTGTGGCTGGTCGCGCAGTTCCCCGCGCCCCTAGGTGGTCAGGGCGCGGGGAACTGCGCGAGCAACCCAGCACGGTCCGCAGACGAAGATCCGGCCGCCCGCCAGAGGGCTTTCGGGAAGGGGCGGGGTGGGAACTAACCCAGCTCCGCCAGCACCGCATCCGTAAACGCGGGCCACGCCTCCACCGCCCACGCCCCGAACACCCGATCCGTCAGGGCGACGCACGCCGCCGACGCCTCCGGGTCGACCCACAGAAACGTCCCGGCCTGCCCGAAGTGCCCGAACGTACGGGGCGAGGACGAACCACCCGTCCAGTGCGGAGACTTGCCGGACCGGATCTCGAACCCGAGCCCCCAGTCGTTGGGACTCTGGTGCCCGTACCCCGGCAGAACCCCCTTCGTCCCCGGATACGCACCGTCATCGCCTCAGCCACCGTCATCGGATGCAGCAGCTGCGGCGCCTGCACCTCCGCCGCGAACTGCACCAGGTCGTCGACGGTCGAGACGCCGTCCTTGGCGGGCGAGCCGTCCAGCGACGTCGACTTCATCCCCAGCGGTTCGAGGACGCCCTCGCGCAGATAGTCCGCGAACGGGATCCCGGTCCGCTTCGCGATGTGGTCGCCCAGGACCTCGAACCCCGCGTTGGAGCAGAGCCGCCGCTCCCCGGGCGCCCCCATCACCCGGTGCTCGTCGAAGGCGAGCCCCGAGGTGTGCGCGAGCAGATGCCGCACGGTCGAGCCCTCGGGCCCCGCGGGCTCGTCCAGCTCGACGGCGCCCTCCTCGTACGCGACGAGCGCGGCGTACGCGGTCAGCGGCTTGGTGACGGAGGCGAGCGGGAAGCGCTGCCCGGTCGGGCCGTGCGACCCGGCGACGGTGCCGTCCGCACGGACGACGGCGGCCGCCGCGTGCGGCACGGGCCAGTTCTCGATCAGCGCCAGGCTCTTCATGCGCACGAGCCTAAACGGTCCGCCGGGGATTACCGCTTGCTTGGAGTGCACTCCAACGTTCTAGCGTGGTGGCCATGACGGTGATCGAGAGCATCCCTGTGAAGTCGACGGTCGTGGACCTGTGCAAGACCCGCCCGACGCACCCGCGCCCCGAGGGCCAGGACCGCTACACGATCAGCGAGGTCTCCGCCCTCAGCGGGCTCACCGCGCACACTCTGCGCTGGTACGAGCGGATCGGCCTGATGCCGCACGTGGACCGCTCGCACACCGGGCAGCGGCGGTTCACGAACAAGGACCTCGACTGGCTGTCCTTCGTCGGCAAGCTGCGGCTGACCGGGATGCCGGTCGCGGACATGGTCCGGTACGCCGAGCTGGTCCGCGAGGGCGCGCACACCCTCGGCGCACGGCAGGAGCTCCTGGAGCAGACCCGGCGCGACGTCGTCACGCGCATGGCGGAGCTCCAGGACACGCTCGCCGTCCTCGATCACAAGATCGACTTTTACGCAGGCGCCCGGCGGGCGTCGGAGAGCGCCTGACCGGCTACCTGCGGCACCGGGCCGTCCGCACTTCAGCCGGGCGGCCGGGTTCGTCTGCGGGCCGTCTGTGGCTGGTCGCGCAGTTCCCCGCGCCCCTTAGATGCCGGCTGCGCGGCTCCTCGGGAGCGCCCCGGAGGGGCGCTTTAGGGGCGCGGGGAACTGCGCGGCAACCAAGACGGCCCGCAGACACCTGGGCACCATCGCTACGCGATCCCCAGCGCGAACACCGCGAAGCCCGCCGCCAGCAGACCCGCCGCCGTCCGGCGGGCCTTCGACGTCCTCGTCGCTTTCGTCCAGGGCGCCTCGAAGCGGCGGGCGAAGCGGGCGATCACCACGAGCAGCACCGCGAACACCGGCATCCAGGCGAGCCGTTCGGCGACCCAGGCGGGGGTGTCGGGCGCGGTGGTCAGCCCCGGCACCCGCCCCAGCAGCGAGCCCGGTACGGCCGCCGCCAGCATCGCCGTCTGGTGCCAGCACAGAATCGTCATCGCGGACAGGTTGACCACCACGACCGGCGCCCACAGCGCGGGCCCGCGCAGCAGCTTCGCGATCCGCTCCCGCAGCAGTACGGCCGCGCCGCCGCGCCGCCGCGAGCGCCAGGACGAGCAGCGACGGCGGATGCGAGTTGGTACGGGCCTCGCCGGGCACGCCGACCATCGACGCCGGGTAGTGGAAGACGAGCAGCAGCACGGCGAAGAGCGCCGCGCCACCGGCCGCGAGCAGCCACCCGCCGCGCCTGCCGATCCGCTTCTCGCCCCAGCTGACGCCCAGTTGGTACGCGAAGAGCCAGCCCGGCAGGATGTTCAGGACCGACAGCCAGGAGGGCATGGCGTCGGCGTACGGGCCGTAGCGCAGGAAGTCGACGACGGCGACCGCGCCGAGCAGCGGCGCAGCCGCCCACCCGCCGAGTCCGCGCCGCGCGTACGCAGTACGGGGTGAGCGCGGTGACCACCGCGTACACCCCCACGAACCACAGCGGCTGGACCACCAGGGTCGAGGCGGTGCGCAGGGTGGTGCCGGGCACCCCGGCCGTGTACAGGACCGGGAGCAGCGCGGCCCACACGGCCGTCACCCCCAGCACCGGCCGCCCGAGCCGGGCGAGGCGCCCCTTCAGCCAGGCCCCGGTCGAGCCCTGACGGCGGCGGTAGGACAGGACCGAGGCGTGGCCGCCGACCAGGAAGAAGATCCCCAGCATCTGCAGGATCCAGCTGACCGGGGCGAAGCCGCCGAAGGCGGTGAGCGGCTGGCGTTGTGCAGCGCGCCGCCGTCGTCACGGGTGAGACCGCCGAGCAGCCAGTGCCCGGTGGGCACGGCGAGCAGCGCGAGGGCCCGCAGCCGTCGAGGGCGCGGTCGCGGTGGGCGGGCGTCCCGGCCTCGACGGCGGCCGAGAGGCGGGCGAGCGGCCCGGACATCACACCTCACCTGCCGCGATGGCGGCGAACTGGCGCAGGAGGCGGTGCCGGGCGCGAAGTAGCCGGTGTGACCCTGCGCGTCGGAGGCGTCCACGCGCCGCGCCCCGAAGTCCGGATCGGTGGGATCCTCCCCGTGCCCCATCCCGAGGAACCGCACGTTGGGTACGTACGAGATCCAGTCCGAGGGGTCCTTGGCCGCCCACACCCGGGCGCTGGTGCCCAGGTCGGCGGCGGTGTCGGCGTGCATGCCGGGGGAGCCGAGCACGACGATGTCGGAGGCGACGACGCGCGGGGCGGCGAGGCCGCACACCACCGAGCCGTAGCTGTGGCAGAACAGCGCCGGGTCCGGGAGGCCGACGGCCGCCAGGCCCTCGGTGAACCGGGCGAGCCGGGTCGCGCCCGCCTTCGCCAGGTCCTCGGTGACCGCGTCGACGCCGAGGCCGACGGGGGTGGTGTACCCGGTCCAGGCGACGACGGCGGTACGCCCCCGGTCGCGGCCCGCAACGAGGAGGCCATCCCGGCGGGGTGCCGTACGGATCACTGCTCCGGTCGAAGTTGCCGGCGTCGATGTCCGACCCCGGTACGACCACAGCCACGTGCTCGGCGTCCTCCAACTCCCCGTACACCTCGGCCACCTGTCCGCGCCCGCGCGGGTCGAAGGCGAGGACGCGGTGCCCGGGCCCGGCGAGCCGGTCGTAGCGGGGATCGTGCGAGGCGGCGAGGGCGAGCCGATTGCCCTGGTACCGCAGGGAGACGGGAGCCCCGTCCAGATTCCCCACGATCAACGGATGCCGCCGCACGAGCTCCTGGCACTGCTGCCGGCTCAACCCGGCGAAGAACAGCGCCACTTCGCGCGGCGAGGCGGTGGCCGGGTCGGGCAGCGGCCGCCCGAGCACGTCGTCGGCCACCCAGGCCCCGGCCCCTGGCGGCGGCCCCACCACAGCCCGCTGACTCCCCGCCGACGCCCACCCCGCGGTCCCCGCGACGGCCGTCACGGCCAGCGCGGCGGCGACGAGGGTCCTCTTGAAGCGGCGCATGCTGCGGTCCCGCCTTTCCTCGCTGGTGTGTGGCGTTGCGAGGAGGAAGGTAGGAAGGGGTGGGTACGGGGGCGTCACACCGGGGTGCCAAGTGGGGGTGGTACTGGGGGGGTGGTGCAGATCCAGCCCTCCGGGGCGCCCGGGGATGCCGCGGAGCGGCATTCAAGGGGCGCGGGGCTGTGACATGGGGCTCCGCCGCGGGCGCGACCAGCGGGGGCGCCCCTAAGGGGCGCGGGGAACTGCGCGACCAGCCACAGGCGGCCCGCAGACGAACGGGGCTGGGGCGGAGCCCAGGTAGCCCACCCACCCTCACGCCGGGGTCCGGGGCGGAGCCCCGAAGCGGGGTGCAGGGGCCGCAGGCCCCGCGACGGGGCCGGGGCTACGCCCCCGGAGACACCAGCCCCGACTCGTACGCGAAGATCACCGCCTGCGCCCGATCCCGCAGCTCCAACTTGGCCAGGACCCGGCCGATGTGGGTCTTCACGGTCTGCTCCGCCAACACCAGCCGCGCCGCGATCTCCTGGTTGGACAGCCCCCGGGCGATCAGCTCCAGGACCTCCGTCTCGCGCGGGGTGAGCCCGTTCAGCCGCAGGGACGGGTCCTTGCGCACCGCCGGGCGCTGCTTGGCGAAGTCCGCGATCAGACGGCGCGTCACCGAGGGCGCGAGCAGCGCCTCGCCCGCCGCCACCACCCGTACCGCCGCGATCAGATCCGCCGGCGGCGCGTCCTTCAGCAGGAACCCGGACGCCCCGGCCCGCAGCGCCTCGTACACGTAGTCGTCCACGTCGAACGTCGTCAGCATCAGGACCTTCGGCCGGTGCACCACCCCGGCGGCAGGTCGAGGAGCTCGCGCGCCGCCGCGAGCCCGTCCATCTCCGGCATGCGGACGTCCATGAGCACCACGTCGGGATGCGTACGGCGGGAGACGTCGATGCCCTGCCTGCCGTCGGGCGCCTCGCCCACCACGTCGATGTCCGCCTGTGCGGAGAGCAGCGCGGCGAACCCCGCCCGCACCATGGCCTGGTCGTCGACGATGATCACGCGAATGGTCAACGGTGTCCTCTGAACGGTCGGTGCTGTCGGAGCTGTCGGAGAGCGGGTGCGCAGGGGCAGCCGGGCCGCGACCTGGAAGCCGCCGTCCGGCAGTGGACCGGTGTCCAGCGTCCCGCCGGTCAACCGTACGCGCTCGCGCATCCCGACCAGCCCGTGCCCCGTCCCGCTCGTCTCCAGGGCCGAACGGGCTCGGCGGCGGGCCCGTTGACGACCACCACCAGCAGGTCCGTGCCGTCCGAGCGGACCGAGACGCGCGTCGTCGCGCCCGGCGCGTGCCGCACCACGTTCGCCAGCGCCTCCTGCACGATCCGGTACGCCGACAGGCCACGGCGGGCGGCAGCGACGGCAGGTCCGCCGACAGCGCCAGCTCGGCGGGCACCCCGGCCCGTACCGTCGCCTCGACCAGCTGCTGCACCCGGTCGACGCCCGGCTGCGGCGCCTGCTCGCCCTCGCCCCGTCGCTGCGCAGCACCGCGAGCAGCCGCCGCATCTCGCTCAGCGACTCCCGCGCGCTCGCCGCGATCGTGGAGAACTCCTCCCGCGCCTCGGCGGGCAGCCCCTGGATGCGGTACGGCGCGGAGTCGGCCTGCACGGTGATCACGGACATGTGGTGGGCGACCACGTCGTGCAGCTCGCGGGCGATCCGGGCGCGCTCCTCCAGGAGGGTCCGCTGGGCGTGCTCCGCCTCGCTGATCGCCTCCTGCTCGGCGAGCAGCCGCTCCGCCTCGCCCCGGCCGCGCAGCGCGCCGGTGAGCAGCAGGGTCACCCCGCTGAGCACGAACATCAGGACGTGGATGTTGGTCGCGGACGTCGCGTACACCGGTTTCATCGCGGAGAGCGCCACCCCGGCCGCACCGGTGACCAGCCAGACCGCGACGAGCGTACGGGCGCGGCGCGCAGCCCCAGGCACGCCATCAGCAGCACATAGCCGACGATCACCATCGGCGTCCACGGCCAGGGCCGCCCCTCCATCCCCTGGGTGCCCGAGAGCACCACCGCGCCCACCACGTCGGCGGCGAACACGATCCACCACGCCCGCAGCGGCCGGGCCACGGCGAGCAGCAGCGGCGCGGTCTGCGCCACGGCGAGCGCCCCCGCCCAGCCGCCGGGCGCCTTGTAGTCGTGCACCAGCACGGTGACGGTGATCGGGAGCAGCACCACGACGAAGCAGGCCACGACGACGTACGGCAGCAGCCGCTGCCGTCGCGGGGCGCGCGCGAGGAGTGGCCGGCGGACTCGGCCGGGGTACGGAGGGCCAGGCCGAGTGAGCTCAGCCCATTGCGGGGTGCGTGGTTCATGGCGTGATCAGCCTAGGCGGCCGGGGAGGCGGCCGCGGGGCTCCGCCCGGACCCCGCTCCTCAAACCCCCAGGACTCCGTCCAGGGGGGACCCCCAGGGGCTGGCATAGCTCCGCCAGCAGTTCCGCCTTCTTCGCGCTGAATTCCGCGTCCGTCACCAGCCCTGCCCGATGGAGTTCACCCAGGTGCCGGATCCTTTCGGCGATGTCCGCCGGGTCGCGCCGCCCGGGGACGCGTGGGCCACCGGGACCGGTGCCCGGACGTGCCCCGAATCGCCTGGAGGACGGCCGCCGCGAACGGCAGCGACTCGTGGACCGGCCCGTACCCGAGGCCGAAGACGACCGTGGCCGGGTCCTGGTCGGCCTGCGGCGCGACCGCGTCGGCGTCCCGCCGCAGCAGTCGCAGATAGCCGTCGAAGACCTCCGGCGAGCGCCACTCGACCCCGCACAGCGACGCCAGCGGGAACGTCTGGTCGCCCGCCTTCCACTTCGCCGAGGAGGCACCCGTCCAGAACCAGCGGAACGAGACCTGGCGGCCGTCGAAGGAGGCCTTCCCGTCGTACGCCTTGAAGCTCTGCGGCAACTCCGGCGCCGCCACCACGTACCGCCCGAAGGCTCCGCCGCGTCCGGGCCGAGCAGCGCGCGCAGCTCGTCCGCGTAGTACTCGGCGAGCGTCTCGCGCTCGGCGGCAGCACCAGGCGGTACGGTCGCACCCGTCCTTGAGCTGTCCCGCCGCTGCCTCCATCAGCGGGTCGGCGCCCGGTCTCGGCACCGCGTGCAGCACCACCGTGCCGCGCTTGCCCGGGGTCAGCGTCACCGACTCCAGCGCTTCGTGGGGGATGCGCCGTTCGCGCAGCGCCGTGAACAGCTTCGGCGTGCGGATCCCCGTTCGAAGCGGATGAGTACGGAGTCGGGCTCGAACTCCCAGGTGGCATGAATTCCGGCCAGCACATCACCCATGCGCCTCATCGTAGGCGGCGCACGCCCGCGCGTCCCCCTCGGCACCGGCAGCAATGTCAGACGTACGTCCGCGACGGCGCCGATTTCTACGCGCGTCAGGCCGCGTCCGCGCCGGAAATACCGCGCTGGCAGGCCGAATTGCCTTTGAGACAGCTGACGGAATCGTACGAACCGACGCCTATCGCGGCGAAGTTGGCGAGACTCTGTGTGCCTGGCTCGAAATAGCCCGCGTGGCCGACCGCGCCGGCCGCCGAGAGCACCTGCGCGCCGAACCCGGAGGACACCGGGTCCGCGCCGTGGCCCAGGCCCGCGACGTCCAGGTGCGGCACGTCCTCGATCCAGTCGTCGCGGTCCCGCATCGCCCACACCCGGGCCGAGGTGCCCAGGTGGGAGGCGTTCTGGGTGCGCATGCCGGGGCTGCCCGCGACCGCTATGTCGACCACCGCGGCGGCAGCCGGTGCGCGGCGACGCCGCGCAGCACCGAGCCGTAGCTGTGGCAGAAGAGGGAGACCGGCGCGTTCCCCGGCAGGGCGCGGACCAGCTTGTCGAGCCGGACCGCGCCGTCCTCGGCCAGCCGGCCGATCGCGGAGTCGATGCCGAGCCCGGACGGGGTGGTGTAGTCGGCCCAGGCGATCACCGCGGTGCGGGTGCGGGGACCTGCCGCGCGCTCCGCCGCGTACAGCGACTGCGCCATGCCCACCGGGGCGGAGTACTTGCGCGAGGTCTTCTCGAACGTCATGACGTTCGTGTCGACGCCCAGGACGACCATCGAGATGCGCTCGGCGTGTTCGAGGTCGCCGAAGACCTCGGCGACGCGGCCGCTGTCCGACGGGTCGAAGGCGAGGATCTGCCGGTCGCCGTCGAGCAGCGACTCGTACCGGTGCATCAGGCGGCCCGCGCCCCGGCGCCCGTCGGGGGTGAGCCGGGCGTCGTGCATCCAGGCGCGCTCGGTGTCGCGCGCCTCGACGAGGGCCAGCCGGTTCGCCTCGTAGCGCAGCGGGATCGGTGCGCCGTTGAGGTTGCCGACGACCAGCGGGTAGCGCCGGGCCAGATCGGTGCGCTCGGTGGCCGTCAGGGAGGCGAAGAAGCGGGCCATCCGGCGGGCGGAGGTGTCCGGCGCCGGGAGCTTCTCGCCGTCGAGGGTGCCCTTCGCCCAGGCGGCGAGGGCGACGGCGCGCGGCTCGGTCGACACCTGGTGGCCGCGGACCGCGGTCCAGCCCGAGGTCGCGAGCATCACGAACACGACGGCGAGCGCGAGCACGCGCGCCAGACGTTGAGTGTGGGGGAGGAGTCGAAGGAAGTCACTGCGGTACAGAGTAGGAGGCCTGGAAGGTCCACTGGGGTGACAGTGACTCGGATCACGTTTGAACGGGTCGTGGAGGGTGGGGAGGTCTCACCCACCGCGCGCGCGGGCGCACGCTCCGTGCGGCAGGTCGATCGCTTTCCGTGTCTGGACCGTCGCGCTCGGCGATCAGTCGGGTGGTCTCCCTCTCCAGCTGGGCGATCCGGCGGGGCTTTCACCTATCCGGGTGAAGCGGGGCGGTACGGAAACCGGTGGCAGCGGGGACGCGTTCAACGGGACAAGATCAGCCGACGACACGGGGGTTCACCCGCCATGCGAACACGAGCAACTGCCGCGACCGTCCTCGCCGCGACCGCTTCCTGCTGCCCGCCCGGCGCGCGGCCGCCCCGCCGCGCCTCGGCTCCTGCGCGCCCGGCGAGCTGTGCCTCTGGAAGCGGCCGGACTTCAAGGGCGCCCGGCAGGTGTACGACCTGAGGAGCATCGAGATCGAGAGCTGTACGGCGTTACCGCCCGGCACGGACGCGGCGTCCCTGGCCAACCGGACGGGCCGCCCGGTGGCGGCGTACCAGTCCGAGACGTGCGCGGAGACGGCCGAGTTCGACACGTATCCGGGCGGCGGATCCTGGGTGCCCCAAAGTCCTTACCGGGTACGGGCGTTCAAGGTCTGGGAGAGCTGAGGCGGCCGTGAGTGCCCCTTCAGGCCAGGGGCGCGCCCTGGGGCCCTGCTCGCAGGCGCACCCGGTCCCGCCCGCCAGCGCCGCCACCTGCCCGCGCAGCGACCGCACCTCCTGGGTGAGCGCCTCCAGGAGCGCGGTCTGGCGCCGCTCCTCCTCGCCGTCGCGCTCGAAGCGGGAGATGAACCAGGCCGCGATGTTCGCCGTCACCACACCGAGCAGGGCGATGCCGGAGAGCATCAGGCCCACCGCGATGAGCCGCCCGAGCCCGGTGGTCGGCGCGTGGTCGCCGTAGCCGACGGTGGTCATCGTGGTGAACGACCACCACACCGCGTCGCCCAGCGTCTTGATGTTCCCGGCCGGAGCGCCCCGCTCCACCTCCAGGACGGCCAGCGAGCCGAACATCAGCAGCCCGACCACCGCCCCGCCGACGTAGACGGTCAGCTGTATCTGCAGGGCCATCCGCGCCCGCCGCCCCACCAGGGCGAGCGTGGAGACGACCCGGAGCAGCCGCAGCGGCTGGATCAGCGGCAGCACGACCGCGAGCAGGTCCAGCCAGTGCGTGCGGACGAACACCAGCCGCTGCCCCGACAGGGCGGCCGCACCAGGTAGTCGCAGGCGAACGCGCCCCACACCACCCACTCCACACCGACACACACGTCCTGCACCCCGGTGCCCGCCCCGAGGTGGACGACGAGCACGGTGTACGCGAGGGCGAAGGCGACGGCCAGCGCGAGCAGCGGCCACTGGGTGCGCCGCTCCCACCGCGTTTGCGCGGGTAGTTGCTTCACAAAGGGCATAGTAAAAGCGGGCTGGTCGCTACCCTGCGCCCCAAGGGGGCGCGGGGAACTGCGCGACCGGCCCAGCACGGCCTACGGCCGAACGACTACGCCCCCGCGGAGCGCTCGCGTCGCCGCCCGCGGCGCCGGGGTCGGCCGCCGTGACGTCGAGCAGCTGGTACCGGTCGACCGCCTGCTTCAGCACCGACCGGTCCACCTTCCCGTCCCGCGCGAGCTCCGTGAGCACCGCGAGGACGATCGACTGGGCGTCGATGTGGAAGAAGCGCCGCGCCGCGCCCGGTGTCGGCGAAGCCGACCCCGTCGGCGCCCAGCGAGGTGTACCGCGGGGCACCCAGCGCGAGATCTGGTCCGGCACGGCCGCATCCAGTCGGAGACGGCCACGAACAGGCCCTCGGCGCTGGAGAGCTTGCGCGTGACGTACGGGACGCGCTGCTCCTCCTCCGGGTGGAGCAGATTGTGCTCCTCCGCCTCGACGGCGTCGCGCCGCAGCTCGTTCCAGGAGGTCGCGGACCAGACGTCGGCCCGTACGTTCCACTCCTCGGCGAGGATCCGCTGCGCCTCGACGGCCCACGGGACGGCCACGCCGGATGCCATGATCTGCGCCGGGATGGTGCCCGCGGTCCCCGGGGCGTAGCGGTGGATGCCCTTGAGGATGCCCTCCACGTCGACGTCCGCCGGCTCGGCCAGGTGCTGGATCAGCTCGTTGTAGACGGTCAGGTAGTAGAAGACGTCCTCGCCGGGCTTGCCGTCGGCGGTCTCCCCGTACATCCGGCGCAGACCGTCCTGGACGATGTGCGCGATCTCGTACCCGAACGCCGGGTCGTAGGCGACACAGCCCGGGTTGGTCGAGGCGAGCAGGTGCGAGTGGCCGTCGGCGTGCTGGAGGCCCTCGCCGGTCAGCGTCGTGCGCCCGGCGGTCGCGCCCAGGACGAAACCGCGCGAGAGCTGGTCGGCCATCTGCCAGAACTGGTCGCCGGTGCGCTGGAAACCGAACATCGAGTAGAAGACGTAGACCGGGATCAGCGGCTCGCCGTGCGTCGCGTACGCCGAGCCCGCGGCGATCAGCGAGGCCGTGCAGCCCGCCTCCGAGATGCCGTCGTGCAGCATCTGACCGGTCGGGGACTCCTTGTAGGCGAGCAGCAGATCGCGGTCGACCGCCTCGTACTGCTGGCCGAGCAGGTTGTAGATCTTCGCGCTCGGGAAGAACGCGTCCATGCCGAACGTGCGGTACTCGTCCGGCGCGATCAGCACGAACCGCTTGCCGATCTCCTTGTCCCGCATGAGGTCCTTCAGGATGCGGACGAACGCCATGGTGGTGGCGATCGACTGCTGGCCCGAGCCCTTCTTCGCGGCCGCGTACGTCTTGTCCTCCGGCAGCGCCAGCGGCTTCGCGCGCACGACGCGGGTCGGCACATAGCCGCCCAGCGACTTGCGGCGGTCGTGCATGTACTGGATCTCTTCGGAGTTGCGGCCCAGGTGGTAGTACGGCGGGGCGCCGGCCTCCAGCTGGGCGTCCGTGATCAGGATGTGCAGCCGGTCGCGGAAGCGCTTGAGGTCCTCGACCGTCAGCTTCTTCATCTGGTGGGTCGCGTTGCGGCCCTCGAAGTTCGGGCCGAGCGTCCAGCCCTTGACGGTCTGCGCGAGGATCACGGTCGGCTGGCCCTTGTGCGCCTTGGCCGCCGCGTACGCCGCGTACACCTTCTTGTGGTCGTGACCGCCGCGGCCCAGGTGCTGGATCTGCTGGTCGGTCATGTTCTCGACCATGGCGCGCAGCCGGTGGTCGCCGCCGAAGAAGTGGTCGCGGATGTAGCCGCCGGTCTCCGTGGCGTACGTCTGGAACTGGCCGTCCGGCGTGGTGTTCAGCTTGTTGACCAGGATGCCGTCGCGGTCCTGGGCGAGCAGCGGGTCCCAGGAGCGGTCCCAGACCAGCTTGATGACGTTCCACCCGGCGCCGCGGAACTGCGACTCCAGCTCCTGGATGACCTTGCCGTTGCCGCGCACCGGGCCGTCGAGGCGCTGGAGGTTGCAGTTGACGACGAAGGTCAGGTTGTCGAGGTTCTCGCGCGCGGCGATGGAGAGCTGGCCCAGCGACTCCGGCTCGTCCATCTCGCCGTCGCCCAGGTACGCCCACACGTGCGAGTCGGAGGTGTCGGCGATGCCGCGCGCCTCCATGTAGCGGTTCATCCGGGCCTGGTAGATCGCGCCGAGCGGGCCCAGGCCCATCGAGACGGTCGGGAACTCCCAGAAGTCCGGCATCAGGCGCGGGTGCGGGTACGAGGACAGCCCGTACGGCGCCTTGGACTTCTCCTGGCGGAACGCGTCGAGCTGCTGCTCCGAGAGGCGGTCCAGGAGGTAGGCGCGGGCGTAGATGCCGGGGGAGGCGTGCCCCTGGAAGAAGATCTGGTCGCCGCCCGTGCCGTCGTCCTTGCCCCGGAAGAAGTGGTTGAAGCCCACGTCGTAGAGGGAGGCGGAGGAGGCGAAGGTGGCGATGTGGCCGCCGACCCCGATGCCCGGGCGCTGGGCGCGGGAGACCATCACCGCGGCGTTCCAGCGGGTCGCGTTGAGGACCTTGCGCTCGATCTCCTCGTTGCCGGGGAAGAACGGTTCGTCCTTGGTGGCGATCGTGTTGACGTAGTCCGTGCTGCGCATCTCGGGCACGGCCACGCGCTTCTCGCGGGCGCGCTCGATGAGGCGGAGCATCGGATAGCAGGCGCGCTCGCGGACCGCTCGTCCACCGCCGCGTCCAGGGAGGCGAGCCACTCCTCGGTCTCCTCCGGATCGAAGTCCGGGACCTGGCTGGGAAGGCCGCCAATGATGATCGGGTTGCGATCGGATCCGGAAGCCACGCTGTTCCTTCGCTGTCGGGGGCGTGCGGGGCTGGTGCGCCGCATCCCATCGTGGACCGCGAGGACGCAAACGTCATCTCTACCGAGGGTAACGAGGCGTGCGGCCGCCCAAATCGCAACCTTACGCCCAAGCCGTGCGCGTGTTCCCCAAAGGGCGCGTCACCCCGATTGGCGTACGCACGGAGCAGAAGCGTGCAAACCATCTGCAAGGGTGTGGGATGAATCACCACCGGGCCCGGGTTCGCCCCTGACTGGGGGCACAGTGCACCCCAAAGGGCGGGTTCGGGGCCTGGTACTTGCGCGATTCGTCCCGCCCGTGTGGACTACGCCCAAGCCTCGCGCGTGCGTGGGGCCGCATTACTTACCGAATCAAGATCAGGAGGCAAGCCGTGAGCGCGACCGCGGACCACGCGGAGGAGCGGACCAACCCGGCCGTCAGGCTGGGGTTCGAGCCCGGACAGGTGGTCCAGGAGATCGGTTACGACGACGACGTCGACCAGGATCTCCGCGAGGGCATCGAGTCCCTGATTGGCCAGGACATCGTCGACGAGGAATACGACGACGTCGCCGACGTCGTCGTGCTCTGGTTCCGTGACGAGGACGGCGACCTTACGGACGCCCTGGTCGACGCCATCGGCCTGCTGGAGGACGGCGGCACCATCTGGCTGCTGACCCCCAAGACGGGCCGGGACGGTACATCGAGCCCAGCGACATCAGCGACGCCGCGCAGACTGCCGGCCTCTCCATGGCCAAGAGCATCAGCGTGGGCAAGGACTGGTCGGGCACCCGACTGAAGTCCGGCAAGCGCTGACCCTCCACGCCAGGGTCCCCACCGGCACCGCCGGTGGGGGCCCTGTGCGTAGGTGGGGTTCACCGCAACGGTCCATTGCGGCCGGCGGCTCAGACCCACAGAAGGAAGGCGTTTCCATGGCGATCGAGGTCGGCACCAAGGCCCCGGACTTCGAGCTGAAGGACAACCACGGCCGCACCGTGAAGCTCTCGGACTTCCGCGGCGAGAAGAACGTGGTGCTCCTCTTCTACCCGTTCGCCTTCACCGGCGTCTGCACGGGCGAGCTGTGCGCGCTGCGCGACAACCTGCCGCAGTTCACCGACCGCGACACCCAGCTGCTCGCGGTCTCCAACGACTCGATCCACACCCTGCGCGTCTTCGCCGAGCAGGAGGGCCTGGAGTACCCGCTGCTCTCGGACTTCTGGCCGCACGGCGAGGTCAGCCGCGCGTACGGGGTCTTCGACGAGGAGAAGGGCTGCGCGGTGCGCGGCACCTTCGTCATCGACAAGGACGGCGTGGTCCGCTGGACCGTCGAGAACGGTCTGCCGGACGCCTGGGACCTCAACGACTACGTCAAGGCGCTCGACACCCTGTGATCCATCGGTCGAATCGCCTGTTTGAGGCGGGAACCGGTCACTAGGATCCAGACGTTGATCCGATGCCAACGCACGACGGGGACGCTGACTTAAGCCGGCCCCTCACACCAATGGGAGGACTCGTGGGAGTGAGCCTCAGCAAGGGCGCAACGTCTCGCCCAGGTCGCCCCCAACCTGACCGCGGTCATCGTCGGTCTGGGCTGGGACGCTCGTACCACCACCGGGGGTGACTTCGACCTGGACGCCAGCGCACTGCTGACCAACGACCAGGGCAAGGTCGCCAACGACTCGAACTTCGTCTTCTTCAACAACCTCAAGAGCCCCGACGGTCCGTCGAGCACCAGGGTGACAACCTCACCGGTGAGGGCGAGGGCGACGACGAGGTCATCAAGGTGAACCTGGCCGGTGTCCCGGCCGACGTTCAGATCGTGTTCCCGGTCTCGATCTACGAGGCCGAGAGCCGCCAGCAGTCGTTCGGCCAGGTCCGCAACGCGTCATCCGCGTGGTGAACCAGGCCGACAACACCGAGCTCGCCCGGTACGACCTGAGCGAGGACGCCTCGACGGAGACCGCCATGGTCTTCGGCGAGCTGTACCGCAACGGGCGGAGTGGAAGTTCCGCGCCATCGGCCAGGGGTACGCGTCGGGCCTGCGCGGCATCGCGCAGGACTTCGGCGTCAACGTTGAGCCGTCGCTTCCTCGTCCGGCGCCGCACCCCGTGCGGCGCCGACGCGCTCGACCCTTCGTCCGTCACTCGGGGAGGACTCACGATCATGGGCGTCACGCTCGCCAAGGGGGCAATGTCTCCCTGTCCAAGGCCGCACCGAACCTCACCCAGGTGCTGGTCGGCCTCGGCTGGGACGCGCGTTCCACCACCGGGGCCGACTTCGACCTCGACGCCAGCGCACTGCTGTGCGCGAACGGACGGGTGCTCGGCGACGAGTACTTCGTCTTCTACAACAACCTGACGAGCCCCGAGGGCTCGGTCGAGCACACCGAGGACAACCTCACGGGTGAGGGCGAAGGCGACGACGAGTCGCTGATCGTCGACCTGACGAAGGTGCCGGCCGGCTGCGACAAGATCATCTTCCCCGTGTCGATCCATGAGGCGGACGCCCGTGGCCAGGCGTTCGGCCAGGTCAGCAATGCCTTCATCCGGGTGGTCAACCAGGCCGACGGCAAGGAGCTCGCGCGCTACGACCTGAGCGAGGACGCCTCCACGGAGACCGCGATGATCTTCGGCGAGCTCTACCGCTACGGCGGCGAGTGGAAGTTCCGCGCAGTGGGTCAGGGGTACGCGTCCGGACTGCGGGGGATCGCTCTAGACTTCGGGGTCAACGTTTCGTAAAGCCACGCCCAAGTAGGGTGCGGCGCGGGGGAGACCTCCCCCAGACTCCGTCTGGGGGGAACCCCACCAGCTAGATGGGGAAGTCAGTGATTCTGAAAACCTTCGGCTGGTCATTCGTGATCACTGCGGTCGGTCTTGCTCTAGCGGTGCTCTACGACGGCTGGACCGCCTTCGGGATCGTGGCGATCCTGTCCATCCTCGAAATCTCGCTGTCGTTCGACAACGCGGTGGTCAACGCCGGAATCCTGAAGAAGATGAACGCCTTCTGGCAGAAGATCTTCCTCACGATCGGTGTGCTCATCGCCGTCTTCGGCATGCGGCTCGTCTTCCCCGTCGTCATCGTCGCCATCAGCGCCAAGATCGGCCCCATCGAGACCGTCAACCTCGCGCTGAACGAGAAGGAGCACTACAAGGAACTGGTGACCGACGCGCACGCGTCGATCGCCGCCTTCGGTGGCATGTTCCTGCTCGTGATCTTCCTGGACTTCGTCTTCGAGGACCGGACATCCAGTGGCTGCGCTGGATCGAGCGGCCGCTGGCCAAGCTCGGCAAGGTCGACATGCTCTCGGTCGCCATCGCGCTGGGCGTCCTGCTCGTCTCCTCGATGACCTTCGCGACCCACGCCCATCTGCACGGCGGGGCCCACGCGGACAAGGGCGAGACGGTCCTCATCTCCGGCATCGCCGGTCTGATCCCGTACATGATCGTGGGCGGCCTCTCCGGCTACTTCGAGGACAAGCTGGAGGAAGAGGAGGAAGCCGAGCTGGAGGCCGAGGAAGAGGCCAAGAAGAGCGGCCGGGCGGCGCCTCGGCGGTCCTGCTCGCCGGCAAGGCCGCGTTCTTCATGTTCCTCTACCTGGAAGTCCTGGACGCCTCGTTCTCCTTCGACGGCGTCATCGGCGCCTTCGCCATCACCAACGACATCGTCCTGATGGCGCTCGGCCTCGGCATCGGCGCCATGTACGTGCGGTCCCTCACGGTCTACCTGGTCCGCCAGGGCACCCTCGACGACTACGTCTACCTGGAGCACGGCGCGCACTACGCGATCGGCGCCCTCGCCGTGATCCTCCTGGTCACCATCCAGTACGAGATCAACGAGGTCATCACCGGCCTCGTCGGCGTCATCCTGATCGCCTGGTCCTTCTGGTCCTCGGTGCGCCGCAACAAGCGGATCGCCGCGGAGGGCGGCGAGGATTTCGGTGAGAAGGCGGAAGTCTCCACCGGGGTCTGAATCCGTGGTGTGACCCGTCGACGATTGCGGAACGCTCTGAGCGGGGCGGCCGGGAGGTTCGCGCCTCCCGGCCGCCCCGCCGTTCTTTCCGGTGCGGGGCCGTTCGCTTTGGTTCGTATAGGGGTGGGGAACAGATGGCCTTCTGGGACAGCCTGCTGCGCGGCAGGCCCTCGGCGCAGTTCGACACGGGCAGCGCCGCGAACAACGCCATCGAGCTGACCAAACGGCACCCGGTGGTCTCGCTCGGCAAGCAGGGCGCCAACTCCGGGTCCCTGCGCGTCAACCTGTCGTGGCGGATGCGCACCTCCGACTTCGGCGGCCGGTCGGGGCCCAGCGTGCAGCGGCACCCGTTCAAGCTGTTCAAGCCCGACGTGGTCCAGGCGCACACCCAGGGCGTCGTCAACGTCGACCTCGACCTCGGCTGCCTCTACGAGCTGAACGACGGCTCCAAGGGCGCGGTGCAGCCGCTCGGCGGCTTCTTCGGCGCCACCAACGCGTCGCCGTACGTCCAGCTCAGCGGCGACGACCGGTTCGGCTCGCCGTCCGGCGAGACGATCTACGTCAACCTCGACCACCGCGAGTCCATCAAGCGGCTGCTGGTCTTCGTCTACATATACGACCAGACGCCCGCCTTCGACCGTACGCACGCCAAGGTCACGCTCTATCCGAGCAACGGCCCGCGCATAGAGGTCGACCTGGACGAGCACGCCCTGCAGGCCCGCTCCTGCGCGGTCGTCAGCATCGAGAACATCAAGGGGGACATGGTCGTGCGGCGCGAGGTGAAGTTCGTGTACGGCTTCCGAATCGAGCTGGACCGGCTCTACGGATGGGGGCTCCAGTGGGGGCGCGGCTACAAGACGAAGGCCTGAGAGTGCACCCGTGAGCGGCCCCGGCGGGCCCCGCCCGCCCGGCCCCGCCCGTCACTGCCGGATGAACTGCGGCCCCATCGGGGGCAGTGTGAACTCCGGGTCCCCGGCGTGCGCCGCCACCGGCTGCGGATAGCCGTAGCCGGACTGCGCCGACGCGGGCCGCGGATAGCCGTACGAGGGCTGGTGCACGGGAGGGTGCTGCGGCGGCGCGGGGTGCGGATAGCCGTAGGAGGGCGGCGAGGCGGACGGCAGCGGCGGCACAGGGGCTGGGTCCCCGGCTGGGCCGGGGAGCGGCGTGCGGCTGCGGAACGGACGCGGCGTGCGTCTGCGCCCCGCTCTGGCCGTGGGCCCGGGTCGCGCCCGAGGAGCCCGTGTCCGAGCCCTCCTCGCCCCCGTCGCCGTCCTCGTCCACGGAGATCCCGTACTCCGTCGCCAGTCCCACCAGACCGGTCGGATAGCCCTGTCCCACCGCGCGGAACTTCCACGTGTCGCCGCGCCGGTAGAGCTCGCCGCAGATGATCGCGGTCTCCTCGCCGGTCTCCGCCTTCACGTCGAAGACGGCCAGCGGCTCGGCGCCGCCCGGCCCCGCGTCGTACAGCAGGACCCGCAGGTCACGTACCGACCGAAGGTCGCGCCGTCCGAGGAGGCGGTGACCAGGACGCGGTCGACGGACGGGTCGAGCGCGGCCAGATCCGCCTCGATGGTGTCGGTCAGTCCGTCCCCGACCCGCTTCTGGGCAGCCGCCGCGCCAGGCCCGAGGGGTGGCGCGGCTGGTTGTAGAAGACGAAGTCCTCGTCGGAGCGCACCCGGCCGTCGGCGGCGAGCAGCAGCGCCGAGGCGTCCACGTCCGGGACGTCGGCGCCCGGCGTCCAGCGGAGCACGGCCCTCACGGCCATGGCGTCCAGCGGGACGTTGGATCCCTTCAGCATCGCGTGCGTCATGGTCGCAATCCTGCCTTCCCGCCGCCCGCCCGGACAACGCGGGGGCCCGAGGTGGGCCTTGTCCTGCGGATGAGCGGTACGTACCTTACGTACCGCGTCCGTGCGCGACACGGAAGGGCGCGGGTGGGTTACCTGGATTTCACGCACGCGGGGAACTCGCGACATGTGTTCTTACGTACTATTACCGGCCACCCACCCTCACTCAGTCCGGGCCATCGTTGCAGTACAGGGGAATCCATATGCGTCACTTCGGGCACGTTCCGCCTGCTGCTCGTAAGGACCTGTTCCACCGGGAGCCCGCCGAGTTCGACTCGGACTCTCCCGCGCGCGTGCTGTCCGCCGCCCTGGGGGCCACGCTCTACAGCCCCGCGACCCGCCCCACGCTCGCCGACGACGTGCTCAAGCAGGCCCGCCGGGGTGTCGTGTCCATGGTGCTCTGCCTGGAGGACTCGATCGACGACGCCGAGGTGGCGGGGGCGGAGGCCAATCTGGTCCGCCAGTTCGCCGACCTCGACGCGCGCGGCGGGCAGACCCGCTGCTGTTCATCCGGGTCCGCGAGCCCGCCCAGATCCCCGATCTGGTGCGGCGCTCGGCTCCTCGGTGCGGCTGCTGTCCGGATTCGTACTGCCGAAGTTCACCGAGGAGCGCGGGGTGCCGTTCCTGGAGGTTCTGGGCACGGCCGAGGCGGCCGGCGGGCGGCGGCTCTTCGCCATGCCGGTGCTCGAATCGCCCGAGCTGCTGCATCTGGAGACCTGCTGCGAGACGCTGACCGGCATCGCCCGGACCGTCGACAAGTACCGCGACCGGTCCTCGCGCTGCGGCTCGGCGTGACCGACTTCTGCTCGGCGTACGGGCCGCGGCGCTCGCCGGACATGACGGCGTACGACGTGCAGATCGTGGCCGGGGTGATCGCGGACGTGGTCAACGTGCTCGGCCGCGCCGACGGCACGGGCTTCACGATCACCGGCCCGGTGTGGGAGTACTTCAGGCTCCAGGAGCGCATGTTCAAGCCCCAGCTGCGCCGCAGCCCTTCCTCGAAGGGCGCGCGGAGGAGCTGCGCGACGCGCTGATCGAGCACGACATCGACGGCCTGCTGCGCGAGATAGAGCTCGACCGCGCCAACGGGCTGCTCGGCAAGACCTGCATCCACCCCTCGCACGTGGTGCCGGTGCACGCGCTGTCGGTGGTCAGCCACGAGGAGTACAGCGACGCCCAGGACATCCTGCGGCCGGAGCGGGCGGCGGCGGAGTGCTGCGCTCCGCGTATACGAACAAGATGAACGAGGTGAAGCCGCACCGCGCGTGGGCCGAGCGGATTCTGCTGCGCGCCGAGGTCTTCGGCGTCGCGAACGAGGACACCGGCTTCGTGGAGTTGCTGACCGCCGGCTCGGCCGGATGACAAAGACGGAGAGCGTCGACAACGTGGTGGTCTGGTCGGGAACGTGGGTCGCCGAGCGGCTCGGAGTCGAACTCCAGGGTGACGAGCAGTTGCCCGAGCTGCTGGGCCTCGCCCTGCGCCGCAACCCCAAGCGGGCACATCTGCTGGTCTCCAACGTGCTGGGCAAGCACGTGCCCCAGCAGCCCTCGCGGGTGTACGGGGCGGGGTTCGCGCTGGGTGAGGAGGTGCGGGAACTGCTCGGCCCGCAGGCGGCCGGGGCGGTCGTCCTGGGGTACGCGGAGACCGCGACGGGCCTCGGCCACGCGGTGGCGGACGGCCTGGGCACGGCGCCCTACCTCCACTCCACGCGCCGCCCCGTCGAGGGGGTCGCGCGGGCGGGGCTTCGAGGAGTCCCACTCCCACGCGACCTCCACCCGCTGCTGCCGGAGGATCCGGCGCTCCTTGCGGGGACGGGGTGCTGGTGCTGGTCGACGACGAGTTCTCGACGGGCAACACGGTCCTGAACACGATCAGGGCGCTGCACGCGCGCTACCCCCGTTCCCGGTACGTGATAGTCGCCCTGGTCGACATGCGCTCCCCGGCGGACCGCTCCCGCCTGACCGCGTTCGCGACGGAGATCGGCGCGGAGGTGTCCCTGGTGACCCTGGCGGCAGGAACGGTTCTCCTGCCGGAGGGTGCTGGAACCGGGGATGGCGCTGGTGGCCGAGCGCGAGGCCGCGATCGAGCCGGACCCGCGCCCGGCCCTGCTGGTGGCCGAGCACGAAGGCGCGGTCGGACCCGCGCCCGGCCCCGCTGGTGGCCGAGCACGAGGTTTCCCCCACCCCACCCCTTCCCGAAAGCCCTGGCCGGGCGGCCGCGGCGCCTGCGGCGCGGCTGCGCCTGCCCCTGCTGCTGTCGCCACAGGTGTCCCTGCTCCCGCTGCCGCCGCTGTGGGCATGCGTGCCGCTAGGGGCGATGGGGGTCCCCCTGCTCGAGCGAAGCCGAGAGCTTGGGGGAGGGTGGGCACAGCGGCACCCCGGTCCCGGGGGCCGAACAAGGTATGGACGCGCCGGACGTGGCTGGAGGCGAGGGAGCGTCGCCCGGCGACGGGGTCCCGCTGTGCCCACCCGTCCCGCCCTGCGGGACGATTGCCCACACGGGCGGGACAGTCCGCCCACAGCGGGGCGGGGAGCCGGCCCCGAGTCGACCTCCCCTGGCCGAGCGGCCTCCCCGACGGGGGGCGTCATGGGTTCACCCGGACCACCGGGTGGTCTTGGAGGACGCGCTTCCGGAAATGGCCGCCGCCATCCACAGCGCCCTGGGGGACACCCCCGGCCGTACCCTCGTCCTCGGGTTCGAGGAGCTGATGTACGCACCCCTGCGCCTCGCCCTCGCCCTGGAAGAGGCGGGGACGGACGTCCGCTACTCCACCACCACCAGGTCACCCGTGCTCGCCGTGGACGACCCCGGCTACGCCATCCGCACCCGCCTCGTCTTCCCCGCCCACGACAACCCCGCCGACGGCCCGGGCGAGCGCTACGCGTACAACGTGGCCGGCGCCGGGTACGACACCGCGTGGCCGTCGTCGACTCCGCCGCCGACACCCCCGAACTGCACGCCCCCGACGGCCTGCTGGCCAGGCTCGCCGCGCACATCCCGCACGTCGTGCTGGCCGTCGTCCCCTCGTACGTACCCAAAGGTGCCCCCATGCCCGAGCCCCTGCCCGAGCCGCTGCGCGGTCCCGCCTTCTCCTCGTACGCGCCCGACGAGGTCGGCTGGCTGCTCAAGGACCTGTCCGGGGTCGAGCTGGAGGCGCCGACCGAGGAGCGCGAGGAGGCGATCCAGAGCGGCGGCGCCCACTACGCGGAGTCGCTGCCGGTCGAGTACCAGCCCTCGCCCCAGTACCAGGAGCTCTTCCGCGCCGCCCTTGAGGCCTCGGCCGACCGGATCGCGCGGCCGTCGGCACGGTGACCGAGACCGTCCTCGCCGAGCGGTCACCGAGGCCCGTCCTCGTCTCGCTGGCCCGCGCGGGCACCCCCGTGGGCGTCCTGATGCGCCGCTGGGCCCGGCAGCGGCACGGGCTCGACCTGCCGCACTACGCCGTCTCCATCGTGCGCGGCCGCGGCATCGACCCCAACGCGCTTCGCTGGCTCGCCGCCCACCACGACCCCGCCGACGTCGTCTTCGTCGACGGCTGGACCGGCAAGGGCGCCATCACGCGCGAACTGGCCGCCGCGATCCGGGAGTTCGCCGAATCCTCGGGGTCGACCGGTTCGACCCGGAGATCGCCGTTCTCGCCGACCCCGGCTCCTGCGTGCGTACGTACGGCACCCGCGAGGACTTCCTGATCCCGTCCGCGTGCCTCAACTCGACCGTGTCGGGGCTGATATCGCGGACCGTGCTGCGCAAGGACCTGATCGGTCCCGGCGACTTCCACGGCGCCAAGTTCTACCGCGAACTGGCGGGCTCCGACGTCTCGGTGGACTTCCTGGACGCCGTCGCCGCCCGCTTCGACGAGGTCGCCGCCGACGTCGACCGCGAGGCCAAGGCGCTCCAGGGCACCGACCGCACCCCCACCTGGGAGGGCTGGGCCGCCGTCGAGCGGATCAGCGAGGAGTACGGCATCCACGACGTCAACCTCGTCAAGCCCGGCGTCGGCGAGACCACCCGCGTCCTGCTGCGCCGCGTCCCCTGGAAGATCCTGGCCCACCGCGGCGCCGGGGCCGACCTCGACCACGTACGCCTCCCTGCGGAGCAGCGCGGGGTACCGGTGGAATGGGTCGACGACCTGCCGTACAGCTGTGTCGGACTGATCCACCCCCAGTACACGCGCGGGGCGACCGGCGCCGACGGCAAGGCGGTGGCCTCCCGATGAGCACCCGGATAGCCAGCGATCTGGACCGTACGCTCATCTACTCGGCGGCGGCCCTCGACCTGACCATGCCCGACCCCCGGGCCCCTCGGCTGCTCTGCGTCGAGATCCACGAGCACAAGCCGCTCTCGTACATGACCGAGAACGCCGCCACCCTGCTCGCCGCGCTCAAGGCGGACCCGGACACGGTCTTCGTGCCCACCACGACCCGCACCCGCAAGCAGTACCAGCGCATCCAACTGCCCGGCCTGCCCGCGAAGTTCGCGATCTGCGCCAACGGCGGGCAACTGCTCGTCGACGGGGTGGCCGACCGCGACTGGCGGCGCCTGGTGGACGCCCGCATCGCCGCCGAGTGCGCCACGCTCGACGAGGTGCGCGCCCACATCTCGGCCGCCGCCGACCCGGCGTGGCTGCGCAAGGAGCGGGTCGCCGAGGACCTGTTCGCGTACCTTGTGGTCGAGCGCGCGCTGCTGCCCGAGGACTGGGTCAAGGAGCTGAGCGCCTGGGCCGAGGAGCGCGGCTGGACGGTCTCGCTCCAGGGCCGCAAGATCTACGCGGTGCCGAAGCCGCTGACCAAGAGCGCGGCCGTGCACGAGGTGGCCCGCCGCACCGGCGCCGGACTCACCCTGGCCGCCGGGGACTCGCTCCTCGACGCGGACCTGCTGCTCGCCGCCGACGAGGGCTGGCGCCCGGGCCACGGCGAGCTCGCGGAGTCCGGCTGGACCGCGCCGCACGTCGACGTCCTCGACGAGCGGGCGTGCTGGCGGGCGAGGAGATCGTGCGCCGGTTCGCGAGCCGCGCCACGGCGTCCTGCAATGCGCCCGCCGTGCCCTGACCGGTCGCATACTCGCCCGTATGGCCAAGGGAAACACCACGAAGATCACCGACGAGCTGTACGCGTACATGCTGGCGCACAACCCGCCCCTGGAAGCGGTGCAGCGCGAGCTCGTGGAGACGACGTACGCCCGGCTGCCCGACTACGCGGGCATGCAGTCGGCCGAGGAGCAGGCCCGCTGCTGGCCTTCCTCGTCCGGCTGGCGGGCGCCCGGCACGTGGTGGAGGTGGGCACCTTCACCGGGTTCTCGGCGCTCGCCATGGCGCGGGCGCTGCCCGACGACGGACGGCTGATCGCGTGCGACGTCTCCGAGGAGTGGACCGCGTACGGGCGCGAGGCCTGGACGAAGGCGGGCGTGGCGCACAAAGTGGACCTGCGGATCGCTCCGGCGCTCGACACCCTGCGGGCGATGCCCACCGAGCCGCACATCGACTTCGCCTACCTCGACGCCGACAAGGACAACTACATCGCGTACTGGGAGGAATTGGTGCCCAGGATGCGGCAGAACGGCCTCATCGCGGTGGACAACGTGCTCTTCCACGGCGAGGTCGTGGACCCGGCGGCGACCGGTCCTGCCGCCGGGATCCAACGCTTCAACGAGCACGTGAGGCGGGACGACCGGATGGACAGCGTGATGCTGACGGTGGCGGACGGCCTGACGCTGTCGAGGAAGCGCCAGCGCCCCTGGGAGGTCAGGGGCGCGGGGAACTGCGCGCTCAGCCCCCACCGGCCCGCACCCGAAGAGCTAGCCGCAGCAGCCCCCACCACAGCACCCGCCCCCGCCGGACGGCGCAGGCGCACCCTTGGCCATCCCACCCACGGCCACGGTGGACAGCAACTTCACCGTGTCCCCATGCCCGGCAGGGCAAGTCGCGGGCGCGGCGGACTCGGACATAGGCCGACTGAGCTCGAACGTGTCGCCGCACGAGCGGCACCGGTAGTCATAGCGAGGCATGCCCCAGGCTAACGGCCCGGCGGCGGCGCCGTGCGGCTTACCGCAGCGGCCGGTCCCTGACCCCCGGCTCCGCCTGCGCCTCCGCCTCGCGCCGCGCCTTCCAGTACGGGTTGTCGTGCGGCAGATGGCTGCTGACCCGCCCGTACATCCCGAAGACCATCAGCGCCAGGCCCACCAGGAAGCTGAAGATCACGTTCTGCATCTTGAAGGCGAGGAAATTCTGCGAGCCGCGGTCCAGCAGGGCCAGGTTCACGAACCCGCTGATCAGGAAGAGCACCCCGAGCGACATGTTCAGCCAGGACGCGAAGTTGCCGCCCTTGACCATGCCGTACAGGAGCAGCGCGCCGACGACGATCGAGATCACGCTGAGCGTGCCGTTGGTGCTCAGCCCGGCGACCTCTTTGCCGCCGGTGTCGAAGAACCCGATGTTGTGGGTGAGCCCCAGGATGCCGAAGACGAGAAGGAAGAGCCCCATGATCCCGGCGCCGAAGCGGTACACCTGGCTCAGCCGGTGGTCGACGGGAAGATGCTCGTCGAGGGACACATGGGGGATGCGCCGGGGGTGGCGCAGGGTGTGAAGCGGCTGGGTGGCCATGGGCGGCCTCCTCGTGTCGTCCGTACCTCCCAGGATCCGCCCGTCGCGCGGCCGCGTCAACTCGTCCCGGTGACGGCCGTCGGGCGCCGTGCCCCTGCTCCTCGCGGATCTGGGCCACCACGCGCGCGGCGCTTCGGCGGACCGCCTCGGTCTCGGTGAGGAAGTGCCAGTAGTCGGGGTGGCGGCCCTCCAGCGTGGCGGTCGCGCGCTCCAGGCGCGCCACGGCGTCGTCGAGCGGGCGGGCGTGGCGCGGGTCCGGGTGCTGCGGCCGGACATCGCCAGGCGCTGCGCGTCCCGGATCGCGAACCGGGTCCGCTGGATCTCCTGCTGCGGGTCCTTCGCCACGGCGTTGAGCCGCTGGAGCCGGTCCCCGGCGGCCGAGACCGCCTCGTCGGTGGTGTTGAGGAGCGCCCTGACCGTGCTCAGCCGGGAGGTCGCGTCGGCCCAGCGCTGCTCGTCGCGCGCGGTGGCCGCCTCCTTCAGCTTCTCCTCGGCCTGCCGTACGTTCACCAGCGCCTGCTCGGGGACCTGCTGGAGGTCCTGCCAGCAGGCGGCCGCGAACCGGCGCCGCAGCTCGCTCAGGACCGGGTCGACGGTCCCGGCGCGGGTGGTCAGCGCCTGCGCGCGCGTGCGCAGCGAGACCAGGCGGCGGTCGATCTCGGCGGCCCGCTCGGGCAGCCGCTCGGCCTCGGCGCGCACGCCCTCGGCCTCCCGCAGCACCCGGTCGGCCCGCTCCAGGGTCTCGGGCACGCCGTGCTGCCCGGCGCCCTGGTTGAGCCTGGTCAGCTCGGGGCCGAGCGCGGCGAGGCGGGCGGCGAGATCGTCCGCTCTCGGTCCGGAGGCCCGCACCGCATCGAGAGCGGTGCTCGCGGCCAGAGCGCCTGTCGCGCCTGCTCCACGGCCGGCGCGAGCCGCGCCAGCTGGGTCTCGGCGGTGGACAGCAGCGGCCCCAGGCTCTGCTCAACCGGTCGAGCTCGCCCTTGACCCGTACGAGGTCGTCCTTGGCCTTGGTCAGCTCGCCCCGGGCCCGCGAGGCCACCGAGGCGTCCAGGTCGTCGCGGTCCAGGTCGTGCGCGTCGACCGCGGTGATGTAGTCGTTGCTGACCTCGTCGATCCGCCGGCCGAGCGCCGCGAAGTCGTCCACGGCCTTGCGGCGCGCGGCGAGCTGTCCACGGCGGTGATCGTCTCGATGGAGATCCGCAGGTCCCGCTGGGCGGTGTCCAGCTCGTAGAAGGCGGCGGCGCCGCGTCCTTGGCCGCCTGCGCGTCGGCCCGCACGCTCTCGCCGCGCCCGCCGAACCAGCGCCGCGTCCCGCCTCCGGCGAACGCCCCGGGCAGCAGCGCGGCCCCGAGCACCAGCGGCAGCGCGACGAGCGCGAGCGCGTCCGCGAGGGCCCGCCGCCCCCGGCCGCCCGCACTCCGACACCGGGGACGATGGCACCCGCTCTGCTGTACGGCCGCGCGTGTGTCGCCGTCACATCCTCTCCCGTGCCGTGTCCGCCTGCCGGTTCATTCTCCCACCAGGTAGTGACGAACACACCGGCCGATTAGTTCGCACCGCCCCGCCGACCTGACCCGCCCGGCCCGCCGCCGCGAACGGGTTTGCAGCCCTGCCCCGGGGGCCATGTACGCTGTTCCCTCATCCACGGATGTGCCACGGGCGTGTAGCTCAGGGGTAGAGCGCTGCTCTTACAAAGCAGATGTCGGCGGTTCGAAACCGTCCATGCCCACACGTGGTGAAGGCCCCCGCCGATCAGGTGGGGGCCTTCGTCCGACCGCGCCCCTCCGCCGGGCGCCCGCACCGCAGGTTCCAGCGGCCCGCGCGGCCCGAGAGTTCCGTCAGGGTCAGCGGGGCCACGTCCAGGCGCCAGAAGGACGCGGGCGGCAGGGCCAGGGCGTGGGTCACGGCCGCGCGGACCACCGCCGGGGAGGCGACCGCGAGGATCCGGCCGCCCACCGCGGGCAGCGTGTCCAGCCACGCGCCCACGCGCGACGAGCGCGAGCAGGCTCTCCCCGCCGTGCGGCGCCGCCCCGGGATCGGTGAGCCACGCCCGTACCCCCGAGGGATCCGCCGTGCTCAGCTCGTCCAGGCGCCGCCCCCGCCACCGGCCCAGATCCCAGTCGGCCAGGGCCGGTTCGTCGCACGTGGGCAGGCTGTCCGCCAACTCGTAGAGCGAGGAGGGCGGTTTCAGACGGCGGGCCGGTACCGGAAGCGCCGCCGCCGCGTCCTTGACCCTGCGGACCGCGTCCTCGTCCGGGCGGTCGCGTCGTCGCCGACTCTCGCCTCGCGCGCGTAGCGGTCGGCCGGGGGTGAGATCAACATCACGCGTACGGTCATGGGCCAAGCAGAGCACGGCCGTTCGCGCACTTCGCGCGGGGTTGTGCACCCGCACGCCGTAGCGGCGCGGTCCCTCACGCGGTACGGTCTCGTCGACATAAAGACGGTGTGAAGGAAGCCCGGTGAGATTCCGGCACGGTCGCGCCACTGTGAACCCGGCGAGCGCCCTCAACAGGGAGCGAAGACGGGGAAGTCAGACCCACCACCGTCGACAAAGGCACCAATGACCGGGACGCGTGTTCCCCAGGAGGTTCTGCCGTGGCTATCTCCGCCGCCCCTGCGCCCAGCGCAGAAGCAATGCCGGCCATCACTCCCATATCGCTCAAGGCGATCGCTCCCTGGGCGCTCTTCTTCGGCATCCTCATGCTCGTCCTGCTGTACTTCGTCGGCGCCGAGCAGGGCGCGACCAGCCTCCTGTCCGGCGAGGACGTCCACGAGTGGGTCCACGACGGACGCCACCTGCTCGGCTTCCCCTGCCACTGAGACCAGGGGTACCGACTCGTGAACTCCCTGTCCGTCAGAGCCCTGCTGGTGCGGGGCATGCTCGCCGGCCTCGCCGCGGG
Source organism: Streptomyces sp. BPTC-684 (assembly GCF_030028635.1). Taxonomy (NCBI): domain Bacteria; kingdom Bacillati; phylum Actinomycetota; class Actinomycetes; order Kitasatosporales; family Streptomycetaceae; genus Streptomyces; species Streptomyces sp. BPTC-684. The sequence goes on from NZ_CP124863.1 coordinate 4,489,689, forward strand.
CCTCCTGGCACTCGTCGTGGCGTACGTCCTGGGCGAGCCCCGGGTGGACGCGGCCATCGACTTCGAGGACGCGCACGCGCACGAACACGGCGAAGAGGTGTTCAGCCGCACCCTGCAGTCCACCGGCGGCCTCGCCACCGGTGTGCTCGTGTTCGGCGTGGCCATCGGCGGCATCGCGGCGCTCGCGTTCTGCGTCGCGCTCGGCCGGATCGGCCGGTTCGGGCCGCGCGCCACGGCGGCGCTCGTCTCGCTCGGCGCGCTCCTGACCGTCTACGTCGTCCTGTTCCTGAAGTACCCGGCGAACCCGCCGTCCGTCGGTGACCCCGACACGATCGGCAAACGCACCGCCCTGTACTTCCTGATGATCGCGCTGAGCGTGCTGCTCGCCGTCGCCGCGGTGATCCTCGGCAAGCGGCTCGCGCCCCGCCTCGGCAACTGGAACGCGACCGTCGCCGCCTCGCCGCCTTCCTGGTCGCGGTCGGGCTCGCGTACGCGTTCCTGCCCGCCGTCAACGAGTTGCCGAAGGACTTCCCGGCGATGCTGCTCTGGAAGTTCCGCCCGGCCGCCCTCGCCATCCAGGTCACGCTGTGGGCCGGCTTCGGGCTGGTCTTCGGCTACCTCGCCGAACGGCTCCTGGTGCCCTAGTCGCCGCGGCCGAGGCCCGGGTGTGGGCGTCGACAGCGCCGCGGCCGCCCACCGACGGCGGCAGCACGCGAGGGCCCCGGACCGAAGTCGGTCCGGGGCCCTCGTGCGTGGGTCGTGCTCGGTGCGCTGTTTCGGTGGCGCTCGATCGGTCAGGGGCGGCGCAGGGAGAACAGACGGCTCTGCCGCTCCCTGCGGTAGCGCTGCTCCCACCGGTCCATCCGGTCCCGGCGGGCGCGGTAGGCCTGGTAGTCCGTGTCCGTGCCACGGCCGGCTCCGCCGGCTCCGGACGAGCCGCCGGACGGTGCCGTGGAGCGGCCACGGCGTGGGGCGCTGAAGAGTACGGCCACCACGGCGACGCAGAACACTATGCCGCCGAGACTGAAGCCGAAGCCGTACAGGACCAGCGCCAGGACGAGCAGTAACAGGATCATGGCGTGTTCCTCTAGGGACGGTTCCGGGGGCTCCCCTGGCCCCCGGCCCTCCAAGTTACTCCGGTACAGCGGGAGTTGGCCTCCGAGTTGCATACCGGCCAACGCCTCGCAAGCCCCTACAGTCCGCGCAGCCGTTCCATCTCCCGGCGGTCCCGCTTGGTCGGCCGGCCCATGCCCCGGTCGCGCACCCCGGCCGCGAGCACGTCCGAGCGGGCGGGCGGCGGCGGGCTGTTGTCGACATAGGTCTCGGCGGCGATCGCCGCGCCCACCCGCTTGCGGATGACTTTCGCGACGATGACGATCCGCTCCCGCCCCTCCAGGCGCAGCCGCACCTCGTCGCCCACCTTCACGGTGTGCGCGGGTTTGACGCGCTCGCCGTTGAGCTGGACGTGTCCGGCGCGGCACGCCGTCGCCGCCATGGAACGCGTCTTGGTGAGCCGTACGGACCAGATCCAGCTGTCGAGCCGCACGGGCCCCGAGGGCCCTGCCGGTGCCGTCGGCCCCCTGGGCCCCTGTGCCTTCGCCTCGTCCGCTGCCGCCATGCCCCGACTCTACCGAGGCCGTTGTCAGTGGTACCCGTCACACTTGAGGCATGTGCAGAAGCATCAAGACGCTCGGCCGCCGGCCCTCCCCGAGGAGGCCATCGACGAGGAGACCCGCGCGGCGGCTCTCCAGTACGTGCGCAAGGTGTCCGGCTTCCGGGCGCCCGCCGCGCACAACCGTGAGGTCTTCGACCGGGCGGTGGACGAGATAGCGCGGGCCACGGCCGAGCTGCTCGAAGGCCTGGAGATACGGGGAGTGCCGGTCAGGACACCGGCGTAGCCGCACCCGTCCGCAGGGCGCGGGCGGCGCGGTCCGTGCGTCAGGCCGGGGCCGGCCGCCGCGGCCTGGGCCGGGCGGCGCATGACGTAGGCGGCGAGGAGCCCGCCGCGAACAGGGCGAGGACGGAGATGCCCGTGCCGAGCCAGGTCGCGCCGAGCCAGCGCCCGCCGAAGTAGCCGAGGCCGACGCTGTAGCCCGCCCAGACCACCCCGGCGAGGGCGGACCACGGCAGGAACTCCTTGGGGTGCGGTGCGCCGCACCCGCGCCGAGCGAGACGACGGACCGGCCCGCCGGGGCGAACCGGGCGATGACGACGAGCGCGCCGCCGCCCCGGCTCAGCGCGGCGCCGAGACGTTCCTGTGCGCGGGTCAGCCGGCGGGAGCGGGCGATGGCCTTGTCGAGCCGCGCCCCGCCGCGCCAGGCGAGGCGGTACGCGACGAGGTCGCCGAGCACCGAGGCCGCGGCGGCGCAGGCGGCGAGGAGGAGCAGGTCGGGCACGTCGCGGATGGCGTGCGGGCGCCCGCCGCGGTGGTCGACCCGGCCGCCGCCGAGGTCGCGGCGGTGATCACCAGGACCCTGCTGGGCAGGACGGGGAGGAACACGTCCAGGAGAACGGAGACAGTCACCACGGCGTAAATCCATGGGCTGCCGGTCAGCGACCCCACACTCTCCAGCACTACGACCCCCGAACGGAATGCGTCCTGCTGCCGCTGGTTCGCGGCCGGGTCGCTGTACAGCCGTACAGCGTACGCCTGGGGCGCGTGGGGTTTCCGTTCGGGGTGGGATGTCACCGGCAAGCCGGTGAACGGTCGTTCGGGAGTGTCGGTGCGTCAGCGCGCCGTGCCCGCCGGGGTTGCGGCCGCGGTGGTCTCCGGCAGGGCGGCGGCGTGGCGCGGCCGCCGAGCAGCTGGTCGAGGGCGAGGGCGCCCGGGCCGGTGAAGACGAGCAGCAGGAAGACCCAGCTGAACATCGCGGCGTTCTCGCCGCCGTTCTGGAGGGGAGCAGCGCGCCGGACTGGTGGACGTCGAAGTAGGCGTACGCCATGGAGCCGGAGGAGAGGAAGGCGGCGGAGCGGGTGAAGAGTCCGGCCATGATCAACAGGCCGCCGACGAGCTGGATGGCGGCCGCGTACCAGCTGGGCCAGGCGCCGGTCTCGATGGTGCCGCCGGTCCCGGCCGCGCCGCCGAACCAGCCGAAGAGCGAGGCGGCGCCGTGGCAGGCGAAGAGGAAGCCGGTGACGATCCGGAAAAGGCCCAGGACGTAGGGCTTGGCGCGCTCGGTGTTCAGAGCGGAGGGGAACGTGGGGGAAGCCATGGGGACGGGCTCCTTCGGTGTGGGGGACGGGGCCGGTGGAGCCTCCACGTTAGGTAGACCTGACCAATGCTTGCAAGTTCAAGTTTAAGTAGATGGCTCAATTCCGGTTGGATCGCGACCGAAGTTGGCTGGAATTCATCTTTACGGGGGGCATACATGGACGTAAAGCAAATGCATCGAGACGCAGGGTTACGGAGTCAGGTCCTCGTCCAGGACCGTGACCAGGCGGGCGGACCCGCCGTGCCCTGCCCGCGCCTGGTCGAGCCGGAGCCGGGCCGCGCGCCCGGTCAGCGTCAGCGTCATCAGCTGGTTCCCGAACCGGGGACCGCCTGTTCGGCGCCAGCGCACCGGTGGCGCGCCGAGGCGGCCGTGCCGGGCCAGTACCCGGCCGAGCCGCCGCCCCCACCGGCTCCACCCGAAGCGGAACGCGGCCCGGAGCGTCGCGGGGACGGAGTTGTGGACGGGCGAGCAGGTCAACTGGAGCACGCGCGCGTCCGGGCCGCCGGTGGGCCGGACCGGCTCCGCGAGGTAGGCGTGGTGCACGTCGCCGGAGAGCACGCAGACCGTGGCGGGCGCCTGCGGCCCGCTGCCCGCGCGGGCGATCAGCTCCGCGAGCCGGGCGAAGGAGGAGGGAAGGCCGCCCAGTGCTCCAGGTCGGCCCGGCGGCGCAGCTTCTCGCCGAACCGCGCCCAGCGCGGGCCGCGTTCGCCCCGGCACAGGGCCGCGTTCCAGCCCTCCGCGTCATGGACGAGCGGCGGCAGCAGCCACGGCAGCGAGGTCCCGATCAGCAGGTGGTCGTACGGGCCGGTCCCGTCGAGCGCCTGCTCCCGCACCCAGTCGGCCTCCGCCTCGTCGAGCATCGCGCGCTTCTGCTCGTCCAGGACCCGGGCCGCCCGGCTGTCCACCATCAGCAGCCGTACGCGCCCGAAGTCGCGGCGGTAGCTCCAGCGCGATCCAAAGGGTCGGCGCGCAGCGCTGTCGTTGAGGGGTGGCGGCCGGGTGACGGGTGGGCGGATCGGCGCCCGCCTCCGCCGCGAACCGGCGCAGCGCGTCCGTGCCGTCGGGGCTGCTCCGCACCGCCGCGTACAGCGGATCGGTGGCGAGCTCGGCGGGCGGGAGGTTGCCGAGGTGCTGGTAGACCCAGTACGACATCAGGCCGCCGACCAGCCGCTCCGGCCACCACGGGGTGGCGCGCATCTCGGCCAGCCAGGCGGCGCTGGTGTTCCAGTCGTCGATCACGTCGTGGTCGTCGAAGATCATGCAGCTCGGCACGGTGGAGAGCAGCCAGCGCACCTCGGGGTCGCCCCACGACTCGTCGTACAGCCGGGTGTATTCGTCGTAGTCCCCGACCTGCGCCCATGGCGGGTCGGCCAGATCGCGCCGGGCGGCGAGCCAGCGGCGGGTCGCCCGCGAGACGGAGTCGGCGTACACCTGGTCGCCCAGGAGCAGCAGGACGTCGGGCCGCTCGGCGTCCGGGTCGGCGGTCAGACGGGCGGCGAGGCCGGTGGCGAGCGTGTCCAGGGCGTCGGGCCCTGCGGGGTCGCGCTCGCCCTGGGCGGGGCGGCCCAGCGGCAGGACCCGAAGGCGACGCGCAGTCGGGCCGCGCCGGGCGCGGGCGTGCGGATCACGGACGGGGAAGGGGAGCGCTCGGGCGGCCACACCCGCCGCCCGTCGAGCAGCACGTCGTACAGGGTGGCGGCGCCCGGGGCGAGGCCGGTGACCGGGATCAGCGCGTAGTGGTGCCCGGCGATCTGGAACGTACGGGAGGAGCCACGGGCGCCGTCGGGGCAGCGCACCTCGGCCGTGCACGGCCGGTCCGCCTCCACCCAGACCGTGGCCGACGTGCCGGACCCGCCGTCCACGTACCGCAGCAGTGGTCCCAGGCGCAGTCCGGCCATGTCGTCCCCTCCGCCGCTCCGTACGGTACGGAAGGACGGAGGGGCGAGATAGTGAGCTGCTAGGCGGACTTATGGCGGGGCCCCGTAGGGGCGCGGGGAACTGCGCGACCAGCTACAGACGGCCCGCAGCGAATCGCCGCACTACCAGCGGAGCGCTCAGCAGGCGTTGAGTACCGACTGCAGCGCGGACTTCTCGGCGGAGTCCACGGTCAGGTTGTAGTAGTGCTTCACGTCCACCCACATCCGGGCGTACGTGCAGCGGTACGCGGTGCGCGAGGGCAGCCACTCGGCCGGGTCCTTGTCGCCCTTGGCCTGGTTGACGTTGTCGGTGACCGCGATCAGCTGGGGCCGGGTCAGGTCGTTGGCGAAGCCCTGGCGCTGCGCGGTCGTCCAGGAGCTGGCGCCCGAGCGCCAGGCTCTCGAGCGGGACGACGTGGTCGATGTCGAGGTCGGCGGCGGCCGTCCAGGTGGCGCCGTCGTACTCGGAGTACCAACTGCCGCTGGTGGCCGCACAGCTGGAGTCCGTGACGACGTTGGTGCCGTCGCGCTTGAGGACGACCTCGCGGGTGTTGCAGGTGCCGGACTGGGTGATCCAGTGCGGGAACTTGGACCGGCTGTAGCCGTCGGAGGAGCCCTCCGGGGTGGCGGTCATGGCGGCGAGGTAGCTGCGGGCGGTGGCGGCGCTGACCGGGGTGGGGGTGAGGCCTGGGCGCCGGGGGCGGTGAGCAGGCTCGCGGTGGCGAGGAGGGCGGCGGAGGCGGTGAGCGCGGAGAGCCTGGCTATTCGACGCGCGTAGACACCTGACATGCGAACTCCCTTGGTGTGGGGGGACTTGGCCGGGCGCGCGGGTGCGCGGCCCGGTCATCGTGGCGGCACCAGGTTTCCTGAGGGTGGGCGCCAGGTAACAGAGTGGCGACATGGGCACGTCACATCAAGGGGTGAGGTGCTCTTGACCTCCTTGTCCCACAAGGGAACTGACGCCCCGTATGCCACGGTTGCACCACCGGGTGCGGCGGCAGGTCCCGGCGTACCGTGGGCGCGTGCTGCTGCCCGTCAATGTCACGCTCGGGGTCGTTCTCGCCGTACTGCTCCTGGTCGCGGCCGGTGTCGCGACGGTGGCGCGGCTCGGCCGGGCGAAGGAGATCCTGGTCGCCGGGGTGCGTGCGGCCGTTCAGCTCGCGGTGGTGGCGAGCGCCATCCACTGGGTGGTCGGCTCGGTGCCGCTGCTGCTCTGCTTCCTGCTGCTGATGTTCACGGTGGCGGTCCGTACGGCCGGGCGGCGGATGACGCCCAACGGCACCTGGTGGTGGGCCGCGCTGCCGATCGCGGCGGGAGTGACCCCGGTGGTGGGGGTGTTGCTGCTGACCGGGCTCGTCCCGGTCAAGGGCATCGCGCTCATCCCCGTCACCGGCATCCTCATCGGCGGCGCGCTCACCGCGACGGTGCTCGGCGGGCGGCGGGCGCTGGACGAGCTGACCGGGCGGCGCGGCGAGGTGGAGGCGGGGATGGCGCTCGGGCTGCCCGACCGGGACGCGCGCCTGGAGGTGGCCCGTCCGACCGCGTCCGACGCGCTGCTGCCCGGCCTCGACCAGACCCCGGACGGTGGGGCTCGTCACGCTGCCCGGGGCGTTCGTGGGCATGCTGCTCGGCGGGGCGTCACCGGTGCAGGCGGGGGCGGTGCAGCTGTTCGTGCTGGTCGCGCTGATGGCGGTGCAGGCGGTGGCGGTGTCGGTGGTGCTGGAGCTGGTGGCGCGGGGGCGGGTGCACCGGGATGTGCCGCTCTGACGTCGGCCGACTCCCGGGGGACTTTGGTCCCTGACGGGTGCGGGGCGGTGTCCCGTATTCTGTACGGAGCAGAAGGGGAGTAGCTCTTCGCCGGAACGTCGACATACTGCTGGACTCTCCTTCGGGAGCGACCCCAGCCGGCGCCCGGAGGCAGGCCCGCGAGGGCTCGCCAGCGAGACCTTCGGCCGCAGTGAACCATGACCGCTTTCCGCTTCATGGCGCCGCTGCTGTGCCGAAGCGACCCCGGATTCTCTCGTGACACGCTCTCGGTACGGCCGCGCCGCGCCCGACCGATTGAGGACCTCTTCCGTGCTCAGCTTCACCATCCTGGCGATCACCTTCGGCGTGGTCTTCCTCGCCGAGCTCCCCGACAAGACCGCGCTCGCGGGCCTGATGCTCGGCACCCGCTACAAGGCGTCGTACGTGTTCGTCGGTGTCGCGGCGGCGTTCCTGCTGCACGTCGCGCTCGCCATCGCGGCGGGAAGCGTGCTCACCCTGCTGCCGCACCGGCTGCTCCAGGCGATCGTGGGCGTCCTCTTCCTCGCGGGCGCGGCGATGCTGCTGTTCAAGAAGGACGAGGAGGAGGACGGGGTGAAGGCCCCGGCCGACCAGTCGTTCTGGAAGGTGTCCGGGGCCGGGTTCATGCTGATCCTGGTCGCCGAGTTCGGGGACCTGACGCAGATCATGACCGCGAATCTGGCCGCGCGGTACGACAGCCCGCTGTCGGTGGGGGTGGGGGCGGTGCTGGCGCTGTGGGCGGTGGCGGGGCTGGGGATTCTGGGCGGGCGGACGTTGATGAAGTACGTGCCGCTTCGGTTGATCACGAAGGTGGCTGCGTGCCTGATGGTTGCGCTGGCTGGGTTCAGCCTGGTTGAGGCCATTGCCGGCTGACGCCGGCGGTTTGGGGCGCGGGTTTTCGTCTGCGGGCCGTCTTGGGCTGGTCGCGCAGTTCCCCGCGTCGTCCCTCCGGGGGTGCGGTGTGCTTTGTCTGCGGGCCGTCTTGGGCTGGTCGCGCAGTTCCCCGCGCCCCTAAGGCGCCCCTGCGGGGCGATCTCGGGTTGTCGGTCGGGCGCGGGTCGTCTGTCGCTGGTCGCGCAGTTCCCCGCGCCCCTGAGAACGCCCCTACGGGGCGATCAGCAGGGTGAGGGTGCCGTCCCGCTCTTCCGTCACCGTTACGTGCGTCAGGTCCGGTACGTGTGTCGTCGGGCCGTGCGCGGCCGCTCGGGGGCCTATGCCTATGACTCGCATTCCTGCTGCCAGGCCCGCCTGGATGCCTGCTTCCGAGTCCTCGAAGACTATGCAGTCCGCCGGGGCGAAGCCCAGTTCGGCGGCGCCCTTGAGGAAGCCCTCGGGGTCCGGCTTGCTCGCGCCGACGCGTTCGGCCGTGACGCGTACGGTCGGCAGAGGCAGGTCGGCCGCGCCCATGCGGGCCCGGGCCAGCGGCTCGTTCGCCGAGGTGACCAGGGCGTGGGGGAGCCCGGCGAGGGAGGCCATGAAGGCGGGGGCGCCGGGGACGGGGACGACGCCGTCCGTGTCGGCCGTCTCCTCGGCGAGCATCACGCGGTTGTCCGCGAGGTTCTGCTCCATCGGGCGGTCCGGCAGCAGGACGGCCATGGTGGCGTAGCCCTGGCGGCCGTGGACGACCTTCAGCGCTTCCTCGGGGTCGAGGCCGTGCTCCACGGCCCAGCGGCGCCAGCACCGCTCGACCACGGCGTCGGAGTTGACGATCGTGCCGTCCATGTCCAGCAGGAGGGCGCGGGCGGTCAGGGTCGTGGGCGTGGCCGTCATCGGTGGACTCCTGGGTGCGGGAGCAGAGACAAGTGGCTCCGCCCGCCGGTCAGGGAGTACGGGCGGAACCACTTTGTTCCATCACGATACAAAACAAAGGGCCGAATGGTCCAACCGGCCTCGCTCTTGGGTCTTGATCGTCCCCGTCGCCCCCCTAGGACGTCTGCGCCTCCAGGGCGCTGCGGGTCTCCGGGCCGTAGACGCCCGGCGGGTCGCTTTCGAGGCCCATGTACGACTGGTACGTACGCACCGCGCTCTCCGTCTTGGAGCCGAAGTGGCCGTCGATCCTTCCGTTGTAGATCGTCAACTGGGCGAGTCGGTCCTGGAGTTCGGCGACCTCGGGGCCGTTGTCGCCCCGGCGCAGTGCGGGGGCCGTGGCGGGCGGTGCGACCGGGGCGGTCGGGGTGTCGACGGAGCCGGTGACCTGCGACGGGGTGGGTGAGGGCGTGGTGGGGCGGCGGGAGGGGCTGGTGGAGGCCTTAGGCGTACGGCTCGGGGAGGGTGAGCTCTTGTGGGGGGAGGGGGTGGTGTGCGGGGTGGTGCGGGTGGGCTCCGGTGCGGTGGGGGAGGGGGTGCTGGAGGTGGTGGCGGGGTCCGGGGCGGTGCTCACGGTTGTGGCCGGGCCGGTCGCGTCCGTGTCGGAGTCCCCGCCGAAGAGGCCGCCCGCGAACGCGGCCGTGCCGAGCGTGGCGATCGCCACGGTGGTTGCGAGTGCGAGGAGGAGGGGGCGGCGTCGGGGGCGGTCGGTCGTCTGCGGGTCGTGTGTGGCTGGTCGCGCAGTTCCCCGCGCCCCTGGAGGGGTGGCCCGGAATGGCATGGTCGCCCCACGCTCGTTAGCGGCGGGCCCCGCCGCCGGCGGTACGGCCCGCAGCGGCATCGTCACCCTGGGGTCGCCCCCCTCGGGGTGCCCCGCGTCCTCCCGGCCCTCCAAGTTCTCCAACGTCACATACGGCCTGATCCGGAGCGGGTCGAAGTCCTCCGACGCGGCTATCTCGGCCGAGCGGTCCGCTCGTAGCGCGCAGGTGCAGGCCGGTCTGCCGGTGGGCTCGCGTTCCGTACCGCATTCAGGACATACGTGTCCCGTCATCGTGGGTCCCCTCCCCTTGAACTGCCTGCGATTATGCAGGGCCCGTGGGGGTGGACCGAGGGGTCGGGGCGGGCCCGGCAGGCCATATCCGGATATTGCGATCAAGATGGAGAGAGGCGGGGCGGAGACAGCGGGGGCGGCTGAGACAGAGAGGGGCGGCCCATGGCCCAGGAAACGGCCTCCACCGCGCTCTCCCCGGGCGCCGGGCCCGGCGTCGGGCAGGAGCGGCGGACCGTACTCGTCGCCATCGGTGCGCTGCTGCTCGGCATGCTGCTGGCCGCGCTCGACCAGACCATCGTCTCCACGGCGCTGCCGACGATCGTCAGCGACCTCGGCGGGATGGAGCACCTGTCCTGGGTCGTCACCGCGTACATGCTCGCCTCCACCGCCGCGACCCCGCTCTGGGGCAAACTCGGCGACCAGTACGGCAGGAAGAAGCTGTTCCAGGCCGCCATCGTGATCTTCCTCGTCGGCTCGGCGCTGTGCGGCGTCGCGCAGGACATGGGGCAGCTGATCGCCTTCCGTGCGGTCCAGGGGCTGGGCGGCGGCGGGCTGATGGTGCTGTCGATGGCGATCGTCGGCGATCTCGTCTCCCCGCGCGAACGCGGGCGCTACCAGGGCCTGTTCGGCGCCGTGTTCGGCGCGACCAGCGTGCTCGGCCCGCTGCTCGGCGGGCTCTTCACCGAACACCTCAGCTGGCGCTGGGTGTTCTACATCAACCTCCCGATCGGTGTCGTCGCGCTTCTCGTGATCGCCGCCGTGCTGCACATCCCGGTCCACGGCACCCGCCACACCATCGACTACCTCGGCACCTTCCTGATCGCGTCCGTCGCCACCTGTCTGGTCCTCGTCGCTTCCCTCGGCGGGACCACCTGGGCCTGGGGCTCGGCGCAGATCGTCGGGCTCGCGGTGCTGGGCGCGGTGCTGCTCGGCGCGTTCGTCGCGGTCGAGCGAAAGGCGGCGGAACCTGTCCTTCCGCTGAAGCTGTTCCGTATCCGCACCTTCTCCCTCGTCGCCGTCATCAGCTTCGTCATCGGCTTCGCGATGTTCGGGGCGATGACGTACCTGCCGACGTTCTTGCAGGTCGTGCAGGGCATCACCCCGACGATGTCCGGCGTGCACATGCTGCCGATGGTGCTCGGCCTGCTGCTGACGTCGACGGCGTCCGGCCAGATCGTGTCGCGCACCGGCCGCTGGAAGGTCTTCCCGATCACGGGCACGGCCGTCGTCACCGTCGGTCTGCTCCTGCTGCACCGGCTCAGCGAGACGAGCTCCACCTGGGAGATGAGCCTGTACTTCTTCGTCTTCGGCGCGGGGCTCGGCCTGGTGATGCAGGTGCTCGTCCTGGTCGTCCAGAACGCGGTGGGGTACGCGGACCTGGGTGTGGCCACGTCCGGGGCGACCTTCTTCCGCTCGATCGGCGCCTCCTTCGGCGTGGCGATCTTCGGCACGATCTTCACCAACCGCCTGAACGGCAAACTCGCCGACGCGCTGGCCGGTCGCGAGCTCCCTGCGGGCACCGGGCCTTCCCAACTGGCCGCGGACCCGCGCGGGATCGCCGAGCTGCCGCCGGCGCTGCGGCCCCCGGTCCTGCACGCGTACGCGCAGTCGATCACCGACGTCTTCCTCTACGCGGTGCCGGTGACGCTGCTCGCCTTCGTGATCGCCTGGTTCCTGCGCGAGGACAAGCTGCGCGGCGCGGTCACCGCGCCCGACGTCAGCGAGACCGTGGCCTCCAACCCGGTCCAGCGTTCGTCGTACGACGAGTGCGCGCGGGCGCTGTCGGTGCTCGGCACACGGGAGGGCCGCCGCGCGGTCTACGAGAAGATCACCGCCCGGGCGGGCCTGGACCTGCTGCCCGCGTCGAGCTGGCTCCTGCTGCGCATCCACCACTACGGCTCGGCGGAACCGGCCTTCGTGGCCGAGCGCACGCGCGTACCGCTGCGGCTGGTCACGGAGGGCGCCCGGCAACTGGAGGAGCGCGGCCTCGCCGTGCGCGAGGGGATCGCCCTGGTTTCCACCGAGGCGGGCCGCGCGACGGCGGTCCGGCTCGCCCGGGCCCGCGAGGAGTCCCTGTCCGAGCTGCTCGGCGACTGGTGGGGCCCGGACCGCCCGACCGACCTGGCCAAGCTGGTGGAGGAGCTCACGGCCGAGATGTCCGGCTCGGACGAGGAGCGCCCGAGGGGACCGGAGCTGCGCCGGGACCACGCGAGATGAGTCCGTAGCGAGTCCCTCTCACAGCTCCTTCGCGAACCACCGTTCCGCGTACGGTCGTTGCGCGTACGGCTCGATCTCCCGATAGCCGTTGCGCGCGTACAGCGCACGCGCCTCCACCAGGTCGTGCCGGGTGTCCAGCGCGACGCGGCGGGCGCCGAGGCGGCGGGCGGCCGTCTCCAGGGTGGTGAGGAGCGCGGCGCCGCCGCCGGTACCGCGCAGGCCGGGGCGTACGTAGACCCTGGTCAGCTCGGCGGTGGCCGGGGCCGTACCGTCGATGACCGGGGCGGTCTCGCAGAGCAGGATGCCGCCGCAGGCGCCGGCCACTCCGCCGTGGCGGCCGACCACGAAGTCGCCCAGCGGCGGGCGCAGCCGGTCGGCGCCGTCGTCCGCGAGGCCCTCCTCGATCTCCTCGGCGGTGGCCGGGCGGCCGTACCAGCGGCTCGCCACCTCGTCGTAGTACTCGCGGCGGAGCAGGGCCGCGTCGGGGGAGTCGTAGGGCTCGCGGTTCATGATCCAACTCATGGGCGTCTGCCTACCCGAGACCGGTGCCGTTTGGCCACCGAATTCCTGGCAACCCGGCGGGTACGGACCAACTCACCGGGAAGGCAGACATGTCCACGATCGTGATTGTCGTCCTGATCGCGGTGCTCGCCCTCGCCGCCCTCGCCGTCGCCGTCCGGTTCGCCCTGCGCGGCTCGGCGACCGGCGGGCGCGGGCTGCGGCGGCGCTTCGGCCCCGAGTACGAACGGGCGGTCGTCCTGCACGACGGGGACCGCCGAGCCGCCGAGCGCGAGCTCGCCGAGCGGCTGAAGCGGCACGGCTCGCTCACCGAACGCCCGCTGCCGCCCGAGGTCCGCGAGCACTACCTCGTGCGCTGGGCGGGCATCCAGGAACAGTTCGTCGACTCGCCGCGCGGGGCCGCCGAGGCGGCCGACAAGCTGGTGGCCCGGCTGGCCGAGGAACGGGGCTTCCCGGCGGCGAAGGCGTACGAGGACCAGCTCGCGGCGCTGTCCGTGCACCACGCGGGCCAGCTCGACGGCTACCGCAGGGTGCACCGCGCGGCGCGGGGCACGGGCGACACGGAGGAGATCCGGGAGGCGGTCATCGAGGCCCGCACCCTGTTCGAGGAACTCCTCACGGCGGGCCCGCGCCACGCCCAGCCCACCCGCCGCCCGGCCCTGCCGCGACGGCACGCGAAGGGGAGTGCGGTGTGATGCGACGCGATGAGGACGGGACGGGGACGGGACCGGCCGAAGCCGAGGCCGCACCGGTGGCTCCAGAGGTACGCGGCTCCGATCCGGCGGTACGGGTCTCGGGCGCGGCGGGTGCGGCCGGTTCGGCGGCGAGCGCCGCCGACCAGCCCGTGCCACCCCCGCCCGCCGACCTGGCACCCGCCCCCCTGCTCCCCACCGAGGAGCGCGACAAGTGGGCGCTGCGGCTGCACCGCGCGGTGAGCGGCTTCGTCGACGAGCCCCGGCAGGCCGTGGAGGAGGCCGACGCGGTACTGGGCGAGACGGCCGCGCGGGTCGCGGAACTGGTCAAGGAACGGCGTCAGGCCGTCCCCGCGAAGGGCGACACCGAGGAACTCCGCCTCGCGCTGCGCGACTACCGGGAGCTGACGGAGCGGATGTTGGGGCTCTAGGGGGAGCGCCGGGACGTACGGCCCGCACGCTTCGAGGCGTACGGGCCGTACTACCGGCGGTGCCGGTTCAGCCCTTCGGTCCCGCCTGCTGCACGACCTCGAACGACCACAGCGTGGAGCCGGTCGCGGCGGGCTTGGGGCGCTCGCCCTCGCCCTCCGCCGCGCCGCCCCCGCCGTGCGCGCCGCGCATCGACGTGGCCATCCACTTCTCGAAGTCCTCTTCGCTGCGCCAGCGGGTGTACACGAGGTATTCGTCGGTGCCCTCGACCGGACGCAGCAGCTCGAACCACTCGAACCCGTCGGAGTTCTCCACCGACCCCGCGCGCGCGGCGAACCGCTGCTCCAGCACCTCGCGCTGCTCGCTCGGGACCTTCAGGACATTGATCTTCACGATGCTCATGCCCCGACCCTACGGCCGGGTGTTTCGTCTGCGGGCCGGTGGGGGCTGGTCGCGCAGTTCCCCGCGCCCCTGAATGCGCCCCTGCGGGGCGCCCAGGGGATTGCCGCGCAGCGGCATTCAAGGGGCGCGGGGAACTGCGCGAGCAACCCAGCACGGTCCGCAGACGAACGGGGGGGCTGGGGGCGCAGCCCCCGGGAAACCCACCTCCACCCACCCACACCCCCGGAGGGTCTAGGGAAGGGGCGGGGTGGGGCACCGTGAGGCTCGTCACGATCTGCTCGCCTCGGCCTCCCACCGCACCGCCGACGTCTCCTGACGCACAGCCAGCCGCGTCCCCGTGCCGAGGGACACGGTCGAGCCGATTCGGAGCGTCGGCAATGCCCCCATGACCAGCACAGTTCGCCGCCCGATGCCTCTCCACGCACCACCGACCGACGCGATCCGCGACGGCGTTCCGGCAGGTCCGGTTCCCGTACGTTGCGGAGTCCGGTCAAGGCGATTCCGGTCAAAACCCTGGTGACAGTCAGGCGAAGTGGGGGTTGTCTGAGTCTCCTCAGTGGGGTGGTGTGGGGTTTTGAGCAGTCGCCCCGCACTCGGGGGCCGGTACGACGGGCGAACAGCGGGCTTTTAGAGAACGGTGGGAGGCTTGGCGGGGCGTGGCTAATGCGGAGCACGGCGGACGCGGCAGCGCGGTGGACTCGGGGTCGGCGGACCCCCGGATGGGCGCGGCCCGGGTGGTGCTGTGGCTGGTCGCCGCCGTCCTCGCGATACGGCAGATGGCCCACGTCCTGCGCCTTCCACCAGGGGAGAGACTCACCGACCTGGAGACCTGGACCGGCGCGAACGGTGCCGACGGCGTCAACGGCGTGCTGCACGTCAAAGGGTCCCTGTACGACCAGGACCACTTCACCGGCACCCCCTTCGCCGGGCTCGTCCTCAAACCGCTGACCCACTCCGCCGAGCAGGCGCTCGGTGTGGCCTGGACGTTCTCCACCCTGCTGCTCGTCGCGGTGCTCGGCGTCGTCGCCGCCCGCGCGCTGCCGGGGCCGATCTCGCGCCGCAGTTCGCTGGTGGCCGCGCCCGTCGCCATCAGCCTCCTGATGGTCTCGCTGCCGGTCCGCAACGCCCTCACCACCGGCCAGACCAGCATCATCCCGGTCCTGCTCGTCCTGCTCGGCTGCTTCGCCGTACGCGGAGAGCGCGCCTGCGGGGTGCTCATCGGCGTCGGCGCCGCCCTCCAGCCCACCGTGCTGCTCTTCGTCCCGCTGCTCTGGTTCACCGGACGCAGACGCGCGGCCGTCTCCACCACCGCCACCTTCGCCGCCGCGACCGCCCTGACCTGGGCGCTCATGCCGCACGACTCCTGGACGTACTGGGTGCACCACGTGGCGGGCGCCGGGCTCGGCGCGCGCCCCGACGGCCTCGCCAACCAGTCCCTGCACGGCGCCCTGCTCCGGATCGGCCTCGAAGGGCCGCTGGAGATCGCGCTCTTCCTGGTGCTCGCCGTCGCCGTGATCGTCCTCGGCCTGCGCCGCGCCGTCCGCTACGCGCGCGACGGCCAGCTCCTCCTCGCCGTCGCCCTCACCGGCTGCGTCGCGGTCACCGTCTCGCCGACGGCCTGGCAGCACCAGCTCCTGTGGGTGCTGCTCGCGATGGTCGGCCGGGTCGGCACCAAGGCCCGCGACCGGCTGGTGTGGCCCGCGCTCGTCATCCTGGTGATGACGCTCCCGGGCGCGGTGCTGCTGCCGAACATGCCGGTGCTTTACCCGTTACGTGACAACGTTCCCCTGCTGACGGCGCTGCTCGCGGCCTGCCTGGTCCCGTTCCTGCCGCGCACCTCCGAGCACTTCCGCACGCCGCTCCCCACCACATACGCGGAGCCCGTCCCGGCCCGCTGGGCCCGCGTCCCGCTGCTGCCGTTCTGGCGCCGGGTGCTCAGCCGCCCGAACCTGCTCCTGGAACTGCTCGCCATACGCGTCGGCTACTCCGCGTACTCCCACATCCGCCTTGAGGCCACCGCCGGGCGGGAGACGGCCGAGGCGCACGGCCGGACGATCGCGTCGATCGAGCGCGCCCTCCACATCGACATCGAGCGCTGGGCCAACCACTCGATCCAGCACGCCAAGTGGCTGGAGTCGTTCTTCAACTTCTACTACGAGTCGTTCCACTTCGTGGTGCCGCTCACCGTCCTGGGCGTCCTCTACGTGCGCCGCCCGGCCGACTACCGCTGGGCGCGCGCGGCCCTGGGCTTCGCCACGGTGCTCGGTCTGGTCGGCTTCTGGTTCTTCCCGCTCGCCCCGCCGCGCCTGATGCCGGGCATGGACTTCATCGACACGGTCCACGGCCCGCAGGACCTGGCCAACCCGGACTACGGGGCGATGACGCAGGTCACCAACCAGTACGCGGCGATGCCGAGTCTGCACTTCGGCTGGTCGCTGTGGTGCGGCATCGTGATCGCGGTGGTGGCGCCCAAGCTGTGGATGAAGGCGCTGGGCATGCTCCACCCGCTCTTCACGGTCTGCGCGATCATCGCCACCGCCAACCACTGGGTGCTCGACGCGATAGGCGGCGCCACCGTCGTCGGCGCGGGCTTCGCCCTGGTGTACGTGCTCGCGGGCCCGCGCGGCGTTCAGCTCCCGGAGCTGCCCGCGCCCAGAGCGGCGACATGGGGCGGCAAGGCGATGCCGGCGGGCAGAACGGGGTCGGGCTCCGGCGCGTCGAAGTAGCTGCGCACCGGCACCACCCCGGCCCACAGCCCGAGCTCACCGTCCGGCCCGTCCCCGTCCTCGGGCGGGCCGGACGCGGTCTTCACGGACGCCTCGGTGAGCGGCAGCGCGAGCAGCGAGGTGGCGGCGAGCTCCTTGCGGCTGGGCCGCCGCGCGTACTCCCACTGCCCCGGCGCGCACTGCTCGGTCACGACCCGCAGCCCGTGCAGCAGCTCGTCCCCGTCCGTGACGGCCCGGGGCACCCCGTAGACCATGGCACTCCGGTAGTTCACTCCGTGCTCGAAGACCGACCGCGCGAGGACGAGCCCGTCGATGTGCGTCACGGTGACGCAGACGGTCTGCTCGGGCGCCTGGACGAGGCTGCGGCTGGCGACGGATCCGTGGACGTAGAGGGTACGGGTGCCGAAGTCCACGCCGTACACGGTGGGCACGACCATGGGCGTCCCGTCGACGACGACGCCGAGATGGCAGACGAACCCGCCCCGGAGTATCGCGTCGAGGTCAGCGACCTCGGTACTGCCCTGCTCCCGCAGCCGCCGATGACGTGTCCGCTCGGTGACCACGAGCTGCTGATTCTGTTCCTGTGTGCTCATTCCCCCACCGATCCGGTTGTGATCACGTTCGATCGCAACTGTTTCAGTCGTGGAGGAGTTCATCAAGGTCTATGTCGGTGATGCCCTGCGGGGGCGTCCCGCACTCGAACCACACCGTCTTCCCGGTCCTGGCCGGGCCCGGGGAGACGCCCCACTTGTCGACCACCGCGTCCAGGATGACGAGCCCGCGCCCGGACTCGTCCTCCTCCGACGCGTTGAGGGGCAGGGGAAGCTGCGGGAATCTGTCCGACACCTCGATGCGTACGCCGTGCGGCCGGCGGCGGATGCTCAACTCGCAGTAGCGGTCCGGCACATGCCGTACCACGTTGGCGAGCAGCTCCGTCACGGCGAGTTCGGCCGCGTCCACTAGCTCGGACATGGCCCAGAAGTCGAGGTGCGTACGGACGATCCTGCGGACATGGCGGGCGGAGTGCACGCCGACCGTGAAGCGCATGCCGTACTGGGAATTGTCGTTCACGGTACGAGCGTGGCGCGAGATGGCTACTCTCGGCTACGGCACGAATGCAACCCGCTTGGAAGTAAGCGGAGTTGAGCACGAGGGGGTACCCGCCGTGGTCCACATCAACGTCCTCGATCCGAGCGCCTCGCCGCTCGATTATTACGGCTACGAGCTGCGCCGCTACCGCGAGGCGGGCGGGCTCACCCAGAAGCAACTGGGCGCGATCATCTCGTACACGGGTTCGCTGATCGGTCAGATCGAGACGGCCCGCAAACTACCGACGGCCGACTTCAGCGAACGCGCGGACATCGCGCTGGGCACGGGCGGGCTGCTGTCGCGCCTGCTGCCGCTGGTGCTGCGAAGTCAACTTCCGGCTTGGTTTCAGCAAGTTGCTGAGCTGGAGGCGCGGGCGATTGAGATCTATACGTTCCATACGCACCTGATCCACGGGCTCCTGCAGACCGCGCCGTACGCGCGCGCCGTGCTCGGCACGCTGGATCAAACCAACTTGGACGACCGTACGGCGGTCCGGCTGGCCCGGCAGCGCATCCTGGAGAAGGGGAGTGCGCCGGTCCTATGGGCGATCATCGGTGAGGCCGCGTTGTATCAGGAGATCGGCGGCGCCGAGGTCATGCGCGGGCAACTGGACCGGCTGTTGTCGTTCGAGAGCAACCCGAAGGTGAACATCCAGATCCTGCCGTACGGGGTTGGGGCGCATGCCGGATTGCAAGGCTCGTTCGACCTCTTCCGCTTCACCGGGGATCCGGCCATCGTCTACACCGAGGGCTACGGAGCTGGTCATCCAACTGCCAACCCGGACACGGTCAAGGACTGTTCACTCCGTTACGATCACCTCCAAGCCGCCGCCCTGTCCATCCAGGACTCGGCGAAGCTGATCCGGCACGCGATGGAGGAACGGTATGGGGAGCAACCTGGATCTGACCCGCGTCCAGTGGCGTAAGTCCAGCTACAGCGGTGATCAGGGCGGCTCCTGCGTCGAGTGCGTGCCGCTCGGCGACGCCGCTTGGCGCAAGTCCACGTACAGCGGTGATCAGGGCGGCGAATGCGTAGAAGTCGCCGCCCTCCTCCCTTCCACCATCGCCGTCCGCGACTCCAAGAACCCCCACGGCCCCGCCATACGCGTCAACCCGGCCGCTTTCAGCGACTTCGTACGGAACCTGTAGAGCTCCCGAGCCTCACGGGCTCACCTGGAGCTCCTTGATCCCGTTCAGCCATGCCGAGCGCAGGCGGCGCGGGTCGCCCGCGAGCGTCAGGTTCGGCAGGGCGTCCGCTATCGCGTTGAAGATCAGGTTGATTTCGAGGACCGCCAGCGACTTGCCGAGGCAGAAGTGCGGACCTCCGCCGCCGAAGCCGAGGTGCGGGTTCGGGTCGCGGAGGATGTCGAACTTCTCGGGGGCGTCGAAGAGTTCGGGGTCGTTGTTGGCCGACGAATAGAACAGGCCGACCCGGTCGCCCGCCTTGATCTTCTGGCCACCGAGTTCCGTGTCCTGCACCGCCGTACGCTGGAAGGACACCACCGGGGTCGCCCAGCGCACGATCTCCTCGGCCGCCGTCTCGGGGCGTTCGCGTTTGTAGAGTTCCCACTGGTCGGGGTGGGTGAGGAACGCGTGCATGCCGTGGCTGATCGCGTTGCGGGTCGTCTCGTTGCCCGCCACCGCGAGCAGGATGACGAAGAAGCCGAACTCGTCGGAGGACAGGTTGCCTTCGCCCTCCGCCGCGACCAGCTGCGACACGATGTCCTTCGCCGGGCACTCCTTGCGCGCCGCCGCGAGGTTCATCGCGTACGAGACGATCTCCATGGCGGCCTCGGCGCCGATCTCCTCGGTGATGGCGTACTCGGGATCGTCGTACGCCGCCATCTTGTTGGACCAGTCGAAGATCTTCGCGCGGTCCTGCTGCGGTACGCCGATGAGCTCCGCGATCGCCTGGAGCGGCAGCTCGACGGCGATGTTGGTGACGAAGTCGAAGGAGTCGCGGCCCTTGGAGGAGGCGAGGGCGGTGTCCACGATCCGCAGGGCCCGGTCGCGCAGGGCGCCTTCGAGCGAGCGGATCGCGCGCGGGGTGAAGCCGCGCTGGACGATCTGGCGGACCCGGGTGTGCTCCGGCGGATCCATGTTGAGCATGATCAGCCGCTGGACCTCGATCTGGTCGCGGGTGATGTTCTGGTTGAAGCGGATGACGGCGGTGTTGGTGGTGGAGGAGAACAGCTCCGGGTGCGTGGAGACGTACTTGACGTCCGCGTGCCGGGTCACCGCCCAGTAGCCGTCGTCGCCGAAGCCGGCGATGCCGTGCGGCTGGGGGCACCAGAAGACCGGGGCGGTCTGCCGCGCCTCGGCGAACTCCGGGTGCGGGACGCGGTCCTGGAGCAGGTCGGGGTCGGTGAAGTCGAACCCCTCGGGCAGGTGGGGGCAGCGCATCGGCAACTCCATCTCGACGGCACTTGTCTGAGCTTGTCTGACGATCCATCAGAATTTGACTGAAAGGTAGTAACGGGTTCTACAAGTGGCAAGGGTTCCGGGGTGCTCGGTTGCGGTCGCCGGGGTGCGGCGGGTGCGTGCACAACCCTTGCGTACCGGGGGTAAGTCTCACCAGACTGCATACGGAACTAGAACGCGTACTAGTTCGGTCGCGGCGGCTCCGGGAGGCCCCGGCGACTGTGCCAAGGAGAGGACGAGCTCATGGCCGCGGAACCCGTCATCGTCGAAGCCGTACGTACGCCGATCGGCAAGCGCGGAGGCGCGCTCGCCAATCTGCACCCCGCCTATCTGCTCGGCGAGACCTACCGCGAGCTGCTCGGGCGGACCGGGATCCACGCGGACTGCGTGGAGCAGATCGTCGGCGGCACGGTCACGCACGCCGGCGAGCAGTCCATGAATCCGGCGCGCACCGCGTGGCTGGCGATGGGGCTGCCGTACGAGACGGCGGCGACCACCGTGGACTGCCAGTGCGGCTCGTCCCAGCAGGCCAGCCACATGGTCGCCAACATGGTGGCGGCGGGGGTCGTGGACATCGGCATCAGCTGCGGGGTGGAGGCGATGTCGCGGGTGCCGCTGGGGTCGGGGTCCAAGCACGGGCCCGGGAAGCCGTTCCCGGACGAGTGGAACGTGGACCTGCCCAACCAGTTCGAGGCGGCCGAGCGGATCGCGCGGCACCGGGGGCTGACGCGGGAGCGGGTCGACTCGCTGGGGCTGCTCTCGCAGGAGCGGGCGGCGGTGGCGTGGGGGGAGGAGCGCTTCAAGCGCGAGACGTTCGCCGTACAGGTCCCCACGACCGAGGAGGAGCAGACGGCCGGGCAGGGCATGTGGCGGCTCGTCGACCGGGACGAGGGCCTGCGGGACACGTCGATGGAGGCGCTGGCCGGGCTGAAGCCGGTCATGCCGACCGCCGTGCACACGGCCGGGAACTCCTCCCAGATCTCCGACGGCGCGTCCGCGATCATGTGGGCGTCCAAGCGGATGGCGCGGGCGCTGAAGCTGCGGCCCCGGGCGCGGATCGTGGCACAGGCGCTGGTGGGGGCGGACCCGCACTTCCACCTCGACGGCCCGATCGACGCGACGCGGGCGGTCCTGGGCAAGGCGGGCATGTCCCTGCGGGACATCGACCTGGTCGAGATCAACGAGGCGTTCGCGTCGGTGGTCCTGAGCTGGGCCCAGGTCTTCGACCAGGACCTGGACAAGGTGAACGTGAACGGGGGCGCGATAGCCCTGGGCCACCCGGTCGGCGCGACGGGCGCCCGCCTGATCACGACGGCCCTGCACGAGCTGGAACGGCACGACCGGGAGTTCGCGCTGGTGACTATGTGTGCGGGGGGTGCGCTGGCTACGGCGACGATCTTGCAGCGGTTGTAGCCGGATGCAGGGCTGGCGCCCGGAGAAACGGGAGAAGCTCCCTCGGTAGGTGTTTCTACCGGGGAGCTTCGCTTCGCTTGTGCTCGGCTTGTGCTCGGCTGGGGATCAGTACCAGCTGTTCTGCTGCCAGAAGTTCCAGGCGCCGCACGGGCTGCCGTAGCGCGAGTTCATGTAGTCCAGGCCCCACGCGATCTGGGTGGCGGGGTTGGTCTGCCAGTCGGCGCCCTTGGTGGCCATCTTGGAGCCGGGGAGCGCCTGGACCAGGCCGTACGCACCGCTGGACGGGTTCGAGGCGTGGATGTTCCAGCCGGACTCGTGGTTGACGATGTTGCTGAAGCACTGGAACTGGGCGGCGCTCGGGATCATCTTCTTCGCCACGTCCTGGGCGCCCATGGGGGCGGCCTGGGCGGGAACGGCGGCCGCCGCGATACCGGCGGCGGCGAGCAGCGTGGCAGCACCAGCGGCGATCGACTTCTTGCGGGCGGCGAGACGGGCGGCGAACGACACAGAGAGACCTAACTTCGGGGACAAGGGCTGTCGCGGAGCAGGCGGCAGCTCCGGAGAGCCACATGAGCTCCCGGGAGGAGCGGGGGTTTCGTCCTGCGTGGGCTTCCGCGGCCCGGTGATCGGGCCAGGCGGTGCCCGGCGACTGGACCAGTTTTAGCGACCCCGAGAGGCGGCCGCAAACACCCCTGTTACTAGTGGTCCTCGCATCCGGGGTGGAACGACCCGGGTCGGGGGTGGGGGAGAAACGGCTGGTCGGAGGGGTTATTTGTGGCTTTATCCAGGCCGTATAGAGCTACTATTCCGGGTCGTATGTGACCTGGGTCCTGTGGGGGGCCTCACCCGCCGGAGCCCTCGAATGTGACCTGGGCCTCGAAGGAAGCGCGCCGGGTGGCTCTGCGTAGTGCCTTCAGTACGGTCGAGCCGAGCGCGAACGTCAGGACCGTCGTGAGCACCGCCCGGCCCAGGTCCCAGCCGAGCGAGGTGGTCGCGCAGTACGCGGCGAAGCGCAGCAGGTTCTCGCCCAGCGGGTCGCCCGGGTGGAAGGAGATCCCGGACGACATGCCGCCGATGTACGTCCAGCCCTGAAGGTTCATGACCGTGCCGTACGCGAAGGACGCCGCGAAGCCGTACAGCGCGAGCAGCACCAGCTCGCCCCGGCCCCGGAGGCGGTGCGGGCCCGGGAGCAGCCCGGCGCCCATCGTGAACCAGCCCATCGACAGCATCTGGAACGGCATCCAGGGGCCGACACCGCCCGTGAGCAGGGCGGACGCGAACATCGTGACCGCGCCGAGCACGAAGCCGAAGCCCGGGCCGAGGACGCGGCCGCTCAGCACCATCAGGAAGAACATCGGCTCCAGACCGGCCGTGCCCGCGCCCAGCGGGCGCAGGGCGGCGCCGACCGCCGCGAGGACGCCGAGCATGGCGACGGCCTTGGCGTCCATGCCGCCGTCCTCGTCCGCGATGGTGGCGACGACCACGCCGACGAGGAGGGGCAGGAGCGCGGCGAAGAGCCAGGGGGCGTCCTGGGAGTGGGCGAGCCCGGAGTTCTCGTCGGCGAGGAGGGGCCAGCCGAAGGCGGCGATGCCGGTGAGGGTGATGAGGGTGAGGGCGACGATGCCGCGCGGGCCGAGGCGGACGGCCTTGGCCTGGCGGTCGCTCTTTTGCCGGGGTGCCGTCATGCCAGGGCCTCGCGTACCTGGGTGACCGTGAGCCACGGGTCCGGGGCCAGGATCTTGGAGACCTGGGGGGCGAAGGAGGGCGAGGAGACGACCACGTCGGCCGTCGGACCGTCCGCGACGACCTCGCCGTCGGCCAGGATCACGACCCGGTGGGCGATCTCGGCCGCCAGCTCCACGTCGTGCGTGGCCAGGACGATCGCGTGGCCCTCGGCGGCGAGGTCGCGCAGCACGTCCGCGAGGCGCGCCTTCGCGGCGTAGTCCAGGCCTCGGGTCGGCTCGTCCAGGAGGAGCAGCGGGGGGCGGCCGGTCAGCACGATCGCGAGTGCGAGGGCGAGGCGCTGGCCCTCGGAGAGGTCGCGGGGGTGGGTGTCGTCGGGGACGCCGGGGAGGAGGGCGGTGACGAGGTCGCGGCAGGTGCCGGGGGGTGCCTCGGCGTCCGCGTCCGCCGCCGTGCACTCGGCGGCGACCGTGTCCGCGTACAGCAGGTCTCGGGGCTCCTGCGGTACGAGGCCGACCTCGCGGATCAGTTCGCGCGGGGGTGTGCGGTGGGGGGTGCGGCCGTTGACGGTCACCGTGCCGGTGGTGGGTTCGATCATGCCGACGAGGGTGTTGAGGAGGGTGGATTTGCCGGCGCCGTTCCTTCCCATGAGTGCGGTGGTTTCGCCGGGGGTGAGGGTGAGCGTGATGTTGCGGAGAGCGTCGATGCGGGCTCGGCGTACGCCGAGTGCGGTGACGGTTGCGGTTGCCGTCGCGGCGGGTTGCGTTGCCTTCGTGCCTCGGCGGAGGCGGGTCAGTGCTGCGCGGAGGCCGGTGTTTTCCCGTGCGGGGCGGTGGGCGGGCACCCGGCCTTCGGCCGGGTCGGTGCTCCCACCCGCACCGCCCGTTTCGGTGGGGTCGCCGGTGCGGGTCTTCCCGTGGGGCACGTTCGCCGTCGGCGGCTGGCGGTCCGCTGTGGGCACCCGGCCTCCGGCCGGGTTGTCGTACCCACCCGCTCCGCCCGTGAGGGTCGGTTCGCCGGTGCGGGTTTTCCTGTGGGGGGCGTTCGCCGTCGGCGGCTGCGGAGACCTTGTTGCCAGGTGGGCTCGGAGGTCGTGTGCTCGGCGGCGGGCGTCTCGTACCGACAGGGGGAGGGGGTCCCAGCCTGCCAGGCGGCCCAGGGTTACCACCGGGGGGTGTACCGGGGAGATCGCCATGATTTCTGCGGGGGTGCCAAGGATCGGAGCGGCGGACGGGGACGGGAGCAGGAGGGCTCGGTCCGCGTACTGGATTACTCGTTCCAGGCGGTGCTCCGCCATCAGGACCGTCGTGCCCAGGTCGTGGACCAGGCGTTGCAGTACGGACAGGACCTCCTCCGCCGCCGCCGGGTCCAGCGCCGACGTCGGCTCGTCCAGGACCAGGACCTTGGGGTGCGGGGTCAGGACCGAGCCGATCGCCACGCGCTGCTGCTGGCCGCCGGAGAGCGTGGCGATCGGGCGGTCGCGGAGGTCCGCGAGGCCCAGCAGGTCGAGGGTCTCCTCGACCCGGCGGCGCATCACGTGCGGGGCGAGGCCCAGGGACTCCATGCCGTACGCCAGCTCGTCCTCGACCGTGTCGGTGACGAAGTGGGCGAGCGGGTCCTGGCCCACCGTGCCGACCAGGTCGGCGAGTTCGCGCGGCTTGTGGGTACGGGTGTCGCGGCCGTCGACCGTCACGCGGCCCCGCAGGGTGCCGCCGGTGAAGTGGGGGACCAGGCCCGAGACCGTACCGAGGAGTGTCGACTTGCCGACTCCGGAGGGGCCGATGAGCAACACCAACTCACCCTCTGGGATGGTGAGTTGGACGTGTTGGATGGTGGGGCGGCGTGGCCCTCGTACGTGACCGACACCTCTTCGAAGCGGATCATTTCGACTCCTGGGGTGTCGGGCGGGTCTGGGGTGCGGGGGTCACGAAGGCCGGGAGCAGGCCCAGGAGGGTGGCCAGGGCGGGCCAGAGGGGGAGCTCGGGGGCGGTGAGCGGGACGACGCCCGGGTGCAGGGCGTCCGGTGCGTACGTACCCGCCCAGATCATCGCGGCCGCCACCGCCGCGCCGGAACCGGCCACCAGCCAGGCGCGGGCGCCCCAGCGGTCGGGGCGGTAGCGGGTGCGGACCGAGCGGCGGCCGCCCAGGCGCAGGCCCGCGAGGGCGGCGGCGAGGCCGGTGAGCAGGACGGGCAGGCCGTAGCGGACGCCTTCGGCGGCGAGGAGTCCGTACGTACCGGCGCAGACGCCGAGGAGTCCGCCGAGGGTGAGGACGGTGGTGGTGTGGCGGACGGCGGGCGGTACGTGCGCGGTGCGGCCGTAGCCGCGGGCGTCCATGGAGGCGGCGACGGCGACCGAGCGCTCCAGGGCGCCTTCCAGGACCGGCAGGCCGATCTGGAGGATCGCCTTGATGCCGCCGGTGGGGCGGCCGCGCAGGCGGCGGACGGTCCTCAGCCGTGCGACGTCGGCGACCATGTTCGGCGCGAACGTCATCGCGACGACCACGGCCACGCCCGCCTCGTACAGGGCGCCCGGGAGGGACTTGAGGAGGCGGGCCGGGTTGGCGAGGGCGTTCGCGGCGCCGACGCAGATGAGGAGGGTGGCGAGCCGGGCGCCGTCGTAGAGCGCGAAGAGCATGCCCTCGGCGGTGACGCGGCCGCCGATGCGGATGCCCTTCGCCCAGTCGGGGAGGGGGGCCTCGGGGAGCGTGAGGAGGGTGTGCGTGCCGGGGATCGGCGAGCCGAGGGCCACGTTGAAGACGAGGCGGATGGCGACGACGGCGAGGCCGAGCTTCACGAAGGCGGTGTACGAGCGGGCCCACGGGGCGTCCGTCCTGCGGGCCGCGACGACGTAGCCGGCGACGGCGACGAGCAGGGCGAGGAGGAGGGGGTTGGTGGTGCGGGACGCGGCCGTGGCGAGCCCTATGGCCCAGAGCCACCAGGCGCCGGGGTGCAGGGCGTTGGAGCGGGTGGCGTAGGGGGTGCGGGTGGCTGTGCGCCGCTTTGGCGTGCGGCTTCGGTCGGCCGCGGGCCGTGGGGTGCGTCGTCTGTCGGCCCCGGGCCGTCGTGGGTGCACCCGGCCTTCGGCCGGGCCGGTGTTCCCACCCGCACCGCCCGTTTCGGTGGGTTCGCCGGTGCGGGCCTTCTCGTGGGGCGCGTTCGTCGTCCCCGGCTGCGGGGTTTCGTCGTTCGTGGGCATCTCGTCGTCGCCCGGTCAGTCGCGGCGGCGGCGGGATTGCCAGATCGCTGCTGCTGCCAGCGTCACGATGGCCGCGATGCCTGCCATCAGGCCCAGGGACGGGCCGGAGTCCGAGGAGGAGTCGGAGGACTTCTTCGGAGCGGCGGTGGGCCGTGTATCCGTCTTGCCCGATACCTGCTCGCCGCAGCCCGTGTGCGGGTAGCCCGCGATCGCGCAGAGCAGGGCCGCGCTGTTGTAGCGGAGCGGCTTGGCCACCGCCGCCAGGGCGTCCGCCGTCGTCGCGTCCTCGGGGACCTGCGCGCACGCCGTACGCGCCGCCGGGGGCGTCTCGCCGCCCGGGGCGTCCTGCGGGGTGCCGAAGTCGAGGGCCAGGGCGACCCGCTTGCGGCCCGGCTTCGCGGGCGTCGACGCGCACACCTCCGCGAACGTCGGCGCCGAACGCGGGGTCGCCGCGTCCTTGGAGTCCGCGCTGACCGCGAAGCGGAAGCCCTGGACGTCGCCGTCCGAGGGGTGCGCGGTGGCCGGGCCCTGCGTCGCGTACGTCCAGGTCGTGCCCTGGCGGTCCCAGAACGACCAGTACCGGTAGCCCGCCGCCTCGGCGGACCCCGCCCCCGCGCCGAGCGTCAGCGCGAGGGCGAGGGCGGTCACGGCCGTGAGGCGGTGCCCGGGCATCACTTCTGCGCGTTCTTCTTGCGCGCGCTCACCAGGAAGCCGACGCCCACGCTCGCCACGAAGAACACGCCGACGATCCACCACACCGACTTGCTGGAGGAGTCGTCCTTCTCGGACTCCTTCGTCGCGGACTTGGTCTGGTCGGCCGCCTGCGCCCCCTCCGGGGTCGGGCCCGTCGCGTTCAGCTGGGACACCAGGTCCGTACCGCCGAACTTCCTCGGGTCGGCGCCGGTGGCGTTCGCGGCCAGGACGAGCTGGGCGTAGGCGGCCGGGCCGTTCTCCTTGGCCCAGCCGGACGCGTTCTTCTCCAGCCACTGCAGGGACGCCTTGGCCTGGGCCTCCTGGCCGTCGGTGGCGAGGGCGACGACGGCGTCGGCGGTGTTGCCGTAGTCGGGCTGGTTCTCGGCGCCCGGCATCACGGAGTTGAGGTGGCCCGACTTGGCCAGGGTGCGGACCAGGTACGCGGCGCCGTTGTGCGCGGCCTGCTCCGGCGTGGTCGCCTTCTCGCAGGTGGTGCCCTTGGCGTCGGGGTGCCCGGCGGTGGCGGCCAGGCCCTTGCCGTACGAGGCGGTCACGGCGGCGGCGCTGGCGTCGGAGTTCGCGTACAGCTTCGAGGTCTTCAGGTCCGGCTGGTACGCGAACGCGCCCGAGCCGGGCGTGCTGTCGCACGGCATCGCGAACGTGAGCAGCGCGTCCAGCGGCGACTTGCCGCCCTTGCCGTCCTTGACGGCGGACTTGGCGTCGGCGGGCTTCTCGCCGGCGGCGGCGAGGGCGCCGATCACGACCGAGGTGGAGTTGGCGTCGCTCTTGCCGCCGGGGTTGTAGGCCCAGCCGCCGTCGGCGTTCTGCACGGTCTTCAGCCAGGAGACGCCCTTCGTCACGGCGTCGGTGTGGTCGCCGAGGGCGACGAGGGCCTGGATCGCGGCGGCGGTGGCGTTGGTGTCGAGCATCGTCTTGGCGTCGCACGGCTTGGCGGCGTCGGGGCGGTACGAGGGGAACGCGCCGGTGTCGCACTGCTGACCCGTCAGCCAGGTCACCGCCTGCGCGGCGGGCTTCACACCGACCGTGCTCTGGGCGAGCAGGGCGAGCGACTGCCGCCAGACGCCGTCGTACGCGGGGTCCTTCGTCCCGTACAGCCCCTGCGGGAGGGTCTTGGCGGGGGAGGACGGCGCCGTGCCGTCGGCGAAGGCGGCCGGGGCGGCGCCGCCCAGGACGACGGTGGCGGCGGCGAGCGCTGCGGCGCAGCGGCGTACGGTCATGGCGTGCGGTGCCTCTCCTGCGGGGGCCGGGCGGCGCGGCGGGCGCGGGGGCACGCCGGCTCGTGGCTCCGTGTACCTCGACGGGGCCGGTCATCGGCGGCTTGCCGGTGACCGTTGAGCCGGTCATGTCCGTAGGGGTGATCCGGCTCGTCGCGGCGGGCGACTTACGGATTGGGGTCTCCCCTGCTCGAGCGGAGTCGAGAGCTTGGGGAAGGGTCAGCGCCGGATTCGCACCGGCTTCCCCCCGTACGGGCATGGACGACGGGTTCACTGTACCGGCCGCCCCGTTCCCGGCCGGGGGTCCCCCTGGCAGGGAACGGCTTGCGGGCCCGGGGCCCGGCTCCGGGACTTCGCCGCGGCCCCCGTCCGTCTGCGGGTCGGTGGGGGCTGGTCGCGGTCGATGGGCGACAGCCAGTCGCAGGCGGAGTGCCTGCGGCGTGGGTTGTACCAGTCGGTGACCCAGGAGGCGATCTTGATGCGGGCCTCGGCGCGTGTCCGGAAGCGGTGGCGGTGGATGTACTCGACCTTGAGGGTCGAGTTCGTCGCCTCGGCGACCGCGTTGTCCAGGGCGGACCCCACACGTCCCAGGGACACCGAGCTGATGCCCAGTTCCCGGGCGACCTCGGTGACCGACCGGCCCGAAGACGCCACGAGCGCGATCGCGTCCCGCTTGACCTCCGCGGTGTGCCGCTTCGCGTACGGCCCTCGCACTACTCCTGGGCCAGCTCGCCGCTAGCCGCAGTCTCCGTGGTCGCATCCGCGATGCGGGCGATCAGGACAGCATTCTCGGCCTCCAGCGCGAGGATCCGCTTCCGCGCGAAGTAGAGCTCGACCACGGCGTCCTGGAATTCGCCGACCAACTCCTCGGGGGTGAGCTGCACCATGTCCGTTCCTCCTACGCCGGGGCGATCCGTGTGACGGTGCCCTGGGAGCCTCGCCACCACAGCGCGCCGCCCTGGGCGAAGAGGGAGCCACCACCCGCTGCGGACTCGACCTTGGTGGGCGCGGCAGGCGCGTTGCCGATCTCCAGTACGCCGTCGACGAGCAGGCCCGGCTTGCTCGTGCGCTGCACCACATGCACCTGGGCGCGCGGGGTCGCCCCTCGGTCGATCCCCACGCCGATCAGGCCGCTCCCCTTGACGACGAAATCCTCCAAGCCGGCGTTGTTGCGGAGTACGAGGAGGGCGCCGGAAGTCGGGCCGTCGGTCGCGGTCATGAAGATGCCCTGCGAGGCGGTGCCGCTGGTCTGCAGGTCGATCGAGAGCGCGGAGGCCCCCGCGTCGGAACCGTCTGCGTGCCCGACGTGCGCGATCTTGAGCGTGCCTCGGCTGTTGCGCTCCACGCCCTTCAGGTACATGGCCGATGAATCCGGATTGTCCGACACGACGTTGAGCGCGGCCCCGCTACCCGAGGTGGCCGCCTGGCGGATGGTCGCGGCGTGGTCGACGGTGGATGTCGTCTTGAGGTAGGCGGCCTCACCGGTCGCGTCCGTGTTGAACTTCTGCGCGGTCGCCATCCCCTGCACGACGACGGGCCCGGGAAACGTCGTCGTCTCCCCCGCCGCCTCTGCTTCCGTCGCGGTCCCCCCGATGGCCACGGTCACGGCTCCCGCCGTAAACCCGCCCACGAACAACCTCCGCGTGACAGTCATGCGTCGCGCCTACTTTCCAGATCTATGTCAACAAGAGCCATCATCACGCCCAGCTACGAACTCTGGTGCGACCCAGTACCGACCCGTGCACGTACGATCCCGCCATTCAGCCCGAAACGTCGGCCTTGCTCACCGAAACGAGGCTGCCCCAGAGTGCTCAGGCCACCGGCCTCCCGCGGCAGTCCCCGGCGGTTCGCATTCCGCTCCTCGTCCGAGGGTGACGGCGAAGTCGATCTGTCACGTGTCATGCCCCCAGCCATTCCCTGGCTGGGGGCATGACGTTCACCAATCGGAGGCCTGAAGGTCGCCCCCTGTCCGGGAACGCGTGGATCAGAACAGGTACTTGTACATCTGCCAGCCGCCGCCCACCCGGACGCGCCCGGCGAAGTTGCCCCTGCCGTCACCGGCATACGACCACAGCACACCGGAGCCGTCTCGCGCGAGGAGGTCCGGTCGGCCGTCGCCGTTCAAGTCACCGGACCCGACAAGGGAGTTGTAGGCTTGCCAGCCGCCGCCGACCCTCACGCGGCTCGCCAGCGTGCCCTTGCCCGTCCCCGGGTACAGCCACAGCACCCCGGAACCGTCCCGGGCCAGCAGGTCGGCCTTCCCGTCGCCGTTCACGTCACTCGCGCCCGTGAGGGTGTAGCCCTTCCAGCCCCGGCCGATCTTCACCCGGGACTTGAAGTTCCGCGCACCGTTGTCCGCGTAGAGGTACAGGTCGCCCGTGGACGCCTCCCGTGCGAGCAGGTCCGCCCGGCCGTCTCCGGTCAGATCGCCCGGAGACGTCAGCGCGTCGTAGATGTTCCAGCCGGAACCGATCGTCCCGTACGAGTTCGACGACCACATCCCGGTGCCCGGGATCATGCGGTAGCCGCGCAGCTCACCGCTCGACACCCGTACCAGGACGTCGTTGCTGCGGTCGCCGTTCACGTCCCCGAACGGGACGACCGCCGTCGCGCTCTTCCAGCTCGTACCCGAGAGCTTGGCGTCGACACCGCCCCGGCCGTCACCCAGCCGCAGGTCGGCGGCACCGGCCGGCGTGATGCCCACCAGCTCGCCGAGGCCGTCGCCGTCGAAGTCCCGGTACCTGTCGGTGTACGACTGGACGCCGATGCCGCCGCCCGCCAGCTCGCGCGGGCCCGCGCCGTCACCGATGTCCGCCTGCAGCTGCCAGGTGTAGCGCCCGCCGGGGACCTTGTTCCCCTTGTCGTCGCCGCCGTCCCAGACGGCCGACACCAGCGCACCCCGCTCCTTGCCGCCGCCCCGGAAGGTACGGACGGCACGACCTCGCGCGTCCATCACCGTCACCATCCAGGCGACCGGGGGCCGCGACAGCTGCCAGGAGCCGTGCCACTCCTCCGCGGGCGTGGCCTCGCGGATCAGTCGCATCTCGGTGTCGGCGTGGGAGTCGACGATGCTCAGGGGCGACTTCTGGATGCCCACCGGCTTGATGTGGACGCGCTGCTCGGCGTCCACATAGGCGATGCCGCCGCCGAACTTGTCGACCGTCCACGACAGTCGGCGGTCGTCGGCCCCACTCGCCGTCGGCTCGCCCACCTCGGAGGTCACGGGCGCGGCCTCGGCGCCCTTGCTGAAGTCGGTGAGCTGCAGCTTGTTGGTGGTGTGGTCGTGGCGGACCGTGAAGCCGTCGCCGAGCAGGACGTCCCCGCCGGGCACCGCGACACTCCGCTGCAGCTCGCGGTCGTAGACACCCGCCTTCTCCGGACCGCAGCTCCAGTAGATCCACCGGCCCAGGGCCTGCAGCTCGGCGGGGTTGGCACAGTCGATGCCGAAGGCCGAGGAGGTCTGCTTGGTCTTCAGGTCGTACGCCTCGACCTTGCCCGCGTCGCCGGCCGGCCGCCACAGCGTGGTGCCCCACAGCGCGGCGGCGCTCTTCTTGCCGGACAGGACGACGTTGTCGTCCCGGCCCCGCTCGAAGTCGACGACGTACTGCTCGTTGCGCGCGTTGATCCGGCCGACCATGTACCGGCCGAAGGCGTCCACGAGTTCTGCGGAGCTCGGCAGCCGGACGGTCCGGCCGCTGTCGGCGTCGGTCGGCGAGTAGAGCGTGAAATCGTCCCGGTACGCCGTGCGGCCGTCGCCGAGCGCCTGGACCGGGGTGCCCACGCCGGCCACGTCGTATGGGTTCGACACACGGGCCCGTGCGCGCACCACGGGCTCGCCGACCTCGCCCGAAGGAGAGATCTTCCGCTCGTACAGGGCCTGGAACGGGTTCCTGTCGGAGTCGCTGAAGTAGTTCAGTGTGCCCGCGCCGAGCGCGATGCCCTTGACCGTGGCTGCCCCGGTCGCAGGCGCCACCTTCTGAAGGGTGGCGAGCTGCGGCGTTCCGTCCGCACCGGCCGTGATCCGGCGGATCGCCCAGTCCTTGGCACCGCTGCCGCCGGTGACCAGCGCACTGCCGTCGGGCGCGGCCTTGATCTCACCGTCGGAGTACGGAAGGAGCTCGCGCGGCGTGCCGCCGGTGACCGGTACGGCCCACAGCTTGGTTCCCGGGAAGTGCGAGGCCACGGCCAGGCGGATGCTGCGACGGTAGACGATCCAGTCGCCGACCACCGCCACACCGTCCACTTGTTCGTCCTCGTTGCCCGTCGGCTGACCCAGGGGGGACGTGCTCACGGACGACGCGTTGTCCCTGCGGATGACGCGCAACACGTGCGAGCCGCTGGTTTCCAGAACGTACTTCTTACCGAGCACGGCACCCGCGTAGAGGCCGCCGTGGAGGTCGCGGAGCGTTCCGGTGCTGTACTGGAGAAGGTACAGATGGGCGCGCCCGTGGTCGCTCGGGGACGTCACATCCAGCACCGCGCCGTCGCCGTCCTGCCGGATGGCGGAAACGCGTGTCTTGCCCTCCGGCACCGCGGCAAAGTCCAACGGCCGCTCGACGATCTTCCCGCCGACCGTCCGGAACACGCTGATCCCGCCGATCACGCCGTCCGCCATGCGATACGCGACCACGGAGTCGGCGGTGTACGCGCCGGCCCAGCGGTAGCCAGCCGGGATGTCCACCGTGGTGGCGGCACCGGTGACCCGATCGGAGATCCGTACCGCAGACGGGGCGTCGGAGGTGCCGATCACCGTCGCGAACAGGCCCGGGTAGTAGCTCCCGCCGGTGTCTCTGTAGTCGGGCAGCGACTTGGTCTCGCCCGAGCCGTAGTCGGTCCAGAGCGTGTCCTTGGAGCCGTCGGGCCGGTGGAAGAACCCGGTCGGCCCGGCCTCCAGGATCTGGTCCTTGCCCGGCTTGGTGCTCGTCTCCGCCGGCAGCACCACCTCGGGCGAGTCCCCCTGGGCTGCGGCGGCGTGCGGGGCCGCCGTGGCGGGCACGGCACCCGCCGTCGTCACGAGTGCCGCCGCTACAGCGACCGCGCTCTGCACAAACGTGTTACGTCTCAAAGTCTTGTCCCTCCCGTAAACCAAGCGAAGGCATGGGAAGGCACGGCGGCATGTCCACGACATGCCACCGTATGAATTCGAACTACAGGCCCCCACCTGTCCCCACACCCCCGCGCAGATGCCCCGACTGTAACAGCGCAGGCCCACGCAAAACCGGGCAGGTCTGCGCAGCTCGCAGCGGGTGGACCGGAAGGCCGAGCCCCCACCCCACCCCTTCCCGGCTGTGACATTTGCGGCTCCGCCGCGTGGCCTCCGGCGGGCGGCCGGGTGCTTTCGGCTGCGGACCGTGGTGGGTTGCTCGCGCAGTTCCCCGCGCGCCTGACCACCTAGGGGCGCGGGGAACTGCGCGACCAGCCCAAGACGGTCCGCAGCCGAACGGGGACCCCCGGAGGGTTCAGGGAAGGGGTGGGGTGGGGGATCACACCGCTCGGTACGTCAGCGGCGGGCCCGGTACCCCCTCCGCCCGTCCCAGTTTCACCAGCCGCCGTACGTGCGCCTCCGCCTCCGACACCGCGATGTTGCGGGAGCCGTAGGGGATCTCCGACCAGGGGCGGTTCCACTCCATGCGGACCGCCAGCTGCCAGGGGGTCAGGGGCTCCTCCGCCAGCAGGGAGAGCAGGTCCGCGAGGCGGGACTCGTGGTGGGCCAGGAGTGCGCGTACACGCGATGCCGCGTCCGTGAACGCGTGCTGGTGGGCGGGGAGCACCTCCGCCACCCCCAGATGGCCAACGCGCTCAAGGGACGACACGTAGTCGCCCAGAGGGTCCGTCACCGTCGCGTCGTCGGGATCCTCGTACAGCCCGATGTGCGGAGTGATCCCGGGGAGGAGGTGGTCCCCCGAGAACAGGCGGCCGTGGCCCGGGCGACCGGACGGGTGCCGCTCCTCCAGGTGGAGGCAGACGTGGCCCGGCGTGTGCCCGGGCGTCCAGATCGCCCGCAGCCGGCGGCCCGGCAGCGGGAGCAGGTCGCCGGGGACGATCTCCCGGTCGGGGAGCGCCGCCCGCAGGCCCGGCAGCGACCGGCCGGAACCCCGCGCCCGTGCCGCCCGCAGCGGCGCGAGGTGGTCCTCCGGCGCTCCCACCGCCGTCAGCTTCTCCGTCAGATAGGACAGCCAGGCCCCGGGCTCCGCCTCCCGCGTGCGCCGTACGACCGCCGTGTCCGCCGGGTGCATCGCCAGCCACGCGCCGGACGCCTCCCGCACCCGGCCGGAGAGCCCGTGGTGGTCGGGGTGGTGGTGGGTCAGCACCACCCCGTGGATGTCCGCGGCATCGGTACCGAGACGCCGCAGGCCGTCCGTCAGCGTGTCCCAGGACGCCGGGTCGTCCCACCCCGTGTCGACCAGGACCGGGCCCCGGTCGGTGTCGACCACGTACACCAGCGTGTGGCCGAGAGGGTTGTCCGGGATGGGCACCTCGATGGAGTGGACGCCCCCGCCGTGGTCGGCCACCCGCGTCCCCCGTGTCACCTGCGTCATGGATCAGCCTCGTCTCCGACCACCACAGTGGGCCCTGGCAGGTCACAGTAGAACGTGTTTCAGTCCGGCCCTCAAGGGGTCTCCCGTCCGTGGACTCCTGATAGGGGAACTGGTATCAGTTCTGGCAGATCTGAAATGCCGTCAGAAAATGGACCGCAGTGGGAGGCGCCACGCCATGACCGATGCCGTCAGCGATCTCGTCGAGCACACCCGGCTCTACATCGGCGGGGAGCTCACCGACCCCCGCGGAACCGACGTCATCGACGTCGTCTCGCCCCACACCGAGCAGGTCATCGGCCGCGTGCCGCACGCCTCCCGGGCCGACGTCGACCACGCCGTCGCCACCGCCCGCCGGGCCTTCGACGAGGGGCCCTGGCCGCGGCTGCCGCTCGCCGACCGCATCGAGGTCGTCTCCCGCATCAAGGACGCGATCGCCCTGCGCCACGAGGAGATCGCCCGCTCCATCAGCGCGCAGAACGGCTCCCCGTACTCCTGGAGCGTCCTCGCGCAGGCCCTCGGCGCGATGATGGTCTGGGACGCGGCGATCACCGTCGCGCGCGACTTCCCGTACGAGGAGCGGCGCGCCGGCGTCCTCGGGCCGATCCTGGTGCGGCGCGAGCCGGTCGGGGTCGTGGCGGCCGTCGTCCCGTGGAACGTGCCGCAGTTCGTGGCCGCCGCCAAGCTCGCGCCCGCGCTGCTCGCGGGGTGCCCGGTGGTGCTCAAGCCGTCCCCGGAGACGCCCCTCGACGCGTACATACTCGGCGACATCGCCCGCGAGGCCGGGCTGCCGGAGGGCGTGCTCTCGATCCTGCCCGCCGACCGCGAGGTCAGCGAGTACCTGGTCGGGCACCCGGACGTGGACAAGGTGTCGTTCACCGGGTCGGTGGCGGCGGGGCGGCGCGTGATGGAGGTCGCCGCGCGCAACCTCACCCGGGTCACCCTGGAGCTGGGCGGCAAGTCCGCCGCCGTCGTGCTGCCCGACGCCGACCTGGAGTCGACCGTCGCCGGGGTCGTCCCGGCCGCGTGGATGAACAACGGGCAGGCGTGCGTCGCCCAGACCCGGATCCTGGCGCCCGCGAGCCGTTACGACGAGTTCGCGGAGGCGTTCGCGGCCGCCGCCGGGCAGCTGGTCGTCGGCGACCCGCTCGACCCGGCGACCCAGGTCGGCCCGCTGGTCGCCGAACGGCAGCGGCGGCGCTCGCTCGACTACATCCGGATCGGCCAGGAGGAGGGCGCCAAGATCCTGGCGGGCGGCGGCCGTCCGGCCGGGCGGGACCGGGGCTGGTACGTCGAGCCGACGCTCTTCGGCTCCGTCGACAACTCCATGCGGATCGCCCGCGAGGAGATCTTCGGGCCGGTGATCTGCCTCCTGCCGTACGCGGACGAGGCCGAGGCGCTTCGGATCGCGAACGACTCCGAGTACGGGCTCAGCGGCAGCGTGTGGACCGGCGACGTCGAGCACGGCATCGACTTCGCCCGGCAGGTGCGCACGGGCACGTTCAACGTGAACACGTTCAGCCTGGACATGTTCGGCCCGTTCGGCGGCTACAAGAACTCCGGTCTGGGGCGGGAGTTCGGGCCCGAGGGGCTGAGCGAGTACCTGGAGCACAAGATGATCCACCTGCCCGCCGCGTATGGGGGTGAGGCGTGATGGGTGACCGCTGGCATGTCGAGGTCGACCGGGGTGTGTGCATCGGGTCTGGCATGTGCGTGAACACCGCGCCGGGGGGCTTCGGGCTGGACACGGCGCGGCAGTCGCGGCCGCGGGCCGCCGACATCGACGCCAATGAGCGCGTGCTCGCCGCGGCCGAGGGGTGTCCGGTGGAGGCCATCAGCATCACCCTGCTCGACTCCGGTGAGCCGGTGTTTCCTCCCGAGGAGTGAGTGGGCGATTCGGCTGCGGACCGTGGTGGGCTCGTCGCGCCCACGCGGCGGAGCCGCAAATGTCACAGCCCCGCGCCCCTAAAAGCGCCCCTTCGGGCCGCCCTTCGCTGGCTGCGGTGACCCGTACCTCCTAGGGGCGCGGGGAACTGCGCGACCAGCCCCCCCACCGGCCCGCAGTCGAATCGAGCACCGCCTGTTCGAACCCCTACGAACGCAGGTTGACGCATGCGTACCGCACAGTGACCCCATGACATCCGCGACTGTCCGGCCCCCGGCCGGCGTGGCACCTTCGTTGCCACGCCACCGAGGGGGAAACGATGGACAAGCGGTACGAGGTCTTCTGCCTGGCCGACAGGCATTTCTACGAGACTCCGGACCGGTTGCTGTCGACCAGGACCGGGGAGTCCGTTCCGCTCTTCGAGGCGGCCCAGCGCCCGGTCCCCGAAGGGTGGCACACGGCCCTCTCCGGGGACTGGCTCCACTTCAGCCCGGTGGACGCGGCCGGCGAACCGCGCCCGGGCCGCCCCCGCCAGGGCTGGAAGATCCACGTCTCGGCGTGTCTGGACAACGCCGAGAAGATGGCGGCGCAGGTGTGGGAGTACTGCGTCCCCAGAGCGATCCCGTTCAAGTTCGTGCCGGGCCGCCAGCCGCTGCACCTGCGCAACTCCAAGTACGCCGGGCGCGGCTCCAGCGGGAAGTTCGCCACGATCTACCCGTCCGGCGTGGAAGAGCTGGAGCGCATACTGAACGAGCTCGGCGAGCTCCTGGAGGGCGAGCCGGGCCCGTACATCCTCACCGATCTGCGCTGGAACTCCGGGCCCCTGTACGTCCGTTACGGGGGCTTCGTCGAGCGGCACTGCGTCGGTGAGGGCGGGGCGCTGGTCCCCGCGATCGAGAACGCCCGGGGCGAGCTGGTCCCCGACCGCCGGGACCCCGCCTTCCAGGTGCCCGAGTGGGTGGCGCTGCCCCCGTTCCTGGAGCCCCAGTTGGAGGCGCGCAACGCGACGACCGTGGCCGACCTGCCGTACCGCATCGAGCGGGCGCTGCACTTCTCCAACGGCGGCGGGGTGTACGCCGGGACCGACGCGCGCGACGGCAGCAAGGTCGTCCTCAAGGAGGCCCGGCCGCACGCCGGGCTGGCCGGCGACGGCTGCGACGCGGTCACCCGCCTTGAGCGGGAGAAGGTGGCCCTGGAGCGGATCTCGGGGCTCGGTGTGGCGCCCGAGGTGCGCGACTGGTTCGAGCTGGGCGACCACCGCTTCCTGGTCATGGACTTCCTGGAGGGGCGCACGCTGAACGCGTTCTTCGCCGAGCGCCACCCGCTGCTCGCCGTCGACCCCGACCCGGACGCGGTGGCCTCGTACACGGCCTGGGCGCTCTCGGTGCACCGGGCGGTGGAGCGGGCGGTGGAGGCGGTGCACTCGCGCGGCCTGGTCTGCAACGACCTGCACATGTTCAACGTGATGGTCGCCCCGGACGGGGGCGAGGCGAACAACGAGGCGGACGGCGGCCGTGAGGTCTCCGTGCAACTGCTGGACTTCGAGGCCGCGGTGCCGGTCGAGGAGCACCAGGGGCAGATGATGGCGCACCCCGGGTTCATGGCCCCGCGCGACCGCACCGGCTTCGAGGTCGACCGGTACGCGCTGGCCTGTCTGCGGCTGGCGCTGTTCGTGCCGATGACGACGCTGCTCGTGGTGGACCAGGACAAGGCGGCGCATCTGGCGGAGGTCGCGGCGAGCCAGTTCCCCGCCGTGCCGGAAGGTTTCTTCGAGGAGGCGGTGCGGGTCATCCGGGGTACGGACGAGCCGCTGGAGCGGCCGTACCTGCCCGTCGCCCCCGCCGAGTGGCCCGCCGGGCGCGACTCCATGGTCCGCGCGATCCTCGCCTCCGCCACGCCCGAGCGCGAGGACCGGCTCTTCCCCGGTGACATCTCCCAGTTCGCGAACGGCGGCGGCCTCGGGGTCGCGCACGGCGCCGCCGGGGTGCTCTACGCCCTGGACGCCACCGGCGCCGGCCGCTACCGGGACGGCGAGGAGTGGCTGCTGCGCCGCACCGAGGAGCCGCCCGCCGGCTGTCCGCTGGGCTTCTACGACGGGCTGAGCGGCGTCGCGTACGTCCTGGACCGGCTCGGCCACACCGAGCGCGCCCTCGACCTGGTCGACCGGGTGCTCGACGAGAAGTGGCAGCGGCTCGCGCCCACTCTGCACGGCGGGCTCGCCGGACTCGGGCTCGCCCTCGACTCGCTCGGCCGCACCACCGGCGAGGCCGATCTGCGCGACCGGGCGCTGGAAGCGGCCTGGATCATCGCCGGGCAGCCGGAGCCGGACGCGGGCGCGGGGCGCCCGCGCGCCGGGCTGCTGCACGGCGCCAGCGGCCCCGCCCTGCTCTTCCTGCGGCTCTACGAGCACACCGGCGAGCCCGCGCTCCTCGACCACGCCGCCGAGTTCCTCCGCCGCGACCTCGCGCGCTGCGTCACCGACCGCTCGGGCGCCCTCCAGGTCGACGAGGGCGCGCGGATCATGCCCTACCTCGGCGCGGGCGGCGTCGGCATCGCGATGGTGCTCGACGACTATCTGGCGCACCGCCACGACGAGGAGTTCGCCACGGCCAGGGCCGCGATCCAGCCCACCGCGCGGCTGCGGTACTACGCCCAGCCGGGCCTGTTCAACGGCCGCGCGGGCATGGTCCTGCACCTCGCCCGCACCCGCGCCGCGCGCCCGGACCTGGACGCGCAGAGCGCGGCGCTCGCCTGGTACGCCGTGCCGTACAAGGGCCATCTGGCCTTTCCCGGCGACCAGATGATGCGGCTCTCCATGGACCTCGCGACCGGCACGGCGGGCGTTCTGCTCGCCCTGGGCTCGCTGCCCGGTGCCGCGTCCGCCCGAAGGCGCCCCGCGGGGCTGCCCTTCCTGCCGCCGCTTCCGGCGGCCCCCAAGACGGCCCCGCGAGGGGCCGGACGGTGAACCCGTCCCCACGAAGAAGTTCTGGACAGAAGGAGATGGCGATGACACTTCTCGACCTGCAGAAGCTGGACGTTCCCGAGACCACCGGTGGCGGCGGCGGTGGCGGCGACCAGAGCAGCCTCAGCCTGCTCGCGTGTGACAAGCACAGCTCGAACAGCTTCCTGCTCTGCCTCTGAGCACACGCACCACCCTGATCAAACCCTGTTGCACCTGATCAACCTTGATCGAAACTGATCAACTGTGTGACGCGGCCCCGGGCGGATCTGCTCTCCGCCCGGGGCGTGCGCGCCCCGGAGGGCCCCTTGGCACAGCGCCCCTTTCTCCGCGAGACCGTTCGGTACGGCGCGGCACCCGCCGCCCTCGTGCTGCTGCTGACCACGGCCCTCGCCGGGGCCGGCCTGGCCCTGCCGTGGGCGCTCGGCCGCACCCTCGACCTGCTGCTCGGCGACGACCGGGCGGCCGCGGGCCCCTGGCTCGCGCTGTGCGCGGCGCTCACCGGCGCGACCGTCCTGCTCGGCGCCCTCGACGGCCTGGTCACCGCCACCGCCAACGCCCGCACCACCGCGTGGATACGCGACCGGGTGCTGCGCCACGTCCTCGCGACCGGGCCGCGCGCGGCCCTGCCCGAGGGCGACCTGGTGGCCCGGCTCGTCGGCAACGCGGCCCAGGCCGGACCCGTCCCCGCCACGCTCGCCGCCACGCTCGCCGCCGTGATCACCCCGGTCGGCGGCCTGGTCGCGCTCGCCCTAACCGACCGGTGGACGGCCCTCGCACTGCTCGCCGGAATGCCCGTACTCGCCCTGCTGCTCAAGGTGTTCGTGCGCGCCTCCGCCGATGCGGGCGCCGCCTATCTGCGCGCCCAGGGCGAGATCGCCGGGCGGCTCACCGAGGCGGTGGAGGGCGCCCGCACCATCGCGGCCGCCGGAACCGCCGAACGGGACGCGGCCCGCATCCTCGCCCCGCTGCCCGAACTCTCCCACCAGGGCTTCCGCATGTGGCGCGTCACCGGCCGCTCCACCGCCCAGGCCGCCGCCCTGCTGCCGCTGCTCCAGCTCACCGTGCTCGCGGTCGCCGGGCTGCGGCTCGCCGACGGCGCGCTGAGCGTCGGCGGGATGCTCGCGGCCTGGCGGTACGCGGTCCTCGCCACCGGCACCGGCGTCCTGGTCGGCCAGCTCAACGCCCTGGTGCGGGGCCGCGCCGC
Source organism: Streptomyces sp. BPTC-684 (assembly GCF_030028635.1). Classification (NCBI taxonomy): domain Bacteria; kingdom Bacillati; phylum Actinomycetota; class Actinomycetes; order Kitasatosporales; family Streptomycetaceae; genus Streptomyces; species Streptomyces sp. BPTC-684. Next base: position 4,530,761 of record NZ_CP124863.1, read on the forward strand.
CACCGACCGCCTGGCCGAGGCACTCGCCCCGCCCGCCATGACGTACGGAACACGCCAACTTCCCGAAGGAACAGGGTCGTTGGAGTTCCGGAGCGTGTCCGCCGGACCGCTGCGCGAGGTCGACCTGTACGTGCCCGGCGGGGCGGTCGCCGCCGTGGTGGGGCGGTCCGGCAGCGGCAAGACGGCGCTGGCGGCGGTCGCGGGCCGGCTCGCGGACCCCGACCGGGGCACGGTCCTGGTCGACGGCGTCCCACTGCCCGAACTCTCCCGGGACGCGCTGCGCCGCGAGGTCGGCCACGCCTTCGCCCGCCCCGCACTCCTGGGCGCCACCGTCGGCGGCACGATCGCCTTCGGCGTCGGCGAACCGGGCCCCGACGAGGTCCGGGCGGCCGCGCGGGCGGCCTGCGCCGACGAGTTCGTCCGCAGACTGCCGCTCGGCTACGACACGCCCTGCGCCGAGGCCCCCATGTCCGGCGGCGAGGCCCAACGCCTCGGCCTGGCCAGGGCGTTCGCGCACTGCGGACGCCTTCTGATCCTCGACGACGCCACCTCCAGCCTGGACTCCGCGACCGAGCTGAAGGTCTCCCGCGCCCTGCTCGACGAGCTCACCCCGGGCACCCGGCTCATCGTCGCCCACCGGGTGACCACGGCCGCCCGCGCCGACCTGGTGGTCTGGCTGGACGGCGGCGGGGTGCGCGCGCTCGCCCCGCACGCGGAGCTGTGGCGACTGCCCGAGTACCGCGCGGTGTTCGCGGGGGAGGCCGCGTGAAGGGGCGCCTGCTGCGAGGGCCAGACCCCCGCGTGCCGACCGGGCCCACCGGACAGGCCCTGGCGCGCCCCCGGTGGCGGGCGTTGCTCCGGCTCGCCGCCTGGTCGGCGCTGGAGGCGGGGGAGACGTTCCTGCTCGGCTACGCGCTGGCGCGGGCGCTCGACCGGGGCTTCCTCGCGGGGCACACGGACGTCGGCCTCGGCTGGCTCGGGCTCGCGGCGCTCGGCGTGCTGGCCGGGTCGTTCGGCACCGGCCGGGTGCACCTGGCGGTGGCCGCGCTCGTCGAGCCCGTCCGCGACGACCTCGTACGCAAGGTGGTGCGCCGGGCGCTGCGGGCGCCGGACGGGGCGGCGGTCTCCCGGCTCACCCACCAGGTGGAGATCGCCCGCGACACGCTCGCCGGTCTGGTGATGGTGTCGCGGACCTTCGTCGTCACGGCGGTGGGCGCGCTGATCGGCCTCTTCTCGCTGGCGCCGGTGCTGCTGCCGGTGGTGGCGCTGCCGCTGGCCGCCGGGCTCGCCCTGTTCCTCGCCACCCTGCGCCCGCTCGCCCGCCGCCAGGAGGTGTTCCTCGCCGCCGACGAGGCGCTGGCGGCCGAACTCGGGCTCGCGGTCGGCGGGTTGCGGGACATCACGGCGGCCGGGGCGCAGGACCGGGTGGGGAGGGACGTACGGGAGCGGATCGACGCCGAGTTCCACGCCTCGCGCGCACTGGCCCGCTGGGGCGTGCTGCGCACCCTCGCGGCCGGGATCGGCGGCCGCCTCACCGTGGTGCTGCTGCTCGCGGCGGCCCCCTGGCTGCTCGACCACGGCGTCACCCCGGGCGCGTTCGTGGGCGCCCTCGCCTATCTCACCCAGTCCCTGATCCCGGCCCTCCAGTCCCTGATGCAGGGGCTCGGCACCTCGGGGGCGCGGCTGTTCGTGGTGCTGCGGCGGCTGACGGCGGACCCCGGGGCGGGCGGGGAAGCGCAGGCGGACCCCCTGGGCGCCCCCGGTCCGGGCGAGGCCGTGCGGCTGCGGGGCGTCACCTTCGCGTACGGGCCGGGCGCGGCGCCCGTCGTCGACCACCTGGACCTGACCGTGCCGCACGGCGGGCACCTCGCGGTCGTCGGCCCCAGCGGAATCGGCAAGTCCACGCTGGCCGAGCTCATGGCGGGGGTGCGGGCGCCGGACAGCGGCGAGGTTTTACGCGGATGCGCGCGGGTCCTGGTGCCCCAGCAGGCGTACGTCTTCACCGACACCGTCCGCGCCAACCTCACCTATCTGTGCCCGGACGACCCGCCCGGCGACGAAGACCTGCTCGACTCCTGTACGGCCGTGGGCGCCCGCGAACTGGTCGACCGGCTCGGCGGGCTCGACGCCACTCTGGCACCGTCCGAACTCTCCGCCGGAGAGCGGCAGTTGATCGCACTGGCCCGGGCGTACGCGGCCCCCGCACCGCTGGTCCTGCTCGACGAGGCGACCTGCCATCTCGACCCGGCGGCCGAGGCGCGGGCCGAGCGGGCGTTCGCCCGGCGGCCCGGAACGGCCCTGGTGGTCGTGGCGCACCGGACCGGCTCGGCAGGACGGGCCCGGCAGGTGCTGGTCCTGGGCGGCGACGGGGTGGAGCGCGGTACGCACGACGAACTTCTCCAACAGTCCGCGTTCTACCGGGAGTTGACCGGATTACACCCATCCCTCGCCCTGGGAGATGCGGATGGCGTCCACGCGGTTGCGGGCGCCGGTCTTGCGGGTGATCGCCGCCATGTAGTTCCGCACGGTCCCGTTGGACAGATGGAGGCTGTGCGCGATGTCCGCGATCGAGGCGCCCTCGGCGGCGAGTGAGAGCACGCTCAACTCCCGTCTGGTCAGCGGCATTTCGGCCGCCCGCAGGAACCCGCAGCCCAGCGAGTCGTCGACGAACCGCTGGCCCGCGGCGGCCCGTCTTATCGCCGTGACGAGCCGCTCCGGAGTGGCGTCCTTGTCGACGTAGCCTAGGGCGTGCGCCTCCACCGCCTGGCGCAGCGGCCCGGGCCGGTTGGCGCTGGCCAGCACGACGAGCCGGGTGCCCCGCGACCCGTTGTGCCGGCTCTGTAACTCTCCCAGCGGCGCGATCCCGTACGAGTCGGAACAGTCCAGGTCCACGGCGCACACATCCGGCCGCAGGACCCGCGCGCGAGCGGGCGCACTGCGCCAGGGCGCGTGATGGACCTCCAGACCGGGTTCACGGGCAAGGCGGTCGGCAAGCGCCGACCGCATCAGACAGGCATCGTGCACGAGAAGTACCCGGATCACGTTTCAGCCCCCTCCAGCTCCCCGCCTACCGGTTGCCTTCCTTTTGCACGCGAAACATTTCTATCGGCGCCCCGGGGGAGGGGAACCCGGATTATCAGCCATGGGGTGGCACGGGGGCGCGCACGGCGCACAGCACGGCGCGGATGCGGAGCGCCCAGCGCATCCGCGCGCCGGGCGCAGAGCGGGGGCGGGCGCGGCCGGTCCGCCGGCGGTCCGGCGGCGATGCGGCCTGTCCGATTCCGGTGCCGTCTTCCGATGTCGTCTTCCGGTGCCGTCGGCCCGACGGGCCCTCAGTCGGATTCGGGGGCCGTGAGGTCGATCAGCCGGCACACCGTCTCGATGTCGATCTTCACCTGGGCGATCGAGGCCCGCCCCGACAGCCAGGTGATCAGGGCCGAGTGCCAGGTGTGCTCGATCACCCGGACCGCCGAGAGCTGCTGCGGGGTGGGGTGGTCCAGGCCCATCGCGTCCAGGATGATCGCGGTGGTCTGCCGGGAGACCGTGTCCACCTCGGGGCTGACCGAGCGGTCGGCGAAGGTGAGCGCGCGCACCATCGCGTCGGCGAGGTGCGGCTCGCGCTGGAGCGCGCGGAACGCCCGCATCAGCGTCTCGGCGACCCGCTCCGCGGCCGAATCGCCGGACGGCGGGTGCTTGCGGAGCGTGGAGTGCAGATGCTGGAGCTGGTCCTGCATGGTGGCGACCAGCAGATGGATCTTGGACGGGAAGTAGCGGTAGAGCGTGCCGAGCGCGACCCCCGCGGCCTCGGCCACCTCGCGCATCTGGACCGCGTCGAAGCCGCCCCGGCTGGCCAGCTGGGCGCTGGCGTGCAGGATGCGGCGGCGGCGCGCCTCCTGGCGCTCGGTCAGGGCGGGCGACGCAGGAATGGCTGCTTTGACTTCCGCTGTCATCTGTCCCGTTCCGTCATCCGGTCGTCCGATTGCTCCGGTGTTCCCCGGTGCGGGCCCGTGCCCCTGGCGGCCCGTTTCCGGGGGCACAGCATGGCAGGGGCCCCGGTGGTGGCGCGAATCACCTGATCCGGCCCTCACACGCGCGCTACCTGCCGGTAGATTCGAAGCTTCTTGAGGCTCCTCGGAGAGATCAAGAAGGATCAAGTCTGGAACTTGTTCTAGATTAGCGCGAGCGGTTACGCTCCGGCGAAACGCAGCGATGAAGGGGCCGCGAGTGACCGCAGAGGCCGTAGAGGCAAGCCCCCGCGCAGGGGAGCCGGCCCGTGCGGGCGACCGCCCCCTGCGGATCGCCCTCCTGACGTACAAGGGCAATCCGTTCTGCGGCGGCCAGGGCGTCTACGTACGCCACCTCTCCCGCGAACTCGCCCGCCTGGGGCACAGCGTGGAGGTCATCGGCGCCCAGCCGTACCCCGTCCTGGACGAGGGCGTGCCGCTCACCGAGCTCGCCAGCCTGGACCTGTACCGCTCGCCCGACCCGTTCCGTACGCCCAAGAAGGACGAGTACCGGGACTGGATCGACGCCCTCGAAGTCGCCACCATGTGGACCGGCGGCTTCCCCGAGCCGCTGACCTTCTCGCTGCGGGCCCGGCGCCACCTCGCCGCCCGCAAGGGCGAGTTCGACGTCATCCACGACAACCAGACGCTCGGCTACGGCCTGCTCGCCGACCTCGGCGCCCCCCTGGTCACCACGATCCACCACCCCATCACCGTCGACCGGCAGCTGGAGCTGGACGCCGCCGCCGACTGGAAGCGGCGCTCCTCCGTACGCCGCTGGTACGGGTTCACGCGGATGCAGAAGCGGGTCGCCCGCAGGCTGCCGTCCGTGCTCACCGTCTCCGGCTCCTCGCAGCGCGAGATCGTCGAGCACCTCGGGGTGCGCGAGGACCGCATCTCCGTGGTGCACATCGGCGCCGACACCGACCTGTGGTCCCCGGACCCGTCGGTGGCCGAGGTGCCCGGCCGGATCGTCACCACCTCCAGCGCGGACGTACCGCTCAAGGGGCTCGTCTTCCTCGTCGAGGCGCTCGCCAAAGTGCGTGCCGAACACCCCGAGGCGCACCTCGTGGTCGTCGGTAAGCGCGCCGAGGACGGGCCGGTCGCGCAGGCCATCGAGAAGTACGGGCTCGGCGACGCGGTCCGGTTCGTCAAGGGCATCACCGACGCCGAGCTGGTCGACCTCGTACGGTCCGCGCAGGTCAGCTGTGTGCCTTCGCTGTACGAGGGGTTCTCGCTCCCGGCCGCGGAGGCGATGGCGACGGGGACGCCGCTGGTCGCCACGACCGGCGGCGCCATCCCGGAGGTCGCCGGGCCCGACGGGGAGACCTGCCTCGCGGTGCCACCGGGCGAGCCGGGCGCGCTCGCCGCGGCCCTGAACCGCCTCCTGGCCGACCCGGAGCTGCGCGCGCGGCTCGGCGCGGCCGGGCGGGAGCGGGTCCTCGACCGGTTCACCTGGGCCCGGGCGGCCGAGGGCACCGCCGAGCTGTACCGCTCCGCGATCGCCCACCACAAGGCACCCGCCAGGTGACCCGGCACCGCGCCGGCACCCGCCGCTCCGCGGCCCAGACACCCGGCCGCTCCGCGGCCGCAGCTGTTCTCCATCCGAAAGGGCAGGCCCCGTGCTGACCGTCGACTTCTCCCGCTTCCCGCTCGCCCCGGGCGACCGCGTGCTCGACCTGGGCTGCGGCGCGGGGCGGCACGCCTTCGAGTGCTACCGGCGCGGTGCGCAGGTCGTGGCGCTCGACCAGAACGGCGAGGAGATCCGCGAGGTCGCCAAGTGGTTCGCGGCGATGAAGGAGGCCGGTGAGGCGCCCGAGGGGGCGACCGCCACGGCGATGGAGGGCGACGCGCTCAACCTGCCCTTCCCCGACGAGTCCTTCGACGTCGTGATCATCTCCGAGGTCATGGAGCACATCCCGGACGACAAGGGCGTGCTCGCCGAGATGGTCCGGGTCCTCAAGCCGGGCGGCCGGATCGCGGTCACCGTGCCCCGCTACGGGCCGGAGAAGGTCTGCTGGGCGCTCTCCGACGCGTACCACGAGGTCGAGGGCGGCCACATCCGCATCTACAAGGCGGACGAGCTCCTCGGCAAGATGAAGGAGGCGGGCCTCAAGCCGTACGGCACGCACCACGCGCACGCGCTGCACTCGCCGTACTGGTGGCTCAAGTGCGCCTTCGGCGTCGACAACGACAAGGCGCTGCCGGTGAAGGCGTACCACAAGCTCCTGGTCTGGGACATCATGAAGAAGCCCCTGGTCACGCGGCTCGCGGAGCAGGCGCTCAACCCCATAGTCGGCAAGAGCTTCGTGGCGTACGCGACCAAGCCGCACCTCGCGCGCTTCGACAAGGTCGCTGCCAAGTGACCTCACCGGAGCGGACCGAGCACCTGATCCTGCCGGGGGTGCTCACCGCCGGGCAGGCCGCCGCGACGGTGGCCGGCATCCTCGCCGTGCAGCGCGAGGACGGCGCCATACCGTGGTTCCGCGGGCACCACCTGGACCCGTGGGACCACACCGAGGCCGCCATGGCGCTGGACGCGGCGGGTGAGCACGAGGCCGCCGCGCGCGCCTACGAGTGGCTGGCGCGGCACCAGAACGACGACGGGTCCTGGTACGCGGCGTACCACGACGGGGACTTCACCCAGGTCACCGACCGGGGGCGGGAGACCAACTTCGTCGCGTACGTGGCGGTCGGTGTCTGGCACCACTACCTCGCCACCGGCGACGACACCTTCCTCGACCGGATGTGGCCGGTGGTGTTCGCGGCCGTCGAGTTCGTGCTGCGGCTGCAGCAGCCGGGCGGGCAGATCGGCTGGAAGCGCGAGGAGGACGGCTCGCCCGTCACCGACGCGCTGCTGACCGGCAGCTCCTCGATCCACCAGGCGCTGCGGTGCGCCCTGGCGATCGCCGAGCAGCGGGAGGAGCCGCAGCCGGACTGGGAGCTGGCGACGGGCGCGCTCGCGCACGCCGTGGCCCACCACCCCGAGCGCTTCCTCGACAAGTCCCGCTACTCCATGGACTGGTACTACCCCGTCCTCGGCGGCGCGGTGACCGGTGCCGAGGCGAAGGCGCGCATCGAGGCGCGGTGGGAGGCCTTCGTGGTGCCCGGGCTCGGGGTGCGGTGCGTGCTGCCGAACCCGTGGGTGACGGGGGGCGAGAGCTGCGAACTCGCGCTCGCGCTGTGGGTGATGGGCGAGTCGGACCGCGCCCTGGAGATCCTCCAGTCCATCCAGCACCTGCGGGCCGGGGACGGCCTGTACTGGACGGGTTACGTCTTCGAGGGCAACCGGGCGGTGTGGCCGGAGGAGCTCACGACGTGGACGGCGGGTTCGCTGCTGCTCGCGGTGGCGGCGCTGGGGGGCGACGAGGCGACGACGGCGGTGTTCGGGGGGGAGCGCTTGCCGCGCGGGCTCGCGCCCGAGTGTTGCGGCTAGCCCGACCCGAGGATGCCGCGCAGCGGCATTCAAGGGGCGCGGGGAACTGCGCGACCAGCCCCCACCGGTCCGCAGACGAACCCCGGGCACCCATATGGGCTCGCCCGAGTGGCGGCACCGGCAGGGGCGGGTGAGGCTGCCGGGGAGGACGACACATCCCCGGAGGTCACCGTGCCCAGTACGCTCAACTTCCGCCGCATACTCGTGGCGGTCGTCCTGTCCACCACAGTCCTGGTGTCGACGACCGCCTGCGGAGGCGAGACCAAGAGCGCCCACAACAGTCTGACCGCGGCGGAGGCCAGCGCCTCCCCGTCCCCCACCGGCTCCTTCGAGCGGCAGAAGCTCGCCAAGACGCGGTTCGTCGCCAACGCGGGACTCGCGGCGGGCGCCGCCTACCAGTGGATCGTGAAGCCCTACAAGGCGGGCAAGTTCAAGAAGGGCACCAAGGGCCGGACGTTCGCCCTGGTCAAGGCCGGTCTGGCCGGCGCCTTCACGTACAACCGGCTGAAGGCGGCCGTGAACAACGCCAAGGGCGACCCCCTCCTCTCCAAGGCCGTCGCCCCCCTCAGCTCCGGCATCGACTCCCTCAAGAACCTCGGCGGCAAGCTCCGCAAGGGCGACGCCACCGACGCCGACGTCGGGATGTTCGAGAACGTCATCAACGGGGTCAAGGACGCCGGGAAGAGCGCGGGCGCCGAGGTCAAGGACCAGGTGCCGTCCGCCTCGCAGCTCAGCGGCGGCTGAGCCGGCAGCCGACCCACCTCAGCCGTTCAGCTCCGCCAGCACCCGCAGCGTCGTCAGGTCCGGTGACGTGACCAGCAGGTCCGTCACCGGGCCCGCGCGCCACGACTCCAGCCGCTCCGCGATCCGTTCGCGCGGCCCGACCAGCGAGATCTCGTCGGCGAAGGCGTCCGGGACGGCCCGTACCGCCTCCTCGCGGCGGCCCTCCCCGAACAGCGCCTGGATCCGGCGGGCTTCGGCCTCGTACCCCATCCGCGCCATCAGATCCGCGTGGAAGTTGCGGGCCGCGTGCCCCATCCCGCCGATGTAGAAGCCGAGCATCGCCTTCACCGGCAGCAGCCCCTCGGCCACGTCGTCGCAGACGTGCGCCCGGACCATGGGGGCGACGGTGAAGCCCTCGGGCGCCCCCGCAAGCGACGCCTCGTACGCGTCCAGCCGCGTCGGCGACCAGTACAACGGCAGCCAGCCGTCCGCGATCCGGGTCGTCTGCGCGATGTTCTTGGGGCCCTCGGCGCCGAGCAGCACCGGCAGGTCCGCCCGCAGCGGATGCGTGATCGGCTTGAGCGGTTTGCCGAGGCCGGTGCCGTCCGCGCCCCGGTAAGGGTGCGCGTGGAAGCGGCCGTCCAGCTCCACCGGCGCCCCGCGCCGCAGCACCTGCCGGACCACCTCCACGTACTCCCGCGTCGCCGTCAGCGGGCTGGCCGGGAACGGCCGCCCGTACCACCCCTCCACCACCTGCGGCCCCGAAAGCCCCAGGCCGAGCAGCACGCGGCCGCCGGAGAGGTGGTCGAGGGTCAGCGCGTGCATGGCGGTCGCGGTGGGTGTGCGTGCCGCCATCTGCGCGACGGCCGTGCCCAGTCCGATACGGGAGGTGTGCGCGGCGATCCAGGTCAGCGGCGTGAACGCGTCCGACCCCCACGCCTCCGCAGTCCAGACCGAGTCATACCCGAGGCGCTCGGCTTCCTGAGCGAGTTCCAGATGCCCGGGGTTGGGACCCCGCCCCCAGTAGCCAAGTGCGAGTCCCAGCCGCATGACGAGCCTCCATAATCTGACGGACCGTCAGCGGAGCGTATGCCAAAGGCCCCTCGCCCGAAAGGGGCGAGGGGCCTTTGGCATCTAGGGGCGCGGGGAACTGCGCGACCAGCCACGCACGGTCCGCAGTCGAAGCAGAAACTAACCCCGCTGGATACCCGTGGTGTCCTGAAGAACACCACGACGCCCGTCCTGCGTCTGCGCGACCAGCGCCGCACCACGCTGCTCCACCGCCAGGTACCACGTACCGGGCGCGAGTTCCGCGATCGGCGTGGGGGAGCCGTCCTCCGGGTACAGCGGACGGGCCACCGGAACGGCGAACCAGAACGGGGCGAAGTCAGCGGCCGGAGCACCGGCCGCCGGGGCCGGCTGGGCCGCGGCGCCGGGCGCCGGGGTCTGGCCGCCCAGGCTCGGGTCGGCGCCGGCGGCACCGTACGGCTGGGGCTGCGGCTGGGCGCCGCCCGGGTAGCCGTAGCCGCCCGCGGGCTGCGCACCGTAGGGCTGGGCGCCGTACGGGGCCACGGCCGGACGCGGGGCGCCCATCAGCGGAGCCTTGAGCGCGGCGACCATCGGACCGGCCACCGCACCGGCGGCGAGCACCAGCGCGGAGATCAGGCCGAGGATCATGCCGGCGCCGGCGCTGTCCATGTCGATGATGGTCCAGAACGCGGTCCACGCGGCGAAGATCGTGAAGGCGGTGCCGAACTGGGCCAGGTCCATCCCGGCGATCTTCTTCGGCTGCGGCAGCGAGCGGGCCACGACGATGAGGACCGCTCCGATGATGCCGGCCAGGAACATGCTCATCAGCAGGCCCAGCGCGTCCCACGCGTTCGGAACGTCGGCATGGGAGCAGATGGAGCCGACGCAAGCGTTGTCGACCGAGTAGAGATCGAGGAACGAGGCGATGAACAGCACCACCGCTGCTCCGATCACCACGCCGTCGCCTCGCGTGAGGGAGCGGATGTTCACGTAATAGTCCTTTTTGGGTCGTCTCGTCGGGGCGGTCATCGCTGCCGCCGGTGTACGTGCACACGGCGCGAAGCACGGGGGCGGTTCCCCGCCCGGAGGAGAATCTATCGTCTGACCGGGTGGGAAGTCCCCCCGGTGCTCAGACCGTGACCGACCCGCAGCCGACCGTTCGCGTCGGCGACCCCTTCACTTCTGCAGGAAGCTGCTGATCCCGTCCGCGATGCCCCGAGCCGCCTTCTGCCGCCAGTCCGCGCTCGTCAGCAGGGCCGCATCGCCGGAATCCCGCATGTTCCCGCACTCGATGAACACCTTCGGCACGGTCGACAGGTTGAGCCCGCCGAGGTCCTTGCGGACGTCCAACCCGGTGCCGCCACCCACGTAGTTGGAGGGCGGCATGCCCGTGGCGTGCACGAACTTCCCCGCGATCCTCACACCCAGCTCACGCGAGGGGCCCACGATCGGGGCGGTGTTCGCCTTCCCCGCGTTCACCAGGGCGGGCAGGATCACATGGAAGCCGTGGTTGCCCTCGTCCGCGCCGTCGGCGTGCACCGAGACGACCGCGTCGGCCTTCGCCTTGTTGCCGAGCGCCGCCCGCTCGTCCACGCACGGGCCGAACGGCCGGTCGTTGTCCTGGGTGTACGTGACGGTCGCGCCCTGCTTCTCCAGGAGCGCCCGGACGCGGTGCGAGACGTCCAGGGTGAACGCGGCCTCGGTGTACCCGCCCGCCGTGTCCGTGCCGGTGGTGTCGCACTCCTTCTTGTTCGTCCCGATGTCGACCTGGCGGTTGATCTCGGCCGCGTGCTTGAAGTTGCTGGGGTTGTGCCCCGGGTCGATCACCACGACCCGTCCGGCGAGCGGCCCGGTGGGCCGGGCCGACTGGGTGGAGGGCGAGGTGGACGGCGAGGCGGACGGCGACGGGGTCGCCGTCACGGTCACGGTCGGCGGCCGAGGGTTCCCCGAGGGCGCCACGGACGGCCCGCTCGGCAGCGGCAGCACCCTCGGCGGCTTGTCGTCCTGGCCGCCGGAGCCGTCCATGGCCTGCCACACCAGCCATCCGGCCAGGGCGGTCGGGACCAGCGCGGCAGTGGCGATGACGAGGTTGCCGCGCAGCCGGCGCCGGGCGGGGGTGGGGGACTCGCTGTCGTACGACACGCAGTGATGCTAGCGGGGGCGGTCTTCGGGAGCGTGGTTCCCGCGTGTGCCGAAGGGGTGCACTGCGGTGTGCGCCGTCACACCCCGGCGCGCGTGCGGCGCAGGACGCGCAGTGAGTCGGTGGCCGAGACCTCGGTGAACGCGCCGGAGGCCAGCGCGCGCAGATAGACGCGGTACGGGGCCTGGCCGGTGAACTCGTCGACCGGGTCGGGGAAGACGTCGTGGATCACCAGGAGGCCGCCCTCGGCGAGGTGCGGGGCCCAGCCCTCGTAGTCCCCGTTGGCGTGCTCGTCGGTGTGCCCGCCGTCGATGAAGACGAACCCGACCTTGCCGCCCCAGACCCGCGCCACCTGCGGCGAGCGCCCCACGACCGCGATCACGTGGTCTTCGAGGCCCGCCTTGTGCAGGGTGCGGCGGAAGGTCGGCAGGGTGTCCATCAGGCCGACCTCCGGGTCGACCACGGTCGGGTCGTGGTACTCCCAGCCGGGCTGCTGCTCCTCGCTGCCCCGGTGGTGGTCGACGGTTATGGCGACGGTCCCGGCGGCGCGGGCCGCGTCGGCGAGCAGCAGCGTGGAGCGGCCGCAGTAGGTGCCGACCTCCAGGAGCGGCAGGCCGAGCGCGCCCGCCTCGACCGCGGCTTCGTAGAGCGCGAGCCCTTCGCGTACGGGCATGAACCCCTTGGCGGCCTCGAAGGCGGCGAGGATCTCCGGCTTGGGTGTCGCCATGGCAGGGCTCCCGTGGTTGTGCGCGCGGAACGCGTGGAGGGTGGCGCCACATCGTAATCCCCGTCGAACCGGACCCCTCCCCGGTGAATCCGGTCCCCGATCTGACCTTCCGTCAGATTGGAACGTGTTCTAGTCTGTCGCCGTTCCAGTGGCGGCCGCGGCGGCGGGGGAGTGCGCATGGGCATCGGAATCACCCGGGAGCAGCGGGAGCTGGCCGAGGCGGTGCGCGGCCGGCTGGCGCGGGCCGTGCCGGTCGAGGAGGTGCGCAAGCTGCTCGACGCGCCCGCCGGGGACGCCCGTCCGCCCTACTGGGACGCGCTGGCCGAGCAGGGCCTGCTCGGGGTGCACCTGGGCGAGCGGCACGGCGGCGGGAGCCTGGTGGAGCTCGCGGTGGTCCTGGAGGAAGCGGGGAGGGGTGCGCTGCCCGGCCCGTACCTGCCCAGCGCGCTCGCGGCGGCGGTGCTCGATCGGGCGGGACACGCGGCGGCGGGGCCGACGGGACTGACCGGACTGAACGAGCTGGTGGACGCGATCGCGACCGGGGTGCGGACCGCCGCCGTGGCGCTCGGCCCCGGGGACCTCACCGCCGTACGGGCCCCGGCGGGCTGGACGCTCGACGGGGTCGCGCCGCCCGTGCTCGCCGGGGCGCAGGCGGACCTGCTGGTGCTTGCCGCCCGGGCGGGCGAGGAGACGCTGTGGCTGGCGGTGGACGCGGCGGACCTGGGCGTACGGGCGCACGACGGCGCCGATCCGACCCGCCCCACCGCCGAGGTCGCCGCGCACGGCCTCACGGTGGCGGACGACCGGGTCCTGGCCGTGGACCCCGCGCTCGTACCGGACCTCGCGGCCGTGCTCTTCGCCGCCGAGGCGTGCGGCACCGCCGCCCGGGCGCTGGAGACGGCGGTCGCCCACGCCAAGGTGCGCGAGCAGTTCGGGCGCCCCATCGGGCAGTTCCAGGCGGTCAAGCACCTCTGCGCGGACATGCTGGTCCGGGTCGAGCAGGCGCGGGCGCTGGTGTGGGACGCGGCGCGGGCGGCGGACTCGGAGCGGGCCGAGGTGCGCGGCCTGGTCGCGGCGCTGGCGGCGGCCGCGGCTCTGGACGCCGCGTTCACCTGCGCCCAGGACTGCGTCCAGATTCTCGGCGGCATCGGCTTCACCTGGGAGCACGACGCCCATCTGCATCTGCGCCGCGCCCTGGTGGCCCGCCAGCTCCTGGGCGCCGGGGACGCCCACCGGCAGCGGGCCGTCCGGCTCGCCGGGGCCGGGGCGCGCCGGGAGCTGCGCCTCGAACTGCCCGGGGAGGCGGAGGAGTTCCGGGGCCCGGCGCGGGAGGCGGCGGAGTCCGTACGCGGCCTCGACCCGGCGGCCGCCCGACGCGCCCTCGCCCCCACCGGCTACGCCGCACCGCACCTGCCACCGCCGTACGGCCTGGGCGCTGAGCCGGTCCAACAGCTGGTCATCCAGGAGGAGTTGAGGGCGGCGGGGGTGAAGGTCGCCGAGCTGGGGATCGGCACCTGGGTGGTGCCGTCGCTGCTGGCGTACGGGACGCGCGAGCAGCAGGAGCGCTTCCTGCTGCCGACCCTGCGCGGGGACCTGCTGTGGTGCCAGCTGTTCTCGGAGCCGGAGGCGGGCTCCGACCTGGCGAGCCTGCGGACCCGGGCCGAGCGCACCGACGACGGCTGGCGGATCACCGGCCAGAAGGTGTGGACGAGCGCGGCCCAGTGGGCGGACCACGGGATCCTGCTCGCCAGGACCGACCCCGAGGCTCCCAAGCACGAGGGCCTGACTTACTTCCTGGTCGACATGAAGAACACGCCGGGCATCGACGTACGCCCGCTCCGCGAGATCACCGGGGACGCGCTCTTCAACGAGGTGTACTTCGACGGGGCGCCGCTGCCGCACGACGCGGTCGTCGGCGAGCCGGGCGGCGGCTGGCGGGTCGCCCGAAACACCCTGGGCAACGAACGCGTCCACATGGCCGACCAGTTGACCTTCGACACCGGCCTGGAGGCGCTGCTGGCCCGCGCCGACGGCCTGGACGGCTCGTACCGCGCCCGGATCGGCGCACTGGCCGCCGAGGCGCACGCACTCGCCTGCATCGGGCTGCGCACCACGATGCTCCAGGTGTCGGGCCTTGAGCCCGGCGCCGGGGCCAGCGTGCGCAAGCTCGTCCAGACCGCCCACCAGCAGAAGGTGGCCGACCTCGCCCTGGAGCTGCTCGGCCCGGCGGGCGCGGCGGCCGAGGGCCCGGCGCGGCGGGCCGTCCACGGCTATCTGATGTCCCGCTGTCTGACGATCGCGGGCGGCACCACGCAGGTCCAGCTCAATGTCGTGGCCGAGCGGATCCTCGGCCTGCCGCGAGACTGAAGGGGTACGGATGTGAAGAGCTTTGTTGCCGGTGTCGGCATGACGAAGTTCGAGAAGCCCGAGTCGCGGGAGTGGCAGTACTGGGACATGGCGCGGGAGGCCGGGACGGCGGCGCTGGCGGACGCCGGGATCGCGTACGGGCAGGTGGAGCAGGTCCTGGCGGGCTACTGCTTCCAGCCGTCGACGGCGGGCCAGCGGGCGGCGTACGGACTGGGCCTGACCGGAGTCCCCGTCCACAACGTCAACAACAACTGCGCGACGGGCGCGAGCGCGCTGATGCTGGCCCGGCAGTTGGTGGAGGGCGGGGTGAGCGAGTGCGTGCTGGCGCTGGGGTTCGAGAAGATGAAGCGGGGCGCGCTGGGTGGTGGCGCGGGTGACGGCTTCTCGACGTCCCCGGTCGCCCGCCACTACTCCGTCATGGCCGCCGCCCACGGCTTCGAGATGAGCCCGCCCACCGCGCAGATCTTCGGCAACGCGGCGCGCGAGCACATGGAGCTGTACGGGACGACGGCGGCGCAGCTGGCGGCGGTGGGCGCGAAGAACCACCGCCACTCGGTGCACAACCCGCGTGCGCAGTTCCAGGTGGAGTACGGGGTGGCGGAGGTGCTGGCGTCGAAGGAGATCCACCGTCCCTTGACCAAGCTCCAGTGCTCCCCGACGTCGGACGGTTCGGCGGCGGCCGTCGTCGTCTCCGAGCGCTTCGCCGCCGAACACGGCCTGGAGGAGCGGGCGGTGGAGATCGTCGCCCAGGCGATGACGACGGACACGGCGGAGTCCTTCGCGTCCGGCCGGTGCATCGACGTGGTGGGTGTCGGCATGACGCGGGCGGCGGCGCGTCTGGTCTACGAGCGCTCCGGCCTCGGCATCGAGGACGTCGACGTGATCGAGCTCCACGACTGCTTCTCCATCAACGAGCTGCTGACGTACGAGGCGCTGGGGATGTGCGGGGAGGGGGAGTCCGGGAAGCTGGTGGAGTCCGGGGCGACGACGTACGGCGGGCGGTGGGTGGTGAACCCGTCCGGGGGTCTGATCTCGAAGGGGCATCCGTTGGGGGCGACGGGGTTGGCGCAGGTGTGTGAGCTGGTGGCGCAGTTGCGGGGGGAGGCGGGGGCTCGGCAGGTGGGGGGTGCGGGGGTCGGGCTGGCGCACAACATCGGGTTGGGCGGGGCGGCGGTGCTGACGCTCCTACGGAGGTAGAGCCCCCACCCCGCCCCTTCCCACTGTGACATTTGCGGCTCCGCCGCGCGGCCTCCGGGGGACCCGTTCGGCTGCGGACCGTGCTGGGTTGCTCGCGCAGTTCCCCGCGCCCCTAGGTGGTTAGGGGCGCGGGGAACTGCGCGACCAGCCACAGACGGTCCGCAGACGAACACGGGGCCCGGGGCGGAGCCCCAACCGGCTGCCCGCCAGAGGGCTTTAGGGAAGGGGCGGGGTGGGGAAACCAACCCCCGGCTGCAAACATGGCCCGCATGGTCCAAGCGCCCCCAGACACCGCCGCCATACCCGCCCGCACACACACGCCCCGCACCTGGCTCGTCCTCCTCGCCGCCTGCGCCGGGCAGTTCCTCGTCGTCCTCGACGTCTCCGTCGTCAACGTCGCCCTCCCCTCGATGCGGACCGGGCTCGGGATGACCCCGACCGGGCTGCAGTGGGTCGTCAACGCCTACTCCATCGCGTACGCCGGGTTCATGCTCCTCGGCGGCCGCGCCGGAGACCTCTTCGGGCGCAAGCGCATGTTCCTCGTCGGGCTCGGCCTCTTCACCGCCGCCAGCCTCGCCGGCGGGCTCGCCCAGGAGGGCTGGCAGCTGCTGCTCGCGCGCGGCGTACAGGGACTCGGCGCCGCCGTGCTCGCGCCGTCCACCCTCACCATCCTCACCGCCGCCGTCCCCGAGGGCGCCGCCCGTACCAGGGCCATAGGGACCTGGGCGGCGGTCGGCGCGGGCGGCGGCGCGGCGGGCGGGCTCGTCGGCGGGGTGCTCACCGACACCCTGTCGTGGCGCTGGGTGCTGCTCATCAACGTGCCCGTCGGCGCCCTCGTCCTCACCGGCGCCACCCTGTGGATCACGGAGAGCCGCGCGGCCACCCGCAACCGCCTGGACCTGCCCGGCGCGGTCGCCGTCACCGGCGGGCTCGCGGTCCTCGCGTACGGCATCGTGCAGACCGAGCAGTCCGGCTGGACCGCGCCCCGGACCCTCGCCCCGCTGCTCGGCGGACTCGCGCTGCTCGGCGCGTTCCTCGCGGTCGAGACGCGGGCGGCGGCGCCGCTGATGCCGCTGCGGCTGCTGCGGATCAGAGCCGTCTCGTCCGCCAACGTCGTGATGTTCGCCTGCGGCTCGGCCACCTTCTGCACCTGGTACTTCATGACCCTGTACGCCCAGAACGTCCTCGGCTACACCCCGCTGGGCGCCGGACTCGCCCTCATTCCCAGCTCGTTGAGCATCGTCTTCGGCGCCAAGATCGCACCCCGGCTGATGCCGGTGACCGGGACCCGCAACCTCACCGTCATCGGCGTCCTGATCGCCGCCGCCGGGTTCGGCTGGCAGTCCACGATGCACGCGCACGACCCGTACTGGATGTCGATCCTGGTGCCCGGCGTGCTGATGATGACCGGCGCGGGGCTCGCCACCACGCCGCTCGCCTCCCTCGCCACCTCCGGCGCCGCGCCGGGCGAGGCCGGGCTCGTGTCCGGGCTGATCAACACCTCCCGCACGATGGGCGGCGCGCTCGGCCTCGCCATCCTGTCGACGGTGGCCACGGCCCGTACCGGCGACTCGCTGACGCCCGAGTCGCTCACCGAGGGCTACGCGCTCGCCTTCCGCACCGGTGGGTTCGTCCTGCTCGCCAGCACGGTGGTCGCGCTGGTGTGGCTGCCCAGGACGACCACGTCGAAGAAGTGACTCAGAGCCAGCCCTGCTGCCGCGCCGCCCGCACCGCCTCCATGCGGTTGCGGGTGCTCGTCTTGCCGATCGCGGACGAGAGGTAGTTGCGCACCGTCGACTCCGACAGGTGCAGCTTGCCCGCGATGTCGGCGACGGTCGCGCCGTCCACCGAGGCGTTCAGGACGTCCCGCTCCCGCGCGGTCAGCGGGTTCGCGCCCGCGCTCAGCGCTGCCGCGGCAAGGGCCGGGTCGATCACGGTCTCGCCGCGCAGCACCCGCCGGATCGCCTCGGCCAGGTCCTCCACCGGCCCGTCCTTCACCAGGAACCCGGCCGCACCCGCCTCCATCGCGCGCCGCAGATACCCGGGCCGCCCGAACGTGGTGAGGATGAGCACCCGGCAGTCGGGGCACTCCTCGCGCAGCTGGGCCGCCGCGTCCAGACCGCTGAGGCCCGGCAGTTCGATGTCCAGGAGGGCGACGTCGGGCCGGGCGGTGAGCGCCTCGGCCACGATCTTGTCCCCGGCGCCGACCTGCGCGACGACCTCGATGTCCTCCTCAAGCCCGAGCAGCAGGGCGAGGGCACCGCGCATCATGCCCTGGTCCTCGGCGAGGAGAACTCTTACGGACTTTCCGGGGCGGTGGTCTTGGGGCATTTCATCCATGGCGACAGGCTAAGGCCAGCCACCAACGACGGCGGGACGCCCCGGTCAGCGTCCGCAGTGCACGCACGAGGGGGCGCCCCCGGTGCGTGGCGGATCCTCGGACGCTGTTGATCGTCCGCTCCGGCGCGCCGACCAGTCTCAGCGCTTCGCGCAGGGCATCGGCGGCGCTGCTCGCGACGGCGGTGCTGTCCCGCCACTCCTGCATGGTCATGGGCATGGTCGTCCTCCCGCCAGCCCGACCAGCGTGCTGCAGATCGCTCCGTTCGACATGGGCGAACGCGGCCCTTCAATCTGCCGGTGTATCTGCTGACCCTGCCGGACCGGTCACTCATGTCGTACGCCGAGCCCGCTCAACAAGGGCATCTTGAGCGGGAAAGCACCTCGGTACTGCCCCTGTTGACGGCCTACCATCAGCTACAGGCCGAAGCCCAGTTCCAGGCGGCATCCGTGGCCTTGAGCGAGCAGTTACGAAAGGGCACCCCGTGATATCCGCACCGTCTCCTCAGTGGTTCACGTCGTCGTACAGCGACAACGGGGGCGCCTGCGTCGAGATCGCCGCAAACCTCCTCACTTCGCACGGCATCGTCCCCGTCCGCGACAGCAAGCCGGCCAACAGCCCCGTTCTGCTGCTGTCCCCCGGTACCTTCGCCGGACTGGTGGAGTACGCCAAGCAGTCCCGCTAGTCCTGCCGTGAGCCCCGCACCTCCAGCTCCGCTTCGAGCTCCGCGTCGAGGGGATCCACCGGCAGCTCGGCGCTCACCTGGAAGCCGCCGCGCGGACCGGGGCCCGCTTCGAGTGAGCCGCCGGCCGCCGCGAGGCGTTCGGTGAGACCCTTCAGGCCCGTGCCGCCGATGCGCGGACCGGGGGCGACGGGCTGTTCGGACGGTACGCCGCGGCCGTCGTCGGTGATCTTCAGCCGTACCCGGCCGGGCGCGCCGTCGACCGCGATCTCGCAGCGGGCCGCGCCGCTGTGCCGTACGACGTTGGTGACCGCCTCCCGTACGACCCAGCCGAGCAGCGCCTCCACTTGCGAGGGCAGCGGCGGGCCCGACAGGCGTACCACCGGCTCCACTTCGGCCGCCAGGAGCGCCGAGCGGGCCCGGTCAAGCTCGGTGCCGAGGCTGCCCTCGCGGTAGCCGGTGACGGCCTCGCGGATCTCGGTGAGCGCCTGGCGGCCGACCGACTCGATGTCGGCGACCTGGCCGAGCGCGGCGTCCAGGTCGCGCGGGGCGAGGCGGCGGGCCGCCTCCGACTTCACCACGATCACCGAGAGCGTGTGGCCGAGCAGGTCGTGCAGGTCCCGGGAGAAGCGGAGACGTTCCTTCTCCACGGCGGTACGGGCCAGCTCCTGGCGCGTGTCGCGCAGTTCGCGCACGGTCTGGGAGAGCGAGAGGACCGCCGCCGTCACCATGCCGGAGAGGAACGTGCCGTACGCGATGGTCACGTTGTCCCACACCTCACCCGCCTCCATGCCGGAGATCGCGCCCGCCGACGTCGCCAGGACCATGATCGTCAGGCCGAGCCCGCGGTCCCGCAGCACCGCGCCGCAGGCCAGCGCGAGCAGCGGGAAGAAGAACAGCCAGGTGCCGCCGTAGCAGAGGGTGAGGGTGTAGGTGATCGCGGCCATCGCGGCCAGGATCATCAGCGTCGTGCGGCTCTCCCGCTTCTCCTTGACGAAGGCGCGGAAGGAGATCGTGACGTAGAGGGAGTTGAAGGCCAGCAGGCCCGCGCCGCCGATCCACGGGTTCGGGGTCCTGCCCTGGACGAGGTTGGAGAACGCGCCCAGACACATCAGCAGCCAGGGCAGCAGCGTGTAGGCGCTCGCCGGGGGGCCGGGGAGGTCGGCGTCGCGGTCGCACTTCTTCGGCGCGGACGCCGCCTTGTTCCGCTCCGGCAGTTTCGGCAGGAGTCGTGCCACTGTCTCGTTCTCCCCGTCGTTCATCAGGCTCAGACCGTCCTCGCGGACCGTCGGTAGGAGACCACGGCGTACGAGCCGAACGCCAGCAGCCAGGCACCGAGCACCGCGACCGTCCCGGTCCCGGGGGCCGCGCCGTGCGAGACGGACCAGCCGAGGTCGGCGAACCGGTGGGCCGGGGTGTACGCGGCGATCGAGGCGAGCCAGCCGGGGAAGGCGGAGAGCGGGAACCACAGTCCGCCGATCACCGCGAGCCCCATCAGGCACGCCGTGTTGACCACGCCCATGGCCTGCGGGCCGAGCCGGTAGCCGTTGCCGAGGCCGAGCAGGGTGAAGGGGAGCGCCCCGGCCCACAGCAGGACGGTGAGCGCGGCCCACTGCCAGGCGTCCAGGCGTACGCCGTTGACCAGCGCGCCCGTCGCGAGCACCGCGGCGATCGCGGGCAGCACGGTCGCCGAGCCGCTGACCGCCCGGCCCGCCACCACGCGGGACGGGGCCAGCGGGGTGACGCGCAGCTGGCGCAGCCATCCGGCGGTCTTGTCGGCGGCCACGCCCGTCCCCGTGCTCAGGGACGCGCCGAGCGCGCCGTACGCCGCCATGCCGACCATCGAGGCGGTCTTCCACTCGGCCGAGTCGCCGTCGCCCGAGCCGGTGTTGGTGAAGAGCAGATACATCAGGACGGGCATGCCGATGCCGAAGACCACGAACGACGCGTCGCGGAAGGTGCGCCGTATTTCGAGCAGGACGTAGCCGGGCATCAGACGGTCTCGCTTTCGCGTACGGAGCCGACGGTTTCGGAACCGACGGTGGAGGTGAGGGAGAGGAACGCGTCCTCCAGGCTGGCCGGGGCGACTTCGAGGCCCCGGACCGCGCCGAGCCGGGCGAGCTCCACGACCGTGGCGTCCGGGTCGTCCGTACGCAGCCGGGCGCGGTCGCCGCGCACCTCGACCGCGACCACGCCCGGCAGCGCCGCCAGGCCCGCGCTGGGGCCGCCCGCCAGGTCGAAGGAGACCAGGCTGCCGCCCGCCGCGCGCTTGATCCGCTCGCCGGGGCCGTCGGCGACGACGCGGCCCTGGTCGACGACCACGATCCGGTCGGCGTTGTCGTCCGCCTCCTCCATGTAGTGGGTGGAGAACAGCACGGTGTTGCCCCGGGCCGCGTACGTGCGCATCGCGTCCCAGAACGCGCGGCGGGCCTCCACGTCGAGCGCGGCGGTCGGCTCGTCCAGGACCAGCAGCGCGGGCGCCCCGGCGATCGCCACCGCGAACCGGACGCGCTGGGCCTGGCCGCCGGAGAGCCTGTCGACCCGGCGGTCCGCGAACTCGGTGAGCCCGGCGAGCGCGAGGGCCTCGGCGGCCGGCATCGGGCGGGGGTAGGCCGAGCCGACGAACGCGACGAGCTCCCGTACGGTGACGCGGGGGATCGGCTGGCCCTCCTGGAGCATCGCCCCGGCGAGCCCGGCCCGTACCGCGCGCTCGGGCGTCCGCCCGAAGAGCCGCACCTCGCCCGCGTCCGGCTCGTCGAGGCCGAGCAGGAGGCCGATCGTGGTGGACTTTCCGGCGCCGTTGCGGCCGAGGAGGGCGACGGTTTCGCCCCGGCGGATGTCGAGGTCCATGCCGTCCACGGCCCGTACGGGGCCGAAGGTCTTGGCCACGCCGTCGAAGCGTACGGCGCTGGGTGCTGTCTGCGTCATGCCGTTGACGCTACGGAGTGGGCCCCGGGGCCCGGCAGATGTTCTTGTACGGGGTTGCGTGGGACAAATGTCCCGGTGGTTCGTTCGCCTGCGGGTGGGCGGGGGCTGGTCGCGCAGTTCCCCGCGCCCCTTATCGGGCCGGTGTTCGTCTGCGGGTTGTGGTGGGTTGCTCGCGCAGTTCCCCGCGCCCCTGAAGGCGGATGCCGCGTAGCGGCATTTTCAGGGGCGCGGGGAACTGCGCGACCAGCCCCCACCGGCCCGCAGCGAAAACCCGACGCGACCTGACGAGACGTCAGAAGTGTTCCCAATCCAGGGCCACTGCGTTATACATGGGGCCCATCGAGTCCTAGAACGCGTTCTAAATTCCGGCTCTCCGAGCCGGCCCGCACGGCCTCGGTGCGGCCGACGGTGCGGACGGCCGCGCCGAGGTCTTCCCACCTCCAAGGAGCAGCCCCCGTATGCCCATCGACGTCGCGAAGGCGCTCGCCGCCGAGCCCCGGTCCACCGAGATCGTCTGGGACCACAAGGACATCCAGCTCTACCACCTGGGACTCGGCGCGGGCGTCCCGGCGACCGACCCCGACGAGCTGCGCTACACCCTGGAGTCCAGGCTGCACGTGCTGCCCTCGTTCGCCACCGTCGCGGGCGCCGGCATGGGCGTCGTCGGCGGGCTCTCGGCGCCCGGCATCGAGATCGACCTCGCGGCCGTGCTCCACGGCGGCCAGGGCATCGTCCTGCACCGCCCGATCCCCGTACGGGGCAAGGCCGTCTCCACCTCCAAGGTGGCCGCCGTGTACGACAAGGGCAAGGCCGCCGTCCTGGTGCTGCGCACCGAGGCCGCCGACGCGGACGGGCCGCTGTGGACCAGCGACGCCCAGATCTTCGTACGCGGCGAGGGCGGCTTCGGCGGCGAACGCGGCCCCTCCGCCCGCACCGAGCAGCCCGACCGCGCCCCCGACCACACCGTCGAGCGGAAGGTGCGCGAGGAGCAGGCGCTGCTCTACCGGCTCTCCGGCGACTGGAACCCGCTCCACGCCGACCCCGGGTTCGCGAAGCTCGCCGGGTTCGACCGGCCGATCCTGCACGGCCTGTGCACGTACGGCATGACGCTCAAGGCGGTCGTCGACACGCTGCTCGGCGGCGAGGTGGCCCGCGTCCGCTCGTACACCACCCGCTTCACCGGGGTCGTCTTCCCCGGCGAGACCCTGCGCATCCGGATGTGGGCCGGTCCGGGCCGCGTCCAGGTGTCGGTGACGGCCGCCGAGCGGGACGACGCGCCGGTGCTCTCCGACACGCTCGTCGCACACGACTGAACCGCCTCAACACCGCCTCAGCCAAGGCTCATCAGAGGGGAGCCGCACCATGCGCGCAGCCGTACTGCACGAGATCGGCCAGGACAAGCTCGATGTGCTCGACGACGTCGAGGCGGTGGGCTTCGGCCCCGGGAAGGTGCGGATCCGGATCCGTGCGACCGGGCTCTGCCACTCCGACATCTCCGCCATGAACGGGGTGCTCCCGCAGCCCGCCCCCTTCGTCCCCGGCCACGAGGGCGCGGGCGAGATCCTCGACGTCGGCGACGGGGTCGCCTCGCTCGCCCCGGGCGACCGCGTCCTGGTGAGCTGGCTGCCCGCGTGCGGCACCTGTCCCTCCTGCAAGCGCGGCCAGACCCAGCTCTGCCTCGCCGGGTTCATGAACGCGGGCACGCCCAACTTCAAGCGCCCCGGCGGCGATGTGTTCGGCTTCGCCGGTACCGGCACCTTCGCCGAGGAGGTCGTGGTCGGCGCCGGGTGCGCGGTCCCGATCCCCGACGACGTGCCGTACGAGATCGCCGCGCTCATCGGGTGCGGGGTGACCACCGGGCTCGGCGCGGCCATCAACACCGCGAAGGTGGAAGCCGGTTCGTCGGTGGCCGTCATCGGCTGCGGCGGGGTCGGCATCTGTGCCGTCCAGGGCGCCAAGGTGCAGGGCGCGGCGCAGATCGTCGCCGTCGACCCGGTGGCCTCCCGGCGCGAGGCCGCGCTCACCTTCGGCGCGACCGAGGCCGTCTCGCCCGGCGAACTCGACGACGCCAAGCAGCGGATCACCGGCGGCGAGGGCTTCGACTACGTCTTCGAGGTCGTCGGCAAGTCCGCCACCGCCCGCACCGCCTACGGTGCGACCCGGCGCGGCGGCACCCTGTGCGTGGTCGGCGCGGGCGCCATGGACGACTTCTTCCAGGTCAACATGTTCGAGCTGTTCTTCGACGAGAAGCGGATCCTGCCCTCCCTGTACGGCGGCGGCGACGTCCTGCGCTCGTACGAGCGGGCCATCGCGCTGTGGCGGGCGGGCCGGATCGATCTGGAGGGCCTGATCACCCACCGGGTGCCGCTCGCCGGGATCAACGACGCCCTGGACCAGATGCGCACGGGCGAGGCCCTGCGCACGTGCATCTCCCTGTGAACCCGAGAGGAGCCGACCGGCATGGCAGCACTTCCCCTTGAAGGCCTGTCCGCGATCGTCACCGGCGCCGGGCGGGGCCTGGGCCGGGCCGAGGCCCTCGAACTCGCCCGGCTCGGCGCGTCCGTCGTCGTCAACGACTTCGGGCAGCCGGGCCGGGACGGCTCCGGCGAGGCCTCGGCCGGGCCCGCCGAGGAGGTCGCCGCCGAGATCCGCACGGCGGGCGGCACGGCGGTCGCCCACACCGGCGACGTGGCCGACCACCAACAGGCCTGCGAACTGGTCGGGTTGGCGGTCAGCACGTACGGGAAGCTCGACGTCCTCGTCAACAACGCGGGCATCCTGCGCGACCGGATGATCTTCTCGATGACCGAGTCCGAGTGGGACGCGGTCATCCACGTACACCTCAAGGGCCACTTCAACACCACCCACTTCGCCGCCGCGCACTGGCGCGAGCGGTCCAAGGCGGCGGGCGGCCCGGTCTACGGCCGGATCGTCAACACCTCCTCGGAGGCGTTCCTCGCCGGGTCGGCCGGACAGCCCAACTACGCGGCCGCCAAGGGCGGGATCGTGGGCCTCACCACCTCCACGGCCCTCGCGCTCGCCAAATACGGGGTCACCGCGAACGCCATCTGCCCCCGGGCCCGCACCCGGATGACCGAGGACGTCTTCGCGGCCATTTCAGCAAATCCAGGCAGCGAGGAGCCGGGGGAAGGGCAGCTCGACGCGCTGGCGCCGGAGCACGTGGCGCCGCTCGTCGGCTATCTGGCGTCCCCCGCCGCCGCTCGGGTCAACGGCCAGTTGATGGTGGTGCACGGCGGGATGGTCGCGATCGTGGAACGCCCGAAGGTGGCGGCGAAGTTCGACGCGGCGAAGGAGTCCTTCTCGTACGGGGAGTTGGACGAGCTGCTCACGCCGTACTACGCCGACCGCCCGGCGAACGAGACGTTCGCGGCGACCGAAGTGCTGGGACTGAAGCGGGACTGACTGTTGTATGCAGGGTGCGGGCCGTCCTGGGCTGGTCGCGCAGTTCCCCGCGCCCCTAAGCGGCTGGGGCCGGGACGCTTTCGCGTCCCGGCCCCAGCCATCTGATCAGCTCGCCTCTGCGTCCATCCGCCGGTGACGGCCATGGGCCTCCGTCGTCGGCTCCTCGGTCGCCGCGGCACCGCCCCGGTGCCGGCCGTGGCCGTCGGGGTCCGTCGTGGCTTCGACGGACGCGGCGGTCAGTGTCTCGGACATGTGGTGCAGTCACCCCGTTGTGTTTCGTCCGTTGCGTTCGCCGTGGATCTTAGCCAGACGGCCACGGCCTACTGACGGCCGGTCAGGGGCGCCTGCGCGAGCGGTACGGGCCGGGGGGCCTGCGGCTTCAGCGGTACGGGGGCGGGCCGCGGCACGTCCGCCGGGGCCGGGACCGCCGCCACCGAGCAGGGCGCCGAGGGCGTCGTGCACGGCAGCCGCAGCACCCCGTCCCGGGTCCACAGGCCCGAGCCCGCCAGCCACCCCTCGGGCGCGGCCAGCTGGTGAAGGCGGCGGCCCGCAGGGCGCCACACCCCGAGCCAGGTGCCCGCCGCCGCGTCGATCCGCAGCGCCACCGCGCAGCTCTCCGGCATCAGCGCCTGCCCGGGCTGTATGGCGAACGGCGTGACCGCCGCGTCCGCGAGCCGCAGGCACTCGGGGAAGCGGACCGGCAGGGTGGAGCCGAGCACGCCCCAGCCGAGCCGGTCGTGGCCGGGCGCGTCGGAGCGCAGCAGCAGCAGACCGGTGTCCGGGTCCGCGAGCAGCAGCCGGTCCTGGCTCTCCTCGGTGATCTGGAGCAGCGGGGTCACCTCGCCGCCGCGCTCCAGGTCCACCGCGACCGCCTTGGTCCGCCCCTCCAGCTCCCGGTCCAGGGCGAGCATCCGGCCCGTCCGGTCCAGCCAGACGCCGCCCGAGCAGCGGCCCTGGAAGGTGGCGACCGGCTCCGGGCCGAAGGCGCCGCCCGCCACCAGCCAGAGCGTGCTGTTCTGTGGCCCGGCCGCGAGCGCGTACGCACAGCTGCCGTTCGGGGACGGCGGCAGCAGGGTCAGCCGCCGCCCCGAGTCGCGGGCGATCGTGCCGAGGGCGAGCTCGCCGGTGCCGGGGCCGGTCGGGTAGAGCAGGGCGAAGGCGTCCCGGTCCGCGACCCGGCGGTGGATCAGCACCCGCCCGTCCGCCATAGGCAGCACCGAGGCGTCCGGCTCCTCCGGCTGGTTGCCGGGCAGCGGCACCGCGTACGGCTCGGGGCCGTCGAGCGTCCACCGCTCGGGGAACCAGCTGTCGCCCTCGCCCTCTCCCCGTACCAGGCGGGCCGCGTAGGAGCCGTCCGCGGTGATCGTGAACTCCGTCTGCCGGACCGCGCCGTTCCCGGCAGCGGTCTCGATGGCCAAGGCCGTCATGAGATGGCTCACCTCCGGCCCATGAAGCTAGTTTTCGCACTTCCTGCCGAACAACACGAGACCACCCGCTTCACACCAAAGGGTGGCCATCGGGCGATTCCCCTGTGAGCGGGGCGACGGATGTGCAGTGCGGTGCGGGCAGGGCGGGGCGTACCCGGGCCACTCGGGGGCGGGCGGGGGCCGAAGCCATGGTGGGCGGGGCCCGGAGCGCGGGTAACCTGTGTCCGTGCCCCGTCTGTCTGAAGTCATCGCCGCGCTCGACGCCCTCTGGCCGCCCGAGCGGGCCGAGGGATGGGACGCGGTCGGCACCGTCTGCGGAGAGCCCGACGCGGAGGTCCGGCGCGTGCTGTTCGCCGTCGACCCCGTACAGGAGATCGCGGACGAGGCCGTGAAGCTCGGCGCCGATCTGATCGTCACCCACCACCCGCTCTATCTGCGCGGTACGACGACGGTCGCGGCCGACCACTTCAAGGGCCGCGTCGTGCACACCCTGATCAAGCACGACATCGCGCTGCACGTCGCCCACACCAACGCCGACACCGCCGACCCCGGCGTCTCCGACGCCCTCGCGGGCGCCCTGGACATCCGGGTCGTCCGGCCGCTCGTGCCCGACGCCACGGACCCCTCGGGCCGCCGGGGCCTGGGCCGGATCTGCGAGCTCGACCACCCGATGACGCTGGGCGAGTTCGCTGCCCGCGCCGCCGCCCGGCTGCCCGCCACCGCGCAGGGCATCCGGGTCGCCGGCGACACCGGAGCCCTGGTGAAGACCGTCGCGGTCAGCGGCGGCTCGGGCGACGGCCTCTTCGACGCCGTACGGGCGTCGGGAGCCGATGCCTTCCTCACCGCCGACCTGCGCCACCACCCGGTGTCGGAGGCGACCCAGCACGCACCACTCGGCCTGATCGACGCCGCCCACTGGGCCACCGAGTGGCCCTGGTGCGAGCAGGCCGCCGCACAGCTCGACGAGATTTCCGACCGCCACGGCTGGGACCTGCGGGTCCACGTCTCGAAGACGGTCACCGACCCCTGGTCATCCCACCACTCTTCTGGAGCCCCCAACTGAACGCCGCGCCCGCCGACCAGATCCGCCTCCTCGACGTACAGGCCCTTGACGTACGCCTGTCGCAGCTCGCCCACAAGCGGAAGTCGCTGCCCGAGCACGCCGAGATCGACTCGCTGAACAAGGACCTCACCCAGCTCCGCGACCTGCTGGTCGCCGCGCAGACCGAGGAGAGCGACACCGCCCGCGAGCAGACCAAGGCCGAGCAGGACGTCGACCAGGTCCGCCAGCGCGCCGCCCGCGACCAGCAGCGCCTGGACTCGGGCGCCGTCTCGTCCCCCAAGGACCTGGAGTCCCTCCAGCGCGAGATCGTCTCGCTGGCCAAGCGCCAGGGCGACCTGGAGGACGTGGTCCTGGAGGTCATGGAGCGCCGTGAGTCCGCCCAGGAGCGGGCGGCCGAGCTGACCGAGCGCGTCTCCTCCGTCCAGACGAAGACCGACGACGCGACCGCCCGCCGCGACGCCGCGACCCAGCAGCTCGACGCCGAGGCCGCCGAGGTGGCCAAGGAGCGCGAGGTCGTCGCGGGCGTGATCCCGGCCGACCTGCTGAAGCTCTACGACAAGCTGCGCGAGAAGCAGGGCGGCGTCGGTGCGGCCCGCCTCTACCAGCGCAAGTGCGAGGGCTGCCGCCTGGAGCTCGACATCACCGAGGTCAACGAGGTCAAGGCGGCCTCCCCGGACACCGTGCTGCGGTGCGGGAACTGCAGCCGCATCCTGGTCCGTACGGCGGAGTCGGGCCTGTAGTGCGGCAGTTCGTTGTCGAGGCCGACGGCGGCTCCCGGGGCAACCCGGGTCCGGCCGGTTACGGCGCGGTGGTCCTGGACCCGGTGACGGGCGAGACGCTGGCCGAGGCGGCGGAGTACATCGGCGTCGCGACCAACAACGTCGCCGAGTACAAGGGCCTGATCGCCGGGCTGAAGGCGGCGAAGGCGCTTGACCCGGCGGCGAAGGTGCGGGTCCGGATGGACTCCAAGCTGGTCGTCGAGCAGATGTCGGGCCGCTGGAAGATCAAGCACCCCGACATGAAGCCGCTCGCGGCCGAGGCCGGGCGGATCCTACCGCCCGCGCAGGTCACGTACGAGTGGATCCCGCGCGAGAAGAACAAGCACGCGGACCGGCTCGCCAACGAGGCGATGGACGCGGGCAAGCGCGGCAAGCAGTGGGAGCCGTCGGCGTCCACGGCGGCGCTGGACGCGGGTTCCGCCGACGCGGGTGCGGCGCGGGTCGTCGGGGACGCGGCGGCGGGTGCGGCGCGGGCCCGGGCGGCGCTGGCGACGGCTCCGGCCGTCGCGTCCTCCACGGCGACCGTTCCGGCTCCGGCCCGGGCGGCGACGGCCGGGGCCCCGGCCACCGGGTGGAGCGCGCCCGACCTGGGCACGCCCACGACCTTCGTCCTGCTGCGGCACGGCGAGACCGCGCTCACCCCCGAGAAGCGGTTCTCCGGCAGCGGCGGCTCCGACCCGGAGCTGTCGGCGGCGGGCCGCCGCCAGGCCGACCAGGTGGCCGCCGCGCTGGCGGCCCGGGGCACGATCCAGGCGGTCGTCTCCTCCCCGCTGCGGCGCTGCCGCGAGACGGCGGCGGCGGTCGCGGCGCGCCTCGGTCTGGACGTACGGGTCGAGGACGGCCTGCGCGAGACGGACTTCGGCGCGTGGGAGGGCCTGACCTTCGCGGAGGTGCGCGAGCGGTACGGCGACGACCTCGACGCGTGGCTCGCCTCGCCCAAGGCGGCGCCGACGGGCGGCGGCGAGAGCTTCGCGACGGTGTCGCGGCGCGTCTCGGCGACCCGGGACCGGCTGCTCACGGCGTACGAGGGCCGCACGGTCCTGCTGGTCACGCATGTGACCCCGGTCAAGACGCTGGTCCGGCTCGCCCTGGGCGCCCCGCCGGAGTCGCTGTTCCGGATGGAGCTGTCGGCGGCGTCGGTGTCGGCGGTGGCGTACTACGGGGACGGCAACGCGTCGGTGCGGCTGCTGAACGAGACGTCGCACTTGCGGTAAGGGTTGTTGCCTTCGTCTGCGGACCGTGCTGGGTTGCTCGCGCAGTTCCCCGCGCCCCTGCGGGGCGCCCAGGGGATGCCGCGCAGCGGCATTTTCAGGGGTGCGGGGAACTGCGCGCTCAGCCCCCACCGGCCCGCAGAC
The DNA here is from genome assembly GCF_030028635.1 of Streptomyces sp. BPTC-684. NCBI lineage: Bacteria > Bacillati > Actinomycetota > Actinomycetes > Kitasatosporales > Streptomycetaceae > Streptomyces > Streptomyces sp. BPTC-684. The sequence goes on from NZ_CP124863.1 coordinate 4,560,379, forward strand.
GAATCCCGGCCCCGGCCCTCCTAGCGCAGCCCCGCCGCCTCGCGGGCGAGCAGTTCCACCCGACGCCAGTCCTTCGCGGCGAGCGCGTCCGGGGGCAGCATCCACGTACCGCCGACGCAGCCCACGTTGGGCAGCGCCAGATACTCCGGCGCCGAGGCGAGCGAGATGCCGCCGGTGGGGCAGAAGCGGGCGCCGGGGAGCGGTCCGGCCAGGGACTTCAGATAGGCGGTGCCGCCCGCCGCCTCCGCCGGGAAGAACTTCATCTGGCCGATCCCGCGTTCCAGGAGCGCCACCACCTCGGACGCGGTCGCGACCCCGGGCAGGAACGGGACCCCGGACGCGGTCATCGCGTCGAGGAGGCCGCCGGTCCAGCCCGGGCTGACCAGGAAGCGCGCCCCGGCCGCCACGGCGTCGGCGACCCCGGCGGCCGACACCACGGTCCCGGCGCCGACCACGGCCTCCGGCACGGCGTCCGCGATCGCCCGGATCGCGTCGAGCGCGGCGGGCGTACGCAGGGTCACCTCGATCGCCGGCAGCCCGCCCGCCACGAGGGCCCGCGCGAGCGGTACGGCGTCGGCGGCGTCGTCGAGGACGACCACGGGGACGACGGGGGCGAGGTCCAGGACGGAGGTCATGGGGGCATCCTGCCGGGCGGATGCGACCCCTGCAACGATCGTTGCACCCTGTGCAACAGGCCCGATGCGGCTAGTGGATCTGCTCCACGACCACGTCCAGGGCCCACGCCTTGCCGGGCTTGGCGGGAGCGGTGCACTCCACCACGTACCCGAGGTCGCGCAGGGCCTCCACGAGCCGCGCCGGATCGGCGGGGGCGGCCCCGGACAGCAGCAGGTCGCGCACCAGGCGGCCCTTGGTCGCCTTGTTGAAGTGGCTGACGACCGAACGCTTCTCGACGCCGTCGACGATCTGGGAGTGCAGCACGCGTACGGTCGCGGTCCGCCCGGCGACCTCGCCCTTGGGCTTCCAGGCGGCGGCGTACGCGGAGGAGCGCAGGTCGAGGACGAGGCCGGTCCCGGCGGCCTCGGTCATGACCGGGTCCATGACACCGCGCCAGTACGCCCCGAGCGCGCCGAGTCCCGGCAGCTTCACGCCCATCGAGCAGCGGTACGACGGGATGCGGTCGGTGGTGCGGACGGCGCCCCACAGGCCGGAGAAGACGAGCAGCGACGCGGCGGCGCGGCGCTTGGCGGCGGGGTCGAGGGTGGCGAGGCCGAGGGCGTCGTAGAGGACGCCGGTGTAGATCTCGCCGGCGGGGCGGGTGCCGGCGGTGCGGAGCTCGGCGTTCTTGGCGACCTCGCCGCGGAGGCCTTCGCTGAGGCCGAGCACGTCGCGGGCCTTGTCCTCGTCGCCGAGGCAGAGCTCGATGAGCTCGTCGAGGACGGCGGTGCGGGCGTTCCTGAGCCCCGGCATCGCCAGGGCCTCCTCCTTGAGGGGCGTCCCGCGCCCCCCGCCGGCCTTTCCTTCGGAGGGCGGGAGCAGCACGAGCACGGGGTCTCCTTGGGGGTGGTACGGGACGGGGGTGCGGCCCCAAGCCCAGATTAAGCCCCCACCCCGCCCCTTCCCTAAACCCTCCGGGGGACCTGATTGTCTGCGGACCGTGGATGGCTGGTCGCGCAGTTCCCCGCGCCCCTAGGTAGTCAGGGGCGCGGGGAACTGCGCGAGCAACCCACCACGGTCCGCAGACGACGAACCCGGCCGCCCGCCAGAGGGCTTTCGGGAAGGGGCGGGGTGGGGGGCACCAAAACGGGCCGAGACGCGGCACGCGGCCTACGCTCGGGGCATGCCTCGCCGTCACCTCCACATGACCGGCGCAGCCGACCCGCTGAGGGCCGCCCTGCGCGACCTCCGCACCACCCTCGACGTCCCCGAGGACTTCCCCCCGGACGTCCTCGCCGAGGCGGACAGAGCCGCGGGCAACCCCCGCCTCCCCGCCCGCGACGCCACGGACCTCCCCTTCTTCACCATCGACCCGCCCACGTCCATGGACCTGGACCAGGCCATGCACCTGGCCAAGCGCGGCAGCGGCAGCGGCGGCTACCGCGTGCACTACGCCATCGCCGACGTCGCCGCCTTCGTCACCCCCGGCGCCCCCGTGGACACCGAGGCCCACCGCCGCGTGAACACCCTCTACTTCCCCGACGAGCGCGTCCCGCTCCACCCGCCCGTACTCAGCGAGGACGCCGCCAGCCTGCTCCCGGGCCGGGTCCGCCCCGCCGTCCTGTGGACCATCGACCTGGACGCCGACGGGGCCGTCACCGCCACCCACGTCGAGCGCGCCCTCGTCCGCAGCCGGGCCAAGCTCGACTACGACGGGGCGCAGCGGCAGATCGACGACGGCACCGCCGAGCCGCCCCTCGCCCTGCTCCGGGACATCGGGCGGCTGCGCGAGGAGCAGGAGGTCGCACGCGGCGGCATCTCCCTCAACGTCCCCGAGCAGGAGATCGTCGAGCGCGACGGCCGGTACGGCCTGGAGTACCGCGCCCCCCTCCCCGCCGACGGCTGGAACGCCCAGATCTCCCTGCTCACCGGCATGGCCGCCGCCGACCTGATGCTGGCGTACGGCACCGGCGTCCTGCGCACCCTGCCCAGCGCCCCCGACGGCGCCGTCGCCCGGCTGCGCCGCTCCGCGCAGGCGCTGGGCATCGACTGGCCGCACCACGTCCCGTACGCCCAGGTCGTCCGCTCCCTCGACCCGCGCGACCCGCACCACGCCGCGTTCCTCCAGGAGTGCACGGCGCTGCTGCGCGGCGCCGGGTACACCGTGTTCACCGGCGGGAACGTCCCCGACCCCGCGGTCCACGCCGCCGTCGCCGACGAGTACACCCACTGCACGGCGCCCCTGCGGCGCCTCGTGGACCGTTACGCCAGTGAGCTCTGCCTCGCGGCGGTCGCCGCCGCCGACATCCCCGAGTGGGTGCTGGCCGCGCTCGACGGCCTCCCCAAGGAGATGGCCGAGGGCACCCGCAGGGCCAACACGGTCGAGCGCGAGTGCGTCGACCTCGTGGAGGCGGCCCTCCTCAAGGACCGCGTCGGCGACGTCTTCGACGCGACCGTCGTCGACGTCAAGGACGACGAACCGGCCTCCGGCACCGTCCACTTGACCGACCCGGCCGTGGTGGCCCCCGTCAAGGGCACCGCCCCCCTGCCCCTGGGCGAGCGCCTCCGGGTCCGCCTCACCCAGGCCGACCCGGGCACCGCGAAGGTGGAGTTCGCCCCTGCCTGAGGGCGGCGGCAGCGCGACCGCCCGCCCGGCAGGTAGCATGGTCGGCACGGCAGACGAGCCGGGCGGACGGCCGCGTGGGGATCCTCGGATCCTCCCGAGGAACGTCCGGGCTCCACAGGGCAGGGTGGTGGGTAACGCCCACCCGGGGTGACCCGCGGGACAGTGCCACAGAGAACAGACCGCCCAGCACTCAGGTGCTGGGTAAGGGTGAAACGGTGGTGTAAGAGACCACCAGCGCCTGGGGTGACTCAGGCGGCTAGGTAAACCCCACCCGGAGCAAGGTCAAGAGGGAGCACCCTGGTGCTCCTGCGCGGACGTTCGAGGGCTGCCCGCCCGAGTCCGCGGGTAGACCGCACGAGGCCGGTGGCAACACCGGTCCTAGATGGATGGCCGTCTCCCCGGCCGCCGCGAGGCGACCGGGCGACAGAACCCGGCGTACAGCCCGACTCGTCTGCCGCTCCACACTCCCCCTCCGCTGGCGGGACCCGTGGGGATGGGGTGAGCTGGGAGGCGGGCCCGTCCGGGGTGGACGCGCCCGGTCCCGTAGCCCCGCACCGGAGGTGCCCCCCCATGACCGTCCCCGTCGACCAGCTCAGCGACCCGGCCGTCCGGGCCTTCGTCACCGCGCTCAACGCGAACGACCGCGCCGCCTTCCAGGCGGTGCTCACGCCGGGCGCGACCATGTCCGACGACGGGTCGGACCGGGACCTGGCCGAGTGGACCGAGCGGGAGGTCTTCTCCTCCAACGGCCACATGGACGTCGAGTCGGAGGCCGACGGCGGCCGCTCGCTCGTCGTCAGCTACCGCAACGACACCTGGGGCGCGATGCGGACCGCCTGGCGCTTCGACGTCGACGGCGGAAAGGTCAGCCGGTTCGAGACCGGGCAGGCGTAGCGGCCCCGCCGGTCAGTCCGGGATACGGGCGCCCGCGCCGCCCACCCGTACGCGCGCGTCGCCCGCCCGCAGCGTCACCGTCAGGACGCCGGGGCGGCCCAGGTCCTCGCCCTGGTGGAGCGTGAGGACGGACTCCTCGGGGACCAGGCCGAGTTCGCGTACGTACGCGCCGAAGGCCACCGCGGCCGCGCCCGTCGCCGGGTCCTCGACGACCCCGCCGACCGGGAACGGGTCGCGGACGTGGAAGACGGTGTCCGACGCGCGCCACGCCAGCTGAACCGTCGTCAGGTCGAGCCGCCGCATCAGCGCGGCGAGCCGGTCGAAGTCGTAGTCGAGGTCCGCCAGCCGCTCGCGGGTGGCGGCGCCGAGGACGAGGTGGCGGGCTCCGGCGTACGCGATGCGCGGCGGCAGGGCCGGGTCGAGGTCGGCGGCGGGCCAGTCGAGCGCGGCCAGCGCCTCGGCGAGGTCGTCGGGCGCGATGTCCTCGCTGTGCGGCTCGACGCTGGTGAGCGTGGCCCGCAGGGCGCCGTCGTCCTCGGTGACGGTCACCGGGACGGTGCCGACCGGGGTCGCGAAGGCCAGGTCGCCCGGGCCGAGCCGCTCGCCCAGCGCCACGGCCGTCGCGACGGTGGCGTGACCGCAGAACGGGACCTCGGCCCGCGGGCTGAAGTACCGGATCGTGAACGCGCGCCCCGCCTCGCCGAGGCCCTCCGGGGGAGCGGTCAGGAACGCGGTCTCGCTGTACCCGAGCTCCGCGGCGATCGCGAGCATCGCGGCGTCGTCGAGCCCGGCGGCGTCCAGGACGACCCCGGCGGGATTGCCCCCGGCGGGGTCGGAGGAGAAGGCGGTGTAGCGCAGTACGTCTGTCATGTCGAGATCAACTCCGGGTGCGGGGCGGTCATTCCCGGGCACTAGGCGTGCTGCCTCCCCCCTCGTTGTGAGCAGGCGCTCCGCATGGCTGGGGGTCCCCCCTGCTCCTTAAGAGCTTGGGGGAGGGTGGGCACACGGGCCACCGGGCCGCAGGTGTAACTCGGCGTTGACGCGGGCCGGGGTCAGGGCGGGTTGCGCAGCCCGGCGGGACGGGGTTGCCGCTGTGCCCACCCGTGCCGCCCCTAGCGGCACGCATGCCCACAGCGGCGGGGGCGGGGAGGTGGTTGAGGGGATGGTCCCCTCAACCCCGCCCGATGTACGGCATAGCCGTCGCCATCACCGTCGCGAACTGCACGTTCGCCTCCAGGGGGAGTTCCGCCATGTGCAGGACCGTGCGGGCCACGTCCGCCGCGTCCATGACCGGCTCCACCGCCAGCTCCCCGTTGGCCTGCGGCACACCCGTCCGCATGCGGGCCGTCATGTCCGTGGCCGCGTTGCCGATGTCGATCTGGCCGACGGCGATCCGGTAGGGGCGGCCGTCCAGGGAGAGCGCCTTCGTCAGGCCCGTCATCGCGTGCTTGGTCGCCGTGTACGCCACCGAGTGCGGCCGCGGCACGTGCGCCGAGATCGAGCCGTTGTTGATGATCCGTCCGCCCTGCGGGTCCTGCCCCTTCATCTGCCGGAACGCCGCCTGCGCGCACAGGAACGCCCCGTTGAGGTTGGTGTCGACGACATGGCGCCACGCCTCGTACGCCAGGTCCTCCACCGCGACCCCGCCCGGCCCGAACGTACCCGCGTTGTTGAAGAGCAGGTCCAGCCGCCCGTACCGCTCCCGTACCGCCTCGAACAGGGCCGCCACCTCGTCCGGTGACGTCACGTCCGTACGGACGGTCATGACATCGGCGTCGGGGCCCGCCAGCGCCGCCGTCTCCTCCAACGGCTCCTGGCGGCGGCCCGCCAGGGCCACCGACCAGCCCGCCGCGGCCAGCGTGAGCGCCACGGAGCGGCCGATGCCGGAGCCGGCGCCGGTGACGACGGCGGTCTTGCGCGCTGCGGATGCGTTCATGGTCCGGAGCGTACGGGAGCCGCCCGCGCCCCGGCCGGAGCCGTCCGCGATGTGGGCCCGGGCCGCACCCCCGGTCCGGAGCATCCCCGGCGGGCTGAGAGCATAGGTACTTGAAACTACAACGGTCGGTACGGCCGGAAGCGGAGACACCCATGGCGGAGACCAGCCGGACCGCACCGGCCCACATACCGGCGGCGGCCCCCGCCGCCCGCCGCGCCGGTCTGCTGGTCACGCTGGTCCTCGGCGGGCTCACCGCGCTCCCGCCGCTCTCCATGGACATGTACCTGCCCGCCCTGCCCGAGGTCACCGGCGCGCTCCACGCGCCCGCCGCCACCGTGCAGCTCACCCTCACCGCGTGCCTGGCGGGCATGGCGCTCGGCCAGCTGGTGGTCGGGCCGATGAGCGACAAGTGGGGACGCCGCAGGCCGCTGCTGGTCGGCATGGTCGTGTACGTCGTCGCCACCGCCGTCTGCGCCTTCGCGCCCGACGCCGGACTGCTCATCGCCTTCCGGCTGCTCCAGGGCCTGGCGGGCGCGGCGGGCATAGTGATCGCCCGGGCGGTGGTGCGCGACCTGTACGACGGCGTCGAGATGGCCCGGTTCTTCTCCACCCTGATGCTGATCTCCGGCGCCGCCCCCGTCGTGGCCCCGCTGATCGGCGGGCAGGTGCTGCGGCTGACCGACTGGCGCGGGGTGTTCGTGGTGCTCACCGCCGTCGGGCTGCTGCTCACCCTCTTCGTGTGGCGGTGCCTGGACGAGACGCTGCCGCCGGAGCGACGGCACGAGGGCGGGGTCGGCGAGGCCCTGCGGACCATGGGCGCGCTGCTCAAGGACCGGGTCTTCACCGGGTACGTACTGGCCGGCGGGCTCGCCTTCGCCGCGCTCTTCGCATACATCTCGGCCTCCCCGTTCGTGATCCAGGAGATCTACGGGGCCTCGCCGCAGACCTTTTCGCTCCTCTTCGGGCTCAACTCGGTCGGCCTGGTCGCCGCCGGTCAGATCAACGGGAAGCTGCTGGTGGGCCGGGTCAGCCTCGACAAGGTGCTCGCCTGTGCCCTGACCGTCATCGTGCTCGCGGCGGTGGCGCTGCTCGTGATGGTGTCCGGGGTGTTCGGCCACCCCGGCCTCGCGCCGGTCGCGGCCGGGCTGTTCGTGCTGATGTCCGCGATGGGCATGGCCACGCCCAACACCACCACCCTGGCCCTGATGCGCACCCCGCACGCGGCGGGCTCCGCGTCGGCGCTGCTCGGCACGTCGTCGTTCCTGATCGGGGCGGTGGCGTCACCGCTGGTGGGGATCGCGGGGGAGGGGACGGCGGTGCCGATGGCGGTGGTGCAGCTGGTGTCGGGGGTGGCCGCACTGCTGTGCTTCCTGGTGCTGTGCAGGCCGTGGCAGCGGCAGTCGGCCGAGGTCTGAGCCGCCCAGGGCGCGCCGCCGCCCCCGGCTCCCGCCCGTAGAATCCCCAGGTGAACGAGAACGTCCCCGTCCCGCAGGTGCTGCGCTCCGCCCTTGCCGGGCTGCTCGACGGGCTGCCGCCGTCGCAGGCCGCGCAGGCCGTCGACCGGCTGATCGCCAACTACCGGGGCGACACCCAGACCCACGCCCCGGTGCTGCGCGACCGCTCCGACGTGGCCGCGTACGCCGCGTACCGGATGCCCGCGACCTTCGAGGCGGTGCGGTCCGCCCTCGCCGCCCTCCAGGACGCCGTCCCCGACTGGGCCCCGGCCACCCACACCGACGTCGGCGGCGGCACCGGCGCGGCGAGCTGGGCGGTCGCGGAGGCGTGGGACACCGCCACCACGGTCCTGGACTGGGCCGAGCCCGCGCTCGCGATCGGCCGCGAACTCGCCGACGCCTCCGGCATCGAGGGCCTCGGCGCGATCCGCTGGGAGCGGGCCCGGATCGGCACGGCGCTGAGCCTGCCGGAGACCGACCTCGTCACCGTCTCGTACGTACTGAACGAGCTCACCGCCGACGACCGCCGCGCGCTCGTGGACGCCGCCGCCCGCGCCGCGACCGGCGCCGTGGTCATCGTCGAGCCGGGCACCCCGGACGGCTACGCCCGGATCATCGAGGCCCGGGACCGGCTGATCGGGGCCGGGTTCACCGTCGCCGCGCCCTGCCCGCACAGCGCCGCCTGCCCCATCGAGCCGGGCACGGACTGGTGCCACTTCTCCGCCCGGGTCAGCCGCTCGTCCCTGCACCGGCAGGTCAAGGGCGGCTCACTGGCGTACGAGGACGAGAAGTTCAGCTACGTCGCGGCGGTGCGGGGGGCGGCCGAGGCCGCCGTGAACCGGGTCGTGCGGCGGCCCCAGATCCGCAAGGGTCAGGTGCTGCTCGACCTGTGCACGGCGGAGGAGGTGCTGCGCCGTGAGACGGTGACCAAGCGCCACGGCGCGCTGTACCGCGCGGCCCGGGACGCGTCGTGGGGCGACGCGTGGCCTCCGGCCGGGTAGGCCGTTTTTCGTCTGCGGGCCGGGGGCGGGTTGCTCGCGCAGTTCCCCGCGCCCCTTGGATGCCGCTCCGCGGCAATCCCCTGGGCTCCCCGGAGGGGCGCTTTTAGGGGCGCGGGGAACTGCGCGCTCAGCCACCGGCGGCCCGCAGACGAACGACCTGCTAGACGCGAAGCTCCTGCGTGCAGCACTTCACACTGCCCCCACCCTTGAGCAGCTCACCGAGGTCCATCCCCACGGGAACGAAGCCGCGTTCGCGCAGCGACGAGAAGAGCCCCAACGCGCCCTGGGGCAACAGCACATGGAGGCCGTCGCTCACCGCGTTCAGCCCCAGCGCCGCCGCGTCCTCCGCCGAGGCGATCACCGCGTCCGGGAACAGCCGCGCGAGCACGGCCCGGCTGCCGGGCGAGAAGGCGCCCGGGTAGTACATGATCTCGTCGGCCGAGTCGTCAAGGACGCACAGGGCCGTGTCCAGGTGGTAGTAGCGCGGGTCGACGAGGTCGAGCCCGATCACCGGGCGGCCGAAGAACTCCTGGGCCTCGTCGTGCGAGAGCGGGCTGGACCGGAAGCCGCGCCCGGCCAGCAGATAGGACGCGGTGACGGCGAAGTCGCCCTCGCCCTCGTTGATGTGGGACGGCTCGTGGATCTCGGTGAATCCGTGGGCGCGGAACCAGTCCAGATGGGCCGCGGCCTCCGCCTCCCGTTCCGGGTGGGCGAAGCGGGCGCCGAGCACCCGGCCGTCGATCACGGTCGCCCCGTTCGCGGCGAAGACCATGTCGGGCAGATCGGGGCGGGGTTCGAGCAGCTCGACGGTGTGGCCGAGCGCCCGGTAGCGGTCGCGCAGGTCCTCCCACTGGGCGAGGGCGAGCGGCAGGTCGACGGGCTTGGCGGGGTCCATCCAGGGGTTGATGGAGTACGTGACCTTGAAGTGTGCCGGTGGGCACATCAGATAGCGCCGGGGTCTGGCGACTCGGGGTGCACTGAGGTCACGGGTCTCACTGAGCAATGAGGGCTCCTCACGGACGACTTCGGCTGCACGCGCCGCATCTGCGGTCGTGGTCAGCCCATGGTGCGTCCTGACCGGCGTTCGCGCAGTGATCCGTCCGGGTGTTTTTCGCCGCTTCACACACTGTTGCCCTGCGCGCGCCCTTGACAGAGACGATACGTTTCGCCTCGGTGGCGCTAAGATCCCGGCATGGCGAACAAGGGGCAGGCGCCCGACTCCACCCGCCGCAGCGAGCGCTCGCGGCGCGCGATCTACGACGCGGCGCTCTCCCTCGTCGGCGAGGCCGGGTACGCGAAGACGACCATCGAGGGCATCGCCGCCCGCGCCGGGGTCGGCAAGCAGACCATCTACCGCTGGTGGCCCTCCAAGGCGGCGGTCCTGCTCGAAGCGTTCGTCGACCTCAGCCACCAGGCCGTCCAGGGCGAGGTGTCCCTGCCCGACACCGGCGACCTGGAGGCCGACCTCAAGCTGGTGCTGCGCGCCACCGTCGACGAGCTCAACGACACCGCGACCGAGGCCCCGTACCGGGCGCTCGCCGCGGAGGGCGTCATCGACCCGCAGCTGTGCGCCGCCTTCGTGCAGAACCTCCTGGAGCCCCAGCTGAAGCTGTACGTGGACCGGCTGCGGTCCGCCCAGGACGCGGGCGAGGTACGGGCCGACGTCGACCCGCGCACCGCCCTGGAACTGCTGGTCGGCCCGCTCTCGCACCGCTGGCTGCTGCGCACCCTGCCGCTCACCCACGCGTACGCGGACACCGTCGTCGAATACGCCCTGCGCGGACTCGCCCCCCGCTGAGGGCCCCGGATCGGGGGGTACGGCCTCGGGAGGCGCAGGATGGTGGGAGCATGGGGGAAGGTTCTCGCGGGGCAACGGTGAGGTGAGGGGATAGATGGGCGCGGAGTACGGGCGTTCCGGCAGCTCGGAGAGCAAGCTGTCCCGCTGGCTGCGCAGGCGCGCCAAGGACGTCCCCGGCGCCGACGAGGGCCGCCTCGCCCTGCTGCTCGCCGTCGCCGCCGCGAAGCTGCCGATCGCCCCGGCCGCGTACCCCGTCGGCTACCGCTGCTCCTGTGAGCGCGTGGGCTGTCCGACCCCGGCGCGCCATCCGGTCTCGTTCGCCTGGCAGACGCAGTCGACCACCGACCGCGCCCAGATCGAGCGGTGGGCGCAGGGCCAGCCCGAGGCGAACTTCATCACGGCGACGGGCATGGTCCACGACGTCCTGGACGTGCCCCTCGAAGCGGGCCGCGAGGCCCTGGAGCGGCTGCTCGCCGAGGGCGTCGACGTCGGCCCGGTGGCCGAGTCCGGCGGCGTGGGCGACCAGGCCCGGATGCTCTTCTTCACGGCGACGCGGGGTACGCCGGAGGACGAGGACGAGTGGTGGCCGTGCGAGCTGGACTGCCACCCCGAGACGATGGACGAGCACCCGGGGCTGCGCTGGCACTGCCGGGGCAGCTACGTCCTGCTCCCCCCGGCCCGCCTTCCCGGCGACCACGAGGTGGCGTGGGTACGCGGTCCGGAGCACGGGTTGCCCGATCCGTTGACCCTCCTTGAGGCGCTCACGGACGCGTGCGCCCGGCACGGCGCGGCTGACGCCCACGCCGTGGCTTGGCCCCTGGGCCGGTAGCCCCTGCGGGGGTGCGCTTTCGTCCGCGGGCCGGTGGCGGGCTGGTCGCGCAGTTCCCCGCGCCCCTGAGATGCGCCCCTTCGGGGCGCCCAGGGGATTGCCGCGCAGCGGCATTTTCAGGGGCGCGGGGAACTGCGCGACCAGCCCGCCACCGGCCCGCAGATGAACGCGAAACCTTATTCGCCCTTGGCCGAGACCAGGCCCTGAAGGCGATTGATCACCGTGATAGGGCCCCGCCCCGTCGACGGGACGAGCGCGGCGTCATCAGATACCCGCTCCTTCGTCACCGTAGACCGGGCCTCCCCGGTCATCAGCGCCCGAACATCCGCGTTGATGTTCAGACGTACACCCTTCGCCGCCGTCTGCCTCTCGAAGTGCCGCGTACCGAAGAAGACGAGCGCGCCGCCATCCCGCGTCCGCAGAGCGAGCGGCGCGAAGTCGCCGCCGTCCAGCGGCTGGTCCACGTACTGCGTGGAAAGACCCGGCAGCACCGCGTTCTTCTTGCGCTGCTCGCGCCACAGCGTGGTGTGCGGGCCGGGCGCGAACGCCTCGGGGCGGCCGGTGCGCAGATACGACACGTACTGCTCGCTCAGATCCTTCGGCGCCACCGCGAGCCCGGTGTCGTCCGGCCGTACGGGCTCGGCGAAGCCGTCCTTGTCGGCCGCGAAGGAAGGGACGTCCTTGGGGGCCAGGACCGAGAGGTGGGCCGCCTTCCAGACGTCGCCGACCCCGCCGCGTACGAACACCAGCAGCCAGCGCGTGTCGTCCGGGCCGGAGTCCCTGTCCCGGTTGGAGTCGGTGTCGGCGACGAACCAGCGCGGCCAGCCCGCCTTCCTGGGTATCGAGAACTTCGCGTCCGTCAGCTCCAGCGGCACGTGCTGCGGGTTGCCGCCCGGGTCGGTGACGTGCCGGGCCTTGAGGCCCGCCTGGTTGACCGCCCCGAGCGGACCGGTGACCCGGCCCGCGTCGAGGGCCGGGTCGAAGGCCTTGTCGGCCTTGTTGTACGCGTCCGTGAAGTCCCTGAGCGCCTGTGCGGCCTCAGCCCTGGTCGCCGACGGTACTACTTCCCGCTCGCCGTGCACCGTCACGCAGCCGCTCGCCGTCACCGTCAGTACGGTCACCGCCGCGAGCGCCGCCGTCAGCCGACTCACCCTGCTCATGGACTGCCTTCTGCCCCTCGTCCTTCTTGGCCGCCGCCGCGGGAGCGGAGCTCCTCACGGACTTCGCGAACCCTACCGGGGCGAAGAACAGCGCGAGCGTGGGGATGAGGTACAGCGCCCACACCGTGACCTGGAGGACGGTCGGGTCGGGCTGGAAGTTGAGGACGCCCTTGAGGACCGTGCCGTACCAGCTGTCCGGCGGGATCGTGGAGCTGATGTCGAACGCCAGGTTCTTGATGCCGGGAACGAAGTCGGCTTCCTGCAGGTCGTGCACGCCGTACGCGAGCACGCCCGCCGCGACCACGACCAGCATCGCGCCGGTCCAGGTGAAGAACTTCGCCAGGTTGATCTTGAGCGCGCCCCGGTAGAAGAGCCAGCCGAGGAACACCGCGGTGGCGAGTCCGAGGAGCGCGCCGATCAGCGGGTCGGTGTTGCCGTTCTCGGACCCGGCCGCGTGCACCGACGTCCAGACGAACAGCGAGGTCTCCAGGCCCTCCCGGCCCACCGCCAGGAACGCGGTGGCGACCAGGGCGCCGGTGCCGAGCCGCAGCGCCGCGTCCAGCTTGCCCTGGAGCTCGGACTTCAGGAACCGCGCGGTGCGCCGCATCCAGAAGACCATCCAGGTCACCAGGCAGACGGCGACGACCGACAGCGAGCCGCCGAGCGCCTCCTGGGCCTTGAACGTCATCTCCTGCGAGCCGAACTCCAGGCCCGCGCCGAAGCCAAGGGCGACCAGGACGGCCACGGAGACGCCGATCCAGATCGGCCGCAGCGCCTCGCGGTGACCCGTCTTGACCAGGTAGGCGACGAGGATGCAGACGACCAGACTGGCTTCCAGACCCTCGCGCAGGCCGATCAGATAATTGCCGAACATTAGTTTCCCCTCAGCCCTCGGCCGATCAGCTGAACAGTGCCCGGCCCCACCAGTCGTCCTTGTCGCGGACGCCCGGCGGGACGGCGAAAATCGCCGAACTCACGTGCTGGATGTACTCGTTGAGTGCGTCCTGGCGCGCCAGGCTGCGCTGCACCGGCAGGAAGCCCTTGCGGACGTCGCGCTGGTACGCGAGGAAGAACAGGCCCGCCTCCAGGCGGCCGAGGCCGTCCGTGCCGTCCGTGAAGGAGTAGCCGCGGCGCAGGATCGTTGCGCCACTGTTCGAGTCGGGGTGCGCGAGGCGCACGTGCGCGTCCGGCTTCATCGCCTTCAGGAACGGCTCGTCGCGCTCCTTGGCCTTGCCGACCGGGGCGCCCTCGCCCTTGTCGCGGCCGAAGATGTCCTCCTGCTCCGACAGCGGGGTGCGGTCCCAGGTCTCGATGTGCATCCGGATGCGGCGGGCCACCAGGTAGGAGCCGCCGGTCATCCAGGGCGAGCCGTCCTTCTCGCCGACCCAGACGTGCTTGTCCAGGGCGGCGGCGTCGGTGCCCGAGACGTTCCGGGTGCCGTCCTTGAAGCCCATCATGTTGCGCGGGGTCTGGGCGTCCGGCGTCGTCGAGGAGGTCTTGCCGAAGCCCAGCTGCGACCAGCGGATGGCGGTCTTGCCCATGCCGATCCGGGCCAGGTTGCGGATCGCGTGCACCGCGACCTGCGGGTCGTCCGCGCACGCCTGGACGCACAGGTCGCCGTCGCTGCGCGCGGGATCGAGGTTGTCGCCGGGGAACTTCTCGATGTCGACGAGCGCCTCGGGCCGCTTGCCCTCCAGGCCGAAGCGGCCCTTGGCGAACAGCGAGGGGCCGAAGCCGATGGTCAGGGTGAGCCGGGACGGCTTGAGGCCGAGCGCCTCGCCGGTGTCGTCCGGCGGCGCCTCGGCGAGCCCGCCGTAGGCGCCCTCGCCGACCGTCTGGCCCGCGGTCATCCGCGCGGCGGCGGCCGTCCAGTCCTTGAGGAGCTTGATCAGCTCGCCGCGGTCCTTGGTGGTCACGTCGAACGCGGCGAAGTGCAGCCGGTCCTGGACGGCGGTGGCGATACCGGCCTGGTGGGCGCCGTAGAAGGGCACGGCCGCGCCGGTGTCGGCGGCGGGCACCGCGTCACTGGTGTCGCTGCGCACCGCGGCGACGGCACCGCCGGCCGCGGCGGCGCCGAGCGCCAGGCCCGCACCGCCCCAGCCGAGCAGGGAACGGCGGGACGGGGCCGAGGACGTGGTGCCCCCGGCGGCGTCGGCGGTGGTGCCGGCGCCGGTGTCGGTCGTGTCGCTCATGGCGGAATCCCTCCTGTTCTGACTGCGTGCGGTGTTACTTGGCGACGGCCGCGGCGAGCTTGGAGAGCGGCTCGGCGAGCGCGTTCACCCCGTCCGCGAGCTGCTTGCGCTCGCCCGCGCCGACCTTGTCGTACGAGGTGAACTCGTACGAGTTCTTGTCGGTGCGGTACTTGTCGAGCTGGGCCTCGATCGCCGCGAACTGCTTGTCGAGCTCGGCGGTCAGCGCCGGGTCGTTCTTCGAGGCGACCGGCTTGAGCAGCTCGTACGCCTTCTGGGCGCCCTCGACGTTGGCCTTGAAGTCGACCAGGTCGGTGTGGCTGTAGCGCTCTTCCTCGCCGGTGACCTTGCCGGTGGCGACCTCGTCCAGGAGCTCCTTGGCGCCGTTGGCCATGGAGGTCGGGGTGATCTCGGCGGTGCCGACGCGCTTCTGCCAGTCCGCGATGTCCTTGGAGAGCTGGACGCCCAGCTTCTTCTCCTCGTCACCGATCTTGCCGTCGGCCCACAGCGCCTTCTCCAGGCGGTGCCAGCCGGTCCACGTCTGGCCCTTCTCCAGGCCGTCCTCGCGCACGTCCGTCTTCGGGTCGATGTCGCCGAAGGACTCCGCGACCGGCTCGGTGCGCTCCCAGCCGATGCGCGAGGGCGCGTACGCCTTCTTCGCGCCCTCGACGTCACCGGCGGCGATGGCGTCGGTGAAGGTCTTCAGCTTGGGCAGGGTGTCGTCGGCCTGCTGCTGCACATAGGTGCGGTAGGCGGCGACGGCCGCGTCCAGCTTCGGGTCGCGCTTGGGGGTCTGGGCGCCGCCGGTCACGGTGACCTTCTGGCGGATGCCGCTGCCCTTCATGCCGGGCTTGCAGGCGACCTCGTACGAGCCGGCCTTCACCTCGGCGGTGAGGTTCTGCTTCGTGCCCGGGCCGATGTTCTCGCGCTCGGCGACGATCCGGTCGTCCGGGAAGAGCAGATAGACCTCGGTGATCTTGGAGCCCTTGTTCTCGATGGAGAACTGCACGTGGCCGGCCGCGAACTCGGTCTTCGACAGCTTGCAGGCGTCGTCGGAGGCGGTGACCTGGATGGCACCGTCGGCGCTCTTGGAGTCGCTCTTCGAGGAGCAGCCCGTGACGGCGGCCAGCGCCGCGACGGTCGTGGCGGCGGTGACTACGGAGAGACGGACGGCTCGCATGCGGGCTCCACACTGGTTTCGGTCAGGGGGGTGAGGCGGACCTAACTTAACCGAGGCTTACCTGACCGATACCCATCGGGTAAGTGATTCAGCTCTCACCTCACCCCCGCTCTCGGCCGTCGATAACAGGCCAATCACAGGAAAGCCATGGTGGGGTCAAGGAACGGTCAAGCGGCGCTGCGTGGACCATGATCCACGGGTTTTGCCCCGGGCTCACACGCCTGCGCATGGCTGATTTCTTGCGCTCCCGCACGCTTCTTTGCGCCCCCGTGACTCCGTACGGACTCCCGTTTGGGCACCACCAGCGGAACCCCGGTCCCCGGGTGCGGGAAGACCTCCACCGGCTGTCGGTAGACCCGGCTCAGCAGCTCCTCGCGGAACACCTCGGCGGGCGCCCCCTCGGCCGCCACCGCGCCGGAGTGCAGTACGGCGACCCGGTCCGCGTACGCCGCCGCGAGCCCCAGGTCGTGCAGGACCACCACCACGGCGTCCCCCGCCCCGGCCCGCTCCCGGCACAGCCGCAGCACCAGCTCCTGGTGGCGCAGGTCGAGCGCGGCGGTCGGCTCGTCGAGCAGCAGCACCGGGGCGCGCTGGGCCAGCACCCGGGCCAGCGCCACCCGGGCGCGCTCGCCGCCGGAGAGCTCGGCGTACGGGCGGTCGGCGAATGCGGCGACCTCGGTGGCCGCCATGGCGGCCGCGACCACCGCGTCGTCTGTGTCTTCTGCGTCCGCCCCGCCGATCCCGGCCCAGGGTGCCCGGCCCATCCGCACCACTTCCTCGACCGGGAAGGGGAAGGAGAGCGCGGCGGACTGGGGGAGCACCGCGCGGCGCAGCGCCAGGTCGCCCGGGGACCAGGCGGCGAGCGGCCGCCCGGCGATCCGCACCTCGCCCCCGCAGACGGCGAGGTCCCCGGCGAGCGCCCCCAGCAGGGTCGACTTGCCCGCGCCGTTCGGCCCCACCAGCGCGAGCACCTCCCCGGCGCGGGCCCGGACGGACACCCCGTCGAGCACCGTCCGCCCGCCCAGGCGCACCCGCAGCCCGCGCGCCTCGGCCAGGACCTCGCCCGGGGCGGCGGCCCCGGGCACGCTCCTGCGGCGCGCCGCCGTGAACCGTACGAATCTCATGCCCAACCACCTTGTCCACGACGGGTCCTGCGCAGCAGCCAGAAGAAGAACGGGCTGCCGATGAGCGCGGTGAGCACGCCGAGGGGGAGCTCGGCGGGCGCGGC
Source organism: Streptomyces sp. BPTC-684 (assembly GCF_030028635.1). NCBI lineage: Bacteria > Bacillati > Actinomycetota > Actinomycetes > Kitasatosporales > Streptomycetaceae > Streptomyces > Streptomyces sp. BPTC-684. The sequence continues at coordinate 4,577,289 of NZ_CP124863.1, forward strand.
GGCGGTCCGGGCCGCGAGATCGCCCGCGACCAGCACCACCGCCCCGCCGAGCGCGCTCGCGGGCACCAGGAACCGGTGCCCGGGCCCGGCCGCCATCCGCAGCAGATGCGGCACGAGCAGCCCGACGAACGTGATGACCCCGGCCACCGCGACCGCGGCCGCCGTCAGCAGCGCGACCACCAGGACCAGGACGATCCGCAGCCGCTCCACGTCCACGCCCAGATGCCGGGCCGGGCGCTCGCCGAGCGCGAGCAGGTCCAGCTTGCGGGCGTAGAACGGGGCGACGGCCAGGCCGGCCGCCGCGCACGGCAGCACGGCCAGCACCTTGGGCCAGGTGGCCTGGGCGAGCGAACCGAGCTGCCAGAACGTGATCTGGGAGAGCTGCGCGCTGTCCGCGAAGAAGACGAACAGGCCGATGAGCGCGCCCGCGAAGGCGTTCACGGCGATGCCGGTGAGGATCAGCGTGACCACTTCCGTACGGCCGCCCGAGCGGGACAGGGCGTAGACGAGCAGGACGGTGACGAGCCCGGCGGCGAACGCGCAGAGCGTCACGGTCCAGTTGCCGAAGAAGTTCAGCCCGAGCGCGATCGAGCCGGCCGCGCCGACCGCCGCGCCCGAGGAGATCCCGATGACACCCGGCTCGGCGAGCGGATTGCCGAACACGCCCTGGGCGAGCGCCCCCGCGCACCCGAGCGAGGCCCCGACGAGCAGGGCGAGGACCACCCGGGGTAGTCGTACGTTCCAGAGCACGCTCTCGCCGACCCGGTCGAGCGGGTGCCCGCCGAGCCCCGCCCGGTGGCGGACCGAGCCGAGCACGTCGGAGAGGGGGATGTGGTACGCCCCGAGCCCGGCGGAGAGCAGGGCGAGCACGAGCAGGGCGGTGGCGAGGGCGACGGTGAGGGTCCAAGCGGCGGTGGACCGGCGGACCTTCGAGGCGGGCTCCCGCACCTCGGTGGCCGTGGAGGAGGAGGGCGCCGTCACTTGGCCCCCTTGTACAACTGGTCCACCAGCGACTTCAGGACCTGGTCGGTCCGGGGGCCGTAGTTGAGGAGCACGCCGTCGTCGATGGAGACGATCCGGCGGTCGAGCCCGGCCGGGGTCTGGGCGACGCCCGGGATCTTCAGCAGCCCGTCGACCCCGCCCACTGACTCAAGCCCCTTGCGCATCACGAGGATCGCGTCGGGTGCGGCTTTCACCAGTGCCTCGCTGGTGAGCGGGGTGAAGTCCTTGCGCAGCCCCGACTGCGCGCCCGCGTCGGCCGCGCCCGCCGCCTCCAGGAGCGAGGGCGCGCCCGACTCGGCGCCGCCGAGCAGATAGACGGCGGCCGTTCCGCGCAGATAGAGGAAGGCGACGCGCGGCTTCCTGCCGTCCGGCGCGGCCGGAACGCCCTTGCGCACGGCCGAGATCCGCTCCTCGGTCCGGGTGACGAGCTTGTGGCCCGCACCCGGTACGCCCAGGGCCCCGGCCACGGTCGTGATGCGGCGGCCCACGTCGGTGAGGCTCTTGGCGGGTGCGACCACCACGAGCGGGATCCCGGCGGCGCGGATCTGGCCGATCGCCTCGGCGGGTCCCGTCTCGGTGTCGGCGAGGACGAGGGTCGGCTTCAGGGAGAGCACGCTCTCGGCCGAGACGTCGTGGGCGCGGGTCACCACCGGCAGTTTCGCGGCCTGTTCGAAGGTGGCGGTGATGTCGCGGGCGACGACGTGTCCGCCCAGGCCGAGCGAGAAGACGATCTCGTTGAGCGAGCCGGTGAGCGGCACGATCCGGTCGGCGGAGGCCACTTCGACACGGCGGCCGTCGGCCGAGTCGACGGTGGCGGGGAGGTGCGGCGCCGCGATGTCCCGGGCGGCGAGCGGCTCGGCGCGGTCGGTTGAGGCGGCGGGGGCGGGCCCGTCGCCTTTCGCGCCACTGGTGCCGCAGCCCGTGAGGGCGAGTAGGGAGATCAGCGCGCCCGTGAGTAGTCGTGTCGTGCGTGTCGTTCGCACCGGGTGCACCGTCCTGTCGTCTGCGGATGGATCGGGGTGTGGCCTATTGACCAGGGGTTAGCTTAGGTTAGCCTTACCTAAGTCGCCAGCCCTTGAAGGGGTTCGTCATGCTGCCGTCCCGTTCCCTCGCGTCCGCCCTGCTCGCGGCCGTCCTCGGCGCCCTGCTCGTCCCGGTGGGTCCGGCGCACGCGGCGGACCGGACCGTGCGCGGCGGCAGGCTCGACTGGGGCGTCAGATCGTCCTTCCAGAGCTATGTCACCGGGCCGGTGGCGCACGGGAGTTGGAGCCTGCTCGGCGGGGCCGCCACGGTCGGCACCGGCCGGTTCCGGTTCCACTCGGCGGCGGGCTCGTACGACCCCGGCGGCGGGGCGCTCGACGCCGCCTTCTCCGGCGGGGTCCGCTTCACCGGACACCCCAAGGCCGACGGCTCGTACGAACTCGACCTGACCATCGCCCGCCCCACCGTCCGTATCTCCAGCGGCCGGGGCACGCTCTACGCCGACATGACCAGCCGGGCGAAGGGCACCGGCAAGGTCACCACGGCGAGCCAGGTACCGCTCGCCGCGCTGTCCCTGGGCGGCATCGACATGCGGGGCGGCGGTTCGCCCGTGGCGCTCACCGACGTGCCCGCGACGCTGACCTCGCAGGGGGCCGCGGCCTTCGCCGGGTACTACCCGGCCGGGACCGCGCTCGACCCGGTGAGTCTGTCGGTGGACACGCGGGCGGCGGACGCGCCGGCGAGCCCGACTCCCACGCCGTCGTCTCCTGCGCCTTCCCGTAGCGCGAGCGCCGGTTTCGCGGACGCGGCCGTCGACTGGGGTGTGCGCCGGACCTTCCGGGAGTACGTCACGGGGTCGGTCGCCCAGGGCGGCTGGACGCTGTCGGGCGGGGCCCAGGACGGCGGCGCGCTGTTCAGGTTCCCGCGCGGGCACGGCTCGTACGACGAGGAGAAGGGCACGCTCGACGCCTCGTTCGCGGGCGCGGTGCGGTTCGCGGGCGCCCACTTCTCGCTCACGCTCGACCGGATCGCGGTCAAGGTGGCGGACGGCCGGGGCACGCTCTCCTCGGCCGGGCGCCCCCTGATCACCTTCGCGGCGGGCCGACTCGCCCCGCGCGGCGGCCTGGTGGCCGTCACGGAGGCGCCCGCGACGCTCACGGCGGAGGGGGCGACGGTGTTCGGCGGGATGTACCCGGCGGGGACCGTCATGGACCCGGTGTCGCTCACCGTGGCCGTGGAGGGGGCGGCTCGGCTGCCGGCGCTGCCGGATGTGGGGAGCGGGGGGTCTGCGACGCCGTCGCCCTCGCCGGTTGCCCGGTCGGAGGCTGCCTCCCCCGACCACGGGCGGCTGTACCTCGGGCTGGTGGGCGCGGGTTTGCTCGCGGCGGTGGCGGTCGCTTTTGCGGTGCGGCGTTCTTCGTCTGCGGGCCGTCGTGGGCTGGTCGCGCAGTTCCCCGCGCCCCTAAAGGCGTCCGGGGATGCCATGAGCGGCCACACACGGCCCGCAGGCGGAGGCGCTCGGGAGCGGGGAGGTACGCCCGCGACGCCCTCCACAGCAGCCGACCCAGGCACCCACGCCGACACTCACCTCGACCCCGGCACCGATCCCGATCCCGGCACCGATCCCGGCACCGATCCCGGCACCGATCCCGGCACCGGCACCCGCCCCGACACCGACCCTGGCCCCGGCATCACCCAGAACTGACCGACTGACCGTCCCACCCCTCCCTCCATCCACCAAGGAGCCACCTGACCATGTCCGTCACCTCCCGTCTTCCTCGGTCCACCGCCCGTGCGACGGCGATCGCCGTCGTCTGTGCGGCCACCGCCGCCACGGTGTTGTCCGCCGCCCCCGCCCTCGCCGCGTCGAAAGTCGAGCTGAAGGGCGCCACGCTCGACTGGGGGTTCAAGGACAGCTTCCGTCGGTACGTCGGTGCGGGCGGCATCACGGTCGCGGACGGTGCCAAGCAGGCCCCCGGGAACGGGGTGTTCACGTTCGTGGACGGCACGGGTGCGTACGACACGTCCACGCACGCCAGTGCCACGGCCTTCAAGGGGAGCGTCCGGTTCTCGGCGCACGGAGGCGTCCTCGACATCAAACTGTCCGACCTGAAGGTGACCACGACCACCACGACCGGCGTCATCACCGCCGATGTGACCACCAAGGACGGCGGCAAGGACAAGACCGCCGACGACGTGCCGCTCGCCGACCTCGACCTGTCGCAGGTCAAGCCGTCGCAGGGCGCCGCGATGACCTTCAAGGACATCCCGGCCACCCTCACCGAGCAGGGCGCCGCCGCGTTCAACGGCAATTACAAGAAGGGGGAGAAGCTCGACCCGGCGACGCTGACGTTCCCGATGGGCGGCGACCCCACCAAGCCGGACCCCACCAAGCCGGACCCGACGAAGCCCAGCCCCACCCCCACCAAGCCGACGCCCACCAAGCCCACTCCCACCAAGCCCGCCCCGACCACCCCCGCCCCCACCTCCGACAAAGTCGTGAAGGCCAAGCTGAGCTGGGGGCTCAAGCAGTCGTGGCGCGCGTACATCGCCAGCGGCGGCAAGACCACCGTCTCCGAGGGAGCGACCGCCTCCAAGGACTCCTTCGGGTTCCCGCTCGACAAGGGTGAGTTGAAGGCCGACGCCCGCAAAGTGAACACCTCCTTCCGTGGCAACGTCCGCTTCACCTACGCGGCCCACGGCAACCTCGACATCGCCTTCGGTGCCGTACGGATAGAGGCGTCCGGCGCCAAGGGCGCCCTGTACGTCGACGTCACCACGCCCCAAGGGGTCAAGCGGAACGTCGAGTTCGCCTCCCTCGACCTCTCCCGGGCCGACTTCACGGCCCGCAAGGACGTGGTGCGGCTGACCGCCGTACCGGCGGCCTTCACCGCCGACGGCGCCGCCGTCTTCGCCCGGCCCGGCGAGCAGTCCCAGTACAAGGCGGGGGAGGCCATCGACCCGGTCACGGTCGCGCTGGGCCTGAGTGAGGGCGCGGACCTGGACACCGCCGCTGACACGGCGACGACGGGCGGCGGCGGTACGGCCGGGGGAACCGGCACCTCCGGAACCGCCGCCACCGCCGGCGGGAACGTCGGAGGCTCGACCACCGGCGGCTCCCTCGCCGCCACCGGCTCCTCCGCCCCGACCGGACCGCTGCTCGGCGCGGCGGGCGCGATCGCTGTGACCGGGGCGGCCGCCGTGTACGCGGCCCGCCGTCGGACCACCCTCGGCCGCGCCTGATCTCCACCCGCACCGCAGGGCCGCACCCTTTCCGAAGGGTGCGGCCCTGCGGCCGTCGTGGGTGTTGTTGAATGCCGGGGTGACGGAAAACGGCGTACCCGGCGTACTCATCGACGTACTCAGGGTCTTCTGCGGCCCCGACGGCCGCCACGGCAACGCCCTCGGCGTGGTGCGCGAGGGCTCCGCGCTGCCCGACGAGGCGGCCAGGCAGGCGCTGGCCAAGGAACTCGGCTTCAGCGAGACGGTGTTCGTGGACGACCCCGAGCGGGGCGCCGTCGACATCTACACGCCCGGTCTGCGGCTCCCGTTCGCGGGCCATCCGCTGGTCGGGGCGGCGTGGCTGCTCGACATCGACGTACTGGAACTGGCCGTGGGCGACGTCTTCGCGCGCCAGGACGGCGAGTTCACCTGGATCACGGCCCGCCCGGAGTGGGCCCCGCCGCGCACCCTGCGGCAGTACGCCTCGGCCGCCGAGGTCGACGCCCTGGACGTGCCCGAGCCGGGGGAGTGGGTCTACGCCTGGGGCTGGGAGGACGAGGCCGCCGGACGCGTCCGGGCGAGGGCGTTCCCCGGCCGAGGCGACGGAATCGAAGAGGACGAGGCAACAGGCGCGGCAGCCCTCCTCCTCACGTCCCAGCTGGGCCGAGCCCTCAACATCACCCAGGGCAAGGGCTCCCAACTACTCACGGCCCCGGGCCCGGACGACACGATCGAACTGGGCGGCCGAGTACGCCTTGAGGGCCCGCAGGGCCTTTAAGGGGCGCGGGGAACTGCGCGAGCAACCCAGCACGATCCGCAGACAAACCCCGGGCCGAAAAGGGGCGCGGGGAACTGCGCGACCAGCCACGCATGGTCCGCAGCCGAACGAGGACTGCTCACGCGCTCCGCGGGAACTCCTGCCCCAGCTCCCGGAAGACCGCGGTGTTCAGCGCGAACGCGCGCCTGCACTCGTCCACGATCCGCTGCTTCTCCAACTCGTCCACATCCACCGCATCCAGCAACTCCCGATACCCCCGCTTGAAAGCGGCCGGGTTGGGAATCGCCTCGAAAACGTAGAACCGCACACCGTCGCCCTTGCGCGCGAACCCCCACGTCTTCTCCGCCCGGTCACGGATGATCTGCCCACCGGACAGGTCACCGAGATACCGCGTGTAGTGGTGCGCCACATACCCCGCGGGCCAGGTCACGGCACACTCCCGCACCCGCGCCGCGTACGCCCGGGTCGAGGGGAGCGGGGTCGCGCCCCGCTGCCAGCCCTCGCCCCGCAGATGCGTGAGATCCCGCTCCAGCTCGGCCGTTCGCATCAGCTCGGGCCGTATGAACGGCCCCGCCACGGGGTCGTTCCGCAACGCGCCCGCGCCCTCCTCCAGGGCCTGGTACACGAACCACAGCTGCTCGGTGTAGCGCGCGTACGCGTCGACGCCGAGCCGCCCGCCGAGCAGGGCGCTCATGAAGCCGGAGTTCTCCGCCTCGGTGTGCTGTTCGTGCGACGCCGTGCGGATGAGGGTGGAGAAGGGCGTGTCCAAGGCGTGCCTCCGGGGACCGAGGGGGTACGGGAACCAGCACTGATCGGAACGGCTCGGAACAACGGAGCAGCACCGATCCCGCTACTTAGGCTCACCTAACTACTTAGGCTTACCTAAGTCAACTGGTTCCCGACGGCCTGTCGGTAAGCATGTACCCCCGGACACGGGGAATCGATCACGGCAGCGTGAGGATTTCCGCGCCCGTCTCCGTCACCACCAGCGTGTGCTCGAACTGGGCCGTCCGCTTGCGGTCGCGGGTGACGACCGTCCAGCCGTCCTCCCACATGTCGTACTCGTGCGTCCCCAGCGTCAGCATCGGCTCGATCGTGAAGGTCATCCCCGGCTTGATCACGGTGGTGGCGTGCGGCGCGTCGTAGTGCGGCACGATCAGGCCGGAGTGGAAGGCCGTGCTGATGCCGTGCCCGGTGAAGTCGCGCACGACGCCGTAGCCGAACCGCTTGGCGTACGACTCGATGACACGGCCGATGATGTTGATCTGGCGGCCGGGCTTGACGGCCTTGATGGCGCGGTTGAGCGACTCCCGGGTCCGCTCGACCAGGAGCTTCGACTCCTCGTCGACGTCGCCGCAGAAGTAGGTGGCGTTGTTGTCGCCGTGGACGCCGCCGATGTACGCGGTGACGTCGAGGTTCACGATGTCGCCGTCGTTCAGGACGGTGGAGTCCGGGATGCCGTGGCAGATGACCTCGTTGACCGAGCTGCACAGGGACTTCGGGAAGCCCCGGTACCCAAGCGTCGAGGGGTACGCGCCGTGGTCGCACATGTACTCGTGCGCGACCCGGTCGAGCTCGTCGGTGGTCACGCCGGGCGCGATGAGCTTGGCGGCCTCCTCCATCGCGCGGGCGGCGATGCGGCCCGCGACCCGCATGAGCTCAATCGTTTCGGCGGTCTGCACCTCTGGGCCGGTGTACGGCGTGGGCATGGGCTTCCCGACGTACTCGGGGCGTCGGATGTTCCCCGGGACGGAGCGGGTGGGAGAGAGCTCCCCTGGTACTAGCAGCGACTGGGCGGACATGCCGCCGAGTCTATCGAGCCGCGTTGGGGCAGCATGGTCGAGAAGGTCCGGAGCGCGGGCCGAGGAAGGAGCCTCCGCATGGCCCTGTTCAAGAAGCGCACGGCCGGCAAGCCGGGCGAGTGGTACTACTGCCTGGTCCACCAGAAGGTCGAGGAGGGCCCGGAGTGCCCGGCGAAGGACCGCTTCGGTCCCTACGGGTCCCGCGAGGAGGCCCAGCACGCGATGGAGACCGCCCAGGAGCGGAACCTGGAGTGGGACACGGACCCGAAGTGGCACGACAAGCAACCCGAGACGGGGGACTGAGGCCCCCGTATCCCCTGCTGGGGCTTCGCCCCAGGCCCCGTGCTTTGTCTGCGGACCAGCCCCCACGGCCCGCAGCCGAAACGGGGGTTCGGGGCGAAGCCCCGAGGGGGCCCGGGGCACAGCCCGGTGCAAGAGTTGCCCCGTCACCACCGAGCCGGCGGTGGCGCCGTCAGCTGGTCCGCCAAGCGGGACAGCCGGTCGCGGAACCCCCGCCGCCCCCGCTGCACCGGCAGCCCGTTCTCCCCCGCCGCCGCGCTCACCAGGTGCTGCACCGTGTCCAGGTCCACCTCCGCGCCCGGCGGCACCGTCAGCGACTCGTGGACCAGGCCCCGCACCTCCGGGTCGCCCCCGTCGAGGGCCAGGACCCGCGCCCCGGCCCGCCGGGCGTCGTGCACCCGCTCCAGGAGGCCGCCGTCCGGCCGCTCCGGCGCCACCACGAGCAGGGTCTCGCCCCGCCCGGCCGCCGCCAGGCGCCCCAGTCCTACGGACAGGTGAGGGCCGCGGCCCGGCTCGACCCGGTGGCGTACGAGCGTGGGGGTGAGCTCGGGAACCCCCGACCAGGCCGCCTCGTCGGTCAGGTGCGCCGCCAGGTGCCACGGCTCGTACGCCTCGGTCCCCACAAGCAGCAGCCCCCCGCCGTTCGGCACCACCGACCCCCGCAGCACCCCCGCGAACCGGCGGGTGCCCCGCAGCCACTCCGTCCCCGCGAGGACTTCCCGCAACAGTGCGACGCGTACGGCATCCATGGCCCGGCATCCTGCCGCACCGCGCGCCCCGGCGGGCCGCGATCGTCACTCCTCACCCGAACGGGAGCAGGCACACCAGGGCCCTACCTCCCGGTAGGGCCCGGCGTAAGGTCGGCTCCATGACTTCCACTGACAGTGCTGAGAACACCCCGAAGCCCGCCGCCAAGGACCCCTGGGACCTGCCCGACGTCTCCGGCCTGGTCGTCGGCGTGCTCGGTGGCACCGGCGACCAGGGCCGCGGGCTCGCCTACCGGCTGGCCCGGGCGGGCCAGAAGGTGATCATCGGCTCGCGGGCCGCCGAGCGCGCCCGGGCCGCCGCCGACGAGCTGGGCCTCGGTGTGGAGGGCGCGGACAACGCCGAGTGCGCGCGCCGCAGCGACATAGTGATCGTCGCGGTGCCGTGGGACGGGCACGCCAAGACGCTTGAGGCGCTGCGCGAGGAGCTCGCGGGCAAGCTCGTCGTCGACTGCGTCAACCCGCTGGGCTTCGACAAGAAGGGCGCGTACGCCCTCAAGCCCGAGGAGGGCAGCGCCGCCGAGCAGGCCGCCGCCCTGCTGCCTCACTCGCGGGTCACCGCCGCCTTCCACCACCTCTCGGCCGTGCTCCTCCAGGACGCCTCGATCGAGGAGATCGACACCGATGTGATGGTGCTCGGCGAGAGCCGCGCCGACACCGACCTGGTGCAGGCGCTGGCCGCCCGGATTCCCGGGATGCGTGGGGTTTTCGCGGGGCGGCTGCGCAACGCCCACCAGGTGGAGTCGCTCGTCGCCAACCTGATCTCGGTGAACCGCCGCTACAAGGCGCACGCCGGGCTGCGCGTGACCGACGTGTAGGTCCGTCCGGGGCATGGGGGACACTGGACGGGCATCAGCGCCGTACCCGGACAGGAGCCGACCCCCATGCCCCGCCTCGCTCTGTACGCCCTCGTCGTCTGCGCCCTCGCGGTCGCCGCCGCTGTGGTCTCCTTCGTCCAGGGCAACTGGACGGGCGTCGTCTGGATCCTGCTCGCCGGGCTCTCCTCCAACATGGCCTGGTACTACCTGCGCAAGGCGAAGGCCGACGCGCGGCGGGCCGCCGCCGTCAGCCGGTGAGCGACGGGATGTCGGGGGTGCCCTGCCAGAAGCGGTAGAGGCGCTGGCCCCAGTAGGTGTCGAACTCGGTGACGCCGAGCCCGCGCAGGATCGAGTGGATCGCGTCGAAGAACACGTTGTTCACCGACGGCAGCCACAGGAACGCGAAGACCGCGAGCAGCCCGAAGGGCGCGAACGGCTCGATCTGGCGGCGGATCCCGTGCGACAGCCACGGCTCGATCACTCCGTACCCGTCGAGGCCCGGGACCGGCAGGAAGTTCAGGATCGCCGCCGTCACCTGGAGCAGCGCCAGGAACGCCAGCGCGTAGCGGAACCCGGCGGGCACGCCGTCCAGCGTGTGCAGCCAGAACGGCGCCGTGCAGACCACCGCGAACAGCACGTTGGTGAGCGGGCCCGCCGCCGCGATCAGGCTGTGCTTCCAGCGGCCCCGGATCCGGCCGTGCTCGATGAAGACGGCGCCGCCGGGCAGACCGATGCCGCCCATGATCACGAAGATGACCGGCAGCACGATCGACAGCATCGCGTGCGTGTACTTCAGCGGGTTGAGCGTCAGATAGCCCTTGGCGCCCACCGAGATGTCGCCGCCGTGCAGCGCGGTGCGGGCGTGCGCGTACTCGTGCAGGCACAGGGAGACGACCCAGGCGCCCGTCACGAAGAGGAAGACGGCGAAGCCCGGCGCGCTGGAGAACCCCGTCCACACCGCCCATCCGGCGACCGCGGTGACGGCGGCGATCCCCAGGAAGACCGGGCTGATCCTCCGGTCGCTGCGGCGCGAGGTGGCGGTGGCCATGTGCGGGGCTCCCGGGGTGGAGGTGCGGTCGGACGGCCCCGACCGTACAGGTGATACCCCGAGAACGTCCGGCGATCCCGTACGAGTTCCACCCCTGGCCACCGGCGCTTGGCCGGGAGTTGGCGGGCGGGGGCACGGGGGCGCCGCACGTCGCGGAGAATGGGGCCGTGCGCTACCGGATTATCGGCACCACCCAGCTGTTGAACCCCGAAGGAACGGCGGTCGCCGTCGGCGGGGCGCGGCTGCGCGCCCTGTTGACGGTGCTCGCCCTGCGTCCCGGCCGTACGGTCCCGGTCGGCCTCCTCGTCGACGAGGTGTGGAACGGCGAGCCGCCCGCCGACGCGGCCGGTGCGCTCCAGGCGCTGGTGGGGCGGCTGCGGCGGGCGGTGGGGCACACCGCGATCGCCTCGGTGGAGGGCGGCGGCTACCGCCTCGACGCCGAGCCGGACGACATCGACCTGTACCGGTTCGAGCGGCTGGCCGGGGACGGGGCCCGCGCCCTGGAGCAGGGCGACCCGGCGAAGGCCCTGACCAGGCTCGACGACGCGCTCGCGCTGTGGACCGGGCCGGTCCTGGCCGATCTGCCCGACCGGACCGCCGAGGCGGCCCGCTGGGAGGCCCGCCGCCTCGACGCCCGCCGGGCCCGCCTCGCCGCGGCCCTGGCCCTCGGCCGGGCCGACGAGGCGCTGCCCGAGCTGGCCGCGCTCTGCGCCGCCCACCCCCTCGACGAGCCGCTGCACGCCCTGCGCATCCGCGCCCTGCGCGCGGCGGGCCGCACGGCCGAGGCCCTCGCCGCGTACGAGGACGTCCGCCGCACCCTCGCCGACCGCCTCGGCGCCGACCCGGGCCCCGAACTGCGGTCGCTGCACGGGGAGTTGCTGCACACGCCCGAAGCGCCTGTTGCCGTCGAGGCGCCCGCCGCCGCCCGTCCCGCCGCCCCCGGCAATCTGCGCGCCCGGCTCACCTCCTTCGTCGGGCGCGAGGCCGACATCGAGGCGATCCGGGGGGACCTGGGCGGCGCCCGCCTGGTGACGCTGCTCGGGCCCGGCGGGGCCGGGAAGACCCGGCTCTCCCAGGAGGCCGCCGAGGCCGTCGGCGCGGCCGGGGACGGCTGGCCCGACGGGGTGTGGCTGGCCGAACTCGCCCCGGTCGCCGACCCGGCGGCCGTGCCCGCCGCCGTCCTCACCTCGGTCGGCGCCCGCGAGACCGTGCTGCACGGCGCCGGCGCCGAGGAGCTGCGGGCCGTCGACCGCACCGGCGGCGACCCGCTCGTCCACCTCGCCGCGCACTGCGAGCGCCGCCGGATGCTGCTGCTCCTGGACAACTGCGAGCACGTGATCGGCGCCGCCGCCGAGCTGGCGGAGTATCTGCTGGCCCGCTGCCCGGGGCTGACCGTCCTGGCCACCAGCCGGGAGCCGCTGGGCGTGCCGGGCGAGCTGGTGCGGCCGGTGGAGCCGCTGCCGGCGCCGGTGGCGCTGCGGCTGCTCGCGGACCGGGGTGCGGCGGCCCGGCCGGGCTTCCGGGTGGAGGACGACCCGGGGGCGGCCGCCGAGATCTGCCGCCGCCTCGACGGTCTGCCGCTGGCGGTGGAGCTCGCCGCCGCCCGTCTCCGCATGCTGACGCCTCGTCAGATCGCGGACCGGCTCGACGACCGGTTCCGCCTCCTGACCAGCGGCAGCCGGACCGTACTGCCGCGCCAGCAGACCCTGCGCGCGGTCGTCGACTGGTCCTGGGACCTCCTTGAGGCCCCGGAGCGCACGGTCCTGCGCCGCCTCTCCGTCTTCGCGGGCGGCTGCGACCTCGCGGCGGCGGAGGAGGTCTGCGCGGACGGCCCGGCCGGTGTCGCCGCCCTCGACGTCGCCCCGCTGCTCGGCTCCCTCGTCGACAAGTCGCTGGTCGTCGCCGCGCCCGGGAACGGCGGCGAGATGCGCTACCGGCTCCTGGAGACCGTCGCCGAGTACGCGGCGGAGCGGCTCGACGGCGCCGGGGACCGGGGCGCCACCGAGCGCCGCCACCTCGTGCACTACCGCGAGCTGGCCCGGACCACCGACCCCGAGCTGCGCGGCGGAGGCCAGCGCGCCGCGGTCGATCTCCTGGAGCGGGAGTACGAGAACCTGCGCACCGCGCTGCGCCGGGCCGTCGACCTCGCCGACGAGCAGGAAGTGCTCTGCATGGTGCACGCGCTGGCCTCGTACTGGCACATGCGCGATCTGCGCGGCGAGTCCCGCCGCTGGTCCGAGGCGGCCGCGGAGCTCGGCCCCGACCCGTTCGCGCCGCCCGCCGAGCCCGCGCCCCCGGTCTTCGCGCGCTGCACCGACAGCCCGCCGCCGATGGAGCCCGAGGTGCTCCAGGAGGCGCGGCGCGGGGTGCGGCTGTTCCTGCTCGTCTCCATGGACCACGCCGCCGACGACTGGACGACGCCCGAGGCGCGGGAGCGCCTGCACACCATCGTGGGCGTCTACCGGCCGGGGCTGCCGCAGACCTGCCGGATGCCCGGCGCGCTCTGGTTCTTCCCGGTGGTCCTGATCAGCGACGTGGACAAGCTCAGGGAACTGCTCGACGCGACCGTGCGGGCCTGTGAGGAGTTCGGTTACGAGTGGGAGCTCGCCAACGCCCTCCAGATGCGGGCCAACGTCCTCGCCAACCGCAGCGACTGGGCCGGTGAGGCGACCCGCGACGCCGACGCGGGACTGGTCATCTACCGGCGCCTCGGCGACGACTGGGGCGCCGCCGAGGCGCTGTCCGCGCGCGGCGAGGCCCGCGAGCGGCGCGGCGAGTACGGGCCGGCGGCCGAGGACTACACCGAGGCCGTGCGGTACGCCGAACGGCTCGGCGCCCAGGCGCAGGTGTCGCTCCTGAAGGCGCGCCTGGCGTCGGTGCTCCTGGAGACCGGCGAGGGCGAGCGCGGCGAGGCGATGCTGCGCGAGATCCTCGCCGCGGGCCGCCAGGCGGGGTACGAGGCGCAGCCCGCCGCCCGGATGTTCCTGGCGATGTGGCTGGGCCGCACCGAGCGGGTCCCGGAGGCCCGGGAGCAGATCGCGCTGATGCTGGAGGAGTTCAAGTCGAGCAACCTCGCGCTCTTCGAGGGCTTCGTGCTCGGCATCCGGGCCTGGCTGGAGAACCTGGAGGGCGCCTACGGCAAGGGCCTGGCGGACGCCCGCGCCGCGCTGGCCCGGGCCGTGGAGCCGATGGCCCGGATGGTCGCGCCCCAGATGATCCCGGTGCACCTGCTCTCCGTCGCCTGGGCGTGGGCGGGCCTCGCGGAACCCGGCGCCGGGAGGGCCGCCGACGCGGCGCGGCTGATCGGCGCGCACGACACCCTGCTGCCGCCGGTCCACTTCGCCACGCCCATGGAGGCGGAGCTGCGGGCGAAGGTGGAGGCGCTGGTCCGCCCGCTGCTCGACGGCGCCGCCTACGACGCCGCGTACGCCGAGGGCGGCGGCCTCTCCCTGGAGGAGGCCGCCGCCCTGGCACAACGCGAACGGGACTGATGTCAACCCTGACGAGCCGTCAGGGTCACGTCCTCTTGCGGAACTTGGCGACCGCCAGCGGGGCCGTGATCGCGGTGATCGCGACCGCCCAGCCCAGCGTCATCAGCGCCGAGTGGGCGACCGGGCCGCCGTTGACCAGGTTGCGGGCGGCGTCGGCGAGGTTGGAGAGCGGGTTGTAGTCCGTGAAGGTCTGCAGCCAGCCCGGCATCGTGGTCGGCTTCGCGAAGATCGACGAGCCGAACTGCAGCGGCATCAGCACCAGCATCGCCACTCCCTGGACGGCCTGGGCCGTCTTCATGGTGAGACCCAGCAGGATGAAGATCCACATCAGCGAGGCGCCGAACACCAGTGACAGGCCGACCGCCGCGAGCAGTTCGAGCACCGAGGTGTGGATGGACAGGCCGAGGATGAAGCCCATGACCAGCAGGATCGAGGTGGCGACGATCATGCGGCCGATCTCGACCACGATCTTGGCGATCAGGACCGACGACCGGGCGATCGGCATGGTCCGGAACCGGTCCATGACGCCCTTCTTGAAGTCGTCGTTGATGCCGGTGCCCACCGCCATCGCGATGTTCAGGCCCTGCATCGCCATCAGGCCCGGGATCAGGTAGTTGACGTACTCGCCCTGGTTGCCCTTGCCGGAGACGGCGCCGCCGAACACGTACACGAACAGCAGCGTGAAGATGATCGGCATGAACACGGCGTCGAACATCGACTCCGGGTCCTGCTTGATCTGGAGCGCGTTGCGGCGCACCAGGGCGCCTATGTGCCGCAGATTGGCGCGCGGGCCGATCCGGCCGTCGGCGTCCGTGACGGGCGGGCGGATGCCGGTCGGCGCCTTCGCGGGGGCCGCCTCGGCGGTGGTGGCGGTGCTCATGCCGCGACCTCCTCGATCGTGTCGTCGCTGTCGGACTCCTGGAGGGTGGGCTTCTGGCCGGTGATGGCCAGGAACACCTCGTCCAGGCTGGGCAGATGGGTACCTATGTGGGCGATGCCGAAGCCGCGGGCGCCCAGCAGGCCGACCACCGCGGTCAGCTGCTCGTCGCTGAGGATCGGCACGTTCAGCAGGCCCTCGTCGGGGACCGCCTGAGTGCCGGAGACCCCGTCGAGACCGGCCTCGGTGATGGCGCGGGCCATCGCTCCCAGCTGACCCGGGTCGGTGGGCCGGATCTGCAGGGTGCGGCCGCCGACCTTCGCCTTCAGCTCGTTGATGCCGCCGTTGGCGATGACCTTGCCGCGGTCGATGACCGTCAGCTGGTTCGCCAGCTGCTCGGCCTCTTCCATGTACTGGGTGGTGAGCAGCACGGTGGCGCCCTCGGCCACCATCCGCTGGACCTCGTCCCACACCTCGTTGCGGGTGCGCGGGTCGAGACCGGTGGTCGGCTCGTCCAGGTAGAGCACGGCCGGGTTGCCGATCATGGAGGCCGCGAGGTCGAGGCGGCGGCGCATGCCTCCCGAGTAGTTCATCGCGGGCCGCTTGGCGGCCTCGGTGAGCGAGAACCGCTCAAGGAGCTCGTCGGCGCGGGCCCGGGCGTCCTTGCGGGACAGATCGAGCAGCCGCCCGATCATGTACAGGTTCTCCCAGCCCGACAGCTTCTCGTCCACCGAGGCGTACTGCCCGGTGAGGCCTATCGTGCGGCGCAGCTGGCGGGGCTGCTTCACCACGTCGTACCCGGCGACGGTGGCGGTGCCGGCGTCCGGCACGATCAGGGTGGACAGGCAGCGGACGAGGGTGGTCTTGCCGGCGCCGTTGGGCCCCAGGACTCCGAGGACCGTGCCCTCGCGGACGTCCAGGTCCACGCCGTCCAGCGCCTTGGTGTCGCCGAAGTGCTTCACCAGCCCCCGCACCGTGACGGCGTTGGCCGCGCCGCCTTCGGGGTTGTTGTCGATTCGCGTCATGCCCCAAAGGTGCCAGCCGCCACCGACAATCCACCGACAGGCGACCTACAGACGCCGACAGCCCGCCGATACCGGAGTACCGACGGGCTGGCGGGCCCCGTCAGGGGCGCGGGGAACTGCGCGACCAGCCCAGGCCGGTCCGCAGTCAAAATTGACCGCATCCCCCAAGCGGCGCGCTTAGTGGAAGGTGTGCTCCTCGGCCGGGAACGCCCCGCCGACAACCTCACCCGCGAACTCCTTGGCCGCATCGCCAAGAACCCGCCGCATATCCGCGTACTGCTTAGTGAAGCGCGGCACCTTCCCCCCGGTAAGCCCCACCATGTCGGTGTAGACGAGCACCTGCGCGTCGCACCCGACACCCGCCCCGATCCCCACCGTAGGGATGTGCAGCGAGCGCGTGATCTCCGCGGCCACCTCGGCCGGCACGAGTTCGAGCACCACCGCGAACGCCCCCGCGGACTCCGCGGCCTTCGCGTCGCGCAGCAGCTGGTGCGCGGCCTCGTCGGAGCGGCCCTGCACCCGGTAGCCCATGGCGTTCACGGACTGCGGGGTCAGGCCCAGGTGGGACATGACCGGGATGCCGGACTGCACGAGCAGCTCGGTCTGGGCCAGCGAGCGCTCGCCGCCCTCCAGCTTGACGGCCCCGACGCCCGTCTCCTTGATCAGGCGGGTGGCGCTGCGCAGCGCCTGCACCGGGCCCTCCTGGTAGGTGCCGAACGGCAGGTCCGCGACGACGAGGGCGCGCTTGGTGCCCCGTACGACGGCGGCGGACAGCATGGCGATCTCGTCGAGCGTGACCGGGACGGTCGTGTCGTAGCCCAGGTGGCAGTTGCCCATCGAGTCGCCCACGAGGAGCACCGGGATCCCGGCCTCGTCGAAGACGGACGCGGTCATCGCGTCGTACGCGGTGAGCATGGGCCACTTCTCGCCCCGGGCCTTGGCGGCGGCGATGTCGTGGATCGTGACGCGGCGCGTGGACTTGCCCCCGTACAGCGCCTTGCTGCTGTCGGAACGTTCTACGGGCGGATTCTGCGCAGCCTTAAGTTGTTGCGTCATCGCAACGGCTCCTGTTCGTCATCTCGAAGCGCCCTGACGGCGTCTCCGGACCACTTCCATGGTGGCATCCCACCCCCGCCGACGGGAAGTGGGTGCCTCAGTCACGCAAATACGTGAGCTTTGAACCACCTGCCTGGCAAATATGCGCGTTTTGTCACAGCCACCCCCTCAACCGTGACCCGCTGGAACCCGGCGCGGCGCCCCGTCGTCATCGAGGCAGTACGGGGACAGGGAAAGCCGCCCTCCATCGCCTAGGGTCATCGAGGCGGCGGAGTGCGAACGGCAAGGCAGTGAGGACGACGGTATGACGCGGGCGTACGTGACGGAGACGGGGAACGGCAGCGCGGAGGGTGAGCGCTCCGGATCCCGGGTCCGGCGCCTGCTCGACGGCTGGAGAGGGGACCCCGGCATCTGGCGGCGGGGTCTGGTCCTGGCCGGGCTCGCGGTGCTGATCGCCCTGGTCATGCTGGTCCACGCGAAGATCCCCAACCGGATCGGCAACCTGGGCAGCCTCACGGAAACCTTCCTGCCGTGGCTCGGCCTCTTCGTCCCGGTGCTCCTCGGCCTCGCCCTGTGGCGCCGCTCGGCGACCGCGCTGATCGCCCTGCTCCTCCCGGCGGTGGTGTGGCTGAATCTCTTCGGCGGGCTGCTCACCGACAAGGAGAGCAAGGGCGGCGACCTGGTCGTCGCCACGCACAACGTGAACGCCGAGAACCCCGACCCGGCCGGCACCGCCCGCGAGCTCATCGCCTCCGGCGCCGACGTCCTCGCCCTGGAGGAACTGCCCGGCGACAAGGTCGGCGCGTACGAGAAGGCGCTGGCCGGGACCTATCCGCACCACTCGGTGCAGGGCACGGTGGGCCTGTGGTCGAAGTTCCCGCTGAGCGAGGCCGAGCCGGTCGAGATCAGGCTGGGCTGGACCCGCGCCATGCGGGCCACCGTGAGCACGCCCGCGGGCCAGGTGAAGGTGTACGTGGCGCACATGCCCTCGGTCCGGGTGAAGCTCAGCGCCGGGTTCACCGCGCGCCAGCGGGACGCCAGCGCGGACGCCCTGGGCGACGCGATCGCGAGCGACCCGCTGAAGAAGGTGGTCCTGCTCGGCGACCTCAACGGCACCATGAACGACCGCGCCCTGAACAACATCACCTCGCAGATGCGCTCCACCCAGGGCGCGGCGGGCAACGGCTTCGGCTTCACCTGGCCCGCGTCGTTCCCGATGGCCCGGATCGACCAGATCATGGTCAAGGGCGTCGAGCCGAAGTCCTCGTGGACCCTGGGCCGGACGCCGAGCGACCACCTGCCGATCGCGGCCCGGCTGAAGATCTGAGGCCCGGGGGCTCAGACCGACTCGCGCCACCGGTTGGTGATCGGCAGCCGCCGGTCCTTGCCGAAGCCCTTCGCGGAGATCTTGGTGCCCGGCGGGTACTGGCGCCGCTTGTACTCGGCGGTGTCGACGAGCCGCAGCGTCCTCGCCACCAGCTCCGCGTCGAACCCCGCCGCCACGATCGCCTCGCGGCCCTGGTCGCGGTCGACGTACATGGCCAGGACCGCGTCCAGGACCGCGTAGTCCGGCAGCGAGTCCGTGTCCACCTGGTCCGGGCGCAGCTCGGCGCTGGGCGGCTTGGTGATCGAGTTCTCCGGGATCGGCGGGACCTCGCCGCGGTCGGCCGCCGCCTTGTTGCGCCAGTTGGCGAGGCGGAACACGGTCGTCTTGTAGACGTCCTTGATCGGGCCGTACGCCCCGACCGAGTCGCCGTACAGGGTCGAATACCCCACCGCCAGCTCGGACTTGTTGCCCGGCGCGAGCACGAGGTGGCCCTCCTGGTTGGAGATCCCCATCAGCATGGTGCCGCGCAGCCGCGACTGGAGGTTCTCCTCGGCGAGCCCGGTGAGCCCGAGCGAGACCATGTAGGCGGTGAACATCGGCTCGATGCTCACCGTGCGCAGGTTGAGGCCGGTGCGCCGGGCCAGCTCGGCCGCGTCGCCCTTGGAGTGGTCCGAGGAGTACTTGGACGGCATCGACACGCCGTACACGTTCTCCGCGCCGACCGCGTCGCAGGCGATCGCGGCGACCAGCGCCGAGTCGATGCCGCCGGACAGACCGATCAGGACGGACCGGAAGCCGTTCTTGGAGACGTACGCGCGCAGCCCCGTGACCAGCGCCGAGTAGACCTCCTCGTCGTCGTCGAGACGGTCCGCCTGGCCTCCGGTGCGCTCCGGCTCGTACGCCGGGACGGGCTCCTCGGAGAGGATCACGTGCTCGATCCGCAGCCCGTCGTCGACGGTCCCGGACGGGACCGGGCCCGCGGCGGGCAGCTCCAGGTCGAGCAGGACACAGCCCTCGGTGAACTGCGGGGCGCGGGCGACGACCTCGCCGTTCCGGTCGACGACGATCGAGTCGCCGTCGAAGACCAGCTCGTCCTGGCCGCCCACCATCGCCAGGTACGCGGTGGTGCACCCCGCCTCCTGGGCCCGCTTGCGAACCAGTTCGAGCCGGGTGTCGTCCTTGTTCTGCTCGTACGGCGAGGCGTTGATCGAGACCAGCAGCCCGGCCCCGGCGGACCGGGTGGCCGGGACGCGGCCGCCGTCCTGCCAGAGGTCCTCGCAGATGGCGAGGGCCACGTCGACGCCGTGCACCCGGATCACGGGCAGGGTGTCGCCCGGCACGAAGTACCGGAACTCGTCGAAGACGCCGTAGTTGGGCAGGTGGTGCTTGGCGTATCTGAGCACCACCTCGCCGCGGTGCAGCACCGCGCCCGCGTTGCGCGGGGCGCCCGCGGGCTGGCCGTAGCGGGGCCGCGCGGCCGACCGGTCGAGATAGCCGACGATCACCGGGAGCTCCCCGAGGCCCTCGGCGGCCAGCCGCGCCGCGAGGTCGGTCAGCGCCTGCCGGGACGCCTCGACGAACGAGGAGCGCAGCGCCAGGTCCTCGACGGGGTAGCCGGTCAGCATCATCTCGGGGAAGGCGGCGAGGTGCGCGCCCTGCTCGGCACAGTGCCGGGTCCAGTGCACGATCGCCTCGGCGTTCGCGGCGATGTCGCCGACGGTCGAGTCGATCTGATTCAGAGCGAGACGTAGTTGAGGCACCCCGCCAGTGTAATCGTCAAAGCGACGCGATGGGGGGTGGAGCGGGGTCGCGGCGCCCCGCTCCACCCCACCGGCGGGGCTACTTCCGGTAGCCGAGGACCGTCATCATCCCGGCCTCCGCGTGGTAGACGTTGTGGCAGTGGACCATCCACAGGCCCGGGTTGTCCGCGTCGAAGTCCACGGTCAGCGTCTGCCCCGGCCGTACGACCGCCGTGTCCTTGCGGGCCCCGCCCGCGCCGCCCGCCAGCGCGAACGTGTGACCGTGCAGATGCACCGGGTGCCACATCGACGTCGTGTTGGCGAAGACCATCCGCACCCGCTCGCCCGCGCGGACCGGGTGGCGCGCGTCCGGCCGGTACGGCTTCCCGTCGAAGGCCCAGTCGTACTTCGCCATCCCGCCGGTCAGCGTCAGCTTCACCGTCCGGTCGGGCGCCTTCGGCGCCAGCGCCACGGACGCGTCCGGCGCCAGCTTGTCGGCCGTGAGCAGCCGCCCGGTCAGCTCCTTGGGCCGTACGGAGGCGGTGGGCGCGGCCCCGCCGCCGGTGCGCAGCACCGCGAGCGCCGCCGCCTTCTTCCCCTCGGCCTGCGCCACCAGCGGGAACACCCCGTCGCCCGCCGTGACCAGCACGTCGTACCGCTCGCCCATGCCGAGCAGCAGCGCGTCCGCCGTCGTGTGCCGGACCGGGAAGCCGTCCGTGTGGGTCACCGTCAGCTCGTGGCCGCCGAGCGCCACGCGGAAGGCGGTGTCCCCGCCCGCGTTGACGATCCGCAGCCGGATGCGCTCGCCCGGCTTGGCGGTGAAGGCGGAAGGGTCCTGTGGCGTACGGCCGTTGACCAGGTAGTACGGATACGCGACGTCGCCCGCGTCACCGCCCAGCGGCTCGCTGGTGGCGCCCATGAGCATGCGGGAGGGACCGGCGGCGCGCGTCGGCGTGTTGCCCATGTCGCCCATATCGCCCATGTCGTGTCCGGAGTGGTCCATGCCGCCCCTGGACCCGCCGCCCATCCCGCCGCGCAGCTCCGCGAGCACCGCGTCCGGCGTCGAGCCGTCCACCCCGTCGACCCAGTCGTCCAGGACGACGACCCACTCGCGGTCGTACGCCAGCGGCTCCTTCGGGTCCTCGACGATCAGCGGGGCGTACAGGCCCCGGTCCTGCTGGACGCCGGAGTGCGGGTGGAACCAGTACGTGCCGGGGTGGGCGACGGCGAACCGGTAGGCGAAGGACGCCCCCGGCGCGACGGGCCGCTGGGTCAGACCGGGCACCCCGTCCATGTCGTTGCGCAGGGCGAGGCCGTGCCAGTGCAGCGAGGTCGGCTCGGGGAGGTGGTTGGCGAGGGTGAGCGCGAGCGTGTCGCCCGCGGTGACCCGCACCTCCTGCCCGGGCAGCTTGTCGCCGTACGCCCAGGATCGGACGGTGCGGCCGCCGCCCAGGTCGAGCGGGGTGGCGGTGGCGGTGAGGCGGACGTTCTTGACGGGCCCGGAGCCGCGCCGGGCCTCGGCGGCGGCGACCTCGGGACCTGCGGGGTCGACGAAGCCGGGGGACGTGGCCGACGGCTTGGAGCCGTGGTCCATGCCGTCCATTCCGTCCATCGAGCCGGAGCCCGAGCAGGCGGCGAGCAGGGCGCCGCCCGCGACGGCGGTGGTGGCGCCGAGCACGGCGCGGCGGGTGGGGTGTGCGGACATGACTGGGTGCACCTCGTGGTGTGGGCATGCGAAGGAGTAGGGGCGCGTGTCCTGCTTCGCGCGCTCCTACTGGCGCAGCACCGACAAGGCGGCGACGGAACTCCCGTAGCGAGGGGGAGGGTTGGGCCAGGGGGGCCGCAGGGTCCGGCCGCGTACGACGGTCGCGCCCGGCGTCCGGCCGCGCGCCGACAGCAGCCGTACGGCGAGCAGGGCGAGGCCCCAGACGCCGAGCACGGCGAGACACACGGACCCGGGGTCCATCCCGCGCATGGGCTCGTGGCGGGGAGCGGCGGCGGCCTGGTGGTGACCGGCGACGGCAGGCGGATCCATGGCCATCGCGGAGTGCTCCGCGGCGGCCGTCGGTGCCGTGTGCTCCGCCGGATGCCCGACCGTGTGCATCGTGAAGATGCCGAAGAGCAGCGCGGCGCAGAGCAGCAGCTGCCCGTACGCCGTCGTCCTCCTCGCGGTCACCATGGACCGCACCTTACCCCCACCCGGTATGGTCCGACGTGCGGGACCCGGGGCACGCGGGTGATCATGGCCCCATGACGAGCACGGACGCGGCCGAAGAGGAAGCAACCGGTTCACGCGTCCGGCCCGCGGTGGTCCTGCTGGCGCTCGGCGCGCTGGCGTACACCGCGTGGGTGCTCGAAGTGGTCGTCCACACCGGGCTCGACCCCGTGCAGACGTATGTGAGCGAGCTCGCCGCGGCCGATCAGCCGCTCGGCGGGCTCTTCCGGGCGACGGACCTGACGGCCGGGGCGCTGGTGTTCGCCGGGTCGGCGTGGGCGCTGTGGCGGTGCGACCGGCGGGCCTGGTCGGTGGCCGGGTGGGCGGGGCTCGTGCTGTTCGGCGCGGCGACCGTGGCCGACTCCCGACTGCCGCTGAGCTGCGCGCCGACCGTCGACCCCGAGTGCGCGGCGCGCGAGACGGCCGGTCTGGTCCCGGCCACGCACACCGCGCACGCGGTGAGCAGCAGCGTCGCCATGACCGGCGCGCTGGTCGGCGTCGTGGCGCTCACGGTCGCCGCCCGCCGCTACGGGCGATGGGCCCCGCTGGCCCGGGTGGGTCCCATGCTGGTGGTGCTCGAACTGGCCGTCACCGTCTGGACGCTGGCCGCCATCGCCGCGTTCGAGGCCGGGCGCGGCACCTGGTCGCTGGGGGCCGGGCAGCGGGGGCAGGTGCTGCTGGTCGCGGTGTGGCTGGGGGTGCTCTCCTACGCGGTGGCGCGCGAGAATCGAGTATGACGTTCGTACGGATCGACGGGGTGCCGCACCACGTGGTGGTGGCGGGGAGCGGTCCGCCCGTGCTGCTCAGCGCGGGCCTGGGCATGGCCTGGTTCGACTGGGACGAGGTGGCGGCGCTGCTGGCCCCCCACCGCACGGTGGTCCGCTTCGACCGCCCCGGCCACGGCCTCTCCGGCCCGGCGCCGGCGCCGCCGACGGCCTCGGGGGAGGCGCACCGGATGGCGGCGGTCCTGGACGCGGTGGGGGTGTCCGGGCCGGTGACGGTGGTGGGGCACTCGATCGCGGGCTTCCACGCGGAGGCGTACGCCCGGCTGCACCCTTCCCGTACGGCAGCGCTCGTGCTGGTGGACTCCAGCGTGGAGCCGGAGGCCCGGGTGGGGGTGGGGGCGCGGGTGGTGTCCGCGCGGGTGGCGGGGGCGGTGCTGGCGGGTGCGGGTCTGCCGGCGGCGCTCGGGCCCCTGCTGCGCCGGGCCACGGTCCGCCTGTCCCGCACGGGCGGTCCCGACCCGGCGCCGGCCGCCCTGGTCCGCCGCTGCTACCGGACGTCCCGGGTGTGGCGGGGCCTGCTCCTGGAGAACGCCCGCTACCGCCCGGTGGCGGCGGAACTCCTGCACCTCCGCGACCACTTCCCCCTCCCTCCGGTCCCGGTGACGGTCCTGGCGGGCGGCGCGGGCGGCCCGTCCTGGCTCACCTGCCAGCGGGCTCTGGCGGACGTGCTGGGGGGCCGCCTGGAGGTGGCGGAGGGGGCGGGGCATCTGGTGATGCTGGACGACGCGGGCCGGGTGGCGGAGGCGATCCTGGGTGCGGAATCCCCCACCCCACCCCTTCCCTGAACCCTCCGGGGGTGGGTGGGGGTTGAGGTGGCTCTCCCGGGGGCGAAGCCCACCACCCGGCCGCCCGCCAGAGGGCTTTCGGGAAGGGGTGGGGTGGGGTAAAAACCCCTGCCCCGGGACCGAAACCGGCCCCGGGGCAGGGATAGGCAAAAGCCGCGTGGCTAGTGGTGGCGGCCGTAAGACGCCACGTAGCCGCGGGACGGCGTGCCCACGCCCGTCACGTCGTCGTAGCCGCGCACCGCCCGCAGCGAGCTGTCCTTGCCCAGCGTGCGGACGGACGTCGCGAGGCCGCCCGACGCGTCGACCCCGTTCACGAAGTCGACCCGCGCCACCGCGAGGTCACGCGCCCCCAGCGGGTGGTCCGTGACGTCGTGGTACAGCGGCGAGCCGTAGCGCGCGTAGATCGACGGGTTCGCGAAGCCGATCGGGAAGTGCCGGGCCTGCTGCGCCAGCGCCTGCACGCCCGCGATCACCGGCGCCGCCAGCGACGTACCGCCGATGCGGTACTCGTCGTACTTCACCGCACCGTCGGGGAACGTCTGCGTCTGGCCCACCAGGAAGCCCGTGTTGGGGTCCGCGACCGCCGCGATGTCCGGGACCGTCCGCATGCGGGCCGACCCGTTCGCCTTCGCCAGCGCGTCCGGGACCACGCCCCGCTGGTAGAACGGCTGCTTCACCGTCGAGCTCGTACCGCCGCCCGCGCCCGACGTGTACGCGCCCGGGAAGCCCGTCCAGCTCTTCCCGTCCGCCGCCAGCGACGCCTTCAGCGTGCCCCAGCCCGTCTCGAACCTGTACGTGTCGCCCTTGCCGACCGCCAGCGACGTGCCGCCGACCGCCGTCACCCACGCCGAGTTGGCCGGGGTGTCGACCTGCTTCTTGCCGGTCTTGGCGACCTCGTCGCCGTCGTCGCCGGAGGAGAAGTAGAAGCCGATGCCCTCGACCGCGCCCAGCTTGAACGTCTGGTCGTAGGCCGCCGCCACGTCCGGCGTCTCGTTGGCCTCGATGTCGCCCCACGAGTTGGAGACGATGTCGGCCAGGTGGTTGTCGACGACCTTGTTCAGCGCGTCGAGCAGATCCGGGTCGTTGCAGGACGCGCCCGCCACGTACACGATGTCCGCGTCCGGCGCGACCGCGTGCACGGCCTCGACGTCCAGCGACTCCTCGCCGTACCAGCCGGCCGCGTCGCACGCCTCCACGCTGTTGTAGTCGGCGGGCTTCACCTCGCTGTACTGGCCGTGCTTGTACGGCTTGTCGCCGTTGCGCAGCGCGTACTGCTGGGCGTCCTTCGCCATCGTCGGCGAGGCGTACGCGTCGGTGATCGCGACGGTCACGCCCTTGCCGGTGTAGCCGCCCGCGCCGTACGCCGCCCGCAGCTGCTTGCCGGTGTACCCCTTGACCGCGTACGGGACCTTGGTGCCGTACGCGTCCGGCAGGGTGGTGGCGATGTTCGAGCCGTAGTACGTCGAGAACGGCCCGGAGTTCTTGAAGGCGGGGCCGGGCCCGGGCAGCGTCTCGTGGTGCGTCGCCTTGTGCGGGGCGTTGTCCAGGCCGGTCACGGTGAGCACCGCGTCGGCCAGCGCGCCCGGCGCGGAGGCGGTCCGCACGGGCGCGCGGTAAGTGCGGCCGCCCTTGCGGTAGTTGTGCAGCTGGGTGGCGAACGCCTTCTCCGCCGCGGCCACGTCGCCGGAGACCGAGACGTAGTGCTGGTTGCTGCCCGTGACAGTCAGCCCGGCCGACTTCAGCCAGCCGGTGACCGCCGCGATCTGCTCCTCGGTCGCCCCGAAGCGCTGCTGCGTCTGCGCGGCCGTGAGGAACTTCCCGTACGACGCCGAGCTCGGGTCCGACACGGCCGCGGCGTACGCGGCGAGGCCCTTGGCGTCGCGGCCCGCGAGGTAGACGCGCGCGTCGACCTTGTTCGTGTTCGCCGTGGCGCCCTGGTCGGCGGCGCCGGTGGCCCACACGGGCTTGGTGCCCGTGAGGGCGGCCCGCCCGGACGGCACGGGGTCCGCCGCGTGGGCGGACGGTATGCCGAGAGCGAGCGCGCCGGCGAGCAGAGGCAGTGTCGCTGCCATGCTCACGGCACGCCGCCTGGTGCGGCTGGTTCTCATTTGACCCCCTGCATGAGGCTCTTCACCTGGGAGGCATATGCACTTGATCTGCACATGCACAGCGTCACTCTGGTGAGGAACGGTTCATGCGGGGGGCATGCCGATGTCAAGAGAAACCCAAGTCCCGCCGCAGCGGCGGGACTTGGGTCCGGTTTGACGGCGTTGGGCAGCTATAGTCCCATAAGTCGGGTTACGTACGTGCCTTCAGCATCTGCGCCATCAGGTCGATCTCCGACTGCTGGGAGTCGACCATGCCCTGCGCCAGACGGCGCTCCACCTCGGTCGTACACCGCTGGGCGCACCCCTGGGCCATGTGGATACCGCCCTTGTGGTGCTCGGTCATCAGCTGGAGGTAGAGGACCTCCGCCTGCTTGCCGTCCGCCTTGCCCAGCCGGGCGAGCTCGGTGTTGGTCGCCATGCCGGGCATCAGCGCGCCGTCCGCGCCGGGCTCGCTGCCCATGCCCATCCAGGCCATCGGCAGCCGCTCCGGCTCCGACTTGGGCAGCCCCCACAGATCGAGCCAGCCGAGCAGCATGCCCCGCTGGTTGGCCTGGGTGTTGGCGATGTCGTACGCGAGCCGGCGGACCTCCTCGTCCTTGGTGCGGTCGCGCACGATGAACGACATCTCCACCGCCTGCTGGTGGTGGACGGCCATGTCGCGCGCGAAGCCCGCGTCCGCCGAGGCCGCCACCGGGGTGTGCGCGGCGGGTTCGGAGTCGCCGCCGGTGGCGCTGGCGACCGTGGCCACCGTGGCGAACACCAGGGCCGCCACGACCGCCGCCAGGGACGCCCAGTAGGTGCGGTTCACTTCTGGTCCAGCCCGCCCGTGCACGCCGCGCCCGGCTCCGGCGTCTGCGCGCCCTGTACGTACTTGGCGAAGAACTGGTTGACCCGCGGGTCGTCCGCGCTGGTCACGGTGACCTGCTTGCCCCAGGCGCTGAGCATGATCGCCCCGGCCTGGTCCTGGTACGGGCTCATCAGCGAGTACGGCGTCTTGGAGACCTTGTCGGAGAGCTTCTGCACATCGGCGGCGGGCGCCTTGTCGCTGTAGGTCACCCAGACCGAGCCGTGCTCAAGGGAGTGCACCGCGTTCATGTCGGGGATCGGCTTCTTGTAGACGGCGCCGCCGCAGTTCATCCACACCTGGTCGTGGTCGCCGCCGACCGGCGGCTTCATCGGGTACGACACCGTCTTGGTGACGTGGTTGCGGGCGAGCTTCTTCGGGTCCCAGTCCTTCTCGCCCGCGATGGTCGCCTTGGCGTCGGCGGCCTTCTGGGCCTGCTGCTTGTCCTTGTCGTCGGACTCCTTGTTCAGCAGGTACGCGCCGACGCCGACGAGTCCGGCGACGATCGCCACCGACACGGTGACGGCGGCGATCTTGTTGCGCCGCTCGCGGGCCTGCTCGGCGCGGCGCATCTCGGCTATCCGCGCCTGGCGCGAGCTCTTGGTTTCCTTGCTGGCCATGGGGGCTCAAGTCCTTCTGGTGATGGGGAAGTCAGGGGGCGAGCTGTGTCGTGCCCCTTTAGGGGCGCGGGGAACTGCGCGACCAGCCCAAGCGGGCCCGCAGTCGAAACCGTGCCTACGTCCGCAGCACCTGAAGGACATGAAGGTCAGGGACCCGGGGCGGAGCCCCGGACCGCGCGGGCGCCCCCGCGGGCCGGGGCGCGGCGGCCCGTACGGCGTGCGCGCCCCCCGGCGCCGGGGTGTCGAGCGGCGGCGCGGTGAGCACGGCCGGATCCGCGTGCGGAAAGAGCCCGCAGTCGCCCCGGTCGTACGGGCAGCTGTACTGCGCCGCGCCGCTCACCGCCACGGCGTGGTGGGCCCGGGGGCCCGGGTCGGCGCTAGCCCCGCCGCCCGCGGTGAGGCAGAGGAAGAGCGCGGCGAGGAGCGTCGCCATGGCGCTCACCAGCGCCACGGGACGTGTGATGCGCATGCGTCGCACTCCCCCCATAGGCGCAGATGCTAGGGGAGGAAGAGCGACGTACGGCAGGGCGGGGTCGGCCAAGATCAGGCCACCCGGCCGGAACCGGGCCACCACGGGCCCGTGAGCGGCCCGCAGCGGACCCGGCGGCGGTCCGGCGCGGACCCCGGCGGTCAGCCCACGTGGACCCGAGGACGCCGCTTCAGGTCCGGCTCGGCGCGCCGCAGCACCTCGCGGGTGACCGGGGCGACCTCGCCGTCGCCGAAGACCAGGAAGCGCAGCAGATGGCTGAGCGGGTGGCCTTCGGTCCAGTTGAAGTACGCGTGCGGCACCTGGCCGGTGCGGTCGCGCAGGCTCAGCATCACGGCCGCGATGGTGTTGGGCACCACCGCGCCCTCGACCCGCAGCCTGCGCACCCCGTGCTTCTCGTCGCCGTGCACGGTCAGCTCGGTGGTGAAGTCCGAGGAGTTGCGCACGAACACCTCCAGGAACAGCACCGGCCGCCCGTCGGGGATGTGAGTCTCCTCGCGCTGGCTGTACTC
Source organism: Streptomyces sp. BPTC-684 (assembly GCF_030028635.1). Lineage (NCBI taxonomy): Bacteria > Bacillati > Actinomycetota > Actinomycetes > Kitasatosporales > Streptomycetaceae > Streptomyces > Streptomyces sp. BPTC-684. Next base: position 4,605,875 of record NZ_CP124863.1, read on the forward strand.
CTTGGCGCGGTACTCCCGGGTGCTGTGCTCCTGCGGCTCGTTGGCGATCAGCCGCAGCGGCCCGCTCGCCGCCGCCTCGTCGATGAACCGGCTCGCCGCCTCGTCGAAGGTGATCTCCTTGGCCCGCAGCTCGAACGCCCGGTGCACCCGGGACGCGAACGACGACAGCAGGATCGCCAGGATGAACAGCAGCGCGATCTTGAGACCGTCGGGCCGCTCGATGACGTTGGTGACCAGGGTGTACGCGAAGACGGCGGTGATCGCGCCGAACCCGAGGGCGGCGGCCCGCTTGCCCCGGTGCAGTACGGCCACGGTCGAGGCGAACGACGCCGAGAGCATCAGGACGAGCACCCCGGTCGCGTACGCGCCGCTCTGGGCGTCGACGTCGGCGTCGAACCACCAGGTGATGAAGAAGGCGATCGCCACGAAGATCAGCACGAGCGGGCGCACCGCGCGGGTCCACTCCGGGGCCATGCCGTAGCGCGGCAGATAGCGCGGGACGAGGTTGAGCAGCCCGGCCGTCGCCGACGCCCCGGCGAACCAGAGGATCGCGATGGTCGACACGTCGTACACCGTGCCGAAGGCCTCGCCCAGGTGCTGGTGGGCGAGGTAGGCGAGGGCGCGGCCGTTGGCGTCGCCGCCCGTCTTGAACTCCGCCTCCGGGATGAGGATCGTCGTGGCGAGGCTGGAGACCAGCAGGAAGCCGCTCATGACGAGGGCCGCGGTGGTGAGCAGCTTGCGGGTGTCGCGGATGCGGCCGAGCGGCTTCGTGTACGTGTCGGAGGCGTCGCCGGTGATCTGCGGCATCACCGCCACGCCGGTCTCGAAGCCGGACATGCCGAGCGCGAGCTTGGGGAAGACGAGCAGCGCCACGCCGACCATCGCCAGCGGCGAGGAGTGCTCGGCGCTCACCGCGTGCCACCAGTCGTCCACCACGACCGGCTCGGTGGCTATCTTGCCGACGGCGGTGGCCAGCACCACCAGGTTGAGCGTCAGATACACGGCCACGAGCACCACGGCGACGCCGATGGCCTCCTTGAACCCCTTGAGGAAGACCGCGCCGAGGGCCGCGACCAGGGCCAGCGTGATCCAGAGGTTGGAGCCGTGCAGCCAGTCGGGGGCGAAGGGGTTCTCCACCACGTGGGCCGAGGCGTCGGCCGCCGACAGCGTGATCGTGATCATGAAGTCGGTGGCCGCGAAGCCGAGCAGCACCAGGACGAAGATCTTCCCCGCCCACCAGGGCAGCAGCCGCTCCAGCATGGCGATGGAGCCCTCGCCGTTGGGGGACTCCTTGGCGACGCGCCGGTAGACCGGCAGCGCGCCGAGCAGGGTCAGCGCGATCAGTACGAGGGTGGCCATCGGCGAGAGCAGTCCGGCCGCGAGGGCCGCGATGCCGGGCTGGTAGCCGAGGGTGGAGAAGTAGTCCACACCCGTCAGGCACATCACCCGCCACCACGAGTGGCCCTTGTGCTCCTGCGGCGGGGTGCCGTGCGGTCCGGGGTGGCGCGCGGAGCGCTCGGACAGGCCGTCCAGGAGCCAGGCCCGCCAGCGGCGGACGGTGGGCTCCGCCGTGGGCGGGGCGGCGACGGTATCCGGGGGCTCCATCTGGGTGCCGGTCATCCTGCGGTTCTCCATAGCCGTACTCGTGCTGCACTCGTTGGCAGTACTCGGGTCCGTACCCGGTGGCCGTAATCGACCGTTGCGGGGACGTTTCTGCATGCGACGAGGAGCGAGTATCCCCCACGGCCTCGCCCCGCGCGGCACCCGGTGCGACTGTGGGGAGGTGACGTGCCGCAGGTCATACCGGGTGCGTAATGTGGCGGTAATCCCGGGCCCCGATACTGATGGTTCCCCCTCATGCCCGGGCGGTGGTGCACAGGCCGTCTGAACTGCAAGGATGTGGCTATGGACAAGCAGCAGGAGTTCGTGCTCCGCACCCTCGAAGAGCGTGACATCCGGTTTGTGCGCCTGTGGTTCACCGATGTGCTCGGCTTTTTGAAGTCGGTCGCGGTGGCTCCTGCCGAACTGGAGCAGGCGTTCGACGAGGGCATCGGCTTCGACGGCTCGGCCATCGAGGGCTTCGCGCGGGTGTACGAGTCCGACATGATCGCCAAGCCGGACCCGAGCACGTTCCAGATCCTGCCGTGGCGCGCGGAGGCCCCGGGCACCGCGCGGATGTTCTGCGACATCCTGATGCCCGACGGCTCGCCGTCCTTCGCGGACCCGCGCTTCGTCCTCAAGCGCATCCTCGCCAAGACCTCGGACCTGGGCTTCACCTTCTACACCCACCCCGAGATCGAGTTCTTCCTGCTGAAGGACAAGCCGCTGGACGGCACCCGCCCGGTGCCCGCCGACAACTCCGGCTACTTCGACCACACCCCGCAGAACGTCGGCATGGACTTCCGCCGCCAGGCGATCACCATGCTGGAGTCGATGGGCATCTCGGTCGAGTTCAGCCACCACGAGGGCGCGCCGGGCCAGCAGGAGATCGACCTGCGCTACGCGGACGCGCTCTCCACGGCCGACAACATCATGACGTTCCGCCTGGTCATGAAGCAGGTGGCGCTTGAGCAGGGCGTCCAGGCGACCTTCATGCCGAAGCCGTTCTCGGAGTTCCCCGGCTCCGGCATGCACACCCACCTCTCCCTCTTCGAGGGCGACCGCAACGCGTTCTACGAGTCGGGCGCCGAGTACCAGCTCTCCAAGGTCGGCCGCTCCTTCATCGCGGGCCTGCTCAAGCACGCCGCCGAGATCTCGGCCGTCACCAACCAGTGGGTCAACTCCTACAAGCGCATCTGGGGCGGCTCGGAGCGCACGGCGGGCGCGGGCGGCGAGGCCCCCTCGTACATCTGCTGGGGCCACAACAACCGCTCCGCGCTGATCCGGGTGCCGATGTACAAGCCCGGCAAGACCGGCTCCTCCCGCGTCGAGGTCCGCTCCCTGGACTCCGGCTGCAACCCGTACCTGGCGTACTCCCTGCTCCTCGCGGCCGGCCTCAAGGGCATCGAGGAGGGCTACGAGCTCCCGGCGGGCGCCGACGACGACGTCTGGGCGCTCTCCGACTCCGAGCGCCGCGCGATGGGCATCGAGCCGCTCCCGCAGAACCTGGGCGAGGCGATCTCGCTGATGGAGCGCAGCGAACTGGTCGCCGAGACGCTCGGCGAGCACGTCTTCGACTTCTTCCTGCGCAACAAGAAGCAGGAGTGGGAGGAGTACCGCTCCGAGGTCACCGCCTTCGAGCTGCGGAAGAACCTGCCGGTGCTGTAGGGGCGTTCCGCGGGGGCATTCGGGTGAGCCCGGCGGGCGGGTCCGGCCGCCGGGGTATGTCTTGGCAGGGGGCGGCCGGAGGGCTGCCCCCGCGCTACGCACTGCGAGGAGCACCCCCATGACCCAAGGCCTCAAGACGATCATCTATCCCGTCAAGGACATCGCGCAGGCGAAGGCCCTCTTCGGCGGCCTCCTCGGCGCCGATCCCGTGATGGACGAGCCGTACTACGTGCAGTTCAACGCGGCGGGCCAGGAAGTGGGCCTCGACCCCAACGGCCACGGCAAGGGGATGACGGGGCCGGTGCCGTACTGGCACGTCGACGACATCAAGAAGACCGTGAAGACGCTGCTCGACGCGGGTGCGCAGGCGCTCCAGGACGTCCAGGACGTCGGGGGCGGGCGGCTGACGGCGTCGGTGAAGGACGCCGACGGGAACGTCATCGGGCTGGTCCAGCCGTCCTGAGGCGCGGGGCGGGACCGGCAGCCGGGGAATACCGCCCGGCGGCGGCCGGTTGCGGCTGCTGGGAGCCAGCCGGTCCCGCCGTGCGACCAGAGGATTGAGCATGCCGTTCGTCCATGTCGAGTACTCGGAACGTCTCGCCGAGACCTTCGACCGCCAGACCTTCGCGCGCGAGGTCCACGCCGCCGCGCCGGGCATCGTCGACGCCCCGGCCGCGGCCTTCAAGACCCGCTTCCGGCGGATAGAGGAGTCCTACTTCGGCGAGGGCGAGGACGACATCGACGCCCTCTTCGTCCAGCTGTCGATCCTCACCGGCCGCACCCAGGAGGCCCGCGAGAAGCTCGCCGAGACGGTCCGCGACATCGCCCTCCAGCACGCGACGGCCCCGGAGGGCCGCCGCCTGCACGTCATGGTCGAGGTCCGCGAGATGGAGCGGGAGTCGTACCGCTTCCACAAGGACTGACCGCCCCGCCCCTCCCTGCGGGCGGCTGATCAGCCCAGATACGCCGGAGCCAGCCCTGCGGTGAGCAGTCGGCGCGGGCTGCCCGTCCCGTCCGCCGGGAGGGTGTAGAGGTCGGCCCCGTAGTCGCCCGGCAACGAGTACGTGACCGTCCTGTCGTCCTGCCACACCAGTTGGTCGTCCACGCTGCGCGGCTCCGCCAGGGGCGTCTCGTGCAGCGTGGCGAGGTCCAGGACGTACAGGCGCCAGGGCGCGTCCGCCGGGAGGCCGGGGACGCGCTTCTTGAACGCGAGGCGGGTGCCGTCGGGGGAGAGGGACGGGCACTCCAGGTTGGTGCGGAGTGTCGTCACCTTGCGGGAGGGGAGGTCGCCGCGGACCAGATACGTCTTCCTGCCCGTCGCCATCGTCGCGTAGAAGTGCTCGTCGTCGGCGAACGTGACGCCCCAGAAGTTCACGTCCAAGGCGCGGTACGGGTGCCCGTCGCGCTCGATCGCGAAGTCCTCCAGGGTCTTGGTCAGCTTGCCCGTGCGGGTGTCCAGGATCGCCGTGCGGGTGGAGAAGTCGGTGCCCGCGTACGAGTCGCCGCCGACGAAGACCGTCCAGGCGGCCAGATGGCCGGACGGGGAGACCCGGGCCCGGGTCGGGATGCCCGGCAGGCTGTAGTGGGCGCGCTCTTTGAGCCGCGCGTCCAGGATCACCGCCTGGTAGCCGTCCTGCACCGCGCCCCGCTCGGCCCGCAGGCACACCCCGGTCCCGGCGGCCGCGTAGAACCGCAGGCACTTGACGCCGGAGGCGGTGCGCGGCCCCGACGGATCGGCGGCCGGGACCGTGGCGAGCTCGTCGCGGTGCGGGCCCCACGCCATGTTGCGGAAGACGATCCGGCGGCCGGAGTCCGGGGCGAGCGAGACCGCGCCGCCCGTCACCGGCGGCCCGTCCGCCTGCACCCGGTTCTTGCGGTCCGCGCGGCCCGCCGCGTGCAGCACGGACGCGGTGGCCACGCCCGCGAGGACGACCAGGGCCGTCACCAGGACGATCAGTTTGCTGCGCAGGGTCATACGGACGGTCATGCGGGCCCTCCCCCGTCGACCTTGGACGCGTCCGCCGGGCGCAGCAGCACCGCCCCCGCCGCGCACACCGCGAGCGCCACGGCCGCCGTGGCCAGCGCCGTGCGGTCGCCCCACGCGGTCCACGCCGCGCCGAACGCGATCGAGCAGACGAAGCGGGCCGACGCCTGGCCGGTCTGGATCAACGCCAGCCCGCTGGAGCGCAGTTCGGCCGGGACGGCGCCCGCCGCCGCGGCCATCAGGACGCCGTCGGTCGCCGCGTAGAACAGGCCGTGCAGGGCGAGGACGACGTACGGGAGCGCCGCGCCGCGCCAGCCCGGCAGCAGCAGGGCGTACGCGCACAGCAGGGCCGCGTGGCCGCCGAGGAAGACCCGCCAGCGGCCCACCCGGTCGGCGAGGCGGCCCAGCGGGACGGCCAGCAGCAGGAACGCGGCCGCCGTCCCGAGGGGCAGCAGCGCGAACCAGCGGTCGGGCACGTCCAGGCGCCGCTGGAGCAGGAGGTAGACGAAGGAGTCGCTGACCGTGGCCAGGCCCAACAGCAGGGCGCAGAGGGCGAGTCGGCGCACCTCGCGCTCGCCGAGCAACGCCAGCGCCGCCTTCAGCGAGGCGCGGGGCGCGTCCGGGGCCCGCTCGGGGGCGGTGCGCGCGGGTACGAACAGCACCAGGACGAGCACGCCGACCGCCGCCACGCAGAAGCTCACCGTGAACACGGCGTCGTACCCGTCCACCGCTTGACGCAGGATCAGAAACGCGGCCAGCGGCCCGAGCAGCGCGCCCGCCGTGTCCATCGCGCGGTGCACGCCGAACGCCCGCCCGCGCGCCTCGGGCGCCGAGGCCAGCGAGATCATCGCGTCGCGCGGCGCCGTGCGCAGCCCCTTGCCCGTCCGGTCGGCCGCGAGCACCGCGCCGATCACCGGCAGCGAACCCGCCACCAGGAGCAGCGGTTTGCACACCGCCGACAGGCCGTAGCCGAAGACCGCGACGGCCTTGTGGCGCCCGCCCCGGTCGGCCAGGTGCCCGCCGACCAGGCGGACCAGCGCGCTGAAGCCGTTGTAGACGCCGTCGAGCAGGCCGAAGCCGAGCGGCGACAGGCCCAGGCCCGTGACCAGGTAGAGCGGCAGGACGGCGGTGACCATCTCCGAGGAGACGTCGGTGATGAGACTGACCGCACCCAGCGCGAGGACGGTCGGGGCGACGGCGGACCGCCGCCCGGTGGTGAGCCGGGCGGCGGGGGCCGCGGGGGTGCTGCGGCTGTCTGCTACGTACACGTCAGGAGGCCCAGATGCCCGTGATGTCCGAGGCGTTGGCGGCCTGGCCGGCGTGCGTGGTGCCGTACATGTCCTCGATCGTGCGGAGCAGGTTGTAGTGGTTGTACGTCGTCGAGGACGACGAGCCCGGGATGACCTGCTGGCCGTAGAGGACGGTCGCGATCTTGTTGCCCGCGAGCCGGTTGTCCTCGTCGAAGGTGACGACGAGTAGGCTGTTGTGGGTCTTGGCCCAGTCCGCGTACGCCTTCAGGTTGTTCTTCAGCCAGGTGTCACCGGTCGAGACCGAGCAGTCGTGCATGTCGCTGCACAGGTTCGGCACGACGTACGAGACGGTGGGCAGCGTGGTGAAGTCCGTCGGGAACTGCGCGAAGGTCTTGGCGCTGGACGTCGGCACGTTGGAGAAGCCGAACCACGGGTTGTGCTTGCGGGCGTACTTGCCGCTGCTGCACGTCGTCGACCCCTGGCTGGGGAGCGACTCGTTGTAGCTCGCCCAGGTCCTTCCCTTGGCGATGACCTCGGACGCCAGGTTGGGCGCGGAGGAGAACCCGGGCGTGTAGCAGCTGTCGTCCGTGATGCCCTGCGTGGAGCCGGAGAACATCGCGAAGTAGTTGGGCTGGCTCGGGTGGGTCTCGGCGTACGACTGAGTGAGGTTGGCGCCGCCGCTCTTCAGCGAGTTGATGTACGGGGCGCTGGAGCTGCCGATGACCTGGTTGTACGCGTGGTTCTCGAAGACCACGACCACCGTGTGGTCGGGGGTGGGCACGGTCGCCGTCGTCGAGGCGGCGGACGTGCCGCCGAGCCCGGCCCACAGGCCGGCGGACGCGGCGGCGAGGCCGACGGCGGAGAACAGGGCGGTGCGGGTGCGGCGGCGGGGCATGGACCAGCCGGACACGGCGGTACCTCCGGTGAGGGGGATGTGGGGGGCGGTGCACCGAGAGGTTAGGGGCGGTGTGTGAAGACCGGAAGATCCTTGCGGGTGAAGGACTGGGGAACGGTTGGGTGTGTTTGTGTCCGCGGGCCGGTGGGGGCTGGTCGCGCAGTTCCCCGCGCCCCTTAAGTGCCGCTGCGCGGCAATCCCCTGGGCGCCCCGGAGGGGCGCATCTCAGGGGCGCGGGGAACTGCGCGAGCAACCCCGCACGGTCCGCAGTCGAATGGCTGGCCACAGATCGCCCGCAGCCGCCCGCGCAAGGGCTACGCTCCGTAGAACAGGCGCTCCACAACCGCCCGCGCCCGCCGCGTGACCCGGCGGTAGTCGTCCAGCATGTCCCCGACATGACCGGGCTCGTACCCCAGGTACCGGCCGACCGCCGCCAGCTCGCGCCCGTCGGACGGGAACGTGTCGCCGGGACGCCCCCGCACCAGCATCACCCCGTTCCGCACCCGCGTAGCCAGCACCCACGCGTCGTCCAGTATCACCGCGTCCTCGGTGGAGATCAGGCCCGCCGCGTGGGCGGCGGAGAGCGCGTCCCGGGTACGGGTGGTGCGCAGGCCCGGCTCGGCCCAGCCGTTCTGCATCTGGAGCAGCTGGACCGTCCACTCGACGTCCGAGAGGCCGCCGCGCCCCAGCTTGGTGTGGAGCGTGGGGTCGGCGCCGCGCGGCATCCGCTCCGACTCCATCCGGGCCTTGAGGCGTCTGATCTCGCGCACCGCGTCGTCCCCGAGCCCCTCGGCCGGGTAGCGCAGCGGGTCGATCAGCTCGACGAACCGCCGCCCCAGCTCCGCGTCGCCCGCCATCGGCTCGGCGCGCAGCAGCGCCTGGCTCTCCCACACCAGGGACCAGCGGCGGTAGTACGCGGCGTACGAGGCGAGCGTGCGCACCATCGGGCCGCTCTTGCCCTCCGGGCGCAGATCCGCGTCGATCAGCAACGGCGGGTCGGCGGTGGGGAGTTGGAGCAGTCGGCGCATCTCGGCGACGACCCGGTTGGCGGTCCGCGTCGCCTCCTGCTCGTCGACGAACTCGCGCGGCTCGTGGACGAACAGGACGTCCGCGTCCGAGCCGTAGCCCAGCTCGTGCCCGCCGAAGCGGCCCATGCCGATGACCGCGAACCGGGTGGGCAGGGTGTCGCCCCACTCCGCCCGCACGGCCGCCCGCAGCGCGCCCGCCAGCGTCGCCGCGTTCAGGTCGGTCACCGCGTTCCCGACCCGGTCGACCAGCGCCCCCGGGTCCTCCTCGGCCGGGTTCTCCTCCGTGCCGTACGAGCCGATCAGATCGGCCGCGGCGGTGCGGAACAGCTCTCTGCGCCGTACGCCGCGGGCCGCCGCGACCGCGCCCTCGGCGGTCTCGGCGCGGCCCACCGCGGCCAGCACCTCCTGCTCAAGGGGCTCGCGCATGCGCGGCCCCAGGCCCTCCGGGTCGCCCAGGATCGCCACCGCCTCCGGGGCCCGAAGCAGCAGGTCGGGGGCGAGGCGGCCGGCCGAGAGCACCCGGGCCAGGTTCTCCGCCGCCGCGCCCTCGTCGCGCAGCAGCCGCAGGTACCAGGGGGTCCTGCCGAGGGCGTCGGAGACCTTGCGGAAGCCGAGCAGGCCCGCGTCCGGGTCGGCCGAGTCGGCGAACCAGCCGAGGAGCACCGGCAGCAGGGTGCGCTGGATGGCGGCCTTGCGGGTCACGCCCGAGGAGAGCGCCTCCAGGTGTCTCAGGGCCGCGGCCGGGTCCGCGTACCCCAGGGCCTCCAGGCGCTGTCCGGCCGCGCGCGGGCTGAGCCGGGTCTCGCCGGGGGAGAGCTGGGCGACCGCGTCGAGCAGCGGCCGGTAGAAGAGCTTCTCGTGCAGCCGCCGCACCACGGAGGCGTGCTTCTTCCACTCCCGGTTGAGCGTGCTGACCGGCTCGGTGCGCAGGCCGAGCGAGCGGCCCAGGCGCCGCAGATCGGCCTCGTCCTCGGGCACCAGATGGGTGCGGCGCAGCCGGTACAGCTGGATGCGGTGCTCCATCGCCCGCAGGAAGCGGTACGCCTCGTCGAGCTGGGCGGCGTCCGCGCGCCCCACGTAGCCGCCCGCCGCGAGCGCGCCGAGCGCGTCCAGGGTGGTGCCGCTGTGCAGGGTCGCGTCGCCGCGCCCGTGCACCAGCTGGAGCAGCTGCACGGCGAACTCGACGTCCCGCAGCCCGCCAGGACCCAGCTTCAGCTCGCGGTCGACCTGGGCGGCCGGGATGTTGTCGACGACCCGGCGGCGCATCTTCTGCACGTCGGCGACGAAGTTGTCGCGCTCGGCCGCCTGCCACACCAGCGGGGAGACCGCCTCGATGTACGAGGCCCCCAGCTCCGGGTCCCCGGCCACCGCGCGCGCCTTGAGCAGCGCCTGGAACTCCCAGGTCTTCGCCCAGCGCTGGTAGTACGCGAGGTGCGAGGAGAGCGTGCGCACCAGCGGGCCGTTGCGGCCCTCGGGGCGCAGATTGGCGTCGACGGGCCAGATGGTGCCCTCGACGGTGGTCTCCGAGCAGATCCGCATCAGGTGCGAGGCGAGCCGGGTGGCGGCCTGGACGGCCTTGCGCTCGTCGGCGCCGTCCACGGGCTCCCCGACGAAGATCACGTCGACGTCGGAGACGTAGTTCAGCTCGTGGCCGCCGCACTTGCCCATCGCGATCACCGCGAGCCGGCATATCGCGGCGTCGTCGGGGGCCGCGGTCCGGGCGATGGCGAGCGCGGCCCGCAGGGTGGCGGTGGCGAGGTCCGCGAGCTCGGCGGCCGTCTCGGCCACATCGGTCGTCCCGCACACGTCGCGCGCCGCTATGGTCAGCAGGCATCTGCGGTAGGCGACCCGCAGCGCCACCGGGTCCTGGGCCAGCGCGAGGCCCCGCTCGAACTCCGCGACTCCCGGATGCAGGTCCACGGCCTCGTAGGTGACGAGCGCGTGCCAGTCGCGGGGATGCCGGGCCAGATGGTCACCGAGCGCCTCGGAGGCCCCCAGGACCCCGAGCAGGCGGTCCCGCAGCGGCTTGGCGGTGATCAGGGTGTCGAGCAGCGCCTGCCGCTCGGCCGGCTCCTGCGCCTCCACGATCCGCACCAGACCGGCGAGCGCCAGATCGGGGTCGGCGGTCGCGCCCAGCGCGTCCAGGAGCACCGGATCGGTCCGTACGGAGGCGAGCTCCGGGGTGTCGAGCAGCCGCTCGGCCGCCGACGGATCGGTGAAACCGAACCGCAGCAGCCGTGTGAAGGTACTGCTCCTGCGCCCCGGCACCGCCGCCATCCCGCCGCCTCCCACTGCCACCGCGCCCGGCTCCGCGCCGGATCAAGGTCGGATCCGAGCCTATCCGCAGCGGGCCGGGCCCGGGCAGGCGAGGAACGGCTACGCGCGCGCCGTGCCGGTGACCACGCGGCCGCGTGGCGGGTTCTCGACCCGCCTCGCCAGCCGGTGCGGCAGCTTCCCGTACCAGACGTACGAGACGAGGAAGCCGAAGGCCAGGCAGATGATGCCGCCCACCGCGTCCAGCCAGAAGTGGTTGGCCGTCGCGACGATGACGACCAGGGTCGCCGTCGGGTAGAGCAGGCCGAGGATCCGCGCCCACGGCGCCTTGGCGAGCGCGAAGATCGTCAGGCCGCACCACAGCGACCAGCCGATGTGCATGGACGGCATCGCCGCGTACTGGTTCGACATGTTCTTCAGGTCGCCCGAGGCCATCGAGCCCCAGGTCTGGTGGACCAGGACGGTGTCGACGAAGTTCCCGCCGTTCATCAGGCGGGGCGGTGCCAGCGGGTAGAAGTAGTAGCCCACCAGGGCCACGCCGGTGGTGGCGAAGAGGATCAGCCGGGACGCCGCGTAGCGGCCCGGGTGGCTGCGGAAGAGCCACACCAGGACGCCGATCGTCACCACGAAGTGGAGCGTGGCGTAGTAGTAGTTCATGCCGGTGATCAGCCATGTCACCGAGTTGACGGCGTGGTTGACGGACTGCTCCACCGCGATGCCGAGGTGCTGCTCGACCGACCAGATCCAGTCGGCGTTGTCGAGCGCCTGCGACTTCTGCTCGGGGACGGCGTTGCGGATCAGTGAGTACGTCCAGTAACTCACCGCGATCAGGAGGACCTCGAACCAGATCCGGGGGCGGCGCGGGGTGCGCAGCCGCTGGAGCAGAGTGGTGGGCGGTGCCGGGACCGGCGGCGTCGGCGCTTCGGTGACGTGTTCTTCTGATACGGGTGTGGGCGCAGCCGACGAGGCGGCCGACGGGGTGTCCGCCGTACCTTCCAGAGTCTTCACGGTCATTTCACCCATAGCGAGAGAGTCTGCCAGATGGACCTGGGCCCCGCAGATCGTCCTCCGGTCGGGTTCGGTCCGGATTCCTACTCCTTGTGGAGGACTCCTCACGGAGGAGAGGATGACTCTTCCCTCGATTTTATGCCGAACCGGGCGACCGTCCCAGCGGAGTGCTACTTGGGTGCCGGTCCAGAAGCGGTTGAACCGCGAACCACCAGCTCGGGCATGAACACGAACTCGCTGTGCGGGGCCGGGGTGCCGCCGATCTCCTCCAGGAGGGCGCGGACCGCCGCCTGCCCCATGGCCGTCACCGGCTTGCGGATCGTGGTCAGCGGGGGATCGGTGAACGCTATGAGCGGGGAGTCGTCGAAGCCGACCACCGAGATGTCCTTGGGCACGTCGAGCCCGGCCTGGCGGGCCGCCCGGATCGCGCCCAGCGCCATCATGTCGCTGGCGCACACCACCGCCGTGCACCCCGCCGCGATCAGCGCGGTGGTCGCGGCCTGACCGCCCTCAAGCGTGTACAGCGAGTGCTGGACCAGCGCCTCGGCCTCGCCCGGGGTCAGCCCCAGCGAGTCCTCCATCGCGGCCGTGAAGCCCTCGATCTTGCGCAGCACCGGCACGAACCGCTTCGGTCCCACGGCGAGCCCGATGCGGGTGTGGCCGAGGGCCGCGAGGTGTGTGACCGCGAGTCGCATCGCGGCCCGGTCGTCGGGGGAGATGAAGGGCGCCTGCACCTTCGGCGAGAAGCCGTCCACCAGCACGTACGGCACGCCCTGGGCGCGCAGCTGCTCGTAGCGGTCCATGTCGGCCGTGGTGTCGGCGTGCAGCCCGGAGACGAAGATGATGCCCGAGACGCCCCGGTCGACCAGCATCTCGGTGAGCTCGTCCTCGGTGGACCCGCCGGGCGTCTGGGTGGCCAGGACCGGGGTGTACCCCTGGCGGGTCAGCGACTGGCCGATGACCTGGGCCAGCGCCGGGAAGATCGGGTTCTCCAGCTCCGGCGTTATCAGACCGACCAGACCGGCGCTGCGCCTGCGCAGCCGTACCGGCCGCTCGTAGCCGAGGACGTCGAGGGCGGCTAGCACGGATTCACGGGTGCCCGCGGCCACACCGGGCTTGCCGTTGAGCACGCGGCTGACTGTGGCTTCGCTGACCCCCGCCTGGGCTGCGATGTCGGCAAGCCGTGCGGTCACGGGATTGGACTGTACCGGTCGCACGTCAGATTGCCCACCAGACCGCGGATTCGGCGGGGATCGTGACGTTACCGCCGGTGAACTCCAGCGCCGAGGTCGAAAGGAGCGGCCGTCCGGGGACCAGGAGTTGGGCCGCGCCGGCGCCCGTGTTGACCGTGCACACGAACCCCGGCCGGGCGAACGCCAGCACGTCCTCGGGGGCCTCAAGCCATTCCATCTCCCCGTCCCCGAGCCCCGGCAGCTCGCGGCGCAGCGCGAGCGCCGAGCGGTAGAGCTCCAGGGTCGAGCGCGGGTCGCCGGTCTGCGCCTCGACGGACAGACCGCGCCAGGAGTTCGGCTGCGGCAGCCAGCTGCCGCCGCTGCCGAAGCCGTACGAGGGCCCCTCGGCGGTCCACGGAAGGGGCACCCGGCAGCCGTCGCGGAAGCCGTCCTGGCCCTCGGCGCGGAAGAAGGAAGGGTCCTGGCGGACCTCGTCGGGCAGGTCGGTCACCTCGGGCAGGCCCAGCTCCTCGCCCTGGTAGAGGTACGCGGACCCGGGCAGCGCCAGCATCAGCAGGGCCGCGGCCCTGGCCCGGCGCAGGCCCCGCTCGCCGCCGCCGTAGCGGGTCGGGTGGCGCACCACGTCGTGGTTGGAGAGCACCCAGGTGGTCGGAGCGCCGACCGAGCTGGTCGCAGCGAGCGAGGCGTCGACGACCGCGCGCATCTCGGCCGCGTCCCACGGGCAGTTCAGGAACTGGAAGTTGAAGGCCTGGTGCAGTTCGTCCGGGCGTACGTACAGGGCGAGGCGCTCGGGCGAGGGCGCCCAGGCCTCGGCGACCGCGATGCGCTCCCCTTCGTAGGAGTCCAGCAGCCGGCGCCAGGAGCGGTGGATCTCGTGGACGCCGTCCTGGTCGAAGAACGGCAGCTCCTGGGCGCCGATCAGCTTGGCCTGCTCGCGGGCGCCGATGTCGGGCAGCCCGGCCGCCTTGACCATGCCGTGGGCCACGTCGATGCGGAAGCCGTCGACGCCGAGGTCGAGCCAGAAGCGCAGCACCGACTCGAACTCGGCCCGCACCTCGGGGTGTTCCCAGTTGAGGTCGGGCTGCTCCGGGGCGAACAGGTGCAGATACCAGTCGCCGTCCTCGGTACGGGTCCAGGCCGGGCCGCCGAAGACCGACTCCCAGTCGTTGGGGGGAGCGGCGCCGCCCTGGGCGGGCACGGCGGCCCGCTCGCCCGGGTGGAAGTGGTAGCGGTCGCGCTCGGGGCCGCCGGCCAGCGCCGCGCGGAACCAGCTGTGCTGGTCGGAGGTGTGGTTGGGGACGATGTCGACGATCACGCGCAGACCGAGCCGGTGGGCCTCGCGGACCAGGTCGTCGGCGTCCTGGAGGTTCCCGAAGAGCGGGTCGACGGCCCGGTAGTCCGCCACGTCGTAGCCGCCGTCGGCCTGCGGGGAGGCGTAGAACGGGGTGAGCCAGACGGCGTCCGCGCCGAGGGCGGCGAGGTGCGGGAGGCGGGCCCGGATGCCGGGCAGGTCGCCGATGCCGTCGCCGTCGCCGTCCGCGAAGGAGCGGACGTACACCTGGTAGATGACGGCGTCGCGCCACCAGCCGGTGCTTCCGGGGTCCCGGCCCTGGCCGCGGCCCGCGACGGCGGTGGTCGTGGTCAGCTCCTGCGTCATGAACGGGTCCCTCTCCAGTGGCCTGCACGGTGTCCTGCGACTACGGGATCAACGCCGCTGCACCTCGAAGGTAACAGTCCTGCAAGCTCTTGCGGAAGGCTTGCAAAGGCGGCGCGGGGCTCCCGGGCGTGCCCATGGAGTACGTGCGCCCCTCCTGACAAGGCGCGCATCGGCAACCGTGTGGACACGCGGATGTAACGATCGACCGGCCTTGCAGAAATTCTTCGCAAGGTCTTTCGGTCTTCTTTCATCCTTGTTACGTTCCTGGCGATCCGGCGCCGTGATGGCGCGGCACCCGTTGAAGGAGTTCACATGCGACGTGGCATAGCGGCCACCGCGCTGGTCGCGACCCTGGCGCTCGCGGCGACGGCCTGCGGCGACAGTGACAGTGGTGACAGCGGCGAGAAGAAGAGCTCGGGCGAGCTCTCCGGCACCGTCACGTGGTGGGACACCTCGAACGACACCGAGAAGGCCACGTTCAAGAAGATCGCCGAGGACTTCCACGCGCAGCACCCCAAGGTCACCGTCAAGTACGTCAACGTGCCGTACGGTGACGCGCAGAACAAGATCAAGAACGCGTTCAGCAGCGGCTCCGACGCGCCGGACGTCATCCGCGCCGACGTCGGCTGGGTCGCCGACTTCGCCTCGCTCGGCTACCTGGACAAGGTCCCGGACGCCAAGGCCAAGGAAGTGGACTCCGCCTTCCTCAAGCAGGCCGCGGCCAGCGGCAGGTACGACGGCCAGATGTACGCCGTCCCGCAGGTCATCGACACCCTCGGCCTCTTCTACAACAAGAAGATGCTCAAGGACGCGGGCGTCGAGCCGCCGAAGTCCCTCGAAGAGGTGAAGACGGCCGCCGCCGCCATCAAGTCCAAGACCGGCAACACCGGCATGTACCTGCGCGGCGACGACTCCTTCTGGTTCCTGCCGTTCATCTACGGCGAGGGCGGCGACCTGGTCGACGCCAAGAACAAGAAGGTCACCGTGGACGGCCCGGCCGGGGTCAAGGCCTTCAAGGCCGCGCGCGACCTGGTCACCTCCGGCGCCGCGATCACCAACGCCACCGACGGGTGGAACAACATGGAGACCGCCTTCAAGTCGGGCAAGGTCGCCATGATGGTCAACGGGCCCTGGTCGGTGGCCGACGTGTACGCGGGCGACGCGTTCAAGGACAAGTCCAACCTCGGTGTCGCCGTCGTCCCGGCGGGCTCGGCCGGCCAGGGCGCCCCGCAGGGCGGCCACGACCTCGCGGTCTATGCGGGCTCCAAGAACCGCGACGCCTCGCACGCCTTCGTCGACTACCTGACCTCGCAGACCGTCCAGGTGCAGACCACCAAGGCGCTCAGCCTGCTGCCGACCCGGACCGCCGCGTACGACCAGCCGGACGTCAAGTCCAACGAGATGGTCCAGTTCTTCAAGCCGGCCGTCGACAAGGCCGTCGAGCGCGCCTGGATCCCGGAGAACGGCGCCCTGTTCGAGCCGCTGAAGCTCCAGTTCACCAAGGCCGTGACCGGCGCCTCCTCGCCCGAGGACGCGGCCAAGGCCTCCGCCACCGCCTTCCACAAGATCCTCAAGGACTGGAAGTAGCGGACGGGCAGCGGGAGACGGGTACTGACTGACATGACTGTCCACACCGGCCAGTCGACGGCGAAGGCCGCGGGCGAGGGCGCCCGCGGCCGGGGCCGCGCGAGTGGCGAGCGCCCCGGCCGGCTCCGGCGGGCGCTCTCGACGCACTGGTACGCCTGGACGATGGTCGCCCCCGTGGTGATCGTCCTCGGCGTGATCATCGGATGGCCGCTCGGCCGCGGCATCTACCTGTCGCTGACCGACGCCAACGAGCGCAACGTCGGCCGCACGATCGGCGCCAACCACATCGACGCCACGTACAAGTTCGTCGGCTTCGACAACTACGTGGACGTGCTGAACGACCCCGTGTTCGCGCAGCGGCTGGTGTGGACCGTGATGTGGACGGTGTGCTGTGTCTCCGCCACGTTCCTGCTCGGCCTGGTCCTCGCGAACATGCTCAACCGGCAGTTCCGCGGCCGTGCGGCGTACCGGATGATGCTGATCCTGCCCTGGGCGGTGCCCGGCTTCGTCTCGGTGTTCGCCTGGCGCTTCCTCTTCAACCGCGACAACGGCCTGCTGAACAAGGTCCTGGACGGCGGCGGCATCTCGGCGGTGCCGTGGCTGGACGACCCGACGTGGGCGAAGTTCTCGGTCATCGCGGTCAACGTCTGGCTCGGCGTGCCCTTCATGATGGTGGCGCTGCTCGGCGGCCTGCAGTCGATCCCGGGCGAGCTGTACGAGGCCGCGGAGATGGACGGGGCGGGCCCGTGGAAGCGGTTCGTCTACATCACGGTCCCGGGCCTCCGCTCGGTCTCGTCCACGGTGATCCTGCTCTCCACGATCTGGACGTTCAACATGTTCCCGGTGATCTTCCTGCTGACGCGGGGCGGTCCCGGCGACTCGACGGAGATCCTGGTGACCCAGGCGTTCCGCCAGGCCTTCGTGGAGAGCCCGCGGGACTTCGCGGGGTCGGCGACCTGGGGCGTGCTGATCCTGGCGGTGCTGATGATCTTCGCCGTCGTGTACCGGCGGTCGCTTCGCAAGCAGGGAGAGGTGTGGTGACGATGTCGTCGCAACGCGGTAAGCGGTCGCCGTTGGCTTCGGTCGGCCTGCACGCCACACTCATCGGGGCGTCGGTCATCGCCGTCTTCCCCGTCCTGTGGGTGCTGCTGACGTCGCTGAAGCCGGCGAAGTACGCGATCACCACGGACTTCTTCAAGGACACGACGCTCGACAACTACCGCTATCTGGTGGACAAGACGAGCTTCTTCACCTGGTTCGGGAACTCGGCGCTGATCGCCGGGGTGACGACGCTGCTCGGCGTCTTCATCTCCGCGACGACGGGCTACGCGGTGAGCCGCTTCAAGTTCCCCGGCATGCGCCCGCTGATGTGGACGCTGCTGATCACCCAGATGTTCCCGATGGCGATCCTGATCGTCCCGCTCTACAACCTGATGGGCCAACTGGGGCTGCTGAACCAGCCGGTGGGCCTGATCACCACGTATCTGACGATCGCCGTCCCGTTCTGCGCCTGGATGATGAAGGGCTTCTTCGACGGGATCCCGGTGGAGATCGACGAGTCGGGGCGGGTGGACGGGCTGAACCCGTTCGGCACGTTCTGGCGCCTGATCCTGCCGCTGGCGAAGCCGGGGCTCGCGGTGACGGCGTTCTACTCCTTCATCACGGCGTGGGGCGAGGTCGCGTACTCGTCGGCGTTCATGGTGGGCGACGAGAACCTGACGCTGGCGGGCGGTCTGCAGACGTTCGTGACGCAGTACACGGCGAACTGGGGGCCGATGACGGCGGCGTCCGTGCTGATCGCGGTGCCGGCGGCGGTGTTCTTCCTGTTCGCGCAGAAGCACCTTGTTGCGGGGATGACGGCGGGAGCGACGAAGGGGTGACGGCTTTTCCTGCCCGGCCTTCGTCTGCGGGCCGTCTGTGGCTGGTCGCGCAGTTCCCCGCGCCCCTTAGGTAGTCGGCCGCAGCCGGGGAACTTTGCTCAGCCACAGGCTTTCAGGGGCGCGGGGAACTGCGCGAGCAGCCCCCACCGGCCCGCAGCCGACGAACCCGGCCGCCCGCCCAGGGCTTTCGGGAAGGGGCGGGGTGGGGGCCCAGCCCGCCGCAGGCGCAGCCCACCCGCACGCAACACCCACCACCCACACCGACCCAGGGACAAAATGACCCCGCACCTCACCGCCCCCGGCACCACCCCCGCCCACGACGGGACCCGCACCAACTGGTGGCAGGACGCCGTGATCTACCAGGTCTATCCGCGCAGCTTCGCCGACGCCGACGGCGACGGGATGGGCGACCTCGACGGCGTACGCCACAAGCTCCCGTACCTCCGCGACCTCGGCGTCGACGCCGTCTGGCTCTCCCCCTTCTACGCCTCCCCGCAGGCCGACGCCGGCTACGACGTCGCCGACTACCGCGCCATCGACCCGATGTTCGGCACCCTGCACGACGCCGACGCCCTGATCAGGGACGCCCACGACCTCGGCCTCCGCATCATCGTCGACCTCGTCCCCAACCACTCCTCCGACCAGCACGAGTGGTTCAAGCGCGCCCTGCGCGAGGGACCGGGCTCGGCGCTGCGAGCCCGGTACCACTTCCGGCCCGGCCGCGGCGAGACCGGCGAACTGCCGCCCAACGACTGGGAGTCCATCTTCGGCGGGCCCGCCTGGACCCGTACCGAGGACGGCGAGTGGTATCTGCACCTGTTCGCCCCGGAGCAGCCCGACTTCAACTGGGAGCACCCCGCCGTCGCCGACGAGTTCCGCTCGATCCTGCGGTTCTGGCTGGACATGGGCGTCGACGGGTTCCGCGTCGACGTCGCCCACGGGCTCGTCAAGGCGCCCGGGCTGCCCGACATCGGCGGCAGCGACCAGCTCAAGCTGCTGGGCAACGATGTCATGCCGTTCTTCGACCAGGACGGCGTCCACGAGATCTACCGCTCCTGGCGCCTCATCCTCGACGAGTACCCCGGCGAGCGCATCGCCGTAGCCGAGGCATGGACGCCCACCGTGGAGCGCACGGCCCACTACGTACGCCCCGACGAGCTGCACCAGGCCTTCAACTTCCAGTATTTGGGCGCCCCTTGGGATGCCGAGGCCCTGCGCGAGGTCATCGACGTCTCGCTCGCCGCGATGCGCCCGGTCGGCGCCCCCGCGACCTGGGTGCTCTCCAACCACGACGTGACCCGGCACGCCACCCGCTTCGCCAACCCGCCCGGCCTCGGCACCCAGCTGCGCACCCCGGGCGACCGCGCGCTCGGGCTGCGCCGGGCGCGCGCCGCGACCCTGCTGATGCTGGCGCTGCCCGGGTCCGCATACCTCTACCAGGGCGAGGAGCTCGGGCTCCCGGACGTCACCGACCTGCCCGACGAGGTCCGCCAGGACCCGTCCTTCTTCCGCGCCGAAGGGCAGGACGGCTTCCGCGACGGCTGCCGGGTCCCCCTCCCGTGGACCGTCGACGGGCCCTCGTACGGCTTCGGCAGCGGCGGCAGCTGGCTGCCCCAGCCCGCGTCGTGGGGCGCGCTCTCCGTCGAGGCGCAGACCGGCGACCCGGACTCCACCCTGGAGCTCTACCGCGCCGCCCT
This sequence comes from Streptomyces sp. BPTC-684, assembly GCF_030028635.1. Classification (NCBI taxonomy): domain Bacteria; kingdom Bacillati; phylum Actinomycetota; class Actinomycetes; order Kitasatosporales; family Streptomycetaceae; genus Streptomyces; species Streptomyces sp. BPTC-684. Next base: position 4,625,595 of record NZ_CP124863.1, read on the forward strand.
CGCCGCCCGCCGCGAGCACCCCGGCCTCGGCTCGGGCGACGCGGTCCGCTGGCTGGACGCCCCCGAGGGCGTGCTCGCCTTCGCCCGCGAGGGGTTCGTCTGCACGGTCAACCTCACCGGGGAGGCCGTGCGCCTGCCCGCGCCCGGGAAGCCGATCCTCTCCAGCGGCAGCGGTGAAATCGCCCTGGGAGAGGCCGAGTTCGTGCTCGACTCCGACACCACCGTGTGGTGGGCGGTGTGACCGACGCCGGGCCGCGCCTCGCCGACATCGCCGCCCAGGCGGCCGTCAGCGAGGCCACCGTCAGCCGGGTGCTCAACGGGCGTCCGGGCGTCGCCGACGCCACCCGGCAGCGGGTGCTCGCGGCCCTGGACGTCCTCGGCTGGGAGCGGCCCGCCCAGCTGCGCCACCGCAGCGCCGGGCTCGTCGGCCTGGTCACCCCGGAGCTCACCAACCCCATCTTCCCCGCGTTCGCCCAGGCCGTGGAGCAGGTGCTCGCCGGGCACGGGTACACCCCGGTGCTCTGCACCCAGCTGCCCGGCGGGGCGACCGAGGACGAGCTGGTCGAGCAGCTGGAGGAGCGCGGGGTCAACGGCATCGTGTTCCTGTCGGGGATGCACGCCGACACCGCCGCCGACCCCGCCCGCTATCTGGCGCTCACCGAGCGCCGGGTGCCGTTCGTGCTGGTCAACGGGTACAACGAGCGCATCCGCGCGCCCTTCGTCTCGCCCGACGACCACGCGGCGATGGCGATGGCGGTGGGCCATCTCGCGGACCTCGGCCACACCCGGATCGGCCTGGCGGCCGGGCCGCTCAGATACGTTCCCTCGCGGCGCAAGGCCGAGGGGTTCGCGGCCGCGCTGGGGGAGCGGTTCGGGCTGCGCGCCGAGGAGGCCGCCGCGTACATCGGGCACACCCTCTTCAGCGTCGAGGGCGGCCAGGTGGCGGCGGGCGTGCTGCTCGACCAGGGCTGTACGGGGGTGGTGTGCGCCAGCGACATGATGGCGCTCGGGGCGGTCCGCGCGGCGCGCGAGCGCGGGCTCGACGTGCCGAAGGACGTCTCGGTCGTGGGCTTCGACGACTCGCGGCTGATCGCGTTCACCGACCCGCCGCTGACCACCGTCCGCCAGCCCGTGCGGGCGATGGCGACGGCCGCGGTGGGCGCGCTGCTCGAAGAGATCCGGGGGAACCCGGTGCAGCGCACGGAGTTCGTGTTCCAGCCGGAGCTGGTGGTACGGGGGTCCACCGCGCGCGTACGAGGGTGAGTGCGAGGGTGACCGGCCGACGTCCGTCAGTGTTCTGCGTACGCTCGGAAATGGCGTTGCCCTGACCGCTCCTGGCCGCTTTTCGATTGTTTCTGGTTGAACCGTGCGATCGTGTCTGGACCAGGCCATTCTCTGGTCCAGACTGTGCCCGTGTTGGGGAATCTTCCAGCGGAGACCACGAGCTTCGTGGGCCGGTCGGTGGAACTGGCCACCCTGGACGGCCTGTTGCGGGGCCACCGGCTCGTCACGGTCACCGGACCGGGCGGCGTCGGCAAGTCCCGGCTCGCCCTGCGCGGCGCGCGCGAGCGGAGCTCCTTCTGTCCCGACGGGGTGTGGTGGGTCGAGCTGTCGCCCCTGTGCGACCCCGAACTGCTCGCCGCCACCGTCGCCGACCACCTGGGCGTCACCGACCAGACCACCCGCACCGCCGCCGAGGCGCTGTGCGGCTGGCTCGGCGACAAACGGCTGCTCCTGGTCCTGGACACCTGCGAGCACCTGGTCTCCGCCTGCGGCCACCTCATCGGGGAGCTGCTGCAGACCTCGCCGGGGCTCACCGTCCTGGCCACCAGCCGGCAGTCCCTGGGCCGCCCGGAGGAACGTGTCTTCTCGCTCGGCCCGCTGCCGCCCGAGGGCGCCGCGCTCACCCTCTTCAAACAGCGCGCCGTCGACGCCGTCCCGCAGCTGTCGCTGAAGTCCTTCGAGACCCCGGCCCGCGCCGAGGCCGCCGCCGCCGTCTGCCGCAGACTCGACGGCATCCCGCTCGCCATCGAACTCGCGGGCGCCCGGCTGCGGTTGTGGAGCGTCGAGCAGCTCGCCGAACGGCTCGACTCGCGCTTCGAGGTCCTCGCCGACACCCGGGCCGCCCGGCTGCCCCGCCACCAGACCATGCGCACCACCATCGGCTGGAGCCACGAGCTGTGCGCCCCGCTGGAGCGGCTGCTGTGGGCCCGGCTCTCGGTGTTCGCCGGGGCCTTCGACCTCGAAGCCGCCCAGGAGGTGGCCGCGGGCGGCCCGCTCGCCCCCGAGGCCGTCGGGCCCGCGCTCGCGGGCCTGGTCGCCAAGTCCGTCGTCCGGGCCAGGATGCAGTGCGGCCGGGCCGGTTACCGGATGCTCGACACCATCCGCGAGTACGGCCGCCAGTGGCTCGGCGAACTCGGTGAGGAGGCGGCCGTGGCCCGCCGCCACGCCGAGCGCTGCCGCCGCCTGGCCCGCGCAGCCGAGGCCGACTGGATGGGCCCCGACCAGGTCGAGTGGTACGAGCGGCTGGCCGCCGGGCACGCCGACCTGCGCACCGCCCTCGACCATCTGCTGGCCACCGACCCCGACGCCGCGCTCGACATGGCCTCCTCGCTCTGGTTCTTCTGGTTCTGCTGCGGGCACCTGCGCGAGGGCCGCGGCTTCCTGGAGCGCGCCCTCGCACTCGATTCCGAGCCCGGACCGCGCCGTGACCGCGCCGAGTGGGCGCTCGGCATGACCGCCTTCCTCCAGGGCGACATGGAGACCGCGCTGCGGTACGGCAGACGGTGCGCGGCGAGCGCCGGCGACCCCGAGTCCCGGCTGCGCGCCGCCTATCTGCTCGGCGGCGCCATCCTGATGCCGGGCGACGCCGAGGGCGCCCTCGACGTGTGCACCCCGGCCATCGACGCGGCCGACGACGACTTCTCGCCCGGCCTCGCCCTGTGCGCGCTCGCCCGGATCTACGCCCTCACCAACCTCGGCCGCTACCGCGAGGCCGCCGCCGAGGCGACCTGGCTGCGCGACCAGTGCGCGAGCCGGGGGGAGCGCTGGATGCGGGCGTACGCCGACTACATGCTCGCCGTCACCGCGCTGGCGCTCGGCCGCGCCACCGAGGCCGCCGAGCACGTCCGCGCCATGCTGGCCGGCAAGCGACTGCTCCACGACAGCTTCGGCATCGCCATCGGCCTCGACCTGCTCGCCTGCGCGCTGGCCGCCCGGGGCGACGGCGAGGAGGGCGCCCTGGTCCTCGGCATCGGGCAGGAGTACTGGCGTACCGTCGGCAAGGCCCAGATGGGCGCGCCCCGGCTGACCGCCGTGCGTGAGGAGTGCGAGCGCCGGGCCAGGGCCGCCGTCGGGGACCAGGCGTACGACAGCGCCTTCCGCCGGGGCGCGCGCGCCGGGCTCGACCAGGGGCTCAGCTACGCCCTCAAGGGTGATTTCGCACAGGGAAGTTGACCCGGCACCCCCGTGGGCGGCCCGCGCGCTACCGTGTGGACGTACTTGCAGCCAGTCCGCACCATGCCCACCGGGGCCCACGGCCCCACGGGGGATGAGCCGTGAACCCGTCCCGCACCACCGTGCTGGTCGTCGACGACATCGACGCCAACCGCTACGCCATGGGCGCGGTCCTGCGGCGCGCGGGCCACCGGGTGGTGCCGCTGGCCACCGCCGCCGAGGCCCTGGTCGAGCTCGACACCCGGGCCAGGAACGGCGCCCTGCCCGACGCGGCCCTGGTCGACGTGGGCCTGCCCGACATGGACGGCTTCGAGCTGTGCCGCCGCATCAAGGCGCACCCCGAGATCGCCACCATGCCCGTGGTGCACTTCTCGGCCGCGGCCACCACCCCGCGCGACCGCACCCGGGGCCTGGACGCGGGCGCCGACGCCTATCTCGCCGTGCCCGTCGAGCCCGAGGAGATCCAGGCCGTCGTCCGGGCCGCCCTGCGCGGCGCCCGCTTCCGCCACGACGCCGACGCCCGCGCGGGCCGCCTCGCCCGCCTGGCCACCGCCACCACCGCGCTGTACGGGACGAGTTGCCCCCAGGAGCTCGCCGACACGGCCGCCGCCGCGGTCACCGCCCTGCTCCGCTGCCGGGCCGCCGCCTACGTCTTCGGCGCCGACGGCACGCTGTACGCGGGCGGCCCGCCACGCAACGAACCCGCCGCCACCACCGCGGCGGTCGCCCCGCTGCTCCAGCGGGCCATGGCGGGCTGCACCGGCGTCCGGTCGCGGATCGCGCCCGCCCCGCTGTGGCCCTCGGGCGTACTGCCGACCGGCGAGGAGGACGGCGACGCCCGGCTGATACTGGCCCGCAGCCGCGCCGACCAGCCGCCGGTCTGCCTGGTCACCCCCGTCCAGGACACCGGCGGCCAGGACACCCGCGCCCTGCTCGGCCATCTCGCCGAGGCCACCGCGCTGGCCGCCGAGTCGCTGCGCAGCGCCGCCGAGGAGCGCCACATCGCGCTCACCCTCCAGCGTAGCTTCCTGCCCCAGCACCAGCCCCGGCTGCCCGGCGCCGACGTCGCCGTGCGCTATGTGCCCGCCTCCACCCGCGCCGAGATCGGCGGCGACTTCTACACCGCGCTGCCCACCCCCGACGGACTCCTCGTCGGCGTCGGCGACGTCGTGGGCCACTCGCTCGACGCGGCCACCGTCATGGTCGAACTGCGCCACGCGTTACGGGCGTACGCCACCGACGAGCGCGACCCGGCCGTCCTGGTGCGCCGCCTGGACCGGATGCTCCAGCTCTACCACCCCGAGGCCACCGCCACCCTCTGCCTCGCCCTCATCGACCCGCTGCTCGGTCGCGCCCGGATCGCCAACGCGGGCCACATACCGCCGCTGGTCGTCCCGGGCCGGGGCGGGACGGACTACCTCGACGTCCACGGCCCGCTCCTCGGCCTCGGTCTCGACCACCCCGACCCGTACCGCCACCAACTCGCCTCCGGCGACGTCCTGTTGATGGTGACGGACGGCCTCATCGAGACCCGGGGCACCGACCTCGCGCTCTCCATGGAGCGGCTGCGCCAGATCGCGGCGGCGAACGCCGCGCGCGGCACGGGCGCCCTGTGCGACGCGCTGCTGAGCGCGTTCGGCAGCCGCGAGGACGACGTGGCGCTGCTGGCCCTGCGGCTCACCGGTCTGGTGTGACGCGGCTCAGCCGAGCCGCTTCTCCATCAGCACGACCGCGTAGTTGCTGCCGCCCCCGCCCTCCTTGAACGGCTGCTGCCCGGCCACCGCGTACCCGGCCCGCTCGTAGTAGGCGCGAAGCCCGGGGCTGGAGGCCTTGAAGTCGAGGCGGGACAGGGGGCGCCCGGCCGCCGCGATGCGCTGCTCGGCGTGGGCGAGCAGGGCCCGGCCGGTTCCGGCGGGCGCGAGCGTACGGTCGGTCATCAGCCGGTGCACATAGCCCGCCTCCGGCGGCCGCACGCCCCAGGCGGGCTCGTCCCGCCACCACAGCTCGTACGCGCCTGCCGCGCGGCCGTCGGCGGTCAGCGCGAGCCAGACCTCGCCCTCGGCCATCCGCTGCTGGAAGTGGGTCGCGTCCTTCTCGCCGGGCTGCCACTGGTGGATGCCGGTGCCCTGCATCCAGCGGGCTGCTCCGTCGTACAGGGCCACCAGCGTGGCCAGGTCGTCCTCGGCGGCGAGGCGGAAGGAGAGCGTCTCCGTCGGTGTCGTCATGCGATCAAGGTACGGGTACGCAGTGGCCATTCGTCTGCGGGCCGGTGGGGGCTGGTCGCGCAGTTCCCCGCGCCCCTTACGGGGCGCCCTCGGTGGGCGCCAAAGCCACCAGGCGCGCCACTAGGTCCCCGAACGGGCCGTCCGGCGGCTCGTCCGCGATGATCCGCAGCACCACGGCCGCCATCTCGTCGTCGTAGGCCGCGCTCACCGCCGCCAGCGCCGCGAAGTCGTGGACCAGCTGCAACTCCAGCTCGGCACGCGGGATCCGGCGCCCGTCCAGCCAGATCAGGGCGGTCGACTCGGCGAGGGAGACCCACGAGCGCACCACCAACTCAAGCCGCGCGGGCGGGTCCTGGACGTCCAGGTGGGCCAGGATCTGGAGGTACGCCGCGTGCCGCACCTCGTCGATCATCGCGTTGGCGGTGGTCGAGCCGACCGCCGAGGCGGCGGGCCCGCCCCGCATCAGCGCGGCGAAGCCCGGGCCGTGGCCCTCGACGAAGTCGAAGAAGCGGCCCATCACCCGCAGCAGCCGGGCCCCCAGCGGCCCCTCGCGCGGCTCCACGAACCGGCCCGCCAGCTCGTCGGCGGCGAGCCGAAGCGCCGCCTCGTACAGGCTCTGCTTGCCGGGGAAGTAGTGGTAGACGAGCGGCCGCGATATCCCGGCCGCCGCCGCTATCTCGTCTATGGAGACGTCGTCGGGGGAGCGGTGGCTGAACAGCTCCAGCGCGACCCCGATCAGCTGCCGTCTGCGCTCCTCGACGCCCATCCTGCGCCGCACCCCGGTCGTCATGCGAACAGAGTACCTACAGGTCGAGCACGAGTTTCCGTCCGAGGCAGCGCGATACGCAGATCAGCATCGAGTCCTGCCGCTCCGCGTCCGTGAGCAGCTCGTCCTGGTGGTCGATCTCCCCTTCCAGGACCCGCTGTTGACAGGTTCCGCAGAAGCCCTGCTCGCACGAGTACGAGAGGTTCGGCAGCTCGTCGCGGACCGTGGCGAGCACCGAGCGGCCCGCCGGAACCGTGAGCGTGCGGCCGGTGCGGCGCAGTTCGACCTCGAACGTGCCGAGCTGCGCGGTGCTCGCGCCCGGTGTGAACCTCTCCAGGTGGAGGGTCCGCCCCTCGGGCAGGGCCGCCGCCACCGCGTCCATCAGCGGTTCGGGCCCGCAGCAGTACACCGCCGCGCCCTCGCCCGCACCCGCCAGGAACGCGGCCGCGTCCGGCAGCCCCGACTCGTCCTCGGCGACTACGGTGACGCGCTCGCCCCCGAGCTTCTCGATCTCGTCCAGGAACGGCATGGTGGCGCGCGAGCGCCCGCCGTACAGCAGCCGCCACTCGGCGCCCGCCGCCTCGACCGCCCTGAGCATGGGCAGAATCGGGGTGATGCCGATGCCGCCGGCGACGAACGCGTACGCCGGTGCCCCGGCCAGCGGGAACCGGTTGCGCGGCCCGCGCACGACCAGTTCGGCGCCCTCCCGCAGCTGCTCGTGCACCTCGCGCGAGCCGCCACGGCCGTCCTCGATCAGCCGGGTGGCGACGGTGTACGTGGCGCGGTCGGCCGGGTCGCCGCAGAGCGAGTACTGGCGGACGAGCCCGGACGGCAGCACCAGGTCGAGGTGGGCGCCCGGCCGCCACCCGGGCAGCGGCGTGCCCGCCGGGGATTCAAGCCGCAGCAGCGCCACCCCCTCGGCGGGGACGGCCCGTTCGGCGACGGTGAGCCGCAGCGAGGGCACGCGCCGCCCGCCCTGCCCCGAGATGGGCGTCTGAAGGGCGGGCATCGGCCACAGCGGCGAGGTGGCGATGCGGCGGCGCACCGCCCGCCGCACGAGCAGCGCCGCCCCCGCCGCCAGGATCACGGACCTCGTACGCGGCATGTCAGCGGCCTCCGTTGGCGCCGGGCGAGCTCGCCAGATAGGCCACGGCCTGCGCGGTCGAGCCTTCCTGCGAGGGGTGGTACGTACGGCTGAGATAGCGCGGGATCGAGCGCGCCATCGCGCCTGCGGTGGGCAGCGTGCCCTGCCGTCCGGCGCGCAGGAAGGCGCCGACGGTGGCCTTGCCGTCGAGCAGTGAGGGGTCGTTCTCCATGAAGAACCGGGCGCCGCGCTGCCAGAGGAAGAGGAGGGCGGTGAACGCGGTCGCCCAGGTCCTGGCCCGGCGCCGGTAGCTGCCGTCCACGTGCATGAACAGGTCGAAGGCGACCGACCGGTGCTCGACCTCCTCGGCGCCGTGCCAGCGCAGCAGGTCCAGCATCACCGGGTCGGCGCCGCGCCGGTCCAGGGCGTCGGCGTTGAGGATCCAGTCGCCGAGGAACGCCGTGTAGTGCTCGATCGCCGCGATCGTGGCGACCCGCTCCATCAGCCACCACCGGCGCGCCCGCCCCGGCGGCAGCGTCCGGTCGCCGAGCAGCTTCTCGAAGGGCCAGTCGACCTGCGCGGTGTACGGGGTGGGGTCCAGGCCCAGCGCCTTGAGGTGGGGGAGCACGTCGTCGTGGGCGGCCGAGTGCGTGGCCTCCTGCCCGATGAACCCGATGACGTCCTCGCGCAGCCGCTCGTCGCGGATGTACGGCAGCACCTGCTTGTACACGTGCACGAACCAGCGCTCGCCCGCCGGGAGCAGCAGGTGCAGCACATTGATGGTGTGGCCGGTGAACGGGTCGCCCGGGATCCAGTGGAGCGGTGTCTTCTCCCACTCGAACGAGACGTTCCGGGCCTTGAGCTCTATGTGCTCCGAGACCACCGGAGCGGGCTGCGGCGTATTAGACATGGCGTCAATGTACTGACGGGTAGGCGTCTGGCAACAGGGTTGTGCGAGGAGTTGTTCGTACGGAACCGGTCACCGGGGCCCAGGGCCTGTCGTCAAATTCCCGCCTGCCGCGCGACGCCTGGCACGTGCTCTCGCCGCACCGGGCGAAAGCCCTAGTACGTCCAGTACGAGGACTTCCGCCCGGCACTCCCCCAAGCTCTTCGAGCAGGGGGGACCCCCAGAGCACGCACCAGACGCCGCGCGGCCGCCCTTCGGGCGACGACGGGAATTTGACGACAGGCACTGGTTCAGCGCAGGGCGGCGACCCGGGTCCCGTCCGTGAGCCGGCCGTCGAGCTGGGCGCGGGCGCCCTCCTGGGTGCGCACGGCGAGCAGATGGCCGCGCTCGGAGGCGTCGACGCCGCCGGAGACGGTCACCTTGGCCAGGTCCTCGCTGCCGGCCGCCAGCACGTACCAGTGCCCGCCCCGGGACTTCCACAGCACCCCGGCGAGCACGCGCGGCTCGTGCGTGCCGCAGGCCGCGCTGTTCTCGGCGCGCGCGGCCACCGCGCCCGCCGTGGCCTTCCCGGCGCCCGGGGCCTGGAACTGGGCGAGCACCCGGCTGTCCGTGCCGGACCAGGTGTCGGCCCGGGTGCACAGCCAGGCGGCCGTGCCGTTGGCCTCGGGCAGCTGCTGCCTGGCGAACTGCCACGCGTTGACGGCCCGCACGCCGCGCGAGCGCACGGTCGGCAGCAGGCAGGCGGTGCGGGCCCAGGCCTCGCGGGCGGCGGTGCCGGTGATGTCCCTGGGCGCGTCCGGCGGCCCCCAGGTGAGCCGGGCGGGCGCGAGCTCCCCGAGGTCGGTCAGCAGCCGCCCGGCCGAGTCGTCGCGCAGCTGGAGCACGTCCCAGGAGGTGCAGTCGCGGGCCTGGGCGGGCGAGACCAGCGGGCCGGTCACGCCGTCCGAGTCGCGGGGGAGCGGGCGGGGCGCGGCGGCCGGGTCGAGCAGGTCCCGTACGGCCGCCTCGCGCACCCAGGGGGCGGTCAGATAGCGGACGTTGCCGTCGGTGCGGCCGACCACGAGCGCCCCGGCGGAGGCGGCGTCGGCGCCGTCCACGCGCGCGAAGTCGAGCGCGGCTCCGGAGGTGCCGTCCACCGGCTCCGCGTACCGGGCGACGCGCAACCCGTCGTAGAAGAGCACGACGGAGGCGCGGTCGACCCGCCCCGCGTACAGCAGCTGGGGCGCGCCCATCGGCGGCCCGGACGGCGTCCCCGGCGTGGCCGAGACCTGCACGGAGCGGCCCGGCCGCGCCCAGACGGCGAGCGCGCGCCGCAGCAGCGCGGTGTCGCCGGTGAGGGAGCCCCGGGCGGGCCAGACGGAGAAGTCGGTACGGGCCGAGGTGCGCCACGCGGCGGCGTCCACCCGGACGACCCGCGCCGGGTCGAGGGCGGCCTCGGCGGCGGGATTGCGGGCGTACGGGGGCGCGGCCGCCCCGTCCCGCCCCCAGCCGTCGCCCGGGAGCCCGAGGAGCGTGCCGCAGACGACGAGCGCGGCGGCGGCGACGAGGGCGGCGCGCAGGTGCTGGCGGCGGCGCATCAGGTCGGTGGGCCGGGCCTGGAGGGAACAGGGGTCGAACTCGGCGGCCTGGAGCAGCGCGGCGCCGTCGCCGGGGTCCCCGGCTTCCTTGACGGCTTGCTCCGGATCCTCGACGCCGACGGCGTCAAGTTCTCTCCGCACCTCGGCATCGCTCAACTTGTCGAGGCCCCGCAGTACGAAGGCGGCTCTGGCGGGCCCGCTGAGGGCGGAGAGCCGCTGGTCCAGGGCGAGTTCATCGGCTCCGCCGGAGCGGGGGAAGAGCCTGAGCCCCCACACCTGCGGCAGCACCGGCGGCAACTGCGCCCGCTTGGGCCAGGCCCGCCGCCGCAACGGCAGCCCCGCCTCCAGCGCCTGCCGCACGACCTGCCGCCGTACGAACCCGTACCCCGGGTCCCCGCGCCGGGGCGCCGGAATCGCGGCCTCCCCGCCCCCGTGCTTCCGGGGCAGCGACCGCTGCACCAGCGCGTGCGCGGTCAACACGCGCCGGTTGCGCCCGAGGGAGGGCGGCAGCACGAGGTAGGCGAGCCGGGTCAGCCGTGGATAGTGCTCGACGAGAGCGGCTTCGGCCTGCTCGATGCCGATGGGGGTGGGACGGCTGAGGATGTCCTGGGGCGGGGCCACGTTCAGCAAAACGAGCGAATGGTGGGATAGTCACTCGGCCCGGTCTTTGTCCGCGGGTGGGTGGGTGGTTGCTCGCGCAGTTCCCCGCGCCCCTGAGATGCGCCCCTGCGGGGCGCCCAGGGGATTGCCGCGCAGCGGCATTCAAGGGGCGCGGGGAACTGCGCGACCAGCCCCCACCGGCTCGCAGGCGAAAGGACGCGGGGTGCAGGGGCCGCAGGCCCCGCCCGGGGGCCGGGGGCGTAGCCCCCGGGAAACCCACCTCAACCCCCACCCGCCCCCGGAGGGTTCAGGGAAGGGGCGGGGTGGGGGAACTCGCCAAGCGGGTACGCAGCCGCCGCACCACCCCGTCCCCCACCCCCAACCCCTCCCGCACATACACCTCCATCGACCCGTAACGGGACGAAACCTCCCCCAACCCCGCCGCCAAATACTCCGGCACCACGCCAATCACCGCGAGCGCGACCTCCGGGTCACCCCCCTGCGCCGTGAACCCCTCGATCAGCGGCGCGAACGCCTGCCGCACCGCCCCGTTCACCGCCAGATACTCCCGCTCCACCACCTCCGACGACGCCCCCAGCAGGGACAGCAGCACCGTCGCCCCCCACCCCGTACGGTCCTTCCCCGCCGTGCAGTGGAAGAGCACCGGCCCCGCGTCCGGGTCCGCCAGTTCGAGCAGCAGCGTGCGGTACGCGGCCCGGGCCGACGGCGACGACACCAGGTCCCGGTACAGGTCCCCGAACACCACCTGCGCCCGCCCCCCACCCAGGTGCTGCTCGGCCGCGACGGGGTCGGCGAGGACGTGCCGCAGCCGCGCGGCCGTCGGCGCCCCGGACTCGCTCACCGCGTCCGCCAGCACGTCCGCGATCACGAGCCGCGCCCCGGACGGCAGCCGGTCGGGCCGCTCGGCCCGCTCGGCGTCCGTACGGAGGTCGACGACCGTACGGATCCCGAGCCCGGCCACCGCCGGGTCCCGGTCCGGGTCGAACCGGTCGAGCGCCCCGGCCCGGAAGACCAGGCCGGGCCGGACCGTACGGCCCCCGGCGAGCGGCGTACCGCCGAGATCGCGGAGGTTGGCGACGCTGGTGGCGGGGATCGCGGTCATGGGCGGACGCACTCCTGGGGCAGGAAACAAAGAAACACGACGCGGACGCGTCCATGTGTGCCCCCATCCGCCCCGAAACGTAACCCCGCCCCCTACACCACCACCCACCCCCCGAACTCCGCCGTCCCCCGTGCCCCACTCCCCCCGTTCGCCGCGCTCATGAACAGCCCGACGTCCTGCACCGCGGCCGTCCCCGGCACCGTCACCGTCGCCACCGTCCCCCAGCTCGCCCCCGCGTCCGTCGAGCAGGCGCCGGTGAACGACCCGGCCGGGCCGCGGCTCAGCCGCAGCAGCACCGGCGCCGCCACCCCCGTGATCCGGCGGTAGGTGTCGAGCAGCCCGTCGCCGTCCGCGTCGTACGAGAGCACCACGCCCTGCCCAGGAGTCGCCGCCAGATTCAGGAAGCCCGCCGCCCCCGGCACCCCCAGGCCATTGCGTACGACGATCCCGCCGCGCGCCCAACTCCCCGTGTTTTCCAGGGAGTCGACCCGAAGCGTCACCACCGTTCCCTCCCGCAGGGCCCCCTCCCGGTACGCCGTGCCGAACTGTGCGATGCCCTTCCACAGGTCGAGGCCGCCGCCGTTGACCGCCAACCTGCCGTCCAGCTCACCGAACACCGCGTCGTTGCTGGTGAACGTCCGCCACCCGGCGCTCAGCGGCGCCGCCAGATACACGGCGGACCGCCGGACGACCGCCACCCGGTCCTCGCCGGCCGGTCCGTACCGCGTGGTCAGCTCGTACGGCATGGCCCGCAGCGGCGCGGTCAGCGGCTCGGCGGGCGCGGTGACCCGCCAGCGCACCGAGCCCTCGCCCGCCGCCGGGACCCGGTTCAGCCGGGTGGCGCCCTGCGGCTCGGCGTCGAGGCCGGTGAGCGCGAAGTCGACGCGGCCGGTCGCCCGCAGCCCGTTGAGGTTGCGCAGCACCGCCGTGACCGTGCCGGTGGAGCCGGGCGTGAAGCTCACGGGGTCGGCGGCGACGGTCACGGCCCCCTGGTACGGGGCGCGCGCGAGCGCGTCGTGGACGCGCCGCGCCGTCCGGTACGGGTCGCCGGTCGCCCGTACCGGATACGTGCCCGACTGCCGCGTCCACGCCTCCTCGCCCACGTACCAGTCGAAGGCCCTGGGCGCCCGCCCGGCCGCCAGGGCATCGGCCAGTTCGTCCAAGTAGGCCTGCCACTGCGGGAAGTGAAGGTCCGTCAGCAGACCCTGCCAGTCGCGGTCCGCGTAGTTGCTGAGGTTGTCGGCCGCCGAGCGGCCCGCCCAGGTGGTGATCAGCGTCCGCGCCGTCCACTCCAGCCGGACCGCTTCCTCCGCGCTCGTCGCGAACCGCTTGGCGTCCTCCAGCCACGGGCCGAGCAGGAACGCCCGGTGGCAGCCGGACATCTCGTCGGCCAGCCGCATCAGCCTCAGCCACAGCGCGCTCAGCACCCCGAACGCCGCCCGGTCCTTGCCCTGGTACGCGGTCCGCAGCTGCGGCAGCAGCAGCCGCGAGCGGTCGGCGAGCGCCTGCCGGGCGACATCGGTGAGGTCGTACGCGTAGGCGTCCGAGCCGCGCAGCGAGGGCCGTACGGCGAGCAGCTCGGCGAAGGCGCGGTCGAAGCGGGCCGACTCGAACGCGGTGGTGACGGAGGCGGTGATGGAGGGTCGCCGGGTGAAGAGCGAGTCGACGGGGCGCCCGTCGGCGGTGGTCAGCCGGTACGCGGTGGCGGCGAGCGCGGCGAACGCCTCGCGCGCGTGGCCGTCCTCGCGCCCGTAGCGCACGTCCGCGTACGTACGGAACCAGTCCTCCCGCTCCACCGGCCCGTCCCGCCAGGCGAGCTCGCTGAACAGTTCGAAGGCGGCGGGGTCGCGCTCGGCGGACTCCGGCATGTAGGCGGTGCCGACCAGGGTGCTGCCGGGCTTGTCCCGCCACTGGGCGAACTTCCCCGTCCAGCGGTGGGTGTTGGCGCCGAGGGTGGTGCGGCCGCCGAAGTTGGGGATGGTGCCGAACGCGTACGGCGTGCCGCCCCAGTCCTTCTCGCGGTCGGTGACCGTGGCGAGGTCGGAGAGGCCGTCCACGATCAGGATCCGCGACTTGTCGACGGCGTCCAGGACGTCCGGGCGGGGGTTGGCCTGCCAGCCGAGTATCACCCAGGTGGCCCCGGGCCGGGCGGTGTGCAGGGCCTTCTCGACGGCCCGTGCGGCGTCGGCCACCGGCACGCCGCCCGGGGTGCCGCCCTCGTGCAGCAGGTCCATCTTGAAGTGCCGCGCGTCGCCGAACAGCTCCTCCTGGTGGCGGTAGAAAGCCGCCGCGACCTGCGGGAACACCTCGGTGCGCGGGTCGAGCCAGTCGGGTCGCCGCAGCCCGTTCCAGCCGCCCTGCGCAACGACCCGGGCGCCCGGATTGCGCTGGGGGAACCCGTCCGGGACGGTCCCGAAGTAGCCCGGGAGCACCGGCCGCATCCCCAGCTCGCGCAGCCGGGCGGTGATCCGCGCGCCCAGCTCCGCGCGCCGCTCGATCAGCGCGGGGGAGAGGGGGCCGCCGTACCCGCTCATGTTCTGGAGCAGCCACCACGGCTGGTGCGAGGGTGCGGGCAGCCAGGCCCGGGCCTCCTCGTCGGAGTACCCGAAATCCAGCAACAGGCGGTGGTAGACGGCTTCCTGACCGGGCGTCACCAGCACCTCGTTGTAGCCGTGCAGCGCCAGGACGTCGATCAGCCGCTCCCAGCGCGGCCAGTCGGCGTACGGGCCGGTGTAGCCGTCGTGGGTGTCGTTGAAGACGAACCGGTGCGGGACGGTCGCGGCGCGCTCCACCGGCCGGTCGGGCGCGGGCAGCCGGCGCGGCAGGTCCAGCCGGCTGCCCGCCCAGGTCAGATGGGCCTTGCAGGTGTACTTCAGATACCAGTGCAGACCGGTCAGGGCGGTCGCCGGGCCGGTGGCGGCGATCTCGATGCGCCCGCCCGAGCCGGTGACCCGGAAGCGGTCGGGGCCGCCCGCGGGCAGGGATGTGAGGCGGATCCGGGCGGCGTGGTCGGGCAGGAGCCGGACGAGGGCGGCACGGGCGGGTCCGATGTCAAGCGGCTGTGCAACTGCGGAGGATGCCGGGGCCGCGAGCGCCGGGGTTGCCGCCCCGACCGCGACCCCGGCGCCGATGGCTCCCGCGGTGCTCAGCACCGTACGTCTGGAGGGGGTCGGGGGACTCGACAGCTCGGTCATGGGCTCGGCGCTCCTCGTGTTGTTGGGGTGACAACAGGCGCGTGCGGAGCGCACGTTAACGGCGGCGCGGGTGCCGGGCAATGGGGCCACTGAAATGGCCAAATGCCCACGGGGAGAGGGTGGTTGAGGGCACGATGGAGGCATGCGCACTCTTGTACGAGCGGCCCTGGTGACCGCGGTCGTGACCCTAGCCGCGGGCTGCGGCGGGCACGGCCACGACGCGCCGAAGACGGCCGGCGGAACCCTCGAACAGATCGCGGCCCAGGCCGCCTGCAAGCCGAAGATCTCCACGAACGCGGCCGAGCTGCGACAGGCCAACTGCGACACTGCGGACGGCCGCTACGTCCTGGCGACCTTCGCCACGGACCGCGGCCAGCGGGAGTGGATCAACGGCGCCAAGGACTACGGCGGCGCCTATCTGGTGGGCCGCAAGTGGGTCGCCGTCGGCGACGAGAACGTGGTCAACGCGCTGCGCGGCCGGCTCGGTGGCAGTGTCGAGACCGGGACCAACCATTCCGGACACCACCACATGAGCTGACCGCGCAGGGGATGCTCCCCCGGGTGGGGTGACCCGGGGGAGCCAATCAGGGGGAGCGGGTTTCCAGGCGCGTGCGCGCCCTGTCGGTCAGGCGCAGCTGCGCCCCGTGTTGATGCAGGTCACCGCCTTCCTCATCAGCTGATCGCTGAAGACGTTGATGAAGTCACCGTGATCGGTGACGGGCTTGTGGAGCTGCTCGGGGAACGAGTCGACGGCGAACCCGGGGCCCGGCGGCACGGCGTACACGATCCGCTGCTGGAGCTGCGGGATCGCCTTGAAGCCGCGCGGGCACGCACCGTTCCTGCCCGCGAAGGCGACGTGCGTCCGGTGGTTCGCGCTGTCCGTGTTCTTTCCGTCCCAGCAGCTCTGGAAATTGAAGGTGCGGACGACTTTGCTGCCCTGGGGGCAGATCGGGTATTTGTCCTTGAGCTGGCGGTTCTCGAATCCGGTGCAGCTCCAGGACGCGTTGGCATTCGCGTTCCCGTTGGTGAAGGCCTTGGCGTCG
Organism: Streptomyces sp. BPTC-684; assembly: GCF_030028635.1. Lineage (NCBI taxonomy): Bacteria > Bacillati > Actinomycetota > Actinomycetes > Kitasatosporales > Streptomycetaceae > Streptomyces > Streptomyces sp. BPTC-684. The sequence continues at coordinate 4,641,570 of NZ_CP124863.1, forward strand.
CCGGTGATGATCCGCAGAAAGCGCGGCATCGCGGTGACCTTGCTGACGGGATTCCCGGCGAACTTGATCGTGACCTGGACGGGCGTCTGGATCTTTCCGACGTTCTTGTCCTTGCCGCCGCCGTCCGCATTGGCGTCGTTCTCGTTCTGGCCGTTCTGAAGGCGGATCACGGGCCAGTAATACGTGGACTTGTCGCCCTGATTGCGGCAGCTCGTACCGCCGTTGGCCAGATCGGCGTCGCTGGCGAAGGCGTCGTTCGCCTGGTTTCCGACATAGTCGTGCATATGGTGGGCGCCATTGCTCACACCGGGCGCGACGATGACGTTGTCCGGATTCCGTTTGGCGTTCTGGTTGACGCCGCAACTACTGGTGAAGAGACCGGTCGAGCCGTTGCGCTGGATTTGGGGGGCCCGTACGTTCGGCCGTACGGAACGGATGTCGACGAAGTCGCTCTTCGCGGGCCCGTTCCCGACGCCCTGCGCCTGACCACCGGCGCCCTGGCCCTGACCTTGGCCCTGGCCTTGCTGTCCCTGGCCCTGGCCGCTCTGGTTCTGCCATTGGCCCTGACCCTGGTTTTGGCCCTGGGCCTGTCCGGCCGCCTGGGCGGCTCCCTGGCCGCCTGTGCCGTTGTCGTCGGCGCGCAGGGTGCAGGGGGCGAGCCCCTGCATTCCCTGCGGCTGCTGTCCGCCGCCGCGGCCCACGGCGCCGGTGATCCGGTCCAGCGACGCCGTCCGCTTGTCCTTCAGCGGATCCAGTACGACCTGCTGGGCGTACCCGGGATCCCGGTCGACGCGGTCCTTGTTCGAGGCGAACTTCTCGTATGCGTCGGTGATCTGCGTATCAATGGCGGCCAGTTCGCGATCCACCTCGGGGCGGGCCGCATCCGGCACGTCCGGCAGGTTGTTGGACACGTCCGGGCAGTCGATCGTCGACAAATTCCGCACCGGGGCGGCCCGCACCTGGGCCTTCCCCGGGTCGTCACTCGCCGAGGCGTACACATTCACCGCGACAAGGCCGCCCCCACCGATGAAGAGTGCCGCGGCGGCCATCGTCATCCGCCGGGGGAAGGTCGGCCGTTTTCGTATTGAGCGTCCCATGGAACTCCTTCGCTTGAAGCAGCGCGTCGTTCCATACGCATGGGGCACGTGGGGCGTTCAACGCCCCGGCTATTTCGTAGGTATCTCCAGGAACACCGGTCGGCCGGGTCGGACGTTCAGCGCTTGACCGCGCGCAGCACCACGAACTTCGGGTCGCTGGCGACGAGTTCGCTGTTGCCGAAGAGCCGCTCCAGCTTGAGGTGGTAGCCCAGGTGGCGGTTGCCCACGACCCACAACTCGCCGCCCGGGCGCAGCGCTTCGCGCGCGTCCGTGAACATCCGCGTGGAGGTGCGGTCCGTGGTCGCCTGATGGGTGTGGAACGGCGGGTTGTTGAGCACCAGGTCGGCCGAGCCCGGCGGGAACCCGCTCAGCCCGTCGCCGAGCCGGAACTCGGCGTCGGCCTCCCGGGCCGCGCCCGCGCACAGCCGGAACGTCGCCCGCGCCGAGGCGATCGCCTGGTGCGACTCGTCCGTGAACACCACCGTCGCCTCGGGGTTGGCCAGCGCCGCCGCCGTACCCACGATGCCGTTGCCGCAGCCGAGGTCGACGACCCGGTCCGGGCCGGAGCGGGCGGGCATGTGCTGGAGCAGGAAGCGGGTGCCGATGTCGAGGCGGTCGGCGCAGAACACGCCCGCGTAGTTGGTGACGGCGAGCCCGGAGGCCGGGCCGATGCCCATCTCCAGGGAGTACGTCAGCGGCCACGGGTTCACCGGCCGGGCGAGCTCCGGGTCCGGCTCGCAGAAGATCAGCCGGGCCTTCTTCTCGGCCAGCGAGGTCCTCGTCGGGCCGAGCAGCCGCTCGAAGAGGTTCAGCGTGGAGGTGTGGATGTCCTTCACCATGCCGGTGCCGACGACCACGGTGCCCGCGTGCACGCCCGGCGCGAGCCGGTGCAGCTGGTCCTCCAGGAGGGCCAGGCTCTTCGGCACGCGCACCAGCAGCACGTCCACCCGGGCCGGCGGCTCGTCGTGGGTGGAGAGCAGCGTGACGGAGTCCTCCGCCACCCCCGCCCGCGCCAGGTTCGCCCGGGTCGCCTCCTGGCCCAGGAAGGACTCGCTGATCTGCGTGAGCGAGCCCGCCCCCCGGGCCGCCAGCGCGGTCGTCAGGGCGCCCCACCGGTCGCCGAGGGCCACCACGGACCCGGAGAGGTCCGTGTCCTCCAGGTGCCGCAGCAGATACTCGTCGGCGGCGTCCCAGGCCCGCAGCTGGTCGCGCGGGTCCTCGGGAAAACGGGTCAGGTCGTACTCGCCCCAGGGCGTGGTCATACGGTTCATTGCGGCCAGGCTAACCCGCCGGGGGCCGCGTGCCGCGCCACCCACGCGCGAGACTGCGGCTGGGGGCGTCCAGGACGGTCCATCGCGGTCCCGGCCCACGCCAACCCGCTAGGGGCGCGGGGCTGTGACATGTGCGGCTCCGCCGCGTGGGCGCGCCCAGCCCCTACGGTCCGCAGCCGAACGCCCGACCAGAGAACAGCTCACCCGCGCTCAAGGTAAGCAAGCACAGCCAGCACCCGCCGATTGTCATCATCGGAGACGGGCAGGCCGAGCTTCGCGAAGATGTTGGACGTGTGCTTGGCGATGGCCCGCTCGGTGACGGTGAGCTGCTGCGCGATCGCCGCATTGGACCGCCCCTGGGCCATCAGCTCCATCACCTCCAGCTCGCGCGGAGTGAGCCCGGCCACCGGCGAGTCCCGCACCTTGCGGGAGAGGAGCTGCGAGATCACCTGAGGATCCATCGCCGTGCCGCCGCCCGCCACCCGCCGCACCGCGTCCACGAACTGCTCCGCGTCGAAGACCCGGTCCTTGAGGAGGTAGCCGACCCCGCCGTTCCCGTCGGCGAGCAGCTCGCGCGCGTACAGCTGCTCCACGTGCTGCGACAGGACCAGGACCGGCAGCCCCGGCCGGGCCCGCCGGGCGGCCAGCGCGCACTGCAGGCCCTCGTCGGTGTGGGTGGGCGGCAGCCGTACGTCGACGATCGCCACCTCGGGGTCCAACTCGGCCAGCGCCTTGGTCAGTTCGGGCCCGCTCTCGACCGCCGCGAGGATCTCGAAGTCGAACGCCTCAAGCAGCCGTACGAGCCCGTCGCGGAGCAGGAAGAGGTCTTCGGCTAGGACAACGCGCAAGGAATCTCCATGGTCACCATGGTGGGGCCGCCCACGGGACTACTGACGGCCAGGACGCCGTCGAATGTACCCAGTCGCCGCTCCAGACCGCTCAGCCCCGAGCCGCCGCCCACCCGGGCCCCGCCGCGCCCGTCGTCGGTGACCGAGATCCGCAGCGCCCCGCTCCCGTACGAGAGGTCGACCCAGATCCGGTCGGCCCGCGCGTGCTTGACGGCGTTGGTGAGGACTTCGCTGACCGCGAAGTACGCGGCCGACTCGACCGGTGCGTCCGCGCGCCCGGCCGGCAGCTCCACGTCGACCTCGACCGGCACCGGCAGGCGCAGCGCCAGGGCGCGCACCGCGTCCCCGAGGCCCCGCTCGGCGAGGACCGGCGGGTGGATGCCCCGGACCAGGTCGCGCAGTTCGGTGAGCGCCTCGGCGGACGACTCGCGCGCCTTGGCGAGCAGCGCCTTGGCCTGCGCGGGGTCCTTCTCGATCAGCGCCTCCACGGTGCCCAGGCTCATGCCCACGGCGACCAGCCGGGCCTGCGCCCCGTCGTGCAGGTCGCGCTCGATGCGGCGCAGTTCGGCGGCCGAGGTGTCCACGGCGTCGTGCCGGGTCTCGGTGAGGCGCTCCACCCGCAGGGCGAGCGCCTGCTCCCGGGTGGGGGAGAGCAGCGACCTGGCGATCGTGAAGTTGGCCCTGATCAGCGCCGGGTTCACGAACAGGCCGAGGACGGCGTACGCGAATCCGAGGACGGCCGCCAGGTTGGCCGTCGGCTGCGAGGTGATGTGGACGAAGGTGAACCACAGGCCGCCGCCCGCGTCGTCGATCGGCTTCCAGACGCCCGCCGCGAGCACCACGCCCCACACGCTGTAGAGGAGCAGCGCGGGTGCCAGGAGGGCGATGACGGCGCCCGCCGTCATGTCGACGAGCAGCCACTCCAGGTCGCGCCAGGTCGCCGGGTCCTTCAGGAGCGACCCGCACCGCTCCACCGCGCCGAGCACCCCGGCCCGCTCGCGGGGGAGCGGCCGGTACGGCACGGCGATCTCCATCCCCAGCCACTCCCGGGCCAGGGAGCGGCGCCGGTTGGCGTACACCCGTACCGCGTCGAGCACGACCGGGGTGGTGAACACGCCCACGCCGACGGGGATCAGGGCGATCGACACGGTGGTCAGGGTGAACAGGAGGATCCCGACGGCCATGGCGCTCGTCGAGAGGCCGAACCCCCGGCCACCGGCGAGCAGCCCCGCCCTTGTGCGCGTCACCATCGTCCTCGTCCCCCTTCACGGGCCCCCGCGTACTTGCGGATCCCATTCTCGCCGCGCCGCACGGGCGCGGTCACGGGGCCGGTCCCCCCGGCCGGGGTGTACCTACCACCACCCCTGACCTCCCAGTTTGCCGGAAAAGGGGGCGCCCCCGGCACGGCGGTCCGTGCCGGGGGCGGCCCGGTGAGCGCGTACGGGCGGATCAGGGCGCGTACTTGTACCCGACCCGCCGCACCGTCTGGATCGCGTAGCGGTGCTGGGTGCCGAGCTTGCGGCGCAGCCGGGCGACGTGGACGTCCACGGTCCGGCCGTCGCCGACGTGGCCGTACCCCCACACCGTGGTCACCAACTGGTCGCGGGTGTGCACCCGCTGGGGGTGCGCCACCAGATGGGCGAGCAGCTCGAATTCGAGGTACGTGAGGTCGAGCACGCGCCCGTCGACCTCGGCGGTCCGGCGGACCGCGTCGATGCGCACGAGCGCGTCGCCGGCCGCCGCGTCCGCGTCGGGCTCCTCGGCCACCGGGTCGGGCGCGGCGGCGAGCAGCGGCTGCTGGTCGGCCGGGACGAGCACCAGGTAGCCGACCATCGGCGGGTGGCCGGGCAGCGCGGGCAGGGTGTGCTGGGGCGCGGGCAGCCAAGTGGCGCCCGGCGGAAGGAAGTCGACGACCGTGCCGGTGGCGGCCACCTCGTCGCGGTCGACGGCACGGAGTCGATGGCGTCCCAGGGGTACGGGACCGGGGCGGGCAGCGGTCGCAGCGGAGGCGGAGAAGGTACGGGCGTTCGCCATGAGAGGTCAGCTCTTTCGCGCGGAGTCGTCGGCAGGGGACGTACGTCGTTGCGCGCGGGCCGAAGGCCTTCGATGAGGGGAGGCTTTAGAGGGCCGGCGCGTTCATCGCGCGGCAACACACCCGGTCGAAGTCGTGGTCCTGACGAGACGGCCAGAACGGCTCTAGGTCGCTGCGACCTGTCGCGGGGTTCGGGTAGCTGGCCATGGGCCCATTCAACCAGATCCTCCCGGCACTGAGCAGCGCCCTCCCACAGTCTGATACGGAACCTTGGCACTCGGTGACCGGAACTCACCGTCCCGCAACGCCCGGAGGGCGCCCACCGCGTGTGCGGTGGGCGCCCTCCGGGACGGTTCCTGCGGGCCGGTTCCGGCTCAGACCTGGCCGGCCTTCTCCAGGCCGGTGCAGCAGGTCTCGACGATCAGCCGGGTCACGACGTACGGGTCGACGTTGGCGTTCGGGCGGCGGTCCTCGATGTAGCCCTTCTTGTCCACCTCGACCTGCCACGGGATGCGGACGGAGGCGCCGCGGTTGGAGACGCCGTACGAGTACTCGTTCCACGGGGCGGTCTCGTGCAGGCCGGTGAGGCGGTCGTCGATGCCCGCGCCGTAGTTCTTGACGTGGTCCATCGGCTTGGAGCCCTCGCCGAGCGACTCGCACGCGGTGATGATCGCGTCGTAGCCCTCGCGCATGGCCTTGGTGGAGAAGTTGGTGTGCGCGCCCGCGCCGTTCCAGTCGCCCTTGACCGGCTTGGGGTCGAGGGTGGCGGAGACGTTGAACTCCTCGGCGGTGCGGTAGAGCAGCCAGCGCGCGACCCACAGCTGGTCGGAGACCTCCAGGGGGCCGACCGGGCCGACCTGGAACTCCCACTGGCCGGGCATGACCTCGGCGTTGATGCCGGAGATGCTCAGGCCCGCGGCGAGGCAGTGGTCGAGGTGCTTCTCGACGATCTCGCGGCCGAAGATCTCGTCGGCGCCGACACCGCAGTAGTAGCCGCCCTGCGCGGCCGGGAAGCCGCCGACCGGGAAGCCCAGCGGACGGGCGCCGTCGAAGAACGTGTACTCCTGCTCGATGCCGAAGATCGGCTCCTGCGCGGCGAACCGCTCGGCGAGGGGGCGCAGCAGCGCGCGCGTGTTGGACTCGTGCGGGGTGCCGTCGATGTCGAAGACCTCGCACAGGACGAGGACGTTGTCGCCGCCGCGGATCGGGTCCGGACACGAGAAGACCGGCTTCAGCACGCGGTCGGAGGCATGGCCCTCGGCCTGGTTGGTGGAGGAGCCGTCGAAACCCCACACCGGCAGCTCGGTCCCGTCCGGCGTGCCCGCGATGATCTTGGTCTTCGAGCGGAGCTTGGCGGTCGGCTCGGTGCCGTCGATCCAGATGTACTCAGCCTTGAACGTCACGGAAGCCATCCTTTGCGGGAGCTGCTGGTGGTGCGGGAGCCGGTGGGGCGCCGTGCGGGGCACCGCGGCTGTTGCGGGCAGCCTCACACCCCGGGATTTCCCGTCCGTTGCCCGTTTGTGAACCCGGTGTTACTCAGGTTTCGTTCGTAACCGACGATTTGCGTTTTTGGCCCGGGTTTTGTCTGCGGGTGAGTGGTGGGTTGCTCGCGCAGTTCCCCGTGCCCCTGAGATGCGCCCCTTCGGGGCGCCCAGGGGATTGCCGCGGAGCGGCACTTTTAGGGGCGCGGGGAACTGCGCGACCAGCCACCCACGGTCCGCAGACGAACGCGAAGGGGGCGGCGACCGGCCGGGTTATTTGATGACGGCGTTCGCCCCCGCGATGAGCAGCCCGATCGCCGCGTCCGCGCCCCCGATGAGCGCGGCGGACCGGCGCCGATAGCCCTCCCGCAGCGCGGCGAACGTGCCCCAGCCGAACAGCAGCGCCGTGTTGAGCATCAGCCCCGCGCTGGTGACGTCCTTCTCCGCCCAGCCCGCGAGCCCGGAGACGACGAGCAGCAGCACGGTCGGCATACAGGCGATGATCACCGGCCACTCGTCGGCGAGCGTCACACCGAGCCGTCGCCAGCGCTGGGTGCCGCCGTTCTGCCGGTGGGACGACATGTGGTGCGCGTAGGCGTGGGCGAGCGCGGCGGTGCCGGCGGTCACCAGGATCCAGGCGGCGTTGTAGTACGGGGTGAACGGTGTGCCCTCGCTGTGCAGCGCCGCGAGCAGCGCGCTGCTCAGGACCGTCCCGTACACGCCGCCGAACAGCCAGTTCTGCTGCATGGGGACTCCCTGCGGGGTGCGGGTGGGGAAGCCTCCAAGGTAGGCGAGGGTTTCGGGGGTGATCGTCCCCGTTAAGTACGAAATATTTCGCCCGAAAGTATGACAACGGGAGAGGCGGGCCGGGCTCGGAGGCGGCCTCGCGGGCCAAGCAAAATTGACCCACCTTTTCGCCACGGAAATGCACCTGTGGACCGGTCGCCCGCCCCCGTAGATTAATGATCATGACGACGACGCAGATCGCCCCGAGGACCACCGACACCGCCGACATCACCGAGACCATCGCCCGGGCCGCCGCCCAGAACCCCGTACGGATCGACTTCGCCAAGGCGAACCCGAAGGCGTTCAAGGCGATCATCGCCCTCAACATCGCGGCGACCGAGCACCTCGACCCCGCCCTGGTGGAGCTGGTGCAGATACGGGCCTCGCAGATCAACAACTGCGCGTACTGCCTCCACATGCACGTCAGCGACGCGCACAAGGCGGGCGAGAACCCGGAGCGCCTGCACATGGTGGGCGTGTGGCGCGAGGCCCCGCACTTCTTCACGCCGCAGGAGCGCGCGGCGCTCGCCCTCACCGAGTCGGTCACGCTGATCGCGGACGGCGAGGTGAGCGACGAGGTGTTCGAGGAGGCGGCCGAGGAGTTCAGCGAGCAGGAGCTCGGCGGGCTGCTCGCGCTGATCTTCACGATCAACACGTGGAACCGCCTGAACGTCACCGCGCGGAAGGTGGCGGGGACGGACGAGCGGGTGCGCTAGGCCAGGCGCAGGGGCCTCACCGGGAGAGCGCGTCCCGTACCGCCTCCTCGGTGCGGCCCACCACGGCCGTACCGTCCTCCGCCGTGATGATGGGCCGCTGGATCAGCTTGGGGTGCGCGGCGAGCGCCGCGGTCCAGCGGTCGCGCGAGGCGGCCTCGCGCGGCCACTCCTTGAGCCCGAGCTCCTTCGCGTCGGCTTCCTGGGTGCGCGTGATGTCCCACGGTTCGAGGCCGAGCCGTTCGAGTACGGCCCGGATCTCGTCCTCGGACGGCACGTCCTCCAGGTAGCGGCGGACGGTGTACGAGGCGCCTTCCGCGTCGAGCAGCTGGATGGCGCTGCGGCACTTGGAACAGGCGGGGTTGATCCAGATCTCCATGGGGCCCAAGGTACCGCCGATACGCCCGTGACCAGCTCAAAGACCCCTCGGTCAACGGCGATTGTCAGTGGTGGGCAGTAAAATTGAGGCAGTTCGAGAGGGTTCCCGACTGCCCAGGAGGATGCCCATGGCCGCTGCCGTACTGACTTCGCGCGCCCCGCAACAGCTGTCCCTGATATCCCTGATGTCCCTGAAAAAGGTGCCGCTGCCCGCCGGGCGTCCGCGGGTGTGGTACGAGACGCACAACAGGCGCCTCAAAGCGATGCGCCTGGCCATCGCGCTGCTCGACACGGGTGTGTACCAGCCGGAGCACGCGCCCAACCGCAAGATACGGAGCACGGCGGAGCTGATCGGAGTGCACCCGCCGTCCGACACGACGTGCCGGATGGTCCGGGCGCTGATCCGCTCCGGCCGCTGACGAGCGAGTGCCGCGCCCCTTCACGGACCGGGGGCGCGGCACTTCACCAGGCTTCTCTTCAGCTCTTCAGCAGGTGGCGGCGGCGCCGTTGGCGGGCTGGTGCGTGGTCGCGGCGCGCAGCTGGTTGAAGTTGGCCACGTACGAGTCGAACACGGTGCTGTCCTCCAGCTGGAGCATGGTCTCGTCGCTCTGCCGCAGCGAGTTCCCGCTCCAGTTGTGGCTGCCGGTCCACAGGACCTTGCGGTCCGGGGTGTTGTAGTAATTCCCCTCCACCAGCAGGTACTTGTCGTGGATCCAGGTGGAGTCGGCCTGGCAGTAGTACTTGGTGATGACCCCGCCGTACACACTGGAGGTCTTCTTCAGCAGCGTCTCAAGCGACTGCTTCTCCAGCGCGCTGTCCGGGTTGTACGTCTCGGAGACCTCGACGTAGCACCCCTGCGCGTCGAGCTCGGCGAGCCGGTCGGCGAGGTAGGGCCGACTGAAGATGGTCATGCTGACCCGGATGCGGGTGCGGTGGTTGTCGGTCGTGCCGTACTTGGAGTTGCCGAAGCACTTCACGTTGTCGAGCACCGTGGCGACGGTGTCCTCGGACGGGTCGTTGTAGGGCGCCCCGTTGCTCTCGGCGCGCGGATAGAAGTGCGCCTTGGCGTTGCCGGAGGCGACGGGGGGCCGCCCGGTGGAGTAGTAGTCGTTGTTGGCGCGCCGGGCGCGCAGATCGTCGAAGTACCCGTTGTAGGCGGCGTAAATCCCCTCATTCCCCACCAACACAAGGGCGTTGTTCCACCCCTTGGTCCCGTCCCGTCCGACGTGCAGGTTGGCGGAGGACTGGACGACGACGTTCGGGGTGGAGCCGGTCTGCGAGAGCAGCAGGAACTTGTTGTGGTTGATGGCGTTGACGGTCCCGAGCGCCCGCGTACCGACGCACCCGCGCCCGGCCCCGCAGCTCATCACCCAAGACGACTTGCCCGTATCCCCACCGAGCTCGGCCAGCAGACTCTTGTACGGGGCCATGCCCACGGCCTTCTCGTCGAAGATCGCCTGCACGTCGACGCCCCGCTGATGGGCGGCGATCAGCGCGTCGGGCAGGGCCGGATCGTCGGCGTAGAACATGGCCAGCCGTATCCGCGCCCCGGCGGGCGCCCCCGCTATGAGCTCCACCTGCCGCGCCACCACGGCCTGCTGCTCGGCGACGGTCCCGACGGGGTTGTTGAAGACGGCCTGCGTGGTGACGGGGGCCGAGGCGGCGACGTCCGCCGAGGCGGTGGTGGCCTGGGCGGTGAGGGTTGACGCGAACAGGGCGGCGGCCAGGGCGGCGGTGCGGAGGGCGGGGCGGGGGCGCAAAGGGGTTCCTCTCGGACGTGATCGGATCCGACCAGGTCGTCACTTGATCGGCAGCGGCCCGATCTTGCCAAGAAGAGCCAGGGAAGGTCGAGTTCACGCCCACACCGCCCCCGATTGCCGACACGCAAGAGGCCCTGCCGCTCCCCCGGGAGGGAGCGGCAGGGCCTCTTGCGTACTCAGACGCGCTCAGGCGCGCGACATCCGGTCCGGCCTAGATGTCGAAGTAAAGCTCGAACTCATGCGGGTGCGGGCGCAGCTGGATCGGGGCGATTTCCGAGGTGCGCTTGTAGTCGATCCACGTCTCGATCAGGTCGGACGTGAAGACGCCGCCCGCCTGGAGGTACTCGTTGTCGGCCTCCAGGGCCTCCAGTACCGCCGGGAGGGAGGTCGGGACCTGGGGGACGCCCGCGTGCTCCTCGGGGGCGAGCTCGTAGAGGTCCTTGTCGATCGGCTCGGCCGGCTCGATCTTGTTCTTGATGCCGTCGAGGCCCGCGAGGAGGAGCGCCGAGAAGGCGAGGTACGGGTTCGAGGACGGGTCCGGGGCGCGGAACTCGACGCGCTTCGCCTTCGGGTTCGAGCCCGTGATCGGGATGCGCATCGCGGCCGAGCGGTTGCGCTGCGAGTAGACCAGGTTGACCGGGGCCTCGAAGCCGGGGACCAGGCGGTGGTAGGAGTTCACCGTCGGGTTGGTGAAGGCGAGCAGCGAGGGGGCGTGCTTGAGGATGCCGCCGATGTAGTAGCGGGCGGTGTCCGACAGGCCCGCGTAGCCCTGCTCGTCGTAGAAGAGCGGCTCGCCGCCGGTCCACAGGGACTGGTGGACGTGCATGCCCGAGCCGTTGTCGCCGAAGATCGGCTTCGGCATGAAGGTCGCGGTCTTGCCGTTGCGCCACGCGACGTTCTTCACGATGTACTTGAAGAGCATCAGGTCGTCGGCCGCGGCCAGCAGCGTGTTGAACTTGTAGTTGATCTCCGCCTGGCCGGCCGTGCCCACCTCGTGGTGCTGGCGCTCGACCTGGAGGCCGGACTTCTCCAGCTCCAGGGAGATCTCGGCACGCAGGTCGGCGAAGTGGTCGACCGGCGGGGCCGGGAAGTAGCCGCCCTTGTAGCGGACCTTGTAGCCGCGGTTGTCCTCGACCGCACCGGTGTTCCAGGCGCCCGCCTCGGAGTCGATGTGGTAGAAGCCCTCGTTCGCGGTGGTGGCGAAGCGCACGCTGTCGAAGACGTAGAACTCGGCCTCGGGGCCGAAGTACGCCGTGTCCGCGATGCCGGTCGACGCGAGGTAGGCCTCGGCCTTCTTGGCGATGTTGCGCGGGTCGCGGCTGTACTGCTCACCCGTGATCGGGTCGTGGATGAAGAAGTTGATGTTCAGCGTCTTGTCACGGCGGAAGGGGTCCAGGCGCGCGGTCGACAGGTCGGCGCGCAGCGCCATGTCGGACTCGTGGATGGCCTGGAAGCCGCGGATCGACGAGCCGTCGAAGGCCAGCTCCTCGGACGGGTCGAACGCCGTCGCCGGAATCGTGAAGTGCTGCATCACGCCGGGAAGGTCACAGAACCGGACGTCGACCATCTTGACGTCGTTGTCCTTGATGAACTTCTTGGCGTCGTCGGCGTTCTGGAACATCCAACTCCTCCTACTCCCGTCCGGGGGAGACGGGGTTGTAGCTCGTTGTGCGGCCAGTGCGGTGGCACACGCTGGGCCTGACCATAGGCAGGCGGGATTTCTCAAGCGTGACCCGTTTGTTTCGCCCAAGTTAACCGGGGCCCGGGTAGGCGGCGCATCAAGACCCGTATAAATGGGATAAACACAGCCCTCTTGGCCATCCCGGCGGCAGGGCTTCGCACACCGGCCGGTACCGTGGAAGCGTGGACAACAGGCAAGCAATCGGATCATGGCTCTCCGGGCCCAAGGCGGCGGCCGAGGAGATGGGCGTCGACTTCGGTTACCGCGGCGAACAGCTCGGGCTGCCGGAGGAGGGGCCGGGCGCCATCGCCCCCCTGGGTCGGCGCTTCGGCGCCATCTTCGTCGACTGGTCGGTGAGCGCCCTGATCGCATACGGGCTGCTCGCGCACCGCAGTCTCCACCTCACCAACAACTGGGCGCTCGTCGTCTTCCTGGTGATGAGCATCCTGACCGTCGGCACGGTCGGGTTCACCCCCGGCAAGCGCCTCCTGGGCCTGCGCCTGATCGCCGAGGGCGGCGGCCGCCTGAGCTTCCCGCGCTCGCTCCTGCGCAGCGTCCTGCTCTGCCTCGCCGTCCCGGCCCTGATCTGGGACCGAGACGGCCGAGGCCTCCACGACCGCTTGGCGCGAGCGATTCAAGTCCGGATCTAGCTTCGTACGTGCCTTGAGGAGCGCCCCTAAGGGGCGCGGGGAACTGCGCGACCAGCCACGCACGGCCCGCAGCCGAACGCACTCCCAGCGCGGAGCGCACAGTCCGGTATGCAACGGACAGTCCCGTACGCACGGAAAAGGGGCGGCCCGGACCACTCGGTCCCGGCCGCCCCTTCCCCGTCCGCCCCAGCGGAGCGTCAGCGCGCCTTCCCGCCGCGCGGCATCCGCATCCCCTTGGGCATCGGCCCCTTGGGAAGCGGCATGTTGCTCATCAGGTCGCCCATCGCGCGCAGCCGGTCGTTGGCCGCGGTGACCTGCGGCCCCGCCAGGACGCGCGGGAGCTTCAGCAGTGTGGTGCGGAGCTTCTTCAAGGGCACCTGGCCCTCTCCGTCGCCGACCATCACGTCGTGGACGGGGACGTCCACCACGATCCGCGCCATCTTCTTCTTCTCGGCCGCCAGCAGCGACTTCACCCGGTTCGGGTTGCCCTCGGCCACCAGCACGATGCCGGCCTTGCCGACCGCCCGGTGCACGACGTCCTGGCTGCGGTTCATCGCCACCGCCGGGGTCGTCGTCCAGCCGCGGCCGATGTTCTGGAGCACCGCGGCCGCGGCCCCCGGCTGTCCTTCCATCTGCCCGAAGGCAGCGCGCTCGGCACGGCGTCCGAAGACGATCGCCATGGCGAGGAAGGCCAGCAGGAAGCCGAGAATGCCCAGGTAGATGGGGTGGTCGATCCAGAACCCGAGCGCGAGGAAGACACCGAAGGTGACGATTCCCACTGCCGCGACGACGAGACCGACCTTCGAGTCGGCCTTGCGGGTCATCTTGTACGTCAGGGCGATCTGCTTCAGTCGCCCGGGGTTCGCAGTAGTGTCTGCGTTTTCCTTCCTCGCCATGAACTGAAGTTTACGTGGCCTAGGACCGACGGCTAGCCACGGCCTCCAGTACGTGCTGCGCCTCGGTCCGGTCCTTGGCCCGGCGGCGGTCCTCCAGGACCGCGGTCCAGGCGTTGCGGCGGGCGGTGCGCTGGCCCGCGCCCATGAGGAAGGACTCCATGGCGCGCAGTGCGTCGGTGACGGACGGGAGCGCGGTGGCGCGTACGGTCGTCGCGGACTGCATCGTGAGGTCCTCCCCAGGACGGGAACCGGATACGGAACGAACGGGGCGTGCGCGCGGGCTCACGTCCGGGGGCGTGCGCGGTGCGTGAATCCAGCGTCACTGACAGGTGTTACCAGGGCGTGTCCGAACGGTCAAACACCAATGAAACCTTGACGCGCCCCGGTGAAACGCTGACGCGGCCCGTACACACCCTCTACCTGCGGGGGATGTACGGGCCGCGTCGATTCAGCCATTACCGGTTGGTAAGTCTTTGTGCGCGAATTCACACGCCGACTGCGGTGTCCTCCGTGGAGGCCGACGCCGAAACCGCCGCGCCCCGTCGCTCCATCGCCTGCTGGAAGAGCCGGCCCGCGCGGTACGAGGAGCGGACCAGCGGGCCCGACATCACACCGGAGAAGCCGATCTCGTCGGCCTCCTCCTTGAGCTCCACGAACTCCTGCGGCTTCACCCAGCGCTCCACGGGGTGGTGGCGCACCGACGGCCGCAGGTACTGCGTGATGGTGATCAGCTCGCAGCCAGCGTCGTGCAGGTGCTGGAGCGCCTCGCTGACCTCCTCGCGGGTCTCGCCCATGCCGAGGATCAGGTTCGACTTGGTCACCAGGCCGTAGTCGCGGGCCTTGGTGATGACGTCGAGCGAGCGCTCGTAACGGAAGCCGGGGCGGATCCGCTTGAAGATCCGGGGCACCGTCTCGACGTTGTGCGCGAAGACCTCGGGGCGGGACGAGAAGACCTCGGCCAGCTGCTCCGGCACCGCGTTGAAGTCGGGGGCGAGCAGCTCGACCTTGGTGCGGCCGTCGGCGCGGTCCGCCGTCTGCGCGTGGATCTGGCGCACGGTCTCCGCGTACAGCCAGGCGCCGCCGTCCGCCAGGTCGTCGCGGGCGACACCGGTGATCGTGGCGTAGTTCAGGTCCATGGTGACCACGGACTCGCCCACGCGGCGGGGCTCGTCGCGGTCCAGCGCCTCGGGCTTGCCCGTGTCGATCTGGCAGAAGTCGCAGCGCCGGGTGCACTGGTCGCCGCCGATGAGGAAGGTCGCCTCGCGGTCCTCCCAGCACTCGAAGATGTTGGGACAGCCCGCCTCCTGGCAGACCGTGTGCAGCCCCTCGCTCTTCACCAGGCTCTGCATCTTGGTGTACTCGGGGCCCATCTTCGCCCGGGTCTTGATCCACTCGGGCTTGCGCTCGATGGGGGTCTGGCTGTTCCGGACCTCCAGGCGCAGCATCTTGCGTCCGTCGGGTGCGACTGCGGACACGACGTGCTCCCTATGACTTCGATTCTTCGGCGGACACCAGGGTACGCCCGTTATTTGCGTGGCATTACGTCTGGCCAACCCATGGCCAAGGGGGCGCATTCCCGTTCCCGGTACGCCCGGGCGTACTAGGCGGTAGCGCGCTCGATCTCCCTGGGCGCCAGGTCCGCGTTCTCCAGGATGTCCTTGAGGTGCTTCTCGATCACCGGCAGGACGTCGGCGATCGTGATCTCGCGGCCCAGTTCGTACGAGAGCGAGGTCACGCCCGCGTCGCGGATGCCGCACGGCACGATCTTGTCGAACCAGGTGTTGTCCGGGTTCACGTTCAGCGCGAAGCCGTGCATCGTCACGCCCTTGGCGACGCGGATGCCGATCGCGGCGAGCTTGCGGTCCTCGCGGCGCTGGCCCGCGTTGGAGGGAGCGTACTCCGGGCCGTTCAGGCGCGGGTCGAACTCGTCGTCGGTGAGCCGGGGGTCGAAGTCGAGGGAGAGCCCGGCGGGCTTGGGGCGCTGCTCGACCGGGTCGCCGAGCACCCACACCCCGCTGCGGCCCTCGACCCGGGTGGTCTCCAGGCCGAAGTCGGCGGCCGTGCGGATCAGCGCCTCCTCCAGACGGCGCACGTGCGCCACCACGTCCACCGGGCGCGGCAGCTTCTGGATCGGGTAGCCGACCAGCTGGCCCGGGCCGTGCCAGGTGATCTTGCCGCCCCGGTCCACGTCCACGACGGGCGTGCCGTCCAGGGGGCGCTCGCTGGGGTCCGTGCGCCGGCCCGCCGTGTAGACCGGCGGGTGCTCCAGGAGCAGGCAGGTGTCCGGGATCTCGTCGGCGAACCGGGCCGCGTGCACCCGTCGCTGCTCGTCCCAGGCCTCTTGGTACTCGACCGCGTCGTCGCCGAAACCCAGTCGGACAAATCGCAGCTCGTTCACGCCCGGCTCCTCACCCAGTGCATACATGCGCCCCAGCCACTGTACGACCGCGTTCGACGGCAGCGTGCGGCGGGCAGAAACGGCACCTCCTCACACGATCGGATGAATGCGGGGCGAAGGCAGCGGTCAGGGCGGTATTGGCCGCTAAATTCCCCCCGTTCCATGAGGGCTGCCCGCTTGGCCCGGAAGGCAGGAGATCGCACAGCTGATGACGGAACGACCCCCGCAGCGCACGCCCAACCGGCAGCTCGCCGCGCTCATCGCGGAGGCCGGGTTCTCCAACGCGGGCCTCGCGCGCCGCGTGGACCAGCTCGGCCTGGAGCACGGCCTGGACCTGCGGTACGACAAGACGTCGGTGACCAGGTGGCTGCGCGGGCAGCAGCCGCGCGGCACCACGCCCGCGCTGATCGCCGAGGTGTTCACCCGGCGCCTGGGGCGCAGACTCTCGGCCCAGGACCTGGGGCTCGACGCCTGTGCGCCGGTGTACGCCGGTCTGGAGTTCGCGGCGACCCCCGAGGAGGCCGTCGACATCGTCAGCGGTCTGTGGCGCAAGGACTCCGGCAGCCACGTCGAACTGCGCAAGATCGCGTTCACCCCGGCCGGTCTCGTGGTGCCCAGCCGGGACTGGCTGATCGGGCGGGCCGACGAACGCGTCGGCCACGGCGACCCGTCCCCGCGCTTCGCGGGCGAGGCGGCCGCCGCCGGGCCGCCGCGCATCCCCAGCCAGGGCCGCCCCGGCGTGCCCCGGCAGCGCAGCGCGGACCGGGGCCCCGGACAGCGCGTGACCAGCGGCGACATCGCGGCCCTGCGCTCGGTCGGGGAGCTCTTCCGCACCCTGGACCACGCCTACGGCGGCGGCCACGCGCGCCAGGCCCTGGTGCGCTATCTGGAGCACGAGGCCGAGCCGATGCTGCGCGGCAGCTACGGCGAGGCCATCGGCCGCAGGCTCTTCGCGGCCGCTGCCGACCTCACCCGCCTCGCGGGCTGGACCTCGTACGACATCGCGGCGCACGGTCTGGCGCAGCGGTACTTCGTCCAGGCGCTGCGGCTCGCGCAGGCGGCGGGCGACCGGGCGTACGGGTCGTACGTGCTGGTCACGATGAGCCGCCAGGCCGTCTACCTCGGTCACGGCCGGGAGGCGGTGCAGCTGGCGCGGGTCGCCCAGCAGGGCGTCGGCTCCTCGGCGCCGCCGGTGGTGCAGGCGCTGCTGCACTCCGTGGAGGCGCGCGGGCACGGGGTGCTCGGCGAGATCCGGGCGTGCACGGCCTCGCTGGTGCGGGCGGAACGGGCGATGGAGGCGGCCCGGCCGGGCGACGACGTGCCGCACTGGGCGCGGTTCTTCGACGACGCGCAGCTCGCGGACGAGTTCGGCCACTGCCATCGCGACCTCCAGCAGTACCGGGCGGCCGCGCAGCACGCCGAGCGCTCCCTGCAGCTGCGCGCCCCGGCGTACGCCCGCTCGCGGCTCTTCTGCCGGGTGGTCCTGGCCTGCGCCCGGCTCGGCCTCGGTGAGCTCGACCAGGCCTGTGCGCTGGCGGCGGAGGCTGCGCAGCAGGCGAGTGAGATGCGGTCGGTTCGGGCGACGGAGTACGTGCGGGACTTCGAGCGCCGCCTGGAGCCGTACCGGGATGCGGCGGCGGTCCGGACGTATCGCGACCGGGTCGCGGCGCTCGGGTAGGTGCCCCTGACCACGCTTTCGTCTGCGGGCCGTGCTGGGTTGCTCGCGCAGTTCCCCGCACCCCTAGTGGGCGCCCCGAAGGGGCGCATTTAAGGGGCGCGGGGAACTGCGCGACCAGCCACCGGCGGTCCGCAGTCGAACCACCGCAGGCGGAAGCGGGTCAGGCCGCAGGCCTGATGGCTGAGGGTTCCGGGGACGCCGCCCGCAGGCCCAGGTCCGCCAGGATCGCGTGCGCGGCCCTGCGACCCGAGTACAGCGCCCCCTGGACCGTGCTGGTGTCCCGGTGGTCCCCGCACACGTACAGGCCCGCCAGCAGCCGCACCGGACGGCGTACGTCGTGGGGCGCGGTCATCGCCGGGACCGCCTCCGGGGTGTGCCGGACGGCGAGCAGGTCCCAGTCCGCCGTCGACGTCCCGTACAGCCGGGCCAGATGGGCCAGGACCGAGGCCTCCAGGTCCGGCGGCGGGGGGCCGAGCACGGTGGAGCTGACGAGCGCCCGGCCGTGCGGCGCGCGCGCCGGGTCGACCTCGCTCATCACCACCGTGTGCGCCACCGGGCCGCCCCCGTCCGCGTCGAGCAGCAGCGCGGGTTCGGTCAGCGGGGGCGCGGGGGCGGTGTGGTGCACCACCGTCACCGGGTGGAACGGCGGCACCCGAAGCCCGGGCAGCAACTCGGCGGCGGCGCGCGCGTCCGTGGCGAGCAGCAGCGAACGGCAGCCCAGGACGCCGTGGTCGGCGGTGGTCACGGAGGTCGTGGCGACCGAGGTGACCTTGACGCCGGTACGGACCGTGCCGGGCGGCAGCGCGGCCGCGAGCAGCTCCGGCAGCACCGAGGCGCCCCCCGACGGCACGCACAGCCGGCCGCGCGCGAAGCCGCGCAGGGCCAGGTCGGCGCACCGGCTGGAGGTGGTGAGGTCCGGGTCGCAGAGCAGTGCGGACAGCAGGGGGCGCACGAACCCGTCGAGGGTGCGGGCGGGCAGGCCGCGGGTCTGCAGGGCGGCCCCGATGGGCAGTTCGGGCCGGGCGAGCAGCCGCTCGACGGGGGTCGCGGCGAGCCGGGCGAGCGACGCGCCGAGCCGGGCCTGGTCGAGCGCGCCGCCGAGCGGGGTCGGGGCGTTGCGGGAGCCGCCCCGCGCGGAGCTTCTGGGCACGCCCCGGGGGCCTCCCCTGGGGGCGCTCGCAAGGGCGCGCGCTGCGGCGAGTGCGCCCCGCGCGCTCCGTGGCACGCCCGCCCGGTAGTGGCGGCCCGCGCTGTGGACGAGCACCCCGGGCGCGAACGCGCTCAGGGCCAGGCCGTCCAGGCCGGGCGTGCGCATCAGCTCCGGGTACGAGGTGGAGAGCAACTGGCCGATCCGGTCGAGGCGGAAGCCGTCGATGTGCTCGGTGGACATGCGCCCGCCCACCTCCCCGGCGGCCTCCAGGACCATGACCGTGACCCCCGCGCCGGTCAGCTGATGAGCCGCTGACAGGCCGGCGAGCCCGGCCCCCACGATGACGACGTCCGCCTGGTGTGCGGTGCTGAGCACGTGCCCCTCCCTGAGGTCGGCGCGGCTTGGTGGAGGCCTCATGCCCCCAACGGGCCCGCGAAATGCAGGAGTTCGGTCAGAGAGTAGAAAGCGCGGTCGATTCCGCGACTCGCGCATACGACCGAGCACGGAGGCACGCGCCCGCACGCCGTGCGCCGGTACTCCTCGTGACGGCTCCGCCCGTCGCCCCGCCGCTACCCCTTCAGCGCCGCCCCGATCGCCCCGTCGATCCCCGGAAACGCGAACCTGAAGCCCGAGTCCAGCAGACGGTGGGGGAGGACCCGTTGGCTGCCCAGGACGTCCTGGGCGAACTCGCCCAGGACCAGGCGGATCGCCGGGGCCGGGACCGGGAAGAGCGCCGGGCGGTGCAGGGCGCGGGCCATCGCCGCCGTCACCTCGCGGTTGGTGACCGGCTCCGGGGCCGTCAGGTTCACCGGGCCGGACAGCTCGGGGCGGTCGAGCAGGTGCCGCAGCGCCGCGGTGTGGTCGTGCTGGGAGATGAACGACCAGTACTGGCGCCCGCTGCCCAGCCGTCCGCCAAGACCCGCCCGGAAGATCGGGAAGAGCCTGCCCCAGGCGCCGCCTCCGCGGGCCACCACCAGACCGGTGCGCGCGAACACCGTACGGATCCCCGCCTCCTGGGCCGGGGCCGCCGCCTCCTCCCACTCCCCGCAGACCCCCGCCAGGAAGCCGTCGCCGGGCGGCGCCTCCTCGTCCACCGCGCGCGTGCCCGTATCGCCGTAGTAGCCGATCGCCGTGCCGCACAGCAGCACCTTCGGCGGCACGTCGAGCGAGGCCAGGGCCTCGGCGAGGGCGGCCGTGCCGAGCACCCGGCTGTCGCGGATCTCCTTCTTGTACGCGGCGGTCCACCGGTGGTCGCCGACCCCGGCCCCGGCCAGATGGACCACGGCCTCGCACCCGGCGAGCCCCGCCGTGTCCACGTACTGCCGCTTCGGGTCCCACTCGACCTCGTCGCCGGCCCGCGCCGGGCGCCGCACCAGCTTGACGAGGTCGTGCCCGTCCGCCCGCAGTGACTGCGCGAGCGCCGTGCCGATGAGCCCGGTCGAGCCCGTGATCGCGATCCGCATGCCGCCTTCTCCCGATGGTGGAGGGTGCCCCGCTCCGGGGCGGAAACCATGCTTCCGCACGCGTACCCCGATGGCACAGTGGCCCTATGTCCTCGCCGCACATACGCCCCGCCCGCCCCGCCGACGACGCCGCCCTCGCCGAGCTCGACCGCGACGTCTGGTCGCCGCTGCACGCCGTCCAGCCCCGGCCCGAGCCGCCGTTCGCGCCGTTCTTCGACCCCGCCAACCCGCCCTCGTACTACCTGGTGGCCGAGCTCGACGGCCGGGTGGCCGGATATCTGCGCCTGGTCCGGCCCACCCGGCTCGACTGCAACAACCACGTCCGCCAGATCCAGGGCCTCGCCGTCGCCGATGTCGCCCGGGGCCGGGGCGTCGCCCGGGCGCTGCTGCGCGCAGCCATGGAGGAGTCCCGGCGCCAGGGCGCGCGCCGGCTGACCCTGCGCGTCCTGGGCCACAACACCCCCGCCCGCAAGCTGTACGAGTCGGAGGGCTTCACCGTCGAGGGCGTCCTGCCCGAAGAGTTCCTGCTGGACGGGGAGTACGTGGACGACGTGCTGATGGGGCGCTCGCTCACCGAGTGACGTAGAACAGGAGAGAGCAGCAGAAAACCGGCGGCCGAGGAGCTTCGCCATGGTGGACGAGGGCGCGTCCGGGCTGCTGCCGGTCGCCCCCCGGCCGCTGTGGCAGCGGGCGCTCCCGGTGGCGGTCCTCGCCGGGATCACGGCCGCCCAGCTCGGCACCCCCAACGGGGTCGAGCTCGGGTACTTCCTCGCCGCCGTGCCGCCGCTCGCCGCCTTCGCCTACGGCCCGATCGGCACCGTCGTCCTGGCCAGCGTCACCTTCGTCGGCGTCCTGCTGCCGCACACCCGCGACTGGTACCCGCACCCCGGCGACATCCTCACCCTCGCGGTCGTCGTGGTCTTCAGCATCGTCGTGGCCTGGGTGCGCCAGCGCCGCGACCACCAGCTGGTGACCGTCCGCACCGTCGCCGAGGCCGCCCAGCTCGCGGTGCTGCCGCCGCTGCCGGACGCGGTGGGGCCCGTGCGCTGCGCCGGGCTCTACCAGGCCGCCCAGCGCGGCACCCTGGTCGGCGGCGACTTCTACGACGTGCGCGAGGGCCCGCACGGCGTACGGGCGGTGATCGCGGACGTCCAGGGCCACGGCCTCACGGCGGTCGGCACGGTGGCCGCGCTGCTCGGCGCCTTCCGCGAGGCGGTCCTGGACGAGCCCACGCTGTCGGCCGTCGCCGCCCGCCTCGACCGCCGCCTGGTGGTCGACGCGAGCCCGGACGGCCACGGCGAGCTGTTCGCGACCGCGCTGCTCCTGGAGTTCCCGCCGCACGAGCCCCTCGTACGGGTGGTGAGCTGCGGCCACCCCCGGCCGTTCCTGCTGCGCGGCCGCACCGCCGCCGAACTGGCCGCCGAGCCCGCACCGCCCCTCGGCCTCGGCCTCGCGGGCCTCGCGCCGCCGAGGGAGCTACGGGTGGAGCTCGCCGAGGGGGACAGGATCCTCGCGTACACGGACGGGGTGACCGAGGCGCGCGACGGGGCGGGGGTCTTCTATCCGCTGGGGGAGCGCCTGGCGGCCCTGGCCCCGCGCGACGGCCTCGCCGCGCTCACCGAGGCGGTACGCGACGACCTCGTCCGGTACGCGGGCCGGGCCAAGGACGACGTGGCGCTCCTCGCCCTGGCACCCGCGAACGGCCACCGCGCTCCTTAGACCGACGTGCCGAATCAGACCGACGTGCCGAATCGTTCCCACAGCCGGGGGAACCGTTCCGCCAGCGCGCGGTCGTCCTCGAAGTCGATCGGGGTGCCCAGCGGTTCCGAGGGCTGGGGCGAGATCCCCAGATCGGGCGCGACGGCCCCGGTGAGCTGCTCGTACGCCTCGTCCGCCGCGTAGCCGAGGTCCTCGCCGTCGCCGTCGATCTCCTCGTCGAAGTCGTCCAGGAGCTCGGCGAGGTGGTCCGGGTCGTGCAGGGCGCCCTCGAACACCTCCCGGCCCTGGCCGATGAGCCAGCAGCGGAAGTAGTCGAACGCGTCGTCGCTGGCGCCGCCGAGCAGCACGGCCGCCGCGCCCCACAGTTCCCAGGCGTACGCGCGGTTGTAGCGGGCCTCGAAGTGCCTGGCGAAGTCCAGGACGGATTCCGGGTCGAGCTGCAGCAAGCGCTCCACCAACAGCTCCGCATGGTCCTCGGGGTCGCCTTCGGCGTCCTCGCGGGTGCTGTCGATCAGCTCCCAGAATTCCGTCTCGTCCATCACGGGATCCAGCATCGTGGCTGGCGGGTGGCCGCGCACGCGGAGCCGCGCAAATCAGCCCTTCGGGCGGCCGGATCGAATCACTCGCCCTGGTGGTCCCGGCCGTAGAGCACGCCCATCGCCCGGGCCGCGTCGGCGAACCGTTCCCTCAGCCCGGCGGGTTCGAGTACCTCCACCTCCTGGCCGAGCGGCATGAGCTGGCCGAACGCCACGTCATACGACTCCACGGCCAGCGCGACGGTCACCCGGCCCCGCTCGTCGGCCTCCCCGGCCGCCTCCAGGGCCGCCAGGACCGACTCCCGGTCGTCCGTGACGTACGGCAGCCGGGCGGCCCCGGCCGCCGACACCCGTACGAGCACCGTCTCGCGGAGCATCGCCCGGGCGAACCCGGCCGCCCGCTCGGCCCAGAACCCGGGCAGATCGAAGGACTCGTCCCGTACGAAGCCCTCCTCGCCGTCGGCCACCTCGCCGAAGCGGTCGATTCGATACACCCGAAAGCCCGGGTGCTCCCCGTCGGCGCGGGCGCACACGTACCAGACCCCGGCCTTCAGGACGAGCCCGTACGGCTCCAGGCGCCGCGCCACCGACTCCCCGTCGCGGCGCCGGTAGACCACCCGCACGACCAGGTCCGCCCACACGGCTCGGGCCACGGCGGGCAGGTGCTCGGGCGTTTCGGGCTCCTGCCACCAGCCGGGCGCGTCCAGGTGGAAGCGCCGCCCGGCGCTCGCGGGCGCGTCCCGCAGCGAGGGGAGCAGGGCCGCCGACACCTTGAGGCGGGCGGCCGAGGCGGCGTCCTCCAGGCCCATCTCCCGCAGCGCGCCCGGCACCCCGGACAGGAACAGCGCGGCGGCCTCGTCCCTGTCGAGCCCGGTGAGCCGGGTGCGGTACCCCCCGATCAGCCGGTACCCGCCGGCCCGCCCCCGCTCGGCGTACACCGGCACCCCGGCCTCGGCGAGCGCCTGGGCGTCCCGGGTGACGGTCCGCTCGGAGACGTCCAGCTCGCGGGCGAGGTCGGAGGCGGACATGGAGACGCGACCTTGCAGGAGCAGGACCATCTTGATGAGCCGAGCGGCACGCATGCACCCCATGATGGCCCGGCCTTCGTCTGCGGGCCGGTGGCGGGCTGGTCGCGCAGTTCCCCGCGCCCCTTATCGGCCCGGTCTTTGTCTGCGGGCCGTCCCCAACTGGTCGCGCAGTTCCCCGCGCCCCTAAAAGCGTCGGTCGTCTGCGGGCTGTGGCCGGTTGCTCGCGCAGTTCCTCGCGCCCCTTGGGTAGTTGGCCGCAGCCGGGGAATTCAGCTCAGCCATAGTCCTTTAGGGGCGCGGGGAACTGCGCGCTCAGCCGTCCACGGTCCGCAGACAACGAACCACCTAGGGGCGCGGGGAACTGCGCGACCAGCCCCCACCGGCCCGCAGATGAACGGAAACGCCCCCGGGCGCACGGCACAGAGCCGCGCCCGGGGGCGTATACCGCGTTCCAACGGCCTTACAGGCCGTACCGCTCGCGCGCTTCCTTGACCGCCGACGCCTTGACCTCGCCGCGGCGGGCCAGCTGGGCCAGGGCCGCGACGACGATCGACTGGGCGTCGACGCCGAAGTGGCGGCGGGCCGCGTCACGGGTGTCGGAGAGGCCGAACCCGTCGGCGCCGAGCGAGGAGTAGTCCTGCTCGACCCACTGCGCGATCTGGTCCGGGACCTGGCGCATGTAGTCGCTGACCGCGAGGACCGGGCCCTCGGCACCGGCCAGCGCCCGGCGTACGTACGGCACGCGCTCCTCGCCGCGCAGCAGCGCGGCGTCCGCCTCCAGGGCGTCCCGGCGCAGCTCGGTCCAGGAGGTCGCGGACCACACGTCGGCGGCCACGCCCCACTCCTCGGCGAGCAGCTTCTGGGCCTGGAGGGTCCAGTGGATCGCGGTGCCCGAGCCGAGCAGCTGGATGCGCGCGGGGTTGGCGGCCGCCACGTTCAGCCCGGCCGACTCGGCCGTGTTGAAGCGGTAGAGGCCCTTGATGATGCCCTCGTCGATCCCGGCCGGCTTGGCGGGCTGCGGCATGGGCTCGTTGTAGACGGTGAGGTAGTAGAAGACGTTCTGGTCCTCGCCCGGAGCCGCCTCGCCGTACATCCGGCGCAGACCGTCCTTGACGATCGTGCCGATCTCGTACGCGAACGCCGGGTCGTAGGTGAGCGCCGCCGGGTTGGTCGCGGCGATCACCGGCGAGTGGCCGTCGGCGTGCTGCAGGCCCTCACCGGTCAGCGTCGTACGACCGGCGGTGGCGCCCACCAGGAAGCCGCGGCCGAGCTGGTCGCCGAGCTGCCACATCTGGTCGGCGGTGCGCTGCCAGCCGAACATCGAGTAGAAGATGTAGAACGGGATCATCGCTTCGCCGTGCGTCGCGTACGCGGACGACGCGGCGATGAAGTCGGCCATCGAACCGGCCTCGGTGATCCCCTCGTTGAGGATCTGGCCGTCCTTCGCCTCGCGGTAGTACATCAGCTGGTCGCGGTCGACCGGCTCGTACGTCTGCCCCTTCGGCGAGTAGATGCCGAGGGAGGGGAACAGCGACTCCATACCGAAGGTACGGGCCTCGTCCGGGACGATCGGGACCCAGCGCTTGCCGGTCTCCTTGTCGCGGATGAGGTCCTTGACGAGCCGGACGAACGCCATGGTGGTGGCCATGGACTGGCTGCCGGAGCCCTTGTCGAACGCGGCGAACGCCTTGTCGGCCGGGGCGGGCAGCGGGGCGAGCGCGTGCGTACGGCGGGCCGGGGCGGGACCGCCGAGGGCGGCGCGCCGCTCCTGGAGGTAGCGGACCTCGGGAGAGTCGGCGCCGGGGTGGCCGTACGGCACGACCCCGTCGACGAACTGCGCGTCCGAGATCGGCAGGTCCAGCAGATCCCGCATGTTCTTGAACTCGTCGTTCGAGAGCTTCTTCATCTGGTGGTTCGCGTTCTTGGACGCGAAGCCCTCACCGAGGGTGAAGCCCTTGACGGTCTGCGCCAGGATGACGGTCGGCGCGCCCTTGAACTCCAGGGCGGCCTTGTACGCGGCGTACACCTTGCGGGGCTCGTGACCACCGCGGGAGAGGTGGAAGCACTCGAGGATCTTGTCGTCGGTGAGCAGCTTGGCCATCTCGACGAGGGCCGGGTCCTTGCCGAAGAAGTCCTCGCGGATGTAGGCCGCGTCACGCGTCTGGTACGTCTGCACCTGCGCGTCCGGGACCTCGCGCAGCCGGCGGACCAGGGCGCCGGTGGTGTCGAGCGCGAACAGCTCGTCCCAGGCGCCGCCCCACAGCGACTTCACGACGTTCCAGCCGGCGCCGCGGAACTGGGCCTCCAGCTCCTGCACGATCTTGAAGTTGGCGCGGACGGGGCCGTCGAGGCGCTGCAGGTTGCAGTTGATGACGAAGGTGAGGTTGTCGAGGCCCTCACGCGCGGCGAGCGCGAGTGCGGCGGTCGACTCGGGCTCGTCCATCTCGCCGTCACCGAGGAAGGCCCACACGTGGGAGGCCGAGACGTCCTTGATGTTGCGGTTGGTGAGGTACCGGTTGAAGCGCGCCTGGTAGATCGCCGACAGCGGGCCGAGGCCCATCGAGACCGTCGGGAACTCCCACAGCCAGGGCAGTCGGCGCGGGTGCGGGTAGGAGGGCAGGCCGTTGCCGCCGGACTCCTGCCGGAAGTTGTCGAGGTGCGTCTCGCCCAGACGGCCGTCGAGGAAGGCGCGGGCGTAGATGCCGGGGGAGGCGTGGCCCTGGATGTACAGCTGGTCGCCGGATCCGTCGGCCTCCTTCCCCTTGAAGAAGTGGTTGAAGCCGGTCTCGTACAGCCAGGCGGCGGAGGCGAAGGTGGCGATGTGGCCGCCGACGCCGTGCTTGGAGCCGCGGGTGACCATCGCGGCGGCGTTCCACCGGTTCCACGCCGTGATCCGGCGCTCCATCTCCTCGTCGCCGTCGATGACGGGTTCGGCGGAGCTGGGGATGGTGTTGACGTAGTCCGTCTCCAGCAGCTTGGGCAGGGCCAGGCCCGCGCCCTCGGCGTGCTGGAGCGTGCGGCGCATCAGATACGCGGCCCGGTGCGGGCCGGCGGCCTTGGCGACGGCATCGAGGGAGGCCGCCCACTCGGCGGTCTCCTCGGTGTCACGGTCCGGGAGCTGGTCGAGCTCGCTCGGAGACTTGGGCGTGGGGTCGATCATGATCGCCGCCTTCCGGACAGGAGGGGGGTGGAGAAAGAGGCCTTGTCTGGCAGGACAGGGCGGTGGACCGGGTAAGTCCGCCGTCGACTGTAAGCCGACGATCGATGATCGATCAAAGCGTTGAGCGAAAAACTTCTTGATATCGAAAAAGTCGGCACAGGGTGCCGCGGATGGGGGCACGGGGTGCCTTGTTTTCGCAGGTGGGGCGGGGTACGGATGAGCGGGGGTGCCGGAGTATGAGCGGGCGGTTGGTTGGCCCGGGGGTTGTCTGCGGGCCGGTGGGGGTTGCTCGCGCAGTTCCCCGTGCCCCTAAGATGCGCCGCTCCGGGGCGCCCCCGAGGATGCCGCGCAGCGGCATTTAAGGGGCGCGGGGAACTGCGCGACCAGCCCAGCACGGTCCGCAGGTAAACAGGGGGTCCGGGGGCGCAGCCCACCACCAGGCCGCCCGCCGGAGGGCTTTCGGGAAGGGGCGGGGCGGGGGCTAAGCCCGGGGCGCGCAGCCCAGGACGTGGGACTTCACCAGCGTGCCGATCCGCGGATCGTGGCGTCGGAAGGCCTCCACCAGCTCCTGGTGCTCCTCCGCGTACGACTTCTGGACCGTGCCCAGCCAGCGGATGGACAGGGCCGTGAAGACCTCGATGCCGAGCCCCTCCCACGTGTGCAGCAGCACGCTGTTGTGCGCCGCCCGCACCAGCTCCCGATGGAACCCCACCGTGTGCCGGACCTGCGCCGTCCCGTCCGCCGCCGCATCCGCCTCGTACAGCGCCGCCACATGCGGTTCGAGCGCCGAGCAGTCGGCGGCGAGGCGGTCCGCGGCCAGCTCGGCCGCGATCTGCTCCAGGCCCGCCCGGACGGGGTAGCTCTCCTCCAGGTCGGCCGCCGTCAGGTTCCGTACGCGTACGCCCTTGTTGGGGGCCGACTCGATCAGCCGGAGGGACTCCAGCTCGCGCAGGGCCTCCCGGACGGGCGTCTGGCTCACCTGGAGCTCGACCGCGATGCGGCGCTCCACGATCCGCTCACCCGGCTTCCAGCGGCCGCTGACGATCCCCTCCACGATGTGCTCGCGGATCTGCTCGCGCAGCGAGTGGACGACGGGCGGGGTCATGAAGAGCTCCTTCGCGCGAGCGGTGACCTCTAGACAATACGGCGGCGCCCCCACCTGGAATCACTCCGGGCGGGGGCGCCTTCGTCACAGACCGTACGGCCGCGGTCCTACAGGCCGAGCTCGACCTCGAACTCGCCGGCCTCCAGGATCGCCTTGACGGCCGTCAGGTAGCGGGCCGCGTCGGCGCCGTCCACCAGACGGTGGTCGTAGGAGAGCGCCAGGTAGGTCATGTCGCGGATGCCGATGACCGTGCCCTCGGCGGTCTCGATGACCGCCGGGCGCTTGACGGTGGCGCCGATGCCCAGGATCGCGACCTGGTTCGGCGGCACGATGACCGTGTCGAACAGCGCACCGCGCGAGCCGGTGTTGCTGATCGTGAAGGTCGCGCCGGACAGCTCGTCCGGGGTGATCTTGTTGGCGCGGACCTTGCCGGCCAGCTCGGCGGTCGCCTTGGAGATGCCGGCGAGGTTCAGACCGCCCGCACCCTTGATGACCGGCGTCATCAGACCCTTCTCGGAGTCCACGGCGATGCCGATGTTCTCCGAGTCGAAGTACGTGATGGTGCCCTCGTCCTCGTTGATCCGGGCGTTGATGACCGGGTGGGCCTTCAGCGCCTGGGCCGCCGCCTTCACGAAGAACGGCATCGGGGACAGCTTGACGCCCTCACGGGCGGCGAAGGAGTCCTTGGCGGCAGCACGCAGCTTCATCAGCTTGGTGATGTCCACCTCGACGACGGTGGTGAGCTGCGCCTGCGAGTGCAGGGCCTTCATCATGTTGTCGCCGATGACCTTGCGCATCCGGGTCATCTTGACCGTCTGGCCGCGCAGCGGGGACGCCTCCAGGGAGGGGGCGGCCTTCGCGGCGGGCGCGGCGGCGGCGACCGGCGCCACAGCGGCGGCCTTCGCGGCCTCGGCCGCGGCGATGACGTCCTGCTTGCGGATGCGGCCGCCGACGCCGGTGCCCTTGACCGCGCCCAGGTCCACACCGGACTCGGAGGCGAGCTTGCGGACCAGCGGCGTGACGTACGCGCCGTCGTCGCCGGAGGTGGCGACCGGGGCCGGGGCCGGGGTCACCGGGGCCGGGGCGGCGACCGGCGCGGGCGCCGGGGCGGCGGGCGCGGCCGGGGCGGCCACGGGGGCGGCCGGAGCCGGAGCCGGGGCGGGCGCCGGAGCGGCCACCGGGGCCGGAGCCGCGACCGGAGCCGGGGCGGCCGGGGCGGCAGCGGCGGCGGGCGCGGCACCCGCGGCGCCGATGACGGCCAGCTTGGCGCCGACCTCGGCGGTCTCGTCCTCGCCGACCACGATCTCCAGGAGCACACCGGCGACCGGGGCGGGGATCTCGGTGTCGACCTTGTCGGTGGAGACCTCGAGGAGCGGCTCGTCCTCGGCCACCTCTTCGCCGACCTGCTTCAGCCAGCGGGTGACGGTGCCCTCGGTGACGGACTCGCCGAGGGCGGGCAGCGTCACGTCGGTGCCGGCGGCGCCGGCCGGAGCGGCAGCCGGGGCCGGGGCCTCGGCGACCGGCGCCGGGGCGGCCGGAGCCTCGGCCACGGGGGCCGGGGCGGGAGCGGCGGCGGGCTCGGCGGCCGGAGCCGCGGCGGCGGCCGGAGCGCCCGAGCCGTCGTCGATGATCGCCAGCTCGGCGCCGACCTCGACGGTCTCGTCCTCGGCCACCTTGATGGAGGCCAGGATGCCGGAGGCGGGGGCCGGGATCTCGGTGTCGACCTTGTCGGTCGAGACCTCGAGCAACGGCTCGTCGGCCTCGACGCGCTCGCCCTCGGCCTTCAGCCAGCGGGTGACGGTGCCCTCGGTGACGCTCTCGCCGAGCGCCGGAAGGGTTACGGAAACCGACATGGTTTCAGTTTCTCCTTACAGATTTGCGGAAGTGGTCGTCGCGCCCGAGGGCAATCAGTCGTGGGAGTGCAGCGGCTTGCCGGCCAGCGCCAGGTGCGCCTCGCCGAGGGCCTCGTTCTGCGTCGGGTGCGCGTGGATGAGCTGCGCGACCTCGGCCGGCAGAGCCTCCCAGTTGTAGATCAGCTGGGCTTCGCCGACCTGCTCGCCCATACGGTCACCGACCATGTGGACGCCGACCACGGCACCGTCCTTGACCTGGACGAGCTTGATCTCGCCCGCGGTCTTGAGGATCTTGCTCTTGCCGTTGCCCGCGAGGTTGTACTTCAGAGCGACGACCTTGTCCGCACCGTAGATCTCCTTGGCCTTGGCCTCGGAGATGCCGACGGAGGCGACCTCGGGGTGGCAGTACGTCACGCGCGGCACACCGTCGTAGTCGATCGGGACGGTCTTGAGACCGGCCAGACGCTCCGCCACCAGGATGCCCTCGGCGAAGCCGACGTGCGCGAGCTGGAGGGTCGGGACGAGGTCACCGACGGCCGAGATGGTCGGCACGTTGGTGCGCATGTACTCGTCGACGAGGACGTAGCCGCGGTCCATCGCGACGCCCTGCTCCTCGTAACCGAGGCCCTGCGAGACCGGGCCGCGGCCGATGGCGACGAGGAGGACCTCGGCCTCGAACTCCTTGCCGTCGGCCAGCGTGACCTTGACACCGTTCTGGGTGTACTCGGCCTTCTGGAAGAAGGTGCCCAGGTTGAACTTGATGCCGCGCTTGCGGAACGCGCGCTCGAGGAGCTTCGAGGAGTTCTCGTCCTCGGCCGGGACGAGGTGCTTGAGGCCCTCGACGACGGTGACGTCGGTGCCGAAGGACTTCCACGCCGAGGCGAACTCGACGCCGATGACGCCGCCGCCCAGGATGATCGCGGACTGCGGGACCCGGTCCAGGGTCAGCGCGTGGTCCGAGGAGATGATGCGGTTGCCGTCGATCTCCAGGCCCGGCAGCGACTTCGGCACGGAGCCGGTCGCCAGGAGGACGTGGCGGCCCTGGACGCGCTGCCCGTTGACGTCGACCGAGGTGGGCGACGACAGGCGGCCCTCACCCTCGATGTACGTCACCTTGCGGGAGGCGACCAGGCCCTGGAGGCCCTTGTAGAGGCCCGAGATCACGTCGTCCTTGTACTTGTGGACGGCCGCGATGTCGATGCCCTCGAAGGTGGCCTTGACACCGAACTGCTCGGCCTCGCGCGCCTGGTCGGCGATCTCGCCGGCGTGCAGCAGGGCCTTGGTGGGGATGCAGCCGTTGTGCAGGCAGGTGCCGCCGAGCTTGTTCTTCTCGATCAGTGCGACGTCCAGGCCCAGCTGCGCTCCGCGCAGGGCCGCGGCGTAGCCGCCACTGCCACCGCCGAGGATCACTAGGTCGAAAACGGTGCTGGCGTCGTTCGCCACGTCACGTCCTCCATGCATGTGCGCCGGGCGCCGGTCCCGTGACCGGGCGGCGGCTGGTGTTCGGCCGCTGTCTTCGTCGGCCCTGTGGTGGGGGCCCTGTCCTGCCGAGAACCCATCTTCGCACTTGTTGCCGGAAGGCGGGACGCGGGGCCGGGCTCCGGGACGGCGATCGTCCTCTCGGGAGGGCGATCGCCGTGTACGGCCCCCCGTATACGGCAGGATTTCGTCCAGAGCGGAATCCGGACGCATCCGGGGGGTGAACACGAACGGCCTCGGGCATATGCCCGAGGCCATCGGTGCCGGGCTGCGTCAGCCCAGCTCGCCGTCGGCGGTGCGCTCGGCGAGGCGGACCAGGGTGCGGACCGCGGAGCCGGTGCCGCCCTTGGGGGTGTAGCCGAAGGGGGCGCCCTCGTTGTAGGCCGGGCCCGCGATGTCCAGGTGGGCCCAGGTGATGCCCTCGCCCACGAACTCCTTCAGGAACAGACCGGCCACCAGGCCGCCGCCCATCCGCTCGCCCATGTTGGCGATGTCGGCGGTCGGGGAGTCCATGCCCTTGCGCAGGTCGGCGGGGAGCGGCATCGGCCAGGACGGCTCGCCGGCCTCCTCGGCCGTCTCGTGGACGGCGGTGCGGAAGGCGTCGTCGTTGGCCATGACGCCGAACGTGCGGCTGCCGAGCGCCATCATCATGGCGCCGGTCAGGGTCGCCACGTCGACGATCGCGTCCGGGTTCTCCTCGGAGGCCTTGGCCAGGGCGTCGGCGAGCACGAGCCGGCCCTCGGCGTCGGTGTTGAGGACCTCGACGGTCTTGCCGCTGTACATGCGCAGGACGTCGCCCGGGCGGGTGGCGGTGCCGGACGGCATGTTCTCGGCGAGCGCCAGCCAGCCGGTGACGTTCACCTTCAGGCCGAGGCGGGCGGCCGAGACGACGGCGGCGAAGACGGCGGCGGCGCCGGCCATGTCGCACTTCATCGTCTCGTTGTGGCCGGCCGGCTTCAGCGAGATGCCGCCCGAGTCGTAGGTGATGCCCTTGCCGACGAAGGCGAGCGACTTGGCCGCGGCCGGGTGGGTGTAGGCGATGCGCACCAGGCGGGGCCCGTTGGCGGAGCCGGTGCCGACGCCGAGGATGCCGCCGTAGCCGCCCTTGGTGAGCGCCTTCTCGTCGAGCACCTGGACCTTGACGCCGTGCTCCTTGGCGGCCGCGGTGGCGACTGCGGCGAAGGATTCGGGGTAGAGGTCGTTCGGCGGGGTGTTCACCAGGTCGCGGGCGCGGTTGATCTCCTCGGCCAGCGTGATGGCGCGCTCGGCGGCGGCCTTGTGAGCCTTGTCACGCGGCTTGGCGCCGATCAGGGCGATTTCGGCCAGTGGCGCCTTCGCGCCCTTGCCGCCGTCCTGGTACGCGGTGAAGGCGTACGCACCGAGCAGCGCGCCCTCCGCGATGGCCGCCACGTCCTCGGCCGCCTCCACGGGCAGCGCGAACGCGGCCTTCTTGGTGCCGGTGAGCGCGCGGGCCGCGGCGCCGGCGGCGGACCGCAGTACCTCGGCGGCGAACGCCTCGTCCTTCTCGGGGGCCGTGCCGAGTCCGACCGCCAGCACGACCGGCGCCTTCAGGCCGGACGGCGACGGCAGCTTGGTCACCTCGCCCTCGGCACCGGAGGCACCCAGGGTCTCCAGGACGCCGGCGAGCTTGCCGCCGAACGCCTTGTCCACGGCCTCGGCGCCCGGCGCCACGACCGGACCGGCCTTGGGCCCGGTGCCCTTGGCGATGCCGACGACCACGGCGTCGGCGCGCAGCGTCGCGGCACCGGCAGTGCTGAGAGTCAGAGCAGTCACGGTGGTGAAGTCTCTCTTCCGTTGAGTTTCCGAGCCGAGGGATGGGTCGGCTGTGCCCCGGCGCATCGTAAATCGGCCGAGTTGGGCGCGGATACGAGCGTACGCGCGCTCATACGTTTCGCTCACAGCAGCGGCAATTCACTCATCCGTGGCTGATTTTCCGGGCCGCCGGGTGGGTCGGCTGTGCCCCGACACACCGTAAATCGGCCGACTTGGGCGTGGATCTGAGCGTACGCGCAAAGACGCGCTTCGATCACGGTGGCGGCAATTCACTCATCCGTGGTGTCTCTTCAATGTTTCCCCGCCAGACTGTGACTGCTCGGTCACACTCGGCCCGTTCGGGCAAGGGCGCACAGGGCTCCTTTGCATCATCTCCACAGGTCCTGCCATGTGCGCACGCATGCGGAAGGGCCCCCATTGAGGGGGGAAACATTGAAGAAGGCGAACCGCCTGAAGGCGGGCAGAACCACGGTGGCGCTGTTGACCGCCGGCGTGCTGGCGGCGGGCATACCCGCGGCGAGTGCCGACACGACGGCGACACCTGCGCGCATCGACCTCAAGGTGCTCGTCCTGGACGACGGGGGCAGCGCGGTGGACGCGCTGGTGGCCCAGCTGAAGAGCATCGGACTGCCGTACCAGACGGTGAGACTGAACGACGCCGGGCGCCAGACGATCGACGCGGCGTTCCTGAGCGACACGGTGAGCGGGCGGCCCCGCGCCAAGTTCCAGGGCGTCGTCGCGCCCAACGAGATCCCGTTCGGCTCCGCCGACGCCCCCGAGCAGACCGCGCTCGCGGCGTACGAGAAGACCTTCGGCATCCGCCAGATCGACGCCTACACCTGGGCCCACCCCGAGGTCGGGCTCGACTACACCGACCAGAACGGCGGTTGGGCGGGCGTCCTGGACGGCGCCAAGACCCAGGTCACCGCGGACGGCAAGGCCGGGCCGTTCAACTACCTTGACGGAACGGTTCCCTTCGAGGACAACTCCGCCCTGGTCTCGGAGAGCTACGGGTACGCGGGCCATCCCCGGGAGGGCTACACCAGCTACCTCACCGCGCCCGCCGGCGGTTCTCTGGTCGGGTCCTACACCCGCGACGGGCGCAGCGAACTGGTCGTCACCTTCGCGTACAACCAGTACCAGGAGCAGTTCAAGGTACTTGCCCGCGGCATGGTGGAATGGCTGACTCAAGGCGTACACCTCGGGCAGAGCCGCAACTATTTTGCCGTGCATGTCGACGATGTCTTCGCGCCGGACGCCCGCTGGGACACCACGGCCAACTGCACGCCGGGCGACTTCGACTGCGCCGACGGGAGCGGTCGGACCAGCGACATCCGGATGACGGCGGCCGACGCGCAGTACGCCGCCCAGTGGGAGCAGACCAGCGGTTTCACCCTCGACATGCTGTACAACGCGGGTTCGGGGGAGGAGTGGAAGGCGGAGAACGGCGGCACCGACGCGCTCACCGCCCAGCTCCTCGCCGACAAGGCCAAGTTCCGCTGGGAGAACCACACCT
Source organism: Streptomyces sp. BPTC-684 (assembly GCF_030028635.1). Lineage (NCBI taxonomy): Bacteria > Bacillati > Actinomycetota > Actinomycetes > Kitasatosporales > Streptomycetaceae > Streptomyces > Streptomyces sp. BPTC-684. The sequence goes on from NZ_CP124863.1 coordinate 4,676,042, forward strand.
ACACGCACGAGTTCCTCGGCTGCGTCCAGGACACCACCACCGTCCCCTGGACCTGCGCGAAGAACGCGGACGGCAGCACCAAGTGGGTGAGCCGGAGCGATATTTCCGGCCAGATCAACAACAACTACAACTGGGGCGTGCAGAAGGGCCTTCCGGTCGACCGCACCGAACTGGTCACCGGTGAGCACTCCGGCCTGAAGACCCTGCCGCAGCAGCCCCAGGACAACCCCAACCTGGCCGGCGGCCTGGCCGACGCCGGGGTCAAGTGGACGGGGAGCGACAACTCGCGCGAGCCGCAGCAGCGCCCGGTCGGCAAGGCCCTCACGGTGCCGCGCTACCCGATGAACGTGTACTACAACGTCGGCAAGGCGGCCGAGATGACCGACGAGTACAACTGGATCTACACCTCGAAGGCGGACGGCGGCAGCGGGATCTGCGAGGACAACCCGACGTCCACCTGCCTGCCCGCGCCGCTGGACACCGCCACCGGCTACCAGTCCCACATCGTTCCCCAGGAGGCCGGCACCGCGCTGCGCCACGTGCTCGGCAACGACCCGCGGCCGCACTACGTCCACCAGTCCAACCTCGCCGAGGAGCGGATCCTCTACCCGGTCCTGGACAAGGTCCTCGGCGACTATCGTGGTCTCTTCGCCGACAGCGCGCCCGTCGTCAACCTGCGCCAGCGGGACATCGGCACCGAACTCGGCCGCCAGTCCACGTGGGCCCAGGCGGTCGCGGACGGCAAGGTCACCGCGTACCGCATCGGTACGACCGTGACCGTCCAGGCGCCGTCGGGCGTGGTGGCACCCGTCACCGCTCCCGAGGGCACCCGGCAGCAACAGCTCCTCGGTACCACCGTGTTCGGCACGCCGTACGCGGGTCAGCGCTCCGCCTGGTCCTCACCCGGACCGCTCCAGGCGGCGATCACGCTGAAGCTTCCGGCCTGACCAGCCGACTGACATTCGCTGTCCAGGGGGGACACCAATGCCGAGCAGTGGCCGTCATGTCACCATGCTCACGGAAGGCACCTATCCGCACATCCACGGAGGTGTGAGCACCTGGTGCGACCAGCTCGTCCGCGGTATGCCGGAGGTCGACTTCAACGTCCTGGCCCTCACCGGCAGCGGCCGCGAGCCGGTCACCTGGGAGCTGCCGCCGAACGTGTACCGGCACACGGCGTTCCCCCTGTGGGGGACGGTGCCGGCGCGGCGGCCACTCCTCGGCAAGGAGCGGCGCCGTTTCATAGACGTCTATGAGCGGTTCCTGCTCTCGATGCTCGACCCGGAGTCCGGCTGCGACTTCACCCAGGGGCTGTACGCCCTGGCGCGGCTGGCCCGGGCCGGGCGGCTCTCGGCGGCGCTGCGCTCGGAGGCCGCGCTGCGGTCGCTGATGTGGATCTGGACCATGCCGCACCTCCAGATAGCCGCCGCACGGCCCACCGTGCACGACGCCCTGACCGCCACCGACCTCCTCGAACACGCGCTGCGCCCGCTGGCCGCCCGGCTCCCGGAGGACTGCGTGGCGCACGCGGTCAGCAGCGGGCTCGCCACCCTGCCCGCGCTCGCCGCCCAGCACTTCGACGGCGTGCCCTTTCTCCTCACCGAACACGGCATCTATCTGCGCGAGCGCTACCTCGGCTACCGCACCGGCGAGCAGACCTGGCCGGTGAAGTCGGTGATCCTCAGCTTCTACCGCGAGCTCAACTCGATGGGCTACCGCCAGGCCGACCTCATCACCCCGTGCAACCAGTACAACCGCCGCTGGGAGGAGCGCGGCGGGGCGCCGGTGGACCGCATCAGGACGGTCTACAACGGCGTCGACCCCAACCTCTTCCCGCACGCCGGACCCGACCCCGCGGTGCCCACCCTCAGCTGGTGCGGCCGCGTCGACCCCATCAAGGACCTGGAGACCCTGATCCGGGCGTACGCCATGGTCAGGGCGGAGCTGCCCGAGGTGCGGCTGCGGCTGTTCGGCCCCGTCCCGGCGGGCAACGCGGACTACCGCACCCGTCTGGAGAAGCTCGCCGCCGAACTCGGCGTGACCGACGGCATCAGCTACGAGGGCCGCATCAGCGACGTCGCCAGCGCGTACGCGGCGGGGAGCGTGGTGATGCTCTCCAGCATCAGTGAGGGGTTCCCTTTCTCGTTGATAGAGGCGATGTCCTGCGGCCGCGCCACGGTCTCCACGGACGTGGGCGGGGTGCGCGAGGCCGTCGGGGACGCCGGTCTGGTGGTGCCGCCGCGCGAGCCCGCGCTGATGGCCGAGGCCGCGCTCGCGCTGCTGCGCGACGACGCGTACCGAACCGAGCTGGGGGCGCGGGCCCGCAGCCGGGTCGTCGACCAGTTCACGCTCCACCGGTCCGTGGACGGGTTCCGCCGGATCTATCTGGAGCTCGCCGGCGGCCCGGAGCCCGTACCGCGGTACGCGCCGGTCGCCGAGCCGCGCGTCGAGGTGCCGCAGGAGTCGGACGACTGGACGCTCGAACTCACCGACCCCTGGTACCGGGAGCTGGCGTCGGACGGATCCGTCTGGTGAGCGGCTCGCTCTGGCTGGGCAAGGAGGGACAGGACACCCTGCCGTTCATCCCGCGCCAGCGTCCGCACGCCGTCGCCGCCGACCCCATCGACGAACTGGCCGACCGCCTGGAGGAGTTGATCGCCGCCGCCGTCCACCCGGACGAGGTCGCGGCCATCCTCGAATCCGACGGCATGACCGACGCCCACATCCGTACGACCTACGGCCGCCACGACTCCTTCGAGCTCGCCGAGGACCTCTACGCGCGCGTGGAGCGCCGCTACCCGCCCGCCGCGGGCCCGGCCGCCGACCCCTGGCACGCCACCCTGCCCGCCTGTCTGCTGCGCGGCCTGGTCTTCGCGCTGCCCGGCCTCGCGTACGTCCTGGGGGCGCCGCTGCTCACCGGGCCCCCGGACGGCTTCGGTCTGCCCGCCGGCACGGTCCCGCTGCTCGCCGGGGCCGTCACCGGCTGGGTGTGGAACCAGGGCCTCTCGCACCGCGCGTACGCCTGGCTGGGCCTCGGCGACCGGCCCGCCGCGGCCGCCGCCCTGCGCACCGGGGCGCCACTGGGGGCCGTCCTGAGCGCCCTGGTGGCGCTGGCGGCGAGCGGGCCCGGCGAACTGTCCGCCGCCTCCTTCGCCGCCGGGCAGGCCGTCTATCTGGCGGCGGCGACCGTGCTGCTCGCCATGGGGCGCGAGCGGGACCTGCTGGTCGCGCTGCTGCCGATGGCGGCGGGCGCGGCGGGGACCGTCGCCGTCGACCCGCCCGAGGTGCTGCGCACCGGGCTGCTGCTGCTCTCGCTCGCCGCCGCGGCCGGCTTCGCCTGGCGGGCCCTGGCCGGCGCGGCCGCCGCCGGGGGAGCGGACGACGACCGGCCGGGCCCACGGCTCGCCGCGTCCGTCCCGTACGCCCTGTTCGGCCTGGGCACCGGCGTCCTGGTGCTCTACGCGGCCGTCGGGGACGTGTTCGCCGACGGGGCCGGGGCCGCCGTGGCCGCGCCCTCGGCCGTGGCGCTCACCCTGAGCATGGGACCCGCCGAGTGGCTGCTGTACCGCTTCCGCAGCGAGAGCCTGGCCGGGCTGCGGGCCAGCACCACCGCGTACGGCTTCCGCAAGGCGACCGTGATCACCATCGCGGTCTGTCTGAGCGGCTATCTCGCCATCCTCTTCGCCCTCACGGTCGTCGGCACGCTCTTGTGGCCGGGCGCCCCCGAACTGGGCGCGCTCCGCCTCACCGGGCTGCTGCTCACCGGCATGGTCCTGTGGACCGCGCTGCTGCTCCAGTCGTTCGGGGCGGTCCGCAGCGCCGCCGCCGTCTGCTGCACGGCGGGCGGGGTGCAGGTCCTCGCCCTGGCGACCGGGGCGGGCCACCCGCACACGGTCGGGCCGGTGGTGGCGGGCGTGGCCGCGGTGGTGCTCGCCGGGCTCGTGGGCGCGCTGCTGGGAAGGGCGACGGCCCACCGGGTATGACTGCATCGGGTACGACCGGATCAGGCACGACCGCATACGGAGCGGGGCCCGCGGCGGCCGCGCGCATCAGGACGGAAGTCACGCACACCATGCACGCCACGCGCACCGCGCGGGACACCGGGAGGAACCTCCTCGTCCCGTTCTACGACCACCCGGCCGACCGGCCCGACGCCTGGGAGACGCTGATCGCTGCGGCCGCCCTGCTGTACGGGGTGGTGCTCAACCCGGCCAGCGGCGCGGGGGAGGCCCCGGACCCGGCGTTCGCCGAGGCCGCGGCCCGGCTGCGGGAGGCCGGTGTCCCCGTCCTCGGCTACGCGGACACGGACTACGGCCGCCGCCCGCACGCCGACGTCGTACGCGACCTGCTGCGCCACCGCGACTGGTACGGGGCCGACGGCGCCTTCCTCGACCAGGCGGCCACCGACCCGGCGCTGCTGCCGCACTACCGGCGGCTCTCGGTCGCCGCCCGCGCGGCCGGGGCCCGCGCCCTGGTCCTCAACCACGGCGCCCACCCCGACCCCGGCTACGCCGACCTCGCGGACCTGCTGGTCACGTTCGAGGGCACCTGGGCGGCCTATCCCGAGGTGCGCGCCCCGGAGTGGACCCTGGACCACCCGCCCGAGCGCTTCTGCCACCTGGTGTACGCGGCCCCGCCCGGCGCCCGGCCCACCACGTCCGTGCACTGCGCGGTGCCGGGCGACGCCCCGCACCCCTGGGGCACCCTGCCGCACCTCCTGGAGGCCGCCCGATGAGACGCCTCCCGCTCGCGCTGGTCCTGCTGCTGCTCCTGGTGGCGGGGTGCTCCTCGTCGTCCTCGGACGAGGACGACAGGCCTGGGCCGGACGAGTCGAGCGCCGCGCCGAGCCCGTCCGCGTCCCGCCCGGGCCCGTCCAGCCCCTCGCCGAAGCCCGGCGGTGCGCGCTGGCAGCCGCGGCCCGGCCTCGCCTGGCAGTGGCAGCTCACCGGGAAGCTCGACCCGACGGTGGACGTGCCGGTGTACGACGTCGACGGCTTCAACGTCTCCAAGGCGCAGGTCGACGATCTGCACCGGCGCGGACGCAAGGTCATCTGTTACGTGTCGACGGGCGCCTGGGAGGACTTCCGCCCGGACGCCGACCGGTTCCCCAAGTCGGTGCTCGGCAAGAGCAACGGCTGGAAGGGCGAGCGCTGGCTCGACGTCCGCCGCACGGACGTACTGGGACCGCTGATGGCCGAGCGGTTCGACATGTGCCGGGAGAAGGGGTTCGACGCGGTCGAGCCGGACAACATGGACGGCTACGACAACGAGACCGGGTTCCCGCTCACGGCGGCCCAGCAGCTCGCGTACAACCGGCTGATCGCGCGGCTCGCCCATGACCGGGGGCTGGCGGTCGGGCTGAAGAACGACCTCGACCAGATCCCGGAGCTGGTGGGGGACTTCGACTTCGCGGTGAACGAGCAGTGTGCGGAGTTCGGCGAGTGCGATCAGTTGGCGCCGTTCGTGAAGGCGGGGAAGGCCGTCTTCAACGTGGAGTACAAGCTGGCGCCGGGGAAGTTCTGTGATGCGGCGCGGGGGTTGCGGCTGAGCGCCATGCGGAAGGAGTTGGATCTGGGGACGTGGCGTCAGGCCTGTTGAGGATCGCTTTCGGCTGCGGGCCGGTGGGGGCTGGTCGCGCAGTTCCCCGCGCCCCTGAAATGCCGCTACGCGGCATCCCTTGCTGGTCGCGCCCGCGCGGCGGAGCCGCAAAACCCTCGTTTGTCCGCGGGCCGTGCTGGGCTGAGCGCGCAGTTCCCCGCGCCCCTTAGGTGGTCCGCCGCAGCCAGAAAACCCAGCTCAGCCACAGGCTTTCAGGGGCGCGGGGAACTGCGCGACCAGCCCCCACCGGCCCGCGGACAAAGACCGGGCCAAGAAGGGGCGCGGGGAACTGCGCGCTCAGTCCAAGACGGCCCGCAGTCCCTAGACCGCCCCCAGCGCCGACACGATCAGGGCCGTGGTCGTCGCCGTCTCGGCCACCGCGCCGAACACGTCCCCCGTGACCCCGCCGAAGCGGCGTACGCAGTGCGTCAGGAGCAGTTGGGCCGCCAGCAGGCCCGCCGCGACCGCCAGGGCGTGGTGGAGGGCCGCGCCAAGACCCAGCGTCACCCCGGCCCCGGCCGCGCACCCGGCCGCGACCAGCACCGCCACCCCCACCGCCGCCCGCAGGGGCACCGCGCCCGCCACGGCCGCCCCCAAACCGTCCGGGCGGGCCGGGGGGACGCCCGGGCGGCACGACAGGGTGAGGGCCAGCCGGGACGCGGCGGCCGCCACCGCCGTCGCCACCGCGCCCCGCGTCCAGCTCGCCGCGTACAGCTCGGCGAGTACGGCCACCTGGCCCAGGAGCACGAAGACCAGCGTGAGCACGCCGAACGGGCCGATGTCCGACTGCTTCATGATCCGCAGCGCGTCCTCCGCGGGCTTGGCGCTGCCCAGGCCGTCCGCCACGTCCGCCAGGCCGTCCAGGTGCAGCCCCCGGGTGAGCGCGGCCGGGACCGCGGCCGTGGCGACGGCGGCGAGCAGCGGGCCCGAGTCGAGGAGCAGGAGGAGGCCTCCTGCGGCCGCCGCGCAGAGGCCGAGCACCAGGCCCGCCAGGGGCGCCCAGAGCATCCCGGACCGGGCCGCCTCGCGGTCCCAGCGGGTGACCCGTACCGGGAGCGCGGTGAGCGTGCCGAAGGCGAACCGTATGCCGTCCATGGGATTCATCGGCCGCAGGGTATCCCGCGCGTCGCTCCCGGCCCCACCGGGGTAAATTGCGCGTATTGCATGCACTCCTCCGATTCAGGGCGGACGGGGATGAGCTGGTTCAACCGGAACTTCGTCGAGCCGGGCAAGCTTCCGATGCTGCTCGCCCTGGCGTCGTTCGTGCTGACCTTCCTCGTCACCCGTACGATCACCCGGCTCATCCGCGCCGGGCGCGGCCCGTTCCGCAACATCAGGCCGGGCGGGCTGCACATCCACCACGTGGTGCCCGGGGTGATCCTCACGGTGGTGGGCGGGTTCGGGGCGGTCGGCAGCGGGCGGAACGGGATCGGCGCCGGTGTCTTCGCGGTGGTCTTCGGGATCGGCGCGGGCCTGGTCCTCGACGAGTTCGCGCTGATCCTGCACCTGGACGACGTCTACTGGACCGAGCAGGGCCGCAAGAGCGTCGAGGTGGTGGTGCTGACCGCCGCCCTGGTGCTGCTCACCCTGGGCGGGTTCTCGCCGCTCGGCGTCAACGACATGACCGCGCAGGAGCAGCACGACCGGGCGTCGTTCGTCCTCACCCTCTGGATCAACTTCTGCTTCGTGCTGATCGCGCTGTTCAAGGGCAAGTTCCGGCTCGCCATCATGGGCACGCTCGTCCCGTTCGTGGCGCTGATCGGCGCCATCCGGCTCGCCCGGCCCGGCTCGCCGTGGGCCCGCCGCTTCTACCGCAAGCGGCCCAGGGCCCGCGCCCGCTCGGCGATGCGGGTCTACCGGCACGACCGGCGCTGGACGCGGCTGCGGCGCCGGGTTCAGGACTTTATCGGCGGTGCCCCGGACAGGCTGCCGGTGCGCCGCCCCTGAGCGGCGCGGTCGCGGCGGCGCTTCTGGCGGACCGAGGTGATCCAGCACAGCACGCCCACCGCGACGAGCGCCGCGATGTGCTCCTTGCCCGCGAGGTTGTCCTTGAGCAGCACCTCGCCGACCATCGAGGCGGCCACCACCCCGGCCGTCCAGTACGCCCGGTAGCGCCAGCACACGTACACCGCGAGCCCCACCACCGCGGCCGAGGGGCCGGTGTCGACCATCTTGGCGTCCGAGGCGGGCAGCCCCAGGACGCTGTCGGGGCCGAGGGCGATGCCCACGCGCGCGTACATCGTCCCGGCCAGGGTCGCCGCGTAGGCGATGAGCAGGGTGTGGCGGCGGCCGATGCAGATCTCCGCGATCCCGAAGACCAGCAGCAGCTGGGCGAGCGCGCCCCAGACCGGCAGGTCGAGGGCCGGGACGAAGAGGGAGAGCGGGGTGCGAAGCAGCGAGATCCACAGCGCGTCCTCGGCCTTGACCGAGCCGATCACCTGGACCGGGCGGAAGCCCCAGGACTGGTTCTGGACGACTTGGAACAACGATGTCAGCGCGACCGCGCCGAGCGTCATGGGGACCGCCCGCCAGCGCTGGGTGCGGAGCGCGTAGCGGACGGCCAGGTAAAGCGGACCCCACTCCCGCCGGGCGAACCGACGTACTGGTCCGTTGCCGATCAGGGAGCGGGGGACCCTCACCTCTGGGACTCCAGGTGCTTGCGGTGCAGCCACTTGGGCAGCCCGGGGGCCTCCAGGAAGCCTTCCGCGCGCGCGGCCGCGATACCGATGCGCGGCAGGTCGGCGGACTTCTCGAAGAGCATGAAGCGGGGTTCCCAGATCGGGCGGTACTTGGCGTTGGCGCGGTACAGCGACTCGATCTGCCACCAGCGGGAGAAGAAGCTGAGCAGCGAGCGCCACAGCCTCAGCACGGGTCCCGCGCCGAGCTTCGAGCCGCGTTCGAAGACGGAGCGGAACATCGCGAAGTTCAGCGAGACCTGGGTGGTCCGGATCTCCTTGGCGCGCTGGAGGAGCTCGATGACCATGAACTCCATCAGGCCGTTCTCGGAGTCCCGGTCGCGGCGCATCAGGTCGAGGGAGAGCCCGTTGGGTCCCCACGGCACGAAGCTCAGGACGGCCCGCAGGTCGCCGTTGCCGTCGGTGCACTCCAGCATCACGCACTGACCGTCCGCCGGGTCGCCCAGACGGCCCAGGGCCATGGAGAAGCCGCGCTCGGTGGCGCCGTCGCGCCAGTCGTCGGCCTTGCGCAGCAGTTCACTCATCTCATCGGAAGGGATGTCCGCGTGACGGCGGATCCTCACCTCGTATCCGGCACGCTTCACCCGGTTGTACGCCTGGCGGACGGTCCGCATGGCGCGGCCGTCGAGGGTGAAGTCGGCAGTCTCCACGAGCGCCTCGTCGCCGAGTTCGAGGGCGTCCAGGCCATGCCGGGCGTAGATGGTGCCCGCCTCCTCGCTTGCGCCCATCACCGCCGGGGTCCAGCCGTGCTCGCGCGCCTCGGCCAGCCACGGCTCGATCGCGCCGGGCCACGCTTCGGGGTCGCCGATCGGGTCGCCGGAGGCCAGCGAGACGCCGCCCACCACCCGGTAGGCCACGGCGGCCTTGCCGGTGGGGGACCAGATGACGCTCTTCTCGCGGCGCAGCGCGAAGTAGCCGAGGGAGTCGCGCTCGCCCTGCTTGTCCAGGAGCGCGCGCAGCTTGTCCTCGTCCTCGACGGTGATCGGGTCGACGGCCTTGCGGTTGCGGAAGGCCGCGTAGATCACGGCGATGAGCAGCAGCGTGGACAGGACGTTGATGGTGACGTCGACCCAGCCCGGGGTGTCGATCCCGGTGATGTCGTTGTCGTCCGGCACCAGCGAGACGAGCCGCATCACGCCGTACCGCCAGCGGCCCAGGAACGTGGAGTGCTGGGCGCCCTCGTACGTGTTGGTGACGGTGACCAGGAGCGTGGCCATCAGCGAGGTGACCAGCAGCCCGATGCCCGCGACGGCCGCCGCGAGCCTGGGGTTGGAGCGGTCGCCCTTCGCGTAGAACTCGCGCCGGCTGAGCAGCAGCGCGAGCACGAAGGCGGCGGTCAGGACCAGGGACACCCAGTTCTGCGCGTACTGCCGGAACTCCGGGAAGACCATGACGAACGCGTACAGCAGTAGGACCAGGCCGCTGAGCACCATGTTCAGGATCCAGGCGGCCCGCTTGCGGCGGCGCATGGTGACCGCGAGGAAGAGCGTGAGCACGCCCGAGGCGAAACCGGCGTCGAGCAGATACGGCGTGAAGTACTCGTCCGTGTTGTGACGCCGAAGGTCCTGGCCCAGCGAAACCCATACGGCGCTCAGGAAGTTGATGAACGTCACGGCGCGCAGGTACCAGACGGCGAATGCCGCACTGCGTCGCGACCGGACGGTGCTCCGGTTCAATCCTTCGGTGGTCAAGCGGACTTCTCCAATGAAACGCGATCATATGGGGCATGGACATCGCGCCTCATGGCGGTCACGGCCGCGGCCGGGGCGGTGCCCGGCCGCGCCGCGGCTCAGTCTTCGGCGCGATCCCCCTCGGTCTCCGCGCGCTCGGGCAGCTCCGCGGCAAGGGCGGCGGCGGCCTGCACGAGGGGGAGCGCGAGCAGGGCCCCGGTTCCTTCACCGACAGTGACGCCGTGATCGAGCAGAGGGTTGAGTGCCATCCGGTCCAGTGCCTTGGACTGGGCCGGTTCACCGCTCAGCTGACCGGCCAGCCACCAGTCCGGAGCCCGGAAGGCGGCCCGCTGGGCAACGAGCGCGCAGGCCGAGGAGACCACCCCGTCGAGGATGACCGGCATTCGGCGCACCGCGCACTGAAGCAGAAAACCGGTGGTCGCGGCAAGGTCGGCGCCGCCGACGGCCGCCAGCAGCTCCAGCTGGTCGCCCAGAACCGGCCGCGCGCGGCGCAGCGCGTCCCGGATCGCCGCGCACTTGCGCATCCACGCCAGGTCGTCGATCGTGGCCCCGCCACGCCCCGTGACCACGGAGGCGTCGGTGCCGCAGAGCGCCGCGATCAGGGTGGCCGCGGCGGTGGTGCCGCCGACGCTGAGGTCGCCGAGGACGACCAGGTCGGTGCCGGAGTCGGCCTCCTCGTCGGCGATGCGCATCCCGAGGCGTACGGCCGCCTCGGCCTCCTCCACGGTCAGCGCGTCCTCGACGTCGATCCGCCCGCTGCCGCGCCGCACCCGGTGCCGTACGACGTCCTCGGGCAGCAGTTCCGGGTCGCAGTCCAGACCCGCGTCGACGATCCGTACAGGGGCGTTGAGGCGGCGGGCCAGTACGGAGACGGGGCCCGCGCCGTCCAGGACGGACCGCACCAGGGTGTGCGCGGAGCCCGCGGGGCGGGCCGAGACGCCCAGCTCGGCGACGCCGTGGTCGCCCGCGAAGAGGATCACGCGCGGGTGCTCGATGGGTTTGACCGGAACCGTGCCCTGCGCGGCGGACAGCCACTCGCCCAGCTCGTCGAGCCGGCCGAGCGCGCCGGACGGCACGGTCAGCCGCTCCCGGCGTTCCTCGGCGTCACGCCGCACGCCGCTGTCGGGGCGTTCGATCAGATCGGAGAAGTCGTCGAGATTCAGCCTGCTCATTCGCTGAACAGTACCGGCAGTGCGGGGCCGCTCCACGGGTGGTGCGGCAAGATCAGGCCCGGGCTCAGCCGCGAAGTACCAGAGCCTGCCCGGCGACCACCAGAAGCACGTGCTCGCACTCGTTCGCGACCGCCGTGTTGAGCCGGCCGAGCTCGTCCCGGAACATCCGTCCGGCGCGCGTCGCGGGCACCACCCCGGAGCCCACCTCGTTGCTGACGAACACCACGGTCCTGGAGGTCGCCCGGACCGCCGCGACCAGCTCGGCCACCCGCTCCCGCACCGCCTCCGGCAGCTTCTCCTCCTCCCACGCCCCGGCCCGGTCCATCGCGTCGGTCAGCCACAGCGACAGACAGTCGACGAGCAGCGCGGGCCCTGGAGAGGCGAGCAGCGGCACCAGGTCGCAGGTCTCCTCCGTGCGCCAGGCGCCGGGCCGCCGCTCGCGGTGCAGCCCGACCCGCGCCGCCCACTCCGGATCGCCTTCCCGGGTGCCGCCCGTCGCCACGTACACGACCTCCGGGAAGGCCTCCAGACGGCGCTCGGCCTCCACCGACTTGCCCGAGCGGGCCCCGCCGAGGACCAGCGTGCGGCGCGGCAGGTCGGGCACCGCGTGGTACTCCCCGACGATCAGCGTCGTCCCGTCCGGCACCGCCCGCGCCCCGGCCGCCGCCAGCCTCCTGGACAGCTCCCGGCCGGGCGGCACGCCGTGGTCGACGTGCGCGGCCACCACGTCGGTGGCGGGCCCCACCGCGCCCGCCGCCCGCAGCCGCGCCAGCGCGTCCGGCCGCCCCAGGACGTCGCAGACCACCATGTCGTACGGGTGCGACGCCCCGGCCATCCCCGACGGCGCGCCGCCCGGCGGCAGATACAGCAGCCGCTCGCCCTCCGGCGAGGTCACCTCGTACCCCGTGCCCGGCGCGTCCATCGGCACGGCCCGCACCCGGTGGCCGCTGATCAGTGTCAGGACCCGGCCGTCCGGCACCCGCCCGGCCGACGGGAGCCCGGGGGGCAGCTCCACGGCGGGCCCGTCGTGCGGATGGGTGAGCAGGACCTGCCGCACGCCCGTGAGCGAGTGCCCGGCCCGGGCGGCGGCGAGGGCCGCCCCGGGGGTCAGATCGAGCAGCAGGGCGCCGTCGACGAGCAGGGCGGTCGCGGCGCGCGCCTGGTCGCCGTGGGCCGAGGCGCACGCGGCGCAGGGGCAGTCGGGGCGCGGCAGCCCGTCGGGGGCTCCGGTGCCGAGGAGAGTCAGTTCCACGAAGACGATCCTCCCGCGTCACCGCAGCCGGTGCGCGCCCGGCTACGCTGCGGGCAGCAACGTGACCCGGGAGGCGGACATGGCGTGGACGTGGCGATTCGAGAAGTCCGACGGGACGGAGGTCGAGCCGGCGGTGGCGCCGGAGGAGTTCACGACCCAGGGCGACGCGGAGTCCTGGATCGGTGAGGTCTGGAAGGACCTGCTGGAGGGCGGGGCCGACCAGGTGCACCTCTTCGACGACGGCAAGAAGATCTACGGCCCGATGAGCCTGCAGGCCGACGCGTCCTGACGCGCGGACGCACGGTGGCACGGGACGGCGCCCGCGGACCCCTGCGGTCCGCGGGCGCCGCCGTGCGCTCCCCGCGGGGTGCGCTCAGATCTCGCCGAGGGTGACCTGGGCGGTCTTGGTCGAGCCGCCGCGCGTATAGGTCACCTGGACGGTCTGGCCGGGCTTGTCGGCGGCCAGCGCCTCCGACAGCGAGGTGATCGTGCTGATGTCGGTGTCCCCGAGCCGGGTGAGGACGTCCCCGGCCCGCAGTCCCGCCTTGTCGGCCGCCCCGCCGCCCTTCACCTCGACGATCGCGACGCCCGCGGGCCGGTAGTCGGAGTCGACGACGGTACGCCCGGTCACGCCCAGGGCCGCCCGGCCCGAGTCGGTGACCTTGCCGCTCTTGACGATCTGGTCCGCGACCGTCTTCACCATCGAGACGGGGATGGCGAAGCCGATGCCCGGGGCCGCGCTGCCGCCCATGTCCGGGTCGGTCGCCGCCAGCGTCGGGATGCCGATGATCTCGCTGTCCAGGTTGACCAGCGCGCCGCCGCTGTTGCCCGGGTTGATCGCCGCCGAGGTCTGCACCATGTTGCCGATGGTGGCGCCGGTGCCGCCGCCCGCGCTGCTCTCGGTCACCGTCCGGCCGGTCGCCGAGACGATGCCCTGGGTGACGCTGCTGGACAGGCCGAGCGGCGATCCCATGGCCAGCACGATCTGGCCCATCGCGACCTTCGTGGAGTCGCCGAACCTGGCGGGCTTCAGCCCGCTCGGCACCGAGTCCAGCTTGATCACCGCGAGGTCCTGCTCGGGGTAGGCCGCGACCAGCTTGGCGACGATCGCGCCGCCGCCGGTGGCGGTGGACACCTTGAAGGTGTTCGCGCCGCCCACCACATGGGCGTTGGTGACGATGTGCCCCTGGGCGTCGTAGACGATCCCGGAGCCCAGGCTGTTGGCCGCGTCGATCTGGACGACCGACGGCAGCACGTCCTTGATCACCCGCTCGTAGTCGGCCTGCAGTCCGCTGCCGTCCGCCCTGCGGGGCGCCTCGGCCTTCTTCGGCGCGGCCGCGTTGGCCTCGGCCGGGGAGGAGTGCGACGAGCCGGAGCCGGAGCCGGAGCCGGAGCAGCCGGCCAGCAGGGCGGCCGTGGCGAAGGCCGCCGTCACGGGGAGCAGCAGCCGGCGAACCCGGCCGCGGGTCACGGATCCATCCATGTTCCGCAGTATTGCCCCGGCCCCGGCGCACGGCCTCCCACGACGGTCCGATCAGGTCGGGCCGGTCAGGCCCGCCCGGTAAACCGCCGGGTCACGCCGTCGCCAGGAACTGCGTCGCCGCCAGCTCCCCGTACAGCGGGTCCCCGGCCACCAGCTCGGCATGGGTGCCCACCGCCCGTACCTTCCCCGCCTCCATGACCACGATCCGGTCCGCCAGCGTCACCGTGGACAGCCGGTGCGCCACCACCAGGACCGTCGTCTCCCGGGCGGCCTCGGCCACCACGTCCCGCAGCGCCAGCTCGTTGACCGCGTCCAGCTGCGAGGTCGCCTCGTCCAGGAGCAGCAGCCGGGGCCTGCGCAGCAGCGCCCGCGCGATCGCCACCCGCTGCCGCTCGCCGCCCGACAGCTTCGAACCCCGGTGCCCCACCACGGTGTCCAGACCGTCCGGCAGCCGCTCCACCAGCGCGTCCAGCTTCGCCCGTACGAGGACGTCGGCGATCTCCGCGTCCGTGGCGTCCGGGGCACCGAAGACCAGGTTCTCGCGGACGGTCCCGGCCAGCACGGGGGAGTCCTGCTCGACGTAGCCGATGGTGGCGCGCAGCTCGGCCAGCGGCCAGTCGCGCACGTCCCGGCCGTCGATCAGGATCCGCCCGCCGGTCGCCTCGTAGAACCGCTCGACCAGCCCGAAGACGGTCGTCTTGCCCGCGCCCGAGGGCCCCACGAACGCGGTCATCCCGGCGCCCGGCACCTCGAAGGAGACCCCGTGGTGGACGTACGGAAGGTCGTCCCGGTAGCGGAAGGTCACCTCGTCGAACACCACCGAGGCGGGCCCGGTGCGCGGCGCGGGCGCGGCGGCCCCCGCCGCGTGCTCCTCGGTCTCCAGGCGCTCGGCCTCCTCGATCCGGGCGATCGCGGCCGAGCCCACCTGGTACTGCGTGGCCGCCTGCACCAGCTTGGAGACCGGGTCGATCAGATAGAACAGGAACAGCAGGAACGCGACGAGCGTCGAGACGGAGATCGCGCCCGAGGCGACCCGCGCGCCCCCGATGCCGAGCACCGCCAGGAACGACACCTGCACCGCCAGGCCGACCGAAGTCCCGGCCACCGACTGCCACTTGGCCGAGCGCACCCCGTGCCGCCAGGCCTCCTCGGCCGCCGCGTCCACCACCGCCGTCTCGCGCTCCTCGGCGCCGGAGGCCTTGACCGTGCGGAAGGCGCCGAACGCCCGCTCCAGGACGGTGGATATCTCGGCCACCGACTCCTGCGCCCGCGCGGTCGCCCGGGAGATCTGCGGCATCACCATCGCCACCGCCGAGCCGATCAGGACGATCACACCGAGCGTGACGCCGAGCAGCACCGCGTCCATGTACGCCATCATCGCGATCGTCGCCAGGAAGGTGAGCCCGCCGGTGGCGGCCGAGACCACGGACTGGGTGGTGACCGCCCGCAGCAGGGTGGTGTCGGAGGTCACCCGGGACATCAGGTCGCCCGGGGGCAGCCGCTCGACCTCGGGCAGCCGCAGCCGCAGCAGCCGGCCGATGAGGGTGCGCCGGGCGGCGAGGACCACGGACTCGGCGGTGCGCTCCAGGACGTACGCCCCGAAGGACTCGACCACCGTGCCCACCACCACGAGCGCGGTGAGCAGGACGAGCACCCCCGCGATCGGCTCGTCCCCGCCGAGCCGGTCCACCAGGGCCTTGGCGGCCAGCGGCTGAGCGAGCCCGGTGGCCGCGCCCGCCAGAGTCAGCAGCGCCCCGAGGGCGACGGTGGCCCGGTGCGGCCGAAAGTGCCGGTAAAGGGCCCGCCAGGTCTCCCGGGCGGGCATTTTGGAGCGAGTGTCGTCAGTGGTCACACAGGAAGGACGCGAAAGACCCCGGCTGACCTGACTCTGGCGATGCCTTGGAGGGGCGCCTTACTTCCGGGCCGCCCACCAGTGGCGCGGGGAACTGCGCGACAAGCCCAACTCAACCCGCACTCAACAGGATTACCCCCGCACCCCACACAGGTGAAGCAGAGCCGCAACCCGCCGATAGGGCTCGGTACGCCCCGCCTTGTCCTCAGCGGCGAGCAACCGGTCAAGCTCATCGGCCGCAGGCAGCTGCACCTCATTCGGCACGTTGTCCGTGAAGACCCGCACGCCGTACCAGGCGTGCAGGGGCGCCGCGATCCCGTCCAGCGTCCGCGTCAACGTGTCGAGCCGATCGGCCCGAACGGACAGCCCGAGCCGATTCGTATACGCGTCCGTATCGAACGAGGACAGCGCCGCGGCCCAATCCCCCGCCAACCCCGGCCGCATCGCGAGCGCGTCCGCGTTCCGTACGAGCAGCGAGAGCAGGCCGCCGGGGGCCAGCATCCGGGCCAGGCCCGCCAGCATGGCGTCCGGCTCCTGGACGTACATCAGCACGCCGTGGCAGAGCACCACGTCGAAGGAGCCGGGCAGGAAGTGCACCCCGGTCTCGTTGCCGTCGCCCTCGATGAGGCGGACCCGCTCGCGGATGCCCTCCGGCTCGGTGGACAGCGCCTCGCGCGCCACCTTGAGCATCTCGGGGTCGGACTCCAGGCCGGTCACCGTGTGCCCGGCCCGGGCCAGGCGCAGGGCCTGGGTGCCCTGGCCCGTACCGACGTCGAGGACGCGAAGGCGCTGGCCGACCGGGAAGCGGGCCGCTATCTGCTCGTCGAGCTGACGGGCCACGAGCTCCTGGCGCACGGTGTTGCGCAGCCCGCCCAGACCCTTCAGCCAGTTGCCGGAGGCGCCGCTGAAGGCGGCGACGTCCGTGCTCAGGGTCGTTCCCCGCGCTTGACGGCCGGCTTCGGCAGACGCAGTCGGCGCATCTGGAGCGTACGCATCAGGCCGTACGCCACCGCGCCCTTGGTGGGCTCGTCCTGGAAGCGCTCCTTGAGCTGCCTCTTGAGACGGAACGCCAGACCGATGGAGTCGACCACGATCAGCACGATCACGGCGAGCCACAGCAGTAGCGCGACGTTCTGCAGGCTCCCGATCCGGACCATCGAGAGGACCAGGATGATCACGGCGAGCGGCAGGAAGAACTCGGCGATGCAGAACCGCGAGTCGACGTAGTCGCGCACGAACTTGCGCACGGGACCCTTGTCGCGGGCCGGCAGATAGCGCTGGTCGCCGTTGGCGAGCGCCTCGCGCTGCTTGGCCAGCTCGATCCGGCGGACCTCGCGCTGACGCTTGGCGGCCTCCTTGCGGTCGCTCGGCACGGTCGACGCCCGACGGCGCTGGGTCTGGGCCTCACTGCGCTTGGGCGTGGGCCGGCCCTTGGGGGCCTCGGGGTCGCGGGGCTGCTTGGAGAGGTCAGCCGTCACCTTGTCGGTGGCCGGGGCCTTCTCTTCCTTGGAACGGCTACGGAACACAAAACCCAAGGGTACGGGGTCGCGGGCATGGACCACAGGCCGGTGGGGAACGATCCGGCAACGCCTTGCGTCACCAGGGGTGTGGGCGGGCGCGTTCGCGGGAAGTGAGGGCGCGGTCCCCGAGCGTCACCTACTCCTTGCGCCGGAGCGGGCGGGGACGCAGTCGTCCTTGCGGATGACCGCATCCGCGCCCGAACAGTGCGGTAATGGATGCAGGGCCCGTACTGTGGGTTCTGTTGCAGCAGCTGGAGCTGGAGTCCGTCAGAAGGGGGCGCGCGAAGCCCATGAGCGGTGTCATGAAGCGTATGGGGATGATCTTCCGCGCGAAGGCGAACAAGGCCCTTGACCGGGCCGAGGACCCGCGCGAGACCCTCGACTACTCGTACCAGAAGCAGCTTGAGCTGCTCCAGAAGGTGCGCCGCGGCGTCGCCGACGTGGCGACCTCGCGCAAGCGGCTCGAACTGCAGCTGAACCAGCTCCAGAGCCAGTCCACCAAGCTGGAGGAGCAGGGCCGCAAGGCGCTGGCGCTCGGCCGCGAGGACCTGGCGCGCGAGGCGCTGACCCGCCGCGCCTCCCTCCAGCAGCAGGTCACCGACCTGGAGACGCAGCACCAGACCCTGCAGGGCGAGGAGGAGAAGCTCACCCTCGCGGCCCAGCGGCTCCAGGCCAAGGTCGACGCCTTCCGCACCAAGAAGGAGACGATCAAGGCGACGTACACGGCGGCCCAGGCGCAGACCCGGATCGCCGAGTCCTTCTCGGGCATCTCCGAGGAGATGAGCGACGTCGGCATGGCCATCCAGCGGGCCGAGGACAAGACCGCGCAGCTCCAGGCGCGGGCGGGCGCGATCGACGAGCTGCTGGCCTCCGGCGCCCTCGACGACCAGTCCGGCCTCCAGAAGGACGACCTCCAGGCCGAGCTCGACCGCATCTCCGGTGGTACGGATGTAGAGCTGGAACTGCAGCGGATGAAGGCCGAGCTCACCGGCGGCACGTCGGGGAAGCAGGCCATCGAGGGCGGCACCGCCGGCCCGCAGGACCGTCCGCAGCAGCAGACCCCCCGCTTCGACAAGCAGTAGGGCCAAGGAGGAGTCGCCATGATCGTACGGATCATGGGGGAGGGCCAGGTGGAGCTGGCGGACAGCCACTTCACCGAGCTCAACAAGCTGGACGACGAGCTGCTGGAGGAGATGGAGGCGGGCGACGAGGAGGGCTTCCGCCGCACGCTGGGGGCGCTCCTGGATGCGGTGCGCCGCTTGGGCGAGCCCCTTCCGGACGACGCCCTGGAGCCGTCGGAGCTCATCCTCCCGGCCGAGGACGCGACGCTCGACGAGGTCAAGCAGATGCTCAGCGACGACGGGCTGATCCCGGGCTGAGCGCTCCGCTGGGAGTGCGGTGACTCGGCTGCGGGCCGTCTGTGGCTGGTCGCGCAGTTCCCCGCGCCCCTTAAGGGGCGCTGTGCGCCCCCGTACGCAAGGCGCGCCCCGTACCGTAAGGAGGCGTGACGTTCGCCCGCATCCACGGATGGCTCCGCGCCCACCCCCTCGCCGGGGACGCCGCCCTCGCCGGGGTCGTCCTCGTCTGCATGGTCGTCGGCTCCTTCGCCGACCCCCACGGCTCCAACGGCCCCGTCTTCGGGACCAGAACGCCCAGCGTGACCGCCCTCGTCCTCGCCGTGCTCGGCGCCGTCTCCCTGGTGCTGCGCCGCCGCAACCCCCTCGCGGTCCTCGGTCTGAGCGGCGGCGTCACCGTCGCCGACCTGCTCGCGGGGAACTCGCCCGCCCCGATCGCGATCGCCCCGGTCGTCGCGCTGTACACGGTCGCCGCGCACACCGACCGCGCCACCACCTACCGCGTCGGCATCACCACCATGGGCGTCCTCACCGCGACCGCGATGTGCTTCGGGGACGCGCCCTGGTACGCGCAGGAGAACGTCGCCGTGCTCGCCTGGACCGGCCTCGCCGCGACCGCCGGCGACGCCGTCCGCAGCCGCCGGGCCATCGTCGAGTCCATCCGCGAGCGCGCCGAGCGGGCCGAGCGCACCCGCGAGGAGGAGGCCCGCCGCCGGGTCGCCGAGGAGCGCCTGCGCATCGCCCGCGATCTGCACGACGTCGTCGCCCACCACATCGCGCTGGTCAACGTCCAGGCCGGGGTCGCCGCGCACGTCATGGACAAGCGCCCCGACCAGGCCAAGGAGGCCCTCGCGCACGTACGCGAGGCCAGCCGCTCGGCGCTCAACGAACTCCGCGCCACCGTCGGCCTGCTGCGCCAGTCCGGCGACCCGGAGGCCCCCACCGAACCGGCCCCGGGCCTCGCGCTCCTGGACGACCTGCTGGCCGGATTCCGCCGCGCCGGGCTCCCGGTCGAGCTCGCCCCCCTCGACCCGGCCGTCCGCGCCGGGCTCCCGGCGGCCGTGGACCTCGCCGCGTACCGGGTGATCCAGGAGGCGCTCACCAACGTACGCAAACACGCGGGTCCGGACGCGAAGGCCGAGGTCAGCGTGGTGCGGGTGGGTCCGAACACGGAGGTCACGGTCCTCGACAACGGCACCGGGAACGGCGACGGCGCCGCCGGGGGCGGCGGCGGGGGCCACGGTCTGCTCGGGATGCGCGAGCGCGTCAGCGCGCTCGGCGGCACCTGCACGGCGGGACCCCGCTACGGCGGCGGCTTCCGGGTGCAGGCGATACTGCCGGTCAAGACGGCCGACACGGCCCGTACGGCGCTGACCCGCGACGCGGCCGCCGTCCGGGTGGCCGAGGGACCGGGGGAAGGCTGCGCATGACGATCAGGGTGGTACTCGCGGACGACCAGGCGCTGCTGCGCTCCGCGTTCCGCGTCCTCGTCGACTCCGAGCCGGGCATGCACGTGGTGGGCGAGGCGTCGGACGGGGCCGAGGCGGTCGCCCTGGCCCGCTCGACGCGGGCCGACGTCGTCCTGATGGACATCCGGATGCCCGGCACGGACGGGCTCGCCGCGACCCGCATGATCAGCGCGGACCCGGATCTCGCCGATGTCCACGTGGTCATGCTCACGACCTTCGAGGTCGACGAGTACGTGGTGCAGTCCCTGCGTGCGGGCGCCTCCGGCTTCCTGGGCAAGGGCGCCGAGCCGGAGGAGCTCCTGAACGCCATCCGGATCGCGGCGGCCGGCGAGGCCCTGCTCTCGCCCGCCGCGACCAAGGGCCTGATCGCCAGCTTCCTCGCCCAGGGCGGCAGCTGGGACGGCTCGGGCGAGCCGCCCGGCGCCCACGCCGAACGCCTGGCCGCCCTCACCGGCCGCGAACGCGAAGTCCTGGTCCAGGTCGCCGGCGGCCTCTCCAACGACGAGATCGCCGAACGCCTGGTGGTCAGCCCCCTCACGGTGAAGACCCACGTCAACCGAGCGATGGCCAAACTGGGGGCGCGGGACCGGGCGCAGCTGGTCGTGATCGCGTACGAGTCGGGCCTGGTGCGCCCGAGAGTCGAATAGCCGGGGCTGGGCGGCCCGGCGGGCTCCCTTTTCGTCTGCGGGCCGGTGGGGGCTTGTCGCGCAGTTCCCCGCGCCCCTCAAATGCCGCTGCGCGGCAATCCCCGGGGTGCCCCGGAGGGGCACTTCAGGGGCGCGGGGAACTGCGCGAGCAACCACACACGGCCCGCAGACGAAAATAAGGGGGGCGCAGGGGCGCAGCCCCGCTCGGGGTCCGGGGCGGAGCCCCGAGGGGTCGGGGTGGAGCCCCGGGCCCCAGGAGACGGGGGTACGGAGTACCCCCGTCCGAAAGGGCGGGCGGGTGGGCGACCCGCTACGGCAGCGCCAGCATCCGCTCCAGCGCCAGCTTCGCGAAGCTCTCCGTCTCCGGGTCCACCTGGATCTGGTTGATCAGCTTGCCGTCCGCGAGGGACTCAAGCGTCCACACCAGGTGCGGCAGGTCGATCCGGTTCATCGTCGAGCAGAAGCAGACCGTCTTGTCGAGGAAGACGATCTCCTTGTCCTCCTCGGCGAATCGATTCGCCAGACGGCGCACCAGGTTCAGCTCCGTGCCGATGGCCCACTTCGACCCGCGCGGCGCCGCCTCAAGGGCCTTGATGATGTACTCCGTCGAGCCCACGTAGTCCGCCGCGGCCACGACCTCGTGCTTGCACTCGGGGTGCACCAGCACGTTCACGCCCGGGATCCGCTCCCGTACGTCGTTGACCGAGTCCAGCGAGAAGCGGCCGTGCACCGAGCAGTGCCCGCGCCACAGGATCATCTTGGCGCCCCGGAGCTCCTCGGCGGTCAGGCCGCCGTTCGGCTTGTGCGGGTTGTAGAGCACGCAGTCCTCCAGCGACATCCCCATGTCGCGGACGGCGGTGTTGCGGCCCAGGTGCTGGTCCGGCAGGAAGAGCACCTTCTCGCCCTGCTCGAACGCCCACTCCAGCGCCTTCTTGGCGTTGGACGAGGTGCAGATCGTGCCGCCGTGCTTGCCCGTGAAGGCCTTGATGTCGGCGGAGGAGTTCATGTACGAGACGGGCACGACCTGCTCGGCGATCCCCGCCTCGGTCAGCACGTCCCAGCACTCGGCGACCTGCTCGGCCGTGGCCATGTCGGCCATCGAGCAGCCGGCGGCCAGGTCGGGCAGTACGACCTTCTGGTCGTCCGAGGTCAGGATGTCCGCGGACTCGGCCATGAAGTGCACACCGCAGAAGACGATGTACTCGGCCTCCGGCTTCGCGGCGGCGTCCCGGGCCAGCTTGAAGGAGTCCCCGGTGACGTCGGCGAACTGGATGACCTCGTCGCGCTGGTAGTGGTGGCCGAGCACGAAGACCTTGTCCCCGAGCTTCTCCTTGGCCGCGCGGGCGCGCGCCACCAGGTCCGGGTCGGACGGGGACGGCAGGTCGCCGGGGCACTCCACGCCGCGCTCGCTCTTCGGGTCGGCCTCGCGGCCGAGCAGCAGCAGGGCGAGCGGCGTCGGCTGGACATCCAGGGGCTGGGCGGTGGTCACGTCACGCACCCTTTCTCTTCTGCAGACGAGTTTTCGTCTAAATGACGCTATCTATCATAACTGCTTCACGTCAGTTTGACGATGGCCATAGCGTCGATGTGACACATCCCCTTCGCTCGCGCTGCGCCCCCTCGCCCGCGGCTGTCCCGCGGTTGTCCACAGGTCTTTTCCGGCCCGCGCCGGGGTGTGCGAGCATGAAGGTGAGCCAAAGCACGGCCAAGGCAGACGCACGGCCCGGAATGAATCCGGGGCCCCGCCGGTTTCCACCGTCGGCAAGCAGTCTCCGTACAACCCGGGAGAGAAGCAGATGTCCGTATCGGACGAGACCACCACTGTGAGCGACGGCATCCTCCTGTCCGACGCCGCCGCGGCCAAGGTCAAGGCCCTCCTTGACCAGGAAGGCCGGGAGGACCTGGCGCTGCGCGTCGCCGTCCAGCCCGGCGGCTGCTCCGGCCTGCGCTACCAGCTCTTCTTCGACGAGCGCTCGCTCGACGGCGACGTCGTGAAGGACTTCGGCGGCGTGAAGGTCGTCACCGACCGCATGAGCGCCCCGTACCTGGGCGGCGCCTCCATCGACTTCGTGGACACCATCGAGAAGCAGGGCTTCACGATCGACAACCCGAACGCGACGGGCTCCTGCGCCTGCGGCGACTCCTTCAGCTAAGCACTGCTGAAACACGTCGTGCGTACGAGGAGGGCGGGCACCCGATGGGGTGCCCGCCCTCCTCGCATGTCCACCGGCTCAGCTCTTGGGCAGCGCCTGCCCGGTGCCCGCGTCCACCACCTTGCGCGCCCCCAGCGTCTGGTGCAGCGCCACCGAGACCGTCTGCTTCTTGGCGATCATGGCGCAGATCTTCTTGGGGTCGTGGTGCGCGACGCCCACCGCGACCCGCACCTCCGTGCCGCTCTCTTCCGCCGTCGCCGCGTAGGTGTCGCAGATCCCGCCCCAGAAGGTCACCGTCAGCGTCCGGCCGTCCTGGCCGATCGCGTACGAGACCAGCGCCTGGTGTCCGACAGGCGACGCCCCGGACGGCGTCGGCAGGGGAGTGCCCGGCCCGGACGGCGGCGCGGGCGGCTTCGCCAGGTACTGCGGGGCCAGCGCCGGGGCGGTGATGGTGACCGGCTGCGCGGCGCCGGTCGGCTTCACCTCGAACAGCCACGACGGTACGAGCGCCTGCCGCCCGTCCACGTACTGCGCGGAGAGCCCGAACACCGCCTTGTCGATGGTCACCGTCGAGGGCGTGCCCTGCTTGCAGGGCTGGTGAGGGATGTTGCCCTGCGGGTCACTGGGCAGCTTGCGCTGCGGGTCGCTCGGCAGTTTGCCCCTGGTGGGCTCGCCCTGCGGCTGGTCCTCCAGCGGCACCGGGCCCGTGCAGTCCTTGCTCGCCGGGTGCCCGCCGCCCGATCCGTTCAGCTGCTTCAGCGTCTCGTCGGCGCTCAGTACGGGGTACGTGTCGCCCTTCTCCGGAGCCTTCAACTGGCCGCTGCCGCCGACCACTTGGCCGTCGGGGCCGACCTGGACGCCGGTCGTCCAGCCGTACGTGGGCAGACCGCCGATCACCGGGTCCGCGTTCACCACCCGGACCGCGCCCATCAGCTGGGACGCGTTCAGCTTGGCGTCGTCCTGGCCCAGTGCCTTCAGTACGGGGGCGGCCGCGGCCTTCGCGGCCTGCTCGCTCACCGGGGAGCCGGCTCCCGTGGGATCGTGCTCGCCGGGCGCGATGCCCTGGGCCGGGCTCGTGGAGGTGTCCGTTCCCGTGGTGTGCATCGGGCACTTGCTGCCCATGGGGCAGTTGTCGGTGCCGCCGGTGCCGTACCGGGCGAACGTCCAGCTGCCCGGCGCCTTCTGATTGACCGTCAGTACCGGGCCGCCGCCGTCCTTGGTGATCCCGGCCTTCCAGAGCGTCCCTTCCAGGCGCGGGGGGCCGTCGATCCCCAGGGCCTTCGCCAGCTTCGCCACCTCGGCCTCGCCGACCGTGCCGCCCGGGCGGTACACCGCCGCCTTCGCCGGGCCGTCGGGCAGCTTCCCCCCGGCGCGGTAGACCACTCCGTTCGGGTCCGGTTCGCCGGGGGCGACGCCCTCCCTGCCGCTGTCCAGGCCGAGCGGCGGCGGAGTGGGGTCCGCACCCGCCCCGGCCTTCCCGTCGACGGCGGGCGAGCCGCCCGAGGCGGTGGATGCCCAGTACGCCCCGCCGCCGCCCGCGACCAGCACCGCGGCCGCGACCGAGGCGAGGACGAACGGGGATCGTCGCGTCCGCCGCTGTGGCGACTCTTCCTGCGTGTGCTCGCTGCTCACCGCATCGCTCCTGTCCAGTCGTATCCCGCATCCCCTTTACGGGGGACACGCCTTGGACGGAGCGGGGGAGCGCACGGTTCCCTCCGCGCGCTGCCCTGTCGCTCGGGCCGGTGGCTCGGGCCGGTCGCTCCGGTTCGGCTCAGTCGCCGTACTCGGACATCGTGGCGATCAGCCGGACCGAGTCGGGCGGCACGGACACGCCGTGGATGCGGGACGGTGGGACGGGCGCGGGCCCGGCCTCCGCCGGTACCACCCAGTGGGGTGCCATCCGCGCGCAGTCGCCGCGCAGCTTCGCGAGGCCCGGTTCGGACGCCAGTACGTTCCCGGTTTGCTCCATGGTTTCCATATTCCGCACCGTACGCATCAGGAACCATGCGAAAAAAGGCCTACTATTGGGTAGTTTCCGCCCTTCAGGGGAGCCCCTGCGACCCGGTAGCGTTAACTGTCAACAGTCCTCCACGCAGGAGTGTCCTAGCCGTGCGTATCGCAGTCACCGGCTCCATCGCCACCGACCACCTCATGACCTTCCCCGGCCGATTCGCCGACCAGCTGGTCGCCGATCAGCTGCACACGGTCTCCCTCTCCTTCCTCGTCGACAACCTCGACGTGCGCCGGGGAGGTGTCGGCGCGAACATCTGCTTCGGAATGGGGCAGCTCGGCACCCGGCCGATCCTCGTCGGGGCCGCCGGCTCCGACTTCGACGAGTACCGGGCCTGGCTGGACCGGCACGGGGTGGACACGGACTCGGTCCGCATCTCCGAGGTCCTGCACACCGCCCGCTTCGTGTGCACCACCGACGCCGACCACAACCAGATCGGCTCGTTCTACACGGGCGCGATGAGCGAGGCCCGCCAGATCGAGCTCCAGTCGGTGGCCGAGCGGGTGGGCGGCCTCGACCTCGTCCTGATCGGCGCCGACGACCCCGAGGCGATGCTCCGCCACACCGAGGAGTGCAAGACGCGCGGGATCCCGTTCGCGGCGGACTTCTCGCAGCAGATCGCGCGGATGTCCGGCGACGACATCCGTACGTTGCTGGAGGGCGCGAAGTACCTCTTCTCCAACGAGTACGAGAAGGGGCTCATCGAGTCCAAGACCGGCTGGAGCGACGCGGAGATCCTGGGGAAGGTCGACTACCGGGTCACCACCCTCGGCTCGCGCGGCGTGCGCATCGAGAGGGTCGGCGAGGACCCGATCGAGGTCGGCTGCGCGGAGGAGGAGGCGAAGGTCGACCCGACCGGCGTCGGCGACGCGTTCCGCGCCGGCTTCCTGTCCGGCCTGTCGTGGGGCGTCGGCCACGAGCGCGCCGCGCAGGTGGGCTGCATGCTGGCGACGCTGGTGATCGAGACGCTGGGTACGCAGGAGTACCAGTTGCGGCGTGCGCACTTCATGGATCGGTTCACGAAGGCGTACGGGGACGAAGCGGCAGCCGAGGTGCGGGCGTACCTGGCTTAGCCCCACCCGCCCGCCCTTCCGGTGGGGGGTACTCCGTACCCCCCACTCCGGTAGCCCCACCGCTGCGCGGCGGGCCTGCACCTTTGCCCCACCCGGCCCGCCCTCACAGGTGTGGGGGGGTACTTCGTACCCCCCCACACCCGTAGCCCCGACCGCTCCGCGGCGGGGCTGCGTGCCGCCCGAGGCCCGCTGCGCGGTGGGGGCACCTTCGCCCAGCCGCTCCGCGGCGGGCAGCGCTCCGCCCGGGCCCTTGCGGCTCGTTACGCGACTACAGGCCGGTGGGGGTTGCTCGCGCAGTTCCCCGCGCCCCTAAACCCCCGCCACCGTTGTGCGCCTGCGGGCCGTCGTGGGCTGGTCGCGCAGTTCCCCGCGCCCCTTATCTCGCTGCCGCCGTGGGCCCGCGCGCCGCTACCTCGCGCCGCCGCGGGCATGCGTGCCGCTACCCCCCGCCGCTGTGGGCAATCGTGCCGCTAAGGGCTGGGGGTCCCCCTGCTCCTTAAGAGCTTGGGGGAGGGTGGGCACACGGCACCCCCGTTCCGCCGGGCTGCGCACCCCCCTGCCCGCGCCCGCACGCCGCCGGGCTCTGCACCCCGCCGGAGCCGCACCCCGGGCCACCGCCTCACCCCACCCGCCGCACCACATACGCCGACCCCCGCTCCCGCCGCGTCTCCCCCACGTACTCCTGCCCCCGCATCTCACACCACGCCGGGATATCGAGCCGCGCCGCCTCGTCATCGGCCAGCACCGTCACCGTCCCGCCCACCGGAACGTCCGCGATCACCTTCGCGAGTTCGATCACCGGGATGGGGCACCGCTTGCCGAGGGCGTCGATCGTCAGGTCGCCGCCACCGGAGGCGGGGGCGGGGGGCGACACCGGCGCGCCGAGTTTCTCGCGGACCGAGGAGACGACCCCGGGGAGCACCGTCAGGAAGCGGTCGACGTCGGACGCCGCCGTGCCCACCGGCAGCGACACCCGGACGTTGCCCTCGCTCAGGACACCCATCGCCCGCAGCACATGGCTCGGCGTGAGCGTGCTGCTCGTGCAGGAGGAGCCCGACGAGACGGAGAAGCCTTCGCGGTCCAGCTCGTGGAGGAGCGTCTCTCCGTCGACATAGAGACAGGAGAACGTGACCAGGTGGGGGAGCCGCCGCACCGGGTCGCCGACCACCTCCACGTCCGGCACCAGCTCCGCCACCCGCACCCGCACCCGGTCGACCAGGACCCGCAGCCGCTCCGCCTCGGCCTCCGCCTCCGCCCGTACCGCCCGCAGCGACGCGGCCGCCGCCACGATCGCCGGGATGTTCTCGAAGCCGGGGGCCCGGCCCGACTCCCGCTCGTCGGCGGGGCCTTGCGGGGCGAAGCGGACGCCCTTGCGGACCGCGAGCAGGCCCACACCCGCCGGGCCGCCCCATTTGTGCGCGCTCGCGGCCAGCAGCGACCAGCCGCCCTCGACCGGGCCCCACGCCAGCGACTGGGCCGCGTCCACAAGGAGCGGCACCCCGGCCGCCCGGCACGCCTCGGCCACCTCGCCCACCGGCTGCACCGTGCCGACCTCGTGGTTGGCGGACTGGAGGCAGGCCAGCGCCGTGTCGGGGCGCAGCGCGGCGGCGTACGCGGCGGGGGAGACCGCCCCGGTCCGGTCGACCGGGACCTCCGTCACCGTGCCGCCGTCCGCCTCCAGGGCCGCGCCCGCGTGCAGCACGGAGGAGTGCTCCACGGCCGACACCACCAGATGGCGGCCGACACGCCGACGCCCGGAGAGCGAACCGTAAATCCCGGAGTGCACCGCCCGCGTCCCCGAAGAGGTGAACACGAGCTCGTCCGGACGGCAGCCGACGGCCTCGGCCGCGGCCTCCCGGGCCGCGTCGAGCAGCAGCCGGGCCCGCCGGCCCTCGCGGTAGAGCCGGGCCGGGTCGGCCCAGCCCTCGTCGAGCGAGGCCTGGAGGGCCTGGCGGGCCACGGGGTGCAGGGGGGCGGAGGAGGCGGCGTCGAAGTAGGGCACGGCGCCACGCTAACGCGGTGGGGGGCCCTGTTGGAGGTGCGGTTCTTCGGCTGCGGGCCGTGCGTGGCTGGTCGCGCAGTTCCCCGCGCCCCTCAAAGCGGTGCCGTCCGCCGTCTGCGGGTCGTCTCGGGCTGGTCGCGCAGTTCCCCGCGCCCCCCAGGGCGCGCCCCATGCCGAACCGCTCTCCCCGTACACCTACAGGAAGCCCCGTCAGATACCCCCCGGAAGCGGGGATTCCATCCCTTTGGGGGCTCGGGCGGCGCGTTGGGCACCCTCCCCGCGCGACCCCAAATAGCGTCCAGTAGGGTTTGGTCCGCATAAACATCCAAACCCCTGCCCGCGGCCAGGGCGGCGACCGACCAGCGAGACGGACGGCCGTAGCCGGCCGGCGCGGGCGAGACTCTCGGGAAGGCGCTACGTGAGTCCCAACGGCTCCGACCGCTCGTCGCGGCGCCCGATGCGGCGGAAGCTGCTGCAGGTGCTGACCGCGGGCCTGGTCCTGGCTACCGCCTCCGGTTGCTCGTACAACTGGAAAGACTTCCCTCGCCTCGGTATGCCCACCCCGGTGACGGAAGAGGCTCCGCGGATCCTCTCCCTCTGGCAGGGTTCGTGGGCGGCCGCGCTCGCCACGGGCGTGCTGGTCTGGGGCCTGATCCTGTGGAGCGTCATCTTCCACCGGCGCAGCCGCACCAAGGTCGAGGTACCTCCGCAGACCCGGTACAACATGCCCATCGAGGCGCTGTACACGGTCGTCCCCCTCATCATCGTCTCGGTGCTCTTCTACTTCACCGCGCGCGATGAGTCGAAGCTCCTCGAGCTCTCCCCGAAGCCGGCCCACACCGTCAACGTGGTCGGCTACCAGTGGAGCTGGGGCTTCAACTACGTCGAGGACGTGGACGGCAACCCGGCCACGGGCGACGCCGTGAAGTCCAAGGAGCTGTCCGCCATTCCGGACCGCTTCACCAAGGACTTCCCGGCCGGCGCCGACGGCGTCTACGACGTCGGCATCCCCGGCACGCGGAACCCGCAGACCGGAAACCCCGGGCCCACGCTGTGGCTGCCCAAGGGCGAGAAGGTCCGCTTCGTGCTGACGTCCCGTGACGTCATCCACTCCTTCTGGGTGGTCCCCTTCCTGATGAAGCAGGACGTCATCCCGGGGCACACCAACTCCTTCGAGGTGACCCCGACCCAGGAGGGCACCTTCCTCGGCAAGTGCGCCGAGCTGTGCGGTGTCGACCACTCCCGGATGCTCTTCAACGTGAAGGTCGTCTCCCCGGAGCGCTACCAGCAGCACCTCAAGGAGCTGGCGGCGAAGGGCAACACCGGCTACGTGCCGGCGGGCATCGCTCAGACCGACCCCGCCAAGAACGCGGAGACGAACAAACTGTGAGCATCCTCAACGAATCTCAGGGTGCCGCGGCAGCAGACGACTCGTACGAGAACGAGCTGCCGGTCCGGCGCAAGCAGCCGGGGAACGTCGTCGTGAAGTGGTTGACCACCACTGACCACAAGACGATCGGCACGATGTATCTGGTCACGTCGTTCGCGTTCTTCTGCATCGGCGGCCTGATGGCGCTCTTCATGCGCGCCGAGCTGGCCCGTCCCGGCACGCAGATCATGTCGAACGAGCAGTTCAACCAGGCGTTCACGATGCACGGCACGATCATGCTGCTGATGTTCGCGACGCCGCTGTTCGCCGGATTCGCGAACTGGATCATGCCGCTGCAGATCGGCGCGCCCGACGTGGCGTTCCCGCGGCTGAACATGTTCGCCTACTGGCTCTACCTGTTCGGCTCGCTCATCGCGGTCGGTGGTTTCCTCACCCCGCAGGGCGCGGCCGACTTCGGCTGGTTCGCCTACTCCCCGCTGTCGGACGCGGTCCGCTCGCCGGGCGTCGGCGCCGACATGTGGATCATGGGTCTGGCCTTCTCCGGCTTCGGCACGATCCTCGGCTCGGTCAACTTCATCACCACGATCATCTGCATGCGCGCTCCGGGCATGACGATGTTCCGTATGCCGATCTTCGTGTGGAACGTCCTGCTGACCGGTGTGCTGGTCCTGCTGGCCTTCCCGGTGCTGGCCGCCGCGCTGTTCGCCCTGGAGGCGGACCGCAAGTTCGGTGCCCATATCTTCGACGCCCAAAACGGCGGCGCACTGCTGTGGCAACACCTCTTCTGGTTCTTCGGCCATCCAGAGGTGTACATCATCGCCTTGCCCTTCTTCGGCATCATTTCCGAAGTCATCCCAGTGTTCTCCAGAAAGCCGATGTTCGGCTACATGGGCCTGGTGGGCGCGACGATCGCCATCGCCGGTCTGTCCGTGACCGTGTGGGCCCACCACATGTACGTCACCGGCGGCGTACTGCTCCCGTTCTTCTCGTTCATGACGTTCCTCATCGCGGTGCCAACCGGTGTGAAGTTCTTCAACTGGATCGGCACGATGTGGAAGGGCTCGCTGTCCTTCGAGACACCGATGCTCTGGGCCGTCGGCTTCCTGATCACCTTCACCTTCGGTGGTCTGACCGGCGTCATCCTGGCCTCGCCGCCGATGGACTTCCACGTCTCCGACTCGTACTTCGTCGTCGCGCACTTCCACTACGTCATCTTCGGCACCGTGGTCTTCGCGATGTTCTCCGGCTTCCACTTCTGGTGGCCGAAGTTCACCGGCAAGATGCTGGACGAGCGCCTGGGCAAGATCACCTTCTGGACGCTGTTCGTGGGCTTCCACGGCACGTTCCTGGTGCAGCACTGGCTCGGTGCCGAGGGCATGCCGCGTCGTTACGCGGACTACCTCGCGGCCGACGGCTTCACCGCGCTGAACACGATCTCGACCATCAGCTCGTTCCTGCTCGGTCTGTCGATACTGCCGTTCATGTACAACGTCTGGAAGACGGCGAAGTACGGCAAGAAGATCGAGGTCGACGACCCGTGGGGCTACGGCCGTTCGCTCGAATGGGCGACGTCGTGCCCGCCGCCGCGGCACAACTTCCTCACCCTGCCGCGTATTCGCTCCGAATCCCCGGCGTTCGATCTGCACCACCCTGAGATCGCGGCCCTCGACCAGCTCGAGAACCACGGTCACGGTGGCAAGGCCCTCGCCGGCGGCAAGGAGGCGGGCAAGTGAAGATCCAGGGCAAGATGTTCCTCTGGCTCTCCGTCTTCATCCTGATCATGGCCGTCGTGTACGGCGTGTGGTCGAAGGAGCCGGCCGGTGCGACCGCTCTCGTGATGGCCTTCGGCCTGAGCGTGATGATCGGCTTCTACCTGGCCTTCACGGCCCGGCGGGTCGACGCGGGCGCGCAGGACGACAAGGAGGCCGATGTCGCGGACGACGCCGGTGAGCTGGGATTCTTCTCCCCGCACAGCTGGCAGCCGCTCTCGCTGGCGGTCGGTGGCGCGCTCGCGTTCCTGGCCATCGCGATGGGCTGGTGGCTGCTGTACTTCTCGGCGCCGCTGATCCTGATCGGCATCTACGGCTGGGTGTTCGAGTACTACCGCGGCGAGAACCAGAACCAGTAGGTCCTCGTACGCACCTGTGAAAGGGCCCCGCGGCTCAACCGAGCCGCGGGGCCCTTTCGCGTACCCGGGGCCCGTGTGGGCTCTGTTGGGCCGTTGGGGGAGTGCCGCCCGTTTGCAGTCCTCCGGCGCGCCGAACTTGACTGCGCTTCATAACGTGTGGTCATGAGTCACGCACCGCGTACCCGTACCGTCCTGAGCTGCACGCTGCTGGTCATTGCCCTCGGGGCGGGCGCCGGCGCGTGTGGCCGCTCCGACAGCAACCCGCTCTCGGCCAAGCCGTACGACGCGGCGGGCCAGATCGCGTACAACGGTCCGGCGGGCAGCGCGAAGGCGGATCCGGACAGGCCTCTGGAGATCACCGCCAAGGGCGGCCGCGGGCGCATCACGGACGTGATGGCCACGGACGCGTCGGGGCACTACTTGGCGGGCGAGCTGGACGGCGACGGGAACCGCTGGCACTCCACGGCCCCGCTGGTCGCGGGCACCCACTACACGGTGGTGGTCTCCACGGAGGACTCGGACGGGGCTCCTGGGCGCCGTACGCTGACGTTCGACACGACCGCGCCCAAAGACGTCGTGAAGGTCGAATTCGGCCCGGACGCGGGCAAGTACGGCGTCGGACAGCCCATCACCGCGGAGCTGAGCAAGCCGGTCAAGGACAAGGCGGCCCGGGCGGTCGTCGAGCGCGCCCTGAAGGTCGAGTCCACGCCCTCGGTGGAGGGCGCCTGGTACTGGGTCGACGACAAGACCCTGCACTACCGGCCCAAGGAGTACTGGCCCACCGACGCGACCATCAAGGCCACCTCGCGCCTGGAGGGCGTCAAGATCGCGGACAAGCTGTACGGCGGCCCCGCGCACCCCCTGAAGATCACCACCGGCGACCGCATCGAGGCCATCACGGACGCGTCCTCGCACTACATGACGGTCAAACGCAACGGAGAAGTGATCAATACCATCCCGGTGACCACCGGAAAGCCGGGCTTTTCCACCCGAAACGGCGTCAAGGTGGTGCTGGGCAAGCAGTACTTCGTACGGATGCGCGGGGAGACGGTCGGCATCTCGTCCAGCAGCGCCGACGCGTACGACCTGCCGGTCTACTACGCGACCCGGGTCACCTGGAGCGGCGAGTACGTGCACGCCGCGCCCTGGTCGGTGGGCTCGCAGGGCTCCGAGAACGTCAGCCACGGCTGTACGGGCATGTCCACCGGGAACGCCGCGTGGTTCTACGAGAACGTGACCGAGGGCGACATCGTCAAGGTCGTCAACAGCATCGGCGAGGACATGACGCCCTTCGACAACGGCTTCGGCGACTGGAACGTGGACTGGGACAAGTGGCGCAAGGGCAGCGTGCTCCAGGCCGACCTGAAGGCCGGGCAGAGCAAGCTGAACTCCGCCCGGCTGCGGCCGCAGGTCTGAGACCCGGTGGGGGGATCAGGCCTGAGCGGCCAGGGCGCCATTGGAGCGCCGCGAACGGATCAGGGCGGCCAGTGCGGCCGCGAACTCGACCGGCTCGACCGGGAGGGTCACCGCGGCGTCCGCACGGCTCCAGGTGGCCAGCCAGGCGTCCTGCGGGCGCCCGATGAGCAGCAGCACCGGCGGGCACTCGAAGATCTCGTCCTTGATCTGCCGGCACACCCCCATGCCTCCGGCCGGGACGGCCTCCCCGTCCAGGACGCACACGTCGATGCCGCCGCGGTCCAGCTCCTTGAGGACGGCGTGCGGGGTGGCGCACTCCAGGAAGGTCACCGGGGGAACGTCGGAGGCGGGCCTGCGTCCGGCGGCGAGCCGCACCTGCTCACGGGTGTTCGCGTCGTCGCTGTAGACAAGTACGGTGGCGCTCGACTGCATTGTTCCTCCGATTCGACGGCGGTACGGGCTCGGGAGCCGATGCGCGGATGCTACTCCGTCCGACACCGTGTCAACACCGGTTCGGCGAGCGCCCGGATGGGCCGTTCGGGCAGGACACGGGGTCCGGACACACCGAACGGCACCCCCCGGAGTGAGCGCGAGATAAGCGACCGACATAATGTCGGTCGTGGCGACAGCAACGACAGTAGAAACCGGGCACGCGCACCCGTCGGTCAATCGGCCGAACCTCACCAGCGTCGGAACCATCATCTGGCTGAGTTCCGAGCTGATGTTCTTCGCGGCCCTCTTCGCGATGTACTTCACCCTGCGATCGGTGACGGGTGCCGAGCACTGGAAGGAAATGGCGTCCTCGCTGAACCTTCCGTTCTCGGCGACGAACACCACGATCCTGGTGCTCTCCTCCCTCACCTGCCAGCTCGGCGTCTTCGCCGCCGAGCGGGGCGACGTGAAGAAGCTGCGCACCTGGTTCACGATCACGTTCGTGATGGGTGCGATCTTCATCGGAGGCCAGGTCTTCGAGTACACCGAGCTGGTGAAGAAGGACGGCCTCTCGCTGTCCTCCGACCCGTACGGCTCGGTGTTCTACCTGACCACCGGCTTCCACGGTCTGCATGTGACGGGCGGTCTGATCGCCTTCCTGCTGGTCCTCGGCAGGACCTACGCGGCCAGAAGGTTCACCCACGAGCAGGCGACCGCCGCCATCGTCGTGTCCTACTACTGGCACTTCGTCGATGTCGTCTGGATCGGCCTCTTCGCCACGATCTACCTGATCAAGTAATCGGGCCCGCAGACCCGACACCATCCCGCATCGACGCAGAAGATCCTGACACCGGGGTAATCCGTGAAAAAGCTCTCCGCACGACGACGCCATCCGCTGGCGGCGCTCGTCGTCCTACTCCTCGCGCTGGCGGCCACCGGGGGGCTGTACGCCGCGTTCGCGCCCGCGGACAAGGCGAAGGCCGACGAAACCGCCCAGTCCCTCGCCATCGACGAGGGCAAGAAGCTCTACTCCGTCGGCTGCGCCAGCTGCCACGGAACCGGCGGTCAGGGCACCTCTGACGGCCCGTCCCTGGTCGGCGTCGGCTCCGCCGCCGTGGACTTCCAGGTCGGCACCGGCCGTATGCCGGCGCAGCAGCCCGGCGCCCAGGTGCCGAAGAAGAAGGTCATCTACTCGCAGGCCGAGATCGACCAGCTCGCCGCGTACGTCGCCTCCCTCGGCGCCGGCCCGATCAAGCCGACCGAGAAGCAGTACAGCCCGGAAGGCGCGGACATCGCCAAGGGTGGCGAGCTGTTCCGCACCAACTGCGCCCAGTGCCACAACTTCTCCGGCAAGGGCGGTGCGCTGACGCACGGCAAGTACGCCCCCAGCCTGGAGGGCGTGGAACCGAAGCACATCTACGAGGCCATGCAGACCGGCCCGCAGAACATGCCGTCGTTCCCCGACACGACGATGCCGCAGAAGCAGAAGCAGGACATCATCGCGTACCTGGACGCCGTGAACAGTGAGAAGACGGCGAGCCCGGGCGGTCTCTCGCTCGGTGGCCTCGGCCCCGTCAGCGAGGGTCTGTTCGCGTGGATCTTCGGCCTCGGTGCCCTCATCGCAGTCGCCATCTGGATCGCGGCCCACTCCGCTAAGGCCAAGAAGTCATGAGTAGCCAAGACAATTCCGAGAACCTGCCCAGCGAGCAGGACCCCGAGCACGGCTCGGTCGAGCGCGCCCGCGACCCGTTCGCGGACCCGGGGCTTCCGCCCCACAAGCCGCGCGTCCAGGACATCGACGAGGCGGCCGCCAGGCGCTCCGAGCGCGTGGTCGCCGGTCTCTTCATGCTCTCGATGGTCGCGACGGTCGCCTTCATCGCGTCCTTCGTGATCTTCCCGATCGACAAGATCGTCTACATCTTCCCGTTCGGGCACGTCAGCGCGCTGAACTTCTCCCTGGGGCTGACCCTGGGCGTCGCGCTGTTCTGCATCGGCGCCGGCGCGGTCCACTGGGCCCGCACGCTGATGTCCGACGAGGAGATGTCGGACGACCGCCACGAGATCGCGGCGCCGCCGGAGGTTCGCGAGAAGGTCATGCAGGACTGGGCGGACGGCGTCCGCGAGTCCGGCTTCGGCCGCCGCAAGCTCATCCGCAACACCATGTACGGCGCGCTGGCCATGGTGCCGCTCGCCGGCGTGGTGCTCCTGCGCGACCTGGGCACCCTGCCCGAGGACAAGCTGCGCAAGACGATGTGGGCCAAGGGCAAGGCCCTCATCAACATGAACACCAACGAGCCGCTCCGTCCCGAGGACGTGGCCGTCGGCTCGCTCACCTTCGCCAAGCCCGAGGGCCTGGAGGAGGACCAGCACGACTTCCAGACCCAGATCGCCAAGGCCGCCCTGATGATCGTCCGGCTGCAGCCGGAGAACATCAAGGACAAGCGCGAGCTGGAGTGGTCGCACCAGGGCATCGTGGCGTTCTCGAAGATCTGCACCCACGTCGGTTGCCCGATCAGCCTGTACGAGCAGCAGACCCACCACGTGCTCTGCCCGTGCCACCAGTCCACCTTCGACCTCTCCGACGGGGCCCGCGTCATCTTCGGCCCGGCCGGTCACGCTCTGCCGCAGCTGCGCATCGGCGTGAACAGCGAGGGTTACCTCGAAGCGCTCGGCGACTTCGAAGAGCCCGTCGGTCCTGCCTTCTGGGAGCGCGGATGAGCACCACCACGACTGACGAACGGCGCGAGGCCGGGAACGGCGAGAAGTTCGCCGACTGGGCCGACGGCCGGCTGGGGATCTACACCCTGGCCAAGACCAACATGCGCAAGATCTTCCCGGACCACTGGTCCTTCATGCTGGGCGAGATCTGCATGTACAGCTTCATCATCATCATCCTCACGGGTGTGTATCTGACGCTGTTCTTCCACCCGAGCATGAACGAGGTCGTCTACGACGGCTCCTACGTTCCGCTCCAGGGCGTGCAGATGTCCGAGGCGTTCAACTCGACCATGCACATCAGCTTCGATGTGCGCGGTGGTCTGCTGATCCGGCAGATCCACCACTGGGCGGCGCTGATCTTCCTCGCCGGCATGTTCGTGCACATGATGCGCGTCTTCTTCACGGGCGCGTTCCGCAAGCCGCGCGAGGTCAACTGGCTCTTCGGCTTCCTGCTGTTCTTCTGCGGCATGTTCACCGGCTTCACCGGCTACTCGCTCCCGGACGACCTGCTCTCGGGCACCGGCGTCCGGTTCATGGAGGGCGCCATCCTGGGCGTGCCGGTCGTCGGCACGTACCTGTCGTTCTTCATCTACGGCGGCGAGTTCCCCGGCGGCGACTTCGTGGCCCGGTTCTACTCGGTCCACATCCTGCTGCTGCCCGGCATCATGCTCGGCCTGATGATCACTCACCTGATCCTGGTCTTCTACCACAAGCACACCCAGTTCGCGGGCCCCGGCCGCACCAACAAGAACGTCGTGGGCGCGCCGCTGCTGCCCGTCTACACGGCCAAGGCCGGCGGCTTCTTCTTCCTGGTGTTCGGTGTCATCGCGGTCATCGCGGCGATCGCCTCGATCAACCCGATCTGGGAGATCGGCCCGTACCGCCCGGACCAGGTGTCGACCGGCGCCCAGCCCGACTGGTACATGGGCTTCGCCGAAGGCCTCATCCGAGTGATGCCGGGCTGGGAGATCAACCTGTGGGGCCACACGCTGGTCCTCGGTGTGTTCATCCCGCTGGTGATCTTCCCGCTGGTGCTCTTCGCGATCGCGGCCTACCCGTTCATCGAGGCCTGGATCACCAAGGACACCCGCGAGCACCACATCGCCGACCGTCCGCGCAACGCTCCCGTCCGCACCGGCATCGGTGTGGCGTGGGTGACCGCGTACATGGTGATGCTGGTCGGCGGTGGCAACGACCTGTGGGCGACCAACTTCCACCTGTCGCTCAACGCCATCACCTGGTTCGTCCGGATCGCGTTCTTCGTCGGCCCGGTCATCGCGTTCATCGTCACCAAGCGGATCTGCCTGGGCCTCCAGCGCCGGGACGCCGAGAAGGTGCTGCACGGTCGCGAGACCGGCATCATCAAGCGGCTGCCGCACGGTGAATTCGTCGAGGTCCACGAGCCGCTCGACGCGGGCCAGCTGTACAAGCTCACCGCGCACGAGCAGACCCGCCCGGCGGAGCTGCCCGCGGCCGTCGACGAGAACGGTGTCAAGCGCAAGGTCTCCGCGATGGAGAAGCTGCGCGTCAAGCTCCACAAGGGTTACTTCGGCGAGCAGAGCCAGATCGCCAAGCCGACCGCCGAGGAGTTCGAGGAGATCACCAGCGGCCACGGCCACCACTGATCCCCTCATAGCGAGACCGCTGTACGCCACACAGCACCAGGGCCCCGTCCACCGCGTGGACGGGGCCCTTCGCCGTCCCGCCGGGCTGGATAGGGTGTTCCCATTCCCATATCCGTCGATGGACCCAGGAGCGGACCATGAACGTTGTGACCCCGGTTGGCGGCGACAGCGTGGCGGCCTACTCCTGGCCGGGCGTACTGGACGCACTGCTGAACGGCACCGACCAGAGCGCCGAGGCGACCGCCTGGGCGATGGACCGGATCATGCGCGGCGAGGCGACCGACGCGCAGATCGCCGGGTTCGCGGTGGCCCTGCGCGCCAAGGGCGAGACGGTCGCCGAGATCACCGGCATGGTCCGCGCGATGTACGAGCACGCCAACCTCATCGAGGTGCCCGGCCGGACCGTGGACATCGTCGGCACCGGCGGCGACGGCGCCAAGACCGTCAACATCTCCACCATGTCCTCCATCGTGGTGGCGGGCACCGGCGCCAAGGTCGTCAAGCACGGCAACCGGGCCGCGTCCTCGGCCAGTGGCGCCTCCGACGTCCTGGAGAAGCTCGGCGTCAACCTGGACCTCACGCCCCGGCAGGTGGTCCAGGTCGCCGAGGAGGCGGGCGTCACCTTCTGCTTCGCGGTGAAGTTCCACCCCGCTCTGCGGTACGTCGCCGCCGCACGCCGCGAGCTCGGCATCCGCACGACCTTCAACTTCCTCGGTCCGCTCACCAACCCGGCCCGGGTCAAGGCCCAGGCCACCGGCGTCGCGGACGCGCGCATGGCGCCGATCGTGGCCGGGGTGCTCGCCGAGCGCGGCTCCTCCGCGCTGGTGTTCCGCGGCGACGACGGCATGGACGAGCTGACGACCACCGCGACCTCCCGGGTCTGGGTGGTACGGGACGGGGCCGTGCGCGAGGAGGCGTTCGACCCCAGGGACGTGGGCATCGACCTGGTGCCGGTCGAGGCGTTGCGCGGCGCGGACGCCTCGTACAACGCGGACGTGGCCCGGCGGCTGCTCGGCGGCGAGACCGGGCCGGTGCGGGACGCGGTGCTGCTCAACTCGGCGGCGGCGCTGGTCGCCCTGGAGCCGGGCTCGGGGAGCCTGGAGGAGCAGATCCGGGCCGGGATCGCCCAGGCGGCCGAGGCGATCGACTCCGGCGCGGCGCGGCGGGCCCTGGAGCGCTGGGTGGCCGCGAGCAACGCTTGAGGGCGTGCTGGTTGGGGCAGTGTGACGCAAGGCGCAGTCCGGCATCCGGACCGCGCCTTGCGCGTACGCGGACGTATGGCAGGATGCTTTCCAAGGTCATGAGTGACAGCGACTACGGCCCCGGCCCGCTGTCCGGCAACCCTCCGTCCGTGGCGGGGTGCCCCGGGTGAAGACCAGGTCGCAGGCAGCGAGGTCTGCGGCAAGCGCGGACCCCTGCGCACTCCGTTCGGAGTGGCGCGCCCCTGGGGTCCTGGTCCTCAAGGGAGCAGTCTCGTGAGCAAGCGAATGCGATAGGGCCTACGGCCCCTTTTCCTGTACACCTCCGCGGGCCCGTTCTGCCCGTGTTTCGAGGTCAACCCCCGTGCATCCGGCGCCCGTTGGGCTGCTGTGCCGTGCCGCGGGGGCTCCACAGTCATTCCTTTCGCCTTGACCTGCCGGGAGATACCGCCATGTCCGCACGCCTTTCCACCGCCGTTTCCGCCTCCTCCGCCGAATCCTCCGACGAAGCCTGCTGTGCGGCGCCGCTGCCGGTGCTCGGCCGGGACGTCACCGTGCCGCTGGTCACCGGGGGCGAGGTGACGTACGCGGCCCTCGACTACGCGGCGAGCGCCCCGGCCCTCCAGCGGGTGTGGGACGACGTGGCCGCGTACGCCCCCTACTACGGCAGCGTGCACCGCGGCGCGGGCTACCTCTCGCAGCTGTCCACGGACCTGTTCGAGAACAGCCGGGCGGCGGTGGCGGAGTTCCTGGACTGCCGCGCGGGCGACCAGGTGGTGTTCACCCGCTCGACGACGGACTCCCTGAACCTGCTGGCCCAGGTGGTCCCGGCCGACTGCCAGGTCTTCGTCTTCGAGACCGAGCACCACGCGTCGCTGCTGCCGTGGCGGGACGCGCGGGTGACCTACCTCAACGCGCCGCGTACGCCGCAGCAGGCGGTGCAGACGCTGGAGCGGGCGCTGGCGGACCGCGACCCGTACGGCCCGGCCCTGGTCTGCGTCACGGGCGCCTCCAATGTCACCGGTGAGCTGTGGCCGGTGAAGGAGCTGGCGGCGGCGGCGCACGCGCACGGGGCGCGGATCGTGCTCGACGCGGCGCAGCTGGCGCCCCACCACCCCGTCTCCGTACGGGAGTTGGACGTCGACTGGATCGCCTTCTCGGGCCACAAGCTGTACGCGCCGTTCGGCTCCGGGGTGCTGGCGGGCCGGGCGGACTGGCTCCAGGCGTCCGAGCCGTACCTCGCGGGCGGCGGCGCCTCCCGCAAGGTCGCCCGGCGCGCGGACGGCG
Organism: Streptomyces sp. BPTC-684; assembly: GCF_030028635.1. Lineage (NCBI taxonomy): Bacteria > Bacillati > Actinomycetota > Actinomycetes > Kitasatosporales > Streptomycetaceae > Streptomyces > Streptomyces sp. BPTC-684. The sequence continues at coordinate 4,716,211 of NZ_CP124863.1, forward strand.
GGGTGGACGTCGAGTGGCACGCCACGGCGGCCCGCCACGAGGCCGGATCGCCGAACGTGATCGGCGTGTACGCCATCGCGTCCGCCTGCAAGGCGCTCACGGAGGCGGGCTTCGAGGGCCTGGTGGAGCGGGAGAAGCACCTGATCGCGAAGGTGCGGGAGGGACTGGCGGCGGTTCCGGAAGTCCGCGTCCTGTCGCTGTTCGGCGACGACGCGCCCCGGGTCGGCGTGATCTCGTTCGTCGTCGACGGCTGGAACAGCTCGCACTTCGCGGCGGCGCTGTCGGCGGAGTACGGGATCGGGGTCCGCGACGGTCTGTTCTGCGCGCACCCGCTGGTACGCACGCTCCTCGGCAGCGAGCCGCAGGAGCCGGGCGAGTGCGGCGCGCCCGAGGCGGAGCCGGGCGAGCGCTCCCTGAACGCGATCCGGGTCAGCTTCGGGGCGGGCACGCCGGACGAGCACGTGGACCGCTTCGTGGGGGCGGTGCGGGAGCTGGTGCGGGACGGTGCGAAGTGGACGTACCACACGGAGGAGGGCCGCTGCGTGCCCGCGGTGTGAGTTGCCCCTCCCCGCCCCTTCCCGAAAGCCCTCTGGCGGGCGGCCGGGTGGTGGGTCGGGGTGGGCTGCTGGGGACTGCGCCCCCAGACCCCCCTGTGTTCGTCTGCGGACCGTGCTGGGTTGCTCGCGCAGTTCCCCGCGCCCCTAACCCCCAGGGGCGCGGGGAACTGCGCGACCAGCCACAGACGGCCCGCAGACGAACACGGCGGGGTGCAGGGGCCGCAGGCCCCGCCAAAGGGGTCCGGGGGCGTAGCCCCCGGGAGAGCCGCCTTCACCCCCACCCACCCCCGGAGGGTTTAGGGAAGGGGCGGGGTGGGGCTAGGCATCGAGGCCGATCGCGAACGCCGCCTCCAGGTCGTGTTGCGAATACGTGCGGAACGCCACGTGCGTGTCCGTGACCTCCACCCCGGGGATCTTGCTGATGCGGCCGGGGATGATGTCCGCCAGGTCGTCGTGGCGGGCCACCCGGACCAGGGCGATCAAGTCGTAGGTGCCGGTCACCGAGTACACCTCGCTGACGTTCTCCAGCGACGCGATCGACTCCGCGATCTCGGGGATCCGGTCCACGCTGGTCTTGATGAGCACGATCGCGGTGATCACGGCTGGTTCTCTCCCTCGGTGGCGGCCGACGCGGGGGGCTCCGGTCGTTTCGGTCGTTTCACTCTAGCCGCCCCGCGGAACCGGCCCCAGGCGTAGAGAAACCCCAGGCCGAAGCCGACGAGATGGGCCAGGTACGCCACCCCCGGCCCCGCCGGAGCCGCCCTGACCGCCAGCCACTGCAGCACGAACCAGAACACCAGCACCAGCGCCGCCGGGAAGCGCAGGGGCAGGAAGAAGAGGAAGGGGAAGAGGCTGGTCACCCTCGCCCGGGGGAACAGGTAGAGGAAGGCGCCCAGGACACCCGAGATCGCCCCCGACGCGCCCACCAGCGTCTGGTCGGACGACGCGTGCGCCACCGCGTACGCGAGCAGGGCGAGGTAGCCCGCGCCGAGGTAGAACAGCGCGAACCCGATCCTGCCCATGCGCTCCTCGGCCATCACGCCGAAGACGTAGAGGAAGAGCATGTTCCCCAGCAGGTGCAGCCAGTTGCCGTGCACGAAGAGCGCCGTGAGGGGGGTGACGAGCGTGCCGGGGTCACCGGCCGTCAGTTCGTTCGGGATGACACCCCACCGGGCGAAATACGCGCCCTGCGCCGCGAGGAGCGCGTCCCCCGTCCCGTACGAGGGATTGAGGCCGGACACCGGGCTGACGAGGAAGACCAGGCAGCAGAGCGCCAGGACGGTGTAGGTGACCGTCGGGCCGCGCACCGCCGCCGCGCGCAGGGCGCTCCACTCGATCATGAACAGAGCATGGCGTAACCGGACCGAACGGTACAGACCGCCTCGCCGTGCCGGGGGGTGCCCGGTAGGCCGTAGGGTTACGGGCAGTACATCCGCAGTTCGACGGCGCACCGCGAGATCCTGGACCATGAACCTACCGCGCACGAGGCCCCGGGCCCCGGCGCGGAACCGTGGAAAGAGGTCAGCACCACATGACCAGCGTTCCCCTGCCCACCGCCACCACCCGGTGGCGCTGCACCCTCTGCGGCAATCTGACCCGTTTCGACGTCACCCGTTCGTCGAAGGTCGTCGAGTACGTCCATCTGGACCTCGCCGGAGAGCCGAAGGTCGAGGAACGCGAGGTGGTCAGTGAGACCATCGAGTCGGTGCGCTGCCGCTGGTGCAACGCGGTGGACCAGATCGAGCTGGTGGACAGGCCGGACGCCGGCGCGCAGTGAACGGGCCCGGACACGGGCGACGGACGACAGTTGAGGTGACGGATCGTGGAGCATGCAAGCGGTGCCGAACCGGCCGGTGCGGCCGGTGACGGCCCCGCCGAGGTGCTCGACCGCCCGCTGCCCGAAGGGGTGCGGCGCAGGGTCGTCGCCCTGGTCTCGGACGCCTTCGGCGGGCTGACCGTCGCCGAACTGCCGTCGCAGTTGCGGCAGTACGCCCGTTTCACCCCGACTCGTCGTGCCAAGTTCGCGGGCAACGCCATGGCCGCGGCCCTGGAGTCCGACCCGGTCTTCCGGCAGCGGATCGGGGAGCGTCTGAAGGAGGCGCAGCCGGAGCTGGCGGGCGCCCTGGAGTCCGGCGCGCCGCCCGCGGCCGCCGACCCCGTCGACGTGGCGGCCGCCGCGTACGTGCTGCGGCCCACCGGCTGGGTCAAGTTGGTCGCCGCCGCCGGCGAGGAGGCCCAGCGCGCCGACGCCGAGCGCGCCGACGAGGAGGGCCGGCGCGAGCTGGAGCGGCTGCGCCGGGAGCTGGCCGAGGCGCACGAGCGGCTGCGCACCGAGCAGGAGGAGCTGCGCGCCGACCTGGCTGCGGCCCGCAAGGATGCCGAATCGCTCCAGCGCAAGCTGCGCAGCGCGCTCAGCGACGTCAAGCGCGGCGAGGCTGCCCTGCGCAAGGTCGCCGGTGAGATCGACGGGATCAGAGCGGAGGCGGCGGCCCAGGTGGCCGCCGCCGAGAGCGAGTCGCGGCGGATCAGGACCCGGCTCACCGAGGCCGAGGCGTCCGTCGAGGCGAGTCGGCGCGCGGTGCGCGAGGGCCGCTCGATCGAGGACATGCGGCTGCGGCTGCTGCTCGACACGGTCCTGGACGCGGCGTCCGGGCTGCGGCGCGAACTCGCCCTGCCCCCGGCCTCGGTGCGGCCCGCCGACACCGTGGAAGCGGTCGAACCAGGACAGATGACCCCGAAGGACATCGCGGCCCGCGCCCTCTCCGAGACCGATCCGGCGCTCCTGGACCAGCTGCTCGCGCTGCCGCAGGTGCATCTGGTGGTGGACGGCTACAACGTCACCAAGACCGGCTATCCGACGATGCCGTTGGAGAAGCAGCGGCTGCGGCTGCTCGGCGGCCTCTCCGTGCTCGCCGCGCAGACGGGCGCCGAGGTCACCTGTGTCTTCGACGGGGCCGAGCTCGCCGCCCCGGTGCTGCTCGCGCCGCCCCGTGGTGTACGGGTGCTCTTCTCCAAGCCGGGCGTGACCGCCGACGAGCTGATCCGCCAGCTGGTGCGGGCAGAGCCGTCCGGGCGCCCGGTGGTGGTCGTCTCGACCGACCGCGAGGTGGCGGACGGGGTCGCCAAGGCCGGTGCCCGGCCCGTCGCGTCCGTCATGCTCCTGAAGCGGCTTTCGCGCGTCTAGCAACTCCTGCGTTCAATGCCCGAATTCGGGTGATCGGTTCCCAGCGCTCTGTCAAGTGCTCATTACTACGCGTGGGATGACTGTAAAGAATCCTCCCGGCGACCGTATTTTTTCCCATCAGGATTTGAACTGATCACAAGAGGGTCACTAGGGTCGGGGCTCGAACCTTCACGCGGTTGATCACTCGTCCGGGGTGGCCGTGGGGGTCCCGCCGAGTCTGCGCTGTTCGGCGGCTGAGGAAGAAGGAGCTCGCCTTCGTGGCGTCCCACCGTCGACCCAAGCCCGCGAGCCGTACCCGCGTGACCGTGCTCACCGCGACCGCCGCCGCGGCCGTCGCTCTCACGTCCCAGGCCGCGCACGCGGACCCGAAGCCGTCGAAGAGCGAAGTGAAGTCCAAGGTCGACAAGCTCTACGACGAGGCCGAGCAGGCGACCGAGAAGTACAACGGCGCCAAGGAGAAGCAGGACCAGCTGGAGAAGCAGGTCGGCGCGCTCCAGGACAAGGTGGCCCGCGGCCAGGACGAGCTCAACAAGCTCCGCGACGGCCTCGGTTCGATGGCCTCGGCGCAGTACCGCTCGGGCGGCATCGACCCCTCGGTCCAGCTCTTCCTCTCCGCCAACCCGGACGACTTCCTGGACAAGGCGTCCTCCCTGGACCAGCTGAGCGCCAAGCAGAGCGAGGCGCTCCAGAAGATCCAGGAGAAGCAGCGCAGCCTGGCGCAGCAGCGCAAGGAAGCCCAGGACAAGCTCAAGGACCTCGCGGACACCCGCAAGGAGCTCGGCGCCAAGAAGGCCGAGACCCAGTCCAAGCTCGCCGCCGCGCAGAAGCTCCTCAACTCGCTGACCGCCGCCGAGAAGGCCTCGATCGCCTCCGACGACGCCCGCGCCAACCGCGCCAACGAGCGCGCCGACCTCGGCCACGACGTCCCCGCCTCGCAGCGCGGCGCCGCGGCCCTCTCGGCCGCCCAGAGCCAGATAGGCAAGCCGTACGTGTACGGCGCCACCGGCACCGCCTCGTACGACTGCTCCGGGCTCACCTCCTGGGCCTACCGCCAGGCGGGCGTCAACATCCCGCGCACCTCGCAGGCCCAGGCCGGCGCCGGCACCCAGATAGGCCGCAGCCAGCTCAAGCCGGGCGACCTCGTGCTCTTCTACGGCGACCTGCACCACGTCGGCCTCTACGCGGGCAACGGCCAGGTGCTGCACGCCCCCAAGCCGGGCGCCAGCGTCCGCTACGAGGCGATGGACAACATGCCGTTCCAGTTCGGTGTACGCATCTGATCCTTCCGGACAGATAACAACTCGGTTGCCGACGCCGTCCGAACGGGCGAATTCCGGCGACTCGCGCTGACGCCACGCCCCGCCGGTGACCTGTGTTCTCCGGCGGGGCGTCACTTTGCGTGGACGCCGGGGTCTTTGGCCCCCGTGTGGTCGCCCGGCTACTGTCCGGCGTGCGGCTCCCCCCGTGACTCGTCCAACTCGTCCGCCCGCCCGGGCGGCAGGGGCCCGCACCAGCGGAAGGAGCGCGGCTTCCTTGGCGTCCCATCGCCGTCCCACGCAGTCCGGCCTCTCCCAGAGCACCCGGGTCACCGTCCTGTCCGCCGCGGCGGCCACCGCGGCCGCGGCCTTCGCGGCGCCCGCGAGCGCCGACCCGGGCGACACCGGCAAGGACCGGGTCGACCGGCTCTTCGCCCAGGCGGAGGAGGCCACCGAGCAGTACAACAAGGCGGACGAGCACGCCGACCAGCTGCGCGAGCAGGTCAAGCAGGCCCAGGACATCGTCGCCCGCGGCCAGGAGCGCATCAACCGGATGCGGGGCGCGCTCGGCGCGATCGCGGGTGCCCAGTACCGCGCGGGCGGCCTGGACCCCTCGCTCGCGCTGCTGCTCTCCGAGGACCCCGACACCTATCTCGACAAGGCCGCCGCCCTCGACCGGATCGGCGAGCGCCAGAGCGCCCAGCTGCGCGAACTCCAGCAGGAGCAGCGGCGGATCGGCCAGCAGCGCACCGAGGCCACCCGCAAGCTCGCCGAGCTGGAGCGCAGCCGTGCCGAGGTCGCCCGGCACAAGCGGACCGTCGAGTCCAAGCTCGCCCAGGCCCGCCGGGTGCTGCTCGCGCTGCCGACGTCCGAGCGCGCCGCCTTCGACCGGGCCTCGCGCACCGGGCGCGGCGAACTGCCCGACCTGAGCGGGGCGGTGCCCGCCTCCGGGCGCGCGGCGGCCGCGGTGGCGGCGGCCCGCCAGGCCGTGGGCCGGCCCTACGTCTGGGGCGCCAACGGGCCGTCCGGCTTCGACTGCTCGGGCCTGATGCAGTGGTCCTACGCCCACGCGGGCGTCGGCCTGCCGCGCACCTCGCAGGCCCAGCGGCACGCCGGGCAACGGGTCTCGCTCGCCGAGGCGCAGCCCGGGGACCTGGTCGCCTACCGCTCCGACGCCAGCCACATCGCGATGTACGTGGGCAACGGCCAGGTGATCCACGCCCCCTACCCGGGCGCGCCGGTGCGCTACGACCCGGTGGGCATGATGCCCGTCTCCTCCGTCACCCGCGTGTGAACGTACGATCGGGAGGATGGCGTACGGCTGGCTGAGCGGCGGGTGGCGACGGCGGGCGGCGGGATACGGTCTCGCCGCGCTGCTGTCCCTCTCCGCCTGCTCGGCCCCGGCCGCGGCCCCCGACCCCGTCACCGGCCAGGTGCAGCGCACCCTGGACGGGCGGGCGGCCGCCGTCCTCGGGCACGACGAGCGCGGCTATCTGGCCGCGCTCGACCCGGGCGCCGGGACGCTGCGGGACGCCCAGCGCGCCGAGTTCGCCAATCTGCGCCAGGTGCCGCTGAGCACCTGGGCGTACCGGGTGACCGGGGTCAGCCGCACGGGCGACCGGGCCACCGCCCAGGTCGAGCTGCGCTACCGGCTCGACGGGTACGACAGCGCGCCGGTGACCTCGGCCAGGGTCGTCGAGCTCGACGAGCGGGCCGGGCGCTGGTACGTGACGGGCGACCGGCCGGGCGAGGGCGCCGCCGAGCCGCTGTGGCAGCAGGGCCCGGTGTCCGTGGTGCGCGGCGCGCACAGCCTGGTCCTCGGCGTCGGCCAGGACCGCCAGACGCTCCAGCAGATCGCGCGCACCGCCGACCGCGCGGTGCCCGCCGTCTCGGCCGCCTGGCCGGGCCGCTGGGCGGACAAGGTGGTGGTCCTGGTGCCCGCCTCGCTCGACGCGATGGCGGCGCTGCTCGGCGCGCCCCCGGCCTCGTACCGGGGGATCGCCGCGGTGACCACCGGCGAGGCGGGCGGGGCCGGGACCGCGCCCGCGGACCGCGTCATCGTCAACCCCGAGGCGTACGGCGTGCTCGGCGACCTCGGCCAGCGGGTCGTCCTCACCCACGAGACCACCCATGTCGCCACCCGCGCCCACACCTCCCCGGCGACCCCGATGTGGCTCTCGGAGGGGTACGCGGACTGGGTCGGCTACCGGGGCACCGGGCGCACCGCCGCCGAGGCGGCGCCCGAGCTCCAGCAGGCGGTGCGGCGCGGCGAGGTGCCCGCCGAGCTGCCCGCCGACGCCGACTTCGGCTTCGAGGGCGGCGCGGACCGGCTGGCGCGCGCGTACGAGGGCGGCTGGCTGGCCTGCCGCATGATCGCCCAGCGCTGGGGCGAGGCGAAGCTCGCCGCCCTCTACACGAAGGTGGGCGGGCAGAAGCACCGCGAGGGCGCGCTGGAGAAGGCGCTGAACGAGGAACTGGCCACCACGCCGAAGGAGTTCACGGCCCTGTGGCGCGCCTATGTGCGCGACCAGCTGGGCTGACCGGCTACGCCGTGATCAGCCCGGCCGCACGGCCGGTCAGCGGACCAGGACCGAGAACACCCTGGCGCGGACCTGCTGAGCGGGCAGCGTGGGGCGGGGGACCGTGCTGCGCCACAGCCGCCGGCACGCGCTGACCGAGGCCACGGTGAGGAGCCCGTTGCGGACGAACAGGAGCAGCATCCCGAGCCAGTCGCTCGCCACCACGTGCGAGAACCAGATCGGGAACTCCAGCAGGGTCACGCCCGCGGCGGCGAGCACCAGGTGCGCGGGCCGGGCCATCGGAGTGCCGCGGAAGACCAGGCACACCGCCGCGAGCCCGACCAGCCAGATCAGATACTGCGGGCTGATCACCCGGCTGGTGGTGGTGAAGAGCAGTACGGCCGTGAAGGCGGCGTCCGCGAGCGTGCTCGGCCCGGTGCGGTACGCCCGCAGCCGCCACAGCAGCAGCCAGCCGCACGCCGCCGCCGTCAGCCCCATCGCCAGGGTGGAGACCAGCGGCACGTACGGGCCGAGGAACTCCACCGAGCCGTAGTTGAGCTGCACCCGGCCCCGCCAGCCGAGGTGGCGGGCCACGTGGAAGACGAGGGCGCCGAGCGACTCGACCTCGGTGCCGCGGTCGCGCTGGAAGGCGAGGAAGGCGAACGCGCCGGGCGCGACCGCGTGGCAGCCGAGCAGGAACGCCCCGGCGGTGACGGCCGCCGCGGCCCACGCCCGGCGGGGCGCCCGGGCCAGCAGCAGCACGGGCCAGACCTTGAGCAGGGCGCCGAGCGCGGCGAGCGCGCCGAGCACCCGGGGGTGGCGGACCCCGGCAAGCAGCGCGGCCACCGCGACCGCCGTCACCATCAGGTCGTAGCGCGCGTACGCGGTGGGCCCGAGCAGCGGTACGCCCCAGACCCAGATCCGGGCGCCCGCGCGGGACTTGCCGGGGCGCCCGGCCGCGTACAGGAGCAGCCCGAAGACGAGCGCGTCGGCGAGGAGCGCGAGGACGAAGAAGCCCGAGGCGTAGTCGAGGAAGGGGACGGCGGCGGGGGAGAGGATCGCGAGGGCCGCGGCGGGCGGGTACTGCCAGGTGACGTCGTCCAGCGGATACGTGCCGGCCTTGAGGACCTCGTACCAGCCCTGGTAGATGACCGAGACGTCGCTGGTGACGTCGGGGCCCGGGACGAGGAGGACCCGGAAGACGCAGAGCAGCAGCAGACACCGGGTGACGGCGAACACCGCCACCGCGGCCCGGATGCTCTTCGCGGTCCCTGTGCCGTTTCCCGCCGACATGCCCACCTCGTCCGTAAGACCGGCTTTCTGGAAGTTCGCGCAGTCATGATGCCGGGCGGGGCCGTGCACGAGCGACGAGGCGGGGCCGTTCGGTACTGTCGGCGGCGATGCACAAGACCTTGATCGTGACCAATGACTTCCCGCCGCGCCCCGGCGGGATCCAGGCGTTCCTGCACAACATGGCGCTGCGCCTGGACCCGGAGCGGGTGGTCGTCTACGCCTCTACCTGGAAGCGGAGCCGGGAGGGCGTCGAGGCGACCGCCGCCTTCGACGCCGAACAGCCCTTCACCGTGGTGCGCGACCGCACCACCATGCTGCTGCCGACGCCCCGGGTGACCCGGCGCGCGGTCGGGCTGCTCAAGGAGCACGGCTGCTCCTCGGTATGGTTCGGGGCCGCGGCGCCGCTCGGCCTGATGGGGCCCGCGCTGCGCCGGGCGGGCGCGGAACGCCTCGTCGCCACCACGCACGGCCACGAGGCGGGCTGGGCCCAGCTGCCCGGCTCGCGGCAACTGCTGCGGCGCATCGGCGAGGGCACGGACACGATCACCTATCTGGGCGAGTACACCCGCTCCCGGATCGCTGCCGCGCTGACCGAGCGGGCGGCCGACCGGATGGTCCAACTGCCGCCGGGCGTCGACGAGAAGACCTTCCACCCGGGCTCGGGCGGCGCCGCGGTGCGCGAGCGCCTGGGCCTGACCGACCGGCCGGTGGTCGTCTGCGTCTCGCGGCTTGTGCCGCGCAAGGGCCAGGACACCCTCATCCTCGCGATGCCCGCGATCCTCGCGCGCGTGCCGGACGCGGTGCTGCTGATCGTGGGCGGCGGCCCGTACGAGGCGGAGCTCCACAAGCTCGCCCAGGACACCGGGGTCGCGGACTCGGTCCGCTTCACCGGCCCGGTGCCGTGGTCCGAACTGCCCGCGCACTACGGCGCCGGCGACGTCTTCGCCATGCCCTGCCGTACGCGCCGGGGCGGGCTCGACGTCGAGGGCCTGGGCATCGTCTACCTGGAGGCGTCGGCGACCGGCCTGCCGGTGGTCGCGGGCGACTCGGGCGGCGCCCCCGACGCGGTCCTGGACGGCGAGACGGGCTGGGTGGTCCGAGGCGGCTCCCCCGAGGAGTCGGCGGACCGCATCGTGACCCTCCTCCAGGACCCGGCCCTGCGCCACAGGATGGGGGAGCGGGGCCGGGCGTGGGTCGAGGAGAAGTGGCGCTGGGACTTGCTGGCGGAGAAGCTGAAGCGGTTGCTGTGAGGGCCGGGCCGGGCCGGGCCGGGCCGGGCCGGGCGGGTGCGGGTTGAGTGTGGCTTGTCGCGCAGTCCCCGCGCCCCTTAATCGGCCCGGGGTTCGTCTGCGGACCGTGCTGGGCTGAGCGCGCAGTTCCCCGCGCCCCCAGGGGGTTGGGGGTGCGGCACCACGTGCGCTTGTCGCGCCCACGCGGCGGAGCCGCAAATGTCACAGCCCCGCGCCCCTTGGTTGCCAGGGGCGCGGGGAACTGCGCGCTCAGCCCAGCACGGTCCGCGCGAGACAACCGGCAGTCTTGGGGGCGCGGGGAACTGCGCGACCAGCCCCCACCGGCCCGCAGACGAACCCCGGGCCAAAAAGGGGCGCGGGGAACTGCGCGACCAGCCACATCCAACCCGCAGACGACCCCCGGGCCCACCACACTCCCACCCCTGACGGTCACTCAGATTTGAGACAACGTGAACCCTGGGCGGAAGGCCAAATTCCGCCCATGCTGCGCGCATGACACCAAATCTGACGCGCCGTCACCTCCTGGGGATCGGCGCCCTCCAGACGGCCGCACTACTGGGCCTCACCCGACTCACCCTCGACCCCGCCCGCGCCGCGCAGGGGCAAGCCGCCACCGACACCCCCGCCCTGGTCATCGGCTCCGGCTACGGCGCGGCCGTCGCCGCGCTCCGGCTCGGCCAGGCCGGAATCCGGACCCTCGTCCTGGAGATGGGCAGACTCTGGGACACCCCCGCCCAGGACGGCAAGGTCTTCTGCCCGACCTCCGCACCGGACCAGCGCTCCATGTGGTTCCGCACCCGCACCGAGGCACCTCTCGCCACGTTCCTCTGGCTCGATGTCGTCAACAAGGACATCAGCCCCTACCCCGGCGTCCTCGACCGGGTGAACTACGGCGACATGTCCGTGTACGTGGGCCGCGGCGTCGGCGGCGGCTCGCTCGTCAACGGCGGCATGGCCGTCACCCCGCGCCGCGCCTACTTCGCGGAGGTCCTGCCGCAGGTCGACGCCGCCGAGATGTACGCCACGTACTTCCCGCGCGCCAATGCCATGCTCGGGGTGAACACCGTCGACCCGGCCTGGTTCGAGTCCACCGAGTGGTACAAGTTCGCCCGCACCTCGCGCAAGGCCGCCCAGAACGCCGGGCTGAAGACCGTCTTCGTACCCAACGTCTACGACTTCGGGTACATGCGGCGCGAGGCGGCCGGCACCGCCACCAAGTCCGCGCTCGCGGGCGAGGTCATCTACGGCAACAACCACGGCAAGCGGTCCGTCGACAAGACCTACCTCGCCGCGGCCCTCGGCACCGGCAAGGTCACCATCGAGACCCTGCACCACGTCCGCGCGATCCGCAGCCGGCCCGACGGCGGCTACGTGGTCACCGCCGACCGCACCGATCCGACCGGCAAGGTCGTGGAGACCCGGGAGATCGGCTGCGGGAAGCTCTTCCTCGGCGCCGGCAGCCTCGGTACCACCGAACTGCTGCTGCGCGCCCGCGAGACCGGCGCCCTGCCCGCGCTCGACCCGGCCGTCGGTACCGGCTGGGGCACCAACGGCAACATCATGACCGCCCGCGCCAACCACATGTGGGACACGGTCGGCGCCAACGAGGCCACCATGCCCGCCCTGGGCATCGACGACTGGGACAACGCCGCCAATCCGGTCTTCGCCGAGATCGCCCCGCTGCCGATGGGCTTCGAGCACTGGGTGAGCCTGTACCTGGCGATCACCAAGAACCCGCAGCGCGGCACCTTCACGTACGACCCGGCGACCGACTCGGCCAGGCTCAACTGGACGAAGGCGCAGAACCAGCCCTCGGTCGACGCCACCAAGAGGCTCTTCGACCGGATCAACCTCAAGAACGCGACGATCTACCGGTACGACCTGTTCGGCAACGACACGCCGTTCGCGGACGACTTCTGCTACCACCCGCTCGGCGGCTGCCCGTTGGGGCGGGCGACCGACGGCTACGGGCGGGTGAAGGGGTATCCGGGCCTGTACGTCACCGATGGAGCCCTCGTGCCCGGCTCCATCGGCGTCAACCCGTTCGTCACGATCACGGCGCTCGCCGAGCGCAACCTCGAACGCGTCCTCGCGGAGGACTTCGCCGCGTAGGAACGGGCTCCGGGATCAGTGGGCGTAGATCGCCTCGATCTCGTCCGCGAAGTCCTTCGCCACGACGTTGCGCTTCAGCTTCAGCGACGGGGTGATGTGCCCCGCCTCCTCCGTCAACTGGGAGGTGAGAATGCGGAATTTCCGCACCGATTCCGCCTTGGAGACCGCGGCGTTGCCGTCGTCCACCGCCCGCTGCACCTCCGCGAGCAGCTCCGCGTCCTGGCGCAGCGAGGCCGCCGTCGAACCGGCCGGCTTGCCGTGGTCCGCGGCCCAGCGGGCCAGGAACTCCTCGTCGAGCGTGACCAGCGCGCCCACGAACGGCCGCCCGTCGCCGACCACCATGCACTCCGCGACCAGCGCGTGCGCGCGGATGCGGTCCTCGATCACCGCCGGGGCGACGTTCTTGCCGCCCGCCGTGACGATGATCTCCTTCTTGCGGCCGGTGATCGCGAGGTAGCCGTCCTCGTCGAGGGTGCCGATGTCACCGGTGTGGAACCAGCCGTCGGCCAGCGCCTCGGCGCTCGCCGCCTCGTTGTTCCAGTACCCCGTGAACAGGTGCTCGCCGTGCAGCAGCACCTCGCCGTCGTCCGCGATGCGCACCACGGAACCCGGCAGCGGCTGCCCGACCGTACCGATCTTCTGCCGGTCCCACGGGTTGAACGCGGTCGCCGCGCAGGACTCGGTGAGGCCGTACCCCTCCAGGACCGTGAAGCCGATGCCCCGGTAGAAGTGGCCGAGCCGCTCGCCCAGCGGAGCGCCGCCGGAGATCGCGTACTCGCCCTTGCCGCCGAGCACCGCGCGCAGCTTGCTGAAGACGAGCTTGTCGAAGATCTTGTGCTTGATCCTGAGGCCGAGGGAGGGGCCCTGCGGCGTGCCGAGCGCGCGGCTGTAGGCGATCGCGGTGTGCGCGGCCTTGTCGAAGATCGCGCCCTTGCCGTCGGCCTGCGCCTTGGCCCGGGCCGCGTTGTAGACCTTCTCGAAGACGCGCGGCACACCGAGGATCAGCGTCGGCCGGAACGAGGCCAGCTCGTCGGTGAGGTTCTTGATGTCCGGTACGCAGCCGAGCTTGATCGGCGCCATCACGGACGCCACCTCGACGAGCCGCCCGAAGACGTGGGCGGCGGGCAGGAAGAGCAGGACCGAGCACTCGCCGGTGCGGAAGAGCGGTTTGAGGCGCTCCACCACGTTGCCGCACTCCGCGAAGAAGGCGCGGTGGGTGAGCACACAGCCCTTGGGGCGGCCGGTGGTGCCGGAGGTGTAGACGATGGTCGCCGGGTCGTCCGCGTGCGCCGAGGACATCCGCTGGTCGAGCAGCTCGTCGGAGACGTCCGCGCCGGTCGCCGTGAGCTGCGCCACCGCGTCGGCGTCCAGCTGCCAGATGCCCTTGAGGGCGGGCAGCGCGGACTGCACGGAGGTGACGGAGGCCTGGTGCGCCTCGGACTCGACGACGCACAGGGTCGCGCCGGAGTCGCCGAGGATCCACTGGATCTGCTCGGGCGAGCTGGTCTCGTACACGGGGACGGTGACCGCGCCCGCGCTCCAGATGGCGAAGTCGAAGAGCACCCACTCGTAGCGGGTGCGGGAGAGCAGGGCCACCCGGTCGCCCGGCTCGACGCCGGCGGCGATGAGGCCCTTGGCCACGCCGCGGACCTCGGCGAGGAACTGGGTGGCGGAAACGTCGGTCCAGCGTCCCGCGACCTTGCGGCCCATGACCGCGACATCGGGATGCTGAGCGGCATTGCGGCGGATCAGATCCGTCAGGTTGCCGTCCGTGGGGACCTCGTACAGGGCCGGAAGGCTGAACTCGCGCAAGACTGCTGCTCCTCATCGGGCGCCGGTGCCACGGCTCTGTGTGACGCACCGGCTTGGTCCAAGATCGGGCAGGTGCCCGGAGCAACTTGTTGGGGATCCGCTCCGAGCACAACTGGACTGCCCGGACGTTACCCACCGGTAGTGGGTTCCCGATAGGGGGTCCTGGCCAGATGTTCGCTGCGTCACACGGTTTTCGCGCCGCATCGCGCACAGTAGTCCACACCTTTCGCGACTCGGAAGTAACCGCAGGTCCGGCGGCCTAGGGTGGCTCCATGCGAGTACATGTGGTCAGCGATGTGCACGGGAACACCGAGGGTCTGGCGAAGGCGGGCGACGGCGCGGACGCCCTCGTCTGCCTGGGTGACCTCGTCCTTTTCCTCGACTACGCGGACCACTCGCGGGGGATCTTCCCCGACCTCTTCGGCGTCGAGAACGCCGACCGGATCGTCGCCCTGCGCACCGCCCGCCGCTTCGAGGAGGCCCGTGAGCTGGGCCGCTCCCTGTGGGCCGGACTCGACCGGGAGGCCGCCATCGAGTCGGCGGTCCGCCGTCAGTACGCCGAGATGTTCGCCGCCTTCCCCACCCCGACGTACGCGACTTACGGCAATGTCGACATACCGGCCCTGTGGCCGCAGTACGCCGGCCCCGGCACCACCGTCCTGGACGGCGAGCGGATCGAGATCGGCGGGCGCGTCTTCGGCTTCGTGGGCGGCGGGCTGCGCACCCCGATGCGCACGCCCTATGAAATCTCCGACGAGGAGTACGCGGCGAAGGTCGAGGCGCTCGGCGAGGTCGACGTGCTCTGCTCGCACATCCCGCCGGACGTCCCCGAGCTCTGCTACGACACGGTGCCCCGCCGCTTCGAACGCGGCTCGCGCGCCCTGCTCGAAGCGATCCGCAGGACGAAGCCCCGGTACGCCCTGTTCGGCCACGTCCACCAGCCGCTCGCCCGCCGGGTCCGGGTCGGCCGCACCGAGTGCGTGAACGTCGGCCACTTCGCCGCCACCTCCCGGCCCTTCGCCCTGGAGTGGTGACCCGGGCTCCGGACAGAGGCCCCGGCAGCACGCGATAGCCTGCACTTCTGTCACCCCACACCGGCCCGCGCACTGGAGGAGCCACGACGATGGCGGAACACACCAGCTCGTCTATCACCATCGAGGCGGCACCGGCCGAGGTGATGGGGGTGATCGCCGACTTCGCCCGGTACCCGGAGTGGACCGGCGAGGTGAAGGAGGCCGAGGTGCTGTCCAAGGACGCCGAGGGCCGGGCCGAGCAGGTCCGCCTGGTGCTCGACGCGGGCGCCATCAAGGACGACCACACCCTCAAGTACACCTGGGACGGCCCCCACAAGGTGAGCTGGAGCCTGGTCAAGTCCCAGATGCTGCGCGCCCTCGACGGCTCGTACGCCCTCGCCGCCGCCCCCGGCGGCCACACCGAGGTCACCTACCAGCTGACCGTCGACGTCAAGATCCCCATGCTCGGCATGATCAAGCGCAAGGCCGAGAAGGTCATCATCGACCGCGCGCTCGCGGGTCTGAAGAAGCGCGTCGAGAGCGGCGCGGCGGCCGGCTCCGCCGACGGGGCCGAGAAGGCCTGACGTGCGTACGGTCCTCGTCACCGGTCCCGGCGGCGCGGGCCGCACCACCGTCGCCGCCGCGACCGCGCTCGCGGCCGCCCGGCGCGGGGAGCGCGCCCTGCTGCTGAGCGCCGACCGTGACGAGCCGCTCGCCCGGCTGCTCGGCGACGAGGAGGTGGCGCGCCTCGACGTCGTACGCGTCGACTCCGGCGCCCACTTCCGCACCGAACTGCTCGCCCTCCAGGACCGGGCCGGGACCGTCCTGGAGCTCCTGGGCGCCGGCCGCCTCGACGGCGAGGAGCTGACCGAGCTGCCCGGCGCCGAGCAGCTGGCCCTGCTCAAGGCCCTGCGCGAGGCGGCGGCCGGCGACCACGACCTGGTCGTCGTCGACATGCCGCCGGTCCACCAGAGCGTCGCCGCCCTCGCCCTGCCCGGGCAGCTGCGCCGCTATCTGCGCCGGCTGCTGCCGCCCGAGCGGCAGGCCGCCCGCTCGCTGCGCCCGGTCCTCGCCCAGCTGGCCGGGGTCCCGATGCCCGCGCAGTGGCTGTACGAGACGGCCGCCCGCTGGGACGCGGAACTGGCCGCCGTCGAGGCCGTGGTGGAGGACCCGTCGACGACCGTACGGCTGGTCGCCGAGCCCACCCCGGCCGCCGCGGCCGCCCTGCGCACCGCCCGCCTCGGCCTCGCCCTGCACGGGGCGGTGCCCGACGCGGTGATCGCCAACCGCGTGCTGCCCACCGGCTCGGCGGACCCCTTCCTCGCCGCCCTCTCCGGGCAGCAGCAGTGCGTGCTCAAGGAGCTGGCCGAGGAGTTCGCCGCCGTACCGCTGCACGAGGTCCCGCACCTGGGCCGCGACCCGCGGGGCACCGAGGAGCTGGACGAGCTGATCGACGGGCCGACCGGCGAGGTCGGACTGTGGTCCGAGGACGGCGCCTCCGTACGCCCGGAGCCCTGGCACGTCGAGGACCGGCTGGTCGACGACGGCGTCCTGGTGTGGCATCTGCCGCTGCCCGGGGCCACCCGCGACCAGCTCGGGCTGGTGCGGCGCGGCGACGAACTCCTGCTCACCGTCGGCCCGTTCCGCAAGATCGCCACGCTGCCCTCCGCGCTGCGCCGCTGCACGGTCTCCGGCGCCGGGCTCACCGGCGGCGTCCTGCGGATCCGGTTCACCCCGGACCCGGACCTGTGGCCCCGGACGCCCTGAACGCCGTACCCCCATTCGGGTAACGTCGAGAGAACAGACCCTTCTCTTCAGTAGCCCCTCTCTTCAGTAGCTGGAGTCCGCCATGAGCGAAGCCACCGAGCGTCCCGCCCCCGACGCGGATGCCTGGGCCGACGCGTGCGCCGAGGACCTCGCCGCGGAGAAGGCGCGCCGCCGCGCCGCCTACGGGCCGCCGCCCGGCTCGGCCGCCGAAGAGCTGCGCAAGCTGGTCGACGCCGTCGCCGACAAGGTCGCCTCCCTCCAGTCCTCGCTGCCCGGCATGGCCGCGCAGAGCGCCGTACAGCAGCTGATCGGCCAGGCGAAGGCCGTGGTCGAGCCGGTCATCGAGCGCAACCCGCAGGTCTTCGACCACCTCGCGGCGGCGGGCGGAGAGCTGCTCGCGGCCTACCGCTCGGCGGTGGAGGGGCATGAGCGCCGCTGGGCGTCCGGTGCCTCCGACACGGCTCCGGGCGGGTCCTCGGGCGGGTCCTCGGGAGGTCCTTCGGGCGGGCCGAAGAAGGGCGACGGCGGGGCGGGCGCGGGGCCGACCGAGCACATCGACCTGGACTGACTGACGGGTGCCCGCCCTCGGGTACGGTTGGCCTTAGCGGGGCTCGACCGAAAACTGAGGGACTTAATGGGACTCACCATCGGCGTCGACATCGGCGGCACCAAGATCGCGGCGGGAGTGGTCGACGAGGAGGGCCACATCCTCGAGACGCACACCGTGCCCACGCCGCCGACCGCTGACGCCATCGTGGACGCGATCTGCGCCGCGGTCGAAGGGGCCGGCAAGGGGCACGAGATCGAGGCCGTCGGCATCGGCGCCGCCGGATACGTCGACGACAAGCGCGCCACCGTGCTCTTCGCACCCAACATCCACTGGCGCCACGAGCCGCTGAAGGACAAGGTCGAGCAGCGGGTCGGGCTGCCGGTCGTCGTCGAGAACGACGCCAACGCGGCGGCCTGGGGCGAGTACAAGTTCGGCGCGGGCCAGGGCCACGAGGACGTCATCTGCATCACGCTCGGTACGGGCCTGGGCGGTGGCATCATCATCGGCAACAAGCTTCGGCGCGGCCGCTTCGGCGTGGCCGCCGAGTTCGGCCACATCCGCGTGGTGCCCGACGGGCTGCTGTGCGGCTGCGGCAGCCAGGGCTGCTGGGAGCAGTACGCCTCGGGGCGCGCGCTCGTGCGGTACGCCCGCCAGCGCGCCAACGCGACCCCCGAGAACGCCGAGATCCTGCTCGCCCTCGGCGACGGCACGATCGAGGGCATCGAGGGCAAGCACATCAGCGCGGCCGCCCGCCAGGGCGACCCGGTCGCGGTGGACTCCTTCCGCGAGCTGGCCCGCTGGGCGGGCGCGGGCCTGGCCGACCTGGCCTCGCTCTTCGACCCCTCGGCGTTCATCGTCGGCGGCGGCGTCTCGGACGAGGGCGAGCTGGTCCTGGACCCGATCCGCAAGTCGTTCCGGCGCTGGCTGATCGGCGGCCAGTGGCGGCCGCACGCGCAGGTGCTGGCGGCGCAGCTCGGGAACAAGGCGGGTCTGGTGGGCGCGGCGGACCTGGCGCGCCAGGGCTGAACGCCGTCCTCTGTACGGTGGTTGAGCGCCCGCCGCGTCCCCTCACGGACGCGGCGGGCGCTGCTCTATGTTGTGCCCCATGGCGCTCACCGATCTGCCCGCGTCCCGTACGGAGGACGG
The DNA here is from genome assembly GCF_030028635.1 of Streptomyces sp. BPTC-684. Classification (NCBI taxonomy): domain Bacteria; kingdom Bacillati; phylum Actinomycetota; class Actinomycetes; order Kitasatosporales; family Streptomycetaceae; genus Streptomyces; species Streptomyces sp. BPTC-684. The sequence goes on from NZ_CP124863.1 coordinate 4,734,670, forward strand.
CTCGGCCGTGATCCGTGTCCTCAGCTACAACATCCGCTCGATGCGCGACGACAACGCGGCGCTGGCCCGGGTGATCCGCGCCTGCGACCCGGACCTGGTGCTGATCCAGGAGGCCCCGCGCTTCTTCCGCTGGCGCAAGGCCGCCGCGCGGCTCGCGGCGGCGTGCGACCTCGTGGTCCTGAGCGGCGGCGCGACGGCGGCGGGGCCGCTGCTGCTGTGCTCGCTGCGGGCGACGGTGGAGCGCACGGAGGACGTCCTGCTGCCGCTCACGCCCGGGCTGCACCGGCGCGGTTTCGCGTCGGCGGTGGTACGGGTCGGGGGTGCGCGCCTGGGTGTCCTGAGCTGCCATCTCAGCCTCCAGGCGGACGAGCGCGAGGCGCAGGCGGGGCTGCTGCTCGACCACCTGGCGGCGCTGTCGGTGCCGCACGCGGTCGCGGGCGGCGACCTCAACGACCGCCCGGACGGCCGCGCGTTCCGCCGCGTGGCGGCGGGGCTCCAGGACTGCTGGGCGGTCCGTCCCTGGGGCACGGAGCACACGTCGACGCCGGCCGACCCGCATCAGCGCATCGATGCGATTTTCGCGACGGAGGGGGTGGAGGTGCTGGGGTGCGGGGTCCCGACGGGGTTGCCGGGGGTGACGGAGGCGGACCTCCGTGCGGCGACGGACCATTTGCCGGTACTGGCGGCGTTGCGGGTCCCGGTATAGCCCCACCCCGCCCCTTCCCTAAACCCTCCGGGGGTGGAGGCGGTTCCCCCGGGGCTACGCCCCCGGACCCCGTTCGTCTGCGGGCCGTATGTGGCTGGTCGCGCAGTTCCCCGCGCCCCTTAGGGAGCTCCGCTCCTCAAGGGGCTGGAGGGGCCAGAGGGGCCGTGCCCCTTTAGGGGCGCGGGGCTGTGACATTTGCGGCTCCGCCGCGTGGGCGCGACCAGCCCAAGACGGCCCGCAGACGAACATCCGTCCGCGTCGGGGCTGCCCGAGCTGAACGTCCACGGTCACTTAAGGGGCGCGGGGAACTGCGCGAGCAACCCCCACCGGCCCGCAGACGAACCCCGGGCCAAAAGGGGGCGTCAGACCACCGCGCCCCGGCCGGGGTCGTCCCCGTCCTCGTCGTCCTGGTTCATCCGGGCCACCAACGTGGCGAAGCCACCGATGAACCCGCCGACCCCCAGCGTCGTCAGCCACCACGTGAACTCCCACTGGAGCACCGCCGCCAGCAGCATCAGCAGCGGCCCGCCGATCACCGCCAGCCACGCGAACTTCGCCGTGACGTCGGTCTCCGGCAGCGGCGGCGGCTCCGGCGGGACGAAGTGGCCCTCGTCCACGTCGTCCAGGTCGGAGTCCGACGGCTCAGCCACGCTGAAGTCGCGCGGCCCGCCCACGCCGCCCACGCCGCCCACGCCGGGCGCGAAGACCACCGAGCTGCCCAGCGGCTTGGGCTCGGGCGGCTCAGGGGCCGCAGGCGCCTCCGGCGGCGCGTCGTTGCGGTCGCCCTCCAGGAGCGCCAGGTCCTCCACCGATTTGAACGGCTTGGCCCCGGGCGGGTCGGACGGCTCCTCGCCGTACCCCGCCACGATCGCCGCCCACGCGGCGTCCTCGTCGATCGGCTGCGGCTCGCGGTCCGCGTCGTGCTCAGCCACCGGTCGTGCTCCCCTTCTTCCCGACACTCGGAGCGAGGCGGCCGATGAACGCGTAACTCTCCTCGAAGATCCGCTCCGCATCGTGGTCCAACGTCGCCACGTGGTAGCTCTGTTCCAGGAGGATCTCGGTGACGTCCGTGGACGAGACCCGGCTCAGGATCCGCGCCGAGTCGACCGGCGGCACCACGTGGTCCTGCGGGCTGTGCAGCAGCAGCATCGGCTGGGTGACCTGCGGCAGCTCGCGGTCGACCTGCTGGAAGAAGCGGCGCAGCGAGTGCGCCGCGTGCAGCGGCACCCTGTCGTACCCCACCTCCGCCGCGCCCTCCTTGGCGATGTCGCTGGCGATCCCCTTGGTGGAGCGCACGAAGTGCCGCACGACCGGCAGCGCGTGCGCCGCCAGGCCGTGCACCTTGTTGCCCGGGTTGACGACCACGACGCCGCTGACCGCGTCCCCGTGCCCGGCCGCCAGCCGCAGCGCCAGCGCGCCGCCCATGGAGAGCCCGAAGACGAAGACCTGGGTGCAGCGCTGAAGGAGCTCGCGCAGCGCCCGGTCCACTTCCGCGTACCAGTCCTGCCAGCCGGTGAGCTGCATGTCCTGCCAGCGCGTGCCGTGTCCGGGCAGCAGCGGCAGCTCGACCGTCAGGCCGCGCTCGGCCAGGAAGTCGGCCCACGGGCGCAGCGACTGCGGGGAACCGGTGAAGCCGTGGCAGAGGAGGACGCCGACCTCTCCGCCCTCGTGGCGGAACGGCTCGGCTCCAGGGAGGACGGGCACCGGGATCTCCTGTTCATGAGCAGGGGCGGGGGAGTCGTACTTCACGGTACGCGACCGGACTGACACCGACCAGAGCCGTCACCGGCCCGCGCGCGGGAGGGCGGGTCCCACACGGGTTAAGGTCTGTTCGACAGACATAGGGAAGGCATCCGAGTTGATCTACGGCGCTATGAAGTTCTCCATCGGCGGGTCGCTGAAGCTTGCCTTCAGGCCCTGGGTGGAGGGCCTCGAAAACATTCCCGCCGAGGGGCCGGCGATCCTCGCCAGCAACCACCTCTCCTTCTCGGACTCGTTCTTCCTGCCGGCGGTCCTGGACCGCAAGGTGACGTTCATCGCCAAGGCGGAGTACTTCACCTCGCCCGGTGTGAAGGGCAAGCTCACCGCAGCCTTCTTCAAGGGCGTCGGCCAGCTCCCGGTGGACCGCTCGGGCGCGCGCGGCGCGGGCGAGGCGGCCATCAAGAGCGGCATCGAGGTCCTGGAGCGCGGCGAGCTGTTCGGGATCTACCCGGAGGGCACCCGCTCGCCCGACGGCCGCCTCTACCGGGGCAAGCCCGGCGGCCTCGCGCGCGTGGCGCTCGCCACCGGCGCGCCGGTGATCCCGGTCGCGATGATCGACACCGAGAAGATCCAGCCGCCGGGGAAGGTCATGCCCAAGCTGATGCGCCCCGGCATCCGCATCGGCAAGCCGCTCGACTTCAGCCGCTACCACGGCATGGAGGGCGACCGCTTCATCCTGCGCTCGGTGACCGACGAGGTCATGTACGAGATCATGAAGCTCTCAGGCCAGGAGTACGTGGACATCTACGCGACCGCGGCCAAGCGCCAGATCGCGGACGAGGCCAAGCGCAAGGCCGACGAGGAGAAGGCGGCCGAGAGGGCCGAGAAGGCCCGGGAGGCCGAGCAGGCCAAGCACGCGGAACGGCCCGGCGACTAGCAGCGTCCGGCCGGGGGTGGGGAGCATGGCGAAGCGCGAGCGCGTCATCAGGATGTCCGTCGAGCTGCCGCTGTGGCGCGCGCTCACCGCGTACCGCGTACTCACGATGGTCTACGCGGTGCTGGTCTTCGTGTCGGAGTACCGCGAGTTCGAGCGCCCCTGGGTGGGTGTCGTCTTCCTTTCGGTGCTCGCGGTGTGGACGCTGGCGACGCTGCCCCGGGTGGCGAACGCGGCGAGCTGCACCAAGCGGTTCCTCGGCGTCGACCTGGCGATCGCGCTCACCGGCATCCTGCTCACCCCGCTCGCGGACGCCGACGCGCAGTCGGTGAACAGCCCGACCCTGCCGACCATATGGACGGCGGGCTCGGTGCTCGCGTTCGCGATCAAGGGCGGCTGGCGCTGGGCCGCCTTCGCCTCCTCGCTGGTCGCCGCCGCCAACCTGGTCGAGCGCGGCACCCCCACCCGGGACACGCTCCACAACGTGCTGCTCGTCTGGGTCGCCTCCATCGCCATCGGTTACGTGGTGGAGGTCGCCCGCGCGAGCGAGGCGACCCTCGCCCGCGCCCTGGAGATCGAGGCGGCGACCCGCGAGCGGGAGCGGCTGGCCCGGGACATCCACGACAGCGTCCTCCAGGTCCTCGCCATGGTGCAGCGGCGCGGCACCGCGCTCGGCGGCGAGGCGGCCGAGCTCGGCCGGATGGCCGGGGAGCAGGAGGTCGCCCTGCGGACCCTGGTCTCCAGCGGCCTGGTGCCCACCACGCGCGCGTCCGAGGACCCGGCGCTTGGCGCGCTGGTCCGTACGGTCGAGGACACGGAAGGCGAGACCGACGGGGCCGAGGTGGATCTGCGCGCCCTGCTCGCCCCGCACGCCGGCTCCCGGGTCTCGCTCGCGGAACCGGGCGCTCCGGTGCTGCTCGCACCCCCGGCGGCACGCGAGCTCGCGGCCGCTGTCAGTGCCGCGTTGGACAATGTCCGCAGACACGCGGGGGAGAGCGCCCAGGCCTGGATCCTGGTCGAGGACTGGGGGGACGAAGTGATCGTGACGGTACGGGACGACGGTCCCGGCATCCCGGAGGGCCGGCTCGCGCAGGCCGAGGGGGAGGGGCGCCTGGGCGTCGCCCTCTCGATCCGCGGCCGGCTGCGGGACCTGGGCGGCACCGCCGAGCTGATCTCGGTGCCGGGCCAGGGGACGGAAGTAGAGCTGAAGGTTCCACGGGGGAAGGCGAAGGCATGAGTGAGCAGCAGACGGTGAAGGTCATGGTGGTCGACGACCACCCGATGTGGCGCGACGCGGTGGCGCGCGACCTGGCGGCCGCCGGGTTCGACGTGGTGGCCACGGCCGGGGACGGCCCGCAGGCGGTCCGCCGCGCCCAGGCGGTCACGCCCGACGTGCTGGTCCTTGACCTCAATCTGCCCGGCATGCCGGGCGTCCAGGTCTGCAAGGAGCTGGTCGGCGCCAACCCGGCGCTCAGGGTCCTGGTCCTGTCCGCCTCCGGCGAGCACGCGGACGTCCTGGAGGCGGTGAAGTCCGGCGCGACCGGCTATCTGCTGAAGTCGGCGAGCACCGAGGAGCTCACCGACGCGGTGCGCCGCACGGCGGCCGGCGACCCGGTGTTCACCCCGGGCCTGGCCGGTCTCGTCCTCGGCGAGTACCGCCGCCTGGCCTCGGACCCGGCGCCCGCCGCCGCCGACGAGCCGAAGGCCCCGCAGCTCACCGACCGCGAGACGGAGGTGCTGCGCCTGGTGGCGAAGGGCCTGTCGTACAAGCAGATCGCCGAACGCCTGGTCATCTCCCACCGCACGGTCCAGAACCACGTCCAGAACACCCTGGGCAAGCTCCAGCTCCACAACCGCGTGGAGCTGGTGAGGTACGCGATAGAGCAGGGCCTCGACGACGTGTGAGCCCGCCCGCGCATGGACGTGCTGCGCTCGTACGAGTGAATGACCACCCGTCAACAACCCCTTGAATTCAAGGAATTGACCTTTCGCCCCATCCCGGGGTGACCTGCGTCACCCTTAGCGTGACTCGTGGAGGCCTTCGAGGGCTTCCATGTGTCCGTCACGGCGAAGGGACAATTCCATGCGGGTCGGAGTACTGACCGGAGGCGGTGACTGCCCCGGGCTCAACGCCGTCATCCGGGGCGTCGTCCGCAAGGGCGTGCAGGAGTACGGCTTTGACTTCACCGGGTTCAAGGACGGCTGGCGCGGCCCGCTGGAGGGCGACACCGTCAAGCTGGACATCCCCGCCGTGCGCGGCATCCTGCCGCGCGGCGGCACCATCCTCGGCTCCTCGCGCACCAACCCGCTCAAGGCCGAGGACGGGGTGCGCCGCATCAAGGAGAACCTCGCCAAGCACGAGATCGACGCGATGATCGCGATCGGCGGCGAGGACACCCTGGGGGTCGCGGCCCGGCTCAGCGACGAGTACGGCGTGAAGTGCGTCGGCGTACCGAAGACCATCGACAACGACCTCTCCGCCACGGACTACACCTTCGGCTTCGACACGGCGGTCGGCATCGCGACGGAGGCCATCGACCGCCTCCACACCACGGCCGAGTCGCACATGCGGGTCCTGGTGGTCGAGGTGATGGGCCGCCACGCGGGCTGGATCGCGCTCCACTCGGGCCTGGCGGGCGGCGCCAACGTCATCCTCATCCCCGAGCAGCGCTTCGACGTCGACCAGGTCTGCGGCTGGATCACCTCCCGCTTCAAGGCGTCGTACGCGCCGATCGTGGTGGTCGCCGAGGGCGCGATGCCGAAGGACGGCGACATGGTCCTGAAGGACCAGAAGCTCGACTCCTTCGGCCATGTGCGGCTCTCGGGCGTAGGGGAGTGGCTGGCCAAGGAGATCGAGAAGCGCACGGGCAAGGAGGCCAGGACGACGGTCCTGGGCCACGTCCAGCGCGGCGGCACCCCCAGCGCCTTCGACCGCTGGCTGGCGACGCGCTTCGGGCTGCACGCGATCGAGGCGGTACGGGACGGCGACTTCGGCAAGATGGTGGCGCTGCGGGGCACGGACATCGTCCGGGTGCCGATCGCGGAGGCGACGGCGCGGCTGAAGACGGTGGATCCGGCGCTGTATGCGGAGGTGGGGGTGTTCTTCGGCTGAGGGGCGCCGCCGGGCGGGCTGCGGGGAGGGGCCGTATATTCACCGTATTCAGCCCCTGTTGATCACATATCCACCCATTAGGTGAGCCCTGTGGACATCCTGGCGTTCGGTGTGCAGGCCGATGAGCGACCTCTGATCGAGAAGGCCTTCGAGGGCAAGCACGACGTCCGGTGCCTGGACGTGTTCCTGAACGAGGACACGGCGCCCATCGCGGCGGGGTACGAGGCCATCTCGACCAGCGTGAACGCGGACCTGAGCCGTTCGGTGCTGCAGACGCTGGCGGTGGGCGGGACCCAGCTGATCGCCCAGCGCTCGACGGGCTTCAACAACATCGACCTGGACGTGGCGGAGCGGCTCGGCCTCACGGTGGCGAGGGTGTCGTACTACTCGCCGTACTCGGTGGCCGAGTTCGCCTGGACCCTGGCGATGGCGGTCAACCGCCGGATCGTCCGGGCCTCCAACCGCACCCGCGACTTCGACTTCCGCCTCGACGGGCTGATGGGGCGGGATCTGCGCGGGCGTACGGTCGGGGTGCTCGGCACCGGCAAGATCGGCGAGGCGTTCACCCGGATCGCCCATGGCTTCGGCATGAACCTGCTCGGCTGGGACGTGGCGGAGAATCCGGCGTGCGTGGAGCTCGGGATGACGTACGTCGAGAAGGACGAGCTCCTCGCGGACGCGGACGTGGTGAGCCTGCACGTGCCGCTGCTGCCGTCCACGCACCATGTGATCGACCGCGGGGCGCTGAGGCGGATGAAGGACGACGCGATCCTGGTGAACTCCAGCCGTGGGGGGCTGGTGGACACGGAGGCGCTCGTGGGCGAGCTGCGGGCGGGGCGGCTGGCCGGGGTGGGCCTCGACGTCTACGAGGCGGAGGCCGGCCTCTTCTTCCTGGACAAGTCCCTCGAGGTCGTTTCGGACGACACGCTGGCGCGGCTGGTGACGTTCCCCAACGTGGTGGTGACGTCGCATCAGGCGTACTACACGGAGGAGGCGGTGGGGCAGATCGTGGCGGCGACGGTGGAGAACGTGGCGGCGTATGCGGCGGGGCGGCGAACGGAGAACGTGCTGGTGCCACGCGTTGCCCGGGCGAGCTCCCCCACCCCGCCCCTTCCCTGAACCCTCCGGGGGTGGGTGGGGGGAAGGGCGGTCTGCCGGGGGCTACGCCCCCGGACCCCCGTTCGTCTGCGGGCCGTCCTTGGCTGGTCGCGCAGTTCCCCGCGCCCCTTGGAGAGCTCCGCTCATCAAACACCGGAGGGGCTGGACGTGCCGTGCCCCTTTAGGGGCGCGGGGCTGTGACATTTGCGGCTCCGCCGCGTGGGCGCGACCAGCGCCCGTAAGGGGCGCGGGGAACTGCGCGACCAGCCACCGACGGCCTGTAGACGAACGGGATCCGGGGCGAAGCCTCCGGTAACCCACCCACCCCCACGCCGGGGTCCGGGGCGGAGCCCCCAAAGCGGGGTGCAGGGGCCGCAGGCCCCGCCCGCGGGTCCGGGGGCGTAGCCCCGGGATAACCACCTCAGCCCACCCGCACCCCCGGAGGGTTCAGGGAAGGGGCGGGGTGGGGGTCATCGCGCTCAAGCCCGACAGCAGGTCACCCACCACCTCCGGCCCCCGCAACGTCAGCACCGACTCCGGGTGGAACTGGACCCCCGCGAACCCAGGACCCCGCACCGCGTGCACCTCCCCCGTAGCCGGATCGCGACTGACCTCCACGCCCCGCGCCGCCAACACCCCCGCCGCCTCCTCCCCGCACCGCGCCGTAAAGCTGTTGTAGAACCCGACCCGCTCCGAGCGGCCGAACAGGTCGATCCGGAGCTGCGCCCCCTGGTGCGGCACCCGCTTGCGTACGATCGGCAGACCCAGCTCCGTCGCGATCAGCTCGTGCCCCAGGCACACACCGAGCAGCCCGTGCCGATGGGAGCGCAGCAGTTCCGCCGCCAAGGGGCGCAGCACACGCATCTTCGCGTCGGACCCGTCCGAGGGGTCCCCGGGGCCGGGGCCCAGGATCACCGGGCCGCGGTGGCCGAGCGCGCGCTCCCGCAGCCCCGCCGCGTCGAACCGCACCACCGACACCCCCAGCCCCGACGACCGCAGCAGATGCGCCAGCATCGCCGTGAAGGTGTCCTCGGCGTCCACCACCAGCGCCTCGCCCGACGGCGCCACCGCCCGCTCCCGCATCCGCAGCCAGAACGGCGCCAGGTCCGCCCGCCGCGCGTCCAGGGCCGCCCGCACCCGGGGGTCGTCACCCAGGACGAGGGAGGGGCGCGGGGCGGCCGGGCGGCCCGGGCGCGCGCCCAGCGCCGCAAGGACCCCCGCCGCCTTCGCGTGCGTCTCCGCCACCTCGCCCGCCGGGTCCGAGTGGCGCACCAGCGTCGCCCCGACCGGCACCCGCACCCGCCCGTCCGGCGCGATGTCGGCCGTACGGATCAGGATGGGCGAGTCGAGCGTCTGGACGCCGTTCGCGTCGCGGCCCAGCAGGGCGAGCGCGCCCGCGTAGTAGCCGCGCCCGCCCACCTCGTACCGCTCGATCACCCGGCACGCGTTCTGCACCGGCGACCCCGTCACCGTCGCCGCGAACATCGTCTCGCGCAGCACCTCGCGCGCGTCCAGCGAGCTCCGCCCGCGCAACTCGTACTCGGTGTGCGCCAGATGGGCCATCTCCTTCAGCCGGGGGCCGACCACCACCCCGCCCCGGTCGCCCACCGTGCACATCATCTTCAGCTCCTCGTCGACGACCATGGAGAGCTCGTCGATCTCCTTCTCGTCGGAGAGGAAGGAGAGCAGGTCCTCGGCCGTCGGACCGGTCGCCGGATAGCGGTAGGTCCCGCTGATCGGGTTCATCACCACCGTCCCGCCCGACATCCGCACGTGCACCTCGGGGCTCGCCCCCACCAGCGTCCGCTCGCCGGTGTGGACGACGAACGTCCAGTACGCCCCCCGCTCGCCCGCCAGCAGCCGGCGGAAGAGTGCAAGTGCGTCCGCTCGCCCGAAGCCCGGGATCTCACCCGTGTAGGTGCGCCGGATCACGAAGTTGGCGCCCTCGCCCTGCCCGATCTCGTCCTCGATCACCCGCCGGACGATCCGCGCGTACTCCTCGTCCCCGACGTCGAAGCCCCCGCCCTCGACCCGCACCTCGTGCCGGGGCAGCGCCTCCAGGACCTCGTCCAGCGGCAGTTCGTACGTCTCGTCGGCCTCCAGGACCGCCAGCGGAGTGCCGTCGTCCCGTACGTCGAAGCCGCGCTCGCGGATCTGCCGGAACGGGACCAGGGCGAGCGAGGGCCGGTCCCCGCACGGGATGTCGGCGAGCCGCTCCACTTCCCGTACGCCGCCGATCAGCAGCTCGACCACGTCGTGGTCGCGGCCGGGCGTACGGCGGCGGATCAGGGCGAAGGGCGGGCAGTCGTCGTCGAGGAGTCTTTCCAGCAGCATGGAGCGTTCCTTCCGGGAGGTACGGGGAGAGGAACGGCCGCGGGAAACAGAAAAGGCCGCCCCTCGGGCGGCCTTCGCGTGGTCTGGAGTACGCGCGATCAGTGGGCCGCCGGATGAGCGGTCCACCACCAGTTCTGGTTCGAGTGCGCGAACATGCCCCGCACCCTAGCCGAAGAAGCGCCGGATGCGCGAAGGGCCCGCCCCATCCGGTGGATGGAGCGGGCCCTTGTCGTATCGATTCTGCTCAGATCGGAAGGCCTCAGACCAGCAGGTTGAACATCTGCCAGCCGCCGCCCACCTGGACGCGCGCGGCGAACGGCGCGCCGGTCGTGCTGCCCGTGCCCTTGTAGTACCAGAGCACGCCCGACCCGTCCCGGGCCACCAGGTCCGGGATGCCGTCGGCGTTCAGGTCGCTCGGGCCGAGCAGGCTGTTGTAGCCCTGCCAGCCGCCGCCGATCTGGACCCGGGGGGCGTACGGGGCGGTCGGCGTGCCGGTGCCCTTGTAGAACCACAGCACGCCGGAGCCGTCCCGGGCGACCAGGTCGGCCTTGCCGTCGCGGTTGAGGTCGCCGGTGGAGACCATGGCGTTGTAGCCCTGCCAGCCGCCGCCGATCTTCACCCGCGCGGCGAACGGCGCCGCCGGGGTGCCGGTGCCCTGGTAGTACCAGAGCACGCCGGAGCCGTCGCGGGCGATCAGATCGGCCTTGCCGTCACCGTTCAGGTCACGGGCGCCGGTCATGAAGTTGTACGTCTGCCAGCCGCCGCCGACCTTGAGGCGGCTCTTGAACGGCGCGTTCGGGTTGCCGCTGCCCTGGTAGTACCAGAGCGTGCCGGTGCCGTCGCGGGCCACCATGTCGCCGGTGCCGTCCGCGCGCAGCGCGGTCATCGCGGAGACGGCGTTGTAGCCCTGCCACCCGCCGCCGATCTTGTACCGCCCGTAGAACGGCGCCGAGGCGCTGCCGGTGCCCTGGTACTGCCACAGCACGCCGGAGGAGTCCCGGCCGAGCATGTTGTAGCGGGTGCTGCCGGCGTCGGGCGCGGTGCTGGTGGCCTGGTCGACGTCGGTCGCCTTCACCCACGCGATGCGGTGGTTGTACCGGATCGGGTAGAAGGAGTTCGTCTTGCCCTGGACCAGGGTGCGGTCACCGGTGCCGGTGCCCGCGAACGTACCGGCGAACCAGTAGTCGCCCAGCTGCGCCGGGCCCGCCTGGGTGTAGGCCTGACCGGCCGGGATCGCGTACTTGGTCAGCGAGGCGGAGTTGTTGGCCTGCACCGGGACGTTGGTCCCCGTGTACGCCGAGTCCTCCGGGTAGGCGCGCCCGTACACCGGGATGGACGCGGCGCCCGCCTTGGGCTTCAGGACCGGCTGGCCGGTCTTGCCGACGGGTGCGGTGAAGGTGCCGCCGGGGTTGTAGAACCAGGCCTTCTGGCCGCCGTACCAGATGGCGGTCCAGTTGGTCTGCGCCTCGGCGACGACGTACTCGCCGCCCGCGACGACCTTGTTGCCCCAGTTCGGGCCCTCGGACGCGGTCTGGGTGCCGAGGTACGGGTCGCCGAGCGGCGTACCGCCGGTCGACGGCGAGGTGTACAGGTAGCCGAAGTTCGCGGGGCGGCTGTACGTGTTGCCGCCGTACGTGACGGTGGGCTGGTTGGCCGTGGTGAACGGCGGGACCACCCGGACCAGCTGACCCGCCTTGAGCGGGCCGCCCGCGCCCTGGTCGCCGCTGGGCGCGCCGATCAGGGTCATGTAGTGGTTCCAGTCCCAGTACGGGCCCGGGTCCCAGTGCTGGGTCCTCACATTGCCGTCGAGAACGCCCGGCACCTCGTCGTGGCCGATGATGTGCTCACGGTCGAGGGGGATGGAGAACCGGTTCGCCAGGTACTTCACCAGCGCGGCCGAGGACTCGTACTGAGGCTCGGTGTACCACGTGGCGTTGTCCTTGATGGCATAGCCCTCGTGCTCGATGCCGATCGAGTGCATGTTCATCGTCTTGTTGGCCGCGTGCCAGGCCTCGTCCTTGGTCGCCACCAGCTGGGTGACCAGGCCGTCGGAGGCGCGGACCATGTAGTGCGCGCTGGCGTAGGACGTGGAGTCCTGGAACGTCTTCAGCGACCCGTCGTAGCCGCCCTCGGTGTCGTGGATGACGAGGTAGCGGATGTCCTCGCCGTTCGAGGGGCGGTTCGACTCGTTGTAGTTGCCGAAGTCGTCCGGCGTCGAGCTGTTCTGCTTGTACGCCGCCGCACGGAAGTCGCAGTTCAGCCCCGTCGGGCACTCCGGCGTCTGCGTCGTCGCGTTGAAGGCCGCCAGCGACATCGTCTCCGGCTTGACCGGCTTCACCGACGGGTCGGCCGGCAGGGCGAGCTGCTGGCCGTCCGCCGTGACGCGGCTCTCGCCCGTCCGGATCGACTCGTACACCCGCTTCGCGAACAGCGACGCGCCCTTGGTGTCCGGCGCCTGGCTGTAGCGGGCGACGGCCGCGTACCACTTGCCCGCGTCCTCGGGCAGCGAGCCCGTCGCGTCCTTCTGGTACTTCGCCAGCAGCGCCGCACCCGCGCGGATCGACTGGTTCTCGTCCTGGCGGACCGCGTCGACCGGCTTGTCGATCAGCTTGGCGGCCTCGTCCAGCGTGTGCAGCCGGGGGTCGCTCGTGTCGACGGCCTTCGGCGCCCGCTTCAGGGCGCGCTTGGCGTCGAAGTGCTTCATGACCGCGGGGTCGCCGCTCATGTTGAGGTGCGACAGGCGCTCCGCGTCCGTCGGCTGCTCGACGTCGTCCGCCGTCACCCGGGTCAGGCCCATGACGTTGTACGCGCCGGTCGTGGACGGCTGCCCGTCGTGGCTCTCCCACAGCGTCTGGCGGTACGAGACCGCCATCAGCACGCTCTGCGGCACGTGGAACTCGCGCGCGGCCTCGGCGAACCGGGCCTGGAGCGCCGTGCTCGGTGCGGTCGGCTTGCCGTTCGCGGTCGCGGGGCCCGGTGAGGCCACCGCGAGCGTACCGACCGCCGCGGTCGCGACGACCGCCGCGCCCACCCCGTAAGCGATCAGCTTCTTCTTGCGGTCTCTGCGGTGTCTCCGCATCAACGCCCACCCCTGCATCGCTCTGTTGACTTCTGTAGCACTTCCGAAACGGGCAGAGGCTAGCAGGCGACCGTTCAAGATCGGTCAGCGGGCGGTCATCCGCGTGTCTCATAAGGTGGGCACGCGCGTGGACCGCTTGGCGGACCCCGTAAGGTTGTGGAGGTGACCGTGAACGTAAACACCTGGCGTGACCTTCCCGCGGCGCAGCAGCCCGAGTACCCCGATGCCGAGGCTCTGCGCGATGTGATCGCGGACCTCGAGTCGTATCCGCCGCTCGTCTTCGCGGGCGAGTGCGACCAGCTGCGCGCCCGGATGGGGGCCGTCGCCAAGGGCGAGGCGTTCCTGCTCCAGGGCGGCGACTGCGCCGAGGCGTTCGACGCCGTGTCGGCAGATCACATCCGGGCCAAGCTCAAGACCCTGCTCCAGATGAGCGCCGTGCTGACGTACGCCGCGTCCGTGCCGGTCGTCAAGGTCGGCCGGATCGCCGGGCAGTACTCGAAGCCGCGCTCCAAGGGCACCGAGACCCGCGACGGCGTGACCCTGCCGACCTACCGCGGCGACTCGGTCAACGGCTTCGACTTCACCGAGGCCGCCCGCGTCCCGGACCCCGAGCGCCTGAAGCGGATGTACAACGCGTCCGCCTCCACGCTCAACCTGGTCCGCGCCTTCACCACCGGCGGCTACGCCGATCTGCGCCAGGTGCACGCCTGGAACCAGGACTTCGTCAAGACGTCCCCGTCCGGGCAGCGCTACGAGCAGCTGGCCCGCGAGATCGACAACGCGCTGAACTTCATGAAGGCGTGCGGCACCGACCCGGCCGAGTTCAAGGCCGTCGAGTTCTACGCCTCGCACGAGGCGCTGCTCCTCGACTACGAGTCGGCGCTGACCCGGGTCGACTCGCGCACCGGCAAGCTCTACGACACCTCCGGCCACATGGTCTGGGTCGGCGAGCGCACCCGCCAGCTCGACCACGCGCACATCGAGTTCGCCTCCCGGATCAGCAACCCGATCGGGATCAAGCTCGGCCCCACGACCTCGGTCGACGAGGCGCTCACCTACGTGGACCGGCTCGACCCGGACCGCGAGCCGGGCCGGCTGACCTTCATCGTCCGCATGGGCGCCGACAAGGTCCGCGACAAGCTGCCCGAGCTGGTCGAGAAGGTCACCGCGTCCGGCGCGGTCGTCGCCTGGGTCACCGACCCGATGCACGGCAACACCTTCGAGGCGGCCTCCGGCCACAAGACGCGCCGCTTCGACGACGTGCTCGACGAGGTCAAGGGCTTCTTCGAGGTCCACAAGGGCCTGGGCACCCACCCGGGCGGCATCCACGTCGAGCTCACCGGTGACGACGTCACCGAGTGCGTGGGCGGCGGCGACGAGATCTTCGTCGACGATCTGCACCAGCGCTACGAGACGGCCTGCGACCCCCGCCTCAACCGCAGCCAGTCCCTGGACCTGGCCTTCCTGGTCGCCGAGATGTACCGGGACCAGTGAGTAGCTTCCTACGAGACGTGGGGCGCGGATCTGTGATCCGCGCCCCACGGGCGTATCCGGGGCTTTTCGTCCACCCCGACTTTGGGTACGGTTAGGTAAGCCTCACCGAATAGGGGATGGCTGGCCAGACCGTTCCTGTCAGGGAGGTGAACCGCGTGTACGTCTGCTCTTGCTTCGGCATCACCGACAAGCAGGTCGAGCAGCACGCGGCCGCCGGCGCCTGCACCCCCCGCCAGATCGCCTCCGCCACCAAGGCGGGCACCGACTGCGGCTCGTGCGTGCGCACCATCCAGGGCCTGCTCGGACGCGGCGCCTGCCCCCGCCGGGAACTGCTCGAAAAGGGCGAGGTCAGCGCCGTGCTCGCGACCGACCAGGAGCTGGCGGAAGCGGCCTAGGCCGGAAAGGCCCTGGCTCTCGGACCGGTCCTAACCTTCCGGCTGCTCGATGAGCTGCGCGATGTAGAGCGCCTCGCCGAGCTTCTCGACCAGCTCCAGCTGGGTGTCGAGGTAGTCGATGTGGTGCTCCTCGTCGGCCAGGATCGACTCGAAGATGTTCGCCGAGGTGATGTCGCCCTTGGCCCGCATGACCTCGATGCCGCGCTTGAGGCGGTCGATCGCCTCGACCTCCACCTGCCGGTCCGCCTGGAACATCTCGGTGACCGTCTGCCCGATCCGGACGTGGAAGAGCCGCTGGTAGTTCGGCAGCCCGTCCAGGAACAGGATCCGGTCGGTCAGCACCTCCGCGTGCTTCATCTCGTCGAACGACTCGTGACGCGTGTACTTGGCGAGCTTCGTCCAGCCGAAGTTCTCCTGCATCTTCGCGTGCAGGAAGTACTGGTTGATCGCGGTCAGCTCGGCGGTCAGCTGCTCGTTCAGGAACTCGATGACCTCGGGGTCGCCCTGCATCGCAGAGGCTCCTTCCACACGGGTGAGGGGCAGATTCGCGCGCATCCTCGCACCGCGTGCGGGGAGCGTCCAGTAAGTGCACGCTTAGTAGGAGTTGCCCGAATCAGGGCGCTGCTGGTCATGACCACCCCTCGCCGTCTGTCACCATGGAGTCATGGGTCAGCCGGAACGCCCGGAGCAACGGGAAGCAGTGCAGTCGGAGCTTCCCCCGGGGCAGCGGCTCCAGCGCGGCTGGCCGGTCACCCACTACGGCCCGGTTCCCAGGTTCAAGCCCGAGCGGTGGGAGTTCCGCGTGTTCGGCGCGACCGCCGACGGCGACAAGCACTGCTGGAACCACGAGGAGTTCACGGCCCTGCCCTTCGCCACCGTCGTCGCGGATCTTCACTGTGTCACGAAGTTCTCGATGCTGGGGGCCGAATGGGGCGGAGTCCTCGCGCGTACGGTCGCCGAACTCGCGCCGCCCGCCCCGGACGCCACGCACGTGATGGTCTGGGCCGAATACGGCTTCAGCTCCAACCTGCGCCTGGAGGACTTCCTCTCCGACCGCACGGTCTTCGCCACCCACAAGGGCGGTGAGCTCCTCACCGCCGAGCACGGCTTCCCGGTACGGCTCGTCGTCCCGCACCTGTACGCCTGGAAGGGCCCGAAGTGGGTCCGCGGCATCGAGTACATGACGGCGGACCGGCGGGGCTTCTGGGAGGAGCGGGGCTACCACAACATCGGTGACCCCTGGCGCGAGCAGCGCTACTCGTACCAGGAAGAGCCCGGGGACGGCCCCGAGCTCTGATTCCTGGCGCCCTTCGCGGGTGTCAGTGGTGGTACTGGTGGACCACCGCGTGGCCCTTGCCGCGCCCGATCATCCACTTGTTGACCGGTGTGGTGATCACGAAGGCGAGCGCGAGCGAGGCCGCCAGCGAGCCCCAGAACAGCGCCTGCGCGAGCGTCGCGTCCATGGCGGCCGGCCAGAGCGCGATGACCCCGTTGTCGATCAGCTCCATGACGGCGATGGAGAGGGTGTCCGCGGCGAGCGCGACCTTGAAGGCGGTACGGAAGTCCACCCCGGCCCGCAGGATGCCGCGCAGGGTGAGCGAGTAGCCGAAGAAGAAGGCCAGGACGATGGCCAGCACCATCGTCGGCATGTTGCCCCAGCCGAGCGCGGTGCCCACGACCATCCCGAGGATCTCGCCGATGGCGCACCCGGTGAGGCAGTGCAGGGTGGCCTGGGCGGCCATGGACCAGCTGACCTTGCCGCCGCCGTGCGCGTGGGCGTCGCCGTGGTGCGCGTGTCCGCCGGTGTGCCCTTCGTGGCCCTCGTGTCCGCCGTGCCCCTCGTGTCCGCCGTGCTCGTGGTGCTCGTGCTCGGTGTGCGTGTGCGCCTCGTGCTGCATGGCTGTGCCCCCAACGCCGGATGACCGTTCCTGTCGATGACAAGAACGGTATACCCCCCAGGGGTATTCCTCAAGGGTGAAGATCAGAGCCGCAGGGACTTCAGCAGCGCGACGTCCGCCGCCTGCCCCTCCTTCCCGCCGGGCGTCTCGATGATCAGCGGTACGCCCTCGGTCGCCGGGTGCGCGAGCAGCTCGCGGAACGGCTCCGCGCCTATGTGACCCGCGCCGATGTTCACGTGCCGGTCCAGGTGCGAGTCCACGCCCTCCTTGGAGTCGTTGGCGTGGATCAGCTTCAGCCGCCCCTCGCCGACGGTCTCCACCAGCAGGTCCAGGGTCTGCGCCGCCCCGCCGGGCCCGGCCAGGTCGTGCCCGGCCGCGTGGATGTGGCAGGTGTCCAGGCAGACGCCGAGCTTGGGGTGGGCGTCCAGCGCCTCGAAGTACGGGCCGAAGTCCCAGGTCCGCGAGCACAGCGAGGACCCCTGCCCGGCCGTCGACTCAAGCAGCAGGAACGGGTCGTCGTCGTGCGTCAGCTCGTCGAGCAGGGGCAGCAGCCGCTCCCGTACCTGCGCCAGCGCCTCGGCGCGCGGCCTGCCGCCGGTCGCGGAGCCGGTGTGCACGACCACGCCGAGCGCGCCGATCTCCCGGCCCCGGCGCAGCGAGTGCCGCATCGACTCCACCGACTTCTCGGCGGTCGCCTCGGTGTGCGAGCCGAAGTTGATCAGATACGGGGCGTGGACGTACGCGGAGATGCCCTCGGCGGCGCACTCGGCCCGGAACTTCTCGTCCTGGGCCGGGTTGCCGGTGGGGGTGGCCCAGCCGCGCGGGTTGGCGACGAAGACCTGGACGGTCTCGGCGCCGAGTTCGCGCGCGTAGGCGAGGCCGGTCGTGGCGAGGCCGCCGGCCACGGGGACGTGACCGCCGATGGGGTTGCGCATGGGGTGGATCAGAGTCCCTTGGTCTTGATGGTGATGGTGGAGCCTTCCGGCGCCTGGTCGCCCGCCTTGACGGACTGGCCGGCGATCTCGTCACTCAGGAACGGGAAGCCGCGGTCGACGTCGACCTTGAAACCGGCCTTCTCCAGGTCCTTCTTGGCGTCGTCGGCCTTCTTGCCGGTCACCTTGGGCACGGTGACCATCCGCGGGCCCTTGGAGACGGTGAGCGTGACCGTGTCGCCCTTGGCGAGGCGGGAGCCCTCGGCCGCGGACTGGGCGGCGATGCTGCCTGCCTCCTGCGGCGAGTTGACCTGCTCGGGCGCGATCTGCACCTCCAGGCCCGCGTCCTTCAGGGAGGAGGTGGCGTCCTCCACCGAGTCCCCGACGACCCCGGGGACCTCGACCGGGGCGCCCTTGCTGACGACGAGGGCGACCGCGGTGTCCGCGCGGCGCGGGGCGCCGGCGGCCGGGTCGGTGCTGACGACCGAGCCCTGGTCGGTGTCCTCGTTGAACTCCTCGGTGACCGCGCCCGGCGTGAGACCGGCGTCGGCCAGCGCCTTCTTGGCGTCGTCCAGCGGCTTGCCGCTGACATCCGGGACCTTGACCATCTCCGGGCCGCGCGAGACCACGACGGTCACCGAGGCGTTGCCGCGCACGCGCGCGCCCGTCTCCGGGTCCGTCTCGATCACCGTGCCGCGCTTGACGGTGTCGCTGTAGCGGCGGTCGACCTTCTTCACCGAGAGACCCGCGTCCTCAAGGCGCTTCTTGGCGGCGCTCTCGCTCTGCCCGATGACGGCGGGGACGTGGGTGAACTGGCCGGAGTTGATGTACCAGACCCCGGCGCCGACGCCGAGGGCCAGCAGGACGGCGGCGACCACCGCGATCAGGCCGCGCCGCCCGTTCAGGACGAAGCGGGGCCGCCCGCCACGCGCGCGTGCCGGGGCGGGCCCGGGCGGCGGCATGGTCAGCCGGCTGGTGCGGTTGACGGGGTCCTGCTCGGCCGGGAGCGGGGCGGCGGCCGTGGGTGCGCTGCCCCGGGGCGGGGTCGCCACCGCGCGCGGTATGACGCTCGTACGGTCCTCGGAGCCGGAGGTCCCGGCCGCGGGCACGGCCTGCGGGGGAACCGCGTCCAGCTGCTCGTCGCCGAGCGCGGCACGGGCCTCGCGGGTCTGCGCGAGCAGGCCCACCGCGTCGTACGGCCGTGCGTCGGGGTGGCGGGCGGTGGCCGACGCCACCAGCTCGTCCAGCTCGACGGCGAGGCCGGGCACGGCGGCGGACGGCGCGGGCACGCCCTCGTGGAGGTGGGCGTAGAGGATCTGGGCGGCGTTCTCCCCGGAGTGCGGCTTGGCGCCGGTCAGCATCTCGTAGAGCACGACACCGCACGCGTAGACGTCCGCGCGGGTGTCGGCGGTGCCCTGCTCGATCTGCTCGGGGGCGAGGTACGAGACGGTGCCGAGGACGCTGCCGGTGGTGCTGGTGACCGCGTCCACCGCCCGGACCAGGCCGAAGTCGGCGACCTTGACCCGGCCGTCGTCCCCTATCAGGACGTTCTCCGGCTTCATGTCCCGGTGGACGAAACCGGCGCGGTGCGCGGCGCCGAGGGCGGCGAGCACCGGCTCCAGGATGTCCAGGGCGGCCCGGGGCTGGAGGGCGCCGCGCTCGCGCAGGACGTCGCGCAGGGTGCAGCCCGCCACGTACTCCATCGCCAGGTAGACGTACCCGCCGTCGGTGCCCTGGTCGAAGACGCCGACCACGTTCGGGTGGGCGAGGCGGGCGACGGACTTGGCCTCGCGGATGAACCGCTCCACGAACGAGCCGTCGGCGGCGAGCGCCGGGTGCATCACCTTGAGGGCGAGCACCCGGTCGAGCCGGGTGTCGACGGCCCGGTAGACCGTGGCCATACCGCCGACGGCGATGCGCGCCTCGACGCGGTAGCGGCCGTCGAGCACCTGCCCGACGAGGGGGTCCTGAAGGGTCGTATCCACGGAGCAGAGTCTACGAGCGGTCACGGACAGGGCCGGCGCTCTGGGTGTTTCCGGGGCGGGACTGCAGCGCAGCTGTAACGCGGAGGTGATCTCGGGTACGTCGTCGGCTGCGGACCGTGCGTGGCTGGTCGCGCAGTTCCCCGCGCCCCTTAGGCGGTCGGCCGCAGCCGGAGAACCAAGCTCAGCCATAGGCCTTTAGGGGCGCGGGGAACTGCGCGAGCAACCGGCCACGGTCCGCAGGCGAACGAGGGTTTCAGGGGCGCGGGGAACTGCGCGACCAGCCCCCCACCGGCCCGCAGATGAAGAGCGCGCTCAGAACGCCGGGCGTTCCGGGTCCAGCACGGCCCGCCCCTCCACGGGGGAGGACGCCTCGGCGAAGTGGCGGCGGGGAATCCGCCCCGCCCGGTACGCCAAGCGGCCCGCCTCCACCGCGTACCGCATCGCCTCAGCCATCAGCACCGGCTCCTGCGCACGCGTGACCGCCGACGCGAGCATCACCGCCGAGCACCCCAGCTCCATCGCGAGCGCCGCGTCGGAGGCCGTGCCCGCGCCCGCGTCGAGGACGACCGGGACCGTGGCCCGGTCCACGATCAGCTCGAAGTTGTGCGGGTTGCGGATGCCGAGCCCGGAGCCGATGGGGGAGCCGAGCGGCATGATCGCCGCGCACCCCACGTCCTCCAGCTTCCGGGCGAGCACCGGGTCGTCGTTGGTGTACGGCAGCACCGTGAAACCGTCGTCGACCAGCACCTCCGCCGCGTCCAGGAGCTCGATCGGGTCGGGCAGCAGGGTGCGCTCGTCGGCGACCACCTCCAGCTTGACCCAGTCCGTGCCGAGCGCCTCGCGCGCGAGGCGGGCGGTCAGCACGGCCTCCCCGGCGGTGAAGCAGCCCGCCGTGTTCGGCAGCACGCTGATGTTCAGCTTCTCCAGGACGGACAGGACCGAGCCCTGCACCGTCGGGTCCAGGCGGCGCATCGCGACGGTCGTCAGCTGGGTGCCGGAGGCGGCCAGCGAGCGCTCCAGGACGTCCAGGCTGGGCGCCCCGCCGGTGCCCATGATCAGCCGCGAGGTGAAGGTCGTACCGCCGAGGGTGAACAGGTCGTCGGCCATGGCTCAGCCTCCCTGGACGGCGGTCAGGACTTCGACGCGGTCGCCGTCGCCGAGCGTGGTGCGCGGCCACTCGCTGCGCGGGACGACCGCCTCGTTGACGGCGGCGGCGACGCCCGCGGGCGCCGGGGTCAGGGTGGCGACGAGGGCGTCAAGGGTGGTGCCCGTGGCGAGGTCGCGCACCTCGCCGTTGACGGAGACGGTCGTCGAGGAGACGGTCATGCGGTCAGCTCCTGCGGTACGGACTCCACCGGGGCGGAGGTGAAGCGGCGGGGGGTGAAGGGGCGCGCCTCGGCGGGCAGTTCGCCGGTGGCCAGCGCGTGCGCCAGCGCGTCGCCGGTGACGGGGGTGAGCAGCACCCCGTTGCGGTAGTGGCCGGTGGCCAGGTGCAGGCCGGGCAGGGCGGTCGGGCCGAGCAGCGGCGCGTTGTCTGGGGAGCCGGGGCGCAGCCCGGCGCGGGTCTCGGTCAGCGGCAGTTCGGTGATGCCGGGCACCAGCTCGTGCGCGTCGCGCAGCAGCTCGTAGACGCCGCCCGCGGTGACCGTGGTGTCCCAGCCCAGCTCCTCGCTGGTGGCGCCGACGACGAGCTCGCCGTCGGCGCGCGGCACCAGGTAGACGTGGCTGCCGCGGACCACCGCGCGGACCGTGCGGGACAGGAACGGCGCGTACGCGGGCGGCACGGTCAGCCGCAGCACCTGGCCCTTGACCGGGCGCACCGGCGGCCGCAGCTCGTCCGGGACCCCGGCGAGCCGGCCGCTGAGGCTGCCGCCCGCGAGGACGACCTGGTCGGCGGCGAGCTCGGTGCCGTCGGCCAGGACGGCCCCCGCGGCCTTCTCCCGTACCACCGAGAGCCGTTCGGCCCAGCCGTGGTGGAACACCACCCCGGCCCGCTCGCAGGCCGTCAGCAGGGCCTTGGCGAGGCGGCGCGGGTCGATCTGGTGGTCGCCGTCGACCCGCAGTCCGCCGCGCACCCCGGGCGCCAGCATCGGTTCCAGGCGGCGGCACTCGCGCCCGGTCAGCCACTGGGAGTCGAGTCCCGAGCGCTGCTGGAGGGCGTGCAGGTCGCGCAGATGGGCGCGGTCGTCGGCGTCCAGGGCGACCGCGAGGGTGCCGCAGGCGCGGTAGCCGGTGCCGAGGCCGCTCGCCTGCTCCAGCTCGGCCACGAAGTCCGGGTAGCGCCGGGCGGAGGCCAGGTTGAGGCCGAGCAGGGTCTCCTCGCCGTAGTGGAGCTCGGTGACGGCGGCGAGCATGCCCGCCGCGACCTGCGCGGCGCCGCCGCCGGGCGCGGGGTCGGCGAGCGCGGTGCGCAGACCGCGCTGCGCCGCCCGCCAGGCCGTGACGAGGCCGATGATGCCGCCCCCCACCACCAGTACGTCCGACCCGTGGGGAACTGCCCCGTTTCGGGATGAATGCATGGGCGTCCAGCCCCTCCCTTCGCCGGCATGACCCGGATCAGGTTCGTACGGTCGGAGGCCGCTGCAGCCTCCCTCTCAGCCCGGTGCGTCCGGGCTCCCGCGAGTGCTTGTACGTGCGTCAGGCTAACGCCTGACCGGTTTCCTGACGAACTGTCAGATGTTTATGGTGATCGGGTGAGCGAAAAGCAGACGCATTCGGAACAGCGCCACGTGGTGGTCGTCGGCGCGGGCATGGCCGGGGTCCAGACCGCGGTGGCCCTGCGCGAACAGGGCTTCCCGGGCCGGATCACCCTCATCGGCGCCGAGCCCCACCAGCCGTACGACCGGCCCCCGCTCTCCAAGGCGGTGCTGCTCGGCAAGGCCGACGGTTCCGCCTTCGAGGTGGACTTCGAGGGCCTCGGCGTCGACCTGCGCCTGGGCGAGACCGTCACGGACGTACGCGCGCGTGAGCACGAGATCGACACCGCGTCCGGGCCCGTCCCGTACGACGCGCTGGTCATCGCTTCGGGCGCGGAGCCGATCACGCTGCCCGGCATCGAGGGACTGCCCGACGTCCATCTGCTGCGCACCCTGGACGACGCCGGGCGGCTGCGCGCGGTCCTGAGCGCCCAGCTCCGCGTCGTGGTCGTCGGGGCCGGCTGGATCGGGGCCGAGTTCGCCACGGCCGCGCGCGAGGCGGGCTGCGCGGTCACCGTCGTGGAGGCCGCGGACCGCCCGCTGGCGGGCGCGCTGCCCGCCGAGGTCACCGAGCCGATGGCCGGCTGGTACGCGGAGAGCGGCGCCGAACTGCTCACCCACGCGCGCGTGGCGACGGTCGAGCCCGGAGCCGTCGTCCTGGCGGACGGCCGCCGGCTCCCGGCCGACGCGGTCGTCGTCGGCATCGGCGCCCGGCCCACCACCGACTGGCTGGCGGCCACCGGCATCGAGCGGGGGCCGGAGGGCGCGGTCACGGCCGACGACCGGCTGCGCACCTCGCTCCCGGACGTCTACGCGGTCGGCGACTGCGCCTCCTTCCCTTCGGGAAGGTACGGGGAGCGGCTGCTGATCCACCACTGGGACAACGCACTCCAGGGGCCGCGCACGGTGGCGGCCGACATCGTCGGCGAGGCGGTCCGGCCGTACGACCCGGTGCCGTACTTCTGGTCCGAGCAGTTCGGCAGGTTCGTCCAGTACGTCGGCCACCACGGCGGCGCCGACCGGCTGCTGTGGCGGGGCGAACCGACGGGCGCCGCGTGGTCGGTCTGCTGGCTGCGCGAGGGGAGGCTCGTCGCCCTCCTGGCCGTCGGCCGACCGCGCGATCTGGCGCAGGGCCGCAAGCTCATCGAGGCAGGTGCGACGCTGGATCCGGTCCGCGCCGCCGATCCGTCCGTCCCTCTCAAGGCCGCAGTCGGCTGAGCTCCGGCTACCGAGTGTCAGTCCGGGATGGCACGCTTGTCCCGTGACCGAGATTGACGCGAAAACCGATGCACTCGTCCCCGCCTGGCTCCACCTTCCCGACATCGCAGAGATGCTCGATGTCGAGGTGACGCGTGTGCGGCAGCTGGTCAAGGAGGGCCAGCTCATCGCCGTACGCCGCGGTGAGAACCGGACGCTGCAGGTGCCCGCCGCCTTCATCGACGGCGACAAGGTAGTGAAGGGCCTCGCCGGCACCCTCACGCTCCTGCGGGACGACGGCTACTCCGACGAAGAGATGCTCGAGTGGCTCTTCACCCCCGACGCGACCCTGCCCGGTACCCCCGCGCAGGCCCTGAGCGAGAATCGCGGCACGGAGGTGAAGCGCCGCGCCCAGGCGCTCGCCGTCTGACCTGATCGCCTACAGGTGGGGCGCGGACCGGGGGACCGGTCCGCGCCCGCACCGCACACAACGGGGGACTTCATGCCCACGGCCCGTGAGCAGCTCGCCGACGCCCGGCTCTACCTCTGCACGGACGCGCGCAGGCGCCAGGGCGACCTGCCCGCGTTCCTGGACGCCGTGCTGGCCTCGGGCGTGGACATCGTCCAGCTGCGGGACAAGGGCATGGAGGCCGCCGAGGAGCTGGAGCACCTGGCCGTCCTCGCCGACGCCTGCCGGCGGCACGGCAAGCTGCTCGCGGTCAACGACCGGGCCGACGTGGCCCATGCCATCGGCGCCGACGTGCTGCACCTGGGCCAGGGCGACCTGCCGGTCCCGGCCGCCCGCGCGATCCTCGGCGACGAGGTCCTGATCGGCCGCTCCACGCACGCCGACGCGGAGGCCTTCGCGGCCGCCGTCGAGCCCGGCGTGGACTACTTCTGCACGGGCCCCTGCTGGCCCACCCCGACCAAGCCGGGCCGCCACGCCCCGGGCCTGGACCTGGTGCGTTACACGGCCTCGCTCGCCACCGAGCGCCCCTGGTTCGCCATCGGCGGCATCGACGCGGCCAACCTCGACGAGGTCCTGGACGCGGGCGCCGAGCGGATCGTGGTGGTCCGGGCGATCACCGAGGCGGACGATCCCGCCGAGGCGACAGCGAACCTGGCGAAGCGGGTACGTGAACGCCTGGTGGCCCGCTAGAGGTTTTCTGTCCGAGGGGTGGACAATAGTCCGACAATGCGGACAAATTCCCCCGGCCTTGTTGGGGGACCGCCAAGGCCTGGCTAACCTGCGAGTATGGCCCTTGGCACTGCTTCCACCAGGACGCATCGCGCGCGCACCGTGCGCGAGATGCTGGCGACCGGTGAGACGACGTACTCGTTCGAGTTCTGGGCGCCCAAGACCGAGAAGGGCGAGCGGAACCTCTGGAACGCGCTGCGCCGGGTCGAGGCGGTGGCCCCGAGCTTCGTCTCCGTGACCTACGGCGCGGGCGGCTCCACCCGCTCGGGCACCGTCAAGGCCACCGAGCAGATCGCGGCCGACTCCACCCTGACCCCGGTGGCCCACCTCACGGCGGTCGGCCACTCGGTGGCGGAGCTGCGCAACATGGTCGGGCAGTACGCGGACGCCGACATCCGCAACATCCTCGCCGTGCGCGGCGACCCGCCCGGCGACCCGATGGGCGACTGGGTCAAGCACCCCGAGGGCGTCACCTACGCCGCCGACCTGGTCCGGCTCATCAAGGAGTCCGGCGACTTCTGCGTCGGCGTCGCCGCCTTCCCGGAGATGCACCCGCGCTCCGCCGAATGGGACACCGACGTACGGCACTTCGTCGACAAGTGCCGGGCCGGCGCGGATTACGCGATCACCCAGATGTTCTTCCGCCCGGAGAGCTATCTGCGGCTGCGCGACAAGGTCGCCGAGGCCGGCTGCGAGACCCCGATCATCCCCGAGGTCATGCCGGTGACCAGCGTGAAGCAGCTGGAAAGGCTGCCCCAGCTCAGCAATGCCGAGTTCCCGCCCGAGCTGAAAGAGCGGATCCTCGCCGTCAAGGACGATCCGGCCGCTGTACGCTCCATTGGCATCGAGTTCGCCACGGAGTTCTGCGCGCGGCTGCTCGCCGATGGCGTACCCGGGTTGCACTTCATTACCCTCAACAACTCCACGGCGACACTCGAGATCTACGAGAATCTGGGGCTGCACCAGCAGCCCTGATCAGTCGCATCTGGCGTACTGGCCGGCCGTCCCGCCAAGGGGGCGGCGGCCGTTGGGAGAGGGGCGTACATGGGCTGGGCGGTCCTCTACATCGCGTTCGGCATCGTCGCGCTCTGGCTGCTCGGCGAAGTGCTCCTGCAGTACAAGGCGCGGCTGCGCTGGCGCCTCCTCGCCTTCACGGGCTTCATGGGCGTGGTCCTGGGCGTCCTCCTGCCGTCGGTGTTCGTGATCATCCTGGGCGCGCTGGCCTTCGCGGTCGGCCAGACCTACGTCACCCTCTCCTTCCGCCGTGGCTTCTCCACCGGCTGGGCGGTCGGCGGCAGGCCGGGCGCCAGCCGCCGTCGCCGCTCGGGCGGGGCGGCCCCGCTCCAGGACCCGGTGCTCCAGGTCTCCGGCTTCCAGTACGAGGGCGACGGCGAGGCCGACGCCCCGCAGGACGCGAAGGCCGAGGCCGCCGACCCCGCCACCGCCGTGCAGGAGTCCGTCTACGAGCCGCAGCCGCTGCCCGACGACACCGGCCAGTACGGCGTCTACAGCGAGAACGCCCACGCCGGAGCCCAGCAGCAGTACGGCGGATACGACGCCGCACAGCAGCAGTACGCCGACCCGTACGCGGGCCAGTACGGCTACGGCACGGACACCGGGCAGCAGCAGTACGCCGCGTACTCCGACCCGTACATCGGCAGCGGCACCACCCAGGGCTACGGCAGCTACGACAGCTATGCCGCCCCCCAGCAGGCCTACGCCGACCCCTACGCCCAGCAGTACGGCACGGACACCCCGCCCGGCGGGGTCTGGGTGCCGCAGCAGCGCGACAACGAGCCCCAGCCGTACGGCGAGGAGCAGCCCGCGCCGTACCCGCAGAGCGGCGAGTACGGCAACGGGACGGGCGGCGGCACCGGATCCGGCTACGTCAACGAGCAGCAGCCGTACCGCTATTGAGTGGTCGTCGGCCCGGCCGGCGACCCCGCCCCGGCTACCGGCTCACTGCGAGCCGCGGAAGTCGTCGCCCTCCACGATCAGACCGCTGACCAGCGCCCCGGACATCCCGGCGTGCGCCAGCCCGCCGCCGGGGTGGGCCCAGCCGCCCGCCAGATACAGGCCCGGCAGGCGCGTCCGGTTGCCCGGGTGCAGCCGGGTGGCACCGGCCCCGGCCAGCGAGGGCGCCGGGACCGAGCCGCCCTCCGCGCCGGTCTCGGCCGCCGTGTCCGCGGGCGTGCGCACCACGCGCCACAGGATCCGCTCCCGCAGCCCCGGCACCGCCGCCTCCGCGACCTCCACCAGCGTGTCCGCGTACCGCTCGCGCGCCTGCTCGTCGGTCCAGTCGAACGGGCCCTGCGGGGGAGCCGTCGCGGTCAGCGTGACGGCCTCGTGGGCGTCGTCCGGCCGGGTCGCCGGGTCGTCGGGGCGCAGCACCGTGACCGTCGGCCGTATCGCCGGGTGGCGGGTGGTGAAGACCGCCTCCGCCTCCGCCGCCGGGTCGGGGGAGTGGACCACCGTGCGGTGCACCGCGTCGGCCGGGCGCCCGCCGCGCAGGGCGAGCAGCACCGTGAACCGCCCGGGGGCCTGGGCCGCGACCGGCCGCACATCGCCGTCCCGCCACGGCTCGCGCCCGCGCAGCGGGCCGGAGCCGGGGCGCGGCTGGGCGGCCAGGACCACATGGTCCGCCTCCGCCACCTCGCCTCCGGCGAGCTCCACGCCCGCCGCGCGGCCGTCCTTCTCCACGATCCCGGTGACCTCGGAGTCGAAGACGAAGGCGACCCGGCGCGCCAGGCACCGCTCGTACACCGCGCGCGCCAGCTCCCGCACGCCCCCGCGCACGTACCAACTGCCGAAGCTCTGTTCCAGGTACGGCAGCAGGGCGGCGCTCGCCGGGGCCGTGCGCGCGTCCAGGCCCTCCGCCAGCGCGTAGCTCGTCAGGAGCGCGGCGAGCCGGGGGTCGCCCAGCTCCCAGGCGCCGACCTCCGCGAGCGTGGACGCCTGGCGGGGGGAGCGCAGCAGCCGGCGCTGCTTGGGCGCCGGATACGGGTCGCGGGCCAGCACCTGCCAGTCGGGCCAGAGCGGCTCCTCCAGGAGCGGGCGCCGCGAGCGGTCCCAGGCGTCCCGCGCGCGGCCCAGGAAGTCGCCCCACTTCTCGCCCGCGCCCGCGCCGAGCGCCCCGTCGAGCGCCGAGACGACGCCCGCGCGCGAGGCGTTGGGCAGTGAGACGTCCGTGCCGTCGGCGAAGAGGTGGCGGGCGGCGGGGTCGGTCGGCGTGAGCTCGACCCGGTCCTCCAGGGGCTCCTTGCCGGTCTTGAGGAACAGGTCCCGGTAGACCGCGGGCAGGCGCAGCAGACCGGGGCCGGTGTCGAACACGAACCCGTCCCGCTCGAACCGTCCCAGCGCCCCGCCGTACGTCGACGCGCGCTCGTACACCGTCACCCGGTGGCCTGCCACGGCCAGCCGGGCGGCAGCCGCCATGGCGCCCATCCCGGCGCCGATCACCGCAATCCGTGCCATGCCTGCGACTTTATCGGCCGCCACTGACAACGCCGGTGCCCGGGCCGCGGGGGCTCACCGCGGTGGGAGCTTGCCGGGTGCCTCGGGCGGCCTGTTCTTCCGGCCGGGGGTCCGGGGGTTGTCCCCCGGGAAATGCAGTTCTTCGCGGCGCTGGGCGCGGCGGCGCCGGAAGCGGCGGATCCGGCTCCAGAGGAAGACCAGTATCACCACGCCGAGCACCAGCAGCGTGCCCGCGATCACGGCCGCGGCGACCGGGTGGAAGATCGCGAAACTTATGATCCCGGCGACGCCCAGGTCCTCGGCGGTGCTCAGCGCGATGTTGCTGAACGGCTCGGGCGAGGTGTTCACCGCCATCCGCGTCCCGGCCTTCACCAGATGGCTCGTCAGCGCCGTCGAGCCGCCGATCGCGCCCGCCGCCAGATCCGGCAGCGACCCGCTCTGCCCGGCGAGCAGCGCGCCCACCACGGCGCCCGCGACCGGCCGGATCACCGTGTGCACGGTGTCCCAGACCGAGTCGACGTACGGGATCTTGTCGGCCACGGCCTCGCAGAGGAAGAGCACCCCCGCGACGATCAGGACGTCGGGGCGCTGGAGCGCGTCGGGCACCTCGTCGGTGACCCCGGTCGCGCCGAAGATGCCGAGCAGCAGGACCACGGCGTAGGCGTTGACCCCGCTGGCCCAGCCGCTGGTGAACACCAGGGGGAGTACGGACACGGACGCGATCGTAACCAGTTCCGGCTTTCTGGAGCTGGGGTTGAGCACGGACGCCTGAGTATCCGTACTTAGAGCATGAGATGAGTAATTGCGCGGATGGGGTCCCGCCTGCATGGACGGGAGAGTGGAGGACACGGAGGGGGCAGGCGCGTCCGTACCGCCGACACGGGGCGGCGGAACGGCGCGGCTCCCCTGACGAACGGGGCACGGGGGGTACGGGGGTACTGGAGTGCCCAGAGCGACGTACGGGGGACGTGTTCCGAGGAAATGCGCCGGTGCGGCGGGGCCCATGGGGGATTCGGGCCTCGCCGCACCGGTGTTTCCGCTGCTTCCACGCGCGCGTGGACGGCGTCAGCGTCCGCTGACCCGCCCGTGCAGCAGCCGGGAGAGGGCCGCGTGCACCTCGTCGAGGGAGCGCTCGCTCTGGAAGGCCTGCCAGTCGAGCGCGGCCACCAGGACCATCCCGACCAGCGCGGCCGCCGTGAGAGGGATGTCGATCTCCTCGCTCAGCTCGCCCTCCGCGACGGCCTCGCGCAGCACCGTCTCGACGACGGCGACCGCCTCCTGGCGCACCACCATCAAGGTGGACTGCCAGGCCCGGTTGGTCCGCCACAGCTCCGCCACGTACAGCTGGGTGAAGGCCGGATAGCGGTGGATGAACTCCAGGCCCGCCCGGATCATCGCGTCCAGCGCCTCGACCCTGCTGCCACCGCGCGCGTGGGTGGCGTCGGCGGCCTCTTGAAGCGAGGCGGTGAGCAGCCCCACGCCGTGCCGCAGCAGCTCCTCGAACAGCTCGGTCTTGCTCTTGAAGTTGTAGTAGACCGTGCCTTTGGCGACGCCGGCCCGCTCCGCGATCTCGTCGACGGTGGTCGCCGAGAAGCCCTGTTCGGCGATGAGCGTCACCGCCGCCTCATAGAGCTTCTGCCGGGTCGCCTGCCGTCTGGTGCTGCTGTCCATGCGGTCGATTCTCACAGGTCCGGCGCTCCTAGAGGCTCAGCTCGGGGTGGAGCCGGTCCAACGTCCAGACCTGCTTCTTCCTGGCCGACAGGGCGGTCAGCGCCAGCGCGCCCGCCGTGAAGGCCACCAGCACCGCGCACCCCTGCCACACCGGCCCGAGCCCACCGCCCGTGATCAGCCGCCGCAGCCCCTCGACCACGTAACTCATCGGCAGGTACGGGTGGATCGCGTTGAAGAACGCCGGGCTCGTCTGCACCGGATAGGTGCCGCCCGCCGAGGTCAGCTGGAGCATCAGGAACGCGAGCACCAGGATCCGCCCGGCCGCCCCGAAGCGGGCGTTGAGCCACTGCACGATCGCCGCGAAGCAGCACGAGACGAGCACCAGGAAGCCGATGGTCCCGGCGGCGCGCTCCATCTGGAGGCCGAGCGCGAAGTGCAGCACCGTCATCAGCGCGCCCACCTGGAGCACCCCGACCGCCGCCACCGGCAGCCAGCCCGCCAGCGCGATCCGCCAGGCGGAGGCGCCCGCCGCGAGCGCCCGCCGGTTGAGCGGCTGGATCAGCATGTACGCGACCATCGCACCCACCCACAGGGAGAGCGGGATGAAGTACGGGGCGAAGCCGGTGCCGTAGTTGGGCGCCTTGTGCAGCGCCTGCGAGGCGAGCTTGACCGGGTCGGCCATCACGTCGGTGCGCTTGTCGCGCTCCTGCTTGTCGTAGTCGGGGATCTTGCCGACGCCGTCGTGCAGGCCGCCCGCGAGCTGCGCGGAGCCGTCGGAGAGCTTGAGCAGCCCGCCGTCGAGCGTGCCCGCGCCCTTCTTGAGCTTGCCGACGCCCGTGTCGAGGTCGCCCGCGCCCGTCTTGGCCGAGGTCAGACCGGTGTGCAGGGTGCCCGCGCCCTTGGCGACCTCCTTGGCGCCCTTGTTGAGGGCGTTGACGTCGCCGACGGCCTTGTCGAGGTCCGTGGCGAGCGTCGGCGCGTTCTTGGCGAGCCTGCGCGCCTGCTTCTGGAGTTCGGCGAGGTTCTTGTCGAGCTTCTTGAAGTCGCTGTTCTGGTCCTGGACCAGGGCGTTGACGTCATCGGCGACGGCCGCGACCGCGGCCGCGTCCTTCTTGGCCTGCTTGAGCTGCGGGCAGCCGCGCTCCATCGGCTTGTCGGACTCGCACAGCGACGTGTAGAGCCGGTTCAGGTCCTGGGCGCCCCGGTGGGCGCGGGAGGCCGCGCCGGGAGCGTCCTCGATGATCTTGGCGAGGTGGTCGCGGACCGGCTGGATGGAGTCCTCGACGAGCCGCGCCGTGTCCCCGATGGCCTTGGCGTTCTCCTTGAGGAACGGACGCGCCTTGTCCGCCGCCGTGTTGACCTTGTTCGCCAGGGTCTGGGTGCCCGCGGCGACCTGGCGGGCGCCGTCCTCCAGGTCGGCGGAGCCGGTGTTGAGCTTCTTGATGCCGCCCGCCAGCTTGCCGCTGCCCGTCTTGGCGTCGGACAGCCCGTCGGCGAGGTCCTTGGAGCCCTGCTTCGCCTTGCCGAGCCCGCCCTTGAGGTCGGCGGCGCCCTTGGCGGCCTTCTCGGTGGCGTCGTGCAGGTCGGAGAACGAGATGAAGATCTTGTCCAGGAAGGAGCGGGAGGCCTTGGCGGAGGCCGCCGAGCGCACCTCGGAGAAGACCGTGCGGGAGATGGACCCCACGATGTAGTTGTTGGCGTCGTTGGTGCGCACCCGGAGGGCGCCCGTCTCGGGGGAGTCCCCGGAGCTCGACGCGATCCGCTCGCTGAAGTCCGCGGGCATCGTCAGGGAGAGGTAGTACGTGCCGTCCTCGACGCCCTTGCGCGCCTCCTCGTCGCTCACCTCGTGCCAGTCGAACGTCTTGCTCTGGCGCAGCCGCTCGGCGATGCCGTCACCGGCGGCGATCCTCTGGCCGCCGGCGGTCGCGCCCTTGTCCTCGTTGACCAGCGCGACCGGCACCCGGTCGAGCCGCCCGTACGGGTCCCAGAACGACCACAGGTAGAGCGCGCCGTACAGCAGCGGCAGCAGCAGGAGCGCGACCAGCGCGGCGCGCGGCAGCTTCCCCCTGCCGAACCGCTTCAGCTCAAGCGCGGCCAGTCGTGGCGAACGCATCCCCCGCCCCCTCCTCGTGCTCGTCGTGCTTGCTTTCCGTACTCCGTACGGTGATGTCGGCGTCCCCGGGCGCCTGGCTGCAGACGGCGATCACCGTCGTACCGGCGTCCGCGACCGACCGCAGCAGCGCCCAGGCCTCGGCGCGCTCGGCGTCGGAGAGCTTCAGGTCGGTGTCGTCGACGCCGAGCAGCCGGGGCCGGCCCATCAGTCCAAGGGCCACGGACAGGCGCAGCGCCTCAAGCCGCTCCAGATCGCGTACGGAGGTGCGCTCGCCCTTCGGCAGCGCGGCTAGGTCCAGGCCCGCGGCCTTCAGTGCCTCGTCGATCGCCGCCCTGGCCGTGGTGCGGCGCTCGGCGGGCGTGCGCAGCAGGGCGCGTACGGACCCGTCGAAGCGGCGCTGGAGCAGCGCCCGTTCGCGCAGGTGCTCGGCGACGGTCAGGGCGGGGTCGAGGTCGCTGACCCCCGGGACCGGGCCCAGCGCGCTGAACCGGCGGACGGCGGACATCCGGCGCGGCAGCCGCTCGCCGCCGACCTCGGCGCGGCCCTCGGTGGGCTTCATCCGGCCGGTGAGGGCCAGCAGCAGACAGGTGCGCCCGGAGCCGGACGGGCCCTCGACGGCGACGAGCGAGCCGGGCGCCGCCTCCAGCCGCACGCCCCGGAAGACCCAGCCGCGCGGCCCCTTGAGCCCGAAGTCCTCGGCGGTGACGCCTGCCCCGTGCGGGCTGTCCACGGTCCCCCCATTCTTTGAACTGACTGGTCAGTACAAAAGATAGCCCGAACCTGCGTACGGGACAAAGGGGCAGGTCAAGGGTGGGGGCGGGGCGGGCGACGGCCGATTGTCAGTGGTGGCCCTCACGATGGACACATACGGCCACAGTGCCGTCACACGACGACAGGAGGTTCGTCATGGCCAGCCACCGCGCGGCAGCCGCTCACCGGCGCCGCCCCACCGGCCCTGCCCCCTCACTGAACGGTGCCGCGAGCGACATCCACCCGGTGCTGCGCCGGGACGGCGCGCCACCCGCCGCCCTCGACCTGCTCGCCCAGGCCCGCAGCGGTCTGGACGAGGCCGCCGTGCTCGACACCCCCAACGAGCGGTACGCGACGGCGCACCTGGCCGCCCTGCGCACCGCGGCCGCCGTGCTCGCCGCCCGGGGCCGCCCCGAGACCGCCCCGCGCCGGAGGCAGCGGATCCGCAGCGCGTGGGAGGTGCTGCCCGAGATAGCGCCCGAACTGACCGAGTGGAGCGCGCTGTTCGCCTCCGGAGCCACCCGCCGGGCCCGCGCCGAGGCGGGCATCCAGGGCGCGGCCACCGGCCGCGACGCCGACGACCTGATCCGCGACGCGGCGATGTTCCTGCGTCTGGTCGAGCGCCTCCTCGTCCTCCAGCCCGTGCTGCCCCAGCCCAGGACCCGGGAGCCGGACGCGGGGTGAGGCGGGGCCCGGCGCGGCGACGGGGGTGCGGTGAGGTGCGGGGATGAGCCGGGGGAGGCCCGCGAGGCAATAGGGTGGACGGGCCTTCACCGTTCTTCGCCCCGCCGTCCCACGGCGGCGCCGCGCCGAGGAGTCAACTGCCGTGCCGGACCCCATGCGCCCCCGCGCCTCTCTCCGTACCGCCGTGGTCTGGGAGGTCCTCAAGGACGCCCTCGACCGCCGGGTCAAGGCCACCGGGCGCGAGGCGCTGGACGTCCTGGACACCGGCGGCGGCTCGGGCAACTTCGCGGTGCCCGTCGCCCGTCTCGGCCACCGGGTCACCGTGGTCGACCCCAGTCCGAACGCGCTGTTCGCCCTGGAGCGCCGGGCCGCCGAGGCCGAGGTGGCCGACCGGGTCCGCGGCGTCCAGGGCGATGTGCTCGGCCTGTTCGACGTGGTCGAGCGCGGCGGCTACGACGCGGTCCTCTGCCACGGCGTCCTGGAGTACGTCGAGGACCCGGCCGAGGGCGTGCGCAACGCGGTGGACGCGCTGCGTTCGGAGGGGGCGCTGAGCCTGCTCGCCGCCGGACTCGGCGGCGCCGTGCTCGCCCGCGCGCTCGCCGGGCACTTCACTGAGGCCCGCCGGGCCCTGGGCGACCCGGCCGGACGCTGGGGCGACGGCGACCCGGTGCCCCGGCGGTTCACGGCCGAGCAGCTCACCGCGCTGGTCGCCGCGACCGGCGTTGAGGTGGGCGCGGTGCACGGCGTACGGGTCTTCGCGGACCTGGTTCCCGGGGTCCTCGTGGACACCGAGCCGGGCGCCCTGGACGCCCTGCTCAAGCTGGAGGCGGCGGCGGCCGAGCTCCCCGCGTTCCACTCCGTGGCGACGCAGTTGCACGTCCTGGGCGAGAAGCGCGCCTGACCCCCGTCCGGCCGCGCGGGCGGCTCCGGTGCGCCCGGCCGGCCCGGCCCCGTCACACGCCCGGGCGTCCCCGCGCTGATCAGCGACGCTGTCCCGGACGGCGTAGTGGCATGGAGTACGCCACAGGCCCCCCGATCGGCGGCTTCGCCCCGTATGATCGGGGTACAAGGTCCGGCATGGCGGGTCGCTCGACGGGGAATCCACTTCCCACCGGGCGGGCCGCCGTGGCGGCTCGGATTGGCGAATTGGCGTAGAGGGCGGGTTTCACGGGGGCGATTCCCTGCCTATCCTGAAGGGGCCGCATCCGGTCGCGCCCCGCGACCGACGAGTAGGAGGACTCCGTGCCGCTCTCGGAGCACGAGCAGCGCATGCTCGAGCAGATGGAGCGAGCGCTGTACGCCGAAGATCCCAAGTTCGCGACAGCGCTTGAGGGAAGCGGGCTGCGTACGTACACCCGACGACGGGTCTACCAGGCGGTCGCTGGCTTCCTGGTGGGTATCGCGCTCCTCATGATTGGTATCGGGCAGGGGATCTGGATCAGCGTGGTCGGGTTCCTCATCATGCTGGGCTGTGCCGTGCTCGCGGTCACCGGCTGGCGCAAGGCGCCAAGGCGCGGTGAGCAGCCGGCGGGCGGTAGTGCGGCGGCGCGGCCTGCCGCGCGCGCACGCGCACCGAAGCGGTCGATGATGGACCGCATCGAGCAGCGCTGGCAGCGGCGCCGCGACGAAGGCGGTCGCTAGGCCCGGCGGGCCTGCACGCTTGGACGTTTACCGAGGGGTGACCATCGACGGTGGTCACCCCTCAGTCGTATCGCTCGGCCTGCGGCCGCTGTGTCGTGCGGGCTCGTCGCCTCGGCCTGCGGCCTTCGCTCGTCCTCAGGCGCCGGACGGGCTGATTGATCGGCCCCGGCCCCGATTGCGGCCGCTGCCTCGTGCGGGCTCGT
Organism: Streptomyces sp. BPTC-684; assembly: GCF_030028635.1. NCBI lineage: Bacteria > Bacillati > Actinomycetota > Actinomycetes > Kitasatosporales > Streptomycetaceae > Streptomyces > Streptomyces sp. BPTC-684. Next base: position 4,769,965 of record NZ_CP124863.1, read on the forward strand.
CGCCTCGGCCTGCGGCCTTCGCTCGTCCTCAAACGCCGGACAGGCTGATTGATCGCCCCCGTTGGCCGCCGATTGCGGTTGTCCCGCCCTGCGGACCGTCGCCTCGGCCTGCGGCCATCGCTCGTCCTCAAGCGCCGGACGGGCTGGATAGTCGCCCGCCCGGCGCTTGAAGGGAAACCGGCCCGGCTGAAGGGAACCCGGCCGGGCACCTGGCCGGACCAGCGGAGCTGGATTTCGCTCGGGCCTGGCCGGGGCCCACTCTTCGGACCCCGGCCCGTCAGTGCCTCACGCCGACCCCCGCGTCGGCTTCCGCGTCGGCTTCCGTACCAGCGTCCTCACCCGGTTCGCCATACGGGACGTCAGCGCCTCCCACTTCGCCGTCGTCGTCCAGGCCAGGCGGACCGCCGAGCGGGGGGCCAGGTCGGCGCGGAGGCGGGGCCAGGTGGGGAGGGACGTGCGCAGGCCCGTGCGGATCTCCTGGGCGGTCTCCGTGAGGCCCGTGGGGCGCTGCGGGCTCGGGGCGTACAGCACCTGCTCCACCGCGCTCGCCGCGCGGTGCACCGCCTCCGCCGCCGTGCCGTCAAGACTGCCGAGCCGCACCATGCGGGCCGCCGCCTTGCGCGGGGTCAGCGAGTCGTCGGGGACGATGCCGTGGTCCCAGGCCGTGTCGGTGACCTCCCGCCACACCGCCAGCGTGGCGGTGACCGGATCGGCCTCCGGGTGCCCGGCCCGGGCGAGCCGCCGCGACCGTACCCGGACCCGCCACAGCCAGGGCAGCAGCGGCAGCGCCAGCGCCGCGAGCACGCCCAGGGCCACCGCGGCCACCGTGGCCGGCGGGGTCCCGCCGCCGTCGCCGCCCGTGGGGGCTGCCGGGGCCACCGCGCCGCACTCGTTCTGCTTGCGCATCTGCGCCGGGCAGGAGGACGACGGGGACGGCGCCGCCGAGGGCTTCGTCGAGGGGCCGTCGGACGGCTTCACCGGGTTGCTGGGAGCGCCCGACGGGGTGTCCGGCCGGGTGTAGTCCGGGGCGGAACCGCGCGAGGGGGTCGGCTCGAACCGGGTCCAGCCCACGCCCTCGAAGTACAGCTCGGGCCACGCGTGCGCGTCCCGCAGCCCCACCGACATCGTCCCGTCCGGGCGCGGCTCGCCGGGCGTGAAGCCCACCGCCACCCGGGCCGGTATGCCCAGGGTCCGGGCCATCGCGGCCATCGTGAAGGAGAAGTGGACGCAGAAGCCCTGCTTGTCCTTGAGGAAGCGGGCGATCGCCTCCGTACCGCTGCCGGACTCCACCTGGGTGTCGTACGTGAACCCGCCCTTCACCGCGAACCAGTCCTGGAGCATGACCGCCCGCTGGTAGTCGGTGGTCGCGCCCTTGGTGATGCGGCGGGCCGTCTGGTTCACGATCCGCGGCAGGGTCTGCGGGACCTTCGTGTACTCCTGCACGAGCGCCGGGGGAGCGGGCTGCGAGGCGGCCAACTGGTCCGCCGTCGGCCGCACCTGGAGGCTGCTGACCTGGTACTGCACGCCCTGCGTGGTCTGTCCCCGGTCGCCGACGAGGGTCCGGCCGACCGGCTCGAAGCGCCAGTGCCCGCCGATGTCGACCTTGGTCGCCGGGTAGGGCATCGGCAGCCAGTTCTGGGTGTACCAGCCGGCGGCCGAGACGCTGGTCCTGATCTCCGCGGTGCCGATCGACGGGCTCAGCCCGTCGGGCTGCGGCAGCACGTCCGGCACGTCCTTGATCTTGCGCTCGGACGACTTCCAGGACGCCCCGTCGAACTGGTCGAGGGCCACGATCCGCAGGTACATGTCCTGGGTGTCCTGGGCGTTGGTGCGGTAGCGCAGGACCTCGCGGTCCTCGGGCTGGTTGAGGCTGTTCTGGAGCGAGACCAGCGGGTTGACCGCCGAGATCGTGCCGCCACCGCCGCCCTCACCGCTGCCGCCGCCGGAGCCGCCGAGCAGCCCGGTGCCCATGGCGGGCAGCGCGGCCGGGATCACCAGGGCGATGCCCAGGGCGAGCGCCCCGATCCGGCGGCCGGTGCGGACCGGCGCGAGCGGGCCGCCGTCCGACTCGAACGGCGTCTGCGGCCGGTCGGACCGGGCCGCCCCGCCGAACACCCGCCCCCACTGGGAGAGCCGGTCGCGGCCCTCGGCGAGCAGGAGCAGCAGATAGCCGGCGGCCGCCAGGAGGAACCACAGCCAGCTCGCCCCGCCGTTGGAGAGCCCCGCGGCCACCGAGTACAGCGCGAGCAGCGGCAGTCCGGCCGGGGCGGCGCTGCGGAAGGTCACGGCCAGCGCGTCCACCGCGAGCCCGATCACCAGCGTGCCGCCGACGACCATCAGCCGGATGCCGTCGGTGCTGGGCGCCGGGATCGTGTACCGGCCGACGTCGTCGGCCCCCTGCCGGAGCAGCTGGGACAGCTGCTCGAAGGCCTCCGGGCCCGGCAGCAGCCCGGCGACGGCCTGTTCCCGCGCGAACACCAGGGTCAGCAGGACCAGCGTCACCACGGCCTGGACCAGCACCGTCAGCGGCCGCGCCAGCGGCACCCGGCGGGCGAGCGCGCCCACCCCCGCCTGGAGGGCGAGCAGGAACGCGGCCTGCACGATCCAGGTCGCCCGGTCGACCAACGGCAGCAGGGAGCACGACGCCATCACCGTGGCGGCGAAGGCGCACAGCGCCAGCCGTCCGCGCCCGCTCATGACCACGCCCCTGACGTTCCCGGTATCCCCGATGTTCCCGACGTCCACGAGGCGCCGCCCGAAGCGGCCCCCGTGCCCGTCCGTTCCTGACCCGCCAGCCGCCACAGGTCCGCGAGAGGTGCGCCCGGCGGCACGGCCAGCGCCGTCCACCCGGCCTCGCGCAGCAGCCGCAGCGACCGCTCGGCCTGGCCGTGGCCCCCGGGCGGTGGCGAGCCGTGCGTCCACAGGTCGCTGTCCAGGACGAAGGCGACGGCCGCGCCGCTGCGCCGCCGCATCTTCGCCGCGACCGCGGCCTGCTCCTCGTCGAGGTCCCCGAAGAACCCGACGAGCAGTCCTTCGTTCCCGCCGCGCAGCACGTCGTACGCGCGCGAGAGCCCGCCGCCGTCGGAGTGGTCCACGACCGCGAGGGTGTCCATCATCAGCCCCGCCGAGTCCGAGGAGTCCTGGGTGGATCCGGCGAACCCGCCCGCCCCCTCGCCCGGCACCGAGCTGCCGGTGTCGGTCAGCAGCCGCACCGAATAGCCGCGCTCCAGCATGTGCACCAGCGTCGAGGCCGTGCCCGAGACGGCCCATTCGAAGGCCGAATCCGGGCCCGCGCCCGCGTACGCGATGTCCCGGGTGTCGAGGAGCACCGTGCACCGGGCCCGCTGCGGCTGCTCCTCGCGGCGCACCATCAGCTCGCCGTAGCGCGCGGTGGAGCGCCAGTGCACCCGGCGCAGGTCGTCGCCGTGCCGGTACAGGCGCGGGATGACGTCGTCCTCACCGGCGAGCGCCAGCGAGCGCTGGCGGCCGTCGCCGTACCCGGCGGCCTCGCCCGAGAGCCGTACGGGAGGCAGCGGCTCGGTGCGCGGTATGACCGTGAGGGTGTCGAAGGCGCTGAACGCGCGCGTGAGCTCGCACATCCCGAACGGGTCGGTCAGGCGCAGCTGGAGCGGGCCGAGCGGATAGCGCCCGCGCAGGTCCGACCGGACCCGGTAGGACACCTCGCGCTTGCCGCCCGCCTCCACCCGGTCCAGTACGAAACGGGGCCGGGGGCCCAGCACGTACGGCACCCGGTCCTGGAGCATGAGCAGGCCGGTGGGCAGCCGGGAGACGTTGTCGACCCGCAGGTGCACCCGGGCCTCGGAGCCCGCGGGCACGCGCGCGGGGGAGAGGCGCCGGCTGCCCGCGACCCGGTAGCGCGTGCGGTACAGCACGGTCGTGCAGACCAGGGGCAGCACGGCGAGCAGCAGCCCGACCCGCAGCAGATCCTCCTGGCCCAGTACGTACGCACAGATCGCGGCGGCGATTCCGGCGGCCAGGAAGGACCGGCCGCGTGTGGTCAGCCCGGACAGGGCGGCCCGGGCACCGCCCTTCTCGGCGCTCTCCGGCCCGGCCTCGGCCGGGGGTCCCCCGGCCGCCATCACAGCCGCCGGGTGCCGGGCTGCTGCTGGCCGTAGAGCGGGCCGCCCGCCTGCGGCACGGGGGTGTGCTGGAGGATCTCCAGGACGACCTGCTCGGCGGTGCGGCGGTTCAACTGGGCCTGGGCGGTGGGCAGCAGCCGGTGCGCGAGCACCGCGACGGCGAGCGCCTGGACGTCGTCCGGCAGTGCGTACTCCCGGCCGCTGAGGGCCGCGGTCGCCTTGGCCGCGCGCAGCAGGTGCAGGGTGGCGCGCGGCGAGGCGCCGAGTCTGAGGTCGGGGTGGTTGCGGGTGGCCCCGACCAGCTGCACCGCGTACCGCCGGACGGCTTCGGCGACGTGGACCTTGCGGACCGCGTCGACGAGCTTGACGATGTCGTGCGCGTGCGCCACCGGCTGGAGGTCGTCGAGCGGCGAGACCGCGCCGTGCACGTCGAGCATCTGGAGCTCGGCCTCGGCGGACGGGTAGCCGATCGAGACGCGGGCCATGAAGCGGTCGCGCTGGGCCTCGGGGAGCGGGTAGGTGCCCTCCATCTCCACCGGGTTCTGGGTGGCCACCACCATGAAGGGGCTGGGCAGTTCGTAGGTCTGGCCGTCGATGGTGACCTGGCGCTCCTCCATCGACTCCAGGAGCGCGGACTGCGTCTTGGGCGAGGCGCGGTTGATCTCGTCGCCGATCACGATCTGCGCGAAGATCGCGCCCGGCTTGAACTCGAAGTCCCGCCGCTGCTGGTCGTAGATCGACACACCGGTGATGTCCGACGGCAGCAGGTCCGGCGTGAACTGGATGCGCCGGACCGAGCAGTCGATGGACTTGGCCAGCGCCTTGGCCAGCATGGTCTTGCCCACGCCCGGGACGTCCTCGATCAGGAGGTGCCCCTCCGCGAGCAGTACGGTCAGCGAGAGCCGTACGACCTCGGGCTTGCCCTCGATCACACCCTCCACCGACCTGCGGACGCGCTCCGCAGTGGCGGTCAGATCTGTGAGGCTCGCTCGCTCGTCATAGGTCGTCACCCGGCCCTCCTCGGCCCTTCCCCCCGCTCGGGGAGCGGGGGGTTACCCCAGTTGCCTGGTGGGCCGGCGCACTGGAAACGGCACGGCCCACCTCGAAATACGGACACCGCGCCCGAGGCGTTCGGACGGATGCCACACCCGCATTCTTGTTGCCGTCGCCGCGTCGTGTCACTCGCCTGTGGATAACTGGAGGGGATATGTCGGGGGTTGCCGTGTTTTTGTCACCGAAGGGAACCTGAAGAGATCCCGAAGCGACGCGGAATCGAGTCCGAAACGGGCCCCAGCGGGTGGGCTCAGGCCGCCGGGTCTATTTCGCGCAGCAGGCCAGTGGTGACGTCGAAGACGAATCCGCGCACGTCGTCGACGTGCGGCAGGAACGGCGAGGTGCGGACCCGCTGCATGGACTGGCGCACGTCCTGGTCGACGTCGCGGAAGGACTCCACGGCCCAGGCGGGGCGCTGGCCGACCTCGTCCTCCAGCTCGTGGCGGAAGTCCTCGGTGAGCGCCTCCAGGCCGCAGCCGGTGTGGTGGACGAGCATGATGCTGCGGGTGCCGAGCGCCCGCTGGCTTATGGTCAGCGACCGTATGACGTCGTCGGTGACCACACCGCCGGCGTTGCGGATGGTGTGGCAGTCACCGAGTTCCAGGCCGAGGGCCGCGTGAAGGTCGAGACGGGCGTCCATACAGGCCACGACGGCGACGCGGAGGACCGGCCGGGCGTCCATGCCCGGGTCGCTGAACGCGTCGGCGTAGGTGCGGTTCGCCTCGACGAGCCGGTCGGTGACGGTTCCCCCGTCACGGACCGCGAGGTGGGGGCGGACGGGGTGCTCTGCGGGGCGGTGCGCAGGAGTCGACATGTCTATGACGGTAGTCGCCGTAGATCGTTCAGTCTCGTCATGGGGACGGAAAAATCCCGTCAACTCGGTCGGTTGTGAGGTAACCCACAAGCGTGGTAATCGGTCGCCCGTGCGGGTGAAAAGCGCACCCCGCGACGCGCTGGGCCGTTGATTGACCGAAAGGACCGGTGGACTAAAGTGACGCGAAGTGGGAGGGGTGACACGCTCCGGCCCGCTTGCGGGGACAGATTCCGTATCCGCAGTACAGAGCAGTTGCACAGTTTCCCCCCGCGTGCGCGGCGCGCGTACGGCTCGGCCTCCCCCCGCTCGCCGGTCGGCTGACGCCACTTCCCCGGCGCCGGCAGACCTTCCGAGCGGGTGGGGACCCGGCGGTATGCGCCCGGTGCCCGCCGGACCTGAGAGGGCCAAAGTGACAGGGCGCGAAGCGCTTCCCAGCGAGGGCGGCGACGGGCGACGGGAGGGACAGAGCCGGCACGTCCCGGTGATGCTCCAGCGGTGCCTGGACCTGCTGGCTCCGGCCCTGACGCAGCCGGGGGCGGTCGTCGTCGACTGCACCCTGGGCCTCGGCGGCCACAGTGAGGCCCTGCTGACCCGGTTCCCCGAGGTACGCCTGATCGCCCTCGACCGGGACAAGGAGGCCCTGCGGCTCTCCGGCGAGCGCCTGGCGCCCTACGGGGAGCGCGCGACGCTGGTCCACGCCGTCTACGACGAGCTCCCCGAGGTCCTGGACCGGCTCGGCGTCCCGCGCGTCCAGGGAATCCTCTTCGACCTCGGCGTCTCCTCGATGCAGCTCGACGAGGCCGACCGCGGCTTCGCCTACGCGCAGGACGCCCCGCTCGACATGCGCATGGACCAGACCACCGGCGTCAGCGCGGCCGAGGTGCTCAACACCTACCCGCCGGGCGAGCTGGTGCGGATCCTGCGGCAGTACGGCGAGGAGAAGCAGGCCAAGCGGATCGTCTCGGCGATCGTCCGCGAGCGCGAGAAGGAGCCGTTCAGCAACAGCGCGCGGCTGGTCGAGCTGATCCGCGACTCGCTGCCGCAGGCCGCCAAGCGCACCGGCGGCAACCCCGCCAAGCGCACCTTCCAGGCCCTGCGCATCGAGGTCAACGGCGAGCTCTCGGTCCTGGAGCGGGCGATCCCGGCGGCCGTGGCGGCCCTGGACGTCGGCGGCCGGATCGCGGTCCTCTCGTACCACTCGCTGGAGGACCGCCTGGTCAAGCAGGTCTTCGCGGCCGGCGCCGCCAACACCGCGCCGCCGGGTCTGCCGGTCGTGCCCGAGCAGTACCAGCCGCGCCTCAAGCTGCTGACCCGCGGCGCCGAACTGCCCACGGAGGAGGAGGTCGCCGAGAACCGGCGGGCGGCCCCCGCCAGGTTCCGCGGGGCCCAGCGGATCCGGGAGGACCTGCGGTGAGCCGACCGGCCAGGCAGCTGCGGGGGCGGGCGGCCCGGCTCGGCCGGCTGCTGCCCCCCGCGGGCGCGCGCAGCGCCGCGCGCACCCCCTTCGTGCTGCTGGTCGTCGTGCTCCTCGGCGGCGGTCTGATCAGCCTGCTGCTGCTGAACTCCGCGCTGAACGAGGGCTCGTTCAAGCTGAGCGAGCTGCGCCGCCAGACCACCGAGCTCACCGACGAGCAGCAGGCCCTCCAGCACGACGTGGACGGCCTCTCCGCCCCCGACGCGCTCTCCCGCCGGGCCACCGAGCTCGGCATGGTCCCCGGCGGCAGCCCCCTCTTCCTCAACCCCAACGGCACGGTCAAGGGCGTGCCCGGCGCGGGCGCCGCCCAGCCGGCCCCGGCGCTCAGCCCGGAGATGGTCCAGGGCGCGGCCGTGACGGCCCCCGCGTCCGCGCCCGCCACCGAGCCCCCGGCGCCCAACGCCCAGCCGACCCCCGCGCCCGCGCACACCCCCTCCGGCACGCCGCCGCGTGCCCCCGCTCCCGCCGCGCCCCCGGCGCCCGCCCCCGCGAAGACCTCCCCGACCCCCGGCAGGTGACGCAGTGAGCCCCCAGGAACCACCGCGCCGCCGGGTGCCAGGACCCGCGCGGCCGCGCCCCCAGGCCCGCCCGGCGCAGCGCCGCCCCAAGGCCCCCGCGCGCCTGAGACTCGGCAGCCCCCGGCCCCGGCTGCGGCTGGTCAGCCTGGGGCTCACCCTCGTCATGATCGCCTTCGTGGTCCGGCTGCTCCAGGTGCAGGCGGTCGACGCCAGCGCGTACTCCGCCAAGGCGGAGAAGAACCGGTACGCCAGCTATGCGCTGCCCGCCGAGCGCGGCGAGATCACCGACCGCGCCGGCGTCGCCCTGGCCACCAGCGTCGACGCGTACGACATCACCGCCGATCCGTCGATGTTCACGCCGGCGGCCAGCAAGGCCGACGACGCCCCCGAGCAGGCCGCGGCCCTGCTGTCCCCGCTGATCGGCAAGGACCAGGAGGAGATCGCCAAGAGGCTCAAGACGCCCAAGAGCCGCTATGTGGTCCTCGCCCGCCGCCAGACCCCGCAGGTGTGGAACCAGATCAAGGACCTGAAGAAGGTCTTCGCCGAGAAGGCCCGGGCCGATCTGGCCAAGGGCGGCCCCGGCGCCAATGTGCTCGGCGGCGTCTTCAACGAGTCCAGCAGCAAGCGGGTCTACCCCAACGGCGACCTCGCCGCCGGGATACTGGGCTACGTCAACGCCGAGGGGCGCGGCGGCGGGGGCCTGGAGTCCCAGCTCGACAAGGTCCTGGCCGGCCAGGACGGCAAGATCACCTACGCCCAGTCGGGCGGCCGCCGGGTGCCCACCGCGGGCACCCGCGAGACCCCGGCCGTGCCCGGCTCGGGCGTCGAGCTGACCATCGACCGGGACATCCAGTGGATGGCCCAGAAGGCCATCACCGACCAGGTCCGCAAGTCCCAGGCCGACCGGGGCTATGTGGTGGTCCAGCGCACCGACACCGGCGAGGTCCTGGCCATGGCCAACGCGCCCGGCTTCGACCCCAACGACCTCGCGCACGCCAACAGGGCGGCGCTGGGCAACGCGGCCGTCCAGGACGTGTACGAGCCGGGCTCCACCGCCAAGGTCATGTCCATGGCCGCGGTCCTGGAGGAGAACGCGGCGACCCCGCTGACCCACGTCACCGTGCCCAACCGGCTGCACCGCGGCGACCGGCTCTTCAAGGACGACATCGACCACCCGACCTGGAACCTGACGCTCAACGGCGTCCTCGCCAAGTCCAGCAACATCGGCACGATCCTCGCCGTGGAGCAGCTCGGCAAGACCGACGCCGAGGCCGACCAGGTCCTCTACTCGTATCTGCGCAAGTTCGGCCTCGGCTCGCCGACCGGCCTCGGCTACCCAGGCGAGACCCCCGGCATCCTGGCGCCGCCGCAGAAGTGGTCGACCTCCCAGCAGTACACGGTCCGCTTCGGCCAGGGCCTCTCGCTCAGCGCCATGCAGGCGGCCTCCGTGTACTCGACGATCGCCAACGGCGGGGTGCGGATCGAACCGACGCTGGTACGGGGCACCAAGGGCCCCGACGGCCGCTTCACCCCGGCCCCCGCGCCCAAGCAGTCCCGGGTGGTCAGCGAGAAGACCGCCAAGACCGTGGCCGAGATGCTGGAGTCGGTGGTCGGCGACGAGGAGGGAACCGGAACCAAGGCCCGCATCCCCGGCTACCGGGTCGCGGGCAAGACCGGAACCGCCAACCGAGTCGACCCGAAGACCGGCCGCTACCACGGCTACACCGCGTCCTTCGCCGGCTTCGCCCCCGCCGACAAGCCCGCGATCACCGTCTACTGCGCCATCCAGAACCCGACCAAGGGCAGCTACTTCGGCGGCCAGATCTGCGGCCCGATCTACAAGCAGGTGATGGAGTTCGCGCTCAAGACCCTGCAGATCCCGCCGACCGGCGCCAAGCAGCCCCATCTGCCCGTCTCCTTCGGCGGCAACGACTGAATCCGGAACCATCAGTGACAACCATCACCCCCGGTCCCGGGAACCAGGACCGCAACCACCCCGCCCCGCCCCCCTCTTTTGGCGACCCGGCGGGTACGCCCGGTACGCTCACCGCCGTGCCACACGCTGATCAGTACCGAACCACCCCGCAGGACGCCCCCGCGCACCAGCCGGGAGCGCCCCGGCCGGACCGGGCCCGCCCGACATCCCTGGGCGAACTGGCCGACCGGCTGGGCGCCGAGACCCCGGGGTCGGGAGAGGTCACCGGCATCACCCACGACTCCCGCGCGGTCCGCCCCGGCGACCTCTACGCGGCCCTGCCGGGCGCCCGCTTCCACGGCGCCGACTTCGCGGCCCAGGCCGCGGGCCTGGGAGCTGCCGCCGTCCTCACCGACCCGGCGGGCGCCGACCGCGCCGCCGCGACCGGCCTGCCGGTCCTGGTCACCGAGGACCCGCGCGGCGCCATGGGCGAGCTGGCCGCCGAGATCTACGGGCGCCCCGGCCGCGACCTGCTCCAGCTGGGCATCACCGGAACCTCCGGGAAGACCACCACCGCGTACCTCGTCGAGGGCGGGCTGCGCGGGGCGGGCCACCGCACCGGCCTGATCGGCACGGTCGAGATGCGCATCGGCGACGAGCGCATCAAGTCCGAGCGCACCACCCCCGAAGCCACCGACCTGCAGGCCCTGTTCGCGGTGATGCGCGAGCGCGGGGTCGAGTCGGTCGCCATGGAGGTCTCCAGCCACGCCCTGGTGCTCGGCCGGGTCGACGGCTGCGTCTTCGACGTCGCCGTCTTCAACAACCTGAGCCCGGAGCACATGGAGTTCCACTCCGACATGGAGGACTACTTCCGGGCCAAGGCGCAGCTGTTCACGCCGGAGCGCGCGCGGCTCGGGGTGGTGAACCTCGACGACGAGTACGGCCGCAGACTGGCCGCCGGCGAGTCCGGCATCGAGGTCACCACCTTCTCGGCCGAGGGCCACCCGGACGCCGACTGGCGCGCCGAGGACGTGGACGTACGCCAGGACAGCTCGACCTTCACGGCCGTCGGCCCCAAGGGCGAGCGGATCTCCGCCACCGCCCCGCTGCCCGGCCCCTTCAACGTGGCCAACACCCTCGCCGCGATCGTCACGCTGGCCGTCGCGGGCATCGACCCGCAGACCGCTGCCGACGGCGTGGCCGCCGTACCGGGCGTGCCCGGCCGCCTCGAGCGGGTGGACGCGGGCCAGCGGTTCCTGGCGGTGGTGGACTACGCGCACAAGACGGACGCCGTCGAATCGGTTTTGCGCTCGCTGCGCAAGGTCACCCGGGGCAAGCTGCACATCGTCCTGGGCTGCGGCGGGGACCGCGACCAGACCAAGCGGGCGCCGATGGGCGCCGCTGCCGCCAGGCTCGCCGACACCGCCGTACTGACCTCGGACAACCCCCGCTCCGAGGACCCCCTCGCCATCCTCGCCGCGATGCTCGCGGGCGCCGCCGAGGTGCCCGTCCACGAGCGCGGCGACGTCCTGGTCGACGCCGACCGGGCCGCCGCCATCGCCGCGGCCGTGGCCCGCGCCGAACCGGGCGACACCGTCCTGGTCGCGGGCAAGGGCCACGAACAGGGCCAGGACACCGCCGGAGTGGTCCGCCCCTTCGACGACCGTCTGGTCCTGCGGGCCGCGATCGAACACCGCCAAGCACAGTCAGGGATGAAGCAGTGATCGCCCTCTCCCTCGCCGAGATCGCCGAAATCGTCGGCGGGCAGTCGTACGACATACCGGATCCGTCCGTCCAGGTCACCGGATCCGTCGTCATCGACTCCCGCCTGGTGGCGCCCGGTTCCCTCTTCGCCGCCTTCGCGGGCGAGCACGTCGACGGCCACGACTACGCGCGCGTGGCGTACGAGGCGGGAGCGGTGGCCGTGCTGGCCGCCCGGCCCGTCGGCGTGCCCGCGATCGTCGTCGACGACGTCCAGGGCGCCCTCGGGGCGCTGGCCCGCGAGGTCGTGCGCCGTCTGGGCACCGATGTGGTGGCGCTCACCGGCTCCTCCGGCAAGACCTCCACCAAGGACCTGATCGCGCAGGTGCTCCAGCGGCACGCGCCGACGGTCTACACACCGGGCTCGCTCAACAACGAGATCGGCCTGCCGCTGACCGCGCTCACCGCCACCTCCGAGACCCGGCACCTGGTCCTGGAGATGGGCGCGCGCGGCATCGGCCACATCCGCTACCTCACCGGTCTGACCCCGCCGCGGATCGGGCTCGTCCTCAACGTCGGCACCGCCCATATCGGCGAGTTCGGCGGCCGCGAGCAGATCGCCGAGGCCAAGGGCGAACTGGTGGAGGTGCTGCCGCAGGACGGCTGCGCCGTGCTGAACGCGGACGACCCGCTCGTACGGGCCATGGCGCCGCGCACCAAGGCGCGCGTCGTGCTCTTCGGCGAGGCCGAGGACGCGGACGTACGCGCCGAGAATGTCCGGCTCACAGCAGCCGGACAGCCCTCCTTCAGGCTTCACACACCCTCCGGGTGCAGCGACGTGACCTTGCGCCTGTACGGTGAGCACCACGTGTCGAACGCGCTCGCCGCGGCCGCCGTCGCCCATGAGCTGGGCATGTCCGCAGACGAGATCGCCCTCGCGCTCTCCGAGGCGGGCACCCTCTCCCGCTGGCGTATGGAGGTCACCGAGCGTCCGGACGGTGTGACAGTCGTCAACGACGCCTACAACGCGAACCCCGAGTCCATGCGAGCCGCCCTGCGCGCGCTCGCGGCCATGGGCAAGGGGCGCCGGACGTGGGCGGTGCTCGGTCCGATGGCCGAGCTCGGCGACGAATCGCTCGCCGAGCACGACGCGGTCGGACGGCTCGCCGTCCGGCTCAACGTCAGCAAGCTCGTGGCAGTCGGGGACCGGGAAGCGTCCTGGCTGCAACTGGGCGCATATAACGAGGGTTCGTGGGGTGAGGAGTCGGTGCACGTGTCCGACGCACAGGCGGCCGTCGACCTGTTGCGCAGTGAACTGCGCCCGGGAGACGTCGTGCTGGTGAAGGCATCGCGGTCGATCGGCCTGGAACGGGTGGCACTCGCGCTGCTCGACGGTGGCGTCGAGGGCGAGGTCGCCGCCCGATGAGGCAGATCCTCTTCGCGGGAGCCATCGGTCTCTTCCTGACCCTGGTCGGCACCCCGTTGCTCATCAAGCTGCTCGCCCGCAAGGGCTACGGCCAGTTCATCCGCGACGACGGGCCGCGCGGCCACGCCGGCAAGAAGGGCACGCCCACCATGGGCGGCATCGCCTTCATCCTGGCCACGCTCATCGCGTACGCCGCGACGAAGGTGATCACCAGCGAGGACCCGACCTTCTCTGGTCTGCTGGTGCTCTTCCTGACCGCCGGCATGGGCCTGGTCGGCTTCCTGGACGACTACATCAAGATCGTCAAGCAGCGTTCGCTGGGCTTGCGCGCCAAGGCGAAGATGGCCGGACAGCTGATCGTCGGCATCGCCTTCGCCGTCCTGTCCCTCCAGTTCGAGGACAAGCGGCACCAGACGCCCGCCTCCACCAAGCTCTCCTTCATCACGGACTTCGGCTGGTCCATCGGCCCCGTCCTGTTCGTGATCTGGGCGCTGTTCATGATTCTCGCCATGTCCAACGGCGTGAACCTGACGGACGGTCTGGACGGTCTGGCCACCGGCGCGTCGGTGATGGTCTTCGGCGCGTACACCTTCATCGGGCTGTGGCAGTTCCAGGAGTCCTGCGCCAACGCGCAGACCCTGACCAACCCCAACGCCTGCTTCGAGGTACGCGACCCACTGGACCTCGCGGTGGTCGCCTCGGCCCTGATGGGCTCCTGCTTCGGCTTCCTGTGGTGGAACACCTCGCCCGCCAAGATCTTCATGGGCGACACCGGTTCGCTCGCGCTCGGCGGCGCGCTCGCGGGTCTGGCGATCTGCTCGCGCACCGAGTTCCTGATCGCGCTGCTCGGCGGCCTCTTCGTGATGATCACCATGTCGGTGGTCATCCAGGTCGGCTCGTTCAAGATGACCGGGAAGCGCGTCTTCCGGATGGCCCCGCTCCAGCACCACTTCGAACTCAAGGGCTGGTCCGAAGTCCTTGTGGTGGTGAGATTCTGGATCATCCAGGGCATGTGCGTCATCGTGGGTCTGGGTCTCTTCTACGCGGGATGGGCAGCCGACAAGTGAGTCAGAGCTGGCAGGGCATGCGGATCACCGTCGCCGGTCTCGGGGTGAGCGGCATCAGCGCCGCCCGCGCCCTGGCCGGTCTCGGCGCCGTGGTGACGGTCGTGGACGGCGGGGACTCCGGTACGCACCGGGAGCGCGCCGCCGAACTGGCGGAGGAAGGTATCTCCGTCCGCCTCGGGGACGCGCAGACGCTCCCCGAGGGGACCGGTCTGGTCGTCACCTCGCCCGGCTGGAAGCCCGACTCCCCGCTGTTCGCGGCCGCCGCCGAGGCGGGCGTGGACGTGGTCGGGGACGTGGAGATCGCCTGGCAGCTGCGCGGCGAGAACGCGGCCCCCTGGCTGGCGATCACCGGTACCAACGGCAAGACCACCACCACCCAGATGCTGGCGTCGATCCTGCGTGCGGCGGGCCTGCGCACCGCCGCCGTCGGCAACATCGGCACGCCGATCATCGACGTGGTGCTCGGCGAGGAGACGTACGACGTACTCGCCGTGGAGCTCTCCAGCTACCAGCTGCACTGGGCGCCCTCGCTGCGCGCCCACTCGGCCGCCGTGCTCAACCTGGCCCCGGACCACCTCGACTGGCACGGCTCCATGGAGGCGTACGCGGCCGACAAGGGCCGGATCTACGAGGGCAACACGGTCGCCTGCGTCTACAACGCGGCGGATCCGGCCACCGAGGACCTGGTCCGCGAGGCCGACGTCGAGGAGGGCTGCCGGGCGATCGGCTTCACCCTCGGCACCCCCGGCCCCTCCCAGCTCGGCGTCGTGGACGGCATCCTGGTCGACCGCGCCTTCGTCGCCAACCGGCAGAAGAACGCCCAGGAGCTGGCCGAGGTCGCGGACGTCAATCCGCCCGCGCCCCACAACATCGCCAACGCCCTCGCGGCGGCCGCCCTCGCCCGCGCCTTCGGCGTCGAGCCCAAGGCCGTACGGGACGGGCTGCGGGCCTTCCGCCCGGACGCCCACCGGATCGCGCACGTGGCGGACGTCGACTCGGTCGCGTACGTGGACGACTCCAAGGCGACCAACACGCACGCCGCCGAGGCCTCCCTGGCCGCCTACGAGCCGATCGTCTGGATCGCCGGGGGCCTCGCCAAGGGCGCGTCCTTCGACGAGCTCGTCCAGCGGTCCGCGAAGCGGCTGCGCGGGGTCGTCCTGATCGGCGCCGAGCGCCGTCTGATCGCCGAAGCGCTGGCGCGACACGCCCCCGAGGTACCGGTGGTCGACCTCGACCGGACCGACACTGGGGCGATGTCCGCGGCGGTCCGCGAGGCGGCCGGTCTGGCGAAGCCCGGGGACACGGTCCTGCTGGCCCCGGCCTGTGCCTCGATGGACATGTTCACCAACTACAACAAGCGCGGCGAGGCGTTCGCGGAAGCGGTCCGCGAACTCGCCGCCGAGCGCGCCTAGCCGGCCGGGACCCGTCCCGCGGACCGGCGGCGCCGGGCACGACTGGAGGGGACAGCACACATGCCGGCCGAAGCGACCCCGCCCGGGCTCGTCCTGCGCAGCCGTGCCGCCGGGTCCGTACGCCGCCCCGCGGTCGGGCGCGGCAGCGGCGGCACCCCGTCACGGCGCCCCCGGGGCGGCGGCCCGCGGCGGCTGTTCGAGCGGGCCCGGCGGGCCTGGGACCGGCCGCTCACCGCGTACTACCTGATCCTCGGCAGCTCGCTGCTGATCACCGTGCTCGGTCTGGTGATGGTCTACTCGGCCTCGATGATCAAGGCCCTGGAGCTGTCGCTGCCGGCCTCGTACTTCTTCCGCAAGCAGTTCCTCGCCGCACTGATCGGCGGCGCCCTGATGTTCGCGGCCGCCCGGATGCCCGCCAAGCTGCACCGGGCGCTCTCGTACCCGATGCTGATGGTCACCGTCTTCCTGATGGTCCTGGTGCAGATCCCCGGGATAGGGATGTCGGTCAACGGCAACCAGAACTGGATCTATCTGGGCGGCCCGTTCCAGCTCCAGCCCAGTGAGTTCGGCAAGCTGGCGCTGATCCTGTGGGGCGCCGACCTGCTCGCCCGCAAGCAGCACAAACGGTTGCTCACCCAGTGGAAGCACATGCTGGTGCCGCTGGTCCCGGTGGCGTTCCTGCTGCTCGGGCTGATCATGCTCGGCGGCGACATGGGCACCGCGATCATCCTCTCCGCGATCCTCTTCGGCCTGCTCTGGCTCGCCGGGGCGCCCACCCGGCTCTTCGGGGGCGTCCTCGCGGTGGCCGGAACCATCGCCGTGCTCCTCATCAAGACCAGCCCCAACCGGATGGGCCGACTCGCCTGCATCGGGGCCACCGACCCCGGCCCGCAGGACCAGTGCTGGCAGGCCGTCCACGGAATCTACGCCCTGGCATCGGGCGGATGGTTCGGTTCCGGTCTGGGTGCGAGTGTGGAAAAATGGGGTCAACTCCCCGAACCGCACACCGACTTCATCTTCGCCATCACCGGTGAGGAACTGGGCCTGGCGGGGACACTGTCGGTGCTCGCCCTGTTCGCGGCTCTAGGCTATGCGGGTATCCGCGTGGCCGGACGCACGGAGGACCCCTTCGTGAGGTACGCCGCGGGAGGTGTGACCACCTGGATCGTGGCCCAGGCCGTGATCAACATCGGTGCGGTGCTCGGCCTGCTGCCGATCGCCGGTGTCCCGCTCCCGCTGTTCTCCTACGGTGGGTCCGCGCTGCTGCCGACCATGTTCGCCGTGGGGCTGCTGATCGCGTTCGCGCGGGACGACCCCGCGGCGCGGGCGGCGCTGGCCATGCGGCAGCCTCGGGTGAGTTGGAAGTCGATGAGACGGCGCGTCAAGAAGCGTCCGTCCGGAGAGCGGTGAATTTCGGTGCATGTCGTACTCGCCGGTGGGGGGACCGCCGGCCACATCGAGCCCGCGCTCGCCCTCGCGGACGCCCTGCGCAGGCAGGACCCGACCGTGGGGATCACGGCCCTGGGCACGGAGAAGGGCCTGGAGACGCGGCTGGTCCCCGAGCGGGGCTATGAACTCGCGCTCATCCCGGCCGTCCCGCTGCCCCGCAGGCCCACCCCCGAACTGATCACCGTCCCGGGGCGGCTGCGCGGCACCATCAAGGCCGCCGAGCAGATCCTGGAGCGCACCAAGGCGGACTGCGTCGTCGGCTTCGGCGGCTATGTGGCGCTGCCCGGCTATCTGGCCGCCAAGCGCCTCGGGGTGCCGATCGTCGTCCACGAGGCCAACGCCCGCCCCGGCCTCGCCAACAAGATCGGCTCGCGGTACGCGGCCGGGGTCGCCGTCGCCACGCCCGACAGCAAGCTGCGCGGCGCCCGCTACATCGGCATCCCGCTGCGGCACTCCATCGCCACCCTCGACCGCGCCCGGGTCCGCCCCGAGGCGCGCGCCGCGTTCGGCCTGGACCCCAACCTGCCGACGCTGCTCGTCTCCGGCGGCTCGCAGGGCGCCCGCCGCCTCAACGAGGTGATCCAGCAGGTCGCTCCGGTGCTCCAGCGCTCCGGCATCCAGATCCTGCACGCGGTCGGCCCGAAGAACGAAGTGCCGCGCGTCGACAACATGCCCGGAATGCCGCCTTACATCCCGGTACCGTACGTGGACCGGATGGATCTCGCGTACGCCGCGGCCGACATGATGCTCTGCCGCGCGGGCGCGATGACCGTCGCCGAACTCTCCGCCGTCGGGCTGCCCGCCGCCTACGTACCGCTGCCGATCGGCAACGGCGAACAGCGGCTCAACGCCCAGCCGGTGGTCAAGGCGGGCGGCGGTCTGCTGGTCGACGACGCCGAGCTCACCCCCGGGTGGGTGCAGGACCAGGTCCTGCCCGTGCTCGCCGACCCGCACCGGCTGTACGAGATGTCCCGCGCCGCCTCCGAGTTCGGCCGCCGGGACGCCGACGACCTGCTCGTCGGCATGGTGTACGAGGCGATCGCCGCGCGCTGACGGAGCGGCAGAAGGCAGGGGACCGTGGCCGGACAGGCGACCGCTCGACGCGGAGCGGGACAGGCGAAGAAGTCCGGCCCGTCCGGCCCCCGCCGCCCCGGCGCGGGACGGCTGCGCCTGCGCCTGCCCGTCCGGCGCCGGCTGCTGCTGGTTCTGGCCACGGCCGTCGTCCTCGGCGCGGCCGTCGTGTGGGTGCTGTACGGCTCCGGCTGGCTGCGGGTCGAGCAGGTGGAGACCACCGGCACCGAGGTGCTCACCCCCGCCGAGGTCGAGGCGGTGGCGGCCGTTCCGGTCGGATCCCCGCTGGTCTCGGTCGACACGGGGGCGATCGAGGCCCGGCTGCTGCGCAAGCTGCCGCGGCTCGACTCGGTGGACGTCAGCCGCTCCTGGCCGCACGGCATCGCGCTCGACGTGACCGAGCGCAAGCCCGTTCTCCTGATGAAAAAAGGCGCGAACTTCACCGAAGTGGACGCCAAGGGTGTGCGGTTCGCCACGGTCGCCAAGGCGCCCGCGCACGTACCGCTGCTCGAACTGAACCCGGACAACTCGCCCTCGCTGCGCCGCTTTCCGGCCGACGCACTGGTGCGCGAGGCGGTCAAGGTGGCGGGCGAACTCCCGTCCGCCGTCGCCAGGGACACCCGACTCGTCCGGGTCACCTCGTACGACGCGGTCTCCCTGGAGTTGAGCCGCGGGCGTACCGTCATGTGGGGCAGTGACGAGGAGGGGGAGCTCAAGGCCCGTACGCTGGTCGCCCTCATGAAAGCGGCGCCCAGGGCGCGGTACTTCGATGTGAGCGCCCCCACCGCCCCTGCGGCATCGGGGAGTTGACGCACATATGCGCTGGCCAGCACCCTGGTTGGTCATCGCTACGGGTGATCACATAGGGTGAAAAGAAAAACGGGAGGTTCGGCGTGTTCGTTGAACGTGCGCCACTTGTCGACTTAGTGTCCTGTTCGGAAGAGTCCAAGGAACAGACACATTGGTAACCCTAAACTTCAACGTTAGGGTTCGGGTCGGCGTTCGGACCGTCCCACATCGGCATTCGTCGTCGCCGTGCGGTCCTCGCACGTGACGACCCGTAACTCGAGGCGAGAGGCCTTCGACGTGGCAGCACCGCAGAACTACCTCGCAGTCATCAAGGTCATCGGTGTCGGCGGCGGTGGTGTCAATGCCATCAACCGAATGATCGAGGTCGGTCTCAAGGGCGTCGAGTTCATCGCGATCAACACCGACGCACAAGCTCTGTTGATGAGCGACGCCGACGTCAAGCTCGACGTCGGCCGTGAACTCACCCGCGGCCTCGGGGCCGGAGCCAACCCGGCAGTCGGGCGCAAGGCGGCAGAGGACCACCGCGAGGAGATCGAGGAGGTCCTCAAGGGGGCCGACATGGTCTTCGTCACCGCGGGAGAGGGCGGCGGCACCGGCACCGGCGGCGCACCCGTCGTCGCCAACATCGCGCGCTCGCTCGGCGCCCTCACGATCGGTGTGGTCACCCGGCCGTTCACCTTCGAGGGCCGCCGTCGCGCCAACCAGGCGGAGGACGGCATCGCCGAGCTCCGCGAAGAGGTCGACACCCTCATCGTCATCCCCAACGACCGGCTGCTTTCCATCTCGGACCGCCAGGTCTCGGTGCTCGACGCCTTCAAGTCGGCCGACCAGGTCCTGCTCTCCGGTGTCCAGGGCATCACCGACCTGATCACCACCCCGGGCCTGATCAACCTCGACTTCGCCGACGTCAAGTCGGTCATGTCCGAGGCCGGTTCGGCGCTCATGGGCATCGGCTCGGCGCGCGGCGACGACCGCGCGGTAGCCGCCGCCGAGATGGCGATCTCCTCGCCGCTCCTGGAGGCGTCCATCGACGGCGCCCGCGGTGTGCTGCTCTCCATCTCCGGCGGCTCCGACCTCGGTCTCTTCGAGATCAACGAGGCCGCGCAGCTGGTCAGCGAGGCCGCCCACCCCGAGGCCAACATCATCTTCGGTGCGGTCATCGACGACGCCCTCGGCGACGAGGTGCGGGTCACGGTCATCGCGGCCGGGTTCGACGGCGGCCAGCCGCCCGCCCGCCGCGACAACGTGCTGGGCTCCACCGCCGCCAAGCGCGACGAGCCCGCGCCGGTCCGCGCCGCCGAGCGCCCGCTGGGCGGGCTCGGCACGGTGAGCGCGCGCGAGGAGACCCCGGCCCCGGCCCCGGTCGAGCCTGCCCCGGTCGCCGAGGCGAACCCGCCGCACGTGCCGACGGCCCGCCCGTACCAGGACAGCCAGGCCGAAGAGCTGGATGTCCCGGACTTCTTGAAGTGATAGGGCAGCACGTCCTCGTGAGCGGCGCGCACTTCGCCTTCACCGACCGGTGGGGCGGAGTGAGCGCCGCTCCGTACGAGGAGCTCAACCTCGGCGGCGCGGTCGGCGACGACCCCGCCGCGGTCCGGACCAACCGAGGCCTCGCCGCGAAGGCGCTGGGGCTCGACCCGGACCTTGTGGTCTGGATGAACCAGGTGCACGGGCCGGACGTGGCCGTGGTGGACGGGCCGTGGGGCCCGGGCACCGAGGTCCCGGCCGTGGACGCGGTGGTGACGGCCCGTCGGGGCCTCGCCCTCGCGGTCCTGACCGCCGACTGCACCCCCGTTCTCCTCGCCGACCCGGTCGCCGGGGTGGTGGCCGCCGCGCACGCGGGGCGGCCCGGGATGGTCGCGGGCGTGGTGCCCGCGGCGGTCGAGGCGATGGTCTCGCTCGGCGCCGAGCCGTCCCGGATCACCGCGCGGACCGGCCCCGCCGTCTGCGGCAAGTGCTACGAGGTCCCGGCGGCGATGCGGGACGAGGTCGCCGCGGCCGAGCCGGCCGCTAGGTCCGAGACGAGCTGGGGGACCCCGGCCGTCGACGTCACCGCGGGCGTGCACGCGCAGCTCGCGGCGCTCGGGATCACGGACCGGCAGGCGTCGGGGGTGTGCACGCTCGAATCGCACGACCACTTCTCGTACCGCCGCGACCACACCACCGGGCGGCTCGCCGGATACGTCTGGCTGGACGCGACGGGAGCCGAGGGAGAGGGAAGCGGGCATGACGGACCGTAAGGCGGAACTCGCCGCGAACCTGGCACAGGTGGAGGAACGTATCTCCGCGGCCTGTGCGGCCGTCGGGCGCAAGCGGGACGATGTGACGCTCATCGTGGTCACCAAGACCTACCCCGCGAGCGACGTGCGACTCCTGTACGAGCTGGGGGTGCGTCAGGTCGCCGAGAACCGCGACCAGGACGCCGCCCCCAAGGCGGCGGCCTGCGCCGACCTCGCCGATCTGCGCTGGCACTTCGTGGGCCAGCTCCAGACGAACAAGGTCCGTTCCGTGGTGACTTACTCGGATCTGGTGCAGTCCGTCGACCGGGACCGGCTGGTCACCGCGCTCTCCGCGGCCGCCGTGAAGGCGGAGCGGGAGGTGGGG
This sequence comes from Streptomyces sp. BPTC-684, assembly GCF_030028635.1. Classification (NCBI taxonomy): domain Bacteria; kingdom Bacillati; phylum Actinomycetota; class Actinomycetes; order Kitasatosporales; family Streptomycetaceae; genus Streptomyces; species Streptomyces sp. BPTC-684. The sequence goes on from NZ_CP124863.1 coordinate 4,791,379, forward strand.
TGTCTGATCCAGGTCGCGCTCGACGCCGAGTCGGGTGCGCGGGGCGACCGGGGCGGCATCGCCCCTGACGGAATCGAGCAGTTGGCCGGACTTGTGGCGGACGCGCCCGGTCTGCGGCTGGACGGTCTGATGACCGTGGCGCCGCTGGCGGGTGAGTACGCGGACCGGCAACGGGCCGCATTCGAGCGGCTGATGGATTTGTCGACTGACCTGCGCCGCGCTCATCCGGCTGCGAACATGGTGTCAGCAGGGATGAGTGCGGACCTCGAAGAGGCTGTTGCGGCCGGAGCGACACATGTACGCGTCGGTACGGCGGTACTCGGAGTCCGACCCCGGCTCGGGTAACGTCGCGAAGCAAGTCGGACCACAGCAGAAAATATGGTCATTCCCACTCTTCGGTGGGCAGACCTAGTGGATCGTGGGCACTTGGTGACACAGCGACATTTGGCGACAAGGGCGATCCACCACAGAGCGGAGGAATCGGAGCATGGCCGGCGCGATGCGCAAGATGGCGGTCTACCTCGGTCTCGTGGAGGACGATGGGTACGACGGCCCGGGGTTCGACCCCGATGACGAGTTCGAACCCGAGCCGGAGCCCGAGCGGGACCGCCGCCGGCACCAGCCTCCGCATCAGGTCGAACGGGACGAACCGGTACGAGCCGTACAGCCGCCGGCTCCCCGTGAACCGGTCGCGCACGCAGCCCTGGTGCCCGCGGAATCGGGGCGTCCGGCGCGAATCGCCCCCGTGGCATCCATCACACCTGAACGTCCGAGCCTGGAGAAGAACGCACCGGTGATCATGCCCAAGGTCGTGTCCGAGCGGGAGCCCTACCGCATCACCACGCTGCACCCGCGGACCTACAACGAGGCCCGTACCATCGGGGAACACTTCCGCGAGGGCACGCCGGTGATCATGAACCTCACCGAGATGGACGACACGGATGCGAAGCGACTTGTCGACTTTGCCGCCGGTCTTGTGTTTGGTTTGCACGGCAGTATTGAACGGGTGACGCAGAAGGTGTTCCTGTTGTCGCCTGCTAACGTCGATGTCACGGCGGAGGACAAGGCCCGTATCGCAGAGGGCGGTTTCTTCAACCAGAGCTGAGAACACGACACCGGGAACGATCCGGCCAAGGGGCCGGGGGCATAGAGCAAGGGGAGAGGGAAGCGCGAGATGGGCGTCGCACTGGATGTGGTCTACATCGCGCTGATGTGCTTCCTCATCGTGCTGATCTTCCGGCTCGTCATGGACTACGTCTTGCAGTTCGCACGTTCATGGGAACCCGGCAAGGCGATGGTGGTCGTTCTTGAGGCCACCTACACTGTCACCGATCCACCGCTCAAGCTTCTGCGGCGGTTCATTCCGCCGCTGCGTCTCGGGGGCGTGGCACTCGACCTGTCCTTCTTCGTTCTGATGATCATCGTGTACATCCTGATCTCCATCGTCACCAGCGTGGGGAGATAGATGTGAGCGACACGGTCCTGCCGACTGCCGACGACTACGTAGAGGTGAAGAAGAGATGCCGCTGACCCCTGAGGACGTGCGGAACAAGCAGTTCACGACCGTCCGGCTCCGAGAAGGCTACGACGAGGACGAGGTCGATGCCTTCCTGGACGAGGTCGAAGCCGAACTGACCCGCCTGCTTCGCGAGAACGAGGACCTGCGCGCCAAGCTGGCCGCCGCGACGCGTGCCGCCGCGCAGAACCAGCAGCAGCAGGGTATGCGCAAGCCGGAGCCGCAGGACCAGCGCGGTCCGGGCGCGCCCGTGCCCGCCGCCATATCCGGACCTCCGCAGGTGCAGCAGCAGCCGCAGATGGGCCCGCCCCAGCTGCCGAGCGGCGCCCCGCAGCTGCCCGCCGGTCCCGGTGGCCACGGCCCGCAGGGCCAGCACGGCCAGGGTCCGATGGGCCAGGGCCCCATGGGCCAGGGTCCGATGGGCCAGAACCAGCTCGGCCAGGGTCCGATGGGTCAGGGCCCCATGGGCCAGGGTCCGATGGGCCAGAACCAGATGGGTCAGAACCAGCTCGGCCAGGGCCCCATGGGCCAGCCGATGGGCGGCCCCATGGGCGGCCACGGTCCGCAGATGTCGCAGCCCGGCCAGGGCCCCGGCGGCGACAGCGCCGCGCGCGTCCTCTCGCTGGCCCAGCAGACCGCCGACCAGGCGATCGCCGAGGCCCGCTCCGAGGCCAACAAGATCGTCGGCGAGGCCCGGTCGCGCGCCGAGGGCCTGGAGCGGGACGCCCGCGCCAAGGCCGACGCGCTGGAGCGGGACGCGCAGGAGAAGCACCGCGTCGCGATGGGCTCCCTTGAGTCCGCCCGCGCCACCCTTGAGCGCAAGGTCGAGGACCTGCGCGGCTTCGAGCGCGAGTACCGTACGCGGCTGAAGTCCTACCTGGAGTCGCAGCTGCGCCAGCTGGAGACCCAGGCGGACGACTCGCTGGCTCCGCCGCGCACCCCGGCGACCGCGTCGCTGCCGCCGGCTCCGCAGATGAGCGGGTCGATGGCGTCGGCCGGTGCCGGTTCGATGGGCGGGCACACCATGGGCGGCCAGCCGTCGATGGGTGGCGGTCCCTCCTACGGCGGGCAGCAGCAGATGTCGCCCGCGATGACGCAGCCGATGGCGCCGGTGCGGCCGCAGGGGCCGTCGCCGATGCAGCAGGCTCCCTCTCCGATGCGGGGCTTCCTGATCGACGAGGACGACAACTGACGGGCGGTACGCGCGCACCCCGCGCACAGCCGTCGGCAGGCTGAAGGGCCGGGCCCCCGGATTCCGGGGGCCCGGCCCTTTTTTGCCCCCACCCCGCCCCTTCCCTGAACCCTCCGGGGGATCTCTTCGGCCGCGGACCGTGCTGGGTTGCTCGCGCAGTTCCCCGCGCCCCTAGGTGGTCAGGGGCGCGGGGAACTGCGCGACCAGCCACAGACGGCCCGCAGACGAAGAACCAAGCCGCCCGGCCCAGGGCTTTCGGGAAGGGGCGGGGTGGGGGCAAAACAAAGCGGCCCGCCCCCGGTACCCCGGGAACGGGCCGCTCGCGTCGTGCGCGTTACGCCTTGCGCAGGCGGAACGTCAGCGACAGGGGCTCGTCCGTGAACGCGGTGCCGTACGTACCGTCCGCGTCCCCCGACGCGAAGTCGACCGCCAGGACCTCCTCCGCGATGAGCTCCGCGTGGGCCGACAGCGCCGAGACGACCGAGGCGTCAGCGGACTCCCACCGCACCGCGATCCGGTCCGCCACATCGAGGCCGCTGTTCTTGCGCGCCTCCTGGATCAGCCGGATCGCGTCCCGGGCCAGGCCCGCGAGCCGCAGCTCCGGCGTGATCTCCAGGTCGAGCGCGACCGTCGCGCCGGAGTCGGACGCCACCGACCACCCCTCACGCGGCGTCTCCGTGATGATCACCTCGTCCGGCGCGAGCGAGACCGGCTCGCCGTTGACCGACACCTCGGCCGCACCGGTGTCGCGCAGGGACGCCGACAGCGCCGCCGCGTCCGCCGCCGCGACCGCCTTGGCCACGTCTTGGACGCCCTTGCCGAACCGCTTGCCCAGTGCCCGGAAGTTGGCCTTGGCCGTGGTGTCGACCAGGGACCCGCCGACCTCGCTCAGCGAGGCGAGCGACGAGACGTTCAGCTCCTCCGTGATCTGCGCGTGCAGCTCCGGCGACAGCGACTCGAAGCCCGCCACGGCCACCAGCGCGCGCGACAGCGGCTGGCGCGTCTTGACGCCCGACTCCGCGCGCGTGGCGCGGCCCAGCTCCACCAGACGCCGTACGAGCAGCATCTGCTGCGACAGCGTCGGGTCGATCGCCGACGCGTCCGCCTTCGGCCACGACGACAGGTGCACCGACTCCGGCGCGTCCGGCGTCACCGGCACCACCATGTCCTGCCACACCCGCTCGGTGATGAACGGGGTCAGCGGGGCGAGGAGCCGCGTGACCGTCTCCACCACGTCGTGCAGCGTGCGCAGCGCCGCCTTGTCGCCCTGCCAGAACCGGCGCCGCGAACGGCGCACGTACCAGTTGGACAGGTCGTCCACGAACGCCGACAGGAGCTTGCCCGCACGCTGCGTGTCGTACGCCTCCAGCGCCTGCGTCACCTGGTCGACCAGCGCGTTCAGCTCGCTCAGCAGCCAGCGGTCCAGGACCGTGCGGTCGGCCGGGGCCGGGTCGGCCGCGCTGGGCGCCCAGTCGGACGTGCGCGCGTACAGGGCCTGGAAGGCCACCGTGTTCCAGTACGTGAGGAGCGTCTTGCGGACGACCTCCTGGATGGTGCCGTGGCCCACCCGGCGCGCGGCCCACGGGGAGCCGCCGGCCGCCATGAACCAGCGCACCGCGTCCGCGCCGTGCTGGTCCATGAGCGGGATCGGCTGCAGGATGTTGCCCAGGTGCTTGGACATCTTGCGGCCGTCCTCGGCGAGGATGTGGCCCAGGCACACCACGTTCTCGTACGACGACTTGTCGAAGACAAGCGTGCCGACCGCCATCAGCGTGTAGAACCAGCCACGGGTCTGGTCGATGGCCTCGCTGATGAACTGCGCCGGGTAGCGGCTCTCGAACAGTTCCTTGTTCTTGTACGGGTAGCCCCACTGCGCGAACGGCATCGAGCCCGAGTCGTACCAGGCGTCGATCACCTCGGGGACGCGGACCGCCGTGTGCGAGCAGCCCTCGGCCGTGCAGGTGAAGGTGACGTCGTCGATGTACGGGCGGTGCGGGTCGAGGTCCGTCTGGTCGGTGCCGGACAGCTCGCTCAGCTCGGCGCGCGAGCCGACGCAGGTCAGGTGGTCGTCCTCGCAGCGCCAGATCGGCAGCGGGGTGCCCCAGTAGCGGTTGCGGGAGAGCGCCCAGTCGATGTTGTTGTTCAGCCAGTCGCCGAAGCGGCCCTGCTTGACCGAGTCCGGGAACCAGTTGGTCTTCTCGTTCTCCCGCAGCATCGCGTCCTTGACGGCGGTGGTGCGGATGTACCAGGACGGCTGCGCGTAGTAGAGCAGCGCGGTGTGGCAGCGCCAGCAGTGCGGGTAGCTGTGCTCGTACGGGACGTGGCGGAAGAGGAGGCCGCGCTCCTTGAGGTCCTCGGTCAGCTTCTCGTCGGCCTTCTTGAAGAAGACGCCGCCGACGAGCGGGACGTCCTCCTCGAAGGTGCCGTCGGGGCGGACCGGGTTCACCACCGGCAGGCCGTACGCCTTGCAGACCAGGAGGTCGTCGGCGCCGAAGGCGGGGGACTGGTGGACCAGACCCGTACCGTCCTCGGTCGTCACGTACTCGGCGTTGACGACGTAGTGCGCGGGCTCGGGGAACTCGACCAGCTCGAAGGGGCGCTGGTAGGTCCAGCGCTCCATCTCGGCGCCCGTGAAGGTCTGCCCGGTGGCCTCCCAGCCCTCGCCGAGCGCCTTCTCCAGGAGCGGCTGGGCGACGACCAGCTTCTCCTCGCCGTTCGTCGCGACGACGTACGTCACCTCGGGGTGGGCCGCGACCGCCGTGTTGGACACCAGGGTCCACGGGGTCGTCGTCCACACCAGGAGCGCCGCCTCGCCCGCGAGGGGGCCGCCGGTCAGCGGGAAGCGGACGAAGACCGAGGGGTCGACGACCGTCTCGTACCCCTGCGCCAGCTCGTGGTCGGACAGGCCGGTGCCGCAGCGCGGGCACCAGGGGGCGACGCGGTGGTCCTGGGTGAGCAACCCCTTGTTGAAGATCTCCTTCAGGGACCACCAGACGGACTCCACGTACTCGGGGTCCATCGTCCGGTAGGCGTCGTCCAGGTCGACCCAGTAGCCCATCCGGGTCGTGAGCTCGGCGAAGGCGTCGGTGTGGCGGGTCACGGACTCGCGGCACTTGGCGTTGAACTCGGCGATGCCGTACGCCTCGATGTCCTTCTTGCCGTTGAAGCCGAGCTCCTTCTCGACGGCGAGCTCGACCGGCAGGCCGTGGCAGTCCCAGCCGGCCTTGCGGGCCACGTGGTAGCCCTGCATGGTCCTGAAGCGCGGGAAGACGTCCTTGAAGACGCGGGCCTCGATGTGGTGGGCACCGGGCATGCCGTTGGCGGTCGGGGGGCCCTCGTAGAAGACCCACTCGGGGCGGCCCTCGGACTGTTCGAGGCTCTTGGCGAAGACCTTCGCCTCGCGCCAGAAGTCGAGCACGGCGTGCTCCAGCGCGGGCAGGTCGACCTGGGCGGGCACCTGGCGGTACTGCGACATCCGTTCATCCTCCGGCGGATCGTCGTACGTTTCCGTCGGAGGGACGAGAGCCTCTCGTGAAGCGCTCCCGCGGTACCACCCTCCTTGGCGCTGCGCTCGCGCGCACCGCCCCCTCATTGGGGTGCGAAGCCGGTTCTACTGGCCCGGTGGGCTTTCTTCCGGCGGCTCAGGGGTGATCTTCGTGTCGCGCTCGCCTCCGGGCTCCCACCGTCCCCGGATCGCTCTTGGCTGCGTACGGCGCTACTCGTCCCGTCGACGCCTCTCGCTGGGCCCAGTGTACGGGGCCGTACCGACAACGGCCGACCGGTTTTGGCGAGCCCCGGCCGGGCTGCGTCCATGACCCGAATGGCCATACGGGGTCCGGCGGAGTCCGGCTCCGCCCGTGTGGCGGATTACGGGCCGGAGAGCTGGGCACAACGGATGCAGGTTCGTCTCCGGGCACGTCGGGCGGGGCCGGACCGGCGGCGTGCCCCGTTGCCGCGGGCCTGGGGTCGATTTATCGTCCCAGCACGATTCGCGAGCAAGATCACAATATGTGAAGGGGCCGCGGCCATGGTGGCTAAGAAGACCGCGTTGGCGTCCGAGGCCGCGGTGAAGAGGGCCGCTACGGAGGACTCGTCCGGGAAGAAGGCTGCGGCCAAGAAGGAGGCGGCCCCGAAGAAAGCCGCGGCCAAGAAGGCTGCGACCAAGGAAGCGGTTGCCGAGGCGGCACCGGCAAAGAAGGCCGTGACCAAGAAAGCCGCTGCCAAGAAGGCTCCGGCAAAGAAGGCCGTGGCTGAGAAGGCCGCTGCAAAGAAGGGCGTGGCCGAGCAGGCTGCCGTCGAAGAGGCGGCTCCGGCCAGGAAAGCCGGTGCCAAGAAGACGGCGGCTGCCGAGAAAGCGGTGGCGGGCGAGGCTGCCGGATCGGCAGCGAAAGAGGCCGCCACGGCGGCCAAGGGGGCGGCCGAGGCCGCGCAGCAGAGGGGAGCCAAGAAGGTGGTTGCCAAGAACACGGCCGGCGAGGCGGCGGCCAGGAAGTCCACGGCGGCGGCATCGGCCGTGCCCAAGGCCCGCACCGTCGTCGCCGGGGTGCCCGGCGAGCTGCCGGTACGGCCCGGGGAGGACCCCTGGACGCCCGCCGAGGTCGCCGAGGCGCGCAACGAGCTGACCAGCGAGGTCCTGCGGCTGCGCGCCGAGATCGAGGCCTCGGAGACCGCCCTGAGCGGACTAATGCGGGACTCCGGGGACGGCGCCGGCGACGACGACGCCGACACCGGGACCAAGAACATCACCCGCGAACACGAGATGGCGCTCGCCGCCAACGCGCGCGAGATGCTGGAGCAGACGGAGCGCGCCCTGGAGCGGCTGGACGCCGGTACGTACGGCTACTGCGAGGTCTGCGGCAATCCCATCGGCAAGGCGCGGATGCAGGCCTTCCCGCGCGCGACCCTCTGCGTCGAGGACAAGCAGAAGCAGGAACGCCGGGGCTGACTCCGTACGCGTGTGTCGTACCCTCGTCCTCAGTCAGGTACCTAGGGTTGAGGGACTCACGTGGCAGAGGCGGAGCGCATCATCGGTACGCCGGACGTAGAAGGGCCCGACGAGGCCGCGGCTCCCGACGAGCGGCCCAAGGGCAGGCGCAGGATCGCCGTGCTGTTCGCGGTGGCGCTCTTCGCGTACCTGCTCGACCTCGGCAGCAAGATGCTCGTGGTGGCCAAGCTGGAGCACCACGAGCCGATCGAGCTGGTGGGCGATCTGCTGAAGCTGGAGGCGATCCGCAACCCGGGCGCCGCGTTCGGCATGGGCGAGGCCTTCACCGTGATCTTCACGATGATCGCGGCGACGGTGATCTTGGTGATCTTCCGGCTGGCCCGCAAGCTCTACAGCCTGCCCTGGGCGATCGCGCTGGGCCTGCTGCTCGGCGGCGCGCTCGGCAACCTCACCGACCGGATCTTCCGCTCGCCGGGGATCTTCGAGGGCGCGGTCGTCGACTTCATCGCACCCAAGGGCTTCGCGGTCTTCAACCTCGCCGACTCCGCGATCGTCTGCGGCGGCTTCCTGATCGTGATCCTCTCGTTCCGGGGCCTGGACCCGGACGGAACGGTCCACAAGGACTGATCCCGCCCTCGTGGGGACGGGGATGTCGGTGGGGCAAGGCATACTCGACGGGTGAGTACGTTTCCCGAGATCCGCACCCTGCCCGTTCCCGACGGCCTGGAGGGCGAGCGCGTCGACGCCGCCATCTCCCGCATGTTCGGGTTCTCCCGTACGAAGGCCGCTGAGCTCGCCGCGGCGGGGAAGGTCCAGGTCGACGGCTCGGTGGTGGGCAAGTCCGAGCGGGTCCGCGGGGGCGCGTGGCTGGAGGTCGAGATGCCCCAGGCGCCCGCGCCGGTGCAGGTCGTGGCCGAGCCGGTCGAGGGCATGGAGATCGTCCACGACGACGACGACATCGTCGTGATCGTGAAGCCGGTCGGCGTCGCCGCCCACCCGAGCCCGGGCTGGACGGGGACCACGGTCATCGGCGGCCTCGCGGCGGCCGGGTACCGGATCTCCACCTCCGGCGCCGCCGAGCGCCAGGGCATCGTCCACCGCCTCGACGTCGGCACGTCGGGTCTGATGGTCGTCGCCAAGTCGGAGCGGGCGTACACGTATCTGAAGCAGCAGTTCCGCGACCGCGTCGTGGACAAGCGCTACCACGCCCTGGTGCAGGGCCACCCGGACCCGATGAGCGGCACGATCGACGCCCCCATCGGCCGCCACCCCAACCACGACTACAAGTGGGCGGTCACGGCCGAGGGCAAGCCCTCGGTGACGCACTACGACCTGATCGAGGCGTTCCGGGCGGCCTCGCTGCTCGACATCAAGCTGGAGACGGGCCGCACCCACCAGATCCGCGTGCACATGTCCGCCCACCGCCACCCGTGCGTGGGCGACCTGACGTACGGCGCGGACCCCACCATCGCCAAGCGCCTCGGCCTGACCCGGCAGTGGCTGCACGCGGTGCGCCTCGGCTTCGAGCACCCGTCGGACGGCGGCTGGGTCGAGTTCGAGAGCCGCTACCCGGACGACCTCCAGCACGCGCTGGACGTGATCCGCGCGGAGAGCGAGTGACGCCGTAGGCGTCGGGGCCTTGCTTCTTTCGCCTGCGGACCGTGTGTGGCTGATCGCGCAGTTCGCCCCTGGGTGGTCAGGGGCGCGGGGAACTGCGCGAGCAACCCGGCACGGTCCGCGGCTTCGTACGGTGAAGCACGTGGCACGCTGGGCGTCTTGATCGCCTCGCCGCCCGGAGGGCATCCGTGGATCAGCTGGCCCTGCTGTTCGTGCTTCTGCTCGGAGCGGTGGTCACCGTTCCGGTCGGGGACCGGCTGGGGCTGCCCGCGCCGGTCCTGATGACGCTCGTCGGCGGGGCCCTCGCCCTGCTGCCGTTCGTCCCGAACGTCGCCGTGCCGCCGGACTTCATCCTTCCGCTCGTTCTGCCGCCGCTGCTCTACGCGTCCGTCCAGCGCACCTCCTGGCGGCAGTTCGCCGCCAACGTCCGGCCGATCCTGCTGCTCGCGGTGGCCCTGGTGTTCGTCACCACGGCGGCCGTCGCGGCCGTCGCGCACGCCATCGTGCCCGGGCTGCCGATCGCCGCCGCCGTCGCGCTCGGAGCCCTCGTGGCGCCGCCCGACCCGGTCGCCGCCACCGCCGTCGCGGGCTCGCTCGGGCTGCCCCGCCGGCTGGTGTCGATCCTGGAGGGGGAGGGGCTGTTCAACGACGTCACCGCGATCGTGCTCTACCACGTGGCGATCGCGGCGGCGGTCAGCGGCGACTTCTCGTGGCCGGACGCGGTGGGCGAGCTGGTGCTGTCCGCCGTGGTGGCGGTCGTGGTCGGGCTCGTCCTCGGCTGGGCCGCCAACAAGCTGATGGGGCTGCTCGACGACGCCACGCTCCAGATCGGCCTCACCCTGCTCGTGCCGTTCGTCGGCTATGTGCTGGCGGAGGAGTTCGGCGGGTCGGGGGTGCTCGCCGTGCTCACCCTCGCGCTGTTCCTGGCTGAGCACGCGGTGGACGCGGACGACGTCCAGGGGCGCCTCGCCGGGGCCACGTTCTGGCAGATCGTCGACACCCTGGTGACGGGGATCGCGTTCGGGCTCATCGGACTCGAACTGCACAACGTGTTCGGCACCGCGACCGGCCGCGTCGGCGAGATGGCGGGCTGGGGCGCGATCGTGGCCGGGGTCGTGGTGGGCGTACGGCTGGTGTGGCTGCTGCCCGCGACCTGGCTGGCCAAGCGGCTGCACACGCGGCGGGACTACGACGAGGAGATCCCCACGACCTGGCGGGAGACGATCGTCATGTGGTGGGCGGGGATGCGCGGGGTGGCCTCGGTCGCGCTCGCCCTCGCGATCCCGCTCAGGACCGACGACGGTTCTCCCTTCCCCGCGCGCGACGAGATCGTCTTCGTCGCCTTCTGCGTGATCATGGCGACGCTGGTGCTCCAGGGGCTGACCCTGCCGTCCCTGGTGCGGCGGCTCGGCGTGCAGGCCGACACCGACGCCGAGCGGGCGCTGGAGCGGGAGCTGGCGATCCGCGCGGCGAAGGCGGCGAAGCGGCGGCTGCGGGAGATCGAGGACGTGGAGGAGCTGCCCGAGGAGGTCATGGAGCAGCTGCTGCGGCGGGCGTACGACGTGGGGGCGCGGATCAGTCCGGACATGGTCGACGAGGAGCGGCGGGAGGCGTACGCGAAGCGGGTGGAGCGGCTGCGGACGATCCAGCGGATCCAGCGGGAGATGATGTCGGCGGCGCGGCACGAGGTGTTGTCGGCGCGGAGCGAGGCGGGCGCGGATCCGGAGATCGTGGACCGGGTGCTGCGTCAGCTGGATGTACGCAGCCTGCGATAGCGCTTCGCTGGAGGTGCGGTGACTCGTCTGCGGGCCGTCTGTGGCTGGTCGCGCCCACGCGGCGGAGCCGCACAATGACACAGCCCCGCGCCCCTTAGCCTGCACGCCCGTTCTGCGGATGCGGCTCGCCCTCGCCCCGTTCCGTGTTGATGCGGGGCAGGGCGTACGGATGGTGGTCGTGGAGCCACGTCACCATCTGTTCGCGGACCGTGCAGCGGACCGTCCAGATGTCGCCCGCGTCCTTCGCCGTGACCGTCGCGCGGACCACGATCGTCGACGGGGTGGTGTCGGTGACCGCCAGGCCGCTCTCGCGGCCGTCCCAGGCCGGGCACTCCCGCAGGATGTCGGCGAGTTTCTCGCGCATCAGCGCCACCGGGGCCGCGTGGTCCAGGTGGAAGAAGACCGTGCCGGTCATCTGGACGCCGCCGCGCGACCAGTTCTCGAACGGCTTGCCGGTGAAGTACGACACCGGCATCGTCAGCCGCCGCTCGTCCCAGGTGCGCACCGCGAGGAAGGTCAGCGTGATCTCCTCGACCACGCCCCACTCGCCGTCCACCACCACCGTGTCCCCGATCCGCACCATGTCGCCGAAGGCGATCTGGAGGCCCGCGAAGAGGTTGCCGAGCGTCGACTGGGCGGCCACGCCCGCCACGATGCCGATGATGCCCGCCGAGGCCAGCAGCGAGGTGCCCGCCGTCCGCATCGCCGGGAACGTCAGGAGCATCGACGCCACCGCGACCACGCCCACGACCGCCGTCACCACGCGCTGGATCAGCGTCACCTGCGTACGGACCCTGCGCACCCGCGCCGGATCCAGCGCGGAGGCCGCGTACCGCGCGTACGACGCCTCGACGACCGCCGCCGCGATCCGCACCACCAGCCAGGCGCTCGCCCCGATGAGGACGAGGGAGAGGGTCTGGCCGAGGCCCGCCTCGTGGTCCTGGATCGGGGCCCACTTGATCTGGAGGTAGGTGCCTCTCAGCAGCGCGGTGAGGACGACGACCTGCAACGGGACGCGGCAGCGGCGCAGCAGGCCCCACAGCGGAGTCTCGCTGTGCCGGGCGTCGGCCTGGCGGAGCAGCCGGTCGGCCAGCCACACGAGGGCCAGCGTGAGCACGACCGAGCCGCCGATGACGATCAACGGACGCAGTGCGTTCTCCATGCCCCCGACCGTAGCTGGCACCATGGCCTCATGAACATCATGCTTTTCCATTCGGCGTACGGCCTGCGGCCCGCCGTGCACGAGGCGGCCGAGCGGCTGCGCGCCGCCGGACACGTGGTGCACGTGCCCGACCTCTACGACGGCCGCACCGCCGACACCCTGGAGGAGGGCATGACGATCCGCGACGGGATCGGCAACGACGAGCTGCTCAAGCGCGCGATCCTGGCCGCCGCGCCGCACTCCGACGAGGGCCTGGTCTACGCCGGGTTCTCGCTCGGCGGCTCGCTCGCCCAGACCCTCGCGCTCGGCGACGAGAAGGCCCGCGGGCTGCTGCTCCTGCACGGCACCGCCGACATCGCCGAGGGCGCGTCGGTGGACGAGCTGCCCGTACAGCTGCACGTGGCGGACCCGGACCCGTTCGAGACGGACGACTGGCTGAACACCTGGTACCTGCGCATGGGCCGGATCGGCGCCGACGCGGAGGTGTACAGGTACCCGGGCGCCGGGCACCTGTACACCGATCCCGAACTGCCGGACTACGACGAAGAGGCCGCGGAGAAGAGCTGGAGCACCGCTCTCGGCTTCCTCGACTCGCTGTAGCGCCCGGCTCAGACCACCGGCGAGTAGACCCGCTCGGCCTTCTGGCTGCCGTTGAGCGTCCGGTACGAGCGGGTCCACGAGGACGTGGCGTCCTGCTTCCGCTTGTCGGAGACCACGTAGTAGTCCATCTGCGAGCGCTGGGCGTCGACGTCGAGGACGCCGTAGCCGTGCGAGTCCATGTCGACCCACTTCACATGGCGGTTGGCGGCCTTGATCGCGGCCGCCGCCACCAGCGACACGGTGTGCGGGGCGACGTGCAGCATCTCGTCGATGTTGTCGGAGGTCACCGACGTCACCACGAACTCGGTGCCCGCCGACTTCGACAGCGGGTAGGTGCCCGCCTTCACCGGTACGTCGTTGGCCCACGCCATGTGGATGTCACCGGTGAGGAAGACGGTGTTCTTGATGCCGTTGTCCACCAGATGGCCGAGGAGCTCGCGGCGGTCGTCCGTGTAGCCGTCCCACTGGTCGACGTTGATGGCGATGCCCTCCTTGGGCAGGCCGAGCAACTCCGCCAGCGGCGCGGTCAGTTCGGCCGGCAGCGCGCCGAAGGCGACCGGCGAGATCATCACGGAGGTGCCGACCAGCTGCCAGGCGGCGTTCGAGGCGGAGAGCCCCGACTTGAGCCAGTCCAGCTGGGCGCGGCCGGTGATGGTGCGCTCCGGGTCGTCCACCTTGCCGCTGCCCACGCTCGCCTGCTGGGAGCGGAAGGAGCGCAGGTCGAGCAGGTGCAGATCGGCCAGCTTGCCGTAGCGGATGCGCCGGTAGGTGGTGCCCGCGATGGACGGGCGGACCGGCATCCACTCGAAGTAGGCCTGCTTGGCGGCCGATACGCGCGCCGCCCAGTCGCCCTCGGTGCCGGGCGTGTGGTTCTCGGCCCCGCCCGACCAGGCGTCGTTGGCGAACTCGTGGTCGTCCCAGATCGCGATCACCGGGTGCGCGTGGTGCATCGCCTGGAGGTCCGCGTCCGTCTTGTACTTGCCGTGCCGGGTGCGGTAGTCGGCCAGGTTCAGGATCTCGTGGGCCGGCTCGTGCTGGCGTACGACGTACTTCGTCTCCGGGTAGGCGCCCGACGCGTACTCGTAGATGTAGTCGCCCAGGTGCAGCACCGCGTCCAGGTCGGAGCGGGCGGCGAGATGGCGGTAGGCGGAGAAGTAGCCGGACTCCCAGTTGGAGCAGGAGACCACGCCGAAGCGGACGTTGGCGGCCGCCGCGTCCGTGGCGGGGGCGGTGAGCGTACGGCCGACGGGGGAGAGCGCGGTGCCCGCGGCGAACCGGTACCAGTACGCGGTCGCCGGGCGCAGGCCGCGCACATCGGCCTTGACGGTGTGGTCGGAGGCGGCCGTCGCGGTGGTGCGGCCCTGGGCCACGATCCGCGAGAAGCCCTTGTCCTCGGCTATCTCCCAGGAGACTTCGGTGTCCGGGCCCTTGCCGGAGCCGGGCACCGCGTCGGGAGCGGGGGTGACCCGGGTCCACAGCAGGATGCCGTCGGGCAGCGGGTCGCCGGAGGCGACGCCGTGCAGGAAGGCGGGGGCCGAAGCGGAGTCCGCGACGGCGGCGGTCGCGCCGGCCACCAGGGGCGCGGCGACGACAGCGGTGGCGGCAGCGGCCTTGACGACCGTGCGGCGCGTGGGGGTTGAGGTGAATCGACTGGTCACAGCCGCACACCTTACTGATGGGTAGCGCGAACGGGCAGACTCGCGGCAAAAGTTTGTCTGCCCGTTCGCCGGCGTCCATCTGAGCGCGCGTCAGCGCCCGGGCCCCGCCGAAGGCCCTTTCGGCGGCGTCAGCCCTTCAGGGCCTTGTCGATGGCGGCGGTGAACGCGGCCGGGTCCTGCGGGGCGTTGTCGCTGTTCGCGCCGGTGATCTTCTTGCCGTCCATCTTGAGGGTCGGCGTGGCGGTCACACCGCTGTCGTCGAACTTCTTCGACATGGTGAGCGCCCACTTGTCGAAGGTGCCGTCCTTGACGTCCTGCTGGAACTTGGCGTTGCCCTTGAGGGCCGGAACGCTGTCGGCGACCTGGATCAGGTAGTCGTCGTTCTTGAACTTGTCCGTGGTCTCGGCCGGGTGCCACTTCGCCGAGAAGAGCTGCGCCTTGTACTCCATGAACGCCTCGGGGCTCACGTTGAGCGCGGCGCCGAGCGCGCTGAGCGCGTTCTTGGAGCCGACCCCCGGGCTGCCGTTGTCGATGAAGGTGGCGCCGATGAACTGGATCTTGTACTTGCCGGCGTCGACGTCCTTCTTGACCGTGGCGCCGACCTGCTGCTCGAAGACCGAGCAGACCGGGCAGCGCGCGTCCTCGTACATCTCCAGGGTCTTCTTGGCGGTGGGCTTGCCGATGACGACGGTGGTGCCGTCGGTGCCCGTGGTGTTGGCGGGCTTGACCAGGGTCTTGTCCTTGGCCGCGTCCCACTCGCCGGGCTTGTTGCCCTGCATGACCGCGTAGCCGATGCCGCCGGCTATCGCGAGGACGCCGACGATCGAGGCGGCGACGACTATCTGGCGGCGTGCCTTGTCCTTCTTGGCCTGGCGCTCGCGCTCCAGTTTCAGCCGCTCACGGGCGGCTGCCTTGTTGGCCTGGCTGTTGCGCTTGCTCATGATCGTTTTCTCCGTGTGGCAGGTAGGGCAGGTGAGAAAGTGCTGAGAGGGACCCGGGTGACCGGGCCGATGTGCTCGGGAGGGCCGTCGCTCAGACGGCGGTGAGCAGTGCGGGGCGGGGCGGTCCCCGCCGTCCCACGGAGTGCACGAGCAGCCGGGCGCGCGACGGCGGCCCCGCGCGCCGCACGGGCCGCACCCGCGCCCGTACGGGACGGACCGCGCCGCCCACCACGGCGACCGCGAGCAGCAGCGGCCGGAACGCCAGCACCCCGACCGTGCGCACAAGACGCGCGAGGGCGGCCTCGCCGCGCCGCAGCCAGGCCGCGGCGAGCAGCCCGACCGTCACGTGCGCGGCGAGCAGCAGCCACGGCACGGCCGGGGCGGGACCGCCGAGCAGCACGGCCGCGCTCGCCCGGGACCCGGCGACGCCGGGCAGCTCGGTGCCCACGCTCCCGCCGCACAGCACGTTCACGCCCACCGACCGCAGCGCGCCCGCGACCGGGCCGCCGGAGGGCCCGTAACAGACGTGCTGGCCGGTCGAGAAGACGGTGTCGGCCGCGAGCTCCAGCGGGACGAGCAGCCCGGCGATCGACCAGAAGCCGCGCTCGCGGCCCGCGAGCGCGTACGCGATCAGGAACACGGTGCCGGCCGCGCCGGCCACCAGGGGCACCGGCAGCGGGACGCGGGAGAGCAGGACGTGGGACGCGCTGGAGAGCGCCACGACGAGCGCCGTGAAAAGCGCCGCGCGTGCCGCTCTGAGCCGCGTACCGGATATGTCCATCGGGCTGAGTTTGCCATGCGCCGCTGTCAGTGGCGCCTAAGAAATCCGTGAGACTACAGACCCGGAATCCGACCGTTACGGAACAGGTCGACGAAGATCTGGTGGTCGGCCCGCGCCCGTGCCCCGTAGGCGTGCGCGAACTCCACCAGGAGGTCCGCGAAGCCCTCCTCGTCGGCCGCTATCGCCGCGTCGATGGCCCGCTCGGTGGAGAACGGCACGAGCTCCGAGTGGCCGCTCTCGTCGTCCGCCGCCGCGTGCATGGTGGCGGTGGCCCGGCCCAGGTCCGCGACGACCGCCGCGATCTGCTCCGACTCGTCGATGTCCGACCAGTCCAGGTCCACCGCGTACGGCGAGACCTCGGCGACCAGCTGGCCCGCCCCGTCCAGCTCGGTCCAGCCCAGCCACGGGTCGGCGGCGGCCTGGAGGGCGCGCTGCGAGATCACCGTGCGGTGGCCCTCGTGCTGGAAGTAGCCGCGCACCGCCGGGTCGGTGACGTGCCGGGAGACCGCCGGGGTCTGCGCCTGCTTCATGTAGATCACGACGTCGTTCTCCAGGGCGTCGCTGTGGCCCTCCAGAAGGATGTTGTACGAGGGCAGACCGGCCGAGCCGATCCCGATGCCGCGCCGCCCGACGACGTCCTTGACCCGGTACGAATCGGGCCGCATGAGGCTGGAGTCCGGCAGCGTCTCCAGGTAGCCGTCGAAGGCGGCGAGCACCTTGTAGCGGGTCGCCGCGTCCAGCTCTATCGAGCCGTCGTCCTCGGAGAAGCGGCGCTCGTACTCGCGGATCTCGGTCATCGAGTCGAGCAGCGAGAAGCGCGTACGCGCGCGTGCCGAGCGCAGCGCGCCGAGGAGCGGCCCCTCGGCCGTGTCCAGGGTGAACGAGGGCACCTCGTCGCCCTTGGCGCCGGCCGCCAGGGCGTGGATCCGCTCGCGGTAGGCGGCGGCGTAGATCCGCACCAGCTCGGTGATCTGCCCGTCGCTGAGCGCCTTGGCGTGGCCGATCAGGGCCAGCGAGGCCGCGAAGCGCTTGAGGTCCCAGGTGAAGGGGCCCACGTACGCCTCGTCGAAGTCGTTGACGTTGAAGATCAGCCGGCCGTTGGCGTCCATGTACGTGCCGAAGTTCTCGGCGTGCAGGTCGCCGTGGATCCACACCCGGCCGGTACGTTCGTCCAGGTAAGGACCGCTGTGTATGTTCCCGCCCTCCCGCCCGGCGTTCTCCGCGTCCAGATCGGCATAGAACAGGCAGGCCGTGCCCCGGTAGAAGGCGAACGCGGAGGCCGCCATCTTGCGGAACTTGACCCGGAAGGCGGCCGGGTCGGCGGCCAGGAGCTCGCCGAAGGCGGTGCCGAAGACGGCGAGGATCTGCTCGCCGCGCTCCTCGGTGGTGTGCTGCGGGACCGACATCGCCGGGTGCCTCCTGGTGCGTACGTGCGGGTAGAGATGCGCAACAAATGGGACGGGTGATTCCGCCCCTTCCAACGCGTGACCGTACCCCGGAGTGCCCGCCCGTCACCCGACCACCTCCCCTCATCGAGGCGCTGCGCGCCGCCGCAGTTCTCACAACGGCTGTCAGCGGGCCGACGTAGACTTCCAGGCTGTCCCCCCCTCTCCCCGCCATGGAGGCCCCCGCCGTGTCGAAGCCGCCGTTCACGCACCTTCACGTACACACCCAGTACTCGCTGCTGGACGGTGCCGCGCGGCTCAAGGACATGTTCGACGCGTGCAACGAGATGGGCATGACGCACATCGCGATGTCCGACCACGGCAACCTGCACGGGGCGTACGACTTCTTCCACACGGCGAAGAAGGCGGGTGTGACGCCGATCATCGGCATCGAGGCGTACGTGGCCCCCGAGTCGCGCCGCAACAAGCGCAAGATCCAGTGGGGCCAGCCGCACCAGAAGCGCGACGACGTGTCCGGTTCGGGTGGTTATACCCACAAGACGATCTGGGCGGCCAACGCGACGGGCCTGCACAACCTCTTCCGCCTCTCCTCCGACGCGTACGCGGAGGGCTGGCTGCAGAAGTGGCCCCGGATGGACAAGGAGACCATCTCCCAGTGGTCGGAGGGTCTGATCGCCTCCACCGGCTGCCCCTCCGGCGAGCTCCAGACCCGGCTGCGCCTGGGGCAGTACGAGGAGGCCCGCCAGGCCGCCTCCGACTACCAGGACATCTTCGGCAAGGACCGGTACTTCCTGGAGCTGATGGACCACGGCATCGACATCGAGCGCCGGGTCCGCGACGACCTCCTGAAGATCGGCAAGGAGCTGGGCATCCCGCCCCTGGTCACCAACGACTCGCACTACACGTACGCGCACGAGGCCACCGCGCACGACGCGCTGCTGTGCATCCAGACCGGCAAGAACCTCTCGGACCCCGACCGCTTCAAGTTCGACGGCACCGGCTACTACCTGAAGTCGACCGACGAGATGTACGCGATCGACGCCTCGGACGCCTGGCAGCAGGGCTGCGCCAACACGGCCCTGGTGGCCGAGCAGATCGACGTCAGCGGCATGTTCGAGGCGAAGAACCTCATGCCGAAGTTCGACATCCCCGACGGCTACACCGAGGTCACCTGGTTCCGCGAGGAGACCATGCGGGGCATGCACCGCCGCTTCCCGGGAGGCATCCCGGACGACCGCATGAAGCAGGTCGAGTACGAGATGGACACCATCATCTCGATGGGCTTCCCGGGCTACTTCCTCGTGGTCGCCGACTTCATCATGTGGGCCAAGAAGCAGGGCATCGCGGTCGGCCCCGGCCGAGGCTCCGCGGCCGGCTCGATCGTGGCGTACGCGATGGGCATCACCGACCTCGACCCGATCCCGCACGGCCTGATCTTCGAGCGGTTCCTCAACCCCGAGCGCGTCTCGATGCCCGATGTCGACATCGACTTCGACGAGCGTCGGCGCGTCGAAGTGATCAGGTACGTGACCGAGAAGTACGGCGCCGACAAGGTCGCCATGATCGGCACCTACGGCAAGATCAAGGCCAAGAACGCGATCAAGGACTCGGCCCGCGTCCTCGGCTACCCGTACGCGATGGGCGACCGCCTCACCAAGGCGATGCCCGCCGACGTCCTGGGCAAGGGCATCGACCTCAACGGCATCACCGACCCCAAGCACCCGCGCTACAGCGAGGCGGGCGAGATCCGGGGGATGTACGAGAACGAGCCGGACGTGAAGAAGGTCATCGACACCGCCAAGGGCGTCGAGGGCCTGGTCCGGCAGATGGGTGTGCACGCGGCCGGCGTGATCATGTCCAGCGAGACCATTACCGAGCACGTCCCGGTGTGGGTGCGTCACACCGACAACGTGACCATCACGCAGTGGGACTACCCGAGCTGTGAGTCGCTCGGCCTGCTGAAGATGGACTTCCTGGGTCTGCGCAACCTGACGATCATGGACGACGCCGTCAAGATGGTGAAGGCCAACAAGGGGATCGACATCGATCTCCTGGCCCTTCCGCTCGACGACCCGACGACCTTCGAGCTGCTCCAGCGCGGCGACACCCTCGGCGTCTTCCAGTTCGACGGCGGGCCCATGCGGTCCCTGCTGCGGCTGATGAAGCCCGACAACTTCGAAGACATCTCCGCCGTGTCCGCGCTCTACCGCCCGGGCCCGATGGGCATGAACTCGCACACGAACTACGCGCTGCGCAAGAACAAGCAGCAGGAGATCACCCCGATCCACCCCGAGCTGGAGGAGCCGCTCGAAGAGGTCCTGGCCGTCACCTACGGCCTGATCGTCTACCAGGAGCAGGTCCAGAAGGCCGCCCAGATCATCGCCGGGTACTCGCTCGGCGAGGCCGACATCCTCCGTCGCGTGATGGGCAAGAAGAAGCCCGAGGAGCTGGCGAAGAACTTCGTCATCTTCGAGGCCGGTGCCAAGAAGAAGGGCTTCAGCGACGAGGCCATCAAGGCGCTCTGGGACGTCCTGGTCCCGTTCGCCGGGTACGCCTTCAACAAGGCGCACTCCGCCGCGTACGGCCTCGTCTCGTACTGGACCGCCTACCTCAAGGCGAACTACCCCGCCGAGTACATGGCGGGGCTGCTGACCTCCGTCAAGGACGACAAGGACAAGTCGGCGGTCTACCTCAACGAGTGCCGCCGCATGGGCATCAAGGTGCTGCCGCCCAACGTCAACGAGTCCGAGTCCAACTTCTCGGCGCAGGGCGACGACGTGATCCTGTTCGGCCTGACCGCCGTGCGCAACGTCGGTCAGAACGTGGTGGACTCGATCATCAAGTCCCGCAAGGCGAAGGGGAAGTACACCTCGTTCCCCGACTTCCTCGACAAGGTCGAGGCGGTCGTCTGCAACAAGCGGACCGTCGAATCGCTGATCAAGGCCGGCGCCTTCGACGAGATGAAGCACACCCGCAAGGGCCTCACCGCGCACTTCGAGCCGATGATCGACAACGTGGTGCAGGTCAAGCGCAAGGAGGCCGAGGGGCAGTTCGACCTCTTCGGCGGGATGGGCGAGGACGACTCCGACGAGCCGGGCTTCGGCCTGGACGTCGAGTTCTCCGACGTCGAGTGGGAGAAGTCGTACCTGCTCGCCCAGGAGCGGGAGATGCTCGGTCTGTACGTGTCGGACCACCCGCTCTTCGGTCTGGAGCACGTGCTCTCCGACAAGACCGACTCCTCCATCCAGCAGCTCACCGGAGGCGAGCACGCGGACGGCGCGGTCGTGACCATCGGCGGCATCATCTCGGGCCTCCAGCGCAAGATGACCAAGCAGGGCAACGCCTGGGCGATCGCCACCGTCGAGGACCTGGCGGGCTCCATCGAGTGCATGTTCTTCCCGGCGACCTACCAGCTGGTCTCCACCCAGCTCGTCGAGGACGCGGTGGTGTTCGTCAAGGGCCGCCTCGACAAGCGCGAGGACATCCCGCGCCTGGTCGCGATGGAGCTGATGGTCCCGGACCTGTCGTCGGCGGGGACCAACGCGCCGGTGGTGCTCACCATCCCGACGGTGAAGGTGACCCCGCCGATGGTCAGCCGGCTGGGCGAGATTCTCGGCCACCACAAGGGCAACACCGAAGTGCGGATCAAGCTCCAGGGGCCGCGCACGACCACGGTGCTGCGGCTCGACCGGCACCGGGTCCAGCCGGACCCGGCCCTCTTCGGCGATCTGAAGGTGCTGCTCGGCCCGTCCTGTCTGGCGGGCTGACCGGCGGCGGAATTCTTATTTCATACGGAAGGGGCGCGTCCGAATAGGGCGCGCCCCTTCCGTATTTGTGTGCCTGGTGCATGTGGAATTATCAGTTGTGGCCGAAGCGACGCTGGTGCTTACGGGCAACATCCGCCGGACTGCCCTGGGCCTGCGCCTGGGGCTGGGACTGCGCTTCCATCGCCTGCTTGACCGCGTCCTGCTGACCGCGCTCGGCCTGCGAGGCGACCTGCTGCTGCTTACGGCCGGACTTGTTCTTGGCCATGGTGATGCCTCCTGGGGGGACTAGGGTCCAGGGCCGCTGCCAGCCTCACATGTCCCGACAAAGAGCGCATTTCGGACGATTACCGTGCGTATTCGAACGTAAAGGGTGCGTGGTGGAAGAGTTCGCCACGCCGATGATCGAGTTCCGGCCGTTAACCCTCGCAGGGTCGGGCAGACTCGAAGGAAACCCGAAGTACGTTCCCTGATCTCTCGATCTCCTGCACTCTTATCTCCCTGATCTCCTTTGCCTCTGATCTTTTGATTTTCAAGGTTCTGAAAGAGGGTGGAACGCGTGGACCGCTGCGTCGTCCTTGTGGATGCGGGTTACCTGTTGGGCGCGGCCGCGAGCCTTCTGGCCGGAGAGCCTGCCCGTTCACGGATCACCGTCGACCACGCCGCCCTGATCCAGGCGCTGCGCGAGCGGGCGGAGGCCGACACCGAGCAGCCGCTGCTGCGGATCTACTGGTTCGACGGCGCCCCCGACCGGGTGCCCCAGCCGGAACACCGCAGGTTGCGGGTGATGTCCCGGGTGACGGTCCGGCTGGGCGCACTGACCCGCAGCGACGGGCGGTGGGCGCAGAAGGGCGTCGACGCGGCGATGCACGCCGAGCTCACCGAGTTGGCCAGAAATCGCGCCTGCTCGGACGTGGTCCTGGTGACCGGGGACGGCGATCTGCTGCCCGGACTGATGTCGGCCAAGGAACACGGCGTCGCCGTGCACCTGTGGGCCGTCCAGGCCGCCGACGGCGACTACAACCAGTCCGAGGACCTGGTGGCCGAGGCCGACGAACGCCGGGTCCTCGACCGGGCCTGGATCACCCAGGCGGTCCGGGTCAAGGAACTGAGCACCATGTACGCCCCGGCCGCGGCCCCCCGCCCGGAGATCGCCGCCATCCTCTCCGCCCCGCTGCCCGAGTCGGCGCTCGCCGCCTCCGCCGAGCGGGCCGCCGAGGCCCAGGCCGCGGCCGCCCGCAACGGGACGGCCCAGCCCCCGGCGGCCGTCGGCAACGGCACGGCGGTCACCTCCTCGCCCGGCACCGCGGTCAAGGGCGTGCCCACGCCCAAGGACCTGGCGGGCCTGCGCGGGCCCGGCGCTCAGGCCACCTCGCCGCACGCCCCGCACGCGACCCTGCGCTGGTCCTCCGACAAAGGCTGGGTCGAGCGCCCCGGCTCCACGCTCGGCGAGTCCCCGGAGACCGCCTCGCTGCCCACCCTCGCCCAGCTGACCAGCGCCGAGCAGCGCTGGGCGGACCGCGAGGAGGACATCACCACCGTCGGCGGCGACCCGTACGAGGTGGGGCAGGTCTTCGCGCGCCGCTGGATGGAGCGCCTGCCGGACACGACCCACGTACAGAAGCTGTCCACCATGTATCCGCGCATCCCGCACCGCATCGACGGCGAACTCCTGCGGTACGCGGCCCGGTTCGGGCTGCTCGCCCACAAGGACGACCAGATCGACGAGCACGACCGGTACGCGATCCGGGCGGGCTTCTGGCGGGAGATCGACGTCAGGGCGGCCGCCGAGCGGGCGCCGGTGGGGGAGTAGTACGCGGCGGGGCGCGCGGGGAGCCCACCGCGCGCCCGGCACCCCGGACGCCAGGGGCGAACCGGACGGTTCGACTCCTCGGCGCCGATCGTTCGGCGAACGGAACAAACAGGGGTCCGGGGGCGGAGTGGCCCGATGGACCCCGTAGGCTCGTTGTCCGTGAGTACCGGCACAGCAGCGGCGCGGGCCGGCACCGTTTGCGCGGTGCGGGGCCTCACCAAGACGTACCCCGCCGCGCGCGGACGACGCGGCTCGGCCGGTACGCCCGAGATCAGGGCCACCGACGGGATCGACCTCGACGTGGGACGCGGCGAGATCTTCGGCCTGCTCGGGCCCAACGGCGCGGGCAAGTCGACCCTGGTGCGCCAGCTCACCGGGCTGATGCGGCCGGACTCCGGCAGCGTCGACGTCCTCGGCCACGACCTGGTGCGCCACCCCGAGCGGGCCGCCCGGCTGATCGGCTACCTCGGGCAGGAGTCCACCGCCCTCGACGAGCTGACCGTGTCGCTCGCCGCCGAGACCACCGGCCGGCTGCGCGGACTCCCCGTCCGCGCCGCCCGGGCCGAGCGCGACGCCGTACTGGAGGAGCTCGGGCTGACCGCGCTCGCCGGGCGGCCGCTCAAGAAGCTCTCCGGCGGACAGCGGCGGCTCGCCTGCTTCGCCGCCGCGCTCGTCGGCGACCGGCCCGTGCTCGTCCTCGACGAGCCGACCACCGGCATGGACCCGCTGGCCCGGCGGGCCGTCTGGGCGGCCGTCGACCGGCGCCGGGCCGAGCGCGGCGCGACCGTGCTGCTCGTCACCCACAACGTCATCGAGGCCGAGACCGTCCTCGACCGGGTCGCCGTCCTCGACCGCGGCAAGGTCATCGCCTGCGACACCCCGGCGGGCCTGAAGGAACGGGTCGCCTCCGAGGTCCGGGTCGAGCTGGTGTGGCGCGAGCGGGCGCCCGTCGAGCTGCCCGAGGTCGCGGCGCTGCGCGAGCGGGCGCAGGAGTCCGGGCGGCGCTGGGTGCTGCGGCTCGGCCCCGACGCCGCGCGCGCCGCCGTCGCGGCGGTCACCGGCGGGCCCGCGTTCGCCGCCCTCGACGACTTCACCCTGGCCACGCCGAGCCTGGAAGACGTCTACCTCGCCCTCGGCGGCCGTACGGAAGGTCTGGTGAAGGCGTGAGCGCGTTTCCCCTGGAGGTTTCCGTGGAGGCTCCCCCGGAGGCGCTCGCCGCCCCGGCGGAACGGGCCGGGGCGGTCGCGCCGCTCGCGCCCCGGGCGCGGCTGCTGCCCGCCCTCTCGGCCGTCTACCGGGCCCAGCTCTCCCGGGCCAAGGTGGCCCGCATCCCGCTGCTGTTCGTGGCGACCTTCCAGTCGATCGGGATCATGGTCCTGATGCGGGGGGTCGTGGACGGCGGCAGCGAGGCGCGGGCCGTGGTCGCCGGGTCGAGCGTCCTGGTGGTCGCCTTCGTCGCGCTCAACCTGCTCGCGCAGTACTTCGGGCAACTGCGGGCGGGCGGCGGGCTCGACCACTACGCGACGCTGCCGGTGCCGCCCGCGTCCGTGGTGCTCGGCGCGGCCGCCGCGTACGCCTCCTTCACGGTGCCGGGGACGCTGGTGACGGCGATCACCGGCTGCGTGCTCTTCGGACTTCCCCTGGCGCACCTCTGGGTGCTCGCCGCGGTCATCCCGCTGGCGGGCGCCGCGCTCGCCGGGCTCGGCGCGGCCCTCGGACTCCTGGCCCCGCGCCAGGAACTGGCGACCCTGCTCGGCCAGTTGGGCATGTCGGCGGCGCTGCTGCTCGGCGTCCTGCCGGCCGACCGGCTGCCCGGACCGATCGCGTACGCACGTGATCTGCTGCCCTCCACGTACGGGGTGGAGGCCTTCGCGCACAGCTTCGGCGGGCACCCCGACTGGGCCGTCATCGGGCTCGACCTCGCGGTCTGCGCGGCCGTCGGGGTCGTCTCGCTGCTCGTGGCGACCTGGGCGTACCGCCGGGCGGCGGTCTCCCGGTGAGGCGCCGCACAGGAGCGCCTGGCACGATGGCGGGGTGACCGCACCTCTGACGCCGCCTCACCAGCAGCCACCGGACGACGACGCCTGGCAGGACTCCGCACACCCCGGTTCCGGGCCGGGTGTCCCCGTACGGGAGGAGGGCCCCGCGATGAAAGCGGAGCTGCGGGACGCCGTGATCGCGGCGGTCGCGGTGGCGGTCACGGGCGTGCTGCTCGGGCTGCTGTGGGTGTGGCTGGCGCCGCGGGTGCCGCTGATCTCCGACGACAAGGCCGTCTTCCTCAAGGACACGGAGGGCGAGGAGGCGATCGGGGCGGACGGAACGTTCATCCTGCTCGCGCTGGGGTTCGGCGTGGTGTGCGCGGCCATAGTCTTCCTGCTGCGCAGGCGCGGCGGCATCCCGCTGGTGGCCGGGCTGGCCGTGGGCGGCCTCCTCGGGTCCTGGCTGGCCTGGCGGGTCGGGGTGTGGCTGGGGCCGACGCAGGACGTGGTGGCGGCGGCGCGGGCGGCGGGCAAGGGGGTCGTGTTCGATGCGCCGCTGAAGTTGAACGCGAAGGGGGCGCTGCTGGCGTGGCCGGTGGCGGCGATGGCCTCCCACCTGGGCCTGACGGCCCTGTTCGGGCCGCGGGACCCCGAGCCGTGGCCTCCCACGGAGCTGTAGCCCCCACCCCACCCCTTCCCGAAGCTCTCCGAGGGTGCTCGTACGTCTGCGGACCGTAGGTGGCTGGTCGCGCAGTTCCCCGCGCCCCTAACTGCCCAGGGGCGCGGGGAACTGCGCGAGCAACCCACCACGGTCCGCAGCCAAACCGGGGGGCCCGGGGGCGTAGCCCCAGGTGAATTACGCCGGGCGGTGGCCGTGGTTCGCTCGGCCCTTTTTGATTCGCCACTTCCGCTTGCGGGTTCGTTTCGACATGGGGGCAACCTGCTCGCCCATGGGCGATGTGTCCAGGGGGGTTACCGGACAACAGCCGAATCAGCCGCGCGCCACCGGTGCAAGCACCGCACCCGTCAGCGCCGCCAGATCCCCCGGCGCCAGCTCGACCTCCAGGCCCCGGCGCCCCGCCGAGACGCAGATCGTGGCATGGGCCGAGGCCGACGCGTCCAGCACCGTGCGCAGACGGCGGCGCTGGCCCAGCGGCGAGATGCCACCCCGGACGTAGCCCGTGGTCCGCTCCGCCGCCGCCGGATCCGCCATCGCCGCCCGCTTGCCCCCGACCGCCGCCGCCAGCGCCTTGAGGTCGAGGGAGCCCGCCACCGGGACCACCGCCACGGTCAGCTCGCCGTCGACGTCCGCCACCAGCGTCTTGAAGACGCGGTCGGGGGAGACGCCGAGGGCCGCCGCGGCCTCCTCGCCGTACGACGCGGACGAGGGGTCGTGCTCGTACGCGTGCACCGTGAACTCCGTGCCCGCCGCCGTCAGCGCCACCGTCGCCGGAGTGCCCCCGGCCGCCTTCTTCTTCGCCAACTCAGCGCTTCCTTACGTCAGTTGGGGCTCGTGGGGGAGCGGGTCAGGTCCACCGCCGGGAGCGAGGGGAGGTGGCGGATCACCGCCGTCTCCGCGCGCAGCAGCTTCAGCTCCTCGCGCAGCCGCGTCGCGGTGTCCGGCGCCTGGAGCAGGCGCTGCTTCGCCGGGACGTCCAGCACCGCGGCCGCCGCCACCAGGTACGACACCACCGACGGCTCGTCGGGCAGCTCGGCCGAGCCGGTCACGGACCGCTCGCGCGCGCCCGCCAGCCGCTTCTGGTACGCGCGGAACGCCCGCAGCACGCCCTCCGCCAGCGCCCCGGCCTCCTCGCCCGGCTCCTCGGGCAGCTCCTCCAGCTCGGCCGTGAGGTAGGGGCCGCTGGCGTCCACCGAGAGGAGCTTCACGCGCGTGGTGCCCGTGGCCAGGACCTCGAAGCTGCCGTCCGACCGCTCCCGGATCGTCGCCGCGTCCGCGATGCAGCCCACCTGGTGGAACGCCTGGATCGGGTCGGGGCCGAACCCGGCCGCCGGGCCCTTCTCGGGGATCGCCGTCTGGTCGGGCAGCCCGGGGCCGGTCGGCGCGACCTCCCGGCCGTCGCGGATCGCGACCACGGCGAACCGGCGCGGCTCGTCGTCGTCGGAGGCGGGGCCGGAGTCCGGGCCGGACTTCAGCAGATCGCGCATCATGGCGCGATAGCGCTCCTCGAACACGTTCAGCGGCAGGACGAGGCCGGGGAACAGGACCGAGTTGAGCGGAAAGAGGGGGAGGCGAGCGGTGGTCACAACGCTCAAGCGTAATGGTCGCCGGACCGGCTGCGTCCGGGCTTCCCGAGGGCGCCCGCGCCCGGGAGCCCGGCGGTCCTGCCTGGGGCCTTCGCCGGGGGCTGCCCGGGGGCCTCGACGGGCCCGGGCGGGACGCCCGCCGGGCCGCGTTCGCGCCCCGGCGGAGTGCGCGCCGCCACTTGCCTGCGCACCCCGTCGCGCAGCTCCGTGAACCGGCCCAGCGGGTCGTCGTCGAGCCGCGCCCACGGGAAGGCCGTGGCATAGGGGCCGATGCGGCGGAACTGCTCCAGGGCCTCCTCCCACCGCTCCCGTACGACCAGGACGTACGCCAGCAGATTGCGCACCTCGGCGGGCCACGGGTCGCCGGGCTCGTACGCGGCGGACAGCGCGATGGCGAGGTCCGCCGCCGTGTCGATCCGGTCGCCGAACAGCTCCTGCGGGCTCTGCCTGCCGGTCGGGCCCCCGCCCGTGCCGGCGGCCAGGCAGGCGAACGCGGCCCGTACCGGCAGCGCCTGGACGAGCGAGCCGGGCAGCGCGTCCGCCGCGGCCTCCTCGGCGAAGCCGAAGCACTCCCGGTGCGAGCCGTACCACTGCGCCGAGAGGTACTGCAGCGCGGCCACATGGCAGCCGTAGTGGTGCGAGGAGCGGCCGACCGCCTCCGCCCACAGCGACTCGAAGACCGTGTGCGGCGCATGGGTGCCGCGCGCGTGGTCGAGCGCGATGCGCCACGGCACCGGGTCGGTGGGCTCGGCCGAGGCCGCCGCGTCGATCAGCGGCGCGATCTCGCGCAGCAGCTCGGCGCGGGCGGGCGAGCCCCACGCCCGTACGATCGCCAGCTCCGCCTTGACGAGCAGCGCGTCCGGGTCCCGGGGCGCGGCGGCCAGCCAGTCGGCCAGCCAGTCGGGGCGGCTGACCGCGAAGGCCGCGAGCCGCATGGTGTAGCGGTCGCGGTTCTCCCACTCGGCCGACTCGCGGGTGACGGCGAGGAGCTCGGCCGCCGCCGCGTACTCGCCCCGGGCGGCGGCCACGAGCGCGGGGCCGAGCCGCCCGTCGGGCGCGTCGAGGAGCAGATCCTCGTCGGCCGGGAGGTCGGCGGCGAGGTGCGGGGTGTGCCTGACCGCGCGGACGGCACGGAGCAGGGCGCGTACGAATGACATGGTGCGAACCATTCAAAACCGCAGGTCGGAGCTCCGCCAGTGGTGTGCGGTGAAGAGTCTGTGGCGGCCGTGACGGTTGTACGGGCGCAGGTCAAGGACCGGCAAATTTCAGCCACGCCGCAGCAGGCGCGAGGCGCCCGCCGCCACGGTCGTGGCCAGGATCCAGCCGAGCACGATGAGCACCGCCGAGACCCACTGCCAGCTTCCGTGCAGCTTCCAGTAGCCGTCCTGCCCCAGGTTGATCACCGGTACGAGCAGATCGAGGGCGTACAGGGAGGCGTTCCAGTCCGGGTGCTCGTCCGCCTTGATCGGCTGCGGGTCGTAGTGCGAGAACGCCAGCGCGCCCATCGCCCACAGCACCGCCATCCACAGCGCCGCCCGGCCCGGCCGGTAGCCGTACGCCACCGTCAGGTCCTGGAGCACGCCCCACAGCTTCCCCGCCGGCGGCAGGGTCTCGCGGCGCCGGCGCTGCTTGGCGAGCAGCACCTCGCGCGCGTCCGCGTCCTCTCCGCTGTTGCGCAGCACGGTGGCGAGGCGCTCGTACGGCTCCGGCGCGTACTCCGGAGTCGCCGCCGCCACCCACTCAAGCCGTCGGGAGAGCGGGAAGAGGCCGCGCGGGATCAGGTTGTCGTAGCTGAAGCCGCCCATCGCGAGCCCGCCGGGCCCCGGCCAGCTCGTCGACATGTCGACCAGGTTCACGACCCGGGCGCCCGAGAGCACCACCCGGCCCCGCTCCGGCCGCTCCCCGAGGAAGCGCAGCTCCGGCGTCTGCACCCGGCGCAGCGACAGCTCCTGGTAGTCCCGCATCACGAAGCGCGCGCTCTGGAGGTCCACGGCGTCCCCGAACCGGCCGTCGTCCAGGCGCAGCCCGCCCTCGCAGACGAACGGCTGGACCCGGGTGCCCCGGGCCGGAGTGCCGGAGTAGTTCGTCCCGTACGGCGGCGTGGTGGTCTCGGTGGCGCCGGGCGAGACGGCCGCCGCCGTCATGTAGAGCGTGCGCTCCACGGTCAGCTGCGGCGCGTTCAGCGCCCGCCGCCCCTCCGGGTTCACCAGCCGGCTGCCGCGCAGGCTGAACGTCACCCCGACCTTCGCCGCGCGCAGGCTCACCTCCCCGTACGACTCGATCAGCTCGGCCTGGAGGTCCTGCGCGACCGAGAGGCCGTCGGCCGCGATCGAGCGGCCCTTGCGGTCTGCGTGGATCACGGCCTGGTTGAGCAGCAGATCGGTGCCGATGTGCGCGTCGGTGAGCCGGATGCCGCGGGCGATCCGGCAGCGCGGCAGATGCAGATCGCCCTCGGTCTGCAGCCGGGCCGCCTCGATCCGGGGGATCGCGCAGTTCACCATCCGCACGGTGGTGACCCGGCACTCCGGCAGCAGCACCTCGCCCTCGAACCGGCAGTTGTTCAGCTCCACGTACGGAGTGACCGTGCCGCCCGACAGATTGAGCGTCCCGACGATCTGCACGCCGTTCAGCTTCAGGGCCGCGACCCGGCCGGGCAGCGCGGGCGGCCCGTGGAGCAGCAGCAGGGCCACCGCCCGGGCCTTCACCTGGCGCTCGGGCCCCCAGACGCGCCCCGAGAACGGGTCGTCCCGCACCCGGCTGCGGGTGCGCAGGTCGTAGGTGCTGCCGTTGCGGAAGTTCTCCCACATCCCCAGCTCCACCGGACTGAACCAGTCCGGGGCCGCATCGGCATCCGGCGCCTCGGTCACTGCCGTCCCCCTCGTCCTCCTGCTCGCCCCGCGCGGTCGCGTGCGGATGTACGTACATGCGTGTGTAACGGAGTGAACGCTAGTGGTCACGGCCCGGGTGCGGGGCGGGCGGGATACGTATCAGCCAGTGATACGGGCGATCGGTGGCGCGATGCGGTCTGAGAGAATTGGTTCCGTGATCTCTCGAATCGATCTGCGCGGCAACGCCCTCCCCGAGGGTGGCGCCCTGCGCGACCTGCTGCCCCGTGCCGAGTTCGACGTGGAAGCCGCCCTGGAGAAGGTGCGGCCCATCTGCGAGGACGTGCATCATCGCGGCACGGCGGCGCTGATCGAGTACGCGGAGAAGTTCGACGGAGTGACCCTGGAGCGGATCCGGGTGCCCGCCGAGGCGCTCGCCGAGGCCCTGGAGACGCTCGACCCGCAGGTCAAGGCCGCCCTTGAGGAGTCCATCCGGCGGGCCAGGACCGTCCACCGCGCCCAGCGCCGCAGCGAGCACACCACCCAGGTGGTGCCCGGCGGCACGGTCACCGAGAAGTGGGTGCCGGTCGAGCGCGTGGGCCTGTACGCGCCGGGCGGCCGGTCGGTGTACCCGTCGTCCGTGGTGATGAACGTGGTCCCGGCCCAGGAGGCGGGCGTCGAGTCCATCGCGCTGGCCTCCCCGCCGCAGAAGGAGTTCGGCGGACTGCCGCACCCGACGATCCTCGCCGCGTGCGCGCTGCTCGGCGTCGACGAGGTGTACGCGGCGGGCGGCGCCCAGGCCGTCGCGATGTTCGCGTACGGCACCGAGGAGTGTGCGCCCGCGAACATGGTGACCGGCCCCGGCAACATCTGGGTCGCCGCCGCCAAGCGCTACTTCACCGGCCGCATCGGCATCGACACCGAGGCCGGACCGACCGAGATCGCCGTGCTCGCCGACGAGACCGCCGACCCGGCGCACGTCGCCGCCGACCTGATCAGCCAGGCCGAGCACGACCCGATGGCGGCCGCCGTCCTGGTCACCGACTGCGCGGCGCTCGCCGACGCGGTCGAGCGCGAGCTGGAGCCGCAGGTCGCGGCCACCAAGCACGTCGAGGACCGGATCAAGCCCGCGCTGGCCGGCAGGCAGTCCGCGATCGTCCTGGTCGACGGCCTGGAGCAGGGACTCAAGGTGGTCGACGCGTACGGCGCCGAGCACCTGGAGATCCAGACCGCCGACGCCGCCGCCGTGGCCGGCCGGGTCCGCAACGCGGGCGCGATCTTCGTCGGGCCGTGGGCCCCGGTCTCGCTCGGCGACTACTGCGCGGGCTCCAACCACGTGCTGCCCACCGGCGGCTGCGCCTGCCATTCCTCGGGCCTGTCGGTCCAGTCCTTCCTCAAGGGCATCCACATCGTCGACTACAGCCGGGACGCCCTCGCCGAGGTCGCCCACCACGTGGTCACGCTCGCGGAGGCCGAGGACCTGCCCGCGCACGGGGCCGCGCTGAAGGCGCGGTTCGGATGGAAGGTGCCGGGCCAGTGACCGAGAGCAAGGCCTTGACGCTGGACGACCTGCCCGTACGCGACGAACTGCGCGGCAAGTCCCCTTACGGCGCGCCCCAGTTGGACGTGCCCGTCCAGCTCAACACCAACGAGAACCCGTACCCGCTGCCCGAGCCGCTGGTCGCGCGGATCGCCGAGCGGGTCGCCGAGGCCGCGCGCGGGCTCAACCGCTACCCCGACCGGGACGCGGTGGAGCTGCGCACCGAGCTCGCCCGCTACCTCACCCGCACCGGCGGGCACACCGTCGGCGTCGAGAACGTGTGGGCGGCCAACGGCTCCAACGAGGTCATCCAGCAGCTGCTGCAGACCTTCGGCGGCCCCGGCCGCACCGCCATCGGCTTCGAGCCCTCGTACTCGATGCACGGCCTCATCGCGCGCGGCACCGGCACCGGCTGGATCTCCGGCCCGCGCCACGAGGACTTCACGATCGACGTGGCGGCCGCCGAGCAGGCCATCGCCCAGAACGCCCCGGACGTCGTCTTCATCACCTCGCCCAACAACCCCACCGGCACGGCGGTCGAGGCCGAAACGGTTCTCGCGCTCTACGAGGCCGCGCAGGCCGCCAAGCCGTCCCTGGTGGTCGTCGACGAGGCGTACGTCGAGTTCAGCCACCGCGACTCGCTGCTGCCGCTCATCGAAGGCCGCCCCCACCTGGTCGTCTCGCGGACCATGTCCAAGGCGTTCGGCGCGGCCGGGCTGCGCCTGGGCTACCTCGCCGCCCACCCGGCGGTGGTCGACGCGGTCCAGCTCGTCCGGCTGCCCTACCACCTCTCCGCCGTCACCCAGGCGACCGCGCTCGCGGCCCTGGAGCACACCGACACGCTGCTCGGCTACGTCGAGCAGCTCAAGCGGGAGCGGGACCGGCTGGTCACCGAGCTGCGGGCGGCCGGGTACGAGGTGACCGAGTCGGACGCCAACTTCGTCCAGTTCGGCCGCTTCGAGGACTCCCACACCGCCTGGCAGCGGATCCTCGACCAGGGGGTCCTGGTCCGTGACAACGGGGTGCCCGGGTGGCTGCGCGTCACCGCCGGCACCCCGACCGAGAACGACGCGTTCCTGGACGCGGTCCGTCAGCTGAAGAAGGAGCAGAGAGCATGAGCCGCGTCGGCCGTGTCGAACGCACCACCAAGGAGACGTCCGTCCTCGTCGAGATCGACCTCGACGGGACCGGAAAGGTCGACGTGTCGACGGGAGTCGGCTTCTACGACCACATGCTCGACCAGCTCGGCCGCCACGGCCTCTTCGACCTCACGGTCAAGACCGACGGCGACCTGCACATCGACTCGCACCACACCATCGAGGACACCGCCCTCGCGCTCGGCGCCGCCTTCAAGCAGGCGCTCGGCGACAAGGTCGGCATCTACCGCTTCGGCAACTGCACGGTCCCGCTCGACGAGTCCCTCGCCCAGGTGACCGTGGACCTCTCCGGCCGCCCGTACCTCGTGCACACCGAGCCCGAGAACATGGCGCCGATGATCGGCGAGTACGACACCACGATGACCCGGCACATCCTGGAGTCCTTCGTGGCGCAGGCGCAGATCGCCCTGCACGTCCACGTCCCGTACGGGCGCAACGCGCACCACATCGTGGAGTGCCAGTTCAAGGCGCTGGCCCGGGCGCTGCGCTACGCATCCGAGCACGACCCGCGTGCCGCGGGCATCCTTCCTTCGACCAAGGGCGCGCTGTGAACGGCCTCAACACCATCCTCATCGTCCTCGGGCTCTTCCTGGCGGGCGGCGTCTACTCCTTCATCAAGCAGGAGATGTCCAAGAGCCTGATCACGCTCCTCGCGATCAGCTCGGCGCTCTGCCTGGTCGCGGGCGTCCTGCGGCTGGAGGTGTGGAATTGAGCACGAGCACACCTCGTAAGAAGGTCGTGGTCTTCGACTACGGCTTCGGCAACGTGCGCTCCGCCGAGCGCGCCCTCGCCCACGTCGGCGCGGACGTCGAGATCACCCGTGACTTCGACGCGGCCATGAACGCCGACGGGCTGCTCGTCCCCGGCGTCGGCGCCTTCTCCGCCTGTATGCAGGGGCTGCGCGAGGCGCGCGGCGACTGGGTCGTGGGCCGGCGCCTGTCGGGCGGCCGCCCGGTGATGGGCATCTGCGTCGGCATGCAGATCCTCTTCGAGCGGGGCATCGAGCACGGCGTGGAGACCGAGGGCCTGGACGAGTGGCCCGGCACGGTCGGGCCGCTGAAGGCGCCGATCGTCCCGCACATGGGCTGGAACACGGTCAAGGCCCCCGAGGACAGCGAGCTGTTCGCGGGCCTGGACGCCGACGCCCGGTTCTACTTCGTGCACTCGTACGCCGTGCACGACTGGAACCTGGAGGTCACCAACCCCAGGATCCGCGCGCCCAGGGTCACCTGGGCCACCCACGGCGAGCCGTTCGTGGCCGCGGTGGAGAACGGCGCGCTGTGGGCGACCCAGTTCCACCCCGAGAAGTCCGGCGACGCCGGCGCCCAGCTGCTGACCAACTGGATCGGAACCCTGTAATGGCTTCGAAGCTCGAACTCCTGCCCGCCGTCGACGTCCGCGACGGCCAGGCCGTCCGCCTCGTCCACGGCGAGTCCGGCTCGGAGACCTCCTACGGCTCCCCGCTCCAGGCGGCGCTCGCCTGGCAGGCCTCCGGCGCCGAGTGGCTGCACCTGGTGGACCTGGACGCGGCCTTCGGCACCGGCGACAACCGTGCGCTGATCGCCGAGGTCGCGGGCGCGATGGACATCAAGGTGGAGCTGTCCGGCGGCATCCGCGACGACGCCTCGCTGGAGGCCGCGCTCGCCACCGGCTGCCGCCGCGTCAACCTGGGCACCGCGGCCCTGGAGACCCCCGAGTGGGTCGCCAAGGTCATCGCGGAGTACGGGGACAGGATCGCGGTCGGTCTGGATGTACGGGGCACGACCCTGCGCGGCCGCGGCTGGACGCGTGACGGCGGCGACCTCTACGAGACGCTGGCGCGCCTCGACTCCGAGGGCTGCGCGCGGTACGTGGTGACCGACATCGCCAAGGACGGCACCCTCCAGGGCCCCAACCTGGAGCTGCTGCGCAACGTCTGCGCGGCCACCGACAAGCCGGTGGTGGCCTCGGGCGGCGTCTCCTCGCTCGACGACCTGCGGGCGATCGCGAAGCTCGTGGGGCAGGGTGTGGAGGGCGCCATCGTGGGCAAGGCCCTGTACGCGAAGGCGTTCACCCTCGAAGAGGCCCTGGAGGCTGTGTCCCGATGAGCGACGTACGGCGTGTGCAGAGTGACGTTCCCACCCCCTGGGAGGACTCGATCGGCTTCGCGCGCGCCGTCGCCGCGGGCGACCATGTGCACGTCGCCGGCACCACGCCGTTCAAGGGCACGGTGCTGTACGGCGAGGGCGACCCGTACGAGCAGGCCATGGTGGCCTTCTCGAACGCCCTCGCCGCGCTGGCGGAGTTCGGGCTCGGGGTCGAGTCCGTGGTCCGCACCCGTATGTATCTGACCCACGCGCGGGACATCGACGAGGCGGGCAGGGCCCACAAGGAGCTCTTCGGCGCCGTCCGTCCGGCGGCCACGCTGGTCATCGTGACCGGTCTGGTCGACCCGCGCGTGCTGGTCGAAGTAGAAGTGGACGCCTACCGAGGCGCCCCCGAAGGAGCCTCTTCATGACCCTCGCGGTCCGAGTCATCCCCTGCCTGGACGTCGACAACGGCCGGGTGGTGAAGGGTGTCAACTTCCAGAACCTGCGCGACGCGGGCGACCCGGTAGAGATGGCCAAGCTGTACGACGCCGAGGGCGCGGACGAGCTGACGTTCCTGGACATCACGGCGTCCTCGGGCAACCGGGAGACCACGTACGACGTGGTGCGGCGCACCGCCGAGCAGGTCTTCATCCCGCTCACGGTGGGCGGCGGGGTCCGCTCGGCGGAGGACGTGGACAAGCTGCTGCGGGCCGGGGCGGACAAGGTGGGCGTCAACACGGCGGCGATCGAGCGCCCCGAGCTGATCCGCGAGATCGCGGAGCGGTTCGGGCGCCAGGTGCTCGTCCTGTCGGTCGACGCGCGCCGTACGCCGTCCGGCTCCTTCGAGGTGACGACCCACGGCGGGCGCCGGGGGACCGGCATCGACGCGGTGGAGTGGGCGCACCGGGCGGCGGAGCTGGGGGCGGGGGAGATCCTGCTCAACTCGATGGACGCGGACGGGACGAAGGACGGGTACGACGTCTCGATGATCGCGGCGGTCCGGCGCCACGTGTCGGTGCCGGTGATCGCCTCGGGCGGCGCGGGCCGCCTCGCGGACTTCGCCCCGGCGGTGGCGGCGGGGGCGGACGCGGTCCTGGCGGCGTCGGTGTTCCACTTCGGCGACCTGCGGATCGCGGACGTGAAGTCCACGCTACGCGAGGCGGGCCACCCGGTCCGCTGATTCTTCCCCGCCCCGCCCCTTCCCGAAAGCCTCCGGCGGTTGTCGTTCGGCCGTCTGCCGGTGGGGGCTGGTCGCGCAGTTCCCCGCGCCCCCAGGAGGGCCCTCCTGGGGGCGCGGGGAACTGCGCGACCAGCCCCCACGGTCTGCGGACGAAGGGATCTCTCGGAGAGTTTCGGGAAGGGGCGGGGTGGGGGAATCAAACCCCCAACTTCGCCTCCAGCGCCCGCGCCGCCGCGTCCTTGTCGCCCTCGATCTGGATGTCCGCCGCGCTCTGGCGGCCCGAGGCGAACAGGGCCAGCTCGCCCGGCTCGCCCGTGACCGTCACCACCGGCGTCCCCCGCCGCGCCACCGCCGTCTGGCCGTCGGGCCGCCGCAGGACCAGGCCCACCGGCGACCGCCGCCCCATCACCCGCGCCATCCTCTCCAGGCGGGACCAGAGCACGTCCGCGAAGACCGGGTCGACCGGCCGCGGCGTCCAGTCGGGCTGGGCCCGGCGGACGTCCTCGCCGTGGACGTAGAACTCGATCGCGTTCGCCCCCTCGTCGACCTGCTTGATGTTGTACGGCGAGTACTTCGGCGGCCCCGTACGGAACAGCCGCACCAGCTCCTCGTACGGCTTCGCGGCGAACTCCGCCTGCACCCGGTCCAGGCGGGACTTCAGCGCGCCCAGGATTATCCCGCCGGCCGCGTCGAGGCGGCGCTCGCGGACCACCAGATGGGCGGCGAGGTCGCGCGCGGTCCAGCCCTCGCAGAGGGTCGGGGCCTGAGGGCCCGCCGCCTCCAACAGGTCGGCGAGCAGCAGCCGTTCACGCTTGGCATGGGTCGACATGGGGGCCAGCGTACGGCCCGTACCCGCGTCCGCCCAGTGGA
This sequence comes from Streptomyces sp. BPTC-684, assembly GCF_030028635.1. Taxonomy (NCBI): domain Bacteria; kingdom Bacillati; phylum Actinomycetota; class Actinomycetes; order Kitasatosporales; family Streptomycetaceae; genus Streptomyces; species Streptomyces sp. BPTC-684. Next base: position 4,828,434 of record NZ_CP124863.1, read on the forward strand.
CGCACCGCCGGAGCGCCCCCGCACCACGGCACAATGGGGCCATGACCAGCACTCTCGACCCCGCCGTCGCCGCCCGCCTGAAGCGGACCGCCGATGGACTGGTCCCGGCCATCGCCCAGCAGTACGACACCGGCGAGGTGCTCATGCTCGGCTGGATGGACGACGAGGCCCTGCACCGCACCCTGACCACCGGCCGCTGCACCTACTGGTCGCGCAGCCGGAACGAGTACTGGGTGAAGGGGGACACTTCCGGGCATTTCCAGCACGTGAAGTCCGTCGCGCTGGACTGTGACGGGGACACCCTGCTCGTCAAGGTCGATCAGGTCGGGGCCGCCTGCCACACCGGGGATCGGACATGCTTCGACGCCGACGTCCTGCTGCCCGCCCCCGGTCAGTAGGGTCGCGCCATGGATCTCGAAACCTTCCGCAAGCTCGCGGTGGACCGCCGCGTCATCCCGGTCAGCCGCCGCCTCCTCGCGGACGGCGACACCCCCGTCGGGCTCTACCGGAAGCTCGCCGCCGAGCGGCCCGGCACCTTCCTCTTGGAGTCCGCCGAGAACGGGCGGTCCTGGTCGCGCTACTCGTTCGTGGGCGTGCGCTCCGCCGCCACGCTCACCGCCCGCGACGGCGAGGCCCACTGGCTGGGCACCCCGCCCGTCGGCGTCCCCACCTCGGGTGACCCGCTGGAGGCGCTGCGGGCCACCGTCGAGGCGCTGCACACCCCGCGCGACCTGGCGGCCGGGATGCCGCCGTTCACCGGCGGGATGGTCGGCTACCTCGGGTACGACATCGTGCGCAGGCTGGAGAAGATCGGCGAGCACGGGCGCGACGACCTGCGGCTGCCCGAGCTGACCATGCTGCTCACCTCCGACCTCGCCGTGCTCGACCACTGGGCCGGGTCGGTGCTCCTGATCGCCAACGCGATCAACCACAACGACCTGGACACCGGCGTCGACGAGGCGTACGCGGACGCCGTGGCCCGGCTCGACGCCATGGAGGCGGACCTGGCGAAGCCGGTCGAGTACGCGCCCGCCGCCCTCCCGCCGTCCGAGCTGCCCGAGTACACCGCGCTGTGGGGCGGCAAGGCGTACCAGGACGCCGTCGAGGACATCAAGGAGCGCATCCGCGCGGGCGAGGCCTTCCAGGTGGTGCCCTCGCAGCGGTTCGAGACGCCGTGCAGCGCGAGCGCGCTCGACGTCTACCGGGTGCTGCGGGCCACCAACCCGTCCCCGTACATGTACCTCTTCCGCTTCGACGGCTTCGACGTCGTGGGATCGAGCCCCGAGGCCCTCGTCAAGGTCGAGGACGGGCGGGCGATGGTCCACCCGATCGCCGGGACCCGGCACCGGGGCGCCACCCCGCAGGAGGACAACGACCTGGCCGAGGAGCTGCTCGCCGACCCCAAGGAGCGGGCCGAGCACCTGATGCTGGTGGACCTGGGCCGCAACGACCTGGGCCGGGTCTGCGAGCCGGGCAGCGTCGAGGTCGTCGACTTCATGTCGGTCGAGCGGTACTCGCACGTCATGCACATCGTGTCGACCGTGACCGGCCGGGTCGCCCCGGGCCGTACCGCCTTCGACGTGCTCACCGCGTGCTTCCCCGCCGGGACCCTCTCAGGCGCGCCCAAGCCGCGCGCGATGCAGATCATCGAGGAGCTGGAGCCGAGCCGCCGCGGGCTCTACGGCGGCTGCGTCGGCTACCTCGACTTCGCCGGGGACTCCGACACCGCCATCGCCATCCGCACCGCGCTGCTGCGCGACGGCACGGCGTACGTACAGGCAGGAGCCGGTGTGGTGGCCGACTCCGACCCGGTGTCGGAGGACAACGAGTGCCGCAACAAGGCGGCGGCGGTGCTGCGTGCCGTGCACACGGCGAACCGGCTCAACGACTAGTGCTCCGCGGCAAGTGCGTCGCCTGCGGACCGTGCTGGGTCGCTCGCGCAGTTCCCCGCGCCCCTTAATGGGCCCGAAGGGCCCTCCTAGGGGCGCGGGGAACTGCGCGACCAGCCCCCACCGGTCCGCAGTCAAACTTCTCGCCGATAGATTTCGCGCCATAACACACCCCGGGTGACAAGATCACCACCGCGCAGGCGATAGTGGAGTACGTGAGTGCCGTACCCGTACCCCAGTCGCGTGCCGATTCCGCGTCACCCGCCCGCGCCGGAGGCCGCCGCACCCTCGCCACCGCCCTGTTCTTCGGCGCGGCCGGAGCCGCCGTCGTCCTGCTCGCCTCCGGGCAGACCTGGGCCGAGGGCCACGCCGCGGTCGGGGGCGGCTCCGTGCCGCTGCGCGCCACCGGGCAGAACGTCACGGGCGTGCCCGCCGCGCTCGCGATAGTCGGGCTCGCCGCGCTCGTGGCGGTCTTCGCGGTCCGCCGGGCCGGCCGCCTCCTTGTCTCCGGGCTGCTAGCGCTGAGCGGCGCCGGGGCCGCGCTCGCCGCCTTCCTCGGCGCCGACGACAGCTCCGCGCTGGACGAGAAGGCCGCCAGGACCAGCGGCGACGCCGCCGAGACCATCGGCGGCCTCACCCACACCGCCTGGCCCTACGTCACCTTCGCGGGCGGCCTGCTGCTGCTTGTCGCCGGGCTGCTCGCGCTGCGGTTCGGCGCCGCCTGGCCCGCGATGGGCGGGCGCTACGAGCGCGACGGCAGCCCCCGGGCCCGCAAGCCCCGCCCGGTCAAGGACCCGGAGCGGCCCGAGGAGCTGTGGAAGGCCCTGGACCGGGGCGAGGACCCGACCGGAGTGTGAGCTCCCCCACGGCGGCGACCCCAGGCTCGGGGCACCCGTACGGGTGGGCGACAATGGTCGGTGAGCGGTCGGCGTCCCCGGACTGAGCGGCCGACTCCGCGACCCAGAGATTCACCAACGAGGAGCAACTCATGGCGGGCAGCAGCGGCGGCCACGGACACACCCCGGCCGCCTGGACCGGTTCCATCATCTCCTTCATCGGCTTCTGCGCGGCCTCGGTCTTCATCGTCGCCGCCAACCCGATCGGCTTCTGGGCCGGTACGGCGCTCACCGTGCTCGGCGCGGTCGTCGGCGGCATCATGAAGATGGCCGGTCTGGGCACCCCCAAGGAGTCCCCCGAGATGGCGAAGGCCCGCGAGGAGGCCGGCCTCAAGGCCCGCGCCCGCCTGGCCGAGGCCCGCTGAGACGACGGACGCTTTACGTGGATGAGGCGCGGCCCCCTGGGGCTGCGCCTCTCCGCGTGAACGGGGACAATCACCGCGTGGACGCCACCCCGACCCCGACGCCCGCCCCGGCGGCCCCCGCCGCGGCGCGTCGGCTGCTCGTGCCGCTGGGCACCCTCGCCGGGGTCGCCGCCGCCTTCGCGTACGTGGGCGCGGTCGACCCGAACGAGCCCGGCCACTACCCCGTCTGCCCGCTGCTGCGGCTCACCGGGATCTACTGCCCCGGCTGCGGCGGTCTGCGCAGCGCCCATGACTTCATCACCGGCCACTTCGGCGCGGCCCTCGGGGCCAACGCCCTCGCGGTGGCCGGTTATGTGCTGTTCGCGGTCCTCTGGGTGGTCTGGGCCGTCCGTGCCGCGCGCGGGCTGCCCTTCCGTATCGACCTCAAGGACGCCCACTGGTGGGGCATCGGCGCGGTGCTGCTGGTCTTCTCAGTTGTCCGGAATCTGCCGTTCGGGTCTGTGCTGGCGCCGTGACATTCCGTATATCTCCCCACGTCCCGGCTGTCCGAGGAGTGGGACGGACGTCAACCGGATGCGAGCCCTTCGCCTCTGTGCGGATACCATCGTCATGGCTGATCCTGGCCGATCGTCAACGTCACCGTCCTGGAAGGGGGCCGCTCGCGTGAGTGTGCTCGACGAGATCATCGAGGGCGTCCGCGCCGATCTGGCGGAGCGGCAGGCGCGGGTCGGCCTCGACGAGCTCAAGGAGCGCGCCGCCAAGGCGCCCCAGGCTCGGGACGGCGTCGCGGCTCTGCGCGGCGAGGGTGTCAAGGTCATCTGCGAGGTCAAGCGCTCCAGCCCGTCCAAGGGTGCGCTCGCGGCCATCGCGGACCCGGCGGGCCTCGCCGCCGACTACGAGGCGGGCGGCGCCGCCGTCATCTCCGTGCTCACCGAGGAGCGCCGCTTCGGCGGCTCGCTCGCCGACCTGGAGGCCGTCCGGGCCAAGGTCGACATCCCGGTGCTGCGCAAGGACTTCATCGTCACCGCGTACCAGCTGTGGGAGGCCCGGGCGTACGGGGCCGACCTGGCGCTCCTGATCGTCTCCGCCCTGGAGCAGCCCGCGCTGGTCTCGCTGATCGAGCGGGCCGAGTCGATCGGGCTCACCCCGCTGGTCGAGGTGCACGACGAGGAAGAGGTCGAGCGGGCGGTCGACGCGGGCGCGAAGATCATCGGCGTCAACGCGCGCGACCTGAAGACCCTCAAGGTCGACCGCACCACCTTTGAGCGCGTCGCCCCCGAGATCCCCTCGCACATCGTGAAGATCGCCGAGTCGGGCGTGCGCGGCCCGCACGACCTGATCGCGTACGCCAACGCCGGCGCGGACGCCGTCCTGGTCGGCGAGTCCCTGGTCACCGGCAAGGACCCCCGCGGAGCCGTCGCGGACCTGGTCGCCGCCGGCGCCCACCCGGCCCTGCGCCACGGACGGAACTGACCCCACGATGCCCATCGCCGCCCGTCTCGCCCCCGGCTGCCGCCCCCGCGGCTGCCGCGCTCCGGCGCGCCGGGTGCACGGGCGCCGGGTGCGCTACGTGATCGGCGACGAGCCGGGCCAGGTCAACGGGATGCGATGGCGTCGCCGCTGAGCTGAGCGCCCCAAAGGGGCGCGGGGAACTGCGCGACCAGCCCACGACGGCGGTCGGACGCAGCTCCACGCGCACATGGACGGCGCTCGGCGTACGCGACCACTCGCCAACCCAGGACCGGGGCGAGACGCCCCGGGGAGGTATCCCCATGTCCCACGAGTTCTTCATTCCCGACCCCGAGGGTCAAGTCCCCACAGCCGAGGGGTACTTCGGCGAGTTCGGCGGCAAGTTCATCCCCGAGGCGCTGGTCGCCGCCGTGGACGAGGTCGCCGTCGAGTACGAGAAGGCCAAGGCCGACCCCGCCTTCGCCGCCGAGCTCAACGACCTCATGGTCAACTACACCGGCCGCCCGAGCGCCCTCACCGAGGTGCCCCGGTTCGCCGAGCACGCGGGCGGCGCCCGGGTCTTCCTCAAGCGCGAGGACCTGAACCACACCGGCTCGCACAAGATCAACAACGTGCTCGGCCAGGCGCTGCTCACCAAGCGCATGGGCAAGACCCGCGTCATCGCCGAGACCGGCGCGGGCCAGCACGGCGTGGCCACCGCGACCGCCTGCGCCCTCTTCGGCCTCGAATGCACCATCTACATGGGCGAGGTCGACACCCAGCGCCAGGCGCTGAACGTCGCCCGGATGCGGATGCTCGGCGCCGAGGTCATCCCGGTGAAGTCCGGCAGCCGCACCCTGAAGGACGCCATCAACGAGGCGTTCCGCGACTGGGTCGCCAACGTGGACCGCACGCACTACCTGTTCGGCACGGTCGCGGGCCCGCACCCGTTCCCGGCCATGGTCCGCGACTTCCACCGGGTCATCGGCGTCGAGGCCCGCCGCCAGATCCTGGAGCGCGCCGGACGGCTCCCGGACGCGGCCGTGGCCTGCGTCGGCGGTGGTTCGAACGCCATCGGGCTCTTCCACGCGTTCATCCCGGACGCGGGTGTCCGTCTGATCGGCTGCGAGCCCGCCGGGCACGGCATCGAGAGCGGCGAGCACGCGGCGACCCTGACCGCGGGCGAGCCGGGGATCCTGCACGGCTCGCGTTCGTACGTACTCCAGGACGACGAGGGCCAGATCACCGAGCCCTACTCGATCTCGGCCGGTCTGGACTACCCGGGCATCGGCCCGGAGCACTCCTACCTCAAGGACATCGGCCGCGGCGAGTACCGCGCGGTCACCGACGACGCGGCCATGCAGGCGCTGCGGCTGCTCTCGCGCACCGAGGGCATCATCCCGGCGATCGAGTCCGCGCACGCGCTCGCGGGCGCCCTCGAAGTCGGCCGCGAGCTCGGCAAGGACGGGCTGCTCCTGGTCAACCTCTCCGGGCGCGGCGACAAGGACATGGACACGGCGGCCCGCTACTTCGGGCTGTACGACAACGGGACCGAGGGGGACGCGAAGTGAGCGGGAACGTGACTCTGCTGAGCGACACCCTCGCCAAGGCGAAGGCCGAGGACCGGGCCGCGCTCATCGCCTATCTGCCGGCCGGGTTCCCGACCGTCGACGGCGGCATCGAGGCGGTCAAGGCCGTCTTCGACGGCGGCGCGGACGTGGTCGAGGTCGGCCTTCCGCACAGCGACCCGGTCCTGGACGGGCCGGTCATCCAGACCGCCGACGACATCGCGCTCAAGGGCGGGGTGAAGATCGCCGACGTGCTGCGCACGGTCCGCGAGGCCCACGCGGCCACCGGCAAGCCGGTGCTGGTGATGACGTACTGGAACCCCATCGACCGGTACGGCGTGGAGCGCTTCACCGCCGAGCTTGCCGAGGCGGGCGGCGCCGGCTGCATCCTGCCCGACCTGCCGGTCCAGGAGTCCGCGCTGTGGCGCGAGCACGCCGACAAGCACGGCCTCGGCACGGTCTTCGTGGTCGCGCCCAGCAGCAAGGACGAGCGGCTCGCGCAGATCACCGCGGTGGGCTCCGGCTTCGTGTACGCGGCGTCCCTGATGGGCGTCACCGGCACGCGCGCGTCGGTCGGCGCACAGGCGGAGGACCTGGTGCGGCGCACCCGGGCCACCACCGGCCTGCCGGTCTGCGTCGGCCTCGGCGTCTCCAACGCGGAGCAGGCCCAGGAGGTCGCGGCCTTCTCCGACGGTGTGATCGTCGGCTCGGCCTTCGTCCAGCGCCTCCTTGACGCGCCGGACCACGCGAGCGGGCTCGCCGCCGTGCGCGCCCTCGCGGGTGAACTCGCGCAGGGCGTACGCCGTACGCCGTAAGGGTGCAGGCCGTCCGCCGCAACGCTCCGTAACCCTGCCCGGGTAGGGGCGGATCCGGATCGCGTTAGCTCGTACGGGTGGATATGGGACCGGGGAGGCACGTGGGTGCCTCCCCGGTTCGTTTTGCGGGTGTGAGCGAGAAGAACCAAGAAGGCAAGAGAACGGCCCGCGAGCGGCTGGCCCAGGAGCGCGAGCGGCAGCAGTCCCAGGACCGCCGCAGACGCACGATGATCGTCGCCGCGGCGGTGGTGTGCGTCCTCGGGCTGGCCGCGGTGATCGGCGTGATCGCGGCCAACACCAAGAGCGACGGCAAGAAGGGCACGGCGGGCCCGCTGCTCGCGCCGACCGGCGCCCAGGGCAAGGACAACCTGGCCATCCCGGTGGGCGCCGCCGACGCGCCGTCCACGCTCACGGTCTGGGAGGACTTCCGCTGCCCGGCCTGCGCCATGTTCGAGAACAACTTCCGGACCACGCTCCACGAGCTGGAGAACAGCGGCCGGATCAGGGTGGAGTACCACCTCGCCACCCTGATCGACCGCAACCTCGGCGGCAGCGGCTCGCTGCACGCGGCGAACGCGGCGGGCTGCGCCCAGGACGCGGGCAAGTTCCTGGCGTACCACGACGTGCTCTACGGCAACCAGCCCAAGGAGACCGATGACGCGTTCGCGAAGAACAGCAGGCTGATCGAGCTGGCCGGGAAGGTCCCCGGTCTCGACACCGACGCCTTCCGCTCCTGTGTGGAGGACGGCAAGCACGACAGCTGGGTCGCCAAGTCCAACAAGGCGTTCGAGAAGGCCGCCTTCTCCGGCACGCCGACCGTCCAGCTGAACGGGGAGTCGATCTTCCCGAAGAGGGGCGACGAGGAGATCAGCCCGGCGAAGCTGAAGAAGTGGGTCGCGGAGGCGAACAAGGGGAAGCAGCCGGGGACGGCTTCGCCGTCGCAGCCCGGGGCGCCTGTCGCCCCGAGCTCGCCGCCGGCGGGCGCGTCCGCCGCGTCCGGGATGCCGAAGCACGCGCACGCCCCGGGCACGGCTCCGAAGGTCCCGGCCGCGGGCCAGCCGATGATCCATCCGAGCAAGGCGGTTCCGGTTCACGAGGCCCCCTAGGCCCCGCCGTACCGCTCGTTACTCATAAGTTGCCGGGTGGGTGGTCCGACCGCCCGCCCGGCAAGGTAGCGTCGACCCTGCCATGAACCTCGCCTTCATTCCCAGCCCGTCGACCGGCGTGATCCATCTCGGACCGATCCCGCTGCGCGGCTATGCCTTCTGCATCATCATCGGTGTCTTCGTCGCCGTCTGGTACGGCAACAAGCGCTGGGTCGCCCGGGGCGGCAAAGCCGGCACCGTGGCCGACATCGCCGTCTGGGCGGTGCCCTTCGGCCTCGTCGGCGGTCGGCTCTACCACGTCATCACCGACTACCAGCTGTACTTCAGCGACGGTGAGGACTGGGTCGACGCCTTCAAGATCTGGCAGGGCGGGCTCGGCATCTGGGGCGCGATCGCGTTCGGCGCGGTGGGTGCGTGGATCGGTTGCCGCCGCCGGGGCATCCCGCTGCCGGCCTGGGCCGACGCGCTGGCCCCCGGCATCGCCTTCGCCCAGGCCGTGGGCCGCTGGGGCAACTGGTTCAACCAGGAGCTGTACGGCAAGCCCACCGACGTGCCGTGGGCGCTGAAGATCACCGAGGGTACGAACCGGGTCGCGGGCACCTACCACCCGACCTTCCTGTACGAGTCGCTGTGGTGCCTCGGCGTCGGCTTCCTCGTCATCTGGGCGGACCGCCGCTTCAAGCTGGGCCACGGCCGGGCGTTCGCGCTGTACGTCGCGGCGTACTGCGTGGGGCGCGGCTGGATCGAGTACATGCGGGTCGACGAGGCCCACCACGTGCTGGGGCTGCGCCTCAACGACTGGACCGCGATCACGGTCTTCGTGCTCGCCGTGACGTACATCGTGATCTCTTCGCGGGTGCGGCCGGGGCGGGAAGAGGTTGTCGAGCCGGGCTCCGCGGAGTCCGCTGACGCGGAGGGGGAGCCGGAGTCGGAGTCGGGGGATGCGCCCTCTGACGACGCGCCTGCCGGCGAGGCCGAGAAGTCGGTGTCGTCCGAGAACGGGACGACGACGAGTAAGGGCTGAGGCCGCGTTGGGGGCCGGGTTTCATCTGCGGGCCGGTGGGGGCTGGTCGCGCAGTTCCCCGCGCCCCTAAGAATGCCGCTGCGCGGCAATCCCCTGGGCGCCCCGAAGGGGCGATCTCAGGGGCGGTGGGAACTGCGCGAGCAACCAAGCACGATCCGCAGACAACGACGAAACCCTTAAGGGGCGCGGGGAACTGCGCGACCAGCCCGACACCCAGCCGCAGACGAAGTCTCACCTCCGGCGGGTCAAGGGAACGGGCGGGGTGGGGGATGGCGACGGGACAGTGCGAGCGTGCGGCGCGCCGCTTCCAGCACCGCCGCGTCCACGAAGCGGCCGTCCGGCAGGGCCAGGGCTCCCGTGTCCGTGGGGGACACCGTCAGGACCTCCTCTGCCGCCGCCACCTCCGACGGCGGTGGCAGATAGGCGCGTTCGATCACCGGCAGCTGCGCCGGGTGGATCGCCGCGCGGCCCAGGAAGCCGAGCGCGCGGCCGTGGGCGCAGGACGCGGCCAGCCCCGTCAGATCGCTGATGTGCCGGTACACCGACTGGGCGGGCGGGGCCAGGCCCGCCGCCCGCGCGGCCACCACCACCCGGCTGCGCGGCCAGTCCAGGCCCGACTCGTTGCGTACTCCCAGATCCGCGCAGAGGTCCGCCTCGCCGAGCGCGATGCCACGCACCGCCGGGTGGGCGGCGGCGATCGTGTACGCGTGCTCCACGCCGAGCGCGCTCTCCAGGAGCGGGTGCAGGGGGACGCCGGGGGCCAGGCCCGCGACGCGCTGGACCTGGAAGGCGTGGGTGATCTTGGGCAGGCGCAGGCCCGCCAGGCCCGGGAGCCCGGCCAGGGTCCGTACGTCCTCCTCCGTGGCCACCCTGACGTGGACCGGGGTGGACAGCGGGTCGGCGAGCAGCTCCGCCGTCGCCGCCCGGGCGTACTCCTTGCGGTCCGGCGCCACCGCGTCCTCCAGATCCACGATCACCACGTCCGCGCCCGCCGACAGCGCCTTCTCGACCACCTGCGGCCGGTCGCCGGGTGCGTACAGCCAGGTCAGCGGGATCGGCGTCACAGCGCGCCCGCCCGGCGCAGCGCGGTGATCTCCGGGGCGGACAGGCCCAGTTCGGTCAGGACCGCGTCCGTGTCCGCGCCGTGCGGGCGGCCCGCCCAGCGGATCGCGCCCGGGGTCTCGGAGAGCCGGAAGAGGACGTTCTGCATCTTGACCGGGCCCAGCTCCGGGTCGTCGACCGTGGTGAGCGTGTCCAGCGCGCGGTACTGGGGGTCCGTCATCACCTCCCGGATGTCGTAGATCGGCGCGATCGCCGCCTCCGCCTTCTCGAACGCCGTCATCGCCTCCTCACGGGTGCGCCGGGCGATCCAGCCGCCCACCGCCTCGTCCAGCTCGTCGGCGTGCTCGGCCCGCCCCGACCCGGTCGCGAACCACGGCTCGCCGATCAGGTCCGGGCGCCCCACCAGGCGCATCACCCGCTCGGCCACCGACTGGGCCGAGGTGGAGACGGCGAGCCAACTGCCGTCCGCCGTACGGTAGGTGTTGCGCGGGGCGTTGTTGCGGGAGCGGTTGCCGGTGCGCGGCTGGACGTAGCCGAGCTGGTCGTACCAGATGGGCTGGGGGCCGAGGACCGTCAGGATCGGCTCGATGATCGCCATGTCGATCACCTGCCCGCGCCCGGTGGCGGCGCGCGCGGTGAGCGCGGTCAGCACGGCGTACGCGGTGGCCAGCGCGGCGATCGAGTCCGCGAGGCCGAACGGCGGCAGCGTCGGCGGGCCGTCCGGCTCGCCGGTGACGGCGGCGAAGCCGCTCATGGCCTCGGCGAGCGTGCCGAAGCCGGGGCGGTGGGCGTACGGGCCGCACTGGCCGAATCCGGTGACCCGGGCCAGTACCAACTGGTCGTTGGCGGCGGCCAGTTCGGGCCAGCCCAGGCCCCAGCGCTCCAGGGTGCCCGGGCGGAAGTTCTCGATGATCACATCGGTGGAGGCGGCGAGCCGGAGCAGGGTCTCGCGGCCGCCCGGCGTGGACAGGTCGAGGGTGATCGTCCGTTTGTTGCGGCCGAGCAGCTTCCACCAGAGCCCGACGCCGTCCTTGGCGGGGCCGTGGCCGCGCGAGGGGTCGGGGCGGCGGGGGTGCTCGACCTTGATGACCTCGGCGCCGAAGTCGCCGAGCATCGTCGCCGCGAGCGGTCCGGCGAAGAGGGTGGCGAGGTCCAGAACACGCAGTCGTTGCAGGGGAGTCGTCACCGGGCGGTTCCCTCGGCCGCCGCCGCGTCGATCTCCGTGCGGTACGGCATGGCGGCCACCGCGCCGGGCCGCTGGACCGAGAGCGCGGCGGCGTCCGACGCCCAGGCGAGCGCTTCGGCCATCGCCCGGCCCTCGCCGAGGGCGACGGCGAGCGCGCCGACGAACGTGTCGCCCGCGCCCGTCGTGTCGACCGCGGTCACCTCCGGGGCCGGGACCGCGACCGGGTCCTGGCCGCGTGCCGCGTACAGGCTGCCCCGGGCGCCGAGCGTGACCACCACCTCGGGGACGAGTTCGAGCAGCGCGCGGGCGGCCGCCTTCGGGTCGTCGATGCCGGTGAGCGCGGCGGCCTCGTGCTCGTTGGCCACCAACAGGTCGGTGGCGGCGAGGAGTTCGGGCGGCAGGGGCTGGACGGGGGAGGGGGTGAGGACCGTCCGCACCCCGTGGCGCCGGGCCGCCTCGGCGCCCTCGACGACCGTGTCCATCGGCAGCTCCAACTGGAGCAGCAGCGACTCGGCGCCGGCGATCAGCGCCTCGTCGCCGGGGCCGAGGTGGGTGACGGAGGCGTTGGCGCCGGGGATGACGACGATCGCGTTGCCGCCGTCCGCGTCGACCACGATGTGGGCCGTGCCGGAGGGCCCCTCGGTGGTGCGCACGAGGTCGGTGTCGACGCCGGAGCCGTCGAGCGCGGCCCGCAGCCGTACGCCGAACTCGTCCGTGCCGACGGCCCCGATGAGCGCGGTGTCGGCGCCCGCGCGGGCCGCGGCGACGGCCTGGTTGGCGCCCTTGCCGCCCGGGATCGTACGGAAGTCGTGACCGGTGACGGTCTCGCCGCGGCGCGGGGCGGTCTTCACGTAGGCGACCAGGTCCATGTTGGTGCTGCCGAGCACCGCGATGCGCGTCATGCGCTCCGTACCTCCTGGGGGGTGAAGGGTGAGGTGAGTCGTGCGGTCAGTTCCGCGAGGGTGTCGAAGCCGGTGCCGTCGAAGTCGGCGACGGTGGTGGCGAGGCGGTTCTTGAGCGGTGCGGTCCAGCGGGCGGGCAGCGCGTCCGGGTGCCCGGCGAGGAGTCCCGCGAGCGATCCGGCGGTGGCTCCGTTGGAGTCGGTGTCCCAGCCGCCGGACACCGCGCGGCAGATGGAGCCGGAGAAGTCGCCGTCGGCGTGGGTGAGGGCGGCGGCGAGCAGGGCGGCGTTGGGGATGGAGTGCACCCAGTGGTAGGCGCCGAGGGCGGTGTGGAGGTGGTCGACGACGGTGTCGAAGTCGGCCTCCTCGCGGGCGAGGCGGATGCCGAGGCGGACGGCCTCGGCGAGGCGGGAGCGCGGGGGGATCACGGCGAGGCCGCCGTCGAGGCAGCCGTGTACGTCGTACGCGCCGGTGGCGGCCAGCGAGATCGCCGCGGCCGTGAACATCGCGCCGTACACGCCGTTGGCGGTGTGGGTGAGGACGGCGTCGCGGTGCGCCTGCTCGGCGGCGGCCGCGGGGTCGCCGGGGTTGGTCCAGCCGTGGACGTCGGCGCGGATGGCGGCGCCGATCCACTCGCGGAACGGGTTGCGGTGGGTGGCGGTGTGCGGCGGCTCGATCCCGTCCAGCAGGTTGCGGTACGCGATCCGTTCGGCGGTAAACGTACGGCCTGCCGGGAGCTCGTCCAGCCACAGTCGGGCGACATCGGTGGTGGTGAAGGCGGGGCCGTGGCGCTGGAGGAGGAGCAGGCCGAGGAGGGGGTAGTTGAGGTCGTCGTCCTCGGGCATGCCGTCGATGTTCTCGGCGAGGGAGGTGGGGGCGGAGCGGCGGTTCCAGGGGTACGTGGTGGCCAGCTCGGCGGGGAGGCCGGTTGCGGTGAACCAGGTGTGGAGGGGCCAGTTGGCGGTGGCGCGACCGATTTCGCGGATGCCGGTCAGGGGCAGCTTCTCGACGGGTTTGCCGAGCAGGCAGCCGGCGGCTCGGCCTAGCCAGGCGGCGTGGAGGGCGTTTGTTCGCCCCTCCCCGCCCCTTCCCGAAACCCTCCGGGGGTGGGGGTGGGTGGAGGTAGGGGGAGGTGTTCCTGGGGGCTTCGCCCCCAGACCCCCGAGCGGGGGCTCCGCCCCCTGCACCCCCGGGGTGGGTGGCTGGCTGGGGGCTTCGGGCCCGGGCCCTTGTGCGGGGCTGCGCCCCTGCACCCCCTCGGGGCTCCGCCCCGGACCCTGGACGGGAGGGGTAGGTGGCTGGCTGGGGGCTTTGCCCCCGGATTCCCGGGCGGGGCTGTGCCCCCGCGCCCCCTCAGGCCACGTTGGTGTTGCTGACCTGATCGCCGCCAGATCCGTCGGCTCGCGGTCCGCCAACGGGCAGGGGAGCTCGGCCAGTTCGTCCAAGAGTCGGATCGCCAAGGCCCGTAGGGCCGGGGGTGCCGGGGTCGGGGACGCGCCCGTCGAACGTGGGGTCTCCGGGCCGCCCGCAGCCCGCCAGCGTGCCGCGATCCGTTTCGCGTCGCGGCCGTCCTCCTTTGCCTGGTGGAGTTCGTGGGGGAGCAGGTCCTCCGGCTGGACCCAGGTCAGGCGTAGGAGGGTCATCGGGTCAGCGCCTCGAAGGCCGTGTGGTGGGCGGCTTGGCGGGTGCGGTCCTTCTCGTACACCTCGCGGGTCACCTGCGTCAGGGCCCGTGCGGGGGCGTGCAGGTCCAGGCGGCTGGCCTCGGCGATCTGCTTGGGCCAGGCGGCGGGGATGGGGGCCTCGCCCCGGAGCGCGCCCGCCAGCGCGCCCGCCATGGTCGCGATGGAGTCGCAGTCCCGGCCGTAGTTCACCGCGCCGAGTACCGCCGTGCGGTAGTCGCCGTCGGCGACGAGCAGCATGCCCAGGGCGATCGGGAGTTCTTCGATGGCGTGCAGGCGGGACGGGCGGCGGGCGCCCAGGGACGGGGCGCGGTAGTCCGGGCCGACCGTGTCGAAGGGGGTGACCGCCGCCCGGAGGGGGGCCAGGGCCGACTCGAAGTCCGTGTGGGCGGATGCTGTTTCGGCCACCGCCTCGATCGCCGCGTGCGTTCCGTCCTTTGCCAGGGACAGGCACGTGTCCACGACAGCCGTCGCCGTCGCGTCCGGTGCGCACGCCGCCGCCACCGCCGCCGCGAACACGCCCGCCGCCTCCCGCCCGTACGAGGACTGGTGCGGGGCCGCCACCTCCAGGGCCTCCGCGTACGCCGCCGCCGGGTTGGCCGCGTTGACCAGGCCGACCGGGGCCATGTACATCGCCGCACCGCAGTTGACGATGTTGCCGGTGCCCGCCTCGCGGGGGTCGACGTGGCCGTAGTGCAGCCGGGCCACGAGCCACTTCTCGGCGAGGAAGATCCGGTGGAGGGGGAGCGTCTCGGCTTCGAGCTCCGGGATCCAGCGCGGGTGCGCGATCAGGTCGGGGACCAGGTGGTCGGCGATCGCGTACGCGTCCAGGTGGTCGCGGACCTTCTCGTACACCCGGATCAGCGCATGCGTCATCAAGGTGTCGTCGGTGACGTGGCCGTCGCCCTTGTGGTACGGGGCGATGGGGCGGGCGGTGCGCCAGTCGTCGCCGTGCCAGGGGCCGACGATGCCGTGGACGCGGCCGCCGTGCCGCTCCACGATCTGCTCCGGGGTGTAGCCCTCGACCGGGCCGCCGAGGGCGTCCCCTACGGCCGCGCCGACCAGGGCGCCGGTGATGCGGTCCTCAAGAGTGAGCGTCGTGTACGACGTCGTGAGCGTCATGCCGGAATTGTCCACCCTGGGCGATCAGTTCGCGGTGGTTCGCGGCACTTTCGCGAAAAGCGGTGAAAAGCTCAGCCGCCCGGCGGGTGGCGCAGCGTGTCGGCGAGGAGCCCGGCGAGCTCCACGAGGTCGGTGCCGGCCAGGCGCGGGAGGGCGCAGCCGGACAGGGTGCGGCAGGCGTCGAGCCAGGGGGCGGGGATCGCCGCGCCGCCGCCGAGCGCGCCGGTGAGCGCCCCGGCGAGGGCGGGCGCCGAGTCCGCGACCCGGGACAGACAGGCCGCGGCCGGGACCGCCTCGGCGACCGTGCCGCGCGAGGCGGTGGCGAGGGCGAGGGCGACGGGGACGGTCTCGGCGGCGGCGATCCCGTAGCTGTAGACGTGGTCCACGATCTGGTGCTCCAGGAGCGGGACCAGGGCGAACGCGCCCGCCGTGTCGTCGGCGAAGTCGTGCGCGAGCTTGACGGCGTGCTGGGCGTTGCGGCCGATCTCGGTGTCGGGCGGGAGTTCGTCGAGCGCGGCCGCGACGGCGTCCTCGACGCCGGCCCCGCCGAGCGCGGCCGCGACCGCCGCGGCGACGGCGCGGGCGCCGTGCACGCCGTCGCCGTCCTGGGTGTAGCGGGCGTCGAACTCGGCCAGTTCGGCGGCTTCCCGGGGCGCGCCGGGGTGGACCACGGCGAGGACGGCGGCGCGTACGCAGGCGGCGTCGTCGAAGTAGTGCGGGTTGTCGTGGCCGGTGGCGGGCGGGCGCAGGCCGGTGGCGAGGTTGCCGAGGCCCGCGCGTACGGAGATGCGGGCGCGCAGCGGGAGCACCGCGGACTCGACCTCGGGGGCGCGCTCGGCCGCCGCGGCGACCTCGGCGGCGAGGAGGTTCCAGGCGCGGTCGACGGCGGCGCGGACGCGTCGGGCCGGGGTGAGGTGGGCGAGCAGGGGCTCGGCGGCGGTCAGCACGGTCTCGGCGGCGAACGCGGCCCACTCGGCGTCGTCCGACGGGCCCAGACGCAGGGGTTCGGGGGGCTGGTTGAGGGCGATGGGGACGGGGAGGGTGGTGGTGGCGTTCTGCTCGGCGAAGGTGTCGAGTTCCCGGGTGAGCCGCCGGGTCCACTCGGGCATACGGGCGGCGCGGTGCCGCGCGGCGGGCCACCCGGCGGCGTCGCCTGCGGCGAGGCCGAGGAGGAGGCCCTCGATGCGGTCGGCTTGGGGTGGCCTCCGCACCCCGCTTCGGAGCTCCGTACGCTCCGCTGAAACCTCGTCACCCATCACGCGCTCTCCCCTTCCTCGGGATCCGGCGTCAGCAAGTCCGCGATGTCCAGGACGTGGTAGCCGCGCATCTCGGGGAGGCAGCTGCCGCGGACCGGGCCGATCGCGGACGACCAGGTGGGGGGGATTGCTGCGGCGCCGCCGTACGCGCCGGACAGGGCGCCCGCCACCGCCGCCGTCGTGTCCGCGTCGCGGCCCATGTTGACCGCCGTCAGGACCGACGCCGTGAAGTCGCCCCGGGCCGTGGCGAAGGCGCCGAAGGCCAGGGCCACCGCTTCGGGGGCCAGGTCCGTCCACGGGTAGCCGCCGATCACCACCGCCGAGCGGACCGCGCGTTCGCCCTGGTCGGCCACCGCCACCGCGCGGCGCAGCGAGCGCGCGGTCCAGGAGTCCATCGGGATCACCGAGAGGGCTGCGGCGATGACCGACGTGAGGCCCGCGCCCGTCATCGCCGCCGCTACGCCCGCCGCCACCGCCTGGCCGCCGTAGATGCCCTCGCCCTCGTGGCTGACGCAGCCGTCGATCGCCACCAGCCGCGCCGCCTCCTTCGGGGCGCCCGCCGCGAACACCCCGAACGGCGCCGCTCTTATGGCCAGCCCGTCGCTCCACGCGTGCCGGTGCTGGGCCGAGATCGGCGCCGCCAGGCCCCGGCGGAGGTTCTCCAGGGTGCCGCGCTCGCTGAAGCCCGCGCCCCGGAACGGGCCCTCGTCGCGGTCCGCGATCCAGTGGTGCCAGGCGTGTTCGACGTGGGTGACGGTCAGCGCCGAGCCGTGCCGGGCGAGCAGCAGGCCGGAGAAGATGGCGTACTCCGTGTCGTCCGTACCCGCCGGGTCGTCCGAGACGAAGCCCTCGATCCGGCCCCAGCGGCGCCGGATCTCCGACGGTTTCATGTTCTCGGCGGGGGCGCCCAGCGCGTCCCCCACCGCGAGGCCCAACAGCGCGCCCCTGGCTCGCTCGCGGATGGCCTCGGCCGTTCCCGGTCCGCCGGCGATCAACTCCATGGGAGGCCTTTCGACGTCGCCTGATCCTTCGCTTGATCTCTGCCACGCCGAACGAGCCGGGAGTCCATCTGTCACCCTCCCGCCACATCTGTGCAAGAGCGGCCACGAATGAGCACAACAGCCCTCTGACCTGGGTAAGTACGGCCTGCCTTGCTAGCGCGGGGCTTACATCGAGCGTAATTTCGACGGAGAAGAGGGGGGCGGGACGCAAGCGCCCGCTGCTGAACGCAAGGGGAGAGCTGTGTCCGTCATCAACACCGAAGCCGCGCTGCACGAGGCGCACCGGGACAACCACACCCACCGGGACGTCAACGGCGGCTGGCTGCGCCCCGCGGTCTTCGGCGCCATGGACGGGCTCGTCTCCAACCTCGCCCTGATGACCGGCGTCGCCGGCGGCGCCGTCTCGCAGCACACCATCATCGTCACCGGCCTCGCCGGTCTCGCCGCCGGAGCCTTCTCCATGGCCGCCGGCGAGTACACCTCCGTCGCCTCGCAGCGCGAGCTCGTCGAGGCCGAACTCGACGTCGAGCGCCAGCAGTTGCGCAAGCACCCGGTGGACGAGATGGAGGAGCTGGCCGAGCTGTACGTGTCGCGCGGCGTCGAGCCCGCGCTCGCCCGCGAGGTCGCCATGCAGCTCTCCCGCGACCCCGAGCAGGCGCTGGAGATCCACGCCCGCGAGGAGCTCGGCATAGACCCGGACGACCTGCCGTCGCCCGCCGTCGCCGCCATCTCGTCCTTCGGCTCGTTCGCGCTGGGCGCGATCCTGCCCGTACTGCCGTATCTGCTCGGCGCGACCGCCCTGTGGCCCGCCGTGCTGCTCGCGCTCATCGGTCTCTTCGCCTGCGGCGCCGTGGTCGCCAAGGTCACCGCGCGCTCGTGGTGGTTCAGCGGAGTGCGCCAGCTGGCCCTCGGCGGCGCCGCCGCGGCCCTCACCTTCGGCCTCGGCTCGCTCTTCGGCACGGCGGTGGGCTGACCGGCGCCCCAGGCCCTTCCGCCCCTCTCGCCCCGAAGGCCCGTCCCGACGTACACCCGTCCGGGCGGGCCTTCGCCGTGCGCGCACGCGGGTCCGGGGTCACCATGTGACCTACGTCCTGCACGGGATCGCCCCGCCACCCGTAAGATGCGGGAGTATGCAGGAACCCACATAACTAATCGTTACTGAGCGGTTTCGCATCTTCGACCACCGGGCATAGGCCGTACACACTCCGCTGCCGCAGGCAATGAAGCCTGCCCCGGAAAGCACGGCGATCGCCGCCCGAGTGTCCGCATGCTGGAATGGACTATCCGGTTCCCGAGATCCGTCCCATCATGTAACCTGCACGAAATTTCGCAGAGGGCCAACGTCGTCCCTCGGCTGTGTATATGCCACGACGACGACGGGAGAGCCGATGCGTTCCGACGCCTGGTCGCCCATGGACGGTCGACCTGCTCCGCAGGGGATGTACGACCCCCGTAACGAACACGACGCCTGCGGTGTCGGGTTCGTGGCCACCCTGACCGGTGAGGCCAGCCATGAGCTGGTCGAGCAGGCGCTGACCGTACTGCGCAATCTCGAACACCGGGGTGCCACCGGCTCCGAGCCGGACTCCGGTGACGGCGCCGGCATCCTGCTCCAGGTGCCGGACGCGTTCCTGCGCGAGGTCACCTCCTTCGAGCTGCCCGAGGCCGGTGCGTACGCCGTCGGCATCGCCTTCCTGCCCGTCGAGGACAGCACCTCGGCCGTGGCGAGGATCGAGGCCATCGCCGCCGAGGAGGGCCTGGACGTCCTCGGCTGGCGCGAGGTGCCCGTCACGCCCGAGCTGCTCGGCAACGGCGCCCGCGCCACCATGCCCGCCTTCCGGCAGATCTTCGTCGCCGACGGCACCAGCAGCGGCATCGCGCTCGACCGCAAGGGCTTCGTCCTGCGCAAGCGCGCCGAGCGCGAGGCCGGGGTGTACTTCCCCTCGCTCTCCGCCCGGACCATCGTCTACAAGGGCATGCTCACCACCGGGCAGCTGGAGCCGTTCTTCCCGGACCTCTCCGACCGCCGGTTCGCCACCGCCGTCGCGCTGATCCACTCGCGCTTCTCGACGAACACCTTCCCGAGCTGGCCGCTCGCCCACCCGTACCGCTTCGTCGCGCACAACGGCGAGATCAACACGGTCAAGGGCAACCGCAACTGGATGGTGGCCCGCGAGTCGCAGCTGGTCACCGAGTTGTTCGGGGACCGCGATGTGGACCGGATCTTCCCGGTCTGCACGCCGGACGCCTCCGACTCCGCCTCCTTCGACGAGGTGCTCGAACTCCTCCACCTCGGCGGCCGCTCGCTGCCGCACTCCGTCCTGATGATGGTTCCCGAGGCGTGGGAGAACCACGACTCGATGGACCCGGACCGGCGCGCCTTCTACCAGTACCACTCCACGATGATGGAGCCCTGGGACGGCCCGGCCTGCGTCACCTTCACCGACGGCACCCAGGTCGGCGCGGTCCTCGACCGCAACGGCCTGCGCCCGGGCCGCTACTGGGTCACCGACGACGGCCTGGTCGTGCTCTCCTCCGAGGTCGGCGTGCTCGACATCGACCCCGCGAAGGTCGTCCGCAAGGGCCGCCTCCAGCCCGGCAAGATGTTCCTCGTCGACACCGCCGAGCACCGCATCATCGAGGACGACGAGATCAAGGCGGCGCTGGCCGCCGAGAAGCCGTACAAGGAGTGGCTGGAAGCCGGCGAGATCGAGCTGGAGGACCTGCCCGAGCGCGAGCACATCGTGCACACGCACGCCTCGGTCACCCGCCGCCAGCAGACCTTCGGCTACACCGAGGAAGAGCTGCGCGTCATCCTCGCGCCGATGGCCCGCACCGGCGGCGAGCCGCTCGGCTCGATGGGCACGGACTCGCCGATCGCGGCCCTCTCCGAGCGCCCCCGGCTGCTCTTCGACTACTTCACCCAGCTGTTCGCGCAGGTCACCAACCCGCCGCTGGACGCGATCCGCGAGGAGCTCGTCACCTCGCTGCGCTCCTCGCTCGGCCCGCAGGGCAATCTGCTCGACCCGACCGCCGCGTCCTGCCGCAGCGTCACGCTGCCGTTCCCGGTGATCGACAACGACGAGCTGGCGAAGCTGATACACATCAACGCCGACGGCGACATGCCCGGGATGAAGGCCGTCACGCTCTCCGGCCTGTACCGGGTATCCGGCGGCGGCGCCGCGCTCGCCGAGCGCATCGAGGCCATCCGCGCCGAGGCCGACGCCGCCATCGAGGACGGCGCCCGCCTCATCGTCCTCTCCGACCGGCACTCCGACGCCGAGCACGCGCCGATCCCGTCGCTGCTGCTCACCGCCGCCGTCCACCACCACCTCATCCGTACGAAGCAGCGCACCCAGGTGGGGCTGCTCGTCGAGGCCGGTGACGTGCGCGAGGTGCACCACGTGGCGCTGCTGATCGGCTACGGCGCCGCGGCCGTCAACCCGTACCTGGCGATGGAGTCCGTCGAGGACCTGGTCCGCGCGGGCACCTTCATCGAGGGCCTGGAGCCCGAGCAGGCGATCCGCAACCTGATCTACGCGCTCGGCAAGGGCGTCCTCAAGGTCATGTCCAAGATGGGCATCTCGACCGTCGCCTCCTACCGGGGCGCCCAGGTCTTCGAGGCCGTCGGCCTCGACGAGCGGTTCGTCGGCACGTACTTCAGCGGCACCGCCACCAAGATCGGCGGCGCCGGCATCGACGTCGTCGCCAAGGAGGTCGCCGCCCGGCACGCCAAGGCGTACCCCGCCTCCGGCATCGCGGCCACCCACCGCGCCCTTGAGATCGGCGGCGAGTACCAGTGGCGCCGCGAGGGCGAGCCGCACCTGTTCGACCCGGAGACGGTCTTCCGCCTCCAGCACGCCACCCGCGGCCGCCGGTACGACATCTTCAAGAAGTACACCGAGCGCGTGAACGAGCAGTCCGAGCGGCTGATGACGCTCCGCGGGCTCTTCGGCTTCTCCTCCGACCGCCCCTCGATCTCCATCGACGAGGTCGAGCCGGTCTCCGAGATCGTCAAGCGCTTCTCCACGGGCGCCATGTCGTACGGCTCGATCTCGCGCGAGGCGCACGAGACGCTCGCCATCGCCATGAACCAGCTGGGCGGCAAGTCCAACACCGGCGAGGGAGGCGAGGACCCGGAGCGCCTGTACGACCCGGCGCGCCGCTCCTCCATCAAGCAGGTCGCCTCCGGCCGCTTCGGCGTGACGAGCGAATACCTCGTCAACGCGGACGACATCCAGATCAAGATGGCGCAGGGCGCCAAGCCCGGCGAGGGCGGCCAGCTGCCCGGCCACAAGGTCTACCCGTGGGTCGCCAAGACGCGTCACTCGACGCCGGGCGTCGGCCTCATCTCGCCGCCGCCGCACCACGACATCTACTCCATCGAGGACCTGGCCCAGCTGATCCACGACCTCAAGAACGCCAACCCGGCGGCCCGCATCCACGTGAAGCTGGTCTCCGAGGTCGGTGTCGGCACGGTCGCCGCGGGTGTCTCCAAGGCGCACGCGGACGTCGTCCTCATCTCCGGCCACGACGGCGGCACGGGCGCGTCTCCTCTGACGTCCCTGAAGCACGCGGGCGGCCCCTGGGAGCTCGGTCTCGCCGAGACCCAGCAGACCCTGCTGCTCAACGGGCTGCGCGACCGCATCGTCGTCCAGACGGACGGCCAGCTCAAGACCGGCCGCGACGTGGTCATCGCCGCGCTGCTGGGCGCCGAGGAGTTCGGTTTCGCGACCGCTCCGCTCGTCGTCTCCGGCTGCGTCATGATGCGCGTCTGCCACCTGGACACCTGCCCGGTCGGCATCGCCACCCAGAACCCGGTGCTGCGCGACCGGTTCTCCGGCAAGGCCGAGTACGTCGTCAACTTCTTCCAGTTCATCGCCGAGGAGGTCCGCGAGCTCCTCGCCGAGCTGGGCTTCCGGTCGATCGAGGAGGCCGTCGGCCACGCCGAGCTCCTCGACACCAGCCGCGCGGTGCGCCACTGGAAGACGCAGGGCCTCGACCTGGACGCCCTCTTCCACGTGCCCGAGCTGCCCGAGGGCGCGGTGCGCCACGCCGTCGTCGAGCAGGACCACGGCCTGGAGAAGGCGCTCGACAACGAGCTGATCAAGCTCGCCGCCGACGCCCTGGAGGCCGCCACCGCCGAGGACGCCCAGCCGGTCCGCGCGCAGGTCGCGATCCGCAACATCAACCGGACCGTCGGCACCATGCTCGGCCACGAGGTGACCAAGAAGTTCGGCGGTGCGGGCCTGCCCGACGACACCATCGACGTCACCTTCACCGGCTCGGCCGGCCAGTCCTTCGGCGCCTTCCTGCCGCGCGGTGTGACGCTGCGCCTGGAGGGCGACGCCAACGACTACGTCGGCAAGGGCCTCTCCGGCGGCCGCGTGATCGTCCGCCCGGACCGGGGCGCCGACCACCTCGCCGAGTACTCGACCATCGCGGGCAACACCATCGCGTACGGCGCGACCGGCGGCGAGCTGTTCCTGCGCGGCCGCACCGGCGAGCGGTTCTGCGTCCGCAACTCCGGCGCCCTGGTGGTCTCGGAGGGCGTGGGCGACCACGGCTGCGAGTACATGACCGGCGGCCACGCGGTGGTCCTGGGCGAGACCGGACGCAACTTCGCGGCCGGTATGTCCGGCGGCATCGCGTACGTGATCGACCTCGATCCGAACCACGTCAACTCCGGCAACCTGACGACGGTCGAGGCCCTCACCGAGGCCGACGAGCGGTGGTTGCACGACGTCGTGCGCCGCCACCAGGAGGAGACCGGCTCCACGGTCGCCGAGAAGCTGCTCGCCGACTGGCCCACCGCGGCGGCCCGCTTCAGCAAGATCATCCCGTCCACGTACAAGGCAGTGCTCGCCGCCAAGGAAGCCGCTGAGCTCGCCGGTCTCTCCGAGCAGGAGACCACCGAGAAGATGATGGAGGCGGCGACCAATGGCTGACCCCAAGGGCTTTCTCACCACCGGTCGCGAGGTCGCGAAGACCCGCCCCGTGGCCGAGCGCGTCAAGGACTGGAACGAGGTCTACGTTCCCGGCTCGCTGCTGCCGATCATCAGCAAGCAGGCCGGGCGCTGCATGGACTGCGGCATCCCGTTCTGCCACAACGGCTGTCCGCTGGGGAACCTGATCCCCGAGTGGAACGACTACGCCTACCGCGAGGACTGGTCGGCGGCGTCCGAGCGGCTGCACGCCACCAACAACTTCCCGGAGTTCACCGGGCGGCTGTGCCCGGCTCCCTGCGAGTCGGCGTGCGTGCTCGGCATCAACCAGCCCGCCGTCACCATCAAGAACGTCGAAGTCTCCATCATCGACAAGGCGTGGGACAGCGGCGACGTCACCCCGCAGCCGCCGGAGCGGCTCTCCGGCAAGACCGTCGCGGTCATCGGCTCGGGCCCGGCGGGCCTCGCCGCCGCCCAGCAGCTGACCCGGGCCGGTCACACGGTGGCGGTGTACGAGCGCGCCGACCGCATCGGCGGTCTGCTGCGCTACGGCATCCCCGAGTTCAAGATGGAGAAGGTGCACATCAACCGCCGCATCGAGCAGATGCGCGCGGAGGGCACCAAGTTCCGCACCGAGGTCGAGATCGGCCGCGACATCGACGCGGCGAAGCTGCGCAAGCGGTACGACGCGGTGGTCATCGCGGCCGGCGCCACGGTCTCTCGCGACCTGCCGGTCCCCGGCCGCGAGCTGAACGGCATCCACTTCGCCATGGAGTACCTGCCGCTGGCGAACAAGGTGCAGGAGGGCGACTTCGTGGCGCCCCCGCTCACCGCCGAGGGCAAGCACGTCGTCGTGATCGGCGGCGGCGACACGGGCGCGGACTGCGTGGGCACCGCCCACCGCCAGGGCGCGGCCTCGGTCACCCAGCTGGAGATCATGCCGCGGCCGAGCGAGGACCGCCCGACCGGCCAGCCCTGGCCGACCTTCCCGATGCTCTACAAGGTCACCTCGGCCCACGAGGAGGGCGGCGAGCGGGTCTACTCCGTCTCCACCACCCACTTCGAGGGCGACGAGGACGGCAACGTCCAGTTCCTGCACCTGGTCGAGGTCGAGTTCACCGACGGCAAGCTGAACCGGAAGCCGGGCACCGAGCGGAAGATCCCCGCCCAGCTGGTCACCCTCGCCATGGGCTTCACCGGCACCGACCAGTCCAACGGCCTGGTGGCGCAGTTCGGCCTGAAGCTCGACGAGCGCGGCAACGTCGCCCGCGACGCCGACTTCGCGACCAATGTCGACGGAGTGTACGTGGCCGGTGACGCGGGCCGCGGCCAGTCCTTGATCGTCTGGGCGATCGCGGAGGGCCGTTCGGCAGCACGGGGTGTGGACCGGTACCTTACGGGGAGGAGCGCACTGCCCGCCCCGATCCGTCCGACGGACCGGGCGCTGACGGTCTAGTCGGCTCCACCCAAATCGTTCCGTACAACGGTGTACGGGCTGCGCCGGATCGGGGGACACCCCCGGGCCCCCGCAGCGCGGCGCCTGCCCCACTGTCCCCGACCGGACGACCGGGCGGGCGTCGCGGCGCGTCAGCCCTTGCGGCCCTCGGCCCGCAGCCGGCGGAACTCCACCCGCGCGTCCTCCGTGTACGCCCCCAACGCGCCCTGGAGATAAGGGCGTTCGGTGTCGGTGAAGTCGGCGAGGCCCGCCGTGTCCACGGCCACCCGGAGGTGGCCGCCCTGCTGCTGGACCCGGACCGTGTACCACTGGCCGACCGGGAAGGCCCGCTCGCCCGTCGCCAGGAAGCGCTGGCCGCCCGGGTAGGCGGGATCGCGCTTGCCCAGCTCCCAGCCGTTGGGCTTGAGGGTGATGTAGTAGAAGTGCTCCGGGTCGGTGTACGCCCACACCAGCCAGGCCACCTCCCAGGTGTTCGGCGCCGGGGTGCGCAACTGCTCGACCGTGCGCATCCGGGCCTCGTACCGGACGTCGCCGTAGACGTCCCGGCTCACCACGAGGCCCGCGTGGGTGGTGCCGGGGTCGGTGGCCCGCCGCGGCGACAGATCGAGGGAGTCGTCGTCCCCCGTGTTGACGCCGTGGCCGTTGAACACCGACTGCCAGCGGCCGTGCGCCGTGCCGTCGGCCCAGGGCTCGCGCGGCGCCGGGCCGCCGTCGTCCGCGCACCTGCTCAGCCCGAAGGCCCCGGCCGCCAGCAGGGCGGCGGCCAGGACCAGGGCGGTGGCTCTGCGTCTGCGGCCACCGGGCCCGGTCGGCGGGACCGGGCGCCGCAGACGCGGGGCTGTCGTCATGCCGTCGAGTATGGACCCGGTCCGCCGCCTACGGGGGGCGCGGGGAGCAAGGGCACGGGGGCGGACGGGACTTCCGCCGCGAAGTCCTCGCTGAGCTGGGTGACGATCCGCGCGGTCGCGCCGCCGTCCCCGTACGGATTGCCCGCCGTCGACATCCGCCGGTACGCGCCGGGGTCGTCCAGGAGCGCGGCCGTCGCGCCCACGATGGCCTCCGGGTCCGTGCCGATGAGCCGGGCCGCCCCGGCCTCCACCGCCTCCGGCCGCTCGGTGGTGGTCCGCAGCACCAGTGCGGGCTTGCCGAGGCTGGGGGCCTCCTCCTGGATGCCGCCGGAGTCGGTCAGGACGAGGTCGCAGCCCGCGAGCGTGGCCGTGAAGTCCGGGTAGTCCAGCGGCTCGACCAGGGTGATGCCGGGCCGGCCCGCCAGCGGCAGCAGCGCCTCGCGCACCGCCGGGCTCTTGTGCAGCGGGATCACGATCTCCACGTCGCCCCGCTCGGCGAGCCGGCCGAGCGCCCGGCCCATCGCGTGCATCCGGGCGCCCTGGTTCTCCCGGCGGTGCAGGGTGACCAGGATCCGCCGCCGCGCGGTGCGGAACGCGCTCTGCCCGAGCCCCTCGGCGAGCACCCAGTGGAGGTTGTCGATGACGGTGTTGCCGGTGGTGAAGATCTGGCCGTCGGGGATGCCCTCGGCCCGCAGGTGCCGGGCGGCGCGCTCGGTGGGGGCGAAGTGCCAGCGCGCGATCCGCCCGATGAGGCAGCGGTTGAGCTCCTCGGGGAAGGGGTTGTCCAGGACCCCGGTGCGCAGCCCCGCCTCGACGTGCGCGACGGGAACGCGTTCGTAGAAGGCGGCGAGCGCCCCGGCCAGCGCGGTCGTGGTGTCGCCCTGGACCACGACCAGGTCGGGCCGCTCCCTGCGCAGCAGTTGGCCGAGCCCTTCCACCAGCCGGGACGTCAGATCGGAGAGCTGCTGGCGGTTGCGCATGACGTCGAGGGCGTAGCGGACGTCGACCCGCAGCAGCCCCAGCATCTGCTGGAGCATCTCGCGGTGCTGGCCGGTGGTCACGACGACCGGCTCGAACTCCGTACCGCCGGCGAGCGCCCGGGCGAGCGGCGCCAGTTTGATCGCCTCGGGCCGGGTGCCGAGCACCAGCATGGCGCGCACGGGCGCAGCGGAAGGAAACGAAGGCATGGCAGACATAGGTCCCCCCTATGACAAGGACGAGCACGATGAGAGAAGTGAGAGGTGCGCCTACGAGGCCGGCGCGGGACCGCCGCTCAGGTGCGGGCGGTCTTCAGCCAGGTGCGTTTCCCGGTCGCCATCCGCCACAGCCCCCACCAGCCGGCGGCGAACCAGATGTAGCCGTAGAACACGAAGACGTGGGCGATCAGCACCGACCGCACGAGCCCCAGGTCCCGCTCGCGCTTGGCGTACACGAAGCCGTACGCGTACGCGGCGGTGAAGGAGAGCACGTACGGGCCGAGCAGCCACATCGGTGACACCAGCGCCCGGCCCGCCTCGACGGAGGCGAGGACGGTGCCGCCGAGGGCGACCAGGAAGGACAGCGGCAGCAGCGAGGTGAGCAGGATCAGCACCGGGCTGGAGAGGTGGTAGAGCAGGTCGAGCGCGGGTCGGGTAGGGACCTCCCGCAGGATGAGCGGGACGAGTCCGGCCGACTGGAGGTGGCCCTGGAACCAGCGGGATCGCTGCCGTACCAGGCGCCGCAGGGTGAGGACGGCCTGCTGGGACACCGAGGCCGTGGTGCAGTGCTGGGTGGCCCAGCCCTTGGCGATCAGCCGTACGCCGAGGTCCAGGTCCTCGGTGAGGCTGTCGCTCCAGGGGCCGCCGGGCCCCAGGGTGTGCAGCGCCGACAGCCGCATGAACTGGCCGTTGCCGCCCATGCCGACGCTTCCGATGAACCGGCGCGCGCTCTGGAAGACGTCGCCGTAGACCACGAACTCCATGTCCTGGAGGCGGGCGAGCAGTCCGGTGCGCCGGTTGTACATCCGCACGCAGATCTGGGTGGCTCCGGTGCGGGGGTCGTCGAAGAACGGGTCGACGGACTGGACCACATGGCCGTCGAGGCGCCCGTCCGCGTCGACCACACAGAGGATGACGTCGTCCGGATCGTGCCCGTCGAGCACACCGGATTCGGTCAGGAACCGTACGCCGTCGTTGAGCGCGGCGCCCTTGCCGCGCCGGGCGTCCGGCAGTTCGCGCCGGTGGAGCAGGACCCGGTCGGGGCCCGCCGCCAGGGCGATCTCGGACGTACGGTCGTCCGAGGCGTCGTCGATGACCAGGGCCAGGAAATTCCCGGCGGGCAGTGCGGTGATGCGCGCCAGGCTCTCGGCCAACACCTGTTCTTCATTGAGGCAGGCGAGGAGAAATACATAGAGCCGTTCTTTACGCGGTCCTTTTCGACGGGGCGGCCTGCGCCTGGAGAGCATAAAGAGACCGGTGTTGTAGCAGCCCGCCATGAGAATGATGGAAATGCTCGACCACAGCAGCAGTTCGACGATCATTTCCGCCCCAGGTCGTCGGGGTGTGCCCCGTCGGGCTGAATATTCGAACCGGTGTGCCAGCGGAGTCGAATTCTGATCGATATGAGGACGCAGGCGATCAGGCAGTAGAGAACGAAGCCCGCACCCGCCGTGGCCTGCAGAGCCTTGGCCAAAGGTAGGCCCGGCACGGCCTCGGGTGCCGCCGCCATCCCCGCCAGCGGCAGCACGGTGCCCAAGGCAGGTTTTCCGTACATGGGTTCCCCCCCCATTTTTACCCACACGTCTCCGCGTGAGATGGCGAACGTAGCAGATTCGGACAGTGCCGCGAGCGCTGAAGTTAAAAGTTCATGGATCGAAATTTTCGCGGGAGCTGGGGGCGGAACCGAGGACTCCTAACCTATTGACAGGCTTTGTGGTCGGCCAGAAGAATCGTGTGCCTCATTCGGCCAAGATCCCGGCCGGGAAAACCGGCACGGGTCCCTGGTCTGCCATTGAATGGCAAAGAGGGGGGAAATCAATCATGAAATCCTTGCGGAGGGCGTCCGTGCGCAGGCGGCGGGGCCGGCGCCGGACCTCCGTCGTGTTCCTGTTGATCGCGGCCCTGATCGGGACCGCCTTCGCGGCCTCGGCCGCCCCGTCCGACCGCCACCGGCCGCGGCCTGAATTGATCGGCCCGGCGGCGAACGTCAGCCGGGTGAGCCTGGCCGACTGGGCGAAGGCCCACCTCGCCGCGGACATCAAACGCCGGGTGGCGCCGCACGCGCCCGTCACGGCCGCCCTGTCGACGGTGACCACCACCGTGCAGCGGCTCCTCGCGGCGCCCGACGCGACCTCGACCCTGGTGCTCTACGACACCGCGGGCCCCTACGGGCACCTCGGTGAGCTGTACGCCATGGCCGCGGCCAACCTCGGCGGCCACTTCGGCACCGTCACCGCCAAGCCGGTCTCCCAGTACACCGCCGGGATGCTCGGCCAGTACACGGCGGCCGTCTACCTCGGCTCCACCTACTACGGCGGTGGCATCCCGGACGCCGTGCCCGCCGCGTTCTACCAGGACGTCCAGGCCTCCACGACCCCGGTGACCTGGGTCGGCGACAACATCTGGAACATGGGCAATGCGGTGGGGGTCGCCCAGTTCACCCAGAAGTACGGCTGGGACCCGACCACCTCGTACTTCGAGGACGGCGGCTCCGTCGGCAACGTCACGCAGGTCGGTTACAGCGGCCAGACGCTCACCCGGAAGATCCCGGCCGGGCAGGACGGCGGCGTGCTGCGCCCCAACATCCTGACCGGGACGGGCTATCCGGCGGTCACCAAGGTGGCCGAGGCGCTGGACTCCGCGAGCGGGAAGACCTTCCCGTGGGCGGTGCGGTCGGCCAACCTCACCTACGTGGGGGAGATCCCGTTCGCCTACGTCTCCGAGAGCGACCGCGTGATCGCCTTCGAGGACATGCTGTACGACTCGCTGGCCCCCGGCACCGCCGCCCGCCACCGGGCGATGGTCCGCCTGGAGGACATCAGCCCCGACGCCGACCCGGCGGATCTGCGGGCGATGGCGGACTACCTGTACTCCCAGCGGATCCCGTACGGCATCAACGTCATCCCGGTCTACAAGGACCCGAAGGGCGTCTACAGCGGCGGGACGCCGCAGACGGTGACGCTCGCGCAGCGGCCGCAGGTCGTCTCGGCGCTGAAGTACATGCTGGCGCGCGGCGCCGTGCTGATGGAGCACGGCTACACACACCAGTACGACAGCGTCAACAACCCGTACACCGGGGTGACCGGCGACGACTTCGAGTTCTACCGGGCGCACGTGGACGCGGCGGACAACGTCGTCTACGACGGGCCGGTGGCCGAGGACTCCACGGCCTGGGCGCAGTCCCGGATCACCGCGGGCCTCGCGGCGTTCGCCTCGGCCGGGCTTCCGCGCCCCCAGCTGTGGACGACTCCGCACTACGCCGCCTCCGCCACGGACTACCGCGTCTTCGCGCAGAACTACCCGTCCCGGCTGGAGCGTTCGCTGTACTTCGCGGGGACGCTGAGCGGTGGTACGGCGGACCCGAACCGGTTCATCGGCCAGTTCTTCCCGTACGTCGTCAACGATGTGTACGGGACGAAGGTGCTGCCGGAGAACATCGGGAACTATGAGCCCGTGGCGTACAACAACCATCCTCCGCGGCTGCCCGCGGACCTGATCGCGTCGGCCAAGGCCAACCTGGCGGTCCGGGACGGCTTCGCGAGCTTCTTCTATCACCCCTACTATCCGGTCCAGCCGCTGAAGGACACGATCGACGGCATCAAGGCCCTCGGCTACACCTTCGTCAGCCCCGCGGCGCTGTGAGCACCACTCGAAAGAAGGCGGTCGCGGCTCTCGCCGCGGCCGCCGCGCTCGTGCTCGGGGGCTGCTCGGGGGAGCCGCGCGACGACTCGGGGCCCGGCCCCAGCCCGTCCGGGGCCGCCGGCGAGGGGACGGTGCGGGGGATGACCCTGCCGTCCTGGGCGGCGGACGACTACGACAGCCCGCGCGCCGAGGCATATCTGGCGGACATCGCGCACACCGGGGCGCGCTGGGTCGTCTTCACGCCCACCTGGTACCAGAAGGGCACCAAGGACGCGGAGCAGCACCCCACCGAGGAGACCGCGAGCGACGCGAGCCTGCGGCGGATCACCGCCCTGGCGCACCGGGCCGGGCTCAAGGTCATGCTGAAGCCGCACGTGGACCTGGTGGACGGCACCGACCGGGCCGAGATCCGCCCCGCCGACCGGGCGGCCTGGTTCGCCTCGTACGAGAAGTTCATCGCGCACTACGCGGCGCTCGCGCACGACACGGGCACCGAGCGGTTCGCGGTAGGCACCGAACTCGCGGGCGTGTCCGGGGACTTGGCGGCCTGGCGCAAGGTGATCGCGGCGGTCCGCGCGCGCTACCGGGAGCCGCTGACGTACGCGGCGAACTACGACGAGTACGCGAAGGTTCCCTTCTGGCCGGAGCTCGACGTCATCGGCATCGACGCCTACTGGCCGCTGGGGTCGTCCCCCACGGCGGACGCGGCGAAGCTGGGCCGGGCCTGGCGGCCGGTCGCGGACGAACTGGCGGCTTTCTCCGGACGGCAGCACCGCAAGATCCTGTTCACCGAGGCCGGATACACGAGCCAGCACGGCTCGACCACGGCGCCGTACTCCTGGACGGTCAGCAAGCGCGAGGACGCCGGGGAACAGGCCGCCGGATACCGGGCGCTGCTGGACGTCTTCACGGGCCGGGACTGGTGGGCCGGGGTGTGCTGGTGGATGTGGGACGACTGGCCGGACAGCGGGGAGACACCGGCGAGGCTCGCGTACACACCGCACGGGAAGCCCGCGGAGGAGGTGCTGCGCGAACGCTGGGCGCGCCCGGGCGACTCTATTGACTAAAAGTCAAATCCCCACCACGCTCGGGACCGGACCGATGCCGCCGCTGTCGCCGGGAGGTTTCCGTGAGCACCGAAGCGCTGTCACGACTGGGTACGGAGCTGGGGTCACCGCCACCGGAGGGCCTGGCGGCCCTGACGGAGGGCCAACTGGCGCTCCTGGCCTCCGCCTTGCGCGAGGAACGGGCGTCCAGGGCCGCCGATCTCGGCGAGGCCGCCGAGGAGGCGCTGAAGCTCGTCCCCGCGCTCGCCCGGGGTCCCGTCCGCCGCATCCTCTTCAAGTGAGCCGGTGACCGACATGGACAAGCTCCTCGGCCGCGCCGAGACGGAGAAGATCGCCCGCCTGCTCGGCCGCGAACCCGACGAACTCGCCTTCCTGACCGCTCTCCCCGCCGACGACCTGCGGCGGCTGCGCGAGCAGACCGTGGCCGCGCTCTTCGACGGCACGCCGGAGATGCTCGACCGGATCGCCCGCGCCACCAAGCTGGTGCCCGCCGGGGTCGCGGCCGCGATCTCCCAGAAGGCGCTGGGTCCTCGCCTGGCGGCCGCCGTGGCGGGCAGACTCGAACCCGCCCGGGCGGCCGACATCATCGAGAAGCTGCCGGTCGCCTTCACCGCGGAGTCCTGCGCGCACCTCGACCCGCGCCGCATCCCCGGCATCGTGGACCGCCTCGACGAGAACCTCCTCGTACGCGTCTCCGTCGCCCTCGCCGAACGCGGCGACCACCTCACCATGGGCCGCTTCGTGGGCCATCTGCGCGACTCCGCGCTGGAGCGGATCCTGCCGCAGGTCGAGGACGCGGTGGTGCTGAGGACGGGCAGCGTGATCGACCTGCCCCAACACCTCGGCCGGATAGTCGACTTGATGGGCGAGGAGCGCCTGGCGCGGGTCGTGGCGTCGGCGGCGGACGGCCTGTGGCCCGAGGCGCTGGCGGTCGCGGGCCTGGTGACGGGCGACCGGCGCACCCGCATCGCCACGCTCGCGGCCCGCCAGCCGCCGGAGCGCCTCGACTCGCTCGTACGCACCGTGGCCGCCCAGGACCTGTGGGAGTCCCTGCTCCCCCTGGTGGCCCTCCTCTCCGACGACGACCGCCGCGCGGTCGCCCTCCTGCCGTCCCTGCGCGACCCCGGGATCCTCACCGGAATCGTCCCGGCGGTGGTGGCCACGGGCCTGTGGGCGGAGTTCCTCCCCCTGGTTGAACTCCTCCCCGCCGCCTCCCGCGAGACGATCGCGACCTCCGCGGCCGCCCTCACGGACGACGACCTGGACGCGCTCGCCCGCGAGGTCGACAAACGCGACCTGTGGGAACTGGTGCTGCCGCTGGTCGAGTTGATGGACGACGCGTCGAAGGAACGGATCTTCAGCCTGCCGTCGTTCCAGGAGCAGACGCCCGGCTGATCTCCTCGAACTGCGCCCCCGTGAGCGGCAGGCGCAGGGCCGCCACGTTCTCCTCCAGGTGGGGGACCGACGACGTGCCCGGGATCGGGAGCATCGTGGGGGAGCGGTGGAGCAGCCAGGCGAGAGCCGTCTGGGACGGGGTGGCGGTGAGGTCGCGGGCCGCCTGGGACAGGGGGCTGTCGGGGACCGCGTGGGCGCCCATCGCCACCGGGAAGTACGGGACGAAGGCGATGCCGTGGGCGGCCGTGTAGTCGACGACGTCCTCCGACTCGCGGGAGGCCAGGTTGTAGAGGTTCTGGACGGCCGCGACCGGGGCGGTCTCCGCCGCCTCGCGCAGCTGCGCCACCGTCACCTCGGAGAGGCCGATGTGGCGGACCTTGCCCTCGTCCTGGAGCTGCCGGAGCGCTCCGACCTGGTCCGCGAGCGGATAGTCGGGGTCGATGCGGTGCAGGTACAGCAGGTCGATGCGCTCCGTGCGCAGTCGGCGCAGGGAGAGCTCGGCCTGCTGGCGCAGATAGGCGGGGTGGCCGAGGGGCACCCACTCGGTGGGCCCGGGGCGGACCACGCCGACCTTGGTGGCGACCGTGATGCCTTGGTTCCGGTGGGGGTGGAGGGCCTCCGCGATGAGCTCCTCGCCCGCGCCCAGCGCGTACGCGTCGGCCGTGTCGAAGAGGTCCACGCCCAGCTCCGCCGCCCGCCGCAGCAGCGCGACCGCCTCGGCGCGGTCGGTCGGCGCCCGCCAGATCTGCGCCGTGCCGCCGGAGCGGGCGTCCGGGGCGTCCGCGAGGCGCATCGAGCCGTAGCCGATGCGGTGTACGGGCAGGTCGCCGCCCAGGTGGAAGATGTCGGACGAGGTGCGGGTTGCGGTGTTCGTGTGCGTCATGGCGGGAACGCTAGGAGCTCACACCGATGTGAGGTTCAAGCCCGTACGGGCGTGTGTGAGGGGGATCACGGTGAAGATCGGCGAGCTGTCGCGGGAGACCGGAGTGAGCGTGCGGCTCCTTCGGTACTACGAGGAGCAGGGGCTGCTGGAGTCCGAGCGGACGCCTGGTGGCCACCGTTCGTACGCCGCCGACGCGCCCCGCACCGTACGCCGTATCCGTGGCCTCCTCGACGCCGGGCTCCCGACGCGGGTGATCCGCGAGGTGCTGGACTGCGTGTGCGGCGGCGAGGCGGAGGTCGAGCCGTGCCTCACGCCGCTCCTGCGCGAGCAGCTCGCCGCGATCGAGGAGCGCATCGACGGGCTGGAGAGGAGCCGCACCTCGCTGGCCGCCATCGTCGCGGCGACGGCGGAGTAGTCCGGACGTCGGAGTAATCCAGACAGAAGGTGTCGGGTATCTGCGGTTTGCTGGGCGCATGGCACCGCAGACACCGCAGACGCAGACATTCCGCTGGAAAGAGTTCGAGGCCGCCGAGCCGCGGTTCGCCGCGACCGTGCGGGAGCGCTTCCTCCTGTACAAGCACCACGTCCTCGCGACCCTGCGCGCGGACGGCAGCCCCCGGGTCACCGGCCTGGAGGTCGAGATCCGCGGCGGCGAGCTGTGGCTCGGCATGATGCCGAACTCCCGCAAGGCGTACGACCTGCGCCGCGACCCGCGCTTCGCGGTCCAGGCGAACCCCGGGCCCGACGCGGAGATGGCCGACGGCGACGTCCGGATCAGCGGACGGGCGGTCGAGGTCGTCGACCCCGGGGAGCTCGCCCGGTACGCGGACGACGTGCACCCGCCCGAGCCGTTCCTCCTCTTCCGGGCCG
Organism: Streptomyces sp. BPTC-684; assembly: GCF_030028635.1. Classification (NCBI taxonomy): domain Bacteria; kingdom Bacillati; phylum Actinomycetota; class Actinomycetes; order Kitasatosporales; family Streptomycetaceae; genus Streptomyces; species Streptomyces sp. BPTC-684. The sequence continues at coordinate 4,863,058 of NZ_CP124863.1, forward strand.
AGCTGACCGAGGTGGTCCACACGGGCATCGACAAGGAGGCGGAGGACATCGTCCTGCGGGCCTGGCGCCCGGGCGCCGCCCTGCGCACGATCCGGCGGGGCGGAGGGACGGAGCCGCCGAGGGAAGAGGCGTAGGCGCGCCGCTGGAGGGCGATTATTCGTCTGCGGGCCGGTGGGGGCTGGTCGCGCAGTTCCCCGCGCCCCTGAAAATGCCGCTGCGCGGCAATCCCCTGGGCGCCCCGCAGGGGCGCATCTCAGGGGCGCGGGGAACTGCACGAGCAACCCACCACAGCCCGCAGACGAACACCGGGCCTATAAGGGGCGCGGGGAACTGCGCGACCAGCCCCCACCGACCCGCAGGCGAACGGGGCTGCTAGGAGTAAGCCCCCAGCACCTCCGCCCTGCACTCCGCCGGTGTGCCCCAGGCGTCCCGTAGCGGTCGGGCCTTGCGGAGCCAGAGGGAGAGGTCCAGCTCCTCGGTGTAGCCGATCGCGCCGTGGAGCTGGAGCGCGGCCCGGGCCGCCGTGTACGCGGCCTCGCCCGCCGCCGCCTTCGCCGCCGCGAGGTCGCCCGGGGCGAGGGTGAGCGCCGCCCCGTACACCAGCGGCCGCGCGAACTCCACCGCGAGCAGCGTGTCCGCGAGCCGGTGCTTGACCGCCTGGAACGAGCCGATCGGCACCCCGAACTGGGTGCGCTGCTTGACGTACGCGACCGTCCGGCGCAGCAGCTCCTCCGCCACCCCGACCGCCTGCGCGGCCGCCGCGAGCCGCGCCCAGCGGACGGCGCACCCGACCGCCTCGGCCAACAGCGGCCCGGCGGCGAGGAGTTCCCCACCGGGATCGGGGCGGGCGAGCCGCCGCGCGGGGTCGAGGGAGCGGTGGACGGGCCCGTGGCCGGGGGCGAGCCGCAGCTCGGGCCCATCCCCCTCTGCGGCCGTCACCACCAGCAGCACATCCGCCCCCTCCGCATCCAGCACGTACCCCCCGCCCTCCGGCACCCCCAGCGTGACCACGGTCTCGCCCGTCAGCAGGCCCGGCAGCAGGCGCTTGGCCGGGGCGGGGTCGCCGGCGTCCGCCAAGTGGGAGAGCAGGGCCGTCGCCGCCGCCGTCTCCACCAGCGGGCCCGGCACCGCGTGGTGTCCCAACTCGCGGTAGGCCAGGGCGAGTTCCACCGGCAGGCGGCCCATCCCGTCCTGCGCCTCCGGTGCCGCCAGCGCGAACACCCCCGCGTCGGCGAGCCGCGCCCACAGCGCCCGGCCCGGCCCGTGGTCCCCGGCCGACCAGGACCGTACGGCAGTCGGGGTGTCCGAGGCGGTCAGGAGAGCGTCCAGGGAGCGGGTGAAGTCGCGCTGCTCGGCGGTCGGCAGGAACCTCATCGGCGGCCCTTCGGGAGGCCGAGCAGGCGCTCGGCGACGATGTCGCGCTGGATCTCGTTCGTACCGGCGTACACGGGCCCGGCGAGCGCGAAGACGTATCCCTCCGCCCAGCCGCCGGACAGCTCCGCCAACTCGCCCTCCGCGCCCAGCAGTTCCAGTGCCGTCTCGTGCAGTGCGATGTCGTACTGCGACCAGAACAGCTTGTTCAGGCTCGACTCCGCGCCCGTCTCCCCGCCCGCCGCGAAGCGGGACGCGCCCGCGTAGGTGAACAGCTGGTAGGCCCGCGCCCCGATCACCGCGTCCGCCACCCGGTCGCGCGCCCCCCGGTCTGCGCCGCGCTCGCGCCACAGTCGTACGAGCCGGTCGGCGGCGGCCAGGAAGCGGCCGGGGGAGCGCAGGGTCAGCCCGCGCTCGTTGCCGGTCGTCGACATCGCGATGCGCCAGCCCTGCCCCGGCTCCCCGATGACGTCCTCGTCGGGGACGAACACCTCGTCCAGGAACAGCTCCGCGAACGCCGGTCTGCCGTCGAGGCGGCCGATCGGGCGGACGGTCACGCCGGGGGCCCGCAGGTCGAACATCAGATACGTCAGGCCCTGGTGGGGCCGGGGCGCCGCCGGGTCCGTACGGAAGATGCCGAAGGCGCGGTCGGCGAACGCGGCCCGTGACGACCACGTCTTCTGCCCCGAGAGCAGCCAGCCCCCGTCCGTGCGCACGGCCCGCGACCGCAGCGACGCCAGGTCCGACCCCGCCTCCGGCTCCGACCAGGCCTGCGCCCACACCACCGCCCCGCTCGCCATGTCCGGCAGCACCCGGGCGCGCTGCTCCTCCGTACCGTGGTCGAAGAGCGTCGGCGCGAGCAGGCTGACGCCGTTCTGGGAGACCCGGCCGGGCGCGCCCGCCGCCCAGTACTCCTCCTCGAAGGCCAGCCACCCGAAGATGTCGGCGCCCCGGCCCCCGAACCGCTCGGGCCAGGAGACGGCCGACCACCGCCCGGCGTACAGCTCGGCCTCCCACTCCCGGTGCGCGGCGAAGCCCTCCGCCGTCTCCAGGGAGGGGAGCGGCGCGGCCGGCACATGGTCCGCGAGCCACTCGCGCGCCTCGGCGCGGAAGGCGTCCTCCTCGGCCGTGTGGTCCAAGTCCATTGCGGGGCCCGCCCCTTCGCGACCGTTCCCTAACAAGTGTTTGGTAGGTTAGCCTGCGGACGTGACCGACAACAAGGTTCCGTACGTGCCCGGGCACGGCCTCCTCGACGGCCGCACCGCCGTCGTCACCGCCGCCGCCGGGGCCGGGATCGGCGGCGCGACCGCCCGCAGGTTCCTGGAGGAGGGCGCGCGGGTGCTGGTCGGCGACGCGCACGTACGCAGGCTCAAGGAGACCGAGGAGGCGCTCGCGGCCGAGTTCGGTGCCGACGCGGTGGCCGCGCTGCCCTGTGACGTCACCGACGACGCGCAGGTGCGCGCGCTGTTCGACGAGGCGGTGCGGCTGCACGGCCGCCTCGACGTCGTCGTCAACAACGCGGGCCTCGGCGGCACGGCCGAGCTGGCCGACATGAGCGACGAGCAGTGGGACCGGGTCCTCGACGTCACCCTCAACGGCACCTTCCGGTGCACCAGGGCGGCCCTGCGCGCCTACCGGGCCGCGGGCCTCGGCGGCGTGATCGTCAACAACGCGTCCGTCGTCGGCTGGCGCGCCCAGGCCGGGCAGGCCCACTACGCCGCCGCCAAGGCGGGCGTCATGGCGCTCACCCGCTGCGCGGCGATCGAGGCGGCCGCCCACGGCGTGCGGGTCAACGCGGTCTCGCCCTCCCTCGCCATGCACCCCCACCTCGCCAAGGTCACCTCGGCCGAGCTCCTCGACGAGCTCGCCGCGCGGGAGGCCTTCGGGCGGTACGCCGAGCCGTGGGAGGTCGCCAACGTGATCGTCTTCCTGGCCAGCGACTACTCCTCGTACATGACCGGCGAAGTCGTAGCCGTCAGCAGTCAACATCCCTAGCGCCGCCCAGGACCACCACCAGGACCACAATGGACCCGTGCCGAAGAACAAGAAGCAGCAGGTGACCGCCGTGCCCGAGCGGCGCGGAGAACTCCTCGCCACCGCGGCCGAGGTGTTCGCCGCCCAGGGCTACAACGCCACCACCGTCCGCAGGATCGCCGACGAGGCCGGCATGCTCGCGGGCAGCCTCTACTACCACTTCGATTCCAAGGAATCGATGCTCGACGAGATCCTCTCCACCTTCCTGACCGAGCTGTGGGAGGGGTACGACGCGGTGCTCGCGGCCGGGCTCGGGCCGCGCGAGACCATCGAGGCCCTGGTCACCGAGTCCTTCCGGGAGATCGACCGGCACCGGGCCGCCGTCGCGATCTACCAGAAGGAGTCCCGGCACCTCACCGAGCTGCCGCGCTTCGGCTACCTCGCCGACTCGCAGCGCAAGTTCGAACAGGCCTGGCTGGGGACCCTGGAGCGCGGGGTCGAGGCGAAGGCGTTCCGGGCGGACCTGGACGTCCGGCTCACCTACCGGTTCGTCCGCGACACGGTGTGGGTGGCCGCGTCCTGGTACCGGCCCGGCGGACAGCACAGCCCGGAGGAGATCGCCCGCCAGTACCTGTCGATGGTGCTGGACGGAATCGCCGTACGCGAGTAATTCGCCGGTACGTCAAGGGAGTCGGGAAGGGAGTCGGGAATGGCCGAGGCATTCATAGTCGAAGCGGTGCGCACTCCGGTGGGGCGGCGCGGGGGCGGGCTCGCGGGCGTGCATCCGGCGGACCTGGGGGCGCATGTGCTCGGCGCGCTCGTCGAGCGCTCCGGGATCGACCCGGCCGCCGTCGAGGACGTCGTCTTCGGCTGCCTCGACGCGGTCGGGCCGCAGGCCGGGGACATCGCGCGGACGGCGTGGCTGGCGGCCGGGCTGCCGCAGGAGGTGCCGGGCGTCACCGTCGACCGCCAGTGCGGCTCCTCCCAGCAGGCCGTGCACTTCGCCGCCCAAGCCGTGCTCTCCGGCACCCAGGACCTGGTGGTCGCGGGCGGCACCCAGAACATGTCGATGATCCCGATCGCCTTCGCCTCCCGGCAGGCGGCCGAGCCGCTCGGCCTGACCGAGGGCCCGTTCGCCGGCTCGGCTGGCTGGCGCGCGCGGTACGGGGACCAGCCGGTCGACCAGTTCCACGGCGCCGAGCTCATCGCGCGCACGTGGGGGATCGGCCGCGAGGACCAGGAGGAGTTCGCGCTCCGCTCGCACCGGCGCGCGATCCGGGCGGCCGACGAGGGCCGTTTCGTACGCGAGACCGTGCCGTACGGGGACGTGCGCGTCGACGAGGGGCCGCGCCGCGACACGAGCCCGGAGAAGATGGCCGCCCTGAAGCCGGTCGTCGAGGGCGGCACGATCACCGCCGCGTGCTCCTCCCAGGTCTCGGACGGCGCGGCCGCGATGCTCCTGGCGAGCGAGCGGGCCGTACGGGAGCACGGGCTCACCCCGCGCGCCCGGATCCACCACCTCTCGGTACGCGGCGAGGACCCCATCCGGATGCTCTCGGCGCCGATCCCGGCGACGGCGTACGCGCTGAAGAAGACGGGCCTGACGATCGACGCGATCGACCTGGTGGAGATCAACGAGGCCTTCGCGCCGGTGGTGCTCGCCTGGCTGAAGGAGACCGGCGCGGACCCGGCGAAGGTCAACGTCAACGGCGGAGCCATCGCCCTTGGTCACCCTTTGGGGGCCACCGGCGTACGGCTGATGACGACGCTGCTGCACGAGCTGGAGCGCACGGGCGGGCGCTACGGCCTCCAGACGATGTGCGAGGGCGGCGGCCAGGCGAACGTGACGGTGATCGAACGGCTGTGAGCAGGGCGGGAGCGGTGCGGGGGAGTGGTGCGGGGGAGTGGTGCGGCCCACACGGCCGCACCTGCCCCCGGCCCGGCGACGTGGTACAGTTTCCGCGTTGCAGTTTTGGTACCCATAGACTTTATGTGCGCCTGACGGGAATGTTCCTCAGGCGCATTATTGTTTTTCCGGCTTTCTCCGGATGGGGCCCCTACCTATTCAGGAGAATGACATGGCTACTGGCACCGTGAAGTGGTTCAACTCGGAAAAGGGCTTCGGCTTCATCGAGCAGGACGGCGGCGGCCCGGACGTCTTCGCCCACTACTCGAACATCGCCTCCTCCGGCTTCCGTGAGCTCCTTGAGGGCCAGAAGGTCTCCTTCGAGGTCACCCAGGGCCAGAAGGGCCTGCAGGCGGAGAACATCCTCCCCGCCTGATCACGGCGAATTCCGAGCCGGGGCCCGCACCGCGCAGGTGCGGGTCCCGGCTTGCGTGCTGTCCGTCCCCCGGGCCCAGGAAGGCAATTTCCGTATGACGCGTATGACCCCCCGCAAGCGCTCCACCTCCAGCTCCGCCAAGCCCGCCGCGAAGTCCGCGCGCGGCCGGACCGTGCAGCCGCAGGGTGAATTCACGCTGCCGGAAACGGTCACGCCCGCGCTCCCCTCGGTGGCGGCTTTCGCCGACCTCGACATGCCCGCGGCGCTCCTCAAGACGCTGGCCGCGCAGGGCGTGACCGAGCCGTTCCCGATCCAGGCCGCGACCCTGCCGAACTCCCTCGCGGGCCGCGACATCCTCGGCCGCGGCCGCACCGGCTCGGGCAAGACCCTCGCCTTCGGCCTCGCGCTCCTGGCCCGTACGGCCGGCCACCGCGCCGAGCCGAAGGCGCCGCTCGCCCTCGTGCTCGTACCGACGCGTGAGCTGGCCCAGCAGGTCACCGACGCGCTGACGCCGTACGCCACGGCCGTCAACCTGCGCCTGACCACGGTCGTCGGCGGGCTCTCGCTCACCAAGCAGGCGAACGCGCTGCGGCGCGGCGCCGAGGTGCTCGTGGCGACGCCCGGCCGCCTCAAGGACCTCATAGAGCGCGGGGACTGCGTGCTCGGCCAGGTGCGGATCACGGTCCTCGACGAGGCCGACCAGATGGCCGACATGGGGTTCATGCCGCAGGTCACGGCGCTGCTGAAGCAGGTCGAGCCGGGCGGTCAGCGGATGCTGTTCTCCGCCACCCTGGACAAGAACATCGACCGCCTGGTGCGGATGTTCCTCACGGACCCGGTCGTGCACTCGGTGGACCCGTCGGCGGGCGCCGTGACGACGATGGAGCACCACGTCCTCTACATCCAGGACGAGACCGACAAGAAGGCCGTCACCGCGCGGATCGCCGCGCGCGACGGCCGGGTGATCATGTTCCTGGACACCAAGCGTGCGGTGGACCGGCTGGTCAAGCGGCTGCTCGCGAGCGGTGTACGGGCGGCGGGCCTGCACGGCGGCCGCTCCCAGCCGCAGCGCAACCGCACCCTTGAGCAGTTCAAGAACGGCCAGGTCACCGCGCTCATCGCGACGAACGTGGCGGCGCGCGGCATCCACGTCGACGACCTCGACCTGGTCGTCAACGTCGACCCGCCGACGGACCACAAGGACTACCTCCACCGGGGCGGCCGCACCGCCCGCGCGGGCGAGTCGGGCAGCGTCGTGACGCTGGTCCTGCCCGAGCAGAAGCGGGAGATGAGCCGCCTGATGACGTTCGCGGGGATCCGTCCCCGGACGGCGGCGGTGAAGTCGAGCGACGAGGAGCTGGTACGGGTCACGGGGGCGCGCGAGCCGTCGGGTGTGCCGGTCGTGATCGAGGTTCCCGCGCCGACGCCGCCGTCGGGTGCGCGCACCCGGAGCCGGGGCGCGCGCTCGGGAGCGGCCCGGTCCGGCCGCACGGGCCAGGGCTCCGCGCAGGGTGGCCGCGGCGGCCAGTCCCAGGGCTCTGCCCGGGGTGCGGCCCAGCCGCAGGGCGCCCGCGCCCAGGGCGGCGGCGCGCGCCGCGGCCGCCCGCAGGCGGGTGGCCGCCGCAACGCCCCGGCGTAGCCGGATTGATCCCCACCCCGCCCCTTCCCGAAAGCCCTCTGGCGGGCGGCCGGGTGGGGGTCGGGGTGGGCTGCTGGGGGCTTCGCCCCCAGACCCCGTTCGTCTGCGGACCGTGCTGGGTTGCTCGCGCAGTTCCCCGCGCCCCTAGGTGGTCAGGGGCGCGGGGAACTGCGCGACCAGCCACAGCCGGTCCGCAGACGAACGGGGTCCGGGGGCGTAGCCCCCGGGAGACCACCTTTCGCCCCCTCTCCCCCGGAGGGTTTAGGGAAGGGGCGGGGTGGGGCCGAAACCCCCGAGACGCGACACCGTTGCCTCCGCCTCCGACATCACCCTCCCCACCAGCTCCCCCACACTCGGCAGATCCGAGATCACCCCCGCCACCTGCCCCGACGCCATCACCCCCGCCTCCACCCGCCCCTCCACCATCGACGCCCGCAGCAGCATCGGCGTATTGGCCGCCAGCAGGACCTGACTCCAGCTCAAGTCCTTGCCGTGGCGCAGCGCGCGGCCGTCCGCCACGAGGCGGGACCACGACGAACCCGACAGCGCGCGGAACGCCGCCGCGTGGCGTACCGCCGAGGTCAGGGAACGTATCCGACCGGACCGTTCGAGCGAGGCGATCAGCTCCGTCCGCAGCAGACGGTGCGGCAAGCCGTCCACCGCCCGCGTCACCGTCACATCGGAAACCCCCGCCGCCAGATACCGCGCCTTCACCGCGTCCGGCACCGGAGAGTCCGACGTGAGCAGGAACCGCGTGCCCATCGCGACCCCCGCCGCCCCGTACGCCAGCGCCGCCACGAGCCCGCGCCCGTCGTGGAAGCCCCCGGCCGCCACCACCGGGATGTCCACCGCGTCCACGACCTGCGGCAGCAGGACCGTCGTCGCCACCTCGCCGGTGTGCCCGCCGCCCTCCCCGCCCTGCACGATCACCGCGTCCGCGCCCCACGCCGCCACCTTCTCGGCGTGCCGCCGCGCCCCGACGGACGGCACGACCACCACGCCCGCGTCCTTGAGCGTGGCGATCAGCTCCCGCGAGGGGGCGAGCGCGAAGGACGCCACCCGTACCCCCTCCTCCACGATGATCCGCACCCGCTCCCGCGCGTCCCCCGCGTCCGCCCGCAGATTCACCCCGAACGGCGCGTCCGTACGCGACGTGACCTCCCGTACCGCCGCGCGCAGCTCGTCGAGGGTCATCGTCGCCGAGGCGAGGATGCCCAGCGCCCCGGCCTGGGCCGTGGCCGTCACCAGCCGGGGTCCGGCCACCCACCCCATCCCGGTCTGCACGATCGGGTGCCGCACCCCCACCAGCCGGGTCAGTGCCGTCTCCATCAGCTGCGGACCTCCCCTTCTCGTCGCCCCTCCGGGTCCAGCACCTCCCGGATCAGGTGCAGTTCCCCGGGAGTGGGGTCCCGGGTGTACGGGACCTCGTCCGGCACCGCCAGCTCGAAGCCCGTCGCCGCGCGCACCTGCTCCACCGTCACCCCGGGGTGCAGCGACGCCAGCCGCATCGTGCGGTCCGGCGTGGCGAAGTCGAGGACGCCGAGGTCGCTGACGACCCGGGGGAGGCGGTGGTAGCGCGCCCCGGCGGCGGCCGCCCGGTCGTAGCCGACGCCGCACACCATGTCGACCTCGGGCACGAACACCCGGGGGGAGTGGCGCGGGATCCAGTAACTCACCGGGTTGTTCAGGGTGTTGACCGGGGCGCCGCGCACCCCGAGCAGCTGGCGCGTGGGCGCCGCCCAGTCGCCGATGCAGGAGATGTTCTGGTTGCCGAACCGGTCGAGCTGGCTCGCGCCCATCATCACGTGCCGTCGGCCCCCGGTGACCATGGTCAGATGGCGGCGGTACGGCAGCCAGCCCTCCGCCGCCCCGTCCGCCCCGACCAGCGTCGCCTCGCCGTCGGTGAGCAGCAGGTCGGGGGCGAAGGTGCGCCGGGCGAGCCGTGCGCCGAGCGACGGGATCAGGCCCATCGGGCTGGCCAGCACCTCCCCGTCGCCGCGCCACGCCTCGGCGCAGGCGATCACGCAGTACTCGGCGCGGCTGATCACCAAAGCCTCGGATGTCACCGGGCCTCCTCGTGCCAGGCCTGGACGGCCGACTGGTAGCTCTTCTCGTCCGGCCCCGCCAGGAACCGCGCGGCGAAATCGGCCCACGGCGTCGTCGCGTACAGCTTCTGGAACGGCTCGTCCCGTCCGTAGTCCGGTACGCACGACGTGAAGTGCGCCCCGTGCGGCGCCTCGACGACTCCCGTGACCGAGTGGCGCCCGACCAGGAGGGTCTGCGGGACGGCGGCCGCGAAGCCGCCCGGCTCGACGAGCCGCTCGCAGGAGACGTACGCGCTGTCGGCGGCCTCGCAGAACAGGTCGTCGAAGTACGGGTCGGGGCCCAGGTACTGGGCGTTGCCGAGCCGGTCGGCGCGGTTGAGGTGGACCAGGGCCGCGTCCATGCGCAGCGCGGGCACGGCCACGAACGTCTCCCCGTCCTCGTACGGCGAAGTCACCGTCCGCAGCCCCGGGTTGACCCGCATGACGTCCGAGCCGAGTCCGGCCCGTACCGGAAGGAAGGGCAGCCGGTTGGCGGCCGCGTGCAGCCCCCACATGAACATCGCCTCGTCGATCTCCGTCAGCGCGAACGCCCCCGCCTCGCGCGCCGCGCGGAAGTGCGGCTCCAGCGGGATCGAGTCGAGGGTGGCGAAGGGGGCCACGAGCTCGCGGATCCTTCCGGCGGCCGCGAGCAGGCCGACGTCCGGGCCGCCGTACGAGATCAGCGTCAGATCCGTCACCGATGATCTGAGCAGCGCCCTGACCAGCGCCATCGGCTTGCGGCGCGAGCCCCAGCCGCCGATGCCGAGGGTCATGCCGCTGTGCAGCCGCGCGACGACCTCCTCGGGCGTCATGGTCTTGTCGGTCATGCCCGCTCCTTCCCCTTCCCCGGCTCCTCGCCGAAGGTGTCGCGGATCCGGTCGGCCACCCCGCTGAGGTTGGCCTCGAAGGTGAAGCCCTGTTCGAAGCGGTAGCTGCGGCGGACGTCGACGGGGTCGATGCCGTTGATGGCGGCCTTGGCCAGCCGGATCAGCGAGCCGTCCTTGCGGGCGATCTCGCGCGCCAACTCCAGTGCGGCGTCGAGGAGTTCGGCCCGTCGCACCACCTTCCACACCGATCCGTGGGCCAGCAGCTCCCGGGCCGTGGCCGTCCGCGAGGTGTAGTAGAGCGCGCGCATCAGGTGCTGGGGGACCAGCCGGGCCAGATGGGTGGCGGCGCCGAGCGCGCCCCGGTCCAGCTCGGGCAGCCCGAAGGTGGCGTCCTCGCTCGCCACCACCACGTCGGCGTTGCCCACCAGGCCGATCCCGCCGCCCAGGCAGTGCCCCTGCACCGCCGCGACCACCGGCACCTCGCACTCGTACACCGCCGCGAAGGCCTCGTAACAGCCCCGGTTGGCGCCGATGAGCGCGCTGTGGCCGGGGTCGCGCCGCATCTCCTTGATGTCGACCCCGGCGTTGAAGCCGCGCCCCTCGGCGGCCAGGACGACACAGCGGATGCCGGGGTCGCGCCCGGCCGTGCGCACCGCGTCGGCCAGCTCGTACCAGCCGTGCACGGGAAGCGCGTTGACGGGCGGGAAGTCGACCGTGACGAGGGAAATCCCCTTCTCGGGGCCGGTGGTGGAGACACCCATGAGCGGATCAGCTACCTTTCCACCAAACATTTGTTAGGTGAGGAAGGTAGCGCGGATGGAGCTGGCCGGGAAGGCGGCGGTCGTCACGGGCGGCACCCGGGGCGTCGGCGCGGGCATCGCGCGGGCGTTCCTGGCGGCGGGCGCCGAGGTGGTGGTCTGCGCCCGCAGACCGCCGGAGCGGCCGGTCGAAGCGGCGGGCAGGGAGGCCGAGTTCCGCCCGCTCGACCTGCGCGAACCCGCCGCCGTACGGGAGTTCTTCGACGCGGTCGCGACCGCGTACGGGCACCTCGACGCGCTCGTCAACAACGCGGGCGGCACGCCCTACCGCCTGCTCGGCGAGTCGTCCGCCGAGCGCCACGCGCGCGTGGTGGAGCTCAACCTCACCGCGCCGCTCACCGCCTCGCTCGCCGCGTATCCGCATCTGCGGGCGTCCGGCGGCTCGGTGGTGATGATCGGCAGCGTCAGCGGGACGCGCGCCTCGCCGGGCACCGCCGCGTACGGCGCGGCCAAGGCGGGCCTGGAGAACCTGGCCCGCTCGATGGCGGTGGAGTGGGCGCCCGCCGTGCGGGTCAACACGCTGGTCCTGGGCATGGTCCGCACCGAGCTGGCGCAGCTGCACTACGGCGACGAGGAGGGCGTCGCGGCCGTCGCCCGGACCGTGCCGCTCGGGCGGCTCGCCGAGCCCGCCGAGGTGGGGGAGGCGGCCGTCTTCCTCGCCTCCGCCCGGGCCGCGTACATCACCGGCGCCTCCCTCCTGGTCCACGGCGGCGGCGAGCGCCCGGCGTTCCTGGACGCGGCCACGGTCAACAAGTCACCCGAGCAGCAAGGGAGTTGAGATGACGGGCATCAGTGCGGGGCGGGTCGTCGTGGTGACCGGGGCGGGGCGGGGGCTCGGCCGCGCGCACGCCCTGGCGTTCGCGGCCGAGGGGGCGAAGGTCGTCGTCAACGACCTCGGCGTCGGCCTCGACGGCGCCCCGGCCCCCGGCAGCCCGGCCGAGCTGGTCGCCGCCGAGATCCGCGCGGCGGGCGGCGAGGCGGTCGCGCACGGCGGGGACATCGCGACGGCGAAGGGCGCGGCCTCCCTCGTCGAGGCGGCCCTCGACCACTTCGGCCGCCTGGACACGCTGGTCGGTAACGCGGGCTTCCTGCGCGACCGGATGCTGGTCAACCTCGACGAGGACGACTGGGACGCGGTCGTCCGGGTCCACCTCAAGGGCCACTTCCTGTCGCTGCGGGAAGCGGCGGCGCACTGGCGCGCCGAGTCCAAGGCGGGCCGCCGGCCGGTGGCCCGGGTCGTCCACACGACCTCCGGGGCGGGCCTGCTCGGCAGTGTGGGCCAGGGGAACTACGCGGCGGCCAAGGCCGGGATCGTCGGCCTCACGCTGGTGGCCTCGGCGGAGCTCGCGCGGTACGGCGTCCAGGTCAACGCGATCGCCCCGGCGGCGCGCACCCGGATGACCGAACAGGTCTTCACCGGGCTCGCGGCCGCGCCCGAGGACGTGTCGCCGCTGGTGGTGTGGCTCGGCTCGGCGGCGAGCGAGGGCGTGACGGGCCGGGTCTTCGAGGCGGAGGGGGGCCGCATCACGGTCATGGAGGGCTGGCGCCCGGGCCCGACGGCGGACAAGGGGGCCCGCTGGACCCCGGCGGAGGCGGGGGAGACGGCACGACGGCTGCTGGGGGAGGCGGAGGAGCCGGGGGCGGTGTACGGGGCGGGGTGAGAGGGCGTGGGGACGGTGGGTGGTCGAGGCGCGCGAGACTTCCCGGCGGCTGCGGCTGCGGCTGCGCGCCCCGCTCTACGGTCCGAGCCGGGCCGCCGCCTCGTGCTGGAGCGTGCTGTTGCCGGCCAGGAAGCGGACCACGGTCCCCAGCTCCTCCGTCGTGAACTCCTCGCAGAATTCGGCCACCTGATGGGACCAGTCCACGAAGAACCGCTTCAGCCCGTCGATGTTCTCCCAGCGGATCTCGATGAGCACGCGCCGCTTGTCCGTGGGGTGCTTGGCACGCCGTACGAAACCCTTGGCCTCCAGGCGGTCGACGAGGCCGGTCACCGAGGCGGGGGCGAGGCCGGTGTGCTGGGACAGTTCCTTCGCGGTGAGCGGACCGAACCGTTCCAGCAGATCGAGCGTCTTGGTTTCGGAGGCGCCCAGGCCTTGCCTTTCGGCGACCGCGGTGTGGAACATCACGGTGACGCCGCTGTGTTCGCGCATCACGGTGAGAAGGTCTTCGACCGCCTTGGCGCGGTCGGGAGCGAGGGTGTGGTCCATGGCGGGAGAGTAGCAACGTATTTAGTTCGGCGAAACGAAAGAATGGCCAATTTCTGCCCATGAGATCAAAGAGCGGCGGAAGCCCCCGTTACGGCCAGGTGCCGCAGGTTAACTCGTGGGAAATTCAACGGAGTTGACGTTGACGGCCGCCGGTCTACGCGCGTCATCATGACCGCATGAGAATCCCCCCACGCATCAGCACGCTCGGCGGAATCGCGGCCCTCGCCGCCACCCTGCTCCTCGGCCCGGCCGCGCTTGAGGCCACCGCCTCCACCGCCTCCGTCCAGAGCGTCGGCAGCATCTGCTACTCCGACCTGCCCTCGCAGGCGTACGACACGCTGCGGCTCATCGACAAGGGCGGCCCGTTCCCGTACTCCCAGGACGGCGTCGTCTTCTCCAACCGCGAGCACGTGCTGCCGTCGGAGCCGAGCGGCTACTACCACGAGTACACCGTGAAGACGCCCGGCTCCCCGACGCGCGGCGCCCGCCGTATCGTCACCGGACAGCAGACCGACGAGGACTACTACACCTCGGACCACTACGCGACCTTCGACCTGGTCGACCACGGCTGCTGAGCAGCAACGGACGGACGCGCAGGAGCCTCACGAGCCGTTGAGGCTCCTGCCCATCGCCCTGGACCCCGACGAGTTCCGTACGGTGAACGCCACCGTGCCCGGCAGATAGCGGTCCTGGGACCACTCCACCGGCAGGCCCGCCGGGTCGGTGGAGCGGCGGCGCTCGCGCAGCAGGCCGTCACCGGCCCGGCAGCCGAGCAGCTCCGCGTCGGCGGCGTCCGCCGGGACCACGTCGATCGTGTGCAGGGCGTCGCTGAACAGCACGCCGTGCGCCTCCAGCTCGGCGGCGTGCGAGGCGAGGCCCGGGTCCATCGCCGCCACCAGCTCGCCCACCCGCTCCGGGTAGGTGGTGCGCTCCACCATCACCGGGGATCCGGAGAGCGTACGGACCCGAAGGACGCGGAAGATCCGCTCCCCGACCGGGAGTCGCAGGTGGTACGCCTCCTCCTCGTTCGCCTCGCCCGGGTCCACCGCGACCGTCCGGCCGCCGGGCTCCTCGCCCTGCGAGCGCGCCCAGCGCGCGAACGACCGCAGCTCCTCGAAGCTCTGCAGCCGCGCCCCGCCCCCGCCGAGCACCACCCGCCGCGCCCCGCGCCGCGAGGTGACGAGCCCGTCGGTCCGCAGCGCGCCGAGCGCCTGGCGGATGGTGCCCCTGGACACGCCGTAGGTACGGGCGAGTTCGTCCTCGGCGGGCAGTCGCGCCCCCGACCCGTACTCCCCGGCGGTGATGGCCGCCCGCAGATCGCCGGCCACCTTCCGGTACAGCGGCGCCGCCTTGCCTGCCATGTTGTTCCCCGTCCCCGTTCGTCTGCGGACCGTGCTGGGCCGGTCGCGCCCACGCGGCGGAGCCGCATATGTCACAGCCCCGCGCCCCTGAGGGGGCGTCCGGTGCCGCACCAGACCTGCACCAGTCCGCTCAGCCAGCACTCACCAGCGAGCGGAGCAACGTCAGATCCGCCTGCTCCAGACTAGCCAGTACCGTCCGGCCCGCCGCCGGTGCGATGGGTTCCATCGACGGGACCGCGAGCACCGCGCACCCCGCCGCCTCCGCCGACGTCACGCCCGTCACCGTGTCCTCGACGGCCACGCACCGCGACGGCTCCGCGCCGAGGGCCGCTGCCGCCGCCAGATACGGATCGGGCGCGGGCTTCGTTCGTACGGTGTCCTCCGCCCCGTAGACCGCGTCGAAGCGGTGCCCGGCCAGGGAGGCCGCGACCCGGTCGACGACGGCGCGCGGGGACGCCGACACCAGCGCGGTCGGCACCCGGTCGCGGCGCAGCGCCGAGAGGAGGCGCAGCGCGCCCGGCCGGGGCTCGGCCCCGTCGGCGAGCCGGGCGGCGAAGCCGTCGCCCAACTCGGCCGCCAGCACGTCCTGTTGGACGTCCATTGATTCGTACAGCATCTTGGCGGTGTCCTCGACGGACCGCCCGTACACTGTCGTGCGCCCGGCGCCCACCAGCGCGTACCCGTGCCGGGCCGCGACCTGTTCGACGACCTCGACCCAGGCCCGCTCGGTGTCGACCAGCGTGCCGTCCATGTCGAAGAGCACCGCCCGCAGCCCGCTCACGCCTCCTCACCCGCCGCGAGCACCGGACGCCGCTGCGGCCGTACGGTCACGGTCGCGCCGGCGCCGAACGCGCCCGCTGCGTGCGAGGGCAGGTCGGCCTTCACCTCGGTGCCGTCCGCGAGGCGGACGCGCAGCCGGGTGCTGGCGCCGTGGAAGGAGCTGCCGGTCACCACGTCGGGGCCGTCCGCCGTCACGTCGAGCGCCTCGGGGCGCACCAGGAACGCGGTGGCACCGGCCGCCGGGCCGTCCACGGGAAGCGTGACGCCGAGGACCTCGGCCTGCCCGTCCGGGGCGAGGCGCCCCGGGATCCGGTTCATGGTGCCGATGAAGGACGCCACGAACGCGGTCGCCGGACGGTCGTACAACTCGGCCGGGGTGGCGCACTGTTCGAGCCGTCCGCCGCGCATCACCGCGACCCGGTCGGCCATCGACAGGGCCTCCTCCTGGTCGTGCGTGACGAACACGGTGGTGATGCCGAGCTCCAGCTGGAGCCGCCGGATCTCCTCGCGCAGGTTCACCCGCACCTGGGCGTCCAGCGCCGAGAGCGGCTCGTCGAGCAGCAGCAGCCGGGGCCGCAGGGCGAGCGCCCGGGCCAGCGCCACGCGCTGCTGCTGACCGCCGGAGAGCTGGTGCGGGAAGCGCCCGCCGTGGTCGGGCAGGCCCACGAGCTCAAGGAGTTCGGCCGCGCGCGAGCGCCGTTCGGCCGCCGCGACCTTGCGCATCCGCATCCCGAAGGCCACGTTCTCGGCCGCGGTCAGATGCGGGAAGAGGCTGTACGACTGGAAGACCATCCCGGTGTCGCGCCGGTTGGCCGGGACCGGCACGATGTCCTCGCCGTCGAGCAGCACCTGACCGGAGTCCGGCTTCTCGAAGCCCGCGAGGACCCGCAGCGCCGTGGTCTTGCCGCAGCCCGACGGGCCGAGCAGGGCGAGGAGTTCACCGGGTGCGACATCGAGGTCGAGCCCGTCGAGCGCGACGGCGGAGCCGAAGGTGCGGCGCAGCCCCCGGATCCTCAGGGCGGTTCCGGTGCGCGCAGGTGCGTCGGTGATCGTCACGCGCCCGCCTCCTTCTTGTTCTTGTCACTGCGGGGGGCACGCGCCGAACGGGCGGCACGCGTACGGAAGACGGCGGTCAGGACGAGCAGCAGCACCCAGGTCAGCACCAGGCTGAGCAGCGAGACGGCCACGGACAGCTGGGCGTTGGAGCCGGACGCCTGCACGATCCACACCGCGAAGGGCTGGAACCCGAGCAGCTGCGCCACGGTGAACTCGCCGAGCACCAGCGCGAGCGCCAGGAACGAGGCGTTGAGCAGCGCGGTGCGCAGATTGGGCAGCACGACCGAGACGATCGCCCGGGGCCAGGAGGCGCCCAGGTCACGGGCGGCCTCGACGAGCGTACGGACGTCGACGGCCCGCAGCCCCGCCTCCAGCGAGCGGTAGACAAACGGCAGCGCCATCACCACGTACGCCAGGACGAGCACGATCGGGAAGTCCGGGTCCTGCACGGCGACGAACGTCTCGTACAGCGGAGTGGTGGCGAGGTGGTCGGGCCCCCACTTCAGCACGGTCCCGATCCCGGCGACCAGCGCGACCGGCGGCACCACCAGCGGCAGCGTGCAGACCACTTCGAGCACCGCCCGCAGCCGCCCCGAGCCCGAGAGCCGCACCGCGAGCGCGGCCGGGAGCGTCAGGAGCAGCGCGAGGGCGACCGTGGTGAGCCCGAGGCCGAGGGAGCGCAGCAGGGCGGTGGTGAACCCGTCGGCGGAGAAGATCTGCGTGTACGAGTCGAGGGTGAACCCCTGATTCGGCACGTCCACGGTGAAGACCAGGGCGGCGATGAGCGGCACCAGGAAGTAGAGCCCGGCGGCGCCGAGGACGACGCCGCGCCATGGGCGCACTCCGGCCGGGATCAGGCGAGCCATCGGGCGCTCCTTCGCTGCAGCGGCAGATGGACGGCCATGACGAGCGCCGCGACCAGGACCATGTCGAGGCTGAGGGCGAGCGCCACGTTCTCCTGGCCGATCAGGACGTTGCCGGAGAGCGCGTCCGCGATCTGGAGCGTCACCAGCGGGATCGAGCTGCCGACCATCGCGGCGGCCGTGGCGTACGCGGCGAAGGCGCTGCCGAAGAGCAGCACGAACCCGCCGAGCAGGGTCGGCAGCAGCACCGGGATGCCCACGTGCCGCCAGTACTGCCAGGCACTGGCACCGGAGTTGAGGGCGGCTTCACGCCACTGGGGCCGCAGCCCGTCGAGTGCGGGCGCCACAGTGAGCACCATCAGAGGCACCAGAAAGTACAAATACGTAAGGGTGAGCCCCCAGAAACTGTAGAGACTCCACCCGTGCCGGTCGAGGCCGAGCCGGGTGGTGAGCACACCGGCGTTGCCGAGGGTCGCGACGAAGGCGAACGCCAGCGGCACACCGCCGAAGTTGGCGAGGACGCCGGACGCGGTGAGCACGGCCTCGCGCAGCGCCCGGCCGCGCGAGGTGACGACGGCCTGGGCGAGCAGCAGCCCGAGCACCGAGCCGATGCCCGCGGTGACGGCGGCCAGCTTGAGGCTGCCGAGGAGGGCGGTGCGGTAGGCGCCGTGCACGGACTGGTCGAGGTTGCCGAGCCCGTACGAGCCGTTGACGGTGAACGCCCCGTTGACCATGGCGACGGCGGGGAGCCCGAAGGCGAGACCCACGAAGGCGAGCAGGGGCAGGGCGGCGAGCCAGGACCCGGAGGCCCTGGGGCCCCGCCGCCGGGGACGGCGCACGTCGAGCGCGTCGCCGACCCCCGGCGAAGAGGAAGTGGTCAGGGTTGTCATGGATCAGATCAGCCCGAGATCGCCTTGGCCCAGCCCGCGGCGAGGACCTGCTTGGCCTTGGCGGTCTGTGCCTCGGAGGGGAACTTCGGGGTGCCCGCGACCTTGGGCAGCGCGGCCGCGGCGGCCTTGTCGAGCGAGCCGTCCTGCTCCATGGCGGTCATGAGGGCGGGCCGGGCGTGGCCCTTGAGCCACAGGTTCTGCCCTTCGGCGGAGTACAGGTACTCCTGCCACAGCCGGGCGGCGGCGGGGTGGGGGGCGTCCTTGTTGATGGCCTGGGAGTAGTACTGGGCATAGATGCCGTCACTGGGCACGGCGACCTTCCAGTCCAGTCCCTTGCTCTTGAACTCTTCCCCGTACCCGGCGTTGAGGTAGTCCCAGTCGATGCTGATCGGGGTCTCGCCCTTCTCGACGGTGGCCGGGGTGGACTCGACGGGGTTGTAGTTCCCGTTCTTCTTCAGCTTGCCGAAGAAGTCGAGGCCGGGCTGGATGTCGTCGAAGGACCCGCCGGAGGCGAGGGCGGCGGCGTAGACACCGGCGAAGGCCGAACCCGACTTGGTCGGGTTGCCGTTGAGTGCGACCTGCCCCTTGTACTGGGGCTTCAGCAGATCGGCGAAGGTCTGCGGGCACTCCTTGACGCGCTTGGCGTCACAGCCGATGGAGACGTAGCCGCCGTAGTCGTTGAACCACCGGGCCTGCGGGTCCTTCTGCCCCGCGGCGATCTTGTCGTACGCCTCGACCTTGTACGGGGCGGTCAGCCCCTGCTGGGCCGCGGCCTGAGCGAAGGAGGCGCCGAGGTCGAGGACGTCCGGAGCGCGATCTTGCCCCTTCCGGGTCTTGACAGCATTGATCTCGTCCTGACTGGTCCCGTCAGGGTTCTCAACGGCGACCTTGACACCGTACTTCTTCTGGAACCCGTCGATAAGGGATCCGTAGTTGGCCCAGTCGCGAGGGATGGCGATGGCGTTGAGGGTGCCTTCCTTCTTGGCGGCGGCGACCAGGGCGTCCATCCCGCCGGCCTCCTTCGCGGACCCGGCGACCGCGACGGAGACCCCGCCGCCACCACCCTTCCCGGCCGAGTCGACGTTCTTGGCGTCACTCTTCGCGCCACAGGCGGCAAGAGCGAACGCGGATGCGGTGAGCGCGAGGGCGATACCGGCGGTGCGGGTACGGGGGGCGGTCGTCACGAGGGCTCCATGAGGGGCGAGGTTGTACAGCCAACTGTTGTACAGACAACTCCTTCATTACGGGGGTGGTGTGTGTCGTGGTGGTGAACGGGGGGCGTCGGGGAGGGCGGGCGGGGGCGAATTCCGGCCGGGGTGGTGGCCGGTTGCGTTCGCCTGCGGGTGGGCGGGGGTTGCTCGCGCAGTTCCCCGCGCCCCTATTGGGCCCGGTGTTTGTCTGCGGGCCGGTGGGGGTTGCTCGCGCAGTTCCCCGCGCCCCTAAAAGGCTCGGCTTCGCCATCGCCTTCGCCCGTACCCCCTCAGGGGCGCGGGGAACTGCGCGACCAGCCACAGACGGCCCGCAGACGAACGGGGTCCGGGGGTGTAGCCCCCGGGAGAGCCACCTTCACCCCCACCCACCCCCGGAGGGTTTAGGGAAGGGGCGGGGTGGGGCTTACGTATCGCAGGTCAGTACCGCCCCGCACACCCCGCACCGCACCCGCACCCTCCCCCGAACCCCCACCCGATTCCGCTGCCCACACGTCGGGCACGAGAAGCACACCCGCAGCGACGCACCCCCACCCTCGAAGGAGTACGGCCCCGCCGAAGACCCCCACACCCCCTCACCCGACCGCGCGCCCCGCCGATCCCGCGCGTACCGCCGCCGCCCGGCCCACCCCGCCCCCACCAACGGCGGCTGCTGCGAGTCGAGAAGGGCCCGGGCGACCCCGGCCCGGTACGCCGGGTACGCCTGCGGGCTGGTGAACCACGGCGACGGGTCCTCGCCGAACACCGCCGCCCGCTTCGCCAGGACGTATCCGAACTCCTCCGGCGTCAGATACCCCAGCTTCTGGCTGGACACCCCGTCCTCCCGGAACGCGTCGAGCAGCAGCCACCCCGCCCCCAGGTACGTGGTCGCCGTGTCCGTGAGGATCTCGTTGTCCCGCGTCCCCGGGAACTCAAGACCGAGCCGGTGCAGCAGCACGTGCGTGATCTCGTGCGCGAGCGCCGCCCCGATGTCCCGCCGGTGGCGCCGGAAGCGGTCGTTGAGCTCGATGAAGTACTCGGGGCCCGCGGCCAGTTCGACCGACGCCGCGTGCTGCATCTCGCGGAACCCGACGATCATCCGGGCGTCCGGCAGGTGCAGGTGCTGGACCAGCGCCCGGGCCACCCGCTGCGCGCCCAGATGGAGGTCGTCGTGGTCGGCGAAGGCCACGTCGGCGGGCAGGACGCTCGTCGCGTACCCCTGGATTCCGTCGGCCGACAGTCGCCGGTACAAGGCAGTGATCGCCGCCCGCACGGTCTCGATGTGCGGAAACCCGTGGACGACCGGACCGGCCCCGGCCCCGGACGCGTTCGTATGGGCCACGCTGTCACCCCCGTACGACGGTGAACCAGCCTCCACTGTACGAGGCACCGACGGCACCCCGTCTTCGTACGCATGGCCGAAAAGCAATCCTTGTAGGGCGCCCGGGGGGCTCCGATAATCCACCACACACGCATTGACGCGCCCATGTCATCCCAGGGCCGCGTCAGGGCGCTGTGATCTCCAACCCCCCACGAAAGGCAGTCCCTTGAAGAACACCCTCGTGCGTGCGCTCAAGAGATGCATAGCCGTCGCGGCGGTCACCCTCGCCGCGTTCACCCTCCAACCCGCCACGGGCGCCTCCGCGTCCCAGGCGCCCGTGGTCGGCGGAACCCGCGCCGCCCAGGGCGAGTTCCCGTTCATGGTCCGCCTCTCCATGGGCTGCGGCGGCGCCCTCTACAGCCAGCAGATCGTCCTCACCGCCGCCCACTGCGTGAACGGCTCCGGCACCAACACGTCCATCACCGCGACCGCGGGCGTCGTCGACCTCCAGAGCAGCAGCGCCATCAAGGTGAAGTCGACCAAGGTGCTCCAGGCGCCCGGCTACAACGGCAGGGGCAAGGACTGGGCGCTGATCAAGCTCGCCAAGCCGGTCGACCAGCCCACCCTCAAGATCGCCACCACCACCCAGTTCAACAACGGCACCTTCACCGTCGCCGGCTGGGGCGCCACCAGGGAGGGCGGCGGCCAGCAGCGGTATCTGCGCAAGGCGACCGTCCCGTTCGTCTCCGACGCCCAGTGCCAGCAGGCGTACGGCAGTGAGCTCGTCCCGAGCGACGAGATCTGCGCGGGCTACGTCCAGGAGGGCGGCGTCGACACCTGCCAGGGCGACTCCGGCGGCCCCATGTTCCGCAAGGACAACGACAACGCCTGGATCCAGGTCGGCATCGTGAGCTGGGGCCAGGGCTGCGCCGAGCCCGGCTACCCCGGCGTGTACAGCGAGGTCTCGACCTTCGCCGCGGACATCGCGAAGGCGGCGGCGACGCTCTAGCGCTCCGCTGGGAGTGCGGGTATGCGACTGCGGGCCGTCTGTGGCTGGTCGTGCCCACGCGGCGGAGCCGCATATGTCACGGCCCCGCGCCCCTTTGGGGCGCGCGGCACCGCACCGGACTTCCACGAGACCGCTTAGCGCTCCGCGTCATACGGCTGGCCGGGCGCCCCGAATTTGCGGGCGTCCGGCCCAATCTGGTCATATGTGGACATGCCGATCACAGTGGTCATCGCGGACGACCAGGAGATGGTCAGGACCGGGTTCCGCATGATCCTGGAGAGCAGGCCCGACATCGACGTCCTCGACGACGTCTTCGACGGGCCGTCCGCCCTGGAGGCGGTGGACCGGCACGACCCGGACGTCCTGCTCCTCGACATCCGCATGCCCGGCCTCGACGGCCTCGAAGTCACCCGGCGCCTCTCCGGCCGCGAACGCCCGCGCATCGTGATCGTCACCACCTTCGACCTGGACGAGTACGTCCACGCCGCCCTGCACGGCGGCGCCTCCGGCTTCCTCCTCAAGGACGCCAGCCCCGAGATGCTGGTCGAGGCGGTGCGGGCGGCGGCGGCCGGGGACTCCCTGGTCTCCCCGGCGATCACCGTCCGGCTGCTGCGCGAGCTCGCCACCGCCCGCCCCGCCACCTCCCTGCGGCAGCCCGCCGAACCCCTCACCGAGCGCGAACGCGACGTCGTGCGCTGTCTGGCGCGCGGCGCCACCAACGCCGAGATCGCCGCCGAGCTGTACGTCTCCCTCTCCACCGTGAAGACCCATCTGGCCAATGTGCAGGGCAAGCTCGGTGCCCGGAACCGGGTGGAGATCGCCGCCTGGGCCTGGGAGAGCGGACTGGCCACGGGCGCCCCGTGAGCCCGCTCCGCCGCTGGCTGCGCCGCCACCCCCGGTGGGCCGAGGCCGCCCGTGGGGCGCTCGCCGCCGTCCTGGTCGGGCTCGTCGTCTTCGAGGGCCTGGCGCTGGCCCGCCAGCCCACCGCGCCGCACGCCATCGTCTGGACCTCGGGCCTGGTGGTCTGTCTGTGCGCGCTCCCGTGGCCCAGGCTCGACCTGGTCGTACGGGCCTGGGTCGCCGCGGCCGCCACCTGGGCCGCGACCGGGCTGATGTTCCTCGACCGCCCGGAGATCGTCTGGGGGATGGGCGAGGCGGTGGCGCTCCTGGTGCTGCTCGCGGCGGTCCTGCTGCGGGCGCCGTCCCGCACCGCCGCCGTCCTCGGCCCCGTGCTCGGGCTCGGCTGCATGGCGGTGCCGGTCAGGGACGCCTCGCCCGGCCGGTTCACCCTGCTCTTCGCGGTGCTCACGGTCGTCGTCAGCGCCTACTCGCTGCTGCTGCGCGCTCAGTCCTGGCAGCGCGTGCGCGACCTCCAGGCCGTCCGCGCGGCCGAGCGCATCGAACTCGCCCGCGAGCTCCACGACCTGATCGCCCACCACGTCACCGGCATCGTCGTCCAGGCCCGCGCGGCCCGCTTCACCGCGGTCGAAGGGCAGCGGGCCGCCGATACGTTCGGGCGCATCGAGGAGGCGGGCGGGGACGCGCTGAGCGCGATGCGCCGGCTGGTGCGGGTGCTGCGCGAGGGCGAGCCCGAGACCGAGCCGGTCGCGGGCCTGGCGCAGCTGCGCGAGCTGGCCGACCGCTTCTCCCTGGCGGGCCCGCCGGCCGTGCTGTACGTCGAGCCGGGCCTGGACGACAGCCTCCCCGACGAGGTCGCGGCGGCCGCGTACCGCGTGGTCCGCGAGGCGCTGACCAATGTGCGCAAGCATGCGGCGGACGCGAGTGCGGTGCGGGTGGGGCTCCGCGTGGTCGGCGACGGCCTGGAGGTCCGCGTCGCCGACGACGGCTCCCGCGCGGCGAGGCTGCCGCCCAGCGCCCGGGGCGGCGGGTTCGGTCTGGCGGGCCTGACCGAGCGCGTGACGGCGCTGGGCGGCGAACTGACGGCGGGCCCGGCACCGGAGGGCGGCTGGCAGGTGCTGGCGGTCCTGCCGCTGTTTTAGCCCGGGGTTCGTCTGCGGGTTGTGGTGGGCTGGTCGCGCAGTTCCCCGCGCCCCTGAGATGCGCCCCTTCGGGGCGCCCCAGGGGATGCCGCGCAGCGGCATTTAAGGGGCGCGGGGAACTGCGCGAGCAACCCCCACCCACCCGCAGACGAACTCCGGGCCAAGAAGGGGCGCGGGGAACTGCGCGACCAGCCATCCACGGTCCGCAGACGAGCGCTTAGTCCAACACCCCCCACCCCTTTGTCCATGGGCGCGCCCACACGTCCCGGCCCATCGTGACCTCGGACGAAGAGCCCGTCACGAGGAGGCACCCGACGTGAACGCCGAAGTACGCGGACCGAAGCGGAGGACGGTGGTGGCGGCCACCGCGCTGGCCGGGGCCGGGGTCGCGCTGGGGGCGCCCGGGGTCGCGCTCGCCGCCGGGGAGAGCGCCATCCGCTCGCCCGACCTGGAGGTCCGGGTCGACACCGCCTTCCCCCGCATCGTCTCGTACACCGACCGCGCGACCGGCGCGAAGCTGTACGGGCAGGCGGAGCCGGTCACGAGCGTGCTGGTCGACGGGGTCGCCCACACGCCCCGGGTCACCGCGCGGACGGGCCGGGACCGGGCCTCGTACACGCTCGCCTTCGACGGCGGCACCGAGATCGGCGTGGAGATCCGCGTCGAGGGGCACCGCGTCGACTGGCGGGTGACCAGGATCGACGACACCCCCGCCCTCCGGATCGGCACCCTCCAGATCCCCGGCCTCGCCCTGCTCTCCGTGCGCGGCGACCAGCCGGGCGCGGCGCTGCTGGCCGCCCGGATCCAGCTCGACAAGGCGAAGAGCGGCGACACGCTCGTCCGGGTCACCGCCGACACCGCCCCGGACGCGGCGCCGGTCGGCTGCGCGTACGCCGTGGTCGCGCACGACGGGCTCGGCGGGGCCGTCGAGACCAACACCGTCTACGACAAGCCCGACAGTGCGGCCGGGACCACCTGGGAGAACGGGCGGCTCTGGCGCCAGACCGTCAAGCGCGACGGGTACGTCGAGGCGCGGCTCGTCCCCGGCCAGTGGACGCACCGGGCCGCCACCGCCGCCGTGCGGGACACCGAGCCGCTCCCGTACGCCACCGTGATCGTCACCGGTGACCGGGGCGGCGACGGCACCGTCGACTGGCAGGACGCGGCCATCGCGTTCCGCGACATCATGGTCAGCCCGCTCGGCGCCGACGAGCAGCATCTGCGGGTCGTCCCGCACATCCCGTTCAACTTCGCCTCGCAGGCGACCAACCCGTTCCTGGCCACCCTCGACAACGTCAAGCGGATCTCGCTGGCCACCGACGGCCTGCGCCAGTACACGCTGCTCAAGGGCTACCAGTCCGAGGGCCACGACTCGGCCCACCCCGACTACGCGGGCAACTACAACGAGCGCGCGGGCGGCATCGAGGACCTCAACCACCTGGTCCGCGAGGGGAAGAAGTGGAACAGCGACTTCGCCGTCCACGTCAACGCCACCGAGTCCTACCCCGTCGCCCACGCCTTCTCCGAGACGCTGGTCGACAAGGCGAACGAGCAGTGGGACTGGCTCGACCAGTCGTACCGCATCGACCAGCGCCGCGACCTGGTCTCCGGTGACATCGCGCGGCGGTTCGCCGCGCTGCGCCGCGACGCGGACCCGGCGCTGGGCGCCCTGTACATCGACGTGTTCCGCGAGTCCGGCTGGACCTCCGACCGCCTCCAGCGCGAACTGCGCGCCCAGGGCTGGCTGGTCACCTCCGAGTGGGGGCACGGCCTGGAGCGCTCCTCGCTCTGGTCGCACTGGGCCAACGAGACCGACTACGGCGGCGACACCTCGCGCGGCATCAACTCCCGGCTGATCCGCTTCATCCGCAACCACCAGAAGGACGTCTTCGCCGACAAGTGGCCGACGCTGCTCGGCCACGTCCGCATGGGCAACTTCGAGGGGTGGGTCGGCAAGACCGACTGGACGGCGTTCCACCAACTGATCTGGACGCAGTCGCTGCCCGCCAAGTACCTCCAGGCGTATCCGATCCGGCGCTGGGACGAGCACCAGATCACCTTCTTCGGGCCCGGCGCCACCTCGGTCTCCGACGCCGACGGCACCCGCCGGATCACCACGGACGCGCGCGTGGTGTACGACGGCGGCGCCTATCTGCTGCCCTGGGAGCCCCGCCGCGCGGCCGACCCGGCCAAGCTCTACCACTACAACCCGGCCGGTGGCACGACCAGTTGGCGGCTGCCGCGCGGCTGGGCCGGGGCCCGGACGGTGGTCCTGTACCGGCTCACCGACCAGGGCCGGGCGTACGAGCGCGAGCTGCCGGTCCGCTCCGGCACGGTCACCATCGAGGGCGCGGCGGCCGGACAGCCCTATGTCGTCCTGCGCGAGCGCGCCCGCGACCGGGACCCGCGCTGGGGCCAGGGCACCGCTCTGTACGACCCCGGCTTCCACTCCGGCTCCCTGAAGGGCTGGACGGTCAGCGGCCCCGCCTCCGTACGCCGCAGCGCACTCGGTGACTACGAGCTGGTGATCGGCGCGGGCGCGGCGGCCTCCGTCGGCCAGCGCCTGACCCGCCTCGCACCCGGTACGTACGCCGCGTCCGTGCAGGTCGAGGTGGGCGAGCGGGCGGGGGAGCGGCGCGTCGCGGCCCTGGAGGTGCGCACCGCCGACGGGGTGACCGCGCGCACCTGGACGGCGACGTCCACGGCGGGCAACTTCGTCGCCGCCGACCGCAAGCACGGCACCCGCTTCCAGCGCATGTTCACGCACTTCACGGTCCCCGAGGGCGGCGGCCCGGTGGAACTGGCCCTGCGCGCGGAGGCGGGGGAGGCCCGGGTGCGGTTCGACAACGTACGGGTCGTGGCGGCCACGCCCACCGCCAAGGAGGGCGCACTGGCCTACGAGGACTTCGAGAACGTGCCGCAGGGCTGGGGCGTCTTCGTCAAGGGCGACGCGGGCGGCGCCACCGACCCGCGCACCCACATCGCGCAGCGGCACGCCCCGTACACCCAGCGCGGCTGGAACGGGAAGGCGATCGACGACGTGATCGACGGTGGCCAGTCGCTGAAGTCGCGCGGCGAGAACGACGGCCTGGTCTACCGGACCGTGCCCTTCAGCGTCCGTTTCCTCCCCGGTAAGCGCTATCGCGTCGGCTTCCGTTACGAGAGCGAGAAGCCCGGCCAGTACGCGTGGATCACGGCCGTCGACGAGGGCGCGGGCACGCGCGAGCTGAGCCGCGAGGTGTTCGGCGCGGCGACCGGCCCGACGGTCTTCGTCTACGAGTTCACGGCCCCCGCGACCGGCGAGGCGTGGGTCGGGCTGCGCAAGACCGGTGACGACGGCACGGCGGAGTTCACGCTGGACGCGTTCGAGGTGACGGAGTCGTAAGGAGCGGCCGCCCCACCTTCGCGGGGTGGGGCGGCCGTTGGCTCACTCGCTCGGTAGCGGGCTCAGTTGAAGGAGATGTTCTGGACCGTGTTGCCCGTGGTCTG
This sequence comes from Streptomyces sp. BPTC-684, assembly GCF_030028635.1. Taxonomy (NCBI): domain Bacteria; kingdom Bacillati; phylum Actinomycetota; class Actinomycetes; order Kitasatosporales; family Streptomycetaceae; genus Streptomyces; species Streptomyces sp. BPTC-684. The sequence continues at coordinate 4,890,216 of NZ_CP124863.1, forward strand.
CTCCCAGGCCGTGATGTTGCACTGCACGGCGGCGCAGTCCACGTTGATCTCCTGGCCCGTGGACCAGTCCTTGGCGGTGAAGGCCTTCTTGACGTCGAGCGTCACCGATACGGCGCCGTTGGCGTCGGCGGTGAGGTACTTGGTGTCGTTGGAACAGACGGTGGCGGAGGCGCACTCGCCCACGTTCACGGCGGCGCCGGGCGTGTAGCCGGAAGCGGTGACCGAAACCGTCTGGCCGTCGGAGAGCCCGCTGCTCGGGGTCACCGAGATCGCGGTCGCGGCGGACGCGGGAGTGGCGAGCAGCACGGTCGCTGCCACGGCGGCTCCAGAGGCGGCCAACTTGGCGATGCGGGATCGGGTGATGAGATCCTTCATGTCAACCTCAAAGTGTGCGTCGGGAGAGGGAACGCGCTTTCTTCGCGCTCTTCGAGGCTAGTGGAACTTCACTTCCGGACCCGTTGCGTCCTCAACTTCACATTCCCACACCCACACCTCGTTGGCTCGATCCCGTAGGACCGCTCCTGGGACGTACAGCGACCGCTGTGGTCCGGCGGACCAGTACCGTCCGAGGTTGAAGCCGTTCACCCAGACGAAACCCCGGACCAGGCCGTGGAGTTCGAGCCGCGCGTCACCCGGAACCGGGGCGTCGAAGGTGCCTCGAAACAGTCCCCGCCCCGCCTCCGCAGTTGAACGGAACGGGAGCCGCCGCATCCCTTCCGTGTCTCCGGAGCCGTCCCCGAACGCCTCCTCGAAGGCATCGAGCCGCAGCCCACGTGCGCGTACGCCGTGCAGGAACTGCCGTTCGTGCAGCACCCCGCCGGTGATCCCCTTGGGCTCGGCGAGCCTCGGCCCGTAGTTGACGCGCCCCAGCGACTCCACCCACAGCTCGACCGCGGCGGGCCCCGCCACCGGCTCCGGCAGCACCGCGTCGTCCTCGGTGAGCACCCCGGCCCGCACCCCGTCGACGTATACGACCGCCCGGTCCCGCAGCCCCAGTACCCGCAGCGGATACGGCTGCCGGGGCCCCGGCACCTCGAACCGGTAGCGCACCACGCCCCGGTCCACGTCCAGCTCCTCGAACGTCGGCGGCGTCCCGTACACGCCCTCCGCCGACCCCAGCGCCTCCAGTACGTCCTCGGCCGCCACCCACTCCGTCAGCGGCACGGTGACCGGGGTGCCCAACACCGGTGGCACGGGCGGTGGTTCGGGAAGCGGGCCCTCCGCGTACTCGGCGAGCACTTCACGGAACGCCCAGAACTTCGGCGTCGGGCGCCCGTACTCGTCGATCGGCGCGTCGTAGTCGTACGACGTCACGTCGGGCCGCAGCGTGCCCAGATGCTCCTCGCCGTCCCGGTTGGCGCCCGCCCACCCGGCGAAGCTGGTGCCGCCGTGCGCCATGTAGAGGTTGACGGAGGCGCCGCACTCCAGGATCTCGCGCAGCGCCCCGGCCGCCTCGCGCGCGTCCCGCACCACCGGCTCCGCGCCCCAGTGCTCGAACCAGCCGCACCAGAACTCCATGCACATCAGCGGCCCCTCGGGGCGGTGGCGGCGCAGCACCGCGAGGCCTTCGAGGGCGCCCGAGCCGAAGTTCGCGGTGGCGAGCGCACCCGGAAGCGAGCCGCCGGTCAGCATGTGGTCCTCGGGGCCGTCGGACGTGAACAGCGGGACGCTCACGCCCAGTTCGGTGAGCAAGTCCGCGAGCGCCCGCAGATACACCTGGTCCGAGCCGTAGCTGCCGTACTCGTTCTCCACCTGCACCATGACGACCGGGCCGCCCCGGTCGGCCTGGCGGGCCACGACCTGCGGCAGCAGCACCCGGAACCAGCGCTCCACGTGCCGCAGGTACTCCGGGTCCCGGGTGCGCACCCGCCGCCCCAGCGCGCCCGTCAGCCAGTGCGGAAGGCCGCCGTTCTCCCACTCGGCGCAGATGTACGGGCCGGGGCGCACGATCGCCCACAGCCCGGCCGCGTGCGCCGCGTCCAGGAACCGGCCCAGCGCCTCCGGATCGCGGTGGCGGCCCGGGGCCGGCTCGTGCAGGTTCCACGGCACGTACGTCTCGACGCAGTTCAGGCCCATCGCTCGCAGCATCGCGAGCCGGTGGCCCCACTGGGACTCGTGCACCCGGAAGTAGTGCAGCGCCCCCGAGAGCAGCCGCACCGGCCGCCCGTCCAGCAGAAAGTCCTCGTCACCCACGGTGAAGTCAGCCACCGGCCCGCCCGTCTCTCGATCTTCCGGATCAGCGTCGCCCCTGGCGCGGGCGCCGGTCCATGGACAAAGATCGGCGCTGATTGGACGCAAAGGGGGGGACGGGAGGCGGCGGAACCGGCATGTACCACACCTGGATGCGCTACTTCACGCCGAGCCCGGTCCACCACCGGCTCGGCCTGGTCTGCCTCGGCGTCGGCATGCAGCACGGCGCCCTGCCCACCGTCGGGCCGCGCACCCTGGACCACCACGTCGCCGTGGTGATCGGCGCGGGCGGCGGCTGGTTCCGGGGTGCGGACGGGGAGCGCGTCACCGTGACCGCGCCCGCGCTGATCTGGCTCACCCCGGGCGTGCCGCACCACTACGGGCCCGACCCGGCCACCGGCTGGGACGAGTCGTTCGTCGACTTCACCGGGCCCGCGACCGCCACGTACACCGAGCTCGGCTACATCGAGCCCGAGCGGCCCGTGGTGCCGCTCGCCGACACGGCGCTCGCCCGGGCCGCCGTCGGCCGGATAGCCAGGGCGGCCCGCCGGGGCAACCCGCTCCTGGAGGTCGAGACGGGCGCCGCCGTCCATGAACTCCTCGTCGCGCTGCGCCGCGCCCGCGCCGACCTCGCGCCCGACGGCGACCCCGTCCTCCAGGCGCTCGCGCGCGACGCCTTCCGGCCGCTGTCGGTGGCCGAGCACGCCGCCCGGCACGGCATGACCCCCGCCGAGCTGCGCACGGCGGTGCGCCGGGGTGCGGGGTGCAGCCCCAAGGACTACCTCCTGGGCATCCGGCTCGGCCGGGCCAAGGAGCTGCTCGCCGCCACCGAGCTGCCGGTCGCCGCCGTGGCCCGCCGGGTGGGCTACGACGACCCCGCGTACTTCTCGCGCCTGTTCACCCGGCGTGTCGGCACCGCCCCGGTCCGCTTCCGCGAGCAGCAGGGCCGGGCCGTCCCGGGCGGCTGGAGCAGCCGGATCCCGGATCCTGAACACCCTCCGACGATCCCGGGCCCGGCCACGTAAGCTCGATGACCATGACCACGATCGACCCCTCCGTGCAGGCGGAGCTCGTCCGGCTCCGGGACAGCATCGACAACATCGACGCGGCCGTCGTCCACATGCTCGCCGAGCGCTTCAAATGCACCCAGCAGGTCGGCCACCTCAAGGCCGAGCACAAGCTGCCGCCGGCCGACCCGGCCCGCGAGGCCGAGCAGATCGACCGGCTGCGCCGCCTCGCCGAGAACGCCAAGCTGGACCCGGCCTTCGCCGAGAAGCTCCTGAACTTCATCATCGCGGAGGTGATCAGGCACCACGAGACGATCGCCAAGTCGTCGTGACGGGAGCCTGCGGCACCGAAGCGGGGAAGCGGCGCCCGCGACGCGGCTGACCGGGCGCCCGCACCACGGGCCCGCACCGCGTCCCGAGCACCGCCTCGCCGCCGCGCCGCCCGAGCGCCCTGCGCTGAGAGCGGAACGCAACCCCCGTGTGCTGACCGGGGCGCATCGGGCAGCATGGCCTCCATGTCCGTACTGACGCGCGACGAAGCGCAGACCCGTGCCCGGCTCCTCGACGTCCAGCGGTACGAGATCGAGCTCGATCTCACCACCGGCGAGGAGACCTTCGACTCCCAGACCGTCATCCACTTCACCGCACGCGCGGCCGGGGACACGTTCGTCGAGGTCAAGCCGGCCACCCTGCGCTCGGTCAGCCTGGACGGGCAGCCGCTGGACCCCGCCGCCCTCGTCGAGAACCGCCTCGCGCTCACCGGTCTCGCCGAGGGCCCGCACGAGCTGCGCGTCGAGGCGGAGATGACGTACTCGCACACCGGCGAGGGACTGCACCGCTTCACCGACCCGGTCGACGGCGAGACCTACACGTACACCCAGCTCTTCATGGAGGACGTGCAGCGCGTCTTCGCCGCCTTCGACCAGCCCGACCTGAAGGCCGCCTTCGACCTCGCGGTCACCGCGCCCGAAGGCTGGACCGTGCTGGCCAACGGCATCACCGAGCAGCAGGGCGACGGCCGCTGGAAGGCCGCCACCACCCCGCTGCTCTCCACCTACTTCGTGGCGCTCGCCGCCGGCCCCTGGCACTCGGTCACCACCGAGCACGCGGGCCTGCCCTTCGGCCTCCACTGCCGCCGCTCGCTCGCGCCGTACCTGGACGCCGACGCCGAGGAGCTCTTCGAGATCACCCGGCAGTGCTACGACCGCTACCACGAGAAGTTCGACGAGCCGTACCCGTTCGACTCGTACGACCAGGCCTTCGTGCCCGAGTTCAACGCGGGCGCGATGGAGAACCCGGGCCTGGTCACCTTCCGCGACGAGTTCATCTACCGCTCCGCCGTCACCGACACCGAGCGCCAGACCCGCGCCATGGTCGTCGCGCACGAGATGGCCCACATGTGGTTCGGCGACCTGGTCACCCTGCGCTGGTGGGACGACATCTGGCTGAACGAGTCGTTCGCCGAGTACATGGGCTACCAGACCCTCACCGAGGCCACCCGCTTCACCGACACCTGGGTGGACTTCGGGATCGTCCGCAAGGCCTGGGGCTACGACGCCGACCAGCGGCCCTCCACCCACCCCGTCGCCCCCGACCCGGACGCCGTGCCCGACACCGCCTCCGCGATGCTCAACTTCGACGGCATCTCCTACGCCAAGGGCGCCTCCGCCCTGCGCCAGCTGGTGACCTGGCTGGGCGAGAAGGACTTCCTCGCGGGCATCAACACCCACTTCAAGCGGCACAAGTTCGGCAACGCCACGCTCGCCGACTTCATCGACAACCTGGCCTCCGCCACCGACCGCGACGTGCACGCCTGGGCCGACAAGTGGCTGCGCACCACCGGCGTGGACACGCTGACGCCGGTGGTCGGCGAGGACGGCGGCTCCTGGACGCTCGCCGTCGAGCAGGACGGCGACCGGCCGCACCGGATCGCCGTCGGCGCGTACGACACCGACCCGGCGCGCCCCGGACAGCTGGTGCTGCGCGAGCGCTTCGAGACCGACGTGCCCGCCGCCGAGCCGGTGACCCGCACCGGCGCGCGCCCCGCGCTCGTGCTCCTCAACGACGGCGACCTCAGCTACGCCAAGGTGCGCCTGGACACCGAGTCGTGGGAAACGGCCCTGCGCGCCCTTTCGGGCCTGCCCGACCCCCTCGCCCGCGCGGTCGTCTGGAACGCCGCCCGCGACATGGTCCGCGACGGCCAGCTCCCGCCCGCCGCCTATCTGGAGGCGGCCCGCGCCCACCTGCCGTACGAGTCGGACCTGGCGATCGTGCAGGGCGTCCTCACCTTCGCCGTCGGACAGGTGGCCGGCCGCTATCTCGCGGCCGGGGCCCGCCCCGCCGCGCTCGCGCTCCTGACCGAGCTGACCCGGGACCTGATCCGGCGCACCGAGGACGGCGACAACCCGGGCCTGCGCCTCACCGCCGTGCGCCACTTCATCGACTGCGCCGCCCAGCCCCACACCATCCAGGAGTGGCTGGCCGACGGGGGCGTCCCCGGCGGCCCCGAGCTCGACCCGGAGCTGCGCTGGCGCGTCCTGTACCGCCTCGCGGTGCTGGGCGCGACCACCGAGGCGGAGATCGCCGCCGAGCTGGCGCGCGACCCCAGCGCGACGGGCGAGGAAGGCGCGGCCCGCTGCCGCGCCGCGCTGCCGGACGCCGCCGCGAAGGCGGCCGCGTGGGCCGCGATGTTCGAGGGGGACGCGCTCTCCAACTACCTGTTCACGGCGACCGCCCAGGGCTTCTGGCAGCCCGAACAGGCCGATCTCGTACGGGAGTACGTGGCGCGCTTCTACGTGGACGCGGTCCCGCTGGCCGCCCGGCGCGGCCCCGCGATCGCGGAGGCGGCGGGCCGCTACGCCTTCCCGGACTTCGCGGTCGACGCGGAGGCGGTGGCCCTGGGCGAGGCGTGCCTGTCCCGCGACGACCTCCTCCCGGCCCTGCGGCGCAAGCTGACCGACCAGGTCGACGACCTGCGCAGGGCACTGGCGGTACGGGACGCCTGACCGGGACGCCCGACCCGGGCCGCCGTCGCACGGCGGCGCCGGGGGTGGCGCGCTCATACCAGCGCGCCACCCCCCAACACCCCGCCTCCGGGGGCCAGTACCACTTTCGGGTTGAGATCGTTGTGCAGGGCAGCCCCACCGCGCCGGAACGCTCCACGCTGGTGAGGCCGTCGTTCGCGCACCCGAAGGACTTCCCCCCATGCACACCCCGCCCCTCGCCGGCGGCCCCCACGGCCCCGCCGCCCTGCACCCCCTCCTCGGCGTCGTCCTCGACGCGCTGCGCGAGGGCGCGGTGGCCCGGGGCGGGCCGCTGCCGGGCGGCGGGCCGGAGGCGGTGGCCGTGCGGGTCGGGGCCGCGGTCGGCGACGCGTTCCCGTTACGGGGCACCGGCGCCGAGGAGGCGCTGACCACGCTGGTGCGGGCCCTGGCGGAAGGCGCGGCCGACCCCGCCGACCCGCGCTGCGCCGCCCATCTGCACACCCCGCCCCTGGCCCTCGCCGTGGCCGCCGACCTCGCCGCCTCCGCGCTCAACCCGTCCCTCGACTCCTGGGACCAGGCCCCGGCCGCCGCCGAGCTCGAAGCCCTCGTCACCCGGGCGCTGGCCGCCGAGTTCTGGCCCGGCGGCGACGCCCTGGTCACCAGCGGCGGCACCGAGTCCAACCAGCTCGCCCTCCTGCTCGCCCGCGAACGGCACGGCGCGGTCCAGGTCGTCCAGGGCGCCAACGCCCACCACTCGGTCGCCCGCGCCGCCTGGCTCCTGGGCCTCCCCGAGCCGGTCACCGTCCCCGCCCCCTCCGGCACCCTCGACCTCGCCGCCCTCGACGAGGCCCTCACCGACCTGCACCACCCTCTTCTGGTGATCGCCACGGCGGGTACCACCGACACCGGCGCGATCGACCCGCTCCCCGAGATCGCCGCCCTGTGCGCCCGGCACGGCGCCGAACTGCACGTCGACGCGGCGTACGGCGGCCCGCTGATCTTCAGCGAAGCCCACCGGGAGCGGCTGCGCGGCATCGAGCGCGCCCAGTCCATCACGCTCGACCTGCACAAACTCGGCTGGCAGCCGGTCGCCGCCGGGCTGCTCGCGGTCCCCGACCCGGCCCGCCTCGCCCCGCTCGCGCACACCGCCGACTACCTCAACGCCGACGACGACACCGAAGCGGGCCTGCCCGACCTCCTCGGCCGCTCCCTGCGGACCACCCGCAGACCGGACGTACTGAAGATCGCCGTCACGCTCCGCGCCCTCGGCCGCACCGGCCTCGCCGAGCTCGTCGACCGCACGCTCGCCCTCGCCCGGACCCTCGCGGACCTGGTCGAGGAGCACCCCCGGCTCGACCTGTACGAGCGCCCCGCGCTCTCCACCGTCCTGTTCCGCCCGACCGGCGCCCCCGACGACGAGGTCGCCGGGATCCGCCGCGCCCTGCTCACCGAGGGCCGGGCCGTCCTCGGCAGGGCCCGCGCCGACGGGCGGCTCTGGCTCAAGGCCACCCTGCTCAACCCCCACACCACCACCGGCGACCTGGCACAGCTCCTCAAGACCGTGGAAGGCAGCATCCCGCGATGACCGCACCGGCACCCGTCCAAGACCTCGACCGCCCGCACGACCTGGTGGGCATCGGAGTGGGCCCGTTCAACCTCTCGCTCGCCGCCCTCGCCCACGGTGTGCCCGGCGGACTCTCGACCGCCTTCTACGAACAGCGCCGCGCCTTCCACTGGCACCCGGGCCTGCTCATCGAGGGCACCACCCTCCAAGTCCCGTTCCTGGCCGACCTGGTGACCCTCGCCGACCCCGCCAGCCCCTGGTCGTTCCTCAACTACCTGCGCCACCGCGAGCGGCTCTTCCCGTTCTACTTCGCCGAGCGCTTCCACATCCAGCGCACCGAGTACGACGCGTACTGCCGCTGGGTCAGCGAGAGCCTGCCCGGGATGCACTTCGGCCACCAGGTGGACGCGGTGCGCTGGAACCCCGAACGGGAGCTGTTCGAGGTCGACTTCACCCAGCTCGACGCGCACGGCCAGGCCGAGGCGCTGGGCCGCGCCTTCGCCCGCAACCTGGTCCTCGGCGTCGGCACCGAGCCGTACGTCCCCGAGCCGCTCAGGCCGCTCGCGGACGCGCCCGCGGTGCCGGTGATCCACTCGGCCGACTACCTCGACCACCGCGAACGCTTCCTCGCCGCCGACCACATCACGGTCATCGGCTCCGGCCAGTCCGGCGCCGAGGTCTTCCTCGACCTGCTGCGCAACCGCCCGGCGGGCCGCGAACGGATCACCTGGCTCGCCCGCACCGAGACCTTCGCGCCGATGGAGTACTCGAAGCTGGGCCTGGAGCACTTCACGCCCGACTACACGCGCTACTTCCACGCCCTGGCCGAGCCCGTACGCGACGAGCTGGTGCCCCGCCAGTGGCAGCTCCACAAGGGCATCGACGCGGACACCATCGCCGCCATCCACGACGAGCTCTACCGCCGCACCCAGCACGGCGGCTGGCCCGACGCGACCCTCACGCCCGGGGTCAACGTCCGCACGGCGGGCCGCGTCGCCACCACCAAGGTGGAGCTGCACCTGGAACACGCCCAGCAGGGCGTGCGCTCCCGGCTGACCACCGACGCGGTGATCCTCGCCACCGGCTACCGGGAGCGCCCGCTGGCCCGCATGCTGTCGGGCCTCGACCCGTACATGCGCCTGGACTCCTCCGAACGCCCGCGCGTGGACGCGGACTTCCGCCTGGTCCTGGACAGCTCGGTCACGGGCGCGGTGTACGTCCAGAACGCCGAGAAGCACACGCACGGGGTCGGCGCCCCCGACCTGGGCCTGGCGGCCTGGCGCAGCGCGGCGATCCTGAACTCCCTGACGGGCAAGGAGCCGTACCCGCTACCGACACGCACGGCGTTCACAACGTTCGGCCTGGCCAGCCAGCAGGAATCCCGCCCGGCACCAAAGGCACCGAGCGGCTTGATCCCACTGGAGGGCTGACCCGCACCCCTTGTTTTTAGGGGCGCGGGGAACTGCGCGACCAGCCATCCACGGCCCGCAGACGAAGGCCTAGAACACGGCGACCCCGTCGCGGACCAGCTTCCAGTCCACGGAAGCAAACGCGGCGGGGTCGACAACCCCCTTCGCCTTCACCCACGCGATGATCGTGTTCCGAATCTCCTCGGAGTTCGCCCACAACTGCTTCGCGCCCGCGACATGCGGGAAGTTGCCGCCACCGTTCGCACGGTAGTTGTTGACGGCCAACACGAACTGCGCGGCCGGATCCAGCGGCTTGCCCTGGAACGCAAGGTTCGAGATCCGCGAACCCGCAGGCTTGGCGATGTCGATGTCGTACGTCAGCCCCGACACCGCGTCGTAGTTGTAGTCCGGCGTATTGCCCGCATTCGTCAGCTTCGACGTGTCGACGGGCGCCCCGGCCGCCGTCTGCACGTAGTACCGCGCCGAGAACTCCAGATAGTCCTTGAGCTGGGCGCCCGTCAGCAGCCGGGCCTCCAGCGTGTTCTCGAACGGGTAGAGCCCGGCCGCGTCCTTGATGGTGACCTGACCGGCCGGGATGGCGGCCGTACGCGAGAAGCAGGACGCCTGAGAGAGGACCGGCAGAGAGGCATAGGCGCCACCCGCGAGCGCCGCCTTCACCGTGTCGACCTGGACCGCGTTGATCAGGTCGATGATCGGCTCGTCCTTCCAGGCCGCCTCGGCGGTGGTCATGGCCGCCTTCGACGTGCCGATGACCTGGTTGACGTACGCCACGACCTTCTTGTGCTCGTCGGAGAGCAGCCGGACGATCTTCGGGTCCTCGACGGCGGTGTTGGAGTTGAGGACCTTGGACCCGGCCTTCTCGACCGACCAGCGGCCCTTCTCCCACACCAGGTCGAAGTCGAAGACGGTCAGCCGCTGCCCCCACTTCAGCGGCTCGGACAGCACGACGTCCTTGCCGGTCTGCTTGTTCTTCACCCGGTACTCGGGGATCTCCACGTGCGCGTGCCCGACCAGGATCGCGTCGATCCCCGGCACCTGCTCGGCCACGAGCGCGGCCGCGTTCTCGATGTACGGCAGCTGGTCGCCGTACGACGAGGTGCCGGAGGAGCCCGAGTGCGCGGCCACGATCACCACGTCCGCGCCCATCGAGCGCAGCTTGGGCACCCACTTCGCGGCCTGCTCCTCAAGGCCGGGGAAGACCATCTTGCCGCTGACGTTGGCCTTGTCCCAGATGGCGATGCCGGGGTTGGTGAGACCGAGGATCGCGACCCGGACGTCGCGCCCGTGCGGGGTGCACATCCGCTTGATGACGTACGGCTGGAAGGCCGGCTTCAGCGTCTTGGCGTCCAGCGCGTTGGCGCCGAGCAGCGGGAAGTGGCACTGCTCCTCGAACTTGCGCAGCACCGGGATGCCGTAGTTGAACTCGTGGTTGCCGAGGGCGGCGGCGTGGTAGCCGATCGCGTTCATGGCCTGCGCCATCGGGTGCACCGGGCCGTGCTTGGCCGTGATCGGGTCGACCTTGGCGTAGTAGTACGAGAGCTGGGTGCCCTGGATGGTGTCACCCGCGTCGATCATCAGGGTGTTGTGGCGGCCCTTCTCCTTGCGGATCTGCTCGACGAGCGTGGAGATCTTGGCGAGGCCGACGTCGTTGTGGGCCTTGTCGTCGAACTCCTTGTCCGTGAAGTAGTCCCAGTTGAAGACGTTGCCGTGCAGGTCGGTGGTGCCCATGACGCTGAACGAGTACCGCTTCGGTGCCCGCCCGTGCCCGTGCTCATGGGCCTCGGCGGGGGCCGCGACACCCCCGACTATGGCCGCACCGGCTCCGGCGGCGGCCGTGGTGCCCAGGAACGTCCTACGGTTCAGCGGCATGTGATGCACTCCCTGACGGTGTGTTACGCGCGTAGACAAACGCGACGCGCGTAGAAGGTCCAGAGGATTTTGGCGCAGAACAGCCCGTACGCAACACCCCTGGCAGGTTTCGATCGGGTGACCACGAGAAAACAACGGTCCCGGGTGGCGAGCGCCACCCGGGACCGTTGTTTTCAGGGGCGCGGGGAACTGCGCGACAAGCCCCCGGCCCGCAGACAAAAGCTAGGCGCAAACAAGCCGCGGCCCCGCCCAATCCGCATGGTCATAGTCGACCCCATCACCCGCGTCGGTGACGACAAGCCGCACTTCGAGCGCCCCCGCCAGATCCACGGACAGCGCCCGTGCCGCATCCGCAGACGTCATCCTCCCGCTGTCGGCGACAAGCGCCCCATCCCGCCAGACCTGGAAGACAACAGACCCCTTACTGACGACCTCGTCATCGACCCCCACCGCCGTGGTCAACGAGGAGCACGAACCCCCCAGGTAGTACGAGACGGAGCTCGCCGCATGCGTACCGAGCCCCTTCGCGTACACCGTGCCACCGATGGTGAGGACGCGCCCGTCCCCCGCAGCCTGCTCCGCATTGCTCCGGTCCCGCTCCACCGGCCCCCACCCGTTCGTGGCGGACGACCACGTCAGATCACTGAGATCATGCGTACCGGCCGAGGGGCCGGCCCCGCAGGCCAGCTTCGCGTCGGCCCAGTCGGCATGGTCGTAATTGATGCCGTCGCCCCCATCGGTGACGACGAGCCGCAGCTTCGACCCGCCCTTGAGATCCGCGCTCAGATGCCGAGGCGGATCGGCGGCCGTCCGCACCCCGCTGTCGGCCACCAGCGTCTCGTCCCGCCAGACCTGGAACCGCACGGACCCGCCGTTCGTTGACTCGTCGTCGACGCCCACGTCGACCCCGAGCGACGAGCAGGCGCCGCCCAGGTAGTAGGAGATGTCACTGGGCGCGTGCGTGCCGAGCCCCTTGGCGTAGGCCGTGCCACCGATGGTGAGGGTGCGGCCGTCGCCCGCCGCCCGCTCGCCGTTGCTGCGGTCGCGCTCCACCGGACCCCAGCCGCCCACCGCCGACGTCCACGGCAGATCGCTCAGCTGGTTCAGGCCGGTCGGCGGCGGCACCGGACTGCCCGGCGTCACCCGGAACATGACCGTGCCGTGCGCGGGCACCGACGCGCTGATGGCGTTGGTCGTGGTGCTCGTCGCCTTGGACCACAGGTCCTTCAGCGCGTACGACGACGCCCCGCCGATCCCGATGTCCTTCACGGTCGTGGACACCGTCTTCGTCGAGGTGTTCTCGTTCGTCAGCGTCACCGAACGGCCCCCGTCGGCGAGGGGCTTGGACATCACGACCAGGCCGCCGGAGTTGGAGACGACCGTGCCCTGCTTGCCGAGCGGGTCCTGGTCCACCGCGATCACATCGGTGTTCTTGAGGATGGCCAGCGTCGAGGCGCTCGCGGAGCGCAGATCGCTGCCGATCAGCAGCGGCGCGGCCATCTGCGACCAGAGGCTGAAGTGGGTGCGGTACTCGGTGTCGGTCATCCCGCCGTTGCCGACCTCCAGCATGTCGGGGTCGTTCCAGGCGCCCGGCCCGGCGTACGGCGCGAGCGACTGGTTCTGGTGCGCGATGGAGATCATGCTCGACCAGGAGTCGCTGATGTCACCGGTGGTCCGCCAGGAGTTGCCGACGGCCGGGGCCCAGGTCCAGGGCTGGTTGGAGCCCCACTCGCAGATGCTGTAGAGGATCGGGCGGCCGGTCGACCGGGTGGCGGCCACGAGCGCGTCGCCCATCGCCTTGTAGCGCTGTTCGGCGTCGACGCCGTTGTTGTTGCAGTTGTCGTACTTGAGGTAGTCGACGCCCCAGGAGGCCCACAGATCGGCGTCCTGCCGCTCGTGGCCGAGCCCGCCGGGGAAGCCCTGGACGTCGCACGTCTTGGTGCCCGCGCTGGAGTAGAGGCCGAACTTGAGGCCCTTGGAGTGCACATAGTCGGCGACGGCCTTGATCCCGTGGGGGAAGCGCACCGGGTCGGGCACGAGGTTGCCGCTCGCGTCCCGGTTGGGCTGCGCCCAGCAGTCGTCGAGGTTGACGTAGGTGTACCCGGCGTCCTTGAGGCCCTGCGAGACGAAGGTGTCGGCGATCCCCTTGACCATCGCCTCGTTGAACTCGGCCCGGCAGTGCGTGGAGTTCCAGTTGTTGAACCCCATCTGCGGGGTCCGGGCGAGGCCGTTGTCGACGGCTGCGGCAGGGGCGGCGGCCGTGGTGGCGAGGGCGACGAGCCCGCCGGCGAGGAGGGGGAGCGAGGCGAGCGCGGCCCCGGCCCGTTTCCTGAACGGCGTTCTGAATGGCGTTCTGGATGGCGTTCTGAACGATGACATGTGCGGCTCCGTCGAGGTAGTAGCCCGCAATTCAACGAGGTCGAACGAAAACGAACATATCTCAGCGCTGGGATCTGAACATGTCAAGGGTTTGCGCGGGAGCGCGGCCCGGCGCTCCGCGCTCATCGGAGCACCCCCGCGCCCAATTCAACAGTTGTCAATAACCCTTCATGCAAAGGTTGTTGAGTAGTCACGCGGGACCAATTCTCTACCGGCCGGTAAGGCCTAGGCTCGAACCATGCGTCGAGCAAAGATCGTCTGTACTCTGGGGCCCGCCACCGACACGTACGACCAGATCAAAGCACTGGTCGAGGCCGGAATGGACGTCGCCCGCTTCAACCTCAGCCACGGCACGTACGCCGACCACGAGGAGCGCTATCAGCGCGTGCGCAAGGCGTCCGACGAAACGGGCCGCAGTGTCGGAGTGCTCGCCGACCTTCAAGGCCCGAAGATCCGCCTGGGGCGTTTTCGCGAAGGTCCCGTACTGCTTGAACGCGGCGACGAGTTCACCATCACCGTCGAGAACATCGAGGGCGACCGCCACACCTGCGGCACCACCTACTCGGGCCTCGCCGGCGACGTCACCACCGGCGAACGCATCCTCGTCGACGACGGCAAGGTGGCCCTGGAGGTCGTCGGCGTCGACGGCCCGCGCGTGCGCACCCGCGTCGTCGAGGGCGGCATGGTCTCCGACCACAAGGGGCTCAACCTCCCCGGCGTCGCCGTCTCCGTGCCCGCGCTCTCCGAGAAGGACGTCGAGGACCTGCGCTGGGCCCTGCGCACCGGCGCCGACATCGTCGCGCTCTCCTTCGTCCGCAGCGGCCGCGACATCGAGGACGTCCACCGCGTCATGGACGAGGAGGGCCGCCGCGTCCCGGTGATCGCCAAGATCGAGAAACCGCAGGCCGTCGACAGCATCGACGACATCGTCGCGGCCTTCGACGGAATCATGGTGGCGCGCGGCGACCTGGGCGTCGAAATGCCCCTCGAACTGGTCCCGATCGTGCAGAAGCGAGCGATCAAGCTCGCCAAGCGGAACGCCAAGCCGGTCATCGTGGCCACCCAGATGCTCGACTCGATGATCGACAACTCCCGCCCCACCAGGGCCGAGGCGAGCGACGTGGCCAACGCCGTCATCGACGGCACGGACGCGGTGATGCTCTCCGGCGAGACGAGCGTGGGCAAGTACCCCGTCGAGACCGTCCGTACGATGAGCCGCATCGTCGAGGCGGCCGAGGAGGACGTGCTGGCCAAGGGCCTGCCGCCGCTCACCGAGCGCAGCAAGCCCCGTACCCAGGGCGGCGCGGTGGCCCGCGCGGCGGCCGAGATGGGCGACTTCCTGAACGCCAAGTACCTGGTCGCCTTCACCCAGTCCGGCGACACGGTCAAGCGCCTGTCCCGGTACCGCTCGCCGATCCCGCTGCTCGCCTTCACACCCGACCCGGCCACCCGCTCCCAGCTCAACCTCACCTGGGGCGTGGAGACCTTCCTCGGGCCGCACGTGGAGTCGACGGACGCGATGGTCGCCCAGGTCGACGAACAACTCTTGAAGATCGGCCGCTGCCGGCGGGGCGACATCGTGGTCATCACGGCGGGCTCCCCGCCCGGGGTCCCCGGCTCGACCAACCTCGTCCGCGTCCACCACATCGGCGAGGACGACAGCCCCAAGAGCTGAGCGCGCCGCCGTACCGGCGACGGGTCCGGGCCGAAGGGATGACCCGACGGCCCGGCCTCGCTCCGCCGCCATTTCAGTACTTGGGGCCTACGTGGGCGTCCATGAGGGCGACGGAGAGTTTGCGGGCGACGGAAATGTTCTGCGCAGTGCGCGACTGGTTGGCAGCCTTCCATTCGACGCCGACGCGGTCGAGGGCGTCCGTGAAGAACCCGATGATGTCGGCGGATGAGTTGGTGAAGAAGTAGCGGGGGTACTCGTACCGCTTTCGCGCGCCCCCGATGACGCGCGTGGTCCAGTTGGTGATCCGGCAACCGTCGGAGTGGATGAGCCCGCGGATGAACTGCCAGGGGTGGGTACCGACGATCTTCTGCTGCCAGGATTCGAGGACGATGGGGCGCTCGTGCTTCTTGCCGGGGCCATGCTGAGGGAAGAGACACCGAAGGCGCATGGAGGTGATTTTGACTTCCGCGCACCCCTGCCGCTGCACCTTTGTCGCGCGATTGCTGGGCAGGACGGACTGCATGGCCTCGGCACACGCATCGATGAGCCCTGGCCAGGTGTCGGTGCATGAGACGGACAGACTCGGGACCCGCATCGTGCGGTTCTGAACGATGTGGCCGTCGCCGAGGTAAAGAGCGAGCAGGTACGCGTACGCGGCTTCGTCGAGTTCGCGTCCATCGCAGCGAGGACACAGGGGAGAACGCCTGCCTGGGCACTCCCCGCGCTTCGCGCGGTCTTCGTGCTTCCAGTAGCCGATCGTGCCGAGCGGGACGTTGAGCCTCCGGGCCACGTCCGTAATTTCTCGCGCCGTCTCGCAGAAGGGTTATCGCCCGCTCGCGGGTTCCAATGTCGTACATGCTGTCGACCGTGGCCGATTTGCCTCAGTTGCACGGTGCGAATAGGCGGGGTTCATGCGTGTGGGTGACGATCAATCGGCACCGGGCGACCTTGGAATCGAAGGAAAAGTGCCCCGGGTCGGACTCGAACCGACACTGTGTGGGTTTTGAATCCACTGCCTGCTGCCAATTGGGCTACCGGGGCCCGAGGAATCAAAGGTTTTCCTTGACCCTGCGCGCGTCCACCATACCGCAGCTAGGTAGGCTCATGGAGAGCAGTACTTGCCCCGCACCGAGGAGCCCCCGTGACCGCCCCCGAGTCGCCCCAGCCCGTCGCCGACGACGACCAGTCGCACGTCCCGCCGCTGACGACCCGCGTCGTCATCGCCGAGGACGAGGCCCTCATCCGCCTCGACCTCAAAGAGATGCTCGAAGAAGAGGGCTACGCGGTCGTCGGCGAGGCCGGGGACGGCCAGAAGGCCGTCGAGCTCGCCCGGGAGCACCGCCCCGACCTGGTCATCCTCGATGTGAAGATGCCGGTCCTGGACGGCATCTCGGCCGCCGAGCAGATCGCCAAGGACTCCATCGCGCCCGTCCTGATGCTCACCGCGTTCTCGCAGCGCGACCTGGTGGAGCGGGCCCGGGACGCCGGGGCGATGGCGTACCTGGTGAAGCCGTTCTCCAAGAGCGACGTCGTGCCCGCGATCGAGATGGCGGTGTCGCGCTTCACCGAGCTGAAGGCGCTGGAGAAGGAGGTCGCGGACCTCTCCCAGCGGCTGGAGACGCGCAAGCTGGTCGACCGCGCCAAGTCGATCCTGCAGACGCAGTACGGGCTGACCGAGCCCGCCGCGTTCCGCTGGATCCAGAAGACGTCGATGGACCGGCGCCTGTCGATGCAGCAGGTCGCGGAGGCGGTCATCGAGGACGCGGAGGAGAAGAAGGCGGCGAAGGGTTAGGCCCGGTCTTCGGCTGCGGGTGGTCTGTGGCTGGTCGCGCAGTTCCCCGCGCCCCTAGGCAGTACGGCCCGCACCACTGACAAGTGGTGCGGGCCGTACCCGTACAGCCGATCGGCGCTAGTCCTCGCCGAGGTACGTCTTGCGGACGTTCTCGTCGTGGAGGAGGTCCTGGCCGGAGCCGGAGAGCTTGATCTCGCCGACCTCCATCACATGGGCGTGGTCCGCCAGGGACAGCGCGGCCTGGGCGTTCTGCTCGACGAGCAGGATCGTGGTGCCCTGGGCCTTGAGCTCGACGATGGTCTCCATGATCTTCTGCATCATGATCGGGGAGAGCCCCATCGACGGCTCGTCCAGCATCAGCAGCTTGGGCTGGGACATCAGCGCCCGGCCCATCGCGAGCATCTGCTGCTCACCGCCCGACAGCGTGCCGGCCGCCTGCTTGCGCCGTTCGCCCAGGATGGGGAACAGCTCGTAGGCGCGCTGGACGTCCTTCTCGATGCCCGCCTTGTCGCTCCGCAGAAACGCTCCGAGCTGGAGGTTCTCGGCGATGGTCAGGCGCGGGAAGATATGCCGGCCCTCGGGGGAGTGGGCAAGCCCCAGCGAGACGATCTTGTGCGCGGGGATGTTCGACAGGGGCTTCCCGTCAAAGGTGATCCGGCCGCCGGAGGGCTTGAGGAGTCCCGACAGGGTCCGCAGGGTCGTGGTCTTGCCGGCGCCGTTGGTGCCGATGAGCGTGACGACCTGGCCCGCTTCGACGCTGAAGGAGATCCCCTTGACGGCCTCGATCTTGCCGTAGGCGACGCGGAGGTCTTCGACTTCCAGAAGAGCGGTCACTGGGAGTCTCCTTCGGTACGGGTCTTTCCTGGAGCGTCGGCCTCGGGGGAGGGGGAGGCGGTGTCGGTCCCGGCAGAAGCCTCGGACCGGGGCGCCGGAGTGGCGTCGGCCTCGACCTCCGCCGCCTCGTCGGCCGCCGCGTCCGCCGCGGCCGCGGCCGCCGCCTCCACCTCCGCGACCTCCTCGCCCCCTGGCGCCCCCTCGAACGGCGTGCCGAGGTACGCCGCGACCACGCGCTCGTCGCCCTGCACCACGTCCGACGTGCCCTCGACGAGCTTCTCGCCCTGGAGCAGCACCGTCACCCGGTCGCACAGGTTGAAGATGAAGCGCATGTCGTGCTCGATGACGAGGACGGCGATGCCCATGTCCCGGATGGCGAAGACCAGTTCCTCGGTGGCCCGGGTCTCCTGCGGGTTCATACCGGCGGTCGGCTCGTCCAGGAGCAGCAGCCCCGGCTCGCTCGCCAGCGCCCGGGCGATCTCCAGCTTGCGCTGCTCGCCGTAGGGCAGATTGCGGGCGAGGTGGTCCGCCTTGTGCTGCAGGCCGATGAACTCCAGGAGTTCCATGGCCCGTTCGCGGGACTTGGCCTCGGCCTTCTTGAAGCCGGGGCCGCGCAGCAGGGCGGACCAGAGGCCCTCCTTGGTGCGGGTGTGCCGCCCGACGAGCACGTTCTCCAGAACGGTCATGTTGGCGAAGAGCCGGATGTTCTGGAAGGTGCGCGCGATGCCGGCCTGGGTGACCAGGTGCGGCTTGGGCGGGAGCACGGTCCCCTTGTACGCGACCTTGCCCTCGGTGGGGACGTAGAGCCCCGTGAGGCAGTTGAAGAAGGTGGTCTTGCCGGCGCCGTTGGGGCCGATGAGACCGACGATCTCGCCGCTGTTGACGGTGAGGTCGACGTTGCGTACGGCGGTCAGACCGCCGAACCGCATGGTGACGCCGGACGCTTCGAGCACCGGGCTGGGGGCGATGGTGGTGGTCATGATGGTTACGCCTCCGCCTTGGTGACGCCGACGGTGGTGTCCGGAAGCCCCTTGTCGGGCACGTCCAGTTGGCCGGTCTCGTGGAATTCGAGCTGGCGGCGCCGGTTGGCGACGATGCCCTCGGGGCGGAACCGCATCAGCAGGATGAGGGCGACGCCGAAGCCGAAGAGCTCGTACTCCTTGAGGAAGCTCAGCTTCTCGGGGATGAGGTAGAGCAGCGAGGCGCCCAGGAGCGGACCGCTCACCGTGCCCATGCCGCCGAGGACGACGGCCGCGAGCAGGAAGGCCGAGTTGGGCGGTGCGGCGCCGGCGAACTGGAAGGGGCTCGGCACCACGCTGTAGTTGACGTGGGCGAAGACCGTGCCCGCGAGACCGGCGAGGGAGGCGCCCAGGGCGAAGGCGATGAGCTTGACCCTAAAGCCGTTGATGCCCATGGCGGTGGCGGCGGTCTCGTCCTCGCGGATGGCGATCCAGGAGCGGCCGATGCGGGAGTTCGCGGCGCGGTTGAAGACGAGCACGATGAGCGCCGTGATCAGCAGCATCAGGAACAGGTAGTTGCCGAAGCGGCCGATGGTGCGGCCGGCGATGTCGTGCGCGGCACCGAGGTTGAAGCCGAAGATCTCCAGGTCGGGGATCTGGGAGATGCCGTTGGGGCCGTTGGTGAGGTTGGGGCCGGAGGCGCCGTCGAGGTTGTTGACGGTGATCCGGAAGATCTCTCCGAAGCCGAGGGTGACGATGGCCAGATAGTCGCCGCGCAGCCGCAGTGTCGGTGCGCCGATGATCACGCCGAAGACCAGTGAGGCGCCCATGCCGATCAGCGCGGCGGCCCAGAACGGGACCTGCACACCGGAGAAGCGGGAGAACTCGGAGCCCGAGACCAGCGCGGCCGCGTAGGCGCCGACGCCGAGGAAGGCCACGTAACCGAGGTCGAGCAGACCGGTGAGGCCGACGACGATGTTGAGGCCGAGGGCCACGGTGCCGAAGATGAGGATGTTGGCGCCGAGGTTGGCGTTGTGGTCCTCGCTCTGGGTGAAGGGGAAGATCACGGCCGCGAGGAAGACCGCGGTGGTCGCGAACCCCTTGTGCCGGACGTTGAGTTCGGTGAACCGCTCGAACAGTCCGGCCGCGAACAGCGCCATCGAGCCGAACAGGACCAGGAGCAGCAGACCGATGAAGGTCTCGCTCTCCTCGTTGTCGACGCCGATGCCGTACGTGAAGACGACCAGGCCGAGCGCGGTGGCCAGCGAGATGATCAGACGCTGGACCCAGCTGGGCAGCGGCGCGGCCGCCGGGATGCCGTCGGGCTTGGCGATGTGGTCGCGCAGCGAGCGGCCCGGGTGGGGCAGCGCGAGCGCGCCGACGACCGGCAGCAGGGAGGAGACGGCCGCGACGAACGCGCCCGGCTCCAGGTTGGCGAGGCCGCCCAGGTCGTACGCGATGGCGATCGCGGTGAACCAGACGACCGCGAACGCGGAGACCGCGGCGAGGAGCACCGGGTTGTTGCTGCCGCCCGGGTTGAGCCAGCCCAGGCCGCGGACCCCGTAGCCCGCGAGGGCGTAGAGCAGGGTGAGCGCTCCGGCGATCAGGGTGAGGGTCTGGAGCCCGGCCGGGTAGCCGGTGACGGTGAGGTCGCCGGGGAACTCGGAGGTCCAGGTCCAGGCGAGGAAGGTGGAGGCGATGGTGGCGACGGCGCCGACCGCGATGAGCAGCCGGGCGACGGGCGCGGGCAGCGGGACGATGCCGCGCGGCTCGGCCGCGGGGGCGGCGGTCTTGGTGGTGCTGGTGGTCATGTCGATCACGCCCTGTCCGCGACGCGTTCGCCCACCAGGCCTTGTGGCCTGAAGAGCAGGACGAGGATGAGGAGGACGAAGGCCCAGACGTTGGCCCAGCCGGAGCCGCCGAGCTGCTGCATCCCGGGGACTTCGGCGATGTACGCGCTGGCCATGGTCTCGGCGAGGCCGAGGACCACGCCGCCGATCATGGCGCCGTAGATGTTGCCGATGCCGCCGAGGACGGCGGCGGTGAACGCCTTGAGACCGGCCTGGAAGCCCATCTCGTACTTGATGGAGCCGTACTTGAGGCCCCAGGCGATGCCCGCGACGGCGGCGAAGATGCCGCCGATGGCGAAGGCGATCATGATGATGCGGTTGGTGTCGATGCCCATCAGCTGGGCGGTGTCCGGGTCCTGCGCGGTGGCCTGCATGGCGCGGCCGGTGCGTGAGGAGCGGACGAAGAGGGCGAGCGCGGCCATGCAGAGCGGGGCGGCGGTGATCAGGAAGATGTCGCCGGTGCCGAAGGAGACGGAGCCGATGTGGAACGGCCCGCCCGGGATCTGCGGGAAGTTCCTGTCGTTCTTGGCCTTCGGGTACCAGTTGAAGACCGCCTGCTGGAGCGCGAGCGAGAGGCCGATCGCGGTGATCAGCGGCGCCAGGCGTGGCGCGCCGCGCAGTGGTCGGTAGGCGAAGCGTTCCGCTCCCAGTGCGATGAGCACGGAGACGAGTGCGCCGCCGATCAGCATCAGGGGGAGGGCTATCCACATGGATATGCCGGCGGGCAGCACGTAGAGGTAGACCGTGAGTCCGCCGAAGGCGCCGGTCATGAAGATCTCGCCGTGGGCGAAGTTGATGAGCTGGACGATGCCGTACACCATCGTGTAGCCGATGGCGATCAGCCCGTACATCGAGCCTAGGAGCAGCCCGTTGGCCAGGTTCTGCGGCAGAGTGTGCACCGCAAGGCCTCCATGGGATGGGGAGTGAGTGCGAGGGGAGTAGACGTCGGGCCGCGCGGTGGACGGTTGTCGTGGCCGCGCGGCCCTGTTGTCGTGCGGTGGTGCGGTGGAACGGGCGGTACGGGGGCTGGATCAGCCGGCGTTGTACGTGCCGCTCTTGACGGCCTTCCACTTCCCGTTGGTGACCTGGTAGACGGTCAGCTGCTTGTTGGTGGTGTCACCGAACTCGTCGAACGAGACCGGGCCGGCGATGCCCACGAAGTTCGTCTTCTGGACCTCGGCGACGATCTGCTGGCGGGCGTCGGCCGGGACCTTGCCGTCCTTCACCACGTTGCCGACGGCCTTGATGATGGCGGTGGCGGCGTCGTACGAGTAACCGCCGTAGGTGCCGTAGTCACCCGGGTACTTCTTGTCCTTGTACTTCTGGATGAAGTCCTTGGCCTTTTCCAGGGTGTCGACCGGCTGACCGACCGAGGTGGCGAGGTCGCCCTCGCCCGCCTTGCCGGCGGTGGTGATGAAGGTGTCGCTGTAGATGCCGTCGCCGCCGAAGAGCGGGATCTTGGCGCCGGAGTCCTTGAGCTGCTTGGTGACGATCTGCGCCTCGTCGTACTGACCGCCGTAGTAGACGAGGTCCGCACCCGAGGTCTTGATCTTGGTGACGAGGGCGGCGAAGTCCTTGTCACCGGTGTTGACGTGGTCCTCGCCCGCGACCTTGCCGCCCGCCTTGGTGAAGCCCTGCTTGAAGAGCGCGGCGAGACCGGCGCCGTAGGTCTGCTTGTCGTCGACGACGAAGACGTTCTTCTTCTTCAGGGTGTTGAAGGCGTAGTCCGCGGCGAAGCCGCCCTGGATGGCGTCGGTGGTGGCGGTGCGGAAGTAGGTCTTGAACGGGCGGGTCTTGTTCCCGGCCGCCCAGTCCTTGCCCTGGGTCAGGGTCGGGTTGGTGTTCGAGGGGGAGATCTCGACGAGGTTGGCGGTCGCGAAGACCTGCTGCATCGTCTGGGCGACGCCGGAGTTCAGCGGGCCGACCACGCCGAGGACGTCCTTGTTGGCGACGAGCGCGGTGGCGTTCTGCTGGCCGGTCGGCGGCAGGGCCTTGTCGTCGAGCGCCTTGACCTCGAACTTGACGCCCGGGACCAGGTTCTTGGCGTTGGCGTCGTCGACGGCGATCTGCACGCCGTACTGGATGCCGAGGCCGGTGGCGGAGTTCTGGCCGGTCAGGGGCGCGTCCACACCGATGACCACGGTCGTCTTCTTGCCGCCGTCTTTGTCGCCGTCGTCGTTGCGCGAACCGCACGCGGTGAGGGTGAGCGCCCCCGTGGTGAGCACGGTGGTGAGAATGAGCAAGGAACGGTGTCGCACGATATGTCCTCTCCCTGGCGCGACGCCTCCGCTGAGGCGCCGTGTGACTCGCCGGGCCGTACTGGGGTGGTACAGGTGCCGTGCAGCAGACGCGCCCGGCGGCGCGGTGACTGGCCGTGACTCTAGGCGCAGGTTGCTGAGTCGGGGACCAGGGAAGGTCAGGATGTGACTTTCTTGTTATGACGAGCGGACACGCCGACGGGAGCTCTGTGGACAGATGGGGGCATTGGTGAGCCCGAAGAGCGCCCACATGCTGAGAATTCCCAGTTCCGCTAAGGGGCTTGAGCTGATCTTGCTACTGACAGAGGGGTCTGCCGGGGGTAGTGGCCCCACCTGCGGTGATGTCCGTGGAGCGGATTTCGGTGATGATCTTGTGAATGCGGACCGGAGGTGCGGATCCCGTTTATCCATTTCGCCCGAGTTACGGAGCGTTACGATCGGGAGTGGCCGGAAGGTTGGTACGGACCCGGCGCGGACCTAGTGCCGACCACCTCCCATCGCACCGTGCCGAGCGGTGCACTCCTGCCGGGACTGACGATCTATCAGCTTGAGTGCGGCGGCGGTTCCGTTCGCCCGCTGCTCGGCCCGGGCGGCGGCGACGACCCGATCATGGACTTCGTGCTGGTCGATCGAGAACCCCTTCTGCTCCCAGTCGAGGCCCGACCAGCGATTGCCCTGGATCATCGCCCGGGCCCAGTAGTCGACCAGCCGCCGACAGTCCTCCTCCGGAGTGGTGGTCGTGGGGGCGGGGACGGGGGTGGCGTGGGATGCGGTGTGCTTGCCGCCGCCACACCCGGCGCCCGCCATGCCGACGATCAGCACGCAGACAACGATCCGGAGCGGGCGGTACCGCGTCGCGGCGCGGTGTCCGGTTCCCGATGGGCTGGCCATGACGGGAACGGTAGGGGGTCACGATCGGTGACACAACTGGCGTGCGGGGGAAGGGGGTTGGGCTTTCGCCGCCCCGCCCCTTCCCGAAAGCCTTTTGGCGGGCGGCCTGGTTCTTCGTCTGCGGGCCGGTGGGGGCTGGTCGCGCAGTTCCCCGCGCCCCTTAAGTGGCGGGGGACGGCCAGCTTGGGCAGCCCGAGGGGGCGCAGGGGGCGCAGCCTCCGCAACGGGGGTCCGGGGGCGAAGGGCTCGGGAGACCGCCCCCACCCACCCCTCACCGAGTTCCGGGGCGGAGCCCGGTGGCGGGGAGCAGGGGCCGCAGGCCCCGCTCGGGGGGCTGGGGGGCGGAGCCCCCAGGGAAACCCACCCACCTCACCTCCCCCCACCCCCGGAGGGTTTAGGGAAGGGGCGGGGAGGGGCCTCACCCCTTGGGCGCCTCCGCATCCCGCAGCAAACACGTAAGCCGAGCCGTACAAACCCGCTTGTCCTGCTCATCCGTGATCACGATCTCGTACGTCGCCGTCGACCGACCACGATGCACCGGCGTGGCCACCCCCGTGACCAGCCCACTCCGCACCCCCCGATGATGCGTGCAGTTCAGATCGACCCCCACCGCGATCTTCGAAATCCCCCCGTGCAGCATCGACCCCACCGACCCCAGCGTCTCGGCGAGCACCGCCGAAGCACCGCCGTGCAGCAGCCCGTACGGCTGCGTGTTCCCCTCGACCGGCATCGTCCCGATGACCCGCTCCGCCGAGGCCTCCAGGATCTGCACGCCCATCCGGGTGCCGAGGTGCCCCGCGGAGAACAGCGCGGGCAGGTCGATGCCCAGCGCCGCGTACTCGTCGATGACCTCCTGCGGGAACTTCACCTTGCTCTGCTCACCCATGGGCGGGACTCCGATCGTGGTCCGGTTCCTCCGGCCTGGCCGGCCGACGTGTCTGAGCGAACGCTTAGACGGTCGCCGATTGTTCCAGACGTACGATCACGGACTTGCTGGCTGGGGTGTTGCTGGTGTCCGCCGTGGAATCCAGCGGCACCAGCACGTTGGTCTCCGGGTAGTACGCCGCCGCGCACCCCCGCGTCGTCGGGTAGTACACGACCCGGAACCCCGGCGCCCGCCGCTCCACGCCGTCCTTCCACTCGCTGACCAGGTCCGTGTACGAACCGTCCGCCAGCCCCAGCTCGCGCGCGTCCTCGGGGTTCACGAGAACCACCCGGCGGCCGCCCTTGATGCCCCGGTACCGGTCGTCCAGGCCGTAGATCGTGGTGTTGTACTGGTCGTGCGAGCGCAGGGTCTGGAGCAGCAGCCGCCCCTCGGGCACCCTCGGATACTCCACCGGCGCGGCCGTGAAGTTGGCCTTGCCGGTCGCGGTGGGGAAGCGGCGCTCGTCGCGCGGCGCGTGCGGCAGCCGGAAGCCGCCGGGCTTCGCCACGCGCGCGTTGAAGTCCTCGAAGCCGGGGACCACGCGCGCGATGCGGTCGCGGATCGTCGCGTAGTCCTTCTCGAACTCCTCCCAGTCCACCGTCGACCCGGCGCCGAGCGTGGCGCGCGCGAGGCGGGCGACGATGGCGGGCTCGGAGAGCAGATGCGGGCTCGCGGGCTTGAGGTTGCCGCGCGAGGAGTGCACCAGACCCATCGAGTCCTCGACGGTCACGAACTGCACTGTGTCCTTTTTACCGAGTGTGCTCTTCTGCACGTCCTTGTCGGTGCGCCCGAGCGTCGGCAGGATCAGCGCCCGGCGACCGGTGACGGCATGCGACCGGTTGAGCTTGGTCGACACATGGACGGTGAGCGAGGCGCGGCGCATCGCGGCCTCGGTGACCTCGGTGTCGGGTGTGGCCCCCACGAAGTTGCCGCCCATCGCGAAGAACACCTTCGCCTTGCCGTCGCGCAGCGCCTCGATGGAGCGGACCACGTCATAGCCGTGGTGGCGCGGCGGCGCGAAGCCGAACTCCTTCTCCAGGGCGTCGAGGAACGCGGGCGCGGGCCGCTCGAAGATGCCCATGGTGCGGTCGCCCTGCACGTTCGAATGCCCGCGCACCGGGCAGACTCCCGCGCCGGTGCGGCCGATGTTGCCGCGCAGCAGAAGGAAGTTGACCACTTCCCGGATCGTCGCCACCGCGTGCTTGTGCTGGGTCAGGCCCATCGCCCAGCAGACGATGGTGCGCCTGGAGGCGAGCGCCATGGACAGCGCCTGCTCGATCTCCGCGCGCGTGAGCCCGGTCGCGGCCAGCGTCTCGTCCCAGTCGGCCGCCCGGGCCGCCGCGGCGAACTCCTCGTACCCATGGGTGTGTTCGCGGACGAACAGCTCGTCCACGGCCCCCTCGGTCTCCACGATCAGCTTGTTGAGCAGGCGGAACAGGGCCTGGTCGCCGCCGATGCGGATCTGCAGGAAGAGGTCGTTGAGCGCCTGGCCGCCGAGCGCGAGGCCCTTGGCGGTCTGCGGGTTCTTGAAGCGCTCCATGCCCGCCTCGGGCAGCGGGTTCACCGAGATGATCTTCGCGCCCGCGGTCTTGGCCTGCTCCAGGGCCGAGAGCATCCGGGGGTGGTTGGTGCCCGGGTTCTGCCCGGCGACGATGATCAGGTCGGCCTGGTGCAGGTCCTCCAGGGAGACGCTGCCCTTGCCGATGCCGATGGTCTCGGTGAGCGCCGAGCCGGACGACTCGTGGCACATGTTGGAGCAGTCCGGCAGATTGTTGGTGCCGAACTCGCGCGCGAAGAGCTGGAGCAGGAACGCGGCCTCGTTGCTGGTGCGCCCCGAGGTGTAGAAGAGCGCCTCGTCCGGCGAGTCCAGCGCCTTCAGTTCCGCCGCGATGATCTCGAACGCCCGCTCCCAGGTCACCGCCTCGTACCGCTCGGCGCCCTCCGGCAGGTACATCGGCTGGGTGATCCGGCCCTGCTGGCCCAGCCAGTACCCACTGCGGCCCGCGAGGTCGGAGAGGGGGTGCGCGGCGAAGAAGTCGGGGGTGACGCGGCGCAGCGTCGCCTCCTCGGCGACCGCCTTCGCCCCGTTCTCGCAGAACTCCGCGACGTGCCGCTTGTCGCCCTCCGGCCAGGCGCACCCCGGACAGTCGAACCCGTCCTTCTGGTTGACCTTCAGCAGCGTCCGCGTCGCCCGTGCCACGCCCATCTGCTGCTGGGCCACCAGCGCCGTGTACCCGATGGCGGGGAGCCCGGCGGCGGCGTGCTTGGGCGGCGCGACCTGCGGCGCGTCCTGAACCGGGTCCCCTGCGGGCGGCTTGGTGGCCATGGCGCTCCCCTTCGAGCGACGTGTGCGATACGTACGGTTCCGATCCTGTCACGGACCACTGACAGCCGTCCCGGCGCGGTCCCCGCCGCACACTGGCCGGGATTGTCAGTGGGGCGTGGCAGGATCGGGGACGTGGCTGAGACAGCATCGAAGAAGACCCCAGACAACCGACCGCGCCTGCTCCTCATGGACGGGCACTCCCTGGCGTACCGGGCGTTCTTCGCTCTGCCCGCGGAGAACTTCACCACCGGTGCGGGTCAGCCGACCAACGCCGTGTACGGCTTCGCGTCGATGCTGGCGAACACGCTGCGTGACGAGGCGCCCACGCACTTCGCGGTGGCGTTCGACGTGTCGCGCAAGACCTGGCGCTCCGAGGAGTTCCCGGAGTACAAGGCGAACCGCTCCAAGACCCCCGACGAGTTCAAGGGCCAGGTCGAGCTGATCGGCGAGCTCCTGGACGCGATGAACGCACCGCGCTTCGCGACCGAGGGCTTCGAGGCCGACGACATCATCGCGACGCTGGCGACCCAGGCCGAGGCCGAGGGCTTCGAGGTCCTCATCGTCACCGGCGACCGCGACTCCTTCCAGCTCGTCTCCGAGAACGTGACGGTGCTCTACCCCACCAAGGGCGTCTCCGAGCTGACCCGCTTCACCCCGGAGAAGGTCGAGGAGAAGTACGGGCTGACCCCGCAGCAGTACCCGGACTTCGCGGCGCTGCGCGGCGACCCGTCCGACAACCTGCCCGGCATTCCCGGCGTCGGCGAGAAGACCGCCGCGAAGTGGATCAACCAGTTCGGCTCCTTCGAGCAGCTGGTCGCGCGCGCCGACGAGGTCAAGGGCAAGGCCGGGCAGAACTTCAGGGACCACCTGGAGTCCGTCAGCCTCAACCGCCGCCTCACCGAGATGGTGCGCGACGTGGAGCTGGCCAAGACCCCGGCCGACCTGGAGCGCGCGCCGTACGACCGGACGGCCTTGATCGGCGTCCTGGACGTGCTGGAGATCCGCAACGCGTCGCTGCGCGAGCGGCTGCTCGCGGTCGACCCGGGCGCGGGCGAGGAGGAGGCCGCGGCCCCCGCCGCCGGCGTGGAGCTGGACGGTGCGGTCCTGGGCGCGGGCGAGCTCGCCCCGTGGCTCGCCGAGCACGGCTCCGGGCCGCTGGGCCTGGCCACCGTCGACGCCTGGGCGCTCGGCACGGGCAGCGTCAGCGAGATCGCGCTGGCCGCCGCCGACGGCCCCGCGGCCTGGTTCGACCCGTCCGAACTCGACGAGGCCGACGAGCGCGCCTTCGCGGCCTGGATCGCGGACGCCGCCAAGCCGAAGGTCCTGCACAACGCGAAGGCCGCGATGCGGGTCTTCCCCGAGCACGGCTGGAGCGTCGACGGCGTCACCATGGACACGGCGCTCGCCGCGTACCTGGTCAAGCCCGGCCGCCGCTCCTTCGCCCTGGACGCGCTGTCCGTGGAGTACCTGGGCCGCGAGCTCGCCCCGGCGGCCGCCGACGGCCAGCTCGCCTTCGGCGCCGACGACCAGGCCGAGGCCGAGGCCCTGATGACCCAGGCCCGCGCGGTCCTCGACCTGGGCGACGCCTTCACCGAGCGCCTCAAGGAGGTCGGCGCGGCCGACCTGCTCCACGACGTGGAGCTGCCCACCTCGACCCTCCTCGCCAAGATGGAGCGGTACGGCATCGCGGCCGACCGCCCCCATCTGGAGGCGATGGAGCAGCAGTTCGCGGGCGCGGTGCAGCAGGCGGTGAAGGAGGCGCACGCCTCGGTGGGCCGCGAGTTCAACCTCGGCTCGCCCAAGCAGCTCCAGGAGGTCCTCTTCGGCGAGCTCGCCCTGCCCAAGACCAAGAAGACCAAGACGGGCTACACGACGGACGCGGACGCGCTGGCGTGGCTGGCCGCCCAGACCGAGCACGAGCTGCCGGTCATCATGCTGCGCCACCGCGAGCAGGCGAAGCTGCGGGTCACCGTCGAGGGTCTGATCAAGACCGTCGCGGCGGACGGCCGCATCCACACCACCTTCAACCAGACGGTCGCGGCGACCGGCCGCCTCTCGTCGACCGACCCCAACCTCCAGAACATCCCGGTGCGTACGGACGAGGGCCGCGCCATCCGCCGCGGCTTCGTGGTCGGCGAGGGCTTCGAGTCGCTGCTCACCGCCGACTACAGCCAGATCGAGCTCCGGGTGATGGCCCACCTCTCGGAGGACGAGGGCCTCATCGAGGCCTTCGCCTCCGGCGAGGACCTGCACACGACGGTGGCGTCCCAGGTCTTCGCCGTCGACAAGACCCAGGTCGACCCGGAGATGCGCCGCAAGATCAAGGCGATGTCGTACGGCCTGGCCTACGGCCTCTCGGCGTTCGGCCTCTCCCAGCAGCTGAACATCGAGGCCGCCGAGGCGCGCGGCCTGATGGACACGTTCTTCGAGCGCTTCGGCGGCGTACGGGACTACCTCCAGCGCGTGGTGGAGGAGGCCAGGGCGACCGGTTACACGGAGACGATGCTCGGCCGCCGCCGCTATCTGCCGGACCTCAACAGCGACAACCGCCAGCGCCGCGAGATGGCCGAGCGGATGGCGCTCAACGCCCCGATCCAGGGCACGGCTGCGGACATCGTCAAGGTCGCCATGCTCAAGGTGGACCGCGCCCTGACCGAGGCGGGCCTCACCTCCCGTCTGCTGCTCCAGGTCCACGACGAAATCGTCCTGGAGATCGCGCCGGGGGAGCGCAAGAAGGTCGAGGCCCTGGTCCGCCGGGAGATGGCCTCGGCGGTGTCCCTGCGCGCCCCGCTGGACGTGTCGGTGGGCGCGGGCGCGGACTGGGAGTCCGCCGCGCACTGACCATCCGGCCCGGACCACCGGACCACGAGAACCTGCCCGCCCCGGTACCGCACCGGGGCGGGCGGGCCTCTGTACGGCGGGGGGAACCGATTCTCCGCCATATCTGGGCAGCTCCCGGGTGACGAAACGGTGAAAAGGTGAATAAGGGTCAGGGGGTGGTGTCGCCGCACCCAGCGGGTCCGTTAGGGTCTCCTGAGGCCTGCGCTGGGGAGCGCGAACTGCTGACCACGGGGAGGGGCTGGACGTATGGCACCGCAGATCGGGCGACGGCTGCGCAGGGGAGCGACCACGACCGCCGTGGCCGCGGCGGCGGTAGCGGCGCTCTCCGCCTCCCAGGGACCGGGCGTCCTGGCCAACGGCCCGGCGGGTGAACAAGCGGCGTCCGGCACCCCGACGCCTCCCCCCGGAGCCCCCGCCAGCGGCAACTCGCCGTACTACACGGACCTCCCGCCCCTCGTCTCCCCGAACCCGCCGGGCGCCCCGACCACCAACTCGCCCGTCATCGGCGCCGACCAGCAGGGCATACCCGCGACCCTCCTCGACGCCTACAAGAAGGCCGAGGCCGAGCTCGCCCGCGATCGGGCCTCCTGCCACCTCCCCTGGCAGATACTCGCGGCCATCGGCAAGGTCGAGTCCGGCCAGGCCAACGGCGGCCGCGTCGACGCCAACGGCACCACCGTCACCCCGATCCTGGGCCCGGTCCTCAACGGCGTCGGCTTCGAGAACATCACCGACACCGACGGCGGCTCCTACGACGGCGACAAGGTCCACGACCGCGCCGTCGGCCCCATGCAGTTCATCCCCTCCACCTGGGCGACCTCCGGCCGCGACGGCAACGGCGACGGTCGCAAGGACCCCAACAACGTCTACGACGCCTCGCTCGCCGCCGCCTACTACCTCTGCGGCAACCGCGACCTCGCCGTCCAGTCCGACCTGGACAAGGCGGTGCTCAGCTACAACCACTCGCAGGAGTACCTGACCACGGTCCTGTCCTGGTTCGACTACTACAAGCGCGGCTCGCACGAGGTCCCGAACGGTACGGGCGTGCTGCCCGGCAGCCGCAGCGACACCCCGGTCCGCCGGCCCTCCGGCACGGTCCCGACCCCGCACCCGTCGACCCCCGGCCCGACGCCGAAGCCCACCCCGCCCAAGCCCACCCCGTCAAAGCCCGGCCCGACGCCGACGCGCCCCGAGCCGTCCAAGCCCACCCCGAGCGACCCCGGCTCGCCGAAGCCGCTGCCGTCGAAGAAGGCGAGCACCTTCGAGGACGCGGACACCGCGCCCCTGACGGCCACCGCCGGCTCCTCGTTCGCCGGGCAGCCCAAGGCGCGCGTCAAGGACCAGTTCGGCCGGCCGATGGCCAAGGCGACCGTCCGCTTCCAGGTCATCGGCGCCACCGACGCCCGCTTCCCGGGCGGCGCCACCCAGGTCACCGTGGACACCGGTGCCGACGGCCGCGCCACCGCCCCCGCCCTCCTTGCGGGCGAGCAGACCGGCAACTTCACCGTCCGGGCCACCGTCGTCGGCACCAGCCTGCCCGAGATCAAGTGGACCGCCACCGTCAACGCCCGCCAGGCGGACGCCCTGGCGCGCACCGACACCAAGGAGCTGGCGGCCGCCCCCGGCGCCGAGTTCGCCAACTACGTGGAGGTCAAGGCCACGTACAAGGGAGCCGTCGTCCCCGGCATCGCCGTCGCCGCCGCGATGATCGTCACCCCGGAGCCGCCCGCCACCGGCACCGCGGTCGCCGACCCCAAGGTCAACGACAAGGGCCCCTACTTCAAGGACGACAAGGGCAACCCGATCCGGTCCCTCAAGGATCTGAAGACCGACGCCAACGGCGTGCTGCGGCTTCCCAAGATCTACGCGGACGGCCAGACCGGCACCTTCGTGCTCCGCCTCGCCACCCCGGGCGGCGCCACCCTCGACGTCCAGCTCAAGGTCGCCTGACCACCTCACCTCCCGCGGCAACCTGCCGCCGTCGTCTCCGGACCGCCCCCGCTGCCGCCAGTGCAGCGGGGGCGGTCCCACGTGTTCTCATCTCACCCCCGCGTTGCTACGGTGCCCCAACCCTGACGACCCATCAGCTCCGGGAGGCCGAGCATGCGCGCCCTCGTCGCCGCGGCCATCGGGCTCGCCGCCGCCCTCGCCATCGTGCTGACCGTCTCGGCGATCGGCGGACCCGAGGGCACCACCTCGCCCAAGCCCCTGCTCACCACCGTCCCCACCGCCCCCGGGGCCATCCCGCCCGGGAAGTAGAGGAGAGCCGGCCGCATGCGACGCAAAGCCAGCCTGATCCTGCTCGCCCTCGCCGTCTTCTTCGAGGCACTCTCCCCGCTGCTGCGCTGGTACGCCTTCCCCCGGCTCGCCAAGATCCCGCCCAGCCAGTACCAGGAGACGGTCCTGGAGGCGAAGAACGCCACCCTCCTCGACTACAAGGCGTTCAAGTCCGTGACGGTCCCCAAGGTGACCATCGTGCAGACCCTCAAGGGCAACGTCGAGGAGTCCCGGAAGATCGAGAAGACCGCCGGGAGGGACGTCGTCGTCTGGGACTCCCTGACGTATGTCCTCGACGACAAGGGCCAGTTCGTCTCCAAGAACCCCGAGCGCTATATCTTCGACGCCCACAGCCAGGCCCCGGTCCACGCCACCGGCGAGATGGTCGACGGCGACCCGGTCAAGCGCGAGGGCATCGAGTTCAAGTGGCCGTTCCTCACCGAGAAGCGGGACTACGAGTACTTCGACGCCCAGAGCCGCACCAGCGCCCCCATCCACTACAAGGGCACGGTCACCTTCCACGGCCTGAAGGTCTACTACTTCGAGCAGACCATCCCCTGGACCCGGGTCCCCTTCCCCAAGGCCATGCCCCTCGGCGTCACCCCCGAGGTCGCCAAGCAGACCGGCCTGACCCGGTGGTACAGCACCAAGCGGATGTTCTGGGTCGACCCCGTGACCGGCGGACCGGTCAACGGCGAGGAGATCCACCAGGAGGAGCTCCGCAACGCCACCGCTCTGTTCGGTCAAGACAAGATCACCGCCTTCTCCGGTCATGTGAAGATGCGTGAGGACTACGTCGACCACACGGTCGCGCTGATCAAGAAGAACCGCACTCTGGTCCTGCTGCTCACCTCCTATCTCCCCTGGGGCTTCCTCGGTCTCGGCACCGCACTGCTCGCCCTCTCCCTGTGGCTGGAGGCCCGCAGCCGCCGCCCCGGCACCCCGGCCCCGACGACCCGTACGGAGCCGGAGCCGGTCAACGCCTGACCCCGGCGCCAGAGCGGCTCGGGTTTCCGCGGGTCACCGTGTCGAAGGTCGCCGTTCCGCACGTCCCCGTTCCGCAGGTCGCCCTTCCTCGGGTCAGCGTTTGAGCCGGGCGTTGGTGTGGCGCGTCGGCTCGGCCCGCGAAGGGTCCTCCGGCCAGGGGTGCTTGGGATAGCGCCCGCGCAGCTCGGCACGGACCGCCCGGTACCCCTCCCGCCAGAAGTTCGCCAGGTCGGCGGTGACGGCGGCGGGTCGCCCGGCCGGGGAGAGCAGATGTATGAGCACGGGCACCCCGGCGACCTCCGGCGTCCCCTCCAGGCCGAACATCTCCTGGAGCTTCACCGCGAGCACCGGCTGCGCGCCCCCGTACTCCACCCTGATCCGCGACCCGCTCGGCACCTCGATGCGCTCCGGCGCCAGCTCGTCCAGGCGCGCCGCCTCGCCGCTCGCCCACGGCAGCAGCCGGTTCAGCGCCTGCCCCGCGTCCAGCCTCCCCAGATCGGCCCGGCGCCGCGCCCGGGACAGCTCCGGCTCCAGCCACTCCTCGGCCCGCGCGAGCAGCGCCCCGTCCGACACGTCCGGCCACGGCTCGCCCAGCGTCCGGTGCAGAAACGCCAGCCGCTCCCGCAGTCCCCCGGACTCCCGCGACCACCGCAGCAGCCCTATGCCCTCCTTCGCCAGCCCGTCCAGGAGCGCCCGCCGCACCAGAACCGGGTCGGGCTGCTTCAACGGCCGCACGGACAGCTCTACCGCGCCCAGTCGCTCCACCTGCCGGGCGACCACATCACCGTCCTCCCAGTGGACCTCCTCGCCCTCGGCCCCCAGCGGCCCGGCCGCCACGCGCGCGATGCCCTCGTCCACGACGGCGGCCAGCCGCACCCGCGCCGAAGCGGCCTGCACCGGTCGGTCCGCCACGGCCACCGCGAGCCACCCGGCGCTCCGCAGCCCGGAGCCCTGGCCCAGCTCGGCCCGGGTACCGGACACCATCAGGAACGAGCCCTCACCCCGAGCCCGCGCCACCCGCTCCGGAAACGCCAGCGCGGTGACCAGGCCTGCAACGGCGTCGTCCGACCCCGATCCCGGAGGCGCTTTCGGACTGGAGCCCGAGGGAGAGGCGGATCCGGATCCTGCTCCCGGCACCGTGGACACGGACCCCGCCCCTGTAGCCGTGGACGCGGACCCCGCCCCCGTCACCGCCGACGTCAGCCGCCGCACCTCCTGACGCCAGCGCGCCGCGTATCCGTCGCCGCCCCGGCGGGCCGTGCGCCACGCCGCCGCCAGGTCGTCCCCGTACTCCCTCGGGGGCTCCTCGCTCAGCAGCGCCACCACCTCGGCCGCCCGGCGCGCGCCCACCTCGGCCGCGCCGTCCAGGAGCGCCCTGGCCAGCCGGGGGTGCACCCCGAGCCGGGCCATCTTCGCGCCCCGCTCGGTGGCCCGGCCGCTCTCGTCCACCGCACCGATCGCGGTCAGGACGGAGCGGGCCGCCGCCATGGCCCCGGCGGGCGGGGCGTCGAGCAGCGCCAGTCCCCGTGCGGTCGGATCGCCCCAGCACGCGGCCCGCAGGGCGAAGGACGCCAGGTCCGCGATCTTGATTTCGGGGGACGGGAAGCGCGGGCGCCGCGCGTCGTCGGCCGGCGCCCAGCACCGGTACACCGTGCCGAACGCCTCCCGGCCCGCGCGGCCCAGCCGCTGGGTCGCCCCGGCGTCCGAGACCGTCACGGTCGCCAGCGAGCCGAGCCCCCGTGCGTGGTCGACGCGCGGCTCGCGGGCCAGCCCCGAGTCGACCACGATCCGCACGCCCGGCACGGTCAGGCTGGACTCGGCCACGGAGGTCGCGAGGACCACCCGCCGACGCCCCTCGCCGCCCCG
Source organism: Streptomyces sp. BPTC-684 (assembly GCF_030028635.1). NCBI lineage: Bacteria > Bacillati > Actinomycetota > Actinomycetes > Kitasatosporales > Streptomycetaceae > Streptomyces > Streptomyces sp. BPTC-684. The sequence continues at coordinate 4,925,120 of NZ_CP124863.1, forward strand.
CAGCACCGCGTCCTGGACGGCCGCCGGAGCCCGCCCGTGCAACTGGAGGACCTCGGCGTCCACCCCGTCCAGCATCCCGGCCGTCCGGGCGATCTCGCCGGTGCCCGGCAGGAAGCAGAGCAGATCCCCTTCGTGCGCCTCCAGGGCCAGCCGGACCGTCGCCGCGACGTGGCGCAGCAGCTGCGGGTCCACCCAGGTGCCGTGTGCCGGGCGGATTCCGGCGGGCGGCGGGGCGTAGTGGATCGCCGCCCCGTGGCCCTGTCCCGTACTCCGCACCACCGGGGCCGGGTCCGTGCCGTCGGCCACCGTCAGAAGCTGCGACCAGGCCTCCGCGTCGCTGGTGGCGGACGCCGCGATCAGCTGGAGCTCCGGGCGCAGGGCGGCCCGTACGTCCACGAGGAAGGCGATCGCGGTGTCCGCGTCGAGATGGCGCTCGTGGCACTCGTCGAGCAGCACCACGTCCACCCCCGCGAGCTCGGGGTCGCGTTGCAGCCGTTGCAGCAGGACGCCGGTCGTCACCACTTCGACGACCGTGCCGGGACCGGTGCGGCGCTCCCCGCGCACGGAGAAACCGACGGCGTCCCCGACCTCCTGGCCCAGCAGCCAGGCCATCCGGCGGGCGGCGGCCCGGACCGCCATCCGCCGCGGCTCGGCCACCAGCACCCGCCGCCGTGGCCCGGCCCCGGTCAGCCCGGCCAGCGCCAGCGGCACCAGCGTGGTCTTGCCGGTGCCCGGGGGCGCGGACAGGACCGCCGTGCCGCGCCCGTCGAGTGCGCTCAGCAGCTCGGGCACGGCATGGCGTACGGGAAGACGCTCGATCGCGTCGGTTCGGATCACGACCACAGTTTCGTACGTCCCGACCCGGCCTCGTTTCCGGCTGTCCACAGACCAGCTGGTTTGTCGGTTCGTATTACTAATGGGGTGAGGCGGGACCTCTGCCGGGGCGGCCGGCCCCGGCGGAGGTCTCAAGCCCGCCGTCCAACCCCCGCGCACACGAGCCCGCCCACGTACGGCCTAATCGCGCTCGCACACGAAAATCGCCGTGCCCGGAATCAGATTGCCCCGCAGCGGGGACCAGCCGCCCCACTCCTGTGTGTTCCAGGCCGGCCACTCCGGCTCGACCAGGTCCACCAGCCGGAAGCCCCCGGCCACCACGTCGCGCACCCGGTCGCCCAGCGTCCGGTGGTGCTCGACGTACACCGCGCGCCCGGCCTCGTCCTGCTCCACGTACGGCGTGCGGTCGAAGTACGACGCGGCCACGCTCAGCCCCTCCGGCCCCGGCTCGTCGGGGAAGGCCCAGCGGATGGGGTGGGTGACGCTGAAGACCCAGCGGCCGCCGGGCCGCAGCACCCGCCGCACCTCGCGGAAGACCCGCACCGGGTCGGACACGAAGGGGACCGCTCCGTACGCGGAACACGCGAGGTCGAAGGAGCCGTCCGCGAACGGGAGCGCCCCCGCGTCCGCCTCCACCAGCGGAACCGCCCCGCCGTCGATGCGCAGCGCGTGCTGGAGCTGGCGGTGCGAGAGGTCCAGGGCGACCGGCCGGGCGCCCTGGGCGGCCAGCCAGCGCGAGCACTGGGCCGCCCCGGCCCCGATCTCCAGGACGTCCAGTCCCTTCAGGGACTCCACGGGGCCGAGCAGCGCCGCCTCCGCCTCGTCCAGCCCCTCGGGGCCCCAGACGAAACGGTCGTCCCCCAGGAACGCTCCGTGGTCGGTCTGGTACTCGTCGGCGTTCCGGTCCCACCAGCCGCGACTGGCCCGGCTGCTCTCCGCGTCGTCGGCGTCACGCCGCGTCGCATCGGGCTCGTATTCGGCCTCGTACTCTTGGATCATCGTGTCCGTCGTTGTAGTTTGCGCAGAAGCGCGAGCGCGGCTCTGCCGCCTCGTTCTGCTTGGGTCGACATGGGCCTGCGTGGCCTCGGAGAACCTGAGTTGTGCCGGGAATGCGGGGATCCGCCCCGGGTGTGCGCCTTCGCGCATTGACCGTGTCCGGCTGCCCCCGTATGCTACAAGTTGCGCTGCGAGCCTGCGCACCTCAGACCTAGCAGGCGCGCTCCCACTGTTGTATGTCCCCTCGGTATTCGAGGCGCCCCCGGTTCCACCGGGACAGGCGCTTCCTAGGCTGTCCGGCTTCTGCAGAGGCGATACGGGCTTTCGGCGTAGCAGTACCTACGACTTCATGTCCGTACCGGAGCCCTTTCCCACATGACGAGCAGCACCGAGACCACCGCCACCACCCCGCAGGTTGCGGTCAACGACATCGGTAACGAGGAAGCCTTCCTCGCCGCGATCGACGAGACGATCAAGTACTTCAACGACGGCGACATCGTCGACGGCGTCATCGTGAAGGTCGACCGGGACGAGGTCCTGCTCGACATCGGTTACAAGACCGAAGGTGTCATCCCGAGCCGCGAGCTCTCGATCAAGCACGACGTCGACCCGAACGAGGTCGTCAAGGTCGGCGACGAGATCGAGGCCCTGGTTCTCCAGAAGGAGGACAAGGAAGGCCGCCTGATCCTCTCGAAGAAGCGCGCTCAGTACGAGCGTGCCTGGGGCACCATCGAGAAGATCAAGGAAGAGGACGGCATCGTCACCGGTACCGTCATCGAGGTCGTCAAGGGTGGTCTCATCCTCGACATCGGCCTCCGTGGCTTCCTGCCGGCTTCCCTCGTCGAGATGCGCCGCGTCCGCGACCTCCAGCCCTACGTGGGCAAGGAGCTCGAGGCGAAGATCATCGAGCTGGACAAGAACCGCAACAACGTGGTCCTGTCCCGCCGTGCCTGGCTGGAGCAGACCCAGTCCGAGGTCCGTCAGACGTTCCTCACCACCCTCCAGAAGGGTCAGGTCCGCTCCGGCGTCGTTTCCTCGATCGTCAACTTCGGTGCCTTCGTGGACCTGGGTGGCGTCGACGGTCTCGTCCACGTCTCCGAGCTGTCCTGGAAGCACATCGACCACCCGTCCGAGGTTGTCGAGGTCGGCCAGGAAGTCACCGTCGAGGTTCTCGACGTCGACATGGACCGCGAGCGTGTCTCCCTGTCGCTGAAGGCGACGCAGGAGGACCCGTGGCAGCAGTTCGCCCGTACGCACCAGATCGGTCAGGTCGTCCCGGGTAAGGTCACCAAGCTCGTTCCGTTCGGTGCGTTCGTGCGCGTCGACGAGGGCATCGAGGGCCTGGTCCACATCTCCGAGCTGGCCGAGCGCCACGTGGAGATCCCGGAGCAGGTCGTCCAGGTCAACGACGAGATCTTCGTCAAGGTCATCGACATCGACCTCGAGCGTCGCCGGATCTCGCTGTCCCTGAAGCAGGCCAACGAGTCCTTCGGTGCCGACCCGGCGTCGGTCGAGTTCGACCCGACCCTGTACGGCATGGCCGCGTCCTACGACGACCAGGGCAACTACATCTACCCCGAGGGCTTCGACCCCGAGACCAACGACTGGCTCGAGGGCTACGAGACCCAGCGCGAGGCGTGGGAGGGCCAGTACGCCGAGGCGCAGCAGCGCTTCGAGCAGCACCAGGCCCAGGTCATCAAGTCCCGCGAGGCCGACGAGGCCGCCGCTGCCGAGGGCGCTGCCGCCCCGGCCGCCGGTGGCAACGCCGGTGCCGGTATCTCGGGTGGTTCGTACTCCTCGGAGTCGGACGACAACTCCGGCGCCCTGGCGTCGGACGAGGCCCTGGCTGCCCTGCGCGAGAAGCTGGCGGGCGGCCAGAGCTGACGCTCTGACCCCGGTCGGTAGATAGCCGAAATGTAAGGCCCGCTCCCCATTGGGGAGCGGGCCTTACATCGTTCTCCGGGGCGGACGGCCGTCACGGGGTGACCGGGATGTTGGTCAGCCCCTTCCCGCCGGTGACGGTGTTGCTGCTGTAGACGGTGGTCGGGCAGCCGCTCGCGCTGTAGTTGGTCACGTTGACGGCGAGCCGCAGCGAGCCGGGGGAGTCGCTCAGATCCGACTTGTTGGAGCGGAAGACGGTGCCGCAGCCCCAGCCGGACTGCTGGGTGTGCGTCTCGTAGCCGTTGTTGAGGGTGTGGACGCCGGTGTTGCCCTCGACCACGACCTTGTTGCCCTTCACGTCGACCCATGAGTCGTCGTAGTTGGCGTTGGTCAGCCCGCTGCCGTCGAAGTGGTTGCCGACGATCCGGGTCCCGGTGGTGCCCTCTTTTATGTCGACGTTCTCGCCGCCCACCCCGGGGCCGATGGTGTTGTCGAGTATCTGCACCTGGTCGCTCTTGTCGGAGAGGTCGCCGGCCGTGCCGACGTACACGCCCTCGCCCATACCGGAGCCGTCCCGGCCGGTGTCGTAGATGCGCGAGTTCTTGATGACGCCGTTCTTGCTGGACTTGCGGAAGTGGACGCCCTCCATGGCGAGGCCGTGCACGGTCACGGAGTCGATGACGACGCCGCTCGCCGCGTCCATCATGATCCCCTTCTGCCCGCCGGTGACGGTGAGGCCCTGGACCGTCCAGTACGAGGCCCCGTTGAGGTAAAGGCCGTAACCGCCGCTCGCCTTGAGCACGGCCTTCGGCGAGCCCGTGAGGGTGATCCGTGCGGACGAGCTGCCCGCGGCCGCCGTCTTGAAGTTGCCGGTGTACGTGCCGTCCGCGAGCCGGATGGTGTCGCCGGGTTGGGCGGCGGTGAGCGCGGATTTCAGCTGGGCGACCGTGGATACGTCGATGACGGCGGCGGACGCGTCGGCGGATGCGGCGGCGAGACCGAGTCCACCGGTGGCGAGGGCGCCGGTGAGCAGGGAGGCGAGCAGCGGGCGGTTACGCATGGGGGGCCTCCGGGGCGAGGTGGGATAACCGTTCTCGTACGCGAGAAGTTCTCTTACCTGAACACTGGACGCGTTTCTGACCTTCATGCCGTCAGGTGACGGTAGGGAGAGTGTGTGGACATGTCAAGGTCCGGACCAGTGGCCGGAAATGGCGGACCGGGCCGGACCGAGCCCCGTACCGGCCGTTGTGAGAACAGCATGTGAAACGCACGCGCGCGGGAATGCCGCTGCCCGATGGGGCGTTCTTCCCTACGAACACGAGGAGGAGCGGTAATCGTGCTTGATCCGCAGGGTTTGTACGAATGGGAGCCGAAGGGCCTCGCAGTCGTCGACATGGCGCTCGCGCAGGAGTCGGCCGGCCTGGTCATGCTGTACCACTTCGACGGATACATCGACGCGGGTGAGACCGGCGAGCAGATCGTCGGAAAGCTGCTGGACACCCTGCCCCACCAGGTGGTGGCCCGCTTCGACCACGACAGACTCGTCGACTACCGCGCCCGCCGTCCGCTGCTGACCTTCAAGCGGGACCGCTGGACGGACTTCGAGACCCCCGCGATCGAGGTGCGCCTGGTGCAGGACGCCACGGGCGCGCCGTTCCTGCTGATGTCCGGCCCCGAGCCGGACGTGGAGTGGGAGCGTTTCGCCATTGCCGTACGGCAGATCGTCGAGCGCCTCGGCGTACGCCTTTCGGTCAATTTCCACGGCATCCCGATGGGCGTTCCGCACACCCGCCCCGTCGGCATCACGCCCCACGGCAACCGCACGGACCTGATGCCGGGTCACCGCTCGCCCTTCGACGAGGCGCAAGTGCCCGGCAGCGCCGAGTCGTTGATCGAGTACCGGCTGATGGAAGCAGGGCACGACGTCCTCGGCGTGGCCACGCACGTCCCGCACTACGTGGCGCGGTCGGCCTACCCGGACGCCGCGCTGACCGCCCTGGAGGCGATCACGGCGGCCACGGGCCTGGTGCTGCCGAGCATCGCGCACGGCCTGCGGACCGAGGCGCAGCGCACCCAGACGGAGATCGAGCGCCAGATCGGCGAGGGCGACGAGGAACTCGTCACGCTTGTACAGGGACTTGAGCATCAGTACGACGCGATCGCGGGCGCCGAGACCCGGGGCAACCTGGTCGCCGAACCGGCGGACCTGCCGTCGGCGGACGAACTGGGCCGCGAGTTCGAGCGGTTCCTCGCGGAGCGCGAGGGAGACCTGTGACGGTGGGTCGGCGTGACCTGTGATGGTCGGGCAGCTGCCCCTGTAAGGGGCCCGAGTGATGGCCCGAAGACCCTGGGACCGACGGCATGAGTGGCATCCCCTAGGCTGCCGCTCATGCTGAAGGTGGGCCTGACCGGCGGAATCGGCGCCGGCAAGAGCGAAGTGTCGCGCATGCTCGTCTCGTACGGGGCGGTGCTGATCGACGCCGACAAGATCGCCCGCGAGGTGGTCCAGCCCGGAACCGAGGGGCTGGCGGCGGTGGTCGAGGCGTTCGGCGCCGGGATCCTCGCGGCGGACGGCACCCTGGACCGCCCGGCCCTGGGCGCGATCGTCTTCGCCGACCCCGCGAAGCTCGCCGTCCTGAACGGCATCGTCCACCCGCTGGTCGGCGCGCGCTCGGCGGAGCTGGAGGCGGCCGCGGGCCCGGACTCGGTGGTGATCCACGACGTCCCGCTGCTGACCGAGAACGGCCTGGCCTCCCTGTACGACCTGGTGGTGGTCGTCGACGCCGCCCCCGCCACGCAGCTGGACCGGCTGACGCGGCTGCGCGGTATGGCGAAGCCCGAGGCCGAGGCCCGGATGGCGGCCCAGGCGACCCGCGAGCAGCGGCTGGCCGTGGCGGACCTGGTCATCGACAACGACGGTCCGCTGGAAGCGCTGGAACCCCAGGTCAGGAAGGTGTGGGGCGAGCTCCTGGAGCGAGCGGCCGCGCGCTAGACCGGGCGGTACGGCGGGAAGTCTCAAATCCTCGCCCCGCCTCGCCTCCCGGGATTACGATCCCGATGTGCTCTTCGTACTGGCGGGTTTCACGGTCTTCGGCGGGCTGGTGGCGCTGCTGGCCGGTGCGTACGGGCTGCGCGAGACCCGGCGCATCGCGGCGGCGGGCGCCGCCACCTGGGCGCTGGTCAAGCCCGCCCCGCCCGGGTCCGGACGCCCGCTCCTCCAGTACGAGACGGCCGACGGCCGGGTCCTGGAGCTGCCGTCCCCCGTACCGCCCACACGCCGTGAGCCGCTTACGCCCGGCGCGCGCGTGCACCTCTCCTACGATCCGGCCGACCCGCGCGAGGTCATTCTGCTCGGCCGGGAACGAACGGGCCTGGACCGTACGTTTGTAGCGGCGGGAGCCGCCGTACTGGCTGCGGGTCTGGTCCTGGCGATGGCCGCGCTGTGAGCGCGCCTCGCACTCCGTGACGGGCGGAATGAATACGGAATACGGGAACTGGGCAGTGCGTTGTCAACGCGCAGCGAGGGAAAGGACTCGACCGTGGCCGAGAGCACCCCGGAAACGCACGTGATCGACTTCCGCGCGGCGGAGCAGCTGCTGGCTGCCCGTGACCCTCTCGGCGCGGTGAAGCTCCTCGACTCGGTCGTCGCGGCCCACCCCGAGAACACCGCGGCCCGCCTCCTGCGCGCCCGCGCCTTCTTCGCCGCGGCGCAACTCCGCGCGGCGGAACTGGAGTTCCAGCTGGTCCTGGAACGCGAACCGGACAACGCCTTCGCCCACTTCGCCCTGGCCCGCACCTACGAACGCACGGCCCGCCCCGACCAGGCGGTCCGCCACTTCCGCCTGGCGGCGGCCCTGGACCCGAAGCCCGAGTATGTGGAGGCGGCGCGGTTCGACGTGGACGACGCCTAACGCCGCCGAGGCGGCTCATAAGGAGGAATGTTCGGGCCCGGCTGATAGTGGGGCCCTTGATGGATGTGGTGGATGATCATGGCGAGGTCGATCGTGATCACCAGGGCGAGGGTCGCGCACGCGGCCGTCCAGCCGGGGCGGTTTTCCAGGGCGAAGCCCGCCGTGCCGGCGAGGGCCCAGATCAGGCCCCATACGCTCAGCCAGAACCGCATCCGCAGGGGACTGCGCGCAGTCGTGGGCTCACTCCCAGTGCGCATGGCCATCGCCTCTTCCAGGGGAATTTTACCCACTGGGTGGCTCGAAAGGGATGGTCGGTGAGGCCTCGTTGTGCGGCAGTCCCGCGTCCCGTGCCCGGGTGCCGCATAGGGTGACGCGCATGGTGGACGAGGACGCGCTGTTGCCGGTGGGGGACGAGTTGCCCGAGGTGCTGCTCGACCTCGCCGTACCGCACGAGGACATCAATGAACTGGTGGGGATCGCGCGGAGGTTGGGGGGCGATCCGGAACTGGGCGGGCTTCTGGAAGAGTCCGTTCGGGTGCTCGTGCGGGACATCGGTGGTGTCGGGTTTCAGCCTGAAATGCCCGAGGTTCCCGAGGGGTTGGGGGGAGCAGCGGCCATCCGGCGGCTCTTTCCCGTCCTCGTCCTGCTCGCCGCACTGCCGCATACGCGCGCGTACCACGACGAACGCGCCGTGCCCGCCGACATCTCCCGCCGTACCCTCGCCGACCTCGGACGCCACATGGCCGTTCACCGCAGGCGCCACGGGAACGCCGGTCTGGACGTGCCGCGCTGGCTGTGGCCGCACTTTCGCGGGGAGCTCTACCAGTTGGGACGGTTGCAGTTCCAGCGGGCCCGGCTCGGGGAGCGCACCGGTGAGGCGGTGCGGGCCGCCGGGCTGCCGCTCGGGCCCGGCGACGCCTGCCTCAGCATCCACATCCCGGACTTCCGCGGGCCGTTGACCCCGCGGGCGTGCGACGCCTCACTCGCGCTGGCCAGGGACTTCTTCGCGCTCCACTACCCCGAGGAGACCTATCGGGTCGCCGTCTGCCACTCATGGCTGCTCGACGCGCAGTTGCAGAAGTACCTGCCCGAGGAGTCCAACATCGTCCGCTTCCAGCGCCGGTTCCGCACCCCCTATCGGGACACCGAAGCGGACGATCGGCTTCCCGTCTTCTTCGTCTTCGGGGATCCGGACCTGCCCGTGGAGGCGCTGCTCCAGCGGACCGCCGTGGAGCGCGCCGTCGCGGGCCATCTGCTCGCGGGCGAGCACTGGTACCACGGACACGGGTGGTTCGAGCTGTGACCCGTACGCCCCGTACTCGCTCCGCCCGGCGTCAGTGCACGAACGCGTAGCTGCGCCAGGGCAGGGTGTTCGGCGCGATGTTGTCCCCGAGACGGCTCGGGATGTACACCATCTCCTCGCCGCGGCAGTTCGGCGTCCGGTATACGCGGACGTCCGCCAGCGTGTTGTTGAGGACGGCCGTGGCGCCCGTGGGTGCCATCCGGTGGCAGCCCTTGATCGGCGGGCTGCTGATCTTGACGATCCGCTCCGCCGCGGTCGAGTACGAGAAGGTGCCGACCGCCGTACGGCCGAGGCCGGAGCAGGCCGCGGTGGCGAGCGTGAGCAGCGCCGCCCCGGCGGCGAAGCCGAGCCGCCTCCTGGCGGACGCCGACCGCCCCCACGTGGAGCGCCCCGACGCGGACGGGGACGGCTCGGACGGGCGCGGTGCGAGCTGGGACACAGGCACGGACATGAGCGGTCCTCGTCTGTACGGTCTGTACGGTGTGTACGGTGTGCGGCGGTGGTACGGCGGTCAGTACCGCCACCCTGCCCGGTGCACGCCACCCGGGCATCCCGTGCGCGGCCGGCCGGGCGACGCCGCTCCCACGAGTCCCCAGCTGGTGGCCCTCACTCGGTCGTCCCCACATCCGCTGCCCTGGTTATGTGGCGCGCGCACATCCCCGACCCGTGCACCGGCTGCCTAGCGTCTTGGTCGCAGCCAGATCAGCCAAGGCAAGGGGGCCCGGACGTGCGTAGCAGACACCGTGGGGGATGGAGAGCGGCGCTGGCCGTGACAGCGGCACTCGGCGCGCTCCTGACGGCGGGAGGCACCGCCACAGCCGGAAGCAGCGCGACAGAGGGCAGCGCGACGACCGCCGCCGCCCCACCCCCGTACCTCACCCAGGAAGCCGCCTACGGCTCCGGTACCGTCACCAATGGCTGGGAGAAGGTCGAGCGCTACCGCGACACCACCCCGGGCTTCCAGGCGGCCGCCGCCGAGGGCTATCCGCCGGACGGCCGCGGCAACCAGGACGGCGTCCGCGTCACCTATTTCGGTGGCGTCGCCCGCCCCGCCTCCGACCGCTTCCTGCTCTACTCGGCCCCCGGCTGGAACGCGGGCGCCAAGACCACCCCCGTCCTCCTGGTGCACGGCGCCAACGACACCGCCGACCGGGCCTGGGCCAACCCCGGCGAGTCCGGCGGCTACGGCTGCGGCGCGCTGTCGTGCCCCTCGACCGGCCTGATGCAGTACCTGGCGGCCCGCGGCCACCGCGTCTTCGCCATCGGCTTCGCCCACAAGCAGGGCGACAACCTGATGCAGGCGCAGGCCGTCGGCGACGCCGTCGCCCTCATCAAGGCGAAGCTGGGCGTCGGCCAGGTGGACCTGGTCGGCTGGAGCAAGGGGGAGCTCTCCACGCGCGCGTACGTCTCGTCCCTCAAGCCCTCCTGGGGCCGCGCGTACGCCGGTGACGTACGGAAGCTGATCACGCTCGGCGGTCCCAACGGCGGCTTCGACTACCCGTACGCCCACGGCTGGGCCCACGACTTCTCGATCTGGCCGGAGTGCGGCGGCAAGATCAACGCGCCCTCCCCGCACTCCCGGATGACCTGCTACGGGACGTACACGGCGCACCCCGAGTTCTCCATGACGCCGTCCGGCGGCTACGACGACTACCCCGGCCAGCGGCAGATGCTGGCCCGCTGGGACGGCGTGTACGGCGTCGACCAGACGGCCCAGGACTGGTACACGACGTACTACGGAGGCCAGGGTTTCTACACGGCCGGTGACGGCATCCAGCCGGCCATCGAGGCGGGCTCGCTGGTCGCCCCGCTCCAGCGGGCCGGCATCCCCGCCTCCGTCACCACGTACCTGCTGGCGGGCGGCTCGCCGACCGTCGTCGGCATCTACAACGAGAACCGCGGCCCGAGCGACGGGGTCGTCTTCGTCTCCAGCGCGCTCGACACGACCGGCGTCGCCAACGTCGGCGGCAAGGCCACCGTGACCGGCGCCAACCACCTCGAACTCGGCTGGAACAGCGCCTCGCAGGCCCAGGTCGCCTCCTGGCTGGTCTGACCCCGCCGCCCCTGGAGAAGCCCGAGCTCCCGAAGCCGAAGGACGGCCCGTATGCCCACGCTCACCGCACGCCGGGTACCGACCGCCCGGCTCACCCAGCACATCCTGGAGGACGCCTCCAGGGGCGCGGGCGAACCGGTCGTCTTCGTGCACGGCAACGTCTCCTCCTCCGCCTTCTGGCAGGACGCCATGCTCGCTCTGCCCGAGCGCTACCGGCCGATCGCCGTCGACCTGCGCGGCTTCGGCGGCACCGACCCGCTGCCGGTCGACGCGACCCGTGGACTGCGCGACTACGCCGACGACTTGATGGCGCTCCTCGAAGCGCTGCATATGGAGCGCGCACACTTCGTCGGCTGGTCCATGGGAGGCGGTGTGGTGCTGCAACACATGCGGGACCGGCCCGCCATGGTGCGCTCGGTGACGCTGGTCAACCCGGTGTCCCCGTACGGCTTCGGCGGCACCAAGGGCGTGGACGGGCGGCTCAACTCGCCGGACGGCGCGGGCTCGGGCGGCGGCACGGCCAACCCCGACTTCGTACGGCTGCTGGCCCAGGGCGACCGCGGCGAGGAGTCCCCGCTCTCGCCCCGCAACGTGCTCGCGCTCTGCTACGTCAAGCCCCCGCTGCGTCTCGAACGGGAGGACGAGTACGTCGAGTCGATGCTCGGCACCCGGCTCGGCGACGATCACTACCCCGGTGACAGCAGGCCCTGCGAGGCCTGGCCCGGCACCGCTCCGGGCACGCGCGGGGTGCTCAACTGCCTCGCCCCGACCCACTTCCGCCTCGACGACCTGCACACCGCCCTCGCCGGACTCCCCGCGAAGCCGCCGGTGACCTGGGTGCGTGGCGAGGACGACGTGATCGTCTCCGACACCTCGCTCTTCGACCTCGCCCACCTGGGCGCGATCGGCGCGGTGCCCGGCTGGGACGGCACCCCGGCACAGCCGATGGTCGCCCAGACGCGGCACGTTCTCGCCCTTTACGCGCGCGTGGGCGGCAGGGTACGAGAGGTGACGGTGCCCGGAGCAGGGCACGCGGTGCACGTCGAACGCCCGAAGGAGTTCGGCGCGGCCCTGCTGGAGACGCTGGCCGAAGGAGTCTGAGGTACAGATGGAACCGATCAAGCCGGTGGAACCGCCCGCGACACATGTGTGCACGACCCGGCAGGGCGCGGTGCGCGGCCGGACCGGGAGCTACGCGGTGACGTCCTTCCTCGGCATCCCGTACGCGGCACCGCCGTTCGGGCCGCTGCGGTTTTGCGAACCGGCCCCGGCGGCCTCCTGGGAAGGCGTACGGGACGCCTTCGCGCACGGCCCGTCGGCGCCCCGGGCCCCGTACGCCCCGCCCATGGACGCCCTCATCCCGGACGCCGACGGCGGGCAGGGCGAGGACTGCCTCAACCTCAGCGTGTGGACCCCGCACCCCGGGCCGGGCGGCGGCCTGCCGGTGATGGTCTGGCTGCACGGCGGGGCGTTCTCCAACGGCTCGGGGGTGGGTCCGGCGTACGACGGCACCGCCTTCGCGCGCGACGGCGTCGTCTGCGTGAACGTCAACTACCGCCTCGGTACGGACGGTTTCCTGCGGCTGCCGGGCAGGCCGGACAACCGCGGGCTGCTCGACCAGATCGCCGCCCTGGAGTGGGTCCGCGACAACATCGAGGGCTTCGGCGGCGACCCGGACCGGGTGACCGTGTTCGGCGAGTCGGCGGGCGGGATGAGCATCGGCGTCCTGCTCGCGCAGCCACGCGCGCGTGGGCTGTTCCGCCGGGCGGTCCTGCAGAGCGGCGCTGCCCACCACTTCCTGCGCCCCGCCACGGCCGACCTGATCACGGCGCACCTCGCGGCCGCGCTGGGCATCGAGGCTACGGGGACGGCGCTGACCGACGCGTTCGCCCGTGTCCCCTTCGGGGACCTGCTGCCGGCCCAGGCCCGGCTGCGGGCCGAGATGGGCGCCCGCCCGGACCCGGCCCTGTGGGGCGAGGCGATGCTCAACATGATGCCGTTCGAGCCGGTCCTGGACGCGCTGCCGCTGCCCTCCGCCGACTGCGGCGTGGACCTGCTCGCCGGTAGCAACCGCGAGGAGTACCGCCTCTTCCTGGTCCCCACCGAACGGCTGCACCTCCTGAGCGAACGGAAGCTGCGCGGGACGACCGAGGCGTACGGGCTCGACCCCGACAAGGCGCTGCCCGTCTATGCCGAGAGCCGCCCCGGCGCGGGCCCCGGCGAGCTCTTCGACGCCGTCGCGACCGACTGGTTCTACCGGATCCCGGCCCTCCGCGTCGCCGAGTCCGTGCCCGGCACGCGCGTGTACGAGTTCGCCTGGCGCTCGCCGCAGTACGGCGGTCTCCTCGGCGCCTGCCACAGTGCGGAGCTCGGCTTCGTCTTCGACAACCTCCGCGACCCCGTGTACGCCCCGATGCTCGGCGACCACCCGCCGCAGGACCTCGCGGACGCGATGCACGGCGCGTGGGCGGCCTTCGCGGCGGCCGGCGACCCGGGCTGGGACGCCTACGACCCGCAGACCCGTACGACGATGGTCTTCGGCGCCTCCCCGGACGCCCCGACCCAGCTGGTCCGGGACCCGCGGGCGGCGGAACGTGCCTTGTGGGAGGGGGTGCGCTGAGGCCGCGGGCCCCGATTGTCAGACCCCGCCCGTAAGGTCGTAGGGCAGTCGCGGATCGCGTGCCGATCCACGGCCCTACGCACGAGGGGAGGTGACCTGACATGACGCAGGCCGAGCGGACGACGGCGCTCGCGCCGCTGCCCGGCGTGTCCGCGGCCGCGGTGTTCCTGCCCGCGGGGCTGCCGCGCGAGGGCAAGGTCGCCTTCTGGGACCCGGCGGGCGGCCCGCTGCCCCAAGGCGATGCCGACGCGGGCGAGGTCACCGAGCTGACCGTGGTGCGGCGCCACGGCGGTGGTGCCGGGCGGCGCACCGTCGCGGCCCGCCTGCTGCCCGTCACCGAGGCCCTGCCCCTGCTCGTCCGGGCCCGGCACCACCCCGCCGCGCACCCCGCGGCCGCCTGCTGGGGCGCCGCCGCGCTGCACGCCCTGCACCTGGTCGCGCGCGGCAGGCTGCTGCCCGGCCTGACCGGGACCGATCACGACGCCTGGCGGGCGGGCCCGCTGGACGCCGACGACATCGCCCAGCTCCGGGCCATCGCCGCCGCCATGCCGTACGAGGCGTACGGAGTCCCGGTGCCGGGCCGCGGCCCGCTGCGGCTGCCCGACCCCGAGGCACTGGTGCGCGCCTTCCTGGACGCGGTCGCGGACAGCCTGCCGCGCACCCCGGCCGCCGCCCACGCCGTCGGCCCGGCGTTCGCGGCGGCCGAGCCCCAGCACCTGCCCGGCGCGCGCGTGTGGGCGGCGGAGGCGGCGGCGGGCATGGACGCGGGCGTACGGGTGTCCCTGCGCCTGGACCTGTCCGGGTACGGGATGTTCGACAGCGACCACGACGAGGACGCGCGGCGCGCGGGCTCCGCGATCGTCCAGGTCCACAGCCTCGCCGACCCCACCCTGGTCATCGACGCGGCGGGCCTGTGGGAGGGCGAGAGGTCCGACGCGTTCGGCCCGCGCGCGCGGATCGACGCCCTGCTCGCGCTGCGCCGGGCCGCCCGGGTCTGGCCACCCCTGGGCCTGCTGCTCGAACAGCCGGTGCCGGACGTGCTGCCGCTCACCGAGAGCGAGCTCTACGACCTGCTCGGTTCGGCCGCGACCCGCCTGGACGCGGCGGGGGTCGCCGTGCACTGGCCGCGCGAGCTGGCCCGCACCCTGAGCGCCACCGCCGTCGTACGGCCCGCGCCGGGCTCGGCGACCGACGGCACGGCGTTCTTCGACGCCGGGGAGCTGCTCGCCTTCAACTGGGAGCTGGCGCTCGGCGGCGAGCCGCTCGGCCAGTCGGAGATGGACACCCTGGCCGAGGCCCACCGCCCGATCGTGCGGCTGCGCGACCAGTGGGTGGTGGCCGACCCCGAGCTCGTACGGAAAGCGAGGAAGCGGGACCTGGGGCTGCTCGACCCCGTGGACGCGCTCTCCGTCGCGCTCACCGGCACCGCGGAGGTCGACGGCGAGACGGTCGAGGCGGTCCCGGCCGGCGCGCTCGCCGTCCTGCGCGACCGCCTCACCGAGGGCCCGCGGGCCACCGTCCAGCCCCCGGGCCTGGACGCCACCCTGCGCGACTACCAGCTGCGCGGCCTTGCCTGGCTGGACCTGATGACCTCGCTCGGCCTCGGCGGTTGCCTCGCCGACGACATGGGCCTGGGCAAGACGATCACCGTGATCGCCCTCCATCTGCGCCGTGCGCGCCCCGAGCCGACGCTGGTGGTCTGCCCGGCCTCGCTGCTCGGCAACTGGCAGCGCGAGATCGCCCGGTTCGCGCCCGGCGTTCCCGTGCGGCGCTTCCACGGCAGCGACCGCAGCCTGGCAGACGTGGCGGGCGGCTTCGTCCTCACCACGTACGGCACGATGCGCGGCAGCGCCCCCCAACTGGCCGCGCACACCTGGGGGATGGTCGTCGCGGACGAGGCGCAGCACGTCAAGAACCCGCTCTCGGCGACGGCGAAGGCCCTGCGCACCGTCCCCGCGCCCGCACGCGTCGCTCTCACCGGAACCCCGGTCGAGAACAACCTCTCCGAGCTGTGGGCATTGCTCGACTGGACGACGCCCGGGCTGCTCGGCCCGCTCAAGTCGTTCCGCGCCCGGCACGCCCGGGCCGTGGAGAACGGCGAGGACGCGCAGGCGGCCGAGCGCCTGGCCCGGCTGGTCCGCCCCTTCCTCCTTCGGAGGAAGAAGTCCGACCCGGGCATCGTGCCCGAACTGCCGCCCAAGACGGAGACTGACCACCCGGTCCCGCTCACCCGCGAACAGGCCTCGCTCTACGAGGCGGTCGTCCGGGAGGCCATGGCCGGGGTCGAGGCGGCCGAGGGCATCACCCGCCGCGCCCTGATCATGAAGCTCCTGACGGCCCTGAAGCAGATCTGCAACCACCCGGCGCAGTATCTGAAGGAGACCGCACCCCGGCTGCACGCCCGCTCCGGCAAGCTCACCCTCCTCGACGAACTGCTGGACACGATCCTCGCGGAGGACGGTTCGGTCCTCGTCTTCACCCAGTACGTGGCGATGGCCCGGCTGCTCTCCGCGCACCTCACCGCGCGCGGAGTCCCCTCCCAACTCCTGCACGGCGGAACGCCGGTGGCGGAGCGGGACCGTCTGGTGGACGCGTTCCAGTCCGGCGAGGTCCCCGTCTTCATCCTCTCCCTGAAGGCGGCCGGCACCGGCCTCAACCTCACCCGGGCGGGCCACGTCGTCCACTACGACCGCTGGTGGAACCCGGCCGTGGAGGAGCAGGCCACCGACCGTGCCTACCGCATCGGCCAGACCCAGCCGGTGCAGGTCCACCGCCTGATCGCCGAAGGCACCGTGGAGGACCGCATCGCGGAGATGCTCGCGGCGAAGCGCGCCCTGGCCGACGCGGTCCTGGGCTCCGGCGAGAGCGCCTTGACCGAACTCACCGACCGCGAGCTGGCGGACCTCATCTCGCTGAGGAGGGGAGCATGAACGCCCACCGCTTCCCGCCGCACGCGCTCCTGATAGGGCACCCCGCGTCCCTGATAGGGCACCCCGCGTCCCTGATACGGCGCCTCGCGTCCCCGACAGGGCACGCCGCGCTCCCGACAGGACACCCCGCTCCCCGTCCCGCCCCCGAGAGGAGGCCCGTATGAGTCCGCTCCCGACCACCCGGTACGACGACCGCCGCCGCACCTTCCCGGCCCTGGGCGCCCGTTCGGAGCGGACCGGCACGTGGTGGGGCGAGGCCTGGGTGGAGGCGCTGGAGGACCTGGCCCTGGACCCGGCCCGACTGGCCCGTGGCCGGACATACGCGCAGGCGGGCCACGTCGACGCGATCACCGTCACGCCCGGCCGGATCACCGCGTACGTACACGGCTCCCGCCCGCGCCCGTACCGCACGGAACTGCGCCTGCGCACCCTGCCCGACCAGGCGTGGGAGGACTTCCTGGACACGGCGGCCCAGGACCCCGCCCACATAGCGGCGCTGCTCGACAAGGACCTGCCGCACACCCTCGCCGACCAGGTCGACCTGCTCCCCGCCTCCGGCGACCTGGTCCCCGACTGCTCCTGCCCCGACGACGGCTATCCGTGCAAGCACGCGGCGGCGCTCTGCTACCAGACGGCCCGGCTCCTCGACGAGGACCCGTTCGTCCTCCTGCTGATGCGCGGCCGCGGCGAGCAGGAGACGCTCGCCGCGCTCACCCGTCGCAACACCGCCCGGATGGCGGTGGAGCGGGAGGCACCCGCGCCCGAACTCCCCACGGTCGCCGCCCGCGAGGCCGTGCGCGCCTCCTCGCGGCCCGAGCTGCCGCCCCCGTTCCCGCCCCCGCCGCGCGCGGGCCATCCGCCGGCCTTCCCCACCTTCCAAGGCGCCCCCGACGCGCTCGCGCTCGATCTGCTGGCCACCGAGGCGGCGGCCCGGGCGCACACCCTGCTGACCACCGGGGAGGACCCCGTCGCGTCGCTGTCGACGTGGCAGGACGCGGTCCGCCTGGCGGCTGCGCACCCGGGCTCCGGCGTGACCTCCACGACCAGGGCGCTGTACGCCGCCCTGTCCCGGGCCACCGGCCGCACCCCCACCGATCTGGCCCGCGCGGTGGCCGCCTGGCGGCAGGGCGGCCCGGCGGCGCTCTCCGTCCTGGAGACCCCCTGGGACCCCCCGGCGGGCCCGTTCGACCGAGCCCGCCCCGCCCTGACAGCCGCCGGCCACCCCGGCTTCCGCCCCTGGCGCAACCACCTCTCCACCCCCACCACCCAACTCCGCTACGGCCGCGACGGCCTCTGGTACGCGTACGAGTCCGACCCGGGGCGGGAGGACTGGTGGCCTCGGGGGATACCGGCGCAGGACCCGGTGGAGGCGGTCACACGGTGACGGCGCCAATGCGTCGGTGTCACTGTTCCCGCCCCGCGGCCCACGCCGCCAAAACCGCCTCGATCCGCGCCGCCACCCGCGCCCGGGCCCGGTTGCGCGGCACCCGGGACATCAGGAGCTCGTCGTAGGGCGTGTCCAGATGGCGTACGGACGCGCGGACCGCGGCCGTCACCGCGTCCTCGTCCAGGGCGCGGCCCGCCGCGCTGCGGCCCACGCGCCCGCTGCCGCGCACCGAGGCGTGGACCGCGACGTCGTGGGCCCGTTCGGGCGGACAGCCCGGGAACAGGCGCAGGATCTCGGCCTCCAGGGCCGCGGTGAAGCGGACGTCCTCGGCGGCCCGCCGGAGCGCGTCGCGGGCGCGGCGGCGCGCGCGTGCCTCCGCGTCGGCCAGACAGCGCTCCTCGGCGACGGCGAGCGCCGCCTCCTCGACGAGCACGCCCTGGCGTTCGTAACGGCGCCGGCGGCGGTGGAAGCGGATCACGACGGCCGAGAGCGTGCTCTCCTCGCGGGCGCGGCGCGTCAGGGCGGTGTCGCCGCGCGGCAGGAACACGAGATGGCCGAGGTCCGCGCAGTCCAGACAGCGCGGGGCGCCGGAGTCCAGGACGATCCGGGGGAGGGGGCCCCGGTCGCAGTCGGCGCAGCGGTGATGTCGGCTGGGTTCGATGACGAGAATGGGGCGCCTCCCTCTCCCGTTTCCCCCACCCTCCCGATCCCTCGACGCGCGCTCGGGTAAACCGTGTGCACGGGCTGCGGACCCAGGGCGCCCGGGCTGTGAGCCCGGCTCCGGACTACTGCCGGTACCCGCTCAAGAACCGCCCGATCCGGCTGATCGCCGCGTCCAGGTCGTCCGCGTGCGGGAGCGTCAGGATGCGGAAGTGGTCCGGGCGGGGCCAGTTGAAGCCCGTGCCCTGGACGACCTGGATCTTCTCCCGCAGCAGCAGGTCAAGGACGAACTTCTCGTCGTCTTCGATCGGGTGAACCTTGGGGTCGATCCGGGGGAACGCGTACAGCGCGCCCTTCGGCTTCACGCAGGACACGCCCGGGATCTCGTTCAGCTTCTCCCAGGCCCGGTTGCGCTGCTCGTGCAGCCGTCCGCCCGGCGCGGTCAGCTCCTTGATGGACTGGCGGCCGCCGAGCGCGGCCTGGATGGCGTACTGGGCGGGCGCGTTGGGGCACAGCCGCATGGAGGCGAGCATGGTCAGCCCCTCCAGGTAGTTCTTCGCGTGCTGCTGGGGGCCGCTGACGACCAGCCAGCCGGAGCGGAACCCCGCCACGCGGTACGTCTTCGACAGCCCGCTGAAGGTGAGGACGACCAGGTCGGGGGCGAGCGCGGCGGCGGTGTGGGCGACGGCGTCGTCGTAGACGATCTGGTCGTAGATCTCGTCCGCGAACACCATCAGCTGGTGGCGGCGGGCCAGGTCGAGGATGCCCTCGATGACCTCCTTCGGATACACCGCGCCCGTGGGGTTGTTGGGGTTGATGATGACGACGGCCTTGGTGCGGTCGGTGATCTTCGACGCCATGTCGTCGAGGTCGGGGTACCACTCGGCCGCCTCGTCGCAGATGTAGTGGACGGCCCTGCCGCCGGCGAGCGTGGTGACGGCCGTCCACAGGGGGAAGTCCGGTGCGGGGATGAGGACTTCGTCGCCGTCTTCGAGCAGCGCCTGCACGGCCATGGAGACCAGCTCGGAGACGCCGTTGCCGAGGAAGACGTCGTCGACGGAGACGTCCGGCAGGCCCATCGCCTGGTAGCGCTGGGCGACGGCGCGGCGGGCCGAGAGGATGCCGCGCGAGTCCGTGTAGCCGTGGGCCTGCGGAAGCATCCGGATCATGTCCTGGAGGATCTCCTCCGGCGCCTCGAAGCCGAAGAGCGCCGGGTTGCCGGTGTTGAGGCGCAGCACGCTGTGGCCCGCCTCCTCCAGCGCGTTGGCGTGCTCGATCACCGGGCCGCGGATCTCGTAACAGACCTCGCTCAACTTGCTCGACTGCCGGAACTCCATGCCGTGGCCCTCCCGCGGTGCCCAGATCCCTCTGGCGTGACTCGCCTGTACTGCGTCACTTGGTTTTACCAAGTTGGAGCTTGGAAAGTCCAACATGTTGTCTAGACTGCGTCGTATGCCACGTCAGCCACGCCGTCGAAGCTACGACCAGTACTGCGCCGCTGCCCGCGCCCTCGATGCCGTCGGGGACCGGTGGACGCTGCTGATCGTCCGGGAACTCCTCGCCGGACCGCGTCGTTATACAGATCTGCACGCAGATCTGCCGGGCGTCTCCACGGACGTGCTCGCCTCCCGGCTCAAGGACATGGAGCGCGAGGAGCTCGCGACCCGCCGCAAGCTGCCCCCGCCCGCGGCCGCGATGGTGTACGAACTGACCGCGCGCGGACGCGAGTTGCTGCCTGTGCTGACCGCCCTCGCCGCATGGGGCGCGCCGGAGCTCGCCGAGCGGCGGCCCACCGACGCCGTGCGCGCGCACTGGTTCGCGATCCCGCTGATCCCGCTGCTGCGCCGCCTTCCGTACGCCCCGGCGGTCCTCGACGTACGCCTGGACGAGGGCGAGTTCCACGTCCGGACCGGCGCGGACGGATCCGCGGGCGACGGCGGTGCGGTGTACGGGGACGGGCCCGCGCCCGATGCCGACGCCCGGCTCGTCCTGGACGCCGACACCTGCCGCGCCCTCGCTGAAGGCGCGCTGACGGTCGAGGAGGGCGTCAAGGGCGGGCGGATCGAGGTGACGGGCGAGGGGCCCGTCGCGGCGGCCCTGCGGGGCGAGTGACCGTCCTCCGTAAGGAAGGCCTGTAAGGAAGGCCTGGTAAGGAAGGGCAGTACGGGAGGGCTGTACGGGAGGGCTGTACGGAACCTCTGAGCGCCCTCCGGGGGCCGCCGCCGCACCCGCCGGAGCAGCCCGCATCATGGAGGCGTGCGACTCGAAGCGATCACGTGGGAACGGCTGACCGAGGCCCTGGCGGACCGGGCCGTGGACGCGCAGGCCGAGGATGGCGCCCCCTGGCTGCGCGTCGGCGTCGACGGGGCGCCCGCGGCCCGTCCCGGTGAGCTGGCGCAGTCGCTCGCCGAGGCGCTGCGCATACGGGGGCGGTCGGTGCTCGTCCTGTCCACGGAGGGCTTCCTGCGGCCCGCCTCGCTGCGCTACGAGTACGGCCGCGAGGACCCGGACACGTACTTCGACGGCTGGTTCGACACCGCCGCGCTGTGGCGGGAGGTGTTCGACCCGCTGGAGGCCGGGGGTAGTGGCCGGGTCCTGCCCGACCTCTGGGACCCGGTGACGGACCGGGCGACCCGGAGCGGGTACCGACTCCTCCCGAAGGGAGGAGTGCTGTTGGTGCACGGGCCGTTGCTCCTGGGGCGCTGGTTCCCCTTCGACCTCACCGTCCACGTCCGCCTCTCGCCGGGCGCGCTGCGGCGGCGCACGGAGGACGGCGCCCGCTGGACGCTCGCCGCGTTCGAGCGGTACGAGGAGGAGGTGCGGCCCGCCGAGGCCGCCGACGTGGTCGTGCGCGCCGACGACCCCGGGCGTCCGGCGTGGAACGGCAAGGCCGGCTGACCAAAGGATCAGTCGCGTACGGGCGGCCGTCCGCCCACCACCGTCACCGCCTCCGCGCCCGCCCGGCAGCCGGCCGCCGCCGCTCCGGCCGGGTCCGCGCCCGCGAGGAGGGCGGCCAGGAAGCCGCCGGTGAAGGCGTCGCCCGCACCCGTCGAGTCGACGGCGGCCGCATCCGGCGGCGGGGCCGCCACCTGGGCGACGACCTCACCGGCCACCGCCACCAGCGCCCCGGCCGCCCCGAGCGTGACCGCGACCAGCGGGAACCTTCGGCTCAACTCCGCCGCCGCCCGCGCGGGTTCGGCGAGTCCGGTGAGCAGCCGCGCCTCGTCGGCGTTGGGCAGCAGCACCTCCACCCCCTTGGCCGCCGCCAGGAACCGCTCGACGCCCAGCTCCGCCAGGAACCCCGCCGACGCGGGGTCCAGGCTCACCGGAACCCCGACGTCCAGCGCCGAACGGCAGGCCGTGAGGGCCAGTTCACGGCTCGCGTCGGCGAAGAACAGATAGCCGGAGAGGTGCAGTCGGCCGACGCCGTTCAGGAACGCGGGGTTCCAGTCGGCGGGGGATATCCGCAGCACGGCGCCGCTGTCGGTGAGGAAGGTGCGCTCGGCGGTCGCGGTGTCGACCAGCGAGACGACGGTGGCGGTGGGCGCCGCCGGGTCCGGGATCAGCAGCGGCCGTACGCCCGCGCGCCGCAGCCGGCGCTCGTGCCAGGCCAGCGCGTCGCTCCCGACCCGGCCCAGCACGCGCACGTCCGCGCAGCCCGAACGGGCCGCCCAGCATGCCGCGTTGGCCCCTGCCCCGCCCGGGACCGTACGGATCTCGGCCGCCGTGTCCGTGGCGGGCGCCAGCGGGCCCCGGTGCCGGGCGACGACGTCGGTCACCACGTCCCCGACGACCAGGAGCCCGCGGGGCGCGCCGAGCCCCGTCCCGGCGGGCGCATCCGTCACAGCGCCGCCGCGATCGCCGCCGCCAGGCGTACGTTGCCGCGCACCGCCGCCACGTTCGCCTCCAGGGACGCCCCGCCGGTGTGCCGCACCAGATGGTCGAGCAGGAACGGGGTGACGGCCTGCCCCGTGATCCCCTGCTCCCGGCAGGCGGCCAGGGCCTCGGCCAGCACCCGGTCGTGCAGCTCGGGATCGAGCTGCTCGGCCTCCGGCACCGGATTGGCCACGATCAGCGCCGAGTCGGGGCCGATCGCGTCATGGGACCGCAGCACGTCGGCGGCCTCCTCGGGAGTGCGTACCGTCCAGTCGACCGGCTCGCCGGAGTCGGCCAGATAGAACCCGGGGAAGCGGTCCGTCCCGTAGCCGACCACCCCGATGCCCAGTGTTTCCAGCCGCTGGAGCGTCGCCGGTACGTCGAGGATCGACTTCACTCCCGCGCACACCACCGCGACCGGCGTCCGGGCCAGGAGTGCCAGGTCCGCCGATTCGTCCTGGGTCTCGGTCCAGCCGCGGTGGACGCCGCCGAGCCCGCCGGTGGCGAAGACGCGGATGTCCGCCCAGTGGGCCAGGTGCGCGGTCGCGGAGACGGTGGTGGCCCCGCTCGCGCCCGCCGCCAGTGCCATCGGCAGGTCGCGGTGGCCGAGCTTGCGCAGCCCGCCGCCCGCGATCCGCTCCAACTGGTCCTTGTCCAGGCCGACATGGGGCCGCCCGTCCAGGACCGCGACCGTGGCGGGGACGGCGCCCCCGGCCCGTACCAGCTCCTCCAGCTCCGTCGCCACCCGCAGATTGCGCGGGCGCGGCA
Organism: Streptomyces sp. BPTC-684; assembly: GCF_030028635.1. Taxonomy (NCBI): domain Bacteria; kingdom Bacillati; phylum Actinomycetota; class Actinomycetes; order Kitasatosporales; family Streptomycetaceae; genus Streptomyces; species Streptomyces sp. BPTC-684. The sequence goes on from NZ_CP124863.1 coordinate 4,948,339, forward strand.
GTCCGTGCGCGATGATCGTGGACTCCAGAGCGACCACCGGACGCCCCTCGGCCAGGGCCTCACGGACCTCTTCGGACACCTTGAGTACGTCGTCGTAGGACATGCCCCATCCCTGGCGCGCCCGCGCACCGCGTAAACGTCACTCCTGCGATCACCTGTGCGAGGCGCGCGGAGGCGGCGGCCGCGAGGCCTACGGGGCCCGCCCCCGCGACCCACTCACGGGGAGTCTGCTCCCGACGGGCGGTTCCGGCCAGAGGCGGCGTCGAGGGCGGCTGAGGACATGGCTAGATTGGCGCGCCATGACGACCAATGATCACATCGAGACCCCTTCCGTTGTCGCGGCCGCACCGGCCTCGTTCGTTGTCCACATCCCGGACGCCGAGCTGGAGCCCGAGCCCCTGGACCCCGGCCAGATCGTCTCGGGCACCCCCGAGGTCACCGGCAAGGTGCTCTGGGAGTCGCCCGACGGCAAGCAGGTGCGCGGCATCTGGCAGATCACTCCCGGCGTGGTGACCGACACCGAGGCCAATGAGCTCTTCGTGGTGGTCAGCGGGCGCGCGACCGTCGAGGTGGCGGGCGGCGACACCCTGGAGCTCGGCCCCGGCGACGCGTGCGTGCTGCGCGAGGGCGACCGGACGACGTGGACCGTGCACGAGACGCTGCGCAAGGCGTACCACATCAGCCTCTAGCGGCTCGCCCAGCACCTCACCCAGCCTCACAGCGCCTCGCGGCGCCCGGCCCGGCCTGGAGCACCTCAGCGCACTGGAGCCCCCAGCGCACCGGAGCACTCAGAACAGCGGCTGCGGCAGCACCCCTTCCAGGGCGAGCAGCCGTCGCTTGGTCTCCAGGCCGCCGCCGAACCCGCCGAGCCCGCCGTCGCTCTCCACCACCCGGTGGCAGGGCACCACCACCGGCAGCGGGTTGGACCCCATCGCGGCGCCCACCGCCTGCGCCGCCCGGGGCTGGCCGACCCGGTCGGCGAGGTCGCCGTACCCCACCACCGTCCCGTACGGAACGGTCGCCTCCAGCTCGCGGAGCACCTGGCGGTTGAACCCGGAGGAGAGCGACCAGTCCAGCGGCAGCTCGAACGCCCGCAGGTCACCCGCGAAGTACGCCGCCAGCTGGCGTATGGGCTCGGCCAGCGGGCCCGTGCCGTCCTCCGGGCGGGCCGGGACCGGCTCGGCCCCCAGCCGGGCCGCCAGGCCGCGCAGCGCCTTGTCCCGGACCGCCTCCCGGGCGTGGAAGACCACGTTCACCAGCCCCTGGTCGGTCGCGGCGAGGAGCAGGGGGCCGATGTCGCTGCCGACGACCGCCCACACCACCCGCTCCGGCCCCCGCGGGGCCCGCTCGAACTGCTCGTCGCTGTTCATGTCGCCACCGTACGACCCGCCACTGACAACGCCCGCCGGGCCGGTTCCGGGCGCCGGTCCGTCCGGTCACCGGAGGTCCGTTCGCCGCCCATCGGACGGGCCCGGACGCGCTCTCGCGACCGCCGGGAACGGAGCCCCCGGGTCCGGGGTGTCGACAAATTGGCGTGAAAATGTTTGCCTGTCGCTCGGCGAGCCTTAATGTCGCCCCGAACCAGGGCCTCCGCGACAGCAGTCGGCCTCTTCAGTCGGTAGTCGGTACGGGGTGAAGGGCACACGCATATGCACGGGACGGTCGACGGCTTCACCTACGGCCTCGTCACGCCAGTCGTGGCGTTCCTCATGGCCTGTCTGGGCGGCGCGCTCGGGCTGCGCTGCACCGCCAGGTCATTGCGGGCCGACCGGCCCTTCAGAGCGCTCTGGCTGGCGCTCGGCGCCACCTCCATAGGCTCTGGCATATGGACCATGCACTTCATCGCGATGATGGGCTTCACGGTCCGCCAGGAGGTGCTGAGCTACGACCGGTCGATCACGTTCGCCAGCCTGGGACTGGCCATCGTGATGGTCGGCATCGGCATCTTCATCGTCGGCTACCGGGGGGCCACACCCCTGGCCCTGGTCACCGGCGGGACCATCACCGGGCTCGGTGTGGCGTCGATGCACTACCTCGGCATGGCCGGAATTCGACTGCACGGAGAGTTCGCGTACAACACCCTCACCGTCAGCCTCTCCGTGGTGATCGCGGTCGTCGCCGCCACCGCCGCCCTCTGGGCGGCCGTCTCGGTCGACGGCTTCCTGGCCAGCCTCGGCGCCAGCGTCGTCATGGGCCTCGCCGTGAGCGGCATGCACTACACGGGGATGGCCGCGCTCAGCGTCCATCTGCACGACGGCGCGGGCACCGCCGCCGGGGACTCCTCGGCCACCATCCTCGCGCCGATGCTCATCGGTCCGGTCGCCTTCCTGGTGCTCGCGGGCGTCGTCGTGATGTTCGACCCGCTCGTGGTGATGGGCAAGCCCGAGTGGGAGAAGCGGCCGCCCCGCCCGGCGCCCGTCCCCCGCCATCTGCCGTCGTTCCCGGACCGGACCGAGTGGGTCGCCCCGCACCGGCCGGGCGAGGGCTCCTCGTCGCCGCACGACTGGTGACCCGGGGCCGGACGAGCCCCGCCCCCGGGCCGATCGCGCCCGGCTGTCAGTGGGGGGCCGTACGGTGGTTCCATGCGGCCCGTTTCCAAGATCGAACGTACGGTGGCGCCTTTCGAGGTCGTCAGCCCCTACCAGCCCAGCGGCGACCAGCCGGCGGCCATCGCCGAGCTGGAGCGGCGCATCCGTGCAGGTGAGAAGGATGTCGTCCTGCTGGGCGCGACCGGCACCGGAAAGTCGGCGACGACTGCCTGGATGATCGAGAAGCTCCAGCGCCCCACGCTCGTCATGGCGCCGAACAAGACGCTGGCGGCCCAGCTGGCGAACGAGTTCCGCGAGCTCCTGCCCAACAACGCCGTCGAGTACTTCGTCTCGTACTACGACTACTACCAGCCCGAGGCGTACGTCCCGCAGTCGGACACGTACATCGAGAAGGACTCCTCGATCAACGAGGAGGTCGAGCGGCTGCGCCACTCGGCGACGAACTCGCTGCTGACCCGCCGCGACGTGATCGTGGTGGCCTCCGTCTCGTGCATCTACGGCCTGGGCACGCCGCAGGAGTACGTCGACCGGATGGTGCCGCTGAAGGTCGGCGAGGAGATCGACCGCGACCAGCTGCTTCGCCGCTTCGTCGACATCCAGTACACGCGCAACGACGTGGCCTTCGCGCGCGGCACGTTCCGGGTGCGCGGCGACACCATCGAGATCTTCCCGGTCTACGAGGAGCTGGCCGTCCGGATCGAGATGTTCGGGGACGAGATCGAGGCGCTGTCCACGCTCCACCCGCTCACCGGCGAGGTCATCAGCGAGGACCAGGAGCTCTACGTCTTCCCCGCCAGCCACTACGTGGCCGGACCGGAGCGCATGGAGAAGGCGATCACCGGCATCGAGCAGGAGCTGGAGCAGCGCCTGGCCGAGCTGGACAAGCAGGGCAAGCTGCTTGAGGCCCAGCGGCTGCGGATGCGCACCACGTACGACATCGAGATGCTGCGCCAGATCGGCAGCTGCTCGGGCGTCGAGAACTACTCGATGCACTTCGACGGCCGCGACCCCGGCACCGCCCCCAACACGCTGCTCGACTACTTCCCGGACGACTTCCTGCTCGTCCTCGACGAGTCGCACGTGACCGTCCCCCAGATCGGCGCGATGTACGAGGGCGACGCCTCCCGCAAGCGCACTTTGGTCGACCACGGCTTCCGGCTGCCCTCCGCGATGGACAACCGGCCGCTGAAGTGGGAGGAGTTCCTGGGCCGCATCGGCCAGACCGTCTACCTCTCGGCGACGCCCGGCAAGTACGAGCTGTCGCGCGGCGACGGGTTCGTGGAGCAGATCATCCGCCCCACCGGCCTGGTCGACCCGGAGGTCGTGGTCAAGCCCACCGAGGGGCAGATCGACGACCTGGTGCACGAGATCCGCAAGCGCACCGAGAAGGACGAGCGCGTCCTGGTCACCACCCTCACCAAGAAGATGGCCGAGGACCTCACCGACTACTTCCTGGAGATGGGCATCCAGGTGCGCTATCTGCACAGCGACGTCGACACGCTGCGCCGGGTCGAGCTGCTGCGGGAGCTGCGGGCGGGCGAGTTCGACGTGCTGGTCGGCATCAACCTGCTCCGCGAGGGCCTGGACCTGCCCGAGGTGTCGCTGGTCGCGATCCTCGACGCCGACAAGGAGGGCTTCCTGCGCTCGGGCACCTCGCTGATCCAGACCATCGGCCGCGCGGCGCGCAACGTCTCCGGCCAGGTGCACATGTACGCCGACAAGATCACCCCGGCGATGGAGAAGGCCATCGAGGAGACCAACCGCCGCCGGGAGAAGCAGGTCGCGTACAACAAGGAGCACGGGATCGACCCGCAGCCGCTGCGGAAGAAGATCAACGACATCGTCGCGACCATCGCGCGCGAGGAGGTCGACACCGAGCAGCTGCTCGGCTCCGGCTACCGCAAGGGGAAGGACGGCAAGGGCGCCAAGGCGCCGGTCCCCGCACTCGGCGCCAAGGCGGCGAAGTCGAAGGCGAAGGCGGGCAAGGGCGGCGAGGTCCTCACGGACCGCCCGGCGGCCGAACTCGCCGAGCAGATCGAGGAGATGACGGACCGGATGCGGGCCGCCGCCGCCGAGCTGCAGTTCGAGATCGCCGCCAGGTTGCGCGACGAAGTCGGCGAGCTGAAGAAGGAGTTGCGGCAGATGCGGGAGGCGGGACAGGCCTGACGGTCCGCCACCCGCTGTGTTGCAAGACCGACACAAATCCGCCCCGCGCGGTGGCGCACATCGCGCCACTGCGTAGGGTCGGGCCGAGAACGTAAGAAATGCGGAGAGGGGACAGCGCGTGACGGTCAATCTGACCAAGGGCCAGGCCATCAGCCTGGAGAAGCAGGGTGGCGGCACCCTGACCGCGGTGCGGATGGGGCTCGGCTGGCAGGCGGCGCCGCGCCGCGGCCTGTTCGGCTCGCGCACCCGGGAGATCGACCTGGACGCCTCGGCGGTGCTCTTCGCCGACAAGCAGCCGGTGGACGTGGTGTTCTTCCGCCACCTCGTCAGCGACGACGGCTCGGTGCGGCACACCGGCGACAACCTGGTGGGCGGCGCGGGCCAGGGCGGCGACGACGAGTCGATCCTCGTCGACCTCCAGCGCGTCCCGGTCCACATCGACCAGATCGTCTTCACGGTGAACTCGTTCACCGGCCAGACGTTCCAGGAAGTGCAGAACGCGTTCTGCCGCATCGTCGACGAGACCAACGGCCAGGAGCTGGCGCGCTACACGCTGGACGGCGGCGGTCAGTACACGGCGCAGATCATGGCCAAGGTGCACCGCGCGGGCACGGGCTGGCAGATGACCGCCATCGGCAACCCGTCCAACGGCCGCACCTTCCAGGACCTGATGCCGGCGATCCTGCCGCACCTGTGACCGCGGCCGTACGCAGGCACCACCGGCCACCACGGCCGTAACCGCAGCTCCCGGAGGCAAGGCCGCCGGGAGCTGCCCCGCACCACCGTGCACCACCGGCAACTCGACGAGGGGACAGAGCGATGACGGCCGAGCTGGTACGGGGACAGAACCACCCCCTGCCCCAGACCCGACTGGAGATCCGGGTGTCGGCCGGGACACCGATCGTCGCCGGCGCCACCCTGGGCGACGAGAGCGGCACGGTGCGCGGGACGGAGTGGGTGGCCCACCCCGGCACGCCCACGCTGCCGGGCCTGGAAGTCTCCCGGCAGGCCGCCGCCGACCACCGCCTCGCCGTGGACCTGGAGGCGCTGCCGCAGGACGTGCACCGGGTGAGCGTGCTGCTCGCGCTGCCGCCCGGCGCGGCGGGCCCGGGCCGGTTCGCCGCCGTCGCCGCGCCCTTCGTGGCGGTCACCGGCCTCGACGGCACCGAGGTCGCCAGCTACACGATCACCGGCCTGGACGCGGAGTCGGCGGTCGTCGCCCTGGAGCTCTATCTGCGTAACGGCGCCTGGAAGGTCCGCGCGATCGGCCAGGGCTACGCGGGCGGCCTCGCCGACATGCTGGTCGACCAGGGCCTGCCGCAGGCCCGTGAGCTCGCCGCCGTCATCCTGGACGCGGTCGCCCTGGGCGCCTCCCGCTCGGTCGCGGCGCCCCCGCCCCGTACGTCCGACGAGGCGCGGGTACGGGCGGGCGCGCCCGGCACCGGCGGGAGTGAAGGCGGTCCGGCGGGCGCCGCGCCCCCGCCCGAGGCCGCCCAGCAGCCCCTGACCGACGGCGGACCCATCGACTACGCGCACCCGCGCCGCAAGACCACCGCGCCCCCGCCGCCGCCTCCCACCGCGCCGCCCGCCGCCCCCGGCGAGCCCCCGGTCCCCGTGGCGGGCGACGCCACCGGCTGGTCCATGGACGAGCGGCTCTACAACCAGGTGTGGGGCATGTTCGAGGACCTGGCCCGCACCACCGCCTCGTACCGCAGCGCCGTCGACTTCGCGGACTCGCGGATGGAGCAGGAGCTCGACCGGGCCCTCGCGGATCCGCGCAGCCGCATCGGCTCCACCGGCGACCGGGCCCGCGAGGAGGCCTCGGCCCGCCGCGAGCAGCTGGTCGACCGCGCGCGCGAGGCCTTCGACCGGGACCTCACGCAGCTGACCGCCGAGTCCGAGGTCGTCGAGCCCGCCCTGCCGCCCGCCTACGCCCGCTGGGACAACCCCGTCTGGCACGCCTACCGGGTGCCGATGGAGATCCCGATGGCCCTGCGCGTCGGGGACCTGCGGCTGCCGGAGCGGCCGGAGCTGCGGATTCCGATGCTGGTGCGGCTGCCGCTGGAGCGCGGCCTGTGGATCGACTCCGGGCGCTCGGGCTCCGAGGCCGCCGCCTTCATGGACGCCGAGCAGGTCAAGCGGCTCGCCGTGGAGACCGCGGTGGCGCTGGCGGCCCGGCTGCTCGCGGTGTACCCGGCGCACGAGTTCGCCGTGCACGTCGTGGACCCGGCGGGCGCGGCGGCCGGGGCGTTCGCGCCCCTCACGCGCGCGGGGGTGCTCGGCGAGCCGCCCGCGGCCGGTGCCCAGGGCGTGGCGGCCGTGCTCGCCCGGCTCACCCAGCGCGTCGACCTGCTCCAGATGGCCGCGCGGGGCGGCGCCGGGGCGGACGCGCTGCCGCCCGGCACGGACACCGCCGAGCAGCTCCTGATCGTCAACGACTTCCCGCACGGGTTCGACGACCGCGCGGTCAACCAGCTGCGCTATCTCGCGGACGAGGGCCCGTCGGTCGGGGTCCATCTGCTGATGGTCGCGGACCGCGAGGACGCCAGTGCGTACGGGCCGGTGCTGCAGCCGCTGTGGCGCTCGCTGCTGCGGCTCACGCCGGTCCCGGACGACCACCTGGCCGATCCGTGGGTGGGGCACGCCTGGACGTACGAGCCGCCGCTCGTGCCCTCCGGCAGCGCGATCCTGGGGCAGGTGCTGGGCCAGGTCGCGGACGCGCGGCGCGCCTGGCCGCGCTGACCGCGTGCGGGGGCGCGCGATCCGGCACGCGCCCACCTCGTACTCCCTCGCGTGCCCGGTCCCGCACTCCCTTCCCCACCCACCGGCTTGGTTCTTCTTTACCCTTCCCTTTACCTTCTCTTGGTGATTGGGGTAGGGTTCTTGGTGCGGAGGGGAGTACTCCCGACTGCGGCGTTCCCGTCAATACGGACCCGAAGAGACGGTTCCGGGGCGCCGGCCCACGGCACGGTCACGCGCCCGGGTGGAGGAGACCTCCGGCAGCGACGACGCTGATCTGTAGCGGTACGAAGCCGGAGGCACTGTGGACGTTTCCCTGACCCTGTGGGTGCTGACCATTCTCGGTCTGTGCGCCCTGATCGCGGTCGACTTCTTCATCGGGCGCAAGCCCCATGACGTGTCGGTCAAGGAAGCCGGAATCTGGACGGTCGTCTGGATCGTGCTCGCCGCGCTCTTCGGAGTCGGCCTGCTGGTCTTCGGCGACAGCCAGGCGTCCGGCGAGTTCTTCGCGGGCTTCATCACCGAGAAGTCGCTCTCTGTCGACAACCTCTTCGTCTTCATCCTGATCATGGCGAAGTTCTCGGTGCCGACCCACCTCCAGCAGCGCGTGCTGCTCTTCGGCGTGCTGATAGCGCTGGTGCTGCGGGCGATCTTCATCGCGGCCGGCGCCGCGGTCATCGCCAACTTCGCCTGGGTCTTCTACATCTTCGGCGCCTTCCTGATCTACACCGCCTGGAAGCTCATCCAGGAGGCGCGCTCCGACGAGGAGGACGAGGAGTTCGAGGAGAACCGCCTCCTCAAGTCCATCGAGAAGCGGTTCGGCGTCGCCGACCGGTACCACGGCACCAAGCTCTTCATCCAGGAGCACGGCAAGAAGATCATGACGCCGCTGCTCGTCGTGATGCTCGCCATCGGCATGACCGACGTGCTGTTCGCGATGGACTCGATCCCCGCGATCTTCGGCCTGACCCAGGACCCGTACATCGTCTTCACCGCCAACGCCTTCGCGCTGATGGGCCTGCGCCAGCTGTACTTCCTCATCGGCGGACTGCTCAAGAAGCTGGTCCACCTCAGCTACGGCCTCTCGGTGATCCTCGGCTTCATCGGCGTGAAGCTGGTGCTGCACGCCCTGCACGAGAACGGGGTGAACGTCCCCGAGATCTCCATCCCCGTCTCGCTCGCCGTCATCTGCGGCGTGCTGGTCGTCACCACGATCACCAGCCTGATGGCCGCCAAGAAGCAGACGGCGGCCGAGGAGGCCGAGAAGAAGAGCGTCGGGGTCTGACCCCCGGGGGGCGCGCGGTGCATCCGCACCGGCGCGCGCACCGGCCGGCCGGGCGCGGAGTTGCCGTGCCCGTCGGCCGGTGCTTGCTTGGACGGGGAGAGCTCCCGGTCGGCGGGGGCACCGCGGACCAGGAGGCCCCCATGAAGTTCGCGCAGATCATCGACTTCGAGACCGAGCGTGCGGACGAGATGCGCGAGCTCATCCGCCAGTACGAGGAGAGGGCCCGGGCCGAGGGCCGCAAGCTCGGCCCCTCGCACCGCACCCTGCTGCGCGACCGGGCCAACCCGAACCGCTACCTGGCCGTGGTCGAGTTCGACTCGTACGAGGAGGCGATGGCCAACAGCGACGCGCCGGAGACGACCGAGCTCGCCAAGCAGCTCGCGGCGCTGTCGACGCGCCCGCCCGCCTTCACGGACTGCGACGTAGAGGAGTCGGAGGACCTGTAAGCCCTCGGCGGCCCCTGGGAGCCCCGCGCGGCCCCCCAGGGGCGGTCAGGCGGGCGCCGCCTCGACCCCCGCCTCCGCCGTGTCGGGCACCGGCCGGGTCTCCGGCAGCAGCGCGAAGCAGCCGAGGCTCAGCAGCGCGATCCCGGTCAGATAGGCCGCCACGCCCCACGGCGGCCCCTCGCCCCGGGCGAGCGCGGTCGCCACGATCGGCGTCAGCGCGCCGCCCAGCACCCCGCCCAGGTTGTAGCCGACGGCGGCGCCCGTGCAGCGCACCCGGGGCTCGTAGAGCTCCGGCAGATAGGCCGCGATCACCGCGAACATGGTGATGAACGCGAGCAGCGCGCCCAGGAACCCGGCGAACATCAGCAGCGGTTCGCCGGTCTGGAGCAGCGCGACCAGCGGGAACATCCACAGCGCACAGGCCGTGCACCCCGCCAGACAGAGCGGCCGCCGCCCGTACCGGTCGGCGAGCAGGGCCGAGACCGGGGTCAGCGCGCCCTTGACGGCGACGGCGGCCATGATGCAGACGAGCATGACCGTACGGCTCACACCGAGGCGCTCGGTGGCGTACGCCAGCGCCCAGGTGGTCACCGCGTAGAAGACGGCGTACCCGACCGACAGCGCGCCCGCCGTCAGCAGCACCAGCCGCCAGTGGTCGCGTACCACCTCCGCCAGCGGCAGCTTGGCGCGTTCGCCGATCTCCTGGAACTGCGGCGTCTCGGCGAGGGAGGAGCGCAGCAGCAGCCCGCCCGCCGCGAGCAGCCCCGCCCCCCAGAACGGGACCCGCCACCCCCACGACCGGAACTCGGCGTCCGTCAGCCCCGCCGAGAGCGCCAGCATCACCCCGTTGGCCAGCAGGAACCCCAGGGACGGGCCCATCTGCGGAAAGGACGACCACAGGACGCGGCGCCGCGCGGGCGCGTGCTCCACGGTGAGCAGCACGGCCCCGCCCCACTCGCCGCCGAGGCCGAGCCCCTGCAGGAAGCGCAGCACGAGCAGCAGGACGGGGGCGGCGGCCCCGATCGTCGCGTACGAGGGCACACAGCCGACGGCGACCGTGGCGAGACCGGTCAGGAACAGCGAGAGGAACAGCACCGGGCGTCGTCCGTACCGGTCACCGATATGACCGAAGACGACAGAACCGAGCGGACGGGCGATGAATCCGATCCCGAAGGTGCCGAAGGCGGCCAGGCTGCCGGCGAGCGGGGAGAACGTCGGGAAGAAGAGCGGGCCCAGGACGAGCGCGGCGGCCGTCCCGTACACGAAGAAGTCGTAGAACTCGACCGCCGTCCCGGCGAGCGAGGCGGCGGCGAGCCGGACCATCGACGGTGGTGCGTGTGTGGGGGGAGAGGTGGGGGAGAGGCGCATGCCGCGCCAACTACCCGTGCTTACGGGCGGTTACGGGGGGGCGGGCGGAAGCATGCCCGCGCCGCGAACGAGCGCCTCGCCCCGATACGGGCTACCAGCCGCGCGCGTGCCACTCCGGCAGCTTGGGGCGCTCCTCGCCGAGCGTGGTGTCGTTGCCGTGGCCCGGGTACACCCAGGTCTCGTCCGGCAGCACCGCGAAGAGCTTGGTCTCCACGTCGTTGATGAGGCTGGCGAAGGCCTGCGGGTCCTTGCGGGTGTTGCCGACCCCGCCCGGGAACAGGCAGTCGCCGGTGAACAGGTGCGGGTGGCCGTGCGGGTCGTCGTAGACCAGCGCGATCGAGCCCGGGGTGTGGCCGACCAGGTGGCGGGCGGTCAGCTCGACCCGGCCGACGCTGATCGTGTCCCCGTCTTCGACGGGGACGTCGGTCGGGACGGGGATGCCCTCGGCGTCGTAGCGGCCCGCGTAGGTCGTCGCGCCGGTGGCGGCGACGACCTCGGCGAGCGCCTGCCAGTGGTCGCCGTGGCGGTGGGTGGTGACGACGGACTTGATGCCGTCGTCACCGATCAGCGTCAGGAGGGTCGAGGGGTCGGCCGCCGCGTCGATCAGGAGCTGCTCGCCGGTGGCCCGGCAGCGCAGCAGATACGCGTTGTTGTCCATCGGGCCGACCGCGACCTTGGAGATCATCAGATCCCCGAGCTCGTGGACATCCGCCGGACCGCCGACCTTCACCGCTCCGCTGTACGTCATGGGCTCAGCGTAACGCCGGGCCTACAGCGGCGGCAGGGCGGGCAGCGGGCCGCCCGAGGCCTCCAGGGCGGCGCCGTCCCTGCGGCCCGCGAGCCAGCCGAGCAGGTCCCACGCGGGGCCGCCCACGGTCACCGGGGTGCCTTCCGTGCCACCGGTGCGCAGGGTGTGGCCGTTGTTGCCGGTGAGGATGACCGGCGGGACCGAGGCGTTCCCCGAGAAACGGTCGGCCAGGAACTGGATCTCGCGCCGGACGAACTCGTCCGGCAGGTCCTCGAGCTCGTAGCCGACGCCCAGGTCGACGTGGTGCAGCTCGACCTCGATCAGCCGCCGGAAGGGGATGCGGGCGGCCTGGTCGAGGACGCCGTTGCGGAGCTCGACCGTACGGGCCCAGTCTGCGGGCCGGGCGCCCTCCTCCTGGAAGCGGGCGGCGCTCTCGCGCACGTCGGCGAGGTGGGTGTCGAGCGGGCGCGCCGCGTCGCGCGCGATGTCGGCGTCCCGGGCCTCGGCGCTCTCGTACATGGGGCGGCCGGCGAGCACGTTGACGAGCGCGTCCGCGTTGCGGGCGACATGGGCGAGCACGTGGCCGCGGCTCCAGCCCGGCAGCCGTGACGGCTCGGCGACCGCCGCGTTGTCCATTTCGGCGGCTGCGGTGAGCAGCCGGTCGGTGGCTTCCCGTACAGACGCCAGGTCCTGCGCATGATCAATCATGCGGCCGACGATAGTCCTGCCACTCATTCGGGTGAAGCCGCTTGGACGAGTCCGTAAATCGAATGCGCGTGCTATAGGCTCGTCAGTGGCATCAGGCATCCTTGGCTGTAAAACGAACCATCGCCCTGGCGACCCCCCATAGTCTGAGACGGGGGCTCCGCCCCCCTGCTTCTCTTCAAGAAAGGTGCGGACCGGCGTGGCCGACCGTCTCATCGTCCGTGGCGCGCGCGAGCACAATCTCAAGAACGTCTCGCTCGACCTCCCGCGCGACTCCCTCATCGTCTTCACCGGGCTCTCGGGGTCGGGCAAGTCGTCCCTCGCGTTCGACACGATCTTCGCCGAGGGGCAGCGCCGCTACGTCGAGTCGCTCTCCTCGTACGCCCGCCAGTTCCTCGGCCAGATGGACAAGCCGGACGTCGACTTCATCGAAGGTCTGTCGCCCGCGGTCTCCATCGACCAGAAGTCGACCTCGCGCAACCCGCGCTCGACGGTCGGCACCATCACCGAGGTCTACGACTACCTGCGTCTGCTCTTCGCGCGCATTGGCAAGCCGCACTGCCCCGAGTGCCGCCGGCCGATCACCCGCCAGTCGCCGCAGGCCATCGTCGACAAGGTGCTGGAGCTGCCCGAGGGCAGCCGCTTCCAGGTGCTCTCGCCGCTGGTGCGCGAGCGCAAGGGCGAGTTCGTCGACCTCTTCGCCGACCTCCAGACCAAGGGCTACAGCCGCGCGCGCGTGGACGGCGAGACGATCCAGCTCTCCGAGCCGCCCAAGCTGAAGAAGCAGGAGAAGCACACCATCGAGGTGGTCATCGACCGCCTCACCGTGAAGGACTCCGCCAAGCGCCGCCTCACCGACTCGGTGGAGACCGCGCTCGGCCTGTCCGGCGGCATGGTCGTGCTCGACTTCGTCGACCTGGCGGCCGACGACCCCGAGCGCGAGAAGATGTACTCGGAGCATCTGTACTGCCCGTACGACGACCTGTCCTTCGAGGAGCTGGAGCCGCGCTCCTTCTCCTTCAACTCGCCCTTCGGCGCCTGCCCCGACTGCACGGGCATCGGCACGCGCATGGAGGTCGACCCCGAGCTGATCATCCCGGACGAGGAGAAGTCCCTCGACGAGGGCGCGGTCTCCCCGTGGTCGCTCGGCCACACCAAGGACTACTTCGCCCGCCTGGTCGGCGCGCTCGCCGACGAGCTCGGCTTCCGTACGGACATCCCCTGGGCGGGGCTGCCGCAGCGCGCCAAGAAGGCGCTGCTGTACGGCCACAAGACGCAGATCGAGGTGCGCTACCGGAACCGGTACGGACGGGAGCGCGCGTACACGACCTCCTTCGAGGGCGCGGTGCCGTTCGTCAAGCGGCGCCACTCGGAGGCGGAGTCCGACGGGGCGCGCGAGCGCTTCGAGGGCTATATGCGCGAGGTCCACTGCCCCACCTGTGAGGGCACGCGACTGAAGCCGCTGGTCCTCGCGGTCACCGTGATGGACCGCTCCATCGCCGAGGTCTCCGCGATGTCGATCAGCGACTGCGCCGACTTCCTGGGCGAGCTCAAGCTCAACGCGCGCGACAAGAAGATCGCCGAGCGGGTCCTGAAGGAGGTCAACGAGCGGCTGCGCTTCCTCGTCGACGTCGGCCTCGACTACCTCTCGCTCAACCGCGCCGCCGGGACGCTGTCCGGCGGCGAGGCCCAGCGCATCCGCCTCGCCACCCAGATCGGCTCGGGCCTGGTCGGCGTCCTCTACGTGCTGGACGAGCCGTCGATCGGTCTGCACCAGCGGGACAACCACCGGCTGATCGAGACGCTGGTGCGCCTGCGCGACATGGGCAACACGCTGATCGTCGTCGAGCACGACGAGGACACCATCAAGGTGGCCGACTGGGTCGTCGACATCGGCCCGGGCGCCGGTGAGCACGGCGGAAAGGTCGTCCACAGCGGCCCGTTGAAGCAGCTCCTCGCCAACAAGGAGTCGATGACGGGTCAGTACCTGGCGGGCAAGAAGTCCATCCCGCTGCCGGACGTACGGCGCCCGGCGGACCCCTCGCGCAAGCTCACCGTGCACGGCGCCAAGGAGAACAACCTCCGGGACATCGACGTCGCGTTCCCGCTGGGCGTGCTGACCGCGGTCACCGGTGTCTCCGGATCCGGAAAGTCGACCCTGGTCAACGACATCCTCTACACGCACCTGGCGCGCGAGCTGAACGGCGCGCGGGCGGTGCCCGGGCGGCACACGCGCGTGGAGGGCGACGACCTGGTCGACAAGGTCGTCCACGTCGACCAGTCGCCGATCGGCCGTACGCCGCGGTCGAACCCGGCGACGTACACGGGCGTCTTCGACAACGTGCGCAAGCTGTTCGCCGAGACGATGGAGGCGAAGGTGCGGGGCTACCTCCCGGGCCGGTTCTCCTTCAACGTCAAGGGCGGCCGCTGCGAGAACTGCTCGGGCGACGGCACGATCAAGATCGAGATGAACTTCCTGCCGGACGTGTACGTGCCGTGCGAGGTCTGCCACGGGGCGCGCTACAACCGGGAGACGCTGGAGGTCCACTACAAGGGCAAGTCCATCGCCGAGGTCCTCGACATGCCGATCGAGGAGGCGCTGGAGTTCTTCGAGGCGGTGCCGACGATCGCCCGTCACCTGCGGACGCTGAACGAGGTGGGGCTCGGTTACGTCCGCCTCGGCCAGTCCGCGCCGACCCTCTCCGGTGGTGAGGCGCAGCGGGTGAAGCTGGCGTCCGAGCTGCAGAAGCGGTCGACGGGGCGGACGGTGTACGTCCTGGACGAGCCGACGACCGGGCTCCACTTCGAGGACATCTCGAAGCTGATCAAGGTCTTGTCGGGCCTTGTCGACAAGGGGAACTCGGTGATCGTCATCGAGCACAACCTCGATGTCATCAAGACGGCGGACTGGGTCGTGGACATGGGCCCCGAGGGCGGCAGCGGCGGCGGCCTGGTGATCGCCGAGGGCACGCCGGAGCAGGTCGCGTCGGCGGCGGCGAGCCACACGGGGAAGTTCCTGCGCGACATCCTGGGCGCGGACCGGATCAGTGACGCGGAGCCGGTTCCTGTACGGAGGGCGACGAAGCGGGCGCCGGCGAAGAAGGCGGCGGCGAAGGCCCCGGCCAAGAAGACGGCATCCCGGCCCCGCAAGGCCTGACGCCGCCGGTCCCGGGGGCTTCGGCCCCTGGGACCCCGTCCGTCTGCGGGCCGTCGGTGGTTGCTCGCGCAGTTCCCCGCGCCCCTGAAAATGCCGCTGCGCGGCATCCCCTGGGCGCCCCGGAGGGGCGCTTCCAGGGGCGCGGGGAACTGCGGGACCAGCCACACACAACCCGCAGACGAACGGGGTCCGGGGGCGTAGCCCCCGGGAGACCACCTCCACCCCCACCCACCCCCGGAGGGTTTAGGGAAGGGGCGGGGTGGGGGTTCTCAGCGACGTGGCGTGTGGCGGCTGCGCCCCCCGCTTCCCGCACGTCAGGGCCGCCGCGTGCGCCGCGTAGGACAGCGCCGCGCGCCACCCGGCCGCGGACAGCGGCCCCCGCCCCGCCACCACATGCAGCAGCGCCGCGTTCACCGTGTCCCCCGCCCCGATCGTGTCGACCACCTCGACCCGCTCGCCGGGGACGGAGACCTCACGCGGACCGGACCGGGTCCACACCGTCATCCCCGCCGCGCCCCGCGTCAGCACCACCGCTTCCGGCCCCGCCGCCAGCCACGACTCCACCCCGCCGCCCAGCCACGCCGCGTCCTCCTCGGACAGCTTCAGCAGGGACACGTACGGCAGCCAGGAGCGGAAGCGCGCCCGGTAGGCGTCCGCGTCCGGGACCAGGCCGGGGCGGATGTTCGGGTCGAGCAGGGTGAACACGCCCCGCCCCGACTCCCGCCGCAGCAGCGCCTCGTACGCCGACGCCCCCGGCTCCAGGACCAGCGAGCACGTGCCGAGCGCCAGCGCCCGTACGCCGGAGGGGAGTTCGGGCGGGAGCTCGAAGAGGCGGTCGGCCGTGCCGGAGGCGTAGAAGCCGTATCCGGCCGCCCCGTCCGCCCCCACCGTCGCCACCGCCAGCGTCGTCGGCTCGGGGCCGCGCTGGACCAGGGAGGTGTCGACACCGGCGGCGCGCAGACCGTCGAGCAGCGCCTCGCCGAAGCCGTCCGTCGACACGCGCGAGCAGAACGCGGCCTCGGCGCCCAGCCGCCCGAGGGCCACCGCCGTGTTGTACGGGCCGCCCCCGAGCCGGGGCGACAGCGGGCCCAGCCGGTCGCCGGGGCGCTCGGGGACGAGGTCGATGAGGGCTTCTCCGGCGACGACGATCACGCGGCCGAACGTACACCCATCCGGACCGGTCCCGTCCAGCCCCGGCCCCCGCCACCACCCACCCCCTGAGCCCCACAGCTCCCGCCGGTATCGTCGGATACGTCACCAACCCCCCATGACCTGTGGAGACCCCATGCCCGGCCAGCCCGCCGCCCGTCGTACCGTGCTGAAAGGCGCGGCCCTCGCCGGGGCCGCCGGGCTGGGAGCAGCCGCCTGCTCCACCGACTCCAAGCTCGGCCACGCCGGGACGCCCACCCCGACCGAGCCGGTCGCCCTGGGCGCGCCCGAGGAGATCCCGGTCGGCGGGGCCAAGCTCTACCGCGAGCAGCGGCTGATGGTGTCCTGCCCGGCCAAGGGCGAGTACAAGGCGTTCAGCGCCCAGTGCACCCACGCCGGCTGCGTCCTCGACAAGATCGAGGACGGGCACGGGAACTGCCCCTGCCACGGCAGCCGCTTCAACGTGATGACCGGCAAGCCGGTCCAGGGCCCGGCGACGGTCCCGCTGCCCTCCGTCCCGGTGAAGGTCAAGAACGGCAAGCTCGTCGCCGGCCCAGATGCGTAGGAGCACTGCCTACGTACTACGTACGTAGGCGGACACCCTCACGCCCAGTCCCAGTCGATCCCCAGGATTCCCGGCCGCACCCCCTGCTCGACCAGGTGCACCGTCCGGTGCTGCCCGCTCAGCGTCAGGTCGCCCCGGGCCGAGCGGGCCGCGCCGGCCGAGGTCCGGGAGAAGCGGCGGCATCGCACCGGCAGGGCCTGCTCGTCGAAGCGGACCTGGAGCACGTACTGCCCGCCCGCGAAGCTGAAGCCGCGTACGTACTCGCTGCTCGTCCCGGCCGTGCCGTCCTCGAAGCCGTAGCCGAAGAGGTACGTCTCACCTGCCCGCAGCCGGGCGTCGAAGAGCAGCTCGGCCACCAGGACGCCGGTCTCGGCGTCCCAGCGCACCCGCCCGGTGCGGCAGTTCTCGGCGGCGCGCACCCGGACCCGGGACGGGTCGCAGCCCGGGTCTCCGTGGTGGATGGCGAGATAGCGGTCGACGCCGTCCCGGTGGGCCCGTACCACCTGCTGGGAGTCGCGGCCGAGCATCTCCCGGTGCGCCCCGACGCGGACCCGCTCCTGGTGGCCGACGGTGTGCAGCCCGCCGTCCACCGGTGACTCCAGGCCCGTGATCAGCCGCTCGACGACCCCGGAGGCCTCCACGAGCGAGCGGTAGGAGCGGCCCGCCGGGCGTTCCGCCTCGCGCGCGTCGCCGTCGTCGAGCAGTCGCAGCAGCGACCGGTCCGGCAGCCCGAGGACCTCCTCCAGGGCGCGCACCGCCCGCAGCGACTCGGCGCGCTGCGGCCGCCGCGCGCCCTGCTGCCAGTAACTGAGGCTGGTCACACCGACCTTGACGCCGCGCCCGGCGAGATGGTGCTGGACGCGTTGGAGCGGAAGTCCGCGGACGGCGAGCGCGGCGCGCAGCGCCAGATGGAACGGACCGGTGTGCAGCACCTGTGCCAGATCGGCATCGGTGTGGAGCATGGGGGACTCCCTCGGGACTGCTTCGGATCTCGGTGGGGGGTGGCCGCACGGGCGGCCTGGTTCAACTGCGCCGCCGGCCAGGGGACTTCGGGCCGCACAGTGAACGTTCACGGCGGGGGGTGGTCACGGGTCGCCGCGGGACCCGGGTGGCCTGGTGGGCCCGGGAGGCCCGTTCACATGGCGGCCACTCCGTTCACACCCGCGTCTCACCCCGCATTGAAGCGCGTTGACCAGCTCACGACAACGTTCGATGCTCACCGAAAGCGTCCGGACGCGCTCCTCCGATCCCCACACCCCCCGCTTCGGGAGGAACGCGATGCACAACCGCAAGAGACGGCTTTCGGCCCTCGCCCTCGTGGTGACGGCCCTGCTCGCCGCCCCCACGG
Source organism: Streptomyces sp. BPTC-684 (assembly GCF_030028635.1). NCBI lineage: Bacteria > Bacillati > Actinomycetota > Actinomycetes > Kitasatosporales > Streptomycetaceae > Streptomyces > Streptomyces sp. BPTC-684. The sequence goes on from NZ_CP124863.1 coordinate 4,966,564, forward strand.
CGAGCGCCGTCGCATCCCCGCACGGCACGACCGCAGCCGCCCACACGACCGCCGCCACCGACACCCGTACCGCCGCCGACACGCCGTCCGCCACGGCAGCCACGTCGAAGCGGCTCAACATCACCATGCAGGCCCAGCAGAAGAACAACTGGTGCTGGGCCGCCAGCGGAAACACCATCGCCACCTGGTTCGGGCGCAACTACAGCCAGAACCAGTTCTGCAACGCCGCCTTCGGGCGCCAGCAGGGCTACGACTGCCCCAACTGGCAGGCCGACCTGGGCAATGTGCAGAACGCCCTGAGCTGGGCCGGGATCAACTCCGGCTCGTACGTCAGCGGGTGGCTGCGCTACTCGACCGTACAGACCGAGATCAACGCCAACCGGCCCATGGAGACCCGCATCCAGTGGGCCGGCGGCGGCGGTCACATGCATGTGATCTACGGGTACGACACCGCCAGCAGCTGGGTCTACTGGGGCGACCCCTGGCCCTCCAGCAACCGCTACAACTGGGCCTCGCACGACTGGTACGTCGACAACGACTCGTTCTCCTGGACCCACTCGCTCTACCGGATCGGGGCGTGACGACGATGACCCTGCGACGTCTGTCCTCCTCCTCCGCCGCCGTCGCGGCGCTGCTCACCGGCCTCGCCGGCCTGGCCGCCCCGTACGCGGCGGCCGCCGAGCACCCCACGGCGACGGCCGACTCCAAGGCGGCCGCCCACCGGGCGGCCGCGGCCCCGGCGACCCTCGACACGCTCTCCCGCTTCTTCGCGCGGGACGGCAAGGTGTCCCTGACCGCCGCCGCCCCGCGCATCCAGGGCGACGCGGTGCCCGTCTACACGCTCTCCCCGGAGTTCGTCGCCGGGCGGGCGGGCGCCTCCGTGGCGAAGCTGGAGTACCTCGCCTCCACGGCCGTCTCCTCGGACGGCCAGAAGGCCTCCCTGTGGACCGTTCCGCAGGGCACCACCTGGAAGGTGGTGAACATAGCCACCGGTGACGACGAGGCCCGCTACGCCGCGGCGGGCGCGAGCAGGCTGCCGGGCGGCACCGTCTTCCAGGAGCCGCAGATCAACGCCTGGTACGTCCAGAAGGGCGCCACCGTGCTCCCCCTGGACGAGGACGCGGTGCGGGCGGTCGGCGCCAAGGGCACCACCCTGGGCGCCTACCAGAAGCGCGTCCAGCGGGCCTACGGCGACAAGCTGCCCGGCTCCGCGTACGCGAAGTCGGGCAAGGCCGGGGGGTACGGGCAGAGCCCTGAGGAAGCGCGGGCCCAGGCGGCGGCGACCGCCACCGGCGGGCACGGCGCACTCACGGCCACGTCGGTGACGGCCGGTGCGGGGGCCCTCGCGGCGCTCGGACTGGGCACCGTGGCGCTGCGCCGTCGGCGCGGGGGCAACCGGGCGTAGGCCGTTCTTGGGACTGTGCGATCAGCTGCGGATCGTGCGTGGCTGGTCGCGCAGTTCCCCGCGCCCCCCTGAAGGCCCTCCGGGCCCCCTCGGCGGGTTCTCGACTTCGCGCGAACAGGGGAACAGGCCCGCGCCCCCCGTGAAACCGCGTTGTCGGTCCCCGCCAGTAGGGTGGTGGCCATGGCAGACCCCTCCACCTACCGCCCCAAGCCGGGACAGATCCCCGACTCGCCGGGGGTCTACAAGTTCCGGGACGAACACCGCCGGGTGATCTACGTCGGCAAGGCCAAGTCCCTGCGCCAGCGGCTCGCGAACTACTTCCAGCCGCTCACGAGCCTGCACCCGCGCACGGCCACGATGGTCACCACGGCCGCGTCCGTGGAGTGGACGGTCGTCTCCACCGAGGTCGAGGCCCTCCAGCTCGAATATTCGTGGATCAAGGAGTTCGACCCCCGCTTCAACGTCAAGTACCGCGACGACAAGAGCTATCCGTACCTGGCGGTCACCCTCAACGAGGAGTTCCCGAGGGTCCAGGTGATGCGCGGCGCCAAGAAGAAGGGCGTGCGCTACTTCGGTCCGTACGGACACGCGTGGGCGATCCGCGAGACCGTGGACCTGATGCTCCGCGTCTTTCCCGTACGGACGTGCTCCGCCGGGGTGTTCAAGCGCTCCGCCCAGATCGGCCGCCCCTGTCTGCTCGGCTACATCGGCAAGTGCGCCGCCCCCTGCGTCGGCCGCGTGACGCCCGAGGAGCACCGCGAACTGGCCGAGGACTTCTGCGACTTCATGGCCGGGCGCACCGGCACGTACATCCGCCGTCTGGAGAAGCAGATGGCGGCGGCGGCCGAGGAGATGGAGTACGAGCGGGCGGCGCGGCTGCGCGACGACATCGGGGCGCTGCGGCGCGCCCTGGAGAAGAACGCGGTGGTGTTCACCGACGCCACCGACGCGGACCTGATCGCGGTCGCCGAGGACGAGCTGGAGGCGGCCGTCCAGATCTTCCACGTGCGCGGCGGACGGGTGCGGGGCCAGCGCGGCTGGGTCACCGACAAGGTCGAGGCCGTCGACACGGCGGGCCTGGTCGAGCACGCCCTCCAGCAGCTGTACGGGGAGGAGACCGGCGACTCCGTACCGAAGGAGGTACTGGTCCCGGCGCTCCCCGAGGACGCCGAGTCGGTCGGCGCCTGGCTGGCCGGGCGGCGCGGGTCGCAGGTGTCGCTGCGGATCCCGCAGCGCGGCGACAAGAAGGACCTGATGGCGACGGTCGCGCGCAACGCGCAGCAGGCGCTCGCGCTGCACAAGACCAAGCGCGCCTCCGACCTGACCACCCGCTCCCGGGCCCTGGAGGAGATCGCCCAGGCCCTGGACCTCGACAGCGCCCCGCTGCGGATCGAGTGCTTCGACATCTCGCACCTCCAGGGCGAGGACGTGGTGGCCTCCATGGTCGTCTTCGAGGACGGCCTGGCCAGGAAGAGCGAGTACCGGCGCTTCCAGATCAAGGGCTTCGAGGGCCAGGACGACGTCCGGTCCATGCACGAGGTGATCACCCGCCGCTTCAAGCGGTACCTGGCCGAGAGCGCCCGGTTGGGGGAGTGGGCGGACGGCGAGGAGGACGGGGGCGCCGAGGCGGGCCCGGCCCCCTCCGGCGAGGTCCCGGCGCCCGGCGAGGCCCCCGTGGAGGCCGGTCCCCGCACCGAGGACGGGCGGCCCAAGCGGTTCGCCTACCCGCCGCAGCTCGTGGTGGTCGACGGCGGGCAGCCGCAGGTGGCGGCCGCCAAGCGGGCCCTGGACGAGCTGGGCATAGACGACGTGGCGGTCTGCGGGCTCGCCAAGCGCCTGGAGGAGGTCTGGCTGCCGGACGACGACGACCCCGTCGTCCTGCCCCGCTCCAGCGAGGGGCTGTATCTGCTCCAGCGCGTGCGTGACGAGGCCCACCGGTTCGCCATCACCTATCAGCGGGCCAAGCGGACGAAGCGGTTCAAGGCGAGCCCCCTGGACGCGGTGCCGGGCCTCGGCGAGTCCCGCAAACAGGCTCTCGTCAAGCATTTCGGCTCGGTGAAGCGGCTCCGGTCGGCGACAATCGAGCAGATCTGTGAAGTTCCCGGGATAGGCCGCAAGACGGCCGAGACCGTGGCCGCGGCCCTGGCACAGGCAGCTCCGGCCGCACCCGCCGTGAACACGGCGACAGGAGAGATCATTGAAGAGGACGACGGGGGATCCGCGAAATGACTGAGCACGACCGAACAGACGCAGAAGCTGGAGCCGCACACGTGAGTACGGGCACGACGAACGACGCCGCAGAACCGGCCATCCCCGAGCTGGTGATCATCTCCGGGATGTCCGGCGCCGGGCGCAGCACCGCCGCCAAGTGCCTGGAGGACCTCGGCTGGTTCGTCGTCGACAACCTGCCGCCCGCGCTGATCCCCACCATGGTGGAGCTCGGCGCCCGGTCCCAGGGCAATGTGGCCCGCATCGCCGTCGTCGTCGACGTGCGCGGCCGCCGTTTCTTCGACAACCTCCGCGAGTCGCTGGCCGACCTGGACTCCAAGCAGGTCACCCGGCGGATCGTCTTCCTGGAGTCGTCCGACGACGCGCTGGTGCGCCGCTTCGAGTCGGTCCGCCGCCCGCACCCGCTGCAGGGCGACGGCCGGATCGTCGACGGCATCGCGGCCGAGCGCGACCTGCTGCGCGAGCTGCGCGGCGACGCCGACCTGGTGATCGACACCTCCAGCCTCAACGTCCACGAGCTGCGCGCCAAGATGGACGCCCAGTTCGCCGGGGACGAGGAGCCGGAGCTGCGCGCCACGGTGATGTCGTTCGGCTACAAGTACGGCCTGCCGGTCGACGCCGACCTGGTGGTGGACTGCCGCTTCCTGCCGAACCCGCACTGGGTGCCGGAGCTGCGCCCGTTCACGGGCCTGAACGAGGAGGTGTCCGGCTACGTCTTCAACCAGCCGGGCGCCAAGGAGTTCCTCAACCAGTACAGCGAGCTGCTCCAGCTGATCGCGACGGGCTACCGCCGCGAGGGCAAGCGGTACGTGACGATCGCCGTCGGCTGCACCGGCGGCAAGCACCGCTCCGTCGCGATGTCCGAGAAGCTGGCCGCCCGTCTCGCCTCCGAGGGGATCGAGACCGTCGTCGTACACCGGGACATGGGGCGCGAGTGAAGGTGTACCGACGGCGCACGAGCGGACCGGTGCTGCGCACCGGCCGCAAGCGTGGCGCCCAGCCCAAGGTCGTCGCCCTGGGCGGCGGCATGGGCCTCTCCGCGTCGCTCGCGGCGCTGCGCCGGATCACCGGCGACCTGACCGCCGTCGTCACCGTGGCCGACGACGGCGGTTCCAGCGGCCGGCTCCGCGAGGAGCTGGGCGTGCTGCCGCCGGGCGACCTGCGCAAGGCGCTGGCGGCGCTCTGCGGCGACGACGACTGGGGCCAGACCTGGGCCCGGGTCATCCAGCACCGCTTCCAGTCCCAGGGCGACCTGCACGAGCACGCGGTCGGCAATCTGCTGATCGTGGCCCTGTGGGAGCAGCTGGGCGACCACGTCCAGGCGCTCGACCTGGTCGGCAAGCTCCTCGGGGCGCACGGCAGGGTGCTGCCGATGTCCGCCGTCCCGCTGGAGCTGGAGGCGCTGGTCCGGGGCCACGACCCGGCCCGCCCCACGGACGTGGACACGGTCCGCGGCCAGGCGACGGTGGCGCTCACCCCCGGTGAGGTGCAGTCGGTCAACCTGGTCCCGCACGATCCGCCGGCGGTCCCGGAGGCGGTGGAGGCCGTCCTGGACGCCGACTGGGTGGTGCTCGGCCCGGGCTCCTGGTTCTCCTCGGTCATCCCGCACCTGCTGGTGCCCGAGCTGCTCGACGCGCTCACGGTGACCAAGGCCCGCAAGGTGCTCTCGCTGAACCTGGCGCCCCAGCCCGGCGAAACCGATGGCTTCTCTCCGCAGCGTCATTTGGAGGTTTTGGGACGACACGCCCCTAAACTCGCCCTGGACGTGGTGCTGGCCGACGAGGCCGCCGTGCCCGACCGCGAGTCCCTCGCCGACGCCGCCAAGCAGCTCGGCGCCGTGGTCGAGCTGGCGGCGGTCGCCGCCCTCGACGGGTCCCCGAAGCACGACCGGGAGCTGTTGGCCGCCGCGTACGACCGTATTTTTCGGATGCATGGAAGGATCGGCCCATGGCGATGACGGCAGCGGTGAAGGATGAGATCTCCCGGCTCCCCGTCACCCGGACCTGCTGCAGGAAGGCGGAGGTCTCGTCGATCCTGCGGTTCGCGGGCGGCCTCCACCTGGTCAGCGGCCGCATCGTGATCGAGGCGGAGCTGGACACCGCGATGGCGGCGCGCCGGCTCAAGCGGGACATCCTGGAGATCTTCGGCCACAGCTCCGAGCTGATCGTGATGGCTCCGGGCGGGCTGCGCCGCGGCTCGCGCTTCGTCGTACGGGTGGTGGCGGGCGGCGACCAGCTGGCGCGCCAGACCGGCCTCGTGGACGGCCGGGGCCGCCCCATCCGGGGTCTCCCGCCCCAGGTGGTCTCGGGGGCCACCTGTGACGCCGAGGCGGCCTGGCGCGGGGCCTTCCTGGCCCACGGCTCGCTCACCGAGCCGGGCCGCTCCTCCTCCCTGGAGGTGACCTGCCCGGGCCCGGAGGCGGCCCTCGCGCTGGTCGGCGCGGCTCGCAGGCTCCAGATCGCCGCCAAGGCCCGCGAGGTGCGCGGCGTGGACCGCGTGGTCGTGCGCGACGGCGACGCGATCGGCGCCCTGCTGACCCGGCTCGGCGCGCACGAGTCGGTGCTCGCCTGGGAGGAGCGGCGGATGCGCCGCGAGGTCCGGGCCACCGCCAACCGCCTGGCCAACTTCGACGACGCCAATCTGCGCCGCTCGGCGCGGGCCGCCGTCGCCGCCGGGGCCCGGGTGCAGCGCGCCCTGGAGATCCTGGGCGAGGAGGTGCCGGAGCACCTGGCGGCCGCCGGGCGGCTGCGCATGGAGCACAAGCAGGCCTCCCTGGAGGAGCTGGGCGCGCTCGCCGAACCGCCGCTGACCAAGGACGCGGTCGCGGGCCGGATCCGCCGGCTGCTCGCCATGGCGGACAAACGGGCGCAGGATCTGGGCATCCCCGGCACCGAGTCCAATCTGACCGAGGAGATGGCGGACGGCTTGGTCGGCTGATCGGAGGACCGCTCCCTCCGCTTCGCGCCGGTGCCCCTCTCGTACCGCCGTCAGGCCCTAGAGTTCAACTCGCCGTGACCGGCGCCCACTTGGTGGGCGCCGGTTCCGGTTTCACCACCCTTCTACGGTATTGACATGATCATGAAGTGTCATGAGCCTGGCGTCTGTCCACTTTCGTGGCACACAACAGCAAGGGGGGCCAATGAGACGCAGAGCGAGAGCGATCCTCGCCGCGGCTTCACTGCTCACGGCCGGTCTGGCGGCGGTACCAGCCGCCCATGCCAGCCCGGGCGGCGGCGGAGGCGAAGGACTCTCCGTCTGGTACGCCGACGTCACCAAGGCGCAGCTGCCACTGCTGCTCCAGCAGGGTGCGGACGGCCAGGAACTGACCGCGCAGGTACCCGCCAAGGGGACCGCCAAGGTCGAGCTCTACCTCACGAAGAAGCAGGCCGGCGCGTTGAAGAAGCAGGGCGTCGACCTCACCGAGCACACGCTCTCGACGGCGACCGAGAAGCGCCTCAAGGCCCAGGGAGACGGCGTCTTCCGCCCCTACAGCGGGGCCAACGGCCTGCAGAAGGAGATCGTCGACACCCAGCTCGCGCACCCGGACCTCACCAAGGTCGAGTCGATCGGCAAGACGGTCAAGGGCCAGGACATCCTCGCCCTCAAGCTCACCAAGGGCGCGGCGAAGACCCGCGACGGCTCCAAGCCCTCCGTGCTGTACCTGTCGAACCAGCACGCCCGTGAGTGGATCACCCCGGAGATGACCCGGCGGCTGATGCACTACTACCTCGACAACTACGGCAAGGACCCGCGCGTCACCAAGATCGTGGACTCCACCGAGCTGTGGTTCGTGCTCTCCGCCAACCCCGACGGGTACGACTACACCTTCACCGGCACCCAGCAGCGCCTGTGGCGCAAGAACCTGCGCGACAACAACGGCGACGGGAAGACCGCCCCCGGCGACGGCGTCGACCCCAACCGCAACTTCCCGTACAAATGGGGCTACGACAACGAGGGTTCGTCGCCCGACCCCGCCGACGAGACCTACCGCGGCCCGTCCCCGGCCTCCGAGCCGGAGACCCGCGCGCTGGACGCCTTCGAGAAGCGGCTCGGCTTCTCCTACGCGATCAACTACCACTCCGCGGCCCAGCTGCTGCTGTACGGAGTGGGCTGGCAGGTCGCCACCCCGACCCCGGACGACGTCCTCTACAAGTCGCTGGCCGGTACGCCCGACAAGCCCGCGATCCCGGGCTACCGCTCGCAGCTCTCCTCCGAGCTGTACACCACCAACGGCGAGGCCGACGGCCACGCGGGGAACGTCAACGGGATCCACATGTTCACCCCGGAGATGTCGACCTGCCAGACCGCCTCCCGGATCGACCCCAATGACCAGTGGAAGCCCGGCGACTGCCAGTCGGTCTTCAACTTCCCGGACGACGAGAAGCTGATCCAGCAGGAGTTCACCAAGAACATCCCGTTCGCGCTGGCCGTCGCCGACACCGCGCGCAACGCCGACCAGCCGGTCTCCCCGGTCGGCATCGCGGCCCCCGACTTCACCCCGAACGCCTTCACCACCTCGTACGCCCGCGGCGATGACCAGGAAGTCTCCGTCACCGTACGCAAGTCGGTGCGCGACAAGACGCTCAACTACCGCATCGACGGCGGCCGTACGCACACCGAGGACCTCGACGCCTGGAAGGGCGGCGACGTCTACGGCGGCGAGGACAACATCCACTTCGACCAGTACCGGGCCACCGTCGAGGGCGCGGACACCGGCTCCAAGGTGGAGGTCTGGTTCACCGGGCGCACCCGGGCCGGCAAGCCCACCTCCAGCACGCCGTTCACCTACACCGTGGCCGACCGGCCCAAGGGCGACACCCTGGTGCTCGCGGAGGAGGGCGGCACCGCGCCCGCCCAGCACGCCGCCGCGTACACCAAGGCGCTCGCCGACAACGGCCGCAGGTCCGCGGTCTGGGACGTGGCCACCCAGGGCACGCCCAGCGCGCTCGGCGTGCTCAGCCACTTCGAGACGGTCGTCTGGTACACGGGCGCCGAGCGGCCCACCGCGGCGGTCACCGTGGCCGTGCGCGACTACCTCAACGAGGGCGGCCGGCTCGTCAACGCCGGTGAGAAGGCGGGCGGCACCGTCGACCTCGGCGGCGCCGACTCCGACGACTTCGCCCAGTACTACCTCGGCGCCTACAACCGCGTCGGCCTGAAGTCCCCGCCCGCCTTCGAGGGCACCGGGACCCTGGCGGGCGCCAAGGCGGCCCTCGGCAACGCGAGCGACAACCCGCTGGACCTGGCCGGGGCGTACACGATCACCTCGGACACGCTCAAGCCCGACCAGTTCCCGCAGTTCAAGAGCGCGGCCGCGGGCAGCTACCCGGGGATCCGCACCCCGTTCGAGCCCGCCGTGGGCGACTGGTTCGCGGCGGCCGAGCACCAGGACAACGCCTATATGCGGCTGTCCAGGACCGTCGACCTGAGCGGCACGGCGGCGGCCCAGCAGCCGAGCCTGCAGTTCCAGCTCAGCTATGACACCGAGCCGGGCTTCGACAACGTGATCGTCGAGGCGCACACGGTCGGGCAGGACGACTGGACGACCCTGCCGGACACCAACGGCGGCACCAGCCAGGCGGTGCCCGTCCAGTGCGAGCAGGGCTACTACGTCCAGGGGCACCCGTTCCTCGCGCACTACCTGACCGTCGGCTCCGGCGCCTGCACGGCGACCGGCACCTCGGGCGCCTGGAACCGCTTCACCGGCTCCTCCAACGGCTGGCAGCCGGTCTCGGTCGACCTCGCCGCCTACGCGGGCAAGCAGGTCGAGCTCTCCCTCTCCTACGTGTCGGACCCCGGCACCGGCGGGGTGGGCGCCTTCGTCGACGACACCAAGCTGGTCATCGGCGGCACCGCGCAGGGCGCCGAGGGCTTCGAGACGGCGCTCGGCCCGTGGAGCGTGCCGGGACCGCCGGCCGGCAGCCCCGGCAACGCCGGCGACTGGGCCCGCTCCCAGGCGCTCTTCCACTCCCAGGCGGCCGTCACCACCCACGACACCGTGCTGCTCGGCTTCGGCCTGGAGCACGTGCCGTCGGCCGCCGACCGCAAGAACGTGATCGGCAAGGCGCTCCGCGCGCTGCGGGACTGACCCCGCCCGTGTCAAGCCCCACCGGCTGACCGGCACCGCCGGTCACGCTCGGTAGTGGGGACGAAAGTCCCCCCGACGGCCCGTACCCGTTGGTAGGTACGGGTCGTCGGTCATATACGGGTGACCGCCCCGCTCCGCCGAATGCGCTCGATGTCACTCCCCGGCTCGGGGAGAGGTAGGGTCGTAGGCGGTCGGGGACATCCCAAATTAAAACTCGCCGGCGTGCGAACCCGGCGTACCAACGAGGAGATCGGTTCGTGACGATCCGCGTAGGCATCAACGGCTTCGGCCGCATCGGGCGCAACTACTTCCGCGCGCTGCTGGAGCAGGGTGCTGACATCCAGATCGTGGCTGTCAACGACCTCGGTGACACGGCGACCACCGCGCACCTGCTGAAGTACGACACCATCCTGGGCCGTCTCAAGGCCGAGGTGACCCACACCGCCGACACCATCACGGTCGACGGCCACACCATCAAGGTGCTCTCCGAGCGCAACCCGGCCGACATCCCCTGGGGTCAGCTGGGCGTCGACATCGTCATCGAGTCGACCGGCATCTTCACCAAGAAGGCCGACGCCGAGAAGCACATCGCCGGTGGCGCCAAGAAGGTCCTCATCTCGGCTCCGGCCAAGGACGAGGACATCACCATCGTGATGGGCGTCAACCAGGACAAGTACGACGCGGCCAACCACCACGTCATCTCCAACGCCTCCTGCACCACCAACTGCGTGGCGCCGATGGCCAAGGTCCTCGACGAGAACTTCGGCATCGTCAAGGGCCTGATGACGACCGTCCACGCGTACACGAACGACCAGCGGATCCTGGACTTCCCGCACTCGGACCTGCGCCGCGCCCGCGCCGCCGCCGAGAACATCATCCCCACCACCACCGGTGCCGCGAAGGCCACCGCGCTGGTGCTCCCGAAGCTCAAGGGCAAGCTCGACGGCATCGCGATGCGCGTCCCGGTCCCCACGGGCTCGGCCACCGACCTGGTCGTGGAGCTGGAGCGCGAGGTGACCAAGGACGAGGTCAACGCCGCGTTCAAGAAGGCCGCCGAGGGCGAGCTGCAGGGCATCCTGGCGTACACCGAGGACCCGATCGTGTCCTCCGACATCGTCAGCGACCCGGCCTCCTGCACCTTCGACTCCTCCCTGACCATGGTCCAGGAGGGCAAGTCGGTGAAGATCCTCGGCTGGTACGACAATGAGTGGGGCTACTCGAACCGCCTCGTCGACCTCACCGTCTTCGTCGGCGGCCAGCTCTAAGTCTGATAAGTCTCAGGGCAGGCATCTCGATGTGAGCACAGGGCTCGGGCAGCGCAACGATGCGCCGCACGAGCCCTGTCGCTTGCCTCGTCCTTCTCCAAGGAGTCGCAGAAACACATGAAGACGATCGACGAACTTCTCGCCGAGGGCGTCTCCGGCAAGCGGGTATTCGTCCGCGCCGACCTCAACGTGCCGCTCGACGGCACCGCCATCACCGACGACGGCCGCATCCGCGCCGTCCAGCCGACGATCGCCAAGCTCGCCGAGGCCGGCGCGCGCGTGGTCGTCGCCTCGCACCTGGGCCGCCCCAAGGGCGCCCCGGACCCGGCCTTCTCGCTCGCTCCGGCGGCCGCGCGGCTCGGTGAACTGCTGGGCGCGGACGTCGCCTTCGCCACCGACACCGTGGGCGCCTCCGCCAAGGAGACCGTCGCGGCGCTGGCCGACGGCCAGGTCGCCGTCCTGGAGAACCTGCGCTTCAACGCCGGTGAGACGAGCAAGGACGACGCCGAGCGCGGCGCCTTCGCCGACGCGCTCGCCGAGCTCGCCGACGTCTACGTGGGCGACGGCTTCGGCGCGGTGCACCGCAAGCACGCCTCGGTCTTCGACCTGCCCGCGCGCCTCCCGCACGCGGCCGGCTTCCTCATCGCCACCGAGGTCGGCGTCCTGAAGAAGCTCACCGCCGACGTCAAGCGCCCGTACGTGGTGGTGCTCGGCGGCGCCAAGGTCTCCGACAAGCTCGCCGTCATCGACCAGCTGCTCGGCAAGGCCGACCGCATCCTCATCGGCGGCGGCATGGCGTACACCTTCCTCAAGGCCAAGGGCTACGAGGTGGGCATCTCGCTGCTCCAGGAGGACCAGATCCCGGTCGTCACGGAGTACATGGAGCGCGCCGAGAAGAGCGGTGTCGAGCTGGTCCTGCCGGTCGACATCCTGGCCTCGGCCGACTTCCCGGACCTGAAGACCAAGGCCCCGGCCGACTTCGTCACCGTCGACGCGGACAAGATCCCCGCCGACAAGGAGGGCCTGGACATCGGCCCCAGGACCCGCGAGCTGTACGAGTCGAAGATCGCCGACGCCGAGACCGTGTTCTGGAACGGCCCGGTCGGCGTCTTCGAGCACCCGGACTACGCGGGCGGCACCCGGGCGATCGCACGGGCGCTCCTGAACTGCGACGGCTTCACCGTCGTCGGCGGCGGCGACTCCGCCGCCGCCGTGCGCACGCTCGGCTTCGACGAGAACGCCTTCGGTCACATCTCGACCGGCGGCGGCGCGAGCCTCGAATACCTTGAGGGCAAGACGCTTCCCGGCCTTGCCGCACTGGAGGACTGAACACCGTGACCACGCGTATCCCGCTGATGGCCGGCAACTGGAAGATGAACCTCAACCACCTTGAGGCCATCGCGCACGTCCAGAAGCTCGCCTTCGCCCTGGCCGACAAGGACTACGACGCAGTCGAGGTCGCGGTCCTGCCGCCCTTCGTGGACCTGCGGTCGGTGCAGACCCTGGTCGACGGCGACAAGCTGAAGATCAAGTACGGCGCCCAGGACATCTCGGCGCAGGACTCCGGTGCCTACACCGGTGAGATCTCGGGCCCGATGCTCTCCAAGCTGAAGTGCACGTACGTGGCCGTGGGCCACTCCGAGCGCCGTCAGTACCACGCCGAGAGCGACGAGCTCTGCAACGCCAAGGTGAAGGCCGCGTTCAAGCACGGCCTGACCCCGATCCTCTGCGTCGGCGAGGGCCTGGACATCCGCAAGGCGGGCGACCAGGTCTCCTACACGCTGAACCAGCTGGACGGCGGCCTCAAGGACGTCCCGGCCGAGCAGGCCGAGTCCATCGTGATCGCGTACGAGCCGGTGTGGGCCATCGGCACCGGCGAGGTCGCCACCCCCGAGGACGCGCAGGAGGTGTGCGGAGCCATCCGCGGCCGCCTCGCGGAGCTCTACTCGCAGGAGCTGGCCGACAAGGTCCGCATCCAGTACGGCGGCTCGGTCAAGGCCTCGAACGTGGCCGCGATCATGGCGCAGCCGGATGTCGACGGCGCCCTGGTGGGCGGCGCGGCGCTGGACGCCGACGAGTTCGTCAAGATCGTCCGCTTCCGCGACCAGTGAGTATGCGGTAGCGCGGATCCGTCGTACCCTTGCGGGGGTCGGGCTCGGGATTACGGAACACGTCCCCCCGGCCCCCGTCGCCATATCAGTCCTAGGAAGTTGGTCCAGCCGTGATTGTCGGGTTCTCGATTGCCCTGATCGTCTTCAGCCTGCTGCTGATGCTGCTGGTGCTGATGCACAAGGGGAAGGGCGGCGGCCTCTCCGACATGTTCGGTGGCGGAATGCAGTCGTCCGTCGGCGGTTCGTCGGTCGCCGAGCGCAACCTGGACCGGATCACCGTCGTGGTCGGTCTGCTGTGGTTCGCGAGCATTGTCGTACTTGGTCTGCTGATGAAGCTGGACAACTGATCTGTCGTCTCCGCGTTCAGAGGTGGGTGTAACTACAATCACTGGACGCGCGTTGGGCCTTACGTAGACTGGGGCATCTTCGAGCACCATCACGCAGGGAGTTACGACCGTGGCAAGTGGCAACGCGATCCGGGGAAGCCGGGTCGGAGCGGGGCCGATGGGTGAGGCCGAGCGCGGCGAGTCCGCGCCGCGTCTCCGCATCTCCTTCTGGTGCTCGAACGGGCACGAGACGCAGCCGAGCTTCGCCAGTGACGCACAGGTTCCGGAGACGTGGGACTGCCCGCGCTGCGGTTTCCCGGCCGGTCAGGACCGGGACAACCCGCCGGACCCGCCGCGCACGGAGCCGTACAAGACCCACCTCGCGTACGTGCGGGAGCGGCGCAGCGACGCGGACGGCGAGGCGATCCTCGCGGAGGCGCTCGCCAAGCTGCGCGGCGAGATCTGACAGCGAAGGGCCCGGCAGACGAACTCGGTTCGTCTGCCGGGCCCTTCGGCATCACCGCCCTGGACGCCCGACACGCCCGCCCTCGTGGCGTCCGGATGGTGCCCGGCCGCCGTGGCCGCTCCGATTCCTGCCCTTACGTCCTGATCAACTAGGTTGGAGGGGCAGCGGGGCAGGTACGTACGCGAGTACGAGGAAGTGGGCTGATGTCAGAGATGAACGCGAAAAGAGGGTACGCGCGAAGCGCTCCTAAGAAGGGTGGTGGTGGGCGACGGGCGGGACGTATCAGGCTCAACCAGATGCCTGAGTGGACCGCACTGGGCAAGCACCGCGAGCAGTTGGGGGACACCCATCTGCGCGAGCTGTTCGCCGCCGACCCCGGCCGCGGCGCCGGATACACCCTGACGGTCGGCGACCTGCATCTCGACTACTCGAAGCACCTCGTCACCGACGAGACCCTGGGGCTGCTGCGCGAGCTCGCCGCGGCCGCCGACGTGGCGGGGCTGCGGGACGCCATGTTCCGCGGCGAGAAGATCAACACGACCGAGGACCGCGCGGTGCTGCACACCGCGCTGCGCGCCCCGCGCGCCGCGGTCGTCGAGGTCGACGGCGAGAACGTGGTGCCGGGCGTGCACGCGGTGCTCGACAAGATGGCCGCCTTCTCCGAGCGCGTCCGGTCGGGCGAATGGACCGGGCACACCGGCAGGCGGATCAGGAACGTCGTCAACATCGGCATCGGCGGATCCGACCTCGGTCCGGCGATGGCGTACGAGGCGCTGCGGTCCTTCACCGACCGGGGTCTGACGGTCCGCTTCGTCTCCAACGTCGACGGCGCCGACCTCCACGAGGCGGTCCGCGACCTGGACGCGGCCGAGACGCTGTTCGTCATCGCGTCCAAGACCTTCACCACCATCGAGACCATCACCAACGCCACCTCCGCGCGCGACTGGCTCCTCGCCGAGCTGAGCGCGGGTCAGGACGCGGTCGCCAGGCACTTCGTGGCGCTCTCCACCAACGCCGAGAAGGTCGCGGACTTCGGCATCGACACGGCCAACATGTTCGAGTTCTGGGACTGGGTCGGCGGGCGCTACTCGTTCGACTCGGCGATCGGCCTCTCGCTGATGCTCGCCATCGGCCCGGACCGCTTCCGCGAGCTGCTCGACGGCTTCCACCTGGTCGACGAGCACTTCCGCACCGCCCCCGCCGAGGCCAACGCGCCGCTCCTGCTCGGTCTGCTCGGCGTCTGGTACGGGGCGTTCTTCGACGCCCAGTCGCACGCGGTGCTGCCGTATTCGCACTACCTGTCGAAGTTCACCGCCTACCTCCAGCAGCTCGACATGGAGTCCAACGGCAAGTCCGTGGACCGCGACGGCAACCCGGTCGAGTGGCAGACCGGTCCGGTCGTCTGGGGCACCCCGGGCACCAACGGGCAGCACGCCTACTACCAGTTGATCCACCAGGGCACCAAGGTCATCCCGGCCGACTTCATCGGCTTCGCCGAGCCGGTCGCCGACCTCCGGCCCGGCCTGGTCGCCCAGCACGACCTGCTGATGGCCAACTTCTTCGCCCAGACGCAGGCGCTGGCCTTCGGCAAGACGCCCGAGGAGGTACGGGCGGAGGGCGTGGCCGAGGAGCTGGTGCCGCACAAGACGTTCCGCGGCAACCACCCCACGACCACCGTCCTGGCGAAGGGGCTCACCCCGTCCGTCCTCGGCCAGCTCATCGCGCTGTACGAGCACAAGGTGTTCGTCCAGGGCGCGATCTGGAACATCGACTCCTTCGACCAGTGGGGCGTGGAGCTGGGCAAGGTCCTCGCGAAGCGGGTCGAGCCCGCGCTGACCGAGGGGGCCGACGTGCCGGGCCTGGACGAGTCCAGCAAGGCGCTGGTCGCCAAGTACCGGGCGCTGCGGGGCCGTTGAGGCCGTGACGGGGGCCGCCCCTTTTGGCCCGGGGTTTGTCTGCGGGCCGGTGGGGGTTGCTCGCGCAGTTCCCCGCGCCCCTAAAAATGCCGCTGCGCGGCATCCCCTGGGCGCCCCGAAGGGGCGCATCCAGGGGCGCGGGGAACTGCGCGACCAGCCACAGGCGGCCCGCAGACGAACGGGATCCGGGGCGCAGCCCCCGGCGGGGTGGCCGAACCGTGCTGGCCAGGCCGAAAACCGACCCTGCCGCAGCGCCCCCGCACACCGTAGGGATCATTACGGACATGACTTCCACCAGCCGTCGTACGGTTCTCACCGCCCTGGCCACCGCCACCGTCGCCGGTCCGCTGATGAGCGGGCTCGGGGCGAGCGCCGCGCACGCCACGGGCGCCAATGACCTCTACTCCTCCAACACCGACCTCTACACCCGGCTCGCGGGCAAGGAGGGCACCGACTTCGCCAGACGCTACAAGCGGCACGAGCAGGTCGACAGCGACCAGAAGACGGCCGTTCCCTACGGCCGCACCGCGATCCTCGCGCTGCACGGCGGCGGCATCGAGGGCGGCACCTCCGAGCTCTGCCTCGGCATCGCCGGATACGACCCGGCCACGCTCGCGGCCAAGGGCGGCCCGGCGTACGACTACTGGATGTTCGAGGCCATCCGCAGCACCAACAACAGCGAGCTGCACGTCACGTCGAAGAACTGCGACGACAAGGTGGCCCTGTCCATCGCCGCCGCGAACCTCAACGCGGTGAGCCTGCACGGCTGCACTGCCACCCAGGCCGGGGCGCCCACCTCGCGCCCCGAGGCCGTCGTGGTGGGCGGTCTCAACACCACGCTCAAGACGTATCTGCGCGACGCGCTGCGCGCCGCCGGGTTCCAGACCATCGACGGCTCCACCGAGCCGGACCTGGCGGGCGTCGACCCGACCAACATCTGCAACCGGACGCTGCTCGGCAAGGGCGCCCAGCTGGAGATCACGACCGAGCTGCGCAAGTCCATGTTCACCGTGAACACCATCGCGGGCCGCGCGACCAGCACCACCGCCGTGTACGACGGCTTCGTGGCGGCGGTCCGTACCGCGATCGCCCGTCTGGAGGCGTCCGGCGGCGAGCAGATCATCCTCTGACGTCGCGCCACAAAGCAGCGGGCCCGGTCCACCAGGAGGTGGACCGGGCCCGTTCGCCTCACGGTGAGGTCACGGCGAGGCAGGCGGATACAGCGCGCGCGGCAGCCGGGACGCGGCCGCCGAGTCGAGCAGCCACAGGGTGCGGCCACGGCCGTACGCACCCGCGGCCGGAGCCTGCACCTCGCCCGCGCCCGACAGGGCGATGGCCGCGGCCTGCGCCTTGTCCTCGCCCGCCGCGAGCAGCCACACCTCGCGGGCCGCCCGGATCGCCGGCAGCGTCATCGAGACCCGGACCGGCGGCGGCTTGGGCGCGCCGTGCACCCCGACCACCGTCCGCTCGGTCTCGCGCACCGCGGGCAGCTCCGGGAAGAGCGACGCCACATGGGTGTCGGGGCCGACCCCCAGCATCAGCACGTCGAACGTCGGCACGTCGCCGTGGTCCTCCGGGCCGGACGCGGCGGCCAGCTCCTCGGCGTACGCGGCGGCCGCCGCGTCCACGTCCGTACCGTACGGGCCGTCCGACGCGGGCATCGCGTGCACCCGCTTCGGGTCGACCGGCACCGCGTCGAGCAGCGCCGCCCGGGCCTGGGTGACATTGCGCTCCGGGTCGCCCTCGGGCAGGAACCGCTCGTCGCCCCACCACAGGTCGAGCCGCGACCAGTCGATCGCGTCCCGGGCCGGGGAGGAGGCGAGGGCCGCGAGCAGCCCGTTGCCGTTGCGGCCGCCGGTGAGGACCACGGACGCCGAGCCGCGGGCGGCCTGGGCGTCCACGACCTTCGTGATCAGCCGGGCCGCCGCGGCCTGCGCCATCAGCTCCTTGTCGCGGTGGACGACGAGCTGAGGGGTGCTCACTTCGCCGCCGCCTTCTTGGCCGGAGCCTTCTTCGCGGCGGGCTTGGCGTCCGCGGAGCCGTCCGCCGCCAGCGCAGCGGAGGCCTCGGGCGCGGCCTTCCCGTTCGACGGCTCGCCGAGCCGGTCCACGCCGAACCTCAGCGCGGAGGCGTAGGTGTCGTCCGGGTCGAGGCGCCGCAGCTCCTCGGCGATCAGCTCGGCCGTCTCGCGCCGCTTGAGCGCCACCGCGCGGTCCGGCTGGCCCTGGATGGAGAGCGTGGCCAGCGAGCCGTCGGCGCGGTCCAGGACGATCGGGCCGCAGTCCGTCTCCATCCGTACGGCGGTCAGGCCCGGGCCCGAGGACTGCGAGCGCCGCACCGGCACGTCGAGCCGGTCCGCGAGCCACATGGCGAGCAGCTCGCAGCTCGGGTTGAACTCCTCGCCCTCCACCTCGACCGAGGTCACCTTGCACGACACCTGGTCGAGCGCCGCGGCCAGCATCGAGCGCCAGGGCGTGATGCGGGTCCACGACAGGTCGGTGTCGCCCGGGGTGTAGGTCGCGGCGCGGCCGGTCAGCTCCTCTATGGGCTGCTCGGCGGCGTAGGTGTCGGTGACCCGGCGCTGGGCGAGGGCGCCCAGCGGGTCGTTGGCCGGGTCGATCGGCGAGTTCACCGGCCACCAGACGACGACCGGCGCGTCCGGCAGCAGCAGCGGCAGCACCACCGACTGGGCGTGGTCGACCACCTCGCCGTACAGCCGCAGGATCACCGTCTCACCGGTGCCCGCGTCCGCGCCGACCCGCACCTCGGCGTCCAGGCGCGACTGGGTGCGGTCGCGCGGCGAGCGGGAGACCCGCTTGATGACCACGAGGGTGCGCGAGGGGTGCTCGCGCGAGGCGTCGCTCGCGGCGCGGAGCGCGTCGTACGCGTTCTCCTCGTCGGTGACGATGACCAGGGTCAGGACCATGCCGACGGCGGGTGTGCCGACGGCGCGGCGGCCCTGGACGAGTGCCTTGTTGATCTTGCTGGCCGTGGTGTCCGTAAGGTCGATCTTCATGGCCGGCGCCAGCTCCGTCCGTCTCGTGCGAGCATTTCGTCCGCCTCGACCGGGCCCCAGGTGCCCGACGCGTACTGCGCGGGCTTGCCGTGGGCGTCCCAGTACTGCTCGATCGGGTCGAGGATCTTCCAGGACAGCTCGACCTCCTCCAAGCGGGGGAAGAGGTTGGAGTCGCCGAGCAGGACGTCGAGGATGAGCCGCTCGTACGCCTCGGGGCTGGACTCGGTGAAGGACTCGCCGTAGGCGAAGTCCATCGACACGTCCCGGACCTCCATCGAGGTGCCCGGCACCTTGGAGCCGAACCGCACGGTGACGCCCTCGTCCGGCTGGACCCGGATGACCAGCGCGTTCTGCCCCAGCTCCTCCGTCGCCGTGTGGTCGAAGGGGGAGTGCGGGGCGCGCTGGAAGACCACCGCGATCTCGGTGACCCGGCGGCCCAGGCGCTTGCCGGTGCGCAGGTAGAACGGGACGCCCGCCCAGCGGCGGTTGTCGATCTCCAGCTTGACCGCGGCGTAGGTGTCGGTCTTCGACTTGGGGTCGATGCCGTCTTCCTGGAGGTAGCCGACGGCCTTCTCGCCGCCCTGCCACCCGGCCGCGTACTGACCGCGCACCGCGTTGGCGCCCAGGTCCTTCGGCAGCCGCACCGCGCCCAGGACCTTGGTCTTCTCCGCCGCCAGCGCGTCCGCGTCGAAGGAGGCGGGCTCCTCCATCGCGGTCAGCGCGAGCAGCTGGAGGAGGTGGTTCTGGATCACGTCACGGGCGGCGCCGATGCCGTCGTAGTACCCGGCCCGGCCGCCGATGCCGATGTCCTCGGCCATGGTGATCTGGACGTGGTCGACGTACGACCGGTTCCAGAGCGGCTCGAACATGGTGTTGGCGAAGCGGAGCGCCAGGATGTTCTGGACGGTCTCCTTGCCGAGGTAGTGGTCGATCCGGAAGACCTCGTCCGGCGGGAAGACCTCGTGGACGACCTTGTTGAGCTCCTGGGCGGAGACCAGGTCGTGGCCGAAGGGCTTCTCGATGACCGCGCGGCGCCAGGAGCCGTCCTTCTGGTCGGCGAGCCCGTGCTTCTTGAGCTGCTGGACGACCTGGGGGAAGAACTTCGGCGGCACCGAGAGGTAGAAGGCGAAGTTGCCGCCGGTGCCCTGCGCCTTGTCGAGCTCGGCGATCGTCGACTTCAGCTGCTCGAAGGCGTTGTCGTCGTCGAAGTCGCCCTGGACGAAGCGCATGCCCTGGATGAGCTGCTGCCAGACCTCCTCGCGGAAGGGGGTCCGCGCGTGCGCCTTGACGGCGTCGTGGACCTCCTGCGCGAAGTCCTCGTCCTGCCACTCCCGGCGGGCGAAGCCGATCAGGGAGAAGCCCGGCGGAAGCAGACCGCGGTTGGCGAGGTCATAGACAGCGGGCATCAGCTTTTTACGGGACAAATCGCCCGTGACGCCAAAGATCACCAGGCCCGACGGCCCCGCGATACGCGGGAGCCGTCGGTCTGCGGCGTCACGCAGCGGATTGCTGCTTGACAAGATCTACGCCTCCGAGGGTGCGAGGCGCTCAAGCTCCGCCTCGGTCGACTTGAGCAGGTCGTTCCAGGACGCCTCGAACTTCTCGACGCCCTCGTCCTCCAGGAGCTGCACGACCTCGTCGTACGAGATGCCCAGCTTCTCGACGGCGTCGAGCTCGGCGCGCGCCTGCTCGTAGGTGCCCGAGACGGTGTCGCCGGTGATCCGCCCGTGGTCGGCGGCCGCCTCCAGGGTGGCCTCCGGCATGGTGTTCACCGTGTTGGGGGCGACCAGGTCGTCGACGTACAGGGTGTCCTTGTACGCCTTGTCCTTCACGCCGGTGGAGGCCCACAGCGGGCGCTGCTTGTTGGCGTGCGCCTTGTCGAGGGCGGCCCAGCGGTCGGAGGAGAAGACCTCCTCGTACGCCTGGTAGGCCAGGCGCGCGTTGGCGAGTCCGGCCTTGCCGCGGGCGGCCTTGGCCTCGTCGGTGCCCAGCGCGTCGATCCGCTTGTCGATCTCGGTGTCCACGCGGGACACGAAGAAGGACGCCACGGAGTGGATCTTCGCCAGGTCCAGGCCGCGCTCCTTGGCCTTCTCCAGACCGGCCAGGTAGGCGTCCATGACCTCGCGGTAGCGCGCGAGGGAGAAGATCAGCGTGACGTTGACGCTGATGCCCTTGCCGATGACCTCGGTGATCGCGGGCAGGCCCGCCTTGGTCGCCGGGATCTTGATGAGCGTGTTCGGCCGGTCCACCAGCCAGGCCAGCTGCTTGGCCTCGGCGACGGTGGCCGTGGTGTTGTGCGCCAGGCGCGGGTCGACCTCGATGGAGACCCGGCCGTCCTGGCCCTCGGTCGCGTCGAAGACCGGGCGCAGGATGTCGGCGGCGTCCCTCACGTCCGCCGTCGTGATCATGCGAATGGCCTCGTCGACGGTGACCTTGCGGGCGGCGAGGTCGGCGAGCTGCTGCTCGTAGCCGTCACCCGAGGAGATCGCCTTCTGGAAGATCGACGGGTTGGTCGTGACGCCCACGACGTGCTGCTGGTCGATCAGCTCGGCGAGGTTGCCCGAGGTGATCCGCTTGCGCGACAGGTCGTCGAGCCAGATCGCGACGCCTTCGTCGGAGAGGCGCTTGAGTGCGTCTGTCATGAGAAATGCATCTCCTACTAGTTCGTATACCGGCGTCAGCGCGCGGTGGCGGCCAGAGATTCCCGGGCGGCGGCGGCCACGTTCTCGGCGGTGAAGCCGAACTCGCGGAAGAGCACCTTGCCGTCGGCGGAGGCACCGAAGTGCTCCAGGGACACGATGCGGCCCGCGTCGCCCACGTACCGGTGCCAGGTCAGGCCGATACCGGCCTCGACCGCGACCCGCGCCTTGACCGACGGCGGCAGGACGCTGTCCTTGTACGCCTGGTCCTGCTCCTCGAACCACTCCACGGACGGCATCGAGACGACCCGGGTCGGGACGCCCTCCGCCTGGAGCGCCTCGCGCGCCTCGACGGCGAGCTGGACCTCGGAGCCGGTGCCGATGAGGACGACCTGGGCGTCAGCGGTCTCGCCCGAGGGGCCCGTGGCCTCGAACAGCACGTAACCGCCCTTGGCCGCGCCCTCGTTGGCCTCGTACGTCGGCACGCCCTGACGGGTCAGCACCAGACCGTGCGGGGCGCCCTTGCCGAACACCTTGGTGTAGCGCTTGAGGATCTCGCGCCAGGCGATCGCGGTCTCGTTGGCGTCCGCCGGGCGGACGACGTTGAGGCCCGGGATCGCGCGCAGCGAGGCCAGGTGCTCGACCGGCTGGTGGGTCGGGCCGTCCTCGCCCAGACCGATGGAGTCGTGCGTCCACACGTACGTCACCGGCAGGTGCATCAGGGCCGACAGACGCACCGCGTTGCGCATGTAGTCGGAGAACACCAGGAAGGTGCCGCCGTAGATACGGGTGTTGCCGTGCAGCGCGATGCCGTTCATCTCGGCGGCCATCGAGTGCTCGCGGATGCCGTAGTGGATCGTGCGGCCGTACGGGTCGGCCTCCGGCAGCGGGTTGCCCTCGGGCAGGAACGACGAGTTCTTGTCGATCGTCGTGTTGTTCGAGCCCGCGAGGTCGGCCGAGCCGCCCCACAGCTCGGGGATGACCGCGCCAAGGGCCTGCAGGACCTTGCCGGAGGCGGCGCGGGTGGCGACGCCCTTGCCGGACTCGAAGACCGGGAGCTTCTCCTCCCAGCCCTCGGGCAGCTCGCCCGCGTTGACGCGGTCGAACTCGGCGGCGCGCTGCGGGTTGGCGGTGCGCCAGGCGGCGAACGACTTCTCCCACTCGCCCCGGGCCTCACGGCCGCGGTCCAGGGCGGCGCGGGTGTGCGCGATGACCTCGTCGGCGACCTCGAAGGTCTGCTCCGGGTCGAAGCCCAGGACGCGCTTGGTGGCCGCCACCTCGTCGTCGCCGAGCGCCGAGCCGTGCGCGGCCTCGGTGTTCTGCGCGTGCGGGGCGGGCCAGGCGATGATCGAGCGCATCGCGATGAAGGAGGGGCGCTCGGTCTCGGCCTTGGCGGCCTCGATCGCCTCGAACAGCGCCCGCGGGTCGAGGTCGCCGTTCTCCTTCGGCGCCACGCGCTGGACGTGCCAGCCGTACGCCTCGTACCGCTTGAGGGTGTCCTCGGAGACCGCGGTCTCCGTGTCGCCCTCGATCGAGATGTGGTTGTCGTCCCAGAGCAGGACCAGGTTGCCCAGCTTCTGGTGACCGGCCATCGAGGACGCCTCGGCGGAGATGCCCTCCTGGAGGCAGCCGTCGCCCGCGATCGCGAAGACGAAGTGGTCGAACGGGGAGGTGCCCGGGGCGGCCTCCGGGTCGAACAGACCGCGCTCGTAGCGGGCGGCCATGGCCATGCCCACGGCGTTGGCGACACCCTGGCCCAGCGGGCCGGTGGTGGTCTCCACGCCGGTGGTGTGGCCGTACTCCGGGTGGCCCGGGGTCTTGGAGCCCCAGGTGCGGAAGGCCTTCAGGTCGTCCAGCTCCAGGCCGTACCCGGCCAGGTAGAGCTGGATGTAGAGCGTGAGGGACGAGTGGCCCGCGGACAGCACGAAGCGGTCGCGCCCGGTCCAGTCCGCGTCCGCCGGGTCGTGGCGCATCACCTTCTGGAAGAGGGTGTACGCGGCCGGGGACAGGCTCATCGCCGTACCAGGATGGCCGTTGCCGACCTTCTGTACAGCATCCGCGGCCAGGACGCGGCCGGTGTCTACGGCCCGCTGGTCCAGTTCGGTCCACTCAAGGTCTGTGGTGGTCGGCTTGGTGCTCACCCTGAGTCAGGGCTCCTCTCCACATGTTCGTTCCCGGTGACTGTGGGCGCACCGGGCGCTGTCGAGCCTACCCCCGCCGGAACGCTCATTTTTTCGACCGCCCACCGGTTGGGACACACACCTCCAGAGTGCCCAAGACCGGGCACTTCCGCCTCACGGCGTAGTCTTCGCGACCCGCCCCCAACACGAGCCCACCCCCGCGAAGGGCGGCGTATGGGCAACGTCTACAGTGGCGTGGTACGCGCAAGTCTTCACCGGGTTCTCACTGCCCGGGACGTCCGGGCCCATTCGACCGATTGCCCCGGGACTTGCTGGGAATTCTCTGTCAGGGGTGTGCGTGACGGCCGTCGAGTCCCGACCCGCAGGGGTCGTCTTGACTCCCAGCCCGGGGGCCCATCGGCCGTTCGGGGCCCGCGTCAAGGCGTTCGTGGCGCTGACCAAGCCGCGGATCATCGAACTGCTGCTGATCACCACCATTCCGGTGATGTTCCTGGCCGAGCAGGGCGTGCCGTCGCTCTGGCTGGTGCTGATCACCACGGTCGGCGGCTACCTCTCGGCGGGCGGCGCCAACGCGCTGAACATGTACATCGACCGCGACATCGACGCCCTGATGGACCGCACCTCGCAGCGGCCGCTGGTCACCGGGATGGTCTCGCCGCGCGAGTGCCTCGCCTTCGGCATCACCCTCGCGATCGTCTCCACGCTCCTGTTCGGCTTCGCCGTCAACTGGCTGTCGGCCTGGCTGTCACTCGGAGCGCTCCTCTTCTACGTCGTCGTCTACACGATGATCCTGAAGCGCCGCACCTCGCAGAACATCGTGTGGGGCGGCATCGCCGGCTGCCTCCCGGTGCTCATCGGCTGGTCGTCCGTCACCAACTCGATGTCGTGGGCGCCGGTCATCCTCTTCCTCGTCATGTTCTTCTGGACGCCGCCGCACTACTGGCCGCTGTCCATGAAGGTCCGCGAGGACTACGCGCGCGTGGGCGTGCCGATGCTGCCGGTCGTCGCCTCCAACAAGGTGGTCGCCAGGCAGATCGTGCTCTACAGCTGGCTGATGGTCGCCGTCTCCCTGCTGCTGACCCCGCTGGGCTACACCGGCTGGTTCTACACCCTGGTGGCGCTGCTGGCCGGCGGCTTCTGGCTGTGGGAGGCGCACGGGCTGCAGAACCGGGCGAAGGCGGAGGTGACGGGCGCCAAGCTCAAGGAGATGCGCCTGTTCCACTGGTCCATCACCTACGTCTCGCTGCTGTTCGTGGCGGTCGCGGTGGACCCGTTCCTCAGGTAACGGGGGTCCGGGGGCGTCAGCCCCCGGAATGAATGCTTCTTCGATGGGAGGGGCCAGTGGCGCAAGCCACTGGCCCCTCCCATCGCACGTTGATCTACTGACGAGTAGCATCGCGGCTATGGCAGAGACCCAGGACAAGCAGGCCGTAAAAGCGGAGCGTCACGCGGCGCGCCTCGCCAAGCAGATCGGCCACTTCGCCAAGGAGCACGGCGGCGCCGAGGGCCAGGTGGCGTACATCGGCCAGCGCGGCGCGCGGATCGTGCTCGTCGGCGAGGACGGCGGCTGGGGCGACCTGGTGGCCCCCAGCCACGCGGTCGCGCTCGCCGCGGTCGAGAAGGCCGGGATCACCGTCCACGAGGACTTCGACGGCGAGTTCGCGGCCAAGGTGAAGACCGGCCGGTACGAGTGGACCCGGATGGCCGGGATCCAGCTCGGCGGTCCTAAGAACGGCTGAACGGCAACAGCAACACTCATCCGGGGCTCACCCGTTAGTGAGGTGGAAGCACACCACCCAGGGAGCCCCGGATGATCGACGCCGTGCCGCAGCCGGACCTGGTGGACCAGTACTGCCATGGAGTGCTCCGCACCGAGCTGGGGCTCGGCACGTTCGAGACGCAACTCGGCAGGACCGGCGCCCCGCCCGCCCCCGGCACCACGTTCTTCGACACCCAGACCGGCTTCGCGGTCCGCCGCTGGTGCCCGCCGCTGCTCGGCCTGGAGGCGCACTGCGCCCCGGCCCGCTATCTAGCCCGCCGGCGCGAGCTGGGCGTCCTGGAGACCGTCAGACGGCTCCTGCGCGGCTCGGGCGTCTCCACCTATCTGGTGGACACGGGCCTGCCGGGCGATCTGACCGGGCCGGGCGAGCTGGGCGCCGCCGGGGCCGCCGACGCCCATGAGATCGTCCGCCTTGAACTCCTCGCCGAGCAGGTCGCCGACACCTCGGGCACCGTCGACGCGTTCCTCGCCAACCTCGCCGAGGCCGTGCACACCGCGGCCGCCTCGGCCGTCGCCTTCATCTCCGTCACGGCCGTGCGCCAGGCCCTCGACCCGGACCCGCCCGGGCCCGGCGAGGTGCGCGGCGCGGCGGGCCGCTGGCTGACCCGGCGCCGCATCCAGGAACCGCTGGAGGACCCCGTGCTGCTGCGGCACCTGCTGTGGAGCGCGGTGGCCTCGGGGCGCCCGCTCCAGCTGCGGCTCGGCATGGACGACGCGACCGGGCTCGCCGGATTCGCCGCCGCGACCAACGGCCTGGGCACGGACCTGGTGCTGCTGCACGGCTATCCGTACCACCGCCAGGCCGCCCATCTGGCGAGCGTCTTCCCGCATGTGTACGCGGACGTGGGGCCCGCCCTGGTGCGTACGGGGGCGAGGGCCGCCGACGTGCTGGCGGAGCTCCTGGAGCTGGCGCCGTTCGGGAAGCTGCTCTACTCCAGCGGCGCGCGCGGGCTGCCCGAGCTGCACGTGGTGGGCGCCCGGCAGTTCACCCACGCGCTGAGCCGGGTCCTGGGCGCCTGGGTGGCCGACGGGGCATGGGCCCGTACGGACGCCGAGCGGGTCGCCGCGATGGTCGGGGCGGGGAACGCGCGGCGGGTGTACGGGCTGTCAGGCGCGGGTGAGCGCCGGGTCTGACTGGGCCGGGACGGACGCGGCGACCTCGGGCCGCTCGCGCAGCGAGAGCAGCACGCGCACCACGGCGATCCACACCAGGCACGAGCCGAGCATGTGCAGGGCGACGAGGGCTTCGGGCGTCTTGGTGAAGTACTGGATGTAGCCGATGATCCCCTGGCTCATCAGCACGAGGAAGAGGTCCCGGGCCCGGTTGCGCGGCCCCACTGGGGCGTCCACGGCCTTCAGGACGAACCAGAGCGCGACGGTGAGGGCCACCACGACCCAGGCGAGGTCGGCGTGGAGCTGGCTGATCATCGTCCAGTTCAGCGGGATGCGCTCCACGTCGCTGGAGTCGCCCGCGTGCCGCCCGGCGCCGGTGACGACCGTGCCGACCGCGACCAGCGCGCCCGCCGCGACCACCAGCAGCCAGGTCAGCTGGACCACGGCCTTGCCCACCAGCGGGCGCGGCTCGCCGTCGCCCTCGCGGGTGCGCTGCCAGGTCGTCATCGCGACCGTGAGGAGCGCGGTGGAGAGCAGGAAGTGCGCCGCGACGGTGTACGGGTTGAGGCCGACCAGGACGACGATGCCGCCCAGGACCGCGTTGCCCATGACGATCCAGAACTGGATCCAGCCGAGCCGGGTGACGCTGCGCCGCCACGGGCTCGCGGCCCGGGCCGCGATGATCGCCCAGCCGACGGCCGCGCACAGCACGTACGTGAGCATGCGGTTGCCGAACTCGACGGCGCTGTGGAAGTTCATCTCGCCGGTCGGCGTCAGGCTCTGGTCGGTGCACTTGGGCCAGGTCGGGCAGCCGAGCCCGGACCCGGTGAGCCGGACCGCGCCGCCGGTCACCACGATGACGACGGCCATGACGACGGCGATCAGGGCCGCGCGCTGGACGGTCCGCGGGGACGGTGTCCACCGCTCGGCGATGAAGGCGAGCGGGTTGCGCACCGCCTGAGCCACATCGGCTCGGGTCACGTTCGGCATGGGCCCTATCGTAGGGGGCCGTTTGTGCACGTTTTCACGAGGGGGGTCCGGGAGGACGCGGCACGAGGGGTGCGAATCGGCCACCTGCCTCAGCGGATCACTCCCAGCGGAAGAACCTCGCCGCCGCGCCCAGGCCCAGGACCGTCCAGACCGCCAGGATCCCCAGGTCGCCCCAGGGCATCGACGCCCCGTGCTGGAGGACGTCCCGCAGCCCGTCCGAGAGGGCCGAGATGGGCAGCAGCCCGAGCGCCGTCTGCACGCCGTCCGGGAACTTGTCCATCGGCACGATTACCCCGCCGCCCACGAGCAGCAGCAGGAAGACCAGATTGGCGGCGGCGAGCGTCGCCTCGGCCTTGAGCGTGCCCGCCATCAGCAGCCCGAGCCCGGAGAACGCGGCCGTGCCCAGGACCAGGAGCAGCAGCACGGCGAACGGGTTGCCGTGCGGCGACCAGCCAAGGGCGAAGGCGATCACGGTCAGCAGGGCGACCTGGAGCACCTCGGTGACCAGCACCGACAGGGTCTTCGCGGTCATCAGCGCCCAGCGCGGCAGCGGGGACGCGCCGAGCCGCTTCAGCACTCCGTAGCGGCGGTCGAAGCCGGTGGCGATGGCCTGGCCGGTGAAGGCGGTGGACATCACGGCGAGCGCGAGGACGCCGGGGGTGAGGAAGTCGACGGACTTGCCCGCGCCGGTGTCGATGATGTCGACCCCGCTGAACAGCACGAGCAGCAGCGCCGGGATGACCACGGTGAGCAGCAGCTGCTCGCCGTTGCGCAGCAGCATCCGGGTCTCCAGGGCGGCCTGCGCGCCGATCATCCGGCCGACGGGCGCGGCCCCAGGGTTCGGCGTGTACGTACCGGCACTCATCGCCGCAGCTCCCTACCGGTCAGTTCGAGAAAGACGTCTTCGAGGGTGTGGCGTTCGACCGCGATGCCGTCGGGCATCACGCCGTGCTGGGCGCACCAGGAGGTGACGGTGGCGAGCAGCTGCGGGTCGACGGTGCCGCTGATGCGGTACGCGCCCGAGGTGAGCTCGGCCGCGGCCGTGCCGTCGGGCAGCGCCTTGAGGAGGGAGGCGAGGTCGAGCCCGGGGCGGCCGGTGAAGCGGAGCGTGTTCTCGGCGCCGCCGCGGCAGAGCGTCTCGGGGGAGCCCTGGGCGACGACCTTGCCCGCGTCGACGATCGCCACGTCGTCCGCGAGCTCCTCGGCCTCGTCCATGAAGTGCGTGGTCAGGACGGTGGAGACGCCGTCGGCCCGCAGTTCCCGTACGAGGTCCCAGGTGGCGCGGCGGGCCTGCGGGTCCAGGCCCGCGGTCGGCTCGTCCAGGAAGACCAGCTCGGGGCGGCCGACCACGGCCATGGCGAGCGCGAGGCGCTGCTGCTGGCCGCCGGAGAGCCGGCGGTAGGTGGTGCGTCCGCAGCTCTCCAGGCCGAGGCGCTCGATGAGCGCGGGCACGTCCAGCGGGTGGGCGTGCAGCTTGGCCATGTGGCGGAGCATCTCCTCGGCGCGGGCGCCGGAGTAGACGCCGCCGGACTGGAGCATCACGCCGATGCGCGGGCGGAGCCGCTCGGCCTCGGTGACCGGGTCGAGGCCGAGGACGCGGACCGTGCCGGCGTCCGGTCTGCGGTAGCCCTCGCAGGTCTCGATCGTGGTGGTCTTGCCGGCACCGTTGGGGCCGAGGACGGCGGTGACGGTCCCGGCGGCGACCCGCAGGTCGAGGCCGTCCACGGCGGTCTTCGATCCGTACCGTTTGACCAGGCCGGCCACCTGGACGACGGACTCGCTCTTCATGACCGGCAAGTCTAGGCAGGGCGGACGGCGCCCCGGACCGTGGGGCGGGGGTCGTACGGGGGCACGGATGCGCGCATGCGCGACCTTTCTTTTCGGCCACCGGAGCCCCCGGCCGGGGGCCTGTGCGGACCCGGCCGGAGGGGCGTTCGGAGAGGTGTGCGAAAAGGGTCCCCGTACGCCATACCCCGAGGTCAAGCAGGTCGGCGGTGTCCTTTTCCGACGTGTCCCATTTGATCGATCAAAGATCGTTTCCGCAGGTCAGCTTAGGTATGCCTAAGTGATGCACCGCACCGTTCAATGATCAAGAGGTGGCTTGTCAGGCTCTGAGGAATTACGCAACAATGGTGTTGTGAAAAACGTTGGCGAGGCTCCGCAGGAGGAACTCGCGACCGGTGAGCGGTCCACCCGCAACCGGGTCGCGCGCTCCATCCTGGACCACGGGCCCTCGACCGTCGCGGACCTCGCGAAGCGCCTGGGCCTCACCCAGGCCGCCGTCCGCCGCCACCTCGATGCCCTGGCGGCGGACGACATCGTCACCGCCCGGGAGCAGCGGGTGTACGGGGCGCGGACCCGCGGCAGGCCCGCCAAGGTCTTCGCCCTCACGGACTGCGGGCGGGACGCCTTCGACCAGTCGTACGACAAACTGGCCGTGGACGCGCTCCGCTGGATCGAGAAGTCCGCGGGCGGCGGCGCGGCCGGCGAGGAAGCCGTCGTCGCCTTCGCCCGGGCGCGGATCGAGGCCCAGTCCGAGGGCTACCGCGAGGCCGTCGAGGCGGCGCCGCCCGAGCAGCGCACCGAGGCTCTGGCCAAGGCCTTGACCGCCGACGGGTACGCTGCCACGGCGCGCAGCGCGCCCCTCCCCGGACGGGGCGAGCAGCTCTGCCAGCACCACTGCCCGGTCGCCCACGCGGCCGAGCAGTTCCCGCAGCTGTGCGAGGCGGAGACGGAGTTCTTCTCCCGCCTGCTCGGAACCCATGTGCAGCGTCTGGCCACCATCGCCCACGGCGACGGGGTGTGCACGACGTTCATCCCGCACAGCGCACCACAGACCATCACCGAATCAGCATCCACAAGCACGGCCGGGAGGAACCCCGCATGACTCTCCCCACGGAGACTGCCCACCCCGAACTCGAGGGCCTGGGCAACTACGAGTACGGCTGGGCCGACTCCGACGCGGCGGGTGCCGTTGCCAAGCGCGGGCTCTCCGAGGACGTCGTCCGCGACATCTCCTCGAAGAAGAACGAGCCCGAGTGGATGCTGAAGCTGCGCCTCAAGGGCCTTCGCCTCTTCGACAAGAAGCCCATGCCGAAGTGGGGCTCGGACCTCTCGGGCATCGACTTCGACAACATCAAGTACTTCGTGCGGTCCACCGAGAAGCAGGCGGAGTCCTGGGAGGACCTGCCCGAGGACATCAAGAACACGTACGACAAGCTCGGCATCCCCGAGGCGGAGAAGCAGCGCCTCGTCGCCGGTGTCGCGGCCCAGTACGAGTCCGAGGTCGTCTACCACCAGATCCGCGAGGACCTGGAGCAGCAGGGCGTCATCTTCCTCGACACCGACACCGCGCTGAAGGAGCACCCGGAGCTCTTCCAGGAGTACTTCGGCACGGTCATCCCGGTCGGCGACAACAAGTTCGCGTCGCTGAACACGGCCGTGTGGTCCGGCGGCTCGTTCATCTACGTGCCCAAGGGCGTCCACGTGGACATCCCGCTCCAGGCCTACTTCCGTATCAACACGGAGAACATGGGCCAGTTCGAGCGGACGCTGATCATCGTCGACGAGGACGCCTACGTCCACTACGTCGAGGGCTGCACCGCCCCGATCTACTCCTCGGACTCGCTGCACAGCGCCGTCGTCGAGATCATCGTGAAGAAGGGCGGCCGCTGCCGCTACACGACGATCCAGAACTGGTCGAACAACGTCTACAACCTGGTCACCAAGCGCGCCGTGGCGTACGAGGGCGCGACCATGGAGTGGATCGACGGCAACATCGGTTCCAAGGTCACCATGAAGTACCCGGCCGTCTACCTGATGGGCGAGCACGCCAAGGGCGAGACCCTGTCCATCGCCTTCGCGGGCGAGGGCCAGCACCAGGACGCCGGCTCCAAGATGGTCCACATGGCGCCGAACACGTCCTCCAACATCGTCTCCAAGTCGGTGGCGCGGGGCGGCGGCCGCACCTCGTACCGCGGTCTGGTCGAGATCGGCGAGGGCGCCCACGGCTCCAAGTCGAACGTGCTGTGCGACGCGCTGCTCGTCGACACCATCTCCCGCTCCGACACCTACCCGTACGTGGACGTCCGCGAGGACGACGTGTCCATGGGCCACGAGGCGACCGTCTCCAAGGTCTCCGAGGACCAGCTCTTCTACCTGATGAGCCGCGGTCTGACCGAGTTCGAGGCGATGGCGATGATCGTGCGCGGCTTCGTCGAGCCGATCGCCAAGGAGCTGCCCATGGAGTACGCCCTGGAGCTCAACCGGCTGATCGAGCTGCAGATGGAGGGCTCGGTCGGCTAGCACAGCCTGACGACCGTCCCCGCAGCAGCGAACGCAGACTGATCTAGGAAGAGAGCACTACGACAGCCATGGCTGAGGCTCAGAACATCCCGGCGGGCTCCACCACCGCCGGCTCGATCGCGGTGGCCGCCGAGTCGACCGTCGCCACGCGCATGAGCGCGCCCCCGTCCTTCGACGTGGCGGACTTCCCGGTTCCGCACGGCCGCGAGGAGGAGTGGCGGTTCACGCCGCTGGAGCGGCTGCGCGGGCTGCACGACGGCACCGCCGTCGCGACCGGCGACGGACTGCGCGTCGAGGTGACGGCCCCCGAGGGCGTCGTCGTCGAGACGGTGGGCCGCGACGACGCGCGGCTCGGCCGGGCGGGCACGCCGGTGGACCGGATCGCCGCCCAGGCCTACTCGTCGTTCGAGAAGGCCTCGGTCGTGACCGTCCCCAAGGAGGCGGTCCTCACCGAGCCGATCCGCATCGCCGTGCACGGCGAGGGCGGCACCGTCTTCGCGCACCAGGTCGTCGAGCTCGGCGCGTTCGCCGAGGCCGTCGTGGTCATCGACCACACCGGTGACGCGGTGCTCGCCGCCAACGTGGACTTCGTCCTCGGCGACGGCGCCAAGCTGACCGTCGTCTCCGTGCAGGACTGGGACGACAAGGCCGTCCACGTCGCCCAGCACAACACGCTGATCGGCCGCGACGCCTCCTTCAAGTCCGTCGTCGTCACCTTCGGCGGCGACCTGGTCCGCCTCCACCCGCGGGTCTCCTACGCGGGCACCGGCGGCGAGGCCGAGCTGTTCGGCCTGTACTTCACCGACAAGGGCCAGCACCAGGAGCACCGGCTCTTCGTCGACCACAACACGCCGCACTGCAAGTCCAACGCCGTGTACAAGGGCGCCCTGCAGGGCGACGACGCGCACGCCGTGTGGATCGGTGACGTGCTCATCCAGGCCAAGGCCGAGGGCACCGACACCTACGAGATGAACCGCAACCTGGTCCTGACGGACGGCGCCCGCGTCGACTCCGTGCCGAACCTGGAGATCGAGACCGGCGAGATCGCCGGCGCCGGTCACGCCTCCGCCACCGGCCGCTTCGACGACGAGCAGCTGTTCTACCTGATGGCGCGCGGCATCCCCGCGGCCGAGGCCCGCCGTCTGGTGGTCCGCGGCTTCTTCGCCGAGCTGGTCCAGCAGGTCGGTGTCGCGGACGTGGAGGAGCGACTGCTCGCCAAGATCGAGGCGGAGCTGGAGGCGGCCGTCTGATGTCCGCCTTCGTCCGTGTCTGCGCGCTGAGCGAGCTGGAGGAGGACACCCCGAAGCGGGTGGAACTCGACGGCACGCCGGTGTCGCTCGTCCGCACCGAGGGCGAGGTGTTCGCGATCCACGACATCTGCTCGCACGCGAACGTCTCGCTGTCGGAGGGCGAGGTGGAGGACTGCCAGATCGAGTGCTGGCTGCACGGCTCCACGTTCGACCTGCGCACCGGCAAGCCGTCCGGCCTGCCCGCGACGCGACCCGTGCCCGTTTACCCCGTAAAGATCGAAGGGGACGATGTGCTCGTCTCCGTATCCCAGGAGAACTAAGTCCCCATGGCAACGCTTGAAATCCGCGACCTGCACGTCTCCGTGGAAGCCGAGAACGGCCCCCGGGAGATCCTCAAGGGCGTCGACCTGACCGTGAAGCAGGGCGAGACCCACGCCATCATGGGCCCCAACGGCTCCGGCAAGTCCACCCTCGCGTACTCGCTCGCGGGTCACCCCAAGTACACGATCACCGGCGGCACGGTCACCCTGGACGGCGAGGACGTCCTGGAGATGTCCGTCGACGAGCGCGCCCGCGCCGGCGTCTTCCTGGCCATGCAGTACCCGGTCGAGGTCCCCGGCGTCTCGGTCTCCAACTTCCTGCGCACCTCCGCCACCGCCATGCGCGGCGAGGCGCCCAAGCTGCGCACCTGGGTGAAGGAGGTCAAGTCCGCGATGGAGCAGCTCCAGATGGACCCGGCCTTCGCCGAGCGCAACGTCAACGAGGGCTTCTCCGGCGGTGAGAAGAAGCGCCACGAGATCCTCCAGCTGGAGCTCCTCAAGCCGAAGATCGCGATCCTCGACGAGACCGACTCCGGTCTGGACGTCGACGCGCTGCGCCAGGTCTCCGAGGGCGTCAACCGCGTCCGCGAGACCGGCGAGGTCGGCACCCTGCTGATCACCCACTACACGCGCATCCTGCGCTACATCAAGCCCGACTTCGTCCACGTCTTCTCCGAGGGCCGCATCGTCGAGTCCGGCGGCGCCGAGCTCGCCGACAAGCTGGAGAACGAGGGCTACGAGGCCTACAGCACGAAGGGTGGCGCTTCCGAGTGACGATTCTGCCGGGCCTCCTCGACACCGAGGCGATCCGCAAGGACTTCCCCTTGCTGGACCGTGTGGTCCACGACGGGAAGAAGATCGTGTACCTCGACAGCGCGGCGACTTCGCAGAAGCCGCGCCAGGTGCTCGACGCTCTCAACGAGTACTACGAGCGGCACAACGCCAACGTCCACCGTGGTGTGTACACGGTGGCCGAGGAGGCCACGGCGCTGTACGAGGGTGCGCGCGACAAGGTCGCCGCGTTCATCAACGCGCCGAGCCGCGACGAGGTGATCTTCACCAAGAACGCCTCGGAGTCGCTCAACCTGGTCGCCAACATGCTGGGCTGGGCCGACGAGCCCTACCGCGTGGACCACGAGACCGAGATAGTCATCACGGAGATGGAGCACCACTCCAACATCGTGCCGTGGCAGCTGCTCTCGCAGCGCACCGGCGCGAAGCTGAAGTGGTTCGGCCTCACCGACGACGGCCGTCTCGACCTCTCCAACATCGACGAGATCATCACCGAGAAGACGAAGATCGTCTCCTTCACGCTGGTCTCGAACCTGCTGGGCACCGTCAACCCGGTCGAGGCGATCGTCCGCCGCGCCCAGGAGGTCGGCGCGCTGCTGTGCATCGACGCCTCGCAGGCCGCGCCGCACATGCCGCTGGACGTGCAGGCGCTCCAGGCCGACTTCGTGGCCTTCACCGGCCACAAGATGTGCGGCCCGACGGGCATCGGCGTGCTGTGGGGCCGCCAGGAGCTGCTTGAGGACCTGCCGCCGTTCCTCGGCGGCGGCGAGATGATCGAGACGGTCTCGATGCACTCGTCGACGTACGCGCCGGCGCCGCACAAGTTCGAGGCCGGTACGCCCCCGATCGCCCAGGCCGTCGGCCTCGGCGCGGCCGTGGACTACCTCTCGGCGATCGGCATGGACAAGATCGCCGCGCACGAGCACGCGATCACCGAGTACGCGGTCAAGCGCCTGCTCGAAGTCCCCGACCTGCGGATCATCGGCCCGACCACGGCCGAGGACCGGGGCGCCGCGATCTCCTTCACGCTCGGCGACATCCACCCGCACGACGTGGGCCAGGTCCTCGACGAGCAGGGCATCGCGGTCCGGGTCGGCCACCACTGCGCGCGCCCGGTCTGCCTGCGCTACGGAATTCCCGCGACCACGCGAGCGTCTTTCTACCTGTACTCCACGCCCGCCGAGGTCGACGCCCTGGTGGACGGTCTGGAGCACGTACGGAACTTCTTCGGCTAGGGGTAGCGACGGTGAAGCTGGATTCGATGTACCAGGACGTCATCCTGGACCACTACAAGCACCCGCACGGGCGGGGCTTGCGGGACGGTGACGCCGAGGTGCACCACGTGAACCCGACGTGCGGCGACGAGATCACCCTCCGGGTGAAGTACGCGGGCTCGCGGATCGAGGACGTCTCGTACGAGGGCCAGGGCTGCTCCATCAGCCAGGCCAGCGCCTCGGTCCTCAACGACCTGCTGGTCGGCAAGGACCTGGACGAGGCGCAGCGGATCCAGGAGACGTTCCTGGAACTGATGCAGTCCAAGGGCCAGCTGGAGCCGGACGACGCGATGGAGGAGGTCCTGGAGGACGCGGTGGCTTTCGCCGGCGTCTCCAAGTACCCCGCGCGCGTGAAGTGTGCTCTGCTGAGCTGGATGGCCTGGAAGGACGCGACGGCCCAGGCGCTGGGCGCCGGAGCCGAGAGGAAGAGCGCATGACCGAGAACGCAGGGGCCACGCTGAAGCCGGCCTCGGAGGAAGAAGTCCGCGAGGCGCTGTACGACGTCGTCGACCCCGAGCTGGGCATCGACGTCGTCAACCTGGGCCTCATCTACGGCATCCACATCGACGACGCCAACATCGCGACGCTGGACATGACCCTGACGTCGGCGGCCTGCCCGCTGACCGATGTGATCGAGGACCAGGCGAAGTCCGCGACGGAGGGCATCGTCAACGAACTCAAGATCAACTGGGTCTGGATGCCGCCGTGGGGCCCGGACAAGATCACGGACGATGGGCGCGAGCAGCTGCGGGCGCTGGGGTTCAACGTCTGAGCGAGCTGTGCACATGAAAGGGCCCCGGCGTCACGCCGGGGCCCTTTCCGCGTCAGCGGCGCCGCTGATCGGCTGAGGCGAGCCGGGCCGTCCGGCGGCGTACGGATCTGTTCGCCTCCCGTACGTATCTCGTACGGCCGAAATTGGCGCACGCACCGGAGCCTTCTCGTCGACATCAGGCCGACGAGAGGCGCCCAGTGCTGTATGACGTTTCGCGGAGCAGGCGCGTTGCCCTTGCGGTGGCGGGCGGGGCTCTTACGCTGGCCGGCATGGGCCTGAACGCACCCGCGCACGCGGCCGGTTACGGCACCCCGACCCTCTCGCTTTCGGCCAGTTATCTCTCGGGGGCCGTGGGCGCGACCGGGGACCCCGTGGTGACCGTGACCGTCGGACAGAGCGGGGCCGACGCCTCCGCGCTCACCGTCGTCGCCTCGGCCAGCACCAGGCCCTCCGTCGCCGGGACCGGTGACGTGGCGGTCACCGGGACCGGGGCCACCCGGCAGGTCGCGGTGGCCGCGCACGGGCGCGGGTACACCGACCTCACCCTCAAGCTCACCGGGCTGGGCGGCAAGAGCGTCACCAAGACGCTGCACTACGCCGCCTCGGCCGCCGTCCAGTACGCCTCGGACACCCGGTACTTCACCGGCTCCAGCGACGCCTCCGCCGCCGTCGACGTGGGCGGCGGCTACATCGTCGTCGCCGACGACGAGTCCAACACGCTGCGGCTGTACGACCGTTCGGCCTCCGGCGCGCCTGCGAGGACCTGGGACTTCAGCTCCCAGCTCGGGGTCGGCAAGGAGATCGACATCGAGGGCGCCGCCCGCGTCGGCGACACGATCTACTGGACCGGCTCGCTCGGCAACAACAAGGACGGCGAGTACAAGGCCGACCGCAACACCGTCTTCACCACCACCGTCACCGGGTCCGGGG
The DNA here is from genome assembly GCF_030028635.1 of Streptomyces sp. BPTC-684. Taxonomy (NCBI): domain Bacteria; kingdom Bacillati; phylum Actinomycetota; class Actinomycetes; order Kitasatosporales; family Streptomycetaceae; genus Streptomyces; species Streptomyces sp. BPTC-684. The sequence goes on from NZ_CP124863.1 coordinate 5,003,692, forward strand.
CGAGCACCCAGCTGGCGCTGGGCCGTTCGTACAAGAAGCTGCGTGACGACCTGGTCGCCTGGGACCGCGCCAACGGCGACCGGTACGGCTTCGCCGCCGGGACCGCCGCGGGGCAGGCGCCCAAGCAGATCGACGGGTTCAACGTGGAGGGCCTGGAGTTCGCGCCCGGCTCGGCCACCACCGCGTACGTCGGCTTCCGGGCGCCGCTCGTGCCGCCCGCCGACGGCGGCAAGGCGCTCATCGTGCCCGTCACCAACTTCGACAAGGTCGTCGACAGCGGGGTCAAGGCCGTCTTCGGGGCGCCGATCGAGCTCGACCTGGGCGGGCTGAGCATCCGGGACATCCGCAAGAACTCCGCCGACCAGTATCTGATCGTCGCCGGGTCGTGGGCGGCCGACGACAACTCCGACCCGTACGCCCTCTACTCCTGGGACGGCGTCGCCGCGCACGCCCCGGTCAAGCTGCGCGACCTGCCCACCAGCGACCCGGGCGGCTGGGAGGCCGTCGTGGACGTGCCGGACCTGTCGGTGCCCGGGGCCCGCGCCCAGCTGATCACCGACGACGGGTCGGCCGACCTGTACGGGGACGGGACCGACGCGAAGGACCTCACGCACCCCGAGTGGAAGAAGTCCCGCGCCACCTGGTTCACCGTCACCGGCTGAGCCCCGGGCCGGGCCCGGTACGGTCGGGGCATGGCTTGCGAGCAGGGAGCGTGCGACTGATGGCCCGCCGGTACGACCCCGACCGGCGGCGCCGCATCATCGACGCCGCGATCCGCGTGGTCGGCGAGCGCGGTATCGCCGGGCTCAGCCACCGCAGCGTCGCCGCCGAGGCCGATGTGCCGCTCGGCTCCACCACGTACCACTTCAAGACGCTCGACGAGCTCATGGTCGCCGCGCTGCGCCAGGCCAACGAGGGCTTCGCCGCCGCGATCCGCGACAGCGGGGCGCTGGCGGAGCCGGGCGTGGACGTGGCGGCGGAGCTCGCGCGGCTGATGGGCGAGTGGATCGCGGGGGACCGGGGGCGGGTGGAGCTGGAGTACGAGCTCTATCTGGCGGCGCTGCGGCGGCCCCCGCTGCGGCCCGTCGCGGCCGAGTGGACCGAGGGCGTGGCGGAGGTCCTGGCCCGGCACACGGACCCGGTGACGGCCCGGGGCCTGGTCGCCCTGATGGACGGGATCTGCCTCCAGGCACTGCTGACCGGCGGGGCCTATGACCAGGGTTACGCACGGGAGTTGCTGGGGCGGCTGTTGCGGTAGCGCTCTGCGGGGGGTGCGGTCGTTTGTCTGCGGGCCGTGCGTGGCTGGTCGCGCAGTTCCCCGCGCCCCTTATGGGGCACGGGTTACCCCAACCGTTATGTACACCCGTACGCATCGCTGTGTACGCTTGTCCGCATGCCGTACGTCCTGCTCTCCTGCGCCATCGCGTCGGAGATCGCCGCCACCTCCGCGATGAAGTACAGCGAGGGCTTCACGCGGCTCTGGCCCTCGCTGGTCACCGTCTGCGGGTATCTGCTCGCGTTCTATCTGCTCTCGCTCACCCTGAAGTCGATGTCCGTCGGCACGGCGTACGCGATCTGGTCCGGCGCGGGCACGGCCGTCATCGCCGCCATCGGGATGCTCTTCCTGGGCGAGACGATGACGGCCGCCAAGCTCGCCGGGATCGCGCTGATCATCGGCGGCGTGCTGCTGCTCAACCTCGGCGGCGCCGCGCACTGAGGCTCAGCCCCGGCGCACCGCCTCCAGCGCCGCCCGTACGCTCGCCTCGATGTCGGTGATCGGGTACAGCGCCTCGATCACCGTACGGTCCCGGTCGACCACCAGCGTCAAGCGCTTGAGCCGACTCACCCCCGCCGTGCGGAACGTCGGCAGCCGCAGCGCGGCCGTCAGCGTCAGGTCCGCGTCCGACAGGAGCGGGAAGCGCAGCCGCTCCTTGTCCGCGAACGCCCGCTGCTCGTCCGGGCGTTGGGTGGACACGCCGTGCACGGTCGCGCCCGCCGCGGTGAACTCGGCGAGCTGGTCGCGGTACGTGCACGATTCGAGCGTGCAGCCCGGTGCCCCCGGGATCCCCGCCCAGCCGGGCGGATAGGACTCCTTGCGGGCGTACGCGCCGGGGAAGCAGTAGAGCACGGTGTACGCGCTCTCCTGCGCCACCGGGTCCCTCGGCTCTCCGTCGAAGTCGGTGAGCAGCAGGTCCGGCACCTTCGTGCCCACCAGCTCCCGCACCCGCTCGGTCTCCCCGGAGTTCTCCGTCGCCGTGGCCATCGTCTCTCCTTCTCCCAGCACCCAGGTGTCTCCCCAGTCCTGGAGTGCGATCAGTACGGGCAGCAGGGCACGGCCGCGCGGAGTGAGCCGGTACTCGTACCGCACCGGGCGGTCCTGGTACGGCTCCCGGGTCAGCACCCCCGACTCGACCAGCAGCTTCAGCCGTTCGGCGAGCACCTTGCGGGACATGCCGAGCTCGCGCTGGAGCGCGTCGAAGCGGTGCACCCCGCGTGCGGCGTCGCGCACGATCAGCAGGGTCCACCAGTCGCCGACGACGTCCAGGGCCTGGGCGATCGCGCAGTGCTCGTCGTGGAGGCGGGTCCGTTGAGGCATGGTCCCATCCTTCCGTACGCCGTTGACCTGCGGTCCCCATGCTGACATAGTCCGTTCCCATAAGGAACTCACTAGTGGGCGAGACCCAGGGGGCGACGGCGTGAAGACCTTGCGAGCGGTGCCGAGAACCGTCCGGCTGCTGTGTTTCGGCATGTTCTTCAACGCCGTCGTCAGCTTCACGTTCATCTACCTCTTCGTGTACCTGACCGGCCCGCGCGGCCTGAGCGTCGGCCAGGCCGGAGTGATCAGCGGGATCGGCGGCATCGGCCTGGTCGCCGGGAACTTCACCGGCGGCTCGTTCGGCGACCGGTACGGCCACCGGCGCGCCCTGCTCGCCGGCGCCGTGGTCAGCGGCACCGTCCTGGCCACCCTCGGGCTGCTGCCGACCGCCCTGCTGGCCGTCGCCCTGCCCATCGCCCAGTACGCCTCCGGAGTCGTGCGGTCCGCCAACTCCGCGCTGGTCGCCGTCGGCGTCCCCGAGGGAAGCCGCCGCCAGGGCTTCGCCGTGATGCGGTTCGCGGCCAACGCGGGCTTCACCGTCGGGCCGCCGCTCGGCGCCCTGGTCGCCGCCCACTGGTCGTACGACTGGCTCTTCGCCGCCGACGGCGTCGGCACCCTGCTCTTCGCCGCGTACGCCGCCCGCGTGCTGCCCGCCCGCGCGGCCGCCCACGCCAAGCCGTCGTACGACCCGGGCGCGCCCGGCCTGTGGCGGGAGCTGCGGGTCCGGCCCGCCGTGCTCGTCCTGCTCGCCGCGATCGTCTGCGTCGACCTGGTCTACCGCCAGCAGTACTCCACCCTGCCCGTCTTCCTCGGCGACCACGGCATGGACGACCACGTCTACGGCTGGCTCATCGCCCTCAACAGCGGGGTGATCCTCTGCCTCGAACTCCCCGCCGTCCACGCCCTGCGCGGCCGCGCCCCGCTGTCGGTCGTCGGCTGCGGGCTGCTCCTGGTCGGCCTCGGCTACGCGCTGCTCATCCCCGGCGCCGCCCTCGGCTGGGCCCTCGCCCTGATGGTGTCGCTCACCCTCGGCGAGATCCTCTACAAGACCACCGCCACCGCGTACGTGGCCGACCAGGCGCCCGCCCACGCCCAGGGCCGCTTCCAGAGCCTGTACGCGGGCGCCTCCATCAGCGGCCAGGTACTCGCCCCGCCGCTCGGCGGCGCCCTCTACACCGCCGCGCCCGGTCTGCTCTGGCCGCTGTGCGCCGCCCTCGCGGGGCTCGCCGGGCTCGCCGTGCTGTGGGCGCGCGGCCTTCCGGCGCGGCTGACCGGGGGTGACGCGCGCCCGTCACCTGAGACCGGTTCGCCCCGGCGGGCCACCGCCGGTTAGGTTTTCTGCCATGACCGACACGACTGCTACTGCTTCTCGCTCCACCGGCGCCGTCGCCGCCGGCCTCGCCACCCTCGCCGGCGACGGCACCGTTCTCGACACCTGGTTCCCCGCTCCCGAGCTCGTCGAAGAGCCCGGCCCGGCCGGCACCGAGCGGCTCACCGCCGACCAGGCCCTCGCCCTCGTCGGCAAGGGCGCGGCCGACGCGCTCGGCGTCGACGAGCGCCGGGGCGTCGAGGTCGTCGCCGTCCGTACGGTCATCGCCTCGCTCGACGACAAGCCGCTGGACGCCCACGACGCGTACCTGCGCCTGCACCTGCTCTCGCACCGCCTGGTCAAGCCGCACGGCCAGAACCTGGACGGCGTCTTCGGCCTGCTCGCCAACGTCGCCTGGACCTCGCTCGGCCCGGTCGCCGTCGACGACATCGAGCAGGTGCGCCTGAACGCCCGCGCCGCCGGGCTGCACCTCCAGGTGACGTCCATCGACAAGTTCCCGCGCATGACGGACTACGTGGTCCCCAAGGGCGTCCGCATCGCCGACGCCGACCGGGTGCGCCTCGGCGCGCACCTGGCCGAGGGCACCACCGTGATGCACGAGGGCTTCGTGAACTTCAACGCGGGGACGCTGGGCACGTCGATGGTCGAGGGCCGGATCTCCGCCGGTGTCGTCGTCGGCAACGGCTCCGACATCGGGGGCGGGGCGTCCACGATGGGCACGCTGTCGGGTGGCGGCAACGTTCGTATCGTCATCGGCGAGCGGTGCCTGGTCGGCGCGGAGGCGGGTGTGGGGATTGCGCTCGGTGACGAGTGCGTCGTCGAGGCCGGGCTGTACGTCACCGCCGGTACGCGGGTGACCATGCCGGATGGGCAGATCGTGAAGGCTCGTGAGCTTTCCGGTGCGTCGAACATTCTGTTCCGGCGGAACTCCGTTACCGGGGCGGTTGAGGCTCGGCCCAACAACGCCGTGTGGGGCGGGCTCAACGAGATTCTGCACAGTCACAACTGAGGGTCTTTGAGGGGCGCGTTTTCGACTGCGGACCGTGCGTGGCTGGTCGCGCAGTTCCCCGCGCCCCTTAGGCATCAGTGGACCAGGTCGTCGTATGCCCTCTGCAGCACGGCGACCTGGTCCGGGGTCGCGGGTTGCAAGGGTTCGCGGACTGGATTGTTGAGCAGCGCCTTCACCGTCACCGTTCCCGGCAAGCCCGACGCCATCATCAGTTCCGCCAGGGGGAGCGTGAGGTGGTTGAGGCGGGTTGCCTCTGCTACGTCGCCCTTGTCGTACGCGTCCAGCGGTGCCCGCATCAGGCCGGGGACCACGTTCGCCACCGTGCTCACATAGCCCGCTGCCCCTACCGCGTACAGCGGCAGGTTCGTCTCCTCGCAGCCCGAGTAGTACGCCAGCGAGGTGCGGCCGATGACCTTGGTGGAGGCGAGCAGGTCGTACGCGCAGTCCTTGACCGCCACGATCCGCTCGTGTTCCGCGAGCCGCAGCAGCGTGTCCGTGCCGATCCGGACGCCCGTCCGGCCGGGGATGTCGTAGAGCATCACGGGCAGCCCCGTGGCGTCCGCCACCGTGCGGAAGTGCGCCTCCACCGCGTCCTGCGGCGGGCGGCTGTAGTACGGCGAGACCACCAACAGGCCGTTCGCGCCCGCCTCCTCGGCCTGCCGGGCCAGCTCCACGGTGTGCCGGGTGGACGCCGTGCCGACCCCGGCCACGACGTGGACGCCGTCCCCGACCTCCTCGCGCACCGCCCGTACCAGCGCCGCCTTCTCGGCGTCGGTCGTGGTGGGCGACTCGCCCGTGGTGCCGCTGAGCACCAGGCCGTCGCAGCCCTCGGCGACCAGGTGCGCGGCCAGCCGCCGCGCGTGGTCGAGGTCGAGGGCGTCGTCGGCGGTGAAGGGTGTGATCATGGCGCAAAGTGCGCGCCCGAAAGGGCGGGGAGTGCTCATTCACGCAGTCTGGGCGGAGCGAGGGTGAAGGTCTACTTAGATCTGCTTCGGGTTAATCAGTAGCAGCGCTGAAGTGTTCGGTGTGCAGGCGCTCTTGGCGGTCGCTCGGGCGTACGTCACCATGAGAGACCGGTGTGTCCGTTCATGTCCGTACCGTCGTACCGTCGGAGGTCGTCATGAAGCTCGGCAAGGCTCTCGCCACTGGTGTCGCGGAGGAACAGCCCGAGGACGTCGTACGGGATGAAGCGCCGCCCGTGCCCGAGGAGGTCCCGGTCGAGGTTCCCGTCGAGGTGACGGCCGGCCGATGAGGCTGCGGCTCCCCGAGGAACGCCCGACGGAGCCGCCCACCGGCTACAAGATCGCCCATGCGGCGCTCTCCCAGGACGGCTCCCGGGCCGGGTTCCTCGGCGTCTCGCTGGGCGCCGCCCTGCCCTACGGCGTCCTGGACGACGCGCACTGCGCCTACGGGCGGCGCCACCGCTCGCCGTCCAGGCTCTGCGACTGCGGCTTCCACTGTCTGCACGAGCACGCCGAAGCGGCGGCGCTGACCTGCACGGCCGAGCACCGGGGTGCGCTGCTGCTCGAAGTGGCGGTGCTCGGGCGCTACATCCGGTTCGAGCGCGGGATGCGCTACGCCCGCCAGCGGGTGCGCACCGCCGCGGCCGGGCCCTGCCGCTGCCGGCGGCGGGCGACCGGCCTAGCCGACGCGGGCTGGGGGCGGCCCGGGTGGCGGGTCGTGGAGCCGGTCTGCACGGCGTGTGCGGGGTCGCGCGCGACCGTGGCGTTCGACGACTTCGCCCGGCGCGGTGGGGCGGGGTTGAGGGTTTTCGCCGCGACCGCCGTCGACGCGGGCGCCCCCGAACCCGGCCGGACCTTCCCGGAACTGGTCGCGGAGGCGGCGCTGCTCCAGGCCCGGCTCGACTGGTTCCAGAGCGAGTTGGCGCGGCTCGGCGACAAAGGGGACCCGCGGTAGGGGGACTTGCGGTAGGGGGACTCGCGGTAGAGGGATGAGGAGGGCCCCTGTCCGTCCTTGACCTCAAGTGACCTTGACGTTTCAGGATGGTGATCGTCCACGCAGCACAGCACCGCGACGATCACCAGGAGACCGCCATGTCCGCCACGCCCACCGACGTGAAGTTCGACGCCCTGCCGGACCTGCGCCGCCCCGGCGTCGGAGTCGTCAAGTCCAGCGTCTGGCGCATGGGCACCCCCGAGCGGCAGCGGGCCGCCGTCGAGGCGATCGCCAAGGCGTGGGGCAGCAGGGACTGGCCGGACGTCGGCCTGCTCTCGTACAGCGTCTACACCGGCACCGACGGCGACGCGCTCCTGCACTACTCGCAGTGGCAGAGCGAGGCCGCCTACCAGGACTTCTTCCGGCGCCTCCGGGACGGCCGCAACGCCGAGATCGACGCGGCCGTCCCCGGCATCGAGCGCGCGGGCCTGCACTCGTACGAGCTCTACCGCAGCAGCGGCCCGCGGCCGGGCGACCCCCGTACGCCCGGCTGCATCGTGATCGTCGACGTCGAGTTCGAAGGACCGGACCCGGACCGCCAGCGCGCCTGGGTGGACGGTGTCTTCGAGGCGCTCGACACCGACCCGGACCTGCCCCCGGGCGGCATCTCCGCCCACTTCCACGCGAGCCTCGACGGCACCCGCGTCCTCAACTACGCCGAGTGGGAGAGCGAGCGGGCCCACATCGACGCGCTGGCCGTCGGCAGCAACGGGGTCGGCTCGAAGACCCCGCAGCGGGCGCGGGTGCAGAACCACCCGGGCGTGACCGGTGGCGGGGTGACGCGCTACCTTCCGGCGCTGACCGTCACCCCGGCCTCCTGACCTACGGGCGGAAGCGGATGACCTGCGGGTCGTGGTCGCTGTTCTGGTCGGCGAACTCCGCGTTGATGTGCACGCTGTCGTAGTCGAAGCCGCGCACGGCCGGGCTGGTCAGGATCTGGTCGAGCACCTGGGTGTTGCCCTGGTACACGTAGGAGTAACGCTCCTTCTTCGGCAGCGTGCGGAAGGCCGAGCGCAGCGCGCCGCCGTCCTCCAGGGCCTTGGTGGTGCCCGAGAAGTCGAAGTCGTTGATGTCGCCGAGCGCGAGCACCCGGGCGTGCTTGTCGACCGCGAGGAGCTGCTTCACGAAGCCGTTCACGGCCTGCGCCTGGAGCAGCCGCTTGGCCTCCGAGGAGCGCGGCACCGGCTGGTGCTGCGAGGCCAGGCCCTCGTCGCCGCCCTTGGAGGCGAAGTGGTTGGCGATGACGAAGACCGTCTGCCCCTTGAAGACGAACTCGCCCGCGAGCGGCTTGCGGCTGTCCGCCCACGCCGGGTTCGCCGGGTCGATGCGGCCGGGGGAGAGGGTCAGGGCCGGACGGCCCTTGGTGCCGGTGACGCCGACGGCGGTGTTGGCGTCGCCGCCGGGGCGGTCGGTGAACGAGACCCGCGCCGGGTTGAAGAGGAACACCTGGCGGATGTTGCCGCCGGGCTCGCCGCCGTCCTTGAGGTTCTCCGGGTCGATCGAACGCCACTGGTAGGCGGGGCCGCCCTTGGCGGCGATCGCGTCCGTGAACTTCTTGATGGTGGCGGACGCGTCGACCGTGCCGTCGTTCTTGGCGCCGTTGTTGTCCTGGATCTCCTCCAGGGCCACGATGTCGGGCGAGGCGAGGTGGGTGACCACGCCGTCGGCCAGCGCGTCGAACTTCGCCTGCGGGTCGCTCGGGTCCAGGTTCTCCACGTTGTACGTGGCGACCGCGAGCTCGCCGGTGCGCTGCTTGCGGGTGGTCTCCCGCTTGAGGCCGTTGTCCTTGACCGTGCCGAGCGTACGGGCGGTGATCGTGTACCCGCCGAACTGGTTGAAGTCCAGCGGCCCCTCGGTGGCGCCGGTGAGCGTGTCACCGACGTTCGCCTTGGGGAACGGCTGCTGCGCGCTCGGCACCAGGCTCTGGATCTGGAGGCGGCCGGTGTTCTGGTCGTCGTACGACGAGTAGAGCGTGCCGCCCCGCTCGGTGCGGTTCTCGCGCGGCTTCACGGTGACCCACAGCTCGCTGTGCGAGTCGGTGGCGCCCACGATCCGCGAGGTGCCGATGCGGACGTTCATGCCCTCGAGGGACTCGTAGTAGTCCAGGGCGTACTTCTTCGGCTGGAGGGTCAGCCCGTTGACGCTGTTGCCGGCGGCCGGGTCGCCCGCCGGGGCGTAGCGGCCGGGAACGGTACGGGCCGTCACCGCGACCGGGGCGGGCAGCGGGTTGCCCGAGGAGACGACCGTCACGGTCGGCTTCGATATCTGGGTCAGCGACTGGTTGCCGGAGGAGAGGCCGCCCGGGACGTACTCGGTGACCGTGCCGGACACCTTCACCGAGTCGCCGACCGCCACGGTCGGGGCCGAGCCCGTGAAGACGAAGGCGCCCTCGCTGGTGGCCGGGTCGTCGTCCGGTGCGGTGTCCTGGAACCAGAAGCCCTTCGAGGAGCCGTACGTCCGTACGCCCGTGACGACGCCCGGCACCTCCGCGACCTGCTTGCCGGCCAGCGGCGAGGTGCGGGTCGTGCCCTGGATGTCGTGGATGCGGGCCGGGGCGGCGGCGGTCGGGTCGGCGGCGGCCGACGAGCCGGCGGCGAGCAGACCGGCGCCCAGCGCTGCGGCGACGACGGCGGAGACGGCGGCGGATCTCGGAACGGGCATCAAGGAACTCCGGATGAGTGAGGGGTCGGTGCACGTGCGGGTGCGGTGCTGCTCAGGTGTGCAGCAAGTTCTACGCGCGTCAATCTCTTGGCTGAGCGGGGCGGTTGTCAAGGGTCGCCGGGTGGCCGGAATCCGACGGCTGGATGAACCGCCCGCCGTGGGAGGCCGGACACCGCCCGGCGATTCCCGTACGCAACCGTCGCGGCCCCGGCCGGAACCCGCCGTGCGGCCCGGCCGCGGCGGTGACCGGGCGCGGCGATACCCGGTGAAATACGTCTACGCTGGGTGTCTCTCGAATCACACCGCTGGAACCACCGCTTCGCCGAGGAGTACGCCACAGATGTCCGGAGACCGCCCCACCCTGCCGCCGGTGCGGCTGCACTCCGAGGCCGAACTCGCGCGGGCGGCGCTCGCCGCCCCGCTGCTGGCCCGCGCGGCCCGGCTCGCCCGCTGGGCCGGGCCCGGGACCCGGGTCGGCGCCGGGGGCGAGCTCGTCGAGGAGCAACTGCCCGCGGCCGCCGAGGCGCTGGGCCTCACCGCCGACGACGACGGCGCGGCGGACGCGAGCGAGGCGTGGCGGATCGCCGTCGACGCCGGGCTCGTCGACGTCACCGACGCGGAGGACGAGGACGGCGAGGGCACGGCCGCGACGGGCGAGAGCCTCGCCCTGCTCACCTCCGGCTCCCCGCAGGACGTCCTCACCACCTGGCTGGACGCCTTCGACGCGGTCTTCGCGGACGCGACCGCGCCCGTGCTCGACGACTTCGCCGACCTCATCGGCGACGACGGCGAGCTCGACTTCGACCGGCTGGAGTGGGACCCGCAGGCGGAGGCGGACTTCCTGGAGGGCGTGCTCGGCAACCTGTACCTGCTCACCGTCACCGAGGGTGGCGCGGGCGAGGGCCCGGTGCCGCTGCCCGCGCTCGCCGCGTCGATGATCGTTCCCGACGACATGGGGGAGCCCACCGACGACATCCTGGAGCAGGTGTCGGACGCGATGATGCGCCTCGACGACCAGTTCCGGCTCCTGGAGCCGATCGGGCTCGTCGAGTACCGGCCGGTGGACGAGGCCCTGATGGCCGAGGAGGGCGAGGAGCCCGAGCCGCCCGTCGACGACGAGGACGTCTCCCGGTACGGCATGGTCCGCCTCACCCCGCTCGGCCTCTACGGCGTACGGGCCCGGATGCTGGAGGCGGGCGTGGAGGCGCCGGCCGTCGGCGACCTCGCGGACAAGGGCGCGGACGTGCTGCTCGACGGCATCGCGTACTACCCGGAGGCGGCCGCCCGCGCCGAGACCGAGCAGTGGCTGGCGGGGCACGAACTCCCGGCCGCGGTGCGGGAGTTGCTGGCGGCGGCCCGCGGCTCGGACGAGCGCGGCCCGCTGCGCCGCCTGCACTGCCAGCAGGCGCTCGCCCTCACCGGCCCCGAGGCCGAGCCCGCGCTGCGCGAGGTCCTGGACGACGCGGAGCTCGGCGGCCTCGCCCGGGTGTGGCTCGCCGAGCGGGGCGCGGCGGACGTCCCCGCGCCGCCGGAGGCGATGGTGTTCTGGCTCGCCGTGGACACGATCGCCGCGCAGCTGGCGGTGGACGGGGACCTGGAGGAGCTCCAGGGCCTGGTGGAGGGCCTGGTCGGCCAGCACAGCGGCTTCTTCGACGCGGCCTGGCGGGTCGACCACCCCGCGACGGCGGACGTCCTGGAGGCGATGGGGCGGCTGCACCCGGACAAGAAGGTGGCGAAGGAGGCCCGCAAGGCGGCCTTCAAGGCGCGGTCGCGGGCGTAGCCCGCGCAATGTGGGATGCGGTGGTTCGGCTGCGGACCGTGGTGGGTTGCTCGCGCAGTTCCCCGCGCCCCTGAGATGCGCCCCTTCGGGGCGCCCAGGGGATGCCGCGCAGCGGCATTTTTAGGGGCGCGGGGAACTGCGCGCTCAGCCCACCACCGGGCCGCAGGCGAAGGGCGGCCCCGGGGGCAAGGGAGTTGGCGTGGGCGACACCCCGTGTTATTGCGGTGTTTGCCCATCCCCGGGACCCTGGCCCCGCCCCCCACCTCTCCGCAACCCCCCGTCAGGAGACCCGCGATGTCGCTCAGCCGCAGGGAGTTCGCCAGGAATTCCGCCCTCACCGGTGCCGGGGTCGCCCTCACCGGATCCGTCGGGGCGCTGGCCACGGCGCCGGGCGCGCTGGCCGCCGAGGACGCGTACGGCGCCGGGCACGGACACGGGCACCACGAGCCGGGCTACGGCCCGCTGCTGCCCGACCCCAAGGGCATACTCGCCCTGCCGAAGGGCTTCTCGTACCGGATCGTCACCCACAGCGGCGTCACCGAGCTGGAGTCCGGCGAGACCACCCCGTCCAACCACGACGGCACCGCCGCCTTCGAAGGGCCGCGCGGCGCCACCCTGCTCGTCAACAACCACGAGCTGAGGGGCCCGCGCAAGAACTGGCCGCGCCCGGTGCCGCTCACCGAGGGCCTGGTGTACGACCCGGCCGCGTCCGGCGGCTGCACCGTCGTCGAGGTGCACCCGCACGGCGGCCCGGTCGCGGAGTGGGTCGGCATCGCCGGCACCTCCACCAACTGCGCGGGCGGCGCCACCCCCTGGGGCACCTGGCTGACCTGCGAGGAGACCGAGGACAAGGCGGGCTCCAACGGGATGACCAAGGACCACGGCTACGTCTTCGAGGTCGACCCCTACGACCGGCGCGCCAACCGCGCCCCCAAGCCCCTCAAGGCGCTCGGCCGGTACGCCCACGAGGCCGTCGTCGTCGACCCCCGGCGCGGCCACCTCTTCCTGACCGAGGACGCCGCCGGGCCCAACGGACTGCTCTACCGCTGGACCCCGCCGCACGGCTTCAAGCACGGCCGCGGCCGGCTGCGCGCGCTGGCCGACGACGCCGGGGTCCTCCAGGCCACCAGGTGCTTCGACGCGGGCGGCCGGTTCGTCGACGACCTCTCCCGCGCCACGAAGATCGGCACGGTGTACGGGGTCGACTGGGTCGACGTGCCCGACCGAGACGCCCGCACCACCTCCGTGCGCAAGCAGTTCACCGGCCAGGACGTCACCCGCGCCCGCAAGCTGGAGGGCATGTGGTGGGGCGACGGCGGCGCGTACATCGTCTCCTCGTACGCCCGCGAGGAGTCCCCGGTCCAGCACGACGGCCAGGTGTGGTTCTACGACCCGCGCCGCCGCACCCTCACGCTGAAGGTGCTGCTCGGCGTCAACCCCGCGCCCGGCCAGGACGGCGCCTTCGACGGCCCGGACAACATCACGGTCTCGCCGTACGGGGGTCTGGTCATCGCCGAGGACGGTGAGGGGATCCAGCACCTGTTCGGCGCGACCGACTCCGGGCGTACGTATCCGATCGCCCGCAACGAGCTCAACCAGGGCACCGAACAGGCCCCGGAGTACAGCGAGTTCACCGGGGTGACGTTCTCGCCCGACGGCCGGACCCTGTTCGCCAACATCCAGGATCCGGGCATCATGCTCGCGATCACCGGCCCCTGGCGTCGTCAGCCCCGTTAGACCGAGGGCCTGTCGTACGCCCGTATCGACGCCTTGCCGATACGGGCGTACCAGCCCGCCTCGTCCGCCGCGAGCTCGCTCACCCGGTCCGGCAGCGGCCAACTCCGCAGTGCCCGGCCGTCGGTGAGGCGCAGGGCGGTGCAGGTGCTGCCCGCCGCCGCGTAGACCAGCGGGCCCGCCACCACCGGCGGGATCTGGGCGACCCCGCCGCCGACCGGTGCGGTCCAGCGGACCCCGCCGGTCACCGGGGCCACCGCCTCCAGGGTGCCCGCGTCCCGCCAGTGCAGCAGCAGGCCGCCGCCCGTGACCGGCGTGCGGGCCCCGCCGAGCCGTTTGGGCCAGCTCGCGTCGAGCCCCAGGGTGGGCCGCGACCAGGGGGCGCGTACATCGGGGCCGTACAGCCTGTTCCCGGCGGCGATCAGCAGCTTCCCGGCCGACTGGGCCAGCGCGGTGGACCCGGCCGGGAGGTCCGGGTGCGCGAGCGTTTGTACGGGGCGGGCCGCCCGGCCGTCCGGGCCGACGAGGTGCACCTTGCCCGTCGTCGTGAGCACCGCGAACCCCTCCGGCAGCGCGCACACCGCCAGCGCGCCCCCGTCGCCCGCCGCGAGCGGATACGTCCACCGCTCCGCGCCGTCCTTCACGCCCACGCACCGCAGCCGCGTCGAAGAGCCGGGCACCGGGGCGAGCAGGAGCGCGTCGCCGAGCACGGCGGGCGCCACGGTCGCCGGGCCCGGCGGGGTGGTCCAGCGGACGGCGCCGGTTGCCGGGTCGGTGGCCCGGGTACGCCACTCGGAGCTCGTCTCCGCGTACGAGTCGAGCAGGAGCCCGTCCGTCGACGTGAACCAGCCAAGGGTGGGCGCCAGTTGGGGTTTCCTCACGCGGACGGTGCCCGTCGCGAGGGCGACGGCCGGGAGTCCCAGGTCCGGCGCGAGCAGCAGCCCGGCGGACGTGCCCCACCAGCCGCTCGCCTTCCCGTCCGCCTTCCGCCGCCAGACCGGTGTCCCGTCGGCGCCCGCGCGCGCCTCGACCACGCCGGACGACGAGCCCACCGCGTCGGTGCCGTGCACCAGCAGGGACGCCCCGGCCACCAGGAGCGCGTCCACCTCGCCGCTCCTCGGCTCCAGAGTCCAGCGCGCTCCGCCCGCCGCCGCGCCCGTGCGCACCACCGGGTCCCACGACGTCCCGGATCCGCCGCCGTGCGGGGCGGGCCGCAGCAGCGCGTACCCGAAGAGCCCGGCGAGCCCGCCGCCGCCCGCGAGCAGCAGGCCCCGCCGGGCCACCGCCCGGCCGCGCCGCGCGCGTACGGGACCGGCCACCGGTTCCCGTACGGTCGGCGGCGGCGCGTCCTGCGGCTCCGGCACCGGCTCGTCGGTGAGGACCAGCGACCGCACGGGCTCCTCGCGCCACCACAGCGGGGGCCGGGGATCGCGCAGCGCCCGCAGCACGGTCCGTACGGTCGGACGGGCCGAGGGATCCTTGTCCAGACAGCGCTCCACCAGCTCCCGCAGCCCCGACGCGCGCGGGACGCCGGACAGTTCGGGCTCTTCGTGGACCGTGCGGAACAGCAGGATCGCGACCGTGCCGGTGCCGAACGGGCTCCGGCCGGTCGCCGCGAACGCCAGCACCGCGCCCAGCGCGAACACGTCGGCGGCGGCCGTCGCGGGCGGGCCGTCCCCGGCGATCAGCTCCGGGGCCAGATAGCCCGGCGTCCCGATGATCGCCCCGGCCTCCGTCAGCGCCTGTCCGTGCGCCGCCCGGGCGATGCCGAAGTCGATGACGCGCGGCCCGTCCGCCGTCACCAGCACGTTCGACGGCTTCAGATCGCGGTGCACCAGACCCGCCGCGTGGATCGCGGTGAGCGCCTCGGCGAGGGCCGCGCCCAGCGCCCGCACCGCGGCCGGCCGCAGCGCACCGGCCGCCGCCACGGCCCGGCCCAGCGTCACGCCCGGCAGGAACGCCGTGGCCAGCCACGGCACCGGCGAGTCGGGATCGGCGTCCAGGACCGGGGCGGTGTGCGCGCCCGTCACGGCCCGCGCGGCGGCCGCCTCGCGCCGGAACCGCTCCCGGTAGTGCGGGTCGTCCGCGAGGTGCTCGTGGACGGTCTTCACGGCGACGAGCCGCCCGCCCGGCGTACGCCCGAGGTACACCTGCCCCATCCCGCCCGCGCCGAGCCGGCCGAGGAGGCGGATCCCGCCCAGCCGGCGCGGATCCGAGGCGAGCAGCGGGTCCGTCACGCGGCGCCGTCCGGGCCGCGGAAGGTGGTGAGGACCGAGCCGACGCACACGTGCACCAGTCCGCCTCCGGCGCACCCGAGCAGGTCGTCGCGGCCCTCGAACGGCACGGCCCACACCAGCTTCCCCGTCGCCGGGTCCAGCGCGTGCAGCCCCCACTTCGGCCCGCCCAGCGCGAGCTGGTCGCTGCCCGGCTCCGGGCCGGTGACGTACAGCCGCCCCTCGGAGAGCAGCGGTGGCGGCGACGCGTGGGGTGCGTCGGTGAGCCGCCGTACGTCCGTGCGCAGCCAGCGGGTGCGGCCGGTGGTCGCGTCCAGCGCGCTCACCTCCGAGTGCGAAGCGGCGTGCACCAGGCCGCCGGTGGCCGTCGGCGTCACGGACACCGAGCCGGTGACGCCCCGGGACCACAGTGTGGTCCGGGCCGCCAGATCGACGGCGCTGACCGCCTCGCCGAGCGCGAAGTAGCCCGTGCCGGTGGCCCCCGGATGGGCGTCCGGCCGCAGCGCGCCGCCCGTGATGGTCGTCTCCGGACGGCCGTCGGAGGCCCGCAGCACGTGGAGCGGCTCCCGTGCGAGGACCTTGAGCTGCTCCGGCTCGTCCGACCGGGCGTGGACGGACGCCGCGACCGCGAACCGCCCGCCCGCGTACCGCACCGCCGTCACCCCGGCGGCCGTGCCCTCGTGGTACCAGAGCCCCTCGCCGGTCGCCGGGTCGTAGCCGTACGCCCGCCAGGGCCGCTTCCGCCCGGCGCGCCGCGACCATTCGGTGTCGTACGACTCGTACGTCACGAAGCACGCGACCGCGTCGCCGAGCGCGAACATGCCCCGGGAGCCCTCCAGTTCGACGTCGTCGGGCAGGAGCGAGGTGCGCGGCCGCAGCCCTTCGAGCCGGGGATCGCGGGTCTCCCAGCGGGTGTCGCCGGTGGCGGCGTCGAGCGCGGCGAGGGTCGGTGCGCCGGCGAGCTCGGTGCGTACGACGTGGACGACGTCCTTGCCGTGCGGCACGACCTGGCTGACGCCCTTGGCGTCCCGCTGCCAGCGGACGGCGCCGGTGGCGGGGTCGAGGCGGGTGAGGGAGGCGTTGTCGTGGACGTAGAGGGCGTCGCCGTGGCGGATCAGGGCGCCGCCGTACTGGGTGGGGCCGAGGTCACGGGTCCAGAGGGCGCGGCCCCGGGGGTAGGGGGTGGGTGCGGGGCGCTCGGCGCTTCCGCTCTCGTCCTTGCCGAGTGCGACCGCGGTCGAGATTCCGGCCGCGGCGACGGCGCCGGAGGCGGACCAGAGGAGGAAGCGGCGGCGGGAGGCGCGGGCGGGCGGCTCCACGTCGGCCACGGCCGGCGCCGCCTCGATCAACTCGGCCGTGGCTTCCTCGTGCTGGCGTATCAGCCCGGTGACCGGCTCCTGCTCCCACCAGGGCTCGGGGGCGCTGCGCCCGGCGCACCACGCCAGGACCTCGGCGACGGCGGGCCGGTCGGCGGGCTCGCGCGCCAGACACCGGCCGAGGAACTCCCGCCAGTCGTCCCCCGGTACGCCGTCGAGGTCCGGCTCCTCGTGGAGCGTGCGGTACAGGACCTGCGGGGCGCTGCCCGCGCCGAACGGGTTGCGGCCGGTGGCGCAGAGCGCGAGCAGCCCGCCGAGCGCGAAGACGTCGGCGGGGGGTCCGGGTTCGCCCTGGCGGGCGAGCTGTTCGGGGGCGATGAAGCCGGGGGAGCCGAGGGTCTCGCTGGAACGGGTGAGCGCCTCCCCCTCCTCCTCTTCCGTGGTCCCCTTGGCGATCCCGAAGTCGATGACCTTCGGGCCGTCCCGGGTCACGATCACATTCGCGGGCTTGAGGTCGCGGTGGACGAGGTGCGCGGCGTGTACGGCGGCCAGCGCCTCCGCCAGCAGGGCGCCGAGCGCGGCGAGCTGGCGGGGGCCGAGGGGGCCGAGCGCGGAGACGGCCTCGGAGAGGGCGGGGCCGGCGGCGTACGCCGTGGCCAGCCACGGGGGTTCGGCGTCCGGGTCGGCCGCGAGCACGCCGGCGGTGTACGGGCCGTCCACCGCTCTGGCGGCCGCCACCTCGCGGCGGAAGCGCTCGCGGAAGCGGGGGTCGGCGGCGAGGTGCGGGTGCACGGTCTTCAGCGCGACGAGCCTGCCGGAGGCGGCGCGGGCGAGGTGTACTTGGCCCATGCCGCCGTCGCCGAGCAGCGCGACGAGGCGGTACCCGCCGATCTCCCGCACCGCACCTCCCCTGACGACCGTCAGCATGTGCGACGCGCGGGGGGCCGCCCCTGGTTGCGCCCCCACCCCGCCCCTTCCCTGAAGCCCTCTGGCGGGCGGCCGGGGGGCTCCGCCCCCGGACCCCGTTCGTCTGCGGATCGTGCTGGGTTGCTCGCGCAGTTCCCCGCGCCCCTTGAATGCCGCTGCGCGGCATCCTGGGGGGCGGCCCGGAGGGGCGCTTTTAGGGGCGCGGGGAACTGCGCGACCAGCCCCCACCGGGCCGCAGACGAAGTACCTGGCCCCCGCCAGTCAGGACCGCTTCAGGACCAGGCTCACGTTGTGGCCCCCGAAGCCGAAGGAGTTGGCGAGCGCCGCGTCCCACGCGCCGGTGCGGTTCGTGCCCGCCGCCACGTCGAGCTCCACCGCCGGGTCCAGCCGGTCCAGGTTGCGCGTGGCCGGGACCGTGCCCTCGTGCAGGGCGAGCAGGGCCGCCATCGCCCCCACCGCCCCGGACGCGCCGAGCATGTGGCCGGTCATCGACTTGGTCGCGGTGACCACCGGGTGGGTGCCGATCGCCCGCGCCACCGCGTCCGCCTCGGCCAGGTCGCCCGACGGCGTCGACGTGGCGTGCGCGTGCACCACGCCGATGTCGGCGGGGCCCAAGTCGGCGTCCCGCAGCGCCGTTTCGATCGCCCGGACCTGGCCCGCCACGTCGGAGGCGGTGATGTGGTCGGCGCTGGAGGTCACGGCCGCCCCCGCCACCGCCCCGTACACCCGCGCCCGCCGCGCCCGCGCGAAGGAGGCCCGCTCCAGGACGAGTACGCCCGCGCCCTCGCCCATCACGAAGCCGCTGCGGTCCGCGTCGAACGGCCGGGACACCGCCTCGGGGTCGTGCTCCTGCGGCGACAGCGCCTTCATCTGCGCGAACGCGGCGAGCGTGAACGGGTGCAGACAGGCCTCCGTGCCGCCCGCGACCACCACGTCGGCCCGGCCCGCGCGGATCAGGTCGAGCCCCATCGCGATGGCCTCGGCGCCGGACGCGCAGGCGCTCACGGGCGTGCGCGCCCCGCCCCGCGCGCCCAGGTCCATGGAGACCCAGGCCGCCGGGCCGTTGGGCATCAGCATCGGCACGGCGTACGGCGAGAGCCTGCGCGCGCCGCTCTTCTCGTACGTGTCGTCCTGGCCCAGCGTGGTCAGTACGCCACCGGTGCCGGTGCCGATCACCACCGCCAGCCGCTCGGGCTCGACCTCGGGGGTGCCCGCGTCCCGCCAGGCCTCGCGGGAGCTGATCAGCGCCAGTTGTTCACATCGGTCAAGGCGCCGCGCCTCCACCCGGTCGAGCAGCGAGACCGGGTGGACGGACAGGCCCGCCGCGACCCGGACCGGCAGGCCCGCCGCCCACTCCTTGGTGAGCAGGGACACCCCGGACTTGCCGGTGAGCAGACCGGACCAGGTGGACGCGGCATCCGCGCCGAGCGGGGTGATCGCGCCGAGTCCGGTCACCACTACGTCTTCATGATCGTTCATGCCCTCGACCCTGCCAGTCGCGGGCGGGCGCGGGGAGGGGCCGAACGGATCGTTTTGTCCAGGGGAGGTTGTGGGATCCCAACAAGAGGTGGCCGGTGTCGGGTTGCGTCGCGGGAACGCGCGGGGCCCGTCACCCGCGTGTGCGGCGGGTGACGGGCCCCGGTCGTCTCGGGCCGTTTCCTGTAGAGGTCAGAGCGCCTCGGCCGACGGCTTCACCATCCCGCGCACCGTCCGGGACTTCACGAAGTTCCCCAGCGCCGTCATCTCCCACTCGCCGGAGAACTGCTTGATCAACTTGGCCATCATCACGCCCGTCTGCGGCTCGGCGGTCGTCAGGTCGAAGCGGACCAGCTCCTCGCCGGTCGCTCCGTCGATCAGCCGGCAGTACGCCTTGGCGACCTCGGTGAACTTCTGGCCGGAGAACGAGTTCACCGTGAAGACCAGGCCCGTCGCCTCCGCCGGGATGCGGCCCAGGTCGACGACGATCACCTCGTCGTCGCCCGCGCCCTCACCCGTGAGGTTGTCGCCCGAGTGCTTGACCGCGCCGCCCAGGATCGAGAGCTTGCCGAAGTAGCAGCTGTCCAGGTGGTTGCGCTGCGGCCCGTACGCGATCACCGAGGCGTCCAGGTCGATGTCCTTGCCGCGGAACGCGGGCTCCCAGCCGAGGCCCATCTTGACCTGGGAGAGCAGCGGGCGGCCGCCCTTGACCAGCGACACCGTCTGGTTCTTCTGGAGGCTGACGCGGCCCTTGTCGAGGTTGATCTTCCCGCTCGGCGCGGCGGCGGGCGCGGCCGGAGCAGGGGCCGGGGGAGCGGCGGGCATCGGAGGTGCGGCCACGGGGGCGACCGGGGCCGGTGCGACGGGGGCGGGCGCGGCGGCCGGGGGCTCCTCGACCGTGACGCCGAAGTCGGTGGCGATGCCCGCCAGTCCGTT
Source organism: Streptomyces sp. BPTC-684 (assembly GCF_030028635.1). Classification (NCBI taxonomy): domain Bacteria; kingdom Bacillati; phylum Actinomycetota; class Actinomycetes; order Kitasatosporales; family Streptomycetaceae; genus Streptomyces; species Streptomyces sp. BPTC-684. The sequence continues at coordinate 5,023,647 of NZ_CP124863.1, forward strand.
CGCGTACCCCTGGCCCACCGCGCGGGCCTTCCAGGCGCCGCCGCGCAGATAGACCTCCATGACGACCAGCGCGGTCTCGCCGCCGAGCTGCGGCGGGGTGAAGGTGGCGATCACGCTGCCGTCGTCGGCGTTGCGCAGCGTGGCGGTGGGCTCGATGCCCTGGAAGGTCTGGCCCGCGGCGTCGGGGCTGGCGGTGACCACGATCTTCTCGATGCCGGGCGGCACCGCCGACGTGTCCACCACGATCGCGTCCGGGGCGGTGCCGCCGCCGGACCGGTAGGTGACACCGGGGCCCGAGGGCTGGTTGTAGAAGATGAAGTCGTCGTCCGAGCGCACCTTGCCGTCGGCGGTGAGCAACAGGCCCGACACGTCGAGCCGCACCGGAGCGGCGACGTCCACCGCCACGCGGGCGGCCGGGAGCGGAAGGTTCGAGCCAGGTGTCATTGCGGTCATGTCCCGGGAACGAGCGGCACGGCTTTACGGTTCCTTGAACGTCCCGCCAATTCGTGAACGATCGGGGACGCGCGTCACCCGCCCCCGGGTTCAGTACGGCCACACCGGCGGGTCGGTGGTGAAGTGGCCGCCGAGGCAGGAGTCGCCCGGGTCGTCGGGGTCGAGCTCGCCCTGCTCGGCGATCAGCTTCTCGGCGTACTGCTCGGAGTCGTCCCGCGGCTCGTACCCGAGCGCCCGCGCCGACGAGAGGTCCCACCACAGCCGGGTGTTGGCGGAGGAGCCGTAGACCACGGTGTGGCCGACGTCCTCGGCGGTGAGGGCCGCGTGGAAGAGCCGGGCGCCGTCGCCGGGGCTCATCCAGATCGAGAGCATCCGCACCGAGGCGGGCTCCATGAAGCACGAGCCGATCCGCACCGAGACGCTCTCCAGGCCGTACTTGTCCCAGTAGAACTGGGCCAGATCCTCGCCGAACGACTTGGAGAGGCCGTAGAGGGTGTCGGGGCGGCGGGGCGTGTCGACCGGGATCAGGGCGTCCGGCATCAGCGGCGCCTCGCCGCGCGGGCGCGGGGTGAAGCCGACCGCGTGGTTGGAGGAGGCGAAGACCACGCGCGCGACGCCCTCCTCGCGCGCGGCCTCGTAGAGGTTGTACGTGCCCTCGATGTTGGCCCGCAGGATCTTGTCGAAGGTGGACTCCAGCGAGATGCCCGCCAGGTGCAGGACCGCGTCGACGCCCCGGACCGCCTCCCGCAGCGCGCCCCGGTCGCCCAGGTCCGCGGTGATCGCGTCCGGCTCCCCGGGGATCGCCCGGGTGTCGAGAAGGCGCAGGTCGTAGCCGTACGCCGGGAGCAGCCCGCGCATCAGGGTGCCGAGTCCGCCGGCGGCGCCGGTGAGCAGGACGGTGCGGGGAGCGGGCATGGGGGTCTCCTCGGTGCGCGGGCGGGACGGGTGGGATGGGCGGCCGTGCGGGCCGGATGGACACCATCATGGATGCCATTCATATGCGTGGACACGCTAGGGAGCGGTCGCCGACCCCGTCAAGTGTGGCGTGGAGCCCCTGACGGCGCCATGGCGGCGGAGGTGTCAGCTGTACGGAAAACACCCGCGCGCCGGGGTTGCGCGTCTTGACCGTCGTCACGGCGCTGCCCTAGCGTGGCGGCGTTCAGAAACATAGACGCCGATCAGAATTGTGCACGACGGCCTTGCCCTGGGAGCGCCTGTGACGCCCAAGAACCCTTCCCCGCTCGCCGCCCGCCTGGACGGTCTCCTCTTCTTCCCGGTCACCCCCTTCGGGCCGGACGGCGGCCTCGACCTCGACGCCTTCCGCGCGCATGTGAGGAGCGGCATCGACGCGGGCGCGGCCGCGGTGTTCGCCTGCTGCGGCACGGGCGAGTTCCACGCGCTCACCCCGGAGGAGTTCCACGCGTGCGTGGCCGCCGCCGTCGAGGAGGCCGCGGGGCGCGTCCCGGTGGTGGCCGGCGCGGGATACGGGACGGCCCTCGCGATCCAGTACGCCGGGCTCGCCGAGGACGCGGGCGCCGACGGGCTGCTCGCCCTGCCGCCGTACCTCGTCGTCGCCGACCAGGAGGGGCTGCTGCGCCACTACACCGCGCTCGCCGCCGCCACCTCCCTCGACGTCATCGTCTACCAGCGAGACAACGCGGTCCTCACCCCCGCGACGGTCGTCGAACTCGCCCGGACCGACGGCGTCATCGGCCTCAAGGACGGCATCGGGGACCTCGACCTGATGCAGCGGATCGTCAGCACGGTGCGCCGGGAGGTGCCCGACCACGAGTTCCTCTACTTCAACGGCCTGCCCACGGCCGAGCTCACCGGCCTCGCCTACCGGGGCATCGGCGTCACGCTCTACTCGTCGGCGGTCTTCTGCTTCGCCCCGGACATCGCGCTCGCCTTCCACCGGGCGCTCGACACCGGCGACGACGCCACCGTGAACCGCCTCCTGGACGGCTTCTACGTGCCGCTGGTCGAGCTGCGCAACCAGGGCCGCGGATACGCCGTCTCGCTGGTCAAGGCGGGTGTACGGCTGGCGGGCCTGGAGGTCGGCGAGGTGCGGCCGCCGCTGAGCGAGCCCGACGCGGCCCACGTCAAGCAGCTGGCCGCGCTGATCGAGCGGGGGCGCTCGCTGCTGGAGCCCGTCGAGGGGGACGGGGCGGACGGGGCGGGAGCGTGAAGGCGTCGGCGTTCCTCTACCCCTGGGACGTCATCGGCGACCCGGAGGCGCCCGCGCGGATCGCCGCCCTCGGGGTCCGGCAGGTGACGCTCGCCGCCGCCTACCACTCGACCCGGGCCCTCACCCCGCACCACCCGCGGCACCGGGTGGTCACGGCCGAGCACGCGGCGGTCCTGTACCCCGTCGGCGAACGGCGCTGGTCCGGCCGTGCGCTGCGGCCGTACGCCGCCGGGCGGTGGGCGCCGGGGGACGCGTACGGCGAGGCCGCCGAGGCGCTCGCGGCGGTCGGCCTGGACGTCCACTCCTGGGTCGTCCTCGCCCACAACTCCCGCCTGGGCGCGGAGCATCCGGAGACCTCGGTGGTCAACGCGTACGGCGACCGCTACCCCTGGGCGCCCTGCATAGCGCGGCCGGAGGTCCGCGCGTACCTGGTCGCCCTGGCGGCGGAGGCGGCGGTACGGCCCGGGGCGCGCGGGACGGAACTGGAGTCCTGCGGCTGGTACGGCCTGGCGCACCTGCACGCCCACGACAAGATCGCGGGGGTGGCGCTTGACGACACGGCCCAGTACCTGATGTCGCTGTGCTTCTGCGGCGTGTGCCGACGGGGGTACGGGGAGTCGGGCCTGGACGCGGAGCGGCTGGCGGGGGCGGTGCGGGGGGCGCTGGAGCCGGTGTGGCGCGGGGCGCCGTCCCCGGGGGCCGGACCGCTCCTTGAGGCGACGGTCGGGTACCGGGCCGCGGTGGCGCGGGCCCTTCAGGAGGAGGTGGTCGGCGCGGTGCGGGCCGCGGCGGCCCCGGGCTTCCAGGTGCTGCTGCACGCGGATCCCCGGGTGCATCGGTGCGGGGCGAACGTGGGGGTGGATCCGGCGGTCGTGTTCGGCCTGGCGGACGGGGTGGTGGTTCCCTGCGCGTCCGGGCGCCCGGACCTGCTGCGGCCGTTCGCGGCGCACGCGGGGTCCGGGGCGGTGCTCGCGGCGAACCTGACGGTGGTGGCGGGGATGGGGGGTCGGCCGGGGGCGCTGGGGGAGGACGCGGCTCGGGTCGGGGCTGCGGGGGCGACGGAGTTGCGGCTGTACCACGCGGGGTTGGCGTCGGGGGAGGACGGGGCGGCGGTACGCCGCTCTGGCGCGGTGGATTGACCCCACCCCGCCCCTTCCCGAAAGCCCTCTGGCGGGCGGCCGGGGGGCTGCGCCCCCGGACCCCGTTCGTCTGCGGGCCGTGCTGGGTTGCTCGCGCAGTTCCCCGCGCCCCTTAAATGCGCCCCTTCGGGGCGCCCACTAGGGGCGCGGGGAACTGCGCGACCAGCCCCCGGGAAACCCACCTCCACCTCCACCCCACCCACCCCCGGAGGGTTTAGGGAAGGGGCGGGGCGGGGGATTCCCACCGGCCGTCCACCCGGCGCGGCACCCCCACCCCACCCCCCTCCCGCAACTCCCCCGGAAGCAACGCCTCCGGCGTGTTCTGATACGTCACCGGCCGCAACCACCGCTCAACCGCCGTCGCCCCCACAGACGTGGACGTAGATGTCGTCGCCGGGTACGGCCCCCCGTGGTGCTGGGCCGGCGCCACCGCCACCCCCGTCGGCCACCCGTCCACCACGACACGCCCCGCCAAGCCCGTAAGCGAGGCGAGCAACAGCGCGGCCGCCCCACCATCGGCCCCCGTCACCTCCCCCACCGACAACTGAAGCGTCGCCGTCAGATTCCCCGGCAACCGCGAGAGCACCGCTCCGATCTCGGACGGGTGCTCATACCGCGCCACCACCGTCACCGGCCCGAAGCACTCCTCCAGCAACACATCGTGCGGCCCCGAAGAGGCCAGCACGGCCGCCCCCACCGTCAGGAACCCCGCACTCACCGTGTGCTCCCCGCCGGACCCGGGCGTCACCGGCGCCCCGACCCCGTCGAGCGCGGCCCGCTCGGCGACCCCCGCCACGAACGCGTCCCGCATCCGGTGGTCGAGCATCACCCCCGCCTCCGAGTCGCCCACCACCGCCGTCAGCGCCTTCACCAGCGCGTCCCCGCCCGCACCGGCCGGGACCAGCACGAAGCCCGGCTTGGTGCAGAACTGGCCGACGCCCAGCGTCATCGACGCCCCGAGGCCCGCCCCGATCTCCTCGCCGCGCTCCTCCGCCGCCGCCTGCGTGACCACGACCGGGTTCAGCGACCCCAGCTCGCCGTGGAAGGGGATCGGCACCGGCCGGGCCGCCGCCGCGTCGAAGAGGGCGCGCCCGCCCCGTACCGAACCGGTGAAGCCCGCCGCCGAGACCAGCGGGTGGCGGACCAGCGCGACGCCCGCGTCGAAGCCGTGGACCAGCGCCACCACGTCCGGCGGCAGCCCGACCCGTACCGCCGCCCGCCGCAGCAGCGAGACGCACAGCTCGGAGGTGGCCGGGTGGGCCGGGTGCGCCTTGACCACGACCGGGCACCCGGCCGCCAGCGCGCTCGCGGTGTCCCCGCCGGGGACGGAGAAGGCGAGCGGGAAGTTGGACGCCGAGTACACCGCGACCACCCCCAGCGGCACCTTCATCCGCCGCAGGTCCGGCCACGGCGGGGTGCGGTCCGGGTCCGCGTGGTCGATGCGCACGTCCAGGAACGCGCCCTCGTCCACCACGTCCGCGAACGCCCGCAACTGGGCGGTGGTCCGGGCGAGTTCACCGGTGAGCCGGACCGGCCCGAGGGCCGTCTCGGCGTCGGCGGCCTCCACCACGTGCTCCGCGGCCCCGTCGAGCAGCTCGGCGGCGGTCCGCAGCAGCGCGGCCCGTGCGCCCCGGTCGGCGAGCGCGCCGCGCGCCGCCCAGGCGGCCCGTACCGCCTCGTCGACCTCGTGCTCCGTCGCCTCCGAAGCGACTTCCTCGCGCGGCTTCCCGGTACGGGGGTCGACACTCCAGACTGGTGCTGTGCTCACCGCGATGTCCTTCCGGCTTCCGGTCCCGCCCGTGGCCCGGGAACGGGACCATGCTGGTCATCCTTGCCCGTCCTGCTCCGCCACCAGGATTCGTTCGGTATTCTGAACAGCGTTCCTGTTGGTGAATATGCTGGACTCTATTGACGGGCGTTCTGCGTTGGCAAGACGCGCAGACGAAGAAGGGGCGAGGTCGAATGTCGGCTGCCGAGACAGGTGGGGCCCAGGTCAAGTCCGCCGTGCGCACGGTGGAATTGCTGGAGTACTTCGCGGGGCGCCCCGGAATGCACTCCCTCGCGGCGGTCCAGGAGGCGGTCGGCTATCCGAAGTCCAGCCTCTACATGCTGCTGCGCACCCTGGTGGAGCTCGGCTGGGTGGAGACCGACGCCACCGGCACGCGGTACGGGATCGGGGTGCGAGCCCTGCTGGTGGGCACCTCGTACATCGACGGCGACGAGGTCGTCGCGGCCGCCCGGCCCACCCTGGACCGGCTCTCCGACGACACCACGGAGACCATCCACCTCGCCCGCCTCGACGGCACCAACGTGGTCTACCTCGCCACCCGCCAGTCCCAGCACTATCTGCGCCCCTTCACCCGCGTCGGCCGCCGGCTGCCCGCGCACTCGACCTCGCTGGGCAAGGCGCTGCTCGCCACCCACAGCGACGAGCAGGTGCGCAAGCTGCTCCCGGAGACCCTCCAGCAGCTGACCGAGCACACCATCACGGACCGCGAGAAGCTCATCGAGGAGCTGCACCAGATCCGCGAGCAGGGGTACGCGGTGGACCGCGAGGAGAACACGCTGGGGCTGCGCTGCTTCGGCGTCGCCATCCCCTACCGGACCCCCGCGCGCGACGCGATCAGCTGCTCGGTGCCGGTCGCGCGGCTGACCCCGGCGCACGAACAGATGGTCAAGGACGCCCTGTTCGACGCCCGCGACCGGCTGACCCTGGCCACCCGTAGGCTCTGACGCATGACCGTCTCCTCCTCCGCGCACGCCCGACCTGTCGTCGTCCTGCGGGAGGTGGTGGACGACGACCTTCCGGTGTTCTTCGCGCACATGAGCGACCCCGAGTCGGTGCGGGTCGCGGCCTTCGCCGCCGAGGACCCCACCGACCGGGTCCGCTTCGACGCCCACTGGGCCCGGATCCGCGCCTCGGGCGACCTGATACGCACGGTGCTCGCCGACGGCGAGGTGGCGGGCCACGCGGCGGTCTACGGCCCGCCGGACCACCGCGAGGTGACGTACTGGGTGGACCGCGCGCACTGGGGCCGCGGCATCGCCACCGCCGCCCTGTCGGCGCTGGTCGGGCTCGTACCGCAACGCCCGCTGCACGCCCGCGCCGCCGCCGACAACACCGGCTCGATCCGGGTGCTCCAGAAGTGCGGCTTCGAGATCGTCGGCCACGACCGCGGCTTCGCCAACGCCCGGGGCGCGGAGATCGACGAGGTCGTCCTCACACTGGCGCGCTGAACTCCCGTCCGCCGTCCTGTCCTGGGGAGCCCCCGGGGCGGATGCGGCGCGACAGATGAGAGCTTCCTGAGAAAACCGGCCAAAAGGAACGATTCGCGTCAGTCGCCTCGTCCTCTCCTCGGGATGAACAAGACGATCAGGCGCGCCGCGGTCTTCTGTCTGCTCATGGTGCTCGCCCTCCTGGGGCGGGCCACCTATGTGCAGTTCTACAAAGGCCAGGCCCTCGCGGACGACAAGCTGAACCGGCGGAACACCATCGCGCAGTACGCGAACCCGCTCGGGGACATCATCGTGGCCGGCTCCCCGGTCACCGGATCACAGAGGACGGCGAGCGGTGACCTCGCGTACAAACGCACGTACAAGAACGGCGAGCTGTACGCGGCGGTGACCGGCTTCAGCTCGCAGGTGTACGGGGCGACCCAGCTGGAGGGGATCTACGGCAAGGTGCTCGACGGCACCGACACCCGCATGAAGGACCCGCTCTCGGTGCTCACCGGCGAGCGGGCCCGCGGCGGCAACGTCCTGACCACCATCGACCCGGCGGTGCAGAAGGCCGCCTACGAGGCGCTCGGGAGCAAGAAGGGCGCGGCCGTCGCCATCGACCCGAAGACCGGCCGCGTCCTCGGCATGGTCTCGACGCCGTCGTACGACCCGTCGAAGATCGCCGGTTCGACGGACGGCGACGCCTGGAAGGCGCTCTCCGAGGACCCGGACAAGCCGATGGTCAACCGGGCGCTGCGCCAGCCGCTGCCGCCGGGTTCGACGTTCAAGCTGGTGGTGGCGGCAGCGGCGCTGGAGAACGGCCTCTATCCGTCGGTGGACACGAAGACCGACAGCCCCAACCCGTACACCCTGCCCGGCACCCGGACCGTGCTGAGCAATGAGAACCCGTCCGCCCCGTGCGAGAACGCCACCATCCGCACGGCGCTCCAGTACTCGTGCAACAACGTCTTCGCGAAGATGGCGGACCAGCTGGGCCAGGACGAGGTCCGGGCCATGGCGGAGAAGTTCGGCTTCAACGACGCCAAGCAGGACGTGCCGGTGCGGGCCTCGGCGAGCGTGTACCCGAAGGGCATGGACAAGGCGCAGACCGCGCTGACCGGCATCGGCCAGTTCGATGTGACGGCCACGCCGCTCCAGATGGCCATGGTGTCCGCCGCCATAGCCAACGACGGAGTCATGGCATCGCCCCATATGGTCTCCCAGGTGACGGACGCGGACGGCACGGCCCTCCAGTCCTACAAGGACGGCGACGGCAAGCGGATCATGTCGTCGGAGACCGCGCGCCAGCTGCGCGCCGCGATGGTGACGGTCGTCGAGGACGGCACCGGCTCCAACGCCAAGGTGCGCGGCGCCGAGGTCGGCGGCAAGACGGGCACGGCGCAGCACGGCGTGGGCAACTCCAAGACGCCGTACGCCTGGTTCACGTCGTACGCGAAGGACTCCTCCACCGGCAAGGAGGTGGCGGTGGCCGTGCTCATCGAGGACTCGGGCGCGGCGCGCTCGGAAGTGAGCGGCAACGGCCTGGCGGCGCCGGTGGCGCAGAAGATGATGCGGGCGGCGCTGGGCTCGTCGTAGGGCGTCGGCGGGTCCGGGAATAAGGAGTTCGCCGGATCCGCCGGGACGGCCTCACGGGCGAGATTGACGCCTGTGAACAGGACAGTTGAGAAGGCGGGCCGGGCCGGACCACTCGTACGGGTACTGACGGACCGCAACGCGGGCCTTTATCTGACCGGGGTGGTGGTGTCCGGGTTCGGGTCGTCGGCGATGTGGCTGACGGCCGGGATCTGGGCCAAGTCGCTGACCGGATCGGACACGTTGGCGGCGCTCACCGTCTTCGCCATGTGGGCGCCGACGCTGGTGGGGCCCCTGCTGGGAACGGTGGCGGACCGAGTACGCCGCCGCCCGCTCCTGGTGGGGATCAACATCGCCATGGCGGCCCTGCTGACGTCCCTGCTGGCGCTGGACTCGGCGGGCCGGATCTGGATCCTGTTCACGGTGCTCGTGGTGTACGGCGTGAACGGCGTCGTCCAGGACGCGGCCGAGGCGGCGCTGGTGGCCAAGGCCGTGGACCGGGACCTCCTCGCCGACTTCAACGGCCTGCGGATGACGGCCAACGAGGGCATGAAACTGGTGGCTCCGCTGGCGGGAGCGGGGCTGTACGCGCGGTTCGGCGGGGCGGCGGTGGCGGCCCTGGACGCGGTGACGTTTCTGCTGGCGGCGGGGATCTTCGCGCTGATACGGGTGCGGGAGGCGCGGCCGGTGCCGGGCGGCCACTGGACGGCCGACACGGCGGAGGGAGCGCGCACGGTGTGGCGCTCGCCGGTGCTGCGGCCGCTGGTGCTCGCGGGCGGGGCGACGATGCTGTGCGCGGGCCTGAACGGGGCGGCGATCTACGCGGTGGTGGACGAGCGGCTCGGCCACTCGGCGGCGTATGCGGGCGTGCTGTACGCGGTGCAGGGGGTGGGCTCGGTGGCGGCCGGGCTCCTGTCGGGCCCGCTGCTGCGCCGCCTGCCGGGCCACCGCTTCGCCGCCCTGGGCATCGCGGTGTTCGCCGTGTCGGTGGCCGGGCGGGCCCTTCCGTACGACGCGGTGGCGCTGGTGTGCAGTGCGGGGATCGGGCTCGGCCTGCCGTGCGTGCTGGTGGCCGCGATGACGGCGGTGCAGCGCTCGGTCCCGGACGCGGTGCTGGGGCGCACGGCGTCCACGGCGTCGACGCTGCTGTTCGTCCCGAACGCGGTGGGGTTGGGGGTGGGGGCGGGGTTGGTGGGGGTGGTGGGGGCGGAGGTGCTGGTGGTGTTGGTGGGGGTGGTGGCGACCGCGGTTGCGCTGGCGGGCCTGAGAGCCCCCACCCCGCCCCTTCCCTAAACCCTCCGGGGGTGGATGGGGGTGGAGGTGGTTTTCCCGGGGGCCGTGCCCCCGGACCCCGTTGCGGGGCCTGCGGCCCCTGCACCCCTGCCCGCGTTCGTCTGCGGGTTGTCTGTGGCTGGTCGCGCAGTTCCCCGCGCCCCTGAAATGCCGCTGCGCGGCATCGGCGCATTCAGGGGTGCGGGGAACTGCGCGAACTACCTCAACCGCCCCGTCGCCACCGCCGTCCCCCCGAACAGGACCGCCGCCACCACCAGCCCCACCCGCATCCCGGGTATGAAACCCCCCGTCACCAGCGCCCCGGACATCGCCACGCTCAGTGCCCCCGCGACCTGGCGGGCCGCGTTGAGTACGCCTGCCGCCAGGCCCGCGCGCTCCTGCGGCAGGGACTCCATCATCGCGGCCGTCAGGGCCGGGACCGCCAGGCCGCAGCCGAGGGCCAGGGGGATCAGGAGGAAGGCGACCAGGAGGGGCGGGGTGTGCTCGGAGGGGACGAGGAGCAGGAGCAGGCCCGCCAGGGCCACCAACTGGCCGAGCAGCATCGGGCGGCGCGGGCCGTAGCGGGTGGCGAGTTTGCCCGACAGGACGTTCGTCGCCGGGATCAGCGCCGTCATCGGCAGGAACATCAGCCCCGCCACCAGCGCCGACTCCCCCCGTACCCGCTGGAAGTAGAGAGAGAAGACGAAGATCACTCCGTAGAACGCCACGCTCGCCGCCGCGCCGACCGCGACCGCCACCGCGACCGTCGGCGTACGGAACAGGCCGAGCGGGACGACCGGATGGGCCGCGCGCGACTCGATCAGGAGGAAGGCGGCGCCGGAGACCAGTGCCACCCCGGCCGCCGCCAGGCGGACCGGGCCGGACTCGATCACCGCGAAGGCCAGCGCTGCCAGCGCCACGACCGCCGTCAGCTGCCCCGGCAGGTCCAGCGGCGCGGGCCGCCGCTCCGAGCGCGGGGCACGGGTCGTCAGGGCCAGGGCCGCCAGGCCCAGCGGGAGGTTGATGAAGAAGATCCCCCGCCAGTCCCACGCCGTGGTGAGCGCCCCGCCCGCGACCGGGCCGAGCGCCACCGCGACCGAACCGCCCGCCGCCCACAGCGCCACCGCGCGGGCCCGGCGCGCCGGATCCGCGTACGCCTGGCGCACCAGGGCGAGCGAGGCGGGCAGCACCACGGCGGCGGCCGCGCCCTGCACCACCCGGGCCCCGATCAGCACCCCGAGGTCCGGGGCCAGACCGCAGGCGGCCGAGGCGAGGACGAAGACGACCGTGCCGAGCGCGTACGCCCGGGCCGAGCCGATCCGGTCCGCGAAGGCGCCGGTCGACAGCATCAGCGCCGCGAAGGCGAGCGTGTACGCGTCGACCACCCACTGCAGCCCGGACATCCCGCCGCCCAGGTCGGAGCCGATCGCGGGCAGCGCCACGTTCACCACGGACGCGTCCAGCGTGATCAGGGCGAAGCCGAGGAGCGCGGCGGCCAGGGTGAGGCCGGGGGAGGGGGAGCGGGGCGGCCTGTGCCCCGCGGACCCGTCGGTGGTCAACTGCTCGGCTTCGGGGACGGATCGGCGTACGGCGTTGGGTGACATGCCCTCAGCCTGACGAGCCGCCGCCGGTTACAGTAGTGGCCTGAATGCCATGCATCCGGAGGTTCTGGCCATGAAGTCCGACCGGCAGGCCGTCGACCGGCCGTCCGCCCCCCACCGCGTCGTCGTCATCGCGCCCTCCCCCGTGTCGATGTTCAACCTCGCCATCCCCGAGCTGCTCTTCGCCAAGGTGGAGATCGACGGCGCCCCCGGGTACGAGCTGACCGTCTGCACCCCGGAGCCGGGCCCGGTCGCCACCACCGGCGGGCTCGACCTGTACGTGGGCCGGGGCCTGGACGCCGTGGCGGACGCCGACACGGTCCTGATCGCGGGGACGGGGCAGCGCTACGTACCCGATCCGCGCACTGTGGAGGCCGTCCGCCGGGCCGCCGCCGACGGGCGCCGGATCACCTCCATCTGCAGCGGCGCCTTCGTCCTCGCCGAGGCCGGACTGCTCGACGGGCGCAGCGCCACGACGTACTGGGAGCTCGCCGAGGAGCTGCGCCGGCGCTACCCGGCCCTCGACCTCAAGGGCGACGTCCTCTACGTCGAGGACGGGAACGTCATGACCTCGTCCGGATACGCGGCCGGGATCGACATGTGCCTGCACATCATCCGCACCGACTACGGCGCCGCCGTCGCCAACCAGGTGGCCAGGGCCGCCCTCGTCGCCCCGGTGCGGCCCGGCGGGCAGACCCAGTTCACCCAGACCCCGCTGCCCGCCGAGCGGGGCGTGGCCTGCGCCGACACCCGGGGCTGGGCGATGCGCAACCTGGACAAGCCGCTCACGCTCACCGACCTGGCCCGGCACGCGGGCGTCAGCGTGCGCACCCTGACCCGCCGCTTCCACGCCGAGAGCGGGGTCAGCCCCCTCCAGTGGCTGCTGCACCAGCGCATCGAGCGGGCCAAGGAGCTCCTGGAGACCACCGCGCTCGGCATGGACCAGATCGCCGAGGCCAGCGGCCTGGGCAGCGCCGACTCGCTCCGCGCCCATCTGGTCCGGCGCACCGGTCTGACCCCGAGCTCGTACCGGGCCACGTTCAGCAGGCTGGAGCCGGCCGCGGCAGCTGTGGGCTGATCTGGGGGAACGTGTCGGGAATGCCTCCCCCGTCCCGTACGTTTGAATACTTGAAAGTGACACAAACTACTCGGAGAGAAGTGACATGCGCGTCGAGATCTGGAGCGACATCGCCTGCCCGTGGTGCTACATCGGCAAGGCCCGGTTCGAGAAGGGCCTGGCGGAGTTCGCCCACCGCGACGACATCGAGGTCGTGCACCGCTCCTTCGAGCTCGACCCGAACCGCGCCAAGGACGCGGTCGGCCCGGTGATCCCGATGCTGGCCGAGAAGTACGGCCGCACCCTGGACGAGGCCCGGGGCATGGAGGAGCACGTCGCCTCCAACGCGCACGCCGAGGGCCTGGGCTACCTCACCGAGGGCCGGGACCACGGCAACACCTTCGACATCCACCGGCTGCTCCACCTGGCCAAGGCCCGGGGCCGCCAGGAGGCGCTGCTCGACCTCGCCTACCGCGCCAACTTCGCCGAGGAGCGCTCGGTCTTCGACGACGCGGTCCTGCTGGAGCTGGCCGTCGAGGCGGGTCTGGACGCCGACGAGGCGCGGGCCGTGCTCGCCGACGGGAGCGCGTACGCCGACGAGGTGCGCGCGGACGAGGCCGAGGCCGCCGCGCTCGGCGCCAGTGCGGTGCCGTTCTTCGTGGTCGACCGCAAGTACGGGATCTCCGGCGGGCAGCCCGCCGAGGTGTTCACGCGGGCCCTTGAGCAGGCCTGGCAGGAGCACGCCCCGGTGCTCGCCACGATCGGCGCCCCCGCGGCCGACGCCGAGTCCTGCGGCCCGGACGGGTGCGAGGTCCCGCGCGCGTGACGCACGTACGGGCGTGGCGCCACCCGTTTCGGCCCAACCCGTAAGCAATCGTTGACGGTTCCCTCCGCCTTTTGTCGATTGACCCCGGGGCGGGGGGACCGCAGGGTGGGATCATGGAGATCCTGGAACCTTTGTCGGGCGACGCGTTCGCGCCCGAGACGACGTATCTGAACACTTCCAGCTGCGGCCTGCTGCCCCGGCGTGCCGTGGCCGCCATCGCGCGGCTCGCCGGGGAGAACGCGGCGGGCACCCGCGAGGGCGCGGGCAGCTTCGACGCGCTCGCCGCCGTCCGCGGCTCGTTCGCCCGGCTCACCGGGGTCGGCGCCGACCGGGTCGCGCTCGGCTCGTCGGTCTCGGTGCACGTCGCCCTCGTCGCCCACTCGCTGCCCGCCGGGGCCGAAGTCCTCGCACCCGAGGGTGAGTTCAGCTCGGTGGTGCAGCCCTTCGCGGCGCGCGGCGACCTCAAGATGCGGTACGTGCCGCTGGAGTCGCTGGCCGAGTCGGTACGGCCGGGCACCGCGCTGGTCGCCTTCTCGTCAGTCCAGTCCGTCGACGGGCGGGTCGCGGACCTCGATGCCGTACGGGCCGCCGCGGCCGCGCACGGGGCCCGTACGCTCCTCGACGCCAGCCAGTCGGCGGGGTGGCTGCCGCTGGACGCGGGCGCGTACGACTACACGGTCACGGCCGGGTTCAAGTTCCTCGCCTGCCCGCGCGGTACGTCGTTCCTCACGGTGACCGAGGAGGCGCAGGAGCGGTTGGCGGCGCTGCACTCGGGGTGGTTCGCGGCGGAGGATCTGTCCGACAACTACGGGCCGGTGCGGGCCCTGGCGGGTGGCGCGCGGAGGTACGACGAGCCCGGCTCGTTCCTGTCGTACCACGCCGCCGCGGAGTCGCTTGCGATGCTGGAGTCCGTGGGGATCGGCGCTGTGTACGCACATGACATGGCGCTTGCGGGGCGCTTGCGGGCGGGGCTCGCGGCGCTCGGGCACCAGGTGATCGCGCCGGATTCGGCTGTCGTCGCTGTGCGAGAGCTTGGTGGGGTGCAGCCGGAACTGCTGCGGGCCGGGGTGTACGCGGGGGCCCGGGGCGGGAATCTGCGGTTCGCCGTCCATCTGTACAACTCGTCCGCCGACGTCGACCGGGCGTTGGAGGTGCTGGGCGCGGCTCTTTAAGGCCGGATTTTGGGTGCGGACCGTGCTGGGCTGAGCGCGTAGTTCCCCGCGCCCCTAAATGCGCCCCTGCGGGGCGCCCGGGGGATTGCCGTGCAGCGGCATCTAAGGGGCGCGGGGAACTGCGCGACCAGCCCACCACCGGGCCGCAGACGAATCACGCACCCCTCAGGGCCCCGGGCAGTCCTCCGGCGTCGCCATCGGGCACAGGTTCGCCTCCACCTTGTTCAGGAGGCGGGCCAGTTCGGCTCGTTCCGGGGTGGTCAGGCCTGCCAGGGTCTTTTCCTCCAGGTCGTTCCACGCCGCCTCGACCGTGTCGTGCAGGGCGCAGCTGGCCTCCGTCGCCTCCACCAGGGAGGCGCGGCGGTCGGTGGGGTCGGGGCGGCGGCGGACCTGGCCCGCCTGCTCCAGGCGCTGGAGCATCTTCGTCACCGTCGACGGGTCCAGCTCCAGCGCCTTGATCAGCTCGGACTGGCGCACCGCACCCGCGTCCCACAGGTGCATCATCAAGATCTCCTGGCCCGCGTAGAGCCCGGTCGCGCGCAGCAGACGGCCCGCGGCGACGCGGTGCAGCCGGGCCACCCGGGAGACGGCGTGGCTGATCGGGCCTCCCCGTGCCGCGCCCGGGGTGCGGGACAACTCCGTACAGAGAGGGTCTTGGCTGCGCGCGTCCGTGGTCATGCCACAACTTTACCTTGGTCGGCCAATTAATGGGTTACAGTGAAGCGCGTCGGATTGCTTGGCCGACCAACATAACGTCCCCTGGAGCTGTCATGACCACCGCCTTCGACCCGATCGACCTGTCCGGCCTCCGCCTCCCCAACCGCATCGCCATGGCGCCGATGACCCGCAGCCGCGCCTACGGCCCGGGCAACTCGCCCACCGCGTCCACGGCCGCGTACTACGCCCAGCGCGCCGGCGCCGGACTGATCATCAGCGAGGGCATCCAGCCGGCCGCCGTCGGCCAGGGCTACCCCGACACCCCCGGCCTGCACAGCGAGGAGCAGGTCGCCGCCTGGCGCGAGGTCACCGACGCCGTGCACGCCGAGGGCGGCCGCATCTTCGCCCAGCTGATGCACGCCGGCCGCATCGGCCACCCCGACCTGCTCCCCGGCGACCTGGTCAACGTCGCCCCGTCCCCGGTCGCCGCCGCCGGGAAGGTCTACACGCACGAGGGCCCGCAGGACTTCGTCACCCCGCGCGAGCTGACGGACGCCGAGGTCGTCGAGACCGTCGGCCAGTTCGTGTCGGCGGCGCGCAACGCCGTCGCGGCCGGGTTCGACGGGGTCGAGCTGCACGGCGCCAACGGCTATCTCATCCAGCAGTTCCTGGCGCCCAACACCAATCTGCGCACCGACCGCTGGGGCGGCTCCGACGAGGCCCGCACCCGGTTCGCCGTCGAGGTCGTCAAGGCCGTCGCCGCCGAGATCGGCGCGGGCCGCACCGCCCTGCGCATCTCGCCCGGAAACGGCTACAACGACATCAGCGAGCCCGCGCCGGAGGCCACGTACACCGCGCTGGTGCGCGACCTGGAGCCCGTCGGGCTCGCCTATCTGCACATCCTGGAGGGCGAGCCGGGGCACCGCGAGCTCACCGGGACCCTGCGCAAGCTGTTCAACGGCACGGTCGTGCTCAACGCGGCCACCGACGGCCCCACCGGCCCGGACGCGCTCGCGCTCATCGAGGACGGCACCGCCGACCTGCTCTCCTACGGGGCGCTCTACCTCGCCAACCCCGACCTGCCGCAGCGCCTGCGCACGGGCGGCCCGTTCAACGCCCCCGACCCGGCCACCTTCTTCGGCGGCGACGACAAGGGCTACCTCGACTACCCGGCGCTGGACGCCGCGGCCGTCGTGGCCTGACCCGGGCGAAAACCCTTCGTCACGGCCCGGTCCCGCGAGGGAGGATCGGGCCGTGACCATGGACACCGAGCAGGACGTACGGGTGCGCGCCGCCGCCCGCAACAACGCCGAGTGGTGTGCGGCGCTCTGCCGCGCGCACGGCATCACCGGCGCATGGGACCCGCGCGCCTGGGCCAGCGCCCGGCGCACCCCGCCGCTCTACCCCGACGCGGTGACCCTCGACCCGGGCGCCGGGCCGCGCGAGGTCGTGGAGCGGATCGACGCCTCACCGGGCGCCTCGGTCAAGGACAGCTTCGCCGCCCTGGACCTCGCGGCCGACGGCTTCGAGGTCCTCTTCGACGCCCAGTGGATCCACCGGCCCGCGCCCGAAGCGGGCGAGGGAGGGTGGGAACTGGTGCGTACTGAAGCCGAGTTGGCCGAGTGGGAGCAGGCGTGGTCCGACGGGGACAGCGGCGGTCTGTTCCCGGCCGGTCTGCTCGCCGACGACACCCACGCCTTCCTCGCGGCGCGGGACGCGGCGGGCCGGATCGTCGCGGGCGCCGTCGCCAGCCGCAGCGATGCGGTGGTCGGCGTCTCCAACCTGTTCGCGGCCGACGGCGACCTCGACGCGGCCTGGGCCGGCTGCCTGGGAACCCTCGCCCGGCACCGGCCCGGCCTCGACGTGGTCGGCTACGAGAGCGGCGACGACCTCGCGGCCGCCGTCCGCGCCGGGTTCACCCCGGTCGGCGGGCTCAGGATCTGGCTGCGTCACTGAGCGGTTCGCCGTACCAGCGCCAGGAGTCCTGGTGCGGCAGGTCCGGCAGCTCCGCCCGGCCGGTGGCCCACAGCAGCACGCGCCACCGGTCCGGATCCGCCGGAACCTCCCGGAACAGCCGCGCCAGGACCCGGCCGCACAGCCCGCCCGGCGGCGCCCAGGTGACCCCGAGGCCCGCCGCCACGTCATGGGTGTGCAGCAGCGTCTCGACGACGCCCATCGCCGCGAAGCCCTCCGGGTCCGAGATGCCGAAGCCGTGGTAGGCGCGGACGTCCGGGGACGCCGTGCGGACCATCGCGGTCAGCAGGGCGCCGCTGGCCTCCAGGGTCTGCAGGAGCCCGGCGGGCCCGGCCGTACGGTCCGCGTGCACCGCGTTGTGCGGCCCGCCGGGACGTTTCGCCTCCCACAGGTACGGCACCTCGCCGTCGAGCGGGGGTTGCTGCGGGCCGAGCTGCACGGCGTACGCGAAGAGGTCGTCCGAAAGGTGCTCGACGGTCTCCCAGCAGTCCCACTCCAGTGACCCCGCCTTCACGCTCCAGTCCGCGGCGAGCCCCGCCCGCAGCGCGGTGACGGAGAGCCGTACGGAGTGCTCGACATCGGCCGCGGTGACGGGAGTTCGTGAAGAGTCATCAGCCATGCGCCGACCGTACCAACGATCACCGTACGGCCGTGTGGAGGTCACCCCACCGGCGTGCTGTGACTCCCGGGGGCAACCCCCGGCCCCCCGGCCGGGGCCGGTCACCCCACCGGCGTGAAGTCTCTGGCGCCGATGAACTCCGGCCGGCGGATCGGGGCCGCGAACGGCTCGACCGCCGCGTTCTCCACGCTGTTGAAGACGATGAAGACGTTGCTGCGCGGATACGGGGTGATGTTGTCCCCGGAGCCGTGCATGCAGTTGCAGTCGAACCAGGTCGCCGAGCCCGCGCGGCCGGTGAACAGCCGGATCCCGTGCCGGTCCGCCATCCTCGTCAGCGCCCCGTCGGACGGCGTGCCGGCGTCCTGCATCTGGAGCGACTTCTTGTAGTTGTCCTTCGGCGTGGCCCCGGCGCAGCCCAGGAAGTCCCGGTGCGAACCCGGCATGATCATCAGGCCGCCGTTGGTGTCGTGGTTCTCGGTGAGCGCGATCGACACGGACACGGTCCGCATGTTCGCCAGGCCGTCCTCCGCGTGCCAGGTCTCGAAGTCCGAGTGCCAGTAGAAGCCCGACGCCCCGAACCCCGGCTTCACGTTGATGCGCGACTGGTGGACGTACACGTCCGAGCCCAGGATCCGCCGGGCGGTGCCGACCACGCGCTCGTCGCGCACCAGGCCCGCGAAGACCTCGCTGATGCGGTGCACCTCGAAGACCGAGCGCACCGACTGCGACTGCGGCTCGATGATCGACCGCTCGTCGGCGCGGACCGCCGGATCGGCGATCATCCGCTCCAACTCGCGGCGGTAGAAGGCCACTTCGTCAGCCGCGAGCAGCTGGTCGACGGTGAGGAAGCCGTCCTTCTCGTACGATTCGAGCCCGGCGGAGGGCCCCCAGACGACGGGGTCCTGACGGGGGGTCACCACTTCGGTGGCGCCTCGGGTGGGGTACAGGTCCTGCATGTTTCTCAGCCCTCCTCGGGTTCGGTCAGCAGGGGGTAGACGCCGTTCTCGTCGTGGTCCTCCCGTCCGGTGACGGGCGGGTTGAAGACGCAGACGCAGCGGAAGTCGGTCTTGGGGCGCAGAGTGTGGCGCTCATGGCCGTTCAGCAGGTACATCGTGCCGGGTGCGATCCAGTGGGTCAGGCCGGTCTCGTGGTCGGTGAGCTCGGCCTCGCCCTCCACGCACAGCACCGCCTCGATGTGGTTGGCGTACCACATCGAGGTCTCGGTGCCCGCGTACAGCACCGTCTCGTGCAGCGAGAAGCCGACCTTCTCCTCGGCGAGCACGATCCGCTTGCTCTCCCAGGTGCCGGAGGCGGCGCGGACATGGCGCTCGGTGTTCTCGATGTCCTTCAACGAGCGGACGATCACGGTGAGTTGCTCCCTTTCCTCTTGCGTGACTTGTGTGCGTACGGGTCAGACGGCCGTTTCGCGGACCGCGCGGGCGAGGGTGCGCAGACCCTCGTCGAGCTCGTCCCGCGTGATCGTCAGCGGCGGGAGCAGCTTGGCGACCTCGCTCTGCGGGCCCGACGTCTCGACCAGCAGCCCGAGCTCGAAGGCGCGCCGCGCCACCGCGCCCGCCCGCGCCTTGTCGTGGAACTCGATGCCCCAGACCAGGCCGTGGCCCCGGTACTCCTTGATGTCGGCCAGGTTCTCCTCGGTGATCGAGATCAGGGCCTGCTCGACCTGCTCGCCGCGGGCCCGGGTCTGCTTCTCCAGGGCGCCGCCGTCGGCCCAGTACGCCTCCAGGGCCGCGGTCGCGGTGACGAAGGCCGGGTTGTTGCCGCGGAAGGTGCCGTTGTGCTCGCCCGGCTCCCACACGTCCAGCTCCGGCCGGAACAGGCACAGCGACATGGGCAGTCCGTAGCCGCTGATCGACTTGGACAGGGTGACGATGTCCGGGGTGATGCCCGCCTCCTCGAACGAGAAGAACGCGCCGGTGCGCCCGCAGCCCATCTGGATGTCGTCGACGATCAGGAGCATGTCCTGGCGCCGGCACAGGTCCGCGAGGGCGCGCAGCCACTCGGGGCGGGCCACGTTGATGCCGCCCTCGCCCTGCACGGTCTCCACGATCACGGCGGCGGGCTTGTTGAGCCCGGAGCCCTGGTCCTGAAGGAGCCGCTCGAACCACAGGAAGTCGGGCACCTGCCCGTCCAGGTAGTTGTCGAACGGCATCGGTGTGCCGTGCACCAGCGGGATGCCGGCCCCGGCCCGCTTGAACGCGTTGCCGGTGACCGCGAGCGAGCCGAGCGACATGCCGTGGAAGGCGTTGGTGAAGGAGACGATCGACTCGCGGCCCTTCACCTTCCGGGCCAGCTTCAGCGCCGCCTCGACCGCGTTGGTGCCGGTCGGGCCGGGGAACATCACCTTGTACGGCAGGTCGCGCGGGCGCAGCACCACGTTTTGGAAGGTCTCCAGGAACGTGCGTTTCGCGGTGGTCGCCATGTCCAGGCCGTGGGTGATGCCGTCGCGTTCCAGATAGTCGAGCAGGGCGCGTTTCAACACCGGGTTGTTGTGGCCGTAGTTGAGCGATCCGGCTCCGGCGAAGAAGTCGAGGTACTCGTGGCCGTCCTCGTCGGTGAGCCGGGCGCCCTGGGCGCGGTCGAAGACGGCCGGCCAGCCGCGGCAGTAGCTGCGCACCTCCGACTCGACTGCCTCGAAGACGCTCAGTGCGGGCGGGGTGATGGTCACAGTCGTACTCCCAGGTCGATCCGGTAGAGGACTTCCGCCTTGTGCCCCTCGTCGGGGAAGAGGCCGCTGTCGAAGAGGACCTCGCGGCGGGGCGCGGTGCCGCGCCGCTCGGCGAAGGCGGTGAACAGCCGGTCGGAGGCGGTGTTGTCGGGGGTCACGGTGGTCTCGACGGAGCTGATCCCGTGCGAGTCGGCGACCTTCCCGGTCAGCGCTTCGAGCAGGGTCCCGGCCAGGCCGCGCCCCCGGTGCTCGCGGTCGACGGCGACCTGCCAGACGACGAGCGTCCCGGGCCGGGCGGGCCTGATGTACCCGGTGACGAAGGCGATCGGCTCACCGGTGGCGTCGCGCGCCACCACGGAGGTGGCGGCGAAGTCGCGGCACCAGAGCAGATAGCTGTACGAGGAGTTGAGGTCCAGGACTTGTGAGTCGCGGGCGATACGCCAGATCGCGGCGCCGTCCTCGACGCGTGGGGTGTCGATATGGACAACGGTCTGTGCGGCGGTCATGCGGAGGGAATTTACCCAGCGGAAATCGAAATCGCATTCCCGGTGGGGGGTGTGCGGCGCGCGGTTCTGTGTTATCACGCGGGCACATGCGCAAGGCTTTTTGTCCGGTAATTCCCGGACAAAAAGGCACGCTTGTGGAGTCGATCACACCCGCCGGAGGGCCGGAGAAACCTTGTTGAGATCGTGTGTTTGAGATCAACAAGCCGGGGCAGAAGAAAACGGGAAGCTGCTCTGGATAAAGCGGCTTCCCGTTTACTGGAATTAATCGGCTATTTATCTGCGGTAAAGGTGTTACCAGGTTTCCGAAACGGCCTTGCGGGCAGCTTCCGCATCGACCCGCCGGCCCGTCTCGCCCAGCGCCGCACCCAGCGCCGCGAGCGAGCCCTGCACCGCACCCCGCGTGGCATCGGCGCCGTAGTGGTTGACCCGGATCATCTCCTTCGCCAGCGCCCCGCCGCCCGCGATCAGCGGCAGCGCCGGGTCGGACGCCAGCGCCTTGGCGACCAGCTCGGAGGCGTCGACGCCCTCGGGGGCGCGCAGGGTCGTGGCCACCGGGGCCGCGTCCCGCGCCTCGTACACATACGGCTCCAGACCGCCGCCGAGCGCCGAGGCGCCCGCCCGGGTCGCGGCCGCCGCCGACGCGTGCCGGGCCGTCACCGCGCCGAGCCCCTCCGCCTCGATCCGCTCCACGCACGCCTCCAGGGCCAGCATCTCCAGCTGCGCCGGGGCGTGCAGCAGCGCCTTGCGGCCGCCGTCGATCCAGCGCTCCTTCCAGTCGAGCAGCGACAGGTAGGAGCGGCGCGGGGCGCGCGGGTTGGCGGCGATCCGGGCCCAGGCGCGCTCGCTCACCGACACCGCCGAGACGCCCGCCGGGCCGCCCATCGCCTTCTGCGCGCCGATCACGCACAGGTCCACGCCCCACGCGTCCGGCAGCAGCGGCTCGGCGGCCACCGAGGCGACCGCGTCCAGCATGAACAGCGCGCCGTGCCGGCGGACCACCTCGCCGATCTCCGCCACCGGGTTGGTGTTGCCGGTCGCCGCCTCCGCGTGCACCAGGGAGACGAAGTCGACCTCCGGGTGCTCGGTGAGTGCCCGGTCGATCTGCTCGGCGGTGACGGCCGTGTGGAACGGCACCTCCAGGTCCACGACCTCGGCGCCGCAGTCCCGCAGCCAGTTGCCGAAGGTCTGGCCGTACGGGCCGGTCACCACGTTCAGGGCGGTGGAGCCCGGGTGCGCGGCGCCCCGGATGCAGCCCTCCAGCGGCAGCAGCGCCTCGCCCTGCATGATCACCACGTCCTGCCCGGTGCCGAGCAGCGCGGCCACCCGCCGCTCGATGGCCGCGAAGCGGTCGGCGGTCAGCGGGGCCAGGTCGAGGAACGGGTGCGTCACAGCGGTGCCTTCTTCACGTCATCGGGTGTGCCGGGTACGTCAGCGGGTGTTCGGTACGTCAGCGGGTGCGCGGTGCTTCGGTGGGTGTACCCGGTCGAGCCTACCCAGCGCCTCGTACAGTGCTGACCATGAGCGATCACGTGGTGCTGCATGTGAAGGGGCGGGTGCTCGTCGGTCCCGAGGAGGTGCGGGACGAACTGTGGGCGGTGGACGGCCGGATCACCTACGAGCGCCCGCCGGGCGCGGTGGACGCGGTCACGGTCAACGGCTGGGCGCTGCCCGGCCTGGTCGACGCGCACTGCCACGTCGGGCTCGACCAGCACGGCCCGGTCGACGACGAGACCAGCGAGAAGCAGGCCCTCCAGGACCGGGAGGCGGGCACCCTGCTGGTACGGGACGCGGGCTCGCCCTCCGACACCCGCTGGATCGACGACCGCGAGGACCTGCCGAAGATCATCCGCGCGGGCCGCCACATCGCGCGCACCCGCCGCTACATCCGCAACTACGCCCATGAGATCGAGCCCGGCGACCTCGTCGCGTACGTGGCCCGCGAGGCGCGGCGCGGCGACGGCTGGGTCAAGCTGGTCGGCGACTGGATCGACCGCGAGGTGGGCGACCTGTCGCCGTGCTGGCCGCGCGGCGAGGTCGAGGCGGCCATCGCCGAGGCACACCGGCTCGGCGCGCGGGTGACGGCCCACTGCTTCGCCGAGGACTCGCTGCGCGACCTGGTCGAGGCGGGCATCGACTGCGTCGAGCACGCGACGGGCCTGACCGAGGACACGATCCCGCTGTTCGCGGAGCGCGGCGTCGCCATCGTCCCGACCCTGGTCAACATCGCCACGTTCCCGCACCTCGCGGACGGCGGGGAGGCCAAGTTCCCGGTCTGGTCGGCCCATATGCGCCGCCTCCACGCCCGCCGCTACGACACGGTCCGCGCCGCGTACGACGCCGGAATCCCGGTCTTCGTCGGCACCGACGCGGGCGGTTCGATGGCACACGGCCTGGTCGCGGCGGAGGTGGCGGAACTGGTCAAGGCGGGCATCCCCCCGGTCGAGGCCCTCTCGGCCACGGCCTGGGGCGCCCGCGCCTGGCTGGGCCGCCCGGTCCTGGAGGAGGGCGCCCCGGCGGACCTGGTGGTGTACGAGGAGGACCCCCGGGCGGACGTACGCGCACTGGCGGCGCCGAGCCGGATCGTCCTCAACGGGCGGATCGTGGGATGAGGGCGGGGAGTTGACGCGGAGGGTGACGGTCCGGGGGACGAGCTCGTTGTAGCCGTTTCGGCGCGGTGGCGCGACCGCCGGTGGGGACCACCGGCGTACGCCACGGGACCGGGGGCGGGGGCGTCGTGGACGAACGCACACGCGGTTGAACTCGAACGGAAGGGCGTGTCGGTCCCCCCGTGGGGTGAACTAACCCCAGGTGTACGCGAGTTCACTCTCCGTGCGTAAAGATTCCGGTGTCCCAAGTCATCGGCGCGCCCCTGGCTCACCCGAGTCCCACGAGTCCCCGTGGGAGGGCGCGGGGTGACGGCTCATGTCTCCCGTGGGGGTTCCACCACCTTGAACACCATCGACTTCCGCCTGCCCGTACGCACCTCGGCCGCGCTGGCGCTGACGCTCGGCTCACTGACCCTGGCGACGCCCGTCCCGGCGTACGCGACGGGGGGCGGTGAGGGAAGGGCGAGCGCGGTAGTGCTGCGCACCGGCCTCGACGTCTCCCTGCTCAACAAGACGATCGAGGTCCCTCTGAAGACCACGCTCAACGAGGTCCGGGCGCCCGCCGGTTCGCGTACGGCGAGGGAGACGGCGCTGGAGGTGAAGCTGGACGGTGTGGAGAAGGGGCAGCCGGTCAGCGTCCTGAAGGCGGACGTGGCGACCGCGACGGCGACGGTGGCGGCGGACCGGGCGGAGGGCGCCACGCACCTGCTCCACGCCCGGCTGCACGTCCCCGGGCTGCCGCTGCTGTCCCTGGTGGAGGTCCAGGACGTCACCGCGAAGGCGGTCTGCGCGGCGGGCGCGCGCCCGGTGGCGTCGTCCAACCTGCTGGGCGCGGTGACGGTACTGGGGAAGAAGCTGACCCTGACGACGGGCGGGACGACGCGGGTGGCGGTGCCGGGGGTGGGCGAGGTGACCCTCGACCTGTCGTCGTCCCGCACGACGTCCCGCACGGCGGCGGCGACGGCCCTGCGCCTGAAGGTCTCGGTGAATCCGCTGAAGCTGAACGTGGCGGAGGTGGAGGGCGAGGTGACGCTGGCGGAGGCCACGTGCGAGACCCCGCGCCCGCTGTCGCGTACATCGAGCACGTCCGTACGCCCCCAGACGCTCGCCGCGGACCCGGAGCTCGCGGAGACGGGCGGGGGCGGTCCGACGCGGTACGTGATCGGCGGGGCGGCGGCGTTGCTGGCGGCGGGCGGGGTGGCGGTGACACGGGCACGGCGGGGCTGATTTCTTGGCCCGGGGTTTGTCTGCGGGCCGGTGGGGGTTGCTCGCGCAGTTCCCCGCGCCCCTTGAATGCCGCTGCGCGGCAATCTCGGGGGCGCCCCGAAGGGGCGCTTTTAGGGGCGCGGGGAACTGCGCGACCAGCCACAGGCGGTCCGCAGACGAACGGGGGGTCCGGGGGCGCAGCCCCCCGGGAAGCCCACTCACCCCAGCCTCCCCCCACCCCCGGAGGGTTTAGGGAAGGGGCGGGGTGGGGGGGCTCAAGCCCGGTTAGCCCGACGTCAGCGTCAGCGCCTGGTCCAGCGCCTGGAGGAACCGATTCGTCGTCGAACGGTCCCGCACCGCAAGCCGCAACCACTCCGGGCCAAGCCCCGGAAACGTGTCGCCCCGACGAGCCAGGAACCCCAGCCCCCGCAACCGCGCCCGCACCGAATCCGCCCCCGCCATACGGACCAGCACGAACGGCCCCTCCGCCGCGGACACCACCCGTACCTCCTCGAACTCCCCCAGCCCCGCCACCAGATGCGCCCGGTCGGCGACGAGGCGGCGCGCCGCCTCCGCCGCCTCCGCGAGCGCCCGGGGCGACACGCACGCCTCCGCCGCCACCAGCGCGGGCGTGGAGACGGGCCACAGCGGCTGGGCCCGCGACAGGGCGGCCACCACGGACGGCTCCGCCAGCACGTAGCCGATCCGCAGCCCCGCGAGCCCCCACGTCTTGGTGAGGCTGCGCAGGACCACCAGGCCCGGCACGTCCGTACGCCCCGCGAGCCCCTCCCGCTCACCCGGCACCGCGTCCATGAACGCCTCGTCCACGACCAGCGTCCGCCCGGGCCGGGCCAGCGCGGCCAGCACCCCACGGGGGTGCAGCACCGACGTGGGGTTCGTGGGGTTGCCCACCACCACCAGGTCCGCGTCCTCGGGGACCGCTGCCGGATCGAGCCGGAACCCGTCCTCCGGGCGCAGCAGCACCCGCCGGACCGAGCGCCCCGCGTCCCGCAGCGCCGCCTCCGGCTCGGTGAACTGCGGATGCACCACCACCGGGTGCCGGAACGAAAGCGCCCGCGCCAGCAGCACGAACGCCTCCGCCGCCCCCGCCGTGAGCAGCACCCGCTCCACCGGCAGCCCGTGCCGCCCCGCGACCGCCGCCCGCGCCGCCCGCCCGTCGGGGTAGGCGGCGAGCCCGGTCAGGGACGCGGCGATCCGCTCCCGCAGCCACTCCGGGGGAGTGCCCGCCCGTACGTTGACCGCCAGATCGGTCAGGCCTTCGCCGCCGTCACGGACCTCGGCGTCCCCGTGGTGGCGCAGATCGTGCTCAGTGATGTGCGTGCGCATGGCTGCCATGGTGGTGATGATGGTCGCCGTCGTCGTCCGGGTGGAAGTGCGGCTGCTGGGGCAGTCCCACCTTGTCCTCGAATCCGGGCAGCGCGATCCGGTAGACGCAGGAGTCGCAGTTCATCCGCAGATCCCCCTTCACCGCCTCCTCGTACCGCTCCATGACCAGCGCGTGCAGCTCCTCGGCCGCGCCGATGACCTCGGCCGGACGCACGTCGAGGCCGGGGTGCGCCGCCGCCCACTCCTCGGTCTGCTGCCGCACCCGGTCCGGCAGGATGCCGGTGAACAGGAAGTACGGCAGGACCACGATCCGCCGGGCGCCCAGCTTCTCGCAGCGGTCCAGGCCCGCCGGCACGTCCGGCGCCGCCAGTGAGACGAACGCCGTCTCCACGCCCGCGTAACCGCGCCCCTCCCAGAACAGCCGGGCCGCCTTGTACACCTCGGAGTTGGCGTCCGGGTCGGTCGAGCCCCGGCCGACCAGGAGGACCGTCACCTGCGAGCGGTCGAGGTCGCCGATGACCTCGTCGACCCGGCGCTCCAGGACCGCGAGCAGCGACGGGTGCGGGCCGAGCGGACGCCCGTACGTGTAGGAGATGCCGGGGTGGCGCTCCTTCTCGCGGGTCAGCGCGGCCGGGATGTCTCCCTTGGCGTGCCCGGCCGACACCAGCATCAGGGGCACGGCGGCGAACCGCTTGACGCCCTGCTCCACCAGCGACGTCACGGCCTCGCCCAGCGGCGGCGGCGACAGCTCGATGAAGCCGCCCGCGACCGGCAGTTCGGGGTTGCGGCGGCCGAGCTCTTCCACGAACGCGCGGAACGCCTCGGCCCCGGCGTCGTCCCGGGTGCCGTGCCCGGCGATCAGCAGTGCGGGCTTGGTCTGGGGGGTGGTCACTGGTTCTCCTTGGCGAGGGGGTGGTACAGAAGGGCGTTGAGCGCGGCGGAGGCCACCGCCGAGCCGCCCTTCTCGGAAACGTTGCTGACGGCGGGCAGGCCGCTCTCGCGCAGCGCCTGCTTGGACTCGACGGCTCCGACGAAGCCGACCGGAAGGCCGATCACCAGCGCGGGCGCGGCGTCGAGGGTGAGGAGCTCTTCGAGCGCGGTGGGCGCGTTGCCGATCACCCACAGGGCGCCGGGCCCCACCTCCTCGTACGCGAGCCGGATGGCGTGCGCCGAACGCGTCAGGCCCGGGCCGGACTCGGCGTCCCGCAGGCGGCAGACGGTCTCGCGCCGGGTGATCCCGGCCGCGACCATCTCCACATCGGTGACGACCGGCGCCCCCGCGTGCAGCGCCGCGTGCGCCTTCACCAGCGACTCCTCGTCGCAGACGAGGTCCGTGGCGTAGCCGAGGTCGGCGGCGGAGTGGACGACCCGCTCCACCACGGCCCTGGTGAGCGGCGCGAAGTGCGAGGTGTCGAGGCGGGCGCGCATCCGCCGGTACGACTCCACCTCGATCGGGTGGACCGTACGCTCCCAGGGCCTGCTCACTCGGCCTCCCCGGCGCTCGCGGTCTGCCAGCGGTAGCCGCGCGGGGTCACCATGCGGCCGGCGATCTCCCGGGTGGCCGTGTTGCCCACGGTCACGACCGTCATCATGTCCACGGTCGCCGGGTCCAGCGCGCCGAGCGCGGTCAGCCGGCTGCTCTCGTCCGGGCGCGAGGCGTTGCGCACCACGCCGACCGGGGTGTGCGGGGCGCGGTGCTCGGCGAGGATGCCGAGCGCCTTGGGCAGCTGCCAGTCGCGGCCCCGGCTGCGCGGGTTGTAGAAGGTGACCACGATGTCCGCCTCGGCGGCCGCGCGCACCCGGCGCTCGATCACCTCCCACGGCGTGTGCAGGTCCGAGAGCGAGATGGAGACGTGGTCGTGCCCCAGCGGCGCGCCCAGGATCGCGGCGGCGGCCAGCGCGGCCGTCACGCCCGGGACGCCGACCACCTCGATGTCGTCGGCGGCCTCGGCGAGCGCGGGCGACGCCATCGCGTACACCCCCGCGTCGCCCGAGCCGATCAGCGCGACCGCGTGCCCCTCGCGCGCCCGGGCGACGGCGGTACGGGCCCGCTCCTCCTCGGCGCCGAGCCCCGACTCCAGGACCGTGGTGCCGGGCCGCAGCAGATCGCGGATCTGGTCCACGTACTGGTCGAGCCCGACGAGCACCGAGGCCCGGCGCAGCTCGTCCTTGGCGCGCGGGGTGAGCAGGTCCCGGGCGCCGGGCCCGAGCCCGACGACCGCGAGCCGCCCGCGCGGGGCGCGCCGCACCACGGCACAGGTGGCCATCGCGGCCCTGCCCTCGGGGCTCGACTTCCGCTTCGGCACGAGGAGTTCACCACCGCCCACGAGCGCGGCGGCCTCCGCGACGGAGGGCGTCCCGACGGCGTCCAGAGGCGCGTCGGAAGGGTTCGGCACCTCGATACGGGAGAGCTCCTCCGCGCTGTACGTGGTGAGCGGCACCCCGAGCCGGGAGGCGGCCCCGACGATCCCCGGCTCGTCGGACTTCGCGTCCACGGTGGCCAGTTCGGCCACGCTCAGCGCGCTGAGCCCCGCGTCCGCGAGCGTGTCCGCTATGAGCCCGAGCACCTCGTCGACGGGCGCGCCCTTGGAGGCGCCGACCCCGACGACGAGCGACTTGGGGCGCAACACGGCCTCATCGGGGCCGAGTTCCAGCAGGCGGTCGGTGAGGTGCAGGACGGCTGGGCCCTCGGCGGCCGGGTCCACGTTCGGCGGCAGCGCCGGCAGCGGCCACACCCCGTCCGCCCGCAGCACCACCGGCGAGCCGTCCAGGACCGCCCGGGACACCGCCGCCACCGCGCCCTCCACCGGCAGGCCGAGCGTGTCCAGGCCCGGGACGCCCACCGCGTCCGTCGCCGTGGTCACCACCGGCGTACAGCCGAGGACTTCGGCCACCTCGGCGGCCAGCGCGTTGGCGCCGCCCCCGTGGCCGCCGAGCAGCGAGACGGCGAAGCGCCCGCCCTCGTCCACGCAGACCACACCCGGGTCGGACGCCTTGTCCGCGAGCAGCGGGGCGAGCAGCCGGACCGTCGCGCCCGTGGCCAGGAAGCACACCAGCTGGTCGCACTCCGCGAAGGCCCGCTCCACGGCCTCCCGCACGGGTCCTTCGTACACCCGGACCCGGCCGGGCCAGGCCGTGGCCAGCCGGTCGCGGGCTACGGCGCCCGCCGCCGTGGCGGAGATCAGGCCGATCACTGAACAGCTCCTTCGACAACCGATACAGGTGCGGGGCGGTCGCCCCACAGCAGGAAGACGGGGTTGGTGGCGGCGAGCCGGGTCACGTCCCCGGGCAGCGGCGCGAGCCGCGACGACTGCAGCAGCACGCCGTCGGTCTCCAGACCGGCCCCGGCCAGCGCCGCCCGCACCGCCGGAACGCGGTCCAGCGCCGCCAGTGCCACCACGACCGAGCGCCGGGCCCGCCGGGCGCACGCGGTCACGATCGCGGGCAGCTCGCGGCCGCCCCCGCCGATGAACACCGCGTCCGGATCGGCGAGGTCCGACAGGACCGTGGGCGCCGCGCCGTGCACCACCCGCACGTCCACGCCGTGCGCCGCCGCGTTGGCCCGGACGTGCTCGCAGCCCTCGGCGGTCTTCTCGACCGCGACCGCCGCCGCCCCGAACCGGGCGCACTCCACGGCCACCGAGCCCGACCCGGCCCCTATGTCCCAGACCAGATCGCCCAGGCGCGGCCCGATCCGGGCCAGCGCCAGCGCCCGCACCTCGGCCTTGGTGATCATCGAGTCGCGGTGGGCGAACGCGGACTCGTCAAGGGCCCAGCGGTCGGGCGTGGCCCGGCCGCCCGCGACCGTGCGCACCGGCGAGAGCGCCTTCTCCTCGTCCAGGCAGACGATCACGCTGACCGCGTCCCACTCCCGGGCCGCGGCCTCGGCCGGGCTCACCCGCACCAGCCGCTCCCGCTCCGGGTCGCCCAGCGCCGACGCCACCACCAGGACCCGCTCGGGCGCCCGCCGGGCGAGCTCGGCGCCCAGCTCGGCGGGCCCGGCACCGGGTCCGGTCAGCACGGCGGTCTTGGGGTGCGCCCGGCACACGTTGGCGGCCGTCCGCAGGTCACGGCCGTGCGCGCTGACCACCAGCGCGTCGTCCCAGGGCAGCCCGAGGCGGGCGAAGGCGACCGCCACCGACGCGGTCCCCGGCCGTATGTCCAGCTCCTGCGGCCCGAACCGCTCGGCCAGCGCCCGCACGATCCCGAAGAACCCGGGGTCCCCGGAGGCCAGCACCACGGCCCGGCCGCCGCGCTCGTGGTGCTCGGCGATGGCGTCGAGGGCGGGCGCCAGCGGGCCGAGCACCAGCTGCTTGGCCCGCGGCGGGAGTTCGGCCGCCGCTTCGGCCGCCGCGAGGTGGCGGGCGGCGCCGGTGACCAGCGTGGCCTCGGCCAGCGCCGCCAGGGCGTCCGGTGCCAGCGGCGCCCCCGTCCCCGTACCGATGACGGTGATCATGACGGGGTGCGCTCCGCCTTCTCGGCCTTCAGCGCGCGGCGGGCCGCCGGGTCCGCCCGGCGGAAGCCGTGGAAGTGCCCCGGGTGGTAGAGGTGCGAGCGGGTGCCGGAGGCCGACAGGGCCGGGCCGACCAGGAAGAGCGTGTGCTTCCAGAGCTTGTGCTCCTTCACCGTCTCCTCCAGCGTCGCGATCGTGCAGCGCAGCACCAGCTCCTCGGGCCAGGTCGCCTGGTACGCGATGACGACCGGCGTCGAGGTCGGGTAGCCGCCCTCAAGGAGCTCCTCCACCAGCTGACCCGAGCGGGCGGCGGACAGGAAGATCGCCATCGTGGTGCCGTGCCGGGCGAACTCGCGGACCTCCTCGCCGGGCGGCATCGGCGTCTTGCCGCCGCCGAGGCGGGTGAGGATGACGGACTGGGCTATCTCCGGGATGGTCAGCTCGCGCTGGGCGATCGCGGCGACCGCCGAGAACGACGAGACGCCCGGGATGACCTCGACCTCCAGGCCGAGCCCCGCCACCCGGTCGAGCTGCTCCTGGGTGCCGCCCCACAGCGCCGGGTCGCCGGAGTGGATACGGGCGACCTTCAGCCCCTCCCGGGCGGCCCGCTCGTACACCCCCACGACGTCCTCCAGGGACATCGCCGCCGAGTCCAGGATCTCGGCGCCTTCGCGCGCGTGGTCCAGGACCTCGGCCTGCACCAGGCTCGCGGCCCAGATGACCACGTCGGCCTCGGCGATCGCCCGGGCGGCGCGGAACGTCAGCAGATCGGCGGCGCCGGGGCCGGCGCCGACGACGGTCAGCCTGCCGGTGGGGGCATCGGCCATGGGAGGGGTCCTCTCGTACGTCACACAGTCGGTAAAGCGAAATGCGCGGGGGTGGGTCAGTCGGTTAGCAAGGGCGCATGGCGGTGATCGTGGCGCTCGGCGCGTTCCTGATGACACTGGTCGGCGGCTGGACGGCCCAGCGCGTCACCGACCGGCGCCATCTCGTGCTGGGGCTTGCGGGCGGGCTGATGCTCGGCGTGGTCGGGCTCGACCTGCTGCCCGAGGCGGTGGAGGCGGCGGGCGACGAGGTCTTCGGCGTACCGGCCGCGCTGCTGCTGTTCGTCGGCGGCTTCCTCCTCGCCCACTTGGTGGAACGCCTGCTCGCCGTGCGTCGGGCGGCCCATGGGGGAGATAAGAGAGTGCCGCAGGTGGGTCTGACGGCGGCCGCGGCGATGGTCGGCCACAGCCTGATGGACGGCATCGCGATCGGCGCCGCCTTCCAGGTGGGCGGCGGCATGGGCGCGGCCGTGGCGGTCGCCGTGATCACGCACGACTTCGCCGACGGCTTCAACACCTACACGATCACCAGCCTGTACGGGAACGAGAAGCGCAAGGCCGTCGCCATGCTGATCGCGGACGCGCTCGCCCCGATGGTCGGCGCCGCCTCGACGCTGCTGTTCACTCTTCCGGCCGAGCTGCTCGGAAGCTATCTGGGCTTCTTCGGCGGGGTGCTGCTGTATCTGGCCGCCGCCGAGATCCTGCCGGAGGCCCACCACGACCACCCGGCGCTGTCCACGCTGCTGTTCACGGTCGGCGGGGTGGCCTTCATCTGGCTGGTGGTGGGCCTGGCGGGGTGAGCCCGCCGCGTACGGAGCCTGGGGCGCTGTCACAGCTTGCCGCCGCGCCCGCCCTCGCGCCGCGCGGGCGCGATGAGCGTCGAGAGGTACGGCAGCGCGCCGCCGTCGAGCTCGGCGGCCGGGCGGATGAACTCCTCGTCCAGGCCCAGC
Source organism: Streptomyces sp. BPTC-684 (assembly GCF_030028635.1). Classification (NCBI taxonomy): domain Bacteria; kingdom Bacillati; phylum Actinomycetota; class Actinomycetes; order Kitasatosporales; family Streptomycetaceae; genus Streptomyces; species Streptomyces sp. BPTC-684. Next base: position 5,055,995 of record NZ_CP124863.1, read on the forward strand.
GCCGAGCCCCACACCGCGTCGTCGATCCGCCCGGTCGCCCGCAGCGCCGCCGCCACCTCACCGGCCTGGCGCCCGAACTTGTACGCCACCACCGTGCCCGGGCCCTCCAGCGCGTCCTTGAGCACGGTCGCCCCGGCGGTGACGGGGACGAGGGTGAGCGGCTCGGTCCCCTCCGTCAGCACGGCGCCCGAACGCGCGGCGAGGTCCTGCATCGCGGTGATCCCCGGCACGGTCACGATCTCCGTCCCCGGCACCAGCTCGGTGATGGTCTGGGCGAGGTACGTGAACGTCGAATACACATTGGGGTCGCCGATGGTCGCGAAGGCCACCGAGCCGTGCGCGCGCAGCAGCTCGGCGACCGCCTCGCCCGCCGCGTCCCAGGCGGCCTCGCGCCGCCCCCGGTCGGACCGCTCGTTGAGCGCGAAGACGACCCGGACGACCTTCTCCCGGTCCACGTAGTGCAGCACGGTCGCCTCGGCGCGGCCGGGCTCGCCGCCGTCCTTGCCGTCGGCGGCGGCCATCACGGGCACGACGACGACGTCGGCCTCCTGGAGGGCCCGTACGCCCTTGACGGTCACCAGCTCCGGGTCACCCGGGCCGACTCCGACTCCGACCAGCTTGCTCATGGCGTGCACCTCTCGACGAACCGACGGGCGATGGCGGGCCGGGCGGCCCAGTGCGTGTGCAGATAGCTCGCGTGCACGCCCTGCTGTACGAAACCTTCGACCCGGCGCTCCGGGTGCACCAGACCCCACGCGGGCGCGGGCCCCGCCCCCGGGTCGAGGACGGTCCGGTGGAACTCGTGCCCGCGCAGCCTCGTGCCGGCGGGCGCGAGGCAGCTGTCCCCGACGGCGACGGCCTCCCGGTACCCGAGCGTGAGCCGCTCCGACATCCGGGCGTCGGCGTCCAGGACGCCGCACATCGGCTGTCCGTCGAGCGACCGCGCGAGGTAGAGCAGCCCGGCGCACTCGGCGGCGACGGGCGCGCCGCCGCGCGCCAGCGCGCTGACGGCTTTCCGCAGCGGCTCATTGGCACTGAGCTCCGCCGCGTACACCTCGGGGAACCCGCCGCCGATCACCAACCCGGCGGTGCGGTCGGGCAGCCGCTCGTCCCTCAGTGGGTCGAACACCACGACGTCCGCCCCGGCGGCGGCGAGCAGCTCGGCGTGCTCGGCATACGAGAAGGTGAAGGCGGGGCCTCCGGCGATAGCGACGACGGGCTTCGCCGGCGCGGGGCCACATTCGTCTGCGGCCCGGTGGTCCGTTGTGCCCACCCGTTCCGCCCCAGCGGAACGACTGCCCACAACGGACGCGGGACCGTACAGTCCGGGCGGACCAGATTCAGCCCCTCCGGCGTTTGAGGAGCGGGGTCCGGGGCGGAGCCCCGAAGCGGGGGTACCGGGGGCGGAGCCCCCGTGGCGGGGTGCAGGGGCCGCAGGCCCCGCGTGGGGTACCGGGGGCGTAGCCCCCGGGAGATCACCTTTACCCCCACCCACCCCCGGAGGCCACGCGGCGGAGCCGCAAATGTCACAGCGGGAAGGGGTGGGGTGGGGGAACAGGCCCGTCGGGTCCCACGGCTCGCCGCCAAGCGTCGGCGCCGACCGGGCCAGCGCCACCAGCGCAGCCAGGTCGCACCCCAACCGCACCTGCTCCGCCATCGCCGCGACAGCGGCCACCGCGTCGGCCCGCCGCTCCGCGACCGGCACGAGCCCGAGGTGCCGCGACGGCGTCGACACGGGCGCGGCGCGCCGCAGTACGCCGAGCACCGGCACCCCCGACTCGTCCAGCGCGTCCCGCAGCAGCACCTCGTGCCGCTCCGACGCCACCTTGTTGAGGATCACGCCGCCGATCCGCACCCCGGGATCCCAGGACGCGAACCCGTGCACCAGCGCCGCCACCGACCGCGACTGCGAGGACGCGTCGACGACCAGCACCACCGGCGCCCGCAGCAGCTTCGCCACCTGCGCGGTGGAGGCCAGCTCGCCGAGCCCCGCCGCCCCGTCGTACAGCCCCATCACGCCCTCGACCACCGCGACGTCGCACCCCCGCGCACCGTGCGCGAACAGCGGAGCGATCAGCTCCGCGCCGCACAGATACGCGTCGAGGTTGCGCCCGGGACGCCCCGTGGCCAGGGCGTGGTAGCCGGGGTCGATGTAGTCGGGGCCGACCTTGTGCGGGGACACGGTGAGCCCGGTCGCGGCGAGCGCGGCCATCAGGCCCGTCGCGACCGTGGTCTTCCCGCTGCCCGACGAGGGGGCCGCGATGACGAGACGTGCTACCACTCGATGCCCCGCTGCCCCTTCTGACCGGCGTCCATCGGGTGCTTGACCTTGGACATGTCGGTCACCAGATCCGCGAAGTCCACCAGCTTCCCGGGTGCGTTGCGCCCCGTGATCACCACGTGCTGGGTGCCCGGGCGGTCCCGCAGCACCGCGATGACCTCGTCCGTGTCCACCCATCCCCAGTGCATGGGGTACGCGAACTCGTCGAGCACGTACAGCTTGTACGTCTCGGCCGCCAGGTCCCGCTTGACCTGCTCCCAGCCCTCACGGGCCTTGTCCTCGTTGTCCAGCTGCTCGTCCCGCTGGACCCAGGACCACCCCTCGCCCATCTTGTGCCAGTCGACGCTGCCGCCCTCGCCGGAGGAGCCCAGCACCTTCAGCGCGTTCTCCTCGCCGACCTTCCACTTCGCCGACTTGACGAACTGGAACACCCCGATCGGCCAGCCCTGGTTCCAGGCCCGCAGCGCGAGCCCGAACGCGGCCGTCGACTTGCCCTTGCCGATGCCCGTGTGCACCACGACCAGCGGCCGGTTACGCCTCTGACGCGTCGTCAGCCCGTCCTCGGGCACCACGCTCGGCTGTCCCTGCGGCATCAGGCGGCCCTCCTCGAAGTCCCTTGAACGTCCTTGACCAGACCGGCGATCGAGTCCGCCCGCAGCTCGTCGAGCGTCACCGCCGGACCGCCCAGCTCCCGCGCCAGCTCGGCCGCGAGCCCGAGGCGCACCGCGCCCGCCTCGCAGTCCACGACCACCGACGCGACCCCTTCGGCGGCGAGCAGCCGGGCCGACCGGCCCGCGAGCGCCACCGGGTCCACGCCGCCGGTGGCCCGCCCGTCCGTCACCACCACGACCAGCGGCCGCCGCGACGGATCCCGCAGCCTCTCCACGCGCAGCACGTCGTGCGCCTTGAGCAGCCCGGCCGCGAGCGGGGTGCGCCCGCCCGTCGGCAGCGTCTCCAGACGGGCCGCCGCCGCGTCCACCGACGACGTCGGCGGCAGGGCCACCTCCGCGTCCTTGCCCCGGAAGGTGATCAGCCCGACCTTGTCCCGCCGCTGATAGGCGTCGAGCAGCAGTGAGAGCACCGCGCCTTTGACCGCGCCCATCCGCTGCCGGGCCGCCATCGAGCCGGAGGCGTCGACGACGAAGAGCACCAGATTGCCCTCGCGGCCCTCCCTGGTCGCCTGGCGCAGATCGTCACGCCGGACGACCAGGCCGCGCCCCGAACGCCCGCGCGCCCGCTGGTGCGGGGCCGCCGCCTGGATGGTCGCCGCCAAGTGCAGCTTGGTGAGGGCGCCCTGGGGGCGGCGGGCCCCGGTCGTGCGCCCGTGCGCCGTGCGGGCCCGCGAGCGGCGCCCGGCCGCGCCCTCGCCGAGCCCGGGCACGCTCAGCATCTTCGTACGGAACGGCTCTCCCGCCCGTACGGCCTGCTGCTCGCCGGCGCCGGACGGCTGCGGCTCGCCGCCCTCGCCCGCCTCGGGGCGCGCGGGGGTGTCCCCGGCGCCCGCGTCCGGCGTCGGGCCGCCGTCCTGCGGGGGCTGCCCGCCCCCGCCGCCCGGCCCGTCCGGATCCGGGTCGTCGTCCTCGCCCTGGTCCCCGAACTCCTGGAGGGTGTCGTCGAGCTTGTCCTCGTCCAGGCCCGGGGCGTCGAACGGGTTGCGCCGGCGCCGGTGCGGCAGCGCGAGGAGCGCCGCCTGCCGCACGTCCTCGGCGAGCACGTCCGTACGCCCCGCCCAGGCGGCCAGCGCCGTGGCGGTGCGCGCCATCACGATGTCGGCCCGCATGCCGTCGACCTCGAAGGCCGCGCAGGTCGCGGCGATCTGCCGGAGTGCGGCGTCGCCGAGGCGCACCTCGGGCAGCAGTGCCCGCGCCGCGACGATCCGGGCCCGTACGGAGCTCTCCTCGTCGTCCCAGCGCGCGGCGAACGCGGCGGGCTGGTCGTCGTAGGCGAGCCTGCGGCGGACCACCTCGACCCGCTGGTCCGGCTCCCGGGAGGCCGAGACCTCCACGGTGAGCCCGAACCGGTCCAGCAACTGCGGCCGCAGCTCGCCCTCTTCGGGGTTCATGGTCCCCACCAGCAGGAAGCGCGCGGCGTGCCGTACGGAAACGCCTTCGCGCTCCACGTACGAGGCGCCCATGGCGGCGGCGTCGAGCAGCAGGTCGACCAGGTGGTCGTGGAGGAGGTTGACCTCGTCCACGTACAGGATCCCGCGGTGGGCGTGGGCCAGCAGGCCGGGCTCGAAGGCCTTCACGCCCTCGGCGAGCGCCCGCTCGATGTCGAGCGCGCCGACGAGGCGGTCCTCGGACGCGCCGACCGGCAGCTCCACCATCCGCGCGGCCCGAGCCGCCCCGGTCCCGGCCTCGTGCGGCCCGTCGGGGCACGCCGGATCCGGGGCCACGGGGTCGCAGGAGAACCGGCAGCCCGTTATGACGTCGACCTCGGGCAGCAGCGCGGAGAGCGCCCGCACGGCGGTCGACTTGGCGGTGCCCTTCTCGCCCCGGACGAGGACGCCGCCGACCGCCGGTGACACCGCGTTCAGCAGCAGCGCGAGACGCAGGTCGTCCTGACCGACGATCGCGGTGAACGGATAAGGCGTGCTCATGCGTCGTCACCTTCCAGGTCGCCCTCGAGCTGCAGATAGGTCGCGCGGAGCTGCTCCAGCGTCTCCGCGTCCGGTTCGGCCCACAGGCCGCGGTCGGCCGCTTCCAGCAGCCGTTCCGTGATGCCGCGCAGCGCCCAGGGGTTGGACTTCTTCATGAAGTCCCGGTTCGTCTCGTCGAACACGTACTCCGCCGACAACTTCTCGTACATCCAGTCGTCGACCACGCCCGCCGTCGCGTCGTACCCGAACAGGTAGTCCACGGTCGCGGCCATCTCGAACGCGCCCTTGTAGCCGTGGCGCCGCATCGCCGCCATCCAGCGCGGGTTGACCACGCGCGCGCGGAAGACGCGGTGGGTCTCCTCGCCCAGGGTGCGGGTCTTGATCTGGTCCGGGGTGGCCGAGTCGCCCACGTACGCCTCGGGCGACTCGCCCGTCAGATGGCGGACCATGGCGACCATGCCGCCGTGGTACTGGAAGTAGTCGTCGGCGTCGACCAGGTCGTGCTCGCGGGTGTCGACGTTCTTCGCCGCCACCGCGATCCGCCGGAACGCCGTCTCCATGTCGCCCCGCGCCGCGCGCCCGTCGAGCCCGCGCCCGTACGCATAGCCGCCCCACACCGCGTACACCTCGGCCAGGTCCGCGTCCGAGCGCCAGTTGCGGGCGTCGATCAGGGGGAGCAGGCCCGCCCCGTACGCCCCCGGCTTGGAGCCGAAGATACGGGCCGTGGCGCGGCGGCGGTCGCCGTGTTCGGCGGTGTCCTCGTCGGCGTGCGCCCGTACGTAGTTGGACTCGGCCGGTTCGTCCAGCTCCGCCACCGTCCGCACCGCGTCGTCGATCAGGCCGACCACGTGCGGGAACGCGTCCCGGAAGAAGCCGGAGATGCGGACCGTCACATCGATGCGGGGACGGCCCAGCTCCGCGACCGGGACCACCTCGAAGCCGGTGACGCGCCGGGACGCCTCGTCCCACACCGGGCGGCAGCCGAGCAGCGCCAGGATCTCCGCGATGTCGTCGCCCTGGGTGCGCATCGCGGAGGTGCCCCAGACCGTGAGGCCCACGGACTTCGGGTACGCGCCGTTGTCTGCGAGGTAGCGCTGCACCAGCGAGTCCGCCAGCGCCTGGCCGACCTCCCAGCTCAGCCTGGACGGGATGGCCTTGGGGTCCACCGAGTAGAAGTTGCGGCCGGTCGGCAGGACGTTGACCAGGCCCCGGGTGGGGGAGCCGGACGGGCCCGCCGGGACGTAACCGCCGTCCAGCGCCCGCAGGATATGGGTGATCTCGTCCGTCGTACGCGCCAGGCGCGGCACCACTTCGCGGCAGGCGAAGTCGAGGACCGCGACGGCCGGGGCGAGTTCGGCGCCCAGGACCTCCGCCACCAGCGGGCCGCACGCGGCCGCGTCCCAGCCGCGCTCCTCCATGCCCTCCGCCAGGCGGCGGCACAGCTGCTCCAGGAGGTCGATCGCGTCGGCCGCCGTACGGGCAGGGCCCTCGACCAGGTCCGTGAGCTCCACCGGCACCTTCACCGGCGTGCCCGGCTCGGCCAGGAGCTCCTTCTCCACCAGGCCGAAGTGCTCGGCCAGCGACGCGCGCAGGCCCGGCAGCGCGTTCGCCTGGCCGCCCCACACCTGGGAGGCGCGCAGCACCGCGAGCACCAGGTTGACCCGGGGCTCGGCCTCGGGGCCGCCGCCGAGGATGTGCAGGCCGTCGCGGATCTGGACGTCCTTGATCTCGCAGAGGTAGCCGTCGATGTGCATGACGAACTCGTCGAAGTCGCCGTCGTCCGGCTGCTCGTCGACGTGCAGGTCGTGGTGGAGCTCGGCGGCCTTCACCAGCGTCCAGATCTGCGCCCGCACGGCCGGGGCCTTCGTCGGGTCGAGGTCGCTCACCAGCGCGTACTCGTCGAGGAGCTGCTCCAGTTTGGCCAGGTCGCCGTAGGTGTCGGCGCGGGCCATCGGCGGGACCAGGTGGTCCACGACCGTGGCGTGGCCGCGCCGCTTGGCCTGGGTGCCCTCGCCCGGGTCGTTGACGATGAACGGGTAGACCAGCGGCAGATCGCCCAGGACCGCGTCCGGGCCGCAGCCGGAGGACAGGCCCAGGCCCTTGCCGGGCAGCCACTCCATGGTGCCGTGCTTGCCCATGTGGACGATCGCGTCGGCGCCGAAGCTGTTCTCCAGCCAGCGGTACGCCGCCATGTAGTGGTGCGACGGCGGCATGTCCGGGTCGTGGTAGATCGCGATGGGGTTCTCGCCGAAGCCGCGCGGCGGCTGGATCATCACGACGACGTTGCCGAACTGGAGGGAGGCGAGCACGATCTCGTCCCCGTCCACGTACAACTGGCCCGGGGGCTCGCCCCAGTGCTCCAGCATGCCGTCGCGCAGCTCCGGCTCCAGCTTCTCGAACCAGGCGCGGTAGTCCGCGAGCGGCACGCGCGCGGGGGCGGCCGCCAGCTGCTCCTCGGTGAGCCACTCCACGTCGTGGCCGCCCGCGTTGATCAGGCGGTGGATCAGCTCGTCGCCGTTGTCCGGGTGGCCCTCCACCACGTAGCCGGCGTCGCGCAGCGCGTCCAGGACGCGCACGGCGGAGGCGGGCGTGTCCAGGCCCACCGCGTTGCCGACGCGGGAGTGCTTGGTCGGGTACGCGGTGAAGACCAGGGCCAGCTTCTTCTCCGCGTTCGGCTTGTGCTTGAGGCGGGCGTGGCGCACCGCGATCCCGGCGACCCGGGAGGCCCGCTCGGGGTCGGCGACGTAGACCGGCACGTCGTCCGGGCCCTGCTCCTTGAAGGAGAACGGGACGGTGATCAGCCGGCCGTCGAACTCGGGGATGGCGACCTGCATCGCCGCGTCCATGGGGGAGAGCGCGGCGTCCGACGCCTCCCAGGCCGCCTTGGACGAGGTGAGGCAGAGCCCCTGGAGCACGGGGACGTTGAGGTCGGCCAGGGCGCCGATGTCCCACGCCTCCTCGTCGCCGCCCGCGCTGGCCTGCGACGCGGTGGTGCCGCCCGCCGCCAGGACGGTCGCGATGAGCGCGTCCGCCCGGCCCAGCGTCTCGTAGAGCGCGGGCTCGGCGCCGCGCAGCGAACCCACGTACACGGCAAGGGCGTTGGCGCCCTGGGCCTCGATGCGGTCGCAGAGGACGTCGACGAAGGAGGTGTTGCCGGAGAGCTCGTGGGCGCGGTAGAAGAGCACGCCGACGGTGGGGCGGCCCTCCACGTACGCGCGCGTGCCGTGCACGCCCCACTCGGGCATCTTCTCCGGCTCGGCGAAGCCCACGCCGGTCAGGAGCACGGTGTCGGAGAGGAACCGGGACAGCTCCACGAGGTTGCCGGGGCCGCCCTCGACCAGATAGCGCAGGGCCTCGGCGACCACACCGGCCGGGACCGACGACTCGGCCATCAGCTCCGCGTCCGGCACGGACTCGCCGCCGAGCAGCACCGTCGGGATGCCCGACGCCTTCAGCGCGGCCAGCCCGTCCTCCCAGGCGCGCTTGCCGCCGAGGAGGCGCACGACGGCCACGGACGCGCCCTCGATCAGCGCGGGCAGCTCCTCTGCCACGTCGATACGGGTCGGGTTGCCGATCCGGAAGGGCGCCCCGGAGGCCCGGGCCGCCAGCAGATCCGTGTCGGCGGTCGACAACAACAGCACAGTGCTCATGCGGGTGCTCCAGGTGCGATGAAGGGAAGTCCTGCGGGCGCGCCCTGCTCGATGAGCCGCATGAGCGCGTCCGTGTCCGCGTGTTCTTCGATGAGGTCGCCGAGGCGGTCCAGCTGCTCTTCGCGCAGCGCGCCGAACGACGTGTCCGGGGCGGGCACGAAACGCCGTCCGGCGGCGCTCGCGACCGTCTCCAGGAACCGTCGCCTGAATCCGTCGCTCTCAAGTGACCCGTGCCAGTGCGTGCCCCAGACCGCACCGACCCGGCATCCGTCCAAGAAGGCTTCCCCGCCCAGCACTTCGGCGACGCCGTGGTGGATCTCGTATCCCTCCACGGGCTCGCCCAGCGCCTCGCCGGTCGGCCGTGCAAGTGTCTTCTCGGGCGCGAACCGCACCCGTACGGGCAGCAGTCCGAGCCCCGCCACGGAGCCCGCCCGTGACTCGACCTCGTCCTCGATGTGCTCTGAAAGCACCTGGAACCCGCCGCAGATCCCCAGCACCGGACGCCCCTCGGCCGCCCTGCGCGCCAGCTCCCGCGCCAGCCCCCGTTCCCTCAGCCATTCCAACGCCCGGACCGTGCCCCGGGTTCCCGGCACGACGACCAGATCCGCGTCGGCCAGCTCCTCGGGCCGGTCCACGAACCGTACGATCACGCCCGGTTCGGCGGCGAGGGCGTCCACGTCCGTGAAGTTGGACATCAGCGGGACGGCGCAGACCGCGACCCGCAGCACGTCCTCGCCCACCGGCGGCGCCACCACGGACTCGCGCACGGCGCCGCGCAGGGAGACCCGCAGGCCGTCCTCCTCGTCGATGCCGAGGCCGTGCGCGAACGGCAGGATCCCGTACGTGTGGCGCCCGGTGAGCCCGCGCAGCATGTCGATGCCCGGTTCGAGGAGCGAGACGTCGCCCCGGAACTTGTTGACGATGTACCCGGCGACCAGCGCCTGGTCCTCGGGGCTCAGCAGCGCCGTCGTACCGAAGAACGAGGCGAACACCCCGCCCCGGTCGATGTCGCCGACCACCACCACCGGAAGCTTCGCGGCGCGCGCGATGCCCATGTTGACGATGTCGGTACGCCGCAGGTTGATCTCGGCCGGACTGCCCGCCCCCTCGCAGATCACGGCGTCATATGTGCCCCGCAGCCGCTCCAGACAGTCCACGACGGTGCCGAGAAGGGCCTCCTGGCGCCCGCCGTGGTAGCCGCTGGCGCTCAGTTCGCCCACCGGCCTGCCCATCAGTACGACCTGGCTCGACCGGTCGCTCCCCGGCTTGAGCAGCACGGGGTTCATCAGCGCGGACGGCTCGACGCGCGCCGCCTGCGCCTGCATCGCCTGCGCCCGCCCGATCTCGGCGCCCTCGCGCGTGACGAACGAGTTGAGGGACATGTTCTGCCCCTTGAACGGCGCGACCTTCACGCCCTGGCGCACCAGCCACCGGCAGATCCCGGCGGTGACGACGCTCTTCCCGGCATCCGACGTGGTGCCCGCGACCAGCAGTCCGCCGCTCATGTACGTACCTTCCTCACCGCGATCGCCGCGCCCAGCGCCAGCCAGCCCACCCGGCGCGACAGCCGCACCGCCCGCTCGATGTCCGGGACCTCCACCGCCCGGCCGCCCCCGTTCAGGACGGGCCGGTGCTCGACGCGGCCGCCGTACGAGAGGGTGCCGCCGAGCCGTACGCCCAGCGCGCCCGCGAACGACGCCTCCACCGGACCCGCGTTGGGGCTCGGGTGCTTGCGGGCGTCGTCGCGCCACGCGCGCGTGGCGGCGCGCGGATCGCCTCCGGCGGCCACCGCGAGTGCGGCGGTGAGCCGGGCGCCCGGCCAGCCCGCCACGTCGTCCAGGCGCGCCGAGGCCCACCCGTACCGCAGATGGCGCGGCGAGCGGTGGCCGACCATCGCGTCCAGCGTGTTGACCGCACGGAACGCGACCAGTCCCGGCACTCCCGCGAGCGCCCCCCACACCAGCGCGCCGACCACGGCGTCGGAGGTGTTCTCGGCGACGGACTCGACGACCGCGCGCGCGATGCCGGGCGCGTCCAGGGACTGCGGGTCGCGCCCGCACAGGTGCGGCAGGCGCGCGCGGGCCGCCTCGACGTCCCCGGCAGCGAGGGCGGCGCCGATCGCCCGGGCCTCCCGGCCCAGCGAAGTGCCGCCCACGACGGCCCAGGTGGCGGCCGCGGTCAGGGCGACGGACGCGGCGGGACGCTCGCGTACCGCGCGCGTGGCGAGCAGTGCGGCGCCCGCGGCGCCTCCGGCGCACACGGCGGTGTGCAGCGCGCCCCAGCCCCGGTGGTCGCGCCACAGCGCGCGCTCCACGGCGGCCGCGGCACGGCCGAACGCGGCGACCGGGTGCCCGCGGCGGGGGTCGCCGAGGAGGAGGTCGCCGAGGAGACCGGCGGTGGCGCCGTACGCGAAAGTGCGATCGGCACGCATGGGATCAGCCCGCCGCAACGCCGTGAAGGGCTCTGGTACTTCCGGGGGGTGCCGGCAACAGGCAGGCGCGCATGGCGGTATGTCCTCACTCAGGGTGTCCGCGCCCTGGTACGACGTCGACCGGCGGTGAGAGTTCCTGGCTCACGGGGATGATTCCCCGATGACAGTGGCGGGACCGCGCCGGATTCGCACCGGCTTCCTCTTCTGCCGCCGTAATGGCTCGGGCAGTCCACCACGCCCGGGAACGCCCGTCAACTCGCTGCTGACCTGCGACGGGAGAGTGTGCCCAGGCACACAGAGAACCGCCCTCCGGCGGGGCCGGAGGGCGGTTCTGGGGTGGGTGCGGTACTGCTCGCGCGCTACTTGCCGACGATCAGATTGATGCCGTACGCGACGGCCGCCGCGCAGAGCGCGAAGCAGAGGTAGGCGGTGGTGCGGGCCACGACGACGTTGCCCTTGCCGGCCGCGGCCGACTGCTGCTTGCTGAGGCCGACGATCCCGACGGTGAACAGGCCCACCAGGCCGACGGTGACGATGAGGCTGACACCGAAGACGGTGCCGAGAGCTGCCCAGTCGATGTGCATGACGATTCCTTCGGTGTGCGCGGCCGGGTCAGACGGTGGCCGGGCGGGCCGGGTCGGCGGGGGCCACCGGGGCCGGCGCCGGGATGGTGGCCGTCAGATCGGCGGCCACGGCGGCGACGGTGGGCGGCGGGGTGACGGCGGCGATCGCGGTGGTCACGACGCCCGCGGGCTCGGCCGGGGACTCGGCCGGGGCGGCGGTGGCGGTGACGTCGTTGTGGTCGACCGGCTCGCGGCGCGACAGCTTCCAGATGAAGCCGGAGCCCGCGATCAGCAGGATCGCCACGAGGACGACGCCCCAGGTGCCCTGGCCGGTCAGGAACTCGGCGCCGGCGCCGACCAGACCCGCGGCGGGCAGGGTCAGGCCCCAGGCGATGAACATGCGGGTCGCGGTGGACCAGCGGACCACACCGCCCTTGCGGCCGAGGCCGGCGCCCATGACGGAGCCGGAGCAGACCTGGGTGGTGGAGAGCGAGAAGCCGAGGTGCGAGGAGGCCAGGATGACGGTCGCGGCACCGGACTGGGCGGCGAAGCCCTGCGGCGGCGCCAGCTCGGTCAGGCCCTTGCCCATGGTGCGGATGATGCGCCAGCCGCCGAGGTAGGTGCCCATGGCGATGGCCATGCCGGCCGAGACGATGACCCACATCGGAGGGTTGGCGCCCGGGTGCAGCACACCGCCGGTGACCAGGGCGAGCGTGATGATGCCCATGGTCTTCTGCGCGTCGTTGGTGCCGTGGGCGAGCGAGACGAGACCGGCGGAGGCGATCTGCCCGGCCCGGTAGCCCTTGGCGGTGGCCTTCTCGGCAGCCGGGTCGACGTTTCGGTTGATCCGGTACGTCAGACGCGTGGCCAGCATCGAGGCGACGCCCGCGACGATCGGGGCGGCGACGGCGGGGAGCAGCACCTTGGTGACGACGGTCGAGCCGTTCACCGAGGACCAGCCGGCCGACATCACGGCCGCGCCGATCAGACCGCCGAACAGCGCGTGGGACGAGCTGGACGGCAGGCCGAGCAGCCAGGTCACCAGGTTCCAGAGGATGGCGCCGACGAGCGCCGCGAAGATGACCTCTGTTCTGATGCCCTTTTCGTTGATGATCCCGCCGGAGATCGTCTTGGCGACCTCCACCGACAGGAACGCGCCGACCAGGTTGAGCGCGGCGGACATGGCGACCGCGGCTTTGGGCTTCAGGGCGCCGGTCGAGATGGTCGTGGCCATCGCGTTGGCGGTGTCATGGAAACCGTTCGTGAAATCGAACACTAGAGCTGTCACGACCACAATGGCGAGCAGCAGCGTGATGTGTTCCATTTACCCAGGCAATCGTTCGACGTCAGTGGCTGGACGAACGTAAGTAACCTGGATGAACGGAAGGTGAACTGGGTCGGGCGTCACGGTGTATCTGACCGGTTTCTGGTGCGGTCAGGCCCTGACGAACCCCTATATACCGGCCATAGAGCCCATTGAAGAGATTCTGCTCACTCCGCCGCCCTCGGCGCGGAGCCTGCGAGGATCACTTTCATGGGAGAGCCGAACGACTCAGCGGCGATCGCCGCGGCCTGGGCCGAGCTGACCGCCACCGCGCGCCGCACCGCCGAGGAAGGCCTGGTCGTGGGCACCTCGGGCAACGTCTCCGTACGCGTCGGGGACCTGGTCCTCGTCACCCCCACCGGGGTCCCCTACGACCGCCTAGGCCCCGCCGACACCGTCGCCGTCGACCTCACCGGCCACCAGGTGACCGGCACGCTGCGCCCCACCAGCGAGCTGCCCATGCACCTGGCCGTATACCGGGACACCGACGCCCGGGCCGTCGTCCACACCCACGCCGTGCACGCCACGGCCGTCTCCACCCTGGTCACCGAGCTCCCGCCGGTCCACTACATGACCGCCGCGCTCGGCGGTCCGGTCCAGGTCGCGCCGTACGCGCTGTACGGGACCGAGGAACTGGCGCGGAACATGCTGCGCGCCCTCGAAGGCCGCACCGGCTGCCTCCTCCAGAACCACGGGACGATCACCTACGGAACCACCCTTTCCCAGGCATACGACCGCACCGCCCAGCTGGAGTGGATGTGCCGCCTCTGGCTCGCCGCCTCCTCCGTCCCCGGCCGCACCCCCTCCCTGCTCTCCGCCGCCGACCTCGACCGGGCCGCCGAACAGTTCCGGGGGTACGGCCAGCGCTGACGCCCCCGCACCCGGGCGTGCCCCGGTAGGCCCCCGCCCACTGGCCGTGTCGCCGCGCTCTGCCGACACTGGAACGGTGCGCCCGGCTACAGCGACGGCAGCGGCCGTCACCACACTCATCGGCGTCGGCGCGGCAGCGGTGGCCGCCGGACGGTACGCGAGCGACGCGGCCCTCAAGGCGCCGCCCGGCCGCCCGCTGCCCACCGACCCCGAGCTCACCGTGCACGCCACCGGGCCCGGGCGGATCGCCCTGACCCGCTGCCTGGCCTCGCTGCGGCCCGGCCTGTACGGGATCGAGGGACCCGGCATCCGCGCGGTGGTCGGCGAGATCGTCGACGTGCCGCACCCGGCGGACACCGTGGTGCGCCGCCTGGAGCTGGTCACCCGGGGCAGCCCGCGGCCGGGGGACCGGGTCCGGCTCACCCCGCAGCTCCACCACGGCACCCCGAAGGAAGCGCTCGGCCTCGACTACGAGGACGTGGAGATCCCCGCCGAGCTCGGTGTGCTGCCCGCCTGGTTGGTGCCGGGCGTGCGGAACACCTGGGTGATCACCGTGCACGGCCTGGGCACCACCCGCGAGCACCCGCTCAACCTCATCGGGTTCCTGCACCGCCACCGGCTGCCGGTGCTCGACATCGCCTACCGGGGCGACGAGGGCGCCCCCCGCTCCCCGGACGGCCTCGGCCACCTCGGCGACTCGGAGTGGCGCGACCTCGACGCCGCCGTCCGGTACGCCGTGCGCTCCGGCGCCGAGCGCGTCATCCTGCACGGCTGGTCCACCGGCGCCACCATGGCGCTGCACGCCGCCGCGAGCTCCGGGATGCGCGAGCACATCCGGGGCGTCGTCCTCGACTCGCCGGTACTCGACTGGGAGGGCACCCTGCGCGCCCTCGCCGTCGCCCACGGCGCCCCGAGCGCGCTGCTGCCGCTCGCCGTCCGGGCCGCGCAGGGCCGCACCGGCCCGCACGGCGACCGTCTGCGCGAGGCCGCCGACCCGGCCGCCCTGAGCGTCCCGGCGCTGGTCTTCCACGGCCCCGACGACACCCTGGCCTCCTGGCACCTCACCCGTGAACTCGCGGCCCGCCGCCCCGATCTGGTGACCCTTCACACCGTCCAGCACGCCCCGCACGCCTCCATGTGGAACGCGGACCCCGCCCGCTACGAGGAGGCGCTGCGGCGCTTCCTGACGCCGCTGATGTGACGCGCGGGGGCAAAGCCCCCGAAGCGGCGCACGGGGGACGGGCCGCACCGCCCCGACGATCAGGGCGCCCATTCCGTTTCTGCAATCGGCCCGTCAACGGACCGCGCCGCCCCGGGGGGACAGCCCCCGGACCCCGGCCGCGCCCGGCCCGCGCGGGAGCCGGTCTTCCCCCATTCCGTTTGGGCTTTCTGCCCGTCAGCGGGAAGACTGCATCCGTGACGTCCCGGAAGCCTGAAGAGAAGTTGCCGCGAGACTCCAGACTGCGGCTTGTCCGCGCACCGCACGCGAAGGATGCCCGACCCCTCGCCAGCGCCCGCCGGGCCGTGAGCGACCGCCGCTCCCGGGCGGGCTCCCGACCGCCCGAGGGCACCCCGGCCGCCGCCGAACTGGCCCGCCAGGCCAGAGCGGTCCTCGCCGACGCCGTACGCGTCGCCCGCTGGGCCGACGCCGAGCGCGCCCGGGGCAGCGCGCCCCGCCCCGCCCCGACGGGCACCCTGTCGGGCGCCGCCGCCGAACTGGCCGCCGCCACCCTGCGGCTGACGCCCGCCCAGGTGCGGGCCGGCTGGGACCGGGCCCGGCTCGCCGGACTCGTCGAACTGCACGGCGGCACCGCGCGCCCCGGCTGGCGGCTGCGCGCCTGGGACCGCGACGACGCCGCGGTGCTGCGCGGCTGGGTCGCCCTCTTCGACGCCTGGTCGATCGTCCACCCCGCCCCGGCCGCCATCGCGCCCGCCGCCGTGGCCGAGGTCGTCGAAGCCGTCCCCCAGGTGCTCTCCCTCCTCCAGCTCTCGGCCGGCCCCGTCCTCGTACCGGCCCTGCTCGACCTGCTCGGCCAGCGCGTCGCCGAACTGCGCGACGAGCGCTGCGAAGTCCCGTACGGCACCGACGCGGACGGCACCGGCGGGGACCACCCCGCCTCCCTCGCCTTCCTCTCCCTCCTCCTCGACTGGGTGCTGGCCGGGCTCGCCGCCGTCGGCGCGCTCACCCTCGGCGAGGGCTCGGCCACCCTCACCCCGCTCGGCAGCTGGGCGGTGTGGGTCAAGCTGGAGCAGATCTGCGTCGCCGCGCAGAGCCCGGCCGGCAACATCGAGCAGTCCGCCGAGGACATGCTGCGCGGCTGCGCCCGGCTCACCCCCGGCCCGGCCCGCGCCGAGTACCGCGCCTGGCTCGCCGCCCGGCCCGTGGGCAGCGCGGTGACCGAACTGCTCGACGCGGCCCGGGGCGAGGACGCCCTGGTGCGCGGGCTCGCCTTCGAGGCGCTCCGGGTCGTCGGCGCGCCCGCCGAGCCCGAGGTGCGCGCCGCCACCGACGAGATCTTCCTGCGCCCCTACGCCCTCCTCTGGCTCGCCGAGCACGAGGGCACCGACCCCGAGGACGTCACCGCCGTCCTCACCCGCGAGGAGTCCACCTGGCTCTGGGTCGACACCGCCGCGGCCGTCGCCGACCACGGCGAGGTCGAGCTGATGGTGCGTCACCTCGACTCGGCCGTGCAGGGCACCGTGCCCGCCCTGCTCGACGAGGTCAGGGCCGTCGGCCACCCCCGCACCGTCCAGGTCCTGGTCGCCCTCGCCGCCGCCCACCCGGACCCGGCCCTGGCCAAGGCCGTGCGCCGCGCGGCCTTCCAGGTCCACACCGGCGGCGTGTAGTCGAGGTCAGCCGGCGCCGGGGGCGTACGTACCGAAGCTCCACACGTTGCCCTCGGCGTCGCGCGCCATGTAGTCCCGTGAGCCGTAGTCCTGGTCGGTGGGCGCCATCAGGATCTCCACGCCGTGCTCCACCGCCCGTTTGTGGTGCGCGTCCACGTCGGCCACCACCACGTAGACACCGGCCGGGCCCGCGTCGCGCATGGCGTCCGCGAAGACGCCGCCCCGGCCCTTCGAGCCGAGCATCACCATGCCGGTGCCGCTGGCGAGTTCGGCGTGGAGCACCAGGCCGTCCGCGTCCTCGTACACACTCGTCTCCGTGAAGCCGAACGCGTCCTTCAGGAGGCTGATCGCCGCCTTCGCGTCCGCGTACAGAATCGTCGGATACACACTCATCACGAACTCCCGTCCCTCTCGCCGACCCGCTCCGATGTGACCTGGATCTCAGTCTTGCACCCGGCACTGACAACGCCCGTCGGGCCGGTGGTCGGGTGCGCGGGCGGACTCGCGGACTCAGCGCGCGAACGTGTTGCAGCGGCCCATGTCGCCCGTGCTGAAGCCGGTGTAGAACCACTGCTGGCGCTGCTGCGCCGAGCCGTGCGTCCAGGACTCCGGGGTGACCCGGCCCTGGAACTTCTCCTGGATCCGGTCGTCGCCCACGGCCGCCGCCGCGTCCAGGCCGTCCTTGATGTCCTGGTCGGTCAGCCGGGTCAGCAGCGGCCTGCCGGTCTTCGGGTCCGGGGTCGTCGTGGCGTGGTGCGCCCACACCCCGGCGTAGCAGTCGGCCTGCAGCTCGACCTTCACGGCGTTGCTGTTCGCGCCCTGCTGCCCGTCCTGCGACCGGGCGAGGGTGCCCATCAGATTCTGGATGTGGTGCCCGTACTCGTGCGCCACCACGTACGCCTGGGCGAACGGGCCGCCGGTGGAGCCGAACTTGGTCCGCAGCTCGTCGAAGAACCCGAGGTCCAGATAGACCTGCCGGTCGCCCGGGCAGTAGAACGGCCCGACCGCCGAGGTCGCCGTGCCGCACGCGGTCGACACCCGGCCGGTGAAGAAGACGGTCTGCGCGGGCGCGTAGCGGCCGCCGCGGCGCGGGAACTCCTGCGACCAGTAGTCCTGCACGCTGTTGACCACCGCGAGGATCCGGCAGTCCTCCTTGGTGTTGGCGTCGCGCCCCTTGCGGCAGCTCGCCTGCACCTGCCCCTGGGCCGACACCGAGGTCGCCGGGGTGGAGTCGCCGGAGGAGAGCCCCAGCTGCTCGGGCCCGACCCCGAACAGCAGGCCGAGCACCAGCGCGATCAGCCCGACGATGCCGCCGCCGATGGTGGCCCTGCCGCCGGGGACACGGCTGCCCCGCACGTCCTTGACCTCGGACGTGTCCAGATCGGCGTCGTCGTCGAACTGCATGGGCTCAGCACCCTCCGTCACCCGATATCACCCCGAGTATCAAACAGTTCATTGCGTTGCGCCCCTTTTGGCACGGTGGCCGATACGCTCGGCGCCTCATGGACCGGAACCGTCTCGCGCTGGCCGCCGTCGCCGCCGTACTGGCTCTCCCCCTGGTCACCGCAGCACACCACGCCCGGCCCGCCCCCTACGGCGACCGCCTCACCGTGCTGCCCGCCGCCGCCCCGGCCCGCCCGGCGGTACGGGTGCGGGGCGCGGCCGTCGAGGCGTACGACCCGAGGAGCGGGGCGCGCAGCTGGACCTACCGCCGCGACGGGCGCCGTCCGCTCGCGGTGCGCGCCGCGCCTGGGCACGCCTTCGCCCTGTGGAGCGACGGCATGGTCACCGACACCGCGCGCGTGCTCTCGGTCGACGCGGTCCGCTGGCACCGGGCCGTGCCGGGCCTCGCGGGCTGGCTCGCCGGGCGCCCCGGCCGGGCCGCCGGCGTGCTCCAGCAGCTGGCTCCGGCCGCCCGGGGCGGCGGGATGCTCGCCGTCGTCACCCCCGAGCGCATCGCCGCGTACCGCACCGCCGACGGGGATCTGCGCTGGACGCTGCCCGCCCGGCGGGAGTGCGCCTTCGACCCGGGCCGCATCGCGCGCGTGGCGGGCGTCCTGATCGTCGCCCAGCCCTGCCGCGACCGGGACGTGTGGACCCGGGAGCTGGTGGCGTTGGACACCCTCGGGCGCATCGCCCCCGGCCGCACCCCGCTGGGCAACGACCTCCCCGCGCGCGTGGGCGCCGTCCTGGGCGCGTGATCCCGCGCGACAGAACAGGGCCCGTAAGGGATCACCGCACGTAAAAGCAGTTGCACACCCCCGCTAGAATTGGCCCATGGCAATTCTCCTTGTGCATTAGACGGCGCCGACGCTCCGCGACCCCCGTCCATCCCGCCGTCCACACCGCCCTGGAGTATTTCCGTGATCACCGCCACCGGCATCGAGCTGCGCGCCGGCGCCCGCATCCTCATCGAGAACGCGTCCTTCCGAGTCGCCAAGGGCGACCGCATCGGTCTCGTCGGCCGCAACGGAGCCGGCAAGACCACCCTCACCAAGTGCCTGGCCGGCGAGGGCATCCCGGCCGCCGGCACCATCACGCGCTCCGGCGAGGTCGGCTATCTGCCGCAGGACCCCCGGACCGGCGACCTCGACGTCCTCGCGCGCGACCGCGTGCTCTCCGCGCGCGGCCTCGACGAGGTGCTGCGCAAGATGCGCGAGAACGAGGAGCGCATGGCGAACGGCAAGGGCGCCACGCGCGAGAAGGCGATGAAGAAGTACGAGCGCCTGGAGACCGAGTTCCTCACCAGGGGCGGGTACGCCGCCGAGGCGGAGGCCGCCACCATCGCGGCCGCGCTCGGCCTGCCCGACCGGGTGCTCGGCCAGCCGCTGCACACCCTCTCCGGTGGTCAGCGCCGCCGCGTCGAGCTCGCCCGCATCCTCTTCTCGGACGCCGACACCCTGCTCCTCGACGAGCCGACCAACCACCTCGACGCCGACTCGATCGTCTGGCTGCGCGACTACCTGAAGACGTACCGGGGCGGCTTCATCGTGATCTCCCACGATGTCGACCTGGTCGAGACGGTCGTCAACAAGGTGTTCTACCTGGACGCCAACCGCTCCCAGATCGACGTCTACAACATGGGCTGGAAGCTCTACCAGCAGCAGCGTGAGGCCGACGAGAAGCGCCGCAAGCGCGAGCGCCAGAACGCCGAGAAGAAGGCCGCGGCCCTCAACTCGCAGGCCGACAAGATGCGCGCCAAGGCGACCAAGACGGTGGCCGCGCAGAACATGGCCAAGCGCGCCGAGCGGCTGCTCTCCGGCCTGGACGCGGTACGGGTCTCCGACAAGGTCGCCAAGCTGCGCTTCCCGGACCCGGCGCCCTGCGGCAAGACCCCGCTGACCGCCGAGGGCCTGTCCAAGTCGTACGGCTCCCTGGAGATCTTCACCGACGTCGACCTGGCCATCGACAAGGGGTCGAGGGTCGTCATCCTCGGTCTGAACGGTGCCGGCAAGACGACCCTGCTGCGGCTGCTCGCGGGCGCCGAGAAGGCGGACACCGGCGAGGTCACCCCGGGCCACGGCCTCAAGCTCGGCTACTACGCCCAGGAGCACGAGACGCTCGACCCGGACCGCACGGTCCTGGAGAACATGCGCTCCTCGGCGCCCGACCTGGACCTGGTCGAGGTCCGCAAGACGCTGGGCTCGTTCCTGTTCTCCGGCGACGACGTGGACAAGCCGGCGGGCGTGCTCTCCGGCGGCGAGAAGACCCGGCTGGCCCTGGCCACGCTGGTGGTCTCGTCCGCCAACGTCCTGCTCCTCGACGAGCCGACCAACAACCTCGACCCGGCCAGCCGCGAGGAGATCCTGGGCGCGCTGCGCACGTACAAGGGCGCGGTCGTTCTAGTGACGCACGACGAGGGCGCGGTCGAGGCTCTACAGCCCGAGCGCATCATTCTTCTGCCCGACGGGGTCGAGGACCTGTGGGGTCCCGACTACGCGGATCTGGTCGCCCTCGCCTGACCCGTGCGACTGATCCACTCCATATGGATCATTCGGCTTACGTGTGATCCTCAATCTGAGTGAGTGCGTCTCGTACCCCGGCGTGTCATGCACGGGATCAAGATCCGGTGGGTGCGGGACGGGCTGATTCCGGAGTGTGACTCCGAGCACACCCCTGACCAGCGCGTTCTTGTCGCGTCTGAGTTCGGGGCGATTCCGCGGCCGTGCGGAATTCTTGATTCCGGCCCTGTCTCGCCCCGTCCTGCGCGGAAACCCGGTTGCACGGACCTTGCCGAATGGGTGGCCAGGAAGCCCGGGAGGGGTGATCATGAGAAGTCCAGAGCGCACTTCCCATGAGGAGGCACGGGTGGCCGAGACTCTGAAGAAGGGCAGCCGGGTTACCGGCGCCGCGCGCGACAAGCTCGCGGCAGACCTGAAGAAGAAGTACGACTCCGGTGCGAGCATCCGGGCGTTGGCCGAAGAGACCGGCCGCTCCTACGGATTCGTCCACCGGATGCTCAGCGAGTCCGGGGTGGTACTGCGCGGACGCGGCGGAGCGACACGCGGCAAGAAGACCGCCTCGGCCTGACCGGGGCCGGGCGGGTCCATGGGCTCGCCGGGTCGGGTTGCCACCCGGTCGGCCGCACCGTCGGCCGGGTGGTTACTGTGCAGTCACTTATTTGACCGCACCCGACCCGGAGGCGCCCCATGGCTTCGCCTGACCCCGTACTCGACAAGGACGGCGTCCGGCTCACCGTCGACGACGCAGTCGCCACGGTGACCCTGACCAATCCGGACAAGCGCAACGCCCAGTCTCCCGCTCTGTGGCGGGCGTTGGCGTCCGCCGGTCAGGAACTGCCCGGCACCGTCCGGGTCGTTGTGCTGCGGGGAGAGGGCAAGTCCTTCTCCGCCGGGCTCGACCGTCAGGCCTTCACTCCCGAGGGCTTCGACGGCGAGCCGTCGTTCCTCGACCTCGCCCGCGGCTCCGACGCGGAGCTGGACGGGGTCATCGCCGAGTATCAGTCGGCGTTCACCTGGTGGCGTCGCAACGACATCGTGTCGATCGCGGCGGTCCAGGGGCACGCGATCGGTGCGGGCTTCCAGCTCGCGCTCGCCTGTGACCTGCGCGTCGTCGCGGACGACGTGCAGTTCGCCATGCGCGAGACCAGCCTGGGCCTGGTGCCGGACCTGACGGGCACCCACCCCCTGGTGAGCCTGGTGGGCTACGCCCGCGCCCTGGAGATCTGCGCGACCGGCCGCTTCGTCGGGGCGGAGGAGTCGGAGCGGATCGGGCTCGCGAACCTGGCGGTGCCGGGTTCCGAACTGGACGCTTCTGTACGTGACTTGGCGGCGGCGCTGCTGGCTGCGCCGCGGGACGCGGTGATCGAGACGAAGGCGCTGCTGCGGGGTGCGTCGTCGCGGTCGTACGAGGAGCAGCGGGTCGCGGAGCGGGGCGCGCAGGCGCGGCGCCTGCGTGACCTGGCGGGCCTGGCCGAGTAGGTCGTTGCCGGGGCTTCGCCCCGGCCCCCTGCTTGGGGGCTACGCCCCGGGCCCCCGTTTCGTCTGCGGGCCGTGCTGGGTTGCTCGCGCAGTTCCCCGCGCCCCTTGAATGCCGCTGCGCGGCATCCCCGGGGGGCGCCCCGAAGGGGCGCTTTCAGGGGCGCGGGGAACTGCGCGACCAGCCCCCACCGGCTCGCAGCCGACGAACCCGGCCGCCCGCCAGAGGGCTTTAGGGAAGGGGCGGGGTGGGGAGAAATCACCCCACCCACGTCACCAGCACCGCCACCCCACCCCCCACCACCCCCCGAACCCCCCGCACCACCTCCACCGCCCGATACCCCGCCGCGACCCCCACCTCCACACACTCCGGCAGAACCCCCAGCTCCGCCGTCAGGAACGCCACACCGGGGACGGCGAGCGGGGGCCCGGGGCGTGCCCCGGGTGGGGGAGGCGGGGGAGTCGGCGGCGCGGGGGCGTCCAGCAGGGACGTCACCCGGATGTCGACCCGGGACAGCCGCAGGCCCAGGCGCGCGGACGACGCCGACAGCATCGCCTCCCGCACCCCCTCCGTCCGGGGGCGCCCGGACCCCCACACCGCCACCTCCACCACCGCCCCCACCTCCCCCGGCGGCAGCCCGCTCGGCGGCGGCGGAACCACGGGAACCCCGGCCGCCGCCGGATCCGCGAGCGCGAGCCGCAGGGACGTCACCGCCAGACCGGGAACCGACGCGCACGCGGCCCGCAGCACCGCCCCCGCCGCCCGCTCCGTCACCCAGGCGCCGTCCGCCGCCTCCCCGAGCGGCAGCAGCCTGCCCAGGGCCAGCCGGCGCCGTACCTCCGTGCTCCACACGTCAGGCGTCATTGCCCCAGCCTGCCGCATCCCCGGCGCGGGACGGGGCAACCGCACTTAGTGTGGGCAGCTGAGGGGAAGGGGAAGCCGAAAGGGATGAACGCCATGAGCGACACCGCGGAACGCAATCGCCCCGAACCGTCCGGCCCGGGCGGCAAGGACACCCCCGAGGGCGCGACCAGAAAGACCTCCCCCGCCAGGCGCGGCGGCGGCGACCCCGGCACGCGCGGCCGCACCACCATCGCCGACGGCGTGGTGGAGAAGATCGCGGGGCTCGCGGCCCGCGAGGTCGTCGGCGTCCACGCGATGGGCAGCGGCCTGTCCCGTACGTTCGGCGCGGTTCGCGACCGGGTGCCCGGCGGAAGCAAATCCGCCGTGGCGCGCGGGGTGAAGGCCGAGGTCGGCGAGGTCCAGACGGCCCTCGACCTGGAGATCGTCGTCGACTACGGCGTGTCGATCGCGGACGTGGCCCGTGCCGTACGGGAGAACGTGATCGCGGCCGTGGAGCGCATGACGGGACTCGAAGTCGTCGAGGTCAACATCGCGGTGAGCGACGTGAAACTTCCCGATGAGGAAGAGGACGAGCCGGAACCCCGGCTCCAGTGAGGCCCCGGTGCGGCCCCGGCCCCCGACTGAGGAGCGACTGAGGAGCTCAGGATGAGCATGGCGGTGATCGGCATGGTGGCCGGCATGGCGCTCGGCTTCGCCGGATACTTCGGCGGCTTCGGGGCGTTCCTGCTGGTCGCGGCGCTCGGCGCGATCGGATTCGTGGCGGGCAGGTTCCTGGAGGGCGATATCGAACCCGGTGACTTCTTCCGTCCCCGGGACCGCGACCGCGGCGACCGGCGGCGGTGACGCGGAGTCATGACGGTGTCTGCGGCGGCGTCCGGGTCCGGTGAGAGCGCACACGGCTCCGCCGCATCCCGCCGCATCCCGCCCGCCGAGCGTGGAGCGACCCGTATCGCCGACCGGGTCGTCGCGAAGATCGCCGCACAGGCGGCGCGCGAGGTGGTGGGCGCGCCCCCCGAGGGCGGCACCGCGCCCCACGCGGCGGTCACGGTGCACCAGGACGTGGCCCGGGTGCGGGTCAGCCTGGAGCTCGGGTACCCCTCCGATCTCGGGGCCCAGTGCGGTGCCGTGCGTCGGCGAGTCACCGAGCGGGTAAGGGCGTTGGCGGGCATGGAGGTGCCCGAGGTGGCGGTGCAGATCGAGCGTCTGCACTCGGCGCACACCGGTACGGCGGACCGGGGGAGGATCACATGAGCGGGCCCAGCGAGCCGGAAGCGTCCAACGGCGGGAACGGCACCCGACGCCTTCCCGTCGTCATGGAGAAGGGCGCCGCCACGGACCCCGAGGGCGGGCTCGACCAGTCGCAGTCGTCCGCCGCCTATGACCCCGTGCCCGTCCTCGCCGAGGACGAGGGCGGCCGGGCCCACCGCTTCTGGTCGGTGCGGCGGGCGCCCGCCGTGCTGGTCGCCCTCGTCGTGCTGGCCGTGTCCGGGCCCCTGCTGTACGACATCGCGGCGGTACGCGCGGACCGCCCCGCGATGCGCTGGCGCCGCAGGCTCGCGGACTGGGCGGCCCGGCACGCCGTGGACGACGTGGTGGTGCTCACCGGCGCGGGCGTCGCGGTGGCCGTCGGGATCTGGCTGATCGTGCTCGCGGTGACGCCGGGGCTGCGGGACGTGCTGCCGATGCGGCGCGCCTCGGCCGGGGTGCGCGCCGGGCTCGACCGCTCGGCCGCCGCGCTGGTGCTGCGGGACCGGGCGATGGAGGTCCCGGGCGTGCAGTCGGTGCGGGTCAGGATGGGCCGCGCCAAGGTCGCCGTACGGGCCGTCTCGCACTTCCGCGAGCTCGACGACGTACGGGCCGATCTGGACGCCGCGCTGGGCGCGGGCATCAAGGAGCTCGGGCTCGCCGGACAGCCCGGGCTCTCCGTGCACGTGGGCCGTGCCGCCAGGAAGAGGTGACCCATGCTCAGGACGGTGAACCGGGTGCTGATCGGCCTCGTCGGGCTGGTCCTGGTGGCGGCGGGCGGCGCGGTCCTCGCGGCCGGAGCGGGCCTGTCGGTGCCGTCGTGGTGGCCCTGGGAGGGCGCCGACGACGCCCTGCTCGACCGGGCCCGCCGGGAGCGCTGGCACCACCACGGCTGGTGGTGGCCCACCGTCATCGCGGCGCTCGCCGTACTCGTCCTGCTGACCCTGTGGTGGCTGCTCGCCCAGCTGCGCCGGGCGCGGCTGGCCGAGGTCCTGGTGGACTCGGGCGACGGCCAGGGCGCGCTGCTGCGCGGCCGCGCCCTGGAGGCGGTCCTGGCGGGCGAGGCGGAGGCGCTGCCGGGCGTGGCCCGCGCCCAGGTGGCCCTGCACGGCCGCCGCACCACCCCGGAGGCCCGCGTCGCCCTCCTCCTGGAGCCCCACGCGTCCCCCGCCGAAGCCCTCTCCCGCCTCACGTCGGAGGCCC
This sequence comes from Streptomyces sp. BPTC-684, assembly GCF_030028635.1. Taxonomy (NCBI): domain Bacteria; kingdom Bacillati; phylum Actinomycetota; class Actinomycetes; order Kitasatosporales; family Streptomycetaceae; genus Streptomyces; species Streptomyces sp. BPTC-684. The sequence continues at coordinate 5,081,311 of NZ_CP124863.1, forward strand.
TGGCCCACGCCCGCGACTCGGCGGGCCTCGCCGCACTCCCCGCCGAGGCCCGCCTGCGCGGGGTCAAGCACCGGGCCCAGCGGGTGAACTGACACCGGGCCACAGGGGCCCCGCCTCCGAGGCGCCCGGGCGCCTGACGTCCGCTCAGAAGCCGTGTCGTGCCCCGCCGTCCACCGGCAGCATCAGGCCCGTCAGGTACGACGCCGCCGGTGAGAGCAGGAACGCGGCCGTGCGGCCGAACTCCTCCGGGGTGCCGTAGCGGCGCAGGGGGATCTGGGACTCGTTGGCCGTGCGGGCGGCCTCCGCGTCGCCGGAGAGGGCGTCCAGCTGGCGGACGCGGTCGGTGTCGATGCGGGACGGGAGCAGGCCGACCACGCGGATGCCGCGCGGGCCCAGTTCGTCCGCGAGGGACTTGGCGAAGCCCGCGAGGCCGGGGCGCAGGCCGTTGGAGACGGTCAGGCCGGGGATCGGTTCGTGGACCGATCCCGACAGGACGAAGCCGATCACGCCGCCCTCGTCCAGCTCCTCCGCCGCCGTGCGCGCCATCCGTACCGCACCCAGGAACACCGACTCGAAGGCCGAGCGCCACTGCTCGTCCGTGTTGTCGGCGACGAAGCCGGGCGGCGGGCCGCCCACGCTGATCAGCACGCCGTCGAAGCGGCCGAACCGCTCGCGGGCCGTGGCGATCAGCCGGGCGGCGGAGCCGGGGTCGGCGTTGTCGACGGCCACGCCCAGCGCGTTCGGGCCCAGCTCCTCGGCCGCGTCGGCCACCGCCTTCTCGTCGCGGCCGCTCAGCACCGCCTTCGCGCCGTCGGCCGTGAGTGCCCGCGCCGAGGCGAGGCCGAGGCCCCGGGAGGCACCGGTGACGACGTAGACGCGGTCCTTCAGTCCAAGATCCATACGCCTATCCTGCCTCCAGCCCCATCGCCGTCGCCACCAGTCCGATGTGGCTGAAGGCCTGCGGGAAGTTGCCGAGCTGCCGACCGGCCACCGGGTCGTACTCCTCGGCAAGCAGTCCGACGTCGTTGCGGAGTGCGAGGAGCCGGTCGAACAGCTCCCGCGCCTCCTTCTCGCGGCCGGTCAGCCGCAGCGCGTCGGCCAGCCAGAACGAGCAGACCAGGAAGGTGCCCTCGTCGCCGGGCAGACCGTCCACGGTGGCGCCCTCGGTGCTGTAGCGGCGCACGAAGCCGTCGTGGCCGAGCTCGGCGCGCACCGCGTCCACCGTCCCGATCACCCGCGGGTCGTCGCCCGGCAGGAACCCGACCCGGGGGATGAGCAGCGTCGCCGCGTCCAGCTCCGCGGACCCGTACGCCTGGGTGAAGGTGTTCCGCTCGGCGTCGAACCCCTTCTCGCACACCTCCCGGTGCACCTCGTCCCGCATCCGCCGCCAGCGCTCCGCGTCGCCGCGCCGGGACGGATCGGATTCCAGGGCCCGCACCGCGCGGTCGGCGGCGACCCACGCCATCACCTTGGAGTGCACGAAGTGGCGGCGCTCCCCGCGCACCTCCCACAGCCCCTCGTCCGGCTCGCGCCAGCGGGCCTCCAGGAAGCCGAGCAGGCTGAGTTCCACGTTCCAGGTGTGCGGCTTGGCGGCCATGCCCGCGGTACGGGCCAGATGGAGGGAGTCGATGACCTCCCCGTACACATCGAGCTGGAGCTGTTTGACGGCGGCGTTGCCGATCCGGACCGGGGCGGAGTCCAAGTGGCCGCGCAGCCACGGCAGTTCGGTCTCCGGCAGGCGCCGCTCGCCGCCGAGGCCGTACATGATCTGGAGGTCGGCCGGGTCGCCCGCGACCGCGCGCAGCAGCCAGTCGCGCCAGGCCGCCGCCTCGTCGAGGTAGCCGGCCGAGACCAGCGCGCCCAGCGTCAGCGTCGAGTCGCGCAGCCAGCAGTAGCGGTAGTCCCAGTTCCGTACGCCCCCGATCTCCTCCGGGAGCGAGGTGGTGGGGGCGGCGACGATGCCGCCGGTCGGCGCGTAGGTGAGGGCCTTGAGGGTGATGAGGGAGCGGACGACGGCGTCCCGGTGGGGGCCGGTGCAGCGGCACCTGCCGGCCCATTCGCGCCAGTCCGCCAGGCTCTGCTCCAGCGCCTCGAACGGATCGATTATCGACGGCCGGGGCTCGTGCGAGGGGTGCCAGGTCAGCACCATCGCGACCTTCTCGCCGGGCCCCACGGTGAACGACGAGCGGGTGCTCATCTGCTGGCCCCAGGTCTTGACGGCGGGCTCGGTGCGCAGCCAGACCGAGTCGGGTCCCGCGACCATGACCCGGTGGCCGTCGGCGCGGCGCACCCAGGGCACCACCCGGCCGTAGTCGAAGCGCAGCCGCAGTACGGAGCTCATCTCGACGCTGCCGCTGACGCCCTCGACGATCCGTACGACGTCGGGGGCGGTGTCGCGCTGGGGCATGAAGTCGAGGACGCGGACCGTGCCGGTGCGGGTCTCCCAGACGGACTCCAGGACGAGCGAGTCGTCGAGGTAGGCGCGGCGCGTACAGTCCCCGGCGCCCGCCGGGGCGATCCGCCAGTGGCCGTTGTCGTCGTCGCCGAGCAGCGCCGCGAAACAGGCCGCCGAGTCGAAGCGGGGCAGGCAGAGCCAGTCGATGGAGCCGTCCCGGCCGACGAGGGCGGCGGTCTGGAGGTCGCCGATGAGGGCGTAGTCCTCGATGCGTTGGATACGTCGCGTCACGCTCTGGCGTGTTCCCGCCCGGCGGAATTGTCAATCAGACAAGTGCGTCCATAGGACCGGACGGTACGGGTCGGGGCGCGGCCGCCCCCGTGCGGACCGGCTCAGGCCGTCGCCGGTGCGGGCTCCGCCGCCTCGGCCTTCGCCGCCGCCTCGGCCCGGTCCCGCTTCTCGCGGCGGACCAGGACCACCCAGCCGACCGGGACCCCGGCGGTGAACAGCCACCACTGCACGGCGTACGCCATGTGCGGGCCGATCGAGGAGTGGTCCGGGGCCGGGATCAGCTCGGGGGAGTCGACCTCGGGCGCGGTCTGCTCGATGTAGCCGCCGAGCACCGGGCGGCCGAGCGCCTTCTGCTGCTGGGCGCTGCTGATCAGCATCACCTGGCGGGGCGGCAGGCCCTTGACGTCCTTGATGCCGCTGGCCGCGGTCGTCTGGTCGGCCATCAGCCGCCCGGTGACCGTGACCTCGCCCTTGGGCGGGGCCGGGATCTGCGGGAACTCGGTCTGGCTGCCGTTGTCCGGCACCCAGCCCCGGTTGATCAGCACGGTCGGCCCGCCGTCGAGGACGAACGGGGTGAGCACGTGGTACCCGACCCGCCCGTCGGCGGCGGTGCGGCGGCGCACCACGACCTCGTGGGCGGTGTCGTACGTGCCGGTGGCGGTGACCCGGCGCCAGTACTGGGCGTGCGGGACGGTGTGGCCGGGGGAGGTGAGCGCGGTCACCGGGACCGGCTTCGCCTTCAGGTTGTCCGCGATGACGGTGTTCTGCGCGACGCGGTGCTGGTGGCGGTGCAGCTGCCAGAAGCCCAGCTCGATCATCGTGGGGATGAGAACGAGGGCGAGGAGGGTGACGAGCACCCACTGCCGGGACAACAGGAAGCGATACACCCCACGACGGTACAACTCCGTCATGGGGTGTTCGGAAGGGGGTCGGGATACGGGGGATCAGACCTTGTCGATGATGCCCACCCGGCCCTCCGCTCGGGCGCAGTGCCCGCCGCAGTACCAGTGCCCCTCGACCTCGACGCCCTGGCCGATGATCTGGACCCGGCAGTGTTCGCAGATGGGCGCCATGCGGTGGATGGCGCACGAGAAGCAGTCGAAGACGTGCACCGCGCCCTGCGCGTGCACCTCGAAGGACATCCCGTAGTCGTTTCCGCAGACCTCACAACGTGCCATGCGCCACAGGGTGGGGTGCACCGCGCCGCAACGGCGGGCGGCACGCCACGCGGTCACCCGTCTGCCGCAGCCACGTCCCGCAGCAGCTGGGTGAAGGCCGCCTCGTCGACGACCGGCGTGCCGAACGACTTCGCCTTCACGGTCTTGGAGGTCGCCGAGTCCGGGTCGTTGGTCACCAGCAGGCTGGTCAGCCGGGAGACGCTGGTCGCCACGTGCAGCCCGGCCTCGGTCGCGCGGTCCTCCAGGAGCTCCCGGTCGATGGAGGTGTCGCCGGAGAACGCCACCCGCATGCCCTGCTTGAGTGGTTTGTCCGCTTCGTAACGACCGGGGTTGGGGTACGGGCACGCCGGGCGCTTGCGCGCGGGCCGCCAGCTCGAACTCCTGCCGTACGACCCGGTGGCCTGGTAGCCGATGCGCGGGGTCGCCGGGCCGTCCGACCACTCGGTGAGCGGGCGGCATTCAAGGAGCGGCAGCCGTGCCCCGACCCGTGCCGCCTCGTGCAGGCTCGGGCGGAACGCCTCGGCCAGCACGCGCGCGTCGTCGAGCGCGTGGTGCGCGCGCTGCTGCACCACTCCGAAGTGCGCGGCCAGCGACTCCAGCTTGTGGTTGGGCAGCGGCAGGTCGAGCTCCTTGGAGAGCGCGATGGTGCACAGCCGCTGGCGCACCGGCGCGGTGCGCTTCGCCCGTGCGTACTCCCTGGCGATCATCTGCCAGTCGAAGATCGCGTTGTGCGCGACCAGGACCCGGCCGTCCAGGCGCTCGGCGAACTCCCCGGCGATGTCCGGGAAGAGCGGCGCGTCCGCCAGGACGTCGGTGGTCAGCCCGTGGATCCACACCGGGCCGGGGTCGCGCTCCGGGTTGACCAGCGTGTACCAGTGGTCCTCGACGTTGCCCTGGGCGTCCAGGCGGTAGACGGCAGCCGACACTATCCGGTCGTCGCGGGCGAGGCCGGTGGTCTCCACGTCGACGACCGCGTACCCCTGCGGGTAGGCGGTCGGCCACGTCGCTGCTGCTGTCGTACGGTCGTCGAGCATGGTCACAGAGAATACGGGGCCGCACTGACAACGTGGGCGGCGGCCGTCAACGCGGCTGTGCGAGCAGCCCGTCGACCAGGGCCCGCACCGACGCCGCGAACAGCCGCTCCGGGTCCGGCGGCCGGGCCAGCGCACGGGCGAGCGCCGGGTCGTGCTCGGCGGGCGCGGTGTGCCAGAGCTCGTCCTCGCCGGGGTGCTGCGCCGGAGCCCGCTCGCGGTAGCGCTCGACCAGGACGTGGCCGACGACCTGGAACTGGACCGCCCGTACCACCCGCGCGGCGGCGGTCCCGCGCAGCCCGGCCTCGTGGACCTCGTGGACCAGGGCCTGCTGGGCGGGCAGGAACATCCGTTCGGTCAAGCCGCGTTCGTGGACCATCGCGATCAGGTGCGGGCGCTCGCGCAGCTCCCGGCGCAGCGCGGTGGCGACCGAGACGATCCGGGCGGCCGGGGTGCGCCCGCGCGGTCTGATCTCGCCCAGCTCCCGCACGGTCCGCTCGACGAGCGCGTCGAGCAGCGACTCGCGGTTGCCGACGTGCCAGTAGATCGAGGTGACCGCCGTGCCGAGCTCGGCGGCGAGCCCCCGCATGGTGAGGGCGGCCGGGCCGTGCTCTCTGACCAGGGCCCCGGCGGCCTCCAGGACCTCCTCGCGGCTCAGAGACGTACGCGTCATGGCCCGCCCCCTCCCCACTCCGGTTGCCGCACGGCTCTTTACCCTTCATCGGCCTCGGTGTAACTGTGTTACAGAACCCGGGGGACGGCACTGCGAGGCACAACCCAGGAAGGGTGGTACGCCATGGCACGCGTACGGTACGGCGCGCGGACCGAGGACGAGATCCGGGCAGCGCGCACCGCGAGCTCCCGCCTCCCCGACATCTGGTCCACCGGTGTGGTGGCCGTCTGGGAGAGCGATCCCGACGCGGTGGCGGCCGTGCTGCCGCCGCCGCTCAAGCCCGCCGGGGATTCACTCGTACGGGCCAGCATCAGCCGGGTCGACCTGCCCGGCCATCCGCTCGGCGCGGGCTCGGTGGCGGTCTCCGCCGTGCACGACGGGCAGCCCGGCTGGTACCCGCTGGTGATGCCGATGACCCATGAGCGGGCGCTGATCGGCGGGCGCGAGGTGTTCGGCGAGCCGAAGAAGCTCGGCGAGGTCACCGTCGAGCGGGACGGCCTGGTGGTCCGGGCCGCGCTCGCCCGGCACGGCATCGCCTTCGTCGAGGTGCGCGGCGCGGTCGACAGCGTGCTGCCGCTGCCGGAGCCGGCGGAGAAGGTCGACTTCTACTTCAAGTTCCTGCCCGCCGTGGACGGCGGGGGCTTCGACGCGGACCCGGTGCTCGTGCACTGCGTACGCAACGAGAAGGTCCGCAAGCTGGAGCGGATCACCGGGGACGTGGTGCTGCGCGAGTCGATGTACGACCCGGTCGCGGACCTCCCGGTCCGGCGCGTCGTGGAGATCACGATCGGCGAGAAGACCACCGACCAGCGGGGCCGGGTGGCCGAACGGGTCAGCGCCGAGGCCCTGTTGCCGTACATCCACCAGCGCTACGACGACCCGCAGCAGATCCTCGACGGCCCGCCGGCGGGGAGCGTGTGATGCGGCTCACCGAGGGACAGGTCGCCGTCGTCACCGGCGCGGCGAGCGGGATCGGGCTCGCCATGGCCCGCCGGTTCGCGGCCGAGGGGCTCCAGGTGGTCCTCGCGGACGTCGAGGAGGCGGCCCTGGAGAAGGCGGCGCAGGAACTGCGCGAGGACGGGGCGCAGGTCCACGCGCGCGTGGTCGACGTCTCGGAGCGCGCGTCCGTACAGGAGCTGGCGGACACGGCGTACGACACGTTCGGGGCCGTCCACGTCCTGTGCAACAACGCGGGCGTCGGCTCGGGCGCCGAGGGCCGGATGTGGGAGCACGAGGTCAACGACTGGAAGTGGGCCTTCGCCGTCAACGTGTGGGGCGTCTTCCACGGCATCCAGGCCTTCGTGCCCCGCATGATCGCGTCCGGTGAGCCGGGCCACGTCGTCAACACCTCGTCGGGCGACGGCGGGATCGCGCCGCTGCCCACCGCCTCCGTGTACGCGGTCACCAAGGCGGCCGTCGTCACCATGACCGAGTCGCTGTACGCGCACCTGAAGGCGGAGCACGCGCGCGTGGGCGCGTCCGTGCTCTTCCCCGGGCCGCACATGCTGCGCACCGGGCTGTGGGAGTCGCACCGCAACCGCCCGGCCCGGTACGCCAAGGAGCGCCCGCGCAAGGCGCCCTACCGCAGCCTGGGCCAGTGGGAGGCGGCGATGAAGGCGGCCGGGCGGGAGGTCGAGTTCACCCCGGTCGAGGAGGTCGCCGAAACGGTCGTCGACGGCATCCGGGCCGACCGCTTCTGGATGCTCCCGCCGAGCGAGCGCAGCGACCACCAGATCAGGGCGAGGTCGCAGTCGATGCTGGACCGGGCCAATCCGTCGTACCTGGAGAACTTCATTCTCGACTGACCCGCTGCAACTCTCGCCGACGCGCCGACTCGGGCTTCCGGCTGGGGGTCCGGGGGTTATCCCCCGGGAAATGCAGCATATTGGACTGAGGGATCCGCCATGCCGCAGAACGACGTACAGAAAGCCGCACACGACGACCCGTACCTGATCATCTCCTCCGACTGCCACGCCGGGCTCCCCACCGAGCAGTACCGGCCCTATCTCGACTCCCGCTTCCACCGGGACTTCGACGGCTTCCTCGACGGGCGCGACCGCCGCCGCGAGGAGATGACCCGGCTTGGCGTGCGCAACGAGGCCTTCGCGGACAAGTGGTTCGCCGACAACGAAGAGGGCCTGAAGGGCGGTTGGGACGCCGCCCGCAGGCTCAAGGAGCTCGACGGGGACGGGGTGGCCGCCGAGGTCGTCTTCCCCGACGCGGACGCCGTCGACAGCCGGACCGCCGCGCCCTTCGGGGTGGGCCTCGGCCTCTCCGGCGACCAGGACCCCGACCTCGGCATGGCGGGCGCGCAGGCGCACAACCGCTGGCTCGCCGAGTTCGTGGGCCGGAATCCCGAACGGCACTGCGGGGTCGCCCTGCTGCCGGTCACGGGCGACGTCGCGCGCGTGGTCGCGGAGATCCACCGGGCCAAGGAGTCCGGGCTCGGCGCGCTGATGATCCCCTCGATGTGGGTGGACAAGGCCCCGTACCACGACCGCCGTTACGACCCCGTCTGGGCGGCGGCCGCCGAGACCGGGATGCCCGTCGTCACCCACTCGGGAGCGGCGCCCCGCCACGAGTACGGCGACCACCTCGGCATCTACGTCAGCGAGGTCACCTGGTGGCCCGCCCGGCCGCTGTGGTTCCTGCTCTGGTCCGGCGTCTTCGAGCGCCACCCCGGACTCCGCTTCGGGGTCGCGGAGTCGGGCTGCTGGTGGCTGCCGAACCTGCTGTGGTTCATGGACCGGCTGTACCTGGGCGCGCACGGCGGCAAGAAGCTGTCGCCGTTCGCCGAGCTGAAGCGTCCGCCGAGCGAGTACCTGGACCGCCAGGTCTTCGTCTGCGCCACCAACACCAAGCGGCGCGAGCTGGCCCAGCGCTACGAGATCGGCGTCGACAACATCCTGTGGGGCTCCGACTTCCCGCACCCGGAGGGCACCTGGCCGCACACCCGCGAGTGGCTGCGCAAGACCTTCCACGACATCCCGGTCGCGGAGACGCGCCGGATGCTGGGCCTCGCGGCGGCCGAGGTCTTCGGCTTCGACACCGCGAAACTGGCCCCGCTGGCCCGGCGCATCGGCCCGACCCCGGCCGAACTCGGCCAGAGCGAGGACCAGTCGGCGGTCGAGGCGTCCTGGGCGCGCTCGCGCGAAGTGGGCCGGCACTGGCTGACCGACCACGACTTCCCGGTCCTGGGGGCGTCATGACGGCCGACCGGTACACGGTGATCTCGGCCGACTGCCACGCGGGCGCCGACCTCCTCGACTACAAGCCGTACCTGGAGAAGCGCCACCACGACGACTTCGACGCCTGGGCCGCCACCTACGTCAATCCGCACGAGGACCTGCTCGCCGACACCGCCGACCGCAACTGGAACTCCGAGCGGCGGGTGGCCGAGCTGGAGGCGGACGGGATCGTCGCGGAGGTGGTGTTCCCCAACACCATCCCGCCGTTCTTCCCGTCGGCCTCCCTGATGGCGCCCGCGCCGACGCGCGAGGAGTTCGACCAGCGCTGGGCGGGCCTGCGGGCCCACAACCGGTGGCTGGCGGACTTCTGCGCGCTGGTGCCGGGCCGCAGGGCGGGCGTGGCGCAGATCCTGCTGGGCGACGTGGACGCGGCGGTGGCGGAGATCCACCGGACGAAGGAGGCGGGCCTGACCGGCGGCATCATGCTCCCCGGCGCCCCGCCCGGCTCGGGCGTCCCCGAGCTGTACTCGGCCGTCCACGACCCGATCTGGGCGGCCTGCGCCGACCTCGACGTCCCCGTCAACCACCACGGCGGCTCCGCCTCGCCGCCGCTGGGCGAGGAACCGGCCGCGCGGGCCGTCTTCATGGTGGAGACGACGTGGTTCTCGCACCGGGCCCTGTGGCACCTGATCTTCGGCGGCGCGTTCCGCCGCCATCCGTCGCTGAAGCTGATCCTCACCGAGCAGGGCTCGGGCTGGATCCCCGGCGTGATCGAGATGCTCGACTACTACCACGAGCGCCTGGTGTCGGCGGCGAGCCGGGCGGCGACGGCGGAGTCCAAGTTCGGCGCGGGCCTGGCGGAGTCGATGGGCAAGGGCCCGAGCCGGGTCTGGCGCGACAACTGCTATGTGGGCGCCAGCTTCATGCGCCCCCACGAGGTGCCGCTGCGCGACCGGATCGGCCTCGACAAGATCATGTGGGGCAGCGACTACCCGCACGACGAGGGCACCACCCCGTACTCCCGCGAGGGCCTGCGGATCGCCTACGCGGGGCTGCCCAGGGAGGAGGTGGCGCGGATGACCGGGGGCAACGCGGCCCGGGTGTACGGCTTCGACCTGCCGTACCTGGACACCATCGCGGCGACGGTGGGCCCGACGGTCGAGGAGATCGCCCAGCCGCTGCGCGACATCCCCGCGGACGCGACGAGCCCGGTGTTCGCGCTTGGTGGGTCGGTACGGGTGTGGTGAGGCGGCGGGTGAGACCCTTCGCCGCATGACGGAAGCGGAGACGGCCGGGGGCCACGACGAGGCCCACCAGGGCGCCCTCGGCCCCCGCCTGAACTGGCTGCGGGCGGCGGTCCTCGGCGCCAACGACGGCATCGTGTCCACGGCGGGCCTCGTCGTCGGCGTGGCGGGCGCGACGGACGACCGCTCCGCCCTGCTGACGGCGGGCCTCGCCGGGCTGCTTGCCGGCTCGATGTCGATGGCGGCGGGCGAGTACGTCTCCGTGTCGACCCAGCGCGACTCCGAGAAGGCCGCCCTGGCGCAGGAGCGGCGCGAGCTGCGCGAGGAGCCGGAGGCCGAACTGGAGGAGCTGAGCGGTCTGCTGGAGGACCGCGGCCTCAGCGCCGAGCTGGCGCGGGAGGCGGCGCAGCAGCTCACCGAGCGCGACGCGCTGCGCGCCCACGCGCGCGTGGAGCTCGGCATCGACCCCGACGAGCTGGCCAACCCCTGGCACGCGGCGGGCGCCAGCTTCCTGGCCTTCACGGCCGGCGCCCTGCTCCCCCTCCTGGCCATCGTCCTGCCCCCGTCCTCGGTCCGCCTGTACGTGACGGTCACCTCGGTCCTGGCCGCCCTGGCCCTCACCGGCTGGGGCAGCGCCCGCCTGGGCTCGGCCCCGGTGGGGGCGGCGGTGCTGCGCAACATGACCGGGGGCGCGGTGGCCATGGGGGTGACGTACGCGGCGGGGGCGGTGCTGGGGGCGGTGGGGGTGTGAGGGGCGTACGGTGAGAGACGGACTCCCCGTACGGCCGGTTTCCGTACGCACCCCGACTGACCAGCAAGGACCTGCCCCATGCGCGCCACCGTCATCCACGCCCCCCACGACATCCGGGTGGAGGACGTGCCCGACCCCGTGGTCCGGTTCCCCACCGACGCGGTCGTGCGGGTGCTGCGGGCCTGTATCTGCGGCAGCGACCTGTGGGCCTACCGGGGCGAGTCCGAGCGCCGGCCCGGGCAGCGGATCGGGCACGAGTTCCTCGGCGTGGTCGAGGAGGCGGGCGCCGAGGTGAACGGGTTCCGGGCCGGGGACCTCGTGGTCGCGCCCTTCGTCTGGTCCGACGGCACCTGCGAGTACTGCGCGGAGGGGCTCCAGACGTCCTGCCCGCAGGGCGGGTTCTGGGGCTCGGTGGGCTCCGACGGCGGCCAGGGCGAGGCGGTCCGGGTGCCGTTCGCCGACGGCACGCTGGTCAAGCTGCCCGCCGCCGCGGCCTCCGACGACCATCTGCTCACCGCCCTGCTGGCCCTCTCCGACGTGCTCGGCACGGGCCACCACGCGGCCGTCGGCGCGGGCGTGAAGCGCGGCTCCACGGTCGCCGTCGTCGGCGACGGGGCCGTCGGGCTCTGCGGCGTCCTGGCGGCCAAGCGGCTCGGCGCCGAGCGGATCATCGCCCTTGGACGCCACCAGGTCCGTACGGACATCGCGCGGACCTTCGGCGCCACGGACGTCGTCGCCGAGCGCGGCGAGGCCGCCGTGGACGCGGTGCGCGAGCTGACCCGGGGCCAGGGCGCGCACGCGGTCATCGAGGCGGTCGGCACCGAGCAGTCGATGCGCACGGCCGTCGAGATCACCCGCGACGGCGGCGCCATCGGTTACGTGGGCGTCCCGCACGGCAGCGGCACCGGCCTCGACCTGAGCGTCATGTTCGACCGCAACATCGCCCTGCGCGGCGGCGTCGCCCCGGTCCGCGCCTACATCCCCGAGCTGCTGCCGGACGTCCTGTCCGGCGCGGTCGACCCGTCCCCGGTCTTCGACCTGACGGTCGGCATCGACGGAGTCCCCGGCGGCTACAAGTCGATGGACGACCGCACGGCCTTGAAGGTCCTGATCAAGCCGTAAGAGGCTTCGCCTACGGGGTGCGGTGGGCCCGTCCCCTTAAGGGGCGCGGGGAACTGCGCGACCAACCACAGACGGCCCGCAGACGAACCCGCGCCCCAACAGAGCGCTACCGAACCGCCCGCAGCGCGTTCACAACCCCCGCCCCATAGAACCCGCTGTGATGCCGCCCGCCCTCACACACCGCGTCGACCTTCCCGTCCCCGTCGATGTCGTACGGGTCCGGGCAGACCGTCGCGTCCGCGCCCTCCTTCAGGAGCTCCTTGATCTTCCAGGCCGGCGCGTGCGGGTGCGCGGACTTGAGCAGCGCGGCCACGCCCACCACGTGCGGGGTCGCCATCGACGTACCCGCCATGTAGGCCCACTTGCCGCCGGGCACCGGGCCGAGGATCAGACCGCTGGTGGCCGGGGCCTGCGGCGGCTGGTAGGCGGTCGAGTCGCCGCCCGGCGCCGCCACGTCGACGACGCCCAGGCCGTAGTTGGAGAACGAGGACTTCAGCCCCTTGGCCCCGGTCGCGGCGACCGTGACCACCCCCGGCAGCTGGGTCGGGATGTCGAAGCACTCGCTCGGGTCGACGACCCGGTCGCCCGGCGTGGAGTCGTTGGGGCTGGCCGGGTCGGTGATCGAGTCGGCCGCGAGGTCGTAGCTCTCGTTGCCCGCCGCCGCCACGTTCACCGTGCCCTGGGACTCGGCGTACCGGCTGGCCCGGGTGATCGCCTCGACCAGCGCCTTCTGGTCCGGGTCGGTCTTGCAGTTGAAGTACCAGGGGTCGGTGTAATAGCTGTTGTTGGTCACGTCGATGCCGTGGTCGGCGGCCCACATGAAGCCGCAGACGACGGCCTCCGTGTAGAAGAAGCTGCCGCCCTGGGTGGACACCTTGATGGCGGCGACCTTCACCCCGGGCGCCACCCCGGTCACCCCGACGCCGTTCTTGGCCGCGGCTATCTCGCCCGCCACGTGCGTGCCGTGCGGGGAGCCGCCGGTGGTGAACGGCCGCCAGGCGCCGTCGCTGGTGTCCGGCGTGCCGCCGATGCAGCTCACCGACTTGGCGCGGTCGAAGTTGGGCGCGATGTCCGGGTGGGTGTCGTCCACGCCCGTGTCGATGACGCCGACGGTCACCTCGGAGCTGCCCAGGGTCTTCTCGTGCGCCTTGTCGGCCTTGATGGCCTTCAGGTCCCACTGGAGCGGCTCCAGCGGGTCCTCGCCGGCCGCGGCCCCGGCGGTGGCGGCCCGTACCTCCTCGGCGGTGAGCGCCTTGGGCGTGCCGACGTCGGTCGTCGTCTGCGCGGGCAGCGGCGCGGTCCGGGTCGCCCCGGCCGACTCCACTCCCCGTACCGCCCGCATGGCCGTGGCGAAGCCGGGGTCGGCGGAGTGGACGACGATCACGCCGATCCGGTCGTAGGACTGGACGACCGTGCCCCCGGCCGCCTCGACGGCCCTTCTGACCCGGTCCGTGTGCCCGTACCCCTTGCGGAGGTTGACGACGTAGCTGAGCGAGGGCGAGGCGGCGGCCGGGGCGGCCTTCGTGGCCGCACCGCCCGTCGGCACGGCCGACGCCGTGCCCGGCAGGACCGCGAGCGCGGTGATGGTCGCCATGCCGACGGAGACGGCGAGGGCGCGGTGCGTACGGGAGAGGTGCAACGTCATGGGGTCTCCATGTGGTTGACGGATGTCTCGTTACGTACGGAAAGGAGCCGTGCGGGACGTACGGAGAGGTGCTGGGCGGGGGCGCGACGCCGCTCGGCCGCGCCCCCCGGTCGGTCGTGCTACTCGGTCACCGCGCTCAGCGCGTTGACGACGCCCCGGCCGTAGAAGCCGTTGACGCGCTTGCCGCCCTCACAGGTGGAGTCCTGGACGCCGTTGCCGTCCGGGTCGTACAGGCCGGTGGGGCAGCCGGGGTTGTCGGCCTGCTCCTTGAGCATCTCCCGCAGCTCGGCCGGTGATGCCCACGGGTTCTTGGACTTCAGGAGCGCGGCGACGCCGACGACGTGCGGCGTGGCCATGGACGTGCCCTGCTTGTAGCCGTACTTGCCGTCCAGGATCGTCGACAGGATCCGGCCGTTCTTGTCCGGAGTGTCCGGGATCTGGTACTTGTCGCCGCCCGGCGCGGCCACGTCGATCTGGCCCAGGCCGTAGCTGGAGTAGTACGACTTGACGTTCTGCACGCCGGTCGCCGCGACCGTGACGACCCCCGGCAACTGGGCCGGGATGTCCGGGCACTTGGCCGGGTCCACGGTCACCGTGGGGTGCGGCGCGGGCTGGTCGTCCGGGCTGGAGGTGTCGGTGAGGGCGTGCTTGGACAGGTCGTAGTTCTCGTTGCCCGCAGCCGCCACGTTGAGGACGCCCTTGCGCTCGGCGTACTTGCTCGCCCGGGTCACCGCGTCGAGCAGCGCCTTCTGGTCCGGGTCGTCCTTGCAGTTGAAGTACCAGGGGTCCACGTAGTAGCTGTTGTTGGTGACGTCGATGTGGTGCTCGGCGGCGAAGACGAACCCGCAGACCACCGCCTCGGTGAAGAACAGCCCGCTGCCCTGCTCGGCGACCTTGATCCCGGCGACCTTGACGCCGGGCGCGACCCCGGCGACGCCGACCCCGTTGCGGGCCGCGGCGATCTCGCCCGCGACGTGCGTGCCGTGGTCGCTGCCGCCCGCGTACGGCCGCCAGGCGCCCGGCGAGGTGTCGGCGACGCCGCCCACGCAGTTGGCCGACTGGGCGGCGGAGAAGTTCGGGGCGAGGTCCGGGTGGGTGTCGTCGACCCCGGTGTCGATCACGCCGACGGTGACCCGGCGGCTGCCCGGGTAGATCTTGGCGGCCTTGTCGGCGCCGATCGCCCGCAGGTCCCACTGGTTGGCCTCAAGGGGCTCCTGGCCGGGCGCGGCCGCCGCCTTCGCCTTGGCGGCCTCGGCCGGGGTGAGGGCCTGGGTGGTGCCCTCCTCGGTGGTCGCCTGTGCCTTCAGGGGCGTCGTACGGGTGGCACCGGCGGAGGACACGCCCTTGGCCCGGCGTATCTCCTTGGCGAACGCGGGGTTCGTGGAGTGCACGACGACCACGCCTATCCGGTCGTACGAGACGACGACCGTGCCGCCCGCCTTCGTTATCGCGTTGTGCACCCGGGCCGAAGTGCCGTGTCCACCCGTGGTGTTGACGACGTACGAGAGGTCCGGTCCGTCGGTGGCGGGGGCCGGTGCGGCCGAGGCCGTGCCCGCCGGGAGGAAGCCGAGCGAGGCCGTGAGCGCCAGGCCGGCGGGGAGCACGAGGGCCCGTCGCCGTCCGGATCCCAGATGAGCCATGGGTTCTCCACATCATCAGTGAGAGCCGTCCAGTCGCGGGTCACGGCTGGACGGGTACATGACCAGCGAAACTATCGCTGATCATGCGGGCCCATCAACGAGTTCGGACGTCTTGGTCCGAGAAGTTGTGTGAACGCGGTGAACACGGCGCCGGGAGGAGGGCCCGAGAAAAACGGCCGGTCTGAACCGAGACGCGACGCCCTCCGTGCCGTTGTCAGGGGGACCGCCATCACCCGTCCCCGACAGTGAGGTCCCCCTTGACGTCCTTCCCCACCGCACCCGCATCGCGAGGAGACTCCGTGGCCACCGACGTGCCACCGCCCGAAGGCGGTATCGACACGCGCCCCGCCCAGCCCCCCACCGAGCAGTTCGTCGAGGTGCAGGCGAGCGAGGAATTCGCCGAACTGCGCCGCACGCACCGCCGGTTCGCGTTCCCGTTGACGGTCGCCTTCATCGCCTGGTACCTGCTGTACGTCCTGCTGTCGAACTACGCGGACGGCTTTATGGGCCACAAGCTGTTCGGCAACATCAACGTGGCGCTCGTCTTCGGTCTCGCCCAGTTCCTCACCACCTTCCTCATCGCCTGGTTCTACTCGCGGTACGCGGCCACCAAGCTCGATCCGCGCTCCGAGGCGATCAAGTCCCGCATGGAGGCCGACGCATGAGCGCCCCGTACGCCCACCTCCAGCTCGCGGCGACCGCCACCAGCGAGCACCGGCCGCTGATCATCGCGCTCTTCTCGGTGTTCGTCGTCGCGACCCTGGTCATCACCGTCTGGGCGGGCCGCCAGACCAAGAGCGCGGCAGACTTCTACGCGGGCGGCCGCCAGTTCACCGCCTTCCAGAACGGCCTGGCGGTCTCCGGCGACTACATGTCCGCCGCGTCCTTCCTCGGCATCGCCGGCGCCATCGCGCTCTTCGGCTACGACGGCTTCCTGTACTCGATCGGCTTCCTGGTGGCCTGGCTGGTGGCGCTGCTCCTGGTCGCCGAGCCGCTGCGCAACTCGGGCCGCTACACGATGGGCGACGTGCTCGCGTACCGGATGCGCCAGCGGCCCGTACGGACGGCGGCCGGCACCTCCACCATCGTCGTCTCGATCTTCTACCTGCTGGCGCAGATGGCCGGGGCAGGTGTCCTGGTCTCGCTGCTGCTGGGCATCACCAGCGACGCGGGCAAGATCCTGATCGTCGCCCTGGTCGGCGTGCTCATGATCGTGTACGTGACGATCGGCGGGATGAAGGGCACCACCTGGGTGCAGATGGTCAAGGCGGTCCTGCTCATCGCGGGCACCGTCCTGATCACCTTCCTGATCCTGCTGAAGTTCAACTTCAACCTCTCGGACCTGCTCGGCACGGCCGCCGAGAACAGCGGCAAGGGCAGCGCCTTCCTGGAGCCCGGCCTCAAGTACGGCAAGACCGGCACCTCCAAGCTGGACTTCATCTCGCTCGGCATCGCCCTGGTGCTCGGCACGGCCGGGCTGCCGCACATCCTGATCCGCTTCTACACCGTCCCCACCGCCAAGGCCGCCCGTAAGTCGGTGAACTGGGCGATCGGCATCATCGGCGCCTTCTACCTGATGACGATCGTGCTCGGCTTCGGCGCGGCGGCGCTGCTCAAACCGGGCGACATCATCGCCTCCAACCCGGCGGGCAACACGGCGGCGCCACTGGCGGCCCTGGAGATCGGCGGCGGCAGCGGCTCCAACGGGGGCGCGATCCTGCTGGCGGTGATCTCGGCGGTCGCCTTCGCCACGATCCTCGCGGTCGTCGCGGGCCTCACCCTCGCCTCGTCGTCCTCCTTCGCGCACGACATCTACGCCAACGTCATCCGCAAGGGGAAGGCGACCGAGCAGGAGGAGGTCCGGGCCGCGCGCTGGGCGACCGTCCTCATCGGGGCCGTCGCCATCGTGCTCGGCGCCTTCGCCCGCGATCTGAACGTCGCCGGTCTGGTGGCGCTCGCCTTCGCGGTCGCCGCCTCCGCCAACCTGCCGACCATCCTCTACAGCCTCTTCTGGAAGCGCTTCACCACCCAGGGCGCGCTGTGGTCGATCTACGGCGGTCTGACCACGGCGGTCGTGCTCGTGCTGTTCTCGCCGGTGGTCTCCGGCAACCCGAAGACGTCGATGTTCAAGGGCGTCGACTTCCACTGGTTCCCGCTGGAGAACCCCGGCCTGATCTCGATCCCCGTCGGCTTCCTGCTCGGCCTGATCGGATCGCTCCTGTCCAAGGAGGAGCCCGACGCCGGGAAGTACGCGGAACTGGAGGTCAAGTCCCTCACCGGAGTCGGCGCCCATTAGGGACTCCGTACGGGTACGAGCCGCGGCCGCGTCGTAGGGTCCTACGACGCGGCCGCGTCGTACCTCGTGTCAAACGGCCCCCGCTGTTGTCAGCCCTCTCGCGTAGGCTCGGCTGTACAGACCAACCGGTAATCGGGGGAGGGGGCCCACAGTGCTCATCGACACATACGGCCGTGTGGCCACTGACCTGCGCGTATCGCTCACGGACCGCTGCAATCTGCGGTGTACGTACTGCATGCCGGAAGAGGGCCTGCAGTGGCTGGCCAAGCCGGACCTGCTCACCGACGACGAGATCGTCCGCCTCATCCGCATCGCGGTGACCGAGCTCGGCATCACCGAGGTCCGCTTCACCGGCGGCGAACCGCTGCTGCGCCCCGGCCTGGTCGGCATCGTGGAGCGCTGCGCGGCCCTGGAGCCCCGCCCCCGGATGTCGATCACCACCAACGGCATCGGCCTCAAGCGCACCGCGGCCGCGCTGAAATCGGCCGGTCTGGACCGGGTCAACGTCTCCCTCGACACCCTGCGCCCCGAGGTCTTCAAGACCCTCACCCGCCGCGACCGCCACAAGGACGTCATCGAGGGCATGGAGGCCGCCCGCGCCGCCGGGCTCACCCCGGTCAAGGTCAACGCGGTCCTGATGCCGGGGCTCAACGACGACGAGGCCCCCGACCTGCTGGCCTGGGCGGTGGCGCACGACTACGAGCTGCGGTTCATCGAGCAGATGCCGCTCGACGCCCAGCACGGCTGGAAGCGCGACGGCATGATCACCGCCGGTGACATCCTCGCCTCGCTGCGTACGAGGTTCACGCTCACCCCCGAGGGCGACGACGAGCGGGGCTCCGCACCCGCCGAGCGCTGGGTGGTGGACGGCGGACCGCACCGGGTCGGCGTCATCGCCTCGGTGACCCGCCCGTTCTGCGCGGCCTGCGACCGGACCCGGCTCACCGCCGACGGCCAGGTGCGCACCTGCCTCTTCGCGCGCGAGGAGTCCGACCTGCGCGCGGCCCTGCGCTCGGGCGCCCCGGACGAGGAGATCGCCCGGCTGTGGCGGCTGGCGATGTGGGGAAAGAAGGCCGGATCCGGTCTGGACGACCCGGCCTTCCTTCAGCCCGACCGCCCGATGTCAGCGATCGGCGGCTGACTCCCACTCGGCGAGCGGCACCACGTCCTTGAGGAACCCGCGTACCCCCAGGAACTGGGAGAGGTGTTCGCGGTGTTCGTCGCACGCGAGCCAGGTCTTGCGCCGCTCCGGCGTGTGGATCTTCGGGTTGTTCCAGGCCAGGACCCATATGGCCGCGGTACGGCAGCCCTTGGCGGAACAGGTGGGCGCCTCGTCGGCGATCTCGTCACTCACGGATACATTCTGCGCCATGAGCAGGGGGTGACATGGCGACGCCGAGCAGCCACGGGGGGAGCTGCCCGGCGTCGGTCCGTCGCTCCGACGGGGGATGCGGAGCGCCTACGCAGTATGTCACGGGGGACCCGGTGTGGTGCACCGTAACTTCATGATTGATCTGAGCTTTTCTTGAGCTTTGCAGACTGTGACGGATCAGGTCTGCTCGCGTGACCACGGTTCGTGGTCAGGGCCCCCGGAGGCCTCCGAAGGTTCCGCCGGACCCCCCACCGGAGCCGCTCCGAGCATCGGCCGCGACGGCGCGGGGATGTACGTCGACGGCAGCGAAGGCACGTTCTCCCGCCCCGCGTTGGCGATCACCACAGCCACATAAGGGAGCAGGGCTCCCAACACCAGGGTCACGATTGCGACAGGGCGTTCGATGTTCCACAGGACGGCCGTCAGGACGACCGACACCGTACGGATCGACATCGAGATCACATAGCGGCGCTGCCGCCCCCGAACGTCCTCGGCGAGACCCTGCCGGGCCCCGGTGATCCGGAAGACCTCGGCTCCGCTCCGCTTCCGCATCAAGCTCCACCACCCGACTCCACACCGGACTCTCCCCGGCCCGGACTGTTCACACGGTACGCCCGGTATCCGCCGGGTTCGAGACCGGGGCAGGTCCGGTCTGTGCGATCGACCCGATGCGTACCGCGTACGGACGAGTCCGACATGCGCCGTATGGCGGATGGGTCAACACTGGCTGCGACTGCTCATGTCGAGCTGAGTGCTCGGCTGAGTGCCCGGCGGAGTGCTCCCGCCGAGCGGAACGAGGAGGCAGCCATGGGCTGGTTGTGGGCGATCATCGTGGGATTCGTGCTGGGTCTCATCGCGAAGGCGATCCTTCCCGGGAAGCAGCACAGTCCGCTCTGGCTGACCACCATTTTCGGCATCATCGGCGGTGTGGTCGGCAACTCGATCGCCCGGGCGATCGGCATCGCCGAGACCAAGGGCATCGACTGGGGCCGGCACGGCCTCCAGGTCGCGGCGGCGGTCGTCATCGTCTTCCTCGGCGACATGCTCTACATGGCGCTGCGGGGCAACAAACAGCAGGCCTGACGGTACGGTGAGGGGGCGGCCCCGTAACGGAACCGCCCCTCGCCGAATGACGTACGCGCAGGTCAGACGCTCTTGACCTCGATCGCGGCCAGGTTCTTCTTGCCCCGGCGCAGCACCAGCCAGCGGCCGTGCAGCAGATCGTCGGCCGTGACCACCGCGTCCTCGGACGTCACCTTCGCGTTGTTCACGTAGGCCCCGCCCTCCTTCACCGTGCGCCGGGCCGCCGACTTGCTCGCCACCAGCTCCACCTCGGCGAACAGGTCCACCACCAGGCCGAGCTCGGCGACCTCGGCGTGCGGCAGCTCGGAGAGCGCGGCGGCCAGCGTCGGCTCGTCCAGCTCCGCCAGCTCGCCCTGCCCGAACAGCGCCTTCGACGCGGCGACGACCGCCGTGCACTGGTCGGCGCCGTGCACCAGCGTCGTCGCTCCTCGGCGAGCGCGCGCTGCGCGGCACGCGCCTGCGGGCGCTCCTCGGTGACCCGCTCCAGCTCCTCGATCTCCTCGCGGGACTTGAAGCTGAAGATCCGCAGGAACTTGGAGACATCGCGGTCGTCCGCGTTCAGCCAGAACTGGTAGAACGCGTACGGCGTGGTGCGCTCGAGGTCCAGCCAGACCGTGCCGGACTCCGTCTTGCCGAACTTGGTGCCGTCGGCCTTGGTGATCAGCAGGGTGGCCAGCGCGTGCACCTCGGCCTCCGGGGCGACCCGGTGGATCAGGTCGGTGCCCGCAGTGAGGTTGCCCCACTGGTCGCTGCCGCCGGTCTGGAGCACACAGCCGTACCGCCGGTACAGCTCCAGGAAGTCCATGCCCTGCAGGATCTGGTAGCTGAACTCGGTGTAGCTGATGCCCGCGTCGGAGTTCAGCCGCCGCGCGACCGCTTCCTTCGCGATCATCTTGTTGACCCGGAAGTACTTGCCGACGTCCCGCAGGAAGTCGATGGCCGACAGGCCAGACGTCCAGTCCAGGTTGTTGACCATGGTCGCGGCGTGCGGGCCCTCGAAGTCGAGGAACCGCTCGATCTGGCCGCGCAGCCGCTCGACCAGCCCGCGACGACCTCGGGCGCGTTCAGCGTGCGCTCCGAGTTCGGCATGGGGTCGCCGATCAGACCGGTGGCCCCGCCGACCAGGCCCAGCGGGCGGTTGCCCGCCTGCTGGATCCGGCGCATGGTCAGGATCTGACCAGGTTGCCGAGGTGCAGGCTGGGCGCGGTCGGGTCGAAGCCGCAATAGAACGTGACGGGACCGTCCGCGAACGCCTTGCGCAGTGCGTCCTCGTCAGTGGAGAGGGCGATCAGCCCGCGCCACTGCAGCTCATCGACGATGTCCGTCACGGTCGTACGTCTCCTGGTCTGGTGCATTGATGGTCTGGTGTATTGATGTGCGACAGCCAGTGTATGGGGGTCGGACGCCCTGGCTGACCGAGCTCATGTTGAAGTCCGGCACCCGCAGGGCCGGCATCGCGGCCGGGTGAACCAGTCGCTCCACTCCCTCGGCAGGGTCTTCTCGGTCCGCCCGGCCTCGGTGGCCCGCGACAGCAGGTCCACCGGCGACTCGTTGAACCGGAAGTTGTTGACCTCCCCGACCACCTCGCCGTTCTCGACGAGGTAGACGCCGTCCCGGGTCAGCCCCGTGAGCAGCAGCGTCGCCGGGTCCACCTCGCGGATGTACCAGAGGCAGGTCAGCAGCAGGCCCCGCTCGGTGGCCGCGACCATCTCGTCCAGCGAGCGCTCGCCACCGCCCTCCAGGACCAGGTTGCCGATCGACGGGGTGACGGGCAAATGAGTGAGCCCGGCGCTGTGCCGGGTGGTGATCAGCCGCTCCAGCTTCCTGTCCCGCATCCAGTCGGTGGGGGCCAGCGGCAGACCGTTGTCGAAGACGGAGGCGTCGTCGCCGGAGGAGTGCGCGAGCTGGAACGGCGCGGACTCCAGACCCGGCTCGTTCGGGTCGCTGCGCAGCGTCGGCGGCAGCCGGGCCAGCTCTCGCCGAGCCGGGTGCCGCCGCCCGGCTTGGAGAACACGGTCCGGCCCTCGGTGGCGTCCCGCGCGTTCGACGACCACAGCTGGTAGATCAGCAGGTCCGCCACGGCGGTGGGCGGCAGCAGCGTCTCGTACCGGCCCGCGGGCAGGTCGATGCGGCGCTCGGCCCAGCCGAGCCGGACCGCGAGCTCCTCGTCCAGGCGCCCGGATCGACGTCCTTGAAGTCCTGCGTGGAGCGCCTGGCCCAGGCCGAACGTGCCCGGTCCGGCGACTTGGCGTTGAGCTCCAGCGTGCCGGTCGGCTGGTCGGGCGCAGCCGCAGGCCCGTCGACGTACCCAGGTACGAGGAGGTCATCTCGTGGTTGGCGAAGCCGTGCAGCTCGCGTCCGCCCGAGCGGGCCCGGGCGAAGGCCTCGCCGAGGGCGGGGGCGAACTCCGCGAAGACCGCCGAGGAGGTCTCGGCGGGCGCGTCGGTGAAGTCGGCCGCCACCGGCACGCCCTCGATCAGCGGCTGGGCGTCCTCGGCGGGCCTGGCGCCGCGCGCCGCCGCCTCCGCCGCCCGGACCAGCGGCTCCAGGTCGTCGGCGGTCACGGCGGACCGCGACACCACGCCCGAGGCCGTGCCCTGCGCCCCGTCGACGGTCGCGATCACGGTGAGGGTGCGGCCGCGGGTCACGCCGTTGGTGGTGAGCGCGTTGCCGGCCCAGCGCAGATTGGCGGAGGACTGCTCGTCCGCGATGACGACGCACCCGTCGGCGGTGGACAGCGCGAGCGCCCGCTCGACGATCTCGTGCGGCTTGACGGTCGTACGGGAGCTCATCGCCCGGCCTCCTGCGTCGTGTTCAGACTGTGCTTACCCGGGGAGTGATCCCCGGCCCCGCCCGGGGCGGTGCGGCGGTTCCGGGAGTCATCGGCCCGCCTCCTGCGTGGTGTTGAGAATGTTCACGCCCCGGAACAGGGCCGAGGGGCAGCCGTGGGAGACCGCCGCCACCTGGCCCGGCTGGGCCTTGCCGCAGCTGAAGGCGCCGCCGAGCACATACGTCTGCGGGCCGCCGACCTTCTCCATCGAGCCCCAGAAGTTCGTGGTGGTCGCCTGTTAGGCGACGTCGCGGAGCTGGCCCGCCAGCTTGCCGTTTTCGATACGGAAGAACCGCTGGCCGGTAAATTGAAAATTGTATCGCTGCATGTCGATCGACCACGAGCGGTCGCCGACCACGTAGATGCCGCGCTCCACGCCCCCGATCAGGTCCTCCGTGGAGAGCCCGCCGGGGTCCGGCTGGAGCGAGACGTTGGCCAGGCGCTGGACCGGGACGTGCCCGGGGAGTCCGCGAAGGCGCAGCCGTTCGAGCGGCCCAGGCCCGTCAACTTGGCGATGCGGCGGTCCAGTTGGTAGCCGACCAGCGTGCCGTCCTTCACCAGGTCCCAGGACTGCCCCTCGACGCCCTCGTCGTCGTACTTGATCGTCGCGAGCCCGTGCTCGGCGGTGCGGTCACCCGTCACGTTCATGATCGAGGAGCCGTACGCCAGCTTGCCCAGCTGGTCGAAGGTGGCGAACGAGGTGCCCGCGTACGCCGCCTCGTACCCCAGCGCCTGGTCCAGCTCGGTGGCGTGGCCGATCGACTCGTGGATGGTCAGCCACAGGTTCGACGGGTCCACCACCAGGTCGCACGACCTGGCCTCGACGCTCGGCGCCCGCATCTTCTCGGCGAGCAGCGCCGGGATCTGCTCCAGCTCGGAGTCCCAGTCCCAGCCGGTGCCCGTCAGATACTCCCAGCCGCGCCCCACCGGCGGCGCGATCGTGCGCATCGAGTCGAACTCGCCGGTCTTGCCGTCCACGGCGACCGCGGTGAGCTGCGGTGCAGCCGCACCTGCTGCTGGGTGGTGACGGTGCCCGCCGTGTCCGCGTAGAACTTGTTCTCGTGGACGGTGAGCAGCGAGGCGTCCACATGGGCGACCCGTCCGCCCGCAGCAGCCGCTCGCTCCAGTCGGCGAGCAGCGCGCTCTTCTCCTCGTCCGGTACGGCGAACGGGTCGATCTCGTACGAGGAGATCCAGGTCCTGTCGGCGTGCACCGGCTCGTCCGCCAGCTCCACGCGCTCCTTCGAGCCCGCGACGCGATCACCTGCGCCGACAGCTTCGCCATCGCCACGGCCTGCGAGGCGACCTTGGCGGCGGCGTCCATGGTGAGGTCGACGCCGGAGGCGAAGCCCCAGGCGCCGCCGTGCACCACCCGGACCGCGTAACCGAGGTCCGTGGTGTCGGACGAGCCCGCGGGCCGGGCGTCGCGCAGCCGCCAGGCCGCGCTGCGCACCCGCTCCAGGCGGAAGTCGGCATGGTCGGCGCCGAGTGCGCGGGCGTGCGCGAGCGCGGCGTCGGCGAGCGCCCGCAGCGGCAGCGAGAGGAATGTCTGATCGATGTCATGGGGCACTGGCGGCTTTCCCTCCGTTTGGTCTCCTGGTCTCTGCCGTGATGACCATCGCTGGCAGTGAACCACGCCTCACCGGCTGAAGTCCCTCGGGATATGAAAGGGCCTGGGATCATGGGCAGAGCAGCGTGCGGATGTATCAGCCGCCGTGCCCTGCACGAACAGTAAAGTGGGGCAGATGCGTCGGCCGCTGGCGCCAGGTGTGCGGCAAACGGGACGTGATGCACGAGCAGTGGATTCAAAGGGGCCCGGCCGACTGTGGACGTATTTGGTGTCCATCATGACCTCATCGCCGAGTACGAGGCGTTCACCAGCTCCCTCGTCGCCGTACGGGATCCGGAGATCGAGAAGCACCTCGCCGACGAGAGAAGGCGCAAGACCCGCTGGCCCGACCCCAAGCTCGCCCTGAACCCCACTTTCCGCAGTGGCGGTACTGTGGCCGAGTTGTGTGACGACGGCCTGCTTCACCCGCTGTGCCGGGAGTATTTCCGGCACAAGGAGCATGAGGACGACCCGGGCAGTCGCACTCTCTCTTCATCAGCATCAGCGCGAGGCCATCGTGGCCGCCGACGGCGGTGACTCGTACGTGCTGACCACGGGTACTGGTTCCGGCAAGAGCCTGACCTACATCGTGCCGATCGTTGATCATGTGCTCCGCCATCCCAACCCCGACGGGATCTCGGCGATCGTCGTCTACCCCATGAACGCGCTGGCCAACAGCCAGCTCGACGAGCTGGAGCGCTACCTTCAGTGGGGCATTCGGGACGATCACCGCAAGGTGACCTTCGCCCGCTATACCGGCCAGGAGAACAGCGAACGCAACCTCCAGGTCTTGCGGAACAAGCCGGATATTCTGCTTACCAACTATGTGATGCTGGAGTACCTTCTCACCCGTCCCGACGAGCGGCGGGAGCTGATCGGCGCGGCCCGTGGCCTCCGCTTCCTTGCTCTTGACGAATTGCATACCTACCGAGGTCGTCAGGGAGCTGACGTCGCTCTCCTCGTCCGTCGGCTGCGGGACGCCTGCGAGGCGCCGGACCTTCAGTGCATCGGCACCTCGGCCACCATGGCCACGGCCGACACGTTCGCCGATGCCCAACAGGACATCGCTGAGGTCGCCACCCGTCTTTTCGGTACCGAGATCCGTCCTGACCGCGTCATCGGCGAGACCTTGGAGCGCTCGACCGACCCCGGCCCGACGCCGTGCCCGGAGTCCACCCTCGCGAGCCCCTCGCCGGCGCCGTGCGGCGTGCCGCCGCCACTCCGCCGAGCTCCCCGCCGACTACGACACCCTGCGCCGCGATCCTCTGGCTGTCTGGGTCGAGGACACGGTCGGGCTCGATGTGGAGAAGGCCGGGGGCGGCTCATCCGTCGCCCCCTCTCACCATTCCCCAGGCCGGGGACCTGCTGGCCGAGGCGAGCAGGGAACCTGCCGAGGTCTGTCGCCGGGCCATCGAGGCGGTACTGCGTGCCGGAGCGGACGCCAGGCACCCCGAACTCGGCAGGCCGCTGTTCGCCTTCCGGCTGCATCAGTTCCTGTCAAAAGGCGACACCGTCTACGTCAGCTTCGAACCGCCGGGCGGCCGTCACCTCACCAGCCAGTACCAGACACGTGTCCCCGACCACCTGGACAAGCCGCTCGTTCCCCTGCACTTCTGCCGTGACTGCGGCAAGGAGTACTTGGTGGTCACCCGTCCCGACGAACTCGAAGGCGAACGTTTCGAGGCTCGTGAGGACCCGGACGCGCCTGCCTCCGAAGGCGACGGCTTCCTGTACGTCAGCGACGACCGGCCCTGGCCCGACGAGCACGATCAAGACGCCGTGCTTCGGCGCCTCCCCGCGAGCTGGGTCGAGACGGACGACGACGGTCAGTCCTCGGTACTCAAGGCCCGAGCCGGAGACCTGCCCGAGGAGGTGTGGATCGGCCCCGACGGCCGGATCACCGAATCCGGCACCGGCCTGCGCGCCTGGTGGGTCGGCGCGCCGTTCCGCTTCTGCTTGCACTGTCGTACCTCGTACGAGCAATTGCGGCTCAAGGATCTCGCCAAGCTGGGCACCTTCTCAGCAGAGGGCCGCAGCTCCGCGGTCTCGCTCATCAGCTCTCGTATCGTGCGATCTTTGCGCGCCCAGCCGGAGCTGAAGAAGAAGGCGCGCAAGCTCCTCACCTTCGTTGACAACCGGCAGGACGCCAGTCTCCAGGCCGGGCACTTCAACGACTTCGCCCTCGTCACGCAGGTCCGCGGCGCCCTGTACCGCGCGCTGGACACGGCGGGGGAGCGCGGGCTGACCTTCGACCGTCTGCCCCAGGCCGTGTTCGACGCCCTCTGCCTCCCGATGGAGGCCTACGCCAGGGTTCCGGGAGCCAACTTCCACCAGCGTGATCTCGCCCACCTGCACTGCGTGAACTGCTCGCTTACCGTGTCTACGCCGACCTGGAGCGCGGCTGGCGTGTCACCATGCCCAATCTGTCCCGGACAGGTCTTCTGCGCTTCGAGTACACCGACCTGGCCGAGATCGCCGCCGCTCCCGAGTGCTGGGAGGGCTGCCATCCCCTGCTCACCGGCGACACGGCCGCCCATCGCGAGCAGCTGGCTCGCGACCTCCTCGACGAAGTGCGCCGCTCTCTCGCTGTAGAGGTGGAGTGCCTCACCCAGGAGGGCTTCGACCGCCTCGGCAGCATCAGCGACGCCCATCTCGTCAACCTGTGGGCACTGTCCACGCGTGAGCCGCGTGTCCGCTCGCGTCTGGCCTACGCGGGCCGGGGAAGACCGGCACGGCAGCCGACGCGGTGCCTTCAGCGGTCTCGGCGGCTACGGCCGCTACCTGCGCCGCATCGGCCAGTTCGCCGCCCTGCCCGGCCAGGCCGGCAAGCGCATCCCGGTCGCCGACGCCGACGCGGTCATTCGTGACCTGATGCGCGTGCTGCGGGAGTGCGGTTTGCTCGCCGCAGTCCAGGAGGAGCGCGACGGCTCCCTCGCCCATCAGCTGCGCGCGTCCGCGTTGCGCTGGCTGCGGGGCGACGGCACCAGACCCGAGCCCGACCTGGTGCGCAAGGTGACCGACGCGGACGCCGACGTCCGGGTCAACCGGTACTTCCGTGACCTCTACCGCGACGGAGCCGCCGGGCTCACCGGCATCAAGGCGCACGAGCACACCGCGCAGGTCGACGCCCAGACACGCCTCATCCGCGAGAAGGCGTTCCGCAAGGGTGACCTGGACATCCTGTACTGCTCTCCCACGATGGAGCTGGGCGTCGACATCGCCGAGCTGAACGCGGTCGGCATGCGCAACGTCCCGCCGACTCCCGCCAACTACGCGCAGCGCTCCGGGCGCGCGGGTCGCGCGGGCAGCCCGCACTCGTCACCACGTACTGCTCCACGGGCTCCCCGCATGACCAGTACTACTTCCGCCGCCCGGGACTCATGGTCTCCGGCAGCGTCACCCACCGCGCCTCGACCTCGCCAACGAGGAGCTGATCCGCTCCCACGTCCACTCCATCTGGCTTGCCGAGACGGGCATCCACCTGGGCAGTCGTCTCACCGATGTGCTGGACGCCGAGACCGCGGGCGAGGCCGGGCGATGGCCACTCGACCTCCTGCCGCAGGTGCGGGTGCCCTCGACAGCGAACCCGTCCGGTTGCGCGCCATCAGCCGGGCCACCGAAGTTCTCGCCCCTCTCCACGACGAACTCTCGGTCGCCTCCTGGTGGTACGAGGGGTGGGTGGAGCGCACGGTACGCCAGGCGCTGGGAAGCATCGACGCGGCGTGCGAGCGCTGGCGCCGCCTCTACCGCACTGCCCGCACCGAGGTGGAGCAGCAGCACCGCCGCGCCAACGACCTCTCGCTCAGCCGCAGGGACCGCGACCGTGCGGCCGGCCGACGCGCTGAGGCGGAGAACCAACTGAAGTTGCTGCGCAACGAGGCCGACAGCGAGTCGTACAGCGACTTCTACACCTACCGCTACTTCGCCTCCGAGGGTTCCTGCCTGGCTACTCCTTCCCTCGGCTGCCGCTTGCCGCGTACGTGCCCGGGGAGCGCTCGTCGGGCAAGTACGGGCAGCGCAACGGCGCGTACATCCAGCGCCCACGCTTCATCGCGATCGGCGAGTTCGGGCCGGGCGCTCTGATCTACCACGAGGGCAACCGCTACACCATCGACCGTGTGACCGTTCCGATGGGCGACCGTCCAGGGCAGGTCGCGACCAGCGACACGACTCTGTGAGGCGTGCGGCTACTGGCACGACCGGGCGGAAGGCGCCGATCGTTGCGAGAACTGCGACGTCCCGCTCCACCGCACCCTGCCGAAACTGATGCAGCTCACCCAGGTGCACGCCGAACCGCGCCGCCGGATCTCCTCCGACGAGGAGGAACGCCTCAAGCGCGGCTTCCGTCTGCGGACCGTCTACCGGCACGCCCCGGGCGGCGCGTTACGGCCGGTGCGCAGCGCGGACGGAGCGGCGCTCGCCGAGGTGGCCTACGGCGACTCGGCGAGTGTGCGCGTCCTCAACCTCGGCTACCGCAAGCGCGACGGCAAAGACCGTTCGGGCCAGGGCTTTGGCTCGATCCGGTCAGCGGCAGATGGCTTTCGGAGGGCAAGGCGGCGCGCATGGACGAGGAGTCGACGGAGGAGGAGTCCCTGGCCTCTTTCGACCAGGCCCAGCGCACTCTCCAGGTCATCCCCTACGCCCAGGACACCAAGAACATCGCTGTGCTGCGGATGGCCGAGCCGGTGGACGACATCACCGCCGTCTCGCTGCGCTACGCCCTGGAGCGCGGCATCGAGGCACATTTCCAGCTGGAGGACTCCGAGCTGGAGAGCGAGAACCTCCCGGACGCCGAGAGGCGCGGCCGGACGCTCTTCGTCGAGAGCGCCGAGGGCGGCGCGGGCGTGCTGCGCCGCCTGTACGACGACGAGGGCGCTCTCGCACGGGTGGCGAGGTAAGCACTGCGGATCATCCACTACGACGAGGACGGCAAGGACCTCGACCGGGCTGAGGGCGCGGCCGAGCGCTGCGAACTCGGCTGCTACGACTGCTTGCTGTCCTACTCCAACCGGGATCCCACAAGCAGATCGACCGCCACCGTGCCGCGCCGTTGCTGGTCGCGCTCGCCCGGTCCCGTACAGGCGACGGCTCCCGCCCCCGGGCTTCAGGAGCGTCTGTACCGCTTGCGGAATCGCAGGAGCGGTCCGCGCCGGACACGCCAGTCGAGGCGTTCCTGCGCCTTCTTGCCGACAACGGCCACCGCCTCCCCGACGAGACGGCCACCCCTGTCGCGGACGTGGTCTACCACCTCGCAGGTGCCGAAGTCGCCGTGTTCCTGGAGCACGAGGGAGCCCGCCGCCTCACCGAACAGGACGAGTACCGCATGATGGACGACGGCTGGCTGGTGATCAGGGCCGGAGCCGAACCCGACTGGAAGGACACCGTGCGCGCATACCCGGACGTCTTCGGCATCGGCCGCGACCACAGGGGAGGCGACCGATGAGCACTGTCACCGGCCGCGCCCCCGGCACGCTCATCCGCGCCCGGGACCGGGACTGGGTCGTGCTGCCCGGTACCACCGAAGAGCTGGTCCTCGCCCAACCTCTCGACGGAGACCGCGAATTCGTCGCGGCGCTCTTCCCCGGAGAGGTCGGCGAGCCCGGCTTTGGCCGCCCACAGCCCCGGTCCGGCGAGGCCGGTGACTTCGCCTCCGCCTCGCTGCTGCGCACTGCCCTGCGGATCGCCTCCACTGCGGGCGCGGGCCCCTTCCGCTCCTGGCCTCGGTCGCGGTACAGCCCCGCCAGTACCAGCTGGTGCCGCTGATGATGGCTCTGCGCATGGACCCCGTACGTCTCCTCATCGGTGACGACGTCGGCATCGGCAAGACCATCGAGTCCGCGCTGATCGCTCGGGAGCTCATGGAGCAGGGGTCCGCACGGAACATGACTGTGCTGTGCTCGCCCTCGCTCGCCGAGCAGTGGCAGCGCGAGCTGCGCGACAAGTTCGGCATGGAAGCGGAGCTGGTGCTGCCGTCCACGGCCGCGCGTCTACAGAAGGCGATCGACGACCCCAACCGGTCGATCTTCGACCACTATCCGGTCACGGTCGTGTCCACCGACTTCATCAAGCAGGACGAGCGCCGTGACGCGTTCCGCCGCCACTGCCCCGAACTGCTCATCGTCGACGAGGCCCACACCTGCGTGGGCGCCGGCAGCAGCGACGAGCCGCAGAAACGCTACGAGCTGCTGTCGGCACTCGCCGACCGCAATGAGCGCGACCGTCACCTGATCCTGGTCACCGCGACCCCGCACAGCGGGGACCCGCAGGCCTTCTCCAAGCTCACCGGCCTTCTCGACCCCTCACTGCGCACTCTGGACACCACTCGGTCCGCGGACCGCGACCGGCTGGCCCGCCACTTCGTGCAGCGCCGCCGCCACGACATCAAGCGGTACGTCGGTCAGGACACGCCCTTCCCCGAGGACAGGGACACCCAGGACGCGCTCTACCGGCTCGACGCCGACTACGCCCGCTTCGTCGCCGACATCATCGCCTACACGCGCCAGCAGGCACGTCGCCCCGGTGGCGACCACCAGCAGCGCATGTCCTGGTGGACGGCGCTCACTCTGCTGCGCTGCGTCCTGTCCTCGCCCGCCGCGGTCGCCGCGACCCGCGCACCCGTTCGCTCGTCGCCGCCACCCGCAGCAAGGCCGAGGCCGAGAAACTGGGCCGGGCCGCCGCCTTCGAGCTCTCCGACGACGAGACAGCCGAGGGCATGGACGTGGTCCCCGGCTCCCTCCCGGACGAGCCGGAGGAGGCGCGGGAGCCCCAGGACGGCCGTACGGACGAGGTCGGGCGCCGCAAGGCCGAAGCCGAGGCCCTCGCCGCCTTCGCCGAGCGGGCCGACGCCCTCGCCGGACCCGAGACCGACGCCAAGCTGCGCATACTCGTCGACCGCGTCAAGCGGCAGCTGGTCGACGGCTACGACCCGATCGTCTTCTGCCACTACATCCTGACCGCCGAGTACGTCGCCGAGCACCTTTAGGAGGAACTGGGCCGCAGCGCGGCGTCGAGGCGGTTACCGGCACCCTTCACCCCGACGCCCGCCAGGCCCGGGTGGACGAACTCACCACCCGGC
Organism: Streptomyces sp. BPTC-684; assembly: GCF_030028635.1. NCBI lineage: Bacteria > Bacillati > Actinomycetota > Actinomycetes > Kitasatosporales > Streptomycetaceae > Streptomyces > Streptomyces sp. BPTC-684. The sequence goes on from NZ_CP124863.1 coordinate 5,112,733, forward strand.
GCGGCCGACACGTGCTGGTCGCCACCGACCGCCTCTCCGAGGGCGTCAACCTCCAGGACCACTTCGGCGCCGTCATCCACTACGACCTGTCGTGGAACCCGACCCGCCACCTCCAGCGCGCGGGCCGCGTCGACCGCTTCGGCCAGCCGCGCCGCCGCGTCCGCGAGATCACCGTCTACGACACCGACACCGGCATCGACGGTCTCGTCCTGAAGGTCCTCATCCAGAAGCACAGGGACATCGCCGACCAGACCGGCGTGGCCGTCCTCGTCCCCGACCAGGGCCGGGGCGTCCTCGAAGCCCTCGCCAGTGCGCTGCTGCTGCGCGGCGGGCAGCCCGAGGGCCAGCTGACCCTGGACTTCGAGGAGGACCCCGACTTCGGCCGAGCCCGCGAAGCCCTGCACAAGGAATGGGAGTCGGCCGCCGAGCGCGAGTCGAAGGTGCTCACCAAATTCGCCCACACCGGGCTGCGCCCAGAAGAGGTCGAGGCCGAACTCGACGCGCTGCGGCAGGCGTTGGGCGACCCCGGCGACATCGCCGTATTCACCCGCGAGGCGCTGGCCCAGCTGGGCGCCCAGCCGATCGGCGACCCCGTGATCGCGGCTTCAAAGCCCCGGTCGACCTGTTGCCGACCGGCCTCAAGCACGCCCTCGGCTTCTATGAGGACATCGATCAGACCGCCGCGCCGGGCGGCCCTCCCAAGGCGAAGGCCAAGGGGCGCTCCCGGGCCGTTCCCCGCGACCTCGTCTTCCGGGAGGATCTGCCGGTCGCCCGCGGCGAACACGCCCTCTTCCGCACCGATCCGGCCGTACGCGCCCTCGCCCGCTACCTCCTCGACGCGGCCGTCGACACCAGCCTGCCGGCCGAGGAGCGCCCGCCCGACGCCTTGGCGTGATCCGCACCGCGGCTGTGGACCGCCGTACCGTCCTGCTGCTTACCCGCTACCGCTTCCGCCTCACTCTGCCCCCGCGCGAGCCAGCGACGAGCCGCGGGTCCTGGTCGCCGACGACGCCCAGATCGTCGCCTGGCGCACCGGCGACGACGGCCGCCGCGTCTGGCTGTCCGACGAGGAGACCGCCGCCCTGCTCACCGCCATGCCGGACAGCAACACCATTCCCGCCCTGCGCGACCAGCAGGCCGCCGCGCCACGGCGGAACTCGAAGACGACGAGGTACGCGACCACCTGACCGCCTGCGGCCGACTCCTCGCTGACCGGCTGCAGGACGCCCACCAGCGGGTTCGCGAGGCTGCCGGCCAGCGTGGCCGCGAGCGCGGCGCCGCCGCCGCACGCCGCATCGATGTCGAGCTGTCCGGCGAGCCCGACCAGCTCGGTGTGTACGTGTACCTGAACGCCCCGCACGCACAGCAGACCGCCCCCGGAGGAGACCGGTGACCGCCCTCGCACCTGACCGCCTCCCCGCCTCACCCGCCGTACGGGTCGAGGGCGGCCTGCTCTCCGCCGACCTCCTGGGCAAGATCCGCTCCGGCGACCCCGAACTGCCCGGCAGCGCCCCCGCCGACTACGGACTCGGACGCGGCGTACGCACCGAGGACGCCGCCAGCCGCAAATGGAACGCGCTGCGCGCCGCGTACACCTCCCTCCAGGAGGAGCTGAAGGAGCTCGACGGCAAGGTCGATCCCCTTCAGACCACCCGCGTCTGGCTCCTGACGCTCCTGGAGGAGCTGGGCTACGGCCGCCTCGCCGCCCGTCGTGGTGGCATCAAGCTTCCGGGCCGAGACCCTTACCAGGTCAGCCACGACTGGCAGGATCACGTCCCCATCCACCTCCTCGGCTGGACGACGCCGCTCGACCGGCTGTCGGCGAACAGCTCCCGGGCTCCTCAGCCGATGATGCAGGAACTGCTCAACGCCTCCCCTGACCATCTGTGGGGCGTCCTCTCCAACGGCCGGGTCCTGCGCCTGCTGCACGACTCGACCGCGCTCGTCTGTTCCGCGTACGTCGAGTTCGACCTCGAAGCGATCTTCGGCGGCGGCGACTTCTCCGACTTCCTGCTGATGTACGCGCTGCTGCACGCCTCCCGCCTGGAGCTGGTGCCCAAACCGGAGAAGAGGCGCCGGGGGCGGCTACCGCCGAGGACGCGGACGAAGGCGAGGAGGAGGCGGGCGAGGAAGACACCGGGGCCACGGCGGCCGACGAGGCCCTGCTCACCCCGGCGGACTGCCGTCTGGAGTGGTGGCGCGACTTCGCCGTCGAGACCGGCATCCGCTCCTGCAACCTGCTGCGCGACCAGGTCGCCAAGGCCCTGTCCATCCTCGGTACGGGCTTTCTCCAGAACAACCCGGACCTCACCGATGCGATCACCGTGGGTGGCCGCCGCGCGCTCGACGACTTCCACCACGAACTGCTGCGCCTCGCCTACCAGTTGATCTTTCTGTTCGTCGCCGAGGACCGCGATGCCCTCCTCGAACGCCCTGGTCCCAAGGCCAAGAAGGCCGAAGTGAAGGCCAACCAGGCGGCCCGCGAGCGTTACGCGCTCTACTTCTCCACCGCCCGTCTGCGCCGTATCGCCTCCTGCCGCAAGGGCGACCACAACACCGACCTGTGGGAGGGCCTCAAGCATGTCCTGAACGCCCTCGGCCGCGATGGCGGCGAACCCGCGCTGGCGCTCCCCGGCCTCGGCGGCCTCTACTACCTCCCCGAGCCGAGCGAGATCGACGAGGACGCCCGGCCCACCCGTCTCCCCGGCGGCGCCGAGCCGCTGCGCGCGGCGAAGCTGCTCAACGAGCGGCTCCTGGAGGCGGTACGCCTGCTCTCCCGGATCAAGGAGAAGGGCCGCACGACCCGCGTCGACTACCGCCACCTCGGCGCCGAGGAACTGGGCAGCGTCTACGAGTCCTCCTGGAGCTCGTGCCGGCCCGTGAGGCCGACAACGAGATCTTCGAACTCAAGGACCTCGACGCGGGCAACAAGCGCAAGCTGACCGGCTCGTACTACACCCCGGCCGTCCTGATTGAGAAGCTCCTCGACAACGCCCTCGACCCGGTCGCCAAGCGATAGAGGCCTCAGGCGTCCCTGACCACCTGCTCGATATCAACTTCGTGGACCTGTCCTGTGGCTCGGGTCACGTCCTCGTCGCAGCGGCGCGGCGCATCGCGCTGCGGTACGCGCAGATGGTGCACGGCGAGTCTCAGCCCGCCCCTGAGCGAGTGCGCGAGGCGATGGCCAAAGTCGTACGCCGTTGCGTCCACGGTGTCGACCTCAACCCCCTCGCCGCCGAACTCGCCAAGGTGTCACTGTGGTTGGAGTCGCTGACTCCAGGCGAGCCGCTCGCCTACCTCGACGACCGCATCAAGACCGGCAACGCATTGCTGGGGGCGACGCCGGTCCGGCTGGAAGCGGGCATCCCGGACGGGGCTTTCGAGAAGCTGGAGGGTGACGAGCAGTCGGTCGTCGCCAAGCTGCGCCAGCAGAACGAGAAGGAGCAGCGGGGTGAATCGCATCTGCCGTTCGCCGTGCCGGGCGTCCGCACCAGTACGGCGACCGTGCGCGTGGAGGCCGAGAGGGTCGCCGGGATCCGGGACCACAGTCAGTCGGAGGTGCGTCAACACGCCCGCCTGCACCGCCAGTTCGAGGAGCGGCCCGAGCTGAAGCACATGAAGCGGGTCGCGGATGTGTGGTGCGCGTCGTTCCTGTGGCCCAAGCACAAGGGCGCACCCACGGCGATCACGACGAACGTGCTGCGTGACGTTGAGAAGAACAAGGAGAACGAGCCGCTGCAGGACGAGGCGGCCGAGCTGATGCTCGCCGACATCGTCCGCCGCAACCAGTTCTTCCACTGGCACCTGGAGTTCCCGCGCGTCTTCCGTGTCGAGGACCCGGACGCCGACAACGCGAACCCGGACACCGGCTGGCAGGGCGGTTTCGACGCGGTCCTCGGCAACCCGCCGTGGGAGCGCGTCAAGATCCAGAAGAAGGAGTGGTTCGCGGCGCGGGACGAGCACATCGCCGCGGCGGCCACGGCCAGCATCCGAGACCGCATGATCGAGGATCTCGCGCACAGCGTGGACGAGAACGGCGAGCCCAACGAGGGCGACCGCCAGCTGTACGCGGAGTACCAGTTCGATCAGAGGGAGTCCAAGGGCCAGGTCACCATGTGCCGGAAGTCGGGCCTGTTCCCGAAGACCGGATTCGGTGACGTCAACACGTACGCGGTCTTCGCGGAGAAGGCGCGGCAGCTGATCAGGCCGGAGGGGATGGCGGGGCTGGTTCTGCCTACGGGGATCGCTACGGACAAGACGACGGCGGGGTTCTTCTCGGACTTGGTCGAGCGGCGTCAGATGGTGGCGGTGCTGGACATGGAGAACGAGGAGAAGCTGTTTCCGGCGGTCACCAACCGCGTGGCGTTCTGCCTGTTCACGATGGCACGTGACCTCGCCGAGCACTACAAGGTCGTACGTCTCGCGTTTCGTGCACGGCGGCCGGATCAGTTGGACGCGCGGGAGTTCACGCTGGACGCGGGGGGTTCGAGCGGATCAATCCGAATACAAGGACGGCTCCGATTTGCGCGAGTCGGGACCATCTGCGGGTGCTGAAGGAGTTGATGCGAAAGCCAATCCTGTGGAGTCGCGATGGACAGGGCAACACGGTTTCGAACGCATGGCGTATCAGTCCTTTGCGCATGTTCGACATGGCTAACGCATCGAAGCTCTTCCAGGGTAGCGAGAGCCTGGCAGCCGCTGGTGCGAGCCGCACGGGAACGATTTATGAACTAGGTGGTGATCGGTATCTTCCGCTGTACGAAGGGAAGTTTGTCCATCACTTCGACAGCCGGTTCGCAACATACGAAGGTGCGACACAAGCCCAAGTCAACAAAGGTACGTTGCCACGGTTTGACACTGCAGCACACGAAGATCCTCAAAGGCTGCCCGTGCCTCGCCACTGGGTTGCAGAGAGTCAGGTGGAGGACCGTCTCGCTGCTGACCCCGGCCAGAACCGGGGAGCCTGGCCGCACGATTGGATGCTTGGTCGCCGCAATGTCTGTCGATCGGCGGATGAGAGAACTTTGATCATTGCGCCTGTGCCGCGGACTGCGGCTGGCGACAAGCTGCCATTGATGCTGCCGTATGCCGAGTCGTCCTGGCTTCTCTTGGCCAACCTGAGCAGCAGGGTGCTCGACTTTGCGGCACGCAACAAGCATGCCGGGGTGTCGCTGTCGTACTTCGTCCTGGAACAGCTGCCCGTGCTGCGACCGGAGGTGTACGACCTCTCCACTCCGTGGACCCACGACACCCCCCTCGCCGACTGGATTCGCCCCGAGTCCTCGAACTCACCTACACCTCCCACGAGATGGCGCCCTGGGCGAAGTACCTCGGTGACGACGGCCCGCCCTTCGTATGGGACGAGGAGCGCCGCTTCCTGATCCGTGCCGAACTCGACGCCGCGTACTTCCACCTCTACGGGATCGAGCGCACGGACGTAGACCTCGTCCTGGACAGCTTCCGGGCGTTCAAGAACAAGAAGCCGGAACTCTTCGAGGACACGAAGAAGGAGATCGTCCGCGTGTATGAGGCGATGGCCGAGGGTCGTCCCTTCACGCACGAGTCCCTCACCCTGCCGCCCGCGAAGGGCCATCGTCATCCCCCGGGCACGAGCCCGCTGACCAGCGTCACCCTGCCGGAGGCCGCCGAAGCGCCCGGCGGCTCCGGCCAAGAAGAAGGGGCGCCGCAAGACCACCCCTGATCAGCTGGGCGGGGCCCTGTTCGGCCTGGACGAGGTCGAGGGCATCGACATACAGCTGGACCTGCTCGGCATGTTCGACGAGGACGAGGAAGAGAAGGAGTAGGGAGCGGGGTGCAGCAATCAGGCGGGTGCGGGAGTTGCTCCCGCACCGCCCGCGTGCAACTCGTACGGCTCGGACTCAGCTGTCCAGCGACGACTTCACCGCGAGCTCCGTGAACGCCGACCAGGCGCCGGGCGAGACGACGAGGGGACGGATCCCTATGTCCTTGGAGTCGCGGACATGGACCGCCTCGGGGCGCACGGCGACCTCGATGCAGTTGTCCCCGTCTCCGCCGCTGTAAGTGCTCTTGAACCAGTACAGCTCAGGGGTGGTGGTGCTCATGGCGCTCCTCGCATCCGTTCCAAGAGGTTCACCGTGGCCCGGCAGTCCAGGGCCTGTGAACGCAGCTTGCCATAGCGCTGATGGAGGACGCTCACTTCGCCGGGATCAGCGATCAGACTGCTCGACCGATGTCCTCGGTGTAACCGAACCACTGATGTCCTGGCGTCTCAGCCATGTACAGCGGCCGTCGGCTCCACAGTGGCCTTCCTGATGTAGGGGCATGATCTGGATCTCGACGTTGGTCCGTTCGCCCACTCAGCAGATGGTCAATAACAGCCCTGGTGACCGTTGGGCCGCCGACCCCACGTTCCAGAATGGCCTGCTCGATGATGAACGTAAAGGCGGTGCTCGGCCGCTCGGTCAGTAGCGCCTGGCGCTCCAGACGCGCCGCCACCTTCTGGGCGATCTGCTCCTTGGTGTACGGCGGAAGTTGACGTTCGAACACCGCCCGCGCATACCCCTCCGGCTGCAACAACCCCGGAACCGCCCGGCACTCATACGCATACAAGGAGATCGCCTCTTCCTCGATCCCGGCCCACTGCCGGAACCAAGCCAGCCCTGCCCGCCGCGTCAGGCTCCTCGCCGCCGCCGTGAGGACCTTCACCCCGACCGCACCGAGCACGTCCTCGGCCCGCGAGAGCAGATCGGCCGGCGGGAACCGTTTGCCCTGCTCGATCTTGGCGATGTACGCGGCCGAGTACCGCACCCGCACAGCGAACTCCTCCTGTGTGAGGCCGGAGTCCTCCCGCGGGGCCTTGAGGACCGCGCCGAAGGTCTTGAGGCTGTCGGAGAGTTCGGGTTCACTGCTCGTGCCGCCTCCGTCGTGATCCACTGCCATCGCGCGCGCCTCCCGTGCTCATGTTCCCGCCGACGCCGATCCCGGCCCGATCCGCCCAACCCGCCCAGGGTCACGGTGGGTTACCCACCCAGTCCAGAGTGTGCACTGGTACAGCGGTATCTGTATGGGTGTCGTGCCTGTTCGTGAGGTGCGCAGGGTCGGAACGCTGGGCGTATGCCAGCATCACAGGCCCAAGAGGCCGCTACCGTAAGTGTGTTCGTTCAGCGGTTCTCCGCGACCCGGCGCGGGGCGCGGCTCGCACGCCGACTGGCCACGCTCCGGCTCGACCTGTGGGGCGTGCCGTACGGTGGTCCGGCCTCTGACACCGTGCCCCTCCTCGTCGCCGAGCTCGCCTCGAACGCCGCCCTGCACGGGCGGGTCCCCGGGCGGGACTCGAGTTCCGCCTCCAGTACGACGGCGCCACCGGTGTCGTACGCGTCGAGGTGTCTGACACGCATCCCGAGCGACCGAATCCACCCATGCCCGGAGCGGGGTCCGCGAAGGCGGCCGGGGCCTGCTCCTCGTCGAGGCCCTGGCGTCACGCTGGGGCGTGGACGAGCGGCAGGGGCCGGGCAAGACCGTGTGGGCGGAGTACACGGTGCAACGGGAAGCGCCGCGTGTGCCGGAGGCGGAGCTGATGCCGCAAAGGCCGCTCGACGACCCACTGAGATAGGCGGGTTGGAAGCTACGGCATATGTCAGGGGTACGGGGTAGGCTTGCGAAATCACGTCGTGTTGACGGGAGCGAACGCCCGGTCATCACGGGGGATATCGGTTGGCCTCGTCCGATCGGCCATCCGTTCCGGAGTCGCCCGGTCCCATGTTCGTACGGACGGCGCCGTCATGCCCGTACCCTGCGAGGAATGGACGCCGTGCCCAGCATCACCACCGTCGTAGCCCGTGCCCTGCACAGCGCCGCCACCGTCCTGGAACGGGACGCACTCCAGGACGGCCTGGTGTTCAGGGAGCTGTGGGAGCGGGTCCTCGTCGAGGAACCGCGTCTGGAGGCGGACTGGGCGCAGGCGGTTTACCAGGCGCCGCAGGAGAACAACACGCCCTTCAAGGACTACGTGAACCGGTCCGCGACCAACCTTGGCCGGGCGGGTTGGCTGTACCGAGGACGCGCCGCTGGCAGTTGACCGGAATCGGCCACGACGCCCTGCGTCGCTTGCCGGACCCCGTGGACTTCTACCTTGAGGGCGTCGGCTCTACAGGCAGTGGAGTCGGGAGCAGAACCTCTACTCCGGGCGCTGACCGCGCTGGAAAAGCTTCCCGACGGGGATCGTGGGTCTCGCTGAAGGATCTGGCCGAAGCGTTCAGCGTCGAGCCCGACGTCCTGGGGCGGATGCTGCGAGGTATGCGCCCACTGGGCTGGTACCTGGCCCTCGGCGAGGACGGTCAGGTCGGCGCGGACTTCCCCTGCTGCCCCACGAGCGAGAGACATGGCGTGGTCTCCTCGACGAGGAGGGCTCTCGACGCGGGCGCAGCAGCCTGGACACCGTCCGCGCCCTGCCGGAGCGGCGGATGCCGGTGTGGGACGCGCTGCTGGCGGCCAAGCAGCCAGCCGATGAGGCGGAGGCCGATCGGGAACCGCCCCGCCAGTTGTGGATCATCCGGGGCACGGACGCCAAGACCGCCGTCCCCCTCATTCGGGGGCCCTGGCGCGACCGTTCAGTGGTCACTCTTGCCACGGGATTCCAGCCCCTGACCGTGGGAGCCCACGACCCGGAGAGCGTGCGCAGGGCCGTCGACACCGCGCTCCCCACCACCTCGCCCGCCCGCCGGGAGAGCGTCGCCCGCGAGCTGGACGCCTTCCTCAACCGGATGCGCGAGGGCGACATCGTGCTGTCCACCGACGGCTTCGAGACGTACGTCGGTGTCGTGAGCGGCCCTGCCGCCCACGGGACGGAGCAGTTGGAACGGCCCGTCGAGTGGCGCAACCTGAACAAGCCCCTGGACTTCCTCAAGGACCTGCCCTCCGACTCTCCGGAGTGGTCCAGGACGCGGACTCCCAACTCTTCGAGGCCACCGAGTACGCCGAGACCGTACTCGCCCTGATCGGGGACATGCCACGCACTGCCCCCGTACCCGATGGCCCTGCGGAACTTCCCGACGCCACACCTGAGCTGGCCGCGAAGCTCCACATGCCCGACACGTCCTGGCTCCAGGACTGCGTCGAACTCCTCCGAGCCACACCGCAGTTGATCTTCCATGGCCCACCTGGCACCGGCAAGACGTACACCGCCCTTGCCCTCGCCCGGCATCTGGCAGGCGCCTCCAGCGCCACCAACGTGCGCCTCGTCCAGTTCCACCCCGCCTACGCCTACGAGGACTTCTTCGAGGGCATCCGCCCCCGCCTGGGCAACAAGCAGGGCGGCGGAACCGATGGCGGGCTCGGCTACGACCTCGTGCGGGGCCCACTGCGCAAGCTCGCCGACGAAGCGGAACGGCGTCCGGCCGAGGCGTTCGTGCTCGTCATCGACGAGATAAACCGTGGCCATCTCGCCAAGATCTTCGGCGAGTTGTACTTCCTCCTGGAGTATCGCACCGAGCGTGTCCACCTCCTCTACGGATCCGACGACGGCCGTGGCTTCCGCTTGCCACCCAACCTCTACATCCTCGGCACCATGAACACCGTCGACCGCTCGGTGGCGTACATGGACGCGGCCATGCGCCGCCGCTTCTCCTTCATGGAACTCCACCCCGACACACCGCCGGTAAACGGAGTGCTGGGCTCGTGGCTGCGGAAGCAGGCGGAGGAACGAGGCGAGGATCCGGCCGCGTACGACGACTCGTACGTCCGCCTCCTCGACGAGATCAACCGCCTCCTTGCCGACGGCAGCCCCGGCGACCGCTCCTTCCGCGTCGGCCCCTCGTACTTCATGCAGGACCTCGCGCACGCAGGCGACGGCGCCCTCGAACGTCTGTGGAAGACGCAGATCATCCGCTCCTCACCGAACACCACTGGGGCGACGGCACCGACGTGGAAGAGGTCTACGGCCTCGCCGGCCTGCGTGAACGGCTCGACATCCTGCCGCCCTCGCGCGACGGCTCCGGCTCCGAGGACTCGTGAACGGCCGACGCACCCAGCCCCGCGACTGCCGGGACACGGCGGCGCCCATCCGGCTCCCGGAAGGCGGCGGCTGGACCACATGGGAGCTCACCCCAGCCCAGGTGGCGACGCTCGCCGCCCACGACGACCTGCTCCAGATGCACCCGGAGACCGCCACCCGCTGGCGACTGAAGGCCAAGGACCGCGTCGGCTCCGTGCGTCTTGGTGTGGGAGCGGGCACCCTCCAGCTCACCATCACCCCCAAGGTCCCCGTCGACCGACTCCTCCACCTCGTCTCGTACGCTCCCGAACGCGTCACCTTCGACCCGCGCCCCGTCACCGCCGACCTGCGCCCCGACCTCCTCCCGGCACTCGCGCGCGCCTTCGTCTCCGCCGCCGACCGCGCCCTGCTGCACGGCGTCCTCCACGACTACCGGGAGACGTACGACACGCTGCCCGTCGTCCGCGGCCGCATCCGCCACGCCGACCAGCTTCGCCGCAGGCCAGGCGTCCCCGTGCCGCTGGAAGTCGTCTACGACGACCACACGCCCGACATACCGGAGAACCGCCTTCTCCTCGCCGCCGCCCGCCGCCTCCTGCGCGTCCCCGGCCTTGAACCTGGGCCGCGCTCCGAGCTCCAGCGACTCACCGCCTGCCTGGACGGGGTCCGGCTCCTGCCCGCCGGAGCCGGCGCGCCCTGCTGGACCCCCGACCGACGTAACGCCCGCTACGCGCACGCCCTCGTGCTCGCCGAACTCGTCCTGCGCGGCGCCTCGTACGAACTTGACGGCCGCGAGATCGCCGTCGACGGGATGCTCGTGACCATGTGGCGCCTCTTCGAGGCCTACCTCGCCCGCGCCGTCGGTGAGGCGCTGCGCCTGCGCGTCGGAGGCAGGCCCGAGGCACAGGACCGCAGCTTCTTTCTCGACGCCGCAGGCAGACACGTACTCAAGCCGGACCTTGTGCACTACCTGCCGTCCACGCGCGACGGAGTACTGCGACAGGCCGTCGTCCTCGACGCCAAGTTCAAGACCAAGCCGCAGCGGGACGACCTTTACCAGATGACGGCGTACTGCGTACGCCTCGGCCTTGCCGAGGGCCATCTCGTCTATGCCTCGGGCAGGCCGGGAGTCGTGGAGGTACCGGTGGGGGAGAGGCGGCTGAGGATCTGGCGGCATGTCGTTGATCTTGCACGCCCCTGGCGGGCTCTGGCAGCGGACATCGCGGAACTCGCGGCGGCGGTCGACGCCGCGCGGTCTGCAGGCGCCGCATGACGGGCGGTGCGGGTGCCCGGGCTGACGAGGGCCACTTGGACCGGTCATCCCGCAGAGTGCCCGGCGGCTCCAACTCCCGTCGCACTACGGTGAATCCATGTCCAGCAAGCACCGTACTGGCAGTAAGAACAGCAAGAGGAAAACGGAGAGGAACAAGCGGATCCCCGCTCACAGTCGCACGGGCGGCTGAGGAGTTCGAGAAGCTCGTGGAGCAGTCTCCCGAGGACCGCGAGGAGTTCCTGCTGGAAGCCGCAGCCGAGTGGAGCGCGGCGGGTGAGCACGGCCACGCGCTCACCCTGTACGAGCGGCTGGAACGGAACGCGACGGCGGCGGCCGAGTGGTTCACGGCGGATATCACGCGCTCGGCGCTGGTACGCCGGTGACGCCGGACGTGATCGAGGGCGGCCCGGCAGCCTTACGGCGTCGAGACGCTCATCATCGGGCGCCATTGGGTGCGACGCCTGCTCGGAGAGCCGCACGACGACTGGGACGAAGCCGCCGACGCCGTGCACGAGCCGCGTGGGTCTGGGCCTCTCGGCCGCGTGCGGCCGCTGGACGAGCTGCATGACTCGGCTCCGGTTCAAGCGGCTGAAGGAGGACGGTCCCGCCCGCGGCCCTGGAAGCCGAGATCTAGGGGCTGGCGGACGAACGGCTGAGCGAGGGCCGAGCCGGGCGCGCCGACCCGTACAAGACGTCCGTCCTGTACTGGCCGCCGGAGAAATTCCCCAGGCTGCCGGAGCGCCGGTCGAAGGCCGCGGCCGCTTACGGCAGCGACCGCTCCGACCACATGAGGCGGGTCGAACGCACTCTGCGGGAGCTGTCGGCGCAGGGCGTCACACACCTGATGGTTGGCCGGGCGACGGTGAGCGGCCTGGAGGTGCATGCGGAGGACAGTGGTGGATCCCCCGACGCGGCAGACACCTGGTCCGCGTACGCGGTCGAGCTCGCCCGCAGGGGCAGGCCCACGATTGGCCCTGCCCCGCAACGCCCCTCGCTTGTGTGGTTCGGGTGTGCGGTTCGGGACGGGAGTACAAGAAGTGCTGCGGGAACCCCGCGCTGGCGTGAAGGGGCGGAAAATCCTTGGCGATGTGGATTCCGTTGTCAGGCACAGGCACCATTCATACCGGCTGTCCGGATGCTCGACGCGGGTCAGGAGGCTGGACTGCGGCCCCGCCACGACCCCGGCACCAGCCCCTGGCCCGAGTGGCCCGCCGGCACCGCTGGCCCCGATGGTCGGCCGACCGGCACAGCCGAAGAAAGCGACCCGATCAAGGAGGCCAAGAGGGCATCGCAGGCTGACCAGTTGGGTGGCGGCCTGTTCGGGCCTGCGCACGCTGGACAAGAGCGGACGCCATCCGAACCTCTGGGCGGCTGCCACTCGCCTACTCAGAGTTCGCCAGCGAACACGCCCGCCCGGAACGCCGTCCAATCCGACGCGGTGAACCGCAACTGACCGTCGAGGCGGCCGGACCACGGCGGGGACGGTAGGAGCGCCGGTGATTGTCGGTCGGCTGCAGGGAGGAACTGGCCAAGGAGGTGCATATCCTCGTCGCCCATACGCAGGACGGCGACATCGTGGTGTGCACCGACTGCGCCAAGAGCCCGGGCATCAGCCGCACATCGGGCAAGGTCGAGTGGGCAACCTCGACGACCCGCTCGACATCCTCAAGAACCTCGGCGACGCGTTGCTCGGCCGACTCTCTGTCGCGCCCGTACTTCGAGTCAGTAGTTGGATCAGGAGGCGGGTGTGGACTGACCAGAGATTGACCCTCTTGAGGTAAACACGCTTTCTGTGGGGGATCGTCTGATACCACAGCATCAGGTGTTCATCCTCGTAGGTCCTCAGACGCATGGGGTTGAGGTCGTCTGCCAGGCTCCCGTCCTTGGGATCGAGCCCCAGTGCGGCCAGATCGGTCAGACCGGCGGCGATTCTCTCCACCTCATCCCTGAGATCGTCGGGCATGTCACCGAGTACCCACTCCGCACTCGGGTCGTACTCGAAGGCCCAGCCGCTCTCGTCCTCCATGCCTTCGCCGCGCTTGGTCACAGGCCGATCTCTTGCTGTGCTTCGGCCAGGATCCGGCTGGTGGTGTCCATTGCCGCGCGAAACTGTTCCTCCGTGGCCCCGGGGTCTCCGGCGCGGCGCTCGGCGTCGTGCAGCGCCGCCGCCCGTGCGGGCCAGCGTTCAACAGCCACGAACGTCGCCCACTTGATAAGGAAGAAGCGCAGCGGGTTGACCGACTGGGTCTGAACCGCTCGGTCGAAGGCATCGGCGCACTCGCGGTCGAACTCGGCCAGGTGCGAAAGGCTGATTCTTCTGACGGCTTCACGCACGCTGTCCCTGGTCATCGCTGGTTGTGGGATCAGAGGTCCATCGTGTTCCGTGTATTGCACAGTCATGCCCAGAACCCTTCCAGGAGGCCGAGGAGCACCAGTCTCGCAGAGAGGTGTGACAGGGGTTCCGGGTTCCGTGCGGCTGGTGGAGGAGGGGCTGGGAGTGGGGACTTCTGTAGGGACCCCACAGCGCATCCCGTACGCCACTGTCACAGGTCGATTCCTCGTACAACGGCCGGTACCGATAGTTTGCGGAAGTACGAAACCGCTATCGAAAGGGTGATCCGTTGAGCCGCTCGGTTCTCGTCACCGGAGGAAACCGGGGCATCGGCCTCGCCATCGCCCGCGCTTTCGCCTCCATGGGCGACAAGGTCGCGATCACCTACCGCTCCGGAGAGCCGGACGCCCTCCAGGAGGAGGGGTTCCTCGCCGTCAAGTGCGACATCACCGACGCCGAGCAGGTGGAGCAGGCCTACAAGCAGATCGAGGAGGCCCACGGGCCCGTCGAGGTGCTCGTCGCCAACGCCGGGGTCACCAAGGACCAGCTGCTGATGCGGATGTCCGAGGAGGACTTCACCTCGGTCCTGGACACCAACCTCACCGGCACCTTCCGGGTCGTGAAGCGCGCCAACCGCGGCATGCTGCGCGCCAAGAAGGGCCGGGTCGTCCTGATCTCGTCCGTGGTCGGTCTGATGGGCTCGCCCGGCCAGGCCAACTACGCGGCCTCCAGGCCGGTCTCGTCGGGTTCGCCCGCTCCTGCGCGCGAGCTGGGCTCCCGCAACATCACTTTCAACGTCGTCGCACCCGGTTTTGTCGACACCGACATGACCAAGGTGCTCACCGACGAGCAGCGCACCTCGATCCTTTCCGGGGTGCCGCTGGGCCGCTACGCGCAGCCCGAGGAGATCGCGGCCGCGGTCCGCTTCCTCGCCTCGGACGACGCCTCGTACATCACTGGTGCCGTCATCCCGGTTGACGGCGGATTGGGCATGGGTCACTGATCACATGAGCGGAATTCTCGACGGTAAGCGCGTCCTGATCACGGGTGTGCTGATGGAGTCCTCCATCGCCTTCCACGCCGCGAAGCTGGCCCAGGAGCAGGGCGCCGAGGTCATCCTCACGGCCTTCCCGCGGCCCACGCTCACCGAGCGCATCGCCAAGAAGCTCCCGAAGCCCGCCAAGGTCATCGAGCTCGACGTGACCAACCAGGAGCACCTGGACCGGCTCGCGGGCCTGGTCAAGGACGAGCTCGGCAGCCTCGACGGCGTCGTCCACTCCATCGGCTTCGCCCCGCAGGACGCCCTCGGCGGCAACTTCCTCAACACCCCTTCGAGTCGGTCGCGACGGCGATGCACGTCTCGGCGTTCTCGCTGAAGTCGCTGACCATGGCCTGCCGCCTGCTGATGAGCTCCGGCGGCGCGGTCGTCGGTCTGACCTTCGACGCGCAGTTCGCCTGGCCGCAGTACGACTGGATGGGCCCGGCGAAGGCCGCCCTGGAGGCGACCTCCCGCTACCTCGCCCGCGACCTGGGCAAGGAGGGCATCCGCTGCAACCTGGTCTCGGCGGGCCTGATCGGCTCGATGGCCGCGAAGTCCATCCCGGGCTTCACGGACCTGGCGGACGTGTGGAACACCCGCTCCCCGCTGGAGTGGAACATGGCCGACCCCGAGCCGACCGGCCGCGCCATCGTGGCCCTGCTCTCGGACTGGTTCCCGAAGACGACGGGCGAGATCGTCCACGTCGATGGTGGCGTGCACATGATGGGCGCGTAGGACGCCCGACGGCGTCATGAACGGTGTGCGACGCCCGGTTCTCCAGGGGGCACCGGGGAGCCGCCCCGGTCCACCGGACGGAGTCCGGTGCAGCCCACGAAGCCTGTGAGGCCCCTCGGGGCCGAGCAGTGCAAGCAGGGCGTTGAAAAGGGGTCGACGGGCGAGATCGTCCACGTCGATGGTGGCGTGCACATGATGGGGGCCTGAGCCTTCTGCTTTACGGGGCCTGAGCCTCTCGCTTTCCACGGCCGCCCTCCCTCCGCTCGCGCGGACGGAGGGCGGCCGTCGTGCGTGTCGCGCCAACTCCCCGCAGACTGATCGAAGCGGACAAGTCGGGCAGTCGGCCGGGGAGGAGGTGGGCCTGTGCGGCCCTTGCGTACGGCCCAGCGCCGAGCCGTCGCCCTGGCGGCGCTGCTGCTCACGGCCCTCGCCGGACTCGCCCTTCCCTCGGTCGTCCGGGCCGCCACCGCCGACGACCCCGCCCCGGCCGCGCCGCCCGAGCCCTTCGGGGCCGACTGCACACCTCGGTGCGGGGCTCGCACGTCATCGCGTACTGCCACAACCCGTACCCCGAAACCGACCGGGTGCGGCTGCACACCGAGTGCGCCCGCTGGTGGGACATCGATGCCGACGCGGCCCCGGTGGAGGTCGGGCCGGCGCCGACCGTACGGCTCACCGACCGCTGCTGGAAAGAGGTGCGGGCGGTGTGGGTCACCCATGAGAAGCCGGTAGCGCCGGTCCGGCGCTAGGGCGGGCGCCCCCGGGGCGCGGGGAACTGCGCGACCAGCCACAGACAACCCGCAGCCGAAAGCCCCCGCGCAGCGAAGCACTCAGATGCGTTCGCTCAGGCAGACGAACGCTGGCCCGCAGCCTCCGCGGCAGCGGATTCCGCGTCGCCCGCCCGGATCGCCTCGACGAGGCGGGCGTGGTCCAAGGGTTCTCCGGCCGCAGCTCGCGGCCCACGTCGTCGCGGAGCCAGTCGCGCAGCAGATCGCCGAGGTCGGCGTAGAGCTCGGTCAGGACGTCGTTGTGCGAGGCCGCGACGATCGCCAGGTGCAGCGTGGCGTCGGCGGCCACGAACGCCTCCGCGTCGCCCGACTCCCGGCCTCCTCGCGCCGCGCGAGCAGCGCATCCAGCTGGGCCAGGTCACGTGCCGTACGCCGTTCGGCCGCGAGGCGGGCCGCCGACGACTCCAGGGTGGAGCGCAGTTCCGCCACATGGCGGGGATCGGCGTCGGCGAAGCGCCGGTGCATCACGCCCGCCAGCTCGCTCGTCGCGACCACGTACGTGCCCGAGCCCTGGCGGATGTCGAGCAGCCCGTTGTGCGCGAGCGCCCGGACCGCCTCGCGGACCGTGTTGCGCGCCACCCCCAGCTGCTCGACCAGCTCGGGTTCGGTGGGGATGCGCGATCCCACCGGCCACTCGCCCGAGGTGATCTGGTTGCGCAACTGCGCGATCACCTGGTCGGCGAGGGCGGACCGCCGGGGAGAGCTCAGCGCCATGCCGCCCCTTGTGTTCGTGGCCGTGCTGGTCACGGCCTTGGCCGCCCAAGCGATTGGACAACCAATCATCCCATGATTCTATGATGGTGCCATGGCCGACGACGAGACCCGCACCCTGAGCCCCGCGCCGGGCACCACGCCCAACACCTCCATTGAAGCCCCCGCGGGCCCGCGCACGGACGACCGGGCGTGGACCACCCGCCTGGTGCTCGTCGGCCTCGTCCTCGCCGCGCTCAACCTGCGCCCCGCCATCACCAGCCTCGGCGCGCTCTTCGAAGAGGTGCGCGACGGACTGCACATGAGCGGCAGCGTCGCCGGTGTCCTCACCTCCGTACCGCCGCTCTGCTTCGCCGTCTTCGGCGTCTTCGCCCCCGCCTCGCCCGCCGCTTCGGCCCCGCCGCCGTCGTCTGCGCGGGCATGGCCGCGATCGCCGCGGGCCTGCTGCTGCGGCCGTTCGCCGGCGGCACCCGGGCTTCCTCGCGGCCAGCGCGCTCGCCCTGATGGGCATAGCCGTCAGCAACGTGCTGATGCCGGTGATCGTCAAGCGGTACTTCCCGGACCGCGTCGGCTCCATGACCGGCCTGTACTCGATGGCCCTCGCGGCGGCACCGCCCTGGCCGCCGCCGCCACCGTCCCGGTCACCGATGTCCTCGGCGGCAGCTGGCGCACCGGCCTGAGCATGTGGGCGCTGCTCGCCGCCGTCGCCGTACTGCCGTGGCTGCTGCTCGTCCGCGACCGCACCGGCCGGCCGGCCGGACAGCCCTCGGCCGTACGGGAGGACGCGGAGGCCCCCGCCTTCAAGATCACCCGCAGCCGTACCGCCTGGGCGCTCGCCTGCTTCTTCGGCCTCCAGGCCACCGCCGCGTACATCACGATGGGCTGGATGCCGCAGATCTTCCGGGACGCCGGGGTGTCCGCCGGGACCGCGGGCGTCCTGCTCGCGGTGACCATGGTGATGGGCGTGCCGCTCGCGTTCGTCATCCCGCGCGTCGCCACCTGGATGCGCAACCAGGGCCCGATCGTCGCCGTCCTCGGCGCCTGCGGCCTCGCCGGCTACGCGGGCCTCTACTTCGCCCCGGCCGCCGGAGCCTGGGCCTGGGCGCTGCTCCTCGGCATCTCCAACTGCGCCTTCCCGCTCGCCCTCACCATGATCGGGATGCGCACCCGCACCGGCACCGGCGTGGTGCGGCTCTCCGCCTTCGCCCAGTCCACCGGGTACCTCATCTCCATCCCCGGCCCCACCCTGGTCGGCGCCCTCTACGACAGCAGCGGCGGCTGGGGCCTGCCGATCGCGCTGATGGCGGGCCTGATGGTGCTGCAGATCGCCGTCGGTTCGCTGGCGGGCCGGGACCGGACGGTGGAGGACGAAGCGGGGATGCGAGACTGAGCGCATGCCCGTGCTCGACCCGAACCCCCAGAACGGTCAGAAGAAGCTCCTCATCGTGCTCGGCGCGATGCTGGCGATCACCGTGGTCATCGCCGTGATCGCGACGATCGCCTCACCCCGACCTGCGCCGACGCGCCCCATGGTGGTGCTGGCCCCCTGACCCCTAGGGAAAAGCCCCGGGGTAAGTGGGTGGGTCACCCGATGGGCTCAGGGCTCCTCCTTCCGTAGGTTCGAAGTACGTCAGCGAGACCACGTACTTCACCTTTGCGGATTTACGGAGGCGGCCATGTCGGCCCGTACGCACACCCGGTCCACCCAGCCGGCCACCGGCCGCGCCGACTTCCGGCTCCCCTGGTGGGGCGTCGCGCTCCCCACCGTCGCCTTCGTCGTGCTGCTCGTGCTCATCACGGGCTCGCACGACGCCGAGGCCGCGTCCGGGGACCCCGCTATCAGCCACCTCATGGACCGCATTCAGCACTCGCTGTCCCGGTGAACACCCTTGTCAACCCTGGCGCGAGAGCTCACCGGGAGCCTGCGCCCGATGGCGTGATTCGTGCGAAGCTGTTGGGCATGAGCGTCGACACACCCCGCAGGATCGTCCTCCTCCGGCATGCGAAAGCCGACTGGCCCCAGGTGTCCGACCACGACCGGCCGCTCGCCGACCGCGGCCGCACGGACGCCCTGGTGGCCGGGCGCAGGCTCGCCGAGACCGGAATCGCCCTCGACCTGACTTCTGCTCGACCGCGGCCCGTACCCGCGAGACCTGGAAACTGGCCGTGCAGGAACTGCCGCACCGCCCCAGGACCGTGTACGAGGAGCGGCTGTACGAGGCCTCGCTCGGCGAGCTGCTCGCCCTCCTGAACGAGACGCCGGACGACGTCGACAACGTCCTCCTGGTCGGCCACAACCCGGGATGCACGCGCTCGCCGACGCGCTGGCGGGCGAGGTCGAGGGCGACGTGCTGCCGAGGATGAACCGCAGCGGCTTCCCGACGGCCGCGTTCGCGGTGGTGGCGTTCACCGGCTCGTGGAAGACGGTGGAGCACGGCGTGGGCAGGCTGACGGACTTCTGGGCGCCGCACGAGTGAGTCGTACAGCGAAAGGGGCCCCGGAGGGGCAACGCCTCCGGGCCTTCGCTTGCGTTCGTGACTATGCGCTTACGTACGTGACTAGTGGGGCAGGTCCACGAAGCCGTCGGCGGCCTCGACCTCTTCGCGGGTGATGCCGAGGAGGTAGAGGACGGTGTCCAGGAACGGCACGTTCACGGCGGTGTCGGCGGCCCGGCGGACCACCGGCTTGGCGTTGAACGCGACGCCCAGACCGGCCGCGTTGAGCATGTCGAGGTCGTTGGCCCCGTCGCCGATCGCCACGGTCTGGTCGAGCGGGACGCCCGCCTCCGCCGCGAACTCGCGCAGCAGCCGAGCCTTC
Source organism: Streptomyces sp. BPTC-684 (assembly GCF_030028635.1). NCBI lineage: Bacteria > Bacillati > Actinomycetota > Actinomycetes > Kitasatosporales > Streptomycetaceae > Streptomyces > Streptomyces sp. BPTC-684. Next base: position 5,132,401 of record NZ_CP124863.1, read on the forward strand.
CCGGCCCGGTCCACGACGGCCCTGGTGACGCGCCCGGTGAGCTTGCCGTCGACGATCTCCAGGGTGTTGGCGGAGGCGAAGTCCAGCCCGAGCCGCTCCCGCAGATCATCGGTGACCTGGGTGAACCCACCGGAGACGACGCCCACTTGGTAACCGAGCCGCTTGAGCGTACGGATCAGGGTGCGGGCGCCGGGGTGAGCCGCACCTCGGCGCGGACCTTGTCCACGACGGACGCGTCGAGCCCCGCGAGCAGCGCCACGCGCGCGTGCAGCGACTGCTCGAAGTCGAGCTCGCCCTGCATCGCCTGGGCGGTGACCTCGGCGACCTTGTCCTCGCACCCGGCGTGCGCGGCGAAGAGCTCGATGACCTCGTCCTGGATGAGCGTGGAGTCCACGTCCATGACGACCAGCCGCTGGGCGCGGCGGTGCAGCCCCGCCGAGACGACGGCGACGTCCACGCCGAGGGCCGCGGCCTCGGTGGCGAGCGCGGTGCGCAGGGGTTCGGTCTCGGTGCCGGAGACGGCGAACTCGACGGCCGTCACGGGGTACTTGGCGAGCCGGAAGATACGGTCGATGTTGCCGCCGGTCGCGGTGATCCGGGCCGCTATGGCCGCCGTGGACTCGGCGGTGAGCGGGTGCCTGAGCACGGTGACGTGCGAACGCCCGCTGCCGCGCGGCCGGTTGTCGCCGGTGCCGGAGATGATCTCGGCCTGGAGCCGCAGCGACTCCGCCCAGCTGTGCACGGTGGCGCGCAGCTCGCCCTCCGTGCTCACGGTCGGCTCGGTGACGAGCGCGCACAGGACGATACGGCCACGGGTGACGACCTGCTCGATGTCGACGACGTCGACGGAGTAGGCGGCGAGGGTGTCGAAGAGCCCGGCGGTGATGCCCGGCCGGTCCTTCCCGAAGATCTTGACGAGCAGGGTCGGCGTGTCCGCGCCGGGGGGGCGCGTCGCCGCTGTGACCAGCGGGGCGAGGGGGCTGAGAAGCGCTCATGGTGCTTCCACCGTATAGGCCCACCGGCGGCGCCCGACGCCCTGTCCCGCCCACCGGACAGCTGCGCCCCCGCAGGAACCGAAGATGACAGCGGAGCGAAACCTGCTGGTCACTCAGGGGTGAAGTGGAAGTCGGCCGGGATTCGTCTGCGGACCGTGCTGGGCTGGTCGCGCGGTTCCCCGCGCCCCTGAAAGCGCCCCTGCGGGGCGCTCAGGGGATTGCCGCGCAGTGGCATTCAAGGGGCGCGGGAACCGCGCGACCAGCCACACACGGTCCGCAGACGAACGGGATCCGGGGCGTAGCCCCGAAAGGCGGGGTGCAGGGGCCGCAGGCCCGCGACGGGGTCCGGGGCCGCAGCCCCCGGGAAAGCCGCCTCCACCCCCACCCACCCCCGGAGGGCTGGGGGGTGGAGGGGCCCACCCCGGCCCCCTTCCCCCGCAGATACGGATTCGTCTCATCCCGCGAAGGCCGATATACCGGCGACGGCGGGTAGGGACCCGCCCGCCCGTACACCTCCTCCGCAGAAGGCCCACCCGGCCCCGGCCCGGGCGGGGCGGGCCAGCGGGGCCGCCCGACGCCCCGCGGCCCCGACCCCGTACGCCAACAGCCCCCCCAGGCCCCCCGCCAACGCCCCCACCCCGCCCCCAGCACCAGCGCAAGCCCCGCGTTCCCGTGCAGCTCCACCCCCGCCCCGAACGCGTTGAACCCCAGCACGGACAGCGACGCGTCCGCGGACACCCCGTCAGCCACACCAGAAGCGGCAGCGCGACCGCGGTCGCCACCCCCAGCCCCACCGCGCACCGCCCCGAGAACGCGCCCGCCGACAACCCCGCACCGGCGTGCGCGCCGCCGCGAGCACCCCCGCGTACAGCATCATCACGCCCGTGGCGACCGCCAACAGCCAGACGCGCCCGTCCAGTTCGGCCAGCCGCCCCAGGCTCACGCTCTGGTCGTTCTTGAAGCCGAGCAGCTTGTCCAGCGGATCCGGCAGCACCTGCACCAGCGCCCCGCGGCATGGCCGCTCCACGGGACGAACAGGCCGAGCGGAAGCGCCAGCCACACCCTGCTCGGCGCGCCGAGCAGCGCGGCGCCCGCGATGCGCCCGGGATGCCCGTCGCCCACCATCGCGTACGCCGCCGCCGCGAGCCCCGCCACGACCGCCACCAGGGCCACCGCGACCAGCGCCGACGCGGCCGGCCGCACGACCCGGTGCACCCACTCCCAGCCGCGCGGCAGCGGCGAGCGCCGCGAGGCGAGCAGCGCGATCAGCAGCACCCCGAGCACCCAGAACACCGCGCCTGCCAGCGAGTCCGCCGTGTTCACGGTGAAGCCGACCTGCGCCTTGGCGTCGGCGAGCTTGCCGAGCCGGTCCGGCAGCAGCCCGCCGATGTCCCCGAGGTCACCCAGGTCGCCGAGCCTGGGATCGACACCCCGCCGCTGCCCGGCGACTTCCCCGTGTCGAGGCCGAGCGACCCCCGTCGATGGTGACCAGGTCGTGGCCGGCCCAGGCGAGCCCCGCCACCACCCCGACGAACAGCACCACGACCCCGCCCGCCCGCGCCGCGAGCTCCGCGCCGGGCGGCACCGCGCCCGCCGCCCGCAGTGAGCGCAGGAAGAAGAAGGCGAGCAGCACCGCCCCGGCGAGCGACACCCCCAGTGGCGTGATCTCGACGGCCGCTTCGCCTGCGCACCCGTCAGACCGAACGCCGAGACGTCGCCCGACGGGGTGACCGAGCCGCCCGCCCCGAGCACCACCACGGTCGCCGTCATCGGCCCCAGCGCCCCGGCCGCGTCGGCGCCGAGCAGATGCAGCCCGAGGGCCGCCGTGCCCGCCATCGCGACCAGCGCCCAGCTGACCGAGGCGATGGAAGCCAGCAGGACATCGGCCCAGGGAATGGGGCCGGGCGCCCCTCGGGCCTCGTCGCACCCGGGGTCCCGAGCGCCCCGGAACCCTCTTTCCGCCCCTGTCGCCCATGCTCATCAGGCCCCCGGGATTGGTCCCACTTGTCCCATTCGCTCACGATCCGTGCGCAGTCATGGGTGCTTACTACTTTCCGGGCGCGTTTCTCCTGAGTCAACGGCGCACGTACACGGCTGCTGCTCGACTGCAACAGGTCTGTGCACGTTATTCACAAGGGCCGGGTTTCGGATACGAGCCTGGGCCTGAAATAGTTCCCCACGATGTTCGCCATCCCTAGACTCCCTGTATCGGGGGATTGCTCGGGGGACAACAAGTGGGGCATGGAGTGCCGGAACTCGTACTGGAATTGAATGGCAGGACCTGGACGCTCGACGCGTCCCGGTCGTACACCCTCGACGTGATCCGCAGGGCGACATGGTGATCGACGACGCCAGGGTCTCGTGGCGGCACGCCACGATCAGCTGGGGCGGCCGGAGTTGGGTCATCGAGGACCACGGCAGCACCAACGGCACCTATGTGCAGGGTCAGCGGATCCACCAGATGGAAATCGGCCCCGGCTCCTCGGTGCACCTGGGCAACGCGACGGACGGCCCGCGGCTGAATCTCACCGCCGGCGCCGCCGCTGCCGCCCCGGCGGGAGCCGCCGCGTACAGCGCACCGGCCGCCGCCCAGCAGACACCGCAGCAGGCCCCGGCGCAGCAGCCCCAGCACGGCGGCCAGGGCTGGGCCCCGCAACAGCCGCAGCAGCCCCAGCAGCCGGCCCTGCAGCAGCACGTTCCCCAGCAGGCACCGCAGCAGGCCCCCGGCAGCAGGCGCCGCAGCAGCAGCCCCCGCAGGCGCACGTCCCGCAGCAGGTCCCGCCGCAGCAGGGCCCCGGCCAGGGCGCGGGCGCGTCGGCGGCCTACGGCGACCGCAGCCCCACCACGTTCCACCAGGTGGCCCTCGGCCGGGTGATGCGCATCGGCCGTGCGCTTGAGAACGAGCTGGTCGTCTCCGACCTGCAGGTCTCGCGCCACCACGCCGAGTTCCACTCGACGCCCGACGGCCGCATGGAGATCCGCGACCTCGGCTCGCACAACGGCACGTACGTCAACGGCATGCCGATCGCCAAGGGCGGCTCCGCGCTGCTCGGCCCGAACGACATCGTCGGCGTCGGCCACTCCACCTTCCGCATCGTCGGCGACCGGCTCGAAGAGTTCGTCGACACCGGTGACGTCTCCTTCTCGGCCTGCCACCTCACGGTGACGGTCGACGGCGGCAAGCAGATCCTCAAGGACGTCTCCTTCGGCGTTCCGGAGAAGTCGCTGATCGCCGTCATCGGCCCCTCGGGTTCCGGCAAGTCCACCCTGCTCAAGGCGCTCACCGGCTACCGGCCCGCCAACCAGGGCGACGTCCTCTACGACAACCGGAACCTGTACAAGCAGTTCGCCGAGCTGCGCCAGCGCATCGGTCTGGTCCCGCAGGACGACATCCTGCACAAGGAGCTGACCGTCAAGAAGGCGCTGAAGTACGCGGCCAAGCTGCGCTTCCCCGCCGACACCAGCGAGGCCGAGCGCCAGCAGCGGATCGACGAGGTCCTCGGCGAGCTCAAGCTGGACATCCACAAGGAGAAGAAGGTCACCTCCCTCTCCGGTGGCCAGCGCAAGCGCGTCTCCGTCGCCCTGGAGCTGCTGACCAAGCCGTCCCTGATCTTCCTGGACGAGCCGACCTCCGGCCTCGACCCGGGCATGGACCGCGACGTCATGCAGTCGCTGCGCGGCTCGCCGACGACGGCCGCACGGTCCTCGTCGTCACCCACTCGGTGGCCGAGCTGGCGATCTGCGACAAGCTCCTGGTGATGGCGCCGGGCGGCTCGGTGGCGTACTTCGGTCCGCCCGAGGAGGCGCTGAACTTCTTCGGCTACGGCACCCGGGCCGATGTCTTCTCCGCCTTCGAGAACTACCGCGACTACGACTGGGCGGGCCGCTGGAAGGGCTCGCAGCACTACCAGATGTACGCCGCGGACATCGACGCGGTGGCCGCCCAGTCGGTCCAGATGCCGTCCCCCAACCAGATGCGCCCGCCCAAGCCGCAGAGCTGGGGCGCGCAGCTGTGGACGCTGATGCGGCGGTACTCGTCGGTCATCGCCTCCGACAAGGGCTTCCTGGGCCTGATGGTGATGCCGCCCGCCGTCCTCGGCGCGGTCAGCGTGGTCATCCCGGCGAAGTTCGGCCTCGCCCTGCCGACCGGCGCCAGCAAGTTCAACGGCGACGCGGGCACGATCATGCTGATCCTCGCGGTCGGCATGTGCTTCTCGGGCGCGGCCAACTCCGTACGAGAGCTGATCAAGGAACGGGTCATCTACGAACGGGAACGGGCCACCGGCCTCTCCTGCTCGGCCTATCTGATGTCCAAGGTCATCGTGCTCGGCGTGATCACCGCGATCCAGGGCGTCATCATCTGCGGCATCGGCTTCTCCACCTGGGACCTCCCCGAGGAGGGCCTGATCATGCCGCCGGCCGTCGAGATCTGCCTGGTGGTCATCGCCCTCGGCTTCACCTCGATGATGTTCGGCCTGGTCATCTCCTCGCTGGTGAAGACCGCCGAGAAGACCATGCCGCTCCTTGTCATGTTCGCCATCGTGCAGGTCGTCTTCACCGGCATCCTCTTCAAGGTCTTCGGCTCGATCGGCCTTGAGCAGTTCGCCTGGCTGATGCCGTCGCGCTGGGCCATCGCGGGCGCCGGTACGACCCTGGACCTCGCGCACCTGATGCCGCCGTGGGACCAGAACAACCCCACCGACCTGGACCCGCTGTGGAAGCACTCGGCGGCTCAGTGGGGCATCAACATCACCGTGCTGATCGCCCTCGGCGTCATCTGCGGCTTCGCGGTCGCGCGCCTGCTGCGCCGCCACGAGCCCGAGGTCATGCGCAAGTAGCGGCCCTGGAACACGACGAAGGGCGGCATCCCGTGCGGGGTGCCGCCCTTTCTGTGTCGACGTCGGTCAGTAGGCGCCGTTGACGTTGTCCATCGAGCCGTACTTGTCGGCCGCGTAGTTGGCGGTCGCGGTGATGTTGGCGACCGGGTCGTAGATGTTCCACGACGTGCCGGGCACGTGGTACGCGTTGAAGGTCGGCTGGATGACCTGGAGCAGCCCCTTCGACGGGACGCCGTTGACGGCGTTGATGTCCCAGCCGTTGATCGCGTTCGGGTTGCCGGTCGACTCGCGCATGATGTTGCGGTACAGACCGTTGTACGAACCCGGGATGCCCTTGGACTTCATGATGTCCAGGGACTGCTTGATCCAGCCGTCCAGGTTGTTGGCGTACACCGGCTTGCGGGCGGCGGAGCGGCTCGCGGCGGCGTCGGCCGCGCGCTTCTTCGCCTCGGCCTCGGCCTTGGCCTTCGCGTCGGCCTCGGCCTTCGCCTTGGCCTGCTTGGCGGCGGTGACGTGCTGCTTGGCGATGCTCGCCCTGACGGCCTTCGCGCTGGTGCCGGCGGCGGTCACGGAGAAGGCGACGGGCTCGGCGGCCACGGCGGTACCCGACTCGCCGCTGCCCGGCAGGACCGAGAAGGCGAGGGCGGCGGCGCCGGCAGCGGCGACACCGGCAATCGAGATCTTGTGCGTCTTGTTCAGACGACTGTGACCAGGGTTGCTGGACTCGGGCATGGTTGTGGGACCTCTTCCGAATGGCGGGGACGGCACACGAAAGCGCCGCGGCGGTGAGCCGCAGCGCTGTGCGACGGGAGCCATTCTTAGCGGCCGCAAAATCCTGTGGCAAAGGTGTGACCTACGAAGCGGGATAGTGGATCAGGGGCGGGGAAAAAGCACCTCCCGCCCCCGCTCGCCCCGCTCACAAGGCCTTTATTTACCCACTACGCTGCTTCGTAAGTGATGTGCGTCCTATGCGCGGGCTCACATCGACCACGCAACAGTCTCACCATCAGTTGCATGAGCAATTCATTGTGTGACGGTTCTCGTCCGGAAGGATGAGGTGGACGTCGCCGAACTCGTGCCAGAGGTAGAGCGCGCTCAGCGCCTCGGCGTACGCGGCGCCTATCGCCGCCCGCCCCGCGATCGCCTCCAGCATCAGCAGGTGCGAGGCCTCCGGCTCGTGCAGCCCGGTCAGCAGCCCGTCCACCACGCGTACCCCGCGCCCGGGCGTCACCACCAGATCCGTCCACCCCGACGCGGGCCGCACCACCCCGTCCACTCCGGCAGCGGACTCCAGTGCCCGCACCGCGGTCGTCCCCACCGCCACGATCCGCCCGCTACCGGCTCGCGCTGCATTGACCAACAGCGCAGTGGACACCGCACCTCGAACCGCTCCGGATAGGGCGGCTCGTGCGCCTGGGCCGAGGCCACCCCGCATGCAGGGTGATCGGCGCGAACTGCACCCCGCGCCGCACCAGGTCCACCGTGAAGGGCCGGGCCGCGCTCGGCATCTCCGCCGAGCCCACCCCGTCGGGCGCGGGCAGCGCGAAGACCGTCTGGTACGCGGAGAGCGGCTGGTCGCCCGAGGTGTACGCGTACCGGATCGGCCGCCCGTAGCGCGCGAGCAGCCCCGGCACGTCCGAGGGGTCCGCACGGGCCCACCACAGCCGGTCCCCGTCCGCGCTGAGCGGCTCCTCCAGGCACAGGCGCCGCCCGCCCGGCAGCGCCACCGCCGTCCACGCGCGCGTACCGGTACGCCGCCGGGTGCTGCCCGACGGCCCCGGGTGCGCAGCTCGACGCCCAGCGCCCGTCCGGGCCCAGCGTCGAGAAGTGCACGACCACCTGCTCGCCGTCGACCGTGGCGTCCACGGCCGACGGCATGGTCGCGGACGTGTTGACGACCAGGACGTCCCCGGCCCGCAGTGCGGCCAGCTCCCGGAACGCGTGATGGGAGACCTCGGTGCCGCGCGACACCATCAGCCGCACGTCGTCCCGCCCCGAGCCGCGCACCTCGGCGGGCACCGAGGCCATCAGCTCCTCGGGCACCCGGATCGCGATGTCCGCCGTCATCGCGCCCCTGCTCCGCCCGGGCTCCGCCTCACCGGGCCACCTCCACCAGCGCGGGAGCCGCGTACCGCCCGCTCGCGGGCCGGCGCTCGATCAGGCTCAGGAAGCCGGGCACCACCGTCTCGGGCTCCGGCCGCTCGTCCTCGTCGCCCGGCACGGCCGCCCGGTACAGATCGGTCCGCATGTCGCCCGGGTCCACCGCCCACACCCGAAGCCCCGGCTCCTCCACCGCGAGCACGGCCGCCAGCTGGTCGAGCGCCGCCTGGACGCCCCGTACCCGCCCCAGGTCGCATAGCCCCGGCCGCCGCGTCGGAGCTGACCGCCAGCACCGCCCCCGCCTCCGAGCCCCGCAGCAGGCCGAGCGACTCCTGTACGAGCCCGAGCGCCGCCACCACATTGGTCTCAAGGGCCGCCCGAACCCCTCCAGACTCTGCCGCTCCAGCGGCACCAGCAGCTCGGCGCCGAGCGCGCCTGCGTTGTGCACGAGGAGATCGAGCCCGCCCACTCCCCGGCCGCCGCCACCAGCGCCCGGCGGTGCGCGGCGTCCGTCACGTCCCCGGCGAGCGCCACGACCTTCGTTCCGTGGCCGTCGAGCGCGTCGGCTGTCTCCTTCAGTACGGATGCGGTCCTCGCGTCCAGGACGAGGTCCCAGCCGCGGGCCGCCAGCGCCCGCGCGAGCGCCCGCCCCAGTCCCTTCGAAGCCCCCGTGATGATCGCTACCGGCATGGTCTTCCGTCCCCTCGCAGTCCGCTGCGTCGCTGTCCTCCGTCGGCGGTGCGCGTCGGCCGCACGGGCCCCGGTCCGCCGACAGCCCCAGCGTCACTCCCCGCCCGCCCCCGCCGCCTCAGCCGCGCGCACCAGCCGCCCAAGGCACTTCGACCCAGTTCCCGGGACCCATCCGGCCGCCGTCCACAGGCGGATACGGACCGTCACACCCCACGGGTACGGTGATCCCATGAGCCATCGACCGAGCTCCGGCCTCGCCGCCGTGAGCACCGCGCTCCTCGCGATGAGCAGGCATCTGGAGGTCCGCGACGTCCTCAAGACGATCGTCGCGTCGGCCCGCGACCTGCTCGACGCGGAGTACGCGGCGCTCGGCGTCCCCGACGACCACGGCGGCTTCGCCCAGTTCGTCGTCGACGGCGTCAGCGACGAGCAGTGGAAGGCGATCGGCTCGCTGCCGCGCCAGCACGGCATCCTCGCGGCGATGCTCAACGACCGGAAGCCGGAGCGGATCGCCGACGTCCGCAAGGACCCCGCTTCGGCGGCTGGCCCGCCGCGCACCCCGACATGTCCGACTTCCTGGGCGTGCCGATCCGCGACGGCGACGAGACGCTGGGCACGCTCTTCCTCGCCAACAAGCGCTGCCCCAAGCCGGAGGGCGGCTGCGGCTTCACCGAGGACGACGCCGAACTGCTCGGCATCCTCGCCCAGCACGCGGCGATCGCCCTGACCAACGCCTGGCTGTACGAGCGCAGCCGCGAGCTCACCATCACCGAGGAGCGCACCCGCCTCGCCCACGAGCTGCACGACGCGGTCAGCCAGAAGCTCTTCTCGCTCCGGCTGACCGCCCGGCCGCCACCGCCCTGGTGGACCGCGACCCCGCGCGCGCCAAGGGCGAGCTCCAGCAGGTCGCCACGCTCGCCGCCGAGGCCGCCGACGAACTGCGCGCGGCCGTGGTCGAGCTGCGCCCGGCCGCCCTGGAAGAAGACGGCCTGGTCAACACCCTCCGTACCCAGATCCAGGTCCTCGACCGCGCCCACAGCGCCGAGGTCACCTTCGAGAACTGCGGAGTACGGGCACTGCCGCCCGCACAGGAGGAGGCGCTGCTGCGCGTCGCCCAGGAGGCCCTGCACAACGCCCTGCGCCACTCGGACGCCGAGCACGTCTCGGTCGTCCTCATCCGGCGCGGCCAGGGCGCCGCCCTGCGGGTCGTCGACGACGGCCGTGGATTCGAACCCCGTGGGTCCGCTGCGCCGGCCGTCACCTCGGCCTGGTGTCCATGCGACACCGGGCCGGCGGCGTCGGCGGCCGGCTCATCAGGAAATCGGCGCCCGGAGAGGGCGCCACGATCGAGATGGAGGTGCCAGGTGGCTGACAGCATCAAAGTCCTCCTGGTCGACGACCACCAGGTGGTCCGCCGCGGCCTGCGGACGTTCCTGGAGGTCCAGGACGACATAGAGGTCGTCGGCGAGGCCGCCGACGGGGCGGAGGGGTCGCCCGCGCCGAGGAGCTCAAGCCGGACGTCGTCCTGATGGACGTGAAGATGCCCGGCATGGACGGCATCGAGGCGCTGCGCAAGCTGCGGACCCTCGCCAACCCGGCGAAGGTGCTGATCGTCACCAGCTTCACCGAGCAGCGCACGGTGGTGCCCGCGCTGCGGGCGGGCGCGGCGGGCTATGTGTACAAGGACGTGGACCCGGAGGCGCTGGCCGGCGCGATCCGCTCGGTGCACGCGGGGCACGTGCTGCTCCAGCCGGAGGTCGCGGGCGCGCTGCTCTCCCAGGACGACGCGGGCGGCGGCCAGGGCCGGGGCACCTCGCTCACCGAGCGCGAGCGCGAGGTCCTGGGCCTGATCGCGGACGGCCGCTCGAACAGGGAGATCGCCCGGGCCCTGGTCCTCTCCGAGAAGACGGTGAAGACACACGTCTCCAACATCCTGATGAAGCTGGACCTGGCGGACCGCACCCAGGCGGCCCTGTGGGCGGTCCGCCACGGCATGACGACCTGACGGCCGTATAGCCGTAAATACGGATCGTCATGCTCCAGTGAAAACTTCATACCGTCGGTGGATGTCACCTGTCCGGCGCATCCCCGGCGACCGGTGGGCGTTCTCCAGGGCGTGCTGCGGCGGACCGTCGCAGCGAGACCAGGAGGAACCTGAAGTGAAGAACCTGAAGAAGGCCGCCGCCGTCGCCATGGTCGCCGGAGGAATCGTCGCAGCCGGCGCGGGTGGGCCGCCGCGCACGGTGGAGCGTGCGCGGACGGCAAGGCCGAGCACTCCCCGGGCGTCGCCTCCGGCAACCTGGTCCAGGTCCCGGTCCACGTCCCGGTCAACGCCACGGGCAACACGCTGAACGTCGTCGGCATCCTCAACCCGGCGTTCGGCAACGAGTCCACCAACTCCTGACCACCGAGCGACCAGGCGTGTGTCCCCACCCCGCCCTTTCCCCGTGCCCGGGGCGGGCGGCCGGGTGGGGGTCGGGGCCGGGGGCCGCGCCCCCAGACCTCTGTGCGGCCGCGCCCCGGGCCCGTGCTGCCGCAGACCGTGCTGGTGCTAGCGCAGTTCCCCCGCGCCCTTAAATGCGCCCTTCGGGGCGCCCACTAGGGGCGGGAACTGCGCGACCAGCCACAGACAGCCCGCAGACGAACGGGGTCCGGGGCGAAGCCCCCGGTAACCCACCCACCCCTGCACGGGGTCCGGGGCGAAGCCCCGGGCCGGGTGCAGGGGCCGCAGGCCCGCGGGGGGTCCGGGGGCGCAGCCGCCGGGAGAGCCTCCTTCACCCCCAACCCACCCCCGGAGGGTTTAGGGGAAGGGGCGGGGTGGGGCACCCTCCACGTACGCGTTGTACGCCGCCACCCGAGCCCGCCGAGCCACCCGCTCCACCGGCCGCAGCGCCTCCGCCCGAGCCGCCAGCTCCGACGCGCTCACCGCCCCGCCCACACCCTCCGCCGCCTGGGCCACCTCCACCAGCAGCCCCACCTGCCGGGCCAGCTCAAGGACCCGTACCGCCCGCGGCGGATACCCGGGAGCCAGGACCGGCGAGTCCGGCCCCTCCGCCCGCGCCCGGTACGCGTCGATCGCCGCCTCTGCCGCCGGCCCTGACCCGGCGACGTCGAGCCGGGTCAGGACGACCGTCGCCTCCCGCAGCGCCTCCGCCAGCTCGCGCTCCGCCTCCCCGAGCGAGGGCACATCAGCCGGCGGCGCCTCCCGTACCGCCATGCACCGCCAGACGACCTCCACCCGCACATCACCCGCGGGCCCCACCTCGCTCACCTCCGGCACCAGACCGTGCGGCGCCCGAACCCGACGACCGCCTCCGCCGCGTCCAGCGCCCGCGCGTTGAACTCCGACGGCCCGCTGAGCCCCAGCGGATGCCCCGGCGCGGGCAGCGCGACCCGGAAGCCGGTCACCCCGAGCCCCCGCAGCCGCCCGAGCGCCAGCGTGAGCCCCACCGGCCCCGCCTCACCCGGCAGCCCCGCCACCCGGTGCACCGTGTCGTCCTCGACGATCGCCGACGCGGCGTCATCCGGTGAAACTTTCCCGGCCAACAGGGTATTTCCCCATGCGGCCAGCCGACCTGAACGTGGTTCCGAGAACATGGACCCAGCCTAGGTACTGGCCCTCACGGCAGGTCCACTCCCTCAGTGGCGTAGGTTTCCTGGGAGATTTCCCCGGGACCCTGCCCACAGGCACAGCCCGGACCTCAAGACGATTGCATGGGGAGACAACGCGCTCATGAGCGATGTACTGGAGCTGGTGGACGTATCCGTGGTCCGCGACGGACGCGCTCTGGTGGACGACGTCTCCTGGTCGGTCAAGGAGGGCGAGCGCTGGGTGATCCTCGGGCCCAACGGCGCCGGCAAGACCACCCTCCTCAACATCGCCTCCAGCTACCTCTTCCCGACCACCGGTACGGCGAAGATCCTCGGCGACCGCCTCGGCAAGGTCGACGTGTTCGAGCTGCGCCCGCGCATCGGCATGGCCGGCGTCGCCATGGCCGACAAGCTCCCCAAGCGCCAGACCGTGCTCCAGACGGTCCTCACCGCCGCGTACGGCATGACCGCCACCTGGCAGGAGCAGTACGACGCGGTCGACGAGGAGCGCGCCCGCGCCTTCCTCGACCGGCTCGGCATGACCGACTACGTAGACCGCAAGTTCGGCACCCTCTCCGAGGGCGAGCGCAAGCGCACCCTGATCGCCCGCGCGATGATGACCGACCCCGAGCTGCTGCTCCTCGACGAGCCTGCCGCCGGTCTCGACCTCGGCGGCCGCGAGGACCTGGTCCGCCGCCTCGGCCGCCTCGCCCGCGACCCGTACGCGCCCTCGATGGTCATGGTCACGCACCACGTCGAGGAGATCGCCCCCGGCTTCACCCACGTCCTCATGATCCGCCAGGGCAAGGTGCTCGCCGCCGGCCCCATGGAGACCGAGCTCACCTCCCGCAACCTCTCCTCTGCTTCGGACTCCTGCTCGTCGTCGAACACCGTGGCGACCGCTACTCCGCGACCGGTCTGCCCCTCGGCTGACCCCGGGCGCTCCCCGGGCGCACTGTCCGTGACGGGGTGCCCGGACCTACCATGACCTCGTGGACGCATGGGCTGGGTGGCTGATCGCGGCGGCGGGTCTCGGGATTCCCCTGGTGCTGACCGCCGTGCCGGAATTCGGCATGCTGGCCGTCGGCGCGGTCGCCGCGCCGGGCCGCGGGCCTGGGCCTCGGCACCGTCGCGCAAGTGCTCGTGTTCGTCGTGGTCTCGGTCGCCCTGATCGCCGTCGTCCGGCCCATCGCGGCCCGGCACAGCGCCGAGCGCCCCCGCTTCGCCTCCGGCATCGACGCGCTGAAGGGCCGTCAGGCCGTCGTCCTCGAACGGGTCGACGGCAGCGGCGGGCGGATCAAACTGGCGGGCGAGATCTGGTCGGCCTGCAGCCTCGACGCCGACCGGTCCTTCGACCCCGGCCAGCAGGTCGATGTGGTCGAGATCGACGGAGCGACTGCCATCGTGATGTGAACCATGCCAGGATCATCCGGACCGGGAGCCGCACAGTTGCCGAGCACTTCCTAGAGGCAAGAAAGGCACGGGGAACGCGATGTCAGCGATCATCATCGTCCTGATCATTCTGGTGGTGCTGGTCTTCATCGCCCTGATCAAGACCATCCAGGTGATCCCGCAGGCCAGCGCGGCCATCGTGGAGCGCTTCGGCCGCTATACGAGGACGCTGAACGCGGGCCTGAACATCGTCGTCCTGTTCATCGACTCGATCCGCAACCGCATCGACCTCCGCGAGCAGGTCGTGCCGTTCCCGCCGCAGCCGGTGATCACCCAGGACAACCTGGTCGTCAACATCGACACCGTCATCTACTACCAGGTGACCGACGCCCGCGCCGCCACGTACGAGGTCGCCAGCTACATCCAGGCGATCGAACAGCTCACCGTCACCACGCTGCGCAACATCATCGGCGGCATGGACCTGGAGCGGACCCTCACCTCCCGCGAGGAGATCAACGCGGCCCTGCGGGGCGTCCTCGACGAGGCCACCGGCAAGTGGGGCATCCGCGTCAACCGCGTCGAGCTCAAGGCCATCGAGCCGCCGACCTCCATCCAGGACTCGATGGAGAAGCAGATGCGCGCCGACCGGGACAAGCGCGCCGCGATCCTCCAGGCCGAAGGTGTCCGGCAGTCCGAGATCCTGCGCGCCGAGGGCGAGAAGCAGTCCGCGATCCTGCGCGCCGAAGGCGAGGCCAAGGCCGCCGCGCTGCGCGCCGAGGGCGAGGCCCAGGCGATCCGTACGGTCTTCGAGTCCATCCACGCGGGCGACCCCGACCAGAAGCTCCTCTCGTACCAGTACCTCCAGATGCTCCCCAAGATCGCCGAGGGCGACGCCAACAAGCTCTGGATCGTGCCCAGCGAGATCGGCGACGCGCTCAAGGGCCTCTCCGGCGCGTTCGGCAACCTCGGCAGCGGGATGCCCGGCTTCAACACGGGATCCGAGCGCCGCGAGGAACCGCCCGTAGACCGAGACCAGTTGACCGCGCAGTACAACATCCGTGCATGATCGGTGCGGCCCCTCGACCTCCATGGCGGGGAGGCGTCTCACTGATTGTGCAAGGAGATGGCGTTGTCCATCTGGGAAGCACTCGCGGTCTTCGCGGTCGGCATCGGCGCCGGCACCATCAACACGATCGTCGGCTCAGGCACCCTGATCACCTTTCCCGTGCTGCTGGCCACCGGTCTCCCGCCGATCACGGCGAACGTGTCCAACACCCTCGGCCTGGTCTCCGGCTCCATCAGCGGAGCCGTCGGCTACCGCCGCGAACTGCGCGGCCAGACCTGCCGCATCCTGCGCCTCGCGTCCACCGGCCTGATCGGCGGGCTCGTCGGGGCGATCCTGCTGCTCGCCCTGCCGTCCGACGCGTTCGACGCGATCGTCCCCGTACTGGTCGGGCTCGCGCTGCTGCTCGTCCTCTTCCAGCCGCGCATCGCCGCCGCCGTCAAGCGCCGCCGCGAGGCCAACGGCACCCAGGCCCACCCCGACGGCGGCCCTGTCCTGCTCACCGGCCTCTTCCTCGCCAGCGTGTACGGGGGCTACTTCGGCGCGGCCCAGGGCGTGCTCTACCTCTCCCTGATGGGCCTGCTGCTCCCCGAGAGCCTGCAGCGCGTCAACGCGGTCAAGAACATCCTCGCGGCCCTGGTCAACGGTGTCGCCGCGGTCTTCTTCCTCTTCGTCGCCGACTTCGACTGGACGGCGGTCCTGCTCATCGCGGTCGGCTCGACGATAGGAGGCCAGATCGGCGCGAAGGTAGGCCGCCGCCCGAAGCCGGCGGTGCTGCGGGGGTGATCACGGTGGGAGTGGTGGCGATCGTGCAGCTGGTGCTGCGCTGAGAGAAGAAAGGGGCCGCCTCTGGAAGAGGCGGCCCCTTCTTTTTAGGGCGCGGGGAACTGCGCGACAAGCCCCCACCGGCCCGCAGCCGAACGACCGCACACTCAGCGGCACGCTTACGCCGCCCCGCGCGCCAACCACTCCGGCAGCGCGGAGCGATCCCCCGCAGCCATGCCGAGCAGCATCGCATCCGCAGGAGACGGCACGAACGGCTCGCGCAGCAACGGCATCCTCGCCTCCTCCGGCGTCCGGTCGGCCTTGCGGTGGTTGTCCCCGGCGCAGGACGCCACCGTATTGAGCCAGCTGTCCCGCGCCCTGGGCCCGCGGCACCACGTGGTCCACGGTCGTCGCGCGCCGCCCGCAGTACGCGCACCGGTGCTGGTCCCGGACCAGCACCCCTTCTCGACCACGGTGCCTGTCTTCGGAACGGCACCTGTACGTACCTGCAGAGCCTGATCACCCGCGGCACCGGTATCTCCACCGCGGCCGCACGCATCCTGAGCTCGGGATGCTCCTGCTCGACGACGGCCTTGTCCTGGAGGACCAGCACGACCGCACGGTTGAGAGTGACCGTCGACAGCGGCTCGAAGCTCGCGTTCAGTACCAGCGTGTCCCGCATCCTGCCCACCTCCGCGTAGTGCCGGCCCCCCCTGGCGGGCTTGGATCAACCCCGGCCGGGCTCGCCACGACGGACAACGCATTAAGAATGCCCTGCTCTGATCTCTCCAAGACCAGAGCAGGGCAAACAATGAAGGAACGATCAGCTACCCGGAGTCAGCTGTTCGAGGGACCCGTGTACGTACTGATCAGCTGGGCGCGTGCCAGGGTGTGGAACCGCAGATTGAATCCGACGACGGCAGGCGACACGTCCGCGTCCGGTCCCAGCTTCGCGGAATCCACCGCGTAAACGGTGAACACATAGCGGTGCGATTCCCCGGCCGGCGGAGCTGCCCGCCGAAGTCCTTCGACCCGTAGTCG
This sequence comes from Streptomyces sp. BPTC-684, assembly GCF_030028635.1. Taxonomy (NCBI): domain Bacteria; kingdom Bacillati; phylum Actinomycetota; class Actinomycetes; order Kitasatosporales; family Streptomycetaceae; genus Streptomyces; species Streptomyces sp. BPTC-684. The sequence goes on from NZ_CP124863.1 coordinate 5,148,876, forward strand.
TTGCGGACCTGGACCCCGGCCGGCAGACCCACGAACTTCCCGCTGCCCGCGCCGACCGGCAGCTCGGTCGCCGACGCCGGGATGTCGAACACCACCCAGTGCCAAACCCGCTGCCCGTCGGGGCGTCCGGGTCGAAGCACGTCACCGCGAAGCTCTCGGTCTCCGCCGGGACCCTCCCACCGAAGGTGGGGACGTGTTCCCGGCCGCGTACACCTGGGCGTCCTGCAGCGGCGCACCTCCTGGACGTCCTCGCTCACCACGGTGAACGAGGGCACCTCGGGGTGGAAGTCGTGGGGGAGCGGCGGCCTCTTGAGCTCGCTCACGCGGGCACCTCCTGATCGGTAACCAGTGACGAAGGCGAGCCCAGAACCAGTTGCGCCGGCCGCCGACCTCCGCCAGCCACTGGTGCAGATATGCCGCCCAGTCCGTCCCCTGGTAGTCGTGCAGACCCACCTGGAACGAGCGGTACGAGTCGCTGCCCTCGCTGAACAGCCCCGGCTTCTGTCCATCTCCAGGACGACGTCCATCGCGCGGTCGTCCGCGACGAAGGTCAGCTCCACCTGGTTGAGGCCCCGGTACTCCGACGGCGCGTAGAACTCGATCTCCTGGTAGAACGGCAGCCGCTGGCGCGTCCGCGGATGTGCCCGCGCTCCATGTCCGCGCTCTTGAAGCGGAAGCCCAGCTGGATGAAGGCGTTGAGAATCGCCCGCTGCGCCGGCAGCGGGTGCACGTTGATCGGGTCCAGGTCGCCCGAGTCCACGGCGCGCGCGATCTCCAGCTCCGTCGTCACACCGATGTGCATCCGCGCAGCGGCTGACCGTCGATCGTCGTGACCGGCGTCTCCCACGGAATCTCCAGGCCGAACGGCACCACGTGCACCGCGCCCGCCTTCACCTCGAAGGCGCCGCCGAGGCGCAGTTTGGTGAACTCGATGTCCTGCTTGGCCTCGTGGTCACCGCCCTCGACCTCGACCCGCGCCTGGAGACCGACCGAGAGCCCCTCGATCAGCTGGTCCACGGATCCGCCCTGGATCCGCATCTCGCCCTGGACGACACCGCCCGGCACCACGTTCGCCTCGGTCAGCTCCGTCTCCACCGAAGCGCCACCGGCACCCAGACTCGCAAGCAGCCGCTTGAACCCCATGCTGTTCCCTCCATAGATCCTGCCCCCTCTAAACGCACGATCGCGGCCTCCGGTTCCGTCCTCCTCCACCGAGTACGCTCGGACGCCATGATTGCGGGCCCCGAACGTACGCCACTCCCACGCGGATTCTTCGACCGCCCCGTCCTGGAGGTCGCCCCGACCTCCTGGGTCGCACCCTCGTGCGCCGCACCGCCGACGGCCCGGTCGAGCTGCGGCTCACGGAGGTGGAGGCGTACGACGGCGCGAACGACTCCGGATCGCACGCCTTCCGCGGCCGCACGGCGCAACGGCGTGATGTTCGGCCTGCCGGCCACGCGTACGTCTACTTCACGTACGGGACGTGGCACTGCCTGAACGTGGTGTGCGGGCCGGAGGGCGCGGCGAGCGGGGTCCTGCTCCGAGCGGGTGAGATCCAGGTGGGCGCGGAGCTCGCGCGCAAACGTCGAATCTCGGCCCGAAATGACAAGGAACTGGCCAAAGGACCGGCCCGGCTGGCCACGGCCCTGGACGTCGACCGGGCCCTCGACGGCACGGACGTCTGCACCGGTACGGATGCCCTTTCTCCGTACTTACGGGGACCCTGCCACCCGCCGACCTGGTACGCAGCGGACCGCGCACCGGCGTGGGCGGTGACGTAGCCCCGCATCCCTGGCGGTTCTGGATCTCTGACGACCCGACAGTCAGCCCGTACCGGGCGCATCAGCCACGCCGCCGCGCAACTTGACTCGACCCGGCCGGACGCCTAACGTAGCCCGAGCCGCTTGAGACGGGCCCTGCTGTTCAGCAACCCGAAGCGGCCACCCACTACCTAGCAACTGACCCGAACGGGTCCTTGTTTCGGCATGCCGGAATTCGGATTCAATGGCTCGATTATGAGCCGCCCGGGAAATCGGCTAAAGTAGTGAACACGCCGAAAGGGAACCGCGAAAGCGAAAACCCCGAAAGCAAATCCCGCCGACCGGGAATCAGGCGCCGAAAGGATCTGATAGAGTCGGAAACGAAGGAAGCGCCCGGAGGGCTCGGAAACGGGAACAAAGGAAGCGTCCGTACCTTGAGAACTCAACAGCGTGCCAAAAGTCAACGCCAGATTGACAACCCCGGCCCATCCCTTGTGATGGGTTGGAGGTTCCTTTGAAAACTCCTGCCGGTCCTTGTGACGGGCAGGCAATTACACAGCGAGGACGCTGAGGACGACTGGCCATATTCCGGCCTGGTTGTTCCGCTCTTTCGTGTGTGCGCACCGGATGACCGGTACACATTCATGGAGAGTTTGATCCTGGCTCAGGACGAACGCTGGCGGCGTGCTTAACACATGCAAGTCGAACGATGAAGCCTTTCGGGGTGGATTAGTGGCGAACGGGTGAGTAACACGTGGGCAATCTGCCCTTCACTCTGGGACAAGCCCTGGAAACGGGGTCTAATCCGGATACGACCCGCCGAGGCATCTCGGTGGGTGGAAAGCTCCGGCGGTGAAGGATGAGCCCGCGGCCTATCAGCTTGTTGGTGGGGTGATGGCCTACCAAGGCGACGACGGGTAGCCGACCTGAGAGGGCGACCGGCCACACTGGGACTGAGACACGGCCCAGACTCCTACGGGAGGCAGCAGTGGGGAATATTGCACAATGGGCGAAAGCCTGATGCAGCGACGCCGCGTGAGGGATGACGGCCTTCGGGTTGTAAACCTCTTTCAGCAGGGAAGAAGCGCAAGTGACGGTACCTGCAGAAGAAGCGCCGGCTAACTACGTCCAGCAGCCGCGGTAATACGTAGGGCGCAAGCGTTGTCCGGAATTATTGGGCGTAAAGAGCTCGTAGGCGGCTTGTCACGTCGGATGTGAAAGCCCGGGGCTTAACCCCGGGTCTGCATTCGATACGGGCTAGCTAGAGTGTGGTAGGGGAGATCGGAATTCCTGGTGTAGCGGTGAAATGCGCAGATATCAGGAGGAACACCGGTGGCGAAGGCGGATCTCTGGGCCATTACTGACGCTGAGGAGCGAAAGCGTGGGGAGCGAACAGGATTAGATACCCTGGTAGTCCACGCCGTAAACGTTGGGAACTAGGTGTTGGCGACATTCCACGTCGTCGGTGCCGCAGCTAACGCATTAAGTTCCCCGCCTGGGGAGTACGGCCGCAAGGCTAAAACTCAAAGGAATTGACGGGGGCCCGCACAAGCAGCGGAGCATGTGGCTTAATTCGACGCAACGCGATGAACCTTACCAAGGCTTGACATATACCGGAAACGGCCAGAGATGGTCGCCCCCTTGTGGTCGGTATACAGGTGGTGCATGGCTGTCGTCAGCTCGTGTCGTGAGATGTTGGGTTAAGTCCCGCAACGAGCGCAACCCTTGTTCTGTGTTGCCAGCATGCCCTTCGGGGTGATGGGGACTCACAGGAGACTGCCGGGGTCAACTCGGAGGAAGGTGGGGACGACGTCAAGTCATCATGCCCCTTATGTCTTGGGCTGCACACGTGCTACAATGGCCGGTACAATGAGCTGCGATGCCGTGAGGCGGAGCGAATCTCAAAAAGCCGGTCTCAGTTCGGTTGGGTCTGCAACTCGACCCCATGAAGTCGAGTTGCTAGTAATCGCAGATCAGCATTGCTGCGGTGAATACGTTCCCGGGCCTTGTACACACCGCCCGTCACGTCACGAAAGTCGGTAACACCCGAAGCCGGTGGCCCAACCCCCTTGCGGGGAGGGAGCTGTCGAAGGTGGGACTGGCGATTGGGACGAAGTCGTAACAAGGTAGCCGTACCGGAAGGTGCGGCTGGATCACCTCCTTTCTAAGGAGCACAGTACCGATTGCAGGCAGATGTCCTGCACGGTCAGCTCATGGGTGGAACGTTGACTATTCGGCACTTTCAGAAGGTTTTCCCTAGTACTGCTTCGGCGTGGAACGTGAAAACTCATCTGGAAGGGCCGGGCACACTGTTGGGTGTCTGAAGGCACGGGCTTTACGCCTTGTCTTCGGTATGCCGGCCCCAGTGAAGCATCGTCTGGCGGTGTGTGATGGGTGGCTGGTCGTTGTTTGAGAACTGCACAGTGGACGCGAGCATCTGTGGCCAAGTTTTTAAGGGCGCACGGTGGATGCCTTGGCACCAGGAACCGATGAAGGACGTGGGAGGCCACGATAGTCCCCGGGGAGCCGTCAGCCAGGCTTTGATCCGGGGTTTTCCGAATGGGGAAACCCGGCAGTCGTCATGGGCTGTCACCCATGCCTGAACACATAGGGCATGTGGAGGGAACGAGGGGAAGTGAAACATCTCAGTACCCTCAGGAAGAGAAAACAACCGTGATTCCGGGAGTAGTGGCGAGCGAAACCGGATGAGGCCAAACCTACGACGTGTGATACCCGGCAGGGGTTGCGTCGTGGGGGTTGTGGGATCTCTTTTCATAGTCTGCCGGCTGTGAGACGAGTCAGAAACCGTATGAATAGGCGAAGGACATGCGAAAGGTCCGGCGTAGAGGGTAAGACCCCCGTAGCTGAAATTCATGCGGCTCGTTTAAGAGACACCCAGGGGCCCGAGAAATCCGTGTGAATCTGGCGGGACCACCCGTTAAGCCTAAATATTCCCTGGTGACCGATAGCGGATAGTACCGTGAGGGAATGGTGAAAAGCACCGCGGGAGCGGAGTGAAATAGTACCTGAAACCGTGTGCCTACAAGCCGTGGGAGCGTCGCGTTGAGTACTTGTACTCAACGTCGTGACTTCGTGCCTTTTGAAGAATGAGCCTGCGAGTTAGCGGTGTGTAGCGAGGTTAACCCGTGTGGGGAAGCCGTAGCGAAAGCGAGTCCGAACAGGGCGTTTGAGTTGCACGCTCTAGACCCGAAGCGGAGTGATCTAGCCATGGGCAGGTTGAAGCGGAGGTAAGACTTCGTGGAGGACCGAACCCACCAGGGTTGAAAACCTGGGGGATGACCTGTGGTTAGGGGTGAAAGGCCAATCAAACTCCGTGATAGCTGGTTCTCCCCGAAATGCATTTAGGTGCAGCGTCGTGTGTTTCTTGCCGGAGGTAGAGCACTGGATAGGCGATGGGCCCTACCGGGTTACTGACCTTAGCCAAACTCCGAATGCCGGTAAGTGAGAGCGCGGCAGTGAGACTGTGGGGGATAAGCTCCATGGTCGAGAGGGAAACAGCCCAGAGCATCGACTAAGGTCCCTAAGCGTACGCTAAGTGGGAAAGGATGTGGAGTCGCAGAGACAACCAGGAGGTTGGCTTAGAAGCAGCCACCCTTGGAAGAGTGCGTAATAGCTCACTGGTCAAGTGATTCCGCGCCGACAATGTAGCGGGGCTCAAGCGTACCGCCGAAGTCGTGTCATTGCAGCATGAGGGCCAACGCCCGCTGTGATGGGTAGGGGAGCGTCGTGTGCCGGGTGAAGCCGCAGCGGAAGCTAGTGGTGGACGGTTCACGAGTGAGAATGCGGGCATGAGTAGCGATACACACGTGAGAAACGTGTGCGCCGATTGACTAAGGGTTCCTGGGTCAAGCTGATCTGCCCAGGGTAAGTCGGGACCTAAGGCGAGGCCGACAGGCGTAGTCGATGGACAACCGGTTGATATTCCGGTACCCGCTTTGAAACGCCCAATATCGAATCCATTAATGCTAAGGCCGTGAAGCGGTTCCGGACCCTTCGGGAAAGGAAAGTGGTGGAGCCGTCGACCCGAGGTGGTAGTAGGTAAGCGATGGGGTGACGCAGGAAGGTAGTCCAGCCCGGGCGGTGGTTGTCCCGGGGTAAGGTGTAGGGCGCTGTCCAGGCAAATCCGGACAGCATGAAGCCTGAGACCTGACGCCGAGCCGATTGTGGTGAAGTGGATGATCCTATGCTGTCGAGAAAAGCCTCTAGCGAGTTTCATGGCGGCCCGTACCCTAAACCGACTCAGGTGGTCAGGTAGAGAATACCGAGGCGTTCGGGTGAACTATGGTTAAGGAACTCGGCAAAATGCCCCCGTAACTTCGGGAGAAGGGGGCCATCACCGGTGATCGGATTTACTCCGTGAGCTGGGGGTGGCCGCAGAGACCAACGAGAAGCGACTGTTTACTAAAAACACAGGTCCGTGCGAAGCCGTAAGGCGATGTATACGGACTGACGCCTGCCGGTGCTGGAACGTTAAGGGGACCGGTTAGCTCCATTCGGTGGGGCGAAGCTGAGAACTTAAGCGCCAGTAAACGGCGGTGGTAACTATAACCATCCTAAGGTAGCGAAATTCCTTGTCGGGTAAGTTCCGACCTGCACGAATGGCGTAACGACTTCTCGACTGTCTCAACCATAGGCCCGGTGAAATTGCACTACGAGTAAAGATGCTCGTTTCGCGCAGCAGGACGGAAAGACCCCGGGACCTTTACTACAGTTTGATATTGGTGTTCGGTTCGGCTTGTGTAGGATAGGTGGGAGACTGTGAACTCTGGACGCCAGTTCAGGGGAGTCGTCGTTGAAATACCACTCTGGTCGTGCTGGATGTCTAACCTGGGTCCGTGATCCGGATCAGGGACAGTGTCTGATGGGTAGTTTAACTGGGGCGGTTGCCTCCTAAAGAGTAACGGAGGCGCCCAAAGGTTCCCTCAGCCTGGTTGGCAATCAGGTGTTGAGTGTAAGTGCACAAGGGAGCTTGACTGTGAGACCGACGGGTCGAGCAGGGACGAAAGTCGGGACTAGTGATCCGGCGGTGGCTTGTGGAAGCGCCGTCGCTCAACGGATAAAAGGTACCCCGGGGATAACAGGCTGATCTTCCCCAAGAGTCCATATCGACGGGATGGTTTGGCACCTCGATGTCGGCTCGTCGCATCCTGGGGCTGGAGTCGGTCCCAAGGGTTGGGCTGTTCGCCCATTAAAGCGGTACGCGAGCTGGGTTTAGAACGTCGTGAGACAGTTCGGTCCCTATCCGCTGTGCGCGTAGGAGTCTTGAGAAGGGCTGTCCCTAGTACGAGAGGACCGGGACGGACGAACCTCTGGTGTGCCAGTTGTCCTGCCAAGGGCATGGCTGGTTGGCTACGTTCGGAAAGGATAACCGCTGAAAGCATCTAAGCGGGAAGCCTGCTTCGAGATGAGGGCTCCCACCACCTTCGAGTGGGTAAGGCTCCCAGAGACGACTGGGTTGATAGGCCAGATGTGGAAGCCTCGTAAGGGGTGGAGCTGACTGGTACCAATAGACCGAGGGCTTGTCCTCAGTTGCTCGCGTCCACTGTGTTAGTTCTGAAGCAACGAACAGTTGCTGGTTGAGTAGAACCCACTTAATTAAAAGTGTGCTTGTTCGCTCGAAACCGATAGGGTTTCGGTGGTCATAGCGTTAGGGAAACGCCCGGTTACATTCCGAACCCGGAAGTAAGCCTTTCAGCGCCGATGGTACTGCAGGGGGACCCTGTGGAGAGCAGGACACCGCCGAACAATCTTCAAGGACCCTTGGTCCCAGCGTTCACGCTGGGACCAAGGATCCTTTTTATTTTCGCTTCAATTTTCCGAAGCGCGTCGGGCAGCCGACTGCGCGAGAATGACTGCAGTACCCGAAGACAGGAGTCGCACCGATGTCCACCAACTCTCCCGAGGACCGTCCGCAGCGCGAGTGGCGCAGCCGTGACGGCGGTGACAGGGGCGGCTACCGGGGCGGTCGCGACGACCGCGGCCCGCGCCGTGACGATGACCGTGGTGGTCGTCCCACCGGTGGCGGTGGCTACGGCCGCCGTGATGACAACCGTGGTGGCGGTACGGGTGGCGGTTTCCGCCGTGATGACCGTGCCCGCGCCGTGATGATGACCGTGGTGGTCGTCCCACCGGCGGTGGCGGCTACGGCCGTCGCGACGACAACCGTGGCGGCACCGGCGGCGGCTTCCGCCGCGATGACAACCGTGGTGGTACGGCGGCGGCTTCCGCCGCGATGACAACCGTGGTGGTACCGGCGGCGGCTTCCGTCGTGACGACCGCCGCGATGACCGTGGCCCGCGCCGCGACGACGACCGTCCCTCCTTCCGTCGTGACGACCGCGACGACCGTGGTGGTCGTCCCACCGGTGGCGGTGGCTACGGCCGTCGTGATGACAACCGTGGTGGCGGTACGGGTGGCGGTTTCCGCCGTGATGACCGTGCCCCGCGTCGCGATGACGACCGTGGCGGCCGTCCCACCGGTGGCGGTGGCTACGGCCGCCGTGACGACAACCGTGGCGGCACCGGCGGCGGCTTCCGCCGCGATGACCGTCCGAGCTTCCGCGATGACCGTCGTGATGACCGTGGTCCGCGCCGTGACGATGACCGTGGTGGTCGTCCCACCGGTGGTGGCGGCTTCGGTCGCCGTGACGACAACCGCGGCGGCGGCTTCCGTCGTGACAACGACCGTCCGGCCCCCGTCGCGATGACGACCGCGGCGGCTTCCGCCGTGACGACCGCGATGACCGTGGTGGTCGTCCGCCGGTGGCGGTGGCTACGGTCGCCGTGACGACAACCGTGGCGGCGGCGGTGGTTTCCGTCGTGACAACGACCGTCCCAGCTTCCGTGACGACCGTCGTGATGACCGTGGTCCGCGCCGTGACGATGACCGTGGTGGTCGTCCTGCTGGCGGTGGCGGCTACGGTCGCCGTGACGACAACCGTGGCGGCGGCGGTGGTTTCCGTCGTGACAACGACCGTCCCAGCTTCCGCGACGACCGCCGCGACGACCGCGGCCCCCGTCGCGACGACGACCGTCCCTCCTTCCGCCGTGACGACCGCGACGACCGAGGCGGCCGCCCTCCGGCGGTGGCTTCCGCCGCGACGACGGGCGCGACGACCGTGGCCCGCGCCGCGACGACGACCGTGGTGGCTACCGCGGCCGCGACGACCGCGGCGGGTTCCGTGGCGGCGACGACCGCCGTGAGCGCGAGCGCGACCGTGAGCCGATCAAGCGGCTGCCGATCGACGAGGACGTCACCGGCAACGAGATCGACGAGGACGTGCACCAGGAGCTGCTGAGCCTGCCGAAGACCATCGCCGAGGACGTCGCCCAGAACCTGGTCATGGTGGCCCGGCTGATCGACGAGGAGCCTGAGCAGGCGTACGCGTACTCGCGGATCGCCCTGCGGCTCGCCTCCGTGTGGCGGCGGTCCGCGAGGCGGCCGGGTTCGCGGCGTACGCGACGCAGAAGTACTCCGAGGCGCTGGCCGAGTTCCGCGCCGCGCGGCGGATGACCGGGCACGTCGAGCTGTGGCCGGTCATGGCCGACTGCGAGCGCGGCATGGGCCGGCCCGAGCGTGCGCTGGAGATGGCCGGTGCGCCGGAGGTGCAGAAGCTCGACAAGGCGGGCCAGGTCGAGATGCGCCTGGTCGCGGCCGGGGCGCGGCGGGACATGGGGCAGCTGGACGCCGCCATCGTGACCCTGCAGAGCCCGGAGCTGGCGTCGAACTCGGTGCAGCCGTGGACCCGCGTCTGCGGTACGCGTACGCCGACGCGCTGCTCGCCGCCGGCGTGAGGACGAGGCCCGCGAGTGGTTCGCCAAGGCGCTGGAGTCCGACAAGGACGGCGCCACCGACGCCTCCGACCGGCTGGCCGAGATGGACGGCGTGGACTTCGTGGACGCCCTCGACGAGGACGGTGACGACGACGCCGACATCGCCGACGAGCTGGACGCGGAGGACGCCGCCGACGAGCCGGACAGCGCGCCGGACGAGGACGACGACCGCGCGGACGTTGACGTGGACGTGGACGTCGAAGGCGCCGATGTCGTCGTCGTCGACGTCGAGGACGACAAGGGCCCGGCCGACAAGGCCTGGACTCCTGTAGGCAGTTAGGCAGTCGAGAAAGGGCGGCACCCCGGCCGGGGTGCCGCCCTTTCGGACCTCGTATCCGCGTGTGCCTCAGTTCACCGTCAGGCTCCGCAGCACCAAGCCCGTCGCCGGCTTCGGGCCGAAGGACGTCGACTTGCAGGGCATCGTGACGCCCTGGCGGGCCAGGTCCCGGACGACCTTTCGCGTACGGGATGCATGAGCACCGCCGTTCCGCCGCGCCGTTCCGCCTGTTCGACGGCGGCCGCCGTGTCGTGGATGTACATGATGTCCTCGGGTGCGTCCGGGATGCGCCAGACGTGGTCCAGGAGCGTGGAGTGGAGCACGGTCGCGTCCAGGTCGCGCCAGGCCTGCGGGCGGTCCGTGCGGACGGTGCGGGCGAGCAGGTCCGTGTCCGGGCGGTCGAGGAGGTGGAAGCGTCCGTCGCCCGCCAGCAGGAACGCGTTGCTCGTGCTGCTCGCCTCCGCGAGGACGTCGAGCGCGTCGGGCAGCGGCACCGCGAACGTACGGACGCGGAAGGCACCGGTTTCGGCCACCGCGGCCAGGGCGTCGCTGACCGGAAGGCGGTGCAGCAGCCGGTGGATGGCGCGCACCCGCAGCGGATAGCGGGCCGTGTCCACGAGCAGGACCAGGCCGAAGTCCCAGGGGCCGGGCGCCGACTGCTCCGAGCGCAGCCGCAGATAGGTCGCCCAGCGGTGGTGGCCGTCGGCGATCACCGCCTGGTGGTGGGCGAGGTCCCCCTGGATCTCCGCGAGGTCCGCGGGGTCCGTGACCGCCCACAGGCGGTGGCTGTAGCCGTCCTCGGTGGTCGTCGCGAGCAGCGGCTCGCGCCGTACGGTCCGCTCGATGACCGCGCCCGCGCCGGCCGGCGCGCTGCCGTTGACGCCCGCGTCGCCGTGGTACGTCAGGAGCAGCGGCTCGAAGTGCGCGGCCGTCGTCCGCATCAGATCGGCGCGGTCCTCGACGACGTGCGGCATCACGTCCTCGTGCGGCAGCACCACGCCCTCGGAGGGCTCCGAGAGGGCCAGCGCGCCGATCAGCCCGCGTTGGAGCAGGCCGGCGCCGCGCTGTTCGTGCTGCTCGTACACGTACAGCGCGGGCTCCGGGTCGGGGGCGAGGACGCCCTCCGAGAGCCAGTCGTGGAGGGTGAGCGCGGCCTGCCGGTGCCGTGCCGTGGGCGTGGCGGTCTGCGGGAGGATCAGCCGGACGATGTTGTACGGGTCCGCCGACTCCAGGTGGAGGAGCCCGTCGGGCCGCACCACCACGTCGTACGGCGGGGAGGTCACGGCCGCGAGGCTGCCGACGCGCTCGGGCACATAGCGCAGGCCTCGGAAGGGGATCAGGCGCAGCCCGTCGTCGTCCGTACGCCCTGTTGTGGTCATTAGTGCATCGTAAGTGGGGTGCGGGCATGCGCGATGATCGGGGAGAGCATCGAGCGAGGAGTGGATGAGGATGAGCCAGCCGAGCAGGACCCGGCCGAGCGGCAGCGCGCGGGCGCTGAGCGAGGCGTACGACACGGCCCTGCTGGATCTGGACGGGGTGGTGTACGCGGGCGGCGAGGCGATCGAGCACGCCGTCGGCTCGCTGGGCACGGCGCGCGAGGGCGGATGCACCTCGCGTACGTCACCAACAACGCGCTGCGGACGCCGGACGCGGTGGCGGCGCACCTGACCGAGCTCGGCGTGCCGGCCGAGCCGGGCGATGTGATCACCTCGGCGCAGGCGGTGGCGCGGCTGATCTCCGAGCAGGTGCCGGCGGGTTCGCGGGTGCTGGTGGTCGGCGGCGAGGGGCTGTGGGTGGCGCTGCGCGAGCGGGGCTGGTGCCGGTGGAGTCGGCCGAGGACGCCCGGCGGCGGTGGTGCAGGGGTACGGCGGGCCCGATCTTGCGTGGGGCAGGTTCGCCGAGGCGTGCTACGCGATCGCGGCCGGGGCGCGGTGGTTCGCGTCCAACACCGATCTGACGATCCCGAGCGGGCGCGGCATCGCGCCGGGCAACGGGGCGGCGGTGGAGGTGGTGCGGATCGCGACCGGCGCCGAGCCGCAGGTGGCGGAAGCCGCGCGATGCACCGGGAGACGATCCTGCGCACGGGCGCGCAAGCCGCTGGTGGTGGGGACCGGCTGGACACGGACATCGAGGGGGCGTTCAACGGCGGGGTCGACTCGCTGCTCGTCCTCACCGGGGTGACCGACGGCGCCCGACTGCTCGCCGCTCGGCCGAGCACCGGCCGACGTTCGTGGACGCGGATCTGCGGGGGATGCTGACCGGCCAGCCGGAAGTGGCCGAAAATGGCGGTGAGTTCGTGTGTGGTGGATGGACCGCGGCCGTACGCGACGAGGAGTTCGCCTTGGACGGCGACGGCGAGCCGCTGGACGGCCTGCGGGCGCTGTGCGCGGCGGCGTGGACGCACGCGGGTGAGGGTGTGCGAGCTGGATGCGGGGAAGGTGCTGGAGCGGCTGGGTTGTGACCCCGGGCCCCCGGGATCCGGGCCGCGCGTCAGCAGCTTGAGGGTCCGGTTGTGGGTCCGGTTGTGGATCAAGGGCCCTGTCGGGTGATTAGCAGGGTAGGCTAACCTAACTTGCGAGTTGGTAGACAGCCCTTCCAAGCCGAGCGCGCAGACCGCTCCCGCGCCCCGCCCCAGACCGCCCGGCGGCACGCCCTGCGCGCCGCCGGACTGCTCGCGGCCATGGGGGTCCTGGTCCTCGTGGCCCTCGCGAGCATCGCGATCGGCGCCAAACAGATTCCGCTCGCGGACGTCTGGCACGGGCTGTTCCACTACTCCTGCACCGCCGACGACGTCATCGTCCACGACACCCGGGTGCCCCGCACCCTGCTCGGGCTGCTCGTCGGGGCGGCCCTCGGCGTCTCCGGCGCGGTGATGCAGGCGCTCACCCGCAACCCGCTGGCCGAGCCCGGCATCCTCGGGGTGAGCGCGGGCGCCTCGGCCGCCGTGGTCTCGGCGATCAGCTTCTTCGGCGTCACCAGCCTGACCGGCTACGTCTGGTTCGCCTTCGTCGGCGCCGCGGTCGTCTCGGCGCTCGTCTACGTCCTGGGCGGCAGCCGGGCCGCCACCCCGGTCCGGTCGCGCTCGCGGGGACGGCCGCCACGGTCGCGCTCTACGGCTACATCAACGCCGTGCAGTGATGGACTCGGCCGCCCTCGACCGGCTGCGGTTCTGGTCGGTCGGCTCGCTGGCCTCCGCCAACGCGGACACCGTCACCGAGATCGCGCCCTTCGTGGTGGCCGGTCTGGTGCTCGCCGCGCTCATCGCCCGGCCGCTCAACGCGATGGCCCTGGGCGACGACACCGCCCGCGCGCTGGGCGCCCATCTCACCCGTACACGCGTCCTGTCGATGGTCACCGTCACGCTGCTGTGCGGGGCCGCGACCGCCGCCTGCGGGCCGATCGTCTTCATCGGCCTGATGGTCCCGCACATCGTCCGGGCCATCACCGGCCCCGACATGCGCTGGATCCCGCCGTACGCGGCCGTCCTCTCGCCCGTGCTGCTGCTCGGCGACGTGGTCGGACGGGTGATCACCCGCCCCCGAGCTCCAGGTGGGCATCGTCACGGCGCTCATCGGCGGGCCCGTGTTCATCTTTCTCGTCCGCCGCAAGAGGATGGCTCAGCTGTGAAGGCCGTACGCACGCCCGGGGGTTACTCGTTCCGGGCCGACACCCGCTCGCTGGTCGTCGTCGTGGCGCTGCTGGCCGCGGCGCTCACGGCGGGCGTGGTCCTCGTCGGCAGCGGCGACTTCGACATCGCGCCGCTCGACGTCGTCCGACGCTCTTCGGCTCCGGCACCGCCCAGCAGGACTTCATCGTCAACGAGCTGCGGCTGCCCCGGGTCCTCGTGGGTCTCCTCGTGGGCGCCGCGCCCGGCATCTCGGGCGCGGTCTTCCAGTCCATCTCCCGCAATCCGCTGGGCAGTCCGGACGTCATCGGCTTCGGCCAGGGCTCGTCCGTCGGCGCCCTCGTCGTCATCGTCTGGTTCGGGGGCAGCGCCCCGAGGTCGCGGTCGGCGCCCTGCTCGGCGGCTCGCGACCGGGGTCGCGGTCTATCTGCTCGCCTGGCAGAAGGGCGTGCACGGCTACCGCCTCGTGCTCGTCGGCATCGGCGTCGCCGCGATGCTCACCGCCTGCATCCAGTACCTGCTCACCAAGGCCCAGTTGGTCGACGCGACCCGGGCCATGGTGTGGCTGACCGGTTCGCTCGACGGGCGGGACTGGGCCCAGGTGCGGCCGCTGCTCGCGCTGTTCGCGGTGCTGCTGCCGGTGATCCTCGCGTACGGACGGCCGCTGCGGATGCTGGAGATGGGCGACGACGCGGCGTACGCGCTCGGCGTGCCTGTCCAGCGCACCCGGACCGTGCTGATGCTCGCCGCCGTGCTCCTCAACGCCGCCGGGACCGCGGCGGCAGGTCCTATCTCCTTCGTCGCGCTGACCGCGCCGCAGCTCGCCCGCCGTCTCACCAAGGCCACCGGGCCCAACGTCCTGGCCTCCGGCTGCATGGGCGCGACCCTGCTGGTGACCGCCGACTGGGCCTCCCAGCGGCTGTTCGGCGAGAGCAAGCTGCCGGTGGGCGTGGTGACCGGGGTGGTCGGCGGCCTCTATCTGCTGTGGCTGCTTGTCACCGAGCGCAAGGCGGGCCGGATATGAGCGGCCCGCACGACCCCCGTCCCTGTACGGATCCCAGTTCCAGGAGTACGAGCATGCAGCGCCTCGGCGCCGATTCGGTGACCCTCGGCTACGACCAGCGGGTGATCGCCAAGGACCTCTCGGTGGAGATACCGGACCACTCGTTCACGGTCATCGTCGGCCCCAACGCCTGCGGCAAGTCCACGCTGCTGCGCGCCCTGTCGCGGATGCTGAAGCCGAGCGAGGGGCGGGTGCTGCTCGACGGGCAGACCATCCACTCGATGCCCGCGAAGAAGGTCGCCAGGACGCTGGGGCTGCTGCCCCAGTCGTCGATCGCGCCGGACAGGATCACGGTCGCGGACCTGGTCGCGCGCGGCCGCTACCCGCACCAGGGGCTGCTGCGGCAGTGGTCGCCCGAGGACGAGCGGATCGTCCAGGAGTCGATGGACGCCACCGGCGTGGGCGAGCTGGGGGAGCGGTACGTCGACGAGCTGTCCGGCGGGCAGCGCCAGCGGGTGTGGATCGCGATGGCACTGGCGCAGCGACGCCGCTGCTGCTGCTCGACGAGCCGACGACGTTCCTGGACATCCAGCACCAGATAGAGGTCCTGGACCTGTGCGCCGAGCTGCACGAGTCCCAGGGGCGCACGCTGGTCGCGGTGCTGCACGACCTCAACCAGGTCGCCCGGTACGCCTCGCACCTGATCGCGATGCGCGGCGGCGAGATCGTGGCCGAGGGCCGCCGTCGCGGATCGTCACGGCGGAGCTGGTGCGGGAGGTGTTCGGGGTCCGCTGCCAGGTCATCGACGACCCGGAGACGGGCACGCCGCTGGTGGTGCTGGCGGCACGGCCGCGGAACCGCTGCGGCGGTGTCCGACGGACGCGCGGGCGCCAGAGGGGTGGTGGGCTTGGTTGCAGCAGCGTCCGCAGCCTGAGCAGGTCGCGGAAGCCCGCCTCCAGGCGGACCCGCCCCGAGGTCCACGCCCGCGCGAAGTTCAGCTCGCCCGCGACCATCGCCACCAGGTCGTCGCCCTTCATGGCGAGGCGGATCTGGGCGCGCTCGCCCGGCGGGCCGTCCAGCGTCCGCTCGACCTCGATGCGGCCCTCCTGCAGGCGCCCGGTGAACGTACGGTCCAGGTCCGTGATGTGGCAGCTCAGCGAGCGGTCGAGCGCGGCGGCGGCGCGCACGTCGCCGTTCGCGCCCGCCAGGTTGTCGGAAAGTTCGTCGAGTGCCGCGCGGCGCTCCTCCATCGTCGCCATCGTGATCGACCGTACCGCAGGCCCACGCGGTAGCGTCTTGGCATGAGCGACTTGATGCCGGAGCCCGAGGCGGAGCGGCGCACACGACGACCCCGGCGGCCCGGCGCCCCTGGACGTGCCCTGCGCCCCCACCGGCGACCCCCGGGTGGACGCCCTGGTCGAGCGGCTGGCGGACGTCGACCACCTCGATACGGACGGACACGTCGAGGTGTACGAGGATGTACACGGGGGGCTGCGCGAGACGCTGAGCGCGCTCGACGCCCGGCCGGGGCCGCCGGCCCGTCCCCCGCGTCACATACGTACGACAACAGGAGCTGAACCGAACGTGGCAGGAGTGGCACGCCGCCGCCTCGACGCCGAGCTGGTCCGCCGGAAGCTCGCCCGGTCCCGTGAGCACGCCGCGCAGCTGATCGCCGCCGGGCGGGTGACGGTCGGCAAGACCGTCGCCACCAAGTCCGCCACCCAGGTCGAGACGGCCGCCGCGATCGTCGTCGCCGAGGACGACAGCGACCCGGACTACGTCCGCGCGGCGGCCACAAGCTGGCCGGAGCGCTGGCCGCCTTCGTCCCGGAGGGGCTGAAGGTCGAGGGGCGCCGGGCGCTGGACGCGGGCGCCTCCACCGGCGCTTCACGGACGTGCTGCTGCGCTCGGGCGCCGGGCACGTGGTGGCGGTGGACGTCGGGTACGGACAGCTCGCCTGGTCCCTCCAGAGTGACGACCGGGTCACCGTCAAGGACCGTACGAACGTACGAGAGTTGACGCTCGACGACATCGACGGCGAGCCGGTCGACCTGGTGGTGGGGGACCTGTCCTTCATCGCGCTCGGCCTCGTGCTGCCCGCGCTGGTGCGGTGCTGCGCGCCGGACGCGGACCTGGTGCTCATGGTCAAGCCGCAGTTCGAGATCGGCAAGGACCGGCTCGGCAGCGGCGGTGTGGTGCGCAGCCTGGGCTGCGGGCCGAGACGGTGCGCACGGTGGCCGGGCAGGCCGCCGCGCTCGGCTCGGTGTGCTGGGGTCACGGCCAGCCCGCTGCCCGAACCTCCGGCAATGTCGAATACTTTCTGTGGCTGCGGGCCGGGGCGCCCGCGCTGGATCCGGCTGATGTCGAGCGTGCAGTGGCGGAGGGACCCTGTTGAGCTCGTTGGGGAACGCGGAGGAGACGCGCGGGGGGACGGTGTGTGCGAGCGAGGTACGGAGCGCACGGTGTTCCTGCTCGCGCACACCGGGCGGCCCGCCGCCATCCGCAGCGCGGAGCTGGTGGTACTGGGGCTGCTGCGGTGCGGCATCGGGGTGCGGGTCCTGGAGGCGGAGGCGGCCGACATTCCGCTGCCGGACTCCGCCTCCGTGCGACGGTCAAGGAGGCCACCCCGCAGTGCCTCGACGGGTGTGAGCTGCTGATCGTGCTCGGCGGGGACGGGACGCCGCTGCGCGGCGCCGAGTTCGCGCGGGCGTCCGGGGTGCCGATGCTCGGCGTCAACCTCGGGCGGGTCGGGTTCCTCGCCGAGGCGGAGCGCGACGACCTGGACAAGGTCGTGGACCGGGTGGTCACGCGCTCCTACGAGGTCGAGGAGCGGATGACCCTCGACGTCGTGGTGCACAGCAACGGCGACGTGGTGCACACGGACTGGGCGCTGAACGAGGCCGCCGTGCAGAAGGTGTCGCCCGAGCGGATGCTGGAGGTCGTCCTGGAGATCGACGGGCGGCCGGTGACGGGGTTCGGCTGCGACGGGATCGTGTACGCGACGCCGACCGGGTCGACGGCGTACGCCTTCTCGGCGGGCGGGCCGGTGGTGTGGCCGGAGGTCGAGGCGCTGCTGATGGTGCTGATCAGCGCGCACGCGCTGTTCGCCAAGCCGCTGGTGACGTCGCCGAGTTCGGTGCTCGCGGTGGAGGTGCAGCCGCATACGCCGCACGGGGTGCTGTGGTGTGACGGGCGTCGCACGGTCGAGTTGCCCCCGGGGCTCGGGTGGAGGTGCGGCGGGGGGCCGTTCCCGTGCGGCTGGCGCGCCTGCACCACGCGTCGTTCCGGACCGGCTGGTGGCGAAGCTCGCGCTGCCGGTGAGCGGGTGGAGGGGCGCGCCGCACTGAGGTTTGAGCCCCCACCCCGCCCCTTCCCGTTGTGACATGTGCGGCTCCGCCGCGTGGCCTCCGGGGGTGGGTGGGGGAAGTGGGTTTCGGGGATCGCCCCGGACCCCTTTGGCGGGGCCTTCGGCCCCGCACCCCGCTACGGGCCACCGCTCGTCTGCGGACCGGCTGGGCTGCTCGCGCAGTTCCCCGCGCCCCTGGTGGGCGCCCCGAAGCGGCGCATTTAGGGGCGCGGGACGCCGCAGACAAAGCACCGGCCCTCCCAGGCCGTGGGGTGGGGGCAAAAGCGGCACGGGTCAACCGGGAGGGTGAGCGTGTGGGGGCGTCGCAAACCGGGGCTCGGACCTCGTAAGGTCGGGGGCGTGTTGGAGGAGATACGGATACGGTCGCTCGGGGTCATCGACGACGCTGTCGTCGAGCTGTCGCCCGGGTTCACCGCGGTGACCGGCGAGACCGGCGCGGGCAAGACCATGGTCGTCACCAGCCTGGGGCTGCTGCTCGGCGGGCGCGCCGACCCCGCCCTGGTGCGGATCGGCGCCAAGTCGGCGGTCGTCGAGGGGCGGATCGCGCTGCGCGCGGCGGCACCGCGGCGATCCGCGCGGAGGCCGGGGCCGAGCTCGACGAGGGCGCGCTGCTGGTAGCCGTACCGTCTCGGCGGAGGGCCGCTCACGGGCGTTCCTCGGCGGACGCTCCGTGCCGGTCGGCGTGCTCGCGGAGCTGGCCGATGAGCTCGTCGCCGTACACGGGCAGACCGATCAGCAGGGGTTGCTGCGCCCTGCCCGGCAGCGCGAGGCCCTCGACCGGTACGCCGGGGACGCCGTCGCCGGGCCGCTGGCCAAGTACGCGGAGGCGTACCGGCGGCTGCGGCCGTCGCCGGGGAGCTGGAGGAGCTGACCACGCGGGCGCGCGAGCGGGCGCAGGAGGCCGATCTGCTGCGGTTCGGGCTCGACGAGATCGCCGCGGTCGAGCCGCTGGCGGGCGAGGACACCGAACTCGCCGCCGAGGCCGGACGGCTCGGGCACGCCGAGGCGCTGGCGTCCGCGGCCGCCCTCGCCCACGCCGCCCTCGCGGGCAACCCCGAGGACCCGGAGAGCGTCGACGCGACCACCCTGGTCGCGGGCGCGCACCTGGCCCTGGACGCCGTACGGTCGCACGACCCCGCCCTGGCCGCGCTCGCCGAGCGCATCGGCGAGGTCGGGATCCTGCTCGGCGACGTGGCGGGCGAGCTCGCCGGGTACGCGGACGACCTCGACGCCGACCCCTGCGGCTCACGGCCGTGGAGGAGCGGCGCGCGGCACTGACCGGGCTGACCGAGTACGGCGAGGACATCGAGGCCGTCCTCGGCTGGGCGCAGCAGAGCGCTGCGCGGCTGACCGAGCTGGACGGCGACGACGACCGGATCGGCGAGCTGACGGCCGAGCAGGACGGGCTGCGCGGCGAACTGTCCCTCCTCGCCCAGGAGTTGACGGACGCCAGCACCGAGGCAGCGGCGCGCTTCGCCGACGCGGTGACGGCCGAGCTGGCGTCGCTGGCGATGCCGCACGCGCGGGTGTCGTTCGCGGTACGGCAGGTGGAGGACCCCGAGGGCGTCGAGGTGGACGGGCGGACCGTGGCGTACGGGCCGACCGGCGCGGACGAGGTGGAGCTGCTGCTCGCCCTGCACCCGGGCGCCCCGGCGCGGCCGATCGCCAAGGGCGCCTCGGGCGGTGAACTCTCCCGGGTGATGCTCGCGGTCGAGGTGGTCTTCGCGGGCACGGACCCGGTGCCCACGTACCTCTTCGACGAGGTCGACGCGGGCGTCGGCGGCCGGGCGGCGGTCGAGATCGGCCGGCGCCTGGCGAAGCTCGCCAAGTCGGCGCAGGTCGTCGTGGTGACCCATCTGCCCCAGGTGGCGGCCTTCGCGGACCGCCAGCTCCTGGTGGAGAAGACCAACGACGGGACGGTCACCCGGTCCGGCGTCACCGTCCTTGAGGGCGAGGACCGGGTCCGCGAGCTCTCCCGGATGCTGGCGGGCCAGGAGGACTCCGAGACGGCCCGGGCCCACGCGGAGGAGCTGCTGGCGACGGCCGGGCGGAGGGGTAGGCGTAGGACCTGTCGGGGGTTCACCCGTGTGGGTGGTCTCCCGGCCCGGTCCGCCGCCTGTCGGCACGGGGAAACGTCCGGACGGGGGCGGAACGTCCGTGCGGGCTGGCATCCTTGGCCGGGGTCCACACCGGCCCACCGCCGACCCGGGAGCCTGTTCACGTGTCACAGCTGCGTACGGTCCAAGCGCTGGGCGGCGGCAGCGCGGGCAGCAGCGCGCACGTGCGCTCGCTGGCGGCGGGCCTGGCCGCGCGCGGCGTCCGGGTCACGGTCTGCGCTCCCGCCGACTGAGCGGGAGTTCGACTTCCGGGCGCGGGCGCCCACTTCGTCCCCGTGCCCCGGCGCGGCGACCCGGTGGCGGTCGGCGCCCTGCGGGCGGCCTGCGCGGGCGCGGACGTGGTGCACGCGCACGGGCTGCACGCGGCCGTACGGACCGCCCTCGCCCTGGGCGGCGGCGCGCGATCCTGCTCGTAGTCACCTGGCACACCCGAGTCCACGCCGAGGGCACCGGGGCGGGTGCTGCGGATGCTGGAGCGGCGGGCGGCCCGGGCGGCCGCCGTGGTGCTCGGCACCTCCTCCGACCTGGTCGACCGCGCCCGGCGGCACGGCGCCCGGGACGCCCGGCTCGCCGCGGTCGCGGTGCCCGCGCCCCGTACGCCCGTCCCGGACGGCAAGGCGCGCCGAACTCGGCGCCGTGGACCGGCCGTTGCTGATGGCCGTCGGCAGCCTGGTCGAGCACCGGGGGTACGACGTGCTCCTGGACGCCGCCCACCGCTGGAGGCGCTCGACCCGTACCGCTGCTGGCGATCGCGGGGAGGGCGGAGCGGGCCGCGCTCCAGCGGCGCATCGAGGCCGAGGCGCTGCCCGTGAAGCTGCCTGGCGGCGCGACGACGTCACCGAGCTGCTGGCCGCCGCCGACGCGGCCGTACTCGCGAGCCGCTGGGGGGCGCGCTCCTTGCCCAGGAGGCGCTGCGGCTCGGGGTGCCGCTGGTCGCCACCGCCGTGGGCGGGGTCCCGGAGCTCGTCGGGGACGCGGCCGAGCTGGTGCCGTACGGGGACGCGGCGGCGCTCGGGGCCGCCGTGGCGCGGCTGCTCGCCGACCCCGGACGGCGCCGCGAGCTCGCCGAGGCCGGACTCGTACAGGCGGCGGACTGGCCGACCGAGGACGAGACGGTCGCTCTAGCGCTCAGCGTCTACGACGAGTTGACGCAGCGTCACGGAATGTGAGGCGCTACGGGACGTGGCGGCGGGCCCGCAGTGCCAGGGACAGCGCCAGTACCGTCTGCGGGTCGTCCAGGTCCGTGCCGAGCAGCTCCGCGATCCGGGCAAGGCGGTTGTAGAGCGTCTGGCGGTTGAGGTGCAGCTCGCGGGCCGTCTCCGGCTTGCGGCCGGCGTGCGCCAGATAGGTCTCCAGGGTGGGCAGCAGCGGCGGGCGCGAGGCCGCGTCGTGGGTGCGCAGCGGGCCGATGGCGCGCTCCACGAACGCCGCCAGGTCAGGGTGTTCGCGCAGCCGCCACAGCAGCAGGTCGATGTCCAGGCGCCGGGCGTCGTACCAGGGGCGCTCGGACAGGCCCTGTGCGGCCGCGGCGGTCTCGCCCGCGTGGCGCAGCGCCCGCCGAGGCCGCCGCCCAGCCGCCCGCCACCCCGACGACCACCACCGGCTGCGCCCCGGCCCGGGCAGCCCGGCGCGCTCCACGCCGGCCCGCAGCGCCGCCGCCGCCCGGTCGGCGACCGCCGTGCGCCGACTCCGAGCGCAGCCCGAGCAGCAGCGGGACCCGGCCCTCCACCGGCCGTACGCCGAGCAGGACCGGCACACCCACCGAGGACAGCTCCTCCAGGACCGCGCGCGCCAGGACCGCCCAGTTGCCGGTGGGGGAGAGTTCGGAGGCCAGCCGCATCACCACCGGCAGCAGCAGGCCCTCACCCGGCTTGAAGCCCAGCACCTTCGCCTGCGCGGGCGCGTCCTCGGCGGTGATGCGGCCCTCGGCGAGGTCGGTCAGGAAGTCGCCGCGCCCGCGCGCCCACCTCCTCCTCCTGGCGCGCCTGCATCAGCACCACCGCGAGGATGCCCGCGGCCCGCTCCGCCGCCATCCGGTGGACCGGCAGCAGCGGCGCGGCGACGGCGAGCAGGACGAGCCGGGCGCGTACCGCGCCGGTGCCGTGGCCGCCGCCGGGCACGTCCAGACCGCGCCGGCCGGCGGCCCGACTCGCAGGACTCGCGCTGCCCGCGCAGCCCCTCCCACACCTGGAGCGGGTCCGCGCCCGCCTCGGCGGAGCCCGCGGCCGCGTAGAGCAGCTGGCCGTCCGGGGTCTCCAGGAACACCGGGTTGGCCGTGAAGTCGGCCAGGATCGACAGGACCTGGGGCACGCCGCCGCCCGAGAACAGCGCGCCGGTACATCGCCGGTGCACCTCCTCGGCGCGCTGGAGCAGGGCGTAGTGGCCGTTGACGATCTCGGTGTGGATCTCCTCGGTGACCGTCACGAACGGCACCTCGCGGTGGAGCGCGACCAGCGGCAGCCCGGCCGCCCGCGCGGTGTCCACGAGGGTGGCGGGCAGGCGGCCGAAGCGCCGGCCGAGCTCGCCGACCAGTGCGGCGATGCCCCGCTCGGCCAGGCGCCGTACGAAGGCGCGCTGCTCGGCAGGGCGGGTGCCCAGGCCGAGCCCCGTGGTCAGCAGCAGCTCGCCGCCCTTGAGCAGCGAGGCGATGTTCGGGACCTCGCCCGCGTGCACCCAGCGCACCGTGCGGCCCAGGCGCTCGGCCCCGGCGACCACCTCGGGGAGCCCGCCGCGCAGCCCGAGCAGCTCCAGAGCGCGCTGCACGGTGATCCCGCCCTGGCTGTCCAATGGGGTTCACCTCGTGTTTTGTCGTACCGGACGGTGATGCGGGTCACGGTACGACACACTGCTCCTTCCGTCAGGTCGGGACGATGTTGTGGTTGAAGCGGAAGACGTTGTCCGGGTCGTAGGCGCGCTTCACCTCGCGCAGCCGCCGCATGTTCTCGGCGCCGAGGCCCGCGACCACCTGCTCGGCGCCCTCGTCGCCGGTGAAGTTGAGGTAGACCGCGCCGGTCGACCACGGCTGGACCGGGCCCGGACGTCCTTGACCCACTGGCGGCAGCGCTCGTCGTCGGCCGGGTCCTCCCAGATCCCGAAGGGGTGCACGGCCCAGGGCGCGTCGCGGTAGGGCACGGGGTATTCGCCGGGGCCGTCGGCGATGGCGCCGCCCAGCAGGAAGACCACGTGCTGGGTGCCGGTGGGCGTCGGCATGGACTCGCCCAGGGCGCAGAAGACGTCCACGAAGTCGTCGGGCATACCGGTCAGGTACTCGGCCGACCAGTAGTTACGCAGCCCAGGCGGGTCGTCCATCATGCACTGCATGTCGGCGTACAGCATGGCCGTGACGATCTCGACCTCGTGCGGCAGGGCGATCAGCGGCTGGGCGACCTTGCGCATGGCCTCCTCGCCGCCCGCATACGCCACGGGGCGCCGGACAGCACCTTTCCGACCAGGTGCTCGGGGATGAACGGCTCGGGCGGTGCGGTCATGCGCAGGACGCCGCCGCTCGCCTCGGCCGGCCCGTTCTCGATGAGCTCGCGATAGGTGCGCGCCACCTCGGGGGCGTGCTCGGGCAGGTACAGCAGCATGGCGATGGAGTACTCGGGCAGCTCGTGCAGCCGCAGGGTGAGCGAGGTGGCGACGCCGAAGTTGCCGCCTCCGCCGTGCAGCGCCCAGAACAGTTCCCGGTTCTCCTCGGCGCTCGCCATGACCACACTGCCGTCGGCGGTGACCAGTTCGACGCCGAGCAGGTTGTCGACGGCGAGCCCGAAGCTGCGGTCCAGCCAGCTCGATCCGCCGCCGAGCACGAAGCCGCCGACGCCGGTGGTGGAGACGCGGCCGCCCGTGGTGGCCAGGCCGTGCGGCTGGGTGGCCTGGTCGAGATGGCTCATGATGGCGCCGCCCTGGACGCGGACGGCGTGGGCGGCCCGGTGGACGGTCACCTCGTGCATCCGGCGCAGATCGATGACCAGGCCGTTGTCGTTGAGGGCCTGGCCGGAGACGCTGTGACCGCCGCCGCGTACGGCGATCTTGAGGTCCAGGTCGCGCCCGAAGCGCACGGCGGTGACCACGTCCGCGTCGGACTCGCACTGGGCGATCACGGCGGGGCGCCGGTCGATCATGGCGTTGAAGACCGTCCGGGCGTCGTCGTAGCTCAGATCGCCCGGGACGAACACGTCACCGGCGAGGTCTTCACGGAGCTCGGCAAGGGCCGTGCCCGCTTTCGAGGGGGTGGTCATGGCGCAGCCCTTTCCAGGAGGGGACAGGACATTTCCATGCTAAGCGGGCGCCCCGTCAGGGGCGCGGGAACTGCGCGACCAGCCACAGACGACCCGCAGCCAAGAACGCACCGCACCCCGTGCGGAACGCCTACCCCCGTACGCCCCGGACGCGTGAGCCGCAGCGCCGTATCGATCAACGGAACATGGCTGAAGGCCTGCGGGAAGTTCCCCACCTGCCGCTGCAGCCGCGGATCCCACTCCTCGGCGAGCAGCCCGATGTCGTTGCGCAGCGAGAGCAGCCGCTCGAAGAGCTTCCGGCCCTCGTCGACCCGGCCGATCATGGCCAGGTCGTCCGCCATCCAGAACGAGCAGGCCAGGAACGCCCCCTCGTCGCCCTCCAGGCCGTCGCAGCCCGCCTCCTCGCCCGCCGTCGGGTAGCGCAGGATGAACCCGTCCGGCGTGGACAGCTCGCGCTGGATCGCCTCGATCGTGCCGATCACGCGCTTGTCGTCCGGCGGCAGGAAGCCCATCTGCGGGATCAGCAGCAGGGAGGCGTCCAGCTCCTTGGAGCCGTACGACTGCGTGAAGGTGTTGCGCTCCCTGTCGTACCCCTTCTCGCACACATCCCGGTGGATGTCGTCGCGCAGCTCGCGCCACTTCTCCAGCGGCCCGTCCGCGTCGCCCGACTCGATCAGCTTGATGGTGCGGTCGACGGCGACCCAGGCCATCACCTTGGAGTGCACGAAGCGGCGGCGCGGGCCGCGCACCTCCCAGATGCCCTCGTCCGGCTGGTCCCAGTGGTCCTCCAGGTAGCGGATCAGCTTGAGCTGGAGCAGCGAGGCGTAGTCGTTGCGGGCCAGGCCCGTCATGTGCGCCAGGTGCAGGGCCTCGGTGACCTCGCCGTACACGTCCAGCTGGAGCTGGTGGGCGGCGCCGTTGCCGACCCGGACCGGGGCCGAGTCCTCGTATCCGGGAAGCCAGTCCAGCTCGGCCTCGCCCAGCTCCCGCTCGCCCGCGATCCCGTACATGATCTGGAGGTTCTCGGGGTCGCCCGCGACGCCCGCAGCAGCCACTCGCGCCAGGCGCGGCCTCGCGGTAGCCGGTGCGCAGCAGCGAGGAGAGGGTGATCGCCGCGTCCCGCAGCCAGGTGTAGCGGTAGTCCCAGTTGCGCGAGCCGCCGATGTCCTCGGGCAGCGAGGTGGTGGGCGCGGCGACGATGCCGCCGGTGGGGGCGTAGGTGAGGGCCTTGAGGGTGATCAGCGAGCGGACCACGGCCTCGCGGTAGGGCCCGTGGTACGTACAGTGCTCGACCCACTCGCGCCAGAAGTCCTCGGTCGCCTCCAGGGCCGCCTCCGGCTCCGAGAGCGCGGGCGGCTCCTTGTGGGACGGCTCCCAGCTGATCGTGAAGGCGATCCGCTCACCGGGGAGACGGTGAAGTCGGAGTACGTGGTGAGGTTCTTGCCGTACGTGTCGACCGGGGTGTCCAGCCAGACCGAGTCGGGGCCCGCGACCGCGACCGTACGGTTGTCGACCTTGTGCACCCAGGGCACGACGCGCCCGTAGCTGAAACGCATCCGCAGGGCGCTGCGCATCGGCACCCGGCCGCTGACGCCCTCCACGATCCGGATCAGCGGCGCGCGCGCGGGCGGCATGAAGTCCGTCACCCGGACCGTGCCGCGCGGGGTGTCCCACTCCGACTCCAGGATCAGCGAGTCGCCCCGGTAGCGGCGCCGGTCCGCACGGGGTGGCGGCGCGTCGGCCGCGTGCGCCGGGCCGATCCGCCAGAAGCCGTGTTCATCGGTGCCGAGCAGTCCGGCGAAGACGGCGTGCGAGTCGAAGCGTGGCAGGCACAGCCAGTCGGTCGTGCCGTCCCGGCAGACCAGTGCGGCGGTCTGCATGTCCCCGATGAGTGCGTAATCCTCGATGCGCCCGGCCACGTGCAATCTCCAGTCGAACGGCCACGTCCGCCCCGCGGGGCGCTTACTGCTACTGCGACTGCGGTCAAGGGATCGCCAACGAGCGCATGTTGTGGGTGACGGCCGGGGTGGCGCCGTGTTGCCAGCGGCTCGGCGGCGAGTGTCCGAGCAGGATACGACGCACGTAGGTGATCCGCCGATGCCTTCCGGCAACGCCGTTCGGCCGTCCGGGTGACGGGAGCACACTGGGTCGGCCGGGCGTGTGCGGAGCGTGGCCGGAAGCGGTCCGCCGCACTCGCTGATACCCTGGTAGCCCGTGGCCGGGTGGTGAAAACCCCCGAACCGCAGCGACGGCGCCCCCGGAAACCCGTACGGAAACTCGTGCGGGATCCACAGAGGGGACCGGCACGCACTCCAGACAGCGACCACGGGAGCCCCCTCTTGGCCATGCAGCCCAAATCCACGACGACCAAGCACATCTTCGTCACCGGGGGTGTCGCCTCTTCCCTCGGCAAGGGTCTGACTGCCTCCAGCCCGGGTGCGCTCCTCAAGGCGCGCGGCCTGCGCGTCACCATGCAGAAGCTCGACCCGTACCTGAACGTCGACCCGGGCACGATGAACCCCTTCCAGCACGGCGAGGTGTTCGTCACCAACGACGGTGCCGAGACCGACCTGGACATCGGCCACTACGAGCGCTTCCTCGACGTCGACCTCGACGGCTCGGCCAACGTCACCACCGGCCAGGTCTACTCGCAGGTCATCGCCAAGGAGCGGCGCGGCGAGTACCTGGGCGACACCGTGCAGGTCATCCCGCACATCACCAACGAGATCAAGCACCGCATCCGCCGCATGGCGACCGACGACGTCGACGTCGTCATCACCGAGGTCGGCGGCACGGTCGGCGACATCGAGTCGCTGCCGTTCCTGGAGACCGTCCGCCAGGTCCGCCACGAGGTCGGCCGCGACAACGTCTTCGTCGTGCACATCTCGCTGCTGCCCTACATCGGCCCCTCCGGCGAGCTGAAGACCAAGCCGACCCAGCACTCGGTCGCGGCCCTGCGCAACATCGGCATCCAGCCCGACGCGATCGTGCTGCGCGCCGACCGTGAGGTGCCGCTGTCCATCAAGCGCAAGATCTCGCTGATGTGCGACGTCGACGAGGCCGCGGTGGTCGCCGCCATCGACGCCAAGTCGATCTACGACATCCCGAAGGTGCTGCACACCGAGGGCCTGGACGCGTACGTCGTGCGCAAGCTCGACCTGCCGTTCCGCGACGTGGACTGGACGACCTGGGACGACCTGCTCGACCGCGTCCACAACCTGGAGCACGAGGTCACCGTCGCGCTGGTCGGCAAGTACATCGACCTGCCCGACGCCTACCTCTCGATCACCGAGGCCATGCGCGCCGGCGGCTTCGCCAACAAGGCCCGCGTCAAGGTCAAGTGGGTCACCTCGGACGACTGCAAGACTTTGTCGGCGCCAAGAAGAACCTCGGCGACGTGGACGCGATCCTCGTCCCCGGCGGCTTCGGCGACCGCGGCGTCAACGGCAAGATCGGCGCGATCCAGTACGCCCGCGAGAACAAGGTGCCGCTGCTCGGCATCTGCCTGGGCCTGCAGTGCATCGTGATCGAGGCCGCCCGCAACCTGGCCGGGATCCCGGACGCCAACTCCACCGAGTTCGACGCCGCCACCGCCCACCCCGTCATCTCGACGATGGAGGAGCAGCTGGCGTACGTCGAGGGCGCGAGCGACCTGGGCGGCACCATGCGCCTGGGCATGTACGGCGAAGCTCGCCGAGGGCTCGATCGTGCGCGAGGTCTACGGCGACCAGCCGTACGTGGAGGAGCGCCACCGCCACCGCTACGAGGTCAACAACTCCTACCGCGCCGAGCTGGAGAAGAAGACGGGCATCGTCTTCTCGGGCACGTCCCCGGACAACAAGCTCGTCGAGTACGTCGAGTACCCGCGCGAGGTGCACCCTACCTGGTCGCCACCCAGGCGCACCGGAGCTGCGCTCCCGCCCGACCCGCCCGCACCTGCTCTTCGCGGGCCTGGTGAAGGCGGCCGTGGAGCGGAAGACCGGCAAGAAGTAACCAGGCGATATGGTTGCCGGGGTACGGGTCCTGACGGATCCGTGCCCCGGTTTCTGCTTTTGCGGGAGGACATCGATGGAGCTCAAGGACACCCCCGAGGAATGGCGGGTCGTCGCGACCACGACCCTGTTCGAGGGCAACAGGACCAGCGTCCGCACCGACGACGTGGTCATGCCCGACGGCACGGTCGCCCGCCGCGACTACCAGGTCCACCGGGCTCCGTCGCGGTCCTCGCCCTCGACGGCGCGGGCCGGGTCCTGGTGCTGCACCAGTACCGCCACCCGGTGCGCCACAAGCTGTGGGAGATCCCGGCCGGGCTGCTCGACGTGCCCGGCGAGAACCCGCTGCACGCCGCCCAGCGCGAGCTGTACGAGGAGGCGCACGTCAAGGCCGAGGACTGGCGGGTCCTCACCGACGTCTTCACCACGCCCGGCGGCTGCGACGAGGCCGTACGGATCTTCCTCGCCCGCGACCTCTCCGAGGCGGAGGGCGAGCGCTTCGACGTCTCCGAGGAGGAAGCCGACATGGAGCTGGCCCGGGTGCCGCTCGACGAGCTCGTCCGGGGCGTGCTCGCCGGTGAGCTGCACAACAGCTGGATGCTGGGCGTCCTCGCGCTCACGGCCGCACAGGCGGGGCCCGGTCTGGAGTCGCTGCGCCCGGCCGAGGCGCCTTGGCCGGCCCGGCCGTTCGAGGAGTAGTGGGGCACTGGGGGTGCGGTTTCGGCTGCGGACCGTGGTGGGTTGCTCGCGCAGTTCCCCGCGCCCCTGGGCACTTAGGGGCGGGAACCGCGCGACCGGCCACGGACGGTCCGCAGACCGGCCCCGCCCCACCCCATCAGTCACACCATCCGCTGATCCGATCGGGCGACCTGCCCGCCCCGCTCCGCCGGGCCGCTCACCACGCGTGAACTACGCTCGGAACGCCAGTGTGGAGACCCGCCGGGCTCGGCTCGTGCGCAGCGGACGGAGCGTGGCCCGTGACGGATCAGGCGGTGGACGTGGGCGGCTCTGCCGCGGAGCGCGAGCCGGATGCGCCGAAGGCGAGCGGCCGTCAGTTCTTCGGCCGCCAGCGGGAGCTGAAGGAGCTGCGCGAGGACGTGGAGCGGGCCGGGCTCGACACCCTGTCCGGCCGCAAGTCGCCGCGTGCCCGGGTGCTGCTGATCGCCGGACGCCCCGGCTCCGGGCGGACCGCCCTCGCCGAGGAGCTGGCCCGGCAGCTCGCCGCCGACTACCCCGACGGGGTACTGCGCGCGTCCCTGCGTGAACCCGGCGGCACCCCTGTCCCCGCCGAGCGGTGGCCCGCGATCTGCTCGACGCCCTGGACGTCCTGGTGCCGCCCGGCGGCGGTGAGGACGAGCTGACCCAGCTGGTGCGCGAGGTGCTCGCGGGGCGGCGGGTTCTGCTGCTGCTCGACGACGCGGTCGGCGCCGAACAGGTCGACCCGCTGCTGCCGCAGAACGCCGACTGCCTGGTGGTGGCGACCGCCTGCGGCCGCTCACCGGCATCCCGGACGTCCGGCCCTGCACCCTCGGCGGCCTCGACCCCAAGGCGGCCGTCGAGTTCCTGGAGAGCTTCACCGGTGCGGTCCGGATCACGGTGGACCCGCGCACCGCCGAGAACCTGGTCGAGGAGTGCGCGGCGGCGCCCGCGGCCATCGCCCTGGTCGGCGGCTGGCTGGCCGTCCGGCCCCAGGCGGCCGTCTCCGACGTGGCCAAGCGGCTGCACGCGCTACCCGACGAGAGCGGGGCCGACGGGACCTTCGTCGGTCAACTGCTCGTCGCCGAGCGCCGTGGCGCGCGCCTTCCGGCTGGTGTACGAGTCGCTGCCGAAGCCCAACGCCCGGCTGCTGCGGCTGCTCTCGCTCGCCCTGGCCGGGTTCGCGGACGCCCAGACCGCCTCGGCGCTCGCCGGGTGCTCGGTGTCGGCCGCCCAGAACACCCTGGAGGACTTCGTCGCGTACGGGCTGCTGAGGGTCGAAGGCGACCCGGAGGAGCGGCCCGCCCTGTACGCGGTGCCCGGCTGGCTGGCTCCGATGGTGCACAGGCTCGCGGAGGCCGCCGACCGGCCCGGCGAGCTCCAGCTGGCCTGGGCCCGGATGCTGGAGCGGACCGTGCGGCTGCTCCAGTCCTGCCGGGCGATCACCGAGCCCGACGGCTCCGCGGCCCGCAAGAAGCTCGCCGGGCTGCCCCGCGCCCTGCGCTTCCCCAACGAGCGGCTGGCCGCCGCGTGGCTGGACACCCGTCGGCCCGCGCTGCTCGCGGCCGCCCGGCTCGCGGTCGAGGACGGCGAGCTGGACACGCTGGCCAGACGGCTGGTCGCGGCCCTGGTCCGGCGCTGGCCGCGCACCGGGGACCGAGGCGGCCGCACCGATCTCTATGGTCTGCACCAGCTGGTTCTCGACGTCGCCGAGCGGCGCGAGCTGCACCGGGAGAAGGCCGCGGCCCTGCTCAATCTGGGCGATCTGGACGCGGAGGCCGGGCGTACGAGTGATGCGCTCGTCCGCTACCGGGCGGCCCTGGACGCGGGCCGGGCCGCGAACGACCCGTACGCGACGGGCCGCGCGATGGAATCCGTAGGCGGCGCCCACCGGGAGCTGGGCGACTGGACGCGGGCCGCCGACTGGTACGGGCGGGCCCTGGCCCAGCGCCTGGCGAGGGGCGAGCTGGAGGACGAGGCGCGCCTGTACGGGCGCATCGGCGCCGTGCTCACCTACGCGGGCCGCTACGGCGAGGCGCTCCGCGGTTGGCGCGCCGCGGTGGCCGGATACCGCCGTCTCGGCGATCTGCCGAGCCAGGCGCGGGCGCTGAGCGAGGCGGCCCGGGTGCAGGAGTACGCCGGGCGGCCCGAGGAGTCGCTGCGCACCTGCCGCGAGGCGGTGGAGTGGGCGAGGCAGGCCGGTGATCTGCGTCTCCAGGCCGCGCTCCAGCTGCGCCTCGCGGACACGCTCGACCGGCTGGGAGATCCGGCGGGGCCAGGCTGCACCGGGGCGCGGCCGAGCGTCTGCTGGAGCCCGACCCGGAACCGGAGAGGAAGGCGAGGCTCCGGCCTACGAAATCCGTAGTGCTTCGGCCAAAGATTAGTTGTTTGTAAGGGTAGACAGCGGGAAAACCTTCATTAGACTGGCTCCGCCGCACCTTCTTGCGGTGTCTCCCGGTGCGCCTTGCTGCATCCGGGTATGTCGTTACACCCCCTTCATCCCCTGAGCCAAGGACCGTGATCGACGTGAAGGTCGGCATCCCCCGCGAGGTCAAGAACAACGAGTTCCGGGTGGCCATCACCCCCGCCGGCGTGCACGAGCTGGTGCGCCACGGCCACCAGGTCGTCATCGAGCAGAACGCCGGTGTCGGCTCGTCGATCACGGACGCCGAGTACGTGGCCGCCGGCGCCGAGATCCTGGGCACCGCCGACGAGGTGGCCGCCGCCGACCTGCTGCTGAAGGTCAAGGAGCCCATCGCCGAGGAGTACCACCTCCTCCGCAAGGACCAGACGCTCTTCACCTACCTGCACCTCGCCGCGTCCCGCGAGTGCACGGACGCCCTCCTGGAGTCCGGCACCACCGCCATCGCGTACGAGACGGTGGAGACCGCGGGCCGCGCGCTGCCGCTGCTCGCCCTGATGTCCGAGGTCGCGGGCCGCCTGGCCCCGCAGGTCGGTGCGTACCACCTGATGCGCTCGGTCGGCGGCCGCGGCGTCCTGCCCGGCGGCGTCCCCGGCACGCACGCCGGCGAGTGCGTCGTCATCGGCGGCGGCGTCTCCGGCTGGAACGCCGTGCAGATCGCCGTCGGCATGGGCTTCCACGTGACCCTGCTCGACAAGGACATCAACAAGCTCCGCGAGGCCGACAAGATCTTCGGCACGAAGATCAAGACGATCGTCTCCAACGCCTACGAGCTGGAGAAGGCCGTCGTCGAGGCCGACCTCGTCATCGGCGCCGTCCTGATCCCGGGCGCCAAGGCCCCGAAGCTGGTCACCAACGAGCTCGTCGCCAAGATGAAGCCTGGAAGTGTCCTTGTCGACATCGCGATCGACCAGGGCGGCTGCTTCGAGGACTCGCGTCCCACCACCCACGCCGAGCCGACCTTCATGGTCCACGACTCGGTCTTCTACCGCGTCGCCAACATGCCGGGCGCGGTGCCCAACACCTCCACCTACGCCCTCACCAATGCCACGCTGCCCTACATCGTGTCGCTGGCGAACAACGGCTGGGTCGAGGCGCTGCGCCGTGACCCGGCGCTCGCCCTGGGTCTCAACACCCATGACGGCCAGGTCGTTTACGGCCCGGTCGCCGAGGCCCACGGCCTGGAGACCGTCGAGCTGAGCACGCTCCTCGGCTGATCCGACACGCCGTGACGACGCTCTGACGTAACGGTTCGTCAACGTACGTCGTCAACCTCACGCACCCGGCCGGACCTTGTCGCCCAAGGTCCGGCCGGATGTATCGCGACACTTCCACCGGAGTGCGGCAGGCTCGCTCAACTCGCCTCGAACGTAACTCTTTAACCGTTTCGCGCACCCCTGAAACTCGCGCTCTGATGCCCGTACGCCCTTGACAGGGCGGTGTTCGGTTGCCGACACATCCGGCCGGGTCCGGTGGATTGTGTTGCTGCGGACCGGTGACACGCCATAGAGTCGCCAACCGTCGGCATGGTGCCACGCTGACCTATCGATAAAGTTTCCTGGTCACTTCCAAGGAGGTAAGACGACTTGTGAATGAGTCGACATTTACTCCCGGAGGTGGTCAACCAGGGATGCCCGCACGGGGCCATGGCCCTTCGGGGCCTGCTGAGGCTGTCGGCTCCGTCGCGGTCCGCGCCTTCGCAACCACCCCGCACATGACGACAGCCCCACGGATGATGGACGGCCTACACGTGAACGCCATGGCCGGCAACGAGAGCGGCCGCGAGACCGCCGCTTTCGCCGACTACGACGAGGTGCCCCAGGGGCACTTCTACGACCCCGACGCCGAGTACGAGCCTGACCCCGAGTACGCGGCCACCCTCGCCCCCGACGCCGCACGCCAGCGCCGCGAGCGGATCGGCCTGACCGGACGGCCGCTGCCGTACTTCCTGATCCCGGGTCCGCTGACCGACCACGGTCCGGCGAAGATCATCGCGATGTGCAACCAGAAGGGCGGCGTCGGCAAGACCACGTCGACCATCAACCTGGGTGCCGCGCTCGCGGAGTACGGACGCCGGGTGCTGCTCGTCGACTTCGACCCGCAGGGCGCCCTCTCGGTGGGCCTGGGCGTGAACCCGATGGAGCTCGACCTGACGGTCTACAACCTGCTCATGGAGCGGGGCATGTCGGCCGACGAGGTCCTGCTCAAGACCGCGGTTCCCAACATGGACCTGCTGCCGAGCAACATCGACCTCTCGGCCGCCGAGGTGCAGCTGGTGAGCGAGGTCGCCCGGGAATCCACGCTCCAGCGCGCCCTGAAGCCCCTGATGGCCGACTACGACTACATCGTGATCGACTGTCAGCCCTCGCTCGGCCTGCTCACCGTCAACGCCCTGACGGCGGCTCACAAGGTGATCGTGCCGCTGGAGTGCGAGTTCTTCGCGCTGCGCGGTGTGGCCCTGCTGACCGAGACGATCGAGAAGGTCCAGGAGCGGCTCAACCCCGACCTGGAGCTCGACGGCATCCTCGCGACCATGTACGACTCGCGCACGGTGCACAGCCGCGAGGTCCCGGCCCGCGTGGTCGAGGCCTTCGACGACCACGTCTACCACACGGTGATCGGCCGGACCGTGCGCTTCCCGGAGACCACGGTCGCCGGCGAGCCGATCACGACGTACGCGTCCAACTCCGCTGGCGCCGCCGCCTACCGCCAGCTCGCCAGGGAGGTGCTCGCCCGGTGTCACGCCGAGTGAGTCTGCCCGGGGCCGACGAACTGTTCCGTACGACCGGAGGAATGGCACTCCAGTCCTCCACCCCGAGGCGGACCAACGGCGAGGCGAAGGTGCCCGGACCGGCGGGCGAGAGCGACCCGGCCGCGGAGGAGCCCGCGGCGCGGGCCGAGCACTCGGCCGCGGAGGAGGATCCGGCGTCGGGCGAGCCGCGCAGCCGCGCGGCGTCCGGCGAGGCCGCCAAGGGGGCCCGTCCGGGCGCTCCGGCCGCCTCCAGCACCGCGCAGCAGCGCGGCGGGCCCGGGCGGCCAACCGGCGGCCCAGCGGGCGCGAGCGCCACGACGAGAAGATCACGGTGTACGTCTCCGCGGAGGAGCTGATGGACCTGGAGCACGCGCGCCTGGTCCTGCGCGGGAGCACGGGCTGGCCGTCGACCGCGGGCGGATCGTCCGCGAGGCGGTCGCCGTCGTCCTCGCCGACCTGGAGTCGCGGGGCGACGCGAGCATTCTCGTACGGCGTCTGCGGGGCCGGTAGCACCAGCCTGCGCCGTGCGGCCCGCGCCGCCGCGCGTACCGCCCGTTCCGCACCCCCTGGACCGCCTCTTGCCCACCGCCGACGAACCGTCCGTTCCCGCTGCGCGGGGTGGTCGCCGTGCGCTCGGGAGGGGGCCGGGGGTGGCTTCCCCCACCCCGCCCCTTCCCGAAACCCCCCGGGGCAGGACGGGGACTCCGCTGCCGTGGGCAATCGGGCCGCCGAGGCGGCACGGGTGGGCACCGGCACCCCGTCCCGCCGGGCCGCGCACCCCGTCGAGGTCCCGGCCCCTTCCTTGGAGGCTGCGGGCCGTCCTGGGCCGGTCGCGCAGTTCCCCGCGCCCCCGGGGGTGGGCCGGAGGCCGACGGTTCCGCGTCCGCCCCCGGTGACGGGCGCTTCACCGTTCGGCTCGCCAACTTCGAAGGGCCCTTCGACCTTCTCCTCCAGCTCATCTCCAAGCACAAGATGGACGTGACCGAGGTCGCGTTGTCCAAGGTGACCGATGAGTTCATGGCGCACATCCGGGCCATGGGGGCCGACTGGGACCTCGATCAGACCACCGAGTTCCTCGTCGTCGCCGCCACCCTGCTCGACCTCAAGGCCGCCCGGCTGCTGCCCGCCGCCGAGGTCGAGGACGAAGCCGACCTGGCGCTGCTCGAGGCGCGGGACCTGCTGTTCGCGCGGCTGCTCCAGTACCGCGCGTACAAGCAGATCGCGGACATCTTCAGCGAGCGGCTCGACAGCGAGGCGCGCCGCTATCCCCGTACCGTCGGCCTTGAGGCGCACCACGCCGAGCTGCTGCCGAGGTCGTCATCAGCATCGGCGCCGACGGGTTCGCCAAGCTCGCGGTCAAGGCCATGCAGCCGAGGGCCAAGCCGCAGGTGTACGTCGATCACATTCATGCCCCGCTCGTCTCCGTGCGGGAGCGAGCGGCTGTCGTCGTGGCGATGCTGCGGGCGTGCGGGGACGTGAGTTTCCGGGAGCTGACCCTCGACGCCCCCGACACCCTCACCGTCGTCGCCCGCTTCCTCGCCCTCCTGGAGCTCTACCGCGAGAAGGCCGTCGTCCTCGACCAGGACGAGGCGCTCGGGAGCCCATGGTGCGCTGGAGCGGCGGCGACGGGGACCAGCCCGCCGTCACGGACGAGTTCGACCAAGTTGTGGAGGCGGAGACGGCGTGATCGACGAACCCGAGCAGCTCGCGCTCAAGCCCGCCCTTGAGGCCGTTCTCATGGTGGTCGACGAGCCCGCGACCGAGGAGCACCTGGCGAAGGTGCTGGAGCGGCCCCGCAGGGCCGTCGCGGACGCCCTGCGGGAGCTGGCGGACGAGTACACCGTCCAGGGCCGCGGCTTCGAGCTGCGGCTCGTGGCGGGCGGCTGGCGGTTCTACAGCCGGGCCGAGTACGCCCCGGCCGTCGAGGGCTTCGTCCTGGACGGGCAGCAGGCCCGGCTCACCCAGGCGGCCCTGGAGACCCTGGCGGTCGTCGCGTACCGCCAGCCGGTGAGCCGGTCCTGGGTCTCCGCGGTGCGCGGGTGAACTGCGACGGGGTCATGCGGACCCTGCTCCAGCGGGGTCTGGTCGACGAGGCGGGCACGGAACCCGAAACAGGTGCGATCCTGTACAGGACGACGAACCACTTTCTGGAGCGGATGGGCCTGCGCGGCCTGGACGAGCTCGACTCGCTCCCTTCCTCCCCGAGGCGGACGCGATCGAGGCCGAGACCCTGGAGGGTGTGCCGTCGTTCGATCCGGACGCGCTGGACGCCCTGAAACCCACGCAGACGACAAGACGGAAATTTGATGCGAAGCAGCGGCGGTAACAGCAGCGGAAACAACGGCGGGAGCCGTGGTGGCAACAGCGGCGGCCGCGGCAGCAGCGGCGGTGGCGGCCGGGGCGGTGCCGAGCCGGCGGCGCCGGCGGCGGTCCGGACGGCCAGCGCCAGGGCGGCGGCCCGCGCCAGAGCGGCAGCGGCAAGCAGCGCCCGCCGCGCCCCGAGGAGCGCACCTACGACGTGGGCGGCGACGCCCCCGCAGCGGTCGCGGCTCCTCCGCGCGCGGCGCCAAGGGCGGCCTAAGGCGCCCCAGGGCGGCACCCCGGTCCGCCGCGGCCCGCACGGCCAGCGCATGGGCCAGGCGCGTCCGCGCGAGCTCGACGCGAAGATCGAGCAGCGCAACCGCGACCGGTACGCGGACAAGCCGGACATCAAGCTCCCCAAGACCTTCCTGGGCGCCGAGCAGGAGGGCGAGCGGCTGCAGAAGGTGCTCGCCCGCGCCGGCACGGGCTCGCGCCGCGCCTGCGAGGAGCTGATCGAGCAGGCCCGCGTCGAGGTCAACGGCGAGATCGTGCTTGAGCAGGGCATGCGCGTCGACCCGGAGAAGGACGAGATCAAGGTGGACGGCCTGACCGTCGCCACCCAGTCGTACCTGTTCTTCGCGCTGAACAAGCCGCCGGCGTCGTCTCCACCATGGAGGACCCGGACGGCCGCCGGTGCCTCGGCGACTACGTGACCAACCGCGAGACGCGGCTCTTCCACGTCGGCCGGCTCGACACCGAGACCGAGGGCATCATCCTGCTCACCAACCACGGCGAGCTGGCCCACCGTCTCACCCACCCCAAGTACGGTGTGAAGAAGACCTATCTGGCCGCCATCACGGGCCTGCTGCCGCGCGAGATCGGCAAGCGGCTCAAGGAGGGCATCCAGCTGGAGGAGGCTACGCGCGCGCGGACGCGTTCCGGGTCGTCCAGCAGACCGGCAAGAACTACCTGGTGGAGATCGAGCTCCACGAGGGCCGCAAGCACATCGTGCGCCGCATGATGGCCGAGGCCGGCTTCCGGTCGAGAAGCTCGTCCGGGTCTCCTTCGGCCCGATCGCGCTCGGCGACCAGAAGTCCGGCTGGCTGCGCCGCCTCACCAACACCGAGGTGGGCATGCTGATGCGCGAGGTCGGCCTGTAGCCGCCCTGATTTACGAAGCCCGGCCCCCGACCGACGGGGGCCGGGCTTCGTGCTGTGCGCCATGTCCGGCGTATATGCCGTACGCCCCGTTGTGCGCGCCCCTGTCCCGCCTTTATAGTCATCATGCTATTAAAAAGCGGCAGTGCGACGGGAGGGGGTGGCGGCGATGAAGCGGTACGGACACGGTCTGGTGATCGGCACGTTCTGCCCGCCGCACGCCGGCCACCACCACCTCGTACGGACCGCCGAGGACCGCTGCGAGGCGCTGACCGTGCTGGTGTGCACGGCGGCCGGGGACTCGTGGCGGCCCGGACGCGGGCGCGCTGGATGGCCGAGGTCCATCCGCGCGTCCGCGTCGTCCGGTCGGTCCGCTCCGTGCGCACCGCCGGGAGGGTGGACGCGGTCTTCACGTCCGAGCGGCACGGGGACCGGCTCGCCGGGCCTTCGGCGCCGAGCACGTGTGCGTCGACCCCGAGCACGCGCTCTTCCCGGTCTCCGGCCGCCGTGCGCAAGGACCCGGTGGGGTGCTGGGACTTCCTGGAGCAGCCCGTACGGGCCCGGCTGACCCGCCGGGTCGCCGTGCTCGGCGCCGACCTGGCCGCCACGACCCTGGCCCGCTCGCTGGCCGAGCGCTACCAGCGGCGGGGCGGGGTCTGGGCGGGCACCCGGTGGGTGCCCCGGTGCGGGGCGGCGCGGGAGGAGCGGCGGCGCGCACCGGGGCACCGGTGCTCTTCTGCGCGGCGGGGACCGCCGGCGCCGAGCGGCACCTGTGGCTGCTCGCGGGCCCGCAGGACGGCGGGCTGCTCGGCCACGGCCGCAAGGTCGTGCTGCGGGGCGAGGGTCCTGCGGCGCTGCTGGGGCCGCCGTCGACGCGGTCGACACGTTCCTGGGCGAGAGCTGGGGCCTGGACCGGCCGCCCGCGGGGCGATGGTGAGCGCGGTGGGCCCGGCCCAGAGGCCGGAGGGCTACGACCCGTACGCCTTCGAGCCGTTCGCGGTCACCGTCGACCTCGCGGTCTGCACGGTCCGCGACGGCGGGCTGCACCTCCTGCTGATCCGGCGCGGCGAGGAGCCGTACAAGGGCGAGTGGGCGCTGCCGGGGTTCGTGCTGCCCCGGGAGAGCGCGGGCCAGGCGGCGCGGCGCGAGCTGGCCGAGGAGACCGGTCTCGGACGACGTGGTCGCGGGCCTGCACCTGGAGCAGCTGCGCACCTACAGCGAACCCGACCGCGACCCCGATGCGGGTGGTCTCGGTCGCGTACACCGCGCTCGTACCGGATCTGCCGGAGCCGCACGGAGGCGGCGACGCGGCGCACGCGCAGTGGTGCCGTTCGGCGCACGGGAGTCTCGCCTTCGACCACGAGCGGATCGTGGCCGACGCGCGCGACCGGATCGGCGCCAAGCTCGAATACACCTGCCTGGCCACGGCGTTCTGCCCGCCCGAGTTCACCCTCGGCGAGCTCCAGCAGGTCTACGAGACGGTCTGGGGGACCGCCCTCGACCGCCCAAACTTCCGACGCAAGGTCCTCGCCACGCCCGGCTTCGTCGAGCCGGTGGCGGGCGCCGCGCGCTGACCGGCGGCCGGGGCAAGCCGGCCGCGCTGTACCAGGCGGGCGTGGCGACCGCGCTGCACCCGCTCCTGCGGCCGGAAGGACGACCCTCATGACCAGTCGAGTGAACAGCCGGGCGAAGCAGGCGGCGACCGGCTCGCTGATCGGACTCGCGCTCGGGGACGCGCTGGGCTTCCCGACCGAGTTCATCGGCGTGCCCGCGATCCTGGCCAAGTGCGGGCCCTGGCGCGAGATGCGGCTGCCGGCGCCCGCGATCGTCACCGACGACACCCAGATGACCCTGGCGGTCGGCCACGGCATACGGGCCGCCATGGACCGGGGGCTGCTCGACGCGCGCCGCCTTGAGCCGCCGGTCCGCGAGGGGTTCGTGCGCTGGTACCACTCCCCGGAGAACAACCGGGCGCCCGGCCGCACCTGCATGGTCGCCTGCGGCCTCCTGGACACCGACCTGCGCTGGCAGCAGGCGAGCCAGCTCGGCTCCAAGGGCTGCGGCGCCACCATGCGGGTGGCCCCGGTCGGCCTGGCGCCCGGTCTGAGCGAGGCACAGCGGGCGGGCGCGGCCCAGCTCCAGTCGGCCCTCACCCACGGCCACCCCACGGCGCTTGCGGCCAGCGACCTGACGGCCCGGGCGGTCTTCCTGCTGGCCCAGGGCGCGGACCCGGTGGGCCTGGTCGGCCAGCTGCGCTCGTACGCGTACGAGAACCGCACCCGCTACCACGACCGCTGGCTCGGCGACCTGTGGACCTACGCCCACGACGAGACGCCCGCCGCCTTCATGGCCCGCGGCTGGGACGAGTGCCTGGACGCCCTGGACCGCGTCCTCAAGGCCCTGCACAACCCGTCCCCGGAGACCGACCCGTGCCTGGAGACGGGCGACGGCTGGGTCGCCGAGGAAGCCCTGGCCACGGCCCTGGTCTGCTTCCTGCTGTTCCCGGACGAGCCCCTGACGGCCCTGCGCCGGGCGGCCTGCACCAAGGGCGACTCCGACTCCATCGCCTGCCTGACCGGCGCCTTCGCGGGCGCCCACCCAGGGGCGGCGGCCTGGCCCAAGGAGTGGGCGGAGCGCATCGAGTACCGCAGCGAACTGCTGACGCTCGGGGCGCTCTGGGATGCTTGATCCATGACGGATCTCCAGGCCATCGACCTCGCGGCCGTGGTGCGCGAGCAGCCCGACCCGCTGCTCTTCGCCACGGTCTCGGGCGCCCACCTCTACGGCTTCCCCTCCCGGGACTCCGACGTCGACCTGCGCGGCGTCCACCTGCTCCCGGTCGAGGCGCTGCTCGGGCTGCGCGAGCCGGAGGAGAGCCGGTCCCTGATGTGGGACCGGGACGGCGTCGAGATGGACCTGGTCACCCACGACCTGCGCAAGTTCGTCCGCCTCATGCTGCGCCGCAACGGCTATGTGCTGGAACAGCTGCTCTCGCCGCTGGTGGTGCACACGAGCGACGCGCACGCGGAGCTGGTGGCGCTCGCCCCGTCCGTGCTGACCTCGCACCACGCCCACCACTACCGGGGTTCGCCAACACCCAGTGGCGGCTGTACGAGAAGACCGGCGAGCTGAAGCCGCTGCTCTACACCTTCCGGGTGCTGCTCACCGGCATCCATCTGATGCGCAGCGGCGAGGTGCAGGCGGACCCGCCCACGCTGCTCGGCGAGGTGGCCGCGCCCGCCTATCTGCCCGATCTGATCGCGGTGAAGGCCGAGGCCGAGCACGGGGCCGCGACCGGGCTCGACCCCGAGCGGGTGGCGGGCGACGTCGAGGCCCTGCACGGCGTGCTCGACGGGGCGCAGGCGGACTCGCTACTGCCCGACGCCGCCGCCGGACACGACGCGCTGCACGACTTCGTCGTACGGGTACGGCTGGAGCGCTGACTCGCGGCGCACCTGGAACAGGAAGTCCGCCACGCGGGCCCCGTCCGGCTCCTGCGGGAGCGGGCTGCGGGTGGCGGCCTTCGTGGTTTCCTCGGCCAGGCCGGTCATCCAGGCCTCGACCTCGGGCCACGGGACCTCGCCGCGCTTGACCGCCAGAGGCGGTCGCGGGGGGCCCACCTCGATCGTGAGGGTGCCGGTGCGTACGAGGTCGCGGCAGCTCGTCATCAGGCGCACCAGGTGCATCGCGTGCTTCCAGCGCGGGGCACCGTACTGGCGTACGTCCGCCTCCAGCTTCTTGCGCTGGCTCAGCGCGTAGCCGGTGAAGGTGGCGTGGGCGCGGCGGGAGAGGAACGCGTCGCGCAGGGCGAGGAGCTCCCGGCCGGTGTCGTCCACCTGCTCGACGAGCGGGGAGTGCAGGCACTCCAGGATGTTGGGGTTGGCGCGCAGGGCCAGTTCGCAGAAGCGTTCCAGCTCCCAGCTGAACTGCTCCTCGGCCGGGCCCTCCACATGGGTCGGCGGCTTGTCGAAGGCCCAGAAGAGGGGGGTCGGGGCCACGTAGACGCCCCGGCGGTCGGTGTCGCTGGCGGCGGTGGCCAGACCGAAGGCGCGCGAGCCCATCACACAGGAGTAGACGGTGTGGTCGCGGACCAGCTGTTCGGGCGTCATCCGCCGATTGTCCCTGGTCAGGCCAGGTGGATCGAGCCGTTTTCGACCGTGATCCGCTCGGGCGGGAGCGGGCGGGGGGCCGGGCCCGCCGCGACCGAGGCGTCGGCCACGCGGTACTTGCTGCCGTGGCAGGGGCAGTTGATCGTCCCGCCGGCGACGTCCTTGACCGTGCAGCCCTGGTGGGTGCAGACCGCCGAGAACGCCTTGAAGGTGCCCGCCTCGGGCTGGGTGACCACGACCTTCTTGGCCGCGAAGACCTTGCCGCCGCCGACCGGGATGTCCGACGTCTTCGCCAGGGCGTCGCCCTGCGGGGGCGCGGAGGACGGCGTCGGAGTGTTCGGGGCCGCCGCGACCGGGGGAGAGGCCTCGGCGGTGCCGGGCGTGCTGCTCGTACCGCTGCTCTTCTTGTCGTCGCTGCTGCCGCAGCCGGCCAGCGCGGCCGTGCCCGCGGCGACCGCGAGCACCGCGCGGCGGGAGGTTGGCGTCGTCATGGGCAGCATCTTGGTGCAACCCCGCGGCGAATCCCGTGACGCGCGCGTGCCGTACGCCCTATGGCCCAACCCAGGCCCCTCCCCGCCTCTTCCCTAAACCCTCCGGGGGCGGGGTGGGCTGAGGCGCGCTTCCCGGGTCTGCGTTCGTCTGCGAGCCGTCGTGGGCTGGTCGCGCAGTTCCCCGCGCCCCTATGAATGCCGCTGCGCGGCAATCCCCGGGGGCGCCCCGGAGGGGCGCACTTAAGGGGCGCGGGGCTGTGACATTTGCGGCTCCGCCGCGCGGGCGCGAGCAACCCAGCACGGCCCGCAGAGGGAATCCGTCCCAACGGTGACCGGCCGAGTGGCGCGGCCCCGGCGCCCCGGGTGACATTGACCGTGTTCCCATCCACCTCTCGAAGGGCAGGACCATGGCGGGAAACGATCTCGGCGGCCTTCTGGGCGGCCTCCTCGGCGGCGGCAGCGGCTCCGGGGCCTCAGGCGGC
This sequence comes from Streptomyces sp. BPTC-684, assembly GCF_030028635.1. NCBI lineage: Bacteria > Bacillati > Actinomycetota > Actinomycetes > Kitasatosporales > Streptomycetaceae > Streptomyces > Streptomyces sp. BPTC-684. Next base: position 5,191,517 of record NZ_CP124863.1, read on the forward strand.
GGCAACGTCCTCGGCTCGCTGCTCGGAGCCCTCATGGGCGGTGGCGGCGGCCAGGGCGGCGGCGGCAATCCGCTCGGCGGGCTCATGGACATGCTCACCAAGTCCGGCCTCGCCGACCAGGCCCAGTCCTGGGTCGGCTCCGGCGACAACCAGCCGGTCAGCGGCGCGCAGATCCAGCAGGCCGTGCCGGACGAGACCCTGCAGAAGGTGGCCGAGCAGGCGGGCATCACCCCCGAGCAGGCCGCCGACCAGATCGCGCAGTCGCTGCCCCAGGCCGTCGACAAGCTCACCCCCGGCGGCGAGCTGCCGCAGGCGGGCACCTCCCTGGAGGACCTGATCAAGCAGCAGAAGCTGTAGCGCCGTGCCCGGGCGCGCACGGGGCTGACTAGGCTGAACGGGCAAGCCCGTACGTCCGCCCCGGCGCAGCCGCCGCACTTCGCAAGGATCACTCCGTGAGGACCGCACTCGTCATCGGTACCGGCCTGATCGGTACGTCCGCCGCGCTGGCCCTCGCCGCCCGCGGCGTCGCCGTCCACCTCGTCGACCACGACCCGGGCCAGGCCCGCACCGCGGCCGCGCTCGGCGCGGGGACCGACGAGGCGCCCGAGGGCCGGGTGGACCTGGTGATCGTCGCCGTGCCGCCCGCCCACGTCGCCGCCACCCTGGCCGAGGCGATCCGCTCGGACGCGGCCCGCGCGTACATCGACGTCGCCAGCGTCAAGGGCGGCCCGCGCCGCGAGCTGGAGGCGCTGGGCTGCGACCTCGCCTCGTACATCGGTACGCACCCGATGTCCGGCAAGGAACGCTCGGGCCCGCTCGCCGCCACCGCCGACCTCTTCGAGGGCCGCCCCTGGGTGCTCACCCCGACCCGGGACACCGACACCGAGGTGCTCAACCTCGCCCTGGAGCTGGTCGCGCTCTGCCGCGCGGTGCCCGTGGTGATGGACGCGGACGCCCACGACCGCGCGGTGGCCCTCGTCTCGCACACCCCGCAGCTGGTGTCGTCCATGGTCGCCGCTCGCCTTGAGGAGGCCGACGAGACGGCGGTACGGCTGTGCGGGCAGGGCATCCGGGACGTCACCCGGATCGCCGCCTCCGACCCCCGGATGTGGGTCGAGATCCTCTCCGCCAACCCCGGCCCGGTCGCGGACGTGCTGGCCGGAATCGCCTCCGACCTGGACGAGACCGTACGGGCGCTGCGCTCCCTGGAGTCCTCGGACGAGCAGAAGCGGCGCGGCGGCGCGGCCGGCGTCGAGGACGTGCTGCGGCGCGGCAACGCGGGCCGCGAGCGCGTCCCCGGCAAGCACGGCGCCGCCCCCACGGCGTACGAGGTGGTCGCGGTGCTCATCAGCGACCAGCCCGGCGAGCTGGCCCGGATCTTCGCGGACGCGGGCCGCGCCGGGGTCAACGTCGAGGACGTGCGCATCGAGCACGCGACCGGCCAGCAGGCGGGCCTGGTCCAGCTGATGGTCGAGCCGGCCGCGGCCCCGGGCCTGACCGCGTCCCTGCGCGAGCGCGGCTGGGCGATCCGGCAGTGAGCCCGGCTCGGCGCCGCCGGGCGGGGATCTGGGCGCACGTATGAGCCAGTAACCTTGTACGGGGGCGGATGCCTGCCCGCCCACCCCGTCCCCGTACCAGGAAGGTGTCCGTCACCGTGGAAAGCGCCGCCCGGACCGCCCCGGCAGCTGTGATCGTCGCCATCGACGGCCCTTCCGGCACCGGCAAGTCCAGCACCTCCAAGGCGGTCGCCGCCAAGCTGGGGCTGAGCTATCTGGACACCGGCGCCCAGTACCGGGCGATCACCTGGTGGATGATCACCAACGAGATCGACACCGACGACCCGGCGGCGATCGCCACCGCGGCCGCCAAGCCGGTCATCGTCTCGGGGACCGACCCCGGCGCGCCGACCATCACGGTGGACGGCCTCGACGCGGCCGGCCCGATCCGTACGCAGGAGGTCACCGCCAAGGTCAGCGCGGTCAGCGCGGTCCCGGAGGTGCGGGCGCTCATCACCCAGCTCCAGCGGGACATAGCGGCGTCCGCCCCGGCCGGGATCGTGGTCGAGGGCCGTGACATCGGCACGACCGTGCTGCCCGACGCCGACCTGAAGGTGTTCCTCACCGCCTCTCCGGAGGCGCGCGCGGCCCGCCGCAGCGGCGAGCTCAAGGGCGTGGACGTGGCCACCACCCGCGAGGCCCTGCTGAAGCGGGACGCGGCCGACTCCGGCCGCAAGACGTCCCCGCTGGCCAAGGCGGACGACGCCGTCGAGGTGGACACCACCGAGCTCACCCTCGACCAGGTCATCGAGTGCGTGGTCACGCTCATCGAGGAGAAGCGGGCCGCCAAGTGACAGCTCCAACGGAGCGCGGCGCCGAGGTAGGGCGCCGGATCGGCGTCGGCCTGATGTACGGGCTGTGGAAGCCCAGAGTGCTCGGGGCCTGGCGGGTACCGGCCAGCGGCCCGGCCATCCTCGCCGTCAACCACGCGCACAACATCGACGGGCCGATGCTGATGGGGACCGCGCCGAGGCCGGTGCACTTCCTCATCAAGAAGGAGGCCTTCGTCGGGCCGCTCGACCCGTTCCTGCGCGGGATCGGGCAGCTGAAGGTGGACCGGTCGACCGTCGACCGGACCGCGATCGACCAGGCGATCGGCGTCCTTGACGACGGCGGGGTGCTCGGGATCTTCCCCGAGGGCACCCGGGGCGACGGCGACTTCGCCTCGCTGCGCGCCGGGCTCGCCTACTTCGCCCTGCGGTCGGGGGCGCCGATCGTCCCCGTGGCGGTGCTGGGAAGCACCGAGCGCAGGGGGCGGTTGATAAAGGCGCTGCCGCCCCTGCGCAGCCGGGTCGACGTCGTCTTCGGCGACGCCTTCGAGGCCGGGGACGGCAGCGGCCGCAGGACCCGTACGGCGCTGGACGAGGCGACCGTACGCATCCAGGAGCGGCTCACCGGCCACCTGGAAAACGCCAGGCGCCTCACCGGGCGCTGAGCGAGACTTGAGACTTGAGTAGTGGACCGGACGCCCGGTCCATCGATGACGCAGAACGAGGAACGGACTTCATGAACGACCAGCACGACCACGGAGCGCTTGGCGACGCCGAGTACGCGGAGTTCATGGAGCTCGCCGCGGAAGAGGGCTTCGACATCGAGGACGTCGAGGGCGCGATCGAGGAGGCGGGCCACGGCCCGCTGCCCGTCCTCGCCGTCGTCGGCCGCCCGAACGTCGGCAAGTCGACCCTGGTGAACCGCATCATCGGCCGCCGCGAGGCGGTCGTCGAGGACAAGCCGGGCGTCACCCGCGACCGCGTCACCTATGAGGCGGAGTGGGCCGGCCGCCGCTTCAAGGTCGTCGACACCGGCGGCTGGGAGCAGGACGTGCTCGGCATCGACGCGTCCGTCGCCGCCCAGGCGGAGTACGCGATCGAGGCCGCCGACGCCTGTGTCTTCGTCGTGGACGCCAAGGTCGGCGCCACCGACACCGACGAGGCCGTCGTCAAGCTGCTGCGCCGGGCCGGAAAGCCCGTCGTGCTGTGCGCCAACAAGGTGGACGGCCAGTCGGGCGAGGCGGACGCCGCCGCGCTGTGGTCCCTCGGCCTCGGCATGCCGCACCCCGTCTCCTCGCTGCACGGCCGCGGCACCGGCGACATGCTGGACGCCGTCCTGGAGGCGCTGCCCGAGGCGCCCGCGCAGACCTTCGGCGGCGCGGCCCCCGGCGGCCCCCGCCGCATCGCGCTCATCGGCCGCCCGAACGTCGGCAAGTCCTCGCTCCTGAACAAGGTGGCGAAGGAGGACCGCGTCGTCGTCAACGAGCTGGCCGGCACCACCCGCGACCCGGTCGACGAGCTGATCGAGCTCGGCGGGGTGACCTGGAAGTTCATCGACACCGCGGGCATCCGCAAGCGGGTCCACCTCCAGCAGGGCGCCGACTACTACGCCTCGCTGCGCACGGCCGCCGCCGTCGAGAAGGCCGAGGTGGCGGTGATCCTGATCGACGCGACCGAGAACATCAGCGTCCAGGACCAGCGCATCATCACCATGGCCGTCGAGTCGGGCCGTGCCATCGTCGTCGCGTACAACAAGTGGGACGACCTCGACGAGGAGCGCCGCTACTACCTGGAGCGCGAGATCGAGACCGAGATGCAGCAGGTGGCCTGGGCCCCGCGCGTCAACGTCTCGGCGCTGACCGGCCGCCACATGGAGAAGCTGGTCCCGGCCATCGAGACCGCTCTGGCGGGCTGGGAGACGCGCGTCCCGACCGGGCGGCTCAACGCCTTCCTCGGTGAGATCGTCGCCGCCCACCCGCACCCGATCCGCGGCGGCAAGCAGCCGCGCATCCTGTTCGGTACGCAGGCGGGCACCAAGCCGCCGCGGTTCGTGCTGTTCGCCTCGGGCTTCCTGGAGCACGGCTACCGGCGCTTCGTCGAGCGCCGGCTGCGCGAGGAGTTCGGCTTCGAGGGCACCCCGATCCACATCTCGGTGCGGGTGCGCGAGAAGCGCGGCAGCAAGAAGAAGTAACCCTTTCGAGGCAACCCCCTCGGGGGCCGGGGCCTAGGGCCTCACAGGCCCCGGCGCGGGGCGGGCGGCAGTGCTGCCGGGAGCTGGTGGAGCCCGGTGTGCTGCCGCCCTGTCGTCTGCCCGGTGCCGCCCCCGCCGCTCGCCGCCCCGCTGAGCTGCCAGGGCGCGCCGCTGTGCGCGGGGTACGGGTGGAAGCTGGGCACGGTCTGGGGGTGCGGCACCTGCGGGTGCACCGGCTGGGCGTGGTGCTGGTGGGCGCCGCGGAAGCCGAGGGAACCGGAGTGCCCGAGGGCCGCGAAGCCCCGGAAGCCGAGGTCGTCCTCGTTGCTCCGGTCGCCCGGCAGGGCTCTGAAGGAGCGGCGGTACTCCGAGTACAGCGCGTCGTAGATCGGCGTGGCCGAGTGGCCGCCCGAGAAGTCCTGCGCGGGTCGCATGGAGGGGATCTGCGACTGGTACGGCTGGCGGGAGGGCTCGTATGCGTGCACGTCTGTGCCAACGACCCCGACGGCTCTCGGATGCGGGCTGACGTCAGATATCACGCATCACCGGATGCACGGGGTGTTCCGGGTGCACGCGGGGCGCTCACGCGGTGCCGGACGCGATGGCGTCTCTTCTGGGGTGCGTGAGCCGACCGGGCGGCCGCCTGCGCGTGGCGGGGCCAACGGATCCGGGGCCCGGGCCGGTACGCGGTCCGGGCCCCGGGGTCTGGGGCTGCGGGGGCTGGAGTTGCCTGGGTGACCGGAGGCCCGCCGGGCCGTCAGGTCAGGTGCCCGCCAGGGGCATCGCCGCCGACACCAGGGTGCCGTCCGAGGCCGCCTTCTCCAGGGCGTCGCGCAGCAGGTCCTCGCGGGGCTGCTGGCCGATGGAGCCGACCGGGGCCGCGAAGACCAGGACGCGCTGGGTGCGGTTGGCGGCCGCGCGCCAGCCTTCGGTCACCTGGAGCGGCTGGTGGGCCTGCCACCAGGAGACCTGGCTGCTGCCGCCGCCCGTGCCGGGCTGCAGGATCGCGTGCAGCTGGCCCATGGCGAGCAGCACCGACCAGCCGGAGAGCACCGAGGGCATCCGGCCGACGTCGGTGACCGGGACGAAGCCCTGCTCGATCAGGAGCGGCAGGAACTCGTCCGTGGTGCTGCCCGAGCCGGCGCGGGCGATCGGGGCGGTCGGCTCCACGACGAGCGCCGGGTGCAGCGCGCCCTCGATCAGGATGAGGCCGCTGGTGATCCCCAGCACGGCCTGCTCGGGCGCGGCGCCCCCGAACTCGTCGCCGGTGATGGACCGGACGGCCCCCTGGAGCTGCTCCTCGGAGACCTGGACGACCTGGGAGGGGATGCAGGAGGCGTGGGCGAAGGCGAGGACCGCGGTCTCCTCGCCGACGAACAGCACGGTGCTGGTGGCCTCGTGCTCGGAGTCGCCCGGGGTGCGGCAGGAGGTGCAGTCGTAGCTGCCCGGGGCGTTCTCGCCGGCGAGCAGCCGGTCGGCTTCTTCGTCGCCGATCTCGGCGCGGACGTCCTCGCTGACGTCGAGCATGCGCGGCACGGGTGGCTCCTACTGGATGCGTGCGCCGGGTGGTTCCCGGCTCCTGAAAGGACAACGGCGGATCTGTGGCCGGGGTCACGCCCCAGGACGAACGGAATCGAACCACCGGGCGCGGAGGGTGAGTACGCCACCGGAATCTCTCACTCCATGTCAACACATGGCGGCTGCACGGAAGTTGAACCGGTGAGGTGGGTCACAGATCGGGTGGGCGACAGGTCGACAAATCCTGATATCCATCCAACAAGTGGGTGTCCTGAAATCGCTGCTACCCAAGGTAATAGGCAACTGGCCTGGAATGACAAGGCATTGGTTGATACCAGGGTGATCCGGTCCCTACATTCCACGCCGTGTGCACCTAGCACCGCCCGGGCAGCCCGCCCCGTATGGCCGCACGACAGCTACGACTCGTACGACCGCACCACAGGCAAGCGCACGACCCCGGCGGGCGGGGCGGCACGGAACGGGACGCCGGACGCGTCGACGGGCCGTACCGCCTGGGAGTACCGGGTCCTTCGGAAGAGGGACTTCATGTCTGGTTGTACCAGTGGTTCCAGCTCCAAGCGCGGGCGCGGCACGATGGCGGCGATCGGCGCCGCCGTGGTGGCGGCGCCGCTGGCGCTGCTCGCCGTCTCCGCCGGCCCGGCCGGCGCGGCGGACGGTGCGGTGTGGGACCGCATCGCGCAGTGCGAGAGCGGAGGAAACTGGCACATCAACACCGGCAACGGCTACTACGGCGGACTCCAGTTCTCCGCCGGGTCCTGGCGGGCGCACGGGGGCGGGGCGTACGCGTCCACCGCCGACCGGGCCAGCCGGGCCCAGCAGATAGCCGTCGCCACCCGGCTCCAGCGGGCACAGGGCTGGGGCGCGTGGCCCGTCTGCGCCGCCAGGGCGGGGGCGTACGGGCAGGCGCCGTCGGCACCGAAGCCGTCGACGCACAAGCCCAAGCCCAAGCCCGAGCACAAGTCGGAGCCCAAGCGCGAGGCCCGCGACGCCGGTACGCACAAGGCCGGAACAGGTCAGGCGGGGAACGGCCGGGTCGAGGTGAAGGCCGCACCGGCGAAGGCGCCCGAGCGGCCGCCCGTCCGGGCCGACCGGGACGCGCGCGGCGACTACACCGTGCGCGAGGGGGACACGCTCTCCGCCATCGCCGAGGCGCACGGCACCACCTGGGAGGCGCTGTACGCGGCCAACAAGGCCGTCGTCGGCGGCGATCCGGATCTCATCCTGCCCGGCCAGCGGCTCGCCCTCTAAGCCGCACGATCACCGCCCCGCCCGGTCGCCGTCCGGCCGGGCGGGGCTCGCCTGCGCCCCGCGCGCCGACCTCGCCACCCTTCCGGGGAGCGAACGTCCAGCGCCGTTCACTCCGGGGGCAGGCCTGCGATCTCCGCGCTCTCGCCGCTGAAGACCACGGTCCCGCGCCGCAGCCGGTGCACGATCGCCGCGCGGCCGGGCGGCAGCCGCTGCTCCGCGACCACCACGGCCCGCTGCCGCGCGAGCTCGGTCAGCAGGTCGTAGGTGCGCTCGGCCACTTCGGGGTCCATGCCCTGGGTAGGCTCGTCGAGCAGGACGAGGCGGGCGCCGCCGACCAGCGCGCGCGACACCGCGAGCATCCGCTGCTCGCCGCCCGACAGGGTGCCCGCCCGCTGGGGCAGGAGCGGGCGCAGCGCCGGGTAGCCGTCGAGCGCCGCCCCGAAGTCCCCGCCCGGCGCGGCGAGTTCGAGGTTCTCGGCGACGGTCAGTCCGGCGTGCACGGCCCGCGCGTCCGGGACCAGGCACAGGCCGCGGCGCGCGCGGTGGTGCACGGGCAGCCCGGTGACGTCGGCGCCGCGCCACACCACCCGCCCGGCCGTCAGCGTCACCGTCCCCGCCAGGGCGCGCAGCGCGGTCGTGCGGCCGGAGCCGTTGCGGCCGAGCAGGACGGTCAGGGCGCGGGCGGGCACGGCCAAGGTGACCCCGTGCAGCGCCTCCAGCGGGCCGTACCGCACCCGCGCGCCCCTCAGCTCGATCTCGACGGCCATCGCCCGCGGCCTCCTTCCGGCCTCATCCGATCCGGCCCGCCCGCATCACATGGACCTTGTCCGCGATGTCCGCGACCAGGTCGAGGTCGTGCTCGACGACGAGTACGGCCATGCCGTCGGCGGCCAGCGCCCTCAGTACCCGGGCCAGTTCCTCGGCTTCGGCGGTGTCGAGTCCGGCGGCCGGTTCGTCGAGCAGGAGCGTGTGGGGGCGGCCCGCCAGCGCCCGGCCGAGCTCGACGCGGCGCAGCGTGCCGGTGGGCAGCCCGGCGGCGGGCAGCCGCCGCACCCCGCCCGCGAGTCCCATCAGCCGCAGCGCCTGCTCCACCGCCGCCGGGTCGCGCACCCGGCCCTGCTCGGCCCCGATCCGTACGTTCTCCTCCACCGTCAGCGAGGGGAACACCGCGATCCGCTGGAAGGTCCGCGCGATGCCGAGCCGGGTACGGGCGTGGGCCGGACGGCGGGTGATGTCGGCCCCGCCGAACGCGACCCGTCCGGTGTCGGGGCGCAGGGTGCCGCACAGGCAGTGGAACAGCGTGGTCTTCCCGGCGCCGTTGCCGCCGATCAGCGCGGTGACCCGGCCCGGTGGCACGGCCAGGTCGACGCCCGCGAGGACGGTGTACGAGCCGTACGAGAGCCGCACCCCGTGCGCGGCGAGTTCGGGGGCCGCCGCCGGGGCCGGGCCCGCCGGGAGCGCGTACACCTTCCGCGCCGTGGCCGGTGGCGTCTTCGGGGGTCTGCGCCAGCGGGAGAGCAGCTCGTGGGCCTGCGGGAAGCGGCCGACGAGCAGGGCGAGCAGACCGATGGCGGCGGCCGCGACGCCGCCCCGGGTGCCCGCGTCCAGGCCGACCAGGAGGGCGGCCGCGGCCGGGGCGCCCAGCAGGTTGTCCGCGCCGAGCACCACCACCGCCGCGAACCAGAGCAGCCCGCGCACCGGGTCGTACGCGCCCGGGTCGAAGGTGCGCAGCCCCATCGAGAGCAGCCCGCCGCCGAGCGCGGCCAGGGCGGCGCCGACGACGAACGCGACGACCTTGAGCGCGGGGACGGGCACGCCCGCGGCCTGGGCGCCCTCCTCGTGGTCGCGCATCGCCGCCAGGGCGCGTCCGGTGCGGCCCCGGCGCAGGGCCGCCACGGCGAGCAACGCGCAGGCGAGCAGGGCGAGTTCGACGGTGTAGTACGCGCGGTCGTCGCCCAGGCCCGCCGGGCGGGTCAGGGTCAGGCCCGAGGTCGCGTACGGCTGGGCGAAGACGAAGCGGCTGGCGGCCACGGAGACCGCGAGGGTGGCCAGGGCGAGCGCCAGGCCGTGGCGGCGGATCGCGGGCCGGCCCGTGAGCAGCCCCAGCGGGGCGACCAGGAGCACCGCGAGGAGGAGCGCGACCAGCTCCGGCACCGACTGCGAGAGCCGGCCGGTGAACAGGGCGCCCAGGCCCGCGTACGCCGTCTGGCCCAGCGAGATCTGGCCGCCCCGGCCGCTCACCACGACCAGCGAGAGCAGCACGATCGCCAGCGCCGGGACCTGCACCGAGGTGTGCAGATCGGAGCCCGCGAAGCCCAGCGGCAGCAGGAACAGGACGCCCGCCACCAGCCAGGCGGCAGGCGGTATCCGCACCGCGGCGACCGTCGTCCGCGACAGCGCGTCCCGCGTCCCGACGCCCGGCAGCACGAGCGCCGCGACCAGCAGTGCCACCACGAACAGGTTCGCCCCCACGGCCTGGACCAGCGGTTCGGCCCGCCCGGCCGGATGGAGCCGGGTCAGCTGTGCCTGCGCCACCCCGATCAGCAGCGCGGCGCCCACGGCGACCACCACACTGCGCATCCTGGCGATCACCGCGACCGCGATCACCTCGACGACGAGCAGGGGGAGGCCGTACGGGTCGAGGCGCACATAGGGCGCGAGCAGCACACCGGTGAGACCGGCCGTGAAGGCGCCGAACGCCCAGCCGACCGACGCCACCCGGTCGGTGTCGATGCCGCCGAGCGCGGCCAGTTCGCGGTTGTCGACGACCGCCCGCACCTCGCCGCCGAACCGCGTCCAGCGGGTCACCGCGCCCACCAGGGCGGCGAGGGCGGCCACCACCGCGAGTTGGCCCCAGGGCTCGCCGGTCACCAGGGCCGGGGCGTCGGCCCGCGCGCCCGGGCCCCAGATCAGCGCGGCGCCGCCGACGAGCAGCACGAACACACCGATCGAGGCGACCAGGGTGCGGGCCGGGTCGTTGCCCTGGACGGACAGCGGGCGGAAGACCAGCACGTCGAGCAGCACGCCCAGGCCCGGGGCGGCCACCAGCAGGGTGAGGGCGGCGGCCGGGGCGAGCGGCCAGTGCCACTCGACCACGAGCTGGCGCAGTACGTAGGCGCAGACCATGGCGATCGCGCCGTGCGCCAGGTTGAGCACGCCGGTGGCCCGGTAGGTGACGACGAGACCCATGCCGGTGAGGGCCGCGGCGCTGCCGACCGTGAGCCCCGCGAGGGTCAGGTCGTACGTCAGGGACGCCACGGTCAGGGCTCGCACACGGGGCAGGGCTCCAGCGGCGCCTCGCCCGCCGGCCGCGCGTCCGGCCGCCCGGCCACCAGCGGGCAGTCGGGGCGGTGGGCGAGGGTGCCGCCGGGGACACAGACCAAGGGGCCGTCGGAGGAAGGCGGTCCGGGCTCGTCCGGGGACGGCTCCTGTCGGCCGGGCCCGTTCACCCGAACGGCTGCTTCCGCATCCGCGGTCCGGGCAAGGAGCACCGCGCCCGCCACGATCAGGGCCGCGCCCGGGACCGTACAGGAGGCGAGGTAGGGGATCTGACGGGCGGCGAAGCGCTCGCCGGAGACGCCGTACCAGCCCGCGACACAGAGGACCGCGCCGCAGGCGGCGGCAGCGAGGCCCGCCCACAGCAGCCGGGAAGTCCGCATCAGGTCCCCATGTCCGGTGTCCGCCCGTCTGGTGGTGGAAGGCGATTCCTTGCACTATGCCCTGAAGCGGCAGACCCTGGAAGCATCCAGTCTTGGTGGTGAGCCAGATGAGTCCCGGCACACGTGTTCGGCCCGCGGCCTGGGCGGCCGCGGCGGTGCTCGTGCTGTTCCCGGCCGCCGCGGCGTGCTCGGACAGCGGCGGCGGCTCCGAGAAGTCCCCCTCGCCCACCGCGACCGCGCCCGCCGGCTCCCCGGCCGCCGACCAGCCGGCCGACCCGGCCGCGGCCAAGGCGCAGATCGAGAAGAACTGGACGACGTTCTTCGACCCCAAGGCGTCCACCGACGCCAAGGCGAAGGTGCTGGAGAACGGCGACGCGCTGCGGCCGCTGCTCGCCGCGTTCGGCAGCGACAAGAACGCGGCGCAGTCCTCCGCCAAGGTCACCGCCGTCACCTTCGGTTCGGCCACCCAGGCCGCCGTGACGTACGACCTGCTGGTCGGCGGCAACCCGGCGCTGCCCGGCGCCAAGGGCACCGCGGTGCTCCAGGACCAGACGTGGAAGGTCTCGGTGAAGACGCTCTGCGCCCTCGTCCAGCTGAGCGGCAATGCGGCCGCGCCGGGCTGCTGAAGGCCTGCTGCTGACGGCGCTGCTCCTGCTGGGCGCCGGCTGCGGCAGCCGCTTGCCCGAGCGGGACTTCGAGGACGGGCCGACCGCGCCGGGCACCGGGCCCGTCCGGATCGGCATCATCGCCAGCGAGACCAGCCCGGTCGGCGGCGCCGCGTTCACCGGGCCGCGCGACGGCGCCCGCGCTTACTTCGACGCGCTCAACGCGCGGGGCGGCCTGGACGGGCGCAAGGTGGAGGTGCTCACCTGCGACGACGGGGGCAGCGGGGTCGGCAACACCGAGTGCGTGCACCGGCTGGTGACGGAGAAGAAGGTGTTCGCGCTGGTCGCGACCACCGCGCTCGACTACGCGGGCGCCCCCGAGGTCTCCGCCGCGGGCGTCCCCGACATCGGCGGCCAGCCCATCGGCGCGGCCTACGACACCTATCCGCACCTGTACGGGATCTACGGCAGCGACGCCCCGCGCGACGGCACCCCCGGCTGGGACGGCAGCCTCTACGGAGGCACCGAGGTCTACCGCTACTTCAAGCGCGAGCAGGGCGCCCGCACGGCCGCCGTCGTCGCCTACAACCAGGCCGCGTCCGCCGCGTACGCCCGCCTTGTGACCGCCGGGCTGAAGGCCGAGGGGTACGACGTGGTCGGCGAGCAGGTCGACTTCGTGCTGCCGAACTTCCGCGCGGTCGCCGCCGATCTGAAGGCCCGCGGCGCCGACCTCGTCTTCGACGCGCTGGACACGCACGGCAACGTGCAGCTGTGCGAGGCGATGGACGCGCTGGGGGCGAAGGTCACCGCCAAGGTCACCAATGTGCAGAACTGGAACGCGGCGGTGCCCGACGACTACCGGGAAGCCCCGCGCTGCCGCAACGCCCTGTGGGTGACCGGCTCTTCGCGCAACTACGAGGAGAAGGACCAGCCGGAGGTGGCGGCGTTCCGGGCGGCGATGAAGGGCAGGCCGCTCTCGCAGTGGCAGCTGGAGGGGTGGGCGGCGGCGATGTGGTTCACCGACGCCGCCCGGTCCTGCCCGGCGGCCGCGCTCACGCGCGCGTGCGTGGAGGGGTTCTTGAACCGGACCGAGCCGTACACCGCGCACGGGCTGCTGCTCCCGGTCTCGTACGAGCACCTGGACCGGCCGCCCAAGGAGCGCCGCACCTGTCTGTCGGTGGCCCGCTGGCAGGACGGCAAGGGGTGGGTGACCCAGGGCGAGATGAACGCCAACTGCTTCACCGTGCCGCAGCTCGCCTACCGGCCCTGAGGGTTCTCCTCCCTCTCCGTCTCCTTCGGCCGCTCCGGCGCCAGGTCGTCGCGGAACGGCGCGAACTCCGGGTGGTGCAGGTCGAAGGCGGGCGACTCGGTGCGGATGCGGGGGATGGTGATGAAGTTGTGGCGCGGCGGCGGGCAGGAGGTCGCCCACTCCAGCGAGCGCCCGAACCCCCAGGGGTCGTCGACCTCCACCTTCGTCCCGTACTTCGACGTCTTCCAGACGTTGTAGAGGAACGGGAGCGTCGACATGCCGAGCAGGAAGGCGCCGATGGAGGAGATGGTGTTGAGGGCGGTGAAGCCGTCGGCGGCCAGATAGTCCGCGTACCGGCGGGGCATGCCCTCGGCGCCCAGCCAGTGCTGGACCAGGAACGTGGTGTGGAAGCCGACGAAGAGCGTCCAGAAGTGGATCTTCCCCAGCCGTTCGTCGAGCATCTTTCCGGTGAACTTGGGCCACCAGAAGTAGAAGCCGCCGAAGGTGGCGAAGACGACCGTGCCGAAGACGACGTAATGGAAGTGGGCCACCACGAAGTACGAGTCGGTGACGTGGAAGTCGAGCGGCGGCGAGGCGAGGATGACGCCGGTGAGGCCGCCGAAGAGGAAGCTGATCAGGAAGCCCACGGCCCAGAGCATCGGTGTCTCGAAGCTGAGCGAGCCGCGCAGCATCGTGCCCGTCCAGTTGAAGAACTTCACCCCGGTCGGCACCGCGATCAGGAACGACATGAAGGAGAAGAACGGCAGCAGCACCGCGCCGGTGGCGAACATGTGGTGCGCCCACACCACGATCGACAGACCGGTGATGGACATGGTCGCGCCGACCAGCGTGAGGTAGCCGAAGATCGGCTTGCGCGAGAAGACCGGGATGATCTCGGTGATGATGCCGAAGAACGGCAGCGCGATGATGTAGACCTCGGGATGGCCGAAGAACCAGAAGAGGTGCTGCCACAGCAGCGCGCCTCCCCACTGCGGCTCGAAGACCACCGATCCGAACCTGCGGTCCGCCTCCAGGACCAGCAGCGCCGCCGCGAGCACCGGGAAGGCCAGCAGCACCAGGATCGAGGTGAACAGCACGTTCCAGGTGAAGATCGGCATCCGGAACATCGTCATGCCCGGCGCGCGCATCCCGATGATGGTGGTCAGGAAGTTCACCGCGCCCAGGATCGTCCCGAACCCGGAGAGCGCGAGCCCCATGATCCACAGGTCGGCGCCGACGCCGGGGGAGCGGGTCATCGAGTTGAGCGGCGCGTAGGCGAACCAGCCGAAGGCGGCGGGGCCCCCGGGCACCAGCAGCGAGCCGAGGACGATGAGCCCGCCGAACAGGAACAGCCAGTACGCCAGCATGTTGAGCCGGGGGAACGCCACGTCGGGGGCGCCGATCTGGAGCGGCATGATCTCGTTGGCGAAGCCCGCGAAGGTGGGGGTGGCGAAGAGCAGCAGCATGATCGTGCCGTGCATGGTGAACATCTGGTTGAACTCGTTGTTCGACATGATCTGCAGGCCCGGGCGGGCCAGCTCGGCCCGCATGAACATGGCCATCAGCCCGGCGATCAGGAAGAACGCGAACGACGTGATCAGATAGAGATGCCCGATTTTCTTGTGGTCTGTGGTGGTCAGCCAGTCCACGATCACCTGGCCCGACTGCCGGGCCTCGTGTGGTCCCGCTTCCGCGGTCGCCGTCTCCGTACCCATCGCCGCCCCCACTCAGGTGTCAGGCATCAGGCCGGTAGCCATGATGCTCGCGCTGGTACCCGGTCCGACAGGGTGCGTACCCGACCGGGATAGGCGCATACGAGCCAACGCGCCGGACGCAGCCGAGGGCGAAGCGGAACCGCCGTCGGTGCGGATCGTGTAAGGATGCCGTGAATTCCCTATGGCCCGTCAATTTCCCACGCGGAGGGCCGGTAGGGAAATTAGGGCGGGTGTTTCGGGGGCGCTCGCCGGGGAATTCTTTAATGCGCCCGAACGGCCCGTGGGCGGCTGTGCGATTTCCGGGCGGCCTGTCCGGAACTCCCCGTACGAGTGACCAAGTTCGAGGCAAACACGGTCCATGATCCTGTGACACAAGTGTGACCGGCGGGGGACGTGGTGCGGACAGCGGCAGGGCAGGGGCTCCGGCTTCCGTCACCGCCCCGGGGCGCCTACGGTGGCTGGCATGGCACCCATACCGACCCACTCCGCACAGCCCGACGACGCCCCCGACGCCTATGTGGGCCTGGCCGGCGAGGCCGCCGAGCGGCTGGCACGCGCGCGTGGCTGGACCACCGTGAGGTCGCTCGCCCCTGGCTCGATCATCACCATGGAGTACCTGGAAGGGCGGCTGAACTTCGAGGTGGCCGACGGCACGGTGATCCGCTGCTGGCGCGGCTGAGCCGCGCTCCCGCAGGGGTGGACGCTCCCGTACGTCGAAGGCCCCGGCCGCTCCGAGTGGAGCGGCCGGGGCCTTCGCCTTGCGGGGGTTGGTTGTGCGTACCGTTCCCCGCTGCTCGGAGGGGCCTCAGCCGCCGAGGGGGCGGGCCGGTGCCGGGCGCGGGGCGCGCTCGGGGTGCTGCGGGCGCCTGCTGGCCGCCGGGGGCGCCGGGGGACGCTCGGGGCGGGGACCGGCGCCCGGCGGGCGGGCGGCGCCGCGCGCTCCTGCGGTGCGCCCGCCGCTGGCCGCGCCCACCGGCTCGCGCACGGGGGCGTCGTCCTCGCTCGCGGTGCGCTGGGCGAACACGCCGGGCAGCGCGCCGGCCGGAACGGGCAGTGCCGGAGCGGCGGTTCCGCGTGCCCGCCACTTGGACCGCAGCGCGAAGACCAGCGCCTCGGCGCGGGCGATCAGCGGCTCGCACCAGGGCAGGGCCAGCAGGATGAGCAGCCCGGCCGCCCAGCCGAGGAGCACGTCGCTCACCCAGTGGGTGCCGAGGTAGACGGTGGTGGCGCCGACGCCCAGGGCGACCACGGCAGAGATCACCGACAGCCAGCGCCGGGCCCGCGGGGTGGTGGCCAGATAGGCGAGGATGCCCCAGGTCACGACCGCGTTGGCGGTGTGGCCGGAGGGGAATATGTCGCCGCCCGCGAACAGTTCGGCCGAGCCGATCTGCGTCGCGTAGTGCGGGCCGAGGCGGCCCAGGCCCAGCTTGACCGCGCCGACCGTGATGTTCAGGAGCAGCAGCGAGGCGCCCAGCGCGAGCAGCGGGCGCAGGGTGTGCTGCCGCCAGGAGCGCCAGCCCAGCCAGGCCGCGACCATCACCGCCGTGGGTCCGCGCTGGCCCAGGACCACGAAGTAGTCGAGGAAGGCGTGCATCTGCGGCCACTGCTCGTAGGGCCGGAACAGCATGACCTTCCAGTCCAGCTCGACGAGCCAGGACGAGGCGAGCACGGCGACGACGATGGCGACGTAGAACGCCATCGTCGCGCTGAAGAGGATCACGCGGTGACGGCTCATCCGCGGGATCGCTATCTTCGGCGGCTCGGGCTCCCGGTCCAGACGGGCGAAGATTCGGTCGGTACGCACTCAATCGACGTTACAGCGAGTGAGTGACGGCCCAGGCCGATCCGGCGGGTTTGTGATGACGATGTGATGTGGAGTATGTCTCACGTCACGGTTTATTCCCGGCCCCGGGAAATGCGTGGATGGCCTTGGGATCTATTCCGCCGCAGGCCGGTCGGGAGCGCTCTTTGAATCCGCTGAATTGGTTCTCCGGGAAGCGGGTCGGAATTCATCGTTCAGCCACCGGGCCTGGCACCCGGTGCCAGGATTGACCGACACGGCGTGCCAAGATCATTAATGGCCGCGAGGGGGCGACTCCCTTACTCCGCCCGATGTGGCGCACGCCACAGGGTGCGCCCAAAGGGGTGAGAGGTGCACCACGTGCCGATGGCCGGAACTCGCGTACGCTGACGAATCACTCGCTCGTCGATGCCGGGCCCACCCAGACCGCCGCAGGTCCAGGGTCCGCCGAGAGCGGGGGACGGTGCGTCACCGCGAGGCCGGCGCGTCCCGGGACCCCGGCAGGGGCCGCCGTACAGGAGGTACACACATGGCAGGAACGACGACGGACGCCGCACGCGCGCGTGCGACCGCCGGCGGTGCCAACCGCTGGGTCGTCCTCGTCGTCCTCTGTGTGAGTCTGCTGCTCGTCGCGCTGGACGCGACCGTCCTGCACGTCGCCGTCCCCTCGGTCACCGAGGACCTGCGCCCCAGTGCCACCGCGCTGCTGTGGATCGTCGACGCCTACCCGCTGGTCTGCGCCGCCCTCCTCATCCTCTTCGGCACCCTCGGCGACCGCGTCGGCCGCCGCCGGGTGCTGCTGCTCGGTTACGGGATCTTCGGCCTCGCGTCCGCCGTGGCGGCCCTGGCCGGGTCGGCCGAGCTCCTGATCGTGGCCCGGGCGCTGCTCGGCGTCGGCGGCGCGATGATCATGCCCGCCACGCTCTCCATCCTCCGCGCGGTCTTCCCGGACCGTCGGGAACGCGCCACCGCCATCGGCGTGTGGACCGCCACCGCGGCGATAGGCGCCGCCACCGGACCCGTGCTCGGCGGCTTCCTCGTCCAGCACTTCTGGTGGGGCTCGGTCTTCCTGATCAACATCCCGCTGATGGCGCTGATACTCCCGCTCGGCCGCAGGCTGCTGCCCGAGTCGAAGGGCGGTGCCGACGGGCCGTGGGACGTGCTCGGCGCGCTGACCGCCGCCGCCGGAGTGATCACCCTGGTCCTCGGTGTGAAGCGGCTGGGCGCCGGCCACGGGCTGTTCGACCTGTTCACCCTGGCGCCGCTGTGCGCGGGCACCGCCCTGATCGTGCTGTTCGTGCGGCGCCAGAAGCGGCGCCGCCATCCGCTGGTCGACATGCGGATGTTCGCCCGGCCCACCTTCTCCACCTCGGTGGGGTGCATCGTCCTCGCCATGCTGGCGCTGGTCGGCCTGGAGCTCATAGCCGTCCAGTACCTCCAGCTGGTCCTCGGGCTCAGCCCGCTGGAGACCGGCCTGCGGCTGCTGCCGCTCACCTTCGCCGCGATGGCCGCGGGCGCCACCGGCTCGTACACCCTGCGCCGCCTCGGCCCGCGCACGATGGTCGGCTGCGGCTTCGCCCTGACCGCCGCCGCCGTGCTGCTGCTCGTCCTGATGGGCCAGCACGACCGGCCGCTGCTGCTCACCAGCGCCTTCATAGTCCTGGGCTTCGGCCTCCAGACGACGCTCTTCGGGGCGTACGAATCGATGCTGAGCGAGGCGCCCGCCGACTGCGCGGGCGGCGCCGCCGCGATCGGCGAGACCTCCTACCAGCTCGGCGCCGGCATGGGCATCGCCCTGCTCGGCAGCGTGATGAACGCGGCCTACGCCCCCGGGCTCGCCTCGGTCCCCGGCGTCCCGACCGAGGCCTCGGCGGGCGCGGCCAACTCCCTGGGCGAGGCCTATGACATAGCGGACCGCCTCGGCGGCCCGGCGGGCGCAGCCCTGCGCGGCGCCGCCCAGCACTCCTTCGTCCACGGCCTGCATGTGACGCTGCTGGTCAGCGCGGGTCTGCTGGTCCTGGGCGCGCTGGCCGCACTGCGGCTGCCCCGGGTGATGGAGTGCGGGGCGCAGCACAGCGAGCTCGCGCCGGGGCTGCCCGAGCAGCGGACCGAGCCGCACCTCAGGGTCCCCGCGGCGGCAGGCGTTCCGGCCGCCGAGGCGGCCGGATCCGGGCCCGGCGGCCACTGAGCCGGCGGGACCCGCACGCCCGGGCGGGTCTGGACGCGCGGCACACTGAGCCGTAACGTCAGCGGTCAGCAATAACTACCACTGCTAGTTTTAGCTGAGCCGCACAGGTTCTCAGGGACGCCGGAGGCATCCTCATGTCCGCACCCGCCAAGCTGCCCCCCTTCGACCCGGCCGACCCCCTCGGGATCGACGACCTGCTGAGCGCCGACGACCTCGCCATCCGCGACACCGTCCGCTCCTGGGCCGCCGACCGGGTCCTGCCGCACATCGCCCAGTGGTACGAGGACTCAGAGGTGCCCGTCCGCGAGCTCGCGCGCGAACTCGGCGACATGGGCGCGCTCGGGATGTCGCTCACCGGCTACGGCTGCGCGGGCGCCACCGCCGTCCAGTACGGCCTGGCCTGTCTGGAGCTGGAGGCCGCCGACTCCGGCATCCGCTCGCTCGTCTCGGTCCAGGGCTCGCTCGCGATGTACGCGATCTGGAAGTACGGCTCCGAGGAGCAGAAGGAGCGCTGGCTGCCGTCGATGGCGATCGGCGAGACCATCGGCTGCTTCGGCCTCACCGAGCCCGACCACGGCTCCGACCCGGCCGGGATGCGTACGTACGCGAAGAGGGACGGCGCCGACTGGGTGCTCAACGGGCGCAAGATGTGGATCACCAACGGCTCGGTGGCCGGGGTCGCGGTGGTCTGGGCGCAGACCGACGACGGGAGCGGCGGTATCAGGGGGTTTGCCGTCCCCACCGACACCCCCGGCTTCTCGGCACCCGAGATCAAGCACAAGTGGTCGCTGCGGGCGTCGGTCACCAGCGAGCTGGTCATGGACGAGGTGCGGCTGCCCGCCGACGCGGTGCTGCCGGGGGTCACCGGGCTCAAGGGCCCGCTGAGCTGCCTCTCGCACGCGCGGTACGGCATCGTCTGGGGCGCGATGGGCGCGGCCCGCGCCTCGTTCGAGGCGGCGGTGGACTACGCCAAGACCCGCGAGCAGTTCGGCAGGCCCATCGGCGGCTTCCAGCTCACCCAGGCCAAGCTCGCCGACATGGCGGTCGAGCTCCACAAGGGCGTCCTGCTCGCCCACCACCTGGGCCTGCGGATGGACGCGGGCAGGCTCCGTCCGGAACAGGTCAGCTTCGGAAAGCTCAACAACGTACGGGAGGCGATCGAGATCTGCCGCACCTCGCGCACGATCCTCGGGGCCAACGGGATCTCGCTGGAGTACCCGGTGATGCGGCACGCCACCAATCTGGAGTCGGTGCTCACCTATGAGGGCACCGTGGAGATGCACCAGCTGGTGCTGGGCAAGGCGCTCACCGGACTCGACGCGTTCCGCTAGGTCGGCGGCGCGCCGGTGAGCGCCTCGCTCAGCTCTGGTTGAAGAAGCCGCCGGTGGCGCGGCCCGCGGCCTCGCCGCTGACGATCTGGGTGTCGGCGGGGGTCAGCAGGAAGACCCTCGTCGCCACGCGCTCGATGGAGCCGCGCAGCCCGAACGTCAGACCGGCCGCGAAGTCCACGACGCGCTTGGCGTCACCGGGCTCCATGGACGTGAGGTTCACGATGACCGGGACGCCCTCGCGGAAGAGCTCGCCGATGCCGCGCGCGTCGCGGAAGCCGTCGGGCGTGACCGTGGCGATCCGGCGGCCCTGCTCCTGGGCCGCCTCGGAGGCCACCCGCACCCGCGGGTCCGTCACCCAGGCTTCGCCGGATCCGGCTTCCTCGGTGTACTCGTCGTCGTAGTAGCGGTCGTCGTTGTCCTCGACAAGTCCCAGCCAGGCACTCGCCTTGCGCACCGATCCCATGGACGCCTCCTCTCACAGCGGACTTCTTCTTGCTACTTCTCGCGTTCCGCACCCCTATGGTCGTCCATGATGCGGATGCCGCGCCAAGTGGATAGCCGCCGTGCAGGGGATTCGTGACGCTACTGGTGCAGAAGATGTGGCGAATCGTCAGCTTTCTTCCGCTGTATGACGGGTAACGGATACAAAATATGAACTTCCGTCCAGACGGGTGAGGGAGCGGACGTACGGGTGAACGGATCGCTCGATACGATGCCTGCCGCACTGTTGAACGAGGCGTGGGGCGGGGTGCCCCACGGCACCCGGGGGAGCGTCGTGTTCGGAATGGTCAGGCCCTGCTCGCATCGGCTCACCGAGGGCCTGCGGACCGAGTGGACGGCCCATCTCTGCGGCCTCTGCCTGGCACTTCGCTCCGACCACGGACAGCTCGCCCGGGTCGTGACCAACTACGACGGGCTGATCGTCTCGGTTCTGACGGAGGCTCAGGTCGAGAGCGGTACCGGGCGTCGGCGCACCGCCGGGCCCTGCCCGCTGCGCGCGATGCGGACGGCCCCGGTGGCCCAGGGCGAGGGCGCCCGGCTCGCCGCGGCCGTCTCGCTGGTCCTGGCCTCGGCGAAGGTCCGCGACCACGTGGCCGACCGGGACGGTCTGTTGAAGCGCAGGCCGGTGGCGCTGGCGGCCCGCAAGGTCGCCGCGAGCTGGGACCGGGCGGGCGCCCGCACCGGCGCCTCCCTCGGGTTCGACACGGCGGTCCTGGTCGACGCGGTCGACCGGCAGACCGCGATCGAGGCGCTCGCGGGGCCGGGCACCTCCCTGCTCACGGTCACCGAGCCGACCGAGACGGCCACCGCCGCGGCCTTCGCGCACACGGCCGTACTCGCCGGGCGGCCGCACAACGCCGATCCGCTGGCCGAGGCGGGCCGCCTCTTCGGACGGCTCGCGCACCTCCTGGACGCCGTGGAGGACCAGGCATCTGACGCCGCGTCGGGTGCCTGGAACCCGCTCACGGCGACCGGCACCGACCTGGCCGAGGCCCGGCGGCTCGCCGACGACGCGGTGCACGGCATCCGGCTCGCCCTGCGCGAGGTCGACTTCGTCGACGGCAGGCTGGCGCGCGTCCTGCTCGCCCACGAGCTGAAGCAGTCCGTGAACCGGTCCTTCGGCACGGCGGGCTGCGCCCACGGGGACGACCACGCGGCCCACGGCTCCCACCAGCCCGGCCCCTACGGATCGCCGCCGCCCGGCGGCCCGTACGCACCCGTGCCCGGCAACCCGTACGGCTCGCCCCCGCAGGGCGAAGGCCCCAGGCCGCCCGCGCCGCGCGGCTTCCTCGCCGGGTGCGGCGTCTTCGCCGGGCTCTGCTGCACCTGTCAGATGTGCTGCGCCAAGGAGTACGAGGGCCCCTGGTCGCGGAAGAAGCACGAAGGCTTCTGCCGCGACTGCGACTGTGACTGCTGCGATTGCTGTGATGCCTGCCAGTGCTGTGACGGGTGTAACTGCTGCGACTGTGGTTGTGACTGCTGACGTACAGTCACCAGTCGTATTCGCAGGGTCACTTGTGTTCGGAGGGTGAGATCTGCGACGACTCGATCGCGGACTCGCCCGTCCCCCACTTCGCCAGGATCCTGTCGTACGTCCCGTCCTTCTTGAGGCCGTTCACCGCGGCCTGGAAGGCCGGGGCGAGCGGGGTGCCCTTCTTGAAGGCGAAGCCCACGTCGAGCCGGTGGAACTCGTTGAGGAAGCGCAGCCCCGGCTGCTGCGCCACGGCGTAGCGGAGGCCGTTGATCGTCGACATCACCACATCGCTGCGGCCCTGCTGGAGCGAGATCCACAGCGCGCCCTGCTCGCTGTAGGTCTGCACCGAGTACGCCTTCTTGCCCGCCTCGGCGCAGCGGCCCTTGTTCTTCTCCAGGGTCGCCTCGAAGGTGGTGCCCGCGCCGGTCGCCACCTTGAGGCCGCACAGCCGGGTCAGATCGGTGACCTTGCCGAGCTTGCTGTCCTCGCGGACGGCGAAGCCCTGGCCGTCGTTGATATAGGTGACGAAGTCGATGGTCTTCCGGCGCGCGTCGGTCACCCCGAAGTTGCCGGTGCCGAGGTCGTACTTGCCGCTGTCGAGTGCGGGCAGGATCACCTCGAAGGCCGCCACCTGGCGCTTCAGCTTCAGCCCGAGCGCCTTGGCGACCGCGTCCGCGAAGTCGATGTCCTGGCCGGCGACGGTCCTGCCGTCCGCCAGATAGACGGCGCCGGGCGGGGTGCCCACGCTGCTGGCGACGGTGAGGGTGCCCGACTCGCGTACGGCCTTCGGCAGCAGCGCGGCCGCGGCCTCGTCCTTCTTGACGGCGGACACCACGTCGGTGGTGGGGATCCTCCCCTTGGCCGCGGCGGGCTTCGCCTGCGCGGCGGGCCCCGCGTCGGCCGGGTCGCCGGACCCGCACGCGCTGAGGCCGAGGGTCGCGACGGTGATCAGGGCGAAAGCGGCGAAATTGCGATACCTGCTCATGATGCGGTGAGCTCCAGGGATTTCGGGCAGGCGGAAGTGCCGGGGCTGCGCGGCGGCACGCGGACGTGTCGGGAGTGGGCGGTGGCACGCCGAAGCGTCGGGGGAGTGCGGTGGTACGAGGGGAGGGGCGCGCGGTGTCAGCTGTGTGAAGGCGCGGGAGAACGGCGCGCGCGGGCGCCGTGGGAAATCCGTGCGGGAGGTCGGCTCAACAGGAGGAGGACCACACTCGACCGAAGTCGATGTGGGAGCGCGTGACCAGCCACTGCTGCGGATGCATGGCCCAAGTGGAACAGGCATCCGTATCCGCGTCAACTGCCGTGAGACGTACCGCTCACAGTGCGGACAGCCTTGACAACCGGCCGTACACACCGCATAGCCTCGGCAGCGGACCGTGCTGAGGGGCTGGTCCGCGCTGTGCCCGTGAAGGCATCACCGTGTTCGATCCCGGCATCCACGGAGCCTTCGCATGTCCCTGACCCTCTCGAAACAGCCGTCCGTCCTGCCCGACGACGGCCCCGGCCCCCAGCTCCGCATCGTCCCGGTCCGCCGAACGGGCCAGTGGGCGGCGGCGGTTGCCCTCCTCTTCCTCCTCGCTCTGGCGCTCGTCTCGGTCGTCCGCAACGACGCCTTCCAGTGGGGCGTCGTCGGCGACTACTTCGCCACGGCCGCCGTGCTGCGCGGACTGTGGCTCACCCTCTGGCTCACCGCCGCCGTGATGGCACTCGGCTTCGCGCTCGGCACCGTGCTCGCGGTGATGCGCCTGTCCGCCAACCCCGTTCTGAAAGCCGTCAGTTGGGGGTACGTCTGGCTGTTCCGCTCGACGCCGATCCTGGTGCAGCTGCTCTTCTGGTTCAACATCGGGGCGCTCTACCCGGAGGTCCTGGGCGTGCGCACGGTCGACCTGATGGGGCCGGTCACCGTCGCCGTCGTCGGCCTCACCCTGCACGAGGCCGCGTACGCCGCCGAGGTGGTGCGCGGCGGCATCCTCTCCGTCGAGCGCGGCCAGATCGAGGCCGCCCAGTCCCTCGGCCTCGGCCGGTGGCGCAGACTGCGCCGGATCGTGCTGCCGCAGGCGATGCGCTCCATCGTGCCGCCCGCCGGCAACATGCTGATCGGCACCCTCAAGGGCACCTCGATCGTCTCCATCATCGCCGTGCAGGACCTGCTCTACTCGGTCCAGCTGGTCTACCACCGCACCTACCAGGTGGTGCCGCTGCTCCTGGTCGCGACCATCTGGTACGTCGTGGTGACCTCGCTGCTCTCGATCGGGCAGTACTACGTGGAGCGGTACTACGCGCGCGGCTCGGCGGACGCCCGGTGACCGCGTCCGTGGTCGTCGTGGGAGCCGGTCCGCGGGGGACCGGATTCCTGGAGCGGCTCGCCGCCAACCTCCCCGGTCTGTACGGGGACCAGCCGCTGGACGTCCATCTGGTGGACCCCCATCCGCCGGGCGGCGGCCGGATCTGGCGCGAGGAGCAGTCGCCGCTGCTGTGGATGAACTCCATGGCCGAGGACGTCACCATGTTCACCGACGAGACGGTCGTCCAGGAGGGCCCGGTGCGCCCGGGGCCCACCCTCGCCGAGTGGGCCGGGATCGACGGGCAGACCTTCCCGAGCCGGCGGGCGCAGGGCGCGTATCTGCGCTGGGTGTACGAGGAGACGGTGGCCGCGCTCGGCCCCGCCGTCACCGTCCACGAGCACCGCACCCGGGTGCTGCGGATCGGCGGCCCGCGCGAGGGCCGCCAGCAGGTGTGGCTCGAAGGGCGCGCCGAGCCGCTGGGCACCGATCTGGTGGTGCTCACCCTCGGCCATCTGGACGCCGAACCCGACGATGAACAGAGGGAGTCGGCGGACTTCGCCGCCCGCCACGGGCTCGTCCACCTGCCGCCCGACTTCACCGCCGACTCGGACCTGTCGGCCCTGCGCCCCGGCGAACCGGTGATCGTGCGCGGCTTCGGGCTCGCCTTCGTCGACCTGATGGTGCTGCTCACCGAGGGGCGCGGCGGGCGCTACGACAGGAGCGGGACCTACCACCCGTCCGGCCGCGAACCGGTCCTCCACGTCGGCTCGCGGCGCGGCGTCCCGTACCACTCCAAGATCGGCTACACCTGGCAGGGCGAACGGCCGCCGCTGCCGCGCTTCTTCGGGCCGGACGCCGTCGACGAGCTGCTGAAGCGGCCGGGCCGCCTCGACTTCCGGCAGGACGTGTGGCCGCTCATCGACAAGGAGCTCGGCTTCGCGCACTACCACCGGCTGTTCACCGCCCATCCCCGGCGCACGGCCGTCAACTGGCCGGACTTCGAGGAGAAGTACGCGGCGGCCGCGGCCGGAAGCCCCGAGCTGCACGCCCTGGTCGCCGCCGCCGTCCCCGACCCGGCCGACCGGCTCGACCTGGAGGCACTCGACCACCCCCTGGACGGAGTGCGCTTCGCGTCGTCGGACGCCCTCCAGGACGGGCTGCGCGCGTACATCACCCAGGACCTGACACGCCGTCACGACAGGGCGCACAGCCCCGACCTGGCCGTGTTCCTCGGACTGCTCTCCGTCTACGGGCAGCTCCTGCGGCTCGGTGACGTGGGCGGCTGGTGGCACGGGTTCTTCAGCTACCTCGCCTCCGGCCCGCCCGGTCCCCGGCTGCGCCAGCTGCTCGCGCTCTCCGACGCCGGGGTCGTCCGCTTCCTCGGCGCGGGCATCACCGTGGAGCGCGACGAGGACAAAGGCGTCTTCCGGGCGGGCGGCGCCAGTGTGCCGGGGGAGTGGACCGAGGCGCGCGCCCTGGTCGAGGCGCGGCTGCCCGAGCCGTCGCTTGAGCGCACCCGCAGCCCGCTGCTGCGGGCGCTCCACCGGGACGGCGCGGACGTCACCGCCGGCGGGCTGCTGAGCGTGGACCCCGCCGACGGGCGGGTCCTGGACCGCGACGGGCGCCCGCACCCGCGCCGCTTCGCGCTCGGCCCGCACACCACCGCGCGGGCGTCCGGCGCGTTCACCCGGCCCCGCACCGGCGGGCCCGCGTTCGCTCAGAACGACGCCTGCGCGCGCGCCGCGCTGAGCTTCCTGCACGACCTCGCGTGTCGCCCGCTCAGCGCCTGATCCGGCGCCGCGGCCTCCGCTCCGTACACCTCTCTCCGTTAGGAACCCCCCGATGACCGCCACCGCCATGGTCGAAGTCCGCTCCGTACACAAAAGCTTCGGCAGCCTCGCAGTCCTGCGCGGCATCGACCTCGACGTCCGCGCGGGCGAGGTCACCGTCGTCCTCGGCCCCTCCGGCTCGGGCAAGTCCACCCTGCTGCGGACCATCAACCACCTGGAGAAGGTGGACCGCGGCTCGATCAGCGTCGACGGCACGCTGATCGGCTACCGCCGCTCCGGCGACAAGCTGTACGAGCTGCGCGAGCGGGAGGTCCTGAAGCAGCGCACCGGGATCGGCTTCGTCTTCCAGAACTTCAACCTCTTCCCGCACCTCACCGTCCTGGAGAACATCACCGAGGCGCCGATCGCGGCGCTCGGCCGCCCCCGCAAGGCGGCGGTGGCCGCGGCGGAGGAGCTGCTCGCCCGCGTCGGTCTCGCCGACAAGGCGGGCGCCTACCCCAAGCAGCTCTCCGGCGGCCAGCAGCAGCGCGTCGCCATCGCCCGCGCGCTCGCCCTGGAGCCGAAGCTGCTCCTCTTCGACGAGCCGACCTCCGCGCTCGACCCCGAGCTGGTCGGCGAAGTCCTGGACGTCATCAAGGACTTGGCGCTCCAGGGCACCACGATGATCGTCGTCACCCATGAGATCGGCTTCGCCCGCGAGGTCGCCGACACGGTCGTCTTCATGGACGGCGGCCTCGTCGTCGAGCAGGGCCCGCCCGCCGAGGTGCTCGACCACCCCCGCCACGAACGCACCCGCGCCTTCCTCGCCAAGGTCCTCTGAAGGCCAACGTCCTTTGAAGGCCGAGGCCTCTGAAGAAAGAAGTCACCGCCGTGTCCGCCACCCGTCCACTCCACCTCGCCGTCGACATCGGCGGCCCGCCCCACTACGAGGCCCGGTCTCCTCGGCCGAGGCACAGGAGAAGGCCGCCGACCTCCGGCGCCGCCAAGTGGCGGGCGCTGTCCGAGGCCAAGGGTCTCTCCATCCGGCAGACGGTCATCGAGACGACCGGCCGTCAGTCGTTCATCGGGACACCGGCCTCGGTCGCCGCCCAGTTCACCGAGTTCGTCACGGCCGCCGCCGACGGCTTCATCCTCGTCCCGCACCTGCTCCCGGGCGGACTCGACGACTTCGTCGACCAAGTGGTGCCGCTGCTGCGGGAGCGCGGCATCTTCCGTACGGAATACTCCGGCCCGACACTGCGCTCGCACCTGGGGCTGCCCACCCCCGTACGGAAGGGTTGAACACATGAGCACGGACGCGGCACAGGAGTGGAAGAACTGGCACGAACGGCGTGTCGAGACCGTCTCGGCGCCCTACGGCCCACTGGCGCTGACCGGCACCCACTGGCTCGCCGACGCGGTGGAGGGGCGAATTCCGGCCGTGCCGGGCGAGTGGCGCGAAGAAGACGACGCGGTGGTGCTCACGGCCGCCGCGCAGGACGGGATCGTCCTCGACGGGGAGCCCTTCAGCGGCGAGGTGCGGCTGACCGCCGACCACACGCCGGTCGGCGAGTCCCGGCTGGCCCAGGGCGCGCGGCGGCTCGTGGTGCTGCGCCGCGAGGGGCTGTGGGCGGTACGGGTCTGGGACCCCGAGGCCGAGCGCCGGCGCGCCTTCGCGGGCATCGGGGCGACGCCGTACGAGGCGCGCTGGGCGGTGCCCGCGACCTTCCGCCCGTACGACGAGGCGCGGACCGTACGGGTGGCGAACGCCGACGGAGTGGAGCGCGGGCTCGGCCTCGGCGGGGAGCTCGCCTTCGCGCTCGACGGCCGGGAACACACCCTCCAGGTGGCGGTCGAGGGCGACGGCGCCCTCTGGGCGGTGTTCGCCGACGCGACCAGCGGGGATTCGACCTTCCGGTTCCGTTTCCTGCGCCCCGGCGCACCCGATGCGCAGGGAAGGCTCACGGTGGACTTCAACCGCGCACTGCTGCCGCCGTGCGCCTTCGCGGAGCACTTCATCTGCCCCTTCCCGCCCCCGGGCAACACCCTCGACGTGGCGGTCGCGGCGGGCGAGCGGACCGTCCTCACCCGCTGACCCGCCGGCTGCCGAACCCCCAACGGCCCGGCCGAAAGGCGCCCTTGCGCCCGATGGCCGGGCCACCGAATACTCCCTCCCAGCGCTTGTCAGGAGCACGGCTTGCGCTCAACAGTGCTGCCGTCAGCTCCGGCTGCGCCTCACGGGGTCCCCCCACCAAACCCGGGCCCCTCGATTCCCCTCGGGAGGAAAAGAAGTGAGGATCAAGCGCACCACCCCCACGCGCCACCGCGGTCTCGCGAGACGCACCAAGGCAGTCGCCCTCACCGCCGGGCTCCTCGCCGCCGGCGCCCTCGCGGTCCCCACCGCAAGCGCCACCCCGTCCCAGGCGTTCAGCGCCGCCCAGCTCTCGGCCGCGAGCAGTGCCGTGCTCGGCGCCGACGTCGCGGGCACCGCCTGGAACGTCGACCCCGCCACCCACACGCTGGTCGTGACCGCCGACTCGACGGTGAGCAAGGCCGACATAGCCAAGATCAAGCGGCAGGCCGGCGCCAACGCGTCCGCCATACGCGTCGAGCGGACCTCAGGCAAGTTCAGCAAGCTGCTCTCCGGCGGCGACGCCATCTACGCGCCGAGCTGGCGCTGCTCCCTCGGCTTCAACGTCAAGAAGGGCAGCACCTACTACTTCCTGACGGCCGGCCACTGCACCGAGGGCAAGCCGCCCTGGTACACCAGTTCCTCGCGCACCACCAGCATCGGCCCGACGGTCGGCACCAGCTTCCCGGGCAACGACTACGGTCTCGTGCAGTACACCAACACCTCGCTCTCCCACCCGAGCGCCGTCGGCAGCCAGCGCATCACCAGCGCGGCCAACCCCACGGTCGGCCAGACGGTCACCCGGCGCGGCTCGACCACCGGCATCCACAGCGGCCGGGTCACCGCGCTCAACGCCACCGTCAACTACGGCGGCGGTGACATCGTGTACGGCCTGATCAGGACCACGGTGTGCGCCGAGCCCGGCGACTCCGGCGGCCCGCTCTACGCCGGCTCGACCGCGCTCGGACTCACCTCCGGCGGCAGCGGCAACTGCTCCTCCGGCGGCACGACCTTCTTCCAGCCCGTGGTCGAGGCCATGAACGCCTATGGCGTGAGCGTCTTCTGACGGCTGATCATCTCGCTGCCACGGCAGCGGCGAGCCCTCGTCCGGCCATCGGACGGGGGCTCGTTCCCTGCGCCCGTCCGATGGTCACGACTGGACGCGATGCGCCTTTTTGGGAGGATGTTCACGGCGGAGAGGCGACCGGACACACGGGGTGAGTCAGTGAAACGCATCGGAGTGACCGGTCACCGAGACATTCCCTCCGAGGCGCTGGGGGAGATCCGCAGCTGTCTGCGGAGCCTGCTGTGCGGACACGACGGTTCCCTTGAGGCCCTCTCCAGCCTCGCGGCCGGCGCGGACCAGCTGTTCGCGGCCATCGCCCTGGAGTGCGGCGCCTCCCTGACCGTGGTCATTCCCAGCGGCGACTACGAGAACGGCTTCGCCGACGCCGCCGAACTCGCCCGCTACCGGGGCCTGAAGAGACAGGCGACCCAGGAGGTCCGGATGGACTTCCCGCACGCGACGGACGAGGCGTACTACGCGGCCGGGGCCTATATCGCGGACAACTGCGACCGCCTGGTCGCCGTCTGGGACGGTCAGCCCGCGCGGGGCCTCGGCGGCACCGGCGACATCGTCCAGTACGCCCGCGGCCTGGGCAAAGCGGTCACGGTGGTGTGGTGCGACGGGGTGCGCCGCCCCTAGGCACCCCGCAGGGATGGTCAACTGCGGAGCCGGGCCAGCCAGTCGGTGTGCTGGGGCGACACGACCCGCTCGGTCTCGTAGACCGCCGCGGGCCACTCCCGCTCGCTGACCGTGTTCTCCATGGCCACGTGCATCTCCTTGAGGTCCTGCTCCACCAGGGAGTGCGCCGAGATCAGCGGCTGGTGGCGGCGGATCTCGCTCCACGCCAGACACGCCGCCGCCGCGGCCGAGAGCAGCCCGGCGACCTTGACGCCCTCGGCCGCGCCGAACATGTGCAGCGTCGCGAAGAGCAACGCGAGAACGGTGAGCAGGGTGATCGCGGAGGTCCACAGCGCGGTGGCCCGCTTGGAGGCCTCCTGTCGGCGCCGGTACCAGTTGCGCTGCTCGATGAGCCGGTCCCGGACGTACGTCTCCTTGCGTACGGTGAACGCCTTCGCGCGTAACTCCCGCATGGGCGCGGTGACGAGGGGGACATCGGCCAGGCCCGATGCCGGGTCCTCGCGCGGGTCCCGCCAGCCGACCTTGCGCAGTTCCCGCAGTCCTTCCTCCAAACGGAGGGTGAACATACCTTCGGGATCGGCCGCGTGGGAGTCGAAGGGAGTGCCGTGCACGGCATAGCGCCAGCACATGGATTTGATGAACTCGGCGGCCGAACGGTTCAGTTGCCAATGCGATTTCGCGTGCCCGCGGGCGGCGCGGAAGCTCACCGCGAGCACCCCCGCGTACGCCAGTGCGCTGAGCGCGCTCGTCAGCCGGAAGTCACCACCGAGCGTCATCTTCCACGGCAGCGCCGCCAGCGCCGCCCCCACCACCAGCAGGCACAGCTGCCAGCGGGTGCTGTTCACCGCGGCCCGCTGGCGCCCTATCGCGAGTGAGTCCGCGTGATGGAAGAGACCCGGCAGGTCGGCGTTGCGGAAGACCATGCTTTGCAGAGGACCGGGAATCGCCGTCACATCCACCCCTGTCTGCGGTTTTAGTCATCACTCTTTCGATGGAACGACCCGTTCCGTACACCTTCCGCCAATGCTGGGTCACGCGTTTGCGGCAAGCGGCCGTGCTCAGTTGCCAACAGTGGCCAAGAGAGTAAAGTCGTGCCGCCGACACTGCAACGGTGCATGTCGTCGGTACCACTGTCCACATGCAGGAATTACCCATCAAGGACGGCCGTGAAGACCTCCGTGAATTCTCTCTCCTTCGCCCCTGCGAAGAAGAGCCGTGTGCCCCTGGCCGAGATCGACGTCCGCGGCGCCGACGCCGCCCGGAAGCTCGGCCGCGTGCTGCCCTCGTCGATCGGCCGCCCCGTGCAGGCGTCGACCTTCAACTCGGCGCTCTAGTCTGTCGGAGAGCTCTAGACTGGCGGAATGACTGCACCCGTGGTCCCATTCCGCGAGATCGTGCTCAAGGTTCACAGCAGATGCGATCTTGCTTGTGATCACTGCTATATCTACGAAGCCCCTGATCAGAGTTGGCGTACCCGCCCCAAGGCAATCTCTGACGAGGCGATTTCCTGGACGGCCCGGCGACTGGCCGAGCACGCCGAGAAACACGTACTGCCCTCCGTGTCAGTGATCCTGCACGGAGGGGAGCCGCTGCTGGCGGGCCCCGCACGGCTGCGCCGGGTGTGCGAGGAGCTGACCGCTGCCCTGGACGGCGTCGCGGAGCTCGATCTGCGCATCCACACCAACGGCCTCCAGCTCAGCAGCCGCTACCTCGACCTGTTCGACGAGTTCGGCGTGAAGGTCGGCATCTCCCTCGACGGCGACCGGTCGGCCAACGACCGCCACCGCCGCTTCGCCGACGGCCGCACCAGCCATCCGCTGGTCCTCAAGGCCGTCGAACTGCTCCAGAGCGAGCGCTACCGCCACCTCTTCCTCGGGCTGCTCTGCACCATCGACGTGGCCAACGACCCGGTCACCGTGCACGACGCGCTCATCGCCCTGGACCCGCCGCGCATCGACTACCTGCTGCCGCACGCCACCTGGGACGCGCCCCCGGCCCGCCCGGGCGGCTCCCCGACGGAGTACGCCGAGTGGATCCTGGCGGTCTTCGACCGGTGGGAGGAACAGGGCAGACCGGTTCCGGTCCGGCTGTTCGAGTCCGTACTGTCGACGTTGAACGGCGGCCCCAGCCTCACCGAGTCCCTGGGCCTGGCCCCCACCGACCTCGTGGTGGTGGAGACCGACGGCACGCTGGAACAGGTCGACTCGCTCAAGAGCGCCTACGACGGCGCCGCCGCCACCGGGTTCGACGTCTTCCGGCACTCCTTCGACGAGGTCGCCGCCCATCCGGGCGTACGGGTGCGCCAGCTCGGCCTGGCCGGGGTCGGCCCCGAGTGCCGCGAGTGCCCGGTCGTCCGCTCCTGCGGCGGCGGGCTCTACACCCACCGCTACCGCTCGGCGAACGAGGCGGCGGGCCGGGACGCCTTCGACGGCCCCTCGGTCTACTGCGCGGACCTGGAGGCGCTGGTGCGGGGCATCGAGGCCCGCACCGCCGCCCGCCTCGTCCCCGCGGCGCTCACCGACCCCGGCGAGCTCGTCGCCGCCGAGCACGAGCTCACCCGCACCCTGCTCGCCCGCCTGCACGCCGATCTGGCCGGCCGCGGCGGCGCCGAGTGGGCCGAGGCCTGGCGGCTGACCGCCCTCGTCGACGGGCCGGGCCTCGACGAGGTGCTGACGCATCCGTACGCGCGCAGCTGGCTGCTCACCACCCTGGAGGCGCTGCGCACGAACCGGCCCGAGGCGGTGGCCCACGCCCACCGCCTCGCCGCCTACACCGCCGCCGCCGCCGTGCGCGGCAGACTCGACGTGCCCGTCGCCGTCGGGTACGCGGACGGCAGGCTGGTGCTGCCCACCCTCGGGGAGCTGAGGGTCGGCGCCCGGGGCGAGTCCGGCCGCGCGGAGGTGGTCTCGGCCGAGAAGGGCTTTCGGGTCCGGGGCGGGCGCTTCGAGGTGGAGGTGGAGTGCCCGCGCGAGCCGTGCGGCGACTGGCTGCCGGTGCGGGGCCTGGGCCGGGACGGGGCGCCCGATCCGGCGCTCGACGACCTCGACCCGTACCGCGACTGCTTCGGCACCCAGGTGCTGCCGCGGCTTGGTCTCGCCGAGGCCGACGAGTGGAGCGGGCGCCTGGGCGCCGCCTGGGGGCTGCTCTCGGCCACTGTGCCGGGCCACGCGGCCGCCGCGGCCGCCGCGCTGACCACGCTCACCCCGCTCGCGGGCGCCGGCGAACCGGTGGCCGGGCGGCACGGCTACGGGGCGCTGGGGGTGCCCGTGGGGCTCACGGGGGACGCGCTGGCGCTGGGGCTGCTGCGCGGCTTCCGCCGGGCCAGGTTCCGGGCCCTGCGCGATGTGGCGGACCTGTACGCCCTGGACGGCGGCTGGCTCCACCGGGCCGACTGGCGCGAGGAGCCGGTACCGGTCTCGGTCCTGCTGGCCGAAACGCATGAGCGCGTGGCGGTCGCCGCGTACGACAGGAGTGCACGCACTCTGGCGGAGACCCGGCGCGCGCTGGAAGCTCTTCAAGGGGCGGCCGAACTCACCGTGGGCGGGAAGAGCCTGGTCGCCGACGTCCTGCTGGAGTGGGAAGAGGCAGCCCGTGGATGAGCGAGCCCAAGCAGTGCTGGAGAGCGCGTTACGCGACGACCTGGTCGCCATGGGGGTCAACGAGGGGGACACCCTGCTCGTGCACGCCTCGATGAGCGGTCTGGGGCACGGCCCGCGGGTGCTGGGGCAGGCCCTGCAGGCGGCGGTCGGCGGGCGGCTCAAGGGCACCCTGGTGGTCCCGGCCTTCACGCCGGAGAACTCGCTCACCTCCCTCGCCCACCGGCGGCGGAGCAGGAACGTGCTGCGCGATCCGGCCGCGTACAAGGATTTCAAGCGCCGAATGGAGCCTTTCGACCCGGACCGGACCCGAAGCCAGGGAATGGGCCGGTTGGCGGAGTGGGTGCGCACCTCGGAAGGGGCGGTGCGCAGCACCCATCCCCAGACCTCCTTCGCCGCCTGGGGCTGTCGTGCCCTGGAGCTGATGGAGGGGCATGAACCCGATTGTCATCTGGGCGAGAAGTCGCCGCTCGGCGCGCTGTATCGCGCCGATGCCCGGGTTCTCATGATCAATGTGGGATTCGATGTCTGCAGCGCCTTTCACCTCGCGGAATACCGGTATCTGCACAACCCGCCCAAGAAGCTGTACAGCTGTGTGGTGCGGGACGAGAGTGGGCGTCGGGGATGGTTCCACTATCCCGATGTCGCTCTCGACGACAGCGACTTCGGGGCGGTCGGGGCCGACCTTCCGGAAGAAACGCGCAAAGAGTGGCAGCTGGGACGGAGAACCGCCCGGTTGTTTTCGATCAAGGGGGCGGTGGACCATGCGGTGGACTGGATGACCGAAAAGCGGCCTTGTTTGACCGAACGGTGAGGGGATGGAGCGCCGTGCGCTCCGGAATGATGTTCTTCAATACTGCAGGACGGGGGTCGTGTGCACGCATCAGCGCAGCCGCGTCCGGCCGACCAACATCGGCCCTACTTCTTTCTGAGTTACGCGCACACGCCGAGGTACGGGGCGGGCGGCCCGGACCCCGACATGTGGGTGGAGCGGCTCTTCCGTGATCTCTGCGGCCATGTGATGGCCATGACCGATCTGCCCGCCGGTGCGCCCGCCGGCTTCATGGACCGGGAGATACGGTCCGGCGAGGGCTGGTCGGAGCGTCTCGGCGAAGTCCTCGCCTCCTGCCGGGTGTTCGTGCCGCTGTTCTCGCCGCGCTACTTCGCGAGCGAGATGTGCGGCCGTGAGTGGTACGCGTTCGAGCAGCGCACCATCCAGCACCAGGCGTACACCAACCGCCCGGCCGAGGCGATCGTGCCGGCCCTGTGGGTGCCGGTCCCGCCCGAGCAACTGCCCGGGCCCGCCGAGCGGTTGCAGTTCAACCACCGGGCCTTCGGCGACCGCTATGTCACCGACGGCCTCTACGGGCTGATCAAGCTGCGCATATTCGCCGAGGAGTACGAACGCGCGGTCTACGAGCTCGCCAAACGGATCGTGAGCGTCGCCGACGCCACCGCGATACGGCCGGGCCGCCACGTCGACTACCGGCTGGCGCCCAGCGCCTTCGGCGCGGCCGCCAGCGAGGGCCCCCGGCCCATGCACGTCACCGTCGCCGCGCCCACCCGCCACGAGCTGCCCGAGGGCCGCGACGACGTGTACTACGGGGACAGCCCGCTGGAGTGGAACCCCTACCACCCCATCTCCGCCCGGCCGCTGGCGCTGGTGGCGGAGGACATGGTGCGCTCGCTCAACTACCAGACCACCGTCTCCTCCTTCGACGAGGAGGTGCTGCACCTCGACGGCAAACAGCCGCCGTCGCGGCCCGAGGTCCTGCTGGTGGACCGGTGGGCGCTGGAGGACGAGGACCGGCGCGCCCGGCTCGCGGCCTTCGACGCCGAGCACCGGCCCTGGGTGAGCGTGGTCGTCCCGTGGAACCGCGACGACCACCAGAGCCGGGCTTCGGAGGTGGAGTTGACGCACCGTCTGGAAGAGACCATGCCGTCCAAGATGCGCCAGGGGCGGGCCGCGTGCCGGGCCGCAGCCAAGGGCGTACCCAGCATGGAGGCCTTCGGGCAGATACTGCCCCAGGTAGTGGAGGCGGCGGCACAGCAGTATCTGAGACACGCGACGGTCTATCCGCCCGCGGGGGGCGGGCACACCGAACGGCCGCGCCTGGTCGGGCCGATGGGCACCGATTTCGGCACCACGCAGTACATCCCCGACAGGCTCGATCACGCGCCCGATGCGGAGGAGACGGATGACAGCCAGTCGTGACGGACGCATCGTCACGTTCTACTCGTACAAGGGTGGTACGGGCCGCACCATGGCCCTCGCCAACACGGCCTGGATCCTTGCCGCCAACGGCAAGCGGGTCCTCGCGGTGGACTGGGACCTGGAGGCCCCGGGGCTGCACCGCTTCTTCCACCCGTTCCTGGACCCCTCGACGCTCGGCGCCACCACCGGGGTCATCGATCTCATCACCGAATACGCCTGGGCCGCCACCAGTCCCGTGCCGCGCTCGGACGACTGGCACCGCGACTACGCGCGCATCCAGCCGCACGCCGTCTCGCTCACGCCCGAGGCCCTGGGCTGGCAGTTCCCCGACGGCGGCACCCTGGACTTCGTCTCCGCCGGCCGGCAGAACCGCGAGTACTCGGCGACCGTCTCCACGTTCGACTGGGACAACTTCTACGACCGGCTCGGCGGCGGCCACTTCTTCGACGCCCTGCGCGAGGACATGAAGGAGAACTACGACTACGTCCTGATCGACAGCCGCACCGGCCTCAGCGACATCGCCGACATCTGCACCGTCCACCTCCCCGACATCCTGGTGGACTGCTTCACCCTCAGCGACCAGTCCATAGACGGCGCCGCCTCCGTGGCCCGCCAGATAGACGAGCGCTACAGCGGGCAGAACATCCGCATCCTGCCCGTCCCGATGCGCATCGACGAGGGCGAGAAGGAGAAGGCGGACGCCGGCCGGGCGCTCGCCCGCCTCAAGTTCGACCGCTTCCCGGCCGGTCTTTCGGGCGACGAACTCACCGCGTACTGGGGCGCGGTGGAGATCCCGTACCGCCCCTACTACGCCTACGAGGAGACACTGGCGACCTTCGGCGACGAGGCCGGACTCTCCAACTCGCTGCTGTCCGCCTTCGAGCGGCTCGCCTCCGTCGTCACCGAGGGCCGGATCACCTCGATGCCGACCGTCAACGAGGAGATCCGGCTGCGGATCCGGGACGCCTTCACCCGCCGCAGGCCCGCCCTTCCGGCCGATCTGTTCCTCAGCTACGTGGCCGAGAACCGGATGTGGGCCGACTGGATCGAGTCCGTGCTCACCCGGGCCGGGTTCCGGGTGGTGCCGCGTGACGTGTCGGCCGAGCCCAGCAGCGCCGACGGGGAGGCGGTCGCCGCCGAGAACGCCGCCCGTACCGTGGTCCTGCTCTCCAGCGCCTACCTCAAGTCGGCCCGCGCCGTGGAGATCTGGTCCCGGGCCGCCGCCGAGGACCCCTCGGGCGCCCGCCGCCAGCTGCTGCCGCTGCGGGTCGGCGACGTCCGGCTCACCGCGCCCTACATCGACCGCAACCCGGTGGACCTGTTCCGGCTCGACGAGGTGCACGCCACCACCGCGCTGCTGCGGGCCCTGGAGCGGCCGGTGCAGATCAGCGACGGGGTGGCGCCCGGACCGCGGTTCCCCGGGACCGTCCCCAAGATCTGGAACGCACCGCCGCGCAACCCCGGCTTCACCGGCCGCTCGCTGGTCCTGGAGCGGATGCGCGACCAGCTCGGCGGCGGCCTCGCCGTCGTCCTGCCGCAGCCGCAGACGCTGTACGGACTCGGCGGCGTCGGCAAGACGCAGGTGGCCCTGGAGTACGTCCACCGGTTCATGGCCGACTACGACCTGGTCTGGTGGATCTCCGCCGAGCAGCCCGACGACGTGGTGGCCGGCCTCGCCGAGCTCGGCGTGCGGCTCGGGGTGCAGGGCGGCGACGACATGAACTCCGCCTCCCGCGAGGCCATCGACCTGCTGCGGCGCGGGGTGCCCACCTCGCGCTGGCTGCTGGTCTTCGACAACGCGGACGACCCCGAGCAGCTCAAGCGGTTCTTCCCGCCGGGCGGCCCGGGCCACGTCCTGGTGACCTCCAGGAACCAGACCTGGTCGCAGTACGGCGACGCGCTGCCCGTCGACGTGTTTCTGCGCGAGGAGTCCGTCGAGCACCTCCAGCGGCGCGCCCCCGGGCTCTCCGTGGACGACGCCGACCAGGTCGCCATCGCGGTGGGCGACCTGCCGCTCGCCGTCGAGCAGGCGGCGGCGTGGATCGCGGAGACCGCGACGCCGGTCGCCGCCTATCTGGAGCAGCTGGCCCAGCAGGCGCCCAGCGTCCTCGCGCTCAACCAGCCCGCCGGGTACCCCGAGCCGGTCGCCGCCACCTGGAACGTCTCCATCGAGCGGCTCAAGCAGCGCTCACCCGCGGCGGTCCGCCTCCTCCAGCTCTGCGCCTTCTTCGCGCCCGAGCCGATCTCCGCCAACCTCCTCTACAGCAAGGAGATGATCGACGCGCTCAAGCCGTACGACGCCACGCTCCAGGAGAAGCTGGTGCTCGGCCGGGTCATCCGGGAGATCGGCCGGTTCGCCCTCGCCAAGGTCGACCAGGTCGGCAGCTCCATCCAGGTGCACCGGCTCGTCCAGGCGGTGATCCGGGCGCAGTTGAGCGACGAGGAGCAGATGGACGCCCGGCACGCCGTGCACCGCATCCTCGCGGGCGCCCGGCCGGACGCCGACGAGCCGATCGACAACCCGGAGACCTGGACGCAGTTCAACACCATCTGGCCGCATCTGACCCCGTCGGGGGCGCGCCTGTGCGACGAGCCGGAGACCCGCCGGCTCCTCATCGACCGCGTGCGCTACCTCTGGAAGCGCGGTGACTTCAACGCGGCCGCCAACCTCGCCGAGGACCTGCGCGAGGAGTGGCGCGAGAAACTGGGGCCCAACGACCTCCAGTACCTGTACCTGCGCTTCCACCTCTCCAACATCCTGCGCTCGCGCGGCCGTTACGTCGAGGCGATGGAGCTGGACGAGGAGACCCTGTCCCGGCAGACGGAAGTGCTCGGTGCCTCGCACCCGCACACGTACATGACCACCAGCGCCCTGGCGATGGACCTCGGCGCGCTCGGCCAGTACAGCAAGGCGATGGAGCTGGCGACCGAGGCGCACGAGGGGTTCCGGCAGATCTTCGACGAGTCGCACCCGCGCACGCTCGCCGCCGCCAACAACCTCGCCCTGAACATGCGGATGCTCGGTCAGTACGCCCGGGCCCGCGAGCTCGACCAGGACGTCTACGACCGGCGCACCGAGGTGCTCGGCCCGGAGCACCCCTACACCCTCTCCTCCGCCATGAACCTGGCGCGGGACCTGCGGGAGATCGGGCGCTACGAGGACTCGGTGGCGCTGCTCAGCCGGACGTACGACCTCTACAAGGAGCAGCTGGGCCGGGCCTTCCCGGGCACCCTGGCGGCGGCCAAGAGCCTCGCCGTGTCGCTGCGCCGGGCGGGCCGGCTCGACGACGCGCGGCGGCTGACCACCGCGACCCGCAACCGCTACCGCGCCAAGTACACCTCCGCCAACCCCGACTGGCTGGCCTGCGACCTCAACATGGCCGCCGACCTGTTCGCGGCCGGGGACTCGGCGGCGGCGCGGGACGCGGCCCAGGAGGTCGTCGACCAGTACATCAAGGTGCCGGGGGAGCGGCACCCGTACACGCTGGCGGCCACCAACAACCTGGGCATCTACCAGTGGGGCTGCGGGTCGCTGGACGCCGCCGACACCTTGTTGGAGAACACCATACGGACGATGCGCGACATACTCGGGGAGAACCATCCGCACGCGTTGTTCGCCACCGTCAACCTGGCCAATGTGAAGGCCGACATGGGTGATCTGGAGAGCGCCCTGGAGATCGAGCGCAACGCGGTCGCGCGGCTGCGGGAGGTGCTGGGAGCGCACCACCCGGAGACGCTGGCCTGCGCCGCGAACATGTCGGTGACGCTCGACGGGCTCGGCCGCAAGGAGGAGGCGACGCACGTGCGGGCGGAGGCCGTGGAGGAGCTGCAGCGGCTGCTCGGCGACGAGCATGCGTTCGTCCGGATCGCCCGGGACGAGCGCCGGGTGCAGCGGGACCTGGAGCCGCTGGCGGTGTGAGACGAGGGGACGACCGGTGCGACCGGAGTGATCGCACCGGTTCCCTCCGCCGGGTGCCGCCGGGGGTCAGTCCTCCTCGATCAGCCAGGTGAGGATGTCGGGCAGCGCGTGCAGGGCGTCGAAGTGGGCGGCGGCCGGTTCCAGGACGGCCGTGGCGCCCGGGATGCGTTCGGCGAGCCAGCGGGAGTGGCCGACCGGTGAGAACACGTCCTTCACGCCGTGCCACAGCAGCACCTCGCCGGCGATGTCGGCGGGGTCGAACCCCCAGGGGCTGCAGAAGGCGAGCGCGTCGTCGATCCATCCGTACGCCGAAGTCCGCAGCGCCTCCTGGTAGTTGCGCAGCAGCATGGACCGCACCCCGGCGTCCTTGACCACCATGCGGTCGGCGTGGGTGAGGTCGCGGCGCAGCTCGTCCAGGAGCTGGATGGGGTTCCGGCGGATCTCGTCGGAGCGCGGGATGAGCCGGGCGGCGAACTCCTCGGGGTTGACCGACGCGGTCGTGAACTCCTCCACGTTGTAGGCGGTCATCCCGTCGAACCAGTCGAGCCCGGCCGCGTCCCGGGGCGCGAGCGTGACCAGTGCGGCGGTCCGGGTGACCCGCTCGGGCAGCAGGGCGGCGCAGGCCAGTGCGTGCGGGGCGCCGCCGGAGCGGCCGACGACGGCGAAGCGTTCCAGGCCGTAACTGTCCGCGATCGCCTTCACGTCCTGGACGACGTCGGCGACGCTGCGGCCCTCCAGCCGGTCGGAGCCGCCGTAGCCGGGTCTGTCGTAGGCGATCAGCTGCATCCTGCGCTGGTAGAGCACCATGCCGCGCGGCGCGGGGCCGAGACGGCTGCCCGGGGTGCCGTGCAGCAGGAAGACCGGCCTGCCCCGCGGGTCCCCGAAGCGCTCCACCGTCAGATGCCGCCCGTCGGCCGCGCGCACCCGACCGCGCACTCGTGCCCCCTCCGCTAGTGGGTCGCGATACCGATCGCCGGGACCGTCCTCGTACCGCCCATACCGGTTGTCGGATACAGGCATCGACTGTTGCGGCATTCCCCTCCCGCCCGCGTTTTACCCATTCAGTGGAGTGTGACCGGGACTCCCCTTGGGACGGAAGCGGAGTTACCGTCGAAGTACACGTCCGATTCGGACCCTTGGGGGCCGTGATGGTCGAGGCATTGGTGGCGACGGCTGTGGCCGTCGGATCCGCCGGCATCGTGTACGTGATGGCGGCGGCCCGGGTCGTCAAGCAGTACGAACGCGGTGTGGTGTTCCGGCTGGGCAAACTCAGGGGATCGGTGCGCGGCCCGGGCTTCACCCTGATCCTTCCGTTCGCCGACCGGCTCCACAAGGTGAACATGCAGATTGTGACGATGCCGGTCCCGGCGCAGGACGGGATCACCCGGGACAACGTCACGGTCCGGGTGGACGCGGTGATCTACTTCAAGGTGGTCGACCCGGCCGACGCGGTCATCCAGGTCGAGGACTACCGCTTCGCGGTCTCCCAGATGGCCCAGACCTCACTGCGCTCGATCATCGGCAAGAGCGACCTCGACGATCTGCTCTCCAACCGCGAGAAGCTCAACCAGGGCCTGGAGTTGATGATCGACAGCCCGGCGATGGGGTGGGGCGTGCAGATCGACCGGGTGGAGATCAAGGACGTGTCGCTGCCGGAGACGATGAAGCGCTCGATGGCCCGGCAGGCCGAGGCCGACCGTGAGCGCCGGGCGCGGGTGATCAACGCGGACGCGGAGCTCCAGGCGTCGAAGAAGCTGGCCGAGGCGGCCGGCGTGATGTCGCAGCAGCCCGCGGCCCTCCAGCTGCGGCTGCTCCAGACGGTGGTGGCGGTGGCGGCAGAGAAGAACTCGACGCTGGTCCTGCCGTTCCCGGTGGAGCTGCTGCGGTTCCTGGAGCGGGCGGCCCCGCTGCCCACCACGGCGGAAGCGCCCACGGCGAAAGCCCCTGCTCCGGAAGCCCCCGGGGCGCAGGCCCACTCCGAGCTGGGAATGGAAGGTCCACCAGAGGAACCGCCTTCGATCCCATGATTGTGAGCGGAGTCTCACCCGTGAACGCCCGAGCGGTCTCCGGAGGGTGATTCACCCCTTTTCAGCCGAATGATCATGGCTGGAATATTGCGGCCATGTGACACCAACAGGGCGTACGACACAAGCACTTCGCAAAGCCCCAGGATCCCCCGAACCCGATTTGCCGGGCGTCCGGGCGCTGGCTCTAATAGCGGCCATGTCAACGATCCGCGCCCTGCGCGCCGACCGCACCGGCATGGCGGCGCTCTGCGCGGTGCTCCTGTTCGTCGTCCTCGCCCTGGCCGCACCCCTGATCACCGCGCTCTACGGCAAGAACGCCACCGAGCACTACGGGCAGAACGCCCCCGGACTGCTCAGCCCCGAAGGGCTTCCGGTGCTCCCCAACGGCGGGATCTCCGGCGAGTTCTGGTTCGGCCTGGAGCCGGGGCTCGGGCGCGACGTCTTCGCCCAACTCCTGTACGGGATGCGGACGTCGCTCGTCGTGGCGGTCGCCGCCACCGCCGTCATCGCGCTGCTCGGCACCGTGCTCGGCCTCGTCGTCGGCTACCTCGGCGGGCTCGCCGAGCGGGCCTTCACCTTCGTCTGCAACGTCCTGCTCGCCTTCCCGACCCTGCTGCTCCTGCTGGCACTGAGCCCGGTCGTCAAGACCCGGTTCGTGGACCCCGGTGAGAACGAGCCGGTCTGGATGCAGTTCACCGTGCTGATCCTGGTGTTCGCCGCCTTCGGGTGGGTGCCGCTCGCCATGGTCCTGCGCACCACCGTGAAGTCGCTGCGGGAGCGGGAGTTCATCGAGGCGGCCCGCGCCTCGGGGGCGAGCCGGTGGCACATCCTGGTCCGCGAGCTGCTGCCCAACATCTGGGCGCCGATCCTGGTCAACACCACCCTCACGCTGCCCGGCATCGTCACCGCCGAGGCCGCGCTCTCCTACCTCGGGGTCGGCATCGACGAGCCGGTCCCCGACTGGGGCCGGATGATCTCCCGGGGTGCGGAGGTCTTCTACGACGACCCCACCTACATGGTCTTCCCCGGCGTGACGATCCTCGTCTTCGTCCTCGCCTTCAACCTGCTCGGCGACGCGGTACGGGACGCACTCGACCCCCGTACCGCCCGCTGATCCGCTCCACCGCCCTTCGCTCGACCACCTTCTGCCACACCGGAGTTCGTCATGCCCAGATCCATCCCGCGCACCGCAGCCGTCCCGGCTCTCGCCACCGCCGCCGCCCTGCTGCTCTGCTCCTGCTCGGCGGGCGCGGGCAAGGGCGACGGGGACGGCAGGGCCAAGCCCGCCGAGGTCAGGAGCGGGCAGCGGCTCACCGCCACCCTCGGCACCGCGAAGGACAGCCAGGGCCCGGCGCCCGCCGTCGCGGGCGCGCAGTCCGGCGGCACCCTCAAGGTAGCCAACCTCAACGACTACAGCCACCTCGACCCCCAGAAGATCTACGCGGGCGAGGGCTACAGCACCTCGCTGCTGTGGGGCCGCCAGCTGACGCAGTATCAAGTCGTGGACGGCAAGCCCGTCCTGGTGGGCGACCTGGCCACCGACACCGGGCGCTCCTCGGACGGCGGCCGCACCTGGACGTACACGCTCAAGGACGGGATCGCCTGGGAGGACGGGCAGCCGATCACCTCCGCGCACATCAAGTACGGCATCGAGCGCACCTTCGCCCCCGGCTTCGAACTCGGCCCCACCTACTGGCCCGAGTGGCTCACCGGCTCCGAGGACCGCAGCGCCGCCGTCAAGAAGTACGCCGGACCCAAGGGCGGCGGCCTGGACGCCATCGAGACGCCCGACGCCAAGACCGTCGTCTTCCACTTCCCCGAGCCGCAGTCCGACGTGCCGTACATGGCCGCCCAGTCCTCCTCCTCGCCGGTGCGCGAGGACAAGGACACCGGCACCGCGTACGACACCCACCCGTTCGCCACCGGCCCGTACAGGATCGTCGAACACAAGCAGAACCAGTCGCTCACCCTGGAGCGCAACCCGCACTGGAAGGCGGAGACCGACCCGATCCGCCACCAGTACGCCGACCGCTTCGAGTTCACCT
Source organism: Streptomyces sp. BPTC-684 (assembly GCF_030028635.1). Taxonomy (NCBI): domain Bacteria; kingdom Bacillati; phylum Actinomycetota; class Actinomycetes; order Kitasatosporales; family Streptomycetaceae; genus Streptomyces; species Streptomyces sp. BPTC-684. Next base: position 5,235,036 of record NZ_CP124863.1, read on the forward strand.
TCGGCAAGAAGATCCTCAACACCGCGCAGGAGGTCCTCAACGGGCGCGGGGAGGGACCGGACACCGTCACCACCAAGAGCGAGGTGCCGCCGGAGCTGTACGCGCAGGCCGAGCGCGACCCGAAGAAGAAGGCGCTCCTGGTGGCGGGGAGCAAGGGCGCCTACACCAACGACCTCTACATCAAGAACAGCCGCGTCACCGACCCCGAGGTCCGCAAGGCCATCCACTACCTCTTCCCGCGCGAGCAGGCCCGCCAGGTGCTCGGCGGCCCGCGCCTGGGCGAGTTCGCCACCACGCTCTCCTCGCCCGCCGTCGTCGGCTGGAAGAAGTACGACCTCTACCCGGTCAGGCCCGGTGGCGACATCGAGAAGGCCAAGGAGCACCTGGCGAAGGCGAAGACCAAGGTGGACACGCTCACCTACGCGTACGAGGCCGACGCTCCCGAGAAGGCCCGGCTCGCCCAGGTCCTCGTCGACGCCTTCGCCAAGGCCGGGATCAAGCTGGTCGTGAAGCCCCTGGACAAGGCCGCGTTCACCAACGAGGTCTTCCGCGGACCCGCCCCCTACGACCTGTGGATGTCCACCAACTCGGTCGACTGGCCCACCCCGGCGACCCTGCTGCCCGACGGCTACGACAGCCGTCTTGACGCCCTCTCCAACGGCATCCGCTACAGCAACCCGAAGGTCGACAAGGAGCTCGACCGCATCAAGACCATCGGGGACGCGGGGCAGAAGGCCGCGGCGCTCATCGACCTGGAGCAGGTCGTGATGGCGGACGTGCCGGTCGTGCCGTTCCTCTACACCGCCGTCACCCAGTTCCGCGGGCAGAACGTCGGCGGCGCCGCCATCCACCCGATCTACGGCTCCGTCGCCGCGGCCGACCTCTACCTGAAGAAGTCCTGACCCTCCCATGACCGGTTACGTCGTCCGACGCGCCCTGCAGGCCGTGGCGGTGCTCCTAGCGATCACCGCCACCGCCTTCGGGCTGTTCTTCGCGGCCCCCTCCGACCCCGCGCTCATCGCCTGCGGCCCCAAGTGCGACACCGGGCAGGTCGAGGCCGTACGCCACAGCATGGGCCTGGACCGGCCCGTCGCCGCCCAGTTCGGCGACTATCTGGGCGGCCTGGTGGCGGGCCGCACCATCACCGACGTCGACGGCAGCCCCATCGACTGCCCGGCGCCCTGCCTCGGCTACTCCTACGCCCTGCACCAGCCGGTCCTCGACGCGATCGCGGACCGCCTCCCGGCGACCCTGTCGCTCGCGGCGGGCGCCCTGGTGGTGATCGTGGTGCTCGGCGTCGGCGTGGGCTTCGCCGCCGCGCTGCGCCGGGGCACCCGCACCGACCGGCTGCTGTCCGGCTTCACCCTGGTCGGCGCGAGCGTGCAGATCTACTTCCTCGGCTACGCCCTGCAGTACCTCCTGGTGTACGCGACGGGCGCGCTGCCGGTGCCCGGCTACACCCCCTTCGGCTCGTCGCCGGGAGCCTGGGCGGCCGGGCTCGCACTGCCCTGGCTGGTCCTCGGCTTCGTCAACGCGGCCGTGTTCGCCCGGCTCTCGCGGGCGCAGATGCTGGAGTCGATGCACGAGGGGTACGTCCGCACCGCCCGCGCCCGGGGCCTGTCCACGCTGCGCGCCCATCTGAAGTACACCGCGCGCGGCGCCGGAGCCCCGCTGGTGCAGTTGCTCGGCCTGGAGGCCGGGGCGCTGTTCGGCGGGGCCTTCATCACCGAGACCGTCTTCGGCATCGACGGCATCGGCAAGCTCGCCGTCGACTCCGTCGTCCAGAACGACCTGCCCACGGTCGTCGGGACCGTCCTGCTCGCCGCCTTCTTCGTGGTGGTGTTCGTCGCGCTCGCCGACCTCCTGGTGGCGCGGCTCGACCCGAGAGTGAGACTCGTATGAGTGCCGTGCTCCGCATCCGCGACCTGTCCGTCTCCTTCACCGGCCCTCGGGGCGCGCTCGTACGGGCCGTGGAGGGGGTCTCCCTGGAGGTCGGGGCCGGTGAAGTCCTGGGTCTGGTGGGGGAGTCGGGTTCCGGCAAGTCCACCGTCGGGCTCGCAGCCCTGGGCTTGCACGACCCCGCGCGCACCCGGATCGAGGGCAGCGTCGAGGTGGCCGGGACGGAGGTGGTCGGCGCTCCCGAGTCCCGGCTGCGGGGGCTGCGCGGCTCCCGGATCGCGATGGTGTTCCAGGACGCGCTCGCCGCGCTCTCCCCCTTCCACACGGTCGGGGCGCAGCTCGCGGAGGCCTACCGGATCCACCACAGGGGCGCCTCGCGGGCCGAGGGGCGGGAGCGGGCGGCCGCGATGCTGGAGCGGGTGGGGATCGCGGCCGCCCGGGCCGGGGACCATCCGCACCGGTTCTCGGGCGGGATGCGGCAGCGCGTGATGATCGCGGCCGCGCTGATGAACGCGCCCGACGTGGTGGTCGCCGACGAGCCGACCACCGCCCTCGACGCCCGGGTGCAGCGCCAGGTCCTCGACCTGCTGGCCGAGCTGGCGCGCGAGAACGGCACCGCGGTGCTGTTCGTCAGCCACGACATGGGCGTGGTGGGCGAGTTCACCGACCGTACGGCGGTGATGCGGGACGGCCGGGTCGTCGAGGAGGGGACGACGGCCCGGCTCCTCGCCGACGCCTCGCACCCCTACACCCGGGCGCTGACCGGGGCGGCGCCCACCCTGGTGACCGTGCCGGGCAGCAGGCTGGCGACGGTCGACGAGCCGGCGCCGGTGACTCCGTCCCGGCCCGCCGCGCCCGTGGCGGACGGCCCGCCGCTCGCCGAACTCACCGGAATCCGGGTCGAGTTCCCGGTCAGGCGCGGCCTGTCGGTGCGCCGGCCCGAGCCGGTGGCGGCCGTACGGGACGTGAGCCTGCGCATCGAGCCCGGCCGGACCCTCGGCCTGGTCGGGGAGTCCGGCTCCGGCAAGTCCACCACCGCCCGGGTCCTCGCCGGGCTCCAGCGGCCCACCGCAGGGACCGTGCGCTTCGACGGACGGGACGTCTCGGACGCCGCCCGCGACACCGCGCTGCGCCGCGAGCTGAGCCGGGACGTCCAGCTGGTCTTCCAGGACCCGTACGCCTCGCTCAACCCGCGTCGCACCGTCGAGGAGATCGTCACCACGCCGCTGCGCGCCCACACCCGGATGGACCGGGACGAGCGGCGGGAGCGGGCCGCCGGGCTGCTGAAGCAGGTGGGGCTCGCGGAGGACCGGCTCGACCGCTATCCGCACGAGTTCAGCGGCGGCCAGCGCCAGCGCATCGGCATCGCCCGGGCCCTGGCGGTCCGCCCGCGCCTGGTCATCGCGGACGAGCCGGTGTCGGCGCTCGACGTCTCCGTACAGGCGCAGGTGCTGAACCTGCTGATGGACCTGCGCGACGAGCTCGGCCTCTCGCTCCTGTTCGTCTCGCACGACCTGGCGGTGGTGCGGCATGTCTGCGACCGGGTGGCGGTGATGCGGGGCGGGGAGATCGTGGAGGAGGGGGAGCGGGACGAGGTGTTCGGAGCGCCGTCGGCCGCGTATACGCGGGAGCTGTTGGCGGCGGGCGCTCCGCGGGGAGGGCGGTGATTCGGCTGCGGGTTGTGTGTGGCTGGTCGCTCCCCCAAGTTCTCGGCTTCGCTCGCACAGAGGGGACCCCCATCGCGGCGGAGCCGCATATGTCACAGCCCCGCGCCCCTATGGGGCGCCCACTTCGAGCGGGTCGTCCCCGGCGCGCTCGTCCTTCTTGGGCAGCCCTGCCATGACCAGGGTGACCACGGCCCCGCCCACCGCCCAGGCGGAGAGCACCAGGAGCGGGCCGGTGATCGCGTTGCCCCGGAAGTACGCGATCGAGCGCGCCGCCCAGGTGCCCGCGCCCGGGGGCAGCGCCGGGCCGATCGCCTTCCAGAAGGGCGGCAGCAGCGGATACGGATAGGCGCCGCCCGCGCTCGGGTTGCCCAGCACGACGACGACCAGGATCGCCAGGCCGATGCCGACGATCCCGGCGAGGCCCTGGAAGGCCAGGGTGGTGGCGCCGACCGCGAACACCACCAGCGCGCCCAGGCCCGCCAGGCCCGGGTAGCTGCCCGGCAGCGCGCCGAGCACCGGCCCGATGATCAGCGCGCCGAGCAGCCCGGCGGCGATCGAGTACACCGCGAGCGCGCCGAGCCGGATCACCGCCCGCTGGGCGTTGGCGGGCCGGGCGCCATGGCTGATCGCCAGGATCGCGGCGCACAGATAGCCGCCCACGCACCAGCCGACGACCAGGTAGAACGAGGACAGGCCCCGGGCGTCGTCCCGGTCGGCCGGGGCGACGTCGACCACCTTCACGGTGCGCTGCTCGGCCTTCTCGATCGCGGTGACGACCAGCTCGACGGCCTGGGAGAGGGACGCCCCGCCGCCGCTCGCGACGAGCAGGGTGTCGGTGGTGGACCCCGGGTCGACGATCAGCGCGCCGTCGATGTCGCGGTTCCGCAGCTGCCGGGTGGCCGCCGCCGGATCCTCGACCGCACGGGCGTCCAGCGCGCCGCCGGGGATCGCGTTCAGCCGCTGCACGGCCTGGGCGCTGATCTGCGCGGGCGCGACCACCCCGAACGGAACGTCCTTCGGCTTGGGGTGGTGGAAGGCCCCGGCGTAGGACGCGATGAACGCGACCATCAGCCCGAGCACCCCGATGACCAGCAGCGCGGCCCGCACGGTGACGGCGCTCTTCACCTCGTCGACGAACGTCATGCCCCTCACGCTCCGGGGCGCGGCAGGGCGGCGCAGTCGGGGCTGGGCCGAATGGCTGACGACCCGCCATGCTGGTCGCTCGCACATATGTCGTATGTGCGTTCGAAGGTGTTTTTAAGGTGAGGAGACAGGGGGAGTGAGAACGATGGAGCCGGGCGCGAGGGAGGCAGGCGCGGGCAGCGACACGGCAGTTTTTACCGACGCGTAACTTCACTCTCAGGCTACTGGTGCGTAATTTGGCGAGCGAACAGCACTTGTGGTCCGGATCACAGGGTGTGTGTCCCCGCAACTCCCCTTGAGCCGCAAGGAGATCGCTCGATGCTGCCCTGGAAGCCCCGCCGCGCATGGAAGCACTTGGTCGGACCGCTGGCGGCGCTGCTGCTCGCCGCCGCGGCCACCGCCGTTCCCGCGACCGCCGCGCACGCCCAGTCCGCGCCCAGCAGCGGCTGGAACAACTACTCCTGCAAGCCCTCCGCCGCCCACCCCCGCCCCGTCGTCCTGGTCCACGGCACCTTCGGGAACTCGGTCGACAACTGGCTGGCCCTCGCCCCGTACCTGGTCCACCGGGACTACTGCGTCTTCTCCCTCGACTACGGCCAGCTCCCGGGCGTACCGCTCTTCAACGGCCTCGGCCCCATCGACAAGTCGGCCGAACAGCTCGCCGGTTTCGTAGACAAAGTGCTCGCGGCGACCGGCGCCCCCAAGGTTGATCTGGTGGGGCACTCCCAGGGCGGCATGATGCCGCGCTGGTACCTGAAGTTCCTGGGCGGCGCCTCCAAGGTGAACACCCTGGTCGGCATCGCGCCCGACAACCACGGCACCACCCTGCTCGGCCTCGCGGCGCTGCTGCCCTACTTCCCCGGCGCCGGTGACCTGCTCAACCTCGCCACCCCGGGCCTCGCCGACCAGGTGGCCGGGTCGCCGTTCCTGGCCAAGCTCAACGCGGGCGGCGACACCGTTCCCGGAGTGCACTACACCGTCATCGCCAGCAAGTACGACGAGGTGGTCACCCCGTACCGCTCGCAGTTCCTCAGCGGTCCCGATGTCGACAACGTCCTCATCCAGGACAAGTGCGCCCTCGACCTCTCCGAGCACGTGGCGATGGGGCTGACCGACCGCATCACCTACCACGAAGTGGTGAACGCGCTCGACCCCGCGCACGCCACGCCCACCAACTGCCTGTCCGTCATCGGCTGAGATGTGTGCGGGGCCCCTTTACCTACGAAGTAGGTTGAAGGGGCCTCGCCTTGCGGGAGTGCGGGGTGGATCAGCGGCCGTGGCGGCCGCCGGCCGGTGCGGCCTTGCGGCGGACGGTCAGGAAGAGGAACGCGGCGCCCGCTGCCAGGGCGGCCGCACCACCGAACGCGAGGTACGGAGTGGAGCCGCTGCCGCCCGTCTCTGCGAGGTTCTCGGTGCCGGCCGAGCCGTCCTGGGCCGGAGCCGCGGCCACGCTGTCCGTGTGGGGCTGGTTGCCGGACTGCTCCTTGCCGACGCCCTGCCCGCCCGGCTGCTTCCCGCCCTTGTCGGCGGCCGGTTGCGCCGGTGCGCCCGCGCCCGTGTTCGCGTCGTCGTCGCCGTGGCCGTGGTGCTCCACCGTCGACTTGGAGGCGCCGTCCTCGACCTGCTGCCGGGTGGGCGCCGAGGCCGTCGGGGCCGGGGCGGATCCGGTGCCGCCGCTGTCCTTGCCGAACACCACGTCGGAGCAGGTGTAGAAGGCCTCGGGGCTGTCCGAGCGCTGCCAGATCGAGTAGACGAGGTGGCGGCCCGACTTGGCGGGCAGGGTGGCGTCGAAGACGTAATCGCCGTTCCGCATCGACGGGTTCGTCACCTTGGCGAACGGCGCGGACTCCAGGTCCGACCACTTCAGCGGCTCGGCGGGGTCGTAGCCGTCCTTGGTGACGTACAGCTCGAACGTGCCCTTGTGGGGAGCCGTGCCCTTGTAGTGGAAGGTGTGGCGCCCGGCGGCCAGCTTGGTGGACGGCCAGTCGGCGCGCGCCAGGTCGAGGCCCTTGTACTTGTCGTTGCCCGCGCTGCAGAGCTTGCCGTCGGGGATGATCTTCTTCGACCTGCCCGCCGCGTTGGCGATGTTGACGGCGTTCCAGTCGTAGAACGCCTGGGTCCCGCCGGCGGCGACGGCCGCCTTGCAGGCGGCCGAGCGGGGGCTCTCCGGCCCCTCGGCGTAGCAGGCGGAGACCCGGCTGACCGGATCCGTCATCGAGCCGTGGGCAGCGGCCGGACCGGCCGCGAGCCCGGTCAGCGCGAGCGACGCCATGGCCAGGGCGGCGACGGTGGCGGCCTTGCGACGAGCGGTCATCGTGACGTTCTCCTTCGGTGCTGCACGGGGTGGGCGTGGAGCACGCTAGCCGCCGAAAACCGCGAAATCGGCTGCTGGGAGGGGGTGATGGCGATCCTTATGGTCGCGTTAAGGAGCGACTGAGAGGCGGTTAAGAACGGGCCGCGACGCGAGGAGCCCGGGGCCGTAACGTAGATGCATGATCCTTACGGCCGACGGCATCGACGCAGACCCGTACGACGACATCCGCCTCGCCACCGACGCGGACATCGCGCGCGTGAAGGAAGTCACCGACGCCGCGTACGGCCACTACGTAGAACGCATCGGCGTGGTGCCCGCGCCGATGGAGGACGACCACGGGGCGAACGTCGCGGCCGGGCGGGTGTTCGTGACCGGCGATCCGGTCGTCGGCCTCCTCGTGCTCGTCCCGGAGGCGGACCACCTCTTCCTCGACTCGATCGCCGTGCACCCGGACGCGAAGGGTTCGGGCCTCGGCCGACGGCTGCTCGCCTACGTGGAGGAGCACGCCCGCCGGCTCGGGCTGCCCGAAGTGCGGCTCTACACCAACGCCAAGATGTGGGAGAACCGCCGGATGTATCCGCGCTTCGGGTACGAGCTCGTGGAGCGGCGCGTGGAAGGGCCGTACGACCGCTTCCACTACCGCAAGGAGGTTGCCCGGCGGTCCAGTGCCCCCGAGTCGTCGGCCCTCAAGTCGGTCTAGTCGATGAGCGCCGTGAACTTGCCCAGCTTCGCCAGGAGTTCGAGCTCGTCCAGGGCCTGAACGGCGCGGTCCGCCGCCTCCGGGTCGTGGTCGGCCAGGCCGCTCTCGGCGAACTCGTCCTCGTCCAGGCGGAGCACGGTGCCGCCGTCGGCGGAGACCCAGAGGTCGAGGTCCAGGTCCTCCACGACCACCGCTCCGTCGCGCACCACGGCGGGGCGGGTGATGTCGCAGTACCAGCCCTTGAGCGACGCGTCGGCCGCCCGCACCTCCTTCACCGCGTACCAGCGGTCCCGCCAGTAGTGCTCGGTGAAGACGTCGCCCGGCTCGAAGCGGACGAAGCCGAAGTCGCGGACGCCTTCGGCCGCCCAGGGGGCGCGGACCGTGAGCCGCACGCCGTCGTCGGACACCAGCGACGCCGGATAACCGATCTTCGTACGGCCGGACTTGACCAGGGTGACGATGAGGAGGGAGCCGGGCTCAGCCGAGTTCGCGGACATGGCGTATCTCCGTGGCGCAGGTTTCGTAGGGGAACCGGTTGCAGAGTGCTCGGACGGTCGCGCTCATGGAGTCGGACGTTACGCGTGGGGCGCGGCGGGTGCCTTCCATTTTCGCCCTGAGCGGGGGAGGGGCAGAATCGGCGTGTGACCCTGAAGATCGTCATTGACCAGGAAGCCGCCGGCGCGCCGTACGAGCAGCTGCGGGCCCAGATCGCCGAGCGGGCCAGGGCGGGGGTGCTGCCCGTGGGGTACAAGCTGCCCACGGTGCGCGGCCTCGCCGAGGAGCTCGGGCTCGCCGCCAACACCGTGGCCAAGGCCTACCGCGCGCTGGAGGCGGACGGGGTGATCGAGACGCGCGGCCGCAACGGCACGTTCGTCGCGGCGGCGGGCGACGCGGCGGAACGCCGGGCCGCGTCGGCCGCCCGGACGTACGCAGAGGAGGTGCGGCGCCTGGGCCTCAGCCGCGAAGCGGCGCAGGCGGCGGTGTCGGACGCGGTGCGAGCGGTGTACGGCGACTGACGGTTGTCACCTGTCACCTGTCAGCGGACGCTGGTCCTCGCTCACAAATACAACCCCGCGTCCGCGCTCTCCCGGGGATCCGGGACGCTCGGCGGTGTGGTGCCGCGGCGCAGGGCGAACAGCTCGGCCAGGGTGGCTCCCTCGCGGCCCACGCCTTCCTCCGTGCCCAGCCACGTCACCGCCTCGCGGCGGGTCATCGGGCCCACTTCGATACGGGCCAGACAGCGGCCGGGGCGGACGACCGCGGGGTGCAGGCGCTCCAGGTCCTCGTTGGTGGTGACGCCGACCAGGACGTTGCGGCCCTGGCCCAGCAGGCCGTCCGTCAGGTTCAGCAGCCGCGACAGGGCCTGCCCCGCCGTGTGCTTGGCCTCGCCACGGATCAGTTCGTCGCAGTCCTCCAGCAGCAGCAGCCGCCAGCGGCCCTTCGCCGAGCCGTCGTCCTCGCCGATCGCGATGTCCATCAGATAGCCGACGTCGTTGAAGAGGCGCTCCGGGTCCAGGACGCAGTCGACCTGGCACCAGTCGCGCCAGGAGCGGGCGAGCGTGCGCAGCGCCGACGTCTTGCCGGTGCCCGGCGGGCCGTGGAGCAGCAGCAGCCGGCCCGCGATGTCGTCGGGGGTCACCTTCATCAGGCGGTCCATCGCCTCGGCCACCGGTGCCGTGTAGTTGGGGCGGACCTCGTCCCATGTGCCGGCCGCGATCTGGCGGGTGGTGCGGTGCGGGCCGCGGCGCGGCGAGACGTACCAGAAGCCCATCGTGACGTTCTCCGGCACCGGCTCCGGCTCGTCCTCCGCGCCCTCGGTGGCCTGTTTGAGCACTCTCTCGGCGAGGTCCTCGCTGGTCGCCGTCACCGTGACGTCCGCGCCCCGGTTCCAGCGGGAGACGAGCAGCGTCCAGCCGTCGCCCTCGGCGAGCGTGGCGCTGCGGTCGTCGTCGCGGGCCGCGCGCAGCACGGTCGCACCCGGCGGCAGCAGGCTGGCGCCCTTCTTGACCCGGTCGATGGAGGAGCTGTGCGAGAAGGGCTGCTCGCCCGTGGCGAACCGGCCGAGGAACAGCGCGTCGACGACATCGGACGGTGAGTCGCTGTCGTCCACGTTCAGCCGGATCGGCAGCGTGGCTTCAGGGTTCGCGGACATGGCTTCCATGATCCGGCAACACGCCCCGCCGTGCACGGTGTTTTGTCCCGTTGGGCCGGGGCGGGAACCGGAGGCGGGGGGCGGGACGTTCCATGAGTGTTCGGTTGAAAAACGTCCGAAAGGCCAACCTCCGTCGATAGGCTGGATCGTGATGCGTCGTCATGTATGGGCTCCGGCCGCACTGCTCGGCCTGATCGCGGCCGTGCTCGCGGTGGTCCTCGCCATGACCGGCTCCACGGACGGCCCGTCCGACGGCAAGTCCGGCTCCGGCGGCCCCACCGGCCCCGCCCGGGACGACCCCGCGCTCGGCTGGGGCTTCACCCACACCCAGTTCAGCGCGGACAGCGGCACCCCCGACGCCGTCGCGCGCGCCCGCAAGCTGCTGTCCGGGCAGTCCGTGCCGCAGGACCAGGCGATCATGGGCTGGGGCGCGGGCAACCCGGAGCCGTCGCCGGGTGTGTACGACTTCTCGGACCTCGACCGGCGCATCGCCTTCATCCGCTCCACGGGATCCACCCCGGTGATCACGCTCTGCTGCGCGCCCGACTGGATGAAGGGCGGCAAGCCGGGTGCGGACCACACGGACTGGAGCCTCAAGTCCTTCGAGTCCGCGCCCCTCCCGACGCACTACCAGGACTTCGCGGACCTGGCCGCGACCGTCGCCAGGCGCTACCCGGACGTGCGCCACTTCGTGGTGTGGAACGAGTTCAAGGGGTTCTTCGACGACGCCGGCCAGCGCTGGAACTACGAGGGATACACCCAGCTGTACAACCTCGTCTACGACGAGGTGAAGAAGGTCAACGAGGACAACCGGGTCGGCGGCCCCTATCTGGTCATGGACAGCTACGCCCCGGCGGACACCCAGTTCGCCTCCGAGCTCAAGGGCCCCTGGGGATCGGTCGACCAGCGGGTGCTGGACGCCTTCGCCTACTGGAACGAGCACAAGAAGGGCGCCGACTTCGTGGCCGTCGACGGCGCCGGGTTCACCCGCGGCAACCAGGCGCTGCCCGACCCGTTCGCCGCGCTCGACAAGTTCACCGACGTCGGCCGCTGGCTGCGCGAGCACACGGACGGACTGCCGCTGTGGTGGACGGAGTACTACGTGGAGCCGGAGGACTCCGGCTGGAGCGAGCAGCGCCGGGTCGCCGCCCAGGCCGCCGCGATGATCGCCATCGTGCGGGGCGGGGCGACCACCGCGTTCTACTGGAGCCCCCAGCAGACCACCGCGCAGTGCCCCGGCTGCCTGTGGAAGCCGACCCAACTGGCCGGCGGGGGAACGGCGTTGCCGATGTACGGACTGGTCTCCCGGTTCGCCGAGGAGTTCCCGCCCGACACGCGGTACGAGACGGTCGGGAGCACCGCCGACGACATACCCGGCAGCGGCATACGGGTGCTGGCGAGCGGCAGGTCCGCCCTCGTCGTCAACACCCTGGACCGCGCGGTCCAGGCCCGTGTCGACGGCCGGCCGGTCCCGCTGGCCGCCTACGAGGTGCGCTGGCTCGACCGCTGATCCGGGGCGTCCGGAGCGGGCCCGGCCCCGGCCCCCGCGCCGGCCCCCGTGCCCGCCCGCAGCACCCCGTACAGCTTCGCCGCCGCGATCACCGCGATCACGGCGAGGCTGGACACCTCGGCGATGCCCACTCCCGTCAGACCCATCGGCGGGAGCAGGGCCAGGGTCGAGCCGAGCACCAGGACGCACAACGCGCCCTGGAGGCAGGCGAGTGGGGCGGTGCGGCTCCGCGCGCGCAGCACCGCGAAGTACAGCTCGATCACGACCCTGAGGAGGGCCCCGGTCACCAGCAGGCGCAGCAGCGGCGTCGCGTGGTCCGCGTACCCCTGGCCGAAGACCCGCAGGACCAGCGGCGCGAGGACGAAGAGCGCGGCGCAGATCGGCACCACGATCCTGGCCATCCGGATCAGCGCGGCGCGCGCGTCGCGTCCGAGGCGGTCGGGGTCGTGGGCGCCCTCGACGGTCAGTGAGGCGCCCATGTTGATGGCGAGGAGTTCCACCGTGCCGCCGATGGTGGCGGTGATGTAGAAGTACGCGTTGTCGGACGAGCTCACCTGGGAGGCGACGATCACCGGCACCAGATAGACGACGGCGAGGGCGAAGAGCGAGCCCGTGCAGTCGCCCGCGAGGAAGCGGCCGAGCTCGCGGTGGCCGGGCGGGCGCGCGGTCGCGGCGGTCAGTTCCACATGGCGGGGCACGAGCCGCCGGAAGACCAGCCAGCCCAGCGGCAGTACGGAGACCGCGATCGCCGCCACCCAGGAGACGAAGACGCCCGTGGTGGGCAGCGCGGTGGCGATCGCCACCAGGAGCAGGAGTTTCACCGTGGAGAAGACGGTGTTGCCGACCGGCACCCAGAACGCGCTGCGCAGCCCGGTCAGCACCCCGTCCTGGAGGGTGAGGACCGCCCAGGCGACGACGGCGGCGATGAAGCCGAGGCCGTGCAGCGGTCCGTGCAGAAAACGGTAGGAGGGACCCCAGACGTTCAGGGTGAGGAGGAAGGCCACGGCGGCCACGGCGACGACGACGGCACTGCCCGCGTAGGTGCGGAACACCAGCCTGCCGGTGGCCGCGCCCGACACCGGGATGAACCGGGCCAGGGCGCCGGTGAGGGTGAGCGCGGTGATCCCGGCGAGGAACTTCATCGCCGCGATGGCCGCCGACCCCTGGCCGACCGCGTCCTCCGTGTAGTACCGCGCGGCCACCAGCCAGAAGCCCAGGCCGAGGACCGCGCTGATCCCGGTGTTGACCATCAGGGCATAGGCGTTCCGGAAGAGCGGCGTGCCGTCAGTTTTCTCCCGGGAGCGTGCCCCGCGCCGTCCGGCGGTGGTCGCCTCGGTCACCGTCGCCGCTCACCTTCCGGCCAGTGCGCGCCCGGCCTGCCGTCCCCGGCGGACCACCGCGTACCCCTTGGTGAGGACGCGGTCGCGGGCGAAGGTGCGGGCGATGGCGCGCCCCTCGACCAGCCGCTCGAACTCCTCGATACCGGTGCCGCGCCGCACGGTGACCCGTTCCAGGGCGTACGGGCCCTGGCGGCGCTCGGCGAGGGCGTTGCCGACCGCCAGCGCCTGGGCGAACCCGGCCGCGCGGACGGTCCGGCGCACCCGGCGGCTGGAGTAGCCGTAGGGGTAGGCGAAGGAGACGGGCCGGGTGCCGAGCTCCTCGGCGACGATCTCCTTGCAGCGCAGGGTCTCGAACCACAGCCGGTCGTCGCCGAGCTGGTCGAGCTGCGGGTGGGTGTGGCTGTGGCCGCCGATCTCCGTGCCCGCCGCGGCCAGTTCGCGCACCTGGTCCCAGTCGAGCATGGTGTCGAGGGCGCCGCCCTCCTCGTGCGCGCCGCGCAGCCAGCCGGTCGAGACGAAGAGGGTGGCGGCGAAGCCGTGTTTGGCGAGCACCGGCAGGGCGTGCCGGTGCACTCCCTCGTACCCGTCGTCGAAGGTGATCAGGACGGGGCGCCGTGGCAGCGCGCCCGCCGAGCGCCACGCGTGCGCCAGCCCGGCCGTCGTCAGCGGGGTGAAGCCCCGGTCGGCCAGCACGTCCATCTGCTCGGCGAACGCGTCCGGGGAGACGGAGAGCCCGTAGGCCGCCTCGGCCGGGCGGTGGCCCACCGCGTGGTACATCAGGATCGGCACGGGCGCACTCACGCGGCCTCCTCCTCGGTCCCGGAGTTGTTGCCGGACCCGTTCCCGGACCCGTTCCCGGACCCGTTCCCGGACCCGTTCCCGGACCCGTTCCCGGACCCGCTCCCGGACCCGCTCCCGGACTCGTTGGCGGACGCGATCGGCGCGACCTCGAAGACCGTGCCGCCCCGGCGGGCCCGCCAGGTGCCGAGCGCGTATCCCGCCGCGGCCACCGCGACGCCCGCCACGATCGCGCCCGCGCGCCCCGCCCCGCCCGCCCGTCCGAGCGCCGCGTCGCGCAGCCCCCGTACGACACCGGCCGGAAGCACCCTCGTCGTATAGCGGCGCTCCGACTCAAGCCCCTTGTCGGCTCCCACGCTTCGGGCGACCAGCGCCTTGGAGAGGCCCTCGGCGTACGTCCGCGTGCGGAAGTAGCCGAAGTGCTCGCGGGCGGGTGGGACGCGGTGGTGGATCACCGCGCGGTCGTCGATCAGGAGCACCGCGTCGGGCAGGGCGCGGGAGAGCCGGATGCACAGCTCCGTCTCCTCGCAGCCCAGTGGCCGTTTGTCGCCGTCGCGGCCGATGCCGGTGGCGAAGCCCCCGGCCGCGTCGAACGCCGTACGCCGGAAGGAGGCGTTGCCGCCCAGGACGTTGCGGACCCGCACCCGGCCGGGCGGCAGGCCCCGGTACGTACAGCCCACCACCCAGTCGAACTCCTCGGGGAACCAGGCCGGGCGGCGTCCGGAGGCCCAGGCGGGCTCGGTGCGGCCGCCGACCGCCATCACCCGGGGGTCGGCGTACCCCTCGTGGAAGTGCCGCAGCCAGTCGCGCTCGGCCACGGCGTCGTCGTCCAGGAAGGCCACGAACGCGCCCCGCGCCGCGGCGATCCCGGTGTTGCGGCCGGCCGAGAGGCCGCGGGGGCCCGCGTTGGCGAGCACCCGCACCTCCCCGTCCGCCGCGCACTCCTTGTACTCCCGGCGCAGCCGTTCGAGCAGCGCCGGGTTGTGGTCCACGACCAGCAGGGTCTCCAGGGCCGGCCGCGACTGGTGGTGCACCGAGGCGACCGCCGCGAGGATGTCCTCCCAGCGGTTCTCGGTGTACACGCAGATCACCACGGAGAAGTCGCGGGTCTGACGGTCGGTCAAGACACTTCTCCCCGCCGGGCGTTGAGGCCGATGGCCTGCGGCCGCCGGTGGCTGCGCGGCACGGACTTCTCCTTGAGGATCACCTTGAGCACCCGGATGCCGTCGCGCACGGCGCTGAGGTTGGAGACGCCGTGGATCCGGTTGTACTCGTGGCTGGGCACCTCCTGGACCCGCAGACCGGCCTTGACGATCCGGATGTTGATCAGGGTCTCTATCTCGAAGCCGCTGCAGTCGAGGACGATCTTGTCGAGGCAGTGCTTCCAGAAGGCGTTGTAGCCGTAGCAGAGGTCGGTGTAGCGGGCGCCGAACTTGTGGTTGACGATGCCGCACAGGACCCGGTTGCCGAGCTTGCGGACGGGCGTCATGTCGTCGGTGCCGCCGCCGTTGGCGAAGCGGGAGCCCTTGGCGAAGTCGGCGCCGCCGACCAGGGCGGACACATAGCTGACGATCTCCTCGCCGTCGGCCGAGCCGTCCGCGTCGACCATCACGATGATGTCGCCGGTGCAGGCGGCGAATCCGCTGATGAGAGCGTCGCCCTTGCCCTTGCCGACCTGCTTGACGACCTTGACGTCGGGCCACAGTTCACGGGCGACCCGCACGGTGTCGTCGGTGGAATTCCCGTCGACCAGGACGACTTCGTGGATCCAGTCCGGAAGTGTCTTGAAGACGTACGGGAGGTTTTTCGCCTCGTTCATGGCGGGGATCACGACGCTGACCGGCGGCGCGATCGCGAGATTCGGCGAGACCGCGCGATAGCGCGCGGGAAAGGCCGGTATTCGGGCGGTGGAGTCGTCGGCCACCGCGATCACCGCGGGACCGTCCGCTTCCCGGTCCGGCGTTTGGGCCGATGGATCTTGTTCCCGGCTCGCCGGGCGCACAAAAGAGCTCACGAGTCTCTGTCCCTCTCGTCCGGTGGACCGCCCGCCCCCGGGCGGTCCGGCATGAGTGTCCGGTTACGAAAGGGGGGTCCTCACCCCGGTCATGACGGGCTGGCATTCCGTCATGAAGGTCTCGCATTCCGTGCTGTGTGGGTGAGCTGGCTTTGCTGGCCGCGCGGCCCGCGACCGGTCGACGACGCACGAAGACCGAGCACGGTACCCCCCTAGCGCGCCCCGCCCCGGTACCCATCGCGGCGCCCGAGCCCTCCCCTGGAGCCGCTTTGCATGATGGACCGATGCGGGTGGATGTAAGACGGTATTGATGGTTGGGTCTGTATGGCAAGACCTTGGAACGTGGTCTCACGTTTTTGGGTTTTTGACCTTTCTGGACCGGTCTCTTGTGGAGGTATTCACTCCCGTTCCCGTCAGGAAAAGAAGAAAGCTGATCACGGCGACCGCCATGATCTCGCCACGTACGGACCGGACATGAGCGCCTGCCAGGATTTCGGCGGTCACCAGATCGATGAGTACCGCCCCTGACAACGACGCCACCGCGCGGGTGAGCGGTTCCCGTCGGCGCAAGGCGAAAAACAGCGCCTCGGCGGGTGCGCCGATCAAGAAGAAAAGCGCCAATGGCGCACGCAGCGGTGAATCCAGCGGAATGTACGCGAGCACGGCACCGGCCCCGGACACGGCGAGCGCGGCGCCGGCCGCGACCGCCGTCAGGTCCGCGCGAACCGATGACCTGTCATGTCGCGGACCCCGTGGGGCCGATGCCGTCCGGGCCACTCTGATCCTCTGCGTGGTGAGCGAGGCTTCAATGTGGCGCACCCCAGGAGGGCCGTCAAGGCAAGGGGCGTGCAGGTGAACTTCCGTGCGGTGAAGGTCAATTGACGGGAACTCAGGGTCAGGGGTTCCCCCGTTGGAGCGGATTTCTGAAAGTTCTTGGCATGTCCACTTCCGGTGATCCCTACTCGCTGGTACCACATCTGTGGCGGATATCCCGCACTAGGAGGCCCCCACATGAAGCTCTCCCGTATGACGGCCTATGTGTCGTCGATCTTCCTGGCCGCCGCCTTCGCCCTCACCGGGGCAGGCGTGGCCAACGCGGCGACCCAGGCCGCAGGCACCGACTATGTGGCACTCGGCGACTCCTACTCCTCGGGAGTGGGAACCGGTACGTACGACAGCTCCAGCGGTTCCTGCAAGCGCTCGCCCAAGGCCTACCCGTCCCTCTGGGCGGCGTCCCACGCCCCCGCCTCGTTCGCCTTCACCGCGTGTTCGGGCGCGATCACCGACGATGTCACCGCCAAGCAGCTCGGCCCGCTCAACTCCTCCACCGACCTCGTCTCCATCACCATCGGCGGCAATGACGCGGGCTTCTCCGACGTCATGACCACCTGCGTCCTGTACTCGCAGTCCACCTGCATCAACCGCATCAACCAGGCGCGCACCTACGCCGACACCGTCCTGCCCGGAAAGCTCGACGCCGTCTACGACGCGATCAGGGCCAAGGCCCCCAACGCCCACGTCGTCGTCATCGGCTACCCGCACTTCTACAAGATCGGCGGCAGCTGCTTCGGCGGGCTGAGCGACACCTCGCGCGCGGCGATCAACGGCGCGGCGGACGAGCTGAACACGGTCACCGCCAAGCGCGCGGCCGACCACGGCTACACCTTCGCCTCGGTCGTCCCGGCCTTCACCAACCACGAGATCTGCTCCAGCAACTCCTGGCTGAACAGCCTCGTCTGGACCAACATCGGCGAGTCCTACCACCCGACCGCCGCCGGACAGTCCGGCGGCTACCTGCCCACCTTCGCCGGCGCCGCCTGATCCCGGCGCCCGATCCAGCTCTGTCCGGCGGGCGAACCAGAGCCGCCGCCCGCCGGCTCCGTGCTGGAGGAGGAGGCCCCGCCCGTCGGGGTCTCCTCCTTCTTGCACGTAACGGAATAGGACACTGAGTCGGAGTGCGCGGCGACCGGCGAGCGCACCTCCAGCTGCACCGCGTTGTGGACGGTCTTCCCGGCCTCGTACCCCGACTCGATGTGCTGTACCTGCTTGTTCTTGGGGTCGCCGGACCCGAAGCTCAGCGTCTTCCAGCCCGGGTCGGACGACTCCCCGGCCGCCGTCACCCAGCGGTACTGGACCTCCACCGGCGTACGGCCCACGGTGAAGGTGGCGACCACGGCCGGAGCAGAGCCGTCCGGTGGCGGGCACGTTCCCTCGTAACTTCCGCGAACGGTCTGGAGCGAGACCTTCACGGACTGCGCGGGCGGCGCGGAGCTGCTCGGGCTGGAACTGGGGGTGCCGGTGGGGCCCGTGGTGGCGCTCGTGGCGCTGTGGCTCTTGGTGGCGGTGCTGCTGCGCGGCGTGGAGTGGGAGACCGGGCCCGGTGCGGAGGGTGTGCCCGCGTTCTTGTCGCCTCCTCCGCCGTTGTGCGTCAGTGCCCATGCGAGCCCGACGAGCGCGAGCAGCAGGACCAGGGCTCCGATCAAGAGCACCACGCCCGCTCTGCTCTGACGGCCCGTCGACGGGTTCGAGGTCTCCGGGCCGTACGCTCCCGGCGTCACCGGGGTGGTCGGCAGCGGTGGCGTCCGGGGCGAGGTGACCGTCGGTCCGTACGCCCCGGGGTACGGCGGCGGGACGTCCCGCACCTCGCCACCGGCGCCCACCACGCGCAGCTGGTGCTCGGCCTCCTCTGTCGACAGCCGCTCGGCCGGGTCCTTGCGCAGCAGCCCCGCGATCACCGGGGCGAGCGCGCCCGCGCGGCGCGGTGGCGGCAGTTCGTCGTCGACCACGGCCCGCAGCGTGGAGAGCGGGGTCGCCTGGCGGAACGGAGTGCTGCCCTCGACCGCCGCGTACAGCAGCACGCCCAGTGACCACAGGTCCGACGCGGGTCCGGGCGTACGCCCCAACGCCTGTTCCGGGGAGAGGAATTCGGGCGATCCGATCACCTCGCCCGTCATGGTGAGCGTGGACGTGCCCGCCACCATGGCGATCCCGAAGTCGGTGAGGACCACCCGGCCGTCGTTGGCGAGCAGGACATTGGCGGGCTTCACATCGCGGTGCAGCACCCCGGCCTCGTGGGCGGCGCGCAGGGCCGCGACGATCTCGGCGCCGATGTGCCCGGCGCGCTGCGGCGAAAGCGGGCCGTCCGCCTCCAGTACGTCGGAGAGCGAGAGCCCGCGCACCAGTTCCATCACGATCCAGGGGCGACTGTCCTGGGTCGCCACGTCGTAGACCGTCACCACATTGCGGTGCGAGATCCGGGCCGCGGCCCACGCCTCGCGCTCCAGGCGTGCGTACAGCCGCTGTTCGTCGATGGAGTCGAGACCGGCCGGCGCCCGCACCTCCTTGACCGCGACCTCGCGCCCCAGCACCTCGTCGCGCGCCCGCCACACCTCGCCCATGCCGCCGCGGCCGAGCGGGGACAGCAGCCGGTAGCGGCCCCCGATCACGCGCTCTTCGTTGCCCGGCACTTCGCTCACTGGCGAGCCTCCTCGGCGAGGGCGCGACCACAACGGCGGATCCTCTCCACGTTAGCTCAGGTCAGCGCGGTAGTGGCCCCCTCTGACGCGTTGTCCAACTCGCCCTGGAATCAGGCATATTCGGAGAGTAATCGGTGCCTCGTGTCAACCCCTCCCCGGGAGAGGTGAATCCCACCACCGGGATACACGAGTGTGATGCGAGGGCGATAGGGTTACCCTGCCCGGGGCCGGGTGCCCTCGTATGGGTGGGGAGTGACATGGAACAGATAACAGTGCGCAGCAGGGCGCGAGTGCCTGCCATCACCTGCGGGAGCAGTGCGACCAGCTCGCGGCTCGACCGCCATCTCTCGGTGCTGGGCGGTCCCGCCGTCCCGCTGCGGGAGACGGCCGAGGCGACCTTGCTGATGCGCGAGCTGACCTCGCGTGATGCCGCGCACAGGCACAGGAGCAAGAGCGCCCGCGTCTCGCTCTTCGCCCCGCTGCGGCGCCTTCGCCGCTCGCTCTTCGGCAGCCGCGGCTGAAGCAGAGTTCATTGACTTCCTGATCCCCGCTCAGGCGATCACGCCGTCCCGGCGCAGCGCTGCTGTCAGCTCCTCTGTCATCCCCAGGGCTCGCAGCAGCGCTTCGGTGTGCTCGCCCAGCGCCGGCACCGCGCCCATCCTCGGCTCGGCGCCGCCCGGCAGAACGACCGGCGGCAGCAGTGCGCGCAGCGGCCCCACCGGCGAGTCCACCTCCCGCCAGCGGTCGCGCGCCGCGAGCTGCGGATGCGCGGCGACCTCCGCAACCGTGTTGAGCCGCGCGCAAGCGATGCCCGCGTCTTCCAGCCGCGCGATCGCCTCGGCCGAGGTCATCCCGGCCAGCGCCTCACCGACCGCCTTGTCCGTCTCCGCCCGGTGCGCGGTGCGTACGGTGTTGGTCGCGTACGCCGGGTCTTCGGTCAACTCCGGTCGCTCCAGGACCTGTTCGGTCAGCCTGCGCCACTCGCGGTCGTTCTGTACGGAGAGCAGCACCTGCCCGTCCGCCGTCGCATAGGCGTTGTACGGGGCGATGACGGCGTGCGCGACCCCGGTGCGCGCCGGTTCCGTTCCCCCGTGCATCACATGGTGCAGGGGATGCCCCAGCCACTCCGCCAGCGCGTCCAGCATCGAGACCTCCACCGGGCCGCCCCGGCCGGTGGTGCCCCGGCGCAGCAGCGCCGCGAGGACGCCCGAGTAGGCGTACATCGCGGCGGCGATGTCGGCGGCCGGGACCCCCGCCTTCACGGGCTGCTCCGGCGTCCCCGTCACGGACACCAGACCGGCCTCGCACTGGACGAGCATGTCGTACGCCCGCTTGTGCGCGTACGGGCCGTCGGCGCCGTACCCCGATATGTCGACCGCGACAAGCCGGGGGTGTTCGGCGCAGAGCGTGGCCGCGTCCAGGCCCATCCTCGCGGCGGCCCCGTGCGCCAGGTTCTGCACGAACACATCGGCCCCGGCGATCAGCCGTCGCAGCACGTCGAGTCCGCGCGGGTCCTTCAGATCGAGGGCGATCGACTCCTTGCCCCGGTTGCACCAGACGAAGTGCGAGGCGAGGCCTCGGGCGGCGGTGTCGTAATGCCGGGCGAAGTCACCGCCGTCGGGCCGCTCGACCTTGATGACCCGGGCGCCGAGGTCGGCGAGCTGGCGGGTGGCGAACGGGGCGGAGACGGCCTGTTCCACGGCGACGACCGTGATCCCGTCGAGGGGGAGGGGCTGCGGAGTGCTCATGGAAGCCGTGCTTATCGTGTACGGACCACTTTTGTCACGGCCCGGTCGCTCAGAGGAGGGCCAGCTGGCCGTCCGGACCCTCTTCGTGATGGTCGAGTACGGAGGCGGGGCGGCGGGCCGCGGGCGGTACGGGCAGGACGCGCGCCTCGACGAGCCGGTCCCGGGCGAGACGCGGCCCGTCGGCCAGCTCCCGCCGGCGCGGCCGCAGTTCGTCGAGCAGGGCGAGCACGGTGATGAGCTCAAGGAGGTCGGAGGTCCACTCCTGCGGCCAGGAGGCGGGCCGCAGGGCCTCCAGGGTCCCGGGCTCGCCGGTTCCGGTCCGCTCCTCGAACCACAGCTCCAGTACGCGTACGCCGTTCACCTCGAACTCCCAGGCGCCCGGCGGGACGGGGGAGATCCGGCCCTCGCCGAGGTACAGGCTCTCGTCCTCCGGGTCGTACCGCAGGGCGTCCGGCCGGGCCGGGACCGCGGCCCGTACGTACGGCCGCCGGCCGCCGGGCAGCCGGGGCTTGTCACCGCCGCGCGCCCCGCGCACGGTCAGCTCGACGATCCGGTGCCCCAGCTCGACGCCCCGCTCCCAGAGCAGGGGGTCGGGGGTGAGCGGCAGCACGCATCCCGAGGGCGAGGGCTGCGCGGCGGCCACGGTCCAGGCGAGCAGGTCCTCGGGGGTGACGTCGTGCCCGTACGCCTTGCCGAGGAAGGGCAGCAGGCCGGGCGTGACGTTGGGTTCGGTGGCGCCCGGGCGGCGGTAGAGGGGGCGGATGCGGCCCGGGCGGCCGGGGGAGCGGCCGTCGGGGAGCAGGGCGGAGACGGTGAGGGCGGGCCCGGTGGTCTTCGGCAGATACCCCTGCTCCACCAGGAACAACTGCCGCTCGTCGGCGACGCGCCACAGCTCCGGGCGGGCGGCGTCCAGGAGGCGGTGATCGGGTATCAGCCACTGCTGGTCGAAGGGGCCGTGGGTGAAGCGGAGGGGTGTGGGGCAGGGGCCGGATTCCAGGGCGAGGGGGGTGGTGCCGGCGGGGGTCGAGGGGAGGGCGGGGACGCGGGTGTGGAGGGTGCGGGTGCGGGTGGGGTGGAAGAGGTGTTCGCGAGTGGTGCTGTCTGCTTGGACGAGTCTGTCCCAGCGGGTCCTGAGTGTGCGGGCGTCCGGGGCGGTGACCCAGGGGCGGCCGGGGCGCAGAGGGGCCACGGACCATGGCATCAGGTCGTCGAGCGGCTGCAGGTCGTCACTCACGGGGGCCAATGCTAGGCCCTGGGCGGGCGGCCGGGTGGGTGGCCGAGACGGTCTGCTGGGGGCTCCGCCCCCAGACCCCGCCGCGGGGCTGCGCCCCGGGCCCGGTGCTTTGTCTGCGGGTGGATGGTGGCTGGTCGCGCAGTTCCCCGCGCTCCTTATGGGGCCCGGTGTTTGTCTGCGGGCCGGTGGTGGGTTGCTCGCGCAGTTCCCCGCGCCCCTAAAAATATGCCGCTGCGCGGCATCCCCTGGGCGCCCCGGAGGTAGGGGCGCGGGGAACTGCGCGACCAGCCCCAGACGGCCCGCAGACGAACAAGGGGGTCGGGGCCGCAGGCTCAGCGGGCTTCTACCGTTACCGAGAACGAGAACCGATCCCCCCGGTACCGGATCCGGGCCACATCCACCACCCGCCCCGCCGCGTCGTACGTCACCCCCGTGTAGTGCAGGATCGGCGACAGCAGCGGCACCTCCAGCAGCTCCGCCGTCACCGGATCCGCCAGCCGCGCCTCCACCGTGTCCGTGATCCGCAGGATCCGCACCCCCACCGCGTCCCGCAGCACCTTCGTCATGGGCCACCGTTCGAGGTCGGACACGTCGATCCCGGCCGCGAGCTCCGGACGTACCGCGTTCTCCGCCCAGTTGGTGGGCTCCCCGCTCTCCCCGTCGCGCCGCAGACGCCGGTAGGTGACGACCGAGTCGCAGTCGGGGAAGTACTCCGCGAGCTCCCCCGGCACCGGCTCCGGCCCGTGCCCGAGCACCGTTGTCGGCTCGCCCGACTGCTGCGCCACGATCGCGTCGATCGAGCCGAGCAGCCGCACCGGCGCCCCGCGCCGCGCGGCCGGCTCGATGAACGTGCCGCGCCGCCGGTGCCGGGTGATCAGCCCCTCCTCCTCCAGCTCCTTCAGCGCCTGACGCATGGTCAGCACGCTCACGCCGTAGTGCGCGGCCAGCCGCTCCTCGGTGGGCAGCCGCAGCGAGGCGTCCGGGGTGCGGCCCAGTATCGACGCCCGCAGGGACTGCGAGACCTGGTACCAGAGCGGCAGCTTGCGGTTGAGGACCAGCGAGTCCGGGGCGAAGGAGGAGGCCGGGGGAGTGGGGGCGGGGGTCGAGGAGGTCACGGAGATTCCGTATCAGGCTCTGGGACGAAGCGGAAGGTACTGATCAGGATCGCCCGGTGTTCGTCTGCGGGCCGGTGGTGGGTTGCTCGCGCAGTTCCCCGCGCCCCTAAAAATATGCCGCTGCGCGGCATCCCCTGGGCGCCCCGCAGGGGCGCTTCTAGGGGCGCGGGGCTGTGACATTTGCGGCTCCGCCGCGTGGGCGCGACCAGCCACAGACGGTCCGCGGACGAACTCCGGGCCTACCTGCCCGCCCCGAAATGCCGCTCCAACCCCCGCCACACCTCGTCGTACCCCCGCTGCAGGTGCCCCGCCGACGCCGCCTGCTCCGTCGCCGTCACCGGCCAGCGCGTTTCGAACATGAACGCCAGGCCGTCGTCGATCTTCTGGGGCTTCAGGTCCGCCGCGCTCGCCTTGTCGAAGGTCTCCCGGTCGGGGCCGTGGGCCGACATCATGTTGTGCAACGAGCCGCCGCCCGGGACGAAGCCCTCCGCCTTCGCGTCGTACGCGCCCTCGATGAGGCCCATGTACTCGCTCATCACGTTCCGGTGGAAGTACGGCGGGCGGAACGTGTCCTCGCCCACCAGCCAGCGCGGTGCGAAGACGACGAAGTCGACGCCCGCGAGGCCGGGGGTGTCCGAGGGGGACGTGAGGACCGTGAAGATCGACGGGTCCGGGTGGTCGTACGAGATCGTGCCGATGACGTTGAAGCGGCGCAGGTCGTACACGTACGGGACGTGGTTGCCGTGCCACGCCACCACGTCCAGCGGGGAGTGGTCGTACTGAGCCGTCCACAGGTTGCCGCAGAACTTGTTGACCACCTCCACCGGGCCCTCGGCCTCCTCGTACGCCGCGACCGGCGCCAGGAAGTCCCGCGCGTTGGCGAGGCCGTTGGCGCCGATCGGGCCGAGGTCGGGGAGCTGGAACGGCCGACCGTAGTTCTCGCAGACGTAACCCCGGGCCGTCCCGTCGAGCAGCTCGACCCGGAAGCGCACGCCGCGCGGGATCAGCGCGACCTCGCCGGGGCGGGCCGCGAGCAGGCCGAACTCGGTGCGCAGCAGCAGGCCGCCGTGCTCGGGGACGATCAGCAGCTCGCCGTCCGCGTCGCTGAACACCCGGTCCATGGAGGCGTTGGCGTGGTAGAGGTGCACCGCCATGCCGGTGCGCTGGGTGGCGTCGCCGTTGCCGCCCAGCGTCCACAGGCCCGCCAGCCAGTCCGTGCCCGGGGCCGGCTCGGGAAGCGGGTTCCAGCGCAGCCGGTTGGGGTCGGGCACGGTCTCGGTGAAGGGCGCGCTGCGCAGCCGGCCGTTGTCGGTGCGGACGAAGGCGGGGTGCGCGGCCGACGGCGTGATCCGGTACAGCCAGGAGCGGCGGTTGTGCGCCCTCGGCTCGGTGAACGCGGAACCGCTCAGCTGCTCCGCGTAGAGCCCGAGGGGAGCGCGCTGCGGCGAGTTCCGGCCATGGGGCAGGGCGCCGGGAACCGCCTCGGAGCTGTGCTCGTTGCCGAACCCCGGGGAGTACGTCAGGGCCTCCGCCGTCTTCCTGGCCTGCTCGCTGCTGGTCGTCATCTGCCGCTCCCGCTGCCGAAGAATCCTGCAATCCTATGGGTCACCGTAGGATTCGGATTCGACCGCGTCAACGGCAAAACCGGCCGAGCGCGGCATGATGGGCCCGTGCCCCATGCGAACCTCCGCCGCGCACCGGTGCAGCAGCGCAGCGCCGAGCGCCTCAGCCGGATCCTGGACGCCTGCGCCGAACTCCTGGACGAGACCGGTTACGAAGAGCTCTCGACCCGGGCCGTCGCCCAGCGGGCCGGGGTGCCCATCGGCTCGGTCTACCGGTTCTTCAGCAACAAGCGGGCGCTCGCGGAGGCGCTCGCCGCCCGCAACCTAGACCGGTTCGCGGAGATCGTCAGCGCCCGGCTCGCCACGATCGAGGCCGAGGACTGGCGCGGGGCGATCGACGCGGTGCTCGACGAGTACCTGGTCCTGAAGAAGACCGTGCCCGGGTTCAACCTGGTGGACTTCGGCGGCCCGCAGCCGGTCGTCGACCCCGCCGCCGACGCCAACCACCTCCTGGCCGACCGGCTCGCCGAACTGCTCCCGGCCCAGTTCGGCCGCGCCCCCGACACCGAGCTGCGCCGCACCATCCTGGTCGCGGTGGAGGCGGCGGACGCGCTGCTGCGGCTCGCCTTCCGCACCGACCCGGACGGCGACCCGGGCATCGTGTCCGAGACCCGCGAACTGCTGCACGCGTATCTGGCCAGGACCCTGGGCTGAGCCCTCGCCCACGGCCGCCGTAACGGTTCTTCTCCACCCTCGCCACCATGCCTACCGGTCGGTATGCTCAAACCGCCCGCGCGTCACCACCGCCGCCCCGGGGAGGACCCCCCCATGTCCGCACTGCGCATCTGCCCCCTCTGCGAAGCCACTTGCGGGCTGACCCTGACCGTCGAGGGGACCCGGGTCACCGGCGCCCGGGGTGACCGGGACGATGTGTTCAGCCAGGGGTTCATCTGCCCCAAGGGCGCCTCCTTCGGCGAGGTCGACGGCGACCCCGACCGGCTCGCCGCACCCCTCGTCCGCCGCGACGGGAAGCTGGAGCGGGCGACCTGGGACGAGGCGTTCGACCTGGTCGCGGCGCGGCTGCGGCCGGTGGTCGAGACGTACGGCGCCGACGCCGTCGGGGTCGTGCTCGGCAACCCCAACGTCCACACCATGGCCGGGGCGCTCTACCCGCCCGTACTGCTCGGCGGGCTGCACACCCGCAGCCTCTTCACCGCCAGCACCCTCGACCAGATGCCCAAGCACGTCTCCAGCGGGCTGCTCTTCGGCGACCCGTTCGCCATCCCGGTGCCGGACCTCGACCGCACGGACCACCTGCTGCTGCTCGGCGCCAACCCCCTGGAGTCCAACGGGAGCCTGTGCACCGCGCCCGACTTCCCCGGCAGGCTCAAGGCGCTGCGCCGGCGCGGCGGCACCCTCACCGTCGTCGACCCGCGCCGCACCCGTACCGCCAAGCTCGCCGACCGGCACCTGGCCCCCCGGCCCGGCACCGACGCACTGCTGCTCGCCGCGCTCGCCTACGTCCTCTTCGAGGAGGGGCTGACCTCGCTCGGGGGGCTCGCGGACGCGGTCGAGGGGCTGGCCGAAGTACGGTATTCCGTAAGGGAGTTCACCCCCGAGGAGGTCGGGGCGGCCTGCGACCTCGACCCGGACGAGATCCGCATCCTCGCCCGGGAGCTCGCGGCCGCGCCCACCGCCGCCGTCTACGGCCGCATCGGCAGCTGCACGGTGGAGCACGGCACCCTCGCCAGCTGGCTCGTCGACGTCCTCAACATCCTCACCGGCAACCTGGACCGGCCCGGCGGCGCGCTCTTCCCGCTCTCCGCCACCGACCGCGCCCCGCGACCGGCCGGGCCCGGCAAGGGCTTCGAGATCGGTCGCTGGCGCAGCCGGGTCGGCGGCCACCCGGAGGCCAAGTCGGAGCTGCCGGCGGCCGCGCTCGCCGAGGAGATCGAGACGCCGGGCGAGGGGAAGATCCGGGCGCTGATCGTCTGCGCCGCCAACCCGGTGCTCTCCGCCCCCGACGGCGACCGGCTCGACCGCGCGCTGGCCGGGCTCGACTTCATGGTCAGCGTCGACCCGTACCTCAACGAGACCTCGCGCCACGCCGACGTCGTGCTGCCCCCGCCGCCGCCCTCGCAGAGCGCCCACTTCGACTTCGCCTTCAACGCGCTCGCCGTGCGCAATCAGGTCCGCTACACCCGGCCCGCCGTGCCGCTCGCCGAGGGCAGGCTCGACGAGTGCGAGATCCACGCCCGGCTCGTCCTCGCGGCGACCGGCATGCACGGAGCCCCGGCGGACGCCGTGGACGCGATGGTCGTCGACCGTACGCTGGGCAGGGCCGCGGCCGACCCGCACTCGGCCGTGTACGGACGCGATCCCGAGGAGCTCGCGGCGGCGCTGACCGGCGAGAGCGGTCCCGAGCGGCGGCTCGACATGATGCTGCGGCTCGGCCCCTACGGCGACGGCTTCGGCGCCGCCCCCGACGGCCTCACCCTGGAGCGGGTGCTCGCCCACCCGCACGGCATCGACCTCGGCCCCCTGAAGCCCCGCCTTCCGCAGGTGCTGCGGACCCGCAGCGGGCGGATCGAGCTGCTGCCCGCGCCGATCGCCGCCGATCTGCCCCGGCTGCGCGCGGCCCTCGACGCCCGCCCGGACGGGCTCGTCCTGGTCGGCCGGCGCCATCTGCGCTCCAACAACAGCTGGCTGCACAACATCCCGTCCCTGAACGGCGGTTCCAACCGCTGCACCCTCCACGTCCACCCCGAGGACGCGGCGCGGCTCGGCCTGCGCGACGGCGATCCCGTACGCGTCAAGGCGGACGGCGGCGAGGTGGCGGCGCCCGTGGAGATCACCGACTCGGTCCGTACGGGCGTGGTCAGCCTCCCGCACGGGTGGGGGCACAACCGCCCCGGAACCCGGCTCGGGGTCGCCGCAGGACTGCCCGGGGTCAACGTCAACCAGCTGCTCGACGGCTCGCGCCTGGACCCGCTGTCGGGTACGGCGGTGCTCAACGGTTTCCCGGTCGAGCTGATCGCACTTCGTTGACCTGGGGTTTTGCTCGTATTGCTCACACGTCAACATCTTGTTAACGCCGGAACGGCCGACCTAACGTCATCCGCACCGCCAGCCCCCTGGTGGGAGTTCAAGGGTGAACGTTAGGTGTCCTCCATGCTGACCGTCCTCGGCTTCACCATGATCGCGACCTTCCTGGTGCTGATCATGCTGAAGAAGCTGTCGCCCATCGCGGCGCTGGTTCTGATCCCCGCCCTCTTCTGCGTCTTCGTGGGGAAGGGCGCCCACCTCGGCGACTATGTGGTCGACGGCGTGGGCAAGCTCGCGCCGACCGCCGCGATGCTGATGTTCGCCATCATCTACTTCGGCGTGATGATCGACGTCGGCCTCTTCGACCCGATCGTCCGGGGCATCCTGCGGTTCTGCAAGGCGGACCCGGTGCGGGTGGTCGTCGGTACGGCGGTGCTCGCCGCGATCGTCTCCCTCGACGGCGACGGCTCGACCACCTTCATGATCACGGTCTCCGCGATGTATCCGCTCTACAAGCGGCTGAAGATGAGCCTCGTGGTGATGACCGGAGTCGCCGCCACCGCCAACGGCGTGATGAACACCCTGCCCTGGGGCGGCCCCACCGCCCGCGCCGCCACCGCCCTCAAGCTCGACGCCACCGACATCTTCGTCCCGATGATCCCGGCCCTCGCGGTCGGCCTCGTGGCGGTCTTCGTCCTCGCGTACGTGTTGGGCCGCCGCGAGCGCAAGCGGCTCGGCTACCTCACGCTGGACGAGGTCCTGGAGCCGGAGAGCGAGACGGTCCTGGTGGCGGCGGGCGGCCCCGAGGCACCCCGCCCGAGCGCGGGCGGCGGGGCGGACCAGGACCTGCCCGGGACCCCCGACTTCCCGGGCCTCGACCCGGAGCGCGCGACCCTGCGCCCCAAGCTGTACTGGTTCAACGCGGCCCTCACCGTGGTGCTGCTCACCGCCATGATCATGGAGTGGCTGCCGATCCCGGTGCTGTTCCTGCTGGGCGCGGCGCTCGCGCTGACCGTCAACTTCCCGCACATGCCGGACCAGAAGGCCCGGATCGCCGCCCACTCCGACAATGTCGTCAACGTGGCGGGCATGGTCTTCGCCGCGGCCGTCTTCACCGGCGTCCTCAACGGCACCGGCATGGTCAAGCACATGGCGGACTGGCTGGTCGGCGCCGTCCCCGAGGGCATGGGCCCGCACATGGCGCTGGTCACCGGCGTCCTGAGCCTGCCGCTCACGTACTTCATGTCCAACGACGGCTTCTACTTCGGCGTCCTGCCGGTCCTCGCGGAGGCCGGTGCCGCGCACGGCGTCTCCTCCGTGGAGATCGCCCGCGCCTCGCTGGCCGGACAGGCGCTGCACATGTCGAGCCCGCTGGTTCCCGCCGTCTACGTCCTGGTGGGCATGGCCAAGGTCGAGTTCGGCGACCACACCCGGTTCACGGTGAAGTGGGCGGCGCTCACCTCGCTGGTGGTCCTCGGCGCGGGGATCCTCTTCGGGATCGTCTGAGGCGGGGCGCTCGGCACCGGGCGCGGACACAGGGAGCGGGCGGCGGGCGCTGCGCCGGACGGGCGATATCGGACGGCCCGTCCGGCGCTGCTCCGCCGCTTCGCCGTGCGGGTGTGAAAGAGAGTCAGACGAAAGGTCGATTTATATGACAATCTGACTCAAAGGAAAGCGCATGCCTGCCTCCTCACCCCCGAGCCCCACCGTCCGCCGCCCGGCCGCCACCGTCCTCGCCCTGGGGCTCGCGGGAGCCGCCCTGGCCGGGGCGCCCGCCGCGTACGCCGCCCCCGGCGACAACGGCGACGTGAAGATCCACAACCTGGGCACCCCGTTCACCGGCCAGCTCGACGAGACCAAGGTCTGCGGGTTCTATCTCGCCGGGTTCAACTTCGACAAGGGGCAGAGCGTCACCTGGTCCATCCAGACCCAGCCCCTCAGGGCGGGCGGCGCGACCCTCAACGGCACCCTCTCCCTTCCCACCGGCACGGACCACACCCTGCCGCTCTCCCTCCCGGACGGGCAGTACAAGCTCACCTGGAAGATCACCGGCGGCAACGGCGCGGGCAAGCAGAAGGTCTTCAAGGTCGACTGCCGCCCCATCGCCATCCCGCCGGGCGGCGCCTCCGGCGGCTCGACCGGCGGCGGCAACGGCGGCCCCAACGGCGGGCCGAACGCCGGCGGCGGCGGTCTGGCCGGGACCGACGGGTTCACCGACGGCGTCCCGCCGGCCGCGGGCATCGCGGCCCTCGGTCTGGTCGGGGTCTCCGGCGTGCTCTTCGTCCGACGGCTGCGCCGCCGCTCCCATGGCGCCGCGTAGCGGTTCCCCCAGGCCCTTCCACCGCACCCGCGCCTACCGGCTGACGCGGACGGCGGCGCTGGCCGCGACCCTGGTCGTCGGCGGCGTCTGGTGGGCCCAGGACGACGGGTCGGCCGCACCGGTCGTCATGGGCGCCGCGGGGGCCGGGGGCGCGGCGACGCCGTCGGCCCCCACGGGGGCCGACGGGGACAAGCAGGCCCCGGCCGTACCGGGCGCCGAGCCGCCGGCCCCGGCCGGGCGCGGCAGGTCCACCGGGCCCACGGCGGCCGCCCGCCCGCCCCGGCCGCTGCCGCCGTCCAGGGCGACCGGCCTCGCCATCCCGTATCTGAGCCTGAAGGTGCCGGTCGTCGGCCTCGGGCTCGACCGGGGGCGGCACCTGGCGACCCCGCCGGTCGACGACCCCAAGCTGGCCGGCTGGTACCGGGACGGGCCCACCCCGGGCGAGGCCGGCACCGCCCTCGCCGTCGGCCACCGCGACACCCGCACCGGGGCGGCCGTCTTCGCCAACCTCTCGATGCTGCGGCCCGGCAGGCTCGTCGAGGCCCGGCGCGCCGACGGCCGCGTCGCCGTCTACACGGTGGACGCGGTCCGCAAGTACGACAAGGCGCGCTTTCCCGACGAGGAGGTGTACGGCCCGCGGAACCGGCCGGAGCTGCGGCTGATCACCTGCGGCGGCAAGTTCGACCGCAAGAAGGGGTACGAGAGCAACGTCGTCGTCTTCGCCCACCTGACCGCCGTCCGGGGCCCGGGCGGGACCGCATAGCCTCCTCCTGACGCCCGGGCACTGGCCGGGCGGCCCCTGGTGTCGGAAAACTACCGGCGCTAGTTTGGGTCCTCGGACCCCGGGCTCAGGCCCCCCAGGCTCAGGAGGAGTGCGATGGACGCCCACGACGGGATGTACATAGGCGGCCGGTGGACGCCCGCCGCGGGCGGCGACACGATCGCCGTGGTGAACCCGGCGGACGAGCAGGTCATCGCCCACGTCCCGGCGGGCACCGCCGAGGACGTCGACGCGGCGGTGCGCGCGGCCCGCGCGGCGCTGCCCGGCTGGGCCGCGACCCCGCCCGCCGGGCGCGCCGCCCTGATCGCCGCCCTGCGGGACCGGCTCGCCGCCCGCAAGGACGAGATCGCGGCGACCGTCACCGCCGAGCTCGGCGCGCCCGAGCAGTTCGCCCAGCAGGTGCACGTCGGGCTGCCGATCGCGGTCGCCGGTTCGTACGCCGAACTCGCCGCCGCGTACGGCTTCGAGGAGCGGATCGGGAACTCCACGGTCTTCCACGAGCCGGTCGGTGTGGTCGGCGCGATCACGCCGTGGAACTATCCGCTGCACCAGATCGTCGCCAAGGTGGCCCCCGCCCTCGCGGCGGGCTGCACCGTCGTGCTCAAGCCCGCCGAGGACACCCCGCTCACCGCGCGGCTCTTCGCCGAGGCGGTGCACGAAGCGGGGCTGCCCGCCGGGGTGTTCAACCTGGTCACCGGACTCGGCCCGGTCGCGGGCCAGGCGCTCGCCGCGCACGAGGGGGTCGACCTCGTCTCCTTCACCGGCTCGACCGCAGTGGGCCGCCGGATCGGTGCCACGGCGGGCGCGGCCGTCAAGCGCGTCGCCCTGGAGCTCGGCGGCAAGTCCGCCAACGTCATCCTGCCCTCCGCCGACCTCGCCAAGGCGGTCGCCGTCGGCATCGCCAACGTCATGAGCAACGCGGGCCAGACGTGCAGCGCCTGGACCCGGATGCTGGTCCACGCCGACCGGTACGAGGAGGCGGTCGAGCTCGCCAGGGCGGCCGTCGCCAAGTACCCGGCGGGCGACCGGGTCGGCCCGCTGGTCAGCGCCAAGCAGCGGGAGCGGGTGCGCGGTTACATCGCGAAGGGCGTCGAGGAGGGCGCCCGGCTCGTCGCGGGCGGCGCCGAGGCTCCACTGGAGCAGGGGTACTACGTGGCGCCGACCGTCTTCGCCGACGTCGACCCCGGGATGACCATCGCCCAGGAGGAGATCTTCGGCCCGGTCGTCTCGCTCATCCGGTACGAGGACGAGGACGACGCGCTGCGGATCGCCAACGGCACGGTGTACGGGCTCGCGGGCGCGGTCTGGGCCGGGGACGAGGCCGAGGCGGTCGCCTTCGCCCGGCGGATGGACACCGGGCAGGTCGACATCAACGGCGGCCGGTTCAACCCGCTGGCCCCCTTCGGCGGGTACAAGCAGTCGGGCGTCGGCCGCGAGCTCGGCCCGCACGGCCTGAGCGAGTACCTCCAGACCAAGTCCCTCCAGTTCTGACGTCTCGTCATTCCGCACCACTTCTCATTCCCGGGAGCAGCATCGTGGTCCGCGCCGCAGTCCTTCCCTCCATCGGCTCGCCGCTGGAGGTCACCGAGATAGAACTCCCCGAGCCCGGCCCCGGCCAGGTGCGGGTCCGCCTCGCCGCCGCCGGGGTCTGCCACTCCGACCTGTCGCTCTCCAACGGCACCATGCGCGTACCGGTCCCCGCCGTCCTCGGCCACGAGGGCGCGGGCACGGTCGTCTCCGTCGGCGAGGGGGTCACCTCGGTGGCGCCGGGCGACGGCGTGGTCCTCAACTGGGCGCCCTCCTGCGGCAGTTGCCACCCCTGCTCGCTCGGCGAGGTCTGGCTCTGCGTGAACGCGCTGGCGGGCGCGGGCGCGGTGTACGCGCGTACGGCCGCCGGGACCGAGCTCCACCCCGGCCTCAACGTCGCCGCGTTCGCCGAGGAGACGGTGGTGGCCGAGAACTGTCTGCTGCCGCTGCCCGAGGGCATCCCGCTCACCGAGGCCGCCCTGCTCGGCTGCGCGGTCCTCACCGGCTACGGCGCGATCCACCACTCGGCGAAGGTGCGCGAGGGCGAGACGGTCGCGGTGTTCGGCGTCGGCGGCGTGGGCCTGGCCACCCTCCAGTCGGCCCGGATCGCGGGCGCCGCGCGGATCGTGGCGGTCGACGTCTCCCCGGCCAAGGAGGAACTGGCGCGGCGGGCGGGCGCCACCGACTTCGTCCTCGCCTCGGAGACGACCGCCAAGGACGTCCGCAAGCTGACCGGCGGCCACGGGGTGGACGTGGCCGTGGAGTGCGTCGGCCGCGCGGTGACCATCCGTACCGCCTGGGAGTCCACCCGGCGCGGCGGGCGCACCACGGTCGTCGGCATCGGCGGCAAGGACCAGCAGGTCTCCTTCAACGCCCTGGAGATCTTCCACTGGGGCCGTACGCTCTCGGGCTGCGTCTACGGCAACAGCGACCCGGCGCGCGACCTGCCGGTGCTCGCCGAGCACGTCCGGGCCGGGCGCCTGGACCTGGGCGCGATGGTGTCGGAGCGGATCGGCCTCGACGGGATCCCGGCCGCGTTCGACAACATGCTCGCGGGCAAGGGCGGGCGGGCGCTGGTGGTGTTCTAGGGACGGGTCCTAGCGCGCGTCCGCCACGGCGGCCACGGTGGCGCTCCCGTTCTCCGGTTCCGTTTCCTTACGGTGCCGGGGACGGGAGCGCGACACCGCCACCCCCGCGAGGCAGAGCGCGCCGCCGGCCAGGGTGAGCCACGCCGGGACCTCGTCCAGGACCAGCCAGGACATCAGCACCACCAGCGCGGGCACCACATAGGTGGTCGCGCCCAGCTTTCCCGCCGTCGTACGGGCCAGGGCGTACGCCCAGGTCGTGAAGGCGAGCGCGGTCGGGAAGACCCCCAGATAGACCATGTTCAGCGTCGCCGTGAGCGGCGCGTCGGCGGCGTCCGACACCAGCTGCCCGCTGAACGGCAGACAGACCACGGCCCCCACCAGACAGCCGAAGAAGGTCACTTGGAGCGCGCTGCCGTGGGCGAGCGCGGGCTTCTGCGCCACCACACCGGCCGCGTACGTCACCGCCGCGAGCAGGCACAGCGCCACCCCGAGCACATTGGCGCCGCCGTCGCCGGACATCGACAGGCCGACCGCCACCGCGCCCGCGAACGAGACGCCCATGCCCGCCACCAGCCGGGGCGGCAGCCGCTCCCCGAGGAACCGGGCGCCGAGCAGCGCGATCAGGATCGGCCCGATGTTGACGACCATCGCGGCCGTCCCCGCGTCGACCTGCTGCTCGCCCCAGTTGAGCACCACCATGTAGAGGCCGAACCACAGACAGCCGGAGACGGCTATGCCGCGCCAGGCGGCCCGGGGTGGGAGTCCCTCGCGCCGGACGGCGAGGAGCACGCCGAGCACGGCGGTGCCCGCGAGCAGTCGGCCCAGGGCGAGCGCCCCCGGGGAGTAGGCGTCACCGGCGCTGCGGATCGACACGAAGGCCGAGGCCCACAGCACCACGGAGAGCCCGACGGCGGCGAGGGCGAGTCCTTCCGAACGGCGCCCGGTCTGCGAGGAGTTCGTCATGCGGCGACCGTACGGCGGGAACCGTTCGGCGCTCACCGAATTATCCGGCGGCCCGCCGCCCCGTCACCGCAGGCTCGCCTTCTCGATCCCGAGCAGCTCGCCCAGGGCCTCCTCGCCCGCCGGCGTCACCCGGACCGCCCGCTCCGAGCCGATCCGTACGCACCACCCGGCGTCCAGCGCGTGCGCGCACAGCACGGCTCCGGCGACCCCGGCCAGATGGGGCCGGCGCTCGGTCCAGTCCAGGCACGAGCGCACCAGCGGGCGCTTGCCCTTGTGGTCGAGGGCGAGCCCCAACTCCCCGTACCAGCGCACCCCTTCACGCGTCAGCGCGAACCCGGCGTCCTGGGTGAGCAGCCCCCGTACCGTCATCGCGTCCGTGACGGCGATGCCCAGGCGGCCGGCGAGATGGTCGTAGCAGGTGCGCCCGCGGGCCATCGCGCTGCCCGCCGACGCGGCCCGGAGACTGCGTGGCGGGGCGGGCGCCGTACGGGCCGCCAGCTCCTCGACGAGGTGGGCGACGCCCGCGTCGGCCAGGCGTACGTACCGGTGGCGCCCCTGCCGTTCCTCGGAGAGCAGTCCGCCCGCCACCAGCTTGCCCAGGTGCTCACTGGCCGTGGAGGGGGCGACCTTCGCGTACCGCGCCAGCTCCCCGGCCGTCCAGGCCCGCCCGTCGAGCAGCGCCAGACAGAAGGCCGCCCGGGTCTCGTCGGCGAGCAGCGAGGCGAACGCGGCGAGTCCCGATCCCGCTGTGGTTGTCATACCTCCAGGATGCCGCCGTCACCGTTCGGCGGGGGCCGAACCGTGGGCGGCGGTCCGCCGGGGCAGTGCGTCGTACTGCGTCTGGAGCCCGTCCAGGAGCGCCCGGAGGCCGGTGTCGAACGCGCCCTCGTCGATCTCCTCCTGCCGCTCGGCCAGCAGATGGGCCTGGCCGAGGTGGGGGTAGTCGGCCGGGTCGTACGCCGTCTCGTCGTCCACGAAGCCGCGGGCGAAGGAGCCGAGGGCCGAGCCCATGATGAAGTACCGCATCAGCGCGCCGATGCGGGTGGCCTGCGCGGGCGGCCAGCCCGCCGCGACCATCGCGCCGAACACCGCGTCCGCGAGCCGCAGGCCCGCCGGGCGGCGGCCGGGGCCCTGGGCGAGCACCGGGACGATGTTGGGGTGGCGGGTGAGGACCGCGCGGTAGGCGACGGCCCAGTCGTGCAGCGCGGTGCGCCAGCCGCGGGCGTCGCCCGCCTCGAACATCGACAGGTCGACCTGCGCGGAGGTCGCGTCCGCCACCGCCTCCAGGATCTCGTCCTTCGTCCGGAAGTGGTTGTAGAGCGAGGGCCCGCTCACCCCCAGCTCGGCGGCGAGGCGGCGGGTCGAGACGGCCGCGAGCCCTTCGGCGTCCACGAGCGCGCTCGCCGCCGCGACGATGCGGTCGTGGCTGAGGAGGGGCTTGCGCGGTCGGGCCATGCGGCACATAGTAGGCCTGCGCATAGAAAACTAGCAGTGGTAATTAAATGGCGGTCGACCGGATCGCCGACCGACCGGACTACGTGGGGTGCGAGCGGCATGAACCTGGAGCTGAGCGAGGAGCAGGCCGCGGTGCGGCGGCTCGCCGAGGACTTCGTCGCCCGCGAGGTCACCCCGTACGCCGCCGCCTGGGACCGGGCCGAGAGCGTCGACAAGTCGATCGTGAAGAAGCTGGGCGCGCTCGGCTTCCTCGGGCTCACCGTCCCCGAGGAGTACGGCGGCTCGGGCGGCGACCACTTCGCGTACTGCCTGGTGACCGAGGAGCTGGGGCGCGGCGACTCGTCGGTGCGCGGCATCGTCTCCGTCTCGCTCGGCCTGGTCGCCAAGACGGTCGCGCACTGGGGCAGCGAGGAGCAGAAGCGGGCCTGGCTGCCGGGTCTGACCTCCGGCGAGGCGCTCGGCTGCTTCGGCCTGACCGAGCCCGGCACCGGCTCCGACGCGGGGAACCTCGCCACCCGTGCGGTCCGCGACGGCGGCGACTACGTCATCAACGGCTCCAAGATGTTCATCACCAACGGCACCTGGGCCGATCTGGTGCTGCTGTTCGCCCGCACCAACGACACCCCCGGCCACCGCGGCGTCTCCGCCTTCCTGGTGCCCGCCGACGCCCCCGGTCTCAGCCGCCGCCCCATCCACGGCAAGCTCGGCCTGCGCGGCCAGGCGACCGCGGAGGTGGTCCTCCAGGACGTGCGCGTCCCCGCGGGCGCGCTGCTCGGGCCGGAGGGCAAGGGCTTCTCGATCGCCATGTCGGCGCTGGCCAAGGGGCGGATGTCGGTGGCGGCGGGCTGCGTCGGCATCGCCCGGGCGGCCCTGGACGCGGCGGTCGGGTACGCCGGGCAGCGCGAGCAGTTCGGCCGGTCCATCGCGCACCACCAGCTGGTCCAGGAGCTGATCAGCGACATCTCCGTGGACGTGGACGCGGCCCGGCTGCTGACCTGGCGGGTCGCCGATCTCATCGACCGGGGCGAGGAGTTCGCCACCGCCGCCTCCAAGGCGAAGCTGTTCGCCTCCGAGGCGGCGGTGCGCGCGGCCAACAACGCCCTTCAGGTGTACGGCGGTTACGGCTACATCGACGAGTACCCGGTCGGCAAGCTGGTGCGCGACGCGCGCGTGATGACGCTGTACGAGGGCACCAGCCAGATCCAGAAGCTGATCATCGGCCGGGCGGAGACGGGGGTCTCGGCGTTCTGAGTCCCGGCGTTCTGAGTACGTCCTGAGTACGTGAGCGGATGTGGCCCCGGCCACATCCGCCGCATCCTGTGCCCATGAGTGAGACACCGGTCAAGCAGCAGAACACGGCCGCGTACTACGGACAGGCCGTCGCGTCCTTCGCCATCGCCATCGGCGCCACCGCCATCGGCATCACCCGGCTCCAGGCCGACGCCTGGGTGCGCGCCTTCCTCGGGATAGCCGTCCTCTACCTCGTCACCTCCGCCTTCACGCTCGCCAAGGTGGTCCGCGACCGCCAGGAGGCCGGGCAGATCGTCAGCCGGGTCGACCAGGCCCGCCTGGAGAAGCTGCTCGCCGAGCACGACCCCTTCCAGAAGCTGTAGCGCGCTCTAAGCGCTTGCTCACCTTCGGGGTATGGTGTTCGTCCGAAGGAAGGGGCAGCGATGGACGCGGCTGAGCAGACGGTGGGCGGCGAGGACAGGCCGTGGGGCGAGGTCACGCCCGAGGCCGCCCGGAGGCTGCTGGTCGCCGCCGTGGAGGCCTTCGCGGAGCGCGGCTACCACGCCACGACGACCCGTGACATCGCGGGCCGCGCCGGGATGAGCCCGGCCGCGCTCTACATCCACTACAAGACCAAGGAAGAGCTGCTCCACCGGATCAGCCGGATCGGCCACGACAAGGCCCTGGAGATCCTGGAGACGGCGGCGGCCGCCCCCGGCACCGCCGCCGACCGGCTCGACGGCGCCGTCCGCTCCTTCGTGCGGTGGCACGCCGGGCACCACATGACCGCCCGCGTGGTCCAGTACGAGCTCGACGCGCTCGGCGCCGAGCACCGCACCGAGATCGTGGGCCTGCGCCGCCGCAGCGACGCCGCCGTGCGCCGCATCCTCAACGACGGCGTGGCGGCGGGCGAGTTCGACGTCCCCGACGTCCCCGGCACCACGCTCGCGGTCCTGTCGCTCTGCATCGACGTGGCCCGCTGGTTCAACACGGAGGGGCGCCGCACGCCCGACGAGGTCGGCGCGCTCTACGCTGACCTCGTCCTGCGGATGGTCGGGGCTGGTTAGGGGCGCGGTCGTTCGGCTGCGGACCGTCTGTGGCTGGTCGCGCCCACGCGGCGGAGCCGCACAATGACACAGCCCCGCGCCCCTTGAACGCCCCTGCGGGGCGACCCCGCCGACCGGCGGACGACGTACTTCACTTCCCGCCGCTCAGAAGAAGTACCGCGACACCGACTCCGCCACGCACACCGGCTTCTCGCCGCCCTCCCGCTCCACCGTGACCTTCGCGGTCACCTGGACCCCGCCGCCCGCCTCGGCCACGTCCGTCAGGACGGCCGTGGCGCGCAGGCGGGAGCCGACCGGGACCGGGGCGGGGAAGCGGACCTTCTCCGTGCCGTAGTTGAGGCCCATCCTCATGCCCTCGACGCGCAGCACCTGCGGTACCAGGGCCGGCAGGAGCGAGAGCGTCAGATAGCCGTGCGCGATCGTCGTTCCGAACGGGCCCGCCGCGGCGCGGGCCGGGTCGACGTGGATCCACTGGTGGTCGCCGGTGGCGTCGGCGAAGAGGTCGATGCGGTGCTGGTCGATCTCCAGCCAGTCGCTGTACCCGAGCGGCTCGCCCACTCCGGCCTTCAGCTCGTCGGCGGAGGTGAAGATCCTCGGCTCTGCCATGCCCGGTTCCTGCCTCTCTCGCATGCTTCGGCTGCCTTTGCGCCTCCACTGTCCAAGCGCTTGCTCAGCATGCTGGGGGCGGTGCCCGCTGTCAACGGTGATCGCACCCGCGCAGTAGGGTTCGAGGAGTGCCGCAGATTCCAGAGAAGGTCCATGAGCTCACGGTCGGTCAGCTGTCCGCCCGCAGCGGGGCCGCCGTGTCCGCCCTGCACTTCTACGAGTCCAAGGGCCTGATCAGCAGCCGCCGTACCTCGGGCAACCAGCGCCGCTACAGCCGCGACGTGCTGCGCCGGGTCGCCTTCGTACGGGCCGCCCAGCGCGTGGGCATCCCGCTCGCCACGATCCGGGACGCCCTGGCCGAACTCCCCGAGGAGCGCACCCCGACCCGCGAGGACTGGGCGCGGCTCTCCGAGACCTGGCGCTCCGAACTCGACGAGCGCATCAAGCAGCTGGACCGGCTGCGCAACCACCTCACCGACTGCATCGGCTGCGGGTGCCTGTCGCTGGAGACCTGTGTCCTGTCCAACCCGGACGACATCTCCGGCGACCGCCTCACCGGCTCGCGGCTGCTGCCCGAGCGCAAGAAGACCAAGAAGAAGCAGGTCGAGGAGCGGGTCGCGGCCGAGGCCCCCTCGTGCGAGGCCTGCTAGCCGTACGGGAGTCGGTCGTCCTCACATCGCGGGGGCGGCCCCCGCGGCCCTAGGCCGCATCCGCCCCCGCGTGTCTCATGCCACCGATGCCAGCGCTCCGCGCCGTACCGACTTGGCGCGCACCAGCGCCTCGGCGGTCAGGACCGGCTGCGGCACCAGGATTCCGCAGCCCGTGCAGACCGGGCCGCACCACGGGTCGTGGGCCAGGTCCTGCTGCCACACCAGCGCCCGCCCGCCGCACACCGGGCAGCCCGCGCCCGGCACCGTCCGCAGGGCCGCGATGATCCGGCCGAGCACCTCGGCCAGCGGCCGCGCCGGATGCACCGACGGGTCGTCGCACCAGGCCACCCCGAAACCGCCCCAGGTGCGCCGGTGCCAGTCGTCGAAGGAGCCGGGGATCCGCAGGCCGGCGTGCTTCTCACGCTTCCTGCGGGCCGCGAACTCCGCTTCGTATCCGAGCCAGACGGCCCGCGCCGCCTCCAGCTCGTCGAGCGCGGCCACCAGCCGCGCCGGATCGGGCGCCCGGTCCTCCGGCCCGATGTCGTGCCGTACGCACAGATGGTCCCAGGTCGCCCGGTGTCCATAAGGGGCGAACCGCTCAAGGCACTTGCGCAGCGAATACCGGCGCAGTGCGAGATCGTTCCCTGGGTCGCGCACCTGTCTCGCAAGGCTGCGGAAACCAGCCATGGCCCTGCCACCTCCGTCGCTCGTCACTTCGGCGAATGCTCGGCGTCGAGGAATGGACGTACGGCTACCCGATCCGGCTCCATCGAAAATCCGATGGGCCCCATCAGGCGGCGCTGACCGGAATACGTCGCACGCCCCCCGCGTGCTCCGGGCGCCCCACCCCGTAACCCTGTGGTGATTCCGGGAAGGTCACGCACGTTCGGGAAAGGTGACGTGTGTTCATCTTCCCCTCGGCGGTACCCCTCAGTAACCTCCGCCGCATCGGTCCTCACTAGGAGCACGCATGCGACGACCCACCGCACGGCTCAGAACCGCCACCGCCGCCACCGTGATCGCCCTCGCGGCCGCCCTGCTCGCCCCCGTCGGCCAGGCCGGCGCCGCCGAACCGCCCAACAGCGACTACTGCCTGGGGCGGTGCGGCGACATCCTGCCGCCCGGTGAGAACGGCAACGCCACCCTCGTCGAGATCCTCGGCAACAAGGCCTTCGGCACCCATCCCGCGCACAGCGACGACCAGCTCGGCAAGTACGACGCGCTCGTCGCCGGCCAGTCCTCGCTCACCGACGACAAGCTCAACTCCTTCTTCAACGACGCCTCGTTCGGGGTGCCCAGCGGCCAGGTGGCCTCCACCAGCTCCCCGCGCCCCGACGTCACCATCACCCGCGACAAGGCCACCGGCGTCCCGCACATCAAGGGCACCACCCGTTACGGAACCGAGTACGGCGCCGGGTTCGCGGCCGGCCAGGACCGGCTCTGGCTGATGGACCTGTTCCGGCACATCGGGCGCGGCGAGCTCACCTCGTTCGCGGGCGGCGCGCTCGCCAACCAGGGCCTGGAGCAGGAGTTCTGGCCGCAGGCCCCGTACACCGAGGCCGATCTCCAGGCCCAGGTCGACCGGATCCGCACCACCAACGGCCCGCGCGGCGAGCAGGCGATGGCGGACGCGCAGGCGTACGTGGACGGCATCAACGCCTACGCCAAGCAGTCCAAGAACGGCCGGTACTTCCCCGGCGAGTACGTCCTCACCGGCAAGATCGACGCCATCACCAACGTGGGGGAGATCCAGCCGTTCAAGGTCACCGACCTGATCGCGCTCGCCTCCGTCGTCGGCGGGCTGTTCGGCGGGGGCGGGGGCGGCGAGGTGCAGGCCGCGCTCTCGCTCCAGGCCGCCCAGGCCAAGTACGGCGTCGCCGAGGGCACCAAGGTCTGGGAGTCGTTCCGCGAGCGCAACGACCCCGAGGCCGCGCTCACCGTCCACGACGGCACCAGCTTCCCGTACGCCACCAAGCCCGCGAACGCGCGGGGCACCGCGATGCCCGACCCCGGCACGGTCGTGCCCGAACAGCTCGTCTACGACCGCACCGGCTCCGCGGTCACCAAGGCCAAGGCCGACGTGCGCGTACCGGAGCGGCTCAAGCCTCTCAAGGGGATCTTCAACAACGGCGCGCTGCCCGGCTTCGACATCGGCAAGCCGCGCGGGATGTCCAACGCGCTGCTCGTCTCCGGCAGCCGCACCGCGAGCGGCAACCCGGTCGCCGTCTTCGGACCGCAGACCGGCTACTTCGCGCCACAGCTGCTGATGCTCCAGGAGATCCAGGGCCCGGGCATCAGCGCCCGGGGCGCCTCCTTCGCGGGCGTCGGCATGTACGTGCAGCTCGGCCGGGGCCAGGACTACGCCTGGTCGGCCACCTCCGCCGGGCAGGACATCACCGATACCTACACCGTCGAACTCTGCCAGGACGCGGCCCACTACCTCTACCGGGGCGTGTGCACCCCGATGGAGAAGCTGGAGAAGACCAACGCCTGGAAGCCGACCACCGCCGACAACACGGCCGCGGGCTCCTACCGGATGCAGGTCTGGCGCACCAACTACGGCATCGTCTCCGCCCGCGCCACGGTCGGCGGCAAGCAGGTCGCGTACACCTCACTGCGCTCGACCTACCGCCACGAGGCCGACTCGATCATCGGCTTCCAGATGTTCAACGACCCGACGTACGTCAAGGACGCGGCCACCTTCCAGCAGGCCGCCCAGCACGTGGACTACGCCTTCAACTGGTTCTACGCGGACTCCCGCACCGCCGCGTACTACAACAGCGGCAAGAACCCGGTCCGCAACCCCGACGTCGACCCGTCG
This sequence comes from Streptomyces sp. BPTC-684, assembly GCF_030028635.1. Lineage (NCBI taxonomy): Bacteria > Bacillati > Actinomycetota > Actinomycetes > Kitasatosporales > Streptomycetaceae > Streptomyces > Streptomyces sp. BPTC-684. Next base: position 5,277,261 of record NZ_CP124863.1, read on the forward strand.
CTGCCGATCGCGGCCGACCGCGCCTACGAGTGGCAGGGCTTCGACCCGGCGTACAACACCGCCGACTACACCCCGCCCGCCCAGCACCCGCAGTCCGTCGGGCAGGACTACTACATCTCCTGGAACAACAAGCAGGCCAAGGACTACACGGCCGCCGGGTTCGGCAACGGCTCGGTGCACCGGGGCAACCTCCTCGACGACCGGGTCAAGGCGCTGGTCGCGCAGGGCGGGGTGACCCGTGCCGCGCTCACCCGGGCCATGGCGCAGGCCGCCGTCACCGATCTGCGCGGCGAGGACGTGCTGCCCGAGCTCCTGAAGGTCATCCGCAGCGCGCCCGTCACCGATCCGCGACTGGCAACGGCTGTGGGGCAGTTGGAGTCGTGGAAGGCCGACGGGACCCAGCGCCGCGAGACCGCGCAGGGCTCGCACACCTACACCCACCCGGACGCCGTGCGGCTGATGGACGCGTGGTGGCCGCTGCTGATCGAGGCCGAGTTCCGGCCGGGGCTCGGGGACGGGCTGTACTCGGCGCTCACGTCGAACCTGTCCACGGACGAGGCGCCGTCGGCCGGGCACGGCCCGACCGGGGCGCACGCCGGATCCGCCTTCCAGTACGGGTGGTGGAGCTACGCGGACAAGGACTTGCGTACGGTGCTGGGGGAGCCGGTGGCGGGACCGCTGGGCCGGGCGTACTGCGGCGGGGGGCAGCTGTCCGCCTGTCGTGACGTCCTGCTTGCCACCCTTGGGCAGGCTGCCGCGAAGACGCCCGCGCAGGTGTATCCCGGTGACGCCGGTTGTGCGGCGGGCAACCAGTGGTGTGCCGACTCGATCGTGCAGCGGCCGCTGGGCGGGATTTCGCAGAATGCGATCAATTGGCAGAACCGGCCGACGTATCAGCAGGTGGTGGAGTTCGCGTCGCATCGGTGAGTTCGTTGACCGCGGGCCGGTGGGGGCTGGTCGCGCAGTTCCCCGCGCCCCTTAGGGGATGCGGCCCGCGGCCAGTACCACCCTTGCCAGCTCGGGGTGGCAGATGTCGCTGTGGGCTCCCGCCGGGGGGCCGCCTGAGCGGACCACCGATTCCGCGTTCACGCTCACACAGCCGGAGTCCGGTACTCCGTCCCGCAGCGCCTCCGCCAGGGTGAGTTCGGTGCAGGGGGCCACCGACTGGATGCCGTCGTGGCCGATCGCCCACCAGCGGCGGTCGAGCTCCAGCAGGCCCCGGTAGTCTCCGGCGAGCTTCGACGCCAGGGGGTAGATCACCCCGAGGGCGGTGTCGAAGCGCGAGTAGCAGGAGACCACCGGGCCGTCGACCCGTCGGTGGAGCGCCGCGAGCGCGCCCGACCCGTCGAGCCCGGACGGCAGCCGCTCGGCGAACGCGTAGTGCGAGAAGGCCCCTTCGAGCAGGGTCACCGATTTGACGTTCCGTGCCCCCTCCGGCAGGCCCTTCAGTGCGAACGCGACCAGCCGTCCGCCCTGGCTGTGCCCGACCAGATGGACCCGCATCGCGGGTCTGGTCCGGGCGAGCTCGCCGAGCAGCGGCCCGAGCCCGAGCTGGCCGACCTTGCCCGACCGGCGCTTCATCTCGTAGTACGTGGTCTGCCGCAGCACCTCCTTGGCGCCGTCCCACAGGTGCTTGAGCGACTTGCCGAGCGAGAACGAGGGGCCGGGCGGGCCCGGTTCGACCCGCATGCCGGTGTCGGACAGGGCGAGCGTGAACTCCCGGCACAGCCCGAGCGTGTCGTCCGTGAGGAGCGCCGCCCCGTCCGCGCCGTCGTCCACGGTGTCGGCGGCGAAACCAGACGATTCCGCGTCATCCGCCACCAACTCCCGGGCGAGGAGCCCGAATTGGCGGAATGCCTCCTCCGAGTCCGGCTGTTCGTCGAGCAGCCGGGCCAGCGCGTCGACGGTCACCCCGTGCTCGGGGAACGCCCGCTTGAGCGCGTCCACGGTCGCCGCGTCCAGGCCCGCGCCCGGCTCCGCGGCCAGGGCGGTGTGCGGGAAGTTCGGGATCTGCTCGTCGGCGAAGCGGATGGAGGGCCACACGATGCCCGCGTACCCGAGGCGCACCTGCGCCCCGGCCGGGCCCGCCTCGGCCAGCAGGCCGGGGAAAGGAGCGAAGAAGCGGCGGTACAGGGCCGTCGCGACCGACGGGGTGTTGTTCCAGCCGTGCGAGAACATCACCAGATCGGTGACGTCCAGATCCGCGAGGGCCGCGCGCTCCGCCGGAGAGGCGTCGCCGTCCGCGTCGAAGGTGATCTCCCGATATGGCTCGACTCCGATGTCCGGCATGGCGCTGCCCTCCGGTCCGTTCGCTGACGATGGGACGAGGCTGAGGCCTCACATCGTCCCGCCCGACCGGAGGGCTGACCATACGCAGGACAGAGGAGAAAGGGGTGAAATCGGGGAGGTCAGAGCCGGTGTGCCGCCGTCACCCGGTGGAGGTGCACCAGTACGTCGAACGAGGGTCCGAGCCGCACCTGGTCGGTCTCCTGGGGCCAGGAGTTGCCGATGGACCGCGTCGGCCGGAAAGTGCCCAGCCAGTCCTTGGCCGGGTTCGCCACCTTGCGCAGATCGAGGTAGTAGTCACGCGGCGAGACCCGTTCGAGGACCTCCTCGTTGCTGCCCGGCTCGGGCGGCCCGACGGTGAACTCGCGGATCGGCTCGGCCGGGTCGTTCAGGTCGAGGGCGTTGAACGAGCCCTGCCCGAAGGTGAACCCGATGTTCATGTACGCGGAGCCGACCGCCTCCCGGATGAAGGCGCCCTGCACCTTCGGGTACTCGGCGCTGAGCGTCGGGGCGTACCCGACATGGCCGTTGTGCGCGGAGAGCAGCATCTTGTGCCCGGTGTGGCGCTGCCACCACACCGTGTTCTCGGCCATCACCCGGTCCCGGTAGAGCCGCGACTCGCGCAGCTGGCCGTCGTCGAAGAAGTCGAACGCCCACATGGCGCCGGTCTGCGCGATGGTGCGCGCGTACTGGAGGATCCAGGCGTGCTCGGCCCGGTCGGGGCCGGGCCGCTGGGCCGCGAGCAGTTCATACGCGCGGCGCACCTCGTCGGCCTGCCGCCTGCGCTCGGCGAGCGGGCGCTTGAGCGTGCCGTTCATGGTGTCGCCGACGCCCGCGGTGGGCCGCGAGTCCTTGTAGAGGGCGGTGAGCCGGGGCAGCAGCGCGGGGTAGCGCTTCGCGGTGTACGCGGTCACCTTGTCGAAGAGCCGCGGGCCCGCGTAGCCCATGTCGTCGCCCATGAACTGGACCTTGCGGTCGTGGTGCAGGTTGTAGCCGCGCATCCAGCGGATCAGGTCCAGGTACTCCCGGGTCTGCCACATCGCGTACGAGCTCTGGAACTCCTCGCGCACGATCCGCTCGGGGTCGCCCTCGCCGCGCAGCACGTAGTCGTTGACGCGCATCCCCGAGGACCAGGCCGTCTCCAGGGCGAAGGTGGTGAAGCCCTTCTTCTCGACGAGGTACTGGAACACGCGCTGCTTGGTCGCGAAGAACTCGTGCGAGTTGTGCGTCGCCTCGCCGAGGCCCACGATGTCCGCCGAGCCGACCATGCGGCCGAGCGGCCGCAGGCCGTCGAGGGGCTGGGCCGACCGTGCCAACTGCCGTTCCGGAGTGTGGGGTTCGGCTGCCCGGGCCGCCGGGGCGGCCGCCGTGAACACGCCGAGCGTCAGACCCAGCAGCAGGAGTAAGGCCTGGCGCAGACGGTGGTGGGTGTCGTGGAACAGATGCATGGCCCCAGCCTGTCGGCCGGGCGGGGGCCGGGCCCATCCCGCCAGCCACCGTCCGCCCCGGGGGTTTCCCCCCGGCCGCTCACCGGTACAGCAGATACCGCGCCCGGGTCGCGCGGAACGCCGTGAGCCCGGTCCGCCAGGCGCCCACCACCTCGTCGGTGCCCGCGCCCGCGTCGATCAGGGTGCGGACCGCCGCCGACCCGGTGAGCTTGTCGATCCAGTGGTCCGGCCGCCACGCGAAGCCGCTCCACGCCTTCTTCGCCGTCACCAGGAGCGCGACGCCGGTGCGCACCGGGTCGTACGACTCGCGGTCGTGGACGTGGAGCTGGACGCCGCCGACCGTCTTTCCCTGGAACTTGGAGAAGGCAGGCGTGAAGTACGCCTCGCGGAAGCGGACCCCCGGCAGCTCCAGGGCGTTCACGGCGGCCGCCCAGCGCCCGTCGATCCCCTCGGCGCCGAGCAGCTCGAACGGCCGGGTGGTGCCGCGCCCCTCGGAGAGGTTGGTGCCCTCGAACATGCAGGTGCCCGCGTAGACGAGCGCGGTGTCGGGGGTCGGCATGTTGGGGCTCGGCGGGACCCAGGGCAGCCCCGTGGAGTCGTAGAAGCCGTCCCGCCGCCAGCCCCTCATCCGTACGGTCTCCACCCGTACGCGCCCGCCCAGGAACTCGGCGTCGAAGAGCCCCGCCAGCTCGCCCACCGTCATCCCGTGCGCCTGCGCGATCGGCTCGCGCCCGACGAAGGTCGCGAACGCCTTGTCGAGCACGGGCCCGCTCGCCGCCCGCCCGGTCACCGGGTTCGGCCGGTCCAGGACGACGAACCGCTTCCCGGCGAGCGCGGCCGCCTCCATGCAGTCGTAGAGCGTCCAGATGTACGTGTAGAAGCGCGCGCCCACGTCCTGGATGTCGAAGACGACCGTGTCCACGCCCGACGCGGTGAACACGGCGGCGAGCGCCTGTCCGCTCACGCCGTACGTGTCGTACACCGGAAGCCCGGTCGCCGGGTCGTCGTAGCGGCCCTCGGAGCCGCCCGCCTGCGCCGTGCCCCGGAAGCCGTGCTCGGGGCCGAACACCGCGACCAGGTTCACGCGCGGGTCGGCGTGCATGACGTCCACGACGTGCCGGACGTCCGCCGTCACCCCGGTCGGGTTGGTGACCACGCCGACCTCGCGGCCCGCCAGCGCCCGGTAGCCGTCGGCGGCCAGCCGGTCGAAGCCGGTGTGCACGCGCTTGGGGAGGTGGTGGGCGTGGGCGGGGGTTGCTCCCGCGACCGCCGCGCCCGCCACAGCTGTCCCCGTCCCCGCCAGCAGGCCCCGTCTGGACAGGCTCATCGGCGTACCTCCAAGGCCGCTCGCGGTGTCATGCCCACGCACGCTAGCGCGCGGGCGCGCGGCGGGGAACGAGCCGCACGGGACGGTTCGCGACGGCCCCTTCCGTCCGTACATACCGACTGGTTAGTCTGCACATCAGTCGGCATGTGGAGAGGCGGATTCTCGATGGGTTCGGTCCAGGGCGTCCAGGGCGCGGCAGTGGTGGTCACCGGGGCGGGCGGCGGCATCGGCGCCGCGCTCGCGCGCAGATTCGCGGCGGAGGGCGCCCGGGTGGTCGTCAACGACCTCGACGAGGCCAAGGCCCGCAGGACCGCCGAGGAGATCGGCGCGATCGCCGTCCCCGGGGACGCCTCCGGCGTCGTCCCGCTCGCCCGCGAGGCGCTGGGCGGGACGATCGACGTCTACTGCGCCAACGCGGGCCTGGGCTCCGGCGGTTCGGAGGCCGCGCCCGAGGACGTCTGGGAGGCCGCCTGGGACGTCAACGTGATGGCCCACGTCCGCGCCGCCCGCGAGCTGCTGCCCGAGTGGCTGGAGCGCGGCGGCGGCCGGTTCGTGTCGACCGTGTCGGCGGCCGGGCTGCTCACCATGATCGGCGCGGCCCCGTACAGCGTCACCAAGCACGGCGCCCTCGCCTTCGCGGAGTGGCTCTCGCTCACCTACCGCCACCGGGGCGTGCGGGTCCACGCGATCTGCCCGCAGGGCGTGCGCACCGACATGCTGGCCGCCACCGGCTCGGCCGGGGACCTGGTGCTCGCGCCGACCGCGATCGAGCCGGCGGCCGTCGCCGACGCGCTGTTCGCGGCGATGGCCGAGGAGCGGTTCCTGGTGCTGCCGCACCCGGAGGTCGCCGGCTACTACGGCGCGCGGGCCGGCGATCCGGACCGCTGGCTCACCTCCATGAACCACCTCCAGCAGAAGTGGGAGGCGGGCGGCGCATGACCTCCCCGTACGCGGCCAAGCCCTGGCTCGGGCAGCTCACCGAGGCCCAGCGGGCACCCGTCAGCCCGCCCGCGAGCGTGGTGCACGCCTTCCGCGCCGCGGTCCTGCGCGCCCCCGACCGCACCGCGCTCGCCTACTTCGACGGGCGCCTCAGTTACCGCGAGACCGACGCGCTCTCCGACTCGGTGGCCGGCCACCTCGCGGCCCGGGGCGTCCAGCCCGGCGACCGGGTCGCGATCATGCTCCAGAACACCCCGCACTTCGTCATCGCGCTGCTGGGCGCCTGGAAGGCGGGCGCGACGGTCGTCCCGCTCAACCCGATGTACAAGTCGGCCGAGGTCGGGCACGTGCTCGGCGACTCCGAGGCCGCCGCGCTGATCTGCTCCGACCGGGCGTGGGAGGCGTATCTGCGGGACACCGCGGCCGCCTCGCCCGTCCGGATCGCGCTCACCGCCTGCGAGCTTGACCTGCAGAGCCGCGACGACGCGCGCGTGCTCGCCTTCGAGCGGCTGCCCCGCCCCGCCGACACCGACGACCTGCTGGCCGTCGCCCGGCAGGGCCTGCCCGCCCCGGGCGGACGCGAACCCGCCCCCGACGCCACGGCGTTGATCAGCTACACCTCGGGGACCAGCGGCACCCCCAAGGGCGCCATGAACACCCACGCGGGCATCACCTACAACGCCGAGCGCCAGCGCACCGGCCACCCGATAGCCGAGGGTGCGGGCTACTTCGCGCTGGCCCCGCTCTTCCACATCACCGGCATGGTCTGCCAGCTCGCCGCGTGCGTCGCCAACGCGGGCACCCTGATCCTCGCCTACCGCTTCCACCCCGGCGTGGTCCTCGACGCCTTCGCCGAGCACCGGCCCGCCTACACCGTGGGCCCCTCCACAGCCTTCATGGCGCTGGCGGCCGCACCCGGCGTCACCCGCGGGCACTTCGACTCCTTCCAGGTGATGTCCTCGGGCGGCGCGCCGGTGCCGCCCGCGCTGGTGGAGAAGTTCCGGGCGGCGTTCGGCCCGTATCTGCGCAACGGCTACGGGCTGACCGAGTGCACCGCCCCCTGCGCCTCGGTGCCGCCGGAGCGGGAGGCCCCGGTCGACCCGGTCTCGGGCACCCTCTCGGTCGGACTGCCCGGCCCCGAGACGGTCGTACGGATCGTCGACGAGGAGGGCGAGGAGGTGGCCCTGGGTGAGCAGGGCGAGATCGTGGTGCGCGGCCCGCAGGTCGTGCCCGGCTACTGGCGCCGCCCCGAGGCCACCGCCGAGACCTTCCCGGACGGCGAACTGCGCACCGGCGACATCGGGTTCATGGACCGGGACGGCTGGCTCTACGTCGTCGACCGCAAGAAGGACATGATCAACGCGTCCGGCTTCAAGGTGTGGCCGCGCGAGGTCGAGGACGTGCTCTACGGTCACCCGGCGGTGCGCGAGGCCGCCGTCGTCGGCGTCCCCGACCCGTACCGGGGCGAGAACGTCAAGGCCTACGTGAGCCTGCGCCCCGGCGCCGAGGCCACCCCCGGCGAGCTCTCCGCGTACTGCGAGGAGCGGCTGGCCGCGTACAAATATCCCCGGCAGGTCGAGGTACTCGCGGAGCTTCCCAAGACGGCGAGTGGGAAGATCCTCAGGCGGGAACTGCGTTCCCGCCACTAGAACGGCGCAAAAGCAACGGGTGGACCAGGAGAGAGGCGGCGACGGCATGGCCAGGACGACGGACGGGAGCGGCACCCCGGTCCCCCAGAGGCTGCTGGCCGCCGCCACCCGCCTCTTCGCCGAGAACGGGTACGACAGGACCTCGGTCCAGGAGATCGTCGAGGCGGCGGGCGTCACCAAGGGGGCGCTCTACCACTACTTCGGCTCCAAGGAGGACCTGCTCCAGGAGGTCTACGCGCGCGTGCTGCGCCTCCAGCAGGAGCGGCTCGACGCCTTCGCGGACGCGGACGCGCCCGTCGAGCGGCGGCTGCGCGACGCGGCCGCCGACGTGGTGGTCACCACCATCGAGAACCTCGACGACGCGGCCATCTTCTTCCGCTCGATGCACCACCTCAGCCCCGAGAAGAACAAGCAGGTACGGGTCGAGCGGCGCCGCTACCACGAGCGGTTCCGGGCCCTGATCGAAGAGGGCCAGGCGGCCGGGGTGTTCTCCACGGCCACCCCGGCGGACCTGGTGGTGGACTACCACTTCGGGTCGGTCCACCACCTGTCCACCTGGTACCGGCCGGACGGCCCGCTCACCCCGCAGCAGGTCGCCGACCACCTCGCCGACCTGCTGCTGCGGGCACTGCGCCCGTAGGACCTACAGGTACTTCTTCAGCTCCCGGCGGGCCAGCGAGCGCTGGTGGACCTCGTCCGGGCCGTCGGCGATGCGCAGGGTGCGCGCCGCCGCCCACAGCTCGGCGAGCGGGAAGTCCTGGCTCACCCCGCCCGCGCCGTGGACCTGGACGGCCCTGTCGATGATGTCGAGGACCGTCCGGGGCGTGGCGATCTTGATGGCCTGGATCTCGGTGTGGGCGCCGCGGTTGCCCACGGTGTCCATCAGCCAGGCGGTCTTCAGGACGAGCAGCCGCAGCTGCTCCACCGCCACGCGCGCGTCCGCGATCCACTCCTGCACCACGCCCTGCTGGGCGATCGGCTTGCCGAAGGCGGTACGCGCCACCGCGCGCCGGCACATCAGCTCGATGGCCCGCTCGGCCATGCCGATCAGCCGCATGCAGTGGTGGATCCGGCCGGGCCCGAGGCGGGCCTGGGCGATGGCGAAACCGCCGCCCTCCTCGCCCACCAGGTTCTCCACGGGCACCCGCGCCCCGTGGAAGACGACCTCGGCGTGGCCGCCGTGCGCGTGGTCCTCGTAGCCGTACACCTGCATGGCGCGGCGGACCTCGACGCCCGGGGTGTCGCGCGGCACCAGCACCATCGACTGCTGGCGGCGGGCGTCCTCGTTGTCCGGGTCGGTCTTGCCCATCACGATGAGGATCTTGCAGTCGGGGTTCATCGCGCCGGAGATGTACCACTTGCGGCCGGTGATGACGTACTCGTCGCCCTCCTTGGCGATCCGGGTCTCGATGTTGGTGGCGTCCGAGGAGGCCACCTCCGGCTCGGTCATCGCGAACGCGGAGCGGATCTCCCCGGCCAGCAGCGGCTCCAGCCACCGCTTCCGCTGCTCGTCCGAGCCGAACTGGGCGAGCACCCCCATGTTCCCGGTGTCCGGCGCCGCGCAGTTGAGGGCGGTGGGCGCCAGGTGCGGGGAGCGGCCGGTGATCTCGGCGAGCGGCGCGTACTGGAGGTTGGTGAGCCCGGCGCCGTGCTCGGCGTCCGGCAGGAAGAGGTTCCACAGGCCCTGGCTGCGGGCCTCGGCCTTCAGCTCCGCCACCACGGCGGGCGTGTCCCACGGCGACTTCAGCCGGAGGCGCTGCTCGTGCGCGGTGGTCTCGGCCGGGTAGACGTACTGCTCCATGAAGGTGAGCAGCTTGGCGCGCAGCTCTTGGGTCCGTGCGTCGAATGCGAAGTCCATGGCGGGAGTTCAGCCTTCCTGCGGTGACTGCGGTGACTGGAGGGTGGTGAGGCCGTGGTCGATGAAGACGGGCACCAGATCCCCGATGCGGTCGAAGCCCGCGCCGACGGTCTGGCCCAGGGTGTAGCGGTAGTGGATGCCCTCCAGGATCACGGCGAGCTTGAACCAGGCGAACGCCGTGTACCAGGAGATGGCCGAGGTGTCCCGGCCCGAGCGGGCGGCGTACCGCTCGATCAGCTCGGCGGGGGTGGGGTGTCCGGCGGCCCCGGCGGTGGTGGAGACCGGGGAGTCCTGCACCCTCAGCTCGGCGCTGTACATCACGAGCAGCCCCAGGTCGGTCAGCGGGTCGCCGAGGGTCGACATCTCCCAGTCGAGGACGGCCTTGATCTCGTCGTCGTCCCCGACGAGGACGTTGTCGAGCCGGTAGTCGCCGTGGATGACCGTGGGCGCGGGGGAGACGGGCAGCTCACGGCCGAGCGCCGCGTGCAGCTCGTCGATTCCGGCCAGCTCGCGGTTGCGGGAGGCGTCGAGCTGCTTGCCCCAGCGCCGCAACTGGCGGTCGAGGAAGCCCTCGGGGCGCCCGAAGTCCCCGAGGCCGACCGCCTCGGGGTCCACCGCGTGCAGCTCGACCAGCGTGTCCACCAGGCCGAGGATCGCGGCCCGGGTGCGCTCCGGACCCAGCGGAGCCAGCTGCTCCGCCGTGCGGTACGGGGTCCCGGCCACGTACTCCATCACGTAGAACGGCGCGCCGATGACCGACTCGTCCTCACACAGGAGCAGCGGCTCCGGCACCGGGACCGACGTCGGGTGCAGGGCGCTGATCACCCGGTGCTCGCGCTTCATGTCGTGCGCGGTGGCCAGGACATGACCCAGCGGCGGCCGTCGGACCACCCACTGGCCCGTCCCGTCGGTCACGATGTACGTGAGGTTCGACCGGCCGCCCTCGACGATCCGGGCACTGAGTGGTCCGCTGACGAGCCCCGGCCGCTCGCGGTCGAGATGGGCGCGCAGCCGCTCCGGATCGAGACCTGGCGGGACTGTGCTCATGACGGGCTACCTCCGGGAACGGCGATCGTGTCACGGACACGCTACCGACCAGTCGGTATGTCGTCCAGACGCTGCCGCTCCCGGATACGGCCCGCCGTGGGGGAGCGGGCCGTCAGTGGTCGTCCCAGTGGCCTTCGTGCTCGGCGTGCCGGTGCCCGTCGTGGACGTAGTCGAGATGGTCGCCGTGCTCCACGGACTGGTGCCCGCAGCCGACGCCGTGCTCGTGCGCGTGCCCGTCGTGGGCGACGTGCCCGGCGGGCTCGCACTCGTCCCAGTGGCCCGAGTGCTCGCGGTGCATGTGCCCGTCGTGGGCGTAGTCGGTGTGGTCGCCGTGCGGCACGGCCCGGTGCCCGCAGGCGGGGCCGTGCGCGTGCTCGTGGGTGGTGGGGTGTTCCTCGTGGCGTACGGTCATGGCGTTCACCCCTCAAGATCGCTCACTTCTCAGGCTAGTGCGCGGGGGGCGGCTCCGCTCGTGGGCGGGCGTTCAGACCAGCATCGCCACCGCGAACAGCGCCAGCGCCGCCACGCACGCCAGCGTCGCGACCGCCTCGCGGTGCCGCAGCACGCCGGGGCGGGCCGAGCGGGTCAGGGACTGGATGCGGCGGTGGGCCACGGCCAGGAAGCCCAGCCAGACCAGGCCGCTCAGGGCCACGGCGACCAGGCCGACGGCCGTCCTGCCGCCGTGCAGGGCCTGCTTGGCCGCGAGGACCGCCGCCACCGTGCAGGACAGCGTCGTACGGCGCCAGGCGAGCCGGGTCCGCTCGGGCTGGAGGCCGGGGTCCCGGTCGGACGCGCCCGTCACCCGGCCCAGCCGAAGACGACGACCACCACCATGACGACGGCGACCGCCGCCACCACCACGCTCAGCAGGGTGGGGAAGCGCGACACGGGCAGGTCCTCGCCGCGCCGCATCGCCCGCTCGCACCGCACCCAGTGGTTCACGGCCCGCAGCGCGCACAGCACCCCGGCCGCCAGCAGCGCCAGGGCGAGCCCGACCCGTACGCCCCAGCGCAGGTCCGGCAGGAACTGGTCGACCGCGAACCCGCCGCCGACCAGGGCGAGCGACGTCCGGATCCAGGCCAGGAACGTACGCTCGTTGGCGAGCGAGAACCGGTAGTCCGGCGTCTCGCCCTCCTCGCCGATGCGCTCGGGCGCGAACCACAGCCGCAGGGTCTGCGCGATGCTGATCACATTTGCACACTACCCGCAGTGGATCACCCGGCCCGGTGCGCGCGCAGCCGCCGGTACGCGTCGAGCCCGTCGGGCACCCACTCCCAGGTGTCGAGGCGCCGCTCGACCTCGGCCCGGGGCAGGAAGTCGTGCCAGGCGACCTCCTCGACCTGCGGCCGCACCGGCAGCGTGCAGCGCACCTCGTACACGGCCGACCACCACGTCTGCCGCCCGTCCGCCCCGCCCTCGTAGAGGAACTTGAACACCGGTACGGGCCGGGGCAGCCCGGCAACCCCGAGCTCCTCCTCGGCCTCGCGCAGCGCGGCGTCGTCGTAGCTCTCGCCCGCGCCGACGACACCGCCGACGAACATGTCGTACAGCGAGGGGAAGACCAGTTTGGTCGGGGTGCGCCGGTGGACGAAGATCCGGTCCTCGGCGTCCCGGGCGAGGACGAAGACGCAGCGGTGGCGCAGCCCCCGGGCGTACGCCTCGCCGCGCGGGGCCCGGCCGACGACGCGGTCGTGCTCGTCGACGATGTCGAGGATCTCGTCGGAGGGGGAGGGCGGAGATGAGCTCATGGGACTCATCCAACCACCGGCTGTTCTAGTGCGGCTGAAGGTCGCGGATCCGCTCCTTCGGCCCTATGCCGGACGGCATCGCCGGATGGAGCCCGAGCAGGACGATGCCGGTGACGATGGCGGCGAGTCCGCAGGCCTCCCAGGCGAGCGCTCCCGCGTCGGTACGGAGCCGGTCGCCCAGGAAGCCGACGCCGCAGGCGATCCCGGCGAGCGGCTGGGCGGCGGTGAGGGCGGGCAGCGACATCCGCAGCGGGGCGGTCTCGAAGGCGCTCTGGACGAGGATCAGGCCGGTCACGCCGAGCGCCAGCACGCCGTACGGCTGCCAGCCCGTCAGCAGGTGGGCGAAGCCGTCGGCCCTGAAGCGTTCGCCGCTGGCCCGGGTGAGGGCGTCCTGGAGGCCGTAGAGGAACCCGGCGGCGACGGCGAGGAGGGTGGGCCCGGCGCTGAGGCGGGACCGCTTGGCGTACACGGTGAGGACGAGCGCGATCCCGACGACGATCCCGACGATCAGCCAGTGCCGCAGGGGCCCGGCGACGTCGTTGCCGCCGCGGGGCTGGCCCGCCACCATGAAGGCGGTCACCCCGCCCGCGAGGAGGGTGAGCCCCGCCCAGCCCTGGCGGCCCAGGGACTGCTTGGTCTGCCAGCGGGACAGGGCCATGGCGAAGAAGAGGTTGGTGGCGAGGAGCGGCTCCACCTGGGAGACCTCGCCCTGGCCCAGCGCCAGCGCGCCGAGCACCATGCCCGCGACCATCAGCCCCATCCCGGCGAGCCAGCGGGGCACCCGGACGAGGTCGAGCAGCAGCCGCGGCGACAGGAAGTCGCTCAGCGGGGCGTGCTGGGCGGCGTTCTGCTGGAGCACGAACCCGAAGCCCAGACAGCAGGCCGCGCCCACGGCGAGAGCGAGGACGAGAACCGACACGTGGGATCCTTCAAGTGCGGCCGGGGGTTGCGAACTTGCTCGACGATAGCGCCCCGGGGGCCCTGACGCCTCCCGAGTACCCACTGGGCGCGGCCCAGCCCCCTTTCGGCCGAGGGCCGCGGGTCCCGTTCGTCCGCGGACCGTGGTGGGTTGCTCGCGCAGTTCCCCGCGCCCCTGAAAATGCCGCTGCGCGGCATCCCCTGGGCGCCCCGGAGGGGCGCATCTCAGGGGCGCGGGGAACTGCGCGACCAGCCCCCACCCATCCGCAGACGAACGGGGTCCGGGGGCGCAGCCCCCGGGAGAGCCACTTCCACCCCCACCCACCCCCGGAGGGTTTAGGGAAGGGGTGGGGTGGGGGCCAACCGCCGCGAGCCGCCACCAAGTTGAAGCCCGAAGCAGGGGCGCCCAACCTTGACGTGGAGCATTGGGTACCGCTTTGCTGTCCGCGATCACCCACACCACACCCACCACCCCCCGGGAAGTACGCGGATGCCCCCGCCCCCGCTCGGCCGCCCCCGTAAACGCGGTGGACGGGCCTTCGACCCGGCGCTCGACGACGCCGAACTCGTCGCCGTCCGCGCCCAGTTGGCGCAGGGCCGGTGGACCAGGGTCCGCTCGCTGCTGGTCGCGACCGGCGACGACTGGGACCGCCGAGGCCACCGCCTCACCGTCCTCGGCGAGCCCGCCACCTCCGCCGCCTGGGCCCGCGAGTGGCTGCTCGCCGAACCGGACAGCGCCGACGCCGCAGCCCTCCACGCCTGCGCCCTGGTCTCCCGCTGCCTCAGCGGAAAGGGCGGCAAGGGGGACAAGGACGCCGCCCGCGACGCCTGCCTGGAGGCCGCCCGCCTCGCCCCCGCCGACCCCACCCCCTGGCTCGCCCTGCTCACCCTCTCCCGCAGCCTCGGCTCGGACAACGAGACCGAGCAGATATTCGCCGAGGTGTGCTCCCGGCACCCGGACCACCACCACGCCCACCACCTGATGGCCGCCCGGCTCGCCGAGCGCCGCCCGGGCGACGGCGCCGACCCCATGCACGAGGTGTACGCGTTCGCCGCCGCCTCCGTCGCCCGCGCCCCCGCCGACTCCCCGCTCGCCCTGCTCCCGCTGGTCGCCCACGCCGAGCGGTACCGGGTGCTCGCCGCCCAGGGCGCCGCGCCGGGCGACCCCGTCGACTCGGAGCACTGGACCGGCCGCCGCGCCCGCCAGGTGATCAGGTCCGCGTTCGACTGGTGGCTGGAGTGGGAGCGCGAGGACCACCCCCGGGCCGGCGTCGACCTCAACTTCCTCGCCCACGCCAAGCACTGCGAGGGCCGCCCCGCCGAGGCCGCCGCCCTCTTCCACCGCATCGGCCGGCACTTCACCCCCGCCCCCTGGTCGTACCCGGACCGGGACCCGTACCGCGCCTTCCAGGCCGCCCGCAGCGCCGCACTCGGCACCGCCTAGCCCCACCCCAGCATCTCCGTACCCCCTCGGCACCACCCCCGCGTCCCACCGAAAGGGCACCCCCGCCATGTCGAGCGACACCGATGAGATCCGTACGTACAAGGGCCAGGAGAGAGCCCTGCGCGCCGACCGGCTCGGCACTGGGGGCCTGCTGCTCTCGGTGCTCGCCGCGAGCGCCCCGCTGATGGTGGTCGCGGGTGTCATGCCCACCACGTACGGCGTGATGGGCATCGTCGGCCAGCCCCTGCTCTTCCTCATCCTCGGCGCCGTCCTGGTCCTGTTCAGCTTCGGGTACGCCGAGATGAGCCGCCACGTCCACAACGCCGGCGCGTTCTACGCGTACATAGCCAGGGGCCTCGGCCCCACCGCGGGTTCCGGCGCCGCCTTCGTGGCGCTCGTCGCCTACAGCGCCCTCCAGGTCGGCATCTACGGCATGTTCGGCTTCGAGGTCTCCAGCCTCTGCGCCACCTACCTCGATGCCGAAATCGCCTGGTGGATCCCGGCGCTGGCCGCCGTCGCGCTGGTCGGCGTGCTCGCCTGGCTGAAGATCGACCTCAACGCCAAGGTCCTCGGCGTGCTGCTGGTCATCGAGGTCGCGCTGGTCGTCGTCTTCGACTTCGCCGCCGTCGCCGACCCGGCCAAGGAAGGCCTGTCGCTGCACGCCTTCGACCCGTCCACGCTCTCCGGCGCGGGCATCGGCACCGCCCTGTGCTTCTGCATCGCCGCGTTCACCGGCTTCGAGCAGGCGCCGGTGTACGCGGAGGAGACCAGCCGCCCGCATCTGGTCGTCTCGCGCGTGATGTTCCTGGCCGTCGGCTTCACCGCCGTGTTCTTCGCGCTCAGCTCCTGGGCGCTCACCGTTGCCACCGGCCCCGCCGGCATCGTCGACGCCTCGCGCAAGGACGGGCCCGGGCTGCTCTTCGGGCTCACCGAGGACCGGCTCGGCACCACCTTCACCGACGTCCTGCACGTCCTCTTCGTCACCGGCATGTTCGCCGCGCTGCTCAGCTTCCACAACGTCGTCGCCCGGTACGTCTTCGCCATGGGCCGCGAGGGGCTGCTGCCCGCCGCGTTCGGCCGTACCAACCACACCAGCGGCGCCCCCGGCAGCGGCTCGCTGCTCCAGACCGTGATCTCGCTCGTCGTGGTCGTCGCCTTCGCCGCCGCCGACGACAAGCCCACCGGCGACCCGACCGCCGCCGTCCTGCACCTGTTCACCTGGATGGGCAACGTGGGCGCGCTCGGCGTGATCGTGCTGATGGCCGCCGCCTGCTTCGCGGTGATCGCCTTCTTCGTCCGCCGGGGAGCGGCCGCGGCCCAGCTGTGGCGGCTGCTCGCCTCCGGCATCGCCGGGGTCGCGCTCGTCGTCATCGCGGTCTACACGGTCAAGGACTTCGACGTCCTCGTCGGCGCGGGACCGGACTCCTCGCTCAGCTGGATCCTCCCCTCGATCATCGCGCTCGCCCTGGCGGCGGGTGTGGCGTACGGCCTGGTCGTACGGGCGGTACGGCCCGAGGCGCACGCCCGGATCGGCCAGGGCAACGAGGCCTTCCAGCTGGAGAAGCTGGAGAGGGCGGCGGACGGCACCAGGGCGTAGGCCCGGATCTGACCAAACGGTGACGGCGTGCCGCGGCCCCTGGTGCCCGGGGGCCGCCGGTGCTCGAATCGGGGTGTGGAACCCGAACCGCCCGAACCACCCGTACCGCCCGCCGCCGAGAGCGCCCCGGTCGGCCGCCGGATCGTGCTCGGCATGCTCGGCCTCGGCGTCGCCGGGGTCGCCGCCGCCCCGGTCCTCCAGCGCGGCCTGGAGTCGTTCCTCGGCGCCGCCGCCGGGAAGGACCCCACCGGCCTGACCGGCCTGCTGCCCAACGGCGGCGGCTTCCGCTACTACTCGGTCGCCGCCTCCGTACCGCACAAGAGCGCCGCCGACTACCGGCTCACCGTCGACGGCCTGGTCGACCGCCCGGCCACCTACACCCTGGACGCGCTGCGGGCGCTGCCGCAGACCCGGCTGGTCCGGGACGTGCAGTGCGTGACGGGCTGGCGGGTGCCGGGCACCCCGTTCGCGGGGGTGCGGCTGTCCCGGCTCCTCGACGCCGCGGGGGTGCGCCCGGGAGCGGGGGCGGTCCGCTTCACCTGCTTCGACGGCACGTACACCGAGAGCCTCACGCTCGAACAGGCCCGCCGCGACGACGTGCTGGTCGCCCTGAGCATGCGGGACAAGCCCGTGTCGCACGCGCACGGCGGCCCGGTCCGCCTCTATGTGGCGCCCATGTACTTCTACAAGTCGGCGAAATGGCTCTCCGGGATCACCGTGACGAGCAAGGTGCGGCGGGGATTCTGGGAGGAGCGGGGCTATGACACGGATGCCTGGGTCGGCCGGTCCAACGGGCGCGACGACCACCCCACGAGCTGAACCGGCCGCGCGCGTACGGCGGTTCACCCGGGCCGAGCGCTGGGTGCACCGGACCAACGCGCTGGTGTTCGGCGTGTGCGTGCTGTCGGCCGCCGTGCTCTATCTGCCGCAGCTCGCCGAGGCCGTGGGGCGCCGGGAGCTGGTGGTGCGGGTGCACGAGATCTCGGGCGTACTGCTGCCCGTACCGGTCCTGGCGGGGCTCGCCTCCCGGGCGCTGCGCGCCGATCTGCGCCGCCTCAACCGCTTCGGGCCGCACGACCGGCGCTGGCTGCGCTCGGCGCTCACCCGGGACGAACGCCCGCGTATGGCGGGCAAGTTCAACGCCGGGCAGAAGGTCTACGCGGGGTGGATCACCGGGGCCGCGCTCGTCCTGCTGGGCACCGGTCTGTTCATGTGGTTCACGCATCTGGCGCCGCTGGCGGTGCGGATCGGCTCGACGTTCGTCCACGACTGGCTGGCGCTGGCCGTCGGGATCGTGCTCTGCGGCCATGTGACCATGGCGCTCCTCGACCCGGAGGCACGCCGTGGCATGCGCACCGGGTCGGTGGGGCGCCCGTGGGCCCGACGGGAGCACGGGCTGTGGCTGGAGGAGCTGGAGAGGCGGGAGGGCCGGGGGAGTTAGGGGCGCGGGGAACTGCGCGACCAGCCCAAGACGGCCCGCAGCCGACGAACTCCGCTCCGAAACTCCGCTTCCAGCGGAGCGGCTAGATCACCAGTGACAGCAGCAGCACGAACCCCAGCGCCACCACCGAGATGATCGTCTCCATCACCGACCACGTCTTGACCGTCTGGCCGACGTCCATCCCGAAGTACTCCTTCACCAGCCAGAACCCCGCGTCGTTGACATGGCTGAAGAAGAGCGAGCCCGCGCCGACGGCCAGGACCAGCAGGGCCGTGTGCCCGGTCGACATGTCGGCGGCCAGCGGGGCCACCAGACCGGCGGCGGAGATCGTCGCCACCGTGGCCGAGCCGGTCGCGAGCCGGATCGCGACCGCGATCAGCCAGGCCAGCAGCAGCGCGGGGATGGACCAGTCCTTGGAGACGTCCAGGATCATCTGGCCGACGCCCACGTCGATCAGCGTCTGCTTGAAGCCGCCGCCCGCGCCGACGATCATCAGGATGCCCGCGATCGGGGCGAGCGACTTCTCGACCGTCGTGGAGATCCGCTCCTTGCTGAACCCGGCGGCCCGGCCCAGCGTGAAGATCGCGACGAGCACGGCCGCGAGCAGCGCGATCAGCGGCGAGCCGATCACGTCGGTGACCCGCTGGAGGTGGTTCTCCGGATCGTCGACCACGATGTCGACCAGGGCCTTCACCAGCATCAGCACGACCGGCAGGAGCACGGTCGACACGGTCGCGGCGAAGCTCGGGCGCGTCTCCAGGTCCTCGGAGGGGCGCGCAGGGATCATCCGGTCGGGCGCCGGGATGTCCACCCAGCGCGCCGCGTACTTGGAGAAGACCGGCCCGGCGATGATCACCGTCGGAATGGCCACCAGGACGCCCAGGGCGAGCGTGACGCCCAGGTTGGCGCCGACCGCGTCGATGGCGACCAGCGGGCCCGGGTGCGGCGGGATCAGCCCGTGCATCACCGAGAGACCGGCGAGCGCCGGGATGCCGATCCGCATCAGCGAGTAGCCGCCGCGCTTGGCGACCAGCAGCACCACCGGGATCAGCAGCACGATCCCGACCTCGAAGAACAGCGGCAGGCCGATGATCGAGGCGATGACGACCATCGCCCACGGCATCGCGCGCCCGCCGGACTTCCCGGCCTTCGCCAGGATCGTGTCGACGATCTGGTCCGCGCCGCCCGAGTCGGCGAGCAGCTTGCCGAGGATCGCGCCGAGCGCGATGAGCACGCCGACACCGGCGACGGTGTTGCCCAGGCCCGTGGTGAAGCTGGTGATCGCCTTGTCCAACGGCGCCCCCGCGAAGGCGCCCAGCGCCAGCGAGCCGATGGTCAGGGCGAGGAACGCGTGCAGCTTGAACTTGGTGATGAGCAGGACGATGACGGCGATGCCGGCGAGGACGGCGATCCCCAGCCGGGCGTTGCTCGCCGAGGTGATCGGCTCGGCCGCGCCCGCTGCCAGGATCTCGACGCTGAGACTGGTCATGGTGGTGGTCCTTGGCCGGCGGATCAGGGGGCGAGTCGGCGCAGCGCGGCGACGGCCCGGTCGGTGATGTCCTCGGGGGTGCCGGCGACGTCGACGGCCACGCCGGCCTCGTCCGCCTCCAGCGGCTGGAGCGTGGCGAACTGCGAGTCGAGCAGCGCGGTGGGCATGAAGTGGCCCTTGCGCTCGCCCATCCGGTGCTCGATGAGCTCGCGGTCGCCGGTGAGGTGCAGGAAGACGAGGCCGGGGGCGGCCGCCCGCAGCCGGTCGCGGTAGGCCCGCTTGAGCGCGGAGCTGCTCACCACCCCGCCCAGGCCCGCCCGGCCGTGCGCCCACCGCCCGATCGCGTCGAGCCAGGGCCACCGGTCGCCGTCGTCCAGCGGGACGCCGGCCGACATCTTGGCGACGTTGGCCGCCGGGTGGAAGTCGTCGCCCTCGGCGTACGGAACGCCGAGCGCCGTGGCGACCAGGGGGCCGATCGTGGTCTTGCCGGTGCCGGCCACGCCCATCACCACAACGACGTGGGGGGTGTTCATAGCGGTGCCTCGCTGTCTTCGTCGACATCGATGTGTTCCGGGCGGGGGTCGTTTCCGGCCATCCGTCCGTCGCGCTACTGAAACCCAAAAGGTGCGACGTATTCAAGACCTCGTGATAAATAAGTAATACTTTTTCGACCAGCGGCCCGCGCGCCCGTCCTGCCCGGTCCGCACCGCCCCGTACGCTTTGCCCATGACCACACAGGCCCAGGGACTGCACGCGCAGGTGCTCGACACCCTCGGCCGCGCGATCACCGCAGGCGAATACCCGCCCGGCAGCGTGCTGCGCGGCGACGAGCTCGCCCAGCGCTTCGACGTCTCGCGCACCGTGATCCGCGAGGCGATCCGGGTCCTGGAGTCCATGCAGCTGGTCGAGTCCCGGCGCCGGGTCGGGGTGACGGTCCGGGCCACCGAGCAGTGGAACGTGTACGACCCCCAGGTCATCCGCTGGCGGCTGGCCGGATCCGACCGGCCGCGCCAGCTGCGCTCACTGACCGTGCTGCGCTCGGCCGTCGAGCCGGTCGCCGCCGGGCTCGCCGCCCACCACGCCACCCCCGAGCAGTGCGCCGCACTCACCGAGCAGGCGCTCGGCATGGTCGCCACCTCGCGCGGACGCCAGCTGGAGGGCTACCTCGTCCACGACGTCGCCTTCCACCGGATCGTCCTGAACGCCTCCGGCAACGAGATGTTCGCGAGACTCGGTGATGTCGTCGCCGAGGTCCTGACCGGCAGAACCCATCACCAGGTGATGTTCGAGGACCCCGATCCCGCGGCCGTCACCCTGCACGTCCAGGTGGCCGAGGCGGTCCGGGAGCGGGACGCGGAACGGGCGGAGAGACTCACCCGCGAGATCGCCGTCGGCGCCCTCAAGGAATTGGACGTACTCGCCCCGTAAAGCTCAGATTTACCTCAGATTCATCACAGATCTGCTCGTACGTGACATTGGCCACTGCCAAATGCCCCGTCGAGCCGCGACCATGTCCCGAATCAGCCACGCCGCGGTGACCCCAGAGCTCACCCGCATCACCGGCCACCGCCGGGACGGCACCGGCACAGCCCGGTATCGCACGACCGCATGACCCCTCACGAAGGCGATACAGCTACATGAGTGACCGCACCATGCCTGCGGCCGAGACGTCGGCGTCCGCGCCGGCGCAGGGCACCCCCCACATCGACGCCGGTGACGCCGGTTACAGCAAGGACCTCAAGTCCCGCCACATCAACATGATCGCCATCGGCGGCGCGATAGGCACCGGCCTGTTCCTCGGCGCCGGCGGCCGGATGGCGGGCGCGGGCCCCTCGCTCGCGATCGCCTACGCGGTCTGCGGCGTCTTCGCGTTCTTCGTCGTCCGGGCCCTCGGCGAGCTCGTGCTCTACCGGCCCTCCTCCGGCGCCTTCGTCTCCTACGCCCGTGAGTTCATGGGCGAGAAGGGCGCCTACACGGCCGGCTGGCTGTACTTCCTGAACTGGTCGACCACCGCCGTGGCCGACATCACGGCCGCCGCCACCTACGCCCACTTCTGGGCCATGTTCAGCGACGTCCCGCAGTGGATCCTCGCCCTGATCGCCCTGGCCGTGGTCCTCACCGCCAACCTGATCTCGGTGAAGTACTTCGGCGAGATGGAGTTCTGGTTCGCGATCGTCAAGGTCGCCGCCCTGGTCGCCTTCATGGCGGTGGGCATCTACCTCGTCGCCACCCAGCACAGCGTCGACGGCAACACCCCGGGCCTGGCCAACATCACCGACCACGGCGGCATCTTCCCGATGGGCATGCTGCCGATGCTCCTGGTCGTCCAGGGCGTCGTCTTCGCGTACGCCTCGGTCGAGCTCTGCGGTGTCGCGGCGGGCGAGACCGAGAACCCGCAGAAGATCCTGCCCAAGGCGATCAACTCGATCATGTGGCGCGTCGGCATCTTCTACGTCGGCTCGGTCGTCCTGCTCGCGCTGATCCTGCCGTACACCGCGTACTCGGGCGACGAGAGCCCCTTCGTCACCGTCCTCGACAAGCTCGGCGTGCCGGGCGCGGCCGGCGTGATGAACCTGGTGGTCCTGACCGCCGCGCTCTCCAGCCTCAACTCGGGCCTGTACTCCACCGGCCGCATCCTGCGCTCGATGGCCGTCGCCGGCTCCGCGCCCAAGTTCACGGCCCGGATGAACAAGGGCCAGGTGCCCTACGGCGGTGTGCTGCTGACCGCCGCGTTCGGCGCCGCCGGTGTCGCCCTGAACAAGCTGATGCCCGACGACGCCTTCGAGATCGTGCTGAACTTCGCCTCCATCGGCATCCTCGGCACCTGGGCGATGATCATGATCTGCTCGCTGCTGTTCTGGCGCCGCTCCCAGGAGGGCCTGCTCACCCGCCCGTCCTACCGGCTGCCCTGGGCCCCGTACACCCAGATCGTGACGCTGGTCTTCCTCGCCACCGTGCTGTACCTAATGTGGTACGGCGGCGGCGTCGGCCGCACCACCGTCTACTGCCTGCCCGTGATCCTGGGCATGCTGGTCGGCGGCTGGTACCTGGTCCGCAAGCGGGTCGCGGAGATCGCGGCCAAGTAGCACCGCGTACGTACGAGAAGGGCGGCATCCCGGCGCGGGGTGCCGCCCTTCGGCATGGGGCGGGTAACGTGCGGAGGTCGGGCCCGTACACATTTCCGCCCGTACGCGTCCGCGCGTACCGGCGGTGCCAGAGAGGAAGTTCACGCATGCCGCAGCAGGTCCGAGGGGTCATCGCGCCGGGGAAGGACGAGCCCGTACGGGTGGAGACGATCGTGGTGCCGGACCCGGGGCCCGGCGAGGCCGTGGTGAAGGTCCAGGCGTGCGGCGTCTGCCACACCGACCTGCACTACAAGCAGGGCGGGATCAACGACGACTTCCCCTTCCTGCTCGGCCACGAGGCCGCCGGTGTGGTCGAGTCGGTCGGCGCCGGGGTGACCGACGTGGCGCCCGGCGACTTCGTGATCCTCAACTGGCGCGCGGTGTGCGGCCAGTGCCGCTCCTGTCTGCGCGGCCGCCCCCAGTACTGCTTCAACACCCACAACGCGAAGCAGAAGATGACCCTGCTGGACGGCACCGAGCTGTCGCCCGCGCTCGGCATCGGCGCCTTCGCCGAGAAGACGCTGGTCGCGGCCGGGCAGTGCACCAAGGTCGACCCGTCGGTCTCCCCGGCCGTCGCGGGGCTCCTCGGCTGCGGCGTCATGGCGGGCATCGGCGCCGCCCTCAACACCGGCAACGTCGGCCGCGGCGACTCCGTCGCCGTCATCGGCTGCGGCGGCGTCGGGGACGCGGCGATCGTGGGCGCCCGGCTGGCGGGCGCGGCGAAGATCGTCGCCGTGGACATCGACGACCGCAAGCTGGCCACCGCGAAGACCATGGGCGCCACCCACACCGTCAACTCGCGCACCGAGGACGCCGTCGAAGCCGTCCGCGCCCTGACCGGCGGCTTCGGCGCCGACGTGGTCATCGAGGCGGTCGGCCGCCCCGAGACCTACCAGCAGGCGTTCTACGCCCGCGACCTGGCCGGAACCGTGGTCCTGGTCGGCGTGCCCACCCCGGACATGAAGCTGGAGCTGCCGCTGATCGACGTCTTCGGCCGCGGCGGCGCGCTCAAGTCCTCCTGGTACGGCGACTGCCTGCCCTCCCGGGACTTCCCGATGCTGATCGACCTGCACCAGCAGGGCCGGATCGACCTCGCCGCCTTCGTCACCGAGACCATCGCGCTCGACGAGGTCGAGAAGGCCTTCGCGCGCATGCACGAGGGCGACGTGCTGCGCTCGGTGGTGGCGTTCTGATGGCCGCCCGCATCGAGCACCTGGTCACCTCGGGCACCTTCGCGCTGGACGGCGGCGTCTGGGACGTCGACAACAACGTCTGGATCGTCGGCGACGACGAGGAGGCGGTGGTCGTCGACGCCGCCCACGACGCCCAGGCGATCCTGGCCGCGCTCGGCGGTCGCACCCTGCGCGCGATCGTCTGCACCCACGCCCACAACGACCACATCGACGCCGCCCCGGAGCTCGCGGAGGCCACCGGGGCACCGGTGCTCCTGCACCCCGACGACCTGCCGCTGTGGAAGCTCACCCACCCGGACCGCGCCCCCGACGGCGAACTGGCCGACGGGCAGGCCGTCACGGTCGCGGGCACCGCGCTGACCGTGCTGCACACCCCGGGCCACGCCCCGGGCGCGGTGTGCCTGTACGCCCCCGAGCTGGGCACGGTGTTCACCGGCGACACCCTGTTCGCCGGAGGCCCGGGCGCGACCGGCCGGTCCTTCTCGCACTTCCCGACGATTCTCGACTCGATCCGCGAGCGGCTGCTCACCCTGCCGCCCGAGACGGTGGTACGGACCGGCCACGGCGACTCCACCACGATCGGCGCCGAGGCACCCCAGCTGGACGAGTGGATCAAGCGCGGCCACTGAGCCCGTAGACGCGGTCCGCCGTACCGCCGAAGACCTGGGCCCGCTCGTGCGGGCCCAGGTCCTCGGTCAGCGCCCGTGCCGCGTCCAGGACCTCGCCGTACGAGGCGGCGAGCAGACACACCGGCCAGTCCGAGCCGTACATCAGCCGCCCGGGTCCGAACGCCTCCAGAACCGTGTCCGCGTACGGCCGCAGACCGGCCGTGCTCCAACGCGCGCCCGCCTCGGTGACCAGGCCCGACAACTTGCAGACGGTGTTCGGCAGCGCGGCGAGCGCGCGGACCGCCGACCCCCAGGGTTCGGTTCCGCCCGAGGCGATCGGCGGCTTGCCCAGGTGGTCGAGGACGAAGGTGAGGCCGGGGTGGAGCCGGGCGGCCCGTACGCAGGCGGGCAGCTGGTGGGGGAGGACCACCAGGTCGTACGCGAGCCCCGCGTCCGCGACCGCCGCAAGACCCCGGGCCGCGTCCGGCCGCAGCAGCCACTCGGGGTCGCGTTCGCCCTGCACCTGGTGGCGGATCCCCACAAGGCGCTCCCCGCCCGGCAGTTCGCGCAGCCGGGCCAGCTCGTCGGCGACCCCGGGCGCGGTGAGATCGGTCCAGCCGACCACACCGCGTACGAGAGGGTCGTCCTCGGCGAGCGCCAGGAACTCCGGGGTCTCCTCGGCCACGGTCACGGTCTGCACGAGCACGGTGGCCGCCACCCCGGCGGCCTGCGCCCGCAGATCGTCGAGGGTGAAGGTGCGCCGCAGCGGGGCGAGCCCGGGCCCGGCGATCCACTCCTGGTCGCGGACGGCGAGGTCCCACACGTGGTGGTGGGCGTCGACGACCCTCACAACTCCCACACCACCGGCAGCCCGGCGTCCGCGCCCGCGCCGGAGTAGTCGTGGACGACGTCGAGCAGCTCGGCCATCCGCGCCTGCCAGGCGACGTTGACCGGCAGCCGCTCCAACTCGGCGAGCAGCCGCCCGTAGTCGGCGCACTCGATCACATGGAACAGCTCGGTGCCGCTGCGCCAGATCGTCCACCCGGTGACCCCGGCGGCCCGGATCGCCGCCGTCAGCTCCGCCGGGACCTCCCGGTGCGCGGCCTCGTACGCCTCGATCCGGTCGCCCCGGACCCTGGTGTGCAGTGCGACTCTCATACGCCCAGCTCCTCCCACAGCGCCTGCGGCACCGGCCGCCCGAACTGCTCGGCCGCGTCCCGGACCTCGGCCGCCGAGCGCGCCCCCACCAGTACGCTCGCCACCGCCGGGTGCCGCAGCGGGAAGGCGAGCGCGGCGGCCCGCAGCGGGACGCCGTGGCGCTCGCAGACCGCCTTGATCCGCAGCGCCCGCTCCAGGAGGGCCGGGGGCGCGGCCGCGTAGTCGTAGGGGGCGCCCGGCCGGGGATCGGCGAGCAGCCCCGAGTTGAAGACCCCGCCTACGACCACGCTCTTGCCGCGCGCGGCCGCCTCCGGCAGCAGTTCGTCCGCCGCCCGCTGGTCGAGCAGCGAGTACCGCCCGGCGCACAGCACCGCGTCCACGTCCGTCTCCCGTACGAACCGGGCCAGCGGCCCCGCCTGGTTCATCCCGGCCCCTATGGCCCGTACGACGCCTTCCGCGCGCAGCCGCTCAAGGGCCGGATAGGCCTCGTCCAGGGCCTGTTCGGCGTGGTCGTCGGGGTCGTGCAGGAGCACGACGTCGACCCGGTCCAGGCCGAGCCGCCCGAGGCTGTCCTCGATGCTCCGCCGCACCCCGTCCGCGCTGAAGTCCCAGCGGCGGCGGTGGGTGGCGGGCACGGCGAACCCCTCGGCGAGATCGTCACCGACCGGCCCGGCCAGCGGCTCCAGGACGCGGCCGACCTTGGTGGACACGGTGTACGCCTCGCGGGGGCGGTCCCGCAGCGCCACGCCGATCCGGCGCTCGGAGAGGCCGAGGCCGTAGTGCGGCGCGGTGTCGAAATACCGGACGCCCGCGTCCCAGGCGGCGTCGACCGCGTCCCGCGCGGTGGCGTCGTCGACCTCGCCCAGGAGGTTGCCGAGCCCCGCCGCCCCGAAGGACAGCGCGCTGACGAGGCAGCCGCTGCCGCCCAACTCGGTGAGGCGCATGCCGCATATTTATCAGATGTATAGAGGCTCAAGGCACCCCCGAGACCCCAATTTCCGTCCGGGAAGCCGCTATTGATCCGATGAATCGCCCTCGGCCTCGGCTCGCGGCCAGGCGGCCAGCCGCAGCCCGCTCTCGAACCTCCGCTCCCGGCCGTCCACCGGATCCGTGAACTCCAGCACCTTCGCGAGCAGTTGCAGAGGACGCGTGAAGTCGTCCGGATCGGGCTCCTCGGCGACCACCGGATACACCGGGTCGTTGAGGATCGGCAGCCCGAGGCCGTTCATATGGACCCGCAGCTGATGGGTGCGCCCGGTCGCCGGAAGCAGCCGGTAGCGGCCGAGCCCGCCCCGGCGCCCGACCAGCTCGATCCGGCTATCGGCGTTCGGCTCGCCCGCCTCCTCGCGCGCGGCGATCACCCCGCGCTCCTTGACGATCCGGCTGCGCACGGTCACCGGCAGCGCCACGCCCGCGTCGTACGGGGCGATGGCCTCGTACTCCTTGCGCACCCGCCGCCCGGCGAACAGGTTCTGGTACGCGCCCCGGTCCTCGGGCCGCACGACGAACAGGGCGAGACCGGCGGTCAGCCGGTCGAGTCGGTGCGCGGGCTGGAGCGCGGGCAGGGCGAGCTCGCGCCGCAGCCGGGCGACGGCGGTCTCGGTGATGTGCCGGCCCCGGGGCGTGGTGGCCAGGAAGTGCGGCTTGTCCGCGATCACGATCCGCTCGTCGCGGTGGACGATGCCGATCCCGAACGGCACGGGCACCTCGGGGGCGAAGTCCCGGTGGAACCAGACGTACATCCCCGGCCGGTACGCCAGCTTGTCGTCCACGGGCCCGTCGGCGGTCAGGAACCGCCCGCCGCGCACCATCGCCTCGACGCGCCCGGCCCCGATCGCCCCGCCGAACCGCTCGACCAGATGCTCCCGGACCGTCCCCCACACCCCGTCCGGGTCGGCGGGCAGCCGCACCCGCACCGGGTCGATGCCGTCGCGCTGGGGGAGCGGGGCGGCCGGGATCTTGGATCTACGTCTCACAAAACAAGAAAACCCCAGCTCAGCTGGGGTTTTCAAGTGGTGTCCGAGGGGGGACTTGAACCCCCACGCCCGATAAAGGGCACTAGCACCTCAAGCTAGCGCGTCTGCCATTCCGCCACCCGGACAAGGTGTCTGTCTCGCGGGCCGTGCCCGTTCCGACGTGGAAAACAATAGCAAACATCTGGGGGTGCTCGATCACCCCCGTGGCCTGCGTGAACGTCGTATGTCGACGGGAAGCCGCCCTTGGGCGGGCGGGGGGCGCGGGGGGAGGATGAGGTGGACTCAATGAAGCGGCAGCGGCAGCGGGAGGAAGCAGCGTGAGCGAGTCGAAGGCGGCGCGGGGCGTGACCGGCGAGGACGAGGTCGTCGACCTCTGTCGCGATCTGATCAGGATGGACACCAGCAACTACGGGGACCACTCCGGTCCGGGCGAGCGGGCGGCGGCCGAGTACGTGGCCGAGAAGCTCGCGGAGGTGGGGCTCGAACCGAAGATCTTCGAGTCGCACACCGGGCGGGCCTCCACCGTGGCCCGGATCCAGGGCGAGGACCCGTCGCGGCCCGCGCTGCTCATCCACGGCCACACCGACGTGGTCCCGGCCAACGCCGACGACTGGACGCACCACCCGTTCTCGGGCGAGATCGCGGACGGCTGCGTCTGGGGGCGCGGCGCGGTCGACATGAAGGACATGGACGCGATGACCCTCGCGGTCGTACGGGACCGGCTGCGCAGCGGCCGCAAGCCCCCGCGCGACATCGTGCTGGCCTTCCTCGCCGACGAGGAGGCGGGCGGCACCTACGGGGCCCGCTACCTCGTCGACAAGCACCCCGACCTCTTCGAGGGCGTGACGGAGGCGATCAGCGAGGTCGGCGGCTTCTCGTTCACCGTCAACGAGAACCTGCGGCTCTACCTCGTGGAGACCGCCCAGAAGGGCATGCACTGGATGAAGCTGACCGTGGACGGCAGCGCCGGGCACGGTTCGATGATCCACAAGGACAACGCCATCACCGAGCTCTCCGAGGCGGTCGGACGGCTCGGCCGGCACAAGTTCCCGGTGCGCGTCACCAAGACGCTGCGGCACTTCCTCGACGAGCTCGGCGACGCCCTGGGCACCGAGCTCGACCCGGAGGACATGGACGCGACGCTGGCCAAGCTCGGCGGCATCGCCAAGCTCATCGGCGCCTCCCTCCAGAACACCGCCAACCCGACCCAGCTGGGCGCCGGCTACAAGGTCAACGTGATTCCCGGACAGGCGACCGCGCACGTCGACGGCCGCTTCCTGCCGGGGTACGAGGAGGAGTTCCTCGCGGACCTCGACCGGATCCTGGGGCCCCGGGTCAAGCGCGAGGACGTGCACGCGGACAAGGCGCTGGAGACCACCTTCGACGGGGCGCTCGTCGACGCCATGCAGACGGCCCTGGTGGCCGAGGACCCGATCGCGCGCGCCGTGCCGTACATGCTCTCGGCGGGCACCGACGCCAAGTCGTTCGCGGACCTCGGGATCCGCTGCTTCGGCTTCGCGCCGCTGAAGCTGCCGCCGGAGCTGGACTTCGCCGGGATGTTCCACGGCGTGGACGAGCGGGTGCCGGTGGACGGTCTGAAGTTCGGCGTGCGGGTCCTCGACCGGTTCATCGACGCGTCCTGACCGGGGAGGTCCGCGGGCACCGTGCCCGCGGACCTCTCAACGGCCCATCTGATGAAACGAAACGCCCAACAATCGCCCAGGCGTGCGTATTTGACTGAAAAGAGTGAATGCGTTCATAAGCTCGTAGCCCCATAACTTCCCCGTCGTTACAGGGTGTGCGGTCCGCGGCTGGGACCGCACCTTTGCCAACAAGGAGGAAGTAATGATCAAGAAGGTCGTCGCTGCTGCGGCTGCCACTGGTGGCCTGGTTCTCGCGGGTGCGGGCCTCGCCGTCGCCGACGCCGGTGCTCAGGGTGCCGCCGTGCACTCCCCGGGTGTCCTGTCGGGCAACGTCGTCCAGGCGCCCATTCACATCCCCGTGAACGTCTGCGGCAACACGATCTCGGTGATCGGGCTGCTGAACCCCGCCTTCGGCAACACCTGCATCAACAAGTGACGTCGTGCCTGAACCCGTGAGGGTCTAGCCCGGCGGCCCCGGAGTGCGCGCCATGCACTCCGGGGCCGCCAGGCACACACTCCCGGGCGCAACGGTGTCCGGGAGCATCCGGTAGGTAGAAGGCAGGGAACAACCTATGCGACAGGTCACCAGAAAAGGCCTGATCACCATGGCCGCCGCCACCGGCGTCATCGCCATGGGCAGCGGCTACGCACACGCCGACTCGAAGGCGAACGGCTCCGCGACCGACTCCCCGGGCGTCCTGTCCGGCAACGCGGTCCAGGCGCCGATCCACATCCCGGTCAACGCGTGCGGCAACACCGTCAACGTCATCGGGCTGCTCAACCCGGCGATCGGCAACACCTGTGCCAACAAGGGCGGTTCGCACCACGGAGGCGGAGGCGGTGCCACGGCCCACGGCCACGCGAGCGACTCGCCCGGCGTCGGCTCCGGCAACAGCGTCCAGGCGCCGATCGACGTGCCGGTCAACGCCTGCGGCAACGGCGTCACCGTGATCGGAGCCCTCAACCCGGTCTTCGGCAACGACTGCGCCAATGTGTCCGGCGGCGGCCACCACCCCGGCACCCCGCACCACCCCGGCAAGCCCGGCCACCCGGGAAAGCCGGACCACCCCGGCAAGCCCGGTGAGCCGTGCGAGGGCGAGCACCCGGGCACCCACCACCCCGGCACCCCGCACCACCCGGGCAAGCCCGGTGACTCGGTCAAGCCGATCCACCGGACCAAGCCCGGCCAGCACCCGCACACCCCGGCGAGCCCCGCCACCCCGCACACCCCGGGCACCCAGACCGTGACGGCCCCGCAGGCCGCCGGCGCGCTGGCGCACACCGGGTCGGACGCGGTGGGCCTCGCCCTCCCGGCCGGCGCGGGCCTGCTGCTCGCCGGAGCCACGCTCTACCGCCGCGCCCGCTCCGGCGCGTAACCGGAGCCGCGTACCGGAGCGGCAGTATTGAGACAGAACGGATCGGGCCCCGCGGTCGCGGGGCCCGATCCGTTTCCGTCACCCGATGTCCGTCACCACGTGGCGCGCAGCTGGCGGATGATCCGCCTGCGCAGCCGCACCCTGCGGCTGCCGTCACGCAGCAGGCTCAGTCGCTCCAACTCCCAGTGTCCGTACTCGGCGTGGTCGGTCAGCAGGCGTGTGGTGTCCTTGCGGGAAACCCCGCGAGGCACATACACGTCGACAAATTCGTATTCCGGCATCGCATCTATTGTGCGGGCAGAGCCCCTGTACGGATAGCGTCTGCACTATGTCTGATGCTGCGCAGCCCTCCGCTGCCGAGGTACGTGCCGCCGCCGACGCGGTCAAAGCCGCGCTGGACCGCCACCTGGAGGCGGTGGAACGCCGCACCGGGGACGACGATCCGGCCGTGTACGACGCGTTCAACGCCCTGGCGGCCGCTGCCGAGGCGTACGACGAGCGGCTCTACGACCGGTACGACGAGGTCACCCCCTTCGAGATCCCGGGCGCCGACGACTCCCTGCCGCCCTACACGGGCCCGGAGGAGCCGAACGCGCTGAGCGTGCTGATCCGCCGCGACTACGCGGTGGTGGAGCCCCAGCGGCTGCTCGCCCAGGCCCAGCGGATCGCGGACCTGGACCCGGAGGCCGACGACTCGGCCGAGGCCGACCGGGCGGCCGCCGTGGTCGGCACGAGCGTGCACGCGGCGCTCGGGGTGCTCTTCGGGGAGTACGAACCGGACGAGATCGCCTCCCGGCACAAGGAGTTCGGCCTGGAGGAGGGCGACTCCACGCTGTGGGTGTCGGCGGCGGACGAGCTGCCGGAGCCGGGGGAGTGGCTGAGCACGCCGTTCGACCACGCGGATCCGCAGCGGGTGGTGTGCCGGTTCGACGTCAGCGCGGTCTTCGACGAGGACGAGCTGGAGGACGAGGACGACCTGCCCGGGGCGTCGTGACTCCGGGCGTCGTGACTCCTCCGGGTGTCGTGACGCCTCCGGGGTTCTGACACCTTCGGTGTTCTGCGCCTTGCCGACAGCCTCCGTGTCCCGTACGGGCACGGAGGCTGTCGCGTATCGCGGCCGGGCGGGCCCCGGGGCTACTCCGCCTCGGGCGTCCGCAGCAGGGCCTGCAGAAGGGGCGTGAGCCGGGTCGTACGCGCCGGGGCGGGCACCTCGGCCACCGCGCGCGGGAGCGCCTGGTCCACGCCGTGGACCACGGACAGATGACGCTCGGCGCGGCCGAACGCCGTGTAGACCCACGACCGGCTGAGCCCCTGCGCCGCGTCCCCGGGCAGCACCGCCACGACCGCCGGCCAGCGCATGCCGGCCGCCTGGTGGGCGGTCAGCGCCCAGCCGTGCCGCAGCGCCGACTCGACCCGCTCCTTCGGTACGACGAGGGGCTCACCGCCGCAGTCGAGGTGCAGCCCGTCCGGGCCCGCCGAGCCGACCACGCCCAGCGAGGTGCGCCCGGGCGCCTCCGCGTACGCCACGCGGTCGCCCGGGTCGAAGCCCGCGAACCGGCCGGGGCCCGGGTTGAGCCGCTGCTTCAGGGCCGCGTTGAGCGCCCGGGTCCCCGCCGAGCCGCCGTGGCCGACCGTGATCACCTGGGTCTGCTCGGCCGGCACCCCGATCGCGCGCGGCACCGAGTCCGCGACCAGCTGGACGCAGCGGTGCACCGCCTCGCCCGCGTCCCGCACCGGAACGATCACGATCTCCTTGCCGGGCGCCGCGACCTGGCCGAGCTCACCGGCGCCGATCCCCGAGACCAGCTCGCCGAGCGGGCCGGGGTCCGGGGTGCGCGACGCCACGTGCGGGACCGCCCGGGCCG
This sequence comes from Streptomyces sp. BPTC-684, assembly GCF_030028635.1. Classification (NCBI taxonomy): domain Bacteria; kingdom Bacillati; phylum Actinomycetota; class Actinomycetes; order Kitasatosporales; family Streptomycetaceae; genus Streptomyces; species Streptomyces sp. BPTC-684. The sequence continues at coordinate 5,309,396 of NZ_CP124863.1, forward strand.
CCGCCACATCGGCGAACACCCGGCCCGCGCCCGCCGAACCCAGCACCTCCGGATCCCCGCCGAGCACCAGGCGGCAGCCGTCCGGCAGGGACTCGACGAGCATCGCCGCGCCCTCCACGTCGAGCTGCGGGGCGTCCTGCACGACCAGCACGTCCAGGGCGAGCGCCCCGTCCTCGTCCCGGCCGGGACCCTCGGTCCCGGAGAGCAGCGCGGCCACGGTGAAGGCGCGCTCGGCCCCCACCGCCCCGGCGAGCCGGCGCCGGCCGTCCCGGGTGTGCGCGGCGGCGGCCGCCCGCAGGCCGAGGCCGTGTGCGGCGTTGACCACGGCGGCGGACTCGGCGCGGGCGGCCTCGCCGCCGGAGTGGGTGACCAGGCCGTTGGCCGCCACCGCCCTGATCAGCTCGGCGGCGGACGGCGAGGGGGCGGCCGCGGCGGCCGCCTCCCAGTCCGAACCGTCGTCCTTCACCGGGGCGTTGGCGAGCCGGGCCAGACCGTCGGCGAGGCTCTCCTCCGCCAGCGCGTACCGGTCGAGGCCGAGCAGCACCTCGACGGGGGCGGCCTCGTCCTCCGGGGTGGTCTCTTCGTCGTTGTCCGGCTCGGCGTCCAGCGCGGCGACCCCGTCCTCGAAGAGCAGCACCACGCCCTCGCTGACCGCGTGCCGTACGGCTTCGTCCACGTCCGGCACCGAACGCTCGGCCAGCGCCGCCTTCACCGCCGCGATCGGCAGCGCGGTGTGGCCCTGGACCGACGCGCGCTCCAGGGTCCAGGCGACCAGCGCGGCCGCCCGGCGCGGGTCGTCCGGGCCGCACTCCGCGCCGAGCAGCGCCCGGGCGAAGCCGTCGGCCTGCTCGGGGCGGACCCCGGGCACGGCGAGCAGCTGCCAGGGGTCGGTCCGCAGGACGTCGGCCGCCTGCTCGCCCAGGGCGTCCGTGACCTGCGGGGCCAGCGAGTCCGGCGCGCCGCCGTCGCTCAGCACGGCCCGCACCGCGGCCAGCGCCTCCGGCCCGGCGGCCACGCGCGCGGGCCGCGGCACCTGCGTCCGGACGGGCGCGGGGGAGGCCGGGGCCGGGGCGGGGCGGCGGGGGGCCGGGGCGGAGGCGAAGAACGACGCCCCCGGCTTCTCGCCGCTCTCGACCGCCCGGACGGCCGCGAGCAGATCGGCGGCCTGCCCGCTGAGCTTGGTCCCGGCCGCGACGGGCCCCTCCTTCTCGGCCTTCCGCGCCTCGATCCGCGCCCGCAACTCCCGCTGAGCGGCGAGCTCGGCCTGAGCCTCGGACAACTCGGCGGCGCCGTCACCGGTCGCGGCGGCGTCGGCGCTCGGAGCGGTGTCGCCCTCGGCCGGGCCGTCGCCTTCCGGAGCCGAGCCCTCCGTAACCTGGTCCGTGCCGTCGGCGCCCGGGACCGCGGGGCCCGCCTCGGCCGTGTCCTCGGCCGCCGGAGCCGGGCCCTCCGTAACCTCGTCAACCTCGTCCGCGCCCTCGGGCGTGTCGGCGGCGCCGTCAGCCGCGACGGTTGCCTCGGCCACTACGGGCACACCGGCTTCGTCGGCGCCTTCGGCGCCATCGGCCGGGGTTCCGGGGGCCGTCCCCGGGGGAAGCGCGGTCACAAGGTGCTCCAGTCCTGATCGGGATAGCGGTGCACGGGCGCCGACACATCGTCCAGCGCCCGGCAGATCTCGTCTGGAAGACTAAGCGCCTCCACTGACAATGCCGCCGTGAGCTGCTGCGCGTTGCGCGCGCCGACGATCGGCGCGGCCACTCCGGGCCGGTCCCGCACCCACGCGAGCGCGACGTGCAGCGGCGTCGCCGCGAGGCCGTCCGCGGCTATCGTCACCGCGTCGACGATCCGGCTCGCCGCCTCGTCCAGATACGGCGCGACGAACGGCGCCAGCGCCTCGGAGGCCCCGCGCGAGTCCGCCGGGGTGCCGTTGCGGTACTTCCCCGTCAGCACCCCGCGCCCCAGCGGCGAGGACGGCAGCAGCCCGATCCCGAGGTCGAGCGCGGCCGGCAGCACCTCCCGCTCCACACCGCGCTGGAGCAGCGAGTACTCCATCTGCGTACTGGCGAGGCGAGTCCGCACGCCCGGCGCGCCCAGCTGCCAGGTCGCGGCCTTCGCGAGCTGCCAGCCGCAGAAGTTGGACACGCCCGCGTACCGCACGCGGCCGCTGCTCACCGCGATGTCCAGGGCCTGGAGCGTCTCGTCGAGCGGGGTTTGCGGATCGAAGGCGTGGACCTGCCAGATGTCCACGTAGTCCGTGCCGAGACGTTCCAGCGACGCGTCGAGCGCGGCGAGCAGATGGCCGCGCGAGCCGTCGAAGCGCCGGTCCGGGTCGGGCACGCTGCCCGCCTTGGTCGCGATGACCAGATCGCGGCGCGGCACCAGCCGCTCCACCAGCTGCCCGAGCAGATATTCGGCGTCCCCGCCCCCGTACACGTCCGCCGTGTCGACCAGCGTGCCGCCGGCCTCCCAGAACGCCTTCAACAGATCGGCGGCGTCGTGCTCGTCGGTGTCCCGGCCCCAGGTGAGGGTGCCGAGCCCGATCCGGGATACGCGCAGGCCCGTACGGCCCAGGTGCCTCTGCTCCATGGGCGCTGAGATTACTGGCCACGGCGCCGAGCGGTGAGGGCCTGTGGACAACTCGGCTTCCACAGCCCTGCCGCCCCGCCCGCCCGCGCGCTAGAGTCCCCGGAACAGGGACGTTACTGATCAGTAAGGGGACCGCCATGCGGCTCGGGATCAACCTCGGCTACTGGGGCGCCGGAATGGACGGCGACAACCTCGCCGTCGCCCAGGAGGCCGACCGGCTCGGCTACGACGTCTGCTGGGCCGCCGAGGCCTACGGCTCGGACGCGCCCACCGTCCTGGCCTGGGTCGCCGCCCAGACCGAGCGCATCGACGTCGGCTCCGCGATCCTCCAGATCCCGGCCCGCCAGCCCGCGATGACGGCGATGACCGCCGCCACCCTCGACTCGCTCTCCGGCGGCCGCTTCCGCCTCGGCCTCGGCGTCTCGGGCCCGCAGGTCTCCGAGGGCTGGTACGGCGTCAAGTTCGACAAGCCGCTGGCCCGCACCCGCGAGTACGTCGAGATCGTCCGCCGGGCGATGACCCGCGAGCGGCTCTCGTACGAGGGCGAGCACTGGACGCTGCCGCTGCCCGACGGCCCCGGCAAGGCCCTCAAGCTCACCGTCCACCCCGAGCGCGAGCACATCCCGCTCTACATCGCCGCGATCGGCCCCAAGAACCTGGAGCAGACCGGCGAGATCGCCGACGGCGCGCTGCTGATCTTCCCCTCCGCCGAGCACCTGGAGGACACCGCGATCCGCCACATCCGGGCGGGCCGGGAGAAGGCGGGCAAGACCCTGGAGGGCTTCGACATCTGCCCGACGCTGCCGCTGGCGCTCGGCGAGGACAAGGACGTCCACGCGCTGGCCGACATGTTCCGCCCGTACACCGCGCTCTACGTCGGCGGCATGGGCAGCTTCAAGCAGAACTTCTACAACCAGCTCGCGCGGCGCATGGGGTACGAGAAGGAGGCCGCCGAGATCCAGGAGAAGTACCTGTCCGGCGACAAGGCGGGCGCGGCCGCCGCCATTCCGCACCAGCTGATCGACTCCACCACGCTGCTCGGCTCGGTGGAGCGCATCGCCGACCGGATGCGGGCCTACGCCGCCGCCGGGGTCACCACCCTCACCCTCGCCCCGGCCGGCTTCACGCTCGACGAGCGGGTGGCGGCGCTGCGGGCGGGCACCGAGGCGCTGGAGCACGCCGGTCTGGCGTAAGCGCAACGGGAAGTCCGCGGCCGTGGTGGGGGCTCGGGGGTCTTCCCCGCCACGGCCGTCATCCCGAACAACGCGCGTGCGCCGGGTGGGTTACGGGCGGACGCGCCCCCGTGCGTTCCTTCGTTCGGCCCAGCCGAGAGGCACCCCTGTTGCCCCGTTCTGTCCTTCGCACTTGACTTGCTCTTTGCAGATGTCTGTACGGGAGTCATGCGGAGGTACGGCGATGCTTTCGGCCAAGAGCCTGTTCCAGGAGATCCTCGACAACGACGAGTCGTTCCGGCTCTTCTGCTCGATCGCGGCCAGCGGCGAGACCCAGGGCGGCTGGGAGAACGGCCGCATCTCCGCGCTCGTCCCGCCGGAGCAGCAGGAGCTCGCCCCCAAGATCGCCCGGCACGGCGCCGACGAGGACAAGCACGGGCGCATCTTCAACGCGCTGCTCAAGAAGCGCGGCCTCACCCCGGTCCCGGTGCCGGCGGAGACCGACTACACGATGCTCCTGGAGCGGCACGGCATCGGGCTCGCCCACGAACGGCTGCGCGCGCAGCGGCCGCTCACCGAGCAGGACATCGTCACCTACCTCTCGCACAGCCGGGTCACCGAGCAGCGGGCCGCCGACCAGATGGTGATGCTGGTCAGGTACTTCGGGGACCACCCCGAGGTCGGCCGGGCGATCCGCATGATCAGCAACGACGAGGACAACCACCTCGCGTACTGCCACGAGGAGCTGCTGCGCCTGGCGTACGCCGGGCACGGCCGCACCATCCAGCGCGTGCTGCGCGAGTGCGCGCTCGCCGAGATCCGCGTCTACCGGGACGTCAGCCTCGCCGTGGTGGCGCACATGGGCCGCATCCTCGGCTGGCCGAAGGCCAAGTCGGCGGCGCTGACGGCCGGGATCCACGGCATGTACGCGTTCGAACGGGCCGGCGGCTGGCAGCGGATGGTCAGCCTGTCGATGCCCGAGCGCCGCGACGCGCTGGGCGGACCGGCCGCCCCCGCGCCCGAGTACGCGTAACCACCGGGCCTTTAGAGCCAGCCGCGGCGTTTGAACGTGCGGTACAGCACCACTTCGAGCGTCGCCATCAGCGCCAGGACCGCCGGATACGCCCAGACGTACTTCAGCTCCGGCATGTGCTCGAAGTTCATGCCGTAGATCCCCGCGACCATCGTCGGCACCGCGGCCATCGCCGCCCACGCGGAGATCTTCCGCATGTCGTCGTTCTGCCGCACGCCCATCTGCGCGAGATGGGCGGAGAGGATGTCGGAGAGCAGCCGGTCCAGGCCCTCCACGCCTTCGTTGGCGCGGATGAGGTGGTCGCTCACATCGCGGAAGAACGGCTGCGCCTTGTCGTGCACGAACGGCACCCCGGCCCCGGAGAGCCGCTGCATCGGCTCCGCCAGCGGGCCGCTCGCCCGGCGGAACTCCAGGACCTGCCGCTTGAAGGTGTAGATCCGGGACGCGACCGTGCCCCCGCTGCCCGGGGCGCGGCCCTTGCCCTCGCGGCCGACCGGCGCGAAGACCTCCGCCTCCAGCTCCTCCAGGTCCGTCTGGAGCTCCGCGGCCACCTCCGTGTAGTGGTCGACGACGGCGTCGCTCACCGCGTACAGGACGGTCGTCGGGCCGTGCCGCAGCAGCTCCGGCTCGGCCTCCAGACGCATGCGCACGTCGTGCAGCGGCGAGCCCTCGCCGTGCCGGACCGTCACCACGAACGAGTCGCCGATGAACAGCATCAGCTCGCCGGTGCTGACGGTGTCGCTCTCGGGCTCGTACGTCACCGGCTTGAGCACCACGAACAGCGAGTCGTCGTACACCTCCAGCTTGGGCCGCTGATGGGCCGTCAGGGCGTCCTCGACCGCCAGCGCGTGCAGCCCGAACTCGCTGCTGACCAGGTCGAACTCGTCCTCGGTGGGCTCGTACATACCCAGCCACACGAACGCGTCCCCGGCCGCCCGGGCCTCCTCCAGCGCATCGGAGTAGTCCGGCGGGCCCTCGGTGCGGCGGCCGTCCCGGTAGATGGCGCAGTCGACGATCACGGCGCGCATTCTTCCGCGAACCCGTCCCGGCCGCACCCGCTCGCGCCGCTCGGCCTACGCTGGCGGACATGGCCACGCTGATCCTCGTACGTCACGGACGCTCCACCGCCAACACCTCGGGCGTGCTGGCCGGGCGCACACCCGGTGTGCTGCTCGACGAGCGCGGCGCCGCCCAGGCCGCCGCGCTGCCCGCCCGGCTCGACGGAATGCCGATCGCCGCCGCCGTCTCCAGCCCGCTGGAGCGCTGCCGGGAGACCCTGCAACCCCTGCTCGACGCGCGACCCGGGCTCGCGCTCCACACCGACGAGCGCATCAGCGAGTGCGACTACGGCGACTGGTCGGGCCGCAAGCTCGCCGAGCTCTCCGAGGACCCGCTGATGGAGGTGGTGCAGCAGCACCCGTCGGCCGCGGCCTTCCCCGGCGGCGAGTCGATGCCGGCCATGCAGCGGCGCGCCGTCGAGGCGGTGCGCGAGTGGGACGCGCGCGTGGAGGCCGAACACGGCCCGGACGCCGTGTTCGTCATGTGCTCGCACGGGGACATCATCAAGTCGATCGTCGCCGACGCCCTCGGAATGCATCTGGACCTCTTCCAGCGGATCTCGGTGGAACCGTGTTCCCTGACCGCGATCCGCTACACCCGGCTGCGCCCGTTCCTGATGCGCCTGGGGGAGACCGGGGACTTCGGCTCGCTGGCGCCCCGGCCGGCCAAGGAGGGCACCCCCTACGACGGCCGGGCCGTAGTAGGGGGTGGCGCGGGAGCACCGTGATCGCCGGGCGCAGTAGGGTGGGCGGGCCGAAAACACCGAGCTCCGCCCCGGCGGGCCCGCACCCACCGCTCAATCCGACATAGGGAGACCAGGACGTGTCCCGTCAGGTGTTCTTCTACGATCCGCCGGACCGCTTCGTGGCCGGTACGGTCGGGCTGCCCGGACGCCGTACGTTCTTCCTCCAGGCGTCCGCGGGCAGCCGTACCACCAGCGTCGCCCTGGAGAAGACCCAGGTCGCAGCCCTCGCCGAGCGGATCGACGAGCTTCTGGACGAGGTCGTGCGGCGCACCGGGGGCAACGCGCCCGTCCCGGCCGTCGCTCCCGCCGACGTCACCGACACCGCGCCGCTCGACTCCCCCGTGGAGGAGGAGTTCCGCGTCGGCACCATGGCGCTCGCCTGGGACGGCGAGGAGCAGCGCATGGTCATCGAGGCGCAGGCCCTGGTCGAGCTCGACGCCGACTCCGAGGAGGACCTCGCGGAGGCCGAGGAGCGGCTGCTCCAGGACGACGAGAACGGCCCGCCGATGCTGCGGGTGCGCCTCACCGGCGCCCAGGCCCGCGCCTTCGCCAAGCGCGCCCTGGACGTGGTCAACGCCGGCCGCCCGCCGTGCCCGCTGTGCAGCCTGCCGCTCGACCCGGAAGGACACGTATGCCCGCGCCAGAACGGATACCGACGGGGAGCCTGACGGCGGTGGAACTGCTCACCAAGGGCGAGCTCACCGTGCGCGGCCGGATCCGCGAGGCGTCCAACGCGGTGCTGTACTGCTCCGTCGCGTACGAGGGCGAAAGCGCCCACTGCGTCTACAAGCCGGTGGCCGGGGAGCGCCCGCTGTGGGACTTCCCGGACGGCACGCTCGCCCAGCGCGAGGTCGCCGCGTACGAGGTCGGCGCGGCCCTCGGCTGGGACCTGGTGCCGCCGACCGTGCTGCGCGACGGGCCGTACGGCGAGGGCATGGTCCAGCTGTGGATCGAACAGTCGGCGGGCGACCCCGAAGAGGGCGGACTGCTCGCGCTCGTCGACGGCGAGGAGCCCGGCGAGGGCTGGAAGGCGGTCGGGCTCGCGGACGTGGGGGAGGGCCGCACGGCGCTCCTGGTGCACGCCGACGACGAGCGGCTGCGGCGGCTCGCCGTGCTCGACGCCGTGATCAACAACGGCGACCGCAAGGGCGGCCATCTGCTGCCCACCGAGGGCGGCCGCCTCTACGGCATCGACCACGGGGTCACCTTCAACGTCGACGACAAGCTGCGCACGCTGCTGTGGGGGTGGGCGGGCGAGCCGCTGACCGAGGAGGCGGTGGCGGCGCTGACCGGTCTCGCGGCCGCGCTGGCCCCCGGCGAGCCGCTGGCCACCCGACTGGCGGAGCTGATCACCGCGGCCGAGCTCGACGCGCTCCGGGGCCGGGTGGCGGGCCTCCTGTCGGACGGGGTGCACCGCAGCCCGTCGGGCGAGTGGCCGCCGATTCCCTGGCCGCCGGTGTAGCGGCGGCACCGGTGACGTAACGGGACAAGCGGGATCCATGCACGGAGGGCCGGGTTCGCGCAAGACCGCGTATTCGGCCAAGAGCGCACATCCGGTTCGAATATGGAGCGTGCATCCGGTTACGCTCATGACATGCATGCCTGGCCCGCTTCTGAGGTCCCCGCCCTGCCCGGCAAGGGCCGCGACCTCCGGATCCACGACACCGCGACCGGTGGTCTTGTCACCCTCGACCCCGGTCCCGTCGCCCGTATCTACGTCTGCGGCATCACCCCGTACGACGCGACCCACATGGGTCACGCGGCGACCTACAACGCGTTCGACCTCGTTCAGCGCGTGTGGCTCGACACCAAGCGGCAGGTCCACTACGTCCAGAACGTCACCGACGTCGACGATCCGCTCCTGGAGCGGGCCATCCGCGACGGGCACGACTGGACCGCGCTCGCCGAGCGCGAGACCGCGCTCTTCCGCGAGGACATGACCGCCCTGCGGATGCTTCCCCCGAAGCACTACATCGGAGCCGTCGAGGCGATACCCGGCATCGTGCCGCTCGTCGAGCGGCTGCGGGACGCGGGCGCCGCCTACGAACTCGACGGGGACATCTACTTCTCCGTGGAGAGCGACGCCCACTTCGGGCAGGTCTCCAACCTCGACGCCGAGGCCATGCGACGGCTCTCCGCCGAGCGCGGCGGTGACCCCGAGCGCCCCGGCAAGAAGAACCCGCTCGACCCGATGCTCTGGATGGCCGCCCGCGAGGGCGAGCCGAGCTGGGACGGCGCGAGCCTGGGCCGCGGCCGGCCGGGCTGGCACATCGAGTGCGTCGCCATCGCCCTGGACCACCTCGGCATGGGCTTCGACGTGCAGGGCGGCGGCTCCGACCTCGCCTTCCCGCACCACGAGATGGGCGCCTCGCACGCCCAGGTGCTCACCGGCGAGTTCCCGATGGCCAAGGCGTACGTCCACGCCGGCATGGTCGCGCTGCACGGCGAGAAGATGTCGAAGTCCCGGGGCAACCTGGTCTTCGTCTCCAAGCTGCGCCGCGACGGCGTCGACCCGGCGGCGATCCGGCTCGCGCTGCTCTCGCACCACTACCGGGCCGACTGGGAGTGGACCGACCAGGTCCTCCAGGACGCCGTGGAGCGGCTCGACCGCTGGCGCGCGGCCGTCTCCCGCCCCGACGGGCCGTCCGCGGACGCGCTGGTCGAGGAGATCCGCGACGCCCTCTCCCACGACCTGGACGCCCCGACGGCGCTCCTGGCCGTGGACCGGTGGGCCGCTCTCCAGCAGTCCGAGGGCGGTACGGACGAGGGCGCGCCCGGCGTGGTCTCGCGCGCCGTCGACGCGCTGCTCGGCGTGGCCCTCTAAGAGCGCAGAGCGCGGCGCCGGGTGGGCACTGCCCACCCGGCGCCTTTGCGTGTACGTCCGGTGCTACTGCCGGTTCACCACGACGGCCTGGATCGCGCCCGTCTTGGTGTCGAAGAACCCGATGACCTGCTGGCCGTACGCGAACGCCTGCTGGACCGCGTCATGCGTGACCGGGGTCGGGTTCGCGAGCGGGTGCCAGTTGTTGTTGATGAACAGGTACAGGATCGACGGCTGGCCGGGCAGCGGGGTCACCACGTCCCAGAACTTGGTGGCGATGCCGCTGGTCACCGAGGCCGCCTCGATCGCGCTCGGCAGCACGAGCGGCTGCTCGGTCTGCTGCATGCCGCCCATCTGCTGCCCCATCTGCTGGAGCAGCTGCTGGAAGGGCTGCTGCTGGCCGAGCTGCTGGAGCTGCTGCTGGATCTGCGGCGGCGAGGTGTTCGGGCCCTGCTGCTGGCCCTGCGGGGACCCCTGCTGCTGCGGGAAGCCCGGTTGCTGGCCGGACTGCGGCTGGCCGTACTGGGGTTGACCGTACTGCTGCTGACTCATCTGCGGGGTGGTGCTCATACGGGTGTCACCTTCCCTGTGTCGATGCGTGGGTCGGTCATGGGTGGGGCATGGGTCGATGTGCGGATGGAGGTGTGGGTGGGCCGACGCGTGGAGCGGTCAGCCCGCTACGACGAGACCGACGACCTCGTCGTCCGAGAACCAGACGCGTACGTCGGGCCGTCCCGCGGCGAAGGCGGCGTGCACCGCCCTGCGCAGCTCCGGCGCCGGGTCGTTGAGGTTGCGCCACGCCCCGGAGACGAACAGCCGGAGCCTCGGCGGGAGTTCAGGGGGGTACGGGAGGAGCTCGTCCCAGTACCGCTCGGCCTGGCCGGTGCCGACCGTCGAGGGCATCAGCCGGGTGACCGCGGCCCTGATGTCGGGCCGGCTGCCGATGCGCTGGGAGGCGGGCCGCCCCGGCGCGTCCTGCTGCGGCGAGCCGGTCGTCCGCAGGATCTCACGGGCCCGCTCGGGGGTCATCGGCGCCAGGTCCGCCGCCTTCAGGATTCCCTGGAGGCAGACGAGGGCGCCGGTCACCACGGGCGCGGCGGCGGATGTGCCGGAGAACGCGTCGGTGTACCAGGCGATCTCCTCGGCGCCGCCCTGGAGTTCACCCGCCCGGTCCCAGAACCCGCCGGTCGTGGTGGTCTCGCGGCCCCAGCCCTGGGCGTCGATCCGCGCCCCGTAGTTGGAGAACGCGAGCCGCGAGCGGTCCGGGCCGTGGTCGCGCCCGTGGGTGCCGGGCGGCGGGGCGCCCGCGCCGACCAGGACCGCGCCGGAGGACGGGTTGGCGGGGTTGAAGGGGTTGCGCCAGGTCCGGGGGAACCGCTCGGGCCGCCGCTCGTACAGCGCGTCGTCCAGGCTCTCCCCGCCGTTGCCCGCGGCCGCCACCACCAGGACGCCCCTGGCCGTCGCCCGCCGGATCGCCGCGAAGTCGTCCGGCCACCACTCCAGAGGCAGGAAACCGGCCTGGTCGTCGCGGTGTTCATAGGCGAACCGGGGCCCCGGCCGGTGCAGTGCGACCAGCACGACGTCGCCGGGTGCCAGCCGTTCGGCGGCGGCGTGGATCGCCGCGGCCGTGCCGGTGGAGGCGCACGAGGCGGCCGCCGTGACCGCCTCCGGGGCGATCCCGGTGATGCCCTTGTCGTCGCGGTCGGCGCCGATCACGCCGAGGACCGCGGTGCCGTGGTTGCGCCACGCCAGGTCCTGGACCGGGGTGCCGACGACGATCCCGGCGAGCCTGTCCGCCAGGTCCTCGTGGCCCAGCTGCCAGGCGCCCTCGACGTCGACGACGGTGACGCCCCGGCCGGAGCCGCCGGGCCGCTGCCAGGCCCAGTACGCGTCGACGCCCTCGGGCGCGGCCCGCAAGTAGCCCTGGCGGCCGGTGAAGTCGGGGGTGACGGGCGCGCCCTCCTTGAGCCGCCGCACCACCTCGTCGTCGGGACCGGCGTACTCAGCCGGAACCGCGCCCGGCTTCACATAGGCGGTCTCGATCCCGGGCAGCGCGGCCAGCCGCGCGGCGATCTCCTCGGCCCGGTCCGCCGCGCCGCGTACGCGGTGGAAGAGCGCCAGGTCGGGCTGTGCACCCCGGCCGAAGAGCGGTTCGAGTGCGAGCTGCTGGTCGCCGAGGAACATGGTGAGCGCCGTGGTGTCCGCCCCGGAATCCGGGCGGGTGACGACGATCAGCTCCGGCTCGGCGCCTTGATAGGTGAATCCGGCTCCATCGGGTCCGGGGCCCGCCGTTCCGGGGCCCTGGCCCGGGAGTGCCTGGTCGGTCATGGCCGCTCCCGCTCCCATCTGATCTGATGGCGATCTCGGATCGGGTTCGCGCGTCCCTACCCGGCACACCCTGCTACCGCGATGCCGACTCGTCCACCCCGTAAGGCCAACTATGTTTGAAATGAATATGCGTTGGGCAACCTGTGCAATCCATCCGGAAAGCGATGTCACGCCGTAAGTCGGCCAAACACTGCGGTGGTGCGGGCCGTGTGATGGGCTGGCAGTGACCGCAGCGCTACTTGAGCACGTTCATCGGAAGGACACGCGATGCACGGTTCCCTCGCACGTCGAAGACTGCTCGTGGGCGGCGCCGCACTCGGAGCCGCGGCCGCACTGTCGCCGCTCTCCGGCGTCGCCCGGGCGGCCGGAACACCCCGCCCGCCCGGTGGCCCCGCGCCCACCCGGTTCGCACTGCCCGACGGCTTCCGCCCGGAGGGCATCGCCATCGGCCGCGCCCCCTACGCCTACTTCGGCTCGCTCGCGGGCGGCGAGGTCTACCGGGCCTCGCTCCGCACCGGCGAGGGCCGGGTGATCAGCGCCGGACTCGGCCCCGACCACCCCACCGGCGGCCTGAAGACCGACAATCGGGGGCGGCTCTACCTGGCCGGTGCGGCAAGCCGCGAGCTCCGGGTCGTCGACCTCCGCTCGGGCGCCGTCACCCGTACGTACACGGTCGGTTCGGCCGGGACCTTCGTCAACGACGTGGTGCTCACACCCGACGCGGCCTGGTTCACCGACTCGTACAAGGCTCAGCTCTACCGGCTCGCGATCGGGCGCGGCGGCGAGCCGGGCGAGGTGAGCACGCTGCCCCTGAGCGGCGACTGGGTGCAGGGCCCCGACTTCACCGCCAACGGGATCTCCCGCACGCCCGACGGCAAGGCGCTGATCGTGGCCGACACGATCGCCGACGGCGGTCTGCTGATGCGGGTCGACCCGCGCACGGGCGCGGCCACCAGGGTCGACACCGGGAGCCTGCGACTCCCCAACGCCGACGGCCTTCTGCTGCTCGGCCGGGTGCTCTACGTGGTCCAGCAGGCCGACAACCGGGTCGATGTGATCCACCTCGACGCGGCCGGGACGCGCGGCACCCCGATCGCCGTGATCACCGACCCCCGGTTCCGGATCCCCACCACGGTGGCCGCCTGGGGCGACCGGCTGTATCTGCCCAACGCCCGCTTCGACACACCGCCGACGCCGGACACGGAGTACGACGTGGTCTCGGTCCCGGCCGTCCACTGAGCCGTTCCCCGGAAAGGGGCCCCGGGGCGGTGCCCGCTGTGTGCGCGCCGCCCCGGACAGGTTCTAGTCCTCCGACGACTCCGAGCCCTCGCCCGGCTCCTCCGGCTCCTCGCGCGAAGGCTTGGGCGGCCGGGTCCGCCCACTGCTCGTATCGCGCAGATACGACGTGGACTCGCCCCCGTCCGTGGCGTGTCCGCCCGGCGCCTGCCCCGGCCCGGGCCCACCGTCGCGCCGCCGCAGATACCGCTCGAACTCGCGGGCGATCGCCTCCCCGGACGCCTCGGGCAGATCCGCGGTGTCCCGCGCCTCCTCCAGCGTCTGGACGTACTCGGCCACTTCGCTGTCCTCGGCCGCCAGCTGGTCCACGCCGAGCTGCCACGCCCGGGCGTCCTCGGCCAGTTCGCCCAGCGGGATGCGCAGGTCGATGAGGTCTTCGAGGCGGTTGAGGAGGGCGAGCGTGGCCTTGGGGTTGGGCGGCTGCGACACGTAGTGCGGCACCGCCGCCCAGAGGCTGACCGCCGGGACGCCCGCGTGGGTGCACGCCTCCTGGAGGATGCCGACGATGCCGGTCGGGCCCTCGTACCGGGTCTCCTCCAGGTCCATCGTGCGGGCCAGGTCCGGGTCGGAGGTGACCCCGCTGACCGGCACCGGGCGGGTGTGCGGGGTGTCCCCGAGCAGCGCGCCCAGGATCACCACCATCTCCACGCCCAGCTCGTGCGCGAAGCCGAGGATCTCGTTGCAGAACGAGCGCCAGCGCATCGACGGTTCGATCCCGCGCACCAGGACCAGATCGCGCGGCTTGTCGCCGCCGACCCGGACGACCGAGAGCCGGGTGGTGGGCCAGGTGATCCTGCGGACGCCGCCCTCCAGGAACACCGTGGGCCGGTTGACCTGGAAGTCGTAGTAGTCCTCCGCGTCGAGGGCGGCGAAGACCTCGCCCTTCCACTCGCGCTCCAGGTGAGCGACGGCTGAGGAGGCGGAGTCGCCCGCGTCGTTCCAGCCCTCGAACGCGGCGATCATGACCGGGTCGACCAGCTCGGGAACTCCCTCCAGCTCGATCACCCAGTGCCTCCCTCCGAAGTTCTCTTGCGTACGCCCCAACCTTACGGCTTCAGCACTACCCCGCCGCAGCCCCCGTGCACGGCACGGTCCCCGCCGGAGTGATCCCCGCATGAACGGGCAGCAGCCGGGGCAGAGCGCGATCTCCCCAGTGATTCATCCGAGCTGTGCCGGGAAATTTCCGCCCTGTTTCTATCCCGGCCCTGGACTGTCCCGCTCGTCCGGCGCTATACATCCGGAATACATCGGATGACCGCGAGAGGTCGGATGTTCGAGCGGGAGTTCGTCGCAAGAGTTCTTCAGTCAGGACTCAGCCACAGGGGGCGTGCATGAGGCCGAGTGTCACCGGGTTCGACGTATACGACATCCGCTTCCCCACCTCGGAGCAGCTCGACGGCTCGGACGCGATGAACCCCGACCCGGACTACTCGGCCGCCTATGTGGTGCTGCGCACCGACGGCCCGGACCGCACCGAGGGCCACGGCTTCGTCTTCACCATCGGCCGGGGCAACGACGTCACCGCCGCCGCCATCGAGGCGCTGCGGCCGTACGTGGTGGGCCGGCCGGCGCCGAGGAGCGCCGCCGACCTCGCGGCGCTCCACCACGACCTCACCCATGACTCGCAGTTGCGCTGGCTCGGTCCGGAGAAGGGCGTGACGCACATGGCGGCCGGCGCGGTCGTCAACGCCGCCTGGGACCTGGCCGCGACCGCCGCCGGGCTGCCCGTCTGGGAGTTCCTGGCCGCGATGACCCCCGAGGAGCTGGTCTCCCTCGTCGACTTCCGCTACCTCACGGACGTGCTGACCCGGCAGGAGGCGCTCGCCCTGCTGCGCGCCGCCGAACCGGGCCGCGCCGAACGGGCCCGGCTGCTGCGCGCCGAGGGCTATCCCGCCTACACCACCTCGCCCGGCTGGCTCGGCTACGACGACGCCAAGCTGGTCCGGCTCGCCAAGGAGGCGGTCGCGGACGGCTTCGCGCAGATCAAGCTGAAGGTCGGCGCCGACCTCGACGACGACGTACGGCGGCTGCGGCTTGCCCGCGCGGCGGTCGGGCCCGGCGTCCGCATCGCCGTCGACGCCAACCAGCGCTGGGACGTGCCGGACGCGCTGCGCTGGATGGCCGCGCTCGCCCCGTACGCCCCGCACTGGATCGAGGAGCCGACCAGCCCGGACGACATCCTGGGCCACGCGGCCGTACGGGCCGGGCAGCCGGTGAAGGTGGCCACCGGTGAACACGTCGCCAACCGGGTCGTGTTCAAGCAGCTCCTCCAGGCCGGCGCGGTCGACTTCGTGCAGATCGACGCGGCCCGGGTCTCCGGCGTCAACGAGAACCTGGCGATCCTGCTGCTCGCCGCCAAGTACGGCGTCCCCGTCTGCCCGCACGCGGGCGGCGTGGGCCTGTGCGAACTCGTCCAGCACCTGGCGATGTTCGACTACGTGGCCGTCTCCGGCACCCGCGAGGACCGCGTCATCGAGTACGTCGACCACCTCCACGAGCACTTCACCGACCCGGCCGTCATCGAGGGCGGCCGCTACCGCGCACCCCGCGCCCCGGGCTTCTCGGCCCGGATGCGCCCCGAGTCGATCGCCGCCTACCGCTACCCGGACGGACCGGCGTGGCTCGCCCGCCGCCCGGCACAGGAGGTCATCTCATGAGCACCCTGCGGGAGTTCACCCCGCCCGACGCCGCACCCCGGGACTTCACCGGCATGGCCGCACTGGTCACCGGCGGCGCCTCCGGGATCGGCGCGGCCACCGCCGGGCTGCTGGTGGCCCGGGGCGCCCGCGTCGCCGTGCTCGACCGGGACGTCAAGGGCGCCCCGCACGGCACCCTCGCCCTGGAGGCCGACGTCACCGACGACGCGGGCGTACGGGAGGCGGTGGCCCGGGCCGCGCGGGAGTTCGGCGCCCTGCACACGCTCGTCTCCAACGCCGGGACCGGCGCCACCGGCACCGTCGAGGACAACGACGACGCCGAGTGGCACCGGGTCCTGGACGTCAACGTCCTCGGCATGGTCCGGGTCGCCCGCCACGCGCTGCCGCACCTGCGGCGCGCGGCCCGGGAGCGGCCCGGCCACGTCTCCGTCACCCACACCTGCTCGATCGCCGCCACCGCGGGCCTGCCCCAGCGCGCCCTGTACAGCGCGGCCAAGGGCGCCGTGCTCTCCCTCACCCTCGCCATGGCCGCCGACCACGTGGCCGAGGGCATCCGGGTGAACTGCGTCAACCCGGGCACGGCGGACACCCCGTGGGTCGCCCGGCTGCTCGCCGGGGCCGACGACCCGGAGGCCGAGCGGGCGGCGCTGCGGGCCCGCCAGCCCATGGGCCGCCTGGTCACCGCCGACGAGGTGGCCGCCGCCATCGCGTATCTGGCGAGCCCGGCCGCCTCCTGCGTCACCGGTACCGCCCTGGCCGTCGACGGCGGCATGCAGGGCCTGCGCCCGCGCCCCACCCTCTGAGCCGCGAACCGCGAAGGACACCACCATGAGAGTGCGTACGACAACTGCCGCCGCCTGCTGCGTACTGCTGGCGGCCGGGGCACTGGCGGGCTGCAACCGCGACTCCGGCGGCGGCACCGGGGACAGGAAGGTCGGCATCGACCTGCCGCGCAGCGACAGCGACTTCTGGAACTCCTACCAGCAGTACATCCAGAAGGGCACGAAGGCGGGCGAGGCCTCCGCGCTGCCGCTCACCAACTCGCAGAACGACATCGGCAAGCTCGTCGCCAACGTCACCGCCTTCATGGACCGGGGAGCCAAGGCCGTCATCATGGCCCCGCAGGACACCGGCGCGGTCGCCTCGACCCTGGAGACCCTGCACAGCAGGAAGATCCCGGTCGTCAGCGTCGACACCCGCCCCGACAAGGGCGACGTCTACATGGTCGTACGGGCCGACAACAAGGCGTACGGCGAGAAGGCCTGCACGTTCCTGGGCGAGCGGCTGAAGGGGAAGGGCAAGGTCGCCGAGTTCCAGGGCGATCTGTCCTCCATCAACGGCCGCGACCGCTCCCAGGCGTTCAAGGCCTGCATGGCCAAGGACTTCCCCGGCATCCAGGTCTTCGAGCTGGCCACCGACTGGAAGGGCGACGTCGCCTCCGCCAAACTCCAGTCGACCCTCGCCGCCCACCCCGACCTGAACGGCATCTACATGCAGGCGGGCGGCGTCTTCCTCCAGCCCACCCTCGCCCTCCTGGAGCAGAAGCACCTCCTGAAGCCGCCGGGCGCCCCCGGCCACATCACCATCGTCTCGAACGACGGCATCCCCGAGGAGCTCGACGCCATCAAGGCCGGGAAGATCGACGCCACCGTGTCGCAACCCGCCGACCTCTACGCCAAGTACGCGCTGTACTACGCCAAGGCGGCCCTGGACGGGAAGACCTTCAAGGAGGGCCCGACCGACCACGGCTCCATCATCGTCAAGATCCCCGGCGGGTACGAGGACCAGCTCCCGGCGCCGCTGGTGACCGAGGCCAACGCCGGTGACCCGGCGCTGTGGGCCAACCAGCTCCAGAAGAAGGGCTGACCGTGAGCGCCGAGCCCGCCCTGGACGCCCGGGGGATCGTCAAGCGCTTCGGGCCGACCCTGGCGCTCGACTCGGTCGCGCTGACCGTGCGGCCCGGCGAGTCCCACGCGCTCGTCGGCCGCAACGGCGCCGGCAAGTCCACGCTGGTCGGCGTGGTCACCGGACTGCACCGCCAGGACGCCGGCACGGTGGCCTTCGGCGGGGCGCCCGCGCCCGCCTTCGGCGACCTGGCGGCCTGGCGGTCCAAGGTGGCGTGCGTCTACCAGCGGTCCATGGTCGTCCCGGACCTCACCGTCGCCGAGAACCTCTTCCTCAACCGCTTCGAGGGCCGCCCGATCCGCTGGGGACGGCTGCGGCGGCGCGCGGCGGACCTGCTCGCGGAGTACGGGGTGAACGTCGACCCGGACGTACGGGCCCGTGAACTGACCGTGGAGCAGCGCCAGTTCGTGGAGATCGCCCGCGCCCTCTCCTTCGGCGCCCGGCTGATCGTCCTGGACGAGCCGACCGCCCAGCTGGACGCGCGCGGCATCGAGCGCCTGTTCGGCAAGCTGCGCGAGCTCCAGGCCCAGGGGGTGGCGTTCCTGTTCATCTCGCACCACCTCCAGGAGGTGTACGAGCTGTGCACCGCCGTCACCGTCTACCGCGACGCCCGCCACGTGCTGACCGCGCCGGTGGCCGAGCTGGCCAAGGACGACCTGGTGGCGGCGATGACGGGTGAGGCGGGCGGCGGGGCCTCCTGGCAGGCGGGCACCCGTGCGGTGCGGGAGGACGCGGCTCCGGTCCTGACGGCCGAAGGGCTCGCCCTGGACGGCGAGTTCGAGCCGGTCGACCTCGCCGTGCGCCCCGGCGAGGTGCTGGGCCTCGCGGGGGCCGCCGCCAGCGGGAACACCGCGCTCGGCGAGACCCTGGCCGGGATGCGCCGGGCGAGCGCGGGCCGGATCGCGGTGCGCGGGCGGACGGTGAGGCCGGGCAGCGTGCCGCACGCGCTCGACGCGGGCATCGGCTACATCCCCGAGGACCGGCACCGCCAGGGCCTGGTGCCCCAGCGCTCGGTCGCGGAGAACGCCACGCTCACGGTCACCGACCAGCTCGGGCCGTGGGGGACCGTACTGCCCTCCCGTACACGGGAGTTCGCGCGGTCGATGATCGCCTCGCTGGACATCAGGACCCGGGGGCCGGGGCAGCCGGTGTCCGGGCTCTCCGGCGGCAACCAGCAGAAGGTCGTGGTGGCGCGGGCACTGGCCAGGAGACCGGTGGCGCTGGTCGCGGTGCGCCCCACGGCCGGGGTCGACGTGAAGTCCAAGGAAGCGCTGCTCGCGGTGGTGCGGCGGGTCGCCGACGAGGGGAACGCCGCCGTGATCGTCTCCGACGAGCTGGACGACCTGCGCGTGTGCGACCGGGTGCTCGCGCTGTTCCACGGGCGGGTCGTCGCCGCATACGACAGCGGGTGGAGCGACCGGGAGCTGGTCGCCGCCATGGAAGGTGTGGGGGAGCGGCCATGACCGAGACGGTGACCACGGCGCCCGCCGGGGTGACGGGCGCGGCCGCGCGGCGGCGGCTCGCGCACGTGCGCTGGAGCGACTTCTCGCTGGTCCCGGTGATCCTGGTGCTGATGGTGATCGGCTTCATCGTGTCGCCGGTCTTCCTCACCTCGGACAACCTGATCAGCGTGATCCAGCAGTCCTCCGAGCTGAGCCTGCTGGTGCTCGGCCAGGCGCTGATCCTGATCTGCGGCCGGATGGACCTCTCCCTGGAGTCCACGATCGGCATCGCGCCGGTGCTCGCGATGTGGCTGGTGCTGCCGTCGGAGGGCGGCCGGTTCGCCGGGCTCGGCCTGCTGCCCACCTGGACGGCGATCCCGCTCTGCCTCCTGGTGGGCGTGGCGATCGGTGCGGTCAACGGCTTCCTGATGCTGAAGCTCAACGTCAACGGGTTCATCGCCACGCTCGGCATGCTGACGATGCTGCGCGGCCTCCACGTCGGCATCACCGAGGGCAAGTCGATCACCGATGTGCCGGAGTCCTTCCGCTACCTCGGCAAGACCGACTGGCTGGGCGCCCCGGCCGCCGTCTGGATCTGCCTCACCCTCTTCGCCGTCGGCGGCGCCGCGCTCGCCTGGCTGCGCCACGGGCGGGCGCTGTACGCGATCGGGGGCAACCCGGAGGCGGCGCGGGCGGCCGGGATCCGGGTGGACCGGATCACCTGGGCGGTCCTGGCGATCGGCGGCCTGCTCGCCGCGTTCGCGGGGATCCTCTACACCGGCCACTACGGCTCGGTCGCCGCGACCCAGGGCAACGGCTGGATCTTCCAGGTGTTCGCGGCGGCGGTGATCGGCGGGATCAGCCTGAAGGGCGGCCGGGGCACGCTGTTCGGCGCGCTCACGGGTGTGCTGACGCTGCAGCTGGTGGTCAACGTCATGACCCTGGGCGGGGTCCCGGCCCTGTGGAACCAGTTCCTGAACGGGGCGATCATCATCGTCGCGCTGGTGATCTCGCGCTTCGCGAGCGGGGAGAAGCAGGACTAGGGAGGCGTTGTGTTTTGCCTGCGGGCCGGTGGGGGCTGGTCGCGCAGTTCCCCGCGCCCCTTAAGTGCCGCTGCGCGGCATCCCCTGGGCGCCCCGCAGGGGCGCATTTAGGGGCGCGGGGAACTGCGCGAGCAACCCACCACCGGCCCGCAGACAAACCCCGGGCACCGCTACAGCGTCGACCGCAGCCACTGCTCCACGCTGGCGATATGGACCGTCGCCCAGGACCGCGCCGCCTCCGCGTCCCGGTCGCGCAGGGCCGCGAGGATGGCGCGGTGTTCGTGGAGGGTGCGGGCCACCGCGTCCTCCTGGGTCAGGCCGCGCCACACCCGGGCCCGGGTGGTGGGGCCCGAGAGGCCGTCCAGGAGCGAGCAGAGCACCGAGTTCCCGGCGCTCTGCACGATCCCCCGGTGGAACTCCAGGTCGCAGGCGACCAGCTCCTCCACCGACGGGTCCGGGCCGAGCGCGTCCAACTGGGCCGCCAGCGCGTCCAGTTCCGCGTCCTCGATCCGGGCCGCCGCCATCGCCGTCGCCGCGGGCTCCAGGATCCGCCGCACCGCCAGGAACTCAAGCACCGTGTCGTCCCGGTGGAAGTCCACGACGAAGCTCATCGCCTCCAGGAGCAGCTGGGGATCGAGGCTGGTGACGTACGTGCCGTCGCCCTGGCGCACGTCCAGGATGCGGATCAGGGACAGCGCGCGGACCGCCTCGCGCAGCGAGTTCCTGGACAGGCCGAGCTCGGCGGCGAGTTCGCTCTCCTTGGGCAGCCGGTCGCCCGGGCGCAGCGCACCGGAGACGATCATTTCCTTGATCTTCTCGATGGCCTCGTCGGTGACTGCCATGGGGCGACCTCCATACAGGGGCATACATCCGATGAATCGGCCCCCATTATGCGTCCCAGAGCCGCGTCGGCGCCTCCTTCCGCACGACGGGGGCGATCTCCTCCGCGAACCGCTGGAGCGTGTCGACCTGTTCGGCCGTCGACAGACCGAAGCCGTCCACGCTCACCGACTGCAGATCGTGGCGGTACACCTCGTGGTAGCCGAGGATCTTGTCGATGATCCGCTGCGGCGAGCCGATGAGCTGCGGCCCGTTCTCGATCGCGTCCTCGATCGTCCGGAACGGCGTGTTGTAGCCCGGCTTGCCCTCCAGGTGCGGCTTGAAGGTCTGCCGCACCCGCGCCTCGTACACGTCCCGGTACCGGGCGATCGCCTGCTCGTCGGTGTCCGCGATGAGCAGCCCGCCCGACCCCGCCGCCACATACGCGCGCGCCGGGTCGTGCCCGTACTCCTCGAACTTCTCCCGGTAGTGCGCGATCAGCTTCGCGTACGCCTCGCGGGGCTGGATGGCGTTGGCGGTGAACAGCGGGTCGCCGTGCTCGGCGGCGAGCTCGGGGGAGTTGAGGCTGGTCGCCGAGCCGTGCCAGATGCGCGGCACCCCGGCGTACGGGCGCGGCACGGTCGTCACCCCGCGCAGCGGCGGGCGGAACTCGCCCTCCCAGTCGACGCCCTCCTCGCTCCACAGCCGCCGCAGCAGCTCGTACTTCTCCTTCTGGAGGTCCCACTGGCGGGCCTCGTCGAGGCCGAACAGGTCGAAGTGGCCGGCCTCCGCGCCCTTGCCGACGACCAGCTCGATACGGCCCCGGGAGATCTGGTCGAGGGTGGCGTAGTCCTCCGCGACCCGCACCGGGTCCAGGATCGCGACGACCGTGACGCCGGTGAGCAGCTTGATCCGGGTGGTACGGGCCGCGAGCGCGGCGAGCAGGACGGTCGGGCTGGACGAGAGGAAGGCCCCGGCGTGCCGCTCGCCGACCGCGTACGCGTCGAAACCGAGCCGCTCGGCGGCCTCGCCGACGCTGAGCACCTCCTCCAACCGGTCGGCGGCGGAGGCGAGTTCACCGGTCAGCGGGTGCGGGGCGTGACCGACTATGGAGAGCACCTGGAATCTCATGCCTCCACTGTCCGCGCGGGTTGTTGCACGCGCGTGTACGGGGTGTGGCAGCCCCGCCGGACGCGTCCGCGCAGGCGAAAGGGGCGGCTCCCCCCGTGGGAACCGCCCCTTCCGGCGCTGACTGGCCGGACTAACTATACGTCAGTTCTTCTTGCCGAGCAGGTCGTCGACCTTGCCGCGGATCTCGTCGGTGGCCAGGCCCCGGATCGTCAGCGTGGTGCGGCGGCGCAGCACGTCGTCGGCCGTCTCGGCCCACTCGTGGTCGCGCGCGTAGACGACCTGCGCCCAGATCTCCGGCGCGTCCGGGTGGATCCGCTCGGCCAGCGCCGCGTCCTCGTTGGCCAGGCGCGCGATGTCGAAGGAGAGCGAGCCGTAGTGGGTGGCGAGGTGCTTGGCGGTGTCGGCCGCCATGCGCGGGCCGGGCGCCGGGCCGTCCACCATCAGACGGTGGGCGACGGCGCGCGGGTTGGCTATGCCGGGCAGCGGCAGCTTGCCGGGGAGCTCCGAGATGGGCTCGAAGTCGTCGCCGAGCGGACGCCCGGGCAGCTGCTCCAGCTTCTTCATCACCGTACGGCCGATGTGGCGGAAGGTCGTCCACTTGCCGCCGGCGACCGACAGCATGCCGCCGCGGCCCTCGGTGACGACCGTCTCGCGCTTGGCCTTGGAGGTGTCGCCGGGACCGCCCGGAAGGACGCGCAGACCGGCGAAGGAGTACGTGATCAGATCGCGCGACAGCTGCTGGTCGCGGATGGAGAACGCGGCCTCGTCGAGGATCTGGGCGGTGTCCTTCTCGGTGACCGCGACGTCCGCCGGGTCGCCCTCGAACTCCTCGTCCGTGGTGCCGAGCAGGAGCATGTCCTCCCACGGCAGGGCGAAGGTGATGCGGTACTTGTCGATCGGGGTCGCCAGCGCCGCCTTCCAGGGGGAGGTGCGCTTGAGGACCAGGTGCGCGCCCTTGGACAGGCGGATGGAGGGGGCCGCGTCCGGGTCCTCCATCTTGCGCAGGTGGTCGACCCAGGGGCCGGTCGCGTTGAGCACCAGACGGGCGTTGACGCCGAACTCGTCGCCGGAGAGGCGGTCGCGCAGATCGGCACCGGTGACCCGGCCCTTGGTGAAGCGCAACCCGGTGACCTCGGCGTGGTTGAGCACCGCGGCGCCCGCGTCCACGGCCGCGCGGACCGTCATCAGGGCCATGCGCGCGTCGTTCATCTGGTCGTCGCCGTACACGGCCACGGCCTTCAGGTTGTCCGTCCGCAGCTCCGGCACGTCCTGCGCGGCCTTGGAGGGCGAAAGGAGGTGGCCGACGCCGTCACCGAACGCGGAGAGCGCCGAGTAGGCGAAGACGCCCGCGCCGAGCTTGGCCGCGCCGTGCGGGCCGCCCTTGTAGACGGGCAGGTAGAAGGTGAGCGGGTTGGCGAGGTGCGGTGCCACCTGACGCGACACCGCACGCCGCTCGAAGTGGTTCTCGGCCACCAGCTTGACCGCGCCGGTCTGCAGGTAGCGCAGACCGCCGTGGAGGAGCTTGGAGGAGGCCGAGGAGGTGGCGCCGGCGAAGTCGCCGGCGTCCACCAGGGCCACCCGCAGCCCGGACTGCGCGGCATGCCAGGCGGTGGAGATGCCCAGGATGCCGCCGCCGATCACCAGGAGGTCGTACGTCGCCTTGGAAAGCTGCTCCCGAGTTTCGGCGCGGCTCTGGGTGGAGCCGGAGGCCGGGTGCGTCCCAAGGGCAGGGACGCTCTGCAGGGTGGTCATTTCGATTACTCCTCGTCCTCGATCCAGCCCATGGTCCGCTCGACGGCCTTGAGCCAGTTCTTGTACTCGCTGTCACGCTTGTCGGCGTCCATGCGAGGGGTCCATTCCGCCGCCCGGCGCCAGTTGGCGCGCAGCGCGTCGGTGTCCGGCCAGAAGCCGACGGCCAGACCGGCGGCGTAGGCGGCGCCGAGGCAGGTGGTCTCGGCGACCATCGGACGCACCACCGGCGCGTCCAGGAAGTCCGAGAGGGTCTGCATCAGCAGGTTGTTGGAGGTCATGCCGCCGTCGACCTTGAGCGCGGCCAGCTCGACGCCGGAGTCCTTCGTCATGGCGTCGGTGATCTCGCGGGTCTGCCAGGCGGTGGCCTCCAGGACGGCGCGGGCGATGTGCGCCTTGGTGACGTACCGGGTGAGACCGGCGATCACACCGCGGGCGTCGGAGCGCCAGTACGGGGCGAACAGACCGGAGAAGGCCGGCACGAAGTAGGCGCCGCCGTTGTCCTCGACGGAGGAGGCCAGGGTCTCGATCTCGGCCGCGGTCTTGATCATGCCCATCTGGTCGCGCATCCACTGGACGAGCGAGCCGGTGACGGCGATCGAGCCCTCGAGGGCGTAGACCGGCTTCTGGTCGCCGATCTGGTAGCCGACGGTGGTCAGCAGGCCGTTGTACGAGTTGACGGGCTTGTCACCGGTGTTCATCAGCATGAAGGTGCCGGTGCCGTACGTGGACTTGGCCTCGCCCTCCGAGAAGCAGGTCTGGCCGAACAGGGCCGCCTGCTGGTCGCCGAGCGCGGAGGCGACCGGGATGCCGTCCAGGACGCCGCCCTTGGCGTGCCCGTACACCTCGGCGGAGGAGCGGATCTCGGGCAGCACGGCCGCCGGGATCTCCATGGAGGCGAGGATCTTCTCGTCCCACGCCATCTCGTGGAGGTTCATGAGCAGTGTGCGCGAGGCGTTGGTGACGTCCGTGACGTGCACACCGCCGTCGACGCCGCCGGTCAGGTTCCAGATGACCCAGGAGTCCATGGTGCCGAAGAGGATCTCGCCGTGCTCGGCGCGCTCGCGCAGGCCCTCGACGTTGTCGAGCAGCCAGCGGACCTTGGGGCCGGCGAAGTACGACGCGAGGGGCAGGCCCGTCTCGCGGCGGAAGCGGTCCTGGCCGACGTTGCGGCCGAGCTCCTTGCAGAGCGCGTCGGTGCGGGTGTCCTGCCAGACGAGCGCGTTGTGCACGGGCTCGCCGGTGTTCTTGTCCCACAGCAGCGTGGTCTCGCGCTGGTTGGTGATGCCGATCGCCTTGACGTCGGCGGCGGTGATGCCCGCCTTGTCGATGGCGCCCGCCACGACTTCCTGGACGTTGGTCCAGATCTCGGCGGCGTCGTGCTCGACCCAGCCCGGCTTCGGGAAGATCTGCTCGTGCTCCTTCTGGTCGACCGAGACGATCCGGCCGTCCTTGTCGAAGACGATGCAGCGGGACGAGGTGGTGCCCTGGTCGATGGCCGCGATGAACGGGCCGTGGCCGTGCGAGGCGGTGGTGTGGGTGTCGCTCACGGGGTTCTCCTGGAGGTCTGAAGGTCTCTACGGCTCAACGGCTCAGGCGAAGGCGAGGTTGTACAGGCCGCCCGCGAGGGCGGCACCGGCCAGCGGGCCGACGACCGGCACCCAGGCGTAGGCCCAGTCCGAACCGCCCTTGTTGGGCAGCGGCAGCAGCGAGTGCACGATGCGCGGACCCAGGTCGCGGAACGGGTTGATGGCGTAGCCCGTGGGGCCGCCGAGCGAGAGGCCGAGGCCGACGACGACCAGGGAGGTGATCAGCACGCCGATGACGCCGAGGCCCTTGCCGTCGCCGTTCAGGCCCTGCGTGAGGATCGCGAGGACCAGCACGGCCGTACCGATGATCTCGGTGGTCAGGTTCTGTATGGCGTTGCGGATCTCGGGGCCGGTCGAGAAGATGCCGAGCACCGGGCCCGCGTTGGCCGCGCCGTTGTGCGGACCCTCGACCGGCTTATCGGCAGGGTCGCCGACGATCTCCGGGTCGGTGAGGTGCGCCTGGAACTGCCCGTAGTAGGCCAGCCAGACCAGCGTGGCGCCGATCATCGCGCCGAGCAGCTGCCCCGCCAAGTAGGTGGGCACGTCGCTCCACTCGGTGCCGCCCTCGATGGCGAGGCCGAGCGTCACCGCCGGATTGAGGTGCGCACCCGAGAGCGGGGCGGAGATGTAAGCGCCGGTGAGCACCGCGAAGCCCCACCCGAAGGTGATGGCGAGCCAGCCCGCGTTGCGTGCCTTGGAGCTCTTCAGCGTGACGGCGGCGCACACGCCACCGCCGAGCAGGATGAGAACGGCGGTACCGATGATCTCGCCGGTGAAGATGTCGGAGCTGGACACCCGCGACTCCTTTGTCCTTCGTCCAGGGGAAGGCGAACCCCGGGTCACTCCGGTGGTCCGCGCCCTCACGTCGAGGGCTTGGCGGCCCTTGGCGTTGTCACACTCTAACTCGTATTGCCGTTAGGTGTTCGACAATGCCGACCGATGAACGGCAGTGTTGCTCCGGCGTTAAGTCGACGTCAAGGGTTCTGTGGCCGGTATCCCGATCGTTACCAGCAGGTATCTTTCGGCCACATTGATCGAAAACTTCCAGCCAGGATCGGAAATGATCAGAACAGGGCCGGAAGTGGCTGGTCAGGCCCGCGCAAGGGCCCACGCAAGGGTCCGCGCCAGGGGCCCGCGGCCGGGTCAGAAGCGGCCGGCGCCCAGGTCGCGCGAGACCGAGCGGGCGCAGTCGCGCACCGCCGCCACCAGCTCGGAGCGGACCTCGCCGTCCTTGCACACGCGCTCCACGGCCCCGGTCACCCCCACCGCGCCCACCGGCATACGGCGCCGGTCGAAGATGGGCGCGGCCACCGAGGCCACCCCGTCCCAGGTCTCCTCCAGGTCGCTCGCCCAGCCGCGCGCCCGCGCGAGGTCGAGCAGCTCCTCGAAGCCGGCGGCGGTGGTGACCGTGCGGGGCGTGAACGCGGTCCGCTCGCCGTCCACCGCCTCGGTGTGCGCCACCGGGTCGAACGCGGAGAGGACCTTGCCGAGGGCGGTCGAGTGCAGCGGCTGCATCGCCCCGACCTCCAGGACCTGGCGGCTGTCGTCGGGCCGGAAGACGTGGTGCATGATCAGCACGCCCTGCTGGTGCAGGACGCCCACGTACACGCTCTCGCCGCTGGAGCGCGCCAGGTCGTCCGTCCACACGAGGGCGCGCGCCCGCAGCTCGTGGACGTCCAGATAGCTGTTGCCCAGGCGCAGCAGCTCCGCGCCGAGCTGGTAGCGGCCGGAGGCCGGGTCCTGCTCGACGAACCCCTCCGCCTGGAGGGTGCGCAGGATGCCGTGCGCGGTGCCCTTGGCCAGGCCGAGCGCGGAGGCCACTTCGGACAGGCCGAGCCGCCGCTCGCCGCCCGCGAGCAGCCGCAGCATGGCGGCCGCCCGTTCGAGCGACTGGATGTTCCGCGCCATCGCGCTTCCTCCCACTTCGGAACGTTGAGTTCGACAATGCTGAACAGTATCGGCCGTTGTCGACCCCCTGTCACCGTGATGGACGGCCCCCGCCGCCATCCGGCCAGTTCAGATGACAGCCGCACCGGGGCCATCCGGCCGTCACCCGCGAGGCCCCCCGCGCAGTCCGCCCCGTGGGACACCTGTGCCCACCCGCCCCGCACCCGGTTACCCTGACCGGGTGCGGCCTCCCCGAGGACGCCGCAAAGCCGACAGCCGTCGCACTCCAGGGAGCACATCCATGGCCTCGTTGCCTACCCCTTCCGCTGACAGCCGGACCCGCGCCGACGCGCTCCGCGAAGCGCTCGCCACCCGTGTGGTGGTGGCCGACGGAGCCATGGGCACCATGCTCCAGGCCCAGGACCCCACCCTGGAGGACTTCCAGGACCTAGAGGGCTGCAACGAGATCCTCAACGTCACCCGGCCCGACATCGTGCGCTCGGTGCAC
The DNA here is from genome assembly GCF_030028635.1 of Streptomyces sp. BPTC-684. Classification (NCBI taxonomy): domain Bacteria; kingdom Bacillati; phylum Actinomycetota; class Actinomycetes; order Kitasatosporales; family Streptomycetaceae; genus Streptomyces; species Streptomyces sp. BPTC-684. Next base: position 5,337,166 of record NZ_CP124863.1, read on the forward strand.
CAGGAGTACTTCGCGGTCGGCGTCGACTGCGTCGAGACCAACACCTTCGGCGCGAACTTCTCCGCCCTCGGTGAGTACGACATCCCCGAGCGCGTGTACGAGCTGTCCGAGTCGGGCGCCCGGATCGCCCGCGAGGTGGCCGACGAGTTCACCGCCTCGACCGGCCGGCAGCGCTGGGTGCTCGGCTCCATGGGCCCCGGCACCAAGCTGCCCACCCTCGGCCACGCCCCGTACACCACGCTGCGCGACGCCTACCAGCAGAACGCCGAGGGCATGCTCGCGGGCGGCGCCGACGCGCTCCTGGTGGAGACCACCCAGGACCTGCTCCAGACCAAGGCCGCCATCCTCGGCGCCCAGCGCGCCCTGGACGTGGCGGGCTACCGGGTCCCGATCATCTGCTCGGTCACCGTCGAGACCACCGGCACCATGCTGCTCGGCTCCGAGATCGGCGCCGCGCTCACCGCCCTTGAGCCGCTGGGCATCGACATGATCGGCCTCAACTGCGCCACCGGCCCAGCCGAGATGAGCGAGCACCTGCGCTACCTCGCCCGCAACTCCCGGGTGCCGCTGTCCTGCATGCCCAACGCCGGACTGCCCGTCCTCGGCAAGGACGGCGCGCACTACCCGCTCTCCGCGCCGGAACTCGCCGACGCCCAGGAGACGTTCGTCCGCGAGTACGGCCTCTCCCTGGTCGGCGGCTGCTGCGGCACCACGCCCGAGCACCTGCGCCAGGTCGTCGAGCGGGTCCGGGGCCTGGCCCCCACCGAGCGCCACCCGCGCCCCGAGCCCGGCGCCGCCTCGCTCTACCAGAGCGTGCCGTTCCGCCAGGACACCTCGTACATGGCGATCGGCGAGCGCACCAACGCCAACGGGTCCAAGAAGTTCCGCGAGGCCATGCTGGAGGGCCGCTGGGACGACTGCGTGGAGATGGCCCGCGACCAGATCCGCGAGGGCGCCCACATGCTCGACCTCTGCGTCGACTACGTGGGCCGCGACGGCGTCGCCGACATGGAGGAGCTGGCCGGCCGCTTCGCCACCGCCTCCACCCTGCCGATCGTCCTCGACTCCACCGAGGTGAACGTCCTCCAGGCCGGTCTGGAGAAGCTCGGTGGGCGCGCGGTCATCAACTCCGTCAACTACGAGGACGGCGACGGGCCCGAGTCGCGGTTCGCCAAGGTCACCGAGCTGGCCGTGGAGCACGGCGCGGCGCTGATCGCGCTGACCATCGACGAGGAGGGCCAGGCCCGTACCGTCGAGAACAAGGTCGCCATCGCGGAGCGGCTCATCGACGACCTCACCGGCAACTGGGGCGTGCGCGAGTCCGACATCCTCATCGACGCGCTGACCTTCACCATCTGCACCGGCCAGGAGGAGTCCCGCAAGGACGGCATCGCCACCATCGAGGCGATCCGCGAGCTCAAGCGCCGCCGCCCGGACGTCCAGACCACGCTCGGCCTGTCCAACATCTCCTTCGGCCTCAACCCGGCCGCCCGTGTCGTGCTCAACTCCGTCTTCCTGGACGAGTGCGTCAAGGCGGGCCTCGACTCCGCCATCGTGCACGCCTCCAAGATCCTGCCGATCGCGCGGCTTGAGGAGGAGCAGGTCAAGGTCGCGCTCGACCTGATCTACGACCGGCGCGCCGAGGGGTACGACCCGCTCCAGCGGCTCATGGAGCTCTTCGAGGGCGTCAGCACCAAGTCGATGAAGGCGGGCAAGGCCGAGGAGCTCCTCGCGCTGCCGCTGGACGAGCGCCTCCAGCGCCGGATCATCGACGGCGAGAAGAACGGCCTGGACGCCGACCTCGACGAGGCCCTCCTCACCCGTCCCGCCCTCGACATCGTCAACGACACCCTCCTGGAGGGCATGAAGGTCGTCGGCGAGCTCTTCGGCTCCGGTCAGATGCAGCTGCCGTTCGTCCTCCAGTCCGCCGAGGTCATGAAGACGGCCGTGGCCCATCTGGAGCCGCACATGGAGAAGTCCGACGCGGAGGGCAAGGGCACCATCGTGCTGGCCACCGTGCGCGGCGACGTCCACGACATCGGCAAGAACCTCGTCGACATCATCCTCTCCAACAACGGCTACAACGTCGTCAACCTCGGCATCAAGCAGCCCGTCTCCGCGATCCTGGAGGCCGCCGAGGAGCACCGGGCGGACGTCATCGGCATGTCCGGCCTCCTGGTGAAGTCGACCGTGATCATGAAGGAGAACCTGGAGGAACTCAACCAGCGCAAGATGGCCGCCGACTACCCGGTGATCCTCGGCGGCGCGGCCCTCACGCGCGCGTACGTCGAGCAGGACCTGCACGAGATCTACGAGGGCGAAGTCCGCTACGCCCGCGACGCGTTCGAGGGTCTGCGCCTGATGGACGCCCTGGTCGCGGTGAAGCGCGGCGTGCCCGGCGCGACCCTGCCCGAGCTCAAGCAGCGCCGGGTGCCCAAGCGCGCGGCGGCCCTGCCCGAGGCGGAGGAGCCCGAGGGCTCGGTCCGCTCGGACGTGGCCGTCGACAACCGCATCCCCGAGCCGCCGTTCTGGGGCACCCGGGTGATCAAGGGCATCGGCCTCAAGGAGTACGCGTCCTGGCTCGACGAGGGCGCGCTCTTCAAGGGCCAGTGGGGCCTCAAGCAGAACCGGGCCGGCGACGGGCCGAGCTACGAGGAGCTGGTGGAGACCGAGGGCCGCCCGCGGCTGCGCGGCTGGCTGGAGCAGCTGCACACCAGGAACCTGCTGGAGGCGGCCGTCGTCCACGGCTACTTCCCGTGCGTCTCCAAGGGCGACGACCTGATCATCCTGAACGAGGACGGCTCGGAGCGGACCCGCTTCACCTTCCCGCGCCAGCGCCGCGGCCGCCGGCTGTGCCTGGCGGACTTCTTCCGCCCGGAGGAGTCCGGCGAGACCGACGTCGTCGGGCTCCAGGTGGTCACGGTCGGCTCGAAGATCGGCGAGGCCACGGCCGAGCTGTTCGAGGCCAACTCCTACCGCGACTACCTCGAACTGCACGGCCTGTCCGTGCAGTTGGCCGAGGCGCTGGCCGAGTACTGGCACGCGCGCGTGCGCAGCGAGCTCGGCTTCGCGGGCGAGGACCCGTCCGAGGTGGAGGACATGTTCGCGCTCAAGTACCGCGGCGCGCGCTTCTCGCTGGGTTACGGGGCCTGCCCCGACCTGGAGGACCGCGCGAAGATCGCCGAGCTGCTGCAGCCGGAGCGGATCGGCGTCCACCTCTCCGAGGAGTTCCAGCTCCACCCGGAGCAGTCCACGGACGCGATCGTCATCCACCACCCGGAGGCGAAGTACTTCAACGCACGGTAGGCGCTGGTCGCCGCGAGGTTTATCACGAGCGTTTCCGACCGCCGAGACGTACACTTGTCGGTCCAGTGCAGGCCGGTTCCCACCCTGGGAACCGGCCTTCTCGTCCCTCCAGGAGGTGTGCCCGGATGACCACCACGGTTCCCGCGCCCGAAACCCGTACGGCCGAAGGCTCCGCGCTCCAGGCCGTCTTCCTCGACATGGACGGCACACTGGTCGACACCGAAGGGTTCTGGTGGGACGCCGAGGTGGAGGTCTTCGCCGCCCTCGGCCATCCGCTCCAGGAGAGCTGGCGCGACGTCGTGGTGGGCGGGCCCATGAGCCGCAGCGCCGGGTTCCTCATCGAGGCCACGGGCGCCGACATCACCGTCCCCGAGCTCACGGTGCTGCTCAACGACCGCTTCGAGGCGCGCATCAGCCGCGGGGTGCCGCTGATGCCGGGAGCCGCCCGGCTGCTCGGCGAGCTCGCCGAGCACTCGGTGCCGACCGCCCTGGTCTCGGCCTCGCACCGGCGGATCATCGACCGGGTCCTGCACTCGCTGGGCGCCCGCAACTTCGCGCTCACCGTCGCCGGGGACGAGGTCGGGCGCACCAAGCCGCACCCCGAGCCGTATCTGTTCGCGGCCGCCGGGCTCGGTGCGGACCCCACCAGATGCGCGGTCGTCGAGGACACCGCGACCGGCGTGGCGGCCGCCGAGGCGGCCGGGTGCCGGGTGGTGGCGGTGCCGTCCGTCGCGCCCATCGAGCCCGCCTCGGGCCGGGTCGTCGTCGATTCCCTCGAACAAGTCGACCTGGCTTTTCTGCGCACCCTGATCACGCGGATGAACTGATCCCTTCACACAGCGTGCCTCCTGAATGCGGCGCAAACTCATCGCATCCGGCCGTGCCTTTTCCGTGACCCCGCAAGGGCGTCGCGACAGCACGACCACGGTTGAATTCACGACGGGTCAATGCGTGTCAAGGGGGTGACGTTCGTCACCTGATCTGCCGTCAGTGACCCGCGTCAAGGGCATCTCCGGGGCCTCCGGAGGTGCCCTTGTGTCCTGTTTGATGATCTCCTGTACGAAAGATTCCGCCGCCGCGATATCGGCGGGCCGCTATTTCCGGCCACTGCGTGGCGTGTGAATGGAGCAGGCCCAGTACGGGCTTTCCCGGCCCGCCCACTAATCTCGTCGCGAGAACTTCGCCGCACCCTCAACTGCCCCGGCACCCACCCAGCCGCCGGGCGCGCAGGTCCGATCGTACGTACCGGCCCGATCGCCCCCGCCCCGACCGGGCGGCCGCGGCGGAGTGATGCGTACATCGCTGTACCCCAGTGCCGGACACATAGGGAGAACGTCCAGGATGAACCGCAAGACTTTGGTGCTGCCGGCCGTAGTGGGCCTGCTCGCCCCCGTACTCGCCGCGTGCGGCGGGGCAGGAAGTGGGGGTGGCGGCGGCAAGGCCATCGTCGTGGGCACCACGGACCAGTTCGTGGTCACCAAGGACGCGCCCGCTCCCTTCGACCCGGCCTACGCGTACGACACCGGCGCCTGGAACGTGCTGCGCCAGACCGTGCAGATGCTGGTCCACGTCCCGCGCGGCGGCGGCGAGCCCGTCCCGGACGCGGCCTCCAGCTGCTCGTTCACCGACAAGGAGAACGAGAGCTACCGCTGCAAGCTGCGCAGCGACATGAAGTTCGCCGACGGCTCCAAGCTGACCGCCGCCGACGTCCACTACTCCATCCAGCGCGTCCTGAACATCAAGGACGACAACGGCCCCATCGCGCTCCTCGAGAACATCGACACGATGGAGACCAAGGGCGACGACGAGATCGTCTTCCATCTGAAGACCCCGGACGCCACCTTCCCGTACAAGCTCGCGACGCCCGCCGCCGCGATCGTGCAGAAGGACAAGTACCAGCCGAAGAAGCTGCGCGGCGGCTTCGAGGTGGACGGCTCCGGCCCGTACACCCTCAAGGCCGAGTACAAGGGCGACAAGGTCGTCAAGGCCGTGTTCAGCAAGAACCCCAACTACAAGGGGGACTTGAAGGTCAACAACGACAAGGTCGAGCTGCGCCCGTTCGCCGACGCCGACTCCATGGGCGCCGAGCTCGAATCCGGCAAGATCGACATGATGACCCGCTCCATGTCGCCGGAGCAGATCCAGAAGTACTCGGTCACCCCGCCCAAGGACGTCAACCTGGTCGAGATGCCCGGCCTGGAAATCCGCTACCTGGGCTTCAACACCAACGACCCGTCGGTGAAGAACAAGGCCGTCCGCCAGGCGATGGCCGCGGTCGTCGACCGCGGCGCGCTGGCCTCCAAGGTGTACGGGGCGACCGCCGAGCCGCTCTACTCGCTCATCCCGACCTCGATCGCCGGGCACACCAACTCGTTCTTCAACAAGTACGGCGAGCCGAGCAAGCAGAAGGCCGCGAACATCCTGCGGGCCGCCGGTGTCTCCACCCCGGTGAAGCTCACGCTGAACTACACGGGCGACCACTACGGCCCGGGCACCGCCAAGGAGTTCTCGATCCTGCGGGACCAGCTGAACTCCACCGGTCTGTTCGCCACCACGCTCAAGGCGACCGACTGGCCCAAGTACCGCCCGGCCCAGAAGGCCGGCGAGTACGCCGTCTACGGCCTCGGCTGGTTCCCCGACTTCCCGGACCCGGACAACTACGTCGCGCCCTTCCTCGGCCGCGACAACTTCCTCAACTCGCCGTACTCCAACGTCGAGGTGCGCAACACCCTGATCCCCGAATCCCGCGTGGCGGCCGACCGCAACCAGGCCGCCAAGCCGTTCGAGAAGATCCAGGACATCGTCGCCAACGACGTCCCCGTGCTCCCGCTGTGGCAGGGCAAGCAGTACGTCGCCGCCCGCAGCGAGATCACGGGCACCGAGTGGGCGCTCAACTCCTCGGCCGACCTCCAGCTCTGGGAGCTGGGCCGCGGCGTGAAGTAACGCAGGACCCGGCCGCGATCATCACGTGCCGGCAAGCAATTTCAGTGAGGCCGCACTCCCGGGGCAACCCCCGGGAGTGCGGCCGAGCAAAGACTGTGAGGCACTTGCACGTGAAGATACGGAACCGATGGCTGACGGGCCCGCTCGCCGCGGGGCTGGCGGCCGGTCTCCTCAGCGGCTGCGGCTCGGAGGACGGATCCTCGTCCGGGAACGGCGAGTCGGTGGTCATGGGAATGTCGGACGACATCCTGGCCACCGACCCGGCCTCCGGCTACGACCCGGGCTCCTGGCTGCTGTTCAACAACGTCTTCCAGTCGCTGCTCAGCTTCCCCAAGGGAAGCACCACCCCGCAGCCCGAGGCGGCCGAGCGCTGCTCGTTCGACAAGGGCGGCTCCCAGGTCTTCCGCTGCACCCTGCGCTCCGGCCTGAAGTTCACCAACGGCCACGCGCTGACCTCCGAGGACGTCAAGTTCTCGTTCCAGCGGGTGCTGAAGATCAACGACGCCAACGGGCCCGCGCCGCTGCTCTCCACCCTGGGCAAGATCGACACCCCGGACAAGCAGACCGTCGTCTTCCACCTCAAGGTGCCGGACGCCACCTTCCCCAGCAAGATCGCCTCCGGTGCCGGCTCGATCGTCGACCACGAGACGTACCCGGCGAACAAGCTGCGCACCGACGGCAAGGCGGTCGGCTCGGGCGTCTACAAGCTCGACGCGTTCGGCGAGAAGCAGGCGAGCTTCTCGGTCAACTCCAGCTACAAGGGCACTGCCAAGGTCAAGAACTCCGGCATGACCATGAAGCTGTTCCACGGCCGGCAGAAGGAGCTGGCGGACGCGCTGAAGAACGGCGACGTCGACCTCGCCTACCGCGGTCTCACCGCCAAGGACATCGCCGACCTCCAGGCCACCAGCGTGGTGGACAAGAAGGGCGTCAAGGTCGTCGAGGGCACCAGCGCCGAGGTCCAGCACCTGGTCTTCAACATGAACGACCCGGTCGCCGGCAAGCCCGCCGTCCGCAAGGCCATCGCCTACCTCGTCGACCGCGAGGCGCTGGTGCGCGACGTCTACAAGTCGACCGCGACACCGCTCTATTCGATCGTCCCGTCCGGCATCACCGCGCACAGCACCTCGCTGTTCGACATGTACGGCGGCAGCCCGCAGCCCGCGAAGGCCAAGCAGGTCCTGCACAAGGCCGGCCTCACCGGCAAGGTGAAGCTCACCCTGTGGTCCACGCCGATCCGCTACGGGCCGGGCACCGACGACGAGATGCGGGCCATCGCCAAGCAGCTCAACGCGAGCGGGCTGTTCGAGGCCGATGTGAAGTCCGTCGAGTTCAAGCAGTACGAGAAGGACATCGAGGCCGGCAAGTACGGCGTGTACGTGAAGGGCTGGATCCCCGACTACCCGGATCCGGACAACTTCACCTCGCCGTTCTTCGGCAAGGACAACGTGCTGTCCAACCATTACGACAACAAGGCGATCACGGGCGAGGTCCTCCCGTCGACGGCCGCCACGGAGGACCGCTCGGCCACCGAGGCGGAGTTCTCCCGCCTCCAGGACATCGTCGCCAACGACCTGCCGATCCTGCCGCTGTGGCAGGGCAAGCAGTACGCGATGGCCCGCGAGGGCGTGGCGGGCCTCGAGTGGACCCTCGACTCGTCGACGGTGTTCCGGTTCTGGGAGATCAGCAAGAACTAGGCGGGGGCGCGAACCCTGAAAAAAAGGGGGGTGCGGGGGCCGAGCCCCCCCACCCCCCTTCTTCCGCGCTTACTGCGCTCCCGGCCGGACCAGTCCGCTCTCGTACGCGTACACCGCCGCCTGGACCCGGTCGCGCAGCCCCAGCTTCGTCAGCACATGGCCGACGTGCGTCTTCACCGTCGTCTCGCTGACGAACAGATCCGCGGCGATCTCCGCGTTGGAGAGCCCGCGGGCCACCAGCTTCAGCACCTCGACCTCGCGGTCGGTGAGCGTGTGCAGCGTGTCCGGGACCGGCTCCTCGCCCGAGGGCAGGTGGTCCGCGTACTTGTCGAGCAGACGGCGGGTGATCGACGGGGCGAGCATCGCCTCGCCCGCCGCGACCACCCGGATCGCCTGGACCAGCTCATTGGCGGGCGCGTCCTTCAGCAGGAAGCCGCTGGCCCCCGCCTTGAGCGCCTCCACCACGTACTCGTCGAGGTCGAACGTGGTCAGCACCAGCACCTTCGCCGGGCCGTCCTTGCCCGGGCCGCTGATCTGCCGGGTCGCCTCCACACCGTCCATCCGGGGCATCCGGATGTCCATCAGCACCACATCGGGCTGGAGCGCCCGCACCTGGTCGAGGGCCTGGAGGCCGTCGCCGGCCTCGCCCACCACCGCGATGTCCTGCTCGGCCTCCAGGATCATCCGGAAACCGGTGCGCAGCAGCGGCTGGTCGTCGACCAGTAGGACGCGGATAGCCACGGGAACTCCTCATCAGGATTGCTGGACCGGGTCCATTCTGCCCTGCTCATCCTGCGTCACCCCGGCTGGGAGCACCTGGAGCGGGCTGTGCCTGCCCGGGGGCGACCCCCGGACCCCGGCCGGGCCGTCGCACCTCAGCCTGCGGAATCCCCGGCCGGGATCAAAGGAAGCGGCTGTGCTCACCCGGGGGGGGGGAACCCCCGGACCCCCGGCCGGGTCGTCGTACCTCAGCTTGCAGATTCCCCCGCCGGGATCAAAGGAAGCGGCTGTGCTCACCCGGGGGGCAACCCCCGGACCCCCGGCCGGGTCGTCGTACCTCAGCTTGCAGATTCCCCGGCCGGGATCAAAGGAAGCGGATAAGCCGGGGGAGTCCCCCCGAATTCCGGACAGACCGCCTGATGGTCGCACCAGCCGCACAGCTTGGTCGGCCGCGGCCGCCAGTCGCCCGTCTCGGTGGCCAGCCGGATCGCCTCCCACAGAGCGTGCAGCTTCCGCTCCACCTGGTGCAGATCCGCCTCCACCGGGTCGTACGTCAGCACGTCGCCGCTGCCCAGGTACACCAGCTGGAGCCGGCGCGGCAGCACGTTCTTCAGCCGCCACACCACCAGCGCGTAGAACTTCATCTGGAACAGCGCGCCCTCCGCGTACTCCGGACGCGGGGCCTTGCCCGTCTTGTAGTCGACGATCCGGACCTCGCCGGTCGGCGCCACGTCGACCCGGTCGATCACCCCGCGCAGCCGCAGCCCCGACTCCAGCTCCGTCTCGACGAAGAACTCCCGCTCCACCGGCTCCAGAAGCGTCGGATCCTCCAGCGAGAACCACCGCTCCACCAGCCGCTCGGCCTCCGCCAGCCACTTGGCCAGCCGCTCGCCGTCGGCGTCCTCGGCGAACAGCTCCGTCAGCTCCGGCTTCGACTCCAGGAGCCGGTCCCACTGGCCGGGGATCATCGCCTTCGCGCGCGGAGCGGTCCGCTCCGCCGCCGGGTCGTCGAAGAGGCGCTCAAGCACCGCGTGCACCAGCGTGCCGCGCGTCGCCGCCTCGCTCGGCTTCTCGGGGAGCTTGTCGATCACCCGGAACCGGTACAGCAAGGGGCACTGCATGAAGTCGTTCGCCCGCGACGGCGACAACGACACGGGGCGCTGGGCCGCCGCGGCCCCTCCGGTGCTCGTATCCATGACACAGACCCTACGACCCGCCACTGACAGCGAGCGGAATACCATCGACGACGAGCCCCCTCACACTGCATGATCGTGACAGAAGCACCGACGAAGGGACACCGTGGACGAGAGCGGCGACAGCAAAAGGCCGCAGTCCGGCGCGGGGGACGACGGTCCCGGCGCCGCGCCCGACAACGGCAAGTCGCCCCGTGGACGTGAGCCGGGCGGCGGAATCCTCATGGGGCGTCCCTTCGGCGTGCCGGTCTACGTCGCACCCAGCTGGTTCCTGGTCGCCGCCCTGATCACCTGGGTCTTCGGCGGCCAGCTCGACCGCGTGCTGCCCGAGCTCGGGGCCGCCCGCTACCTCGTCTCGCTCTTCTTCGCGGTCGCCTTCTACGCCTCGGTGCTGGTCCACGAGCTGGCCCACACGGTCGCCGCGCTGCGCTTCAAGCTCCCCGTGCGCCGCATCCAGCTCCAGTTCTTCGGCGGGGTCTCCGAGATCGAGAAGGAGACCGAGACCCCGGGCCGCGAGTTCGTGCTCGCCTTCGTCGGCCCGCTGCTCTCCCTGGTCCTGTCCGGGCTGTTCTACGTCGGGATGCAGGCCGTCGAGCCCGGCACCGTCCCCGGCGTCCTGCTCGCCGGGCTGATGATCTCCAACCTGATCGTGGCGGGCTTCAACCTGCTGCCCGGTCTGCCGCTGGACGGCGGCCGGATGCTCCGCGCCGTGGTGTGGAAGATCACCGGCAAGCCCATGAGCGGCACCGTCGCCGCCGCCTGGGTCGGCCGCGCCCTCGCCGTCACCGTCCTCATCGGCCTCCCGCTGCTCACCCAGACCGGCGCCCTCGGCAACGCGCCGGAAGAGGTCGACGGCATGGACACCGTCACCGACGCGCTGCTCGCCGCGATCCTCGCCGCGATCATCTGGACCGGCGCGGGCAACAGCCTGCGCATGGCCCGGCTGCGCGAGCACCTGCCGGAGCTGCGCGCCCGCAACCTCACCCGCCGGGCCGTCCCCGTCGAGTCGGCCACCCCGCTCTCCGAGGCGCTGCGCCGGGCCAACGAGGCCGGGGCGCGCGCCCTGGTCGTCGTCGACGGCCACGGCGACCCCACCGGCCTGGTCCGGGAGGCCGCCATCGTCGGCGTGCCGGAGCACCGCCGCCCCTGGGTCGCGGTCAGCGGGCTCGCCCAGGACCTCACCGACGGCATGCGCGTCCCGGCCGAGCTGGCCGGCGAACCGCTACTGGACAAGCTCCGCGCCACCCCCGCCACCGAGTACCTGGTGGTCGAGGAGACCGGGGAGATCTACGGAGTGCTCTCGGCGGCCGACGTCGAGAAGGCCTTCGTGGCGGCGATGGCCCGGCCCACCCCGTAACCCCGCCCACGGCCCCAGGGGCGCAGGCCGTGGCGTTCCCGGGTCAACAGGGCCGGTACCCTGTTCGTATGTCCGAACCGACCGGTGCCGCCCGCCGTCGCGGGCCCTTCAAGGTCGGGGACCAGGTCCAGCTCACCGACCCCAAGGGACGCCACTACACGTTCACGCTCGAAGCCGGGAAGAACTTCCACACCCACAAGGGTTCCTTCCCGCACGACGAGCTGATCGGCGCTCCCGAGGGCAGTGTTGTCCGTACCACCGGGAACGTCGCGTACCTCGCGCTGCGCCCGCTGCTCCCCGACTACGTCCTGTCCATGCCCCGCGGCGCCGCCGTGGTCTACCCCAAGGACGCGGGGCAGATCCTGGCCTTCGCCGACATCTTCGCCGGCGCGCGCGTCGTCGAGGCGGGCGTGGGCTCCGGCTCGCTCAGCGCCTTCCTGCTGCGCGCCATCGGCGACCACGGCATGCTCCACTCCTACGAGCGCCGCGCGGACTTCGCCGAGATCGCCCAGCAGAACGTGGAGCGCTACTTCGGCGAGCCGCACCCCGCCTGGCAGCTCACCGTCGGCGACCTCCAGGACAACCTGTCGGACACCGACGTCGACCGCGTCATCCTCGACATGCTCGCCCCCTGGGAGTGCCTGGACGCCGTCTCCAAGGCGCTGGTGCCCGGCGGCATCCTCTGCTGCTACGTGGCCACCACCACCCAGCTCTCGCGCACCGTCGAGGCCATCCGCGAGATCGGCTGCTTCGCCGAGCCGCAGCCGTGGGAGTCGATGATCCGCAACTGGCACGTGGAGGGCCTCGCCGTCCGCCCCGACCACCGGATGATCGGCCACACCGGCTTCCTCGTCACCGCCCGCCGCCTCGCGGACGGCGTGGAGCCTCCGCTGCGCCGCCGCCGCCCCGCCAAGGGCGCGTACGGCGACGACTACGAGGGCCCCAACAAGGACTGACGAGCCCGTCAGCTCAACGCACCGGCGCCGCCGCCGAGTTCCCGGAGACTCCCGGGAACTCGGCGGCGGCGCTTTTCCGTTGGACATTTGGACATACGGACAGACGTTGATGGGCGCGGGGCGCCAAGGGGGCGCACAACCTCCGGACCCCGCTGTTCCGCCCGACTGTGACGTGTGGCACGATGCTGGCCACTCCCACCACCCGCACCGCCCCTCACAGGAGACCTCCCGCGTGCAGACTGCCGCCGTCCCCGAGCTCGCGCACACCCACGCCCGCCCGGTGCACTGGCTGGCCACGGCCGCCGCGATGGCCGGTGTCGTGGCGCTGGCCGGCTGGCTGCAGCCCGACGCCGCCAAGGCCTCCCAAGGGGCCGCGGGGGCCCGCGCGGCAGCGGCTCCGGCCCCCGACGCGGCGGCCGTCTCCTACCCGCTCCAGTGCGGCACGGTGGGCACCCAGGTCGCCTCCCACGCCGAGGGCGACCTCGACGGCGACGGCAGCCCCGAGACGGTGGCCGTCGTCCACTGCCGGGCCGGCTCGGGCACCCCGCCGAGCGGGATCTACGTCCTGACCCGGTCCGCCGTGAAGGGCGCCCCGCCGCGCCTGGTGGCGACGCTGGCCGACCCGGGGGAAAGGCTCAGCGTCTCCAACCTCGCGGTCCGGGAGGGAGCCGTCACGGCCACCCTGCTCGGCTACTCCTCACCGGACGTGCCGCGCTGCTGCCCCGACGAGGAGCGCGACGCCAAGTGGCGCTGGCAGGGCGGGAAGTTCGTCCGGAGCGCCCAGTCCCAGGCGCTGGGTGTGTGATCCGTCACTCAGCGTACGGACTTCGTCACGTACCGTCTCAGTCGGCGTCCGGCCCGTAGACCTCGACGCTGTCCGAAACCCGTCGTACGTGAATGCAGTCGCCCGGGCAGTCCTTCACCGAGTCGACGACGTCCTGGAGCAGCGGCAGCGGGACCGGCGTCACGGCGCCCGGCGACTGCAGCAGCTCGTCCTCGGCGCTCTTCACATACGCCAGACCGTCGATGTCCAGCTCGAAGACCTCGGGCGCGTACTGGACACAGATGCCGTCGCCGGTGCAGAGCTCCTGGTCGATCCAGACTTCAAGAGCGTCGTTCATGTCGCCTGCCGTTCGTGCGCGGTGCTGTGTTCGTACGGGGTGTCACACCGGCCAAGGTGGCCGAGCAATCGGTACCAGTCCTGACGGGTGTTGACCGACTCGACGATACAACCGCCCGCTTTCCGATGTTGATGGGTGGGTATTCCCCTGGCGTGAGGGAGAGCGCAAGGGTGAAGATCGGACACACCCCGCAGTCTTTGTGATCTAGGGGTTTCAATCACCACCCGCCCAGGTAGGGTCAGGAAGCGTCCAGCTCCCCTTGGAGGAGGTGAGGACCGTGGCAGCCCACGACGACGACATCAACCGCGGCATCCGGCCCGGGCGGGGGTCTGAGGACCCAGCCGGCCAGGTTGCCTATCTAGAGCAGGAAATCGCCGTCCTGCGACGCAAGCTCGCCGACTCTCCGCGTCATACGAGGATTCTCGAAGAGCGGATCGTCGAGCTGCAGACCAACCTGGCGGGCGTGTCCGCGCAGAACGAGCGGCTCGCCAATACGCTCCGCGAGGCCCGGGACCAGATCGTGGCCCTCAAGGAGGAGGTCGACCGGCTCGCACAGCCGCCGGCCGGCTTCGGTGTCTTCCTGCAGTCCAACGAGGACGGCACCGCCGACATCTTCACCGGGGGCCGCAAGCTCCGGGTGAACGTCAGCCCGAGCGTCGAGCTCGACGAGCTCCGGCGCGGCCAGGAAGTCATGCTCAACGAAGCGCTCAACGTGGTCGAGGCCATGGAGTTCGAGCGCGCCGGGGACATCGTCACCCTCAAGGAGATCCTGGAGGACGGCGAGCGCGCCCTGGTGGTCGGGCACACCGACGAGGAAAGGGTGGTGAGGCTCGCCGAGCCGCTCCTGGACATCACCATCCGCCCCGGCGACGCCCTGCTGCTCGAACCCCGCTCCGGCTACGTGTACGAAGTGGTTCCCAAGAGCGAGGTCGAGGAACTGGTCCTCGAAGAGGTCCCGGACGTCGACTACGACAAGATCGGCGGACTCGGCGGCCAGATCGAGATGATCCGCGACGCGGTCGAGCTCCCGTACCTCTACCCGGACCTCTTCAAGGAGCACGAACTGCGGCCGCCCAAGGGCATCCTGCTCTACGGCCCGCCCGGCTGCGGCAAGACGCTCATCGCCAAGGCCGTCGCCAACTCGCTCGCCAAGAAGGTCGCCGAGGTCACCGGTCAGCCCGCGGGGAAGAGCTACTTCCTCAACATCAAGGGCCCCGAACTCCTCAACAAGTACGTGGGAGAGACCGAGCGGCACATCCGTCTCGTCTTCCAGCGAGCCCGTGAGAAGGCCAGCGAGGGCACCCCCGTCATCGTCTTCTTCGACGAGATGGAGTCCCTCTTCCGCACCCGCGGATCCGGCGTCAGCTCGGACGTGGAGAACACCATCGTCCCCCAGCTGCTCGCCGAGATCGACGGTGTGGAAGGCCTGGAGAACGTCATCGTCATCGGCGCCTCCAACCGCGAGGACATGATCGACCCCGCGATCCTGCGGCCCGGCCGGCTCGACGTCAAGATCAAGATCGAGCGTCCGGACGCGGAGGCCGCCAAGGACATCTTCGCCAAGTACCTCACGGCGTCCCTGCCGCTGCACTCGGACGACCTGTCCGAACACAGCGGTTCCAAGGACGCCGCGGCACACGCGATGATCCAGTCCGTCGTCGAGCAGATGTACGCGGAATCCGAGGAGAACCGCTTCCTGGAAGTCACGTACGCCAACGGCGACAAGGAAGTCCTGTACTTCAAGGACTTCAACTCCGGCGCCATGATCCAGAACATCGTGGACCGGGCCAAGAAGATGGCCATCAAGGCCTTCCTCGACCACAACCAGAAGGGCATCCGCGTCTCCCACCTCCTCCAGGCCTGCGTGGACGAGTTCAAGGAGAACGAGGACCTGCCCAACACCACCAACCCCGACGACTGGGCCCGCATCTCCGGAAAGAAGGGCGAACGGATCGTGTTCATCCGTACCCTCGTCACCGGAAAGCAGGGCGCGGACACCGGACGCTCCATCGACACCGTGGCCAACACCGGTCAGTACCTGTAGCACACAGGGCGGCTGCGGGTGCCCGACCGGGGCATCCGCAGCCGACTGCTTTTCCGGCCGAAATCAGGCCACAGACAGACCAAGAGCAATGACGGAATTGATCTCCCCACCAGCGCAAAGGCGTTCTAGGCTCTTCCGTACCGCCGAGTCGCGCAGTGCGGGGACGGGCACCGCACACGCACCGGAGAAACAGCGGTACTTGAGCGCCGCTCCCGGAGGGGAGCGCCGCCGGGCAAGGAGGGCCGCATGACCGTACGGCGAGTAATGGGCATCGAGACGGAGTACGGCATCTCCGTCCCCGGCCACCCCAATGCCAATGCCATGCTCACCTCGTCCCAGATCGTCAACGCGTACGCCGCGGCGATGCACCGGGCGCGCCGCGCCCGCTGGGACTTCGAGGAGGAGAACCCGCTGCGGGACGCCCGCGGCTTCGACCTCGCCCGCGAGGCCGCCGACTCCAGCCAGCTCACCGACGAGGACATCGGCCTCGCCAACGTCATCCTCACCAACGGGGCACGGCTCTACGTCGACCACGCCCACCCCGAGTACAGCTCGCCCGAAGTCACCAACCCGCGCGACGCGGTGCTCTGGGACAAGGCGGGCGAGCGCATCATGGCCGAGGCGGCCGAACGCGCGGCGCAGCTCCCCGGCGCCCAGCCGATCCACCTCTACAAGAACAACACCGACAACAAGGGCGCCTCCTACGGCACGCACGAGAACTACCTGATGAAGCGGGAGACCCCGTTCAGCGACATCGTGCGCCACCTCACCCCGTTCTTCGTCTCCCGCCAGGTCATCACGGGAGCGGGCCGCGTCGGCATCGGCCAGGACGGCCACGAACACGGCTTCCAGATCAGCCAGCGCGCCGACTACTTCGAGGTCGAGGTCGGTCTGGAGACCACCCTCAAGCGCCCCATCATCAACACGCGCGACGAGCCGCACGCGGACGCGGAGAAGTACCGACGGCTGCACGTCATCATCGGCGACGCCAACCTCTCCGAGATCTCCACGTACCTCAAGCTCGGTACGACGGCCCTTGTCCTCTCCATGATCGAGGACGGCTTCATCAACGTCGACCTCGCCGTCGACCAGCCGGTGCGCACCCTCCACCAGGTCTCCCACGACCCCGACCTGCGCCACCTCGTCACCCTGCGCAGCGGCCGCACCCTCACGGCCGTACAACTCCAGATGGAGTACTTCGAGCTCGCCCGCAAGTACGTGGAGGAGCGGTTCGGGGTCGACGCGGACGACCAGACCAAGGACGTCCTCGGGCGCTGGGAGGACGTGCTCAACCGGCTGGAGAACGACCCGATGAGCCTGGCCGGCGAGCTCGACTGGATCGCCAAGCGGGAGCTCATGGAGGGCTACCGGCGGCGCGACGGCCTCGGCTGGGACGCGGCCCGGCTGCACCTGGTGGACCTCCAGTACGCCGACGTACGGGCCGAGAAGGGCCTCTACAACCGCCTGGCGGCCCGCGGCAGGATGAAGCGGCTCCTCGACGAGCCCGCGGTCGCCCAGGCCCGGACGAAGCCCCCGGAGGACACCAGGGCGTACTTCCGCGGCCGCTGCCTGGAGCAGTACGCGGACGACGTCGCCGCGGCCTCCTGGGACTCGGTGATCTTCGATCTGCCGGGCCGCGATTCGCTCCAGCGCGTGCCAACCCTGGAACCGCTTCGCGGAACGCGTAATCACGTGAAGGAGCTGCTCGACCGCTGCCGGACGGCCGAGGATCTGGTCCGGGTGCTCTCGGGCGGCTGACCCGGGGCTGAAAAGTCGGCGGCGTGGGAAACACAGAGGTAGGCCCCGCACGTTCCATCAAGTGCGGGGCCGATGTCAGGCCCTGCTTGTAGGGTCTGATCAAGGACATCGAACCGAGCGGGGTGAGGTAGATGGCGACCAAGGACACCGGCGGCGGACAGCAGAAGGCCACGCGTTCCACCGAGGAGGTCGAGGAGCAGGCCCAGGACGCGCAGGCTTCGGAGGACCTCAAGGAGCGCCACGAGAAGCTCTCGGACGACGTCGACTCGGTGCTGGACGAGATCGACGATGTCCTGGAGGAGAACGCGGAGGACTTCGTGCGCTCCTTCGTTCAGAAGGGTGGACAGTAGTCCACGGATGTGAACGGCGAGGGGTGTGGGTGAGGGAGCGACGGCTCCCTCCGACGGGGCGGCGCCCGGCGTGCCCAACCCGCCCTTCCGCCCTCGCCGTTCATGTGGATCACCGCCACGAGACGGGTAAGGTCCGTGGCGTACTGTGCTTCAACTGCAATTCGGCCATCGGCAAGTTGGGAGACGATCCCGACACTGTTCGTCGGGCTGCCGCCTACCTGGAGGGAACCTCGTGGAAGCCAACACTCGTGGCACAGGGCGTCTACCAGCTGCCTTCCTGACGCCGGGCTCGTCCTCGTTCATGGACTTCCTGTCCGAGCACTCGCCCGAGATGCTGCCCGGCAAGCGGGTCCTGCCGCCCGTGCAGGGGCACGTGGAGGCGCCGCACGGCACGACCATCGTGGCGGCGACGTTCCCCGGCGGCGTGGTGCTCGCCGGTGACCGGCGGGCGACGATGGGCAACATGATCGCCCAGCGCGACATCGAGAAGGTCTTCCCGGCGGACGAGTACTCGGCGGTGGGCATCGCCGGTACCGCGGGCCTCGCCGTGGAGATGGTCAAGCTCTTCCAGCTGGAGCTGGAGCACTTCGAGAAGGTCGAGGGCGCCACCCTCTCCCTGGAGGGCAAGGCCAACCGGCTCTCCACCATGATCCGCGGCAACCTCGGCATGGCCATGCAGGGCCTGGCCGTGGTCCCGCTCTTCGCGGGGTACGACGTGGACCGCGAGAAGGGCCGCATCTTCTCGTACGACGTCACCGGCGGCCGCTCCGAGGAGCACGGCTACGCGGCCACCGGCTCCGGTTCGATCTTCGCCCGAGGCTCGATGAAGAAGCTGTACCGCGAGGACCTGACCGAGCAGCAGGCCACCACCCTGGTCGTCCAGGCGCTCTACGACGCGGCGGACGACGACTCGGCGACCGGCGGTCCCGATGTCGCCCGCCGGATCTATCCGATCGTCACCGTCATCAGCGACGAGGGCTTCAGGCGACTGACCGAGGCGGAGTCCTCCGAGATCGCCCGCTCGATCCTGGAGCGGCGTCTGGAGCAGCCCGACGGCCCGCGTGCCGCGCTGCTCTGAGGCCGTTCGGAGGCCGCAGAGATGACCCCGCCACTGACAGAAAGGGACGGATAGCCGGTGTCGACGCCGTTCTATGTCTCACCCCAGCAGGCCATGGCCGACCGCGCCGAGTACGCCCGCAAGGGCATCGCGCGCGGCCGCAGCCTCGTCGTGCTGCAGTACGCCGACGGCATCGTCTTCGTCGGCGAGAACCCGTCCCGCGCGCTGCACAAGTTCAGCGAGATCTACGACCGGATCGGCTTCGCGGCCGCCGGCAAGTACAACGAGTACGAGAACCTCCGCATCGGCGGAGTGCGCTACGCGGATCTGCGGGGATACACCTACGACCGCGACGATGTGACGGCCCGCGGCCTGGCGAACGTGTACGCGCAGACGCTGGGCACCATCTTCTCCAGCGTCGGCGAGAAGCCGTACGAGGTGGAGCTGGTGGTCGCCGAGGTCGGGGCGACCCCGGAGGAGGACCAGATCTACCGGCTGCCGCACGACGGCTCGATCGTGGACGAGCACGGCTCGGTCGCGGTCGGCGGCAACGCGGAGCAGATCAGCACCTTCCTCGACCAGCGCCACCAGGACGGCATGTCGCTGGCGGAGGCGCTGAAGCTGGCCGTGCAGGCGCTGTCGAACCAGACCAACGGCGCCGAGCGGGAGATCCCCGCGGAGCGTCTGGAGGTCGCGGTCCTCGACCGGACGCGGCCGCAGCAGCGCAAGTTCAAGCGGATCGTCGGGCGTCAGCTGACCCGTCTCCTGCAGACGGAAGAGGCGAGCGCCGAGCCGACCGAGGTGCCGTCGGACAACGACGACGAGTAGAGGCTTCGGCCCGCTCGACGTACAGGCCCGTGCCCCGCCGTTCCTCACGGCGGGGCACGGGCCTTTCCGCTTCCGGACCGGGTCAGACCGCGGGCGGGGCCGTGGAGCCGCGGACGACCAGGGCGACGGGCAGGTCGCCCGCCTCGGGCTCGCGGCCGTCCAGGACGGCGAGCAGTGCGGCCATACCGCGCTCGCCCACCTGCTCGGCGGGCAGCTGGACGGTGGTGAGTTCGGGTTCGAGGGCGGTGGCGAGGGCGAGGTCGTCGAACCCGGCCACCGAGACGTCGTCGGGGATGCGCAGTCCGAGCCGCCGGGCGGCCTTGCAGGCTCCCGCCGCCAGGATGTCGTCGTCGCAGACGAGCGCGGTGGGACGGGGGCCGGGGCGGGTGAGGGCGTGCTCGGCGGCCCGGCGGGCGGCGTCGACGGTGAGCGCGGAGGGCACGGTCAGGACCTCGGCGCCGGGTGCCCGGCGCAGTGCCTCCTCCAGGGCGCGGCCGCGCACGTGGAAGGTCCAGGAGTCCACGGCCGAGGCGAGGTGGGCGAATCTGCGGTGGCCGAGGCCGAGCAGATGGTCCGTCACCTGCCGTATGCCGTCGGCGATGTCGAGGTTGACGCGGGCGGCGGGGCCGGCCTCGGCGGGGTCGCTGTCGAGCATCACGAGGGGCAGGTCGGTGCCCCGGATCCCGGCGAGGGCGTCGGCGGCCATGGAGGAGGCGATGACGCCGTCGAGGGCGGCGCTGGCCGAGTCGAAGGGGTCGCGGGCGGGGCCGACGCCGTCGGGGGAGGGGTAGAGGACCACACCGAAGCCGTGTTCGGCGGCTACGCGGGCGGCGCCGGTGTAGACGCGGGCGAAGAACTCGTTGGTGAGGGCGGGGACGACCAGCAGGGCGGTGCGGGTGCGGCCCAGGCGGAGGCTGCGGGCGGCGAGGTTGGGCCGGTAGCCGAGCTCGCGGGCGGCGTCGCGGACCAGGGCGGCGGTCTTCTCGGAGACGCGGCCGCGCCACTTGTCGCCGAGCACGAGGGAGACCGTGGCCTGGGAGACCCCGGCCGCGCGGGCGACGTCCCGGCTGGTCGGCTGGGTCTTCACGGGGTCCTCCGGCGGGGTGTGGCGGTTGGCTGCCCTTGCTCCGGGGTGGACCCGGGGGTTGTCGACATGGTACGTATGACGTCGAACGTTATACGTAAAACTAACGCGACCGAGGGGCGACATGGCGGCGGGATATCTGGAGATCCTCCGGACGCGGCACGCCGCGCGACTGCTGGTGGGCACGCTGACCGGGCGGCTGCCGAACGCCACCGCGGCCATCGCCGTGGTCCTGTTCGTCCGCGCGGAGGGCGGCAGCTACTCGCTGGCGGGCGCGCTCACCGCGGTGTACGGCCTGGCCACCGCGGCCGGTCAGCCGCTCCTCGGCCGCGCCGTGGACCTGTACGGGCAGCCCCGGGTGATGCTCCCGGCTTCGGTGGCCAGCGCGCTGGGCATGGCCGTCCTCGCGTTCAGCGGCATCGAGCCGGTCGCGGTGGCGTACGCGGCGATGGTGGTCGCCGGGTTCTGCACGCCGCCGCTGGAGGGCGGGCTGCGGGCGCTGTGGCCCAGCGTCCTGACCCGCCAGGACCAGGTGCACACGGCGTACGCGATGGACGCGATAGCCCAGGAGGTGATGTTCACGGTCGGCCCGCTCCTGGTCACCCTCGGCATCGCCCTGTGGTCGCCCGCCACCGCCCTGGTCGCGATCAACGCGCTCGGGGTGCTCGGCGCGCTCTCCGTGGTCCTCTCGGAGCCCTCGCGCGCCTGGCGCTCCGCCCCGCGCGAGGCGCACTGGCTGGGCGCACTGCGCTCCACGGGCCTGCTCGCGCTCCTTGGCGCCTTCTTCTTCGTCGGCCTCGCGCTGGGCGCGATCATAGTGGCGGCGTCGGCCTACGCCGACGACCACGGCCGGGACGCGGTCTACGGCTGGCTGATGGCCGCCAACGGCCTCGGGGCGCTGCTCGGCGGTCTGGTGTACGGGGCGCGCCAGTGGGCCGGAACTCCCGAAAAACGGCTGGTTTCGCTCGTCGCGCTGCTCGCGGTCGGCTATCTGCCGCTGATGCTCGTCCCCGGTGTCGTGCCCATGGTGGGGCTCGCCGTGGTCTCCGGGCTCTTCCTCGCGCCGTGCATCGCCTGCGCGTTCATCGTGGTCGACCGGCACGCCCCGCGCGGCACCGTGACCGAGGCGTTCTCCTGGCTGGTGACCGCGTTCGGGGTCGGCACCGCGCTCGGCACGGCCGTCGCCGGGCCCGCCGTCGAACTCGGCGGCAGCGCGGCGAGCTTCGCCGTCGCGGGCGGCGGCGGGGCGGCCGCGCTCCTGGTGCTGCTCGCCACCCGACGGGTCCTCGCAGCTCCCGGGCGTACGGAAAGTGTCATGGGAGTTGACCAAAATGATCCAACCCGTGCTGTCGAACCCGGTTTCAGCTGAGGGCATCGGGCGTAATGTTCAGTCATGGACCGCCGCATTTTCGGGCTGGAGAACGAGTACGGCGTCACGTGCACGTTCAGGGGACAGCGCCGACTGTCACCTGACGAAGTGGCGCGCTACCTCTTCCGCCGTGTTGTGTCATGGGGCCGCAGCAGCAATGTCTTCCTGCGGAACGGCGCCCGCCTCTACCTCGACGTGGGTTCGCATCCGGAATACGCAACTCCCGAATGCGACAACGTGACCGAACTGGTCACCCACGACAAGGCCGGCGAGCGCATTCTCGAAGGCCTGCTCGTCGACGCCGAACGCCGCCTGCACGAGGAGGGAATCGCGGGCGACGTCTATCTCTTCAAGAACAACACCGATTCCGCGGGAAACTCCTACGGGTGCCACGAGAACTATCTCGTCGCCCGGCACGGCGAGTTCTCCCGCCTTGCGGACATCCTCATCCCGTTCCTGGTCACCCGTCAGCTCCTGTGCGGGGCGGGCAAGGTCCTCCAGACCCCGCGCGGCGCGGTCTACTGCGTCAGCCAGCGCGCCGAGCACATCTGGGAGGGCGTCAGCTCCGCGACGACCCGCTCGCGCCCGATCATCAACACCAGGGACGAGCCGCACGCGGACGCCGAGCGCTACCGGCGCCTGCACGTGATCGTCGGCGACTCCAACATGTCCGAGACGACCATGCTGCTCAAGGTCGGCGCCACCGACCTGG
Source organism: Streptomyces sp. BPTC-684 (assembly GCF_030028635.1). Taxonomy (NCBI): domain Bacteria; kingdom Bacillati; phylum Actinomycetota; class Actinomycetes; order Kitasatosporales; family Streptomycetaceae; genus Streptomyces; species Streptomyces sp. BPTC-684. Next base: position 5,359,661 of record NZ_CP124863.1, read on the forward strand.
TGCTGCGCATGATCGAGGCGGGCACGGTGATGCGCGACCTGACCCTGGAGAACCCGATCCGGGCCATCCGCGAGGTCTCGCACGACATCACCGGCCAGCGCAAGGTGCGCCTGGCCAGCGGCCGCGAGGCCTCCGCCCTGGAGGTCCAGCGGGAGTACTACGAGAAGGCCGTGGACTTCGTGGAGCGCCGGGGCATCCGCACCGGCACCGTCGACCAGGTCCTGGAGCTGTGGGGCCGCACGCTGGACGCGATCGAGGCCGAGGACCTGGACCGGATCGGCACCGAGATCGACTGGGTCATGAAGTACCAGCTGATCGAGCGGTACCGGGCGAAGAACAACATGACCATGTCGCACCCCCGGGTCGCCCAGATAGACCTGGCGTACCACGACATCCACCGCCAGCGGGGGCTGTACTACCTGCTGGAGCGCAAGGGCCAGGCGGCCCGGATCTGCAACGACCTGAAGATCTTCGAGGGCAAGTCGGTGCCCCCGCAGACCACTCGGGCGCGGCTGCGCGGCGATTTCATCCGCCGCGCCCAGGAGCAGCGGCGGGACTTCACCGTCGACTGGGTGCACCTCAAGCTCAACGACCAGGCGCAGCGCACCGTGCTGTGCAAGGACCCGTTCCGTTCCGTGGACGACCGGGTGGAGAAATTGATCGCCGGTATGTGATCGCCGATGGGTGACCGGTTGTGACCGGCGACCTGGACACGGGCCCCGTACGTTCCTCGTACGGGGCCCGTCGTACGCCTTAGAGTGGCGGGCAAACTACCGTGCCGTCTGAGATCTGAGGAACACGTGCGCCGACTTGCCGGCCTGCTCGCCGTCCCGCTGCTGCTGATCGCCACAGCCGCCTGCGGAAGCGACGACAAGGGCTCCGACTCCACCTCCGACTCCGCCTCGATGAAGAACGGCCTGCCCGCCATCACCGCGGGCGCCAAGTTCGGGGAGAAGCCGACCCTCGCCAAGGGCGAGGGCAATCCGCCCAAGGCCCTCAAGGTGAACGTCATCAGCGAGGGCAAGGGCGCGGCGCTCAAGAAGAACGACGCCGTGTCCGTGAACTACCTCGGCCAGGCCTGGGACTCGGACAAGCCGTTCGACAACAGCTTCGACCGCAAGGAGCCGTTCACCCTGACCCTCGGGGCCGGTCAGGTCATCAAGGGCTGGGACCAGGGCCTGGAGGGCCAGAAGGTCGGCAGCCGCGTCGAGCTGGGCATCCCGCCGGAGCTGGGGTACGGCGCGCAGGGCCAGGGCGACATCAAGCCCAACGCCACGCTGGTCTTCGTCGTGGACATCGTGAAGGCGACCACCATCCCGGCCTCCGCCAAGGGCAAGGAGGTCGCGCAGGACGACAAGGACCTGCCGAAGGTGGGCACCAACACCGACGGCAAGGCGCCGACGCTGACCATCCCCAAGACCGACGCCCCCAAGAAGCTGGTCTCCGACTACGTGCTGGAGGGCGACGGCGACGTGGTGAAGGACACCGACAGCGTGGTCCTGGCGTACGAGGGCTTCCTGTGGAAGGACAGCAAGAAGTTCGACAGCACCTACGACCAGGGCAAGACGCAGACCTTCGCGCTGCCGAACCTGACCCTCAAGGGCCTCAAGGCCGGTCTGATCGGCAAGAAGGTCGGCAGCCGCGTCCTGGTCGTCGTCCCGCCGGACCAGGGCCTGGGCGACAAGGAGCAGTCGGGCATCCCGGCCAACTCGACCATGGTCTTCTCGATCGACATCCTGGCCAAGATGTGACGGTGAAGATGTAAGACTGTCCGGGTTGCCCTGCACGTATTCAAGAGGAGCAGTTCAGTGAGCATCGAGAAGCCCGAGATCGACTTCCCCGGTGGCAACCCGCCGGCGGACCTTGAGATCAAGGAGATCTGGGAGGGCGACGGCGCCGTCGCCAAGGCCGGCGACTACGTGAAGGTCCACTACGTGGGCGTGGCCTTCTCCACCGGCGAGGAGTTCGACGCGTCCTGGAACCGCGGCAACCCGCTGGAGTTCCAGCTCGGTGCCGGTCAGGTCATCCAGGGCTGGGACAAGGGCATCCAGGGCATGAAGGTCGGCGGCCGCCGCCAGCTGGTCATCCCCGCGCACCTCGCCTACGGCGACCGTGGCGCCGGTGGCCGGATCGCGCCGGGTGAGACGCTTATCTTCGTCTGCGACCTGGTCGCTGTCTGATCACACCCGATCACACCGAGGGCCCGTGCCGCCTGGCACGGGCCCTCGGCTTTTGCCGCGAGACCCGGGGGCGGTACGGTCAACGGTCGGGAGCAGCGGAGCCGCTCCCCCATGACGAGGAGAGGCGAAGGGCGTCGATGGCGATTGCCAAGGCCGAGCGGCTGATGAACCTGGCGCTGTGTCTGCTGGGGACGCGCCGTCCGCTCAGCAAGCGCGAGCTGCGGGGTTCCATCGAGGCCTATCTGGAGGCGGGATCCGACGACGCCTTCAACCGGATGTTCGAGCGCGACAAGGACGATCTGCGCGAACTCGGCCTGGTCATCGAGACGGTGGAGAACCTGGACGGCGAGACGGGCTATCTGGCCCGCCGTGACTCCAACCGGCTGCCGCCGGTCCAGCTGGACGCCGAGGAGGCCGCGGCCCTGGGGCTCGCCGCCCGGGTCTGGCAGCAGGCCCGGCTCGCGGGCGCGGCCAGCGGCGCACTGCAGAAGCTGCGCGCCGCCGGAATGCCGGAAGCAGACAATCCGTATGAGCACAGCGCGATCGAGCCACGCATCCCGGTGCACGAGGCCGCTTTCGAGCCATTGATGCTGGCGTGCCGCGACCGCCGCCCGGTCGTCTTCGAGTACCGCAAGGCCACCGCCGCCCGCCCCGGCACCCGACACGTCGAGCCGTGGACCCTGGAGTGCTGGCGCGGCCACTGGTACCTGGCGGGCTGGGACCGCGACCGGGGCGCCGAGCGGGTCTTCCGGCTCTCCCGGATCACCGGCAAGGTGCGCTCGCGGGCCGGGGCCTTCACCGCGCCGGTGCCCGACGTGGTCACCGTGCGCGCGACCGTGGAGAGCTGGGCGGGGGAGACCGCCACCCGCTCCGCGCGGATCAGGCTGCGCGCCGGGTCCGGCTATCCGCTGCGCTCGCGGGCCACCTCGACGCGGGAACTCGGCGACGGGTGGGACGAGTTGGAGATTCCGTACGGGCACGGGCTCGACGCCTGGCTCGTGGAGTTCGGCCCCGACGTGGTCGTGCTGGAGCCCGCGGACCTGCGGGCCGACGTGGTGGACCGGCTGCGCGCCGTGGCCAAGGGCTGAGGGGACCGGACGACCATGGCTGCCAATGCCATCGACCAGACGCGGCGGATGCTCTCCCTCGTCACCTATCTGCGCGAGCGGCCCGGGGCGCACGTCGCCGACGTCGCCCGCGCCTTCGGGATCACCGAGGACGAGCTGATCTCGGACCTCGACGTACTGCCCATGTGCGGGACCAGCTTCCGCGGCGGCGACCTGCTCGACATCGACACCGACGGCGATCGCATCTGGTGGCGCAATCCCGGCGCCCTGGGCGCCGAGGCGGCCGAGCCGCTGCGGATCGCCGCCGACGAGGCGACCGCGCTCCTGGTCGCGGCCCGCGCGGTGGCGACGCTGCCGGGTCTGCGCGAGGGCGACCGCCAGGCGCTGCTGCGCGCCACCGCCAAGCTGGAGGCGGCGGCCGGGGAGGCGGCGGGCGCCAGCTCCCGGCTCTCGGTGACCTTCGAGTCGGAGGGCGGGGTCTTCGCGGACGTCGACCGGGCGATCTCGGAGCGGCGGCGGCTGTGGGTGCGCTACTACTCGCCCGCGCGCGACGAGCTCACCGAGCGCGAGGTCGACCCGATCCGGCTCTTCGCCGTCGGCCACACCTATATGGAGGCGTGGTGCCGCCTCTCGGAGGCGCGGCGCACCTTCCGCCTCGACCGGGTGGCCGAAATCCGGCTGCTCGACGAGCCGGCCGCGCCGCCGGAGCTGGAGCTGCGGGACCTCTCGGAGGGACTGGTGCAGCCCGCCGCCGAGGACCCGGAGGTGATCGTCGAGGTGGGGCCGGGCGGGCGCTGGGTCGCCGAGTACTACCCGCACGACAGCGCCGAGGAGCTGGCGGACGGGGGCCTGCGGATCACCCTGCGCACTCCGGACCCGACCTCGCTGCGCCGCCTCGCGCTGCGCCTCGGCCGCGACGGCCGGATCGTGGCCCCCGACGAGCTGGCCGAAAGTGCCCGCAGCGCGGCCCTTGCGGCGCTCGCGGCGTACGAAGAGCAGAGCGCGCACGACGGACAGAGCTGAGGAGATATGCGGAATATGTCGGTGATGCCCGGTATTTCTCGCCAGGTGGCCGCGGTCCAGTCGGTGCTCTTCAAGGCCGCCTGCCCCGACTGCCGCGCCCGCTTCGAACTGGCCGCGGGGGCGCTGCGCCTCGCCATCGGCGCCAGCCGCCGTACCACCTTCTACTCCTTCACCTGCCCCGAGTGCGGCTCCGCCGTGCGCAAGCCGGCCGGTGAGCGCATCGTCGAACTCCTCACCGGCGGAGGGGTCCGCACCCTCCGCCTCCACTCCAGCGTCTAGGGTCCGCTCATGTTCTGGCCGATGACCGCCATCGCCCTCGGATTCCTCGGAATCTCCGTCCTCGGTGTCCTCGCGATCAAGGTGTTCGTCGAGGCGCAGCGGCTCGGCCGCCAAGTGGCCGACACCACAAGGAAGATCAACAACGCCGCCGAGGAGCTCGAACGGGCCGCCGTCGAACTCTCGGCCACCGGGGACGCCTTGCGGTGACGGCGGGGACTCCTGTGTGTCCGTCCCTTTAGGTACGCTTCAGAGCGCGGACCACGAAGCGAGGCGGTGGGCCGTGCCGGGGAGTACGCACGGGGATTGCCCGGTGTTCACCCCTGCGCGTTACGATCGCTGCACGCAACCGGTCGGACACCAGTCCGGCCGGGACCACGCAGCCCCACCCACGTCGCCTCGGTGAGAAGGTAAAAGCTTATGTTCGGAAGGCTCGGCGCCCCCGAGATCATTCTCATCCTCGTCGTCATCGTCCTGCTGTTCGGCGCGAAGAAGCTTCCGGACATGGCGCGCTCGCTCGGCAAGTCCGCGCGGATCCTCAAGAGCGAGGCGAAGGCGATGAAGGCCGAGGGCCAGCAGACCGCCCCCGCCGACCCGCCGCACCCGGGCGAGCAGCCGCCGGCGCAGCGCACCATCCAGTCGGCCCCCGGCGACGTCAGCAGCTCGCGTCCCGTCACCGAGCCGACCGACTCCACCCGCTGACACCTGGGCCGAAGCAGGCGCTGATCACCAAGGCGCCCTGCCGCACGAGATGAGGACGTGGGTTGCTGAAGTCTGCCCGCAATCAGCAGAAGGACCCGGAGGGGCGGATGCCCCTCTCGGACCATCTCCGTGAGCTGCGCAACCGGCTCGCCAAGGCGGTCATCGCGATCCTTGTCTGCGCCGTGGTGGCGGCGTTCTACTACAAGGACATCGTCGACCTGATCATCAAGCCGATCAGGGAGTCGGTCGGCTGCAAGGAAGCCTTCGACTCGCTGTCCCAGAAGGACGGCAAGGACCACTGCGGCCAAGTCACGATGTCCGGCCTCATGTCGCCGTTCACCTTGATGATCAAGACGTCCCTGGTGGCGGGCGTCGTGGGGGCCAGCCCGGTCTGGCTCTACCAGCTCTGGGCGTTCGTCGCCCCCGGCCTGCACAAGAACGAGAAGAAGTACTCCCTGGGCTTCGTCGCGGCGGGCTTCCCGCTCTTCGTCGCCGGCGGCTGGTTCTCGTACCACGTGCTGCCCGCCGCGGCGAAGGTGCTCCTGGAGTTCACCCCCGACGGCGCACTGAACCTGCTCCCGCTGAACGAGCTCATCGACCTCGTGCTGCGGATGATCGTCGTCTTCGGTCTCTCCTTCGAGCTGCCGCTCTTCCTGATCATGCTCAACTTCGGCGGAGTGGTCACCGGTCGCCGGATGCTCGGCTGGTGGCGCGGCATGATCATGGGTGTCACGGTCTTCGCGGCCTTCGCGACGCCGACCGTCGACCCGGTGTCGATGCTGTCGCTCGCGACCCCGATCGTGCTGCTCTACTTCATCGCCGTCAGCGTCGCCATGCTCAACGACAAGCGCCGCCGCCAGCGCGAGGAAGCCAAGCCCGCCGACGACGAGGCCTCCGACCTGGATCTCACGCCCGCGGACATCGGCGAGATCGAGCCGGTCACCACCCCGTCCCTGCCCGAGCAGGCCGACGGCGGCCGCTCCCGGGTCAACGGCTACGACGACGTCACCTGATCCCACGCCGTGAAGCGGCCGGGGCGCGCACGGCGCGCACCCGGCCGCTTCCGCGTTCCCAGCCGCCCCGCGCTCCGTCCCCGGCCCCACGTCCCGATAAAGATCGCGACCTCTGTCAGAGGCGGCGGGTAGGCTCGAAGACAAGATGACAGAGGACCTCTCACCAGCCGAAGCGTACGCAGCTGCCCGGCTCCGCGCCGCCGAGCAGGCCACCGCGCTCGCACCCTTCCGCGACCTGTACGACTTCGCTCTGGACCCCTTCCAGATCGAGGCGTGCCAGGCACTCGAAGCCGGCAAGGGTGTGCTCGTGGCCGCCCCGACCGGCTCCGGCAAGACGATCGTCGGCGAGTTCGCCGTGCACCTGGCCCTCGAACAGGGCCGCAAGTGCTTCTACACCACGCCGATCAAGGCGCTCTCCAACCAGAAGTACGCCGACCTGGTCAGACGCTACGGCGCGGACAAGGTCGGCCTGCTCACCGGTGACAACAGCGTCAACTCCGAGGCGCCGGTGGTCGTGATGACCACCGAGGTGCTCCGCAACATGCTCTACGCGGGCTCCCAGTCGCTCCTCGGCCTCGGTTACGTGGTCATGGACGAGGTGCACTACCTCTCCGACCGCTTCCGGGGCGCCGTCTGGGAAGAGGTGATCATCCACCTGCCCGAGTCGGTGACGCTGGTGTCACTGTCGGCGACCGTCTCCAACGCGGAGGAGTTCGGCGACTGGCTGGACACCGTGCGCGGCGACACCGAAGTGATCGTCTCCGAGGACCGCCCGGTCCCGCTGTGGCAGCACGTGCTGGCCGGACGGCGGATGTACGACCTCTTCGAGGAGTCCACCGACCACGGCGGCCGCGGCGGCGCCCGCCGCGAGGTCAACCCGGACCTGCTGCGCATGGCCCGGATGGAGAACCAGAAGACGTACAACCCGCGCGACCGCAGACGCGGCAAGATGGTCCGCGAGGCCGACCGCGAGCGCGAGCGCCGCCAGCGCTCCAGGATCTGGACGCCGGGTCGCCCCGAGGTCATCGAACGGCTCGACGCCGAGGGCCTGTTGCCCGCCATCACGTTCATCTTCAGCCGGGCCGGCTGCGAGGCCGCCGTCCAGCAGTGCATGTACGCGGGCCTGCGCCTCAACGACGAGGAGGCGCGCCACAAGGTGCGCGAGATCGTCGAGGAGCGCACCGCCTCCATCCCCGGCGAGGACCTGCACGTCCTGGGGTACTACGAGTGGCTGGAGGGCCTGGAGCGGGGCATCGCGGCCCACCACGCGGGCATGCTGCCGACCTTCAAGGAGGTCGTGGAGGAGCTGTTCGTCCGCGGCCTGGTGAAGGCGGTCTTCGCCACCGAGACGCTCGCCCTGGGCATCAACATGCCCGCCAGGACGGTGATCCTGGAGAAGCTGGTGAAGTGGAACGGCGAACAGCACGCCGACATCACCCCCGGTGAGTACACCCAGCTGACCGGCCGCGCCGGGCGCCGCGGCATCGACGTCGAGGGCCACGCCGTGGTGCTCTGGCAGCGCGGCATGGACCCGGGCGCGCTGGCGGGCCTCGCGGGTACGCGTACGTATCCGCTGCGCTCCAGCTTCAAGCCGTCGTACAACATGGCCGTGAACCTGGTCGAGCAGTTCGGCCGGCACCGCTCGCGCGAGCTCCTGGAAACCTCCTTCGCGCAGTTCCAGGCGGACAAGTCCGTCGTCGGCATCTCCCGCCAGGTGCAGCGCAACGAGGAGGGCCTGGAGGGCTACCAGGAGGGCATGAGCTGCCACTTGGGGGACTTCGAGGAGTACGCGCGACTGCGCCGCGACCTCAAGGACCGCGAGACGGAGCTCGCCAAGCAGGGCGCCAGCCAGCGGCGGGCCGCCGCGGCCGCCTCCCTGGAGAAGCTCAAGCCCGGCGACGTGATCCACGTGCCGACCGGGAAGTTCGCCGGGCTCGCGCTGGTGCTCGACCCGGGCATCCCGGCCGGGCGCTCCAACGGCCACCGCGGCTTCGACCAGCACGACGGGCCGCGCCCGCTGGTGCTGACCGCCGAGCGGCAGGTCAAGCGGCTCGCCGCGATCGACTTCCCGGTCCCGGTCGAGGCGATCGAGCGGATGAGGATCCCCAAGTCCTTCAACGCGCGCTCGCCCCAGTCCCGTCGCGACCTCGCCTCCGCGCTGCGCACCAAGGCGGGCCACATCGTGCCCGATCGGCACCGCAGGGGCCGCGCCGAGGCCGCCGACGACCGCGAGATCGCCCGGCTCCGCGCCGAGCTGCGCGCCCACCCGTGCCACGGCTGCGACGAGCGCGAGGACCACGCGCGCTGGGCCGAGCGGTACTACCGGCTCAAGCGGGACACCCAGCAGCTGGAGCGCCGCATCGAGGGGCGGACGAACACGATCGCCCGCACCTTCGACCGGATCGTGGCGCTCCTGACCGAGCTGGACTATCTGCGCGACGACGAGGTCACCGAGCACGGCCGCCGCCTCGCCCGGCTCTACGGCGAGCTGGACCTGCTGGCCAGCGAGTGCCTGCGCGCGGGCGTCTGGGAGGGCCTGAGTCCGGCCGAACTGGCCGCGTGCGTCTCGGCGTTGGTGTACGAGGCGCGCCAGGCCGACGACGCGGTGGCGCCCAAACTGCCCTCGGGCGCGGCCAAGGCGGCGCTCGGCGAGATGGTCCGCATCTGGGGCCGGCTCGACGCGCTGGAGGAGGACCACAAGATCAACCAGGCGGAGGGCGTCGGCCAGCGCGAGCCCGACCTCGGCTTCGCCTGGGCGGCCTTCCAGTGGGCGTCCGGCCAGGGCCTGGACGAGGTGCTGCGCGAGGCGGAGATGCCCGCGGGCGACTTCGTCCGCTGGTGCAAGCAGGTCATCGACGTGCTCGGCCAGATCGCGGCGGCGGCCCCGGGCTCGTCGGCCAGCAGCACGGTCGCCAAGAATGCCCGTAAGGCGGTGGATGCGTTGTTGCGGGGCGTGGTGGCGTACAGCTCTGTGGGCTGAGGTCTCCCTCCCCGGGGGCGGGCGTGGCTTCCCGGGGCCTGCGGCCCCTGGGCCCCGCTCCCTTCGTCTCGTCTGCGGGCCGGTGGGGGCTTGTCGCGCAGTTCCCCGCGCCCCTGAGGGGGTTGGGGCGGAGCCCGGGGGCGTGCTGAGGGAGGTTGTGGCGGAGGTCGCGCGGTTCCCCGCGCCCCTGAGTACCTGGGGGCGCGGGGAACCGCGCGAGCAACGCAGCACGGTCCGCAGACAAACGGGGGTCGGCGGCGGAGCACGGAAGAGGGTGCCGGGAGGCGCCCCCTTCGCGTTACGCCGCCGTCTCCTGCTCCCGTTCCACCTGCTCGTTCCACTCGCGCTTGACCGCGCGCCAGGCCTCGTCGCTCTGGCCGAGGCGCCAGTAGCCGGAGATGGAGAGGCGGTCGCGGGGGATCTCGCGGTCCAGGCGCAGATGGCGGCGGAGTTCCTTGACGAAGGCCGCCTCGCCGTGGACGAAGGCGTGGACGTCGCCCTCGGGGAACGCCAGCTCCCGTACCGCCGCGATCAGCGGGTCGCCCGCCGGGGCGTCGCCGCGGTGCAGCCAGGTCACCTCGACCCCGTCGGGAGCGAGGACCTTCTGCTCCTCCTCCGGGCCCGTGACCTCCACGAAGGCATGGACCACCGCGCCCTCGGGCATCCGCTCGAGCGCGGCGGCGATCGCCGGGAGGGCGCTCTCGTCGCCCACCAGGAGGTGCCAGTCGGCGGCCGGGTCCGGGGCGTAGCCGCCGCCGGGGCCGGAGAGCCGGATGACGTCGCCGACCTGGGCGCGGGCGGCCCACGGTCCGGCCAGGCCCTCGTCGCCGTGGACCACGAAGTCGATGGTCAGCTCGTCCCGCTCGGCGTCCCACGCCCGGACCGTGTACGTCCGGTTGCTCGGCCACTGGTCGCGCGGGAACTCGGTGCGCACGCGCTCCAGGTCGAACGGCTCGGGGTAGGTCACCCCGGGCGCCGGGAAGAGCAGCTTCACATAGTGGTCGGTGTACTCGCCGACGGCGAAGCCGCTCGCCGCCGCGCCCCCCAGGACCAGCCGGACCATGTGCGGAGTGATCCACTCCGTGCGCACCACGCGCGTCTCATGGGCCCGTGCCCCCTTGCGGGCGGGTCGTTCTGCCACAGCGTTTCTCCCCTGATGTGTGCCGGACCCGTCTGCCCGGCGCGCTGAACCGTCTGCTCTTCTTAGGTTTGCCTAAGTTAGCATCCCGGCCCTCTGGGCTCACCCCTTTACCGGCCCCCGGACCCCCGGACCCCCGGACAGGCTCTACCGCCCCAGCGTCGCGAGCAGCCGGGTCAGCGAGCTTCCCAGACCCCACCGCTGCGCCAGTTCGTCCACCGTCTCCGGGTGCAGCGCCTCGGCCGGGAGCGCCGGGTCGAACGCGGGCAGCGGCACGTCGAGGGCCACCCGGACCACCTTCGGGGCCACGTCCAGATACGCGGCGGCCTCCACGATGCCCCGGCGCTTGGCGGGGGTGAGGCGGGAGGTGCGGTCGTCGGCCGCCGCGCGCACGCCGGCCAGATCGCCGTACTCCGTGATCAGCTGCGCGGCCGTCTTCTCGCCGATGCCCTTCACGCCCGGCAGGCCGTCGCTGGCGTCGCCGCGCAGGGCCGCGAAGTCCGCGTACTGATCGGCCCGTACCCCGTACTTCGTACGGATCAGGTCCTCGTCGATCGCGTCGCAGTCGCCGACGCCCTTGCGCGGGTAGAGGACGCGCACGCCGCGCCCGTCGTCGACCAGCTGGAACAGGTCGCGGTCGCCCGTGACGATGTCCACCGGGCCGGGGGCCGCGGCGGCCAGGGTGCCGATCACGTCGTCCGCCTCGTACCCCGCGACCCCGACCCGGGCGATGCCCAGCGCGTCCAGGACCGCTTCGATCACCGGGACCTGCGGGGCCAGCGTGTCCGGGACCTCCTCCTCGTCCGGGACGCCGTCGGCCGTCTCCACCGCGACCCGGTGCGCCTTGTACGACGGGATCAGCTCGACGCGCCAGTGCGGGCGCCAGTCCGCGTCCATGCAGGCGACCAGCTCGTCCGGGTGGTGGTCCTGGACCAGGCGGGTGATGAAGTCGAGCAGGCCGCGCACGGCGTTGACCGGGGTGCCGTCCGGGGCCCGGACCGTGTCGGGGACCCCGAAATAGGCCCGGAAGTACAGGGAAGCGGTGTCGAGGAGCATCAGGCGTCGCGTCACACCCCGATGATGCCGCACGCCACTGACAGTCACCGCGCACCGACAGCCACCCCCCGCCGAGTCACTGTGCGTGGCAGTGAACTGGGTCACCTTCGCGTTTGCTCCGGGTGAAGCCGGGCAGGCGCGGCGCCGGAGCGGACCCTCGTATCGGTTTCAACGACTACGGCACCGCATACAACAGGGCGACGGACCGAATCCGCGCCGCTCCACGGCCCGCCCGCGGGGGATGCGGGCCGTTCTCCGTCCTATCCGTGAGGTTTATGTGTCCACGCTGCAAGCCGAGCAGCTCTACAAAGTGTTCGGCAGACGACCCGACGACGCGGTGCGCAAGCTCGAAGGCGGCGCCGACCGCGACGAGCTGCGGGCCGACGGGACGACCGCGGCGGTGATCGACGCGTCGTTCACGGTCGAGCCCGGCGAGATCTTCGTCGTCATGGGTCTGTCCGGGTCCGGAAAGTCCACGCTGCTGCGGATGCTCAACGGGCTCCTGGAGCCCACCTCCGGACGGGTGCTCTACGGCGGGCAGGACCTGACCGGTCTGAGCCCGCGCGAGCTGCGCGCCGTCCGCTCCACCAAGATCAGCATGGTGTTCCAGCACTTCGCGCTCTTCCCGCACCGCAGCGTCCTGGAGAACGCCGCGTACGGCCTGGAGGTCCAGGGCGTGCCGCGCGCCGAGCGCGAGAAGCGCGCCGCCGAGGCCCTGGAGCTCACCGGGCTCGCGGGCTGGGGCGACTCCTGGCCGGACGAGCTCTCCGGCGGCATGCAGCAGCGCGTGGGCCTGGCCCGGGCGCTCGCCACCGACGCCGACCTGCTCCTCATGGACGAGTCGTTCAGCGCGCTCGACCCGCTGATCCGGCGCGACATGCAGGACCAGCTCCTCGAACTCCAGAAGCGCCTGAAGAAGACCATCGTGTTCATCACCCACGACCTCAACGAGGCCATGCGGCTCGGCGACTCCATCGCCGTGATGCGCGACGGGCGGATCGTCCAGCTCGGCAGCGCCGAGGACATCCTCCTGACGCCCGCCAACGACTACGTCGCCTCGTTCATCCAGGACGTCGACCGCTCCCGCGTGCTCACCGCCCTGTCCGTGATGACCGAACCGCACCGCCCCGACGCAGGGGACTGCGACTGCGAGAGCGTGAGCGCCGACACCAGCGTCGCGGACCTGTGCGCCGTCGCCGCGCGCGTGCCGCACCCCGTGGCCGTCAAGGACACCGACGGCTCGCTGCTCGGCGTCGTACCGCAGGAGCGGCTGATCGCCTTCCTCGGGGACGACCGGCGCGGCCCGGTCGCCTGCTCGATGCAGGAGGTGGCGAATGCCTAGGCTCCCTCTCGGCGAGTGGGTGGACAGCGCCGTCACCTTCCTCCAGAACCACCTCTCCTGGCTGTTCGACGCCATCACCAAGGTCGTCAACGGCATGTACGACGGCATCGACGCCGTCCTGTCCGCGCCCCACCCGCTGCTCTTCGCGGGCATCCTCGCCGTCGTCGCCTGGTGGCTGCGCGGCCTGGTCGCCGGTGTGCTCGCCTTCGGCGGGTTCGCGCTGATCGACTCGATCGAGCTGTGGGACGAGGCCATGTCGACGCTGTCGCTGGTCCTCGTGGCGACCGTCGTCACGCTGGTCCTCGCGGTGCCGCTGGGCATCTGGTCGTCCCGGTCCAAGGCCGTGAGCGCGATCAGCCGCCCGGTCCTCGACTTCATGCAGACCATGCCCGCCATGGTCTATCTGATCCCCGGCATCATCTTCTTCGGCGTCGGCGTGGTCCCCGGCATCATCGCCACCATCGTCTTCTCGCTGCCCCCGGGCGTGCGCATGACGGAGCTCGGCATCCGCCAGGTCGACCCCGAGCTCGTCGAGGCGGCCGAAGCGTTCGGCACCACCCCGCGCAACACGCTGCTCCGGGTCCAGCTCCCGCTGGCGCTGCCCACCATCATGGCGGGCGTCAACCAGGTCATCATGCTGGGCCTGTCCATGGTCGTCATCGCGGGCATGGTCGGCGGCGGCGGGCTCGGCGGCGCGGTCTACCGGGCCATCGGCAACGTCGACATCGGCCTGGGCTTCGAGGCGGGCGTCTCCATCGTCATCCTCGCCATGTACCTCGACCGGATGACCGGCGCCCTCGGCCGCCAGGTCTCGCCGGTCGGCCGCCGTGCCCTCGCCCGGGCCAAGACGTCCGGCGCCAAGCTCTGGAACCACCGCCCGCAGCCCGCCGTCGCGGTCGTCGGCGTGGTCGTCCTCGCGCTCGTGGCCGGCGGCATGGGCATGTTCGGCTCCTCGTCCACGGCCACCGCCTCCGGCGCCGAGAACGTCGGCAAGGGCAAGAAGGTCTCCCTGGGCTACATCCCCTGGGACGAGGGCATCGCCTCCACCTTCCTCTGGAAGGAACTGCTGGAGCGGCGCGGCTACAAGGTCGACACCAAGCAGTACGAGGCGGGCGCGCTCTACACCGGTATGGCGGGCGGCCAGATCGACTTCGAGACGGACTCCTGGCTCCCGGTCACCCACGCCACGTACTGGCAGAAGTACCACGACAAGCTGGAGGACCTGGGCTCCTGGTACGGCCCCACCTCGCTGGAGCTGAGCGTGCCCTCGTACATGAAGGGCATCGACTCGCTGGAGGACCTCAAGGGCAAGTCCGGCCAGTTCAAGGGCAGGATCATCGGCATCGAGCCGAGCGCCGGAATGATGGGCCTGCTCAAGGACAAGGTCCTCAAGGAGTACGGCCTGGACGGCGAGTACAAGGTCGTCGACGGCTCCACGCCGTCCATGCTCGCCGAGCTCAAGCGCGCGTACGCCAAGAAGGAGCCCGTCGTCGTCACGCTCTGGTCGCCGCACTGGGCGTACAGCACGTACGACCTGAAGAAGCTCACCGACCCCAAGGGCACCTGGGGCAAGGGCGACGGCGTGCACACGCTGGCCCGCAAGGGCTTCTCGGGCGACAACCCGAAGGTCGGCGCCTGGCTGAAGAACTTCAAGATGACCGAGCAGCAGCTCACCGGTCTCGAAGCGAAGATCCAGTCGACCGGCAAGGGCAAGGAGCAGCAGGCCGTCCGCGCCTGGCTGGACGACAACCCGGGCCTCGCGGACAAGTGGACGCCCGTCGGCGCGTAGCCGGGTAGGCACAACGGGCGATGGATTTCAGCCGCCCGCGCACGGATGGGGCCCCGCCGGACACCGGCGGGGCCCCATCCGTGCAGGAATGCCCAGCACGCCGTGCGGGCACTCTTCTTCCACGTGATGGTGCCCCCGGGCGCCGAAGCTGCGTAGGGTGCATGCAGGTGCGGCGGCCGCAGTGGTCCAGGTGACGGGGAGGGAGCCGGAGAGATGGACGACAAGGAAACTCTTCGGGTGGGAGTCGCGGTGCGGCGGCTCCGCCGCGAGCTGGGGCTGACGCTCGCCGCGGTCGCGCAGCGCAGCGGCCTCTCGGTGCCCTTCCTGAGCCAGATCGAGAACGAACGGGCCCGCCCCAGCGCCCGCTCCCTCGCGCGCGTGGCCGACGCCCTGGGCACCACCGTCCCCGAGCTGTACGACGCCGCCGACACCGCGCGTACGGTCGAGGTCGTCCGCGCCGACGACAGCGACGGCGGCGGGGTGCGCCAGCTGCTGCGCGGCCACCACCAGCTGCACGCCATGGAGTTCACCGGCGAGCACGACACCGCGCGCGAATTCCAGCACCGCAACGACGAGTTGATGTACGTGGCCGACGGCGCCGCCGAGGTCGAGGCGGAGGGCCGGGCCTACCGCCTTGAACGCGGCGACACGCTGTGCCTGTCCGGCGGGGTGCGCCACCGCTGGCGCGCGGCCGTGCCCGGCACCCGGATCCTGCTCGTCGCGGTCGCCGACCACATCGAGGCGATCGAGGAGACCCGCCACTGATGGTGTCGCCCGCGGCCGGTCCCCGGGTGGTCTCGCTGGTGCCCTCGCTCACCGAGGCGGTGGCGGCCACGGCCCCCGGGCTCGTCGTCGGCGCCACCGACTGGTGCACCCACCCGCCGGGCCTCGCGGCGGCCCGGATCGGCGGCACCAAGAACCCCGACACGGACGCGATCGCGGCGCTGCGCCCCGATCTGGTGATCGCCAACGAGGAGGAGAACCGGGAGCCCGACCTGGCCGCCCTGCGCGCGGCGGGTCTGGAGGTCCTGGTCACCGAGGTCCGCGACCTGGACCAGGCGTTCGCGGAGCTGGCCCGGGTCCTGGTGGACGCCTGCGGCCTTGCCCGGCCCCGCTGGCTGGAGGAGGCGCGCGAGGCCTGGGAGCACGTGGTGCCGCCGCCCGAGCCGGTCGCCGCCGTGGTGCCCGTGTGGCGCCGCCCCTGGATGGTGCTCGGCCGCGACACCTTCGCGGGCGACCTGCTGGCCCGGCTCGGGGTCCGCAATGTGTACGCGGGGCACGCCGAGCGCTATCCGCGCGTCCCCCTGGACGAGCTGAGGGCCGCCGGGGCGGACCTGGTGGTCCTCCCCGACGAGCCCTACCGCTTCACCGCCGACGACGGCCCGGAGGCGTTCCCGCACCTCCCGGCCGCGCTGGTCGACGGCCGCATGCTCACCTGGTACGGGCCGTCGCTCGCGGCGGCCCCCGCCGCGCTCAGCGGGGCGCTGCGAGCAGCTTGCCGCTGACCAGGCCGCGTACGGTGTGGGCGCCCGCCACCAGCCAGGCGGCGGCGAGCAGTGCGTACAGGCCGCAGGCGAGCCAGGTGAAGGCGTCCAGGCCGGTGTGGTGGGCCAGGCCCTCGGCGCCGGTGACACAGGTGCCGACGGGGAAGGTGAACGCCCACCAGGTCATCGCGAAGGGCATCCCGGAGCGGACCGCGCGCACCACCATGGCGGTGGCCAGGGCCAGCCACATCAGGGCGAAGCCCATCACGGGGACGCCGTAGATGACGGCGAAGGCGCTCAGACCGCCCGCGTAGGCGGTGTCGATCGAGCCGGGGGCCACGTCGGCGAGCTTGTTGACGGCGGTGGTGGACTGGCCGAGGGGCCCGAGCACCAGGAACAGGGCGGGGGTCAGGGCCAGGGGCAGCGGGCCCTGGTGGACCAGCCGGGCGAAGACCAGGGGCAGCAGCACCATGACGGCGAGCAGGCTCATGCCGAACATCGCGTACGAGCCGAGCAGCATCGCCTCACGGGGCTGGCCGGCGGGGAGGTGGGGGACCAGGAGCGCGCCGAGGGTGGCGGAGACCATGGGGGCCACCACGGGCAGCAGCCAGACCGGGGAGGCGGTGCCGGGGGCGACCTGGTGGCGGACCACCATCAGGTAGGGGATGCCCACGGCGACCACGAGGCCGGTCGCGGTGCCTATGCCGTACAGCACCCAGGCCAGCGGGACCGCCGCGCCCTCGCCGATCACGTCCTTGCCGACGGTGAGGGTGCCGATGCCGACGGCCAGGAACGCCATCGACATACAGCCGTAGAAGGGGGCCACGCCGGGGTCCAGGAGGTGGGCGCGGGCCTGGTCGCGGTGGTGGCGCCAGTGGGCGGCGCGGGCGGCGACGAGGACGGTGAGCATGGCCAGCGACAGGGCCCACACCGCCTGCAGTCCCGGCACGCGGAACGGCAGCCCGGCGCCCGCGTTGGCGACGATCGCGGTGCCCATGACCGTGGCGTACCAGTTGGGACCGAGGTGCCGCAGGGGTTCGAAGCGCGCGGCGAGCGCGTGGGCGCGGGGGTGGGTGACGGTGACCATGTATCCACCTTCGCGCCGGTAGGAGGGGGTCGCCAGACCGGATCTTCCTATGAGGACATAAGCTGGGTTTATGAGTATGAGCAGTGCGGAGGACACCGGTCCGCTGTCGAGGCGGGTGCCCGATCTGAGCGCGATGGAGCTGCTGATCGCGGTCGCCCGGCACGGCAGCCTCGGGCGCGCCGCGCGCGACATGGGGATCACCCAGCCCGCCGCGAGCAGCCGCATCCGCTCGATGGAGCGGCACCTCGGCGTCGCCCTCGTCGACCGCTCGCCGCGCGGGTCCAAGCTGACCGCCGAGGGCGCGCTGGTGACGGACTGGGCGCGGCGGGTGGTCGAGGCGGCCGAGGCGTTCGACGCGGGCGCGCAGGCGCTGCGCGGGCGGCGCGACTCGCGGCTGCGGGTCGCCGCGAGCATGACCATCGCCGAGTACCTGCTGCCCGGCTGGCTGATCGCGCTGCGCGGCGAACGCCCGGGCACCGCCGTCTCGTTGCTCGCCGGGAACTCGGCGTTCGTGGCCGAGCGGCTGCTCTCCGACGAGGCGGACCTCGGGTTCGTGGAGGGCCTGACGGTACCGGCCGGGCTCGACGGGGCCGTGATCGGCCACGACCGCCTGGTGGTGGTCACCGCGCCCTCCCACCCGTGGGCCCGGCGCCGCGCCCCGATCGGCGCGGCCGAACTGGCCGCGACCCCGCTGATCCTGCGCGAGGAGGGCTCGGGCACCCGGCAGGTCCTGGACGCGGCGCTCGCGGCCGAGGGCGGGGTGGCCCGGCCGCTCCTGGAGCTCGCCTCCACCACGGCCGTGAAGGCGGCGGTGGTGAGCGGCGCGGGCCCCTCGGTCCTGAGCGAACTCGCCCTGGGGGAGGAGCTGGCGGGCCGCCGTCTGGTCCGCGTCCCCCTGGAGGGCCTGCGGCTGCGCCGCGACCTGCGCGCGGTCTGGCGCACGGCCCACCGCCCCACGGGCCCGGCCCGCGACCTGCTGTCGCTGACACGGTCGGGGCCGGGGACGGGCTGAGGGGCCCGGGGAGCGGGCGGCCCGCACGGCGGCCGGGCCGGAGCGGCGGGGGAGTCGACGCCGGTACGGCCGCGCGGCTCAGGACACCGGCGCCGCAGTCCGGGCCCCCGCCGCCGCCACCAGCGCCCGCATCACCTTGGTGTCCTCGCCCATCTCCGGGTGCCACTGGACGCCCAGCACCCAGGCCCCGCCCGGCAGTTCGACCGCCTCCGCGGTGCCGTCCTCGGCGCGGGCCGACACCACCAGGCCCTCCGCGAGGCGGTCCACCGCCTGGTGGTGGTAGGTCGGCACGGACGCCTCGTACGGCTCGATGCCCGCGTAGCGCGTGCCGGGCACCGGGCGCACGGTGTGGCGGCCGACCACGCCGTGGCCGCCGGTGTGCCCGTCCAGGTGCTGGACGAGCGTGCCGCCGAGCGCCACGTTCAGGAGCTGCATCCCCCGGCAGATGCCGAGCAGCGGGGTCCCGGACGCCAAGGCGGCCTCGATCAGGGCGGTTTCCCAGGCGTCCCGCTCCGGCGCGGGCGGCCCGGTCCTGGCGTCGCGGGCGGCCCCGTACCGTACCGGCTCCACATCCGGGCCGCCCGCGACGACCACGCCGTCGAGCCGGGCCACCACCTCCGCGGCCGTCTCCGGGTCGTCCGGCGGCAGCATCGCGGTGAGCCCGCCCGCGGCCCTGACCAGGCGCGGGTAGTACGCGGGCAGCAGGGCGGCGGGCCAGTCCCACACCCCCCAGCGCACCGAGCTCTCCCAATACGTACTGACACCGATCAGTGGCCGTCCCACGTGTTCTCCCTCTCCTTCGGCAGTCGGACCGTCACTCGCGCTCCAGCTCGGCCTCCGCCGCCGCGAGCGCCGCGAACTCCTCCTCGGGGGCCCGCGCGACCAGGTGTTTGCGGCTGTAGAGGCCGAAGTACCCGACGGCGACCGCGTACACCCCCAGCGCGATCAGCGCCGCCACCACGTCCACCAGGAACGTGGCCACCAGCGCCGCGCACGCGAGGACCAGCGCGACCGAGGAGGTCAGCGCTCCTCCCGGCGTACGGTACGGCCGCTCCAGGTCCGGCTCGCGGCGGCGCAGCACGATGTGGGAAAGCGACATCAGTGCGTACGAGACGGTGGCGCCGAAGACCGCGGCGTTCAGCATCCGCGCCCCGTCGCCGGTCGCGGCCGCCAGCGAGAAGGCGATCGCGCCGGGCACGAGCAGGCCCAGGTAGGGCGCCTTGCGGCGGCTGGTCAGGGACAGGAAGCGGGGCAGATAGCCGGCCCGGGACAGGGCGAAGAGCTGGCGCGAGCCCGCGTAGATCAGCGAGAAGAACGACGCCACCAGGCCCGCGAGGCCCGCGTAGTTGACGATCCGGCTCAGCGCCGTGGCCTCGCCGTCCGGCTGGAGCGCCTCCACCAGCGGGTTGCCCGCGTCCTGGATCGCGGCCGAGCCGCGCGCGCCCGCCGAGGCGAAGAAGGTGAGCAGGGCGAGCACCACCAGGATGCCCATGGACCAGCGGATCGCCTTGGGGAGCGTACGGGCCGGGTCGCGGGTCTCCTCGGCGGCCAGCGGCACGCCCTCCACGCCGAGGAAGAACCACATGCCGAACGGGAACGCCGCCCAGATGCCCATCACGCCCATCGGCAGCCAGGAGCTCGCGCCGAACGCGTCCTTGTGGACGGTGATGTCGTCGAGCTCGGAGGCGTCGAAGTCGAGGAACGCGCCGACCGCGAAGACCAGCAGGGCCGCCACCGCCACGCCCGTGACGACGAAGCTGAACCGCAGCGCCTCGCCGACGCCCCACAGGTGGATGCCGATGAAGACGACGAAGCAGGCGAGGTAGACCGGCCAGCCCGAGGTGAGGCCGAACAGGCCCAGGGACTCCACGTAGTCGCCGATGAAGATGGAGATCGCGGCGGGGGCCAGCACGTACTCGATGAGGATGGCCGTGCCGGTCAGGAACCCGCCCCAGGGGCCGAGCGCGCGCCGGGCGAAGCCGTAGCCGCCGCCCGCCGTGGGCAGGACGGAGGAGAGCTCGGCGAGCGAGAAGACCATGCAGACGTACATCAGGCCCATCAGGGCCATGGCGATCGCGAGGCCGCCGAAGCCGCCCTCGGCGAGGCCGAAGTTCCAGCCGGAGTAGTCGCCGGAGACGACGTACGCCACGCCGAGGCCGGTCAGCAGCAGCCAGCCGGCGCTGCCGCGGCGGAGCGTGCGTCGCTCCAGGTAGTCGTCCGCCGGTTCGGCGGCGCGGGGTTTGGCGGATTCCGTGGACTCCATGGTCATGACGCGGCTCCCGACGGGGGATGGGCCAATGGACTGGGGCCATACCTTTGCGGTGTTGACGGCCGGAATCAAGCCCCTTGCGTTACGTCGGGGTAAACGGGGCGCGCGATCTTGCGCGGGCGCGGTGCGGTACCGGGCGCCCTATAGGGGCGCGGGGAACTGCGCGAGCAACCAAGCACGGTCCGCAGCCGAAGAAGTCACGTCAAAAAGCCCCGCAGCAGCGCGGCCGTACCGGCACAGTGCTCCCGCATCATCTCCCGCGCCCCATCCGCGTCCCCGTCGAGCACCGCCTCGACCAACGCGGTGTGCTGGCGCTGGGAGTGCTCCAAGTTCCGTACGAGCAGCGGGATGCAGTCGAGCAGGTCGTTCACGGTCGCGCGCACGGCGGCGTACTGCGCGGTCAGCGTCGGTGAGCCGGAGAGCTCGGCGAGGGTCAGGTGCAGCAGGGTGTCCAGGCGCCGGTAGTCGGCCAGCGGCGCGTCATGCGTGCGGGCCAG
This sequence comes from Streptomyces sp. BPTC-684, assembly GCF_030028635.1. Taxonomy (NCBI): domain Bacteria; kingdom Bacillati; phylum Actinomycetota; class Actinomycetes; order Kitasatosporales; family Streptomycetaceae; genus Streptomyces; species Streptomyces sp. BPTC-684. Next base: position 5,380,576 of record NZ_CP124863.1, read on the forward strand.
CGCGTCCCGCAGCCGCTCGGCCTGCTCGGAGGTGAGCCCGTGCGCCGCGCACAGCCCGGCCGCGCCCACCTCCAGGACCTCGCGGAAGCGCAGCGCGTCCTCCACGTCGACCCCGGCGACCCGGCGCCGCAGCTCGTCCTCGCCGGGCGACTGGGCCCTGGGCAGCACGAACGTTCCGCCGTAGCGGCCGCGCCGCGCCTCCACCAGTCCCTGGTCGGTCAGCACCTTCAGGACCTCGCGCAGCGTCACCCGGCTGATGCCGAGCCGCTCGGCCAACTCCCGCTCCGACGGCAGCCGTTCGCCGCCGGGCACCAGACCCAGGCGTACGACCTGGAGGATCTGCTCCAGCGCCTCCTCGAAGCCGTTGCCGGCCCGTACGGTCCGCAGCACCGGCGCGAGCCGGTCCGAGGAATCCGGTTGCGACATCTGGCCGCACCCCCTTCCCAAGCAATGGTTCTCGGCAATACCTTATGGGCTCTCGGCTGACCGAAGGAGGCTTTTCCCGTGGCAGACCGCACACCCCCGCTCGACATCGAGGCGCTGCGCGCCCTCGTGGAGAGCGGCGAGATCGACACTGTGGTCCTGGCGTTCCCCGATATGCAAGGGCGGCTCCAGGGCAAGCGGTTCGCCGCACGATTCTTCCTCGACGAGGTCGCGGCCCACGGCACCGAGGGCTGCAACTACCTGCTCGCCGTGGACACCGAGATGAACACCGTCGAGGGCTACGCGATGTCGTCCTGGGAGCGGGGGTACGGCGACTTCGCCATGCACCCCGACCTCGCGACCCTGCGCCGCGTCCCCTGGAACGAGGGCACCGCGCTGCTCGTCGCGGACCTCGCCTGGAACGACGGCTCGCCCGTCGTCGCCGCCCCGCGCCAGATCCTGCGCCGCCAGCTCGACCGGCTCGCCGAGCTCGGCCTGACCGCCCAGGTCGGCACCGAGCTGGAGTTCATCGTCTTCCGGGACAGCTACGAGCAGGCCTGGGACGCCGACTACCGGGGCCTGACCCCGGCCAACCAGTACAACATCGACTACTCGGTGCTCGGCACCGGCCGGATCGAGCCGCTGCTGCGCCGCATCCGCAACGAGATGGCGGCCGCGGGCCTGACCGTCGAGTCCGCCAAGGGCGAGTGCAACCCGGGCCAGCACGAGATCGTCTTCCGCTACGACGAGGCCCTGGTCACCTGCGACCAGCACGCCGTATATAAGACCGGCGCCAAGGAGATCGCCTCCCAGGAGGGCGTCTCGCTCACCTTCATGGCGAAGTACAACGAGCGCGAGGGCAACTCCTGCCACATCCACCTCTCGCTCACCGACGAGGAGGGCCGCAACGTCATGCAGGGCGACGGGCCCGAGGGCATGTCGGACCTGATGCGCCACTTCCTCGCGGGCCAGCTGGCCGCGCTGCGGGACTTCTCGCTGCTGTACGCGCCGAACATCAACTCCTACAAGCGCTTCCAGCCCGGCTCCTTCGCGCCCACCGCCGTCGCCTGGGGCTACGACAACCGCACCTGCGCGCTGCGGGTCGTCGGCCACGGCCGCTCGCTGCGGTTCGAGAACCGGCTGCCCGGCGGCGACGTCAACCCGCACCTCGCGGTCGCCGGACTGGTCGCCGCGGGCCTGTACGGCGTCGAGCAGCGCCTTGAGCTGCCGGACGCCTGTACCGGCAACGCCTACACCGGCGACTACGAGCACGTCCCGACCACCCTGCGCGAGGCCGCCGAGCTGTGGGAGAACAGCCCCATCGCCAAGGCCGCCTTCGGGGACGAGGTGGTCGCGCACTACCGCAACATGGCGCGCGTCGAGCTGGACGCCTTCGACGCCGCGGTGACCGACTGGGAGCTCCGCCGCTCCTTCGAACGCCTGTGAGGCCCCCGTTGTCCGATGCGTACGACCTGACCGAGCACCAGGTGCTCAACCCGGCGACGGAGGAGGTCATCGCGACCGTCCCAGCCGCCACCGCCGCGGACGTGGACGCGGCGGTCGCCCGGGCCGCGCGGGCGCAGACCACGTGGGCGGCGCTCGCCCCCGCCGACCGCGCCCGGCTGCTGCGCCGCTTCGCCGTCGCCGTCGACGAACACCTCGAAGAGCTGGCCCGGCTGGAGGTGCGCGAGGCCGGGCACACCGTCGGCAACGCCCGCTGGGAGGCGGGCAACGTCCGCGATCTGCTCGACTACGCGGCCGGGGGAGTGGAGCGCCTGACCGGGCGTCAGATCCCGGTCGCGGGCGGCCTCGACATCACGATCCTGGAGCCGCTCGGCGTCGTCGGCGTCATCGCGCCGTGGAACTTCCCGATGCCGATCGCCGCCTGGGGCACCGCCCCCGCGCTCGCGGCCGGCAACGCGGTGATCCTCAAGCCCGCCGAGACCACCCCGCTCACCGCCCTGCGGCTGGCCGAACTCGCCCTGGCGGCGGGCCTGCCCGAGCACCTCTTCCAGGTGCTGCCGGGCGCGGGCGCCGTCGCGGGCGACGCACTGGTCGAGCACCCCGGCGTCGCCAAGATCGTGTTCACCGGCTCCACCCGCGTCGGCAAGCAGATCATGGCCAAGTGCGCCCAGCGGGTGAAGCGGGTCACCCTCGAACTCGGCGGCAAGAGCGCCAACATCGTCTTCGCGGACGCCGACGTCGAGGCCGCCGCGGCCGCCGCCCCCATGTCCTTCCTCGACAACAGCGGCCAGGACTGCTGCGCCCGCACCCGCATCCTCGTCCAGCGCCCGGTCTACGACCGCTTCCTGGAGCTCCTCGCCCCCGGCATCGAGTCCGTCGTGGTGGGCGACCCGGCCGACGAGAAGACCCAGATGGGCCCGCTGATCTCGCGGCCCCAGCTGGAGCGGGTGCGCGCCTACGTCCCCGGGGACCTGCCGGGCATCCGGGGCACCGCCCCCGAGGGCCCCGGCTTCTGGTTCGCGCCGACGGTCGTCACCGGCGCCGCGCCCGACGCCCCCGTGGCGGTCGAGGAGGTCTTCGGGCCGGTCGCGGTCGTCCTGCCCTTCGACGACGAGGCCGACGCCGTACGGCTGGCCAACGCGACCGAGTACGGCCTGTCCGGCTCGATCTGGACCCGTGACGTGGGGCGCGCGCTGCGCGTGTCCGGCGCCGTCGCGGCGGGCAACCTCTCCGTCAACTCGCACTCCAGCGTGCGCTACTGGACCCCCTTCGGCGGCTACAAGCAGTCCGGCCTCGGCCGTGAACTCGGCCCGGACGCGCTGGCCGCCTTCACCGAAACCAAGAACGTCTTCATCAGCACGGAGGCCTGAGCACCCATGACCGAAGCGAACAACGTCTGCCGCCGCCTGGTCGGCCGTACCGCCGTCATCACCGGAGCCGGCAGCGGCATCGGTCTGGCGACCGCGCGCCGACTCGCCTCCGAGGGCGCCCACGTGGTCTGCGGCGACATCGACGAGGCGGCCGCCGAGAAGGCCGCGGACGAGGTCGGCGGGCTCGCCGTGCGCGTCGACGTCACCGACGCCGAGCAGGTCGACGCGCTCTTCAAGGCCGCGTACGACACCTACGGCAGCGTCGACATCGCCTTCAACAACGCGGGCATCTCGCCCCCCGACGACGACTCCATCCTGGAGACCGGCCTGGAGGCCTGGAAGCGGGTCCAGGAGGTCAATCTGACCTCCGTGTACCTGTGCTGCAAGGCGGCCATCCCGTACATGCGCGAGCAGCGCCGGGGCTCGATCATCAACACCGCGTCCTTCGTGGCCCGGATGGGGGCTGCGACCTCGCAGATCTCCTACACCGCGTCCAAGGGCGGCGTCCTCGCCATGTCGCGCGAGCTGGGCGTGCAGTTCGCCCGCGAGGGCATCCGCGTCAACGCGCTCTGCCCGGGGCCGGTCAACACCCCGCTGCTCCAGGAGCTGTTCGCCAAGGACCCGGAGCGGGCCGCGCGGCGTCTGGTGCACATCCCGCTCGGCCGGTTCGCCGAGGCCGACGAGATCGCCGCCGCCGTGGCGTTCCTGGCCAGCGACGACTCCTCGTTCGTCAACGCCACCGACTTCCTGGTGGACGGCGGTATCTCCGGCGCGTACGTGACGCCGCTCTAGGCGTTCACCTCTGGTCCACCACTTTGACAGCCGGGCGTCGCACGACGCCCGGCTGTTCTGTCTACCGTCCCCGGTGATCTTCCGTTTGTGACAGGAGTGTTCATGCAGAGTGCACGTCGTTGGCAGGCCGCGGCCGCCGCCCTGGCGATCGCGGGCAGCGCCTTCGCCGCCGCCCCCACCGCCCAGGCGCGGACCGGCGCGTGCCCCGAACTCACCGTGACGCAGGGCTGGTACGGGCAGAACAAGGCCCGTCTCCAGGAGCTCGTCGACACCTACGGCACGTGTGGCCACGGCGCGGCCCGGGCCAAGGGCCGCAAGCCCGTCGCGGTCTTCGACTGGGACAACACCGTCGTCAAGAACGACGTCGGCGACGCCACGATGTACTGGATGCTGCGCCACTCCAAGATCCGCCGCCCGCTGCACGGCGACTGGCACACCACCAGCCGTTACCTCACCGACCAGGCGGCCACCGCGCTCGCCGCCGCCTGCCCGTCCGGTGGCACCACCCTGCCCACCGCCACCGACACGCGCTGCGCCGACGAGATACGCACGGTCTACGGGGACGGGAGGACGACCGGGGGCGCCACCGCCTTCGCGGGCTGGGACCGGCGCGCGACCGAGCCGCAGTACGCCTGGCTCGCCCAGCTGATGAGCGGCTGGCGCACCGCCGACGTCCGCTCCTTCGCCCGGGCCGCCCGGAGCGAGAACCTGGCCGCGCCGCTCGGAGCCGAGCAGCGGGTCGGCACGGCGGAGGTGACGGGCTGGGTGCGCTACTACGACCAGCAGCGCGATCTGATCCGTACCCTCCAGAAGGCCGGGTTCGACGTCTGGATCACCTCGGCGTCGCCCGAGCCCGTGGTCGACGAGTGGGCGGGCGGCGTCGGCATCGCGCCGGACCACACCATCGGCATCCGGCCGGTCACCGCGCACGGGCGGCTCACCCCGCACCTCAAGGGCTGCGGCACGGTCGCGGACGGCGAGGACGCGATGATCACGTACATCGACGGCAAGCGGTGCTGGATCAACCAGGAGGTCTTCGGGGTGCGCGGGGCCGCCGCCGAGCGGGTGTCGCCCGCCGCGCGGCGCCAGGTCTTCGCGGCCGGCGACTCCGACACGGACGTCTCCTTCCTGCGCGACGCGACCGGCCTGCGGCTCGTCCTGAACCGCAACAAGAACGAGCTGATGTGCCGGGCGTACGACAACGGCGACGGCCGCTGGATCGTCAACCCCATGTTCATCCAGCCCAAGGGGCAGAAGAGCGCCGCCTACCCGTGCGCCACCACCGCGTACACCGACCACGACGGCACCGCCGCCCCGGTCCGCCGGACCGACGGCACGGTCGTGCCCGACCAGAAGGACACGGTGTACGGCGGCTGAACCGCCGGACAGACCCTAGGGTGGCCCGATGAGCATGACGACACCGCCCGGCTGGTACCCGGATCCGGGCACGCCCGTGCTGGAGCGCTGGTGGGACGGCACCGCCTGGACCGGGCACACCAGGGCCGCCGGTCAGCCGGCGGTGCCGCCCGCGCCGCCGACCGTTCCGCTGGGGCCCGTCGCGCCGCAGCCCGGGCCGCGCGGCCGGGGCGCGGTGGCCGCCGTGGCCGTGGCCGCCGCGGTGCTCGTCACGGCGCTGGTGGCCGGGGTGATCGTTCTGAACGGGGACGACGGGGGACCGGAGGCCGACGCGGCGCCGCCCGCCGACGCGTCCCGGACGACCGCCTCGCAGGCGCAGAGCACGGCCCCTTCGCCGCCGGCCTCGCCCAGCGACGACCCGAACCTCCTGGTCGACCAGCTCAACGGCATCACCCTGCCGGTCCTGCCGGGCTGGGAGAAGGCCGAGTCCAGGATCGACGGCCTGCCCACCATGCAGACCAGGGACACCTTCGACTGCCCGGGCGACGCGGGCGCGTTCTGCCGCCACGCCTGGGTCAACACCCGTACACCGACCCGCACCGACCTCAAGACCGCCGAGGCGCTCGCCAAGCACGACATCGCGGACGCGGCCGACGCCGCCTTCGAGAAGGACGCCGTCGGCCGCCAGCGGTACGGCGGGATCGCCTCGCACCGCGAGGTGAAGTCCGGTTCCGTGGTCGTCGCCGAGCGCACCGGCTACCTGGTGCGCTGGAGCGTCAAGACGGGGGCGGGGCCCGGTGGTTACGTACAGTCGCTGGCCTTCCCGTCGAGCGTCGGCAGCGAGTCGATGATCATCATCCGCTTCGCCTTCGACGCCGGGAAGGGCGCCCCGCCGCTCACCGTCCTCGACCGGATCACGGCCGGGATCCGGGTCCTCGGGGGCCAGGAGAACGGCGGGGTCGGCAGCAGCGTGGCGCCACCGGCGCCGTGAACGAGGCCCGCGCCCTCAGAGGAACGTGCGCCCCTCGCCCCGGTACGTGGGCACGGTGGCGGTGACGCGGTCGCCCTCCACCAGCTGCAACTCGTCGAACCGCTCGCACAGTTCACCGGCCTTGGCGTGCCGGAACCACACCTTGTCCCCGATCAGCAGATCGTCGGCGGCCGTGCCGAGCAGCGGCGTCTGCACCTCCCCGGCGCCCTCCTGCGGGTCGTAGCGCAGCCCCTCGGGGAGGTACGGGACGGGCAGCCGGTCCACGCCCGCCGCCCCGGAGGCGGGGTAGCCGCCGCCGAGCACGGTGACGACGCCCACGCCCGGGCGGCGCACCACGGGCAGGGCGAAGAGCGCGGCGGGACGCCCGGTGAACGACGTGTAGTTGTCGAAGAGCCGCGGCACGTACAGCCCCGAACCGGCGGCGATCTCCGTGACGGCGTCCTCGGCCGCGGTGTGCTGCACGCTCCCCGTCCCGCCGCCGTTGACGAACTCCAGGTCGGGCGCGACGGCCCGGACCGCCCGCACCACCTCGGCCCGGCGGGCCGCGAGCTCCTTGCGCGCGGCGGCCTGCATCAGCCGGATCGCCCGCGACCGCACCGGCCGCCCCGCGATGTCGTCCCCGACCCCGGCGACGTGCCCCTCGTACGCCATCAGCCCGACCAGGCGGAAGCCCGGGCGGCGGGCGACGGTGCGGGCGAGCTCGGCGAGCTGCGCGGGCTCGCGCAGCGGGGAGCGGCGGGCGCCGATCCGCACGCGCCCGCCGAGCAGTTGGAGCGAGGTGTCCAGTTCCAGACAGATCCGTACGGGCAGGTCGTCGCGGTCCCGGGCCCGGTCGATGAGGTCGAGCTGGGCCGGGTCGTCCACCATGACGGTGACGGCGGCCGCCAGCTTGGGGTCGGCGGCGAGCTCCGCGAAGCGGTCCCGGTCGGCGGACGGATACGCGAGGAGGACGTCCTCGAACCCGGCCCGGGCCAGCCAGATCGACTCCGCCAGCGTGAACGACATGATCCCGGCGAACCCGTCCCTGGCCAGCACCCGTTCGAGCAGCGCCCGGCAGCGCACGGACTTGCTGGCGACCCGGATCGGCTTGCCCTGGGCGCGCCGGACCAGGTCGTCGGCGTTGGCGTCGAACGCCTCCAGGTCCACGAGCGCGAGCGGGGCGTCGAGATGGGCGGTGGCCCGGTCGTACCGGGCCCGGTCTGCGGCGCGGGGAGTCATGCGCAGAGCCTGCCAGAACGGCCTACCCGGTGGTAGGGGGACGAGTCGGTGCAGATGCCGCGACCACGGACCACCGCCCTGCTCCCTCGCCCCAGCCCGTAAAGTAGCGCCCACGCGGCGACGAACGGCCCTGCCGGCCAAGCCGATCCGCAGCGCACGCACGAGGGGTACGAGGGGGGCCATTGACCACGGACGCACAACGCCCCCCGGCCGCGGCGCGCCGCCCCGCGGAGGGGGAGCCGGACCGCGACGCCGTGGCCGGACCCACGTCCGCCCCGCCGTTCCCCGCCTTGGGCGAGCCCTCCGTCCCCGTGAACCCCGTCCTCCCAAGGGGCGCGGGGAACAGCGCACCCAGCCCCCGCCGACCCGCAGACGAAGCACCCGGCCGGCCACCGTCCGCCTCCGCGCCCCGCCGCGCCGACGCGCCGCCCCGTTCGGCCATCGGCCTCCTGGACGCCGCCCTGCCGCCCCGGCCCCCCATACCCGCGAAGCCCCCGACGGCTCCGGCGGCCGACGCCGGGCGCACGGCCGCGCCGACGCGTACGTCCCCGCAGCCCGCGCGCCCGCCCTTCCCGCCGCACCCCACCCCGACCCGGCCCCCGGCCCCGCCGACGCCACCCCCGTCCGCCGTGCCGCTGGCCGCGCCCGTCACGGCGCCGCAGCCCACCGCGACCCCGTCCGCCGCGCCGCCGCAGCCCACCGTGCCCGCACCCCGGACCGCCGCGCCGCCGTTCCCCGGGACCGTTCCGCACCCCGTGCCGCCCATACCCGTCGCCGCGCCCCCGGCCCGTCGCCGGGGCCGGGTCGTCGCGGCCGCCGTCTGTCTGGTGCTGGGGGTCGGGCTGCTCGGGGGCGCCGCCGCCGGGAGCTGGCTGAGCGGGGGGTCCGGGGGAGCGGACGCCCGGGGCGGCTACACCGCCGCCCGGGAGATGTGGCACAACACCCCCGTGGACACCCTCTTCCCGCCGACCATCAACGGGAGCGGCGCCGGGCCGGGCGGCGCCGACCGCGTCTGGACCCGCGTCGGGGTCGCGCCCGACGCCGGGTGCGCCGGGGCCCTCGACCCGCTGCTGCTCAAGGCGCTCCAACCCGTCGGCTGCGCACGGCTGTTGCGGGCCACGTACACCGACGCCACCTCCACCGCCGTCACCACCGTCGGGCTCGTCTTCACCGAGGCCGACGCCGACGCGATGGCCGCGCTGCGCACCCGGTTCGGCGACGAGTCCCTCGGCGACCGCGACGACCTGATGCCGCGCCCGTACGCCGTCGAGGGCACCCCCGCCGCCCGGTTCGGCGACAAGCAGCGGGCGAGCTGGACCGTACGCGTCCTCAACGACGCCCCCGTCGTCGTCTACTCCGTCACCGGCTTCGCCGACGCCCGTACCGTCACCGCCCCCCAGCCCGCCGACCGCGCCCTCGACGAGGGCGCGACGGACGCACCCGTCGAAGCGGGGCTCACCTACGACGCCAAGGGCATCGCGGACCGGGTGGAACGGGTCCTGCGCAAGACCGCCGCCACCGGAACGAAGAAGCCCTCATGACCACGCCACGGGCCACCCCCCGCCGCGCCGCCGCCCTCGCCGCCGCGGCCTCGCTCGCGCTCCTCCTGCCCGCCGCCCCCGCGCACGCGGACGCCATCCGGGACCGCCAGTGGGAGCTCGCCGCCATGCACACCCAGCAGGCGTGGCGGACGACCAAGGGCAAGGGCATCACCGTCGCCGTGCTCGACACCGGTGTCGACGCCACCCACCCCGACCTCGCCGGACAGGTCCTCACCGGCAAGGACCTCGTCGGCTTCGGGGCCGGCCGCGGCAGCCGCGACTGGGCCCGGCACGGCACCGCCATGGCCGGGATCATCGCGGGCCACGGACACGGTCCCGGCAGCCAGGACGGCGTCCTCGGGATCGCCCCCGAGGCCAAGATCCTGCCGGTCCGGGTGATCCTCGAATCCTCCGACCCGGCGCGCAAGAAGGCCCGCGAGTCACGCGGCGGCGCGCTCGCCGAGGGCATCCGCTGGGCCGCCGACCACGGCGCCGACGTCATCAACCTCTCCCTCGGCGACGACAGCGCCTCCGCGCACCCCGAGCCGTCCGAGGACGCCGCCATCCAGTACGCCCTCTCCCGGGGCGCCGTCGTCGTCGCCTCCGCGGGCAACGGCGGCGAACAGGGCGACCACGTCTCGTACCCCGCCGCCTACCCGGGCGTCATCGCCGTCGCCGCCGTCGACAAGTACGGCACGCACGCCGCCTTCTCCACCCGCCGCTGGTACGCCACCGTCTCCGCGCCCGGCGTGGACGTGGTGATAGCGGACCCGGACCGCAAGTACTACGAGGGCTGGGGCACCAGCGCGGCCTCCGCCTTCGTCTCCGGCGCCGTCGCCCTGGTCCGCGCGGCCCACCCCGGCCTCTCCCCGGCCCAGATCAAGACCCTGCTCGCGGACACCGCCCGCAACGCGCCCCGGGGCGGCCGCGACGACGCCCGCGGCTACGGCACCGTCGACCCGGCCGCCGCCCTCGCCGAGGGCGCCCGCCTCAAGCCCGAGGTACGGACGAACACGGCGACCGGCCAGGCCCGTACGTACTTCGGCGCGGGCCCCGACAAGGAGAAGGAGAGCGACCACCGCGGCGACTGGCTCGCCGCCCTCGCGGCGGCCGCGGGCGCCCTGCTGCTCACCGCGTCCCTGACGCTGTGGCGCGGCGGCCGCACGGTCGAACGGGCCTGAGCCCGTACGGGCTCATCGCGCCGCCCCCACCGCCGCCCGGGCCACCGCTTCCACCGCCGACACCCCCGCCTCCAGCGACCCGTGGCCGTCCGACAGGACCGCCACCAGGTAGCCGTGGCCGTCGGCGGTCGTGACGCGGCCGATGCAGCCTGCCTGTTTCCTTAACCCTCCAGGGGTGGGGGTGGGCTGGGGTGGTCTCCCGGGCGGGGCCTGCGGCCCCTGCACCCCGCCGGTGAGACACGGGGTGGGTGGGTAAGCCCGTTCGTCTGCAGGCCGTGCTGGGTTGCTCGCGCAGTTCCCCGCGCCCCTGACCACCTAGGGGCGCGGGGAACTGCGCGACCAGCCACCCACGGTCCGCAGACAAACAGAGATCCGGCCGCCCGCCGGAGGCCACGCGGCGGAGCCGCAAATGTCACAGCCGGGAAGGGGCGGGGTGGGGAAAAATCACTCCACCCACGTCACCAGCACCGCCACCCCACGCCCCGCGGCCCGCGTCCTGGGCCCGCAGCAGCAGGGCCGCGAGGATGTCCACCTTGACGACGCTCGCCGTGTCGTACGTACGCCCCTCGCCCCCGTACACCGCCTCCCCGCCGCCCGCCAGGTCGTACACCCCCACCGACAGCGAACCCCCGGCCCGCTCGGCCACCGCCGCCGACACCACCGCGTCCAGATCCACGCCCACCTCCGCGCTCACCTCGTCGTCAGCTCTGTACCCCGGCCGGTGATTCCCCTGGTGCGGGGGCCGGGGCGGGCCCCGGTTAGGCTCGTGCCGTGGCGCTCAAGAACATCCCGGACCCCGGTTTCTCCGACGACGACGGCACCGCCGACCCCGAACTCACGGCGGCGCTCGCCGCCTGGGCCGAGGACCGGGGGAGCGGCGCGGCCCAGTCGCGCGTCCTGGCCGCGCTCAAGGGCGCCCGCCTGCTCGTCCCCGTCGTCGCCGTGCTCGGCGAGGTGGAGACCGACGAGAACGGACTTCGCCGCGAGAAGACCAGCGACATGGCCGTGCCCACGCTGACCGCGGGTGACCGCAAGGCGCTGCCCGCCTTCACCTCGCTCGCCTCGCTCGCGCTGTGGGACCCGGAGGCCCGGCCCGTCGCCGTACCGCTGCACCAGGCGCTCCAGGCCGCCGCGCACGAGCGCGCCGACACGGTCGTCCTCGATCTGGCGGGGCCCGTCGCGTACGAGCTGAAGGGCGGCGCGCTGCTCGCCCTGGCCGAGGGGCGCACCAGCGCGGACCCGCTCGACGACCCGGCGGTCATCGAGGCCGTGCGCACGGCGGTCGCCGCCGAGCCGGCCGTCCTGCGCGCCCATCTCGGCCCCGGCAGCGCCGACGGCACGCTCGCCCTGGTCCTGGCCGAGGGCGCGGTGCCGGCCGACGCCGCCCGCCGGGTCGTCGAGCTGCTCGCCGCCGACGAGGTGCTGCGCGCCCGGCTCGTCCAGGGCCTCGACCTGGCCCTGCTCCCGGCCGCGGCCCCGCAGCCCAACGAGCCCCTGTTCACGCGCTGAGCCCGGGCGGGCGAGAGACATGAAGAAGCGCCCCCGGTTCGTCCGGAGGCGCTTCACTTCGTACGGATGGAGGACCGGCGACTAGCCGTACACCGGGCCCGTGTACTTCTCGCCCGGGCCCTGGCCCGGCTCGTCGGGGACGATCGACGCCTCGCGGAAGGCGAGCTGGAGCGACTTCAGGCCGTCGCGCAGCGGGGCGGCGTGGAACGAGCTGATCTCGGTGGTGCTGGCGTCGAGCAGGCCGGCCAGCGCGTGCACGAGCTTGCGGGCCTCGTCCAGGTCCTTGTGCTCGTCGCCCTCCTCCGTCAGTCCGAGCTTCACCGCGGCGGCGCTCATCAGGTTCACGGCGACCGTGACGATCACCTCGACGGCCGGGACCTCCGCGATGTCGCGGGTCATGGTGTCGAAGTCGGTGGTCCCGGAGGACTGGGGGGAGGTCTCACTCATGCCCCACACGATAGGCGCTGCGGCGGTGTGCACACGATTGGCCCCCGTGCCGGTGTGCTGCTAACCTTGTGTAACGACCGGCCAGGCACTCCCATGTGCCCGGCCCACAAGTGGAGGCTCCGATCTCCCACCTGACTGCCCTCCGGGGCGGCGGGTCATCCGGTCAGACGGCCGCCATCGTTCCGTACGGACGATGGAGCCGTCCGATGTGCGCCCCGCGGTTGACCGCGGCGGTGCTCCGGTTGTTCATGGAGCCCCGCCTGTGTCCCGTCCGGGGCATTTTTCATGTGCCGCGACGGTTGGTCCGAGTGAAGACATACGCGGCTGTCTGCCGGACAGGCGTGTGGTGCTACCGAGGAGGATCCATCAGCGCCGAGCCCCGCATCAACGACCGGATTCGCGTTCCCGAAGTGCGACTTGTCGGTCCCAGCGGCGAGCAGGTCGGGATTGTTCCGCTTGCCAAGGCCCTGGAGCTCGCACAGGAGTACGACCTGGACCTGGTCGAGGTCGCGGCGAACGCCCGTCCGCCCGTGTGCAAGCTCATGGACTACGGGAAGTTCAAGTACGAGTCGGCCATGAAGGCCCGTGAGGCGCGCAAGAACCAGGCGCACACGGTCATCAAGGAGATGAAGCTCCGGCCGAAGATCGACCCGCACGACTATGACACCAAGAAGGGTCACGTCGTCCGGTTCCTCAAGCAGGGCGACAAGGTCAAGATCACGATCATGTTCCGTGGTCGCGAGCAGTCCCGGCCGGAGCTCGGCTACCGACTGCTGCAGCGTCTCGCGGAGGACGTCCAGGACCTCGGTTTCGTCGAGTCGAACCCGAAGCAGGACGGCCGGAACATGATCATGGTCCTCGGTCCGCACAAGAAGAAGACCGAGGCAATGGCCGAAGCCCGCGAGGCGCAGGCCGCCCGCAAGGCGGAGCGCCAGGGTCAGCCCGTCGCCGAGGACGGCTCCGTCGAGGAGCCCGTCGTCGAGGCGTCGGCCGAGGAACCTGCCGAGGCCTGATTCCCGGGCAGCCAGCCCAGGACAACCGATACATATGACGCTCCCGTGCGCCGGTCCCCGGACCGGCTGGGAGCGCCACTGACGAGGAGATAACGGCGCTATGCCGAAGAACAAGTCGCACAGCGGTGCCAGCAAGCGCTTCAAGATCACCGGCTCCGGCAAGGTGCTCCGTGAGCGTGCCGGCAAGCGCCACCTGCTCGAGCACAAGTCGTCCAAGCTGACGCGTCGCCTCACCGGCAACGCCGAGATGGCCCCGGGCGACGCCAAGAAGATCAAGAAGCTTCTCGGCAAGTGACGTCCCTCCGCCTCCGGTGACCGGAGGCGGGACGTCGAGACCGGGACCTATTCGAATTCGGGCCGTGTGAATACGCACCACGGCCCCGCTACAAGGAGTTAACAAGTGGCACGCGTCAAGCGGGCAGTCAACGCCCACAAGAAGCGCCGGGCGATCCTCGAGGCGGCCTCCGGCTACCGCGGTCAGCGTTCGCGCCTGTACCGCAAGGCCAAGGAGCAGGTCACCCACTCGCTGGTCTACAACTACAACGACCGCAAGAAGCGCAAGGGCGACTTCCGTCAGCTGTGGATCCAGCGCATCAACGCCGCTGCCCGCCAGAACGGCATGACGTACAACCGCCTCATCCAGGGTCTGAAGGCCGCCAACATCGAGGTGGACCGCAAGATCCTGGCCGAGCTCGCGGTCAACGACGCCAACGCGTTCGCCGCGCTCGTCGAGGTCGCGCAGAAGGCTCTGCCGAGCGACGTCAACGCGCCGAAGGCTGTCGCGTAAGCGCCTGACGGCTTGTTGAGCCGGACCGGACCCGCAGGCCGATGGCCTGCGGGTCCGTGCGTTCCGGTGGCCTTGGCCCCCGGGCCCCGCTTTTGGCTGCGGACCGTTGCTGGGTTGCTCGCGCAGTTCCCCGCGCCCCTAGGTGGTCAGGGGCGCGGGGAACTGCGCCATCAGCCCACACACGGCCCCCTGGCCCCGCCCCCTCGTAGAGAGACCGCACATGTCCACGCCCGAGCTGATCTCCCCGCGCTCCCCCCGCGTCGCCGCCGCCAGGCGGCTCGCGCGGCGTAACTTCCGGGGGAAGGAGCGGCGGTTCATCGCCGAGGGGCCGCAGGCCGTGCGGGAGGCCGTGGAGCACCGGGTCGGCGGGGAGGCGACGCTCGTCGAGCTGTTCACCACCGCCGAGGCCGCGGAGCGGTACGCGGACATCGTGGCCGCCGCCCGCGACGCCGGGGCCCGGGTGCACTACGCGGACGACGAGGTGCTCGCCGAGGTCTCGCAGACCGTGACCCCGCAGGGGCTCGTCGGGGTCTGCCGGTTCCTGGACTCGCCGTTCGAGGAGATCCTCAAGGCGCGGCCCAAGCTCGTCGCCGTGCTCGCGCACGTCCGCGACCCCGGCAACGCCGGCACCGTACTGCGCTGCGCGGACGCCGCCGGAGCCGACGCGGTCGTCCTGACCGACGCCTCCGTCGACCTGTACAACCCCAAGTCGGTGCGCGCCTCGGTCGGTTCGCTCTTCCATCTGCCGGTCGCCGTCGGCGTGCCGGTGGAGCAGGCCGTGCAGGGGCTGCGGGACGCCGGTGTGCGCATCCTCGCCGCCGACGGCGCCGGTGAGGACGACCTCGACGACGAGCTCGACGCGGGCACCATGGGCGGCCCCACCGCCTGGATCTTCGGCAACGAGGCCTGGGGCCTGCCGGAGGAGACCCGGGCGCTCGCGGACGCCGTGGTGCGCGTTCCGATCCACGGCAAGGCCGAGAGCCTCAACCTGGCGACCGCCGCCGCGGTGTGCCTGTACGCCTCGGCGCGGGCCCAGCGCACCCGTACTCCTCGCTGAGGGGGTCCGCACCGTCACCTCCAGCTAGTAGTGTGACGGGCTCGGGGGCCCACTGTGCGCTTCGGAGAGGTGGGATACGGGGATGGCTGTCGGCGTGAGGACCATCGGTGAGAATGCCCTGGTGCGCCCTTCCGGTGGCCCAGGCGCCCTGGGGATAGACCCCGAGGACCTGCCCGACGGTCTCGTCGTCGCCGACGAGAAGGGCCGGGTCATCTGCTTCAACGCGGCCGCCGCCCGGATCACCGCGGTCTCCCCGCGCGACGCGCTCGGCGTGGAGCTGGAGCGCGCCCTGCCGCTGGAGGACCTCAAGGGCCGCCGCTGGTGGCAGCTGACCGACCCGTACGGCGGTCTCGCCATCCGCGTCGGCCAGCCCGAGCGCAATCTGCTGCTGCCCGGCGGGCGCGAGGTGCTGGTCTCCGCGCGGTACGTGCGCGAGCACCCCACGGGCCCGGTGCGCCGGGTCGTGGTGAGCCTGCGTTCCACCGAGGCCCGGCGGCGCACCGAGCGCAGCCACGCCGAGCTGATCGCCACCGTCGCCCACGAGCTGCGCTCGCCGCTGACCTCGGTCAAGGGGTTCACCGCCACGCTGCTCGCCAAGTGGGAGCGGTTCACGGACGACCAGAAGCGGCTGATGCTGGAGACCGTCGACGCCGACGCCAACCGGGTCACCCGGCTGATCGCCGAGCTGCTCGACATCTCGCGGATCGACTCCGGCCGCCTGGAGGTGCGCCGCCAGCCCGTGGACATAGCGGCCGCCGTCGGCCGGCACATCCAGGCCCATGTCGCCTCCGGACAGGCCCCCGACCGCTTCCTCGTCCGCATCCAGCGCCCGCTGCCGGATCTGTGGGCGGATCCGGACAAGATCGACCAGGTCCTGGGCAACCTGCTGGAAAACGCGGTGCGCCACGGCGAGGGAACCGTCACCATCGAGGTGGCACCCGCGCCCGTCCGCATCGACGAGCACGACGAGAAGGGAACGGCCGTCACCGTGAGCGACGAAGGCCCCGGCATCCCCGAGGAGTCGATGGGCCGTGTCTTCACCCGCTTCTGGCGGGGGAGCAAGCGCGGCGGGACGGGCCTCGGCCTCTACATCGTCAAGGGCATCGTGGAGGCGCACGGCGGGACGATCGCGGTGGGCCGCGGCTCCGGCGGCGGCGCCGAGTTCCGATTTATCCTGCCCGTCGGCGCCCCGGCCTACCTCCAGTAGCGACCGCCGGGCCGCCCACGGGCGCATCCGCATTCCTCCACCCCGTTAGACTCGACCTTTGGCGCGTTCGTGTCCGTGCTGTCACGCGGCCCCATCGCTGTCGCGGAGGCGGGGACCCCCAGCCAAGCCAATCGGAAGTACGGGAAGAGATGTCGGCACCCAATAAGTCGTACGACCCTGTTGAGGTCGAGGCGCTGAAACCGGAAGAGATCGAGCGCATGCGGGACGAGGCGCTCGCCGCCTTCGCCGCGGCCGGTGACCTCGACGCGCTCGCTCACGCGAAGACCGCGCACGCCGGTGGCACCTCGCCCCTGTCGCTCGCCAACCGTGAGATCGGCGCGCTGCCGCCGCAGGCCAAGGCCGCGGCGGGCAAGCTCGTGGGCATGGCCCGCGGCGCCGTGAACAAGGCGCTGGCCGCCCGCCAGGCCGAGCTGGAGGCCGAGCGCGACGCGCGCGTCCTGGTCGAGGAGGCGGTGGACGTCTCGCTGCCGTACGACCGCGTACCGGCCGGCGCCCGCCACCCGCTGACCACGCTCTCCGAGCGCATCGAGGACATCTTCGTGGCCATGGGCTACGAGGTCGCCGAGGGCCCGCAGGTCGAGGCCGAGTGGTTCAACTTCGACGCGCTCAACATCGGCCCGGACCACCCGGCCCGCGGCGAGGCGGACACCTTCTTCGTCCAGGCCGCCGACGGCTCTGCCAACTCCGGCACGGTGCTGCGCACGCACACCTCCCCGGTGCAGATCCGCTCGCTGCTCGACCGCGAGCCGCCGGTCTACGTGATCTGCCCCGGCCGGGTCTACCGCACGGACGAGCTGGACGCCACGCACACCCCGGTCTTCAACCAGGTCGAGCTGCTCGCCGTGGACGAGGGCCTGACCATGGCGGACCTCAAGGGCACCCTGGACCACATGGTCCAGTCGCTCTTCGGCCAGGACATGAAGACCCGGCTGCGGCCGAACTTCTTCCCGTTCACCGAGCCGTCCGCCGAGATGGACATGGTGTGCTACGTGTGCCGCGGCGAGTCCGTCGGCAACCCCGACCGCCCCTGCCGCACCTGCTCCAGCGAGGGCTGGATCGAGCTCGGCGGCTGCGGCATGGTCAACCCCAAGGTGCTCGTCGCCTGCGGCGTCGACCCCGAGAAGTACAGCGGATTCGCCTTCGGCTTCGGCATCGAACGCCTGCTGATGTTCCGCCACAACGTCGAAGACATGCGAGACATGGTCGAGGGTGACGTCCGGTTCACCCGGCCGTTCGGGATGGAGATCTGATGCGGGTCCCGCTTTCTTGGCTGCGGGAGTACGTCGACCTGCCGGCGACGGAGACCGGCCGTGACGTCCAGGCCAAGCTCGTTTCCGCCGGCCTTGAGGTCGAGACCGTCGAGCAGCTCGGCGCCGGCCTCAAGGGCCCCCTGGTCGTCGGCCAGGTGCTGACCATCGAGGAGCTGGAGGGCTTCAAGAAGCCCATCCGCTTCTGCACGGTCGACGTCGGCGCGGCCAACGGCACCGGTGAGCCGCAGGAGATCGTCTGCGGCGCGCGCAACTTCCAGGTCGGCGACAAGGTCGTCGTGGTGCTCCCCGGCGCCGTGCTGCCCGGCGACTTCGCCATCGCCGCGCGCCAGACGTACGGCAAGACCTCGCACGGCATGATCTGCTCCGGCGACGAGCTGGGCATGGGCGACGACGGCAGCGGCGGCATCATCGTCCTGCCGCCCGAGCACGAGGCCGGCACCGACGCCATCGAGCTCCTTGAGCTCGTCGACGAGGTGCTGGACATCGCCGTCACCGCCAACCGCGGCGACTGCCTGTCGATGCGCGGCGTGGCCCGCGAGACCGCCATCGCGTACGGCCTGCCGCTGCGCGACCCGGCGCTGCTCGACGTGCCCGCGCCCAACTCGTACGGCTACCCGGTGAAGAGCGCCGACCCGATCGGCTGCGACCGCTTCACCGCGCGCACCGTGGGCGGCCTCGACCCCGAGGCCCGCTCCCCGATCTGGCTCCAGCGCCGCCTCCAGAAGGCCGGCATGCGGCCGATCTCGCTCGCCGTCGACGTCACCAACTACGTGATGATCGAGCTCGGCCAGCCGCTGCACGCCTACGACCGCACGCTGGTCGACGGCCCCATCGGGGTCCGCCGCGCCGAGCCCGGCGAGGTGCTCACCACCCTCGACGGCGCCAAGCGCAAGCTGGACGCCGCCGACCTGGTCATCACCGACAACCGGGGCCCGATCGGCCTGGCCGGTGTGATGGGCGGCGCCAACACGGAGATCGCCGACTCGGTCACCGACCCGGAGACCGGACAGGTCAGGGGCACCACCGAGGTGGTCATCGAGGCCGCGCACTTCGACCCGGTCGCCATCGCCCGCACCGCGCGCCGCCACAAGCTGTCCTCCGAGGCGTCCAAGCGCTTCGAGCGCGGCGTCGACCCGCAGGCCGCCTCCGCGGCCGCCCAGCGGACCGTCGACCTGCTGGTGCTGCTCGCGGGCGGCACCGCCGAGGCCGGCGTCACCGAGGTCATCGCGCCCTCCGCGCCGCGCACCATCTCCGTCGCCGCCGACCACCCGGACCGGGTGGCGGGCGTCGACTACGGCCGCGAGACCGTCGTGCGCCGCCTCCAGGAGATCGGCTGCGACGTCTACGGGCAGGACGAGCTCGTCGTCACCGTGCCCTCGTGGCGCCCCGACCTCACCGAGCCGAACGACCTCGCCGAAGAGGTCATTCGCCTTGAGGGGTACGAGAACCTGCCCTCGACGCTGCCCAAGCCCCCGGCCGGGCGCGGGCTCACCGAGCGGCAGCGGCTGCACCGCCGCGCGGGCCGCGCGCTCGCGGGCGCCGGTTACGTCGAGGCGCTGAACTACCCGTTCGTCTCCGAGCAGGTCTTCGACCAGCTGGGCCTGGAGGCCGGTGACCCGGCCCGCCGCGTCGTGAAGCTGGTCAACCCGCTCAACGACGAGGAGCCGGCGCTGCGCACCACGCTGCTGCCGGGGCTGCTCACCGCGTTGCGCCGCAACGACGGCCGCGGCAGCCACGACCTGGCGCTCTTCGAGACCGGTCTGGTGTTCAAGCCGGGCGAGCAGCAGGGCGTCGCCGTCCAGCTGCCCGTCGACCGCCGCCCCACCGACGAGGAGATCGCCGCGCTCGACGCCGTGCTGCCCGCGCAGCCCCGGCACGCGGCCGTCGTCCTCGCCGGTGCGCGCGAGCAGGCCGGCTGGTGGGGCAAGGGCCGCCCGGCGGACTGGGCCGACGCGGTCGAGGCCGCCCGGACCCTGGCCGCCGAGGCCGGCGCCGAACTCATCGTCCAGCAGGGCCAGTACGGGCCGTGGCACCCGGGCCGGTGCGCCGAGCTCGCTGTCGTCGTCGACAGCGAGATCGTGGTGATCGGCCACGCGGGCGAGCTGCACCCGCGCGTGGTCAAGGCGCTGAGCCTGCCCGAGCGCACCTGCGCCATGGAGCTCGACCTGGACCTGCTGGCGAAGGCCGGAGAGGGCGCCCTCCGGGCGCCGCGGATCTCCACCTTCCCGGTGGCCACCCAGGACGTGGCGCTGGTCGTCGACACGGAGGTCCCGTCCGCCGTCGTCGAGTACTTCCTGCGCGGCGGCGCCGGTGAACTCCTGGAGTCCATCCGGCTGTTCGACGTCTACACCGGCGAGCAGATCGGCGAGGGCAAGAAGTCGCTGGCGTACGCGCTGCGCTTCCGCGCCGCCGACCGCACGCTGACCGTCGAGGAGGCCTCGGCCGCCCGCGACGCCGCGGTGGCCCTGGCCGCCGAGCGCACGGGCGCGGTGCTCCGCGGGGCGTGACCCGCAGGCAGGACCTCTGAAGGGCGCATCCGGACCGCCGGATGCGCCCTTCGCGCATGTCCTCACGCCTTCTCACTCGTTCGGGTGAGAAGAGGGAGCGATGTACGCAAAAGGGGGCGCACCGTCGACAGAATCAATCCGGTCGTGAAGGTCGGGGAGCCGGTGAAAGCCGGTACAGGGGTGAACGGTGCAGAGGCCTAGGGGGGCCGACGGCATGATCCGTACCAGGAGTTGGACGGCGGCCTGCGCGAGCGCCCTCGGTACGGGCCGGGGGCTCGCCCTGTCACTGCCCGCCCTGTGGCTGGTCGTGGTCGTCGTCTGGCAGCTGACCTGCCCGCTGGCCACCGACGAGTCCATGGGCCTGCGGATCGCCACCTGCGCGGCCTTCCTGATCGCGGTGGTCTGCCTGGTGCACGGCGTACGGCTGGGCGCGGCGCGGGAGCTGCGGCTCGTCCAGGAGGTCGCCGACGCCGCCCAGCGGGTGCTGCTGCGGCCCCCGCCGCCCCGCCTCGACGGGCTCACCGTGGCCGCCGGACAGCTCTGCGCGGGCCGGGGCGCGGTGGTCGGCGGCGATCTGTACGAGGCGATGGCCACGCCGTACGGGGTACGGGTCGTCATGGGTGACGTACGCGGACACGGGCTCGGCTCGCTGGCGGCGGTCGCGGCGGTGCTCGGCAGCTTCCGGGAGGCCGCGCACGACGAGCCGGACCTGGCGGGCGTGCTGCGGCGCCTGGAGCGGGCGCTGCAACGGCACTTGCGCGAGCAGGCCCGCGCCGAGCACCCGGCGAGCTGCGCGGGCGCGCCGGACAACCCGCTCGCCGAGGAGTTCGTGACCGTACTGCTCCTGGAGATCCGCTCCGACGGCCTGGTGCTCGCCCTCAACTGCGGCCATCCGTGGCCCTATCGGCTGTGCGGCGGCGCCGAGCCGCTGCTGCCCGGCGACCCGCTGCCTCCGCTCGGCTCCTTCCCGCTGCCCGCCGAACTGCCGCTGCACCGCTGCACCCGGCTGCTGCCCGGGGAGGCCCTGTGTCTGCACACGGACGGCGCCGAGGACGCCCGGGACCGCGCCGGGCGGTTCTTCCGGCTGCAGGAAGTACTCGCCCGGGCGGCCCTGGACACCCCGCTGTCCCCCGCCGCAGTGGTCCACTGCGTACAGCGGGAGCTGCTGCGCCACACCGGCGGACGGCTCGCCGACGACGTGGCGCTGATGGTGCTGCGCAACGACCGGCTGCGCGTGCCCGCGCAGCCCGGAGCCGTGCGGACCGCGCAGGCACAGCGCTGAGGCTGCGCGTGCGCCGTCGGCCCTGCCGCGGAGTGACGGGCAGTTCGGCAGGACCGGCGGCGCCGGGAGCGGGCCGCCGCACTGTACGAGGGGGAGCCGGCGGCCCACCACGCCTCTGTGGAGAGGCAGTTCAGTCAATCGGCCGCCGCCTCCCCGCGGCAGAGTGCGCGGCGCATAAATGCGAGTACTCCCTTCACACCCCGTGTGAACGCGCCTCGTTTACGCTGGGCGCACCGAGCCAACGGAGGGCCTGATGCAGCCCAATACCCTGCTCGACGCGCTGGTCGACGAGGCCGGCATCTCGAACGCCGGGCTCGCGGCCCATGTGAACGAGGCCGGCCGTGCCAGAGGCCTGGCACTGAAGTACGAACACACCGCGGTGGCCCGGTGGTTGAAGGGCCAGCGGCCGCGCGGCCAGGTGCCCGATCTGATCTGCGAGGTGCTGGCGGCCCGGCTGCACCGGTCGGTCACCCTCGACGACATCGGGCTCGGCGTGCCGGGTGAGCCGGTCGCCCAAGTGGGCTCGCCGCTCGCCGGGTTCGTGGAGCGCGCCACCGCCCTGTGGCGCTCCGACGAGCAGCAGCGCCCGCACATACTGGGCGCGCCCGCGGTCACCGGCACCCCGGCCGTGATGCCGGTGTGGGAGTGGGAGAACCCGCCGGAGGACACCGACGTGTCCCGGCACGGGCAGACCGCGGTGAGCGAGGGCGACATCGAGATGCTGCGGGCGGCCCGCGCGCACTACGAGCTGATGTACCGCAAGGCCGGGGGCATCGCCACCCGCTCGCGCATCGTGGGCTTCCTCAACTCCGAGACCGCGCCGCTGCTGCGCGGCTGCTACACCGACGCGACCGGCCGCCAGCTGCACCGGGCGACCGGCGGCCTGGTCGCGATCGCCGGGATCTGCGCGTACGACTCCAACGCCCAGGGCCTGGCGCAGCGTTACTTCCACCAGGCGCTGCGTCTGGCGAAGGCGAGCGGGGACCGGGGACTCGGCGCGTATGTGATCGCGCTGCTCGTCAACCAGTCGCTGTTCATGCGCGACTACCGGCAGGCGGTCGCCTTCGCGGAGGCGGCGCTGCGGGCGGCGGGCCACCAGCTCACCCCGGCGCTCGCCTCGGATCTGCACGCGATGCAGGCCAAGGCGTACGCGCACCTCGGCGACGGGCCCAGCGCGCTCGGCGCCATCCGCGGCGCCGAGCGGGCGGCCGAGCGGATCCGGCCGAAGAACGAACCCGCCGAGACCGGCTACGTCCAGCCGGGCCTGGTCAACGTCCAGGTGGCGGAGGCCCTGCTGCGGCTCGGCGATCTGCCGGCCGCGCGCGAGCAGGCGGGACTGGCGGCGCACGCCCCCTCGCACGACCGGGGCAGGGTGCACCGCCTGGCGATGCTCGCGCAGATCGAGCTCCGGCAGGGCGAGGTGGACCGGGCCGCCGCGACGGCGGTCGAAATGGCCGAGCGGGCCCGGGGGATGGAGTCGCAGCGGTTGCGCGACCGGTTGCGCGTCGTACGCGAGCATCTGGTCGAGAGCGGTTGCGCCGGCGCCGACGAAGCCGCCGAGCTGATCGACGGGGCATTGCGCGTTCCCCTGTGAGCGTGCGCCTGCTGCGATATTGCCATCTACTTGTCGGAAGGTGGCAAAAACGTGCAGTGGACGAACCTGAGTGAACAAACTGTGTATGAGAACCGCTGGTTCCGCGTCAATCTCGCCGACGTCGCCCTCCCGGACGGGCGGCACCTGGACCACTTCCTGATCCGGCTCCGCCCGGTCGCCGTGGCGACCGCCGTCAACGAGGCCAACGAGGTGCTGCTGCTGTGGCGGCACCGGTTCATCACCGACAGCTGGGGCTGGGAGCTGGCCGCCGGCGTCGTCGAGGACGGCGAGGACATCGCGGCCGCGGCCGCCCGCGAGATGGAGGAGGAGACCGGGTGGCGGCCGGGCCCGCTGCGCCACCTCCTCACCGTCGAGCCCGCCAACGGGCTCATCGACGCCCGCCACCACCTCTACTGGTCGGAGACGGCCGAGTACATCGGCCACCCCGAGGACGACTTCGAGTCGTCGCGGCGCGAGTGGATACCGCTCAAACTGGTACCCGACATGATCGCCCGCGGCGAGGTCCCGGCCGCCAACATGGCGGCCGGGCTCCTGCTCCTGCACCACATGCGGCTCGGCGACGGCTGACCGTCCGCTCACCGCCCCAGCGCCTGCCACACTGCCACGGTCAGCGCGCCGAGGGCGGTGAGCACCGTGAGCGCGGGCAGCGGCCACCTCGTGTGCTCCAGGGACGCCACCCGTACGCCCAGCTCGGTCAGCTCGCGTTCGCTCTGGTCGTCGCGGTGGGTGAGCAGCGTCAGCTGCCCGTCGATGCGGGCCAGGCCCACTTCCAGGGAACGGCGTAACTCGAACAGTTCGTCGACGGCCATCGGGTGGCCGGGGTCGCTCGGCACGGCGAGGCTCCTTCGTCGTTGTGGCGGATCGCCATTGACTTTTCGGCAAGGAGTCAACTCGCCCTGTTCCAGGGGCGGGAGAGTGTGCGAAGAGCATATGCGGGCTCGCGCCGCACACCGGGTGTGAACGCGGCGGGCCCGGCCCTCACACAGAGGAGCCGGGCCCGGCGACAGATGTCCCCGCCGTACTCAGGCGTACGAGTAGAAACCGGACCCGGTCTTGCGGCCCAGGCGTCCCGCGTCCACCATGCGCTGGAGCAGCGGCGGCGCCGCGTACAGCGGCTCCTTGAACTCGTTGTACATCGAGTCCGCCACCGAGGCGACGGTGTCCAGACCGATGAGGTCGGACAGCTTGAGCGGGCCCATCGGGTGGGCGCAGCCGAGCTCCATGCCGTTGTCGATGTCCTCGCGGCTGGCGATGCCCGACTCGAACATCCGGATCGCGGAGAGCAGATACGGGATGAGGAGGGCGTTGACCACGAAGCCCGAGCGGTCCTGGGCGCGGATCGCGTGCTTGCCGAGGACCTTCTCCACCATGGCCTGGGCCCGGCTGAGGGTGCCCTCGGAGGTGGTGAGCGCCGGGATCAGCTCGACGAGCTTCTGCACCGGGGCCGGGTTGAAGAAGTGGATGCCGATGACCTGGTCGGGCCGCGAGGTGGCGACCGCGAGCTTCACCAGCGGGATGGAGGAGGTGTTGGAGGCCAGGATCGCGTCCGGGCGGGTCACCACCTGGTCGAGCACCTGGAAGATCTCGGTCTTGACCTGCTCGTTCTCCACCACGGCCTCGATGACGAGATCGCGGTCGGCGAACTCGCCGAGGTCGGTGGTGAAGCTGAGGCGGGCGAGCGTCGCGTCGCGCTCCTCCACGGTGATCTTGCCGCGCTCGGCGGCCTTCGAAAGGGAGTTGTGCAGCCGGGTACGGCCGATCTCCAGGGCTTCGCCGGTGGTCTCGGCGACCTTCACGTCCAGGCCGCTGCGGGCGCAGACCTCCGCGATGCCGGCCCCCATCTGGCCGCAGCCCACCACTCCGACGCGTTCGATGTCGGTCACATCGTGCCTTTCGCTTCTGACAGAAAAAGTCCCGGCGGGTCCCCCGTGTGATTCCGGCGCCCGTCCCGACCCCACGACGTTACTCCGCGTCTGCGTGTGGATCACGGGGTGGGGCGGGCATGCTGTGCGCAACACCGGACATTCGTAGCGACGAGGGGGTCATCAAGTGGGACGGATCACTCGGCGGGGACTGCTGGCGGGTACCCTCGCGGCCGGAACGGCGGGCGCGATGAACGGGCTGGTCACAGCGGGTGCGGCCAGTGCCGCGGAGGGTGCGCCCGGGGTCCTGGCGACTCCCGGCCCGGCCCGCCCGTGGCACCCGCCGCGGCCCCTGGAGTTCCGCGGAATGTGGCTGGCCACGGTGTCCAACCTCGATTGGCCCTCACAACCGGGTCTGCCCCCGGCCCGGCAGGAGGCCGAGCTCCTCGCCCACCTCGACCGGGCCGCGGCCCGAAGACTCAACGTGGTGGCGCTCCAGGTCCGCCCCACCGCCGACGCCCTGTGGCCCTCGCCGTACGAGCCGTGGACCCAGTACCTCAGCGGCGCCCAGGGCCGGGACCCCGGCTGGGACCCGCTGGGCACGGCCGTCCGCGAGGCCCACCGGCGCCGCCTCGAGCTGCACGCCTGGTTCAACCCGTACCGGGTGGCCAACCACACCGACCCGTCCAGACTCGTCCCGACCCACCCCGCGCGGGTGCACCCCGACTGGGTCGTGGCGTACGGCGGGCGGCTCTACTACAATCCGGGGCTGCCCGAGGTCCGCCGGTTCGTGCAGGACGCGATGCTGGACGCGGTCGCGCGCTACGACGTGGACGCGGTGCACTGGGACGACTACTTCTATCCGTACCCGGTGGCCGGGCAGACGTTCAACGACGACGAGGCCTACGCCCGGTACGGCGCGGGCTTCCCGGACCGCGCGGCCTGGCGCCGCGACAACATCGACAAGCTGGTACGGGAGACGGCCGCCCGGATCAAGCGGATCCGCCGACGCGTGAAGTTCGGGATCAGCCCGTTCGCGGTCTGGCGCAACGCGGCGACCGACCCGCTGGGCTCGCCCACCACGGCCGGCGTGCAGACCTACGACGACCTGCACGCCGACACCCGCAAGTGGGTGCGCGAGCACTGGATCGACTACATCTGCCCGCAGGTGTACTGGAACATCGGCTTCCAGGCCGCCGACTACGCCAAGCTCGTGCCCTGGTGGGACGCGGTGGCGCGGGGCAGCGGGACCCAGCTGATCATCGGGGAGGCGCTGTACAAGGCGGGGAACCCGGCGCAGCCGCCCGCCTGGCAGGACCCGGCGGAGCTGTCCCGGCACCTCACGCTCGCACGGAAGTACGCCTCCGTGCGGGGCCACTGCTTCTTCTCGGCGAAGGACGTGGCCCTGGACCCGATCGGCGCCATGGCACGCGTGGTCGCCGACCACTACCCGGGACGGGTGCGGCCGTGACCGGGCCGCCTACTCCTCGGCCAGGTGCTGGACGACGGTGTCGGGACCCGGGGACATCAGGGTCTCGTGCCCGTCCTCGAAACGCACCCGGTAGGGCGGGGACCCGTCGGGGCCCAGTACCTCGATGACTTCCGCGTTCCGGTCGTGCTGTCCGACGGTTCTGCCGTGGACCAGCAGCCGGTCGCCCACGCTCGCTCGCATGTGCTCATTCTAGGGCGAGAGGGCCGAGTTGAGCCCGTGCGGATGGGCCACGAGTGGCACCGTCCGGGCGGTTTCAGGCCGCCGCGCGCTGGGTCACGGCGATGCACACCAGTACCCCCGCGGCGGCCAGCGGGGCGGCGGGGGACAGGTGCTCGCCGAGCAGCAGGACCGCCCAGACCAGCGTGAGCAGCGGCTGCGCCAACTGGAGCTGGCTGGCCCGGGGCACACCGATGGCGGCCATGCCCCGGTACCAGACGTACAGCCCGAAGAACTGCGACCCGGCCGCCACCCACAGCACCCCGAGGACGCCGTGCGCGTTCAGGTGGACCGGTTCGGCGGCGAGCGCGGCCGCCGAGCCGAGGACGGCGAGCGGCAGCGTCAGGATCAGCGCCCAGCCGATCACCTGCCACCCCGGCATCACCCGGGCGAGCCGCCCGCCCTCGGTGTACCCGGCGGCGCAGATCAGCAGCGCCCCGAAGAGGTAGAGGTCGCCGGTGGAGAGGGCGCCGCCGCTCTGCTGGACGGTGAAGGCGACCACCACCCCGGCCCCGGCCAGCGCCGCCGCCCAGAAGGCGCGGGAGGGGCGGCGTCCGGTCCGCAGCGCCGAGAGCGCGGCCGTGGTCAGCGGCAGCAGGCCCACGACGACCGCCGCGTGCGAGGTCGTCGACGTCCGCAGGGCGAGCGTGGTGAGGAGCGGGAAGCCGACCACGGTCCCGGCCGCGACCACCGCGAGCCCGGCCCAGTGCCGCCGCTCGGGCAGCGGTACCCGGCCCACCAGCAGGAAGGCGCCCGCGGTCAGCCCGGCGAGCAGGCTGCGGACGGCGACGAGCGACCACGGGCCGAAGCTTTCCAGGCCCCAGGCGGTGGCCGGGAAGGTCAGTGAGAAGGCGACGACGCCGAGCCCGGCGAGGAGCGCGCCCTGGCGGGAGGCGGCGGCAGGCGCGGCGGGGTCCGGGGCCGCAGAGGTGGTCCGGGGGCTGGCGACCGCTATCGACGTCCGGGCAGTAGCGCTATCCTGTGCTGTCATGCAAGAGCGTAGCAGTGTGGCCGAACTGGCGAACATCCTCAAGGGAGACCTCGACCGCTACTCAGTAGGTGGAAAGCTGCCGTCGAGCAGGGCGCTGGTCGAGCGGTACCGGGTCTCGCCGGTCACCGTCTCGCGGGCGCTGGCCAAGCTCGCCGCCGAGGGCCTGGTCGTCACCCGGCCCGGCGCCGGGGTCTTCCGCGCCGAGCCCCGTACGCCCGCGTCCCGCCCCGGCGACACCTCCTGGCAGGAGGTGTCGCTCAGCGCCGAAGGCGCCACCGACGCGGTGCCGCGCGCGGTCGACGCCTCCGGGGTCCTGGCCACCCTCGCCGCGCCCCCGCCCGGGGTGATCGAGTTCAACGGCGGCTACCTCGCCCCCGCCCTCCAGCCGGAGCGCGCGATGGCCGCCGCCCTCGCCCGGGCCGGCCGCCGCCCCGGCGCCTGGGGGCGGCCGCCCACCGACGGTCTTGCCGAGCTGCGCGACTGGTTCGCCCGCGAGATCGGCGGCACGGTCACCGCCGCCGAGGTGCTGATCTGCGCCGGTGGCCAGTCCGCGCTCACCACGGCGCTGCGGGCGCTCGCGGCGCCGGGCGCGCCGGTCCTGGTGGAGTCGCCCACCTATCCCGGCATGCTCGCGGTGGCCCGCGCCTCGGGGCTGCGGCCGGTGCCGGTCCCGGTCGACACCGACGGGGTGCGCCCCGACCTGCTCGCGGCCGCCTTCCGGGCCACCGGCGCCCGCGTCCTGGTCAGCCAGCCGCTCTTCCAGAACCCGACGGGCGCGGTGCTCTCCCCGGCCCGGCGGGCCGAAGTGCGTGCTGTGGCCCGGGAGTTCGGGGCGTTCGTCATCGAGGACGACTTCGCGCGCCTGCTCGTCCACGCGGACGCGGGGCCGCTGCCCGCGCCGCTCGCCGCCGACGACCCGGACGGTGTGGTCGTCCACGTCCGCTCGCTCACCAAGGTGACCTCGCCCAGTCTGCGCGTGGGCGCGCTCGCCGCCCGCGGCCCGGTCCTGGAACGGCTGCGCGCGATCCAGGTCGTCGACAGCTTCTTCGTGCCGCGCCCGCTCCAGGAGGCGGCCCTGGAACTGGTCGGCTCCCCGGCCTGGCCCCGCCATCTGCGGTCCGTCTCCCAGGAGCTGGGGGACCGCCGGCAGGCCATGGCGACCGCCCTGGCCGTCCACCTCCCCGACCTTGAGGTGCCGCACCTGCCCTCCGGCGGCTACCACCTCTGGCTGCGGCTGCCGGACGGCACGCCCGAGGACGCGGTCGCCGCCGCGGCCCTGCGCTCCGGCGTCGCCGTCGCCCCCGGCCGCCCCTACTTCAGCGCCGAGCCCCCCGCCGCCCACCTCCGGCTGTGCTTCGCGGGCGTGGCGGGCCGGGCCGAGATCGAGGAGGGCGTACGGCGGTTGCGTACGGCATATGACGAGGTGGGCGTCCGGGGACCGGCCTGACCGGCCCGCTCGCGGCCCCCGCCTCTTGACCAGCCCACCGCTGCACCTGAGCCCGCTTAGCCTGGCCGCGAGCTAGGGCGACGATTCGGCTGCGGACCGTGCGTGGCCGGGCGCTCCCCCAAGTTCTCGGCTTCGCTCGAACAGGGGCCCCCATCGCGGCGGAGCCGCACAATGTCACGGCCCCGCGCCCTCAAGTGCTCGGTTCGGCGACCCGGCCCGTACTCGTAGTACTTCAGAGCTACGCGGAAGATGCCCTCCCCGGTCGGACGCGGGCGACAGGCCTTGATCCATAACTTCGGTACCGCAAGCGCGCAGGCCGTGAGGCCGACGCGCATCAGCCGGTACGGAAGGACCCCCACCCATGGCCCCTCGCCCCCGCGTGCTCCGCACCCTGCTCGCCGCGCTCGTCGTCACCTCGGTGGCGCTGCCGCTGTCGGGCGCGGTGCGCCCCGCGGCCGTACCGGCGCCCGCCCCGGCCGCCCTCGCCCCGCTGACCTCCGCGACCCCGGCCGCGCTCGACGCGCGCTACAGCGCGGCCCGCGACGGCATCGGGGCGGCCGAGCGGATGGCCACCGGCCACGGCGACCGCAGGCGGGCCGCCGCGCTGCGCGCCATGGCCGGGCCCGGCCGTCACTTTCTCTCCTTCGACGGCCGCGATGGCGGGCGCACCGCCGAGGTCGTCGGGGATCTCGCGCACGCCGACCGGATCGCCGTCCTGGTGCCGGGCTCGGACACCAGCCTCGACAAGTACGGGCGCTTCCGGGCCGGTGCCGTGGCCCTCCAGCGGGAGATGGGCCCCCGGTCCGCCGTGGTCGCCTGGCTCGGCTACCCGACCCCGGCCACCGGCAGCGCCGGGTCACTGACCCTGGGCCGCGCCGACCGCGCCGCCCCTCGACTCGACGCGTTCGTACGGGAGTTGAGCGAGGCCAAGCCCAGCGCCCGCATATCGGTGCTCTGCCACTCCTACGGATCCGTCGTCTGCGCCCGCGCCGCCCCCGAGCTGCGCGCCGACACCCTGGTCCTGTACGGCAGTCCCGGCACCGGCGCCCACGACGTCGGGAAACTGCACACCCGCGCCGCCGTCTGGGCGGGCCGGGCCTCGGGCGACTGGATCTCCGACGTACCCCATCTGCGGCTTCCGCTCCTGGTCACCACCGTCGGGTTCGGCACCGACCCGGTGTCGACGGCGTTCGGGGCGCGGGTCTTCGACGCGGGCACCGGTGGCCACAGCGACTACCTGAAGCCCGGTTCGGTCTCCCTGCGCACCATCGCCCTGATCGCCTCCGGCCAGGCACCGACCGAGGAGCGCCGCCATGCGTGAGCTCGTCCGGCGCATCGACGCCGCCACCCCGCCCGACCGCGACCGGGCCGTGGACGCCCTGCGGGCCTTCGCCATCCTCGGCGTGGTGCTCGGCCACTGGCTGGTCACCGCGCTGGTCGCGGACAGCGGCACCCTGCGCGCCGTCAGCCCCCTCCAGCACATGCCCGAACTGGCGCCGCTCTCCTGGACGTTCCAGACCCTGGCCGTGTTCTTCTTCGTCGGCGGGCAGGTGGCGGCGAGCGGCCACGCCTCGGCACGCGCCCGGGGCGCCACCTACGGGCAGTGGCTGCGCGCCCGCCTCGCCCGCCTCTTCCGGCCGGTCGCGGCCGTCCTCGTGGTGTGGACGGCGGCCGTGGTCGCGCTGTTCGCCGCCGGGGCCGGCTACGACACCGTGCACGCCCTGCTCAAGCTGGTCCTGTCGCCGCTCTGGTTCCTGCTGGTCTTCACCGCGCTGACCGCGGCGACCCCGCTGCTCGCCCGGATGCACCCGCTGTGGCCGCTGGCCGTCGTGCTCTACGTCGACCTGTTCCGCTTCGGACTCGACGGCCCCGCCGCGCTCGGCTGGCTCAACGTGGCGGCGGGCTGGATGGTCCCGTACTGCCTGGGCGCACTGCGGGCGCGCGGCGGACTGCGGTCCCGGACCACCGGCTGGGTGCTGCTCGGCGGGGGCGCCGCCGCCACCGCCGGGCTCGTCCTGGGCGCGGGCTACCCGGCGTCCATGGTCGGCGTCCCGGGCGCCGCCGTCTCCAACCTGAACCCGCCCACCCTCGCGGCCGTCACCTTCGGCCTCGCCCAGTGCGGCGCGGCGCTGCTGCTGCTCGGCCCGCTGTGGCGGGTCCTCGCCCGCCCGGCGGTCTGGGCGGCGGTGGCCCTGCTCAACCTGTACGCGATGACCGTCTTCCTCTGGCACCAGACCGCGATGATCGCGGTCACCGCGACCGGACTGCTCGCGGGCCGCCCGCTGCCCGGCCTGCACACCGTGCCCGACGGCGCGGACTGGGTGCTCGCCCGGCTGGCCTGGCTGCCGGTGTTCGCCGGGGCCCTGCTGGTGTGCTGGGCCGCCTTCCGTACGTACGAGCAGGGCGGCGGGCGCACGCGCGGCGGCGGCCGGGTCGTGCGCGTGCACCGGGCCGGGAGCGGCAGGGCGGTGGAGCGTGCCTAAGGTGGGCGGGATCGGCGAGGGGGACTTGCGAGTGGACACGAAACGGCTGGTGGAAGCCGTACGGGCGGGGGCGCGCGGGATGCGCGAGGAGATGTGGACGGTGGCGCGCGACCCGCTGCCGCGCCAGGGGGTGCTGGGCTGGCTGCCGCACGTCCATGTGGTGCTGTTCGCGCTGGCTGTCGGGGTCACCAACGGGGTGGAGTACACCTATGCGGCGGGCTTGGCCAAGGCCGCCGTCGCGGTGTGCGCGGTGGTGCAGGCCGGAGCGGTCGTCATGGCGCTCTCGCGCCCGGTGGCCGCCTGGTGGCTCTCCACGGCCGCGCTCTTCGTGTCGGCGGAATCCGTGGGCGCCACGGTCCCCGAGGGCCGGGTGTGGCCGTGGAGCGTCGCCGGGATCGCGCTGCACACCGTGGTGCTGCTCCTGCTGTCGCTGCGGGTCCGTCCCCGGGTCGCCGCCGCCGCGCTGGTCATCACCGTCGGGTCGGGGCTGCTCGACCTGGCCCTCTCGGGCCGCAGCCACAACCAGGACGTCACCCGGGCCGCCATCGCCTTCGGGACCGCCGTGGTGGTCGGGGCGTCGCTGCGCATCAGCCGGGTGGCCCGCTCCCGCCTGGTCGAGCAGGAGGGGCTCACCGCCGACGAGCGGGCCCGGCGCACCCTCCTGGAGGAGCGCGGCCGCATCGCCCGCGAGCTGCACGACGTGGTCGCCCACCACATGTCGGTGATCTCCATCCAGGCCCAGGTCGCCCCCCACCTGGTGGCCGACCCGCCCCCGGAGCTCACCGAGAACCTGGCGGGCATCCGCGAGAACGCGGTCCAGGCCCTCACCGAACTGCGCCGGGTCCTGGGCGTGCTGCGCTCGGAAGACCCGGAGGCGGAGGGCGTACGGCACGCCCCGCAGCCCACCCTCGACCGGCTCGGCGAACTGGTCGCCAATGTGCGGGCCGCCGGCCTGGAGGTGGCCACCGGGACCACGGGCACCCCGCGCCCGCTGTCGCCGGGCGTCGGGCTCTCGGCGTACCGCATCGTCCAGGAGGCGCTGAGCAACGCGATGCGGCACGCGCCCGGGGCGAGCGTGCGCGTGGCGATCGGCTACCACCCGGCCACGCTCACCGTCCGCGTCACCAACTCCCCGCCCACCGGCACCGCCCCGCCCTCGCCGGGCACCGGCCACGGCCTGCTCGGGATGCGGGAGCGGGCTGCGATGCTGGGAGGCGAACTGGCCACCGGCGCGACCCCGGAGGGCGGTTACGAGATCACGGCGCTCCTGCCCACGGACCGCACCACCGCCACGAACCCCACCGAGGACACCCCATGACGACCACCACCATCCGCGTCCTGATCGCCGACGACCAGATGATGGTCCGGCAGGGCCTGACGGTGCTGCTCAACGCCGAACCCGGCATCGAGGTGGTCGGCCAGGCGGTCGACGGCCTCGACGCCGTGGCCAAGGTCGCCGAACTGGACCCCGACGTCGTCCTGATGGACGTCCGCATGCCCGAGCTCGGCGGCATCGAGGCCACCCGCCGCGTCACCGGCCCCGCCGACGCCACGGTCAAGGTCCTCATCCTGACCACCTTCGACCTGGACGAGTACGTGTACGAGGCCCTGCGCGCGGGCGCCTCCGGCTTCCTCCTGAAGGACGCCTCCGCCGCCGAACTGGCGCATGCGGTGCGGGTGGTGGCGGCGGGCGACGCCCTGCTGGCCCCGAACATCACCAAGCGCCTGATAGCCGAGTTCTCCCGTACGACGGGCGCTCCCCGCTCCCCGCTCAAGGACCGCGTGGCCACCCTGACCGAACGCGAGACGGAGGTCCTGTCATTGATCGCCCAGGGCCTGTCCAACGCGGAGATCGCCACCGCTCTGGTGGTGGCCGAACAGACCGTGAAGACCCACGTCAGCCGCATCCTGGTCAAGCTCGGCCTCCGCGACCGCACCCAGGCGGCGGTCTTCGCGTACGAGACGGGGCTGGTGCGGCCGACCGGGTACTGAACCGGGTCGGGGCAGATGGGCCGGGGCGGCTGAGAGGACGTCAAAGGCCGTTGTCAGTGCCTCCTCCTACAGTGAAAACATCACTCGGAGACACCGGAGGGGGAGCACAGACGTGTCCGCAAACAGGATCCAGCACAAGGTCAATCACGTCGCGCTGGTAGTGGACTGCTCGGGTTCCATGCATCAGCACCAGGGGCAACTCGTGCGTGTGGTGGACGAGTTCGTGGCGGGTCTGAAGGCCGAGTCGGACAGCCTCGGCCACGAGACCCGGATCAGCCTCTACTCCTTCGACCACAGGGTGGAGAACCTGGTCTGGGACATGGACGTGAAGCACCTGCCGTCCATGCGGGGTCTGTACGAGGTCAAGAACGGCGCCACGGCCCTCATCGAAGCCTCGCTGAAGTCGCTGGACGACCTGGGCCACATCTGGGAGGGGTACGGCGAGCACAGCTTCCTCCAGATCGTGGTGACGGACGGCGAGGAGAACGCCTCCGGCGGCGACCGGCGGCACGACGGCGACATGGCCGTCCTCGGCCCCTGGCTCGACAGGATCGCGGCGAAGATGGGCGCGCTTCCGGGCCACTGGACCTCCGCGATCCTCGTCCCCAACTCCCTGGCGAAGCGCACCGCCCAGAACTACGGCTTCCCGGCCGGCAACATCGCCATCTGGGACGCGGACTCCCAGGAGGGCGTCGAGGAGGCGATCGGCACCGTGCGCGCCGCCGCCACCAGCTTCCTCCGCGGCCGCGAGCGGGGTGTGCGCGGCACGAAGAACCTGTTCGCGGTCGGCCAGGACATATCCGTCGACGATGTGCGGGCGAACCTCGAACCGATCCCGGCCGACCGGTACCGGCTCCTGAAGGTCGACAAGGAGGTCGAGATCCGCCCCTTCGTCGACTCGCACCCGGGCGTCACG
The DNA here is from genome assembly GCF_030028635.1 of Streptomyces sp. BPTC-684. NCBI lineage: Bacteria > Bacillati > Actinomycetota > Actinomycetes > Kitasatosporales > Streptomycetaceae > Streptomyces > Streptomyces sp. BPTC-684. The sequence goes on from NZ_CP124863.1 coordinate 5,415,027, forward strand.
TACGAGCGCGGTTCCTGCTACTACCAGCTGGGCGCCCGGGCCCAGGTCCAGGCGAACAAGGAGGTCATCGTGGTCGAGAAGGACACCGACCGCGCCTATACGGGCGACGCGGCGCGCAGCCTCCTGTTCGGCACGGGCATCCAGGGAACCGTCTCCGTGAAGGCGGGGAACAACCCCGAGCTGGAGGTCTACGTACAGAGCCGCTCGGTGAACAGGAAGCTCAAGCCGAAGACGCGTCTGCTCATCATGCTCTGAGGTCGTGCTTCGGCCTCGGCGTCCGCTCGACAGGCGACCTTTGCATAAAACTGCATAGTTGCGTATAGTCATGCCATCGACGAGGAGGCTTCGATGGCGGTACGAGCGGCAGTGGCCGGGGCGAGCGGGTATGCGGGCGGGGAGCTGCTGCGGCTGCTCATCGCGCACCCCGGCGTCGAGATCGGCGCCCTGACCGGGAACACCAACGCCGGGCAGCGGCTCGGCGCGCTCCAGCCGCACCTGCTGCCGCTGGCCGGGCGCGTCCTTGAGCCCACCACCGTCGAGGTGCTCGCCCGCGACCACGACGTCGTGTTCCTGGCGCTGCCGCACGGGCAGTCCGCCGCCGTCGCCGAGCAGCTCGGCGACGAGGTGCTCGTCATCGACATGGGCGCCGACTTCCGGCTGAAGGACGCCGCCGACTGGGAGAAGTTCTACGGCTCGCCGCACGCCGGGACCTGGCCCTACGGGCTGCCCGAACTGCCGGGCGGCCGCGCCGCGCTGGAGGGGTCCAAGCGCATCGCGGTCCCCGGTTGCTACCCCACCGCCGTCTCCCTTGCGCTCTTCCCCGCGTACGAGAGCGGTATCGCCGAGCCGGAGGCCGTGATCGTCGCGGCCTCCGGCACCTCCGGCGCGGGCAAGGCCCCCAAGCCGCACCTGCTGGGCAGCGAGGTGATGGGGTCGATGTCGCCGTACGGCGTCGGCGGGGGCCACCGGCACACCCCCGAGATGATCCAGAACCTCAGCGCGGCCGCCGGGGAGCCCGTCACCGTCTCCTTCACGCCGACCCTCGCCCCGATGGCCCGCGGCATCCTCGCCACCTGCTCCGCCAAGGCGAAGCCGGGGGTGGGCGCGGAGGCCGTACGGGCGGCGTACCAGAAGGCGTTCGCCGACGAGCCGTTCGTCCATCTGCTCCCCGAGGGGCAGTGGCCCGCCACCGCGTCCGTGTACGGCTCCAACGCCGTGCAGATCCAGGTCGCGTACGACGAGGGCGCCCACCGGATCGTGGTGGTCGCCGCGATCGACAACCTCACCAAGGGCACCGCGGGCGCCGCGGTGCAGAGCATGAACATCGCCCTGGGTCTCGACGAGACCACGGGCCTGACCACGATCGGAGTTGCGCCGTGAGCGTGACGGCAGCCAAGGGGTTCACGGCGGCGGGGATCGCCGCCGGGATCAAGGAGAACGGCAACCCGGACCTGGCCCTCGTGGTCAACACCGGGCCCCGCCGAGCCGCCGCCGGCGTGTTCACCTCCAACCGCGTCAAGGCCGCGCCGGTCCTGTGGTCCGAGCAGGTGCTCAAGGGCGGCGAAGTGACCGCCGTCGTCCTCAACTCCGGTGGCGCCAACGCCTGTACGGGCCCGAAGGGCTTCCAGGACACCCACGCCACCGCGGAGAAGGTGGCCGAGGTGCTGGAGGGCCACAGCGCGGGCGAGGTCGCCGTCGCGTCGACGGGGCTCATCGGCGTGACTCTGCCGATGGACAAGCTGCTGCCCGGCATCGAGACGGCCGCAGCCGAGCTCTCCGCGCACGGCGGCGAGAAGGCCGCCATCGCCATCAAGACCACCGACACCGTCCACAAGACGTCCGTCGTGGCCAAGGACGGCTGGACCGTCGGCGGGATGGCCAAGGGCGCCGGCATGCTCGCCCCCGGCCTCGCCACCATGCTCGTCGTCCTCACCACCGACGCCGACCTGGACGCGGCCACTCTCGACAAGGCCTTGCGCGCCGCCACCCGGACCACCTTCGACCGGGTCGACTCCGACGGCTGCATGTCCACCAACGACACCGTGCTGCTGCTCGCCTCCGGCGCCGCCGGAGTCGCCCCGGAGTACGCGGAGTTCGCCGAGGCCGTCCGGGCCGTCTGCGACGACCTCGGCCAGCAGCTGATCCGCGACGCCGAGGGCGCCAGCAAGGACATCCGCATCGAGGTGGTGAACGCCGCGAGCGAGGACGACGCCGTCGAGGTCGGGCGCTCCATCGCCCGCAACAACCTCCTCAAGTGCGCCATCCACGGCGAGGACCCCAACTGGGGCCGGGTGCTCTCCGCCATCGGCACCACCAAGGCCGCCTTCGACCCGAACCAGCTCAACGTCGCCATCAACGGCGTGTGGGTCTGCAAGAACGGCAGCGTCGGCGAGGACCGCGACCTCGTCGACATGCGCTACCGGGAGGTCCGGATCACCGCCGACCTCGCCGCCGGATCCGCCGAGCCCGTCGTCATCTGGGCCAACGACCTCACCGCCGACTACGTCCACGAGAACAGCGCGTACAGCTCATGAGTACTCGAAAGCACACCGCGCTCCCGAAGGCGCAGATCCTCATCGAGGCGCTGCCGTGGCTGACCCGCCACCACGGCAGGACGGTCGTCATCAAGTTCGGCGGCAACGCCATGGTCGACGAGGCGCTCAAGGCCGCCTTCGCCCAGGACGTCGTCTTCCTGCGGCACGCCGGCCTCAAACCCGTCGTGGTGCACGGCGGCGGCCCCCAGATCAGCGCCCAGCTCGACAAACACGGCCTGGTCAGCGAGTTCAAGGCGGGCCTTCGCGTCACCACGCCGGAGGCCATGGACGTCGTACGGATGGTGCTCGCCGGGCAGGTCCAGCGCGAGCTCGTCGGGCTGCTCAACCAGCACGGCCCGCTCGCCGTCGGCATGACCGGCGAGGACGCCCACACCATCACCGCCACCCAGCACCGGCCCGAGATCGACGGCGAGCTCGTCGACATCGGCCGGGTCGGTGAGATCACCGCGATCGACACCGGCGCCATCGAGGCGCTGCTCGCGGACGGCCGGATCCCGGTCATCTCCTCGATCGCCCGCTCCCAGGACGACGGACATGTCTACAACGTCAATGCTGATACGGCGGCTGCGGCTCTTGCGGCTGCGCTGGGCGCCGAGACCCTGATGGTCCTCACCGACGTCGAGGGCCTGTACGAGGACTGGCCGCACAGCGACGAGGTCATCAGCAGGCTCACCGCGAGCCAGCTGGAGAAGCTGCTGCCCGACCTCTCCAGCGGCATGGTCCCCAAGATGGAGGGCTGTCTGTTCGCCGTGCGCAACGGCGTCACCACCGCGCGCGTGATCGACGGGCGGGTCCAGCACTCGATCCTGCTGGAGATCTTCACGGACGAAGGCATCGGCACGATGGTCGTGCCGGACGGACAGGGGGAATCATGAGCGGCCTCGCCCAGCGGTGGCAGCGGGTCATGGCGGACAACTACGGCACCCCGAAGCTCGCGCTGGTGCGCGGCGCGGGCGCCAAGGTGTGGGACGCGGACGGCACCGAGTACACCGACTTCGTCGGCGGCATCGCGGTCAACGCCCTCGGCCACGGCCACCCGGCCGTCGTCGAGGCGGTGTCCCGCCAGATCGCCATGCTCGGCCACGTCTCCAACCTGTACATCGCCGAACCCCCGGTCGCCCTCGCCGAGCGGCTGATCGAGCTCTTCGGGCGGCCCGGCCGGGTCTTCTTCTGCAACTCGGGCGCCGAGGCCAACGAAGGCGCCTTCAAGATCGGGCGGCTGACCGGGCGCGGGCACATGGTCGCCACCGACGGCGGCTTCCACGGCCGGACGATGGGCGCGCTCTCCCTCACCGGCCAGCCCAAGAAGCAGGAGCCCTTCCGGCCGCTGCCCGGCGACGTCACCCATGTGCCGTACGGGGACGTCGAGGCGCTGCGGGCCGCGGTCACCGAGGAGACCGCGCTGGTGGTCATCGAGCCCATCCAGGGCGAGAACGGCGTGGTCGTCCCGCCCAAGGGCTATCTGCGGGCGGCCCGCGAGATCACCGCGGCCACCGGCACGCTGCTCGTGCTCGACGAGGTGCAGACCGGCATCGGCCGCACCGGCACCTGGTTCGAGTACCAGCAGCACGAAGGCGTCGAGCCGGACATCGTGACGCTCGCCAAGGGCCTCGGCGGCGGTCTGCCCATCGGCGCCACCGTCGCCTTCGGCCCGGCCGCCGACCTCCTGAAGCCCGGTCAGCACGGTACGACCTTCGGCGGGAACCCGGTGGCGTGCGCGGCCGGACTCGCGGTTCTGGACACCCTCGCCGCCGACGGCGCCCTGGACCGGGTGAAGCGGCTCGGCGAGCGGCTGCGGGGCGGAATCGAGGCGCTGGCGCACCCGCTGGTCTCCCATGTCCGTGGCGCGGGCCTGCTGCTGGGTATCGTGCTCACCGAGGCCGTCGCCGCCGAGGTGCAGCGCGCGGCCCAGGATGCCGGCTTCCTGGTCAACGCGCCCGCCCCCGATGTCGTACGGCTCATGCCGCCGCTGATCATCGGTGACGCGGAGGTGGACGCGTTCCTCCAGTCGCTGCCCGGCGTCCTCGACGCAGTGACCAACGGGGACGGACGATCCGGAGAATGAGACGACGATGACCGACGAGGCGCAGGACCAAGAGCTCGGCGGCCCCGCCGTACCGCAGACCCGCACCGCCCGCCACCGCCGGATCGTGGACATCCTCAACCGGCAGCCGGTGCGGTCCCAGAGCCAGCTCGCCAAGCTGCTCGCGGACGACGGGCTGAGCGTCACCCAGGCGACGCTCTCCCGCGACCTCGACGAGCTGGGCGCGGTGAAGATCCGCAACACCGGCGGCGAGCTGATCTACGCGGTGCCCAGCGAGGGCGGCTTCCGCACGCCCAAGGCCCCCCTCGGCGAGTCGGCCAAGGAGGAGCGGATGCGCAGGCTCTCCGCGGAGCTGCTGATCTCCGCGGAGGCCTCCGCCAACCTGGTGGTGCTCCGTACGCCGCCGGGCGCCGCCCAGTTCCTCGCCTCGGCCATCGACCAGGCCGAACTGCACGACATCCTCGGCACGATCGCGGGCGACGACACCCTGATGCTGATCAGCCGCGACCCGGCCGGCGGCCAGGCCCTGGCCGACCACCTGCTGCGCCTGGCCCAGAACGACCGCTGAGCAGGACGCGGTTCAGTACCGTGTGATCGCGGTCGGCCCGGACGCCGTGCCGATCGCGATGTGGGGGTGCTTGGCCGGGTCCGCCCAGGCCAGGATGCGGGCCATCGCGTCCGCCGGGACGGACACGCAACCGGCCGTCGCCCCCTTCCCGTTGACGTGCAGGAAGATCCCCGCACCCCGCCCGCGCACCGGCTGGTCGTAGTTGAACCCGACCACCAGGGCGCGGGCGTACTGCGTGGGGAAGGCGGTGATCTTCTCGGACTCGCCGGCGCGGCAGTCGGCGGGCAGGCCCTCCACCCAGCGGTTGTACGCCTGCGAGGCGGTGTCCTCGCACCACCACGACTTGTCGGTGGCGCGGCGGTAGGAGAACCGGGTCCCGGTGGGCGCGGCCGTGGTGCCGAAGGCGTACGGCAGGTCGTAGAGGCCGGTCGGGGTGGTGCTGGTGCCCTGCTTGCGGGCGGTGCCCTCGACCAGCCCGTTGGAGCCGAACCTGGCCTCGGCCCGGCCCGCCGCGACCCACAGCGGCCCGCGCTTGTTCCACCAGGTCACCGTGCCCGTGGTGGCGCCGGTGGAGGACGCCTCGGCGGTGATCAGCTGGGTGCCGCCGCCGGTGTCGGCCATCCGGTTGGGCAGGTTCGGCGAGCGGAACGGGCAGGAGTCCGCGGCGGCGGCCGGGGTCGCGAGCGCGAGCAGGGCCGCGCCGAGCGCGAGAGCGGTACGCATCATGCCCGAGACCGTACGCGGCCCACCCGCTGACGTCCTCTCAGGGGATCCAACCGTTACCCCGGCCGGGCTCCCGGCGCCCCCTCACCCCTCTCACTGGACCTCTCGTTGACAAAACATACGGAGCACTGCATAGTTATACCCATCACCGAATGCACCGTAAGGAGAAACCCGTGACCGAGCGCGTCGTACTCGCCTACTCGGGCGGTCTGGACACCTCCGTCGCCATCGGCTGGATCGCCGAGGAGACGGGCGCCGAGGTCATCGCCGTTGCCGTGGACGTCGGCCAGGGTGGCGAGGACCTGGACGTCATCCGCAAGCGCGCGCTCGCCTGCGGTGCCGTCGAGGCCGAGGTCGCGGACGCGAAGGACGAGTTCGCCGACGAGTACTGCCTCCCGGCGATCAAGGCCAACGCCCTGTACATGGACCGTTACCCGCTGGTCTCCGCCCTCTCCCGGCCGACCATCGTCAAGCACCTGGTGGCCGCCGCCAAGAAGCACGGCGCCACCACGGTCGCCCACGGCTGCACCGGCAAGGGCAACGACCAGGTGCGGTTCGAGGCCGGCATCGCCGCCCTCGGCCCCGACCTGAAGTGCATCGCCCCGGTCCGTGACTACGCGATGACCCGGGACAAGGCGATCGCCTTCTGCGAGGCCAAGAACCTCCCCATCGCCACCACCAAGAAGTCGCCGTACTCCATCGACCAGAACGTCTTCGGGCGGGCCGTCGAGACCGGCTTCCTGGAGGACATCTGGAACGCGCCGATCGAGGACATCTACGAGTACACCTCGAACCCGGCCGAGCAGCGCGAGGCCGACGAGGTCGTCATCTCCTTCAAGGAGGGCGTCCCGGTCGCCATCGACGGCAAGCCCGTCACCGTGCTCCAGGCGATCCAGCAGCTCAACGAGCGGGCCGGCGGCCAGGGCATCGGCCGGATCGACATGGTCGAGGACCGGCTCGTGGGCATCAAGTCCCGCGAGGTCTACGAGGCGCCGGGCGCGATCGCGCTGATCACCGCCCACCAGGAGCTGGAGAACGTCACCGTCGAGCGCGAACTCGCCCGCTACAAGCGGCAGGTCGAGCAGCGCTGGGGCGAGATGGTCTACGACGGCCTGTGGTTCTCCCCGCTCAAGCGCGCCCTGGACGGCTTCATCAACGAGGCCAACCAGCACGTCACCGGCGACATCCGGATGACCCTGCACGGCGGCCGCGCCGTCGTCACCGGCCGGAAGTCCGAGGAGTCGCTGTACGACTTCAACCTCGCCACCTACGACTCGGGCGACACCTTCGACCAGTCCAAGGCGCAGGGCTTCATCGAGATCTTCGGCCTCTCCTCGAAGATCGCCGCCAAGCGCGACCTGGCCTAACCCCGACTCGTTGTACGGCCGCCTCCCCGATCCTCCGCGGCGGGGAGGCGGCCGCATATCCACCCTTGTGAGGAGCAGTAGCTGTGAGCAGCAACAACGGTGACGTCCGGCTCTGGGGCGGCCGGTTCGCCGACGGTCCGGCCGAGGCGCTGGCGAAGCTGTCGGCGTCGGTCCACTTCGACTGGCGGCTCGCGCCGTACGACATCGCCGGTTCGCGCGCTCACGCCCGAGTGCTCCACAAGGCGGGTCTGCTCACCGAGGACGAGCTCCAGCGGATGATCGCGGGGCTCGACCTGCTGGAGGCCGATGTCGCCGCCGGCTCGTTCACCGGCACCATCGCCGACGAGGACGTGCACACCGCCCTGGAGCGGGGCCTGCTCGAACGCCTCGGCCCCGACCTCGGCGGCAAGCTGCGGGCCGGCCGGTCCCGCAACGACCAGGTCGCCACGCTCTTCCGGATGTACCTGCGCGACCACGCCCGGATCATCGGCGGCCTGATCGCCGAGCTCCAGGACGCGCTGGTGGGCCTCGCCGAGGCGCACCCCGACGTGGCGATGCCCGGCCGCACCCACCTCCAGCACGCCCAGCCGGTCCTCTTCGCCCACCACGTGCTGGCCCACGTCCAGTCCCTGTCCCGGGACGCCGAGCGGCTGCGGCAGTGGGACGAGCGCACGGCGGTCTCGCCGTACGGATCGGGCGCGCTCGCGGGCAGCAGCCTCGGCCTGGACCCGGAGGCGGTGGCGAAGGACCTCGGCTTCGAGCACGGCTCCGTCGCCAACTCCATCGACGGCACGGCCTCCCGCGACTTCGTGGCGGAGTTCGCCTTCATCACCGCGATGATCGGCGTCAACCTCTCCCGGATCGCCGAGGAGGTCATCATCTGGAACACGAAGGAGTTCTCCTTCGTCACCCTCCACGACGCCTTCTCCACCGGCTCCTCGATCATGCCGCAGAAGAAGAACCCGGACATCGCGGAGCTGGCGCGCGGCAAGTCGGGCCGTCTGATCGGCAACCTGACCGGTCTGATGGCGACGCTGAAGGCGCTGCCGCTCGCGTACAACCGGGACCTCCAGGAGGACAAGGAGCCGGTCTTCGACTCCTGCGACCAGCTGGAGGTGCTGCTGCCCGCGTTCACCGGGATGATGGCGACCCTCACGGTCAACCGGGAGCGCATGGAGGCGCTGGCGCCCGCGGGCTTCTCGCTCGCCACCGACATCGCGGAGTGGCTGGTCAAGCAGGGCGTGCCGTTCCGGGTGGCGCACGAGGTCGCGGGGGAGTGCGTCAAGGTCTGCGAGGCGCAGGGGATCGAGCTCGACGAGCTCACCGACGACCAGTTCGCCAAGATCTCCGAGCATCTGACGCCCGAGGTGCGGACCGTCCTGAACGTCCCCGGCGCCCTCGCCTCCCGCGACGGCCGCGGCGGCACCGCCCCCTCGGCCGTCGCCGTCCAACTCGCCGAGGTCAAGGCCGACCTGACCGTCCAGCACGCCTGGGCCACCGCCAAGAACTGACATACCGGTACGGGGTGTGCGCGCCGCGCATGCCCCGTACGGATGGAGTGGCCTGCCGATGTCGATCAGCGGCACCCGTTTCGTGCGACCATGGTCCCTTCGGCGGTGAGGGAGTGGACGTGGGGGACGTGGCGGTCGGCGCGCAAGAAGGACACGGGGAGGCCGAGCGGCCCCAGCAGGGACCCGAGGGGCTCGACCGGCCCCAGGGGACCGAGGGGACGGCGACGGAGCCCGAGGCGGGTGACTCGGACCCCGGCCCCAAGAAGCAGCGCTCCTTCTGGAAGGAGCTGCCGCTGCTCATCGGCATCGCGCTGATCCTCGCACTGCTGATCAAAACGTTTCTGGTGCAGGCGTTCTCGATCCCCTCGGACTCGATGCAGAACACGCTGCAGCGCGGTGACCGCGTCCTGGTGGACAAGCTGACGCCGTGGTTCGGCTCCGAGCCCGAGCGCGGCGAGGTCGTCGTCTTCCACGACCCGGGCAACTGGCTCCAGGGCGAGCCGACGCCGCAGCCCAACGCCGTGCAGAAGGTGCTCAGCTTCGTCGGGCTGATGCCGTCCGCCGAGGAGAAGGACCTGATCAAGCGGGTCGTCGCGGTCGGCGGCGACACCGTGGAGTGCAAGGGCACGGGCCCGCTGAAGGTCAACGGCAAGGACCTGAACGAGCCGTACGTCTTCGCCGGGAACACCCCGTGCAGCACGGACCCGGAGAGCCAGTTCAAGGTCACGGTGCCCAAGGGCCGCATCTGGGTCATGGGGGACCACCGGCAGAACTCGGCGGACTCCCGCTACCACCAGGAGCAGCCGGGCGGCGGCTCGGTGCCGGTCGACAAGGTCGTGGGGCGCGCGCTCGTCATCGCCTGGCCGGTCAACCGCTGGGACACGCTTCCGGTGCCGAGCACCTTCGGCCAGTCGGGCATCGGCACGGTCGCGGCGGCGGCGCCGGCCGCGCTCGGCCTGCTCGGCGCGGCCCCGATCGTGCTGCTGCGCAGGCGTCGCCGCAGCACCCGCGCCCTGTAGGGGCGCGGGGAACTGCGCGACCGGCCACAGACGGCCCGCAGCCGAATCACCGCGCTACTGGCGGAGCGCTTACGCCCCGACCACGCCGTCGATCCCCTCGCGCAGGAAGTCGGCGTGGCCGTTGTGCCGGGCGTACTCCAGTGTCACGTGCACCATCACGAGCCGCAGCGAGACGTCCGTGTCCCACCGGGCGGCATGGACGACCGTGTCGAGCGACTCGGCCGCGCCCTCGATGCGGCGGGAGTGCTCGACCTCGGCCTGCCACCGTTCGAACGCGTCCGTCCGGGTGGCGCCGCTCGCGTCGTACGCCACCTGGTAGTCGTCCACGTCCGAGTAGACCAGCGTGATGTCCTCGCCGTTGACGACCTTGCGGAACCAGGTGCGCTCCACCTCCGCCATGTGCCGTACGAGACCGAGCAGCGAGAGCGTCGAGGGCGGCATGGACCTGGCGCGCAGCTCGTCGTCGGTCAGGCCCTCGCACTTCATCGCGAGCGTCGCGCGGTGGTAGTCGAGGAAGGCCCGCAGCGTCTCGCGCTCACCGGCGAGCAGGGGCGGCGGCACGCGGTTGTCGGTCACTTCGGGTTCCTTCCGAGGGTGTTGAGGGGCCGCCCGCCAGGCTAGTGAGCGAGGAGCCGCGAGTCGACAGGCTTTCGAATGAGACGGTGACGTCTCATTCGGTCTATGGTTGTCTCATGACCGTGGACCGCGACCAGGTGCTGCGTACGGCAGCCGCCCTGCTCTCCCGCAAATCGACCGCCACGATGGACGAGGTGGCCCGCGCCGCCGGCATCGGGCGCGCCACCCTGCACCGCCACTTCGCCGGCCGCGACGCGCTGGTCAGGGCGCTGGAGAACTTCGGCATCGAGCAGTTCGAAGCCGCCCTGGACGCGGCCCGGCTGGACGAGGGGCCCGCCCCCGACGCGCTGCGCCGGCTGATCGCCGAGGTGGAGCCCGCGGCCGGACTGCTCGCCTTCCTGGTCACCGAGAACCAGCTCTTCGAGGGCGACCAGATGAACGAGGGCTGGGCCCGCCTCGACGCCCGCGTCTCCGCGCTCTTCCGGCGCGGCCAGGAGCGGGGCGAGTTCCGTATCGACCTCACCCCGGCCTGGCTCACCGAGGCCCTGTACGGCCTGATCGGCACCTGCGCCTGGGCCGTCCAGGTCGGCCGGGTGGCCGCCAACGACTTCCAGTACATGATCGTCGAGTTGCTGCTCGGCGGAGCGCGACGGAGCGTGGAGAAATGACCAGTACCGACCGGCGGGCCGAATCCGGCCACGACGTGCGCCACCCGGGCCGCTGGCTCGCCCTCGCCGTGCTCGTACTGGCCGTGCTCCTCGTCGCGGTCGACGCGACCGTGCTCGGCCTCGCCACCCCGTTCCTCAGCGAGGACCTGAAGCCGTCCGGCCCGCAGCTGCTGTGGATCGGCGACGTCTACTCGTTCGTCATCGCGGGCCTGCTCGTCTCGATGGGCAGCCTCGGCGACCGGATCGGCCGAAAGCGGCTGCTGCTCTGCGGCGCGGTGGCCTTCGGCGCGGTCTCGGTGCTCAACGCGTACGCCTCCAGCCCCGAGATGATGATCCTGGCGCGGGCGCTGCTCGGCGTCGCGGGCGCGACCCTGATGCCGTCCACGCTTGCGCTGATCCGGAACATCTTCCACGACCCGCGCGAGCGCAGCCTCGCCGTCGGCATCTGGGGCGCGGCGGCCTCGGCGGGCGCGGCCGTCGGGCCGGTCGTCGGCGGCTTCCTCCTGGAGAACTTCTGGTGGGGCTCGGTCTTCCTGATCAACCTGCCGGTGATGGCCGTCCTCGTCCTCGTCGGCAGCAAGCTGCTCCCCGAGTCGCGCGACCCCAACCCCGGCCCGTGGGACCTGGTCAGCGTCCTGCTGTCGCTGGTGGGCATGGTCGCGATCGTGTACGCGGTGAAGGAGGCGGCGGTCAACGGCTTCGGCCTGGAGATCGGCGGGGTGGCGCTGGTGGGCGTGCTGGCCCTGATCTGGTTCGTACGCCGCCAGCTCACCCTGGACTCACCGCTCCTCGACATGCGGCTCTTCCACCACCGGGGCTTCTCCGGCGCGGTCCTGGCCGATCTGCTGACCATCCTTGGCCTGTCGGGCCTGGTGTTCTTCCTCTCCCAGTTCCTCCAACTGGTCCAGGTGCGCTCGCCGTTGGAGGCCGGTCTCATCGAACTGCCCGCGGCCGTGGGCGCGGTGGGCGCGGGGCTCGCGGCGGGTTACGTGGCCCGCCGGGCCTCGGTGCGCAGCGCGGTCGCCGTGGGTCTGGCGGCGGTCGGCGCGGCCCTCGCGGCCTGTGTGGCGGTATCGGCCGACACGGGTGTCCTCGCCCTCGGGATCGCGCTGTTCGTGGGCGGCCTCGGAGCCGGTCTCGCCTTCACGGTCACCGCCGACGTGATCCTCTCCAGCGTGCCGAAGGAGCAGGCGGGGGCGGCGTCGGCGGTCTCGGAGACGGCGTACGAGCTGGGCGCGGCCCTCGGCATCGCGCTCCTGGGTTCCGTGGTCACGGGCATCTACCGCGGCTTCACGGCCCCGGCGGACCTGCCCGCGGGCGTCTCCGCGGAGGCCCACGACTCGCTCGGCGGCGCGGTGGAAGCGGCCGCGCGACTCCCGGCCGAGCAGGCGGACCCCCTGCTGTCCGCCGCCCGGGACGCCTTCACGGACGGCTTCCAGACGGCGGCGGCGGTCGGCAGCGCGGTCCTGTTCGCGACGGCGGTGGCGGCGTGGTTCCTGCTGCGGGGCCAACGCCTGGAGGAGGGCCTGGAACACCCGTAGCTTGCGTGCGGCTCCGCCAGGGACCCCCTAGGGGCGCGGGGAACTGCGCGAGCAACCACAGACGGTCCGCACTCGAAGAGCAACCTCCTCGCCTGCGGACCGTGCTGGGCTGAGCGCGCAGTTCCCCGCGCCCCTGAAAGCCGCGGCTACGCCGCCTTCGCCTTCGTGGCGTACATGTCGACGTACTCCTGCCCGGACAGCCGCATGACCTCCGCCATCACCGAATCCGTGACGGCCCGCAGCACATAGCGGTCCCGGTCCATGCCCTCGTACCGCGAGAACTCCATCGGCTCGCCGAAGCGGACCGTCACCTTGCCGGGCCGCGGCAGCCCCGCCCCGCTCGGCTGGATCTTGTCCGTGCCGATCATCGCGAACGGCACGACCGGCGCCCCGGTCATCAGGGTCAGCCGCGCGATGCCGGTGCGGCCGCGGTACAGACGGCCGTCGGGGGAGCGGGTGCCCTCCGGGTAGATGCTGAAGACCTTGCCCTCTTCCAGGACCTGACGCCCCGTCATCAGCGCCGCGACCCCGCCGTGCCCGCCGTCGCGGTTCACCGGGATCATGCCGACGCCGCTGAAGAACCACGCCATCAGCCGGCCCTTGAGGCCCTTGCCCGTGACGTACTCGTCCTTGCCGATGAAGTACACCGGACGGTCCAGACACACCGGCATGATCATCGAGTCGATGAACGTCAGGTGGTTGCCCGCGAGGATGACCGGACCCGTCCCGGGGATGTTCTCGGCGCCCTCCACCTGCGGACGGAACATCAGGCGCATGATCGGTCCGAGCACTGCCTTGATGAGCGCGAGTCGGGACAACGCTTCCTCCGGTGTCGTGGGCTGACGGGTCCGCACGGGAGTGAGGTCCGCGCAGGTGAGGACGATACTCGCGGCACGCGCCCGATCGCACATCGGGTTCACGGAGTGGATACGCGATGTTGACGCGTGTTCGCGCCACGTTCCACCCCCATTGGCCGTGGGGGCTCCCCTCCTTAAGGGCGGTACGCCTACGCTCGACCCCTCCCGTTGACAGGTGCGGGACACGTGGAACCAGCACACTTCCAAGGAGCGTTCATGACACAGGGTGAGCGGATGAGCCCCGGGCGGCGCACGGTGCTCGGCGCGGCGGTTCTGGGCACGGCGGCCGCCGGGCTGCCCGCCGCGGCCGCGAGCGCGCAGACCCGGCAGGAGCACGGCGAGGCGCGCCGCCACGGCACGTACAAGGACCTGCCGGTCCCGTACGTGATCGGGCACCGCGGCACCGCCGGGTACCGCCCCGAGCACACCCTCGGCTCCTACCAGCACGCCCTGGACCTCGGCGCCCACGTCATCGAGCAGGACCTCGTCCCCACCAAGGACGGGCATCTGGTCTGCCGTCACGAGAACGACATCACCGCCACCACGGACGTCGCCGACCACCCCGAGTTCGCCGCCCGCAAGGCCACCAAGACGGTCGACGGGGTGGCCGTCACCGGCTGGTTCACCGAGGACTTCACGCTCGCCGAGCTGAAGACCCTGCGCGCCAAGGAGCGGCTGCCCGCCGTCCGCCAGCGCAACACGCTCTACGACGGCCGCTGGGACGTGCCCACCTTCGAGGAGGTCCTCCAGTGGGCCGAGCGCGAGGGCCGCCGCCTGGGCCGTCGCATCTGGCTGCACACCGAGACCAAGCACCCCACCTACTTCCGGAAGCTCGGCCTTCCGCTGGAGGACCGGGTGGCGCGGCTGCTGCGCCGGTACGGGCGCCACCGCGCCGACTCCCCGCAGTTCCTGCAGTCCTTCGAGCCCAGCAGCATCCAGCGGCTGAGCCGACTGGTCGACACCCCGTCGGTCGTGCTGCTCTCCGGCAAGGGCACCAAGCCCTGGGACTTCGTGGTGAGCGGCGACCCGCGCACGACCGACGACCTGGTCAAGCCCGCGGGCCTGAAGTGGATCGCCTCGTACGCGCAGGGCATCGGCCCCACCCTGGACCTGATCGTCCCCAAGGACGCGGCGGGCCGGCTCACCAAGCCGACCACCCTGGTCGCGGACGCCCACGCGCACGGGCTGATCCTCCACCCGTACACGATGCGAAACGAGAACGCCTTCCTGCCCGCCGACTTCCGGCGCGGCACCGACCCGAACGCGTACGGGGACGCGTTCGGGGCCTTCAAGGCGTACTTCGCGACCGGTATCGACGCGGTGTTCTCCGACAACGCGGACACGGCGCTGCTGGCGGCGGCAGACTTCCGGGCGAAGCGCCAGTCCCCGTACCGGTAGCTCTCGTATACGAGTCCTCACTTACGGGTGAGATGCGGCCGCCGTCGAAACCGCCTCGCGCGGCGGTCGCGTCCCGCCCGGCATGGACCTCGTCAAAGAGCTGAGCCCGCTGCTGGCCGCCGAGGCCGCCGCGGAGGCGCCGGGCGCCGGAGTCGACCCCGCAGACCTCGAACAGGACGTCTGGGTGCGTCTGCTCGAAATCCGTCCGGCGGACCCCGTGCCCTGGGTGCGTTGGGCCGTTCGGGCGGAAGTCAGACGGGCCCGTCGCCGGGCGCGGCGCGAACTGCCGTTCGCCGCGGAACCGGCCGCCGACCCGGAATCAGGCCCGGAACGCCGGGTTCTGAGCGAGGAGCTGAGCCGTGCTCTGCGTACGGCCGTGGCCAGAACTCCGGGGAACTGCCCGCGCCTGCTGACCGCACTTCTTTCGCCCAGCGACCTCACTTACCGCGAAATCGCAGGGGAGTTGGATATCTCACAGGGGAGTCTGGGGCCGATGCGTTCCCGTTGCCTGGGATGCCTGCGCAGAATGCTCGCGGCGGAGGTTGCGGCTCCTGGCCTGCGGGGAAGGGAGCGTTAGACAACCGGCGGACAGGTGAGCGGAAGGCATGCACACATGGGCATGAGCGTGACCATCTCTGCGGCGCGTGAAGGCGACTGCGAGCAGATCCTCAAGCTTCAGTACCTCTGCTACCAGAGCGAGGCGGAGCTGTACGGCGACTACTCCATCGAGCCGCTCACCCAGACACTCGACGGCCTGCGCAGTGAGCTCGGCAGCGGGTACGCGCTGGTGGCGCGGCTCGGAGACGAGGTGGTCGCCTCGGTCAGAGGCAGCGTGGACGCGTCGGGCACCGGCCGGATCGACAAGCTGATCGTGCACCCGCGGATGCAGGGGCACGGTCTGGGCAGCCGGCTGCTGAGCGCCATAGAGGACCACTTCGCCGGGAAGCTGTCGGCCAAGCGGTTCCGGCTCTTCACGGGGCATCGCAGCGAGTCCAATCTGCGGCTGTATCGGAAGCACGGGTACGCGCCCGTCGCCACGGAGGCGCTGAGTCCCGGGCTGTCTGTGGTCACCCTGGAGAAGGATGCGGCGGCTCGGGAGTTCGTGGCCAGCGCGTAGCGCTCCACTGGTGGTCGTTCGACTGCGGGCCCGCTGTGGCTGGTCGCGCAGTTCCCCGCGCCCCTAAATACCTAGGGGCGCGGGGAACTGCGCGAGCAACCCAGCACGGTCCGCGGACAAAGCACCCTCAGGCGGCAGCCCTGTTGCGGCGCAGCCACAGCATGCCGAGCACCGGCAGGATCACCGGGATCAGCAAGTAGCCCGCTCCGTAGTCCGACCAGACCGTGGCATCGGGGAACGCCGACTTGTCCGCCAGCGTCCACGTGCCCACGGTCAGGACGAAGACCAGCTCGGCCGCGCAGCACACCAGCGCCGTGCGCCGCAGCCGCTCGCCGCCGCGCACCAGCGAGAACGTGATGAAGCCGTACACCACGGCCGCCACGGCCGACAGCACGTACGCCAGCGGTGCCTTGCCGAAGTCCTGGATCATCTGGACGATCGAGCGGGAGGCGGCGGCGACGGTGAACACCCCGTAGAACCAGACCAGTACGCGGCCGGGGCCGCTGCCCAGCTTCCTGCCGTCGGACTCGTTCCGCCCGGTGGACTCGGTGGTGGACTCGGCCACGGTCACCCTCCCCAGATGTCGTAGAGACGCACTTCGAGCACCGCGAGCACCACCGCGCCGGCCGAGACCGTCACGGAGCCCCACTTGGTCCGCTCGCTCAGCGACAGCAGACCCGCCGCCGGGACCGCCGCGAACGAGCCCACCAGATAGGCGATGAAGATCGCCATGCCCTGGTCGGGCCGCTCGCCCCGCCCGAGCTGCACGATGCCGACCACCAGCTGGGCCAGGGCGAGCACGGAGACCACGGCCATGCCGATGAAGTGCCAGTCCTTGGTGGGCTGGTCCCGGTAGGCGGCGAAGCCGCACCAGGCGGCGAGGGCGAGCGCGGCGGCGGCGACCGCGACCGTCAGGGCGTCAAGCATGGGAACGAGCGTATTACGGCCCGAAGCGCCCGATGCGCCCGCCCCGGGCCGGACCGGCCGGGGCGATCGGGCCACCGTGGCCTTGGCCACAGGACGCCTCGGGCCGGGGTGTCGTCGCCGCTGTCGGCGGGTGGCCGGTGCCTTCCGTATCGGCCCAGGCCAGACGGGGGAGAGGGGGTGGGCGGGGGTGCCTGTGCCGTCCGTCGGCCGTCCTGGACGCGTCCGTATGGCGGTCCATGGCTGTCCGGAATGCGGACAGCGCTGATCCGCTCTTCGCTCCTTCTGCTTTACTTCATGCATGACCACGACGAGCAGCCGCACCCTTGCGACCGAGGCGATGACCACGCCCGGTGCTCGTTGTATGTGTCGAATGTGCGCCTTCTGAGGGCCCCCGCCTGAGCCTCGCGCCCCGAAGCGAGACCCATGAGCCATGCCCGCGCACGCCATGCCTCCCGGTTACCACCGATGTGGCTGTGACGCGTCCCGAACACGAATGCACCGTGCCCGGCGGACACCGCGCCGCGCACTCGACAGTGACGGAAATCCTGTGATCACCACTACGGGCCTCACCAAGGTCTACCAGTCGCGCGGCCGCGAGGTCACCGCCCTGGACGGCGTAGACCTCCATGTCCGCGAGGGCGAGGTCTTCGGCGTCATCGGCCAGAGCGGCGCCGGCAAGTCCTCCCTCATCCGCTGCGTCAACCTCCTGGAGCGGCCGACCACCGGCACGGTGACCGTCGACGGCGTCGACCTCACCGCGCTCGCCGGGCGCGGCCGCCGCGCCGGCAAGGAGCTGCGTCAGGCGCGCAGCCGCATCGGCATGGTCTTCCAGCACTTCAACCTGCTCTCCGCGCGTACCGTTCAGGCCAACATCGAACTGCCGCTGGAGATCCTCGGCGTCTCCGGCAAGGAGCGCTCCCGCAAGGCCCTCGAACTCCTCGACCTGGTCGGCCTCGCCGACAAGGCCAAGGCCTACCCCGCCCAGCTCTCCGGCGGCCAGAAGCAGCGCGTCGGCATCGCCCGCGCCCTGGCCGGCGACCCCAAGGTGCTGCTCTCCGACGAGGCGACCAGCGCGCTCGACCCGGAGACCACCCGCTCCATCCTCCAGCTGCTGCGCGACCTCAACCAGCAGCTCGGCCTCACCGTGCTGCTCATCACCCACGAGATGGACGTCGTCAAGACGGTCTGCGACTCGGCCGCGCTGATGAAGCGGGGCCAGATCGTCGAGTCCGGCACCGTCGGCGAACTCCTCGCCACGCCCGGCTCCGAGCTCGCCGCCGAGCTGTTCCCGGTGACCGGCGAGGCCACCGGCCCCGAGCGGACCGTCGTCGACGTGACCTTCCACGGCGAGTCGGCCACCCAGCCGGTCATCTCGCAGCTGGCGCGCACGTACAACGTCGACATCTCGATCCTCGGCGCCGCGATGGACACCGTCGGCGGCCGGCAGATCGGCCGGATGCGCATCGAGCTGCCCGGTCGGTACGAGGACAACGTCGTCCCGGTCGGCTTCCTGCGCGAGCAGGGACTCCAGGTGGACGTCGTCGAATCCGACATCGAGATCCCGGCGCAGGGCGCCGCCCCCCTCGTGGTCAAGGAAGGTGCCAAGTGAGCTGGTCCGAGATGCAGCCGCTGCTGTCCCAGGGAACCATCGACACCCTCTACATGGTGCTCTGGTCCACCCTGGTCACCGTGGCGGGCGGACTGCCCCTCGGTGTGCTGCTCGTGCTCACCGACAAGGGCGGGCTGCTCCAGAACCGCCCGGTGAACAAGGTCATCGGCGTGATCGTGAACATCGGCCGCTCGATGCCGTTCATCATCCTGCTGATCGCGCTGATCCCCTTCACCACCTGGGTGGTCGGCACCTTCATCGGCCCCACCGCGATGATCGTGCCGCTCGCCGTCGGCGCCATCCCGTTCTTCGCCCGGCTCGTCGAGACCGCGATCCGCGAGGTCGACCACGGTCTGGTCGAGGCCGTCCAGTCGATGGGCGGCTCCATCCCGACCATCGTCCGCAAGGTGCTGCTCCCGCAGGCGCTGCCCTCGCTGATCGCCGGGCTCACCACCACCGTGATCACGCTGGTCAGCTACTCGGCGATGGCCGGCGCGGTCGGTGGCGAGGGCCTCGGCTCCAAGGCCATCACCTACGGATTCCAGCGCTTCGAGACGCAGTTCATGCTCATCACCGTCGGTGTGCTCATCGCCATCGTCACCGTGATCCAGCTGATCGGCGACGGCGCCGTACGACTCCTGGCCCGCCGGGGCCGTACCTCCTGAACTTCTCTCCGCAGAGCCCGCACTCCTTGTCCGGGCGACCGACCGCATCACCAGGAAGAGGCACTTTTCGTGCGTAACAACATCAAGATCACCGCTGCTGCCGCCGCCACCGCCGCGCTCGCCTTCGGCCTCACCGCCTGCGGCACCTCCTCCGACCCGAAGACGTCGAGCGCCAAGGGCGCCTCGGCCGACACCTCCAAGGCGCTCGTCGTCGCGGCGTCCCCGACCCCGCACGCCGACATCCTGAACTTCGTCAAGAAGAACCTGGCGGAGAAGGCCGGACTCAAGCTGGAGGTCAAGGAGTTCACGGACTACGTCCTGCCGAACACCGCCACCCAGCAGGGCCAGGTCGACGCCAACTTCTTCCAGCACAAGCCGTACCTCGACGACTTCAACAAGAAGAACCACACGACGATCGTGCCGGTCGTGAACGTCGAACTGGAGCCGCTCGGCCTCTACTCCAAGAAGGTCAAGTCGGTGAAGGAGATCGCCTCCGGGCAGACGATCGCCGTCCCGAACGACACCACCAACGAGGGCCGCGCGCTCCAGCTGCTCGCGGGCAACGGCCTGATCACCCTCAAGGACGGCGTCGGCACCTCCGCCAAGCTCTCCGACATCAAGGACAGCAAGGGCCTGAAGTTCAAGGAGATCGAGGCCGCCACGCTGCCCCGCGCCCTGAACGACGTCGACGCCGCGGTCATCAACGGCAACTACGCCATCGAGGCCAAGCTCAGCCCGGCCAAGGACGCGCTCGTCCTGGAGAAGGCGGACGCCAACCCGTACGCCAACTTCCTCGCCGTCAAGAAGGGCAACGAGGCCGACCCGCGGGTCCAGAAGCTGGCCCAGCTCCTCAACTCCGACGAGGTCAAGAAGTTCATCCAGGACAAGTACCAGGGCTCGGTCATCCCGGCCTTCGGCGCCGTCAAGTCCTGACCCCCGCCGGTCAGTTCCCGACACAGCGCCGGGGCCCCGCACACCGCACGGTGCGCGGGGCCCCGGCGCTGTGGTCCATCTCCCAGGCATCCCCCCGGCCATGCACATCCCCGCGCCGATGCTGCATGCTGTGCCTTTACGGCCTGACGACCGTCCCCCGGCATGGAGCGGCACATGACTACCCCGACCCCGGTGTTCCCGGACATCTCCATCAGCACGGACCGGCTGGTGCTGCGCGCCTTCGACGAGGACGACATCCCGGCGCACATCGAGATGATGAACGACGAGCAAGTCATCGCCTGGACCTCCGTGCCCCACCCCTACACGGCCCGCGACGCCCTGGAGTTCGTACGCCTGCACGCCCCCGCCGAGCGCACCTCGGGGCGCGGGATCGTCTTCGCCGTCACCGAGTTCCTCACCCAGCGCCTGGTCGGCGTCGTCCACCTGCAGAACACCAACTGGCGCACCCTGGCCACCGAGGTCGGCTACGTCGTCGCCCCCTGGGCGCGCGGCGAGGGCTATGCCACCGAGGCCGTGCTCGCCGCCGCGCAGTGGCTCTTCAGGGACCAGCGCTTCGAGCGCGTCGAGCTGCGCACCGCCGCCGACAACACCGCCTCCCAGCAGGTCGCGCAGAAGATCGGCTGCATCAGCGAGGGCGTGCTGCGCAACGCCTGGATAGCGCGCACGCAGACGGAGGACGGCGGCTGGGCGGACATCCGCACCGACCTGATCGTGTGGAGCCTGCTCCCCGAGGACCTGGACGGCGTCGCCGACCAGCTCGCGGACGCCGGATACGCCTCGTACGCCGACTGGAACTGAGTCGGCCCGGCTCCCGCTCGCCCGCCCGCACCCCCGCCGCACCAGGTACCCTCACCCTGGCCGGGCCCACCGGGGCCGCCCCGACCTGCGACAACTCCAGGAGACTGACGACGATGGCCGACCGCGTCACGGTGATCGGCTGGGACGGCTCGCCGCTCACCCCGGCGGCCAGGTCCGCGCTGTCCGCCGCCACCCTGGTGGCCGGCGCCGCCCACCACCTGGCGTTGCCCGAAGTGCCCCCGCGCGCCGAGCGGATCCGCCTCGGCAGCGTCGACCTCGCCGCCCGCCGCATCGCCGGCCACCGCGGCAGCGCGGTCGTCCTGGCCGACGGGGACCCCGGTTTCTTCGGCGTCGTACGCACCCTGCGCGCCCCCGAGCACGGCCTGGAAGTCGAAGTGGTGCCCGCCGTCTCGGCCGTGGCCGCCGCGTTCGCCCGGGCCGGGATGCCCTGGGACGACGCCCAGATCGTCGTCGCCCACCGCCGCACCCTGCGCCGGGCCGTCAACGTGTGCCGGGCGCACACCAAGGTCGCCGTCCTCACCTCGCCGGGCGCCGGGCCCGCCGAGCTCGCCCTGCTCCTCGAAGGCGTCCACCGCACCTTCGTCATCTGCGAGGAGCTCGGCAGCGAGCGCGAACAGGTCACCGTCCTCACCTCCGACAAGGTCGCCGACCACGCCTGGCGCGACCCCAACCTGGTCATCGTCATCGGCGGCGGCCAGGGCGCCGTACCGGGACCCGGCTGGATCGCCGGACGCGACCCCGGCCACCCGCAGCAGGTCCGCGGCTGGGCGCTGCCCGCGCACGAGTACGGGGACGGACTCGGCCCGGGCGAATCGGCCGGTCTGCGCGCCGCCCAGCTGGCCCGGCTCGGCCCGCGCACCGGCGACCTGGTCTGGGACATCGGCTGCGGCAGCGGCGCGCTGGCCGCCGAGGCCGCCCGGTTCGGGGCCGCCGTCATCGCCGTCGACGCCGACCCGGACGCCTGCGCCCGCACCGAGGCCGCCGCCCGCCGCTTCGGCGTCCAGGTCCAGGTGCGGGCGGGCCGCGCCCCGCACGTACTGGAGTCGCTGCCCGAACCCGACGTCGTCCGCGTCGGCGGCGGGGGAGCGGAGGTCGTCTCCGCCTGCGCCGACCGCCGCCCGGAGCGGATCGTCGCGCACGCCGCCACCCGCGACGGCGCCGAGGCGATCGGGGCCGCCCTCGAAGCCGGCGGGTACGAGGTGGAGTGCGCCCTCCTCCAGTCCGTGGAGCTGGACACGACCGCCTGGTCGGAACGCGAACGCTCGGTCGTATTCCTGCTCTCCGGCAGGCGCCGGGAAAGGTCCCCGTGATCTCTCCGGCGTGTCGTCCGGGGTAGGCTGGCCGACTGTTGTACCGCACCGGGCCGTTCGGCGCTACGTTCGTCAATGTCCGGAATGGGGAACCGGTTTGGAGCCCTGTCGCGGTACGTCGGATCCCGGGGAAGCGCAACGTGGCGCACCCCACACGTTCCGTGGCCGAGACGGGGCGCCAGGTCGGCGATCTCCCGCGAGAATGCTGTGTGTTCGCGGGCCGTTCGCACCGCGCGGCGTGCCCGCTCGTTCTTGTTGACGGGTGCGGGGCGCTCCGTGCGTGGGCGGTCCCCGGGCGCAGGCCGAAGAAGCACTACAGATGGGCGAGGGGTACGCATGACTGACACCGGCCAGGTCCCGGGCGAGGGGCTGCCGGAGGACGCAGGCATGGTGGAGCAGCCGGGCGTCCCCGCTCCCGGCGCGTACACCTTCCTCGACCCCTCCGACGGTTCGGCGCTCGGCGCGGACGACGACGACCTCCTGCTGATGCCGGGCGCCCAGGGCGCCTGGATCGACCCGCAGTCCGCGCCCGCCCCGCTCGCGGCCCCCGTGCCGGTGCCGTCCCCGGCGCACGCCGCCCCCGCCCCGGAGCAGCCCGCCGAGCCCGGCGCCCACGAGGCCGGCGGCCGCGACTCCGGCTCGGTGGACCTGGGCGCCGTGCGCACCCCGTCCGCGACGCCCCCGCCCGCCCGCCGCCCGCTGCACATGGGCCCGCCGATGCCCGACGCCTCCGGCGGTGTCGTACGGTCCCTCGCCGACCGCGGCCCGGCCACCGGCGCCCCGGTGAACCCGGCCCCGATGCGCACCCCCGGCCCGCCGACCACCGGTCCCGAATACCTGGACGTGCCCCGCGAGGAGGCGCCCGCGCCGCTGCCCGGCCCCCAGCTGAGCGAGCTCCCGCCGCAGGGCGCGACGCCGTGGGAGTCCGTGGCGCCGCAGGAGGCCGTCGAGGCCCCGGCGCCGCAGCCCGCGCCCGAGCCGCAGCAGGCCCAGCGGGTCCGGCAGCCCGAGCCCGTACGGGCCGAGGCCGTTGTGCCGCAGGCCGTGCGGCCCCAGCCGTCCCTCGCGCAGCCTGAGCCCCAGCAGTCACCGAACGGCCTGGTCGGCGCCGCAGAAACGGTCGTCCCGGAGGAGCTCGCGCCCGCCGGGGTGCCGGTCCACGCCGTCGCCGCCGCCGAGCAGCCGTCGCCGGTCATGGCACCGGTGTCGCCGGTCTCGCCCGTCGCGCCGGTACCTGCCGTACAGCCGCCCGCCGTCGGTCAGTTCGTGCCGGTGGAGGGCTCGGTCCCGACCGGGCCGCATCTGGCCCCGTCGCCGGTGGAGCCGGTCGCCGCACCCGCCGCCGAGCACGTGCCCGTGCCCGTGCCCGAGCCCATCGCGGTGCCCGCCGCCGAGCCGGTGGCCGGGCCGGTCATGGCCGCCACCTCGGCGGAGCCGCCGTCGCAGGCCCCTCAGCCGGTGCGGCCCGCCCAGTCCCCCCAGCCCGAAGCCGCGCAGCCGGAGCCGGTGGCCGAGGTCGTCGCCGAGCCCGTGGCACCGGTGGCGCCCATCGCCTTGGGCCCCGTGGTCGTGGAAGAGGCCGAGGACGCCGTGGCCGAGCCGGTCGCCGCCGTGGTCGCGGCCGAGCCCGAGCCGGTGGTCGTCGAGGCCGTGCCCGCCCCGGTCGCCGTGGCGCCGGAGGTCGTGGAGCCCGTCGAGGCCCCCGCGCCCGCCGAGCCCGTGGCCGAGGTCCAGGAGCGGACCCACGTCCAGGAGCGGACCCAGGTCCAGGAGCCGGACGCGACCGAGCCGCAGCCCGTGCCCGTCCCGGCCGCCGCGACGCCGGTCGTGCCCGTACCCCGCTCCGAGTCCGTCCCGGAGCCGCGGCCCGAGACGGTCCCGGCGGCCCCCGAGGCACCGGCTCCCGTGCTCGTCACGGACGAGCCCGAGCTCCTGGCCGTCGAGCCCGAGCCCGAGCCCGAGCAGGCCGCACCCGTTCCCGTGATCATCGAGGACGACGAGGACGCAGCCGAGGAGATCGCCCCGGCCGCCGAGGCCGTCGAGCAGGGCGAGCCCCTCCAGGCCGAAGCCGCCCCGGAGGCGGAAGGCGCCGACGCCGAGGACGTCTACGCCGAGGCGGGCGCCCCGGCCCCCGGCTACGCCGACGCCGAGCGCGAGGCCGTGCTGCGCGTGATGCGCGAGCGGCGCGACATCCGCAACGGCTTCCGCGGCGACCCCATCCCGCACGAGGTGCTGCTGCGCGTCCTGGAGGCCGCGCACACCGCCCCCAGCGTGGGCCACTCGCAGCCCTGGGACTTCGTGGTCATCCGGTCCGCCGAGACCCGCCGCACCATGCACGAGCTCGCCCAGCGCCAGCGCGACGCGTACGCGAAGTCGCTGCCCAAGGGCCGCGCCAAGCAGTTCAAGGAACTGAAGATCGAGGCCATCCTCGACACCCCGGTGAACATCGTGGTCACCGCCGACCCCACCCGCGGCGGCCGCCACACCCTGGGCCGCTACACCCAGCCGCAGATGGCCCCGTACTCCTCGGCGCTCGCCGTCGAGAACCTCTGGCTCGCCGCCCGCGCCGAGGGCCTCGGCGTCGGCTGGGTCAGCTTCTTCGACGAGCGCGAGATGGTCCGCGCGCTCGGCCTGCCCGAGCACCTGGAGGTCGTCGCCTACCTCTGCGTGGGGTACGTGGACGAGTTCCCGGAGGAGCCCGAGCTGATGCAGGCGGGCTGGTCCAAGCGGCGCCCGCTGTCCTGGGTGGTCCACGAGGAGACGTACGGCCGCCGCGCCCTGCCCGGCGAGGACCCGCACGACCTGCTCCAGGAGACCGTCGCCACCATCCGCCCGCTGGACGCCAAGGCGCTCGGCGAGGCGTGGGAGCGGCAGAAGCGGATGACCAAGCCGGCCGGTGCGCTCGGCATGCTGGAGATCATCTCCGCACAGCTCAGCGGTCTGTCGCGCAAGTGCCCGCCGCCGATCCCGGAGCCCGCCGCCGTGGCGATCTTCGCGGGCGACCACGGGGTGCACGCCCAGGGCGTCACCCCCTGGCCGCAGGAGGTCACCGGCCAGATGGTGGCCAACTTCCTGGGCGGCGGCGCGGTCTGCAACGCGTTCGCCAACCAGGTCGGCGCCGAGGTCTGCGTCATCGACGTGGGCGTGGCGAGCGAACTCCCGGCCACCCCGGGGCTGCTGCCCCGCAAGGTGCGCCCCGGCACCGGCGACATGACCACCGGGCCCGCCATGACCCGCGAAGAGGTCGTCGCGGCCGTCGAGGTGGGCATCGAGACCGCCCGCGACCTGGTGGCGGCGGGCAACAAGGCGCTCCTCACGGGCGAGATGGGCATCGCCAACACCACGGTGTCGGCCGCCCTGATCTCCCTCTACACGGGCGTCGACCCGGCCGAGGTCACCGGCCGCGGCACCGGCATCAACGACGAGACGCACGCCCGCAAGGTCGACGTGGTCCGCCGCGCCCTGGAGCTGCACAGCCCGGACCCGGCCGACCCGATCGGCGTCCTCGCCGGGATCGGCGGCCTGGAGCACGCGGCCATGGTCGGCTTCATCCTCGGCGGCGCCTCGCTGCGTACGCCGGTGATCCTGGACGGCGTGAGCGCGGGCGCGGCGGCCCTGGTCGCCCGGGCCATCGCACCGGAAGCCCTGGCGGCGTGCATCGCGGGCCACCGCAGCGCGGAGCCCGGCCACGTCGCGGCCCTGAACAAGCTGGGCCTGCGCCCGCTGGTCGACCTGGACCTGCGCCTCGGCGAGGGCACCGGCGCCCTCCTCGCCCTGCCGCTGGTCCAGAGCGCGGCCCGGGCGATGCACGAGGTCGCGACCTTCGACTCGGCCGGAGTTACCGAGAAGTAGCCGCTGTCGTACCCGGCGTGCCCGCCCGTTCCGCAGTACGGAACGGGGGGCGCGCCGGGCGACGGTCCGCAGACAATGGGGTCCGGGGCGACGCCCCGGCCTTCGACGACGCCGCACCAGGAGCCACCCGCCATGGCAGAACACCCCGCGTACCCCGTAGGCCTGCGCCTCACCGGCCGCCGCGTCGTCGTCATCGGCGGCGGCCAGGTCGCGCAGCGCCGCCTCCCGGCCCTGATCGCGGCCGGCGCCGACATCGTCCTGGTCTCCCCGTCCGCCACCCCCTCCGTGGAGGCGATGGCGGACACCGGCGAGATCACCTGGCACCGCCGCCCGTACGAGGACGGCGACCTCGCGGACGCCTGGTACGCGCTGATCGCGAGCAGCGACACCGAGGCCAACCGCCTCGCCTCCGCCGAGGCCGAGCGCCGGCGCGTCTGGTGCGTGCGCTCCGACGACGCGACCCAGGCCACCGCCTGGACCCCGGCCACCGGCCGCAGCGAGGGCGTCACGGTCGCCGTGCTCACCGGCGGCGCCCCCGACCCCCGCCGCACCGCCGCCATCCGCGACGCGGTCGTCGAGGGGTTGCGCGACGGCACCCTGGTCGCCCCGCACCACCGCACCCGGACGCCCGGCGTCGCCCTCGTCGGCGGCGGCCCCGGCGACCCGGACCTGATCACCGTGCGCGGCCGCCGGCTGCTCGCCGAGGCCGACGTGGTCATCGCCGACCGGCTCGGCCCGCGCGACCTGCTCGACGAACTCCCGCCGCACGTCGAGGTGATCGACGCGGCGAAGATCCCGTACGGCCGGTTCATGGCCCAGGAAGCCATCAACAACGCGCTGATCGAGCACGCCAAGGCGGGCAAGGCGGTCGTCCGGCTCAAGGGCGGCGACCCGTACGTCTTCGGCCGCGGCATGGAGGAGCTCCAGGCGCTCGCCGACGCGGGCATCCCGTGCACGGTCGTCCCGGGCATCTCCAGCTCCATCTCGGTGCCGGGCGCGGCCGGGATCCCCGTCACCCACCGGGGCGTGGCCCATGAGTTCACCGTGGTCAGCGGCCATGTGGCCCCCGACGACGCGCGCTCGCTCGTCGACTGGGAGGCGCTCGCGCGGCTCACCGGCACGCTGGTGATCCTGATGGGCGTCGACAAGATCGGCGCGATCGCCCGGACGCTGATCGCCCACGGCAAGAACCCCGACACCCCCGTGGCCCTCGTCCAGGAGGGCACCACCGCCGCCCAGCGCCGGGTCGACGCGACCCTCGCCACGGTGGGGGAGACTGTGACCACGCAGGACGTGCGGCCGCCGGCCGTCATCGTGATCGGTGACGTCGTCGCCGTGGGCCCTGCCCGACCCACTACGTAACCCGCGGTAACGGATCTCGGTCCGGGCCGTTGGCACCACACCCAGGACAAGGCAGTATCACCCTGTGGCTGATCTCATCACCATCGACGACCCCGACGACCCGCGCCTGCGCGACTACACGGGCCTGACCGACGTCGAGCTGCGGCGCAAGCGCGAGCCCGCCGAGGGCCTGTTCATCGCCGAGGGCGAGAAGGTCATCAGACGCGCCAAGGACGCCGGTTACGAGATGCGGTCCATGCTGCTCTCCGCCAAGTGGGTCGACGTCATGCGCGACGTCATCGACGAACTCCCGGCGCCGGTCTACGCGGTCAGCCCCGACCTGGCCGAGCGCGTCACCGGCTACCACGTGCACCGCGGCGCCCTCGCCTCGATGCAGCGCAAGCCGCTGCCGACGGCCGAGGAGATCCTCGCGAGCAGCCGACGGGTCGCGGTGATGGAAGCCGTGAACGACCATACGAATATCGGTGCAATTTTCCGGAGCGCGGCGGCCCTCGGCATGGACGCGGTGCTACTCTCGCCGGACTGCGCCGACCCGCTCTACCGCCGCTCGGTGAAGGTCTCCATGGGCGCGGTCTTCTCCGTCCCGTACGCGCGCCTGGAGTCCTGGCCCAAGAGCCTGGCGACCGTGCGCGAGGCGGGCTTCCGGCTGCTCGCCCTCACCCCGGACGAGAAGGCCTCCGCCATCGACGAGGCGGCGCCCCACCGGCTGGACAAGGTGGCCCTGATGCTCGGCGCGGAGGGCGACGGGCTCTCCACCCAGGCCCTGGTCGCGGCCGACGAGTGGGTCCGCATCCCGATGGCCCACGGCGTCGACTCGCTCAACGTGGGCGCGGCGGCGGCAGTAGCCTTCTACGCGGTGGCGACGGGCCGCCCGGAGTAGCGCGCCAACGGCTTCATGGCGGTCTGGATGCCGTGCTGGGCGCCCTGTAAGGGGCGCGGGGAACTGCGCGAGCAACCACAGACGGCCCGCAGCCGAATCGGCAACCACACCACCAGTGGAACGCTAAAGCTGCTGCGCCGCAGCGATCCCCAGCGCCACGATCAGCGTGACAACAAAGAACACGATCAGCCGCTGGCGCAGCAGCCGGGGGTTGGCCGGGCGCAGCCGGCCCGTGCCGGTCCGGGCGCCCGGACGGGTGCCGGGGCGGCCGTTGGTCCCGTTCGTACGGCTGGCCGGGCGCGCGCCGTTGCGCGGCGCGGGCGCCCGCGAGCCACCGGTGCGCGGCCCGTTGGGACGCGGTGCCCCGGGACGCTGCCCCGCGCCGGTGCCCCGCCCGGTGTCCGTGTAGCGCTGGGTGCGCTCGTCGTGCTCGTACCGCTCGGTGCGCTCGTTCAGCCGCCCGGTGGGGCGGTCCGCCTCGGAGCGGTCGCGCTGGGCGGGCGGGCGCGCGTCCAGGCCGCCGCCCTGCGCCTCCCGCGCCGCGATCTCCTTGAGCCGCATCGAGAGCTGGAGCGTGCTGGGACGCTCCTCCGGGTCCTTGGCCAGACAGGCCCGCACCAGCGGCGCCAACGCGTCCGGCACCCCGTGCAGCTGCGCTTCCTCGTGTACGACCCGGTAGAGCATGACCTCCGAACTGCCGTGCCCGAAGGGCGAGTCGCCCATCGCCGCGTACGCCAGCGTCGCGCCCAGCGAGAAGACGTCCGTGGCGGGCGTGACCGCCGCGCCGCGCACCTGCTCGGGCGCGAGGAAGCCCGGCGAGCCCACCGCCGTGCCGACGTGGGTCAGCGTGGAGGCCCCGGTTGCCCAGGCGATGCCGAAGTCGATGATCCGGGGGCCCTTGGGGGAGAGCAGGATGTTGGACGGCTTGAGGTCCCGGTGCACCACACCGGCCTCGTGGACCGCCACCAGTCCCTCGGAGAGCGCGGCGCCGATCGCGGCGGTCTCGGCCGCGGCCAGCGGGCCCTCCTCGGCGACCTTGTCGTGGAGCGAGGGGCCGGGCACGTACTGCGTCGCGAACCAGGGGCGTTCGGCCTCCAGGTCGGCCGCGACCAGCCGGGCCGTGCAGCCGCCGCGGATGCGCCGGGCCGCCGACACCTCGCGGGCGAAGCGCGAGCGGAACTCCTGGTCCTCGGCGAGGTCCGGCCGGATCACCTTCAGCGCGACCCGCTGGCCGCGCCGGTCGGAGCCGAGGTAGACGACACCCATGCCACCCGCGCCGAGGCGCCGGTGGAGCCGGAACGAGCCGACGACACGCGGGTCCTCGCGCCGGAGCCGCATCATCGCCATTTTCATCCCCGCTGCCCGGTCCTGTTGACGTGGCACAGCTTACGTACCCCCGGGCCGGTGTGCTCATAGGCCGCGCCCTCGCGCACCCATCGATTGTCAGTGCCCGGTGGGAAACTTGAAGAGTGGTCAGCGAGCCGCCGTGCGGGGCGCGGCGGCGCGAGCGTGATCCCAACCGTCCGGCGCAGAAGGGGGATTGGATCAGTGAAGGGTGACCGAGTGGAGATAGTCGTGGACGCGGGTGACACGACACGGACGTACGAAGTGGTGGCAAGCCGGGCGGGTCGCAGGGTGGAGACGGCGGTCCGCAGAGGGGTGGTGGAAGTGAGCGAAGTCACCCGCAGCGGCACGGTGGTGCGCACCGCGCGCTTCATGGCGAACCGGGTCCTGGCCCTGGTCGAGCAGCCCGTCCCCAGGGAGGACGCGTCGGAGGCGCAGTCCCGTCCCCTCCGGGAAGACCCCAAGTCCTAGGACCCCGTCTCCACCCAGGGGAGTACGAGAGTGGGGACCCACTCATCCCCTGGGAGGCCCGGCAATCGGTACGAGGGCATGACGCCCGGCGGCCGCCGTTTCCCTAATGTTGAAGTCAAGCGGCGGGCGCAGCACTCGTCCCCCGAGGTCAGACGCCCGCCGCTGTCCAATCGACAGGAGAGGGACCATGGCGGACACGGCAACGCGGACGGTTCTCCGCACGCGAGGACGCAGGGCTTACGCCGCGGCGTTCGGCGCCCGCCGGTCCGGTCCGCGCCACCCCTTGGTGGCGACGGCCATGGCCCTTCCCCTGGCGGCCCTGCTGACAGTCGTCTTCGGCGGCTGGGACGCGGTGGTCACACAAGCGTCGTCCGTGGGCGTGATGCTGGGGCGCTGAGCGGCGCCCCGGACCCGGTAGAGCGGACCGGGTCGGGGACATCCGGCCATTTTCAGCCCCGTGGGGACGGGGGTGCGGCGGACGGCAGTAAAAAGGCGTTGCCCGGACGGCTGGGGAGCCGTCCGGGCAACGCCTTTTGTATGGGCCCGGTGGTTTGGCTGCGGGCCGTCTGTGGCTGGTCGCGCAGTTCCCCGCGCCCCTCAGGGCGCAGGCCGAGCCGTACGCTGGGAGACCTATGCCCCCCTCACTCGTCGCCACCCTGGCCGAGGCCGCCCGTACGGCGGCCGAGCGCGAGCCGGGGGACGGGCTCCCCGCGCCCGGTACCGAGGTGCTCGCGGACCGCCCAGACGGGACCGTCGTCCGGTACGGCCGCGTCGTGGCCAAGGCGCATGCCCCTGACGCGGACCGGGCCGTGCTCGACGTCCGCCTGGCCGTCGCCGCGCACCCCCTCCTGCACGGCGTGCTGCTGGCCCCTCTCCAGCACGCCCCGGCCGGGGCCTCCGTCCCGTCGGCCCCCGTCCCCCCAAGGGGCGCGGGGAACTGCGCGCCAAGCCCCCACCGGCCCGCAGACAAACACGCAGCCCTCCAGCCGTGCCGCCCCCTCACCCTCTGGCCCCACGGCACCCCCGTGGACCCCACCGACCCCGACAGAGCCCCCTGGGCCGAGGCCGGCCGGCTCGTGGCGGACCTGCACCGAGTGCCGACCGACGCGCTGCCCGGGCCGTTGCCCGCGATGCGGGGACCCGCCAAGGCGGCCAGGGCGGTGGCGCGGATGCGGGGCGTCGGGATCCCGGGGGCGGCGGCCGACGCCGTGCTGCGGGCCTGGGGCCAACTCCCCGCGTGGGCCCGGGCCGAGACCCTCCACCCCGGTCCGGCCGAGCGCACCGCCCGGCTCTGCCACGGCGACTTCCACCTCGGCCAGCTCATCCGGCACCCGGCCGGCAGCGGCGACTGGCTGCTCATCGACGTGGACGACCTGGGACTGGGCGAGCCCGCCTGGGACTTGGCGCGCCCCGCCGCCTGGTACGCGGCGGGCCTGCTCGACCCCGACGACTGGGCCCGCTTCCTCGCCGCGTACCGGGAAGCGGGCGGTCCCGCCGTCCCGCCGGAGGGCGACCCGTGGCCCCAACTCGACGCGCCCGCCCGCGCCCTGACCGTACAGACGGCGGCCCTGGCCCTCGCCAAGTGCGCGGGCGAGCGCCGCGCACCGGACGAGGCGGAGCTGGCCATGATCGAGAGCTGTACCCGAATCGCAGCACTCCCGCCCGAGTTCCCGTGACGGCGGCCGACGTAGGGTGCTGGTTGCCCATCGTAGAAACGGCGAGGAGTTGAGCCGGTCATGCAGTGTCCCAAGTGCCACGCACCGATGCACACGTACAACCGCAACGGTGTCCAGATCGAGCAGTGCAGCGGCTGCCGGGGGATCTTCCTCGACTACGGGGAGCTGGAGTCGCTGACCCGGCTGGAGTCGCAGTGGGTGCAGCAGGCGCCGCCCGCTCCGCAGGCCTACCCCGCGCCCCCGGCCCCGCAGGGCTACCCGGCCCAGGCCCCGCACGCCCCGGCCTGGGGCGCCCCGCAGCACGGCGGCCACGGCGGTCACTACGGCGGCCACAAGCGCCACAAGGGCTTCGGCCACATGCTCTTCTCGTCCTGAGCGGCGAGGCCCCGCACGCCGGGGCCCCGTACGCCGAACCCTGCGCACGACGGAGCCCCCGGCCTTCGAGAAGGCCGGGGGCTCCGGGCTGTGCGCGATACTGGGATTGAACCAGTGACCTCTTCCGTGTCAGGGAAGCGCTCTCCCGCTGAGCTAATCGCGCGGGGTCGGTCAGAACCATACAGGACGGTTCCGGACCGGGTGGTACTGCGTGCGCGATACTGGGATTGAACCAGTGACCTCTTCCGTGTCAGGGAAGCGCTCTCCCGCTGAGCTAATCGCGCGGGCAGATCTTCGAGAAGATCCAGTGGACGATACTGGGATTGAACCAGTGACCTCTTCCGTGTCAGGGAAGCGCTCTCCCGCTGAGCTAATCGTCCTTGGAGGTGGAGACGGGATTTGAACCCGTGTAGACGGCTTTGCAGGCCGTTGCCTCGCCTCTCGGCCACTCCACCAGGAGTGAGAGCAGGGGTTCGGGAAGATCCCCCACATCGAGCGGACGACGAGATTCGAACTCGCGACCCTCACCTTGGCAAGGTGATGCTCTACCAACTGAGCCACGTCCGCTTGTCGTTTCCGTTCCGCTTGCGCGTCCCGGCGACGTGTTGAACTCTAGCGGATTCCTGGGCCAGTACAAAAACGCGTTTCCGCAGCGTGCTGCGGTGTGCTCGGCCCGCACCCGCCGCCGGGGCCGCCCCCGGCCCGGCGGCGCCCCGGCGTCGTCCCTGGTCCGCGCCGGTCCGGGGCGGCCGTACGGCGGCACCCCTAGACTCACAACCGTGCATGACCTCGCTCCTCTGGCCCGTTTCGGCGGGCTCCTCGCCTCCGATCTCCGCGATGTGACCGCCGACCCGGAGGCGCTGGACTCCGCCGGCTTCTGGGCCGTCGCCGCCGACTTCGAGGGCCGCCTCGTCTGCGCCCGCTTCGCGGACGTACGGGCCGCCCCCGTCCCCGCGCCCGTCCCGGGCGCCTGGCGCGGGCCCGCCGCCGGTGACTGGACGTCCTCCCTCGACCGCGCCGCGTACATCGCGGGCGTACGCAGGATCCGCGAGCACATCGCGGCCGGCGAGGTCTACCAGGCGAACCTCTGCCGCGTGCTGACCGCGCCGCTGCCCGATCCGGCCGCCGCCGACGTCGACGCGCTCACCGCGCTGCTCGCCCGGGGCAACCCCGCCCCCTACGCAGGAACGATTCGGCTTCCTGCGCACGGCGTGGAGATCGCCACCGCCTCGCCCGAGCTCTTCCTGCGGCGTACGGGACGGGTCGTCGAGTCCGGACCCATCAAGGGGACCGGCCGAACGGCCGAGGACCTCCTGGAGAAGGACCACGCCGAGAACGTGATGATCGTCGACCTGGTCCGCAACGACCTGGGGCGGGTCTGCGCCACCGGCTCGGTCACCGTGCCCGAGCTCTGCGCGGTCGAGCCGCACCCGGGCCTGGTCCACCTCGTCTCGACCGTGCGCGGGGAACTGCGCGAAGGAGCGGGGTGGAAGGAGCTGCTCGACGCCTCCTTCCCGCCCGGCTCGGTCACCGGGGCGCCCAAGTCCAGTGCGCTGCGGATCATCGAGGCCCTGGAGACCGCCCCGCGCGGCCCCTACTGCGGCGGCATCGGCTGGGTCGACGCCGACCGGGGCCGGGCCGAGCTCGCCGTCGGCATACGCACCTTCTGGATCGACCGCCCCCGAGGCGTGCTCCGCTTCGGCACCGGCGCGGGCATCACCTGGGGCTCGGACCCCGAGCGGGAGTGGGCCGAGACCGAGCTGAAGGCGGCGCGGCTCCTCGCGGTAGCGTCGGGCGCGTATACGCAGAGTGGAAGGACCGCGTAAATGCAGATCTGGGTGAACGGCGCACTGCGGGACGCCGACGCCGCACGGGTGTCCGTCCTCGACCACGGGATGACCGTGGGCGACGGCATCTTCGAGACGGTGAAGGCGGAGAAGGGGACGACGTTCGCGCTCACCCGCCATCTCGCCCGGATGACCCGCTCGGCCCGCGGCCTCGGGCTGCCCGACCCCGATCCGGACGAGGTCCGCCGCGCCTGCGCCGCCGTGCTCGACGCCAACCCGGTCGCCCTCGGCCGGCTGCGGATCACCTACACCGGCGGCCTCTCCCCGCTCGGCTCCGAGCGCGGCGACACCGGCCCGACGCTGGTCGTCGCGGTCGGCGAGACCCGGCGCCGACCCGACACCACCGCCGTGGTCACCGTCCCCTGGACGCGCAACGAGCGCAGCGCCGTCGCCGGGCTCAAGACCACCTCGTACGCCGAGAACGTCGTCGCCCTTGCCCGCGCCCACGGGCACGGAGCCACCGAGGCGCTCTTCGGCAACACCGTCGGCGCGCTCTGCGAGGGGACCGGCTCCAACGTCTTCGTGGTCGTCGACGGACAGCTGCACACCCCGCCGCTCGCCTCCGGCTGCCTCGCCGGGATCACCCGCGAGCTGGTCGTGGAGTGGACCGGCGCCCAGGAGACCGAGCTGCCGCTCGACGTGCTCGCATCCGCCGAGGAGGTCTTCCTGACCTCCACGCTCCGGGACGTCCAGGCGGTGCACCGGGTCGACGGCCGGGAGCTGACGGGCACGCCGGGCCCGGTCACCGCCAAGGCGATGCGCGTCTTCGACGAGCGGGCCGCCTCCGACCTCGACCCGTAGAGACGGGAAGCGAGCGGTTACGTCCCGGCAAATGCGGTGACGGACGGCGGCCCGGCAGGTACAACGGCCTTGATGACCACGACCATTCGGCCGACCGGGCCGCTCCAGCAGGGCGCCGACGGCGCCGCCTCCCGTACGTACGACGTCTGTGTGAACAGCAGACGCGTCGGCACCATCACCGTCGCCACCGACGCGGCTTTCGGCCGCGCCATGGGGGTGATCAGCGGGCTGCGCATCGACGAGCCCGACCGGGGCCGCGGCCGGGGGACCGTCGCCGCGCTCGCCGCCGAGGAGGTGCTGCGCGGCTGGGGCTGCACCCAGGTGCGCGCGGCGGTGCCCGCGGACGCCGTGGCGGCCCTGCGGCTGGCCGACGCGCTCGGCTACACCGAGCGCAGCCGCAACATGGTCAAGCGGCTGCCCGCCGAGCCGCCCGCCCTGCCCGCCTCGGTCACCGGGCGCCCGATGACCGAGGCCGAGTACACCGTCTGGCACCACGACGAGCAGGAGAACTACGCCCGCAGCTGGATCGCCCGGGGCGTCCCGGCCGACCAGGCCCGCGCCAAGTCCGAGGCCGACCACCGCGGCCTGCTGCCCGACGGCCTGGCGACGCCGGGCGTCCACCTGGAGGTGCTGGTCAGCGGCGACTCCGTGGTCGGCCACGTCTGGGTCGCCCGCAAGGAGCTGGAGACGGGACCCGCCGCCTACGTCTACGACGTGGCGGTCGCCGAGGAGCACCGGGGCCGGGGCCACGGCCGGGCCCTGATGCTGCTGGCCGAGCGGGCGGCGCTGGCCGACGGCATGTCCACGCTGGCCCTGCACGTCTTCAGCGACAACACCCCGGCCGTGCGGCTGTACGAGTCGCTGGGGTACGAGCCGACGGAGTACAACCGGGCGAAGCCGCTGTTGTAGACCCGCGCGACCAGCCGGAGACGGCCCGCAGCCGAAATGACCGCACTCCCGGCCGAGCGCTCAAGCTCCCAGTAGCCGGTCCGCGATCTCCTCGATGCGGGCCCGCAGGCCCGCCTGGCTCTTGCCGCCGTCCAGGCGCTCCCCGTCGATGACGTACGTGGGCGTGCCGGTGACGCCGATCGCCTTGCCCTCGGCCTGGTCGGCGTCGACGATCAGCAGGTGCCGGCCGTCGATGAGGGCGGTGTCGAACTCCTCGGCGTCCAGGCCCAGTTCCCGCGCGGCGTCGAGCAGTACGCGCTCTCCCCGCTCGCCCAGCTCCTCGGTGCGGGCGAGCACCGCCTCCACGTACGGCCAGCCCCGGCCCTGCCCGAACGCCTCCTCGGCGGCCTGGGCGGCGGCGTAGGCGTGCTTGTGCTTCTCCAGCGGGAAGTGCCGCAGCCGGATGTCCAGCCGGTCGCCGTACCGGGCCCGCAGGGCGCGGACGTCGTCGAGGGCGGCGTGGCAGTCGGGGCACTGGAGCTCGCACCACACGTCGAGGACGACGGGGGCGGAGCCGGGGGTTTCGGGGGTGGTCTCGCTCATGGGGCCAGTCTTCCAGCCCCGCCCGACGGGCCCCAACCGGGACCTGGGGAGGATCCGCCCCGGAGATCTCCCTGATGTCCTGGCGCACCGTGGCCCGGACGGCCCGCTCCGGTGCAGGATGGAAGGGCCACACCCCCCATGTCTGGAGGAACCGGATGCTTGCCGAGACCGTCTGCTCCGCCGCGTCCGCGGCCGGACTGGGCATCGCCGCCGTCACGGCGTACCGCAAGCGCTTCCTGTCGGCCACGCGGATCGCCGCCTACTCCCTGGTCCCCGTGGCCCTGGTCATGACCGGTGTCGTGGGATGGGTGTCCGGCATCGTGTTCAAGCCGAGCGTCTGGGCGGGCTTCGGCCTGCTCGGCATCGCCTGGCTGCTCTTCTCGGCCACCCGCTTCGTGGAGCGGCGCTCCGAGGGCGGCACCCGCAAGGAGCGCAGGGCAGCCGAGGCGGCCGGGGGAGAGGCGATCGCCCCGAAGGCCTCCGCGCCCTCCCTGGGCGCCGGTCGCCGGTCCGACCGGTCCGCCCCGAAGGCGAAGGGCAAGTCCGGCGGCGCCGAGGACTTCAGCGACATCGAGGCGATCCTGAAGAAGCACGGGATCTGAGCCGGGCCCTCGTCGGTGCGAACGCCCGCTATACGGAACCCCGGTACGGGACCGGACGCGATACGGAACCCGGCGCGGAATCTGAAAGAGCGTCGGAATCTGACACTCCGTAACTTGCCGTGACCGGCCTGACCGGGGAATTCCGGCGGTCGTGAATTCCCCTATGCGGAATTCCAGTTGGAGTGAATTCCGGCCACCGTACGGGAGCGCTCCCAGACCTCATTCCCGGTCTTGTCGCCAATTCCCCACCGGACGTCCGCCCGGCGCGGTGCCGGGCGGCACCCGGTGCCGGGCCCGCCCGTCAACATCGAGGCAACTCCCGCTGCGGGTGGGCGTGTTGGCGCCCCGTGGCGCTGCCGCTGGTCCATCATCACCCCGAGATGCTGGACACTTCCCCGGGGCACGTCCCCGCGCCGCCCGAAGAGCCGCACGCCGCGCCCCCGTCCGACGAGCCGCGCGGCTGCCTCTACGCCCTGTCGCAGCCACCCCTGATGATCTTCCTCGGAGTGATCGGCTGCCTGCTGCTCATGGCGGCCCTGCACGACCTGTACCTGCTGTGACCGGCCGTACGGGAGCGCCCCGCGCGGGGTCAGCCCGCGGCTTCCTTGCGCCGGGCCCGGTAGGCGGCCACGTGCAGCCGGTTCCCGCAGGTGCGGCTGTCGCAGTAGCGGCGCGAGCGGTTGCGGGAGAGGTCCACGAAGGCGCGCCCGCAGTCCGGCGCCTCGCACCGGCGCAGCCGCTCCTGCTCGCCCGCCACCACGATGAACGCGAGCGCCATCCCGCCGTCCGCGGCCAGGTGGTCCGCGATCGAGGCGCCGGGCGCGAAGTAGTGCACGTGCCAGTCGTAGCCGTCGTGGTCGGTGAGCTGGGGCGTGGTGCCCGCCTCCGCCACGATCTCGTTGACCAGACCCGCCGCCGCCCGGGCGTCCGGCGCCTCGAAAACACCCGCGAAACGGCTCCGTACGGTCCGTACGCCGGAGAGGTCGCGCGCCGTGAGGCTCTCCACGCCGCTGACGTCGTGGTCCCGTACGAAGCCGTACAGCGCCTCGACGTCGGCGAGCCGGTCGGGCTCCTCGCTCTCCGGCGAGGTGTTCACCAGATCGACCACCATGTCGAGGGCGATCCGGGTGTCGTGAGGGATCAGCACGATTCGCTCCCTGGCCTGCTGCGGGCCGGTGCCCGCCGATGCCCGGTGACTCTAGCGGCTCGGGTGCGAGCGCACCGGAGCCCGTCCCGCGAGGGTGTTCGCGGGACGGGCTCCGGTGGAGTGCCTCATGCGCTGGGCGTGCCTATGCGGATGTCTGCGCGGCGCCGTCTCCCCGAGTCGGACGGCGCCGTGCGGCTCTCGGTCTGGCTCAGTTCTCCGCCAGGATGTGCGAGAGCTCCGTGTCCAGATCGAAGTGACGGTGCTCGGTGCCCGGTGGCACCGCGGCATCCGTCCGCTTGAGGAACGACTCCAGAGCCCGCGCCGGGGCTTCGAGCAGGGCCTCTCCTTCCGGGGAGCTGAGGGCGATGCAGACGACGCCCTGGCCGTGACTGCGCGATGGCCAGACTCTGACGTCTCCGGTACCGGTGGGCCGGTGCAGGCCCTCGGCGAGGAGGTCGCGGGCGAACACCCACTCGACGGTCTCCTCGGCTCCGGTGTGGAAGGTGGCGTGCACGGCGTAGGGATCGGCCGTGTCATACCGCAGGCCCGCGGGTACAGGCAGTGAGGACTCGCTCGACACAACGAGGCGCAGGTGCAGCTCGCAGCTGACCGTGGTGTTCATAAGCGCCAGGGCCTTTCGCTCAGTGTGCGCTCGGGGATTCGCACGTCGGCGAAATCGACATGCCACCTACGGTGCCGTTGTAAACCCCTCTGGCCGTTTTGCGGTCGTTCAGGTAGCTCGTACGGCGGAGTATTACTTTGGGTTATGCGGCCATTCTGGTGAGGGTCCCCGGTCGGGTAGGTTGGACAGCATGAATACGGGGAGTGACGAGCAAGCCGGTGCGCCGGAGGCGGTTCTCGGATCGCGGGCGCCCGCCTTCATCAAGGCGTCCAGGCCGCTGCACCTGAGCTGGCAGGTCGGCGTCTTCATAGTGGGCCTCGCGGTCGTGGCCGCGGGCGTCATCATGCTTCCGCTGCCGGGCCCGGGCTGGCTGGTGATCTTCGGTGGCATGGCGATCTGGGCGACCGAGTTCGTCTGGGCCCAGCTGGTGCTGCGCTGGACCAAGCGCAAGGTGACCGAGGCCGCCCAGCGGGCCCTCGACCCCAAGGTGCGGCGGCGGAACATCATCCTGACCGCCATCGGCCTGGTGATCGTCGCGGCGCTCGCCGCGGTCTACCTCTGGAAGTTCGGCCTCGTCATGCCGTGGAAGATCGACGAGTGACGGGCGGGACCGGCCACCATGGTCAAACGCCCCGCTGACATGCGGTAATGTTTGCGGTGCGCCCGGGCGATTAGCTCAGTGGGAGAGCGCTTCGTTCACACCGAAGAGGTCACTGGTTCGAACCCAGTATCGCCCACCCGGACCGAAGGCCCGGAGATCGACAACGATCTCCGGGCCTTCGGCGTTCCCGAGGTCCCGTCACCTCCCGGTCCACTTCCCGTTCCCCGGCGCAGACTTGAACCATGAAGCCGAGAACCGCGGGCTGGAGCCACTACCGGTTCCGCAGCGTCTGGCAGCTGCCCGCCCCGCCCGCCGCCGTCTACGCGGTCCTGGAGCGCGCCGAGGGCTATCCGCGCTGGTGGCCGCAGATCCGCGAGGTGACCGCCGTCGACGACCGCACCGGCATCGCCAGGTTCCGCTCCGTCCTGCCGTACGACCTGGTCGTCACCGCCCGCGAGCGGCGCCGCGACGAGGTGGCCGGCGTCCTGGAGGTGGCCATGAGCGGCGACCTGGACGGCTGGGCCCGCTGGACGCTGAGCGCGTACGACGGCGGCACGCGTGCGGTCTACGAGCAGGAGGTCGAGGTGCGCAAGCCGCTGATGCGTCGCCTCGCCGTCCCCGGGCGGCCCGTCTTCCTCGCCAACCACGCCCTGATGATGCGCGCCGGACGGCGAGGACTGACGGCCGTCCTGAACGGAGTTTGAACCCAGGCCGTCCGGGCCTGTATGGTTCAGTCCGTTCCCGGGCGATTAGCTCAGTGGGAGAGCGCTTCGTTCACACCGAAGAGGTCACTGGTTCGAACCCAGTATCGCCCACCGGGAGAAGGCCGGTCCGTCATCGACGGACCGGCCTTTCCGCATGTACGGGACGTCATGTACGGGAGGCTCCGCCCCTCACGCCGCCGCGGGCAGCTCGGGCCGCAGCGGCCACGCCGGGTCCACCGCCTCCGGCGTCCCGTTGCGCGTGAACCACGCCTGCAGGCCTCGCGCCTGGGCCGCGTGCCAGCCGGTCTGCAGGGTGTGGATCTCCGCCGGGGTGAGCCGTTCGAGCCGCGCCGCGAACCGGCGCCCCACCGCCCGTACGACCTCAAGGGCCGCCAGCGCGTCCGCCGCCGCGTCGTGCGCGCTGTCCAGCTCCACCCCGTAGTGCGCGCACAGATCGGTCAGGGTGCGGCGGCCCTTGCGGTAGCGGTCCAGGTGCTTGTCGAGGACCCGCGGATCGAGGACCCGCAGCGGCGCCCCGTCCAGATAGCGCGCCAGCGACGAGGCGCGGTGGCGCCTCAACTCCCGGTCCAGCAGCGTCAGGTCGAACGGCGCGTTCATCACCACCAGCGGCCGCCCCGCCGCGCACTCCTCGGCCAGCGCCCTGGCCACCTCCTCCATCACCGGCGCCGGCCACCGCCCGTTCAGCTGGAGGTGCTCGTCGGTGAGCCCGTGCACGGCGGTCGCGCCCTCCGGGACGGATACGCCCGGGTTCACCAGCCAGCGCGTCGCCCGCGGCCGCGAACCCGGCCCGTCCTGGACCACCAGGGCGGCCGACACTATGCGGTCCCGCTCCACGTCCACGCCCGTCGTCTCGGTGTCGAAAGCGGCCAGGGGGCCTTCGTACCAGCACGTCATGGTTCAACTCCCTTTGCGCCCTTGGCAGATGGCGTGCGTCCCCTGCCCGATTCCGTGATACCCGGGCCGTTTGCGGCGTACGCCCTCCGGCAACAACACAGGTGACGGCCCCGCAAGTTGACGGAAGGCGTACGACGGCCATGGCGATCGCGCAGCCGGAGCCGGACGGGCTGCTACCCGAGCGGATCGCACCACTGCGCGGCTCACTCGCCACCACCGCCTGCATGGAGACCCTCCAGGTGGGCTACCTCCACGCCGTGGCGGCCGCCGCCGGGTGTTCGCTCTCGCAGCCCTTTCCGGACAACGGAATCGACTGGCACGTGAGCCACAGCGCCCCCGGCCACACCGTCGACGACGAAGTCACGATCAAGGTGCAGCTCAAGTGCACGTACCAGATCCCCCCGCACCCGCCGGGCGCGGCCTTCTCCTTCACCCTCGACAACGAGCACCTGGTGAAGCTGGCCCGCACACCCGTGTCGGTGCACAAGATCCTGGTCGTGATGCTCGTGCCCAGGAGCCGGGACGAGTGGCTGCGCGCGGGCCACGACCGGCTCGCGCTGCGGCACTGCTGCTACTGGACCAACCTGGCCGGCCACGCGGTGACCGGGCGGCGCAGGACCACAGTGCGGATACCGACCTCGCGGATCTTCGACGATCGCGCGCTCTGCGAGATCATGACCCGGGTCGGGGTGGGAGGGAGGCCCTGATGCGTCTGTCGAGCGGGGAGTTCGGCGGGCCGGAGACGGTGGAGCCGGTTCCGGCACAGGTGGACCCGGCGGTGCTCGGCGTGCTGCTGCACCGGCACGGCTGGCAGCGGCGCGGCAGCGCGGCCGGACGGTACGCGCGCTGGACCCCGCCCGGGGGCGCCGCCGCCGGCACCAGCCTGCTGGTGCCGGAGAGCCGCGCGTACCCCGACAGCGAGGACCTGATCGGCGAGGCGCTCACCGCGCTCGCCCGCTCGGCCGCGCCCTCCGCGCGCGAGGTGCTGGTCTCGCTCGCCGTGCCCAGCGACGAGGTCCGCTGGTGGCGCGACACCCCGCCGGGCCCCTCCGGCGCCGCCCCCTGGAGCGAGCAGGAGCGGCTGCGCAGCGCCGCCCACCGCATGCTCCTGGCGGGCGCGCTCGCCGTGCGCGGCCGCGCCGGGTACTACGGCGCCCGCCACCGCAGACAGGCACTGACCGCCCTGGAGGACGTCCTGGTCGGCCCGGCGCCGGGCGGGCGGCTCACCGCGTTCGTCCCCGTGGAGCCCGGCCGCGCGGTGGTCGTCCGGCTCTACGAGGCGCTGTACGCGGTCCGCGAGGCCATCGACTACCGCCGCACCACCGGCGGCATGGAGGCGTTCGACGCGGCCGTCGGGGCGGGCGCCAGCCGCGAGCTCACCGAGGCCGTCATCGCCCTGGTGTCGGGCTCGGAGGGCGTCCGGGTCGCCCTGGAGTGGGCCCCGGCGGCGGGCGTCCCGGCCGGGTGCGCGCCGCGCCCCGAACCGGTGGAGTTCTCGCCCGGCGACCTGCCCGCGCTGCGCGAGGCCGGGGCGCGCTACCTCGACGACGAGCCCTCGCTGCCGGTCCGGGTCACCGGCGCGGTGGTCCGGCTGCGGCGCTCGGGCCCGCGCGGCCCGGGGACGGTACGGCTGCGGGTCCTGGCGGGCGCGGAGATCCCGTACGTACGGATGCAGCTCGACGAGGAGGCCTACCGGATCGCGGGCCACGCCCACCTCGTCGGCCTGCCGATCCGGGTCGTCGGCCGTCTGGAGAGCCGGGGCGGCTTCCGTCGGCTCGCCGGGGCCACGGGGGTGGTGCCGGTCCAGGTGGACGACGCGGAGCGGGACCGGCTGATGAAGTCGATCCAGGGGACCGTAGAAAGCATCGCCTTCTTCGAGGAGGCGTGCGCGGGGGAGGAGTGAGGGGGACGGCGCGGGCCGCGGTGCGGGTGGCGCGGCACAAACCGTTTCGCGACCGCACCCGGGGGCTCGGTAGGATTCTCCCGCGTACGCGGTTACGAGCGTGCGTACCCCTTCAGTCAGGAGAGACCGGTGTCAGACGTCCGTGTGATCATCCAACGCGATTCCGAGCGGGAAGAGCGCGTGGTGACGACGGGCACTACGGCTGCCGAGCTCTTCACCGGTGAGCGC
This sequence comes from Streptomyces sp. BPTC-684, assembly GCF_030028635.1. Classification (NCBI taxonomy): domain Bacteria; kingdom Bacillati; phylum Actinomycetota; class Actinomycetes; order Kitasatosporales; family Streptomycetaceae; genus Streptomyces; species Streptomyces sp. BPTC-684. The sequence continues at coordinate 5,458,076 of NZ_CP124863.1, forward strand.
ACCATCGTCGCGGCCCGCGTGGCCGGCGTGCTGAAGGACCTCGCGTACGAGGTGAAGGACGGCGAGGAGGTCGAGCCCGTCGAGATCTCCTCCGAGGACGGCCTCAACATCCTGCGCCACTCCACCGCGCACGTGATGGCCCAGGCCGTCCAGGAGCTCTTCCCCGAGGCCAAGCTGGGCATCGGCCCGCCGGTCCGGGACGGCTTCTACTACGACTTCGACGTCGAGAGGCCCTTCACTCCGGAGGACCTCAAGGCCATCGAGAAGAAGATGCAGGAGATCCAGAAGCGCGGCCAGCGCTTCTCGCGCCGCGTCGTCACCGACGAGGCCGCCCGCGAGGAGCTCGCGAACGAGCCGTACAAGCTGGAGCTCATCGGCATCAAGGGCTCCGCGTCGAGCGACGACGGCGCGGACGTCGAGGTGGGCGGCGGCGAGCTGACCATCTACGACAACCTGGACGCCAAGACGGGCGAGCTGTGCTGGAAGGACCTCTGCCGGGGTCCGCACCTGCCGACCACCCGGAACATCCCGGCGTTCAAGCTGATGCGGAACGCCGCCGCGTACTGGCGGGGCAGCGAGAAGAACCCGATGCTCCAGCGCATCTACGGGACCGCCTGGCCGTCCAAGGACGAGCTGAAGGCGCACCTCGACTTCCTCGCCGAGGCCGAGAAGCGCGACCACCGCAAGCTGGGCAACGAGCTGGACCTGTTCTCGATCCCGGACCAGATCGGCTCCGGTCTGGCCGTCTTCCACCCCAAGGGCGGCATCATCCGCCGGGTCATGGAGGACTACTCGCGCCGCCGCCACGAGGAGGAGGGCTACGAGTTCGTCTACACCCCGCACGCCACCAAGGGGAAGCTCTTCGAGACCTCGGGCCACCTGGACTGGTACGCCGACGGCATGTACCCGCCCATGCAGCTCGACGAGGGCGTGGACTACTACCTCAAGCCCATGAACTGCCCGATGCACAACCTGATCTTCGACGCGCGCGGGCGCTCCTACCGTGAGCTGCCGCTGCGCCTGTTCGAGTTCGGCACCGTGTACCGGTACGAGAAGTCGGGCGTCGTGCACGGGCTGACCCGTGCCCGTGGCTTCACGCAGGACGACGCGCACATCTACTGCACCAAGGAGCAGATGGCGGAGGAGCTGGACCGCACCCTCACCTTCGTCCTCAACCTGCTGCGCGACTACGGTCTGACCGACTTCTACCTGGAGCTCTCCACCAAGGACCCGGAGAAGTTCGTCGGCTCGGACGAGATCTGGGAGGAGGCCACCGAGACCCTGCGGCAGGTGGCCGAGAAGCAGGGCCTCCCGCTGGTCCCGGACCCGGGCGGCGCCGCGTTCTACGGCCCGAAGATCTCGGTGCAGTGCAAGGACGCCATCGGCCGTACCTGGCAGATGTCGACCGTGCAGCTCGACTTCAACCTGCCGGAGCGCTTCGACCTGGAGTACACGGGTCCGGACGGCACCAAGCAGCGCCCCGTCATGATCCACCGTGCGCTGTTCGGCTCCATCGAGCGGTTCTTCGCGGTGCTCCTGGAGCACTACGCGGGCGCCATGCCGCCGTGGCTGGCCCCGGTCCAGGCGGTCGGCATCCCGATCGGCGACGCGCACGTCGAGTACCTGCAGGAGTTCGCCGCCGAGGCGAGGAAGAAGGGCCTGCGGGTCGACGTGGACGCGTCTTCGGACCGGATGCAGAAGAAGATCCGCACCGCGCAGAAGCAGAAGGTGCCGTTCATGGTCATTGTCGGTGACGAGGACATGCAGGCGGGCACGGTGTCCTTCCGATACCGCGACGGGTCGCAGGAGAACGGGATCGCCCGTGACGAAGCGATCGCCAAGCTCGTTGACGTTGTGGAGCGCCGCGTCCAGCTGTGACCGTTCCCCGTGCCGACGGGGGTGATCCGAAGATGCGGAAGCAGCACAAGGACAAGGTGCCATGCTCCCCACGCACGCGGGGTCAGGCCCCCGGGAAGTGATCGCTTCCCGGGGGCCGCTCCTCGTCCCCGCACGTGAAGTCATATGCTGCACAGCATGACGAGTGAGCCGGAACAGCAGATCGGGGTGGGTGTCCAGGACGCCTTCCAGCGCCTGTGGACGCCCCACCGGATGGCCTACATCCAGGGTGAGAACAAGCCGACCGGCCCGGGTGCGGGCGACGGCTGTCCCTTCTGCTCCATCCCGGCCAAATCCGACGAGGACGGGCTGATCGTGGCCCGCGGCGAGCACGTGTACGCGGTGCTCAACCTCTACCCGTACAACGGCGGCCACCTCATGGTCGTGCCCTACCGGCACGTCGCCGACTACACGGACCTGGACGCCGCCGAGACCGTGGAGCTCGCGGAGCTCACCAAGCAGGCGATGACGGCCCTGCGGACGGCGTCAGGGGCGCACGGCTTCAACATCGGCATGAACCAGGGCACGGTGGCCGGGGCCGGTATCGCCGCCCATCTGCACCAGCACATCGTGCCTCGCTGGGGCGGCGACACCAACTTCATGCCGGTCGTCGGCCACACCAAGATCCTGCCCCAACTCCTGGGCGACACCCGCAAGATGCTCGCGGAGGCCTGGCCGCCCAGGGGCTGAGGTTCACGCGTCGTACCAGTCCGCCTTCCGCGGCGCCGGGTCCTGCACCATGCCGCTGAGCATCATCGAGCGGTTGTTGAAGCGCTCGATGTCCACGCCGTTCTCGTCCAGCACCTTCATCGCGGCGGCGTGCACCACGCGCAGGACCGGCGTGGCCGCGCGCATCGCGTCGTCGGCCATGAAGCGGTGGCGCCAGGGCTTGTCGGCCCAGGCGTGCCGCAGGCCGAACGGCTCGGGCAGCACCAGCTTGCCGCCGAGGTAGTCCAGGAGCGGCGGGTACCAGGTGAGGGGGGCGCGGGCGGCGAGGCGGACGACCTCGCGCGGCTCGACCAGCGGGAGCTGTATCTCCTTCTTCTCCCAGAACTTGAAGGTCTTGTCGACCGACTTGGTCTTGGGGCTCGGCTTGGTGGTGAACAGGGCGTGCACCGGGCCGAGGGCGTGTCCGGTGACCTCGATGCGCAGGGTCTCGTGGAGCACGGTCACGGTGATCATCATGGTGATCACCAGCTGGCCGTCCCAGAGGGTGAACTGCACGCCCAGGTAGTGGCGGTTGCCGCTGGAGAACTGCTGCTCGTTGCAGATGCGCTGGACCTCGTGCTGGCGCACCTGGAAGTTGTCGACGTCCTGGCCGGTGGGCCGGGCGACTTCCTTGGCGTTCTCGCCGACGGGGGAGACGACCCAGTTGTTGACCGAGGGCCTGGGGAAGCCGCCGGTGTGCAGGGGGCCGCGTTCGAGCAGCTGGAGGCGGTCCTGGATGGACCTTATGACGTCCCAGCTGCGGAAGCCGTGGATCTCCTTGCCGGGGTCCTTGGAGACGAGCTCCTCGGCGAGCTGCCAGCTGCCCCAGCGGGTGCCCATGCCGAGTATGCCCTTGGGGCCGGCGTAGAAGACGGCGTTGCTGTGCTGCTCGGCGGTGAGTTTGGCGAGGTTCTGGCGCAGTTGCTCGGCGGCGGTCTCGTGCGGGTTCTTCGGTACGGCCTCGGGGATCTTGGCGCCGACTCCGCCGCCGGAGAGAAGGCCGTTCCAGCGGGCGCGCAGGTCCTTGGCGGTGGACTCGCAGATCTGCTTGGCCCAGAACCAGCCGAGGACGGGCATCACCAGCATGGCCCGCAGATAGATCGCGAGGAAGCCGCCGAAGGGCAGCTTGACCAGGGCGATCACGGCGAGCACGGCGAACGCGACGAGCAGCAGGTTGCCGAGGGCCCCGACGCGGCGGTCCTTGGCGCCGGCGAGGGTGCGGCGCAGTTGGAACAGGCCGAGCCACAGCAGCAGTCCGGGCAGGAAGAGCACGCCGAAGACGGCGGTGACCAGGGTGAGCCTGGTGTCGCGCTCCTTGCGGATGCGGATCGCGGCGAGGCAGTGCTCGACGACGGTCTGCGGTTCGGTGCCGAAGGACTGGATGAGCGCCTTGCGGGTGGCGCCGAGCATGCGGGACTGCACGGCGCGGGAGAAGGCCTCGCCGAGGTTGGGTTCGAAGAGGGAGAGCCGGGGTTTGGTGACGGCCGACTCGTGCCACTCGTTGTTGGCCTTGAGTATGTCGGCGACCGGGCTGTCCCGGTAGGCGGCCGAGGCCAGTGCCTGGGTCGCGGCGGTCTGGCCCGCCGAGCCCTGGAGCGGGACCTGGGCCCCGGGTGAGAAGTCGAATGGTTCGTCCGCCACTGCCGCCCCCATCGCCGCACACTGTCGCTCTGCGGCCTCTTCCCGACTGCCGTTCCCCGCACACCTGCTGAGCAGGGACACAGCGTATCGGGGTCGGTGCCCGTGGTACACGGCGCATCGGAACGCCGCCCGCCGCAAGGGGGTTGAGCGGGCGGCGTTTCCGACGATCCGTCAATTACCGTACCTAAGCGGTCTTTTCCAGCGATTCCCGGATCTTGTCGGCCAGTTGCGGCGGCATCGGCTCGTGCCGGGCGTAGCTGCGGTCGAACCGGCCGGTGCCGTGCGAGACGGAGCGCAGGTCCACCGCGTACCGCCCGATCTCGATCTCGGGCACCTCGGCCCGTACGAGGGTGCGCCCCGGGCCCGCCTGCTCGGTCCCGACGACGCGGCCCCGGCGGCCGGACAGATCGCTCATGACCGGGCCCACGTAGTCGTCGGGGACCAGCACCTGGAGCTCGGCGACGGGTTCCAGGAGGTGGATGCGGGTGTCGGCGGCGGCCTCCCGCAGGGCGAGGGCCCCGGCGGTCTGGAAGGCGGCGTCCGAGGAGTCCACCGAGTGGGCCTTGCCGTCCAGGAGCGTGATCCGGACGTCGACGAGCGGGTAGCCCGCGGCGACGCCCTTGGCGGCCTGGGCGCGTACGCCCTTCTCGACGGAGGGGATGAACTGGCGCGGCACGGCGCCGCCCACCACCTTGTCGACGAACTCGATGCCGGATCCGGCGGGCAGCGGCTCCACCTCGATCTCGCAGATCGCGTACTGGCCGTGGCCGCCGGACTGCTTGACGTGGCGGCCGCGCCCGGTGGCGGTGTCGCCGAAGGTCTCGCGCAGCGACACCTTGTGCGGGACGACGTCGACCTGGACGCCGTAGCGGCTGCGCAGCCGCTCCAGGGCCACGTCCTTGTGGGCCTCGCCCAGGCACCACAGGACCAGCTGGTGGGTGTGCGGGTTCTGCTCCAGGCGCATGGTCGGGTCCTCGGCGACGAGCCGGGAGAGGCCCTGCGAGAGCTTGTCCTCGTCGGCCTTGCTGTGGGCCTGGATGGCCAGCGGGAGCAGGGGGTCGGGCATGTCCCAGGGCGCCATGAGCAGCGGGTCGTCCTTGCCGGAGAGGGTGTCCCCGGTCTCGGCGCGGGTCAGCTTGGCCACACAGGCGATGTCGCCCGCGATGCAGGAGCCCAGGGTGCGCTGCTGTTTGCCGAAGGGCGAGGAGAGCGCGCCGATCCGCTCGTCGACATCGTGGTCCTCGTGGCCCCGGTCGGTCATGCCGTGGCCGGAGACGTGGACGGTCTCGTCGGGGTGCAGGGTGCCGGAGAAGACGCGGACCAGGCTGACCCGGCCCACGTACGGGTCGGACGAGGTCTTGATCACTTCGGCGACGAGCGGGCCGTCGGGGGCGCAGACCGGGGTGGGGCGCGCGGAGCCCTGCGGGGTCGTCACGTCGGGCGCGGTGCGCTCCAGGGGGGTCGGGAAGCCGCCCGTGATCAGTTCCAGGAGCTCGACGGTGCCGATGCCCTGGCGGGCGCCCTCGGCGGCCGGGGCGGCCGCCAGGACCGGGTGGAAGGTGCCGCGCGCGACGGCCCGCTCCAGGTCGTCGACGAGCGTCTTGACGTCGATCTCCGCGCCGCCGAGGTAGCGGTCCATGAGGGTCTCGTCCTCGCTCTCGGCGATGATCCCCTCGATGAGCCGGTTGCGGGCCTCCTCGACGAGCGGGAGCTGCTCGGGTCCTGGCTCGGCCTCCTTGCGTTCGCCGGACGCGTAGTCGAAGACGCGCTGCGACAGGAGCCCGATCAGGCCGGTGACGGGCGCGTGCCCGTCCGGTCCCTCGGGTCCGTGCAGCGGCAGGTAGAGCGGCAGTACGGCGTCGGGGTCGTCGCCGCCGAACGCCTCGGCGCACACCCGGGTCATCTCGGCGAAGTCGGCGCGGGCCGCCTCCAGGTGGGTGACCACGATGGCCCGTGGCATGCCCACGGCCGCGCACTCGTCCCACACCATCCGGGTCGCGCCGTCCACGCCGTCCGAGGCGGAGACGACGAAAAGGGCCGCGTCCGCCGCTCGCAGACCGGCCCTGAGTTCCCCGACGAAGTCGGCGTATCCGGGGGTGTCCAAGATATTGATCTTGCAGCCGGCCCACTCCACGGGGACCAGCGACAGCTGGACCGAGCGCTGCTGCCGGTGTTCGATCTCGTCGTAGTCGGAGACGGTCCCGCCGTCCTCGACCCGGCCCGCGCGGTTGACGGCTCCCGCCGTCAGCGCGAGCGCTTCCACCAATGTCGTTTTCCCGGATCCGCTGTGGCCGACCAGCACCACGTTCCGTACGGATGAGGGGTGGTCGGCCGTAGCTGCCCTGCCGGCGGCTCCGGGATGTGCACTCGCCTTGTCGCCCATGCCGTTCCTCCCGTATCGCTTCCGTTTCTTGCACGGTGAGGTGGTGAAAGGGCGCGGCCGCGCGGAATCCTCCCCCGGCCCCCGGCCGGGGAGCACCCCGGCCCAGGCGGCTTCGCGTGCCCGCGGTCTTTCCAGCGTTCCACTCCGGTCACTGTGCGTCCATACGTCGTACGGGAACGCGGGCGGGGAAGGGTGCGCGGCGGTGGAGGCCTCCGGGCCTGGCTACGATGGGCCAGCCGGTGGCCAGCAGGGCCGCGCGGCCACACCGACCGTCGGGAAGGCCATGCTGAACAAGTACGCGCGTGCATTCTTCACGCGTGTCCTCACGCCGTTCGCCGCGTTTCTGCTCCGCCGGGGGGTGAGCCCGGATGCCGTGACGCTGCTCGGCACGGCCGGAGTGATGGCGGGTGCGCTGGTCTTCTTCCCCCGGGGCGAGTTCTTCTGGGGCACGATCGTCATCACCTCGTTCGTCTTCTCCGACCTGGTCGACGGCAACATGGCCCGTCAGGCGGGGATCTCCAGCCGCTGGGGCGCGTTCCTCGACTCGACGCTCGACCGCGTCGCGGACGGCGCGATCTTCGGCGGCTTCGCCCTCTGGTACGCGGGCGGCGGGGACGACAACGTCCTGTGCGCGGTCTCGATCTTCTGCCTGGCCAGCGGCCAGGTCGTGTCGTACACCAAGGCGCGCGGCGAGTCGATCGGGCTGCCGGTCGCCGTCAACGGCCTGATCGAGCGGGCCGAGCGCCTGGTGATCTCGCTGGTCGCGGCCGGTTTCGCGGGGCTGCACAAGTTCGGCGTGCCGGGCATCCAGATCCTGCTGCCGATCGCGCTGTGGATCGTGGCCGTGGGCAGCCTGATCACGCTGGTCCAGCGGGTGGTGACGGTGCGCCGCGAGGCCGCGGAGGCCGATGCCGCCGCCGCGACCAGCGAGGCGGCCTCATGAGGGAACGGCTGACGGACACGCTGTACGGACTGGGCTGGGCCACCGTCAAGAAGCTCCCCGAGCCGATGGCCACGGGCCTGGGCCGGCGGATCGCGGACACGGTGTGGAAGCGGCGCGGCAAGAGCGTGCTGCGCCTGGAGTCCAACCTCGCGCGCGTGGTGCCCGATGCCTCCCCGCAGCGCCTGGCCGAGCTGTCCCAGGCCGGAATGCGCTCGTACATGCGGTACTGGATGGAGTCGTTCCGGCTGCCTGCCTGGAGCAAGGACCGGATGAAGACCGGTTTCGAGCCGCAGGACGTGCACTACCTGGTGGACGGCCTCGCCTCCGGCCGGGGCGTGGTCCTCGCGCTGCCGCACATGGGCAACTACGACCTGGCGGGCGCCTGGGTCACCACCAAGCTGGACACCCCGTTCACCACGGTCGCCGAGCGGCTCAAGCCCGAGACGCTGTACGACCGGTTCGTGGCCTACCGCGAGAGCCTGGGCATGGAGGTCCTGCCGCACACCGGCGGCTCGGCCTTCGGCACGCTGGCCCGCCGGCTGCGCGACGGCGGTCTGGTCTGCCTGGTCGCCGACCGTGATCTGTCGGCCTCCGGCGTCGAGGTGAAGTTCTTCGGGGACACCGCGCGGATGCCCGCCGGTCCCGCCCTGCTGGCCCAGCAGACGGGCGCGCTGCTGCTGCCCGTGACCCTCTGGTACGACGGGTCGCCCGTCATGCAGGGCAGGGTGCACCCGCCGATCGAGGTGCCCGAGACGGGTACGCGCGCGGAGAAGACCTCCGTGATGACCCAGGCGCTGGCGGACGCCTTCGCCACCGGAATCGCCGAACACCCGGAGGACTGGCACATGCTGCAGCGACTGTGGCTCGCCGACCTTGAGGAGCGCCCGGCGTGAGGATCGGCATCGTCTGCCCGTACTCCTGGGACGTACCGGGCGGCGTCCAGTTCCACATCAGGGACCTGGCCGAGCATCTGATCCGGCGCGGCCACGAGGTCTCCGTGCTCGCCCCCGCCGACGACGAGACGCCGCTGCCGCCGTACGTGGTCTCGGCGGGCCGGGCGGTCCCGGTGCCCTACAACGGTTCCGTCGCCCGTCTCAACTTCGGCTTCCTCTCGGCGGCCCGGGTGCGGCGGTGGCTGCACGAGGGCACGTTCGACGTGATCCACATCCACGAGCCCGCCTCACCCTCCCTTGGCCTGCTGAGCTGCTGGGCGGCGCAGGGGCCGATCGTGGCGACCTTCCACACCTCCAACCCGCGCTCGCGGGCGATGATCGCGGCGTACCCGATCCTGCAGCCCGCCCTGGAGAAGATCAGCGCGCGGATCGCGGTGAGCGAGTACGCGCGGCGCACGCTGGTCGAGCACCTCGGCGGCGACGCGGTAGTGATCCCCAACGGCGTCGACGTCGACTTCTTCGCCAAGGCCGAGCCGCGGCCGGAGTGGCAGGGCGACACGCTCGGCTTCATAGGGCGCATCGACGAGCCGAGGAAGGGCCTGCCGGTCCTGATGAGGGCGCTGCCGAGGATCCTGGCGGAACGCCCGCAGACCCGCCTGCTGGTGGCGGGCAGGGGCGACGAGCAGGAGGCCGTGGCGTCCCTCCCGCCGGAGCTGCGCTCCCGGGTGGAATTCCTGGGCATGGTGAGCGACGAGGACAAGGCGCGCTTCCTGAGCAGCGTCGACGTGTACGTGGCGCCCAACACCGGCGGCGAGAGCTTCGGCATCATCCTGGTCGAGGCGCTGTCGGCCGGGGCGGCGGTCCTGGCGAGCGACCTGGACGCGTTCGCGCAGGTCCTGGACCAGGGTGGTGCGGGCGAGCTCTTCGCCAACGAGGACGCGGACGCGCTGGCGCGGGCCGCGCTGTCCCTCCTGTCCGACCCGGCCCGCCGAGCCGAACTCAGCGCCCGTGGCTCCGCCCACGTACGCCGCTTCGACTGGTCGACGGTGGGGGCGGACATCCTCGCGGTCTACGAGACGGTGACGGACGGCGCGGCGTCGGTGGCCACGGACGAACGGCCCGGGTTCCGGGCGAGGTTCGGCTTGGCGAGGGACTGAGGGCCCGGACCTCCGTTCGCCTGCGGGTGAGTGGGGGCTGGTCGCGCAGTTCCCCGCGCCCCTTATCGGCCCGGTGTTCGTCTGCGGACCGTGGTGGGTTGCTCGCGCAGTTCCCCGCGCCCCTTAAATGCCGCTGTGCGGCATCCTCGGGGGCGCCCCGCAGGGGCGCTTCTAGGGGCGCGGGGAACTGCGCGACCGACCACAGGCGGCCTGTAGACGAACGGCGTCCGGGGTGCAGGGGCCGCAGGCCCCGCAACGGGTCCGGGGGGACGTAGCCCCCGGGAGAACCACCTCTGCCCCGCCGCCCACCCCCGGAGGGCCCGGTAGCCTTGCCGCCCGTGACCGTAACCCTCATCTGGATCGCCGTCGCCCTCGTAGCGACCGGCCTCTACCTCAGCTGGACCGCCGGCCGCCTCGACCGCCTGCACACCCGCATCGACGCCGCCCGCGCCGCCCTCGACGCCCAGCTGCTGCGCCGCGCCTCGGTCACCCAGGAACTGGCCACCTCCGGCGTCCTGGACCCCGCCGCGTCCATCGTGCTGTACGAGGCGGCGCACGCGGCGCGCCAGGCCGAGGAAGAGCACCGGGAGGTCGCCGAGAGCGAGCTCAGTCAGGCGCTCCGGGCCGTCTTCGGCGAGCCGGCCCAGGTGGACGCGGTCCGCGAGGCCCCCGGCGGCGTGGACGCGGCGGAGGAGCTGGCCCAGGCCGTACGCCGCGTCCCGATGGCCCGCCGCTTCCACAACGACGCCGTACGCGCCGCCCGCGCCCTGCGCAGGCACCGCAAGGTCCGCTGGTTCCGGCTGGCCGGGCACGCCCCGTTCCCCCTCGCCTTCGAGATGGACGACGAGCCCCCGGCCGCGCTGGCGGACCGCCCGGGCTCACAGCCGTAACCACGGACGGATCGCCCCACTAGGGCTCCCGTCAGCCAAAACGATCCACCGCCTCCACATTGGCCCTTGCTGTGGACTGGTCCGGGGAGCGACTCTCTGAGGCAGTAGAGAACCCCTTCTTCACTCCAGCGAGGTCCCGTGTCCAGCACCCTCCCCACCAGCGCCCACAACCCCGAGACCGGCACCGCGCGCGTGAAGCGCGGCATGGCCGAGCAGCTCAAGGGCGGTGTGATCATGGACGTGGTCAACGCCGAGCAGGCGAAGATCGCCGAGGACGCGGGCGCCGTGGCGGTCATGGCCCTGGAGCGGGTCCCGGCCGACATCCGCAAGGACGGCGGCGTCGCCCGGATGTCCGACCCCAACATGATCGAAGAGATCATCGAGGCCGTCTCCATCCCGGTCATGGCCAAGTCCCGCATCGGCCACTTCGTCGAGGCCCAGGTCCTGCAGTCCCTCGGTGTCGACTACATCGACGAGTCCGAGGTCCTCACCCCGGCCGACGAGGTCAACCACTCCGACAAGTGGGCCTTCACCACGCCGTTCGTCTGCGGCGCCACCAACCTGGGCGAGGCCCTGCGCCGCATCGCCGAGGGCGCGGCCATGATCCGCTCCAAGGGCGAGGCCGGCACCGGCAACGTCGTCGAGGCCGTCCGCCACCTGCGCCAGATCAAGAACGAGATCGCCAAGCTGCGCGGCTTCGACAACAACGAGCTGTTCGCCGCCGCCAAGGAGCTGCGCGCCCCGTACGAGCTGGTCAAGGAGGTCGCCGAGCTCGGCAAGCTCCCGGTGGTGCTGTTCTCCGCCGGTGGCGTCGCCACCCCGGCCGACGCCGCGCTGATGCGCCAGCTCGGCGCCGAGGGCGTCTTCGTCGGCTCCGGCATCTTCAAGTCGGGCGACCCGGCCAAGCGCGCCGCCGCCATCGTGAAGGCCACCACCTTCTACGACGACCCGAAGATCATCGCGGACGCCTCCCGCAACCTGGGCGAGGCCATGGTCGGCATCAACTGCGACACCCTCCCCGAGGCCGAGCGCTACGCCAACCGCGGCTGGTAAGGCACAGGTACCGAAGGACATGAGCAACACACCCGTCATAGGCGTCCTGGCCCTCCAGGGCGACGTACGGGAGCACCTGATCGCCCTGGCCGCGGCGGACGCCGTGGCCAGGCCGGTCCGGCGCCCCGAGGAGCTCGCCGAGGTGGACGGCCTGGTCATCCCCGGCGGCGAGTCCACCACCATCTCCAAGCTCGCGGTCCTCTTCGGGCTGATGGAGCCGCTCCGCGCGCGCGTGGCCGACGGCATGCCCGTCTACGGCACCTGCGCCGGCCTGATCATGCTCGCCGACAAGATCCTCGACCCGCGCTCGGGCCAGGAGACGATCGGCGGCATCGACATGATCGTGCGCCGCAACGCCTTCGGACGGCAGAACGAGTCGTTCGAGGCCACCGTGGAGGTCACCGGAGTCGGCCCCGTCGAGGGCGTCTTCATCCGGGCGCCCTGGGTGGAGTCGGTCGGCGCGCAGGCCGAGGTGCTCGCCGAGCACGGCGGCCACATCGTCGCGGTGCGCCAGAACAACGCCCTCGCGACCTCGTTCCACCCCGAGCTGACGGGCGACCACCGGATGCACGCGCTCTTCGTGGACATGGCGCGCGACGCCCGGTGACCCGCTCCCGGTAGGATCTCTGCCGAACGACGCAGAATTGGTTACGCGAAGGAGACAGGCAGATGTCCGGCCACTCTAAATGGGCTACGACGAAGCACAAGAAGGCCGTGATCGACGCCAAGCGCGGCAAACTCTTCGCGAAGCTGATCAAGAACATCGAGGTCGCGGCCCGCACCGGCGGCGCGGACATCGACGGCAACCCGACCCTCTTCGACGCCGTGCAGAAGGCCAAGAAGCAGTCGGTGCCCAACAAGAACATCGACTCCGCGCTCAAGCGCGGTGCCGGCCTCGAGGCGGGCGGCGCCGACTACGAGACGATCATGTACGAGGGCTACGGCCCGAACGGTGTCGCGGTGCTCATCGAGTGCCTCACCGACAACCGCAACCGTGCCGCCTCGGACGTCCGCGTCGCCATGACCCGCAACGGCGGCAACATGGCCGACCCGGGCTCGGTCTCGTACCTCTTCAACCGCAAGGGCGTCATCATCCTGCCCAAGGCGGAGCTCACCGAGGACGACGTGCTCGGCGCGGTCCTGGACGCCGGCGCCGAAGAGGTCAACGACAACGGCGACACCTTCGAGATCATCAGCGAGGCCACCGACCTGGTCGCGGTCCGTACCGCGCTCCAGGAGGCGGGCATCGACTACGACTCGGCCGACTCCAGCTTCGTCCCGACCATGCAGGTCGAGCTGGACGAGGAGGGCGCGCGCAAGATCTTCAAGCTGATCGACGCGCTGGAGGACAGCGACGACGTGCAGAACGTCTTCGCCAACTTCGACGTCTCCGACGAGGTCATGGAGAAGGTCGACGCGTAACGCTGCCGCGAGCTGAGCGGTTTCGGCGGGCCGATGGGACACGTCCCACCGGCCCGCCGCTGTTGTCAGTGGCAGCGGATAGCCTGGCAGGAAGTCGAAGATCACCGAGGGGAGGGGCCGTGCGCGTACTCGGAGTGGACCCCGGGCTGACGCGGTGTGGCGTCGGTGTCGTCGAGGGAGTCGCGGGCCGGCCGCTCACCATGCTCGGCGTCGGTGTCGTCCGGACGCCCTCGGACGCCGAGTTGGGCCACCGCCTCGTCACCATCGAGCAGGGCATAGAGGCGTGGCTGGACGAACACCGGCCCGAATGCGTCGCCGTGGAGCGGGTGTTCAGCCAGCACAACGTGCGTACGGTGATGGGCACCGCCCAGGCCAGCGCTGTCGCCATGCTCTGCGCCTCGCGCCGCGGCATCCCGGTCGCCCTGCACACCCCCAGCGAGGTCAAGGCCGCCGTCACCGGCAGCGGCCGGGCCGACAAGGCCCAGGTCGGCGCGATGGTGACCCGGCTCCTCCGGCTCGACGCCCCGCCCAAACCGGCCGACGCGGCGGACGCGCTGGCCCTCGCCATCTGCCACATCTGGCGCGCCCCCGCCGTCAACCGCCTGCAACAGGCGCACGAGCAGGCCCGCCGTGCCCACCTCTCCGTAAAGAAGGTCACGCGATGATCGCCTTCGTCAGCGGCCCGGTCGCCGCCCTCGCCCCCGACACCGCGGTGGTCGAGGTCGGCGGCGTCGGCATGGCCCTCCAGTGCACCCCCAACACGCTGGCCGGTCTCCGCATCGGCCAACAGGCCAAGCTCGCCACGTCGTTGGTCGTGCGGGAGGACTCGCTGACGCTGTACGGCTTCGCGGACGACGACGAGAAGCAGGTCTTCGAGCTGCTCCAGACCGCCAACGGGGTGGGCCCCCGGCTCGCCCAGGCGGTCCTGTCGGTGCACACGCCGGACGCGCTGCGCCGGGCCTTCGCCTCCGGCGACGAGAAGGCGCTGACCGCCGTCCCCGGCATCGGCAAGAAGGGCGCCCAGAAGCTCCTCATCGAGCTGAAGGACCGGCTCGGCGCGCCCGTCGGCAGCGCCCCGGCCGTCGGCGCCCCGGTCACGGCGGGCTGGCGCGACCAGCTGCACGCCGCCCTGATCGGCCTCGGCTACGCGACCAGGGAGGCCGACGAGGCGGTCGCCGCCGTCGCCCCGCAGGCCGAGGCCGCCGAGAACCCGAACATCGGAGCGCTCCTGAAGGCCGCGCTGCAGACCCTCAACCGCGCCCGCTGACCGAGCCGAGATGAGAACCACACTGATGAACTGGGACGAGACCGGAGCCGACGCCACCGACCCGAGGCTGGTCGACTCGGTGGCCGACGGCGAGGACCAGGCCGTGGAGGCCGCCCTGCGCCCCAAGGACCTGGAGGAGTTCGTCGGCCAGGAGAAGGTCCGCGAGCAGCTCGACCTGGTGCTGCGGGCCGCCCGCGCGCGCGGCGCCACCGCCGACCACGTGCTGCTCTCGGGCGCCCCCGGCCTCGGCAAGACCACGCTCTCGATGATCATCGCGGCCGAGATGGGCGCCCCCATCCGGATCACCAGCGGCCCGGCGATCCAGCACGCGGGCGACCTCGCCGCGATCCTCTCCTCCCTCCAGGAGGGTGAAGTCCTCTTCCTAGACGAGATCCACCGGATGTCGCGCCCCGCCGAGGAGATGCTCTACATGGCGATGGAGGACTTCCGGGTCGACGTCATCGTCGGCAAGGGCCCCGGCGCCACCGCCATCCCGCTGGAGCTGCCCCCGTTCACCCTGGTCGGCGCCACCACGCGCGCGGGGCTGCTGCCGCCCCCGCTGCGCGACCGCTTCGGCTTCACCGGGCACATGGAGTTCTACGAGCCCGCCGAGCTGGAGCGGGTGATCCACCGCTCGGCCCGCCTCCTCGACGTGGAGATCGACCTGGCGGGCGCGGCCGAGATCGCCGGCCGCTCGCGCGGCACGCCCCGTATCGCCAACCGGCTGCTGCGCCGCGTCAGGGACTACGCGCAGGTCAAGGCCGACGGCGTGATCACCCGCGAGATCGCGGCGGCGGCCCTGCGGGTCTACGAGGTGGACGCCCGCGGTCTGGACCGGTTGGACCGGGCGGTGCTGCAGGCCTTGCTGAAACTGTTCGGCGGCGGCCCGGTCGGCCTGTCCACGCTGGCGGTCGCCGTGGGGGAGGAGCGCGAGACCGTCGAGGAGGTGGCCGAGCCCTTCCTCGTAAGGGAAGGCCTGCTCGCGCGGACCCCGCGCGGGCGCGTCGCCACCCCCGCCGCCTGGGCGCACCTGGGCCTGGTCCCGCCCCAGCAGGGCCCGGGCGGCGTCTCAGGGAGCGGACAACAGGGGCTCTTCGGGCCGTGACGGCGCGGGTGGGTGCACGGGGAGGAACCCCGGTGGGATGCTGGGCGTTGTTCCAGCTGTGCGGACTCGCTTAGACTCCGCCGATGCCGCCCTTACATTTACAGGTCGGCATACCCACCCCCAGATCAGGCCGCACTCCTTGCGCGGTCGTGCGAAGGAAGTTCGTCCCGTGAGTCTCGTGACCCTTCTCCCCTTCATCGTCCTCATCGGGGCCATGTTCCTCATGACCCGCTCGGCGAAGAGGAAGCAGCAGCAGGCAGCCTCCATGCGCGATGAGATGCAGCCCGGCACCGGCGTCCGCACCATCGGCGGCATGTACGCCACCGTGAAGGAGATCGGCGACGACACGGTCCTTCTGGAGGTGGCGCCGGGCGTCCACGCCGTCTACGCGAAGAACGCGATCGGCGCGGTCCTCTCCGACGAGGAGTACAACCGCATCGTGCACGGCGACTCGGGCGAGACGTCCGACCTCCCGGCCGTGCCGGACGACGCCTCGTCGCTGACCGAGAGCGCCGACGACGCGGCGGAGGCCGCCCCGGCGGACAAGATCGACCTGGGCAAGAAGGACGGGGCGGACGACGCCGCCGCGCCCAAGGACGGCAAGGCAGACGGCGAGTCGGACGCGAAGTAACCACTCTCGGGGACCGCTGGGCGCGCACCCGCGCACGCCGGTCCAGCCGAGGGTGACGACTTCTACGGGGGACGTCCCCACAACACTTCGTGGCCGCCCAGGCGCACACCCGGCGCGGGCGGTTGGACAGGGAGAAACGACAAGGTGGCAGCACCGAAGAAGGGCCGAAGGCCAGCTGGGGCCCAGGGCAGGCCGGGGCGCACCCTGGTCCTGTTCCTGATCGCCATGGTGGCCCTCGCGGGCGGCATGTTCGCCTCCGGGCACAAGACGCCGCGCCTGGGCATCGACCTCGCCGGCGGTACGAGCATCACGCTCAAGGCGAAGGCCGAGCCCGGCCAGGAGAAGGCGATCAACAAGGCCAATATGGACACCGCGGTTTCGATCATGAACCGTCGTGTCAATGGCCTGGGTGTCTCCGAGGCCGAGGTCCAGACCCAGGGCGATCGCAACATCATCGTCAACATCCCCAAGGGGACGAACTCGGAGCAGGCCCGCCAGCAGGTCGGCACCACCGCCAAGCTCTACTTCCGGCCCGTCCTGACGGTCGCCGCCGGCACCCCGACGAAGCCCGCCCCCAGCACCACGCCGAGCCCCTCGGCCAGCAAGGGCGCGGACAAGAACGGCGACAAGAGCAAGCCGTCCTCGACGCCGTCGGCCAAGCCGAGCTCGACGCCGCAGGGCCGCGCCCTCACCGACGCGCTGAAGGCGGACGGCAAGCCTTCCCCGAAGACCACGCCGCCGACGCCGGGCACCCCGAAGCCGGGCACGACGCCGCCCACCCCGTCGGCGAACGACCAGGCCGCCGTCGCCAAGCTCCAGAAGGACTTCGAGTCGCTCGACTGCTCCACCAAGGAGTCCCGCGCCAAGGCGGCCTTCGGCTCCAAGGCCACCGACACGATCGCGGCCTGCAGCCAGACGGGTGACGCCAAGTACATCCTCGGCCCGGCCGAGATCGAGGGTACGGACGTCAAGAAGGCCAAGGCGGTCATCGACCAGCAGCGCGGCATGTGGATCGTCCAGATGGACTTCACGGGCAAGGGCTCGAAGAAGTTCCAGTCGATCACCGGCAAGCTGTCGAAGCAGCAGTCCCCGCAGAACCAGTTCGCCATCGCCCTGGACGGCCAGGTCGTCTCCGCCCCGTCGGTGGCCCAGACGCTCAGCGGCAGCGCGGAGATCTCCGGCAGCTTCAACCAGCGCTCCGCCACCGACCTGGCGAACGTGCTGTCCTACGGCGCCCTGCCGCTCTCCTTCGAGGAGCAGAGCGTCACCACCGTCACCGCGGCCCTCGGTGCCGACCAGCTGCACGCCGGTCTGATCGCCGGTGCCATCGGTCTGGCGCTGGTCATCATCTACCTGGTGCTCTACTACCGGGGTCTGGCGCTGGTCGCCATCATGAGCCTCGTGGTCTCCGCCATCCTCACGTACGTGATCATGGCGCTGCTCGGTCCGGCCATCAACTTCGCGCTGAACCTGCCCGCGGTCTGCGGTGCCATCGTCGCCATCGGCATCACCGCGGACTCGTTCATCGTGTACTTCGAACGGATCCGGGACGAGATCCGCGAGGGCCGCACGCTGCGCCCGGCCGTCGAGCGGGCCTGGCCCCGCGCCCGGCGCACGATCATGGTCTCCGACTTCGTGTCGTTCCTCGCCGCCGCGGTGCTGTTCATCGTGACCGTCGGCAAGGTCCAGGGCTTCGCGTTCACGCTGGGTCTGACCACCCTGCTCGACATCGTCGTGGTGTTCCTGTTCACCAAGCCGGTGATGACGCTCCTGGCGCGCAAGAAGTTCTTCGCCAGCGGCCACCCGTGGTCCGGTCTGGATCCGCAGCGCCTCGGTGCCAAGCCGCCGCTGCGCCGCTCCCGCCGCACCTCCGCCGCCCCCACCGACCCGAAGGAGGCGTGAGATGTCGCGACTCGGTCATCTCGGCGCCCGGCTCTACCGCGGTGAGGTCGGCTACGACTTCGTCGGCAAGCGGAAGATCTGGTACGGCATCTCGATCCTGATCACCATCACGGCCATCGTGGGCCTGGCGGTGCGGGGTCTGACGATGGGCATCGAGTTCGAGGGCGGCGCGGTCTTCACCACCCCGAAGACCAGCGCCTCGGTCGCCCAGGCGGAGGAGGTCGCGGAGCGGGCCTCCGGCCACGACGCGATCGTCCAGAAGCTCGGCAACAAGGGCCTGCGCATCCAGATCAGCGGCATCGACACCGCGAAGTCGGACTCGATCAAGACCGAGCTCTCCAAGGAGCTCAAGGTCCCGGCCGAGGACATCAACGCCGACCTCGTCGGTCCCAGCTGGGGCGACCAGATCGCCAACAAGGCGTGGACCGGTCTGATCGTGTTCATGATCCTCGTGGTGATCTATCTGGCGATCGCCTTCGAGTGGCGCATGGCGCTCGCGGCCCTGGTCGCGCTGATCCACGACATCACGATCACCGTCGGTGTCTACGCGCTGGTCGGCTTCGAGGTCACCCCGGGCACCGTGATCGGTCTGCTCACGATCCTCGGTTACTCCCTCTACGACACCGTCGTCGTCTTCGACGGTCTCAAGGAGGGCCAGCGGGGCCTCACCAAGCAGACCAGGTTCACCTACAGCGAGATGGCGAACAAGAGCCTCAACGGCACCCTGGTGCGTTCCATCAACACCACGGTCGTCGCGCTGCTCCCGGTGGCGGGCCTGCTGTTCATCGGTGGCGGCGTCCTCGGCGCCGGCATGCTGAACGACATCTCGCTGTCGCTGTTCGTCGGCCTCGCGGCCGGTGCGTACTCCTCGATCTTCATCGCCACCCCGCTGGTCGCCGACCTCAAGGAGCGCGACCCGCAGATGAAGGCCCTCAAGAAGCGGGTGCTCGCCAAGCGGGCCGCCGCCGCTGCCAAGGGCGAGACGGACGAGCCGCAGGACGCCGAGCCGCAGGACGGCTCCGATGACGATGAGGGCGCGGCCCAGACCGCGGGTGCGGTCGTCGGCCAGCGCCGCCAGCCCTCCCGCAACAACCGGGGGAAGCGCCGATGACGGTCTCCACCCAGGAGCTGCTGCTCAGCCGCATCCGTGACGTACCGGACTACCCGAAGCCGGGCGTGCTGTTCAAGGACATCACGCCGCTGCTCGCGGACCCGCAGGCGTTCACGGCCCTGACCGACGCCCTCGCCGAGCTGTGCGTACGGCACGGCGCGACGAAGATCGTCGGCCTGGAGGCGCGCGGCTTCATCCTGGCGGCCCCGGTCGCGGTCCGCGCCCAGATCGGCTTCATCCCCGTGCGCAAGGCGGGCAAGCTCCCCGGAGCGACGCTCTCCCAGGCGTACGAGCTGGAGTACGGCACGGCGGAGATCGAGGTGCACGCCGAGGACCTGGCCGCGGGCGACCGCGTCATGGTCATCGACGACGTGCTGGCGACCGGCGGCACGGCCGAGGCCTCCCTGGAGCTGATCCGGCGGGCCGGGGCCGAGGTGGCCGGAGTGGCGGTCCTGATGGAGCTCGGCTTCCTGGCCGGGCGGAACCGGCTGGAACCCGCCTTGCGCGGGGCCCCGCTGGAGGCTCTCATCACGCTCTGACCAGGGCAGTGAACGCCAGGAGGCGGGCACCGGAGGAATCCGGCGCCCGCCTCTTGCGTTTACCGGGTACAGCCCGTCACACCCGCCCGACACGAACCGGCCGCCCAGGATCGATACCATGGGCTTTCCGGGCCTGACCGGGGGACCCGGATCCTCCCCCAGACTCCGTCCGGGGGGACCCCCAGAGGAGCGCCCTTGCCAGACGAGGCCCAGCCACTCTCCGCCGAGCGGCCCGACCAGCAGGCCGAGCAGGCCACGGCGGCCCCCGCCGCGCCCGGGCAGCCCGTGGCGGAGCCCAAGCCCCCCACGCCCCAGCGGCCCCTCGCCGCGGCCCCGGCCCCCAAGCCGCCCACGCCCCCCGCGAGCCCGGTGGCCCGCTCGGGCGGCTCCTCCAACCGCGTCCGCGCCCGGCTCGCCCGCCTCGGTGTGCAGCGCTCCTCCGCGTACAACCCGGTCCTGGAACCGCTGCTGCGGATAGTGCGCAGCAACGACCCGAAGATCGAGACCGCGACCCTGCGCCAGGTCGAGAAGGCCTACCAGGTCGCCGAGCGCTGGCACCGCGGCCAGAAGCGCAAGAGCGGCGACCCGTACATCACGCACCCGCTCGCCGTCACCACGATCCTCGCCGAGCTGGGCATGGACCCGGCGACCCTGATGGCGGGCCTCCTGCACGACACCGTCGAGGACACCGAGTACGGCCTGGACACCCTGCGCCGCGACTTCGGCGACCAGGTGGCCCTGCTCGTCGACGGCGTCACCAAGCTCGACCGGGTCCAGTTCGGCGACGCCGCGCAGGCCGAGACCGTGCGCAAGATGGTCGTCGCCATGGCCAAGGACCCGCGCGTCCTGGTCATCAAGCTCGCCGACCGCCTGCACAACATGCGCACCATGCGCTACCTCAAGCGGGAGAAGCAGGAGAAGAAGGCCCGCGAGACCCTGGAGATCTACGCTCCGCTGGCCCACCGCCTGGGCATGAACACCATCAAGTGGGAGCTGGAGGACCTCGCCTTCGCGATCCTCTACCCCAAGATGTACGACGAGATCGTCCGGCTGGTGGCCGAGCGGGCGCCCAAGCGCGACGAGTACCTGGCCATAGTGACCGACGAGGTCCAGTCCGACCTGCGCGCGGCCCGTATCAAGGCCACGGTCACCGGCCGCCCGAAGCACTACTACAGCGTCTACCAGAAGATGATCGTCCGCGGCCGTGACTTCGCGGAGATCTACGACCTGGTGGGCATCCGCGTCCTGGTGGACACGGTCCGCGACTGCTACGCGGCGCTCGGCACGGTCCACGCCCGCTGGAACCCGGTTCCGGGGCGGTTCAAGGACTACATCGCGATGCCCAAGTTCAACATGTACCAGTCGCTGCACACGACGGTCATCGGCCCCAACGGCAAGCCGGTCGAGCTGCAGATCCGTACGTTCGACATGCACCGGCGCGCCGAGTACGGCATCGCCGCGCACTGGAAGTACAAGCAGGAGGCCGTCGCCGGCGCCTCCAAGGTGCGCACCGACGTACCGAAGAAGGCCGGCAAGGACGACCACATCAACGACATGGCGTGGCTGCGCCAGCTGCTCGACTGGCAGAAGGAGACCGAGGACCCCAGCGAGTTCCTGGAGTCCCTGCGCTTCGACCTGTCCCGCAACGAGGTCTTCGTCTTCACCCCCAAGGGCGACGTCATAGCGCTCCCGGCGGGTGCGACCCCGGTGGACTTCGCGTACGCGGTCCACACGGAGGTCGGCCACCGCACGATAGGCGCACGGGTCAACGGACGGCTCGTGCCGCTCGAATCGACCCTGGACAACGGCGACTTGGTGGAGGTCTTCACCTCCAAGGCGGCCGGCGCCGGACCCTCGCGCGACTGGCTGGGCTTCGTCAAGTCGCCCCGCGCCCGCAACAAGATCCGCGGCTGGTTCTCCAAGGAGCGCCGCGACGAGGCGATCGAGCAGGGCAAGGACGCCATCGCGCGCGCCATGCGCAAGCAGAACCTGCCGATCCAGCGCATCCTGACGGGCGACTCCCTGGTCACCCTCGCCCACGAGATGCGCTACCCCGACATCTCCTCCCTCTACGCGGCGATCGGCGAGGGCCATGTGGCCGCGCAGGGCGTCGTGCAGAAGCTGGTGCAGGCGCTCGGCGGCGAGGAGGCGGCCAACGAGGACATCGCCGAGTCGGCGCCGCCCTCGCGCGGCCGCAGCAAGCGCCGCGCCAACGCCGACCCGGGCGTGGTGGTCAAGGGCGTCGAGGACGTGTGGGTCAAGCTGGCCCGCTGCTGTACGCCGGTCCCCGGCGACCCGATCATCGGCTTCGTGACGCGCGGCAGCGGCGTCTCGGTGCACCGCGCGGACTGCGTCAACGTCGACTCGCTCTCGCAGCAGCCGGAGCGGATCCTCGAAGTCGAGTGGGCGCCCACCCAGTCGTCGGTCTTCCTGGTCGCCATCCAGGTGGAGGCACTCGACCGCTCCCGGCTCCTCTCGGACGTCACCCGCGTCCTGTCCGACCAGCACGTCAACATCCTCTCGGCGGCCGTCCAGACGTCCCGCGACCGGGTGGCCACGTCCCGCTTCACCTTCGAAATGGGCGACCCCAAGCACCTGGGCCACGTCCTGAAGGCGGTCAGGGGAGTGGAGGGCGTGTACGACGTCTACCGGGTGACCTCGGCGCGCAGGCCCTAGCCGCACGGGCCGCACACACGAGAGGGCCTCCCGTACGTGACGTACGGGAGGCCCTCTCGCTGTGGCGACGGCGGGTGTGTCAGCCGCCGAACTCCTCAAGCCCCTTCAGGGCCTGGTCGAGGAGCGCCTGGCGGCCTTCGAGCTCCTTGGCGAGCTTGTCGGCCTTGGCGTTGTTGCCCGCCGCGCGCGCCGCGTCGATCTGGCCGCGCAGCTTGTCGACGGCGGCCTGGAGCTGGCCCGTCAGACCCGCGGCACGCGCGCGTGCCTCCGGGTTGGTGCGGCGCCACTCCGACTCCTCGGCCTCCTGCAGGGCCCGCTCCACGGCGTGCATCCGGCCCTCGACCTTCGGGCGGGCGTCGCGCGGCACGTGGCCGATGGCCTCCCAGCGCTCGTTGATGCCGCGGAAGGTGGCGCGGGCCGCCTTCAGATCGGTCACCGGGACGAGCTTCTCGGCCTCGACGGCCAGCTCCTCCTTGAGCTTCAGGTTCTCGGTCTGCTCGGCGTCACGCTCCGCGAAGACCTCGCTGCGCGCGGCGAAGAAGACGTCCTGGGCGCCGCGGAAGCGGTTCCACAGCTCGTCCTCGGCCTCGCGCTGGGCGCGGCCCGCCGCCTTCCAGTCCGCCATCAGCTCGCGGTAGCGGGCGGCGGTGGTGCCCCAGTCCGTGGACGAGGACAGCGACTCGGCCTCGACGACCAGCTTCTCCTTGGCCTTGCGGGCCTCCTCGCGCTGCGCGTCGAGCGACGCGAAGTGCGCCTTGCGGCGCTTGGAGAACGCCGAGCGCGCGTGCGAGAAGCGGTGCCACAGCTCGTCGTCGGACTTCCGGTCGAGCCGCGGCAGGCCCTTCCAGGTGTCCACGAGAGCCCGCAGCCGCTCGCCGGCCGAGCGCCACTGCTCGCTCTGCGCCAGCTCCTCGGCCTCGACGACCAGCGCCTCCTTGGCGTGCTTGGCCTCGTCGGTCTGCTTGGCCTTCTGGACCTTGCGCTCCTCGCGCCGCGACTCGACGGTCTCGACGAGCTTGTCGAGCCGCTTCCGCAGCGCTTCGAGGTCGCCCACCGCGTGGTGCTCGTCCACCTGGGTGCGCAGGTGGTCGATCGCGGTCTGGGCGTCCTTCGCCGACAGGTCGGTGGTCTTCACCCGTCGTTCGAGGAGGCCGATCTCGACAACCAGGCCCTCGTATTTGCGCTCGAAGTAGGCCAGGGCCTCCTCGGGAGTCCCCGCCTGCCACGATCCGACGACTACTTCGCCCTCGGCTGTACGCACATACACGGTGCCCGTCTCGTCGACGCGGCCCCACGGGTCGCTGCTCACAGCGCCTCCTCCACATGATGCCTGCGCGAGGGGTTCGGCCCTCGTGGCATCGTCCACAGTTTCCGGGACGGGCCTCGCCCGCCCTCCACAACGCGAATTTCACCGCGCTGCACAACGCCAATCTAGGCGACCGGCCGCCCGGCTGTCCGCACTCAGCGCGGCCGAATTCCGCGGGTCAGTCCTTGTTGACGGCGGCCTTCGTGATGGTGACGGCCGTCTTCGGCGCGCCGTCCCCGGCGCCGCCGGCCACGCCCGCCTTCGCCACGTCCTGCACCACCTTGAGCGTCGCGGCGTCCATCGTGCCGAACGGCGTGTAGCTGGGCGGCAGTTTGCTGTCCTTGTAGACCAGGAAGAACTGGCTGCCGCCGGTGTGCGGCTGGCTGGTGTTGGCCATGGCGACGGTGCCCGCCGGGTACGTCACGGTGCCGTCCGCGCCCGCCTTGCCAAGGCCCGTCAGATTCTCGTCGGGGATCGTGTAGCCGGGACCGCCCGTGCCGTCGCCCTTGGGGTCGCCGCACTGGAGCACGAAGATGCCCTGCGTGGTCAGGCGGTGACACTTCGTGTTGGTGAAGTAGCCCTTGTCGGCGAGGGACTTGAACGAGTTGACCGTGTGCGGGGTCTTCGCCGCCGCCATCTTGAACGCGATGTCACCGGCGCTGGTCTTCAGCGACATCGTGTACGAGGCCTTCTGGTCGATCGCCATCTTCGGCTCCGGCGCGGAGTCCTTGCTGGCCGAGGGCGTCGGGGTGTCGGACGGCGCGGCCGAGTCCGACTTCTTCTTGTCGTCGCCGTCGAAGGCTCCCGTGGCGAAGGCCGCCCCGCCCCCCACGACGACCACCGCGAGGGCGGCCGCGATGACGGTGTTGCGGAGCTTGGACTTGCGGCGGGCCTCCTCACGGCGGCGCTGCTGACGCTCGAACTTCTCCCGGGCGAGCTGGCGCCGGCGCTGATCGCTGCTGACCACCGGTGGTCTCCTTGTGCGGTGTAGTGGAGTACGGACGCGTGTACGCGCGGACTGTGCCCGTACCGTATATGGGTTCGCTGTGACAGGAGCAGCGCCGGTAGGCTCTGAACAGCCGCAATCACCCGTCGTACGAGAAATTGAGGACGATCGTGCTCATTGCCGGGTTCCCCGCCGGGGCCTGGGGCACCAACTGCTATCTGGTCGCCCCCGCCGCAGGCGAGGAGTGCGTGATCATCGACCCGGGCCACCAGGCCGCCCAGGGAGTCGAGGACGCGCTCAGGAAGCATCGGCTCAAGCCCGTCGCCGTCGTCCTCACCCACGGCCACATCGACCACTGCGCCTCGGTCGTCCCGGTGTGCGGGGCCCACGACGTGCCCGCCTGGATCCACCCCTCGGACCGGTACATGATGAGCGACCCGGAGAAGGCGCTCGGCCGCTCCTTCGGCGCGCAGATCATGGGCGAGCTGACCATCGGCGAACCGGACGACGTCAAGGAGCTGACGGACGGCGCGGCGCTGGAGCTGGCTGGCATGGAGCTCACCGTGTCGCACGCGCCCGGCCATACCAAGGGGTCGGTGACGTTCGGGCTGCCCGAGGCGGAGGACATCCCTCCGATCCTGTTCTCGGGCGACCTGCTCTTCGCCGGCTCCGTCGGACGCACCGACCTGCCCGGCGGCAGCCACGCCGAGCTCCTCGAGTCGCTGGGCCGCGTGTGCCTGCCGCTCGACGACTCGACCGTGGTGCTGTCCGGCCACGGCTCCCAGACCACCATCGGCCAGGAGCGCGCCACCAACCCGTATCTGCGGCAGGTGGCCGCCGGCCCGGGAGAGGGCATCGCCTCTCCCCGACGAGGAATGTGACGAGAAGCTTCCCCATGAGTACCTTCCAGGCCCCCAAGGGCACCTACGACCTGCTGCCGCCGAACAGCGCCACCTACCTCGCCGTCCGCGAGGCGATCGCGGCCCCGCTGCGCAACTCCGGCTACGGCTACGTGGAGACCCCGGGCTTCGAGAACGTCGAGCTCTTCGCGCGCGGTGTCGGTGAGTCCACCGACATCGTGACCAAGGAGATGTACGCCTTCGAGACCAAGGGCGGCGACCGGCTCGCGCTACGCCCCGAGGGCACCGCGTCCGTGCTGCGCGCGGCCCTGGAGGCCAATCTCCACAAGGCCGGAAACCTGCCCGTCAAGCTCTGGTACTCGGGCTCGTACTACCGCTACGAGCGCCCCCAGAAGGGCCGCTACAGGCACTTCTCGCAGGTCGGCGCCGAGGCGATCGGCGCGGAGGACCCGGCGCTCGACGCCGAGCTGATCATCCTGGCGAACGACGCGTACCGCTCGCTGGGGCTGCGCAACTTCCGCATCCTGCTGAACTCGCTGGGCGACCAGGAGTGCCGTCCGGTCTACCGGGCCGCGCTCCAGGACTTCCTGCGCGGCCTCGACCTCGACGAGGACACCCTGCGCCGGGCCGAGATCAACCCGCTGCGGGTGCTCGACGACAAGCGGGACGCGGTCCAGAAGCAGCTGGTGGGTGCCCCTCTGCTGCGCGACTACCTGTGCGACGCGTGCAAGGCGTACCACGAGGAGGTGCGCGAGCTCCTGAACGCCGAGGGCGTGGAGTACGAGGACGACCCGAAGCTGGTGCGCGGCCTCGACTACTACACGCGCACGACCTTCGAGTTCGTCCACGACGGCCTGGGCTCGCAGTCCGCGGTCGGCGGCGGCGGCCGCTACGACGGCCTCTCCGAGATGATCGGCGGCCCCGCGCTGCCGTCGGTGGGCTGGGCGCTGGGCGTCGACCGTACGGTCCTGGCGCTGGAGGCCGAGGGCGTCACCCTCGACATCCCGGCCGCGACCAGCGTGTTCGCGGTGCCGCTCGGCGAGGAGGCGCGCCGGGTGCTGTTCCGCGTGGTCACCGAGCTGCGCCGGGGCGGGGTCGCGACGGACTTCAGCTACGGCGGCAAGGGCCTCAAGGGCGCCATGAAGAACGCCAACCGCTCCGGCGCCCGCCTCACCATCGTCGCGGGCGAGCGGGACCTGGCCGAGGGCGTGGTCCAGCTGAAGGACATGGAGTCCGGCGACCAGGTGGCGGTCCCCGTCGCGGAGGTCGTCGAGGCCGTGCGCGCGCGCCTGGTCTGACGGCCGGGTCAACTCGGTACGTACGGCGTCGTCCTGATGGATGACGCCGAGGCCGAAGTGCCAAGTCCGGTCCTCGCGGGCCGGACTCGGCGCGGCGTTGCCGCCGTCCTTATCTCCATCGAACGGTGGCCGGGCCACCGATTGCGGCACAATGGCCCCTGCCCAGCAGCCACGGAATGACGGAACGGCGATATGACCACAACAGTTGACGACGTCTCCTCCGGCCAGGAGCAGGTGAGCACCAAGGGCACCGTCGGCGGCAGCCGCGCGTTCGCGTGGCTCCTGGTGATCACGGGGGCCGCCGGACTGCTCGCGGCCTGGGTCATCACCATCGACAAGTTCAAGCTGCTCGAGGACCCGAACTTCACGCCGGGCTGCAGCCTCAACCCGGTGGTCTCCTGCGGCAACATCATGAAGAGCGACCAGGCGTCGGCGTTCGGCTTCCCGAACCCGATGCTGGGTCTGGTGGCGTACGGGATCGTGATCGCGGTCGGCATGAGCCTGCTGGCGGGCGCGCGCTTCAGGCGCTGGTACTGGCTGACCTTCAACGCGGGCACGCTCTTCGGCGTCGGGTTCTGCACCTGGCTGCAGTTCCAGTCGCTGTACCGGATCAACGCGCTCTGCCTGTGGTGCAGCCTCGCGTGGGTCGCCACGATCTTCATGTTCTGGTACCTGACCTCGCACAACATCCGCCGCGGCCTGCTGCCGGCGCCGGGCTGGCTGAAGTCGTTCCTGTCGGAGTTCACCTGGGTCCTGCCCGTGGTGCACGTCGGGATCATCGGGATGCTGGTCCTGACGCGCTGGTGGGACTTCTGGACGAGCTGACCGGCGCCGGGGCCCTGACACCGGGCCCGGGGGCGTTGTCAGTGGGGTGACATAGGGTTCTTGATGTGGAGCCCGACCTGTTCACCGCAGCCGCAGAGGACCGCCAGGAGAAAGACCCGGCGGGCAGCCCTCTGGCCGTCCGGATGCGCCCGCGCACCCTCGACGAAGTGGTGGGGCAGCAGCACCTGCTCAAGCCCGGCTCGCCGCTGCGGCGCCTGGTGGGCGAGGGGAGCGGCGGCCCCGCCGGGCCCTCTTCCGTGATCCTGTGGGGCCCGCCCGGCACCGGCAAGACGACGCTCGCGTACGTGGTGTCGAAGGCGACCAACAAGCGCTTCGTCGAGCTCTCCGCGATCACCGCGGGCGTCAAGGAAGTCCGGGCCGTGATCGACGGGGCCCGCCGGGCCATCGGCGGCTTCGGCAAGGAGACCGTCCTCTTCCTCGACGAGATCCACCGCTTCTCCAAGGCCCAGCAGGACTCGCTGCTCCCGGCGGTGGAGAACCGCTGGGTGACGCTGATCGCGGCGACGACGGAGAACCCGTACTTCTCGGTGATCTCCCCGCTGCTCTCCCGCTCCCTGCTGCTGAC
Source organism: Streptomyces sp. BPTC-684 (assembly GCF_030028635.1). Classification (NCBI taxonomy): domain Bacteria; kingdom Bacillati; phylum Actinomycetota; class Actinomycetes; order Kitasatosporales; family Streptomycetaceae; genus Streptomyces; species Streptomyces sp. BPTC-684. Next base: position 5,486,114 of record NZ_CP124863.1, read on the forward strand.
CTTGGAGCCGCTCACCGACGACGACCTGCGCGCGCTGCTGCGCCGGGCGGTCGAGGAGGAGCGCGGGCTCGGCGGGGCGGTGACGCTGGCCGAGGACGCCGAGGCGCATCTGCTGCGGATCGCGGGCGGCGACGCCCGGCGCGCCCTGACCGCCCTGGAGGCGGCGGCGGGCTCGGCCCTGGCCAAGGAGGAGCGCGAGGTCACGCTCCAGACGGTCGAGGAGACGGTCGACCGGGCGGCGGTGAAGTACGACAAGGACGGCGACCAGCACTACGACGTGGCGAGCGCCCTGATCAAGTCCATCCGCGGCTCGGACGTGGACGCGGCGCTGCACTATCTGGCCCGGATGATCGAGGCGGGCGAGGACCCGCGGTTCATCGCCCGCCGCCTGATGATCTCCGCGAGCGAGGACATCGGCCTCGCGGACCCGACGGCGCTGCCGACGGCCGTCGCGGCTGCCCAGGCCGTCGCCATGATCGGCTTCCCCGAGGCGGCCCTCACACTCAGCCACGCCACCATCGCCCTGGCGCTCGCCCCCAAGTCGAACGCGGCGACGACCGCGATCTTCGCCGCGATGGAGGACGTACGGAAGGGTCTGGCCGGGCCCGTCCCGCCGCATCTGCGCGACGGCCACTACAAGGGCGCGGCCAAGCTCGGCCACGCCCAGGGGTATGTGTATCCGCACGATGTGCCGGGCGCGATCGCGGCCCAGCAGTACGCGCCGGACGCGGTGGCCGGCAAGCGCTACTACGAGCCGACGCGCTACGGCGCGGAGGCGCGGTACGCGGACGTGGTGGAGAAGGTCCGCGAGAGGCTGGGCCGGGGGGAGTAGCGTCCCTCACCCCCGGCAACCCGGCCGCCCCCGTACCACCGAGTCCCTCAGTCCGTCGCCGCTTCGAAGAGCCGTCGCATGGCCCGGCGCAGCGGGCCGAGGCCGGTCACCGGCTCCGGGAACTCGAAGCGCGCGTCGAAGCAGTGCCCGGCGGTGTCCTGGAAGCGGACCCGCAGGCCGAACCGGTCGAGCGCGAGCGGCGTGACCGATTTCATTCCCCGGTCCCCGTCGCGCCCCTCGCGCCCCACCAGCCCGCACAGCGACCGCACCTGCTCCCCGTGGTGGGCGTGCAGATGCTGGAGCAGCTCCGTCTCGTCCCGGACCAGCGGATCGGGCAGGGCGGCCGCGAACGCCTCGGGCTCCACGGCGCTCGCGCCCCACAGGTCGTCCACGTACGCCTCGTTGACCTCCAGGCGCAGCGTCATGCTGCCGGGCGGGGCCAGGCCGGGGACGCGGGTGAGCCAGCCGGTGATCCAGGCGCGGCCCCGGATGCGGTGGGGGACGGAGACCGGCGCCACATCGGTGATCTCCAGGACGGCCGACAGCTCGTCGTCCTGGGCGTGGGTCGCGGCCCGTACGACGGGCGAGTCGGCGGGGAAGAGCAGGAAGAGATCGCCCTCGGGGCCCACGTTCCGCAGCCGGGGCTCCAGCTGCTCCGGACGGGCGCCCTCAAGGCCGGTGATGAGCAGCGCCGACGAGCAGGTACTATGTACGAGAGTTCGTGTGCGCTCGGCTGCTGACGGCATCCGGGCGATCTCAAGTCCGCTGGGACGCGGCTGACCACGATCTGATCGGACCTCCGTCACGTGACCGGTGGCATGCTGCGCACCGGTACCGGCCCCGTTCTGAGGGCTGGTGGAGCCGCCCCCTTCTTGAGGGTCGGCCTTCTTCGTGCTGTCCGTGATGTGACTGGTGTTCCCCGGACGAGACATACGATCTCCTTGAGTAAGGTGAGCCTAACCTAACCCAACCATGGAGGTTTGGAGAACGTGCCTAACCAGTCGCGTCCCAAGGTCAAGAAGTCCCGTGCGCTCGGTATCGCGCTGACGCCGAAGGCCGTCAAGTACTTCGAGGCCCGTCCGTACCCGCCGGGCGAGCACGGCCGTGGCCGCAAGCAGAACTCGGACTACAAGGTCCGTCTGCTCGAGAAGCAGCGTCTGCGCGCCCAGTACGACATCTCTGAGCGTCAGATGGCGCGTGCCTACGACCGCGCCAAGAAGGCCGAGGGCAAGACGGGCGAGGCGCTGGTCGTCGAGCTCGAGCGCCGCCTCGACGCCCTGGTCCTGCGTTCGGGCATCGCCCGCACCATCTACCAGGCCCGCCAGATGGTCGTCCACGGCCACATCGAGGTCAACGGTGGCAAGGTCGACAAGCCGTCGTTCCGTGTCCGTCCGGACGACGTCATCACCGTCCGCGAGCGCAGCCGCGAGAAGCACCCCTTCCAGGTTGCCCGCGAGGGTGGCTACGCCGGCGAGGGCGAGACCCCGCGCTACCTCCAGGTGAACCTGAAGGCCCTGGCCTTCCGCCTGGACCGTGACCCGAACCGCAAGGAAATCCCGGTCATCTGCGACGAGCAGCTCGTCGTCGAGTACTACGCCCGCTGATCCAGGCGCAGTAGTCAGCGCTCCGCGCTCCGGCCCGCCGTCCCCTCGCTCCGCACGGAGCGGGAGGCGGCGGGCCCTCGCGTTTCCGGGGCCGGTACGTCACGGGCCCCGGGCACCTCGGGGGCCGTGTCGCCGGGGCCCGCCAGCGCCCGGGCCACCGCCGCGTCCAGGCCGAGCCCGCGGCCCCGGGCCCGGAACGTCCCGTACGCCGGGTCGCCCAGCCGCTCCCGGGCCCGCTGCTCGCACAGCACGTGCGCCGCGTTGAAGCACGCCGAGCCGAACAGCGGCAGACCCACCGACGGCCAGATCCCCTCGGCCGCCCCCTGCAGCACCGCCGCCTCCGCCGGATCGCCGCCGTCCACCGCGACCAGCGCCAGCAGCTCCAGCGCGAGCACCGTGCCCAGCAGGTCGTGGAAGGCGTGGTCGATCACCAGGCACTCGGCGAGCAGCGTCCGTGCCCGGCCCAGGTCCTTGGCGTGCCAGGCCGCGTACCCGAGGACGTACAGCGCGTACGCCCGGGCCCAGCGCTCGCCGTGGTCCGCGCAGACCTCCACCACCTGCTCGCACATCACGACGGCCTCTTCGAGGTGGCCGCCGAAGGCCACCGCCATCGCCAGCTCGATCCGCGCCATCAGCACATTGCTGTTGAGCTCGCCGATCTCCTCGTACTGGGCGAGGGCCGCGCGCAGCAGCTCCTCGGCCCTCGGCATGTCGTCCGAGACCAGCGCCAGACAGCCCGTCCGGTGCACCGCGTACGCCAGCGCCACCGCGTCACCGGTGCGCTCGGCCTCCTCGCGGCACTCGTGCAGGGCCGCGATCGCCGCCGTGGTCTCGCCCCGCAGCACCGAGACGTAGCCGAGCACCCACAGCGCCTTGAGCCGGGCGCCGTCGTGGTCGCCGCCCTCGGCCTCCAGGACCTGGCCCAGCCAGTGCGCGCCCTCGGCGAGCCGCCCGCAGCCCACCCAGCAGAACCAGAGCGTGCCCGCCAGGTACTGGGCCAGGTGCGTGTCCTGCCCGCGGTCCAGCGAGTGGTCCATCGCCGCGCGCAGATTGGGCAGTTCGGCCTCCACCCGCACCGCCACCTCGGCCTGGCGCGGACTGAACCAGTCCAGCTCGCACCAGGTGGCGAGCCCCAGGTACCAGTCGCGGTGGCGCCGGCGCAGCCGCTCCGCGTCGCCGGCCGCCGCCAGCCAGTCGGCGCCGTACTCCCGTACGGTGTCGAGCATCCGGTAGCGCACGCCCGCCGGGCCGTCCTCGCGTACCACGAGCGAGTGGTCCAGGAGCTCCTGCACCACGTCCAGGACGGACTCGGGCGGCAGGTCCGGGCCGACGCAGACGTACTCGACGGCCTCCAGGTCGAACTGCCCGGCGAACACCGAGAGCCGCGCCCACAGCAGCCGCTGGGCCGGGGTGCACAGCTCGTGGCTCCAGCCGATCGTCGTGCGCAGCGTCTGGTGGCGCGCGAGCCCCCCGCGCCCGCCGCCGGTCAGCAGCCGGAAGCGGTCGTCGAGGCGGCGCAGCACCTGCTCCACCGAGAGCGCGCCGAGCCGCCCTGCCGCCAGCTCCAGGGCGAGCGGGATCCCGTCGAGCCTTCGGCACAGCTCCAGGACGGCCGCCGCCCGCTCGTCGGTGGGCGCGAAGCCGCCGCGTCCGGCGGCGGCCCGGTCGGCGAAGAGCGCCACCGCGTCCTCGTCGTCCATCGGCGCGAGCGCGAGCAGCCGCTCGCCGGCCAGGCGCAGCGGCAGCCGCCCGGCGGCGAGCACCCGCAGCCCGGGGCAGCGCCGCAGCAGCTCGCACACCAGCTCCGCGCAGGCGTCCACGAGTTGCTCGTAGCCGTCCAGGACCAGCAGCAGGCTGCGGTCGGCGAGGTGGTCCAGGAGGATGCGGCGGGGCGGGCGGCTGGTGTGGTCGGTGAGCCCGAGCGCGTCGAGGACCGCGTGGTCGAGCAGCCCCGGGTCGGTGACCGTGGAGAGGTCCGCGGGCCGGACGCCATCGCAGAAGCGTTCCTGCACCGCCGTGGCCGACGCGGCGCGCAGGGCGAGCCGGGTCTTCCCGACGCCGCCGACCCCGACCACGGTGGTCAGCCGCGCCTCGGCCAGCAGCCCGTGCAGCGCGGCCAGTTCACGTTCTCGCCCGACGAAGCTGTTCAGCTCTGAGGGCAGATGGGAGCGCATGGGACACGCAGAGTACTCAGACGTAAGCGGTGCGTACAAGCGGCTTGCGCGACTCCGCTCGCGCGGGCTCCTAATGCGGTAGGGGGCAAGACCCTCGGCGCGATAGGGTCGGGGGACAACTTTTTCTTGTCCGACGGTCGATGCGCAGGGAGCGGTGCGAAGTGTCCGGTGGAGAGGTGGCCGGGATCCTGGTGGCCGTCTTCTGGGCGATCCTGGTGTCCTTCCTCGCCGTAGTCCTCGTGAGGCTGGCCCAGACGCTGAAGGCGACGACCAAGCTGGTGGCGGACGTGACCGAACAGGCCGTCCCGCTCCTCGCGGACGCCTCGACGGCGGTGCGCTCGGCGCAGACCCAGCTGGACCGGGTCGACGCGATCGCCTCGGACGTCCAGGAGGTCACCTCCAACGCCTCGGCGCTCTCCACCACGGTCGCTTCGACCTTCGGCGGCCCGCTGGTGAAGGTCGCGGCCTTCGGGTACGGGGTGCGCCGGGCCATCGGACGGAAAACCGGGCCCGCCGAGCCGCCTCGTACGGTGATCGTCGGGCGGACTCTGCCGTCCGCGCGGCGGAGCAAGCGAAAGGGCTGACGCTGCGATGTTCCGCCGTACGTTCTGGTTCACCGCGGGCGCCGCAGCCGGTGTGTGGGCCACCACCAAGGTCAACCGGAAGCTGAGGCAGCTCACCCCGGAGTCGCTGGCCGCGCGCACCGCCGACAAGGCGGTCGAGGCGGGCCACCGGCTCAAGGACTTCGCGCTCGACGTGAAGGCCCAAATGGTCCAGCGCGAGTCCGAACTCAACGACGCGCTGGGGCTGAACGCCTCCAACGTGCGGGAACTCCCGGCGCAGCGCCGCCTCGCGGCCATCGACCAACCCAACCAGCAGAACCCGAAGATCTCCTACAAGAAGATCTCGTACAACCGGAATGAGGACCACTGATGGAGTCGGCTGAAATCCGCCGCCGCTGGCTGAGCTTCTTCGAGGAGCGCGGTCACACCGTCGTCCCTTCGGCGTCGCTCATCGCGGACGACCCGACTCTGCTCCTGGTCAACGCGGGCATGGTGCCGTTCAAGCCGTACTTCCTGGGCGAGACCAAGCCGCCCGCCCCGCGCGCCACCAGTGTGCAGAAGTGCGTGCGCACGCCGGACATCGAAGAGGTCGGCAAGACCACCCGGCACGGCACGTTCTTCCAGATGTGCGGCAACTTCTCGTTCGGCGACTACTTCAAGGAAGGCGCCATCAAGTACGCCTGGGAGCTGCTGACCAGCTCCGTGGCGGACGGCGGCTTCGGCCTCGAGCCCGAGAAGCTCTGGATCACGGTCTACCTCGACGACGACGAGGCCGAGCAGATCTGGCGCGAGAAGATCGGCGTCCCGGCCGAGCGCATCCAGCGCCTGGGCAAGAAGGACAACTTCTGGTCCATGGGCGTCCCCGGCCCCTGCGGCCCCTGCTCCGAGATCAACTACGACCGCGGCCCCGAGTTCGGCGTCGAGGGCGGCCCGGCCGTCAACGACGAGCGGTACGTGGAGATCTGGAACCTCGTCTTCATGCAGTACGAGCGGGGCGCCGGCGAGGGCAAGGAGGACTTCCCGATCCTCGGCGACCTGCCGTCGAAGAACATCGACACCGGTCTGGGTCTTGAGCGTCTCGCCATGATCCTGCAGGGCGTGCAGAACATGTACGAGACCGACACCCTGCGCGTCGTCATGGACCAGGCCACCGAGCTGACCGGTGTGCGCTACGGCGACAAGCACGACACCGACGTCTCCATGCGTGTGGTGGCCGACCACATCCGTACGTCCGTGATGCTCATCGGCGACGGTGTGACCCCCGGTAACGAGGGCCGCGGCTATGTGCTGCGCCGCATCATGCGCCGCGCCATCCGCAACATGCGCCTGATGGGCGCCACCGGCCCGGTCGTCGCCGACCTCGTCGACGTCGTCATCAAGACGATGGGCCAGCAGTACCCGGAGCTGATCACCGACCGCAAGCGCATCGAGACGGTCGCGCTCGCCGAAGAGGCCGCCTTCCTCAAGGCCCTCAAGGGCGGCACCAACATCCTGGACACCGCCGTCACCGAGACCAAGGCCTCCGGCGGCACGGTCCTGGCCGGCGAGAAGGCCTTCCTGCTCCACGACACCTGGGGCTTCCCGATCGACCTCACCCTGGAGATGGCCGCCGAGCAGGGCCTCTCCGTGGACGAGGACGGCTTCCGCCGTCTGATGAAGGAGCAGCGGGAGCGGGCCAAGGCCGACGCCAAGGCCAAGAAGACCGGCCACGCCGACCTGTCCGCCTACCGCGAGGTGGCCGACAACTCCGGCGAGACCGACTTCACCGGCTACACGCTCACCGAGAACGAGTCGACCGTCGTCGGCCTCCTCGTCGACGGCGTGCCCTCGCCCGCCGCCTCCGAGGGCGACGAGGTCGAGGTCGTCCTCGACCGCACCCCGTTCTACGCCGAGGGCGGCGGCCAGCTCGCCGACCAGGGCCGCATCCGGCTCGACACCGGCGCGGTCATCGAGATCCGCGACGTGCAGAAGCCGGTCCCCGGCGTCCACGTCCACAAGGGCGTCGTCCAGGTCGGCGAGGTCACCGTCGGTGCCTCGGCCTACGCCACCATCGACATCAAGCGCCGCCGCGCCATCGCCCGCGCCCACAGCGCCACGCACCTGACCCACCAGGCCCTGCGCGACGCGCTCGGCCCGACGGCCGCCCAGGCCGGTTCGGAGAACTCGCCGGGCCGCTTCCGCTTCGACTTCGGCTCGCCCGCCGCCGTTCCCGGCACGGTCCTCACCGACGTCGAGCAGAAGATCAACGAGGTCCTCTCGCGCGAACTGGACGTCCAGGCCGAGGTCATGTCGATCGACGAGGCCAAGAAGCAGGGCGCCATCGCCGAGTTCGGCGAGAAGTACGGCGAGCGCGTCCGCGTGGTCACCATCGGGGACTTCTCCAAGGAGCTCTGCGGCGGCACCCACGTCCACAACACCGCCCAGCTGGGCCTGGTGAAGCTGCTCGGCGAGTCGTCCATCGGCTCCGGCGTGCGCCGCATCGAGGCCTTGGTCGGCGTGGACGCGTACAACTTCCTCGCCCGTGAGCACACGGTCGTCGCCCAGCTCCAGGAGCTGGTCAAGGGCCGCCCCGAGGAGCTGCCGGAGAAGATCTCCACCATGCTCGGCAAGCTGAAGGACGCCGAGAAGGAGATCGAGAAGTTCCGCGCCGAGAAGGTGCTCCAGGCCGCCGCCGGGCTCGCCGAGGGCGCCAAGGACGTCCGGGGCGTCGCCCTGGTCACCGGCCAGGTGCCGGACGGCACCTCCGCCGACGACCTGCGCAAGCTCGTCCTCGACGTACGCGGCCGCATCTCCTCCGACCGTCCGGTCGTCGTGGCGCTCTTCACCACGGCCAACGGCCGCCCGGTCACGGTCATCGCCACCAACGAGGCCGCCCGCGAGCGCGGTCTCAAGGCCGGTGAGCTGGTCCGTACCGCCGCCAAGACCCTCGGCGGCGGCGGTGGTGGCAAGCCGGACGTCGCCCAGGGCGGCGGCCAGAACCCGGACGCGATCGGCGACGCCATCGACGCCGTCGAGCGCCAGGTCGGCGAGACCGCCTGATGCGACGCGGACGCCGTCTCGCGATCGACGTCGGGGACGCCCGGATCGGGGTCGCCTCGTGCGACCCCGACGGGGTCCTCGCCACGCCGGTGGAGACCGTGCCGGGACGTGACGTCCCGGCCGCCCACCGGCGGTTGCGCCGACTCGTCGAGGAGTACGAGCCCATCGAGGTCGTCGTGGGACTGCCTCGCTCCCTCAGCGGGGGCGAGGGCCCGGCGGCCGTCAAGGTCCGCAAGTTCGCCGGGGAACTGGCGAAGGGGATCGCCCCGATCCCGGTCCGGCTGGTCGACGAGCGGATGACAACGGTCACAGCCACCCAGGGACTGCGCGCTTCCGGTGTGAAGGCGAAGAAGGGCAGGTCGTTCATCGACCAGGCCGCAGCAGTGGTCATTCTGCAGAACGCGCTGGAGGCCGAACGGGTGTCGGGACGCCCGCCGGGCGAGGGCGTCGAAGTGGTTATCTGATCGCGATACGGTAACGTTCCGCGCGATGCGGTGGCATTCGAACAGCCGCCGCACAGCAAAAGAGGCGGACCGTCCGGATGCCTCGCGGCTCTAGGGGACCGATGACTGAGTATGGCCGGGGCGCAGGCTCCGAACCGTGGCATCCCGAGGATCCCCTCTACGGGGACCAGGGGTGGGGAGCGCAGCAGGCCGCGCCCGGTCAGGCCCAGTACGGCGAGCAGCAGCCGCATCAGCAGTACGCCCAGCAGCAGAACCCGCAGCACCAGCAGTACCAGCAAAACCAGCAGCATCCTCAGCATCAGAACCAGCAGCAGTACGCCCAGCAGCCGCAGGACCCGTACGGGCAGCAGCACTACGGTGAGCAGCCCCAGCAGGGCTACCCGCAGGAGCAGTACGTACAGCAGCAGGCCCAGTACAACGCGGGCTGGGACACCACCGGCCAGCAGGCCGCCATGCCCTACGCGGGCCAGCAGCCCGAGGGCTTCCCGGGCTACGGCACCGAGACGCAGGACCACTACGGCACGCCCGAGGCGTATCCGCCGCCGCAGCCCCCGGGGCAGCGGCGCGCGGTGCCCGAGCAGGCGCCGGAGTGGGCCCCCGAGGAGGAGCTGGAGAAGGAGACCCACCCCTTCTTCAGCGACGGCGGCGACGAACCCGACTCCGACGAGGACGAGCCGCGCGGCTCCCGGCGCGGTGGCGGTGGCCGCGACCGCCGGGGCGGCAAGGGGAAGAAGAAGGGCAAGAGCGGACGCGCCTGCCTGGTGCTCGTCGTGGTCTTCTCGCTCGGCGTGGGCGGCGCCGGCTATTTCGGCTACCAGTTCTGGCAGAAGAAGTTCGGCGCGGCTCCCGACTACGTCGGCACCGGCAGCACCCCGGTCCAGGTGGAGATTCCGCAGGGCGCCGGCGGCTACGAGATCGGCAGCATTCTGGCCAAGGCCGGAGTGGTCAAGAGCCAGGGCGCGTTCGTCTCCGCGCAGAACGACAACCCCAAGGGCAAGACCCTCCAGGCGGGCGTCTACACGCTCAACAAGGGAATGTCGGCGGCGAACGCGGTCGCGGCCATGCTCAACCCGGCCAGCCGCAGCAACTTCATCATTCCCGAGGGCAAGCGGAACGCCTGGGTCTACGAGCAGATCGACAAGCGCCTCGAACTCAAGCCGGGCACGACCAAGGACGTCGCGAAGGCCCAGGCGAAGAACCTCGGCCTGCCCGACTGGGCGAACGACAACAAGGAGATCGCGGACCCGCTGGAGGGCTTCCTCTACCCGGCCAGCTACCCGGTCGCCAAGGGCGCCAAGCCCGAGGACGTGCTGCGCAAGATGGTCTCCCGCGCCAACCAGGAGTACGGCAAGGCCGACCTGAAGGGCATGGCGTCCAAGCTCGGCCTGAAGTCGCCCCTCCAGGTCCTCACGGTCGCGAGCCTCGTCCAGGCGGAGGGCAAGTACAAGCACGACTTCGACAAGGTCGCGCGGGTCGTCTACAACCGCCTCAAGCCCAACAACACCGAGACCTACGGCCTGCTCGACTTCGACTCCACGGTCAACTACGCCAAGAGCGAGTCGACCCTGGACACGGGTGCGGTCAAGGACCTGCGCCACTTCAAGCACCCGTACAACACGTACTACATCCACGGTCTGCCGCCCGGTCCGATCGGCAACCCCGGTGAGTCCGCGCTGCACTCGGCGCTCAACCCGACGCCGGGCCCGTGGTACTACTTCGTCTCCGTCACCGAGAACGAGACCCTGTTCGCGGTCACCAACGAAGAGCACGAGCAGAACCGCAAGAAGTACGAGAAGGAGAAATCCGGCCAGTGAGCTCCGTGAGCCAGGAGAGCGGTGCGCGACGGGCGGCCGTACTGGGATCGCCCATCGCCCACTCGCTCTCCCCGGTGCTGCACCGCGCCGCCTACCGGGAACTCGGCCTCACCCACTGGTCGTACGACCGGTTCGAGGTGGACGAGGACGCGCTGCCCGGCTTCATCGGCGGGCTCGACCGGTCCTGGGCGGGGCTCTCGCTGACGATGCCGCTGAAGCGGGCGGTCATCCCGCTGCTGGACGGCATCAGCGACACCGCCGCCTCGGTGGAGGCGGTCAACACGGTCGTCCTCACCGCCGACGGGCGCCGCTACGGCGACAACACCGACATCCCCGGCATGATCGCCGCGCTGCGCGAGCGCGGCGTGGAGCGCGTGCCGTCCGCCGCCGTGCTCGGCGCGGGCGCCACCGCGTCCTCCGCGCTGGCCGCCCTCGCCCGCATCTGTACGGGTGAGGTCACCGCGTACGTGCGCAGCGCCGCCCGGGCCGAGGAGATGCGGGGCTGGGGCGAGCGGCTCGGGGTCGCCGTGCGCACCGCCGACTGGGCGGACGCGGCCGGGGCCTTCGAGGCGCCGCTTGTCATCGCCACCACCCCGGCAGGCACCACCGACGCGCTCGCGACGGCCGTCCCCGAGCGCCCCGGCACCCTCTTCGACGTCCTGTACGACCCGTGGCCGACCCCCCTGGCCGCAGCCTGGTCCGCGAACGGGGGCCCGGTCGTGGGCGGCCTGGACCTCCTGGTACACCAGGCAGTGCTCCAGGTGGAACAGATGACGGGCGTGGAGAAGGCTCCCCTGGCGGTCATGCGCAAGGCGGGCGAGAAGGCACTGGCGTCCCGCTGAGGTTTTCTGCTCGTACGGCTGAGGCTTTTTCGTACCGGCTGAGGTGGCGCCCCTTCAGGGGCGCGGGGAACTGCGCGACCGGCCACAATGCTCCCGCACCTGACGAAGAAGCGTCCGCTTGCTGGACCGTCGGCCAGGCCGGCGCACCGGACATGGGAGGATCAGGGGAGGCGGGCCAGGGCCGCGCACCCGGCCGCGCCGTCGCAGTTCCAAGGCGCGAGAGCAAGAGGAGCACCGTTGAGCAGGTTGCGCTGGCTGACCGCGGGGGAGTCCCACGGACCCGCACTGGTGGCGACGCTGGAGGGCCTTCCCGCCGGCGTGCCGATCACCACGGAGATGGTGGCGGACCACCTGGCCCGCCGGCGCCTCGGCTATGGACGCGGCGCCCGGATGAAGTTCGAGCGCGACGAGGTCACCTTCCTCGGCGGCGTCCGGCACGGCCTGTCGATGGGCTCGCCCATCGCGATCATGGTCGGCAACACCGAGTGGCCCAAGTGGGAACAGGTCATGTCGGCCGACCCCGTGGACCCCGAGATCCTGGCCGACCTGGCCCGCAACGCGCCGCTGACGCGCCCGCGCCCCGGGCACGCCGACCTCGCGGGCATGCAGAAGTACGGCTTCGACGAGGCCCGGCCGATCCTGGAGCGCGCCAGCGCCCGTGAGACGGCCGCCCGCGTGGCCCTCGGCGCGGTGGCCCGCTCGTACCTGAAGGAGACGGCGGGCATCGAGGTCGTCTCGCACGTGGTCGAGCTGGCCTCGGCCAAGGCGCCGTACGGCGTCTACCCGACCCCGGCCGACGTCGAGAAGCTCGACGCCGACCCGGTGCGCTGCCTGGACGCGGACGCGTCGAAGGCGATGGTCGCGGAGATCGACCAGGCCCACAAGGACGGCGACACGCTCGGCGGCGTGGTCGAGGTCCTGGCGTACGGCGTGCCCGTCGGTCTGGGCTCGCACGTCCACTGGGACCGGCGCCTGGACGCCCGCCTCGCCGCCGCCCTGATGGGCATCCAGGCGATCAAGGGCGTCGAGGTCGGCGACGGCTTCGACCTGGCCCGGGTGCCGGGCTCGAAGGCGCACGACGAGATCGTGAAGACCGCCGACGGCGTCAAGCGCACCTCCGGTCACGCGGGCGGCACCGAGGGCGGTCTGACCACCGGTGAGCTGCTGCGCGTACGGGCGGCGATGAAGCCGATCGCGACCGTGCCGCGCGCTCTGGCCACCATCGACGTGGTGACGGGCGAGGCCGCCAAGGCCCACCACCAGCGCTCGGACGTGTGTGCCGTGCCCGCCGCCGGGATCGTGGCCGAGGCCATGGTCGCGCTGGTCCTCGCGGACGCGGTGGCGGAGAAGTTCGGCGGCGACTCGGTCCCCGAGACCCGCCGCAACGTCCAGTCCTACCTCGACAACCTGCAGATCCGGTGACCACCGGTCCGCTGGTCGTCCTGATCGGCCCGATGGGCTCCGGAAAGTCCACCGTGGGCGCGCTGCTGGCCGAGCGGCTCGGCGCGCCCTACCGGGACTCCGACGCCGACATCGTGGCCGCCCAGGGCCGGGAGATCGCCGACATCTTCGTCGACGAGGGAGAGCCGCACTTCCGCGAGCTGGAGCGGGAGGCGGTGCGCGCCGCGGTCGCCGAGCACACCGGTGTGCTCGCCCTCGGCGGCGGCGCCGTCCTCGACGCGTCCACGCGCGCGCTGCTGTCCGGCCTGCCGGTCGTCTATCTGTCCATGGACGTCGAGGAGGCGGTGAAGCGGGTCGGCCTCAACACCGCCCGCCCGCTCCTCGCCGTCAACCCGCGCCGCCAGTGGCGCGAACTGATGGAAGCCCGGCGCCATCTGTACACCGAAGTAGCCCGGGTCGTCGTCGAGACCGACGGCCGTACCCCCGAAGAGGTCGCCCAGGCGGTCCTCGACGCACTGGAGCTGAAATCCGCATGAGCGAGCAGGCACCCACCCGGATCCACGTCGGCGGCGCCGCCGGGACGGACCCGTACGAAGTGCTCGTCGGCCGCAACCTCCTCGCCGAACTGCCCGGCCTGATCGGCACGAAGGCCCGCAAGGTCGCCGTCATCCACCCGGAGGCGCTGGCCGGCACCGGCGACGCCATCCGCGAGGACCTGGCCGCGCAGGGCTACGAGGCCATCGCCATCCAGGTGCCCAACGCCGAGGAGGCGAAGACCTACGAGGTCGCCGCGTACTGCTGGAAGGCGCTCGGCCAGTCCGGCTTCACCCGGACCGACGCCGTCGTCGGCGTGGGCGGCGGCGCCACCACCGACCTCGCGGGCTTCGTCGCGGCGACCTGGCTGCGCGGGGTGCGCTGGATCTCGGTCCCGACCACCGTGCTCGGCATGGTCGACGCGGCCGTGGGCGGCAAGACCGGCATCAACACCGCCGAGGGCAAGAACCTGGTGGGCGCGTTCCACCCGCCCGTGGGCGTCCTGTGCGACCTCGCGGCGCTGGACTCGCTGCCGGTCCACGACTTCGTCTCCGGCATGGCCGAGGTCATCAAGGCCGGCTTCATCTCCGACCCGGTCATCCTCGACCTGATCGAGGCCGACCCGGCGGGCGCCCGCACCCCCGAGGGCCCGCACACGGCCGAGCTGATCGAGCGGGCGATCCGGGTGAAGGCGGAGGTCGTCTCCAGCGACCTCAAGGAGTCGGGCCTGCGCGAGATCCTGAACTACGGGCACACCCTCGCGCACGCCATCGAGAAGAACGAGCGCTACAAGTGGCGCCACGGCGCCGCCGTCTCCGTCGGCATGGTCTTCGCGGCCGAGCTCGGGCGCCTCGCCGGGCGCCTCGACGACGCCACGGCCGACCGGCACCGCTCCATCCTGGAGTCGGTGGGCCTGCCGCTCACCTACCGCGGCGATCAGTGGCCCAAGCTGGTCGAGAACATGAAGCTGGACAAGAAGTCGCGGGGCAACCTGCTGCGCTTCATCGTCCTGGACGGGCTCGCCAAGCCGACGGTCCTGGAGGGCCCGGACCCGGCGGTGCTGCTCGCGGCGTACGGCGAGGTGTCGTCGTGAGCCGTCGCGTCCTGGTGCTCAACGGCCCCAACCTGGGCCGCCTGGGCTCGCGCGAGCCGGACGTCTACGGGGCGACGACGTACGCCGGTCTCGTCGAGGTCTGCCGGACCCTCGGCAAGGAGCTCGGCTTCGACGTGGAGGTCCGCGAGACCAACGACGAGGGCGACATGATCCGCTGGCTGCACGAGGCGGCCGACGGAAAGATTCCGGTCGTTCTCAACCCGGGCGCGTTCACCCACTATTCGTACGGAATGCGGGACGCGGCCGCCCAGCGCACCGCCCCGCTCATCGAGGTGCACATCTCGAACCCGTACACCCGTGAGGAGTTCCGCCACACCTCCGTGGTGGCGGCCGTGGCGAGCGGCACCGTCGCGGGCTTCGGCATCGGCTCGTACCGCCTGGCGCTGCGCGCGCTCGCCGACGAGATCGGCGGCTGACCGGGCACCTTCGCCGCACCCCGGCCGTTCACACTGCGACGGCCGGGGAAGGTACGGTTCTGGACCGGACGCCTCCGACGGGCGTCGGACCAGCGCCAGTTGCCTTGTACGAGACGGAGTGGCACCGGATGCAGCACGAAGCGGGAGCGCCGCTTCCGCCGCCCCACGCGCCGGGGCACGGAGCGGGGCCCGACTGGGCTTTCGCCGCCCACCAGCCCGTGGCCCGCCCCGTGGCCCAGGGCGGCCCCGCGGCACCGGGTGCCCACCAGCCCGCGGCCCAGGCCGCTCCCGTGGCGCCGGGTGCCCACCAGACCCTCGCCCACGGCGCCCAGCTGCCCCCCGTCCCCGGCCCGCCGCCCCCACCGCCCGCGGCCCCGGGCTGGCACGCCCCGCCGTCCCGGGACACCACGGGGCACGTCCAGCTGCCCCCGGGCGGCCCCGTGCCGCTGCCGCATGCCCCGGAGGGCACCGGGGTCACCACGCTCGCCGTGCTGCTCATAGGCCCGGCGGGCGCGGGCAAGACGACGGTCGCCCGCTACTGGGCCCAGCACCGCCGCGTCCCCACCGCCCACATCAGCCTCGACGACGTGCGCGAATGGGTCTGCGCGGGCTTCGCCGACCCGCAGTCGGGCTGGAACGACCACTCCGAGGCGCAGTACCGCCTGGCCCGCCGCACCTGCGGTTTCGCCGCGCGCAACTTCCTGGCGAACGGCATCTCCTGCATCCTCGACGACGCGGTCTTCCCGGACCGCCCGGTGGTCGGCCTGGGCGGCTGGAAGCGCCACGTGGGCCCGGGCCTCCTCCCGGTCGTCCTCCTCCCGGGCCTGGACGTCGTCCTGGAGCGCAACGCCGAACGCTCCGGCAACCGCCGCCTCTCGGACGAGGAGGTGGCAGGCATCCACGGCCGCATGGCGGGTTGGTACGGCTCGGGCCTCCCCATCATCGACAACTCCCCATACGACGTCCCCACGACGGCCCGCCTACTGGACGACGTCTTGGCGAGGGCGATCGCGAGCCCGCCGAGCTGGTGAGCCCCCTCAGGGGCGCGGGGCTGTGACATTTGCGGCCCCGCCGCGTGGGCGCGACACCAGCGAGCGGGGGGGGCGCCCCTTCAGGGGCGCGGGGAACTGCGCGACAAGCCCCCACCGGCCCGCAGCAGAAAAACAACCGGGGCGAAGCCCAAAGCCGGTCCGGCCACTGAGGACGCATCGGCCACCGGGACGACCCCCGGTCGGACGCGCAGAGACGGCCAACCCCCCGCCCCCCAAATACGCTCGACGCATGTCAGAGGTGTACGCGACCCGCCGCGGCTGGCTCAAGGACCGCTGCGCCGCCACGGGCAGCGCCGCGGCCCTGGTCTCCCGCCCCGCCAACGTCCGCTATCTCGCGGGCGGCGCCCCGCCCGGCGCCGTACTGCTGCTCGGCCCGGCCGAGGACGTCCTGCTCTGCCCCCGTACGCCCACCGGCGACCTCGTCGAGGGGCGGCTGGACGAGCAGCTGCGGGTCACCGTGCTGCCCACGCCCTCGGGCGACCCGGCGGTCGCCGCGGCCGACCTCGCCCAGGCCAGTGGCGCCGACTCGCTGAGCGTGGAGGAGCACGACCTCACCGTCGCCCGCCACCGCGCGCTCGGCTCGGTCGCGCCCCGGCTGCTCCTCGGCGACCTCGGGGGAGCGGTCGAGCAGAAGCGGCTGGTCAAGGACGAGGAGGAGATCGCGTGCCTGCGCATCGCGGCCGAGATCGCCGACCAGGCGCTCGGTGAGCTCCTGGAGTCGATCCTCGTCGGCCGCACCGAGCGCCACCTCGCCCTGGAGCTGGAGCGCCGCCTCGTCGACCACGGCGCCGACGGCCCCGCCTTCACCACCTCCGTCGGCACCGGCCCCCACTCCGGCCTCGGCGGTCACCGGCCCTCGGACCGGCGGGTCGAGGAAGGTGATTTCCTCTCGGTCTGCCTGGGCGCGACCTACCGCGGCTACCGCTGTGAGATCGGCCGTACGTTCGTCATCGGGACGACTCCCGCCGACTGGCAGATCGAGCTGTACGACGTCGTCTTCGCCGCTCAGCGGGCCGGCCGGGAGGCGCTGGCGCCGGGCGCCGAGTACCGCGCGGTGGACCGCGCGGCACGCCAGGTGCTGGACGCCGCGGGCCACCCGGAGGGCCTGGGAGCGTGCACCGGACACGGCGTCGGCCTCGAAATCAGCGAGGACCCGCAGCTCGCACCTGGAGCCATGGGTAAACTGGACGCTTGCGTGCCGGTCACCGTCGAACCGGGGGTCCACCTCCCGGGCCGGGGTGGTGTCCGAATCGATGACACGCTCGTCGTCCGCCCCGAGGCGGACGGTGGGCCAGAGCTACTCACCATTACGACCAAGGAACTGCTCGCGCTCTAGCTCCGCTGTGCCGCGCACCCTCGGTCCCACCAGCTTCAGTCCAGGAGATTCCGCAACCGTGGCTTCCACGAACGACCTCAAGAACGGCATGGTGCTCAAGCTCGACGGGGGCCAGCTCTGGTCCGTCGTCGAGTTCCAGCACGTCAAGCCCGGCAAGGGCCCGGCCTTCGTGCGCACCAAGCTCAAGCACGTGCTCTCCGGCAAGGTCGTCGACAAGACGTTCAACGCCGGTACGAAGGTCGAGACCGCCACCATCGACCGCCGCGACATGCAGTTCTCGTACATGGACGGCGAGTACTTCGTCTTCATGGACATGGACACCTACGACCAGCTGATGGTCGACCGCAAGTCCGTCGGCGACGCCGCCAACTTCCTGATCGAGGGCTTCACCGCCTCCGTGGCGCAGCACGAGGGCGAGGTGCTCTACGTGGAGCTGCCGGCCGCCGTCGAGCTCGTCATCCAGGAGACCGAGCCGGGTGTCCAGGGCGACCGCTCCACCGGTGGCACCAAGCCCGCCATCCTGGAGACCGGCTACCAGATCCAGGTCCCGCTCTTCATCACCACCGGTGAGAAGGTCAAGGTCGACACCCGTACCAGCGACTACCTCGGCCGGGTGAACAGCTAACCGTGGCTGCCCGGAACAAGGCGCGCAAGCGCGCCTTCCAGATCCTCTTCGAGGCCGACCAGCGCGGTGAGTCCGTGCAGACGGTCCTCGCGGACTGGGTGCGCCACTCGCGGTCCGACGACCGTCAGCCGCCGGTCGCCGAATACACGATGCAGCTCGTCGAGGGGTACGCGCAGTACGAGGCGCGCATCGACGACCTCATCTCCACGTACTCCGTCGACTGGACGCTCGACCGGATGCCGGTCGTCGACCGCAACATCCTGCGGCTCGGGACGTACGAGCTCGTCTGGGAGGACGGGACGCCGGACGCCGTCGTCATCGACGAGGCGGTGCAGCTGGCGAAGGAGTTCTCCACGGACGACTCCCCGGCCTTCGTGAACGGGCTGCTCGCCCGTTTCAAGGACCTCAAGCCGAGCCTTCGCCGGGACGCCTAGTCCAGGCCAGGCACCAGGCATACGAAGGGGCCCGCTGTACGTGCGTACAGCGGGCCCCTTCGCCATGTCCGGGACCCGGATGCCTGCCCGGCCCTCCGGGGCGCGCAGAAAGCCGCCGGGCCGGCCGGGACCCGAAGGTCCCGGCCGGCCCGGCGGCACGTTTCTGCTGAAGCGCCGGAGGCGTCAGTTGTCCTCGTGGGCGACCGCGCGGCGCGCGTCCGCGTCAAGGACGCCCCAGCTGATCAGCTGCTCGGTGAGGACCGAGGGCGACTGGTCGTAGATCACGGCGAGGGTGCGCAGGTCGTCCTGACGGATCGACAGCACCTTGCCGTTGTAGTCGCCGCGCTGCGACTGGATCGTCGCCGCGTACCTCTGCAGGGGGCCCGCCTTCTCCGGCGGGACGTGCGCGAGGCGCTCGAGGTCGAGCACGAGCTTCGGCGGCGGCTCGGCGGCACCGCCGGGCGTGGTGCCGGGCAGCAGCTCCTGCACCGGGACCCCGTAGAAGTCCGCGAGCTCGGCAAGGCGCTGTACGGTCACGGCGCGGTCGCCGCGCTCGTACGACCCGACCACGACGGCCTTCCAGCGGCCCTGGGACTTCTCCTCCACACCATGGAGGGACAGACCCTGCTGGGTGCGGATGGCGCGGAGCTTGGCCCCGAGCTGTTTTGCGTATTCGCTGGACATATAGCTCCCCGGACGCTGTGACAACGTGCGGCTCCGCCGCGTGGCTGGTAACTCACTGTGAGGTTACGCAGCGTTACTTGCCCGCGTCAAGCCGAATGGTCCATACCCCCACCCCAGACGGGTGACGACCCCGTGTGAAGACGGGCAAAGGCCCTGGTACCGTGGACGGAGTAATTCCGACGTCCTTTAAGGTCCGTCCCGTGAGGCGGAGAAGGAGGTCCGTTTCGTATGGACACGCAACAGCCCGATGCGGCCCGCCCGGTTCTCGAGGGCCCCGACATCGCGCGGGTACTGACCCGCATCGCCCACGAGATCGTCGAACGCGCCAAGGGTGCCGACGACGTGGTGCTGCTCGGCATTCCCACCCGTGGCGTCTTCCTCGCCCGCAGGCTGGCCGACAAGCTCGAAGAGATCACCGCGGGCAAGATCCCGGTCGGCTCCCTCGACATCACCATGTACCGCGACGACCTGCGCATGCACCCGCCGCGCGCGCTGGCCCGCACCGAGATCCCCGGTGACGGCCTGGACGGCAAGCTGGTCGTCCTCGTCGACGACGTGCTCTTCTCCGGCCGCACCATCCGCGCCGCGCTCGACGCGCTGAACGACCTCGGCCGCCCGCGCGCCGTGCAGCTCGCGGTCCTCGTCGACCGGGGCCACCGCGAACTCCCGATCCGCGCCGACTACGTCGGCAAGAACCTCCCGACGTCGCTGCGGGAGACGGTCAAGGTCCTGCTCGCCGAGGAGGACGGCCGCGACGCCGTGCTGCTCGGTGCCAAGCGGACCGCCCAGGACGGCGAGCAGTAAGCCACCTCCGCATGGAGCACGGGTCGCACCGGCCCGTGCGGTACTTCTGCGCGCCCGCACGCCCGAAACTCCACCCTCCTGGAGAAGAAACCAGATGAAGCGTCACCTCATCTCGGCCGCCGACCTCACCCGCGACGACGCCGTGCTCATCCTCGACACCGCCGAAGAGATGGCCCGGGTCGCCGACCGGCCGATCAAGAAGCTGCCCACCCTGCGCGGCCGTACCGTCGTCAACCTCTTCTTCGAGGACTCGACCCGCACCCGGATCTCCTTCGAGGCCGCCGAGAAGCGCCTGTCGGCCGACGTCATCAACTTCACCGCCAAGGGGTCGAGCGTCTCCAAGGGCGAGTCCCTGAAGGACACCGCCCAGACCCTCGAAGCCATGGGCGTGGACGCCGTCGTCATCCGGCACGGCGCCTCCGGCGCCCCCTACCGGCTCGCCACCTCCGACTGGATCGACGCGGCCGTCATCAACGCCGGCGACGGCACCCACCAGCACCCCACCCAGGCCCTGCTGGACGCGTTCACCATGCGCCGCCGCCTGGTCGGCCGGGACGCCGGGCTCGGCCAGGACCTGGCCGGCAAGCGCATCACCATCGTCGGCGACGTGCTGCACAGCCGGGTCGCCCGCTCCAACGTGGACCTGCTGCACACCCTGGGCGCCGAGGTCACCCTGGTGGCCCCGCCCACCCTGCTGCCGGTCGGCGTCGACCACTGGACCTGCGAGGTCTCGTACGACCTGGACAGCGTGCTGCCGAAGTCCGATGCGGTGATGATGCTGCGTGTGCAGCGCGAGCGGATGAACGCCGCCTTCTTCCCGACCGAGCGCGAGTACTCGCGGCGGTACGGCCTGGACGGCGAGCGGATGGCGAGGATGCCCGAGCACGGCATCGTGATGCACCCCGGCCCGATGGTCCGGGGCATGGAGATCACCGCCGAGGTCGCCGACTCCGACCGCTGCACCGTCATCGAGCAGGTCGCCAACGGCGTCCACACCCGGATGGCGGTCCTCTACCTGCTTCTGGGCGGCAACGAGCCCGCCGTCAGCCACGCCCGCCCCGTCGATTCGGAGACCAAGTAATCATGAGCAAGATCCTCATCCGTGGTGCGAAGGTGCTGGGCGGCGAGGTCCAGGACGTCCTGATCGACGGCGAGACGGTCGCGGCCGTCGGCACCGGGCTCTCCGACGAGGGCGCCCAGGTGATCGACGCGGCGGGCCAGATCCTGCTCCCCGGCCTGGTCGACCTCCACACCCATCTGCGCGAGCCGGGCCGCGAGGACTCCGAGACCGTCCTGACCGGCACCCGGGCCGCCGCGCGCGGCGGCTACACCTCGGTGTTCGCCATGGCCAACACCTTCCCGGTCGCCGACACCGCCGGCGTCGTCGAGCAGGTCTGGCGCCTGGGCCGCGAGCACGGCTACTGCGACGTGCAGCCCATCGGCGCCGTCACCGTCGGCCTGGAGGGCAAGCAGCTCGCCGAGCTCGGCGCGATGCACGACTCGGCCGCGGGCGTCACCGTCTTCTCCGACGACGGCAAGTGCGTCGACGACGCCGTGATCATGCGCCGCGCCCTGGAGTACGTGAAGGCCTTCGGCGGCGTCGTCGCCCAGCACGCCCAGGAGCCGCGCCTGACCGAGGGCGCCCAGATGAACGAGGGCGTCGTCTCCGCCGAGCTCGGCCTCGGCGGCTGGCCGGCCGTCGCGGAGGAGTCGATCATCGCGCGCGACGTGCTGCTCGCCGAGCACGTCGGCTCCCGGGTGCACATCTGCCACCTCTCCACGGCCGGCTCGGTCGAGATCGTCCGCTGGGCCAAGTCGCGCGGCATCGACGTCACCGCCGAGGTCACCCCGCACCACCTGCTCCTCACCGACGAGCTGGTCCGCTCGTACAACCCGGTCTACAAGGTGAACCCGCCGCTGCGCACCGAGGCCGACGTGATGGCGCTGCGCGAGGCGCTCGCGGACGGCACGATCGACATCGTCGCCACCGACCACGCCCCGCACCCGCACGAGGACAAGGACTGCGAGTGGGCCGCGGCCGCCATGGGCATGGTGGGCCTGGAGACCGCGCTCTCCGTCGTCCAGCACACGATGGTCGACTCTGGCCTGATGAACTGGGCCGACGTCGCCGACCGCATGTCGGTCAAGCCCGCCAGGATCGGCGGCGCCGAGGACCACGGCCGCCCCGTCTCGGCAGGCGAGCCCGCCAACCTGACCCTGGTGGATCCGGCATACCGTGGTCCCGTGAACCCCGCGGGCTTCGCCTCCCGCAGCCGCAACACCCCCTACGAGGGCCGTGAGCTGCCGGGGCGCGTCACCCACACCTTCCTGCGGGGCAGGGCGACGGTCGTGGACGGGAAGCTGGCATGACACCTGCACTCTTCAATCTCGGCGTACAGACGCTGGCCGCCGAGCAGAAGTCGGCCGAGGTGACGCACTGGGGGGCCCGGATCGCCTGGGTCGTCGGCGTGCTGATCTTCATCGGCTTCGTGTACTGGCTGATGCGCCAGGGCTGGAAGTGGCGCGGCACCCTCCAGTCGGACCTGCCGGAGCTGCCCGCCGTGCCCAAGGCGACCGGCCCGGCGACACTGAGCATGAGCGGTCGCTACCACGGCTCCACCACGGCCGGGCAGTGGCTCGACCGGATCGTCGCGCACGGTCTGGGTGTGCGCAGCAAGGCCGAGCTCACCCTGACGGCCGAGGGAGTGGACGTCGTACGCCCCGGGGCGAACGACTTCTTCATCCCGGCCGACGCGCTGCGCGAGGCCCGGTCCGAGAAGGCCATCGCCGGAAAGGTCCTCCCGGAGGGCGGCCTGCTGGTCGTCACCTGGGCGCACGGCGACAAGCTGATCGACTCGGGCTTCCGCTCCGACCGGGCGTCCGAGCACGCCGCCTGGATCGAGGCCATCAACTCCATGAACCACCCCACCACCACGACGGAAGGCGCCGCACGATGACGACCTCCACCAGGGGAGCCAAGGCTCCCGCAGTACTCGTCCTGGAGGACGGCCGTACGTTCCACGGCCGCGCCTACGGGGCCGTGGGGGTGACCTTCGGCGAGGCCGTGTTCTCCACCGGCATGACCGGCTACCAGGAGACCCTCACCGACCCGTCGTACCACCGCCAGGTCGTCGTGATGACCGCGCCGCACGTCGGCAACACCGGCGTCAACGACGAGGACCCCGAGTCGCAGCGGATTTGGGTCGCCGGCTACGTCGTGCGCGACCCCGCGCGCGTGCCCTCCAACTGGCGCGCCAAGCGCTCGCTCGACGAGGAGCTGCGCAAGCAGGGCGTCGTCGGGATCTCCGGGATCGACACCCGCGCGCTCACCCGCCATCTGCGCGAGCGCGGCGCGATGCGCGTCGGCATCTTCTCCGGCAACGCGCTGCCCGACGCGGGCACCATGCTCGCCGAGGTCCGCCAGGCCCCCGAGATGTCGGGCGCCGACCTCTCCGCCGAGGTCGCCACCAAGGAGACGTACGTCGTCCCGGCGATCGGCGAGAAGAAGTTCACCGTGGCCGCCGTGGACCTCGGCATCAAGGGCATGACCCCGCACCGGATGGCCGAGCGCGGCATCGAGGTGCACGTGCTGCCCGCCACCGCCACGGCCGAGGACGTGTACGCGGTCAACCCGGACGGCGTGTTCTTCTCCAACGGCCCCGGCGACCCGTCCACCGCCGACGGCCCGGTCTCCGTGATGAAGGCCGTCCTGGAGCGGAAGACCCCGCTGTTCGGCATCTGCTTCGGCAACCAGATCCTGGGCCGCGCGCTCGGCTTCGGCACGTACAAGCTGAAGTACGGCCACCGCGGCATCAACCAGCCCGTGCAGGACCGCACGACCGGCAAGGTCGAGGTCACCGCGCACAACCACGGATTCGCCGTCGACGCCCCGCTCGACAAGGTCTCCGACACCCCCTTCGGCCGCGCCGAGGTCTCCCACGTCTGCCTCAACGACAACGTGGTGGAGGGCCTCCAGCTGCTCGACCAGCCGGCCTTCAGCGTCCAGTACCACCCCGAGGCAGCAGCGGGTCCGCACGACGCGGCGTACCTGTTCGACCGCTTCGTAGAGCTCATGGAGGGCCAGCGTGCCTAAGCGCACCGATATCCAGTCCGTCCTGGTGATCGGCTCCGGTCCGATTGTGATCGGTCAGGCTGCGGAGTTCGATTACTCGGGTACCCAGGCGTGCCGTGTCCTCAAGTCCGAGGGCCTGCGGGTGATCCTGGTGAACTCGAACCCGGCGACGATCATGACTGATCCGGAGATCGCGGATGCCACGTATGTGGAGCCGATCACCCCCGAGTTCGTCGAGAAGATCATCGCGAAGGAGCGCCCCGACGCGTTGCTGCCGACGCTGGGCGGGCAGACCGCGCTGAACACCGCGATCTCCATGCATGAGCAGGGGGTGCTGGAGAAGTACGGTGTCGAGCTGATCGGTGCCAATGTCGAGGCGATCAACAAGGGTGAGGACCGCGACCTGTTCAAGGGTGTCGTCGAGGCGGTCAAGGCGAAGATCGGTTACGGCGAGTCGGCCCGCTCGGTGATCTGCCACTCGATGGACGACGTCCTGGCGGGTGTGGACACCCTCGGCGGCTACCCGGTGGTGGTGCGTCCCTCCTTCACCATGGGCGGCGCCGGTTCCGGCTTCGCGCATGATGAGGAGGAGCTGCGCCGCATCGCCGGCCAGGGCCTGACGCTCTCGCCGACCACCGAGGTGCTCCTGGAGGAGTCGATCCTGGGCTGGAAGGAGTACGAGCTGGAGCTGATGCGCGACACCAAGGACAACGTGGTCGTCGTCTGCTCGATTGAGAACTTCGACCCGATGGGTGTGCACACCGGTGACTCGATCACGGTGGCCCCGGCGATGACGCTGACCGACCGGGAGTACCAGCGGCTGCGCGACATCGGCATCGCGATCATCCGTGAGGTCGGCGTCGACACGGGCGGCTGCAACATCCAGTTCGCGATCGACCCGGCCGACGGCCGGATCATCGTGATCGAGATGAACCCGCGGGTGTCGCGTTCCTCGGCGCTGGCGTCGAAGGCCACCGGCTTCCCGATCGCGAAGATCGCCGCGAAGCTGGCCATCGGCTACACGCTGGACGAGGTCCCCAACGACATCACCGAGAAGACCCCGGCCTCCTTCGAGCCGTCCCTCGACTACGTCGTCGTCAAGGCCCCGCGCTTCGCCTTCGAGAAGTTCCCGCTGGCCGACGCCACCCTCACCACCACGATGAAGTCGGTGGGCGAGGCGATGGCCATCGGCCGCAACTTCACCGAGGCGCTGCAGAAGGCCCTGCGTTCGCTGGAGAAGAAGGGCTCGCAGTTCACCTTCACCGGCGAGGCGGGCGACAAGGACGAGCTGCTGCGCACCGCCGTACGCCCGACCGACGGCCGCATCAACACGGTCATGCAGGCGATCCGGGCCGGCGCCACCCCCGGGGAGGTCTTCGAGGCGACGAAGATCGACCCGTGGTTCGTCGACCAGCTGTTCCTGATCAAGGAGATCGCCGACGAGCTGGCCGCCGCCGCCAAGCTGGAGCCCGAGCTGCTGGCCGAGGCCAAGCGGCACGGCTTCTCCGACGCCCAGATCGCCGGGATCCGGGGCCTGCGCGAGGACGTGGTCCGCGAGGTGCGCCACGCCCTGGGCGTGCGCCCGGTCTACAAGACGGTCGACACCTGCGCCGCCGAGTTCGCCGCGAAGACCCCGTACTTCTACTCCTCCTACGACGAGGAGTGCGAGGTCGCCCCGCGCGAGAAGCCCGCGGTGATCATCCTGGGCTCCGGCCCGAACCGGATCGGCCAGGGCATCGAGTTCGACTACTCCTGCGTCCACGCCTCCTTCGCCCTGAGCGAGGCGGGCTACGAGACGGTGATGGTCAACTGCAACCCGGAGACCGTCTCCACCGACTACGACACCTCCGACCGCCTCTACTTCGAGCCGCTCACTCTGGAGGACGTGCTGGAGATCGTGCACGCCGAGTCGCTGGCCGGCCCGATCGCCGGCGTCATCGTCCAGCTCGGCGGGCAGACCCCGCTGGGCCTGGCGCAGGCCCTCAAGGACAACGGCGTCCCGGTGGTGGGCACCCCGCCCGAGGCCATCCACGCCGCCGAGGACCGCGGCGCCTTCGGCCGGGTCCTTGCCGAGGCCGGGCTGCCCGCTCCCAAGCACGGCACCGCCACTGCCTTCGCGGGTGCGAAGGCGATCGCGGACGAGATCGGCTACCCGGTGCTGGTGCGCCCCTCGTATGTGCTGGGCGGGCGCGGCATGGAGATCGTCTACGACGAGGCGCGCCTGCAGTCCTACATCGCGGAGTCCACCGAGATCTCCCCGACCCGTCCGGTGCTGGTCGACCGGTTCCTGGACGACGCGATCGAGATCGACGTGGATGCCCTCTACGACGGCAGCGAGCTCTACCTCGGCGGTGTCATGGAGCACATCGAGGAGGCCGGCATCCACTCCGGCGACTCGGCGTGCGCGCTGCCCCCGATCACGCTCGGCGGCTTCGACATCAAGCGGCTGCGTGCCTCCACCGAGGCGATCGCCAAGGGTGTGGGCGTGCGCGGCCTGATCAACATCCAGTTCGCGATGGCCGGGGACATCCTCTACGTGCTGGAGGCCAACCCGCGCGCCTCGCGCACGGTGCCCTTCACCTCGAAGGCGACCGCGGTGCCGCTGGCCAAGGCCGCCGCCCGGATCAGCCTGGGTGCCACCATCGCCGAGCTGCGGACCGAGGGCCTGCTGCCGAAGACGGGTGACGGCGGCACGCTGCCGCTGGACGCGCCGATCTCGGTCAAGGAGGCGGTGATGCCCTGGAGCCGCTTCCGTGACATCCACGGCCGCGGTGTCGATACCGTGCTGGGTCCGGAGATGCGCTCGACCGGCGAGGTCATGGGTATCGACTCGGTTTTCGGGACTGCCTATGCCAAGTCGCAGGCGGGTGCTTATGGCCCGCTGCCCACCAAGGGCCGTGCGTTCATCTCGGTCGCCAACCGCGACAAGCGCTCGATGATCTTCCCGGCGCGTGAGCTCGTGGCCCATGGTTTCGAGCTCCTGGCCACCTCCGGCACCGCCGAGGTCCTCAAGCGCAACGGCATCAACGCCACCGTCGTGCGCAAGCAGTCCGAGGGCGAGGGCCCGGGTGGTGAGAAGACGATTGTCCAGCTCATCCACGACGGCCAGGTCGACCTCATCGTCAACACCCCCTACGGCACCGGCGGCCGCCTCGACGGCTACGAGATCCGCACCGCCGCCGTCGCCCGCAGCGTCCCCTGCCTGACCACCGTCCAGGCCCTGGCCGCCGCCGTCCAAGGCATCGACGCCCTCAACCACGGTGACGTGGGCGTCCGTTCGCTCCAGGAACACGCGGAACACCTGACCGCGGCCCGCGACTAGCAACCGCCCGAGGGGGACACCGGAATCCGGTGTCCCCCTCCGCATGAGGACTCCGACATGTACAAGCTGTTCTTCAACCTGGTCTTCAAGCGGATGGACCCGGAGCAGGCCCACCACATGGCCTTCCGCTGGATCCGCCTCGCCGCCCGGATCCCCGTCCTGCGCACCTTCGTCGCGGCCGCGCTCGCACCCCGCTACGAGGAGCTGCGCACCGAGGCGTTCGGCCTGCGGATGCACGGCCCGTTCGGCCTCGCCGCGGGCTTCGACAAGAATGCCGTGGCCATCGACGGCATGTCGATGCTCGGCTTCGACCACATCGAGATCGGCACGGTCACCGGCGAGGCCCAGCCCGGCAACCCCAAGAAGCGGCTGTTCCGGCTGGTCCAGGACCGCGCCCTGATCAACCGCATGGGCTTCAACAACGAGGGCTCGGCGGCGGTCGCCGAGCGGCTCGCGGCCCGCAAGGCCGTGTTCCGTACGACCGTCGGCGTCAACATCGGCAAGACGAAGGTCGTCCCCGAGGCGGACGCCGCCGCCGACTACGTGAAGTCGACCGAGCGGCTCGCCGCGCACGCCGACTACCTCGTGGTGAACGTGTCCTCGCCCAACACGCCCGGCCTTCGCAACCTCCAGGCGACCGAGTCGCTTCGGCCGCTGCTCACCGCGGTGCGCGAGGCCGCCGACCGCACGGTGACCTCCCGGCGGGTGCCGCTGCTCGTCAAGATCGCCCCGGACCTCGCGGACGAGGACGTCGACGCCGTCGCCGACCTCGCGGTCGAGCTCGGCCTGGACGGCATCATCGCCACCAACACCACCATCGCGCGCGAGGGCCTCGGCCTGAAGTCGGACCCGGCGCTCGTGAAGGAGACCGGCGGCCTCTCCGGCGCCCCGCTCAAGGAGCGCTCCCTGGAGGTCCTGAGCCGCCTCTACGCGCGCGTGGGCGACTCGATCACCCTGGTGGGCGTCGGCGGCATCGAGACGGCCGAGGACGCCTGGCAGCGGATCCTCGCCGGGGCCACCCTCGTCCAGGGCTACAGCGCCTTCATCTACCAGGGCCCCTTCTGGGGCCGGGCGATCCACAAGGGCCTCGCGGCCCGGCTCGCCGCCTCCCCGTACGCCACCCTCGCCGAGGCCGTCGGCGCCGAGACCCGAAAGGCCGTGAAGTAGTGACTCTCCCCTTCGGCGCGCGGCTGCGCCACGCCATGGACGAGCGCGGTCCGCTCTGCGTCGGCATCGACCCGCACGCCTCGCTGCTCGCCGACTGGGGCCTGAGCGACGACGTGGCGGGCGTGGAGCGGTTCTCCCGTACGGTCGTCGAGGCCCTGGCCGAACGCGTGGCCGTCTTCAAGCCGCAGGCGGCGTTCTTCGAGCGCTTCGGCTCGCGCGGCATCGCGGTCCTGGAGCGGACCGTCGCGGACGCCCGCGCGGCCGGCACGCTGGTCCTGATGGACGCCAAGCGCGGCGACATCGGCTCCACCATGGCCGCGTACGCCGAGACCTTCCTGCACAAGGACGCGCCGCTGTTCTCCGACGCGCTCACCGTCTCGCCCTACCTCGGCTACGGCTCCCTCAGGCCCGCCGTGGAGCTGGCCCGCGAGAGCGGCTGCGGGCTCTTCGTGCTCGCCCTGACCTCCAACCCGGAGGGCGCGGAGGTGCAGCGCGCGGTGCGCGAGGACGGCCGCACGATCGGCGCGACCATGCTGGCGCACCTGGCGGACGCGAACGCGGACGCGACCCCGATGGGCTCGTTCGGCGCCGTGGTCGGGGCGACCCTCGGCGATCTGTCGTCCTTCGACCTCGACATCAACGGGCCGCTGCTCGCTCCGGGCATCGGGGCGCAGGGCGCGACCGCCGCGGACCTTCCGGCGGTGTTCGGCGCGGCCGTCCGCAATGTGGTCCCGAACGTCAGCCGGGGTGTTCTGCGTCACGGTCCCGACCTCGCGGGACTGCGGGATTCGGCCGCCCGTTTCGCGGACGAGATCCGCACGGCGGTGGCCTCGGCCTAGCGGTGTGCGGGCTCTTCGCGAGAGTCCGCGCGCCAAAGGTTGACGCAATCCTTACCCAAAACCGGGGTGTTATGTCGCGAATGTCCTGGTCGGCAGAGGCTGACCAGGACTTTTCGTCTGTTCTCGCTGACTGGAGCGGTCCTGGCCGCTAGTCTCCGACGAGAGCAGAGACGAGCGAACGGGCATTGTCCGTCGTTCGTTGCTCGCCTGGTGTGGGGCGACTAGGTTCCTCACCGGTCCGTATCCGACAGTTCGACATCCGAGGTGACGTAGGCGTGGCTCTTCCGCCCCTTACCCCTGAACAGCGCGCAGCCGCGCTCGAAAAGGCCGCCGCGGCTCGCCGGGAGCGGGCCGAGGTCAAGAATCGACTCAAGCACTCCGGCGCCTCCCTCCACGAGGTCATCAAGCAGGGCCAGGAGAACGACGTCATCGGCAAGATGAAGGTCTCCGCCCTGCTCGAGTCCCTGCCCGGTGTGGGCAAGGTCCGGGCCAAGCAGATCATGGAGCGGCTGGGGATCTCCGAGAGCCGCCGAGTGCGGGGTCTCGGCTCCAACCAGATCGCATCCCTTGAGCGCGAGTTCGGCGGCTCCGGGGCCTGACGTCCCGGGCACCCCCGGGAAGCTGGAATAATCGCTGCATGGCAGCTTCACTCCGGGGGTCATCCCCCGTACCCCCGGACGCACGTCCGCGGCTGACCGTGCTCTCCGGCCCCTCCGGGGTCGGCAAGAGCACGGTCGTCGCTCATATGCGCAAGGTTCACCCCGAGGTCTGGCTCTCGGTGTCGGCGACGACCCGCAAGCCGCGCCCCGGCGAGCGCCACGGCGTTCACTACTTCTTCGTGGACGACGAGGAGTTCGACAAGCTCGTCGCCAACGGCGAGCTCCTCGAGTGGGCCGAGTTCGCGGGCAACCGCTACGGCACGCCGCGCCGCGCCGTCCTGGACCGACTGGAGGCCGGCGAGCCGGTCCTCCTGGAGATCGACCTCCAGGGCGCCCGGCTGGTGCGCGAGTCGATGCCCGAGGCCCAGCTCGTCTTCCTGGCCCCGCCGAGCTGGGACGAGCTGGTCCGCCGGCTCACCGGCCGCGGGACCGAGGCGCCCGAGGTCATCGAGCGCCGGCTGGCCGCCGCGAAGGTGGAACTGGCCGCCGAGTCGGAGTTCGATACGACCCTGGTCAACACCTCCGTCGAGGATGTAGCACGCGAGCTGCTAGCCTTGATGAAAGTTGTTTGATCTTTTTCCCCCTTCGGAAGGCAGACGTGTCCTCTTCCATCACCACGCCCGAGGGCATCATCAACCCGCCGATTGATGAGCTGCTCGAAGCAACCGACTCGAAGTACAGCCTCGTGATCTACGCCGCCAAGCGCGCGCGCCAGATCAACGCGTACTACTCGCAGCTCGGTGAGGGCCTGCTGGAGTACGTCGGCCCGCTGGTGGACACCCACGTCCACGAGAAGCCGCTCTCCATCGCGCTTCGCGAGATCAACGCGGGTCTGCTGACCTCCGAGGCCATCGAGGGCCCGGCCCAGTAAGGCCTCCGTTTCGTGTGACCACAGGCCCGGCAGAGCGACTGCCGGGCCTGTGGTGTGTCATAGGGGAGTACGTATCCGAATGCGGGGAGACGCGGTGGACAAGCCGAAGGTCGTTCTGGGGGTCAGCGGCGGGATCGCCGCCTACAAGGCGTGCGAGCTGCTGCGACGGCTGACCGAGTCCGGGCACGACACCCGCGTGGTGCCGACCGCGTCGGCGCTCAACTTCGTGGGCGCGGCCACCTGGTCCGCGCTCTCCGGGCACCCGGTCTCCACCGAGGTCTGGAACGACGTGCACGAGGTGCCGCACGTGCGGATCGGCCAGGAGGCCGACCTCGTGGTGGTCGCCCCCGCCACCGCCGACATGCTGGCCAAGGCGGCCCACGGCCTCGCCGACGACCTGCTCACCAACACCCTGCTCACCGCGCGATGCCCGGTGGTCTTCGCCCCGGCGATGCACACCGAGATGTGGGAGCACCCCGCCACCCAGGAGAACGTGGCGACGCTGCGCCGCCGGGGCGCGGTCGTCATCGAGCCCGCGGTGGGCCGCCTCACCGGCGTCGACACCGGCAAGGGGCGTCTGCCCGAGCCCGCCGAGATCTTCGAGGTGTGCCGCAGGGTGCTCGCGCGGGGCACCGCCGAGCGGGATCTGGAGGGCCGCCACGTGGTGGTCAGCGCGGGCGGCACGCGCGAGCCGCTGGACCCGGTCCGCTACCTGGGGAACCGTTCCTCCGGGAAGCAGGGGTACGCCCTGGCCCGCACCGCCGTGGCCCGGGGCGCCCGGGTCACGCTGATCGAGGCCAACACCGGGCTGCCCGACCCGGCCGGGGTGGACGTCGTCCGGGTGGGCACCGCTGTTCAACTGCGGGAGGCGGTGTTGAAGGCCGCCTCGGACGCGGACGCGGTGGTCATGGCGGCAGCCGTGGCCGATTTCCGGCCGGAGTCGTACGCCGCCGGAAAGATCAAGAAGAAGGACGGGCAGGAGCCCGCGCCGCTCGCCCTGGTCCGCAACCCGGACATCCTCGCCGAGCTCTCCGCCGACCGGCCGCGCCCGGGCCAGGTGGTCGTCGGCTTCGCCGCCGAGACCGACGACGTCCTTGCCAACGGCCGCCAGAAGTTGCAGCGAAAGGGCTGTGACCTGCTGGTTGTCAACGAGGTGGGGGAGCGCAAGACCTTCGGCTCGGAGGAGAACGAGGCGGTCGTGCTGGCCGCCGACGGAGCCGAGACCCCGGTTCCGTACGGGCCCAAGGAAGCGCTCGCGGACGTGGTGTGGGATCTCGTCGTCCCGCGTTTCGCATAAATTCACGTTCACCCGTGAGGCTGCCCCAAACCCGCCAAATTCCGGTCCCCCGGCCCCTGGCGAGGGCCGATCTTCGTACCGCAGAATGCGGTGTCGCAGGTCACAGTGCTTTCAATGTGCGAGACAAGTGGCCCGGCGACCGGTACCGACCGATAAACTGGTGGTGGAACGACGCCGGGCGCAGCCCCCGGCCCGTCCCACCCATGATCAGCCAGCAGCCGCTGCAACCCCAGGGAGCATTGTGTCCCGTCGTCTGTTCACCTCGGAGTCCGTGACCGAGGGTCACCCCGACAAGATCGCTGACCAGATCAGCGACACGATCCTCGACGCGCTCCTGCGCGAGGACCCGACGTCCCGTGTCGCCGTGGAGACCCTGATCACCACGGGTCTGGTCCACGTCGCGGGCGAGGTCACGACCAAGGCGTACGCGCCGATCGCCCAGCTCGTCCGGGACAAGATCCTGGAGATCGGGTACGACTCGTCGAAGAAGGGCTTCGACGGCGCGTCCTGTGGCGTCTCGGTCTCCATCGGCGCGCAGTCCCCCGACATCGCGCAGGGCGTCGACACGGCGTACGAGAAGCGGGTCGAGGGCGATGAGGACGAGCTCGACAAGCAGGGCGCCGGCGACCAGGGCCTGATGTTCGGCTACGCGTGCGACGAGACGCCCGAGCTGATGCCGCTCCCGATCCACCTGGCGCACCGCCTCTCGCGCCGCCTGTCCGAGGTGCGCAAGAACGGGACCATCCCCTACCTGCGCCCCGACGGCAAGACCCAGGTCACCATCGAGTACGACGGCGACAAGGCCGTCCGCCTCGACACGGTCGTCGTCTCCTCGCAGCACGCGTCCGACATCGACCTGGACTCCCTCCTCGCGCCCGACATCCGCGAGTTCGTCGTCGAGCACGTGCTCAAGCAGCTCGTCGAGGACGGCATCAAGCTGGACACCGACGGCTACCGCCTGCTGGTCAACCCGACCGGACGCTTCGAGATCGGCGGCCCGATGGGCGACGCCGGTCTGACCGGCCGCAAGATCATCATCGACACGTACGGCGGCATGGCCCGCCACGGCGGCGGCGCCTTCTCGGGCAAGGACCCGTCCAAGGTCGACCGCTCCGCGGCGTACGCGATGCGCTGGGTCGCCAAGAACGTCGTCGCCGCCGGCCTCGCGGCCCGCTGCGAGGTCCAGGTCGCGTACGCGATCGGCAAGGCCGAGCCGGTCGGTCTCTTCGTCGAGACCTTCGGCACCGCCACGATCGACACGGACAAGATCGAGCACGCCATCGCCGAGGTCTTCGACCTCCGCCCGGCCGCGATCATCCGCGACCTCGACCTGCTCCGCCCGATCTACGCCCAGACCGCCGCGTACGGCCACTTCGGCCGCGAGCTCCCCGACTTCACCTGGGAGCGCACGGACCGCGTGGACGCGCTGCGCAAGGCCGCGGGCCTGTAACCCACCCGGCTTCCCGACGGCCCCGGACCACTGCGGTCCGGGGCCGCGGTGCGTCCGGGCCCGGGCCGCTGTCAGTGCCGTCTGGTAGGAATTTGGCTGTGAGCAGCGAGAACGAGAAGCCGGGTGGGGGCGCCGAGGGGGGCGGGGCGGAGCAGCTCGCGCTTATTCGGGAGACCGTGCGCAAGGCCAAGGTGCCCAAGGCCAAGCCGCGGACCTGGCGCGGGGCCGCGCTGGCCAAGGGGCTGCCCGTGGCGCGGGTCGTGGTGGACAAGGGCGGCGTCCACCTCGACCGGTACTTCGACTACGCCGTGCCACAGGAGCTGGACGCGGACGCGCAGCCGGGGGTGCGGGTGCGGGTGCGGTTCGGGGCCGGGGCGCGCAACGTGCAGGGCGGGCGCCGGGAGGGCGGCGGGCTGATCGACGGGTTCGTGGTCGAGCGCCTGGCCGAGTCCGACTACTCGGGTCCGCTCGCAGCCCTCGCCAGCGTCGTTTCGCCGGAGCGGGTGCTCAGCCCCGAGACGCTGGCCCTGGCCCGGGCGGTCGCCGACCGGTACGCGGGCAGCCTGGCGGACGTGCTGCAGCTCGCGGTGCCGCCGAGGAACGGACGGGCCGAGGCGAAGCCCTCGCCGGAGCCGCCGGGGGCGCCGCCGGTACCGGACGCGGGGACGTGGGTGCGGTACGGGAACGGGGGCGCGTTCCTGCGCGCGCTGGCCGCGGGCGGGGCGCCGCGCGCGGTGTGGACCGCGCTGCCCGGGGCGTCCTGGGCCGACGAGATCGCCCGGGCCGTCGCGGCCACCCTCGCGGGCGGGCGCGGCGCGCTGGTCGTGGTGCCCGACGGGCGCAGCGCCGGGCGGGTCGACGCCGCGCTCACCGCGCTGCTCGGCGAGGGGCGGCACGCGCTGCTCACCGCCGAGTCCGGCCCGGAGAAGCGGTACCGGCAGTGGCTCGCCGTGCGGCGGGGCTCGGTGCGGGCCGTGGTCGGGACGCGGGCCGCGATGTTCGCCCCGGTCGAGAAGCTCGGCCTCGTCGTCGTCTGGGAGGACGGCGACTCCAGCCACAGCGACGACCACGCGCCCTTCCCGCACGTCCGCGAGGTCCTCGAACTGCGCGCCACCCACGACAAGTGCGCGTTCCTGCTGGGCAGTACGAGCTGTACGGTCGAGGCCGCCCAGCTCGTCGAGAGCGGCTGGGCGGCGCCGCTGGTGGCGGACCGGGCCACCGTACGGGCGGCGGCGCCGCTGGTGCGCACGGTCGGCGACGGCGAGCTGGCCCGGGACGAGGCGGCGCGCGCCGCCCGTCTGCCCAGCCTCGCCTGGCAGGTCGTGAGGGACGGACTGAAGAGCGGCCCGGTCCTGGTCCAGGTGCCCCGGCGGGGATACGTACCCCGGCTGTCCTGCGAGCGGTGCCGGACGCCCGCGCGCTGCCGGCACTGCTCCGGGCCCCTGGAGGCGCCGGACGAGCGGGACCTGAAGTGCGGCTGGTGCGGGCGCGGCGAGCCGCAGTGGCGCTGCGCGGAGTGCGGCGGCGTACGGCTGAGGGCGCGGGTCGTGGGGGCGCGCCGGACCGCCGAGGAGCTCGGCCGGGCGTTCCCCGCGGTGCCGGTACGGACGTCCGGGCGCGACCACGTGCTGGACAGCGTGCCCAGGCGGCCCGCGCTCGTCGTCTCCACGCCCGGCGCCGAGCCGGTCGCCGAGGGCGGTTACGCGGCGGCGCTGCTCCTCGACGGCTGGGCGATGCTCGGGCGGCCCGATCTGCGCGCCGGTGAGGAGGCCCTGCGGCGCTGGATCGGCGCGGCCTCGCTGGTGCGCGGCCAGGACGAGGGCGGCACGGTGGTGGTGGTCGCCGAGCCGACCCTGCGGCCGGTCCAGGCCCTGGTCCGCTGGGACCCGGTCGGCCACGCCCTGCGCGAGCTGGCCGAGCGGGCCGAGCTGGGCTTCCCGCCGGTCTCCCGGATGGCCGAGGTCCTGGGCCGCCCGGAGGCGGTCGAGGCGTTCCTGACGGGCGCTCAGCTGCCGTCCGACGCGCAGGTGCTCGGTCCGGTCCCGGTGCGGCCGAGCGAGCCGGGCCGGGCCCGGCGCCCCGGCGACCCGCCGGTGGGGGAGACCTGGGAGCGGGCCCTGCTCCGGGTGCCACCGGGCAGCGGCTCGGCCCTGGCGGCCGCGCTGAAGACCGCGCAGGCGGGACGGCTGGCGCGCGGGGGCGGCGACCCGGTGCGGATCAGGGTGGATCCGCCGGACATCGGCTGAGGGGCGGCTCGGCGAGCGGGGTGCGCGGTCTGGGTCGACGGCGATGCGGAACCACTGGGCGGGGGCGGCTCGGCGAGCGGGGTGCGCGGGCGGGCCGCCGTGGGTGGCGGCCCGGCTCCCTGAACCCCGCGCCGTCGCACCCGGGGCGCCCCGCCCCGTACGCCCTGCGGAGGCGCGCACGCGAAAGACAGGTGCCCCCGGCGCACATCAGGTGCGGCGAGGGCACGGAAGAGGGCGTGCGGTCAGCCGTTGCGCGGGCCCGGGAACGCCGTCGTACGGGCCTCCTCGCGCAGCGACTGCGTGGTCGCGGTCGGCTGGGGCGGCATCGAGCGCGCGGCCGGCACCGCGGGGATCCCGGCGGGGACCGGCAGGGTGCGGGTCACGGTCGCCTCGGCCGGGCGCTCGGCCTCGGCGGTCTGCGCGGCGGCCCGCCGCGCCCCGTAACGCCGGTGCACCGCCTGCTTGGTGACCCCGAGCGCCGAACCCACCGCGTCCCACGAGAAGCCCAGGGAGCGGTCGAAGTCCACCGCCGCGGTCACCAGGGTCTCCACGCTGTCCCGCAGCTCCTGGGCGAGCCGGACGGTGGGGGCGGGAGCCCTGCCGTAGACGACGAAGCCCGTGGACGGGCCGGAGCGGCGCGGACGGTAGACGTTGCCGAGCTGGGCGGTGAGGGTGCGCAGCGCGTCCACCTGCCGGCGGACCCGCTCGATGTCCCGCACCAACAGGTGCAGACTGGCCCGTGCCTGGGCGTCGTGGGTTGCGTGGTCGGCCATGAACAAGCCTCTCGAACCGGCGTTGTTGAAAAGGGATCGGGCCGCACGCGCGGCCCGTTTCGGTCAATCTCTCTTGACCAACGCGCCACCTGCTCTTGTGGTCACGCTGCGGGGGCGTATGGGCATATGCACAGGGCGCGCCGGGCCGCGCACGCCCCTGTCCCCGTACCGCGGGCGAAACCCCCGACGGGACAGCCGGTGGCACGGCCGGGACACCCAACCGGCGGGCCGGGACACCCAATAGACTGGCGTCGCTCTCTACAAAGCGAGGTACCCCCCAGTGAAGCTCGTCTTCGCAGGCACCCCCGAGGTCGCCGTTCCCGCCCTGGACGCCCTGATCGCCTCCGGCCGGCACGAGGTCGCCGCCGTGGTGACCCGGCCCGACGCGCCCGCCGGACGCGGCCGCCGGCTGGTGGCCAGCCCCGTCGCCCAGCGCGCCGAGGAGGCCGGCATCGAGGTGCTGAAGCCGGTGAAGCCGCGCGACGAGGACTTCCTGGCGCGGCTGCGCGAGATCGCCCCCGACTGCTGCCCGGTCGTCGCCTACGGGGCGCTGCTCCCGCAGGTGGCGCTCGACATCCCGGTCCACGGCTGGGTGAACCTGCACTTCTCGCTGCTCCCCGCCTGGCGCGGCGCCGCCCCTGTCCAGCACGCGCTGATGGCGGGCGACGAGATCACCGGAGCCTCGACGTTCCAGATCGAGCGCGGGCTCGACTCGGGTCCGCTGTACGGGACGGTGACCGAGGTCGTCCGCGCCACCGACACCAGCGGCGACCTGCTGACCCGGCTCGCGTTCGCCGGTTCAGGGCTGCTCGCCGCGACCATGGACGGCATCGAGGACGGCTCCCTCAAGGCCGTTCCGCAGCCCGCCGACGGGATCACCCTCGCCCCGAAGATCACCGTCGAGGACGCGCAGATCGACTGGTCCGCCCCGGCGCTGCGGGTCGACCGCGTGGTGCGCGGCTGCACCCCGGCCCCGGGTGCCTGGACCGTCTTCCGCGGCGAGCGGCTCAAGCTCGTCCAGGCGGTGCCGGTCCCGGACCGCACGGACCTGGCGCCGGGCCGGCTGTCGGCCGGCAAGAACAACGTGTACGTCGGCACCGGCTCGCACGCGGTCGAGCTGCTCTGGGTCCAGCCCCAGGGCAAGAAGCCGATGAAGGGCGCGGACTGGGCGCGGGGCGTGCGCATCGCCCCGGACGAGCACGTCGGCTGAGCCCGCGCCCCCACCCGGGCGCGCCGACCCGGGTGGGGGCGCGCGGTGAAGAGTCGTACGCTGGTCGGGTTCGCACCATCTG
Organism: Streptomyces sp. BPTC-684; assembly: GCF_030028635.1. Classification (NCBI taxonomy): domain Bacteria; kingdom Bacillati; phylum Actinomycetota; class Actinomycetes; order Kitasatosporales; family Streptomycetaceae; genus Streptomyces; species Streptomyces sp. BPTC-684. The sequence continues at coordinate 5,523,834 of NZ_CP124863.1, forward strand.
ACCAGCGGAGCACCTTTCACGTGAACGATCAGCCGCGTAGCCGTCCCCGGAACAGCGACGGCAAGGGCGGCGGCAAGCCGTACCGCCGCCCCAAGAAGGACCCCGTCCGCATCCTCGCCTTCGAGGCGCTGCGCGCCGTCGACGAGCGGGACGCGTACGCCAACCTCGTACTGCCGCCGCTGCTGCGCAAGGCCCGCGAGGGCGGGAACTTCGACGGGCGCGACGCGGCGCTCGCCACCGAGCTCGTCTACGGCACGCTGCGCCGCCAAGGCACCTACGACGCGATCATCGCGGCCTGCATCGACCGGCCGCTGCGCGAAGTGGACCCGCCGGTCCTCGACGTGCTCGCGCTCGGCGCGCACCAGTTGCTCGGCACCCGCATCCCGAGCCACGCGGCGGTCTCCGCCAGCGTCGAGCTCGCCCGTGTGGTGCTCGGCGACGGCCGGGCCAGGTTCGTCAACGCGGTACTGCGCAAGATCGCGGCGGAGGACCTGGACGGCTGGCTGGAGAAGGTCGCGCCCCCGTACGACGAGGACGCCGAGGATCATCTCGCGATCGTGCATTCGCATCCGCGATGGGTCGTCTCGGCGCTCTGGGATGCCTTGGGCGGCGGCCGCGCGGGCATCGAGGACCTCCTGGAGGCCGACAACGAGCGGCCCGAGGTGACCCTGGTCGCCCGCCCCGGCCGGTCCACCACCGACGAGCTGATGGACGCGCTCGGCGAGGAGGGCGCGCTGCCCGGCCGCTGGTCGCCCTATGCCGTACGGATGGCCGAGGGCGGCGAGCCGGGCGCGCTGGACGCCGTGAAGGACGGCCGGGCCGGTGTGCAGGACGAGGGCAGCCAGCTGGTGGCCGTCGCACTCGCGAACGCACCGATCGAGGGCCGGGACGAGCGCTGGCTGGACGGCTGCGCGGGTCCCGGCGGCAAGGCGGCGCTGCTCGCCGCCCTCGCCGCCGAGCGCGGAGCCGCCCTGCTCGCCTCCGAGAAGCAGCCGCACCGGGCCCGGCTGGTGGAGCGCGCGCTCGCCGGGAACCCCGGCCCGTACCAGGTGATCGCGGCCGACGGCACCCGGCCGCCGTGGCGGGAGGGCTCCTTCGACCGGGTCCTGATGGACGTGCCGTGCTCCGGGCTCGGCGCGCTGCGCCGCCGCCCCGAGGCCCGCTGGCGCCGCCGTCCCGAGGACCTGGAGGGCTTCGCGCCGCTCCAGCGCGCGCTGCTGCGCGAGGCGCTCTCGGCGGTCCGGGTGGGCGGTGTGGTCGGTTACGCGACCTGCTCGCCGCACCTCGCCGAGACGCGGATCGTGGTGGAGGACGTGCTCAAGGGCCGGGGCGGGGCTCCCGTCGAGGCCGAGTGGATCGACGTACGGCCGCTGATGGCGGGCGTCGCGGGCCTGGGCGAGGGCCCCGACGTACAGCTGTGGCCGCATCTGCACGGGACGGACGCGATGTATCTGGCGCTGCTGCGGCGCACGGCGTGAGAGAAGGGCCCGGAGTCGCAACTCCGGGCCCTTTTCGGTTGGTTGGCGCCACTCGGCTAGTCGGTGGCCGTCCCCGCGCTCACCGGGCCCTCCTCCGGGTCCCGCGACAGCCGGTGCGGCCACCACACCCGCCGTCCCACGTCCAGGAACAGCGAGGTCACCAGGATCGAGCGGACGATGAAGGTGTCGAGCAGGACGCCCAGCGCCACCGCGAAGCCGATCTCGGCGAAGGCCACCATCGGCAGGGTGCCGAGCACCGCGAAGGTGCCCGCCAGGACCAGGCCCGCCGAGGTGATCACGGCGCCGGTGGCGGCCAGGGCCGTCACGACACCCCGGCGGGTGCCCTGGCGGGCCGCCTCCTCGCGGATGCGGGTGGACAGGAAGATGTTGTAGTCGATGCCCAGGGCCACCAGGAAGACGAAGACGAAGAGCGGGAAGTCGGTGGACTCGCCCGCGTAGTCGAAGAGATGGCGGAAGGCGAGCGCGCTGATGCCGAGCGCCGCCGCGAACGACAGCACCACCGTCGCGATCAGCAGCAGCGGCGCGACCAGCGCCCGCAGCAGGATCGCCAGGACGCACAGCACCACCAGCAGCACCAGCGGGATGACCAGCTTGTTGTCGTGCGTGGTGGCCTTCTCCATGTCCAGGACCGCGGCCGTGCCGCCGCCCACCCGGGCGTGCGCGCCGGGCACCGCGTGGACCGCGTCCCGCACCCGCTCGACGGTCGCGTGCGCGGCGTCGCTGTCCGGCCTCGCGGTCATGGTGGCTTCGAGCAGGACCCGGCCGTCGTGCTCGGCCGCGGTGCCCGGTGGCACCCCGATCGACGCGGGCACCACGCCGTCGGTGGCCGCGACGACCCGGCGTACCTCCGCCGCCTTGTCGGCCGCCGTGACGATCACCAGGGGATCGCCGCTGCCCGCCGGGAAGTGCCTCGCCTGCACCTCGGCGCCCACGATCGAGTCCGGTCTGCCGGTGAACGAGTCCGCGTTGCTCAGACCGTTCGCCTTCAGCTGGAGCAGCCCGAGCGAGCACGCCGCGAGCACCACGGCGGTCGTCACCCAGACCGTACGCGGCCGGGCGGCGATGCGGCGGCCGGTGTGGGCCCAGACCCCGCGTGCGGTCGGGTCCGGGGAGCCGAAGACGGGCTTGGCCGGCCAGAAGATCCACCGGCCGAAGATCACCAGGAGCGCCGGGAACAGGGTGAGCATGGCGAGCAGCGCGACCGCGACGCCGATGGCCGCGACCGGGCCGAGGCCCTTGGTGGAGTTCATCTCGGCCACCGTCAGGACCAGCATGCCGAGGACGACCGTGGCGCCGCTGGCGAGGACCGCGGGCCCGGCCCGGTGCAGGGCGAGCGCCATCGCCTCGTGGCGGTCCTCGTGGCGGCGCAGCTCCTCGCGGTAGCGGGAGACGAGCAGCAGCGCGTAGTCGGTGCCCGCGCCGAAGACCAGCACGGTGAGGATGCCCGCGCTCTGGCCGTTGACGGTCAGGCCCGCGTGCCGGGCCAGCAGATAGATCAGCGCCTGCGCGGCGGAGAGCGCCCAGACCACGGAGATCACCGGCACCAGGAGCAGCGTGGGACTGCGGTACGTGATCAGCAGCATCACCACGACCACCGCGAGCGCCGAGAAGAGCAGGGTGGAGTCGATGCCGGAGAAGGCCTTGGCGAAGTCGGCGGAGGTGCCGCCCGGGCCGGTGATGTGCACCTGGAGCCCGCTGTCGCCGGTGCCCGACCGGTCGCGCAGCCGGTCCACCGCGTCCGCGATGTGGTTCCAGCCGTTCTTGTCCATCTTGATCGGCACGAGGATCTGCGCGGCCGTCGCGCCGGCGTCGAACTGCGGGCCCTGGACGCGGGCGCCCTGGATCCCGTCCGCGCTCATCGCGCGCATCGCCGTCGCGTCGGCGCCGATCTTCTGCCTGTCGGCGACGGTGAGGCCGTCGTCGCGCGCGTAGACGACGATCGCCGGGATCTCCTCCGGCCTGAACGCCTTGGCGGAGTCGAAGACTTGGGTGGACTCGGCGCTGCCGGGCAGCCAGGAGGTGGCGTCGTTGTCCTGGGCGTCGGTGAGCTTCTGCGCGAGCGGGAAGGCGACCGCGACCACGATCAGCCAGAGGACGAGCACCAGCCATTTGGTGCGGCGACCGCATACCAGCCACGCGACTCCGCGGGGGCCGGGGCCCTGCCCGGTCGCCGCGGGGCGTTCTCCGCTGTGGTCAGGGTGGTTGCGCGCGTCGGACATCACGTCCCCCAGGGGCCCGCGGTCGGCGCGGGATGCCGCTCCCGAAATGGCCTGAAACACCAGGATTACACGGAGTCTTCCGCTCCGGCGAGTCGTAGGAGAGACGTAGGTCTCGCCTCCCGGGGGCCCCGTATCCGTACCGTGGCAGGCAAGTGCTGCGAGGCATGGCAGGCTTGGGGCATGGCTCAGATCAACCCCAGCATTCTCTCCGCCGACTTCGCACGGCTCGCCGAAGAGGCCAAGGCCGTCGAAGGCGCCGACTGGCTGCACGTGGACGTCATGGACAACCACTTCGTGCCGAACCTCACGCTCGGCGTGCCGATCGTGGAATCCCTGCGCCGGGCGACGGAGACCCCGCTGGACTGCCATCTGATGATCGAGGACCCGGATCGATGGGCCCCGCAGTACGTCGAGGCGGGGGCCGGATCGGTCACCTTCCACGCGGAGGCCGCCGCCGCGCCGGTGCGGCTCGCGCGGGAGATCCGGGCCAAGGGGGCGCGGGCGTCGATGGCGCTCAAGCCCGCGACGCCCATCGAGCCGTACGAGGACCTGCTGCCCGAGCTGGACATGCTGCTCATCATGACCGTGGAGCCGGGCTTCGGCGGCCAGCCGTTCCTGGACGTGATGCTGCCGAAGATCCGCCGCACCCGGGAGCTGATCTCCAAGCACGGCCTGGAACTGTGGCTCCAGGTGGACGGCGGGGTCTCCGCGACGACCATCGAGCGGTGCGCGGAGGCGGGCGCGGACGTCTTCGTGGCCGGGTCGGCCGTATACGGAGCGAAGGACCCCGCCGACGCGGTGCGTACCCTGCGCTCCATGGCGGAACGGAGCACGGCGAGCGCCCCATGGGCATGCGGCCACTGAGCCACGGCTCGGTGAACGCGGCCCTACGGGGCTGATCAAGGACCGTTGGATCTGACAGGATGAACAGCGAGTCCAGAGTGTGAACAGCAGTGAGGAGATCGCGGTGTCTGCAATGTCGGCGGGTCGGTCAGCCCTGCGGATGGGACCCGCGGAGCTGGTGCAGGCGGCGGCCATGGCCCGCCGCTTCTATCTGGAGGGCAAGTCCAAGATCCAGATCGCCGAGGAGTTCGGCGTCAGCCGCTTCAAGGTGGCCCGGGTCCTGGAGACCGCCCTGGAGCGCGACCTGGTGCGGATCGAGATCCGCGTCCCGGCCGAGCTGGACGCGGAGCGCTCGGACGCGCTGCGCGCCCGGTACGGGCTGCGGCACGCCGTCGTCGTCGAGTCCCCGGAGGCCGGCGAGGACGAGTCGTCGCCCGACCCGGAGAACCTCGGCGAGGTCGCCGCGGACCTGCTCGGCGAGCTGGTCAGCGAGGGCGATGTGCTCGGCCTGGCCTGGGGCCGGTCCACCATCCACATGGCCGCGGCCCTCGACCGGCTGCCGCCGTGCACGGTCGTGCAGCTCACCGGGGTGTACGACGCGGGCACGGCCGAGCGCGGCTCGGTGGAGGCGGTGCGGCGCGCCGCCCAGGTCTCCGGCGGCGACGCGCACCCCATCTACGCGCCGATGCTGCTGCCGGACGCGGCCACCGCGGCCGCGCTGCGCAACCAGACCGGGATCGCGCGGGCCTTCGAGTACTTCGACAAGGTGACGGTGGCGGCGGTCTCCATCGGCTCGTGGGAGCCGGGCATCTCCACGGTGCACGACATGCTGACCGACGAGGAGCGGGCGCACTACGCCTCGCTCGGCGTCGCGGCGGAGATGTCGGCGCACCTCTTCGACGCGGAGGGCCGACGGGTCGGCCGGGATCTCGGGGAGCGGTGCATCACGGTCGAGGCGGATCGGCTGCGGCGGATTCCGGAGGTCGTGGCGATCGCCGGGGGGCAGCGGAAGGCTTCGGCGATCGATGCGGTGCTGCGGTCCGGCCTTGTCACCAGTTTGGTGACGGACACCGCTGCGGCGGACTTCCTGCTGCATGAGACTGGCGCGCAGCCTCGGCCCGCGCTGGACCGGGCCGACCCCGACGGGGACTGAGCCCCCTGTCGGTGTCGGGCCGATTTCGGGGCTTCGCCCCGGGCCCCGTTCGGCTGCGGACCGTAGGGGCTGGTCGCGCCCACGCGGCGGAGCCGCACAATGTCACAGCCCCGCGCCCCTTAGGGGGATGGGAGCGCTGCCACCCGCATCGCCAAGGGGACGGGAGCGCGCTGCACGCACGCATTGCTAAGGGGCTCCGTACACCCGCTCCGCGTTCTTGCTCGCCAGTAGTTCCGCCACCCTGTGCGCGTCCGTACGCGACCACGCGCCCGAGCCCGTCCAGGTCTCCAGGAGTTCGTCCAGGCCCTCCCTGAAGAGGCGGGCGCCGACCACGTACAGCTCCGGCAGGCCGTAGGCGTCCGTCGAGAACAGGAGTTTGCCGAACGGGGTGAGCTCCAGCATCTCGGCCAGTACGGCACCGGCCCGGGCGCCCGTGTGGCTGAGGGTGAGGCCCATGTCCGCGTACACGTGCGGGTACACATGGGCGAGGTAGGCGGCGTTGCGGTGGTACGGGTAGCCGTGCAGCAGGATCAGCGGGGTGCCGGAGCGGCGCGTGGCCCGGATGAAGTCGGTCAGGAGCAGCGGGTCGCAGCGGTGCAGCCGTAGGTCCGGGTCGCCGAAGCCGGTGTGCAGCTGGATCGGGAGCCGGGTGGCCACCGCCGACCACAGCAGATGGCGCAGCAGGACCGGATCCCTCAGGCGGTCGTCCTTCTCTCTCGGACGGTCGCCCTTCGGCCGTTTTTTCAGCCAATTCGCCGCCGCGTCGCGCACCTCGTGGAGCGCGGGCGGCTCGGGGGCGAGGTCGAGCCCGTACCGGTACGCGGCCACCGACTTGAAGCCCACGGCCGTGGTCGCCGCCGCGCGGATCCCCGCCGCCAGCTCCGCCAGGAACGCGTCCGCGTCCCCGGTCGTGTCGGCGGCGAGCTCGGCCAGCCGCTCAAGACGCACGATCTCGTGGACGGGGGCGCCGCTCAGCTCGGCGAGCTCGGCGGGCCCGGTGATGTCTCCGGGGAGGCCGGTGTCCATGACGTACGCGCCGATGCCGCTGCCCCGCAGCAGCAGCCGGGTCGCCTCGCGGGCGCCGAGCTCGCGGCGCCGGGCCAGATAGCGCTCCGGCGTGCAGTGCGGCTCCAGACCGAGCAGCGGCGGGCACCAGCGGCGCACCGCGAAGCCGAGCTGGGTGTCGAAGAAGCTGGTCCCGGGCGCGGCGGGCCCGTCGGCCTCGGTCAGGAACGCCTCGAAGGCCGCCGGATCGGGGTCGGTGCGCAGTACGCCGTGGCAGTGGTGGTCGAGGAGGGTGCCCGGGGGTGCCTCGACCGCCGCGTTCCGGGGCGCGCCTGTCCCCGCCACCTCAGTACCTTCCCCGCGTCGCGTCCGCGATCTCCTGGGCGGACTTGCCCTCGAACAGGGCCGCCTCCGCCTGGCGGACCGCCGCGAACGCCTCGAAGAGCGGGTCGCCCATCGCCTCGCGCAGGACCTCGGAGGCGGTGAAGTGGCGCAGCGCATCGGGCAGCGAGGCGGGCAGCCGGGGCCATCCGCCCACCACCGCCGGGTCGCCCGAGACCGGCTCGGGCAGCATCGCCTTGGCGTCCAGGCCCGCCAGGCCCGCCGCGATCACCGCGCCCACCGCCAGGTACGGATTGGCGGCCGGGTCGAAGCACTTGACCTCGGCGTTGGCGGCGTCCGGGTCGCCGGGCGCGCCGGCGATGAAGCGGAGGGCGGCCTCCCGGTTCTCCAGCCCCCAGCACTGGAAAGCGCCGGCCCAGCGGGAGGGTTCCAGGCGGAGGTAGCTGGCGGGGGAGGGGGCGCCGACGGCGAGGAGGGCGGGCAGGGCCGCCAGGACGCCCGCGAGGAACGACTCGCCGTCGGCCGTCATGGCGAACCGGCCGTCCCCGCCGCCGCACAGGTTCCGGTCCTCCTGCCAGAGGCTGAGGTGGAGGTGGGCGCCGTTGCCGACGCCGCCCGCCGTGACGACCGGGCCGAAGTACGGGGTGAGCCCGTGCCGTACCGAGACCGCGCGGACCGTCTCGCGCACCAGCACCGCCAGATCCGCCGCGCCCACCGGATCGGTGGGTGCCACCGACACCTCGAACTGGCCCTCGGTGTACTCGGGGTGGATCTGGAGCACATCCACGCCCTGCTCCAGGAGTGCGCCGAGCACATCACTCATGTACGCCGACCGCTCCACGATCCGCGTCATCCCGTACGCCGGGCCTTCGAGGGAGGGCGAGACCGTCCACTCCGTCTCGAAGCCCATCCGCAGCGAGAGGCCCCGATCGGCGGCCCGGCGCGTCATCCGCTTGGCGAACAGCCGCTGGCAGCCCGGGTGTTCACCGCCCTGCTGGTCGTAGCGGTCGACCGGGGCCCAGGCCCAGCCCGGCTGTCCGGCGAGCACGGTGAGCCGGTCCAGATCGGGGAAGAGCCGCAGATCGCCGTCCGGGCCGCCGCTGAAGCGGCTGGAGGTGGCCGAGTCGTCCACCAGGAAGGCGTCGAAGCACGGCGACATGCCGACCCCGCGCTCCACGACCGCCGGGAGGCGGCCCGCGGGCACCGCCTTCACGCGCGCGATGCCCGCGTTGTCCACCGAGGTCAGCGCCACCGCGCGGACCCCCTCGGCGACGAGCCGCGCCGCCTCCTGCCGGGCCCGCTGTACCCGCTCCCGCACCTGCTCCGACCGCACTTGTTCAGTCCCTCCCGCCGCCCAGTGCCTTCACCGTGGCGACCGTGTCCGCCTCCGAGGCGCTCTTGTCCTCGCGGTAGCGCACTACCCGCGCGAACCTCAGTGTCACCCCCTCCGGGTAGCGCGACGATCTCTGCACCCCGTCGAAGGCGATCTCTACGACGAGTTCCGGCCGCACCCGCACCCCCCACGGCTCCTCGGCCACCGCCAGCTCCCGCAGCCGCCCGGTCTGCCAGGCGAGCAGCGCGTCGGTGAGCCCCTTGAAGGTCTTGCCCAGCATGGCGAACGAGCCGTCCGGGCGGCGCGCGCCGAGGTGCAGGTTGGAGAGCGTGCCGGTGCGCCGGCCGTGCCCCCACTCGGCCGCGAGCACCACCAGGTCGAGGGTGTGCACCGGCTTGACCTTGAGCCAGGCGGCGCCCCTGCGGCCCGCGCTGTACGCCGAGTCCAGCGCCTTCACCACCACGCCCTCGTGGCCGCGCTCCAGCGTCAGGGCCGCGAACTCCCGTGCCGCCGCCCGCTGTTCGGGGTCGTCCGGGTCCTCCACCGTGACCCGCCGCACCCGGCGCGGCTCGGGCGCCACCCGTACGAGCTCGGCGCTCCGCTCCCGTACGGACAGGTCGAGCAGGTCGCGGCCGTCCACCGAGAGCAGATCGAAAAAGACCGGAAACAGCGGCAACCGGTCCTGCGCACCGGCCACGTCCAGCCGTGAGCCGACCCGGCCCGCGATGTCCTGGAACTGCCGCGGCCGCCCCTCCAGGTCGAGCGCGATCACCTCGCCGTCGAGGATCGCCCGCTCCGCCGTCAACTCCCCGGCGGCCGCCGCCACTTCGGGCAGCCGTCCGGTGATCTCGTCCAGCGTACGGGTGAACACCCGCACATCCTCGCCGTCGCGGTGCACCTGGACCCGGATGCCGTCGAGCTTCTCCTCCACCGCGCACGGGCCGAGCCGGTCCAGCGCCTCGTCCACGTCCTTGGCCGTCTGCGCCAGCATCGGCAGCACGGGCCGGCCCACGTCCAGCCGGAAGGCGGCCAGCGCCCCGGTGCCGCCGCCGAGGAGCGCCGCGGCCACCGTCCCCAGCGAGCCGCCGAGCATCACCGCGCGCCGCACGTCCGCCGCCGGGGCGCCGGTCGCCTCGGCGAGCCCCTCCACGGCGGCCGCGTCCAGCGCGCCCTGGCGGACCTCGCCGGTGATCAGGCCGAACAAGAAGCGCTGCTCCTCCTCGGTGGCGGCGGCCATCAGCTCACCGGCCAGCCGCCTGCGCTCGCTCCCGGCTCCCTTGCCCGACAGGGCCGCGATCCGGTCGAGCGCCGCGTCGACCTCCTGGACCGTCAGGGCGGGGCGCGCGGCGGGCGGCGGGCGGTCCTTGAGCGTGCTCCAGCCGAGCCCGGTGCGGCGCTGCGGCAGCCGTCCCGCCAGATAGGTGACCACCAGCGGGGCCTCGTCCGGCGCCGTCCCGCGGAACAGCGCGGCGAGCAGGGCGGACTTCTCCGTACGGGAGGAGGTCGCCGCGATCTCCCGGGAGGTGGTGGCCACATCGGCGAGGAGCATGGCCCCATCGTCACCCGGCGCGTTCGCGTCCGCAGGCTCTGGATGGCAGCATCGGCCCATGCTCACCAGGTCCGCCCGAACGACCGTCTCCGTCCTGCTGGCCTGCCTGGCGCTCCTGCTCACGGGGTGCGGGGGCGGGTCGAAGAAGGGCGCGGAGCCGTCCGGGGCCACCGCCTCCGGCGCCGCCGCCACACCCGGCTGGGCCAAGGGCAGGGCCACCGTCCGCGCCTCCCAGCTGCCGCCCGAGGCCCAGCAGACCCTGAAGCTGATCGACCAGGGCGGGCCGTTCCCGTACGCCAAGGACGGCACGGTCTTCGGGAACTTCGAGAAGGCCCTGCCGCAGCAGAAGCGCGGCTACTACCACGAGTACACGGTCAACACCCCGAAGTCGCGCGACCGCGGCGCCCGGCGCCTGGTCACCGGGCAGAGCGGCGAGGTCTACTACACCGGCGACCACTACAAGACGTTCAAGGCGGTGCTGCGATGACGGCCGACCCGTTCGACGCCGTACGGGCCACCGGCTGGCAGGTCGACGTGCTCGACCTCGCCGGGGTCACCGACAAGGCCGGTTTCATGGACCGCTGCGCCCGCGCGCTGCGGCTGCCGGAGTGGTTCGGCCGCAACTGGGACGCCCTCGCCGACTGCCTCGGCGACCCCGACTGGGGCCCGGCCGAACCCGGCCGCCTCCTCGTGGTGCGGCGCTGGCAAGGGTACGCGGCGGCGCGCCCCGACGAGTGGGAGACCGCGCGGGACGTGCTGGACGAGGCGGCCGTCAGCGGCGACGGCGGCACCCTCGCCGTGGTGCTCGCGCTCGGCGCCTTCGTGTGATCCCACCAGGGCCGTGTCCAACCCCTGGATGATCGGCCCGGGCGGCGCAATCATCCGAACATGGGACAATGAAGTACGTGCGTTTAGCCCCGGCTGAAATGCCTGGGGTCACTCCGATCGACTGGGATGTTCTGCACGTGCGTTTCCTCAATGACATCAAGCCGCCGTACGACCTGACGTACGACGATGTGTTCATGGTCCCCAGCCGCTCCGCGGTGGGCTCCCGCCAGGGCGTCGACCTGGCCTCGCCCGACGGCACGGGCACCACGATCCCGCTCGTCGTCGCCAACATGACGGCCATCGCGGGACGGCGGATGGCCGAGACCGTGGCGCGCCGCGGCGGCATCGTCGTCATTCCGCAGGACATTCCGATCGAGGTCGTCACCGACGTCATCACCTGGGTCAAGACGCGTCACCACGTGCTCGACACCCCGATCGTCCTCGCCCCGACGCAGACCGTCGCCGACGCGCTGGCGCTGCTGCCCAAGCGCGCCCACAACGCCGGTGTCGTCGTCGACGGCGACCAGCGCCCGGTCGGCGTCGTCACCGACGAGGACCTGACCGGCGTGGACCGCTTCACGCAGCTCTCCGAGGTCATGTCCAAGGACCTGCTGCTGCTCGACGCGGACATCGACCCGCGCGAGGCGTTCAACAAGCTCGACAACGCCAACCGCCGCTACGCCCCGGCCGTGGACAAGGACGGCCGTCTGGCCGGCATCCTCACCCGCAAGGGCGCCCTGCGCGCGACCCTGTACAGCCCGGCCACCGACGCCGAGGGCAAGCTGCGCATCGCCGCCGCCGTCGGCATCAACGGCGACGTGGCGGGCAAGGCCAAGCAGCTCCTGGACGCCGGCGCCGACACGATCGTCGTGGACACCGCGCACGGCCACCAGGAGTCGATGATCGCCGCGATCAAGGCCGTCCGCGGCCTCGACCCGCAGGTCCCGATCGTCGCGGGCAACATCGTCGCCGCCGAGGGCGTGCGCGACCTCATCGAGGCCGGCGCCGACATCATCAAGGTCGGTGTGGGCCCCGGCGCCATGTGCACCACCCGGATGATGACCGGCGTGGGCCGACCGCAGTTCTCCGCCGTCCTGGAGTGCGCCGCCGAGGCGAAGAAGTACGGCAAGCACGTGTGGGCCGACGGTGGCGTGCGCCACCCGCGCGACGTCGCCATGGCGCTCGCCGCCGGTGCCTCCAACGTCATGATCGGCTCCTGGTTCGCCGGTACGTACGAGTCCCCGGGCGACCTCCAGCAGACCGCCGACGGCCGTCTCTACAAGGAGTCGTTCGGCATGGCCTCGGCGCGTGCCGTCCGCAACCGTACGAGCGACGAGTCGGCGTACGACCGGGCCCGCAAGGCGCTGTTCGAGGAGGGCATCTCGACGTCGCGGATGTTCCTCGACCCGACCCGGCCGGGCGTCGAGGACCTGATCGACTCGATCATCGCGGGTGTGCGGTCGTCTTGCACGTACGCGGGCGCGAGCTCGCTGGCGGAGTTCGAGGAGAAGGCGGTCGTGGGGATCCAGTCCGCGGCCGGTTACGCCGAGGGCAAGCCGCTTCACGCGAGCTGGAGCTAGCGCTCCAGGAGCGCGGTTATTCGTCTGCGGGCCCGCTGTGGCTGGTCGCGCAGTTCCCCGCGCCCCAAAAAAACGGGCGGCCCCCCGCGCACAGCGCGGGGGGCCGCCCGTTTTTATATGTGGGGGGCCAGCGCCTCCGCCACCGCCCCCGCGATCTTCCTGTGGCCCCCGTCGTTCGGGTGCAGGCCGTCCGCCAGGTCCGCCGGGGTCAGCAGGTCGCGGCCAGGAAGCACGTGGAGGTGGCTGTCGCCGTCTTCGGCGCGGTCCCGGGCCGCCGCTCCATCGCGGCGCGCAGGGCGCTCAGCGTGGCGCCCAGGGCGTTCGGGGTCCGTTCGGCGGCCGGGTGCAGCAGCGGGGAGAGCAGCAGGAGCGGGGTGTGCGGGTGGCCCCGGCGCACCAGGGCCAGGAACGCGCGCGTCGTCTCGTACAGCAGAGGCGCCGAACTCGGCACACCCGACCAGCAGTTGGTGCCGAACGCGAGGGTCAGGACGTCGGCGGGCAGGGACGCGAGCTGTTCGGCGGTGGCCAGTTCGCCGCGCGCGGCCCCCGCGTAACCGAGGTTGACGGTGTCCAGGCCCAGCGCGCGTCCGGCCGCGGCGGGCCAGGCGTGGGCGGGGCGGGTCGACCACCAGCCCTCGGTGATGGAGTCGCCGTGGACCAGCCAGCGCGGTCCGGCGGGCACGGGCCGCAGTGTGCCGCCGATGCCGCGCAGACCGAGGATCCGGGGCGCCGCGGCCTGCGGCGGATGGACGATGAACGGGCCTCCGCAGGGCCGCAGTCGAAGCCTGACCGTCGCTTCCCCGGCCGGTGGGACCGTCGTCTCGGACACCCGGCGCTCGCTCGTCCAGACCGCGAAGGTGTGGGCGAGCGGGGCGAGCGGTTCCGAGGGCGCGGGCACCTCGGCCCGGTAGCGGATCTCGACCGCCGACGCGCCCTCGGCGGTGAACTCCAGCCGTACGCCGACCGGCAGCGCGGCCCGTTCGACGACGTCCAGGGGCAGTCGGCCGAGCTGGGCCGGGTCGGCGCGCAGCGGCCTCCCCGACGTGCCCCGCCAGGCGACTCCGCGCAGAAACGGCTCCGGATCCAGCCAGTTCACCCAGGCACCACCGATCGTCTTCGGACCCTTGGGAGAGGGACGTGCGGGACTTCACTCCTACCCCGCCGGCGAACAGCGATGAGCGTCCTTCGCGCACGGATCGAACGCTGATGCGCAACAAACACCCATCCGTCGCCCTTGTGCGCAATGATCATTCACCGATGCGCAAGGTTGCTGCATTACGAGCGGGAAGCGGAACCCTTTACTCTTCTCGCCATACGTGGAGTGGCGGCGACCGCCTGCTCGGCGGTACCGGCCACGGTGTGCTCAGTCATGCCCGGATTCCCCCTCCGTGCGGGAAGGGCCGGACCGTCGCGGTCGTCGGCTTCCGAAGGCAGCGACAAGGAGCCCACTGAAGTGTTGGACCACGGCACAGCGCCCCCCACCGCAGCAGCACCGGCCACCGGGGCGCAGCGGCCCGGCAACCCGCTGATGCGGCGCAAGCCGGTAGAACTGCTGGTCGCCGAGGGTGGCAAGGGCGAGGGCGGCACTCTGCGCCGCACCCTCGGCATGTGGCAGCTCACGATGATCAGCATCGGCGCCACGCTCGGCACGGGCATCTTCGTCGTCCTGGGCGAGGCCGTTCCCGAGGCCGGCCCGGCCGTCACGATCTCCTTCGTCATCGCCGGTCTCACCGCGCTGTTCTCGGCCCTCGCCTACGCCGAGCTGGCCGGCACCATCCCGGTCGCGGGCTCCTCGTATTCGTACGCTTACGCAACGCTCGGTGAGTTCATCGCCTGGATCTGCGGCTGGTGCCTGATCCTGGAGTACGGCGTCTCGGTCGCCGCCGTGGCCGTCGGCTGGGGCCAGTACCTGAACGAGTTCCTGGACGGGACGATAGGCGTCACCATCCCGGACGCGATCGCCGCACCGCCGGGCGACGGTGGGTACTTCAACCTTCCCGCGCTGATCGTGGTCGTGCTCGCGATGGTGCTGCTGCTCGGCGGCGCGCGTGAGTCGGCCCGCGCCAACACGGTCATGGTGTGCGTGAAGATGGCCGCGCTGGTGCTGTTCTGCGTGATCGGCTTCCTGGGCTTCAAGTCCGGCAACTACTCGGACTTCATGCCGATGGGCACCGCGGGCGTCAGCGGCGCGGCCTCGACCCTCTTCTTCTCGTACATCGGCTTCGACGCCGCCTCCACGGCCGGTGAGGAGGCGAAGAACCCGAAGCGCGACCTGCCGCGCGCGATCATGCTCTCGCTGGTCATCGTCACCGCGCTGTACGTCCTCGTTGCGGTCGTCGCGATCGGCGCCCGCCCCTGGAAGGAGTTCGAGGGCTCGGAAGCGGCCCTGGCCGGGATCATGAAGGACGTCACCGGTCAGTCCTTCTGGGCCACGCTCCTCGCCGCGTGCGCCGTGATCGCGATCGCGAGTGTCGTCCTGACCGTGCTGTACGGGCAGACCCGCATCCTCTTCGCCATGTCCCGCGACGGCCTGGTGCCGAAGACCTTCGCCAAGGTCAGCACGCGCACCAAGACGCCCGTCGTGAACACCGTCATCGTGTCGCTGTTCTGCGGTGTGCTCGCGGCCGCGATCCCGCTCGGCGAGCTGGCGAACGCCACCAGCATCGGTACGCTCTTCGCCTTCGCCCTGGTCAACGTCGCCGTGGTGGTGCTGCGCTACACCCGCCCCGAGATGCACCGCACCTTCCGGGTGCCGTTCGGCTGGGTGATCCCGGTGCTCGGCTTCCTCAGCTGCGGCTATCTGATGTGGAACCTCCCGGGGATCACCTGGAAGTATTTCGGTGGCTGGATGGCCGTCGGTCTCGTGATCTACTTCGGATACGGCATCCGCCGCTCCCGACTGGCCACGGCCACGGAGACCGCATCCGCAGAGAAGTGATCCACCCGCAGTGCGACTCAATGACCTCGACGAGCGCATCGTCCACGCGCTCGCTGAAGACGCCCGCCGCTCCTACGCCGACATCGGCTCGCTGATCGGCCTGTCCGCGCCCGCCGTGAAGCGGCGCGTGGACCGGCTGCGCGCCGAGGGGGCCATCACCGGATTCACCGTCCGGGTGGACCCCGCGGCGCTCGGCTGGGAGACCGAGGGCTTCATCGAGATCTACTGCCGCCGCAACACCTCGCCCGAGGCCATCAAGCGCGGCCTTGAGCGGTACCCCGAGGTCGCGTCCGCCTCCACCGTCACCGGTGAGGCGGACGCGATCGTCCAGGTCTTCGCCTCGGACATGCGCCACTTCGAGCGGGTCCTCGAACGGATCGCGGGGGAGCCGTACGTGGAGCGCACCAAGTCGGTCCTGGTGCTGTCGCCGCTGCTCAGGCGGTTCTCGTCGGGCTCGCCCGCCTGACCGGCTTCAGTTGTACGGGACCTGCCACGGCACCACGTGGAAGTCGCCGGTGCCCGCCTTCACCTTCTCGAAGGGCGCGGCGCTCATGCACTTGGGCAGCTTCTTCGTCGCCTCGTCCTCCGAGCCGATCCAGCTGTAGCCGAGCCGGTCGTGCGTGCCCTGGTCGTTGACCGAGACACCGACGCGCTTGCCCTTGAACGGGGTGTCGCTCTCGGTGACGATCCCGGTCACCACCGCGACCTTGCCGCCGGTGATCAGGCAGTCGACCTCCGCCTCGGCCGTCCCGGTCCGGCCGTCCGGGAAGACGTGCCGGAAGCTGAACGTGCCGAACGCCTTCTCCGGGTCCTTGGTGTCCTCCGCCGCCAGATGCGCGTCGAAGGAGAAGGTGATGTCGTCACCGGCCGGGCGGTAGAGCTTGGCGGTGCCCGTCAGTGCGGCCGCCTCGCGCGGCGCGTCCGGCCCGGCCCCGTTGCCGGAGGCCGCCGCCGACCCGGCGGCGCCCGCCCCGATCAGCAGGGCCGCGGCCAGCGCCAGGGTGCGGGTATGGGGGCGGGAGAAGGCGGGACGGTTCATGGCGGGGCCTCCGAAGCGGTCGTGGTGTCCCGGTTCATCCGGGTGCGTTCAGCTTCCCGCCGCTGAGGGGTCCGCCGCATCGCACCCGAGGAGGGACCGCCTCCGCCGTACGGCGGGGGAGCGGGCCCCACGTACACCCCGAGGCGTAAGGGCCCCGTCAACGCCACGCAACGAATCGCTGCCGAAGGCCGTCGACGCGCAATGAATCATCCTCCGGCGCGCAACGGTCGCGCCTTGTCCGGGCCGAAGCCCGGAACGTACCGTCATATGCGACCCCCTCATCCCCTTACGCCCCCCGAGGTCTGCCATGCCGCCGCTGCGCACCGCCCTGCTTCAGAGCTCCGGCCGTCCGGGTGACGTGGCCGCGAACCTGAAGGTGCTGGAGGAGGCGGCGGGCCGGGCCGCGGCGACCGGGGCCGGGCTCCTCGTCTGCCCCGAGATGTTCCTCACCGGCTACGCCATCGGGGATGACGTGCCGAAGCTCGCCGAGGCCGCCGACGGCCCCGGGGCGCAGGCCGTCGCCGAGATCGCCGTGCGCCACGGGCTCGCGGTCCTCTACGGCTACCCGGAGCGGGACGGCGGGACCGTCTACAACTCGGCCCAGCTCATCGACGCCGCCGGGCAGCGCCTGGCGAACTACCGCAAGACCCACCTCTTCGGCTGCTTCGAGCAGGAGTGGTTCACCCCCGGCGACCAGCAGGTCGTCCAGGCCGAGCTGAACGGGCTGCGGCTGGGGATGATGATCTGCTACGACGTGGAGTTCCCCGAGAACGCCCGGGCGCACGCGCTGGCCGGCACCGACCTCCTCCTGGTGCCGACCGCGCTGATGCACCCCGCCGAGTTCGTCGCCCGGTCCGTGGTGCCGGTGCGCGCCTTCGAGAACCAGATGTACATCGCGTACGTCAACCGGACCGGCCCCGAGGGCGAGTTCGAGTTCGTCGGGCTGAGCTGCCTGGCCGGGCCCGACGGCACCGCCCGGGCCCGCGCGGGCCGCGAGGCCGAACTGGTCGTCGGTGACGCCGACCCCGAGTTCCTGGCCGCCTCGCGCGCCGACAACCCGTATCTGCGGGACCGCCGCCCCGGCCTCTACACCTCCCTCGTCTGACCCGGACCCTTCCGGCCACCCCCACCCCCCTTCGTACCGCGCAAGGAGTCCGTACCCCATGACGTCCACGGTGCCCACCGCTGTCCCGCACACCGACGGCCAGCCGCCGATCACCATGTTCGGCCCGGACTTCCCCTACGCGTACGACGACTTCCTGGCCCACCCGGCCGGGCTCGGCCAGATACCCGCGACCGAGCACGGCACCGAGGTCGCCGTCATCGGCGGCGGTCTGTCCGGCATCATCTCCGCGTACGAGCTGATGAAGATGGGCCTCAAGCCCGTCGTGTACGAGGCCGACCAGATCGGCGGGCGGCTGCGCACCGTCGAGTTCGACGGGCCCGGCACGGACGGTCTGACCGCCGAGATGGGCGCGATGCGCTTCCCGCCCTCCTCGACGGCGCTCCAGCACTACATCGACCTCGTCGGCCTGGTCACCGAGCCGTTCCCGAACCCGCTCGCCGAGGCCACCCCGTCGACGGTCGTCGACCTCAAGGGCGAGACGCACTACGCCGAGACCATCGCCGACCTGCCGCAGGTCTACCGCGACGTCGCCGAGGCGTGGAACGCCTGCCTCGAAGAGGGCGCCGACTTCTCGGACATGAACACCGCGATGCGCGAGCGGGACGTCCCGCGCATCCGCGAGATCTGGGCCAAGCTCGTCGAGAAGCTCGACGACGAGACCTTCTACGGCTACCTCTGCAAGTCCGAGGCCTTCCAGTCCTTCCGCAAGCGCGAGATCTTCGGCCAGGTCGGCTTCGGCACCGGCGGCTGGGACACCGACTTCCCCAACTCCATCCTGGAGATCCTGCGCGTCGTCTACACCGAGGCGGACGACCACCACCGCGGCATCGTCGGCGGCTCGCAGCAGCTGCCGCTGCGCCTGTGGGAGCGCGAGCCCGAGAAGATCGTCCACTGGGCGCAGGGCACCTCGCTGTCCTCCCTGCACGACGGCACCCCGCGCCCGGCGGTGACCCGTCTGCACCGCACGGCCGGCAACCGCATCACCGTCACCGACGCCTCCGGCGACATCCGCACCTACCGCGCGGCGATCTTCACCGCGCAGTCGTGGATGCTGCTGTCCAAGATCGAGTGCGACGACTCGCTGTTCCCGATCGACCACTGGACGGCCATGGAGCGCACCCACTACATGGAGAGCTCGAAGCTCTTCATTCCGGTGGACCGTCCGTTCTGGCTGGACAAGGACGAGGAGACGGGTCGGGACGTCATGTCGATGACGCTCACCGACCGGATGACCCGAGGCACCTATCTCCTGGACAACGGGCCGGACCAGCCCGCCGTCATCTGCCTCTCCTACACCTGGTGCGACGACAGCCTGAAGTGGCTGCCGCTGTCGGCGAACGAGCGCATGGAGGTCATGCTCAAGTCGCTCGGCGAGATCTACCCGAAGGTCGACATCCGGGGGCACATCATCGGCAACCCGGTGACCGTGTCGTGGGAGAACGAGCCCTACTTCATGGGCGCGTTCAAGGCGAACCTGCCGGGCCACTACCGCTACCAGCGCCGTCTGTTCACGCACTTCATGCAGGACTCGCTGCCCGAGGACAAGCGCGGCATCTTCCTCGCGGGCGACGACATCTCCTGGACGGCGGGCTGGGCCGAGGGCGCGGTGCAGACCGCCCTGAACGCGGTGTGGGGCGTCATGCACCACCTCGGCGGCGCGACGGACGGCACCAACCCCGGCCCGGGCGACCTGTACGACGAGATCGCGCCGGTCGAGCTGCCGGAGGACTGACGGCTGTTGACGACAGGGGCTCGGGGTTTTCACCCCGGGCCCCTTTCCGTTCGCGGCCCGTCCGCCGTTACAGCCCCGCCGCGCGCGCCAGCCCGTACACCTCCGCCGCCACGTCCTTCAGCTCCTCCGCGTCGCGCGCGGAGCCCTGGAGGTCGAGCAGGAACTCGCCTATGCCCTCGTGGGCGTGGGCCGCCAGGTCCTCGACTATCTGGGCCGCGCTGCCCGCGAACGGCGGGCGCCCCTCGCCCTCGTACGGCTTCGGGGTGTACCGCGCGTTCACGCGCACGCACGCCTCGATCGGGCGCTCCCGGCCGCGCTCGGCGGCCAGCTCCCGCAGCCCCGTCCACGCCTCGGCGAGCTGGGCCGCGCCCTGGGCCACCGGCATCCAGCCGTCCGCCCGGTCCACCACGCGGCGCACCGCCCTCGGGCCCGCCGCCGCGAGGTACACCGGGATCGGCCGGGCCGGCTTGGGGCCGACCTCGGAGGGGGCGATGGTGGTCAACTCGCCCTCGTACGCGACCGGGTCCGGGCCCCAGACCGCCGCGAACACGTCCAGCGTCTCGTCGAGCACCTTGCCGCGCTTCTCGAACGGGGCCACGGCCGCCGCCGCGTACTCGTCGAGGGACCAGCCCGTGCCGATGCCCGCGAGGACCCGGCCGCCGCTCGCCGCGTCCAGCGTGGCGAGCGAGCGGGCCAGCTGGAACGGCACGTGCAGCGGCGCCACCAGCACGCTCGTGCCCAGCCGCGCCCGCTCGGTGGCCGCCGCCGCGAGGGTGAGCGAGACCAGCGGGTCGGCCACCGACCGGTAGGCGTCCGGCCAGGCCAGGTCCGGTATTCCGTACAGCCCCTGGGTCATGGGCGTCGGGAAGATCACCCGCTCGAACACCCACAGGCTCTCGTAGCCCAGTTCCTCGGCCGCGCGCGCGACCGCGGGGATGTCGCGGCCGATGTCGTACTGCTTCATCTGCGGAAGGCCGAGTCCGAGCCGGATCGCCATGAGTGAACTCCTCGTGCGGAAGAAGGGCCTGCGTAAGGCGTCAGCAGGCACCGCCCCACCAGGCCGACACCCGCGTCCATCCGCTCCCTGAACTCACGGGAGAGGTCCGGAAGTTCCCGCAGCCTCCACAGCAACCGGGCCGACGACCAGGCCGCGTCGCGTGCCCGCTCCAGGCTCCACGACGCCAGCAGATGGGTGAGCGGGTCCGCGACCTCCAGCAGATCGGGCCCCGGCATCAGCTCCTCGCGCACCCGCTCCTCCAGCGCCACAAGGGTGTCGCCGACCCGTTCGAAGTCTCGCTCAAGTCCCTCCGGTTCACACTCCAGGGCCCGGCAGCTGTCGACGACGGCGAGCGCCAGGTCGTGCCCGATGTGGGCGTTGATGCCGCAGAGCGCGAACTGGAGGGGGCGTACGCCGGGGTGGCGCCGGTACTGGAACAGCGGCCGCCAGCAGGCGGGCGGCCGCAGCCCGGCCGCGACCGCGTCGACCGCCCGCAGATAGCGCCCGGCGAACAGCACGTCCAGCGTCGCCGCGGCCCGAGGGTCGTCGAACGCGCCCCGGGCGACGGACCGGCCGATCTCCTCGGTGACCGCCAGATAGACCCGGTTGAAGACGGCCAGGCCGTCCTTGGGCGGCAGGCTCGCGCGCAGCGCCCGCATCCGCGCCGCTACGGTGTCCACCGACACCCCGGAGAGCGCCGTTCCACCTGCCCGCTGTTCGATCAGCACCATGAGGGCAGCGTCCCAGCCCGGCGCTTTCCGGGACGTCGCCGGGCCCGGGGCTTCCCCGGAACGGGTGAACACGGGGCCACCGGGGCCTCGGGGGAGGGGAGTTCACGGTGCCGGGAACACCGCCGTCACGCGCGCGTGGCCGCCGGGACGACAGAGCCGCGCGCCGCTCGGCCGGGCGGCGCTCCGCCATGGTGGGGCTGGCCTGCGCGGTCGTGGCCGCCGGAGCGGTCTCGGGCGCCGTGGCGGCCCTCGGGGGCGGCGACGACACGGCCCGGCCCCCGGCGACCGCCTCGCCCGCCACGGTGACCCTGCCCGCCGTGCCCACCTCGGCATCGGCGACGCCGTCCTCCACGCGCGCGACGCCGCGCCCGGGCCCGCCGTCCCCCGCCCCGAAGCCCTCGGCCACCCCGTCGCCGTCACCGTCGGTGGTCTCCGCCGCGCTCTACCGCTCGCCCGACTCGCAGGTCCTGGACTGGGTCCGGGCCCACCCGGACGACCCCCGGCGGGCGCTGATCGAGCGGCGGATCGCGGACCGGCCCACCGCCGTCTGGTTCACCGAGTACGACCCCGGCGCGATCACCCGCGAGGTGCGGGCGGTGACCTCGGCGGCGGCCGGACAGGGCCGGGTGCCGGTGCTCGTCCCGTACGCGATTCCCGGCCGGGACTGCGGCGGCGCCTCGCAGGGCGGTGCGCCGAGCCTGGAGGCGTACGACACCTGGATCGGGAACTTCGCGGCGGGGCTCGGGCGTTCACCGGTCATCGTGGTCCTGGAGCCGGACGCGATCGCCCAGTCGGACTGCCTCTCCGAGGGCGAGCGCGCCGCCCGGTTCGCCTCGCTGGCCAGGGCGGGGCGGGCGATCCACGCCGCCGACGCCCGGGCCAGGGTGTACTTCGACGCGGGCCACTCCGGATGGCGCGACGCCGAGGAGATGGCCGGCCTGCTGCGCGCGGCGGGCGCGGCCACCAGCGGCGACGGCGTCTTCACCAACGTCTCCAACTTCCACCGCACGTCCGACGAGGTGGCGTACGCGCGGCGGGTGCTCAAGGCGCTGGGCGGTCCCGCGCGGCTGGGCGCGGTGATCGACACCAGCCGCAACGGCAGGGGAGCGCCGCCCGACGGGGAGTGGTGCGACCCGGCCGGGCGGGCGCTTGGCCACGCCCCGACCACGCACACGGGCGAGGCGCGCATCGACGCCTATCTGTGGGTGAAGCTGCCCGGTGAGTCCGACGGCTGCCGGGGCGCGGCGGGCAGCTTCGCCCCCGACTACGCCTACGACTTGGCGCGCTGAGCCCCTGCGGCCGCGTCGCCCTCGCCGCTGTCGGCGTCGTACGACGACGTGCCCTCGTCGAGCAGCGGCTCCTGCTCCTTCATGTGGGCCGGGGCGAGGGCGCGCAGCACGTGGTAGCCGGTGATGACCACGATGGTGCCCAGGGCGATCCCGCTGAGGCGGAAGTCGTCGGTGAACTTCAGGGTGACGCCGCCGATGCCGATGATGATGCCCGCGGCCGCCGGGACGAGGTTCAGCGGATTGCGCAGGTCCACCTTGGCGTTGATCCAGATCTGGGCGCCCAGGAGGCCGATCATGCCGTACAGGATGACGGTGATGCCGCCGAGGACGCCGCCGGGGATGGCGGCGACGATCGCGCCGAACTTGGGGCAGACGCCGAAGAGCAGCGCGAATCCGGCGGCGGCCCAGTAGGCGGCGGTCGAGTAGACGCGGGTGGCGGCCATGACGCCGATGTTCTCGGAGTACGTGGTGTTGGGCGGGCCGCCGACGGCGGTGGAGAGCATCGAGGCGGCGCCGTCCGCGGCGATCGCGGTGCCCAGCTTGTCGTCGAGGTCGTCGCCGGTCATCTCGCCGACGGCCTTGACGTGTCCGGCGTTCTCGGCGATCAGCGCGATCACGACGGGCAGGGCGACCAGGATGGCGGACCACTCGAAGTGCGGGGCGTGGAAGGAGGGCAGGCCGATCCAGTCGGCCCGGCCGACGCCGGAGAGGTCCAGGCGCCAGTGGTCGGTGGCCTCGCCCGCGCCCGGAACCGAGTGGATCTTGCCGAAGACGCGGTCGAAGAGCCAGGAGATGCCGTAGCCGAAGAGCAGGCCGAGGAAGATCGCGACCCGGGACCAGAAGCCGCGCAGACAGACCACGGCGAGCCCGGTGAAGAGCATCACCAGGAGCGCGGTCCACTGGTCCTGCGGCCAGTAGGTGGACGCGGTGACCGGCGCCAGGTTGAAGCCGATCAGCATGACCACCGCGCCGGTCACGATCGGCGGCATCGCGGCGTGGATGATCCGCGCGCCGAACCGCTGCACCGCGAGGCCCGCCGCGAACAGCACGATCCCGACGACGAAGACCGCGCCGGTGACGGTGGCGCTGGTGCCGCCGGTGGCCCGGATTGCGGCCGCGACGCCGACGAAGGAGAGGGAGCAGCCCAGATAGCTGGGAACCCGGCCCTTGGTGGCGAGCAGGAAGATGACCGTGGCGACGCCGGACATCATGATCGCGAGGTTGGGGTCCAGGCCCATGAGGACCGGCGCCACGAAGGACGCGCCGAACATGGCCACCACGTGCTGGGCGCCGAGGCCGATCGTCCGGGGCCAGGAGAGCCGCTCGTCGGGACGGACGACGGCGCCGGGGGCGGGGGTCCGCCCGTCACCGTGCAGGGTCCAGCGCACGCCGAGGCCCATGAGTTTGCTCCAGTTCGTTCCGTGCTGAGAAGAATCCGCTGAGAAGAATTCAGGCGCAATGGTAGTGGGCCCCGTGATCCCAGGTCCCATCCGTGAATCCTGCGCGAGGCATTGTCACCCGGAACTGCTGGCCCTACGCTCCAACCGCCCTATTCGTGAACAGGGTTCAGGTATGTGAAATATTGACTGAGGGGATGCCCTTATGGACGGCGGAAGATCTCGCAGCGGGCTCGTGGCCCTGCTGGCCACGGCCGCGGTGCTCGCGTCGGTGCTCGTACCGGCGGCCTCGCACGCCGCCACCACGAAACCGGCCGCCACGAAACGCACCGCTCCGAAGGCCCCGCACACCGTGGTCGTCGACGGCGCGCGCATGCGGGACGCGCGGCTGCGGCTCGACGCCGGCGACCCGGCGCTGCGCACCGCCGTGGCGAAGCTGACCGCGGCCGCCGACGGCCGGCTCGGGCAGGGGCCCTGGACGGTCGTGGACAAGCCGAAGCCCGCGCCGGGCGGCGACCCCCACGACTACCTCAGCCAGGCCCCGTACTGGTGGCCCTCTAAGCCGAAGACCGCCGACAACCCCTGGGGCTGCCCGTACGTGCAGAAGGACGGGCAGCGCAACCCCGAGGTCGACACCGGCACCGACCGGCCCGACCTCGGCAAGGTCGTGGGCTCCGTGACCACGCTCAGCCTCGCCTGGTACTACACCGGCAGGGCGCGGTACGCCGAGCAGGCCTCGACCGCTTTGCGCACCTGGTTCCTGGATCCGGCGACCAGGATGAACCCCAACCTGAACCACGGGCAGTTCATCCCCTGCAAGTACGACGGCCGGGCGATCGGCATCATCGACTTCTCGCAGCAGTACACCGGCGTCCTCGACGCGGTCGCCGTCCTCGACCTGGGCGCGCCCGGCTGGCGGGCGGACGACCGTGCGCGGATGCTCGACTGGAACAAGAAGTTCCTGAACTGGCTGCTGACGTCGCCCTTCGGCAAGGAGGAATCGGCCGCCAAGAACAACCACGGCACCTTCCAGGACATGCAGATCGCCGCACTCGCGCTGGCCACCGGCGACAAGGCCCTCGCGGCGAAGACGGTCCGGGCCGCCGGGAAGCTGCGGGTCGATCCGCAGATCGCCGCCGACGGCAGCCAGCCCCAGGAGCTCGCCCGCACCCGCAGCTGGCACTACTCGACCTTCGACCTGGTGGCGTACGCGCGGCTCGCCGCCATCGGCAAGCAGGTGGGGGTGGACCTGTGGGGCTACCGGGGGCCGCAGGGGCAGAGCCTGTTCAAGGCCGTCGACTATCTGCTGCCCGCGGCGACCGGCGCGGCCGCCTGGCCCCACCCGGAGCTGGAGTTCCGCCGGTACGCGGCGAGCGACGTGGTGCACGCGGCGGCCGACGCGGGCGACAAGAAGGCCCGCGCGGCCGTGCCCGAGCTCCAGACACCGCCCGGCGGTGACCTCTGGGCACTGCGGCCCGCCGCCGAACAGCTGGACTCGATCGCGGGCTGAGGCGGAAGGAGAGCCCCGGCCGAACCGCCCCCCATACGGTTCGGCCGTCGGCTACTGGGCGGACTTGCGGAAGTCCGGTGCGGTACCGCGGCCCCTTCAGGGGCGCGGGGCTGTGACATTTGCGGCTCCGCCGCGTGGGCGCGACCAGCCACAGACAGCCCGCAGCCGACGAACCCCATTTCCAGCGGAGCGCTCAGGCGTCGGTGGACCGCACCGGCGCCGCCTTCGCCGCGCCCCCGCCCGCCGCCCGGGCGCGCACTCCCGTACGCAGCACCTCCGCCCCCGCCACCAGCCCCAGCGCCAACAGCGTGACCAGGCCGAACGACACCACCAGCGAGGTCAGATCGGCGATGCCGCCGATGGTCGAGGGGGCGATGAGACCCGAGGTGTACGTGATGGTGGCGACGCCCGCGATGGCCTGGCTCGGGTTGGGGCCGCTGCGCCCGGCCGCCGCGAAGGCCAGCGGCACCACGACCGCGACCCCCAGGCCGATCAGGGCGAACCCGCCCATCGCCACGGCAGGCGCGGGCGCGAGGACCACCGCGAGCCCGCCGACGGTCGCGAGCACGCCCCCGCAGCGGACCGTCCGTACCGCGCCGAACCGGTCCACGACCTTGTCGCCCGCGATCCGCACCACCGCCATGGTCAGGGTGAACGCGGTGGTCGAGGCGGCGGCGAGACCGGCCGAGGCGTCCATGGTGTCCCGCAGGTACACCGCCGACCAGTCCAGGCTCGCCCCCTCGGCGAACACCGCGCAGAACGCGACGAGCCCGATGGCCAGTGCCGCCCTGGGCGGCCGGGCGAACCGCGGCGGCGGGGCCTCGTCGGGCGCGCTGCGCAGGTCGAGGACGCCGCCGCAGACGAGCGCGCCGAGCGCGGTGAGGGCGGCCGCCGCGACGAGGTGGTGCACGCGCGCGTCGACGCCGAGGTGCGCGGCGAGCGTGCCCGCGGTCGAGCCGATCAGGGCGCCCGCGCTCCACATGCCGTGCAGCCCGGACATGATGGACCGGCCGAGCCGGTCCTCGGTCTCCACGCCCAGCGCGTTCATGGCCACGTCGGACATGCCCGCGGTCGCCCCGAACACGAAGAGCGCCGCGCAGAGCGTGTAGAGGTTCGGCGCGAGCGCCGGGAGCGCGAGGGCGAGGGTCCACAGGGCGAGCAGTCCGCGCAGCGCCCGGCGCGCCCCGAAGCGGTGGGTGATCGCGCCGGAGAGCGGCATCGTCAGCGACGAGCCGATGGCGGGAAACGCGAGCGCCAGGCCGAGCTGCCCGGTGGAGACCCCGGTGTGGTCCTGGATCCACGGGACCCGGGTCGCGAAGTTGCCGGTGACCGTGCCGTGGACGCAGAACACCGCGGCGATCGCGATCCTGGCCCGCCTCAACTGCCGTATGCCGTCGTCCGTTTCGGTCGCCATCGGCGCGGTCCTCCCCTGGATGCCGGTGCGCGATAAACTATCAGGAACCCTGCCTGATAAATACTCCGCCGTCCATCGGGTTTCGGTCGTCTGGAAGGATTCCCGGCATGCCCGCATCACCCAGCACCGCCCGGGTCATCAACGACCGCCTCGCCCTGCGGCTGCTCCAGGACGAGGGCCCGTTGACGGCGGGTCAGCTCAAGAAGCTCACGGGACTGTCCCGCCCCACCGTCGCCGACCTGGTCGAACGGCTCCAGGGCTCGGGGCTCGTCGAGGTCGTGGGGGAGTCCGGCGCCGAGCGGCGCGGACCCAACGCCCGGCTGTACGGCATCGTCGCGGACCGGGCCCACCTCGCCGCCCTCGACGTGCGCACCGACGGCGTCACCGTGCTCGTGGCCGATCTGCTCGGCGCGCCCCTTGCCCAGGCCGCCCTCCCGATCGGGGCCGAGGCCGGGACCGGGCCCGCCGTGGAGCGGACGGTGGCGCTCCTGGAGCGCACCGCGAAGGAGGCGGGCGCCGAGCGGCTGCACAGCGTCGGCATCGGGGCGCCCGGTCTGATCGACCCGGCGACGGGCGAGCTGCGCGACAGCACGGGCCTGCCCGCCTGGCACCGGGAGTTGGTCCCCGCCCTGCAGCGGCGGCTGTCGGCCGCGGTCCTCGTGGAGAACGAGGTGAACCTGGCGGCGATGGCCGAGCACCGGCTCGGCGCCGCGCGCGGCCAGGCCGACTTCGTGCTGTTCTGGCTGGGCCAGGGCGTGGGCGCGGCGGTCTTCCTGGACGGGAAGCTGCGCCGGGGGGCCTCCGGCGGCGCGGGCGAGATCGGCTTCCTGCCCGTCCCGGGCACCGGCGCGCTGCCGTCCGCGACCGGCTGCGACGGCGGGTTCCACGCGCTCGCGGGCGCCGAAGCGGTGGTGCGCCTCGCCGCCGGACACGGTCTGACGGGCAGCGCCGAGACCCTGGTGCGCGAGGCGGCCGGCCCCTTCCTCGATGCGCTGGCCGAGCGGATCGCCATCGGCGCCGCGGCCGTGGTCTCCGTACTGGACCCGGGTCTGATCGTGCTCGGCGGCGAACTGGGCCACGCGGGCGGCGCGTTGCTCTCCGCCCGGGTGCGGAGCCGGCTGGCCGAGCTCACCCCGCTCGGGGCCGAGGTCCGGCCCAGTGAACTCGGCGACCGGGCGGTGCTGCGCGGCGCCCTGCTCGCGGCCCGGGACGCGGCGCAGGACGAGCTGTTCTGACGCACCGCGCCCCCGGCCGGGGAGATCCGGCCGGGGCGCGGGCGCTTCACAGCGGGTGCCCGGCGACCACGGCAAGGGCCTGAGTCGCGCCGCCGGGCGTTCGGGGGCAGGGGATCAGCAGGCGCCGAGGTCCTGCCAGACGCCCCAGTCGCCGGTGGTTCCGGGCTCCTCGCCCTTCGTCCACCACTTCGACTTCCAGTTGTGGGACTTGTACGAGACGGTCGTGGAGCCACCGTACTCGGCCGTGGCCGTCCAGGCGGGTGCGGTGCAGGAGCCGCCGCCCGTGGAACCGCCGGTGGACCCGCCGGTCGAGCCACCCGTCGTACCGCCGGTCGGCGAGGGCGACGGGGACGGCGTGCCGGTGTCCGGCTCGGTGACCGTCGCGCCCCGGGTGAGGTCCCCGGCCAGCGCGTAGCTGCGGCCGCCGAACGTCACCGTCCAGTTGGAGGGCGTCGACACCGGCAGGTAGTAGACGAAGTCGAGCGTCACCGAGGCGCCCGGGGCCAGCGACTGCCAGGCCGGGAGCTTCAGCGAGACCCGGTTGTAGTCCCCCTTCAGACCGCCCACGTTGCTGCCGCTGTGGTCGCTGCGGACGATCGTCGTGCCGAAGCCGGACTGGTCCTTGGCGTTCGCCGGGGCCGAGGTCCCGTAGTCGAACTGGAACTCCGTGCCGCCCGGCAGCGTCGCCTTGGTGTTGTTGGTGAGCGTCACCTTCGGGCTGATCGGGTAGTTGGAGTCGCCGAGCGGGAACTGCCCGAAGTCCACACCGATGTTCAGCGCCTGCGTCGGCAGCGTGACCGTGGAGCGCTTGGCGCCGTACGGGGCGGCCGACTTGAACTTGTCGTACATCGCGGACGTCAGCGTCGAGCCCGGCTCGTACTGGCCCTTGGCCGCGTTGTACTTGTAGTCGCCCGCCAGCTCCCAGACCATCGTGCCGCCGATGCCCTTGTCGACCACGTAGTCGGCCTTGGCGTTCACCGACTGCTCGTCCTCGGTGGAGAGGAAGACCTTCTTCTGGTCGTTCCACAGCCAGGGCGCCACCAGCGTCGAGTCGTACTTGCGGGCGTACGTTCCGGTCAGCTTGGTGTCGGCGGGGAAGCCGTACTTGGTCACGTAGTCGCCGACGACGCCCTTCTCCAGGTTCTTGGCGTGCCACATCGGGTTGGAGCCCGCCGGGGCCTCCTTGCCGTTGTCGTCGAGGTCGTGCCAGAGGTTGTCGATGCCGGTCGCGCCGTCACCGCACTTGGTGAGCCCGGCCCCGGCCGGGCAGGTGGTGGTCGCGGCCTTGCCCCACAGCCCGTCCGTCCCGCCGCTCACGTTCTTGAAGCCGCGGGTGTAGTACGGCAGGCCCATGTTGATGCGCCCGGCCGGCATCGAACCGCGGAAGTAGTGGTAGGCCCAGTCCGCGTTGAGATAGCCGATTCCGCCGTACTGGGAAGTGGAATAGACGCCCGCGGCCGCGAGTTCCGCGTCCTTGCCGTCGTCGAAGAGCGAGGCGTTCGGCCCCACGTATTCGTTCCAGGCGCCGTGCAGGTCGTACGACATGATGTTGACGTAGTCCAGGTACTTCTGGACCTGGAACGTCTCCATGCCGCGCAGCAGATAGCCGGACGAAGGCGCGGCTACGGAAAGGAGGTAGTGCTTTCCGTCGGCCGCCCCCGCGCGGTCGAGCTTCTCGCGCAGCGACTTCATCAGCACCGCATAGCTCTTGACCAGGCCCGCCCGGCGCGCGTTGGACAGGCTCCAGTCCAGCGGGTTGCCCGCGTCCTTCATCGTCGTGGGGTATTCGTAGTCGATGTCGACGCCGTTGAACCCGTACTTCTTGATGAAGGCGACGGCCGAGTCCGCGAAGGTGTCGATGCCCGGCTGGTTCACCGAGCCGTCGGCATTGGTGGCCATCGAATAGAAGCCGCCCGAGGCGACGCGCTTTCCGTCGTCACCGAAATAGCCGCCGGTCTCGGCCCAACCGCCCACGGAGATGAGCGTCTTGACGTTCGGGTGCTGCTTCTTGAATTTGTTCAGGAGATTGAAGTGACCCTTGTAGGGGAGCGCGGGGTCCATCTCGGCCCCGGCGACGCCCGGCCAGGTCATTCCGGTCGCCGCGTTCTTCTCGCCGTCGCCGCCGACCGAGATCTTGTTGTCGGAACCGATGTGCGCGAAGGCGTAGTTGACGTGGGTGACCTTGTCCCACGGGACGTCGGAGGCGAGATAGGCGGGCGTCCCGTCCTGGCCGGTGCGCCAGCCGGTGAAGTACCCGATGACCCGGCGCTGGTGGTCGGCGCCCATCTTCTCGCGGCCGTCCGTGTCGTACACGGAGCAGTAGGGGACGTCGACGCCGGGCGTCTTGTAGAGCCCGTCCGGGCGACATGATTCGTTGTCGGCGGCGTGCGAGACGCCCGCGGAGAGCGAGGAGAGCAGCAGCCCGGCGACCGCGGCACCGGTCGCGAGCAGCGCGGCTCTCGTACGAGTGGGGGACAGCACGATCTGTTCCTCCTGGGGGAGGTCGGTGTGACACAGGACTGCGGGCGGTCGTGCGGCGGCCCGGGCGTGCGCACACCGTCGGGCCTCACCTCGGAGGTGACACGGAGATTAAGAGGACTAGACCAGAGCGTCAATAGGTACGGACCAATGTCGGAGGTCGCGGCCGCCATGCGAGGTGGCGGACGGTGAACCTCCGCTACGGGCCGCGACCGTACTGTGACCCAGGCCATAGATGTTCGCCCGTATGGCCGACGATCAGTCGTGGCACACTGACCCTGTACCAGCAGCAGCGCACTCCGGGGTCGGTGTAATTCCGAACCGGCGGTAATAGTCCGCGACCCGGCCGCATCCAGTGGCCGGTTGACCAGGTGGAATTCCTGGACCGACGGTGAAAGTCCGGATGGGAGGCAGTGCGCGGCGGGCGGGCCCTCAGGGCTCATGCCGGCCGTTTCGCTGATCGTCGTCCGCGACGGTCGGTGTCCTTCGGCCATGCGTGAGCTGTCTGTACGGCCCTGTTCCCGCTCTCTGTCGTTCATCGACAGCCCCGGAGTCCGTGCCCGAAGAGGCAGGAGGACCCGGTGGCCACCGCAGCCGACGCAGACGCCATGCGCCGAGCCGTCGAGCTCGCCGCGCGCGGACTCGGCTCCACCAGCCCCAACCCGGTCGTCGGATGCGTCATCACCGACGCCTCGGGCGCCGTCGTCGGCGAGGGCTTCCACCAGCAGGCCGGCGGCCCGCACGCCGAGGTCCACGCCCTGTCCGCCGCGGGCGAGAGGGCCCGGGGCGGCACCGCGTACGTCACCCTCGAACCCTGCAACCACACCGGCCGCACCGGCCCCTGCGCCCAGGCGCTCGTCCAGGCCGGGATCGCCCGGGTCGTGTACGCGGTCGGCGACCCGAACCCGCAGGCCACCGGCGGCGCCGACACCCTGCGGGCGGCCGGGGTCGAGGTCGGGCAGGGCCTGCTCGCCGAGGAGGCCGCGGCGGGCAACGCCGCCTGGCTCACCTCCGTACGGCTCGGCCGGCCCTACGTCCTGTGGAAATACGCGGCGACCCTCGACGGCCGGATCGCGGCCGAGGACGGCACCAGCCGCTGGATCACCTCGCCCGAGGCCCGCGCGGACGTCCACCGGCTGCGCGCCGAAGCCGACGCCGTGGTGGTCGGCTCCGGCACCGCCCGCACCGACGACCCCCACCTCGCCGTGCGCGGCGTCGAGGGCGCCGTCCAGCCGCTGCGGGTCGTCGTCGACACCGAGGCCAAGGCCGTGCGGCCCGGCGCCCGGGTCCTCGACGACGCCGCGCCGACCCTGGTCGCGGTCGCCGAGGACGCCGATGCTGCCCATCTGGCCGACACCGACGTCGTCCGTCTGCCGCGCGCCGCCACAGGTCTGGACATCCCGGCGCTGCTGGCCGCCCTGCACGGGCGCGGCGTCCGGTCCGTACTCCTCGAAGGCGGTCCGGCCCTCGCCGGGGCCTTCGTCGCCGCGGGCGCCGTCGACAAGGTCGTCGGCTACCTCGCACCCGTCCTGCTCGGCGCGGGCCCGGCGGCCCTGGCCGGCGCCGGAATCACCACGATCGCCGACGCGTTGCGGCTCGAACTGACCGAGACCGTCCGCATCGGCCCCGATCTCCGTATCAGTGCCACTCCCAAGGAGCGATGAGCGTGTTCACCGGAATCGTCGAAGAGCTGGGTGAGGTCACCGCCGTCGAGAAGCTCGGCGACTCCTCCCGCTTCCGCCTGCGCGGCCCCGCCGTCACCGAGGGCGCCCGGCACGGCGACTCGATCGCCGTCAACGGGGTCTGCCTGACCGTCGTGGAGACCGGCGACGGCGAGTTCACCGCCGACGTCATGGAGGAGACGCTCAAGCGCTCCAGCCTCGGCGCCCTCGACGTCGGCTCCCGCGTCAACCTGGAGCGGCCCATGGCCGTCGGCGGCCGCCTCGGCGGGCACATCGTCCAGGGCCACGTCGACGGCACCGGCGCCATCGTCGCGCGCACCCCCTCGGAGAACTGGGAGATCGTCAAGGTCTCGCTGCCCGCGGAGCTCTCCCGCTACGTCGTGGAGAAGGGCTCGATCACCGTCGACGGCGTCAGCCTCACGGTCGTCGACGCGGGCCTCGACTACTTCACCATCAGCCTCATCCCCACCACCCTCGCGCTGACCACGCTCGGCCTCAAGCAGCCCGGCGACCCGGTCAACCTGGAGGTCGACGTGATCGCCAAGTACGTCGAGCGGCTGCTCGGCGCACGCGGCCAGGAGGACCCCAAGTGAACTGGCTCAACTCCGAGGCCTTCACCGCCTTCGACCAGCACATCATGTGGTCCGACATGATCGGCAACACGGTGGGCCTGGCCGCCCTCGCGCTCGGCTGGCGCCGCTCCATATGGACCTGGCCCGCCCAGTTCCTCTCCGGCGTCATCCTGCTGGCCGCGTTCACCACCGCCCACCTCTCCGGCAGCGCCGGCAAGCAGGTCGTGGTCATCGTGGTCGCCCTGTGGGGCTGGTACCAGTGGCAGGGCGGCAAGGGGCAGGCGCGGGACGGCTCCATCGCGGTGCGGTTCGCCACCTGGCGCGAGCGCGGTTGGCTGGTGGTCGGCGCGGCCGTCGGCACCCTCGCCGTCGGCGGGCTGTTCACCGCCTTCCCGACGCTGTCGTGGGACCCGTGGCCGGACGCGTACATCTTCGTCGGCACGATCGTCGCCATGTACGCCCAGGCGCGCGGCATGGTCGAGTTCTGGCTCGCCTGGCTGCTCGTCGACGCCGTGGGCGTGCCGCTCAACTTCGCCAACGGCTTCGCCTTCTCCGGCTTCGTCTACGTCATCTACGGCGCAATCGTCCTGTGGGGCCTGCGCGACTGGTGGCTGCGCTCCCGTACGAGTGCGCAGCCCGTCCTGGAAGGAGCGGCGGCATGAGCGCCACCACACCCACCTGGTACTCCACCGACAACCGCGAGGACCTCTCCCTCGACCCCGTCGAGCAGGCGATCCGCGACATCGCGGCCGGGCGGCCGGTCGTGGTCGTCGACGACGAGGACCGCGAGAACGAGGGCGACCTCGTCATCGCCGCCGAGAAGGCGACCCCCGAGATCGTCGCCTTCATGATGAGCGAGTGCCGCGGCCTGATCTGCGCGCCCATGGAGGGCGAGGCGCTCGACCGGCTCCGGCTGCCCCAGATGGTCGACCACAACACCGAGTCGATGAAGACCGCGTTCACGGTCTCGGTCGACGCCTCCGCCGCGCACGGCGTCTCCACCGGCATCTCCGCCGCCGACCGCGCCACCACGCTGCGCCTGCTGGCCCACGGGCACTCGGACGCCGGGGACTTCGTCCGCCCCGGGCACATCTTCCCGCTGCGCGCCAAGCCCGGCGGCGTCCTGGTCCGCAACGGCCACACCGAGGCCGCGGTCGACCTCGCCCGGCTCGCGGGGCTCGCCCCGGCCGGCGCGATCGTGGAGATCGCGGGCGAGGACGGCGTGATGCTGCGGCTGCCCGAGCTCATCCCGTTCGCCCGCAAGCACGGCCTGACGATCATCTCCATCGAGGACCTGATCGCCTACCGCCGCTCCTCCGAGCCCACCGTGCGCCGCGAGGCCGAGGTCCATCTCCCCACCTCCTTCGGGGAGTTCACCGCCTACGGCTACCGCTCCACCGTCGACGGCGTCGAGCACGTGGCGCTCGTCCACGGCGAGATCGGCGACGGCGAGGACGTGCTGGTGCGGGTCCACTCCGAGTGCCTGACCGGCGACATCTTCCACTCGCTGCGCTGCGACTGCGGCCCCCAGCTCCAGGCCTCCATGGAAGCCATCACCGAGGAGGGCCGCGGCGTCGTCGTCTATCTGCGCGGCCACGAGGGGCGCGGCATCGGACTGCTCTCCAAGCTGCGCGCCTACGAGCTCCAGGAGCAGGGCCGCGACACGCTCGACGCCAACCTGGAGCTGGGGCTGCCCGCCGACGCCCGCGACTACGCGGCGGGCGCGCAGATCCTGGAGAACCTGGGCGTACGCAGCCTGCGGCTGATGACCAACAACCCGGAGAAGACCACCGCGCTGGTGAGCCACGGCCTCAAGGTCACCGGCCGCGAGCCGATGCCGGTCCAGGCGGGCGAGCACAATCTGCGGTACCTGCGCACCAAGCGCGACCGGATGGGACACGACCTGCCGTGGCTGGACGCGACCGCGTCGACCTGCGGCAACCAGTAGCGACACCCCGTACAGCGACACCCGTACACAGCTGAAAGATCACTGAGGAGTAGCACGTGAGTGGCAAGGGCGCACCCGAACTGTCCGTACGCAACTGCGCAGACCTCCGGGTCGCCGTGATCGCGGCGCAGTGGCACGAGAAGGTCATGGACGGACTCGTCGACGGCGCCCTGCGCGCCCTGCACGAGCTCGGCATCGACGAGCCGACGCTGCTGCGCGTCCCCGGCAGCTTCGAGCTGCCGGTCGTCGCCAAGGTGCTCGCGGGCCGCGGGTACGATGCGGTGGTCGCCCTCGGCGTCGTCATCAGGGGCGGTACGCCGCACTTCGACTACGTGTGCCAGGGTGTCACCAACGGTCTCACCCAGGTCAGCATCGACACCGGCGTACCCGTCGGCTTCGGCGTGCTGACCTGCGACACCGAGGAGCAGGCCCTGGACCGGGCCGGCCTCGAAGGGTCGAACGAGGACAAGGGGCACGAAGCGGTCACCGCCGCCGTCGCCACGGCCGCCACGCTGCGCACCGTCAGCGAACCCTGGCGCTGAGCGGCAGGGACGCACCCCTTACCCTGAGAAGCATCATGGCGAACAAACCCCCCAAGAGTTTCGAAGAGCTCTTCGCGGAGCTCCAGCTCAAGGCCGCCAACGGCGACCCGTCCACCTCCCGCACCGCCGAGCTGGTGGACAAGGGCGTGCATGCCATCGGCAAGAAGGTCGTCGAGGAGGCCGCCGAGGTCTGGATGGCCGCCGAGTACGAGAGCAAGGACGCCGCCGCCGAGGAGATCTCGCAGCTGCTGTACCACGTCCAGGTGATGATGGTCGCGCGCGGGATCTCCCTCGACGACGTCTACGCCCACCTCTGAGCACACCCGCACGTTCCCCCCGTACGTCTCCACGTAAGGAAGCTGACCTCATGCTGCGCATCGCCGTCCCCAACAAGGGTTCACTGTCCGGACCTGCGTCGGCGATGCTCCATGAGGCCGGCTACCAGATGCGCAAGGAGTCCAAGGAACTCGTCCTGGTCGACCCCGAGAACGAGGTCGAGTTCTTCTATCTGCGCCCCCGCGACATCGCGATCTACGTCAGCTCCGGCCGCCTCGACATCGGCATCACCGGACGCGATCTGCTGCTCGACTCCGGGGCCGACGCGGAGGAGATCCTCTCCCTCGGCTTCGCCCGCTCGACCTTCCGCTACGCCACCAAGCCCGGCACGGCCAAGGGCGTCGGCGACTTCGGCGGCATGACGATCGCCACCTCGTACGAGGGGATCGTCGCCCAGCACCTCAAGGACAGCGGCGTCGACGCCTCCGTCGTCCACCTGGACGGCGCCGTCGAGACCGCCATCGAGCTCGGCGTCGCCCACGTCATCGCGGACGTCGTGGAGACCGGCACCTCGCTGCGCAACGCGGGCCTCGAAGTCATCGGCGAGCCGATCATGAAGTCCGAGGCCGTCGTCATCCGGCGCACCGGCGCGGACATCGAAGAGCCCAAGGTGCAGCAGTTCCTGCGCCGCCTCCAGGGCGTCCTGGTCGCCCGCAGCTACGTG
Source organism: Streptomyces sp. BPTC-684 (assembly GCF_030028635.1). Taxonomy (NCBI): domain Bacteria; kingdom Bacillati; phylum Actinomycetota; class Actinomycetes; order Kitasatosporales; family Streptomycetaceae; genus Streptomyces; species Streptomyces sp. BPTC-684. The sequence goes on from NZ_CP124863.1 coordinate 5,559,815, forward strand.
ATGATGGACTACGACTGCCGCGCCGAGCACCTGGAGCGGGCCGTCGCCCTCACCCCCGGCCTGGAGTCGCCGACGATCTCGCCGCTCCACAACGAGGGCTGGGTCGCCGTCCGCGCCATGGTCCCGGCCAAGGAGGCCCAGCGGATCATGGACGACCTGTACGAGCTGGGCGCCCGGGCCATCCTCACCACGGCCATCCACGCCTGCCGCCTCTGACCGACCCCTTTACTCCCGTACGGAAGTGACGTACCCCGTGTCCGCCCCCGCGCCCCAACTCCCCGCTCTCCCGGTCACGTTCCGGCCGACCCGCACCCGGGCCGTGCTGCTGAGCGTGGGTGCCGTGATGTTCGCCGTGATCACCGGCGTCGCACTGCTCCTGGAGAACATGAGCGGGGGCGAGCGGGCCAGCTTCGTGTTCACCGCGGCGATGTTCTTCGCGGTCCTCGCGCTGCTCAGCCGCCCCAAGGTCGTCGCCGACGACACGGGCGTCACGGTCGTCAACCTCACCCGGACGCGGCGGCTCGCCTGGGCGGAGATCCTGCGCGTCAACCTCCGCCCCGGCGACCCCTGGGTGTTCCTGGACCTCAGCGACGGCACCAGCCTGCCCGCGCTCGGCATCCAGCCCGGCATCGCCAAGGAGCGGGCCATCCGCGACGCCCGGGCGCTGCGCGCGCTCGCCGAGTCGCACGGCACCCGCCAGGACGGCTGACCCGCCCTTTTCAGCACCGGGGCAAGCATTGCGGCGACGATCTCAATAGCTACCCTGGTGACGTGGGCGCCCAACGCGCCCGCCCCGCGCACAAGGCGGCACCATCGGCCTGCGGGGCACCAGCGACCCGAGGAGTGACTCCCTCCAGCAATGGACGGATCGTCCGGTAGTACCTGCGCCGCCCCCTCGCAGGAGGCGGCGGCATGACCATCCCGCTTCTGCTGCTCGCCGCGGCATTCCTTCTCATCCTCGCCAACGGATTCTTCGTGGCCGCCGAATTCGGCCTGGTCACCGTGGAGCGCCCGGACGCCGAAAAGGCCGCCGCCGACGGCGACCGCCGCGCCGGCACCGTCGTCGAGTCCCTGCGCGAGCTGTCCTTCCAGCTCTCCGGCACCCAGCTCGGCATCACCATCACCTCGCTCGTCGTCGGCATGCTCGCGGAGCCCGCGCTCGCCGGACTGCTCGACGGGCCGCTCACCGCGACCGGCCTGCCGGACGGAGTGGTGCCCGGGGTGAGCGTCGTCGTCGGCATGCTGCTCGCCTCCGCCGTCCAGATGGTGATCGGCGAACTCGTCCCCAAGAACTGGGCGGTGTCGCGGCCCCTCCAGGTCGCGCGGTTCGTCGCCGGACCGCAGAGCCGCTTCTCCCGGCTGTTCCGGCCGGTCATCTCGCTCCTGAACACCGTCGCCAACCGGCTGGTCCGGGCGCTCGGAGTGGAGCCCGCCGACGAGCTGGCCTCCGCCCGCACCCCCGGCGAACTGGTCTCGCTGGCCCGCCACTCGGCGCGGGCCGGAGCCATCGAGCAGGACACCGCCGACCTCTTCGTGCGCACCCTCGCGCTCGGTCGGCTCACCGCGGAGAACGTGATGACGCCGCGCGTGAAGGTGAGCGCCCTGCAGACCTCCGCGACCGCCGCCGACGTCCTCAACCTCACCCGGGCCACCGGGCTCTCCCGCTTCCCCGTCTACCGGGAGCGGATCGACGAGGTCGTCGGCATGGTCCACCTCAAGGACGCGCTGGCGGTGCCGCCGCAGGAGCGCCATCGCACGCCCGCCGCGCGGATCGCGGTGCCGCCGCTCCTGGTGCCCGAGACCCTGCCCGTGCAGCAGCTCCTGGAGCGGCTGCGCAGCGAGCAGCCGATAGCCGTGGTCGTCGACGAGTACGGCGGCACGGCCGGGGTCGTCACCCTGGAGGACATCGTCGAGGAGCTGGTCGGCGAGGTGCGCGACGAGCACGACGCCGAGGGCGACACCGGCCCCGACCTCGCCGCGGTGGCGAGCGACGACGGCCGCCCCGCGTGGGAGGCCGACGGCAGCTGCCGGGTGCTGAGCCTGCGCCGGATAGGACTGGACGCGCCGGACGGCCCGTACGAGACGGTCGCCGGGCTCGTCGCCGATCTGCTCGGCCGGATCCCGGTCCCCGGTGACCGCGCCGAGCTGCCCGGCTGGCGGATCCAGGTCCGCCGGGTCGAGCGGTACCGGGCGGAGCGGGTGCGCTTCGTCCGCACCGCCGACGTCCTGAGCGAGGCCGTGCGATGAGCGTGCTGCAACTCTTCTTCGCCCTGCTCCTGGTGCTGGCGAACGGCTTCTTCGTCGGGGCCGAGTTCGCCCTGGTGTCCGTGCGCCGCAGCCAGATCGAACCCCTCGCGTCCCAGTCGGCGCGGGCTCGGCAGGTGCTGCACGGTCTGGAGAACCTGCCGCAGATGATGGCGGCCGCGCAATTCGGCATCACCGTCTGCTCGTTGACGCTCGGCGCGGTGGCGGAGCCCACGGTGGCGCATCTCCTGGAGCCCGTCTTCGAGGCGGCCCGGGTTCCGGCGGGCCTGATCCACCCCCTCGGCTACGCGATCGCGCTCGCCCTCGTCGTCTTCCTCCACCTCGTCATCGGCGAGATGGTCCCGAAGAACCTGGCGATGGCGGCGCCGGAGAAGACCGCGCTGTGGTTCAGCCCGGGCCTCGTCGCCTTCGCCCGGGTGTGCCGTCCGGTCACGGTGGCGCTGGGCGCGTGCGCGCGCCTTGTGCTGCGGGTGTTCCGGGTGGAGCCCAAGGACGAGGTCGAGGCGGTCTTCACCAGCGAGCAGCTCAACCGTCTGGTGGAGGACTCCGGGCAGGCGGGTCTGCTGGACCCTCAGGAGATGGAGCGTCTGGAGGACGCGCTGGAGCTGGGCAGCCGCCCGGTGACGGATGTGCTGCTCGACCGGTCGTCGCTGGTGACGGTGGGCTGCTCGGTGACGCCTCGGCAGGTGGAGGAGCTGACGGTCCGTACGGGGTACTCCCGCTTCCCGGTGTGCGCGGAGGGGGGTGCGTTCATGGGCTTCCTCCACGTCAAGGACGTGCTGGATCTGGAGGACCGGGAGCGGGGGGTGCCGCAGCAGGTGTGGCGGCCGCTGGTCACGCTGCGGGCTGAGCTGCCGCTCGATGACGCGCTGACGGTGATGCGTCGTGCCGCGGCGCACCTCGCGCAGGTGGCGGACGCGTCCGGTCGGGTCCTCGGACTGGTGGCTCTGGAGGACGTCCTGGAGATGCTGGTCGGCGAGGTCCGCGACCCGTCCCACCGCCCGTTCCCGACCCAGCCGCGTGCGGAACAGGCCCTGGCGGGTTGATCCCACGGGGTTTTGGCCCCTCCCCGCCCCTTCCCTAAACCCTCCGGGGGTAGGGGAGGGGCGGAGGTGCTTTCCCGGGGGCTTCGCCCCCGGACCCCCGGTTCGTCTGCGGACCGTGCTGGGTTGCTCGCGCAGTTCCCCGCGCCCCTAACCACCTAGGGGCGCGGGGAACTGCGCGACCAGCCACAGACGGTCCGCAGACGAACGGGGAGCGGGGTGCAGGGGCCGCAGCCCCCGGGGAAACCGTCTTCCGTCGGCTATAGCGGGTCCGGTCCGCCCCTCCCCGACAGGACCTCCCCGTACGCCTGCATCAGATCCGGCAGCCGCAGCGTCGCGAGGTCCTCGCGGCCCGGCGTGCCGGGGTACGTCGACAGGCGCAGGTCGCGGTACGCGCAGCTCTTCTCGTACAGCGTCCGCAGAAAGCGGCCGTTGCCCAGTTCGTCGATCCACCCCTGGTCCACCACGTGCCCGCTGATCGAGCGCAGCTCGTCCAGCGCCTCCTCGTCCCACCCGTCCCCGTTCTCCGCCGCCAGGACCTCCCCGATCGCGGTCAGCTCCAGGGGGCGGTACGAGGGGAAGTCCACCCGGGTGGTGAAGCGGGAGGACAGGCCGGGGTTGGTGGCGAGGAGGCGGTCCATGCCCTCGGGGTAGCCCGCGAGGATGACCACCAGGTGGTCGCGGTTGTCCTCGGCGCGCTTCAGGAGTACCTGGAGCGCCTCGTCGCCGTACGCGTCGCCCTTGCTGTAGCCGGAGTTGGAGAGGCTGTACGCCTCGTCCACGAACAGCACCCCGCCAAGGGCCGAGTCGATCAGCTCGTTCGCCTTGACCGCCGTCTGGCCGAGGAACTCGCCCACCAGGTCCGCCCGTTGGGCCTCCACCAGGTGGTCGCCGCCCAGCAGGCCGAGCGCGTAGAAGACGCGGCCCAGGATCCGCGCGACCGTGGTCTTGCCGGTGCCACTGGGGCCGGAGAAGACAAAGTGACGTTTCGGCGGCTGGACGGGCAGGCCCTGGCCGACCCGTAGACGGGCCATGTTGAGCTGTGCGGACAACGCCTTCACCTGGCGTTTCACCGGCTCCAGGCCCACCATCCGCTCCAGCTCCGCCAGCGCCTGGGCGAGTAGCGCCGAGTCCGTCGGGCCGGTCGGCACCGGGGGCGGGGCGGGCTGGGCCGGGATGCCGGCCTTCTCCCGTACGCCGTCGGGCGGCGGCACCGCCACCGCAGGGCCGACGAGCGGCACCCGCACCTCGCGCCCCTCCGGCGGTTCGAGGGGCGCCGCCTCCGGCTCGCCGCCGTCCGCCGCGGTGTCCTGGCCGAATCCGGCCAGCGAGACGGCCGCCAGATCGGCCGGGTCGTCGGAGCCGTACGACCCGTCCAGGCCGTCCGACTCGGTGATCGCGGCCAGCCGCGCCGAGGTGTCCATGAACGCCGGGTCGACCCGGTGCACCGCCCGGTACAGGGGCAGCGCGGCGGCGGAGCGGCCGGTGCCCTCGTGGGCGCGGGCCAGCCAGTAGCGCAGCTCCTTGCGCTGCGGCTGCTCGCTGCGGCAGCGCATCAGGGCGGCCGAGAGGAGCGGCTCGGCCTGCCCGAACATCTCCAGGCGCACCCGCGCCATCCCGCCGAACAGCCCGGCCTCGATCCCGAGCAGCGGATCGTTCAGCAACGGCTCGGTGTGGCGCACCAGTTGGTCCCAGTCCTTGACCAGATACGCCCGGCAGGCGTGCAGGAAGCGGACCTGGGGGTCGGTGTCGACCGGCGGCAGCCCGGCCAGCGCCCGGTCCAGCTCCGGCACATGGCGGCCGTCGAGCCAGTGCGAGGCGTGCGCGAGCAGCAGGTCGCGCGGGCTCTCCAGGACCGGCTGGACCCACCAGCCCAGCCAGTACCAGGAGTTGAGGGTGCGTCGGTGCCGGGCGCGCTGTTCGCCGAAGCGCTCGCGGTGGCGGTACATGCGCAGCAGCGCGGTGGTGGTGTCCACCCGCAGCGCATGCAGTCCCAGCCAGCCGTCCACCATGCCCGGATCCATCCGTACCGCGGCCCGGAACTCCTCCTCGGCTTGCGGATACGCGCCCATGGTGTACGCGTCGATGCCCCGCAGCCAGGCGAGATCGGCCGGGGCGTGCGCGCCCTGCGTGCCGAAGTCCATCACGTCCCCCACCACCGTGCCCCCGTGCTGAACCGCCAATTCGCAGAATGGAATTACCGAATGGAATTGACGGGAATTGACCGCACCAGTTGCATCGTACCTGCGAGGGGGCCCCGGACCGAAGGGTGGCGCGAGGGGAGCGGCAGCACGACTTGGCCGGTGACCGAGGGTGAGCGAAAACCGCTGGCACGGCCCGGTGAAAGGGCCGGAAAGGCAGAACGAAGCCCCCGATCACGGGGGAACAACCGGGGGCTTCGCGTCTGCGGCGGCTCCGAAAAGCCGCACATTCAGAACGTAAGACCTGTACGGCCCCCGGGTCAAGCGGAGTTGGACGACTGTGAGGGGTGGTTTTCCGACGGTTCAGCCCGGTGGGGGCAGCTCCTCACTGTCCGTGACGGAACGGTGTGCGAGGGGTGCGGAATGGTGCCTCTGGAGACACTCGTATCCCTCCTGGCACTGCCGTACCAGCGCATCCGCATACGGACGGGACGGATCCGCGGCGAAATGGCGCATCTCCGCCTCCGTCCACTCGTCCCAGAAGCCGGAAAGCGCCGCTCCGTCCCGTCGGCGCCCGCGCGCCCAGGACCCCTCGGCCCCCATGTCCATCCACAGCAGCAACGCCAGCCACGGCCGCACCTCGCGTCGCCCCGCGCCGACGCCCTCGATCAGCACCACGGGCGCGGGCTCCAGCGTGCTGGGCGCACCGAACCGGCGCAGGTTCCAGTCGTACGGCGTGACGCGCCCGGCCTCCCCGCGCGCCAGCGGCTCGATCACCTGTGCGCGCAGCCGGGGCGTCCAGGCGAAGAACTCCTCGTGCGTGGCCAGGTCGTCGAGGCGGACGACCGGCGCCCCGCCGAGCGCGGCGGCGAGGCGTCCGGCGAAGGTGGACTTGCCGGAGCCCGCGTGCCCGTCCACCGCGACCAGCCGGACCGGGCCGCACGAGGGCGGCAGGGCGCGCACGGCGGCCGCGATTCGGTCGATTTCTGCCATGCCTCCACCCTAGATCGACATCCCTCGGCGACGGCGCCGCAGGTTGTGCCAGTGGTCCAGACCCATATCGGTGGCACGGCACGGTGCGCATCACTGGCAGAAGTCGCCCGGGACCCGGGATAGTTGGCCCACTGTCGCGCCCATCGCCCCATCCTCGTCCGACTGGGGGTCCCGATCATGACCGGCTCCACTCCGCGCAGAACCGTCCTGGCCGCCGCGCTCGCCGCCGCGGCGGGCACGGCCGTCCCGGCCTCCGCCGCGACCGCCCCCGCCCCGCCGACCGCCGCCGGCAGGCCCTCGAAAGGCATCCCCTCACTGGTGGACAACCGCGCCTGGACCACGCGCTCCGACTGGCGCTCGGGCGACGCCGCCGGCGTGCGGGCCGTGCCGGGCCGCCGCCCCGGCCTGGCCATCGCCCGCCCGGCGGGCCGCACCGACTACACCGACCCGCACACCCGGAAGACGGCCACCTGGGAGTACGCCACCTGGACCTCGCCGGTGCACCGCGCGGCCGTCCCGGCCACCGAGGTCATCGCCCACTGGAACGCGCACGCCCCCGCCGGGACCTGGCTCCAGGTCGAACTCCTCGGCACCTACTCCGACGGCACGGCGACCCCGGCGTACGTGCTGGGCCGCTGGACGGCGGGCGACGGCGACGCCGACATCCGGCGCACCTCGGTCGACGGCCAGAAGGACGGCAGGAGCACCGTCTACACGGACACCTTCGCCATCGACGACGCGGCCAGCGGGCTGCGCCTGGCCTTCTACCGGCTGCGCCTGACCCTCTACCGCACCCCCGGCACCCGCCTCACACCCACGGTCTGGCGGCTCGGCGCGATGGCCTCCGACGTCCCGGACCGCTTCACGGTGCCCGCCTCCACCCCGGCGTACGCGGGCGAGCTGCTCGTACCGCGCTACTCGCAGGAGATCCACAAGGGGCAGTACCCGCAGTACGACAACGGCGGCGAGGCCTGGTGCAGCCCGACCTCCTCGCAGATGATCGTCGAGTACTGGGGCCGCAGGCCGAGCGCCGCCGACCTCGCCTGGGTGGACCCCTCCTTCGCCGACCCGCAGGTCTGCCACGCGGCCCGGTACACCTACGACTACCAGTACGGCGGCTGCGGCAACTGGCCCTTCAACGCCGCGTACGCCACCACGTACCGGGACATGAGCGCGGTGGTGACCCGGTTGCAGTCCCTGACCGACCTGGAGAGGCTGATCCGGGCGGGCATCCCGGCCATAACGTCCCAGTCGTTCCTCAAGACCGAGCTGACCGGCGCCGGGTACGGCACGTCGGGCCACCTCATGACGGTGGTCGGCTTCACGGCCGACGGCGACGTGATCGCCAACGACCCGGCCTCGCCGAGCGACCCGGAGGTGCGCCGCGTCTACCTGCGGCGCGAGTGGGAGAACATCTGGCTGCGCACCAAGCGGTACAACGCGAGCGGCAAGGTCGTCTCGGGCACGGGCGGGGTCTGCTACCTGTACTGGCCCGCGCGCGTTTCCCCAGCTCAGAGGCGTGCACTGGCCTCGGTGGGGGTACGGGCCTGACACCCGGCGGCCCCGGCGGCAGTGACCAACGTCTCTCCCTGAGGGGCCGCATCCACTGGCACTCTGAAATGGCACCCGGGGGGACCGTCCACCGCCAGACGACCGAGTGAGTTCCCATGACCCTGCACGCCACCACCGCCGACGACCCGCGCGCCCTGGCCGAGCTGCGTGCCCGCACCGGCGGCCCCGACGACGGCCCCAAGATCCTGGAGCACTTCCTGGGATGGACCCTCGTGGTGGTGCTCGCGATGCTGGTCACGCAGACCGGGCTGCTGTGATCTCCGGGTCGGCCTTCCAGTGCCGGCCCGGGACGCCCACCAGGCCGTAGAGCCACCGCACCGGCGAGCGCCGGGTCAGCAGCGCCACACCCGCCAGGACCGCGAAGGCCGCGAGCCCCAGCGGCCACCCCGCCAGGCGTACGAGCAGACTCGCGCCCAGTGCGCCGATGAAGGGCAGCCCGTAGACCCCGGCCGCCGCGATGGCGACCGCGACCGGCCGGGGCACCTTGCGCTCCTCGTCGGCGCCCGGCAGCTGCCACCCCTCCACCAGCCAGCCGATCTCGGTCAGGAACAGGGTGCCGAGCACGGCCGAGCCGAGGACAAGCAGGGCGAGGAACGTGCCCGAGGTCAGGAAGTGCAGCACGTTGTTGACCACACTGTCCCGCGGCCACTCCCGGTAGGCCCGGGCGCTGGTGGTCAGGGTCCTGCGGTAGCCGTTGCCGTCCCAGCCGTGGACGAGCGTCCCGAACAGCAGGAAGTGGCCGCCGACGCTCTGGAGGTAGGCCCAGTACCCGGCCCCGACCAGCACCAGGAGCTGGGCCGCCAGGAAGCCGAGCAGCGCGGCGACGACGATGCCGCCCGCGTAGAAGAGCACGAACCCCGCCCAGACGCCGTCGTGGTCCCGGGCCACCTGCATGGTCGCCCAGGACGGGTTGCGCCACAGCATGAACAGACCGGTCGGGACGAGCAGCACCGCCGCGTACAGCAGGGTGAGCGCCAGATACGGGTTGGCGGCGCGGCTGCGGGTGCGGACCCCCTCCCCGTACACCGAACGCTCCCACCACTGCAGCTGGCGCCCCGCCGAGACGGCGAAGGTCGCGCCCGTCGCGTACGCCCAGAACAGCGCGGCCTGGATCTGGATCACGAGGCCTCCAGCTTCAGTCCGCCCGCCACGATCGAGTCCGAGGTGACCAGGGCCTGCTCGGCGCTGACGTCCGTCATGAAGACGAAGGGCGGGACGACCGGCGGCACCGGCAGCCGGTCCGGGGTGAAGGTCAGACAGAGGAGGCCCTCCAGGCAGCCGCTGAACCTGGTGAGGTAGAGCGTCACATGGCCGCTGAGGTCCAACGTGTCGGCGCCCAGGGCGAGTTCGTCGTGGCCGTCGTGGGTGCGCAGCCGGTAGTCGGTGAGCGAGGCGGAGGCCATCTTGAGGACCATCACCTTCACCGGGCCGCCCGCGCTGGGCACCGTGCGCACCCCGGCGAGCAGGAAGCCGTTCGGTGCGAAGAGGGTGGTGGTGACGGTCGGCGGGACGCGCGGCACCTCGACCGCGCCCGGCGCGGGGGCCCGCTCCACGGCCGCCGGGCCGCCGAGCCCCAGCAGCAGGGCGACCGGCAGCGCGGCCGCGAGCGTGCGTGTGCCGCGCCCGTCCCGCAGCTCGGAGAGCCCCGGTTCCGGTTCGCGCGCCGGTGTCCAGGCGAACCCCATGGCGCTGCCCGCGATGCCCAGGCCCATGCCGACCAGGAAGCCGCCCAGATTGGTCGCGACGAACGAGAGCACCGACAGGAGCAGCGCGTTGATCGAGACGTAGTGGCGGGTGTGCGGCAGGAACCACAGGAAGAGCCCGGCGACGATCAGGGCCAGCCCGATCCCGATGGCCGCGATCCCGCCGAGCCCCAGGCTGACCAGGATCGTCAGCGGGGAGAGCGGGACGAGCAGCAGCTCCGCGCCCCCGAGGACCAGGAGCAGCCCGGCCCAGAAGGGCCGGGTACGGCGCCAGCGCCGGGCGGCCCGCCGGGCGCCGGGCAGCGGGAGGCGCCTGTCCAGCCACCTCTCGCTCAGAAGCACTTCTTGCCGCCGATGCTCACATCGACCCGCATGCCCTTCAGCCGGAAGTTCCCGCCGGTCGCCGACCAGGCGTGCGAGCGCACCCCGGCGACCTCGATGTCCCCGGCCTGGAGGCCGAACTTGCCCTTCTCGCCGTGGACAGCGGGCACCTGGTCGAGCGTGGAGGCGTCCCGGCCGATCTCGGCGGTGCCGAACCGGGCGTCCCCGACCAGGTCCTCGCCGTCGATGACCAGATTGCTCGCCGTGACCTCGCCCGCGTCGCCGCCCGCCGTCAGCTTGAACACCACGGTGCCGACCGGGGTCTTGACCTCGGCGGACTGGCAGATGTCGCTGAGCCGGGCGTCCCCGATGCCGAGCAGGGCGACCGGATGGCCCTTGCCGTCCACGGACTTGTCGGTCTGCACGTAGGAGGCGAGGCCCTGGCTCGTCAGCTTGCCCGAGGAGACCTGGAAGCTGGTGCCCGAGACGGCGAAGGAGGCGGCCAGCGCGCCCTCGGCCATCACATTGGCCATGACCCCCACGGCGAGGACCGCCGGCATCGCCACGAGCGCCGCCTTCTTCCAGGCGGTTCTTCCCTCGGCCAACGGCCGCCTGTCTGCGCTCACTTGTTCCTCCCGTACGTCCGTGCCCAAGCGGTGCAGGGGGAGTGCGTGTGCAGGTCTGCCATACTGCGGAGATCCTGTGGCAGTTGGAGACTAGGGCCGAATTTGAATAATAGTCAACAGCGAGGCGCGACCGAGAAATCCCAGGTGCGTCGCTCGGAACTCATCGCGACGGGGCGGAAGTTGTTCGCCGACACGTCGTACGACGCCTTGTCGATGGACGACATCGCCAAGCACGCCGGGGTCGCCAAGGGCCTCATCTACTACTACTTCAAGAGCAAGCGCGGCTACTACCTGGCCATCGTCGAGGACTCGGTGGCCGATCTGGTCGCCCGGGCCGCGAGCGACACCGAGCTGCCGCGCGCCGACCGCGTCCACCGCACGATGGAGGGGTACCTGCTGTACGCCCAGCACCACCAGGCGGCCTACCGCACGATCGTGACCGGCGGCGTCGGCTTCGACACCCAGGTCCAGGCGATACGCGACGCCGTCCGCGAGGAGCTGATCGCCACCATCGCGGAGGGCGCCTACGGCAGACGGGACGTTCCGGTGCTCGCCCGGCTCGCGCTGCTCGGCTGGATGGGCTGTGTGGAGAGCGTGACCCTGGAGTGGCTGGGGACGCTGGAGCCGGACCGCGCGACCGTACGCGATCTGCTGGTGCGGATGCTGCGCCGGACCATGGACACCATCGGCGAGTTCGAGCCGGCCTGTCCCTCGCCCGCGCCCGGGGCCTGACGCAGGAGGGGCGGCCGGGCCACACGGCCGGCCGCCCCTCCCGCCCCGCTCCCGGGGCTACTTGATGGACTTGATCAGCTCACCGCCGGAGGTGTCGCCGCTCAGCTCCCAGAAGAAGGTGCCGCCGAGGCCCTGGTTGTTCTTGTAGGTCATCTTCCCGGCGATGGTGGACGGGGTGTCGTAGCTCCACCAGTTGTTCCCGCAGTACGCGTACGCCGTGCCCGCGACCGTGCCGTTGGCCGGGCACTTGGTCTTGAGCACCTTGTAGTCGTCGATGCCCTGCTCGTAGGTGCCGGACGCCGGGCCGGTGGCCGTGCCGCCGGGCGCCTTCTGGGTCACTCCGGTCCAGCCGCGCCCGTAGAAGCCGATGCCGAGCAGCAGTTTGCTCGCGGGGATGCCGAGGCCCTTCAGCTTCTGGATGGCCGCGTCGGTGTGGAAGCCCTGGGTGGGGATGCCGCTGTAGGAGGTCAGCGGGGAGTGCGGGGCCGTGGGGCCCTGCGCCGCCCAGGCGCCGAAGAAGTCGTACGTCATCGGGTTGTACCAGTCGACGTACTGGGCCGCGCCCGCGTAGTCGGCCTTCTCGATCTTGCCGCCCGCCGAGGCGTCGGCGGTGATCGCGGCGGTGACCAGGTTGGCGGAGCCGAACTTGGCCCGCAGCGCGGCCATCACGTTCTTGAAGGCCGCCCGCCCGCTGGTGTCGCAGGAGAGGCCGCAGGCGTTGGGGTACTCCCAGTCGATGTCGATGCCGTCGAAGACGTCGGCCCAGCGCGGGTCCTCGACCAGCGAGTAGCAGGAGCTGGCGAAGGCGGCCGGGTTCTTGGCGGCCTCACCGAACCCGCCCGACCAGGTCCAGCCGCCGAACGACCACAGGACCTTGAGCCCGGGGTGCTTCTTCTTCAGCTCGCGCAGCTGGTTGAAGCTGCCCGCAACCGGCTGGTCCCACTTGTCGGCGGTGCCGTCGACGCTGGAGGCGGCGTCATAGGTCTTCTGGTAGTCGGCGTAGGCGTCCCCGACGGCGCACTTGCCGCCGGTGACGTTGCCGAACGCGTAGTTGATGTGGGTGAGCTTGGCGGCCGAGCCCGAGGTCTCGATGTTCTTGACGTGGTAGTTGCGCTGGTAGACGCCCCAGTCGGTGAAGTATCCGACGACCTTGGACCCGGCGGCCAACGGGGCCCGGGCGGCGGCGGGTTCGGGCGAGGCGGTGGCGCTGCCGGTCCCGGCGAGCAGGGTGGCGCCGAGTGCGGCGGTACACGCGGCGGCGAGCAGGGCGCGCACGCGAGGTGGTCTGAGCATCGTGATCTCCTCGTGGGGGAGGGGAGCCGTTCACGGGTGCTTGGCATGAACGCGGTAAGACGTTCGCCCAGACGCTAGAAGGACTAGACCACTTCGTCAATGGTTTGGACCAACTCCGGAAGCGCGGATTCCCGCCCGGCGCCCCGCGTCCGCGCCCCGAACCGACCTGCCCTAAACGTGATCTTGGACCCCGTGACGGGACGCGTCCGATCGGGCATACTCACAGCGCCACAGCCACCAGCCTGCAGCTTCCGTGATCCGGGAGGGTAGGCATCGGCTGTCCAGCAGAGTCACCGGCGGCGCCGCCACACCCTGCGCGCGCGTCCGCCGAAGCGCCCGACAGGGAGGAGAGCGCCGCCATGCCCGACCGCGCCCCGCAGCCGGTGGACCGACAGCTGCCCACCGAGGAGGCCCGGGACCTCGTCGCACTGGTACGCGACATCGTCCAGCGGGAGATCGCTCCTCATGCCGCCGAGCAGGAGGACGCCGGACGCTTTCCGCGCGAGGTCTTCTCGCTGCTGTCCGAGTCCGGGCTGCTCGGCCTTCCGTACGACTCCGAGTTCGGCGGCGGGGACCAGCCGTACGAGGTGTACCTCCAGGTCCTCGAAGAGCTCGCCGCCGCCCGCCTCACGGTCGGCCTCGGCGTCAGCGTCCACTCGCTGGCCTGCCACGCCCTGGCGGGCTACGGCACCAAGCAGCAGCAGGCCGACCATCTGCCCGCCATGCTCGGCGGCGGTCTGCTCGGCGCCTACTGCCTCTCCGAGCCCGCCGCGGGCTCCGACGCGGCCTCGCTGCGGACCAAGGCGGTCCGGGACGGCGACGACTGGGTGATCACCGGCACCAAGGCCTGGATCACCCACGGCGGGATCGCCGACTTCTACACCGTCCTCGCCCGCACCGGCGCCGAGGGCGCCCGGGGCATCACGGCCTTCCTGGTCCCCGGCGACGCCGAGGGGCTGAGCGCGGCCGCGCCCGAGAAGAAGATGGGCATGAAGGGCTCGCCCACCGCCCAGCTGCACTTCGACGGGGTCCGGGTGCCCGACGGCCGCCGCATCGGCGAGGAGGGCCAGGGCTTCGCGATCGCGCTCTCCGCCCTGGACTCCGGCCGCCTCGGGATCGCCGCCTGCGCCATCGGCGTCGCCCAGGCCGCCCTGGACGAGGCGGTGGCGTACGCGACCGGGAGGCAGCAGTTCGGCCGGCCCATCGCGGACTTCCAGGGCCTGCGGTTCATGCTGGCGGACATGGCCACCCAGATCGAGGCGGGCCGGGCGCTGTACCTGTCGGCCGCGCGGCTGCGGGACGCCGGACGGCCCTTCTCCAAGGAGGCCGCGATGGCGAAGCTGTTCTGCACGGACGCGGCGATGAAGGTCACCACCGACGCGGTCCAGGTCCTCGGCGGCTACGGCTACACCGCCGACTTCCCGGTCGAGCGCCTGATGCGCGAGGCCAAGGTCCTCCAGATCGTCGAGGGCACCAACCAGATCCAGCGGATGGTCGTCGCCCGCCACCTGGCCGGTCCCGAGACCCGCTGACCTCTCGTACGGGCCGGGGCGCGCGGGCCGCATCCGCACGCCCCGGCTCCTGGGGGCTTGTTTTTCACGGCTTCTGACGTACCGTCAACTTCCCTGTCGTCCAGGAGGTTCGCCGTGTCCCAGGACCGTCCGATCGCACTCGACGAATACCCGATCCACCAGGTCCCGCTCTCCCTGAAACACGTCGCCACCGGCGACCGCAACGCCTACGACCGCTGCATCTTCCACGTCTTCGACCACCACGGCCGCGCGCTGCTGATCGCCGGGCTCGGCGTCTACCCCAACACCGGGGTCATCGACGCCTACGCCACCCTGCGCCTCGGCGACCGGCTGCACGCCGTCCGGGCGAGCGACGCGCTCACCGACGACCGCATGAACCTCTCGGTGGGCCCGCTGCGCATCACCGTCGACGAGCCGCTGCGCCGCCTCACCCTGCACTGCGCCCCCGACCCCGCCGACCCCGCCCCGCTCTCGTACGAGATCACCTGGCAGGCCGACTTCCCGGCCGTCTGGGAGCCGCACCACGTCCAGCGCCGGGGCGACCGCCTCACCCTCGAAGGCCGCCGTTTCGTCCAGGCGGGCCGCTGCACCGGCACCATCCGGGTCGCGGGCGAGGAGATACCCGTCACGGCGGGCGAGTGGACCGGCACCCGGGACCGCAGCTGGGGGGTGCGCCCGATCCCCGGCGAGAGCGACGGGCGCGCCGAGGAGCACCGGCCCGAGGGGTTCCACTGGCTCTGGGCGCCGGTCCGCTTCGACGACCGCTTCCTGATGGTGATCGCCCAGGAGGACGCCGACGGCTACCGCACCCTCAACGAGGCCGTGCTCGTACGGGACGGCCACCCCGACGCCCAACTGGGCTGGCCCCAGGCCAGCATCACCTACCGGTCCGGCACCCGCCACCCCGAACGCGCGGTCGTCCACCTCACCGACGCCGCCCGCAAACCGCTCGAACTCGGCGTCGAGGTGCTCACCTCCTCGCCGCTGGCCGTCGGCGCGGGCTACCCGCCCGCCGACGACTGGCAGCACGGCACCTGGCAGGGCCGGGCCTGGACCGACCGCCGCGCCTACGACCTCTCCGACCCGGCCGCCCACCCGATGGCCGCCTACGGCGTCACCGACCACGCCGCCCGCTTCACGCTCGACGGGCGCACCGGGTACGGGATCTTCGAGCACGGCAGCTTCGGCCGCCACGACCCCAGCGGCTTCGCCGACTACACCTCCGTCGCGCCCTGACCCCCTCCGCGTCCTGAGAAGGGAACCGCCCATGGCCACGGCACCACGCCCCCGCACCACCACGCGCGACCCCCAGGAGCTCGGCCGCAGGCTCACCGGCTGGCTCGACGCACGGCTGCCCGGCGCCCGCGTCACCGGCGTCGAGGTCCCGGCCTCCAACGGCATGTCGAGCGAGACCCTGCTCTTCGGCCTCGACCACCCCGACGCGCCGGTGCGCTCCTGCGCCCTGCGGCTCGCCGCCGACCCCGCCGCGTACACCGTCTTCCCGGTCTACGACATGGCCCGCCAGCACCGGGTGATGCGCCTGGTCGCCGAGCACACCGACGTCCCCGTGCCCCGGGTGCTGTGGCTGGAAGAGGACCCCACCGCGCTCGGCGCCCCGTTCTTCGTGATGGAGCGCGCCGAGGGGCGCGTACCGC
Organism: Streptomyces sp. BPTC-684; assembly: GCF_030028635.1. Classification (NCBI taxonomy): domain Bacteria; kingdom Bacillati; phylum Actinomycetota; class Actinomycetes; order Kitasatosporales; family Streptomycetaceae; genus Streptomyces; species Streptomyces sp. BPTC-684. The sequence continues at coordinate 5,575,691 of NZ_CP124863.1, forward strand.
CCGACGTCATGCCCTATACGTACGAGGGGAACTGGCTGCACTCCGCGAGCGACGCCGAGCGGGCGCGCCTTCAGGACGCCACGGTCGCGGTGCTCGCCCGGCTGCACGACGGGTTCCCGGCCGAGGAGGCCGCGTTCCTGCTCCCGGAGGGCGAGAGCTCACCCCTGCGCCGCCATGTGGAGTCCCAACGGGCGTACTACGCCTGGGTGGTGGACGGGCTGCCGCGCTCGCCGCTCATCGAGTCCGCGTTCGACTGGCTCGACGCGCACTGGCCCGCCGACGAAGGCCCGGCGGTGCTCTGCTGGGGCGACGCGCGGATCGGCAACATCGTCTACGACGGCTTCGAGCCCGCCGCCGTCCTCGACTGGGAGATGGCGGCCCTCGGCCCGCGCGAACTCGACCTCGGCTGGACCGTCTATCTGCACCGCTTCTTCCAGGACCTGACGGTGAGTTTCGGCCAGCCGGGCCTGCCCGACTTCCTGCGGCGGGACCACATCGAGGCGCGCTACGCCGAGTTGACCGGGCACGCGCCGCGCGCCATGGAGTTCCACACGCTCTACGCCGCCCTGCGGCACGCGGTGGTGATGCTCAGGATCGCCTACCGGCAGCTGCACTTCGGCGAGGTCCGGGTCCCCGGGGACCCGGACGCGCTGATCCTGCACCGGGGCAGCCTGGAGGCGATGGTGCGGGGAACGTACTGGAGCTGACCCGGGGCCTACGCCGCACGCCGCATGCCCGGCACCCGCATCGGGCGCGAGCCCGGACCGCCGACGTGCGAGAAGGGCTGCGTCCGCCAGTCGAGGCCCTGGGGGAGTGTCAGGAGCAGCGCGGTGTCCTGCTCCTGGACGTCCTTGGAGGTGTCCGCGGGCCTGCTCTGCGAGGCCGCGCGGCCGGTCCCGGCGCACACCGTGAGGCCGAACGGGTTCCACGGGCTCGGGCACAGCGCGTGCTCCGGCAGCACCGCCTCGTCCGCGAGCAGCGCGATCGGCTGGGCGCAGTCCGGGCAGATCACCCGGTACATCTCGAAGGTGTCGTAGGCGTCCGCCGCGATCTCGTCGTCGAGGTCGTCCTCGACGGTGGGATCGACGGGCTCCGGATCGGTGCGTTCATTCGACACACGTCCGCCACGCTTGATGTTCTGCATTGGGATTCTCCCCCTCGGGTGGGCCGACAAGGCGACGTCGCCGCGACCACAGCAAGCAATTCCCGCCAAGACCCGCCCGTAACCGCGCCGTGCCCCCTAGCGCCCTTACAAGGCTGTGGTCTTCGTCACATGCCGCCCGCAGGTGCCCCTTCCGGTTGCCGCCGACTGTGCCGGATGGGGCCTGTGGGAATAGGTTGATCCGCATGGAGGAGCTGGACCGTCAGATCGTGGATCTGCTCGTCAAGGACGGGCGGATGAGCTACACCGACCTGGGCAAGGCCACGGGCCTGTCCACCTCGGCGGTGCACCAGCGGGTACGCCGCCTGGAGCAGCGCGGAGTCATCCGCGGCTATGTCGCCGTCGTGGACCCCGAGGCGGTGGGGCTGCCGCTGACCGCGTTCATCTCGGTCAAGCCCTTCGACCCGAGTGCCCCCGACGACATCGCCGAACGGCTGGCCGACGTGCCGGAGATAGAGGCGTGCCACAGCGTCGCGGGCGACGAGAACTACATCCTCAAGGTGCGGGTGGCCACCCCCCTGGAGCTGGAGCACCTGCTGACCCGCATCCGCTCGCTGGCCGGCGTCTCCACCCGGACGACCGTCGTTCTGTCGACCCCGTACGAGGCACGGCCGCCGCGTATCTAGGCTGTTCCCATGAGTTCCGAGAGCGCCGCCGCCCTTCCGGCCCGAACCGTCGCCCCGCTGTCCACCGGCGAGCCCGACCACCGCACCGTGCTGCTGCGCGGCGGGGAGGTCCACAGCCCCGCCGACCCGTTCGCCACGGCGATGGTCGTCGAACGCGGGCACGTCGCCTGGGTCGGCTCCGAGGGCGCGGCCGACGCCTTCGCGTCCGGCGTCGACGAGGTGGTCGACCTCGAAGGGGCCCTGGTCACCCCGGCGTTCACCGATGCGCATGTGCACACCACGGCCACCGGCCTGGCGCTCACCGGCCTCGACCTGTCGTCGGCGGGCACCCGCGCCGAGGCCCTGTCGGCGGTACGGGCGTACGCCGCGTCCCGCCCCGGCGACGACGTGCTGCTCGGCCACGGCTGGGACTCCGCGCGCTGGCCCGAGCGGACCCCGCCCACCCGCGCCGAGCTCGACGAGGCCACCGGCGGCCGCCCGCTCTACCTGCCGCGCATCGACGTCCACTCGGCCGTCGCGACCACCGCGCTGCTCGACCGGATCCCGGGCGTCACCGGGCTCGACGGCTACCACCCGGACGCCCCGCTGACCGCCGCCGCCCACCACGCGGTACGGGCCGCCGCCCACGCGGCGATCACCCCGCGCCAGCGCGAGGAGGCCCAGCGGGCCGCGCTGCACCGGGCGGCCTCCCTCGGCATCGGCACCCTCCACGAGTGCGGCGGCCCCGAGATCTCCGACGAGGACGACTTCACCTCGCTCCTGAAGCTGGCCCGCGAGGAGGCCGGCCCGCGCGTCTTCGGCTACTGGGCCGAGCGGGTCGCCGGCCCCAAGGACGCCGATCGCATCCGCGAACTGGGCGCGCTGGGCGCGGCCGGGGACCTCTTCGTCGACGGCGCCCTCGGCTCGCACACCGCCTGTCTGCACGAGCCGTACGCCGACGCCCCGCACACCGGCACCGGCCACCTGGACGCGGCCGACGTCGCCGCCCATGTGGCCGCCTGCACCGAGGCCGGGCTCCAGGCCGGGTTCCACGCCATCGGGGACGCCGCCGTCACCGCGGTCGTCGAAGGTGTGCGGGCCGCGGCCGCCAAGGTGGGCCTGGCCCGCATCCGCGCCGCCCGGCACCGCGTCGAGCACGCCGAGATGCTCACCCCCGAGACCATCGCCGCCTTCGCCGAGCTCGGCCTCACCGCCTCCGTGCAGCCCGCCTTCGACGCGCTGTGGGGCGGCGAGGACGGCATGTACGCCCAGCGGCTCGGCGCCGAGCGGGCCCGCACCCTGAACCCGTACGCGGCCCTGCTGCGCGCCGGGGTGCCGCTCGCCTTCGGCTCGGACTCGCCGGTCACCCCGCTCGACCCGTGGGGCACCGTCCGCGCGGCCGCCTTCCACCGGACCCCCGAGCACCGGGTCTCGGCCCGCGCCGCCTTCACCGCCCACACCCGGGGCGGCTGGCGCGCCATCGGCCGGGACGACGCGGGCACCCTGGTGCCGGGCGCGCCCGCCGACTACGCGGTGTGGCGCACCGACGAGCTCGTGGTGCAGGCGCCGGACGACCGGGTGGCCCGCTGGTCGACCGACCCGCGCTCGGGCACGCCCGGACTGCCGGACCTCAGCCCCGGGGCGGCGCTGCCGGTCTGCCTGCGCACGGTGGTGTTCGGACAAACGGTCTTCGTCCGGCCGAACGAGTGACGTAGGGACATTTCGTACGGCCGTCGGGCTGCCCTCCCGGCGCCGCCGCCACCTGCGGATCTTCCTCACTGACCTGCTGTTTCAGCCCGACGCCGCAGGTCAAACGACTGTTGACAGAGAGCGGCCGGAGGCCGGTAGGTTCGGCCGGGTCCACCACAGGACGTCCGGCCGACAGAAGGTTTCTGCCGTCCGGGGGGTCCCCCCTGCTCCGCGGGAGCTCGGGGGAGGGTGCGACCCGGATGGGGCCCGGACGTTCAGTAGACAACGGCTCCAGGCAGCCCGCAGCCAGCGGGTCCCAGGCCGGCCCGAAGGGCGCCGGGCCCCCATTCCGACACCCCGGGACCTCGCGGTACGGGAGTGCCCGGACCGCTCGCTATGGTGGTGCCCTGCGTACGGACAATAAGGGGCAGCAGTGAACGACGGCGGTCAGAGGCGATACGGCCCGCTCGGCAGAGCCTTGGTGATCATCCCGACCTACAACGAGGCGGAGAACATCAAGCCGATCGTCTCCCGCGTCAGGGAGTCGGTCCCCGAGGCCCACGTCCTGATCGCCGACGACAACAGCCCCGACGGCACCGGCAAGCTCGCCGACGAGCTGGCCGCCGACGACGACCACGTCCACGTCCTGCACCGCAAGGGCAAGGAGGGCCTGGGCGCCGCCTACCTCGCGGGCTTCCGCTGGGGCGTCGACGAGGGCTACGGCGTACTGGTCGAGATGGACGCCGACGGCTCCCACCAGCCCGAGGAGCTGCCCCGGCTGCTCACCGCGCTCAAGGGGGCCGACCTGGTCCTCGGCTCGCGCTGGGTGCCGGGCGGCCGGGTGGTGAACTGGCCCAAGAGCCGCGAGTTCATCTCCCGCGGCGGCTCCACCTACTCCCGGCTGCTGCTCGGCGTGGACATCCGCGACGTCACCGGCGGGTTCCGGGCCTTCCGCCGCGAGACCCTCGAAGGCCTCGGCCTGGACGAGGTGGCCTCGCAGGGCTACTGCTTCCAGGTCGACCTGGCCCGCCGCGCCGTCGCCGCCGGCTACCACGTGGTCGAGGTGCCGATCACCTTCGTCGAGCGCGAGCGCGGCGACTCCAAGATGAGCAACGACATCATCGTCGAGGCGCTCTGGCGGGTCACCGCCTGGGGCGTCGGCTCGCGCGCCAACAAGCTCCTGGGCCGCAAGCCGTCCTGAGCGGGCGGCTGTGCTCCCGTTCGCCGACCGCTGACGGATCCCTTACGCCGTCCTGGCATGCTCCCAGGCACACTGGGAGCATGACGACCGGCATCCCGCCCTCCACCCCGCCCAAGCGCTCCCGTGCGCGCACCCTCGTCCCGCTGGGGATCGCCGCCTGGCTCCTCGTGGAGATCTGGCTGCTGATGACGGTGGCGAGTGCCGCCGGGGGACTGACCGTGCTGGCCCTGCTGGTCGGTGGCGCCGTGCTCGGCGGATACGTCATCAAGCGGGCCGGGCGCCGGGCCTTCCGGAACCTCACGGAAACGCTTCAGCAGCAGCAGTACGGGGCGGCGGGCCCGGGCGCCGGGCCGCAGCCCGGCAGCGAGGGCAACACCTTCACGATGCTCGGCGGGCTGCTCCTGATGGTCCCGGGACTGCTCTCGGACGTGCTGGGGCTGCTCTGCCTGGTGCCGCCGGTGCGCAAGGCGCTTGGCAGGTACGCCGAGCGCTCGCTGGAGAAGCGGATGCGCGCCGCCCGCCCCGGCACCCTGGGCGACGCCTTCCAGCAGGCCCGGATGCACCAGCCGGACGGCAAGGTGGTCCAGGGCGAGGTCATCCGGGACGACCGGCGCCCGCAGCAGGACGAGCGGGAGCACCGCCCGCCGCTGACCCACTGAGGTCCGTACGCCCGGCGAGAGTTGAGCGCGACGGGGCCATGACGCAAGAGAAGAGGGCCGGTCACACCGTAACGGTGTGGCCGGCCCTCTTCTCTTCGGTTTCCGTCAAGCGCGCTCGCGCGCCTACGCGGACTTGCGGCTGTCGCGCGGATGCACGGCAATGTTCATGGCGCCGGAACGCAGGACCTCCAGCCTCTCGGCCAGAACCTCCTCCAGCTCCTCGCGGGTGCGTCGCTCCATGAGCATGTCCCAGTGCGTACGCGCGGGCTTGCCCTTCTTCTCCTCAGGACCGTCGCCGTCCACCAGGAGTGCCATGGCGCCACACGCCTTGCACTCCCACTCCGGCGGGATGTCCGCCTCCACCGAGAACGGCATCTCGAATCGATGTCCGTTCTCGCATGCGTACTCCACCGCCTGGCGCGGGGCCAGATCGATGCCGCGGTCGGTCTCGTAGCTGGTCACCACGAGGCGCGTGCCGCGAAGAGCTCGCTCACTCATGAATCGTGCCTCCCGGGCTTGTCGCCCACAGGACAGGTGTCGCTGTCGTCGTCATCCGGTCAACGTCCGGTCGGCGGTAAAGATTCCCGTTGTGGGTCATGTGTCGCCGTCGTGCCGCCCCTTGTTGTACCCACCAGTGCCCGGTTTGTCACATCTGGCAGCAGATGTCACCCAGCGTCTTCACTACTTGAGCACGCAGTAACGGTCCGCCTGGCAGGCCAAAGGCGTACACTACCGGCCTTTCACTTCAACGTCTAAATCCGCGCCGGAACCGGGTTCCCGGCGGCCGCCACGGCGGCCCGCACCGGCACCCGGGCGAGCAGCACGAAGCCGACCCCGAAGAAGATCACGAGAGAGATGATCGCATCCCGGTAGCTCCCGGTCAGCTGGTACGCGAGCCCGAACACCAGTGGCCCCAGCCAGCTCAGCCCGCGGTCGCTCATCTCGTAGGCCGAGAAGTACTCGGCCTCCTTGCCGCTCGGCACCATGTGTGAGAAAAGCGACCGCGACAGCGCCTGGCTGCCGCCCAGGACCGTGCCGATCGCCGCGGCCAGGACGAAGAAGAGCGCGGGCGAGTGGGCGGGCAGGAAGTACCCGGTGCCCAGGATCAGCGCCCACACCGCGAGCGAGCCGAGGATCGTGCGCTTGGCGCCGTACGTCTGCGCGAGGCGCCCCATCCCGAGCGCCCCGGCCACCGCGAGCACCTGCACGAGCAGCACGGCGACGATCAGCGTGTTCTGGTCGAGCCCGAGCTCCTCGGAGCCGTACAGCGACGCCTGCGAGATCACGGTCTGCACGCCGTCGTTGTAGATCAGATACGCGAGCAGGAAGGCGAGGGTGAGCGGACGCGCGCGCATGTCGCGCAGCGTCGCGATGAGCTGGCGCCAGCCCGCGCCCACCTTGCCCTCGGCCGGGACGTGCCCGGCGGGCGCGCGCCGGTCGCGCAGCCGCCGCAGCGGTACGAGCGTGAAGGCGCCCCACCAGACCCCCGCCGAGGCCAGGCAGATCCGTACGGCCGTGCCCTCGGAGAGCCCGAAGCTGTCGTGGCCCGAGTAGAGGATCAGATTCAGGACGAGGACGAACGCGCCCGCGGTGTAGCCGAAGGCCCAGCCGCGCGAGGAGACGCGGTCGCGCTCCTCGGGGCCCGCGATCTGCGGCAGATAGGCGTTGTAGAGCACCATCGAGACCGACAGCGCGGCATTGGCGACGATCAGAAGCACCGCGCCGAGCAGATAGCGGTGCCCGTCCAGGAAGAACATGCCCGCCGTCGCCGCGGCCCCGGTGTACGCGGCCGCCGCGAGCAGCGGCTTCTTGCGGCCGGTGCGGTCCGCCGCGGCGCCCACCATCGGCATCAGGACCACCGCGAGTACCACCGAGGCGGACACCGCGTACGCGAAGAGTGACCCGGCCCGCACCGGAACGCCCAGCGGGTGCACGAAGCCGTCCGCGTCGGCGGCGTCCTTGGCGATGGCCGTCAGATAGGGCCCGAGGAACACCGTCAGGACGGTCGTCGAGTAGACCGAGCACGCGAAGTCGTAGAAGTACCAGCCGCGTTGCTCGCGGCGGCGGTCGGTGTCCGGCGCCGCCTGTGCGGCGGCCCGGCCCATGGTCTCGGCGGTCAAACCCCGCGCCCTCTCGTTCGTTCCTCGGGCGCGCGCCGGGTGTCAGAACCCGGTTCCCCGGTCGGTCAGTACCTTGCGCAGCGTCTCCAGATGATCGGTCATGATGCCATCCACTCCGAGGTCCAGGAGTTTCGTCATCCGATCGGGATCATTGATTGTCCATACGTGTACCTGCAGGCCCAGGGCGTGCGCGGTCTCCACGAAGCGCCGGTCCACCACCGGGATCCCGCTCTGGGACTCGGGCACCTGCGCGCACACCGCGCCCCGGCGCAGCGGCACGGGCAGGCCGAGCGAGCGCAGCCGCAGGGCGGCGACGCCGCGCACGCCGTACGAGGTGGCCAGGCGCGGGCCCGCCAGCTTCGCGGCCCGGGCCACCCGGGCCTCCGAGAACGAGCCCACGCACACCCGGTCCCACGCGTCGGTCCGGCGGATCAGCTCCACGAGCGGGACGAGCGCGGACTCGGCCTTCAGGTCGACGTTCCAGCGCGCCTCGGGGAACGCCTCCAGGAGCTCTTCGAAGAGCGGCAGCGGCTCGCGGCCCGCCACCCGGGCCTGGCGCACCTCGGCCCACGGCAGATCGGCGATCCGCCCCACGGAGTCGGTGACCCGGTCCAGGGTGGAGTCGTGGAAGGCGACCAGACGGCCGTCCACGGTGGTGTGCACATCGGTCTCGAAGTACCGGAAACCGGCCGCCGCGGCCCGGCCGAAGGCGGCCGCGGTGTTCTCGATGCCGTCGGCCGCCCCGCCGCGGTGGGCGAAGGCGATCGGCGTCGGGTGGTCCAGATAGGGGTGGCGTACGCGAGTCACCCGCGCAGTATCGCCTGTGCCGGTGCCGCCTCGGTGACGGGCTCGGCGGGCGTCGTCTCCGGGGCGGCCGTCCGCTCCGGCTCGGGGACGGCGAAGAAGCGCAGGAAGAACTGGGCGAGCGGGCCGATGGCGAGGGCGTAGGCGACCGTGCCGACGCCCAGCGAGCCGCCGAGCAGGAAGCCGGTCACCACGACCGCCACCTCGATCGAGGTGCGCACAAGGCGGATGGAGCGGCCGGTGAGCCGGTGCAGCCCGGTCATCAGACCGTCGCGCGGGCCGGGGCCGAACCGGGCCGAGATGTACAGGCCGGTCGCCACGCCGTTGAGCAGGATCCCGCCGACCAGGAGCGGGATCTGGGCGGCGAGTCCGCGCACGTCCGGCACCAGGGCGAGCGTGGAGTCCATCGCGATGCCGATGGCGAAGACGTTGGAGACCGTGCCCAGGCCCGGGCGCTGCCGGATCGGGATCCACAGCAGCAGCACCAGCGCGCCCACGATGATCGAGACGACGCCGATGGTCAGTCCGGTGCGCTCGGCGATCCCCTGGTGCAGCACGCCCCACGGTTCGAGCCCGAGCCCGCTGCGCACGAGCAGCGCGGAGCTCACGCCGTACAGCGTCAGGCCGACGTAGAGCTGGAGCAGCCTGCGGGTGAGGTGCGTGGACACGTGAGTGCCCCCCCTGTCTGGTGGTAGTGGACCGGCGCATGACACTCTGTGGCTGGGAAACCCATCCCAACCATGGCCAATTCGGGGAAGGTGGACTGACTTCCATGGCGCAGTGGACCTCGGCGGTCGGGCCGGCACAGCTCGCCCGTCAGCTCAACGCACAGCAGCAGCCCCGCCCGGCGGGCACCCGCAAGCCACCGGCCTACCGGGCGCTGGCCGACGGGATCCGCCTGCTCGTCCTCGAAGGACGGGTGCCGGTGGCCGCCCGCCTGCCCGCCGAGCGGGAGCTGGCGCTCGCGCTCTCGGTCAGCCGCACCACGGTCGCCGCCGCCTACGAGGCGCTGCGCGGCGAGGGCTTCCTGGAGTCCCGCCGGGGCGCGGGCAGCTGGACGGCCGTCCCGGCGGGCAACCCGCTGCCCGCGCGCGGCCTGGAGCCGCTGCCGCCGGAGTCGCTGGGCTCCATGATCGACCTGGGGTGCGCGGCGCTGCCCGCGCCCGAGCCCTGGCTGACCCGTTCGGTCCAGGGCGCCCTGGAGGAGCTGCCGCCGTACGCGCACACCCACGGCGACTACCCGGCCGGGCTGCCCGCGCTGCGCCAGATGCTCGCCGAGCGGTACACGGCGCGCGGCATCCCCACCATGCCCGAGCAGATCATGGTCACCACCGGCGCGATGGGCGCCATCGACGCCATCTGCCACCTCTTCGCCGGGCGCGGCGAGCGGATCGCGGTCGAGTCGCCCTCGTACGCCAACATCCTCCAGCTGATGCGCGAGGCCGGGGCCCGGCTCGTGCCGGTCGCCATGGCCGAGGAGCTGGCTGGCTGGGACCTGCCCCTGTGGCGGCAGGTGCTGCGCGACTCCGCGCCCCGGCTCGCCTATGTGGTCGCCGACTTCCACAACCCGACGGGGGCGCTGGCCGACGAGGACCAGCGCCGCGCCCTGGTCGACGCGGCCCGCTCGGCCGGGACCGTGCTCGTCGTCGACGAGACCATGTCCGAGCTCTGGCTGGACGAGGGCGTCGACATGCCGCGCCCCGTCTGCGCCTTCGACCCGGCGGGCGCGACCGTGCTCACGGTGGGCTCGGCGAGCAAGGCGTTCTGGGCGGGCATGCGCATCGGCTGGGTGCGCGCGGCCCCCGACGTCATCCGCTCCCTGGTCGCCGCCCGCGCCTACGCCGACCTCGGCACCCCGGTCCTGGAGCAGCTCGCCGTCAACTGGCTGATGGCCACGGGCGGTTGGGAGCAGGCGGTCGACCTGCGCCGCACCCAGGCGCGCGAGAACCGCGACGCGCTGGTGGCGGCGGTCCGCCGGGAGCTGCCGGAGTGGGAGTTCGACGTGCCGGTGGGCGGGCTCACGCTGTGGGTGCGCACCGGCGGGATCTCCGGATCGCGCCTGGCGGAAGTGGGCGAACGGGTCGGCGTACGGGTGCCCTCCGGCCCCCGGTTCGGCGTGGACGGCGCCTTCGAGGGGTACGTACGGCTGCCCTTCACGGTCAGCGGCCCGGTCGCGGAGGAGGCGGCGGTCCGGCTCGCCGCGGCGGCCCGTCTGGTGGAGAAGGGCGCGAGCAACGGGGGAGAGTCGCCGCGGACGTTCGTGGCGTGACAGGTATGGGCTGACAGATGTCAGCTACCGGGTATCGGCGGGCAGATTTCGCGATCTGCCCGCCGACATCTGCTTTCTGCTGCCTGTCCGCCGTCAGCCCTCCGCCGGTACCGCCTGCTGGGGCGGCGCCGCCTCCACCGGGAGGTCGCGCTCCGGGAGCAGGTCCAGGACCGCCTGGCGGTGCTGCTCGCTGGTCGCGTCGTCGTACGGGTCCGGCGTAGCCGGGACCTGGAGGCGCAGCACGGGCCCGGTGCCGAGGCGGGCGTAGCCGCGGCCGGGCGGGACGGCGGTGGTCGGGGTGGTGTGCGGCGGGACGCCGAGGACCCACTCGGCCAGGGTCGGGGTGCAGGGGCCGAGCACCACGCGCGCGCGGGTGTGCGTGCGTACCGGCTCGGTCAGCGCCTCCAGGCTGTCGAACTGCTCGGCGACCACCACGGTCACCCCGGCCGCCCGGCCGTGCCGCAGCGGGGTCTGGAGCAGCCGCTGCGGGTCGGGGCGGCCGTCGGCGTCGGCCAGGTGCCCGAAGACGCTCGGCCGGTCGAGCAGGATCCACAGCGGCCGCTTGATGTCGTCGGGGGTCGGGTGGCCGCCCTGGCGGGCGCGGTTGGCGGCGATGAGCCGGCGCTCGGTCTCGTGCGCGGCCCACTCCAGGGTGGCCAGCGCCCCGGCGAGGCCGCACTCGACGGCGAGCACGCCCCGGCGCCCGGTCAGACAGGCGTACTCGCCGGTGCCGCTGCCCTCGACCACGAGCACGTCGCCGTGCTGGAGCGCCTGCAGCGCGATGGAGCGCAGCAGGGTCGTGGTGCCGCTGCCGGGCTCGCCCACCGCCAGCAGGTGCGGCTCGGTGGAGCGGGGGCCGGTGCGCCAGACGACCGGCGGCGCGTCGCGCACGTCCTCGCCCTCGGTGACCGGCACGGTCCGCTGCACCGCGTCGGCGTCGGTGAACCCGAGCACGGTCTCGCCGGGGCCCGCGACGAACCGCTGGGCGGCGATCGAGGTGGAGAGCGCGTCGAGGACGCGCATGACGAGCTGGTTGCCCTCCTCGTCCCACTCGAACCGGTACTCCCGGCCGCGCCCGGACTTGGTGTGCAGCAGCTGTTCGATACGGGCGCGCGCCTCGGGCTCGCCGTCCGTGAAGTACGCGGGGTAGCGGATGAGCAGCCGGGTGACGCGGCCCGCGTCGTCGAACTCGTACTCGCTGAAGGCCTTGGCCCACTCCCCGCCGTGGGCGAAGAGCGGGCTGGGGTCCTCCGCCACCGAGAAGTACGGCACCAGCGCCTCGTAGAGCGCCTGGAGGCGGCCGGTCTCGGCCTCGTCGGGGCCGGTCCTGACGGGGGTGCGCTCGCGGCCCTTCCAGGCGGCCGCGGCCATCACCGTGATCAGGGCGAGCAGCGGCCCGTACGGGATGAGCGCGACCACCAGGACCACGGCCGCCACCAGGAACAGCGCGGGACCACGCCGTTCCTTGGGTGTGGCGGCCCACTTGCCGCGCAGGGCGGCGGCGATCTGCCGCAGGCCGCGGCTGATCGTGATGAGCGGATGCAGGACGTCGGTGGCGCTGTCGGCGGCCGTGCGCGCGATCTCGCGGCTGCGGGCGATCGGCACGCTCGTGCTGCTCAGAATGCGGGGGAGTGGTCGCCGGGCCACGTCGGTCTCCTGACGGGATGGTCGGGACTGCGGGAGGTCAGAACTTGATCCCGCCCAGCAGGCTGGCCAGGCTCTGGCCGCCGGCCTTGATGCTCGGGGCGATCGCGGTGCCCGCGAGGTAGAAGCCGAAGAGGGCGCAGACCATGGCGTGCGACGCCTTCAGACCGTCTTTCCGGAAGAAGAGGAAGACGATGATTCCGAGCAGGACGACGCCTGAGATGGACAGGATCATGAGGAGTTCTCCTGGTTGATGGGGACAGTCACCATGAGTTCTTCCAGGATCACAGGAAGTATCTATGTGATAAAAGCTGCAATCGGGTGAAATTTTCTGATTTTCACTGGAGTGGCGGACATGGAACCGGGTCGCGGGCGGGACACTGTGCGGCCGCGGGACCGGAAGCCGTCACTCGCGGTGAGCTTTGCCCCGGGCGGACCGAACCATGTCGTCCGACGGGCAGTACCCTGTCGATTCACTCGTACGGCCCCGGTGCCGTACGGGCCAGGTCACAGGCGTTCCGAGGAGCGCCGTACGCAGCGAAAGGCGGTCCGTGCGATGAGCGATGCCCTCGATCCCGAGGTGGTCGAGCTGGCGAGCAGGATCTTCGATCTGGCGCGCCGGGGAGACGCGGAGGCGCTCGCCGTGTACCTCGACGCCGGGGTCTCGCCCGACCTCACCAATGACAAGGGCCACACGCTCGTCATGCTCGCCGCCTATCACGGGCACGCGGAGGCGGTCTCCGCGCTCCTCGCGCGCGGCGCCGACCCGGACCGCGCCAACGACCGCGGCCAGACCCCGCTCGCGGGTGCGGTCTTCAAGGGCGAGGACGCGGTCGTCAAGGCGCTGCTGGCAGGCGGAGCCGATCCTTCCGCCGGAGCGCCGTCCGCGCTCGACACCGCGCGGATGTTCGGCAAGACAGAACTGATCGCACTCTTCGGCGACCGCTGAGGTTTGCGCCGGGTGCCCCCTGCGTACCTGGTGAGAGGGGCTCGTAAATGTGGTCGCGGTGGCGAAATGCCTGGGTCATCATGACGACGAGCCCCTTCATCAGGGGCAGGGTCCTTACATCGGGGGCCACACGACGAGAGGCAGGAAGATGACTCACAGCAAGCGGAAGACGGCGGACGGCCGAACATGTTGGCGCGCGGCCTACTAGGGCACGGCACGAATCCCGGTTGCGTCGACAGCTTGATGTGAGGCTACTTCCATGTTTGATCCGGTCATAGCGCCGAGCGGTACGCTGCTCGGCCTGCTGCAGCGGGGCCGCGGCGACGGCACCCTGCACGCGCTCGCCGCCCCGCGCCCAGAAGCCCTGGCGGCCCTGAACCACTGTGTACTGGGCGACCCCCGCCACGACTGGCAGGTGGAGAACCGCTCCCTGTACTACGCGCGCCTCTACCTGGATCTCGACGGCGGACTCGACGAGATCGAGGCCCACCTCTTCAGTGCCGAGGACGTCCTCGACGCCGACGAGCACCGCACCGGTCTCGCGCTCGCGGTCCTCGGCCACCTCGCCTCCTACGGCAGGGACGACGCGCTGCTGCTGCTGCGGCGGTACGCGGTGCGCGGCGCCAACTGGGGCTGGGCCCTGGACGAGCTCGCGCTGCGTGACGACGACGAGGGCCTGCGCGCCCTCGCCGGGCCCGTCCTGGCCCGCTTCCCCGGCACCCCCGAGGGCGACGCCGAACTGGCCGCCACCGTCCGGGACGCCTTCGAGCCCCGGCCCTGGCGGCTGTGGGCCGAGGACACCCGGGACGCGGTCGGCGCCAGGGTGCGCGCCGCCCAGGAAGCCGGGTCCTTCGACCGCTGGCAGCGCCAGATGCGGCCGTCCGGACCCCGCCCCGGCTGGAGCGTCCAAGCCGTCTTCGACTGGGCCCAGGAAGGCCTGGAGCGCGGCGCCGACCTCACCCTGCCCGCCGCCCGCTGCCTGGGCGCGGTGGCCGGGCCCGACGACCGCGACCTGATCGTCGAGGCCGCGCGGGCCGGCTCGGACGGCGCCCGCTGCGCCTCCCTGCACTACCTCACCGAGTCACGCGACCCCCGTGTGCTCGACCTCATCGAGGCCGCCGTCGGCGGCGGCTCCCGCACGGTGGCCGAGGCCGCCGTCCACGCCTTCGAGCGGATGTGCGGGCCCGAGGCCGTCGACCGGGCGCGCGGCTGGGTGCACCGGCCCGACGCGCTCGGCGCCGCCGCCGCGGGCGTCCTCGCCTGCCGGGGCGAGGCCGAGGACGCCCAGCTGGTCCTCGGCGCACTGCGCGAGTGCGTGCGCTCCGAGGGGCCCGACGCGCCCCTGCTGCGCCCCCTCGTCGACGGGGCGGGACGGCTCGGCATCGGCTGCGCCGCCCCCGTACTGCGGCACCTCTACCGCGAGACCGCCTCCTCCGAGCTGCGCGGCCGCACCGCCCGCGCGCTCGCCGCCACCGACCCCTCCTTCGCCACCGGCTTCGCCGTCGAGTGCCTGTGGGACTGCGAGGAGACCACCCGCGAGGTGGCCGCGCAGTACGCCGAGCTCGTCGACGCGCGCGTGGCCGAGCGGTTGCGGCGCCTCGCCGACGACCCGGCCGAGGAGGCCGAGGTACAGACGGCCATCCACAACCGGATGGGCCCGGACGCACCCGTGATATGAGCCGAGCGGGCTCCGCGGGCGCTGTCCGAACGAGCTGGGAGCGCTGTCCGAAAGACACGCTGTCTGAAAAGCTCATGGGACGTTCCCCGGGCGGAAAGATCCAAGTCGGCGGGGCCACCCCGGCGGCGACGACAACACGGGTATGCGTGTCGTCATCGTCACCGAATCCTTCCCGCCCGATGTCAACGGCGTCGCCCACTGCGCCCTGCAGACCGCCCGGCACCTCGCCGCCCGCGGTCATGAACCGCTCGTCATAGCCCCGGCCGCGGCGGCCGGGGACGACGGCGCCGCCCCCTGCCCCGTGGTCCGCGTACCCTCGCTGCCGCTGCCCGGCTATCCGCAGGTCAGGGTGGCTCTGCCGAGCCGCCGGGTAAGCGCCGCCATCACCGCCCACCGGGCCGAACTGGTCCATCTGGCGAGCCCGTTCGTGCTCGGGGTGCGCGGGATGGCGGCCGCCGCGCGGCTCGGGGTGCCCGCCGTCGCCGTCTACCAGACCGACCTCGCCGGGTACGCCCGTACGTACATGGGCACCGGCGAGAACACCGCCTGGCGGCGGATCGGAGCCGTCCACGGTGCCGCCGACCGCACCCTCGCCCCCTCCACCGCCGCCGTCCGCGATCTGGCGGAGCACGGGGTGGAGCGGGTGCGGCTGTGGCCGCGCGGCGTCGACACCGAAAGGTTCCGGCCAGAGCTGCGCGACGAGGCGCTGCGGCGCGAACTCGCCCCCGGCGGCGAGCTGATCGTCGGCTATGTGGGCCGGCTCGCCGCCGAGAAGCAGGTGGAGCTGCTGTCCGGGGTCTGCGCGCTGCCCGGGGTCCGGGTGGTGATCACCGGGGACGGGCCGAGCGCCGGGGCGCTGCGGGGCGCGCTGCCCGGGGCGCTGTTCCTGGGCCGCCGCACCGGCGGCGAACTCGCCCGGGTCTTCGCCTCCCTGGACGTCTTCGCGCACACCGGGCCGTACGAGACGTTCTGCCAGACCGTGCAGGAGGCCATGGCGAGCGGGGTGCCGGTGATCGCCCCGGCGGCGGGCGGGCCGCTCGACCTGGTGGACCACGGGCGCACCGGGCTGCTCGTCGCGCCGCGCGACGCCGACGCGGTCCGCGACGCGGTGCTGCGGCTCGGGGACCCCGCGCTGCGGCAGGCGTACGGGCGGGCCGGGCGGGCCGCCGTCGCGGGCCGGACCTGGGCCGCCGTCGGCGACCAACTGCTCGACCACTACGCCGACGTGCTGTGCGAGCGCCCGGTGGTGGCGGCATGAGCGGGCTGCGGATCGTCCGCCTCGCGAACTTCGTCACGCCCTCCTCGGGCGGGCTGCGCACGGCGCTGCGGGAGCTGGGCCGCGGCTATCTGGCCGCGGGCCACGACCCGGTGCTGATCGTCCCCGGCACCCGCGCGCGCGACGAACACACCGAACAGGGCCGGGTGATCACCCTGCCCGGCGTGGTGCTGCCCGGCACCGGCGGCTACCGGGTGCTCGCCGACCGCCGCCGGGTGCGGCGCGTCCTGGAGGCGCTCGGGCCCGACCGCATCGAGGTGTCGGACCGGACGACCCTGCGCTGGACGGGGGAGTGGGCGCGGCGCGAGCGGGTGCCCTCGGTGATGGTCTCGCACGAGACGGCGGACGGCGTGCTGCGGACCTGGGGCGCCCCCGGGCACCTCGCGCGCGCCGCCGCAGACCGGCTCAACAGGCGCTCCGCCTGGGCGTATTCACGCGTTGTCTGCACCACGGAGTGGGCCGAGCGCGAGTTCGTACGGATCGGGGCGGGCAATGTCACGCGCGCGCCGCTCGGCGTCGACCTGGTGCGCTGCCACCCCGGGCGGCGCTCCCTGCCGCTGCGCGAGCACTGGCTGGGCGAGGAGCGCGTGCTGCTGGTGCTGTGCTCCCGCCTCTCCGTGGAGAAGCGGCCGGGCACCGCCCTGGACGCGCTCGACCGGCTGCGGCGCCGGGGCGTGCGCGCGCGCCTCGTCGTGGCCGGGGACGGGCCGCTGGCGGCGGGCCTGGAGCGCCGGGCGCGGGCCGCGCGGCTGCCGGTGGAGTTCCTGGGCCACGTCCCAGACCGGGCGCGGCTCGCGGACCTCCAGTCCGCGGCGGACGTCTGTCTGGCGCCGGGGCCTGCTGAAACGTTCGGCCTGTCGGCCCTGGAGGCGCTGGCGGGCGGGACGCCGGTGGTGTGCAGCCGGTCCTCGGCGCTGCCCGAGGTGGTGGGCGCGGCGGGCCTGGCCGCCGCCGACACGGGCGCGGCCTTCGCCGACGCGGTCCAGGAGCTCCTGTCCCGCCCGGAGGAGGCCCGCAGACACGCGGCACGCGCGCGTGCCGAACTCTTCGGCTGGGACGCCTCGGTGACGGCGTTCCTGGCGGCGCATGACGCGCCGGCGGGGGTGGCGCGGGATGCGTGGGTGCCTCTCGCTCAACCATCGGTTGCCCAGGCACCCCGCACGCACGCCCCCATCCCGAGGCCCCGGAAACCGGGCGTGGCGGCATGACCGCGTCGGTCGCGGCCCTGCCGCCCCTTACGGCGGCGCCCGTCGGCGCCGGGCGGCCCCTGCGGTTCGCCGCGCTCGGGGACTCGCTCACTGAAGGCGTCGGCGACCCCGTGCCCGGGGGGGGGCGTGGCTGGGCCGCCCTTCGGGCGACGACGGGAGTTTGACGACAGGCCCTCGCCGGGGCCGAGCTGCGCCACGCCGCGCGCGGCACCGCCGCCCACCTCGATCTGCGCGCCGCGGAGGCGCTCTCCGCCGCGCTCGCGGCCGTCAGCGTGCCCCCCGGCCGGGCCCGCCTTGCCAGAATGGAGGGATGACAGGGCGCTGGGAGTTCTGGATCGACCGTGGCGGCACCTTCACCGACGTGGTGGGCAGACGGCCCGACGGGCGCCTGGTCAGCCGCAAGCTCCTCTCCCACGACCCGGAGCGCGACCGCGACGCCGCCGTCGCCGGGATCCGGCTGCTCCTCGGCCTCGGGCCCGACGAGCCGGTCCCGGCCGACCGGATCTCCGTCGTCAAGATGGGCACCACCGTCGCCACCAACGCCCTCCTTGAGCGGCGCGGCGAGCCGACCGTCCTGGTCGTCACCGAGGGCTTCCGGGACGCCCTGCGGATCGCGTACCAGAACCGGCCGCGGCTGTTCGACCGGCACATCGTGCTGCCGGAGGCGGTGTACGAGCGGGTCGTCGAGGTGGCCGAGCGGGTCGACGCGCACGGCGCCACCGTCCGCCCGCTCGACCTCGCGGGCGTCACCGAGGGGCTGCGGGCCGCCCGCAGCGACGGACTGCGCAGCGCCGCCGTCGTCCTGATGCACGGCTACCGCTACCCGGACCACGAGGTCGCCGTCGCCGAGGCCGCCCGCGCGCTCGGCTTCACCCAGGTCAGCTGCTCGCACGAGGTGAGCCCGCTCATCAAGCTGGTGCCGCGCGGCGACACCACCGTGGTGGACGCCTACCTCTCGCCGATCCTGCGCCGCTATGTCGACGAGGTCGCCAAGGAACTCGACGGCGTACGGCTGATGTTCATGCAGTCCAACGGGGGCCTGCGGGAGGCCGCGCACTTCCGGGGCAAGGACGCGGTGCTCTCCGGACCCGCGGGCGGCGTGGTCGGCATGGCCCGTACCTCCGGACAGGCCGGCTACGCGCGCGTGATCGGCTTCGACATGGGCGGCACCTCGACCGACGTCTCGCACTACGCGGGCGCCTTCGAGCGGGACTTCGCCACCCAGGTCGCCGGGGTGCGGATGCGCGCCCCGATGATGAACATCCACACCGTGGCGGCGGGCGGCGGCTCGGTGCTCCACTTCGACGGACAGCGCTACCGGGTCGGCCCCGACTCGGCGGGCGCGGTCCCGGGCCCGGCCTGCTACCGGCGCGGCGGCCCGCTCACCGTCACCGACGCCAATGTGATGCTCGGCCGCGTCCAACCCGCCCACTTCCCGGCGGTGTTCGGCCCCGGCGGCGATCTGCCGCTGGACGACGGGGTGGTACGGGAGCGGTTCGCCGCCCTTGCCGCGCGCACCGGGGGCGGGCGCACCCCCGAGGAGGTCGCCGCCGGATTCCTGGAGATCGCCGTGCTCAACATGGCGAACGCGGTCAAGAAGATCTCCGTGCAGCGCGGCCACGACGTCACCCGCTACGCCCTGACCAGCTTCGGCGGCGCCGGCGGCCAGCACGCCTGCGCGGTCGCCGACGCGCTCGGCATCGACACCGTCGTCGTACCGCCGCTGGCCGGAGTCCTCTCCGCCTACGGCATCGGCCTCGCCGACGCGACCGCGATGCGCGAGCGGTCCGTCGAGGCGGAGCTCGACGAGGACTCCGTCACAAGGGTGCGCGAACTGTGCGACGCACTCGCGGCACGCACGCGCGCCGAACTGCGCGCCGACAGCATCCCGGACGAGGCGATCACCACCCACGCGCGCGTGCTGCTCCGCTACGCCGGTACGGACGCGAGCCTTCCGGTCGCCCTGGCAACGGCCGACGCCATGAAGGAGGCGTTCGCGCGCGAACACCGCGCGCGGTACGCCTTCACCATGGACAAACCGCTGGTCGTGGAGGCGGTCTCGGTGGAGGCGGTCGGCGCCGCCGGTCCGCACGGCGCCCCCGAGGTCGAGGAGTACGCGCGCGAGGGCGCGGGCGGGCCCTCGGCCACCGTGGGCCTGTTCGTGGCGGGCGAGCGCCGGGACGTCCCGCTGTACCGGCGCGCCGCCCTGCGGCCGGGCGACACGGTGACCGGGCCCGCGATCGTCGCCGAGGCCGACGCCACCACCGTGGTGGACGACGGCTGGCGGGCCGCCGCCGGAGACCTGGGGCACCTGCTGCTCACCCGGGTGCGCCCCCGCCCCGGCCGCACCGCCGTCGGCACGGACGCCGACCCGGTGATGCTGGAGGTCTTCAACAACCTCTTCATGGCGATCGCCGAGCAGATGGGCGTCCGCCTGGAGAACACCGCCCACTCCGTCAACATCAAGGAACGCCTCGACTTCTCCTGCGCGCTCTTCGACGCCGAGGGCAACCTGATCGCCAACGCCCCGCACATCCCCGTGCATCTGGGCTCGATGGGCGAGTCCATCAAGGAGGTGCTGCGCCGCAATACGGGCGCCATGCGGCCCGGCGACGTCTACGCCATCAACGACCCGTACCACGGCGGCACCCATCTGCCCGACGTCACCGTGGTGACCCCGGTGTTCGACGGCGAGGAGCTGCGGTTCCTGGTCGCCTCGCGCGGCCACCACGCCGAGATCGGCGGCATCACCCCCGGCTCCATGCCCGCCTTCAGCCGCACCGTCGAGGAGGAGGGCGTGCTCTTCGACAACTGGCTGCTGGTACGGGACGGGCGGCTGCGCGAGGCGGAGACGCGGGAGCTGCTGACCGGCGCCGCGTACCCCTCGCGCGACCCCGACACCAACCTCGCCGACCTGCGCGCCCAGATCGCCGCCAACGAGAAGGGCATCGCCGAACTGCGGCGCATGACCGACGAGTTCGGGCTCGACGTCGTCCAGGCGTACATGGGGCACGTGCAGGCCAACGCCGAGGAGTCGGTGCGGCGGATCGTGGCGCGTCTGAGTGACGGCTCGTACACGTACGAGACCGACAGCGGCGCCGTCATCCGGGTCGCCGTCACCGTGGACCGCGAGAGCCGCAGCGCCGTACTGGACTTCACCGGCACCTCGCCGCAGCAGCCGGGCAACTTCAACGCGCCCCGGTCGGTGGTGATGGCGGCCGTCCTGTACGTCTTCCGGACGCTGGTGGACGACGACATCCCGCTCAACAGCGGCTGTCTCAAGCCGCTGGAGGTACGGGTGCCGCCGGGCTCGATGCTGGCGCCGGAGCACCCGGCCGCGACCGTCGCCGGAAACGTCGAGACCTCGCAGGCCGTCACCGGCGCGCTCTACGCGGCCCTCGGGATCCAGGCCGAGGGCTCGGGCACGATGAACAACGTGACCTTCGGCAACGACCGGGTGCAGTACTACGAGACGGTGGCCAGTGGCTCGGGCGCGGGCGACGGCTTCGACGGCGCGGACGCCGTGCAGACCCACATGACCAACTCGCGCCTCACCGACCCGGAGGTCCTCGAGTGGCGCTATCCGGTACGGGTGGACGCCTTCGCCGTACGGGAGGGCAGCGGCGGACGGGGCCGGTGGACGGGCGGGTGCGGGGTCGAGCGCCGGATCCGCTTCCTGGAGCCGATGACCGTCGCCCTGCTGACCGGCCACCGGCGCGTGGCGCCGTACGGCATGGCGGGGGGCGCACCGGGCGGGCTCGGCGCGAACCTGGTGGAGCGCGCGGACGGCCGCAGCGAGCCGCTGGGCGGCGTGGACACGGTCGAGGTGGGCCCCGGGGACGTCCTGGTCGTCCGCACGCCCGGAGGCGGCGGCTACGGCGCCTGACGCGTCCGTACGGAACCGGGACGGCCTCGTACGGGCACGAACCGCAGCGGCGTGCCGGGCGCGGCCTGTGCGGCGGCGGGCAGGTCCGCCCCGGCGACCACGCCGACCACCGGATATCCGCCGGTGGTCGGATGGTCGGCCAGGAACACCACCGGGCGCCCGTCCGGCGGCACTTGGACCGCGCCCCACACCATGCCCTCGCTGGGCAGCTCGCCGTGGACCGCCCGTTCGAGCGCCGGACCCTCGGTGCGCAGCCCGATGCGGTTGCCCGCGGCGGAGACCCGGTAGCGGCCGGTGGCGAGGGTGGCGAAAGCGTTCTCCGTGAACCAGCCGGCGCGCGGCCCCGGCAGCATCCGCAGCACCAACTCGCGTGGCGGCCCTGGCGCCGGAGCCGCGTCCACGCGCGCGTAGTGCTCGGCCGGATGCCCCAGAGGCAGTAAGGCGCCGTCCGCGAGCGGCGCCGGGCCGAGCCCCGAGAGCAGGTCGGTGGAGCGGCTGCCGAGGACCGGCTCGACGGCGATCCCCCCGGCGAACGCCACATAGGAGCGCACCCCGCGCACGGCGGCGCCGACGTCCAGCACGGCCCCCGCGGGCACCCGCACCGGCGCGCCCCACGCCGCAGGGCGCCCGTCGACGGACACCGGACAGGGCGCCCCCGTCACCGCGACCGTGACGGCCCGGCGCGGGCGCACCGCGCACCCGTTCAGCGTCGTCTCCAGGACGGCGGCGCCCGGCGCGTTGCCCACCAGCCGGTTGGCGAGGCGGCTCGCGGGCAGGTCGAGCGCCCCCGAGCGCGGCACGCCGAGGTGGGCGTGGCCGTGGCGCCCCTCGTCCTGGACGGAGGTGAGCGCACCGGCCCGCACCGCGCAGAAGGCCCGGTCCGTCATGCCCCGCCCCGGGGGACGAAGCGCACCCGGGTGCCCGGTGCGAGGAGTGCGGCGGGCTCCCGGTCCGGGTCCCAGAGCACGGCGTCCGTGGAGCCGACGAGCTGCCAGCCGCCCGGCGAGGAGCGCGGATAGACGCCGGTGTACGGGCCCGCCAGGGCGACCGACCCGGCCGGGACCGAGGTCCTCGGGGTGGCCCGGCGGGGCACCCCGTACCGCTCGGGAAGGCCGGTCAGATAGCCGAAGCCGGGCGCGAACCCGCAGAAGGCCACCCGGAATTCGGCCGCGCGGTGGATCCGTACCGCCGCCTCGGGCGAGACGCCCCATGTGCGCGCGACCTCGGCCAGGTCGGGGCCGTCGTAGCGGACCGGGATCTCCACCGCCGCGCCCACGTCCGCGCGCGGCGGCGCGACCTTCCAGCCGGGCAGCAGCGCCGCGAGGCGCGCCGGGTCGTCCAGACCGTCGAGCAGGACCGTACGGGCCGCCGGGACGATCTCCCGTACCGGCGGCAGGCTTCCGGCGGCGCGGCGGCGCAGCAGCTCGGCGTGGAGGGCCTCGGCGTCCTCGCCGCTGTCCAGCTCGACGAGGAGCGCGCGGTCGCCGACCGGCAGCGTCCGCATCGGCAGGGCACGTCTCACGCGAACGCCTCCACCCGCACGCCCGCGCCCTCCAACGCCTGCCGCACCCGGTGGACGAGGGCGGCGGCGCCGGGCGTGTCGCCGTGCAGACACAGTGAACGCGCGCGTACGTCGACGCTCTCGCCGGTCGCGGCCACGACCGTCCCGGTGCTTGCCAGGGCGAGCGACCGCTCGACGACCGCGTCCGGGTCGGCCACGACCGCGCCGCCCTCGCCACGCGGGACGAGCGTGCCGCGCGCGGTGTAGGCGCGGTCCGCGAACGCCTCGGTGACGACGGGCAGTCCGGCCTTCTCGGCCCGCTCAAGCAGCCAGGAGCCGGGCAGCCCGAGCACCGGCAGCGCGCCGCCCGCCAGGCACACCCCTTCGACGACGGCCGCCGCCTGCTCCTCGTCGTGGACGACGCGGTTGTAGAGCGCGCCGTGCGGTTTGACGTAGGCGACCCGGCTGCCCGCGGCCCGGGCGAAGACCTCCAACGCGCCTATCTGGTAGGCGACCTCGGCCGCCAGCTCGTCCGGCGGGACGTCCATGGCCCGCCGTCCGAACCCGGCCAGATCGCGGTAGGAGACCTGGGCGCCGATCCGCACCCCGCGCTCGGCCGCCAGGGCGCACACGCGCCGCATGGTGGCCGCGTCGCCCGCGTGGAAGCCGCAGGCCACATTGGCGCTGGTGACGACGGACAGCAGCTGTTCGTCGTCGGTCAGCCGCCAGCGGCCGAAGCCCTCGCCCAGGTCGGCGTTGAGGTCGATGACCGGGGTCACTTGAGCTCCTGTCCGCGCGTCTCGGGGAGTCCGAACAGGGCCACGACGGCCAGTGCGTAGCCGATCGCGCCCAGGGTCAGCGCGCCGCCCACGCCCCAGCTGTCGGAGAGGTAGCCCACGAAAGTGGGCAGGAAGGCGCCGACGGCCCGGCCGCTGTTGTACGTGAAGCCCTGGCCCGTCCCGCGTACCGCCGTCGGGTAGAGCTCGCTCAGGAACGAGCCGAACCCGCTGAAGATCGCGGACATGCAGAAGCCCAGCGGGAAGCCGAGGACGAGCAGCAGGGTGTTCGCGCCGGACGGGATGTGCGTGTACACGAGGATGCAGAGCGCGGACAGGACGGCGAAGAGCTGGATGTTCCGCTTGCGGCCGAGCCGGTCGCTGAGTACGCCGCCGGTGAGGTAGCCGAGGAAGGCGCCGGAGATCAGGAACGTCAGATAGCCGCCGGTGCCGACGACGGTGAGCCCGCGGTCGGTCTTGAGGTACGTCGGCACCCAGGTGGCGAGCGTGTAGTAGCCGCCCTGGACGCCGGTGGACAGCAGCGTCGCGAAGAACGTGGCGCGCAGCAGGTCCTTCTTGAAGATCGCGGCGAACGAGCCGCGCCCGGAGCCGGCCGCGCGCCGCTGCTCGGCGGCCTCCGGGGCATCGCTCACATGGCGCCGGATGTAGATCACCAGGAGGGCGGGCAGCGCGCCCGTCCAGAACATCACGCGCCAGGCGGTGTCCGCGTCCACGTAGTGGAAGACCAGCGTGTAGACGATCACGGCCAGCGCCCAGCCCGCCGCCCAGGCGCTCTGCACGGCGCCGAGGGTGCGGCCGCGCTCCTTGGCCGAGGCGTACTCGGCGACCAGGATCGCGCCGACCGCCCACTCGCCGCCGAAGCCGAAGCCCTGCAGGGCGCGGCAGACCATCAGCGTCTCGTACGTGGGCGCGAAGCCGCAGGCCACGGTGAAGACCGCGTACGTGATCACCGTGATCATCAGCGCCTTCACCCGGCCGATGCGGTCGGCCAGGATCCCGGCGAGCGCGCCGCCGACCGCCGAGACCACCAGGGTCACCGTGGTGAGCAGACCGGTCTGGCCGTGGTCGAGGCCGAAGTACGCGCCGATCGCGACCATGCTCAGCGGCAGCGTGAAGTAGTCGTAGGAGTCGAGGGCGTAGCCGCCGAACGCGCCGCCGAAGGCGCGGCGGCCGCGCGGACCGAGGTCCCGCAGCCACCCGAACGGGCCGCCTCCGCCGGGGAGTTCGCCCTGTTCCGACTGTGCCTGGGCCGTGCTCATCTGCACCTCGCAGGGGGAGGGCGTGCGTGGGGGGTCTGGTGTGGCTGTGCGGTGCCGCCCAAGCTAGAGGATCGTTGAACAATCCGACAAGAGTCGTGTCGGCACGTCCTGCGTTCCGCGCCCGAGTCCTACGATGGGAGCCGTGCGTCGCCGGGAGCCCGGCGGGGGAGTGAGGATGCCGTGGGGACGACGGAGTCCGAGGTCGGCGGGCTGGCGGAGGACCGCCCGCTGCTCGGCCGCACCAGTACGGCCGAGCGGGTCGCGGACATCCTGCGCAGCCGCATCGCCGAGGGCTACTTCCCGCCCGGGGAACGCCTCGCGGAGGACGCCATCGGCAAGGCGCTCGGGGTCTCGCGCAACACGCTGCGCGAGGCGTTCCGGCTGCTGACCCACGAGCGGCTGCTGGTCCACGAGCTCAACCGCGGGGTGTTCGTCCGGATCCTGGCGGTCGAGGACGTCGAGGACATCTACCGGACCAGACGCCTGGTCGAGTGCGCCGTCGTCCAGGGCCTCGGCGGGCCCCCGTACGCGCTTCAGACGCTGGACGCGGCGGTCGTGGACGGCGAGCGGGCGGCCCGCCGCCACGACTGGAAGGGCGTCTCCACCGCCAACATCCACTTCCACCGGGAGCTCGTGGGCCTGGCGGGCAGCGCGCGCACGGACGAGCTGATGCGCGGTGTCCTGGCCGAACTGAGGCTCGCCTTCCATGTGGTGGACGACCCGAAACGGCTCCATGAGCCTTATCTCATAAGAAACCGGGAGATTCTGGAAGCGCTGCGGACGGGCGAGCGGAACGGGGCGGTCCGGCTGCTCGCCGACTATCTCGACGACTCCCGCAGGCAGTTGGTGGAGGCGTACGCGGGGCTGGTGGCGGCCGGGGGCTAGGCAGCGGCGGAGGCGGTCCGCACGGTCGTATCTGCGCCGTTTCGACCGTTGTCAGTGCGAGGACCTAATCTGTGCAGCGTGACTTCGCCTGCCTCGACGGAACCCGTTCCGCCCCAGCTCAGCGCGGGGCCGCGCCCGGCACCGGGCCCGGCCGCCGACGAGGGGCTGGCGCGTCGGCTGCGCGCGCTCGCCTGCACCGCGCCGCTGCACGACCTGGACGTGCGCAAGGCGAACCTCGCGGGCGAGTACTCGGTGTACGCGATGGCGGAGGTCGCCCTCGCCTCGATCGACCTCGTCACGCTGAACATGGACTTCGACACGGGCGCCGACCACGAGCAGATAGTGGCCAGGCTGATCCCGCGCGTCGCCGCGCAGGCGCCGGGCCGCCCGGCCGCCGAGCACGAGCGGGTGGCCCGCTGGGTCCTGGAGAACCTGATCAACGTCGGCAGCGTGGACCGCGGCTTCCGCGCGGTGTACGGGACGTTCAGCCCGGACGGCGTCTATGTCCGCCGGGACTACGACTTCAAACTGATCGAAGAGGTCCCGGGATACGGGGGCAGCGTCTACCTCCGTACGACGGACGAGGCCGTGAACGTGCTGGTGGGCGCGCTCGACACGGACGTCACCAGCGCGCAGATCGCCGCCGAGGTGAAGCTGGAGGTGCTGATCAGCCGGGGCCGGCTGGCCGACGCCCAGCTCGCCGCCGAGCAGGCGCGCTACCGGACCGTGCAGTACGCGGAGACCCTGCGCCGCACCCTGGAGGCGACCCGGCGCAACGTCCGCGCGGTCGACTGGCTCAACGCGGTCCCGGACATGATCGCGGAGGCGCTCGACCACGTGGCCGACCGCTACCGGCACGAGAACGCGATCCTGACCAACATCCGCAAGGCCCGGGACGAGGCGGAGGAGCCCGAGAACAAGCGGCGGGCCGCCGAGCTCGTCGACATCGTCAAGGACTGCATCCGGCGCCACACGCAGCTGCAGTCGCGCCTCCTGGAGGCCGGGCCGCTGTTCCGCGCCGAGCAGGACCGCCAGGCGTTCGCGCGCCCGGCCGCCCGGACCGGCCTCGACCTGTACGGGCAGCTGGTCGCGCCGCTGCTGCCGCTGCCGGTCGAGGACGCGACGCGGGTGACGGACGCGTTCTTCGCGCGCGGGACGGGGCTGCGCACGCCGGTCTCGGTGCGGGTGGCGGACCTCGTCGACATCCTTTTGACGCCCCCGATCGAGCGGGAGCACCTCGGCGCGGAGATGCCCGAGCCCGATCTGATCGCCACGCCGGACGACAGCCGCTTCAGCGAGGAGCAGCTGGCGGCGGCGATGGAGCTGCTCGACCTGGAGCACGACGCGCCGCGCCGGCTGTCCGGCCTGCTCGCCGAGGCGCGCGGGCTCGACCCCGAGCTGCCGTACCTGGTCGCGCTGCTCGCGGTGCACGCGGCGAGCCCGCCGGTCGGTACGGCGTACCGGCAGGGCGAGGAGCGGCTGCTGTTCGCCGTCGACGACGGGACGGAGCTGGACGACCCGGAGTTCGGCGGGGCGGACCTGATCGTGGGAACGGCCCGGCTGGACGCGGCGGGGATGGCGGCGGCCCGGGAGGCGGCGTGAGCCGGTTTCCCCGGGGGCTACGCTCCCGGCCCCCGTTGCGGGGCCTGCGGCCCCTGCACCCCGCTGCGTTCGTCTGCGGGTCGTCTGTGGCTGGTCGCGCAGTTCCCCGCGCCCCTTAGATGCCGCTGCGCGGCAATCCCCGGGGCGCCCGGAGGGGCGCTTTCAGGGGCGCGGGGAACTGCGCGAGCAACCCAGCACGGTCCGCAGACGAACTCAGGGGGGCTGGGGGCGTAGCCCCCAGCAGCCCGCCCCGACCCACCACCCGGCCGTCCGCCAGAGGGCTTTAGGGAAGGGGCGGGGTGGGGAATCCGCGCCGCCCACCCGCACCGCACCCCCCCACCCCCCACCGCACCAAAGAACGACCACCCCCCAAGGAGACCCCGTGACCGACCACCACCCCGAGCGTGAGCCCGACGCCGGCGACGGTGTCGGCGACGCGCCCCGGGACGCGGGCGACCGGCGGATCACCCCCGCCGACGCCGCCGACGCCGCCCGCCTCGTCGCCTTCGGGCTCCAGCCCAAACTGCTCCCCGCCCGCGACGCGGAGTACGCGGAACTGCTCCGCCGCCACCGCGAGGACCCCGGGTTCGCCCGCCTCGCGGACGCCGTCGCCGCGGGCCTCGGACTCGTCGTCCTGGAGGTCTCGCCCCGCGCCGGCATGGCCGTGACCGCCGCCGAGGACTCCGTCTTCGCCGTCCGCATGGGCGACTACGCCCGCCGCGCCGCCACCGACTCGGCGGACCGCTTCCTGCACGGCCTCGCGCACCTCGCCGTCGCCGCGATGGCCTTCCCCCGCCCCGAGGACCTGGCCGACGACGGCTACATCGGGCGGATCACGGTCAACGGCGTCGACGCGTTCGTACGCCAGGCCTGCCGCCGCCTGGAGGAGCGCGCCGCCGAGCAGGGCGAGAACACCGACCCCGAGACCGGCGCCCCCGGCCTGGAGGCCGCCTGGCGCATCTACGCCCGGCGCAGCTCCACCGGCGCCACCAAGGACGCCCGCCGCCTCGCCGGATCCACCACCGGCATCGTGGCCAAGGCCGTCGCGTTCCTCACCGAGTCCGGCTTCCTCCAGCGGACCGGCGACGACGCGGGCGGCGCCTACCGCACCACCGCCCGCTACCAGCTCCAGGTCCGCGACATGGCGGGCAGCGCCGCCCTCGCCGAGCTCCTGGAGCTCGGTGTCGTCGCGGTCAGCGACGGCAGCGCGACCCTGCTGCCGCCCCCCGACGGCGACGACCTCGACCTGGCCGCCGACGCCGGCCTCCCGTTCCACGCCTGACCCCCACAGGCACACCCGCCCCCAGACACACCCACCCGCCACATCTACGAGAGTCCGCCATGTACGAGCTGTCCCGGGTCCGCCTCTACTCCATCGGCCCCGCCGGTGCGCGTTACGCCGACACCGTGCTGGACCTGCGCGGCGTGGGCGCGCCCGTGCCCCACCCGGCGCCCACCCAGGCGGAGTTCTTCGAGGACGAGCCGGTCGGCCCGCCGCGCCGCCCCGCCCCCGCCGGCGTGCTCTTCCTGGAGAACGGCGGCGGCAAGTCCGTCCTGCTCAAGCTGATCTTCTCGGTGATGCTGCCCGGCCACCGCAACACCCTCGGCGGCGCCAGCTCCGGCGTGCTACGCAAGTTCCTGCTCGCCGACGACTGCGGCCACGTCGCCCTGGAGTGGCAGCACACCCTCACCGGCGAGCTGGTCGTGGTCGGCAAGGTGAGCGAGTGGCGCGGGCGGCAGGTCTCCAACGACCCGAGGAAGTTCGCCGAGGCCTGGTACTCGTTCCGGCCCGGCCCGGGCCTGAGCCTGGACTCGCTGCCGGTCGCCGAGTCCAGCGCGGTGCGCCCGGCCGCCGAGGGCGCGTCCGGCGCCCAGGGCAGGCGCCGCACCATGAAGGGCTTCCGCGACGCGGTCACCGAGGCGGGCAAGGCGTACCCGCACCTCGACGTGGTCTGGGAGGAGATCCACGACCGCTGGAACGAGCACCTGGGCGACCTGGGCCTTGACCCCGAACTTTTCCGCTACCAGCGCGAGATGAACGCCGACGAGGGCGAGGCGGCCGGTCTCTTCGCGGTCAAGAAGGACTCCGACTTCACCGACCTGCTGCTGCGCGCCGTCACCGACACCCGGGACACCGACGGCCTCGCGGACCTGGTCGGCGGCTTCGGCGACAAGCTGGGCCGCCGCGCAGAGCTGACCGCCGAGCGCGAGTTCACCGCGGGCTCGGTGGACCTGCTCAACCGGATCGTCGAGGCCGCCGAGGCCCGCTCCCGCGCGCGCGACGTCCACGCCGGGGCCGAGCGCCGTACCCGTACGCTGGCGCGCAGGCTCTCCGCGCGCGCGGGCCAGGAGCGCGGGCGCGCCACCGACCTCGCGGGCCGGGTCACCGCCGCCGCGCACACCGTCACCGAGGCCGAGCGGACGCGCGGCCGCAGCGCCCTGATCGCCTCCGAACTCGCCTACCGCCACGCCTCGCTGGCGCTCGCCGTCGCCGAGAAGGCCGCCACCGCCCAGCGCCGCGAGCTGGCCGACGCCCGTACGCTGCACTCCGCCTGGCAGGCCGCCGAGGCGGTGCTGCGGCACAAGGCCGCCGCCGACCGCTCCGCGCGCGTGGCCGCCGCGATCCGCGAGGCCGAGCGGGACGCCGCGCCCGCGCTCGCCGCCCGCGCCACCGCCGCCGCCGATCTCGTACGGGCGCTGCACACGGCGGCCGAGGACGGCGAGCGGGTCGCCGCCGAGGAGGAGGAGCGGTCCGCCGCACTCCAGGAGGCGAGCGAGGCGGCCCACCGCGACGCCACGGCCGCCGCCACCGAGGCACAGCGCGCCCGCAGCGAGGCCGGGCACCTGCGCCAGCGCCTCGCCGAGGTCGAGCAGGAGACCGCCGAGGCGGTGCGGGCGGGCTGGCTGGACGACAGCGCCCCGGACGCCGACCCGGCCAGGGCCGCGCTCGCCGCGAGCGACGCCGAGAAGACGGCGGTCGCCGCCTGGGACACGGCCCGCGACAGCGCCCGCGCCACCGCCGACCGCGCCCGCGAGGCCGCCGCCGAGCAGGCCCGCGCCGAACTGGCCGCGGCCCGCGCCCAGGACGCGGCCGAGGCCGCCGGCAACGCGTACGACGCGGAGCGCCGTGCCGCCGAGTCGATCGCGGCCGACGAGCGCCTCGCCGAGCTCCTCGGCCTCCCGTCCGCCCCGGCGGCCGGGATCCCGCTGCCGCGCAGGGCGACGATGTACGCGGCGGAGGCCGTCCACCACGCGGTGCACGGCACCCCCGCCTCCTTCGCGGCGGACGGCGCGGACAGCCCGCTGACCGCCGAGGAGCTGGACCGCCAGGCCGACGAGCTGAGGCAGCTCCTGGACCAGGGCATCGCCTCCGCCGAGCGGCACCTCTTCGAGCTGCGGACCGCCGCCGCCGACGACGCCCGCATCCTCGGCGCGCTCGGCGACGGCGGACTGCTGCCGCCGGGCCCCGACGTCCTCGCCACCGTCGAGTACCTGGGCGAGCACGGCATCCCGGCCCTGCCCGGCTGGCGCTACCTCGCCCAGGCCGTGGACCCGGCCGACCACGCCTCGGTGCTCGCGGCCCGGCCCGAGCTGGTCGACGGCGTGGTGATCACCGACCCCGCCTCGCACGTCCGGGCCCGCGAGGCGCTGGCCGGCGCCGCGCTGCTGCCCCGGTCCGCGGTGGCCGTCGGCACCGCCGCCGCGCTGCTCGCGCCGGTGCCCCGGCAGGGCGAGCAGGGCGCGGGCGAGACGGATGTCTTCCTCGTCCCGCCGAACCCGGCCATGCACGACGAGCACGCCGCCGACGAGGAGCGGCAGGCGCTGCGCACCCGCGCCGCCGCCCGCGACGAGGAGATCCGCGCCCTCGCCGCCCGTCTCGCGGGCGACCGCGGGCTCGCCGCACGGATCGGCTCCTGGCGCGCCGACTGCCCGCCCGGGATGCTCGACGAGCTCGCCACGGCCGCACGGGACGCGCGCGCCGCCGCCAAGGCCGCCGTGGAGGAGCTGACCGAGGCCCGTACGGAACGGGCGGAGGCCGACGAGGCCGCCGCCGAGGCGTCCCGGGTCCGCGACGAGCGCCAGGAGGCCGCCCAGCGCGCCCGCCGCGCCGCCGACGCGCTGGCCGGGCTCGCCTTCCGGCTGCGCGAGCGCGCGGGCTGGCAGAGCACCCTGCGCGAACTCGTCGACGAGGCCGCCGAGTCCGAGGCCCGCGCCCAGTCCCTCCTGGAGCGCGCCCGGGCCGCCGACGAGGACCGCCGCGGCGCCCAGCGCGCCGCCGACGACGCCCACCGCACCGCCCGCGCGCTGCGCGCCGAGCGCGCCGAGATCGCGGGCGCGCCGGAGAACCTGCCGGAGCCGGACGGCGACGCCCCCAAGGCCGCGCTGCCCGCCCTGCGCGAGGCCTACCGGGCCGCCTCGCAGTTGTACGAGAAGGTCGGCGTCGGCGCCGACCTGCGCGCCGAGCAGGCGCGCGCGGAGAGCGACGAGAGCGCCGCGCTCGCCCAGCTGGACCGGCTCACCAACAAGGTCCGCACCCGCGCCGCCCAGCTCCTGGAGGGCACCGACGGCGCCGACGGCCCGTCCCGGCAGGCCGCCGCGGCCCGCGCGGAATCCCTCGTACAGCTCCTGGAGACCAGGGCGTCGGCGGCGAGCGAGCAGCTCGGCCGGCTGCGCGGCGAGGCCGAGCGGCTGGCCCCCGAGGACGGCGAGGCGCACACCGAGCTGCCCGAGGAGCAGGTGCCCGGCGACGCCGAGCAGGCGCAGGGCCTGCTGCGCACCGCCACGGCCGAACTGGCCGCCCGCACCGCCGAGTTGGAGACCTCGCGCGCCGCGCACGCCGAGCTCCTGCAGGCCCACCGGGCCGCCGAGGACGCGGCCGGAGGCTTCGACGAGACGGCCGCGCTCCTGCGCGACCTGCTCCGCGACCACCAGCAGGAGGAGGACGAGCAGACGCCCGAGCCGTTCCCCGGCGACCTGGCCGAGGCCCGCCAGTCGGCCGCCGAGGCCCGGCGTTCGCTGCGCGGCTGCGCGGGCGACCTGTCGGCGGCCGAGGCCGCCGTCCGGGAGGCCTCGGACGTCCTGGTCCGGCACGCCAACGCGACCCGGTACGAGCAGGTGCGCACCCCCGCCCGCCAGCAGATCCGGGAGCTGCCCGCCGCCGCGCTGCCCGAGCACGCGGCGTCGTGGGCGGCGGCGTTCGCGCCCCGGCTGCGGGTCCTCACCGACGAGCTGGAGCAACTGGAGCGCAACCGGGACTCGATCGTGGACCGGCTGCGCGGGCTCGTCGAGTCGGCGCTGACCACGCTGCGCTCGGCCCAGCGGCTCTCGCAGCTGCCGGAGGGTCTCGGCGAGTGGTCGGGGCAGGAGTTCCTGCGGATCCGGTTCGAGGAGCCCGACCAGGCGACGCTGACCGAGCGCCTGGGCGAGGTCATCGACGAGGCGACGCGCGCGGCCCTGAAGAAGAACTCCGACATGCGCCGGGACGGAATGTCCTTGCTGCTGCGGGGAGTTCAGGCGGCCCTGGAGCCGCGCGGCATCGCCGTGGAGATCCTCAAGCCGGACGCGGTGCTGCGCGCCGAGCGCGTCCCGGTCGGGCAGATGGGCGACGTGTTCTCGGGCGGGCAGCTGCTCACCGCCGCGATCGCGCTGTACTGCACGATGGCCGCGCTGCGCAGCAACGACCGGGGCCGCGACAAGCACCGCCACGCGGGCACGCTGTTCCTGGACAACCCGATCGGCCGGGCCAACGCCACGTATCTCCTTGAGCTCCAGCGGGCCGTGTCGGACGCGCTCGGCGTCCAGCTCCTGTACACCACGGGCCTGTTCGACACGACGGCGCTCGCGGAGTTCCCGCTGGTCATCCGGTTGCGCAATGACGCGGACCTGCGGGCGGGGCTGAAGTACATCAGCGTCGAGGAGCACCTGCGGCCGGGCCTCCCGAAGGACCCGGACGGGTCGGTGCACGGGGAGATCACGGCCACCAGGATGTTCAAGAAGCCGGCGTGAGCCGGGGGGCGCGCAAGCGCCCCCCGGGCCCTCTCAGCGCGCGTCCGCCTTCATCATGTCCGCGCACTTCTCGCCGATCATCATCGTCGTGATGCACGGGTTGACGGTGACCAGCTCCGGCATCACCGAGCCGTCGGCGACGCGCAGTCCGCGTACGCCCTTGACGCGCAGACGGGCGTCGAGCGGCGCCATCGCGTCGTCGTCGGCGCCCATCTTCACCGTGCACGCCGGGTGGTAGACCGTGTTGTGCGTGGTGCGGATGTACTCGAACAGCTCGTCGTCGGTACGGACGTCGGGCCCGGGCGCCAGCTCCGCGCCCGCCCAGTCCGCAAGGGCGGGCTGCGCGGCGATCTCCCGGGCGAGCCGCAGCCCGTACGTCATCACCCGTACGTCGTGCTCATGGGTGAAGTAGCGCGGGTCGACCATCGGCTTGTCGCGGTAGTCGCGGGTGCGTAGCCGGACCGTGCCGCGCGACTTGGCGTGCGTGACGTTGGGCGTCAGACAGAACGCGTTCTCGCTGGTCGGGTAGCCGTGCCGGGCGGTGTTCATGTCGAACGGCACCGAGCCGTAGTGGAACATCAGGTCCGGCCGGTCCAGGCCCGGCTCGGTGTCCGCGAAGATCCCGATCTCCCACCACTGGTTGGAGCGGGTCGGCATCGGCCGCTTGGCGTCCCACATGATGACGCCCTCGGGGTGGTCCTGGAGGTTCTCGCCGACGCCGGGGGAGTGCACCAGCGTCTCCACGCCCACCTCGCGCAGATGGTCGGCGGGCCCGATCCCGGAGAGCATCAGCAGCTTGGGCGTGTCGATCGAGCCGCAGCTGACGACGACCTCGCGCCGCGCGGAGACGGTACGGGTGTGCACCAGGTCGGGGTCCAGGTACTCGACCCCGGTGCAGCGCCGGTCCTCGCCGATCACCAGCCGCTTGGCGCGGATCCCGGTCCGTACGGTCAGATTGGGCCGCTTGCCGATGATCGGATGCAGATACGCGACCGAGGACGACTGGCGGATGTTGTTCTCGTCCGAGTTGATCTGGAACCAGTTGGCGCCTCTGACCACCGTACGGCCGGTGTTGAAGGGCGTGGTGGGGATGCCGTTCTGGGCGCACGCGTCGAGCAGCGCGCTGCCGCAGGGATCCTCGCCCTTGATGGTGCGCAGCTTCACCGGGCCGCTGCGGCCGTGGTGCTCGCCGGGCGCGTCGTTGTTCTCCAGGCGCCGGTAGAGCGGGAAGACGTCCTCGGCGCCCCAGCCCGTACAGCCCTCGGCGGCCCAGCCGTCCAGGTCCTCGGCGGGCGCCCAGAAGGCTATGCAGGAGTTGTGCGAGGAGCAGCCGCCGAGCACCTTGGCGCGCGCGTGGCGCATCATGCTGTTGCCGCGCTCCTGCGGCTCGACCGGGTAGTCCCAGTCGTAGCCCGATTCGAGCAGCCCCATCCAGCGCTCCAGGCGCAGCACGTCGTCGTCGCCGACGTCCGAGGGGCCCGCTTCCAGGACGCAGACGGTCACCGAGGGGTCCTCGCTGAGCCGGGCCGCGACAACGTTGCCCGCGGTGCCGCCGCCGACGACGACGTAGTCGAACTCGTCCGTGTGCGTACCGGTGTTGGCCTCGTTCATGATTCCTTCGCTCCTTGCTTCAGCCGGTGGCGGCGGCGGTGGTGCCGGGGGTGGTGGTGGGGTCGGTGTCCCGCTTCTCGGCGGCGTGGTCCGCGAGGACGCCGGTGCGGTGGCGCTGGACGAACCAGTAGTAGGCGAAGCCGCCCACGGTGACGGCGCCGACGAACAGCACGCCGCCCCAGCGCAGGTACCAGTGGTACGGGGCCGCCGCGTTGTAGACGGCGGCGCGCGGCCACAGCAGGTTGACGGTCATGCCCAGGCCCCACAGCACCGCGACGATGTTGACGGGGAGACCGAAGCGGCCGAGCGAGAAGCGCCCGGGCGCGGGCTGCCAGGTGCCGCGCAGCCTGCGGACCAGCATGGGCATCGTGACCAGCAGATACGCCAGGTAGATCATGATGATCGCGATGCTGGTGACGACCGAGAAGATCTGCGGCTGCTTGATGTTGACCAGCAGGATCCCGATGGCGACGAGCCCGCAGACCACGGCGGGCGCGATCGGGGTCTGGAAGCGCGGGCTGATCTTGGCGAGCCGGCTGCCGCCCGGCAGGTTGTTGTCCCGGGCCATCGCGAACATCAGCCGGATGCCCGCGGTGTGCACGGCGAGCTCGCAGACCACGACCGCGATCACCACGCACCACAGCAGCGCCTGGCCCATGGTGTCGCCCAGCGTGCTCAGGACCACGTACTGGAGCCCGTCCACGGAGAGTTCGGGCGCGCTCAGGTCCGGTGTGGCGAGCAGCGCGCACAGCAGGATGAGGCCGCCGATGACGAACGAGGCGATCAGCGCCCGCAGGATCGCGCGCGGCGCGTTGCGGCTGGGGTCGACCGACTCCTCGCCGAGCGAGGACGCGGTGTCGAAGCCGTACATGACGTACGCGGAGGCGAGCGAGGCGGTGAGGAACGCGCCGAAGTAGCCCAGGTTCTGGCCGGCGCCGATGCCGTGGGTCTCCACGATGGCGCTGGGGCCCCGGGTGATGTGCGCGGCCAGCAGGATCACCAGGATCACCGCGGCGATCAGCTCGATGAAGACGCCGGCCGTGTTGATCCGGGCCATCAGCTTGACGCCGAACGCGTTGACCACGGTGGTGAAGAGGATCAGGCCGCACGCCAGCACGACCGCGTTGGCGGCGGCGTCGTACTTCCCGCTGCCGTCGCCGACGAACTGGAACCACGACGAGATCTGAGGGAGCGTCAGCTGGAGTGCCAGGGCGACGGCGGCCAGCGAGACCATGCTCGCCAGCGTCATCATCCAGCCGGCCAGCCAGCCGACGTGCGGACCGCCCAGGTTCTTGGCCCAGTTGTAGACCGATCCGGCCACCGG
The DNA here is from genome assembly GCF_030028635.1 of Streptomyces sp. BPTC-684. NCBI lineage: Bacteria > Bacillati > Actinomycetota > Actinomycetes > Kitasatosporales > Streptomycetaceae > Streptomyces > Streptomyces sp. BPTC-684. Next base: position 5,611,826 of record NZ_CP124863.1, read on the forward strand.
GTAGCGGGCGGCCAGCTCGCAGAAGCAGAGCGCGACCATCAGCTGGCCGACGAAGACCAGGGGCCACGACCACCAGTAGGCCGGGCCGCCGAGGCTGACGCCGAAGTAGAACATCTGGAACGTGCCGGTCAGGATCGAGATGTAGCTGATCCCGGCGGCGAAGGTGTGGAAGTTGCCGAGGGTGCGCTTGAGCCCCGGCTTGTACCCGAGTTCGGCGAGCGCGGCGTCATCGGCGTCGGCGCCCGCCCGGGCTGGGGAGGGGGAGGGGGGCGGGGGTGTGGTGGCGGTCATCGGGGATCACTCCTCGTACAGGATCGTGCAGAGGGGAGGGCAGGGACGGGCGTTCGGCGGGGCCGCACCGCGGGCGGCGGCCGTTCACTCGGAACGGCGCCGCGGGCAGCGGTCGTTCAGTCGAACCAGCGCTGCGGGCGCGGCTCGGTGTTGCGCCAGATGTGCTTGGTCTCCTGGTACTCGGCGAGCCCGGCGAGACCGAGCTCGCGGCCCGTTCCCGACTGCTTCATCCCGCCCCACTCGGCCTGCGGGACGTACGGGTGGAAGTCGTTGATCCACACCGTGCCCGCGCGCAGCCGGGCGGCGACCCGCCGCGCGCGTGCCTCGTCGCGGGTCCACACCGCCCCGGCCAGGCCGTAGATGGTGTCGTTGGCGAGCGCCAGGGCCTCGTCCTCGTCGCGGAACCGCTCGACGGTGAGCACCGGTCCGAACGACTCGTCGCGGACCACGGACATCGCGGCCGTGCACTCGTCCAGGACGGTGGGCAGGTAGTAGTGGCCGTCCGCGAGCGCCGGGTCGTCCGGGCGGGCGCCGCCGCAGCGCAGCACCGCGCCCTCGGCGAGCCCGGCCGCGACGTACGCCTCGACCTTGGCGAGATGGGCCGCCGAGATCAGCGGGCCGGTGCGGGCCTGCTCGTCGAAGGGGCCGCCGAGCCTGATCAGCCGGGCGCGGCGAACCACTTCGTCGACGAAGCGGTCGTGCAGCGAGTCCTCCACCAGCAGGCGCGCGCCCGCCGAGCAGACCTGGCCGGAGTGCAGGAACACGGCGGTCAGGGCGTAGTCGACGGCCGTCTCGAAGTCGGCGTCGGCGAAGACGATGTTGGGGTTCTTGCCACCCAGTTCGAGCGCGGTGCGCTTGACCGTGGCCGCCGCCGACGCCATCACGTGCCGGCCGGTGGCCAGTCCGCCGGTGAACGACACCAGGTCCACGCGCTCGTCCTCGACCAGCGGCGCCCCGACGGCGGGGCCGGTGCCCAGGACCAGGTTGGCGACGCCGTCCGGCAGTCCGGCCTCGGTGAGCAGCCGCATCAGCATGATCGCGGTGTGCGGGGTGAGCTCGCTGGGCTTGAGGACGAAGGTGTTGCCCGCGCCGATGGCCGGCGCGACCTTCCACGCGGTCTGCAGCAGCGGGTAGTTCCACGGAGTGATCAGCGCGCAGACGCCGACCGGCTCGGTGACGGTACGGCTGTCCGTCACCGGGTTCCCGGTGTCGACGACCCGGCCGGGCTCCTGCGCCGCGACGAGGTGGCCGAAGTGGCGGAAGCAGTTGGCGATGTCCGCCATGTCGTACTCGGACTCGACCAGCCGCTTGCCGGTGTCCAGGGACTCGGCGCGGGCCAGCGCGGCCGCGTCACGCTCGATGAGGTCGGCGACGCGCAGCAGCAGCGCGGCCCGCTGGGCGGCGGGGGTCCCGGGCCAGGGGCCTCGGTCGAAGGCCTCGCGGGCGGCGGCCACCGCGGCCGCCGCGTCCTTGGGACCCGCCTCGTCGACCACGGCGACCGGCGAGCCGTCCGCCGGGCAGCGGATCTCGCGGGTCTCCCCGTCGACGGCGGCGCTCCATCGGCCGCCGATGAACAGTTCAGGCATGACGCTCCTTGACTTCCGTCAGTTCCCTCAGCTCCTCGGTCACGAGAGTTGAGTCAGGGCAGCCGTGATCACATCGGCGCCCCGGGGCGCCGCTACCCAGGTATTCACACTTCAGACATGTGAGGCTTCAGACATGTGAGAACCCACTCATGGAAGGCCCGGATGTGGTGTTCGCTGGGAACCAGCACGCCGCCGCGCCGGTACGCGCGCGAATCCATGGCGGGCTGGGTGCGCTCGCACGCCTCGAAGTCCTGCACGTTGACGCGGTGGAACAGCTCCACGGACCGCGACACATCGGCGCCGGACGCCACGACCTCCGGTGCGTACAGCCAGTCGCACTCGACGACCGTGCGGTCCACGGCCAGCGGGAACATCCGGTGGACGATCACGTGGTCGGGCACCAGGTTCACGAACACCTGCGGTTTCACGGTGATCGCGTAGTAGCGGCGGTCCTGCGCGTCCGCCAGGCCCGCGAGGCGCCCGAACCCCGCGCCGCCGTCCACGGTGAACCCCTCCGCGCCCCGCGCGAACTCGGCGCCGTGCCCCACGTAGTACTGCGCGGCGAACCCCTTGGCGAACTCCGGGAGTACGTGGGTGAGTTCGGGGTGGATGGTCGCGCAGTGGTAGCACTCCATGAAGTTCTCGACGATCAGCTTCCAGTTGGCGCCCACGTCGTACGAGATCCGGCGGCCCAGGGCCAGTTCCGCGGCCCGGTAGCGCTCCACCGCCGCCGGATCGCCCAGGCGCTCGGTGGCCGCGCCGACCACCGTGTCCTCGAACGACGGCGGCTCCTCGGCCAGGCACACCCACGCGTAGCCGAGCCACTCGCGCAGCGCGACCCGCAGCAGCCCGCGCTCCTCGCGGTCCACGTCCGGCATCCGCGCCAGGTTCGGCGCGGCGACGAGTCTGCCCTCCAGGTCGTACGTCCAGGCGTGGTACGGGCACTGCAGGGTGCGCCGGACCGTGCCGCTCTCCTCGGCGCACACCCGGGCGCCCCGGTGTCGGCAGACGTTGAGGAACGCCCGCAGCGCGCCCTCGCGGGTCCGTACCACCAGCACGTTCTCGCGGCCCACCTGGACCGTGCGGAAGGCGCCGGGCCGGTCGAGGTCGGCGGCGCGCACCGCGCAGAACCACAGCGCTTCGAAGATCCGCTCCTGCTCGCGGGCGAAGACCGCCGGGTCGCAGTAGAAGCGGCCGGGCAGGGTCTCCAGCAGGCTCGGGGTGCGCTCGGCGGCCCCGGCGGTCATCGCGCGCCGCCACGGGCGCTCGCGGGGGCCGCGGTGCCCGTTTGCGCCTTCGTACCGAATCTGAGCGGGTCGAACAGCTCGATGGGGTGGGCCGTCGTGCCGTCGAGCGCCAGATCGGCGAGGATCTCGCCGACCACCGGCACGAACTTGAAGCCGTGCCCCGAGAAACCGCAGGCCACGGTGGCGGTCCCGGGGTGCGCCGGGTGCCGCGCGATCACGAAGTGCTCGTCCGGAGTGGTCGAATACATGCAGGTCACGGCCCGCAGGAACGTTCCAGGCAGGGTGGGGGTCACCCGGCGCATGGCCGCCGCCATCTCCTCGACCTCGGCCGGGGCCACCGTACGGTCGATGGTGGCGGGCGTGCAGGGGGCGCCGTCCTTGCGGAAGAACGCGACCTTGACGCCGCCCGAGGGCCCGTCGATGGCCGGGAACCCGTACACCTGGACCCCGTCCGCCTTCTCCCACACGAAGACGGGCCGGCGCTCCGGGAGAAACGGTTCGGTGCCGCCCTCGGGCCCGAACCAGTACATGACCTGCCGCTCGATGCGGACCGGCACACCGAGGTCCGCGAGCAGCTCGGGCGCCCAGGCACCCGGACAGATCACCAGCTGGCCCGCCGTGTAGCTGTTCTCGGGCGTGTGGACGCGGACCCCGCGCCCGCCCGGCAGCTCCTCCCAGCGGGTCGCCGGCTCCTCGAAGTGGAGCTCGGCGCCCGCCTTGGTGGCGAGCTGGAGGTGGGCCGCCACGGTGGTCTCCGGCCGCAGCAGTCCGGCCCGCGCCTCGTAGAGCGCCACCTCGTCGTCGAGCGGGTTCATGGTCGGGAAGCGGCGGCGGATCTCGCGGGCGTCCAGCATCTCGTGCGGCAGGTCCCACTGCCGGGCCGAGCGCACCGCGCCCGCGACCGTACGGCAGTCGGGGCGGCCCACCATCATCCCGCCGCACAGCAGGGCGATCTCGCGCCCCGAATCCCGCTCGATCCGGTCGTACAGCTCGTACGCCCGCAGCAGCAGCGGCACGTACGCCGGGTCCTCGAAGTAGGACTGCCGGGTGATCCGTGAGCCGCCGTGGCTGGAGCCGTGCGCGTGCACCGGGCCGAACCGCTCCAGGCCGAGGACGCGCGCGCCGCGCGCGGCGAGGTGCTGGGCGGCGGCCGAGCCCATGCCGCCGAGGCCGAGGACGATCACGTCGTACGTCGGAGCCATGCTTCCTCCCGGAGGGGTCGGTGCCCGGCCGGGCCCGCCTCGTGACGCGGTTCGACGCAGGACGCCGGTCAACGCATGAGGTGGGCCATCCGCGGGTCGAACAGCGGCTCTTCGGCGACGGTCGCGGGGACCTTCTCGCCGAAGTACTCGACATGGACCGGAGTGCCCGGCGCCAGGACGGGCAGCCAGGCGTACGCGACGCAGCGCCCGATCGTGTAGCCGTACGCGGCGCTGGTGACGTAACCGGCGGGCACGCCGTCGACCAGCACCGGCTCGGCGCCGAGGACCACCGCCGAACGGGAGTCCAGGGTCAGACAGGTGAGCCGGCGCTTGACGGCCGCGGGGTCGCCGAGCGCCGCGCGGCCCATGAACTCGCCCTTGCCGGGCCGGACCGCGAAGCCGAGCCCCGCCTCGTACGGGGTGTGCTCGGCCGTCATGTCGCGGCCCCAGGCGCGGTAGCCCTTCTCCAGGCGCAGCGACTCGAAGGCGCTGCGGCCCGCAGCGACCACATCGAGCCGCTGCCCGGCCTCCCAGAGCGTGTCCCACAGCCGCAGTCCGAGGTCCGCGCTCGTGTACAGCTCCCAGCCCAGCTCGCCGACGTAGCTCAGCCGCATCGCGGTGACCGGGACGTTCCCGATGACCGTCTCCTTCGCCCGGAAGTAGCCGAACGCGGAGTGCGAGAAGTCGTCGCGGGTCAGGGGCCGCACCAGCTCGCGGGCGAGCGGGCCCCACACGCCGACGCAGCAGGTGCCGGAGGTGATGTCCCGCACGGTCACCGAGTCCGGCGCGTGCGCGAGCAGCCAGTCCAGGTCGGCGGGGGAGTTGGCGCCCACCTGGAAGCGGTCCGGGGCCAGGCGGGCCACGGTCAGATCGGACCGGATCCCGCCCGCCCCGTCGAGCAGCAGCGTGTACGTCACCGAACCCGGCTTCTTCTCCAGCTGGTTGGTCGTCATCCGCTGGAGGAACGCGAGGGCGCCGCGCCCGGTCACCTCCAGGCGCCGCAGCGGGGTCATGTCGTACAGCGCGACCCGCTCGCGCGTCGCCTTCGCCTCCGCCGCCGCGATCGGCGACCAGTACCGCGCCGACCAGGCGTCGCGCACGGGAATGTGCAGCCCGTCCACCAAGGGCGCGTTCGTCTCGTACCAGTGCGGCCGCTCCCAGCCGCCGCCCTCCAGGAAGTACGCCCCGAGCTCGCGCTGGCGTACGTGGAAGGGGCTGGTCCGCAGCGGGCGCGGGCGCTCCATCGGCTGGAGCGGATGGACGACGTCGTACACCTCGACGAAGCTCTGGGCCGCCCGCTCCTCGATGTACCGCGGCGTGAGCTGGACGTCCTCGAAGCGCCGGACGTCGCAGGCGTGCACGTCAAGGGACGGGCGGCCGTCCGTCAGCCACTCGGCGACCGCCCTGGCCGCCCCCGCCGAGTGCGTCACCCACACCGCCTCGGCCAGCCAGAACCCGCGCAGCTCCCGGGACTCGCCGAGCAGCGGCATGCCGTCGGGCGTGAAGGAGAAGACGCCGTTGAAGCCGTGCGCGACCGAGCCGTACGCGAGCTCGGGCAGCAGCGCCGTGGCGTCCGCCCAGCTCGGCGCGAAGTCCTCCGGGGTGAAGGCGAGCGAGGAGGGCATGACGGGCGCGTCGTCGTACGCCGGGACCGCGAACGGGTCCACCGGCAGCGGCCGGTGGGCGTACGAGCCGATGCCGAGCCGTGCCCCGTCCGCGTCGGTGTGCGCACGGAAGTACAGGTCGCGGTCCTGGTGGCGCAGGATCGGCAGCGCGGCCGCCGCCCGTGCGGTGAGTCCGGCCAGCGGGGCGGTCGTCGCGTACTGGTGGGCGAGCGGCAGCAGCGGCACGGTCACCCCGGCCATCCGTCCGATCACCGGGCCCCAGAACCCGGCCGCCGAGACCACCACATCGGCCGGGAAGCGGCCCCGGTCGGTGACGACGGCGGTGACGCGGCCGTCCTCCCGCTCGATGTCCGTGACCGTGTGCCGCGCCAGGAAGCGGGCGCCCCGGGCCTGGGCGCGTGACCGCAGCGCCCGGGAGGCGAGCACCGCGTCGGCGAGCCCGTCGTCGGGGGTGTGGAAGCCGCCGAGGACCTTCTCCCTGTCGAGCGGAGGCCACAGCGCCCTGCACTGGTGCGCGGTGAGCAGCTCGCCCCGCACCCCCCAGGCGGCCGCGAGGCCCACCTTGCGGTGCAGATCGGCCCAGCGCTCCGGGGTGGTGGCCACTTCGAGCCCGCCGACCGCCCGGAAGCAGGGCTCGCCGTCCACGCTCAGCCCGCGCAGCGTGTTCACCGTGTACGCCGCGAACGCCGTCATCGTCCGGGAGGCGTTGGTCTGGAAGACCAGACCGGGCGCGTGCGAGCTGGACCCGCCCGGCGCGGGCAGCGGCCCCTGCTCCACCACGGTGACGTGCGACCAGCCCCGTGCGGTGAGCTCGTCGGCGAGCGAACAGCCCACGATCCCGGCGCCGATGACGACTGCGCGCGCGTGGGCGGGGTCGGCTGCGGGGGCGGTGCGGACCTCGTGAGACACGGCCTCACCCTCCTGTTGCGCAGAGCACTACCGGTTGCGCGATGTGAGACATGGTGAGGACGGCCCAGGGGAGCGTCAAGAGTGTCTGACCGGTCGCCGTCCGAGGGCTCCCCGGACCTGAATTCGCCTGTCAGACACAGAATGTGATGTGCTGTCAGCGCAGGTGTTGCCCGGGATGCCCCATGCGACGCGAGAGGTCCCGGGCGGCCTCCAGGACGCGCTCGGCGACCTCCGGGAGTGACTCCCGCGCCATCCGGTACGCCGGGCCCGAGACGCCGATCGCGCCGATCACCGAGCCGTCGTGGCCGCGCACCACCACCCCCAGGGCGTTGAGCCCGTCCTCCAGCTCCTCGGCCGTCTGCGCGTACCCCCGCTCGACCACCCGCGCCAGCTCGGTGCGGAGCACGGCCGGATCCGTGAGGGTGTGCGCGGTGAAGCGCGCCAGCCCCTGGGCGAGCAGTGCCTCGCGGCGCTCCTCGGGGAGGTGGGCGAGCAGCGCCTTGCCGCTCGCGGTCGCGTGCAGCGGGGTGCGCCGGCCCAGCCAGTTGAACGCCGTGACGGCCGCCGCACCGCGCGCCTGCATGATGTTGACGGCCGCGTCGCCGTCGAGCACGGCGACGTTGGCGGTCTCGCCCGTGCTGTCCGCGAGCGCGCGGCAGACCGGCACGCCCTCCTGCGAGATGTCGAGCCGCACGGCCGCGGCACCGGCCAGGCGCAGCATCCCGGCACCCAGGAAGTACTTCCCCCGCTCCTTCTCCTGGCCGACCAGGCCCCGGTTCTCCAGCGCCCCGAGCAGCCGGAACGCGGTCGACTTGTGCACCCCCAACTCATCGGCGATCTCGGTGACTCCGGCCTCGCCGAGCCGGGCCAGCGCCTCAAGGACGCTGACCGCGCGGTCGACCGACCGCAGTGCCCCGGCGCCGCCCCGGCGTCTGCCCGCGGCCGCGTCCGGCTCCTGCACCTCACCCACCGGCACTCCTCCAGGCCGCTATGCCCGGGAGAGGCTGCCCGTCTCGCTCGTGCCTATTCGGCCGGTCCCCGACCGCTCGGCCGCCCGGGCCGCACGCCGCACCCGGCGCCGCTCGCGGCGCAGTTGGCGCGCGGTGCTGCTGGGCACCGACACCACGCCGTTGCGCTGGTTCCACACCTGGCGGGTGACCCACACGTCCAGGACCGCCCAGGTCGCCACCACCGTGCTCGCCACGCTGCTGAGCACCATCGGGAAGGCCAGCCAGGAGCCCGCCACCGTGCACAGGAACGCGATCACCGCCTGGATCAGCGTGACCGCGACGATCAGCACCGAGCGCACCGCCGCGTCCCTGATCGGATCGGGCAGCCGCGGCCGGATCGCGGGCTCCTCCACCCACAGCGGCGGCAGTTCACCCGCGCCGCGTCCGCCCGTGCCGTGCCCGCTGTCGTCATGCCTGCCGTCCGCGCGCGAGTCCTTTCCGGCCGCGCGGTCCGCACTCATGCCTTCAGTGCCCATGGATACTCACTCCCCACCACCGGCACATCGATGCCTCCCGATGCGCACGGGTCCGTACATCCCCGTCACAACCCCCGTACAGAAGGACGAACGGAACTCCCCTAAGATTCCCCGGATTTGCGTGGAAGGCAGAATTCCAGCCATCCGGGCCCGGACGGGAACCACCGGCCCTACGGGTGTCCTCGGCCACACCCTGGAGGTGATCTCACGTAATACCAGGACAACCCATGATCAACTCTGCTGAGGGCGGCCGAAAATCGTCCGGACGTGCCTTCGAGTTGTCTATGTGGCAGTAGTAGGCTCACGCCGTTTGTTGACGGTTGATCTGGGGGAGGCCATGCGCTTTCGCGGGAAGTCCATCCGCAGGAAGATCGTGGCGTTGCTGCTGGTGCCGCTCGTCTCCCTCACCGCTCTGTGGGGATTCACGACCTACATCACCGGCCGCGAGGCCAACGAGCTGCTGAACGTCACGTACATCGTGGACAAGGTCGGCTCCCCGATGGAGGACACGGTCCAGGTCATCCAGGAGGAACGCCGTCAGACGCTCGTCTACTTGGCCGACCAGCGGGCCGCCGACGCGCTCGCCGCGCTGCAGAACCGCCGCCGGGACACCGACCGCGCGGTGGCGAAGATTCGTTCCGCCGCCAATGACTCCCAGGTGCGCGACGATCTGCGCCCGGCGGCCCGGGCTCGGCTGAAGACCGTCCTCCAGGAGTTCGACGGCATCGGCGATCTGCGCCAGCAGATCGACCGACGCAGCGTCAACCGCACCCGTGCGCTGGAGGCGTACAGCGGCGTCATCGACCCCTGCTACACGTTCCTGACCAATCTCCACGCGCTGGAGAACGTGGACATGGACAAGCAGGGCCGCGCGGTCGTGGGCCTGGCCCGGGCCCGCGAGATGCTGGCGCGCGAGGACGCCCTGGTCGCCTCCTCGCTGGTCGCCCCGCCGCAGTTCACCTGGAACGAGCTGCGCGAGGTGGTCAACCTGGTGGCCAACCGCACGCTCCTGTACGAGATCAGCCTGGAGAACCTGCCCGGCGGCGAGCGCGAGATCTTCGAGCGGTTCTGGGCCGCCGCGGGCTCCGAGTCGCTGCGCGCCGCCGAGCAGAACATCATCACCGCGGGCCCCACCAAGAACCCGCGCGTCGACCTGGCCCGCTGGCAGCAGACCGCGACCCCGCTGCTCACGCGCCTCTCGCAGGCCGTCTCGGACGCCGACGACCGCTACCGCGACCGCGTCCACCCGGTCGCCTTCAACGTCCTCATCAAGGCCGGTGTCGCGGGCGTCCTCGGCTTCCTCGCCCTCGTCTTCTCGCTGTTCCTCTCCGTCCGCATCGGCCGCGAGCTGATCCGCGACCTCACCCGGCTCCGCAAGGAGGCGCACGAGGTGTCCGGCGTGCGCCTGCCGAGCGTGATGCGCCGCCTCGCCGCCGGCGAACACGTCGACGTGGAGACCGAGGCACCGCGCCTGGACTACGAGAAGGACGAGGTCGGCCAGGTCGGCCAGGCCCTCAACACCCTTCAGCGCGCGGCCGTCGAAGCCGCCGTCAAACAGGCCGACGTGCGGCGCGGGGTGGCCGAGGTCTTCGTCAACCTGGCCCGCCGCAACCAGGTCCTCCTCCACCGCCAGCTCACGCTCCTCGACACCATGGAGCGCCGCACCGAGGACACCGACGAGCTCGCCGACCTCTTCCGGCTCGACCACCTCACCACCCGTATGCGCCGCCACGCCGAAGGCCTGGTGATCCTCTCCGGCGCCGCCCCCTCCCGCCAGTGGCGCAAGCCCGTCCAGCTGATGGACGTCGTCCGGGCGGCCGTGGCCGAGGTCGAGGACTACGAGCGCATAGAGGTCCGCAGACTGCCCCGGCTCGGCGTGGGCGGCCCGGCCGTCGCGGACCTCACCCACCTGGTGGCCGAACTCCTGGAGAACGCCACGGTGTTCTCGCCCCCGCACACCGCCGTCCAGGTGCACGGCGAGCGGGTGGCCAACGGCTTCACCCTGGAGATCCACGACCGGGGCCTGGGCATGACGCCCGAAGCGCTCCTCGACGCCAACCTGCGCCTCGCCGAGACCCCCGAGTTCGAGCTCTCCGACACCGACCGGCTCGGCCTGTTCGTGGTCAGCCGGCTCGCCCAGCGGCAGAACGTCCGCGTCTCGCTCCAGCCCTCCCCGTACGGCGGCACCACGGCGGTCGTGTTCATCCCGGCGGCCCTGCTCACCGACGCGCCGGACACCAACGGCACCGGCTTCCGCCTGGACCGCAAGGCGGCCCACGGCGACGCCGTCGGGCGCCGCGAGCGGGACGCCGGACCCCGTGCGCTCTCCCCGCTCCCGGTGGGCATCCCCGACCGCGCCCTGCTCGACGGGCCGGTCGAACTGGAGGCACCCGTGGACCCGTTGGAGCTGGACACGCCGCACCCCCTGGGCGCCGACGAGCGGGACGACGACCGCACCGGCTTCCTCGGCGCGCCCCGCGGCGTCCCGGCCGAGCGCCGACAGCACCAGCAGGCGGCCGACGAAGGCGCCGGAGCCCCGGGCCGGCCGTCCGGTCCCGTACCGCTGCCGCGCCGCCGTCCGCCCGCGCCGACCCTGGTCAGCGACCACGGGCGCCGGGTCGACGACCAGCCCGGCCGCGACCACCCGTCGCCCGCGGCGGAGCCGGTCCGTCCGTCCGGGCCGGCCCCGGAGCGGCGGCGGGCCGACGCGCTGCGCGCCAGCGGGCTCGTCCCGGCCCCGGCGCCCGAGCCGCTGCGGCCCGCTCCCGGCCGCGAGGCCGCCGACGGAACCGGCTTGCAGGGCGCCCTGCCCCGCCGGGTCCGCCAGGCCAGCCTCGCCCCCCAGCTGAAAGAGACCTCCGCCGAGCCCGCGGACCGCACCGGGCCGGGCGGCCCGGGCGCTCAGCCGCAGCCCGAGCGCGACGCAGAGGAAGTGCGCAACCGTATGGCGTCGATGCAGCGTGGTTGGCAGCGCGGGCGTCGGCACAACGCGATGACCAGCGCAGAGACCACAGCCGACGGGCCCGACCAGGCCCTGGGCGGCGTACGACGCAATACACCGGAGGGGGACGGTCGATGACCGCACCGAAGTCCGCAGCACACGACGTCATCGGGAAGGGCGCCGGGGAACTCAACTGGTTGCTGGACGAGTTGGTCGACCGGGTCGGTTCCATCCGCAAGGCGCTCGTCCTGTCCAGCGACGGCCTGCCCACCGGCACGTCGAGGGACCTGACGCGGGAGGACGGCGAGCACCTGGCCGCCGTCGCCTCCGGCTTCCACAGCCTCGCCAAGGGGGTCGGCCGCCACTTCGACGTGGGCGGGGTCCGCCAGACCGTCGTGGAGCTCGACGACGCCTTCCTGTTCGTGACCGCCGCCGGGGACGGCAGCTGTCTGGCCGTCCTGTCCGACGCCGAGTCGGACGTCGGCCAGGTGGCGTACGAGATGACCCTGATGGTCAAGCGGGTCGGGGCCCACCTCACCACGGCACCACGGACCGGCCTGCCCACCGCAGGGTGAGCGCGACGGTATGAGTGACGCAGACCAGCGGGCGCCGGCGAACGGCCCGCAGCAGCCGGACCGGGTGCCGCAGCAGTCGCCGCCCCGGCAGCACCACTGGTTCGACGACGACGCGGGACCGGTGGTGCGGCCGTACGCGATGACCCGCGGCCGCACCAGCAGTGCCGGTCAGCACCGGCTCGACCTGATCGCGGTGGTGGTGCCCGAACCGGCCGCCGACGACCCGGGGCACGACCACTCGCTCTCGCCCGAGCACGTCGAGATCGTCGAGCGCTGCGTCGGCACCCCGCAGTCCATCGCCGAGCTCGCCGCCGGACTCGACCTCCCCGTCGGGGTGGTCCGCGTCCTGGTGGGCGATCTCGTCCAGGACCAGCTGGTGCACGTCTCCCGACCCGTTCCGCCGGCCGAGCTGCCGGACGAGTCCCTTCTCCGCGAGGTGATCAATGGCCTTCGGGCGCTCTAGCCGCAGGAAGCGGCCCGTCGAACCGGTGACCCTCAAGATCCTGGTGGCGGGCGGCTTCGGAGTCGGCAAGACCACTCTGGTGGGCGCGGTCAGCGAGATCCGGCCGCTGCGCACCGAGGAGCGGCTCAGCGAGGCCGGGCGGCCGGTCGACGACGTCGAGGGCGTGGAGGCGAAGAGCACCACCACGGTCGCGATGGACTTCGGGCGCATCACCCTCCGCGAGGACCTGGTCCTCTACCTCTTCGGCACGCCCGGCCAGGACCGCTTCTGGTTCCTCTGGGACGAGCTGGCGCAGGGGTCGCTCGGCGCGGTGGTCCTCGCGGACACCCGCCGCCTGGAGGACTCCTTCGCGGCGATCGACTACTTCGAGCGCCGGGGGCTGCCCTTCACGGTGGCCGTCAACTGCTTCGACGACGCGGCCCGTTACCCGGCCGACGCCGTGCGCTCCGCGCTCGACCTCGACCCGGACGTGCCGCTGATGATGACGGACGCGCGCGACCGCGAGGCCGTCAAGGACGTCCTGGTCGCGGTCGTGGAGCACGCGATGGTCCTCTCCGAGCGCAGACGCCGGACGGTCTCGATCTAGGGCCTGTCCGGTGAGTCCGGTCGGCTTCGGCCCGGGGCGCGTTTTCGCCGCAGATGGGCGTGCCAGACCCCCGCGTGCCGGCCGGACCCACCGGACAGGCCCTAGGCCCGTACGCAGGGACACGGCCCGTACCCCCACCGACTGGGGTACGGGCCGTGCGTCTTGGGGGCTCCGGCGGAGGTGGCCTACTTGCCGTCCTCCTCGTGCCAGCCGAGGCTGCGCTCCACCGCCTTGCGCCAGTTGTCGTACTCGCGCTCGCGCACCCGCGCCTCCATGGCGGGTACCCACTCCACGTCCTTCCGCCAGTGCGCCTTGAGCTCGTCCAGGCCCGACCACACCCCGGTGGCGAGCCCGGCCGCGTAGGCGGCGCCCAGGCAGGTCGTCTCGGAGACCTTCGGCCGGATCACCGGCACGCCGAGCACGTCCGCCTGATGCTGCATCAGGAGTTTGTTGACGGTCATCCCGCCGTCGACCTTGAGCGTGGTGATCCGTACCCCGGAGTCCTGGTACATCGCGTCCACCACCTCGCGGGTCTGCCAGCTGGTGGCCTCCAGGACCGCGCGGGCCAGGTGCGCCTTGGTGACGTACCGGGTCAGGCCGGTGATGACACCGCGCGCGTCCGAGCGCCAGTAGGGCGCGAACAGGCCGGAGAAGGCGGGCACGATGTAGGCGCCGCCGTTGTCCTCGACGCTCGCGGCGAGCGTCTCGATCTCGGCGGCGCTGCGGATGAGGCCGAGCTGGTCCCGGAACCACTGGACCAGGGCCCCGGTGATCGCGATCGAGCCCTCCAGGCAGTAGACCGGCGCCTGGTCACCGATCTTGTAGCCGACGGTGGTGATCAGGCCGCTCTTGGAGGCCACGGGCCGGCCGCCGGTGTTGAGCAGCAGGAAACTCCCGGTCCCGTACGTGTTCTTGGCCGTGCCGGTGTCGTAGCAGGCCTGCCCGAAGATCGCCGCCTGCTGGTCGCCGAGCGCGGACGCCACCGGCACTCCCGCCAGCTGGCCCACCGCCGTCCCGTACACCTCCGCCGACGACCGGATCTCCGGAAGGATCGCCTCCGGTACGTTCATCGCGGCCAGGATCGAGGAGTCCCACTCCAGGGTCGACAGGTTCATCAGCATGGTCCGCGAGGCGTTGGTGACGTCCGTGACGTGCACGCCGCCCTCCGTGCCGCCGGTCAGGTTCCAGATCAGCCAGGAGTCGACGGTCCCGAACGCGATCTCGCCGCGCTCGGCACGGGCCCGCAGCCCGGGGACGTTGTCGAGCAGCCAGGCCGCCTTGGGCCCGGAGAAGTAGCTGGCCAGCGGCAGCCCGGTGGCGTCCCGGAAGCGGTCCTGGCCGTCCTCGGCGCCGAGCCGGTCGCAGAGCGCGGAGGTCCTGGTGTCCTGCCAGACGATCGCGTTGTGCACGGGCTTGCCGGTCGCCCGGTCCCACAGGACCGTCGTCTCGCGCTGGTTGGTGATGCCGAGCGCGCTGAGCTGTTCCGCGCGCATCCCGGCCTTGGCCAGCGCGCCCGCGACCACGGCCTGCACCTTGGACCAGATCTCGGTGGCGTCGTGCTCCACCCAGCCGGGCTTCGGGAAGATCTGGCGGTGCTCGCGCTGGTCCACGGCGACGATGGCGCCGCCCTGGTCGAAGATGATGCAGCGGCTGGAGGTGGTGCCCTGGTCGATGGCTGCGACGAACTTCTCCGTCATGGCTACCCCTAGGTCGGAAGGCCGCGGGTGCGCGGCGCGTGTCTCAGAAGGCCGCGTGGTGGATCAGGCCGCCGAGGGCCCCGCCGGCCAGCGGTCCCGCCACCGGTATCCAGGCGTAACCCCAGTCCGACGTCCCCTTGCGGGGGATCGGCAGCACGCTGTGCACCAGGCGCGGGCCGAGGTCGCGGGCCGGGTTGACGGCGTACCCGGTGGGTCCGCCGAGCGAGAGGCCGATGCCGACGACGAGCAGCGACACGATCAGCACGGTGCTGCCGGAGTCGCCCAGGCCCTCGTTGTCGCCGAAGGCGAGCACGGGCAGCACCAGGCCGACGGTGGCGATGATCTCGGTGATCAGATTGGCGGCCGGATTCCTGATCTCAGGGATCGTCGAGAAGATGCCGAGCGTCGGGACGGCGCCGTCCCGGTCGGCGTTGGCCCGGAACTGGGCGAAGTACACGAGGTAGGCGAGGACCGCGCCGAGCATCGCGCCGGTCAGTTGCCCCAGGACGTAGAGCCAGACCTTGTCCCACTCGCCGGTGTCGACGGCGATGCCGACGGTCACCGCCGGATTGAGGTGGCCGCCGGACAGGGGCGCCGCGGTGTACGCCCCGGCCAGCACGCCGAAGCCCCAGCCGAAGGCGATGACCACCCAGCCGGCGCCTCTCGCCTTGGAGTGGTTGAGCGTGACCGCGGCGCACACCCCGGCGCCGAAGAGGATCAGGATCGACGTGCCGATGACCTCACCGAGGAAGATGTCCCCGTTGCTCATGGCTGCTCCAATGCCCTCGCCCGGGGCGTGGCCCGGTCCTCCGTGCAGGGTGCGCGCTTCCCATGGCTGCGGAGCCGGTGGTGAAGGTCCGTTCGACCCCGCCCGGCATCCGTGACGAGCGTGCTCGTCTGGCGGAATCGCCGGTGGGGGAGCAGCCCGGCGACCGCGTGCGACGGCACGCGGCCGGGAGCCGTGGAACGGCGACGCCGAGAGACAACGGGAAGTGTTCACCGGCCGTGATGGAGCGTCAAGGTCGCCGACAGCAACGGCCGCCGGGGTACGCGAGGAACGGCGGCCGGGAGCTCAGCGCACCGCGATCACCGACGAGCCGTGCCCGAACAGGCCCTGATTGGCGGTGATCCCGGTCCTCGCCCCGTCGATCTGCCGCTCGCCCGCCGTGCCGCGCAGCTGCCGGGTGAGCTCGCAGACCTGCGCGATGGCCTGGGCGGGCACCGCCTCGCCGAACGATGCGAGTCCCCCGCTCGCGTTGACCGGAACGCGACCGCCGAGCGCCGTCACGCCCTCCCGTACGAGCTTCGCGCCCTCTCCGGCGCCGCACAGCCCCAGATCCTCGTACCACTCCAGCTCCAGGGCGGTCGACAGGTCGTACACCTCGGCCAGCGACAGGTCCTCGGGCCCGATCCCGGCCTCCTCGTAGGCGGCCCGGGCGATGGAGGCGCGGAAGGAGTACGGCGAGGGCTCGGCCGCGACCGCCGAGTCGGTGGCGATGTCCGGCAGGTCCAGGACCGTGTTCGGGTAGGTGGGTGTGACCGTGGACACGGCCCGTATGCGAACCGGGTCCACCGCCCCGTGCCGGCGCGCGTAGTCCATGCCGCACAGCACCAGGGCGGCCGCCCCGTCGGAGGTCGCGCAGATGTCGAGCAGCCGCAGCGGATCGGCGACCACGGCCGAGGCGGCGACCTCCTCGGCGGTCACCGCCTTGCGGTAGCGGGCGTACGGGTTGAGCGCGCCGGCGGCCGCGTTCTTCACCTTGACGCGCGCGAAGTCGTCGGGCGTGTCCCCGTGCAGGGCCATGCGGCGGCGGGCGTAGAGGCCGAAGTAGGCCGGGTTGGTGGCGCCCAGGACCCGGAAGCGCAGCCAGTCGGGATCGTCGGGCCGCTCGCCGCCCGCCGGGGCGAAGAACCCCTTGGGCGCCGCGTCGGCGCCCACCACGAGCACCACCTCGGCCATCCCGGAGAGGATCTGCGCCCGCGCGGTGTTGATCGCCTGCGCCCCGGAGGCGCAGGCCGCGTACACGCTCGTCACGCGCGCGCCCTGCCAGCCGAGCGCCCGCGCGAAGGTCGCCCCGGCCACGTACCCGGGGTAGCCGCCGCGCACGGTCTCCGCGCCCACCACGGACCGCACGTCCGGCCAGTCGAGCCCGGCGTCGGCGAGCGCGGCGCGGGCCGCGACCGTCCCGTACTCGATGAAACTCCTGCCCCATTTGCCCCAGGGGTGCATTCCGGCGCCGAGGACCGCGATGTCGTCCGTGCTGCTCATGCGCCCGCCCCCACGGGCCGCCAGTGCCAGGTCGTCCAGACGGTCCCGGCTTCTTCATTGAGCACGCCGGGCACCACCTCGACCTCCATCCCGACGGCGAGGTCGGCGGTGGTCACCCCCGGCGCGGCCTGCCCCAGGACGACCATCCGCTCGGCCTCCAGCTCCACGGCGACCAGTGTGTACGGCTGCCAGACGGCCTCGGGGTCAAAGACGTAGGGCGCGGGTGGCCGGTAGCGCCCGTCGGTGTACGACCAGACGCGCCCGCGCGGGGAGAGCGGCACCTCGGTCAGCTCCCGCCCGGCGCAGGCGGGGTTGCGGCAGAAGGAGTCCTCGCGGGGGAAGAACACGGAGGCGCAGTCCGAGCACCGGGTACCGAGCAGCCGGAACTCCCGATCCTCCGCCTCCGTGAACCAGCCCGCCACCACGGGCGTGCGCGTGCGCGTCAAAACCCCTCCCGGCACTTGTATCTGACGGAACGTCAGAAGTGTGCCACGGGTGGCCGCGCTCCGGCAGGGGGTGTCGCTCAGCGGTGACCGGCCACCGAGCGCCACGCCACCGGGAAGTCGAAGTAGGTGTCCGGGAACGGCTCCGGCTGGAAGGTGTAGTGCCACCACTCCTGGGGGATCCCGACGAACCCGGCGGCCTGGAGCGTGCCCTTCAGGAGCTGGCGGTTGGCGCGCTGGACGCCCTGGATGCGCGGGTCGTCGGTGTGCGAGAGGGTGTCGAAGCAGTCGAAGCCGGTGCCCATGTCGACGGAGTTGTCCGGGAAGCGCTGGTCCTTCGGTGCGAAGCACGGCACGAGCGGCTGACCGGGACGGTAGGGCGGCGTCGGCCACGCGGGCAGCCGCACGATGGTGACGTCGATCGAACTGCCCCGACTGTGACCGGACTTGGCCGCGATGTACACGTCCTCGAACAGCCTCGACTTGTCGACAAGCGGATAGAACTCGGTCTTCATCCTCTGGTCGTCGAGGTCCTTCGCCCACTCCACGAAGTTGTCGACGGCCCGCTGCGGCCGGAAGCAGTCGTACACCTTCAGCGAGTAGCCCTCGCGGAGCAGCTTCAGCTGCGCCTGGTGCAGCGCCCGGGCCGCCTGGCGGGTCAGGATGCACACCGGCTGCTTGTAGCCGTCGATCGGCTTGCCCACGAAGTTGTGCGGCGTGATGTAGCGCATCTCCTGGATGATCGTCGGGTCCACGGTGGCCAGTGCGACGAACTCGGCGGGTGCCTTGGGTTCGGGCGTGGCCCGGGCGGTGGACGAGGTGGCGGTCACGGCGAGCAGGGCTGCGGCGGCGGCGACCAGGCCGCGCACGGTTGATCTGAGTGTCATGAGCACACCCTTCACGGCTCAACGGGACGTAGAAAAGGGGAAGTTGGGGCAATGTGATCCGATGGCCGAATGTATTCGGTTAAAGTCCGCGCGTGACCGGGACCTCGAAGACCTCCAAGCAGCCTGTGAAGGACTCGCACTGCGCCGCGTGCGGGTCGCCCTACCCCTCGGCCTCGGCCGGCTGGCCCCGCCCCTGCGCGGCCTGCGGGACCGTCACCTATCGCAACCCGCTGCCCGTCGCCCTCGCCCTCCTTCCCGTGACGGACGCGCGCGGTACGGGACTCGTCGTCATCACCCGCGCCGTGGAGCCCCACATCGGCCGCTTCGCCCTGCCCGGCGGCTTCGTCGACGACGGCGAGCTGTGGCAGGAGGCGGTCGTCCGCGAGCTGTACGAAGAGACCGGAATCGAAGCGTCCGTCGCCGATGTGCGCCTCGCGGACGCGCTCAGCTCGCCGCACCACGTGCTCCTGTTCGGCCTGCTGCCCGCGCGCGCCGCGGCCGAACTCCCGCCGCCCGCACCGACGGACGAGACCGCGGGCTGGCGCGTGCTCCGCCGCCCCGAGGAACTGGCGTTTCCGCTGCATACGCAGGTGGTACGGGCGTGGTTCGCGGGGCGTTGAGGGGGCCGGAGCGGTTCGGGCCTCGTGGGCGGCCGGGCGTTGAGGGCGGTCGGGGCGGCCGGGCGTTGAGGGGGCGAGGGCGCCGGGTGTTGGGGAGGCGAGCACCAGGGGCGCCCGCCCCGCCTCACCGCCCCCCACCCCGCACCCGCACCGCATAGCCCACCTCCCGGGTCGCCCCCTCGTCCGTGATCCGCTCCACCACCACCCGGCCGCCCGCCGTCCGGGTGGTGAAACGCTCCACCGACGCCGGCGCCCACCCGTCGCCCGCGTCCCGTACGACGAGGCCGCCGCCGGTGCGCCCGGCCGCCGGGGCCCACACCTCCAGCTCCACCTCTCCGTGCGCGCCGCGCACCGGGATGACGGAACCGGCCCTGGCCAGCACCGGGATACGGTCCAGGGGCGCGTCCAGAAGGACCTGGCAGGGCCCCTCGTGGGGCTCCTCGGTCGCCGTGTCGTACCAGCGGCCGCGCGGCAGCCGCACCGCCCGCCGGTCCGTGCCCCGCTCGAAGACGGGAGCCACCAGCAGCGCGTCGCCGAGCAGGAACGCGTCCTCGCAGTCCCGCAGCGCCCGGTCGCCCGGCGTGCCCCACCACACGGGCCGCGCGTAGGGCGCCCCGGTCAGCCGGGCGAGCTGCGCCAGCGTCGTGAAGTACGGGCGCAGCCGCTCCCGCTCGGCCATCGCCACGCGCGCGTGGCCGAGCACCTCGGGACCGAACTCCCACGGCTCCCGGCGCCCGGCCCAGATCGCCGAGTGCGTCCGGAAGAACGGCAGCCGGGCCGCCAGCTGCAACCAGCGCAGATACAGCTCCGGCGACGGGGTGCCGCTGAACCCGCCCACGTCCGGACCCGAGTACGGCACCCCGCACAGCCCCAGCCCGAGCACCAGGGCGAGCGAGGCCCGCAACCCCGGCCAGCCGGTGCTCACATCACCCGACCAGGTGCCCCCGTAGCGCTGCATCCCGGCCCAGCCGGAGCGGCTGAACAGGAAGGGGCGGTCGTCGGGGCGCAGCCTGCGCAGCCCCTCGTAGCCCGCCCGCGCCATGGCCAGGCCGTACACGTTGTGGGCCTCGCGGTGGTCGCCGCCCCGGCCCTCCAGCGCGTGCCGCGCCGAGCGGGGCAGGGTCGGATCGCCGAAGGGCGCGAACGACGTCGGCTCGTTCATGTCGTGCCACACCCCGGCGAAGCCCTGGTCGAGCCGCTCCTGGTAGAGCCCGCCCCACCAGGCACGCGCGCGTGGATCGGTGAAGTCGGGATACGCGCACTCGCCCGGCCAGACCACGCCCCGCACTTCGTCACCGCGCGCGTCCCGCACGAACGCGTCCGCGGCGAGCCCGCTCTCGTACACCGCGTTGCCGCGCTGCGCCTTCACCGCCGGGTCGACGATCGACACCAGCCGCACCCCGTCCTCGGCCAGGTCCTTGGCGAGGCGGGGCAGATCCGGGAAGTGCTCGCGGTCGACCGTGAACACCTGGTGGGCGTCGTAGTGGTCGATGTCCAGATGGAGCGCGGACAGGGGCAGCCCGCGCTCCCGGTACCCGGCGACGACCCGCCGCACCTCGGCCTCGCTGCCGAAGCCCCAGCGGGCGTGCTGCGGGCCCAGCGCCCAGGACGGCGGCAGCGCGGGCGCGCCGGTCAGCGCCGTCCACCCCTGCAGCACGCGCGCGGGGGTGCCCGCCACCACCCAGCAGCGCAGCGGCCCGCCCTCCATCCGCAGCTCGCTGCTCCCGGCCCGGTCATGACCGGAACCGGCGCCCTCCTCGCCCTCGCGCAGCAGGACCCGGCCGTCCCAGGTGTTGTCGTAGAACGCCAGATGGGTCCCGGCGTCCGCCACCACCAGCTGCACCGGCATCGTGATGTACAGCGGGTCGTCGCCGGGGGCGAAGCCGCCGCGCGGGTCCGTGTTCCACAGCCGGTACGCCCCGTCGCGCAGCCGGGGGCCGTCCGCGCGCCCGCCCAGCCCGAACACGCGCGCGTCGGCGGCGACTTCGGAGCGCTGCACCCAGCGCGCGGGACCGCCGCCGACCGGCTCCCACCAGCGCGGCGGCAGCTCGCGGCGGAGCACCACCCCGCCCGGGGTGCGCACCTCCACGGCCCCGTGCCGGGACACCGCCACCATCACCCGTTCGGAGACCACCCGCCAGCCGCCGTCCGTGTCGGGCTCCAGGACGGCGCGCGCGTCGGGCTCGGGCGCGGGCCCCGCCAGCGCGTACGACGGCTCGGGGCCCGCTCCGTCCCAGCCCCAGAACACGGCGCCGCCCGCCGCCACCCGCACCTCCAGGGCGGAGCGCGCGAACCGCACCACGCCGCCGCCCGGCCGGGGCTCCGCGTCCTGGACCTGACCGGGCACCCGGGCGCGCTCGGGCCCGCGCGCGGGCAGCCCCCACGCGTCCGCCCGGCGCCGCCGCAGGGCCGAGCGGACCGCCCGCAGCCCCTGCACCGAGCCGACCGCCTTCACCGAGCGCACCAGGTCATCGCCGTCCATGCGGCTCACCCTGCCATCCGGCTCATGAGCTGTGTGCTCCGTTCAACTTCCGTTCACCCGTGGCGGCACCACATCGTCAGGTGCCGGACTATGGGCGGCACACCCTGGTGCGGAAGACGATCACATGGCATCGTCCCTGTGAGCCGCCGCATGCGCACACCCCTACGCGTGTGCGCGCGGCACACGCACACCACGCGTACCAGCCCGGGAGCCGACCCATGACCTCACCAGCGAACGCCGCGCCGCAGCCCGCGCCCCTGTGGCAGCCGAGCCCCGACCGCATCGCCGGGGCGCGGATCACCGCGTTCCAGACCTGGGCCGCCGAGCGGTACGGCGCCCCCGCCGAGGGCGGCTACGAAGCGCTGCACCGCTGGTCCGTCACCGAACTCGACACCTTCTGGAAGGCCGTCGCCGACTGGTTCGACGTGCGCTTCTCGACCCCGTACGAGACGGTGCTCGCCGACCGGTCGATGCCGGGCGCCCAGTGGTTCCCCGGCGCCACCCTCAACTACGCCGAGCACGCGCTGCGCACCGCCGAGGACCCGGCCCGCGCCGACGACGCCGCGCTCCTGCACGTCGACGAGACGCACGAGCCCGTCGCCACCAGCTGGGCGGAGCTGCGCCGCCAGGTCGGCTCGCTCGCCGCCGAGCTGCGCGCCCTGGGCGTCCGGCCCGGCGACCGCGTCAGCGGCTATCTGCCGAACGTCCCGCAGGCCGTCACCGCGCTCCTGGCCACCGCGGCCGTCGGCGCCGTGTGGACCTCCTGCGCCCCCGACTTCGGCGCGCGCAGCGTCCTCGACCGGTTCCAGCAGGTCGAACCCGTCGTCCTGTTCACCGTCGACGGCTACCGCTACGGCGGCAAGGAGCACGACCGCACCGACGTCGTCTCCGAGCTCCGCCGCGAACTGCCCACCCTGCGCGCCGTCGTCCACATCCCGCTGCTCGGCACCCCTGCCCCCCAAGGAACTCTCGAATGGTCATCGCTCACTGAGAGTGACAACGAGCCGGTCTTCGAGCAAGTTCCCTTCGACCACCCGCTCTGGGTGCTCTATTCCTCGGGCACCACCGGCCTGCCCAAGGCCATCGTCCAGTCGCAGGGCGGCATCCTCCTCGAACACTTCAAACAGCTCGGCCTCCACTGCGACCTGGGCCCCGAGGACCGCTTCTTCTGGTACACCTCCACCGGCTGGATGATGTGGAACTTCCTCGTCTCCGGCCTGCTGACCGGCACCACGGTCGTCCTGTACGACGGCAGCCCGGGCTACCCGGAGACCGGCGCCCAATGGGGCGTCGCCGAGCGGACCGGCGCCACCCTCTTCGGCACCTCCGCCGCCTATGTGATGGCCTGCCGCAAGGCCGGTGTGCACCCGTCCCGCGACCACGACCTGTCGCGCGTGAAGTGCGTCGCCACCACCGGCTCGCCGCTCCCGCCCGACGGCTTCCGCTGGCTCCACGACGAGGTCCGCGAGGACCTGTGGATCGCCTCGGTCAGCGGCGGCACCGACGTGTGCTCCTGCTTCGCGGGAGCCGTCCCGACGCTGCCGGTGCACATCGGCGAGCTCCAGGCCGCCTGTCTGGGCACCGACCTCCAGTCGTGGGACCCGCAGGGCAAGCCGGTCGTGGGCGAGGTGGGCGAGCTGGTCGTGGTCAACCCGATGCCCTCCATGCCGATCCGCTTCTGGAACGACCCGGACGGCAGCCGCTACCGCGACAGCTACTTCGAGATGTTCCCCGGCGTGTGGCGCCACGGCGACTGGATCACGATCACCGACCACGGCTCGGTGGTCATCCACGGCCGCTCCGACTCCACGCTCAACCGCCAGGGCGTCCGCATGGGCTCGGCCGACATCTACGAAGTCGTCGAACGCCTCCCGGAGATCCGTGAGTCCCTGGTCATCGGCATCGAAGAGCCGGACGGCGGCTACTGGATGCCGCTCTTCGTCCACCTCGCCGAGGGGGCCGTCCTGGACGACGACCTCCGTACGAAGGTCAAGCAGGCGATCCGGGAGCAGCTCTCCCCGCGCCACGTCCCGGACGAGATCATCGAAGTCCCGGGCGTCCCGCACACGTTGACGGGCAAGCGCATCGAGGTGCCGGTCAAGCGCCTGCTCCAGGGCACCCCGCTGGAGAAGGCCGTCAACCCGGGCTCGGTCGACAACCTCGACCTCCTCCGCTTCTACGAAGCGGTGGGCCGCAAGCACGGCTGACACGCGCGCGCCCCGGCCGCCCGCAGGGCCGGGGCGCCGCCCGTCACCCTCCGTACGTGGCCTCGGACTCGCCGAGGACCTCGGCGAAGTCCGAGGCCAGCCGGGCCGCCTCGGCGGGCTCCAGCCCCGCCGCGGTGATCCGTACACCGGCCCCCGAAGCGATCCGGAACCGCGCCCCGGCGGCGACCCACCAGCCGCGCGAGCGCAGCCCGTTCACCACCGCGGACTCGTCCCGCACCGGCACCCACAGGTTCATCCCGCTCGCCCCGTGCGAGGCGATCCCGTGCCCATCGAGCTCGACCGCCAGAGCGCGGCGCCGCTCCCCGTAGGCGTCACGCGCGCGATGCACGAGCTCCCGCGCCATCCGGTCGGTGAGCAGCCCGAGCACCGTGCCCTGGAGCAGATGGCTCACCCAGCCGGAGGTCAGCAGCAACCGGCCGTCGTGCCGCGCCAGCGTCGCCGGGTCACAGGCGGCGGCCGCCCACCGCAGGTCCGTGCCCAGGTACTTCGTCACCGTCCGCACATGCGCCCAGCGCGCCAGCCGCCCGCCCGCCGTCAGGGAGTGCAGCGGCGCCCCCGCGATCTCCGCGGCGTGGTCGTTCTCGATCACCAGCACCTCGGGCGCGGCCCGCAGCACCTCCACCAGGTCGTCCCGCCGCCGCTCCGAGAAGCAGCCGCCGTACGGGTTCTGCGCCCGCGGGCTGCACACGACGGCCCGCGCCCCGGCCCGCAGCGCCTCGCGCAGGGCCTCGGGCCGCATCCCCTCGTCGTCGACGGCGACCGGGACCGTACGCAGCCCCATCACCTGAACCAGGTCGAGCAGGTGGTGGTATCCGGGGTCCTCCATGGCCACCGCGTCGCCGGGCCGCAGCTCGGTGGTGAGCAGCCGGGCGACGCAGTCGAGCGCGCCGTGGGCGAAGGTCACCGAACCGGTCGGCACGCCGTCGGCACCCAGCCATTCCTGGACGCGCTCCTCAAGCAGCGGCATCCGGGGCGTCGAGCGGTGCGACCGCGCACCGGCGGTCATCCGCACCGGCGCGGGCAGTTCGGGCAGGAAGGCCGGGTCGGGGTGGCCGCCCGCGAGGTCCCGCAGCCCCTCCGGCACCTTCGGCGGGCGCCGTGAGGCGACCGAGGGCGCGGCGGCGACCACGGTCCCGCCCCGCCCGTGCGTGACCACGACGCCGCGTCTGCGCAGCTCTTTGTACGCCGTCGCCACGGTGCCGGGACTCACGCCCAGCTCGTCGGCGAGCCGGCGGACCGGAGGAAGCGTGTCCCCGGGAGCCAACCCGCCGTCGGCGACGGCCCGTTCGACGGAAGCGGCAATTCCCTTGGCCGAGGTGCCGGTGATCGCATATTGTTCTGCCACGTACTGAACTATGTATCAATACATAATGCCAGTCAAGGGGGAGCAGTGACATTGCGCAGCCGACGTGCCGCACTGTGGGAACGAGTCCCGGGAGGCCGCGACGGCCGGCTGATGCTCTGGGTCGCCTTCGTCGACCGGACCGGAAGCGGCCTGTGGGCCGCCGCCTCGGTCCTGTACTTCACCTACGTGGCCGGGCTCTCGGTCGCCCAGGTCGGCACACTGGTCGCCCTGGCCGGCGCGGTCGGCATCGCGGGCGCCCCCATAGGGGGCCGCATCGCCGACCGGCTGCCCCTCACGCGCGTGCTCATCGTCTTCCAGGTCCTGCGCGCACTGGCCTCCGCCGCACTGCTCACCACCGACAACTACGCACTCCTGCTGGTGTACTCGGCCGTCGGCAGCTTCGGCGACCGCTCCGCCAACGTGCTCACCAAGCTGTACGCGGCCCGCGTCGCCGGACCCGACCGCGTCCGCTACCAGGCCGTCAGCCGCACCCTGGCCAACGCGGGCTGGGCCGTCGGAGGCCTCGCCGCGGCGCTCGCCCTCGCACTCGCCACCACGGCCGCCTACCAGTGGCTGCTCGCCGGAGACGCCCTCTCCTTCGTCGGCGCCGCCCTGGTCACCGCCCGCTGCGCCGAACCGCCCTCGCCCGCGCGCACGGTCGCCACCTCCAAGGACCCCGCCCCGGCCGTACGACCGGGCAGCCCCTGGAAGGACCGCGCCTACCTGGCCTACGTGGCCACCGAGTCGGTGCTCTTCATGGACGACGCCGTCTTCAAGGTCGGCATCCCCCTCTGGGCCGTCTCCGCCACGGACGCGCCCCACGGCCTCGTACCGCTCCTGATGGTGCTCAACAACGTGATGGTGGTGGGCCTCCAGGTCCCCCTCGCCCGCTTCGGCGCGACCACCAAGGCGGCGCACCGGCTGCTCCTCCCGCTCGCCGCCGTCTTCGCCGCCGCCGGCGTCGCCATGGCCGCCTCGGCGGTCCACGGCGCCGTACCGGCGAGCATCTGCCTGACCGTCTCGACCGCCGCCTTCACCCTGGCCGAGATGATCCACGCCACCGTCTCGTGGGAACTCTCGATCGCCCTGGCCCCGGACCAGGCCCAGGGCGCCTACCTCGGCGTGCACGGCCTGGCCCAGTCCGCACAGCGCAGCGCCGGACCGCTCGCCGTCACCGCGGCCATCGCGACGGGCCCCGTCGGCTGGACGGTCTTCGGCGCCGTCATCGCTCTGACCTGCTGTGTTCAGCACCGGCTGGTACGGGACCGGCTGCCGCGACCGGCGTTGTCAGTGCCCTCGGTTACGGTGAGTGAGCACTGATCGACAGCACGCAGGGGGAAGCATGGCGCACATCCGCAACTCCAGGAAATCCACCGGCCCGACGGCCTCCACCCGGTCCCGAACACCTCGCGGCTCCCGGCCCGTCCACGCGGCCAGAGCCATGCGGCGGACCCTGCGCAGGGAGACGCCCAGCACGGTGGGGCTGCTGGCCGACGCGTACGACTTCGAGGCGATGACGCGGTACCGGTCCTTCGCCTTCGACGACCACACCGCCTATCTCCGCCAGGTCGACGGCCTGCTCAGATCCCTCGCCGCCCAGGGACTGCACACCACGGTCGCCCTCTTCGACCCGGAGGAGTTCACCGAGTTCTGCACGGCCGGCGGCATCGACCCCGACACCGCCGACAGCCGCACCCGCTTCACCGCCGAGATCGCGGCGGGCGGCGCCCGCGTCGCCTACGCGGGCCAGCCCATCGAGAGCCTGGTGCCCGAGCTCATCAACAAAGCGGTCCGCCAGGCGACCTGGGACTACGCGACCCTGCTCCTGGCGGACCTGGGGGAGTGCGCCGAATGCGGCCAGGACATCGGCCGCTCCGCCTTCGAACGCGCCTCGACGATCCTCACGCGCCTGATCGAGGCGGCGGGCCCGGGCCTGCACCACATGGTGTGCAGCGTCCAGGCACAGCAGGAGCACCTCATCGCCGTGCTCCACGCGGAGGGCCACGGCGGCGACCCGGCCCTGCTCGACGAGACGGACGTCGCCGAGTTCGTCACCGTCCTCGCCGCGGGCATCGCCCAGCACAGCCCAGGCGGCCTGGTGCTGCGGACGACGGCGACGGACGCGCCCGACCGAGTCCACGGCTGGCGGCTGCACGAAGGCAGCCTGCTCCCGCTCACCGCCGGGGAGGTCTTCAGCGCGTACTGCACCGATGCCGACACCGGAGACCCGGTGGCACCCGAACCAGGAGTGGACTACCGGGCGGGCTTCCCGTTCGACCAGCCCACCACTGACCACTGACGGACAAGCGAAAGGGGCTCCCCGCCGCACCGGCGACGGGAAGCCCCTCTCACTCAGACACTGCGTCGAGGCAGCGCATGGCCCGGGTCACTCCCCGGACAGCACCGCCTGCGCGGCCACGCGGGCCTCCTCGGCCGAGTCCGCGGCACGGGCCGCGGCGGCCGCGCGCTCGCACTGGGCGAGCGTGTACTTCGCCAGCGTCGCGCGCACATAAGGAATGGACGCGGCACCCATCGACAGGCTGGTCACACCCAGACCGGTGAGCACACACGCGAGCAGCGGATCGGAGGCAGCCTCACCACAGACACCACAGCTCTTGCCCTCGGCCTTGGCCGCCTCGGCGGACATGGCGACCAGGTCGAGCAGCGCGGGCTGCCACGGGTCCTGCAGCCGCGACACCGCACCGACCTGCCGGTCGGCCGCGAACGTGTACTGGGCCAGGTCGTTGGTGCCGAGCGACAGGAACTCGACCTCCTGGAGGATCGAGCGCGCGCGGAGCGCGGCGGAGGGGATCTCCACCATCGCGCCGAACTTCGCCTGCAGCCCGGCCGCCCGGCACGCGTCCGCGAACGCCTTGGCGTCCGTACGGTCCGCGACCATCGGCGCCATGACCTCCAGATAGACCGGAAGCCCCTCGACGGCCTTGGCCAGCGCCGTCAGCTGCGTCCGGAGCACCTCGGGGTGGTCCAGGAGCGACCGCAGACCGCGCACGCCGAGCGCCGGGTTCGGCTCGTCGGTGGGCGTCAGGAAGTCCAGCGGCTTGTCGGCGCCCGCGTCCAGCACGCGCACGACCACACGGCCCTCGGGGAACGCCTCCAGCACCTTGCGGTAGGCCTCGACCTGCTTCTCCTCCGACGGCGCCTTCGCGGAGTCGTCGAGGAAGAGGAACTCGGTACGGAACAGACCGACGCCCTCGGCGCCCGCCTCCACCGCCGCCGGCACGTCGGCGGGACCGCCGACGTTGGCGAGCAGCGGGACCTTGTGCCCGTCCGAGGTCGCACCCGGACCGGAGGACGCGGCCAGCGCGGCCTTGCGCTCGGCCGCGGCGCGCTCCAGCTCGGCGCGCTTGTCGTCGCTCGGGTCGACGAAGATCTCGCCGGTGCTGCCGTCGA
This sequence comes from Streptomyces sp. BPTC-684, assembly GCF_030028635.1. Lineage (NCBI taxonomy): Bacteria > Bacillati > Actinomycetota > Actinomycetes > Kitasatosporales > Streptomycetaceae > Streptomyces > Streptomyces sp. BPTC-684. The sequence continues at coordinate 5,640,119 of NZ_CP124863.1, forward strand.
CGGCGACCAGCGTGCCCTCGGCCAGCTCACCGGCGCCCGGCAGTGCCACGATCGCGGGGACGCCCAGCGCCCGCGCCAGAATCGCGCTGTGGCTGGTCGGCCCGCCCTCCTCGGTCACGAAACCGAGCACGAGCGCCGGGTCGAGCAGCGCGGTGTCGGCGGGAGCGAGGTCGCGCGCGATCAGCACGTACGGCTCGTCGCTGTCCGGAACGCCCGGCATCGGGACGCCCAGCAGGCGCGCCACGATGCGGTTGCGCACGTCGTCGAGGTCCGCCACGCGCCCGGCCATGTACTCACCGGCGCCCGCGAGCAGCTCGCGGTAGTGCGAGAACGCGTCGTACACGGCCCGCTCGGCGGTGCTGCCGACGGCGATGCGCCGGTCGACGTCCGCGATCAGCTCGGGGTCCTGGGCGATCAGGGCCTGAGCCTCCAGCACGGCCTGCGCCTCACCCCCGGCCAGGTTGCCGCGCGCGTTCAGGTCGGCCGCCACGGCCTCGACGGCCTTGCGGGCACGCCCCTGTTCGCGCTCCGCCTCCTCCGCCGGAATCTGCTTGGCCGGCGGCTCCAGGACCGCAGTGCCCATGTGCCGGACCTGGCCGATCGCCACACCGTGGCTCACGCCGACGCCTCGCAGCGTTGTCTCCATTTCACCCGTCTCCGATTGGTGCGGCGGTCTCCGCCACCGCGGTGGATGTCCGACTCACCGTCTCGACGACGGCGGCGTCACGACTTCTGGCTGAACTACTTCCAGGTGAAGAGGACGTCGCCGGCCTTCACATCGCCGTCCGCACGGAGGTCGCCGAGGGAGTCAGCAGTGGCTTCGAGGGCCACGATGGGGCACACGGGGGACTTCCCGGCCTCTTCGACCGCAGCCGGGTTCCAGCGCACGACGGCCTGGCCGCGCGTGACGGTGTCGCCCTTGTTGACGAGCAGCTCGAAGCCCTCGCCGTTGAGCTGGACGGTGTCGATACCGAGGTGCGTCAGCACACCGTGGCCCTCGTCGTCGACGACGACGAAAGCGTGCGGGTGCAGGGAGACGATGACGCCGTCGACGGGGGAAACCGCCTCCGAGGGCTCCCGTACGGGGTCGATGGCGGTACCGGGACCCACCATTGCGCCGGAGAACACCGGATCGGGCACTGCCGCGAGTCCGATGGCACGCCCGGCGAGCGGGGACGTCACGGTGGTCATGGATGGCCTCCCAGGGGTGGGGCTTCTTCGTGTCACCGTCACTACATGCTGTGTGACGGCGTACTGTTCAGAAGGGTAAGTCATAAGAAGTCCGGGTTCGCCTGGTATGACTCCAGTCCGGGCTTCCCCGACGGAGACTACTGGACTAGACCGGTGCGGTAGTGGACTAGACCATAGACCCCCGGAGGCTCGTGGGCCGATTTGCCCGGACCGCGCCGGTGGCTGTACTGTCCTAAGTCCCGCCTGACCACAACGTGTGAACTTCACGTGAATGTGTCGGGACGGGCAGGCTCCTCTTCACTTGCTGATCTTGACCCTGCGCCTCTTTTTGCTGTGCCGGTATTTCCGTGCACCGCAAAACGAAGTGGCCAGGGAGGCGGAAAAGCACTGGTAGAGTCGGAGCCGCCGGAAAGGGAAACGTGAAAGCGGGAACCTGGAAAGCGCCGAGGAAGTCGGACCGGGAAACGGTCTGATAGAGTCGGAAACGAAGGAAGCGCCCGGAGGGCCCGGAAACGGGAACAAAGGAAGCGTCCGTACCTTGAGAACTCAACAGCGTGCCAAAAGTCAACGCCAGATTGACAACCCCGGCCCATCCCTTGTGGTGGGTTGGAGGTTCCTTTGAAAAGTCCTGCCGGTCCTTGTGACGGGCAGGCAATTACACAGCGAGGACGCTGAGGACGACTGGCCATATTCCGGCCTGGTTGTTCCGCTCTTTCGTGTGTGCGCACCGGATGACCGGTACACATTCATGGAGAGTTTGATCCTGGCTCAGGACGAACGCTGGCGGCGTGCTTAACACATGCAAGTCGAACGATGAAGCCTTTCGGGGTGGATTAGTGGCGAACGGGTGAGTAACACGTGGGCAATCTGCCCTTCACTCTGGGACAAGCCCTGGAAACGGGGTCTAATACCGGATACGACCCGCCGAGGCATCTCGGTGGGTGGAAAGCTCCGGCGGTGAAGGATGAGCCCGCGGCCTATCAGCTTGTTGGTGGGGTGATGGCCTACCAAGGCGACGACGGGTAGCCGGCCTGAGAGGGCGACCGGCCACACTGGGACTGAGACACGGCCCAGACTCCTACGGGAGGCAGCAGTGGGGAATATTGCACAATGGGCGAAAGCCTGATGCAGCGACGCCGCGTGAGGGATGACGGCCTTCGGGTTGTAAACCTCTTTCAGCAGGGAAGAAGCGCAAGTGACGGTACCTGCAGAAGAAGCGCCGGCTAACTACGTGCCAGCAGCCGCGGTAATACGTAGGGCGCAAGCGTTGTCCGGAATTATTGGGCGTAAAGAGCTCGTAGGCGGCTTGTCACGTCGGATGTGAAAGCCCGGGGCTTAACCCCGGGTCTGCATTCGATACGGGCTAGCTAGAGTGTGGTAGGGGAGATCGGAATTCCTGGTGTAGCGGTGAAATGCGCAGATATCAGGAGGAACACCGGTGGCGAAGGCGGATCTCTGGGCCATTACTGACGCTGAGGAGCGAAAGCGTGGGGAGCGAACAGGATTAGATACCCTGGTAGTCCACGCCGTAAACGTTGGGAACTAGGTGTTGGCGACATTCCACGTCGTCGGTGCCGCAGCTAACGCATTAAGTTCCCCGCCTGGGGAGTACGGCCGCAAGGCTAAAACTCAAAGGAATTGACGGGGGCCCGCACAAGCAGCGGAGCATGTGGCTTAATTCGACGCAACGCGAAGAACCTTACCAAGGCTTGACATATACCGGAAACGGCCAGAGATGGTCGCCCCCTTGTGGTCGGTATACAGGTGGTGCATGGCTGTCGTCAGCTCGTGTCGTGAGATGTTGGGTTAAGTCCCGCAACGAGCGCAACCCTTGTTCTGTGTTGCCAGCATGCCCTTCGGGGTGATGGGGACTCACAGGAGACTGCCGGGGTCAACTCGGAGGAAGGTGGGGACGACGTCAAGTCATCATGCCCCTTATGTCTTGGGCTGCACACGTGCTACAATGGCCGGTACAATGAGCTGCGATGCCGTGAGGCGGAGCGAATCTCAAAAAGCCGGTCTCAGTTCGGATTGGGGTCTGCAACTCGACCCCATGAAGTCGGAGTTGCTAGTAATCGCAGATCAGCATTGCTGCGGTGAATACGTTCCCGGGCCTTGTACACACCGCCCGTCACGTCACGAAAGTCGGTAACACCCGAAGCCGGTGGCCCAACCCCCTTGCGGGGAGGGAGCTGTCGAAGGTGGGACTGGCGATTGGGACGAAGTCGTAACAAGGTAGCCGTACCGGAAGGTGCGGCTGGATCACCTCCTTTCTAAGGAGCACAGTACCGATTGCAGGCAAATGTTCTGCACGGTCAGCTCATGGGTGGAACGTTGACTATTCGGCACTTTCAGAAGGTTTTCCCTAGTACTGCTTCGGCGTGGAACGTGAAAACCGCTCTGGAAGGGCCGGGCACGCTGTTGGGTGTCTGAAGGCACGGGCTTTACGCCTTGTCTTCGGTATGCCGGCCCCAGTGCACTCGAACCGGTTGGTTCGGGGTGATGGGTGGCTGGTCGTTGTTTGAGAACTGCACAGTGGACGCGAGCATCTGTGGCCAAGTTTTTAAGGGCGCACGGTGGATGCCTTGGCACCAGGAACCGATGAAGGACGTGGGAGGCCACGATAGTCCCCGGGGAGCCGTCAACCAGGCTTTGATCCGGGGGTTTCCGAATGGGGAAACCCGGCAGTCGTCATGGGCTGTCACCCATGCCTGAACACATAGGGCATGTGGAGGGAACGAGGGGAAGTGAAACATCTCAGTACCCTCAGGAAGAGAAAACAACCGTGATTCCGGGAGTAGTGGCGAGCGAAACCGGATGAGGCCAAACCGTATGCGTGTGATACCCGGCAGGGGTTGCGCATACGGGGTTGTGGGATCTCTTTTTCATAGTCTGCCGGCTGTGAGACGAGTCAGAAACCGTTGATGTAGGCGAAGGACATGCGAAAGGTCCGGCGTAGAGGGTAAGACCCCCGTAGCTGAAACGTCAACGGCTCGTTTAAGAGACACCCAAGTAGCACGGGGCCCGAGAAATCCCGTGTGAATCTGGCGGGACCACCCGTTAAGCCTAAATATTCCCTGGTGACCGATAGCGGATAGTACCGTGAGGGAATGGTGAAAAGTACCGCGGGAGCGGAGTGAAATAGTACCTGAAACCGTGTGCCTACAAGCCGTGGGAGCGTCGCGCATCGAGTTTACTCGGTGCGTCGTGACTGCGTGCCTTTTGAAGAATGAGCCTGCGAGTTAGCGGTGTGTAGCGAGGTTAACCCGTGTGGGGAAGCCGTAGCGAAAGCGAGTCCGAACAGGGCGATATAGTTGCACGCTCTAGACCCGAAGCGGAGTGATCTAGCCATGGGCAGGTTGAAGCGGAGGTAAGACTTCGTGGAGGACCGAACCCACCAGGGTTGAAAACCTGGGGGATGACCTGTGGTTAGGGGTGAAAGGCCAATCAAACTCCGTGATAGCTGGTTCTCCCCGAAATGCATTTAGGTGCAGCGTCGTGTGTTTCTTGCCGGAGGTAGAGCACTGGATAGGCGATGGGCCCTACCGGGTTACTGACCTTAGCCAAACTCCGAATGCCGGTAAGTGAGAGCGCGGCAGTGAGACTGTGGGGGATAAGCTCCATGGTCGAGAGGGAAACAGCCCAGAGCATCGACTAAGGCCCCTAAGCGTACGCTAAGTGGGAAAGGATGTGGAGTCGCAGAGACAACCAGGAGGTTGGCTTAGAAGCAGCCACCCTTGAAAGAGTGCGTAATAGCTCACTGGTCAAGTGATTCCGCGCCGACAATGTAGCGGGGCTCAAGCGTACCGCCGAAGTCGTGTCATTGCAGCATGAGGGCCAACGCCCGCTGTGATGGGTAGGGGAGCGTCGTGTGCCGGGTGAAGCCGCAGCGGAAGCTAGTGGTGGACGGTTCACGAGTGAGAATGCAGGCATGAGTAGCGATACACACGTGAGAAACGTGTGCGCCGATTGACTAAGGGTTCCTGGGTCAAGCTGATCTGCCCAGGGTAAGTCGGGACCTAAGGCGAGGCCGACAGGCGTAGTCGATGGACAACCGGTTGATATTCCGGTACCCGCTTTGAAACGCCCAATATCGAATCCATTAATGCTAAGGCCGTGAAGCCGTTCCGGACCCTTCGGGGAAAGGAAAGTGGTGGAGCCGTCGACCCGAGGTGGTAGTAGGTAAGCGATGGGGTGACGCAGGAAGGTAGTCCAGCCCGGGCGGTGGTTGTCCCGGGGTAAGGGTGTAGGCCGTGTGGTAGGCAAATCCGTCACACGTTAAGGCTGAGACCTGATGCCGAGCCGATTGTGGTGAAGTGGATGATCCTATGCTGTCGAGAAAAGCCTCTAGCGAGTTTCATGGCGGCCCGTACCCTAAACCGACTCAGGTGGTCAGGTAGAGAATACCGAGGCGTTCGGGTGAACTATGGTTAAGGAACTCGGCAAAATGCCCCCGTAACTTCGGGAGAAGGGGGGCCATCACCGGTGATCGGATTTACTCCGTGAGCTGGGGGTGGCCGCAGAGACCAGCGAGAAGCGACTGTTTACTAAAAACACAGGTCCGTGCGAAGCCGTAAGGCGATGTATACGGACTGACGCCTGCCCGGTGCTGGAACGTTAAGGGGACCGGTTAGCTTGGATTCGTCCAGGCGAAGCTGAGAACTTAAGCGCCAGTAAACGGCGGTGGTAACTATAACCATCCTAAGGTAGCGAAATTCCTTGTCGGGTAAGTTCCGACCTGCACGAATGGCGTAACGACTTCTCGACTGTCTCAACCATAGGCCCGGTGAAATTGCACTACGAGTAAAGATGCTCGTTTCGCGCAGCAGGACGGAAAGACCCCGGGACCTTTACTACAGTTTGATATTGGTGTTCGGTTCGGCTTGTGTAGGATAGGTGGGAGACTGTGAACTCTGGACGCCAGTTCAGGGGGAGTCGTCGTTGAAATACCACTCTGGTCGTGCTGGATGTCTAACCTGGGTCCGTGATCCGGATCAGGGACAGTGTCTGATGGGTAGTTTAACTGGGGCGGTTGCCTCCTAAAGAGTAACGGAGGCGCCCAAAGGTTCCCTCAGCCTGGTTGGCAATCAGGTGTTGAGTGTAAGTGCACAAGGGAGCTTGACTGTGAGACCGACGGGTCGAGCAGGGACGAAAGTCGGGACTAGTGATCCGGCGGTGGCTTGTGGAAGCGCCGTCGCTCAACGGATAAAAGGTACCCCGGGGATAACAGGCTGATCTTCCCCAAGAGTCCATATCGACGGGATGGTTTGGCACCTCGATGTCGGCTCGTCGCATCCTGGGGCTGGAGTCGGTCCCAAGGGTTGGGCTGTTCGCCCATTAAAGCGGTACGCGAGCTGGGTTTAGAACGTCGTGAGACAGTTCGGTCCCTATCCGCTGTGCGCGTAGGAGTCTTGAGAAGGGCTGTCCCTAGTACGAGAGGACCGGGACGGACGAACCTCTGGTGTGCCAGTTGTCCTGCCAAGGGCATGGCTGGTTGGCTACGTTCGGAAAGGATAACCGCTGAAAGCATCTAAGCGGGAAGCCTGCTTCGAGATGAGGGCTCCCACCACCTTCGAGTGGGTAAGGCTCCCAGTAGACGACTGGGTTGATAGGCCAGATGTGGAAGCCTCGTAAGGGGTGGAGCTGACTGGTACTAATAGGCCGAGGGCTTGTCCTCAGTTGCTCGCGTCCACTGTGTTAGTTCTGAAATAACGAACGGCCGTGTTGTTGCCCGGTTTCGTTAATTTCATAGTGTTTCGGTGGTCATAGCGTTAGGGAAACGCCCGGTTACATTCCGAACCCGGAAGCTAAGCCTTTCAGCGCCGATGGTACTGCAGGGGGGACCCTGTGGGAGAGTAGGACACCGCCGAACAATTTTTAGCCTCAACCCCCGTGCCCTTTTGGGCCGGGGGTTGAGGCATTTTTGCGTTCAGGACCCGTTCAAGACCGTTCAGGGCCTTATCCGACCCGTACCCCTGTGCACTCGTGCACGTCCGCGGCCGGTAAGGTCAGGGGGCATCGTTGGCACGTTCACAGGAGGCCCCCGGGTGGAGGTCCAGGAGACTCGCGTTCAGACGGACCGGGTGCTCACCATCCCCAACATCCTCAGCATGGCGCGTCTCGTCGGCGTACCCGTGTTCCTGTGGCTGATCCTCCGACCCGAGTTCGGCGGGCCCAAGAGCGATGGCTGGGCATTGCTCGTACTGGCGCTGAGCGGTGTCAGTGACTACCTGGACGGGAAGCTCGCCCGGCGCTGGAACCAGATCAGCAGCCTCGGCCGACTGCTTGACCCGGCGGCCGACCGGCTGTACATCCTTTCCACGCTCGTCGGTCTCACCTGGCGGGAGATCCTGCCGGTTTGGCTGACCGCTGCCCTTTTGGCCCGGGAGCTGATGCTTCTGGTGATGGTGGGAATCCTCCGCAGGCACGGCTATCCGCCGCCGCAGGTGAACTTCTTGGGTAAGGCGGCCACGTTCAACCTCATGTACGCCTTCCCGTTGCTTCTGCTGAGCGACGGAAGCGGTTGGCTCGCGGATCTGGCGGCGATTTTCGGATGGGCGTTCGCCGGATGGGGTACAACTCTGTATTGGTGGGCAGGGATCCTGTACGTGGTTCAGGTCCGTCGGCTGGTCAAGGCGGACTCAGCGGCCGATTGAGCTCGTCGGCGGTCCTTCGGAGCAGAGGGGTCCGCGCGTGATGCCAGGGGGCCCACCCGGACGGGTGCAGTCGGCTAGACCGTCGTCTCGTCAAGGAGGACGCTTCCGACATGAAGGCCGTCGTGATGGCCGGTGGCGAAGGAACACGACTTCGCCCCATGACCTCGAGCATGCCCAAGCCGCTCCTGCCGGTGGTGAACCGGCCGATCATGGAGCATGTGCTGCGGCTGCTCAAGCGGCATGGGCTCAATGAGACCGTCGTGACCGTGCAGTTCCTGGCCTCGCTGGTCAGGAACTATTTCGGCGACGGCGAGGAGCTCGGGATGGAGCTCACCTATGCCAATGAGGAGAAGCCCCTCGGTACCGCGGGCAGCGTCAAGAACGCCGAGGAGGCCCTCAAGGACGATGCCTTTCTCGTCATCTCGGGCGACGCCCTCACCGACTTCGATCTGACGGATCTCATCAACTTCCACAAGGAGAAGGGCGCACTGGTCACGGTGTGCCTGACCCGGGTGCCCAACCCGCTGGAATTTGGCATCACCATCGTCGACGAAGAGGGAAAGGTCGAGCGCTTCCTGGAGAAGCCGACCTGGGGCCAGGTCTTCTCGGACACGGTGAATACCGGAATCTATGTGATGGAGCCGGAGGTCTTCGACTACGTCGAAGCCGATGTGCCCGTCGACTGGTCCGGTGACGTCTTCCCTCAGCTGATGAAGGAGGGCAAGCCCATCTACGGCTATGTCGCGGAGGGCTACTGGGAGGACGTCGGCACGCACGAGAGCTATGTGAAGGCGCAGGCCGACGTACTCGAAGGCAAGGTCGACGTCGACATCGACGGCTTCGAGATCTCGCCGGGCGTCTGGGTCGCGGAGGGCGCCGAAGTCCATCCGGACGCGGTGCTGCGCGGTCCGCTCTACATCGGCGACTACGCCAAGGTCGAAGCCGATGTGGAGATCCGCGAGCACACGGTCATCGGGTCCAACGTCGTCGTCAAGACCGGGGCCTTCCTCCACAAGGCCGTCGTCCACGACAACGTCTACATCGGGCAGCACAGCAATCTGCGCGGCTGTGTGATCGGCAGGAACACCGACATCATGCGGGCGGCCCGGATCGAGGACGGCGCCGTCATCGGGGACGAGTGCCTGGTCGGTGAGGAATCGATCATTCAGGGCAATGTCCGGGTCTATCCGTTCAAGACCATCGAGGCGGGCGCGTTCGTCAACACCTCGGTGATCTGGGAGTCGCGCGGTCAGGCCCACCTCTTCGGGGCGCGCGGTGTCTCCGGCATCATCAATGTGGAGATCACCCCGGAGCTCGCGGTGCGGCTGGCCGGCGCGTACGCCACGACGCTGAAGAAGGGCGCGACCGTCACGACGGCCCGTGACCACTCGCGCGGTGCGCGCGCCCTGAAGCGGGCGGTGATCTCGGCCCTCCAGGCCAGTGCCATCGACGTACGGGACCTGGAGAACGTACCGCTGCCGGTGGCGAGACAGCAGACCGCGCGGGGCAGCGCTGGCGGGATCATGATCCGGACCTCGCTGGGCGTGCCGGACTCCGTCGACATCATGTTCTTCGACGAGCGGGGCGCGGACCTCTCGCAGGCCGGGCAGCGCAAGCTGGACCGGGTGTACGCACGTCAGGAGTACCGGCGGGCGTTCCCCGGCGAGATCGGTGACCTGCAGTTCCCGAGCAGCGTCTTCGACTCGTACACCGGCTCCCTGCTGCGCAAGGTCGATACGACGGGTGTCGCGGAGGCCGGACTCAAGGTCGTGGTCGACGCGTCCAACGGCAGCGCGGGCCTTGTCCTGCCCAGTCTGCTCGGGCGGCTCCAGGTCGACTCGCTCACCATCAACCCGGGGCTCGACGAGTCGCGGCCGACCGAGACGGCCGACGGGCGACGGGCCGGTCTGGTGCGGCTCGGGGAGATCGTGGCCTCGGCGCGGGCCGCGTTCGGCGTGCGGTTCGACCCGGTCGGGGAGAAGCTGTCGCTGGTCGACGAGCGCGGGCGGATCGTCGAGGACGACCGGGCGCTGCTGGTGATGCTGGATCTGGTGGCGGCCGAGCGGCGCAGCGGGCGGGTGGCGCTGCCGGTGACCACGACCCGTATCGCCGAGCAGGTCGCCGCGTACCACGGTACGCAGGTGGAGTGGACGACCACGTCGCCCGACGACCTCACGCGTGTGGGCCGTGAGGAGTCGACCATCTTCGGTGGCGACGGGCGCGGCGGGTTCATCATTCCCGAGTTCAGCAGCGTCTTCGACGGCGCCGCCGCCTTCGTACGGCTCATCGGTCTGGTGGCGCGAACGCAGCTGACGCTCAGTCAGATCGATTCACGGATACCGCGTGCCCATGTGCTGCGCCGGGACCTGGCGACGCCCTGGGCGGTCAAGGGCATGGTCATGCGGCGGGTGGTCGAGGCGGCCGGGGACCGGTCGGTGGACACGACCGACGGGGTACGGGTCGTCGAGGCCGACGGCCGCTGGGTGATGGTGCTGCCCGACCCGGCCGAGGCGGTCACCCATCTGTGGGCCGAGGGGCCCGACGACGCCTCCGCGCAGGCGCTGCTCGACGAGTGGTCCGCGATCGTGGACAGCGCAGGTCACTGAGGTCTTCGGGGGTGCCGGGCGGGGCCGTGGGACGCCGCCCGGCGCACCGGTGGGGCCATTCGGCGACAGCGGCGCCGACGTGCGACGATGTGCGGCATGCCGCAGCAGCCCCCCGTTCGGAGCACGCCTTCTCCGCCGTCCCGCCCCGACGCGTCCATGTCGCTGCTGACCAATGTGATGGACCACGCGCTCGACGACGGGTACGCGGAGGCGACGGCCCGGCGCAAGGCCGAGGGCCAGGAGGGCATGCCCCGCACCCTGCGCGCGAAGCTCGGGCTGGCCGCCGGTCTGGTGCTCGCCGCCGTGGTGGTGACGATCGGCGCCGCGCAGGCGCGGATAACGGCACCGGTGGTCGCCAAGGAGCGCCAGGAGCTGATCGGGCGCGTGGAGGCGGAGACCAAGGCGGCGGACGACCTCCAGAAGGAGGTCGACTCGCTGCGCGACGAGGTCGGTGACCGCCAGCGCAAGGCGCTGGAGAAGCACGGCGGTGACCAGGGCGAACTGGTCGCGCTGCTGTCGGGAGCCACCGAAGTGCGCGGCCCCGGTGTGAAGCTGGTCGTCGACGACGCCAAGAACACCGAGTCGGGCGGGGGCGGCGGGCCGCGTGAGAACAGCAGCTTCTCGGACACCGGCCGGGTCCGCGACCGGGACATGCAGCGCATCGTCAACGGCCTGTGGCAGTCCGGCGCCGAGGCCGTGGCCATCAACGGTCAGCGGCTGACCGCCCTTTCGGCGATCAGGGCGGCCGGCGACGCCATACTGGTCGACAACAGGCCGCTGGTGCCGCCGTACACGGTGCTCGCGGTGGGGGACGGGAAGAAGCTCAGCACCGCCTTCCAGGACAGCGCCGACGGCCAGTACCTCCATGTTCTCCAGGAGAACTACGGCATCCGTTCCAGCATTTCGGACCAGGGCGAGGTGCGCCTGCCGGCCGCGCCGAGCCTGATCGTACGTACAGCACAGCCGCAGGCCACCGGCGCCGGCAGGGGCGCGGCCGCCACAAGGAAAGGCACATCGTGATCGCCGTACTTGGCCTCGTCGTGGGAGTCGTGGTCGGACTTTTGGTCCGGCCCGAGGTGCCCGCGGTGGTCGAGCCGTATCTGCCCATCGCCGTCGTCGCCGCGCTGGACGCGGTCTTCGGCGGTCTGCGGGCCATGCTCGACGGCATCTTCGTCGACAAGGTCTTCGTGGTGTCCTTCCTGTCGAACGTCGTCGTGGCGGCGCTGATCGTGTTCCTCGGTGACAAGTTGGGCGTGGGCGCGCAGCTGTCGACCGGTGTGGTCGTCGTGCTCGGCATCCGGATCTTCTCCAACGCCGCGGCCATCCGCCGGCACGTCTTCCGGGCGTGAGGCCGATGAGCAGCGAAGACACTCCTGAGCAGGGTTCGGATCGCACTCCGGGGCCCACCGGAGGAACTCCTTCCGTGCCGGAGCCCCCTCGGGCCGACACGCCGAAAGGTCCCGACACGCCGAAGGCGCCCGGGACGCCCCCGCCGTCGCAGATGCCCTCGGTGCCCGAAACGCCCGAGACGCCCGCCCCTTCGCCCCAGGAGCCGTCGGGGCCGCAGCTGACGGGCCGCCAGCGGCTGGCCGCGGGGCTGTGGCCGCCGCGGGTGACCCGGGCCCAACTGATCGTCGCCCTGCTGCTGTTCGTGCTCGGCCTGGGCCTGGCCATCCAGGTCCGCTCCACCAGCGACAACAGCGCGCTGCGCGGCGCCCGCCAGGAGGACCTGGTGCGCATCCTGGACGAGCTCGACTCCCGTACCAAGCGTCTTGAGGACGAGAAGCAGCGGCTGGAAGGGCAGCGCACCGAGCTGGAGACCAGCTCCAACCAGGCGGCCGAGGCGCGCAAGCAGACCCTGGAGAAGGAGCGTCAGCTGGGCATCCTGGCCGGCACGGTCGCCGCGCAGGGCCCCGGCATCACGCTGACCATCATCGACTCCAAGAAGGCGGTCGAGGCGGACAAACTGCTCGACACCATCCAGGAGCTGCGCGCCGCGGGCGCGGAGGCGATCCAGGTCAACGACGTCCGGGTGGTCGCCAACACGTACTTCTCGGACGCCGACGGGGGCATCGAGGTGGACGGGCGGAAGGTCGCCGCTCCCTATGTCTTCAAGGTGATCGGGAAGCCACAGGATCTCGAACCCGCGCTCAACATCCCCGGCGGTGTGGTGCAGACTCTGGAGAAGGAGCAGGCCACGGCCACTGTGGTCCGTTCCGAGAAGATCGTCGTGGATGCCTTGCGACCGGCGAAGCGGCCTGACTACGCTCGGTCGTCCTCGCGGTGACGCGGGGCCGCATGCGAGCGACCGCACAAGGGCATGAGCTTGCGGGGGGTCGGCGCACCCAACTCGTGGTGCGTGGTGGAAACTGTTTGGCGGATACGGACGTTGTGAGGATGTCCGGGTCGGCCGGTGTGTTGATTCTGGGTTCGTCCTGCCCCACGGGCGGGTCTGTTTCGGTCAAGGGGAATCGCCCGTGAAGTTGTTTGCGAAGTTGTTCGGCAAGAGCGCACGTGAGGACGGTGCCAGCGGCTCCGCCCGGCACCGTGCCCGAGGCCGTGGACAGGCGGAGGAGCAGGGCGGCGAGCGCCCGCTGTTCCGCGATGAGGTGAGCCGCCCCGGAGGTGACATTCCGGGCGGTCCGGGCGCGTCTTCTGTTGACCCTGCCGGTCCCGGCCGCATAGGTTTCGGGGATCCATCAAGTACGGGTGGAGGGTTCGCGCCCGACCCGTATGCGACCAGCGCCCACGCGGTCCAGCCGGGTCAGGAGGATCCGTCCATGCCGGTGTGTACGAGGTGCGGGCACAGCAATGCGGCGGCGAGCCGCTTCTGCTCCAACTGTGGCGCGCCGCTGCGCCCGGGCGCGGTTCCCGAGCGTGCCGCGGAGACCACGTCGACGATCTCGATCTCCGGCCTGGAGGCGTACGACTCCGAGGTGACGGGCCAGACGGCGCTGCCGTCGCTGTCGCCGGAGGCGCAGGCCGCGGTCGACGCGCTGCCGCTGGGCTCCGCCCTCCTGGTGGTGCGCCGCGGTCCCAACTCGGGCAGCCGCTTCCTGCTGGACGGCGAGCTGACCACGGCGGGCCGGCATCCGCAGAGCGACATCTTCCTCGACGACGTGACCGTGTCGCGCCGTCATGTGGAGTTCCGCCGGGGCGCGGACGGCCGCTTCACCGTCTCGGACGTCGGCAGCCTCAACGGTACGTATGTGAACCGGGAGCGGATCGACTCGATCGACCTGTCCAACGGCGACGAGGTGCAGATCGGGAAGTACCGGCTGGTGTTCTACGCGAGCCAGCGCGGCGCCTGACCCCTCCCAGACTCCGCTCGGGGGCCCTCAGGGGAAAGACCATCCAGGGAAGGCCCATGCTGCACACACCGACGGGCGGTGCCGGAAACGGCACCGCCACCGCGGGCGACCGGCTGATGAGCATCGGCACCGTGCTGAACCAGCTGCGCGAGGAGTTCCCCGAAGTCACCATCTCCAAGATCCGCTTCCTGGAGTCCGAGGGCCTGGTGGAGCCCCGGCGCACGCCGTCGGGGTACCGCAAGTTCAGCCCCGAGGACGTGGAGCGGCTCGCCCAGGTGCTGCGGATGCAGCGGGACCACTATCTGCCGCTGAAGGTCATCCGCGAGCACCTCGACGCGCTGAGCCGGGGGGAGCAGCCCGTGCTGCCCGCTCCGGGCGGAGCGCGCGATCTCGCGGACGGCGGGGGCGAGGGCGACCCGGAGCGCCCCACGGCGTCCCGTGTGGGGCGTACGGAGCTGCTGGTGGCCGCCGAGGTCACCGAGGCGGAGCTGACCGAGTGGGAGTCCTACGGGCTGATCTCGGCCGGTCCCGAGGGCGGCTACGACGCGGAGTCGGTGAACGTGGCGCGTCTCGTGGCGGACCTGGGCCGATTCGGTCTGGAACCGCGGCATCTTCGCGCCATGAAGGCGGCGGCCGACCGCGAGGCCGGTCTGGTCGAACAGGTGGTCGCACCCCTGCGGCTGCACCGCAACCCGCAGACCAGGGCGCATGCGGAGGCGACCGTCAAGGAGCTGGCGGCGCTGTCCGTGCGGCTCCACGCTGCCCTGGTCCAGACCGCTCTAGGGGTCCGGCTGCAGTGAGTCAGGGGGTCCCCGACTACCCAAACCTGCCGGGCACGTCCTAGGGTTGCTGTGTGAACGAGCTCGACGTCGTGGGTGTCCGGGTGGAAATGCCCTCCAACCAACCGATCGTGCTCCTGCGTGAAGTGGGAGGCGATCGGTACCTCCCCATCTGGATCGGTCCAGGGGAGGCGACCGCGATCGCCTTCGCCCAGCAGGGGATGGCTCCGGCGCGGCCGCTGACGCACGACCTTTTCAAGGACGTGCTGGAGGCCGTGGGCCAGGAGCTGACCGAGGTCCGCATCACGGACCTGCGCGAAGGCGTCTTCTACGCGGAGCTGGTCTTCGCCAGTGGTGTCGAGGTGAGCGCGCGTCCGTCCGACGCCATAGCGCTCGCCCTGCGCACCGGAACGCCGATCTACGGCAGTGACGGGGTGCTCGACGACGCCGGGATCGCGATCCCGGACGAGCAGGAGGACGAGGTGGAGAAGTTCCGCGAGTTCCTCGACCAGATCTCGCCCGAGGACTTCGGCACCAACAGTCAGTGAGCCGCCGCGCCGGGAGCCCCCGCAGGCCGGGCGGCTCCGGCGCATTCGAGTAGCCTTTCCCCGAAGAGGGGTACGCGAAACCACTCTCAGGGTGATTATCACTCGGCGTGCCGAGTGTGGCGATCGTTGACGCACCCCGAGTGACTGCCTACCGTCGTGAGGGCAGTTCTAGGACGGAGGGTCGGCGTGAGAAGCAGCGGCGACAGTACGGCAGGGGAGGCCCCCGGACGTCCGGGGGAGAGCGGGCCGTACCCGCCCCCAGGCTCTCGGCCGGGCCCGAGCAGTGGACACCCCCTTCACGACAGTGCGGACGACACCGGCACCGACACCGTCGGATACCGGGGGCCTACGGCGTGCGCGGCGGCGGGGATCACCTACCGGCAGCTCGACTACTGGGCGCGCACCGGCCTGGTCGAGCCCAGTGTGCGTCCGGCGTACGGATCGGGCACCCAGCGGCTCTACAGCTTCAAGGACGTCGTCGTCCTCAAGATCGTCAAGCGTTTCCTGGACACCGGGGTCGCCCTCCAGAACATCCGCACCGCCGTCCAGCACCTGCGCGAGCGCGGCTTCCGCGACCTCGAGCGGATGACGCTGATGAGCGACGGGGCCACCGTGTACGAGTGCTCCTCGCCCGACGAGGTCGTCGACCTGCTCCAGGGCGGCCAGGGCGTCTTCGGCATCGCCGTCGGCGTGGTGTGGCGTGACGTCGAGGCGGCCCTGTCCCAACTGCACGGGGAGCGGGTCGACACCGGCGAGACGCTGGTCGGGCACAACCCCGCCGACGAGCTCGCCCGGCGCCGCAACCGGGCGGTCTGAGGGGCCCCGGGGCCGCCGGGGGCCGATTGTCAGTGGCGTGAGGCAGCATCGGTGATGTGAGAGCCGCGCCGACCATTCTGCATCTGGACATGGATGCCTTCTTCGCCGCCGCAGAGCAGGCGTCGAAGCCGAGCCTGCGCGGAAAACCCGTGATCGTGGGCGGCCTCGGACCGCGCGGTGTGGTGGCCACCGCGTCGTACGAGGCACGGCGCTTCGGCGCGCGGTCCGCGATGCCGATGGCGCAGGCGAGACGGCTGTGCCCCAACGGCGCGTATCTGGTGCCGCGCTTCGGCTTCTACCGCTCGATCAGCGAGCAGGTGATGGAGTTGCTGGGGCGGCTGTCGCCCCTGGTGGAGCCGCTGAGCCTCGACGAGGCGTTCGTGGACCTGGAGGCCGGGGGAGTCGCGTGGGACGCTCAGTCGGCCCGTGAGGCCGGTCAGCGGCTGCGTGCGGACATCCGGGCGGTGACGGGTCTGACGGGCTCGGTGGGGCTCGCCGGGTCCAAGATGCTGGCGAAGATCGCCTCGGAGGAGGCCAAGCCCGACGGTCTCAGGCTCATAGAGCCGGGCACCGAGCGGGATCTGCTCGCCCCGATGCCGGTCAGGACGCTGCCGGGCGTGGGGCCCGCGACCGGGGAGCATCTGCGCAGGGCCGGGATGACCACGGTCGCGGATCTGGCCGAAGCGGGCGAGGACGAGCTCGTACGGCTGCTGGGCAAGGCGCACGGGGCGTCGCTGCACCGGATGGCGCTCGGGCTCGACGACCGGCCGGTGGTGGCCGAGCGGGACACCAAATCGGTGTCGGTCGAGGACACCTTCGACGTGGATCTGCACGACCGGGTGCGGGTGATGAACGAGGTGGGGCGGCTCGCCGACCGGTGTGTGCAGCGCCTGCGCGCGTCCGGCCACTCGGGCCGCACCATCGTCCTCAAGGTCCGCAGGTACGACTTCTCGACGCTGACCCGGTCGGAGACGCTCAGGGGGCCCACGGACGACCCCGCGGTGGTGCGCGAGGCGGCCGGGCGTCTGCTCGACTCCGTGGACACGACGGGCGGCGTGCGCCTGCTCGGCGTCGGCGTCAGCGGCCTCGCGGACTTCACGCAGGAGGACCTCTTCGCCCAGGCGGCCGGTGAGCGGGAGGCGGTCGAGGAGCCGGCCGCCGAGGACGAGGCGGAGCCGGCCGCCCCCGAGCAGGCGGAGGCGGCCGACCCGGCCGAGCGGCACTGGCCGGCCGGGCACGACGTGCGCCACCGCGAGTTCGGCCCCGGCTGGGTGCAGGGCAGCGGGGTGGGGCGGGTCACCGTCCGGTTCGAGACGCCCACGTCGACGGCGCCCGGCCGGGTGCGGACGTTCCGGGTGGACGACCCGGACCTGGAGCCGTCCGATCCGCTGCCGCTGGTGGCCGGGCCCGGGGAGACGGAGGCGGGTGACGCGGAGGGTCAGGCCTCGTCGTCCTCCTCGCCCGCGAGCCGTCCGAAGTCCCGGTCGGGGCCGGGCAGCGGATCGGGGGCGGCGATGTCGAGACCGTAGTGGTGGTAGAGCTGCAGCTCCTGTTCGGGGGAGAGGTGGCGGCCGACGCCGAAGTCGGGAGCGTCCTTGATCAGCGCCCGGTCGTAGGGGATGTGCAGCGCCTCGTCGACGAGGGTGCTGGGCTCCAGCGGGACGAAGGCGTCCCGGCTGAACAGGCCGGTGCGTACGGCGGCCCACTCGGGCACTCCGGTGGCGTCGTCGAGGTAGACCTCGTCCACCGTGCCGATCTTGTTGCCGTTGCGGTCGAACGCCTTGCGGCCGATCAGGCTGCGCGGATCGATATCGGTCTGCACGGTCCCTCCAACTGGTCGCAACTGCTCGTAAGCACTACGAAAGTGCACATCGCGGGCGTCGGCCACTCGAAGGATCAGGGCCGGAACGCGCTGGTACCCTGGCGGTGGCTGCTGACCCCGCGCGGGAGAGTCCTCCGGAGAGAAGTCCGGAGGCGCCGAAGGAGCAAATCCTCCCCGGAATCTCTCAGGCCCACGTACCGCGCGGACGAGGTCACTCTGGAAAGCAGGACAGGGGGGCGTGCGGGCATGTGCCTGTGCGCGCACCCTTTCCTCACCGACGGTGAAAGCCGGGACGCCCCCACGCGCCCCGGTGAAGCTCTCAGGTTGAGATGACAGAGGGGGAGGCCGTCCGGGCACCCGCGCCGTGGTGCCCCTCGCAGGTCGTGCTGACCAGGAGGCCTCCGTAATGACCGCCAACCGCATGCCGCTCACCGAGCTCGAGCGTGGCATCCCCTTCGAGCAGCGTCACATCGGGCCCGACGCCGAGGCCCAGGCGAAGATGCTCGCGCAGGTCGGCTACGGCTCGCTCGACGAGCTCACCGCCGCTGCGGTGCCGGACGTGATCAAGAGCGCCGAGGCGCTGGGTCTGCCCGGCGCCCGCACCGAGGCCGAGGTCCTGGCCGAGCTGCGCTCCCTCGCCGACCGCAACAAGGTCCTGGCCCCGATGATCGGCCTGGGCTACTACGGCACGTTCACCCCGCCGGTGATCCTGCGCAACGTCATGGAGAACCCGGCCTGGTACACGGCGTACACGCCGTACCAGCCGGAGATCTCGCAGGGCCGCCTGGAGGCGCTCCTCAACTTCCAGACCGTCGTCGCCGACCTCACCGGGCTGCCGACCTCCGGCGCCTCCCTGCTCGACGAGGGCACCGCCGCCGCCGAGGCGCTGGCGCTCTCCCGCCGCGTCGGCAAGGTCAAGGGCGGGGTCTTCCTCGTCGACGCCGACACGCTGCCGCAGACCGTCGCCGTCATAGAGACGCGCGCCGAGCCGACCGGTGTCGAGGTCGTCGTCGCCGACCTGAGCCACGGCATCCCGGCCGAGGTCGCCGAGCGCGGTGTCTTCGGTGTGCTGCTCCAGTACCCGGGCGCCTCCGGCCAGGTCCGCGACCTCAAGCCCGTCATCGACGAGGCCCACGAGCTGGGCGCGATCGTCACCGTCGCCGCCGACCTGCTCGCCCTGACCCTGCTGACCTCACCCGGCGAGCTCGGCGCGGACATCGCGGTGGGCACCACCCAGCGCTTCGGCGTCCCGATGGGCTTCGGCGGCCCGCACGCCGGCTACATGGCGGTCCAGGAGAAGTTCGCCCGCAGCCTGCCCGGCCGCCTGGTCGGCGTCTCCGTGGACGCGGACGGCAACAGGGCGTACCGCCTGGCCCTGCAGACCCGTGAGCAGCACATCCGCCGCGAGAAGGCCACCAGCAACATCTGTACGGCGCAGGTCCTGCTCGCCGTCATGGCGGGCATGTACGCGGTCTACCACGGCCCGGAGGGCCTGCGGCAGATCGCCCGCCGCACCCACCGGTACGCGGTGATCCTCGCCGAGGGGCTGCGCGCCGCCGGTGTGGAGGTCGTGCACGGCGCGTACTTCGACACGCTGACCGTCAAGGTCCCCGGCAAGGCCGCCGAGGCCGTCGCCGCCGCCCGTGACGGCGGGGTCAACCTGCACCTGGTCGACGCCGACACCGTCTCGATCGCCTGCGACGAGACCACCGACCGCGACCGCCTCGCCGCCGTCTGGGCCGCCTTCGGCGCCGAGGGCGACGTCGAGGCGCTGGACGCCGCGGCCGCGGACACGCTGCCGGGCGCGCTGCTGCGCACCGACGACGTGCTGACCCACCCGGTCTTCCACCAGCACCGCTCCGAGACCGCGATGCTGCGCTACCTGCGCAAGCTCGCCGACCGCGACTACGCGCTTGACCGCGGCATGATCCCGCTCGGCTCCTGCACCATGAAGCTGAACGCGACCACCGAGATGGAGCCGGTCACCTGGCCCGAGTTCGGCCAGATGCACCCCTTCGCGCCGGTCGAGCAGGCCGGGGGCTACCTCACGCTCATCCGCGAGCTGGAGGAGCGCCTCGCCGAGGTCACCGGGTACGACGCGGTGTCGATCCAGCCCAACGCCGGTTCGCAGGGCGAGCTCGCGGGTCTGCTCGCGGTGCGCGCCTACCACCGGGCCAACGGCGACGAGCAGCGCACGGTCTGCCTCATCCCGTCCTCCGCGCACGGCACCAACGCCGCCAGCGCAGTGATGGCCGGCATGAAGGTCGTCGTGGTGAAGACCGCCGACGACGGCGAGGTCGACATCGCCGACCTGCGCGCCAAGATCGAGCAGTACCGCGACGAGCTCTCGGTGCTGATGATCACCTACCCGTCCACGCACGGTGTGTTCGAGGAGCACGTCGCGGACATCTGCGGCGAGGTGCACGACGCGGGCGGCCAGGTCTACGTCGACGGCGCCAACCTCAACGCCCTGGTGGGCCTGGCCAAGCCGGGCAAGTTCGGCGGCGACGTCTCGCACCTCAACCTGCACAAGACGTTCTGCATCCCGCACGGCGGCGGCGGCCCCGGCGTCGGCCCGGTCGGTGTGCGCGCGCACCTCGCGCCGTACCTGCCGAACCACCCGCTCCAGCCGTCGGCCGGTCCGGAGACGGGCGTCGGCCCGATCTCGGCCGCCCCGTGGGGCTCGGCGGGCATCCTGCCGATCTCGTGGGCGTACGTGCGTCTGATGGGTGGCGAGGGCCTCAAGCGCGCGACGCAGGTCGCGGTGCTCGCGGCCAACTACATCGCCAAGCGCCTGGAGCCGCACTACCCGGTGCTCTACACCGGCCCCAACAGCCTGGTCGCCCACGAGTGCATCGTGGACCTGCGCCCGCTGTCGAAGTCGACCGGCGTCAGCGTCGACGACATCGCCAAGCGCCTGATCGACTACGGCTTCCACGCGCCGACGATGTCGTTCCCGGTGGCCGGGACGCTGATGATCGAGCCGACCGAGAGCGAGGACCTGACCGAGCTCGACCGGTTCTGCGAGACGATGATCGCGATCCGCGCCGAGATCGAGAAGGTCGCCTCGGGCGAGTGGCCCGCCGACGACAACCCGCTCGCCAACGCCCCGCACACCGCGGCCGCGCTCGGCGGCGAGTGGAACCACGCGTACAGCCGCGAGGAGGCGGTCTTCCCGGCCGGGGTCTCGGCCGCCGACAAGTACTGGCCGCCGGTGCGCCGCATCGACGGTGCCTTCGGCGACCGCAACCTGGTCTGCTCCTGCCCGCCGCTGGACGAGTACGACAACTGATGTAGGGCCGTCTACGGCTGACATACGTCGGGGCCGGTGCGGGGTTTTCTCCCCGGGCCGGCCCCTTGTTGTGTCGTGCTGTTGAGCTGTCTCCGTGTCAGCGGCCGCGTCAGGCGGCCTTCGCCACCTGTCCGGCTGTCAGCGCCCGGTGCGGGGCGATGATCCGCCCGTCCGGCAGCAGCTCGCCGGTGTCCTCGAAGATGAGGACGCCGTTGCACAGCAGGCTCCAGCCCTGCTCCGGGTGGTGCGCCACGAGCTGCGCGGCCTCCCGGTCGGCGGAGTCGGCTGTCGGGCAGGCTGGCTGGTGCTGGCACATGGATGCGTTCTTTCGCTGGGTCGTAGTAGTGAGTGTCCTGCGGCTCGATGCGGTGTTCATGGCCGCCCCCCGTTGGTAAGTCGGTCGGTCCGCTCCCAGTGTTGCCCTACGGGCGTCAATCCGCAGGGATTTAGCGGCACCACTTCCTACTGCATATTGACGCATCACTCGTGCGGCCGGTTCAACTCAACTGCCCTGTCCCTTCGGGTGGTTCGTGGTGACCGTTACGGGCTAGCCCGTACGGAGGACGCGCATGGGGGCACGGCACAGCGCCCCGGGCCGAAGGGGGCTCCGGGGCGCTGTGGGCTCGTTCCTCCGGCGGGCGGCCGGGCGTCAGACCGGCTGGCTCAGCAGCGGCGCGGGGGTGAGCCGCAGGGTCATCACCGGCAGCAGCTCGGAGACCCGGTGCGGCCGGTGGGCGCAGATGCCGGGCGGGGCGGGCGCCAGCGGCACCAGCAGGTCGGCCGGGTCCAGGGCGCCGGAGGCGGGGTCGGCCGTGGTGTCGCGCCGCAGCCACAGGGTGAGCATGTACAGCTCCGGCACCGAGAGCAGCCGGGGCTCGAAGTCCATGGTGAGCGCCTCCGCCTGGCGCAGGGCGCGCTGGGTCGAGGCGAGGTAGGGACCTTCGAAGAAGTGGGAGAAGGCCCAGCCGTCCGGGGTGAGCATGGTGTCCGCGGCCGCGACCGCGCCCTCTCCGTCGCTGATGAGGAAGCGCCAGCCGGCCAGGCGGCTGCGCGGGGCGCGGGAGCTCGGGGTGATCCGGTCCAGCACGTGGACGGGGAGAGGGAGTTCGGGGGTCAGCGGGCCTTGCGCGGATCGCAGGGCGGGGGTGCGCGCCGCGCGGACGGCGGTGGGGGAACCGAGTGCCGCGAGGACGCTGCGCAGGGCGGGCGCGGGGGCCGGGGGAACATGCAGCGGCATGGTGGGTCGCCTCTCACTTCGGAGACACGTTGGTGCGTGGGCGGTGCGGACGGCGCTGTCTGCGGTGATACGGGGTCAGAGGGGGGCCGGGGGAAAGTGGCCGGGGCGCCAACTCTCTGCCTCGTTCGCGAAGTTTATACGACACGTGTTCAGGGCGTGTTTCGGCTAGCTCTCGCCCGTATTGCGGGCAAGTCGGATTCCGGTCCTTGTGATGCGGCATTCATCCCGATTCGAGAAACGGGGTACCGGACTGGCCTGGAAAGGTCCTGCGGCGGCGGTAGGCCGAAACCCGTCGGTGTTTTTCACGATTCCCGAAGCGGTGGTAACCGCAGGTTGCTGTATGCCGAATGCATGTGCCTGGGGCCGGTTCGTACCAGCTTACTATCCGGCTCCCCTCCATGGGGCGTTATGGATCAGCCAGCCTGGGCATTATCGACCGTGACGCACGCGGCCGGCCGGGCCGGCTGCCCATTCGAGGAGGGACGCTTCGATGGGTGAGAAGGTCGTGGCGGGCGAGTTCGACCTGTCCGATCGGCACGCGTACCGGCAGAAGCTCCAGCAGTGCCTGGAGGGGCTGGGGCGACTCCTGACCGAACGGAGGTTCGACCGTCCGAGGAATCTGATGGGCGTGGAGATCGAGCTGAATCTCGTGGGGCCCGACGGTATGCCGCGCATGATGAACGCGGAGGTTCTGGAGCGGATAGCGAGCAAGGATTTCCAGACCGAACTCGGGATGTTCAACCTGGAGGTGAATATCGCCCCGCACCGGCTCGGCGGCCGGGTTTTCGATCAGCTCTCCGAGGAGCTGCGGACCGGTCTCGGGTACGCCGAGCGCAAAGCGGGCGAGGTCGGTGCCGGGATCCTGATGATCGGAATTCTCCCGACGATCAGCCAGCAGGACCTGGTCTCCGCGAACCTTTCCAATTCCGATCGCTATGTGCTGCTCAACGATCAGATCGTGGCGGCCCGCGGCGAGGATTTCACCCTCGACATCGAGGGCGTCGAACGCCTCGTCTGCACTTCCGGCTCCATCACCCCGGAAGCCGCCTGCACCTCCGTACAGCTGCACCTCCAGGTCACCCCGGCCCGGTTCGCGGCGGTGTGGAACGCGGCGCAGGCCATCGCCGCCGTGCAGATCGCGGTGGGGGCCAACGCGCCCTTCCTGTTCGGCCGGGAGCTGTGGCGCGAGTCGCGGCCGCCGCTGTTCGAGCAGGCCACCGACACCCGGCCGCCGGAGCTGCGCGCCCAGGGCGTGCGCCCGCGCACCTGGTTCGGCGAGCGCTGGGTGACCTCCGCGTACGAGCTGTTCGAGGAGAACCTGCGCTACTTCCCGCCGCTGCTGCCCATCTGCGACGAGGAGGAGCCGCTGCGGGTGCTGTCCGCCGGCGGGGTGCCCACGCTCCAGGAACTCGTCCTGCACAACGGGACGATCTACCGCTGGAACCGCCCGGTGTACGGGATCGCCGACGGCGTGCCGCATCTGCGGGTGGAGAACCGGGTGCTGCCGGCCGGGCCCACCATCACCGACGTCATCGCCAACGCGGCCTTCTACTACGGGCTGGTGCGCTCGCTCGCCGAGGACAGCAGGCCGGTGTGGACCCGGCTGCCGTTCGCGGTGGCCGCGGCCAACTTCGAGACGGCGTGCCGCCAGGGCATCGACGCCGAGCTGCTGTGGCCGGTGCCGCGCCGGGCGGGCGGCGTCGCGCGCGTACCGGCCGTCAAGCTGGTCCGGGACGAACTGCTGCCGCTGGCCTACGCCGGGCTCGACGCGTGGGGGGTGGAGCCGGCCGACCGGGACCACTACCTCGGCGTCATCGAGGAGCGCTGCCGGCGCCGCGTCAACGGGGCCTCCTGGCAGGTCGACACGTACCACCGCGCCCTCGACGCCGGTCTGACCCGGGAGGCGGCGCTGGCGGCCACCACCCGGCGCTACCGCGATCTGATGCACGGCGGCGAGCCGGTCCACACCTGGCCGGTGGGCTTCCCGGCGCCGGGGTGAGGGGCGGGGCGCGGGCGGATGCCTCAGCCCGCCCGGCCGCCCTGACCCACCGTCATGACGGCCTTCAGGATCACCGCCTGGATCTCGGCCGGGTCGGTGACCTGGTACCCCGCGCCGCCGGTGGCCCTGGCGATCTCCCTGACCGCCTCCCCGTCCGCGTCCGGGCCGACCGCGATGGCGATCATCGGCACGGGCTTCGCCGGGTCGGCGAGCCTCTGGAGCTGGGTGACGAGCTCGCCGCGCGAGATGCTGCCCGGGTCCTCGTTGGCGCCGTCCGTGAGGATCACCAGCGCGTTGAACTTCCCCGGCCGGTAGCCCGCGGTGGCCTGCTTGTACGCGGCGAGCGTCGTGTCGTACAGACCGGTCGCCCCGTCCGGCACCGGCTGGAGCGCGCCGAAGGCGGCGGCCAGCCGGTCGCGCTGGGTGCGGCCGCCCTCGACCGGGTCGCCGAGGCGGGCGGTCGGCACCAGCTCGCGGTAGTCGCGCGAGCCGTCGAGGCGGGTGGCGAAGTCCCACAGGCCGATCTCGTCCTCGGGTGTGAACTGCGCAAGCGCCCGCAGCAGTGAGGCCTTGGTGACGTCCATCCGGGACCGGCCGCCGGCGCCGGGCGCGGGCGCGGCCATCGATCCCGAGGCGTCCACGACGGTGGTGAGCCGGGCGCTCTGCACGATGATCGTCCACATCCCGAGGGCTTCCTGGAGCTCCTTGGCCGAGGGCGCCTCGGCGGTGGACGTGGCGTAGGGCTGCGGCGCGGTGCCGCCCGCCTTCTTCACGGCCGCCTCGTCCACCTCGTCGCCGGGTGTGCGGAAGCCGCTCCGCGTGAGGGTCCGCCGGGACTCCGGCTCGCCGAGCAGGGTCAGGAACCGCATCGCGGCGCGGCTGCGGTCGGTGCTCAGCCGGCTCTCGCGGACGATCGTGTACGGGTAGTCGAGCAGCGGCGCCCCGTCCTTCGGGTAGAAGAGGTCGAGCCGCTGCCCCGCGCCCCGGCCGGTGTTGTACGCGTACGCCGCCTGCTCGGAGAGGACGACGGCCTGGTTGCGGCGCGGATTGCCGCTCTCGGTGCCGGAGCCGTCCCGGGCGAGGGTGTCGACGACCTGGGCGTCGGTGTCGGAGGCGCGCTGCGAGAGCAGCTTGGCCAGGGCTGCCGCCTTGGTGCCGCCGTCCGAGCCCTGGCGGGCCGTGGAGCGCCCGACGCTGCTCAGCGCGAGGAGGCCGACGGCCGAGCGGGCCGGGTCGGCCGTGCCCAGGCGCAGCGCGTCCGAGCGGGTGGCGGCCGCGGCGAGCTCGGCCCAGGTGTACGTCCTGGACGGCCAGCCAAGGGACTTGGCGGCGGGCGCCACCAGCGCGAGCGCGACCGGGGACGCGGCGACGTGGCCCGCCGTGGCGACCGGGACGCCGTCGCCGCCCTCCTTGGCGCGGTCCACCCACAGCGCCGAGTCCGGTATCCACACCGCGAAGTCGGGGTCGCGGCCCGCGCCGAGCGCGTCGGCCACCTTGTACGACTCGCGGGCGGTGACCCGGACGTCGATGCAGGAGCCGTCGGAGGTGACCTTGTCGGCGCGGGCCCGCTCGGCGACGGACCGGACGGCCGGGGCGACATCGGGGGAGGCGACGAGATCCAGCCGCACCGCGGAGTCCCGGCACGAGTTCCCGAAGGAGAGCAGTCCGCTGCCGGCCGCGACGGCCGCGCCGCCCGCCACGACGAGCACGAGCAGGGTGGCGACGACGACCGTACGGCGTCGGGCGGCGGCCGGGCGGCCCCGGGTTCCCTCGGTCGCGTGCGCGTCGGGCAAGCTGTGACGTCCCATGGCGGTGGTGCCCTCCTTGAATCCTGAACAAGGAAAAAAGGGGGACCGCACCATCGAAATGGCGCTCGCCCCCCGGCCTGTCGCGCGCGATCTTCGTACTTTCATTCGAGACCCTAGCGGGGCAGTGGTGGGCGTGGGACGGGTTCGGTCAACTGGAGGCAGGTGTGCAGGTGGAGGCGGGGCGTGTGGCTGATTCTCTTCCCGAACAGGGGGTGTCGCCGCGGATCTTCCGGTCCGAGACGGTGCTCGTGCTGGCCCTCTCGCTCGGCGCGAGCGGTGTGTCGGCGCTGATCAGCTTTGTCGGGTCGCTGACCAAGCCGGGTGGCCTCAAGGACCAGGCGGCGAAACTCAACACCTCGTACGCCCCCGGGCGGCCCTGGCTGGATCTGGCCTGGCAGCTCTTCGGCATCGCGACCGCGCTGGTGCCGGTGGCGCTCGTCGCGCACCTGCTGCTGCGGGAGGGGGCGGGCGGTCTGCGGGTGCTCGGCTTCGACCGCCGGCGGCCCTGGCCGGACCTCGGCAGGGGGGCGCTGATCGCGGCCGGGATCGGCAGCGCGGGGCTCGGGTTCTATCTGGTGGCAAGGGCGGCCGGGGGCAATCTGACGGTCGTCCCCGAGTCGCTGCCGGACGTCTGGTGGAAGTACCCGGTGCTCGTCCTGTCGGCGGTGCAGAACGCCGTACTGGAAGAGGTGATCGTCGTCGGGTATCTGCTGCGCCGGCTCGGCCAGTTGGGGTGGACCCCGCTGGCGGCGCTGGCGGCGAGCTCGGTCCTGCGCGGCTCCTACCACCTCTACCAGGGCATCGGCGGCTTCCTCGGCAACATGGCGATGGGCGTCGTGTTCGTCCTGCTCTACCGCCGCTGGCAGCGGGTCGGGCCGCTGGTGGTGGCCCATTCCCTGCTCGACATCGGGGCGTTCGTCGGGTACGCGCTGCTCGCGGGGAAGGTGAGCTGGCTGCCGACGGTCTGACAGTTGCCGCCGCGCACGCGCGCGTGGACGAGGTGTAAGGGGCGTACGGCTATTGCGTACGCCCCTTACGCATTCCACTGGTTCGGCTACGGCGCCGTCAGCAGCTCGCCCTCGATGACGGTGACCGCAGAACCGGTGAGCAGCGTGCGCTTGCCCCGCAGGGACGTGCGGACCAAGCCGGTCCGGGCGGAGGCCTGGAGGCCGGTCAGCTCGGTGCTGCCCAGGCGCGGCGACCAGAACGGCGCGAGCGCGGTGTGCGCGCTGCCCGTCACCGGGTCCTCGTCGATGCCGACGCCGGGGAAGAAGCCCCGCGAGACGAAGTCGTAGCCCAGGGAGGGGTCCTCGGCCGCGGCCGTGGCGATGATGCCGCGCTTTGAGTACGCGGCCAGCGCCTTGAAGTCGGGCGTCAGGGTCCGCACGGTCCGCTCGTCCGCCAGCTCGACGACCAGGTCGCCGATGAACTCGGAGGTGTCGTGGACGGACAGGGGTCGCGCCCCCAGCGCCTCGGGGACGCCGTCCGGGATCTCCACCTGGGTGAGCGGCGAGGTGGGGAAGTCGAGCGTGATCGACCCGTCCTCGTGCGCGGTCGCGGAGAGGATGCCGCACTGGGCCGCGAACCTGACCGTGCCGGTCGCGGCGCCGGTGGTGTGCAGCACATGGGCGGTGGCCAGAGTGGCATGCCCGCACATGCCGACCTCGGTGGCCGGGGTGAACCACCGCAGCGCCCAGTCGGCCTCGCCGCCGGGCGGCAGCGGGTGCGCGAAGGCGGTCTCGGAGAGGTTGACCTCCCGGGCGACGTCCTGCAGCCAGGCATCCTCCGGGAACGCGTCGAGGAGCAGGACCCCGGCAGGGTTTCCGGCGAACGGGCGGTCGGTGAAGGCATCGACGATTCGTATCTGCATGGGCAGGACGGTACGGGCCGGAGCAGGCCACCGGCCAAGGCCAATCCGGGTTTATTGGCCTCTTCGGTGGACCGGTCGGGTCCCGTTCCGTACGGCGCTCGGAAGAGGCTTGCCAGCCGAACAGTCCCGATATATCGTTGAAGCATCGCGACGGATCACCGATGGAAGGAGCGTTAGCGATGCGTTCACATGGACACGGACAGCACGGACCCGGCCATCGCGGTCGGGGCGACTTCGAGGGGCGGCGTGCCGCCTTCGGGCCCTTCGGTCCCGGCTTCGGCGGCGGACCGTTCGGGCCCGGCCGCGGCGGCCGGGGCGGTCCGCGGGGCAGGGCGCGGCGCGGGGACGTCCGCGCGTCGATCCTGGCCCTGCTGAAGGACCGGCCGATGCACGGTTACGAGATGATCCAGGAGATCGTCGAGCGCAGCGGCGGGGCCTGGAAGCCCAGCCCCGGCTCGGTCTACCCGACCCTCCAGATGATGGAGGACGAGGGCCTGATCACCAGTGAGAGCGAGGGCGGCAAGAAGCTGTTCACGCTCACCGACGCCGGGCGCACCGAGGCCGAATCGGGGTCCGAGGCCCCGTGGGAAGAGGCCGGGCGCGGGGTCGACTGGGAGAGCATGAACGAGATCCGCCAGGCCGGGTTCGGTCTGATGGAGGCGTTCGGCCAGGTCTGGAAGACCGGCACCGCCGAGCAGCGCCAGAAGGCGCTCGGGGTCATCAACGACGCCCGTAAGAAGCTGTATCTGATCCTGGCCGACGAGGACTGACCCCGTCGGCCGCCGAAAGCCCCGCGACCACCGGTCGCGGGGCTTTCCCGTGTGTGCGGGCCGGTCAGGCCACCAGGCCGCCGAGCTTGCGCAGCGACTCGTTCAGCGCGGCCGTCGCCGAGTCCTTGAGCTTGCCCGCCATCAGCGAGACGGCGGCGCCGGTGAACTCGCCCTCGATGCGGACCACCGTGGCGTCCCCGTCGGGCGTGAGCGTGTAGCGGTTGCCGACGCTCACCCCCATCGGGCCCTTGCCCTTGATGCCGAGCAGTCGGCCCGCCTCGAACTCCTCCACGGTCCAGGTGACTTCGGCGGGGAAGCCCATGAGCTTCATGTTCTCGGCATAGCTGGCGCCGAGCTCCAGCTTCTCGGGGCCGCCGTGCGGGAAGCCGGTGTGGGTGGCGTTCCACTCGCCGTACGCGGTGAAGTCCGTCAGCTGGGCCCAGACCTTCTCCGCCGGAGCCTCCAGGCGCGCCTGAGCGCTGACCTCGGCCATTGCGACCACCCCTTCACCTGAGGAACGCGAGTCGGGAACGTGGAATCGGGAACGTGTCGCGGAACGTAGCCGGGGTGTCGCGAACATTCAATACTGATGAACCGTCAGATCGTAGTGAGGTCACTGCCGGACCACCTTCAGATCCTGGCGTCGCTCACCGGTAACGCCCATATCTGCGCCGAGTCGAAGAGGTCGGACGCGCGCGGGCGCGACGACTCGTCGTGGCAGTGGAAGGCGGCCCAGAACAGATCGCCGCGCAGGGCGTCCCCCGGGGCGTACACGCGGTACACGTACTGCAGCCCGTCCTCGGCGAGCAGGGCGACCATCCAGCACATCGGGTCCCCTCCCGCGGTTGCCGGGGCGGCTGTGTCGTACGGGAGGGGACGTGTCCGACGGCGGTGTGGTTGCGCGCGGGGCGTACGGCCTGGCACCGCGCGCCCCCGAGACGTAAACCGCAGATCTCATCCATAAGGAGGAGAACCCGGTCATCCGTACCCACCCAACGTGGGATGCGGAATGCTTCCCGGCGGGGATGCCTCCGGGGTGTGTGTCCTGATGGGGTAGGAGGGTGCACCTCCCGATCCCGCGGGTCCCGGCCGTCCCGGCTCCGGTCCCCGCCGCCCCCGACCTCGAAGCCCGGCTCACCGACGAGATGGCTTCGGTGGTCGCGGGCGCCCGCAGGAGGGCGCTGCGCGACGGCGACCGGCAGATCGACACCGCCCATCTGCTGCACTCGCTGATGGAGACGGACCCGGAGGTGCGGGCCGCCTTCGACGGTGCGCCGCAGGTGGCGCGGGTGCTCGGCTACCTCGTCCAGCGCTCCATCGGGTACGGACTGCGCTGGCAGGGTTCGGTGGAGGACTCGGGGGCGCTGCCGCTGCTCACCCAGCCCGGCTGGTCGCCCGCCGCGGTCACCGCGATGGAGGGCGCCCTGACCCGGGCCGGCGCCCGCGGCGACATACAGGGCGGCGACATACAGGTAGGAGGCACCGACCTGCTCGCGGCGCTCGCGGCCGACCCGGAGTGCCGGGCCGTGGAGGTCCTCGACCACGCCGGGGTCGACGCCCGGGAGCTCGCGGCACGGCTCGTCGAGGCCCCGCCGTCTCGACAGGTGTCACAGGGGTGACGGTCCTGACTTCTCCTGTCATGATGTGCCGATGCAGGCGTCTCAGGGGAGGAACGTCGGCCTGGGACTGGCCCTGGCCTCGGCGTTCTCATTCGGTGGATCGGGTGTCGCGGCCAAGCCGCTGATCGAGGCGGGCCTGGACCCGCTGCACGTGGTGTGGCTGCGGGTGACGGGCGCCGCGCTCGTCATGCTGCCCGTGGCCTGGCGCCACCGGAGCCTGCTCGTACGCCGGCCCGCGCTGCTCGCCGGGTTCGGCCTGCTCGCCGTCGCCGGCGTCCAGGCCTGCTACTTCGCGGCGATATCCCGTATCCCGGTCGGCGTCGCCCTGCTCGTCGAATATCTGGCGCCCGCGCTGGTCCTCGGCTGGGTCCGGTTCGTCCAGCGCCGACCCGTGACCCGGGCGGCGGCCGTCGGCGTGGTGCTCGCCGTCGGCGGCCTCGCCTCCGTCGTCGAGATCTGGTCCGGGCTGAGCTTCGACGTCCTCGGCCTGGTGCTGGCCCTCGGCGCCGCCTGCTGCCAGGTCGGCTACTTCGTCCTGTCCGACCAGGGCGGCGACACGGACGACGCGCCCGACCCGATCGGCGTCATCGCGTACGGCCTGCTGATCGGATCCGTCCTGCTCACGCTCGTCGCCCGCCCCTGGGGGATGGACTGGTCGGTGCTCGGTGGCAGCGCCGACATGAACGGCACGGACGTGCCCGCGGCCCTGCTGCTCGGCTGGATCGTGCTGATCGCGACCGTGATCGCGTACGTCACCGGGGTGATCTCGGTGCGCAAGCTGTCGCCGCAGGTGGCCGGGGTGGTCGCCTGTCTGGAGGCGGTCATCGCGACCGTCCTGGCCTGGGTGCTGCTCGGCGAGCACCTCTCCGCGCCGCAGATCGCGGGCGGCGCGGTGGTCCTGGTCGGCGCCTTCATCGCGCAGTCCTCGGCGCCGAAGGAGCCGTCCGGGCCGGTGGCGGGCGGGGACGGACTTCCCCCGCAGAGCCAGGAGAGGCCCGCGCCCGAAAGCGAGTTGTCGGCCGGTCGGGCCGCCCCGTAGGGTGACGATCATGCATTCGACCGTTCTGCCGCCTCCCGCCGCGTAAGCGCGGGCGGCCGCACCCCAGACGAAGACCGGGCTCGGGCAGTCCCCGAGCGGCTCGTCGCTGCCCGCGTACTCCAGGCATGCGACCTTTCCCGTCTTCCTCTTCGGAGTACGTACGTGTCGAACGCTTCCTCTTCCTCCGGCCTGCCCGTCGGGCGCGGCCTGCTCTATCTCGT
Source organism: Streptomyces sp. BPTC-684 (assembly GCF_030028635.1). Lineage (NCBI taxonomy): Bacteria > Bacillati > Actinomycetota > Actinomycetes > Kitasatosporales > Streptomycetaceae > Streptomyces > Streptomyces sp. BPTC-684. Next base: position 5,671,703 of record NZ_CP124863.1, read on the forward strand.
CTTCGCCGGTGTCGCCTGGGGCACCGCGGGCGGCGCGGCCGCGCTGGTCTTCGACGCCAGCGACCTCGGCCCGCTCGCCCTCTCCTTCTGGCGCTGCGTCGGCGGGCTCGTCCTGCTGCTCGCCGCCCGCGCGCTGCGGCGCCCGGTGCGCAGGCGCGCCGAGCCGCTCGCCAGGCGGCTGCTGCGGATCCTCGGCAACGGCGTGGGCCTCGCGGTCTTCCAGAGCGCCTACTTCGCCGCCGTCGCCTCGACCGGCCTGGCCGTGGCGACCGTGGTCACGCTCGGCGCCGGGCCCGTGCTCATCGCCGTCGGCGCCCGGCTCACCCTGGGCGAGCGGATCGGCGGCGCCGGGCTGACCGCCGTGGGCGGTGCGCTCGCCGGGCTCGCGGTCCTGGTCCTCGGCAACGGCGGCGGCGCGGTCCGCCCCGCCGGGGTGCTGCTCGCGCTGCTCTCGGCGGCCGGGTACGCGGGGATCACGCTGCTCACCCGCCGTCTCGGCCGGGACGGCGCGGCCGCCGACCCCTCCACCACCACGGCCTGGGCGTTCGCCATCGCCTCGGTCCTGCTGCTGCCGCTCGCGGGCGCGGAAGGCCTGGTGCCGCACACCGTCGAGCCGGTGCGGGTGGCCGTGCTGCTGCTGTACGTGGCGGCGGTGCCCACGGCGCTGGCCTACGCGCTCTACTTCGCGGGCGCGGCCGTCGTCCGGTCCGCCACCGTCTCCGTGATCATGCTCCTGGAGCCGGTGAGTGCTGCGCTGCTCGCGGTGGCGGTGCTGGGTGAGCGGCTGAGCGCGGCCACGGTCGCCGGAACTCTGTTGTTGCTGGTCGCGGTGGTCGGCCTTGCCGGTGCCGAGGCGCGGCTCGCCGCGAGGGCCCGGGCCGCAGTGGTCACCCCCTGATCGTCGGCCTTCGGCCTGACTCGTCCTCAAACGCCGGACGGGCTTGATGTGCCACGCCCGTCCGGCGTTTCCCGTGCGACGCGTCGCTCACAGCGCCGCGAGGTACTCCGGCAGCTCCACCGACGGGTCCAGGTCGTCGGCCGGGATCGGCGTCCCGTATCCCCGGACGACCGGGAGCACGCCGGTCCAGTGCGGCAGGGCGCTGTCCTCGGGCTCGTCGTTGGGGCCGCCGGTGCGCACCTTCGCCGACACCTCGTTGAGGTCGAGGCGGATCACGGCGGTCGCGGCGAGCTCCTTGGCGTTGGCCTGCCGCGAGTCGTAGGAGCGGCCGGGCACCACCTGGTCGACCAGCGCGTCCAGAGCGGTGCGCCGCTCCTCGGGGTCGGTGACCTCGTACGCGATGCCGTGCACCACGACCGAGCGGTAGTTGATCGAGTGGTGGAAGGCCGAGCGGGCAAGGACCAGGCCGTCGACGTGGGTGACGGTGAGGCAGACCGCGAGGCCGGGGTCGGCCTTGCCGGTCATGCGCAGCGGCCGCGAACCCGTCGAGCCGTGCACGTACAGCCGCTCGCCGATCCGTCCGTACAGCGTCGGCAGCACGACCGGGGCGCCGTCGCGGACGAAGCCGAGGTGGCAGACGTACCCCTCGTCGAGTATCCCGTGCACCAGCTCGCGGTCGTACGACGCCCGCTCGCGCGAGCGGGTCGGCACGGTGCGCCCGGTGGGCTCGTAGGCAGCGGTGTCGGGCATTTGCGTTCTCCATTGCACTAGTGCATAGTTCTGTTTGTGCTAGGAGAGTATCGGATCGTGGGGCGTCGCGCATCGGAGATCGCGGCCGACGTGGAGCGCGCGGTGGGTGCCGGGGAGCTGGAGCCGGGGCAACCGCTGCCGCCGCTGCGGGAGTTGGCGACCGAGCTTGGGGTGAATCCCAATACGGTCGCGGCCGCCTACCGGCTGCTGCGGGACCGGGGCGTCATCGAGACCGGCGGCCGCCGGGGCAGCCGGGTGCGCCCGCGCCCCGCCAGCACCGCCCGCGACGCCCAGCGCATCGACGTGCCCGTCGGCGTGCGCAACGTCTCCGACGGCAACCCCGACCCGGCCCTGCTGCCGCCGCTCGGCGACGCGCTCGCGGCCGCCGCCCGCGACCACGCCGAGCGGCCCACGCTCTACGGGCAGGACCCGGTGGACCCGGAGCTGGCGCGGCTGGCCCGCGCGGCCCTGGACGCCGACGGGGTGCCGCCGGGCCCGGTCGGCGTCTTCTCCGGCTCGCTCGACGCGATCGAGCGGGTGCTCGCCGCGCATCTGCGGCCCGGCGACGCCGTCGCCATCGAGGACCCGGGCTGGGGCGCCCTGCTCGACCTCGTTCCGGCGCTCGGGCTGCGGCCGGTGCCGGTGGCGCTCGACGACGAGGGGCCGCTGCCCGGGGCGGTCGAGAGCGCGCTCGCCGCGGGCGCCAAGGCGCTCGTCGTCACCTGCCGCGCGCAGAACCCGACCGGCGCGGCCGTGAGCGCGGCCCGCGCCCGCGCGCTGCGCGAGGCGCTGTCCGCGCATCCCTCGGTCCTGCTGATCGAGGACGACCACGGCCACGGCATGGTCGACGTCCCGCTCTCCCCGCTCTCGCGGACCACCGAACACTGGGCGTTCGTACGGTCGGTGGCCAAGGCGTACGGCCCCGACCTGCGGCTCGCCGTGCTCACCGGGGACGCGGTGACCCTCGACCGGGTGCGCGGGCGCCAGCGGCTCGGCCCCGGCTGGGTCAGCCGGCTGCTCCAGCGGACCGTCGTGCACCTGTGGACCTCGGACGTCCTGGACCCGGCGGCCGTGGCCCGCTCCTACGGCGAGCGCCGCGACACCCTGGTGCGCGCGCTGCGCTCGCGGGGCGTCGCGGCGCACGGCCGCAGCGGATTCAGCGTGTGGGTGCCGGTGCCCGACGAGACGGCGGCGGTGGCGCGGCTGCTGCACGCCGGATGGGCGGTGGCGCCGGGCGCGCGCTTCCGGATGGCGGCCCCGCCCGGGATCCGCCTCACCGTCTCCACGCTCGCCCCGGCCGACATCGGCCCCGCCGCCGACGCGGTGGCGGCGGCCACGGGATCGGCGCCGGGGCGGCGGTATGACTAGCCGGTACGGCTGAGCTCCGCTGGGGGGGGGTCGGTCGGCTGCGGGCCGTCTGTGGCTGGTCGCGCAGTTCCCCGCGCCCCTGAGGGGCGCGGTGTTGTAGCGGACCGCCACAAGTCCGCCTGGTCGCGGCCGGCTACCGCCGCTTCACCCTCGGGCGGCTCTGTGTCAGGGCCGCGCCCGCGAGGACGATCGCCGCGCCGACCGGGGTGTTCCAGCTCAGGCTCTCGCCGAGGAGCAGCACCCCGGCGGCGGTGGCGATGACCGGGATGAAGTACGTGACCATCTGCGCGGTCGTCGGGCCCACCTCGTTGACCAGGCCGTACTGGACGAGCACCGCGAAGCCCGTGCCGAGGGCGCCGAGCGCGGCGACGGCGAGCAGCGGGACGACCGGGAACGAGGTCGGGAAGCCCGCGAACACCGGGGTGACCAGGGCGAGTTGAACGGTCGCCAGGCCCAGCTGGGAGCCGATCAGCGACAGGTTGGAGTGGCCGCTGCCCGCCAGCGTACGGCGGACGTAGATCCAGCCGACCGGGTAGCAGAGCGAGGCGAGCAGGGCCATCGCCGTGCCCGTCAGATCCAGGCCGCGGAAGCCCTGCCAGGCGCCCAGGACCGTGAGCACCCCGAGGAAGCCGAGGCCCAGGCCCGCCACCCGGCGCCGGGTCGGCCGGTCCTCCGAGAGCGCGACCAGCGAGAGCGCCATGCCCCACAGCGGGGAGGTCGCGTTGCAGATCCCGGCGAGGGTGGAGGGGATCGTCAGCTCGGAGTAGGCGAAGAGCGAGAACGGCAGCGCGTTCAGGAGCAGTGCGGCCACCGTCAGATGGAGCCAGGTGCGGGCGCCGCGCGGCAGCCGCTCCCGCTTCACGGCCATGGCGACGGCGAGCACCGCCGTACCGAAGAAGAGCCGTCCGAAGGTGACCTGGAACGGGGCGTAGCCGTCCGTGCCCACCTTGATCAGGAGAAAGCTGAACCCCCAGACCAGCGAGAGCACCGCGAACCGGACGCGCCAGTCGAGAGCCGGGCGGCGGGTGGCGGGGGACGGCGACGGGGCCGTGGTCGACGGGGACCGGGGTGGGGTGACGGTGCTCATGGCGGCAAGCCTGGTCTGTTCAATCTCGTAGCACAAGCGAGAAAAAGTGGAGAGGTTCGGTTAGCATCGCTTACATGTTGAACTTGGAGCGCCTGCGGACCCTCGACGCGGTGGCCCGTCACGGCTCGGTGGGTGGCGCCGCCGACAATCTGCACGTCACGACCTCGGCCGTGTCCCAGCAGCTCGCGAAGCTGGAACGGGAGGCGGGGCAGCCGCTGCTCGCCAAGAACGGACGGGGCGTGCGCCTCACCGACGCGGGCCGGCTGCTCGCCGAGCACGCCGCGCGGATCCTCTCCCAGGTGCAGGTCGCCCAGGCCGATCTGGAGGCCCAGCGCGGCCGGGTCGTGGGCGAGCTGCGGATCGCGGGCTTCGCCACCGCCGCGCGCGGGCTGTTCCCGGCGGCGCTCACGGCGCTGCGCGCCGACCATCCTCAACTGGCCGTTCGTTCGGATGAGTTGGAGGCGGAGGACTCTGTACGGGGTGTGCTGCTGGGGGACCTTGACCTGGCGGTCGTCCTCGACTGGTACAACAAGCCGCTGCCGCTGCCCGAAGGGCTGGCGAAGCGGTCGATCCTCGACGACCTGGCGGATGTGGCGATGCCGGTGGGGCACCGGCTCGCGGGGCGCTCGGCCGTGGACCTGGAGGAGTTCGCCTCGGACGAGTGGGTCACCTGGCCCGAGGGCGAGTTCTGCCACGAGTGGCTGATGTTCACGCTGCGGGGGAAGGGGGTCGAGCCGCGGATCGGGCATGTGGCGCGTGAGCACGCTACGCAGCTCGCGCTCGTGTCGGCCGGGTTGGGGGTGAGTGTCGCGCCTCGGCTGGGGCGGGGGCCGGTTCCTGAGGGGGTGCGGGTGGTGCCGGTGCGGGGGGCTATGCGGCGGCATGTGTACGCGGTGTGGCGGGTCGATGCGGATCGGCGGCCGTCCATTCGGGCTGCGGTGGAGGCGTTGGCCTCGGCCGGCCTGGATGTGGCCGGGTGAGGTTCCCCGCCCCGCCCCTTCCCTAAAGCCCTGGGCGGGCGGCCGGGTGGGGAGTTAGCGCCGTTGCCGGGGGCTTTGCCCCCGGACCCCCTTTCGGGGCTGCGCCCCGGACTTGTGTTCGTCTGCGGGCCGTTTGTGGCTGGGCGCGCAGTTCCCCGCGCCCCTTAGGGAGCTCCGCTCCTCTAAGCGTCGTTGGTGGGCTTCAGCTTTCTGAAGTCCCACGACACGATCTTCTCCGGTGTCAGGCGCAGCCACCCATGGCGGCCGTCGTGGATCATTTCCTTCAGGCCGAAGTTCTTGCTCGCGAACTGGCGCTCAGGGGCTTCCAGTTCGGCGCACGGCTCGCCCGTGCGGGGTGTTTCGCCGATCGGGAACGCCTTGCCCCGGAGCTCTACGCCGCGCAGCTCCCCGTACGACTCTCCCGCGTCCACCACCACCGCGATCCTGGGGTCCTTGAGCAGCTGCGACCAGCGCAGGCTGCGGGTGATCGAGTACAGCCACAGAGCGGATCCGTCCCAGACGTACCAGAGTGCGCCCACGTGCGGGTGGCCGTCGGGGGACACCGTGGCCACCCGGCAGGTGCGCTGCTCCGCCAGGAACGCGTCCCGTTCGGCGTCCGTCATCATGATCCGGCGGCCCCGGCGCTGGGTTGCGGTCATCGGACGGCTCCTCCGGTGAGTCGACCCCGTTAACTGACTGGGTGTCAGGAATCATGGCGCGCCCTTCCCCCCTCGCGCAATGCCCATTAGCCTCCCGCGCCATGGCGACGAACGAACGACTGAACGAACGGCTGGCCGAGCAACTGGACCCCGCCTCCACCGTGCTGATGACCGTGGAGTGCCAGCAGGGAGTCGTCGGCCTCGACAGCGCGCTGCCCGAACTCGCCAAGGTGGCGCGGTCGTCGGGTGCCCTCCACAACATCGCCCGGCTCGTCGCCGCCGCGCACGAGACGGGCGTCCAGGTCCTGCACGCGGTGGCCGAGCGGCGGCCGGACGGGCGCGGCGCGTCCCGCAACGCCCGGCTGTTCCGGGCCGCCGAACGCCTGCCCGTGCAGCAGTACTCCGGCACCACGGCGGTACGGATCGTCGACGGGATCGACGTGGCGGACGAGGACCTCGTGGTCCGCAGGCTGCACGGCCTCTCGCCGATCGCGGGGACGGACGTCGACCCGCTGCTGCGCAACCTCGGCTGCCGCACTCTGATCGTCAGCGGTGTCTCGGCGAACGTGGCGATCCCGAACGCCGTGTTCGACGCCGTCAACCTCGGCTACACCGCCGTGGTGCCCGCGGACGCCGTCGCGGGGGTGCCCGCCGAGTACACCCCCGCGATGATCCGCAACACGCTGGCCCTCGTCGCCACCGTCGCCACGACCGATGACATCGTCGCCTGTCTCAAGGGGCCGCGTCGGGCCGGGCGCACCTGACCCCGCTTGTTACGCCAGCTTGATCGCGTCTCCCTCCACCTTGATCGTCTTCGCGGGCAGCGGCCTCGGCGCCGGGCCGCCGGTGACCTTGCCCGTGGCCGCGTCGTACTTGCTGCCGTGGCAGGGGCAGTTGATGGTGCCGCCGACGACGTCCTTCACCGTGCAGCCCTGGTGGGTGCAGGTGGCCGAGAACGCCTTGAAGGTGCCCGCCGTCGGCTGGGTCACCACCACGCCCTGGTCGGGGAAGACCTTGCCGCCGCCCTGCGGGATGTCGGCGGTCTTCGCCAGCACCCCGCCGCCCCCTCCGGCCGTGCCGCCCGTTCCTCCCGTACCCCCGTCACCGGAGGACTTGGCGGCGTCGCCGGACTTGTCCGAGTCGCCGCAGGCGGCGAGCGCGGCCGCGAGCCCGGCGCCGCCGACCGCCGCGACGACGGTACGGCGGGCCGGGCCCGGCTCGGACGGAAGAGCTTGGGTGCTCATACTGGCTTTCCCTTCACCTTGCTACACGGGGGCTGCGTGAAGGGATACGGCCCGGCGCCGCCGTTTGTTCAGACGTTCAAGGATTTCTTCAGGAAGTCGAGATTGAGCCACAGCAGGGTGTCGGCCACACCCTCCTTGGTGACCAAGTGGCTCTCGCCCACCAGCGGAAGCACACTGTGCAGCTTGCCCGCCGCGAGCAGCGCCTGTGAGAACCGCAGCATGTGTGCGGGCACCACATTGTCGTCCGCCATCCCGTGGACGAGCATCAGCGGCCGGGTCAGCTTGTGGGCGTGCGCGACCAGCGAACAGCGCTCGTAGTTCTCCGGCTGCACGTCCGGGTGGCCGAGGTACCGCTCCTTCCAGTGGGTGTCGTAGAGCGTGAGGTCGGTCGGGGCCGCGCCCGCCACGGCCGCGTGGAACACATCGGGCCGGTGCAGCACGGCGGCCGCCGCCAGATACCCGCCGAACGACCAGCCCCGGATGCCCACCCGGTCCGTGTCCAGATCGGGGTAGCGCTCGGCGGCCGCCCGCACCGCGTCGGCCTGGTCCTCCAGGACCGGGGTCAACTGGTCGCCGTGGACGGAGGTGCGCCACGCCTCGCCGCGCCCCGGAGTGCCGCGCCCGTCGACGGACAGCACCGCGAACCCCTGCTCGGCGAACCACTGGTTCACCGCGTGGTGCCAGGAGCCGGCCCGTACGACGGTCTGGAGGCCCGGGCCCGCGTACGAGTGCACGACGACCGGCAGCCGGGCCGCGCCCTCGCGGTGCCAGGAGGGCAGATAGAGCGCGGTGCGCAGCTCGCGCTCGCCCAGCGACAGGAACACCGGCCTCGGCGTCACCACCGGCCGCTCGGTCAGCACGCCGATCCGGCCCGTCGGCTTGCCGTCGCGCAGGACGGTGACGGTGTGCTCGTGCAGGGTGCGGCTGTCGAGGACGAGGGTGTCGCCGCCGAGGGCCGCCGTGTGCACGCCGGGCTCCTCGGTGACGCGGGTGAAGCCGGACCCGGGTGCGTACGCCCAGACATGCGTCTCGGTCGGCTCGTCGCTCGCCGTGAAGTAGACCGTGTCACCGGCCGAGCCGAGTATCGCGCGCACTTCCAGACCGGCGGGAAGCCCGTCCGGGAGGGCGGCCCCGGTACGGTCGAGCGCCGTCGCCCCCGGCATGAACTCCAGCCAATGGTCGTCATGGTGACGATCTGTCACCTCCGTCTCCCCGCTCGCCGGGTCGACGGCGAGGCGGTACGCGGTGCGCTGGTCCCGGGTCTGGACGGTGGCGAACGGGCCCGCCCCGTCCCAGCCGCCCTCCACCAGGTATGCGAAGGCCGGGTCGGTCCAGGCGCCGCCCGGGTGCGACTCAGGGTCCGCCGACCGGGGCAGCCGCACCGGGACCCGTCCGCCGTCGACGCGCACGACGGCCAGCGACACCTCCGCGTTGGGCGTGCCCGCCGCCGGGTACGGCAGCACGCGCGGGGCCTTCGCCGGGTCCGACGGATCGCTCAGGTACCACCGCTGGACCGGCGAGTTGTCCACGCGGACCACCAGGAGCGCGGAGCCGTCCGGGGACCACCAGGAGCTGCGGGCGCGGCCGATGGACTCGGCCGAGACGTGGTCGGAAAGGCCGTAGGACACCTCCGGGCCCTCCGGCGCGGCCAGTTGGCGCCCGCCCGTGCCGTCGGCGCGTACGACGTGCAGGGCGCGCCCGGTCACGTACGAGACGAGCGTGCCGTCGGGGGAGAGGCGCGGGTCGACGGCCGGGCCCGCCGTCGGGATCCGGCGCGGGGCGCTCCCGTCCGTCCCGGCCAGCCAGAGCGCGCCGGAGACGGCGAAGACGACCGTGCGGACGGCCGCGTCGGTGGCGTACCCGACGATGCCGCCGCTCGTCTCGCGCGCCCGCTCGCGGCGGATGAGCTCCGCCTCGGGCACCTCGCCCTCCTCGCCGAGCGCGAGCGCGAGCGGGTCGACGAGGACGCGCTCCTCGCCGTCCTCGAACAGCCACAGCGAGCTGAGCGGGGAGCGCCCGTCGGCGCTGCGGACGAACAGCACCCGCTCGCCGTCGGGGGAGACCGTGAGGCCGCGGGGCGCGCCGAGCGAGAAGCGCCTGGTGCGGGCGAACTGGAGGGGCAGGTCCTCGGCGGCCGGGGCCTGGGCGGTCTTCTCTTCTGAGGGCATGGCGAAGCGTCCCTTTCAGGGGTTCATCGGGCGGTTGAGTGATCGAACAGTCGCATCCGTCCCAGTAGCCTGGACAGATGCTTAATGAAGTGACAGCGACCCGCTATGTCACGCCTTTGCGTGAGGGCGGCTCGCTCCCGGGGATCGTCGAGGCCGACGATCTCGGTACGTACGTCATGAAGTTCACCGGCGCCGGGCAGGGTCGCAAGACCCTGGTGGCGGAGGTGATCTGCGGGGAGCTCGCCAGACGGCTCGCTCTGCGCGTCCCCGAACTGGTCACCATTCAGCTCGACCCCGTCATCGGGCTCTCGGAGCCGGACCAGGAGGTGCAGGAGCTGCTGAAGGCGAGCGGCGGGCTGAATCTCGGAATGGACTACTTGCCCGGTTCGATCGGGTTCGACCCGCTCGCCTACCAGGTGAGCTCGGCGGAGGCGGGCAAGGTCGTCTGGTTCGACGCGTTGATCAACAACGTCGACCGTTCGTGGCGGAACCCTAACATGCTCGTCTGGCACGGTGATCTCTGGCTCATCGACCACGGCGCCACGATGATCTGGCACCACAACTGGCCGGGCGCGCAGGCCTCGGCCGCCAAGCCTTACAACGCCTCGGACCACGCGCTCGCCCCGTTCGGGCCCGATGTGGCCGCCGCGGCCGCCGAGTTGGCGCCGCTGGTGACCGAGGAGCTGCTGACCGAGGTCACCGCGCTGGTGCCCGACGAGTGGCTGGTGGACGAGCCCGGCTTCGACACGACGGACGCGCTGCGCCGGGCGTACGTGGCGCCGCTGCTCGCCCGCGCCGCCGACATCCACGAGCGGATCACGCTGGACGCGCCCGCCAAGGCCGCTCCCTCGCAGGCCCCCGGCTGGCTCACCGACCACCTCAAGCCCTGGCCGCACCCCACCAAGGACAGCAAGGCCGGCCAGCCCGGCGAGAAGGACGGCAAGTGAGCGACCGCGACGTCTTCGAGTACGCGCTGCTGCGCGTGGTGCCGCGCGTCGAGCGCGGGGAGTGCTTCAACGCCGGAGTGCTGGTCTACTGCCGGGCCAAGTCGTTCGTCGCGGCCCGTACGCATCTGGACGAGGCCAAGCTGAGGGCGCTCGACCCGCACGCGGACGTCATCGGGGTGCGGGCGGCGCTGCGGGCCGTCGAGGGGGTCTGCGGCGGCGGCGAGGCGGCCGGGCAGGCGGCGGGCGACGACGCCGGGCGCCGCTTCCGCTGGCTGATCGCACCGCGCTCGACGGTGGTGCAGCCGGGGCCGGTGCACACCGGGCTCACCGCGGATCCGGCGGCGGAGACCGAGCGGCTGCTCGACCTGCTGGTCCGCTGAGGGCGCGCCGGGCGGGTGTGACCTTCGCCGGGGGATCCGTGGGCCGTTGACACCGGGTGCCAGGGCTTCTAGCGTCTCGTCTGCTGAAGCTACTAAGCGGTTGCTCAGGGACGAGGAGCCGCGGATCCCCAGGGCGAGGAGAACAGCATGTCCACCACCGAGCAGCGCGTTGCCATCGTGACCGGGGCGGCCCGGGGCATCGGCGCCGCGACCGCCGTCCGGCTCGCGGCCGAGGGCCGCGCGGTCGCCGTACTCGACCTCGACGAGGCGGCCTGCAAGGACACCGTCGAGAAGATCACGGCGGCGGGCGGCCGGGCGATCGCCGTCGGCTGCGACGTCTCCGACAGCGCCCAGGTGGAGGCCGCCGTGGCGCGCGTCGCCGCCGAGCTCGGGGCGCCCACCATCCTCGTCAACAACGCGGGCGTCCTGCGCGACAACCTGCTCTTCAAGATGAGCGAGTCCGACTGGGACACCGTGATGAACGTGCACCTCAAGGGCGCGTTCCTGATGGCCAAGGCCGTCCAGAAGCACATGGTGGACGCCGGCTGGGGCCGTATCGTCTCGCTCTCCTCGTCCTCCGCGCTCGGCAACCGCGGCCAGGCCAACTACTCCGCCGTCAAGGCGGGCCTCCAGGGCTTCACCAAGACCCTCGCCATCGAGCTCGGCAAGTTCGGCGTCACCGCCAACGCGGTGGCCCCCGGCTTCATCGTCACCGAGATGACCGCGCAGACCGCCGCCCGGGTCGGCATGGGCTTCGAGGACTTCCAGGCCGCGGCCGCCACCCAGATCCCCGTGCAGCGCGTCGGCAGGCCCGACGACATCGCCAACGCCATCGCCTTCTTCACCGGCGACGACGCGGGCTTCGTCTCCGGCCAGGTGCTGTACGTGGCCGGCGGACCCCTCAACTGAAGCCGGGAGAACACATCATGACGGACACTCAGCTCCCGGCGCCCTCCGGCAGGGCCGCCCTGGTCACCGGCGCGAGCCGGGGCATCGGCTACGGCGTCGCCGAGGCGCTGGTCGCCCGCGGCGACCGCGTCTGCATCACCGGCCGCAACGAGGACGCCCTCAAGGAGGCCGTCGAGCGGCTCGGCGCGGACCGGGTCATCGGCGTCGCCGGGAAGGCCCACGACGAGGCCCACCAGGCCGTCGCGGTGGAGCGCGCCATGGAGGCCTTCGGCCGGGTCGACTTCCTGGTCAACAACGCGGGCACCAACCCGGTCTACTCCCCGATGGCGGAGCTCGACCTGAACGTGGCGCGCAAGGTGTACGAGACCAATGTGATCTCGGCGCTCGGCTTCGCCCAGCAGACCTGGAAGGCCTGGCAGAAGGAGAACGGCGGCGCGATCGTGAACATCGCCTCCGTCGCCGGCCTCGCCCCCTCGCCCTTCATCGGCGCGTACGGGATGAGCAAGGCGGCCATGGTCAATCTGACCCTCCAGCTGGCGCACGAGTTCGCGCCGGACGTGCGGGTCAACGCCATCGCCCCCGCGGTGATCAAGACCAAGTTCGCCCAGGCGCTCTACGAGGGCCGCGAGGAGGAGGCCGCCGCGGCCTACCCCCTCAAGCGCCTCGGGGTGCCCTCCGACATCGGGGGAGCGGCCGCGTTCCTCACCTCCGAGCAGTCCGCCTGGGTGACCGGGCAGACGCTGGTGGTCGACGGAGGGCTGTTCCTCGGCGCGGGCGTGCACTGACGCGCGGGTGCGCCGCCGCGCGTACGCGCGCGTGCGTCGCGTAGGGTGATCTTCGTACCGGTGAGTAGTGGCCCGGTTTGCACCTCAATCCACCCAAGTGCCCCGTCCGGTCCTCCAGTTGACCGGGCGGGGCGCTGCGGTATGGTCTGCCGACTCATGGCTGAACGAGGAGCGTGCACGTGTTCAACCGGACCATATGCCTGCGCACCACCGCGGCCCTTGCGTCCATATCGGCGATGTCCCTGCTGAGCGGCTGCGGACTGCTCTCCGGGAGCGGTTCGGAGACCGACCAGGCGATCAAGGTCGGCACGGTGAGCGAGCCGAGCACCCTCGATCCGGCCGCCTCCTGGGACGGCTCCTGGGAACTGTTCCGTAACGTCTTCCAGACGCTGCTGTCCTTCCCGACCGGCAGCAACACGCCCCAGCCGGACGCGGCGGAGAACTGCCAGTTCAAGGGCTCGGGCAGCCGTACGTACCAGTGCACGCTCCGCAAGGGCCTGGAGTTCTCCAACGGCGACAGGATCGACGCCGCCGCCGTGAAGTACTCGATCGACCGCATTGTGAAGATCAATGTGAAGGCGGGCCCCAAGGGCCTGCTCACCAGCCTGGACCGGGTCACCGCCGACAACGAGCGGACGGTCACCTTCCATCTGAACAAGCCGGACGCGACCTTCCCCTTCGTGCTCGGCGCGCCCGCCATGTCCATCGTGGACCCCAAGTCCTACCCGGCGAACGCGCTGCGCGAGGACGGCGGCCTCACCGGCTCCGGCCCGTACACCCTGGAGTCGTACCACGCGGGCGACCGGGCCGAGCTGAAGAAGAACTCCCACTACGCCGGGTTCGCGCAGCTCAAGAACGACGCCGTCTCGATCCGCTACTTCAAGGACTCCGCCGCCATGGTGGACTCCCTCAAGAAGAAGCAGATCGACGTCACCTACCGGGGCCTGACCGCCGACGAGGTCGTGGACGTCCAGAACGACAAGGCAGCCGGCAAGCCGCTCCAGCTGGTCGAGACGGTCGGCACCGAGATCCGCTTCCTGGTCTTCAACCCCAAGGACCCCCTCGCCGCCAACCCGGCCGTACGCAGGGCCGTCGCCCAGCTCGTCGACCGGGACGCGCTGGTGGCCAAGGTCTACAAGGGCACGGCCGAGCCGCTGTTCTCGATGGTGCCCAAGGGCGTGGCCGGGCACACGGTGAGCTTCTTCGACACCTTCGGCGCGCCCAGCGTCCCCAAGGCCAAGGCCGTCCTGCGCAAGGCCGGGATCACCGACCCGGTGCCGCTCACGTTCTGGTACACGACCGACCGGTACGGCTCGTCCACGGCGCTGGAGTTCGCCGAGATCAAGCGGCAGCTGGAGGACTCGGGGCTGTTCCAGGTGACCCTGCAGAGCCGCCCCTGGAAGGCGTACACCCAGGGGATGCAGTCCGGCGAGTACCCCGTCTTCGGGCGCGGCTGGTTCCCCGACTTCCCGGACCCGGACAACTTCATCGCGCCCTTCGTGGGCAAGGAGAACGCGGTCGGCACCCCGTACGAGCCCAAGGAGATCGTCGACCAGCTGATCCCGCAGACCCGTGAGGTCTCCGACCGGGGCGCGGTGAGCAAGAAGTTCGAGCGGGCCCAGGACGTGCTCTCCGACGACGTGCGGCTGCTGCCGCTGTGGCAGGGCAAGCTGTACGTGGCGGCCAGCGACGAGATCGCGGGCGGCGAGCGGGCCATCGACCCCCAGACGGTCATGTGCATGTGGGAGCTGCACCGCAAGACCAGCTGGTAGGAGGCCCGGCGGGGCGGGCGCGGCGGGCGTTGTCAGTGGCGGCCGGTAGGTTTTTCGGTACCTCGCACCGCAGGGTGCGGGAACCGAACGTCCCACGGAGGTTGTTGACGTGACCGACATCGCCATGCTGCCCGAGTCCTGGCGCGGCGTCCTCGGCGAGGAGCTCCAGAAGCCGTACTTCAAGGAGCTCACCGACTTCATCGAGGAGGAGCGGGCGAAGGGTCCCGTCTATCCGCCGCGCGAGGAGGTCTTCGCCGCCCTGGACGCGACTCCGTACGAGAAGGTGAAGGTCCTGGTCCTCGGCCAGGACCCGTACCACGGCGCGGGCCAGGGCCATGGGCTGTGCTTCTCGGTGCGGCCGGGCGTGAAGACGCCGCCGTCGCTGCGCAACATCTACAAGGAGATGCAGGAGGAGCTCGGCCACCCGGTGCCGGACAACGGCTATCTGATGCCGTGGGCCGAGCAGGGCGTCCTGCTGCTCAACGCGGTGCTGACGGTCCGCGAGGGCGAGGCCAACTCGCACAAGGCCAAGGGCTGGGAGAAGTTCACCGACGCGGTGATCCGCGCGGTCGCCACCCGCCCGGACCCGGCGGTCTTCGTGCTGTGGGGGAACTACGCGCAGAAGAAGCTCCCCCTGATCGACGAGGAGCGGCACGTGGTGGTGAAGGGCGCCCACCCCTCGCCGCTGTCGGCCAAGCGGTTCTTCGGCTCGCGGCCCTTCACCCAGATCAACGAGGCGGTCGCGGCGCAGGGCCACGAGCCGATCGACTGGCGCATCCCGAACCTGGGCTGACCCGTCCCGGGGCGTCTGCGCGACGGGCTCCGCGGGCCCGTCGCGCGGGCGCTCAGGCGCCTTCGAGCCGCCGCTCCAGCCGGTCGAGCGCCGCCCGGATCCCGTTCCCGTACGCGTCGTCCGCGAGCGCGTCCAGGGCGGCGTGCGCCCGGTCCAGATGGATGCGGGCGGCGTCCGGGCGGTGCAGCTTCACATAGTCCGCCGCCAGGTTCAGATGGAGCGAGGGGTAGAAGGCCCGGACCGCGAGCGAGGCCTGGTGCGCGTCGAGCCGGTCCTGGCCGAGCCCGTCGGCGGCGGCCAACGCCCGCAGGTCCCAGGCCAGTTCGTCGCCCGCGTCGTCCTGCGCGTCCGCCATGTAGTGCGCCAGCGTGCAGCGGTGCAGCGGGTCGCCGTGCTCGCCGATCTCCGCCCAGATGACGCCGAAGCGGTTGCGCGCCTCCTCCCGGTCGCCGCCGTGCAGGAGCATCAGCGCCTGCCCGATCCGGGTCATGACGACGTCCTCCGACGCCTCCTGCTGCTCCACCACTGCGGCCTCCGCGAGCCTTTTGTACGCATCCGGTCGCCCCGACGCTAGCCGCCCGCACCGACAATCGGGCTGAGGCTCAGGCGCGGCCCTGCGGGCCTGTCGCCGCGGCCTTCGCTACTTCCCGTACGTCCCCTCGCAGATGCGTGCCTCGGGGCTGTCCGGACGCCAGCCGCCCAGCGACCTGCCCAGGTCGCAGACGTCGTCCCCGATGAGCGGCGCGGGACTCGGCACGTGCGGCAGGTGCGGCACGGCCGGGTGCGGCGCGGGGCGCGGCGGCGCCGGATGGGCGTGCGGGTGCGGACGCGGGGCCGGGGAGGGGCGCGCGGCCGGGGCCCGGGGTGCCGGGACGGGCGGCAGCGCCGCCTCCAGGGCCTCGCGGACGGGGGCCTGGACGATCTGGGGCCGGACGTTGCGGTCGGCCTGCTCGCTCGTCTGGCGCGGCGGCGGTGCGGGCGGTCCCGGGGCGGGTCCGCGCGGGACCGTGACACATCCGGAAACGGCCAGGGCGGCCACCCCGACGAGGAGCCTCGCTGCGGTTCGTGTTCGGTGCACCCGCTCAACTCTGCTGGGTGCGGGGCCCGTTGTGCGCGCGTGCGGGCCGGGATTGGCCCGCACGAGTGACGGCGCAGGGTGACGGCCGACCGTGCCGCCGACGCCGGGGTCAGTCGCCCGTCGCGCCGTCGACGCCCTCGCGCAGCAGGTCGGCGTGGCCGTTGTGGCGCGCGTACTCCTCGATCATGTGGGTGTAGACCCAGCGCAGGTTGAAGTGCTGCCCGCCGCGCGAGGTGCCGGCGCTCAGGTCGTCGAGGGCGTGTCCGTCGGCGTGGGCGCGGGCCTTGGCGATCTCGCCGCGCCAGGTGGCGAGCGCCTCCTCGTACGTGTCCTCGGGGCCCGCGTGGAAGTCGCCGTCCGGGTCCTCGTCGGTGTAGTAGTGCGGCGCGCCCTGCTCGCCGCCGAAGACATTGCTGAACCAGTGCTGCTCGACCTCGGACATGTGCCGCACCAGACCCATGAGGGTGAGCGAGGAGGGCGGCATGGAGGCCGTCCTGAGCTGTTCGTCGGTGAGGCCGGAACACTTCGCGGCCAACGTCTCGCGGTGGTAGTCCAGCCAGCCCACGAGCATCGACAGCTCGTCGGCGTCGAGGGCGGGCTCCTGGCGTTCGGGCATCTCGGTCGTCGTCATGGCGGCCATCCTCACGGATCGCCCCCGCCCCCGCCACAAGATATCCGGCGCCGATCGGGGCCGTCCCGACCCACGTATGCTGACCAGGCAAGGAGCAAGAAGCCGGACGGCGACAGGAGACTTCGTGAAGGTCGGCTGCATCGGACTCGGGGACATCGCGCAGAAGGCCTATCTGCCGGTCCTGACCACCCTGCCGGGGGTGGAGCTGCATCTGCAGACCCGTACCCCCGCCACCCTCGCGCGGGTCGCCGACACCCATCACGTCCCGCTCGCGCAGCGCCACACCGAGCTCGACGCGCTCCTCGCGCAGGGCCTCGACGCCGCCTTCGTGCACGCGCCGACCGCCGTGCACCCGACGATCGTGGCCCGGCTGCTCGAAGCGGGCGTGGCGACCTACGTCGACAAGCCGCTGGCGTACGAACTCGCCGACTCCCAGCGGCTCGTGGAGCTCGCCGAGGAGCGCGGCGTGAGCCTGGCCGTCGGCTTCAACCGGCGGCTCGCGCCCGGCTACGCGCAGTGCGCCGAGCACCCGCGCGAGCTCATCCTGATGCAGAAGAACCGCGTCGGTCTCCCCGAGGACCCGCGCACGCTGGTCTTGGACGACTTCATCCACGTCGTGGACACCCTGCGCTTCCTGGCGCCGGGGCCGATCGAGCACACGGTCGTACGGGCCCGGGTGCGCGAGGGCCTGATGGAGCACGTCGTCCTCCAGCTCTCCGGCGACGGCTTCACCGCCATCGGCACGATGAACCGGATGAACGGCTCCACCGAGGAGATCCTGGAGGTCTCCGGCCAGGACACCAAGCGGCAGGTGCTCAACCTGGCCGACGTCGTCGACCACAAGGGCCAGCCGACCGTGCGCCGGCGCGGCGACTGGGTGCCGGTGGCCCGCCAGCGCGGCATCGAGCAGGCCGTGTACTCCTTCCTCGACGCCGTACGGGCCGGAAAGCTTCTCAGTGCACGGGACGCTCTCGCGACTCATGAGCTGTGCGAGCGGGTGGTACGGGAGGCTCTGGAGCAGGCCTCCTGAGCGAGCGCCGCCCCGTGAAGGCGCAGTACGCGGCGAGGACCAGCAGCGCCGCGTACACCGCCCAGTCGCCGAACCGGACGTAGAGCGTGGTGCCGTCGGCGAGCGGCACGTCGTAGACCTCGGCCGTGCTGCGCCCGGTGCCGAGCCGGTGGCCGATCCGCTCGCCGTCCGGGCCGTACACCGCGCTGATCCCGGTGAGCGTGGCGTGCACGGCCGGGCGGCCCGTCTCGGCGGCGCGCAGCGCGGCCAGCGAGGCGTGCTGCGCGGGCGCCCAGCTGTGCTGGAACGACGACGTCGACGACTGGGCGACGATCAACCGGGCGCCCTCGCGCACCAGATGGCGGCTCATGTCCGGGAACGCCGACTCGAAGCAGATCACTGGGCCGAACCGCAGCCCGTCCGGCAGCGTCATCACCACCGGCGTCGAGCCCCGGCGCCGGTCCTCGCCCGCGGCCTTGCCGACGGAGGTGGCCCAGCCGAGCAGCGAGCGGGCCGGGACGTACTCGCCGAACGGCACCAGGCGCATCTTGTCGTAGCGGTCGCCCGTCGGCCCGTCCGGCCCGACCAGGACCGAGCTCTTGAAGATCCCCGGCCGGTCGGCGCGGCGGGCGTCCACGTTCACCAGGACGTCCGCGCCCACCGCCCGCGAGAGCGCGGCGACCCTGGCCGCGAGGTCCGGCCGGGCCGTCAGGTCGGAGCCGACGCTGCTCTCGCCCCACACCACCAGGTCCACGTCCCGCCCGGCCAGCGACCGGGTCAGGGCCTCGCTGCGGGCGAAGCGGGATTCGCCGCTCTCGTGCAGGCCCGGCTGGACGACGGCGACCCGCACCCGGCCCGCCCGTTCGGGACGCGGCGCCCACGCCCACACGGCCCCGGCGGCGACGGCCCCGGCGAGCACCGCGGCCACCACGGGCGTACGCGCCGGGCGGGAGACGAGCAGCACCGTCACCGCGACGTTGGCGGCCACCACGAACAGGCTCACCAGCCAGACCCCGCCGACCGAGGCGAGGCGCAGCGCCGGAACCACCTGCCACTGGCTGGAGCCGAGCAGCCCCCACGGGCCGCCCAACCCCTGCCAGGAGCGGACCAGTTCGACCGTCAGCCAGCCCGCGGGCAGCACGGCGAGCGCGGCCGTCGCGCGCTGCGGCGAGGGCCTGCCCGCGCCGGGCCCGCCGAGCGTCGAGCGCACCAGAACGCCCCACGGCGCCCACAGCAGCCCCAGGAGCGCGGCCAGGACGACGATGAACACGGTCAGGCTCGGCATCAGCCAGTGGTGCACCGCGAGCATGAAGCCGGTGCCGCCCAGCCAGCCGTCGAGCGCGGCCCGCCGCCCGTCGCGGGCCGAGCGGATCAGCAGCAGCCACGGCACCAGCGCGACGTACGCGAACCACCACAGGGCCGGCGCCGGGAACGCCAGCGCCGGGAGCGCCCCGGCGAGCAGCGCCGCCGCGCCCCGCCACCACCGCGACACCATCAGACGGTGGCGCAGCCCCGTGAGGGTGTGCCGCAGCCCGACCGGAACCCGCATGCCGCGCCTCCTCGCCCTGCCCGTGAGCAGTGGTTCGTGCCCGAGCGTGTCCCCAGTGTGCGCCCTCAGTGTGCGACAGCGGGGCGGCGGCGCCCAGATGGCCCGCGCGCCCGGCGAGTCCGCCCCTCCGCGCGCCCGTACGCCGGTTCAGCCCGTGCCGAGCGCCCCCGACACATGCCGCCACTTCTCGTGCACGGTCACCTCGTGCAGCCGCCAGCCCGCGTCGGTGCGCAGCAGCGAGAACGCGTACCGGCCGCCGGAGACGAAGTTGGGCTCCACCGGCCCGCCGTCGCCGTTGTCCCGCGCGCCGAACCGCATCGGATTGAGGTAGTCGGCCCGCACCCGGGCCCGGTCGCCCGGGTAGCCGCCGAGGTCCTGGAGGGTGAGCAGCCGGTTGACGATCAGGTGCTGGCGGACCGGGAAGAGCCGCATGGTCTCCGCGAGCCAGGCCGCGACCTCGGCCGCCGGCCCCTCCACACCGCCCGCCGCGCGGTAGTCGGCGCGTCCGTCGGGCGTGAACAGCTCGCCGTACGCGGACCAGTCGGCGTCGTCCACGGCGGCCGCGTAGCCGGTGACGATGTCATCGATGGCGAGCCGGTCCATCACGGTCGAGAGTTCCACACGCTGGGTCATCGCCTCAGTGTCCGGCAGCGGGCGCGAAGGGCCAAGAGCCCCGACGGCCGACAACGCGGACGGCCCCGCTCTTGTGGGCGCGCGGGGGCGCGTGCTACCGCTGTGCGCCATGACCGCACCGAGCGAATCCGCCGCCGCTTCCGCCGCCTCCGTCCGCAGCGAGCGCAGCGGCCCCGTCACGACCGTGGTGCTCTCCCGCCCCCACGCGCGCAACGCGGTGGACGGGCCGACCGCCCTCGCCCTCGCCGACGCCTTCCGCGCCTTCGAGGCCGACGACGAGGCGGCGGTCGCGGTGCTCTGGGGCGAGGGCGGCACCTTCTGCGCGGGCGCCGACCTCAAGGCGATCGGTACCGAGCACGGCAACGCGGTGACCGAGGACGGCGACGGCCCGATGGGCCCGACCCGGATGCGGCTGACCAAGCCGGTGATCGCGGCGATCTCCGGCCACGCCGTGGCGGGCGGCCTGGAGCTCGCGCTCTGGTGCGACCTGCGGGTGGCCGAACAGGACGCGGTCCTCGGCGTCTTCTGCCGCCGCTGGGGAGTGCCGCTGATCGACGGCGGTACGGTACGGCTGCCCCGGCTGATCGGCGCGGGCCGCGCGATGGACCTGGTCCTGACCGGCCGCCCGGTGGAGGCGTCCGAGGCGCTCGCGATCGGCCTGGCCGACCGGGTGGTGCCGACCGGGACGGCCCGCGCGGCGGCGGAGAAGCTGGCGTCGGAGATCGCCGCGTTCCCCCAGCTGTGCCTGCGCGAGGACCGCCTCTCCCTCCTGGAACAGGAGGCCCTGCCCGAGCCGGAGGCCCTGCGCAACGAACTCGCGCACGGCCTGCGGTCGCTGGAGCGGGCGGGGGAGGGGGCGGCTCGGTTCGCGGGAGGTGCGGGGCGGCACGGGGTGTTCGGGGAGTGAGGCGCGCCCCTTTCAGGGGCGCGGGGAACTGCGCGACCAGCCACAGACAGCCCGCAGCCGACGAACCCCATGTCCAGCGGAGCGCTCAGCCGCCCGTGACCTCCCCCGCATGCGGGCTGAGGACGTCGGCGCCGACCAGGAAGAACAGGACGATGCCGAGCAGGATGCGGTAGACCACGAACGGCATGAAGCTCTTGCTGGAGATGAACTTCATGAACCACGCGATGACGACGTATCCGACGCCGAACGCGATCACCGTGGCGAAGAGCGTCTCGGCCATCGGGGCCTGGCCTTCGCCGCCCGCGTCCTTCAGCTCGAAGACGCCGGACGCCAGCACCGCGGGGATGGCGAGCAGGAACGAGTAGCGGGCCGCGGACTCACGGGTGTAGCCCATCAGCAGGCCGCCGCTGATGGTGGCGCCCGAGCGGGAGACGCCCGGGATCAGGGCCATGGCCTGGCACATGCCGTAGACCAGGCCGTCCTTGACGCTCAGGTCCTGGAGCGACTTGCGCTGCTTGGCCGCGCGGTGGCGGCCGCCCGCCTCGTCCCGGGCGGCGCGGCGGTCGGCGATGCCGAGGACGACGCCCATCACGACCAGCGTGGTCGCGATGACCCGCAGATCGCGGAAGGTGGTGTCGATCTGGTCCTTGAGGACGATGCCGAGCACGCCGATCGGGATCGAGCCGACGATGACCAGCCAGCCCATCCGGGCGTCCTGGTCGCCGCGCATCCCCCGGTCCGTGAGCGAGCGGAACCACGCCGAGACGATCCGGACGATGTCCTTGCGGAAGTAGATGAGGACGGCCGTCTCGGTGCCGATCTGCGTGATCGCGGTGAACGCCGGTCCCGGGTCCTGCCAGTCGGCGAAGGCCGCGGTGAGGCGGAGGTGCGCGCTGGAGGAGATCGGCAGGAACTCCGTCAGCCCCTGGACAAGCCCGAGTATGAACGATTCGAACCAAGACATGGGGCGTGGGCCATCCCGGGTGCTGAAGACGGTTGCGGGCACGACGATCCGACGGCCGGTGTGATGGTGTGATCGACGGCCGGTCGGAGGGCAGCGTACAGGCCGGAGATGAAGCGGGAGCTATGCGGTCCGGTCGGGCGTGGGTGGGGTGCCGGTCGCCTGGGGCGCAGGCGCCCCAGGCCCGGCGGGCGCCCCGGACACGGTGGATGCCCCATCCGCCTCCGCCCGCCCGCTCAACCGGTGCCGCTTGCGCCACGCCACCGCCGCCGCGCCCAGGCCCGACACCGCGATGAACGCCATCGCGATCAGGAACACCGGCGAGGTCGGGGACGCGGCGCGGCTGCCCGCGACCACGTACGCCGCCGTGTTGGGCACCGAGCCGAGACCCGTCGCGAGCAGGAACGGCAGCCAGCCCATCCGGGAGACCGCCGCGCAGTAGTTGGCCGCCGCGAACGGCACGCCGGGGAAGAGCCGGATCGCCATCATCGACCGGAATCCGTGCCGGCTGAGCTGGCCGTCCGCCGCCTTGAGCCAGCGGCCCCGCAGCAGCGGACGCAGCGCGTCCTGGCCGAGCACCCGGCCGAGCCCGAACGAGATCCCGGCGCCGAGCACCGTCCCGGCGAGCGCGGACGGCAGGCCCGCCTGCGACCCGAAGATCGCGCCCGCGGCCAGGTTGAGCAGCGGGCGCGGTACGAACGCCGCGGTGCACAGGCCGTACGCCACCCCGAACAGGACCACCGCGCCGCCGCCGCTCAGCCGGTGCGGCCAGCCGTCCGCGATCAGCCGCTGCGGCTCCAGCAGCAGCACGGTCGTGGCGGCCGCCACGAGTACGAGCACCAGGAGGGCCAGCCGCGACCAGGGCGAGAGCAGGGCCCTGGTGCAGCGCACGGCGAGCCCGGCGGACGGTCGGGCGACGGGGTCGTCGAGCATCCCGGGAGACTAACCGACCCGGGCATGTGATCGCCGTAACGGACGTCGCCTTACGGCCGTACGCGGGGCGAACAGCGCCCGTGCCCGAGGCCGACGCACTCGCCCCCGGCCAATGGCGCCGCCCCGCCGGGCACCGCACCCGCCACGGTACAGAGGCCCCCGTGCGCCCGCGCCCGAGGTCGACGCACCCGCTCCCGGGCAATGGCGCCGCCGCGCCGGGCACCGCACCCGCCACGGTACGGAGGCCCTCGTGCGCCCGCGCCCGGGGCCGATGCGCCCGCTCCCAGGCACTGGCGCCGCCCCGCCAGGCGCCGCGCCCCCCACGGCCCCGAGGCCCCCGTGCGCCCGCACCCGAGACCGAAGAGCCCGGCGACCGCCCCGCCCCGCCCCAAACTCCCCGCCCCCGAAAACCATTCGACGCCCGCCCGGCGCCGGGGCATGATCGGCGGCATGTTCCGGCACGCCTTCCCCGCAGCGCCGTCCGCAGTCGCGGACGCGCCGAAGGCTGCCCTCGCTGCCGCGGCGCCCCTCGACGGCGCCCGAAGCTGACCCTTCCCGGAGAGACCGGCGGACCCCGCAGGGGGAGGGTCGGCCGGATCCAGGGGTCCCGTCGCGGCTTCGAGCCATTCAGCATCCGAGGGACACAGCCATGCCCAAGACGGCATACGTACGCACCAAGCCCCACCTCAACATCGGCACGATGGGCCATGTCGACCACGGCAAGACCACGTTGACCGCCGCCATCACCAAGGTCCTCGCCGCGCGCGGCACCGGCACGTTCGTTCCGTTCGACCGGATCGACCGGGCGCCGGAGGAGGCCGCGCGGGGCATCACCATCAACATCGCGCACGTCGAGTACGAGACCGACACCCGCCACTACGCCCACGTCGACATGCCCGGGCACGCCGACTACGTCAAGAACATGGTCACCGGCGCCGCCCAGCTGGACGGGGCGATCCTCGTCGTCTCCGCGCTCGACGGGATCATGCCGCAGACCGCCGAGCACGTCCTGCTCGCCCGCCAGGTCGGCGTCGACCACATCGTGGTCGCGCTCAACAAGGCCGACGCGGGGGACGAGGAGCTGACCGACCTGGTCGAGCTGGAGGTCCGCGACCTGCTCTCGGCGCACGGGTACGGCGGCGACTCGGTGCCGGTCGTCCGGGTCTCCGGGCTGAAGGCGCTGGAGGGCGACCCGCGCTGGACGGCGGCGATCGAGGCGCTGCTCGACGCGGTCGACACCTATGTGCCGATGCCGGTCCGCTACACCGACGCGCCGTTCCTGCTGCCGGTGGAGAACGTGCTGACCATCACCGGCCGCGGCACGGTCGTCACCGGCGCCGTCGAGCGCGGCACGGTCCGGGTCGGCGACCGGATCGAGGTGCTCGGCGCGGACGTGGAGACGGTCGTCACCGGCCTGGAGACCTTCGGCAAGCCGATGGAGTCCGCCGAGGCCGGGGACAACGTGGCGCTGCTGCTGCGCGGGGTGCCCCGTGACGCGGTGCGGCGCGGCCATGTGGTCGCGGCGCCCGGCAGCGTCACGCCGAGCCGCCGCTTCACCGCGCAGGTGTACGTCCTGTCGGCGCGCGAGGGCGGCCGGACCACCCCGGTCGCCACCGGCTACCGGCCGCAGTTCTACATCCGCACCGCGGACGTGGTCGGGGACGTCGACCTCGGCGGGACGGCGGTGGCGCGCCCCGGCGACACGGTCACCATGACCGTCGAGCTGGGCCGGGACACGCCGCTGGAGCCCGGGCTCGGCTTCGCGATCCGCGAGGGCGGCCGCACGGTCGGCGCCGGGACGGTCACCGGTCTCCTCTGACCGGCGGCCCGGCGGGCCCGCCTCCTCCGGCACCCCCGGCGGAGGCGGGCCCGCCGCGTTCCGTCATGCTTCGGGCATGGGAGACACGGCACTGGTGCTCGGCGCGGGCGGAATCACCGGCGTGGGCTGGGAGATCGGCATGCTGTACGGGCTCGCCGAGGCGGGTGTCGACGTGACCGGCGCGGACCTGGTGGTCGGCAGCTCGGCGGGCTCGGTGGTCGCCGCGCAGATCACCTCGGGCCGGATAGGGCTGCCGCAGCTGTACGAGCGTCAGCTCGCCCGGCCCGCCGGCGAGGTCCCGGCGAACCTGGGCCCGGCCGCGGTGTTCCGGTTCGCCCGCGCGGCGCTGACCTCCCGTACCCCCGAGGAGTACGGCAGGAAACTGGGCCGGGTCGCGCTCGCCGGGGGCACCGGCCAGGAGGCCGCCCGGCGCGAGGTGATCGCCGGACGGCTGGTGTCGCACGAGTGGCCGGCGCGGCGGTTGAGGATCACTGCGGTCGCGGCGGACAGCGGCGAACTGCGGATCTTCGACCGGGAGAGCGGCGTGGAACTGGTGGACGCGGTCGCCGCCAGCTGCGCGGTGCCCGGGGTGTGGCCCGCCGTCACCGTCGAGGGCCGCCGCTGGATCGACGGGGGAGTGCACTCCCCGGCCAACGCCCAGCTCGCCGCCGGATACGACCGGGTGCTGGTGCTCGCGCCGCTGGCGCTCGGCGGCGGCCCGCTGGACTCGCCGCGCACCCAGGTGGCCGCGCTGTCCGCCGCGGGCACGCGCGTCGAGCTCATCACCCCGGACTCCGCCGCCCGCCGCGCCTTCGGCCGCAACTCCCTGGAGCCGTCCCGCCGCGCCCCGGCCGCGCGAGCGGGCCGCACTCAGGCGGCCGCCCACGCGGCGGCGGTACGGAAGTTGTGGTCATAAGTGGTTTCGTGGAAGTCCGGTGCGATGACCCGTGCCCCAAAGGGGCGCGGGGAACTGCGCGACCAGCCCCCACCGGCCCGCAGACCACGCACTTCACCTCCAGCGAAGCGCTCCCGCACAATGGGACGGTGAACGAGCAGATACCGGTCAGCCGGACAGTGGACTGGGGCACCGCCAAGCTGATGCCCGATGTCGACCGCGAGCGGGCCTGGCTGCTCACCGTGAACGGCGCGCCCCAGTCGTACGTCGACCTCGACGACCCCACGTACATCGAGTTCGAGTACGCCCGCAGGCTCGCCCATGTCGTCGACTGCGCGGGCGAGCCGGGCGCACCGCTCGACGTGCTGCACCTCGGCGGCGGCGCGCTCACCCTGCCGCGCTATCTGGCGGCGACCCGGCCGGGCTCGCGCCAGGACGTGGTGGAGGCCGACCGGGGGCTGCTCGCCCTGGTCACCGAGCATCTCCCGCTGCCCGACGGCAGCGGGATCCGGGTGCACGCGGCCGACGCCCGCGCCTGGGCCGAGGCGGCTCCGGCGGACTCGGCCGATCTGCTCGTCGCGGACGTCTTCGGCGGCTCCCGGGTGCCCGCGCACCTCACCTCGGTCGAGTACGCGCGGACCGCCGAGCGGGTGCTGCGGCCCGGCGGGCTCTACGCGGCCAACCTCGCCGACGGCGCGCCCTTCGACTTCCTCCGCCCCCAGCTGGCCACCTTCCGGGCGGTGTTCGAGCAGGTCGCGCTGATCGCGGAGCCCTCGGTGCTGCGCGGGCGCCGGTTCGGCAACGTGGTGCTGCTCGCCTCGCACGGGCCGCTGCCGATCGCCCCCCTCGCCCGGCTGACCGCCGGGGACGCCTTCCCCGCCCGGGTCGAGCACGGCGACGCGGTGCGGCGGTTCACCGGCGGCGCGAGGCCCGTACCGGACAGCGAGGCGCAGCCGTCACCCGAGCCCCCCGACGGGGCGTTCGGCATCGGCTGAGACGGGCGGAACTGCCGTGTCCGCATCCGCCGAAGCCCCGGTCACCGGCGCGGTGCGGCGCGTCAGGTTCCGTACGTCCGGGACGGTCAGCACCGCGGCCGTCAGGACGACGATCACCACCGCGCAGCCCCACAGCGCGGAGGTCCGGCCGAAGGCGCTCTCGGCGGGGCCCGCGAGCGCGGTGGCCAGCGGCACCACGGCGAGCGAGCCGAGCCAGTCGTAGGCGGAGACCCGGGACAGCTTCTCCTCGGGTATCTCCTGGTGCATCGCGGTCATCCAGGAGACGCCGAACACCTCGATCGACACACCGGTCAGGAACATCACCGCGACCAGCACCCCGATCGGCACCGGCACGGCGAGCGCGGCGGAGGGCAGTGCGAGGGGGAAGACGCAGAGCGAGCCGACGAACAGCAGGCGGCGCGGCTTCCAGCGCATCATCACCAGGGCGCCGCCGACCGTGCCCGCCCCGAACGCGGCGAGCGCCAGGCCCCACGGCCCCGGCCCGCCCAGATGGTCCCGGGCGACCAGCGGCCCGTACACCGCGTCGGCTGCCACCACGACGGCGTTGACGATCGAGAACTGCGCCACGATCGCCCAGAGCCAGGGGCGGCCGATGAACTCCCGCCAGCCGTCGCGCAGATCGGCCACCATGCCGCCGCCGGGCTCGCGCGGCGGGACGTGGCGCACGTCGATGAAGGCGCGCAGCGCGCCCGCCACGGCGAAGGCGGCCGCGTCGACGGCGAGCACCCAGCCGGGTCCGACGGCGGCGATCAGCGCCCCGCCGAGGGCGGCGCCGCCGATGCCCGCGCCCTGCATCGCCATCCGGTACAGCGCGAACGCGCGCCCCGCCTCCTCGCCTTGCACGCTGGACATCAGCATGCCCTCGGACGCGGGGCCGAAGAACGCCTGGCCCACGCCGCCAAGCGCGCTGAGCGCCAGCATCTGCCACAGCTGGGGGCTGCCGGTCAGGACGAGCAGCGCGAAGGCGCCCTGGGAGAGGAAGTTGAGGCTGTTGGCGGCGACCATCACCCGGTGCCGGGGTATTCGGTCCGCGAGCGCGCCGCCGACCAGCAGGAAGAGGACGAGCGGAACGGTACGGGCCGCCGCCACCAGACCCACGTCGCCGCCGTCGCCGCCCGCCTGCAGCACCGCGAACGCCGAGGCGATCAGGGCGCCCTGACTGCCCAGATTGGTCACGATCGCGGCGGCGGTGAGCAGCGAGTAGTTGCGGCCCGCCCAGGTGGGGCGGCGGAAACGGGGGACGGCGGCGGCAGATGTCACCTGTGGACTATCGCCGCCGCCGCCTCGATGTGCCAAACCGATTGCCGTCGCGTACGCGGTGCCGGGGGTGTCACCGCGTACGGGCGGGGTCAGCCGGTGGGCTGACCGGCCAGGCGCACCGTGCTGAGGATCTTCTGGATGGTCTCATCGGTGACCGCGCCGCTGACGCCGGTGGCCGAGTAGAGGTTCCAGGCCACGAAGTCGCCCTTGGCGTTCTTGAAGCCGAAGGTGATCGCCTGGCCGTCGGTGTCGCACTTGCTGGTCTTCTTGACCCCGGTCGCCGAGGCGCGGGCGACACTGCCCGTGATGCCCGACTTGGTGGTGTACGGGACGGGCTTGACGATCTTGATGATCTTCTTGTCCGGCTGGGTGTACGCGCCGTACACCCACCACGGCACCTGCTCGGCCACCTCGTCGGTGTTCTTGGCGCCGTCGGCGCCCTTGGTGCCGGTGCCCGCGAGCCCGGTGTCCTCGGTGTTGCCGTCGTGGTTGGAGTCCTCGGTGCACCACTTGGGCTTGTAGTACGCGGGTGCCGACTGCATGACGATCGGCTTCCCGGTCGGGTTGGCGTGGTCCTCGAAACCGCCGGTCCAGCCCGGGCCCTTGAACTCCCAGTCCGACGGGACGTCGAAGGCCGTGCCCCACTTGGGGTTGGTGATGACCTTCCAGCCCTCGATGGTCGGCTTCTGCTCCTCGGTGGAGCCGCCGCGCGGGTTGGCGGCGGGCGGCGAGGCCTGCGCCGGAACCGAGGAGCTCTTCGACGGCTTGTTGTCGTCGGCCTTGGTGTCCTTCTTGCCGTCGTCCTTCATGACCACGACGCCGGTGACGACCGCCGCGACCACGACCGCGGTCGCCGCGACGATGGCGATCAGGGTCGTCTTCTTCTTGCCCCCGTCACCGTCCTGCGGCGGCATCGGCGGTCCGGGCGGCGCCCCCACCGGGTACTGCGGCACGGTCGGCTGCTGGTACGGGTTGGGCTGCTGCTGCGGATAGCCGTATCCGGGCTGCTGGTAGCCGCCGGGCGGTGCCTGGGGCGGCGGTGCCTGGGGCGGCGGTGCCTGGTACCCCGGCTGCGTCGGCTGCTGGTACGGGTTGGGCTGTTGGTAGCCCGGCTGCTGGTACGGGTTCTGGTTCGGGTCCTGCGGATTCTGCTCGCCCCCGGGCGGCTGCTGTCCTTGCCACATGGCGAGTAACCATAGAGGGGAGGGGGCGCCGCTCCAACGTCCGCCCCTGTGAGGGGATGGTCAAGGTCTACTACTCGCGGGTAACATCCGATGCCATGAGCGCTGATCAGATGTCCGTCGGCGAGATGCTCGCCGCGACCGTTCCCATGGCCAGGACCCTCAAGCTGGAGTTCCTGGAGACCACCCCCGAGCGGGCCGTGGTCCGGTTGCCCGACCAGGCCGAGTACCACAACCACGTGGGCGGACCGCACGCCGGCGCGATGTTCACGCTTGCCGAGTCCGCCAGCGGTGCCATCGTGATCGCCGCCTTCGGCGACCAGATGAACCGTGCCGTGCCGCTCGCCGTCAAGGCGGAGATCGGCTACAAGAAGCTTGCCATGGGCGTGGTCACCGCCACCGCCACGCTGGGCCGCCCGATCGCGGACGTCGTCGCGGAGCTGGACGCGGGGGAGCGCCCCGAGTTCCCGGTCGCCATCGCGATCACCCGTGAGGACGGCGCCGTCACCGGCGAGATGACCGTCGTCTGGACCCTGCGTCCGCACAGCTGATCCACGCGGTTCCCGAACGGATCCGGCCCCGAGCGCCTCTGCGCTCGGGGCCGGATCCGTTTCTTGTTCAACTTATTGACTCCGTTCCGGGCCGGTCCTAGCTTTCTCGGACAACACGTGGCGTCTGACGGTGTGTCAACGGGGTTCTGCCGCATGGTGTGTTCAGAAGCCGAAGCACGTCCTGGCGTTTGCACGTGTCACCTCGCCGTGCCCGCACACAAAGGAGTGACGGTCATGTCCGACACCGTTTCCCGCAGGTCCGCCCTGTGGCTGCTCGGCGGCGCCGTCACGGTCGCCGCGGCCGCGACCGGCTGGAGCGCCCGGCCCGCCGGGGCCGCCGGAACCCGTGCCACCGGAACCGGGGCCGCCGCGGCCCCCGCCGCCAGCCCCCGCGTCGAGTCGCTGATCCGCCGCCTCACCCTCGACGAGAAGCTGACCCTCCTGCACGGCGCCGACGACCCCCAGAGCCTCGGCCAGGCCGGGTACGTCCCCGGCGTGCCCCGGCTCGGCATCCCGCCCCTGCGGCTCGCGGACGGGCCCGCCGGGGTCCGCGTCACCCAGCACGCGACCGCGCTGCCCGCCCCGGTGCTGCTCGCCTCCGCCTTCGACCCCGCGCTCGCCCGGGAGTACGGGGAGGTCATCGGCCGCGAGGGCCGCGCGCTCGGCCAGGACGTGCTGCTCTCGCCGATGGTCAACCTGATCCGCACCCCGTACGCGGGCCGCAACTTCGAGACCTTCTCCGAGGACCCGCTGCTCTCGGCCGACCTCGTCGCCGAGGAGGTGAGCGGCATCCAGGCGCAGGGCCTGATCGCCACGGTCAAGCACTTCGCCCTGAACAACCAGGAGAAGGACCGCATGTCCATCGACGTACGGGCCGACGAGCAGACCCTGCACGAGGCGGAGCTGCGCGGCTTCGAGGCGGCGGTCTCCGCGCGCGCCGGGGCCGTCATGGGCGCGTACAACAAGGTCGACTCCACCTTCGCCTGCGAGAACGCGGACCTGCTCACCGGGGTGCTGCGGGACACCTGGGGCTTCGACGGGTGGGTGATGACCGACTGGTTCGCCGCCCACTCCACCGTCGCCTCGATCCGCGCCGGGCTCGACATGGAGATGCCGGGCGGCACCTACTTCGGCGCCGCTCTCAAGCAGGCGGTCCGGGACGGCAGCGTCCCCCAGGCGCTGGTGGACCGCTCGGTGCGCCGCGTCCTGACCGTCATGGAGCGCTTCGGGCTGCTCGACGGCAGCGCTCCGGCCCGCCCCGACCGCGACCCGGCCGCCGGTGCCCGCACCGCCCTCAAGGTGGCCAAGGCCGGTGCCACGCTGCTGCGCAACGAGCGTCGCGCCCTGCCGCTCACCGGCGCCGCCGCCCGCTCCGTCGCGGTGATCGGCCCGACCGGCTCGCTCCCCTTCGTCAGCGGCGGCGGCAGCGCCCATGTGGTGCCGGACCGGGCCGCGAGCCCCCTGGACGCCATCAGGGAGCGGGCGGGCGAGGGCGCGCGGGTGCGCTACGCGCTCGGCGAGGACCTGTTCGGCCGGGCCCTGCCCGCCGGAGCCGTCTCGCCCGGCGCCGACTTCGAGGGACAGCACGTCGCCGCGGGCGCGACCTGGACGTACGACGGCACCCTCACCGCCGCCGAGGCCGACGAGTGGACCCTGGTCATCCACTACTCCGGGCGCGAGCGGCCCGTCGTCCTGCTCGACGGCACCGAGCTCTTCCCGCTCGCCCCGGGCTACGGCGAGTACTTCGCGGGCGGCCTGGTCAGCGCCGCCCCCGACGGGCTCTCCGTGCGCCGGGCCACCGTGCGGCTCGCGGCCGGTCCGCACACGCTGAAGATCACCGCGAAGGGCGGCGCCGACGGGCAGCTGTTCCGGCTGCGCCGGATCACCGGGGCGACCCGGGCCGCCGACGTCGCCGAGGCGGTACGCGTGGCGCGCGCGGCCGAGAGCGTCGTCCTCTTCGCCTATGAGGACGCCACCGAGGGCGCCGACCGCACCACCCTCGCCCTCCCGGGCCACCAGAACGCGCTGATCGACGCGGTCACCGCCGTCAACTCCCGTACCACCGTGGTCCTCAACACCTCTTCCAGTACCACCATGCCCTGGCTGGAGCGGACCGCCGCGGTGCTCCAGATGTACTACCCCGGCCAGGAGGGCGCGCCGGCCACGGCCGCCGTGCTCTTCGGCGACTGCGACCCGGGCGGGCGGCTCACCCAGTCCTTCCCGGTCTCCGACGAGCGCCACCCGGTGGCGGGCGACCCGCGCCGCTACCCGGGCGTCGACGGCGTCGAGGAGTACAGCGAGGGCATCCACCTCGGCTACCGCTGGTACGACCAGGCGGGCGTCGCACCGCTCTTCCCCTTCGGCCACGGCCTGTCGTACACGGCTTTCCTCTACGACGACCTGTCCGTGCGCGCCGAGCACGGCGGGCTCTCGGTGACCTTCACCGTCCGCAACACCGGCCGCCGCACCGGCACCACGGTCGCGCAGGTCTACGTCGGCCGCTCGCCGCACCTCCGCCTCGACCAGGCCGAGCGCGCGCTCGCGGGCTACCGGCGCCTGGAGCTGCCCCCGGGCGGCGCACGCCGGGTCACCGTCACGCTCCCCGCCCGCACGCTCTCGTCCTGGGACCCGGCCCGGCACGGCTGGGTCCTGGGCACCGGCCGCCGCCGCGTGGAGGTGGGCGCCTCCGCGCGCGACATCCGGCTCACCGGCCACGGGGAGGTCCGGCGATGAGCGGCGGCGGGATACGGGGCCGGCTCACGGCCCGGATCCGCACGGCCCTGCTGCTCACGACCGCCTGCGCGGCGGCCCTGCTCACCCCCGTCCCGGCCGGGGCGCTCACCCCCGGCCCCACCCTCGTACGCACCCACTCCGGTCTGCTCAAAGGGGAAACGACCGACGAGGGGCGGCAGTTCCTGGGAATTCCCTATGCCGAGCAGCCGGTCGGCGCGCTGCGCTGGACGGCGCCGCGCCCGGCCGCGCCCTGGCGGGGCGTACGGGACGCGACCCGGTTCGCCGACCGCTGTGTCCAGGGCGCCAGTTGGGACCCGGGATACGAGCGGGCCACCCTCACCGAGGACTGCCTCGCCCTCAATGTGTACGTGCCCGGGCACCGGCGGGGTGCGCTGCCGGTCCTCGTCTGGCTGCACGGGGGCGGGCTCACCGCGGGCGCGGGTTCCGACGTCGTCCCGGACGCGTTCGCCCGCAGCACCGGCTCCGTCGTCGTCACCGTCAACTACCGCCTCGGCTCCCTCGGCTTCCTGGCCCTGCCCGGTCTGGACGCGGAGGCCCGGGACGGCGTCTCCGGCAACTACGGCATGCTCGACCAGCAGGCCGCGCTGCGCTGGGTGCGCTCCGAGATCGGCGCCTTCGGCGGCGACCCGGGCCGGGTCACCGTCGCCGGGGAGTCGGCCGGCGGCCGCTCGGTCTGCACCCAGCTCGCCTCGCCCACCGCCCGTGGCCTGTTCCGCGCCGCCGTGATCCAGAGCGGCGCGTACGGCGACTGCGCGGCCAGGACCCGCTCGCGGGCGGCGGCCGACGGCGCCGCCTTCGCCCGCCGGGCCGGATGCGGTGAGCGGGCCACCGCCCTCGCCTGTCTGCGCCGCAAGCCCGCCGCCGAGCTGCTCGCCGCGCAGTCCGGCCTCGGCTGGGGGCCGGTCACCGGCGGCGCCTTCCTGCCCGAGCAGCCCGCCACCGCCTTCGCGACCGGCCGGTCCGCCCGGGTGCCCGTGCTCAACGGGGCCAACGAGGACGAGGGGCGGCTCTTCGCCTTCTCCCGCTACCCGCTCGCGGCGGCCGACTACCCCGGGGCGGTCGCCGGGTACTTCGGGGCGGCCCGCGCCCCCGAGGTCCTCGCCCACTACCCGCTGAGCGGCTTCCCCTCGGCCACGCTCGCCTACGCCACCGCCATCGGCGACCAGCTGATGGCCTGCCCCGCGCTGCGGCTCGACCGGGCGCTGGCGGCCCGGGGGCCGGTCTACGCGTACGAGTTCGCCGACCGCACCTCGCCCCCGTTCGCCTCGCTGCGCGCCCTGCACACCGACTTCGACTTCGGGGCGACGCACGTGAACGAGGTCCAGTACCTCTTCCGGCACTTCGGGCTCGACGCGCCCTTCGACGCCGAACAGCGGGCGCTGGCCCGGCAGATGACCGCCTACTGGGGCTCCTTCCTGCACGGGAACCCGCCCCGGGCGGCCGGGCAGCCCGCGATGCCGGACTGGTCGGGCGACGACTCCCCGGGCCGGGTGCTGCGGCTGCGCACGGCGTCGGCGGACGGTAACGCCGTGGTCACCACGGTCGCCCGGGCGCACCGGTGCGGCTTCTGGGACGCCGCCGACGCGGCGTGAGCGGGTAGGCTTCCCGGCGTGCGCCAAGGGGGGCGCACGCCGGGCGTCGGCCCGTCGCGATCGGGAGGAAACGGGCGTTGCACATCCAGGAGTGGCTGGAGAACATCCCCGCCGTCAGTGTCTACCTCCTGGTGGGGCTGGTCATCGGCTTGGAGAGCCTCGGCATTCCGCTGCCGGGCGAGATCGTCCTCGTCAGCTCCGCGCTGCTGGCGTCCCAGCAGGGCCACATCAACCCGGTGATCCTCGGCGCCGCCGCCGTGGTGGGCGCGGTCGTCGGCGACTCGATCGGCTACGCGATCGGCCGCAAGGGCGGCAGAGGGCTGCTGGCCTGGCTCGGCGCCAAGTTCCCCAAGCACTTCAGCGAGGGCCATGTCGCCATGGCCGAGAAGTCCTTCCAGAAGTGGGGCATGTGGGCGGTCTTCTTCGGCCGCTTCATCGCACTGCTGCGCATCTTCGCGGGCCCGCTGGCGGGCGTGCTGCACATGCCGTACTGGAAGTTCCTCATCGCCAACGTGCTCGGCGGCATCTGCTGGGCGGGCGGCACCACGGCCGCGATCTACTACATCGGCGTGGTCGCCGAGTCGTGGCTGAAGAACTTCTCGTACGTGGGTCTGGGCCTCGCGGCCGTCCTCGGCGTGGTCTCGATGCTGGTCGTCAAGAACCGCGCGAAGAAGGCGTCGGCCGAGATCGAGTCGGCCCCGGCCGAGAACGTGCCCGCCGCCGACTGACTCAGCCCTTGAGCAGGACCGTGAGCGCGCGGCCGAACACATAACGGCCCGCGCGCGACACCAACGGGTCGAGGGCGCGCGGCAGCCCCCACACCCGCAGGTCCTCCCGCCACACGAGCAGCGCCCCGGCCGCAGATCCTCGGGGGCTGGGGCGCACCTCGATCTCGGCCCAGCCGGTGACCACCCGCCCGCGCTTCTCCATCCGGCAGCGCCCCGGCCGCCCCCGCTCGGGCGGCTCCCACACCACGACCTCCATCGGGTCCTCGAACGCGAGGCGCCCGATGCCGGTGCGGGCCACGAAGACCGTGCCGACGCCGGTGGGCGGGTGAGTGGTGACGGTGATCCGGGTCAGCGGGACGCTCCCCGAGTGGCGGCTCCAGTCGGTGAGCCGCCGCCAGACCTCGGCGGGGCCCGCCTCCGTACGCCGGTCGATCCGGAAGAGTGCCATCCGGCGATCGTACGGGCCACCCGGGCGCACGCCCCGGCGATCCGTCGCCTACCGTGCCCCTGGGCGCGATGAGATCCGTACGAAGGAGTGGCGCATGGCAGAGCAGGCGTTGGTCGTGGCTGTGGGCGGGAAGAAGCCGCAGGTCGACCCGGCGGCGTTCACCGCACCCACCGCCGTGGTGCTCGGCGAGGTGACCCTCGCCGCCGGGGCGAGCGTCTGGTACCACACGGTGCTGCGGGCCGACTGCGGCCCGATCGTGCTCGGCGCCGACAGCAACATTCAGGACAACTGCACGGTCCACGTGGACCCCGGCTTCCCGGTGACGGTCGGCGAGCGCGTCTCGGTCGGGCACAACGCCGTGCTGCACGGCTGCACGGTCGAGGACGACGTGCTCATCGGCATGGGGGCGACCGTCCTCAACGGGGCCGTGATCGGCGCCGGTTCGCTGGTCGCCGCGCAGGCGCTGGTGCCGCAGGGGATGGTCGTACCGCCCGGCTCGCTCGTCGCGGGCGTGCCCGCCAAGGTCAGGCGCGAGCTCACCGACGAGGAGCGCGAGGGCATCAAGGTCAACGCGCTGATGTATCTGGGCCTGGCCAAGGACCACCGCGAGGCGCACGGCGGCTGACCTCCGGGGCCCGGGCTGAGCGGAAGATCACAGGTCCCGGCGCTGACCAGCGCAGTCGGCGGTGAGTACCGTGTGCGGGTGCCGAAGAACAGAAACACGTTCTCATCGCTGACCGCCTGGCGGCGCCGGCTGGCCGCGGGCGCGGTCCAGCGCGGCTGGCAGTGGGTGCAGCAGGCGGGGGCGATCACCGCCGAGCACCCCGGGCGGCTGCGGTTCCGCCGGATCGGCTCCGGCACCCGGCTCGCGTTCCCGCAGGGCACGGTCTTCGGCGAGCCCTGGATCGAGCTCGGCGACCACTGCATCATCGGCGAGCAGGTCACGCTGACGGCCGGAATGATGCCGGGCCTCGACCTCGGCTCCGAGCCGATCCTGACGCTCGGGGACGGCGTGGTGCTCGGCCGGGGCAGCCACGTCATCGCGGACACGACGGTGACCATCGGCTCGAACACGTACTGCGGCCCGTACGTCTACATCACCTCCACCAACCACAGCTACGACGACCCGCATCAGCCGGTCGGCAAGCAGTGGCCCCGGATGGAGCCGGTGGAGATCGGACCGGGCTGCTGGCTCGGCACCGGCGCGGTCGTCCTGCCCGGCGCCCGGCTCGGCCGCAACGTGGTGGTCGCGGCGGGCGCGGTGGTCCGGGGCGAGGTCCCCGACCACGCCGTGGTCGCCGGGGCGCCCGCGAGGGTCGTACGAACCTGGGACCACGAGAACGGCTGGCAGCCTCCACTGCGCACACCGGCCCCGGTGCCGATCCCCGAGGGCGTCACGCCGGAACAACTGCTGGCGGTGGCGGAGTTGGCGCCGGACGAGGTGTAAGAGGGGGCGTCCCCGGCGTCTTCAAAGGGGGCGTGGTTGCTGCCTTGCTGAGGCGCAACCCCCTAAGGGGCGCGGGGCTGTGACATTGTGCGGCTCCGCCGCGTGGGCGCGACCAGCCCCCACCGGCCCGCAGACGAACATCAGGCACATCATCCCGTCGCCAACAGCAACGTACCCACCAACGCGATACCCGCCCCCGCCGCCTGCACCCCGCGCAGCCGTTCCTTGAGGACGCCCCGCGCGGCCAGCGCGGTGATCACCGGGTACAGAGAGGCGAGCACGGCCGCAACCGTGACCGGCCCCTGCTGCGCGGCGATCGCGTACGTACCGTTCGCCGCCACATCGGCCAGCCCCACGAAGGCGAGCGCGGGCAGCGCGGTCACGACGACGGACCAGCCGCCCTCCGGCAGCGCCGCGCCGCCCCGCTTCACGGACACGTACAACGCCGTCCCGCCGACCGCGACATTCGTGACGCGCTGGACGAACAGTGCGAGGAACAGGCCGGTGACCGTGGTCGACGCCTCCGCGATCAGCGCCATCACCGCACCGAAGCCGAATGCGGCGAGCAGTGTGAGCGCGATCGCCTGCCGCTGGACCGGCGCGCCCCGGAACTCCGGGCCGCCCGCCATGAGGATGCCGACCACCGCGACGGCGATCCCGGCGAACTGGAACAGGCCCGGCCGCTCGCCGAGGAACAGGCCGACCCCGACCGGCACGGCCACTCCGAGCGAGCCGAGCGGGGAGACCACGCCCATCGGGCCGAGCGCCAGCGCCTTGTAGAAGCTGAGCATCGCGACCGGGCCGACCGCGCCCGCCGCCACCGCGAACCAGAGCTGCGGCCCGGCCTCGTGCCACGCGCCGGTGGCCACGACGACCGCGCCGAGGACGGCGACGGCGATGGTCTGCGAGACGGCGACCACGGTCAGCGCGGGCGTACGCCGGGTGAGCAGCCCGCCGCCGAAGTCGGCCAGCCCCCACAGGAGGCTGGTGGCCAGGGCGAAGAGTGCCGTCATGAGAGCGCCTCGCAGTACAGTGCGGTGAACGGTTCGGTGCACCGGACCGTAGTTCACTATACTGAACTTGTCATCCAAAATATTAGCCGGTCGCCCTCGGCGGCCCCCATCATGGACGGAATGTGTCGGACCTCGATCTGCTGACCCAGTCCCTGGCCCGCAACGTCAAGCGCTGGCGCACCGAGCGCGGCTTCACCCTGGACGCGCTCGCCTCCCGCGCGGGGGTCAGCCGCGGCATGCTCATCCAGATCGAGCAGGCCCGGACCAACCCCAGCGTCGGCACCGTGGTGAAGATCGCCGACGCCCTCGGCGTGAGCATCACGACCCTGCTCGACTACGAGAGCGGGCCCAGCGTGCGGATCGTGCCGCCGGACCAGGCCGTCCGGCTCTGGTCCACCGAGCGGGGAAGCTCCAGCACGCTGCTCGCGGGCACCGAGGCCCCCGGCCCGCTGGAGATGTGGCGCTGGCACCTGATGCCCGGCGACGGCAGCTCCTCCGACCCGCACCCGGTGGGCACCTTCGAGCTCATCCACGTGACGGCGGGCACCCTCACCCTCGTCGTGGACGGCGCCGAACACCCCGTCCCGGCGGGCCACTCGGTCTCCTTCGAGGCCAGTACGAGCCACACCTACCGCAACGACGGCGCCGAGCCGGTGGAGATGACCATGGCGATCTCGGTCCCGTTCGAACGCTGACCGCTCCGACGCGGGTGGCCCGTGGTGCCGGAGGGGCTCAGGATGCGTACCGTCGGAATCCGGCGGGTGGCGCGAACCGGCCATCCATACACGGGAGTCGGACCGATCCGGCGCGAACCTGTGCGAGAGTGGCCGAAGCGGGGAAGACAAGTGCGGAGAGGGAAAAGCCCTCCCGCAACGACGCACGCCCGCCGGTGGGGGGATCCATGGGACATCTCGTCACGGCCGCCGAACGACCTTGTCCGGCGACCGACCGCCAGGGCCGTGAACGGCCATCACTGCACACACAGGCCGCCAAGGCGCGCGGCGGGGAACTCCCCGCGGCGGTACAGCGCCTGATCGCCGCCGAGAACGCCTCGACGGTTCCGGTCGCCGCCTTCCAGTCTGCGCTCTAGCCGGAGGCCACGCGCCATGGACCGGTCGCCTCCGGTGGTGTCGCAGGTCGTACTGAAGATGCACAGCCGCTGCGACCTGGCGTGTGACCACTGCTATGTGTACGAACACGCCGACACCAGCTGGCGCGGCCGGCCCAGGGCGGTCTCGCACGAGATCCTGGCCGCCACGGCGGCCGGGATCGCCGCCCACGCCCGGGCCCACCGGCTGCCCGCCGTCCATGTGGTGCTGCACGGCGGCGAGCCGCTGCTCGCCGGGCCCGCGCTCCTCAGGCGCGCCGCCGAGGAGCTGCGGCGCGCCCTGCGCGGCGTCAGCGCCCTCGATCTGCGCATCCACACCAACGGGGTCCTGCTCGACGAGGAGTTCTGCGAGCTCTTCCGCGAACTCGGCATCCACGTCGGCATCTCGCTCGACGGCGACAAGGCGGCCAACGACCGCCACCGCCGCTACGCCGACGGCCGCAGCAGCCACGCCCGGGTCCTCGACGCGGTCGCCCTGCTCGGCCGCCCCCGCTACCGGGAGCTGTTCGCCGGGCTGCTGTGCACCATCGACCTGGAGAACGACCCGGTCGCGGTGTACGACGCGCTGGCCGCGCTGGACCCGCCGCGCATCGACTTCCTGCTGCCGCACGCCACCTGGGACCACCCGCCGCCGCGCCCCGGGGGCTCGCCGACGCCGTACGCGGACTGGCTCGACGCCGTGTACCGGCGCTGGGACGGACAGGGGCGCCCGGTCCCCGTACGGCTCTTCGAATCCGTGCAGCGCACCCTGCGCGGCGGCAGCAGCCTCACCGAGTCCCTGGGGCTGGCCCCGGCCGACCTGGTGGTCGTCGAGACCGACGGCACCTTCGAGCAGGCCGACAGCCTCAAGACGTCCTACGACGGCGCCCCGGCCACCGGGATGAACGTCTTCGAGCACAGCCTCGACGACGTGCTCACCCACCCCGGGATGCTGGCCCGCCAGAAGGGCATCGAGGCGCTGTGCGCGCAGTGCACCGCCTGTCCCGTGGTCGCGTCCTGCGGCGGCGGCCTCTACGCCCACCGCTACCGGACCGGAACCGGCTTCGACAATCCGTCCGTGTTCTGCCCCGACCTGATGGCGCTGATCATGAACATCCGCACGCACGAGTCGCTCCCCGAGCGCCCGGCGCACGCCCGGGCCGGTGAGCCCGTCCGGCCCGAGGCCGAACAGGCCCTGGAACCGGCCGACTTCGAGGAGCTGGCCGCCGGTCTCGGCGGCGCCGACACCGTGGCCCGCCTCGCCCTCGCCCAGCTCGACCTCAACCGCGGTCTGCTGGCCGCCCTCGGCGGCCGGGCCGACCCGGCGGACCGCCGCGCGGCCGCCGCCTGGGAGCTGCTGCTCGACCTGGACGCGGCGGCGCCGCACGCCCTGGAGGCGGCCCTCGCCCACCCCTACTTCCGGCCCTGGGCGCTCGGCGTCCTCGGCGGCCGCGAACCCGGCGCGCTCGCGGGCGGTCTCGCGGAGCTCGCGGCGTCGGCGGCGCTGCGCGCCAGGCGCGCCGACACCGTCGTCGTACCGCTGCGCGAGGGCACCCTGCGGCTGCCCGGCATCGGCCGGGCCCTGCTGCCGGGCGGCGCCGAGGAGGCCGAACTGACCGCGCAGGCCTACGGGTTCACCGTACGGGCCGGGGGGCGCAGGATCGAGATGGGCTGGGGCGAGGGCCTGGACGGCCGCACCCCGCACTGGCAGCCCGTACGGCTCTTCGAGGCGAGCGGCTGGACCGTCGCCCTGGAGGACACCGACCCGCTGCGCGACCGCTACCCGTGGCCTGCCGAGGAGCGGCTCCCGGCGTCCGGGGCGCGCGCCTGGGCCGACGCGCTCGCCGGGGCCTGGTCCCTGATCCAGCGTCATCTGCCGTCGTACGCACCGGGAATCGCGGCCGGGCTGCGGTCCATCACCCCGCTTGCCCCCCGGGCGGGCAGCGACACCAGCGCCACCTGCCGGGACGCCTTCGGGGCCGTGGGCGCCGCCCGCCCGGCCGCTCCGGCGCTCCTGGCCCTCCTGATCGTCCACGAGTTCCAGCACGTGAAGCTGGGCGCGGTGCTCGACAGCTGCGACCTGTACGACCCGGAGGACACCGGCCGCTACTACGCCCCCTGGCGCGACGACCCGAGACCGCTGGGCGCCCTGCTGCAAGGGGCGTACGCGCACCTGGCGGTCACCGACTTCTGGCGGGTGCGGCGCACCACCGCGGACACCCCGGCGGCGCGCGGCAGGGCCGAGTCGGAGTTCGCGCGCTGGCGCCGGCAGACGTCGGAGGCGATCGACACGCTCGCCCGCTGCGGCGCGCTCACCGGCCCGGGCAAGCGCTTCGTCGCCGGGATGGGAGAGACCGCCGCGGCCTGGCGCGAGGAGCGGGTCGCACCCGAGGCGCTCGCCGCGGCCGCGAACTCCGCCCGGCGCCACCGGGACGCCTGGCGGGCCCGCAACGCGCCGCGCGGGTGACCGGCGCCCCCGAATCGGCGCGTACAGGCGGTTCCACCGCGGCTCGCTCGCTTTCTACACTGGGGACCCACCCACTCGGACCGGGAGGGAGCGGTGCTGCACGGAGCCGCGCGGGGCGGGGGGCACGAGCCGAGGCCGTACTTCTTCCTGAGTTACGCGCACACGCCGAAGAACGATCCCCGGGACAAGGATCCCAACCTCTGGGTGCAGCGCTTCTTCCGCGACCTGTCCGCGCACGTGATGCAGTTGACCGCGCTCCCGGCCGGGGTGCCCGCCGGGTTCATGGACGAGCACGTGCGCCCGGGCGAGGACTGGCAGGGGCAGATCACCGAGGCGCTCGCGCACTGCCGGGTCTTCGTCCCGCTCTACTCGCCGCGCTACTTCCTGAGCGAGCAGTGCGGCCGGGAGTGGTTCGCGTTCGCCGGGCGCGACGCCCTCCACCAGTCGCGCAGCGAGCACCGCGCGCCCCCGGCGATCATCCCCGCGCTCTGGATCCCGGTCCTGCCGCACCAACTCCCCGAGCCCGCCCGCAGGTTGCGGTTCGACCACGCGGACTTCGGCGACGAGTACGCCGACGAGGGCTTCTACGGGATGATCAAGCTCACCTATCTGCGCGACCACTACGAACACGCCGTCTACCAGCTTGCCAAGCGCATCGTCAGCGTCGCCGAGCGGACCCGGGTGGCCGACGGCGACCCGCTCCAGGACTACGCGACGCTCACCTCCGCCTTCGGGACGGCCCCCGGGCCCGGGCGCGACCTGGAGGTGACCGTCCTCGCCTGCTCCCGCGACGGACTGCCGCGCGGGCGCGGCCCCGACTGCTACGGCCCCCGGCCCAGCGACTGGAACCCGTACCACCCGCTGTCCGCACGGCCGCTGGCCCGCCACACCGCCGACCTCGTCGTCAACCTCAACTACACCGTGCACCTCGCGGAGTTCGAGGACAGCGCCGACCGGCTGCTGCGCCCGGGGCCGCCCGACGCCCCCGGGCTGCTGCTGCTCGACCGCTGGGCGCTGGACTCGCCGCGCCACCGGGAGCTGGTGCGGCTGCTCTGCGCCGAGCCCCGACCGTGGCTCAGCGTGATGGTCCCCTGGAACCGCGCGGACCCCGAATCGCGCCCGCGCGAGGCCGAGTTGCGCCATGTCGCCGACGAAGTGCTCGCGACACGGCTGCGGCAGAGCCCCGGCCACCTGACGCAGGGCGGCGGGCTGCCTACTCTGGAAGCCTTCAGCCAGGAGCTCCCCAGGGCGGTCCGGTCGGCGGTCAGGCACTACGAGAGCGCCGCGCGCACGGGCCTGCCGGCCGGGCCCGGCAGCCCGCTGCCCCACGTCCTGCCGGACGGGGTCGGGCTCGGCCGGGCGGTCCGCGGCCGCCCCGGGGACCAGCGAGAACAGCGCGCCGCCGGGAAGAGCAAGGCCGAGCAGGTGGAGGGCCCCCCAGATGGCCGAGAACCGTGACGGGACCGTCATCACGTTCTACTCGTACAAGGGCGGCACCGGACGCACGATGGCGCTCGCCAACTGCGCCTGGATCCTGGCGGCCAACGGCTACCGGGTACTGGCCGTCGACTGGGACCTGGAGGCGCCCGGTCTGCACCGGTTCTTCCACCCCTTCCTCAACCTGCGCGACCTGGAGGCCACCCCGGGCCTGATCAACCTGATCACCGAGTACCAGGAGGAGGCCCGCAGGCCCGGCGAGCGCGCCCCGGACTGGCACCGCGCCTACGCGCGCGTGCGTCCGCACGCCGTCACCCTCGACTGGTCCTTCCCCAGCGGCGGCAGCCTGGACTTCCTCTCGGCGGGCCGCCGCAACCGCGACTACTCCTCGGTCGTGGGACGGATGGACTGGGACCACTTCTACGAGCACTCCGGCGGCGGCCAGTTCTTCGACGCCATGGGCGACGACATGCGCCGCCACTACGACTTCACCCTGATCGACAGCCGGACCGGACTGAGCGACATCGCCGACATCTGCACGGTCCAGATGCCCCAGGTCCTCGTCGTCTGCTTCACCCTGAGCGACCAGAGCATCGACGGCGCCTCGGCCGTCGCCCGGTACATCGAGGAGCGCTACCAGGAGCGGAACATCCGCATCCTGCCCGTGCCGACCCGTATCGACGAGGGCGAGAAGGAGAAGGCCGACGCCGGACGGGCGCTCGCCCGGGAGTACTTCGAGGGCCTCCCCAGCGGCCTGACGGGCGAGTCCGCCGACAGCTACTGGGGCACGGTGGAGATCCCGTACCGGCCCTTCTACGCCTACGAGGAGGTTTTGGCGACCTTCGGCGACCCGCCCAACCTCGGCAGCTCCCTGCTCGCCGCCTGCGAGCGGCTCACCTCGGTGCTCACCCACGGGCAGGTCACCGGGCTGCCGCCGATCGACGAGTCGCTGCGGCTCGCCCATGTCGCCGCCTTCACCCGGCGCAGGCCCGCCTCGCCCGCGAACATCGTGCTCAACCACGTGTCCGAGGACCGGATGTGGGTGGACTGGCTGTCCGCCGTGCTCGGCGCGGCGGGCTTCCGCACCTTCCCGGTGGACGTCCGCGACCCCCACTCCGACCCGATGGCGCCGGAGGCCGGCGACGACGGCGCCCACCGCGTCCTGCACATCGCCTCCCCGCCCTACCTCAAGTCCCGTGCGGGGCGCGGTCTGTGGGACAGCGGTCCCGCCCCCGACCGGGCCGGCGGCCGCCGTCAGGTGCTGCCCGTGCGCGTCGGCGACGTACGGCTCACCCCGCCGCCGGGCGGGCTGCGCGCGGTGGACCTGGTGCGCGTCGACGAGGCCGAGGCGGCGGCCGCGCTGCTCGGCGCCCTGGGCCGGGCCGAGGCCGCCGCCGCGCTCCCGTGCGCCCCCGACCGGCCGCGCTTCCCCGGGAACGCGCCGCGGATCTGGAACGTACGGCCGCGCAACAGCTGGTTCACCGGCCGCACCGACCTCCTCGACCGGGTGCGCGACCAGCTGCGCGGCGACAGCCGCTCCGCACAGCGGCTGCCCCAGGTGCTGTACGGACTCGGCGGCGTCGGCAAGACACAGGTGGCGCTCGAATACGCGCATCGCTTCCGGGCCGACTACGACCTGGTGTGGTGGATCGAGGCGGAGCGGCCCGACCTGGTGGTGGCCTCGCTGGCGCAGCTCGCCGCGGAGATGGGCCTGCGGACGGGGGACGTGGTGGCCGAGGCGGCCCTGGCGGCCCTCCAGGAGCTGTGGCGCGGCGAGCGCTACCCGCGCTGGCTGCTGATCTTCGACAACGTGGAGGACCCGGACGAGGCGCTGCGCCGGCTGCCCCCGGCCATCGGGCCGCTTCCCGGCCCCGTCTACGGGCACCTGCTCGCCACCTGCCGCAACAAACCGGCCACGAACCGGGTGGAGACCACCCAGGTCGAGGTCTTCACCCGCTTCGAGAGCGTGGAGCACCTGACCTGGCGGGTCGCGGGCCTGCCGCCCGAGGACGCCGACCTGGTCGCCGACGCGGTGGGCGACCTGCCGCTGGCCGTGGAGGTGGCCGCGGCCTGGCTCGCCGAGACGGCGACGCCCGTGGACGCCTATCTGCGCCAGCTCGCGGAGCAGAGCACCACGGTCCTCTCGCTCAGTACACCGGAGGGGTACGGGCTGCGGTTCAGCGCCACCTGGGCCATCTCCATCAGCAGGCTGCGCGAGGAGTCCAGGGCCGCGGTGCGCCTGTTGGAGATCTGCTCGTTCTTCTCCGCCGAACCCGTCTCCATGCGGCTCATCGGCAGCGACGCGATGTTCGACGCGCTGCTCCCGTACGACGCCGATCTGCGCGAGCGGTACATGCTGGGCCGGGTC
The DNA here is from genome assembly GCF_030028635.1 of Streptomyces sp. BPTC-684. NCBI lineage: Bacteria > Bacillati > Actinomycetota > Actinomycetes > Kitasatosporales > Streptomycetaceae > Streptomyces > Streptomyces sp. BPTC-684. The sequence continues at coordinate 5,716,207 of NZ_CP124863.1, forward strand.
ATCCAGACGCTGAACCGGTTCGCCCTGGCCAAGGTCGACCCGGCGGACAGCAGCATCCAGGTGCACCGCCTCGTCCAGGCGGCCGTGCGCGACGCGCTGAGTCCCGAGGAGCAGACCGAGACCAAGAGCGTGGTCCACCGCATCCTGGCGCAGGCGCGGCCGACCGAGGGCGTCGACCGGGACGACCCGGTCAACGACCCCAAGAGCTGGCCCGCCTTCGAGCTGATCTGGCCCCATCTGAACGCGTCCGGCATCGCGGACAGCGACGACGCCAAGGCCCGCGACCTGATGGTCGACCGGATCCGCTACCTCCTGCGGCGCGGCGAACTGGAGAGCGCCCGGGTCTTCGGCGCCCAGCTGGACCGGATCTGGACCCGCCGGCTCGGCGACGACGCGCTGCAGACCCTCAACATCCGCTTCGAGCTGGCCAACGCCCTGCGGGCGCAGGGCCGCTACCAGGAAGCCCTGACGATGGACGAGGACACCCTCGACCGCCAGCTGCGCCTGTTCCACGACGACCATCCCGCCGACGACCACCCCAGCGTGCTGATCGTCACCGGCAGCCTGGCCGCCGATCTGCGTGCCGTCGGCAGGTTCACCGAGGCGCTCGAACGCGACCTGTGGGTCTACCGGGGCATGCGCCGCCTCTTCGGGGAGGCCCACCGGCGCACCCTGATCGCCGCGAACAACCTCGCGATCGACTACCGGCTCACCGGCGACAGCGAGGCCGCGCGGCGGCTCGACGAGCGGACCGTGGAGCGCCGCGGCATGCTGCTCGGCGACGACCACCCCTACACCCTGGTCACCAAGATGAACCTCGCCGGGGACCTGCGGGAGACCGGCGAGTACGCGGTGTCGGTGGAGGTCCTGCGGGAGGTCGTCGACGGTCTGCGCCGGGTCCTGGACCCGCACGCGCCCGAGGTGCTGCGCGCCGCCAAGAGCCTGGCCGTCTCGCTGCGCAGGGCCGGGCATCCGCACGAGGCGATGCGGCTGACGGGCGAGACGTACGAGCGGTTCCGCGACCGGTACGGGCCCGCGTCGCCCGACACCCTGGCCTGCGGGGTCAGCCTGGCCGCCGACCTCGCGGCCACCGGCGACCCGGCGCACGCCCTCGACCTGGCGCGGCAGATGCTGCACGGCTACCGGGGGACGCTGGGCGAGTCCCACCCCTACAGCCTGGCCTGCGGGGCCAACGTCGTCGTCCATCTGCGGGCGACCGGCGGCGCCGAGGAGGCGGTCGCGGACGCCGAGGAGGTCCGCGACCGGCTGGAGCAGGCGCTCGGCCCCCAGCACCCCTTCACGCTCTGCGCGGCCGTCAACCTGGCGAACGTGTACGGCGACCTGGGCCGGGTGGACCTCGCCGAGCGGTGGGAGTACGTGGCCCTTGAGGGACTGCTCGACAAGCTCGGCCCGTGGCATCCGGACGTGCTGGTCTGCCGGTCGAACCTGGCGGTCACCCTGCGGGCGGCGGACCGGGGCGAGGACGCGGCCGGGATGCGCGCGGCGGTGATCGAACCGGCCGCCGAACGCCTGGGCGTGGACCACCCGATCGCGGAGGCGGCCCGCGCCTGGCAGCGGCTGGACCGGGACATCGAAATCCAGCCGGTCTAGGGACGGGTGGACCCGCTTGTGCCTCGCGCGATCGGTCGGCCTAGCGGACCGCCCAGCGCAGGGCGCGGGTGAACACCGCGAGCGCGCCGAAGTGCGCCGCGTCCGGGGGCACTTCCAGGCGTGCCCCCGGGATCCGCTCGGCCAGCCACCGGGTGTGCTGCGCGGGCGCGAAGACGTCCTGCTCGCCGTGCCACAGCAGCACCGGCGTACGGATGTCCTCCGGCCGGAACTGCCAGGGCGAGCTCAGCGCCAGCACGTCGTCGACCCATCCGTCGGCCGAACAGCGCAGCCCCTCCGCGAAGTTGCGGACGAGCAGCGCCCGGATCGCGGCGTCCGTCAGCACCTCCCGGTCCGGCTCCGGCACCATGCCGTGCATCGCGGTGACCGTCGCCCTCGGATCGGCCCGTATCTCCTCCGCCCGCAGCTCGAACGCGGCGGTCACCGCCTCCGGGCCACCCGCCGCGATCGTGTACGCCCGGACGTTGTCCTCGGTCATGCCGTCGAACCAGTCGAGGCCGTCCGCGTCGCGCGGCGCGAGCGGTACGAGTGCCACCGCCCTGGCCGTACGTCCCGGAAGCCGCGCGGCACACGACAGCGCGTGCGGCGCACCGCCGGAGCGCCCCACCACGGCGAACTCGCCCAGGCCCAGGGCGTCGGCGATCGCCGCCACGTCCTCCGCCGCGTGCACCACGCGGCGCCCCGGTCGCCGGTCCGAGTCGCCGTACCCAGGCCGGTCGAAGGTGATGAGGCGGACGCCCATCCGGTAGAGCACGGTGCTGCGGGGGGCCGGACCGTGCCGGCTCCCCGGCGTGCCGTGCAGCAGGAACACCGGCCTGCCCAGCGGGTGCCCCCGGCTCTCGACGGCCAGGTTCCGGCCGTCCGGGGTACGGACGAACTTGAGCAAGGAGCGCCTCCCGTGGGTCCGTTCGGGGGCTGGGGGACGGCGCCAGTATGAGCGCGCCGGGACGGCCGGTACAGCGGACGGCAGGGGGCGAAGAGGGCCGACGGGGGTGCGGCACGGCCGGTACAGCGTGGTGTGCGGCCCCCGGGCGGGCTTCAGCCCAGCCGGGGTATCTCGATCGCCGGGCACCGGTCCATGACCATGTCGAGCCCCGCCGCCCGCGTCCGCTCGTACGCCGCGTCGTCGATCACCCCGAGCTGGAACCAGACCGCCTTGGCCCCGGCCGCCACGGCCTGGTCGGCTATGTCCCCGGCCAGCTCGCTGTTCACGAACACATCCACCACATCGACCTTGAACGGAATCGCGTCCAGCGACGGATAGCCCTGCTCGCCGTGGACCGTCTCGGCCTTGGGGTGCACGGGCACGATCCGCTTCCCGTACCGCTGAAGCACCGCCGCCACCCCGTACGCCGCGCGGCGCTCGTTGGACGACAGACCCACGACCGCCCAGGTGTCCCCGGTCTCGGTCAGGATCCCGCGGATGGTGTCCTGCTCGCTGTTCACTCCGTGCCTCCTGCGGACCGCAGGTCCGTTAGATGTGCTCCTCTCCCGCAGAACGAGCGACGGGCTCCGGGAATTCCCGCTCGCCGGGCACCGTGCCGACGGCCAGCACATTGCCCTCGCTGATGTACCCGTCGGGCCCGTCCAGCGGGTGGTCCGCGGCGTCCGGGTCCGCGAAGCGGCGCCACTCCTCGCTCAGCCCGAGCGCCAGGGCCTGTTCGGCGAGGCGGGCGCAGGTCGGGGCGTAGAACGCCCTGGCCTGCGGGGTGAGCGGGGCGAAGTGCTCGATCAGGACGGTCCGTTGCCGTACCTCGGTCAGGCCCGCGGCCTTCAGGTGGCGGTAGAGATCACGGGTGCGCAGGAGCTGGGCCGCGTATCCGGGAGTCCGTCCCGCCGTGCGGAAGAAGTCCGCGAAGAGATACGGGTCCGTCGGCCGGGCCGTGATCAGCTGGGCGTCCAGGTCCTTCACCGCTATCGTGCCGCCGGGCCGCACCACTCGCCGCAACTCCCGTAGCGCGAGGGCCAGTTCGGAGTCGCTGAGGTACTGAACGGTGTTCGCGCACCAGACCGCGTCGAACGTGGCGTCCGGGAAGGGGAGTTCCAGCAGATCGGCGCGGCGGACGTCCACCGGGCAGGCGGGGGACCACCGCGCCAGCCGTTCGGCGGCCAGCGCGGCGTTCTCCTCGGCCAGGTCCACCGCCGAGACCCGGCCCTCGGGGCCGACCAGGTCGGCCAGCCACGGCAGGAAGTCCCCGCCGCCGCAGCCCGCGTCCAGCACATGCGCGCCGGGCCGGATGCCCGCCTGCCCGAGCAGGCCGAGATAGGCGTCCCGGCACGCGTCGAAGTGGGCGTCGACGATGGTGTGGTGGGTGAAGCCGAGCCCGGTGGAGGTGGTGAACCCCCAGGCCCGGTGGTCGTCGGTCAGCATCAGCGCGGATCCACTTCGGCCGTGAACGCGTCCAGTTCGGTCAGGAGGGCGTCCAGTTCGGCCTGGACCGCCTCCGGTGTCTCCAGCGGCGGCAGATGTCCCGAGCCCGGGACGACCACGAGGCGCCCCCGGGGCAGGGCCTCGACCGTCGCGCGCGTGTCCGCCTCCGAGACCAGCTCGTCCTCCTCGCCGACGATCACCACGGCCGGGATGTCGGTGGCCTTCAGGACGTCCACCGCGTCCTCCCGAGCCGCGATCGCCCGCTGGGCCCAGGCCAGCGACGCGGGAGAGGCCCCGGCCGCAGTCGTACGGATCCGGGCCAGCACCTGCGGGCGCTCGGCGCGCGTGGTGGCGCCGACGAGGAGGGGCGCGGTCGACTCGATGACCGCCGGGCCCTTCACGGGGTCCTCCATCAGGGCCGCGAAGCCCTCCCGTGCCGTGCGCGCGGCCTGGTCGTCCGCGTCCGCCCGTGTGGACAGCAGGGCGAGCGCCAGCGCCCGCCCGGGGTGTCGGCGCAGGAACGCCATCGCCGCATAGCCGCCCATTGACACCCCGACCAGCACCGCGCGCTCGATGCCGCGCCCGTCCAGCTCGCGGGCCAGGTCGTCCGCGACCGCGTCCAGCGACGGCGGCTCGTCGCCGAGCGGAGTGGCGCCGAAGCCGCGCTGGTCGGGAGCGACGACCAGGTGGCCACGCCGCTCCAGGGCCTCCCGCTGCGCGTCCCACATCGACGAGTCGAGGGAGAGCGCGTGCAGCAGGACCACCGGGACCGGGCCGTTCGCCGCCGCCGTCATCGCGCCGTGCTCCCGTTCTCGGCGTCCGCGACGAACCGGGCTATGTGCGCGGCCGGTTCGGGATCCCGCAGCCACGCCAGGGCGACCGGCGCGGGCGGCAGGTCGGAGATCGGGATCACCTTCATCCGCGCGGGCGCGATGGCTTCCAGGGACTGGAACGTCAGATGGACGGCGTCGGTCCCCGAGAGCGTCCCCATCAGGCCCTTCACCGTGCCCATGTCGTACGCGCGCCGGATCCGGCGGCCCTTCGGGGTGCGGGGCGGCACCACCTCGTCCCACACGTACTCCGGGAAGGAGCCGGGGCAGCGGAAGCCCTCGTACGCGGCCAGCTCCTCCACCGAAACGGACGTGTGCGTGGCGAGCGGGTGGTGGGCGCCGACGATCACCGCGCGCGGGTCGAGTGCCACGGGGTCGCTCACCGCCAGGTCCGGCTCCCGCAGCCCGTACTTGACGATCATGACGTCCAGCTCCTTGGCCCGCAGCCCGCGGAACGGGTCGGCCACGTCGTACCCGACCAGCTCGACGTCGCTCTCGGTGCGGCCCGCCGCGCGGACGATCGCGGTGGCCAGATCGGGCGAGCCGTGGATGCCCAGGCGGACGGGCGGCGTGCCCGGGACGCTGCCGTCGGGAACGGTGGTGCGGTCAGTCATCGGGAGTCTCCTCGGTCAGTGCGGCGAAAGCGCGGAGCCGGTCGGGACGGGTGCGGTCGACATCGACGCGGAGCGCGGCGAAGGGCGCGGTCGCGCCGGTCAGGCTCGGGACGGAGCGCAGGGTCAGCCGGTCTCCCGGCGTGATCAGGCCGTCCAGGGCCGCCTCGACCACCAGGTGGTTGAGGTGGACGAGCGCCTCGGGCACGGGAACACCCGAAGCGGCCACATAGAGGTCGCGATGGACCCCGGCCGTCGGCGGGGGGCCGGGTCGCGGCATGGCTGGTCGCGGCGGGGCGGCGCCGCGCGGCGGCGGTTCGGCGCCGGGCCCCGGCGTCGGGGCCTGCCGTGGTGTCCCGGAGTCACCCCGACTGGCGGTCGGGGCCGGGACCGTGACCGTTCTCGGCAGACCCACCGGGAACGCGGCCGTGGACAGGAACAGCTTGAGCAGGCGGCGCAGCCCCGCGCTGCTCTCGGCCGGTGCCGGGCCGCACCAGCCGACCGACCCGTCCTCGGCCAGGCGGTCGAAGGAGTAACGGCCCAGCAGGTTCGCGGGGTTCCCGGCCAGGTACACCGTTCGGGTGAATGAGCGCCTCCAGGCCGCCGCCGTGTCGGGCGCGAGCCCGAGCGCGAAGGCGGCCGCGTCACGGATCCAGGCCGCGGGGTCGAAGTGGCGCACCACCGCCACCGCCTGGACGGCGTCGGCGTCCGGCCGCTCGGCGACCCGGGTGCGCGCCGCCAGCAGCGCGGCGAGATCCGACTCGCCCTTGGCGGGGGCGAGTTCGGGCCGCGCCTCCCGCAACCGCCGGAACGCCTCGGCGTGGAGCCGCTGCTGGGTCAGGGGCACGGGACCGTTCGCGGGGTGTCGCTGCCCGGTCAGCGGCACAGGAACACCTCCGCAAGCAGATCGCGCGCCGGCGCGGCTCGGCGCCGGGCGAGCAGGCTCGTGGTGAGCCGGTACGGGTCCACATGGGCGTGGCCGCGACGGTGGACGCCCAGCCGCTCGGGCAGACCCGGCTCGGCGGTGGCGGGCGCACCGGCCAGCAGGCGGGCGGCGCGCTTGAGACATTGGTGCAGCAGATCGGGCCGATGGGACTGGCCCTGACCCGGCCCGAGCGTCGCGATGAAGTAGAGCCGCATGCCGAGCCGGAGCGCCGCCTCGTCGTGGTCGGCGGACGCCGCGTCGATCAGCGAGGCCGCGTCCAGGCCCCGCCAGCCGCCTTCGCGGGCCGAGCGGATCTCGCCGTCCACCGGGACGCGCCCGACCGGAACCCGGTGCACGACCGGCCCCAGCGGCGCGAGCACGCGCGCGAGGAGCTGGTAGTCCGGGTCGAGCTCAGGGTCGTACAGGAACACCACCTCGTCGTACCGCGGCGCGAGCGGCAGGAGTTCGCGCAGCGCGCAGGCGAGGTAGTTGGGGCGGCCGTCGGCGGTGACGATCTGCCGCAGCGGCAGGCCGTGCCGGGTCAGGTCGAGGTAGACCGGTCCGCCGAGCCCGCGGTGGTCCAGGCACAGGCCACGCGCGCGCAACTGCTCCAGCATCTCCTCCAGGCCGAAGCCGGGCGGCTGATGGGCGAGGAGCCCGGGGTCGTACAGGCCGAGGCGGGCGTAGTGCCCCCGCCACAGTTCGAGGACCCGGGTGGCGGCCGGGTGCACCCACCCGTGGTGCTCGACGGCGTCGGCGTACGGGCGCAGCGCGGCGGCCGGAACCCGTTCCGCCGCCGCGCGGTGGCGCACGTACAGCGCGCCGATGTCGTCCTCCGTCAGATCCGCGTAACCCGTGTCTCCGTGGGTGCGGTCGAGGAACTCCCAGAACCCCAGGGTCTGTTCGGTGAGGTGGTACGTGCTGTGGCTGTAGCGGTAGTCGACGTCCGCCAGACACGCGGTCGCCCGGTACATCACGTCCGTCCAGAACAAACCCTTCAGGTGGGACGGGGCGAGCGGTTTCGACGGGGTGATCGTGATCGGAGCCAGCAGCACCCGGCGGCGCGCTCCTTCCGCCACGGCGGGGGCGCGGGGGGAGGACGGCGCTGCGACGGGCGTCACGACGGGTCTCCTTCGGCCGTCACGAGGGCGCGGAGGAGGTCCTGGCGGGGCTGGGTCGCCGTGCTCGCGGGGACCGCGCCACGGGGCGCTTGGGCCACCCGGTGCCGGAACTTCTCGTCCCCGAACACCTCGTCCGGGGTGCTCAGCCCCATCAGGACCCGCATCAGCCCCCGCCACACCGTCCCGTCCTGGGCGGCGGCGGCCCGTATGGACGTGTCGGGGCAGCCGGCGTAGGCGGGCGGCAGGGGGCGGCCGTGCACGACGGCGCTCCAGCGCCCGATCCGCTCCCGGTCGGTGCTCGCCGCGTGCTCGTACCACGGCCCCAGGAGCGCGTCGGCGAATCCGGCCGCGGCCTCGGTCCGTTCCGCGGCGGGTTGCTCGGCCAGCACGTCGGCGAGGCCGAAGGCCTGCGCGAGTGCCAGCGACATCCCGCGCCCGTAGAGCGGGTTGGTGACACAGGCGGCGTCCCCGACCGGGAACAGACCCGCCACGGGCGGGTGCACGGCGGTGGCGCGCAGCGCGTTGGCCGGGCCGCCGATCACATGGACGGCGGAGATGGGCGCGCTGACGGCGTCGTCCAGCCAGGCGGTCAGGCCCGGAGTGGCGCGCGCGACGGCGGTGAAGGCGTCGGAGTGCCGCAGCCGGTCCAGTTCCGTGTCGCCGGGCAGGGTGCCCAGGGCGATCGCGAAGGTGCCCGCGTCGCCGGGGTGCAGCACGCCCGCGTAGTGGTCGAAGATGTCCCCGGCGGCGTGGCCCCGGTTCAGCGGCCCGGGCAGCGAACTGCTCCTGAGCCGGTAGAACCGGGTGAAGCCGCGCAGCCCGGACGGGCCGGTCAGGTCCCCCGCCACCGGAATCCCGGCGTCCGAGAGCCAGCCTCGGGCGGCCGCGCGGCGGCCGGTGGCGTCCACGACCACATCGGCGGGCAGGTGCGCGCCGTCCGTCGTGACCGCGCCGCGCACGGACCGCCGGTCGTCGCTCAGCCGCAGCCCGCGCACCGTCGTGCCGTGCCGGATCTCCACCTGGGGCAGGGCCTCGACCGTCCGGTACAGGACGAGTTCGAGCGTGGTGCGGCGACAGCCCAGCGCGACCAGTTCGTCGTCGCCCACCTCGCGCGCCCGGTCGGTCGCACCCTGCGGCAACGCGCGCGTGAGGTCGAACAGCGGGGCACCGGCGGCGACAAGACGCTCCAGGACCTCGGGCGCGCGCGTGCGCAGCGTGCGCACGCCGAGCGAGGTCAGCGTGTGGGACTGCTGGGCCTGCGGCACGGTCGGGCGCTGCCAGCGGCTGTGCAGGTCGGCCATCGCGCCCCGGGGCGGCGGGGCGGAGCGCTCCAGGACGACGACCCGCCGCCCGGAACCGGCCAGTGCGAGCGCGGAGGCCAGACCCGCGACACTGCCTCCCACGACCAAAGCTGTCGACATCTCAGCGCCGCCGACCGTGGATGAAGAACACCCGGCGCACGTTCGCCTCGTGCCGCGGCGGCACCGGGTCCGGCCAGCGCCCGAAGTCGGCGCCCGGTTCGCCGGGTTGCAGCGCCTCGACGGAGAACCCGAGGCTCTCGAAGAGCGCCTCGGGCTCGTCGGTCCCGAACAGCCAGGGGCAGCCCCACTCCGCGAAGATGTCCAGCAGGCCGCGCATATGAGGGAGTGTCAGCGCGGCGGCGTTGACCAGGTCGGCGGCGATCCGGCTGCCGGGCGCGGAGAACTCGGCGACGCGGCGCAGGATGCGGTGGGTGTCCTGCTCGGGGATGTAGTACAGCAGCCCTTCGAGCAGCCAGGTGGACGGCAGGGCCGGGTCGTACCCCGCCTCCCGGAGGTCGTCCTCCCAGTTAGGAGAGGTGAGGTCCACGGCGACCGTACGGTGGTCCGTCCGCGGGCTGACGCCCTCCAGCCGGTCCTTCTTGTAGGCGAGCACCGCGGGCCGGTCGACCTCGTAGTAGCGCAGCCCCTCGGGCCAGTCCAGCCGGTAGGCGCGCGAGTCCATCCCGGCCGGGGCGAGCACGATCTGCCGCATCCCGGGCTCGCGGGCGGCCTCTTGGAGGTAGTCGTCGAAGAACCGGGTGCGGATGGCGTTGTAGTCGGGAGTGCTGGGGAGCGTACGCGAGGCGTTCGCCGGGAACGTCGCCTTCCGGATCTCCGCCAGCAGCTCCGGCCCGGTCTCACCGCAGAGCGCGTCCGCGTACGGATCCTGGTAGATGCGGTCGGGCCGGCGCGTCTCGGCGGCACGCAGGGCGGCGGTGAGCAGGGCGGTGCGTTCGACGGCGTCGAGCAACTCGGTCACGGGTTCTCGTCTCCTTCGGTCGGATGGGTGGAGTGCGGGGCCGCGCTGGGGGGCGGGGCCGCGCATGGAGGAGTGCCGGTCAGGAACCGTTCCCGTCGGTGAGTCGTTGCCATTGCGCCGGGTCTTGGCGGAAGAGCCGGTCTTTGACCTGGGTGGGGCGGACGCCGGTGGCGACGGCGGCGTGCCAGTCGTCGAGGAAGGCGTCGGGGTGCAGATGGAGGGCGGTGGGGGCGCCCAGCCGGTGCTGGGTGCGGGCGTGGTGATAGCCGGGGGATTCATGGGCGAGGGCGCGGTCGAGGCGCGACAGGAACGCGTCGGTCTCGTCCCCGCTCCAGAAGGTGGCTGAGGCCAGGGCGAACTGGTAGGAGGGGGTGCCGTGTTGGTCGTGGATGACGCGGCAGGCGGTGTTGCGCAGTTCGAGGCCGCCTGCGGCCAGGGCGGTGGTGAGGGCGCGCAGGACGTGGGCGTCGCGCAGACGCTCCCCGGCGGCGTTGGAGAGCGTGTTGCGGCCGGTGTATTCGAGGCGGGGCACGCCGTCCTCGCGGTCGACGACCCGTACGACATCGCCGACGGCATAGCGGTAGAGACCGCCGATGTGGCTGAAAACGGTGTGGTAGTCGCGGCCCACCTCAAGCTCGTGGGGCTGAAGGGTGGGCGTGTCCGGGGTGAGGTCCTGGTCGGCGTCGGCGAACTCGTACAGGGAGGCGGTGACGACGAGGCTTCCGGCGGTCGGGTGGCGGTCGAGGGCGACGCCGGTGGGGCCCTCGGAGGCGGCGACCGGGGCGGGCAGGAGGGTGACCCCCGGCCCGAACTCTTCGCGCAGCCGGGGGAGGTAGAGCGAGGCGAGGCCGGTGGTCCAGCAGAACAGGGCCCGCATGCGCGGCCAGACGTGCGCGGGCCGGACCCGCCCGAAGCGCGCGGCGAGGCGGTCGAGCTCGCGGGCGCGCTCGGGGTTGGGGGAGCGGTAGGGGTGTCCGCCGAGGGTGCCGTCGCGCACCTCTTGGACGATGCGCTCCCACCACAGGTTCAGCTGGTGGGGGAGGGCGGCGACCATCGCCGGGTTGATGCCGATGACACAGCGCACATCGCTCTCGACGGCGAGGCGCAGCCGCAGGTACATCTTCTCCAGATGCGCGTCGGCCGCCACCGGCACCGGCAGCGTGGCCCAGGGCGCGCTCGTGCCGGGCTCCGCGGAGAGCGGCTCACCGAACTTGGCGCCGAAGTCGACCTGGCTGGCGCCCACATGGGGCTTGCCGGAGGCCGTGGTCGGCGGGGCGGCGATCGGGTCGTGCTTGAGGTTCAGTACGGCGTCCGGGCGGGCCAGGACGTCGGGGAAGTGCTCGATCAAAGGCGCCCACGCGGCGTAGTAGAACGGAAAGAAGGTGGTGCGCATGAACTGAGGGGTGACGGGGATCTTCTTGTGGGCGCCGGTGCTGCCGCTGCTGGTGAAGAAGACGGCGGGTCTGTCGGCGGTGAGGACGTTGTCCTCGCCTGCCGCGGCGCGTTCGATCCAGGGGGCGAGTCCGCTGTAGTCCTGGACGGGTACGGCCTTGCGCCAGTCGTCCGACGTACGGATCCGGGCGAATCCGCGGGCGCGCCCGTACGCCGTGTCGGCGTTGAAGGCCACCAAGTCCTCCAGGACCCGCTGCTGGTGTCCGGCCGGGTCCGCGAACGCGGCCCGCAGCCGGGCCCGCTCGGCGAACACCCGCGACCGGTACCGCTCGACCCGCTCAGGATCCGACCAGGACGGGCCGTCCTGACGCGTCTCAGACGTAGTCATGGCAGACCACCTCCCGTACGGCGTCGGCGGTCCGCTCGGGGGAGTTCTGCTGCTCCAGGACCGTCACCGGGAGAGACCGGATCTCGTCCCACATCAGCTTCTCCAGGTCGGTCTGGTACCGCTCGAACGACGTCCGGTTCGGCCGCTCGCCGTAGTGCTCAAGGGAGTTGAGCCGGGTCCCGCGGCGGCTGCGGCGCCAGGCCTCGTGCGGCGAGACCTTGAGGTAGACGACGTGGCGCGGCTGCGGGAACGAGCGCCACCAGTCGTACATGGGGTTCTCGCGCACCCCCGCGAGGCGGCACTTCGCGAGGATCTTGTAGTAGTACGAGTCGACGAGGAGCGGCCGTCCGTCGGCGGCGTCCGCGGCCGTGAGGAGCTGGTCGCGCAGGTGCACCACGGCGGTCTGGAGCATGCTGGCCATGAAGTCCGGCGAGTAGGCGCCGTCCGGGGCGGCCACGTCCTTGACCACGTCCCGCCGCAGCCGGCCGATCAGGGCGTGCCGGTCGGTGAGGAAGTGATCGTCGACCGAGACGACACGGACCGGCTCCGGGCCTCCGGCGAGCCGGGACATCGCCGATGACTTGCCCGCGTAATCGCCTCCCAGGAGGACGGAGAATAACGGGAGGTTTGATGACATATCGGGTTGCTCCTTACGAACCGGCGCACTCTCTGCTGTGGCACGACTCCTCCCCGCAGCCTGGGGGAGGTGCCTATAGGGAGAGTTGAGGATCAAGAGGGAGGAGCGGGTGAAGGTTCAACTGGCGTCCACCCGGTCGTCGCCCGGGTGTGCCGTCGGGCGTCGACCCGGGCCCGCTGTCGCGCCGGGCCGGGTGACATCCGTCACCCGTACCTCCGGCGCGGGCCGGGGATCTCCGTCCCCGGGGCCCGGCCGCCCGGGTGACCAGCAGGTCACGGGCGCGGCACCGCATAGGGTGGCCGTATGCAGGAGCAGTACCGGACGATCGCCCGCGAGGGCGTGCACGAGACCGAGATCAACCGATCGCGGTTCATCTGCGCGCTCGCGCCCGCCGCGACCGAGCAGGAGGCGCAGGACTTCATCGCGCGCGTCCGCAGGGAGCACCCGACGGCGACCCACAACTGCTTCGCCTACGTCATCGGCGCCGACGCCTCGGTGCAGAAGGCCAGCGACGACGGCGAGCCGGGAGGCACCGCCGGAGTCCCGATGCTCCAGATGCTGACCCGCCGCGAGGTGCGGTACGCCGTCGCCGTCGTCACCCGCTACTACGGCGGCGTGAAGCTCGGCGCCGGCGGGCTCATCCGCGCGTACGGCGGAGCGGTCGGCGAAGCCCTCGACGCGCTCGGCACCGTGGTGCGCCAGCGGTTCCGCCTCGCCACCGTCACCGTCGACCACCAGCGCGCGGGCAAGCTGGAGAACGATCTGCGGGCCACCGGCCGCGCCGTGCGAGAGGTGCGCTATGCCGAGGCCGTGACGATCGAGATCGGCATCCCGGAGGCCGACGTGGAGTCCCTGCGGCGCTGGCTCGCGGACGTCACCGCGGGCACCGCGGCGCTGGAGCTCGGCGGAGAGGCGTACGGGGACGCGTGACAGCTCTGCGCCGTACCGGTAAGGCCGTTGCCGCCCGGGATGTCCGACCCCACCGTTACCCTCGGGGATCATGAGATTCCTGCACACGTCGGACTGGCACCTGGGACGGTCGTTCCACCGGGTCGCCCTGCTCGACGCCCAGGCCGCGTTCCTCGACCACCTGGTGGCGACGGTGCGCGAGCGCGACGTGGACGCGGTCCTGGTGGCAGGGGATGTCTACGACCGGGCCGTGCCGCCGCTGGCGGCCGTGGGGCTCTTCGACCGCGCCATCCACCGGCTCGCCGACGAGGGCGTGCCGACGGTCATGATCTCCGGGAACCACGACTCGGCGCGGCGGCTCGGCGTCGGCGCGGGCCTCATCGAGCGGGCGGGCATCCATCTGCGCACCGACCCGGCCGGGTGCGGCACCCCGGTGCTGCTGTCCGACGCCCACGGGGAGGTGGCCCTCTACGGGCTGCCCTATCTCGAACCGGCCCTGGTCCGCGACGAGTTCAAGACCGACAAGGCCGGGCACGAGCAGGTCCTCGGCGCGGCCATGGAGCGCGTCCGGGCGGATCTCGCGGCACGCGCGCGAGGCACCCGGTCCGTCGTCCTCGCCCACGCCTTCGTGGCGGGCGGGGAGCCGAGCGACAGCGAGCGGGACATCACGGTCGGCGGGGTCGCCGCCGTGCCCGCGGGAGTCTTCGACGGCGTCGACTATGTGGCGCTCGGCCATCTGCACGGCAGCCAGACCCTCACCGACCGCGTGCGCTACTCGGGCTCCCCGCTGGCGTACTCGTTCTCCGAGACCACCCACCGCAAGTCGATGTGGCTCGTCGACCTGGCCGCCGACGGGGCCGTGGCCGCCGAGCGGATCGACTGCCCGGTCCCGCGCCCGCTCGCCCGCGTCCGGGGCCGGCTCGACGACCTGCTCGAAGATCCCGCCCTTGAGCCCCACGAGGACGCGTGGGTCGAGGCGACGCTCACCGACCCGGTGCGCCCCGACGACGCGATGGCCCGCGTCGCCGTCCGCTTCCCGCACGCGCTCAGCCTGGTCTTCGAGCCGGACCGCGCCCCCGAGGACCCGCTCGCCTCGTACGCGCGACGCCTCCAGGGCCGTAGCGACCAGGAGATCGCGGAGGACTTCGTGGCCCATGTGCGCGGCGGCAGCGGCCCGGACGAGCGGGAGCGGACGGTGCTGCGCGGCGCCTTCGACGACGTACGGGTGGAGTCGGCGCTCGCCCAGGACCACGCGCGCGAGGGCGCTGCCGCGGCCGCGCGGGGCGCCGGGCGGGAGGGGGCCCGATGAGGCTGCACCGGCTGCGCGTCACCGCCTTCGGCCCCTTCGGCGGCACCCAGGAAGTCGACTTCGACGCGCTCTCGGCCGCCGGGCTCTTCCTGCTCCACGGCGCCACCGGCGCGGGCAAGACCTCCGTGCTCGACGCTGTCTGCTACGCGCTGTACGGGGCGGTGCCCGGCGCCCGCCAGAGCCCCGGCGCCACCCTGCGCAGCGACCACGCCGCGCCCGACACCGTCACCGAGGTCCTGCTCGACCTGACCGTCGGCGGACGGCGGTTGGAGATCACCCGGCGGCCGCAGCAGAACCGGCCGAAGAAGCGCGGCACCGGCTTCACCGCCGAGAAGGCGCAGACCTGGCTGCGCGAGTACGACGCGCGCGACGGCGTCTGGGAGGCGCTCAGCCGCTCCCACCAGGAGGTGGGGGAGGAGATCGGGCAGCTCGTCGGCATGAGCCGCGAGCAGTTCTGCCAGGTCGTCCTGCTGCCGCAGGGCGACTTCGCCAAGTTCCTGCGCTCCGACGCCGAGGCGCGCGGCAAGCTGCTCGGGCGGCTCTTCGACACCGGCCGCTTCGCCGCTGTCGAAGAGCGTCTGGCCGAGCTGCGCCGCGCCGCCGAACAGCAGGTCAGGACCGGTGACGAGCGGCTGCTCGCGCTCGCCCAGCGGATGGCGCAGGCCGCCGGGGACGGCGCGGACGCGCGCGACTGGCCCCTGCCCGACCACCGCCCGGGGGAGCCCGGCCTCGCCGAGGCCGTCCTGGAGTGGGCCGCCGTCGCGCGTGTGGGGGCCCGCGAGCGCCTCGCCGTCGCGGAGTGCGCGGTCACCGCCGCCGAGAGCCGGCAGGCCGCCGCCCGTATCGCGCTCGACGACGAGCGCCGCCTCGCCGAGCTGCAGCGCCGGTACGCGGACGCCCGCCGCCGCGCCGACGACCTGGCCGCCGCCGAGCCCCGCCGCGCCGCCGTACGGGACCGGCTCGACCGGGCCCGCAAGGCCGACCTCGTCGCCCCCGCCCTCGTGCTGCGCGCGGAGACCGAGCGCGAGCACCAGGCGGCGGCCACGGCCCACGAGCGCTCCCGCGCGCTGCTGCCCCCCGATCTGGCCGAGGCCGGGGCGGATCAACTCGGCGCGCTGGAGCGGCAGATGCGCCAGGAGCTCGGCGCGCTCGACGCCGCCCGCAGGGCCGAGGCACGCAGCGCCGAGATCACCGCCGAGCGCGCCGAGCTCGACCGCCAGGCCAGGGCCGACGAGCAGCTGCTCCTCGACGCGGCCGGCTGGCTCGCCTCCTGGGAGGGCGACCGCCGGCGCCACCAGGAGCGCATCGACGCCGCCCACCAGGCCACCGCCCGCACCGAACAGCTGGCGGGACGGCTCGAACCGGCCCGGCGCCGGCTGGCGGCGGCCCGCGAGCGCGACGCTCTCCACGCGCGCGTGGCCGCGGCCGAGGAGCGGCAGAGCGCCGCCCGGGAGCGGGTCAACGCCGCCCATGAGCACTGGCTCGCCCTGCGCGAGGAGCGGCTGCGCGGCATCGCGGCCGAGCTCGCGGCCGGGCTGCGCGACGGAGAGGCGTGCGCCGTCTGCGGCTCGCCCGAGCACCCCGCCCCCGCGCGCGCCACGACCGGCCAGGTGGACCGGGCGACGGAGGAGGCCGCCCACGAGGCGCACCGGCAGGCCGAAGCGGCCCGCGCCGAAGCCGAGCGCGCCCTCGCCTCCGTACGCGAGCGGTTCGCGGCGGCGAGCGCGGAAGCGGGCACGGAGACCCTCGCCGCGCTCGACGGCCAAGTGCGCGCGTGGGACGCCGAGTACCGCGACAGTCGTGCGCTCGCCGCCGGGCTGCACGCCGCCCGGGAGGCCTTCGAGAGCGCGGAGCGCGAGCACGCGCGGCGCTTGGCGCAGCAGCGTGAGGCGGACAAGCGCGTGTCGGCCCGTACCGCACGGCGCGAGGAGATCGACCGGGAACAGGCCGCCCTGGAACGGGAGTTGGCGGCGGCCCGGGGCGAGGCGCGCAGCGTCGCCGAGCAGGCGGCGCTGCTTGAGCACCGGGCCGGGCTGCTCGCCGGGGCCGCCGAGGCCGTCCGTGAGGTCGAGGCGACCGCCCAGCGGCTCAAGGACGCCGACGGGCGGCTCTCCGAGGCGGCCTTCCGGGCCGGTTTCGACACCCCGCGGGCGGCGGCGGAGGCCTTCCTCGACGACCGGCAGCAGCGCGAGCTCCAGCACCGGCTCGACGAGTGGCAGCGCGAGGAGGCCGCCGTCGCCGACCGCCTCGCCGAGCCCGCCACGGTCGCGGCATCCGCGCGCCCGGCCGCGCGCACCGAGCAGGCCGAGGCCGCCCACGCGCGCGTGGAGCGCGCGCTGCGGGAGGCCGCCTCGGTGCTCGCCGCCGCGCGCGCCCGCTGCGCCGAGCTCGTCCGGCTGGGGCGCGAGGCCACCGCGGAGACGCGCCGGATCGGGCCGCTGCGCGAGGAGTACGACCGGGTGGCCCGCCTCGCCGGGCTCACGGCGGGCACCTCCGCCGACAACGAGCGCAAGATGCGCCTGGAGTCGTACGTACTGGCCGCGCGCCTTGAGCAGGTGGCGGCCGCCGCGACGGCCCGGCTGAGCCGGATGTCCGGCGGGCGGTACACCCTGGTGCACTCCGACGCCCGGGGCGGACGCGGCCGCTCCGGCCTGGGGTTGCACGTGGTCGACGCCTGGACGGGCCGGGAGCGGGACACCGCCACGCTCTCGGGCGGCGAGACGTTCTTCGCGTCGCTCGCGCTGGCACTGGGCCTGGCCGACGTGGTCACCGACGAGGCCGGGGGCGTACGGCTCGACACGTTGTTCATCGACGAGGGCTTCGGCAGCCTCGACGACCAGGCGCTGGACGAGGTCCTGGACGTACTGGACGCGCTGCGCGAGCGGGACCGCAGCGTCGGCATCGTCAGCCACGTCGGCGATTTGCGCCGCCGCATCCCGACCCAGCTGGAGATCGTCAAGGAGCGGAGCGGGTCGGAGGTGCGCCACCGGTCGGCGGACGCCGGGGAGTGAGCACCCCCGGCCGCTGCTCAGCGGCCTATCGCCCGCCGGGGCAGCGGCGAGGAGTAGACGACGCTGGTCGTGACCGACCCCAGGGCGCCGATCTTCCCGGAGATCTCCTCCAGGTGGCTCATCGACCGCGCACCGACCTTGATCACGAAGCAGTCGTCGCCCGTGACGTGGTGCGCCTCCATGATCTCCGGAGTCGCTTCAAGGAGATCGTGGAACGGCTTGTAGTTGCCGTTCGGGTACCGCAGCCGTACGAAGGCGAGGATGCCCCGGCCGAGCCGCTCCTGGTCGACGACCGCCGTATAGCCCGAGATCACCCCCGCCTCTTCGAGGCGCCGCACCCGTTCCGTCACGGCGCTCGGCGACATGGCGACGGCGCGGGCCAGCTCCGCGAAGGTGGCCCGGCCGTCCTGCTGGAGGGCGTCCAGGATGCGCCAGTCGGTGGCGTCCGGGGAATACTCGGTCATGGCTGCCAGACAACAGTGAAATCCCCGGCGAATCAAGAGATGTTCCGGGGATCGCATCTTCCAGCCGATGATCAAGGGCCGTAGATTTCTGGCCATGACAACAACGCAGCTCGCCACCGCCGCCAACCCCGTCCTGCGCGTCGCCCCGGCCGCGCCCGCCGACGCCGCCGCGTACTTCCGCGCCAGCCTGGTCTTCCACGCCGATGTCTCCGACGTGGCATCGGTGCTGGCCCAGGGCGGCGAGCCGGGCTTCGTCGTGCTGGACTCGCGCTCCACGGAGGCCTGGGACCAGGGCCACGTGCCCGGCGCCGTGCACCTGCCGACGGCGCTCATCGCGGAGCAGGCCGAGCAGCTGCTCGACAAGTCCGTGCCGGTCGTCACCTACTGCTGGGGCCCCGGCTGCAACGGCGCCACCCGCGCCGCCCTCGCCCTGGCCGAACTCGGCTACCAGGTCAAGGAGATGCTCGGC
Source organism: Streptomyces sp. BPTC-684 (assembly GCF_030028635.1). NCBI lineage: Bacteria > Bacillati > Actinomycetota > Actinomycetes > Kitasatosporales > Streptomycetaceae > Streptomyces > Streptomyces sp. BPTC-684. The sequence continues at coordinate 5,734,553 of NZ_CP124863.1, forward strand.
GGCTTCGAGTACTGGGTGCGCGAGGGCTTCGAGTTCGAGACCTGGGAGGGCCGCGAGAAGCGCGAGGCCGACCCGCTGACCGCGCCCGTCGGCGCGGAGAACTGCGGCTGCTGACGGCCGGGCCGCGGTGGCGGGCCGTGGGTGGCGGGCCGGGACCCGCCACCCGCAGGGTCGGAACCCGCCACCCCGTCGCGTCAGAGCTTGGACAGCTCGTCCACCAGGTCGTCCAGGCCCAGCGGCCCCTGCGAGAGCGCCGCCATGTGCCAGGCCCGGGCGTCGAACGCGTCGCCGTGGTGCTTCTTCGCGTTCTCCCGGCCCATCAGCCAGGCCCGCTCGCCCAGTTTGTAGCCGATCGCCTGGGCGGGCACGGACAGATACCGGGTGAGCTCGCTCTCCACGAAGTCCGCCGGGCGCCCGCTGTGGCTGCCGAAGAACTCCTGCGCCAGCTCCGGCGTCCACCGCTCGCCGGGACGGAACGGCGAGTGGTCCGGAATCTCCAGCTCCAGGTGCATGCCGATGTCGACGATGACCCGGCAGGCGCGCATCATCTGCGCGTCCAGGTACCCCAGCCGCCGCTCCGGGTCGGGCAGGAAGCCCAGCTCGTCCATGAGCCGCTCGGCGTAGAGCGCCCAGCCCTCGGCGTTGGCGCTCACCGTGCCGATGGTCGCCTGGTAGCGCGAGAGCCGGTCCGCCACGTGCCGCCACTGCGCGATCTGCAGGTGGTGGCCCGGAACGCCCTCGTGGTACCAGGTCGAGACCAGGTCGTACACCGGGAAGCGGGTCTCGCCCATGGTCGGCAGCCAGGTGCGGCCGGGGCGCGAGAAGTCCTCCGAGGGGCCCGTGTAGTAGGGCGCGGCGGCGCTGCCGGGGGGCGCGATGTGCGACTCCACCTTCCGTACCCGCTCGGCGAGTTCGAAGTGCGTGCCGTCCAGGGCTTCGATCGCCTCGTCCATCAGGGCCTGGAGCCACTCGCGGACCTCGTCCACGCCCTCGATGTGGACGCCGTGCTCGTCGAGGTGGGAAAGGGCCTCCCAAGGGCCCGCGCCCGGCAGGATCTTGTCGGCCTCGGTCTTCATCTCACCGAGGATGCGGTGGTACTCGGACCAGCCGTACGCGTACGCCTCGTCGAGGTCCAGGGTCGTCCCGTTGAAGTAGCGCACCCAGCGGGCGTACCGCTCGCGGCCCACGGTGTCGGGCGCCCCGGCGATCGCGGGCGCGTACACCTCGCGCAGCCAGTCGCGCAGGGCGACCAGCGCGTCGCCCGCCACGCGCGCGGCCGCGTCCAGTTCGGGGCACAGGGCCTCGGGGCCCGGAGCGACGAACTCCTCGAACCAGTTGCGGTCCGTGCCGATCCACTCGGTGAGCTGGCCGATGAAGGTGGCCGTGGCGCGGGGCCCGGCGAACAGCTCGCGGTCGAGCCCCAGTCGCAGCGCCGCGCGGTAGCCGTCGAGGGCCGCGGGGACGGCGTCGAGCCGGGCCGCGACGTCCGCCCAGTCCGCCTCGTCGGCGACCGGCATCATGGTGAACACCTGGCGCACCGAGTGGACGGGCGAGCGCAGATTGCTGATGCAGCGCAGGCCCTCCTGCGCCTCGTGGACGGCGAGTTCGGACGTCAGGCGCTCCCGCAGCAGTCTGGCGCAGCGCCGCTCGGAGTCGCTGTCCGCACCCGGCAGCCGCTCCGCTTCGTCGAGCCGCGCCAGCGTCGCGCGGGCCAGGTCGGCCACGGCCGCCTGCCCGGCGGGTGTGAAGTCCGGAAGCAGCCGGGCGCTCTTGCGCACGCCCAGATAGGTACCGGTGATGGGGTCGAGTTCGATGAGTGCGTCGACATGGGCGTCGGCGACCTGGCGGGGCAGCACGCTGCTGGAAGTGTCTGGCATGGACCACATACTCGTACGAGCGGAGGCTCCGCGTCACCAACAGGCGACCTTCAGCCACCGGAGGCGGAAGGGGAGGGAGGGGACGAAGCGGAAGGTGACACCGATGTCGACGAGGGTGGCAGCAGAGGACCGCACTCCCACTGCTGGAAGATCAACCGCGTCTCCACCCGGGCGACTTCGCGCCGCGAGGTGAATTCGTCGATGACCAGCCGCTGAAGGTCGGCCGTGCCCGTCACGGCCACGTGGACCAGGTAGTCGTCCGGGCCGGTGAGGTGGAACAGGGCGCGGGACTCCGGCAGCGCCCGGATGCGCTCGACGAACGGACCGATCAGTTCACGCCGATGTGGTCGCACCTGTACGGAGAGGAGTGCCTCCAGGCCACGGCCCATTCTGGCCGGGTCGAGACGGAGCTGGTGGCCCAGGATGACTCCGGAGCGGCGCAGCCTGGTCACCCGGTCCAGGCAGGTGGAAGGCGCCACGCCCACCTGCGCGGCCAGATCACGGTAGGTGGTCCGGGCGTCGTTCTGCAGGAGGCGCAGAATGTCCAGATCCACCGGGTCCAGTGCGACAGAATCGGCCATTGGCCGAACGTAGCACGGACCTCACCGCTCATTTCCGGTCACGTCATCACAGTGCCGCCATGGACACCGACACGCAGGACCGCGCCCAGGCCGCACCCCGTGCCCTGGCCACCGAAGCCGTCCACGCCGGCCGCGACGACCTCGCGGGACTCGGCCTGCACGCCCCGCCGATCGACCTTTCGACGACCTACCCCTCGTACGACAGCGCGGCCGAGGCCGCCCGGATCGACGCCTTCGCGGCCACCGGACTGCTGCCCGACGGACCCCCGGTGTACGCCCGCCTCGACAACCCCACCGTGGGCCGTTTCGAGACAGCGCTCGCGCGGCTGGAAGGGGCCGCCGACGCCGTCGCGTTCGCCAGCGGCATGGCCGCCCTGACCGCCGTGCTGCTCGCCCGGGCCTCGGCGGGCCTGCGGCACGTGGTCGCGGTCCGGCCGCTGTACGGCTGCAGCGACCACCTCCTGGACGCCGGACTCCTCGGTACGGAGGTGACCTGGGTGGACCCGGCGGGCATCGCCGACGCCCTGCGGCCCGACACCGGCCTGGTGATCGTGGAGACCCCGGCCAACCCGACCCTCGCCGAGGTCGACGTCCGGGCCGTCGCCCACGCCTGCGGCTCGGTGCCGCTGCTCGTCGACAACACCTTCGCCACGCCCGTGCTCCAGCGGCCGCTCGAACAGGGCGCGCGGATCGTGCTGCACAGTGCCACCAAGTACCTGGGCGGCCACGGCGACGTCATGGGCGGGGTCGTGGCCTGCGACGACGCGTTCGCCCGGCAGCTGCGCCAGGTGCGGTTCGCCACCGGCGGCGTCCTGCACCCGCTCGCGGGCTATCTGCTGCTGCGGGGCCTGGCGACGCTTCCGGTACGGATGCGCGCGGCCGCGGGCAGCGCCGCGGAGCTGGCCCGCAGACTGGCCGCCGATCCGCGGGTGGCCCGCGTCCACTATCCGAAGGTGGGCGGGGCGATGGTGTCCTTCGAGGTGAACGGCGATCCGCACCGCGTCATCGCGGCCGTCCGGCTCATCACCCCGGCCGTCAGCCTCGGCAGCGTCGACACCCTCATCCAGCACCCCGCCTCCATCAGCCACCGCATCGTGGCCGAGGGAGACCGGCGCTCCGCCGGGGTGAGCGACCGCCTGCTGCGGCTCTCGGTCGGTCTGGAGGACGTCGAGGACCTGTGGAGCGATCTGAGCCGGGCGCTCAGCGCTCCGCCCGCGACGCCTGCTCGAACGGCGCCTGCCCCATCGACGTCTGCTGCTGCTCGAACGACGGACGCGCCGGTACCCGAGCCTTCGGCAGCCGGGCGGTGACCACTAGGGTGCCCTCCTCGATCTGGTAGTCCAGCGGCAGGCCGAGGCCGCGCATCGCCGCCACCATCCCGGTGTTGGAGGACTGCGTCACCGCGTACACGCTCTCGCAGCCCGCCTCGACCGCCAGCGCCACCAGGCGCTCCAGGAGCTCGGAGCCGATGCCCCGGCGCTGCCAGTCGTCCTCGACGAGCAGCGCCACCTCGGTCTCGTCGCCGTCCCACAGCAGATGGCCGAGGGCGACGAGCCGCCCCGAGGCGGTCTGGGCGGCGAGGGTGCGCCCGTAGCGGGGGCTGAGCAGGTGGTTGAGGTAGCGGTCGGCGTCGCCGACGGGGCCGTGGTAGCGCAGGCTCAGCGTGCGGTCGGAGCAGCGCTCGTGCATGGCCTTGGCGGCCTCGACGTCGTCCTGGCCGGCCCGGCGGACGGCGATCTCGTTGCCCTCGGGCAGGGTGAGGACGTCCTGGCTGCGCGGGATGCGCGGGCCGAGCCGCGCGTCCAGCTCGACCAGCGCGCGCGCCCGCGCGAACTCGGTCGGAGTGAACGGGAGATAGGGCCGCTCGATCGTGATGGCCCCGCCGTTGGGGTCGCGCAGCCGCATGGTGGTCGATTCGAGTACGCCCTCGACCGGCGCCGTCTCACCGGTCGGACGGCCGGACAGGGACACGGCGGGCAGCGAGTGGATCGTGCACCGGCCCAGCAACTGCCGCAGCGCGAGCGGAAGTTCGGCCGCGTCGAGCGCGGTCCGGGTGGCGAGTCCGAGCACCCGGGTGGGTGCGTCCACCAGGTCGTGCGCGTCCGCGCGCTCCAGCCAGATGTCGCCGCCGCCCGCGGCCGCGATCTCCTGGGTGAGCCGGGCGCCCGCCAGCTCGGCGGGGGCCCGCAGCAGGAACTCGTCGACCGTGCCGTCGGCCAGCGGGTGCGTCTGGAGGGTGAGGATGTCGACCCGGCTGTGGGCGAGCGCGGTGCACAGGGCGGCCAGGCTGCCCGGCTCGTCCCGCACGGTGGCCCGCATCCGCCACAGCGAGGTCTCGCGGGGCGCCGTCTCCGCTCCGGCGGACCCGTCGGTGGACGCGGCGCCGGCTGTGGCGGGCGCCGCGTCCGTATCGGCCGGCGTGTCGGCCGGGGGCGCGTGGCTGTGGCGGTGGGCCCACCAGGTGTGGAACGCCGCCGTGGCCACCAGGGCGACCGCCGAGGCGATCAGCAGGAACGGTCCGTCCGGACCGTGGGCGACCGTGTTCGCCAGCCCGTCGGCCACCGCCACGGCCGTGAACAGCGCGGCCAGCTCGATCATGTCCCGCCGCCAGTGGTGGCGGCGGGCGCTCTTGCGGGCAGTCGACTCAGGCATCTCAGTCATGCCCTCACTGTGGCCGAGCGGTGTTGCGTGATCACGAACGCTTTGTGACTGATGGGTTAAGTGTGATTCTGGTGCTTTTCTGGCCGTTTCTTACGGCTTGTGGCGTGGAATGACCGGCTCGGTGCCGCAGTCCGTACGTCGCTTCCGACCGCACCATCACTGCCGTACGTCGCTACTGGCCCACAAGACCCGGCCTGAGGACCTTGGTGAAGAGTACCGAACCGCCCTGGGCGCGCAGCCGCACCGTCAGTTCTCCGCTGCCGCCGTCGATCTCGATCTCGCCGAAGTTCGGCGGGGTCTCCATGGGGGAGGCGTTGGCCCGGGCCGGTGCGTGGACGAAGACCTGGTCGGGGCCGAAGGTCGCGTCGAGCTTGTTCGCCGGGAACCCGCCCGCGGCGAGCGGCCCCGACACGAACTCCCAGAACGGGGCGAAGTCCTTGAACGCGGCCCGCGACGGCTCGTAGTGCTGGGCCGCCGTGTAGTGCACATCGGCCGTCAGCCACAGCGTGCCGGTGATCCGGCGGTGCTTGATGAACCGCAGCAGCTCGGCGATCTGGAGCTCGCGCCCGAGCGGCGCCCCCGGGTCGCCCTGCGCCACGGCCTCGAAGTTCGCCGGGCCGTCGGTGACGACCAGACCGAGCGGCATGTCGGCGGCGATCACCTTCCACACCGCGCGGGAGCGCGCGAGTTCCCGCTTCAGCCACTCCAGCTGCTCCGCGCCGAGGATGCCCACGGTGTCGTCGGCCTGCCGCCCGGGCGAGTTGGCATTGCGGTACGTGCGCATGTCGAGCACGAACACGTCGAGGAGCGGCCCGTGGCGCACCACCCGGTGCACGCGCCCCTCCCGGCTGCCCGGCCGCAGCGTGGAGACGGGGAAGTACTCGCTGAAGGCCCGCAGCGAACGGGCGGCCAGCACGTCGATGTTCTTCTCGGTGTAACGGGCGTCGTCCAGGATCTGCCCGGGGTACCAGTTGTTCCGTACCTCATGATCGTCCCACTGGACGATCGAGGGCACCTGCGCGTTGAACCGCCGTACGTTCTCGTCGAGCAGGTTGTAGCGGAAGTTGCCCCGGTACTCGGCCAGCGTCTCGGCGACCTTGGACTTCTCCTCGGTCGTGATGTTCCGCCAGACCCGGCCGTCGGGCAGCGTGACGCTGGGCAGGATCACCCCGTCCGCGTAGATGTTGTCGCCGCTGGACAGGAAGAAGTCCGGGTTGAGCCGCCGCATCTCGTCGTAGACGCGGAAGCCGCCGATGTCCGGGTTGATGCCCCAGCCCTGCCCGGCGATGTCGCCGGACCACAGGAAACGCACGTCCTGGTGGCGCGAGGCGGGCGCCGTGCGGAACGTGCCGTACACCGGCTTGCCGGTACGGCGCGGGTCGTCGGGGTCGGCGAGCGTGACCCGGTAGTGGATCTGCTCACCGGCGGGCAGGCCGCGCAGCTGCGTCGTACCGGTGAAGTCGGTGCCCGGTCCGAGCAGCGGGCCCTGCCATCTGCGGGCGCGGCGGAACGATTCGGTGGCGGAGGTCTCCACGACCATCCGGGCGGGCCGGTCGGACCGGGCCCACACGAGCCCCGACGACGCCGTGATGTCACCGGCCTGCACACCCCAGTGGGCGCTCGGCCGCCCGGAGAGCGCCAGCGCGGGCGCGGCCGTGGCGAGCCCGGCGGGCAGGGCGAGCCCCGCCGACACGGCGAGCGAACCCTTCAGTACGGTACGGCGGTCGGGCGAGGGGATCCGAGGGCGGTACGACATCGAGGCGCCTCCAGGGGCGGCGTGGTGGGGTGGGACGGTGGTCCGGTGCGTGCGGATCCGTGCCATGCCTACTGCCCGGCTGCGGCGCGGGCGCGAACCCCAGGTGAACAACGGGATGTCGGCCCTGGGCCGATGGGTCGAGGGTGCCCGGACCGGGGCCCTAGGGCGGTCGGACTAGGGCAAGTGGCCGGGGACCAAGGAACCATCGACCGGGTGATCTTCGTTGAGTACGTTGCCGGTACGGGCCGCCGTCGAGGCGGCCCCGGAGACAGCGACAGCGAAAGCACAAGGAGCTCCCATGCCGGTCGGAGGCCGTTCACACATCCGCATCGCCCGCCCCTCGCGCGATCTGGCGGCGGCGGAGCGCTTCTGGGTCGAGGGCCTGGGCCTCGACGTCGTGTGGCGGCACGACGCGGAGAGCGCCGCCTCCGGCGAGCACGCGCTGCTGATGGTCGGCTGGCCCGACGCCGACTGGCATCTGGAGCTGGTCCACGAGCCGGCCGCTCCCGTCGAGCCCCGGCCGACCGAAGAAGACCTGCTGGTCATTTACGCGGACGAAGAAGTTCCGCAGGAACTGGTGGCCCGCCTGGAGGCCCACGGCGGCAAGCGGGTGCAGTCGCCCAACCCGTACTGGAACGAGTGGGGCGTGACGATCGAGGACCCGGACGGGTACCGGTTGGTGCTCTGCATACGGGGCTGGTCGAACTCCTAGGCGTTACGTGCTTGTACGGCCCCGGCGAGGAGCCGCACCCCGCGCGCGATGTCGGACGGCGTCAGATGGGCGTACCCCAGCACCAGCGCCACGCCGCCGCCCGCTTCGGTGTCCGTTCCCGCTCCTGTTCCTGATCCCGCTCCTGATCCTGTTTCGGTCCCGCGTGAGCTGTAGTACGAGAGCGGGCGCACGGCCACGCGCGCGTGGGCGGCGCGTTCGAGGAGGCGGGACTCCGGGCCGTACCGCGCGGGCAGCCGGGCGATGATGTGCAGCCCGGCCGCGATGCCGCTCACCTCGGTGCCCGGGAAGTGCTCGCGCAACGCGCCGACCAGCGCGTCCCGCCGCTCCCGGTAGGCGCGTTGGCACCGCCGCAGCTGACGGTCGTACGCGCCGCTGGTGAGGAAGTCCGCGAGCAGCGCCTGGTCGAGGGCGGGGTTGCCCAGGTCCATGGTGCGCTTGCGGGTGACGATCGAGCCGGTCAGCCGCTCCGGCGCGAGCAGCCAGCCGAGCCGCAGTCCGGGAGCGAGCGACTTGCTCACCGACCCGGTGTACGCCACGTGTTCCGGGTCCAGCCCCTGGAGGGCCCCGACCGGAGCCCTGTCGTAGCGGAAGTCGCCGTCGTAGTCGTCCTCGACGATCAGCCCGTCCACCGCCCGCGCCCAGTCCAGGAGTTCGGCCCGCCGACGCGCGGAGTAGGCGATTCCGGACGGGAACTGATGTGCCGGAGTCGTCACCGCGACCCGTACCCCGCTCGCGTACAGCGGGCCCGTAGCCAGGCCCTCCCCGTCGAGCGGCAGCAGTCGGGTCCGTACACCGGTGGCCGCGAACAGCGCGGTGTGCTCGGGGCTGCCCGGGTCCTCGACACCTACGGTCCGCTCGCCCCGCTCCCCGAGCGCGAAGCCGAGCAGCGTCGTCGCCTGGGCCACCCCGGAGCACACCACGATCCGCTCGGGGTCGGCGACCACTCCGCGCCGCCGGGCGAGCAGCGCGGCCAGCGCGGTCCGCAGCTCGGGCAGCCCGCGCGGATCGGGATAGCCCAGCGACCGGTGCGGCAGCCGCTCCAGGACGCCCTTGTGCGCGGCGGCCCAGGCGGCACGCGGGAACAGCGACAGGTCCGGGGTGCCGGGCAGGAAGTCGACGAGCGCGCCCGGGTCGCGCGGAGCCAGATCACGCGCGCGTGGTGCGTCGGCGGCGCGTGCCGCCCCGCCCACCCAGGTGCCCGAGCCCCGGTCGCTGCGCAGATAGCCCTCGGCGGTGAGCTGCTCGTACGCCTCGGTGACAAGGCCGCGCGAAACCCCGAGGTCGGCGGCGAGCTCACGGCTCGACGGCAGCCGCGTCCCGGCCGCGAGCCGCCCCGACCGCACGGCCTCGCGGAACGCCGACTGGAGCGCCCTGCCCCGCTGCCGGGCCGGCGCGGCGGCGGCCGGAAGCAGCAGTTCCCAGGCCGCGTTCCACGACGGCGGCGCGTCGCCGCCCTGCGGCGCGGAGGGCGAAGTGGTCCCCGATGGCGTCATGGAAGTGGACCTTAAACAAGACCACCGTGCTGCCTAGCGTCGGGCCCATGAACGTGTCACAGCTGCGGGGCGCGGCGTTCGCCGCCGTCGCCTGCTTTCTCGTCGGCGGCTCCTTCACCGCCAACAGCGTCCTCGGCGACTATCCGCACGCGGGCGGCCAGGCCCTCCGCTACGGCCTCGCCTGCCTAGTGCTGCTCCCGCTGCTCGGCCGGGGCGGCACCGCCCCGCTGCGCGGCCTCGGCGGGGCCCAGTGGGGTCGGCTCGCGCTGGTCTCGGCCGTCGGGATGGTGGGCTTCAACATGGCGGTGCTGGCCGCCGAGCGGACGGCCGAGCCCGCCGTCCCCGGGGTCTTCGTCGGGTGCGCGCCGGTCGTGGTGGCGGTCCTCGTGCCGCTGCTCGACGGGCGGCGGCCCACCCGGCCGGTGCTCTACGGAGCGCTCCTGGTGGCGGCCGGGGCCTTCACCGTGCAGGGGTGGGGCCGGACCGACGCGGTGGGCATTGCTTGGTCGGCAGGCGCGCTGGTGGGCGAGGTGGGGTTCGCGGTGCTGGCGGTTCCGGTGCTGCGGCCGCTCGGCCCCAAGCTGCTCTCGGCGGCCGTGTGCGGCGTCGCGGCCGTCGAGTCCGCCGCGCTCGCCCTCGTACTGGACGGCCGTGCGGCGCTGCGGCTGCCCGACGCGACCGAGACGGCGGCCCTGGTCTGGCAGGCCGCCGTCGTCACCGTGGTCGGGTTCGTCTGCTGGTACGTGGGCGTGCAGCGGATCGGCGCCGAACGGGCGACGCTCTTCTCCGGCCTCATCCCGGTGTCGGCCGCGCTCACCGCGCCGCTGGTCGGCGCCGGGGCGTACGGCACGGCGCAGGCCGCGGGCAGTGCGCTGGTCGGTGCCGGGGTCGCGCTGGGTGCCGGGGTGCTGGGCCGGCGCCCCGAGCGCGCCCGCTCAGCGGCTGGTGCCGAGGATGACGCGCGCGACGAGGGCGGGGTCGTCGTTCATCGGGACGTGGTCGCGGGTTCCCACCATCCGCAAACCTGAAAAGCCAGGTCACGGGCGTGGGACGCGACCGGCGTCCTCAGCGGCTCGTGTCGAGGATGACGCGGGCCACCAGCGCGGGGTCATCAGCCATAGGAACGTGGCCGCAGCCGGGCAGCCGCACCAGTCGGGCGCCCGGGAGGGTGTGCTTGGCGCGGATCCCCTGGCGGCGCAGCAGCAGCCGGTCCTTGGAGCCCCAGGCGACGGTGACCGGAACTCCGGGCACGTCGTCGGTGAACCGGACCCCGACTCCGGCGGCCAGGGTCTCGTCGAAGCCGGTGGCCTCGCGCAGCGCGAGCGTCTCGGCGACGACGGCCTCGGGTGAACGGCGCCCGGGGCGCGCGTAGATGGTGCTCGTCAGCGCCGCGCGCCCGGCCGCGCTCCTGGACAACCGCTCGATGACCGGCAGCGGCAGCAGCTTCGCCCCCCGCCGCATCGCGGTCAGCGTCGCGAAGGCGTAGCGGCGCTCCGCCTCGGTCCAGAACCCGGCGGGGGAGAGGGCCGTCACCGACCGTACGAGCTTCTCGCGCCCCAGCCCCAGGGCCAGCAGCCCGCCGAGGGAGTTGCCCGCCACGTGCGGCCGCTCCACGCCCAGCTCCTCGCAGAGCGCGCCCAGCGTCGGCACGACCGTCGACAGGTCGTACGAGACGCCCTCGGGCAGCGCCGGGGACGCGCCGAACCCGGGCAGGTCCACGGCGATGACGTCGCGCTCGGCGGCCAGCAGGTCGAACACCGGATCCCACGCCTGGCGGTGGTGCCCGATGCCGTGCAGCAGGAGCAGCGGATCGCCGGAACCGGCCCGCCGGTAGGAGACGGTGACGGTGCGGCTGCCCCGGGGGGAGCCGATCGTGAAAGAGACCTCTTCGGCCATGCTGCTGCTCCCGGTCGTGGACGGACGGCGCCGCGCGAGCGACGGTAGACACCCTGTCAGCAACAATTACCCTTCGGTAGCTTGGAGTTCAAGGGGCGGGTCCCGGACACCGCGCAAGGGGCGAAGAATCGAACAGCGCGGGTTCTCCTTCTGGACAGCCGGTTGCCGGTCGGCTGGGATGGAGCGGTGACTGCCCCCACCGCCGCCGAACTCTTCGAAGACCACAGGTCCGTCCTCACGGGCGTGGCCTACCGCATGCTGGGCCGCGTGACCGACGCCGAGGACGTGGTGCAGGAGGCATGGCTGCGCTGGTCGGCGCAGGACCGCGACGGCGTGCGCGACCCGCGCGCGTTCCTCGTACGGATCGCCACCCGGCTCGCGATCGACCGGCTCAGACAGATCCAGGCGCGGTGCGAGGCATACGTCGGGCCCTGGCTGCCCGAGCTGATCGCGACCGATTTCGGGCCCGTCGTACCGGATACGGTCGAACAGGCCATGCTGGCCGATTCCGTCTCGCTCGCCGTCCTGGTCGTCCTCGAATCGCTGTCGCCGCTGGAGCGGGCGGTGTTCGTCCTGCGCGAGGCGTTCGGCTTTCCGTTCGCGGAGATCGCGGCCACCCTGGACCGTACGGAGCCCGCCGTGCGCCAGCTCGCGGGGCGCGCCCGGCGCCACGTCGACGAGCGCAAGCCGCGCTACGACGTCGACCCCGCCCACCGCCGCGACCTCACCGAGCGGTTCATGGCCGCCGCGGGCGGCGGCGACCTGGACTCCATGCTCTCCCTGCTCGCCCCCGACGTACGTTTCATCGGCGACAGCGGCGGCAAGTCCAAGGCCCCGACACGGATCATCGAGTCCGCCGACAAGGTCGGTCGCTTCCTGTACGCGGTGTCGCAGGAGGGCGGGCCCGAGGGTGACTTCCGCATCACGGAGATCAACGGCGGTCCCGCGGTGCTGGTCCTCTACGACGGCGAGCCGGACAGCGTCCTGCAGCTCGACGTCCTCGACGGCCGCATCCACTGCGTCTACGTCGTACGGAACCCGGACAAACTGACCGCACTTGCCCGCGAGGAGCGCGAGGCGTACGTGGACCAGTCGCCCTGTTAGCCCCACTCGCCCCAGCAGTCACGACCCCGTGCCCGGATCCGGGCACGGGGTAGTTTGCTGCGCCCTGCTCACGGGACCGCGAACGTCGTGTGAACGCTCTGGGCCAGGGGTCGGATTCGTTCCGTAACGGAACGAGGATTGGTCTTGACCAAGGGGGTGTGCCGCCCTATGGTCGCAGAGTTAGTGCAGGAACCTTTAATAAACAAGGGCGCAGAAAAGCCGCCGGGGCACGGCGATTGCGGAGGACAGGGTGGGGACCACGCAGCTGGAAACGGTGCCGGAGCCGAAGTACTGGCACCTCAAGACCGTGCTGAGCGAGGCGCTCGACTCGGACTTCGCGGTGGGAGAGATCCTGCCCAACGAGCGTGAACTCGCCGCCCGTTTCGGCGTCGCGCGCGCCACGCTCCGCCAGGCTCTGGAGCAGCTCGAACTCGAAGGCAGGCTGCAGCGCCGCCGTGGCGTCGGCACGACCGTCGCCCCGCCGCGCGTGGGCGTCTCCGTCGGCGCCGAGCAGCACGACTGGCCCGGCACCGCCGGTGACGCCTGGCAGGCCGCCGACTGCGCCGTCGGCGCCCCGCCGCTCGCGGTGGCCCGGCTCTTCGACACCGAGCCGCTCGAAGAGGTGCACACCGTCCGCCGGATCCGCACCACGCACGGCCAGCCCGTCGCCGCCGAGCTCCTCTACGTGCCGGCGTCCTCCGTACCGGACCTCACCGCGATCGACGCGCCGTCCGGACCGGCCCGCGCGCGCAGCGTGCTGCGCGAGCTCCAGCGCCTCGACCTGGAGGGCCAGGACCGTGCGGTCGAGCTCGGCTCGGCCCGCGCCGACGACGCGAAGGAGCTCGACCGGCTGCCGGGCGCGCCCGTCCTCGTCGTGACGACGCGCTACTTCTCCCTCGGCCGGACCGTCGCGGTCTCGGTGGCGACCTACCGCGCCGACACCTGCCGCCTCACCTTCGGCGATTCGGGTGACCTGCAGATCAGTCACGACGGCCACCGCCAGGCTTCCTGAGGCCTGCCCGCCTCGCTTTTGACACGGCCCCGCCGCTTGGTCAGCGGCGGGGCCGTTCACGTTGGGGCTGGGGCCGAGTCAGCCGGCGTATGCCTGGTGCGGCGTGGTCTGAGGGGCCGGCCCTCGCGGGCCGGGGCGCGGCTCTGCTTCATCGCCCGGGACGGCGGGGCCCAGCCCCGTCGGGCTCCCGGGCCGTGGGCGCCCCCGCCCGCTCACCGCCGAGCCGTCACCGTGCCCTCGACCGCGAACAGCTGCTCCTCGACATGGTCGAGCGCGAGCCGCAGCGCACCGGTCGCCACCGCCGCCTCCCCGAGCAGGGAGAGGGCCACACGCGGTGGCCGCAGGCAGTACCGCGCGAGCTCCTGCCGCAAGGGATCCAGCACGCCGTCGATCCCCGCCGCCCAGCCGCCGACGACCACCAGCTCCGGGTCGAGCGCGAGCACCAGGGCCGCCACATCGTGGACCAGCCGCTGGATGAACCGCTCGACCGCCTCCTGCGCACCGCTGTCGCCCCGCTTGGCCAGCGCGAACACATCGGCGACCGCCTGCTCGTCCAGCGGGTGCAGCGGCTCCCCGGTCGTCGACAGCAGCTTCTCCGGCGTCACGTCGCGGCCCAGCAGATGCAGCGCGCCGATCTCGCCCGCCGCGCCGCCGAACCCCCGGTGCAGCCGTCCGCCTATCAGCGACCCGGCTCCCGGGCTCAGCCCGGCCAGTACGAAGACGATGTCGTCGGAGTCGGTCGCCGCACCCTTCCAGTGCTCGGCCACGGCCGCCGCGTTGGCGTCGTTCTCGACCAGCACCGGGCAGCGGAACGACCGCCGCAGCCGCTCGCCCAGGGGCAGACCGGTCCACTCGGGCAGCGCCGTCCCGAGCCGCACGGTGCCGTCGGCCTCCACTATGCCGGGGCTGCCGACACCGACCGCGCGGAGCGAGCTGCGCGCCACCCCGGCCCGCCGCAGCAGATCGGCCACCGTCGCCCTGACCCGCTCCAGGCGCTCATCGGCGGAGGCCGTCTCCGACACCTCGCGCGATCCGGCGCCCACGATCCGCCCGTCGAGCCCGGACAGCAGCGCCGCCACCCGGTGCGGGCCGATCTCGATGCCCAGCAGATGGCCCGCCTCGGCCCGGAACCTGAACCGGCGCGCGGGGCGTCCCTGACGGCGCGCCTCGCCCTCCTCGGGAGCCGACTCGACGACGAGTCCGCCCTCCATGAGTCCTTCGACCACACCCTCGACCGTCGGCCTCGACAGGCCGGTGATCCGGGTCAGATCGGTCAATGTGGGAGATTCCGCCCCACGCAGTGCATGGAGAACCACCGCGGAATTGATCCGCCGCAGCAGAGAGGGATCCCCGCCGGTCAGCCGCCCCAACGTGTGTCCTCCCAGCTCGTACGCGTGTCTGCCGGATCGTACTCGCTGGTCAGGTATACGGCGAGTGGCGGATGGTCACGGAGACGCATCAGCTCGGAGCCACGAATCCCGACTCGTACGCCGCGATCACCGCCTGGGTCCGGTCCCGGGCGCCCAACTTGGCCAGGACGGCGCTGACATGCGTCTTCACCGTCTCGGTGCCGACGATCAGCCGGGCGGCGATCTCCGCGTTGGAGAGCCCGCGCGCCATCAGCCGCAGAACGGCCGCCTCACGCTCGGTGAGCGCCGCCTTGTCCAGCGCCGCCCGGGCGTCCCGGTTGCCGTACTCGGCCGCGAGCGACCGGACCGCTGCCGGGAACAGCAGCGATTCGCCCTCCGCGACGAGCCGCACCGCGTGCACGATCTCGGCGGGCCGGGCCCGCTTCAGCAGAAACCCGTCGGCACCGGCCCGCAGCGCCTCGTACACGTACTCGTCGTTCTCGAACGTCGTGACCACCAGGATCTTCGGCGGGTCTTGCACCGTGCGCAGCACCGCCCGAGTGGCCTCTATCCCGTCGAGCAACGGCATCCGGACATCCATCGCCACCACATCGGGGCGCAGCTGGCGCACCAGCGGGATGACGGCGGCGCCATCGGCGGCCTCACCCACCACCTCGATGTCGGGCTGGGCCTCCAGTACGGCACGCAGACCCGCACGGACCAGGGGTTCGTCGTCGACGAGAAGAACGGTAACCGGCATCCGGTCAGCGTAGGCCGTCCAGCGGCAGTCGGACGCGCACCCTCCATTCCCCCTCCTGCGGACCCGACCGGGCCTCGCCGCCCAGCAGTGCCGCCCGTTCACGTATCCCGCGCAGGCCGCTGCCGCCCTGCGTCCTGGTCATCGAACCCGCCAGCGGATTCGTCACATCGAGCTCCAATCGCTCTCCCAACACGGCTATCCGCACCCGCACAGGCACCGGACCCGAGTGCCGCAGCACATTGGTCAGTGCCTCCTGGAGGATCCGGTATCCCTCCCGGGAGACCGGACCCGGCACCAACGCCAGCGGTCCGCTCAGCTCGGAGTCCACCTTCGCCCCCGATGCCCGCGCCGATTCGAGAAGCCGGTCGGCCTCGTCGAGCGTCGGCCGCTGCCCCACCGGGCCCCCGCTCTCGCGCAGGACGAGCAGAACGCGCTCCAGGTCGTCCAGCGCCGCCCGGCCCGTCTCCTCGATCGCGGCCAGTGCACGGGCCGTGAACGCCGGGTCACCCGCCGCCCGGGCAGCGCCGGCCTGCACCACGGCGACGGTCAGTGCGTGCCCGATCGAGTCGTGGATCTCGCGAGCGATCCGATTGCGTTCGAGTAGCCGCTCCGTCCGCTCCTCCAGCGCGGTCAGCCGCTCCTCTTTCGACGGGCCGAGCAGCCGCCGGGCGATGGCGGCGTCCAGCTCTCCGAGGGGCGCGACACAGCAGAGCATGAGGAGAACGGGCAGCGGAGCCAGCGCTGACCACCACCAGTGCGGTGCCGCGTCGCGCAGGACGGGAAGGTCGCTCGTCCCGTGGCCCATGGAGGCGCTGACCAGCTCGTAGGCGACTATGGGGAGCCATGCCGAGATCGCCATGGTCACCAGCGCGAGCGCCAGTCGTATCTCCAGCCACATGACCGTCCGCCCGCGCTCGGCCCAACTGGCCGACGGCGCCGCGGAGACGGTCGCGTCGTGTCGGCCCCGCTCCTTCGGCACGACGAGCAACTGGACCTGTATCCCTTCTGCCAGGCGCACGGCCGGTATCAGCCCTATCAACAGCAGGGCGATAAAGGGGACATAAGGCTTTTCCATATCGATGAACAGCCAAATGCCGTACACCGCGACGGGCATCGACAGATGCAGCCATCGCGTGTACGTCACGGAGCGGCCCAGCGGGCGGAGAAAGCGGATCATGTCGCCATCGTGCCAGCGTCAGGATCGCCGCGGCTCCCCCGCGCGGGGGAGACGATCCCCACGCACGGGGGAGGCCCGGGACCTGCCGCGACGGCGAATGTTGAGACATGACCAGCATCGACGTCCAAGAGCTCACCAAGGAGTACGGAACCACCCGCGCCGTGGACCGCCTGACATTCAGCGTGCGGCCCGGCCAGGTCACCGGCTTCCTCGGCCCCAACGGCGCCGGCAAGTCCACCACCATGCGGCTCGTCCTGGGCCTGGACCGGCCGACGTCGGGCACCGCCACGCTCGGCGGCCGCCCGTACGCGGAATACGACGAGCCGCTGCGCCACGTCGGCGCGCTGCTCGACGCCCAGGCCGCGCACGGCTCGCGCACCGCACGGAACCATCTGCGGGCCCTGGCCGCCAGCAACCGAATACCGGCCCGACGCGTGGACGAGGTGCTGGAAGAGGCGGGTATCGCCCGTGTCGCGGGCCGACGCATCAAGACCTTCTCCCTCGGTATGCGCCAGCGGCTCGGGATCGCCGCGGCCCTGCTCGGCGACCCCTCTGTGCTGATCCTTGACGAGCCGTCCAACGGCCTCGACCCGGAAGGGATCATCTGGATAAGGGAGTTGATGCGAGGGCTTGCCCGCGAGGGCCGAGCCGTCCTGGTCTCCAGTCATCTGATGAACGAGACGGCATCGTTCGCCGACCATCTGGTCGTCCTCGGCCGAGGACGGCTACTGGCCGACACGCCCATGCAGGACTTCATCGACTCGCGCATTCAGCCGCGGGTGCGTCTTCGGACCACCGAAGGCGGCCGCCTTCGCACCGTCCTGACGTCCCGGGGCTTCGCGCCCGTCGAGGGCGAGGACGGCCGCTGGATCGTCGAGGGCGCACGGGTCGAGGACGTGGGTCCGCTCGCTGCGGCGGAAGGCATCCCGATCCTCGAACTCGCGACGGAGGAGGCGACGCTGGAGCAGGCCTATCTCGACCTCACGGCAGACGAGGCGGAGTTCGCGTCCGTCTCGTCCGCCGGCCCCAACCGTCCCACCCCTCCCAACTCATCCCGCGATTCGAACCGTTCAAACCGTTCTGACCGTTCCATCCGCTCTGTCCGTTCGACCAACGACCAGGAGGTATGAGCCGTGTCGTTCCCCGCAGTTCTTCACGCCGAGTGGATCAAGGTCCGCTCGCTGCGGTCCCTCGTCGGCTCGCTGATATCGGTGTTCCTGGCGACGGCCGGTCTGACCATCCTCGTCTGCGCCACGCTGGGACGCCCGGAGCCCGACAGCACCGACTTCGACCCCATTCTGTTCTCGTACTACGGCCTGAACTTCGGGCAGATGGCGGCGCTCACCTTCGGGGCGATAGCGATGGCCGCGGAGTACAAGAACGGAGGGATACGCGTCTCGCTCGGCGCCGTGCCCAACCGGGGGCTGTTCTACGGGGCGAAGCTGGCCGTGATCGGCGGTCTTGTCTTCGTCGTCGGGCTCGTCACCAGTCTGACCTCGTTCCTGTCCGGCCAGGCGCTCATGGACAAGGGGTTCGGCATAGGCATCGGTGATCCGGGGGCACTTCGCGCGGTGGTCGGCTGCGCCCTCTACCTCGCCCTGCTCAGCCTGCTGGCTGCGGGCCTCGCGGCTCTGCTGCGCAGTGTCACCGGCGCCATGAGCGTGCTCGTACCGATGTTCCTGATCGTGCCCTTCGTGGTCGGGGACGTGTCGCAGGGCGGTAGCGCCGCGGACTTCCTGCCGGACCGGGCGGGCCGGCAGATCCTGCTGCTCCACCCGGAAGGGCCGTTGGGGCACTGGAGCGGCATGGCGGTGCTCATGGCGTGGAGCGGGCTGACCGTGGGGGCGGGCTGGTGGGCGCTGCGGCGGCGGGACGCCTGAGAGGCCAATTGTCAGTGGCGGCGGGTTTACTGACCGCATGACCACCGCACGGCATCTCGAAGTCATCGATCTGCCGCGCGTCCGCGACTTCCCCGCGGAGCGCGGCAGGTCGGGGGCGACCACCAGCGGCCCCGGCTACCGCCTGGTGGAGCTCAGCACCAGCGAGGACTTCTGGGAAGTAGGAGGTGAGGGCGGGGCCGCCGGGTGACGGGCCGGTGGGCCGGTGTGGCGTAACGTCCTGGGGCGTCGCCGTCTCTTGCCGGCGGGTGAGGAGATCGTGATGACGTACGCAGTGGCGGATCTGGGCGGCGGTACGACGGAAGTGTCCGTCGTCGCGGACGGCGTGGTGCAGATGACCGGCTACGCGGGCGGTGGTGAGGCGTCGGTCGCCGAGTTCACCCCCGTACAGGCCCGGGAGCTGGCGGCGGCGCTGGTGCGGGCGGCGAACGAGGCGGAGAACCTGGCATCGAGCGAGCCGGTGTCGGTCAAGGCGCAGGAACTGCGGCGGGGGGACGTACGGGACGGCGACCGGTCGATGACCGTGGACCGGGTCAAGGTGGACGAGGCCATCTCGACGGCGCACGTCACCTGGAAGTCGGACGCGGGCCGTACGTGGACGCAGAGCTATGCCATGGACACGGACATCCGTCTGCGGAGGCGGGGGCCGGAAGCGGCGGGGTGAAGGAAGGGGGTGTAGGCACGGCGAGGTTTGGGGCTCGGCGGTGTCGGGCGGCGACTCGGTGGCTGTGCCGCCCAAGCCGGAGTAAGTCGGATGCGGCCCGATCGGGCGGGTACGTAATCTCGCCGGATGAGCGGTTTTGCGACACATCGCCAACGGGTGCATGACACGGGGCTGTCGGCGCGTGCGCGGCACGCGAGCCTGCGGACGTGTGTGGTGATGTTCGCGCCGTACGGGTTCCGGGCGACCTACCACCATCTGTGCCGCAGTGCGGGAGTGCCCGCACGGCTGGAGTCCGATCCGGGTGCGCTGGTGCGGGCGGTCGAGGAGTTGCAGACGGCCCGGGCGCTGTGGCTGGCGGACGAGGCCGCGTACATAGCGCGGCGGCGGAGGGAGAAGGCGTCCGGGCGGCGGGAGATTCGGGCGGACGGGAGTTGGCGGGACGTCGGATGTGGGAGCGGAGGGAGCCTTGTCCACTGTCCCGACCCCGGGTTCCATCCCATCGAACCCCTGCCGGTCGTGGTGGAGCGTGTCCTCGGCTCCACGCTCATCCCCGGGGAAGCGACGGCGTGCCGGGCGTGTGTGGGGGACAACGGGGTGGTGCGGTGGTTCAACGGGCGGGAGGTGTACGAGCTCTGCCGGGTGTGCGGGGTCGCGCTGGACTCGTGTGATGCCGAGCCCGACCCCGTGGTGCTCCGGGCGGGCCAGGAGCGCTGGGCCAGGATCTGGGGGCGCACGCTCTAGGCCGGGGACGAGGCCCCGATACTCCGGGCTGCCGGTTCAGGTAGTCAGGCGGTGGCGGTGTCCGTGTCTGCTTCCGCTGCTGCTCGGAGGCGGGCGTACTCCTCGGCCATCGTCTGGGCCGTCCAGTGGGCGTTGAGGCCGCTGGGGTTGGGGAGGGCCCAGAGGCGGGTCTCGCCGATGGTGCGGGTCTGGGGGCCTATCCGGGCCTTGCGGTCGTCGAAGGCGGTGCGGTAGGCGGTGACGCCGACCACGGCGAGGTAGCGCGGGCGGAGTTGTTCGACCTTGGCCGTGAGGAGACGGCCGCCCTCGCGGAACTCCTCGGCGCTCAGCTCGTCGGCTCGGGCGGTGGCGCGGGCGACGACGTTGGTGATGCCGAGGCCGTAGGTGAGCAACTCGTTCTGCTCCCAGGGCTTCAACTGGCGCGGGGTGAAGCCCGAGAGGTGCAGGACCGGCCAGAAGCGGTTGCCCGGGCGGGCGAAGTGGTGGCCGGTGGCGCCGGACATCAGGCTCGGGTTGATGCCGCAGAAGAGCACGGACAGACCGCCCGCGGACACGTCGGGGATGACGTTGTCGCGGGCGGCCTGGAGTTCCTCGGGAGTCATCGGGAGGACCCGTGGGAAGGGGTGGGCCCGGTCAGAGGATCGAGCCGGGGGTGTATCCGGCGGCGGCCGGGTGCTGCTTGGCGATCTCCTCGATACGGGAGACCAGAGCGGCGACCTGGTCGCCCGCGGCGCCGGTGAAGGACAGCTTGTCGGCCATCAGGGCGTCGAGCTGGGCGCGGTCGAGCGGCATGCGGTCGTCGGCGGCCAGCTTGTCGAGGAGCTCGTTGCGCTCGGCGCCCTGCTCGCGCATGGCCAGCGCGGACGCGACGGCGTGCTCCTTGATGACCTCGTGCGCGGCCTCGCGGCCGACTCCGGCGCGTACCGCCGCCATCAGCACCTTGGTGGTGGCGAGGAAGGGCAGGTAGCGGTCCAGCTCGCGGGCCACGACGGCGGGGAAGGCGCCGAACTCGTCGAGCACGGTGAGGAAGGTCTCGAGCAGGCCGTCGAAGGCGAAGAACGCGTCGGGCAGCGCGACCCGGCGGACGACAGAGCAGGAGACGTCGCCCTCGTTCCACTGGTCGCCGGCGAGCTCGCCGGTCATCGAGGCGTAGCCGCGCAGGATGACCATCAGGCCGTTGACGCGCTCGCAGGAACGGGTGTTCATCTTGTGCGGCATCGCGGACGAGCCGACCTGGCCGGGCTTGAAGCCCTCGGTGACCAGCTCGTGTCCGGCCATCAGCCGGATCGTCTTGGCGACCGAGGAGGGTGCGGCGGCGAGCTGCACCAGGGCGGTGACGACGTCGTAGTCGAGCGAGCGCGGGTAGACCTGACCGACGGAGGTGAAGGCGTGGGCGAAGCCGAGGTGCCCGGCGATGCGCTGTTCGAGCTCGGCGAGCTTCGAGGCGTCGCCGCCGAGCAGGTCGAGCATGTCCTGGGCGGTGCCGACCGGGCCCTTGATGCCGCGCAGCGGGTAGCGCGCGAGCAGCTCCTCCAGGCGGCCGTAGGCGACGAGCAGCTCGTCGGCGGCGGTGGCGAAGCGCTTGCCCAGGGTGGTGGCCTGCGCGGCGACGTTGTGCGAGCGGCCCGCCATGACCAGCTCCGCGTACTCGCCGGAGAGCTTGCCGAGCCGGGCCAGGACCGCCACGGTCCGGTCGCGCATCAGCTCAAGGGAGAGCCGGATCTGGAGCTGCTCGACGTTCTCGGTCAGGTCGCGGGAGGTCATGCCCTTGTGGACCTGCTCGTGTCCGGCGAGGGCGTTGAACTCCTCGATCCGGGCCTTCACGTCGTGGCGCGTGACCTTCTCGCGCTCGGCGATCGACGCGAGGTCGACCTGGTCGAGCACGCGCTCGTAGTCGGCGAGCGCGGCGTCCGGCACCTCGATCCCGAGGTCCTTCTGCGCGCGCAGCACGGCGAGCCAGAGCTGACGCTCCAGCTTCACCTTCTGCTCGGGGGACCAGAGGACGGCCAGCTCCGTGGAGGCGTAGCGGCCGGCCAGGACATTGGGGATGCGAGGCTTCGCAGACACAGCAGTCACGTGTCCAGATTCTACTGGCGTTTTCTGCAGGCCAGCGCCCCGGTCCGGCTCGTGGCTTGCTACGAGAGCGCGGTCACGTCGCCGGACGCCGTGCCCGGTGCCCCGTCGGCCGGCGGGGTCGTGTCGTACGGCAGGAGCTCCGGGCGCTTCGCCGGGCGGCCGTCGCCCGAGGACCTGCCGGTGAGGCGGCGGGCGATCCACGGGGCGAGGTGCTGCCGGGCGAACCGCGCGTCGGCCACGCGGCGCGTCGCCCAGCGCGGCCGCGGCCCGTGCGGCAGCGGGGCGAGCCAGTCGTCCTCGGCCGGGAGCCCGAGCTTCTGCCAGACCGCCTCGGCCACCCGGCGGTGCCCCTCGCCGGTCAGATGGAGCCGGTCCACGTCCCACAGGCGCGGATCGCCGAGCACGGCCGCGCCGTACAGGTCGACGACGAGCGCGTCGTGCTTGGCGGCGAGGTCCTCGATGTGGGAGAAGAGCTCTTCCATACGGGGGCGGAAGCGTTCCATCACCGGGCCGTTGCGGCCGGGGCTGCGCATCAGGACGAGTTGGCCGCAGGACGGCGCCAGCTTCTCGACGGCCTCGGTGAGGAGCCCGCGCACCCTGCCCATGTCGCACTTGGGCCGCAGGGTGTCGTTGAGGCCGCCCACCAGGGTCACCACGTCCGCGCGCATCGCGGCGGCGGGCTCGACCTGCTCGTCGACGATCTGGCCGATGAGCTTTCCGCGTACGGCGAGATTGGCGTAACGGAAGCCGGGCGTCCGGGCGGCGAGCCGGGCCGCGAGCAGATCCGCCCAGCCGCGGTAGGAGCCGTCGGGCAGGAGGTCGGACATGCCCTCGGTAAAGGAATCGCCGATTGCGACAAAGCTTGTGTAGCTGGCATTCATCTCCATGGCGGAGCGATCGTACCGCGCGGTAGTGTCACGCGGTCCGGGTGGAGACGGCGAGGGGGAAGCGGATGAGCGAGGCGCTGGAACAGGCGCTGTCGGAGGCGCTGGCGGGGCTGGTCACCGCGGTGGACACCTGCGAGGACGACGTGCTCGACCCCGACACCGCCGTGAAGTGGCTGGAGGGCAGCGCGTACGTCCTGGACCGGCTCGCCCCCGCGGACCGGCGGCGGCTCGCCGCGCTGTTCCGGGCGGCCGCGCTGCGCGAACCGGCCGGGCCCTGGCGCGACGACCTCCTCAAGGTCGGGGACGGCTTCGGGCTCGACGAGGCGTGTACGGCGGCCGACGGCGTCGAGGAGTTCCTGGAGAACCTGCCGTTCCTCGGGCGGCTCGCGGAGTCCGGCGCCGCGCTGGGCCGTGACGGCGCGTCCCTGCGGCTGCGCGCCACCGACACGGGCGCCGCCTGGACGGTCGTCCTCGGCGGCGGGAGCGGCTTCCGGTGGGAGAACGCCGCTGGCGGCGCGCGCGGGTCCGCCGTCCCCGTGGGCGATGCCACCGTCACCGTCGAGGGTGCGGCGGGCGAACTGCTGCTGCTCGTGTACGGGCGCCGGGCGCCCGGCGACGAGGAGTTCACGGTCACGGGCGAGCGCGAGGTGCTCGACGCGTGGCTGGCCGCGACGGCGCTCTGCCCCAGCCGCCCGTAGCCGGTCCCCGAAGCCGCCCGCGACGACGGCCGCCCATGACATGCCCTGGGCGAACTCAACCGACCTCGACCGACCTGGACCGAACTCACCCGATCCCCGCCGCGCGGGCCCTGTCGGCGCGGGGTGTTCCGCGGTATGCCAGGAACACTCCAACTCCCCGCACCTCAACTCCCCCTGTATCCAGACCACTTGGCCGCATATCGATCACGCACGAGAGAGCGAGCGTTCCATGTTCACCAAAGCCTTCTGGAAGGCCACCGCCGAGCGGGCCATCCGTACCTTCGCCCAGTCGCTCGCGGCGGTCCTGACGGCCGGGGCGACCAATCTGTTCGACGTGGACTGGAAGGCGGCGCTCGCCACTGCGGGCCTGGCGACGCTGCTCTCCGTGCTGATGGCCCTCGGCTCGTCGGGCCTGGGGCGGCCGGGCCCGGGCCTCACCGAGACCACGGGACCCGACGCCCCCGCCAAGCCGGCGACCACTCCGGGAACCGAAAGCGCCGCCAAGCCCGTTGTATAGGCGGCGCCCCGCCGCCCCCGGGTGCGTCCGTCCTACGCGGTGTCCGGTCTGCCGACCAGCTCGCGCAGGACGTCCTCCATCGTGACCAGGCCCGACAGCCGTCCGTCCTCGCCGAGCACCGCCGCGAGGTGCGTACGGCTGCGGCGCATGGCGGTCAGTACGTCGTCGAGCGGCGTCGAGGTGCGGACCCGGGCGATCGGCCACAGCGCCGTCACCGGGAACGGCACGTCGCGCGGCATCGCGTCGAGCGCGTCCTTGACGTGCAGATAGCCGAGGATGCGGTTGCCCGTGTCCACCACCGGGAAGCGGGAGAAGCCCGACAGGGCGGCGAGCCGCTCCAGCTCCTCCGGGGTCGTGCCGACCGGGGTGTGCACGACCTTCTCCAGCGGGACCACCACGTCCCGGACGGGGCGCCGCCCCAGCTCCAGGGCGTCGTGCAGCCGCTCGGCGGCCCGGTCGTCGAGCAGCCCGGCGTCCCCCGCGTCCCGGACCATCCGGGCCAGCTCGTCGTCGGAGAACGTCGCCGCGACCTCGTCCTTGGTCTCCACCCGCAACAGCTTGAGC
The DNA here is from genome assembly GCF_030028635.1 of Streptomyces sp. BPTC-684. NCBI lineage: Bacteria > Bacillati > Actinomycetota > Actinomycetes > Kitasatosporales > Streptomycetaceae > Streptomyces > Streptomyces sp. BPTC-684. The sequence continues at coordinate 5,758,997 of NZ_CP124863.1, forward strand.
AGGGCGTTGGCGAAGGCGTTGATCGCGAAGATCACCGGGCGCAGCGCCCGGGCGAGCGTCACCAGCGGCGGGCCGAGCAGCAGCGCGGTCCTGGCCGGCTCGGCCAGCGCGATGTTCTTGGGCACCATTTCGCCGAGCAGCATGTGGAAGTAGGTGGCGAGCGCCAGCGCGATGAAGAAGGAGATCGGGCGCGCCGCGCCGTCGGGCACCCCGACCAGGTGGAACACCGGCTCCAGGAGGTGCTCGATGGCGGGCTCGGCGACCACACCGAGCACCAGGGTGCACAGCGTGATGCCCAGCTGTGCCGCCGCCATCAGCGCGGAGACGTGCTCCAGGCCCCAGATCACGCTGCGCGCACGGCGGTTGCCCTGCTCGGCGAGCGGTTCGACCTGGCTGCGGCGCACCGAGATCAGCGCGAACTCGGCGCCGACGAAGAAGGCGTTGACGACCAGCGTCGCCAGACCGATCAGCAACTGGATGACGGTCATCGGCCGGTCTCCTCGTCATCGGACCCGTTGGACCCGTTGGAACCGTCGAAACCGGCGGACCCATCGGAACCCGTGGGACCGTCGGAACCCGTGGGCTCCTCAAGACCGTCCTGGCCCTCGCGCCGCGCGCTCCTGCCACGCCGCGCACCCCGGCGCCCGCCGTGTCCGTCGTGCCCGCGACGCCCCGCGCCCCGGTGCTCCCTGCGGCGCCGGGAGCCGTCCTCCTGGCCCTCGCCCTCCGCGTCCCCGTCGCCGGGCAGCGGTGCGTGCAGCAGGACGCGGGCGGCGCGGCGGCCGGACGCGTCGACGACGTCGAGCCGCCAGCCGCCCAGCTCCACGCTGTCGCCGAGGGCCGGGATCCGGCCGAGCCCGGTGGCCATCAGGCCCGCCAGCGTCTCGTACGGGCCCTCCGGGACGCGCAGCCCGATGGCCTCCAGCTGGTCGGTGCGGGCGGCGCCGTCGGCCGAGTAGAGCGCGCGCCCGTCGGCGTCCTCGCCGGCCCGGGCCAGGTCGGACGTCTCGTGCGGGTCGTGCTCGTCCCGCACCTCGCCGACGACCTCCTCGACGATGTCCTCCAGGGTGACGACCCCGGCCGTACCGCCGTACTCGTCGATGACCACGGCCATCGTCCGCCGCCCGTACAGCTGGTCCAGGAGCCGGTCCACGGTCAGCGTCTCCGGTACGAGCAGAGGCTCGCGCAGCAGCTCGGTGACCGGGTGGCGGGGCCGCTGCTCGGCGGGGATGGCGAGGACGTCCTTGATGTGGGCGATGCCGACGACGGTGTCGAGGCTGCCCCGGTAGACGGGGAAGCGGGACAGGCCCGTCGCGCGCGTGGCGTTCGCGACGTCCTCAGCGGTGGCGTGCACCTCCAGCGCGGTGACCTGCACGCGGGGCGTCATCACGTTCTCGGCGTCGAGCTCCGCCAGGTTGAGCGTACGGACGAAGAGCTCGGCGGTGTCCGCTTCGAGGGCGCCCTCCTTGGCGGAGTGGCGGGCCAGCGCGACCAGCTCCTGGGGGGTGCGGGCGGAGGCCAGCTCCTCGGCGGGCTCCAGGCCCAGGCGGCGCACCATGTGGTTGGCGGTGTTGTTGAGGTGGCTGATGAAGGGGCGGAAGGCCGCGCTGAAGGCGCGCTGCGGCGTGGCGACGACCTTCGCGACCGCCAGCGGCGAGGAGATGGCCCAGTTCTTGGGGACGAGCTCGCCGACGACCATCAGGAAGACGGTCGACAGGGCGGTGCCGAGGACCAGCGCCGCCGAGTGGGAGGCGCCGTCGGACAGGCCGAGGGAGCCGAGCGGGCCGCTGATCAGCTTGGCGATCGAGGGCTCGGCGAGCATGCCGATCACCAGATTGGTGACGGTGATGCCGAGCTGCGCTCCGGAGAGCTGGAAGGTGAGGCTGCGGACGGCCCTGAGGGCGCTGCTCGCGCCGCGCTCGCCGTTCTCGACGGCCCGTTCCAGGTCGCCGCGCTCCACGGTGGTGAGGGAGAATTCGGCCGCCACGAAGGCCCCGCAGGCCAGCGACAGCAGCACGGCCACCACGAGCAGAAGCACTTCGGTCATCGGTTCACCTCCGTCCCATGATCGGGCAGGGCCAGGAGGATCGCGCGATGTCGCGTACCGGTACGGGGACGGGTACTGGGAGGCTCGCCCATGGGCGGACGCTCACACCTTTCAGTCGTGGGTAGGTGCACCCATGGTAAAGCATTGGCAAAATGGCGGTTCGGGGAGGCGTCGGGGGCCGGGAAAAACCCAGGTCAACGCACTCATCCGAGACGGCGCACGCGCCCCTCTACCAACGGCGCACGCGTCCCCTACTCGTGCGCGATCGCCGCAAGCACGTTCATCCGCGACGCGCGCAGCGCCGGGAGCAGCGCCGCCACCAGGCCCACGGCCGCCGCGCCCACCGCGACCGCGATCACCGTGGACCAGGGCACGGCGAACGCCTTGAGGCCCTGGAGCGCCAGCACCTGCTGGATGCCCACGCCCCACACCATGCCGAGCACCAGACCCAGGAGCGCCCCGAACACCGCGATCACCACCGACTCCAGCCGGATCATGCGCCGCAGCTGGACCCGAGAGAGCCCGATCGCGCGCAGCAGCCCGATCTCGCGGGTGCGCTCCACCACCGACAGGGCCAGTGTGTTGACCACACCGAGCACCGCGATGACGATCGCCAGGCCGAGCAGCGCGTACACCAGGTAGAGCATCACGGCGATCTGGTCGCGGATCAGTTTCTTGTAGTCCGCCTGGTTCCTCACCTGCACCTGCGGATACGGGTCCAGGGCCTTCTCCAGCGCGGCCCGCAGCTCGTCCGCACTGGTGCCACCGCTCGCGTTGACGTACACCGCCGCGTCTTGGCCGCCCGGAAGATAGCGCTCCACGGTGGCCAGGCCCATGAACACCCCGCCCTCCACGCCGAAGCCGCCCGAGGTGTCCATGTCGGTCAGGGCGGCCACCCGCAGCCGTGCCTCGCCGCCGGTGGAGAAGGTGACGGGGAGGGTGTCGCCGAGGCGGACGCGGTGGTCGCGCGCGTAGTCGCGGTCCATCGCCAGACTGCCGGGGGCGAGTGCCTCGGCCGAACCGCCCGCCGCGTAGGTGATGTGGGCGACGTCGTCGAGCTGGGGGTCGTAGCCGGACGCGGTCGTCTCGGGCCTCTTCCCGTCGGGCAGCGTCAGCCGCAGGGGCGCGAACCGCTGGCGGACGACGGTCTCCGTGCCCTTCACCGCGCGCACCTTGTCGGTGATCTCCTGCGGGAACGGCTGGAAGTTGCCGTTCTGTACGACGAAGTCGGCGCCCAGCGTCTTGTCGATCTCCTGGTCGAACGACTTGGTCATGGAGGCGCTGGCCACCGAGAGCCCGGCCACCAGGGCGATGCCCACCATCAGGGCGGACGCGGTCGCGCCCGTGCGGCGCGGGTTGCGCAGCGCGTTGCGCTGGCTCATCCGGCCCACCGGACCGTAAAGGCGCGGGAAGGCGGCGCCGAGGACCCGGATCACCGGCCGGACCAGCAGCGGTCCGGCCACCACGGTCGCGATCAGCGTGAGCACCACGCCGAGTCCGAGCAGCGAGGACGAGGTCGCGGTCTTCGTGGACGTGGCGCATCCCGTGAGCGCCGCCGCTCCCGCGACCGTCAGCACCGTGCCCACCGCGGCCCGCACCTTCAACGGCCGCCCGATGCCGGAGACTTCGGCGTCCGCGAGCGCCGCCATCGGGGAGACCCGGGCGGCCCGGCGCGCGGGCAGATACGCGGCCACGAACGTCACACCGACGCCCACCGCGTACGCCGCCACCGGCGTCCCCCAGCCGATCACCATCTCGGCGGTGCTGAGCTTCATCCCGAACACGCCCATCAGCGCCATCAGCCCGGCGGCCAGCCCGATCCCCGCGCCGAGGCCCAGCGTGGAGCCGACCAGGCCGAGCAGCAGCGCTTCGAGCAGCACCGACCGGCGCACCTGCCGCCGGTCCGCTCCGAGCGCCCGCAACAGGCCCAGCTCCCGGGTGCGCTGGGCGATCAGCATCGAGAAGGTGTTGACGATCAGGAAAATGCCGACGAGTGTCGCCACCCCGGCAAATCCCAACATCACATATTTGATGACGTCGAGGAATCCGCCCAGTTCGTCGGCGGCCGACTTGGCCTGCTGGGCAGCCGTCTTGATCTCGTACGAGCCGCCGACGGCCGCCGTGACGCGCTGCTTGAGCACCTCGTCCGACACCCCGGCGGCCGCGTCCACCGAGATGGCGGTGGCCGCGTCCGCCGTGCCCAGGAGCCGGGTCTGCGCGGTCGGGGTGTCCAGGAACACCAGCGCCGCACCGGGGTTGGTGGTGGTGAAGGTGGCGATGCCGACGACCTCGACCTTGAAGGAGCCGGGCTGGGCCAGGACGGTCAGTGGGTCCCCGATGCGGACGTGCTTCTTGTCGGCGGTGTCCTTGTCGAGCAGCGCCTCGCCGGGGCCGTGCGGCTCGTGGCCGCTGGTCAGCTTCACCGGACTGCGTTCGGTGACGTACCAGTTGGTGGCGATGGTCGGGGCGCCGGTGGTCGGCCCGACCGAGTCGTTGGCGCGGTCGACGACGGTGATGTTCTCGACGGCCGTGTCGACGTGCGTGGCGGCCACGCCGTCGACGCCCGCGATCCGCGCCGCGAGCGAGGCCGGGACCGTCCGGGTCACGCCGGACGACACGCGCTCGTCGAGCCCCTTGGGCGGGCCGACCGTCACGTCGGCGGACGTCGAGGCGAAGAGCCGGTCGAAGGTACGGGCCACGGTGTCCGAGAAGATCAGCGAACCGGCGACGAACGCCACCGAGAGGATCACCGCGAGCGCGGACAGCAGCAGCCGTCCCTTGTGGGCGAGGAAGCTGCGCAGGGTCGCCTTCAGCACGGCCGCTCAGCCCTTGCGCAGCGGGTCGAAGCCGGGGGTGCCGTCTTCCGCGGCGGCCGCGTCCGTACCCGGCCCGCCGGAGAAGAGCCGCAGCCGGTCCAGGACCGCCTCCGCCGTCGGGCGGGGCATCTCGTCGACGATCCGTCCGTCGGCCAGGAACAGCACCAGGTCGGACCGGCCCGCCGCGACCGGGTCGTGGGTGACCATGACCACCGTCTGCCCCAGCCGGTCCACCGCCTCCCGCAGGAACGTGAGCACCTCGGCCCCGGCCCGCGAGTCGAGGTTGCCGGTCGGCTCGTCCGCGAAGATCAGCTCCGGGCGGGACGCCAGCGCCCGCGCGCACGCCACCCGCTGCTGCTGGCCGCCGGAGAGCTGGGCGGGCCGGTGCTTCAGCCGGTCGCGCAGCCCGAGCGTGTCGATGACCTGTTCCAGCCAGTCCCGGTCGGGTTTGCGCCCGGCGATGTCCATCGGCAGCGTGATGTTCTCGGCGGCGGTGAGCGTCGGCAGCAGGTTGAACGCCTGGAACATAAAGCCGATCCGGTCCCGCCGCAGCCGTGTCAGCTCGCGCTCCTTGAGCCCGGTGATCTCGGTGTCGCCGAGCCACACCTGGCCCGCCGAGACCGAGTCGAGCCCGGCCAGGCAGTGCATCAGGGTGGACTTGCCCGAGCCCGACGGGCCCATGACCGCGGTGAACCGGCCGCGCGCGATGTCCACGTCGACCGAGTCGAGCGCCAGGACCGCCGTCTCGCCCGTGCCGTACGCCTTGGTCAGCGCCCGGGCCCGCGCGGCGCCCCGTTCCGTTGCCGCTGCAGCTGTGGACAAGGCCGCCTCCCGGGTCGTGGCGTCATGGCTGGACCGACTCCCGTACGGCATACGAGAGTAGAGGCGCGGACCGGCCCCGGGCCATCCGGCGGAAGCAGGAGATCCCGGGAGGGGATCAGGCGGGATCCGGGCGCCGTGCCGTGCCGAGCACATGGGGCGACGCCGGGTGCCGCGGACCCTTCTCGGGCACCCGCAGCCGGCGGAACGCGACCAGTTCGAAGCCCGCCGCCTCGATCGCCGCGAGCGGGTCGCGCGAGGTGTGGCACCCGCCGAGGAGCAGCGGCCACAGGGTCCGGTCCGCCACGCGCTGGACGGCCGCGAGGACCCGGCCCTCGGCCCGTACGTGCTCGTAGAACCGCAGCTCGCCGCCGGGGCGCAGGACCCGGCGGATCTCGCCCAGCGAGCGGTCCACATCGCGTACGGAACACAGCACCAGCGAGACCACGGCCGCGTCGAACGCCTCGCTCTTGACCGGCAGCGCCTCGGCCGCCCCCGGCACCACGTCGACCGGCACCTCCGCGCGCAGCGCCGCCCGGGCGGCCAGCGCGCGCAGCCCGCGCTCGGGCTCGATGGCGACCACTTCGGACACGCCGCCCGGATAGTGCGGGAAGTTCAGGCCGTTGCCCGCGCCGATCTCGATGACCCGGCCGGAGAGCCCGGCCAGCAGCTCGCGGCGGTGCGCGGCGACGCCCGCCCTCAGGTCGGCCGCCTCGCTGTACCGGCCGTAGAAGCGGGCGAACAGGGGGTGGTGCACGGCGTCCGGGGCGATCTTGGCGCGCTTCTCCATGGGGGAACCCTCCAACGACGGGCGGGAGAACGGGCGGGGCGGACACAGTGATTGTCCCCGCCCCGCCTCCACGTCACCCGTACGCGGCCCCGTCCCCTCACGTCATGGGACGGCCGTCAGCCGCTCACGAAGCAGAACTCGTTCCCCTCCGGGTCGCGCATCACCTGGAAGGCGCCCTGGGCGTCCGTCACGATCGCGCCCACCGACCGCGCGCCGAGGCGCACGGCGGCGGCCCGGGCGCGGGCGACGTCCTCCACCGCGAGGTCGAGGTGGAGCCGGTTCTTGCCCGCCTTCGCCTCCGGCACCCGCTGGAAGGCGAGCCGCGGTGTGCCGGGTGCGTCGAGGTACGCCCAGCCCGCGTCGCGGACCACCGGGGCGCCGCCGAGCAGCGCCGCCCAGAACCGCGCCAGGCGGTCCGGCGCGGCGCAGTCGACGACGATCTGGCGCATCCGTGCCCGTAAGACCGCCATCACAGGCTCCAGTCGCCGCCGAGCTCAGGGCCGAGCCAACCCGGCGCCGCCGCACGGAAGTCGGCGCCCGAGAGCCGCCCGGCCCCCTCCGGCACCAGGCCGACCAGCGGCGAGCCCGCGGACTCCGGCAGGTCCGCCAGGTTGCAGCGGGACGCCAGGTCCGGCTCGGCGGGCCAGCTGCCCACGACCACGCCCGCGCACTCAAGGCCCCGGGCCCGCAGCGCCTCGCCGGTCAGCGCCGCCATGTTCAGCGTGCCGAGCCCGGCCGGGGCGACGACCAGGACGGGCGCGCCGAGCAGCCGGGCCACGTCCGCGAGCGTGCCGCCCTCGTCGTCGAGGCGGACCAGGAGCCCGCCCGCGCCCTCCACGAGGACCAGGTCGTGCTCGGCGGCCAGCTTCTCGGCCGCCTCGGCGACCTCCTCGGGGCGCACGGCCGCCATCCCGGCCCGCCGGGCGGCCGTGCCGGGGGCCAGCGGCTCGGGGAAGCGGGCGAGCTCGGCGCCGGTGATGTCGTCGCCCGCCAGGCGCCGCACCTCCGCCACGTCGCCGTGCTCGCCGGGGGCGAGGCCGGTCTGGGCCGGCTTGAGGACGGCGACGGTGCGTCCGGCGGCGCGCGCCAGCGCGGCGACGGCCGCCGTGACGACCGTCTTGCCGATCTCCGTCCCCGTACCGCTCACTACCAGCACCGTCATCTCAGCCCTCCCGAGCCGCAGCGCCCACGGCACGGCAGATGCGCGCCAGGTCCTCGTCGTTCGTCACGTACGGCGGCATCGTGTAGACGAGGTCGCGGAACGGGCGCAGCCACACGCCCTCGCGGACCGCCGCCCGGGTCGCCGCCGCCATGTCCACATCATGGTCGAGCTGGACGACGCCGATGCCGCCGAGGACGCGGACGTCCTTGACCCCGGGGGCCCCGGCGAACTCGCCCAGGCCCTCCCGCATCCCCGTCTCCAGGCGCTTGATCTCGCCCTGCCAGTCCTGGGAGAGCAGCAGGTCGATCGAGGCGCAGGCGACGGAGGCGGCCAGCGGATTGCCCATGTACGTCGGGCCGTGCGCCAGGACCGGGACCTCGCCCGAGGAGATGCCCTCGGCCACCCGGGTGGTGCACAGCGTCGCCGCCATCGAGAGGTAGCCGCCGGTCATCGCCTTGCCCACGCACAGCACGTCGGGCGACACGGCGGCGTGCTCGGAGGCGAAGAGCGTGCCGGTGCGGCCGAAGCCGGTGGCGATCTCGTCGAACACGAGCAGCACGCCGTGCTCGTCGCACGCCTCGCGCAGCACCCGCAGATAGCCGGGGGAGTGGAACCGCATCCCGCCCGCGTTCTGCACCACCGGCTCGACGATGACCGCGGCCACCTCGTCCGCGTGCCGGGCGATCGTCTCCCGCAGATGGCGTACGTACGCCTCGTCCGGCTCCGCGTCGTACCCCGTGGGGGGCGCGTCCGCGAAGACCTGCTCGGGCAGCCGGCCCGACCACAGCGAGTGCATGCCGCCGTCCGGGTCGCACACCGACATCGGCTGCCAGGTGTCGCCGTGGTAGCCGCCGCGCCAGGTCAGCAGCCGCTGCTTGCGCGGCTGCCCGACCGACTTCCAGTACTGCAGGCACATCTTGATGGCGACCTCGACCGACACCGAGCCGGAGTCGCTGAGGAAGACGTGCTGGAGCGGCTCGGGGGTGATCTCCACGAGCTTCACGGCGAGCCGGACGGCGGGCTCGTGGGTGAGCCCGCCGAACATCACATGGCTCATCCGCCCCAGCTGGTCGCGCGCGGCCTCGTCCAGGACCGGGTGGCCGTAGCCGTGCAGCGCCGACCACCAGGACGCCATGCCGTCGACCAGCTCGCGCTGCCCGTGGGCCTCCTCGGCGAGGCGCAGCCGCACCCCGGACGCGGACTCCACGACCAGCGGCTCCTGACGGCCCGGCATGGGGCCGTACGGGTGCCAGACGTGCTGCCGGTCCAGGGCGCGCAGCTCGGCGACGTCGTAACCGGGTGTCCGATCAGGCATTGGGGGCCAGATCCGTGCCCGCGCCGCGGCGGCGCACCGCCACCAGGTCCGTACGCGCCTCGGGGACCTCGGCCGCGGCGGCCGGCACGCTCTCGGAGCCGCACGGGCCGCAGGCGCCGCCCTCGTGCGAGCCGCAGCCGCTCTGCGCGTGCGAGCCGCAGCCCGCGGCGGCCACCGCGTCGGCGCGGTGCGCGGGCAGCGTGGTCGTGCCCGCGCCCTCCACCTCGAAGCCGGCGTCCGCGATCATCTCCAGGTCGGCCTTGCCCTCCTGGCCCTCACTGGTGAGGTAGTCGCCGAGGAAGATCGAGTTGACCAGGTTGAGGGCGAGCGGCTGCATCGAGCGCAGATGCACCTCGCGGCCGCCCGCGAGCCGCACCTCGACGTCCGGGCAGACGAACCGGACCATCGCCAGGATGCGCAGACAGCGCTGCGGGGTGAGGTTCCACTCCTTGGCGAGCGGGGTGCCCTCGAACGGGATGAGGAAGTTGACCGGCACCGAGTCCGGGTCGAGCTCGCGCAGCGCGTAGACGACGTCGACCAGGTCCTCGTCGCTCTCGCCCATGCCCGCGATCAGCCCGGAGCAGGCGGAGAGCCCGGCGGAGTGCGCCTTCTGCACGGTGTCGACGCGGTCGGCGTAGGTGTGGGTGGTCGTGATGTCCCCGTACGTCCCCTCGGACGTGTTGAGGTTGTGGTTGTACGCGTCGGCGCCCGCCGCGCGCAGCCGCTCGGCCTGGCCGTCCGAGAGCAGACCGAGGCAGGCGCACACCTCGACGCCCTCGTTCTGCTCCTTGATCGCCTCGATGGTCTGCGAGACGCGGTCCACGTCGCGGTCGGTCGGGCCGCGGCCGCTGGCCACCAGGCAGACGCGCTTGGCGCCGCCCGCGACACCGGCGGCGGCCGCCTTGGACGCCTCGTCGGGCTTCAGCCAGGTGTACTTGAGGATCTCGGCCTTCGAGCCGAGCCGCTGCGAGCAGTACGAGCAGTCCTCGGGGCACAGCCCGGACTTCAGGTTCACCAGGTAGTTCAGCTTCACCCGGCGCCCGAACCACTGACGGCGCACCTTGCCGGCCGCGGCCACCACATCGAGCAGTTCCTCGTCGGAGGTCGCCAGTACGGCGAGCGCCTCTTCGCGGCTCGGCAGCTCGCGCCGCAGCCCCTTGTCCACCAGCGTGTTCAGCAGGTCCATGGCGCAGATCCTCGCCGAAGACCCCGCTTCCAGCCAAGGAGGGATCGTACAACTGGGCGCCTGGAAGGTGTGTGTATTGCCACACCCTGACCTCGCCCGTCCAGGAATAGGGTCTGTCCGCTGCCTACAAAAGGGATCTTCACCATGCCCCGAGCGCCATTCGACTGGATCGACGGAGCGACCGAGCGGCGCGAGCGCGCCGGTCTCGTACGGGTGCTGCGGCCGCGCGCCGCCGACCAGGACCTCCTGGACCTGGCGAGCAACGACTACCTGGGACTCACCCGGCATCCGGCGGTCACCCGGGGCGCCGCCGACGCGGCGCTGCGCTGGGGCGCCGGATCCACCGGATCGCGCCTGGTCACCGGCACCACCGCGCTCCACACCGAGCTGGAGGAGGCGCTGGCCCGGTTCTGCGGGTTCGAGGCGGCGCTCGTCTTCTCCTCCGGGTACGCGGCCAACCTCGCGGCGCTGACCGCCCTCGGCGAGCGGGACACGCTGATCGTCTCCGACGCGGGCAACCACGCCTCGATCGTCGACGGGTGCCGGCTGTCGCGCGCGGACACCGAGGTGGTCCCGCACGCCGACCCCGAGGCCGTGCGCAAGGCGCTGGACGCGCACGGCGGGCCCGCGCTCGCGGTGAGCGACTCGGTCTTCTCGGTGGACGGCGACGCGGCCCCGCTGCCCGGCCTCGCCGCCGCCTGCCGGGAGTTCGGCGCGGCGCTCGTGGTGGACGACGCCCACGGCCTCGGCGTCCTGGGCGAGGGCGGCCGGGGCGGGCTGTACGCCGCCGGGCTCGCGGGCGCGGACGACGTGGTGGCCACCCTCACCCTGTCGAAGTCGCTGGGCAGCCAGGGCGGCGCGGTCCTGGGCCCCGCCCGGGTCATCCGGCACCTGGTCAACGCCGCCCGTACGTTCATCTTCGACACCGGCCTCGCGCCCGCGGCGGTGGGCGGCGCGCTCGCGGCGCTGCGGCTGATCGAGGCCGAGCCGGAGCGGGCGGGCCGGGCCCGGGCCGTGGCGGCCGAGCTGCACGAACGGCTGACGGCGGCGGGCCTTCAGGCGGCGCGCCCGGACGCGGCCGTGGTCTCGGTGCGGGCGCCCTCGCCGGAGCTGGCGGTGGCCTGGGCGGCCGACTGCCGGGGCGCGGGTCTCGCGGTGGGGTGCTTCCGGCCGCCGTCGGTACCGGACGGCATCTCCCGGCTGCGGCTGACCGCCCGGGCGGACCTGACGGATGCTCAGGTCCAGTGGGCGGCGGACACGATCCTGCGGACCGCGCCCACCGCCTAGGGCTTGCCCTGGTCCCCCGTTGGCATTGTCAACTCCTGCTGTCGGGCGCCTCGTCGGGCTCGACCGGCAGACCGGAAAGGAAGCTGTGCCAGGCCCGTGCTCCGAAGAGCAGCGCGGGTCCGGCGGTCCGCTTGGAATCGCGGACGGCGAGCAGTCCGGCGTCGAGGAATGCGGCCTCGACGCAATTGTTCATTCCTGTACTACGGCTGCTGCGCCGCCACTGCGCACCGTTCAGAGAAGTGCTGGAAGGTACATGCGCGGGGGGTGCGGGCATCATGCCTCCCTTACACGCCGTCAGCCATCCCGGCGATGAGATTCAATGATTCCTTGAACGAGAGGGCCTGCGCCTCGGCCATGTGGAACGCGGCGCTGTACGCCTCAAGGTCTTCTCTCCGTTCGAGATAGAGGCTACTCGTCAAGTGGTCGATAACAACAACGTCCAGATCGGAAATTTGCGGAAAGGAGAAGATAATGAAAGGCCCGGTGAGACCGATATGGCCACCGCAGCTGAAAGGCAGCACCCGCAACCGGACCTGCGGCAGCTGAGCCGCCTCCAGGAGATGGCGCAACTGCCGCCGCATCGAGGCCGCCCCGCCCACCTCGCGGTGCAGCGCCGCCTCGTCGACCACCGCGCTCAGCTCCAGCGGCGGATCGGCCCGCAGCACCTCCTGGCGCGCCAGGCGCACCTCCACCAGCGAGTCCACCCGCGCCGCGTCAAGGCCGCCCAGCGCCGCCCGGGTCACCGCGCGGGCGTACTCGGGCGTCTGGAGCAGCCCCGGCACCACGGACGTCTCCAGGGTGCGCGCCGCCGACGCCTGTGACTCCAGGCTGATGAAGTCCCGGTACTGCGGCGGCAGCAGCCCCCGGTAGGCCTGCCACCACTGGCCGCCGCGCTCGTCCGCCGCCCCCGCCAGCGCCGCGAGCAGCGCCCGCAGCGCGGGGTCGTCCACCCCGTACACCTCAAGGAGCCGGGCCACGTCGGCGGGCTTCACCCCGCTGCGGCCGGTCTCGATCCGGCTCACCTTGGACTGGTGCCAGCCCAGGTGCCCGGCGACCTCGCCGCTCGTGAGGTCGGCCGCGCAGCGCAGCCGGCGCAGTTCCTCGCCGAGTTTGCGGCGGCGTACCGCGGGCCCGTGCCACATGTCGTCTCCTTCCACCCGGCCGGGATTCGGGCGATGGGCAAGTGTGGCGCCCAAATACGGTCCTTCGTCGCAGAGTTCACCGCTTTGAGCGACAGATATATGCACATCTTGGTGGATCGGCGCATCCGGCGGCACGATGAGTGGCACTCTGGCGCGAAGCACAAGTCCGGGCCGTCCTCGCGTTTGTCCGCTCGCTACGCGTCCAGCAGACCGGCCCGGGTGGGAAAGGGACAGCGTCGCCATGGCAGACCACCAAGAATCAACCGTCACTCTGCCGAGCGATCCCGCCTCGGTCTCCGCCGCCCGCAGACACGTCGTCGGCGTACTCACCGAATGGGGTCTTCCGACGGACGCCGACACCGCCGATACGATCCGCCTGATCGTCTCCGAGCTCGCGACCAACGCCGTGCAGCATACGTTCGGCCAGTCGCCCACCTTCACCGTGGACCTGCGTCTGGAGCGCGAGGAGCAGCTCCACATCGGTGTCACCGACAGCCATCCCCGCTGGCCGAAACGTCTTCCCGCCGCCGTCCAGCAGGACAACGGGCGCGGCATGGTGATCATCCGCTGGCTCGCCGCCGAGTGCGGGGGGCGGCTGTCGGTCACCCCGACGCCGGAGGGCGGCAAGACCGTCTGGATCGCGCTGCCGTGGACGGCGCCCGTCCAGAGCTGAGCCGGGGCGGACGGCCCCGGGTCGCGGGCCGGTGAGCGCGGGCGCCCGCGCTCACCGGCCCCTTGCACCGCTTGTGCCGCGTGCGTCAGCGCACGCGTCCGTACCAGACGCTCTTCGACCAGATCTTCTCCAGCCGGACCACGGACCCGGTCTTGGGGGAGTGCCAGATCTTGCCGTCCCCGGCGTAGATCCCCACGTGGTAGACGTTCGAGCCGGAGTGGAAGAACACCAGGTCCCCGCGTTGGCGCGCGGACGACGAGATGTGCCGGGTGCTGTTGTACTGCTGCTGGGTGGTGCGGGGCAGCTTCTTGCCCGCCTGCTTGAACGAGTAGAGGGTGAGCCCCGAGCAGTCGAACCGGTACGGGCCGGTGGCCCCGTACTTGTAAGGCGATCCCTTCTTGGACGCGGCGACATTGAGCGCCTTCGTCGCGAGTGTCGCGGCGCTCGCCTCACTGCCGGCGCCCGGCGCCAGCATGGTGCCGCCGACGGCGGCGAGGGTGAGGGCGGAGACCGCGCCGACACGGGTCAGCAGGGACGGGACATGATTCTGCGCAGTCATGCGCAACCCTTCGTCAAACCGCCTGCGAAGGATGACCTGTCGGGTTCGGACTGGCGAAGATGCCCGGCCGCTCACGCGGCTTCACCCCAAGGGCCTCCCGGTCTCCCGGTGGGCCCGCACTGCTTGGGTCCTCCACTCCTGCCGATCCACTCAGTCGACCAGTCATCCGGGTACGGCGGCAGGACTCGGCGTCCGCCCGGACCGCCCCGCCGCGGTGGCGGGGGCTTGTCGTCGGAAGGGATCTTGACCCACGAGGTGTCGGATTTCCGAGCCGAAACGGCGTTTTGTGAGGCTCCTCACGACTGACCCGTTCGGGTGGACATCCATGTTTCAACGCCCCTGACGGCGTGTCCGACCTGCGTCGCACCGGCGATGGAACGATTCATTCCGTTCGGTGTCTGCGCATTCGGAGCAACACCTGCGGTACGTCGTTCGGACCATCGGATGGTGCGAACGGGGGACGCGGACTCGTACCGGCGCGGGGGTGTGCGGACGCCGGAGCGTCAACTCGCGGCTGACGGCGGCGGCACCGTCAGCCGGCCCGCCCGGCGCTCCCCGTCGAGGGTCCGCAGGGCCCGCGCCAGCGTCTCGGAGTGCAGCTCGCTCTCGCCGCGCCGGTGCATGGTCGCCAGCGCGTCCCGCAGCGCCACGGCCCGCCCCACGAGCGCCTGCGCGGCCCGCAGCGCGCCGTAGGTGTCGCGGTGCCGGGCCGGGTTGATCCGGCCCAGCTTGTCGAGGGCGTCGAGGTACGCGTCGATGAACTCGCCCTCGGCGCGCGTCAGCGCGGGCAGCGGCGGCAGTTCGGGCAGCACGGCGCTACCTCCCTTGCGCCGGGGCCGAGGTCTTGCGGCTGGTGACGACGTGGTCGACGAGCCCGTACTCGGCGGCGGCGGTGGCGTCGAGGATGGTGTCCCGCTCGATGTCGGCGCCGATCCGCTCGATGGACTTCCCGGTGTGCCGGGCCAGCAGCCCGGTCAACAGCTCGCGTCCGCGCTGGAGTTCACCGGCGTAGATCTCCAGGTCGGACGGCTGGCCCTGGATCGGCTCGGCGACCGCGGGCTGATGGATCAGGATCCGGGAGCCGGGCAGCGCGAGCCGCTTGCCCGGGGCGCCCGCGGCCAGCAGTACGGCCGCGGCCGAGGCGGCCTGGCCCATGCACACCGTCTCCACGTCGCAGGTGACGAACCGCATGGTGTCGTAGATCGCCGTCATCGCGGTGAGCGAGCCGCCGGGGGAGTTGATGTACAGCGAGATGTCGCGGTCCGGGTCGGCGTGCTCCAGGTGCATGAACTGCGCCATCACGTCGTTGGCCGCGGTGTCGTCGACGGGGGTGCCGAGGAAGACGATCCGCTCCTCCAGGAGCTTGGAGTACGGATCGAGGGTGCGGATCCCGGTCGCGGTGCGCTCGGAGAACTCGGGCAGGACGTAGCGGGCGGACGGGCCGTGCATGACGTACCTCCTTCTCGTGCCGGTGCTTCGTGCCGATGCTTCTGCGGTGCTTCTGTGAAAAATGTACAGGACGTACAGGCCGTTATGATGGGAGCATGGCCTATGAAATTCCGGTGACGCAAGCCCGAGCCGAGCTCGCCGAGCTGATCAACCGCGTGGTGTACGGCGGGGAGCGCGTCGTCGTGACCCGGCACGGCAAGCCGCTCGTCGCCCTGGTGTCCGCCGCTGACCTGGAACGACTCGAAGGCGCGGCGGAGCCGGCCGAGGAGCAGGTGATCAGCTCCGTGTCGTCGGTGCGCCAGGTCCCGTCCGCTCCCGGCGAACGGCGCCGGTTCGGCATCGCCGCCGAGCACCGGCGGCCGCCGGTGGGTGACTGACGGATTCCGGATCGCCGTGGCCGGTGATGGATGCATTGGCCATGGATATGCAAAGCGTCAGTTAACGAGCCGGAAAAACTTCCGCCGTAACGTGCAATGCCTGGCTGCGGAGCAGGGAACCCCAGGTCAACAGAGTGTTGAACTTGGATAGGGTCCCGCAGCGTCGAGGCGGGATTCTCCCGTTCCGGGCACGACTGTGAGGTGGGAAGCGTGCAACTGACGCCGCACGAGCAGGAGAGACTGCTCATCCATGTGGCCGCGGACGTCGCGGACAAGCGCCGCGCCCGCGGGGTGAGGCTCAATCACCCCGAAGCCGTCGCGCTCATCACCTCGCACATCCTCGAAGGCGCCCGCGACGGCCGGACGGTGGCCGAACTCATGGCGTCCGGACGCAAGGTGCTCTCCCGCGACGACGTCATGCCGGGCATCCCGGAGATGATCCACGACGTGCAGGTCGAGGCGACCTTCCCGGACGGCACCAAGCTCGTCACCGTCCACGAGCCCATCGTCTGACGGGGGGAGCGCCGCCATGATTCCCGGAGAGATCCTGTTCGCGGACGAGCCGGTCGCCCTCAACGAGGGCCGCGCGATCACCACGATGACCGTCCTCAACGCCGCCGACCGGCCCGTCCAGGTCGGCTCGCACTACCACTTCGCCGAGGCCAACCCCGGCCTGGACTTCGACCGCGCCGCCGCTCGCGGGCTGCGGCTGAACATCGCCGCGGGCACCGCCGTGCGCTTCGAGCCGGGCATCCCCGTCGACGTCGAGCTCGTACCCCTCACCGGCCGCCGGATCGTCAGCGGGCTGCGCGGCGAGACCGGAGGTTCCCTCGATGGCTGAGCTCCACCGTGCCGTCTACGCCGACCTGTTCGGCCCCACCACCGGCGACCGCATCCGGCTCGCCGACACCGATCTGCTCGTGGAGATCGAGGAGGACCGCTGCGGCGGACCCGGACGCGCGGGCGACGAGGCGGTGTTCGGCGGCGGCAAGGTGATCCGCGAGTCGATGGGCCAGGCCCGCACCACCCGCGCCGAGGGTGCGCCCGACACCGTGATCACCGGCGTCGTCGTCCTCGACCACTGGGGCGTCGTCAAGGCGGACCTCGGCATCCGGGACGGCCGGATCACCGCGCTCGGCAAGGCGGGCAACCCCGACACCATGGACGGCGTCCACCCGGACCTCGTCATCGGCCCCGAGACCGAGATCATCGCGGGCAACGGGAAGATACTCACGGCGGGCGCGGTGGACACCCATGTCCACTTCATCTCGCCGACCCTGATCGACCAGGCGCTCTCCTCGGGCATCACCACCCTCGTCGGCGGTGGCACCGGCCCCGCCGAGGGCACCAAGGCCACCACCGTCACCCCCGGCCCCTGGCACCTCGCCCGGATGTTCGCGGCGCTGGAGAACGCGCCCGTCAACATCGGTCTGCTCGGCAAGGGCAACACCATGTCGCGCGAGGCCATGCACTCCCAACTGCGCGGCGGCGCCCTCGGATTCAAGATCCACGAGGACTGGGGCGCGACCCCGGCGGTGATCGACGCCTGTCTGAGCGTCTGCGACGAGACCGGCGCCCAACTCGCCATCCACACCGACACGTTGAACGAGGCGGGCTTCGTCGGCGACACCCTCGCCGCCATCGCGGGCCGCTCCATCCACGCGTACCACACCGAGGGCGCGGGCGGCGGGCACGCCCCGGACATCATCACCGTGGTCTCCGAGCCGTACGTCCTGCCCAGCTCCACCAATCCGACCCGGCCGCACACCGTCAACACCATCGAGGAACACCTCGACATGCTGATGGTCTGTCACCACCTCAACCCGGCCGTGCCGGAGGACCTGGCGTTCGCCGAGTCCCGCATCCGGCCCTCGACCATCGCCGCCGAGGACATCCTGCACGACCTGGGCGCCATCT
The DNA here is from genome assembly GCF_030028635.1 of Streptomyces sp. BPTC-684. Classification (NCBI taxonomy): domain Bacteria; kingdom Bacillati; phylum Actinomycetota; class Actinomycetes; order Kitasatosporales; family Streptomycetaceae; genus Streptomyces; species Streptomyces sp. BPTC-684. The sequence goes on from NZ_CP124863.1 coordinate 5,776,536, forward strand.
CGATCCTCTCCTCCGACTCCCAGGCGATGGGCCGGATCGGCGAGGTCATCCTGCGTACGTGGCAGACCGCGCACGTCATGAAGGTGCGCCGGGGGGCACTCGCGGGCGACGGGCGCGCCGACAACCGCCGGGCGCGCCGCTATGTCGCCAAGTACACGATCAACCCGGCGGTCGCACAGGGCCTCGACGGCGAGATCGGCTCGGTCGAGCCGGGCAAGCTCGCGGACCTGGTGCTGTGGGAGCCCGCGTTCTTCGGCGTCAAGCCGCAGCTCGTCATCAAGGGCGGCCAGATCGCGTACGCGCAGATGGGCGACGCCAACGCGTCCATCCCCACGCCCCAGCCGGTCCTGCCCCGCCCGATGTTCGGCGCGCACGGGAAGGCCCCGGCGGCCAACTCGCTCACCTTCGTGGCGCAGGCCGCCCTCGACGACGGGCTGCCCGAACGGCTGGGCCTGGACAAGCAGTTCACCGCCATCAAGAGCACCCGGCGGGTGGGCAAGGCGGACATGCGGGAGAACGACGCGCTGCCCGACGTCAGGGTCGACCCGGACACCTTCACGGTGACCATCGACGGGGAGGCGGTCGAGCCCGCGCCCGCCGCCGAACTGCCCATGGCTCAGCGGTACTTCCTGTTCTGAACGCGGCCCCGATCACCTCGGAAAGCAGTTGTCCCATGTCCCGTGCAGCCCTGCTCGTCCTCGCCGACGGCCGGTTCCCGGCCGGTGGGCACGCCCACTCGGGCGGCGTCGAACCGGCGGTCAAGGCGGGCCGGGTCCATGACGCGGCCTCCCTGGCGGAGTTCTGCCGGGGGCGGCTGCACACGGCGGGCCTGGTGTCGGCCTCGCTCGCCGCGGCGGCCGTCCTCGGCCTCGACCCGCTCGCGCTCGACGAGGCGGCCGACGCGCGCACCCCGTCCCCGGCGCTGCGGGCGACCGCGCGCAAGCTGGGGCGCCAGATGATGCGGGCGGCTCGGGCCGCCTGGCCGAGCGCGTCGCTGGACGCGCTGGCGACGGCTCGGCCGCGGGGGGCCCACCAGCCCGTCGTGCTCGGGCTCGCCGCCCGGGCGGGTGGGCTCTCCGCGTCGGACGCGGCGCACTGTGTCGCGTACGAGACGGTCAGCGGGCCCGCCACCGCGGCGGTCCGGTTGCTCAGTCTCGATCCGTTCGACGCGACTCGGGTGCTGGCGGGGCTCGCGCCGGAGCTGGACGCGGTGGCGGCTTCGGCCGCGCTCGCCGCGAGCGAGGCCGTGGTGGAGGGGCTGTCCGTGTTGCCCGCTGGGTCGGCGCCGCTGCTCGATGTCATGGCGGAGGCGCATGCGGCGTGGCCGGTCCGGCTGTTCGCGTCGTAGGAGGTGTTTTTCTCCCCAGCCCCGCCCCTTCCCGAAACCGGGGGCTCCGCCCCCGGACCCCCGATCGCCCTGAACGGGCTCGTCCTCAAACGCCGGACGGGCTGAAAGACCAGCACTCGCCCTGAACCGAAGGACCACCGCCCGCCCGCTGAAAGACCAGCACCCACCCTGAACCGAAGGACCACCGCCCGCCCGCTGAAAGACCAGCACCCACCCCGAACCGAAAGACCAACCGCCCGCCCGGGCTGGAAGCAGCCCCCGGGCCGACCAAGCCGACCAACTGGAGCCGCAACCATGCACCTCGACCACTCCCACAGCGGCCCCGCCGCCGTCAGCGCCGACGCCCATCGGCCCGACGGGACGCGGCGGGCCCTGCGCGTCGGGCTCGGGGGGCCCGTCGGGTCCGGGAAGACCGCTACCGTGGCCGCGCTCTGCCGGGCCCTGCGGGACCGGTTCTCGCTCGCCGTCGTCACCAACGACATCTACACCCGCGAGGACGCCGAGTTCCTGCTGCGCAACGCCGTGCTGCCGCCCGAGCGCATCCAGGCCGTGGAGACCGGTGCCTGCCCGCACACCGCCATCAGGGACGACATCTCCGCCAACCTCGAAGCGGTCGAGGACCTGGAGGAGGCGGTCGGGCCGCTCGATCTGATCCTGGTCGAGTCCGGCGGCGACAACCTCACCGCCACCTTCTCCAAGGGGCTGGTCGACGCCCAGATCTTCGTCATCGACGTGGCGGGCGGCGACGACATCCCGCGCAAGGGCGGGCCCGGAGTCACCACGGCCGACCTGCTCGTCGTCAACAAGACCGACCTCGCCCCGTACGTCGGCTCGGACCTGGACCGGATGGCCCGCGACGCCGAGGAGCAGCGGGCCGAACTGCCCGTCGTCTTCCAGTCGTTGAGGTCCGAGGACGGCGTGGACGCGGTCGCCGAGTGGGTGCGGGAGCGGCTCGCCGCATGGACGGGCTGACCCCCGGCGCGGGGGTGCGCGCCACCGCCCGGATCGTCGCCACCCCCGAAGGCCTGCCCGTACTGGCGGGCGAGGGCCCGCTGGCGCTGCGCCGCACCCGGGCCACCGGCGAGCGCCACCGCGTCACCGTCGTCGGGGCGATGAGCGCCCCGCTCGGCGGCGACCGCATCGCCGTCGAGGCCGAGGTGCGGGCGGGGGCCCGGCTCACCGTGGACTCGGCCGCCGCCACCATCGCCCTGCCCGGGCGGACCGGCGAGCCCGCGCACTACGACGTACGGCTGAGCGTCGGCTCCGGCGGCGAACTGCACTGGCTGCCCGAGCAGCTGATCTCGGCGCGCGGCAGCGATCTGCGGATGCGCACCCGCGTCGAGCTCGCGGCGGACGCGCGGCTCGTGCTGCGCGAGGAGCAGATCCTCGGGCGCCACGGCGAGGAACCCGGTACGCTCGCCACCCGGCTCACCGTGCACCGCGCGGGCCGCCCGCTCCTCGACCAGGCGCTGTCGTACGGTCCCGGCGCGCCCGGTGGCTGGAACGGTTCGGCGGTCCTGGGCGGGCACCGGGCGGTGGGGCAACTCCTCGTCGTCGACCCGGAGTTGGGGGAGAAGCCCGTCGAGGCGCGGATGCTCGGGGAGAGCGCGGTGCTGACGCCGCTGGCCGGGCCCGCGTTCCTGGTGACCGCGCTCGCGCCGGACGCCCGGCTGCTGCGGCGCGTCCTCGACGACGTCGGCACCGCTCAGCGGGACTTCGTGCCCCGGCTATCGGTTCGGTAAAGAAACACCAGTACGACCTGTTCTCGACGGCCATCGAGGCGCGAGGATCCCCCGAGACCATGGAACGCGCCGCTCCGACGCGGCGCACTTCAGCAGGGGGAGGAACCACTTGAGACGCACCGCAGTGCTCGGCTCGGCCGGCACTCTGATCGCGGGCACGCTCATAGCGGGCGCGATCGCGGCACCGGCGGCCACCGCCGAAAGCCGTCACCACGGCACGTCCGAGGCGCGCGGCGTGCAGCTCGCCGCCGAGCGGGCCGCCAAGAAGGGCATCGACTGGACCGACTGCCCGGCCGACTGGGGCTTCGCCAAGCCGATCCAGTGCGGTTACGTCAGCGTTCCGCTCGACTACGCCCACCCGTACGGCCAGCAGATCAAGCTCGCCGTGGACCGCGTCGGCTCGACCGGCACCCCGGCCGAGCGCCAGGGCGCGCTCATCTACAACCCGGGCGGCCCCGGCGCCTCCGGCATGCGGTTCCCGACCCGGGTGACCAACAAGAACCCCCTGTGGGTCAACACTGCCAAGGCGTACGACTTCGTGGGCTTCGACCCGCGCGGCGTGGGCCACTCGACGCCGATCTCCTGTGTCGACCCGCAGGAGTACGTCAAGGCGCCGAAGGCCGACCCGGTCCCGGACAGCGAGGCCGACAAGCGCGCCCAGCGCAAGCTCGCCGCCGAGTACGCGGACGGGTGCGCCGAGCGCAGCGGCTGGATGCTGCCGTTCATGACCACCCCGAACACCGCCCGCGACCTGGACGTCATCCGCGCCGCGCTCGGTGAGAAGAAGCTCAACTACCTGGGCGTCTCCTACGGCACCTACCTGGGCGCGGTCTACGGCACGCTCTTCCCGTCGCACGTGCGCCGCATGCTGGTGGACAGCGTCGTCGACCCGGCGCGCGACAACATCTGGTACCAGGCCAACCTGAACCAGGACGTCGCCTTCCAGGGCCGCTGGAACGACTGGGAGGACTGGGTCGCCAAGAACGACGCCGCCTTCCACCTCGGCGACACCCGGGCCAAGGTCGAGGCGCAGTGGCTCAAGCTGCGCGCCCAGGCCAAGAAGAGCCCCCTCGGCGGCGTGGTCGGCCCGGCCGAGCTCATCGCCTACTTCCAGAACGCCCCGTACTACGACTCGTCCTGGGCGCCCACCGCCCAGACCTGGAGCAAGTACGTGGCGGGCGACACCAAGGCGCTGGTCGACGCGGCCGCTCCCGACATGTCGGACACCAAGGGCAACATCAGCGCCGAGAACGGCAACGCGGTCTACACCGCCGTCGAGTGCGCGGACGCCAAGTGGCCCACCAGCTGGAAGAAGTGGGACCGGGACAACACCCGGCTCCACCGCGACAACCCGTTCATGACCTGGGCGAACGCGTGGATGAACCTGCCGTGCGCCACCTGGTCGACCAAGCAGCAGACCCCGGTCGAGGTGAAGACCGGCAAGGGCCTGCCGCCGGTGCTGATCGTCCAGAGCACCCGGGACGCGGCCACGCCGTACCAGGGCGCCGTCTCGCTGCACCAGCGCTTCAAGGGCTCGCGTCTGATCACCGAGAAGGACGCGGGTTCGCACGGTGTGACCGGTCTGGTCAACCCGTGCATCAACACCCGGGTGGAGGCCTACTTCCTCTCCGGCAAGGTCGACAGCGCCGATGTGACGTGCACCCCGCACGCCACGCCGAAGCCGTAACGGCCGAGAGCGCATGAAGGAGGGGGCGGCCGCCACTGCGGCCGCCCCCTTCGCGCGTCAGCCCCGCCCGGCCAGCCAGGCGTCCTCGGCCGCGTAGTCGAACAGGTCCGGGTACTTGGCCATGCCGGGGAACGCCTCCCGCCAGTCCCCGCCGCCGAGCCGGTCCGCGATCGAGGCGACCGTCTCGGGCAGCGACTCCACGTACCCGGTCACCGGCCGGTAGCCCAGCTCCCGCTCGGCCGCCGACATGTCGTAGACGATCGGGTGCGGGCCGCCCCACGGGGTGAGGCCCACCAGGCCCTCCTCCGGCGCCCCTCGAAGAGCACCGTCTCGCTGCGGACCCCGAGCACCTCGTCGACGGCCGCGCTGATCTCGGCGACGGTCGGCGCCTCAGGATCGGCCGCGTTGAGCACCCGCGAGCCGGGCCGCAGCGCGGCCAGCCGGATCAGCTCGGCGATGTTGGCGACGTGCGCCGGATGGAAGCGGCTCGCCCCGCCGTGGGCGAGCACCCGCACCGGCCGCCCGTCCAGCGCCCGCTTCACGAAGAACAGCTCGCGCGGGCTGCGGCAGTGCGGGCCGTGGATCGCGCCCGCGCGCAGCAGCGTCGAGGGCAGCGCCGAGTCGAGCAGCTCCCGCTCCAGCCGGATCTTGCGCGTACCGTACGTCCGATCGCCCGGCGCGACCGTGGCCAGCGTCTCGGGGATCGGCACCGGGTAGCGGGGCGAGCCGTCCGGCTCCGCCTGGGTGTCGAAGCTGCGGCCCCGGTCGTCCTCGTACACCGCCCCGCTGGAGATCACCACGGCCGAGCCGATCCGGTCCCCGAGCCCGGCCAGCTGCCGGGCGTGCCCGCCGTCGTACGCCACCATGTCCACCAGGACGTCGCAGCCGTTCCCGAGGGCCGTGGCCAGCTCCCCCTCCGCGTCCCGGTCGAGGGCGAGCGGGCGCACCCCGTCCGGCCAGCCCGGATCGCTCCCGCCGCCGCGCGAGGCGGCCCGCACCTCCCAGCCGTCCTCGGCGAGCGCGCGCACGGCGGCCCGCCCGATCTGCCCCGTGGCCCCTATGACGAACGCTGTTCCCTTGCCCATGCACGGGACGCTACGACCACGTGATCACCGGGGCCAGGGAGTTGCGCCGTGCGCGGATCCGCTGTCAGCCGAGGATCCTGGGGAACTTTCCGGCCTCCTCGGCCTTCACCTCGGCCGCGTACCGGTCCACGTACTCCTGCCCCGACAGCTCCAGGATCTTGTACATCAGCTCGTCGGTGGCGGCCCGCAGCACGGCCTTCTCGTTCTCCATGCCGGTGTAGCGGGAGAAGTCGAGCGGTTCGCCGAACCGGATGGTGACCCTCTTGATCTTCGGCATGACCTGGCCGGGCGGCTGGATCTCGAAAGTGCCGACCATCGCGCACGGGATCACCGGCACCTGAGCCTTCAGCGCCATCACCGCGACCCCGACCTTGCCCTTGTAGAGCTTTCCGTCGTGCGAGCGGGTGCCCTCCGGGTAGATGCCCAGGAGCTCGTTCTTGCGCAGCACTCCGAGGCCCTCGCGGATCGCCGCCTGCCCGGCCTCCTTGCCGGAGCGGTCCACCGGGATCTGCCCGACCGCGCGGAAGAAGGCGGCGGTGAGCCGGCCCTTGATGCCGGGCCCGGTGAAGTACTCCTGCTTGGCGAGGAAGGTGATGCGGCGCTTGAGCATCACCGGCATCAGGAAGTGGTCGGAGAACGACAGGTGGTTGCCCGCGACGATCGCCGGCCCCTCGTCCGGAATGTGCTCCAGACCCTCGATCCTGGGCCGGAACAGCAGCCGCAGGAGCGGTCCCAGAAGGGCGTACTTGAGCACGTAGTACAGCAACGCACCAGCTCCTCACTCGGCCCGCCCGCCGGGCCGCCGCTCAGGTCCGCCGGACGGGACCTAGGCGCTGCGCGAAGCCGCCATGCCCACCGTCGCCAGGCCGAGGACCACCCAGCCGAACCAGAGCCAGCCGCTGCTGCCGAGCGCCACCGTGTACGCAGTGATCATCACCAGCGCCACGACGGTGAGCACCACCATCGCCTTCGTCGTGCCGGGCATTGGGGTCCCCTTCCTCCCGGCCGCTGCCGTGAAGTCCATGGTCGCCCCGCGAGGGCCCGCCGCGCCATACCGGCGCACCGCGTGTTACTGCCCGCGTGCGTTCAGCGAGGCCAGATAGGCGTTGTAGGCGGCCAGCTCCTTGTCGCCGTCGCGGTCGGCGGCCCGGTCCTGCCGCTTCGCCTCGCGCTTCTCGGTCGCGTACCACTGGAAGACCAGCGCGATCAGGACCACCACGGACGGGATCTCGCTGAACGCCCAGGCGATGCCGCCGGCCGCCTCCTGGTCGGCGAGCGCGTCGATGCCGAGCGAGGAGGGCGGGTTCTTGTACGTGCCGATCATCGGCTGGGTCGCCATCATCAGGGCGATGCCGAAGAAGGCGTGGAACGGCATGCCCGCGAAGAGCTCCAGCATCCGCATGATGTAGCCGGGGCGGTGCGGGCCCGGGTCGACGCCCATGATCGGCCAGAAGAAGATCAGGCCGACCGCCAGGAAGTGGACCATCATCGCGATGTGGCCGGTCTTCGAGCCCATCAGGAAGTCGAAGAGCGGGGTGAAGTAGAGCGCGTAGAGGCTCGCGATGAACATCGGGATCGTGAACGCGGGGTGCGTGATGATCTTCAGATAGCGGCTGTGCAGCAGGGCGAGCAGCAGCTCGCGCGGGCCCTTGCGGCCGCGCCCGGCGACCGGCAGCGCGCGCAGCGTCAGCGTCACCGGCGCGCCGAGCAGCAGCAGGATCGGCGAGAGCATGCTGATGACCATGTGCTGGACCATGTGCACGCTAAACATGACCATGCCGTAGTCATTGAGCTTGGTGCACATCACCAGGGCGATGCTCAGCACGCCCAGGGTCCAGAAGACCATCCGGCTCACCGGCCAGGAGTCGCCGCGCCTGCGCAGCCGCAGCACCGCCCAGCCGTACAGACCGAGCCCCGCGACACAGCCGATCAGGAAGAACGGGTCCGTGGACCATTCGAGGCCGCGCCCCAGCGTGAACGGCGGCAGATCCATGTTCATGCCGTGCCCGCTGTGATCCATCCGCTGACTCCTGATTTCGTACCGGTTGTCCGCACCCAGAGTAGAGCCGCCCCCGGTTGCGATCGCGACCGGGGGCGGCTCTTCGAGTACAGAACAATCGGGGTGCTACAGGACGCACTCCGCCTCGGCGTACCGCTCGGCCGGGACGGTCTTGAGCGTCGCCGTCGCCTCGGCGAGCGGGACCATGGTGATGTCGGTGCCGCGCAGCGCGGTCAGCATCCCGAACTCGCGGCGGTGCACGGCCTCCACGGCGTGCCAGCCGAACCGGGTGGCCAGGACGCGGTCGTACGCGGTCGGGGTGCCGCCGCGCTGGACGTGGCCGAGGATGACCGCGCGGGCCTCCTTGCCCAGGCGCCGCTCCAGCTCCACGGAGAGCTGGCTGGCGACGCCCGCGAAGCGCTCGTGGCCGTAGATGTCGGTGCCGCCCACGTCGAAGCGCATCGAGCCCTCGCGCGGCTTGGCGCCCTCGGCGACGACCACGATCGCGAACTTCTTGCCCGCCGAGAACCGGCGGCCGACCAGCTCGGTCAGCTCGTCGATGTCGAAGGGGCGCTCCGGCACCACGATCGCGTGGGCGCCGGCGGCCATGCCGGAGTGCAGGGCGATCCAGCCGGTGTGGCGGCCCATGACCTCGACGATCAGCACGCGCTGGTGCGACTCGGCGGTGGTCTTGAGGCGGTCGAGGGCCTCGGTCGCGACGCCGACGGCCGTGTCGAAGCCGAACGTGACGTCGGTCGAGGCGATGTCGTTGTCGATGGTCTTCGGCACGCCGACGATGGGCAGGCCCGCCTCGGAGAGCAGATGGGCGGCCTTGAGCGTGCCCTCGCCGCCGATCGGGATGATCGCGTCGAGGCCGAGGTCGGCGACGTGGCCCTTGGCGCGCTCGACGCCGTCGCGCAGATGCGCGGGCTGGACGCGGGAGGAGCCGAGGATCGTGCCGCCGAGGGCGAGGATGCCGCCGACCGCGTCCAGGTCCAGCTTGCGGTAGTCGGCCTCCAGGAGACCCTTCCAGCCGTCGTGGAAGCCGATGACCTCGTCGCCGTGGTCGACCACCGCGCGGTGCACGACGGAACGGATGACGGCGTTCAGGCCGGGGCAGTCGCCGCCGGAGGTGAGCACACCAATTCGCATTGCCCGGAAAACCTTTGCAACGTGGGCCGACGACCGGACCACGTCGTCCGGTTGGATCCCCGCCACCCTACCGGCGCAGGGTGGCGGGGCCGAATCAGACGTCCGACTGATGGACGTCTTACGAACGTACGAACGCCGCCTTCCGGGGTTGAACCCGGGTCAGGCGGGCTGGCTCGCCGAGGCGATGCGCTCGGCGCGCAGCGCCTCGTACCAGCGGTCGTCGGTCGGCGGCAGCGCGTTCACGTCGAGGGCCAGCTTCAGGAGCAGGTCCGCGATCTGCGGGTTCCGCGCAAGGACGGGACCGTGCATGTACGTGCCGAAGACCGTCTCGTTGTACGCGCCCTCGGTGCCGTCGCCGGTGCCGTTGCCCCGGCCCAGGCGGACCCGGGCGAACGGGCGGGCGGTCGGGCCCAGGTGCGTGACGCCCTGGTGGTTCTCGAAACCGGTCAACTGCGGCAGGCCGAGCCGCTCGTCGATGTCGCCCAGCACGTCGCCGACGCACCGCTCGCCCTCGCCCCGGGTGGAGACCACGTCGAGCAGGCCGAGGCCAGGCTCGCGCTCACCGAGGTCGTTGATGAACTCGTGGCCCAGGATCTGGTACCCGGCGCAGACCGAGAAGATGATCGCGCCGTTGGCGGCGGCGCGCTGCAGGCCGCCGTCGCGGCGCAGCCGCTCGGCCGCGAGCCGCTGCGGCCGGTCCTCGCCGCCGCCGATCAGATAGATGTCGCCCGACGACGGCACCGGCTGGTCGCTGCGGACGTCGAGGCGGGCCACGTCGAGGCCGCGCTGACGGGCCCGGCGCTCCACGACCAGCGCGTTGCCCTGGTCGCCGTAGGTGCTCAGCAGGTCGGGGTAGACCCACACGAGGCGCAGGCTGTTGTCGCTCATGCTCGCTTGCTCCTTAGGGGGTCTCAGTTGCCGACCGTGCGGCGTACGTCCTGGAAGGCGGTGTAGTTGGCGATCAGCTCGATCTGGCCGGGCGGCGCGAGCTGGACGCACTCCGCCAGGCTCTCGCAGACCCGGAAGTCCAGGTTCGCGACCTCCAGGCGGACCGCCAGGTCCAGCTTGCGGTCGCCGATCACGAAGATCGGGTGACCGGCGAGCCGGGTGTAGTCGACGTCCCACAGCCACGAGGTGTCCGTGCCGTCGGCGCCGCGGGCGTTGACGGAGAGGATCACCGGCGTGGGCGGCGGGTCGATGAGGGAAAACGTTTCGAGCCAGCCCGCCGGGTTCTTGGCCAGCAGCAGCCGCAGCTCGCGTCCCTGGAAGGACACCACGTCGTAGCGCCCCGCGACCGCCTGCACCTGGTACATCCGCTCCAGGGCGACCTGCGGCGGCACCCCGAAGACCGCGGCGACCGCGGCGGAGGTGGCGGCGTTGGCCTTGTTGGCGCGGCCGGGCAGCTGGAGGTGGATCGGCCAGGCCGAACCGTGCGGGTCCAGGACGTAGTCGCCGTTGAGCACCCAGCTCGGGGCGGGGCGGCGGAAGCCGCACTCACCGCAGAACCAGTCGTCGCCCGGGCGCTGCATCACACCGCCGCAGGCGGGGCACGACCAGGCGTCGTCCTTCCACTCCTGGCCCGCCGCCACCCACACCACGTTGGGGGAGGACGACGCCGCCCACACGACCAGCGGGTCGTCGGCGTTGGCGATCACCACGGCCTTGGTGCCCTGCAGCCCCTCGCGCCACTTCTCGGCGAGCATCCGGGTCTCGGCGGCCCGGTCGAGCTGGTCGCGGCTCAGGTTGAGCAGCGCGATCGCCTTGGGCGTCACATCGCGCGCGACACCCGCGAGGTACTTCTCGTCCACCTCGATCACGCCGTAGCGGGCGTCCGAGCCGCCCGCCAGCGCCGAGGTGATGCCCGCGGGCATGTTGGCGCCCAGCGCGTTGGACACCACCGGGCCGCTGGCCCGCAGCGCCTCGGCGATGAGCCGGGTCGTCGTCGTCTTGCCGTTCGTCGCCGAGACCAGGACCACGTCCAGGTGGTTCGCCAGCCGCCCCAGCAGATCGGGGTCCAGCTTGAGCGCCACCCGGCCGCCGATCACCGATCCACTGCCCCGCCCCGCCGCGCGCGACACCGCCGCAGCGGCCTTGCCCGCCGTCACGGCGAGCTTGGCCCGCGGTGACAGCGGCTCCGCGTTGCCTGCCATCGTCCTTGATCCTCCTTGCGCCTGGGTCGGACCTCAGCCTATCGAGATCCGGACAGCGGCCCGAACCGCGCCACCACCGGCGCGGCCGCGAGCCCCCTGGAACGTACGCTTACGGCCATGCGTCACCGTCCCATTCCCGGCAGTTCCGGCTCCGTAAGAGAGATGTCTCTCCTCGGCGACCCCGCTCTGCACGCCCCCTGCGAGCCCGTCACCGACTTCGGTCCGTCCCTCGGCCGGCTGGTCGAGGACCTCTTCGCGACGATGTACGCGGCGCGGGGGGTGGGGCTCGCGGCCAATCAGATCGGCGTGGGGCTGCGGGTGTTCGTCTACGACTGCCCCGACGACGAGGACGTCCGCCACCTCGGACACGTCGTCAACCCGCGGCTTGTGTCGGCGGACGGGCTCGTGCTGCGGGGGCCGGAGGGGTGTCTGTCCCTGCCGGGCCTCGAGGCGGGGACGGAGCGGTACGACTCGGCGGTGGTGGAGGGGTCGACGGTCTCGGGTGCCCCCGTGCGGATCTCCGGCACCGGGTTCTTCGCGCGGTGCCTCCAGCACGAGATGGACCACCTGGAGGGGGTGGTGTACGCGGACCGCTTGACGGGGTGGCGCAAGGCGCGGCTGGGGAGGGCGGTGCGGCGCGCGCGGTGGGGTGACCGGGGGGTTCAGCCCCCACCCCGCCGTTCCCTTAAGCCCTGGGCGGGCGGCCGGGTGGGAGGCTGAGGAGGCTTGCTGGGGGCTGCGCCCCTAGACCCCCTCGTTTGGCTGCGGACCGTGCTGGGTTGCTCGCGCAGTTCCCCGCGCCCCTAGGGGGTTAGGGGCGCGGGGAACTGCGCGACCAGCCACAGACGGCCCGCAGACGAACACAGCGGGGTGCAGGGGCCGCAGGCCCCCGCCAAAGGGGTCCGGGGGCGTAGCCCCCGGAAAACCCACCTTCACCCCCACCCACCCCCGGAGGGTTTAGGCGAAGGGGCGGGGTGGGGCTTAGAACCCCGGGCCGCCCGCGCGGTCCGCCGCCGCGGCGAGGCGGCCCCACAGCAGGTCCGCCAGGCCCCGTACCAACTCCGCCCGCGAGCAGGGGCGTTCGCCCAGCCACCAGTCGCCCGCCGCGTGCATCATGCCGACGATCCCGTGGCCCCACACCCGCGCCAGCGCCTCGCTCCCCGGCCCCAGGTCGATCCGCTCGGCGATCACCACGCCCAGCTCCTCGCCCATCCGCCGCAGCAGCGGCGCGGAGTGCCGGCCCACGTCGAACCCGGCGTGCTCACCGCTGCCGGTCTCCTCCGCGGGGTGCATCAGGAAGCGGTACACCTGCGGCCGCGCCTCGATCGCCACGAGGTACGTCTCCAGCGTCGCCTCGACGCGCTCGCGGCGCTCCGCGGGCGCGTCCAGCGCCGCCCGCAGCGCGGCGAGCAGCGCGTCCGTGTGGCGCTGCGCCAGCGCCCGGTAAAGGCCGCCCTTGTCCCCGAAGTGCCGGTACAGGATCGGCTTGGTGATCCCCGCTTCCGCGGCGATCGCGTTCATCGACGCCTTGGGGCCGTCCCGGAGAACCACCCGGTCCGCCGCCTCCAGCAGTTCCCGCCGGCGGCTCTCCGTCGACGTCCGCTGCTGCTCGGCCTGGTGTGTGGTCTCCATGGCTCCGTCTCCCCGCCCGTACTCGTACCGCGTCTTGCGTTGTTCCGCCATCCGGAATGCCTGCGCAACGTAACACTCCGGCCAGGTCTCGCGCTGAGCGAGTGGTGGCCGGTTGACAGGCTCTACCGGCCAGTAACATACTGCTGTTACCGTAAGTAACGCTTGTCTGTGGCACGGGAAGTGGTGGAGGGGACATGGCTGAGTTCACGATGGAGCTCAACGACGACCAGAAGCAGGTCAGGGACTGGTTGCACGGGTTCGCGAAGGACGTCATCCGGCCCGCCGCCGCGGAGTGGGACGAGCGTGAGGAGACCCCCTGGCCGGTGATCCAGGAGGCCGCCAAGGTCGGAATCTACTCCCTGGACTTCTACGCCCAGCAGTTCTTCGACCCGACCGGTCTCGGCATCCCGGTCGCCATGGAGGAGCTGTTCTGGGGCGACGCGGGCATCGCCCTGTCGATCGTCGGCACCGGTCTCGCCGCCGTCGGCGTCCTCGCCAACGGCACCGAGGAGCAGATCGGCACCTGGATACCCCAGATGTACGGCGACGCGGACGACGTGAAGGTCGCCGCCTTCTGCTCCTCCGAGCCGGACGCGGGGTCCGACGTCGCCTCCATGCGGACCAAGGCCGTGTACGACGAGGTCAAGGACGAGTGGGTGCTCAACGGCACCAAGACCTGGGCCACCAACGGCGGCATCGCCAATGTGCACGTCGTCGTGGCCGTCGTCGACCCCGACCTCGGCTCGAAGGGCCACGCCTCCTTCATCGTCCCGCCGAACACCCCCGGCCTGTCCCAGGGCCAGAAGTTCAAGAAGCACGGCATCCGCGCCTCGCACACCGCCGAGGTCGTGCTCGAAGACGTCCGCGTGCCCGGGCACTGCCTGCTCGGCGGCAAGGAGAAGCTCGACGAGCGGCTCGCCCGGGCCCACGAGAAGGCGAAGGCGGGCGGCGGCGAGCGGGTGAAGAACGCCGCCATGGCCACCTTCGAGGCCTCCCGCCCGGCCGTCGGCGCCATGGCGGTCGGCACGGCCCGCGCCGCGTACGACTACGCGCTCGAATACGCCAAGGGCCGCGAGCAGTTCGGCCGCCCGATCATCGACAACCAGGGCGTCGCGTTCCAGCTCGCCGACATGCGCACGCAGATCGACGCGGCCCGGCTGCTGGTGTGGCGCGCCTCCTGGATGGCCACCGCGGGCCGGCCCTTCACCTCCGCCGAGGGCTCGATGTCCAAGCTGTTCGCGAGCGAGACCGCCAAGAAGGTCACCGCGCAGGCGATCCAGATCCTCGGCGGCAACGGCTACACCCGCGAGTACCCGGTGGAGCGCATGCACCGCGATGCGGCGATCTACACGATCTTCGAGGGGACCAGCGAGATCCAGCGCCTGGTGATCGCCCGCACGCTCTCGGGCATGCCGATCCGCTAAATGGTCTTGTGGAAGTCCGGTGCGGTGCCGCGTGCCCCGAAGGGGCGCGGGGAACTGCGCGACCAGCCACAGACGGCCTGCAGTCGAATACCCGCACTTCCAGCGGAGCGCTTAGCCTCCACCGGCCAGGAAACCGGCTCCGTTCCCGTGTGGCGGGAACGGAGCCGCACTGTTTCTCCGGTGGATCAGACCGCCAGCTGCGCCTCGATCGCCGCGACGACCTCCGGGGCCTCCGGCTCGGTGCGCGGACGGATCCGGGCGACCACCTCGCCTGCGGGGGAGATCAGGAACTTCTCGAAGTTCCACTGGATGTCGCCGGCCTCGCCCTCCGCGTCCGCGACCTCCGTGAGGCGCTGGTACAGCGGGTGGCGGCCGTCGCCGTTGACGTCCGTCTTCTCCAGGAGCGGAAACGTCACTCCGTACGTCGCCGAGCAGAACGTCCGGATCTCCTCCGCGCTGCCGGGCTCCTGGGCGCCGAACTGGTTGCAGGGCACGCCGAGCACGGTGAAGCCGCGCTCGCCGTACAGCGCCTGGAGGCGCTCCAGACCGGCGTACTGCGGGGTCAGACCGCACTTGGACGCCACGTTCACGACCAGCACCGCCTTGCCCTTGTAGTCGGCCAGCGAGGTGGGCTCGCCGGACAGGGTGCGCAGCGGGATGTCGTACAGGCTCATCAGCAGACTCCTCGTAACAGGGGTGTGGACTGGTCAGTCGCGGGCCGGCAGGGGGCGGAACAGGCCCTCCTGGACCACGGACACCAGCAGCCGGCCCTCGCGGTCGTAGATGCGGCCGCGGGCCAGGCCCCGGCCGCCGGTCGCGATCGGGGACTCCTGGTCGTACAGGAACCACTCGTCGGCCCGGAACGGGCGGTGGAACCACATCGCGTGGTCGAGCGAGGCCATGTCGAAGCCCCGGGGGCCCCACAGCGGCTCCACCGGGATGCGGACCGCGTCGAGCAGCGTCATGTCGGACGCGTACGTCAGCGCGCAGGTGTGCACCAGCGGGTCGTCGCCCAGCGGGCCGACCGCGCGCATCCACACCGCGCTGCGCGGGTCCGCGTCCTTGATCTCGTCCGGCGTCCAGCGCAGCCGGTCCACGTACCGGATGTCGAAGGGCTGGCGGCGCGCCATCCGCTCCAGGGCCTCCGGCAGGGTGCCCAGGTGCTCGCGGATCTCGTCCGCGACCGTCGGCAGCGACTCCGGCTCCGGGAAGTCCAGGCGCGGCGGCAGCTGGTGCTCGATGCTGCCCGGCTCCGGCCGGTGGAAGGACGCCGTCAGATTGAAGATCGTGCGGCCCTGCTGGACCGCGGTGACCCGGCGGGTGGTGAACGACCGGCCGTCCCGCACCCGCTCGACCTGGTAGACGATCGGGACGCCGGGGCGGCCGGGGCGCAGGAAGTAGGCGTGCAGCGAGTGCACCGGGCGCTCGCCGTCCGTGGTGCGCCCGGCCGCCACCAGCGCCTGGCCGGCCACCTGGCCGCCGAAGACGCGCTGCAGGGACTCCTGCGGGCTGCGGCCGCGGAAGATGTCGACCTCGATCTGCTCCAGGTCGAGCAGATCGACGAGTCTTTCGGCGGGGTTCGTCATGGGTCCGTCTCCACTCTCGTGATTACAGCTCGCCTACGTCCGTCACCCGGATCACCGCGCGGCCCTCCTCGTCGGAGGCCGCGAGGTCGACCTCCGCGCTGATGCCCCAGCCGTGGTCGCCGTTCGGGTCGGCGAAGGTCTGCCGCACGCGCCACAGGCCGTGCGCCGCGTCCTCCTCGATCGCCAGCAGCTTGGGGCCGCGCGCGTCGGGGCCGGTGCCCAGGTCCTCGTACTCGTCCCAGTACTTGTCCATCGCCTCGCCCCACGCGTCCGCGTCCCAGCCGGACTCCGCGTCCAGTTCGCCGAGCGCGTCCACGTTGTCGAGCGCGGCCAGCTCCACCCGGCGGAACATCGCGTTGCGCACCAGGACGCGGAAGGCGCGGGCGTTCGCGGTGACCGGCTTGACCTCGTCGGCCTTCTCCTGGGCCTCCTCGGCGGTCTGGATCTCCGGGTTGGCGAGCTGCTCCCACTCGTCGAGCAGGCTGGAGTCGACCTGGCGGACCATCTCGCCGAGCCAGGCGATCAGGTCCTCCAGGTCCTCGGTCTTGAGGTCGTCCGGGATGGTGTGGTCGAGCGCCTTGTACGCGCTCGCCAGATAGCGCAGGACGATGCCCTCGGTGCGCGCCAGCTCGTACCAGGAGGTGAACTCCGTGAAGGTGAGCGCCCGTTCGTACATGTCACGGATGACGGACTTCGGCGAGACCGGGTGGTCGCCCACCCACGGGTGCGACTTCTTGTAGACGTTGTACGCGTGCCACAGCAGCTCTTCCAGCGGCTTCGGGTACGAGATGTCCTGGAGCCGCTCCATGCGCTCCTCGTACTCGACGCCGTCCGCCTTCATCTGCCCGACGGCCTCGCCGCGCGCCTTGTTCTGCATGGCGGCGAGGATCTGGCGCGGGTCGTCGAGCGTCGACTCGACCACCGAGACCATGTCGAGCGCGTACGAGGGCGACTCGGGGTCGAGCAGGTCGAAGGCCGCCAGGGCGAACGTGGACAGCGGCTGGTTGAGCGCGAAGTCCTGCTGGAGGTCGACGGTGAGGCGGATGGTGCGGCCCTCGGCGTCCGGGGTGTCCAGCTGCTCCACCACACCGCCGTCGAGCAGCGAGCGGTAGATGGCGATGGCGCGGCGGATGTGCCGCAGCTGCGCCTTGCGCGGCTCGTGGTTGTCCTCCAGGAGATGGCGCATCGCCTCGAAGGCGTTGCCCGGCCGGGCGATCACCGAGAGCAGCATGATGTTGGTGACCCGGAAGCGCGAGGTCAGCGGCTCGGGCTCGGCGGCGATCAGCTTCTCGAAGGTGGTGTCCGACCAGGCCACGAAGCCCTCGGGGGCCTTCTTGCGGACCACCTTGCGGCGCTTCTTAGGGTCGTCGCCCGCCTTGGCGAGCGCCTTCTCGTTCTCGATGACGTGCTCGGGCGCCTGGGCGACCACGAACCCGGCGGTGTCGAACCCGGCCCGCCCGGCCCGGCCCGCGATCTGGTGGAACTCACGGGCGCGCAGGGTGCGCACCCGGTTGCCGTCGTACTTGGTGAGCGCGGTGAACAGCACGGTGCGGATGGGCACGTTGACGCCGACGCCCAGCGTGTCCGTACCGCAGATCACCTTCAGCAGGCCCGCCTGCGCCAGTTTCTCCACCAGACGGCGGTACTTGGGCAGCATGCCCGCGTGGTGCACACCGATGCCGTGGCGTACGTAACGGGAGAGGTTCTGGCCGAACTTGGTGGTGAAGCGGAAGTTGCCGATCAGCTCCGCGATCGCGTCCTTCTCCTCGCGCGAGCACATGTTGATGCTCATCAGCGACTGCGCCCGCTCGACCGCCTGGGCCTGGGTGAAGTGCACGATGTAGACCGGCGACTGCTTGGTTTCGAGCAGCTCGGTCAGGGTCTCGGTGATGGGCGTCGTGACGTACTCGTACGAGAGCGGGACCGGGCGGGTCGCCGAGCGGACCACCGCGGTCTCCCGGCCGGTGCGCCGGGTCAGGTCCTTCTCGAACATCGAGACGTCGCCGAGGGTGGCCGACATCAGGACGAACTGGGCCTGGGGCAGTTCCAGGATCGGGATCTGCCAGGCCCAGCCGCGGTCCGCCTCGGCGTAGAAGTGGAACTCGTCCATCACGACCTGGCCGATGTCGGCGTGCTTGCCGTCGCGCAGCGCGATGGAGGCGAGGACCTCGGCGGTGCAGCAGATGACCGGGGCGTCGGCGTTCACGGACGCGTCGCCGGTGAGCATGCCGACGTTCTCGGTGCCGAAGAGCTTGCAGAGGTCGAAGAACTTCTCGGAGACCAGCGCCTTGATCGGCGCGGTGTAGAACGTGACCTCGTCCCGGGCCAGCGCCGCGAAGTGCGCACCCGCCGCCACCAGGCTCTTTCCGGAGCCGGTCGGGGTGGAAAGGATCACGTTCGCGCCCGACACCACCTCGATCAGCGCCTCCTCCTGGGCCGGGTACAGGGAGATGCCCCGCTCCTCGGCCCAGGTGGAGAAGGCCTCGAAAAGGGCATCGGGGTCGGCACTCGGCGGCAGCTGATCGATAAGGGTCACGCCCCCATCTTGCCTGGCTTCACCCCATGAGAGGGAACCGGAGGAGGGGCAGCAAGATCATGAGCGATAGGCTGCCATGTCAACTGGGCCACGGGACAACAGGAAATGGGGCGGGGCACGGTCATGATGGGACCTGCGCACTCACTGTCAGGAGCGGCAGCCTGGCTGGGGGTGGGGGCCGCGACCGCGGCCGCGGGGCACGCCATGCCCTGGCCGGTGCTCGTCGTCGGCGCGCTGATCAGCGCCGGAGCGGCGCTCGCGCCCGACCTCGACCACAAGTCCGCGACCATCTCGCGCGCCTTCGGACCGGTCTCCCGGGCCCTGTGCGGCATCGTCGACGAGCTCTCGCACACCGTCTACAAGGCGACCCGGGGCCCCGGCGACCCGCGCCGCAACGGCGGCCACCGCACGCTCACCCACACCTGGCTGTGGGCCGTCCTGATCGGGGCGGGCGCCTCGGCCGCGGCGGTGTTCGGCGGCCGCTGGGCGGTCCTGGGCATCCTCTTCGTGCACGTCGTCCTCGCCGTGGAGGGCCTGCTGTGGCGGGCCGCGCGGATGTCCAGCGACGTCCTGGTGTGGCTGCTCGGCGCGGCCGGCGCCTGGATCATGGCCGGGGTCCTCGACAAGCCCGGCAACGGCTCGGACTGGCTCTTCACCGGCTCCGGCCAGGAGTACCTGTGGCTGGGCCTGCCGATCGTGCTCGGCGCCCTGGTCCACGACATCGGGGACGCGCTGACCGTCTCCGGCTGCCCGATCCTGTGGCCGATCCCGCTGGGCCGCAAGCGCTGGTACCCGGTGGGCCCGCCGAAGGCGATGCGGTTCCGGGCCGGGAGCTGGGTCGAGCTGAAGGTGCTGATGCCCGCGTTCATGGTGCTCGGCGGGGTCGGGGCGGCGGGGGCGCTCAACTTCATCTGAGCCCGCCGCGTCCCTCCGGGCCCGCCCCACCGGGTGGACGGGTTTCCGTGAACCGCCTGCGCCCGCGGCCCGCCGTGGCCGACGATGGGACCCGTCATCGCGGCGGCTCCCGCCTTCCGGGCGGACGCGCCGCGCTCGTACGGCAGTGAGGGCGGCGGGGCGACCGCATGGGGCAGATTCTGACGATGCCGCTGGAGCGCGGCGGCGATGTGCTGGCCGTGTTCGAGATCGGCGAGGACGGGACCGGCGGCGATCTGGAGCCGGCCGCGGGCGGCACCGGCACGGTGGCCCGGGCCAGGGTGTCGCTCGCGGAGGCGATGGACCAGGTGCGGCCCGCGCTGTCCCGCGTCGTCGAGACGGTACGAGGGCTCGGGCCCGACGAGGTCGAGATCGAGTTCGGCCTCAAGGCGGGCGGCGAGACGGGCGTGATCATCGCCAAGGGGACGGCCGAGGTGAACTTCGCCGTCCGGCTCGTCTGGAACCGCGCCTGACCATGACCCGGCGGGAGGGGTTCGTCGTCAGGATCCGGCACGCCACGGCCGAGCCGCCGGTGGCGGCGGGCGTCGGCTGTGTGGTGGGCGAGAAGCACATCGTGACCTGCGCCCATGTGATCAACGCGGCGCTCGGCCGGGACAAGGCCAGTCGCGAGCGGCCGCCGGACAGCGCCAGGATCCGCGTCGACTTCCCGCTCCTGGGGGACGCGGAGGGCGCGCCGCTGCGCGAATGCCGGGTCGCCGCCTGGGACCCGCCCGCGGCGCCCGGGCTCGGCGGACGCGACACGGCCGGGCTCGTCGTGGTGGGCGACACGCTGCCGGTCGGCGCCGGTCCCGCCCGGCTGGTCGCGGTGCGGGGCGGCGGGGCCGAGGACGTCCAGGCCGGGGTCTTCGGCTATCCGGCGAGCCCGTCCCGTACCGCCAACGGCGCCTGGTCCTCCTGCCGGCTGCGGGGCGCGGTCGGCGGGGGACTGGTCCAGCTCGACGCCGAGAGCGAGTCGGCGCTGCGCGCCCAGCCCGGCTTCAGCGGCGCCCCGGTGATCGTGGGCGACGCGTGGGGCGACGCGGTCGTCGGGATGCTGGCCGTCGCCGGGCGGGACGGCCGCACCGACGACGCGTACGCGGTGCCCATGACCGAGGTGTCGGCCGCCTGGCCCGAGGTCCTCGGCGACAGCATGCTGCCGCCCTGCCCCTACCGGGGCCTGCGGTCCTTCACCGCCGCCGACGCCCGGGCCGGGCTCTTCGTCGGCCGCGAGCGGGAGATCGCCGGGCTGCGCGCGATGGTGAAGGACCGGCCGCTGGTCGTGGTCACCGGCCCCTCCGGAGTGGGCAAGTCCTCGCTGGTGGCGGCCGGGCTCGAACCGGGGCTGCTCGCGGACGGCTGGTCGGTCGCCTCCTTCCGCCCGGGCGCCACGCCGTACGACACGCTGGCCCGGGCGCTGCTGGATCTGGAGTGCCCCGGCGGCGACCACTCGCTCGAACAGCTGGAGAACCGCTGCCGCGCCCTGCGCGAGGAGGGCTTCTGGCCGGTGGCGACCCGGGTGTCGGTGCTCTCGGGCCGCCGCCTCGCGCTCATCGGCGACCAGTTCGAGGAGGTGTTCAGCGCGGGCGCGGACGGGGTGGACCCGGTGCGCTTCCTCCAGCAGACCTTCCCGCCGCCCGAGACGGTGCAGAGCCCCGACGTGCGCCTGGTCTGCACCCTGCGCTCCGACTTCCTGCCCGATCTGCTGGAGCTGGCGGACATCGGGCCGCGGCTGCAGGACCGGCAGCTGAACGTGTCCCCGCTCGACGAGGCGGCGCTGACCCGGGTGATCGTCGAACCGGCCGCGCTCGCCGGGGTGACCTTCACCGAGGGGCTGGCCGAGGCCGTGGCGGCCGAGGCGAGCAAGGGGCCGGGCGGACTGCCGCTGCTGGAGTTCGCCCTGACCGAGCTCTGGCCGATGCAGCGCGAACGCCGGATCAGCTTCGACAGCTACCACGGCCTCGGCGGCGTCTCGGGCGCCCTCAACCGCCATGCCGAGCAGGTCTACCGCTTCCTGACCGAGACCCTGGACGAGGCCCGGATCCGGCGCGTCCTGCTCTCCATGATCCGGGCCCGGGGCGGCGCGGCCAGCGCGGTACGGGTCGCGGCCCGGCGCGTCCACCTCGGCGCGGACTGGTACGTGGCCCAGCTGATGGCCGACCCCGAGCGGCGCCTGGTCGTCCTGGGTCCGGAGGGGCCCGGCACCGCGGAGATCGCCCACGAGGCGCTGATCCGGGGCTGGCAGCGGCTGGCCGGCTGGGTCGACGAGGACGCCGACTTCCAGCAGTGGCTGGCGGTCGCCGAGGAGCGCGCGGCGGAGGACGACCTGCTGTCGGCTCCTCGGGTCGCGGAGGCGCAGCGGTGGCTGGACGAACGCCCTGACGACATTCCGCCGGAGGTCGGGGCGCTGATGCGCAGGAGCCTCGCGGTCCTGCTCGAACAGGAGCGCACCGAGCGGCAGATGAAGGAGCTCCAGGCGGCCAACGCGGAGCTGGCGGAGAAGGCCGAGCTCCTCGCGCGCGTCAACCGGGACGTCGAGAGGAAGAACTTCGAGATCGAGGAGGCACGTCGGGCCCTGGAGGAGCGGGCGGAGCTGCTGGCGGTCTCGATGCGCTTCCGGTCCGAGTTCCTGGCGAACATGTCGCACGAGCTGCGCACCCCGCTCAACTCCATGCTGATCCTCGCCAAGCTGCTCGCCGACAACGTCGAAGGAACCCTCTCGCAGCGGCAGATCGAGTTCGCCGAGACGATCCACCACGCGGGCTCCGACCTGCTCCAGCTGATCAACGACGTCCTCGACCTCTCCCGGATCGAGGCGGGCCGGATGAACGTCGCGCCGTCCTGGATCGCCCTGGCCCCGCTGGTGGACCACGTGGAAGCGATGTTCCGCCCACTGATGGAGGACAAGGGGCTGGACTTCTCCGTGAGCCTGGCGCCCGGGGTGTCCGCCAGCCTGTACACGGACGAGCAGCGGCTGCTCCAGGTACTGCGCAATCTGCTCTCCAACGCGGTGAAGTTCACCGACGTGGGGGCGGTGGAGCTGCGCATCCATCGCGCGGGCCAGGGGCTGGCGTTCTCGGTCGTGGACACCGGGATCGGGATCCTCCCCGACAAGATCCAGATGATCTTCGACGCGTTCAAGCAGGCCGACGGCACGACCAGCCGCAGATACGGCGGTACGGGACTCGGCCTGTCCATCAGCCGGGAGATCGCCGGGCTGCTCGGCGGCAAGATCGTCTGTGAGAGCGAGGTCGGCCGGGGCTCGACGTTCACCCTCACCCTGCCGCAGGCTCCCGAGGTCGCGGATCCGGATCCGGCGCCCCGGCCCCCCATCGTCGCGCGGCCCGCCCGACTCCCGGAGTTCAACGGCGCGTTCGGCGGCGAGCAGGTCCTCGTCGTGGACGACGACGTACGCAATGTCTTCGCCCTCACCACGGTCCTCGAACAGAACGGGCTGACCGTCTGGTACGCGGAGAGCGGCCAGGAGGCGATCGACCTGCTCGGACGCCAACCCGGCGTCGCACTCGTCCTGATGGACGTGATGATGCCGGAGATGGACGGCAACGAGACGATGGCGCGGATCCGGCGGATGCCGGGCTACGAGGCGCTGCCGGTCGTCGCGCTCACCGCCAAGGCGATGGCGGGCGACCGCGAGCGCAGCATCGAGGCGGGCGCCTCCGCGTATCTGACCAAGCCGGTCGACACCGACGCGCTGCTGACCACGATCGAGAAGTGGCTGCCGCGAGGGGCGGGTGCGGAAACCCAGGCCGGTCCGCAGACGGACAGCGCGGCCGGTCCGGGGGCCGCACCCCCGGACTGACCGCCGCTCGACGGCAGGGCCTCACCCGTGCCAGGACCGCCACAGCGCCGCGTACGCCCCGTCCGCCTCGACCAGGGCGTCATGGCTGCCCAGTTCTGTGATGCGGCCGTTCTCGACCACCGCGATCACGTCCGCGTCGTGCGCGGTGTGCAGCCGGTGGGCGATCGCCACGACGGTGCGGCCGTCCAGCACCCGCGCCAGCGAGCGCTCCAGGTGGCGTGCCGCGCGCGGGTCCAGGAGCGAGGTCGCCTCGTCCAGTACCAGTGTGTGCGGGTCCGCCAGGACGAGGCGGGCCAGCGCGATCTGCTGGGCCTGGGCCGGGGTGAGGGAGAGCCCGCCGGAGCCGACCTCGGTGTCCAGGCCGTCGTCGAGCGCCCGCGCCCAGCCGTCGGCGTCGACCGCGCCCAGGGCCGCCCACAGCTCGGCGTCCCCGGCGCCCTGCCGGGCGAGCAGCAGGTTGTCCCGCAGCGCGCCCACGAAGACGTGGTGCTCCTGGTTGACCAGCGCCACGTGCTCGCGCACCCGCTCGGCGGGCATCCGCGACAGCTCGGCCTCGCCGAGCGTGACCCTGCCCTCGCGCGGGGCGTAGATGCCCGCGAGGAGCCGCCCGAGCGTGGACTTGCCCGCACCGGACGGACCCACCAGCGCAAGCCGGGTGCCCGGCGCCACCGACAGGGAGACCTGGTGCAGTACGTCCACGCCCTCGCGGTAGCCGAAGTGCACCCCGTCCGCCTCGACGTCCCGGCCGTCCGGGAGCACCTCGGCGTCGCCCGCCTCCGGCTCGATGTCGCGGACGCCGACGAGCCGGGCCAGCGAGACCTGGGCCACCTGGAGCTCGTCGTACCAGCGCAGGATCAGCTCGACCGGCTCGACCATCATCATCGCGAGCATCGCGCCGGTCGTCAGCTGCCCGACGGTGAGCCAGTCGTTCAGGACGAAGGTTCCGCCGATCATCAGGACGGCCAGCAGGATGGTGATGTGGGTGAGGTTGATGACGGGGAAAAGGACCGACCGCAGCCACAGCGTGTACCGCTCCCAGGCCGTCCACTCGGTGATCCGCCGGTCGGAGAGTGCGATGCGGCGCTCGCCCAGGCGGTGCGCCTCGACGGTCCGGCCCGCGTCGACGGTCTCGGCCAGCACGGCCGCGACCGCCGCGTACCCGGCCGCCTCCGAGCGGTACGCCGAGGGCGCCCGCTTGAAGTACCAGCGGCACCCCGCCACGAGCAGCGGCAGTGCCACGAGCACCGCCAGGGCCAGCGGCGGCGCGGTGACCCCGAGCGCGACCATGAGCAGCAGCACCCACACCACACCGATGGCCAGCTGCGGCACGGCCTCGCGCATCGCGTTGGCCAGCCGGTCGATGTCCGTGGTGATCCGGGACAGCAGATCGCCGGTGCCCGCGCGCTCCAGGACGCCCGGCGGCAGCCCGACCGACCGCACCAGGAAGTCCTCGCGCAGATCGGCCAGCATCTCCTCGCCGAGCATCCCGCCGCGCAGCCGCACCAGGCGGACGAACACGGTCTGTATGATCAGCGCGCCCGCGAACAGCGCGGCCGTGCGCTCCAGATGGAGGTCCTGGACGTCGTTGGAGAGGTCCTCGACGATCCCGCCCAGCAGGTACGGGCCGACCATCGAGGAGATCACCGCGACCGCGTTGACCCCGATGAGCAGCGCGAACGCCTTGCGGTGGCGCCGCATCAGCTGACGTACGTACGCCCGGACGGTCGCCGGGGTGCCGACGGGCAGGGTGGTGGCCGACTGCGGGGCCGCCGGGTCGTACTCGGGTGCCGCCACGCCGATCATGCCGTCTCCTCCCATGTCTGAAGTGCCTGTGTCTCTTCGGTCCGCGCCGACTCGTCGGTCTCCCGGGTGACCACCGCGCGGTAGCGGGTGTCGGTGTGCATCAGGTCGCGGTGCACCCCGACCGAGGCGACCTCGCCGTCGTGCACGAGGACGACCCGGTCCGCCAGGTCGAGCAGCAGCGGCGACGACGAGAACACGACCGTCGTACGGCCCGTGCGCAGCCGTTTGATGCCGCCCGCGACCCGTGACTCGGTGTGCGAGTCGACCGCCGAGGTCGGCTCGTCCAGGACGAGCACCTCCGGGTCCGTCACCAACGACCGTGCCAGGGCGAGGCGTTGGCGCTGGCCGCCGGAGAGGGACCGGCCGCGCTCGGTGATGCGGGTGCGCATCGGGTCGCCGTCGGTGTCCACCGACGCCTGGGCGAGCGCGTCCAGGACGTCGCCGCACTGCGCCGCCGCCAGCGCCTCGTCGGGCGCGACCTTCCCGGACGAGGGCACGTCCAGGAGCTCGTGGAGCGTGCCGGAGAGCAGCACCGGGTCCTTGTCCTGGACGAGGACGGCGGCCCGGGCCGCGTCCAGCGGGAGCCCGTCGAGCGCGACCCCGCCGAGCAGGGCGGACGGCAGCGCGTCGGCCTCGGCGGCGTGCCCGCCCAGGCGCTCGGCCAGCCGTCCGGCCGCGTCCGGGTCGCCGCACACGACGGCCGTGAACCGGCCCTCGGGCGCCAGCAGTCCGGTCGCCGGGTCGTACAGGTCGCCGGACGGGCCCTCGGACCGTGCCTCCCGCGCGCCGGACGTCCGGGACGGCACCCCCGTGTCCGTCCCGGACGGGTCCGTGGCCCGGCGCAGCGCCAGCACGCGGGCCGCGCGCTTGGCCGAGGGCCGCGAGAAGGAGTACGCCATGGCGATCTCCTCGAAGTGGCTCAGCGGGTACAGCATCAGCGTCACCGCGCTGTACACGGTGACCAGTTCACCGACCTGGATCCGGCCGTCGCGGGCCAGCGCCGCCCCGTACCAGACCACCACGATCAGCAGGACGCCCGGCAGCAGCACCTGGACCGCCGAGATCAGCGACCACATGCGGGCACTGCGCACGGCTGCCCTGCGGACCTCCTGGGAGGCCTCGCGGTAGCGGCCGAGGAAGAGCTCCTCGCCGCCGATGCCGCGCAGCACCCGCAGCCCGGCCACGGTGTCCGAGGCCAGCTCGGTCGCCCGGCCCGCCTTCTCGCGCTGGACGTCGGCCCGCCGGGTGGCGGGCGGCAGCAACGGCAGGACGGCCAGGGCCAGTACGGGCACGCCGATCGCGACGACGACGCCGAGCGCGGGCTGGTACAGCACCAGGCCGACACAGATGATCACCAGTGTGGTGGCCGCCGCCGCGAACCGCGACAGGGCCTCCACGAACCAGCCGATCTTCTCGACGTCCCCGGTGGAGACCGCGACGACCTCGCCCGCCGCGACCCGGCGCGTGAGCACCGAGCCGAGCTCGGCGGTCTTGCGCGCGAGCAGTTGCTGCACGCGCGCGGCGGCGGTGATCCAGTTGGTCACCGCGGTGCGGTGCAGCATGGTGGCGCCGACGGCGATGGCCGCGCCGACGAGCGCGATGAGGCCGCCCGCGAGCGCGAGCCGTGTCCCCGAGCGGTCGATCACGGCCTGTACGGCGATGCCCACGCCGAGCGGAAGCCCGGCGATGCCGCACTGGTGCAGCAGCCCCCAGGCCGTCGATCTGAGCTGCCCGGCGAGCTGCTGACGGCCCAGCCACAGCAGGAAGCGGGGACCCGAGCGGACGTCCGGTTCGCCTGGATCCGTATAAGGAAGATCGCGAATCTGCATGACGTCCCAAGGATCGGAAAGAGTGGTTCAAACCGTGCAAGGTTCGCCTTCCGACGGGCCCCGGGGCAATCGATTTTCCCGCCCGGGCGACCGGAACGCGCCAAGACCGCCGGCCCGCCCTAGGGCCTGTCGTCACATTCCCGTCTGCCCCGCGGCGTCTGGCACGCTCCCCCAAGCTCTTCGAGCAGGGGGGACCCCCACTCGCCGCACCGGGCGAAAGCCCACGTACATCCAGTACGAGGGCTCTCGCCCGGCACTCCCCCAAGCTCTTCGAGCAGGGGGGACCCCCAGAGCACGCACCAGACGCCGCGGGGCCGCCCTTCGGGCGACGACGGGAATGTGACGACAGGCCCTGGCGCGCGCGGCCCGCTCGCGCTTCACTCCTGACGCATGAGACCACGAAAGATCATGTCCATGATCAGCGGGGCGGTGCTCGCCGCCGGAGCGCTGCTCGGTGCGGGCCCGGCGGCGTCCGCCGCACAGCCGGCCGATCCTCCTGCCGAGTTCGGCACCGACTGGCACGACCCGGTCACCGCCGTGCCGCCGGTCGCGGTGCCGCACACCCGTAGCTGCCAAGTGACCCTGGTGCAGGCGCAGTTCCGCGACTTCACGCCGTACAAGGGGAGTTACGCGCCGCCCGAGGGGTGCGGCGACCGGTGGAGCAAGGTGGTGCTGCGGCTCGACGGCACCGTCAAGGGCAGGCAGTACGACCGCCTCGGCTATCTCCACGTCGGCGGCGTCGAGGTGCTGCGGACGTCGACCCCCGAGCCGTCGCCGGACGGCATCGCCTGGAACGTCGAGAAGGACGTCACCCGCTACAGCGACACCTTCCGCTCCGCGCAGCCCGTCGAGATGCTGATCGGCAACGTCGTCGACGAGACGTACACCGGTGTGATCGACGTCAAGGTCACGCTGACGTTCTACGCCGCCGAGGGCCGGGTGAAGCCCGCCGCGACACCGGACAAGGTGCTGCCGCTCGACGGCACCGCGCTGACGACGCCGCGCAACTCCGAGCGGATCGTCGCCGAGGTGTACGCGACCGGCTCGGGCGGCGGCTGCGAGGAGTTCTGGTACCTCGCGGTGCCGGACCCCGCGCCCTACTCCTGCAAGGCGGCCGCGGGCCCCAACCGCGAGGTGCGGATCAAGGTGGACGGCCAACTCGCCGGAATCGCCTCGCCGTTCCCGAACGTGTGGACCGGCGGCTGGTCCAACCCGTTCCTCTGGTACGTCGTCCCGGCGCCCCACGCCTTCGACGTACGGCCCATCGAGTACGACCTGACGCCGTACGCGGCGCTGCTCAACGACGGCCGCGCGCACCGCGTGGAGGTGTCGGTGGCCGGGGTCCCCGAGGGGCAGTCCGGCTGGTCGACGCCGGTCAACGTACTGGTCTGGCAGGACCGCGGCAGCGAGGTCGTCACCGGGGCGCTCACCCGCCACGACGAGAGCGCGCCCGCCGACTCCACCACCTACACGCCCGGAACCGAGCCGCGCCTCGACGCGAAGGCGGGCCACCGGCTGACCACGGCGGGCTATCTGGACACCTCGCACGGCCGGGTCGCCA
The DNA here is from genome assembly GCF_030028635.1 of Streptomyces sp. BPTC-684. Classification (NCBI taxonomy): domain Bacteria; kingdom Bacillati; phylum Actinomycetota; class Actinomycetes; order Kitasatosporales; family Streptomycetaceae; genus Streptomyces; species Streptomyces sp. BPTC-684. The sequence goes on from NZ_CP124863.1 coordinate 5,804,820, forward strand.
CCACCGTCGCCCGCAGCGTCGCCGCCGACACGGTCCACCGCTGGACCGAGGGCGAGAACACCGACGCCCTGAAGGGGAGTTGGACCGACGACAGCGCGGTCACCACGGACGGGCGCGGCCCGGCCGTCACCGCGCGCGTGCACCGTACGTACACGATGGACGGCACCATCACCATCGGCGCGGACGACCGGCTGCGGACCGTGATCACCCTCGGGGACCGCGCGGACACCGCCACCCTGCGCGGCGGCCGGGCCGTCTCGTGGTCGCGCCTGGACGACACCTACCGGGGCGACGCCTCCTGGACCCTGAACGTCCCGCGCGACCAGCGGCACGCGACCGGCACCTCCGCCGAGCGCTACCGCCTGCTCGGCTCCGACGGCTGCTACGACCGCAGCCTGAAGACCGCCCAGGGCACCCTCACCGAGGACCTGCGGCGCTGCTGAACGGCAGGTGCGGGGCCCGTGCTCGCCGCCAAGCACGGGCCCCGCGGTCTCAGGCCTCCGCCGGCTTCTCGGAGTCCATTCCCGGGCGGGACCTGTGCCACTCGCCGCGGGTGAAGTCGGGGATCCGCTGGGGCGCGCCCTTCGCCTTGAGCGAGAGGTGGCTCAGCGGCACCGGCGCCGACCAGGTGGCCGCGTCGTACACGTCGAAGTCCGGGACGAGCCCGAGGCGCACGCACTGCATCAGCCGGAACACCAGCATGTAGTCCATGCCGCCGTGCCCGCCGGGCGGGTTGGCGTGCTCCTTCCAGAGCCAGTGGTCCCAGTCGGCGTACTTCGAGAAGTCGCCCCAGTTGTCGTCGTGGTGGTCCGGCTCGATGTAGATCCGCGCGGGGTAGTCCTCGAAGAGGCCCTTGGTGCCGCCGAGGCTGTTGATGCGGCTGTAGGGGTGCGGCGTCGACACGTCGTGCTCCAGGCGGATCACCCGGCCCTTGGCCGTCTGCACCAGACTGATCGTCCGGTCGCTCTCGATGTACGACTCCTTGAAGCTGGGGTCGCCCGCGGGCATGTGGGCAGCGCGGTACTCGGCGAGGCCGAGCGCGGGCGTGCCGACGCTGACGATGGACACCACGCGGTCGCCGCGGTTGACGTCCATGTAGTTGGCGACCGGGCCGAAGCCGTGGGTGGGGTAGAGGTCGCCGCGCAGCCGGGTGTGCCACAGGCGCCGCCAGGGCCCCTCGTAGTACTTCGGGTCGAACATCAGGCCGCGCAGATCGTGGATGTACGCGCCCGCGCCGTGCAGCAGGTCGCCGAACCTGCCCGCGTGCGCCATCCGCAGCACCCGCATCTCGTTCCTGCCGTAACAGCAGTTCTCCAGCTGCATGCAGTGGCGTCTGGTGCGCTCGGAGAGGTCGACCAGCTCCCACAGCTGGTCCATGCGCATCGAGGCCGGACACTCCACGCCCGCGTGCACGCCGTTGAGGAGCGCCGCCTTGGTGATGTCGAAGTGGGAGTCCCAGGGCGTCGCGATGTGCACGAAGTCGATGTCGCCGCGCCCCAGGAGCTGTTCGTAGTCGTGGTCGCCGTTGACGTAGACGGCGGGCGCGGGCTGGCCCGCCGCGGTCACCTTGGCGGCGGCTCTCTCCGTCTTGGCCTTCACCGGGTCGCAGAGCGCCACGACCCGCACCCCGGGGACGGCGAGATACAGGTCGATCATGCTCCCGCCGCGGTTGCCGAGGCCGATCAGGCCCACCCGGACCGTGGAGCGCCGCTGGAACGGCACCCCGATCATGGTCTTGCCCTGGCGCTTCGGCGCGGGCGGCTCCTGGGGCTGGGCCGGGGCCTGTTCGGCGGCGGAGGCGCTGCCCGTGCCCAGGCCGCCGATTCCGATCCCGGCGCCCGCGACCCCCGCCGTCCACAGGACGTCGCGTCGGCTGATGTCGTGGTTCTGCGGAGCTGCGTCGTTCATCGAGTCTCCTGGAAAGAGAGGGAGCTGATTTCTGCGCGGCGTTACACGAACCTCGGTAAGGACCATGGTTGTTGGGGCTGCTGCCGCGCAAGGGGGCCTGTCGACGCTCGGGGCCGCCCCGGGAAGGTACACCGCTGCACCACGTCACGGTACGTCCGGATACGCCCGGGCCGTGGGAGGCGCGGGGAAAGGGCGCGGACGGGTCGTTGACGGTCCGTCAGTCATCGTCTGCCTGCGTGCGGCTCAGGTGCGCCGCAGATACTCCGGGCCGGGCCGGGTGGCGCGCTCAAGCTCCAGCAGGACGGAGACATAGGCGCGGCCGGTCGCCCGCTCCATCCCGATCTCGCACATCCGGTTCGCGGAGAGATGCGCGTCGAAGTGACGATCCGTCACCTCGGCGGCCTCCCGTGCGGTCGCCGCCCCGGTGAGCTCCTGGTGGAGCATCCCCCGGTCGCCCGCGAAGGCGCAGCACCCCGCGTCGTCCGGCACCACGACCTCCTCGGCGCAGGCCCCGGCGACCGCGCGCAGCTGCGCCTCGTCGCCCAAATGCCGCATGGAGCAGGTCGGATGGAGCACGGCCGAGCGCGCCCTGCGCAGCACGGTCAGATGCGGCAGCAGCTCCTCGGCGGCCCACACCACCGAGTCCACGACCGTCAGCTCGGCGTGCAACTCCCGGTTGTCCGCGCTGAGATACGGCACCACCTCGTGCGCGATGCCCAGGGTGCAGGAGGAGGCGTCGACGACCAGCGGGAGCGTGCCGCCGGCCGTCCAGCCCCAGGCGGCCTCGACGATCCGGTTGGCCATCACCGCGTTGCCCAGCTCGTACCCCTTCGAGTGCCAGATGGTGGCGCAGCAGGTGCCCGTCACGTCCTCGGGGATCCACACCGGCTTCCCCGCGCGCGTGGCGAGGGCCACCACGGCCTGCGGCAGCGACGGGCCACGATGGCCCTCCGGCTCCCCGAAGATCCGGTTGACGCACGCCGGGTAGTACACGGCGCTCGCGCCGACCCGCGCCGTACGGGGCAGGGCGCGGGCGGCGGCGCCCGGGATCTCGGGCAGCCACTCGGGCACCAGATCGGGGCGCACGGCCTTGCGGGCGAGGCCCGTCACGCGCGCGAGGGCGCGGTCGCCGATGCGGTCCCCGAGGGCGCGGGCGGCGGCCACCGCGAGGCGCGCCGAGGCCTCGACGGCCTTGAAGTGCCGGGCGGTGAGGGCGGCGGCCCGCTCCTCGCGCGGGCTGTGCCGCAGATGGCGGAAGTGCTTCATCAGGGCGCCGGTGTCGATGCCCACCGGGCAGTCGAGCGCACAGGTCGAGTCGCCCGCGCAGGTGTCCACGGCGTCGTATCCGTACGCGTCGAGCAGCGCGTCCTGGACGGGCGAGCCGTCGCCCTGGCGCATCATCTCCCGCCGCAGCACGATCCGTTGCCGGGGTGTGGTGGTCAGGTCGCGGCTGGGGCAGGTGGGCTCGCAGAAGCCGCACTCGATGCACGGGTCCGCGATCCGCTCCACCTTCGGGATGGTCTTGAGGCCGCGCAGATGGGCGCGCGGGTCGCGGTCGAGCACGATCCGCGGCGCGAGCACCCCGTCCGGGTCGATGACCTGCTTGGTCCGCCACATCAGCTCGGTGGCCCTCGGCCCCCACTCCAGCTCCAGGAACGGCGCGATGTTGCGGCCGGTGGCGTGCTCGGCCTTCAGCGAGCCGTCGAAGCGCTCCACGGCGAGGCGGCAGAAGTCGGCCATGAACGCGGCGTACCGCTCGACGTCGGACGGCTCGGCCGCGTCGAACGCCAGCAGGAAGTGGAGGTTGCCGTGGGCCGCGTGGCCCGCGACGGCCGCGTCGAAGCCATGGGTCTCCTGGAGCGCGAGCAGCGCCTCGCAGGCCTCGGCGAGCCGCGGCGGCGGCACCGCGAAGTCCTCGGTGATCAGGGTCGTCCCGGCCGGGCGGGAGCCGCCGACCGCCGTCACGAACGCCTTGCGGGCCTTCCAGTACCCGGCGATCGCCCCGGCGTCCCGGGTGAACGCGTTGGTCACCGAGGCGACCGGGGCCACCAGGTCGAGCCCGGCGAGCACCCGGGCGGCCGCCTCCTCGTACGCCTCGCGGCCCGCCTCGTCCGGCGCGCGGAACTCCACAAGGAGCGCGGCCGTCTCCTTGGGCAGCGCGGCCCAGTCGGCGGGGACGCCCGCCACGCTCACCGAGGCGCGCAGGGTGTTGCCGTCGATCAGCTCCACGGCGAGCGCCCCGGCCTCGTTGAAGAGCGGCACCGCCGCGGCGGCTGCCGGGAGGGTGGGGAAGAAGAGCAGCGCCGTGCTGAGGTGGCGCTCCAGCGGCAGGGTGTCGAAGACGACCTCCGAGATGAACCCGAAGGTGCCCTCGGAGCCGACCATCAGCCCGCGCAGGATCTCCACCGGCGTCGAGCCGTCGAGGAACGCGTCGAGCCGGTAGCCGTTGGTGTTCTTGATCGTGTACTTGGCGCGGATCCGGGCGGTGAGCTCCGGGTCCGCCTCGATCTCCGCCTTCAGCGCCAGCAGGCCCGCGCACAGGCGGGGTTCGGCGTGCGCCAGGTCCTCGTCGGCGCGCGGGTCGCCGGTGTCGACCGCGGTGCCGCTCGGCAGGACGAAGGTGAGCGAGGCGACCGTGCGGTACGAGTTGCGGGTCGTGCCCGCCGTCATCCCGGAGGCGTTGTTGGCGACGACCCCGCCGATCGTGCAGGCGAGCGCGCTGGCCGGGTCGGGGCCGAGGACGCGGCCGTGCCGGGCGAGCGCCGCGTTGGCCCGCGCGACGGTCGTGCCGGGCCGGACCCGGGCGCGGGCGCCGCCGTCCATGACCTCGACACCGGCCCAGTGGCGGCGCACGTCCACCAGGATGTCCTCGCCCTGCGCCTGGCCGTTGAGGCTGGTCCCGGCCGCCCGGAAGACGACCTCGCGGCCCTTGCCGTGCGCGTACGACAGCACGGCCGAGACGTCGTCGATGTCCTCGGCGACCACCACGACCTGGGGGACGAAGCGGTACGGGCTGGCGTCCGAGGCGTACCGCACCAGGTCGGAGACCTTCCACAGCACCTTGTCGGCGCCGAGCAGGGCGGTCAGCTCGCCGCGCAGCGGCTCCGGGGTGCCGCCCGCGAGCCGGTCCGGGACCCGGTCCGGGGACGCGGTGCGCCGCCCGGAGAGGCGCAGGGCTTGCGGCTTCGGCTCCAGGAGCGGCATGCGGCGGATCCCCTCAGCAGCGGCGCTCCGGCACTCCGTCGACCAGAGCGGACAGCAGTCCGCCGAGCACCTCGCGCTGGTCGGCGGTCAGCGGCGCCAGGATCTCCTCCGCCGCGCCCCGGCGCGCGCCGCGCAGTGAGCGCAGCGTCGCCCGGCCGGTGTCGGTGAGCTCGATGCGCACCACGCGGCGGTTGGTCGGGTCGGGGACCCGGCGCACGTTGCCACTCTCCTCCAGCCCGTCGACCAGGGTGGTCACGGCGCGCGGGACCACCTCCAGACGGGCGGCGAGATCGGCCATGCGGGGCGGGCTCTCGTAGTGCGCGACCGTCCGCAGCAGCCGGGACTGGGCGGGGGTGATGCCGACCGGCTCCAGATGCTGCTTGTGGATGCGGTGGAGTCGGCGGGTCAGCCGGAGCAGCTGCTCGGCCAGCACGCCGTCGGCGTCGGTGGTGCTCATACGGGAACAATATCAGGACCTTGTGCATTGTGAGTATAGGTAACAGTGAGCTATGCTCCACAAAGTCTTGTCAGTGGCGTCACCGCGGTGGCCGCGAGTCGCAGCGGCCGTGGCGACGCCGTCGTCCTGTCGTCTCACCCCTTCGAAGGAGCCCATGCACCCCGAGGAATCCTCCTGGACGCCCCCGCCCCGTGACCACGAGCAGCCGCCCGCCCAGACGCGGCGCATCCTGCGGCTGTTCCGCCCCTACCGCGGCCGGCTGGCCGTCGTCGGCCTGCTGGTCGCCGCGTCCTCACTCGTCTCGGTCGCCTCGCCGTTCCTGCTGCGCGAGATCCTGGACGTCGCCATCCCGCAGGGCCGCACCGGGCTGCTCAGCCTGCTCGCCCTGGGCATGCTCGCGACCGCCGTCGTCACCGGTGTCTTCGGCGTCCTGCAGACGCTGATCTCGACGACCGTCGGCCAGCGCGTCATGCACGACCTGCGCACCGGTGTCTACGCACAGCTCCAGCGGATGCCGCTCGCCTTCTTCACCCGGACCCGGACCGGCGAGGTCCAGTCCCGCATCGCCAACGACATCGGCGGCATGCAGGCGACCGTCACCTCCACCGCCACCTCGCTCGTCTCCAACCTCACGGCCGTGGTCGCCACCGTCGTCGCCATGCTGGCGCTCGACTGGCGGCTGACCGCCGTCTCGCTGCTCCTGCTGCCGGTCTTCGTCTGGATCAGCCGCAAGGTCGGGCGCGAGCGCAAGAGGATCACGACCCAGCGCCAGAAGCAGATGGCCGCGATGGCCGCCGAGGTCACCGAGTCGCTGTCGGTCAGCGGCATCCTGCTCGGCCGCACCATGGGCCGCGCCGACTCGCTCACCAAGTCCTTCGCGGCCGAGTCCGAGCGCCTGGTCGACCTCGAAGTGCGCTCCAGCATGGCCGGGCGGTGGCGGATGTCGACGATAGGCATCGTCATGGCCGCCATGCCCGCCGTCATCTACTGGGCCGCGGGCCTCGCCCTGCAGTCCGGCGGCCCCTCGATCTCCATCGGCACGCTCGTCGCGTTCGTCTCGCTCCAGCAGGGCCTGTTCCGGCCCGCCGTGAGCCTGCTCTCCACCGGCGTGCAGATGCAGACCTCGCTCGCCCTCTTCCAGCGCATCTTCGAATACCTCGACCTCCCGGTCGACATCACCGAGACCGAGCACCCGGTCCGCCTGGAGAAGGTCCGCGGCGAGATCCGCTTCGAGTCGGTCGACTTCGGTTACGACGAGAAGAGCGGCCCCACCCTCAGCGGGGTCGACCTGGCCGTCCCGGCCGGCGGCAGCCTCGCCGTCGTCGGCCCCACCGGCTCCGGGAAGTCCACGCTCAGCTATCTGGTGCCGCGGCTGTACGACGTGACGGGCGGGCGGGTCACGCTCGACGGCGTCGACGTGCGCGACCTGGACTTCGACACCCTCGCGCGCGCGGTCGGCGTGGTCTCCCAGGAGACCTACCTCTTCCACGCCTCCGTCGCCGACAACCTGCGCTTCGCCAAGCCCGACGCCACCGACGAGGAGCTGGAGGCGGCCGCCCGCACGGCCCAGATCCACGACCACATCGCCTCCCTGCCCGACGGCTACGACACGGTGGTCGGCGAGCGCGGCTACCGCTTCTCCGGGGGCGAGAAGCAGCGGCTCGCCATCGCCCGGACGATCCTGCGCGACCCGCCCGTCCTCATCCTCGACGAGGCGACCAGCGCGCTCGACACCCGTACGGAACACGCGGTGCAGCAGGCCATCGACGCGCTCTCGGCGGGCCGCACCACGCTCACCATCGCGCACCGGCTCTCCACCGTCCGCGACGCCGACCAGATCGTCGTCCTGGACGGCGGCCGGATAGCCGAGCGCGGCACCCACGAGCAACTGCTCGACCAGGACGGCAAGTACGCCGCGCTGGTGCGCCGTGACGCACGGCTGGCGCCGGTCGCCTCCTGACGGGGCCCGTCGGGATAGCGTGGCCGTATGACGGAGTCCACGCGTGGTTCCGGATCCCGAACCCGGCTCACCCGGCGCGGCCGGCTGCTCCTGGGCCTCCTCGCCCTGCTGCTCGTGGTGGGAGGAGCGGTGCTGGTCCTCCTGCTGCGGGAGACCGGCGGCAAGGTGAAGTCCCTGGTCGTCCCGGAGGGCTGGCGGGCCGGGCAGGTGTACGCGGCGGTCGACAAGAGCCTCGGGGTGGCGGCGGGCACCACCCGTCGGGCGGCGTCCGAGGCCGGGCTCGCCCTCCCGGCCGACGCCCGGGGCAACCCCGAGGGCTATCTCTTCCCGGCCACCTATCCGGTGACCGGGAAGACCACTCCGCGCGGACTGCTCGCCTATATGGTCGACACCGCCAACAAGCGGTTCGGCAAGGACCACATCGGCGCCGGAGCCCGGCGGCAGGGCATGACGGTCTATCAGACCGTGGTCGTCGCCAGCATCGTGCAGGCCGAGGCCGACACCACCGCCGACATGGGCAAGGTCGCCCGGGTCGTCTTCAACCGGCTGGCCAAGGGCATGCCGCTGCAGATGGACTCGACGCTCAACTACGCGCTCAACCGCTCCACCCTGACCACCACCCACGCCGACACCCGCACCGACAGCCCGTACAACACCTATGAGCGCGGCGGGCTGCCGCCGACGCCGATCGGCAACCCGGGACAGCAGGCGCTGGACGCGGCGATCGCCCCGCCGCCGGGGGACTGGCTCTACTTCGTCACGGTGGCCCCGGGGGACACGCGCTTCACGGCGGACTATGCGGAACAGCAGCGGAACGTCAGGGAGTTCAACAGGCTCCGGAGCAGCTCAGCGGGCTAGGGCCTGTCCGTTGGGTCCGGCCGTCCGCAGACGCATCACGCCACTTCCAGCGGCGCGTCCAGCAACTTCCGGATCGCCCGAACAGCCGCGCGCCCAGCGCGATTCGCGCCGATCGTGGACGCCGAAGGCCCGTAGCCGACCAGATGGATCCGCTCGTCCCTGACGGCCCGGGTGCCCTCGATCTGGATGCCGCCGCCCGGGGTGCGCAGCTTCAGCGGCGCCAAATGGTCGATCACGGGCCGAAACCCGGTGGCCCAGAGGATGACGTCCGCGTCCACGACCCGCCCGTCGTCCCACGCCACCCCACTCGGCGTGATCCGGTCGAACATCGGAAGCCGGTCCAGGACGCCCTTCTCGCGGGCCGCCAGGATCGCCTCGTTCACCGGCAGACCGGTCACCGACACCACGCTCCTGGGCGCCAGCCCCTGGCGTACGCGCTCCTCGACCATCGCGACCGCCGCCCGCCCCCACTCCTCGGTGAACGGGCCCTCCCGGAAGACCGGCGGGCGCCGGGTCACCCAGGTCGTGGCGGCCGCGTAGTCGGCGATCTCCATCAGATGCTGGGTGCCGGAGGCGCCACCGCCGACCACGACCACGCGCTGACCCGCGAACTCCTCGGGCCCGGGGTAGTTCGCGGTGTGCAGCTGGCGCCCCCGGAACGTCTCCTGGCCCGGGTAGCGGGGCCAGAACGGCCGGTCCCAGGTGCCGGTGGCGTTGATCAGCGCACGCGTGGCATACACACCCTCGGACGTCTCGACGCGCAGCCGCCCGCCCTCGCCCTCCCGTACGGCGCTCACGTCCACGGGCCGGTGCACCCGCAGCCCGAAGGCGTCCTCGTAGTCGGTGAAGTACTCCCCGATCACCTCCGAGGAGGGCCGGGCCGGGTCCGCGCCGGTCAGCTCCATGCCGGGCAGCGCGTGCATCCCGTGCACCTTGCCGTACGTCAGCGAGGGCCAGCGGAACTGCCAGGCGCCGCCCGGCCGGGGCGCGTGGTCGAGGACCACGAAGTCGCGGTCCGGCTCAAGCCCCGCCCGGCGCAGATGGTAGGCGCCGGACAGACCCGCCTGTCCGGCGCCGATGACCACCACGTCCACGTCCTGTGCCCCGAAGTCGTTCACGATTCTACCAACCAAGGGGGGCGCACGGATCTTCCCGGAGGGCGACGCCTGCCCTATAGACCCCCTCCGACCAGCAGCGGAGCCCCGCCGGGCGCCGAGGCCGGGCGTCCGTTGGCCGCCGGTACGCCGAGGAGCGGGGAGGCCGGGATCGTCGGCAGCAGGCCCCGCGCGGCGAGCTCGGGGGTGACGCCCTCGCCGAACCAGTACGCCTCCTCCAGATGCGGGTAGCCCGAGAGCACGAAGTGCTCGATGCCCAGGTCGTGGTACTCCTCGATCCGGTCCGCCACCTCGCCGTGGCTGCCCACGAGCGCGGTGCCCGCGCCGCCGCGCACCAGGCCCACGCCCGCCCACAGGTTCGGGGAGATCTCCAGCTTGTCGCGCTCCAGCGAGCCGCCGCCGTGCAGCGCCAGCATTCGCTGCTGGCCGACCGACTCGCTCTTGCCGAGCGCCTGCTGGGCGGCGGCGACCGTCTCGGGGGCGAGGTCGTCGAGCAGCCGGTGCGCCGTCGCCCACGCCTCGCGCGCCGAGTCGCGCGAGAGGGTGTGCAGCCGGATGCCGAACCGGACGGTCCGGCCCCGCTCCTCGGCCAGCCCGCGGATCCAGTCGATCTTCTCCTTGACCTGCGCGGGCGGCTCGCCCCAGGTGAGGTAGACATCGGCGTGATCGGCCGCGACCGGCCCGGCGGCGGCGGACGAGCCGCCGAAGAAGATCTCCGGCAGCGGGTCCGGCGGCAGCGCGGTGAGCCCGCCCGCCACCTGGAAGTGCTCGCCGTCGAAGTCGTACGGCTGCCCGCGCCAGACGCCCCGTACCACCGAGAGGAACTCCGACGTACGGGCGTAGCGGCGGTCGTGGTCCAAGTGGTCGCCGAAGCGCCGCTGTTCGGTGGAGTCGCCGCCGGTGACGACGTTCAGGAGCAGCCGCCCCCGGGTGATGCGCTGGTAGGTCGCGGCCATCTGCGCGGCGAGCACCGGCGAGATCACGCCCGGGCGGAACGCCACCAGGAACTTCAGCCGCTCGGTGTGCTGGGAGAGGGCGACCGTGGTCAGCCAGGCGTCCTCGCACCAGGTCCCGGTCGGCGTGAGGACGGCCTCGAACCCCAACTGCTCGGCGGCCTTGGCGATCTGGACGAGATAGCCGACGTCGGGCGCGCGGACCCCGCTGACCGGGGCGATGCGGGAGCGCTTGATCCCCCCGTCGGTGTACGCGTGGCGGTCGACCAGGGTGCGGCCGTCGCCGCCGGTGGGCAGGAACCAGTGCAGACGGACGGTCATGAGGCGGCCTTTCCGTAGGTGCGGGGCGCTCCAGAGCGGGTGCCGTGTGGGCGGTGGTCGGGGGAGCGGGCGCGTACGCAGGCCGGACGGTCCCGGGAAGGGTTGCGTCAGCGGGGCGCGCGTACGTCAGGGCTCAGCCGGGTGCGGCGAGGGTGCGAAGGCGCTGAAAGGGCGTCAGCAGCCGCGAGGACACGCGGCGGAGGCCACCCGCAGCAGGTCGATGTGACCGCGCGTGGTGAGCAGAGCTGTACGCACCATGGCGCCGAACGTAGCGACCGGCCAGGACCCGGTCAATGCCGTCTCGCCGGCCGGACGCGCGATCTCGCCGGATGGGCGTGAAGATGGGGCCATGTCCGTCTTCACCACGCGCGTCCTGCGCCTCACCACCGGAACGTCCGAGACCGTCACCGATCTGACCGGGGAGTGCGAGCGGTTCCTCCGCGAGGCGGCCGGCGGCGGCGACGGCCTCCTGAATGTCTTCGTGCCCCACGCCACGGCCGGGATCGCGGTCATCGAGACCGGCGCGGGCAGCGACGACGACCTGCTGGCCGCCCTGCACGTGCTCCTCCCGGCCGACGACCGCTGGCAGCACCGCCACGGCAGCCCCGGCCACGGCCGCGACCACGTGCTGCCCGCCCTCGTGCCCCCGCACGCGACGCTGCCGGTGGTCGCGGGGCGGCTGGAGCTGGGGACCTGGCAGTCGGTGTGCCTGGTCGACACGAACAAGGACAACCCCGACCGGCAGGTGCGGCTGAGCTTCCTCGGATAGGCCTTAGTGGTGCGCTCCGGCGCCCGGCGCCCCCGCCCGCAGCCCGTCCATGACGAGGTCGAGGAGCCGGCCGGCGCGGGCCTGCCAGTCGCCGTGCGGGTCGATCTGCCAGAGCCCGGCTATGGCGAGGACGAAGTCGTCGGGGGTCACGCCCGGGCGGATGGTGCCCGCCTCTTCGTTGGCGTTCAGGAGCAGCGTGACGGCCGCGGTCACCGGCCCGTGGCCGAGCCCGGCCAGGGTGCCCCGGGCGGTGGCCTTGCGCATCGCGTCGGCGAGGCCCGCCTTGGCCATCGCGTACTGGGCGAGGCGGTCCATCCATTCCCGCAGGGCGCGGTCCGGGGCGCGGGTCGCGAGGAGCTGGGCCGCGGTGTCGGCGACCTGCTGCACCTCGTACCGGTAGACCTCCAGGACCAGGGCCTCGCGGTTGGGGAAGTGGCGGTAGAACGTCCCCTGCCCGACCCCCGCCTTCTTGGCGATCGTGCTCAGCGGGGCGTCGGCCGAGCAGGTCAGCTCGGCGAGCGCCACCTCCAGGATGCGCTCGCGGTTCCGCTGCGCGTCCGAGCGCAACGGCCCGTCCTTCTTCTGCTGCACTCGTCCTCCTTCCGCAGGCGCGGACACCGGCCGCCGGGGGGACCCGGCGGATTCGGCTCTTGTTAAACGGACAGCTGTCCGTTAGATTCATGGATAACGGACAACTGTCCGTTTAGGTCCACCATAACGGCAGACGCGGCCGGAGTGGACGGCCGGTGCACGCCCGACCGGCCTCTCGCCCGGCGCGCCCGCCGCAGGTTTCCGATGGACGGCGCTTCGCACACCCACGCGAGAGAAGGCTGCTCATGACCCCATCGACGTCCAGCGCCATCACCTTGAACATCAACGGCGAGAAGCACACGCTGCCCGTCGACCACCGCACCACCCTGCTCGACGCCCTGCGCGAGCGGCTCGATCTGACCGGTACGAAGAAGGGGTGCGACCAGGGGCAGTGCGGGGCGTGCACCGTACTGATGGACGGGCGCCGCGCCGTCTCCTGCCTCCAGCTAGCGGTGGCCGCCGAGGGGCGCGAGATCACCACCATCGAGGGCGTCGCGGACGGCGAGCGGCTCCACCCCGTGCAGCAGGCCTTTCTCGACCTCGACGGCTACCAGTGCGGCTACTGCACGCCCGGGCAGATCTGTTCGGCCCTCGCCGTGATCGAGGAGCACGCGGCGGGCTGGCCGAGCGCCGTGACCGCCGACGTACGGCCGGAGGCGGGCGTGCCGCAGCTGACCGCCGAGGAGATCCGCGAGCGGATGAGCGGCAACCTGTGCCGCTGCGGAGCCTATGTGTCGATCGTCGAAGCCGTGGCGCGGGCGGCCCAAGTCCAAGCGGCCGAGGCCGCTCAGGGCCCGTCGGCCGGGACGGAGGCGGCGGCATGAGGGAGTTCGGCTACCGGCGCGCCGTCGACGTCCCCGGCGCGGTGGCGCTGCTCGGCGCCGACCCCGAGGCGCGCTTCCTCGGCGGCGGCACCAACCTCGTCGACCTGATGAAGTCCGGCGTGGAGCGGCCCGCGCTCCTCGTCGACGTACGCGAACTCCCCCTCGACCGGATCGAGGCGACCGAGGACGGCGGGCTGCGCATCGGCGCGACCGTCACCAACAGCGACCTCGCCGCCCACCCCGAAGTGCGCCGCCGCTACCCGGCGTTGGCGCAGGCGGTCCTGGCGGGCGCGTCGGGCCAGCTGCGCAACATGGCCACGGTCGGCGGCAACCTCCTCCAGCGCACCCGCTGCGGCTACTTCACCGACCTCGCCGCCCCCTGCAACAAGCGCGCCCCCGGCAGCGGCTGCTCCGCCGTCGAGGGCGAGCACCACAACCACGCGATCCTCGGCGCCTCCGCGCACTGCGTGGCCGTCCACCCCTCCGACATGGGGGTGGCGCTCGCCGCCTTCGACGCCGTCGTCTCCTACGAAACGGCAGACGGGCCCGGCGAGTTGCCGCTCGACGCGTTCTACCTGCCGGTCGGCGACACCCCGCACCGGGAGACCGCGCTGCCACCGGGCGCGCTGATCACCGCGGTGACGCTGCCGCCCGCGCCGGTCGCCGCCCTCTCGCGCTACCGCAAGGTGCGCGAGCGCGCCTCGTACGCCTTCGCGATCGGCTCGATCGCCGCCGCCCTGGACGTACGCGACGGCGTCGTCCACGAAGTGCGCCTGGCCTTCGGGGCCGTCGCGTCCCGGCCGTGGCGGGCCCGCACCGCCGAGCGGGCGCTGACCGGGGGCCCGGCGAGCGCCGACGCCTTCGCCGCCGCGGCCGACGCCGAGCTCGCGGCCGCCGAGGCGCTGCCCCACAACGGATACAAGGTGACGCTGCTGCGCAATCTCGTCGTGGCCGTGCTCACCGAACTCGCCGAGGAGGCCGCCCGATGACCACGACCACCGGACCCACCCGGGTCACCGGCGCCGTGGGCACCGCCCACACCCGCATCGAGGGCCGCGACAAGGTCACCGGGGCGGCCCGCTACGCCGGGGAGATCCCCTTCGCCGACCTGGCCCACGGCTGGCTCGTGGTGTCCACCGTCGCGCGCGGCAGCGTCCGCTCGGTGGAGACCGACCCGGTCCTCGCCATGCCGGGCGTTCTCACCGTGCTGCACCACGGCAACGCCCCGCGCGTCGACGCCGACTACACGGGCCTGCTGGGGCGGCCCGACCCGATCGTCGGGCTCTTCCAGAACGACCGGGTGCCGTGCGCGGGCTGGCCGGTCGCGCTGGTCGTCGCCGAGACCTCCGAACAGGCCAGGGAGGCCGCCGAGGCGCTGGTCGTACGGTACGAAACGGAGCCGCACGACGTCGAGTTCGCCCCGGACCGGCCCGGTACGTACACACCGGAGCCACGCGACACGATGGAGACGGACAAGGGGGACCTGGAGCGCGAGCTCGCCGCGTCCGCCGTCGTCGTGGACGCGCGGTACAGCACGCCGGAGGAGCACCACCACCCCATGGAGCCGCACGCGGCCACGGTCCGCTGGGACGGCGGCCGCCTTGAGGTCCACGACTCCAACCAGGGCAGCAAGTGGGTGGCCGACGAGCTCGCCAAGCTGTTCTCGCTCGACCCGGCCTCCGTACGGGTGCTGTCCGAGCACATCGGCGGCGGCTTCGGCTCCAAGGGGGTGCGCCCCCACCAGGTGGCCGCCGCGATGGCCGCGACCGTGCTGCACCGCCCGGTCCGCGTCGTACTGACCCGCCGTCAGATGTTCTCCCTCATCGGCTACCGCAGCCCCACCGCCCACCGGGTCAGGCTGGGCGCCGACGCCGACGGACGGCTGCGCGCCTTCGGCCACGAGGCCCAGAACCTCACCTCGACCGTCCATGAATTCGTCGAGCAGAGCGCCGCGTTCGGCCGGGTGATGTACGACGCCGACGCGCACCGCACCGCCAACCGGCTGGTGCGGCTCGACGTGCCGACGCCGACCTGGATGCGCGCGCCGGGCGAGGCACCCGGCTCCTTCGCCGTGGAGTCCGCGCTCGACGAGCTCGCCGAGCGGTGCGGCATCGACCCGATCGCGCTGCGGGCCCGCAACGAACCGGCCGCCGGACCCGTCTCCGGGCTGCCGTTCGCCGGCCGCAATCTGCTCGCCTGCTTCGAGGAGGGCGCCCGCAGGTTCGGCTGGGCGGAGCGCGACCCGCGTCCGGGAGTGCGCCGCGAGGGGCGCTGGCTGCTGGGGACCGGCACGGCGGCGGCCACCTTCCCGGCGGGCGCCGCCCCCTCCACCGCGGCCGTGACGGCGCAGGCGGACGGCACCTTCACCGTACGGATCACCGCGGCCGACATCGGGACGGGCGCGCGCACCGCGCTGACCCTGATCGCGGCGGACGCGCTGGCGGTCGAGCCCGGCCGCGTCCAGGTGCGCATCGGGGACAGCGACTTCGGCCCCGCGATGGTCGCCGGCGGCTCGACGGGCACCCGCTCCTGGGCCTGGGCGATCATGGCGGCTGCGGCGGACCTGCGCGAACAACTGGCCCTGGGCGGCGACATCCCGCCCGAGGGCGTCACGGCACGGTCGGACACCTCTGCCGCGATCGCCGCGCTGCCCGAGAAGGAGCGGCACTCGTACGGGGCGCAGTTCGCGGAGGTGGCCGTGGACACCGCCAGCGGAGAGGTCCGGGTCCGGCGCATGCTCGGCATCTTCGCCGCGGGCCGGATCGTCAACCCGCTCACCGCACGCGGGCAGTTCGTCGGCGGCATGACCTGGGGCATCTCCATGGCGCTGCACGAGGAGGCGGTCCGCGACCGGGCCTCGGGCGCCCACGTCGGGCCGGACCTCGCGGGCTACCACTTCGCCGCGCACGCCGATGTGCCGCGGATCGAGGCGGACTGGGTCGACGACCCGGACGCGGACGACCCGGTCGGGATCAAGGGCATCGGGGAGATCGGGATCGTCGGGGCCGCGGCAGCGGTCGCCAACGCCGTCTGGCACGCGACCGGCGTCCGCCACCGCGACCTCCCGATCCGCCCCGACCGCGTCCTGCTGGCCGGGAACGGGCCCGACGGGAGCCGACGTGCTTGACATCGCCGAGGAGCTTGACCGGTGGGCGCGCGAGGGCCGGGACTTCGCCGTGGCCACCGTGGTGGCCGTGGGCGGCAGCGCGCCGCGCGGCCCGGGCGCCGCGCTCGCCGTGGACGGCCACGGCACCGCCATCGGCTCGGTCTCCGGAGGCTGTGTGGAGGCGGCGGTCTACGACCTGTGCGTCCAGGCGCTCCAGGACCGCGAGGCGGTCCGCCGGCGGTTCGGCTACAGCGACGAGGACGCCTTCGCGGTCGGGCTGACCTGCGGCGGGGTCGTCGACGTGCTGGTCACGCCGGTACGCGGGGACGCGCCGGACCGGGCGGTGGTCGCGGCGGCGCTCGCGGCCGCCGCCGGGGGCGGGGCCGCCGCCCTGGCCCGGGTGGTCGAGGCCCCGGCCGGACGGCTCGGCCGGGCCCTGCTCGTACGCCCCGACGGATCGTACGAAGGGAGCCTCGGCGGGCTTCCGGGCCTCGACCGCGCCGCCGCGGCCGAGGCCCGCGCCCTCCTGGAGGCGGGGCGCACCGGGGAGTTCGGCCTCGCGGAGACCGGGGAGCGCTGCGGGGCGGGCGGGATCACCGTGTTCGTCGAAGCGAGCGTGCCGCCGCCCCGCATGATCGTCTTCGGCGCCGTGGACTTCGCGGCGGCCCTGGTGCGCACGGGCAAGTTCCTCGGCTACCGCGTGACGGTGTGCGACGCGCGCCCCGTCTTCGCCACCCGGGAGCGCTTCCCGGAGGCCGACGAGGTCGTGGTCGACTGGCCGCACCGGTATCTGCGGGGCACGGAGACCGACGGGCGCACGGTGCTGTGCGTGCTGACCCACGACGCCAAGTTCGACGTCCCGCTCCTGGAGACGGCCCTGCGGCTGCCCGTCGCGTTCGTCGGCGCGATGGGCTCGCGCCGCACCCACGAGGACCGCGACCGCAGGCTGCGCGAGATCGGCCTCACCGAGCGCGAACTGGCCCGGCTGCGCTCGCCGATCGGCCTCGACCTCGGCGCCCGTACGCCCGAGGAGACCGCCCTGTCCATCGCCGCGGAGATCGTCGCCGCGCGGCGCGGCGGGAGCGGAGTTCCGCTGACGGGGTCGCACACACCCATTCATCATGACCCGGACGAAAGGGGCACCGGCGCGGTTCTGCCCCACGCGGCCGAATGGAACTCACGTCAATCTTTCGCGAGTTGAGCGTATGGCATCATGGCCGCATTGTCCGCGGGGATCAGGGGCCCTGAATCACGGGCTCGTTGAATCAGTGAGGTCAATTCCGTGCTGCCTGACTCAGCGTTACCGTCAGCGGAGGACCGTCGGCGCAGGCGCCGCCTGAAAAAGGTCCGCCACACCTGTGAGGCGCTGCTCGCGAAGTGGGGCATGGAGCACGGCTGCGGCATCGAGGAACTGCACCGCTTTCTCAGCGTCCAGAACCGGCGGCCGATCCATCTGATTCCGATGCCGTTCCCCGAGCGCCATCTCTTCGGTCTTTGGCTGAAAATGGACGACTTCGATGTCATCGCTTACGAGAAGGCCGCATCGCAGTCACACAAGGAACACATCATCGCCCATGAGCTGGCGCATATCGCCTTCCAGCACCGCGGCTCTGTGAATTTCGACCGCGGTGACGCGGGACAGCTGTTCACCGACGTCGAACCCGGGGTCGTGCAGAGCATGCTGATGCGCTCGCGCTACAGCGACGACGAGGAGCAGGAGGCCGAGACGATGGCCTCGTTGATCCTGGCCAGGGCCACCAAGCGATGGCTCGAACCCGCCTGGGGCGTCCCGGAGGAGGCCGCGGAGGTCGTCGCCCGGATCGAGAACGGTGTGGGGAAGCCGGACAACGGATGAACGACAACAGATGAACACGGTCTACGGACTCCTGGCGTGGACCTGCGCCATCGGCGGCCTCGCGGCGTTCGCGTACCGGCTGCCCGATCTGCTGC
The DNA here is from genome assembly GCF_030028635.1 of Streptomyces sp. BPTC-684. Lineage (NCBI taxonomy): Bacteria > Bacillati > Actinomycetota > Actinomycetes > Kitasatosporales > Streptomycetaceae > Streptomyces > Streptomyces sp. BPTC-684. Next base: position 5,822,836 of record NZ_CP124863.1, read on the forward strand.
GCAGAAAGCACGACACGGCCCTGTGGGCGCTGTGCACCTATTTCCTCTGCTCCGGGATCAGCTTCCTGGTCGATCTGGACGCCCTGCGGGTGCACATCTCGGCCCTCTTCGGCCGCCCCAACGTCACCTCGCTGATCGTGCAGGTGGCGGTGGTCGTGCTCACCGCGGCGCAGCAGGTCGTCCTCGTGTACTGGTCGTGCCCGCCCGAAGAGGCGCGGCGCAGGGCCCGGCGCCGGGTGCTGTTCTTCGGCGCCGCGCTCTGCGTACTGGTGGCCGCGTCCATCGCCGTCAGCCCGGTGACAAAGTCGAAAACGGCCACGTCGACGATCCTGCTCAGTATTCAGCACGGCGAATACGCGCTGTACATGTCATTCTATTTGGTGATTTGCGCGATTGGCCAATTCGAGACAGTCCGGCTTTCCCTGCGGTTCACCAAGATGGCGAACCGGCAATGGCTCAAGGTCGGCATGCGGACGGTGACGCTGGGCGCGAGCCTGATCCTGGTCTACTGCGTCACGCGCAGCATCCAGATCGCCGGCACCAGGCTGCACTTCGACGGCTCCGCCCTCGACCCCGTGCAGTGGTCCTGCGGCAGCATCGGGGCCCTGCTCCAGATCACCGGCTGGACCATCCCGTCCTGGGGCATCCACATCACCCGCGCGCTCGGCTGGCTGCGCAGCTACCGCTCGTATCTGCGCCTGCGGCCGCTGTGGTGGGCGCTGTACCAGGCGTCGCCGGACATCGCGCTCGACCCGCCGCGCTCCTGGCCGCGCGACCTCATCCCGCCCCGCGATCCGCACTACAGCCTCTACCGGCGCGTCATCGAGATCCGCGACGGCCAGCTGACCCTGCGCACCTCGCTCTCCCTGGCCGACTTCGCGCGCGAGGCCCGCTCCCTCGACCTGCCCGAGGACCCCACCTCGCCGCTTGGCGAGGCACTCCAGGTGCGGGCCGTGCTGAGCCGTCCGCCCGAGGAGCGGGCCGAGCAGGCCGACGCGTCCGACATCCCCGCACGGCCGCCGTACGAGGACTTCCGCGACGAGGTGCAGTGGCTGACCGAGGTGGCCTCCTCGTTCACCGCCCTCGCCCAGAGCCGCCCCCCGCGCGCCGGGGCCCGGGTCACCTCATGAGCGGACGGACGTCGCGGGCCCCCTCGGCCCGCGCGGAGGCGTGCGACGAGGAGGAGCCCGCCGCCCTGATCCCCGCGGCCCTGGGCGCGATCCAGCGCCTGGTCGCCCTCGACGCCTCGCGCGGCGCCACGGCCGCGGTGCCCGCCGTACGCGAGGTCCTGCGCCGCATCCCGCGGCTGTCGGCCGACCCCGCCCGGCTGCGCGGCCACGACCGCGATCTGCTCGCCGCCCTCGCCGAGTTGAGCGAGGTGATCGGCTGGATCCTCTTCGACGCGGGCCACTACCGCCGGGCGCGCCGGATGAACGCCCGGGCCCTCGCCCTCGCGGAGCTCTGCGGCGACCGCGCCACGGCCCGGCTGACGCTGCTCAACCACAGCATGCTGGAGGCCCACACCGGCCGCCCGAAGGCCGCACTGGAAACCGCCGCCCGGGTGGCCGGGCCCCGGCCCCTGCCCGCCCTGGTGGGCAGCCTCGTCCTGGTCCGCCGGGCGCACGCCACCGCCATGCTGGGCGGGAGCCGGGAAGCCGTGGCGCTGATCTCCCGCGCCCGGAGCCGGTTCCTCGACGGCGCGTCCCCGAACGACCCGCCGTGGGCCTGGTGGATCGACCGCACCGAACTCCTCGGCCACGAGGGCTGGGTGCTGTCCCGGCTGCGCGCCTGGGGCCGGGCCGTCCCCCTGCTGTACGAGGCGACCACCGCACCCGGCCCCTCCTACCGCCACCTGTTCACCGCCGAGCTCCTGTCCGCGCTGGTCCGGGCGCGGGCCTGGCGAGAGGCGGAGGAGCTCATCGCGGACGTCGCGCCCCGGGCCGCCGGGATCGGCTCCGTACGCACCACCGAGACGCTCGGCGCCACGGCGGTCCGGCTGCTCGCGAGCCCCGGGGCCCCGCCGAACCTGCGGGAGGCGGCCGCCTTCCTGCTGGAGTCGCTGCCCGCCGGGTCCGGCGGCCCGGACCCCCTCGTCCCTCGGAACCACCCGGCCTGAGAACCACCGGTTCCGAGCGCTCCTTGTTCCGAGAACCACCCGTTCCGAGAACCACCCCCACCGCCCGTCGACAGACAGGACCCGCATGCTGCACATTCGGATTTCGACGCCCGCGGCCGCCGCCCTCGTGGCGATCGCGCTCCTCTTCGCCACCGGGGGGCCGGTCTCCGAGGTCGCCTACGGGACGGCCGCGCCCGCAGCCGCGACCGCGCGGAGCGCCGAGCAGAGCACCGAAGGGCGCGGCAGCCCGTACATCTCCACGCACCTCTACTTCGGCACGGGCCGCCACGGCGGCAAACCACCCATCACAGAAGAGGAGTTCATGAAGTTCGTCGCCGACGCGGTCACCCCGCGCTTCCCCTCCGGCCTCACCCTCCAGGAGGGGCGCGGCCAGTGGCGCGACAAGGACGGCGACATCAACCGGGAGCGCTCGTACGAGCTGACGGTGCTGTATCCCGTCCAGGAGGCCCGCGCCCGCGACCGCGACATCGAGTACATCCGCGGGCTGTACTGCACGATGTACGAGCTGGAGTCGGTCGGCCGCGCCGACGTCCGGGCGCAGGCCAGCTTCTGACGGATCAGCGAGTCCCGGACAGCTGCCGCCGCACCAGCTCGTGGAGCCGCCCGCCCGTGTCCGCCAGGAGCTCGGCGGGCGGCCCCTGCTGGACGACGCGGCCCTCGGACATCACGATCACGCGGTCGGCGTCCAGCACCGTGGAGAGCCGGTGGGCGATCACGACGCGTGTGGCGTCCAGGGCGCGGGTGCTCTCGATGACGACGCGCTGGGTCTCGTTGTCGAGCGCGCTGGTCGCCTCGTCGAAGAAGAGGATCCGGGGGCGCCGGACCAGGGCCTGAGCGATCATCAGCCGCTGGCGCTGGCCGCCGGAGACCGCGCCGCCATTGGCGATCATCGTGTGCAGGCCCATCGGCATCCGCTTGATGTCCTCGGCGAGCCCCGCCATCGCGGCCGCCTCCCACACCTCTTCCTGCGTGAACGCCTCCGCGCCGCAGACGCACTCCAGGATCGACCCGCTGAGCGGCTGGGCGTGCTGGAGGACCACGCCGCACTGGCGGCGCACGGCCGCCCGGTCGAGCGCCGCCAGGTCCTGCCCGTCGTACAGGACGCTGCCCGCGACCGGCCGGTCGAAGCCGATGAGCAGCCTCAGCAGGGTCGACTTGCCGCAGCCGCTGGGGCCGACGATCGCCACGAACTCGCCGGGCCGCACCTTCAGGGACACGTCGTCCAGGACCAGCGGCCCGTCGTCGGTGTAGCGGAAGGACAGGCCCCGGGCCTCGATCTCCCCGGACAGCGCGCCGGGCTGGGTGCCGCTGCCGCGCACCTCGGGCGCCTCGTCGAGCACCGGCTTGATCTGTTCGAACATCGGCAGCGCGGCGGCGGCCGACAGGAACGCCCCGGTGAGCTGGGTGACCGAGGTCAGCAGCATGGTCACGGCGGTGTTGAACGTCAGGAAGGCGCTGGCCGACAGCGACCCGCGCGCCGGGCCCGCGAGCAGCACGAACATCACCAGGGAACACAGCGGCAGATAGACGGCGTTGAGCACGGTCGTCAGGTTCTTGATCCGGTCGGCGCGCTGCTGGAGCTCCCGGCTGCGGGCGAACTCCCGCGCCCACGCCCCGTACGCGAAGCTCTCCGCCGCGGCGACCCGCAGCTTGGGCAGTCCGCGCAGGGTCTGGAACGCCTGGTTGTTGAGCTTGTTGCCGAGCTCGACCAGACGGCGCTGCCAGCGCAGCTCCCAGAGGCCCAGGGCGAGGAACACCGCCGCGATCACGGCGAGCATCCCGAGCGCGGCCAGGGCGAGCGGGACACTGAAGCAGAGCAGCAGCACCAGGTTCATCACGCCGACCGTGCCCGCCTGGACCACCACCGGGGTCAGCCCGGACAGCACCCGGCGAATGGCGCTCACGCCCATCGCCGCGCTCGCCAGCTCGCCGGTGGAGCGCTCGGTGAAGAACTTCGTCGGCAGCCTCAACAGCCGGTCCCACACGGCCGGTTGGAGGGTACTCTCGATGCGCCCCTCCATCCGCAGCAGGGTCAGGTTCTGCAGCAGCGAGAAGGCCGCCGCGACGACGCCGCTGACGATGATCGCCAGCGACACCTGGGCGATCGGGCCGGTCTCGGCCCGGGGGACGTACACCCCGAGCACCTGGCCGGTGGCGAGCGGCACCAGCGCGCCGAGCCCTACCGTGACCAGCCCCGCGAGGACCAGGTTGCGCAGATCGGCGCGGGTGCCGCGGAGCCCGAACCGCAGCAGCCCCCACATGCCCAGCGGCGTATCGGGCAGCGGCCGGTAGAACATCACGGCCCGCTGCTCGAACTCCTCGGCGTTGGCCGCGCCGACCCGGGTGCGCCGCCCGGTCGCCGGGTTCACCGCCTCGTACCCGCCGCGCCGCCACAGCAGGGCGACCGGCGTTCCGCTCGCCGCCCGGCGGCCCACCAGGGGACCGGCGTTCTCGCTCCACCAGCTCCCGTCGAGCCGCACCGGGCGGGTCCGGATCCGGGAGGCGACCGCCACCTGCTCGACGGGGTCGATCCGCTCGCTGACCGCGCCGCTCCTGGACGGCTCGGTGAGGGTGATCCCGGCCGCGCGGGCGACGAGGGAGCACACCGCGTACGTGGCGTCGTCGCTCGCCCCGGCCGTGCGCGAAGGAGCCCTGCCGGGGCGGCCGATGGAGGTCAGCAGGGCCCGGTCGGCCTCGTCGCGGACGGCCTCGCCCGCCTTGATGCCGGCCGCCGTGCGGTCCTCGTGCGCGCGCTCCACGCGCTCGATCCAGCGGTCGAGGGCGGCGAGCAGCCGGTGCTGCCGGTTGACCATGCCCTGCCACAGCGCCCCGTCGACCAGCAGGTCCCCGGCCGCCTCGGCGCTGAACGCGGAGCCGTACTGGACGCTGCCGGGGGAGACCGGCAGCCACAGCACGTCGTCGTCGGCCACCGGCTCGTCGACGGTCGTCCGGCCGTCCAGCGGCGCCTCGAACAGCACGCGCTGGCCGCGCCCGACGCCGAGCGAGAAGGCGTGTTCGAGCAGGCTGAGGGCCGCGTCCCCGGTGTCGTAGTGGCTGCCGTAGCCGCCCTCGTACGCCATCGAGTCGGCGTACGCGGTCCGGTACAGCTCCCGCAGCGGGATCCGGCGCAGCACGCACTCGCGCAGGGGCCTGCCGACGAGGGTGTGCTGCGTCCCCTCCACCGGGCCGAGCAGCAGCGTGCCGGGTTCCAGGCGGCCGAGGAAGTGCCAGTGGCCCTGCGCGGCCGCGTCCACCGCGAACAGGTCGAGGGCGCCGCCCACCACGAGCCACAGCACCTGCGGCCCCTCCAGGGAGAAGCCGCGCAGACCGGTGCAGTCGACCTCCTGGCCGAGGCCGCCGAGCGCCGCCAGGACCGGGTCGTGCCCGAGCGCGCCGGGGCCCGCGAGACCGTGTACGGACGTCACCTCAGTGCTCCTTGACCAGCTCGGCGTACGGCCCGCCCGCCGCGAGCAGCTCCTCGTGGCGTCCGCGCTCCACCACGGCGCCGTGGTCCAGGACCACGATCTCGTCGCTGTCGCGGACGGTGCTCAGCCGGTGGGCGATCACGACGCAGGCGCAGCCGCGCCGGCGCAGATTGTCGATGATGACCTGCTCGGTCTCCGCGTCCAGGGCGCTGGTGACCTCGTCGAGCACCAGGATGCTGGGGCGGCGCACCAGGGCGCGGGCGATCTCCAGCCGCTGGCGCTGCCCGCCGGAGAAGTTGCGGCCGTCCTGCTCGACCCGGCCGTGGATGCCTCCGGGGCGGCGGGCTACGACCTCGTACAGGGCCGCGTCCTGGAGAGCGGCGACGACCGCGTCGTCCGGGATCGAGGGGTCCCACAGCGCCACGTTGTCCCGCACGGTGCCCTCGAAGAGGAACACGTCCTGGTCGACGAAGGAGACCGAGGCGGCGAGCGCGCTGCGCGGGATGTCCTCCAGGCGCTGCCCGTCGATGCGGATCGTGCCCTCCCACGGGGTGTAGAGCCCCGAGATGAGCCTCGAAACCGTCGACTTGCCGCTGCCGGAGCCGCCGACCAGCGCCACCTGCTGGCCCGGCCCCACGGACAGCGAGAAACCGGTGAGCAGCGGCGCGTCCAGCGGGCTGTAGCCGAAGGTGATGTCGTCGAGCGTCACATGGCCCTTGAGCCTGCGGGTGCTCGCCTCCGGCTCGTCGCGCGTGTACAGCGCGTCCACCGGGAAGTTCTCCACGTCCTTGAGGCGGGCCACGTCGGCCGCGAAGTCCTGGATCCGGCCCGCCACCGAGTTGAGCCGGGTGACCGGCGCGGTGAAGCGGGTCACCAGCGCCTGGAACGCGACGAGCAGCCCGATCGAGAGGTGCCCCTCGACCGCCCGCAGCCCGCCGATCCACAGGATCAGCGCGCTGTTGAGCGTGGCGAGCAGCGGGGCGACGACACCCAGCCACGCGCTCGGCACCCCGAGCCGCTGCTGCTCCTCCAGGGTGGTCGCGTGCTGCCCCGCCCAGCGGCGGAAGTACCCGTCCTCGCCGCCGGTCGCCTTCATCGTCTCGATCAGCTGGAGGCCGGTGTACGAGGTGTTGGTCAGCCGGGCGCTGTCGGCCCGCAGCTTCTGCGTACGGGTGGCCCGCAGGCGTACCACCACGCGCATCGCGACCACGTTGAGCAGCGCGATGCCCACCCCGATGACGGTGAGCTGCGGGTCGTAGGTCCACAGCAGGAAGGCGTAGAGCAGCACCACGACGCCGTCGACGCCCGCCGCCGTGAGGTCGCGGGCCAGCGTCTCGGCCACCGCGTCGTTGGACTGGAGGCGCTGGACGAGGTCGGCGGGGCTGCGCTGGGCGAAGAACGTCACCGGCAGCCGGAGCAGGTGACGGAAGAAGCGGGCGCCGCCGAGCGTGGACGAGATCATGCGCCCGCGCAGCAGATTGGCCTGCTGGAGCCAGGTCAGCGCGGCGGTGAGCGCCACCATGGTGCCCATGGCCGCGAACAGCACGCCGAGCAGCGAGGTCTGATCGCCTATCAGGAAGTTGTCGATGTACGTCCGGCTCAGCGCGGGCAGCGTCGCGCCGACCGCCACGAGCAGCAGGCTGGCGAGGAGCGCGACCAGCATCGTGCCGGTGGTGCCGCGCAGCCGCGCGGGCAGCGCGCCGAGCACCCCGGGCCTGCGCCCGCCGCGCCGGAATCCGTCACCGGGTTCGAGGACCAGGACGACTCCGGTGAAGCTGGTGTCGAAGTCCTCGGCGGGCACGAACCGGCGGCCCTTGTCGGGGTCGTTGATGTACACGCCGCGCCGTCCGAAGCGGCGGCCGGCGCCGTCGTAGACGACGTAGTGGTTGAACTCCCAGAACAGGATGGCGGGCGCGCGCACCTCCGCAAGGGCGGCGGGCTCCATCTGCATGCCCTTGGCCGTGAGCCCGTAACTACGGGCGGCTTTGAGCACGTTGCTGGCCCGCGAGCCGTCGCGCGAGACGCCGCACGCGATGCGCAGCTCCTCAAGGGGCACATGGCGGCCGTGGTGCGCGAGCACCATCGCGAGCGAGGCGGCGCCGCACTCCAGGGCCTCCATCTGGAGGACGGTGGGGCTGCGCACGGTCCTCGCCCGCTTCGCCCTCGGCGCCGGCCGCGCCCGGCGCCTGCCCGCGGGGGCGCTCTCGGGGCGGTGGCGGCCGCGGCCGGGGGGCGGGAGCTGCGGGGGTGCGGAGGAGGCGGTCGGTGCGGTCACGGGAGGAGCCAATCGAGGGGGCGCTGGTCGGCCAGATGGACGGAGCCGGTGGCCGGGGTCATGGAGTCGACCGCGTACGGCGGGCCCTGGGCGGAGGACCAGCGGTAGCCCGACTTCGTGGCGGCCGAGCGGTCGAGCTCCACCAGGACCGCGACCGGCCTGCCGTGCCGCGAGAACTGCTCGCCGAGTTGGGCGTCGCCGAGGAAGGCGGCGATCCGCTCGCGGGTCTGGGCGCTGCGGCCGACGGCCGCCACCTTGCCCCGCAGCACCCCGTACTGCCCGCTGGGCACGGACTGGACGGTGAGGTCGACCGGCGCGCCCACCCGGACGGAGGCGCCACCGGCGCCCGGTACGTACAGCATCGCCATCAGCGGGTCGTCGGCGCCGTCGGTCCGCTCGACGCTCGCCACGTCCGCCCCGGTGGCGACGACCGCGCCGATGGCGGCCCGGAGCGCGGTCAGCCGGCCCGCCGCGATGGCGCGCACGACCCGGTCGCCGTGCTCGGTGCGGACCTTGAGGAGCGGTGCTCCGGCGGGGAGGGCCTGGCCCTCCTTGGCGAGCACACCGGTGACCTGTCCGGCCACGGGGCTCTGCAGGACGTAACTGCCCTGGGCGTGGGTGAGGATGCCGGGCGCGCTCAGGGTGGAGGAGACCGATCCGGTCACCGCCCAGAAGCAGGCGGCGGCCATGACGGCCACGGTGACGGCGAGGACGAGCCGCCCCTGCGGGCGCGCGAAACGCACCGGCAGGTCGAGTTCCTCCGGTGACTGGAGCTTGGAAAGGGCCTGTTGACGGAATTGCACGGGACGCTGCCCTCACCTGGGAACGAATGCGGGGAGCCCCGGAACCGAGCGGGTTCCGGGGCTCGCGCGCAGTCTCAGAGACCGGCGACGAGGCCGGAGGCCAGGCCGGTGACCGCGCCGGTGTTCACACCGGTGGTCGACTCGACCAGACCCGTGACCGAGCCCACGATGCCCGAGACCGGGAGGAGCGAGTCGGCGGTGCCGGTCACGTTGCCGAGCGCGGTGCCGACGAGGCCGCCGGACACGTTGTCGAGGTCGGCGTCGGAGATCTCGCGGGTCTCGACCTGGGGGGTGACGTTCATGGGGAAACTGCCCTTCGTGTTGGGGGGAATGGTGTGGGGGGAATCCCTGCGGAGAGGGCCCGTCAGGGGGCTCCGCATGGGGCTGGATCAAAGCACGCCGACGCGGCGCCCAGCCAATCCCACCGGGCCTGATCAGGCCTTCTCCGGTGCTGGATTACCTCCCCGTGCAGGTCCGTTGAGGAATCGGTGGCAGCTTCTTCACGAGCTTCACTTCATGAATTCCGTTCGGGAGGGCGCCCTTTCTCCCAAGTGGGACACTCCGGCCCTTAAGGCGCCCTCCCGCCGGGTGCGGATCCGGCCCGGGCGGGCCGGACGTGACCGGTCTGGGCATGCGGTGTGCAGGTTTGCGGAAGGCGAGGTTCCGGAGTGGAGTAACACAATCAGCGCCCTTGCAGCGCCTTCACGTTGTTGCCGAACGTCCAGCCCTTCGACCCGTCCCAGTTGATCGACCAGGTCATCAGGCCCTTCAGCGCGCCGCCGTAGCGGTTCCACGCCTGCGCCACCAGGCTCGGCGACATATAGCCGCCCCCGGCGCCCGGCTGCGCGGGCAGCCCCGGGACCTGCTTGTCGTAGGGGACCTTGACGGTGGTGCCCTGGACGACCAGGCCCTTGTTGAGGCAGTCGGTCTGGGCGGTGAAGCCCTGGACGGTGCCCGCCGAGTACGAGTCGCCGGAGCAGCCGTACATGTTGCCGTTGTAGTACTGCATGTTCAGCCACCACAGCCGGCCGTTGTCCGCGTATTTCTTCACGATGGGCAGATATGCGCCCCAGATCGACCCGTATGTGACGCTGCCGCCCGTCACGTACGCCGTTTCCGGTGCCATCGTGAGTCCGAAGTTCGAGGGCATTTGGGCGAGGACGCCGTCGATGATGCGGACCAGGTTCGCCTGGGAAGTGGAGAGTCGGCCGATGTTTCCGCTGCCGACGAGACCGGTTTCGATGTCGATGTCGATTCCGTCGAAGTTGTACTTCTTGAGGATGGGCACGATCGTCGCGACGAACCGGTCCGCGACCGCGCCGGAGTTCAGGTCGATCCCGGCCGCCGCGCCGCCGATGGACAGCAGGATCGTCTGCCCGGCCGCCTTGGCCGCGCACATCTCCGCCGGGGTGGCGACCTTCACGGTCGCGTCCATCCCGTCCTCCCACAGCGCGGTGCCGTCGGAGCGGATGACGGGGAAGGCCGCGTTGACGACGTTGTAACCGTGCGCGGCGATACGGGAGTCGGTGATCGGGGTCCAGCCGAACGGCGGGTGGACGCCGTTGGAGGAGCCGTCCCAGTTCTCCCAGTAGCCCTGGAGCACCTTGCCCGCGGGCTTGGACTTGACCGCGCAGGTGTCGCCCTGGGGCGCGGCGGGCGCGGCCGCGGCGGGCAACTGCGCGGCGAGGGCCAGCGTCAGGCCGGCTCCCGCGAGACGTAACATCCGACCGAGCATGGGGGTACCTCCTGGGCTGTGGGGAACCTGGAGACGTACGGGTCCGGTTGCGGTACGGGGTCCGGCTGCGCCACACCGTAAAGTGGTCCAGACCTTCCGTCAATAGGTCTGGACCAAGCCGGGGGCGAGTGTTCCCGGTGGTCCCCTTGGCGCAGCCGAAGTGGCGGGCCCGGCGGCCGCCGCGTACCGATGGCACGGTGACCCGTCCTCCCGGCTCCTGGTGGGCCGAACTCCCCCCGGCGGCCGGCTCCGCCGTCATGGCGACCGGCATCGTCTCCGTCGGCCTGCACCTCGTCGGCCACGAGACCTTCTCGCGCGCCGCGCTGGCGCTGGCCGGCGCGGTGTGGCTGGTGCTCGCCGCCGATTTCTCGGCCCGGTTCCTGCGCGACCGCCCGCGCTGGCACGCGGAGGCCGACACCCCGCCCGCGCTCACCGCCGTCACGGCCACGGCCGTGCTCGGCACCCGGCTCTCCCTGCTCGGCCGGCAGACGGCCGCCGCCGCGCTGCTGGCGCTGGCCACGGTGCTCTGGCCCGGGCTGCTGTACTCGGTCGTACGCCACGGGAAGCGGCGGATGCCGGGCGGGGCGTTCCTGGTGTGCGTCGCCACCCAGGGGTTGGCGGTCCTCGCAGCCGTGCTGGCGGCGGCGGGCGAGGGCGAGTGGCTCGCGCGGGCGGCCCTCGTCGTCTTCTGCTTCGGGGTGCTGCTCTACGGGGAGGCGCTGGTCCGGTTCGACTTCCGCCAGGTGTGGACCGGGGCGGGCGACCAGTGGATCGCGGGCGGCGCGCTGGCGATCTCCGCGCTGGCCGGCTCGAAGCTGACCGCGTCCCCGCTGTGGACCGGGGGCGCCCATCAGGCCCTGCGCACGGCCACCCTGGTCCTGCTCGGCCTCGCTCTCGCCTGGTACGCCATTCTGCTGACGGCGGAGGTGGCCAGACCCCGGCCGCACTACGACGTACGGCGCTGGGCGACCGTCTTCCCGCTGGGCATGGCGGCCGTGGCCACGCTCTCCACCGGCGCCGCCGCCCACGTCAAGGGGCTGCACACATTGGGCGTGGTGCTCTTGTGGGTCGCGGTGGCGGCCTGGGTGCTGACGCTGGCCGGTTTCCTGGTGACCCGGGTGGGAGCGGGGCGGCGCGGGGAGGCGGCGCCCCGGTGACCGCCGCGGGCCCGGCCGCTACGCGACCGCCGTGACGGCGGTGAGGAGCACCGCCGAGTCCTCCAGGGCCAGCAGGCCGTGGCGCTCCTTGGGGATCTCGCAGAGCTCGCCGGTGCGCAGCTCCTTGTTGCCGCTGTTCGACGTCAGCCGCACATGGCCGCGCAGCACCTGGAGGGTGGCCGAGAGCGGCGCGTTGTGCTCGTCGAGCTCGGAGTCCGAGGTCAGCGCGATCACGCTCTGCCGCAGCGCGCCGTCGTGCACGATGAGATGGGCGCTGCGGCCGTGCGAGGCGAGGCGTGCCTTGGCCAGGTGCTCCTCCGCGAGCGCTGCGAGGTCCTGCATGGATCTGTCCCCTTGCTGAGCCGGGCGGCTGTGCTCCGATTCCGTACAGGCGTCTTCTGTACGGGCCTCTTCCCTACGGGCGTCTTCCGTACGGGCGTCGCTCCCAAGCCTTCCGGCTCCCGGGCGGGACGCAACTCGGGGGCCGGACAGGCCCTGGGCGTCAGGCGGCCAGCCGCTTCAGGAGCTCGGCGGCCAGCGGACCGGCGGACGCCGGGTTCTGCCCGGTCACCAGATTGCGGTCGACGACCACGTGCGGGGCCCACGGCTCGCCCTCCTGGAAGTCGGCGCCGAACTCCACCAGACGGTCCTGGAGCAGCCACTTCGCCTTGTCCGCGAGGCCCGCCTGGGTCTCCTCGGCGTTGGTGAAGCCGGTCAGCCGGTAGCCCGCGAACGCGTTGGAGCCGTCCTCGCCGGTCGCGGCGAGCAGTGCGGCCGGGGCGTGGCACACCACGCCGAGCGGCTTGCCCGAGGCGAGCGCGCCGGTCAGCAGCCTGCCGGAGTCGGCGTCGACCGCCAGGTCCTCCATCGGGCCGTGGCCGCCGGGGTAGAACACCGCGTCGTACGCGTCGAGGTCGACCTCCTCCAGCTTCACCGGGCGCCGGAGCTCGTCCATCGAGGCCAGCGTCTCGGCGACGCGGTCGGCGTTCTCCTGGCCGCCGTTGACCTCGGCGGCCAGGCTGCCCTTGTCGACGGGCGGGACGACCCCGCCGGGCGTGGCGACCACGATCTCGTGGCCCGCGCCGGTGAACGCCTCGTACGGCGCCACGGCCTCCTCCGCCCAGAAGCCGGTCGGGTGCAGGGTGCCGTCGGCGAGCGTCCACTGGTCGGCGCCGGTCATCACGAAAAGGATCTTTGCCATGTCAGATGTCTCCGAGGGAGTCGGGCCGCGCCGGGATGCCGGGGCGGCCCGGGGAAGGTGCGGGCTGCGGCGCCGAGGGCTTGGTGGGCCGTCGCGCCGATGTCCTCGAACGTAGACCCGTCTTCGTTGGGCGGCCAATGGAGAACCGCATGGCAGCCATGGGAAATCCGATGGGTCAGCGGGAATGCGCGCCGGTGCCGCTCTCCTGCGGTGCTCCGGCGGCCCGCCCCACCGCCTCCACCAGCGGCAGCAGCCGGTGCGCCACCCGCTCGCGCAGGGCCACCTCGGTGCGGGTGCGCACCACGCCCGGGAGCTGGATCAGGCGCTGGATGACGTCTTCGAGATGACCGGCGTCCCGGGCCACGACACGGGTCAGCAGATCGCCGCCGCCTGTGATCGAGAACGCCTCGACGATCTCCGGAACGGCCGCGAGGGCGTCGCCCACCTCGTCGAGATGGCCCTGGGTGACCTCGACGTGGACGAAGGCGAGGACGGGGTGGCCGAGGGCCGCGGGGGAGAGGAACGGGCCCGTCCCGGTGATCACCCCGTCCCGCTCCAGGCGGTCGAGCCGCGCCTGGAGCGTGCCGCGCGCGATGCCGAGCAGCCGTGCGTACTCCCGCACGCTGGTGCGCGGCCGTTCGATGAGGAGCCGCAGGATCCGGGTGTCGAGCGCGTCCACCGCCATGGTCCGTTGGTCCCTTCCTGGTCCTGTCGTACGCGATTCAACTGTACCAATGGCCCAGTCGGGACGAGAGCAGTTGAGCCAGTGTCACTGCGGGTGCTTTCCTCTGTATGTAGCAAGTAGATGGCGCTGCGCAGCGCCGGGCGGCGACGACGCCGGTCCCGGACCGCGGCGCCTTTGCCATGTCCGAGGCCGTTGTGCAGCCGTTGTGCCCCGCGCACCGGCAAGCCGAAGAGGGTGTCTGCTCCAGCGAAGGGGGGCGCGGCGACCGCCGTGAAGAGGATGTTTGTGGCTCCGGATCCGGGGCTGTTGCGACTGAGGGTCTCCGTACGGGCCGTCCTGGGCATCGGCCTGGCGGTCACCGCCGCCGAGCTCTGCGGGATGTCCCTGCCCGCCTCCATCACCGCGGGCCTGGCCGCGCTCCTCGCGCTCTTCACCGTCGGCGACGCCACCGTCCGGGGCCAGGCGCTCACCACCGCGCTCCTCCCGGCCGTGGGCTTCCCCGTGCTCGCCCTGGCCACGGCGCTGCACGGCACTCCGTTGCTGCGCGACACCGCCTGGCTCGCCGTGGTCTTCGCGGGGGTCTACGCCCGCCGCTGGGGCCCACGCGGCCACGCGCTCGGCATCTTCGGCTTCATGATGTTCTTCACGACCCAGTTCCTGCACGCCGTCCCGGCGCAGCTGCCCGAGCTGTACGGGGCGATCGCGCTGGCGATCGCCGCCTCGGCGCTGGTCCGCTTCGGCGTGTGGTGCATCGAGCGGCGCACCCCGCCGCCCGCCGCCCCGGCCCCGCTCAGCGGCCGGGGGCTGGCCCGGCCCACCACCCGCCAGGCCTTCCAGGCCACGGCCGCCTGTGCCATCGCGGTCGCGGCGGGCCAGTTCCTGTCGCACGAGCGCTGGTACTGGGCCGTCGGCACGGCCTGGTGGATCTTCGTGAACACCGCGTCGCGGGGCGAGACCCTGGTCCGCGGCTTCCGCCGGGTCCTTGGCACGGTCGCGGGCATCGCCGCCGGTCTGCTCGTCGCCCTGCCGCTGCACGGCGCGCCCGCGCCGACGGCCGCGCTGGTCGCGGTCTGCGTCTTCGGGATCTTCTACACGGCGGCGCCGTCGTACAGCTGGATGATGTTCTTCGTCACCGTCATGGCCGGACTGCTCTACGGGCTGCTCGGCGTGCTCCACCCCGGCCTCCTGCTGCTGCGCTTCGAGGAGACCGCGGTGGGCGCCCTCGGCGCGGCGGCGGCCGTCGCGCTCGTCCTGCCGGTCACCACGCACGCGGCGACGAACGCCTGGATCCAGCGCGCGCTGCACTGTGTGCGCGGCTGCACCAGCGCGGCGACCCGACGGCTCGCCGGGGACGACGGCGCCGACCCCGCGCCGCACGCCGCCGAGCTGGAGCTGCTGCTCGGCCGCGTCCGCCTCGCCCTCGCGCCGCTGGTCCACCCGCTCAGCCCGCTGAAGGGCCGCAGGTCGCGGGCCCGGCAGGTGATCGCCCTGCTGGACGACTGCGCCCGCGAGGTGCGCGGCCTGGCCGCCGTGGCATCCGACCCGACCGCCTCGCACGACGCCCGGCTGACGGCGGCGTGCGACCGCGTCGAGGCGGCGGTGGAGGCCCTGGTGACCCCGGCGGCGCGCGCGTGCGCGGCGGCACCGGCGCCCGCTCCTGAGCCCCACCCGCACCACCACCCGGCGGCCGAGGCGGCCCTGCGCCATCTGCACGCCCTGGAGCACGCCCTGGCCGCCCTGGCCACGCCGCTGCGCACGTCACCGCGAGCCCCGGCCCTCACGGCCTGACCCGTCGGCGACGCCCGCGACACGGCGGGCCACCCGCACCCCCCAGTTGGTCTAGACCGCCTGCTACGGTCGCCGCAGTCGGCGCCGGGGCCCAGCCCCGGCGCGCAGTCGCGCGGAGAGGGGTAGCACGGTGGCCGAGAGCAGCGCCGGGCGGGCATTCATCGGGTCGTTCACCACGGCGGGCGGGAGGGGCGTGACCGTCGCCGCCGTGGACGCGCTGACCGGCGCGCTCACCCCGCTCGGCGCCACCGACGCCCTGCCCGACCCCTCGTTCCTGGTCCTGTCGGCCGACGCGGCCGTGCTGTACGCGGTGGGCGAGAGCGAGCACGGCACGGCCGCCGCCTTCGACGTCACCGGCGACACCCCGGTCCTGCTCGGCGAGCCGGTGCCGGTGGACGGCGCCGCCCCGACCCACCTCGCGCTCGCCGCCGGCCACCTGGTGACCGCCAACTACACGTCGGGCAGCGTCAGCACGCTCCCGGTGCGCCCCGACGGCCGCTTGGGCCCCGCCGCGTACGTCCTCAAGCACCACGGCTCCGGCCCCGACCCCGAGCGCCAGAGCGGCCCGCACGCCCACCAGGTGCTGCCGGACCCGAGCGGGCGCTGGCTGCTGAGCGTCGACCTCGGCACCGACTCCGTGCGCGTCTGCGCGCTCGACCCGGCGACCGGCGTCCCGCGCCCGCACGCCGAGACCGCGCTGCGCCCCGGCAGCGGCCCGCGCCACCTGGCCTTCCACCCCGACGGCCGGCACGCGTACGTCCTGAACGAGCTGGAGCCCACGCTCGTCGTCTGCCGCTGGGACGCCGCCACGGGCACCCTGGAGCCGCTGGGGGAGACCCGGGTGATCCACGACGGCGTGACGACCGGGACGTTCCCCTCCGAGGTCGTCGTCGCGCGCGACGGACGCTTCCTCTGGGTCGCCAACCGGGGCCACGACTCCCTCGCGACGCTCGCGCTCGACCCGGACGGCGAGCGCGCCGCCCTGGTGGCCACCGTGGACTGCGGCGGGCGCTGGCCGCGCCATCTGACCCTCGACCCCGCGGGCCGCCGCCTCTACGCGGCCAACGAGCGCTCCGGCGACGTCACCTGGTTCGACCTGTACGAGGAGAGCGGCATCCCGCGCCGGGCCGGCTCCGTGCCCGCCCCCGCGGCCTCGTGCGTCGTCTTCGGCTGAGCCGACGCCTCCCGCCGCGCGCACGCGAAGGGCCCGCACCGTCATCGGGTGCGGGCCCTTTCGCGTCACATGTACGCGTACGAGTACCGGGTACGTCAGTGCACCGGGGAGCCCTGCGGCTGCGGCGTGATGCCCAGCGCGGCCGCGTACTGCGACAGCACGAGCTTGCCGATCGCCGGGTAGGCGCCCAGCGGCTCGGCCGCCGGGCAGCCGGCCTCCTTGGCGGCGGCGTCGAGCAGCCCGTCCGCGACCTCGGGGCCGATCAGGTACGGGGCGACCGCGAGCTGCGCCGAGCCGGAGCCGCGCAGCTGCTCGGCCATGGCGGCGATCGAGCCCTCCTGGTCGAGCGCGGCGGCCATCACGGGCACGGCGAGCCGGGCGGCCAGCAGCATGCCGGTGATCCCGGCGGCCTGCACGGCCTCCTCGCCGCCGACCGTCGCCAGGATGATGCCGTCGGCGGCGGTGGCCACCGTGAACAGCCGGGCGCGGTCGGCGCGGGCCAGACCGGCCTCGGAGAGGCGCACGTGCAGGGCCTCGGCGAGCAGCGGGTGCGGGCCGAGGACGTCGGTCAGCTCGGCGGCGGCGCGGCTGTCCATGACGGCCTGGCGCACCCGGCGGACCATCGCGCTGTCGGGGCCCGCGAGCAGCGGCACGACGACGGCGACGGGGCCGTCGGGGGCGGCCACGTCCTGGCCGGCGGCACGGGCCTGCTCGTAGCGGGCGGTGCGCTCGGCGGCGGTGTGCGCGAGCACGGCGTCGAGCGGGGGGAACTCCACGGACGCGGCGTCGGCGTCCAGGTAGCCGATCCGGGCGTCGAGGCCGGGCAGCTCGGAGCGCGCGATGCTGATGACTTCCTCCGCCAGGGCGCGCACGGCGGGGGAAGGAGTACCGGGAACGGCGAGGACGAGCGCGGGCGCACCCTCGGGAGCGACCACCGGCTCCGGGCGGCGGTGCCGCCCTGGCTGGCGGGGTCGCGGCATTCGTACAGGCAGGCCGGATGCGGGCCCAGTGGGGGAGCTCATGGCGCCGCATGCTACTGGCTTTGCGGGCGCGGGTGTTCGGGGAGGGGGCAGGTGAGCGGTATCTGTCCGTATTTATCCCCTGAGTGACATTGTCCTCAACCGTCCCGCTCTGTCGTCACCCGCAACATGCGCGGATGGTGCGGCAGTCGCAGCTCCTCGCGGGCCAGCGCGGAGGCGATCAGCAGGGCTCCGGCGAGCGGATCTCCCGCCGCGGGGACCGTCCGCGCGTGCGGCGCCAGGGACGCGAGCTCCTGCCGTACGGGAACGAGCAGCGCGTCGCCGATGTGGAACAGGCCACCGGTGAGCGCCACTTCGCATTCGCTCACACTTTCGTTCACGGTCCCGTGAGCGCTGTGGCCGTCTGCCGGACCGGCCTCGGGGCACACCGCGGCCGCCGACTCGGCGATGTTCCGGGCCGCCTCCCGCAGGATCGACGCCGCGATGGGGTCGAACGCCGCGCAGCGCGCCACTTCGGGCGCGAACGACGCCAGCACGGCGGGCCGGTCGGTGCGCGGATACAGCAGTCCGGGCAGCTCCGCCGCCGGGCCGAACAGCGCCTCGGCCCGCTCGCGCAGCGCGGCCGAGCCACCGCGCCGGCCGTCGTGGGCGCGCATCGCCGCCTCCAGCCCCGCGCGGCCGATCCAGGCGCCGCCGCCGCAGTCGCCGAGCAGATGGCCCCAGCCGTCGGCCCGCCGCCACCGCGTCAGATCCGTGCCGAGCGCGATCATTCCGGTGCCCGCGGCCACCACCGCGCCGGGGCGCTGGCCGAGCGCTCCCGCGTACGCCGTCACGCCGTCGGCGGCCAGCGCGAGGCGCCGCACCCCCAGCGCACCGGCGAGGGCGGCGGGCAGCTTGGCCCGCAGGTCGTCGCCGAGCGAGGCCATCCCGGCGGCGCCCACGGCCACCGCCGCCACCCGGTCCGCGCCGGTCCGGGCCAGCAACTCCTGGGCGGCGGGCACCAGTTGCCCGAGCAGATGCCCGGCGTCGATCCCGGCGGGGCCGGTCCGTACCGGCTCGTCCGACGCCAACACCTCGGCCGGGGCGCCCGCTTCGGCCCGGCCGAGCGCGAACCGCACTCCGGACCCGCCCGAGTCGACCCCGAGCACCCAGGCGTCGCCGCCGACTGTCACGGCAGGCGCCAGTCGACCGGCTGCGCGCCCTGCCGGACCAGGAGGTCGTTGGCGCGGCTGAACGGCCGCGACCCGAAGAAGCCCCGGTCGGCCGACATCGGCGAGGGGTGCGCGGACTCGATCGCCGGGAGCTCGCCGAGCAGCGGGCGCAGATTGCGGGCGTCGCGCCCCCACAGCACCGAGACCAGCGGGGTCCCGCGCGCGGTCAGCGCGCGGATGGCCTGCTCGGTCACCTCCTCCCAGCCCTTGCCGCGGTGCGCGGCGGGCTTGCGGGGCGCGGTGGTCAGCGCCCTGTTCAGGAGCAGGACGCCCTGCCGCGTCCAGGGCGTCAGGTCCCCGTTGGAGGGCCTGGGCAGCCCCAGGTCGGTGTGCATCTCGCGGAAGATGTTCTCCAGGCTGCCCGGCAGCGGACGCACCTCGGGGGCGACCGAGAAGGAGAGCCCCACGGCGTGCCCCGGCGTCGGATACGGGTCCTGGCCCACGATCAGCACCCGGACGTCCTGGAACGGCTGCTGGAAGGCCCGCAGGACGTGCTGTCCTGCCGGGAGGTAGGTGCGCCCCTGCGCGATCTCCTGGCGGAGGAAGTCGCCCATCGAGGCGATCCGTCCGGCCACAGGCTCCAGAGCGTCCGCCCACCCGGGCTCGACGATCTCTTTCAACGGTCGTGCTGCCACGGCCGTCACTCTACTGGCGGATCACCGCCGCCCGTACGCACAGGACGTCGGGCAGGTGCGAGGCGAGCAGGTGCCAGGTGTCGCCGTCGTCCGCGCTCGCGTACACCTCGCCGTTGCGGTTTCCGAAGTACACGCCCGCCGGGTCGGCGTCGTCGGTGCACAGGGCGTCGCGCAGCACCGTGCCGTAGTGCGCCTCCGAGGGCAGTCCGGCCGACAGCGGGTCCCAGGTGCGGCCGCCGTCCTCGGTCCGGAAGACCCGGCACCTGTTCTCGGCCGGGACCCGGTCCGAGTCGGCCGTGATCGGGAAGACGTAGGCGGTGCCGGGGCGGCGGGGGTGGGTCGCGGCGGCGAACCCGAACGTGGACGGCAGGCCCTCGCCGATGTCCTGCCACCGCTCGCCGCCGTCGTCGCTGCGGTAGACGCCCCAGTGGTTCTGCAGGAACAGCCGGTCGGGGTCGGCCGCGTCCTGCGCGATCTTGTGCACGCACTGGCCGAACTCGGGGTGCTGGTCGGGCAGGAACACCGCCGACACGCCCTTGTTGGCGGGCGCCCAGCTCTCGCCGCCGTCCCGGGTGCGGAAGACCCCGGCCGTGGACACCGCGACGGTCACCGCCCGGGCGTCCCGGGGGTCGGTGACGATGGTGTGCAGGCCCTCGCCGCCGCCTCCCGGAACCCACTGCGAGCGCGTCGGGTGCTCCCACAGCGGGCGCACCAGGGCGAAGCTCTCGCCGCCGTCCTCGGAGCGGAAGAGCGCGGCCGGTTCCGTCCCCGCGTAGACCACGTCGGGCGCCTCCGGGCCCGCCGGGTGCAGCTGCCACACCCGCTCCAGCGACCTCCCGGTGAACTCGGGGAACTTCACGGCCGGTCGGGGCGGCTCCACCCAGGTCTCGCCCAGGTCGTCCGAGCGGAAGACGGAGGGGCCCCAGTGCGCGCTGTCCCCGCCGACGAGCAGCCGGGGGACCGTGCGCCGGGTGTCGATCGCGATCGAGTAGACCGCCTGGGCATTGAAGTGCGGACCGTCGAACCGCCAGTCGCCGCCGTGCCTGCGGCCGATGAACAGTCCCTTGCGCGTCCCCACGGTGAGCAGTACGTCGGTCATCCCGACCCCTCCAAAACGCCGTTGTCCCGGATAGTGGCCAGTCTGCACCCGACCACTGACAGCGGCCCCCGCAGACGGCGTCCGCGCAGGTCGGAGCGCGTGGACGGGCCTCGCGGGGCCCTCCGGGACACCGGTCCGGCCGCCCCGTCCGCATTTCACCCGTACGAGAGCGGAGTGACCATGCGACCAGGCGGCCGGAGTCGGGCTCAGATCGCCCAGCCGTACTGGTCCGGCACCCGCACCTCGCCGCCCAGCTCACGGGCCGCCTGGAGGGCCCAGGACGGGTTGCGCAGCAGCTCCCGGCCGAGCAGGATCGCGTCCGCCTCGCCGTTGGCCAGGATCTTCTCGGCCTGGGCGGGCTCGGTGATCAGACCGACGGCGGCGACGGGCAGCGGGGTCTCCTTCTTGACCCGGGCCGCGAAGGGAACCTGGTAGCCGGGCCCCGTCGGAATGCGGATGCCCGAGACGTTGGCGCCGCTCGACACGTCGAGGAGGTCCACGCCGTGCTCCTTGAGCAGCCCGGCGAAGCGCACGGTGTCGTCGACGGTCCAGCCGCCCTCGTCCAGCCAGTCGGTGGCCGAGATCCGGAAGAACAGCGGCAGCTCCTCGGGCCACACCGCCCGTACGGCGTCGGTGACTTCGAGCGCGAAGCGGGTGCGGTTCTCGAACGAGCCGCCGTACGCGTCGGTGCGCCTGTTGGAGTGCGGGGAGAGGAACTCGCCGATCAGATAGCCGTGGGCGCCGTGGATCTCGACGACCTTGAACCCGGCTTCCCGCGCACGCCGGGCCGCGTCCGCGAACTGCCCGACGACCTCCTTGATCTGATCGATCGTCAGCTCGGTCGGTACGGCGTGCCGCTCGCTGAACGGCACCGGGCTCGGCCCGACCGGCTGCCAGCCCTCTTCCGCGCCCGGGGCGATCGGCGCGCCGCCCCGCCAGGGTCGGTCGGTCGAGGCCTTCCGTCCGGCGTGGGCTATCTGGATGCCGGGCACCGTGCCCCGCTCCTCCAGGAAGCGGGTGATCCGGCGGAACGCCTCGACCTGGGTGTCGTTCCAGATGCCGAGGTCGGCCGGGGAGATCCGGCCCTCGGGGGCCACCGCGGTGGCCTCGACGAGGATCAGGCCCGTGCCGCCGGCCGCGCGGGCCGCGTAGTGGGCGAAGTGCCAGTCGTTCGCCACGCCCGCGTTCGGCCCGAACACCTCGGCGCTGTACTGGCACATCGGCGCCATCCAGATGCGGTTCGGGACGGTCAGCGACCGCAGGGTCCAGGGCTCGAACAGGGCACTCGCAGCAGGCACGGCAGACTCCATTCAGGACGGCCGCGGCGCCACGGGGCGGCGCCGGGTCCGCTTCGTACGATACGCATCGTAGTACGGGAGATGTCAAACTACGATGACTCTCGTACAATGAGTGGGTGTCCACAGCAACGAGCAAGCGCGAACTCGACCACCCGGCGCGCGACGAGATCCGTCTGGAGGCCGTGCTGCACGCGCTCTCCGACCCCGTCCGGCTACGGGTGGTGCGCGATCTGGCGACCGCCGACGGCGAGCTCTCCTGCTCGTACTTCGACCTGCCCGTCACCAAGTCCACGACCACGCACCACTTCCGCGTGCTGCGCGAGAGCGGCGTCATCCAGCAGACCTACCGGGGCACCGCCAAGATGAACGGCCTGCGCCGCACGGACCTGGAGGAGCTCTTCCCCGGCCTGTTCGACCGGATCCTGGAGGCAGCGGCCCTCCAGGGGGCGCGGCTCGGCGGCTGAGCAGCGCTCAGCCTTCGCGCGTGCCCAGCGCCGCCGTCAGCAGACCGTCCCAGTCGGCGATCTTCACCGGGCCCCGGCCCAGCGAGCGCCCGAGCTCCGCCTCCGCCGCCTCGATGTCCAGCCAGCCCCGCCACCGGACGGGCCGCAGCCCCGACTCCCGCATGGCGTCCACCGGTTCGCCCTCCACGGGCCGCCGCGCGAGGGCGTCCGCGTCCTGAAGGAGCGAGGTCACCGTCTCCTTGGCGCACGGGCGGTTGGTGCCGATGACGCCCGTCGGGCCGCGCTTGATCCACCCCGCCACGTACTCGCCGGGCGACGGCACGCCGTCGCGCAGGACGCGTCCGGCCGCGTGCGGGACGGTCCCCGTCGCCGGGTCGAACGGCAGGCCCGCGAGCGGCACGCCCAGATAGCCGACCGCCCGCAGCACCAGCTGCGCCTCGATCTCCTCGTACGTGCCGGTGCCGCGCACGCCCCCGGCACCGTCCGGGGCGGTGTGCTCGAACCGGACGCCGCCCACCCGCCCGTCCCGCTCCAGGATCTCCACCGGACGCAGGAAGAACCGCAGCCGCAGCGTGCGCTCCACGCCGCGCGGCTCGCGGTCCGGCGCCGCCCAGCCGCGCAGCACCTCGACGTTGCGGCGGACGGCGGCGGGCAGCGCGGAGGGGTCCGAACAGGCCGGGTCCAGGGCCAGTTCGGCGGCGTCCGCCACGGCCTCGGCGCCCGGCAGCGAGCCCAGCTCGCGCAGCTCCTTCGTGGTGAACTTCGCCTGCGAGGGGCCGCGCCGGGCCACCATGTGCACCTCGCGCACCCGGCTCGCCGCCAGCGCGCCCAGCGCCGAGTGCGGCACGTCGGTGGGGCGCAGCTCGTCGGCGCCGCGCGACAGGATGCGGGCCACGTCGACCGCCACGTTGCCCGCGCCGATGACGACGGCCGAGCGGGCGGTCAGCCATTCGAGGGAGAAGCCGCCCGCTCCCGCGTCGGGGTGGGCGCTGTACCAGGAGACGAAGTCGGTGGCCGAGCAACTGCCCGGCAGGTCCTCGCCGGGAATGCCGAGCCGGCGGTCGGCGGACGCGCCCACGCAGTACACCACCGCGTGGTAGAGCCGCAGCAGCCGCTCCGGCGACACGCCCCCGGGCCCGATCTCGACGTGCCCGAGGAAGTTGATGCGCTCGTCCTCCAGGACGGTCCGCAGGTTGTTCTGGAGCGACTTGATCTTCTCGTGGTCGGGCGCCACCCCGTAGCGCACCAGGCCGTACGGGCAGGGCAGCCGGTCCAGGACGTCGACCCGCAGCCCCGGTACCGCGCTCTGGGCGACCAGGGACTGGGCGGTGTAGACCCCGCTCGGCCCGGAACCGACGACGGCGATGCGCAGCACGAAGGGTGCTCCCTTCCCGCAGGAGGATCCCACCAGGGACTCCAGCATCGCACCGGGGCGGGCGCGACGTCAGGGGACGGCGACGGGTTTCCCCTGCGGCGGCGGGTTGCCGAGCTCCCAGTCGAGCCCGAACCGCTGGAACAGCTCGGCCCGCAGCCGGGGCACCTCCATGGGCGCGCCGGGCAGCAGCGCCGCGAAGACCGCGCCCATCAGGAGCGCCCGCAGCATCGGGTAGTCGGCGTCCACGTCCGTCGAGCCGTACCGCTCCATGGTGTCCCGCAGCAGCCAGGACAGGCGCTGCTGCTCGGGGCACTGCACGAACCCCTCGGCCTGGAGGATCCCGGCCATGTGGGCGCGCATCAGCACGGGGTGGACCTTGGTGAGGCCCAGTATGGCGTCGATGGCGCGGGCCAGCCGCTCCCGGCCGTCGTCGGTGCGCGGCTCCTGCTCCAGGCCCGCCTCCAGGGTCAGGTGCATGACCCGGTGGACGGCCGACTGGAGCAGCTGGCGCTTGCCGGGGAAGTAGTACGAGACGAGACCGCGCGCCGAACCGGCCCGGTCGGCGATGTCGCCGAGGGTCGTCGCCTCGTAGCCGCGCTCCGCCACCAGCTCGACCGTCGCCTGGAGCAGCCGTTCACGGGAACGTCGGCGCAACTCTTCATTGACCGATGCGCTGCGCGGGGACATGCTGTAACTCCTGCGTTGACTGGCTCTGAGCCAATATACTCAGGTCACCGTATGCGGGAACCCCTCCCGGGGGTTCTGGCCTGCGGATTTGCTGCCCTTTCTGGGTGACGCGGGGGATCACCCAGGAGGGGCGGCCCTTCTTTGCCCTGCTCTGCGTCCCGGTCGACGACGTCGAGGACGGGGACCAGCCCGGCCGGCCGCTCCCCGACCGGCAGATGGTCCACGAAGTGGACGGCGCAGCCGAGTGCCGCGGCGCCGCCGTCCGCCCGGCGGTCGTCGCCCACCATCAGCACCTCGCCCGGCTCCCGCCCGATCGCCTCGCAGGCCGCCCGGAACAGCCGCGCGTCCGGCTTCTGCACCCCGTGCTCGTACGACAGGACGTACGCGTCCACCAGGCCGTCCAGGCCGTGGGCGCGGAACACCGGGCGCAGGTCCCAGCCGATGTTGCTCACCACCGCCACGCGCGCGCCCCGCTCGCGCAGCCCCATCAGGACCGCCCGCGCGTCGGGATAGGGGTGCCAGGCGGCGGGGGTCATGTGCCGTTCGTAGAGCGCGGTGTACAACTGCGGATCCGGCAATGTCACCCGCTTCGCGAGCCCGGTGTACGCGGCCCGGTGGAGCTCGGCGCTGCGGTCGCGGGTCGCCCACAGCTCCGCCAGGTGCGGCGGCAGGTACGAGGGGTCCGCGCCGCCGGGCAGCGCCCCCGCCTCGGTCAACTCCTCGGCATGCCGGGTGAGTTGCTCCTCTGGGACCGCGATGCCCCGCTCGTCGAGGACGGCGCGCAGCCAGTCCCGCGTGGACTCGACGCGGAACAGCGTCCCGGAGAAGTCGAACAGCACACCCTTGATCGCCATGGCCGCGATCCTTCCCCGCCGGCCCCGGCCGATTCAAGCCCCGTCGGCAGGCTGCGGCCGGTTCGCGCCGCATCTCCCGTACGCCGCCGCCGACAGCGCCACCAGAGCCGCGCCGATCAGCCAGCCGCCGACCACGTCCGAGAGCCAGTGGACGCCGAGATAGACCCGGGTGAAGCCCACCCCGAGCACCGAGACGGCGCCCGCCGCGGCCACCGCCCGCCACACCGCCGGGCGGGCGCCACGGGCGACGGCCAGCCACAGCAGGAGTCCGAATGTCACCGTCACGGTGAGCGCGTGGCCCGACGGGAAGGCCGAGTACGACGCGGAATCGACGGGATCCGGCCAGCTGGGCCGCTCCCGCCCGAGCGCCGCCTTCAGGCTCTGCTGGACGAAGGTGCCGAGCGCGCTCGTCGCCGCCGCCCACAGCGCGAGGCGCCGTCCGCCGCGTACGAAGAGGGCGACGACCACCACGGCCAGCAGGGCGCGCATCGTCCAGGTGTCCCAGACCCAGTCGGTGAGCACCCGGTTGACGTGGGTGAGCCCCGGCTCGGCCACGGCCCTCCTGTGGAGCCCGTCGGCGACCGTGCGGTCCAGGACCATCAGCGGCCCCCACTCGGCCGCCACAAGGGCCAGCAGGAGGCCGGAGAGGGCCGCCAGGGCCGCGCCCGCGCGGGCAGGACCGGTGGCGGCGGCGAGGGCGCGCGTCGGCGCGGGTGCGATGGGCATGGGTTCGATCCTCGCTGAGGTGCCGACGGGGCGTTCGAGGCGGAGGCTAACCCAGGGCGCGCAGGCCCGGGACGAAGGCCACGAGCAGGGGGACGACCGGGACCAGGGCGGCCGCCGCCGTCAGCCGGAGCCGGTGGCCCGCGGTGAGCCGGGGCGAGGCGGCGAGCAGGCGCTTCACCCGCTGCGGGACCTCGCCGTGCGGGGCCGGGCAGGGGCCGAACAGGCCCCGGTCCTCGTTGAGTTCGACCAGGGCGAGCGCGATCGTCAGCCGCCCGTACCGCCGCGAGGCGACGTCGTCCGCGGCCAGCTCGACCAGCCGGTGCATCTCGTCCCGGAAGGCCGCGAACACCGGGATCTTCGGGAACCCGTTGGCCAGCGCGGCCGAGCAGTTCAGCAGCCAGTGGTGACGGGCGCGCGCGTGGCCCTGCTCATGGGCGAGCACCGCATCGAGCTGACGGCCCTTCAGGCGCCGAAGTGCCGCGGTGGTGATGACCAGTTGGGGGCTGGGTCCCGGCAGCCACCAGGCGTCCGGGCGCTGGGCCTCCAGGACCACCAGCGGCGCCGCGCCGGGCTCCTCGCCGGGCAGCAGCGGCGCCCGCACCAGCAGTTCCGAACGCCGGGCCCGGCGCCGTGCCCGCGCGTCGCGGACCTCCCGGGTGAGCATCGCGGCCGTCCAGGCGCCGCCGCAGAAGAGCAGGACCGCGAGCGCCGCCGACCACGGGCCGTACGGGCCCAGCGCGTACGCGTCGACCACCGCGCGCGGGGCGGTCGCGAACACCTGCCCCCGTACCGTCTGCCAGGCCGCCGCCGCGCTGAAGACCATCGCCAGGGCGAAGCACAGCAGCACCGCCGCCACCACGCACTGCCAGACCCACAGCGCCACCACCGGCTCGCGCTCGGCCCAGTGGGCGCGCGCGAACAGCCGCGGGGCCACCACGGCGGACACGACGCCGAGCGCCAGCAGCGCGAGGGAGACCATCATGGCCTCAGCCTATGAGCGGGGCCCTCCCCATAGGTACGACCTTGCACACCAAGTGACGCACGCCACGTTTTGATCACGATCTTCGGCGGGCGTCGCGGGGTGGACGCCAGGAGAACCGTGGACGGGCCCCGGACGAACCCCGGGCGGACGTCAGAGGGCGAGCAGCATCGCCAGCATGGCGATCCCCATCGACAACCGGCACGCCAGCGTCAGTTCGGGGCGCGCGCCCCAGCCGCGCGCACCGCCGTCGCCGACCGGTCCCGCCACGGGCAGCAGCCGTGCGCCCGTCGTGAGCACATACCCCACGTAGTAGACGAGCAGTACGCCGGTGACCAGCGGGATCCCGCCCGCGGGCCCCGTGTGTTCCCCGTGCGCGTGCCCGCCCGGGGCGCTCATCGCCAGCGCCATGTAGACCATCGCGAGCGAGCCGATCACATGGTGCAGATGGTGGCCGCCGCCGTTCCCGCGTGCGCGCGCGAGCCAGCCCGCCCGCAGGGCCACGGCGCCGAAGACCCCCGCGTACGCGGCGAAGATCCACGACGGCGGGGTGGCGAACGCCGCCGGGACGGCCATCGCGGCCATGCCGAAGCCCATCACCGCCTCGCCCCCGGCCGAACTGCGCGCCCGTGCGCAGTCGCTGCGCAGCCGTATGACGCAGTACGCGCCGGTGGCCGCGCACACCGCCACGAGCAGCCAGCCGGACAGCGCGGTTCCGTGCATGGCACACCTCCCCGCTCGACATGTCGCCCTGCCGAGGGGTCGATGCCCGTACGGGCCGTGGCGCACGCGGGCGCAAGGACACACAGGGGGGCGCGTGGGGAGCTCGCGTGCCGCCGGGCTCTTCGTGGCGGGGTTGCCTACGTCATGGGCGGAAGCGCAGCGGATGGTCGGCGGGCACCTCGACCACGACGATCGGCACCCCGTCCGGGTCCTGGAGCCACATCTCGATGAGCCCCCACGGCTCGCGCACCGGAGGCCGCGGGATCTCCACCCCGCGCCCGGTCAGCTCCTCGTACGCCTGGGCCGCGTCCGCGACCTGGAGCCACAGCCGCAGACCGGGCGCGGGAGGCGCCTCGGCGCGGCCGGACACTTCCAGGAAGCCGCCGCCGAGGAAGTAGACCGTGCCGCGTTCCGGCCCGGTGCCGAACTCGCGGTAGATCGCGAGCCCCAACTGCCCGCCGTAGAAGGCGCGCGAGCGGTCGGGGTCGGCGGGGCGCAGCAGGGTCCTGCTGCTCAGCACATGCACCATGCCGAAGCAGCTTAGGGGCGGGGTTACGCTCGGTGCGCCCGCCACGTCATGATGCAGTTGGGAGAACGCTCGCCATGGACACCACCCGCGCCGGAGAGCTGAGCTACCGGGACGCCACCGAGGCCGATGTCGAGGAGCTGGTGCCGCTCATCGAGTCGGCGTACCGCGGGGACGCCAGCCGGAACGGCTGGACCACCGAGGCGGACATCCTCGAAGGGCAGCGCACCGACCCCGAGGGGGTGCGCGAGGTGATCACCACGCCCGGCAGCCGGCTGCTCACGGTGGAGCGGGACGGCGCCATCGTCGCCTGCTGCCAGCTCGAACACCGCGGCGATGCCGCGTACTTCGGGATGTTCGCGGTCCGCCCCGGCCTCCAGGGCGGCGGCCTCGGCAAGGAGATCATCGCCGAGGCCGAGCGCACCGCGCGCGAGAGCTGGGGCGTCACCGAGATGCACATGACGGTGATCTCGGTGCGGGACGAGCTGATCGCCTGGTACGAGCGGCGCGGCTACCGCCGTACGGGAGAGCTGACGCCCTTCCCGTACGGCGACGAGCGCTTCGGCATCCCGCAGCGCGCGGACCTGGCCTTCGAGCTCCTGGTGAAGGAACTGGTCTAGCGGAGCGCGAAGCCGTTCACGCCGTGAAACGGCCGGTGCGGCGGATTTCCGGGTAGTCGGTCGTCGCGCCGTCCAGGCCCAGCGCGCGCACCAGCCGCAGATGGTCCTGGGTGTTCACCACCCACCCGATGACCTGCACGGACAGGGAGTGCGCCCGTTCGACGTCCTCCAGCGTGAGGCGGCGGATGTCGAGCGAGAGGGCGTGCGCGCCCACCGCCGTGGCCCGGTCCGCGATGCCGCTGTCCCAGTGGCTCGCGACCAGGACCGTCCGTACCCCCGGCACCAGCGAGGACATCCGCGCGAGCGCCTCCTCGTGGAACGAGGAGACCGTGACGCGGCCGACGGCATCGCGCGCGTGGATGACGCGCGCGAGCTCGTCGGCGGCCCGGGCGTCCTTGATCTCGGCCTGGAGCGGTGAGGCGACCGCGTCCAGGACCTCCTCGAACAGCGGGATGCGCTCGCCCTGGCCCGCGTCGAGCTCCCGCAGCTCGGCGACCGTCTTGTCGGCCACCGGGCCCTTCCCGTCCGTGGTGCGGTCGACCTCGGCGTCGTGCAGCACGACGAGCGCGCCGTCCTTGCTGAGGTGCAGATCCAGTTCGATGACGTCCATGCCCGAGCGTTCGGCCCGGACGAAGGAACGCAGGGTGTTCTCCGGCTCGACACCCATGACCCCGCGATGACCGATGGTGAGGAACGTCAAGACAGGCCTCGCTTCCGTCGACGGCGGTTTGCGCGCGGCGCAGTCCCGTGCGCACGCGGCAGTGCCGCAGCCTAACGGCCAAGGCGCGCGTCGGACCCCGGCTCGCGCGAGGCAGTGGAGGCGTTCGCCCGGTCGCCACGGGGCGTGCGAGGGCCTGACGGGTCACCCGGAGGTGGGCGAGTCCCCGGGCCCTTGACACGGGGGAGCACTACGTCCGCGCCGTGGCAGAACCGAGCGCCCCGGCGGAGCATTACAGGAAGAACAGCGGCCGGTGTGACGGCGCACAGGATAATTTGCTGGGATCCCTCTTGAGCGGGAGAACCGAACACGGATACGGTGTCTTAACGCGAGGTTCTCCTGTGGAGGAAGTGACATGACGGAAATTCTTGTGCAGGACGTGGCTGCCGGTGGCGCGATCGCCGACCGGCCCGTGGTCGAGCACCCTGCCTGGACCGTGCTCAAGAGCTCCGTCGAGGAGATCCGGCCCTGGCAGTCCAAGGACGGATCCATCGACTTCGACGCCGAGGGCGCACCGGCCCGCGCCGCCGTCGAGGCCGTGGTCGAGCGGATCGCGGGCGCGGTCGAGGAGCTCTCCCCGCTGGTGCCGCACGACGCCGCGTACCACCGCGCGCTCGTCGCGGACCTGCGCAAGTGGGCCGACAGCGCCTTCGACGTGCCGGACTTCCTTGACTCGCTGCTCGCCTTCCACCCGGCCGCGGACCGCGCCGACGGGCTCCAGCGTCTCGTCCTCTTCCCCATGTACACGCAGAACGGCAACCCGGACCGCAACTTCGAAGCGGTCGTGCTGCGCATGGTGTGGCCCGACTGGCTGGCCGAGCTCGAGGCCACCCGCTACGACAACCCGCTCTTCTGCGGCATCGCCTTCGAGGACTTCACCGCCGGGTACGACACCAACTCGGCCGTCCTCTTCCCGGAGACCATCGCCGTGCGCGAGGCGCCCGAGCGCTTCACCTGGGGCGGCATCTTCTGCGACCGCGAGGCCGCCCGCTTCCGCCGGGTCACCGACGCGGCCGTCGGCATCCTGGGCCTGGAGCTGCCCGAGGACATCGCCGCGATGGTCCACGACCAGAAGCGCTGCGAAGAGGCCTTCGTGCTCTGGGACATGGTCCACGACCGCACCCACAGCCACGGCGACCTGCCCTTCGACCCGTTCATGATCAAGCAGCGCCAGCCGTTCTGGATGTACGGCCTGGAGGAGCTGCGCTGCGACCTCACCGCCTTCAAGGAGGCCGTGAAGCTGGAGGCCGAGGGCAACCACCACGGCCGCGACGTGCAGTACGCGGTGCTCTTCGACCGGATGTTCCGCTTCCCGGTCTCCGGCGACCGCAACCGCAACTACGACGGCCTCGGCGGCCAGCTGCTCTTCGCGTACCTGCACAAGCACGACGTGGTGCGCTGGACCGACAACAAGCTGCACATCGACTGGGAGCAGGCCCCCCGGGTCACCAACCAGCTCTGCGCCGAGATCGAGAAGCTCTACCGGGACGGCATCGACCGCCCGAAGCTGGTGCACTGGTTCGCCGCGTACGACCTGGTCTCCACCTACCTCGCGCCGCACCCGGGATCCCGCTGGGCCAAGGGCCCGGACGCCCTGGACCTCTCGCTGCCGCCGCGCAAACTGGTCGACGACGTGCTCGCGGACGAGTTTCCCCTGAGCATGTTCTATGAGGCGCTCGCCAAGAAGCTGAAGGACGTGATTGCCTCCACCCAGGGGATCACCGCGGCGAACGCCGAGCGAGCTGCCGCGTGAGCACTCGTACGGAGGAGACGATCATGAACGGCAACGGGAATGGCAACGGGCCGCTGAGCGGCGCCGTGGTCGCGGTGGCAGGGGCCGCGGGCCCGGCGGGCCGCGCCGCCCTGCTCAGGCTCGCCGAGGCGGGTGCCACCGTGGTGGCGTCCGACGCGGACGCGGCACGGCTGGCCGAGGCCGTCGACGCGGCCCGCTACGCACACGGCGGGGCGACCGTCGTGGGCGACACGGTCGACCTGCTCGACCTGGACGCGACCCGTGAGTGGGCGGCCAGGACCGAGAAGGAGTTCGGCCGGATCGACGGCCTGGTCCACCTCGTGGGCGGCTGGCGCGGCAGCGCCTCCTTCCCGGAGACCGACCTCGCCGACTGGGAGCTCCTGGAGAAGCTGCTCATCAAGACCGTGCAGCACACCTCGCTGGCCTTCCACGACGGGCTGCTGCGCAGCGACCGCGGCCGTTACGTGCTGGTGAGCCAGTCCGGGGCGCACAAGCCCACCGCGAACAACGCCGCGTACAACGCGGGCAAGGCCGCGGCCGAGGCGTGGACCCTCTCGCTCGCCGACGCCTTCCGCAAGGCGGGGGGCGAGGAGGGGCCCGGCGCCGCTGCTGCCATCCTGGTGATCAAGGCACTGGTGCACGACGCGATGCGCGCCGAGCGCCCGAATGCGAAGTTCGCGGGCTTCACCGACGTCAAGGAGCTGGCCGAGGCCATCGCCGGAGTCTGGGACCGGCCCGCCGTGGAAGTGAATGGACAGCGCCTGTGGCTGACCCCCAAGCCGTGAAGACGGACGCGCGACGGCACCACGATCCCGAGGTGCGCGGCTTCGCCAGCGACAACTACGCGGGCGTGCACCCCGAGGTCCTGGCCGCCATCGCCCTCGCCAACGGCGGGCACCAGATCGCGTACGGAGAGGACGACTACACCGACCACCTCCAGCGCGTCATCCACAGCCACTTCGGCGCGAGCGCCGAGGCGTTCCCGGTCTTCAACGGGACGGGCGCCAACGTCGTCGCCCTCCAGGCGCTGACCGACCGCTGGGGCTCGGTGATCTGCGCCGAGTCCGCGCACATCAACGTGGACGAGGGCGGCGCGCCGGAGCGCATGGCGGGCCTGAAGCTGCTCACCGTGCCGACGCCGGACGGCAAGCTCACCCCCGAGCTCATCGACCGGCAGGCCTGGGGCTGGGAGGACGAGCACCGCGCGATGCCGCAGGTCGTCTCGCTCGCCCAGAACACCGAGCTGGGCACGGTCTACACGCCGGACGAGATCCGCGCGATCTGCGACCACGCCCACCAGCACGGCATGAAGGTGCACCTCGACGGTGCCCGGATAGCCAACGCGGCCGCGTCCCTGAACGTGCCGATGCGCGCGTTCACCAACGCCGCGGGCGTCGACGTGATCTCGTACGGCGGCACCAAGAACGGCATGCTCTTCGGCGAGGCCGTCGTGGTGCTCAACCCGGACGCGGTGCGCCGGATGAAGCACATCCGCAAGATGTCGATGCAGCTCGCGTCCAAGATGCGGTTCGTCTCGGTGCAGTTGGAGGCGCTGCTCGCCAAGGACCTGTGGCTGCGCAACGCGCGCCACGCCAACGCGATGGCGCAGCGCCTCGCGGAGGGCGTCCGCTCGGTCGACGGGGTCGAGATCCTCTACCCGGTCCAGGCGAACGCGGTCTTCGCCCGGCTGCCGCACGACGTGAGCGAGCGGCTGCAGAAGCGCTACCGCTTCTACTTCTGGGACGAGGCGGCCGGCGACGTCCGCTGGATGTGCTCGTACGACACGACCGAGGACGACGTGGACGGCTTCCTCACGGCGCTCAAGGAAGAGATGTCCCGCTAGCCGAACGTGCATATACATGCGGCCGATCGCAAAGTCATTGACTTGCGGTCGGCCGCTTTCGTACGCTCGCGTGCCATGCGACTCATCCGGCGGAACCCTGAAATCGCGGCCTATCTCGTAGCGGACGAGGTCGTCGATCACGAGCACCCGCTCGTACGCGACCTGGCGGCGAAACTCGCGAGCGTCGCACCCGACGCATACTCATACGCCAAGGCCGCCTATGAATTCGTCCGCGACACCATCCCGCACTCCCAGGACGCGGGCGACCCCCGCGTCACCTGGCGGGCCTCCGACGTCCTGGAGCAGGGCACCGGCATCTGCTACGCCAAGTCCCACGCCTACGCCGCGCTGCTGCGGGCCGAGGGGATACCGGCCGCCCTCTGCTATCAGCGGCTCGCGGACGACGACGGCTCCAACCCCGTCCTGCACGGTCTGGTCGCCCTGAAGCTGCCCGGCGAGCCGGAGTGGGCGCGGCAGGACGTGCGCGGGAACAAGCCCGGGGTCGACGCCCGGTTCTCCCTGGGGGAGGAGCGGCTGGCCTGGAAGGTCCGTCCGGAGTTCAGCGAGGTGGACTATCCAGTACTCTATGATGTACCGCATCCGGTGGTGCTGGCCGCTCTGAAGGCCGCGCCCGACCGTCCGCACCTCTGGCGGACGCTCCCGACCGAACTGTGAGGCACGACCGACCATGACGCTCACGCTCACCGTGTCCGACGAGGTGCGCGCGCTCGCGCCCGGCTTCACCCATGTCGCCGTGGAAGCCCGCGGACTCGTCAACGGCCCCAGCGACGAGGCGAGTTCGGCGCTGCTCGACGAGGCCGCCCGGCGGCTGCGCGAGCGGCTCGGCGCGCTCGCCCCGCACGAGGACCCGCACATGGCCGCCTGGCGCGACGCGTACACCGCGTTCGGCGCCAAGCCCTCGCGCACCCGCAACTCGGCCGAGGCGCTCGCCAGGCGCGCGCTCGCCGACGGCGGCCTGCCGCGCATCAACCGGCTCGTCGACGTCTACAACGCGATCAGCGTCGCCCACCTGATCCCGGTCGGCGGCGAGGACACCGACCGCATCGTGGGGTCGATGCGGCTGGTGCGGGCCACCGGCGACGAGCCGTTCCACACCGTCGCGGGCGGCGAGGCGGCCGTCGAGCACCCGGACGCGGGCGAGGTGGTGTGGTGCGACGACGAGGGCGTGACCTGCCGCCGCTGGAACTGGCGTCAGGGCGTGCGGACCCGGCTCACCGAGGAGTCCGTCAGCGCGCTCTTCCTGCTGGAGGGCATGGCCGCGCACCGCGGCCTGGAAGAGGCGGCGGCGGAGCTCGCCGAGCTCCTGGAGAAGGTGAGCCCCGGGGCGCGGATCACCGTCCACGCCCCGGTCGCCGCCGGGGCGTGACGATTCAGCGGCCCCCGCGCCGACTCAGCGGCTGGCCTCGCGCTCGCGCACCTCTTCGGGCGTGGGCGCGGTGCCGCCGAGGTGGGCCGGGATCCACCAGGTGTCCGCGGCGTCCTTGGGGCGTACGGGATAGGCGCGCTGAGCGGCCTCCAGGAGCTCCTGGCACCGCTCGCGCAGCCGCCGGGTGATCGCTCCCGCGTACTGGTCGGCAGGGGCCTCGACCGGCTCGCCGACCCGGATGGTGACGGGGATGTGGCTGCGCTTGAAGTTGCGCGGACGGCCCTTGGTCCACACCCGCTGGGTGCCCCACAGCGCCATCGGGATCAGCGGGACCCCGGCCTCCTGGGCGAGCCGGGCCGCGCCCGACTTGAAGCTCTTCAGCGTGAACGACTGCGAGATGGTCGCCTCGGGGAAGACGCCGACGATCTCGCCGGAGCGCAGCGAGTCCAGGGCGTGCGCGTACGCGGCCTCGCCCTGCTTGCGGTCGACCGGGATGTGCTTCATGCCGCGCATCAGCGGGCCCGAGATCCTGTGCCGGAAGACCGACTCCTTGGCCATGAAGCGCACCAGGCGCTTCTGGGGCAGGGCGGCGAGCCCGGTGAAGATGAAGTCCAGATAGCTGATGTGGTTGCTGACGAGCACCGCGCCGCCGGAACGGGGGATGTTCTCCGAACCCTGGGTGTCGATCTTCAGGTCGAGCGCCTTGAACATCGTGAGGGCGGCGCCGACGACCGGCCGATAGACGAGTTCTGCCATCTGGGGGAGACCCTTCTGTTCCCGGGGAGGGTTCTCCCGGTGGAAGTTACGCAGCCGTAGGTTTTCGGCGTTGGGCAGATCGTGCCCGATACGCGCCGTGGTGGCCAGTCCTGGGGCCTTCGGGCGGGGAGATTCTCATCACGTGCGCCCAGGTGGGGACGGGCGGGAATCTTCCGGGCGGCCTTCGGTGCTGAACAGGCGGGATGGCCGGAAGAACGAGAGGAAGCGCGGTGCGCGAGGACGGGCCGAGGCTGGGAGCAGCCCAGTTGGGCACCGAGCTGGGCGAGCGGGCGACCCTGGTGCAGTTCTCCAGCGCCTTCTGCCAGCCCTGCCGGGCAACTCGGCGCACCCTCGCGGACGTTGCCGCGATGGTGGAGGGGGTCGCGCACGTGGAGATCGACGCCGAGGAGCACCTGGCGCTGGTGCGCGCCCTGGGCATCCGGGCCACGCCGACCGTCCTGGTCCTGGACCGGACCGGCCGGATCGTGCGCCGCGCGGCCGGTCAGCCGCGCCGGGCCGATGTGATCGCCGCGCTGGGAGAAGCGGTGTGAGGGGCGCTGTGAGCAGGGCGGAGCGGGCCGTGACGGATCTCCCACATCGTAGAAGCCACTTGACTGCGGCCACCGGCAATCGTCAATCTGACGATGTGCCGACCAGAATCCTTCTCTTCGGGCGCGTCCATGTGGACCTCGCCCGCAACGCAAGTGCGCGCTGTCCGGGCTGCTGAGCAGTCCCCAGCCCCCTCGCACCCACCGCAGAAGGACAACTCCATGACGGCTTCGCCCGAGCTCGGCACCGCACGCCCCGCCTCCCCCCAGCTGTTCCGCGCGGTCTTCCGCCAGCACGCCGCCGGTGTGGCGGTGATCACCGCGCAGCGTGACGGCCGGCCCGTCGGCTTCACCGCCACCTCCCTCAACTCCGTCGCCGCCGAGCCCCCGTTGCTCTCGTTCGGCATCGGCACCGGCTCCTCCAGCTGGCCCGTCGTCTCCGAGGCCGAGCACATAGGCGTCCACATACTCGGCGAACACCAGGAAGACCTCGCCGCGACCTTCGCCCGCAGCGGCGCCGACCGCTTCGGCGGTGCCACCCGCTGGCAACCGGGACCCGAGGGCGTACCGGTCCTCGACGGCGTCCTCGCCTGGCTGGTGTGCCGCGTGGTCGCGCGCATCCCGGCCGGGGACCACCGCATCGTGGTCGGCGAGGCGGTCTTCGGCGAGCCCGCGGGCGCGGGCCGTCCGCTCCTCTACCACCAGGGTCGCTTCAACGCTCTGCGTGACTGAATCGTCTCCGTACTCGCCGGTTACTCAGCGTTGGCAACGTCACAGTTCAAAGCGCTTGCTTACGGGGAACACAGTGGGTGTACTGGCGAGTAATATTCCCTTCGGAGCGTCGGTCGCCCCGACCGGAAACCGCCCCATCAGGCGCCTATGCTGCGTGCAACAAGGCAGCCCAGAAATGACGATGCAGTAGGAGAGCCGGCGTGAGCTTGAGGATCGTTGTCTGTGTGAAGTACGTGCCCGACGCCACCGGCGACCGGCACTTCGCCGATGACCTGACCGTCGACCGCGACGACGTCGACGGCCTCCTTTCGGAACTCGACGAGTACGCGGTCGAGCAGGCACTGCAGATCGCCGACGAGGCGGACGACGCGGAGATCACCGTGCTGACCGTCGGCCCCGAGGACGCCAAGGACGCGCTGCGCAAGGCGCTCTCCATGGGCGCCGACAAGGCCGTCCACGTCGAGGACGACGACCTGCACGGCACCGATGTCGTCGGCACCTCGCTGGTGCTCGCCAAGGCCATCGAGAAGACCGGTTACGACCTGGTCGTCTGCGGCATGGCCTCGACCGACGGCACCATGGGCGTGCTGCCGGCGCTGCTCGCCGAGCGTCTGAACGTTCCGCAGGTCACGCTCCTTTCCGAGGTCTCGGTCGAGGACGGCCTCGTGAAGGGCCGCCGTGACGGCGACACCGCGTCGGAGCAGCTGGAGGCGTCCCTGCCGGCCGTCGTGTCCGTGACGGACCAGTCGGGCGAGGCCCGCTACCCGTCCTTCAAGGGCATCATGGCCGCCAAGAAGAAGCCGGTGGAGTCGCTGGACCTGGGCGACCTGGACCTCGACGCCGACGAGGTCGGCCTCGAGGGCGCCTGGACCGCGGTCGACTCGGCCGCCGAGCGTCCGGCCCGTACCGCCGGCACGATCGTCAAGGACGAGGGCGAGGGCGGCAAGCAGCTGGCCGAGTTCCTCGCGAGCCAGAAGTTCATCTAGGGCTCGTCGACAGACTCGTAGCGCCCAACCGCCCCCAGATTCTTCGTACTTCGCAGGAGATTGAGTCCCATGGCTGAAGTTCTCGTCTACGTCGACCACGTCGACGGCGCCGTCCGCAAGCCGACCCTGGAGCTGCTGACGCTGGCCCGCCGCATCGGCGAGCCGGTCGCGGTCGCCGTCGGTGCCGGCGCCGAGGCCACCGCGCCCGCGCTCGCCGAGCACGGCGCCACCCGTGTGCTGACCGCCGACGCCCCGGAGTTCGCCGACTACCTCGTCGTGCCGAAGGTGGACGCGCTCCAGGCCGCGTACGAGGCCGTCTCCCCGGCCGCCGTGCTCGTCCCGTCCTCCGCCGAGGGCAAGGAGATCGCGGCCCGCCTCGCGGTCCGCATCGGCTCCGGCATCATCACCGACGCCGTCGACCTGGAGGCCGGCGACAGCGGCCCGGTGGCCACCCAGTCGGCGTTCGCCGCCTCCTTCACCACCAAGTCCCGCGTCTCCAAGGGCACCCCGGTCATCACGGTCAAGCCGAACTCGGCCGCCGTGGAGGCCGCCCCGGCCGCGGGCGCCGTCGAGGCCCTGGCCGTCACCTTCTCCGCCCAGGCCACCGGCACCAAGGTCGTCTCCCGCACCCCGCGCGAGTCGACCGGCCGCCCCGAGCTGACCGAGGCCGCGATCGTGGTCTCCGGCGGCCGCGGCGTCAACGGCGCCGAGAACTTCGCGATCATCGAGGCGCTGGCCGATTCGCTCGGTGCCGCCGTCGGCGCCTCCCGCGCCGCCGTCGACGCCGGCTGGTACCCGCACTCGAACCAGGTCGGCCAGACCGGCAAGTCGGTCTCGCCGCAGCTGTACATCGCGTCCGGCATCTCCGGTGCCATCCAGCACCGCGCCGGCATGCAGACCTCGAAGACGATCGTGGCGATCAACAAGGACGCCGAGGCCCCGATCTTCGACCTGGTCGACTACGGCGTGGTGGGCGACCTCTTCGACGTCGTCCCGCAGCTGACCGAAGAGGTTCAGGCGCGCAAGGGCTGACCTGCTCGTTCGTACTGCCCCGGGGGCCGCGTGGTGATCTTCACCGCGCGGCCCCCGGCCGTTTCGGGCAACCATTGACGCGAAGGAAGCCCATAACTAAATTCTGCTATGCGGATCGATGATTCCGGCCAGTGGAAAACAGTCAGTGGAAAACTGAACGTGCGGAGGGTGCAGGATGGGTCAGCAGGAGAAGGTGGCGACGAGCCTCGCGGGCGCGGTCAGCGAGGAGATCAGCGCCTCGCTGGTGGCCGTGGACGAGGAGCTCGCCCGCCGCTACCCGGGAGACCCCGGCACCCGCCAGCCCGTGCACACCGTCTACGTACCCGGCGACCTCTTCGACGCCGACACCCTGCGCGGCTGGGGCGACCAGGCGCTGGCCGCCCTCGACGAGCACGCCCCCGACGCCGCCTCCTTCGCGAAGGTCCTCGGCATCGCCGACGAGCTCGCCGCGCCCGTGTACGAGCGGGTGCGCGCCAAGCTGGAGCGCGAGCCGGTGGAAGACCTGCGCGTCGACTTCGAGGACGGCTACGGCCCGCGCCCGGACGCCGAGGAGGACGCGGCCGCCGCCCGCGCCGCCCGGTTGATCGCCGAGGCGTACGCGAACGGCACGGCCGCCCCGTACATGGGCATCCGGATGAAGTGCATGGAGGCGGCGGTACGCGACCGCGGCATCCGCACCACCGACGTCTTCCTCACCGGCCTGATGGAGCACGGCGGCCTGCCCGACGGCCTCGTCCTGACCCTGCCGAAGGTCACCTACCCCGAGCAGGTCTCCGCCTTCGTACGGCTCCTGGAGGCCTTCGAGAAGGCCCACGGCCTGCCCGCCGGGCGGCTCGGCTTCGAGATCCAGATCGAGACCAGCCAGTCGATCCTGGCCGCCGACGGCACCGCCGCGGTGGCCCGGATGATCGACGCCGCCGAGGGCCGCGCGACCGGCCTGCACTACGGCACCTTCGACTACAGCGCGTGCGTGGGCGTCTCCGCCGCCTACCAGGCCAGCGACCACCCCGCCGCCGACCACGCCAAGGCCGTGATGCAGGTCGCGGCCGCGGGCACCGGCGTACGGGTCTCCGACGGCTCCACCAACGTCCTGCCGATCGGCTCCACCGCGCACGTCCACGAGGCCTGGCGGCTCCACTACGGCCTGACCCGCCGGGCCCTGGCCCGCGCCTACTACCAGGGCTGGGACATGCACCCGGGCCATCTGCCGACCCGGTACGCGGCCGTGTACGCCTTCTACCGCGAGGGCCTGGAGCAGGCCGCGGCCCGCCTCGCCGCCTATGTGGCCAAGGCCGGCGGCGACGTCATGGACGAGCCCGCCACCGCCAAGGCGCTCAGCGGGTTCCTGCTGCGCGGCCTGGACTGCGGCGCCCTCGACAACGAGGAGGTCGCCCGTCTCACCGGCCTCACCCGCGCCGACCTCGACGGCTTCGCCTCCCCGCGCCGCGCGGCCCTCACCGTCACCGCCCCGTAGCCCGGGCGCTGTCACCGCCGCCCCTTACCCTGTACGCGACCACAATCGCCACAGGGAACGGGGCAGCGGTGTCTTCGGGGGAGAACGACCGGCTCGCGGGCCGCTACCGCGTGATCGAGCAGCTGGGCCGGGGCGGCATGGGCGTCGTCTGGCGCGCCGTCGACGAGGTGCTGGGCCGCGAGGTCGCGGTCAAGGAACTGCGTACGTACACGGACATGTCCGCGCCCGAACTGGGCGATCTGCGGCTGCGCATGCAGCGCGAGGCCCGCGCCGCCGCGCGCGTGCGCCACCCCGGAGTCGTCGCCGTGCACGACGTCACCGAGCACCAGGGCCGCCCGGTGATCGTCATGGAGCTCGTCGAGGGGCCCTCGCTCGACGGTGTGCTGGCCGAGCGCGGCGCGCTGGACGCGCGCGAGGCGGCGGCCATAGGGGCCCGGGTCCTCGAAGCCCTGGGCGCCGCCCACCGCGCGGGCGTGCTGCACCGGGACGTCAAGCCCGGCAACATCCTCCTGGAGCACGGCGGCCGCGTGGTGCTCACCGACTTCGGCATCGCCGCCATGGACGACCCGGGCGACGGCTCCGCCACGCATCTGACCCGCAGCGGCGAACTGGTCGGCTCCCTCGACTACCTGGCGCCCGAGCGCGCCCAGGGCCAGGACCCGGGCCCCGCCTCCGACGTCTGGGCGCTGGGCGCCACGCTGTACGCGGCGGTGGAGGGCTCCTCGCCGTTCCGCCGCACCTCCACCTGGTCGACGCTCTCCGCGATCGTGGCGGAGCCGCTGCCCGAGCCGGTACGGGCGGGGCCGCTCGCGCCCGTACTGCGCGAGCTGATGCACAAGGACCCGGCCCGCCGTCCCGACGCGGACACGGCGGCCCGGATGCTGGCGGCGGTGGCCGAGGGCCGGGACCCGGGTGTTCCGCGGGTGCCGTCCGCGCCCGCGCCGCAGCCCGTCGCGCCGCCGCGCGAGGCGACCGTACGGGACGTGCTGCCGCACCGGCCCCAGGGCTTCGGTCCGGTGGTCACCCAGCAGCCGACGACGACCGTGGAGCCGCCCCGGGGACGCGGGCGCGCCCTGGTCGCGGCGGCCGTCGCGGCCGTCGTCCTCGCGGGCGCCGGTGTCACCTACGCCCTGGTCGGCACCGGGGACGACGACGGCACCCGGCAGCAGGCCGTCGGCTCGGCGTCCGGCGCGAGCCCGTCGGCGTCCGGGGCCCAGGACGGCACGGGCGGCGCGTGGGACGGCGGCGGGGCGAGTACCGCGAGCCCCGGTCCGACCGGCAAGGACGGCCGTACGTCCGCCTCACCGGGTGCGAGCCGCCCCGCCAAGGGCGGCAAGGGCGGTACGGGCGGCAAGGGATCCGGCGAGAAGGGCGGCGCCACCCCGGGCAAGGCACCGACGGGCGGCCATGCCACGGCGACCCCGGGCGGCGCCGGAGGCACGGCGGGCGGCGGCACCGGCTCGACGCCCGCCCCGTCCTGCCACTCCATCGGCGCGGGCAAGTTCAACTGCCAGGTGTGGCGCACCGCGAAGAGCTACCGGCACGACGGCGGCGAGATGGGCGTGCTCAACGCGGGCACCAACTACTTCTACTGCCAGGTCGACCTGGGCCGCCGCGAGACGTACGGGAACTGGACCAACACGTACTGGGCGCGCACCGACGACGACAGCGGCAACACCAACGTCTACGTGAGCGTCGTCTACCTCAAGGGCGGCGCCAACAACGCACCGGTGCCGGGGCTGCCGGTGTGCTGACCGGGGCTGAGGGC
The DNA here is from genome assembly GCF_030028635.1 of Streptomyces sp. BPTC-684. Taxonomy (NCBI): domain Bacteria; kingdom Bacillati; phylum Actinomycetota; class Actinomycetes; order Kitasatosporales; family Streptomycetaceae; genus Streptomyces; species Streptomyces sp. BPTC-684. The sequence continues at coordinate 5,864,390 of NZ_CP124863.1, forward strand.
TCCGCTGGACATGGGGTTCGTCGACTGCGGGCCGTCTGTGGCTGGTCGCGCAGTTCCCCGCGCCCCTGAAGGGGCGCGGTACCGCACCGGGCTTCCACAAGTCCGCTCAGCTGCCGGGCGGCGGCGGGATCTCGCCCGAGCCCCGCGCGATGAGCGTGGTGGGCAGCACCACGCGCGCGGGGGCCTCGTCGGCGCCGTCGAGGCGGCGGAAGAGCCGTTCCGCCGCCGTGCGGCCCAGCGTCGCGGAGTCCTGCGAGATGACGGTGATGCCGAGGAGATCGGCCAGCTCGATGTCGTCGAAGCCGACCAGCGCCACCGGGTGCTCCCGGCCCGCCAGGACCCGTACCGCCGTCACGGTCACCCGGTTGTTGCCCGCGAAGATCGCGGTGACGGGGTCGGGGCCGCTCAGCATCGACTCGGCGGCCGCGCGGACGCGCTCCGGCTCGGTGGAGCCGAGCGCGACCCAGGCGTCCGCGACCGGCAGCCCCGCCTCCTCCATCGCCGCCCGGTAGCCGCGCAGGCGCTCGGTGGCGGTGTGGATGCGCGGCTGGTCGCCGATGAAGCCGATCCTGCGGTGGCCGTGGGCCACCAGGTGCGCGACGCCCTCGCGCGCGCCGCCGAAGCTGTCGGAGAGCACCGCGTCGGCGTCGATCCGCCCGGCCGGACGGTCCACGAACACGGTCGCGACCCCGGCCTTTATCTCGGGCTCCAGATAGCGGTGGTCGCCGCCCGCCGGGATCACGATCAGCCCGTCGACCCGGCGGGCGCAGAACGCGAGCACCAGCTCCTGCTCGCGGTCGGCGTCCTCGGCGCTGGAGCCGTTGATCAGCAGCGCCCCGTGCGCCCGGGCGACCTCCTCGATCGCGCGGCTGAGCGGCCCGTAGAACGGGTCGGCCAGATCCTCCAGGACCAGCCCGATCGAGGCGGTGCGCCCCTTGCGCAGCACGCGCGCGCTGTCGTTGCGGCGGAATCCCAGCGCGTCGATGGCCTCCATGACCCGGCGCTCGGTGTCCGGGGTGACCCCGGCCTCGCCGTTGACCACCCGGGAGACCGTTTTGAGCCCGACACCGGCGCGGGCGGCGACATCCTTCATGGTGGGCCGGATGCCGTAGCGGGGCTCATGGTGGCGGGCGGTCTCGGCCACGTGCGGTGTCCTGTCGTCGTCGGGGGCTCAGCGGGCCCGGGGCGCTGTGCGCGGGGTGTCCGGGGCGGATCCGAGTGGATCGTGGTGTGGCGTCGAGCATAGGCCCTGGACAACGTTGTCAGGTGAATGGAGACTGTTCATCCGACCGGCTTGGCACCCTCGCCCACCAGGAGATCCGACACCGATGCAGACCGACCTCGTCGCCGCGCTCGACATCGGCGGCACCAAGATCGCCGGAGCGCTGGTGGACGCCGAAGGACGACTGCTCGTACGGACCCAGCGGGCGACCCCCGCGCGGGAGGACGGCGAGACGGTGGCGCGAGCCGTCGACGAGGTCCTCGCGGAGCTGGCCGGATCCGCGCTGTGGGGGCGGGTCACGGCGCTCGGGATCGGCAGCGCGGGCCCGGTCGATGCCTCCAACGGGACGGTCAGCCCGGTCAACATCCCCGGCTGGCGCGGGTTTCCGCTGGTGGCGCGGGTACGGACGGCGACCGGCGGGCTCCCCGTCGAGCTCGTCGGCGACGGGGTGGCGATGACCGCCGCCGAGCACTGGCTGGGCGCGGCCCGCGGCTACGACAACGCGCTGTGCATGGTCGTCTCCACCGGCGTCGGCGGCGGTCTCGTCCTCGGCGGCCGCCTCCACCCGGGCCCCACCGGCAACGCGGGTCACATCGGCCACATCAGCGTCGACCTCGACGGCGATCCCTGTCCGTGCGGGGCGCGCGGCTGTGTGGAGCGGATCGCCAGCGGGCCGAACATCGCCCGCCGCGCGCTTGAGGGCGGCTGGACGCCGGGGCCCGACGGCGACATCTCGGCCGCCGCCGTGGCCGCCGCCGCCCGCGCCGGGCACCCGGTCGCGCTGGCCTCGTTCGAGCGGGCCGCCCAGGCGCTCGCGGCGGGGATCGCGGCCACCGCGACCCTGGCGGAGATCGAGATCGCGGTGATCGGCGGGGGAGTGGCCGGAGCGGGCGACGTCCTGTTCGCGCCGCTGCGCCGCGCCCTCCACGACTACGCCACGCTCTCCTTCGTCCAGGGCCTCAAGGTCGCCCCCGCCCTGATGGGCACGGACGCGGGCCTGGTAGGCGCCGCGGCCGCCGCGGCCAGCGCTCCGACGACTCCTCGCCGGGCGGTGCGTGCGGGAAGGTGACCCCTCGTCACCTTCCTCCGGATCCACACCAGATAAACCGATTCTGCGCCCCAACTTCCGCCCATCCGTCGACGCGCGTTTGCGGTAGAGCTTGTTGGAGTCTGTTGGAATAGAACTGGTAACGGTTACCCGGAGTCGCGTCAAAACCCTTGACGTCCCCCTCACTTGGGGGTGTGATCCAAGCCACGCGTTCGGTTGTGTTGGGTTGCACCCCGAAGGAGGGGGACATGGCGCAGTCATCGTTCAAAGGTCCTGCTGTGCCCGGGAGCGTGGCGGGACATCGGATGTCCCGACGCGGTCTCCTGCGGAGCGCCGCGTTCGGCGCCGGGGCGGTCACCCTCCCCTCACTGCTCTCCGCCTGCGACAGCGGGCCCGGGGGCGACGCCAAGACGATCCGGCTGGGCTCCAACTCCTCGGACGCGGTGCCGAAGAAGGCGTTCGCGGACGCCTTCAAGGCGTACGGGCAGCAGTCCGAGGAAGGGCGCACGGTCAAGGTCAACACCGTCGACCACAACACCTTCCAGGAGAACATCAACCGCTATCTCCAGGGCAAGCCCGACGACGTCTTCATGTGGTTCGCCGGGAACCGTATGCAGTTCTTCGCCAAGAAGGGGCTGCTGCACGACATCAGCGACCTGTGGCAGGGCTTCCAGGGCTTCTCGCCGGCGCTGAAGGCGCAGTCGACGGGCGAGGACGGCAAGCAGTACCTCACGCCGTACTACTACTACCCGTGGGCGGTCTTCCACCGCAAAAGCGTCTTCAAGGAGCACGGGTACCAGGCGCCCAAGACGCTCGACGAGTACATCGCACTCGCCAGGCAGATGCAGAAGGACAAGCTCGTACCGATCGCGTTCTGCGACAAGGACGGCTGGCCCGTGATGGGCACGTTCGACTACATCAACATGCGCACCAACGGTTACGACTTCCACCGCGATCTGATGGCGGGCAAGGAGGCCTGGACGGACAAGCGGGTCAAGGAGGTCTTCGACACCTGGCGCAGGATCCTTCCGTACTGCCAGAAGGGCGCCAACGGCCGCACCTGGCAGGAGGCCGCGCAGAGCGTGCAGAAGAAGGAGACGGGCATGGCGGTGTTCGGACTGCCGCACGCGGGACAGCAGTTCCCGGTGTCCGAGCAGGACGACATCGACTTCTTCCCGTTCCCCGTCATCAACCCGGAGCACGGACAGGACGCGGTCGAGGCGCCCATCGACGGGTTCCTGCTCGCCAAGAACTCCAAGAACCTGAAGAACGCGAAGAACATGGAGAGCGCCAAGGACCTCCTGAAGTGGCTCGCGACCCCGAAGGCCGAGGACATCTACCTCGCCAGCGACCCCAACAACATCGCGGTCAACAGCGGGGCGGACACCTCCAAGTACAGCGCGCTCCAGAAGAAGTCCGTGGAGCTGATCTCCGGCGCCAAGCAGATCTCGCAGTTCATGGACCGCGACACCCGGCCGGACTTCTCCTCCACCGTGATGATCCCGGCACTGCAGAAGTTCATCGGCAACCCGAACGACGTGGACGGGCTGGTCAACGACATCGAGCGGCAGCGGAAGACGATCTTCGCCGCGGACTGACGCGGCCGTCCGACGCGACCGTCCCGACCGGCTCGCCCCGCACCGACTTGGAGTACTCAGCCGTGGCGCTCATCTCCGCACGGCGCGCCGGACGACGAGGACCGCGGCGGTTCACCGCCCGCGACCTCGTCGTCCTCGGCGTGCTGCTGGGCATACCCGTCCTGCTCGACCTCGCCATCGTGTGGGGCCCGACCCTCGCCTCCGTCGTCCTCTCGTTCACCAGCTGGGACGGGATCGGCGACGTCAAATGGGTCGGTACGGAGAACTACACCAACATCTTCACCAACTACCCGCCGTTCTGGCCGGCGGTCCGCCACAACCTGATGTGGCTGGCCTTCCTCGGCCTCGTCGCCGTCCCGTTCGGGCTGCTGCTCGCCGTGCTGATCGACCGGGGCGTCCGCTTCAGCCGCTTCTACCAGTCGACGCTCTACATGCCGGTCGTGCTGTCGCTCGCCGTCGTCGGCTTCATCGCCCAACTGGTCTTCTCCCGCGACCAGGGCGCGCTGAACGCGCTCGTCGGCGACAAGCAGAACCCGACCGACTGGCTGGGCGACCCGGACCTCAACATCTGGATGATCCTGCTGGCGGCGGCCTGGCGGCACACGGGCTATGTGATGATCCTCTACCTCGCCGGGCTGAAGGCCGTGGACCCCACGCTCAAGGAAGCGGCGGCGATCGACGGCGCGGGCGAGGCCCAGACGTTCTTCCGGGTCGTGCTGCCGACCCTGCGCCCGGTCAATGTGATCGTGGGCGTGATCACCGTGATCGAGTCGCTGCGGGCCTTCGACATCGTGTACGCGGTCAACCACGGCCGCAACGGCCTCGAAGTGCTCTCCGTGCTCGTCACCGACAACATCATCGGCGAGGCCAGCCGCATCGGCTTCGGCTCCGCCATCGCCGTCGTGCTGCTGACCGTCTCCCTCGGGTTCGTCGTGACGTACCTGGTCCAGGAGATCCGAGGGGAGAAGAGCCGATGACCGTGGACACCGCACCCGCCGCCCCCGTCGCCGCCCCGCCCGCGCCGCCCCCGGCCCGGCGCCGCCGGGTGCGCCCCGGCAGCCTGGGCGTGCACGCCTTCCTGATGGCCGTCTCGCTGGCCTTCCTGGCACCGCTGCTGCTCGCGGTCTACGCGTCGCTGCGCCCGTACGACGAGACGGCCGAGTACGGCTACTTCTCGCTCCCCAAGCACCTCTCCTTCGACTACTACAAACAGGCCTTCAGCGACTCCGGCATGACGAAGTACTTCGTCAACACGCTGATCATCGCGGTGCCGGGCGTACTGGTGACGCTCTTCCTCGCCTCGTTCGTGGCCTTCGCGGTCTCCCGCCTCAAGCTGCGCGGCGGCATCGTGCTGCTGATGCTGTTCACGGCCGGGAACCTGCTGCCCCAACAGGTCATCGTCACCCCGCTGTACGTGCTGTTCAACCGCATCCCGCTGCCGTACTGGATGTCCGACTCGATGACGATGTTCGACTCGTACTGGGCCGTCATCGTCGTCCAGATCGGCTTCCAGATCGGCTTCTGCGTCTTCGTCCTGGCCAATTTCATGCGCACCCTGCCGCAGGAGATCCTGGAGGCGGCGATCGTCGACGGCGCGGGCGTGTGGACCCAGTACTGGCGCATCACCCTGCCCCTGTGCCGCCCGGCCCTGGCGGCCCTGGCCACGCTCCAGTTCACCTGGATGTACAACGACTTCCTGTGGGCCCTGGTCTTCATGTCCGACGGCGACAAACTCCCGGTCACCTCGGCCCTCAACAACCTGCGCGGCCAGTTCTTCACCGACTACAACCTGCTGGCGGCGGGCTCGGTGATCGTGGCCCTGCCGACCCTGCTGGTGTTCCTGCTGCTCCAGAGGCACTTCATCGCGGGGCTGACGCTGGGGTCGAGCAAGGGGTAGCCCCGATCCGTCGGTACCCGGGGGCGGGCGTCAGCGCGCCGTCTCCGGGGTGTACTGACGCACCACCACCAGGAACGCGTCCGACTCCAGGTCCATCACGACCTCCGCCGGCACGCCCTCGTCGCGGCGGTCGCGCGCGAACTCCTCGGCGGGCCAGCTGCCGCGCGGGCCGCCCGCGGGAAAGCGCTCCAGCACAGTACGACGCATCCGTCGCACCCCCTCACTCTCTTCCGGCACTCGCACAACGATGTTCCCATCGGATGCGTTACGGCCCCCCGTGGCCGGTGCTCATGGAGAAGGACGCGTCGCGCGGCCGGAAAGGCTCGGGCAACGTGCAACAGGGTCGCCACAGTTGTGCGCAAGATCAGGACGCCCGGTTCCGCCCCGGGGTTTCCGTGGCACTCTGTTGCGGGCAATCCACTGGGGGCTATGGAAGAGGGGGAAACCGTGATCGTCTGGATCAACGGTGCGTTCGGCGCGGGCAAGACCAGCACCGCGCGCGAACTGGTCGACCTGATCCCGAACAGCACCTTGTACGACCCCGAGGTGATCGGCGGCGCGCTCCGGTACCTGCTGCCGCAGAAGCGGCTCGCCGAGGTCGGCGACTACCAGGACCTGCCGATGTGGCGGCGGCTCGTGGTGGACGGCGCGGCCGCGCTGCTGGCCGAGGTCGGCGGGGTGCTCGTGGTGCCCATGACACTGCTGCGGCAGGAGTACCGCGACGAGATCTTCGGCGGCCTCGCCTCCCGCCGTATACCGGTGCGGCATGTGCTCCTGACGCATGAGGAAACGATCCTGCGCGCCCGGATCGCCGCCCGTGTCGAAGTCCCCGACGACCCCGAGGCCGGCGAGCGCTGCCGCCAGTGGGCGTACGAGCACATCGGGCCCTACCGGGCGGCCCTCGGCTGGCTGGCTGGGGACGCCCACACCGTCGACAACGGCGCCCTCACCCCGCGCGAGACCGCCGAGCGCATCGCCGAGGCCGTACGCACCGGAGCCGCTCCCGTCAGCGAGATCGTCCAGACCCCGGAGCCGACCGCCGAGACGCTCGCCGCCGGGGTGCTGCTCTTCGACGAGAGCGACCGGGTGCTCCTGGTGGATCCGACGTACAAGCCGGGCTGGGAGTTCCCCGGCGGCGTGGTGGAGCGCGGCGAGGCGCCCGCCCGGGCGGGCATGCGCGAGGTCGAGGAGGAGATAGGCATACGGCTCGACCGGGTGCCCCGGCTCCTGGTCGTCGACTGGGAGCCGCCCGCCCCGCCCGGCTACGGCGGGCTTCGGCTGCTCTTCGACGGCGGCCGGCTCGACAGCGCCGGGGCCGGGCAGGTCCTGCTGCCGGGCTCCGAACTGCGCGACTGGCGGTTCGTCGGCGAGGAGGAGGCGTCCCGACTGCTGCCGCCCGCCCGCTACGAGCGGCTGCGCTGGGCGCTGCGGGCCCGGGAGAAGTCGACGGTGCTCAACCTGGAGGCGGGGGTGCCGGTGGGCTGAGGCCGCCGCGCGTGGTCCAGCTCCGTCGGCGGCCCGTCGGTCCAGCCCGACCGCCCGTCAGCCCAGTTCTGCCGTCTCCCGCAGCACCTTCGCCGCGTTCCGCGTCAGCGGGTCCCCGTGCCCGAAGCACGCCACCGACGGGGCGAGCGCGGCGAGACGGCGGAAGGAGGCCTGCGCGCGGGCCCGGTCCACGTTGAAGACGCCCAGCATCACCTGGCCGACCCCGGCCACGCAGTCGCCGGTGAAGAGCACGCCGTGGCGCGGCAGATGGATGCCGATCGAGCCGTCGGTGTGGCCGGGGGAGTGGACCACCACCGCGCCGCCGCCGAAGTCGAGCACCTCCCCGTCCTCGACCTCGCGGTCGACCCGCGTCGGGGGTGCCTCCGGCACCGTCAACGCGTGCTCGTACAGCGGAAGTTCCCACTCCAGCAGATCCGGCTCCGGTACCGGCCGCTCGCCCCGGATCACCGGCGCGTCGAGCCGGTGGGCGACCACCTCGGCCCCGTACCGCCCGGCCAGCTCCCCGGCCGCGCCGTAGTGGTCGCGGTGGCCGTGGGTGATCACGATCCGGCGGATGGCGGCCGGGTCGAGACCCAGGCCGCGTATCGCCTTCTCGATGGGCGCGGCCGCGTCCACGTCACCCGCGTCCACCAGCGTCAACTCGTCCCCGTCGCGCCACAGATACGCCTGGCCGATCGGGAAGCGGAACATGTGCAGTTCGGGCGTGACCCGTACGAGATCCATGCGGCGAACGTACGGCGGCGGTGGCGTCCGCCGCACGGATCTACGCTCTGCGCGATTCCGCCCAGAGCGTGAGGCGGTCCGTCACGCCCCCGAGGGGGCGTGACGTTTCGTCACGCCTGCTTGGAAGCCGCGTAGTTGACCAGGAAGTGCGCCTCCGCGACCGAGAGCCGCTCCAGCTCCTGCGGCGACACGCTCTCGTTCACCGCGTGGATCTGCGCCTCCGGCTCGCTCAGCCCGATCAGCAGGATCTCGGCCTGCGGGTAGAGCGCGGCCAGGGTGTTGCAGAGCGGGATGGAGCCGCCCATGCCGGAGGACTGCATCTCCTCGCCCGGGTACGCGATCCGCATCGCCTCGGCCATCGAGGTGTACGCGGGGCTGGCGATGTCCGCGCGGAACGGCTGGCCCTGCCCGACCTGCTCGAAGGAGACCCGCGCGTTCCACGGGGTGTGCTTCTCGATGTGGGCGAACAGCAGCTTGGTCGCCTCGGCCGCGTCCTGGCCGGGCGGCACCCGCAGGCTGATCTGCGCCCGCGCGCTCGCCGGGACGGACGGGGTCGCGCCCGCCACCGGGTGGCAGTCGATGCCGATCACGGTGACGGCCGGACGCGCCCAGATGCGGTCGGCCACCGTGCCCGTGCCGGGCAGCCCCACCCCGTCCAGGACCCTGGCGTCCTTGCGGAACTCGCCCTCCGGGTACTGCAGCCCGTCCCACGAGGCGTCGGCGGGCAGCCCCTCGACGGCCGTCTGCCCGTTCTCGTCCCGCAGCGAGTCCAGTACGCGGATCAGCGCGGCCAGCGCGTCGGGCGCCGCGCCGCCGAACTGGCCCGAGTGCAGGTTGCCTTCGAGCGTGTCGATCCGCACCCGGATCATCGTCATGCCGCGCAGGGTCGCGGTGACCGTCGGCAGACCGACCCGGAAGTTGCCCGTGTCCCCGATGACGATCGCGTCGGCCGTCAGCAGCTCGGGGTGCGCCTCGGCGTACCGCTCCAGACCGCCGGTGCCCTGCTCCTCGGAGCCCTCGACGATCACCTTCACGGAGACCGGGACGCCGCCGTTCGCCTTCAGGGCGCGCAGCGCAAGCAGGTGCATGATGAAGCCGCCCTTGCAGTCGGCGGCCCCGCGCCCGTACCAGCGGCCGTCGCGCTCGGTCAGCTCGAACGGCGGGCTCAGCCACGCGGACTCGTCCAGCATCGGCTGGACGTCGTAGTGCGCGTACAGCAGCACGGTGGGCGCGTCCGCCGGGCCGGGCAGGAAGCCGTAGACCGACTGGGAGCCGTCGGGGGTGTCGAGGAGGGCCACGTCCTGGAAGCCCTCGGCGCGCAGCGCCCCGGCCACCCACTCCGCGGCCGCCTCGCACTCGCTCCTCGGCGCCACCGCCTCGTCCGCCACCGAACGGAACGCCACCAGTTCCGTGAGCTCCGCCTGTGCGCGGGGCATCAGGGAGGCGACGGTCTCGGCGATCGGATTCGCGGTCATGGGCACGCTCCTCGTGGGTGCGACGTTGATGTACGTGTACGCAAGTGCACGTGAATGTAGGACGAAGGTAGGGCCGATCCTCCCACAGGGTGGGCGGTCCCTACCGCGCCGTAGGATGCCGTCGTCAGCTTGACCACGGGTCGGATCAGGAGCAGAAGCACATCGTGAGCAGCGAGAACGCAGATGCCGGGACGCAGCACGACGAGCCGGGGGCCTCGTCGGTGTGGGATGTCGTCGTGGTCGGCGCCGGACCCGCGGGGGCCTCGGCGGCCTACGCGGCGGCGGTCGCGGGCCGGCGGGTGCTCCTCCTGGAGAAGGCCGAGCTGCCCCGCTACAAGACGTGCGGCGGCGGCATCATCGGACCGTCGCGGGACGCCCTGCCGCCCGGGTTCGAACTGCCCCTGAAGGAGCGGGTGCACGCGGTCACCTTCTCCCTCAACGGAAAACTGACGCGCACCCGCCGCTCCCGGCAGACGCTCTTCGGCCTGATCAACCGGGCGGAGTTCGACGCCGCGCTGGTCGAGACGGCCCAGAAGGCGGGCGCCGAGCTGCGCACCGGAGTGACCGTCCAGCGCGTCGAGCAGCACGGCTCGGCGGTGCCCGACCGGCGTACGGTGGCGGTGGTCCTGGCCGGCGGCGAGACCGTCCTGGCGCGCGCGGTGGTCGGCGCCGACGGCAGCGCGAGCCGGATAGGAGCCCATGTCGGCGTCAAGCTCGACCAGGTGGACCTCGGCCTGGAGGCGGAGATCCCGGTGCCCGCGACGGTCGCCGAGGACTGGGCGGGCCGGGTGCTCATCGACTGGGGGCCGATCCCCGGCAGTTACGGCTGGGTCTTCCCCAAGGGCGACACGCTCACCGTCGGGGTGATCTCGGCGCGCGGCGAGGGCGCCGGGACCAAGCGGTACCTGGAGGACTTCATCGCCCGGCTCGGCCTGGCCGGCTTCGAGCCCGCGATCTCGTCGGGGCATCTGACCCGGTGCCGCAGCGACGACTCGCCGCTGTCCCGCGGCCGGGTCCTGGTGTGCGGGGACGCGGCGGGGCTGCTGGAGCCGTGGACCCGGGAGGGCATCTCGTTCGCGCTGCGCTCGGGGCGGCTCGCGGGCGAGTGGGCGGTGCGGATCGCGGAGTCCCAGGACGCCGTGGACGCCCGCCGCCAGGCGCTGAACTACGCGTTCGCCATCAAGGCGGGCCTCGGCGTCGAGATGGGCGTGGGCCGCCGGATGCTGGCCCTGTTCGAGAAGCGCCCGACGATGCTGCACGCCGCGATCACCGGCTTCCGCCCGGCCTGGAAGGCCTTCGCGGACATCACCCGAGGCTCGACGACCCTGGCGGGCATGGTGCGCACGCACCCGATGGCGCGGCGGGTCCTGGACGCGGTGGACCGGCGCGGCTAGCGCTTCGCGGGGAGTGGAGTGCGTCGTCTGCGGGCCGGTGGGGGCTGATCGCGCAGTTCCCCGCGCCCCTCTGGGGCGCCCGGTGCCGCACTGGACTTCCACAGGACTGCTCAGGCATCGATGGTTATACGGAAGACCGGGTGGTCGGGCGCGGCGGCGAGCAGCTCGTCGTCGCTCGACTTCGCGGTGACGCCCTTGAAGTACTGGTTCACCTCCCACCCCCAGCGCTCCAGGTAGGTGCGCAGGAGGGCGGTCTTCTCGCTGTCCGGGACCTCCACGGCCGTGAAGGCGCGGACCTTGCGGCCGACCCGCAGCTCACCGCCGCCCGCCGCCCGCATGTTGCGCACCCACTGCGAGTGCCCGCGGGCCGAGATGAGGTACTGCGCGCCCTCGTACGTGTGCGGGTTGACCGGCACGCGCTGCATCTTGCCGCTCTTGCGGCCGCGCACCGAGAGCTCGGCGGTGCCGGCCAGGCTGAGGCCGTGGCGGGCGAGCCAGCCGATGACGCTGTTCATCTTGATGGTGAAGCGGCTGCCCTGGAGGTAGTACGGCTGCGACGGCATCGGGACTCCCTGTGGGTGGTGACTTCGGTTTCGAGAGCACTGCTCTCGCTTAAGAGCAGTGTGCACGGGACTGGTGCTCCAAAGCAAGAGCAGTGCTCTCGAATTTATTCACGGCTCACTGGCCGGATCAGTGCTCTCGTTCCGGGGCGCCGCTCTCGGTGATGGCAGAATGGCCTCATGAGCACCGTTCAGGGCGCCCGAGCCCGCGCGCGTACCGAGATCACCGCGGCCATCAAGGACGAGGCGAGAAAGCAGCTCGCCGCCGAAGGCGCCGCGAAGCTGTCGCTGCGCGCCGTCGCCCGCGAGCTCGGCATGGTCTCCTCCGCCCTCTACCGCTACTTCCCGAGCCGCGACGACCTGCTCACCGCGCTGATCGTGGACGCCTACGACGCCGTGGGCGAGGCCGCCGAGCGGGCGCTCGCGCAGGCCGCGCCCGCCGACGCGCCCGCCGAGCGCTGGGTCGCCGTCTGCCGGGCCGTACGGGCCTGGGCGCTGGCCCACCCGCACGAGTACGCGCTGATCTACGGCTCGCCCGTGCCCGGCTACACCGCGCCCCAGGCCACCGTCGGCCCCGCCTCGCGCGTCGGGCTCGTGCTCATCGGGATCGTGCGCGAGGCGCACCAGGCCCGGGGCATCGCCGTTCCCCGGATCGCCCCGGAGCTGCGCGCGGAGGCCGAGCGGATGGCCGCCGACTTCGCGCCCGGGCTGCCGCCGGCGGCCGGTCCCGCGCTGGTCGCCGCGTGGGCGCAGCTCTTCGGGCTGATCTCGTTCGAGCTGTTCGGCCAGTTCCACCGCGTCGTCGAGGAGCGGGACGCCTTCTTCGCGCACGCGGCCGCCGGGCTGGCCTCCTCGGTGGGACTGGTACTCCCCGGGGAGTAGTCGTGATCACCACGCCGGGCTGACGCCCGGGCGCCGTGCCCGGGGCTAGCGTGGCCGGTATGGAAGAGCAGCACTCGGCGCGCCCCGCCCGCGGCGACGGTCCCCCCTGGGCGCGGCAGGGGCCGCCGCCGTTCCCGCCCTGGGCGCGGATGTGGGCCCCGGGCGCGGGCGGCGGCGTGGATCCCCGGGGGCGCTCGCGGCTGCCGTGGGCGTCGACCCTCGTGCTGACCGTCTTCGTGGTGGCCGGCTCCACCTTCGCCGCGCACGACCAGACCCAGCGCGCCTCCCTCGACGCCTTCGCCCGGCTGCTGCTCGTCGCGAGCTGCGCGGTGCTGCTGCTGCGCCATCGCCACCCGGTGCTCGCCGTGTTCGGCTCGGCGGGCGCGGCCATGGTCTACCTCGGCGCCGGGTACCCGTACGGGCCGATCTTCCTCGCGGTGGCCGTCGGCTGCTTCGCGGCGATCGTCGCCGGACACCGCCGGGCCGCCTGGTCGGCGGTCGGGATGCTCTGGCTCGGCCATGTCCTCGTCGCCCACTGGCTCTACCGCTGGCTGCCCCCGAGCGGTGACCGGGCCGCGCCCTGGGGGCAGGAACTGGCCGTCGCCGCCTGGGTGCTGGCCATCGTGGCGATCGCCGAGCTCACCCGCGTACGCCGGGAGCAGTGGGCCAGGGCGGGGGCCGAGCGGGCCGCCGCCGACCGGCGGCGCGCCGACGAGGAGCGGCTGCGGATCGCGCGCGAGCTGCACGACGTGCTGGCGCACAGCATCTCGGTCATCAACGTCCAGGCGGGCGTGGGCCTGGCGCTGCTCGACTCCGACCCGGAGCAGGCGCGTACCGCGCTGACCACCATCAAGTCCGCCAGCAAGGAGGCGCTGGGCGAGGTGCGCCAGGTGCTCGACACCCTGCGCACCCCGGGCGACGCGCCCCGCTCGCCCGCGCCCGGCCTCGACCGGCTGCCCGAACTCGTCGAGCAGGCCGCGGCGGCCGGGCTCACCGTCGGGACGGCGACGACCGGCTCGCCCAGGGCGCTCCCGCCCGGGGCCGATCTCGCCGCCTTCCGCATCGTCCAGGAGGCGCTCACCAACGTGGTGCGCCACTCCGGCTCCCGTACCGCGCGCGTGGTGCTCGACTACGCGCTGGACGTGCTCGAACTGAGGGTGGACGACGACGGACCGGCCGGTTCCGGGGACGCGGGCGGCAGCGGGAACGGCCTGATCGGCATGCGGGAGCGGGCCGCCGCGCTCGGTGGCACCATCGAGGCGGGCCCGCGCCCGGACGGCGGCTTCCGGGTGGTCGCCCGGCTCCCGCTCACCCGCACCGCACCCACCGCACCGAGGGAGACCCCGTGATCCGCGTACTGCTCGCCGACGACCAGTTGCTCGTACGGGCCGGTTTCCGGGCGCTGCTCGACGCCCAGCCGGACATCGAGGTCGCGGGCGAGGCCGCCGACGGCGAGGAGGCGGTGCGCCTGGTGCGCGAACTGCGGCCCGACGTCGTCCTGATGGACATCCGCATGCCGCACCTCGACGGGCTCGCCGCCACTCGCCGGATCACCGGCGACGGGGAGCTGGACGGTGTGAAGGTGGTGATGCTGACCACCTTCGAGCTGGACGAGTACGTCTTCGAGGCGATCCGCGCCGGGGCCTCCGGGTTCCTGGTCAAGGACACCGAGCCGGAGGAGCTGCTGCGGGCGGTACGGGCCGTGGTGGACGGGGACGCGCTGCTCTCGCCCGGGGTGACCCGGCGGCTGATCGCCGAGTTCGCCGCCCGCTCCAAGGAGCCGGCCACGGCCGAGAGCCTGGGCCAACTGACCGAGCGGGAGCGGGAGGTGATGGCCCTGGTCGGGATCGGGCTCTCCAACGAGGAGATCGCGCGCCGCCTGGTCGTCAGCCCGCTCACCGCCAAGACCCACGTCAGCCGCACCATGGTCAAGCTCGGCGCCCGCGACCGGGCCCAACTGGTGGTTCTGGCCTATGAGTCGGGCCTGGTGCGGCCCGGCTGGCTCGGCTGACGGCGGCCGTCGTCGCCCGCGTACGAGAAGCGCCACAGGACGTGCACGGTCCTGCTGACGAAGGCGAGCACGGCGGCGGCCGACCCGGCCAGGAGCAGTAAGCCCCGGGCGGGATGGCGCAGTTCGAAGAAGAACGCGGGTCCGGCGACCGCGCCGAAGGCGAGCAGGGCGGCCAGCGAGGCGGTCACCACGGCGTACATGATCTCCACGGTGACGGCGTCGCGTTCGCCCTGGCTCCGGTTGCCCATGGGAGCAGTCTCCGCACAGATGCGGCCGACGGGCAAGAAGCACCCGTCGGCCGCACCCTCCCCCGTGGCGGCGTCAGTCGCGGACGGCGACCTTCGCGGGCTCCGGTGCGGCGGCCGCGTCCTGGGCCGATCCCGCGACGACCAGCGTCTGCCGGTCGGTCCTGGTGCGCAGCCCGGTCAGGGTGATGAGGAGACCGGCGAGCGCGATGCCCGTCACCACGATCAGCCCCGGCCGGAAGCTGTCGAGCAGGTCCTGCGGGGAGTCGCCCCGGTCGCCCGCGGTGATCACGGCCGTCACCACGGCCAGGAAGATCGCGCCGCCCACCTGGATCGAGGTGTTGAGCAGACCCGAGACCATGCCCTGCTCGTTGTCGTCCACACCGGCGGTGGCCTGGATGTTGAGCGAGGGGAAGACCAGCGCGCAGGCCGCGCCGAGCAGCAGCATCGACGGCAGGATCACCGCGGCGTACTGCGGGGTGAGGCTGATGCGCAGGAACAGGGCGTACGCGAGCACCAGGGCCGCGAAGCCGATGGCGATGATGCGCGGGGTGCCGAAGCGGTCGACGACCGGCCCGATCATCGTCGAGGAGAGGGCGACGAGCACACCGGCGGGCAGGAACGCCAGCGCGGTCTGGAGCGCGGTCCATTCGAGCACCGACTGCATGTACTGGGTGACCATGAACTGGAAGCCGACGTACGAGCCGAAGAAGGCGGCGGCGCCCAGCTGGGTGCGGACCTGGGTGCCGGAGCGGAGCACGCCGAGGCGGATGAGCGGGCTCGCGGTGCGCTGCTCGATCCGTACGAACAGGGTGAGCAGGACGGCGACGGCGAGGAAGGACAGCAGCGTACGGGCGGAGGCCCAGCCGGCCTCGGGTGCCTGGACGACGGTGTAGACGAGGAGCAGCATCGAGCCGGTGCCGGTGATGGCGCCGGGCACGTCGTAGTGGCGCTTGCCCTCCGGGCGGTCGCTGTGCGGGATGAGCTTGAGGCCCGCGACCAGGGCGATCAGGGCGACCGGCGCCGGGAGCAGCATGGTCCAGCGCCAGCTCAGCTCGGTGAGCAGACCGGACAGGACCAGGCCCATGGAGAAGCCGGTGGCGGCGCAGGTGGTGTAGATGGAGAGCGCGCGGTTGCGCTGCGGGCCCTCCTTGAAGGTCGTGGTGATGATCGACAGGCCGGCGGGCGCGGTGAACGCGGCGCTGAGGCCCTTGATGAACCGGCTGGCGATCAGCAGCGGCCCCGAGTCGACGAGCCCGCCGAGCAGCGAGGCCAGCGCGAAGACGCCCAGTGCGATGAGGAACACCTGGCGGCGGCCCATCAGGTCGGCCGCGCGGCCGCCGAGGAGCAGCAGGCCGCCGTAGCCCAGGATGTAGCCGCTGACGATCCACTGGAGCGTCGAGGTGGTGAGGTCCAGATCGGTCGCGATCGAGGGCAGGGCGACGCCGACCATGGAGACGTCAAGGGCGTCGAGGAACATCGCGGCGCAGAGCACCAGCAGCGTGCCCCACAGTCGGGGGCTCCAACGCTCTTGGCTGGACGGGACGTTGAGCGGAGAGGTCATGCGGAGCAGACTACATGCACATGCATCGAGTGCAAGTGCATTTAATTACGGTGCAACAAAGAGCGTCTTCTCTGCTAACGTGCGGACATGGCGGCCAAGAAGTCCGAGCGGATGCTCGTGGACGAGTGGCGCGGCATCCTCGCGGTGCATGCGCGCACGACGTGCGAGCTCGATCGCGAGCTGCATCAGTACGGCATCGGAGCGAGCGACTTCGAGGTGCTCGACGTGCTCGTGGAGGGGCGTGCGGAGGACGGCGGTACGGCGTACCGCGTCCAGGAGCTCGCCTCGCGCGTCCATCTGAGCCAGAGCGCGCTCTCCCGCCTGATCGGCAGGCTGGAGAAGGACGCCTTGGTCACCCGCGGGATGTGCAGCGAGGACCGGCGGGGCGTCCGGGTCATGATCACGGACAAGGGCCGGGCGCGCCACGCGGAGGTGCGGCCGCTGCAACGCGCGGTGCTCTCCCGGATGCTGGCGGACCGGCCCTCGTAACGTCTGCCGTACGCGGCACGGGTCACGGCCTCGTGTGCCGTGACCCGTGCCGACCGTGCCGGGGCTAGCTCCAGGTGATGGCCGAGTTCGCCCGCCACAGCTCGGCGAGCGACGAGTCGCCCGCAAGGGCAACGGACGAGAGCGGCCGACGGTTCCACAGCGTCAGATACAGCTCGTGCGCGGTGCCGCTCAGCTCGCAGTCGGCGGGCCCGTCGTCGTCCCGGACCGTGCGCGGTACCCCGTCCGACAGGTGGACGGTCCACACCGCGTCCGTGTCCGTCGCCCGTGCGCGAAGGGTGCGCGGCGTCGGCGTCCGTACCCGGCTCTGCTCCCGGGCGTGGAAGGCGCGGAGCAGCTCGTCGATGCCGTCGACGGCGAACTCCGGCTCCGGCGCGGTGGCGTCGCCGCCCCGGGCCGACTCGGCGTCCACCCGGTGGACCGCCGTCTCGTGCGCCTGGCGGCGGGCCCAGAACGCCAGCGGGGATGCCGCGGGCAGGAAGTGCCAGCACTCCAGGTCCTTGGGCGCGCCGGTGAGCGCGCCGACGAGCGCGCGGTGGCCCTCGCGGAACCAGTCGAGGAGCTCGTCACCGTCCAGGTCGGGCTCCTCGCCGCTGGGGTGGAAGGCGGTGTGGCCCTCGGTGATGTACGCGGTCGCCCAGCGGTGCACCGTCCCGGTGTGCCGCAGCAGATCCCGTACCTGCCAGTCGGGGCAGGTCGGCACGGGGGCGTCGGGGCCCGCCGCGCCGGCGGCCTCGGCCAGCAACCGGCCCTCGCGGTCGAGGGCGTTGATGAGTTCAGCGGTGTCCATGCCGGGATTCTGCCAGCGGTGGGGGCGGGGTGGTGATCCTGTCCATGGACGCGTGCCTACTGGGTACGTCGGCTACACCCGCACCTCGACCATCGACGCCTACGCGCGCGTGGGTACGTCTCTGCGAGCACCGCGCCGACCGGATACGCGTGCGTCCGTCATGGCGCGGGCACCGGGCCGATCAGCGGGGTGCCCGCACGTCTGCCCGGCGCGGGGCGACCGTGTCGGTGGCCCCGCCGTCGCAGGCCCGGCTCCGCCCGGCCCGTTCACGCCCCCGCCGTCGCCCGCCGCGACCCGTACGCGATCACGGCCGCCGCCGCCGACAGTGCGGCCACCGTCGTCAGGGCGACCGGCAGCGAGGACCACTGGGCCAGGAAGCCGATCGCGGGCGGGCCGAGGAGCATACCGCCGTAGCCCAGGGTCGACGCGGCGGCGACCCCGCCGGGTCCGGCCAGTGCGCCCGCGCGGGCCACCGCGACCGGGAAGATGTTGGCGAGGCCCAGGCCCATCACCGCGAAACCGGTGAGCGCGAGCCACACCGTCGGCGCGAGCGCGCCGAGCAGCATCCCGGCCGTGGCCGTCGTGCCGCCCGCGACCAGTGCGCGCGTCTGGCCCAGGCGTTCGAGCAGGAAGGTGCCGCTGAGCCGGCCGGCCGTCATGGCCAGGGCGAACAGGGAGTAGCCGATGGCCGCGACGCCGGGTGCCGCGTCGAGGTCCTGCTCCAGGTGGAGCGCGCCCCAGTCGGCCATGGCCCCTTCCCCGTACGCCGTGCACAGCGCGATCACGCCGAACAGGAGCACCAGGCGCCGGGCCCGGCCGTCGAGGCGCCGCCCCTGGGCGTGCGGGGTCGCCGTGTGCGCCGGAGCGGGGTGGCGGAGCAGAACCGGCCCCGCGAGGGCGGTCACCAGCAGGCCGAACCCGGTCAGCGCGAGCAGGTGCGCGGTGGGGGAGAGGCCGCCCGCGACCAGCGCGCCGACGCCCGCACCGAGCATCCCGCCGAGGCTGAACGCGGCGTGGAAGCTGGGCATCACCGGGCGCCGCAGGGCGGCGACCAGATCGACGGCCGCGCTGTTCATGGCCACGTTGATGCCGCCGTACGCGGCGCCGAAGAGCAGCAGTACCGCTCCCAGCGCGAGCGCCGAACGGGTCTGCGCGGGCAGGGCGATGGCCAGCGCCATCAGCGCGCCGCAGGCCACGGTCACGGGGTGGCTGCCGAAGCGCCGGCAGAGCCGGCCGGTGAGCACCATCGTCACCACGGCGCCCGCCGAGACGCCGAGCAGGGCGAGGCCGAGGTCACCGGCCGAGGCGCCGGTCTGCTGCTTGATGGCCGGGATGCGGACCACCCAGCCGGCGAAGAGGAATCCGTCGAGGGCGAAGAACACGGTCAGAGCGGTGCGGAGGCGGAGCAGGGAGGGCGCGGTGGTGTGCGCGCCGGATCCCGCCGGCAGGGCCGTCCGCACTTTGTTTAGTAGCGGCACAAACTCAGAATAGGGGGCGGCGGCCCCTGCGGACAACCCGTAAACCCCCGGCCGTCGGCCCGCGCGACGTCCGGCGGGTGAGCGGTGAGTGAACGGTGGCCGCCGACGGAGGGAATGCCTCCGTCCTGGATCATGGGAGACTCGCCCCCATGAACGGCAAGGCGACGCACACCAAGACGAGGCTGGACAGGGGCCGTGGGGCACTCGGCCCCGCGCTCGAACTGGTCCACACCGGCCGCGCGCCCACCCGCGCCGTCCTCACCGCCGAGCTGGGCGTCACCCGGGCCACCGCCGGAGCGGTCGCCGCCGAACTCGAAGCGCTCGGCCTCATCCAGGTCGACTCCCGCCCCGGCGCCGCCGCCGGTTCCCAGGGCCGCCCCTCGCACCGCCTCGCGGTCAACGACTCGGGCCCCGTCGCCCTCGCCGCCCAGGTGCACGCGGACGGATTCCGCGCCGCACTGGTGGGCCTGGGCGGCCGGACCGTGGCCACCGCACCCGGCTGCGTCACCGTCTCCGCCGACCCGGCCCAGGTGCTCGGCGAGGTCGTCGACGCGGGCGCCGAACTACTGCGCGGCACCGGGCTGCGCTGCGTCGGCGCGGGCCTGGCCGTGCCGTCGGCCGTCGCCGAACCGGACGGGACCGCGCTGAACCCGCTGCACCTGGCCTGGCCCGCGGGCGCCCCGGTGCGCGAGATCTTCGCCGAGCGGGTACGGGCCGCGGGCATCGAGGGTCCCGCCTTCACCGGCAACGACGTCAACCTCGCCGCCCTCGCCGAGCACCGCCACGGCGCCGGGCGCGGGGCGCAGCACCTGCTCTGCGTGGCCACCGGCCACCGGGGCGTCGGCGGCGCGCTCGTCCTCGACGGCCGTCTGCACACGGGGAGTTCGGGCCTCGCCCTGGAGGTCGGCCACCTCACCGTCAGCCCCGAGGGCCGCCCCTGCTACTGCGGTGGCCGGGGCTGCCTCGACGTGGAGACCGACCCGCTCGCCTTCCTGGTGGCGGCGGGCCGCGACCCGGGCCCCGAGGTCTCGCTCCTGGAGCAGTCCCGCGAGCTGCTGCGCACGGAGTACGAGGACGTGTCCGTGCGCGGGGCCGCGGAGGAGCTCATCGACCGCCTGGGCCTGGGCCTCGCCGGGCTCGTCAACATCCTCAACCCCGACCGGATCATCCTCGGCGGACTGCACAAGGCCCTGCTGGAGGCCGACCCCGACCGGCTGCGGGCCGTCGTGGCCGACCGCAGCCTGTGGGGGCGCAGCGGCGGCGTACCGATCCTGGCCTGCTCGCTCGACCACAACAGCCTGGTCGGCGCGGCCGAGTTGGCATGGCAGCCGGTGCTGGACGATCCTCTGCGGGCGCTTGGGTGACACTCGGCTGCGTGTGTGGTCGGTCGGCCCGCGGACCGTTCGTGGCCGGTCGCGCAGTTCCCCGCGCCCCTTACGGGGCGCGCAGCGCGAACGCCCCCGGCGGATTCCCCACCAGGATCCGCTCCACCAGCTCCTCTCCCAGGGCGAGTTCGAGCCCGGGCCGCACCCGGCGCAGCAGGAACGGCATGCCCGGGGTTTCCGGGGTCACCGTGTCGCCGCCGAGCAGCAGCCGGTCCGCGAACCCGGCGTCGGCGAGTGCCTTCAGCGCCTCCGGCATCCGCCAGTCGGTGGCGTGGTTGGCCCGGGACGGCCCGTCGAAGCCCAGATAGGCGCCTTCGGCGGCGGCCTGGCGGTGGGCGGCGAAGTCGGGGGAGCGGTTGAGGTGGCCGAGGACCACCCGGTCCGGCGCGACCCCCAGCTCCCCGCAGAGCAGGTCGAGCACGTCGAGGGCGCCGGTCCCGAGCTCCAGGTGCACCGCGACGGCCGCGCCCGTACGGCGATGGGCCTCGGCGGCCGCGCCCATCGTCAGCCGGGCGTGCGCGTCGAGCCCGTGGAACCCGCCCGCGACCTTGATCAGCCCGGCCCGGACGCCCCCTTCGATCCCCTCCGTGATCTCGCGCACGAACAGCTCGGCGAGCGAGTCGCGTACGGAGTCGAGCAGGTCGGGCGTGTAGTGGGCCGCCTGGTGCAAACCGGTGGCGGCCACGATCTGGACGCCCGACTCCCTTGAGAGCACGGCCAGTTGGTCCGCCCGGCGGCCCATGCCGTACGGGGTCCACTGCACCACCGTGCCGCCCCCGAGGTCGCGGAAGGCGCGGAGCCGGGCGGCCGCCTCCCCGGCGTCGTCGAGCTCCTGGCCCGGCAGCAGCGGGCTGCGGATGAAGAGGTGGTCGTGCGCGTCCACCACGCCGAGCCGGTCGGCGGGCACATCGCCGAGCACGGTACGGACCACGGGCAGCCCGGTCACCAGTGCCGTCCCCGGGTCAGCTTGCCGCGCTCCGGCGCCGACAGGTGCAGCACCCGGAAGCGGTCGCCGGGCGCCTGCGGGGCCTCCTGCTCCCAGAGCGTGAAGCGCAGCAGCTCCCAGCGGCGGGGGTCGACGGCCAGCGCGCTCGCCACCGTCCCCGGGCCGGTCGCCCGCGCCAACTGCTCGGCCACGAAGTCGGCGGGCCGTACGCCCTCCGGCACCGTGAGGCGCTCGCGCGTCGCGGCGACCGGCACGGCCCCGGCCGCCGTCCCCTCCTCGTAGGAGAGCCCCATCCAGTGCTGGACCTCCGGGCGGCCGAAGTCGTCCACGATGCCCTGGAAGCCCGGGCCCCAGAGGAAGGAGTTCATGCCCTCGGGCGTGTTCCAGAGGTAGAAGGGCGCGTAGGCGTTCACCGGCGAGCCCGCGTCGCGCTCGCGGATCAGATACGCCTTGAGGCCGAGGCCGGGGAAGTCGTCCAGGAGATGGCCCCGGGTGGCGACGCGGGTGCGGATGATGTCCATGTCGTAGTCGGCGGGCAGGGTGATCTCGTACTGCAGGGCGTGCACGGCGTACTCCTCAGGAAGTGGACGACGGGTAGGCGTCGGCGGCGACATGGCGGTCCCAGTCGACCGCGGTGCCGTCCCGCGCCGCCTCGACGACCGCGAGATGGGTCATGAACGTGTGCGGCCCGGCGCCGTGCCAGTGCCATTCGTCCGGCTCGATCCAGACGGTGTCACCGGCCCGGATCGGCTCGACGGGACCGCCCCTGCGCTGCACCAGGCCCTCGCCCTCGGTCACGTGGAGGACCTGGCCGTGCGGGTGGCGGTGCCAGGCCGTGTGCGCGCCGGGGGTGAAGTGGACGCTGACCATCCGCAGTCGGGACGGGGACGGGGGCGTGGCGATCTCGTCGAGCCAGACCGTGCCCGTGAAGTGCTCGGCCGGGCCCCGCACACTGGCGGGGCGCTGACGGGTGACGTGCATGGGTGTTCCCTAAGAATGGTTGGCGGTCAGGGGGTGCGGGGCGCGAGCAGGGCGAGCAGGCCGCGGACGCCCGCGTCGAAGGCGGCGGGCGAGCCGGACGCGCGGGCCAGGACGTAGCCGCCCTGGACGGTCGCGACCACCGTCGCCGCGATCTCCTCCGGCACCAGGGGAACGGTGAACTCGCCCGCGTCCAGGCCCTCTTGGACGATCCGCGCGAGCTCACCGCGCAGCCAGTCGATCGTCTCGGTGACGGGCGCGCGCAGCTCGTCGCCGGCGATGACGTCCGGGTCCATGGTCAGCCGGCCCACCGGGCAGCCGCGCAGGACCTCGCGCCGGCGCAGCAGATAGCCGCGGATCCGTTCGTACGCGGTGCCCTCGCCCCCGAAGGAGGCCTCGGCGCTCGCGCGCAGCTCCTCGGCGGTGCGCCGGATGGCGGCGAGCGCCAGGTCCGGCTTGCCCGCGAAGTGGTGGTACATGCTGCCCTGGCCCGCGCCCGCCTGCTGCTGGATCGCCTTGGGGCTGGTGCCGACGTAGCCCCGCTCCCACAGCAGCTCCCGGGTGGCCTCGATCAGACGCTCGGAGGTGCTCATGACTCTGTACTATACATACTAGTAGGTACAGACGCGAGAGCAGCCGCGCCGGTCCGATCTACTCCCCGGGAGGTACGGCAAGTGCCGCTGGCTGTACGACGCCCCGGACCACCCCTCGGCGGGAGTCTCGAAAGCACCACGAGAGAACCCCGACCGAGGAGCTGAGCACGATGAACACCCTGGCCTACGACGGACCCGGACCCTGGATCCTGTTCTTCCCGGTGATCTGGGCAGCCGTGATCTTCACGGTCGTCACCCTGCTGCGCCGCACGGTGTGGCGCGGACGGCGCGGCCCCTGGCGCCCGCCCTTCGGCGGCCCCCGGTCCTACGACGACCGCCCCTCGCTGGACGAGCGCTCGCCGCTCGCCGTGCTCGGCCGCCGTTTCGCCGCCGGGGAGATCGACGAGGACGAGTACTGGCGCCGGCTCTCCGTCCTGGACGAGGAGTTCGGCCGCCGCAAGGGCGGTGCGGCATGACCACCGCACTGCGGCCCACCGCCACCGCCGCCGCCCGCGTCGTCGACGCCGTGAAGACCTACGGCGCGGGCGACACCGAAGTGAGGGCCCTGGACGGGGTGAGCGTCGACTTCCCGGCCGGCCGCTTCACCGCGATCATGGGGCCCTCGGGCTCCGGCAAGTCCACCCTGATGCACTGCGCCGCCGGGCTCGACACCCTCACCTCGGGCTCCGCCTTCATCGGCGGCACCGAGCTGAGCGGCCTCGACGACCGCGGGCTCACCCTGCTGCGCCGCGAGCGCGTCGGCTTCGTCTTCCAGGCCTTCAACCTGCTCCCGACCCTCACCGTGGCCGAGAACATCACACTGCCCCTCGATCTCGCGGGGCAGCGCGGCGACCGCGAGTGGATCGACGCGCTCGTCGACACCGTCGGGCTGCGCGACCGGCTGCACCACCGGCCCGCCGAACTCTCCGGCGGCCAGCAGCAACGCGTCGCCGTGGCCCGGGCGTTCGCCGGTCGCCCCGACGTCGTCTTCGCCGACGAGCCGACCGGCAACCTCGACTCGCGCGCGGGCGAGGAGGTGCTGCGCCTGCTCGGCAGCACCGTCCGCCGCACCGCCCGCACGGTCGTGATGGTCACCCACGACCCGGTCGCCGCCGCCCACGCCGACGAGGTGCTCTTCCTCGCCGACGGACGGCTCGTCGACCGGATGCCGGACCCGACCGCCGAGCGCGTGCTCGACCGGCTGAAGGCCTTCGACGCGCCGGGGGCGACATCATGAACGCCGTACTGCGCCTCAGCCGCACCTCGCTGCGCTCCCACAAGCGCCGCTTCGCCGGGACCTTCGTCGCCGTCCTGCTCGGCGTCGCCTTCCTCGCCGGCACCCTCGTCATGGGCGACACCCTGCGCGCCAGTTTCGACACGCTCTTCGCGGACGCCAACGCGGGTACGGACGCGGTGGTCCGCAGTACGAACGTGGTCACCGTGGCGGGCGAGGGCCAGGGCACCCGGCAGCCCGTGCCCACCGCGCTCGCCACCCGGCTGTCCGGCACCCCGGGCGTCGCCGCCGCCGTCCCCGACCTCCAGGGCTCCGGCCAGCTCGTCGGCGCCGACGGCAAGCCGATCGGCGGCCAGGGTCCGCCCACCCGGGCGGGCAACTGGATCACCGACCCGGAGCTCAACCCGTACCGGCTCGCCCAGGGACGTGCCCCGAGTGCGCCGGGCGAGGTCGTGGTCAACCGGGGCGCCGCCGACAAGGGCGGCCTCAAGCTCGGCGACACGACCGTGCTGCGCGTGCCCGACCCCGTACCGGTCCGGATCGTCGGCATCGCCACCTTCGGCGGCGAGGGCGGGATGGGCCAGGTCACCTTCGCCGGGCTCACCCTCGCCGACGCCGAGAAGTACCTGGCGCCCAAGCCCGGGGAGGCCTCCTCCATCTCCGTACGGGCCGGTCCCGGCGTGAGCCAGCAGCAACTCGTCGACGAGCTGACTCCCGTACTCCCGAAGGGAGTGGAGGCCATCACGGGCGAGGCGGCGTCCGCCGAGAGCCTCGACATGATCGCCGGACTCTTCCTCGACCTCTTCACCGCCCTGCTTCTGGTGTTCTCCGGCATCGCGCTGCTCGTCGCCACCTTCTCGATCCACAACACCTTCGCGATCGTCGTCGCCCAGCGCACCCGTGAGAACGCGCTGCTGCGCGCGCTCGGCGCCTCGCGCCGGCAGGTCAGCGCGGCCACCCTCGCCGAGGCCGCGGTCGTCGCGCTCGCCGCGTCGGCGGCGGGAGTCCTCGCGGGCATCGGCATCGCGGCGGGCCTCCAGGCGCTCTTCCCGGCCATCGGATTCCCGTTCCCCGGGGGCGACTTGGTGATCAGCGGGCTCTCCGTCGCACTGCCGGTCGCCGTGGGCGTGCTCGTCTGCCTCGGCTCGGCGCTGCTGCCCGCGCTGCGGGCGGGCCGGACCGCGCCGCTCGCCGCGCTGCGCGAGAGCGCCGTCGACCAGTCGGGCGCCTCCCGCACCCGCAAGCTGGTGGGCGGGGCCCTGTTGCCCGTCGGCGTCGGGGTGACCGTCGCCGGGGTGCTCGCGGGCCCCGGTCTGCTGCTCGCCGGGGCCGGGGCGCTGCTCACCGTCGCCGCGTTCGTGGTCCTCGGTCCGGTGGCGTCCTCGTACGCCGTACGGATCCTGGGCGCGCCGCTCGACCGGCTGCGCGGCGTGACCGGAGCCCTGGCCCGGCGCAACGCGCTGCGCAGCCCCCGGCGCACCGCGGCCACCGCCACCGCGCTGATGATCGGCGTCGCCGTGGTGTCGCTGTTCACCGTCTTCGGCGCCTCCCTGAAGGCGACGATGGACCAGACCGTGTCCCGCTCGTTCGCGGGCGATGTGGCCATCGGCGCCCGGCAGTTCGGCGCGGGCGGCAGCGGCATCAGCCCCCGACTGGCCCCCGCCGTGGCCCGGTTGCCGCAGGTCGAGGCCGCCGTGGGGCTCGGCAAGGGCGTCGCGGACGTCGACGGCGGCGGCCGGAACGTCACCGTCACCGACCCCGTGGCCCTCTCCGGCCTGCTCGACCTCGGCAAGGTCGAAGGCTCGCTGGCGGGCCTGGGCTCCGACGGCCTCGCGGTCTCCGCGAACGAGGCCGACAAACACCACTGGCGGCCCGGCTCGACCACCCGTCTCGCCTTCACCGACGGGAGCGAGCGGACCTTCACCGTACGGGCGGTGTACGCCGACAAGGACCTGGCGGGCGACTACCTGCTCACCCGCGAGGCGTGGGCGCCGCACAGGGCGCAGGAGTCCGACTCGCTGGTCGCGGTCTCCTTCAAGGACGGCGTGTCCGTCGCCGACGGCAAGAAGGCGGTCGAGAAGACGGCCGCCGCGTACGGGAACCCGAACGTCCAGACCCGCGACGAGTACGCGAAGTCGTCGGCGAGCGGCATCGACATGATGCTCACCCTCGTCTACGCGCTCCTCGCGCTCGCCGTCGTCATCGCGCTGCTCGGCATCGCCAACACGCTGACGCTGGCCGTGCACGAGCGGACCCGGGAACTCGGGCTGCTGCGGGCGGTCGGCCAGACCAGGGCGCAGCTGCGCGCCATGGTCCGCTGGGAGTCGGTCCTGGTCGCGGCCTTCGGCACGGCGGGCGGCCTGGGGCTCGGCGCGTTCCTAGGCTGGGTCCTGGTGCGGGCCTCCGACGCGGACGGGACCGGCGCGTTCGCCCTGCCGCCCGTACAGCTGGCGGTCGTGACGCTGGTGGGGCTGCTCGCGGGCGCCCTGGCCGGCTGGCGCCCGGCCCGCCGCGCGGCCCGGCTCGACGTACTGCGGGCGATCGCGACAGAGTGAGCGGCCACGGTCTGTGACTTCCGCCCGGCTCGCGGATCCCGCCCGGTCAGCCCACCGCGGGCAGCCGGGCGGGAGTGCGCGGATGGCCTCCCCGGCCCTCGGCACGCACCAGGGCGGGCCGTTTGTGCAGGCAGGGACCGGTCGCCTTGGGGGCGGCCGGTTTCGTCCCGTAAGCCGGGCGGGTCGGCAGACCGACCGCGGGCGGCGGTGCGGGGAGCGTGAACCACACGGTCTTGCCCGAGGCGCCCAGCGGGCGCACCCCCCAGCTCTCGCTGACCGCCGCGATCATCGCGAGTCCGCGGCCGGTGGTGGCGAAGGGGTCGGCGCTGCGCACCGTGGGCATCCGGGGGTCGTGGTCGTGGACGGACACCGTGAGCCGGTCGCGCAACAGCTCGATCTCCACGGTGCAGGTCTTGTCCGGCTGGGCGTGCCGGTGGACGTTGGTCAGCAACTCGGTGACGCCGAGCGCCGCCTCGTCTATCAGAGGATCGAGATGCCAGTAACGCAACTGCGCTGAAACGATTCTGCGGACTTGCCCGATCCGCGACGGCAGGGCTTGGAGCTCCACCGTGCAATGTCTGCTCGACTGGCTGATCACGGCTGCGACTCCCCGATTGAGGTCCGGAAGAAGCTTTCTGGTCCGGCGGGCTGGATCGCAGCGTGACCGCCGGTAAACCCTCAGTGATGTGAGACCAGGGTGGCGCAGGGGTCGGCGCTCCGCAACTCGCGCCCCACCAGCCCCCTCAGCCGCGCGGTTCACCCGCCGGGCGCACCGCCTGAAGGAAGCGCTGGGCGAGCTCCGCCCCGCGCGGCCTGCCGGCCTGCTGGCCCATGGTCAGCCGGTAGCGGTGGCCGTTGAGCTTGGCCACGGTCCGGTCGGCCTTGGCGGCCCACGGCAGCAGCGGCTTGCCCGCGCTCACCGCGCGCAGCGGCGCGCTGTCGATCTCCCGCCCGCTGCTGGTGAGCAGGGCGAGCCGACCGTCCTTGATCAGGACTTGTCCCGCCCTGGTCAGCGAACGCGTCCACCGTTCGATCCGTACGCCCCTGGCGCTGAACTCGGGCTCGGTCATGGCCGCTGTGCCCCCTTCGTACCGTTCCTGCTGGGCAGTCTGCACAACGATGGCCGTACGCACCAGGGCGCGCGGAGGATCGGCCGTCACCCGCCGCCGTACGCCGCTTCACCGGCGTCCCACAAGCCACCCCTATGGATCCTCAAAGGGAATGTTTGTGCAGGTGAGGGCGGTATTGTCAAGTGAGGGAGCGGTGCTTTTCCAGCCGATTTCGGCGACCCGCTTCACGACGTTTCCCGCCCGGGCGCCCTCGTCCCCGGGGCACCCGAGACATGGAGGAGTGGCATGGAGACCATCGACGTGGACCGCAGCGACGCGGCCTACCGGGCGTGGCTCAAGGACGCCGTGCGCAAGGTCCAGGCCGACGCCAACCGCTCCGCCGACACGCATCTGCTGCGTTTCCCGCTGCCCGAGCGGTGGGGCATAGACCTGTACCTCAAGGACGAGTCCACCCACCCCACCGGCAGCCTCAAGCACCGGCTCGCCCGCTCGCTCTTCCTGTACGGGCTGTGCAACGGCTGGATCCGCCCCGGCAAGCCGGTCATCGAGGCCTCCAGCGGTTCGACCGCCGTCTCCGAGGCGTACTTCGCCAAGCTCATCGGTGTGCCGTTCATCGCCGTCATGCCCCGCACCACCAGCCCCGAGAAGTGCCGCCTGATCGAATTCCACGGCGGCCAGTGCCACTTCGTGGACGACTCGATGAAGATGTACGAGGAGTCGGCCGCGCTCGCCGCCGAGACCGGCGGCCACTACATGGACCAGTTCACGTACGCGGAGCGGGCCACCGACTGGCGCGGCAACAACAACATCGCCGAATCGATTTACCAGCAGCTGAAGCTGGAGCGCTACCCGGAGCCCGCCTGGATCGTGGCCACCGCGGGCACCGGCGGCACCTCGGCGACCATCGCCCGCTATGTGCACTACATGCAGTACGACACGCGCATCTGCGTCCCGGACCCGGAGAACTCCTGCTTCTTCGACGGCTGGACCCGCGGCGACGCGCTCGCGACCAGCGACTGCGGCTCGCGCATCGAGGGCATCGGGCGGCCCCGGATGGAGCCGAGCTTCCTGCCCGGCGCCATCGACCGGATGATGAAGGTCCCGGACGCGGCGAGCGTCGCGGCCGTGCGCGCCCTCGAAGCGGCCATCGGCCGCAAGGCGGGCGGCTCCACCGGCACCGGCCTGTGGTCCGCCCTGAAGATCATCTCCGAGATGGTGGCCGCCGGGCGCACCGGCAGCGTCGTCACCCTGCTCTGCGACCCGGGCGACCGCTACCTCGACAAGTACTACTCCGACGCCTGGCTGGCCGAACAGGGCCTGGACATCGCGCCGTACACGGCGGCGATCGACGCGTTCCTGGCCAATGGAGTGTGGCCGGAGTAGGACGGTCGGCGGGAGGCCGTGCGGCTGGAAGCGGCCAGTCGGGCCGGAAGGCGCGGGTGGCTCGGGCTCGGGTGCCAGGTGGCCCGGATCTACGAGTCCGCCGCCCTCGGGCCGCCGCCCGGCGCGGCCAGCCGCCGGTCGAGCGCCGTCACCGCGTCGCGGAACGCCCGGCCCAGGCCCGGCCGGCCCATCCGCAGCGCGAACCGGAAGGGTGCGCCGCCCGCGGCGGCGAAGGTCCACTGCACCCGGGTGCCCTCGGCCGTCGGGGTGAGCCGCCACTCCTCCAACAGGGCGTGCGGGCCGGGGGCGTTGGTGACGTCGACCCGGTAGGCGTAGCGCGCGGAGGGCTCGGCGGCCATCACCGTCTCCTCGAACCGGGTGCCGCCCCTCAGCCGGACCTCCCGGCCGCCGTCGGTGGCCCGCGAGTGCGTCACGGCCGCGAACCACTCGGGCCAGGTCTCGGTCTCGACGGCGAGCGCGCGGTAGAGGGCGTCCGCCGGCGCGGCCGCCTCGGCGGCGAAGACCAGGCGCAGCGGCGCGGTCTCGACGAAGTCGAGCTCCACGGGACGGAGTCGGCGAGCCATCGGGCCGCACCTCCAGTGATTCGGTGTGGACGGGTACGAGCGGTCAACAGCGAGCCCGCACACCTTAACTGGCGGTCCGTCAGATGTCTTCGGCGGGGGCCACGTCCACCTCGGAGTCGTCCTCGCCCGCCACGAGCAGCCCCGGCAGATGCTCGGCCATCTCCTCGCGCGCGGCGTCGGAGAGCCCCGAGTCCGTCACCAGCGTGTGCACCTCGTCCAGCGAGGCGAACGAACTCAGCCCCACCGTCCCCCACTTGGTGTGGTCCGCGACCACCACCACCCGCCGCGCGGACTGCACGAACCGGCGGTTGGTCTCCGCCTCCGCCAGGTTCGGCGTGGAGAGACCCGCCTCCACCGAGATGCCGTGCACCCCGAGGAAGAGCACGTCGAAGTGGAGCGAGCGGATCGCCTGGTCCGCGACCGGCCCCACGAGCGAGTCCGACGGCGTGCGCACCCCGCCGGTGAGCACCACGGTCGCCGCCCCCGGCCGGTTCCCGCCGTTGCCCGCGGCCCGCTGCGCCGCGTGGAAGACGTCCGCGACCCGCACCGAGTTGGTCACCACCGTCAGATCCGGCACGTCGAGCAGCCGGTGCGCCAGGGCGTACGTCGTCGTACCGCCGGAGAGCGCGATGGCGCTGCCCGGCACGGCCATCGCGGCCGCCGCGCGCGCGATGTCCTCCTTGGCGCTCAGCTCCAGACCCGACTTGGCCTCGAAGCCGGGCTCGTGCGTGGAGGCCTCGACCACCGGCACCGCGCCGCCGTGCACCTTCTCGATCACGCCCTGCCGGGCCAGCGCGTCCAGGTCCCGGCGCACCGTCATGTCCGAGACGTTGAGCTTCCGGGTGAGCTCATTGACCCGGACACCGCCACGCCGTCTGACCTCGTCGAGGATCAGGGCGCGACGCTGCTCCGCGAGCAGATTCTGGTTGTCGGTCACCGCCGGGTCGGTCCTTCCGCGTCGCCGTACATGTCGTCGCCGTACATCCGAATCCTGTCACGGGGAGATTCCGTGAGGACACCGCACTCCGGCCCGCGATCCGAGATCCTGAAGAACCCGCACGCCGCGGCCCCCGCGCCGAGGCCCGCGGCCCCCGCACGACGCCCGACCCGCACGATCCGCGAACCGCCCCGCCGTGTTCCGCCGCCGATCCTCCCACCATGAGAGCGAGTCACAGAAGTGTCCCGTGCCACACCGGCCGCCGACGACGGC
The DNA here is from genome assembly GCF_030028635.1 of Streptomyces sp. BPTC-684. Lineage (NCBI taxonomy): Bacteria > Bacillati > Actinomycetota > Actinomycetes > Kitasatosporales > Streptomycetaceae > Streptomyces > Streptomyces sp. BPTC-684. Next base: position 5,895,228 of record NZ_CP124863.1, read on the forward strand.
GGACCCGCGCTCGAACTGCTCGTCCACGGCGTCGGTGGGGCCACCCCGCAGTCCATGCTCGACGACCCGCGTACGGTCCGGGTCACCGGGGACGAGACCGCCGCCGTCCACCGCCGCACCGAGGACGCCGACGCCGAGGACCACCCCGAGCGCTACCGCGACCGGCCCGTGCCCGAGGCGTACTGCTGGGCCAACCTCACCTCCGGCAACGGCGCCCGCGCCCTGTGGCTGCTGCTCCTGCCGTTCATGGTGGTCAACCTCGCCCACTGGATGCGCCCGCCCGCCCGGGACGCCGCGCGCGCGGTGCGGCTCTACGGGGTGCTTGTGCGGCTCGTCGCGCTCAGCCTGACCGTGCTGCTCACCGCCGCCGTCTGCGAGGTCGCGCTCGATCTGGCCGCCTGGCAGTGCGCGGGCTCGGCGGACTGCGCCGCCGGGAAGTCCTGGCTCGGCTTCCTGTCGCCCGAGCGGCACGGCTGGTGGAGCCCGCCCGGCCGCCGACTGGCGCTTGCCGCACTGGTCCCCGCCGCCCTGACCGGACTGCTCTGGTACCTCTCCAACCGCACCTGGAGCGCGTACGAGTCCCAGCAGCCGCTCGGCGCCGCCGGGGACGACGACGAGCCGGACGCACCCGCCCTGAGCCGCCCCGGCTTCTGGTACGGGCGGCGCCTGGTCGCCCGGCTGCGCGCCGCGCACACCGCCGCCGGTTTCCTCACCGTCGCCGCGGCCGTCACCGGGGCCGCCGCCCGCCGCGACCGGGCCGCCGCGGGCACCGCGCTCGACGTCCTGGGCTGGCTCCTGACGGCGGCTCTCCTCGTGGGGGCGGCCGTCGTGGTGGGCGTGGTGTGCGGCCGGGGCCGCAGCGAGTCACGTCTCGACGAGCACCTGGACCGGGCCGTCATCGCGTTCCTGCCCGCGACCGCCCTCGGCCTGCTCGCCCTGTCGATGGTGTACGCGTCGTGGGAGCGGCCCGGCTGGGCCTCGCACGCCACGCTCCCGGGCGACCGCACCTTCGGGATCATCGCCCTCGCCCAGGGCGTCCTGGTCGTCCTGCTCGCCGGGGTCGCGCTCCTGCTGCGGCGCCGCGCGCACGACTCCCGTACCGCGCTGTCCGGACTCGGCGGCCCCGCCGTCGCACTCCTGGCGTGCGCGCTCGGGGGAGTGATGACCGGCGGGGTCGCCCAGCGCGTGGCCGACTGGCTGGACGGCTCCGGCACGCCCGGCGCGGCCCGCGACGTCTTCAAGGGCCCGCCGCCGCTGCTGACTTGGCAGGCCTCGGTGATCCCGGTCCTGCTGGCGCTCCTCGTCCCGGCCGTCGCCTGGTTCGCGTTGCGCACCTGGCACACCGCGCGCGCCGAGGAGCCGGGGCTGCTCGCGGACTACCCGGGCGAGCGCCCGGACGCCGCCCGCTCCCGGCGGATCGCCAACGCCCGTGCGATGGCCGGGCTCACCGACCGCGCGCCCGCCTTCCTCGGCATCGTCGGCGCGGCCACGCTGCTGCTCGGCGCGGGCGCGCTCGCGGGCTCCTGGACCACCGGGGAGGTCCCCGGGCGGGCGGCGGCCGACGCGCCGGGCGTGATCGCCTCGGCCGCCGACACCGCCCAGGCGCTCGGCTCCTGGTTCACCGGCCTCGGCTTCCTGCTCTTCGTCACCTGGGGGCGGCGCGCCTACAAGGACGCCTCGGCCCGGCGCACCATCGGCATCCTGTGGGACGTGGGCACGTTCTGGCCGCGCGCGGCCCATCCGTTCGCCCCGCCCTGCTACGCCGAGCGGGCCGTGCCGGACCTCGCCTGGCGGATGAACACCTGGACCGGGCGCACCGGCGGCCGCCTGGTCATCTCCGGCCACTCCCAGGGCAGCGTCCTGGCGGCCGCCGCCGTGTGGCAGCTGCCCGCCCGCACCCGCCGCAGCGTCGCACTGCTCACCTACGGCTCGCCCCTGGAGCGGCTGTACGGGCGCTGGTTCCCGGCGTACTTCGGGCGCCCGGAGCTGACCGCCCTCCACCGGGAGCTGCACTGCTGGCGCAACCTGTGGCGGGCCACCGACCCGATAGGCGGTCCGGTCCTGCCCGGCACGAACGTGGACCGGGGCCCGCTCCTCGACCCGCTCGCCTTCGGCCGTACGAAGCGGCAGCCGCTGCCCGCCCCGATCCTGGCCCACTCGGACTACCAGGCCGACCCGGTCTTCGCCGAGGAGCGCACCGCACTCCTCGACGAACTGGCACCGGTGCTCCCGCACCAGCGCTGACGCACCGTCAACAGCCTCTGTCCGTCAGGGCAGTTCGGGAAGATCGTCCGCGTAGAGGAGACTCAGGTCGTCCGGGCTGGCGTCGGCGAACTGGGCGACCCGGCCCGCGTGCCGCTCCACCATCGACTCGAACGTCTGGCGCGCGGTGCGGCCGTTGCCGAACGCCGGGCCCTTGGGCAGCGCCGTGAAGTACTTCAGGAGCGCCTCGGCCGTCCCGCTCCCCAGCCGGTACTCGTGCTCCTCGGCCTGCTGCTCCACGATCCGCAGCAGTTCGTCCGGGTCGTAGTCGCTGAAGGTGATGGTCCGTGAGAAACGGGACGCCACACCGGGGTTGACCCTGAGGAAGCGTTCCATCTCCGCCGTGTACCCCGCGACGATCACCACCACCGCCTCGCGGTGGTCCTCCATCAGCTTCACCAGGGTGTCGATCGCCTCCCGGCCGAAGTCCCGTCCGGAGTCCTCGGGCGAGAGCGCGTACGCCTCGTCGATGAACAGCACTCCGCCGCGCGCCCGGTCGAACGCCTCCTGGGTGCGGATCGCGGTCGACCCGATGTGCTCGCCCACCAGGTCGACCCGGGACACCTCGACGAGGTGCCCGCGCTCCAGGACCCCGAGCGACGCCAGGATCTCCCCGTAGAGCCGGGCCACCGTGGTCTTGCCGGTGCCGGGGGAGCCGGTGAAGACCAGATGGCGGCGGACCGAGGCGGCCTTGAGCCCGGCCCGCTGCCGCTTGCGGCCCACCTCGATCATGTCGGTGAGCGCCCGCACCTCGCGCTTGACGCTCTCCAGGCCCACCAGCGCGTCCAGTTCACCCAGGACGTCCTGCGAGGAACGGGCGGGCTCCTCGGCGGACACCGCCGCGGCTTCGGTCGGCCGCTGCCCCGGGACCGTGGAGAGCAGGCCCATCGTCTGGGTGGCGGTCTGGACGGCGGGCGGCTCCGGTGCCCCGGCGCGCACCCCGCTCTCGTCGCTGGTGCACTCCTCGGCGACCGGCCCGTCCTCACCGAACTCGTACCCACCGCGCGCGCAGCGCTCCGTACGGCAGCGGGTCAGTGTCGTACGGCAGCCGTCCACGACGTGGAAGCCGTAGCCCCCGCTGCCGGTCACCCGGCAGCCGTGGAAGGCGCCCCGGCCCTCGGCCGACACGTAGAACCCGGCCTCGGCGGGCGCGGTGACCGTGCAGCGCTCGATGCGGGGGTCGGCGCCCTTGGTGACGATCACGCCGGTCTGCGCCGCGTCGATGGTGCAGTTGGCGAGCGTGCCGCCGCTGCCGTGGTCGCGGAACCAGGCGCCCGTGGACACCTCCCTGATCCGGCAGTCGTCGAGCTGCGCGGTGGCGCCGTCGCTCACCGACACCGCGGTGTTGCGCACCTGCGAGATGTCGCTGTCGACGACGTCGGCGCGCGAGCCCCGGTCCAGGACGAACAGCGCGTCCGGCACGTCGTGGACGCGGCACGCCTCAAGGACCGCCGTGGCGCCGTCGCTGACCCACACCGCCGGATAGTCGCCCGTACTGTCGTGGATCTCGCACTGGTTGGCGTCCACCCGGGTGCCCGGGTCCCACACCGAGAGGCCGTTGCGGCCGAAGCCGCGCACCGCCGAGCGGGTGAGGGTGAGGACCGACCGGGAGCGCAGGTCCACCGCGTTCTCGGGGATGTCGTGGATGTCGCAGTCGGCGAGCGTGAGCACCGCGTCCGTGTCGAGCGTGACCCCGTCCGCCGAGGTGCGGTGCACCGTGCAGTCGGTGAGGTGGGCGGTGGCGCGCGCGGCGATCTGCACCCCGGCGCCCTTGATCTCGTACACCTCGCAGCCCAGCGCCTCCAGGCCGGTGCCCTCGCCGGTCACCGACAGGCCCGCGCCCGAGGCGTGGTGCACCCGGCAGCGCTCAAGGCGGGGGTGGGCGCCCGCGCGGACCGAGACGCCCGACTGGCCGGCCGCGACCACCTCGCACTCCTCGAACAGCCCGCCCGCGCCGTCCAGTACACCGATGCCGACCCCGCCCGGGTTGTCCACCGTGCAGCGCCGGACCGTGGGGCGGGCCGCGCCGCGCACCTCGATGCCGACCGCCGAACGCGTCACCACCCGCAGATCGCACAGCTCGGGCGCGCCGTCCTCGATCAGCAGGGCGGGCGCCGCCGCGTCCTGCCCCTCGATCTGGAGGTCCAGCACGGTGGCGGAGGCGCGCACGGTCAGCGGCACGCCGTCGACCGGGGCGATCCGCACCGATCCCGCCGAGCCCTCCGGGCCGCGCAGGGTCACGGCCTGCCGCAGGACCAGGTTCTCGCGGTAGGTGCCGGGCGCGACCGTGAGGACGTCGCCGTCCGCGGCGGCCTCCAGGGCAGCGGCGAGCGAGGCGTATTCGCCGGTGCGGCGCCGCCACCTCGAAGTGCCGGTGTGGGTTACCTGGACCGTGCCCTGAGCCATGGCGCTGCTGTGCCCCCACCTCGTGCGTGCGAACGCTGTACGTGCGACTGATGGTCCACCGTAGCGCGCGCGGGGCCGGTGAGTTGACCGGTCAGCTGCCTGCTCCCGCACGGCCCCAGTCCGGACCGTATCCGGCCCAGGCGCGGTCGAGACGGGCATACCGCCGTCGCACCAGGCGCCATACGACCAGCCGTCGTATGCCCTCGACGAGGCCGGCCGCCGCCGCGGCCGCGCCGATACCGGCGAACACCGCGTGCGCGTGCGCGGTGGTGGAGTCCAGGGGGCGGCTGGTGCGCATGCCCCGGTCGTCCGTCCATATGCGGAAGGTGGAGCCCGAGGGAGCCGATCGCCTGGGGGCGGCGACGGTGCCGGTGCGGAGAGTGCCGTCGTACGCCGTCCAGTTGGCCACCACCCGGATCCGGCCCTCGCGGCCGCCCACCCCCTCGGCGCCGGCGAGCGCACTGCGCTCGTGCGCCTGGTGGACCACCACGGCCGTCGTCGCGTGGCGCTCGCGCTGCTCCCTGGTCACCGTGCGCTGCAGCGCACGGTCGGTGACCGCCCCGCACAGGCTGCCGAGCACCGGCGAGGCCAGCACCATCAGCACCAGGGCGGCCAGCGCCACCCATGCCTCGACGAGATCCGTACGGCGGCGTAAGGGGTTCTGCCGCCAACGCCACACCCCCACTGCGGATCGCACTGAATCGCACCCCCTTCCGCTTGCGTCCTGGCCCCTCGCGGCGCGCCCTACGCGTGAGCGGGCCCAAGAGAGAGCAACGTCACCCGAGCCCCCTCCCGCACAACGCGTCCGCTGTCCCCACGAGTTCCCGCGAACGGGCGGCTTACGCGAGAACGCGCACGGGATCACCGGTGCGGATGACGCCGGTGCGCTCCGGGACGACGTTCTGCCCGAACACCAGCTTGGTGCCGAAGCGGCGGTGGCGGCCCAGGGTGCGCAGCGGCTCGCGGCCGCGCTCGGCGGTCGCCTGGTCGGTGGTGGTGATGACACAGCGCCCGCAGGGCTTGGCGACCCGGAAGACGACCTCGCCGATCGCGATCCGCGACCAGTGGTCCTCGGCCCACGCCTCGGTGCCGTCGACGACCACGTTGGGGCGGAACCGGTTCATCGGGAGCGGGCCCTCGTGCGGCTGACCGCCCTGCGCGATCAGCGAGTTCAGCGCTTCCAGCGAGGCCGTGGTGGCGACCAGGAGCGGGAAGCCGTCGGCGAAGCTCACCGTCTCGCCCGGCAGCGCGAAGTCCGGGTCGATCGGCCGCCGGGTCGCGGGATCGTCGAGGTGGACCAGCCTGACCTCCACCCCGAGGTAGTCGCTGAACCACTGGTGCGCGCTCTCGTCGGCCGCTATCGCCTCGACCTTCTTGCCGAAGAGCGTCACCGCGCTCGCGCCGATCGGCTCGGGCACGGCGACGGTCAGATCCTCCCGGCCGGGCGCGGACAGCCGGACGGAGCCGTCCGGCAGCGCACGGGCGGCGGCCAACGCGAGCCGCGCCTGCTCGCGTTGGGTCACGGCCTTCCCGGCGGCGTCGACGACCATCCAGCGGCGGTCGTCGGCCGGACCCCACGGTTCGACCGGCACCTCGTCGAGTCGGTACCCCCCGACCGACTTGACGGGGTAGACGTTGATGTGGCGCACGACGGGCTGAATCGGACTCTCCATGAGCCAATCCTGCCAGCCGCCTCGGACATCCGGTCGAACGCGGTGGAGCTGCGGGCGGCCCCGCTCAGTACCCCGTGTTCTGGTACGGCTGGTTGTAGCCGTCGTACGGCGCCGGGGCGGGCGCGGGGCGCGGGGCCGCCGGGCGCATCGCCTCGTAGCCGGTCGGGCCCATCGGGCGCTGCTGCTGGGCCTGCGGACCCGGGTAGCCGCGCGGGGCGCCGGTCTGCTGCGGGATGTAGGGCGCGGGCGCCTGCTGCAGCGGCATCGGCTGCGGCGCCTGCTGGTAGCCGTACGACGAGGCGTACGCGGGCTGCTGGGAGGGACCGGCGGGCAGGGCGGGGAGCGCGGCCGGGAGGGCCGGCAGATAGCTGCTGCCGGTGTCGTACAGGGAAGGCACTCGGATCGGGGCGATCTGAGGCGTGCCCCGCTCTGCGACGAGGGAGTCGTAGATGGGGGTGTCCGGGAAGGACGGCGCGGAGTAGTAACCGCCGCCATAGGTGGAGCGGGGGGAGGTCATGGCACATAAGTTAAGCCCACGATGTGGTCGTTGTGGAGCCCGATAAGAGGGTTGTTTTACGGGTTCGGAGTGACCGCACGTCCCCAATGCGAGCGAACATGGGAAAATCGGTCGCCCGGGAGCGTACGGATCCTGTAAAGGGCGAGCTCGGGAGGGGTTACCGGCGGGTGCCGGAACGTCTGCCGGGGTTTAGGTTGACGGTGCGGAAAATCTTTCGGCACCCCGACTCGCGATGGGGGCGAGCATGTCCATGCTTAAAGGGTCCAATGTTCCGGTGCCGGCGCCGACCGTACGCGTCGAATTGGCCTGGCGTTCCGGTCCCGGGGTGCCGGACGCCGACGCCTCGGCCCTGCTGATCGCGTCGGCCACCGGGAAGGTCCGCTCCGACGCGGACTTCGTCTTCTACAACCAGCCCGCGCACGCCTCCGGCGCGGTGCGGCACGAGGGCAAGCGGAGCTCGGCCGAGGGCGTCACGGACACGCTCTTCGTCGACCTCGCGCGCGTGGAGCCCGACGTGGAGCGCGTGGTGCTCGCCGCCTCCGCCGACGGCGGAACGTTTGGCCGCGTCCCGGGGCTGAGCATCCGGGTCCTCGACGCGGCGAGCAGCGCCGAGCTCGCCCGCTTCGACAGCGGGGACGCGACCGTGGAGACGGCGTTCATCCTGGGCGAGCTCTACCGGCGCCAGGGCGCGTGGAAGTTCCGCGCGGTGGGCCAGGGGTACGACTCCGGACTCGAAGGGCTGGCAACGGACTTCGGGATCACGGTCGACCGGCCGGGCACGGCCACGGCCCCGCCGACGGCCCCGTACCAGGCCCCGGCCCCGATCCCGGCGGCCGCCCCGCAGAGGTCCGCGCCCCCGGCTCCGCCCGCCCCCGCCCCCGCGACGACCGTGCCCGCCTTCCCGGCGACCGCCCCGCCGCCTCCGGCCGCACCGCCCGTGCCCGCCCCCGTACGCCTGTCCAAGGTGACCCTGACCAAGGCGGCCCCCACGGTCTCGCTGGCCAAGCAGGGCGGCAGCTCGGGGGCGCTGCGGGTCAACCTCAACTGGCAGATGCGCAAGCAGTTCAGCGGCTGGGGCGCCAAGCTCGGGCGTGCCGTCGCCAACCACGCCGATCTCGACCTCGACCTGTGCGCCCTCTACGAGCTCGCGGACGGCCGCAAGGGGGTCGTCCAGGCACTCGGCAACGCCTTCGGCTCGCTCAGCCGCCCCCCGTACATCCACCTCGACGGCGACGACCGCACCGGCGCCGTCACGTCCGGCGAGAACCTCACGGTCAACCTCGACTGCAAGGACCAGCTCCGCCGCGTGCTGATCTTCGTGACGATCTACGAGGGAGCGCGCAGCTTCGCCGACCTGCACGCCACCGTCACCCTCCAGCCCCAGCACGGGGCCGCGATCGACTTCTCGCTCGACGAGTGCACCGTGCCCTCCACGGTCTGCGCCCTCGCGCTGCTCACCAACAACGGGGGCGACCTCGTCGTCCAGCGCGAGGCCCGCTATCTGGTGCCCGCGCGCGGTGTCAGCCCGCAGCGCACCATCGACCAGGCGTACGGGTGGGGCATGAACTGGACGCCCGGGCGCAAATGACGCGCGCGTGGCCGCGGTTCGGGCGGTCGAAGCGAGGTGGCACGACCCGGCTCACTGGTCCGGGGTCGCCTCCGGGCGCGCATAAGTGCGCCCCTTCCACGCGGCCCCGCGCCCCCGGTAGTGCTGGACGGCGGAGTCCACCGTCATCAACAGGTACAGCAGCGCGGTGAACGGCAGCAGCGGCGCGAGCAGCAGCGGCTGCCGGTAGTACCGCAGCATCGGTACGTACGTCCCGGCCATCACCAGCCACGCGAGCCCGCCCGCCCAGCCCGCCACGGCGTCGTCCCGCGCCATCCCGGCGAAGAGCGCGACCGGGGGGACGAGGTAGATCAGCGCGAGCCCCGCCACCGTCCCGAGCAGCAGGGCCGGGCTGTGCCGCAGCTGGGCGTAGGCGCTGCGCGCGACCATGCGCCACAGGTCGGCGAGGCGCGGATAGGGGCGCACGCTGTCGACGCGCTCCGCGAGCCCGAGCCAGATCCGCCCGCCCGAGCGGCTCACCGCGCGCGCCACCGACACGTCGTCGATGACCGCCTGGCGCACCGACTCCGGAATCCGCGCCCGCTCGGCGGCCTCCGTCCGCAGCAGGACGCAGCCGCCCGCGGCCGCCGCCGTGCGCGCCCCCGGCCGGTTGATCCAGCGGAAGGGGTACAGCTGCGCGAAGAAGTAGACGAAGGCCGGCACCACCAGCCGCTCCCAGCCGCTCGCCACGCGCAGCCGCGCCATCTGCGACACCAGGTCGAGCCCGTTGGACCGGGCCGCGGCCACCAACTCCCGCAGGCTGTCCGGCTCATGGGCGATGTCGGCGTCGGTGAGCAGCAGATACTCGGGCTCGCGCGCGCGGGCCAGTGCGATGCCCTGGCGCAGCGCCCACAGCTTCCCGGTCCAGCCGGGCTCGGGCTCGCCCGGCTGGACCACGGTCAGCGGCAGCGCGCACTCCTCCCGCGCGGCGAGCGCCCGCGCCAGCTCGCCCGTGCCGTCCGAACTGCCGTCGTCGACCAGGAAGATCTCCGCCTCGCCCGGATAGTCCTGGGCGAGCAGCGTGGGCAGGCTGCGGGGCAGCACCTGGGCCTCGTCCCTGGCCGGTACGACGATGGCGACGTACGGCCAGTCGGACGGGGCGGAACGGGCGGGCAGACGCTGGTCGGTGCGCCAGAAGAAGCCCTGTCCGAGCAGCAGCCAGAGCCAGCAGGCCAGTGACACCACGGCGATCCATGCGAGGGCGCTCATCCGCCGCAGTCTGCACCACCTGAGTGGGTGCGCGAGGGCGGTCGACTATGGTGACCGGGTGAAGATCGCGCTCATGGACTCCGGAATCGGCCTGCTGGCGGCGGCCGCCGTCGTGCGCCGGCTGCGGCCGGACGCCGACCTCGTCCTCTCCTCCGCCCCCGACAGCATGCCGTGGGGCCCGCACACGCCCGAGGAGATCACCGAGCGCGCGCTCGCCGTGGCGCGCGCCGCCGCCGAGCTCCGTCCGGACGCCCTGATCGTGGCCTGCAACACCGCCTCGGTGCACGCCCTCGTGGCGCTGCGTGCCGAACTGGAGCCGCGGATCCCGGTGATCGGGACCGTACCGGCGATCAAGCCGGCCGCCGCCAGTGGCGGACCCGTCGCCATCTGGGCCACCCCGGCCACCACCGGCAGCCCCTACCAGCGCGGGCTGATCCGTGAGTTCGCCGACGGCGTCGAGGTCACCGAGGTGCCATGCCCCGGGCTCGCGGACGCGATCGAGCACGGCGACGAGCCCGCCATCGAGCTGGCCATCGCCGCGGCGGCCGAGCGGACCCCCCAGGACGTAAGGGGCGTCGTCCTGGGTTGCACCCATTACGAACTGGTCGCCGAGCGGGTGCGTGCCGCCGTGCGGCAGCCCGGTCTGTCCGCGCCCGGCCTGTACGGCAGCGCGTCGGCCGTCGTCGCCCAGGCGCTGCGCCGGGCCGGCGTGGAAGCCGCCCCCGACGCGGCGCCCACCGGCAGCGTGACGGTGTTGCTCAACGGCCGCACCGGCACCCTTCCGGACACCGCGCTCGGCTACCCGGAAGGCCTGCTGCTCCAGGCGGTCACCCCCGCTCACTGAACGTGGTGACACTCACTGAGAGTGCGGTCACTGCCGCTTCTGTGGATTCTGAGTAGTCTGCTGGGCATGAGGGCATTTCCCCCCGAGCCCCCGGCGCACGACGGTGGTGCCCCGGCGCTCGCTCCCCGGCCGGCGCTCTGGACCGGTCGCGCGACCAACCGCGTCCAGTGGCTGCTCGCCGCCGGAGGCGCGGCGTGCGTGGCGCTCGGCATCGAGCTCGCCGTCGACTCCAACTGGACGTCCGGCATCGCCCCGCTGCTGATGTCGGTGATCGGCTGCGTCGCGGCCGGGCTCCTGGTGATCTACGGAACGCTCGCCTTCGTCCATGTGGCCGTGAAGGTCGACGACGACTCCCTCGAAGTGCGCTGCGGCCACATCGGCCTGCCGCGCCGCCGGATCTCGCTCGACGACGTGGTGGGCGCCGACTTCGCGCCCCGCGTCACCCCGCGCCAGTGGGGCGGCTGGGGCTACCGCTGGCGCCCCGAGAAGGGCACCGCGGTCGTCGTACGCCGAGGTGAGGGCCTGGTGCTGCGGCTCGGCGACGGCCGCGTCTTCACCGTGACGGTGGACGACGCCGAGGCGGCGGTCCGCGTCATCCGCGACCGCCTGCGCCTGCTGGGCGCCGCGAAGCACGCCGAGGCCTGATCCCCTCTGCCGTCACCCACGCGCGCGTGACGCGGGAACTTCACCCACGCGCGCGTACGCCTCTCCCAGGCCTCCTCACCCACGCGCGTGCACGACGCCCGCATCCCGCTCCGCCCCCTGCTGCCCGTCCCCGGGCGGCCGCGCCGTGGCCAGGCCCGCCAGCAGGCCCGCGCCCATCGTCACCGGGGTGAAGCTCAGCGCGTTGCCGACGCAGGCGAACGCGGCCAGCGCGGTGAGCGCGGCCCCCGCCGTGAGGACCACGGGTGTGGGCCGGGGCGAGCGCCACAGCGCGTACAGGATCCAGCTGTAGGTGGCCCCGAGCAGCGTGGCTCCCACCGCGCCCTGCTCGGCCGCCTGCTGGAGCAGCGCGGAGTGCGGCTTGCCGGCGGCGACCGGGGACTGCCGCGCCACCGGGCTGAGGCCGCCGAACCGGTCGGGCCCGGTTCCCCGCACGGGATGCTCCTCGGCCAGCTCCACCGCGTCCCGCCACAGCAGCACGCGCTCCGGCGTGAGCTGGCCCTCCAGGGAGACGGTGAGCCCGTCGGGCAGCACGTCCTCGGCCACGGCGACCGACCCCACCGCGACGAGCGCGGCGACCGCCGCGAGCCCCGCGAGGCCCACCGTCCGGTGCCGCATCCGGGCCGCCGCCAGGGAGCACAGCAGGACGCCGAGCGCCGCCGCGCAGCCCGCCGCCGAACCGAGCGCGAGGGCTGTGCCCGCGCACCCCACGGCGAGCAGCCGCAGCACGAGGCGGGCTGCAGCCGTACGGGCCGCCCAGGCGCCGCAGCAGGCCGCGCCGGCGGCGAGTGCGGGGAGCGCGGCCGAGACGCCGATGTGGCCCGGGAGGGGGTCGACGGTGGCGCCGGGGACGCCGTCCCTGGAGGCGTATGCCAGGAGGAGGCCCGCGATCGCCGCGCAGGTCGCCGCCGCCACGGGCACCAGACTGCCGCTGATCCGGCCCAGCGCGTACCCGGCGGCCACCGCGAGCACCGCGAGGAGCACGCCCTCCGGCCGGGCCTCCCGCCCTGCCGCCGCGACCAGTGACCAGCCCGCGCAGGCGCCCAGCACCAGGACGCCGACGAGATCGGGCCCGGCCCGGCGCTCGGGTGCGGCGGACCGGCCTGTCAATGCGCTCATCCCCGCCCCCCGGCCGTCTGACGGACTGCGCACACCGTAGTGGCGCCGGGCGCGATCTGGGTACAGATCGTGCGGAAACGTTCCGGCGGGGTGTGCTCCGATGCACGTACGCGTGCGTACGTAGTGATCGGACGCATATCGACGGTGATCGTGCGCATATGGACGGTTACTGTACGAACCGGTCTGCCGCAGGCACAGCTCGCGCCCGTAGACTCCGCCGGGTGAGCACGACCACCACCCCCACAGCCGAGCCAGAGCAGCTCGAACCGCAGCCCGCCACCGCCTCGCGCGGCCGTCGGCTGCTGCACCGGCTCGTACGGCCAGCGACGGCCGCGCTGTCCGGTGTGCTCCTGTACCTGAGCTTCCCGCCCCGGCCCCTGTGGTGGCTGGCGGTGCCCGCGTTCGCGCTGTTCGGCTGGTGTCTGCGTGGGCGTACCTGGAAGGCCGGATTCGGCCTCGGCTACCTCTTCGGGCTCGGCTTCCTGCTGCCGCTGCTCGTCTGGACGGGCGTGGAGGTCGGCCCCGGACCCTGGCTGGCCCTGGCGGCCATCGAGGCGATCGGGGTCGCCGCCGCCGGCGCCGGGATCGCGGTGGTCTCGCGGCTGCCCGGATGGCCGGTGTGGGGCGCGGCGATGTGGATCGCCTCCGAGGCGGCACGCGCGCGCGTGCCGTTCGGCGGCTTCCCCTGGGGCAAGCTCGCCTTCGGCCAGGCGGACGGGGTGTTCCTGCCGCTCGCCGCCCTGGGCGGCACACCCGTCCTCGGCTTCGCCGTCGTGCTCTGCGGCTTCGGGCTCTACGAGTGCGTGCGCCAGGCGCTGCGCCTGCGCGCCACCGGTGTCGTACGCAAGGGGGCCGCGGCGGCCGCCCTGGCCACCCTGCTCGCCCCGGTCGCCGCCGCCTTCGCCGCGACCCCGCTGGTCAGCGACGCGGCCGAGAACGGCACCGCCACGGTCGCCGTGATCCAGGGCAATGTGCCGCGCCTGGGCCTGGACTTCAACGAGCAGCGCCGCGCGGTGCTCGACTACCACGTGAAGGAAACCCTGCGGCTCGCCGACCGGGTCAAGGCGGGCAAGGCCGCCAAGCCCGACTTCGTGCTCTGGCCGGAGAACTCCTCGGACGTCGACCCGTACACCGACGCCCAGGCGTACACCGACATCGACCGGGCCGCCAAGGCGATCGGCGCGCCCATCTCGGTGGGCGCGGTCGTCGAGCGCCCCGACGGACGGCTCTTCAACGAGCAGGTCCTGTGGGACCCGAAGACGGGCCCCGGAGCCACCTACGACAAGCGGCAGATCCAGCCCTTCGGCGAGTACATCCCGCTGCGCGGCCTCATCAAGCAGTTCGGCCCGGGCTACGTCTCCATGGTCCGCCAGGACTTCAGCCGCGGCACCGCGCCCGGTGTGTTCGACATGGCGGGCACCAAGGTCGGCATCGCCACCTGCTACGAGGCGGCGTTCGACTGGGCCGTGCGCGACACCGTCACCCACGGCGCGCAGATCATCTCCGTACCGAGCAACAACGCGACCTTCGACCGCAGCGAGATGACCTACCAGCAGCTCGCCATGTCGCGCGTGCGCGCGGTCGAGCACAGCCGGACCGTCACCGTCCCGGTCACCAGCGGGGTCAGCGCGGTGATCATGCCCGATGGGGAAGTCGTCCAGAAGACCAGGATGTTCACGCCCGACTCGCTCGTCGCCAAGGTGCCGCTGCGCTCCTCCGAGACCCCGGCGACCCGGCTCGGCACCGCGCCCGAGTGGGCCCTGGTGGCGCTCGCGGCGGCGGGACTCGGCTGGGCGGTGAGCCGTACCGTACGCGCGCGTCGAGACCAGGAGACCGACGCCGTCGAGGCTCGTTAGGGTGAGCATGGCGACACCAGAGTTCATCCGCGAGATCCGGGCCTCGGCAGGCCACCAGCTGCTGTTCCTGCCGGGCGTCAGCGTGGTCGTCTTCGACGACGAGGGCCGGGTGCTGCTCGGGCGGCGCGTGGACACCGGCGAGTGGTCGATCATCGGCGGGATCCCGGAACCAGGTGAACAGCCCGCCGAGACCGCTGTGCGCGAGGTGTACGAAGAGACCGCCGTGCGGTGCGTCGTGGAGAAGGTCGTCCTGGTGGACGCGCTGCGCCCGGTCACCTACCCCAACGGCGACCGCTGCCAGTTCATGGACATCTGCCTCAAGTGCCGGGCCGTGGGCGGCGAGGCGCGGGTCAACGACGACGAGTCCCTGGAGGTCGGCTGGTTCCCGGTCGACGCGCTGGCGGACCTGGAGGAGTTCTCGCTCTTCCGGATCAAACAGGCGATGACCGATGAACCGACATGGTTCGCGCCTATGACCGAGCACTGAAGTGTGGGCCTGGACCACATGGGTGGTGGGCCGCCGCACTGCCTAGGGTCGAGAACATGACCACGCCCACCACCCCTGGTCCCCTCCCCCCGTCCATCGAGCTCGACCTGGGCGGCCACACCGCCCTGGTCACCGGGGCCGCCGGCGGCATCGGCCGGGCCTGCGTCCTGCGCCTGGCGGCCGCCGGCGCCAAGGTGCGGGCCGTCGACCGGGATGCCGAAGGCCTCGACGCCCTGGCCGGACAGGGCGCGGGCCTCGCCGGATCCGTAGAGCCGCTGGTCCTGGACCTGACCGACCTCGAAGCCGCCGAGCAGGCCGCCACCGGCACCGACGTCCTGGTGAACAACGCCGGGCTGCAACTCGTGCGCCCCATCGAGCAGTTCCCGCCCGAGGTGTTCCACACCGTCCTCACGGTGATGCTGGAAGCGCCGTTCCGGCTGATCAGAGGGTCGCTGCCGCACATGTACGGGCAGGGCTGGGGCCGCATCGTCAACATCTCCTCGGTGCACGGGCTGCGGGCCTCCGCGTACAAGTCGGCCTATGTCGCGGCCAAGCACGGCCTCGAAGGGCTCTCCAAGACCGCCGCTCTGGAAGGCGCCCCGCACGGCGTCACCTCGAACTGCGTCAGCCCCGGCTACGTCCGCACCCCGCTCGTCGAGCGGCAGATCGCCGACCAGGCGGCCGCCCACGGCATCCCCGAGGAGCGCGTCCTGACCGAGGTGCTCCTCAAGGACTCGGCGCTCAAACGGCTGGTCGAGCCGGACGAGGTCGCCGAGGCCGTCGCCTACCTCTGCGCCCCGCAGGCCTCCTTCATCACCGGCACCTCACTCGCCCTGGACGGCGGCTGGACCGCGCACTGACGCACCACCACCGCACCTCCGCTGCTTGACCGGCGCCTGCCAACAGTTGTCCACAGGGCTGGCGCGGCCGCCCGTACGGCAGGTATCCCTGTGAACATGTCCCACGATCACCCGCAGTCCACCGAGTACGCGGAGGCTCCCTACCTGGAGCTTCTGGCGCGCGGCGCGGCGGCCGAGGCGTACGACCGGCCCGCGCTGCTGGCCCGTGCCGACGGCGCCGGACCCGAGGCGCTGGCCGCCCTGGAGTCCGCCCGGCAGCTCGCCCTGCGGGTCCGCGCCGACCTGGAGGGCAGACGGCGCAGGGAGGCCGAGCTGTCCGCGCTCTTCGAGACCGCCCACGACCTCGCGGGGCTGCGCGACCTGGACGCGGTGCTGCGGGCGATCGTGCAGCGCGCGCGTTCCCTGCTAGGTACCGAGGTCGCCTACCTCAGCCTCAACGACCCGGTGGCGGGCGACACTTATATGCGCGTCACCGAAGGGTCGGTGGCCGCGCGCTTCCAGCAGCTGCGACTCGGCATGGGCGAGGGCCTCGGCGGCCTCGTCGCCCAGACCGCCAGACCGTACGTGACGTCGAGCTACTTCGACGACGAGCGCTTCCAGCACACCCGGACCATCGACACCGGAGTGCGCGACGAGGGCCTGGTCGCGATCCTCGGCGTACCGCTGATGCTCGGCAGCAATGTGATCGGCGTGCTCTTCGCCGCCGACCGGCGCAGCCGGGTCTTCGCGCGCGAGGAGATCGCCCTGCTCGGCTCCTTCGCGGCGCACGCGGCCGTCGCCATCGACACCGCCAACCTGCTCGCCGAGACCAGGTCGGCACTGGCCGAGCTGGAGCGGGCCAACGAGATCATCCGGGACCACAGCGCGGTCCTGGAGCGCGCCTCCGAGGTCCACGACCGGCTCACCGAACTGGTGCTGCGCGGCGGCGGGGTCCACGACGTGGCGAGCGCGGTCTCCGAAGTCCTGGACGGCACGGTCGAGTTCGCCGACGCCGACTCGGCGGCCTTCACCGCCCTGGAGCTGACCGGCACGGACGGCCACGCGGTCCGCGACGGACGGGACTGGGTGGCCACGGTCGCGGCGGGCGACGAGGTGCTGGGCGCGCTGGTGCTGCGCGGCCACCCCGCGCTCGACCCGGTGGACCGCCGCACCCTGGAGCGGGCCGCGATGGTCACCTCACTGCTGCTGCTCGCCCGGCGCTCGGCGGGCGAGGCCGAACAGCGGGTGCGCGGCGAGCTCCTGGACGACCTGCTGGACGCGCCGGGCCGCGACCCCCGGCTGCTGCGCGACCGGGCCGCCCGGCTGCGGGCCGACCTGGACGCGCCGCACGTGGTCCTCGCCGCCCGCATCGAGAGCCCCGAGGACGGCACGGCGGAGCGGCAGACCGCCGACCGGCAGCGGATGGGCTCGGCCGCCGCGCATCTGGCGGCGACCCGGCACGGCCTGGCCGCGACCCGCGACGGCGGCACCGTGCTGCTGCTGCCGCTGGGCCCGGCCGACACCCCGGCCGAGGTCGCCCGGCAGCTGGCCAAGCAACTCGGCGGCGCCCTGCACGAGCGGGTCACGGTGGGTGCGTCGGCCCCCGTCGAAGCCCCGGCGGCCCGGCCCGGCGCGATAGCCGAGGCGTACGCGGAGGCGCGCCGCTGCCTGGAGGCGCTGCGGCTGCTCGGCCGTCCCGGCGAGGGCGCGGCCGCCCAGGACCTCGGCTTCCTCGGGCTGCTCCTCGCCGACACCCGGGACATCGAGGGCTTCGTCGACCGGACGCTCGGCGCGGTCGTGGCGTACGACGAGAGGCGCGGCACCGACCTGGTGCGCACCCTCGACGCGTACTTCGCGAGCGGTATGAGCCCCGCGCGCACCAAGGACGACCTGCACGTCCATGTGAACACGGTGGCTCAGCGGCTGGAGCGGATAGGCAGGCTGCTCGGGCCGGACTGGCAGTGCCCGGCCCGAGCGCTGGAGATCCAGCTGGCGCTGCGGCTCCATCTGATGTCGGCGGCGGTCAGACGCTGACGGAGTCCTGGGAGCGGCTGTCGGCGTCGACCTCCGCCAGGTCGCGGTGGCGGGTCTCCTGGGCGCAGACGAGGGCGATCACCGTGAGGACGGCGGCCGCGATCACATAGAGGGCGATGGGGGTGGAGCTGTCGTAGTCGGACAGGAGGGCGGTGGCGATGAGCGGGGCGGGCGCGCCGGCGGCGACCGAGGCGAACTGGGCGCCGATCGAGGCTCCCGAGTAGCGCATCCGGGTCGCGAACATCTCGGTGAAGAAGGCGGCTTGGGGTGCGTACATCGCCCCGTGGAAGACCAGCCCGACGGTGACGGCGAGGACGAGGTTCCCGAAGTCGGCCGTGTCGATCAGCGAGAAGAAGGGGAACATCCAGGCGCCGACACCCACCGCGCCGATCAGATAGACGGGCCGCCGCCCGATCCGGTCGGAGAGCGCGCCCCAGGCCGGGATCACCGCGAAGTGCACGGCGGAGGCGATCAGTACGGCGTTGAGCGCGGTCTGCTTGGCCATCCCGGCGGAGGTCGTCGCGTACACGAGGATGAACGCGGTGATCACGTAGTAGCTGATGTTCTCCGCCATACGGGCGCCCATCGCGACCAGCACGTCGCGCCAGTGGTCGCGCAGCACGGCGACGAGCGGCAGCTTCTCCGCCACCCGGTCGGGCTCGGCGGCCCGCCGCGCCTGAGCACGCTCCAACGCGGCCTTGAACAGGGGGGATTCATCGACCGAGAGCCGTATCCACAGCCCGACGAGCACCAGCACCCCGGACAGCAGGAACGGCACCCGCCAGCCCCAGGAGAGGAAGGCGTCGTCGGAGAGCAGCGCGGTGAGCGCCGAGAGCGCGCCGGTGGCGAGCAACTGCCCGGCGGGCGCCCCGGTCTGCGGCCACGACGCCCAGAACCCGCGCCGCCGCGCGTCCCCGTGCTCCGACACCAGCAGGACGGCCCCGCCCCACTCCCCGCCGAGCGCGAACCCCTGTACCAGCCGCAGGGCGGTGAGCAGCACGGGCGCGGCGGAGCCGACCGTGGCGTGCGTCGGCAGCAGCCCGATCGAGAAGGTCGCCCCGCCCATCATGAGCAGACTCAGCACGAGCAGCTTCTTGCGCCCGACCCGGTCCCCGAAGTGCCCGAAGACCAGCGCCCCGAGCGGCCGGGCGGCGAACCCGACGGCGTACGTCAGGAACGACAGCAGCGTGCCGACGAGCGGGTCGGAACCGGGAAAGAACAGCTTGTTGAAGACGAGCGCGGCGGCCGACCCGTACAGGAAGAAGTCGTACCACTCGATGGTCGTGCCGATGAGGCTGGCGGCGACGATGCGGGGGAGGCTGGCGGAGGGTGGGGGAGCGGTCGCGGGGGAGGACATCGGCACCACTTCCTGGCGGTCGGCGGGGACGTTTGCGTGTCGCCATACCGTAGGAACGCGCAGGTCAGGGGCGTATGTGGTGGGACGCCATAGTTCGGGGGGCGGGTGTGCGCGGGGCCACCATGAGGGGTGGTGCTGGTTCCAAGGCCATTGTCGACATTCGGTACGGATCGCACGTCGCAGTGGATCAAGGCAACGTGGGGATGCCGGCCCGCGCGGGTCGCAGAGGCGGCTGGGTCGGTCCCGAGGTGGGGATGGCGATCCCCCAACCATGGCCGGAGCGTCAGGGAACGCGGTACCCGCAGATGAAGAATTCGACATGCCACATGCCACATGCCACATGCCGCAGGGCGGCGGGCGCGGCACGCCATTGTCCTTTCCCGGCCCTCAGGCGGCGCAATACCGCAGCGCCCGCAGCGGCCAATCGAACAGTTGTTCGACGATGTGCCGCGCCATCCGGCGCGTCTACCTGTCCGCCGATGCGCAGCTGCGGTGATCGCTCGGCGGGCCAAGGGGCGGGGAACCCTTTTGGCTTGCCCTGTTGTGGGACAAGGCGCGTCAAGGGCTGGGATTGGGGGGTGAGAGGGGTGAAGGTGGGCGGCCGGCGTCAGCCCCTCCGAGTTCGCCCGCCTGCGCTCCACATGGACACCGTGTCGCGGTACTCCTCCCGTACACAGCCGCGTACAGGCAGAGCAGCACACGCCGCGGTGACCATGGCCGTGAGGAACGTGCGCGTCAGCGAGAATGGATCTTCATGGGGTCTTGCCGGCCCTCAGCGCGCAAATGTGCGCGGTAGCTTCTTTGCGAGCTCTGGTTGAGGGACCGCTCGGGAAAGTGCTCCAACACGCCCCCAGGTTCGATCAGTTCGAAGGAGGCAAACAAGAAATGATCGAACTGCTTCGCCGAGGGCACCTTCGGCTGCCCTCGGGGCGAATTCACGGTACCAGCGCCAATATCAACCCATAGCGTACCCGTTGAGCTCCGCGGCAGAGCGCGTGCCGCCAAGCTGGGGAAGCGCGATGGACGGTCCCGCCGCCCCGGCGCCCCTGAACGACTCCTGCGCCGCCCGGGACGTCCGCGCGACTAGAGACGACGCGGGCAGCAGCCTGTCGCCGTACAACCCGAACCGGACCGGCCCCGACGGCGCCGCCAACAAGCCCAGCAGCACCAGTACCCCGTGCATGACCACGACCGCCGATGGGCCCGGCTTGGAGTCGCGGAATCCGGCGAAGTCGGTCCGCAGGTTCAGCGCCACCTGAGCGGCCACGTCGGCGATCTGCAGCGTGCCCACGATCTGGCGGATCAGGCACTGATTGTCCCAGCTCCGCACACCAGTTCACGCCTTGTGCGGCATGCCGACTTGGCTGAATATGTTCGCGACAGCTGGCATCCGAAAGGGGGACGGTGTGCTGAGTCGAAGGACATCGGGTGGGGGAGAGGGGCCGAATTCGGCGCACGGTACCTACCCACGGGGCACCCTGTTGTCGGAGCTGGCCGACGTGAGCGGGGCGGAAGCCGATGCGGTGTGCCGAGCGCGGTCCGCCCTGATGCGCGTCGGCACCGCGCACATGTACAAGCACGGCGAGATCATGCTCCTGGCGGGCGCCACCGACACGCACGTACTGCTGCTGTTGAACGGTTTCGCCAAGGTCACGACGACCGACGACCTCGGCGCAACCGTGCTGGTGGACATCCGCGCGGGCGGTGATGTCGTCGGCGAGACTGCGGCCTTCGACAGCGAGCCTCGTTCCGCGACGGTCACGGCGGCTCAGCAGGTGTATGTCCGGCGGATCTCGCAGGACGAGTGGCTGCGTTGGATGGTCCGATATCAGGCCGCCGGCCTGGCCGTCAGCCGGAGCCTGGCGCACCGCAGCCGTACCGCAGTCCGCCGCCGTACCCAGTTCGCGCGTGGTCCGGTCATCACCCGCCTCTGCCGCGCGGTACTGGATCTCACAGGGCAGTACGGGACGCCGACACCGGAAGGCATGTCGGTCCGGCCCGGGCTCACGCACGCCGAGTGGGGCGAACTCATCGGGGCCCGGGAGCGGCGGGTGCAGCACGTGTTACAGGAGCTGTCGGCCGCGCAGGTCGTCAGCTACGGTCGCTGCCGCCTCACCGTGCACTCCGTTTCCGCCCTGCGGGAGTTCGCCGCCGACAAGTGAGCGACAAGCCGACACACTCTGTTCCGCCGTTTCTCCCGAACCTGCACTGCGACCGGTTCGGACGTCCTCGGACACGCTCTACTACCGGCAGGAGAACGGCAGGATCGTCGCGTGAGATTCGCCGTACTCGCTTGTGCGCCAGGATCACCACCACGTGAGCCCAATGCGAGGCACTGCATGCCGGCAATACCAGTCACCGTGCTCGGACCGGCCGAGTCCGGGAAGACCGTCTATCTCGCCAGTCTGTTCCGCAGACTTGCCATCCCGCGACCGGACATCGGATTCCACGTTCAGCTGCCACCGGAGAAATCCACCGTGCTGAACAGGATCTACCAGCAGATCGCGAGCCCCGGCACATGGCCGGACCTCACCAGGACGGCCGCCATAGACGAGTGGGAGTTCACCTGCTCGGTCCGCACCGCCAGGAACCAGACCTTCAGCCCCTTCTCCATCAGGTATCTGGACTACTCCGGTGAGCACCTGACCGAGTTGGACGAGCGGGTGGAAGGAGCCAAACGCGTCTACAGCCGGATCGCGGAGTCCGAGTTCCTCCTCGTGCTGGTGGACGGGGTCAAGGTTCTGCGCTTCTTCGACGGGGACTTCCGGCTGGCCGACGACCTGCTCCTCGTCTTCAGTCACATGATGAAGAGCCAGGCCATCGTGCACTTCGTGATCACCAAGTGGGACGTTCTCGCGGCGGCCGGGCACACGCTGCAGGCCGTCATGGACTGCCTCATGAAGCACCCGGACTTCAAGGACGGTGTCGAGACCCAACTGCGAAACAATCCCGTCTCGGGAGGGGTCCGTTTCATTCCTGTGAGTTCCGTAGGGCTGGACTTCGCCGCTCTCGGTCCGGACGGCCGGACGATGATCAAGAAGGGTGCGTTCCCGACACCGCTCAACGTCGAAGTCCCCTTCATGGCCGTGCTGGTGGATCTGTTCGATGCCCGGCTCAAGGAGATGGAGAAAATGGCGGCGCCCGAAGGGCAGTGGATCGCCCAGCGCAGCCAGACGCTGAAGTGGGTCCGTGGGGTCAAGGACAAGCTACCGCTGGTACAGGCGGTCCTGCGGACCGCGGCAGCCAAGTCGCCCCTGATGCGGATGATGCCTGACCACATGGTGGACGCTCTTGGCGCCTATGCGGAGAGGAAAGTGTCCGCGTACGGCGAGCGTCTCGAGCGTGACATCGCCCAGTTACGCGGCCGGATGCTCCAAGTCGCTTCCCAGAAAGACGCGCTGACCGCTCTGGTGGCGCTGTTCGACGCCAAGTTGGCCGAGTTCGAGGCCGAGCACCCGGGCTCGCACCTCATTAAGGGGGGAACGCCATGGACGACGACATGACGCATGCCGCACTTCAGAAGGTCTGGCCGTTCGCCCTCACGCGCTCCGTCAACACCGGCTTCCGGATCGTGGTCGCCCCGGACTTCCTGGTGGACGCCGACAGGCAGTTCCTGCTCCACGACGTGGCGGACGGCGACATCTCCGACGACGTCGTCTACGTACGTGAGTACCAGGGGCATGGCTCCCAGCGGCTTTGGCTGCTGTACCGGGTCGTGTATCTCAAAGCGTCCGATGTGGGCCTGGACGGCGAGTACGCGATGAGTGGGCCACGGCGGACACCCCTGATCGAGGGAGTCGTCTGCCGGAGGCAGCCGGAGCGGCCCACGACGCTCGCCACGGAAGAACTCTTCGCCGACGTCCACCGCAGCTGTGGAGTGGCCGTACGGGAGTTCTTCGAGGCGGACATCGTCACCCACCCGGTGAGCCGTTCCCAGGAGCTCAGCCCCCCGGCGAGCGGCCGATCCATGCCGACCGTGGAACAGAAGCCGTATCTGGCGGAAGGGAGTACTCCGACGACCCCTGAGGGTCGTCGCCCATCGGGAGCCCACGCTCGGTTCTCCGCCACAGCGCTCCGATCCGCCGTCTCCTCAGCCTTCGGCCGGGGCCCTGGGCCGGCATCCGCTGGACGTGCTGCTGGGATACGTGTGGATGGCCCTGGGCGAGCATCTGCAGGCCGTGCTCGACCGCATCACAGCAGCGAAACCGGACAGCCCCGACGAGCCTTGGGCCGGCAACTGGTCAGGGCGGCCGCGGTGATCGTGCTCGCTGTGCTGGTCGTATTCGCCATCAGGAAGCTCAAGTGACGAACCAGGGACGGCACACGGCGCGCGGCATCCACCTTCTCGTACATCTCTTGCTGACCGAGCAGCGGGGCATCGATCCGGCGGTGGTCAGGCCGGAGGGCTGGGCCGAGCCGGTACGGGGCTGGCTGGCGGCAGCCGCCGCCCTCGCCGCCGGTGAGGCCAAGCGGGCGTTGGCCGTGCTGGGCGATCCCGTACCGGAGGAGACCTACGACGACCTGGTGACGCGAACTCTGCGAACCGCGGCCGTCGCCATGGACGTCAACTGGGGCCCCGGCGGCCTGATCGGCTGGGCCCTGCCGCCGGAGGAGGAGGCGGCACTGCTCCAGGCTCTGGACGGGACGCATGCGCGGCTGACCATCCTTGCCAGGGACCCCGGGCTGCGGCTCGCTGCCTTCCTCGCGGGCCGGTACCTGCCCGACCTGCTCTCGGCCCGCGCCCTCCTGGGGAACGCGGACGTCATCGGCGCCCAGGCGGCCGAGGTGGTGGAAGCGGTCGGAGGGGCCGAGGAGGCGCATGAGGCCGTACGGTGGTTCGACGACCTGCCGCGGGAGATCGCCGAGGGCGGCCTCGCGGCGCCGGTTGCCTATCACCTGCTGGTCGCGTCGGACGTGCAGGCCAGGGCGGCCGACCGCCGCCGGGGAGAGATGTTGCGGCGGGAAGCGCTCCGTCAGGTATCCGGGCACCCTGCCTTCGCCGGGATGTCGGCGCTGCTGGCGGGCGACGCGGAGCTCGTGGTGCCCGGCGCGGCGGAACGCTGTCTGCCGGGGCCCGTCAACCGGCGGGCAATGAACCGCGCGGCCAAGCACTACTCGACGGCCGACGCGCTGTTCCGGAAGGCAGGCGCCGCCCGAGGCCGCGCAGCGGCCGCGCTGCGCCAGGCGCACATCGCCCGGCTGCGCCGGAAGCCGGACGACGGCCGCGCGTTCCTCGACCGTGCCCTGGCGCTGGCGGAGACCTCCGGTGACGGGGCGTGCGCCGCGCTGGTCAGGGTGCACCGCATGCTGGACGTCATCGAAGCAGGGCGGCCGCTACCCCTCCAGGACGCGGAGCCGGTCGTCCGCTGGGCATCAACCGTGGGCAGCGGCTCCTGGCTCCGGGGCATGGCCGACATGGTCGACGCCCGGGCTGGCGACTGGGCCCGGCGTGGGGACATCCTCCGGGGCCGTCAGGCCTGCGACCTGGCGGAGTGGCTGACGGGCGAGCGGAGTGGGACGCGGTGAGCGTGACAAAGGGGGCGATCACCGGCCCGTTGGAGGCGTATCACCACGCCCGCCACCGACTGGCCTCCCTCGTGCTCGCCGACATCGATCTACACGTGCACGTACGGCAGTTGGAGGGCAAAGACAGTGGTGGGACCACGGCGGGCGTGCTCAACGAGTGGCTGTCCGCCGTGGTCGTGGCCGAACTCTTCCGCCAGGAGGCGGTGGAGCTGGGCGACCCGGACCTCATCGCCGCCGCACGGCCCCGGATCGCGCGCGTGATCGACCTCGGATTGCGCCTGTTCCGCGGGCGGGGCGGGGCTCTGGGCGAGCCGCTGAACACCTCGCTGGAGGGACTGTCGGCCGATCTGCGGTCGACCGAGGCCATTGAGGCGCTGTACCGACTGCGCCGTGACAGGTCGGCAGGTCTGCCCGCCGAGGCGAAGAAGTCCGCCGAGAAGGCGTCGGCGCTGGCAGGGCGGTTACCGCTCTCCGTGGCGCGCTGTGCGCTCCTGGTCGAGCTGGGCAGGCCGGCCGAGGCGAGGGAGGAGGCCGACACGCTGGAAGTACGGGGGTCCCTCACCGCCCTGCAATCGGCGGCGCTGTGGCTGCGACTGCGTCGGCCCGAGCGTGCCGCCGAGGCGGAACGAAGCATCGGCGCGGACGGCGTCGGACAGGCTGCCGGACCGGGCAAGCCCTGGGAACGGCCCGCGACAGCGGCGGAGGCGCTGCTGGCCCTGGGCGACCCACGGGGCGCCGCCGACCGGGCCCTTGAGGCGGTAACCGCCTATGAGGAGCACCGCCTGAGGTTGGCGAGGGACAGCCTGCGGGCCGCCTCGGCCGACAACCCCGTGGTAGCCCGCGCTTATCACACCGCCGTGCTGTCCCACTGGGCGCTGCCCGGGGGCAGGTCCGCGGCGTTCGCCTGTGCGGAGCGCAGCCGTTCCGGCTTCCTCGACGCCGTACACGCACTCGACAGCGCTGCCGGACAACCGGATGCGGTACGAGCCGTACGAGGCTGGTTCCAGGCGGAGACCCGCTGGGCCGCGCGGTTCGAGGAGGCGGCGGAGGCCATGCGCGGCGGCCAGGGGGCACAGGCCGTCCAGCCGCCCCCGGTGCTGGGGAGCACGGTCGGCGAGCAGCCTGCACGGCGCCGGATCGCCGAGGCGGAACGGGTCCTTGGCGAGGCCGAGGACCAGGTGCGTCGGCTCACCCCGAGCGCGCTCACCTCCCGGCGGGGTCCGGGCACCGTGCCCGATGCGGCCGCCGTGGCGCGCGTACTGCCACCGGACACTCTGCTCCTCCAGTACCACCTCTACGACCAGGACCTCGTCTGCTGGGCCGTCACCCGCGACAAGCTGCTGACCGAGCGTCAGGACCGGTCCGCTCACGACCTGGTGGCGACCGCCCGTCGTGTTCACACTGCGTGCGCCTCGGGCGGCGACGTGGCTGAGCCGGGAAGGCTGCTCGCGGATGCCCTGCTCGGTTTCTGCTCCCCACTCCTCGCCAGTCATCGGAGGATCGTGGTCGTACCCCCGGCCCAGCTCTCGCTGGTGCCCTTCCACGCCCTTGCCTGGGCCGGGACGGTCATCGGCCTCACCCACGAGGTCTCCTATCTGCCCGCGTCCTCCCTCCTCACCCGGCCCGGCTCCCGCCTGCCGGAGCCGGACTGGACGGCTGCCACGGCGCTGCTGGTCGGTGCGCCGGCCATCGCCCCCGAGCGCGGCCTGGCGCACCTGCCCGGCACCGCGACGGAGGTCGCCGCCATCGAACGCCTGCTGCCCCGCTGCCGGTTGGTGACCGGGCGGAAAGCCAGCCGCGCGGAGGTGCTGAAACAGGCGGCCGGGTGCGGCATCCTGCATCTGGCGACACACGGGGACGTGCCTGAGCTGTCACCGCACCTCAGCCGGCTCGCGCTGGCCGACCGCGACCACCTGGGGCTGGACGATCTCCTGGGCCCGGACGTGACCCCCGAACTCCTGGTGCTTTCCGCCTGCGACACCGGACGCGGTACCGCCACCGCGGGCGGTGACGTGCTCGGGCTGACCCGGGCGGCCGTCATCAGCGGCGCCCGCCACGCGGTGGTGTCACTGTGGCGGGTCGACGACATCACCGGATGTCTCGTGATCGCGGGCATGTACCGGCACCTGACGTCCACAGCACGTCCGCCCGTCGGCACCGCGCTCGCCCTTGCACAGCGTGAGATACGGGACCTGTCCCAGGACGAGCGGGAAGAGGAGTATGCCCGGCTCGCCGACCGGGCCGCTGTCCGGCCGCACCCCACCGGCCCACGGATGAGGTCACGCGACAGCGGCCCCCGCCCCGCTCCGCCCGACTCCGACCAGCACCCCTACTACTGGGCGCCCTTCATCCATGTGGGCCCATCAGGTGGCGCCGCGTACGGCACTCCGTGACAAGCCCAGCACGAGAAAGGTGAGAAGACCGGCATGACGAAGCGTGCCCTGTTGATCGGTGCCCAGTCGTACGACTTGACCGGCGTACACGCCGATGTGGCCCTCATGGAACGGGTCCTGGCCGACCGTGGCTTCACGGACATCCGTGTCTGCGCCGACTCCGAGGCCGGCTACCACGGCATGGCGGACGCGCTGACGACACTGGCGGACGAGACGAAGGAGGGTGACGCCGTCGTCGTCTACTACTCCGGCCACGGCTCGCTTCTCCCCGTGCCTCCAGCCCATCGTGGTGACCTTCCCGGCAGCCCACATCACCTTCAGTACCTGGTGCCGGTCGATCACCGGCACAGCACCGCGGACGACTTCCGCGGATACCTGGCCGAGGAACTCACCGCGGTGCTCCGCCGGGTCACGAAAATCACCCGGAATGTCACCTGCGTCCTGGACTGCTGCCACTCCGGCGGAATGGTGCGTGACATGGGTGGGTGGCGGATCAAATCCGTGCCGTCCGAGGTGCCCGTAGCGGCCGGCCTCGCCAGGTCGGTCGAGCTGGCGACCGGACCCCGGTATCCCGACCCCCATGTGGTGCGACTGGTGGCGTGCCAGCGGCACGGATTCGCGTACGAGGACGACCGGCAGGGCCTGTTCACCACCGGCCTGGCCAAGGCGTTGGAGGACTTCCGTGGTCGTCCCGTCCCCTGGTCGGTGATGATTCCCCGAATCCGCGATCACATTCAGCCTCGCGTGGTACTGCAACGGCCGGAAGCCGGCGGGCCTTCCGGTCGTCTGCCGTTCACGCTCGACGTACCCGACCAGCCCGAGCGGATGCCGCTCGCGTCACACGATGGCCGGCTGCGTGTCCCCGGCGGCGTCCTGTTCGGCCTCGGTGCCATGGACCGCGTACGGCTGGTGCTGCCCGCCGACGGATCACGAGCCGAGACCACGGCGGAGACGGAGGTGGTGGCGATCGAGGTCACCGACGCATTGCTGGATGCGCCGGCGATCCCGTTCCCCTCACCGCTGCCAGCCGGTTCGTACGCGCTGGCCGTGCGCGTTCATACCCGTCACCCCGTACACATCGAGACGAGGGGCGCTTTCGCCGAAGCCCTGCGCGCGCGTCTCGCATCCTCGCCGCGACTGTTCGAGGCCGCAGACGCGGACAAGGCTCTGGCCTCTGTACGGATGCGGAACGGGGTGGCCGAGGTGGTCGATGGGAATGGGCTCCCCTACCGGCACCCGGACAAGGCGCTCGACAGCGGCTCGGCTACACCGTCCGCGCGTGCCGGGAAAGTTGTCGCACTGCTGGAGACGATCGCTCGTGGAGAGCGGCTGCGGGAGCTGACGGACCCCGAGGACCTGAGTCGGCTGAACGTGGAGCTGACGGCGCGTATGGAGGTGGAGACAGCGCCTGGCAGCTGCGTCTACCGAACCTTCCTGACTGGCGACGAGGGGCTGCGGGCCGGGTGCCGATACCGGGTCTCGGTGGCCGGTAACGCTAGGCATCACGAGCTGTACGTCTGGGTGCTCGGCGTAGGCCTGAGCGGCCGTACAACCTTGGTGACCCACGATCAGCCCAGCGGCATCCGGCTGGAGTCGGCTGCCGCGCCCGATGCCGATGTCGGCGCCGACGCGGTCACGTGGGATTCAGGACCGGTGGAGATCTGGTGGCCCGACGACGTACCGGCCAACGGCAGTCGGCCGGAGAGCGTCCTTCTGCTGGTCGGCGACCGCCAGTTGGACCTCAGCCCTCTCGTGGCCGCCGTGCGCAACGTCCGGTCGGAGCCCGCTGCTTTGAGCGCGTTGCTGGACGAGGTCTGCGACGGCGTACGGGACTCGCGTCGGAATGCCACTGCCGAGGCCCTGCGGTACCGGGTGTTCAACTGGCGCACCACCGTCGAACCCCCACAGCGGCAACCGGGTGCGACGACCGAGGAGCGCGGGGAGAGGAAGAGCCAGTGAACGGCAACGGACCTGACCGGCACGACGGTCCCCACAGCGAGGTCCCGCACGACCTGCTGGCCACCACCGACCTGGTGTTCAGCGGCCTGACCCCCAGGGGCGAACCGCCGGGGGGCGGTGTCTCACTTGGCCGTCCCCTGGCCTACGTGCTCCGCGATGTGATCGGCGACTCTCCTCCAGCGGTCGACGCCCCGGGTACGGTGCTGTTGTGCTTCCCCTTCGACCTGGAGGAGTTGTCCGGAGGGTGGGGCTACCGGCAGATCGAGCTGACCGTCGGCTTCGACGACGCAGACGTGCTGGCCCTGGAGCTGCACCCGCGGCCCGGTGGGGAGGAGACCAACGGAGCCTGCGTCGCGGTCTTCGGCCTCGGCCGCAACCGGCTGCGCTGGGTCTTCCGGGCGCCCGAGGCAGACGGAACGCTGCGCCCGGACGGTCGTTGGACGCAGGCCGTCCTGCGGCTGCCGTCGCTCTTCTCGGGGGTGTCCGGTCGCCTCGCGCTGCGGGGAGTGATCGAGCACCCGCTGCTGAGCGGCACTCGGGCTGAGGCCGAGGTTCACACACGCGACGAGCTGCCGTTCCGGGTTTCCCGAGTGGACGCTTGGACCGGGGCGCCACTCGCGCGACAGGCTCCGCAACCGGGTGCCTGGGCGCTCGCCGCCTTCGAGGACTTCGGCACGACAGACGAACAACTGCCACCCGGACGGCAGCAGTTGTGTTTTGCAGTCGACATTGAGAAGTACAGCGCCCACCGTAACGCGGACATGATCCGCCTGCAGCGGGCTCTGCTGCGCATCATGCGCGCCGCGTGTGTCCGGGCAGAGGTCGACTGGTACAGCTGCGGCCGCCAAGCCCAGGGGGACGGTTATCTGCTGGTGCTGCCGCCGGACACCGACGAGACGAGAGTCGTGCCCCGTCTGATGGACGGCCTCGCCGACGCCCTGGCCGTGGTGAACCGAGAAGAGAGCGTAAGTGCCCCGGACCGGCCGCCCTTGCGCACCCGTATGCGGGCGGCCTTCCATCACGGAGTCCTTCACGAGGCGGACAGTGGCTACGCGGGCTCTGCGGTCGTGGAACTGTTCCGCCTGCTGGACTCCGATCCGCTTCGCGCACTCCTGACCGACGAGCAGGCCACCGACCTCGTGATCGCCTTCTCCGACCGGCTGTACCAGGACCTCGCAGTACACGGGTACGAAGGCCTGTCACCGACTGGCTTCGAGCAACTGCAAGTGAAGGTCAAGCAGTTCACAGGTACAGCCTGGATCCGCGCTCACCCCCGCAATCCGCGCTTCGGCGGCAACGCGATGCCTGGCGAACGCCTGTTGCGCGATGGGCCGAACGCGCTCCCGCCCGTCCCTTCCGCAGATGGTTGACACCTCGTCATGTCACCAAATCGCTCCGCTTCCAGCTGCCGAGTTCTTCGGCGGACAGGCCGTCACATGGCCGCTGCCCCGCCACGATGAAACCCGCTACGAGATGCCGGTGTGGGGCATGGGCGCTCGATTCGCCGCTTCGGGCATCCGGGGGGGGGCAGGCTGGAGCGGGTAGTTCATCGGGTGGTGGGCGGTCAGCGTCGGTCCCGCGGTATCTCTGCCGCGGTGGCGACGACGGGCTGCTCAAGCCCTGATCATGGAGCTCCTGAGCTCCGGTGCTGGTTCGTTGCAGACTCGGCCGCCTTCAGGGAAGGGAATCGCAGGTCATAGCTTCAGCTGAATGAGTTGTCGTACCAGTCGACGGTGGTTCCTATGAGGCTCGCGGCTACAACTTTCCGCATGTTGCGGAGAGTTGGGGGTGGGGCTGAGGGTGCGGTCATATCGGTCACTTCCGGGCGAGCGGACGTCATTTTGGGTACCACTTTGCCTCGCCGGCCTGGCGAAAGGGTCCCGGTGACGGACATAGCCGAGTGGCTCGGCCACCGCGACCCCCGCACGACGCAGCAGACGTACGCACACGTAATGCCCGACGCGCCGGAGCGCTTGCGCACCGTCATGGACTCCATCTTCAGCCGCGAGGTGCAGCTGAGTCTTCCGCTCGAGTTCGAGGCGGTCTATGAAGCCGCGCAGGAAGCGGGGTGCTCGGAGTCAGCCCGTTGCAGTTCGATATTTTCCTACGCATTCCTCCGCCACGGCCCGGGAGACGCCAGCTCCGGGACGGAGGACGATGGCGGGCTCGCCCGGACCACTCAATGGGGTGAGATGCCGGCGTTCGGTGGCTTAGGACCCGGGATGGCGGACAGTCTGAAGACGGAGGCGGATCGGAACGCTCTGTGATCGTTCCTCTGCTGCTGTCAGGCCTAGAGGACCCTTCTGATGCGGCTTCGTCGGCGCGGGCTCAGCATGCCAAGATCCCGGTGCTGGGTCCGTGCTGACTGCGACGGCCGGGATCTTGGAAACCCGCGGGTCCTAGCCCTGTTCGAATGGTCCTTCGGGCAGGGCGGCGCTGCCGTCGATTTCAGTTGCCGAACTCCAAGTTGTGCAAAACAACGGGTGGGCACCCACGCCTATGGCGACCGCGCTGTCCGCGTCCTCCTCGGCGTCTACGAACGCGGCCTGGAGCGTAATCCCAGCCTGTCCGCCGACACGCTGGTGATGGAGTGCGGCGCTCTGGTGGGACCCGAACGACGCGCTCAAGCCTTGCGGGTGGGCGTTCCCGTCACGATTCAGCAGCCGCAGCTGCACGACACCGCCGAGGTGGAGGGGGACTTCCGGGGCCCGAGCAGGTCGCGCGCCCGTTTCCCGCCCGCGACTGGTCCCACCTGGGAGCGCATCACCCCGAGGGCCCTGTACGCCGCGCTGGCGGCCCCGGAGACTGCCGAGAACAAGGCCCAGATGCTACATGCGACAGGGATTGATTTCGTGAAGAAAGAACTCGCGCCCGGTCAGTAGCGGTTGCCGGCGGTCGGCGCGGGTGGCTCCGTACGCGAAGGGCCAGTCGAGGGCCGGGCGGCCGGGCTGCGGTGCCCGACCCGTGCCACGAGCGAGCTCCGCGTGTTCTCGAAGACGGACAGCAGCAACTCCCTTGCGCTTAGGTCGAGTTCATGTGTATCAGCCATTCTCGGCACCTCCAGTGGCGGCTGCGCATCCTCGTGCGCGACAGGCGTGCCACGCACGACACGCATGACAGGCGCGAATCCTCCACCCGCGGTGGAGCCTCCCTGGGGTCGGACACCGGCAACCACGCCGTTTCAGCCACGTACTTGTAGCTGGCAAAGATTCCGGTTTTACGTTTAACGGCTCGGGTAGGAGTGTTGGTCGCGTGTCTTTTTTGCTGCCCCCCACCAGAAGCGCGAGGTGCCCAGATGGTTGGTACACGGGAGATCTCCATTGAGCCGTTGGTGGGGATGTCGCTCGACCTCCCTGTGCCGCGATGATGGCACCGCGGTATGCCGTCTACCTGATGGCAGCGGTCTATGTGGGATTCGCGGCCATCGGCACCGCCAACCTCCTTAAAATGTCCGACAGTTCACTCGATTCGTACAGTTTCATCGTGCTGATGGTCTGCTGCTATGCGATACAGATGCTCCACTGCAGTCCGTACACCCAGCGGCTGCGGTCCCGGTACGGACGCTGGACACTCTGGCTACAGGCGTTCATCGCCTTCGCCCCCGTGCAGGCCGGCCGTCAGTCGGGCATCATGTGCGGCTTTCTGGCCGGGGCCGCGACCGTCATTCTCCGGCCCCGATCGGGCTGGATCGTCTTCGGAGTCGTTACGGGTTCGGTCGTCCTGATCGCGCTGGAGCAGGGGGACAACTTCCTCACTACCCTTTTCATGGCGCTCGCGACCTGCGCCGTGGGCCTGATCACCTTCGCGCTCAGCCGACTCGGGGATCTGGTCTTCGATCTGCACCGGCGGCGCGCGGAGACGGCCTGGGTGGCGGTGTCCAAGGAACGCCTGCGGTTCACCCAGGACCTGCACGACGTACTCAGCTACAGCCTCTCCGCGATCACCCTGAAGAGCGAGCTCTCGTACCGGCTGATCGGTACCAACGACGAGCGAGCCCGACGTGAGCTCGCCGAGTCCCTGGAGATCACCCGCAAAACCCTCGCCGAGATCAGATCGGTCGTGCACGGAAATCGCAGAATGCTGCTGCCGAGAGAGCTCGAACTCGTCTCCCGGGTGCTGGAGTCCGCCGGGCTCACGGTGAGTGTGCAGGGTGAGTTCGACAAGGTGGAGCCCCGGGTGAGCGGCGTGCTCGCCGTCGTGCTGCGCGAGGCGGTAACCAATCTGCTGCGGCACAGCCAGGCGTCGCAGTGCCGCATCCACCTGGAGCGCGACTCCACGCTGCGCGGTCGCGCCATCCGCCTCAGCGTCGCCAACGACGGCGCGTCCGGCGAGCTCACGCCCCTCGTTTCGGAGCGCCGGGGGAGCGGGCTCGACAACATGGCGGCCCGGCTGGAGGCCGTCGACGGCAGCCTGCGCATCTCGGTGGAGGGCGACTGGTTCCGCCTTGAGGCCGAGTGCCCGCTGCTGCAGCAAGAACCCACCTCTGCTCCGCAGGCCTTCGAGCCGTGCTCGAGCTCCGGTGCCGAGAGTCGACAGCCGAGCGAACGGAATTAGTGGGACCGAATGCCCGGACGTATTCCGTCCCACCGTTGGCTCCCATCGGCTCGAAGGGGAACCAGTGGAACAGCAGAAGAAGCTGACTCCGCACATGAGGCATTACGAGGAATTCGCCACGGGTGACATCCGCTGGCTGCCGTACGTCATGTTCTTCAACCGCCCCGACTTCCGCTCCCCGGTGGTGAACACCGATGCGGGCGGATTCCGTCTGTCGACGGATGGATCGGGGTCGTTCTCGCTCAAGGGAAGGCTTCCCGAGGGTGAGGTGAGCGTTCTGCTGGGTGCCTCCCCGGCATTCGGTTTCGGGGCCACCAGCGACGCCGCCACCCTTTCCTCGCTGCTTTCCAGGGGGCCGTCCTCGGCTTCCTGGCTCAATCTCGCGGCCCCCGCCTTCAATTCGGCTCAGGAAGTCCTCATCTTCCTGATGCACCGCGATCTGCTCTCCGATATCCAGGACATCGTCGTGTTTTCCGGGCTTAACAACCTGGTCGTGGCGGGACTGCCCATGGCAGGTTCCGGTTACGGGCAGTTCTTCTTCTCCGGCGAGTTCTTCCGCCAGCTCGGCGCCTCCGACGTGGACCAGGGCCAGCAGCCCGGCTGGGCACGCGGGAGGGTTGCCCAGGCGGCCCGCCGCATCGGCCGCGGCGGCGCGGCGGAGGAGAAGCCGCAGCTCGCGGACCCGCAGGAGCGCATCACCATCGCGCTGCGCAACACCGCACGCGACCTCGACCGGCTCCTGGAACTGGCGGCGCCGACCGGTGCCCGGGTCCGGTACGTACTCCAGCCCACCGCGTCCTGGACGGGGAAGCGTTTCACCGAGCAGGAGCGGCTCCTGATCGAGGAGAACGACACCGAGCGCGCCCGGATGTGGGACCTCTTCAAGCAGATCCTCGACCCGGCCGTCCACTCCGCGTACGCCGAGCAAGTGGAGGCCGCCTGCAAGCAGCGCGGGGTGCCGTTCCTGGACGCCAGCAGGGCGTTGAACGCCTCACCGGACCGCGACCGCTGGCTCTTCCTCGACCAGACGCACCTGACCGATGAGGGAAACCGTGTGGTCTCCGGACTCATCCAGGACGAGTTCGAGCTCGATCGTTGAGTCTCGCCGCCACCCCACCCCTCGAAAGCGAGGTGATCAGCCATGTTCCGAAAGCTTGTCGCGCTGTTCAAACGGCGCAAGAAGAAGCGCAGCAACGACAGTTCCATCTACCCGATGTTCTGAGGGGAAGGTCTGCCACTGTCATGTCTTCCCGCTACCGCGGCCTCTATCTGCGCGCCCTGGCCCCCGAGGGCCCGCTGTCGCTCGGCGCCGACGATCTCCGCCACGTACGTACCGCTCTGGCGGCGGACGACGGTGACACGGGTGACGACGGGCCGGAGCTGCCTTCTCTGATCGAGGAGGCCGGGCGCTGGAGCGCGCAGGAGAACGCGCGCTTCCGCACCGTCCTGGCCACGCCCGCTCCCGGACCCGCTGAGCCCGAACAGCAGGAGATCCTGCGCCGGATCCTGCGCAACTGCGCCCCGCTCGCCCTCTCCGCCGGAGCCTGGCTCCAGTGGATCCCCGCCCCCGGCAACTCGGAGACGGAACCCGTCCTCACCGTGCTCTCGCTGTACGCGTCCGACGTGGGCGCGGGCCGCCCGCTGGCGGACCGGGGCAGTGAGTACCGCGCGCTGCTGCGGGGGCACGGCATCGTGGAGGAAACGCCGGGGGTGCGGCTGGCGAGCAGCGAGTACGTCGAGGGGTTCAGCTTCCGGCTGCCCGCGCTGCTGCTCGCCATGAGCCGACGCCCCGTCGCGTTCCTGCCCGAGATCCTGGGGGCAGACCTGTGCCTGCGCACCGTGGGCCTCATCCCGCCCCTGGCGGCGGCGCTGGGCGCCGGTGACTATGAGGGCGTGGACCCGGCGGCCCTCGACCTGGGCGGGGCGCGCCCGGGCACCGCGGCCTCCGGCCGCGAACTCTCGCTGGCCGCCACACGCGCGTACCTGGAGGACCGGCACGCCCTCGAAGGGCCGGCCGGCGGCGAGGCCGCCACGCGGCGGCTGCTCGGCGGCTTCCGCTGGGCACAGCGCGAGATACGGGTGTGGAGCGAGCGGTTGCGTCACGAGGTCGTGCTGTCCCAGCACCCCGACTACGGGGTCTGGCGGCTGATCCACGCCCGGGCCCGGCAGGCCGCCGTCTACCACTCCCGCTTCAAACTCGCCGGGCGCCCGCTCTCCGAGTGGTTCGCGGATGTGGACGCGGGGCCGCGCCCTTTCCTGAGGGCGCTCGCCAAGAGCCCTCTCGTACGCCCCGGGAAACCGGACGCGAGCCCGCTGCTGGGGCGACTGATCGGACCGAAGGGACCGATGTTCCGCATCTTCACCGAGGAGGAGATCGCCACGCTCCACCGGTGGATCGCCCTGCTGCCGGAGCCGGGCTCGGTACTCCATCCGCTGCCGGGTACCGACTCCGTCACCCACCAGGACCTGCACGGCGCCCAGGAGTCCTGGCACACACAGGGAAGCGACCTGGCGGCCGAGTCGGCGAGGGCGGCCCCGCTCCCACCCGCGCCGCCGCGCTTGCTGACCACCGCCGCTGCCCGCACCGCCTATCGTGCCCTCCTCGGCCGCGAGGACTCCGCCGAGTTACGCGCCTTCGCCCACGCGTATGCGACCCGCTGGCTCGCCCGCTCCCGCTACGCCATGGACCGCGCACCAGAACAGCTTCCGGCGCGCTGGGACCCGGAGAACGGGCTGCGGGAGTGGCTGGCCCGCGCCCACGACCGGCACGCCGAGAGCTTCCAGCGCGGCGAGGCGGCCCTGCCCACCCGCGCGGAGCTCATCGACTCGACGCTCCAGCTCGCCCCGCTCATCATGATCGACGGCGGCTGGCTCCAGGGATTCACCGACTACCAGCACGCCTCGTCCCGCTCGGGCCACTTCCTGTTCCGCACCTACTGGGACGAGTTGGGCAACGGCGAGCCCGAGCTCAACCATCCCCGCATCTACCGCGCGCTGCTGCGCGACATGGGCATCGACCTCCCGCCCACCGCGTCCCGGGAGTTCAGCGCCTGGACCGGGTTCCGCGACGAGTCCTTCGCCATGCCCGCGTTCTGGCTGAGCGTGTCCCGCTTCCCCGAGACCTTCATGCCGGAGATCCTCGGCCTGAACCTCGCCATGGAGCTCTCCGGCGTCGGCGGCAGCTATCGCGACGCACGCGTGGCGCTGCGCCACCACGGCTTCAGCACTCAGTTCGTGGATCTGCACAACACGATCGACAACGTGGCCACCGGCCACTCGGCCTGGGCGGCCGACGCCATCGACGCCTATCTCGCCGATCTCCCCGCAGTACTGGGGCCCGGCCAACAGGACGCCGTCTGGGACCGGATCCGGGTGGGCCACCGCTCTCTCAACCCGCCCGGCGGCACCGCCGCCGAGCTGTACGCGACGCTCCGAGGTCGCCGCGCCCACCGCACCCGCCGTCCGACCCGCACCTCTCGGATCTGAGGAGCTGACTTCCGTATGGCCACCAACACGCCGGCCACCACTGTTCTGGGCCTCTCGGCCTTCTACCACGACAGCGCCGCCGCCCTGGTCACCGGCGACGGCATCACGGCGGCTGCCCAGGAGGAGCGCTTCAGCCGACGCCGCCACGACTCCGCCTTTCCGGAACTCGCCCTGCGCTACTGCCTGGACGAGGCCGGGATGACCCTCGCCGACCTCGACCGGATCGCCTACTACGAGCGCCCCTCCCGCAAGTTCCGCCGGGTCCTGGCCACGTACCTCGGTACCGCGCCCCGCTCCTTCACCTCCTTCCGCGACGTGATGCCGGGCTGGCTGAGCTGGAAGATGCGGACGATCGGCACGGTCAAGGACAAGCTGTCGGGGCTGGGCCTCGGCCCCGTACCGGAGATCGAGTCCTTCGAACACCACGAGTCGCACGCCGCCTCGGCCTTCCTGCCCAGCCCGTACGATTCGGCGGCCGTGCTCTGTGTGGACGGGGTGGGCGAATGGACCACGACCTCCATCTGGCACGGCCTGGGCGAGCGCGTCGCGCCGGTCGCCGACCTCTCCTTCCCGCACTCCCTCGGGATGCTCTACTCGGCGTTCACCTACTTCTGCGGATTCAAAGTGGACTCCGGCGAGTACAAGCTGATGGGCCTGGCCCCGTACGGCAGGCCCGTCCACGCCGGGGTGATCCGCGAGAACCTCGTCGACGTGAAGGACGACGGTTCCTTCCGGCTCGACACCCGCTACTTCGAGTTCCTCTACGGGCAGGTGATGACGGGCCGGGCGTTCGAAGAGCTGTTCGGCGGGCCGCGTCGCGAGCCCGAAGGAACGCTCACTCAGCGGGAGTTCGACCTGGCGGCCTCGGTGCAGCTGGTCACCGAGGAGATCATGCTCAAGCTGGCCCGGACGGCACGTCGGCTCACGGGGGAGTCCAAGCTGTGCATGGCGGGCGGGGTGGCCCTGAACTGCGTGGCCAACGGCCGGATCGTGGAACGCGAGATCTTCGACGAGGTCTGGGTGCAGCCCGCGGCGGGTGACGCCGGCGGCGCGCTCGGTGCGGCCCTGCTCGCCCAGCGTGGACGGCCCCGGGACCGGACCCTGACCCGCGCCTCCCGCGACGCCATGCGCGGCTCCCGCCTCGGACCGTCCTTCGACAACGACCGCGTCCAGGCATATCTCGACGCCCTCGCCATCCCTCACACGCGGCTGAGCCCGGACGAGCTCTCACGACGGGTGGCCGAGCAGCTGGCGGAGGGCAAGGTGGTCGGCTGGTTCCAGGGCCGTATGGAGTTCGGCCCGCGCGCCCTCGGTGCACGCTCCATCCTCGGCGACCCGCGCAACCCCGCGATGCAGTCGGTGATGAACCAGAAGATCAAGTTCCGGGAGTCCTTCCGTCCCTTCGCCCCCATCGTGCTCGCCGAACACGCCTCCGACTACTTCCAGTTGACGCAGCCGAGCCCGTACATGCTGATCGTCGCCCCCATCGCCGAGCAGCAGCGCGTGCGCACCGCCGACCTGGACGTCGCGCTGGAAAGCGCCCAAGGCCTGGACCGGCTACGGGTCCCCCGGTCCACGATCCCGGCGGTCACCCACGTCGACCACTCCGCGCGGGTCCAGACGGTCACCCCCGAACAGGACGCGCGGCTGCACCGGCTCCTGACGGACTTCCACGCGACCACCGGCTGTCCGGTCCTGGTCAACACCTCCTTCAATGTACGCGGCGAGCCCATCGTGGCCACACCCGAGGACGCCTACCGGTGCTTCATGCGTACGGATATCGACACATTGGCCATGGGTGACTTCCTGCTGGAGAAGACCTCCCAGCCCAAGTGGTCGGAGAAGGAGGACTGGCGCGAGCTGATCCCGCTGGACTGACGGTTCGCCGACTCCGCTCGATCGAAGCTCGTGGCTCGAAGCTGGAAGCTCGAATGAAAGGCTCTCTCCATGGCTCCCGCAAACCGCGTGTTCGCCTCGACGCTGCTCGCCATCGTCTATCTGCTGGTCGTCACCCCGGTCGGCCTCGCGGTACGGCTGTTGCGCGATCCCCTGAAGCGCAGGCCCGACCCGTCGGCCTCAACCTACTGGAACCACCGCCGTGCCTAAGCGCACCGATATCCAGTCCGTCCTGGTGATCGGCTCCGGTCCGATTGTGATCGGTCAGGCTGCGGAGTTCGATTACTCGGGTACCCAGGCGTGCCGTGTCCTCAAGTCCGAGGGCCTGCGGGTGATCCTGGTGAACTCGAACCCGGCGACGATCATGACTGATCCGGAGATCGCGGATGCCACGTATGTGGAGCCGATCACCCCCGAGTTCGTCGAGAAGATCATCGCGAAGGAGCGCCCGGATGCGTTGCTGCCGACGCTGGGCGGGCAGACCGCGCTGAACACCGCGATCTCCATGCATGAGCAGGGGGTGCTGGAGAAGTACGGTGTCGAGCTGATCGGTGCCAATGTCGAGGCGATCAACAAGGGTGAGGACCGCGACCTGTTCAAGGGTGTCGTCGAGGCGGTCAAGGCGAAGATCGGTTACGGCGAGTCGGCCCGCTCGGTGATCTGCCACTCGATGGACGACGTCCTGGCGGGTGTGGACACCCTGGGCGGCTACCCGGTGGTGGTGCGTCCCTCCTTCACCATGGGCGGTGCCGGTTCCGGCTTCGCGCATGATGAGGAGGAGCTGCGCCGCATCGCCGGTCAGGGCCTGACGCTCTCGCCGACCACCGAGGTGCTCCTGGAGGAGTCGATCCTGGGCTGGAAGGAGTACGAGCTGGAGCTGATGCGCGACACCAAGGACAACGTGGTCGTCGTCTGCTCGATTGAGAACTTCGACCCGATGGGTGTGCACACCGGTGACTCGATCACGGTGGCCCCGGCGATGACGCTGACCGACCGGGAGTACCAGCGGCTGCGCGACATCGGTATCGCGATCATCCGTGAGGTCGGCGTCGACACGGGCGGCTGCAACATCCAGTTCGCGATCGACCCGGCCGACGGCCGGATCATCGTGATCGAGATGAACCCGCGGGTGTCGCGTTCCTCGGCGCTGGCGTCGAAGGCCACCGGCTTCCCGATCGCGAAGATCGCCGCGAAGCTGGCCATCGGCTACACGCTCGACGAGGTCCCCAACGACATCACCGAGAAGACCCCGGCCTCCTTCGAGCCGTCCCTCGACTACGTCGTCGTCAAGGCCCCGCGCTTCGCCTTCGAGAAGTTCCCGCTGGCCGACGCCACCCTCACCACCACGATGAAGTCGGTGGGCGAGGCGATGGCCATCGGCCGCAACTTCACCGAGGCGCTGCAGAAGGCCCTGCGGTCCCTGGAGAAGAAGGGCTCGCAGTTCACCTTCACCGGCGAGGCGGGCGACAAGGACGAGCTGCTGCGCACCGCCGTACGCCCGACCGACGGCCGCATCAACACGGTCATGCAGGCGATCCGGGCCGGCGCCACCCCCGGGGAGGTCTTCGAGGCGACGAAGATCGACCCGTGGTTCGTCGACCAGCTGTTCCTGATCAAGGAGATCGCCGACGAGCTGGCCGCCGCCGCCAAGCTGGAGCCCGAGCTGCTGGCCGAGGCCAAGCGGCACGGCTTCTCCGACGCCCAGATCGCCGGGATCCGGGGCCTGCGCGAGGACGTGGTCCGCGAGGTGCGCCACGCCCTGGGCGTGCGCCCGGTCTACAAGACGGTCGACACCTGCGCCGCCGAGTTCGCCGCGAAGACGCCGTACTTCTACTCCTCCTACGACGAGGAGTGCGAGGTCGCGACCCGCACCAGGCCCGCGGTGATCATCCTGGGCTCCGGCCCGAACCGGATCGGCCAGGGCATCGAGTTCGACTACTCCTGCGTCCACGCCTCCTTCGCCCTGAGCGAGGCGGGCTACGAGACGGTGATGGTCAACTGCAACCCGGAGACCGTCTCCACCGACTACGACACCTCCGACCGCCTCTACTTCGAGCCGCTCACTCTGGAGGACGTGCTGGAGATCGTGCACGCCGAGTCGCTGGCCGGCCCGATCGCCGGCGTCATCGTCCAGCTCGGCGGGCAGACCCCGCTGGGCCTGGCGCAGGCCCTCAAGGACAACGGCGTCCCGGTGGTGGGCACCCCGCCCGAGGCCATCCACGCCGCCGAGGACCGCGGCGCCTTCGGCCGGGTCCTTGCCGAGGCCGGGCTGCCCGCTCCCAAGCACGGCACCGCCACTGCCTTCGCGGGTGCGAAGGCGATCGCGGACGAGATCGGCTACCCGGTGCTGGTGCGCCCCTCGTATGTGCTGGGCGGGCGCGGCATGGAGATCGTCTACGACGAGGCGCGCCTGCAGTCCTACATCGCGGAGTCCACCGAGATCTCCCCGACCCGTCCGGTGCTGGTCGACCGGTTCCTGGACGACGCGATCGAGATCGACGTGGATGCCCTCTACGACGGCAGCGAGCTCTACCTCGGCGGTGTCATGGAGCACATCGAGGAGGCCGGCATCCACTCCGGCGACTCGGCGTGCGCGCTGCCCCCGATCACGCTCGGCGGCTTCGACATCAAGCGGCTGCGTGCCTCCACCGAGGCGATCGCCAAGGGTGTGGGCGTGCGCGGCCTGATCAACATCCAGTTCGCGATGGCCGGGGACATCCTCTACGTGCTGGAGGCCAACCCGCGCGCCTCGCGCACGGTGCCCTTCACCTCGAAGGCGACCGCGGTGCCGCTGGCCAAGGCCGCCGCCCGGATCAGCCTGGGTGCCACCATCGCCGAGCTGCGGACCGAGGGCCTGCTGCCGAAGACGGGTGACGGCGGCACGCTGCCGCTGGACGCGCCGATCTCGGTCAAGGAGGCGGTGATGCCCTGGAGCCGCTTCCGTGACATCCACGGCCGCGGTGTCGATACCGTGCTGGGTCCGGAGATGCGCTCGACCGGCGAGGTCATGGGTATCGACTCGGTTTTCGGGACTGCCTATGCCAAGTCGCAGGCGGGTGCTTATGGCCCGCTGCCCACCAAGGGCCGTGCGTTCATCTCGGTCGCCAACCGCGACAAGCGCTCGATGATCTTCCCGGCGCGTGAGCTCGTGGCCCATGGTTTCGAGCTCCTGGCCACCTCCGGCACCGCCGAGGTCCTCAAGCGCAACGGCATCAACGCCACCGTCGTGCGCAAGCAGTCCGAGGGCGAGGGCCCGGGTGGTGAGAAGACGATCGTCCAGCTCATCCACGACGGCCAGGTCGACCTCATCGTCAACACCCCCTACGGCACCGGCGGCCGCCTCGACGGCTACGAGATCCGCACCGCCGCCGTCGCCCGCAGCGTCCCCTGCCTGACCACCGTCCAGGCCCTGGCCGCCGCCGTCCAAGGCATCGACGCCCTGCGGTGGTCGTTGGACGGAGCGCCCGTGCGCTCACTCCAGGAGTGGCACGCGCGGGCGCCTCACCGTTCCTAGGGGCGCAGCGTACGGAACGCGCGGTCGTGGTGGACCAGGGGCGCTCCGTTCCGTACGCGTACATCCGTGACCTGCCCAACCAGGATGAGGTGGTCACCCGCTTCGTACCGGGCGTGTACCCGGCAGTCCAGTCCACACAGCGCGTCGGCAACCGCCGGTAGCAGAGCGGGGGTTGTCGTGGTTTCCTCGGGCAGGAACTTGTCGGCGCCGCTGCGGGCGAAGCGGGTGGCGACCTCCTGCTGGTCCTCGTGCAGGACACTCACCGCGAACTCACCGCATTCGGTGAACGCCCCGTAACCGCTGGCGCTGTGTGCCACGCACACCAGGATCAGCGGCGGTTCGAGGGAGACGGAGCAGAACGAGGTGGCGGTGAAGCCCCAGGGCAGACCGGCAGTGTCCCGCGTGGTCGCCACCACTACTCCGGCGGCGCAGCGCGCCATGGCGGAGCGGAAGCTGTCGGTGGCCGTGGCACGGACGGCCGCGTTGCTCTCGGTCACGGCAGAACCACCACCTGGGCGGCGTAGTTGAGCCCGGCACCGAAGCCGACGAGAAGGGCCGTGTCGCCGGAGGCCGCGTGTCCTTCGGTGAGCAGGGTCTCCAGGGCGAGGGGGATCGAGGCGGCGGAGGTGTTGCCCATGCGGACGACGTCGCGGGCGATGGCCGTACGGGCACCCAGGCCGAGGCGTTCCGCCATGAGGTCGATGATCCGCAGGTTGGCCTGGTGCGGGACGAAGGCGCCGAGCCCGTCGGGTGTCACGCCCGCGGCGCGCAGTGCCTCGGACGCCGCCGGCGCCACCTCGTCCATCGCCCAGCGGAAGATCCTGCGGCCGTCCATCCTCATCCACGGCCGTGCGCCTGTACTGTCGCCCCAAGGGGCGGTCATCCGCAGAGCCTCGCTGTAGGCGCCGTCGGCGCGCCGCACGACAGGGCCGATACCGGGTGCGTCCGCGGCTGCGACGACCACCGCTCCGGCGCCGTCGGCGAAGAGAAAGGCACTGCCCCGGTCGGTGCGCTCCACGATGTCGGTCATGCGCTCGGCGCCGATGACCAGGACGTGTCCGGCGCTGCCCGCCCGTACCGCGTCCGAGGCGAGGGCCAGGGCGTGGCAGAAGCCGGCGCACGCGGCCGACAGGTCGAGTGCCGCGCCCGCCCGGGCGCCGATGGAGTGGGCGACGCGCACCGACAGCGGTGGGGTCTGGTCGAGCTGGGACATGCTGGCGAGGATGACGAGGTCGATCAGCATCGGGTCGACGCGAGCCCGCATGAGGGCCTGCTCGGCGGCTGCGACGGCCATCGAGTGCAGCGTCTCGTCCTTCGACGCGAAGCGGCGTTCGCGGATGCCGGAGCGGGTCTCGATCCACTCCTCGGTGGAGTCGATCGCCTCGCACAGCTCAGCGTTGGCGACCACCTGGCGGGGGCGATATCCGCCGATTCCGAGAATTCTGCTGTGCCCCCCGGCGCCGCCGGTATCCGCATGAGGGGCAGTCCTGACGGTTCGCATCAAACCCTCTCCACTTCAGCGTTCGGTATCCGTCGGATTGGGAAGCGCCTCAGCGTCGGAGCGGCCGGTCGAGGAGCCCTTGAGGCGTACTCGGTGACGCCGCTGGGTCGAACTCCTGCTCCGCTGGATTGTTTTGGCCGAGAGTCGCCCCTAGTGATCCACTGGCGCGGGAGTAGTGTGGGCTGGCGGTACGGGGGGCGGGCGCGGACGACGACACAGGGGGGACGGCACTCGTGATACGCCTGCTGGTGGCCGAAGACGTGCACATGGTCCGGGGAGCGCTGGTCGCTCTGCTGGAGCTGGAAGAGGATTTCACCGTGGTCGCCGAGATGGGCAGAGGCGATGAGATCGTGCCCGCCGCGCTGCGCAGCACTCCGGACGTGGCCGTTCTCGACGTCGAGCTGCCGGGTGTTGATGGTCTGACCGCCGCCGAGCAATTACGCAAACG
The DNA here is from genome assembly GCF_030028635.1 of Streptomyces sp. BPTC-684. Classification (NCBI taxonomy): domain Bacteria; kingdom Bacillati; phylum Actinomycetota; class Actinomycetes; order Kitasatosporales; family Streptomycetaceae; genus Streptomyces; species Streptomyces sp. BPTC-684. Next base: position 5,939,377 of record NZ_CP124863.1, read on the forward strand.
CCTTCCAGAATGCCGGATTCTCGTCCTGACCGGGATCGGCCGGCCCGCGGTGCTGCGCCGGGCCCTGGACGGCCGGGTGGACGGGCTGGTCCTCAAGGACGCGCCCCCGGACGAGCTCGCCGACGCGGTCCGCAAAATCGTGGCCGGCCAGCGGGTTTTCGACTCGGGGCTGGCGCTGAGCGCACTGGACCCGGAGGCGCGGTTGCTCACTCCGCGCGAGACCGAGGTGTTGCGGCTGACCGCCGACGGCCATGACGCCGGTCAGATCGCCCGGCAGTTGCATCTGTCGGTGGGTACCGTGCGCAATTACCTCACCACTATCGTGAGCAAGCTCAACGCGCGCAATCGCATCGACGCCATCAGGACGGCTCAGGAGTTCGGGCTCCTGTGATTCTCCCGACCCGGTCGATTCCCCAGGTGATTCAGCTGGTTGACCGTTCAAACCATGAATATCTCCTGTGATTCCATGAACATCTCACTGGGATCTCCATGAACCCTCGTGCCACACTTGAGGGCGTCAGCAATTCCCATATGGAGGCCCTCGCATGGAAATCGAAGTATTGGGTCCGCTGAACGTCCAAATAGATGGTGTTTCGATCGTGCCCAGCGCCGGAAAGCCCCGGCAGTTGCTCGCGGTTCTGGCGCTGCGCACGGGGCGGATCGTCCCGGTACCCACCTTGATGGAAGAGATTTGGGGCGAGCACATTCCGCGCAGCGCCCAGACCACCTTGCAGACTTACGTGCTCCAGCTGCGCCGCCTGGTCGCCACGGCCATTCGCCACCGGCCGGAACTGTCCGCGAAGGACGTGCTCGCCACCCGGTTCGGCAGCTATCAGCTGAACGGGCCAGTCGTGGGCTTCGACTTCGGCACGTTCCAGGAACGGTCGGCGGCGGGGAGCGGAGCCCTGGCGGCCGGGGAGGACGCGAAGGCATCGGCGCTCCTGGGTGAGGCGCTCGATCTGTGGCAGGGGCCGGCACTGGCCGACGTCCCCGCGGGCACCATCCTGGAGACCGAGATCATCGGGATGAACGAGGCCCGGACGCGCGCCCATGAGCTGCGTATCGAGGCCGATCTGCGGCTCGGTCGGCACGGCGAGATCCTGGGCGAGCTCCTGATGCTGACCGCGCAGTATCCGCTCAACGAGATCATCTGCGGCCATCTGATCACGGCGTTGCACCGGGCCGGGCACACCTGGCGGGCTCTGGAGGCCTTCCAGCGGCTGCGCTCCACGCTGGTCAGTGAGTTGGGGGTGGAGCCGTCGCCACGGGTGCAGCGGCTCCACCAGCAGGTGCTGGGCTCGGGCCCGACGCCACGACGGCAGGCCGCGTGATGAGCGGGTCCGCGCCGCGCCCGGCGGCCGTACCCGGCACCGTTGCCGTCCTCGGCACCGGGACGATCGCCCTCGGCTGGATCGCGCTGTTCGCCGCCAAAGGGCTCGACGTCCGCATCAGCAGCACCAGAGCGGACGCGCGCGAGCACGTGGGAGCCGCGCTCGACCTGTACGCGCGGTCCCTGCCCGGCGGCGCGGTCGCGCCGGAGCGTTTGGCCGAGCGGCTCACGTTCTGTGGCAAGGTGGAAGAGGCGGCAGCCGGGGCGCGGGTCGTGCAGGAGAACGTGCGGGAAGACCTCGCGCTCAAGCAGGACGTCTTTCGCCGGGTGGCCGACGCGGCCCCCGACGCGCTGCTACTCTCGTCCACCTCGACCCTGCTGCCCGCCGATCTCGGCGCCGCGCTCGACGAGCCGGGCAGGGTGATCGTCGGGCATCCGTTCAACCCTCCGCACATCGTGCCGCTGGTGGAGGTCGTCGCCGCCGAGGACGCCCGACCGGCGGACATCGAGGCGGCTGTGGACTTCTACCGTTTCCTGGGGAAGAAGCCCGTGGTGCTGCGCCGCGCGGTTCCCGGCTTCGTCGCGAACCGGCTGCAGTCGGCGCTGCTGCGCGAGAGCATCCACCTGGTGCGCGAGGGCGTGGTCACGGTGGGGGAGCTGGACGAGATCGTCACCGCGTCCATCGGCTCCCGTTGGGCGGTCGCCGGCCCGTTCCGCGCCTTCCACCTCGGCGGTGGTCCCGGCGGTCTGCGCCATCTGATGGAGCACCTGGGCCAGGGTCTGGAGCGCAGTTGGGCCGGTCTGGGGAACCCCCCGGTGGACGAGTTCACGGTGGAGACGATGCTGAGACAGGCGGACGAGGCGTTCGGCCCGTATGCGTACGAGCCGCTTGCCGCCTGGCGGGACCGGGCGCAGAACGCGGTGATCGCGGCAGTCGAGGCGGCGGGGCCGCCGCGGGAAGCCGGCTGATCGGCAGGCCGGAGCGGACGGCACGGGGGTGGCCGGGGACCTCGCGTCCCCGGCCACCCCCGTGCGTGGGGCAGGCCCTAGTCGAAGAGTTCCTGATCCTGCGTCACTTTACGGCTGTGCGTGCGGAGTTCGCCGTCCTCGCGGACCAGGACGTCCCGTACCACGCAGCTGGGCGAGATGACCGGCTGGGGCTGACCGGGGCGGGTGGTCACGACGAGTGCGTAGAACTCGGTGTGCACACTGCCGTCCGGCTGCTCCCGCACGTCCAGCATGTTGAACCAGTGCCGGCGCTGGACGGGTGCCGACTTGAAGCGCCGCTCGTTGTACTCGCGCACCTCCTGGGCGATGCCCGCGTGTCCGCGGGCCGGGGGGATGCCGGGGGAGTGCGCGAACACGCCGTCCTGGGTGAAGGTGCGGGCGAACGGCTCCGCCCGGACGGCGTCGAGGAGGTGCGCCTGGCGGGCGTAGAACAGCTGGACCTCGGCGTAGAGCCCGGAGCGGGCGGGGTCGGTGGCCGCTGCCGCCGCCGTGGTGTCCGTGTCGTGTACTGCGGTGTTCATGATGCCTCCTCGAATGACGTCGCCCGGTCGGGGGCGCTGAATGCTGCCACGTGGTCCTGGGCCCAGGTGCGGAAGGACCTCGGTGCCGATCCGGTGATCTCCCGTACGCTCGCCACGACGGGCAGTCGGCGCTCGATCAAGTAGCGCTCCACCTCCATGAGCTGACGGGCGTAGGTCTCGGGGAGCCGGCCGGCGGCCAGGCGTACCCACTGCCCCTCCGTGATCCGGGCCACCTTCAGCGAGCGGCCGAGCACCTCGCCCAGGACGTGGACGCGCGCGTGGACGTCGAGTGCCTGGGGTCCGGAGAGCGGCAGGATCCGTACGCCCGAAGGCGCGGGCCCGAGGAGCACGGTGGCCGCGACGTCGGCGATGTCGCGCGGATCGATCACCGGGACGGCGAGGTCGGGGTGGACGACGCCGACCACGTCGCCCGCCGCGAGGGCGGGTGCCCACTGGAGGGCCAGCGAGGCGAAGGGCCCGGGCCGCAGCACGGTGAGCGGCAGAGCGGTGGCCCGCAGGCGGGCTTCTCCGTGAATGTGCTTGGCGAAGAGCGGGTTGTCGAAGCCCGGCCCCTGCGGGGCGTCGGCGGAGAGGACGACGAGCTGGCGCAGCCCTGGCGCGTGGTGCGCGGCGCGGGCGAACGCCTGGCCCGCGTCCTCGGCGAGCAGGACGAAGGCGGCGTCCACTCCTCGCAGCGCCGACTCCAGGACGGCGCTGTCGGTGAGGTCGCCGCGTACGATCTCCACGCAGCCGGGCAGCAGAGCCGCCGCGCGTTCGGGGGCGCGGCACAGGGCGCGGACCCTGACGCCGTGCGCGAGCAGCCGCCCGACGAGTTGGCGGCCCACCGTCCCGGTGGCCCCGGTGACCAGTACTCCGTGCCCCATGCGCCCTCCCGGCGGTCCGGGGAACGGGCTCGGTGCCCGTTCCCGCGCACAGCTCAGAGGCGGGGGCTCGAATCCCGCTCCAGCACGGCTCGGTCGCCGACCCGTTCGCACCGGAGCCGGGCTCGGCCGGACGTGCCGCAGAAGTGCTCGGCCGGGCGGGCGGCGGGCCGGCTCACTCCGTCACGCCGGAGGCCCCGCTCTCGTACGCCTCCATGGTGCGGACGAACATGGCCCGCTCCTGCGGGGTGAGCGGGTCCAGGGCCTTCTCCCAGGCGTCGGCGCCGCGCGCGAGCCAGCTGTTGATGGCTCCGCGGGTCTCCGGGTCCTCGGTGAGGGAGACGATCGTGCGCCGCCGGTCGGAGGGGTCGGCCTTGCGCTCGACGACGCCCTGGCGGTTCAGGTCCGCGACCATGAGGCTCACCGTGGTGGGCGCGACCTCCAGGCGGGCCGCGAGTTCGTTGACGAGGGCCGGGCCGTCGAAGACGAGGTGGGAGAGCAGGGAGAGGTGACGCGGCGCCAGGTTCATCGAGCGCAGTTGCTCGGGGACGGTGGTGCGCTTGAGCCGCTGTGCGACACGCGGCATCAGTACGAGCATGGCCCGGATCGCGTCGTCTCTGCTCATCCCGGTCTCCCGGGCGGCTTGCCGCTTTCGCTCCGCCTCGCGCTCCGTTGACATCCCGCCGACCCCCTTATAGCTTTGCTTTCAAAGCAAACTCTCTGATTGTTCGTCCACCCTACCGGACACGTGCGCTCCGGGCCTGCTCAGGAAAGGGATGGCCCATGTCCTTAGCCTCATCTCCCACCACCGCCGCACCCGAGTTCAACCCCCGGCGGTGGGCGGCGTTCGTCGTCACGCTGTCGGCGGTCTTCATGGATCTGGTGGACACCACCGTGATCAATGTCGCGCTGCCCTCGCTGAGGCGGGAACTGCACGCGTCGAGCACCCAGCTCGAGTGGTCCATCGCCGGCTACGTACTCGCCTTCGCCTCCGGAATGATCACCGCGGCCCGCCTCGGAGACCGGTTCGGCCGACTGCGGATCTTCCAGCTCGGCCTGGCCGCCTTCACCGTCACCTCCGCGCTCACCGGCCTCGCGGTCAACCCCGAGATGCTGGTGGCCGCCCGGATCGCCCAGGGAGCCTCCGCGGCCCTGATGGTGCCCCAGGTGCTCGCCATGCTGCGCGTCGAGTTCCCGCCCGCCGAGCAGTCCAAGGCGGCGGCGATCTTCGGGCTCAACTTCTCCATCGGCGGCGTCGGTGGTCCGCTGATCGGCGGCCTGCTGCTCAACGCCGACCTCTTCGACCTCGATTGGCGGCCGATCTTCTTCGTCAACATCCCCATCGGCATCGCCGCGCTCATCGCCACGCACTACCTGTGCCGCGACTCGCGGGCCGAGCACGCCGCCACCACTGACATCCCCGGACTGGCCATCGCCACCACCGCCGTCCTGGCCCTGCTCTACCCGCTCGTCGAGGGACGCACCCTGGGCTGGCCCTGGTGGAGCTTCGCGCTGATGGCCGCCTGCCCGGCGCTGCTGTGGGTGTTCGCGCGGTACGAACGCGGTGTCACCCGCCGCGGCCACGCCCCGCTCATCGACCCCCAACTCCTGCGCGAGCGTGCCCCCTTGGGCGGCCTCCTGGTGGCCGTACTGTTCTTCGCCGGTACCGGCTATACCTTGGTGATCACCGTGCACCTCCAGAGCGGCCTGGGCTACTCGCCGCTGCACACCGCCCTGAGCATGGTGCCGTTCGCGGTCGGCGTCGGCCTGTTCACACCCTTCGCACCCAAGATCCGCCAGTTCGGCAGGCCGGTCGCGGTGGTCGGCTCGCTGCTCGCCGCGGGCGGCATGGCACTGGTCCTCGCGGCGTTCCAGCGCTACGACACGGGCCTGCACTCCTGGCAGATCGTTCCCGGACTGCTGCTCGCCGGCCTCGGGGTCTCGATGACCTCGGGCGTACTCGTCACCACCGTCCTGGCCAAGACGCCGGGCCGACACGCGGGAGCCGCCGCCGCACTCGTCAACACGGCGATCCAGATCGGCGTCGCGACCGGCATCGCCGTCGTCGGCACGGTCTTCTTCGGACACCTCGACGACAACGGCAACTCCGTGGACGCGGCCGTGGCCGGTCTCGTCACCGTGGTGATCCTCTGGGTGCTGGCCGCGCCGGCCGCGCTCATCCTGCCGCCCGGACGCCTGGTCTTCGGGCCTGTGTCCGCCCCCAAACCCCCACAACAGGCCGACGGGCAGGACGAGTCGGCGCCCGCCGGGTCGCAGCGCGTGACCGCGCCCCCGGCGTCGGACTGACACCCAAGGACACGGTCCGCGGCGTCCCCCGACGCGGTCCGTACGGTCTCCCCGGTCGCCCTCCAACGACCGGGGAGACCGTTGTGCGTACGCCGGCGGCGGGCGAGGCGGGACCGCACGGGGCCGGTCGGCGGTTGTCGAGCGCTCGTCAAGGCACTTTCGACCCGCGCGGCCGACGCTCGGGCCCTTCGTTCGTCGCAGGCCGTGCCGCGACACCCCCGAGGGGAGCCCCCGTTGTCCGAAACGATCACCAACCCCGTGGCCACCGAGTCCAGTTCGGCCGAGTCCGGCCCACTCCGTCCGCACGAGGTGGCGCCGCTGGCCGCCGAGCACGCCCACGAGGGCGACCGGGACAGCCGTCTGCACCCCAAGGTGCACGAGGCCCTGCGAGGCGCGGGTTTCGCCCGCCACTTCGTGGCCGCCCGCTGGGGCGGCCACGAAGGCGGCTTCCTGCCCTGCTTCGACGCGGTCGCACAGGTCGCCCAGGAGGATCCGTCCGCCGGGTGGTGTGCCTCCGTCACGGCGACGCTCTCGCGGATGGCGGGCTTCCTGCCCGAGGAGGGGCAGCGGACCGTCTGGGCGGACGGGCCCGACGCGCTGGTCGTGGGCGCGCTCGTGCCCGGCGGCCATGCCGAGGCCGCACCCGGCGGCTGGCTCCTCAAAGGCCGCTGGCCCTATGTCAGCGGCGTGCACGCCTCCGACTTCGCCCTGCTCGCCGCCCAGGTACCGACACCCGCAGGCGGCCCGGAGGCGCGCTTCCTGCTCGTGCCCCGGTCCGTGTACGACATCGAGCGGACCTGGGACACGGTCGGGATGCGCGGCACGGGAAGCGACACCGTCGTCCTCGACGAGGTGTTCGTCCCGCGGGAGCACTCCTTCCTGCGCGACGAACTGGCCTCGGGGCGCGCACCGGGCACGGCGCCCGACAGCCTGTGCGTGCCCCTCCAGAACGTCAGCGGCCTGACCTTCGCGGCGCCGGTCCTCGGAGCGGCGCGGGGTGCGGCCGAGGCGTGGTCGCGGGCGGTCGTGCGCAAGCGGGCCGCCCGCCCCGGGCCGGACCGCAGCGGTGCGGTCGAGCTCGACCTCGCCCGAAGCACCGCCCTCACCGACGCGGCCGAGCTGCTGCTCGCCCGCGCGGCGGCGGACGCCGACCGCGGGCTGCTCGCCGACCCGTGGGCGGGCGCACGCGCCCAGCGCGACCACGTCGCCGCGGTGGACCTGCTGCTCGACGCCGTCAACCTGCTCCAGCGCACCGGCGGTACCGGTGCGCAGTCCGTGCATGCCCGGCTCCAGCGGTTCTGGCGCGACGCCAACGCCGGAGCCGGGCACGCGGTCCTCCAATGGGAGCCCGCCGCCCGCCGCTTCGCAGCCGCCTCCCTCGCGCGGAGCGCCGCAACGAACGCGTGAGGGCGCGCAGGTGAGCGGGGCCGCCGGTGCGACACCGGCGGCCCCGCTCGCGTACTACCGCTGAGACAACCGTTACGGCGCCGGAGCGCTGCTCACCGTGAAGCCGCTGACGGTGAGTTCGGCGCCCTGGCCGAAGAGCCGGCCGGCGTCGCGGCTGTCCTCGTCGACGAAGGACTGCTCGACCGGCGCGCCCCGGTCGGGCCGGTAGTACGTGGTGGCACGGGAGAGGCGGACCAGTCCTTTGCCGGTCGGCCAGGAGCCGTCGAGCAGACTCAGCATGCCCATGCCGAAGCTGAGCTGGCGTGGCTCGACCAGGGCCGGGGTACCGCCCTCGTCGAGGGTGAGGGTGTCCCGGCCGAGGGGGTAGCCGATGCGGTCCACGGTCAGGACCACCTCGCCCTCCAGGATCCAGCGCACGGTGCCGGCCGCGCGATCGTAGGAGATCTTGACGTGGTGCCGGTCGCCCGGTGAACGGCGGGCGAGGGGCACGGTGTTGGCGAACGAGCCGTAGCCGCCGAGGTGGCGCCGGGCGAAGTTGGTGCGCCCGTAGAAGGCGTGCACCGCCTTATTGGTCAGGATGAAGTCGAAGGCGACCGAGGTCTCCGGGTCGATGCTGTTGAGCATCGACCCGGCGAGCCGCAGATCGTCGTCCGGGTCGCTGACGGCGTCCCCGAAGGGGTGTCCCGAGGTGCCGTAGGTCCGCCCCGACACTGTGGCCTCGACGGACAGGACGCGGCCGGGCTCGGCGTCGAAGCCCTGGAAACCGGCGGCCGACAGGCGGTTGACGTAGGCGATCCACTTGGCGTGGTCGGCGAAGCCGGGGATCGAGCCCGGCTCGCCGCTCTCGCGCGGCACGGTCCGGGTGAAGGCGGGCTCACCGGTGCGGGGGTTGCGCCCGCGCGACACCAGACGCAGACCGTCCCCGTCCGTGGTGACGACCGCGTCGTCAGCGACATGCTCGGCATCGGCCTGCACGAACCGCCAGGGCGCGGCCGGTCCGGACGCCCGCAGGCCGTCCGCGAAGTCGTCGCGCCACAGGACGGTGGGGTCCACCGTGGTGGGCTGGGTCATCTCAACTCCTCATCTGTACGGGACACGTACGGGATCCGTACGAGGTCGTCGGGGTCAGGCCAGGGGAGTGACGAGGGCGGCGAGCTCGCCGAAGGAGTCCACGACGCGCTCCGCGCCCGCCGCGGTCAGCTCGGCCGCGTCGGCCACCCCGTACGACACCCCGACGACCCGCATCCCGGCGGCGCGGCCCATTTCGGCGTCGGCGACGCCGTCGCCCACGACGACGCACTGGCGGGGGCCGAGGCCGAGGACGTCGGCTACGAGCAGGGCCATCTCGGGGTCGGGCTTGCCGCGCCGTACGCTGTCGTGCCCGGCCACCACATGGAACAGGTCGTACACGCCCATCAGGCGCAGCATCCGCTCCGCCGCGCCGCGCGGCTTGGAGGTGGCGAGGCCGAGCTGGACGCCCCGGGTACGCAGATGCTGCAAGGCGTCCGGCACATCGGGGTAGGCCAGCTCCTCGGGGGTGATTCCCTGCAGGTGCGCGCGGAACTGGCTCTGGTATTCGGCGACCGCCGCCGTCACCTCGGCGTCCTGGGGCGCGCACCCGAGCAGCTGCGCGAAGTTCTGCTCAAGCGGCCTGCCGATCAGGGGGCGCACGGCGCTTTCGTCCGTGGCGACGCCCCGGGCGGCCAGCACCTTGAGGGTGATCGTCGCGATGGCCTGCGGGGTGTCGGCCAGGGTGCCGTCGAGGTCGAGGACCAGGCCGCGCACACCGGGCAGCGCTGCCGCGCTCACCGCTGTGCCTTCGCCGCCGCGCGCTCGGCGCTGAGGCCGACCGCGAATTCGCCCGCTGTCCTGGCGGTGCCCAGCAGGACCGAACGGCCCGCCGCCGCCGTACGGCCGCGGGTCGCCTTGGAGACCGCGCGCATCAGGAACGGGCTGACCCGGTTGCCGGTGACACCGGTGCGGTCCGCCTCCGCCAGCGCCTGGGCGATGGCTTCCTCGACGAGCGCCCCGTCGACCGCGTCGGCCTCGGCCACCGGCACGGTCAGCAGGACCGTACCGCCGCCGTTGAGTGCCCAGTGGGTGCGCACGGCCCGTGCGGCCAGGCGCAGGTCGTCGACGCGCTGGACCGGGATGTCGCCGCCGCGCACGTAGAACAGCGGCAGCCGGTCCGTGCCGTAGCCGAACACCGGCACCCCCGCCGTCTCCAGGTACTCGGCGGTCAGCCGGGCGTCCAGGATGCTCTTGGCGCCCGCCGAGACGACCGTCATCCGGGTGCGGGTGAACTGGAGCAGGTCGGGGGAGATGTCGAAGGTCTGCTGCGCCCGGCGGTGGACGCCGCCGATGCCCGCGGTCGCGAACACCTCGATGCCGGCCCGCTCCGCGATCACGATGGTGCCCGCGACCGTGGTGGCGCCGAGCCCGCCGCCTGCGAGGGCGACTCCGAGGTCGCGGGCGCTGACCTTCTGTACCCGCTCGGCGCTCCTGACCTGCTCGATCCGTGCCGTGTCCATGCCCACCAGCACACGCCCGTCGGCGATGCCGACCGTGGCGGGTACGGCGCCCGCGTCGCGCACCGACTTCTCGATGTCGAGGGCCAGTTCCAGCGTGGGGCTCGCGGTGATCAGGGAGGACTCCAGGGCGACCACGGGCCGCTGCTCCTCGAGTGCTGTGGCCACCTCGTCGGAGATGTCGAGGTATGGATCCATGCCGTCCATGCGTGTCCCGCCCTTTCCGTGGACGTCCGGGAGAACTGATCCGTACTCGCGGGATGCTTCGCAGCACACCTCGAAGAGCGCTGGACCCGCTGTCGACGCGGGCACCGGGCGGTTCGAGCGGGAATCGAGGTCCCGCCGCGACGGTGGGCCGGCGCGGAGCGATCCGGCCTGCGCACTGGACGTACGGAGGAGTTCTCATGCCCGTAGAGACGGGAGCGGGCCGTCGGCCCTTCGCCCGGTCGCGGCGGATCGCGGTCGGCGTGGTGGCGGCGGCCACCGCGTGCACGGCCCTCACGTTGACCGGTGGTGCCCAGGCCGCCGACCGGGGTGCTGCCCCCGGGTCCGAGAAGGTGCTGTTCCACGACGACTTCGGGACCGGCTTCGACGCCCAGCAGACCTGGCTGCTGGGCCGGGCCCGCACCCCGGCCGGTGAACTCGCCCAGGGCGACGGCATCGTGACGTCCAACGCCGACGGGATCACCGTCGTGCCGACGGGTCGCAATCCGCGCACGGGCCACCCCGCGTTCGCCGCGACGACGGGACAGGACGCCACCGGCTTCGGCGGCGGCACGGGTGACCACCTCAAGTGGGTGGCCCAGCCGCGAGAGTCCTCCAAGAACGGCTTCGAGATCCCCGCGGCCGGTTCCTGGAGCTGCACCACCGATCTGTCCGTGAAGACGGAGGGCACCGAGAACCACCCCTTCGGCAGGGCGGTGACCGACCCGCAGTCCGACCCGCGCCTGGCCAGCGCCACTGTGATCACGGTGGATCACGCGTCGCACACGGTGGCGAACTTCTCGGTCACCAACACCGAGGTCCACGCGATCTACGAGCGGCTGCCCGTGGAGAACAGCACCTACGCGTCCTTCCACTACTCGGTGCCGGTCGCCAAGCGCACCCCCGGCCAGCCGGTCCGTCTCCAGGTCCGCTACGACGAGGGCGGCGACCGGGTGACGTGGCTGGTCAACGGGAAGAAGGTGCTGTCCACCGACCGCATCGGCACGCTGGCGTTCGACCGCAAGTACCTGCGGATCGACCACGGTGGCACACCGGAGCGGGTCAAGATGTCGTCGGTGCAGTGCGCCCTGGGCACCGGCAACCTGCTGGACGGCGGTGGCGGCGCGCGCGACCGGGACAAGGCCGGTCTGGTGCGCCTGGAGGACACTCCGGGGTTCTACGTCGACCCGGCCAAGGGGGCGCCCGCCCCGCAGAAGTTCCACGACGACAAGAGCCTGGAGTCCAACCGGCTCTGGGGTCAGGGCGTCACGCTGAAGGTGCGCGACTTCAAGATCAGCACGACGAGCTGAGGTCCGGTCCGGCAGCGGTGCGGGCCCCGTCCCAGGAGGACGGGGCCCGCACCGCTGTGTGGAGAGAGCTCAGCGCCGTAGGGAGAACAGGTCGTCCGCGACCGCGCGGGCGGTGGTGGTGCGCCGGTCGTCGACGCGCTGCCAGTGCTCGCCGTAGACCATCCGGGTCATCGCCGGGAACTGGAGCATGGTCGTCGGATATCCGGCCGGCACCGCGCTCACCTCGTCCAGTGCCACCAACTGCTCCTGGTCCAGGGTGACGTCGACGCTCTCGAGGTTCTGCCGCAGCTGGGTCTCGGAGGTGGCGCCGATGACGGGGATCACCGTGCCGGGGCGGGAGCGGAGCCAGGCGAGGGCGATCTGGGCGGGGGTGCGCCCGCTCTTCTCGGCGATCCTGACGACCTCCCGGACGATGTCGTCGCCCTCGCCGCGCGGCCTGCCCCACGGCACCTTGTCGAGGCGGCCCGCCTCGCCCCTGAGGTACTTCCCGGTCAGCCGGCCGTCCGCGAGGGGGCCCCAGGCGAAGGCGGGCAGGTCGAAGGCGTGCGCCATCGGCAGGAACTCCCGCTCGACGGTGCGGTCCAGCAGGTTGTAGTGGACCTGCATGGCCGCGAAGGGGGTCCAGCCCCGCAGCTCCGCGAGGGTGTTGGCCTGGGCGATCTCCCAGGCCGGCCAGTTGGAAACCCCCACGTAGAGCACCTTGCCGGCGCGCACCTGGTCGTCCAGGGCCCGCATCACCTCCGGCACCGGGGTGAGGGTGTCGCGGGCGTGCACCCAGAGTATGTCGAGGTGGTCGGTGCCGAGGCGGCGCAGACTGTCCTCCAGGGAGACGACGAGGTTCTTGCGGTGGTTGCCGGCCGCGTTCACATCGCCGGGACGGATCTGGAGCGTGTACTTCGTGGTGAGCAGGAAGGAGTCCCGGCGACCGCGCAGCAGCTCGCCGAGGACGGTCTCCGCCGAGCCGTGCCCGTACTCGTTGGACGTGTCGATCACATTGCCGCCGGCCTCGGCGAACTGGTCCAGGAGGGTGCCGGGGAGCTCTTCGGGCAGGTCCCAGTCGTTGCCGAAGGTCATGGTGCCCAGGGCGAGTTCGGAGACGCGGACCCCTGTCCGGCCCAGGACCGTGTAGCGCATGTCCGGCAAGGATCAGCCCTCCAGGGCGGGCAGCAGGGTCTCTTCCTCGTAGGCGAAGTGCGCCTCCAGGCCGGACACGACGCGGTCCAGCTCGCCGCGCAGCCGCTCCAGGTCGCCGCCGTCACCGGTGAGGCCCTTCTCCAGCACCTCCTCGAACTCCGCCAGGGCGCTCTCCACCACGTGGTGCTGCTCGCGGAGCTTGGTGATGGCCGGGACGAGGTGGGGGAACCTGGTCTCGAACGCGGAGAACGAGCCGTCCTCGCGGATGTGGTGCATCTGCAGGCCGTAGCAGTAGGTGAGGCAGCGGGCGCGCAGCTGCTCGGTGAGCTCGGCGGCGCCGGGCCCGTCCGAGCCGTCACTGCCCAGGGCCTGCTCCAACCCGCCGCGCAGACGGGCCAGTTCGGCGCGCAGATCGCTGTGGTGCTTGACCAGCTGCCGGCCGATCATGCGGCTGCGTTCGTTGTCCCCGCTGAGATCCAGTGGCCGCAGGGCGACCACCGGGATCGTGCGGTCGGTCTTGGCCTCGTAGTCGCGGAAGGCGGGGTCGATGGTGCACTGGAGTTCCCAGTAGCGGTCGCGCTCCTCGCCCTTGAGCTCTTCGGCGCGCGTCGCGAAGGGTTTGGCGGCGCCCTCCTCGGTGCCGATCTCCAGTGTGACCTGGGGGCTCTCCAGAAGGTTGTGGTACCAGTCCGGGTTCTTGTCCCGGCCGGCGTTGGAGGCGAAGACGAGGTAGCGGTCGCCGTCCTTGTAGTAGATGGCCGGATTGGTGTGGGGTTTGCCGGTCTTCCTGCCCATGGTCGTCAGCAGCACCATCGGCGCGCCCTCGAACATGCCGCTCACCCGGCCGTTGTTCGCCCGGAATTCCTTGATGACCCGCTCGTTCCAACTCAGGCCGCTGTCCGCTTGCTGTTCACTCATGGGGGCCTCCGTCGTCAGTCTATTTGCTTTCAAAGCAAAGTAACTCAAATCTAGGCAGCGCCGCCCGCGCTGTCAACCGTCCTCCGCACCGCCACCTCACGCAGGTTGAGCACCGCGCCCGCACCCCACGACCTGCTCCCCGCCAGGCCCTCGCCATCCATGAACTCCTGCTGGTACGGGGCGCCTTGGCGCGGCGAGAAGTAGTGTCCGGGCGTGGGATCCAGCCGCACCAGACCCCGGCCGTCGGGGCCCGCGCCGTCGAGCATCGTGAGCATCCCGACCCCACACACCAGAGCGCCCAGCCGGACCGGCTCGCCCTCCTCGCCGCCGTGGTCGAGCAGCATGTGCCGCCGGTCGGGCAGCCGGTGGCCCAGCCTCCCGACGCGCAGTACCTCGTCGCCGTCCACCCGCCACAGCACCCGCCGCCCGTCGTTCTCGACGAGGATGGCCAGATCGTGCCACTGCCCGGGGGTACGAACGGCCGCCGGTACGGCGTACGAGAACGCTGCGTACGACGAACCGGGCGAGGGCACCCGCTCGTACAGTGCGTAGACCCGTGTGTTGGTCAGCACGAAGTCGCACACGACATGGCTGACCGGATCCATGGTGATCATGACGGCGGTCGCGAGCCGCACATCGCTGTCGGGGTCGCGGACGGCAGCGCCGAAGGGGTGCCGATCTCCGCCCAGGCTCAGCGCCGACAGGGCCATCGAGCACTCCAGCCTGCCGACGGCGGGCACCTCGAACGCCGTGCGTCCGGAGCCCGAACCGCCGATCAGCGCGACCCACTTGATGTGGTCACCGGCCCCGGGCGCACCCCCGCCCTGATCGGCGGAGCAGGAGAAGGCCGGCTGCCCCGTCTCCGGGTCGACGCCCGCCGGTGTTACGGTCAGGCCGTCGCGCGAACACGTCGTGAGCACCTTCTCCAGCGGCGGCACCCGCCACCGCCCGGCCGTGTCGAACCCGTGCCGGAAGTCGTCCTGGAAAAGCGTCCGGTGCCGGGTCATCCGGTCCTGCGTCATCCCGTCCTCCTGCGTCGTCGGGGGCGTGAGTGCGCCGACTGTCCGGCGGGGGCGACGAGTTCTGCTTGAGCATCGGTCCACCTCGTATCGAGAGCGCGCCGACAGCTTCTGCGCCACACGACCAGCGGGCGGGCGATTGGTCCGGCCCGGAAGGAGGCGCCGTGAACGACCGCAAGACCGTGCTGCTGCTACCCGGCCAGGGCTCCCAGCGCGAGCGCATGGCCGCCGGACTCTACGGAACACAGCCCGAGTTCACCGCCCGGATGGACGAGTTCCTCGCGGCTGCGGGCAGTGCCGGGGCCCACCTCGCCGAGCAGTGGCTGCGCCCCGCGCCGAACGCGGTCATGGACACCGCGCAGGTCGCCCAGCCGCTGCTGCTCGCCGTGGGCCACGCCCTCGGCCGGGCGGTCGCCGCGCATGCCCGGCCCGCGGACCTCCTGCTCGGGCACAGCGTCGGGGAGCTCGCCGCGGCCTGCCTGGCGGGTGTCTACCGGGCCGAGGACCTGGCGGCGGTGGCGGCGGCGCGCTCGCGCGCGCTCGACGGCAGCGGCCTCGGCGCGATGCTCGCCGTCGCCGCCGCGCCGCACGAACTCCCCGACGAGCTGGGACCCGTGAGCATCGCGGCCGTCAACGGGCCGCGCCAGACGGTCCTGTCCGGCCCGCCCGCCTCGCTGGAGGCGGCGCGCGTGCGGCTGCACGCCCTGGGCCGCACGGTGCGGGTGCTGCGCTCCGGGCACGCCTTCCACAGTCCGTCGATGACGCGGGCGGCCCGGCGTTTCGGCGCGGAGCTCGCCCGGCTGCGCCCGGGGGTACCGCACACCACGGTGATCTCCTCCCGTACAGCGCGGCCCGTCACCCCGGCACAGGCCCGCGACGCGTCGTTCTGGGCCGACCAACTCGCCCTGCCGGTACGGTACTGGCCCGCGCTCAGGGCTGTCCTGGACGCCGAGGGGACCGCACCGGGGCTGCTGCTCCTGGACGCCGGCGCCGACCGCTCCCTGAGCGCCCCCGCGCGCCACCACCCCGCCGTACGTGCCGGCGACAGCCTCATCGTGCCGCTGCTCGCTCCGGCACGGGAGACGGGAGGGCTCGCGGATCTGACGGCGTTCGAGGCAGCGCTGACGATAGCGCGCGGGTGAGGCTCTGGTGGACGACAGTCACCAGCAACCCGTCGGCGAAGCGATAGCCCCCGTCGAGCGCGGGCAGTGCGAGGCGGGTGGGGCGGACGGTGAGCACGCCCCGCGCCTCGTCGCACGGCTCGATCCGCACCTCGGCGTCCCGGAAGGACAACGGGCGCCGGGCGTGCGGGTGCCACGCCTTGTAGACCGCCTCCTTGGTGCTGAACAGCAGAGTCGCCCACGGTAGGACGCCTCTGGACGTCCGCTGCAACGTACGCAGTTGGTGCAGTTCTTCCGGTGTGGCGATGGCGGTGGTCGCCCGCTCCGACAGCGGCCGGGGCCTCTCGGCGTCGATGCCGAGCGCCAGCCCGTCCGCCGTGCGGGCCGCCACGGCCGCGCGGTACCCGTCGCAGTGCGTGATGCTGCCGAGCGTGCCGGCCGGCCAGACGGGCGCGCCGTGCGCACCGCGCGGCAGCGGACCGCTCGCGGGGGCGCCCAGTGCCGCCAGGGCGCTGCGGGCGCAGGCTCGCCCGGTGGCGAACTCCCGGCGCCGCCCCTGTATCGCGCCGGGCGGAAGAAACCGCAGCTCGGCCGGATGGGGTGCGGCGCCGGGCGGGTCACCGAGCGCCTCGGCGCCCCTCGCCCATGGGGGCACCAGCTGCTCGATCACGCGTAACAGGCCGGCAGACGACCGCCGTTGAAAGTCACCATCTCCCCGAAGACCGCCACCGCGTCGAGGGTCGCCCCCTCGGCTCCACCGCGCAGCTCCACATAGGCCCGGTGCAGATTCCCCACCAGACGCTCGGGGTCCCGCCATTCGGCGTACGGATGGGTGCCGAGTCCTCGCGCCGCCTCGATCGGGTCGAGGCCGGCGGCGAGTGTCTCCTCGGCCGTGCGGCGCAGCCACCGCAGGTAATCCGCCGTTTGGTCCAGGACCTCCGGCCCGCAGACCGGCCCGTGACCGCCGACGACGACCCGGGGCCCCAGAGCGCGCAGCCGCTCGATGGTCCGCAGATACCCGTGCAGCGACCCCATGAGCAGGAAGGGGGTGCAGCCAGGCATCAGTACATCGCCCGCGAACAGCACCCGCTCCTCCGGCAGCCACACCACGGTGTCGTTGGTGGTGTGCGCGGGGCCCACATACAGCAGCTCCACGGTGCGCTCGGCGAGGTGGAGGACCACCCGGCTGTCATACGTCTGGTCCGGCAGCCGCAGCTCGATGCCGCCCCACACCACATCCGGCCACAGGCCCATGAGTCCGAGCCCGGCACCGGCCATCTCCGAGCGGGCGAGCTCGTGCGCCACGATCGTCGTCTCCGGGCCCGCGACCAGCGCGTTGCCGAAGCAGTGGTCGCCGTGGAAATGGGTGTTGACCAGCAGTCGGGGCGAGCGGGGGGTGAGCCGTTCGATCGCGGCGCGCAGGGCGAGTGCGCGGGCTTCGGTGGCCGCCGTGTCCACGACCACCGGCCCCCGGCCCCGGTCGAGCAGCACCCCCGCGTTGTTCAGGCACCAGCCACCCGGCTCCTGGAGGTAGGCGTGGACGCCGTCCGCGACCTCCAGCATGTGGGCTCCCGCCAGCGTGCTCGGCGGCACGGTCGTCCGCGTCATCGCGGACCACCTCCCGCCGCGGCCGGCCCGCCCCCGGTATGGCGGCGGCAGCTTTCGAGTGTGCGCATGCTGTTCGCGCTCAACAGCGCCCCGGCCCGCTGCCGTGCCTCGGCCAACGAGGTACCGGGCCCGAACACCTCCTCCACCGTCGACGGATCGAGCGCCACCAGGTGGCGGGCGGTGACCCGAGTGCCGCCCTCGACGGGGGCGAGCACCCATTCCCCGCTGTGCCCGCGCAGTCCGCGGGGCACGGTCGTCTGCTTGTACGCGATGCGCTCGTCGGAGAAGCAGAGCCGCACCGACTGGGTGGCGTGCACCGAGCCGTCGTCGGTCCTGGTCTTCATGTCGAGGGTTTGTACGAGCGCCCCGTCGGCATCCGCGTCCGCGCTCTCTTCCAGGTCCAGAGCCGAGACGTGGGGCACCCGCGCGGGCCACAGGTCCGCCCGGTACAGAAAGTCGTACACCTGGTGGGGCGAGCCGTGGATGACCGTCTCCTCACTCACGCGGAACACCAACTCCTCCAAGGGCTGGACGAGTTCGGCCCAGTGCGCGACCGCGTCGCCCTCGGCGCGGCTGTTGCGGTCGAGGGCCTCGGCGACACGCCGCTCTTCCCCCGGCGTTCCCGACACCGACCACTCGTGGCCCAGCACCATGCGGGTCCGGTCCGGGGCCGTCTCCTCGAAGTGCCAGTGGCCGCTCATCCACTCGACGGGCGGGCCGGGCGCCTCCTGGCGGAAGTCGATGCGCAACCGTTCCTCGTCGAACAGCCGCAGTGACGTCCAACTCCGTACGTCCGTGCCGACGATGGCCCACAGCCGGATGCGCTCGGAGTCCCGGTCGCTCTCCAGGACGCGGGCCGCGAGGCAGGGCGGGAACAGCACCGGCCAGCGGGTGACGTCGGCGACGAGCCGATAGGCGCGGTCCGCGGGCCCGGCGAGCTCCGCCTGGTGCTCCGCACTGCGCAGTGGTGCGGCCGTGCGGTGCCGACCGGCCCGCTCGACGGCTGACTCGATGGACATGCTCGACTCCTCTTGAGCCTCAGTAGTTGCCAAGGCCGCCGCAGACGTTGAGGGCCTGCGCGGTGATGGCGGCGGCCTGCTCGCTGACGAGGAAGGCGACGAAGGCCGCCACCTCGTCGGGCTGGGTGTAGCGGCCGAGCGGGATCTTCGCCTCGAAGCGCGCCAGTACCTCGTCCTCGGTGACGTTCCACAGGGCGGCGTAGTGGCGGCGTACATCGCCCGCCATCTCGGTCTCCACATAGCCGGGGCACACCGCGTTGACCGTGACGCCCGTACGGGCCAGTTCCAGGCCCAGCGCCTTGGTGAAGCCCACCACGCCGTGTTTGGAGGCGGAGTAGGGGGCGCCGAGCACGACCCCCTGCTTGCCGCCGGTGGAGGCGATGTTGATGACCCGCCCGCCCGCGCGCCCGCTGAGCCCGCCGGTCGTCAGGGCCTCGCGGGTCACCAGGAACACACTGTTCAGATTGGTGTTGATCACGTCGTGCCACAGCTCGTCGGAGAGCTCCGCGGTGGTGCCGCCGCCACTGCGGCCCGCGTTGTTGACGAGCACCTGGATGGGGCCGAACCGCTCGACGGCCCGCTTGACCCACGACCGTACCTCGGCGGGCGAGGTCACGTCGCAGGCCGCGCCCGCCGCCGTGAATCCGTGCTCCGTGAGCTGGTCGACCTCGGCGGCCACAGCCGACTCGTCACGGGCACAGAGGAAGACAGGGTGCCCTCTTCGCGCGAGCGCGCGGGCCACCGAGCGGCCGATGCCCCGGGTGGCGCCGGTGACCAGCGCTGGGCCCGGTGCGGGAGTCGCGGTGTTCGCGGTCATCGTGAGGGTCCCTTCAGGCCGCGGCGGACAGGGTCTGGTTGACCAGGTGGAGGAAGGCACGCGGGGTGTCCGCGCCGGCCACGTCCTCGTCGCTGAGGTCGGCCCCGTAGCGGCGGCCGACCTCGGCCGCCGTCTCCAGGACGGCGAGCGAGTCGTATCCGAGGTCGGTGAACAGGGCGTCGAGCGCCTGCTCGGTGAGGTCCAGGTGCTCCTCCTCACCGGCGCATTCGACGAGGATGTGCTTGAGTTCGGTGAATGTCAGCTCGCTCATGCGGGGGCCGCCTCTCGTTGGGGCCGGTCGGGGTGCCGGTGATCGGGCCGGTCCTGCGGTGCGGTCACCACCAGGGCCGAGTTGAATCCGCCGTGCCCGCGGGCCAGGACGAGCGCCGCGCGGACACGGGCGTCCCGGGGCCCGCCGCGCACCAGGTCCAGGCGGTGGCCGGGAACGGGCCGGTCGACGTGGGCGGTCGGGGGGATCACCCCGTCCCGTACGGCGAGCAGCGCCGCCGCCACATCCAGCGGGGGACCGCCGCCGGCGAGCCGGCCGGTGAGGGTCTTGGGGACGGTGACGGGGACGCCGTACGGGCCGAAGACGGACTCGATGGCCGACGCCTCCGCGTCATCGAGTGCGGGCACGCCCGCCGCGTCGGCGAACACCACGTCGATGTCGCCGGGGCCGAGCCCGGCGTCGTCGAGCGCCAGGCGGGCCGCCCGGGCGAGTCCCGGCGACCGGCCCGACCCCGGGCGCGGATCGAAGGTGGCCGCATGGCCCGACAGACGCCCGTACACCTGGTGGGCGCCTCGGGCGCGCGCCTGTGCGGCGTCCTCGACGACGAGGATCGCGCCGCCCTCGCCGGGTACGTGCCCGGTGGCCTCGGCGTCGAAGGGCAGATAGGCGCGGCGCGGATCGCGCGACCGCGTCAGCCGTCCACTGGAGTGGTGCGCCACCAGCCCCCAGGGATCGAGTGCGGACTCGACGCCTCCGCTGACCACCAGCGACGAGCCCTTGCGCAGGGTGCGCCGGGCATGGCCGAGGGCGTCCAGGCCCCCGGCCTGTTCGGCGACCAGGACGCTGCTGGCGCCGCGCAGCCCGTGACGTATCGAGATCTGGCCGGTATTGGCGGCGTAGAACCAGGCGAACGACTCATAGACACTGACGTGCTGCGGGCCCCGGGTCCACAGCTTGCGGATCTCGCGGTGGGTGAAGGCGAATCCGCCAGTGGCGTTGGAGGTCACCACGCCCGTGGCGTACTCGGGCAGGGCCGCCGGGTCGGCGCCGGAGTCCTCCAGGGCCCAGTCCGCGGCAGCCAGGGCGAGCCGGGTGACCCGGTCCGTCTGGGGAAGCAGCCGCCCCGGGAGGTATTCGGCCGCGTCGAAGCCGGTGATGAGTCCGGCCAGCGGCGAGGGGTAGCGGGAGGCGTCGTAGTCGCGGACCGGCTGGATCCCGCTCTCACCTCGCAGTGTCGCGCTCCACCACGCCTCGGTGCCCAGCCCGTTGGGGGCGACGATCCCGATCCCGGTGACCACGGCCTCGCCCGGCGCGAGCTGCGGCCGGGCAGGTGCCGGTGCGGTTGCGGGGGCCGTCATGCCGCGCTCCTCGACCGGCTTCGCGCCTGCCGCGAGAGGACCATCGCGCTCTGGAAACCGCCGAACCCGCTGCCGACGCTCAGGACGGTGTCGAGGGAGTGCTCCCGTGCCTCGTTCGGCACGTAGTCGAGGTCGCACTCGGGGTCCCGCTCGTGCAGGTTGGCGGTGGGTGGCACCACCGAGAACTCCATGGCCAGCGCGCACGCGGCGATCTCGATCGAGCCGATCGCGCCCAGCGAGTGCCCGACCATCGACTTGAGGGAGCTGACCGGCGTCCGGTAGGCGTGCTCGCCCAGGGCCCGTTTGAACGCCGCCGTCTCGTGGCGGTCGTTCTGCTTGGTGCCCGACCCGTGGGCGTTGATGTAGTCCACGGCACCGCCCGGCAGCCGCGCTTCGGCGAGCGCGGCCGAGATCGCCTCGCTCATCTCGCGCCCGTCCGGTTTGAGACCGGTCATGTGGTAGGCGTTGCAGCGCGACGCGTATCCGGAGACGAGCCCGTAGATGTGCGCGTCCCGGGCCCGGGCGTGTTCCAGCTCTTCCAGTACGAGCATGGCGGCGCCCTCGGCCAGGACGAAGCCGTCCCGGGTGCGGTCGAAGGGGCGCGAGGCGTGCTCCGGGTCCGAGTTGCGGGGCGAGGTCGCCTTGATGGCGTCGAAGCAGGCGGCGGCGATGGGCGAGATCGGTGTGTCCGTACCGCCCGCGAGCATCACGTCGGCGCGGCCCTCCGCGATGAGGTCGCGTGCGTACCCCACCGAGTCGAGCCCGGACGTGCAGCCGGTGGAGACGACGGCCGCCGGCCCCTCGGCGCCCACCAGGGCGGCGACCTCGGCCGCCAGCGAACTGGGCACGAAGGCGTCGAAGAGGTGCGGCGAGAGGTAGGAGCCGTCCACCTCCCACTGCCGCCCGCTGTCGCTGAGCACCAGGTACTCGCGCTCCAGGCTGGTCGTTCCGCCGACGGCGCTGCCGACGCTGACACCGACGCGCTCGGGATCGAGCGCGGCGAACTCCAGGCCGCTGTCGGCGAGGCACTCACGGGTGCTCACCACGGCGAACTGGGCGGCGCGGTCGAGCCGGCGGATCTCGCGCGGCGACAGCCCGTACCGCTCGGGGACGAAGTCCACTTCCGCCGCCATCTGGGAGCGGAAGCGGGACGGATCGAAGAACGAGATGGTGCGGCTGGCCGACCGCCCGGAGACCAGCAGATCCCAGAACGCCTTCCGCCCGATCCCTCCGGGGGCCACGACCCCGATGCCGGTGATGGCGACACTTCGGCTCACTGGAGCAACTCCTCGTAGGGCGTGGGGAGGATCACCGGTCCACCGGGATCCGGGTGGCTACGTAGGCGATGAGCGAAGCGGGGGTCCGCAGTTCGTCGAGCGCCTCGTCCGGGATGCTGACGTGGTAGTCGTCCTGCACCCGCATGGCGATCTCGTACACGACGAGGGAGTCGTAGCCGAGGTCGCCGAACTCCGTCTCCAGGACCGACTCGTCCAGCGCGGCGGCGTCCGCCCCGTCGAAGCAGAGCTCCACGATCCTTCGGAATTCGGTGAGAGTGAACCCGCTCATAACGCACCTTCCGTCGATGTGCCCGCCACCGTCAGCGCGCGACCTCGACCACCGGTCGAGCTCTGCTGGACGTACGGCTGAGGGGCGGGGCGGGCGGGGCGGCGGACGGGAGCCTGAAGGGCTCCTGGGCTCCCGAGGACATGGGCTCCTGGGAGCACCTGAGGGTTCCTGAGGGCAGCGGAGGGCACCCGGCACCGCTCTCCAGCGATCCTCAAGGTCCCGCACAGACCATCCGACGCAGCTCTTCTCCCGTCGTGTTCTCCACGGATTGGACGCCGCCCAGATGAAGCCTCTGCTCCTGCAGATCCTTGACCCGATCTTCGGCCGCCCGCGGGGCATACCTGGCCTGATCGGGGGCGCGATCATGTCGCGCGGCAACGCGGAACAGGAGGCGTGGGCGGTCGAGCACGCCGATCTCGCCCCCGGCAAGCAGGTGCTGGAGATCGGCCCCGGCCCCGGAGTCGGACTCGCGCTCGCCGCCGAAGCGGTCGCGCCCGGCGGCCGGGCGATCGGCGTCGACCCCTCCGCCACCATGCGCGCCCTGGCCCGTGAACGCTGCGCCCTGCACCTGGCCACCGGCCATGCCACCCTGCGCGAGGGAACCGCGGACGACACCGGCCTGCCCGACGCGTCGGTGGACTCGGCGATCTCCGTCAACAACGTGACCCTCTGGGACCGCCAGGCCGCCTACAAGGAACTTCAGCGCGTACTGCGCCCCGGCGGTGCCCTGGTGATCGTCCATCATCGCCACACCATGAACACCACCCCCGAACAACTCCAGGACGAGCTCGTCGAGGCCGGCTTCGACGACGTGACTCTCGACGTACGAGGCCGCACCCTCAACCGCGCCGCGGTGGGTATCCTGGCCCGCCGCCCGGGGGCGGCCCAGGCTTGAGCTCTGTGTGTCCTGCGATGGCGGCCCGGCCGTGACGTGACGTGCGGCCGGGCAGGCTCGCGGGATAGGGGGCGGAGCGGTGCCGATGAGGTTGCCCGGTGGGGTATGCGCGCCGGACTGCGAGTCGACGAAGAGAGCACCGTCAGCTCCATGTCCGCCACGGCGGCCGGCCCCAGGGCTGGGACTGGGCCGACGCCGGCGAGGAGGCTGGCGCACCAGTGGCCTGTGACTCGCACGGCGACCACGCCCGAGGCAATGCCAGCCCTGGCTTCCGAGGGTCCAGAGGCGGGCGGGAGACTGCGGTGTTTCGATGCTCCTCCGTGTCAGCCCAGATGTCGTCAGCCCCGGGCAGAAGGCGTTGGTGGGCCCGCCCGAACCACTCGGTGGGGTGAGGTGCGGGTGTTCGGTGGTGCAGGGCCCGTGATGCTGGATCGCTTGAACGCGGAGGTGGTTCGGAACGCTCTGTGGTCGTTCTTCGACTGTTATGGGGCTCATGGGCGAGCGCCACGATGCGGCACGGTCAGTACCGGTCAGCGCATCGAGATCCCGGTGCTGGTTCCGTGCTGACTGCGATAGCTCGGATCATGGAAACCCGCAATCTGTGAGGGCGGCGACGAGGCGGTGCAGGGCGCTGTCCGAGCTGCTCATTCAGGCACGATTCAGTGTTGCCGCGCTGACTGCGCTGCGTTGAACCCGATGTGGTTGCGGTAGCGCGAAGTCGCCGCCTTCTCATCCGGGGCGGGCAGGGTTGTACCGTCGGCCGAGACCAGACGTCATCCCCGAAGGTGTGGCGCGGGCTGCGGTCGCCTGTCAGGCCAGCCAAGACCGTGAACAGACTCCGCAGGGGGAGCGCTGCCCAGCCTGCGCCGGGCCCGCGTGGGGTTTTACTCGTCGAGCGCCTTGTCTCGGGGCGTGGTTGGTGTCCGTTCGGATCGGCTCGGTCGGCCGTGCTGGCATGTGAGGCCGCGCCTCGTTGTGATCCTCTCGGAGGTCCTTCTGTGACCAGGTCTGATCAGACCGATGCTGCCCCATTGCTGACTCAGCATCAGATTTGGCGCGGAGTCCGGAGGCGGCCATGGATGGTGAGAGGGTGGCCGCCGTGCGTCGCCTTGGGAAGGGGGGCGGTGACGCTTTGCTGTGAGCAGATGCGGGTCGAATTGCATGTGGGTGCGCGCAGGCCGGTGCGCGGCATTGGCCGTTCTACCGTCCCCGGCGCCGGTTGCGGGAGGCGAAGTGGTGCCGCTCGAAGTCCGGCCACAGGGCCTGGGAGAAGTGGAGTTCGGCGTGGGCGGTCTGCCAGGGCAGGAAGCCGGACAGGCGCTGGTCGGGGGAGGTGCGGATCACCAGGTCGATGTCGTACGGGTCGGCCAGTTGGAGATCGCGGGATGCGGCCGCGACCGCGGTGTCGGCGGGTGTGCCGTTCAAGGCTGCGGCGTGCATGGCGCGCAGCAGATCGATGGCGCCGAACAATTCGACACGGCGGCGTCCTTGGGCGGAAAAGCCTTCCGCCAGGGGGAGCGTCAATTCGAGAAGGTTGTCGACCTCTGGACCGGGCCTGTGGATATTTGCCGCCGAGAGGAAGTAGATCGAGAGAACGGTACGGAGAACTCCTCGCACCAGTTGGCGAATTGGGCGGCTCTCTTCGCGCCGTGCCGGTGTCCTTCGACTGCCGACAGTCCCTGCTGCCGGGCCCACCGCCTGTTACCGTCGGGCAGCAGCCCGATGTGCCGGGGCGCAGCCCCGGTATCCGCTCCGGTTCGGGAGTCGCTGGGCCGCATGATCCTAGCGGCAGCGAGACCGTGCCCCGGCTTCTGATCGGGCGACCGAACGGGAGGCCGCAGGGCCGTGCGGGCATGGGTGTGCTCGCGGCTAGGATTCTCTTTTCTGAAACGCGTGTGAACGGGCGAAGGAACAACTCCCGGCAATGAGTAATTCGGCATGTGTCATTCCCGCTTATGCGGTCACCGATGAGGAACTGCGCCTCTTGCTGGGAGCCGTGGACGGCCTGTTCGGTGACATCGTCATCGTCTTCAACGACGAAACCGTCGACGAGGCCCGCACGGCAAGGCTGAGCGGGCATACCTCGGCGCCGCTGTCGGCGCTGCACCTGCCCGGGCCGCTGGGCAAGGCGGAAGCCGTACGCCGCGGGCTCGACCACCTCCTGCGCCACTCGCCGGCGGAGCTCTTCGTTCAGATGGACGCTCACCTCAAGCAAGCCCCGGAACAGGTGCAACGCCTGCTCCAGCGTCTTCAGGTGCAGGCGGGGCTCGGCATGGTGGTGGCCAACCGTTACGGGAGCGGTGCGTCGCCGCTCGATGTGCACCGCAAGACGGCCAGCAGCGGCTTCAGTGCCCTCATGCGCGCCCTGACCGGTTACGAGCTGACCGACACGGTGTGCGGCACCCGCGCCTACCGCAGAGAACTCGCCTCGGTGTTCGCCCGGGACAGCCATTGCTTCGGCTACGGCCTGGAACTGGAACAGTTGTTCCTGGCCGCCGCGCACGGCAGCTCGGTGGAGGAGGAACCGGTCCGCTCCCGCCCCCAGGCGCCCACCACGGCCGCGGAGAAGATCGAGGACAACCTCGCGGTCATCCTCGCCCACACCGCCGCACGGCTGTCTGGGGAGATACGCGCGGCCCTCCACCACGCCCTGGCTCAGATCAAGCTCAGGAAGTCCTTCGACCTCGATGCCCGGCCCTTCGGCCTCGGCGCCGTCTACACCTGTACTTTCGTCGGCCCGGCCGAGGACGGGGAGGACTCCTACGCGGTCGCCGCCCGACACGCGCACGCTGCGGCCGGCTGACCACCAGCCCGGACCAGGCCCCGCGCGAGACCCAGTGTCGGGTCGGCGGAGTGACCAGCCTGCTGGCCGGGCACGAGCGGCTGTGGGACCGCGGCCCCGCGTCGTCTCCCCGCACATGCCCACCATGATGATCCCCAACGCCACGGCCGCCCACGTGGGCATAGAGCTGGGCGCCGACGCCGGCGTGCACACCACCGCCAGCGTCTGCGGCCCCGCTGGGCCTCGTGGACACCGACTGCGACCGTACCGGGCGACGGCAGGGGGCGTACGCGGAGGCCCGTCCGCTCACGGAGCCGCGCTGTGTACATGGAGTGGACGACCAGTGCGCCCGCGCGCCCGTTCGGGCGCCCTTGGCTTCGGCGTGTGGCGGCTCTGCAATGGTCCGGCGACGGGACTGCGAGAGGAGCAGCGAAGTGATCAACACGTCCGAGACCCTGGCCGTGCAGACGATCGAGAACTTCCTCACCCCGGACGAGACCGCTCAGGTCACCAAGATCATCGACGACCATCTGGCCACCACCGGTTGGGTGCCCGCCCGCCCCAGCGAGGGACTCACTCCGCCCGATGCCGTACAGGAGATCCTGGCAGGTGCGATCGACCGGGCGATGCCCGTCATCCGCCGGGCGTTCCCCTCCGCCGACTCCGTTGTTCCATGGCTGTACCACGACCTCAAGCCCGGAGACAGGATCCGCTCGCACGTACACGGCATGGGCGATCCGGACGAGCGTCCCGTCCGCCTGGCCCGTGTGGTGTTCAACCTTCAGGACGCCGACAGCGGCGGGGAGTTCTACCTCGACACCAGTGCCTGCGAGGAGCTGTGGACCGACCGGGTGGCCGAGGCCGATGGCGTGTTCGAGCCCGGCGCCCGGTTCGTGCATGAGATCACTGCCCGGTCCGGCCCGGTTTCCCTCGACGCCATCGCCGCCACCCGCTGGATCTGCCACCCGCCGGCCGGAGCGACCCTGGTGTACGGGGCGCAGCTGATCCACGGCGTCACCCCGGTGACCTCAGGCCGGGCCCGCAAACTCATCACCGATCTGTGCGCCGGACCGGGTACGCGGCCCGAGGCGCCGCGGCCGCACTCACGTCCACCGCATGCTCCGCACTGAGCGCCGCCAGGCCGTGCTCAAGCCGGTCGACGGCGGAGTCGACGGGCACCAGCAGTGTTCCCGGGACCAGTCGGCGCAGCCACGCACGTGCGCCGGGGGCATGGGCGGGCGTCACACCGAGCACCGCGCGGTGGACACCGGAGGTGTTGGGGTAGCCGGGGTTGGCGGTGAAGGCCGACAGCACCGTCCCCGCCGGGGCGGGCGGCAGTGTCATGCCGTTCGGTACGGGCACCTCCAGCACCGCCCGGACGGCGTGGGTGTGCTCCGGCAGCCGGCTGTAAAGGACGGCGTCTGCGTGGGCTCGGTGCGGATCCGTGCCCGTACTGGTCCAGCTCATGTTGGACACCCCGCCGAACCGCCCGTTGATCTCGATCACGTTGAGTCGCCCGGCGCGGGTGACCGCGAAGTCCATCTGCCACGGCCCCACCGGTCGGGAGGCCGCGACGATGTCCCGTACGACGGTGCTCAACGCGAAGCGGACTGCCTCGGGAAGGACGGCGGGCTGTACCCGGGCCCGTCGTCCCGGGGCGCATGCGCTGTCGAGGGGCCCGAGCGAGGCGACGGGCCATGCGACGGTGCCGGCGGGGAGGGTGAGGAGCTCGACGGCGAATTCCTCACCCTGGACGGCTTGTTGCACCAGCACCGGGTACGTGACGGCGGCGCCGACGGCGGCGAGTCGGGATGGTTCACCGACAAAGTGCCGACCTGCGAAGGACTCGCTGCGCGCCTCCTTGACCAGCAGCGGGAAGCCCACCTGTCGGACGGCCGCTCCCAGCCGCTCGGGTCGCTCACAGACCACCCCGGCCGGTACGGGCCAGCCGCGCCGGATCGCCTGCCGGTGCAAGGCCACCTTGTCGCACGCCAGCGTGGCGAACGCTTCGGAGTGCACCGGCATCCGCCGAGGACCGACGGACCTGCCCACGCGGGCGTACAGCGTGAGCAGCTGCTCCTGGCCGGGGGAGGACACGCTGGCCACGACGGTGTCCGCCCGGTGTGCGTCCACCAGCGCGCGCAGGGACTCCTCGGTCAGCTCCTTCGGCAGTGGCGCGCACGTCACCGAAGGGTCCAAGAAGCCCGTGAGGTCGGCGAAGCCCAATACCGTCACCTGCGCACCGGACCGTGTGAGAGCGGGCACGAGTCGGTCCGCACGGAATTCGCCCAGCACCAGAACACGCGTCATGGCTCCCCTTGCCGGTCGTGGGGCCATGTCGAGGACGAGGAAGCCGCAGGCAGGCCACCGGTGCCCGATGGCTTCCCCGTGTCCCGCGTCATCGTCCGGATCCGGTCGCCGGGCCGAGGACTTCGTCGGTGACGGTCACCATGCCGCAGGATTCGGCGACGTAACGCAGGGCCTGGCGGTGTCGGTCCCGGTCGAAGTCGGCCACCGCGTCGGCGACGAGGAAGGCTTGTACTCCCCGCGCGAAGGCGTCCACGGCCGTCAGCATGCATCCCAGATGTGCGTACACCCCGGTGATCAGAAGCTGATCACGTCCGTGTGCCGCCAGCACTTCGCCGAGGCCGGTGTGGTGGAACGCGCTGTAGCGGTGCTTGGTGACCACGGCCTCACCCGGCGCGGGTGCGAGAGGTGCCACGATCCGGTCGTCATCGGGCTGTCCGCCGAGCCCCGGCCCCCAGAAGTCCATCAGCAGCCCTCGGTTTGCCGCCGTCTGCCTTGCCGGCTGTGCCGTGTAGACCACCGGAATACCGGCGGCGCGGCACGCGGCGGCCAGCCGCTGGATGTTGGCGACGGCCAACCCGGCGGGACCGCCGGGCGCGAACGCCCGTAGGAAGTAGTTCTGCATGTCGTGGACGAGAAGTGCGGCCTTGTCAGGGTCGACGGACCAGTTCACACGGTTGAGGGGAAGAGAACGTGCGTCGAGTGGGTCGTAGGGTGCGATACGAGGCAACGACATGGGTCACTTCCCGCGTAGGGCCCATCAGGCTTTTCGGATCCGGCGGCGTCCGCCCGCGATTGTGCCCGTGCCGGGGCTGCGCCACGCAGGGAGCACGAGAGGCGCACGGGAGGCCGATGTGCATCTGACGGGCCTGGACGGCATCGCGGCGGTCGTCACCGGCGCGGCGGGTGGCATCGGATCCCGCGTGGTCGAACACCTCGCCGCCGAGGGGGCGTATGTGGCGTCGGTGGACACTGCCCATACGTGTGCGGGCGACCGGCAGGCTGCAGGGCAGGACGGTGACGCCGTCGGCTCGCACGTCACCCGCCATGCGGCGGACGTCGCCGACGCCGAGGCGGCCGAACGCATCCTCGACCACGTGGAGCGCGAGCACGGGCCGGTCGGGCTCCTGGTCAACGCGGCCGGGGTACTGCATACCGGCCCCCTCACCGACCTGACCGACGCGGCCTGGCAGGAGCTGTTCGCCGCCAACACCACGGGCGTGCTCACCTGGTGCCGGGCCGTGGTCCGGCGCATGGCGCCGTATCGCCGAGGCAGCGTCATCACAGTCGCCTCCAACAGTGCAGGCACCCCCCGTGCGGGCATGGCCGCCTACGCCGCTTCCAAGGCGGCGGCCGGTGCCCTCACGCTCGGTCTCGGCTTGGAAGTCGCCCGGCTCGGCATCCGCTGCAACGTGGTCTGCCCCGGCTCCACCGATACGCCCATGCTGCGGCGCATGGCTCCCACCCCCCAGGCCCGGGACGCGGTGCTGCACGGTGACCCGGCGGCCTTCCGCATCGGCATTCCCCTCGGCCGCCTCGCCGACCCCGACGACATCGCCGCCGCCGTCGTCTTCCTCGCCTCCGACCAGGCCCGCCACATCGCCGTACACAGTCTCTATGTGGACGGCGGGGCCGCCTTGCACGGATGACCGACAGCGACTCCCCGCGGATGACCAACCGTCAGGAGGCGTAACGCCGTTGTCCTTACCGCCCTCACCACGGCCCCCGCTCCTCCCTCCCGGCGGCAGCCCGGATCACTGGCTGCTGTCGACACCCCGCTTGACCCTGACCGCCCGAGGCGGCGACCGGCTGCCGGCGCCGACCGGGCCAGGCCAGTTCCACGCCCTCGCCACCGCCGCGGAACGTGCCCTGCGCGCGAGCCCGCCGAGCACCGTCGTCGTCGGGGCCGTCCCGTTCGACGAGAGCACCCCGGCCCAGCTGCTCCTGACCGGACTCGAACGCCACGGCCCACCGGCCGGACAGCCGACCGGAAGCCGTACGCGCCGTCCAGGAAGTCCTCCTGCCCCGGTGGGCGCCCGCATCCGCGGCGGCCGTCGCCCCAGCGGCCGAACCCCCGCCACCGCCCGCACCCGAACCCCCGTCCCCGGCCTACCACGCCGCCATCCGCGACGCACTGGCCGCGATCGAAACCGGCATCGTCACCAAGGTGGTACTGGCCCGCACCCTCCGTGTCCCCCTCCCGGACAGCCGCTCGTACCGGCATCTGGCATCGGCGCTCCTCACCGCCCTCGCTCGCCAGGAGCCGGCCGCCCACCTCTTCTCCGTCACCCTGCCGCACCGGGACAACGCGGCCCCCGTCTTCGTCGGCGCGACACCGGAGACCTTGCTACGGCGGACCGGCGACCTGCTCACCCTCACCCCCCTCGCCGGAACCACCCCCCGACACCCCGACCCCGCCCGGGACCGGACCCGAGCCACAGCACTCCTCCAATCGGCCAAGGACCGCGCCGAACACCGACACGTCGTCGACGCCCTCCGGCGACGGCTGCACCCCGTGTGCCAGGCGCTCGACATCCCGGCCGAACCCCGGCTCCACGCCACCAGCCGTCTGTGGCACCTGGCCACCCCGATCCGGGCCCGGCTGCGCCGTCCCGCACCGTCCTCCCTCGCGCTGGCCTGCGCCCTCCACCCGACCCCCGCCGTCTGCGGCACCCCCACCACGTCCGCCGCCGCCCTCATCCGCACCCTCGAACCCACACCGCGCCGCTACTTCTCCGGCCTGATCGGCTGGATGAACCAGGCAGGAGACGGCCACTGGGTCATCGCCCTGCGATGCGGCGAGGTCGCCCCCTCGGGACTGCGCCTGTACGCGGGCGCGGGCATCGTCCAAGGGTCCACCCCTGAAGCCGAGTTCGCCGAGACCGAGGCGAAACTCGCCACCATGCTCAGAGCTCTCGACGACGCCCGCTCCGCCACGCCCCCGTGCACCACGCCGACAGGAGCACCGAAGTGACCGAAACCCCGTACGACGAGCTCAAAACCGTCACCCTCACCCGCGAGGTGTACGACTACCTGCTGGGCCAGGCCGAACCCCCGACGCCGGTCCAGCGTTGGCTGGTGGCCCAGACGCACGCCCTGGGGCCTCTGGCCATCATGCGCGTACCGCACGAACAGGCCACCCTGCTGACGCTGCTCGCACGGCTCGTGAACGCGCGACGCATCGTCGAGGTGGGCACCTTCACCGGCTACTCCACCCTCGCTCTGGCGACCGGACTGACCCCCGGTGGAACCGTCCTCACCTGCGACACCTCCGAGGAATGGACCTCCATCGCCCGAACCGCCTGGCGGGAAGCCGGTGTGGAGGACCGCATCGACCTCCGACTCGGCCCCGCGCTGGAGACGGTGACCGCCCTGCCGACGCGGAGCGACATCGACCTGGTCTTCCTCGACGCCGACAAGCCCCACTACCGCCAGTACTGGGACCTCCTCGTGCCCCGCCTCCGCCCCGGCGGACTGCTGATCGCCGACAACGTGCTCCAGCAGGGACAGGTCCACCTACCCGAAGCCACCGGCAACGCCCGCGCCGTACGCGAGTTCAACGCCCACGTACGCGCCGACCCGCGCGTCGAGTCCGTCATGCTGCCGGTGGCCGACGGACTGACCATCGCCCGCAAACGATCCGAAACCACCTGAGCCGCCCCTCCCGAGACCGACGGCGGGAGCACACACCGGCTCCCAGCACCGCCCGGCACGTCACACGACGAACGAGAGGAGGAGGCGTATGGAGACGGAAACCGAGGTGCTCGTCGTCGGCGCCGGCCCCACCGGCCTGCTGCTCGCGGCCGAACTCGCACTCGCCGGCGTACGGACGGACGTCGTCGAGTGCCGCACGCGCCCGCAGCAGGACTCACGAGCTCTCAACCTGCACCCGCGCAGCCTGGAACTGCTGGACCAACGCGGCCTGGCCGACCGGTTCCTGGCCGTCGGCCGTACCGTGCCCGGCTGGCAGTTCGCCGCCACTTTGAGGACACCGCTCGACTTCTCCGCGCTGGCCTCCCCGCACCCCCACGCCCTGCTACTGGCCCAGTCGCACACCGAGGCGCTGTTGGAGGAACGGGCCCGGGAACTCGGCGCCCGGATCCACCGCGGTCACGAGGCGACCGCGGTGAGACAGAAGGACGACAGCGTCGAGGTGGACCTGCGCGGCCCGACCGGACCAACCTCGGTCCGGGCCGCCTACGCGGCCGGTTGCGACGGCGCCCGCAGCATCGTCCGCCGCGCCGCCGGCATCGCCTTTCCCGGCACCGACGAGTCGTTCACCGCCATGGTGGGCGACTTCGCCACCGCCGATCACGCAGACCTCGACCGTGCCAGGCGGCACGGCGTCCTCATCGCCCGGCTGGAACCCGGCCTGACCCGGTTCGTGGTCATGGACCCCGAACGCATCAGGGTGCCGTCCACCACCCCCGTCACACCCGACGAGTTCCGCACCGCGCTGCTGCGCGTCTGCGGCACCGACTGCGGCATCGGACGCCCGACCTGGCTGTCGCGGTTCGGCAACGCCACCCGGCTCGCCGAGCACTACCGCTCCGGCCGTCTCCTCCTCGCCGGCGACGCCGCGCACATCCACTTCCCCGTCGGTGCCCAAGGGCTCAACACCGGCCTCCAGGACGCGATGAACCTCGGCTGGAAACTGGCCGCGCACATCCGGGGGTGGGCCGCACCCGGCTTGCTCGACACCTACCACGCCGAACGCCACCCGGTCGGCCGGGCTGTCACCGAACGCACCGAGGCCCAGACCCTCCTGGTCGAACTGCCGCTGGTCGAGCGCTACCACCGTCCCGCGACGCTTCTGTGCGAACTGTTGGACACGCTCCTCGGCCTGGTGGAGGTCAACCGGTACCTCGCCGGACACCTCTCCGCACTCGACACCGCCTACCCGCCTGCCACCCCCGCCGCACACCCGCTGACAGGCCGACGCGTGCCAGACCTCCCACTCGCCCTCCCAGGAGGACGCCAGGCCCGAACCTACGAGCTACTGCACGACGGCCGCTTCGTCCTGCTCCACCTGTCTTCAGCGCACACCGACTTCACCGCCCCCGCCCCGGTCACGACGGTGACCGCCCGCACTTCCGTCCAGGACCCCGCCCTCGACGGCACCACCGAAGTCCTTGTCCGCCCGGACGGACACATCGCCTGGGCCACCCGCACAACAGACCCCCGCATGCTCCACGCGGAACGGACACGCTCACTGGACAACTGGATCCGGCCTCCACACGGAAGATGAGGCCCGCGGGCAGCCGGTGGCTGATCCGGCTGGGTACCGGGTCAAAGGGGTCGGATCTGGGTGACGCGCCACAAGCGGCGCGGCAGTTCGCCCTCCTCGACCGCTCCGGTATCGCGCGTCGTCCACGGTCGGTACCACGTCGAGGAGCTACTCCCGGCACCTGCGGTGACCACCGCTAACCGTGGCTTCCGCGGGACGGCTGACCTTGGTCAGGGCCTGTCCAGTCGAAGGTGATGTGCTTGCTGGACTGGCCCTCCCGGCTCCAGCGGAAGCCGAAGGCGTCGGCGCGGTCTGCCGTGGAGCGGCCCCAGGTCGCGACCTGTCCCGGCCCGGTCTCCGAGCCGGGGAGGTTGGTCGACTGGACCCGCGCACCCTCCGGTGTGGTCGGTCCGGTGAGCGCCACGGCGCTCGCCTCGACTCGGCCGGGGATCGTGGCTCTCCAGCCGCCGAGGTCTTCGTCGACCTCGATCTCGATGGGGGCGAAGTCCATGCCCCGCATCTCGGCGTCCATCATGCTCACCATCTCGGCGGGCCAGCTGCCGGCCTGGCCCCCGAAGATCATCTGCAGGGCCCCGCGCTGCGCGTCGTCGGCGCGCTCGTCGAGGAAGACCGCCGCGTACGTGTCGGTGTGCTCGGCCCACACATTGCCGACGAAGGAGCCGAGCATCAGCACATTGAGGCCGTCCAGCGGTACGTCACCGTAGTTACCCTCGCGTATGTGCCAGGCCAGGACGCCGTCGCATTCACCGTAGGTGGGCAGCTGGGCGAACGAGCAGGGGCAGGGGACATTGCACCTGCACGTATCGAACCAGTCACCGACCGCGTGCCATCGTGGAACAGCTGCTGTCGTCTCAGACATCTCAACGCCTCCTCACGGCCCGCACGGGCGGGAATCGCAGTCGGGGATGCCCAGCCGGACGTCAACACAGGCGCTCGGTCGCACGGGTCATCATCCATTCTCCTCCCGCTGCCACGTGGGCAAAAGCCGGTCTGCCCGCGAGCGCAGCCCCGGGGCCGGGCACCGATCGAGGTCGGGCGGTGATCTGTACATGTTGTGCCGGCTCGGCCTAGCCTTGAAGGGAGAAGAACTCCTGGGGGCAGGGTGCCTGCCCGTGGAGTGAGTGGACCATGGAGACCTGCACCGCACGGAAGGACGGCGGGGCGTCCCGTCCCGCCGTTGTCGAGGGCAGACGTGCCTTTGCGGTCCCTGCTCCGTCCGCTTCGCCGGCCGCGCGCTCGCCACCGGCCGCTCTCGATGCCGGCGTCGTCCGTACCGTCGGACGACGACAACCGTCAAGCGATCGGGAGCAGATCATGACGTGGAGCATCTCCGGCAACTACCTGGCTGGTTGTTCATGTGCGGTGGTGTGCGGCTGCGCCGTCGATGCGAAGCCGCACGACCCGCAGGGGCGTGAGGAATGCCTTGGGTGCGCCGTCTTCCACGTGGAAGAAGGGCGCTTGGACGAGGTGAACCTGTCCGGGGTGGATTTCGTCCTCTACAACCACTTCCCCTCCAACCTGACCTCCGGCAACTGGAAGGTCGGCCTGGTCATCGATGAGGGGGCCACCGACGAACAGACCGATGCGGTGGTACGCATCGTGTCCGGGGGCGAAGGCGGTGCGTTCGGTGAACTCTCGCAGTTCTACGGCGAGAATCTGGGCGTGGAGCGGGCGAGCGTCTCGCTGTCCGACGGAGAGAAGCCCCGACTCAGCGTCGGAGGGAGGACGGAGCTCGCATTCGAGCCTCTCAGGGGGCCCGATGGAGGGCCTACGACGATGAAGAACGCGATGTTCGGGTTCTCTCCGGAGTTCACGCTGGGCCGTACCACCGGTAGTTCGCATGCCTTCGGGCTGTCGTTCGAGGGTGCGTATGGCGAGGCGTCCGACTACGCCTTCTCCAGCGAACAGCCCGTGGGCGCGCCCACCGGACGGGGTTGAGCCAAGCGCGCAGCAACCGGTTTCGTTGGAACGCGGGAAGGTGACCGCCGTACCGGCCGCCTCCCGCGGGGTGGGAAACGACCGCTCATGCTGTCCAGCCGGTCATCTGGTCCATGGCTGGACCGGACGTGTCCAGGCCGGGGAGCAGCCAGTCCTGGAAGGGGGCGAGGACGGCCAGGACGAGAAGCGCCAGGCCGACGGCCCAGGTGAGCCAGGGTCCTTGCCGCCAGAGTTTTTCCAGGAAGATCACTGCCGCCAGTGCGGCCATCGCGGCCACGTTCATGAGGCCGAGTGGGATCAGGACGATCATCAGCCCCCAGCAGCATCCGACGCAGTAGAGCCCGTGGTGCGCCCCGACCCGCAGGTCCTTCGCCCAGGGCCGGTAACGCGAGTACTGGAGCAGTTGGAACATCGGATTGCGGCAGTGCCGCAGGCAGACCCGCTTCAGCGGCCCGAACTGCTGAGCTGCCGCGAGGAGGAACGCGGCGGCGCCGATCCAGCGGCCCGTCCCGGGGTCGCGGTCCACGAGATGTCCGGTGAGTGCCAGGGCGCCGTAAGCGAGCAGCCCGAAGGCGGTCCAGGCGAGGAGGTAGCCGCTGACGAATTCGGTGATCCGCAGCGCGCGGGCAGGGCCGGCCGAACGGCGGGTGATCCCGCGTACCCAGGTGATGGCCACAGGTGCGACGGACGGCAGCATCATCGCCGCCATCATGACCACCCACAGCAGGAGGAAGAGGGGGAGCGCCAGGCCCATGGTGCCGGGCTCCATCCCCATGTGGCGGGACTGGCCGATGGTGAGCACCCACGCCAGGGCGGCCAGCAGCACCATCAGGAACCATGCGAATGCGAGATCACGCGCGGGCAGCAGGAATGCGGGCCGCGTGGGTGCCGGCGGGGCCAGGCGGGGGTGTGGCATGGAACGCCTCCCAGGGACGCGAGCTGCCCTCTCCAGCAGATCACAGAACCGGAAGGCCCAAAACCTGGGAGGCCGGCCGAGAGCACGGCCGGCCGGTCCCCGTCGACCTGTCCCCGGATCAGCGGTGCAGGGGCTGGAAGCGACGCCGCGCCGCGTCGCGTGCCTCGGCGAGCTCGTCGGGCAGTGGCAGCAGCTGATCGTCGGCCAGGAGGCACGTCCTGCCACCGGAGAAGGCGACCTCTCAGGTCTTCCCGTACTCGTCGTGGCGGCGCAGCCAGAAGGTCTGCTCGCCGTCCTCCTGGCGGCCCCTCGGCGTACGGTCGAGGAGGCCGTAGTAGGCCATGGCAGGCTCAAGGCCGCGCGCGGTGGTGACGTACGTCCGATAGACGGTGCCGTCCGATCGCGCGTAGGAGCTCAGCCCGGGCCCCTCGGTGACGTACCCGAGCACGTCCGTGCCGGACGCCTTCGCCATCTGACTCACGATCGGTGGAACCTCGCCTTCGAGGAACGGCCTCAGCTCCTTCTCCGTGTACATGAACCCGAGGTCGCGGTGGAAGTCACTGCCGACGGGGGAGACCCAGCCGAAGCTCCACCCCAAGCGACCTGGTCCCGTCCTCGGTCTCGAAGCCGTAGTCCTTTTCGACCGGCACCCAGGGAAGCTCCCGCCGCTTCCGCGCGAGCTCGTCGCCGCGTCGGGTGAGTTCCTTCTCCTCCACGAGCAGCTCCTGCCGGGCTGCCTCGAATTCCTCCTGTGTGCCGACCTTGTGCTCGAGCATCGCCTTTCCCTCCTGTGGGGGAGCAGAAGACCGCATGGCGGCGGGCGGTCGCCCGCAGCGGCTGTCAGCAATGCCGTTACGGGCTCACCCGTCCGGCCGTACGTCCACCGTACGCGCGCGGCGGCGGGCCTTCGAGACGCAGCCGAGGGCCCTGGTCCCCGCCCGCCGCCTTCGGGATGGACGTGGAGGTGGGCGAGGTCTCCGGAGCGCAGGGCGACGAGGTGGCCGTAAGCCCGCTCCAAGCGGAAGGCGGCCGCCGTTGGAGATATACCCCTCCGGGGCAATCGCAAGGAACCGCCATGCACGGTTGCACCGCCCGCAAGGACGACGTCCTCAAACGGTCGGCGCCGCCACCGGCGCCCCGGCCACCCTCGCCCGGATGCGCGGTAAGCCGGACGCTGCGGTGGCGACCCGCCCCGTGTCCGTGTCCCTGGTGGCGGTCAGGTGGCCACGGCCTGACGTTCCTCCTCCGCCTGGGCAGGTGATAGTCGACCGCTGCGGTGCAGTGCGGACAGCGCGGCCGCGCAGGCCAGGCCCAGTACACCCAGCGCCGCCCAGGGCAGTGCCGGCACTCCGGCTTCCCGGGCGGCGTCCAGCGCCACGCCGGTGAGCAGATTGCCGAGCGTGATGCCGACTCCGCAGATGGTGTTGTACAGGCCGTAGTGCGTGGCCACCAGACGGTTGCCCGAGAGGTGGACGATGGTGTCCATCTCGAAGGGGTAGGCGATCATCGTGCCGAGGGCCAGCAGCAGCGCGGACATGGCCGGCGGCACGGCGGCCAGCAGCCACAGGCATGCCCCGCCGTCCGGTACGGGTACGGCGGAGGCCGCGAGGAGGGGGACGAACGCCGCCCCCATCGTGGCCACTCCCCAGGTGAGCGCCCGGCCCGGTGCCATCCGGGCCGTGCACCAGGCGGTGACCTTCGTCTGGAAGACGATCGTGCTCAATCCGGAAACGGCGAACAGGACCGCCACCGCAGCCGTGCCGAACCGTCCTTCACCGCCCAGCCGCCGGACTTCCAGCGGCAGGGACAGGTAGACCTGGAAGGACATCACATACGAACCGATCATGGCCAGGGAGAACAGCAGGAACGGGCGGTTCGTGAAGATCCCCCGCCATTGCCGCAGGACACCGTCGCGCCTCCCGTCCGCGGTGTCGGCGTGGTCCGCGCGGCGGGCCGGCAGGGCCCGGATCTGGATGACGCTCAGGACCGCGAAGATCCCTGCGGCTGTCAGGCAGGTGACGCTGAAATCGACGCCGGTCAGGAACATGCCGACCAGCGGGCCGAGCAGGATGCCCGCTTGGTAGAAGACGTTGAACAGGGCGAACGCCTCGACGCGCCGCTCGCCCGCATCAGCCGCCAGGTAGGCGCGGGAGGCGGGGTTGAACAGGGCGCCGGCCAGGCCCGTCGCGGCGGACGCGGCGAGCAGGGCGGGAACGGATTCCACCAGCCCCAGGGCCGTGAAACCCGCGGTACGCAGCACGAGCCCGGCGATGATCATGGGCTTGTAGCCGAGGCGGTCGGCCAGTGTCCCGCCGATGAGGAACATGCCCTGCTGGCTGAAGTTGCGTACGCCGAGGATCAGCCCGACCAGCCATCCCGCCAGGCCGAGCGGCCCGGCCAGGTAGGTGGCCAGATAGGGCATCAGCATGTAGAAGCCGAGGTTGATGGTGAATTGGTTGACCATCAACAGCCGGACACTGCGGTCGTACGAGCGGGCCTGAGCGATCGTGCCCTTCACCGGGTCCGCCTCCGCAGTCCCGTCGCGCTGTTCACGCCGGTCTCACCGACGGCATCGGTCTCGCGGTCTCCGTGGAGGGTGAGCGGGTCGACGACTTCGGTGCAGTGGGTCCAGCGGGTGACCTCCTTCTCGTCCAGGCTCCCGATCAGGTCCGGTTCCGGCGCGGGCGGGGAGTCGAGCAGGCCGTGGGCGGCGCAGTAGGCGTCGTCGTAGACGGTGCCGAGGTACCGCTGGGGGCCGTCGGGGAAGACCGCGGCGATGCGTGTGTCCTTCGGGAGCGAGCGGGCGAGCCAGCCGGCGACCAGCGCGACCGCTCCGACGCTCCAGCCGCCGGTGGCGTAGTGGGAGCCGGCCAGTCGGCGGCAGGTCCACACGGCTTCCGCCGGGGAGACCCAGTGCACCTCGCTGAAGTTGTCGTAGGCGACGTTGCGGGGGTAGATGCTGGACCCCAGCCCGCGCATCAGCCTCGGCCGGGCCGGCTGCCCGAAGATCGTCGAGCCGATGGTGTCCACCCCCACGAGCGTCAGGTCGGGGTAGAGCTGCCGCAGTACGCGCGAGATCCCCGCCGAATGGCCGCCGGTGCCGACGCTGCACACCAGGACGTCGATGTGCCGGAGCTCGGTGGCCAGTTCGAGGGCGAGCGGAGTGTAGGCGGTGGTGTTGTCGGGGTTGTTGTACTGGTCCGGGCACCAGGGGCCCGGGTGCTGTCCCATCAGCTCGACGACGCGGTCGCGGCGGGCCTGCTGCCAGCCGCCGGTGGGGTGCGGCTCCGACACCACATCGACCTGGGCGCCGTACGCGGTCAGCAGCCGGGTCATGGACGGTTCGAGCCCCGGGTCGGTGACCAGGGTGACGGGGTGTCCGTAGACCATGCCCGCCAGGGCGAGGCCGAGGCCCAGGGTTCCGCTGGTGGACTCGATGATCCTCGCGCCCGGCTTCAGGTCGCCGCGGGCGCGGGCCCGTTCGACCATGTGCAGGCCGGGGCGGTCCTTGATGCCACCGGGGTTGAAGCCCTCCAGCTTCGCCCAGAAGCCCCGTCCCGGCGGCGCGAGCGGTTCGGAGATGTGCAGCAGCGGGGTGTTGCCCACCAGCTCTGACAGGGCCGAGCGGCCGGTGGACGATGTGTCGCTGGTCGAAGAATGCATGACTGTGCCTTCGTTCGGTGATGGCGTCGGCTACTCGTTCGCGTGGTACGCCGTCACTGGCCGGGCATCAGGAACGGGGTCCTGGTCCGGAGGACGGCATGCGGCAGCCGCGTGCGGCTGCGAGGCGAGCGGCCTAGATCCGCCACCGGCAAACGTCGGCCAGCGTGGAGCGACCGGTGCGGGCTATGGGCGATGTACTGGAGCCGAGGACCGCCGAGGCTGCCTGCTCTGCCGTCGGAGCACACATTCCTGAGGAAGGAAGGGCGGCGGTCTCATCGGCCGGGCGCTGTACCTCGCTTGCGGCCCGTGTGTTCATGCAGGGCGAAGCACAGGCGGAACCGTGATCGTGCTGCGGATGCTCCCGATCGTGGGAGGACTCCCCATGTCCGGCCGACGCGGCCTGCGCGGAAAGGGAGAGGTGCCGGTGTCCGTCGTCGGCGGGGTACGAAGGGCAGTGGGCGGCGGCCAAGAGCAGCACGCTCAGTGCACAGGCGAGGAGAACGCCCGGCCAGGACGGAACCCGGCGGGTCAAGGGCGGCAGGGGCAGGCGGGGCACACATCCTCCGAGCGGCAGTCGCTTCCTCAGTCGGCGGGCGAGGAAGCGGCGTGGTCAGATGCGCGCGGGAAGCGGGGATTCAAGCGCCAGAAGCCGAGGCGTGCTGAACATATCGCCGTCTCGTGGGCAAATCCGTGAGTTCCGCAGCGCGTGGGGTGTCGTCGTGGAACGCCGACGCCCTACACCTGGAGGACAGCTGGTGATCTGAAGTGCGCTGAGGGAGCGGAAGCGGATCGCTTCAGCTGTTCGGCCACCCGCACACGCCAGGGACCCGGAGCGGTCCGACGGTCATCCCGCGCGTCGGCGAGGTCGGGCGTGGTCGCCGCATACGACGGTGCGCTGCGGCGCACACCCTCGACCGTGGAGTGGCCTTCGCCCTCGGAACAGTCCACAGCGGACGCGACCGCCTGACCTGCCGCATCCGAGGCGGAGAGGGAAGCGACCGGCAGGGCGGCTGTATTGCTGTGCTCCAGTAGGGAGCAGCACACGCCCAACAGGCCGAGAAGCAACAAGGCCAGCCCGGCAGTGACCAGTCGACGCACTTGAAGAAGGGCCGACTGATCGCCGGAACGCGACCAAGCTGTCATCACGCCGTGATCATAGCCAGCGCCCGCTCCACACGGAGAGCCACATCCCCAAGAGCGTGCGATTCAACTGCCCATCCCTGTAAGGGTTGTAGGAAGCCACGAGTAATTCGACCACCGGATTCACCCCGCGTACTGAGCCGGGATCGGAACTGGTGACGCCTTCATGCGGGCCGGGGCCCCGGCTGCCGCAGTCGGGGTGTGCGGGGTCATGTC
The DNA here is from genome assembly GCF_030028635.1 of Streptomyces sp. BPTC-684. NCBI lineage: Bacteria > Bacillati > Actinomycetota > Actinomycetes > Kitasatosporales > Streptomycetaceae > Streptomyces > Streptomyces sp. BPTC-684. The sequence continues at coordinate 5,980,767 of NZ_CP124863.1, forward strand.
CATGGCGGTGTCCGTCGTGGTCGGCCCGGCTCTAGTGGGGACCGTGCCCACCGTGGTCGTGGCTGTCGCCGGGAGCCCCGCCCATCATCTTCAGCATCCCCCTCCCGCCGGTCCGGAGGAACCGCACCAGCAGTACGGCTGCCAGAACCAGGAAGGCGATGTTGAGCCAGGTCGTGTAGTTCCAGGTGACGCCCTCCATGGGGATCGTCGCGTCGGCCTGGTCGGGGATCAGGCCGAGCCCGCCGAAGGTCAACTCCACGACGTACCCGGCGACGACCATCGCCAGGTAGAACGTGCCGAGCAGGAAGGCGGCCATGCGTGCGCCGTAGTACTTCCGGTAGATGGTGAGGATCGGCAGGATCAGCAGGTCGGCGAAGATGAACGCGACCACCCCGCCGAAGCTGATGCCGCCCTTCCACAAGACCACGGCCAGCGGCACGTTGCCGATCGAGCAGACGAACGAGGCGATCGCGACCAGGGGGCCGATCAACGGCCCCCACAGCTTGGCCGCCAGCGGGTGCCCGTCGAAGAAGAACGTACGCCAGAAGGAGTCCGGCACCCACGCGGCGATCGCCCCCGCGATCAGCAGCCCGACGACCAAGTCGCGCAGGATCGCGGCCCACTCCATGACGAAGACGTGCGCGGTGGAGGTGAAGCCCTCACGGGAGAACAGCCGCCCAGCGAAGGAGCCTTCCTTCTGTACGGACATGTCCATCGCGGCATGGCCCTCCATCGAACCGGCGAGGCCCCGTTCGGCCTGCTCGCGGGCCGCACGCAGCAGCTTGTCGCGCAGGAAGAGGCGGAAGAGGACCGCGAGGACCACGATCATGATCGGGCCGCCGACGAACTCCGCCGCGGTGAACTGCCAGCCCATCAACAGGGCGAGGATCACGCCGAGTTCGACGACCAGGTTGGTCGAGGCGATCTCGAAGGCCATCGCCGCGGTGAAGCCGGCGCCCTTGCGGAACAGCGAGCGGGCGAGCGCGACGGCGGCGTACGAGCAGGAGGACGAGGCGGCACCGAGGCCGGCGGCCAGGGCGAGGGTGCGGGGACGGTCGTCACCGAGCAGGCGGACGACGGTGGATTTGCGCACCACCGCCTGCACCACCGCGGACAGGGCGAAGCCGAGGATCAGAGCCCAGGTGATCTCCCAGGTCATGGAGCCGGCGATGGACAAGGCGTGCAGTACGGCGTCCACGGGCGGGCCTTCCGGGTGGAGGAACGTGGGCCAGGTTGCGGGCCCTCACGCGGGTGAGGGCCCGCAACCTGTGGGGTCGGAGCAGGGCGAGGATCTCGTTCATCTTGTCGACCTCGGCGGTCTGAGCCGTGATGATCGCGCCCGTGAGTTTCCACGCGTCGGCGTGGCTGCCGTTCTTCTGCTCGTCCTCGGCCATGGTGATGGCGCCCTGTGGGCACTTGGACGATCAGGAGTGAGTACGCGTACTCATGGGTGGCCTGAAATCGCCCTGTAGCCTGCCGGAAAGAAGATCAACAAGCGGAGGGGCGAACGGCATGTCCACACCGATCGGTGGTCCCACACGGGGCTTCTGGATCACGCCAGGCGAAGTCCAGAAGGCCGGCGACTCGGCCCGCAAGGTGGCCAAGGACATCCCCGACGAGATCAAGACCCTGTACAAGCCGACGGACGCGGCGGTGGCGGGGCTCGCCGGTTTCGAGACGGCCAAGGCGATCGACGACTGCCTGGAGGCGTGGGCGAAGGCGCTGCGCTCGCTGGCGGGCATGGTGGAGGGGGCGGCGGACGCGGTCGGCTCGTCCAGTACGAGCTTCACCCGGGAGGACCACGAGCGCGGGAAGTCCTTCCTGGGCTTCGGCCCGTACACGCCGTACGCGCCGGGCGTCACGGCCCCGGGGGCGCACGGCCCGTACGCCCCGTACACCCCCTACGCCCCGGGAGTGACCCTCCCGCCGGTGTCGAACGGAGGGCGCTGACACATGCGGGTCTCGCAGCTCCGCGACGCCAAACCGCTTCTGCTGACGGACGCGGGTGACGCCTGGGACAAGCTGGCGGAGAAGTTCGCCACGCACACCGCCGACTGCGGCAAGTATCTGCACCAGCCCCTCCAGCAGGGGAACTGGGGCGGGATCGCCGCCGAGTCCGCCGCCGACCGGCTCGCCCGGATGCAGCGCGACCTGGTGGTGGCGAAGAAGGAACTCGACGCCGTGGGAACGGTGTTGAGGGCCTGCGGTGAGGAGTTCGCCGCGCAGCAGGGCAAGGTCGCGAACGCCGTGGCGGACGCGACGGGGGCCGGGTACCACGTCGCGGACGACGGCAAGGTCACCGCGCCGAGCGTCGACACCGGCGGGATGAAGCCCGGCGACGTGGCGATGATGCAGCGCGACCAGGCCACCCGCGCGCAGGGCTACGCCGACCGCATCGGCGACGCCCTGGCGGCGGCGCAGAAGGCGGACAAGGAGTACGCGGCGGCGGTCAAGCTCTTCACCGACGCGGCCAACCGCTGCGCGAAGGGCGACTGGAGCACCGGCTTCCTGGAGCTGGCGAAGGCGGACGAGCTCAACCGCGAGCTGCTGCACGAGCTCGGCATGCCGGACAAGAAGGGCTCCCCCGCCGCCGTACAGGCGTGGTGGGCGCAGCTGTCCCCCAGCCTCCAGGCCAAGCTGATCCAGGACTACCCGCAGGAGATCGGCAACCGCGACGGCATCCCGGCCGCCGACCGCGACCGGGCCAACCGGACGTATCTGCCGATGCTGCTGAACAGCCTGGAGGCGGAGTACGCGGGAGCGGACGGGGACAAGGCGAAGGCCCTCAAGGACAAGATCGAGGGGCTGCAGGGTATCAAGAAGCAGCTGGCGGCGGAGGGCGAGCCGCGCCCGTACCTGCTGGGCATCGGCTCGGAGGGCAAGGGCCGGGCCATAGTCTCCTTCGGCAACCCGGACACGTCGAAGAACGTCTCCGCGTACGTACCGGGGCTCAACACCAAGTTGAGCGGCCACTTCGCGTCGGCGGACGTGGACCGGGCCCGGAACGTGGCGACCACGGCGAACAAGATGTACCCCGACACCACGACCGCCTCGGTGGTGTGGCTCGGCTACGACTGCCCGCAGCTCGACGGCTTCTCGTGGTCGGCGACGGACGTGATGAGCAAGGACGACGCGAAGGCGGGAGCTCCGGCGTACGACAGGTTCCTGAGCGGCATCAGGGCCACCCACGAGTCCGGCTCGCCGCATGTGACGGCCATCGGCCACTCGTACGGCTCGCTCACGGTGGGCCAGGCGACGCAGCAGCCCGGCGGTATCCCGGCGGACGACGTGGTCCTGGTCGGCAGTCCCGGTGTGGGTGTGGACAAGGCGTCCGACCTGGGTGTGGGGGCGAACCACGTGTACATCGGCGCGGCGGAGAACGACCAGGTCACCTACCTCCCGTCGCCGAACCTCCTGGAGTACGTGGCACCGGGAAGCGAGTACGGCCCGAAGAAGAACTGGTTCGGTACGGACCCCGCGGACAACCACTTCGGCGGCCACCACTTCGCCGTGGCCCCGGGCAAGGACACGGGCCTGACGGGCCTGGTGAAGGGCGACCTCCCCGCGCACTCGCTCTACTTCGACCCCGACGCGGGCGGCGACTCCCTCCCCAACATCGCGAGCGTGGTGACGGGTCACGGCGACCGCATCACGACGACGAGGCCGCGATGAGGCGGGCACGGGTGGTGGCGTGCGCGGTGCTGATGACGGCGCTGGCGGCGTGCGGGCCCGGCGGGGCCGGGTCCGGGTCCGGGCAGACGAAGAGCGGCGACCAGCGGGTACGGCAGACGCAGAAGGCATCGAAGATGGACATGCAGCAGGCGGGCGAGGGCTCGGAGAAGATCCTGGACGACACGCTGGCGGCGATCCAGCCGCCGGTGAAGTGGGCGTACGGCGCTCCCATGCAGGGGGCGTGCAGCACCGACCTCAACGAGCCGACGGGCAGGACGACGGTCACCCGCAGCCGCAACATCCTGACGGTGATCGCCCCCCACCGCCGCGGCAGCCTCCTGGGCGTGGTCCAGCGCCACTGGGAGCAGCAGGGCTTCAAGGTCACGAGCGTGCGGAACGACGAGTCGATGCCGTGGCTCCGCGCGAGCCGCCCGGACGGCTTCAGCGTGTCGCTCCAGGTGGGGAGCGTGGGGAACGTGTTCATCAGCGCGAGTTTCGGGTGCGCGCAGGACTCGGCCATGACGTATCCGGCCGGGACGCCGGGGCAGCCCGGGGGGCCTCGGGCGGAGGAGCTCCGGCCTCGGGAGCAGTCGGAGTTCTGGTCGGCGGCGGGGTGAGGCAGCCGCGTCGGACGGGCCACCGCCAGGACTGAGGACCTCCCTCACCGCCGGGGCGTGCGGGCGCGCGGCGGTCCGGCCGCGCGCCCGCACGCCCCTGTCCGCCGGGCCGTTCACGAGCCTCTTGGGCTACCGGTCCTGCGACAGCGCGTGCAGCTCGCTGAACAGACCCCCCGAGTGCAGCAGGTCCTCGTACGTGCCCTGTTCGGTGATGCGGCCCCTTTCCATCACCACGATCCGGTCCGCCATGCGGGTGTTCTCGATGCGGTGGGTGACCACGATCGTGATGCGGTCGCGGGCCATGCCCTTGAGGACCGTGAACATGCGGTGCTCGCCGCGTGCGTCCATCTCCGACGTCGGCTCGTCCAGGATCAGGACCGGTGGGCGGCGGTAGAGCGCGCGGGAGCAGGCGACGCGCTGCCACTGGCCGCCGGAGAGCTCGCTGCCGCCCCACAGCTCGCGTGCCAGCAAGGTGTCGAGGCCGTGGGGCAGTTCCTCGACCGCCGTGCGCATGCCGACCGCGTCCACCGCGTCCCAGACCGGTGTGTCGTGGTGCGTGCGCGGCTGGCCCAGGGTGACGTTCTCCCGTACGGCCAGCGGCCATTGGCCGAAGAACTGCGGGACCAGGCCGGTGCGGCGCCACACCGTCTCCGGGTCGGCGGCCGCCACGTCGACGCCGTCCCAGGCCACCCGGCCCTTGTCGGGGAGGTAGAGGCCGGTGATCAGGCGGGTGAGGGTGGACTTTCCCGAGCCGTTCTCGCCGACCACCGCGACGACCTCGCCCCGGCGCAGGGTGAGCGAGACCCGGTTCACGGCGGGCGCCTCCTTGTCGGGGTACTGGTAGACGACCTCGTCGAGGCGGATCTCCTCCGGCTGCTCGGGGGCGGTCAACTCGCCCCGTTTCGGGGCGCGTTCGGCGGCGAAGTCGAGGAACGTGCGCATGTCCGCCAGGTACAGGCTGGTGTGGAACATCGCCGCCCCGTAGACGACGACCCCCGACAGGGCGCTCAGCGAGCTCTGCACGGCGACCACCGCCGTCGCCGCGACGCCCAGCTCGACCCGGCCGGTGACGGCCAGCCAGGCCAGGGTCGCCCAGGTGGCGAGGAGGAAGGCCCCGCCGAGCGCCGAGGTGGCCAGGGCGATCCGCAGCAGCCGGGGTGCCATCGCGAGGGTGCGGCGGTCGATGCGCTCGGACAGGGAGCGGTACCAGAACATCAGATAGCCGGTCATGCCGTTCGCCCGCACCTCGTCCGCGAGCTTGGGCGTCGTCGCCCACCAGCGCATCATCCCGCGCACATTGCGGTCGCCCACATTGGCGTAGTGCGTCTCGTAGTCGACCCGCGCCGACATCACGGCGCCCGCGCCCGCGGGCAGCACGGCGAGCACGAGCAGGGCGAGCATCAACGGGTGCAGCACCGTGAGGACGCCCGCCGCGGCGGCCATGCGGATCACCGCCGCCATGAACTGCTGGGCGTCGCGGACCATCAAGTTGGTGCGCATCACGCCCATCTCGGCCGCCTCCTGGCGGTCCGCGAACCCCTCCTCGCCGTACGCGGCCGCCTCCACGCGGCACACCGCCTCGACCATGTCGGCGTCGGCCGCCGTGGTCAGCAGCGGGGTGATCCTGCCCTCCGCGTACGACGCGAGCGCGGACGTCACGCGCGCGACGCCGACCGCGACGGCGATGACCACCAGCGCCGGCAGCGCCGCGTCGATCCGGTCGGCCGCCCGGCCCTCGCCCAGGATTGGCGCCATGGCCCGGGAGGTGGCGCCGAGCAGCACCGCCGCCGCGAGCCCGATCACGATCTGGCAGACCAGCAGCAGGAGGACGGACCCCCGGTCGATCCGCCACGCCATCCGGCAGGTCTGCCCCAGCACGGACGGCAGCCGCCCGCACATCTGCCGGAACGACGCCTCGCCGAGCGGGTTCTTCCCGTGGTGCCCCGCGAACGTGATCTCGGCGGGCGGGGGCGGCGGCACCGGGGGCGCCGACGGCGTCGCGTCGCTGCTCACACCCGCCTCCCCGTGTCCGTCCGATCGAACTCCGGCTGATCGAAAGCCGTCTGATCGAACACCAGGTGAACGTCTAAGGCGTGGGTACGGGCATCCATGGCGACTCCTCGGACGGCGGTTGCGGGACCTGACGTATGCACAACGCTGCTGATCAGCACGTGGTCACGGCCGAGTCGTCGAGAAAAAGTTCGATTGTCGAGATGAAACGTTGCGGCGGCTGGACCGGGCGGCCGTGATCCGTAGTTCGAATCACCCGGGAGTGGACCGGCACTCGATACGGGGATTGCCGGGTGGCCGCGGCCTGCCCTATGTGGGCCGGTCCCCGATCAGTAACCGCCCGGCGCCGAGGGCGTGTTGCTCGTCACCGGCGCGTACGGCGTCGAAGTCCCCGGCGGCGTGGTCTTCTTGTCGCCCGCGCCCGTGTCGCCCTTGGGGCGCGAGAACCACTCGTCGCGGTCCGGGTCGAACACGACGAACCTGTCGACCGCGTGGGCGGCGGGGGCGACGACGGCCACGTTCGACGGCCGGTACGCGGGCCAGGCGTCCCCGGTCGGCTTGGGCGTGCCCTGCTGGGCGACCGCCGGCAGCAGCGGGTTCCCGCAGGCGCAGCGCACCCTCGGCACGCCCCGGTCGTCCACGAGCACGGCCGTACCGGCCTGCAGAACGGCCTGGTAGGAGGTTGCGGAACCGTTTCGGTAGCCGTGGTTGGTGACCCTGGTGTCGATGCGGAGCTGTACGGGGGTGAGCGAGCGCAGATACGAGGGCACGGCGTCGGGGGCGACGCCCTCGACGGACGCGAACGCCTTGTTCTTCGCCGGTTCCGCCGTCAGCGCGCCGATCTGCTTCTCCATGTCGCAGCTCGCCCTGTTCCGCGTGCCGCCGTAGAGGCCGGGGGCCGAACCGTCCACGCCGCGCGTCACGTTGGCCGAGGCCGGTGCCGACGCGTTGGGCAGGGACGGCGGGGACGGGGGCGGGGAGCTGTAGCGCGCGCTCGACGAGGTGAAGGGCTCCGGGCCGTCCTTGCCCGCCGCCTGGAGGTAGACCTCGCTGCCCGCGCCCTTCTTGCCGGACGAGCCGTCGGGGCGGGTGAAGACGATGATGAGGGCAACGGCCGCGACGATCGCGCCGGTGGTGAGGGCGATACGGGGGGCCGAGCGCCACCAGGGGCGGTCGGGGCCGCCGTCCTTGCCGGGGGTGCCGCTGTCGCCCTTGCCCTCGCCGGGGCCTTGGTCGCCTGGGTCTTGGGGGCCGCTACCGGACCCGGAGGGTCCGCCTCCGCCGCCCGAGTCGCCTCCACCACCCGTACCCCCCGGGCCCGACGGCCCGCCGCCCCCGCCCGTACCGACCGCGATCGTCTCGTCGTGGCCGCCCCCGCTCCGGCCGTCGTCCTCGCTTCCGTCGCCCCGGTCCGTACCGCCCTGGCCGCCGCCGCTCGGCGGGCCCGTCGGCGCGCCGGGCTGCGAGGGGCCCGAGAGGGGGCCGGACGGGGGGCCGGTGGGGCGGCCGGACGGGGGAGGTTCGACGCTCACGAGCTCTTCTTCCCGGCGTTGGGGTCCCGCGGGTGCGGGGCACTCGGCCGAGGAAGCCCGCGCGACCGTGTGCCCGCCGCAGTGCGGGGGCGGGCGCGGCGGTGCGCGGGCAGGCGGTCCGGCTCGTCCTTCGTGCTTCGTACGCGACGAGCTTCGTGCTTCGTACGCGACGAGTCCGGTGCGTCCTCGACCTGCCCATTGTGTGCCCGGGTCCCGGCGGCCCCGCAAGCTGACGCGGTCGGCCCCCCAGGACGGGCGGACCGCCCCGGGGCTGCTTAGCGTGACAGACGTGAGCGACGTGAGTCAGGACAGACCGCCCGACGAGTCCACGGGGAGGCGACGCGCGCGCCACGGCTGGGTCGAGGCCCTCGCGGCGGTGCTGACCGGTCTGGTCGCCATGGCCGTCGTCGCCGCTCTCGGGCTGCTCGCGGCCGGTGCGGCGGACCTGCCCGACAACGCCTTCCCGCAGGTCGTCGCGGCCGTCGTCGTCATGGCGGTCGGCGGCTCCGTCGACATCAAGGGCGACGCCGGTTTCCTCGGCGACACCAACGCCGACCTGACCGTGCTCCCGCTCTCCGTCACGCTCGTCGGGGCGCTGCTCGTCGCCGCCGGGTTCCTGCGGCCGCTGCGGCACCGGGCCGTGGCGAGCGCCCGCGAACTGGCGGCCTGGGCCGCCCGGGTGGCCGTGCTGTGGCTGCTCGCGCTCCTCGGCCTCTCGTTCCTCGCCCGCAAACGGTTCGCCATCGGGCTGGGGAACGGGACCATCGGCGACATCGGGGATCTGCTGGGCGCCTCGCCCAAGGTCGGGTTCGAGACCGATGTGCCGCTCACCCTGCTCTTCGGGCTGCTGTGGCTCGCCGGGCTGCTGTTCCTCGCCCTGGTGGTCTCCCGCAAGGCACCGCTGCCCGCCCGGCTGCTGCGCTTCCAGGAGTCGGTACGCCCGGCCGCCTTCGCGATGGTCGTGCTGCTGCTGGCGTACGTGGCGCTCGGCATCGTGGTGGGACTCGTCGTCGCGGTGGTCAAGGGGCACACGGCCGAGACCTTCGCGGTGATCCTGCTCGGCCTGCCGAACCTCGTCTGGCTGGCCTTCACGCTCGGGCTCGGCGCCTCCTGGGAGGGCCGGGTGGACGGGCCGTTCGGGCTGCCCATGCCGCACGTACTGGACCAGGTGCTGCGTACCCCCGACCTCTCCACCCTCAACCTGAGCACCCTCGCGGACTACGACGGGCGGGCGTGGTGGCTGCTCGCGGTCGCCGCGGTGCTGGTTCTGGCCGCCGCGTTCCTGCTGGCGGCCCGGTCGCCCGCTCGGGTACGGGCGTGGCAGCACGCCCTGCACATGGCCCTCGCGCTCGCGCTCACCGTGCTGGCCGTCTCTCTGCTCGTCCGGATCTCCGCGCACTACGGCCTGTCGCTGCTCGGCATCGGAGACCTCGGCGGCGGCCTCTCCGGCCAGGTGTCCCTCAAGCCGCGCCTGTGGACGGGGCTGGGCTTCGCCCTGCTGTGGGGCCTGGTCGCGGGCTTCCTCGGCAGCCTGCTCGCCCGGCGCGTCAGGCGGCGCGGGGAGGTGGAGCCGGAGGGGGAGCGGCCGTCGGGTTGAGCGTCCGCCCGCCCCCTCACCGCGCCCCCGGAAACACCGGCCGCGCCCACTCCGGTGGCTCGGGCGGGGGTCCGGGTGGCTCCGGTGCGCCCGCCACCCGCAGATCCACCCGCGTCGGGGGATGGCCTCCCGGACCCACGCCCTTCGCCGCCTCGCGCAGTGCGGCCACGAACGCCAGGCACGAGTCGTACCGGTCGTCCGGGAGCTTGGCCAGTGCCTTCGCCATCACGGCGTCGACCCCGGCGGCGACGTCGGGGCGCTTCTCGGTCAGCGCGGGCGGCTGGTCGTACTGGTGGGCCCACAGCAGTGCCATGTCGTCGTCGCGCTGGAACGGCGGGGCGCCCGCCATCGTCTCGTAGACCACGCACGCGAGGCTGTAGACGTCGCAGCGGCCGTCCACCGGGCGGCCGGAGATCTGCTCCGGCGCCACGTAGTCGAGCGTGCCGACGAACTGGCCGACCGTGGTGAACCCGGTCAGCGACAGCGACTTCTTCGTCAGCCCGAAGTCGGTGAGGTAGACGTGCTCGGGGTGGTCGCTGTCGGTGCCCCGGGCCACCAGGATGTTGCCCGGCTTCACGTCCCGGTGTACGAGGTCGTGCTCGTGGGCGGCGTCCAGCGCGGACGCCACCTGGGCCGCGATCCTGGCCGCCGTGGCGACCGGCAGCGGGCCCTCCTGGTCGAGCAGCGCCCGCAGATCGCGCCCGGCGACGTACCGCATGGCGATGTACAGGACCCCGTCGGTCTCCCCGGCCTCGAAGACCGGCACGATGTGCGGGTGGTCGATCGCGGCGGCCACCCGCGACTCGTGCGTGAAGCGCTGCCGGAACGTGTCGTTGCGGGCGAGTTCGGGGGCGAGCAGCTTCAGCGCGACCGTCCGTTCAAGGCGCAGATCGCGGGCCCGGTAGACCACGGCCATCCCGCCGCGCCCGATCTCGCTCTCGATCCGGTACCCGGCGATCCGCCGCCCGACCAGATCGGAGGGGCGCCCGGCGTACAGGTCGCTCTCGGGTGCCATCAGCCGTCACCGGGCCGGCCACCGGGCCCGTCGCCGCCCGGGCCCACCACCCGGGTCGCGTCGTACGGCGCGGCTTCGGGGCCCTCGTCGGGCGGCACCGCGCCCGCGCGCGCACCGGACGGCGGCCCGGACGCCGCGAACGTGCTCAGCCGCGTCCCGTCGCAGTACACCCACCGCTCGTGCTCCGCGTCGTACAGCCACACCGCCTCGCCGTCGACGACCATCCCGGCCCGCAGCCCCTGGGTGCGCTGCCGGAACGTCCCGCCGTCGAGGCGGCCCGCGGCCAGGTCCTCCGCCGCGCTGCGGTAGCGGCTCAGCATGTCCTGGACCCGGGCGAGGAGCGGACGCGGGTCGGCCGTACGGGCAAGGGGCGCGCCCGGCACCGGCGGCCCCTGCGGAACGGTGACCAGGAGGCGGCCGTCGACCCACGCCGACCAGGCGTTGGCGCACAGGATCCGGGCCCAGTCGCCCCGCCGGTCGATCAGCTGCACCGGCAGCAGCGCGTCCAGCGGCACCGTGGGGCGCCCGGTGTCCGGGCTCTCCCAGGCGGCCAGTCCGCCGGGAGGGACGACATGGGTGGGACGGAAGTCCACGGGAGCGCTCATCGCGGCCGCCTACTTCCGCATCACGGCGGGCTCGTGCCGCCGCAGCAGCCGGGCCACCAGGTAGCCGAAGAGCACCGAAAGGGCCACCAGCATGCCCATGTTGAGCAGCCACACGCCCGTCTCGTGCTTGAACAGCGGGTCGCCCGTCAGCTCGCCCGGCACGATCCTGGAGAGCCCGATCGTGCCCGCCATCCCGCCGAGCGCCCACCGCGACGGGACCAGCCAGGCCAGCTGCTCGATGCCCGGGACGCCGTGCAGCTTCAACAGCGCGCCGCAGAACACCACTTGGACGATGGCGAGCAGCACGAGCAGCGGCATCGTCACCTCCTCCTTGCGCACCAGCGCCGAGACGAGCAGGCCGAGCATCATCGCCGTGAACGCGAGCAGCGCCACCGCCACCGTGATCTCCACCAGCGGCGGCATCACCACGCCCTTGCCGCCCGGAGCGCCCAGATCGACGCCGAGCAGCGCCACCAGCGTCAGGACGACGGCCTGGAGCACGGTGATCGTCCCCAGGACCACCACCTTGGACATCAGATACGCCGATCTGGACAGGCCGACGGCCCGTTCCCGCTGGTAGATCACCCGCTCCTTGACCAGCTCCCGTACCGCGTTGGCCGCGCCCGTGAGCACACCGCCGACGCACAGGATCAGCAGCGCGTTCATCGCCGTCTCCTGGGTCAGCTTGCTGCCCGCCAGCGCCCGCGCCATGGCGCCCATCACGAAGGGCAGCGCGATCATGATGGCGAGGAAGGTCCGGTCGGCGCCGAGCGCGGCCGCGTACCGGCGCACCAGGGTGCCCAGCTGGGCGCCCCAGCTCTGCGCCTTGGGCGGCGGGCCCACGACCCGGGCGGCGGCGCCCCGGTCGAGGTGCGGCTGGGCGCTGGAGCCGACCACGTACCGCTGGTGGAAGGGCGAGCGGGCGTACTCGCCCGCCCAGTCCCGCTCGCGGTCCCGCTCGAAGGCCTCGAACGCCTCCGGCCACTCCCCGAAGCCGAAGAAGCCCAGGGTGTCGCGGGGCGGCCCGTAGTAGGCGATGTGCCCGCCGGGGGCCAGGACGAGGATCCGGTCGCAGACGTCGAGGCTGAGGACGCTGTGGGTGACCACGATGACGGTGCGGCCGTCGTCCGCGAGGCCGCGCAGCATGTGCATCACCGAGCGGTCCATGCCCGGGTCGAGCCCGGAGGTGGGCTCGTCGAGGAAGAGCAGCGACGGCTTGGTCAGCAGCTCCAGGGCGACGCTCACGCGTTTGCGCTGGCCGCCGGAGAGGCTGTGGATGGGCTGGCCCGCGCGCTGTTCGAGACCGAGCTCGCCGATCACCTCGTCGACCCGGGCGCGGCGCTCGGACCTGGCGGTGTCCTGCGGGAAGCGCAGTTCGGCGGCGTAGCCGAGCGCCCGGCGCACGGTGAGCTGGGCGTGCAGGATGTCGTCCTGGGGGACAAGACCGATGCGCTGGCGCAGCTCCGCGTAGTCCCGGTAGAGGTCGCGGCCGTCGTAGAGGACCGTGCCCCGGTCGGCGGGGCGCAGTCCGGTCAGGGCGTTGAGCAGGGTGGACTTCCCGGCGCCGCTCGGGCCCACCACGGCGAGCAGGCACTTCTCGCCGACCGGGAACGACACCTGGTCGAGCAGGGTCTTGCGGCCCCGGTCGACGGCGACCGTGAGGTCCTGGACGTCGAGCGAGACCTCGCCGGTGTCGACGTACTCCTGGAGCTCGTCCCCGACCAGGCAGAACGCCGAGTGGCCGACGCCGACGATGTCGCCCGGGGAGACCCGGGCGCGGGCGACGGGCTGGCCGTTGAGGAAGGTGCCGTTGTGGCTGCCGAGGTCGACGATCTCGTAGCCGCCGTCGGGCAGGGCGCGCAGTTCGGCGTGCCGGCGCGAGACGACCAGATCGTCGACGACCAGGTCGTTGTCGGGGGCGCGGCCGATCCGTACGGTACGGGCGGGCAGCGGCCGTACCGAGGTGGGCTGCCGGAAGGCGCCGGTCGCGGACGGCATGGACACGGCGGACAGCCGCTCCGGGGCGCGGACCGGCGGCGGGGCGCGGCCCACCAGGACGGCACGGGGGCCGTCGGCGGGGCTGCCGAACCGGATGACGCTGCCGGGACCGACGCCCCACTCGTGGACGCGGCGGCCGTCGGCGTACGTGCCGTTGGTGCTGCCCTCGTCCTCGACCGTCCAGTGGCCGCCCGCCACGCGCAGCACCGCGTGGTGCCAGGAGACACGGGCGTCGTCGATGACGATCTCGCTGAGGGGGTCGCGCCCTACGTGGTAGTCCCGGCTCGGACTCATCACCGTGGAGCCGGTGTCGGTCTCCAGGACGAGCTCGGGCGCTGTCGGTGCGGCAGACCGCTCTCCCATGGGGTGAATTCTACCTATCCACCCACTTTCACGCCCTGCGGTGAGCGGCGCCTTACCGGCGGTATACCGCCAGAGTTTACGGTCTGCGTGATCTGCGCCCCAGGGATGACGGCCCATGTCATACGCCTGCCGGATGCGGTACCGAGCCCCCGGCCCCTAGATTGCGGCGCGGAACGCAGAGCACCTCAGCACCACCGCACCACCTCATGGACGCACCGGTAGAGAGGATCTGTTCCACATGCTCCGGATTCGCGAGAAGAGAAGACGCGGCGGCATACGCGCCAAGGCGGTGACCCTGGCGACGGTGTTCGCCACGGCCGCCGGCGCACTCGCGCTCACACCCCAGTCGGCCTCCGCGGCCCCCAACTACACCGGCGACCCGGTGCAGTACTGGAACAACGTGCTGCTCGGCGCGATCAAGACGGCCGGCGGCCCCCCGGGCCCGCTCTCCCGGGCCGCCGCCGAGATGAACGCGGCGATCTACGACGCCGAGAGCTCGTACCAGCTCAAGTGGCACACCATGACGTCCGACCCCTATCTCCAGGCGGTCAACTACGCGGGGTGGCTGGAGGGTCCGGGCGAGGAGGAGCGGGTGATCGGGCGCACCGCCTACAACATCCTGCTCAAGCTCTTCCCCGACCAGACCACGTATCTCGACAACAAGTTCGTCGAGCGGTTCGGCACCAAGCCCACCGACTTCGACCTCCTCGACGTCACCGTGGTCAACACGATGGTCACCAACATGTGGAACTTCCGCAACGCGGACGGCTCCACCGACCAGACCGTCTACACCCCGGACGGCAAGCCCGGCGCCTGGCGGCCCACCAGCTACCCGGACCTGCCGGACCCCGGCTGCAGCCAGGGCGGCCAGGCGGCGAACCCCGAGTGGGGCAAGGTCAAGCCGTGGGCGCTGACCTCCGGTTCGCAGTTCCGGCCGTCGACACCGGGCCAGTACGCCTCGTACGAGAGCCTGCTCGCCAGCCCGGCCTACGCCGACCAGGTCGAGAAGGTGCGCACACTCGGCGCGGCCAACTCCACCGCTCGTACCACGGACCAGACGGCGGCGGCCTGGTTCTGGGCCAATGACGCCAACGGCACCTACAAGCCGCCGGGGCAGCTGCTCGACATCACCGCGCGGGTGGCGCGGGACCGCGGCCTGACGCCGTATCAGAACGCCCGGCTCTTCGCGCTGGTCTCGGTGGCCATGGCGGACGCGGCCATCGCCGAGTGGGACGTGAAGTACCAGACGCCGATCGACCTCTGGCGGCCCGTCTCGGCGATCCGCGAGGGCCTGGGGGACACGGCCTGGAAGCCGCTGTCGGGCAACACGCCGTGCTTCCCGGCCTGGGCCTCGGGGCACTCCGCGTTCGGTGCCGCATGGGCGGGGATCATGCGGCAGTACTTCAAGAGCGACAACATCGCCTTCACCGCCTCGACCGACGACCCGAAGTCCCCGGTCAAGACCCGCACGTTCACCAGCTTCAGCCAGGCCGCGCGCGAGAACGCGGACAGCAGGATCTGGCTCGGCGTGCACTACCCGTGGGACGCGAGCGACGGGTTGACGCTCGGTGAGTCCATCGCGACCTGGGTCTTCACGCACAAGATGAAGGCCGCGGCATCGTGACGCCCTGAGTGCGCGGTGCCCGCCCCCGGGAAGCCGGGGGCGGGCACCACAGGTCAGCCGGGTTCGTCCTGCGGCGGCAGGTGCGAGGTCGGGCGGGCCTCCGCCGCCGGGTCCAGGATGCGGTTGAGGAAGTTCCTGGTCCGCTCCTCGCGCGGGGCGCCCACGACCTGCGCGGCCGGGCCCTGCTCGACGATGACGCCGCCGTCCATGAACACCACCCGGTCCGCGACCTCCCGGGCGAAGCTCATCTCATGGGTGACCACCATCATCGTCATGCCCTCGCCCGCGAGCACCCGCATCACCGCGAGGACGTCCCCGACGAGTTCGGGGTCGAGCGCCGAGGTCGGCTCGTCGAAGAGCATCACCTCGGGGCCCATGGCGAGCGCCCGGGCGATGGCGACGCGCTGCTGCTGCCCGCCGGAGAGCTGCGCCGGATAGGCGTCCGCCTTCTCGGCGAGCCCGACCCGGTCCAGGTTCTCCCGGGCCACGGCGGCCGCCTTCGCCTTGTCCCGGCGCAGCACCCGGCGCTGCGGCAGGACCAGGTTCTCGGTGACCGTGATGTGCGGGAAGAGGTTGAACTGCTGGAAGACCATGCCGATGCGGCGGCGCACCGCGTCGATGTCGACGTCCAGGTCGGTGACCTCGGTGCCGCCGACGAACACCTGGCCCGCGCTCGGCTCCTCCAGGAGGTTCACACAGCGCAGCAGCGTCGACTTGCCCGACCCCGAGGGGCCGATGACGCACACCACCTCGCCCCGGGCGACCTCCAGGTCGATGCCGCGCAGCACCTCGTTGTCCCCGAACGACTTGCGCAGAGCGCGGATCTCGATCTCGTTCTGTGGCATCGCTTCCTCACCTCGCCCGGTCGGCGCGGGCTTCGAGGCGGCGCACCACGAAGCTCAGGGGCACGGTCACCATCAGGTAGCAGAGCCCGGCGACCAGGATCGGGGTGGAGTTGGCGCTCTGGCTGGCCAGGTCCCTGCCGTACTTGGTCAGCTCCCGCTCCTCCAGGGTGACCCCGAGGAACAGCACGAGCGAGGAGTCCTTGAAGAGCAGCACCAGTTCGTTGGTCAGCGGCGGGATGACGATCCGGAACGCCTGCGGGATGATCACCGACACCATGGCCCGGGCGTGCGAGAACCCCAGCGAGCGGGCCGCCTCCATCTGGCCCTTGGGCACGGCCTGGATGCCCGCCCTGATGGTCTCGGCCATGTAGGCCGCGGCGACCAGACCGAGCCCGAGGGCGACCTTTCCGTACGTACCGCCGGGGATCTCCGTGCCGGGGAAGGCCAGCGGCACCGCCACGCCCACGAAGATGAAGATCAGCAGGGCGGGCAGCCCCCGGAACAGCTCGATGTAGATGCCCGCCACCCAGCGGTAGGGCGCCACGGACGAGAGCCGCATCAGCGCGACCACCAGACCGAGCACCAGGCCGAAGGCGAAGCCGGAGAGCGTGTACACCACGGTGTTGCGCAGGGCGATGGTGATGATGTCCGGGAACAGCTTGCCGATCAGGTCGGTCTGCGCGAACTGGTTCTGCAGCCGGTCCCAGTCGGCGAGGACCCCGATGGTGACCAGCACCCCGACGAAGACCGCGTACTGGATGCCCTGCGAGACGCGCCTTCGTTGACGCCTCGTCAGGCGCGAGGTCACGACTGGGCCTTGGGCAGCGGTCCGATCCACTGTTCGTAGATCTTCTTGTACGTGCCGTCCGCCTTGGCGTCGGTGATGGCCTTGTCGATGGCGGCGAGCAGCTTCGTGTTGCCCTTCTTGACCGAGAAGCCGTACTGCTCGCCGGTCGAGATGTTCTCCACCAGGGCGAACTGGTCGGCGTTGGCCTTGTCCTTGAGCCAGCCCTGGACCACCGGGTAGTCGATCACCACGGCGTCCACCTGGCCGGTGCGCAGACCGTTGATCACCGCGTCGGAGCTCTCGAAGGCGACCGGATTGAAGCCCTTGCCCGTGGCGTAGCTCTCGCCGGTGGTCTCGGCCTGGGCGCCGAGCTTCCTGCCCTTGGCCTTGAGGTCGGCCAGCGAGGTGATCCCGCTCTTCTTGGTGGCGAGGAGCGCCTGGGTGGCGTCGAAGTAGGGGACGGAGAAGTCGACGTTCTTCTTGCGCTCGTCGGTGATGGTCATGCCGGCGGCGGCGAGGTCGCACTCGCCGGAGTTGAGGAAGGCACCGGTCTTGAAGTTCTCGAACGGAGTGTCGAGGATCTTCTGTTCGACCTTGAGGTTCTTGGCGACGAGGTCGATCAGGGACACGTCGAAGCCCACGACCTTGCCGTTCTGCTCCGACTGGAACGGCGGATACGGCAGGTGGGTGCAGGTGGTCAGCTTGCCCTTCTTGACCACCGGCACCCCGCCCGCGGCCTCCCCGGCGCCACCACCGCCCGACGAGCAGCCGGTGGCGACGAGCAGCAGCCCGGCCGTAGCGGCTGCGGCGGTGGTCAGATTGCGGATACGGTGAGCCGTCCTGGTCACGGTTGACCTCCTGGATACGGGGGTGGCTGAGGAGCGGAACCGTTCAGCCATGATCGTATGAGACTGGGGGTGACTTCGCCCCTGGACGCGTCAGGCGCGCCGATGACGTCATCCGGACACCCGCCCGTCCGGGACACCGGACGGCTGAGTTCCGGGACGCGGGTCAACTTGGCCATCTAGGCTGATCATTGACAGTTCCACCAGGCCCCAGGAGACGACGCCCGTGACCGAGAACCCGGCCCACCTCGATGCTCCCGAGCACGTTCGGAGCAGAATCAACACCTCACAGCCGCACACGGCCCGGATCTGGAACTACTGGCTCGGCGGCAAGGACAACTACGAGGTCGACCGCGCGGTCGGCGACCAGATCCGCCAGCTCCACCCCGGCATCGGCGACTACGCGCGCGCGGACCGGCTCTTCCTCGGCCGCGCCGTGCGCCACCTGGTGGCCGACCGGGGCATCCGGCAGTTCCTCGACATCGGCACCGGCCTGCCCACCGCCGACAACACCCACGAGGTGGCGCAGCGCATCGCGCCCGAGGCCCGGATCGTCTACGTCGACAACGACCCGCTGGTGCTCGCCCACGCCCGCGCGCTGCTGACCAGCACGCCCGAGGGGCGGACCGACTACCTCGACGCGGACCTGCGCGACGTGGACAGCATCCTGGAACACGCGGCCAAGACGCTGGACTTGAGCCGGCCGGTCGCGCTGATGCTGCTCGGCGTGGTGATCTTCATCGAGGACGACGCCCAGGCGTACGGCCTGGTGCGCAAGCTGATGGACAAGCTGGCCCCGGGCAGCTACCTGGTCCTGTCGCACACGGTGACCCACCCCGAGATGCCGGACGTCGACCAGGCGGTGGCGTTCTGGAACGAGCACGGCACCCCCAAGCTCACCCAGCGCACCCCCGAGCAGACCGCCCGCTTCTTCGACGGCCTGGAGGTCCTGGAGCCCGGCGTGCTGTCGTGCTCGCGCTGGCGGCCCGAGGACGCGACGGACGAGCCGGCCGAGGTGGCCATGTTCGGCGGCGTCGGCCGCAAGGGCTGACCTGCGCCGGGGCCCTCTCCTGGGACGAAAATGGACCGGCCTTTGCCATTGCGGGGACCTCGCGCCGGGATGTCCCCGCAATGCGCCCTTCGTCACCGAGTGGGGCTTCACCGCACCTTGAACCAAGGTTGACCAACTCACGGACGGCGACGCAGGGTTACGGAAGTAAGTTCGGCCGCATGTCCCCCAACCCCTCTGCGCTCCCGGTCCTCCCGTACCGCAAACCCACCCGCGGCCGGGACTACTGGGTCCTCGACGACGTCCTGCCCAACGTCGACGAGGTCCGCGCGCGCTGCCTCGCCAAGGACGACTGGGTCGAGGGATACCCCCGCAAGCCCGAGACCTGGCCGGGGCTGCGCACCATGCCGGGCCTGGAGCCCGCCGAACTCGCCCGGGTGGAGCGGCTGGTCAAGAAGGCCACCGGGGCGCGCGAGCTGTGGCTGCAGAAGGCGCCCGGCGGCGCCACGCTCAACCACAACTGCGTCCAGGTCGTCGGCAGGGACGAGAGCGAGCCGCGCCCGCACACCGACTCGCGCGCGCTGTGCCGGTACGCGGCCGTGCTCTACCTCAACCCGGCCGTGCCCAAGGACTGCGGCACCAGCTTCTACCGGCAGAGCCTGCCCGGCGGCCGTCTCGGCGGCAATCTGGTCGCGGCCCCGCACACCAACCTGGTCGAGGCGCTCGGCACCCGGTTCGTGCCGGCGGACTCCTTCACCGAGGACGTCCGCGTCCCCCACCGCTACAACCGGCTGCTCCTCTACAACGCCAACATGATCCACACCGCGACCGGCTACTGGGGCAGCACCGTCGAGGACAGCCGGATGACGGCCGTCTTCTTCTGGATGGCGTGACTCAGGCCGGGACCGGCAGGGTGGCGACGACGACCGTGGCGTACCGGTCCTCGCAGGTCGCCACGTGCGGGACGAGACCGCCCGCGGTGACCGCGGCGAGCGCCGAGGGCACCTGGCGCTCGCTCGTCTCGAAGAGCAGACGACCGCCGGGCGCCAGCCACCGCGCCGCCTCGGCGGTCACCCGGCGCAGCACGTCCAGGCCGTCGGCGCCGCCGTCGAGCGCCACACGCGCCTCGTGGACGCGCGCCTCCGAGGGGAGCAGCTCGATCTCCTCGCTCGGTACGTACGGCACATTGGCGAGCAGGACGTCCACGCGGCCCCGCAGCCCGGCGGGGAGCGCGTCGAACAGATCGCCCCGGTAGGCCCGGCCCCCGGCGGCGGCGACATTGCGCCGGGCGCACTCGACGGCGGCCGGGTCGATGTCGGCCGCGTGCAGCTCCGCCCGGCCGATCCCCGCCACAAGGGCCGCACCCAGCGCGCCCGAGCCGCAGCACAGGTCCACCACGACCGCGCCCGCCGAAGCGAGCGCCACGGCCTGCTCCACCAGGAACTCCGTACGGCGCCGGGGCACGAAGACGCCGGGGTCCACCGCGACCCGTACACCGCCGAACTCGGCCCATCCCAGGACGTGTTCGAGCGGCAGGCCCTCGGCGCGCCGCGCCACCATGGCGTCGAGCTCGGCCGGGGTGCGGGCGGTGGCGACCAGCAACTGGGCCTCGTCCTCGGCGAAGACACAGCCGGCCGCGCGGAGCCGGGCGACGATGGCGTCGGGGGGAGGGGCGGTAATGAGTCTCACCTGCGGTTTCATGGCCGGATGACAGCTGGGCGCGGCCACCCTACCCTCGGCCCGGTCAGGCCGCCGAGCGAATAAAGCGTGCATAGAATGACGGAATGATCTTTATCGTCGTCAAGTTCCCCGTGAAGCCCGAATACGTCGAGGAGTGGCCCCAGCACGTCGCGGACTTCACCCGCGCGACCCGGGCCGAGCCGGGCAACCTCTGGTACGAGTGGTCCCGCAGCGTGGAGGACCCGAGCACCTATGTGCTGGTCGAGGCCTTCCAGGACGGCACGGGCGAGGCGCACGTGAACTCCGACCACTTCCGGGCCGCCATGGAGACGATGCGCCCGCTCCTGCGCCGCACCCCCGACATCGTGAGCACGACGATCGAGGGTGCGACGGGGTGGAGCGCGATGGGCGAGCTGAAGATCGACTAGCCCGCGGTGACGCGGTGGCCGTCACTTCACGGTGACGGTCACCGTCGGGGAGACGGTCGCGCCGTCCATCACCCGCAGCTCCTCCTTGCCCTTGGTGTTCACCTTGTAGTCCAGGGAGTAGCTGCTGCCCTGCTTGATGGTGGTGTCGGCGCGCAGGGTCGTCCACTTGCTCCCCTTCTTGTGCTGGAGCACGACCTTGCTGCCGATGGACAGCCCCTTGGACCGGCCGGTGAAGGTGACCTTGTCACCCACCTTGGCCTCGGTGACGCTCGCCTTGATGGTCAGCGAACCCGGCGCCGCCGACGCGTACTTGCTGCCGCTCGGCGACGGTTTCGGGGTGGGGCTCGCGGCCGAGGCGACCGCGGCGGATCCGCCGGCCAGCAGGGCCACGGACAGGGCACCGGCCGCGGCCATCCGGGCGCAGCGGCGGGTCAGAGTGGAATTCACGATGGCTTTCTCCCGTCTCGGCGGCTCCCCATCCGCTCGATTGGTACCTTTTCCGAGGCTATAGGCTGAGGTCGATGTCCGCTTCCCAGGGCCCTACGCTGCGTGAACTCGCCGTCCAGGCGCTGTCGTCGGTCGAGCACGGCTACGACCTGCTTGCGCCGAAGTTCGACCACACTCCGTACCGCACACCGGGGCCGGTCCTCGACGCCGTCACGCGCACCCTTTCCGAGCTCGGCCCCTTCGGGCGCGGGCTCGACCTGTGCTGCGGCACCGGCGCGGGCATCCCGGTGCTGCGCGCGGTGTGCCGAGAGCGGGTCACCGGGGTCGACTTCAGCGCCGGGATGCTGGCGGTCGGGCGGGCCCGTACACGCGAGGCCGTCGACTGGATCCGGGCCGACGTCCGCGCCCTGCCGTTCGCACCGGCCGCCTTCGACCTGGTCGTGAGCTTCGGCGCGTTCGGCCACTTCCTGCCCGGCGAGCGGCCCGGCCTGTTCTCGCAGGTCCGCTCGGTTCTCGCGCCCGGCGGCCGCTTCGCGTTCCCGATCGCGGCGCCCGCCCGCCCCGGCTCCCTCGGTTACTGGGCGCTGCTCGGCTTCGACACCGCGATGCGGGTGCGCAACGCGCTGTGGCGGCCCCGATTCGTCATGTACTACCGGGACTTCGGGCTCGCGGACGTGACGCGGGAACTCGCCGGTGCCGGGTTCCGGGTCGACCTGTACGCGCTGGACGAGCTCGGCCGGCGCCCCGACGGCAGCCCCCGCTGCCGCCTGGTCGTCGCCACCGCAGTGTGACCCCGGCCCGCCCGAGCTGCGGCGATGACGGCCGGTGACCGGCCGTATGGCGACGGGTGAGCAACGGCCGTAGCGTGGCGGAGGTGCTTTCCACCGGCCCGCCGCCGCCCTGCGCGGCGGGCCGGTGCTCGACAGACTCGGGGTCACGAGGTGAAACACCGTGCCCTCCGTGCACTTTCCCCTGATGCTCGCGCTCGCCGTGGGCGCGTTCCTCCTCTGCCGCAAGGGCGGCACCAAGGTCTCGCACGCCGTGATCTGCGCGGCCTTCGGCTTCTACTTCGCCGACACCGCCGCCGCCCCCTCACTGCACAGTGCGGTCAACTCGGTGATGGGCATGCTCAGTCAGCTCGGCTGAGCTCACGCGTCCGCCACCCAACTGCCGTGGAAACCGAGCGGAACCCGCCCCGGCAGATGGACCCGGGCCACCGGACGGCCGGTGAAGTCCTGCGCCGCCAGGATCAGCAGATCGGCGGCGCCGCGCTCCGGATTGTGGACGTACGCCAGTGTGTAGCCGTCGTCCTCCGCCGCCCCCGGGGCCGGGTCGGGCCCGTGCGCGGGCACGAACACCGCCTCGCCGACGGCGGCGCCACGGGGCAGGCGGTGCAGCTGCGAGGTGCCGCGCAGGAAGTCGTGCTTGATCAGGGCGTTGCCGAAGGAGCGGTCCGGTGGCACGCTGTCGGCCGTCAGATACGCGGTGGACATCTCGGCGGCGGCCGCCGTGTACCCGTACCGGTGGCGCCGGGACACCAGTGCCTCGTTGACGCGCGGGAACTCCTGCGGCCGGTCGTCGAGGCGCCGGGTGCGGACCCGGCCGTGCGCCAGGTCGACGGTCCAGCGGTCCAGTGAGGCGGTGCCGAGCGCGGTGGGCCCGTCGGAGCCCTTCCCCGCGACGAGGAACGGCGCCGGGAACGTGGTGACGTCGACGACCACCGAGTCCCCGTCGTCGTAGGCGTTGAGGGTGTGCGAGTAGAAGACCGGGTCCACCTCGAACCACCGCACGTCCCCGCCCGCACGCGGCAGCACGCCCACCCGCGCCGGATGCCGGTCGTTCCACACGTACGGCACGGGCGCGCCCGCCCCGGCCGCCGCCGCGTCGAAGGTGACGGGGATGTCGAAGAGGACCACGTGCCGCTCGGTGAGCGCGAAGTCGTGCATCATCGGGCTGTCGGCGACGGGGATCCGCGTGGTGCGGGCGACCCGCCCGGTCCGGTCGACCACGAGATGGCGGACGTGGTCCCAGGTCGGGTAGTAGGCGACGGCGTGCAGCTCGTCGGCGCGGGCGTCGTACTTGGTGTGCGCGGTGAACGCGCCGCTCAGCGTGGAGCGGAAGTCGTACGGGCGCAGGGTGCCCAGTTCCCCGTCCAGCTCGTACGGCAGCGGTCCGCCCTCCTGCAGGGCGAGGATGCGGCCCTTGTACGGGATGACGTGGGTGTTGCAGGCGAAGTCGTCCTCGGGGACGGGCCCGGGGTGCGGCTCGCCCAGCTTGCCGCTGACGGCGGCCGAGCGGACCCACCGGTTGCGGTACCACTCGGCCCGCCCGTTCCGCAGCCGCACCCCGTGGACCATGCCGTCGCCCAGCATCCAGTGGTGTGCCCGGGGGTCCTCCAGGCCGAGCACGTTGGGGCCGGTGCGCAGATAGCGCCCGTTGAGCGAGCGCGGGATGCGGCCGGTGACGGGGAGGTCGAAGGCGGTGAGCTCTTCGGTGACGGGGGCGAAGGCCCCGTGCAGGAACGGCCGGCTCGTGGCGGACGGCGCCGGTGTGGGCGGTGTGCCGCGTCCGGCGGCGGCCGCGACCGCCCCGCCGCGTGCGGCGAGCAGTCCCCCCGCGGCCGCGCCCGCCGCGCCGCGCAGCACGTTCCGCCGTGTGTGATCGTTCATGTCCTGGCCCCCTGCTTCCACGTTCGTACGACCTGTCGCCGACGATCGTCCGTGCGGGCGGGGGTCCCGGTCAGGAGGTCTGGGCCCCGGACCGGGGTGGTGCCAGGCCCCCTCTTTCCGGCCCCGGCCCGTCTCCGGGGGACCCCATTCGGGGTTTTCGCACGAAATCCCAAGCAAGGTGTTGAATATGCGACTATTGAGGTGATGTGATGCGGGTCACAGATCGGGAGTGGCAGCAAGGAGCGAGTCGATGTCCACCACCGTCGAACAATCCGTCCTGGCCCGCCTCGTCACCGACGCACCCCACGGCGTCCCCGTCCCCGTCACCCTCAGCTACGACGGCTCCGACCCCCTGGCCGTCCGCATGATCTTCCCGCCCGAGGTCTCCCTGCACGACGGGGGCGTGACCTGGGTCTTCGCCCGCGACCTCATCGACCGGGGACTGCGCGCCCCGGCCGGCACCGGCGATGTGCACATATGGCCGCTCGGGCGGGCCCAGACCATGGTGGAGCTGCGCTCCCCGGACGGCCTGGCGCTCCTCGAATTCGGCACGGCGGCGCTGCGCCGCTTCCTCTTCCTCACCTACGCGGCCGTCTCCGCCGAGGTCGAGAACCAGGACCTCGACATGGACAGCGCTCTGGCCGAGCTGCTGCGCGAGAGCCGGTGAGCACCCGGCCCGTCAGCCCGCGCAAGGGTCGGGCACCCGCCCCGGCGCGGCCAGGAAGGCGAAGTCGCAGCCGGTGTCGGCCTGAGTGATCTGCTCGCTGTAGAGGGCGCCGTACCCCCGCTCGAAGCGGGGCGGGGGCGGCGTCCAGGCGGCGCGGCGCCCGGCCAGCTCCGCCTCGGACACCTCTACGCGGAGGCTGCGCGCCGCGACGTCGAGGGTGATCGGGTCGCCCGTGCGCACCAGCGCGAGCGGCCCGCCCACATGCGACTCGGGGGCGATGTGCAGCACGCACGCCCCGTAACTCGTGCCGCTCATCCGGGCGTCGGAGATCCGCAGCATGTCGCGCACGCCCCGGCGCAGCAGATAGTCCGGGATCGGCAGCATCCCGTACTCCGGCATGCCGGGGCCGCCGCGCGGGCCCGAGCCGCGCAGCACCAGGACGTGGTCGGGGGTGAGCGCGAGCGCGGGGTCGTCGATCGTGCGCTGCATCGTGCGGTAGTCGTCGAAGACCACGGCCGGGCCGGTGTGCCGCAGGAGCCGGGGCTCGGCCGCGATGTGCTTGATCACCGCGCCGTCGGGGCACAGGTTCCCGCGCAGCACCGCCAGACCGCCCTCGGCCGCCAGGGCCCTCTCGCGCGGCCGGATCACGTCGTCGTCGTGCACCCGGGCCCCGGCCAGCTGCTCGCGCAGGGTGGTGTGGGCGACGGTGGGGCGGTCGAGGTGGAGCAGGTCGGTGAGGCGGGAGAGCAGCCCCGGCAGGCCCCCCGCGAAGTGGAAGTCCTCCATGAGGTGGCGCCCGCCGGGCCGTACGTTCGCGAGCACCGGGACCGTGCGCGCGATCCGGTCGAAGTCGTCGAGGGTGAGGCGCACCCCGGAGCGCCCGGCCATCGCGATGAGGTGGATCACGGCGTTGGTGGAGCCGCCGAGCGCCAGGACCGTGGTGACGGCGTCCTCGTACGCCTCGCGGGTCAGGATCCTCGACGGCTTCGCGTCCCGGCGGACGAGTTCGACGATCCGCAGCCCGGACGCGGCGGCCATCCGGTCGTGCCCGGAGTCGACCGCCGGGATCGAGGAGGCGCCCGGGACGGTCATGCCCAGCGCCTCGGCGGCCGCAGTCAGTGTGGAGGCCGTGCCCATGGTCATGCAGTGGCCGGGGGAGCGGGCCAAGGCGCCCTCCAGCTCGGCCAGTTCGCAGTCGCCGAGCAGCCCGGCGCGCTTGTCGTCCCAGTACTTCCACATGTCCGTGCCGGAGCCCAGGACCTGGTCGCGCCAGTGGCCCGGCAGCATCGGCCCGGCGGGAACGAATACGGTCGGCAGATCGGCGCTCGCCGCGCCCATCAGCAGCGCGGGCGTCGACTTGTCGCAGCCGCCCATCAGCACCGCGCCGTCCACCGGGTACGAGCGCAGGAGCTCCTCCGTCTCCATGGCGAGGAGGTTGCGGTAGAGCATCGGCGTGGGCTTCTGGAAGGTCTCCGAGAGGGTGGCCACCGGGAACTCCAGCGGGAAGCCGCCCGCCTGCCACACCCCGCGCTTGACGGCCTGGGCGCGGTCGCGCAGATGGACGTGGCAGGGGTTGATGTCCGACCAGGTGTTGAGGATCGCGATCACCGGCTTGCCCAGGTGCTCCTCGGGCAGATAGCCGAGCTGGCGGGTGCGGGCGCGGTGGCTGAAGGAGCGCAGGCCGTCGGTGCCGTACCACTGGTGGCTGCGCAGCCGCTCGGGGTCGAACGTCACCGCTCCCACCCGGCCACCAGGGCGGCCACCGCGGCGCGCCGCTCCTCGGGCAGGGCGCGGCCGGGCGGGCGGACGTCGCGCCGGCACAGTCCGAGCGAGGCGAGCGCCTCCTTCACGACCGAGACGTTGTCGGCGGAGCGGGCGGCCGCGCGCAGCTCCTCGAACCCGCGGATCCGCTCCCAGGTCTTCATGGCGCCGGCGAAGTCCCCGGCGCGCAGGGCGCCGAGCATCCCCAGCGACACGCGCGGTGCCACGTTCACCAGGCCGGAGGTGAAGCCGGTCGCGCCCATGGCGAAGTACGCGGGCGCGTACAGCTCGGCGAGGCCCGCCACCCACACGAAGCGGTCCAGGCCCGCGTCCCGCGCGACCGCGGCGAACCGCGCCGCGTCCGGCACCGCGTACTTCACCCCCACCACATTGGGGCACGACTCGCCCAGCTCCGCGAGGAGTCCGCCGTCGAGCAGGGGATCGCGGACGTACGGCACGACCCCCAGCTCCGGCACCGCGTCCGCGATCGCGCGGTGGTAGTCGAGCCAGCCGCCGGGGGAGACGTACGGGTGGACCGGCTGGTGCACCATCACCATCCGCGCGCCCGCCTCCCGGGCGTGCCGCGCGGAGGCCACGGCGGTGGGGACGTCCAGGCCCACCCCGGCCAGGACCGAGGCCCGGCCCGCCGCCTCCTGGACGGTCAGCTCCGTCACGGCGCGGCGCTCGTCGGGGGAGAGGGCGTAGAACTCGCCGGTGTTCCCGTTGGGGGTGAGGGTGCGCACACCGCCGTCGAGGAGCCGGTGGATCAGGGTGCGATGGGCGGCCGTGTCGAGGGCGCCGTCAGCGGTGAACGGGGTGACGGGGATCGCCACGACATCGGCGAGTGCGCTCCGAGCGGCGGTGCGGTCCGGGAACTCGCGTGCGGCCATACTCCGTTGTCTCCTTCGGGGAACGCGCGGCGGACGAAGGACCCGATGTGCTCGCGCAGAGCGGCGGCCGCCCCCTCCGCCTCCCCGGCCACCGCCAGCCGCAGGATCGCGCGGTGCTCGCGGGCCTCCCGCTCCCAGGACGGCTCGGTGGCCCAGACGGCCGTCGCCACCAGGGCGGCCTGGTCGCGGATGTCGTCGAGCGTCCGGGTGAGCAGGGGGTTGCCGCAGGGCAGATACAGGGCGCGGTGGAACTGCCGGTTGGCCAGGGCCCGTTCGGCCGCGTCGGATGCGCGGTCGGCCCGGTCCAGGGCGGCTTCGGCCGCGTCCAGCGGCGCCAGGCGCCTGACGGTGCGGCGCAGCGCCTCGGGTTCGAGCAGCAGGCGCACGTCGTAGACCTGGCGGGCCATGTCCGCGTCGACGGCGCGCACGGCCACGCCCTTGTACTGGTTCAGCACCACGAGCCCGGTCCCCGCCAGCGTCTTGAGCGCCTCCCGCACCGGGGTCTTGGAGACGCCGAACTGCGCGGCCAGATCGGTCTCGACGAGTGCCTGCCCCGGAGAGAGCCTGCCGGTGAGGATGGCCTGCTTGATCGCGTCGAGCACGTACTCGGTGCGGGAGGGGATGGGGGCCGGGGTGAAGGCCATGGCGGGCCCACCTCTCACATATCGCGTCTCATATATGACGTACGACGGGCAACGCCTCGAAGGTAGAGGGGTGTTGACGACACGTCAATCGGTGCGGCGGTCGTCGGAACGGGTCATCCCAGAACCGGCGCCGCCCGGTCGAGGACGGAGGCGATGCGCTCCCAGGCCGCGGTGTCGCGGGCGACCGGCTCCAGGGCGGCGCCCTCGCCCGTGCCCCACGCGGCCGCGGTCGCCACCGGGTCCGCGCCGCTGACGGCCGCCGCGGCCAGTGCGGCGGCGCCGAGCGCGACCAGCTCGGTGGCCCGGGGCGCGATCAGCGGCCGCCCGGAGAGCCGTCGTACGGTCTCGACCCAGGTACGGCCCCGGGCGCCGCCGCCGATCAGCCGCAGCGGGCGGGCCGCGGCCCCGGCGGCGTCGAGCCCGCAGACGCTCAGCAGGTCGTCGAGGGCGCGCAGGGCGGTGAAGACCGCTCCTTCGTAGGCCGCGCCCAGGAGTTGGGGCCCGGTGGTGGTGTGGCGCAGGCCCGTGAGCAGTCCGGCGGCGGCCGGCAGGTCGGGGGTGCGCTCGCCGTCGAGGTACGGCAGGAGCACCGCCTCGCCGCCGGGTTCGGCGTCGTCGCGGCCGAGCCCGAGCAGCGCCGCGACCCGGTCCACGGCGAGCGTGCAGTTGAGGGTGCAGGCGAGCGGGAGGAAGGTGCCGTCGGTGGCGGCGAACCCGGAGAGCGCGGGCGAGGCGGGCCGGGCGCGGGTGGCGGCGAAGACCGTGCCGGAGGTGCCGAGGCTGAGGACGGGGTGGTCGAGCAGGCCCGCGCCGCCGAGCCCGAGGCCCACGGCGGCGGCCATGTTGTCGCCCGTCCCGGCGGCGACCGCGATCCCGGCGGGCAGCCCGAGCGCCTCGGCGGCCGAGGCCGTCAGGGATCCCACCCGGGTGGCCCCGGTGGCGGCGACCTCGGGCAGCGACTCGGCGTCCAGGCCGAGGAGTTCGAGCAGAGCGGGGTCGTAGGAGCCGGTCGCCGTCGAGTACCAGCCGGTGCCCGAGGCGTCCCCGGGGTCGGTCGCGGCGGTTCCGGCGAGGCGCTCGGTGAGGAAGTCGTGGGGCAGGCGCACCCCGGCGGCGGCCGAGGCGTGCGCGGGCTCGTTCTCGTACAGCCAGCGCCACTTGGCGGCGGTCACGGCGGCGACCGGCACCGAGCCGGTGCGCGCGGTCCACGCGCCAGGCCCGCCGAGCGCCTCGGTGAGGGCGGCGGCCTGCGGGGCCGAGCGGGTGTCGTTCCAGAGCAGGGCCGGGCGCAGCGGGCGTCCGGCGCGGTCCAGGACGACCAGGCCGTGCTGCTGCCCGGCGACCGCGATGCCGGTGACGGCCGACGCGGCCACCCCCGCCTCCTTCAGCCCGGCCGCGACCGCCTCGCCGAGCGCCCGCCACCACAGCTCGGGGTCGCTCTCGCGGGCCCCGGCGGCGCCGTCGACCCGGTGCGGGGCGCGGCCCACGGCGAGCGCCTGCCCGGTCTCCGCGTCGGCGAGCAGCGCCTTGGTGGACTGGGTGGAGCTGTCCACGCCGATGACGACCGGGGCCTGCGGCACGAGGGCACCCCTTCTCCTGTGATCGCGTATTTGATCGTGCGCAAAACAAATTAGATGAAGGCCCGGGGTTACGGAAGACGCAGCGATCGTGTCATATTCGTGAGGTCAGTGAACAAATAGCCGCAGGGGCCGTCGGGCGCCCCGCACCGAGGTGGACACGACAATGACGGAACGCTTCACTCCCACCCCCGAGGACAAGTTCACCTTCGGTCTGTGGACCGTCGGCTGGCAGGGGCGCGACCCGTTCGGCGACGCGACCCGCCCCGCCCTCGACCCGGCCGCGACGGTCCACCGGCTCGCGGAGCTCGGGGCGTACGGGGTGACCTTCCACGACGACGACCTGATCCCGTTCTGCGCGTCCGCCGCCGACCGCGACGCCCACATCAAGCGCTTCCGGGCAGCGCTCGACGCCACCGGACTCGCGGTGCCGATGGCCACCACCAACCTCTTCACCCACCCCGTCTTCAAGGACGGCGCCTTCACCGCCAACGACCGGGACGTACGCCGGTACGCGCTGCGCAAGACGATCCGCAACATCGACCTGGCCGTGGAGCTCGGCGCCCGGGTGTACGTGGCGTGGGGCGGCCGCGAGGGCGCGGAGTCCGGGGCCGCGAAGGACGTACGGGTGGCGCTCGACCGGATGAAGGAGGCCTTCGACCTGCTGGGCGAGTACGTGGTGAGCCAGGGGTACGACCTGCGGTTCGCGGTCGAGCCCAAGCCGAACGAGCCGCGCGGGGACATCCTGCTGCCCACGGTCGGGCACGCGCTCGCCTTCATCGAGCGCCTTGAGCGCCCGGAGCTGGTCGGGGTCAACCCGGAGACCGGGCACGAGCAGATGGCCGGGCTCAACTTCACCCACGGCGTCGCCCAGGCGCTGTGGGCCGGAAAGCTCTTCCACATCGACCTCAACGGCCAGTCCGGCATCAAGTACGACCAGGACCTGCGGTTCGGCGCGGGGAACCTGCGCGACGCGTTCTGGCTGGTCGACCTCCTGGAGTCGGCGGGGTACGAGGGCCCGCGCCACTTCGACTTCAAGCCGCCGCGCACGGAGGACGCCGACGGGGTGTGGGCCTCGGCGGCGGGCAACATGCGCAACTACCTGATCCTGCGGGAGCGTTCGGCGGCGTTCCGCGCCGACCCGGCGGTACGGGAGGCGCTGCGGGCCTCCCGCCTCGACGACCTCGCCCGCCCGACGGCGGCGGACGGCCTGGCCGGGCTGCTCGGGGACCGCTCGGCCTTCGAGGACTTCGACGTGGAGGCGGCGGGGGCGCGCGGCATGGCGTTCGAGCAGCTGGACCAGCTGGCGGTGGAGCATTTGATGGGGGTGCGCTGAGGGGTGCGTCCCGGGGGTGTACGGGGGTGTGCCGCCGGGTCGGGCGGCCGCCTCCCTGCCCGGGGCCGAGCCGCCCGCCTCAGCCCTCCGCCCACCCCGCCGGGTCGTCGAGCACCGCCTCCACCACCAGGGCCGCCGCGCCCCGGGCCGCGTCGCCCGCGAGGGACGAGGCGCGCAGACGGCCGCCGTCGCGGGGCCACAGGCCCGACACCGCCCGGGCGGCGAGCTCGGCCTCGGCCGGGGGAGAGAGCCACGGCGCCAGTGCGCGGTAGACACCGCCTAGGACCACGGCCTCCGGGTCGACGAGGTTGACCGCGCCCGCGAGCACCCGGCCCAGCATCAGCCCGGCCGTGCCGAGCGCCGCCAGCGCGCGCTCGTCGCCCGCCCGCGCCCGGCGCTCCAGCTCGGCCACGCCCGCCGCTCCGGCGTCCTCGTCGATGCCCGCGCCGCGCAGCAGCGCCGACTGGCCCGCGTACTGCTCCAGGCAGCCGCGCGCCCCGCAGCGGCAGGCGGGCCCGGCGGGGTCCACCGGGACGTGGCCGATCTCCCCGGCGAAGCCGTGCGCGCCGCGCAGGAGTTCGCCGTCCACGACGAGGGCGCCGCCCACGCCGATCTCGCCGGAGAGGTAGAGGAACGTACGGGCCTCGCCCGGGCCGCCGAACCAGAGCTCGGCGAGCGCCGCGAGGTTGGCCTCGTTCTCCGAACTCACCGGCAGGGCGGGGGTGTCGGGGCACTCCGAGAGCGCCCGCGCGAACAGGGCGTCGGCCGGGACGCCGTTCCAGCCCAGGTTCGGCGCCTGGCGGACCGTGCCGCCCGCGACAAGGCCCGGCAGGGCGAGCGTCACCCCGGCGGGCCGCAGCTCCTGCTGCCGGGCGGAGTCCAGCGCGTGCGAGGCGATCCGGGCCGCGCGGGCCAGCACCTCGGCGGGTTCCGCGCCCCGGTTGTCCAGGTGCTCGGTGAGGCGCACCCGATCGGTTCCGGCCAGATCCACCACGCACACGGTCACGTAGTCGACGTTGATCTCGACGCCGACCCCGGCGGCGCCGGTCCTGGCCGGCTTGAGGACGGTGCCGGGCCGCCCCGCCTGCCCGCTGAACGTCTTGCCCGACTCCGTCAGGAAGCCGCCCTCCATGAGCTGCTCGACCAGGGAGGACACGGCCGCCCGGGTCAGCCCGACGCGCGCCGCGACGCCCGCCCGGGTCGTCTCGCCCTCGTCGTGGACCGCCCGGAGCACCAGGCTGAGGTTGTGCCGCCGCACGGTGTCCTTGTCGGCCTTGGACGCCAGCGGGGCGAGGTTGCTCTTCATGTCGTGGCCGAGCCTATGCGATCGCCCGGGCGCCGCAGTTGCCCGATCCAGCGACGCTCGAACGGGACTCGCGTAGCGGCGCTAGGTTTTCCGGTCATGAGCGAGAAGACCATCACCGCACTGCCCGCCGACGAGACCTTCGCGGTCGCCGCGAGCGCCGAGAGCGTCGAACGGGCCGCCGAGGCCCTGCGCGGCAACGGCTTTGCCGTGCACATAGTGGACACCGCCGCCGACGCCCGCGAGCTCGTCACGGCGGCCCTGCCGACCGACAAGGCGATCCTCGCCTCGACCAGCGAGACCCTGCGGCTCTCCGGGATCCAGGAGGACATCGACGCCTCGGGCCGGTTCAAGAGCATCCGCGCCGAGCAGGCCGACTGGGACCCGCGCGTCCGCAACGACGACATGCGCACCACGCGCTCCGCGCCCGACGTCGTCGTCGGCAGCGTGCACGCCGTGACCGAGGACGGCCGCCTCGTCACCGCCTCCGCCAGCGGCAGCCAGCTCGCCGCGTACGCGTTCGGCGCGGGCCGGGCGGTCTGGGTGGTCGGCGCCCAGAAGGTCGTCGCCGACCTGGACACCGCGCTGCGCCGCGTCGAGACGTACGCGCTGCCCAAGGAGGACGTCCGCGCCCAGCACGCGTACGGCAAGCGCAGTGTCGTCGCCAAGATCCTGATCAACAGCCGCGAGGTCGTTCCGCAGCGCAGCACCGTCGTGCTCGTCCGCGAGGCGATCGGCTTCTGAGACCCCGTTCCTGCGACTTCCAGGAGCCGCCGCACCGTTCGGTGCGGCGGCTCCTGCCGTTCGGGGCCCGTGCGGGGCACGTCCGGGCCCGAGGTGTCGTTGAACGTAACACCACTGCAATCTCTTGCAAAAGACCTTGCGGCGAGAAAGCGGTGAGATTTCCGCGGCATGGCGGCGGTGTGTCCAAAGGGTTGACCAGGTCGTCCGGGCCGCCTACGGTCTCGACCGCAACAACTTTCCGGTCTTTTCAGCAAGAACATTCAGACACCTCCTGGGGCGGCCGGGCCGCGCCACCCGGGAGCCCGCTCCGTCCCCCCGCATCCCGCACGGAGGTCCCCCCATGGACGGTCGTACCGCCAGCACCCCTCGCAGCCGCCGTACGCGCAGACCACTGGCCGCCGCCGTCGCGCTCGTCGCGGGGGCCGCGAGCGGTGTCGTCCTCGGCGCGCCGCAGGCGCAGGCCGCCGCACCCGGGCCCAAGGACGTGACCGCCGTCCTCTTCGAGTGGAACTTCGCCTCGGTCGCCAAGGCCTGCACCGACGAACTCGGCCCCGACGGCTATGGATACGTCCAGGTCTCCCCGCCCCAGGAACGTATACAGGGCGCCGCCTGGTGGACCGCGTACCAGCCCGTCAGCTACAAGATCGGCAGTCGGCTCGGCGACCGCGCCGCCTTCCGCTCCATGGTGGACACCTGCCACGCGGCGGGCGTCAAGGTCGTCGCCGACTCGGTGATCAACCACATGGCGAGCGGCTCCGGCACCGGTACCGCAGGTTCGGCCTATACCAAGTACGACTACCCCGGCACGTACTCCTCGGCCGACATGGACGACTGCAAGTCCGAGATCACCAACTACCAGGACCGCTGGAACGTCCAGCACTGCGAGCTCGTCGGCCTGGCCGACCTCGACACCGGCGAGGAGTACGTCCGCGGCACCATCGCCGGATACCTCAACGACCTGCTCTCGCTCGGCGTCGACGGCTTCCGCGTCGACGCGGCCAAGCACATCCCCGAGGGCGACCTCGCCGCCATCAAGTCCCGTCTGAGCAACCCGGGCGTCTACTGGAAGCAGGAGACGATCTACGGCGCGGGCGAGGCCGTACAGCCCACCGAGTACCTCGGCACCGGCGACGCCCAGGAGTTCCGTTATTCCTGGGACCTCAAGCGGGTGTTCAACAACGAGAAGCTCGCGTACCTGAAGAACTTCGGCGAGGGCTGGGGGTATATGAGCGCGGGCAAGGCCTCGGTCTTCGTCGACAACCACGACACCGAGCGCGGCGGCCAGACGCTCACCTACAACGACGGCGCCCGGTACACCCTGGCCCACGTCTTCATGCTGGCCTGGCCCTACGGGTCCCCGGACGTCCACTCCGGCTATGTGTTCAGCGACAAGGACGCGGGTCCGCCCGACAACGGCCAGGTGAACGCCTGTTACAGCGACGGGTGGAAGTGCCAGCACGCCTGGCCCGAGGTCCGCTCCATGGTCAAGTTCCGCAATGCGGCGGGTACAGCGGCGGTCACCGACTGGTGGGACAACGGCGGCAACGCGATCGCGTTCGGTCGTGGGGCCAAGGCGTACGCGGCCATCAACCACGAGGGCTCCTCGCTCACCCGCACCTTTCAGACGTCGCTGCCCGCGGGCGGCTACTGCGACGTGCAGAGCGGTAGGAGCGTCACGGTCGACGGCAGCGGGCGGTTCACCGCGACCCTCGCCCCGGACACCGCCCTCGCCCTGCACGTCGACGCCAGGACGTGCGGCGGCAAGTGACGTGAACGCCCCCTGGCGCGACCCAGAGCCTGTCTTTGAACCCCCGTCTGCGCCCCGACGCCCGGCACGCACGCCGAGCGCACGCACCGACCGCCGCTGCGCCCGCCCTCCGGGCGGACGACGGGGGTTCAAAGACAGGCTCTGGCCGGCCGGCCCGACGATCCCCTCGTGCCCCGTGCCCGTACCCCGTAGTCACCCTGGAGAAGGAGTACGTCCCGTGATCGGCTCTCCGCGCCGAACCGCCGTCACCGCCGCCGTGGCCCTCGCGCTGCTGGCGTCGGCCGCGCCCGCGGCGCACCCGGCGCCCGCCGGGCCCCCGGCCCCGCCGTCCGACGCCCGGCTCGCCGCCGAGCCCGCCCGGCACGAACTCACCCGGGAGCAGCCCTACTTCGTGCTGCCGGACCGGTTCGCGGACGGCGACGGTGCCAACAACAGGGGCGGTCTGACCGGCGGCCGCTCGGTGACGGGGTACGACCCGACCGACAAGGGCTTCTACCAGGGCGGCGACCTCAAGGGCCTGACGCGGAAGCTGGACTACATCAAGGGGCTCGGCAGCACCGCGATCTGGCTGGCGCCGATCTTCAAGAACAAGCCGGTCCAGGGCACCGGCGCCGACCAGAGCGCCGGGTACCACGGCTACTGGATCACCGACTTCACCCAGGTCGACCCGCACTTCGGCACCAACGCCGACCTGGCACGGCTGATCGACAAGGCCCACGCCAAGGGCATGAAGGTCTTCTTCGACGTCATCACCAACCACACCGCCGACGTCATCGGCCACACCGGGCAGAGCTCCCGGTACCTCTCCAAGGGGGCGTTCCCGTATCTGACGAAGGACGGCGTGCCGTTCGACGACAGCGCCTACGCGGCCGGCGGCAAGGGCTTCCCGGCCGTCGGCCCCGGCTCCTTCCCGTACACCCCGACCGTGCCCGCCGCCGAGAAGGACGCCAAGGTCCCGGCGTGGCTCAACGACCCCGCGCTCTACCACAACCGGGGCGACTCGACCTTCGCCGGTGAGAGCGCGGAGTACGGGGACTTCTCGGGGCTCGACGACCTGTGGACCGAGCGGCCCGAGGTCGTGCGGGGCATGGAGAAGATCTACGAGAAGTGGGTGAAGGACTTCGACGTGGACGGCTTCCGCGTCGACACGGTCAAGCACGTCGACATGGACTTCTGGACCCAGTGGGCGACCGCCCTGGACGCCTACGCGGCGAAGCACGGGCGCAAGGACTTCTTCCTGTACGGCGAGGTGTACTCGGCGGACCCGTCCGTGACCTCCCCGTACGTCACCCGGGGCAGACTCGACGCGACCCTGGACTTCCCCTACCAGCAGGCCATGCGCAGTTACGTCTCGCAGGGCGGCTCCGCGGGCGACCTGGCCGGGGCACTCGGCCAGGACTACCGCTACACCACCGACAAGGCCAACGCCTACGAGGAGGTGACCTTCCTCGGCAACCACGACATGGGCCGGATCGGCGGCTTCCTGGTCCAGGACAACCCCCGGGCCGACGCCGCCGAACTGCTGCGGCGCGACGAGCTGGCCCACGAGCTGATGTTCCTCAGCCGGGGCAACCCCGTCGTCTACTACGGCGACGAGCAGGGCTTCACGGGCGCGGGCGGCGACAAGGACGCCCGGCAGACGATGTTCCCGTCCAAGGTCGCCGACTACCTGGACGACCACCAGATCGGTACGACCCGTACGCACGAGAGCAGTGCTTTCGATCCGGAGCACCCGCTCTACAAGGCGATCGCCGCTCTCTCCAAGCTACGCAAGGAGAACCCGGCGCTCGCCGACGGTGTGCAGACCGAGCGGTACGCGGCGCAGGGCAAGGGCGTCTACGCCTTCTCCCGCACCGACGCGAAGACCGGGACCGAGTACGTCGTCGCCGTCAACAACGCGACCGAGGAGAAGACCGCCGAGTTCGCGACCGGCTCGGCGAACGCCGCCTTCACGGGGATCTACGGCGCGTCCGGCACGCTCACCAGCTCCGCCGACCGCCGCGTCGCGGTGCGGGTGCCCGCCCTCTCCGCAGTCGTCTACAAGGCGGCGAAGCCCCTGGCCGCCCCCGCCGCACGGCCCTCGCTCACCCTCAAGGCCCCGGCGGCGGGCGCCACCGGTGACGTCGAGATCGCGGCGGACACCGACGGCGGCCAGCTGAACCGGGTGGTGTTCGCCGCCCGGACCGGCACCGGCGAGTGGCAGGTCCTCGGCTCCGCCGACCACGCCCCGTACAAGGTCGTCCAGCACCTGCCCGCGACCCTCGCGGCCGGAACGCCCCTGCGCTACAAGGCCGTCGTCGTCGACTCGGCCGGGCGCACCGCGAGCGCGACCGCCGCGACCACCAGCGGCGCTCCCGCCGCCGACCCGGTGCCCACCGCGACCCGGCGCGACTACGCGGTGGTCCACTACAAGCGCCCGGCGGGCGACTACACCGACTGGCGGCTCTACGCCTGGGGCGACCTGGCCGACGGCGAGTCCACCACCTGGCCCGCTGGCCACGCCTTCACGGGCCGCGACGCCTACGGCGCCTTCGCGTACGTCAAGCTCAAGCCGGGTGCGTCCAGTGTCGGGTTCCTCGTCATCGACAAGGACGGCAACAAGGACGTCACCGCCGACCGCACCGTCGACGTCGGCCGGACCGGCGAGATCTGGGTCGAGCAGGGCAAGGACGCGGTCCTGACCGCGCCGCCCGCAGGCAGCTACCCGCCGCAGGACACCACCAAGGCCGTCATCCACTACCAGCGCGCCGACGGCGACTACAGCGGCTGGGGCATCCACACCTGGACGGGGGCCGCGACGCCCACCGACTGGTCGAGCCCGCTTCCCCCGGTGCGCACCGACGCCTTCGGCGCGGTCTTCGAGGTGCCCCTCAAGGAGGGCGCGTCCAGCCTGAGCTACATCCTCCACAAGGGCGACACCAAGGAGTTCGGCTCCGACCGCTCCCTGGAGTTCTCGACGTACTCGCACGAGGTGTGGCTCCTCGGCGGTGTCGAGAAGTACCTTCTGCCCATGACGTCCGGCTCCGCCGCCGACCTCGACCTGTCGAAGTCGCGGGCGCAGTGGATCGACCGCGACACCGTCGCCTGGGACACGGGCGCCACCGCCGCGAGCCACCAGCTGGTGTACGCGCCGGACGGCGGCCTCGCCGTCAAGGACGGCGCCCTCACCGGCGAAGGCCACTGGCTGCGGCTCACTCCCGTGCCGGGCGGCCTGACGGACGCGCAGAAGGCCAGGTTCCCGCACCTCAGGAAGTACGCGGCGTTCACCGTGGACCCGCGCGACCGCGCCCGCGTCGGACAGGCCCTCACCGGGCAGGTCGTCGCCACCCAGCGCCTCGCCAACGGCGCCCTGCTCGCCGCCACCGGCGTCCAGACCCAGGGCGTGCTCGACGACCTGTACAGCACACGGGCCGGCAAGACCGCGCTCGGCCCCGTCTTCAGCGGCGGGCGCCCGACGCTCTCGCTGTGGGCGCCGACCGCCCAGCGGGTCGCCCTCGAACTCGACGGCCGTACGGTCGCGATGCGCCGCGACGACGCGACCGGCGTCTGGTCGGTGACGGGTCCCAAGAGCTGGTCGGGCAAGCCGTACCGGTACGCCGTGACGGTGTGGGCGCCCAGCGTCCAGAAGGTCGTCACCAACCTGGTCACCGACCCGTACGCCACGGCCCTGACCACCGACTCGGCCCGCAGCCTCGTCGTCGACCTCGCCGACCCGAAGCTCGCGCCCAAGGGCTGGGCGGCCCTGCGCAAGCCCGCCGCCGTGCCGCTGCGCGCCGCGCAGATCCAGGAGCTGCACATCCGCGACTTCTCGATCGCGGACCGCACCTCACGCCACCCCGGCCAGTACCTGGCGTTCACGGACACCGGCTCCGACGGCATGAAGCACCTCAAGGAGCTGGCCGCATCCGGGACTTCGTACGTCCACCTCCTCCCGGCGTTCGACATCGGCACCATCCCGGAGAAGAAGTCCGACCAGGCCGTCCCCGCCTGCGACCTCAAGGTGTACGCGCCGGACTCGCCGGAGCAGCAGGCGTGCGTGGCGAAGACCGCCGCCAAGGACGCCTACAACTGGGGGTACGACCCGCTGCACTACACCGTGCCCGAGGGCTCCTACGCCAGCGACCCCGAGGGGACCCGGCGCACGGTCGAGTTCCGGCAGATGGTCCAGGGCCTCAACGGCGCCGGGCTGCGCACGGTGATGGACGTGGTCTACAACCACACCGTGGCGAGCGGCCAGGCCGACAAGTCCGTCCTCGACAAGATCGTGCCCGGCTACTACCAGCGGCTGCTGGCCGACGGCACGGTCGCCACCTCCACCTGCTGCGCCAACACCGCGCCCGAGAACGCCATGATGGGCAAGCTCGTCGTGGACTCGGTGGTCACCTGGGCCAAGCAGTACAAGGTCGACGGCTTCCGCTTCGACCTGATGGGCCACCACCCCAAGGCGAACATCCTCGCCGTCCGCAAGGCGCTCGACGCGCTGACGCCCGAGAGGGACGGCGTCGACGGCAAGAAGATCGTCCTGTACGGGGAGGGCTGGAACTTCGGCGAGGTCGCCGACGACGCCCGGTTCGTCCAGGCGACCCAGAAGAACATGGCGGGCACCGGCATCGCGACCTTCTCGGACCGGGCGCGCGACGCGGTGCGCGGCGGCGGCCCCTTCGACGAGGACCCCGGCGTCCAGGGCTTCGCCTCCGGCCTCTACACCGACCCCAACTCCTCGGCCGGCAACGGCACCCCGGCCGAGCAGCGGGCCCGGCTGCTGCACTACCAGGACCTGATCAAGGTCGGCCTCTCCGGCAACCTGGCCGGGTACACCTTCACCGACACCTCCGGCCGTACGGTCAAGGGAGCGGACGTCGACTACAACGGCGCCCCGGCCGGGTACGCCGACGCCCCGGGCGACGCGCTCGCGTACACCGACGCGCACGACAACGAGTCGCTGTACGACGCGCTCGCGTTCAAGCTGCCGCGCGCCACCCCGGCGGCCGACCGGGCCAGGATGCAGGTGCTCGCGCTGGCCACCGCCACGCTGTCGCAGGGGCCCGCGCTCTCCCAGGCCGGTACGGACCTGCTGCGCTCCAAGTCGCTGGACCGCAACTCGTTCGACAGCGGGGACTGGTTCAACGCGATCCACTGGGACTGCGCGGACGGGAACGGCTTCGGCCGCGGACTGCCTCCGGCGGCGGACAACCAGTCCAAGTGGGCTTATGCGAAGCCCCTGTTGACGGCGTCGACGCTCACGGTGGGGTGCCCGGAGATCACGGCCGCCTCGGCCGCCTACCGGGACCTGCTGAAGATCCGTACGACGGATCCGGCGTTCCGGCTGGCCAGCGCGGCCGAGGTGCAGTCCGCGCTCTCGTTCCCGCTCTCGGGCAAGGACGAGACACCGGGTGTGATCACGATGCGGCTCGGCTCCCTGGTCGTGGTCTTCAACGCGACGCCGGACCGGCAGGTGCAGCGGGTGCCGGGTGTGGCGGGGCATGGGTACGGCTTGCACCCGGTGCAGGCTGCCGGCGGCGATGCCACGGTGAAGTCGGCCTCGTACGAGGCGAGTTCGGGAACGTTTTCCGTCCCGGGCCGGACGGTCGCCGTGTTCACCCGCGGGTGAGTGATTCGCTGGAGTGATTCGGCTGCGGACCGTGCGTGGCTGGTCGCGCAGTTCCCCGCGCCCCTAAGGGGTGCGGGGCTTCCGGGGTGCTGACTGCGCTCCGGTCCGCACTCAGGCCTCAGCCCTCGGTCACCCGGATCAGGACCCCGCGCTCGTCCCGCACGTACGCGCGGCGGCGGTTCTTCTCCAGTTTGCGGGCGACCTCGTCGTCCAGGTCCACGCCGTTCATCTCGGCCAGCGCCGCCAGATAGAGGAAGACGTCGGCCAGTTCCTCGCCGAAGTCCGGGAGCCGCTTGCGCCAGGCCGTGAACGCCTCGCCCACCTCGGCCGTGAGCAGTCCGAACTCCAGCGGCACGTCGGTGACGTTGAACCCCTTCTCGATCTTGTTCTCCCAGGCCTGCTGCTGTGCGGTCCTGATCTCCAAGACTCCTCCGTGCGGTGCGGTGGCGTCCGCTCAGCCTAGCCACTCCCGACACGCTGACGTTTCGTAAAGAATCGGACTCCCGCGTTCAGGTTCGAAAGGATCTTCGTGTAAAACAGTGCGGGACCGGTCAATGACAGTGTGTACTGGCCACGTTCGCCTTCCGGGGCGGTCGTCCACATGCCCTTCTCCCGATCTCCCCTGAAGGTCCATCAGATGATTGAGATACCGGACCTGGCCGCCGGAGGCCTGGCGGCCGGGACCTTGTCCGCGTTCGTGCTGGCGGGCGGTCTGCTGAGCTCCCGGCGCCGGGGAGCCCGGCAGCAGGAGGAGATCGCCGAGCTGCGCTCCCAGGGGGAGGGCGCCCGTGCCGAGACGGGCCGGGTGTCCCGGGCGTACGCCGCCGAGGTGGCCCATCTCGCCCAGCGCCGCGTCCCGGCCGAGGCGACCCGCGCCGCGCATCCGCACGTGCAGGTGCCCGGCCCGCTCCACCCGGACCTCGCGGGCACCGAGCTCGGCGCGGGCCTCGACGGCGTCCTGGAGGGCGTCGCGACCGCCGTGGCGCAGGAGCGCAAGCGCGTCGACGCCGCCGCCCGCGCGGGCATGCGCGGCGCCACCCGGGAGATCCAGGCCGGGCTCTACCGCCTCCAGGACCAGCTGCGCGGACTCCAGCAGCGCTACGACGACCCCGAGCTGGCCCAGACGCTCTTCGCCCTCGACCACGAGAACGAGCAGTCGCTGCGGCGCGCCCAGGTCACCGCCGTGGTCTGCGGCGCCTGGGTCGGCCTGGCCCGCGAGGAGTCGCACCTGGTGGACGCGGTGACAGGTGGTCAGTCCCGGCTCGTCGGCTACCACCGCGTCCGGGTCCACAACCATCTGGAGACCGGCACCGCGCTCGTCTCGCACGCCGTCGAGCCCGTCGCGATCATCGTGGCCGAGCTGCTCGACAACGCGCTGCGCCACTCCGCCCCGGACACCGAGGTCGTGGTGAACCTCGAACGCGCCCACCACGGCGTCTCGGTCACCATCGACGACGCCGGGGTCGGCATGAACCCCGACGAACGCGCCTACGCCCAGCGGATGGTGGCCGGGACCGAGCCGATCCTGCTCTCCGAACTCGGCGACCCGCCCCGGATGGGCCTGGCCGCGATCGGCCAGCTGACCCGGCAGTTCGACCTCTCGGTGGACCTGTCCTCGCCGTCACCCTACGGTGGCGTCCGCGCGGTGCTCCTGGTCAAGAACCACCTGCTGAGCCGGATCGACCCGGTCCGGCGGCCGCCCGCCGCGGCCGCGCCGCGCTCCACGCGCACGGCCGCCGAGCCGAGCGCACAGCAGCCCGTCGCGCCCTACGCGGCCGAGCCCGCCGCGCCGTACGCACCCGAGCCCGTCGCCGCGTACGACACCGGCGCGATCACCCATGAGCCCGCGCCCGACGGCGACGCGCTGCCCCAGCGGCGCCGCCGCGCCCGGGCCGCGCTGCCCGCCGAGACGGCCGCGGCGCCCGCCCGTACCCCCGAGGAGTCGGCCGCCGCGCTCGGCGCACTGCAGTCCGGCACCGCAGCGGCCCGCTCCGCCGCCCCCACCGAAGGGAACGAACCGCGATGACCAGCGGCACTACCGGCGAGAACTCGTGGGTGCTCGACGCGATCCTGGAGATCCCGCACGTCCGGGCCGCCGTCCTGCTCACCCGGGACGGCCTCGTCTCCGGCTACACCCAGGCGCTGTCCCAGGCGTCCGCCGAGCGCACCGCCGCCATCATGAGCACCGTGCAGGGCGCCTGCCGCACCGCGGCGGCCGCCTTCGCGGACCAGGAGGACGCCCGCATCCGCCAGGTCGTCATCGAGTCGGACCACGGCTACATCCTGGTCGCGCCGACCGCCCACGGCACCTGTGTGGCCGCCTACGGCGACCCGGACGTCCGGCTCGACCTGCTCGCCCACCGCGTCCACTCCCAGGTGGCCCGGCTCGGTGAGAAGACCATGGCGGCCGCGCCGCGCGGAGCCGACGGCGCCACCCACGCATGACGGGCCGCCGCGGCGGCCGCCCGCTGGTTCCCGCCTATCTGTCCACCGGCGGTGTCGCGCGGCCCAGCCGCAACAGCCTGGAGCGGCTGTCCGTGCTGACCGGCGGGGGCGGGCCGGAGCCCGCCGGACTGCCCGCCGCCCAGCACGCCCTGCTCGACGTGCTCGACGGCGGCTCGCTCACCGTCGTCGAGACGGCGGCGCTCCTGGAGCTGCCGGTCTCCGCCGTCCGGGTGCTCGCCGCCGAGCTGATCGACGAGGGCCTGGTGAGCGCCCGCCCGCCCATTCCCGTCGCCGCACTGCCCGCCCCCGATCTGTTGAAGAGAGTGGCCGATGGCCTCCGCGCCCTCAAGCAGTAGCCCCGGCTCCACCGGCGCCGCCGGGGCCCGTGGGATCCATCTGCCCGACACCGCACGCGAGTTGGTGAAGATCCTGGTCGCGGGGCCGTTCGGGGTGGGCAAGACCACCCTGATCGACTCGGTCTCCGAGATCCGCCCGCTGCACACCGAAGAGCACCTGAGCGAGGCGTCCGCCCGGGTGGACGACCTCGCCGGCGTCCGGGACAAGACCACCACCACGGTCGCCATCGACTTCGGGCGGATCAGCCTGGGCGGGGGAGTGGTGCTCTACCTCTTCGGCACCCCCGGACAGGAGCGTTTCCGCTCGCTGTGGGCGGACATCGCCTACGGGGCGCTCGGCGCCCTCGTCCTGGTGGACACCCGGCGCATCGACGACTCCTTCGACGTGCTCGGCCTGGTGGAGGAGACCGGACTGCCGTACGCGGTCGCGCTCAACACCTTCCCCGACTCCCGCCCGTACACCGAGGAGCAGCTGCGCCGCGCGCTCGACCTGGAGGCCGGCACCCCGATGGTGACGTGCGACGCCCGCGACACCAACTCCTCCATCGACGCGCTGCTCGCGCTCGTCCAGCACCTGATCGCCCGCAACCGCCCGGAGACCCGGTGAACCCGCACCCCGCCTACCCCGCCCCCGCAGCCGCCTTCTCGCTCTCCGCGCCGGTGCGGCTGTGGGAGGACGGCTTCGCCGCCGACCCGCACGCCTACTACGCGGCGCTGCGCGCCCAGGGCCCGGTCGGCTGGGCCGAACTCGCCCCGGGCGTCCCCGCGTACGTCGTCACCGACCGGCGGGCCGCGCTCGACCTGCTGCACGACTCCGACACCTGGTCGCACGACCCGAGGCCCTGGGAGGCCACGGTCGCGGCCGACTCGCCGATCCTCGGCATGATGCGCTGGCGGCCCAACGCGCTCTTCGCGGACGGCGACGCCCACATCCGCTACCGGCGCACCCTGCTCGACGCCTTCGACCTGGTCGAGCCGCACGACCTGCGCGAGCGGGTGCACCGGGCGGTGGACATCCTGGTGGGCCGGTTCGGCCCGGCCGGGCGGGCCGACCTCGTCACGGAGTTCGCCCGGCCCCTGATGGCGCTGATCTTCAACAACCTGTTCGGCCTGCCCGACAGCGAGAGCGGCCGCCTCGACGCCTCGCTGGGCCAGATGATGGAGGGCGGTGAGCGGGCGGCGCAGGGCGAGGCCGAGTACGGCCGCTACGTCCTCGAACTCGTCGCC
Source organism: Streptomyces sp. BPTC-684 (assembly GCF_030028635.1). Classification (NCBI taxonomy): domain Bacteria; kingdom Bacillati; phylum Actinomycetota; class Actinomycetes; order Kitasatosporales; family Streptomycetaceae; genus Streptomyces; species Streptomyces sp. BPTC-684. The sequence continues at coordinate 6,024,839 of NZ_CP124863.1, forward strand.
GCCAAGAGCGCGCAACGCGGCGACGACCTCACCAGCCGGCTCCTGGACCACCCGGCGGGGCTCACCCCCGAGGAGGTCACCTGGCAGGTGTTCCTCACCCTCGGCGCGGGCCACGAGCCCACCGCCAACCTCGTCTCCAACGCGCTGTCGCGCATCCTCGGCAACCCCGCCTACTACTCGACCCTGACCAGCGGCTCGCGCCCGGTCGCGGACGCCGTCGCCGAGGTGCTGCGGTACGAGACCCCGCTCTCCAACTACGGCATCCACTTCGCCCGCGAGTCGCTGAGCTTCCACGGCGTGTGGATCCAGGCCGCCGTGCCGGTGGTCGTCTCCTACGGCGCCATCGGCCACTTCGCGGAGCACCGGTTCGCCGGGGCGCACCACCCGCACGACGCCTCGCACCTGTCCTGGTCCGCGGGCAACCACGGCTGCCCGGTCAAGCAGCACACCCTGCTGATCGCCACCGAGGCCATCGAGCGGCTCACCCAGTGGCTGCCCGACCTCGACCCGACCACCGAGCGCGGGCGCCTGACCTGGCGCCCCGGCCCGTTCCACCGTTCGCTCACGTCGCTGCCCGTCCGCTTCACCCCGCGCACCCCCGACCAGCCAGGAGAACGAGCATGACCCCGTCCACGCGTGTGCCCCTCGACCCGTTCGGCGCCGACATCCCCGCCGAGAGCGCCAGGCTGCGCGCGCTCGGCACGGTGGTCCCCGTCGAGCTGCCAGGGGGCATCCCCGCCTGGGCGCCCACCGGTTACGACACCCTCAAGTCCCTGATCCTCGACCCCCGGGTCAGCAAGGACCCCCGTCAGCACTGGCGGCTCTGGTCCGAGCTGGGCGAGCACCCCGACTGGGGCTGGATCCTGGGCTGGGTCGGCGTGATCAACATGCTCTCCACGTACGGGGCCGACCACACCCGGCTGCGCAAGCTCGTCGCCCCGAGCTTCACGGCCCGGCGCACCGAGGCGATGCGCGCCCGGGTGGAGGAGATCACCGCCGAGCTGCTCGACTCGCTGGCCGAGGCGGCCGCCTCCGGTGAGCCGGTCGACCTGAAGGCGGCCTACGCGCACCCGCTGCCGATGCGGCTGATCTGCGAACTCTTCGGCGTTCCCAGCTACTTGGTCAAGGACATGGCCCGGCTGATCGCGGCCATCATGGACACCTCGGACCCCAGCCCCGAGCACGCCGAGTCCGTCCAGAAGCAGATCGCCTATGTGCTGCCCTCGCTCATCGCGTTCAAGAGCGAGGTGCCCGGCGACGACATGACCACCGAGCTGATCAAGGTCCGGGACGAGGACGGCGACCGGCTCAGCAACGACGAGCTCCTCTACACGCTGCTGCTCGTCATCGGCGCCGGCTTCGAGACGACGGTCAACCTCATCGGCAACGCCGTCGTCGACCTGCTCCACCACCCCGACCAGCTCGCCGCCGTCCGCGCCGGCGAGATCAGCTGGGACAACGTGATCGACGAGGTCCTGCGGGTCCACCCGTCCATCGCCACCCTGCCGCTGCGGTTCGCCGTCACCGACATCGAGGTCGACGGGGTCACCATCCCGGCGGGCGACGCCATCGTCACCACCTACGCGGCGGCCGGCCACGACCCGGCCCACTACGGCGAGGACGCCGGGGCCTTCGACGCCACCCGCGCTGCCGACGACCACCTGGCCTTCGGCATCGGCGTGCACCGCTGCATCGGCGCGCCGCTGGCCCGGATGGAGGCGCTGGCGGCGCTGCCGACCCTGTTCGAGCGCTTCCCGGACCTGCGACTCGCCGCCGAGGCCGACGAGTTGAGCCAGGTGCCGTCGTTCATCGCCTTCGGCTACCAGGAGATCCCGGTCCGGCTCGGCTGAGCCGTGGTCCCGTGCGGGGGGCGTCACCCCCGCACGGGCCCGCGTACGACGCGATCCGGCGGCGCTCCACCGCTTCCTTTCGGACGATCTGAGCGGCCTCGGCGCCGGCCCTCACCGGTGCTCGGGGTTGGCGAAGTCCTCCCGGCAGCCCGCGTCCCACGCCGACCGCTGGTTGCCGTGCGCGGGGACGCCGCCCGCCCGCTTGAGCATCGCCGCCAGGTGCATCAGGTTCCAGCTCATGAACGACGTGTTGCGGTTGGTGAAGTCGTTCTCGGGGCCGCCCGAGCCCGGGTCCAGATACGACGGACCGGGCCCCGCCTCACCGATCCACCCCGCGTCGGCCTGCGGCGCGATGGTGTAGCCGAGGTGCTGGAGGCTGTAGAGGAGGTTCATGGCGCAGTGCTTGACGCCGTCCTCGTTGCCGGTGATCAGACAGCCGCCGACCCGGCCGTAATAGGCGTACTGACCCTGCTCGTTCAGCAGGCTGGAGCAGGCGTAGAGCCGCTCCACCACCCGTTTGGCGACCGAGCTGTTGTCGCCCAGCCAGATCGGCCCGCAGAGCACCAGGATGTCGGCCGCCATCACCTTCTCGTACAGCGCGGGCCAGTCGTCGCTCGCCCAGCCGTGCGCCGTCATGTCGGGCCACACCCCGGTCGCGATGTCGTGGTCGACGGCGCGGATCACCTCCGTACCGACCCCGCTGCCCTCCATCACCGCGCGGCTGCGGTCGATCAGGCCCTCGGTGTTGCTGACCTCGGGGGAGCGCTTGAGCGTGCAGTTGACGTAGAGGGCGCGCAGGTCGTCGTAGCGGTACGGCGTCGGGGCCATCGGCTCTCCTCGGGGCGGTGGGAGTCCTCCCCAGCCTCCCGGGTCCGGGGCCGCCGGGCCACCTCGGCGGCCCCGAACGAATGAGCCGGGCCCCGATGGCCCGGTCCCGCTACAGCACGCGGCCCTCGGAGGCCTCGGAGGAGCCGTCGTCGGGCAGGTGGACGTCGTCGACCGAGATGTTGACCTCCACGACCTCCAGACCGGTCATCCGCTCCACGGCCGCGATCACGTTCTCGCGTACCTCCGCCGCGACGGCCGTGATGCTCACGCCGTACTCCACCACCACGTCCAGGTCGATGGCGGTCTGCCGCTCGCCGACCTCGACCTTCACGCCCCGGCTGACGGCCGCGCCGCGTGCCCTCGGCACCCGGTCGCGCATCGCGCCGATGGTACGGGCGAACCCGCCGCCCAGCGCGTGGATGCCCGGCACCTCGCGCGCCGCGAGCCCGGCGATCTTCTCCACCACGCCCCCGGCGATCGTCGTCCGGCCCCGGGTCGCGGGTGGCTGACCCGCACCGCTCCGCGCGGTCTGCAGGGTGGTGCCCGAAGTGCCGGTGCGGTATTCGTCGGTGTCGGGTTTCTCAACGGCCGGGCTGATCGGCTCCGTCATCCGAAGCCACCTCCTGGGGGTCGGGGCCGGCGCGCGGGATCCGCGCGTTGTCGTCCTGCGAGTACCGTGCGCGCGGCTCGTCACGCGGGCAAGGGGGCGTCCGCGCCCCGTTCTTCGTCCAGCGTGCGTCAACACGGGCGCCGTCCGTTGCTCCGGCCGGGTTCTCCTGCTGTACAAGAACGCGCGAGACGGTGGTCGGGAGTGATCCCATGACTGCCGTGGCAACTGATGCCCCGTCAAGGCAAGGCGTCACCGGCGCCTTTCCGGCTGGAGGAAGATCATGAGACGAATCCGGTTGACCCGCTCCCTCCTCGCCCTCGCGGGCGCCCTCTCCCTGGCGACGCTGCCCGCGAGCCCCTCGGCCGCCGACCACAAGGGCACCCCGGTGCTCCGGGTGATGCCGCTGGGCGACTCGATCACCTGGGGCGGCGGCAGCCCCACCCTCTCCTCCTACCGGCGCCCGCTGTGGAAGATCATGCGGCTCGAAAGCCGCTACACCGTACGGTTCGTGGGCTCCAAGGCCTCCGGCAGCTTCGCCGACTTCTCCAACGAGGGCCACAGCGGGTACGTCATCAATCAGCTGCGCGACGGCATCGACGGGTGGATGGCGGGTGCCCGGCCCGACGTCGTGCTGCTCCACATCGGGATCAACGACATCGCCCGGGACATCGACCTGCCGCACGCCCCCGACCGCCTCGCGGCCCTGGTCGACCGGATCTACGCGGACAAGCCGGGCGTCACCGTCCTCGTGATGGGCCTCATCCCGACCACGAGCGGCCTGGAGGAGCCCGCCAAGGCCTTCAACGTACGGGCCAAGGCGCTGGAGAAGACCGAGCGCCAGGCGGGGCGGAAGTTCCGGTACGTGGAGCCGCCCGCGCTCACCCACGCCGAGTTCGTCGACCAGCTCCACCCCAACGACGCCGGGTTCCGGCGGATGGCCTGGGCCTTCTTCAAGCCGCTCGACACGGTGAAGCGGAGCGGCTGGGAGCGCGGGGGACCGGCGCTCGGCGCGGGCACCGAGGCGGGCGGGGCGAACTCCGTGCGCTGGGCGGACTTCGACGGCGACCGCCGCATGGACCGGTTCGCGCTGGACGGGCGCGGCGGTGCGTCCGTGCGCCTCAACCGGGGCGGCGACGGGCACGGCGGCTGGAAGGCGCTCGGCCGGGTCGTCCGGGGCCTGCCCGCGGCCCCGGCCCGGGTGCGGTTCGCGGACTTCGACGGCGACGGCCGCGCCGACTGCGTCGCCCTGGACGCGAACGGCGCCGTACGCGTCCACCTCAACCGGGGCGGCGACCCGCACGGCGGCTGGCAGGCGCTGGGGCAGGTCACCGGGGGCACCACGGCGGACGCGGGCCATGTGGTGTTCGCCGACTTCGACGGCGACGGCCGGACCGACTACGTCACCCTCGGCGCCACCGGCGAGGTACGGGTCCGGCTCAACCGGGGCGGCGACGGCCGCGGCGGCTGGACGGACTGGGGCCGGGTCGCCACCGGGGTGACCGCCGACGCGAGCCGGGTGCGGTTCGCCGACCTCGACGACGACGGCCGCCCCGACTACAGCGTGGTGGCGGCGAACGGCGCGGTCCGCAGCTTCCTCAACCGGGGCGGCGACCGCCGGGGCAGCTGGGTCGACCTCGGCAACACCACCACCGGCTTCACCACCGACGCCGCGCGGGTGTCGCTGGCGGACTTCGGCGGGGACGGCAACGCCGACTACATCCTGGCGGGCCCCTCGGCCACGGCGGCGTCCGTACACACCTGGGCGGGCGGCGACGGCCACGGCGGCTGGGTCGACCGGGGCCGGGTGGCCTCGGCGGCACCGAGGCCGTAGCCGTACGGAGACGAAGGCGGGGCCGCGACACCAAGTGAACGGTCGGGCCCCGCCAACACCCCTGCTTCCTCAAGGAAGTTGACGCACGCGCATTGACACGCCCTCCTCCCGCGACGATTCTGAGAGCGCTCTCACGAGGTGGAAGAACTCGTTCCTCCTCGCGGCGCCCCACGTAACCCGACGGATCCGATGAGGAGTTGGAGCGTGTCTGTCCTAGGAAAACCCCTGGCGCCCCTGGTCGCCGCGCTGCTCGTCGCAGCGGGGATCACGGCCACCGGCGCGGCCGGTCCCGCCACGGCCGGTCCCGCCACGGCCGCCGTGCCCCCGACCATTCCGCTCACCGTGACCAACAACTCCGGGCGCGGTGAACCGGTCTACATCTACAACCTCGGAACGCTGCTCTCGACCGGCCGGCAGGGCTGGGCCGACGCCGACGGCACCTTCCACCCCTGGCCGGCCGGGGGCAACCCGCCCACCCCGGCACCCGACGCCTCGATCGCCGGGCCCGCCGGCGGGCAGTCGACGACCATCCGGATACCCAAGTTCTCCGGCCGCGTCTACTTCTCGTACGGCCAGAAGCTCGTCTTCAAGCTCACCACGGGCGGTCTGGTGCAGCCGGCGGTGCAGAATCCGAGCGACCCGAACCGGAACATCCTCTTCAACTGGTCCGAGTACACGCTCAACGACGCCGGACTGTGGATCAACAGCACCCAGGTCGACATGGTCTCGGCCCCGTACGCGGTCGGCGTCAAGACCGCGAACGGCACCACCAAGTCGACCGGGCACCTCAAGCCCGGCGGCTACGACGGCTTCTTCTCCGCGCTCAGGGGAAAGCCGGGCGGCTGGGCGAACCTGATCCAGACCCGGCCCGACGGAGCGGTCCTGCGCGCGCTCGCCCCCGGCCACGGCATCGAGTCGGGCGCCCTGACGAAGACCGTGCTCGACGACTACATCAACCGGGTCTGGCAGAAGTACAGCACCTCGACGCTGACCGTCACGCCCTTCGCCGACCAGCCGAACACCAAGTACTTCGGCCGGGTCTCCGGCTCCACGATGAACTTCACCAACAGCGCGGGCGCGGTCGTCACCAGCTTCCAGAAGCCCGACTCCGACAGCGTCCTCGGCTGCTACAAACTGCTCGACGCCCCGAACGACCTGGTACGCGGCCCGATCTCGCGCACGCTCTGCGCGGGCTACAACCGCTCCACGCTGCTGGCCAACCCCAACCAGCCCGACACCGGGTCCGGCGCCTTCTACCAGGACGCGGTGACCAACCAGTACGCCCGCGAGATCCATGCCCGGATGGCCGACGGCAAGGCGTACGCCTTCGCCTTCGACGACGTCGGCAACCACGAGTCGCTGGTGAACGACGGGGATCCGCGGCAGGCGTACCTCACGCTCGACCCGTTCAGTTAGCCCCGGGCCCGACCCCCGACGGGGGACCGTGCTCTCGCCGGCGGTCGCCGACCCCATCCAGGACGACCGCAGCTGGCGTTCCGCCACCTCGACAACGGGGTGGGCCGCCCCTGAACGCCGCACCCGGGGTTCACAGTGCGCTGTAGACGGCCTCGACCAGCGCCATCTTGCGCGGGTCGTCCACGATGTGGGAGCCCATGCGGTTCATGACGTAGCCGAGGGAGATCCCCGCCTCCGGGTCGGCCAGACCGCAGGAGCCGCCGAAGCCGTCGTGGCCGAGGGCGCGCGGGTTGGGGCCGTACGAGCCGTTGAGGCCGCTCAGCCACAGGCCCAGGCCCAGCTCGGTCTCGTGCGCGAAGCCCGCGCCGATCACCAGGTCGCGGCAGGCGCCCTGGCCCTCGCGGACCCGCTCGGCGGCCTCGGGCGACAGGATCCGGCGGTCGCCGCAGCGGCCCTGCCGGGCGAAGATCCCGTACAGCGCGGCGATCGCGCGGGCGGTGCCGTGGCCGTTGGCCGCCGGGATCTCGGCGGCCCGCCACTTGGGGGTGTTGGCGTCGGCGGCCCCGGCGAGCGGGTTGGAGAGCGCGGCGATCGCCACCGGCTCCAACCGGGCGAAGAGCGCGGCCAGTTCGCTGCTGTCGGCGACCGGCGGGTGCACCAGCTCGGCGGCGCGCCCGGCCTCCTTCGCGTCGAGCCCGATGGTGAAGTCGAGCCCCAGCGGCCCGGTCACCTCCCGGTGCAGGAACTCGCCGGGCAGCACCCCGGTGACCCGCCGGACCACCTCGCCCACCAGATAGCCGTAGGTGAGCGCGTGGTACCCGGACCGGGTGCCCGGCTCCCACCACGGCTCGGTCGCGGCCAGGCGCGCGGTGGTCGTCTCCCATTCGTAGAGGTCGGCGAGGGTGTGCGGCTCGCGCAGCCCGGCGAGCCCGGCGCGGTGCGCGAGCAGATGGCGTACGAGGACGGACTCCTTGCCCGCGGCCGCGAACTCGGGCCAGTACGCGGCGACCGGCGCGTCCAGGTCGAGCAGCCCGCGGTCGGCGAGCAGGTGGGCGCACAGGGCGGTCGGGCCCTTGGTCGTCGACCACACGTTGACCAGGGTGTCCCGCTCCCAGGGGCGGGTCCGGGCGCCGTCGGCCCAGCCCGCCCACAGGTCGACGACGCTCACGCCGTCGACCAGGACGCTGACGGCGGCGCCCAGCTCCGCGCGGTCGCGGAAGTTCTCCTCGAAGGCGGTGCGGACGGCCTCGAAGCGGGCGTCGCAGTGGCCGTGGACCGGCGGTACGGGCTCAGTCATGGAGGGCATGCCGGGACCGTACCGACTGGTCGGACAGCGGGGAAGAGGGCCGGGAGCCGGGGGCCGCGCCGGGCCCGCCGAGGTGCTGGTGCGAGGGGGGACGGGCAAGATGTTTCCAGATCGGTTTGTCGACTTCCTGAGGCTGGCGTGACGCCTGAAGTCGTTCACGAATGCGAACCTGGGTGCGGCGATGAGCGAAGAGTCGGTCATGGGCGGGGAGTGCTGGCTCCTGACCACCGGAGAACTCGTACCGGGCGACGTCGTCGCGACCGGCGTGGACCGCTGGCACGTCGTGATGCGCACCGCGCCCGCCAGCGAGACCAGGACCCGGCTCGTCCTGCGCCCGGTGGGCGGCGGCCCCGACCAGGAGCGCCTGCTCGACCGGCGCGAGCGCCAAGTGGTGCGGGTGGGCCGGGTCGACCCCGCCGACGTGACCCAGCCCGAGGGCCCCGGCAGCGGCAGACGGCGGGTCGTGGTGACCGGCATCGGCGCGCTCACCCCGCTCGGCCCCGACGTCGCCGGGCTCTGGCAGGGGCTGCTCTCGGGGCGCTCGGCGGTGGAGCTGCTGGAGGGCGAGGAGTTCGACGGGCTGCCGGTGCGCATCGCCGCGCGGGCCGCGGTCGACCCGGCGGACCTGCTGCCCAGGCCCGCGGCGCGGCGGATGAACCGGTCCGCGCAACTTGCCGTGCTCGCCGCGCGCGAGGCCTGGCGGGACGCGGGCCTGGACCTGGAGGGCGCCCGCGAGAGCGGACTGCTGCCCGCCCGGGCCGGGGTGTCGCTGGGGTCGATCATCGGCGGTGCGCCGGTGCTCGTCGACGCCCAGCACCGCCTTGAGCAGCGGGGCCCGCGCGCGGTGTCGCCGCACACCGCGCCGATGCTGGTGCCCTCATCGGCCGCCGCCCAGATCTCCATCGACCTCGGCATCATGGGCGAGGCCAGCACCGTGGTGTCGGCCTGCGCCTCCGGCACCGAGGCCATCGGGCGCGCCGTGGACCGCATCCGCGACGGACACCTCGACCTGGTGGTGGCGGGCGGCACCGAAGCCGTGATCACCCCGGCGATCCTGGCCGCCTTCGCCGCGATGAGGGCCGTTTCCAGCCGCAATGACGAACCGGCCTCCGCGTCCCGCCCGTTCGACAAGAAGCGGGACGGATTCGTCCTCGGCGAGGGCGCGGGCGTGCTGGTCCTGGAGGCCGAGGAGCACGCCCGGGCCCGGGGCGCGCGCATCTACTGCGAGGCCGCCGGATGGGGTCTTTCGGCCGACGCCTTCCACATGGCGGCCCCCGAACCGGGCGGCCGCGGCATCGAGGCGGCGCTGCGGGCGGCCCTCGCGGACGCGGACGCCACGGCGGCGGACGTGGTCCACGTCAACGCCCACGCCACCGCCACGGTCGAGGGCGACCGGGCCGAGGCGCTGGCGCTCGGCCGGGTCCTGGGCGCGCACACCCAGGACGTCCCGGTCACCGCCAACAAGGGCGCGCTCGGCCATCTCCAGGGCGGCGCGGGCGGCGTGGAGGCCGTCGCCACCGTCCTGGCGCTGCGGGACGGGCTGATCCCGCCGACGGTCGGGTGCGACGACGTCGAGGACGGGATCGCCCTCGACGTCGTGCGCCGCAGCCCGCGCTCACTGCCGCTGGACGGCGACATCGCGCTCAGCGACTCGTTCGGCTTCGGCGGCCACAACGCGGTGCTGGCCTTCCGGAGCATCGGCTGAGCCGAGCGGGACCGCTCAGCCGAGCCCCCCGGCCAGCGCGCTCATCAGCGTGCCGCCGGGCGTGTCGCCGGACATCTCCCAGACCATGGCGCCGAGCAGCCCCTTCGACTTGAGGTAGGCCGTCTTCTTGCCGATCGACCAGGTGTCGTCGAAGGTCCACCACTGCCCGCCGGCCCCGGTGTAGCCGTACGTGGAGACGGACTGCTCGTCGTGGTGGACGGTCAGCCCGGGCACGCCGCCGATCATGTTGCTGTAGCCGCGCACCCCCGCCTCCTCCGGGAACTGGCCGGGCGCGGCCCCGTTGGCCGACTGCCACTCGCCGTGCGCCCCGCCGTCCGCGACGCTCTGCCAGCCGCGCCCGTAGAACGGGAAGCCGACGGTGAGCTTGCGCGGGTTGACCCCGGCGTCCAGATACGTCTTCACGGCCCCGTCGACGCTGAAGTGGGTGGCGTACGGGTCCTGCGCGTCGGTGTAGAGGTTCGCCTGGTGGCCGGTGCGGTTCGGCTCCCAGGAGTTGTCGCTTCCGGCGCCGTGGAAGTCGTACCCCTGCACATTGGCGAAGTCCAGGGACGAGAAGATCTTTGTGAGGTCCCAGCCCTGCTGGATCTTCGCCGGGTCGGCGGGGGTGAACGCGGTCAGGAGCCGGTGCGGGCCGCCGAGCGCGTCGAGCTGCTTGCGGAACTCGGCGAGCAGCAGGGCCAGGTTGGCCTTGTCGGCCGTGGAGTAGTGGTTGCCCGCGTGGCCGTCGGGCGAGCCGGGCCACTCCCAGTCCAGGTCGATGCCGTCGAAGACCCCGGCGCCGGTGCCCGGGCCGCCCGCGCCGTTGTAGGCGGGGAGATTGCCCTTGATCCACACGTCGACGCAGGACGAGACGAACTTCTTGCGCGAGGCGTCGGTGGAGGCGGCGTCCGTGAAGAACTTCGAGTACGTCCAGCCGCCGAGCGAGACGACGACCTTCAGGTGGGGGTACTTGGCCTTGAGCTTCTTGATCTGGTTGAAGTTGCCCCGGAGCTTGGCGTAGCCGTCGTCGGCGACGCCGTCCACCGACTGGGCGGCGCTGAACGGCCGGGCGTAGTCGGCGTCCGCGTCGCCCGCGCCGGTGCCCTGGTCGGGGTCCTGCGGGTTGGCGCCGACGCCCTTGGTGACCCCGGCCAGACACGTCAGACTGCCCGGATCGATGTTCTCGAAGGCGTAGTTGACGACGTCGAGCTTGGCGGCCGAGCCCGAGGTGTCGAGGTTCTTCACGAAGTACTGGCGGCCGTAGATGCCCCACTGGGCGAAGTAGCCGACCTTCAGGTACTTGCCGGTGCCCGCCTGGTCGTCGGTGGTGACGTCCAGGGCGTCGGAGGCGGGCGAGGCGTTGTCGGCCGCGTCCCGCGCCTTCACCGTGAACGTGTACTTGGTGGCGGGGCTCAGCCCGGCGACGGTCGCGGTGAGGGTGGCGGCGGGGAGCGTCTGGGAGAGCGCCCCGTCGCGGTACACGTCGTACGCGGCCACGCCGACGTTGTCGCTCGACGCGTTCCAGGCCAGGCTCACGCTCGTCGACGTCCGGCCGGTGGAGCGCAGGCCGCCGGGCGCGGTGGGCGGGGTCGGGTCGGAGGCCGGGTCGGTGGTCGTCGCGGTGACCACCGCGCTCCGCGGACCGGTGTTGCCCCGGGTGTCCCTGGCCCGGACCGCGAAGCCGTAGGAGGTGGCCGGGGTGAGGCCGGTGACCGTGGCCGAGGGGGCGGTCGCGGTGGCGACGACGGTGGTGCCGCTCAGCACGTCGTACGAGGCCACGGGGTAGTCACCGCCCGTCGCCGCGGCCCAGGAGAGCGACACGCTGTGCGCGGTGACCGAGGTGACCTTGGGAGCGCCGGGTGCGGACGGCGGCACGTCCGGGGTGCCGTCGCACTTGTCGCCGTTGACCGTGCACGCGCCGGGCGCGCCGATCGGCCCGCTCGCCACGAACCAGTAACTGTACGGCTCCGTCGTCGAGTTGGCCGCGACGGTCGCGTTGTAGTAGGCGTTCTTCACCGTCACATGGCGGCCGCTGACGGTGGCGTCGCCGTTGTAGTGGCCGCTGATGGTGACCCCGGCCGGCAGGTCGAACTCCAGGGTCCAGCCGGTGACGGGGGAGGAGGTGGTGTTGCGGATGACGTATGTCCCCTTCCACCAGGAGCCGTTGTCCTGGCTGCTGAAGGAGGCGGTGAGGCCGCTCGCCGCGTGGGCGGGGGTGGCGGCGAGGCCGGTGAGCAGGGCGACGGGGAGCAGCAGTGCGCCGAGCAGTGCGAGGAGTCTCCGGTGGGGCGAGGGGCCCCGTAAGGACGAGGGCGAGGACATGGTTCCTCCCTGCGGTGCCGTGGGGGATGGGACAGGGCGGATCGCTGCGCAACGTAGAAGGTCTGGACCAGACGGTCAACCGTCTGGTCCAGACCTTTTTCGCGCCCCTTGTCCGGCGGTTACACCGCGTCCCCGGCCATGACCCCCGCCAGCGTCCGCCGCAGCACCTTGGCGAACCGGACCGGATGCGTGCTCAGACCCACGTGGCCGCCCGGGAATTCGACAAGGCCGGTGCCCAGCCGCTCGGCCAGCACCGCCGCCGGGCGGGCGAGCAGCAGGCCCCGGGAGGCGCGCCCGCACGCCGGGACCAGCCGCCCTGAGTGCGCCGCCAGCGCGTCCACGTCCGGCAAGTGGCCGCTGAACTGGCTCAGTTCGCGCTCCAGGAACTGCGGCATGTTCTCCCGCATGCGCCGGAACCGTTCGGCGTCCGCGCTCGCCGAAGCGTCCCCGTCCCGCTCGTCGTCCGGCTCGTCGGTGCCCTCCTGGCCCGCCGCCGCGCCGAGCGCGGCCATCGCCGCTCCGAGCCCGTCGCGGCCGAACGCCTCGGCGACGCCCGCGAAGGCCGCTCGCCACCGGTCAGCGTCGGGCAGCAGCCCCAGCAACGGCGGCTCGTGGGCCACGACCAGCCGCAGCCGCTCCGGGTGCCGGGCCAGCAGGTCGAGTGCGATGACCGCGCCCGAGCTGCTGCCGAAGACGAAGGCGGGCTCGGTCGGCGAGACCTCGGCGAGCAGCCGGTGCATGTCGTCGCCGTGCACCTCCACCCGCTGGTCCCGGCCCCGTTCGCCGGCGGCGCTGCGGGACTTGCCGCGCGGGTCGACGGCGACGACGGTGAACCGGTCGGCCAGGTCCGCCCCCACCAGGTCGAACGAGGCGGCGTCCCCGCCCCCGCCCGGGATCATCAGCAGCACCGGACCGGTGCCGCGCTTCTCGTAGTACAGGGTCGCGCCGGGTACGCGCAGTTCAGGCATGGTTCGCTTCCTCCGTGGATGAGGTCGGCCAGTGTTCGAGGAGGACGTGCAGGGCCTCGACGGCCCGCCGCCACGAGGCCTCCACGTCGCGTACGTGGTTGAAGCCGCCCTGGGCCTCGATGCTGATGTAGCCGTGGAAGGTGCTGCGCAGCAGCCGTACCGCGTCGGTCAGGTCCGGCTCGGCGAGCCCGTAGCCGCGCAGCATCCCGTAGGTGATCTCCACGGTCCGCCGCATCGCGGGCGCGTCGGCGACGGCCGCCGGGTCGACCCGGATCTGGGTCGCCGCGTAACGCCCGGGGTGGGCCAGCGCGTACGCCCGGTACGCGTCGGCGAACGCCGTCAGGGCGTCCCGGCCCGACCGGCCCGCCACCGCGACGGCGATCTCGTCGATGAGCTCGCCGCCGGCCAGCAGCGCCACCCGGGTGCGCAGGTCCCGCACGTTCTTGACGTGGGAGTACAGGCTCGCGTCCTTCACGCCGAAGCGCCGTGCCAGGGCCGACAGGGTGACGTTGTCGAACCCGATCTCGTCCGCCAGCTCGGCGGCCGCCGCCGTGACCCGCTCTGCCGTCAGTCCCGCACGCGCCATGCGCCCCGTACCTCCGTCGTCGTCGTTCCTAGTGATCCTAGGTTTTAGCCTAGGGTACATAGGTATGCGTCCAGAGGCCATCCAGATCGCGGCTGCTCCTGCCGCGCCATCGCGACTAGTCTCTGGCGACACAGAGTCTCTGGGGGAGGCAGCCGTGCCGCAGGATCCGACGGAACGCCGTGTCGTCGTCACCGGGGTGCCCCGGCGCACCCGCGGGCTCACCGGCTACCGCCCCCGGACCGAGATCGACGAGCAGACCACCCTCGGTCACACCTATGTGCGCTCCCTCATGCGCAGCCAACTGCTCGCCGGGCTCGCCGTCCTCGCCGTCCTCGTGCTGCTTGTCGGCCCGCTGCCGCTGGTGTTCGCGGTGCGGCCGCAGAACCCCGGGCTCGTCTGGGGCGTGCTCGGCTTCGGCGTCTACCCGCCGCTCGTGCTGCTCGCCCGGTGGTACGTGAAACGGGCCGAGCGCAACGAACAGGACTTCGCCCGCCTCGTCGAGGACCGCTGACCGCCCGCCCGGCGCCGCCGAGGAACGTGAGAACGTGAACCAGAACTACGCCGTACCGGCCGTGGCCCTCGTGGTCCTCGCCACGGTCCTCGTCGGCGCGCTCGGCCTGCGCATATCCCGGACCACCTCCGACTTCTACGTGGCCTCGCGCACCGTCGGCCCCCGGCTCAACGCGGCCGCGATCAGCGGCGAGTACCTCTCCGCCGCCTCCTTCCTCGGCATCGCCGGACTCGTCCTCGTCCAGGGCCCGGACATGCTCTGGTACCCGGTGGGCTACACCGCCGGCTATCTCGTCCTGCTGGTGTTCGTGGCCGCCCCGCTGCGCCGCTCCGGCGCGTACACCCTGCCCGACTTCGCCGAGGCCCGCCTCGAATCCCGCTCCGTGCGGCGGCTCGCGGCCGCCCTGGTCGTCGGGGTCGGCTGGCTCTATCTGCTGCCGCAGCTCCAGGGCGCGGGCCTCACCCTCCACGTGCTCACCGGGGCGCCCCGCTGGTTCGGCGGCGTCCTGGTCGCGGTGGTCGTCGTCGCCACCGTCGCCGCGGGCGGCATGCGCAGCATCACCTTCGTCCAGGCCTTCCAGTACTGGCTCAAACTCACCGCCCTCCTCGTGCCCGCGCTCTTCCTGCTGCTCGCCTGGCACGGCGACGGCGCCCCGCGCGTCGCCTTCGACGAGCCCGCCGCCTTCCGCGAGCAGCGGACCGTACGCGTCGACGACACCCTCGACATCAGGCTCGCCGCCCCGCTCACCGTCACCGCCACCGGCACCGTCGACGGCACGCGCCACCACGCCCGGCGCCTCCTGCTGCCCACCGGCACCCACCGAGTCGAGCGCGGCACCCGGCTCGTCTTCGCCCCCGGCGACCCGGTCCCCAGCAGCGACGCGGGCAGCGCGGGCATGTCCACCCCGCTCGCCCACGCCCGCCAGGAACGCCCGCTGTACGCCACGTACGGCCTGATCGTCGCCACCTTCCTCGGCACCATGGGCCTGCCGCACGTGGTGGTCCGCTTCTACACAAGCCCGCACGGCGTCGCCGCCCGCCGCACCACGGTCGTCGTCCTCGGCCTGATCGGCGCCTTCTATCTGCTGCCGCCCGTCTACGGCGCCCTGGGCAGGCTGTACGCGCCCGAACTCGCCCTCACCGGACAGTCCGACGCGGCCGTGCTCGTCCTGCCGCACCTGGTGATCGGCGGGGTCGGCGGCAATCTGCTCGGGGCGCTGCTCGCGGGCGGCGCCTTCGCCGCGTTCCTGTCCACCGCGTCGGGGCTGACCCTGGCGGTCGCGGGCGTCCTCACCCAGGACGTGCTGCCGACCCGGGCCGTACGGCACTTCCGCCTCGCCACCCTGCTCGCGGTCGCGGTGCCGCTGGCGGCCAGCGCTCTGGTGGGCGGGCTTCCGGTGGCCGACGCGGTGGGCCTGGCGTTCGCGGTCTCCGCCTCCTCGTTCTGCCCGCTCCTGGTGCTCGGCATCTGGTGGCGCGGGCTCACCCCGCCGGGCGCGGTGGCCGGGATGGTGGCGGGCGGCGGCTCGGCGCTGCTCGCGGTCACCGCCACCATGGCGGGCCTGCCCGGCGGCGGGCCGCTGCACGCGCTGCTCGCCTGGCCCGCCCTGTGGTCGGTGCCGCTCGGCTTCCTGACGATGATCCTGGTGTCCCTGGCGACGGCGGCCCGGATCCCGGCGGGCACGGCCGCGATACTGGCCCGCTTCCACCTGCCGGAGGCGCTCTACGCCGGGCAGCACGGCGGACCGGCCCGCGCCGCCGCACCCCGTGAGGCCCAGGCGTGAACGGGTTCCTGGCCGGGATGTTCGCGGCGGCCCTCCCACTGGTCGCGGCCGGCTTCTGGGCCGGGCGGCGCACCGCGCGCCCGCAGGGGCTCGGCGATCTGGGCACGCCCGTCGAGCACGCCACCTTCCAGACCCTGCACACCGCGTCCCTGGCCGCGCCCCCGCTGCGGGCCGGGCTCACCCCCGACACCGCGCGCCGCGCCGTCCGCGGGCTGCGCACCCTGCTCGGCACCGACGCGCTGTGCCTGACCGACGGGTCCTCGGTGCTGACCTGGGACGGGGCGGGGGAGCACCACAGCGCGGAGATCCTTCAGCGGCTCGGCCGCATCCGCGAGACCGGCCGCGGCGAGGCGTTCCGCATCCGCTGCGACGACGACGGCTGCGCCCTGCACTGGGCGGTGGTGGCCCCGCTCACCGTCGACGACCGGGTGCACGGCGCCCTGGTCGCCTGCGCGCCGCGCGAGTCGGCGGTCCTCGTACGGGCGGCGGGCGAGGTGGCCCGCTGGGTCTCGGTCCAACTGGAGCTCGCCGACCTCGACCGGTCCCGCACCCGGCTGATCGAGGCCGAGATCAAGGCGCTGCGGGCGCAGATCTCCCCGCACTTCGTCTTCAACTCGCTGGCCGTGATCGCCTCGTTCGTGCGGACCGACCCGGACCGGGCCCGCGAACTGCTCCTGGAGTTCGCCGACTTCACCCGCTACTCGTTCCGCAGCCACGGCGACTTCACCACCCTGGCCGACGAACTGCACGCCATCGACCAGTACTTGGCCCTTGTCCGCGCCCGCTTCGGGGAGCGGCTCTCGGTGACCCTCCAGATCGCCCCCGAAGTGCTGCCGGTGGCGCTGCCCTTCCTCTGCCTCCAGCCGCTCGTCGAGAACGCCGTCAAGCACGGCCTGGAGGGCAAGACCGACAAGAGCCACATCAGCATCACCGCGCAGGACGCCGGGTCCGAGGCGCTGGTCGTCATCGAGGACAACGGCGTCGGCATGGAGCCGGACCGGCTGCGCCGCATCCTCGCGGGCGAGGCGGGACCGTCCGCCGGCATCGGTCTGTCCAACGTGGACGACCGGCTGCGCCAGGTGTACGGGGACGGCCACGGCCTGGTCATCGAGACGGCGGTGGGCGCCGGAATGAAGATCACGGTCCGGCTGCCCAAGTACCAGCCCGGCGTCCACTCGGCGCCGGGCCGGACAGGCCCTATCCCGCGTACTCGGTGAGGTCGATCGAGTGGACCGCCAGCTGATGGCCGTACCGCGGGTCCGTCGTGACCTTCTCCGGGACCATGCCCAGCTTGCGGATCACGTTCGCGGACGCGTCGTCGCCCACGCGCGCGATGGCGAGGACCCGGTCGAGCCCGCGGTCCTGGAGGGCGAACTCCAGCGAGGCGTGCGCGGCCTCCGAGGCGTACCCCTGCCCCCAGAACTGGCGCCCCAGACGCCAGCCGATCGCCACGGCGGGCAGCAGCTCGGGCAGGTCCTCGGGAACGAAGAGCCCGGTGAACCCGGCCAGCTCGCCCGAGCCGAGGAGTTCGACGGCGAAGAGCCCGAAGCCCTCCTCGTCCCACTCCTCCTCCCAGCGCTCGATCTCATCGGCCGTCTGCTCCAGATCGAGGACCGAGCCGTCCCCGGTCCAGCGCATGACGTCCGGGTCCGCGTTGATGTCGGCCAGGGCGGGCAGGTCGTCCTCGTCCCAGCGGCGCAGGAGCAGACGGGGGGTGTGGATCTCGGTCATGCGCCCATCCTGTCGAATACGGGGCCGAAGGGGTAATCCGCGGCTTCGGCGCGGGCAGACTCGGAGCGTGGACGGACCGGCCGGGCGGGCTTTGCGCGGGCGTGTGGCAGTGGTGGCCGGGGCCACCCGGGGTGCCGGTCGCGGCATCGCCGCCGCCCTGGGCGAGGCGGGCGCGACCGTGGTGTGCACCGGCCGCAGCAGCCGTACGCACCCGCTCCCGTCCGACTACGACCGCGGCGAGACCGTCGAGGAGACCGCCGAACTGGTCACCCGGCTCGGCGGCAAAGGCATCGCGGTCGCCGCCGACCACCTCGACCCCGCGCAGGTGAAGGCGCTGGCCGAGCGGATCGCCGAGGAGCACGGCGCCGTAGACGTCCTGGTCAACGACATCTGGGGCGCCGAGCTCCTCAAGGGCGGCCCCGCCGACTGGAACACGCCGGTCTGGGAGCACGACCTCGACGACGGACTGCGCATCCTGCGGCTCGCCGTCGACACCCATCTGATCACCTCGCACCACCTGCTGCCGCTGCTCGTCGCCCGGCCCGGCGGTCTGCTGGTCGAGGTGACCGACGGCACCGCCGCCTACAACGCGGCGCACTACCGGCTCTCCGTCTTCTACGACCTGGCCAAGGTCGCCGTGAACCGGCTGGCGTTCTCGCAGGGCCACGAGCTCGGGCCGTACCAAGGCACCGCCGTGTCCCTCACGCCCGGCTGGCTGCGCTCGGAGATGATGCTCGACGCCTTCGGCGTCACCGAGGAGAACTGGCACGAGGCGGCGGCCCCGCCGGACTTCGCGCTCTCGGAGTCGCCGCGGTTCGTGGGGCGCGCGGTCGCCGCCCTGGCGGCCGACGGCGACCGGGCCCGCTGGAACCAGAAGTCGGTCAGCTCCGGCGAACTCGCCCGCGTCTACGGCTTCACCGACGTGGACGGCTCCCGCCCCGACATCTGGCGCTTCCTGGCGGACCGCGAACGGGGGCTGGACGCGGACCCCGCCGACTACCGGTGACGCATACGGTCACAGCCAGGTGTGGAACTTCCGGATGTACCACGTCTTCACCAGCTGGGTGAGTGCGCAGTACGCGAGCAGCGTGCCGAAGAGGTACGGGAAGTAGGCCATCGGCAGGGCCGTGAAGCCCAGGCTCGCCGCCAGCGGCGAGAAGGGCAGGAACAGCCCGGTCGCCACCGCGAGGAGCGTCATCACCATCACCGGCCGGGAGGCGCGGGACTGGACGAACGGGATCCTGCGGGTGCGGATCATGTGGACGATCAGCGTCTGCGAGAGCAGCCCCTCGACGAACCAGCCGGACTGGAACAGCGCCTGGTGGGCCTCGCTGTCGGCGCCGAACACGTTCCACATCACCAGGAACGTGGTGACGTCGAAGACCGAGCTGATCGGCCCGATGGTGACCATGAACCGGCCGATGCCCTTGGCGTCCCAGTTGCGCGGCTTGCGCAGGTACTCCTCGTCCATCCGGTCCCACGGCGTGGCCAGCTGGGCGATGTCGTACACCAGGTTCTGGATGAGCAGATGGATCGCCAGCATCGGCTGGAACGGGATGAAGGCGGAGGCGACCAGGACCGAGAAGACGTTGCCGAAGTTCGACGACGCCGTCATCTTGATGTACTTGATGGTGTTGCCGAAGGTGGTGCGCCCCTGGACGACGCCCTGCTCCAGGACTGTGAGGTCCTTTTCGAGCAGGATGATGTCCGCCGACTCCTTGGCGATGTCGACGGCGGTGTCGACCGAGATGCCGACGTCGGCGTCGCGCAGCGCGGCGGCGTCGTTGATGCCGTCGCCCAGGAAGCCGACGGTGTGGCCGTCGGCCTGGAGCGCCCGGACGATCCGCGCCTTCTGGACCGGGTTGACCTTGGCGAACACCGTTGCGCGTGCGGCCACTTCGCGCAGCTGGGCGTCGTCGAGCAGGTCGATGGACGAGCCGGGCACGACCTCGCCCACGTCCAGGCCCACCTCGGCGCAGACCCGCGCCGCCACGAGCTCGTTGTCGCCGGTGACGACCTTGACCGCGATGCCCTTGTCGGCGAGGCCGCGCAGGGCCGCCGCCGCGTCCGCCTTCGGCGGGTCGAGGAAGGCCAGGTAGCCGATGAGGGTGAGCCCGGACTCGTCCGCCACGCCGTAGGCGGCGCGCGGCTCGGAGATCGTCCGGGTGGCGACGGCCAGGACCCGCAGCCCCCGCCGGTTGTTCTCCTCGGCGGTCCGCGTGACCCGTGCCCGCAGCGCGTCGGTCAGCTCCACCTGCTCGCCGTGGTTCCGCATGTGGGTGCACAGCGCGAGGACCTCCTCGACCGCGCCCTTGGTGACCATGACGTGCTCGGGGCGCGCGTTCTCCCCGATCAGGCTGTCGGGGTCGAGGAAGGTGTTGCGGCTGAGGACCACGGACATCCGCCGCCGGGCGAAGTCGAAGGGGATCTCGTCGACCATCGAGAACCGGGCGTCGACGACGACCTCCTCGGCCTCGTCGACCCGGTCGACGACCGCCTGGTCCATCAGGTTCTTCAGACCGGTCTGGAAGTGCGCGTTGAGGTAGCCGTACTCCAGGACCTCGTTGTCGTCGTCGCCGTGCACGTCGAGGTAGCGGTCGAGGACGATGCGGTCCTCGGTGAGCGTGCCGGTCTTGTCCGTGCAGAGCACGTCCATCGCGCCCAGGTTCTGGATCGCGTTGAGCCGCTTGACCACGACCTTGCGCCGGGACATGGCGACCGCGCCGCGCGCCAGGTTGGCGGAGACGACCATCGGCAGCATCTCGGGGGTCAGCCCCACCGCCACGGCGACGGCGAACAGGAACGCCTCGTCCCAGTCGCCCTTGGTGAAGCCGTTGATCGCGAACACCACCGGGACCATCACCAGCATGAACCGGATCAGCAGGAAGCTGACCTTGCGCACCCCGGTGTCGAAGTTGGTCTGCGGGCGCTCACCGGCCAGCGACCCGGCCATGGAGCCGAAGTAGGTGTCCGCGCCGGTGGCGACGACCACGCCGGTGGCGGTGCCGGAGGTCACCGACGTGCCCATCAGACAGAGGTTGTCCGCGTCCACCGGGTCCGAAGTGGCCGCTTGGCCCTGGTCGTCGGTACGGGTGTCGGCCTTGGCGACCGGCAGCGACTCGCCGGACAGCGCGGCCTGAGAGACCATCAGGTCCTTGGCGGACAGGATCCGCAGGTCGGCCGGGATCAGGTCGCCCGCCGCCAGCTTCACCAGATCACCCGGGACCACCTGGTCCATCGGCACCTCGACGGCGGTCGGCAGCGCGCTGCGGCCCGCCCTGCGCTGGACGGCGGTGGTCGTGGTCACCAGCTTCTTGAGGGCATCGGCCGAGCGGCCCGAGCGGTACTCCTGCCAGAACCGCAGCAGCCCGCTGACCCCCACCATCACGGAGAGGATGAGGACGCCCGGGTCGGCCGGGTCCTGCCAGTACATGACGGCGGCCAGGAAGACCAGGACGCCGATGAAGGGGTTCGCGTACGCCCTGGCGAGCTGGACCAGCCAGTTGGGGGTCTTCTCGTGGGCGACGACATTGGGGCCGAAGCGCTCCTGGCGGTCCAGGACCTCGGCCTGGCCGAGGCCTGCGCGGTCGGCGTCGAGGTCCTTGAGGACCAGGGAGGCGGGCCGGGCGCTGATCGAGACGAGCCGCTCGCCGGCGGCCCGGGTGCGGGCCTCCAGCTCGGCGGCCTTCCTCTCGCGGCGGCCGGGCAGTCCCCGGCCCGGCGGAGCGATCTTCTCCGGGGTAAGCATGGTCATGGCGAAATCTCCCTCCGGGCATGACGGCAGGGCGCGGCCGTGCGGTCACGTGGAGTGGTCAGGAACGTATGAAGGCGTACGCGGACACATGGGAGGCGTACGGAAAAATGGCCGCGGCGCGGTGCGGCCGCGTGCCGCGGTGGGAGCCGGGGACGGGCGCCGGAGTGCGGCGGCGGTCAGCCGGAGACCGTCAGGGGGTCAGCCGGTCGGCAGCGTGCGGCAAGGACTTCGGTCGGGACTCATCCCGAACACCTCCTCTGCTCGCACGGGCATGGCAAGGACGCCGGATCCGCGTACCGCCGATCCTTATTTGCGTCTTCACGAAAGTAGCACGCTTTCCGGGCGGCCCGGGACTACCGGGCGGTAATCCGTGCCGCCCGACGCCTGTTCTCCTGCGGCCCGCTGTGCTTCCATGCCACAGCGATGACCGGGGGCCGCTGAGCGGCAGGGGGAGCGTGGGGTGGGAATGGACCGGCGGGGCTTTCTCAAAGGAGCGGCCGTGCTTCCGGCCGCCGGACTGCTCGCGTACGCGGGCGCCGCGCCCGCCCGGGCCCGCACCCTGGGCACCGGCGACTGGATGGCGGGTCTCGGTGGCTCGACCCCGCTGCGGCAGCTGACGATCCCCGGCACGCACGACACCGGCGCCCGCTTCGGCGGGCTGTGGGTGAAGTGCCAGAACGCGGTCGTCGCCGCGCAGTTGAACGCCGGCATCCGCTTCTTGGACGTACGCTGCCGGGCCACCGGCGACGCCTTCGCCATCCACCACGCCGCCTTCTACCAGAACCTGATGTTCGGCGACGTGCTGATCGCCTGCCGGGACTTCCTCGCCGCCCACCCGGGCGAGACCGTGCTGATGCGCGTGAAGCAGGAGTACTCGACGGTGAGCGACGCCGAGTTCCGCCGGATCTTCGACCTCTACCTCGACCAGAAGGGTTGGCGGCCGCTGTTCCGCCTCGACGCCGCGCTGCCCACGCTGGGCGAGGCCCGGGGCAAGGTGGTGCTGCTCGGCGACAACGGCGGGCTGCCGGGCGTGCGCTACGGCGATCCGGCGCTCTTCGACATCCAGGACGACTACAACGCCGAGCCCTTCGGCAAGTACCCCGAGATCGAGGCCCAGTTCCGCAAGGCCGCCGACCAGCCCGGCAAGCTCTACGTCAACTATGTGAGCACGGCGGCCGCGCTGCCGCCCGAGTGGAACGCCGCCCGGCTCAACCCGCGGGTGCGCGACTTCCTCAACGGTTCGGCGCTCCCGGGCCGGACCGGACTCGGCATCGTGCCCATGGACTTCCCCGACGCGACCTCGGGGCTGATCGACGCGGTGCTGCGGCACAATCCGGCCCCCGGCGCCTTCCGGGCGCGGCCGAACGGGTGACTGTGGGCCGACCGCACCACGACGGGCCCCTTGGGCGCGACTCCGTGATGCGGAGGAAAAACCCGCGAAGTTAAGCTGACGCAGTGGCTGGACGCGACCGACGGGAGATCGGGCCGGGCGAGAGGCTGGCCCTCAACCGCATGGGCAGCTTCGACTGGGACCTGGACAACAACACCCTTGCGTTCGATGACGCGGGTCTCGCCGTCTTCGACCTGAGGCCCGACGAATACGACGGGAACCCCGACTCGCTGGTGTCCCGGGTGCCCCCCGAGGAGGGCGTGCGGGTCAACGCCGTGATCGACGAGGCCATGCAGACCGGCCGCTCCTCCTACGGCGCCTACTTCCAGCTGCGGCGGCGCAACGGACACCGCCAGTGGACCCATGTGCGCGGGCGGATCCTGCGGGACGACCGGGGCAGCGCGTACCGCGTCCTCGGGATCGTCCGCAATGCCACCACCGAGCTCACCGAGTTCACCTCGATCAGCCCGCTGGAGGCGGGCCGACGACGCATCACCGGCATGGTCCAGGGCACCACCGAGGCCCTCTCCAAGGCGGTGACCGTCGACGACGTCGCCGCCGTCCTCACCGGCGCCGACGGGATGGCGCGGTTCGGCGCCGACGGCCTCGTCCTCGGCATGGTCGAGGGCGGCGTGCTCAAGATCATCGCCCTGGCCGGCGACCTGACGGAGACGCTCGACGAGCTGAAGCTGTACCGCCTGGACGACTCGCTGCCGCTCGCCGAGGCCGTGCTGACCGGCCAACCCCGGTTCGTCACCTCGCTCGACGAGCTCGGCCACACCTTCCCCCGGCTCGCCCCGTACATCCAGAGCCTCGAACTGGACGCGGCGGCCTTCCTGCCGCTGATCGCCCAGGCCCGCGCGGTCGGCGGGCTCGCGCTCTTCTTCCGCGGGCGCAGCGACTTCTCGGCCGAGGACCGCAACCTCTCTCTGGGGCTCGCGGGCATCGTCGCCCAGTCGCTCCAGCGGGCCATCCTCTTCGACCAGGAGCGCGAGTTCGCGACCGGCCTCCAGGCGTCGATGCTGCCGCGGCACGTGCCCGAGGTCGCCGGCGCCGAGATCGCCGTGCGCTACCACGCGGCCTGGGGCGGCCGGGAGGTCGGCGGAGACTGGTACGACGTGATCGCGCTGCCCCGCGGGCGGGTCGGGGTGGTGGTCGGCGACGTCCAGGGCCACGACACCCACGCCGCCGCGATCATGGGCCAGCTGCGGATCGCGATCCGCGCCTACGCGGGGGAGGGGCACCCGCCCGCGACCGTGCTCGCCCGCGCCTCGCGCTTCCTCGCCGAGCTCGACACCGAACGCTTCGCGACCTGTACGTACGCCCAGGTGGACCTCTCCTCCGGCGGTGTACGGGCCGTCCGCGCGGGCCACTTGGGGCCGTTCATCCGGCACACCGACGGCCGGGTGGGCCGCCCCAACCTGCGCGGCGGACTCCCGCTCGGCCTTGCCACCGAGTTCGACGACGAGGAGTTCCCCGAGACCCGGCTCGACCTGGTGCCCGGCGAGACGATGGTGATGTGCACCGACGGGCTGGTGGAGGAGCCGGGACTGGACATCGCGGCCGGGATGGACGCCCTGGAGGGAGCCGTCCGGACCGGCCCCGAGGGCGCCGACGCGCTCGCGGACCACCTCTCGGCCAGCCTCTGGGAGCGCTGGGGCACCGGCGACGACGTCGCCCTGCTCGTGCTGCGCCGCGCCCCCGACCCGGGCACCCCGCAGGCCCCCCGCATCCACCAGTACATCCACCAGGCCGACCCCGAGGGCCTCGCGGAGTCCCGGGTGGCCCTGCGCCGGGCCCTGGAGGACTGGGGCTTCGCGGAGCTCGTCGACGACGTGGAGCTGGCCGCGGGCGAGCTCCTGGGCAATGTGCTGCTGCACACCGAGGGCGGCGCCGTCCTCACCCTGGAGGTGCTGCCCGAGCCGGTGCGGCGCGTACGGCTGTGGGTCAAGGACCGCTCCAGCGTCCGCCCGCGCCGTCGCACCCCCGGCGAGGCGGCCACCTCCGGGCGCGGTCTGATGCTCATCGAGGCGGTGTCGGCCCGCTGGGGCGTCGAGCCCAGGGGCGACGGCAAGGCGGTGTGGTGCGAGTTCGTGCCGGAGGGCACCGAGGCGGACCTGTCGGCCGAGCGGCCGGTGGTCCCGCCGGAGGAGCCCCCGGAGGACTGACCGGCCCGCAGACCGGTCAGCCCTTCGCGTACGGGAGGTACGGGCTCAGGGCTTGATGACCCAGGCGTCGCCCAGCGAGCGCTCGCCCGAGGAGTCCGACGGGCGGTTGACGACGCCGTCGGCCGCCGTGGCCATCACGCTGGAGCCGCCGCCGTCGAGGTTGAGCGCCTCGCGGGCGCCGAGCTGGCGCATCAGCTCCGCGGTGCGCGCGATGCTCAGCCCCTCGCTGTAGCCCGCCTGGCGGCCGTCGACGACGGCCAGCATCAGCCGGCCGCGGTCGTCCACGCCCATCATCGAGCGCGGATTGGCCCGGTTGGTCCAGTCGTACGTGAACGACTGGTCGGCGCCGAACCGGATGATGCCGTCGGCCATCGCGTTCACCGACACCCTGCCGCGGCGCACCAGGGTCGGGCCGACCTGCATGATCGTGGTGTCCCGGGTGAGCGGGACCGGGCGGCCGTAGCTGTCGCTGACGAGGGTGCGGATGCCGAGTTCGTCGCCCACGTGCACATGGTCGAGCAGCCAGTCCGCGCTGTCCCCGATGGCCTGGATGGTGGATCCGCCGGCCGGGACGGCGGCCCCGCGCGAGGAGTTCACCGCGACCACGTCGCCGTCGGCGTCCAGGACGGCCTCGGCGCCCGCGCCCTTGGGCGGGGTGCCCCACTCGGGGGTGAACTGCACCAGCTCGCTCGGGTCGGTGCACTCGAAGTCGTGCTGCGGCTCCTCGGTCGGGGTGTCGCCGCCGACTCCGCCGCAGTTCCAGACGTCGCCGGGGAAGCGGTTGACGCCGTCGATCTCCTCGATGGCGCCGCCCGGCGTCTGCAGCGAGATGTGCGCCTCGATGGCGTCGACGCGGACCTTGCGGCCGCCCTTGGTGATGATGATCGCGCCCCGGCCCTGGGTCGCCGAGGCGAGCACCTTGCCGTCCTTGACGTAGAACCCGCCGGGGGCGTCGTTGTAGAACCACTGGCCGTTGATGCCCGCGATCGCGCCCGCGCGGGCGATGAGGTCGGTCGCCGGCTCGGTGCCGTGCAGGGTGGGCCCGAACTCGGTGTCCACCTTGCCCCGGAACTTACCGAAGTCGACTCTTATGACGTTGACCTTCTCCGGGGCCTGGAGGTCGGTGCCGTCCTGTGCGGTGTAGCGCGTGTCGCCGGTGAACCCGGCGGCCTTCACCTTGGCCAGCGCCGCGGTCGCTTCGGGCCGCTCGGCGAAGCCGCCCACCCGGACCGTCCAGCCCAGCGTGCCCGCCTCCAGGTCGGCGTACGCGGGCGAGCGGACCTCTTCGACCCGCGGCAGGAAGCCCTTCTCGCGCAGGGCCTGGGCGACCTGGTCCGCCGTGTCCTTGGGGCCCAGCTCGATCGTGGCCTTGCCGACCTGCCCGCCGGGGGCGGCGGGCAGGTACACGTGCACGGTCCAGAAGTCGTCCGCGTTCTTCTTGCCGAAGGTGTACGTGCTGAGGGTGACCCCGGGGCTCAGGGTCCGGGTCACGGTGGGTGCGGTGATCGGCAGCGGCGGCCGGAACGGCTTGGCGTCGAGGGCGGGGCGGAGGGCGCCGTGGGGGGCGGCCTCGGCGGTCGGCATGGCGACCGCGGCGGTCAGGGCGACGGCGGCTGACAGCGCGGCGGCGAGGGTGGTTCGGCGCATGAGGCTTCCTTCGTGGGTGGGAAGGTGCGTCGAAAATTAGATGGTGTGGACATGACTTGCGTTGATACGTCACACGCTGCCCACATGAAGTGACTCTCACTGATGAGTGAACGAGGCGGCAGGCCGGAAGTAGTTGGCCCGGTCGAAGTTCAACTGCCTTTCGCATAAGGGCTGCTGTGCCCCCGACCGGGGCATTTGTCGCACTCGGAGTCCCCTCTTCCGACCGGACGATCCGTCAGTTATTTCGTCCGATTTATAACGGAGGCAAAGGGATCTTCCGCGCGAATCGCCGTCTCCCCGGCGGCGCTGTCCCCCGGTCGGCTCCCCCGCGCTCCCGGGCCCAGCCGCCGGGCCCCCTCGCCGTGCGGGGACGGCCGCGAGCGGGCAGCCTGGATCCTCCAGAGGTGTCCGCGCGCGGCCGTGGAGGAGGTGGTCCGCCGTGCCCGACCGGGATGCGCCCGGGCCCCGGCCCGACCGCGCGCCCCCGCACCAGGCGGTGCTCTCCCGGGTGCTGACCGGGCTCCTCGACGACGTCCAGGCGCACTCCGGCGCCGTCTATGTGCTCGATCCCGGGGAGAACGTCCTGGTCATGACCGCGATCGCGGGGCTGCCCAGGGTGTTCGCCGCGCCCTGGGAGCGGGTCGGGCTCGCCGCCCCCATCCCGGTCGCCGACGCGGCCCGCGAGCGGCGTCTGGTCTGGGTCGGCGGCGAGGAGGAGATGGCCGGCCGCTACCCCCGGATCGCGGTCGTGCTGCCCTACCCCTTCGCCCTGGCCGCGCTCCCCGTGGCCACCGCCGACACCGTCTACGGGGCCGTCTACGCGACCTGGCCCGGCTCGCACCCCGCGGACCTCACCCGCCACGAGCGCGAGCGGCTCGGCGCCGCCTGCGACCGGCTCGCCGAGTACATGGAGTGGGCCGCGGGCCAGGGCAGGCCGGTGCTGCCGGAGCCCGGGGCGCGCCCGGTGGAGCCGCAGGGGGAGGTCCGCGCCGCCGAGGCCGCCCGGATGGCCGCGCGCCTGCCGTACGGGCTGTGCGCGCTCGATCTCGACGGGCGGGTCGAGTACGCCAACCAGGCGTCGGCCGACCTGCTCGGCGTCCCGGTCGAGCGGCTGCTCGGCACCGCGCCGTGGGTGACCCTGCCGTGGCTGAACGACCCGATGTACGAGGACCGCTACCGGGCCGCGCTGCTCAGCCAGCGGATCACCTCGTTCGTGGCGCTGCGCCCGCCCGGCGACTGGCTCTCCTTCCGGCTCTACCCCGGCACCACCGGGCTCAGCGTGCGCATCACCCGGGCCCGCGCCACGCCCCGGGGAGGCCGTCCGCAGCGCGACGCGGGGGAGGGGCCGGGCCGCCTCGTGACCATCTCGCACGTCCTGAGCCTGGCCAGCGCCCTGACCGAGGCCGTGGGCGTACGGGACGTGATCGACCTGGTCGCCGACGAGATCATGCCGGCCGTGGGCAGCCGGACCCTCGTCATGCTCGGCTCCTCCGGCGGGCGCCTGCACGTACTGGGCCAGCGCGGCTACGAGGACCCCTCGGTGGTGGACCGGTTCGACGGGATGCCGCTGACCGCCCAGACGCCGGGCGTACGCGCCCTGCTCACCGGCGTACCGGGGTTCTACGAGTCGCGCGGGCAGTTGGAGCGCCTCTATCCGATCCGGTACGCCACCCCCGACGGCATGGCCGCCTGGGCCTATCTGCCGCTGGTCGCCTCCGGCCGCGCCGTGGGCACCTGTGTGCTGGGCTACGCCGAGGAGCGCACCTTCACGGCCGAGGAGCGCGCGGTGCTGACCAGCGTGGGCGGGCTCATCGCGCAGGCCCTGGAGAGGGCGCGGCTCTACGACGCCAAGCACCGGCTCGCCCACGGCCTCCAGGAGGCCCTGCTGCCGGACACCCTGCCGGACCTGCCCGGGCTGGAAGTGGCCGCGCGCTATCTGCCGGGCACCCAGGGCATGGACATCGGCGGCGACTTCTACGACCTGGTGCCCGTCGGCACCGCGGCCGCCGCCGTGATCGGGGACGTCCAGGGCCACAACGTCACCGCGGCGGGCCTGATGGGCCAGGTCCGCACCGCCGTACGCGCCTACACCGCCGTCGGCCAGACCCCCGGCCGGGTCATGGAGTCCACCAACCGGCTGCTCGTCGACCTCGCCACCGAGCGCTTCGCCAGCTGCATCTACCTGCACCTGGACACCGCGCGCGGACGCGCCCTGCTGGCCCGCGCCGGACATCCCCAGCCGCTGCTCAGGGACCCGGACGGCCGAGTGCGCACACTGGATCTGGCCGGCGGCCCGCTGCTGGGCATCGACGCGGACGCCGTCTACCCGACCACGGAGGTGCCGCTGCCGCCCGGCTCCGTCCTCGCGCTGTACACCGACGGCCTCGTCGAGATCGCGGGCGTCGACCTCGACGAGTCGGTGGCCGCCGTCGCCGACCGGCTCGCGGACGTGGGCGGGCGCCCCCTGGAGGAGGTCGCCGACAGCCTCGTACGCCATGTCCAGGAGACCCAGGGGCGCAGCGACGACGTGGCGCTGCTGCTGCTCAGGCCCGGGTGAGCGGCGGGGGAGCGGTGCTCTCGCGCTCGATCAGCCGGGGCAGCGGCATCGGGACCGACCGGGCGGCGCCGCCGTCGAGCAGCGCGGCCAGCTCCCGCGCGGCGAGCCGCCCGAACGCGATGGTGTCCCGGGAGAGCGCGGTGAGCCACGGGTGGACCATCCGGCACAGCACCGAGTCCTCCCACGACACGATCGAGACGTCGCCCGGTACCGAGAGGCCGAGCCCCGCCACCACGGCGGCTCCCGCCGCCGCCATCACGTCGTTGTCGTAGACCAGCGCGGTCGGCGCCGCCTCCCCGCCCAGCACCCGGCGGGTCACCGCCGCGCCCTCGGTGTCCGAGTAGTCCGTGGTCACCGAGCGCACCCCGGTCAGACCGCGCCGCTCCGCCTCGGCGCGCAGGGAGCGGATGCGGCGGTCGGTGTGGGCCAGCGAGTCCAGGCCCGCGATGTGCACGACCCTGCGGTGGCCCAGCTCGTACAGCCTGCCGACGACCGCCGCCATCGCCCCGGTGTCGTCGGCGCGCACCTGCGACAGGTTCGGGTGCGTGCCCGGCAGCCCGCCGATCACGACCCCCGGCAGCCCGAGCTCGTCGAGCAGCTCCGGGCGCGGGTCGTCGGTGCGCGGGTCCACCACCAGGACGCCGTCCACCCGGTGCTCGGCCCACCACCGCCGGTACACCGCGCACTCGGCCCGCACGTCCTCCACCACCTGGAAGAGCAGGCCGAGTTGACGCTCCGCCAGGACCTCCTGGATGCCGGAGATCAACTGGAGGAAGAACGAGTCCACCCCGAGCGTCTCCGCCGGGCGCGCCACCACCAGGCCGACCGTGGCCGCGCCCTCGCCGGAGAGCGCCCGGGCCGCCGTGCTCGGCCGCCAGCCCAACTGCTCGGCGACCCGGCGGACCCGGTCCCGGGTGACCTCGGAGACGCCGGGGCGGTCGTTGAGCGCGAACGACACCGCGCTCTCCGACACCCCGGCCCGCTGGGCGATGTCCTTCATCGTCGGGCGGCGCGCCACCGTGCGCCGGGCCGCCTGCGTGTCCTTGCCGGACGGCGGGCTGTCCGTCACCCGTGCCCCTTTCCCGCTGGATCCGGCCGGTCTGCGGCCGGTGAATGCCCCAGCGTACTAATGCGCTTGAGCACCACGACCCTAAAGCGCATTAGTAGATCGCCGCAACTACCCCGATTCACATCGGTGACCTGCACGTACATCATCCAACTAGGGCTGCCTATTGACTTTTTGAAGATTCGCACCGCAAAGTCTGCCGATGTGAGCGTCCGGTACCGCGCCTTTCCGGGGGGACAGCCCCCGGGCCCCCTGCGAGGCCGGCCGCCGCCGTCCGCACGTCTGGTCCGAGCAAAGGAGCCGTACACCGTGCGCATCTCCCGCAGGGCATTCGCCGCTGCCGCCGTCCTCGCCGCCGTCCTGCCGCTGAGCGCCTGCTCCGGCGACTCCGACTCCGACTCCGGTTCGTCCGACGCGTCCGGCAAGGTCGAAGGGAAGATCACCTTCCAGACCTGGAACCTCCAGGCGAACTTCAAGGACTACTTCAACGGCGTGATCGCGGACTTCCGGAAGAAGTACCCCGGCACCGAGGTGAAGTGGGTCGACCGGCCCGCCGAGGGCTACGCCGACAAGATCAGCGCCGACGCCGCCGGCGGCACCCTGCCCGACGTCGTCAACGTCTCGCCGGACCTGGTGGCCCCGCTCGCGAAGGCCGGTCTCGCGCTCGACCTCGACAAGGCCGCGGCCGAGTACCGCAAGGAGTATCTGCCCGGCGCCTGGCAGAGCCACCAGATACCCGGCCTGCAGGGCACGTACGCCTTCCCCTGGTACCTCAACACCGGCCCGCTGTTCTACAACAAGCGGCTGTTCAACGACGCCGGGCTGGACGCGGCCAAGCCGCCGAGGACGTACGACGAGGTCTTCGCCGACGGCCTTGCGATGGCCCGCAAGAGCAACGGGAAGATCGCGACCTTCGCCAACGTGCCCACCATCGAGGACTTCGGGCGCTACGGCGTCGAGCCGATGAACAAGAGCGGCGACGGCTTCGCCTTCAACGACGCCAAGGGGGTCGAACTCCTCACCAGGTACAAGGAGTTGTACGACGCCAAGGCGCTCGACCCGCAGGCGCTGACCGCCACCCCCGAGTCGGCCGGCCACAAGTTCCTCACCGAGTCGGTGTCCATGAACCCCGGCAGCGCCCTCGACCTCGCCAACTTCAAGAAGCAGGCCCCGACGCTCTACAAGAACATCGGGATCACCGACCAGATCACCAGCACCGGCAAGGCCAACATGTACGTCATGGGCGTCATGGTGAACAGCAGGACCAAGCAGAAGCCCGCGGCCGTCGCCTTCGCGCACTTCGTGACCGACGCGACCCGCCAGATGGAGTTCGCCAAGAAGGTCGCCATCTTCCCGAGCACCGCGGGCTCGCTCGACGACCCGTACTTCACCAAGGAGGACGGCACCGACGACACCCGGGTGCGGATCGCCGCCGCCAAGTCCCTGAAGACGGCGGTCAATTACACGCCCGTGCTGTTCAGCGAGCAGATGAAGACTGCGCTGCGCAACGAGGTGGCCAAGGCGCTCCAGGGCAAACAGAGCCCCAAGGAAGCGCTTGACAACGCTGTCAAGGCCTGTGACCAGCTGCTGAAGCAGAGCTGAGCCGTTCGTGAACAGCCCCACCGCCGCCCCGGCGGACCCGTCCGGCACCCTCGCCGCCGCCCCGGCGGACCGGAGCCCCCGCTCCGGTCCGCACCGGTCCGGCCGCCGCATCCGGCGCCAGCTGCCGTCCAGCCCCTGGCTGTTCGCGGCGCCCGGACTGCTCGTCGTCGGCGTGTTCAGCCTGTACCCGTTCGTCAGCACCGTGGTGAACTCCTTCACCGACCGCCGCACCCTGGTGCCCGGCCACTACGTGGGCCTCGCCAACTTCCGCGAGCTGTGGCACGACGACATGTTCTGGACCGGCCTGCGCAACAGCACGCTGTACGTCCTCGGCGTGGTCCCGGCCCTGGTGGTCCTGCCGCTGCTGCTCGCGCTGCTCGTCCAGCGGCACATCCCCGGCATCGCCTTCTTCCGGGCCGCGTTCTACACCCCGGTCGTGGCCTCCATCGTCGTGGTCGGCCTGATCTGGGTGTGGATGCTCGACGACCGGGGGCTGATCAACTCGGTCCTGGAGGCGGTGGGCGTCGGCAAGGTCGGCTTCCTCAGCGACCAGTGGCTGCTGCTGGGCAGCGCGATGGCGGTCACGGTCTGGAAGGGCCTCGGCTACTACATGATCATTTACTTGGCGGCGCTGGCCAATGTGCCGCGCGAACTGCACGAGGCCGCGGCGGTCGACGGGGCCGGAGCGGTGCGCCGCTTCTTCACCGTCACCGTGCCCGCACTGCGCTCCACCATGGTCCTGGTCGCCGCGCTCTCCTCGGTCTCGGCCTTCAAGGTCTTCTCCGAGGTCTATCTGATGGCGGGCCCCAGCGGCGGCCCCGCGGGCGAGGACACCACCTTGGTGATGCTCGTCCAGCGCGTCGGCACCGGCCTGACCGGCCGGGTCGGCTACGCCTCGGCGATCTCCGTGGTCGTCTTCGTCGTCACCGTCGCGCTGATGCTGCTCGTGCTGCGGGCGGACCGGAGGGAGGACGCGTGAGCATCGAGACCGACACCGGTACCGCGAGCGGTACGGGCGCGGCGACCGCCGTGCGCCGCCGTCGGGCGGGCGTCACCGACAAGGAAGGGCGACGCGTCCCCCTCTGGCAGCTCGTGCTGCGGTACGTGCTGCTCCTGGCGGTCCTGGCCCTCACCGTGGGCCCGTTCCTCTGGCAGCTCTCCACCTCGCTCAAGGGGCCGCACGAGGACATCTTCAGCTCCCCGCCGAAGTTCCTGCCCGGGCAGCCCACCCTCGACAACTACGCGCGCGTGGCCGACACCATCCCGGTCTGGGACTACGCCCTGAACTCGCTGAAGGTCGCCGCCGCCAACGTCGTCACCAACTGCGTGGGCGCCTCGCTCGCCGGGTACGCTCTGGCCCGGATGCGCTTCCGGGGCCGCCGGGCGGCCACCCTCGCGTTCATCCTCGCCATGCTGGTCCCCGTCGAGGGCATCATCATCGCCCAGTTCACCACCATGCGGGACCTCGGCCTCAACAACACTCTCGTCGCGGTCGTGCTGCCCGGCTCCATCGGCGCGATGAACGTCCTGCTGATGCGCAACGCCTTCCTCAACCTGCCGTACGAGGTGGAGGAGGCGGCGTACGTCGACGGCGCCAACGCCTGGCAGCGCTATCTGCGGATCGCCCTGCCCGCGGTCAAGGGCACCCTCGCCGTGGTCGCCATCTTCGCCTTCATGGGCGCCTGGGACGACTTCCTGTGGCCGCTGATCGTCCTCAGCGACCCGGACCGCTTCACCCTCACCATCGGCCTGAACTATCTGCACGGCACCTTCGCCAACGACGAACGGCTCGTCGCGGCGGGCACGGTCATCGCGGTCGCCCCGCTCATCGTGCTCTTCGCCTGCCTGCAGCGTTACTTCTTCCGCGGCGTCGGCGAGGGAGCCGTCAAGGGCTGAGCCCTGCGGCACCGCTCCTCCGCTCCCGCAAGTACGCCCACAGAACGGACCCGCATGCCTTCAGAACAGGCCCGCATGCCTGCTGCCGTGCGCTTCGGCGCCAACTACACGCCCGGCCAGGGGTGGTTCCACCACTGGCTCGACTTCGACCTCGATGCGGTACGCGCCGACCTCGACGCGATCGCGGCGCTCGGCCTCGACCACATCCGGGTCTTCCCGGTGTGGCCGTACTTCCAGCCCAACCGCACCCTGATCCGGCCGCGCGCGGTCGAGCAGTTGGTCCAGCTCGCCGACGCGGCGGGCGAACGCGGCCTCGACGTCAACGTCGACGGGCTCCAGGGCCATCTGTCGAGCTTCGACTTCCTGCCCGCCTGGACCCAGACCTGGCACCGGCGCAGCCTCTTCACCGACCCCGAGGTGCTCGACGGGCAGGCGGCGCTGCTGCGCACCCTCGCGGGGGCGCTCGCGGACCGGCCCAACTTCATCGGGATGACGCTCGGCAACGAGATCAACCAGTTCGCGGCCGGGCCGCACCCCGACCCCGACCGCATCACGCCCGCGCAGGCCGGGGCGTGGCTGGGGCGGATGCTCGCCGCGTGCGAGGAGGGCGCGCCCGGCAAGCCGCATGTGCACGCCGAGTACGACGCCGCCTGGTACCAGGACGACCAGCCGTTCACGCCCGCGCACGCCGCGCGGCTCGGCGCCATGACCACCGTGCACTCCTGGGTGTTCAACGGTACGGCCCAGGCGCACGGGCGCAGCGGTACGGCGACCGAGCACCACGCCGCGTACCTCGTGGAGCTGTCGAAGGCGTGGGCCGACGATCCGCGGCGGCCGGTGTGGCTCCAGGAGGTCGGGGCGCCCGCCCCCTTGATTCCCGCCGGGCACGCGGCGGCGTTCACCGAGGCGACGGTGGTGAACGCGCTGGACTGCGCGGATCTGTGGGGGGTCACGTGGTGGTGCTCCCACGACGTGGACCGGTCGCTGGCCGACTTTCCCGAACTGGAGTACAGCCTTGGGCTGTTGAGCACTTCCGGGCGGGTGAAGCCGGCGGGGGAGGTCGTGGCCCGGCTGGCCCGGGAGTGGCGGGGGCGTGTGCATGCGCCTGCGCCCCGGACCACCGCGCTGGTCGTGGACGTGGGGGACGAGCTTTTGGCGCCGCGCCGTTCTGTGTGCGCGCCCGGGGGGCCGGTGTTCGAGGCGTTCGCGCGGCTTGTTGCGGAGGGGGTTCGGCCTGCGGTGGTGCTGGCGAGCCGGGCTTCTGACCAGGAGCACCTCGCGCTGCGCGGCATTGGTGAGGTTGTGGTCCCGGAGGAGGTGAGCTGAGCGCTCGGCGTGGGGCGGTGTGTTCGGCTGCGGACCGTGCGTGGCTGGTCGCGCAGTTCCCCGCGCCCCTTGAGGGGGATGGGATTAGCCCAGCACGAATCCCCGGCCCGACAGGTCGATGTTCGCTCAGCCCAGCACGAATGCCCGGCCCGGCAGGTCGATGTCTGCTCAGCCCAGCACGAATGCCCGGCCCGGCAGGGCGATGAGTTCAGCCTGGCACGCCCCCGGCGCCCAACCGGGCCATTAGTTCAGCCCCGCACCATCCCCGACCCGAAACGGAGACCCCATGCCCCAGCACCTCCCCGGGCCCACCCGTCGCGCCGTCGTCCTCGCGGGCGCGGGGACGGCTGCCGCTGTCGTCGTGCCGGCCCTTCCCGCGCGGGCCGTCGAGGGCGGCCCCGTCGACCTTCAGCCGTACGCCTCGTACTGGTATCCGGACTCGCTTCCCTCCGGCAGCCCCGGGCCCGGCGTCACCTGGCGGAGTCTGACGGACTGGCGGGCCGAGGAAGACCCGGACCTGCCCTTCAATGCCGCTACCGTGCCGCTCGCCCGGAGGTTCGCCCCGGTGCCGGTGAACCGCACCGCGCGGGCCGGGCAGGCCCGTATTCAGGCGCTCGTGTCGTTCGAGCACACCGCGGGCAACCCGTCCCAGGGCGCGGCCACCGCCGACTACTACGCGCTCACCCACTGGGCCTACCTCGACGAGCTGGTCTTCTGGGGCGGTTCGGCGGGGGAGGGGCTGATCCTGGCGCCCAACGCGCCGGTCGTGGACGCGGCCCACGGCAACGGCGTGCCCGTGCTCGGCACCGTCTTCCTGCCGCCGACCGCGTGGGGCGGCGAGCTGCGCTGGACCCGCGACCTGGTGCGGCGCGACTCGCTCGGCCGGTTCCCGCTCGCCGCGAAGCTCGTCGAGGTCGCGGTCGCGCACGGCTTCGACGGCTGGTTCGTCAACGCCGAGACCGACGGCGGCGACGCGGCCCTCGGCGCCGACATGCTCGCCTTCGTACGGGACCTCAAGGCCCGCAGCGAGGCCGCCGGGCTGCGGATCACCTGGTACGACGCGATGACCGTCGGTGGGTCTGTGGGGTGGCAGGGCGCGCTCAACGAACGGAACCAGGACTTCTTCCGTAGTGCCGACTCGATGTTCGTGGACTTTCGGTGGTCGGGCGAGACCCTCGCTGCCTCCGGTGAGCTCGCGGGGCGGCTCGGTCGCAGCCGCTACGAGTTGTGGGCGGGCGTCGACGTCGAGGCCCATGGGTGGGACAGTTCCGTGGACTGGGACGCCATCGTGCCCCGGGACCGGGCGCACATCGTCTCGTACGGTCTCTACCGGCCCGAGTGGACCCGCAACCAACTGCCCGCGGGCCGCACCCCGGCGCAGTTCCACGCGGCCGACGACCGGTTCTGGACCGGCCGTTCGCTCGACCCCTCGCAGCCCGACACGGACGGCTGGCGCGCCCCGGCGACGGTGGTCGCGGACCGGTCGACGGTCGACCGGCTGCCGTTCGCGACCTCCTTCAACACCGGGCACGGCCTGCGCTGGTACGAGGGCGGCGAGGTGACCTCGGCCGCCGAGTGGAACCACCTCGGCCTCCAGGACCGGCTCCCGGGCCGCCGCTGGGTGGTCCGTACGAGCGGGCGCCGCCCGGCCGTCGCCTTCGACTTCGCGGACGCCTGGCGCGGCGGGTCCAGCCTCCTGGTCGACGGCGACTTCGACGCGCCCGCCACGGTCGAGCTCCACGCGACCCGGCTGCCGCTGTCCCGGTCCACGGTCGTCGAGCTCACCCACCGGGCCGACGAGGGCACGGTCACCGTCGAGCTCGCGGTCGCCCTGCGCGAGCCCGCCCACCCCGGCGACCCGGTCCCGTACACCTACGTCCCGGCGGGCACGCTGCGGGCGGGCGCCGCCGACTGGACCACCGCGACCCTGCGGCTGAACACCCTTTCCGGGACGGTCCGTTCGCTCGGCGTCCGGCTCACCGCCGAGGGCCGCGCCAAGTGGCGCCTGGGCGCGCTGGCGGTGCGCGACACGGCCGCCACGAGGCCGACCGCGCCGGCCCGACTCCGCGTCACCGCTTCCGCGACCGGCGCCGCGGGCACCTCGCTGCGCTTCGCGTGGCGCCGGGCGCCCGGCGCGGTGCGCCACTACGAGCTGCACCGCGTGCTGCCCGGGGGAAGCCGCCGCTTCCTCGGGGGAACGTGCGGGAATGCCTTCTTCGTTCCCGCACTGGAGCCGGAAGGAGGCGAGCGGTCGGCGCGGTTCGAGATACGGGCCGTCGACGAGCTCTACACGGCTTCCGCACCCGCCTTCACCGTCCACCGCTGGTAACCCCTTCCACCTCCTGGCGATCCGCACCCCGCTCGACCCTCGACCCACGGAGCAGCCCCTCATGCATGACGACCGCAGCCTGGTCGAAGCCCGCCTCAAGCGAGTCCTCGACGAGCGCATCCGCCCCGCCGTGTACCCCGAATCCGTCCCGCTGGAAGTGGCGGTGTGGCACGCGCCGGACGAGCCCGTCCCGGTGGCCGAGGGGCTGGCCGGCGTCCCCGAGCCGATCGCGGTCGGGGACGCCTGGGGCGCGCCGTGGGGCACCAGCTGGTTCCGGGTGACCGGGACCGTACCGGCCGAGTGGGCCGGGAAGACCGTCGAGGCGCTCCTCGACCTCGGCTTCGACGAGAACATGCCGGGCTTCCAGTGCGAGGGCCTCGTCTACCGCCCCGACGGCACCCCGGTGAAGGGCCTCAACCCGCGCAACCAGTGGGTGCGCGTCGGTGCGCCCGCGGTGGGCGGCGAGGAGGTGCGGCTGCACATCGAGGCCGCGTCCAACCCGGTCATCCTCGACTACCACCCCTTCGTGCCGACCGCGCTTGGCGACAAGGAGACCGCGGGCACCGAGCCGCAGTACCGGCTGGCCCGGATGGACCTCGCGGTCTTCGACGAGACGGTGTGGCAGCTCGTCCTCGACCTGGAGGTGCTGGGCGAGCTGATGCACGAGCTGCCGGTCGAGGGCGCCCGGCGCTGGGACGTCCTGCGGGCCATCGGCCGCGCCCTCGACGCGGTGGACCTCCAGGACGTGAACGGCAGTGCGGTGGCGGCCCGCGCCGAGCTCGCCGGTGTGCTGGCCGTTCCGGCCGGGCCCACCGCCCACCGCATCAGCGCGGTGGGGCACGCGCACATCGACTCGGCGTGGCTGTGGCCGCTGCGCGAGACCGTGCGCAAGGTGGCCCGTACGACGTCGAACATGACGGCGCTCCTGGAGGACGAGCCGGACTTCGTCTTCACCATGTCGCAGGCGCAGCAGTTCGCCTGGATCAAGGAGCACCGGCCCGAGGTGTACGCGCGCGTGAAGAAGGCCGTCTCCGACGGGCGGTTCGTGCCCGCGGGCGGCATGTGGGTGGAGTCGGACACCAACATGCCGGGCTCGGAGGCGATGGCCCGTCAGTTCGTGCACGGCAAGCGGTTCTTCCTCGAAGAGTTCGGTGTGGAGAACGACGAGGCCTGGCTGCCGGACACCTTCGGCTTCGCCGCCGGGCTCCCGCAGATCATCAAGGCGGCGGGCGCCAAGTGGCTGCTCACCCAGAAGATCTCCTGGAGCCAGACCAACAAGTTCCCGCACCACACCTTCCAGTGGGAGGGCATCGACGGCACCCGGATCTTCACCCACTTCCCGCCCGTCGACACCTACAACTGCTCGATGAAGGGCAGCGAGATCGCGCACGCGGCCCGCAACTTCAAGGACAAGGGCCACGCCCGGCACTCGCTGGCCCCGACCGGCTGGGGCGACGGGGGCGGCGGCACCACCCGCGAGATGGTCGCCAAGGCGGCCCGGCTGCGGAGCCTGGAGGGCTCGGCGACCGTGGAGTGGGAGAGCCCCGCGGAGTTCTTCGCCAAGGCGCAGGCGGAGTACCCGAACGCGCCGGTGTGGGTGGGCGAGCTCTATCTGGAGCTGCACCGCGCCACGCTGACCAGCCAGGCGAAGACCAAGCAGGGCAACCGGCGCAGCGAGCACCTGCTGCGCGAGGCCGAGCTGTGGGCCGCGACGGCGGCCGTGCGGACCGGATTCCCTTATCCGTACGAGCAGTTGGACCGGATCTGGAAGACCGTTCTGCTGCACCAGTTCCACGACATCCTGCCCGGCTCCTCCATCGCCTGGGTGCACCGGGAGGCGGAGAAGACCTATGCGGCCGTCGCGGAGGAGCTGAACACGATCATCGACGGCTCGCAGCGCGTGCTCGCGGGCGAGGGCACCGCCACCGTGGTCTTCAACTCCGCGCCCCACGCGCGCGACGGAGTGGCGGCGGGCGCCGCCGCACCCGCCGTCCGCACCGGCGTGAGCCGCGCCGCGCCGCGCGAGGGCGGCGGCTTCGTCCTGGACAACGGGCTGCTCTCGGTGGAGATCGACGCCCGGGGGCTGGTGGTGTCCGCGTACGACATCGGTGCCGGACGCGAGACCATCGCCCCCGGAAAGGCCGCGAACCTGCTCCAGATCCACCCCGACTTCCCGAACATGTGGGACGCGTGGGACGTGGACGCGTTCTACCGCAACACGGTGACCGATCTGACGGACCTCGACCAGCTGGTGGCCGTGGAGGACGCGGGCGTGGCCGCCGTCCGGATCGTGCGGAGCTTCGGCGGCTCCAAGGTCACCCAGCTGGTCAGTCTCGCCCCCGGTGCCAAGCGGCTCGACATCGACACCGAGGTCGACTGGCACGAGACCGAGAAGTTCCTGAAGGCCGCGTTCCCCTTGGACGTCCACGCCGAGCGGTACGCGTCGGAGACCCAGTTCGGCCATGTCCACCGGCCGACCCACACCAACACCAGCTGGGAGGCGGCCAAGTTCGAGGCCTGCAACCACCGCTTCGTCCATCTGGAGGAGCCGGGCTGGGGCGTCGCCCTCGTCAACGACTCCACGTACGGGCACGACGTGACCCGGACCGTGCGCGACGCCGCCGAGGGGCCGGGCACGACCACCACGGTCCGCGTCTCGCTGCTGCGCGCCCCGCGCTTCCCCGACCCCGAGACCGACCAGGGGCTGCACCGCTTCCGGCACGCGATCGTCCCCGGAGCGACGATCGGTGACGCGGTGCGCGAGGGCTACCGGGTCAACCTGCCGGAGCGGCGGGTCGCGGGCGGCGCGGAGGTGGCGCCGCTGGTGTCGGTCGACGACGACGCGGTGGTCGTCAGCGCGGTGAAGCTCGCGGACGACGGCAGCGGCGACGTGGTCGTACGGCTCTACGAGTCGCGGGGCGGCCGGGCCCGGGCCCGGGTCACCCCGGGCTTCGAGGCGGACGGCGTGGTGGCGACCGACCTGCTGGAGCGGCCCCTCGTCGAGGGGTGGCGGCCCGAACTGGTGGGCGGGGTCGTGGAGTTGGCGCTTCGTCCCTTCGAGCTGGTCACCCTCCGGCTGTCGCGGTCCCGTTCGGGGGCCTGACGGAGTCCAGGGCCTGCTCCAGTGTGGGAGCGGGCCCCAGGACGTTCGTGAGGGCGGTGATCCGCAGGATCCGCAGGGTCAGCGGATGGTCGCAGACGAGCGCCCAGGAGCCGCCCCGCTCGGTCACCCGGCGGTGGGCCCGCACCAGCAGGGCGAGGCCCGAGCAGTCCAGGAACCGGATGGGGCGCAGATCCACGGCCAGCGCACCCACCCCGTCCCCGGTGAGGGTGTCCAGGCGCGGCCGCAGCGCCTGGACGGCTTGGATGTCGATCTCGCCGTGCAGCTCGGCGACGGTCACTCCGGCCTGTGTGTGGACCCTCAGGAACGGCCGCTCGTAGTGCGGGCGGGAAACCGCCACGAGCTCCAGCGGACCGTCGTCGACGTATTCGTCGCGGCGCACAATCTCTCCCCCAAAGATAGCGTTGGTGTGACGGCCGGGGGCTTGGGCCGCCGGGGGGAACGTTAGACGCTAGCCGGAGCGCCAAAAGTGCAGAAACAATTCACACGACCGTTTCATCACTCGATCGAGTGAAATGATGTTGTGAGGCTTGCCAGTTCGTCGTCCGGCACCCGGGCCGACATGAACCGGGTGGTCCGGCGGAGCCGGAAACCCAGGGATTCGTAGAGACGGATGGCGCCGGTGTTGCGGGCGCCCGTGTGCAGGAAGGGCCGCTCGCCGCGCTCCCGGATGTTCGCCGCGACCGCCAGGATCAGCCGGGTGCCCAGGCCCTGGCCGCGGAAGGCGTCGTCGGTGCAGACCGCGCTGATCTCCGTCCAGCCGGGCGGGTGCAGCCGCTCGCCCGCCATCGCCACCAGGGCGCCGTCCCTGCGCACGCCCAGATAGGTGCCCAGCTCGATGGTGCGCGGCAGGAACGGGCCCGGCCGGGTCCGCTCCACCAGCTCCATCATCTCGGGCACGTCGGCCGCGGTCAGCGTGACCGCCTCGTCGAACGGACGGGCCGCCACCCCGTCGTCCACGAGCTGCACCCCGTCCGCGTCGAACAGCAACTCCCAGCCCGCGGGCGGCAGATGGCTCATCCCGAGCAGCGGCACCTCGTTGCCGGGCCAGGCCTGCGCGGCGACGTCGGCCCAGTCCTCGGGCCCGGGGTCGTCCGGGAGCGCCAGCCACGGCGTCACCTCGGGCGGATAGCGCAGCACCCGTCCCAGCCGCTCGGCGAAGTGGGCGTGCGGCCCGGTGAGGGAGGCACGGGCGGGGTTGTCGAGGGGGTGCGGTGCGCTCACGACGCCACCTCGATCACTACCTTGCCGCGCGCGTGGCCCTCCTCGACCGCGCGCAGCGCCTCGGACGCGCGCTCCAGCGGGAACGTCGCCGTGACGAACGGGCGCAGCGCCCCGCTCACCACGAGCCGCGCCACCTCGTCGAGCACCGCGGCCGTGCGGGCCCGTAGGACCGGTGAGCCGCCGAGCCGGGCCGCCCTCGGCGCGTCGGCCGCCGTGATCAGTTTCGTACGGTCGTCGACGAGCGCGGCGACCGCCTCCAGGGCCTCGCCGCCGACGAGGTCGAAGACCGCGTCGACACCGTCCGGCGCCGCCGCCCGGACGCGCCCGGCCAGCCCGTCGCCCGCCGAGGACACGTGCACCGCGCCCAGCGACTCGACGAACTCCTTCTTGCCCTCGCTCGCCGTGCCGACCACCCGCACCCCGAACGCCCGGGCTATCTGGGCGACGGCCACGCCCACCCCACCGCCGACCCCGGTGACCAGCAGCGTCGCCCCGGCGGGCAGATCCAGCTGGCGCACGCCGTCGTACGCGGTCGCCCCGGCCACCGGCAGGGTCGCCGCGTCCGTGAACGACAGGTCCGCCGGCTTGTGTGCGGCCACCGGGACCGGCAGCAGCGTGTACTCCGCGTAACCGCCGCCCACCGGACTGCCGAAGACGGCGTCCCCGACGGCGAAACCCGTCACCCCGGGGCCCAGCTCCGC
Organism: Streptomyces sp. BPTC-684; assembly: GCF_030028635.1. Classification (NCBI taxonomy): domain Bacteria; kingdom Bacillati; phylum Actinomycetota; class Actinomycetes; order Kitasatosporales; family Streptomycetaceae; genus Streptomyces; species Streptomyces sp. BPTC-684. The sequence goes on from NZ_CP124863.1 coordinate 6,067,067, forward strand.
GACCACGCCCGCGACCTCGTTGCCGAACACGCCGGGCAGCTCCGGCTCCGGCGCCCCCGGCCTGCGCAGGCCGCTGCGCAGCTTCCAGTCGACCGGGTTCACCCCGGCCGCCCGGACCGCGATCAGCAACTGGCCGGGACCCGGGCGCGGCCGGTCCCGCTCGATGAACGCCTCGGTCTCGGGCCCGCCGTTCCGGGTGTACGCGTACGCCTTGGGCATCTGCTGGCTCCTCGCTCTCAGCAGCTCCAAGGTCGATTCCGGTGTCGCTATTCCCGGGAGTGCGCACTGTTCACGTGAGTGCAACGAAGGCCGCGCCATCGCTCCTAGCAGTTCGGTACGTTGCCGCTGGCCTGCATGAACGCGGCGCTGGCCCAGCCGTGGGCGCCGCTCAGCCAGTACCAGGTGGAGGTTCCGTTCACGTTCGAGCCGTGGGTCCTGCACTCGATGCGGTCCTGGCTGCCGGGGCTGAGGGCGACGACGACCCCGGCGTTCAGGCTCGGGTTGTCGCGGACGTTCAGCTCGATGCGCGAGGTGACCGTGCCCCAGACGCGGCCGCCGTCGTGGTGGTCCCAGGAGTGATCGCCGTTGTGGTCGTCCCAGTTCCGGCCGTCGCGGTGGTCGTCCCAGCGCCATCCGCCGCCGTGGTCGTCCCGGATCCAGCCGCTGATGTGGACGTCCCACGACCAGCCGCTGCCCTGGCCGCGGTCGTGGCCGTCGCCCTGGTCGGTAGCCGGGGCCGCCGCTGCCGCGGTGGCGAGGCCGCCCATGGCGAGACCGCACGACAACAGGGTCGCGGCGGCCGCTCGACGTATCCGTCCGGTGTGCATACCGGCTCCTTTCGTCGCTCCCGCCCCTTGTGACCATCTTCCATCACACACCCGGGCCGCGCGGGGTGCGATCTGGGCAGGTGGGAGCCCGTGAAGCGGTCACTAGAAGCCCGCCTTCGGTCAAAGTTCAACCAAAGCGGGCGGTTTCAGAGCCCCGACAGGCGCGCGGCGTCGCGGAACACCTCGACGAGCATGGCGAGCGTGAGCCGTCCCGTGGACGTGTTGCGCTGGCTCGGGTGGTAGCAGCCGAGCAGATGCAGCGGCGGGCGGCCGTCTTCCGAGGCGGCCAGCGCCACCTGGACGCCGTGCCCGAACTTCGGCCGGGGGCGCGGGACTTGCCAACCGGCCGCGCCCAGCACCGGAAGCAGCGCCTGCCAGCCGAACGCGCCGAGCACGACGACCGTACGCAACCCCGGGCTCAGCAGCTCCAGTTCGGCCGACAGCCACGGTCGGCAGGTGTCGCGCTCCTGAGGCGTCGGCTTGTTGTCCGGCGGCGCGCAGTGCACGGGCGCGGCCAGCCGTACGCCCCGCAGTTCGAGGCCGTCCCCGGCGTGCGTGGCCTCCGCCTGCGAGGCCAGGCCCACCGCGTGCAGCGCGGCGAAGAGGAAGTCGCCGGAAGCGTCCCCCGTGAACATCCGGCCCGTCCGGTTGCCGCCGTGCGCGGCCGGGGCGAGGCCGACGACCGCCATCGCCGCGTCCGGCGGGCCGAACCCCGGCACCGGCCGTCCCCAGTACTCCCAGTCCCGGAAGGCCGCCCGCTTGGTCGCGGCGACCTCCTCGCGCCAGGCCACCAGGCGCGGACAGGCCCGGCAGCGGATCACCTGGGCGTCCAGCGCGTCGAGGCTGCGGCAGCCCGGCGCCCGGCGGGCGGGGAACGCGGGGTCGTCGGGCTCCGCCGACGACCCTCTAGCTCCTGCCCCGCGCGCCTCGTCCATGTCCCCACGCTAGGCGACCGGGGCCCGGCCCGCTGTCCCGTCGACGCATGCAGAAGAGCCAAAAGAGGGAGCCACAACCGGCCGAATTATTCGAACGCGGAGAGCTCCGGGACACGAAGAGGCGTGGGCGGGGCCTCCGTTTGCGCTGGCGGACGCCCGTAGACGTTCGCCGCCCCGGCACCGGGCCCCTCGGGCGCGGGCGCAGATGCCGTTGGCAGGTACCGGGGGCCTCCTGCGCTCGGCTCCGGTGCGCACTACTGTGAAAGTCCGGCTGCAGGGGAGTGTGGTTGGGACGTGGACAGTTCGTGGAAGATCCTCGTAGTGGACGACCGCGAGGACAACCTCTTCGCCATGGAGAGTGTGCTGCGTCCCGTGGGCCGCCCGATAGTGTGCGCCCGCAGTGGCGACGAGGCGCTGAAGACCGTGCTGCGCGGCGGCATAGCGGTGATCCTGCTCGATGTGCTGATGCCGCAGATGGACGGACTCGAAGTGGTCGACTACCTCAAGCGCCTGGACCACACCCGGAACCTGCCGGTCATCCTGGTCACCGGCATCGGCCGCGACGACGACCTCGCGGCCCGCGCCTACCACCTCGGCGTCGCGGACTTCCTGGTGAAGCCGGTGGACCAGTGGGCGGTGCGCTCCAAGGTCCGCGTCCTGGCCGACCTGTACGTGGAGAACCAGCTGCTGCGCCGCCGCCTCGACGCGGCGGGCGCGCCGGTGCCGCCGATGCCGACCGTCCCGCCGCAGGCGCATCGCCCGCCGTGGCGGGCGGTCCGGGTGACGGACGACAGATGCTGAAATCTCTCGTCCGTCACCTGTTAGCGGTTGTCCGTCAGCCGGACGCCAGTTGGAGCTGACGCAACGACGCCACCAGCTGGTCCACCTCCTCCGACGTGTTGTAGAGCGCCAGCGAGGCACGGGCCGCCGACTCCAGTCCGTAGTGGGCGAGCGCGGGCTGCGCGCAGTGGTGGCCCGCGCGGATGGCGATCCCGTCGCGGTCCAGCCAGTCGGCGACGCTCGCCGGGTCGTGGCCCGCCAGCGTGAAGGTCAGCACCGCGATCCGGTCGGGTGCGGCCCCGACCAGCTCCAGTCCGGGCACCGTGGCCATGGCCTGCTGGGCGTACGCCATCAGCCCTTCCTCGTACGCCGTGATCGCGTCCCGGTCGAAGGAGCCCAGCCAGTCAAGGGCGGCAAGCAGCCCCACCACACCGCCGATGTTGCCGGTGCCGGCCTCCATGCGGTGCGGGACCGGCGCGAAGGTGGTGAGGCCGAAGTCCACCGAGTCGATCATGTTGCCGCCGCCCTGCCAGGGCCGCATCTCCGCGAGCACCTCCGGCTTGGCGTAGAGGGCGCCGATGCCGGTCGGGGCGAACAGCTTGTGCCCGGAGAACGCGTAGAAGTCCGCGTCCAGGTCCTGCACGTCGACCGGGAAGTGGGCGACCGCCTGGGCCCCGTCCACCAGCACCTTCGCCCCGTACCGATGGGCGAGCGCGGTCATCTCCTTCACCGGCGGGACGGTGCCCAGGACGTTGGAGGCGTGGCTGAGCGCGACCAGCTGAGTCCGCGAGGAGAGCAGGTCCGCGTACGCGAACTGGTCGATCTCCCCCTCCGGCGTCAGCGGAACCGGCACCACCCGGGCCCGGGTCTCCTTGGCGATCATCTGCCAGGGGACGATGTTGGAGTGGTGTTCGAGGACCGGTACGAGGATGTCGTCGCCGGGCCCGAGGTTGTCCCGGCCCCAGCTCTGGGCGACCAGGTTGACCGCCTCCGTGGTGCCGCGCACGAACACGATGCTGTCGGGGTCGGGCGCCCCCAGGAACCCGGCGACCGCCGCGCGCCCCGCCTCGTACGCCTCGGTGGCCTCGCGGGCCATGGTGTGGGCGCCCCGGTGGATGTTGGAGTTGGCGGCGCTGTAGTACGCGCCGAGCGCCTCGATGACCTGGCGGGGCTTCTGCGTCGTCGCCCCGTTGTCCAGCCAGACCAGCGGGCGGCCGTTGACCGTGCGGTGCAGGATCGGGAAGTCCTGGCGGGCCGCCTCGGCCGAGTAGGCACCCGGCACCGAGGGCCGCCGGGGGAGCCCCGGCTGTCCGGGTACCGCAGGCGGTTCGGGGGCGGCCGGCTGCTCGGTCGGGGCGCCCTGCTGGGGCATCGCGGGCAGCCCCGTGACCGGCACCGACGGCACCTGCCGTGTGAGGTCAGGAATAGTCATGGTAGTTGGACACCTCGACGTTCTGGAGCACGGCGACGGCGTCCTCCACCAGGACGGCCGTGTTGAAGTACGCGGTCATCAGGTACGAGGTGATGCCCTTCTGGTCGGTGCCCATGTTCCGCATCGCCAGACCGGGTTCGACCTCGTCCTGGACGCTGGACGGGCGCAGCCCGACCACGCCCTGCTCGGCCTCGCCCATCCGCATCAGCAGGATCTCGGTCGTGCCGGAGCCCATGCCGCCCGTGAACCGGACCTTGTCCGACGGCAGCAGCGGCACTCCGCGCCAGGTGATCAGCGGGCTGCCGAACCGGGTGTCGACGACCGGGGGCACGCCCCGCCGGGTACATTCACGGCCGAACGCGGCGATCGCCCGGGGGTGCGCGAGGAAGTACCCGGGCTGCTTCCAGACCTTGGCGAGCAGCTCGTCGAGGTCGTCCGGAGTGGGCGAGCCGGTGCGGGCCTGGACGCGCTGGCCCGCCGAGACGTTGTTGAACAGGCCGAACTCCGGGTGGTTCAGGAGCGCCGCCTCCTGCCGCTCGCGCAGCGCCTGGACGGTGAGGTTGGACTGGGCGCGGGTCTGGTCGATGGGCCCGTTGTAGAGGTCCGCGACGCGGGTGTGGACGCGCAGCACCGTCTGCGCGAGCGTCATGTGGTACTCGCGCGGCGCGTCCTCGTAGTCGACGAACGTCCCCGGCAGGTCCGGCTCGCCCACATGGCCCGAGGACAGGTCCACCGGCACCTCGGCGCCCGGCACCATGTGGTTCCCGGCGGCGTAGTCGTCCATCGCGGCCCGGACCCCCGCGTCCCGGTCGGTCAGGGCGGCGAGCGCGCTGCGCTCCGCGACCAGGGCCACGCCGGGCGTGAGCGCCTGCACGCGGTACGGCATCGGCTCGGACCGGGTCCAGCTGTCGAGGTCGAAGAACTGGCCGTCGCCTATGACTTCGATCAGCGCCTCCTCGCCGTACCGGCCGGTCATGCGCTTCTCGGCGCGGCCGCGCACGATCACCCACAGCCGGTCGGCCGGGTCGCCGCTCTGCATCAGGACCTGTCCGGACTCGAAGGAGACCTCGGTGAAGGCGCCGGCCAGTTCGGTCAGGAGCGCGTCGTCGGCGTCGCGCAGATACGGCATCTCGCGCAGGTCGCCGGGGACGACGTGGTGGGTGCCGTCGTTGTCCGCGTACGTGGTGATCCGGTCGTCGCCCAGGACGAAGGTGCGGCGGCGGTTGACGCGGTACACCCCGGACTCGACGTCCACCCAGGGCAGGGCGCGTAACAGATACCGGGGAGTGATGCCGCGCATCTGCGGCGTGGTCTTGGTGGCGTTCGCGAGTTGCCGTGCCGCATCCGGGCTGAGGGACATCCGGTCGTTCACCACAGGAACCTCCTCGAAGACATGAGCGTCGGCCGCCTGGACGGCTGTCGCACAGGAACGAGGACCGATCGTCTGCTTGTCCCCGGGGGGTCCACAAGGCGCCATTGACGGGGGCGCAGAGCCGCCCGGCCTGAAACCGTCCATTCAGTCAATGGATTCCTGAAATGGAATGGGAGATTCTCTCGGCGGCCTGCCTGGTGGCCACCGTCCGGGCGTGATTGGGGCACCTTTCCCGGGTCCTTTGAAGGAAATTCAACTCCCCCGGAAAAGGCGCGATATGGCCCAATGGTGACGCTATGAGCTCCTGAAAGGCCCGCTTATGCTGGCCATTTACGGTGTGGGCGATCCCCAGCCATTGGGGCACTGCGCGGGCGCGGTCCCGTAGGCGAGTGCCACAAAGTCCTTCAGCTCCCCGGTCCAGTACTGATAGCTGTGTTCTCCGGGCCCGGTGCAGTAACGGTGCCGGGTGGGGCGGCTGTCGAGGTTCTCGTGCAGCGTGCGGTTCCAGCCATAGATGTCGGTCTCACCGCTCCCGTTCGCACCGCCCGCGTACAAGGCGAGCTTTCCGTTGTAGCCGCTGTACGCGTCGTTCAGAGCGAGACTCGCGGGAGTGACGGAGGGCCAGCCGCTCCGCGGGCCGAACACCGTCTCCATCCGGTACAGCGTGTCTCCGGTGACGCGGTACAGCGGATTCAGCAGCCCGGTCCAGCCGATCGCCGCACCCGCCTGCCACATGGAATCCGCGATGGTCTTCTGGGCGTTGGCCTGATACAGATCGGTGCCCCCGGAAAAGGCGCCGACCGCCGAGAACAGCTCGGGGTGGCGGCCGCCGTAGCGCAGTGCCCCGTACCCGCCCATGGAGGCCCCGGCGATCGCCCGGCCGGAACGGTCCTTCACCGTGGCGAAGTTGGCGTCGATCCACGGGAGCAGCTGCTCGACGTGGAAGGTCTCCCACTGCGGGGCGAAGTGCCCGTCGGTGTGCCCGGCCCAGTCGCTGTACCAGCCCGCCCGGCCGCCCTCCGGCATCACCACGATCCCGTCGAACGCCGTCCCGGCCAGCGTCGCCGCCACGTTCCCGGAGTCCGACTGCGACCACTGCTGGAAGTCGCCGCCCCCGCCGTGGAGCAGATACAGCACGGGGTACGGCCTCGCCGGGTCGCTCCGGTACCCGGCCGGCAGATAGATCCGCACCGTGACCGGGACCTGGACCGGGCTGATCCAGGGGGTGCCGCCGCGCGGGGTGAAGACCGCGCCGGTGGTGAAGGTCGCGTCGGCCATCCGGCCGCCGTACCCGGCGACGGCCGACCAGCTCTTCAGGGTCAGGCCATGCGCATTCGGCTGCGGAAGGGCCGGGAGGGCGGTCGCGGCCGGTGCCGGTGCGGCGGCGCCCGCCCCGGCGGCCGGGACTCCCAGGGCGAGCGCGGCCGTCGCGGCGATCACCCCAACTGCCCTGAAAAACAAGGATGTTCGTCTCATTCGGTCCCCATGTGTGGTGAGCGTGACAACGGTGGCGCGTGTATAGCACGGGGTGGCCCGTCGCGAACAGGACAGGTGAAGTGAGTGATGTGGGGGACTGCTGCTCGGCCCTGGGACGGGAGCGGTACTGTGCGCGCACCGTCAGTCCGGCGGTGCGGAACAGTGGAGGATTCTGTGACCGTAATCAGAGGAACGGGGCGTCGTCGTGGAGCGCTGATAGGGGCAGCCGCTGCGGGCCTCATCGGCGTCGGTCTGACCGCGGTGCCCGCGCAGGCCCACACCCCGGTGTGGAAGGTGACCTGCTCGGCCGTCACGGTGGACCTGACCAGGTACTCCGACGAGGCCACCAACACGGTGACCATCAAGACGGCGGACGGCAAGGACCTGCTGCCCACCGAGCAGTTCAAGGGAGAGTTCCACAAGAACCTCAAGCTCCCCGCCCACGACAAGGAGCTCACGCTCCACCTCATCGTGAAGGCGGGTGACGGCGACCAGTACTCGCGCGACGAGACCAAGACGTCCCCCGTGTGCGACACGGTGCCGCCGACCAAGCCCACCCCGTCGGGCAAGCCGTCCAAGCCCTCGAAGCCGACCCCGACCCCGTCGGCCAAGCCCAGCGAGCCCGCCCCCGCGCCCAGCACGTCCGCGCCGGCGGCCCCCGCCCCGGCGCCGAGCCCCAACCTGGCCGAGACCGGCTCGTCGAGCTCCACCCCGCTCGTCGCCGGTATGGGCGGTGCGGTGCTCGTCGCGGGCGCCGGCATCGTCTGGGCCGCGCGCCGGCGCCGCACGGCCCGGCACTGAACCACTCACCCCGTGGCGACCGCGCCGGAGACCCGACCGGTCTCCGGCGCGGTCGCGCGTCACAAGGGCGGGTGCTCGACGAACAGGCCCGCGGCCGGGACGCCGTCGCCGACGTGATGGCGCGGGGCGCCTGCCGGGTGCTGGTGGTACGGGAGTCGGCCTGAGCCCGTCCTCCGCGGTCAGCGTGCGGCGCGCTCCTCGACCGAGGCCCGCCAGCCGGGCTGCTCGGGGATGGCGGGCCCCTCGTCGGCCGGTGCGCGGCGGCCGCCGCGCGCGAAGAAGTCGGCCAGCGGCAGGGTCGCGGCGCCGACCGTGACCGCGTCCGGGCCGAGCCGCCCGAGCTCGATGGTGACGCGCTCGGCGGGGTGCCGCAGGGCATAGGCGGTGGCGTGCGCGCGCACCGACTCCAGGATGTACGGGCCGAGTTGGAGCCCGGCCCAGCCGCCGATGAGGATGCGCTCGGGGTTGTAGAGGTTGATGAGGTCGGAGAGCCCGGCGCCGAGGTACTCGGCGGTCTCGTCGAGCACGGCCCGCGCGACGGGGTCGTGGGCGGGGCGGCCTTCGCCCCGTCCGGCAGGGACGTCCGCCTCGGCGCCGCCCTCCGTCACGGCCTCCGGATACGCCGCCGCCACCAGCTCCGACACGGCCGTCTCCTCCTCGATGCCGTCCGGCAGGGCGGCGCCCGCCTCGCGCCAGCGCGCTACCAGCGCCTCCGCCCCCGTGTACGCCTCCAGGCAGCCCGGCGCGCCGCACCGGCAGCGGCGGCCGCGTACATGGACCGTGGTGTGGCCCCACTCCGCGGCGCTGCTGTGCGCGCCCCCGTAGATCTGCCCGTCGGAGACGATGCACGCGCCGACGCCCGAGCCGAGCAGCACGATCACCGCGTTCTCGGCGCCGCGCCCGCCGCCGAACCACATCTCGGCCTGGCCGAGCGTCTTGGCGCCGTTCTCCACGAAGAGGCGGACGCCCGGCGGGAGTTCGGTGGCGAGCGCGGTGCGCAGCAGGGCCTCCAGCGGGACCGCGTCCCAGCCGATGGTCTGCCCGTGCACGACGGCGCCCTCGGCGCCGCTGCGGTCGACGATGCCCGGGACCCCGACGCCGATCCCGAGCAGGCGCTCGGGCGCCAGGGCGGCGTCGCGGAGCACGGCGGCCACCCCGTCGCGGATGAGCCCGACGATGTGGTCCACGTCGTAGCCGCCGGTCTCCAACGGCAGCTCCGCGCGCGCCAGTTCGCTCATCACCAGGTCGAAGATCTCGACGCGGACGCGGGTCTCGCCGACGTCCACTCCGATGAGGTGGCCGCTGTCGGGGGTGACCCGGAGCAGGGTGCGCGGTCGGCCGCCGTCCGATTCGACGACCCCGGCGTCCTCCAGGAGCCCGTCGGCGGCGAGCTCGGTGACCACGTTGCTGATGGAACCCGAACTCAACCCGGTGGCGGGGCCGAGCTCTTGACGGCTCGTCGGACCGTCGAAATACAACCGGTGCAATACCGCGGTCCGGTTGTCCCGCCGCAGGTCACGAACGGTTCGTCTGTTCGGCATGGCCATATGGCTCCCTCCCCGCGTGCAACATACCGTCGCGCGGGGCCTTGGCGCGACCTTCTCTCGGGCCTTAACCCACGTCCTAAATTAAGGCGTGAGTCCGTTCAGGGCCTGAACGCAACCTGCTCTGGAACCCCACCACCTCTGGAACCCCGGAAAGGGGCGATCCCGTCATGCGCGGACTCCGAGCCGCAGCCGCCTTCGCGACCGTCACCGCTCTCGCCGCCGTGCCCCACGCGCGGCCTGAGCCCGTCAGGTCCGCCCGGACTCCTGGAGGTGCGCGGCCAGCCGGTCGAGGAAGACCCGCTGCCCGGCCACCAGCCGGGGCGACGCGTCCTCGGGCGCGAGCCAGGCGACGCGGTCCAGCTCCGGGAACTCCCGCTGCATGCCGGAGCCCCGGGGCCACTCCATGGTGAAGGTGCCGGGCACCACGCCCGCCAGGTCGAGGTCGGCCTCGACCGCCCAGACCGTCACCACCTTCCCGTTGGCCTGCCGCGACTCACCGAGCGGCACCGGGGTGCCGTCGGGGGCGGGCAGTCCCAGCTCCTCCTCGAACTCGCGCAGGGCCGCCGCCTGAGGCGTCTCCTCCGGGCCGTACTCGCCCTTGGGGATCGACCAGGCCGCCTCGTCGCGGCCGGACCAGAACGGGCCGCCCATGTGCCCGATCAGCACTTCGACGCCGGTCGGTGCGGTCCGGTAGAGGAGGAGCCCCGCGCTGCGTTTCTCGGCCATGGCGACCAGTGTGCGGGCTGATTGGGCTCCGGGCGATCAGGTTATAGCAGAAAGAAGTCCTCTATCTGGGCATTTTGGATACGTGTCCGCCCGGAACCACGCCTCGGAGAGGGAGCGCCATGGCCAGTCGCCGGCTGCTGCCGTGGAGACACCGCCGCGATCTGACGCCGCCCCGGCGGCGCCGGCGCCGCCTCGCTGTCCGGTCCACGCTGGCGGTGTGCGTGCTCGGCGCCGGGACCGCGGGCTGGTCGGTGGGCGAGGCGCTGACCTATCCGGGTGACGACGGCACGGCGGCGCGCCTGGCGGGCTGGGCCCGCGAGCACGAGCTGGGCTTCGTCGTCGACAAGCTGGAGAACCTCCAGTACGAGATGGACCCGCCGAAGGTCGGCGGGTCGCTGCCGAGCGAGTCGCTGGCGCGGATGCGCGCGGCGGCCGTGGCCCCACCGGTCGCGGCGCGCGGCGGCCTGCCCCTGCGGGCCCCGATGCGGCCGCCGGTCGCCCCGGCACTGCCGGGCGAGGGCGTCTGGCGCGCACTGGTCGCGGCCCACGGCCGCCCGATCGTGCAGGGTACCTATGTGCGCCCCGACGCCGCCCACACCTCGTACGAGGCGGCCGTCGCCTGGATCAGCGCCAAGGACTCCCGCTTCCGACTGCACCCCGGACTGCGCGAGCCGGGCGGGTCCTTCGCCGTCCCGCCCAGCATCCCCAAGGGGCAGCGCACCGGTCTGGTGGCGTCCTGGAACGGCGGCTTCAAGATCACCGACGGGGGCTCACGAGGCGGTTTCTACCTCGCAGGGAAGACCGCCGGCGAGCTCCGCGACGGCGCCGCCTCCGAGGTCTTCCACCGCGACGGCTCGATCCGCATCGGCCTCTGGGGCCGGGACGTGCGGATGACGCCGGAGGTCGTCGGAGTGCGCCAGTGCCTCGACCTGATGGTCGACGGCGGCCGGGTGGTGCCCGACATCGACAACGACTCCAAGTGGGGCGCCACCGACCAGAGCAGGATGTACGTGGCGCGCTCCGGCGTGGGCGTCACCGCCGAGGGCGATGTGATCATGGTCGTCGGCCAGGCCCTGTCGGCCCGTACGCTCGCCGAGCTGATGGAGCGCGCGGGCGCGGTCCGCGCGATGCCCCTCGACATGAACCGCGCCTGGCCGTCCTTCATGAGCTACGACGGCAGCCGCACCCCGGACGACCCCGTGCCCACCAACATCCTGGACTTCGAGAACCCTCCGGAGCGCTACTACACCCAGGCCACCCGCGACTTCGTCGCCGTCTACGCCCGCTGACCCCAACGGGCGCCCCGGCTACGGCTGGTGGACGTACGGCGTGGTCGTGCTCAGCCGGGCGAAGCCCAGGCGGTGCAGGATCGGGGCACTCTGGTCCGAGGCGTCGACCTGGAGGAAGCGGTAGCCGCGCTCGACGGCGACGCGGGCGCGGTAGGAGACCAGCGCCCGGTAGATGCCCTTGCCGCGCCAGGCCTCGGCGGTGCCGCCGCCCCACAGCCCGGCGAACTCCGTCCCCGGAATGAGCTCCATCCGGGCCGCGGACACCGGCACCCCGTCGGCCATCGCCACCACCGCGACCAGGGTCTCGGGGGCCTCGGCGAGCTGGAGCTCCATGCCCCGGGCGATCCGGGACGAGTCCTTGCCGAACGCCTGCTCGTGGACGGCCGTCATCAGCGCGACCCCAGCCTTGTCGGTCACCGGCACCAGCTCGACGCCCTCGGGCAGCGCCACCGCACCCATCTGGTCCTCGGCCTCCGCGACCATCAGGGCCTCGGCGGGCTCGGCCGTGAACCCGGCCGCCAGCAGCCGCTCGCCGAGGTCGCCCGGGGTGTCGTGCGCGTACAGCTTCCACTCGAACTCGCGCTCCAGCGCGGCGAAGTGCCGTACCTGCTCGGCGATCTCGCGGTCGGCGCACTCCTCGTCGAGGTCCGACCAGAGGATGCCGTTCCAGGCGGGATCCGGTCCCACCAGCCGGACGACCCGGCCCGCGCGCTCGACCCGGGTGCCGGGGCCGTCGGGCGGCGAGGTCTCGCGCATCTGCCGGTCGAACAGGGCCAGCACTTCTTCGTTGTCCATGCGCCCACTCCAACATCGGCGGGCGGCTGTGACAAACGGGTTTCGGACCGCTCCGGAAGGAGTGGATCCGTCTACAACTCCTGCGGTAGTCCGTGCACCGCAACTGGTTGACGCCGCTCGTCTGACCTGCAATTAAGCTGCGGTAATGCGGATCCGCCCCGTTGCCGCCGATGTGTTCATCGCGCTGGCACAGACGTGTGTCGCCGTGCTCCTTGGCCGCGAGGCGTCCAGCCAGGGGCAGCCCCCGCTCGACCTGGCCGGATACGCGCTCGCCGTGGTCATCAACATGGCGTGCGCGTTCCGTTCCAAGGCGCCGGTGGGCGTGTGCCTCTTCGTCATCGCGACGTGGACGCTCTACATCGCGCTGGGGAATTGGCCGGTCGTGGGCACGTACGGCGGGATGATCGCGTGTTATACGGTCGCCGCCACCCGCCCCGCCCGCACCTCCGTCAGCTGCGCCGGGATTCTCGGCGCGATCTGGCTGTTCGCGGGGTTCCGGGCCGGGAGCGACTCCATGCCGTCCGTGGTCGTCCAGGCCCTCGCCGTCCCGGCCGTCATCTGGCGGTTCGGCCGGGTGGCCCGCCGCTCCACCAAGCTCGCCGACCAGCTCGCCAAGGAGCAGGAGGCCCGGGCCCGGCGCGAAGTGGCCGAGGAACGCGGCCGTATCGCACGGGAGTTGCACGACATCATCGCCCACCACATGTCGGTGATATCGGTCCAGTCGGGTCTGGCCCGCTTCGTCTTCGAGTCCGATCCGCCCACCGCGCGCGGGGCGCTCGGCACCATCTCGGCCACCAGTCAGGAGGCCCTCGAAGAGCTGCGGCGCATGCTGCACGTCCTGCGCGCCGAGGACCTCGACGGCGAGCCGTCGGCCCCGATGCCGGGCCTGGGGCGCCTCTCGGACATGGTGGAGCGGCTGCGGGCCGGCGGACTGCCGGTCGAACTGCGGGTCGAGGGGCAGGCGCGGACGCTGGCGCCCGGCGTCGACCTGTGCGCGTACCGGGTGGCACAGGAAGCGCTCACCAATGTCCTGAAACACGCGCCCGGCGCACGGACGACCGTGGAAGTCTCTTACGAGCGGAACCATGTCTCGCTCGCCGTCGTGAACGAGGGTACGAGAGTGAATCCGGTCAGAAACCGATCGGGTAGTGGACACGGGTTGATCGGAATGCGGGAGCGGGCCAAGCTCTACGGCGGCACGATCAGTACCGGCCCGAGGAGCGAGGGAGGCTTCGAGGTCCGGCTGCTCCTGCCGACCTCGGCCCAGCCCGTATGACACAGGGGGAAGACGCGCTGCGATGACCAGGGCACTCGTGGTCGACGACCAGTTCCTCGTACGTGCCGGTCTCGTCGCGCTGCTGAGAGCGGCGGGCATCGACGTCGTCGGCGAGGCGAGCGACGGCGAGGAGGCGGTCGCCCAGGCGGCGCGGACCCGCCCCGATGTGATCCTGATGGACATCCGGATGCCCGGGATGAACGGCATCGCCGCCACCGAGCGGATCCTCGCGGACGCCGAGGACCCGGCGCCGCGCATCCTGATCCTCACCACGTTCGACCTCGACGAGTACGTGTACTCCGCGCTGCGGGCCGGTGCCTCGGGGTTCCTGCTCAAGGACTCGGGGCCGGAGCGGCTGCTCACGGCGGTCGCGGCGGTCGGCGGCGGCGACACCCTCTTCGCGCCGAGCGTCACCCGGCGCCTGGTGGAGGCCTTCGCGCGGCCCGTCGAGCATGCGCCGCACTTCGCGGCGGATCTGGCGGTGCTCACCGCCCGCGAGACGGAGGTCCTCAAGCTCACCGCGCGCGGCCTGTCGAACCTGGAGATCTCCGACCACCTCTTCATCAGCGAGGCGACGGTCAAGACCCATCTGAACCGGGCCATGAGCAAACTGGACCTCGCCAGCCGGGCCCAGGCGGTGGTGCTGGCGTACGAGTCGGGGCTGGTCACGCCGGGTGGCGGAGCGCGCTGAGCTCCGCTGGAAGCGTCTGGAAGCGTCGGGATTCGGCTGCGGGCCGTGCGTGGCTGGTCGCCCAGTTCCCCGCGCCCCTTATGGGGCGCCTCGCCGAGCGCGTCAACCGGCCTCGGGCGCCGTGCTGTTGTAGCGGAGCAGGTACGCGGCGAACCGGTCGAGGTCGGACTCCTCCCAGTCCGCGAGGCGCTCGTGGAAGGCGTGCCGCCGCAGCACCGCCGCCTCGGCGAGCTTCTCGGTGCCGGCGGCGGTGAGGTGGAGCAGCTGGATGCGGTGGTCGGCCGGGTCGGTGCGGCGCTCGATGAACCCCAGCTTCTCCAGGGTCGCGATCTGCCGGCTGATCGTCGACTTGTCGAGCATGTAGTACGCGGCGAGGTCGGTCGCGCGGCACCCCCGCTGGTCCTCCATGTGGGACAGCAGCGTGAAGGAGACCAGCGACAGCTCCGGGTGCATCCGCGCGGCGGCGGCCCGGGCGCGGCGGGCGAACGCGGTCAGTTCCCGCTGGATGGTGGTGACCGACTGGTCTCGGCTGGGCACGACTGGTCCTCTCACTGGCTAGTTGCATAATACAACGCCAGTGCGGGCGGTGCTCGTCCGTCACCCGGGGCCGGGCCCGTCCTCCCCGTCCACCGTATCCAGCGCCTGCGTCAGCCAGCGGATCCAGAACGTCTCCAGCTCGATGCCGCCGCGCAGCACGAGGTGCCGCAGCCGGTCCTGCTCGCTGTCCCGCTCCGGCGGGAAGTCCCGCCGCTCGATCCCCTCGTACATCTCCAACTGCCGCTCGTGCAGATCGAGATGGCGGCGCAGCTCGGCGGCGAGCCCGTCCGTGCCGACCACCGCCGCCGCCCGCATCCGCAGCAGCAGCGGGTCCCGCATGGGGCGCGGGTCCTGCCCGGCGGCCGCCCACGCGGCGAGCTCCGCGCGGCCCGCGGGCAGGACCTCGTACTCCTTCTTCTGGCCGCGCGCCGGGGCCTCGGACGGCAGTGCGCGGATGGCCCCGGACTGCTCCAGCTTGCCCAGCTCGCGGTAGATCTGCTGGTGCGTCGCGGACCAGAAGAAGCCGAACGACCTGTCGAACCGGCGGGTCAGCTCCAGCCCCGACGAGGGCTTTTCGAGCAGGGCGGTCAGGATCGCGTGCGGGAGGGACATGACCGCATCCTAGATTCCGCCGCGCCGCCCGATGCCGTCAGCGTGCCGTCAGAGGGCCGCCGCCAGCCTGGTGCCCTGGTCGATGGCGCGCTTGGCGTCCAGCTCGGCGGCCACGTCCGCGCCGCCGATCAGGTGCACGGTGGCGCCCGCCGCCGTCAGCTCCTCGTACAGGTCGCGGCGCGGCTCCTGCCCCGCGCACAGGACCACGGTGTCCACCGGCAGCACGGTGGAGGTGCCGTCGACGGTGATGTGCAGCCCGGCGTCGTCGATCCGGTCGTAGCCGACGCCCGGCACCATCGTCACGCCCCGGTGCTTGAGCTCGGTGCGGTGGATCCAGCCGGTGGTCTTGCCCAGGCCCGCGCCGACCTTGGAGGTCTTGCGCTGGAGCAGGTGCACCGTGCGCGGGGGCTTGGGCCGCTCCGGCGCGCGCAGCCCGCCGCGCTCCTCGTACGAGGTGTCGACGCCCCACTGCCGGAAGTACGTCTCGGGGTCCAGGCTCGCCGCGTCGCCGCCGTCGGTCAGGAACTCGGCGACGTCGAAGCCGATGCCGCCCGCGCCGACGATCGCCACGCGCTCGCCGACCGGCGCGCCGTCGCGCAGCACGTCCAGGTAGGTGAGGACGCTGGGGTGGTCGGAGCCGGGGATCTCGGGGGTGCGGGGCGTCACGCCGGTGGCGACGACGACCTCGTCGTAACCGCCCGCGGAAAGCTCCTCGGCGGTCGCCGTGGTGTTCAACCGGACCTCTACGCCGCGGAGTTCCAGCTGCGTACGGTAGTAGCGCAGCGTCTCGTCGAACTCCTCCTTGCCGGGGACCCGCTTGGCGATGTTCAGCTGGCCGCCGATCTCCGCGGCCGCGTCGAAGAGGGTCACCGCGTGGCCGCGCTCGGCCGCCGAGACCGCGAAGGCGAGCCCGGCCGGGCCCGCGCCGACCACGGCGAGGCTCTTGCGGCGCCTGGTGGGGGAGAGGACCAGCTCGGTCTCGTGGCAGGCGCGCGGGTTGACCAGGCAGGAGGTGATCTTCCCGCTGAAGGTGTGGTCCAGGCAGGCCTGGTTGCAGCCGATGCAGGTGTTGATGGTCTCGGAGCGCCCGGCGGCCGCCTTGGCGACGAACTCGGGGTCGGCCAGGAACGGCCGCGCCATCGACACCATGTCAGCCCGGCCCTCGGCGAGCAACCGCTCGGCCACTTCCGGGGTGTTGATGCGGTTGCTGGTGATCAGCGGGATGGAGACGGACCCCATCAGCTTCTTGGTCACCCAGGTGTACGCGCCGCGCGGCACCGAGGTCGCGATGGTGGGGATGCGGGCCTCGTGCCAGCCGATGCCGGTGTTGATGAGGGTCGCCCCGGCCTCCTCGATGGCCTTCGCGAGCGTGACGACCTCCTCCAGAGTGGAGCCGCCGGGCACCAGGTCCAGCATGGAGAGCCGGTAGATCAGGATGAAGTCCGCGCCGACCCGCTCACGCGTACGGCGGACGATCTCGACGGGGAAGCGCATCCGGTTCTCGTACGAGCCGCCCCAGCGGTCGGTGCGCCGATTGACGGCGCCCGCGATGAACTCGTTGATCAGATAGCCCTCGGAGCCCATGATCTCGACGCCGTCGTACCCGGCGGACTTGGCCAGCTCGGCCGCGCGGACGAAGTCCTCGACGGTCCGCTCGACCTCGTCGTCGGTCAGGGCGTGCGGCACGAAGGGGCTGATGGGGGCCTGGAGCGCGCTCGGCGCCACCAGGTCCTGGTGGTAGGCGTACCGGCCGAAGTGCAGGATCTGCATCGCGATCCGGCCGCCCGCCGCGTGCACCGCGTCGGTGACCGTGCGGTGCTGGGCGGCCTCCGCCTCGGTGGTGAGCTTGGCGCCACCCTCGTACGGGCGGCCCGCGTCGTTCGGGGAGATGCCGCCGGTGACCATGAGGCCGACCCCGCCGCGCGCCCGCTCGGCGTAGAACGCCGCCATCCGCTCGAACCCGTTCTCGGCCTCTTCGAGCCCGATGTGCATGGACCCCATCAGTACCCGGTTGGGAAGGGTGGTGAAGCCGAGGTCGAGGGGGCTCAGCAGGTGGGGGTAGTCGCTCATCGGGGCGCCTCCAGGTACGGCGGTGTCGTCGCTCCAGTTGTAGAGCACGGGGCGCGCTTGTGCAACAAGTTGCATAAAGGTCGTGGGCGGCCTCTTGACCGCTTGCCGTCCGGACGCCCGAGGGCCCGGCGGGAACGTCCCGCCGGGCCCTCGCGCACGTGCCGCGGATCACACCCCCTCGGCGGCGCGGATCACACCTTCCGGTAGCCGTACGCCTCCGAGGCCGCCGCCTCCACCGCGTCCAGGTCCGCCCCGGCCGAGGCGGTCACGACGGCCGCCACCGCGCCCTCGACGAAGGGGGCGTCGACGAGCCGCGTCCCCGCCGGGAGCTCGTCGCCCTCGGCGAGCAGCGCCTTCACGGTGAGCACCGCGCTGCCCAGGTCCACCAGGACCGCCACGCCCGCGCCCCGGTCGACGGCGGCCGCCGCCTCCGCGATCAGCTCGGAGCTGGTGCCGAGGCCGCCGTCGGGGTCGCCGCCCGCGGCCGCGACGGGAGCGGTCCCACCCCCGCCCGCGAGACCGGTCGCGAGCGCGGCGACGGCGGCGGCGACCTCCGCGCTGTGCGAGACGAGCACGACCCCGACGAGCCCGTCGGCCTCGCCGGTGTGCGCCGGGCGGGCTGCCTCGCCCGCGCTCCCGCTCACGCGGCGGCCTCCTGGAGCGCCGCGACGAGCAGCGCCGCCGAGGTCGCGCCCGGGTCCTGGTGGCCGATGGAGCGCTCGCCCAGATAGCTGGCCCTGCCCTTGCGGGCCCGGAGCGGTACGGTCGCGAGCGCCCCGGCCTCCGCCGCCGCGCCCGCCGCCGCGAAGGACTCCCCGAGCGCCTCGACGGCCGGGAGCAGCGCGTCCAGCATCGTCTTGTCCCCGGCGACGGCCCCGCCGAGCTGGGCCACCGCCGCCACGCCCTCGCCCAGCGCCGTGGCGAGCTCCTCGCGGCTCACCTCGGCCCGGTCGCCGAGCGCCTTTCCGGTGCGGCGCAGCAGCGTCCCGTACAGCGGTCCGGAGGCGCCGCCCACGGTCGAGATCAACTGCCGCCCGGCGAGGGCGAGTACGGCGCCCGGCGTGTCCGGGGCCTCCTTCTCCAGGACGGCGGTGACGGCGGTGAAACCGCGCTGGAGGTTGGCGCCGTGGTCGGCGTCGCCGATGGCCGAATCCAGTTCGGTCAGCCGCGCAGCCTCCCGGTCCACGGCCGAGGCCGTCACGGTCATCCAGCGGCGGAAGAAAGCGGCGTCGAGCACGGGCCCTCCTTGAGGTGTACGGACTTGAGGTGCAGGGACTCGAGGCGTACGGACGGAACGCGGAGCCGGGGCCACGGGGTCAGCAACCCCACCGCAGCGCGGGCGTGTTCACCGGCGCGTCCCACAGCCGCAGCAGCTCCTCGTCGGCCTGACACAGCGTCACCGAGCAGCCCGCCATGTCGAGGGAGGTCACATAGTTGCCCACGAGCGTGCGGGCCACCGGGACGCGCCGCTCGGCCAGCACCCGGTGCACCTCGGCGTTGAACCCGTACAGCTCCAGGAGCGGTGTCGCCCCCATGCCGTTGACCAGGAGCAGTACGGGACTCGACGGCTTGAGGTCCTCCAGTACGGCGTCCACGGCGAAGTCCGCGATCTCCCGGGAGGTCATCATGGGCCGCCGCTCGCGCCCGGGCTCGCCGTGGATGCCGACGCCGAGCTCCAGCTCGCCGGGCGGCAGATCGAAGGTGGGGCCGCCCTTGGCGGGGGTGGTACAGGCGCTGAGCGCGACGCCGAAGCTGCGCGAACTCGCGTTCACCCGGCGGGCGATCGCCTCGACTCGCTCCAGGGGCGCGCCCTCCTCGGCCGCCGCGCCCGCGATCTTCTCCACGAAGAGGGTGGCCCCGGTGCCGCGCCGCCCGGCGGTGTACAGGCTGTCGGTCACGGCGACGTCGTCGTCGACGAGCACCTTGGCGATCTGCACGCCCTCGTCCTCGGCGAGCTCCACGGCCATGTCGAAGTTGAGCACGTCACCGGTGTAGTTCTTGACGACGAACAGCACCCCGGCCCCGCTGTCCACGGCGGCCGCGGCCCGCACCATCTGGTCCGGCACGGGCGAGGTGAACACCTCGCCGGGACACGCGGCGGCGAGCATCCCGCGCCCCACGAACCCCCCGTGCAACGGCTCGTGCCCCGACCCGCCCCCGGACACCAGCCCGACCTTCCCGGCGAACGGCGCGTCCCGGCGCACGATCACCCGGTTCTCCACGTCGACGGTCAACTCCGGATGCGCGGCCGCCATCCCGCGCAACGCGTCGGCGACGACGGTTTCGGCCACGTTGATCAGCATCTTCATGGGTGCCTCCGGGTGATGTCAGCGGAAGTGGCGGCGGCCGCCGGCGCGGTGTTCACCGGCCGGGAACGCGGATCACCGTAGCCACTGCCGGGCTCCCCGGCGCGGGACGACTGTCGCGTGTCGGCCACACGGGGGCCTGTCGTGCGCGCGTCGGGCGGTTCGGGTGTGCCCCCGTAGTGAGTATGGGGCCGGAAGTGGGGGAGGGAGAGGGACAGGTCATGGAGAAGAGGCTGCGGCTCCGGTGGTCGGTGCTGGCCGGGACGACCGCGCTCGGGCTGGCTGTGGGCGTGCTGCCGGGGGCGGCTGCCGCCGGACCGGACCGCGTGAGCGTCAGTGGTGGCACCGGACAGAGCGGGACCGAACAACGCCGGATCCAGAGCAGGAGCGAACAGGGCCAGCCCGAAAAGGGCCAGGCAGAGCCGAGTCGGACCGGGCCCGGCCGGGCCCAACCCCGCCGTATCCAAACCCAGTTGGAGCGCGCCGCCCGCACCCCTGCCGATCTCACCCGCCTCCTGCGCGACCTGCCCAAGGGCGGTGACCTCCACCATCACCTCGGCGGTGCCGTCCGCGCGGAATCCCTCATCGGTTACGCCGCCCGCGACCGCAAGTGCATCGACACCACCACGTACGTCGTCACCCCCGGACCCCAGCCGTGTGCCGCCGGGCAGCGGCCCGCCCAGGACGCCGCGCGGCCCGGGCCGTTCCGTCGCGCGGTCGTCCGGGCCTGGTCGATGCGCGGGTTCGTCCTGCCGCCCGACGGCGACCCGCAGCCCGGTCACGACCACTTCTTCGCCACCTTCGGGAAGTTCGCGGAGGCCGAGGCGGGCCACGATGCCGACATGCTGGCCGAAGTGGCCCGGGACGCCGCGCGGGAGCGGACCGCCTATGTGGAGACGCTGGTGACCGTGGCGGCCGGGCCGCTCCAGCGGCTGGCCGACCGGGTGCATCCGGCGGACCCCGGCCCGTCCGGCCTGGCGGAGTTCCACCAGGCCCTCACGCGTGATCCCCGGTTCCAGGAGATCGTCGAGGAGGCCGCGGCCGCCTACGACCAGAGCTTCCGCGACTACCGCGAACTCCTCGGCTGCGACCGCGCGCCCGCACCGCAGGCGTGCTCCGTCGTCATCCGGTTCGACTACCAGGTCGGCCGCGCCCAGGCCGCCCGCCATGTCTTCGCCCAGCAGATCCTCGGCTTCGAACTCGCCCGTCGCCGGATCGGCCGTGTCGTCGGCGTCAACATGGTCCAGCCCGAGGACGCCCCGATCGCCCTGCGGGACTACACCCTGCACATGAAGATGATCGGCTTCCTCAAGTCCCGGGCCCCGTCCGTGCACGTCAGCCTGCACGCCGGTGAGCTGGTCGAGGGCCTGAACGGGGTCGGCGGCCGCGATCTCACCTTCCACATCGCCCAGGCCGTCGACGTGGCGGGTGCCGACCGCGTCGGGCACGGTGTCGATCTCCTCGGTGAGCGTCGCCACCAGGCCCTGGCCGCCCGGATGCGCAGACGGCACGTCCTCGTCGAGGCTCCCCTGATCAGCCACGCCCAGATCCTGCGGGTGGGCGGCGACCGGCACGCCCTGCGCACCTATCTCGACGCCGGCGTGCCCCTCGCCCTGGCCACCGACGACCCGGGCGTCAGCGGGAGCAGCCTCACGGACGTCTTCCGACTGGCCGTCACCGACCACCATCTGGGCGTCGAGGAGCTGCGCACCTCCGCGCGTGCCTCGCTGGACCACGCCTTCGTCGAGGGGGCGAACCTGTGGCGGGAGCAGGACCGGTACGACACCTTCGCCGCGCCCTGCCGGAACGACACCCCCGACCCGGACCACCGGCCCGGTGCCGTATGCCGGACGTTCCTGGCCGCCAGCCCCAAGGCCGCCCTCCAGTGGCGGCTGGAGACGGACTGGCGAGCGTTCGCGCGCCGCTCTGCGCACGCGACTGCGCTCGTACCGTCAACTCAGGCCGTAGCAAGGTGAAATGGGCGGACGGCGGGCGGACCCGGTGAACCGGATCCGCCCGCCGTCCTGACCGCGCCGCGGCCCGCTGCCCCTCCGGGCTGCCTGGCGGGGGCGCAGGAGCCAGCAGGGGGCGGGGTCGCGACACGGCCGTACCAGGGGGGCGGGGAGGCCCTGGAGCGTCCCCGCTGCTGGGTGACGGGCCGTCAGACGACTTCCATCGTCGCCATCATGCCCATCGCCGCGTGGTCGAACATGTGGCAGTGGTAGACGTACTTGCCGCGGTAGCCGGTGAAGGTGGCCTGCACCTTCACCTTCTCGCCCGGCATCAGCCGGACCGTGTCCTTGAGCCCGGTCTCGGGTCCGGACGTCACCGGTACGCCGTTGCGCTCCAGCACCCGGAACTGGACCAGGTGGATGTGGAAGTTGTGCGGCACCCGCTGGTTGACGTTGCTGACCGTCCACACCTCGGTGTCGCCGTACTTGATGGTGGTGTCGACGCGGTTGCCGTCGTACACCTTCCCGTCGATGTACCCCATGCCGTCCGCGACGCCCTCGTCCACGCGCAGGACCACATCGCGGTTGACCGTCGGCGTCGGCAGCGCGGGCAGCGTCCGCAGCTTCGCCGGGACCCGGCTGTAGTCCGCGGCCGTCCGGGTCACCCGGAACTGGAGCACCGGCGTGGGGGGCACGCCCGTGGGCACGTTCTCCGTGTTGACGATCTCCAGGGTGGTGCCCACCGGGTACTTGGAGAAGTCGATGACGACGTCGGCGCGCTCGCCGGACGTGATCGAGATCTTGTCGGTGGTCACCGGGGCCTCCAGCAGGCCGCCGTCCCCGCCGATCTGCTGGACGGTCGAGCCGTCCGACAGCTTCAGGGTGAAGAACCGCATGTTGGCCGTGTTGTACAGGCGGAAGCGGTACTTGCGCGCCGCGACCTCGAAGTACGGCCACGCCTTGCCGTTGGCGAGGATGACGTTGCGGCCCCGGAAGTCGTTCATCTGGTAGATGAGCTGCCCGGTGTCGTCGAAGCGGGCGTCGCGGATGGCGATCGGGATGTCGTACGCGCCCGACGGCAGGCCAAGGGCCTTCTCCGGCAGGTCCATCAGCGTGTAGAAGCCGGTCAGACCGCGGAAGACGTTCTCCGACTCGACGTGGTGCGCGTGGTCGTGGAACCACAGGTTCGCGTTGGGCTGGCTGTTCGGGTAGGTGTAGGTCTTCTCGCCGCCCGGCTGGATGAGGTCCATCGGCGTACCGTCGCTGGACTCCGGGACGTGACCGCCGTGCAGGTGGATCGAGACCGGCGTCGGCAGGTTGTTCTTCTGCGTCACCACCACGCGGTGGCCCGAACAGGCCTTGATCCACGGGCCGGGGAAGTGGCCGTCGAAGGTGCGGACGGTGGTCTGCTTGCCCGGGATGATCTCGGTCTGGACCTCTTGCATCTCAAAGCTGTAGTACGACGTCGTGCCCGATATGCGGTCCGGCTTCAGGGTCTCCGGGACCGGCATCTCCTGGGCGAACTTGGGGATGGTGGTCGGGTCGATGTCGGTCGCCTGAGCCTGCGCCTCGCTGCTCAGGGCCGGAATCAGCAGTCCCGCGCCCCCCACGGCGCCGGTGAGCGCGACGCCGGCCTTCATCGCATTTCTGCGTGTGATCATCAAGAACTCTCCCAGCGAGAACATGCTGAGGACGCCCCCGCGGCGTCCTGGCAGTGATCGTGCGGGCGGCGTGCGGGCACACCCGCAGGCGCCGCCGGCCCGTCACGCGGTCCGGCGAGTGGATCGGCTCGCCGCCGCCTGACCGGCAGTCCCGGGGAACAGCCCCACCTCGTTCATGAAGCTCGGCCTCGGGGTGTCGCATGGTGCTTCGGCGCCCTTCCGGGGTGGGGCCCGGCGCGACGCAGTAGATCTTGCCCCTCAGTCTCCCGGCGGCCCTCTGGCCGAACAAGACACTCTGGTTTCAGGGTTGTGTCAGATTTCGCAAATTACTTGCCGGTTGTGTAGGGCATCTGGCATCCGAACGTCAGACTCCGTCAGGCACCCGAGGATGGGCTGTGCGGGGGCGGGGAGCTATCGTCAGAAGTCCGGATCGGTCGCGCGTCCGGAACCTGTGGGCGGCCCCGGACCGTAGAGGGCCGGTTCCGCGGTGACAAGGGGGGCGGTCGAGCCATGGAGCAGGACGATGCCGTGATCGGCTGCACCGGCGAAGTGCTGATCGGCACCCGCGGCTCCGGTGGCCCCGGCGAGGTGCTGGTACGGGTCCGGGGCGGTTCGGAGACCTTCCTCGCCTGGTCCGAGGAGCCCCTGCCGCGCGGGGCGAGGGTCCTGGTCGTGGAGTCCCGTGGCACGCGTCAGGTCGACGTCATCGAGTGGGCCGACCCGCTGGACGAGCTGGGCCTCGGCACCGGCTGAATCCGTTCGGCCCCTCGGGACCGCTCATCAGCACAGCAAGCAACAGACAAGGGAGACCCAGATGTTCGGTTACCGCGTGCCCGCCCCGGACGAGGCGATGCTCATCTCCGGCGGCAGACGAGGCCTCGGGGGAGCGCCGTTCCGGGTGGTGACCGGGCACGGCAAGTTCGTGCTCCCGATCTTCCGCAAGACCCGGTTCCTCACCCTCGCGATGTGCGAGTCCGAGGTCACCGAGACCTGTGTGACCAAGCAGGGCATCGCGCTCACCGTACGGGCCGTCATCGCCTTCAAGGTCGGCAACGACAACGAGAGCATCGTCAACGCCGGTCAGCGCTTCCTCTCCGACCAGGACCAGATGTCGGTGCTGACCGGCCGGATCTTCGCCGGTCATCTGCGGGCGATCATCGGCTCGATGACCGTCGAGGAGATCGTGACCGAGCGCCAGAAGCTGGCCGCCGAGGTCCTGGACACCTCGAAGTCGGAGATGGCGAAGATCGGTCTGATCGTCGACTCGCTCCAGATCCAGTCGATCGACGACGGCGACACCGGCTACATCGAGGCGATGTCGGCCCCGCACAAGGCGGCCATCCAGCGCCAGGCCCAGATCGCCCAGGCGCAGGCCACCCAGGCCTCGGTCGAGGCCGAGCAGGTGGCCGCGCGCAACCAGGCCGAATACGCCCGCCAGACCGCCGTCGTCAAGGCCGAGTACTCGGCCGAGGTCGACCGCGCCCAGGCCAAGGCCGCCCAGGCCGGCCCGCTCGCCCAGGCCCACGCCCAGCAGGAGGTCCTGGCGGCCCAGACCGAACTGGCGCTGCGCCAGGCCAAGTTGCGCCAGCAGCAGCTGGTGGCCGAGATCGTCAAGCCCGCCGAGGCGGAGGCCGAGCGGATCAGGGTGCTGGCCGTGGCCGAGGCCGAGCGGATGAAGATCCAGGCCGAGGCGGCCGCCTCGTACGACCGGGTCGCGCTCGACCGGATGCTGATCGACCAGCTGCCGCAGATCGTCAAGGAGGCGGCCGGCGGCCTCGCGGGCGCCAACGTCAACGTGCTCAACGGGGCCGACGGCCTCGGCGAGATCGCGGCGGGCCTGGTCGGTCAGGGCCTGACGATCCTCGACTCCGTACGGCAGAACCTGAGCGGATCCGGCCAGACGCAGGGCGGACGCGACGGCTCCGCCAAGGGGAGCGGGCTGCTGGAACTGCAGAGTTACCTCGGTGCGGCCGAGAAGGGTGCGCAGGAAGAGGGGCGGGCGTCGACGGACGGGGGCACCTCGCAGGCCAGGACCGGCGACGGTCCGGTCACCCTGGACTGATTCCGCCCCACCCCCTTCGGACACGGATTGGTCAAGCGGCCCACGAGAAGGGTGACAGGGGTGTCCGGCGGGTGAATCGTGCGCGAGGATGGGGTTATGACCGCGGCCCATCGCGCCATGGCTCAGTTGGAGACATGGCCGAATCTGGTAAGTGGCCCGCCCCGGTGCGCCGTTGGGCAAGCCTTCCGCACGACGGAGTACGAGGTGGTGCACTTCCACTCCGACTACGCCGCCGATCTGCATCTCACCCACACGGCGATAGAGCGGCTGCTGCCCGAGCTCCGGCGCAGCAGCGCGATCCGGGTGACCCCCGGATCCGCCTGGCTCACCGTGCTCCTGGACTGCGACGCGGACGTGGAGCTGCTGCTGAGTCTGGTGAGCGTGGCACTGAAGGCACACGGCGACGCCCGGCCGCGCCACCCGGGCGCGCCGTGCGAGTGGTACGGCTCGGCCGTGCCCTCCCCGCGCGCCGCGGTCGGGGCGGTGGCGGTGTCCGCCGCCACCCCCCACGGTCTGGTCCCCGCCGCCCGGCGTGCGATGGGCCGCCTCATCCCGCACGGCCACCGGTCGGGCTGACACCCCTGGGCTCCCCCCAGTAGTCGGTGCGAACGGGCATCGGGTTCCGGCGAGTCGGTGTGGCCTGGATCACGCACCTTTTCAGGGCGGAATCGGCGGATCAATGTGCGAACCCGCCGGTGGAACGCCCGGGGCGGATGCGAGGATGAGCGCGCCATGACTGCCGGAGACTCTTGCCGCACTGTGCGGGCCGCGATGTTCGCGGCCCTCTGTGTGCTGCTCACCGCGCTCGGGCACGCCCTCATGTCGGATGCCCCGGTGCCCTGGTGGGCCCTGGGCTGCGGCTTCGTCGCGACCGGTGCCACGGCGTGGGCGCTGGCCGGGCGCGAGCGCGGGTTCGGAGCGGTCGTGGCCGTCGCCGTGGGGGCGCAGGCGGTGCTGCACGAGCTGTTCTCGTGGGCCCAGGCCACCGCGCGCCCTGCCATGCCGCCCATGGACATGTCGATGAGCGGGATGCACATGGGGCAGATGAGCCACATGGGCTCCATGGACCACGACATGGCCGGTATGCCCCTGGGGATGTCCTCCACCGGCATGCTCGCCGCCCACCTCCTCGCCGCACTGCTGTGCGGCCTGTGGCTCGCGCACGGCGAGCGCGCGGCCTTCCGGATCCTGCGGGCCTTCGCCGGCTGGCTCTTCGCCCCGCTGCGCCCGACCCCGCTCTCGGCCGTGCCGCCGCGGCCCCCGCGCCCGCGCGCCCGCCCGGACCGTACGGTCCGCACGCCCCGGCAGCTCTTCCTCGTCCACGCGATCACCTCACGGGGTCCGCCCGCCGGGACCGCTGTCGTCTGACGACAGCCGGTTCCCCGCGGCGTCCCCGGAGTCCTCTCTCCGGCGCCCCGGGCATCGGCCGCACGCCTCCGTGCCGCCGTACCCCTTCACCGGACCCGCCCGCTCCGCGGGCCGTTCCGGATCCCGGATTCCCGAGAAGGACATCAGGTGATCACTCCTGCCCTGCCCCGCTCGCGCGACGAGTCGACGGACCAGGTCATAACGGCCTGGGCGCTCGCCGCCCGCACCGGTGACCCCGTGGCCGTCGAGCACTTCGTCCGCGCGCTCCACCGTGACGTACGCCGTTACGTCACCTACCTCGGCGCCGATCCGCAGGCCGCCGACGATCTGACCCAGGACACCTTCCTGCGGGCCCTCGGCAGCCTGCACCGCTTCGAGGGCCGCTCCTCCGCCCGCACCTGGCTGCTGTCGATCGCCCGCCGCGCGGTGATCGACAACCTGCGGTACACCGCCGCGCGGCCGCGGGTGTCCGACACGGACGACTGGCAGTCGGCCGCCGAGCGGGCCCAGCCCCGGGGGCTGCCCGGCTTCGACGACGGGGTGGCCCTCGCCGACCTGCTCGCGGCGCTCCCGGACGAGCGCCGCGAGGCCTTCGTCCTCACCCAGCTCCTCGGACTGCCCTACGCGGACGCGGCCCACGTCAGCAACTGCCCCGTGGGGACCGTGCGCTCCCGGGTGGCCCGGGCCCGCCAGGCACTGATCGAGCGGCTGCACGCGGCAGAGGGCGCGGAGCTGGTGGGCGCCCCGGCCTGAGTACGCAGACGGCCCGGACCGCTTTCGGTCCGGGCCGCCTTACAGGGGCGCGGGGCTGTGTCATTGTGCGGCTCCGCCGCGTGGGCGCGACCAGCCCAGCACGGTCCGCAGCCGAACGATCGAGCAAGCCCTTACCGCACCCCGCGCTCCCCTTGAAACGCGCCCAGGATCCGCTCCGCCGCCAGCGTCGGCGTCAGCTCGCCGTCGCGGACGCGCCGCTCAAGGGCGGGGGCGAGCTCGCGCACCAGCGGATGCGCGCGCAGCCGGTCCAGGAGCTCGTCCTGGACCATCGTCCAGGTCCAGTCGACCTGCTGGTCACGGCGTTTGGCGGCGAGGCGCCCGGTCGAGTCCAGGAGCGTGCGGTGCTGGTCGATCCGCTCCCAGACGGTGTCCAGACCGCTGGACTCGCGGGCGCTGCAGCACAGCACCGGCGGTGTCCAGGCCGCGTCGGCGGGGTGCATCAGGCGCAGCGCGCCCGCCAGTTCGCGCGCCGCCGACTTCGCGTCGCGCTCGTGCGGCCCGTCCGCCTTGTTCACGGCGATCACGTCCGCCAGTTCCAGGACGCCCTTCTTGATGCCCTGGAGCTGGTCGCCCGTGCGCGCCAGGGTGAGCAGCAGGAACGAGTCGACCATGTCGGCGACCGTCGTCTCGGACTGGCCGACGCCGACGGTCTCCACCAGGACGACGTCGTAGCCCGCCGCCTCCATCACCACCATGGACTCGCGGGTCGCCTTGGCGACGCCGCCCAGGGTGCCGGCGCTCGGCGAGGGTCGCACGAACGCCGCCGGGTCCACCGCGAGCCGCTCCATCCGCGTCTTGTCGCCGAGGATGGAGCCTCCCGTACGGGTGGAGGACGGGTCGACGGCGAGCACCGCCACCCGGTGGCCGAGCCCCGTCAGCATCGTGCCGAAGGCGTCGATGAAGGTGGACTTGCCCACCCCCGGCACCCCGCTGATGCCGATCCGCCGGGCGTTGCCGGTGTGCGGCAGCAGCTCGGTGAGGAGCTGCTGCGCGAGCGTGCGGTGGTCGGGACGGGTGGACTCGACGAGGGTGATCGCCCGGGCGACGAACGCCCGCTTCCCGTCGAGCACACCCTTGACGTAGCTGTCGAGATCGATGCGCACGGGCGGCTACAGCTCGTCGTGGCCCAGCGCCGCGCCGAGCCGCGTCACCAGGTCGTACGCCGCGTCCGGGATGACCGTCCCCGGCGGGAAGACCGCCGCGGCGCCCATCTCCAGGAGGGTCGGGACGTCCTGCGGCGGGATGACACCGCCGACGACGACCATGATGTCCTCCCGGCCCTCGGCGGCCAGCTCCTCGCGGAGCGCCGGTACGAGGGTGAGGTGACCGGCGGCCAGCGACGACACACCGACGATGTGCACGTCCGCCTCGACCGCCTGCCGGGCCACCTCGCCCGGCGTCTGGAACAGCGGGCCGACGTCGACGTCGAAGCCGAGGTCGGCGAAGGCGGTGGCGATCACCTTCTGGCCCCGGTCGTGCCCGTCCTGCCCCATCTTGGCGACCAGGATGCGCGGACGGCGGCCCTCCGCCTCGTCGAAGCGGTCCACGAGCGCGCGGGTGCGCTCCACGGAGGGGGACTCGCCTGCCTCGTTGCGGTACACGCCGGAGATCGTACGGGTCTGCGCCGCGTGGCGTCCGTACACCTTCTCCAGGGCGTCCGAGATCTCGCCGACCGTCGACTTGGCGCGGGCCGCGTTCACGGCCAGCTCCAGGAGGTTGCCGGTGCCGGAGGCGGCGGCGTTCGTCAGCGCGCGCAGGGCGTCCTGGCAGACCGCCTCGTCGCGCTCCTCGCGCAGCCGCCGCAGCTTGGCGATCTGCTGGGCGCGCACCGAGGAGTTGTCGACCTTGAGGACGTCGATCTGCTCGTCGGTCTCGACGCGGTACTTGTTGACGCCGATCACCGGCTGGCGCCCGGAGTCGATGCGCGCCTGGGTGCGGGCGGCCGCCTCCTCGACGCGCAGCTTGGGGATGCCCGCGTCGATGGCCTGCGCCATGCCGCCGGCCGCCTCGACCTCCTGGATGTGCTGCCAGGCCCGCCGCGCCAGGTCGTAGGTGAGCTTCTCGACGTACGCGCTGCCGCCCCACGGGTCGATGGACCGCGTGGTGCCCGACTCCTGCTGGATGAGCAGCTGGGTGTTGCGCGCGATCCGCGCCGAGAAGTCGGTCGGCAGGGCGAGCGCCTCGTCGAGCGCGTTGGTGTGCAGCGACTGGGTGTGGCCCTGGGTGGCGGCCATCGCCTCCACACACGTACGCGTGACGTTGTTGAACACGTCCTGCGCGGTCAGCGACCAGCCCGAGGTCTGCGAATGGGTGCGCAGCGAGAGCGACTTGGTGTTCTTCGGGTCGAACTGCTTGACCAGGCGCGCCCACAGCAGCCGGGCCGCCCGCATCTTCGCGATCTCCATGAAGAAGTTCATGCCGATCGCCCAGAAGAAGGAGAGTCTGGGCGCGAACGCGTCGACGTCGAGCCCCGCCTCCTGCCCGGCCCGCAGGTACTCCACGCCGTCCGCCAGCGTGTACGCCAGCTCCAGGTCGGCCGTCGCGCCCGCTTCCTGGATGTGGTAGCCGGAGATGGAGATCGAGTTGTAGCGCGGCATCTTCTGCGAGGTGTACGCGAAGATGTCGGAGATGATCCGCATCGAGGGCTTGGGCGGGTAGATGTAGGTGTTGCGGACCATGAACTCCTTGAGGATGTCGTTCTGGATGGTCCCGGCCAGCTTCTCGGGCGGTACGCCCTGCTCCTCGGCCGCCACGATGTACAGCGCGAGGACCGGCAGCACCGCGCCGTTCATCGTCATCGACACGGTCATCTTGTCCAGCGGGATGCCGTCGAAGAGCTGGCGCATGTCGTAGATCGAGTCGATGGCCACGCCCGCCATGCCGACGTCGCCGGTGACCCGGGGGTGGTCGCTGTCGTAGCCGCGGTGGGTCGGCAGGTCGAAGGCGACCGACAGGCCCTTCTGCCCGGCGGCGAGGTTGCGCCGGTAGAACGCGTTGGACTCCTCGGCCGTGGAGAATCCGGCGTACTGCCGGATCGTCCAGGGCTGGTTGACGTACATCGTCGGGTACGGGCCGCGCAGATACGGCGCCACGCCCGGGTACGTCTCCAGGAAGTCCAGGCCCTCCAGGTCGCGCGCGGTGTAGAGCGGCTTGACCGCGATGCCCTCCGGGGTGTCCCACAGCAGATCGCCGTCGGCCTTCCCGGTGGACTCCTTCACGGCGGTGCGCCACTGGTCTTCGGAGCCGTCGGCGCCGGCGCCCGGAGCCAGCGGCAGCTCCGAGAAGTCGGGGATCGTCATGACGCCACTCCCATGCGGTCGAGGGCGGAGGAGAGCACGGCCACCGCGTCGCAGCCGGCGAAGACGTAACTGTCGACACCGGTGAACCCGCCGCGGCCGGCGAGGTAGACGTGCGTCGCGCCGGCCGACCTGAGGGCGGCGGCGACCGCCTCGGCCTGCTCGGCGTAGAGCGCGTCGCTGGAGCACAGGCACGCGACGGTGGCGCCACTGGCGGCGAACGCCTCGGCGGCCGTGGCCGCGTCCACCGACACCGGGTCGTGCACGGGCTCGATGCCGCCCGCCTGGAACAGGTTGGAGGCGAAGGTCGCCCGGCCGGTGTGCGCGGCGGCCGGGCCGAGCGCGGCGAGGAAGACCCGCGGGCGGGTCCCGGTCGCGGCCAGGTGGGCGTCCGAGCGGGCGCGCAGCTCCTCGAACGCCTCGTCGCGGCGCACCTTCGGCAGCCCGCCGGAGGGCTCGGCGGGGGCCGCCTCGCGCTCGACGGGACGCTCGGCGAGGTGCGGGAACTCGCTGACGCCGGTGACCGGTTCGCGCCGCCGCGCCAGCTCGGCGCTGCGCTCGGCCCAGGTCGCGGCGAGCCGCTCGCGGACCAGCCCGGAGCGCAGCGCGGCGGCCTGGCCGCCCGCGCGCTCGATCGTACGGAAGAACTCCCAGGCGCTGTGGGCGAGTTCGTCGGTGAGCCGCTCCACGTACCAGGAGCCGCCCGCCGGGTCGATCACCCGGGCCAGGTGCGACTCCTCCAGGAGGATCGAGGAGGTGTTGCGCGCGATACGGCGCGCGAAGGCGTCGGGCAGGCCGAGCGAGTGGTCGAAGGGCAGCACGGTGACGGCGTCCGCGCCGCCGACGCCCGCGCCCAGGCAGGCGACCGTGGTGCGCAGCATGTTCACCCACGGGTCGCGGCGGGTCATCATCACCGGCGAGGTCACCGCGTGCTGGCGCTGCGCTCCGGCGGCGGGGGCCCCGCTCGCCTCGGCGACCCGCGCCCACAGCCGCCGCGCGGCGCGCAGCTTGGCGATGGTCAGGAACTGGTCGGCGCCGGCCGCGTAGCGGAACTCCAGCTGGGCACAGGCCGCCTCCACGGACAGTCCCGCCTCGGTCAGCGCGCGCAGATAGGCGACACCGGTGGCCAGCGACGCGCCGAGCTCCTCGGCGGCCGAGCCGCCGGCCTCGTGGTACGGCAGGGCGTCCACGGTGAGCGCGCGCAGCCCCGGGAACCGCTCGGCGCAGAGCCGGGCGAGTCCGGCCGCGGGGGCCGCGTCCAGCGCCTCGCCGGTGCGGGCCTCGTGGCCGAGCGGGTCGGCGCCGAGGTTGCCGCGCGCGGAGTCGGCGGGGACGCCGCGCTCCTCGTACAGGCGGAGCAACTCCCGTGCGGCGGGCTCGAATGCGGCGCCCGCGTCCAGGACGACGGGTGCGAGGTCGAGGTAGACGCCGTCGAGGGCGCGGGCGAGTCCGGAGACCGGCACGCCGCCCCGGCCTACGGCCAGCCAGAGCGAGGTGACGCCGTTCTCCAGATCGGCCAGCACGGCCTCGTTGACCCGGGCGGGGTCGGTTCCGGCATGGCGCTGTCGTACGCCCCAGCCGTCCGCCGCGTTGCCCTCGGCCCGACTTCCCCGGACAAAGGGGGCAAAGCCGGGATAACCGGCATCGGGCGCGGAGTCTCGCGCGGTGTACAGGGGGCGGGTGGTGAGCCCGTCCTCGACCGGGGTGGACAGTGCCTCCTCGGCAGCCGTGCCCGAGACATCTTTACCCGATTTGCGCAGCACGCCTTCCACGAGGCGCTGCCACTGCTCATGGGTTGCATCAGGGAACTCGGCGGCCAGCGAAAGCCCGTCGTCAGGCAGGACCGTCATGCTCAGATGCTAGGGCAGTGGCGCAAAGGTGCAGCAGAGGGAAGGGCTGTGACCTTGCCCTCTCCCGAACGCTCTTGATCCTTTACGGGCGGTGCCGTATCCGGCGCGGACACGGGGGGAGCGTTCGTGGTCGCAACGGTCCGTATCGGCCTCTCCGGACGTATCGCCCCGCTCTCCGTGCGGGCCACTGGTTCAGTGGCTCAGCCACTGAGCCACATGCGAGCTCCGGCATCACCACCCTGGGGAGGGACCTCGTGGAGACGCTGCCCCGCGAGACCATCGTCGACGTCCTGGAGCACCGGCTGCGCGAGGACATCCTCACCGGCCGCCATCCGGCGGGCAGCTATCTGCCGCCCGAACGCAGCCTCGCCGACGGCTACGGCGTCACCGCACCACCCTCAAGCACGCCTTCGGCCGACTGGTCCAGGCGGGGGCTCCTGGAGACCCGCCACGGCGTCGGCACCCGGGTCCGCGACTACGCGCGCCTGGGCGGCGCCGATCTGCTGCCGATGCTGGTGCGCCACAGCCCGGACTGGATCGGCGAGATCTTCGAGGTGCGCCGCGGCATCGGCGCCCTGATCGCCGAACGCGCGGCGGCCCGCTCCGACCCCGAGGCCGTCACCGAGCTGCGCCGACTCCTGGACGCCGTACGGGAGTCGGAGGGCGGCGACGCGGTGCAGCTGGCCGACGCCGAGGTGCACCGGGCGCTGGCCCGCGCCACCGGCAACCGGGTGTACGTCCTCCTCACCAACACCCTCTTCAACGCCTACCTTCCCGTACGGGCCGCACTGGTCGGGCCGTTCACCGATCCGGAGGCGGCGTACACGCGGCTCGCCCCGGTCGTCGAGGCCGGTGGCGGCGGGCGACGGCCGGGCCGCACACGCGGCGGCGGACGCCTATCTGACCGCGACCGAGCGGATCGTGCTGGAAGGCCTGGCGTAAGCGGGCGGGGCACGGAGTTCCGGGAGACGCTGCTCGGCACGTTCCGCCTCGACGGCGAGTGCCGCACCCGCGCGGCCCGCCTCGACCTGCGAGCCTCGGCGGACACCGTCCTGCGGGCCCCGCCCGGGGGTCCGGGGGCGTAGCCCCCGGGAGAGCCACCTCAACCCACCCCCACCCCCGGAGGCCACGCGGCGGAGCCGCAAATGTCACAGCGGGAAGGGGCGGGGTGGGGTCACAGCAAGGCGCGCAGGCCCGCTCGGCCCACCACCCCCACTCCATGCCCATCCCGCACCACCACCGCCAACTCCGCCCCGCACCCCTCCAGCTCCGCCAGCGCCGCCTCCGCCCGCTCGCCCACCCCGAAGTGCGGCAGCGGTGCGGCGAGGTGGTCGCGTACCGGGGTGTCCGGCTTCATCGTGCCGTCCGACAGCGCGGCGGCCAGCGCGTCCAACGACAGCGAGCCCGCCAGCTCCGGGACGGTCGGCGCGCGGTCCGGGCCCACCGGGCACGGCCCGGCCGCGGCGACCGGCGGCAGCCCGCGGTCGCGCAGGGCCCGGAGCGCCGCCAGGGCCTCCGCGGCCGTGCTGAGCCGGTTCACGTACGGCAGCGAGGAGTCCCGTACCGCGTCCCCCACCCGCGCCACACCCGACTCCCCGTCCAGGAACCCCAGCCGCAGCAGCCACGCGTCGTTGAAGTACTTCGAGAGGTACTGGCGGCCCGAGTCCGGCAGGATCACCACGACCAGCGATTCGGGGCCGAGCCCGGCGGCCACCCGCTGGGCGGCCGCCACCGCGAGACCGGCCGAGCCGCCGACCATCAGGCCCTGCTCCCGGGCCAGTTGACGTACTGTCAACAGCGCGTCGCGGTCGCTCACCGGGACGAGCTCGTCGACCACGTCCTGGTGGTACGAGGTGGGCCAGACGTCCTCCACCGTCTCCGGGTGGCGCACGTGCCCGGTCGCCTCGACGAAGTACGGACGGCCGTCGCCGCCCGAGTACACCGACGCCACCGGATCCGCCCCGGTCACCCGCACCGCACCC
The DNA here is from genome assembly GCF_030028635.1 of Streptomyces sp. BPTC-684. Taxonomy (NCBI): domain Bacteria; kingdom Bacillati; phylum Actinomycetota; class Actinomycetes; order Kitasatosporales; family Streptomycetaceae; genus Streptomyces; species Streptomyces sp. BPTC-684. Next base: position 6,101,484 of record NZ_CP124863.1, read on the forward strand.
CCGCTGACCTCCTTGAGGTAGCGGCCCGTACCGCTGATCGTCCCGCCGGTGCCGACGCACGCCACCAGATGCGTGACCCGGCCGTCCGTCTGGCGCCAGATCTCGGGGCCGGTCGTGGCGTAGTGCGCCCCCGGGTTGGCCGGGTTGTCGTACTGCCCGGCGAGCCAGCTGCCCGGTGTCTCCTCGGCGATCCGCGCCGCCGTGTTGAACACGTTCTCCGGGTCCTCGGCGGGCAGCCCGCTGCGTCGCACGACCACCTCCGCGCCGAACCCCCGCAGCGTGGCGATCTTCTCGGTGCTCGTCTTGTCGGGGACGACGAGGACGGCCCGGTACCCCTTGGCCGCCGCCACCATCGCGAGCCCGGCCCCCGTGTTGCCGGAGGTCGCCTCGACGACGGTGCCGCCGGGGCGCAGCAGCCCGTCCCGCTCCGCCTGCTCGATCATGTGCAGACCGATCCGGTCCTTCACGCTGCCGCCGGCGCTGAGGTATTCGAGCTTCGCGTAGAGGGCGGCCGACTTCTCGCCCCCGGGCGTGCGCAGCCGTACCAGCGGGGTGCCGCCGACGAGTTCGAGCACTGATTCGTGAACGTCCATGCGGCCGAGCTTACGAGGCGCGCGCACCCGGACATGCCGATGCGGCCCCGGGGTGTGGAGCCGCCCGGGGCCGCACCGGCGCGTACTACGCGGCGTCGAACGTGTAGAACTTCTTGTGGTCCAGCATGTCCGCCGGCGTCACGTTGTTCCACGGGCGCATGGTGTCGCGCAGGTCCACCACGTTCGCCGTCCCGGCGGCCGGGAGGTACGGCGAGGCGGGGTGGAGCGCCTGCCACTGCGCCCAGAGCTTGTCGACGAACGCGTGGTGCATCCAGAAGACCGGGTCGTTGGGGGAGACGCCGGTGCCCATCTGGCCGCCGACCCAGACGTGCACGCGGTTGTGCAGGTTGACCCCGCGCCAGCCCTCCAGGTGGTTGCGGAAGCCGCCGGTGGACTGGCTGTTCCAGGGGGCCTCGTCATACGTCGTCATGGCCAGGACGCTGTCGACCTCGGCCTTGGTGGGCAGCTGGGGCACGCCCGCGCCGAGCGCGCGGCGCAGGTAGTTGCGGCCGTCCACCCGGACGTTGATGGCCCACTGGCCGCCGGAGGAGGCGAACGGCCCGTCCATCACCTGGCCGTCGCGGCTGCGGCCGGTGCCGCCGAGGAAGTCCGCGGCCCACAGCGAGGAGGTGGCGGTGCGGTCGGCGGTCCAGTCCCAGTAGGGCAGCGCGACGGTCGAGTCGACGGACTGGAGGGCCTGCTCGAACTCTATGAGGAATCTGCGGTGCCACGGCAGGAAGGACGGCGAGCGGTGGCCCACACGGTCGGTGTCGTCGCCGTCGCTCATGATGAAGGCGTTGTGCGTGGTGACGAAGGCGTCGTACTTGCCGTTGCGCTTCAGCGTCAGGACGGCATTGACGAAACGCTTCTTCTCGTCGGAGGTGAGCGTCGCCTGGTTCTTGCGTACGGTCATGGAAATGCTCCAGATGGTGGTGCTGCGCGGGTGCGTGTGCGGGGGCGGAAGGATCAGGCGAGCGGGACGAGCGTGGCGCCCTGGAGCTCCACCACGGCCGCGCGGGCCACGGCGCGCGGGTTCGCGAACGTCTCGTAGTGGTTGATCACGCTGATCCAGGTGCCGTCACCGTTCCGCATGACGTGCAGTTCCTTGCCGTCTATTCGCACCTGGTAGCCCCCGTGGTGGCCGCCGTGCGCACCTCCCTGCGCGGGCGCGCCCTGTATCCGGCGGCCCTGGTACACCTCGTCGAACGGGGCGGGCGCGTCGTGCCCCGTGTGGTCCATGCCGTCCGTGTGACCGGTGTGGCCGTCGCCCGCGGCGGGGACGACACCGTTGGCGGGTCCGCTCGCGGTCGCCGCGTACGCGGTACCGGCCAGGCCGAGGCCGGCCACCGCGCTCGCGGTGAGGCCCAGCGCGCTGCGGCGGGTGAGTCGGGACATGGGTAACCCCCAGTGGTTCGGCATTGCTCGGTAGTGGTCCAGCGGCGTCGAGGGCGCGGAGACGTGAAGTCGCGGCCCTGTCAACGCGCTTGACGGGTCGTTGACGGACGTTCGTCCGGCGTGGTCATGGCCGGGACGTCCGTCGGGACCGTCGTGACAAATGCCTACAGCCCGGCAACGGAACGGCAAAGCGTCACCCAAGAGGTTGGGCTCAATGCGGACATGTCCAGATTCGAAGTGCAAGGTTGAACGAAGATGATCTTGCTGTCCGCGCCCGCCCGGCTCGTCGAAAGTGCAGATCCTTCGCGGAATCTGCCGATCCTGTGAAGATTTTGTTGCCGGGGTGGCGAAGGTGTGGCGGCCCTCACGCGGGAAACCTGGCCGGTTTCGCGCCTCGTGTTCGGCGTGTGACGAGGCGTGGAACGCGCGCCGCCGCCCACGCCCGAGCGGCAGGCGTGGGCGGCGGTCGGGGTCGCCCGGGCGGTTGTTGTTAAGCGCTGCTCAATAAATTTGCGACCGCTGTTGAGCGATTGTCAATAGCGCTGCCCGGCCACCGCCCCGCCTCGGCACACGCCGCCCCCACCGCTCGTACACTGCGGGCATGTCCGGAAAGCGCATCACCCGCCTGACCCCCGACCAACGCAGGGCCCAGCTGGTCGACATCGGACTGGAGATGCTCGCCGACCGCTCGCTCGACGAGCTGTCCACGGACGAGGTCGCCCGCCGGGCCGGGATCTCGCGGGGCCTGCTCTTCCACTACTTCGACTCCAAGCGCGACTTCTACCGCGCGGTGGTCGCCAAGGAGTGCGCGCGCTTCATCGAGGCCGTGGAGCCGGACCCGGCGCTGGCGCCGGTCGCCTGGCTGCGGTCGTTCATCGATGGGTTCGTCGCGTACGTACTGGAGCACCGGCAGGTCTATCTCGCCTTGGTCAGGGGCGCGTCCGGCAGCCACCCGGCGGTCGCGGACATCCTGGGCGAGACCCGTGAGGCGGTGGCCCGCCATGTCGTCGACGCCCAGCGGCGGATAGGCATGCCGGAGTCGCCCCTGCTCGACATCGCCTCCCGCGCCTGGATGGCGTTCGCGGAGGAGGCGGTGACCGGCTGGCCGCTGGGGGAGCCGGGCGCGCGCGAGGAGCTGGCGGCGTTCCTGGAGTCCAGCTTCGTCAGCCTGCTGGGCACGCTGGACCGCCCCGTGGGCCTGGCGGACGTGGCGGCCCGGCAGACGGGCGCCTGAGCCGACCCAGGCGCGGCGCATCCGTACGGTGTGCATGCGAACGCACCACGGGTGCGCATCCGTACGTTCCACGGCCGCCGGGCGAAGCCGGACAGCGCCCCGCCCACAGCCGTCAGGCCAGGCCGAACAGCTGCGTCCAGTACGTGCCCGCGCGGCCGCCGCCCGCGAAGCCGACGCCTATGTGCGTGAAGTCGGGCTTGAGGATGTTGGCGCGGTGGCCCGGGCTGTTCATCCAGCCCTCCACCACCTCGGCCGCCGTGCGCTGCCCGCACGCGATGTTCTCGCCGATGCCCCGGTGCGCGGCCCCGGCCGCCCGGGCCCGGTCCCACGGCTCCAGGCCCTCCGGCGAGGTGTGCGAGTAGAAGCCGCGCGCCGCCATGTCCGTGCTGTACGCCTGGGCCGCCGAGGCCAGGCGGGTGTCGCCGGCCAGCGGGCGCAGCCCGGCCGTGGCGCGGCGGCCGTTGGTGAGCGCGACCACCTCGGACACCGTCCGGTGCAGCCCGTCCCCGCTGAACGGCCTCGCCCACAGCGCCGTCCAGTACACCTCGCCCGTACGGTCGTCGGTGGCGCGGCCGATGCCCGCCTCCGTGAAGGCGGCGTCCCGCAGCGGGCGCCGGGTGTGGGCGTCCTCCAGGCAGTACGCCAGGAACTCGGCCGGGGTGCGAGGCCCCGACACCAGATGCTCGGCGATGCTCAGATACGCGTACCCCCGCGTGGTCACCCGCTGGAAGACCGAGACGCCGTCCGGGCTCTCCACGCTGAGGCGGCCCTGGGCGGCCATGGTCGCGGCGTGCGACTCGGCGGCCGAGGCCAGCCGCCCGTCGATCGCCACCGGCGGGGCCCCGGCCCGGACCCGCTCGGCGTTGACCACCCCGCCGAAGCCGTCGCCCTGTTGGGCCTCCGGCCGCCGCGCGGCGGGGACCGGTATCGCCGCGGTGGGCACTTGGACGGTGGGCGCGTGCGGCGGCGGGTCCTCGTCCGCCACGTCCACCCCGAAGTCGCGGGCCACTCCCGCGAGGCCGTCCGCGTACCCCTGCCCCAGCGCGCGCACCTTCCAGCCGGTGCCCCGGCGGTAGATCTCGGCCAGCAGCAGCACCGTCTCCCGCTCCGGCTTCAGCGGTGTGAACCGGGCCAGGACCTCGCCGCCGGGACCGCTGAGCCGCAGGCTCGGCACCGGCAGCCGGCCGAGCGGAACACCCGGCTCGGCGGGGCTGACGACCACGGTGAGCCGGCTCGCCCCGGCCCGCAGCCGACTCGGGTCCACCGTGATGACGTCGTCGTCGAGGCGGGTGCCGGGCGCGGACGGCTGGTTATAGAAGACGAAGTCGGCGTCCCCGCCGACCTTTCCGGTGTCGTCGGTGATCAGCACCGACAGGTCGAAGGGCCCCGGGACGCCGATCGTCAGAACGCCGTCCGGAAGGGGCCGGTTGCCCCCGGGAACCAGCTCGCTCATCGACACCACCTGTCCACGGGCCCGCCGCGGTCCGCCACCGCGCCGCGCTGTCCTGCGCTCTACTGCTTCGTGCTGCTCTTCGTGCCGCGTTGCTGTGGGGAGAACGCGGCGAGCGCGGCGGCTGGTTCCCGGCTCCGGCGTGTCGTACGGGTGACTTTCGTGGTGACTTTCGCGGACGCGGCCGCGCGGCCCGTCCAGGGGCCCCGCGGTGGGCCGCCGAACGGCCGGGACTACGGTTTACCCGGCCCGCCGCAGCCCCGCGGGCCGGGTGAGGAGGCCGGGCCGGATGTCCGCAGCACAACACGTCGTCGAGACCGCCGCAGGGCAGTTCGGCGCCGCCGAGCTACCCCGGCTGACCTGGGGCGACTTCCCCTCGCAGTGGCAGCTCGACCTGCCCGCGCTCGCGCTGGTCGCCGTGCTCGGCGGACTGTACGGATGGGGGGTGCTGCGGCTGCGCCGCCGGGGCGAGTCATGGCCGGTGGCCCGGACCGCCGCCTTCGCCCTGCTCGGCCTCGGCACGATCGTGGTCGCGACCATGTCGGCGCTGGCCGTCTACGACACCGTGCTGTTCTGGCCCGCCGCCGTGCAGAACGTCCTGCTGGACCTGGTCGCGCCGCTGGGGCTCGCACTCGGCGACCCGCTCTCGCTCGCCCTGCGGGCCCTCCCGGAGCGCACCGCCGGTCCCGTCCGCCGCGCCATGACCGGCCGCGCGGCCCGCATTCTGGCGTTTCCACTGGTCAGCTCGGTGCTGGTGCTGGCGTCCGAGCTGTGCGTCTACTTCACCCCGTACTTCGAGACGGCCCTGCGCGACGGCGCCCTGCACCAGCTCATGTACCTCCAGCTGCTGCTCGCGGGCAGCCTCTTCGTGCTCCCGCTGCTCACCAAGGAGGAGCTGCTCCCGTCCTGGTGCGGGCACCCCGTCCGGGCGGCGCTCGTGTTCCTGGACGGGCTGATCGACGCGGTGCCCGGCATCGTCGTGATGACCAGCGGCAGCCTGATCGCGGGCAGCTGGTACACCCGGCACGCCCCCGAGTGGGCGCCGGACGTGCACGCGGACCAGCAGCTCGGCGGCGGCGCGATGGTCACGCTTGCGGAGCTGGTCGGGGTGCCGTTCCTGATGGTGGTCTTCGTCCAGTGGGTGCGGGCCGAGCGGGCCGGGACGGCGGCGCTGGACTGGCGCCTGGACGCGGAGCTGGTGCCCGCGCCGGCCGCGCCCGGCCCCGCCGCGGATCCCGGAACCGAGGAGCCCGAGCTCGTACGCCCCTGGTGGGAGTCGGACGGCGGCGTCGTCGGCGAGCGCATGCGGCGGCAGCGTCCTTAGCCAGGGCGCCACCGGACGGGCCGGACGGGTGACATTTCTGGGGCGGATGCGTTCTGCGAGGCCGGGTACCAGAATGGAGCCACGCCGGACTAATGAGGAGGCGGCATGAACGCTCAGTCCGATCCCGCGCCGAAGCGGGAGGGGATCACCCCGGACGCGCTGCTGCACACAGGAGCGGGCGGTGAGGTCACCGCCGAGGACCTGGTGCTCGCGTCGGGGCGCGACATCAACCCGAAGAACATGGCGTGGGCAGAGCGCCGACTGGCGGAGGACGGCCCCGCGGCGATCGACAAGCTGCTGCCCTGACCCACGCGCCCGACCCGCTCGCGGAGGCCCGGCCCGAGGGCCTGTCGTCACATTCCCGTCTGCCCGGCGCGAAAGCCCACGTACGTCCAGTACGAGGGCTCCCGCCCGGCACTCCCCCAAGCTCTTCGAGCAGGGGGGACCCCCAGAGCACGCACCAGACGCCGCCGGGCCGCCCTTCGGGCGACGACGGGAATGTGACGACAGGCCCTCGGGGCTCAGCCCCTCGCGTAGACGCTGCTCGCGAACGAGGCGAACTGGTCCGCAGGGAGGTGCCGGGCCAGATCCGCCTCGGTGATCACACCGACCGGCTCGCCGTCGTCCACGACGACGAGGCGGCGGATGCGCGCGTCGCTCATCACCCGCACCGCCTCGGCCGCGTCCGCGTCGGCGGAGACCGTACGCGGTCTGCCGTCGGCGAGGTCGCCCGCGGTCACGTCGGCCGCGTCCTTCCCGGCGGCGAGCACCTTCACCACGATGTCGCGGTCCGTGACGATGCCCGTCAGCGTGCCGTCGCTGCCCTTCACGGGCAGCGCGCCGATGCTGTGGTCCCGCATCAACTGGGCGGCGCGGTCGAGGGTTTCGCTCGCCGGGATGCAGCGGACGTCAACGGTCATGAGGTCGCGGGCGGTGGTCATGGGGGCCTCCGGAGGGGGGTTGGTCCTGGGCTCGGGTACGCCCTCGCCATGCTGTCCGCGCCCCGGGCGCGCGGCGACCGTATGGAGACGAACGGGTGACCGGCCGAGGTGACGGCCCACTCCCCGCCGCACCGCCCTTCCAGATTCTTGGAACACGTTCTACTGTGTGCCCGCTCGCGCGACGTCGCGCCGTCCCGCGACGCACAGCGACGCGCACCGACGGACCGTGACCAGCCTGGAGGGCCCCGTGCACCTCGAATACACGCCCGAGCAGCAGCGGCTCCGCATCGACCTGCGGGCCTATTTCGCCGAGCTGGTGCCCGACAACGCGTACGCACGGTACGCCGACCCCGCCACCCAGAAGCGCTTCTACCGCGACACCGTGCGCCGCCTGGGCGCGGACGGCTGGCTGGGGGTGGGGTGGCCCGAGGAGTACGGCGGGCGCGGGCTGAGCCCGATGGAGCAGTTCATCTTCTTCGACGAGGCCGCCCAGGGCGGGGTCCCGCTGCCGCTGATGGCGCTGAACACGGTCGGCCCGACCCTGATGCGGTTCGGCACGGACGAGCAGAAGGCGTACTTCCTGCCGAGGATCCTCTCCGGCGAGATCGACTTCGCGATCGGCTACAGCGAGCCCGACGCGGGCACGGACCTGGCCGCGCTCAAGACGAGGGCGGTCCGGGACGGTGACGCGTACATCGTCAACGGCCAGAAGATCTGGACCACCAACGGCGACACCGCCGACTGGGTCTGGCTGGCCGTGCGCACCGACCCCGGCGCGCCCCCGCACAAGGGCATCTCCATGCTCCTGGTACCGACCTCCGACCCCGGCTACTCCTGCACCGTCATCAACACGCTCGCCTCGCACGACACCACCGCCAGCTACTACGAGAACATCCGCGTCCCCGTCTCCCGCCGCGTCGGCGAGGAGAACCAGGGCTGGCGGCTGATCACCAACCAGCTCAACCACGAACGCGTCACGCTCGCCGCGCACGGCACCATGGCGATCCGCGCCCTGCGCGACGTCCAGCGCTGGGCCGCCGACACCAAGCTCGCCGACGGCCGCCGCGTCATCGACCTCGGCTGGGTACGCGGCCGCCTGGCCCGCACCCACACCAGGCTCGACGCGATGAAGCTCCTCAACTGGCAGATGGTCAACGCCGTCCAGGAGGGCACCCTCACCCCGCAGGACGCCTCGGCCGTCAAGGTGTACGGCTCGGAGGCCCGCCGCGACGCGTACGCCTGGCTCATGGAGGTCGTCGGTGCGGCGGGCCCCATGAAGGAGGGCTCGGCGGGCGCGGTGCTCCACGGCGAACTGGAACGCGGCTACCGCTCGGCCGTGATCTTCACGTTCGGCGGCGGCAACAACGAGATCCAGCGCGAAATCATCTCCTGGATCGGTCTGGGGATGCCGCGGGTGCGCCGTTAGCCTGGCCCTACAGGAGGTGGCGCCGCATGCCCGAGAGCAGTCCTGGATCCGACACGCCCGACCCCGGCTACTTCGGCCCCCGGTCGGTGACCTGGCAGATGCACGGGGATCCGATCATGTGGGTCGCCGGGGTGCGGGCGCTGTATCTTCAGGCGCTGCATCCGCGCGCCGTGCGCGGGGTCGTGCAGAACAGTGACTTCCGGAAGGACACCTGGGGGCGGCTGCTGCGCACCGCCCGGTTCGTGGCGACCATCTCGTACGGGACGAAGGACGAGGCGGAGCGGGCGGGTGCGCGGGTGCGGCGCATTCACGGGTTCCTGAAGGCCGACGACCCCGTCACCGGGGAGCGGTTCCGGATCGACGATCCCGCGCTGCTGCTCTGGGTGCACTGCGCGGAGGTCGACAGCTATCTGCACGTCGCGCGCCGCTCGGGATATCCGGTCAGCGACGCGCAGGCCGACCGCTATGTGGACGAGCAGCGCGAGGCCGCGAGGCTCGTCGGGCTCGATCCCGCCGTCGTCCCGGCGTCCACCGCGCAGCTCGCGGCCTACTTCGCGGACGTACGGCCCGAGCTCGCCGCCGGTGCCGACGCGCGCGACGTGGACGAATTCCTGCGGCGGCCGCCCGTCCCCCCGCTGCTGGCACCGGCGCGCGCGCTGCTGTGGCGGCGCGTGGCGCGGCTCGCCTACGACGCGCTGCCCCCGTACGCCCACGAGCTGTACGGGCGGCCCGCGCCCGCGCCGGACGAGGTCACCCGGCGGCTCGCCGGCGCCGGGCGCCTGCTGCGGCTCATTCCGCCGACCGTGCGCTGGCAGCTGCCGCCGAAGCACATCCTGCGCGCGGTCGCCCGGATGGGGCCGGGAACGCGCCCGTCGCCGTACACACTCCGCAGACAGGCGGCCATACTGGAAGGAGCCGGGGAGGGCGCAGCGGAGTGACGTGACGGGGGCGACATCGCGCGATGGCGGACACCAGGCTGATCCACGGCCGGTACCGGCTGCTGGAGCTGATCGGGCGCGGCGGCATGGGCGAGGTGTGGGCGGCCCGCGACGACTCGCTGGGGCGGCGGGTCGCCGTCAAGTGCCTCAAGCCGCTGGGGCCGCAGCACGACCAGGCGTTCGCCCGGGTGCTGCGCGAGCGCTTCAGGCGCGAGGCGCGGGTCGCGGCCGCGCTCCAGCACCGGGGCGTCACGGTCGTCCATGACTTCGGGGAGTTCGAGGGCGGGCTCTACCTCGTCATGGAGCTGCTCGACGGCCGCAATCTGAGCCAGCTCCTCCAGGACGGCAAGGGGCACCCGCTGCCGGTGGCGGACGTCGTGGACATCGCCGAGCAGCTGTCCTCGGCCCTCGCCTACACCCATCAACAGGGCATCGTCCACCGCGACTTGAAGCCCGCCAACATCATGCGGCTGCCGGACGGCACGGTGAAGATCCTGGACTTCGGGATCGCCCGCCTCGGCGCCGACATCGGGTTCACCTCCCGGCTCACCGGCACCGGCATCGCCATGGGCACTCCGCACTACATGTCGCCCGAGCAGATCGGCGGCGCCCCCGTCGACCACCGCAGCGACCTGTACTCGCTGGGGTGCGTGCTGTACGAACTGGCCACCGGGGCGCCGCCGTTCGACCTCGACGACCCCTGGGCGATCCTCGTCGGCCACCGCGACACCGCGCCCGAGCCGCCGCGCGCCAGGCGCCCCGAACTCCCCGAGTTCTTCGAGGAGATCGTGCTCGACCTCCTCGCCAAGGAGCCCGGCTCGCGGCCCCAGGACGCGAGGGAGCTGGTGCGGCGGCTGGCCGCCGGACGCGGGCTCGTCCCGGCCCCGGCCGCGCCCTCCGTGACGGCGCCGCCGCCCGTGCGGCCGCGCGGCCTGCCGTCCTGGGCGCGCGGGATGACCACCGGCCACAAGGCGACCGGCTCCACGCCCCCGGACCCGGCCCCGCCCGACCCCGACGCCAGCCTCACCGGCGCCTGGACGACCGCCCTGCCGCCCGCCCCGCCCCAACCCGACCGGCCGCCGCCGCCCCCGCCCGAGCTGCTCGCCGAGCTCGACGACCGGCACCGCGAAGGCCTGGGCCTGGGCCGCGCCGGCCGCTGGGCGGAGGCGGGCGAGGTGCACCGCGCGGTCGCCGCCGAACGCGCCCAGGCGCTGGGCCCCGACCACCCCGACACCCTGGTCAGCCAGTACGAGGTGGCCTTCGCCCTGAGCCGGACCGGGCGCGAGGCCGACGCCCTGCGCGAGTTCGGCCTGGTCGCCCAGGCGCGGGCCCGCACACTCGGACCCGACGACCCGGGCGCGCTCGACGCCCGCCAGGAGACCGCGTACGTCCTGGGCCGCCTCGGCCGCCACTTCGAGGCCCACCAGGTGTACGCCTCGGTGCTCGCCGCCCGGGAGCGCGTCATGGGGGCCGACCACCCGGCCACCCTGCGCTGCCGCCACAACCTCGCCTTCAACCTGGGCCGCCTGGGCCGGCTGGAGGACGCGTACCGCATGGCGCGCGACGTCGCCGCCGACCGCGCCCGCGTGCTCGGCGCGGGGCACCCCGACACCCTGGTGACCCGGTCCGAAGTCGCCTATGTACTGGGGCAGTTGGGGCGCTGGGTGGAGGCGTTGCAGCTCTACCGCGAGGTCGCCTCGGCGCGCGCGACCGTGCTCGGGGCCGACCATCCCGACACGCTCGCCACCCGGTACGAGGTCGGCATCGCCCTTGGCCGGCTCGGCCGCAGCGCCGAGGCGCTGGAGCTGTACCGGGTGCTCGTCGCCGACCGCACCCGCGTCGACGGCCCCGAGGGCCCCGAGACCCTGCGCGCCCGGCACGGCCTGGGCGTCAACCTCGGGCGCCTGGCCCGCTGGGAGGAGGCCCTGGCCGAGGCCCGCGACGTGTGCGCGCTGCGCGAGCGCGTCCTCGGCCCCGACCACCCCGACACCCTCGTCAGCCGGCGCGAGATCGCCGTCGGGCTCGGCTGGCTCGGGCGGTGGGCGCAGGCCCTGACGGTCTACCGGCAGGTCGCGGACGCCCGCGAGCGGGTCCTCGGCGCCACCCACCCCGACGCCCTCGCCAGCCGGAACGACGAGGCCCACTGCCTGGAGCGGCTGGGGCGCGGCGCCGAGGCGGCGGCCCTGTACCGGCGGGTCACGGCCCTGCGGCAGCAGGGCGCGTCACGGGGGAGGTAGCGGGCGGCGGATCACCGGCGCCACCCTGGCCGCCGGTGATCCGCGCGTGCTAGGAAGGGCCATGCCCGCACACCAGGTGTACGACACCGTGATCGTCGGCGGCGGCCACAACGGCCTGGTGGCCGCCGCCTACCTCGCCTGCGCCGGCCAGTCGGTGCTGGTCCTGGAGCGCCTCGGCCACACCGGCGGCGCGGCCGTCTCGACCCGCCCCTTCGCGGGCGTCGACGCCCGGCTCTCGCGCTACTCCTACCTCGTCTCGCTGCTGCCGCGGAAGATCGTGGACGACCTGGGGCTGCGCTTCGCCGTCCGCAAGCGGACCGTCTCCTCGTACACCCCGGTGGTACGCGACGGACGCCCCACCGGGCTGCTAGTCGGCGGCGGCGAGGAGCGCACCCGGGCCTCGTTCCGCCGTCTGACCGGCTCCGACGCCGCGTACACGGCCTGGGAGGCGTTCTACGGGACGACCCGGCGGGCCGCCGAGCGGATCTTCCCCACGCTGACCGAGCCGCTGCCCACCCGCGCGGCCCTGCGCGAGCGCCTGGGCGACGACACGGCGTGGCGGGTGCTCTTCGAGGAGCCGATCGGCGTCGCCGTGGAGGAGCGGTTCGACGACGACCTGGTGCGCGGCGTCGTCCTCACCGACGCCCTGATCGGCACCTTCGCCGACGCCCACGACCCCTCCCTCGCCCAGAACCGCTGCTTCCTCTACCACGTGATCGGCGGCGGCACCGGCGACTGGGACGTGCCGGTGGGCGGGATGGGCGCCTTCACCGACGCGCTCGCGGGCGCCGCACGGGCGGCCGGCGCGGAGCTCGTCACCGGGCACGAGGCGACCGCGCTGCGCACCGACGGCCGCGAGGCCGAGGTCGACTTCCGTACGGAGTCGGGCGAGGGCACGGTCGCGGCCCGGCACGTCCTGGTCAACGCGTCGCCCGAGGCGCTTGCCGCGCTCACCGGTGACCCGGCCCCGGAGCACGCCGAGGGCGCCCAGCTCAAGGTCAACATGCTGCTCACCCGGCTGCCCCGGCTGAAGGACACCTCGGTCGACCCGCGCGAGGCGTTCGCCGGGACCTTCCACATCGGTGAGGGGTACGGGGAGCTGGCGGCCGCGTACGCGCAGGCCGCGTCCGGTGCGCTGCCCACCGCGCCCCCGTCGGAGATCTACTGCCACTCGCTGACCGACCCCTCGATCCTCGGCCCGGACCTGGCGCGGCGCGGCTACCAGACGCTGACCCTGTTCGGGCTGCACACCCCGGCGCGGCTGTTCGCCGGTGACAACGACAAGACGCGCGAGGTCCTGCTGGAGGCGACGCTGGCCCAGCTGGACGCGCACCTGGCGGAGCCGCTCGCGGACTGCCTGGCCATCGACGCCGACGGGCGGCCCTGCATCGAGGCGAAGACCCCGCTCGACCTGGAGCGGGAGCTGCGGCTGCCCGGCGGCAACATCTTCCACCGCCCGCTCGCCTTCCCGTACGCGCAGGAGTCCGCGGGCCGCTGGGGCGTGGAGACCGCGCACCCGAACGTGCTGCTGTGCGGGGCGGGCGCGGTCCGGGGCGGCGGGGTCAGCGGCATCCCGGGCCACAACGCGGCGATGGCGGTGCTGGGGAGGTAGAACCGGCCGTCAGCGTGCGATCGTCCGGGCCAGGGCGTCGGCCAGGGCCACGCGCGGCGCCGAGCCTGAGCGCCAACTCCGTACCGGGTGAACGGAGTTGGCGAGGACGACCAGGAACGTGTCGGTGTCCGGGGCGATGACGAGGCTGGTGCCGGTGAAGCCCGTGTGGCCCGCCGTGCGCGGGGAGGTGAGCGCGCCCATGTACCAGCGCTGGTCGAGCTCGAAACCGAGGCCGTGCGCGTTGCCCGGGAACGCGGTGTTGAAGTCGGTGAAGAGCAGCTCGACGGAGGCGGGGCGCAGGATGCGGGCGGGGCCGTACGCGCCGCCGTTCAGGAGCGTGCGGGCGAGGACCGCCAGGTCCCAGGCGGTCGAGAACACCCCGGCGTGCCCGGCGACCCCGCCGAGCGCGAACGCGTTCTCGTCGTGCACCTCGCCCCACACCAAGCCCCGTTCGAGCCCCGACCAGGGCTTTCGGGCATCCTCGGTCGCGGCGGTCCGGGGTCGCCAGGAGGCGGGCGGGTTGTAGCGAGTGCGGTGCATCCCGAGTGGAGCAGTGATCTCGTCGTGGAGCAGGGCATCCAGAGTGCGAGCGGTGATACGTTCCAAGAGCAGTTGAAGCACGAGGAGATTGAGGTCGGAGTAGCGGTACGCGCTCCCCGGCGGCCGCTCGGGCCTCTCGTTCCACAGCAGCCGCAGCTTCCCCTCGTACGTCGGCTCGTCGTACAGCGGGAGCCAGGCGCGCAGCCCCGAGGTGTGGGTGAGCAACTGGCGCACGGTGACGGCCTCCTTGCCCGCCGCCGCGAACTCCGGCAGGTACGCGGCCGCCTCGGCCTCCAGCTCCAGCGTGCCCCGCTCGATCTGCCGCACCACGAGGAGCGAGGTGAACAGCTTGGAGACGGAGGCGAGGTCGAAGACCGTGTCCCGGGCCATCGGGATCCGCCGCCGGGGCGGGAGTTCGACGCCGGTGTCCGTCCGCTCGTCGTACGCCGAGTAGCGCACGGCCGTGCCGACGGCGTGGTGCAGTGCCACCGTCGAGCCGCGCCCGGCGAGCACCACCGCGCCCGCGTACCAGGGGTGGACCGGCGACGGCCCCAGGAACCGCTCGGCCACGGCGGCCAGCTCGCCCAGCGGCCCCGGCAGCAGCCCGGCCTCCTCGGCGCTGCCGTACCGCAGTACGGCTCCCGTCCCGTCGCTCCGGATCATGGCGGCAGCCTAACCGGCCCGGGTGCGCCGCCCGCGTAAAGAATCTGCCCACGTAAAGAATCTGACGCAGCATCAGAAAATCTCTTCCCTCGTCGCCAGGGCTGCGGCATCCTGCGCCCCATGCAGACGGAGCTGAGCAGAAGACTGGGAGTGGAGCACGCCATCTTCGGCTTCACGCCGTTCCCGGCGGTGGCCGCCGCCATCACCCGGGCCGGCGGATTCGGCGTGCTCGGCGCGGTCCGCTACACGGCCCCCGACGACCTCGCGCGCGACCTCGACTGGATGCAGGACCACACCGACGGGCTGCCCTACGGCCTCGACGTCGTCATGCCCGCGCGGAAGGTGGAGGGCGTCACCGAGGCCGACGTCGAGGCGATGATCCCCGAGGGGCACCGGCAGTTCGTGCGCGAGACGCTCGCCAAGCACGGCGTCCCCGAGCTCGCCGACGGCGAGGCGTCCGGCTGGCGGATCACCGGCTGGATGGAGCAGGTCGCCCGCGACCAGCTCGACGTCGCCTTCACTTACCCGATCAGGCTGCTCGCCAACGCGCTCGGCTCCCCGCCCGCCGACGTCGTCGACCGGGCCCACGCCAACGGGGTCCTGGTCGCGGCCCTCGCGGGCAGCGCCAAGCACGCCCGCCACCACGCCGAGGCGGGCATCGACATCGTCGTCGCCCAGGGCTACGAAGCCGGCGGCCACACCGGCGAGATCGCCTCCATGGTGCTCGTGCCCGAAGTCGTCGACGCGGTCGGGCCGCTGCCCGTGCTCGCCGCCGGAGGCATCGGCAGCGGCGCCCAAGTGGCCGCCGGACTCGCCCTCGGCGCCCAGGGCGTGTGGCTCGGCTCCCTCTGGCTCACCACCACCGAGGCGGATCTGCACTCGCGCGCGCTCACCCGCAAACTCCTCGCCGCGGGCTCCGGCGACACCGTCCGCTCGCGCGCCCTCACCGGCAAGCCCGCCCGCCAGCTGCGCACCGAGTGGACCGACGCCTGGGACGACCCCAGCGGCCCGGGCACCCTGCCCATGCCCCTGCAGGGGCTGCTGGTCGCCGAGGCACTGTCGCGGATCCAGAAGTACGAGGTCGCGCCGCTGCTCGGCACGCCGGTCGGCCAGATCGTCGGCCGGATGAACTCCGAACGCAGCGTCCAGGAGGTCTTCGACGACCTCACCCGCGGCTTCGAGCAGGCCGTCGACCGCATCAGCCGCATCGCCCGAAGGAGCGGGTCATGACCGTATCCCAATCCCAGCAGCCGCCCAACGGATTCTGGGCGCAGGCCGCAGCCGACCCCGACCGGGTGGTGCTCACCGCGCCCGACGGCGAGCGCTGGACGGCGGGGCGGCTGCACGCCGCCGTCAACCAGCTGGTGCACGGGCTGCGCGCGGCCGGACTCGAACAGGGCGACGCGTTCGCCGTCGTCCTGCCCAACGGGGTCGAGTTCTTCACCGCGTATCTGGCCGCTTCCCAGGCCGGGTTCTACCTCGTGCCCGTCAACCACCATCTGGTCGGGCCCGAGATCGCCTGGATCGTCGTGGACTCCGGCGCCAAGGTCCTCATCGCCCACGAGCGGTTCGCGGACACGGCGACGGCGGCCGCCGACGAGGCGAAGCTGCCGGGCAGCCACCGGTACGCGGTGGGCGAGGTGGCGGGATTCCGCCCGTACGGCCAACTCCTCGACGGACAGCCCGGATCCGTGCCCGAGGGCCGCACCCTCGGCTGGGTCATGAACTACACCTCGGGCACCACCGGCCGCCCGCGCGGCATCCGGCGCCCGCTCTCCGGCAAGCTCCCTGAGGAGTCCTACCTCGGCGGCTTCCTGGGGATCTTCGGTATCAAGCCGTTCGACGACAACGTCCATCTGGTCTGCTCGCCGCTCTACCACACGGCCGTGCTCCAGTTCGCGGGCGCGTCCCTGCACATCGGGCACCCGCTGGTCCTGATGGACAAGTGGACGCCCGAGGAGATGCTGCGCCTGATCGACGCGTACCGCTGCACCCATACGCACATGGTGCCGACCCAGTTCCACCGGTTGCTCTCGCTGCCCGAGGGGGTCAGGGCGCGGTACGACGTGAGCTCGCTGCGGCACGCCATCCACGGCGCTGCCCCCTGCCCCGACCACGTGAAGCGGGCGATGATCGAGTGGTGGGGGAGCTGCGTGGAGGAGTACTACGCGGCGAGCGAGGGCGGCGGGGCGTTCGCCACCGCCGAGGACTGGCTCAAGAAGCCGGGCACGGTCGGCAGGGCGTGGCCCATCAGCGAACTCGCGGTCTTCGACGACGACGGCGACCGGCTGCCCCCGGGCCAGTTGGGCACCGTCTACATGAAGATGTCGACGGGCGGCTTCAGCTACCACAAGGACGAGACCAAGACGCGGAAGAACCGCATCGGGGACTTCTTCACCGTGGGCGACCTCGGCTACCTCGACGAGGACGGCTACCTCTTCCTGCGCGACCGTAAGATCGACATGATCATCTCGGGCGGGGTCAACGTCTACCCGGCCGAGATCGAGGCCGCGCTCCTCACCCACCCGGCCGTCGCCGACGCCGCCGCGTTCGGCATCCCGCACGCGGACTGGGGCGAGGAGGTCAAGGCGGTCGTGGAAGCGGCGCCCGGGCACGAGCCGGGCGACGCGCTCGCCACCGACATCCTCGCCCACTGCGAGGAACGGCTCGCGGGCTACAAGCGCCCCAAGTCCGTCGACTTCATCGCGGCCATGCCGCGCGACCCCAACGGCAAGCTCTACAAACGGCGGCTGCGCGAGCCGTACTGGGAGGGCCACGAGCGGGCGATGTGAGCCGTCTGCGCAGCGGGTCGCCCGCGCTGTGCCCCACGTCACATCAGGCGACCGTCACGCGCGGCGGGGCCCGCCCGTCCTGATGCCGAACCTCCTCCGGGGCCGAACACCGGCCACGGAGGACCGGCCTCAGGAGGAACCCCATGCGTGGACTCGTCGCCGGAGTCACCGGAGCCACCGGAGTCATCGGCCGCGCCAAGGTCCTCGCCTTCATCACCGGCCTGCTCAACCGGTACGCGATCGGTGCCACCCGGGTGGTCGACGCCAACGGCGCGCCCGCGCTGTTCACCTCGCTCGACGACCGCTCCCAGATCACGATGCTGGACGTCCGCGACGGCCGGATCCACGGGATCTACGCGGTGCTCAACCCCGACAAGCTCGGCCACGTACCGGCGTGAACCTCTGTGCGCGGCCCGCCCCGACGGCGGGCCGCGCGGACGTCAGCGGTGCTCGCGCACCCGCACGACCCGCAGGGCGGGCGAGGAGCGGATGTCCCGCTCGCAGAAGCGCGAGGTGACCCAGCGCTGCTGCGAGTAGAGCTTCGTCTGGTCGCTGTAGTGCGGGGAGAGGACGTTCTCCGACTGGGAGTACGTCAGGAGGGTACGGGCGACCGGGCACCTGCCGCCGTCCCAGCCGACCGCCTGGATGTGGCTGGACCCGGTGGACACCTCGGCGTAGCCGCGGGCCGGGTCCCAGATCCCCTCCACCTTGTTCCAGATGCCCAGGGCCTCCGTCCCGCCCGAGACGGGCAGGCGCTTGCCGTCGCGCACCACGTACTGGTGGTCGCCCAGCGCCGAGTCGAGCGGGATGCCCGCCGTGCGCAACTCGCCCACCGCGTCGGCGAGTGCACGGGCGACGCCGGGCGAGGCGGTGTTGAGGGTGTTCGGCGTGCGCACCGGGTCGGCGGCCGAGAACGGCACCTTCCACAGCTCGGCCGCCGGAACCGCCGCCGTCAGCTTGCGCCAGTAGCGGTCGAAGAGCAGCGCGCCCCGGCTCCCGGCGTCGACCGTACGGTCCCAGCCGGCCAGCACCGCACACGCCCCGGAGACGTCGACGGCCTTGCCGGTGCTGTCCGTCGCGGCGCCGCCCGGCAGCGCGGCGCAGGCCTTGGCCGTGTCGGCCGCCGCCAGGTTCCCGGCGGGCGCCCGGTCGGCGAACTCCTGGCGCTGGAGGTCGGCGACGGTGAGCCGGCCCTTCGCGGCCATCGCCGAGACGTCCTCGACCGCGCCGCGCGTGCGCAGCGAGCGCGGGGTGGCGATGGTGCCGAAGATCCGCTCGTAACCGGTCAGCGGGTGGTCGGCGTTGGCCAGCCAGGCGCTGTCGTTGGAGTTCTCGGTGTACGCGGCGTCCTTGAGCAGCGGCATCCGGGCCGGCCCGAAGACCCCGGCCTGGACCGCGTCCGGGTCCGAGCCGAGGGCGCAGTCGCCGCGCGAACCGTCGAGGACGGCCACCCCCGACGCCGGGTAGAGCGCCTTGCCCAACGGCGTCGAGCAGCGCGCGGCCAGTTCGTCGGTGATCCGGGGGAGCACCTGCGACTGCGTGAACAGGGAGTGCCCGTGGGAGTCGGCGGCCACGGTGTTCACCCAGGGCAGGCCCTGGGTGCGGCGCAGTGACTTGAGGATGTCGTCGGTGCCGCGCGCCTTGGAGAAGCCCAGACCGGTGTCGGCGGCGCGCAGATTGAGGGCGTTGGGGTCGTTCAGTGCGAACGCCGTGGTCCTGGACCAGGGCAGCGGCACCGTCGGGCCGAGTGCGGTGACCACCGGCCCGTACCGCGTCCACCACTGGGTGCGCGTCACCGGCGCGCCGCCCTTCACCGGGACCGTCACCGTGCGCCGGGTCATGCGCTCCGGGGTGCCGTCCACGAGGTACGCGGTCGGGTCGGCCGGGTCGAGGGTCAGCTGGTGGAGGTTGAGCGTGACGCCGGTGGCGACCGTGTGGCTCCAGGCCACCTTGTCGTTGAAGCCGATGCTCATGGTCGGGGTGCCGAGCAGGGCCGCGCCCGACACGTTGAGCTCGCCGGGGATGGTCTGCTGCATCTGCCAGAAGCGGCGGCCGCCGTGCCACGGGTAGTGCGGGTTGCCGAGCAGCAGACCGCGCCCGTCGGCCGTGGCGGCGCCGCTGAACGCGACGGCGTTGGAGCCCATGTCGGCCTGGTCGGCGGCGAACAGCCGCTCGGCCGCCTTCGCGCTGCCGGCGGGGTCGGGCGCCGTGGGCGTGGAAGCGGCTGTGGGCGGCTGCGCGGCGGTGATGCCGTCGGTGACGCGCCCCTGTCCGCCGAGCACGGATATCGCGAAGCCGCGCGCGGCCACGTCGACGAGGGTCACCGGGCGCACCCAAGCCGCGCCCTTGCACGCGGGATCGGTGACGCGGTGCTGCTTCAGCCAGGCGTTGTAGCCCGCAGCCCAGCCGCGCATCAGCTCCTTCGACTGGCGGCTCGGCCCGGTGGGCGCGGGGGCGGCCAGCAGTTTCTCGACCGTGCCCGAGTCGCGTACCGAGGTGAAATAGAGGTCGCTGGAGAGGTTCTTGGCGGCGGCGGAGAGCGAGCCGTCGGGAGCCGCGTCCGGGCCGAACCACTTCGACCGCTCCCCGCGCAGCGTGACGAACCCGTCGGCGAGGGTGCACACCTGGTCGGCCGCCTGCGCGTAGCCGGTGCCGAAGCCGAGGTCGGCGTAGTCCTCGGCGAGGATGTGCGGGATGCCGTACTCGGTGTAGCGGATGACGGCGGACAGGCCGCCGCCGGAGGGGTGGTGCTCGCGGTCGCCGGACGCGGCCGAGGCCGTCGGGGACAGCGACGCCGAGGCGGTCAGCAGGGCGATGCCGACCAGCGCGAGGCGCCTGCCCCGGGTGCGGGAACGGGTGCGGGAACGGGTGTGAGTGCGAGCGGCGGTGCGGGTGCGGAGAGCCAACGTTCCTCCCAACTCAGTGGGTGACACAGGTGGTTGCTCAGGACACGTGGTTGCTCAGGACACACGAGGTGCCGCCAGCCACTCAGTCAGCCCGGCGCACGCCTGTCAACACTCACGCCCCGCCCGCAGGGCCCCGGCGCAGATCCACGATCCGTTTGAACTTGCCCACCGACCGCTCGATGGTCTCGGGGTCGACGACCTCCACCGCCACCGAGACCCCGATGCCGTCCTTCACCGCCGAGACGATCGACCGCGCGGCCGCGTCACGCTGCTCGGGCGGGGTGTCGGCGCGCGCCTCCACCCGTACCGTCAGCGCGTCCAGCCTGCCCTCCTTGGTGAGCCGCAGCTGGAAGTGCGGGGCGAGGCCGGGCGTGCGCAGCACGATCTCCTCGATCTGGGTGGGGAACAGGTTCACCCCGCGCAGGATCACCAGGTCGTCGCTGCGGCCGGTCACTTTCTCCATCCGCCGGAAGACCCGCGCGGAGCCCGGCAGCAGCCGGGTCAGGTCCCGCGTCCGGTAGCGGATCACGGGCATGGCCTCCTTGGTGAGCGAGGTGAAGACCAGCTCGCCCCGCTCGCCCTCGGGCAGCACCTCGCCGGTGAGCGGGTCGACGACCTCCGGGTAGAAGTGGTCCTCCCAGATGTGCAGCCCGTCCTTGGTCTCCACGCACTCCTGCGCCACACCGGGCCCGATCACCTCCGAGAGCCCGTATATGTCGACCGCGTCGATGGCGAAGCGCTCCTCGATCTCGCGGCGCATCTCCTCCGTCCACGGCTCGGCGCCGAAGACCCCGACCTTCAGCGAGGTGGAGCGGGGATCGACGCCCTGCCGCTCGAACTCGTCGAGGATGGTCAGCATGTACGAGGGGGTCACCATGATGATCTCGGGCCGGAAGTCCTGGATCAGCTGGACCTGGCGGGCCGTCATGCCGCCGGACGCGGGGATCACCGTACAGCCGAGCCGCTCCGCCCCGTAGTGCGCGCCCAGGCCGCCCGTGAACAGCCCGTATCCGTACGCCACATGCACCTTGTGGCCGGGGCGGCCGCCCGCCGCGCGGATCGAGCGGGCCACCACGTCCGCCCAGGTGTCCAGGTCGCGCTCGGTGTAGCCGACCACCGTCGGGCGGCCGGTGGTCCCGCTGGAGGCGTGGATGCGGCGGACCTCGGAGTCGGGGACCGCGAACATCCCGAACGGGTAGTGGTCGCGCAGATCCGCCTTGGTGGTGAACGGGAAGCGGGCGAGGTCCGCGAGCGAACGGCAGTCCTCCGGCCGTGTCCCCGCCTTGTCGAACGCCTCGCGGTAGAAGCCCACGTTGTCGTACGCATGACGCAGCGAAGCCCTCAGCCGGTCGAGCTGGAGCGCCTCCAGCTCCGCCCGGCTCAGCCGTTCCGCCGCGTCCAGCAGGGGTTCCATGGGCCGCTCCCGTCCTCGCCGTCTTCGCCGGTCGTCACTCCGCCCGAAATCGGACGACCGATCATTCGGTAGATCTGCTCGGGTTCAGTAATCCAGCCACCGAACCGCACCGTCAAGGCCTGTGGACAACCCGCTTCCGCCGTGCCGTTCGCGCTGTCGCCCACGCTGCCGTTCGCGCTGTCGGCGAAATCCCTTGGCCCCGATCAGCACGGGCTGTGAGGATCACCGGCATGCCGAAGTTCACCGCGTACGACGGGACCGAGCTCGCCTACCACCTGGTGGGGGCGGGGAAGCCGCTGATCTGTCTGCCCGGCGGGCCCGCACCGGCCTCCGCCCACCCGGTCGACCTGGGCGGCCTCGGCACCCACCGCCAGCTGGTCCTGCTCGACCAGCGGGGCACGGGCGGCCCGGCGGTGCCGGACGGCGTGTCCTCGTACCCTCGCGACCGGCTGGTCGACGACGTGGAGGCGCTGCGTGAACACCTCGGCCTGGAGACCGTCGACCTCCTCGGGCACTCGGCCGCCGGCGACCTCGCCACGCTCTACGCGGCCGCCCACCCGCACCGGACCGGCTCGCTCGTCCTGGTCGCCTCCGCTCTCCCCGCCGAGGCGCTCGCGGCCGTGGAGGCGCCCGTGCTCCACCTCCCGGGGATGGACGCGCCCGACTTCGCCCGTACGGTCGCCGCGTTCCTGGAGCCCGGCGTCCACAGCGTCCGGACCGCCTCCGGCCTCCGGCTCGCCTACCGCACCTGGGGCGACGCCTCGGCGCCGCCCGTCGTGCTCGCGCACGGGCGCGGCGGATCGGGCGCGCACTGGACGGAGGTGGCCGAACGACTCGCCGCGACGCGCCGGGTGTACGCGGTCGACCTGCGCGGCCACGGCCTCAGCGACTGGCCCGGCCAGTACTCGTTCGAGGGGTTTCGCGACGACCTGCGCGGCTTCTTCGAAGCGCTCGGGCTCGCCGGTGCCGACCTGATAGGCCACTCCATGGGCGGCGCGGCCGCTCTGCTGCTCGCCCAGGACGCGCCCGAGCTGATCGGGCGGCTGGTCCTGGAGGAGGCGCCCACGTTCGTACCGCTGGATCCGCCGCGCGGGTTCGTGGCGCGGCCCGACGAGGAGCTCGCGTTCGACTGGCCGGTGGTCGCCGACACCAACGCCCAGCTGAACGCGCCCGACCCGGCCTGGCGCGAGCGGCTCGCCGAGCTCGCCGTGCCGACCCTGCTGGTCGCGGGCGGCGAGTCCAGCGGCATCGAGATCCAGGCCAGGATCGCCGAGATGGCCGCCCGCATCCCCGGCGCCCGCCTCGTCACCATCGACGCCGGCCACTCGGTCCACGCAGTCCGGCCGGACGAATTCGTCGCGGAACTGCGGAAGTTCGGGATCTGAGGTCACCCTGCGGGGGACTCGGCCCCCGCCGCCACCGCCCGCGCCCAGCGGTAGTCCGCCTTGCCGCTGGGCGAGCGCTGGATGCTCGGGGCGATCACCAGCCGGCGCGGCACCTTGTACCCCGCGAGCCGGGTGCGGCAGTGGCTCTGGATGTCGTCGAGGGTCGGTGCCTCGGCGCCCTCGCGCACCTGCACCACGGCCGCCACACGGTTGCCCCACGTGGTGTCCGGCACCCCGGCGACCAGCGCGTCGTACACGTCCGGATGCGACTTGAGCGCCTGCTCGACCTCCTCCGGATACACCTTCTCGCCACCGGTGTTGATGCACTGCGAGCCCCGCCCGAGCACCGTGACGATGCCGTCCTCGTCGACCGTGGCCATGTCGCCGAGCAGCACCCAGCGCTCGTCGCCCCGCTGGAAGAACGTCTCGGCGGTCTTCGCCGGGTCGTTGTAGTAGCCGAGCGGCACATGGCCGCGCTGCGCGATCCGGCCGGGCTCGCCGGGCCTCACCGGCTCGTGGGTCGCCGGGTCGACCACCGCCGTACGGGAGTTGACGCGCAGCCGGAAGCCCTTGTCGGGGCCGGAGTCGTCGGTGGCGGTGCCGTTGAAGCCGGACTCGGAGGAGCCGAAGTTGTTGAGCAGCAGCGCGGTCGGTACCAGCGCGCTGAACTGGGCGCGGACCGTCTCCGACATGATCGCGCCGGAGGACGAGACGCTGAACATCGACGAGCAGTCGGTGCCCTTCATCGGGCCGCTCAGGGCGTCGATGAGCGGGCGCAGCATCGCGTCCCCGACCAGCGACATGCTGGTGACCTTCTCCTTCTCCACCGTCCGCAGGACTTCCTCGGGCACGAACTTGCGGTGGATGACGACGCGCTGGCCGAAGTGGAAGCCGATGAACGCGGTGAGCGTGGAGGTGCCGTGCATCAGCGGGGGAGTGGGGAAGAAGGTGATGCCCTCGCCGCCCGCCGCGACCCGCTCGGCCAGCTCCTCGGGGCGCGCGACCGGCTCGCCCGTCGGCGCTCCGCCGCCGAGCCCGGAGAAGAACAGGTCCTCCTGGCGCCACATCACGCCCTTGGGCATGCCGGTGGTGCCGCCGGTGTAGATGATGAAGAGGTCGTCGGGCGAGCGGGGCGCGAACCCCCGCCCCTCGGACCCGGCCGCCTCGGCCTCGGCGAACGGCACCGCGTCCAGCGCGGGCGCGCCATGGGGCGGTTCCCCCACCCGTACGAGGTGGCGCAGCTTCTCGGTGTGCGGCAGCGCGCCCGCCACGCGCCCGGTGAACTCCGCGTCGAAGACCAGCGCCGCCAGGTCGGCGTCCCGGTAGAGGTAGACCAACTCGTCTTCGACATAGCGGTAGTTGACGTTGACCGGGACGATCCGAGCCTTGAGGCAGCCGAGCACGGTCTGGAGGTATTCGACGCCGTTGTACAGATGGAGCCCCAGGTGCTCGCCCGGCTCGATGCCGCTGTCGATCAGGTGGTGGGCGATCCGGTTGGCGGCCGCGTCCAGCCGCGCGTACGTCAGTCGGCGCTCCGCCCCCGTGCCGGGGTGGTCGAGGTAGACCAGTGCCTCGCGGTCGGGGACCACGTCGACGACCGACTCGAACAGGTCGGCAAGGTTGTACTCCACCGCTCCTCCTGACCCCGGCGCCATCCGTGTGGCCGTCATCAGAGCAGAGCCGACCACAACTGTGAAGAGGCCCCGGCGAAAGAATCTGACTGACTGTCAGGAAACTATTGAACTGCGCCCCCGGCTCCTGCAACCTGTTCCAGTCCGACGACGGGAGGCAGGCGCATGGGTGGCACCGAACACCTCACCGTGCGGCGCGAGGGCGCCACACTCGTACTCACGCTCAACCGGCCGGAGGCCAGGAACGCGCTCTCGCTGTCGATGCTGGTCGGCCTCTACGACGGCTGGCTGGCGGCCGATGCCGACGACGCGGTCCGCTCGGTCGTCCTCACCGGCGCCGGCGGCGCGTTCTGCGCGGGCATGGACCTCAAGGCCCTGGCGGGCAAGGGGATGGAGGGCGAGCGGTACCGGGACCGCCTCAAGGCCGACCCGGACCTGCACTGGAAGGCGATGCTGCGCCACCACCGCCCCCGCAAACCCGTGATCGCGGCCGTCGAGGGCCCCTGTGTGGCGGGCGGCACCGAGATCCTCCAGGGCACCGACATCCGCGTCGCGGGCGAGAGCGCCACCTTCGGGCTCTTCGAGGTCCGACGCGGGCTCTTCCCGATCGGCGGCTCGACCGTCCGGCTCCAGCGCCAGATCCCGCGCACCCACGCCCTGGAGATGCTGCTCACCGGACGGGCCTACAGCGCGGCCGAGGCGCGGGACATCGGGCTCGTCGGGCGGGTGGTGGCCGACGGCACCGCGCTGGAGGAGGCGCTCGCCCTCGCCGAGCAGATCAACGCCTGCGGACCGCTCGCCGTCGAGGCCGTCAAGGCCTCGGTGTACGAGACCGCCGAGATGACCGAGACCGAGGGGCTGGCCGCCGAACTGGGGCGCGGCTGGCCGGTCTTCGACACCGCCGACGCCAAGGAAGGCGCCCGCGCCTTCGCCGAGAAGCGCCCGCCCGTCTACCGGCGCGCCTGAGCACATCCGGTCCCGCCGCGCGCCCGAGAAGGAGCCCCCGATGCCCGAAGTCCTCAGCGCCCCCCTGGTGGTCGAGTTCCCGTTCACCCGCTCGCTCGGCCCCGTCCAGAGCGCCTTCCTCACTGGCCTGCGCGAGCGGACCGTCCTCGGTGTGCGCACCTCCGACGGCAGGACGCTCGTGCCACCCGTCGAGTACGACCCGGCCACCGCCGAAGAGCTCCGCGACCTCGTCGAGGTCGCCGGCACCGGCACCGTCACGACCTGGGCCTGGAACCCGTCCCCGCGCCGGGGCCAGCCTCTGGAGCACCCCTTCGCCTGGGTCCTGGTCCAACTCGACGGCGCCGACACCGCGCTGCTGCACGCCCTGGACGCGCCGGGCCCCGACGCCGTGCGGACCGGGATGCGGGTGCGCGTGCGATGGGCGGCGGAACGCGGTGGCGCGATCACCGACATCGCGTGCTTCGAACCGTACGAGAGCGAGGCGGCCGGTCAACCCGTCCCGCACAGCGGTGAGTTCGCGGATCCGGTCACCGGGATCGTCGCCCCGGCCCGGCTCGACTACACCTACAGCCCGGGCCGCGCCCAGACCCGGTACATCGAGGCCCTGGCCGACCGCCGCACCGTCGGCGAGCGCTGCCCGGCGTGCCGCAAGGTGTACGTGCCGCCGCGCGGGGCCTGCCCCACGTGCGGGGTCGCCACCGACGAGCGGGTGGAGGTCGGCCCGGCCGGGACTGTCACCACGTACTGCATTGTCAACATCAAGGCTGCGCATACGGCGAATCTCGACATCGAAGTGCCGTACGTCTACGCGCACATCGCCCTCGACGGCGCCGACCTCGCCCTGCACGGCCGGATCGGCGGCATCCCCTACGACCAGGTGCGGATGGGGCTGCGGGTCGAGCCGGTGTGGGCCGAGTCTTCATCGGGTCGCCTCCACCCCGACCACTACCGGCCCACCGGGGAGCCCGACGCCGACTACGACACGTACAAGGAGCTGATCTGATGCGCCCCGCACGGGATGTGGCCGTCGTCGCCTTCGCGCAGACCGACCACCGGCGCCGCACGGACGAGCTCTCCGAGGTCGAGATGCTGATGCCGGTGCTGCACGAGGTGCTGGAGCGGACCGGGCTGAAGACCAGCGACATCGGCTTCACCTGCTCGGGCTCCTCGGACTACCTCGCGGGCCGCGCCTTCTCCTTCACCATGGCCCTCGACGGCGTGGGCGCCTGGCCGCCGATCGCCGAGTCGCACGTCGAGATGGACGGCGCCTGGGCGCTCTACGAGGCCTGGGTGAAGATCCTCACCGGCGAGGCCGACACCGCGCTCGTCTACTCCTACGGCAAGTCCTCGCCCGGCGAGGTCCGCGACGTACTGACGCGCCAGCTCGACCCGTACTACCTGGCGCCCCTGTGGCCCGACTCCGTCGCGCTGGCCGCGCTCCAGGCGCAGGCGCTGATCGACGCGGGCGACACCGACGAGCCCGCGCTCGCCGCGATCGCGGCCCGCAGCCGGGACTCCGCCACCGCCAACACCCATGCCCAGGTGCGCGGTTCACGGCCCCAGGGCGACTATCTCGTACGCCCGCTGCGTACCGGCGACTGCCCGCCGGTCGGGGACGGGGCCGCCGCGGTGATCCTCGCCGCCGGGGACACCGCGCGCGGCCTGTGCGAGCGGCCCGCCTGGATCCGGGGCATGGACCACCGCATCGAGGCGCACGGCCTGGGCGTGCGCGACCTCACCGACTCGCCGTCGGCCCGGCTCGCCGCCGAGCGCGCCGGCGCTTTCGAACGGCCCGTCGACACCGCCGAACTGCACGCCCCCTTCAGCTCGCAGGAGGTCGTGCTGCGCAAGGCGCTGCGGCTGGACGACACGGTACGGGTCAACCCGTCCGGGGGAGCGCTCGCTGCCAACCCCGTGATGGCCGCCGGGCTGATCCGGATCGGCGAGGCGGCCGCCGCGATCCACCGGGGCGAGTCCGACCGGGCCCTTGCCCACGCCACCTCGGGGCCGTGCCTCCAGCAGAACCTCGTCGCCGTCCTGGAGGGGGAGCCGTCGTGAGCAGGGAACCCGTGGCCGTCGTCGGAATCGGCCAGACCAAGCACGTCGCCGCCCGGCACGACGTCTCGATCGCCGGACTGGTCCGCGAGGCGGCCCAACGTGCCCTGGAAGACGCCCAGTTGGGGTGGGCGGACGTCGACGCGGTCGTCATCGGCAAGGCGCCCGACTTCTTCGAGGGCCTGATGATGCCGGAGCTGTACCTCGCCGACGCGCTCGGCGCCGTCGGCAAGCCCATGCTGCGGGTGCACACGGCGGGCTCGGTCGGCGGCTCGACCGCGCTGGTCGCCGCCAACCTGGTGGCCGCCCGGGTCCACGGCACGGTCCTGACCCTGGCCTTCGAGAAGCAGTCCGAGTCCAACGCCATGTGGGGCCTGTCGCTGCCGATCCCCTTCCAGCAGCCGCTGCTCGCCGGGGCGGGCGGCTTCTTCGCGCCGCACGTGCGCGCGTACATGCGGCGCACGGGCGCCCCCGACACGGTGGGCTCCCTCGTCGCCTACAAGGACCGGCGCAACGCACTCCTGAACCCGTACGCGCATCTGCATGAGCGGGACATCACCCTGGAGAAGGTGCAGGCGTCCCCGATGCTCTGGGACCCGATCCGCTACTCCGAGACGTGTCCGTCCTCCGACGGGGCGTGCGCCATGGTCCTCACCGACCGCACGGGGGCGGCCCGTTCGCCCCATCCGCCCGCCTGGGTGCACGGCGGCGCGATGCGCAGCGAGCCCACGCTCTTCGCGGGCAAGGACTTCGTCTCGCCCCGGGCGGGCAAGGACTGCGCCGCCGACGTCTACCGGCAGGCGGGGATCGCCGACCCGCGCCGCGAGATCGACGCCGTCGAGATGTACGTGCCGTTCTCCTGGTACGAGCCCATGTGGCTGGAGAACCTGGGGTTCGCGGCGGAGGGCGAGGGCTGGAAGCTCACCGAGTCGGGCGTCACCGAGCTCGACGGGGACCTCCCGGTGAACCCGTCGGGCGGGGTGCTCTCCACCAACCCCATCGGCGCCTCCGGCATGATCCGCTTCGCCGAGGCGGCCCTCCAGGTGCGGGGACGGGCCGGCGAGCACCAGGTGGAGGGGGCCCGCAGGGCGCTCGGGCACGCCTACGGAGGCGGCTCGCAGTTCTTCTCCATGTGGCTGGTCGGGTCCGAGCCGCCGAGCCGGTAGGGCCTGTCCGGTGGATCCGGCCGGGCTCGGCGCGGGGCGCGGGCGGCCGGTCGCCGGGGCCGTCCGGGCCGTCGTCGCGGGCGGGTCGCGGTACTCCTTCCGTGGCCTGTCCGGGACCGGACGCGATCGCTAGTCTGGCCCCCGGACGACAGGGAACCGGGAGGAGCAGGGACGTGGCCGAGAGCACCACCCAGCAGACCCTTGTGGGCTGGGACAAGCCGGATCTCGATCTCAGCAAGGCCGACTGGAGGTCGAGCAGCCAAGGGACGGGAGACGTCCAGATCGCGTTCGTCGAGGGGTTCATCGCGATGCGCAACGGGGGCCGCCCCGGCAGCCCCTCGCTGATCTTCAGCCCGGCCGAGTGGCGCGCCTTCGTGCTGAACGCGCGCGACGGGGAGTTCGACCTCACCTGAGGGACCGGCCGGCCGGAGTCGCCCCGGCCGATCGCGAGCGTCCGCGCACCCGCCCGGCCCACGGGCCGGGCGGAGCGCGGCGAGCGCCCGGGGCCCCGGATGCCCCCGGTCTAACGCTTGCCGTCGTGGTTACCATTAGCCGCATGGCCGACCACTCCCTCGTTCTCGCTCTCGCCCTCACCGTCCGCCACGACGGACACGGCGGGGTCGCCGACGACCTGAGCGGGCCGGAGGGGCTGACCGCGTGGGTGCGCGAGCACGCGGCGGCACTGGAGCTGGACGCGGATACGGGTACGGGGAGCTTCGCGGCCGACGCCTTCAGCGCCGACGAGGAGGCCCTCGCGGCGGTGCGCGCGCTGCGGGCCGCCGTGCGCGCCCTCTTCGCCCGCGCGGTACGGCCGGACCCGCCGAGCCCCGCCGACGCCCAGCGGCTGCTGCCCGCCGGGATGGCCCTGGAGCTGCTGAACTCGGCCGCAGCCGCCGTCCCCACCGTGCCCCGCCTGGAATGGCCCGAGGGCCGCGACCCGTACGCCGTCCACCGCGGCACCGGCGCCCCCGACGCCGTCACGGCGCTCTGCGCCGCGCTCGCCCGCGCGGCCGTGGACTTCCTGGCCGGGCCCGACCGGGAGAGGCTGCGGGCCTGCCACGCACCCCGGTGCGTGCGGTACTTCCTCAAGGAGCACCCGCGCCAGGAGTGGTGCAGGCCCTCCTGCGGCAACCGCGCCCGGGTCGCCCGCCACCAGCGGCGCCACCAGCTCCACTCCGAGCCGTAAGGCCTGTCCGGCGTCAGGCTTCCAGCGCGTCCACCTCCTCGAAGAGGTGCGCCCAGGGCCGCTGGCCCCGGCCCGCGGCCTCGATGCCCGTCTTGCCGTACCGGGCCGTCGTGCGCGACCACGCCAGATTGCCGCTCATCAGCGCCCGCATGCCCGCCACGTAGTCGTCGACATGGGCGCGCAGCTGGCCCGAGACCCCGGCGAACGCGAGCGCCTCGGACAGCTCCACCGCGAGCGTCTGGAAGCGCTCCACCCGGGAGTTGGCCAGCCGGGCGACCTCGCGGGCGGCCCGGTCCACCGAAAGCCCGGACCCCTTGTGCAGGATGATCACGCTGTTGTTGACGTCCCCGGCGGCCAGCTCCTTGTCCGCCGACACGATGTCGTTGACGAAGATCACCACATCGGCGGTGATCCAGCGCATCTCGGCCAGCGGGCTGCCGCGGTGCAGCTCGTCGGGGAGCGTATAGCGGCCGCACCGCTCGACGAGATCCAGACAGGGCTGTACGCCGATGGAGTCACGGCGGCCGCGCAGGAACCCGGGCAGCGACGGCGGCCCGGTGCGGGTGCGGTTGATGGCCTCCCAGTGATAGGCCGTCAGATAGTCCCGCCAGTGGTCGCGGAAGCGCTCCTGCCACAGCAGCGGGGTGCCGTCGCCCAGCCGCTTCCACAACTCCGCGAGGGTGCCCGCGAGATGGTTGGCGGGGTCGCCCGGAGCCGGGCCCCGGTCGCTCATCGTGCGCAGCATGATGTCGATCTGCCGGGCCACCGCGTCCGGCTGCCGGCCGATCGGGCCGTCGAACTGGTCGTCGAACACGAAGAACCAGGCGTTGAGGTCGGTCGCCAGCGCGAGGTCCGAGTCCGTGGCGTCCGGGTAGAAGTACGCCATCAGACGTTCGAGCCCCATCGCGTCGTACTCGTCCGTGGCGAACTGGCCCGAGAGCATCCCGAACCGGTGAAGCCAGTCGAGCGTGTGCTGACGCGCGACGGCGTGGCGCGGATGGCAGCGGGCGGGGAACGGGATGTCGATGAGCCCCGTGCGGTCCTCCGAGGGCGGTGAGCCTGCTGGGGACGACATCGCTCCGCCTCCTCTGCGCCGAAGGGTGAGCAGCCTTGGGCGGAGCTGCTGTCCGGAAAGCTCATAGTGCGCCCGTGGCCGGAACCGCACAAGCGGCGTGTGGACCGGTGCTTCGCGCCCCCTGGAGCGGCGTCAACCCCCCAGCAGATCCAGACGAGTTAGTCAAGCCGGGTTTGCAAGACGGTCACATCGGTGTCACGGTGCGTGTCCGAAAGCGTAGGCTCGGCCCTACTGTCAAAAGGGGACGGTTGTGGCGGACATGAAAGGCCGGCGGACCAGTGGTGCGCGCAGGCGACTGTTCGAGCGGGAGAATGAACTCCTGCTCCTCGAAGGCATGTTGGACGACCTGTGCGGCGCGGGCGCCGAGGGGGATACGGCCGCGTCGAGCGGCGGGCTGCTCGCCGTCTCGGGAGCGGCCGGTCTCGGCAAGACGAGTCTGCTCGCAGAGGTCCGCAGGGAGGCCGTCGCCCGGGGCTGCACCCTGCTGACGGCCCGCGGCGGCGAGCAGGAGCAGCGCGTGGCCTTCCACGTGGTGCGCCAACTGGTGCAGCCCGTGCTGGCCGCCGCCGGCGAGAGCGAACACCGGCGGATACTCGGAACCTGGTACGACATCGTGGCGCCCGCGGTCGGCCTGGTCGCCGTCCCGGGCGGCGGCTCGCCGGACCCGCAGGGCGTGCGCGACGGCCTCGACTGGCTGGTGACCCGGTTCGCCGTCGAGCACACGCCGGTCGTGCTCATCGTCGACGACGCGCACTGGGCGGACGACGAGTCCCTCACCTGGCTGAGCTCGTTCGCGCTGCGCGCCGCCGAGCTCCCGATCCTGATCGTGGTGGCCTACCGGCCCGAGGAACTGCCCGCGCAGGCGAGCGAGTTCCGCAGGCTCGCCGAGCGGCACGGCTCCCGGCCGGTGAGCCTCGCGCCGCTCTCCCCGCACGGCGTGGGCAGGCTCGTCCACGAGGTGCTGCAGAACGGCGCCGACGACCTGTTCTCACGCGAGTGCTGGGCGCTGACGGGAGGCAACCCGTTCGAGGCGGTCGAGCTGATCGCCAAGATCCGCGAGCGGAACATCAAACCGCACTACGCCAACGCCGCCGAGCTGCGGGAGCTCGCCTCCCTGGCGCGCGGCAGCGGACTCGTCGAGCGCCTGGAGCGCCTCGGCCCCTCGCCGGTCAGGCTGGCCTGGGCCGTCGCCATCCTGGGCACCGCGGTCGACCCGTACATGGCGAGCAGCGTGGGCGGCCTTGGCGCCGAGGAGTCGGTCGACGCGGTCCAGCGGCTGCGCGAGGCCCGCATCCTGGCCGGCCGCGCGGGCGACTCCGACCGGCTGGACTTCTTCCACCCGCTGGTCGGTACGGCCGTCTACCGCGCCATTCCGCCCGCGATGCGGGTGGCGATGCACGGCCAGGCCGCGGTCTGCGTCACCGAGGCGGGCCTCGGCCCCACGGTCGCCGCCCGCCACCTCCTGGAGATGCATCCCGAGGACGACCGCTGGGCCGTCCAGCAGCTCAGGGCCGCCGCGCGCGAGTGCATGCGGGCCGGTGCTCCCGAGGCCGCCCGGCGCTGTCTGGCCCGCGCCCTGCGCGAACCGCCCTCCCTGGAGGAGCGGGCCGAGGTGCTGTTCGAGCTCGGCTGCTCGGCGCTCCTGAACGAACCGGCCACCACGGTCAACCACCTCCAGGCGGCCCTGGAGGAGCCGGAGCTCGACCCCGCCCTGCGCGAGGCGATCACCTACCGGCTCGCCCAGGCGCTGGCGCACACCGACCGGATGGGCGAGGCGGCCGAGCTGGTCGCCGTCGAGGGCCGCAGCTCCACCAACCCCCGCACCCGGCTGCGCATGCAGGCCGAGGGCTTCAAGTGGAACGCGTTCCGGGCCGACGAGGAGGACTCGGCCGCCCGCTCGCGCAGGCTGGCCCGCCTCGCCGACCACCTCACCACCCGGGGCATGGCCGAGCGCTACATCCTCGGGCTGCGCGCCTGGGACGCCATGGTCCGCGGCGAACCCGCCGCCGTCGCGCTCTCCTACGCCGAGGAGGCACTGGGCGACGGGCTCTCCTGGACCGACGAGGACTGGGGCTTCGAGGTCCCCGTCATGGTCGCGCTCACCTTCATGTACTGCGACCAGCCGGGCCGCGCGGACGAGCTGTTCAGCAAGGGCATCGCGGAGTGCGAGAACCGCGGCTGGCGCGGCGCCCACCTCTCGTTCGGCCTCACCCTGCTCGGGTACATCCGGTTCTGCCGCGGCCGCCTCGCCGAGGCGGAGGACCTGGTCCACGGCGGGCTGCGGATCGCCGACCGGGTCGGCCAGCGCATCCCGGCCCAGTGGTTCGCCCTCGGCATCCTGATCGAGATCCTGCTGGCCAGGGGCCGGGTGGACGAGGCGCAGGACCTGTCCGACCGGTACAACTACGGCCAGGTCGTCCCCAACGCCGTCGTCTACCCCGACTCCGAGACCGTCTACAGCGAGCTGCTGCTCGCCCGGGGACTGCGCAGCGACGCCGAGCAGCGGCTGCGCGCGGTCGGCCGGCGCCTGGACCGCAGGGGCATGCGCAACCCGGCGTGGTGCCCCTGGCGGCCGCTGCTCGCCGAGGCGCTGGCCCAGGCGGACCCGGCGGAGGCCCAGAAGGTGGCCGACGAGGGAGTCGAGCTGGCCCGCCGGTTCGGCACCGCGGGCGCCATCGGCCGGGCCCTGCACTCCGCCGCCAAGGTGGCCACCGGCGCGAAGAGCCTCAAGCTCCTCGCGGAGGCGGTGCAGCACCTGGAGCGCTCGCCGTCCGCGTACGAGCTGGCCTGCGCGCTGGTCGACCACGGCACGGCGCTCAGCCGGGCCGGGCTGCCCCAGGACGCCTCGGAGCTGCTCATCCGGGGCATGGAGAGCGCGGTGCTGTGCGGCGCCGACGCGCTGGCGGCCCGGGCGCGCGACGAGCTGGCCGCGTCGGGGCTGCGCCCGCTGCGGCTGCGTGCGGTGGGCACGGACTCGCTCACCGCACAGGAGAAGACGGTGGCCGACCGGGCGGCGCGGGGCTGGGAGAACACCCGCATCGCCGAGGAGCTGGGCATCCGGGAGCGGGCCGTCGAGCTGCTGCTCTCGGGCGTCTTCCGCAAGATCGGCACCGACCTGGCCGGGCTGCCGGAGCTGCTGCGGCACGCCGAGAACCGCCCGGCGCCGGGGACGCCGCCGCGCTGAACCGCCGGACGTGGGCCGGGGCCCGTCGAGGTGCCCCGGCCACGTACCATGGGCGGCATGTCGTTCCTCCGCCGCCGCAGCTCCGCCACTCCCGCGGGCCCGGACTTCGATGTCCTGGCCATGGACCCGGGCGACTGGCCCGGAAACCTCGGTGCCGGGCTGCTGCCCGCACCCGACGGAAGCTGCCAGGGCGTCTTCCTCCGCTACGACCTGTTCGGCGGCCGCGGCCCCGCGATGGTCATCGGCAATCTGCCCGAGGGCTCCCCGGCCCGGGAGCTCGACGAGGGCCAGGTGCCGTTCGAGGTCGCCCAGCTCCTGCTGGCGCTGGAGAACGACGAGCCCGTCGAGGTCGTCGGCTCCGAGGACATCCCCGTGATGCAGGGCGACAACCTGCTGATCGTGCGGCGCCTCAAGCTCTCCGAGAGCCGCGTCTCCTGCGTGCAGTTCGACCGCAGCGACAACGTGCTTGTCACCATCGCCAGCTGGGACCGGCCGATCACCGACGACCTGTACGCGCTCCTGAAGCCGCTGCCCGCGGAGCTCTTCCAGCAGGGCTGACGGCGTCACCGGCAGGTCAGCGGCCTGCCACCGGTCTGGTCCACTGATACAACCCGCCCTTCTGGCGGCGCTCTTGACGCGCCCTCACCCGGGGTCACACAGTGTGCGCGCACCGCACCCGAGGTGAACTCCCGGCAGAAGGGCTGTCATGACATCCCACCAGAGGACCAGGCTCGCACGCGCGCTGACCGCCACCGGGGCCTTCGGCCTCGCCCTGCTCGCCCCCGTGCCACCGGTCGGCGCGCAGGAGCGCGCCACCGAGTGCCCGCGCGTACTGAAGTGCGACTGGATCCCGGCGGCCTACCAGCAGAACGGCGATCCGGCCAACAAACAGGCGTACGGGAACTACGACACCGCCGACCGGCCGTCCACCAACCGGATCAAGTACATCGTCCTGCACGACACCGAAGAGGACTACGACGGCACGATCAGGATCTTCCAGGATCCCAAGAGAGTCGTCTCCGCCCACTACGTCGTGCGCTCCTCGGACGGCCACGTGGCGCAGATGGTGAAGACCAAGGACGTGGCCTGGCAGGCCGGGAACTGGTACGTCAACACGCACTCCATCGGCATCGAGCAGGAGGGCGTCGCCGTCGAGGGCGCCAAGTGGTACACGCCTCAGATGTACCGCTCCACGGCCGCGCTGGTGCGCTACCTCGCCGCCAAGTACGACATCCCCCTGGACCGCCAGCACATCATCGGCCACGAGAACGTGCCGCCGACGACGGCCGGGGGCACCAAGAACATGCACTGGGACCCGGGCCCGTACTGGGACTGGAACCGCTTCATGGCCGCGCTCGGCGCACCCACCCACCCCACCGCCCGGCCCGGCAGCCAGCTGGTCACCATCAGCCCCGAGTTCGCCGCCAACCAGCAGGGGTTCCGGGACTGCGAGAAGAACGCCGACCTGCCCGCCCAGGGCAGCAGCGCCGTCCCGCTGCACACCGAACCCGCCACCACGGCCCCGCTGTTCGCGGACCCCGCCCTGCACGCGCCCGGCGAGCCCGGCACCGACTGCGCCAACGACTGGGGCAGCAAGATCAGCGCCACCCAGCAGGCCGTGGTGGCCGAGCGCAGGCCGGGCTGGACGGCGATCTGGTGGTACGGCCAGAAGGCCTGGTTCCAGACGCCCGAGCACACCCGCACCACCACACCGACCGCCGGCTACGTCGTACGGCCGAGGGCGGGCCTGACGGAGGTGCCGGTGTACGGCGTCGCCTACCCCGAGAAGTCCGACTACCCGGCCGACTTCACCGCTCCGCGCGTCGGCACCCCGCTCTCGTACACCATCAAGGCGGGCCAGTCCTACCCCGGCGGCGGCGAGGCGCCCGGCGGCTACTACTACGCGCCGACGATCGACTCGTCCCTCCCGTACGACCACACGTACTTCCCCGGCACGGCGAAGTACGTCACCGTCCAGATCGGCCACCGCATCGCCGTGGTGCGGGCCGCCGACGTCGACGTCGTACGGGTGCGCTGAGCGCGGCACGCGCACACGGCGGCGCGCCGCGCGTCCGGTGTGTCGGCACCGGAGCGCGGCGCGCCCCTTTCCCGGGGCCCGTCCGGCGGAGCAGGTAGCCGGAACGGGCCCCTCACACGGCGGTCAGCGGGTCCCGACCGCCGCACGCACGGCCCGACGCGCCAGGGCGCAGTCGTCGTGCAGCCTGCGCAGCAGCAGCCGCTGCTGCTCCCCGGCCGAGGGCGCACCCGGCTGCTGCGCCGAGGCCGCGCCCGAGGGCGCCGACTCGCGCATGGTGCGCTGCACGGCCGTCTCGTACGTCCGGATCTCCCGCGTCAGCACGAGCATCAGGTTCACCAGGAAGGCGTCCCGCGCGGCCGGGCCGGACGCCTGGGCCGCCTGGCTGATCTGCCGCCGGGCCACCGGGGCGTCCCCGAGCACCGCCCACAGCGTCGCCAGGTCGTACCCCGGCAGGTACCAGCCGGCGTGCTCCCAGTCGACGAGCACCGGACCCGCGGGCGACAGCAGGATGTTCGTCAGCAGCGCCTCGCCGTGCGAGAACTGCCACGCGACCGGGCGGCCCGAGTGGGCCAGACCGCGCAGCAGCTTCTGAAGGTCGCTCAGATCCCGGTCGGTGAAGAGCCCGAGCTCGTGGTAGCGGGCGATCCGCGGCGCGTACTCCAGCGGCCGGCTGAACATCTCGGCCGGCGGCCGCCAGGCGTTGACCCGGCCGATCGCCCCGAGGGCCGCCCGGACGTCCGCCCGGGGCGGGGCCTCGACCGGGTGCCGGGACAGGGCCGCGGCTCGTCCGGGCATCCGCTCGATCACCAGGGTGCAGTTGTCGGGGTCCGCGGCGATCAGCCGCGGCACCCGCACCGGTGGGCGGTGCCGGACGAACGCGCGGTAGACCGCTATTTCGTGCCTGAACCGCTCGGCCCAGACCGGCGAGTGGTCCAGGAGGCACTTGGCGACCGCCGTGGTGCGCCCGGTCGATCCGACGAGCAGGACGGACCGGCCGCTGCGCCGCAGCACCTGTACCGGATTGAACTCCGGACAGATGCGGTGCACCGACGCGATGGCCATCCGCAGCTGCGCGCCCTGCGGGCCGGACAAGTCGATCCTCCCGCTGAGCGGTTGGACGCCCGCCCCGGGCCGGCGCGCGGTCCGGCCGGCGCCGAGCGCCGCCGGAGCGGCGTGCGAGGGGTCGAGGTACGGTCCGCCGCCCGTCACCAGGTGACGGTGCGGTCGGGGCGGGGCTGACACGGAGGACGATGCTGTGTACATGGGCGAGACAGATCCCTTCGTGCGCCGACGAGTTGCTGGCCAGCCCGGCCCCGGTGGCCCTGATCCCACCCTGGGGAATGGGGTCCGCCTGCCGGGGCGGGGTGGCGCCTTCTTACCTGACACCCGACCGCGGGTGGCACACCATCTGGCGCACCCTGGCGAACCGTGGCGAATAGTCGCACCGCATCTGACAGGGGGTTACTGTCAACTCAGCCGAGAACCTGGGGGCTTGAAGTGAACGGACAACCCAACACTCGCCTGAACGACCTCTTCGGCCTCGCCGGCTGGTCCAAGGGCGAACTCGCGAGGCTGGTGAACCGGCAGGCGGCCGCGATGGGCCACCCCCAGCTGGCCACCGACACCTCGCGGGTGCGGCGTTGGATCGACATGGGGGAGTCCCCGCGCGATCCGGTGCCGAGGGTGCTGGCGGCTCTGTTCACCGAGCGGCTCGGCCGTGTCGTGACCATCGAGGACCTCGGTTTCGACCGGCAAGGGCGCGCCGGAAAGCGGCGGGACGTCGGACCCAAGCAGAACCCCGACGGCCTACCGTGGGCGCCTGAACGGACGGCGGCGGTCCTCACCGAATTCACGGGAATGGACCTCATGCTCAACCGACGCGGTCTGGTGGGCGCGGGCGCCGCGCTCGCCGCAGGCTCCGCACTCAGCAGCGCCATGCACGACTGGCTGCACACCGACCCCGTACTCTCGGCCGACGCCCCCCACCTCGACGATCCCCTCTACGCCGACCCCACCGGGTACGACCGCTACGAGGCCGCCCCCATCGGGTCGCAGGAGATCGGGGCGCTGGAGCGCTCGGTCGAGGTCTTCCGCGCCTGGGACGCGTCCCGGGGCGGCGGACTTCAGCGCAAGGCCGTGGTGGGCCAGCTCAACGAGGTGGGCGGCATGCTCGCCTACCGTCACCCCGACCATCTCCAGCGGCGCCTGTGGGGCGTCGCGGCCAACCTGGCCGTCCTGGCCGGCTGGATGTCCCACGACATCGGCCTCGAACCGACCGCCCAGAAGTACTTCGTCATCGCCGCGCACGCGGCCCGCGAGGGCGGCGACCGCCCGCGCGCCGGCGAAGCACTCTCCCGCGCCGCCCGGCAGATGGTCCATCTGGGCCGTCCCGACGACGCGCTCGACCTCATGAAGCTCGCCAAGTCCGGTTCCGGCGACGAGACCCTGCCGCGCACCCGGGCCATGCTGCACACCATCGAGGCCTGGGCGCAGGCGTCGATGGGGCAGGGCCAGGCGATGCGGCGCACCCTCGGCGAGGCCGAGGAGCTGTTCGTCTCGGACCGGGGCGACGTGCCCCCGCCGAGCTGGATGCAGATGTTCGACGAGGCGGACCTCCACGGCATGCAGGCCCTGGCGTTCCGTACGCTCGCCGAGCACGACGCGAGCGCGGCGGGCGTCGCGGCCCGCCATGCCAAACAGGCGCTCGAACTCCGGGTCAACGGGCGCCAGCGCTCGAAGATCTTCGACTACATCTCGCTCGCCTCGGCCTGCTTCATCGCCGACGACCCCGAACAGGCGGACCGCTACGCCCGGTTGGCCCTGGTGTCGATGGGGGAGACCTCCTCCCACCGCACCTGGGACCGGCTGCGCGAGATGTACCGGCTGACCGGGCAGTACGCCGGGTACCAGAAGATCCAGGACCTGCGCGAGGAGATCCAACTGGCCCTGCCGAAGGCACCGACGAGGCGGGGCCGCAGTATGGATCTCTAGGTTGCTCGCAACCCGCTTCTTTTAGGGGCGCGGGGCGGTGACACTTGCGGCTCCGCCGCGTGGGCGCGCTCAGCCACGCACGATCCGCAGCCAACAGATCCGATCAGCCATCACGAACCGATCCGGGCCACAAGGACGCACGCGTCATCTTCTCGGTCCGTCTCGCCGAACTCCTCGACCACCGTCCGCACGCCCTCCTGGGCCGTACGGACCGTTTCGAGGCGGGCGGCGAGCTCAAGCAGCCTGCGGCACCCCGGCTCGTCCGAGGTGCCCCGCCGGGTCAGCCCGTCGGTGTGCAGGACCAGCAGATCGCCGGGCCTCAGCTGTACCTCGGCCTGTCCGTACCCGGCTCCTGACGTCGCTCCGAGCAGCACCCCGTCCGGCGGCGTCAGGGCGCACCCCGTCCCGCCGCGGAACAGCAGCGGGGCGGGGTGTCCTGCTTGTGCCCAGGAGAGGATGCGGGTGGCCGGGTCGTACTGGCAGCAGACCGCGCTGCCGAGCGCCGGCTGGACCGAGTGGTCGAGCAGCTGGTTGAGGTGGCCCATCAGGTCGCCGGGGCGGATGCCCGCGACCGCCATGCCGCGCAGCGCGCCGAGCAGCATGGCCATGGCACCGGTGGCGGTGACGCCATGGCCGGTGAGGTCTCCGACGGTCAGTAAAGACCTGCC
Source organism: Streptomyces sp. BPTC-684 (assembly GCF_030028635.1). NCBI lineage: Bacteria > Bacillati > Actinomycetota > Actinomycetes > Kitasatosporales > Streptomycetaceae > Streptomyces > Streptomyces sp. BPTC-684. The sequence continues at coordinate 6,141,294 of NZ_CP124863.1, forward strand.
GTCGGGCAGTTCGAGCGCGTCGTACCAGTCGCCGCCGATGAGCGCGCTGGTGGCCGACGGCAGATAGTGCGCCGCCACGTCGAGCGCCGCCGGGTTGCCCTGGGGGAGCCGCAGCGAGCCGCGCCACGGCGGCAGCACGGCCTCCTGCAGCTCGACCGCGAGCCGGTGTTCGGTCTGGGCGATGTGCCGCTCGCGCCGCAGCGAGTCGCGCGACTCCCGCACCGCGCGCTGGCTGCGGCGCAGCTCGCTGACGTCGCGCAGCACGGCCCACATCGAGGCGGTGCAGCCGTCGGCGTCCAGCACGGGCTCGCCCATCATGTGCAGCGTCCGCACGCGCCCGTCGGTCCGGACGATCCGGAACTCGCCGTCGATCGGCTTCCCGTCGACCAGACAGTCCGTCACCATGGCCGTGAGCAGCGCCTGGTCTTCGGCGAACACCATCGACGGCAGTTCGTCGAGCGACATCGCTCCGCTCTCGGGCGCCCGTCCGAATATCTGGAAGAGCTCGTCGGACCAGTCCACCGCGTCCGTGAGCAGGTTCCACTCGGCGCTGCCGACCCGGCTGAGCAGCGATCCGGGCATCGGGTCGAGCTCGTACCCCGCCGGGGGCTCCTCTTCGCCGGTCTCCTCCGGGGCGGGCTCGGGGAGAAGGCCTTCCTTCAGCTGGTCCAGGTGCGTGCCGAGGTCGTCGAGGTGATGGACCGCCAGGTCGCACAGGGCGCGCTGCCAGCGCACGTGCGCGTCGTCGTCGTCCACGAGCGCGTCGCGCCGTACGGCGTCCACTCCGCCGCGCAGCCGACGGGTCTGCGTGATCAGCGCGTCGACCGTCTCCCGCTCCGGCGGTTGCGGGCTGGGACGGTCCGCGAACAGATGGGACGGCATGACGTACTCCGATACAGGCGCGGCACTGCATGTCGGAAGGATGGACCGGTAACGACTGTTGCACAGGGAGCGATGCCCCGTAAGGGATTTGGCAACACTCGATACGGTGGTGCTTCTGGCATATGCCTGCGGCCGACCTTGGGCGATCAGCGCACCCGCCGCCGAACAGGGAAACCACGGGTGCGCGCGGTCCAAACCACCAGTACGGCACCGATGGCGAGCGGCAGGGCCGTCCAGGGCAGCGCTCCGGGGCCCGCGTTCTCCAGAACCACGCCTCCGGTGAGCGATCCGGCGGCGATCCCGACGTTGTAGACGGTCGCCTGGAGCGAGGTGGCCACGTCCGCGTGCTCCGGTCCCGAGACGTCGACCAGGGCCGTCTGGATCAGCGTCGGCGCCCCGCCGAAGGCCGCGCCCCACAGCGCGACCGCGACCACCAGGACGGCGGGCACCCGCCCCAGGCTGCCAAGTGCCGCCATCACGAGGGCGATCAGGCCCAGGGTGCCCAGCAGCGCGGCTCGTAGCCTGCGGTCGGCCAGGGCGCCCGCGAGCCAGATGCCGCCGACGGTCGCCGCCCCGAAGACGAAGAGGACCAGACCCGCGCGCCCGAACCCGGCGTGCTCGGCGAACGGCACCAGGAAGGTGTACATCGCCTGGTGGCCGAGGAGGAGCAGCAGGGTGACGGACAGGACGGTCCGCAGGCCCGGCAGGACCGCGATGCGCCGCAGCGGGGTCCGCCCGGCGCTCGGCTCGCCGGGGAAGTCGGGCACGTACCGCAGCGCACTCAGGATCAGGAGCGCGGCGAGGGCGGCGAGCGCCGCGAAGCCCGCGCGCCAGCCCGCGGTGCCCGCGAGCGCGGTGCCCAGCGGCACGCCGAGCGAGAGCGCGACCGTGATGCCCGCGAGGACGATCGCGATGGCGCGGCCCCGGCGTTCGGCGGGGACCATACGGGCGCCGTAGCCCGCGAGCATCGCCCAGAGGGTCCCGCCCATCGCTCCGGCGAGCAGCCGGGCCGCACACGTCAGGAGGTAGGAGGAGGAGAGCGCGGTGACGGCGTCGGCGAGCGCGAGGCCGGTGAGCGCGCCGATGAGGACCGTGCGCCGGGGCAGCCCGCGCAGCAGCGCGGTGAGCGGTATCGCGGAGAGGAAGGAGGCGGCCGCGTACAGGGTCACCAGGAATCCCACCCGGCCCTCCGACACGCCGAGACCGCCGCCCATGCGCGGGAGCAGCCCCGCGGGCAGCAGCTCGGTCAGCACGGCGGTGAAGGCCGTCGCGGCGAGCGTGAGCAGGCCGCCCAGCGGCAGTGCGGCGGGTCCGGTGGCGGTCGGCGCGGCGGTGCGCGCCAGTGGTGCGGTCGGCATACGGCCATGGTCGAACCCTCACATTAGTGTGAAGGGCAAGTCCCCTTTCCCCGGCGACCGCGCTGACCTGCGCCGGAACCCGTTCCGGGGCGGGGAGCGAGATGCGTGGCTGTTCATGACATCCTGTGTCGTCACAGCTCGCCGGACAGATCGGCGGACGTCCGGGGGGTTACAGGGGAAGGTCGATGAGGCTCTGCTTTCTGGTGGAGGAGCACTACCGCCACGACGGCATGCCGGTGGAGGTGATCAGCCAACTCGTCGCCTGGGGTCATCGGGTGGACGTGCTGCGCCCCGGCGGCTCCCTGCTGCGGATGTCCGAGGCGGTCAACGCGGGCAGCCATGACGCCTGGGTGCTCAAGACGGTGTCCGGCGGCCCGGGCCTCACGCTCCTGGAGGCCGCCGCCGCGGTCGGTCTGACCACCGTCAACGACGCCCGGTCGATAAGGGGCGTACGGGACAAGGCGCTCGCTGCGGCCATCGGCCGCAGCCGGGGCCTGCCGATGCCGACGACGTACGCGGCGGCCGTCCCCGAACTGCTCGCGGAGATACCCGACTCCGAGTTCCCGCTGGTGGTCAAGCCCGCCGACGGCAGCGCCGGGCGCGGAGTGTGCCTGGTTCCGTCGCCGGACCGGCTCGCCGCGATGACGGGGCAACTGGCGGGCCAGGGCATGCTGGTGGCCCAGCCGTACGTGCCCAACTCGGGCGTGGACCTCAAGGTGTACTGCGTGGGCGGCGAGCTCTACGCCACCGAGCGCTGCTCCCCGCTCCACCCCGACCGCGCGGTCCGCGAGCGGCAGGTGGCGCTGCCCGCCGAGGTGGCCGCGACCGTCGCGCAGGTCGGCGCCGTCTACGGCCTGGACCTGTACGGGGTGGACGTGCTGCTCGGCCCCGACGGGCCGGTGGTGGTCGACGTGAACGACTTCCCGAGCTTCCGTCAGGTCCCTCAAGCGGCGGCGCGGGTGGCGCGCGCCGTGCTCGAACTGGCCCGCACGGGCCGGGGGAGCGGCCCGGACGCCTTCCCGGCCGCCCTCGTCCCGGAACAGCAGCCGGGGGCGGCGGTATGAGGATCGGGCTGATCACCCCGGAGCCCGGCCATCCGCTGCTCGCCGCCACCACGGCCCTGCTCGCCCGCGAGCACGTGGTGGAGCCGGTGGACCCGGCTTCGGCGCCCCCGGACCGCGTGGCCGACGTCTACCTGCTCAAGTCCCGTACGCCGCGCGCCCTCGCGCTCGCCCGGGAGCTGGAGCTGCGCGGCGCCGCGGTGTTGAACTCCGCGTCGGCGACCGCCCTCTGCCAGGACCGCACGGCGATGGCGGAGCTGGCCGACGCGGCCGGGCTGCCGTTCGCGGCCACCCGCACCTTCGCCGCCCTCGCCCCGCTGCCGGACGACCCCGACCTGACGTATCCGCTGGTGGTGAAGAGCCGCCACAGCCGCCGCGACGACCTGGTCGCCCGCGCCGACGACGCGGCGGGGCTGCGGGCGCTGGCCGGGGTGTGGGCGCGGGAGCCGGTGGTGGTGCAGGAGTTCACCGCCAACAGCGGCTGGGACCACAAGCTGTGGGTGATCGGCGACCGGGTCTTCGCCGCCCTGCGCCGCTCCGAGCTCGCGCCCGGGGGCCGCGGCCCCACCCGCTCGCTCCCGCTCGACGACCTGCCGCCCGGCTGGGCCGACCTGGCGCTCCGGGTGGGGCAGGTCTTCGCCCTGGACGTGTACGGGGTGGACCTCATCGACGCGGGCGGCGGCCCGCTCATCGTGGACGTCAACGCCTTTCCCGGGATACGGGGTCAGCGCGGCGCACCCGAGGCGCTCGCGGAGCTCGCCGTGGCGGCAGGCGGCGGCCGCCTCATCCCACGGGCGCGGGCACGCTCCGCGGAAGAGTCGTGTTCCACGCCGTGATCACGGGCCGGCCGTGCTCGGTGCCCAGCCGTGACACGGCCCCGGTGCCGAGCAGGAACAGCGATCCGGCCGAGGCGGGCAGCCCCAGATAGCGGGCCGTCAGGACGCGCAGGAAGTGCGAGTGGGCGACGAGGGCGACATCACTGCCGGAACCCTCGGACGCGGCCCGGGCCTCCGCGAGCACCCGGTCGGCGCGCTCGCCGACCTGTTCGGCGCTCTCACCGGGGTGCGCGGCGGGCCCGGCGGCGACCCCGTCCGTCCACAGGTTCCAGTCGGGGCGCTCGTGCTGGATCTCGGGGGTGGTGACGCCCTCGTACCCGCCGTAGTCCCACTCGCTCAGATCGGGTCGCACCTGCGGGGCGGTGAGTCCGGCGAGTTCGGCGGTGCGCCGGGCCCGGGCCGCCGGGCTGACCAGGGTGAGTCCGATCCGGTGTCCGGCGAGCAGTGGCGCCACCGCGCGGGCCTGGGCCTCGCCGTGTTCGGTGAGCGGCAGGTCGGTGTGGCTGGTGTGCTGCCCGGTCAGGGTCCACGCCGTCTCGCCGTGCCGTATCAGGATCAACTCGCCCATGGATCGTTCCCGTTCTCCGCGACCGGGCCGCCGGGCTCGTCCCGCCGGACCGTGTATGGTGCAACCATCTCGCGACCGGTGGCATTCCGGCAGGCGGGGGCCGGTGGCGGAGGTCACGCTTCAGCGGGCCAGGAAGGCGCGCACGCCCTGTGAGACGGCGTCGTCGCCGAGCAGGTCGCTGTGCTTGAGGCAGCCCGCCGGGTTGTTGACCGCGCCGGTCAGCGGCACGCTGCTGTCCGGGTTGATCACCTCGTCGCAGTTCGACCACCAGGTGGCGTACCGGACGGCGCCGGGCGTCTCGTCGCCGTCGGCCAGGTGCTTCTGCACGTACGAGCCCGGGGTCATGTCGCGGCAGGCCTGGGACCACAGCGCGCAGGCCCAGGCGGTGGACGTGCCGTGGTTGGGCCCGGCGAGCGAGACCCAGTGGCCGACGGTGGCGGTGCCGCCGCCGAACTTGACGTACCAGCGCGTCACCAGGCTTCCGAAGGAGTGGGCCACGACGTCCACCTTGGCCGCGCGGGTCTGCGCGCGGACCCGGTCCACATAGGCGGCGAACCGGCCGGACAGCACCTCGTTGACCGACTGGCCGGTGTCGTAGCCCCAGGAGAACAGCTCGGCGTCGGTGTACCCGGACGCCTTGAAGTCGTCGCGCATCCCGCCCCAGACCCCGGGGTCGGCGTTGTAGCCGTGCACGAAGATCACCGGGGTGTGGGCGGGGGCGGCCGCCGCCGGTCCGGGGGCGAGCCCCAGCCCGGCGATCGCGACCGCCAGTGTCACCCCCACAGACACTGCTCTACGGCGCATGGACAGCACGATGTCCCCCTCACTCCGCAACGGCGCTGCGGAACACGGTTGTTACGAGCGGGTAGCTGGGAGCATGGTGGGCCCTGGGGCCGGTGATGGCCAGATGCGTGCGTCAACCCGTCGCGGACGTCTCTACTGCCGCCCCGCGGGCACCGGCAGGGGAGCGACCGGGCAGCTGGTGTCGCCCGCCGGGATCCGGTCGTCGAGGAGATAGCCCTCGACGAGCCCGTCCACGCACGCGTTGCCGTCGAGGTACTGGCCGTGGTCGCCGCCGCCGGTCACCGTCACCAGGCGCGAGGTGGGCAGGGCGCGGTGGGCGCGCAGGGCGCCCTCGTAGTGGGTGGCCGGGTCGTGCACGGAGTTGAGCATCAGGACGGGCGGCAGGCCCTTGCCGGTGACCTCCACGTGCGGCGCCTTCGAGCGCGGCCAGGAGGCGCAGATCGAGGCGAACGTCAACTCCCGGGCGCCCGCGAGCGGGTAGGCGCGGGTGGCTTCGGCGCTCTCGCGGACCCAGTGGCCGCTGTCCCGGTTCCACGGGGTGTCGGCGCAGGTCACGGCGAAGAAGTCGGCGAAGAAGTCCGCGCCCATGGCGTGCTGGAGGCGCTGGGCGAGGGCTTTGCGGGCGGCGGGCGCGGCCGTGTCGGGGTGTTCGAGGACGCCGAGCGCGGCGGCGAACCCGCCGAAGCGCCCCGTGTTGTACATCGCGTCGGTCGCGGCGACGTCGAGGCTGTTGGCGGTGACGGTGGTGCCTTCGAGCTCCAGCGGGTGCTCGTGCAGGGCCCGGCGCAGCCGTTCGTAGCTCGCCTTCGCCTCGGCCGGGGTGCGGCCCCGGTGGTAGACGGCGTCGTTCCGGGCCAGCCACGGCAGGAAGTCCTGCTCGAACCGGCGCTGGAAGCTGAGCGGCTGCCCCGTCAGGAACGACTGCCAGGACCCGCTGAAGTCGACGTTGCTGTCCAGGACCATCCGCTCGACCCGGCCGGGGAACTCGGTGGCGTAGTACGCGCCGAGGAAGGTGGCGTAGGACGGCCCATAGTACGAGATCCTGTCCACGCCGAGCAGCGCGCGGTACAGGTCCATGTCGTGGACGGCCTGGTCGGTGGTGATGTACGGCAGCAGCTCGCCGGAGTTGCGCTGACAGTCCCGTACGAACGCACGGGCCCGGGCGAAGGTCTGCCGGATCGCCGGGGAGGTGCGGTCCCGCAGGTCGCCGCTGGTGAAGAAGGAGTCGACGGTGGGCTGGTCCGAGCAGACCACGCGCGTGCTGCTGCCGACGCCGCGCTGGTCGAAGCCGACGATGTCGTACGCGGCCGCCACCTTCGGCGCGTCCTTGGCCAGGCCGGTGGGCCGGGTGAGGCCCGAGGCGCCCGGGCCGCCCGCCGCCGTCATCAGGACGCCCTTGCGCGGCCCGGGTCCGGTCGCCCGGTGGCGGGAGACCGCGACGGTGAGGTCCGGGCCCGCGCCGGGGTGGCGCCAGTCGCGCGGGACCGCCATGACCGCGCACTCCAGCGCGCCCGAGTCGCAGGGCCGCCAGTCCAGGTGCTGCTGGAGATAGCGGTCGGGCACGCGGGCGGCGCTTCCCTCAGGTGCGGTGGAGGCGTGGGCCGTGGCGGCCGGCAGTGCGGCGGCCACGAGGAGCCCGGCCGCGGCGGCGACCGACCAGCGTGTCGCGTTCGACCACCGGCTCGCGTTCCGGGACGTGCTCAACGTGCTCATGGGTACTCCCCGTCGGGGTGGATCGGTCGTCTGCGATCCTCCCGTCGAGGGCGGGGCCCGATCGATCCCGCTGGTACCCGGATCGCCGGTGGTACTGGTGCCACCGGCCGCCCGGTCACCGGTCGGCCAGCGTGTTCCAGAACATCGCCTCGTACGTCTGCAGCAGCCTGCCGTAGCGGCGGGCCAGGGCGGTCTCGGCCTCCGTGTGCACGCCCGAGGCGACGGCCGCGAGGGCCTGGCGCTCCAGGTCGGGCGAGGGCTCGGCGAAGAAGTCGAAGAAGCCGCACGCCTCGTCGGAGAATCCGTAGCGGCCGCGCAGCGCTTCGGCCACGGTGGCGCAATAGCCGCCCCACGCCGCGAAGTTGGCGGTGAGTGCGAGGGCCACCAGGGGCGGCTCGCCGTTCAGTGCCAGCCACGCCGCATAGGCCGGATACGTCTGGCAGCCGGCCAGCGGCTCGTACCGCTCGACGTCGTCCGTGTCGAGTCCGCAGGCGGCCGCGTACGCGCCGAGCCGCTCCTGGGCGAGCGTCTCGCCGGTCGCGAGCGAGCCGAAGAACTCCGCGCAGGCGGAGTTGCCCGCGCCCGCCGCCCGGTCGCCGAGGAAGGCGAAGGCGCGCAGGTCGGAGGCGATGACGTGGTGCTGCTCAAGGGCCAGCGCGGCCAGTGCGGACACCGTGGCCGACCCGCTCGCGATCTGCGGCACCAGCCGGTTGGCGTCCTTCGCGGGAGCCAGTTCCGCCGTGATTCTCTCCACCAGTTCCCGGGCCGTGACTGCCATGCGGGACCCCCCTTCCGCCTGCGCTCGTGGTGCTGGGCTCCCCAGGCTCTCATGCACACTCGGGGCGAGACGGCCCAATGCGGCAGAAATCAGCCGGATCGTCCGGCACGGACGATTCGGCCGAACTCTGCGTAGAGTACTTAGCTGCCTTGGGCATGTAATGGGGATCGGCAAGACGGACTCTTCGCTTGCGAGGTTCACCATGACCGAATCTGTCTTCTTCCCCCAGGACCGCACCTGCCCCTATCAGCCGCCCACCGCGTACGAGCCGCTGCGGGAAGCGAGCCCGCTGTCGCGCGTGACGCTCTTCGACGGCAGCACCGCGTGGTTCGTGACCGGCCACGCCGAGGCGCGGGCGCTGCTCGCCGACCCGCGGCTCTCCTCCGACCGGCTCCACTCGTCCTTCCCGGCGACCACCGAGCGGTTCGCCGCGCTCAGCGAACGCCGCATCGAACTCCTCGGCGTGGACGACCCCGAGCACAACATCCAGCGCCGCAAGGTCATCCCCGGCTTCACCCTCAAACGCATCGCCGCCCTGCGGCCGATGATCCGGCGGACCGTGGACGGCCTCCTCGACGCCATGGTCGAGAAGGGGCCGCCGGTCGACCTGGTCACCGCGTTCGCGCTGCCGGTGCCGTCCATGGTGATCTGCGCACTGCTCGGCGTCCCCTACGACGACCACGACTTCTTCGAGGAGCAGTCCCGGCGGCTGCTGCGCGGGCCGGATCCGGCCGACACGCAGGACGCCCGCGACCAACTGGACGGCTACCTGGGCAAGTTGATCGACCACAAGGTCCGCGAGCCGGGTGACGGGCTGCTCGACGAGCTCGTCGAGGACCAGTTGCGCACCGGCGGCATGGACCGCACGGAGCTGGTCAGGATGGCGGTGCTGCTGCTCGTCGCCGGGCACGAGACCACCGCGAACATGCTGTCGCTCGGCACCTTCACGCTCCTGGAGCACCCCGAGCGGCTCGCGGAGCTGCGGGCGGACGCGTCGCTGATGCCGGTGGCGGTCGAGGAGCTGATGCGGTTCCTCTCCATCGCCGACGGCATGCTGCGGGTGGCCACCGAGGACATCGAGGTGGCCGGGACGGTGATCCGCGCCGAGGAGGGGGTCGTGCTCGCCACCTCCCTGATCAACCGGGACGGCTCGGTCTACCCGGACGCCGATGTGCTCGACTGGCACCGCTCCGCCCGCCACCACATGGGCTTCGGGTTCGGCATCCACCAGTGCCTGGGGCAGAACCTGGCGCGGGCCGAGATGGAGATCGCCCTGGGCGCCCTCATCACGCGGCTGCCGGGGCTGCGGCTCGCGGCGCCCGCCGACCGGATTCCGTTCAAACCGGGCGACACCCTCCAGGGAATGCTGGAACTCCCCGTCACTTGGTAGTGGAGTGAGCTCATGAAGATCAGCATCGACGGCGACGTCTGCATCGGCTCGGGGCAGTGCGTCCTGACGGCGCCGGGCGTGTTCACCCAGGACGACGACGGGTTCAGCGAGTTGCTGCCGGGGCGCGCGGACGGCGGGGGAGACCCCATGGTCCGCGAGGCGGCCCGCGCCTGCCCGGTGCAGGCCATCTCGCTGGAGGACTGACGCCGCGCAGGTGGTACGGCACGGATCCCCGTGCCGTACCGCCGATGACCGCGGACGTCAGCGGTCGGTGTGCCGCAGCCGTACGACGGGAATGTCCCGGTCGGTCTTCTTCTGGTAGTCCGCGTAGGGCGGGAACACCTCCACCAAGTGCGGCCACACCCGGGCCTTCTCCTCGGGGGAGAGGGGCTCGGCGCGGGCCGGGAACCGCTCGGTGCCGACCCGGACGCTGACGTCCGGCTGGTCCACGAGGTTGAGGTACCAGAGCGGGTGGTCGTCGGATCCGCCCTTGGAGGCCACGATCAGGTAGTCGTCGCCGTCGCGCCCGTAGATCAGTACGGTGCGGCGCACCGCGCCGGTGCGGCGGCCGACGTAGTCCAGGAGCAGACAGGGCGCGCCGTGCAGGGTCGTTCCCTCGGTGCCGCCCGACTCCTCGTACAGCTGGGCCTGTTGGGCCACCCAGCCGGTCGGGCTGATCTCCACCGCGCCGCCGTCTCCGGGTTTCAGAGCCACTGCGTCCTCCTTCGCCGAGGGTGATTCGCCCTCCAGCCTGCCCCACTCGGCGGGGGTGCGTCGTCGGTGCGCACCCGGGCGGCCGGAAACGTTCCTTCGCGGACGCGCGGCCGTCAGCCTCCGGTGGTGGAGCCGGGCCGAAGGATCATGAGGACGGTCACCGCCGCCCACAGGAGGTTGAACACCCCGGTGGACATGGCCAGTCGGACGGTCCGGCGTGCGTCGACGGTGGTCACCGGCCCGGTCGGCGCACCCGAGGCGGCCGCGTCGAGCTCGGTGAGCAGCGCGTCCTGGCTGGGCAGGACGAGCGCGATGAGCAGGGCCGCCGCGAGCGTCGTCAGGACGATCGAGACGATCAGCCAGGTGTCGCCGAGGATGTGCATGGTGCTCGCCGTGGCGAACCCGAAGACGGGCACCGCGACGCCCACGGCGGCGTAGACCCGGCAGATCCGGTGCAGCAGCCGCACCGATGCCAGCGCCTGCGGGTCGCCGGGCGCGGCCAGCGCCCGCCGGACGGTGGGCGGGAACATGCTGGCGGCCACGGCGACCGGTCCGACGGCGAGGATCGCGGCCAGGATGTGCACGGTGAGCAGGAACTTCGTCACGGGCTGAGCACTTTCGTACGGGTATGAGGGCGCCCGGACGGGAGCCCCGGCCGACGATATGGCGTGCTCGGGCGTCGGAGAAGTGGCGGGAGTGCCAGCATCCAACGGATTCCCGCCAGGCGGGCTGCTCGGCCTTCGTGCACAGGGCTCCTGCGGCGTTGTCAGTGCCGGATCCTACGATGGCGGAAGATCACTTCCATTTGGAGTGGTCGTCTTGGAGCGGTCGTCCGCCCGGCGTCGGAGGTTCGTTGTGGAGCAGAGGTTCGTCACCGTCGTCACCGGCGGCAGCCGCGGTATCGGCGCCGCGGTCTGCGCCCGTCTGGCCGCCGACGGCCACGACGTGGTCGTGGGCTACCGCTCGGACGCCGAGGCTGCCGAGGCCGTCGCCGAGGAGGTGCGCGCGGCGGGCCGCAAGGGCCTGGCGGTGGCGGTCGACACGGCGGACGAGGCCTCCGTGGACCGGCTCTTCGACGCCGCCGCCGCGCTCGGCCCGGTCACCGGCCTTGTCAACAACGCGGGGGTCAGCGGCCCCAACGGCCGTCTCGCCGACGCCGACGCGGAGGGGATGCGCCGGGCCATCGACGTCAATGTGCTGGGCTATCTGCTCTGCGCCCGCCGGGCCGTGCGCGACATGGCGGCGCGCGGCGGCGGGTCCATAGTCAACATCTCCTCGGCCGCGGCCACCCTGGGCAGCCCCGGGCAGTACGTGCACTACGCCGCCACCAAGGCCGCCGTCGACGCCATGACGGTCGGTCTCTCCAAGGAGGTCGCGGCCGACGGCATCCGGGTCAACTGCGTGGCGCCGGGCATCGTCTGGACCGGCTTCCACGAGGACCCCGAGCGCCCCGCGAAGCTCGCCGGCACCATCCCGATGGGCCGGGCCGGGCGCCCGGACGAGATAGCCGGGGCGGTCGCGTGGCTGCTCTCGGACGACGCCTCGTACGCGACGGGGACGGTCATGCGGGTGGCGGGCGGGATGTAGCCGCGCTCAGGTGAGGGGACCGGGCGAGGGCATCGGTTCCGGTACGGGGTCGGGCCCCGGCGGGTGGGGTACGGGATCCGGCTCCGGTACGGGCAGGGGCCCCGGCAGCGGTCCGGGTCCGGGCGGGGGCGGGCCCGGAGTCGGCCCCGGCGTCGGCGACGGCGGCACCGGATCCGGCGGCCCCGGGGTGGGCCCCGGCGTCGGCGGGTTCGGATCGGGGTACGGGGGCTGGGTCATCGGGACCTCCTGGGGTGCTCCGGCCCTGGTCCGGGCCGGTGGGCGGGGCGTCGGCTCCGCGCCCGGGAGCTGTGCCCGTGCGGGCCGACGCCGTCTCCACTGTCTCCTCCAGCGCGTGCCCACGCCCGTCGGCCGTACTCCATCCGCTGCCCCCAGGGTCGGCGTCCGCCGGGTCAGTCGACGCCGTCCCCGAGGGATTCGAGGAGTTCGCGCAGGGTGTCCGCGAGCGCGTCCCGCCGGTCCGGGCCGAGGGCCGCGAGCAGCCGTTCCTCCGTGGCGAGGTGGTCGGGCAGTGCCCGGTCGGTGAGCGCGCGGCCCTCGGCGGTGAGGGCGACCTCGACGACGCGGCCGTCGGTCGGGCTGGGGGAGCGGGTCACCAGGCCGCGTGACTCAAGCCGGTCGAGGCGCTGCGAGACGGCGCCCGAGGTGACCATCGCGGAGCGCATCAGCTCGGCGGGCGTGAGCAGATGGGGCGGGGCGCTGCGGCGCAGGGTCGCGAGCACGTCGAAGGAGGCGGGGTCGAGGCCGTGCTCGGCGAAGGTGCGGCGCAGCTCGGTCTCGATCAGCCGGGAGAGCCGTTTCAGCCGCCCGATCACCGCCATCGGCGACACGTCGAGGTCGGGGCGGCGCTCGCCCCACTGCGCGAGCAGGAGGTCCACATGGTCGGTCACGGATCCAGACTAGCCAATCTCTTAGTGGTGAGATACTTTTCTCTTAGTGCTAAGAGAAACCTTCCGGCACGGCCGGACGGACCAGAAGGAGCGGACACCCATGCGCATCACCGTCTTCGGAGCCGCGGGAAACGTCGGCAGCCGCGTCGTGGCCGAGGCCGTCGCCCGGGGGCACGAGGTCACCGCCGTCGTACGTGACCGGGCCCGCTTCCCCGAACTCCACCCGGCCGCCGCCGCCCGTACCGGCGACGCGGGGGACGTCGAGGACATAGCCGCGCTGAGCGCCGGACAGGACCTGGTCATCAGCGCCACCCGGCCCGCGCCCGGCAGCGAGGGCGACCTCGTCACGGTGACCAAGGCGCTCCTGGCCGGACTCACCGGGACCGGCGTGCGGGTGCTGGTCGTCGGCGGCGCCGCCACCCTGACCCTGCCCGGCGGCGACGGCGCCACCGTCGTCGACGACCCGGACTTCCCGGCCGACTGGCGGCCCATCGCGCAGGCGTGCACCGAGCAGCTCGCCGTCTGGCGCGGCGAGAGCGAGGTCGACTGGGCCTACCTCAGCCCGGCCGCCCTCCTGGAGCCGGGCGAGCGCACCGGCAGCTACCGGCTCGGCGCCGACGAGCTCCTGGTGGACGACCGGGGTGAGTCCGCGATCTCGATGGAGGACCTCGCGGTGGCGCTCCTGGACGAGGCCGAGCAGCCCCGCCACCACCGCACGAGGTTCACCGTGGCGTACTGAGGCGGCCGCCCTCAGTGCCCGAGCAGCACCCTCAACTCGGGCTGGAGCAGCTCCCCGTGGGCCTGTACGAGGTCGTCGCACAGGTCCCAGATCCGCTCCACCGGCAGCGTGGCGGCGGTCGCCGCGTCGGTCATCGCGGCGTGCCGCACGTGCCGGGGCTCGCCCTCGGTGGCGGCCCGCACCACCAGATCGGTGACGCTCGCGTACGTACGGTTCAGCGCCGCGCACTGCGGCGGGAGCGCGCCGACCCTGGTCGGCTGCACGCCCTGCGAGTCGACCAGGCACGGGACCTCGACGACGCAGTCGTCCGGCAGGTTGGTGATCAGGCCGTGGTTGGGCACATTGCCGTAGATCGTGCGGGGGCTGCCCGTCACCACGCTGTGGATGATCTGCGGGGCGTACTCCATGGTGCCCTCGACGGGCAGCGGGCGGCCCGCCGCCAGGGCGTTGCGGGTGCGCTCGTAGCTGACCGTGTTGTCCTCGATGATGTCGAGGTACGCGCCGATCGGCAGCCGCAGCCGCTCCACCTCGCTGTCGTGGTGCAGGTACCACGGCACGTACTCGGAGGAGTGCTCGCTCGTCTCGGTGGGGTAGTGGCCGAGCCTGCGGTACATGTCCACGCGGACGCGGCGCAGCAGTTCGCGGTCCTTCTCGATGGCGGCGTCCAGGAGCGGGTGCAGATCCCGGCCGTCGCGCTCGAAGCGCAGCACCCATGCCTGGTGGTTCATCCCGGCGGCCAGGTACGACACGTCGGAGAAGTCCACGCCGACCAGCTCGGACAGGTCGTGCATCGTCCAGTACACCGAGTGGCACAGGCCCACCGCCTTCAGCCGGGGGGCGACCCGGTGGAGGTAGAGGAGGTTCATCGCCATCGGGTTGGTGTAGTTCAGCAGCCAGGCGTCCGGGCAGAGTTCGGCCATGTCCTCGGCGATCCCGCGCAGCACCGGGAAGGTGCGCAGGGCGCGGAAGATGCCGCCGACGCCGAGCGTGTCCCCGATGGTCTGGCGCAGCCCGTAGCGGGCGGGGACGGCGAAGTCGGTGCGGGTCGCCGCGTTCATGCCGACCTGGACGGTGTTGATGACGAAGTGCGCGCCGTCGAGCGCGCCGCGCCGGTCGGGGTGCGCGGTGATGACGGGGGCGACCTTCAGCGCCCCCGCGATGTGCCGGGCCGCCGCCTCGCTGGTCGCCAGCCGCTCGGAGTCGATGTCGTGCAGCGCGATCCGCAGCCGGGTGAACTCGGGGAAGGCGAACAGGTCGGCCAGCAGCCCCTGGGTGAACACCACGCTGCCCGCGCCCATGAAGGCGATCTTCACTTCGGCCGGTTCGGCCATCTCGGTGACTCCAGTCGTCTCGGTCGTCGTCTCGGTCATGCGGTAACTCCGGTGAGGCCGGTGCTCGGAACGCGGGCGACGGCCTCGTCCCAGGTGGGCTGGGCCGCGGTGCCGCCTCGGCCGCGGGTCGACAGCGAGCCGCAGGCCGCGGCGACGGCCAGCGCGTCGGCGAGGCCGAGCCCGCGCAGCATCGCGGCGACGAATCCGGCGTCGAAGCTGTCCCCGGCGCCGACCGTGTCGAGCGGCTCGACGGGCAGGGCGGGAGCCGTGGTGATCCGCGTCCCGTCGTGGGCGAGGGCGCCCTCGGTGCCGTTCTTGACCACGACGAGCGGGCCGCGCCGGGCCAGCGCGGCCGCCGCCTCGGCCACGCCCTTGGCGACCCCGGTCAGGGCGCGTGCCTCGGCCGCGTTGGGCAGCACCTGGTCGGTCACCTTCAGGACGGGGTCGAGCAGTTCCGGGTCCCAGCGGCCGGACGGGTCGTCGTTGGTGTCGAGCGAGGTGGTCGCGCCGAGCTCGCGCGCCCGTGCGAACACCTCGGCGAGCGCCCCGGCGAGCCGCGGCATCAGGAAGAACGAGGCCGCGTGGACGTGCCGGGTCGCGGCGAGCAGTTCCTCGGGGACGTCGCCGGGCCCGGTCGCGGTCAGACATCCCGGCGCGGTGAGGATCGCCCGGTCGGCGCCCCGGGTGAGGACGGCGGTGAGCGGGGTGGCCCGTTCGTGGTCGGTGGTCAGGGCGGAGGTGTCGACTCCGCGCGCGGTCAGGGCCGTACGGACGAAGGCGCCCGCCGGGTCGTCGCCGACGCGGCCCGCGAACGCCACGCGAAGGCCGAGCCGGGCCGCGCCGCACGCCATGATCGCGGCGGACCCGCCGAGGACGAGGTCGGCCCGCTCGACCAGCTGCTCGCGCTGGCCGTAGGCGAGGTCGCGCGGCACCGGGCCGAGGACCACGTCCGGGTTGGCGTCACCGACGACGAGCAGGTCGAAGGGGCGGGAAGAGGGCGGAGGCACGGGTGGTGAAGGCATGGCGAAGGGCTTTCTGGTCCGGGGAAGTCGAGTGACGGGGTGTCAGGGGAGCGGTGGCTTCCGGTGGCGTCGGCCGGGCGGGTGCTCGACCCGCCTCGGCCCTGAGCCCGCCTCAGCCCTTGAGCCCGCTCGACGTCAACGACTGGATGAAGGTCCGCTGGGCGAACAGGAAGGCGAGCAGCACCGGCAGCACCGTGATGACGTTGCCCGCCATCACCGCCGCCCACTGGGTGTGGTGCTGCCCCTGGAAGGTGGTCAGTCCCAGCTGGAGGGTGTACTGGGTGTCGTGGTTGATGGCGATCAGCGGCCAGGAGAGGTCGTTCCAGGTGGCGAGGAAGGTGAGCACCGCGACCGTGGCGAGCGCGGGCCTGGCCAGCGGCGCCACGATCGAGAAGAGCACCCGCAGCCGTGAGCACCCGTCGATCCAGGCGGCCTCCTCCATTTCCCTGGGCAGCCCGAGGAAGAACTGCCGGAAGAGGAACACCGCGAACGGGGTGACGAGCGACGGCACGATCAGCGCGCCGAGGGTATCGATCAGCCCCAGCCACTTCATCACCAGGAACGTCGGGATCATCGTCAGCTGGAACGGGATCACCATCGTCGCCAGCATCAGCGCGAGCAGCGCCCGCGAGCCCCGGAACCGCATCCGGGCGAAGGCGTAGCCGCCGAGCGCGCCGAGCACCAGGTTGGAGCCGACGGCGACGGTCGAGACGATGCACGAGTTGGCGAACCAGCGCGGGAACATCGCGTTGCCCAGCACATAGCGGTACCCGCCGAAGTCGACCCCCTTGGGCCACAGCGCCGGTGGGAACCGGTTGATCTCGGCGTTGGTCATGAACGAGCTGAGCACCAGCCAGATCAGCGGCAGCGCGAAGCACAGCGACAGCGGTGCGAGCAGCAAGTGCCAGGCGCTGAACGGCAGTCGGCGCCGGCTTGCGGTGCGGGGCGCGGGCGCCGCCGTGGGCGCCGTGCCTTCGGTGACCATGGTGGAGGCGGTCATCGGGCCACTCCTTCCGCGCGCCGCAGTCCGGACGTGGTGCCGGTGGTGCGCTCCCGGTGGCGGCGGTAGAGGGTCACCGCCGTGCCCGCGAGCAGCAGGGCGACGGCGAGGACGTACGCGGCGGCGGCGCCGTAGCCCGCGGTGAACGTGCGGAACGCCTGCTCCCAGACGAAGTACACGATGACCGTGGTCGACTCCAACGGCCCGCCCTTGGTCGTCACGTACACGAGGTCGAAGACCTGGAGCGCGGTGATGAGCTGCCACAGCACCAGGAACGCGGTGACCGGGGCGAGCGTCGGCAGCGTCACGTACCGCAGGACCTGCGCCCGGTTCGCCCCGTCCAGGCGCGCCGACTCGACGAGTTCGGTGGGGACGTCCTGGAGGGCGGCGAGGAAGACGACGACGCAGAAGCCGATGCCGCTCCACAGCGAGATCGCGAGCAGGACGTACAGCGACTGGCCGGGGTCGGTCAGGAAGCCCTGCGGCGAGACGCCCAGCTTGTGCAGGATCGAGTTGGCCGCGCCGAACTGCGGGTCGAAGATGAAGGAGAACAGCACGCCCTGTGCGGCGGCCGAGACGACGAACGGTATGAAGACGAGGGTGCGGTAGACGCCGACGAAGCGGATCCGCCGGTTGAGCGCGAGGGCAAGGGCGAGCCCGCCGGCCAGGCTCAGCGGCACGAACAGGCCCGCGTACGTGAGGGTGTTCTCGACGGCGTTGCGGAAGCCGGGGTCCTTCGACAGGGCCCGGTAGTTGTCGAGGCCGACCCAGCGGCCGGGGGTGACCAGGTCGTCGGCGCGGAACGACAGCAGCAGCGACCAGATGACGGGCACCACGCTCAGCCCCAGGATGACCAGGACCGACGGGGTGATGAACGCCCAGGCGGTGGCCTGCTCGCCGCGGGCTCGTCGGCGCCGGGCGCGGCGCCGTTCGGCGGGCTCCCGGTCGGCGGGGGCCAGGGTGAGCGGGCGGGGTGCGCCCGTACGGGATCCTCGGTCCACGACGACCCTCCTCATCGGGGAATCAGCAGGGCGGCGTCCGCCTTGTCGGCGCACCGGCGCACCGCCTTGGCGGGCGAGGCGCGGCCGAGCAGCACGGACACCACGGCCTGGCCGGTGGCCTGGGAGATCTGCGGATAGGCGGGGTGGATGGGCCGCACGCGGGCGGTCTCCAGGGCCTTGGTGAACACGGGGAGGCCGACGGTGTCGGCGGAGTGCCGCCGCCAGGCGCTCTCGGCCTCGGTCTGTCTGCTCAGCGGCAGACTGCCGCCCCCTATGTCCCACCGCACGTCCTGGGCGGGAGTGATCAGCCAGCGGACGAACTCGACGGCCGCCCGGGAGCGCGCCTTGCCGTTGTCGAAGACGGTCCAGGTGTCGGGCCCGGAGATGGTCAGCGGCTTTCCGCTGTAGGTGGGCATGGGAACGACGTCATACGGCAGCTTGGACTCGACGATGTTGGGGAGCTGCCAGGGGCCGGTGATCACCATGCCCATCCGGCCGGAGGTGAACACCTGGTACATCTGCTCGCTGCCGGGTTTGGGGTCGATGTAGACGCTCTTGTCGGCGACCAGTTGGGCCACGGTTTCCAGGGCCCGTTTCCCGGTGTCGGCGAAGCCGATGCTCTTGCCGTCGGGGGCGATCACGTCGCCGCCGAGGTCCCAGATCATCGGCCACAGCCGCCACACGGTGTCCTCGTCGCCCGCGCCGGGCCAGGCGGTGCCGAAGACGCCGTGTCCGGCGTCGGTGAGTTTCTTGGCGGTGGCCACGAACTCGGGCCAGGTCCAGCCGGGCTTGGGCAGCGGGATTCCGGCGCGCTGGAAGAGCTTGGTGTTGCAGGCGACGGCGAGCGAGTCGAGCAGCGAGGGCGCGGCCCGTACCTTGCCGTGCAGGGTGACGGCTTCTCTGACGGAGGGCCAGAAGCCGTTCCACGGCGGGTCGCCGTCGTGCATCACGCCGGTCAGATCGACGACTTTGGGGCTGCGGGCGATGCTGGCGAGGTCTGAGCCGAAGATGTACGCGATGTCGGGGTAGGCGCCGGCCGCCAGTGCGGCCGTCACCTTCTGGAGCATGGCGTCGGCGACCACTCCGCCGCCGCTCGCGTTCACCCGGATGCGGGACTGCGAGCGGTTGAAGTCGGCGGCGAGCCCTTCGATCACTTTGCCGCCGATCTCGTTCTGGCCGTGCCACATCTCGATGTTGACGCGGCCGTCGGCGCCGACGCCGTCGGAGGTGGTCGCGGCGCAGGCGTCGAGCAGGGGGAGGGTCGCGGCCCCGGCGACGACGCCCGCCCCGGTGCGCAGGACCCGGCGGCGCGGGAGGCCCGGGGCGGGGTGGGGCTTGCTGGTGCGGTCCTGACCGGCGGGCATGGTCGTCCATCCCTTCGCGGATGCGCCCCGCCTCGGACGCGGGACACACGTCCTGGCGACTCGGGCCGGACTCCGGATCGGGTCGGGATCCGCCACCGGCTGGGAGCACCTCTCGAAGCGCCGGGCCGTGTGGGCCCCGCACTGGCTGGATGAAAGCGCCTCGGGGGGCGGGCGTCAAGTACCCGAGAGGGCTTGCGGTCCGCGTGCCGCCGGGCGCCGTGCGCCACGTCAGGGCACAACAGTGCGCTTCTGGCCGCGCCGAGCGATCTTTCAGCCTACTTGCGCGTACGGGATGCCCAACCGGTCGCGGCGCCACTAGATGTGAGGCGTTGTCACATCTGTTGTCACATCTGAGGAGGCGTCCATGGCGAAACGTTTCAGCAGGCTGCGGGTTCTCATAGGCGCGGGCACGTCGGGGGTCGCGCTGGTCGCGACGGTGCTGTTCGGCGCCGCGCCGGCGGGGGCGGCGGAGCCCGCGAGTGCCACCGCTGCCACGGTTGGCCCGACCGCGCCGGCGGCCTGCTCGGGCACGTACGAGGGCGACGAGCGCCTCGGCCCGCAGTACCTGCCGAAGCCCTGGCAGGCCCCGGTCGGTCCGCTGGTCCTCGGCTACCACCGCACGGGCCACCTCAGCCCGACGGCGTTCCTGGCCACGTACTGGGACCCCACGGCGGGCAGTTGGAAGTACCCGCCCAACGACGGCTTCGCCAACCGCCCCGACGGCAGCCTCGACAAGCGGGCGGTACGGCTGCGGGTGGGCCAGGACCTGGACCGCTTCGGCTCCGAGTACGGCGCGTTCCTCGCCCCTGCTGGGGCGAGCTACGCTCGCCGGGCGCTGCCCCCGCAGAGCCTGATCACGCGTGAGGCGGCGTACCCGTGTGCGTACCACGCGTACGAGGTGACCAAGAGCTTCACGGTCTGGGAGGGCCGGATCGCGCCCTGGTTCGAGCAGCGCGGCGGCGGCGAACAGGTCAAGCTGGACCCGGCGTTCGTCAACCCGGGCGAGGGCCAGAAGCTCAATGTGAAGTGGCTGCTCGACCACGGGTATCTGAAGGCGGAGACGAATGTGGCGGCGGCCAGGAGTGCGCTGGCGGGGATGGCGGAGGGCTGAGTGAGGGTTTGACGCCGGGTCCCGGCCCCTTCCGGGCCGGACCCCGAAGCCTTCGGCGGACGTCCGGTTGCCTGCCGAACTCACCCTGTCCGACGTAGAGTTGGGCTGAGTTGGCGTCAGGGGGTGAATCGGATGACGTGGAGAGCCCTCCTGGGCGGTGCCTTGGACGTCATCGCGCCGGGGCACCCGGAGTCGAGCGCGCCCGCCGGTGCCGGCGAGGACTTCTTCGCGCGCCTGGACCGGCACTGGGCCAATGCCTACGACCAGCTCGGCGTACCACCCGAGCTCACCGGCGCAAGCGCACCGGATGGCCCTGCAGCGCGTGCGGGACGGGTCCACGGCTGAGGGCGAGCTGCTGCTGCGTGAGCTGGTGGAAGCCGGTGACCTGCGCGCTCTCACCGATCTGGGAGTCCTTTTCTACCGGGTTGGTGTCGCGGACCAGGCCCGGCAGTACTGGCGTCGTGCGGCCGACCGGGGAGACCCGACGGCCATGCACTATCTGGGTGTCGCCCTCGTGGAAACCGGTCACCACGCCGAGGCTGTCGAGGAACTGAGGCGTTCCGTCCGGCACGGCCGGGCAGCGGCGGGCAAGGATCTCGGGCTCGTACTGTCGCGGATGGGAAGGGCCGACGAGGCCCAGGCGGTCTGGCGGGAGGCGTCCGAGCGGGGCGTCGCGGAAGCGGACCTGCTGCTGGGCTTTCTGTGGCAGGAGCGCGGAGACACGTCCAAGGCGGCGCAGTGGTGGCGCAGGTCGGCTCGGCGGGGGAGCGCGGACGCCGCCTTCAACCTGGGGCTGCTGCTCGGGGAGCAGGGCGCTCTCATGGAAGCGGTGATGTGGCTGCGCAAGGCGGATGACCAAGGCCATGCTCGGGCCCCCGAAGGGCTGTCGTGGCTGCGGCGGCTGCTCGCGGAGAACCTCCGTAGGTCCGCGGCCGCGGCCCCGTCCATGGGAGGCGAGGCGACCGGCTCCGTGCTGGGCGGCACCAATCCCTTCCTTGGCGGTGAGACGTGATGGCGGCACGCGACTCGGGGCCGGGACCGCGCTGGGACGCGCAGGTGGCCAGGAGTGGGAGGCGGTCAAACCCGGGCTCGCCCAGGAGATCTGGGAGGAGTTCCGCGCCGATGAGCGCCATCGCCGGCTGCTCTCCTGGGCCGGTCTCGTCCAGCGTGCCGTGGGTCAGCTCTTCGCTCTCGCCTCGGTCGGCGGGATGCTTCTGTTCGCCAGGTACGCCCTTGACCGGGGCGAGCCGTTGGTGGCGACGTTCGCCGTGGGCGCCCCGTCCGTCTCGCTCGCCGTGATCTTCGGCTTGGCCCGGATGCCGGGCCGTGCGCTGGAGGGTGCCGTGGCACGGTCGGCCCGCCGGGTCAGGGCCGTGGCCGCGGCGGCCCCGCCACCGTCCGATCCGGCGTCCTCCTCGTCGACGACGCCCACGATCTGACACATAAGAGTTGAAGAACTGGCGGCGTGACAGGTTGGGATGTGACACTCTCGAAGAGAGCGCGGAATGGTACAGCGCGCGTCGTTCGCGCAGGCCCCGCGCGCGTAGACCCCGAGGGGCGCCTGGTTGCGACGCCTCCCCGGGGCCATGGGGCTGTACCCCTGATCGGCTGGCGATCACGGTGTCAGCATCATCGTGATCGTCAGCTACAGGAGTACGTCCATCACTCTCGTCACCAGTCCGGACGTGATTGCTCCGGTCATGACGAGCGTCAGGTCACGTACACCTAACCAGTGGACGAACTTCCCGCAGTGCCCTTGCATGCGAATCGCCTCCTGTGTTCCACCCGAGCCCGGTGCTCGGGCATGACGAGTAGAGAAGGTGTTCGTGTGCTTGGCACCATCTGAGCGTACGGCAACGTTCCGCGCTGGGAGGGGAGTTGGCGGAACCTACCTGGTACAGGTCTCGGCAGCAGGAGAGTCGCTTTGCGTAACTCGCCTCCAACGTAAAGGCAGAGCGTGACGGACTCGATCTTCACGCCCGCCGGGGCGCGGTGAACACCAGCTCCGACCACCGCACCCCGGCCCGTCCATGCAGATCCGCCCGGCCACCCCGGTGCGCGACGCGCAACCCCGCCGCCTCGGCCAGCGCGACCGTCTCCGCCTCCGGCACGTCGAACATCCGCCGCCCGGACGGCACCGGGCCACTGCGTACCGTCATCGCCAGCATGCCGCCGGGCGCGAGCAGAGCGGCGACCGCCCGCATGCCCCGGGCGCGCTCGGCGGGATCCAGGTGCATCCACACCGCCGTGAGCAGGATGAGGTCGAACCGCTCGCCGCGCTCGGTCAGCACCGGCACGTCCGGCAGCGCGTCGTCGAGCCAGGTCAGGGCGGGGTCCGGATGCAACCGTTCGCCGTGGAGGCGGAGTTCGGGGGTCGGCTCGACCGCCGTGACCGTGTGGCCGAGGCGGGCCAGCGCCGCCGCGTCCCGGCCGGTCCCGGCGCCCAGGTCCAGCGCCCGTACGGGCGTGGTCGGATACAGGTGCAGCAGACCGCCGTGGACCTCCTCGAAGGTCACGCTCTCGTACTGCTCGGCCAGCGCGTCGGCGTCCGCGCCGTACCCCTGGGTCCCCGCGACGGTGTCGTTCACACGGTCAGGCTAAACGATCAGCGTTGATCGGGCGGCCGGGTACTACCGGCGCCGCCCCCGCGCTATTGATCACGCAACGCACCGCCGAGCGAGGGCCTGTTCGTCACCCACGCGGACCGGCTCACGGCGGCCCTGCGGGGGTTTACGGGCCGCTGACCCCGGCGCCACTCCTTACGCCCTTGCAGCCAGCCGCAGAGGGCATGTCACGGCACAACGTGTCCTCGTGGGATTGCAGCGCGGCTCCGCCGAAGACGAGGGTGCAGACCAGGGCGGCCATCACGCCCTGGCTGATGACGGTCGCGATGGCCCTGGCGCGGGCGGCGAACCCGGCCGCCACGACGGCGAGGACGCCGACTCCACCCGCTGCGGCCAGATAGTTCCACAAAGAGTCGGTGCCGACGGTCTCGACCGGGTCGAGGGTGAAACCGGACAGGAACCAGAGCCCGAAGATCAGCACCAACGCGGTCAGCTCCACGAACACCAGCCCGCAGCCGATGCCGATATCGGCGCCGCGGTCAGCACGGTGGCGCTCCTCGGGGCCGGTGGTGGCGTCGAACGCCGGCGGGGCCTTGGGCAGATCCATGCGCGTCACCCTGCCCGGCGGGGGAGATGGGCGCATGAGTACTGGTACTCAGCTCAGTGGAGTGCTCGTGGGCGCCCCGCCGATACCCAACGCACCCCGCACCTCCCGAAACAACCGCCTGTCCAACCCGTTCACGCTCATCCGGTTCTTCGTCACCGCGAAGGAGAACCGGTGGGCCGGGTCGGCCGAAGCCGCGCTGCCGCCCGAGCCGTTCGTGCCGAAGCCGCCGTCGGGGGAGCGCACCACCGAGCCCGCGCCGCCCAGCATGAAGCCGTAGCCCTTCACCAACAGGAAGCCCAGGGAACGGTCCTCGCCACTCGTCCTCGCGGTCGTCGCCTCCTTCAGCGTGGTATCCGACACCAGGCGTATGCCGTCCAACTCGCCGCAGACCAGCGCCGCGTACACCCGGGCCGCCGCCCGGGCCGTCATCGTCCCGTTGGCCGGGAGCGCCGCCCTGCGGAAGTCGGCCCGGTTCGCGAGCGCGGCCACCGGAAGCACCGGACGGGGCGCGAAGGTGAAGAACGGGGAGTCCGGCGGCATACGATCCAGGTACGCCGACCAGCCGCCGTCGTAGCACGTCGCCACCCGGCCGACCAGATCGTCCGGGACCGAGAACAGCAGCGACTCCGCCACCCCCAGCGGCCCCGCCAACTCCTCCCGCAGTAGTTCGTCGCACGTGCGGCCCGTGGCCCGACGCAGTGTCTCCGCGAGCAGTACGCCGTACGTCCAGCCGTGGTACCCGTTCGCCGTGCCCGGCTCCCACAGCGGCGCCTGCCCGGCCAGCCAGTCCCCGACCGACGCCACGTCGAACAACTCCTCCGGAGTCACCTCCGGGCGCAGCTGCGGCAGACCCGCCGAGTGCGACAGCACCTGGCCCAGCGTGATCTCCGACTTACCCCGCGCCGCGAACTCCGGCCAATGCGCGGCGATCGGGGTGTCGTAACCCACCATTCCCCGGTCCACCAACACCGCCACCAGTGCCGCCGCGATCCCCTTCCCCGTCGACCACGACGGCACCAGCGTCTCCGGCTCCATCGGGCGGCCGCGCTCCACATCGGCCAGGCCCGCCCACGCGTCCACCACGAGTTCGCCGTCGAGGTAGGCCGCCACCTGGACGCCGGTCTCCTCGCCGGACGCGGTCACCTCGTCCAGGATCTCCTCGACCCGGGTCTGCGCAGCGTTACGCAGTCGTCCATCGGCCATCCCGCCGCTCCCCACTCACGCCGGTGGCCGCCCGCCGCGCAGTGCGACGGACGGCCACCACAGTCGTACCTGCAGGCTACATAGCTACATACGTGCGAACTCCGATCCCGTGATCACCTGGAACGGCAACCACGTCGAAGTCGCCGTACCCGGCAGGCTGTTCTGCGTGCGCAGCGTCGTCAGCTCGTCCGCCGACAGCGCCTTGCGGGTGATCCGGAACTCGTCCAGCGAGCCCGTCAGCGGATTCGTCCCGTCCTGCTTGGCGCCGAGTCGGAAGCCGTCCACCGCGTACGTGTCACCCGTCGTCACCGAGCCCGCCGGGGCCGCCGCACTGCCCAGCGTCTGACCGTCGACGATCAACAGGAGCCGGCCGTCCGCCCGTTCTAGCGCCACGTGGTGCCAGGCCCCGTCGCCGAAACCGGCTGCCGCCGAGTCGTCCACCGCCGCCACCACCGTGGTCGCCGTGTCCGTCTCGAACGCGGCGTACAGCCGGTCCTGCGCGGGCTGCGCCCGCAGCCAGATCTGCCGCTCCGAGGCACCCGTCCCGTACGCCCACACCAGTACCTGGTCCGGACTGCTGGTGGTGGCCGAGTACTTGAGCCAGGTGCTGATGGTGAAGTCGGCCGAGCCGAGCGCGGTGGCCGCGCCGTACGGCAGGTCGACGGCGTCGTTCGAGCCGTCGAAGGCGAGCGCGTTGCCGAACCGACCGGGCACCGTCGCCGCACCGCCGCGCACGAAACCGTGGCCGCAGTGGACCGTGGAGTCCGGCGTCGCCGGACCCGCCACCGGCCGCACCACGTCCTTCGCGCCCGTGTACTGGTTCTCGAACGACCACCACAGCGCCGGAAGATCGGCCGGATAGGAACCGGAAGAACCCGCCGTGGAACCCGCCACCGTCGACACCTCGGCCGTCGTCAGCGCCCGGTGATAGATCCGGAACTCGTCCACGTCACCGTCGAACACACTGGTGCCGTCCAGCTTCGAGCCGACCCGCACCCCCTGCTGGCCGCTTCCCTGCGCGGGCGTGAGCGAGCCGGTCAGACCGCTCACCGTCACCGGCGTACGGGCGTCCACACCCAGCGAGACCTTGTCCGCCGAGCGGGTCAGCGTCATCAGATGCCAGGCGCCGTCGCCGAACGACCTCGTCGACGTCGTGTCCGGCAGCGCGACAGCCGCCGTGCCCGCGTCCGACTGCACCCAGGCGTAGAGCCGGTCCTGCGCCGGCTGGGCGCGCACCCACAGCTGCGGACTGCCGCTCCCCGTCCCGTACGCCCACACCAGCGCCTGGTCCGGCGTGGTCGAGCCCGCCGCGTACCGGAACCAGAGGCTGTACGTGAAGTCGCCCGCGCCGACGTCCAGCGTCGGCGAGAACCCGGTCTCCGTGCCCGGGTGGGTGCTGTCGACGGTCGCCGCCAACGACCCGATCCGGCCCGTCGGCAGGGTCGGCACACCGCCCAGCAGGGTGCCGCTGGCGCAGTGGCCCGAGACGTCGTCCTCGATCGTGATGCGGCGCCGGTCCGGGACGACCGCCGTGTCGATCACCTGGAACGGCAGCCGCGCCCCCATCGAACGCGTGGCCGCGTCCGTGTCCAACTCCGTCGCGTTGGCGCGCACCTGAGTCAGCGCCGTATCCGTCAACGCCGAGCGGTAGACGCGGAATTCGTCGATCGCACCGCCGAACGCGTCGCTCACCCCGGTGTCCGACTTGGCGCCGATCCGGATCCCCTCCACGCCGTTCTGCGGCGCGTCCGTCACCGAGCCGGACACGCCCGTCGCCGTCCCGGTGACCGTGCCGTCGACGGTCAGCCGGATCTGCGCGCCCGAGCGGATCAGCGCCACGTGGTGCCACTGGTCGTCGCCGAACGCCACCGCCGACGACGGGTCCGTCAGCGTCAGCCACGCGCCGCCGCCCGCGCCCTGCACCCAGGCGTACAACCGGTCGTCGGCGGGCTGGGAGCGCAGCCACACCTGCGGCTTGGTGCTGCCCTGCCCGTACGCCCAGAACAGCGCCTGCTGCTTGCTCGCGGTCGTCGCCGCGTACTTGAACCACATCGAGTACGTGAAGTCGCCCGCACCCGGGTCGATCGTCTTCGCGTACGGCACGTCGGCGTAGTCGCCCGTGCCGTCCAGGACCAGGCCCTGCCCGAACCGGCCGCTGCCGAGGGCCGCGTTGCCCTGGAGGTAGGCGTCGTTGGCGTCAGGGCCGGAGTCCGGGCTGGTGCGCCCGGCCGTCGGGCTCTTCTGCGGGGAGCCCTTGCCCGCGAACGTACCCGGTATCCCCAGCGCGCCCGGCGTGGTCACGTTGAAGCGGATCTCGTCGGCCGAGTTGCTCGGGCCGCCCTCGTAGATCAGACCGAGCTCACCCGTGTCGAGCTCGGCGAGGTCGGAGTAGGAGGCCCGGTCGTTGCTGATCAGGCCGTTGGAAGCCGCCGTCCACGTGGTGCCCTGGTCGGTGGAGTAACGGATCTTCATCAGCTTGCGGTCGGTGGAGTCCGACGGAGCCGAGAAGACCATGGTGTCGCCGGGCGTGCGCTGATACGTCTGGCGCAGCGTGAGCGCCGAGCCCTGGACCTCCGGGGTGATCAGACCGGGGACGACCGTGGAGGCGGGGACCGTGGTGCCGCCGTCGGTGCTCACCGCGCGGGTGCGGTGGTTGGCGCTGCCGCCTATCTCGTTGCGGGCCGCCAGATGCACGCTGCCGCCCGGCAGCTCGGTCACCGAGACCTCGCCCGGCTTGACCGCGCCCGCCACGTACGAGTTGGCGGTGGAGCTCGCCTGCCAGGTGGCGCCGTGGTCGTCGCTGTAGAGGACGCCCGCGTAACGCGTCGTCGCATCCGGGTTCTGATGGGCGCCGACCACCAGGCGTCCGGCGTGCGCGCCCTCGGTCAGTTGGACGCCGTGCGAGGGGCCGGTGGCGAACCAGCCGTTGTTGGCGCCGGTAAACGTGGGCAGCGCCTTGGGCGCGCTCCAGCTCACCCCGTCGTCGTCACTCCGCTGCACCCAGGGCAGCCGCGGGCCGGTGGGCGTCTCCTCGTTGGACGTGGTCAGGAGGAACACCGAACCGGTCTCGCGGTCCACCACGGGCGCCGGATTGCCCCGGGTGAAGGGCTCGGTGCCGTCGGTGGGGCTGCCCTCCAGGACCACATGAGCCGGGCCCCAGGTGCGGCCGTCATTGGTGGAGCGGCGCATCACCAGATCGATGTCACCGCGATCGGCGCAGGTCGGGGACTTGCGCCCCTCCGCGAACGCGAGCAGGCTGCCCGCCTTCGTCTTCACCAGGGCCGGAATGCGGTAGCAGCCGTAACCGCCCACACCGGAGCGGAACAGCACCTGCTCGGCGCCCACTAGGGCGCGCGAGGACGCCAGCGGGCCGCTCGCGTACGACACGGGAGCGGCGAGGAGGAGGGAGACGGCCGCGACCGCGAGGGCGACGAGCCCTGCGACGGCCCCGGCGGGCGACGGTCTGCACCGCGCGACGCGAGCGCCGCCTGGTGCCGGTGAGGTGTACGGGGTGAACGACATGGGGATCATGGTGATGATCGTCAGGTACCGGATTCGACCAACATCTGATGACCAACTGTTGAACGCCGTGTGAAAGCCTGTTCACTCCCGAGCAAGAGCCGTCCGAAACCGGAAGCGACCGGTCCCGGACGGCCTCGCGCAAGACAACTTCTGACCGTACGGGGCTACGGGTCTACGTGTGCGGCCGGTGGCCCTTCTCCTGGCGCGGGAAGGACTGGTGGCGCCGGGCAGCGTCGGCTTCGGCAGCGTCGCCACCTCCTTCTTCGCCTCCTCCAGCTGCTCCGCCGTGTCCTGCGGCGGGCGCGGCGGGCGCGGCCGGGCCTGGGCGAAGCGGAACGCCGACGTGAGGTCGCCGAACGTACGGCGCCGCCACTGGCTGATGTTGGGCTCCTCGACCCCGGTGAACTCCTCCAGGAACTGGAGCGCCGAGGTGCGGTCGAACGCCTCGCTCGCCTCCCAGCCGCCCACGGTCCAGGGCGACACGACGATCGCCGGGACCCGGAAGCCACCCCCGATCGGCAGCCCCTGCACGAACTCGTCGGCCGTGCCCGCCTTCGGCGTCGGCGGCGGCACATGGTCGAACAGACCGTCGTTCTCGTCGTAGTTCAGGATGAACGCGGTCTTCGCCCACACCTTCGGGTTGGACGCGATGGCCTCGATCTTGCGGGCCACGAAGTCCGCGCCCGCCGCCGGCAGATAGTCCGGGTGCTCCGACTGAAGCTCGTCGGCATGATCCACGAGACCGTCGGCAGCCGGTCGGCCCGGGCGTCGTCCTCGAACGTGCCCTCGGGCTGCGGGCGCACCCCGCGCTCGTACAGGTCCGAACCGGGCCGCGCGGGACGGAAGGCGGCGAGCTGAAGCAGGCCAAGGACTCCAACGTGCCTTTGCTGGGGAACGACCCGACTCTTCCTACTCGCCGTACGGTCCTGGGCGTTCCGCTCCACGTGTGCAGCGCGGTGAAGCCCGGAACGATCTGGGGCCTGCCCAAGGACCGGGTCATGGTGGTCATGCGGCGGGACGTACGCCTGGACGTGTCCACGGACGCCAAGTTCACGAGCGATCAAGTTGCGGTGAAGGCCACGATGCGGGCGGCCGGAGCGTTCCCTCACCCGGCGGCTATTCAGAAGATCACCGTGGGCGCGTCCTGACGTCACGCCATTCGCGCCCCCGCCGGGCCTTCACATGCCCCGGCCCGGCGGGGCCGTGGGAACACTGCCCCGAGAGACGCTGAGCGGTCGTCCACGCGGACCCCGGCCCGGAGTCGCGTCCGGTGACCGGGGGTTGATTTGGCCGTCGCTACCGACTCAGCAGCCACCAGGAGCTGGCCCCGAACCCTGTGAGGGTAGAGAGCGTCACCAGTAATCGGGTTGGGCGGTGTTGGACGGTCAGGCGCACCCCTCCGATTCGTAGCTCGGCAAACGGGTGTGATCGAGACGGGGGCACGGCAACTCCCTTAGTTTGTAGGCGTGTTGGCGTCTAGCCCGGAGTGTGCCGCATATCCTATTTGTCTGCAACTGTAAACTTTGTCAACCTTTATGGAAAAGCATGGCCTGGGACACCAGTGACCGGCGTTCACGCCTGCCCAGCGACTGGGCCAGGCGGCGTGCGATCGTCCTGAAGCGTGATGGCTACCAGTGCGCGGCCCTCCTGGTGGACGGTCCACGGTGCCCCGAGCCGGGGACGGATGTGGATCACATCGAGCCTGGCGACAACCACGACGTGACGAACCTTCAGACGCTCTGTGTCTGGCACCACTTGCGCAAGACAGCGCGCGAGGCTGCGGTGGCCAGGACGCGGAGGCAGGGGCCACGGCGTACCCGCCCGGAGCGTCGCCATCCAGGCGACCTGGCTTGATGGTCACCGAATCGGGTTCGATCACAGTCAGTGATCAGTGCCTGATCTGATCATCTTGACTGCAACGTCCGAATTGGGTGGGGGTGACCCCCTTCGGGATCTTGAGAACCATCGAAGCGTGATAGCAGTCCGGCCCCTGTACGGGTTCCAGGGTCCGCCACGCCCGCCACAATACTCCGAGCAACACCGTGACCTGCGGAAACTCCTGTCGGGGCGGGTGTGAACCGATTGTGTAGGCGGCCCTAACGGCGGTTTCATCACTACGGCCCCGCCCTCGTGTTCTTTCCGGATACGGGGGCGGGGCCACTGGCATGTCTGGGTACAGGTGAGCCCTGCCGCTCCAAGAGCCTGAAGGGGCAGGGCTCAACAGGCTGGGCTAGCGGGACTGCTTGGCGTACGCCACCAGACCGGCGAAGGCACTGGGCGAGAGGTTGAGGACCGGGCCGATGGGGCGCTTGCTGTCGCGGACGGGGACAACGCCATGCGATACGGCGTGGGCCGGGGCCCATTGCAGGCAGTTTCCCCCTTCGGGGCCGCTGTAGGTGGACACAACCCACTCGTGCTCCTGCGGGGCTGGCGGATAGCTGTTCACGTCAAGTTCTCCATCTGCTCAGTGATGAGGTCCGCGCTCCGCCAGATGGACAACGCTTCGCCCGTCAGCTCATCGTAGGCACGTTCGGCGGCCCGCACGTGCTCCGGATCATCGAGGATCCCGGCCGTACGGTATGCCTCAACGCAGACCACGGTCACGTGATTTGGAGCCGTCAGAAGGCTGGCTGAACCTTCCAGTAACAAGTGTGCTTCAGCATCAAGCGGAAGGACACGGATGCTTGTGGTGGGGTGGGTGCTGTGCGCCAACAGTGCAGCAAGTTGCGCCTGCATGACCGCACGCGGCGCTAGGTGGCGACGCAGAACGGACTCACAGAGCACCACGCGAACATCAGGTGGCGACGCAGCCCGTAGAACCTCTTGTCGGGCTAGCCGGAGCCGAACAGCCTTTGCGATCTCGTCGTCACTCGCGCGGGGTCTCCTTTGCGAAGGATCGCCTGGGCGTAGTCATGAGTCTGGAGCAAACCGGGAACAACCGTCTGCGCCCACTCACTGATGGCTATCGCGTTCCGCTCCAAGGTCATTCGGCGCTGGTAGAGCGCCGGAAAGCTGTGAGCCACGATCTCTTCGTACAGGCCCTTGAAGAGCCCATCAGTGTTGAAGATCTGGTCAAGGGTCGTAGGTAGGTCCGGCGGGATGTGCCCCGTTCCGGACTCCACACGGCTGATGGTGCTCTTGGATGTTCGAGCCCACCGGGCAACCGCCGTCTGCGTTGGCCGGTCAGGGTGTAGCTCGCGGGCGCTCTTGAGCTCTTCAGCAAAGCGCTTTCGGGGCTCCCCGGATGCCTGTTCTAAGTCCACCACACCCACCATTCCCATGAGGTTGGTCACGCTCAGTACCTCACGGAAGTCGCAGGTCTGCTGTGCGCGCATATGCCGCCGTGACCAAATCCCTGGTTGGACGCTGAACCCCTTCTGATGTTACTCGCTCCGTACAACCCTGGTGGCTCGCAAGGAAGTTGACTGCGACCGCGAAGGGCGACGCACCCGACCATGACCAGCGACCTCACCAGGACCACCAGGCCCCCCGCTCGCCAGACGACGTAGCGGTGCTGGTCGCTCTGATACAGGCGGGCGGAGCCTGGCGGCTCGCTCCGCCATGGGTTTCACACGGCGGGTACACCCCGCCAAACCACGGAGTACTCCGGGCCGTTAAGGCCGGACTCAGGCGGAAGCTGTGAGCGCCCGCGTGACGGCTGCACCGCGTGTGACCCTGCTCAAGGTCGGTACCGCCGTCTACGACACAGCTACGGGCCGGACGGGGCGCGTGATGGATCTCCCGTGGACGCCGCGCATCGTACTCCGCCCACTCAAGGGGGCACGGAGTGGTGGGCGTACAGCCGGCCCCTCCGTCCCCACTCTCACCACACCAAGGGGAACTGACCCATGCCCATGGACAGCAGCAATGGCGGGACAGCACCGCCACCGCCGACAACGCCGACAACGCGTTCCGCGACTTGCTGAGACTGGCGGACGCGCCGGACCGGACGATCAACAGCGTCCGGGGCGCTGCCAGCCACAAGGGCGAGGCGCTGGTGTACGTCGGTCACCTGCCCGCCGACGTGGTGGAGCGGCTGGCCGAGTGCGTGCGGCTGGTGGCCCCGTGAGCCCGTTACGCGGTCTACTGCTGCGGCACAGCGGAGCACTCCTGATCATCTTCATCAGCGGTTCCACCGGCTTGTACGTCGGCCTAGCCGTAGGCATGCGCTGACATCCGAACCCCCGCGCCTCTTGATCGATCTCGGCGCGGTATGGCCCGATCCTATGGCGTCGCCTCCATTCCGGCGCTGTCGGGCCAGCAACGGGCCCCGGCTGTGCCTGACCCCGGACAGTTGGGGACCCGTTGTCCCACAGACTCCGCCCCGGCCAACGCCGAACCAAAATTTTCTTCGGACCACGGCAAGGGCGGTCAGGCGCCGACTTCAACCGAATGTCGGCAGGACGAGAAGGTAGGCATCATGCGCATCAGTCTGGAAATGCTGAGGAACGGCGGCGACAAGCTCCCGGGCGAGCCCTACCCCGGACCGCACCAGCCGCCGACCCCGGACGGGGGCCCTGGCGTACCGAATCCGCCCAAGCCGAGCGTCATCCCGTGATGGTTGACGTGCACGAGGAGCCCTCGGAGTGGGAGGAGTTGGGGCGCGTGCTCACGGCGGGCGGCATCCTGCCTTCCGGCTGGGCCCCCGCATTTGCCGCCGTGCCTCGGTCTGCCTTCCTGCCTGACCTCGTGTGGCCCTTCCACATGGCAGCGGGTGGCAGTGTCGCCGTGGACAAGCGGCGCGACGCCGACGCGTGGCGCAGCTATGCGGAGGCGGACACGCCGATCGTCACGCAGTGGGACGACGGAAGGCATACAGGCCCCGAACCGGGGGAGGTCTCCACTAGCTCTGCATCCATGCCGAGCGTCGTGTTTTCCATGCTCCGCGACCTGGACGTGCAGCCCGGAAACCGGGTCCTGGAGATCGGCACGGGCACGGGCTGGAACGCCGCCCTGCTCGCTTACCGGCTCGGCCCCGAGAACGTCATCACCGTCGAGGTCGACGAATCCGTAGCTTCTGTGGCACGGGCGGCTCTCAACCGGTTTGGTCTGCCCGTTCAAGTAGTCCACGGCGACGGCTTCAAGGGTCACCGGGAAGGGGCACCGTACGACCGGATCATTGCCACGTGCGGACTCCGCTCCATCCCCTTCGGGTGGGTGAAGCAGAGCCGACCTGGCGGGGTCATCATGGCGCCGTGGGGGACGCACTACGGTAACGGCGACGCTGTGGCCCGGCTGACCGTGGCCGACGACGGCAAGAGCGCGTCGGGAGCATTTACGGGCCCGGTGGAGTTCATGAAGCTCCGGGCGCAGCGACTGCCCGCCGTCGTCCACGCCGACTACGTCAAGGGAGGCGTTGCCGACGGGGACGAGTCGTCCACGACGATCACGGAAAGCCAGTTCGTGGGCGGACGGTTCCGGCCGCAGGAATTCGCGCTGGGCCTATACGTGCGCAACTGCGTGCACGTCGCCGCCGCAAAGCACGATGGGGCACGACCCGTGTGGTTCTACGGGCTCACCGACCGCTCGTGGGCGTGCGTGCAGTTCCGCGACGGCAATCACACGCGTGTCTGGCAATCGGGCCCACGCCGCCTCTGGGACGAAGTGGAGTCGGCCTGCCGGTGGTGGGACGAGCAAGGCCGCCCCGGATTCGATCGCTTCGGTCTCACCGTGGACAGCGACGGCGAGCGGGCGTGGCTCGACTTTCCCGACAACCCGGTACCGATCCGTCCCCTCTGACAGGAGCGGCTACCGGCTCCGCTGACTGTCCCGTCTGCGCGCACTCCACGGCCGCGCGGGCGGGGCTTCCCGTTGCTCAAAAGGCCCCCGTAGACTGCTACAGGAGTCTTCAACCATCCAACGAACGGTTCTCCTGCATCAGCATGACGACGTGCTCGATGTCGCGGATGGAGCCCCAGCGCGGCGGCCCGGCCGCGACCGCCTTCTGCACGCTGGGCGGAACCAGGGAGAGCGCCGCCGCGCCGCCGATCCGAGGAGTCTGCGTCGCGTCAGCTCGGCCATGAGGATTGCCTCCTGAGCTGTCGGTGCGGGTCCGTTTGTCGTGGACCCGACCGAAGGCTTCCCGGCGCGGGGGGAGGGTAGTGGGGCAACCAGCGAACAAGTGGCCAACGAGCAGCGAGCGTGAGGTCGAGCGTACGGACCGGCGGCGGCGCGTTTCAGCCCTTCTGCTCGACCTTCACCCAGTCGGCCTCCAACTGGACGCCACCGGCTGGCGGGCCAGGAGACCGCCGGGTCGTCGACGTTGGAGCCCAACAGCCAGAAGGCGGGCCAGAAGCCGTCGCACCGGCAGCTGCAGCCGGGCGCTCACCCTGCCGTAGGTGAAGTCCAGCTTGGTCGCGGTGTCGACGCGGCCCGAGGAGAAGTCGAACCGCCGGCCGGTGGGTGTGACCGTACAGCCCTTGCAGTAGGCGGATTTCAGCTTGAGCGTGCCGCCGCCGACGGCGATCGAGGACGGTGAGTTGGTGTACGCCTGGGCCTCGCCGTTGACGGAGCCCATCGTGGAAGCGGAACCCGTGGTGACCGTACGCCACTTGGCGCGGTCCAGCGCGCTCCCGTCGAAGTCGTCCTGGAACACCGTGCGGTAGGCCCCGCCCTGCTTGCCGGGGAGCGCGGGATAGGCGGCCGAGGCGCATGTCAATGCTGTGCGCAGCGGCGCACTGCTTTCTTCAGGACTTGGAGGCGTGTGGCGTCAGCCCCGCGCCGTCGCCAGCAGCGCGGCCGCCGCCTCGCGGGCCTGGAGTGCGGGCTCCGGGCTGTGGAAGATTCCGGCGGTCACCATCGCGCCCTCGGCGAGGAGCGTCAGGTGGTCGGCCAGGCGCTCGGGCAGTCCCGCGTCCGCGACGAGCGAGCCCACGTACTCCCGGAACGCGCTCTTGTGGGCGCGCGCCTGGGCGGCGACGCGGTCCGAGGAGGCGCCGAGTTCGCCGTACGCGTTGATCCATGCGCAACCGCGGAAGTCGGGCTCGCCGAACCAGCGGTGCAGGTGGTCGAAGACCGCGAGGATCCGCTCCTCCGGCTCCGCGCGCTGCTCGACGTACTCCGCCAGGCGCCCGCGCCACACCGTGTCCCGGCGCTCCAGATACGCCTCCACCAGCTGGTCCTTGGCGGGGAAGAGGGCGTAGAGGCGCTTGAGCGAGACGCCGGAGGCGCCGCGGATCTCGTCCATGCCGACGCTCTGGATGCCCCGCCCGTAGAACAGCGTCCCGGCGGCGTCGAGCACCCGCTCCCGTGCGACTGCGCTGTCCATGTTCCTCACCACTCCTTGAACTGAGAACGATCGTTCTCTAGAGTAGCGGCACGACGGGGAGAACGCTCGTTCTCCTTTGCTCGTCATGTCCGTTCCCGTTGTCCGACCGGAGGTCCCAGCCATGACCGCTCGCCCGCCCCTGCCCCCCTTCGGCCTGCACACCGCCCGGCAGAAGGTCCAGGCCGCCGAGGACGCCTGGAACACCCGCGACCCCGAGAAGGTCTCGCTCGCGTACACCGAGGACTCCCGCTGGCGCAATCGGGACACCTTCGTCACCGGGCGCGCCGAGATCGTCGAACTGCTCACCGCCAAGTGGGCGCGTGAGCTCGACTACGCGCTGCGCAAGGAGTTGTGGGCCTTCGACGGCAACCGCATCGCGGTGCGCTTCCAGTACGAGAGCCGGGACGCCGCGGGGCAGTGGTGGCGCAGTTACGGGAACGAGCTCTGGGAGTTCGACGGGAACGGTCTGATGGCCCGCCGTGAAGCGAGCATCAACGATGTTCCGATCGACGAATCGGAACGCCGGATCTTCGGAACACGCCCCGATTCCGAGCGGGGAGTTCCCTTTCCGCTCCGCTGAACAGGGGAATGCGTCCGTACCCGTCGCGGTTCCGCCGGCAGGTCTGGACGCTCGGCGAGCCCCGGGCCGGACTGCTCGCCCGCCGCCGACCTCGGCCTCCTGTAAGGCCTTCCGTGCCGGGCGCCCCCCGGCCCGCCTCCCAGGAGTCGCTAGCGCATCACGCATCCATCTGTCAAGGGCACTAGAAATGCGCGGACTCGGGCTCGTAGCGTGCTGAACAGTCCCCCTGCTGCACGAAGGAGCTCTTCCGTGGACCACTCGCGCCTTGTCGAGGTCACCGAATACGTCAACCGCAATGCCCCTCACCTCGCATTCGAGAAGTCGTCTTTCAGCGACCTCGACTACTCCAAGGATTGCGTCGGATTCGCCGTGGACGGCGAGCGGATCGCCGTGACGCATACGAAGGACGCCGAAGCACCGGTGCTCCGGTACACCCGGTCCGAGATCGCCGCCATGGTCCGCGCGGCGAAAGCGGGACAGCTGGACAAGTTCTGCTGAGCCCGTGCCTTCCCCCAGCCGCCCGCGGCCGCCACCGACGCGGCCGCGGGCGGCGCGCTGTCGTGATCACGACGTTCAGGTGAACGCAATGTTCCGGCCGAATCGGCGCCGCCGCGACGGGGATTGTGAAGCCTTCGACACAAGCCGCACGACCAGCCCCGGAGGCCGTCCCACCGCTGTTGTCGGCGGTAGGAGCAGGGTTGCCAGGCCGTTCGAAGGAGGATCGGCCGTCGCCGTACGGGGTAAGTGATCCGTGCGGGCATACGAATTTGCGACACCGTACGCACAGTTTCCACATCCCCGGGCGAATTTGTTCGCGAAGTCGGTCACTATCGCGGCCGTTGAGTACGTCATAGATGCGTATGCCGAACAACGCCCGGCGACCGGCCGCCGGTGACTGTCCCGACGAGGGGGGCGACATGGAAGAGATCTGCGTTCCGTTGTATGTCGAACTACTGCACGAGGGTGATGCCATGACCCCCGTGGAGGCCTTGATGGCTTACGACCCCGCCGACCCGCTCGCCGTTTCGGTGGAATTCGTCTGCGGCAATGGCATGCATACGACATGGACCATGGGTCGCGATCTCGTCGCGGAGGGGCTGACGTCCCGCTGCCCGGTCGGCCTCGGTGACGTGCGGGTCTGGCAGTACGGCGAGGACGGACTGCGGATCCGGCTGCACTCGGACGAGGGCAGCGCGGACCTCCTCGCCGAGATCGAGGACGTCGCCGACTTCCTGTCCCGTACGTATCAACTCGTCCCCGAAGGCAGCGAGTTGGAGGGCTTCGACGTCGACGAGGTGATCCGGCTGCTGCTCGCCACCACACCGGTGCAGGGGCGCTGCTGGTGCGGCCACGAGTACCCGTGTCTGGACCACGGCGCCGAGTGAGCCCCGCCGCCCCCGCCGCCCGACAGCGCCTCAGCCCAGCTGCGAGGCGCCGAACCGCGCCAGCCGGTCCGCGGTCGTGCTCCCCGGCGGAGGGGTGAAGAGCACCAGGCGGTGGTCGCCCTCGGGGGCGAGCAGCACCTGGCAGAACAGGTCGAACGGGCCGAGCTCCGGGTGGAGCACCCGGACCCGGTCGCGTCGGCGCACGGCGACCTCGTGCAGCTCCCACAGCGCCGTGAACTCGGGACTGACGCTCTGCAGCCGGGAGATCAGCCGTGCCGACTCCGCGTCGCCGAAGCGGCGCGCCGCGGCCGCGCGCAGATCCGCCACGTGCAGGTGGCTGTAGTAGCTGTGCTCCTCCTCCGGGTAGGGGGCACGGGCGGACGGTTCGGTGAACCAGCGCCAGACGACGTTGCGGCCGTGCTCGGTGACCGTGCACACCTCACCCAGGAGCTCCCGCGCCATGGGGTTCTGGACGAGCACGTCACCGAGGTCGCTCAGCACCACGGCCGGGGTGTTGGTGAGTTGTTCGAGCAGATGCAGCAGACCCGGGCTCACCTCGCCGTCGGACGAGTGCGCGACGGGCGGCCGGTGCCCGGCGAGCAGATACAGATGGTCGCGCTCGTCGTCGTTCAGCCGCAGGGCGCGGGCCAGCGCGGTCAGCATCTGGGGCGAGGGCTGCGGTCCCCGGGCCTGTTCCAGCCGGATGTAGTAGTCGGCGGACATCCCGGCGAGCTGCGCGACCTCCTCGCGCCGCAGGCCCGGGGTGCGGCGGCGCGGCCCCGCGGGCAGTCCGGCGTCCTGCGGGGTGACCCGGTCACGGCAGCGGCGCAGGAAATCAGCGAGCTGGCGGCGGTCAGTCGTCATGATCATCATCATGGCGGAAGTGGGCCGCCGGAACCAGGGACCGTCGGTACCAGGGTCCGCTGGACCCGCGCTCGACCCGGCGCGAGAGCGTTACTTCCCGGCCCGCAAGGCTGGTGTAAGGCAACCGACAGAGCCGCGGCCACGATGGGGGCATGGAGTCTGCGAGGGGGATCCGCGAACCGGCCGAACGGCTGCTCGTGGAGATCGTGGAAGCGGTGCTGGCCCGCACGGGGGTCGGGCCAGTCACCGGCGGGCCGTGGCGGCTGCGCGAGGGGGACTTCTGGTGCCACGTCTCGCCGCCGGGCGAGGCCGGGCGCCCGCAGGGCTGGAAGCTGCACGTCGCCGCGACCCCGCTGGCCGCGCCCCTGGTCCTGGCGCGGGCCGCGGAGATCCTGGTGCGCCACGGGTGCCGCTTCAAGTTCGCCGGGACGATCGGCCGGGCCGGCGACCTCGTCTCGCACCGCTACGACCGGGGCGGCGGCGGGAAGTTCCTCACCGCCTACCCGGAGTTGGACGACGCCCGGCTGCGGGAGCTGGCCGCCGAGCTGCACCGCGCGACCCTGGGCCTGCCCGGCCCCGCGATCCTCTCCGACCGGCCCTGCTTTCCCGGCAGCCTGGTCCACTACCGGTACGGGGTGTTCAGCGGAGTGCCCGCGCTCGGCGACGACGGCATCCGCGCCGCCATGCTGGTCGCGCCCGACGGTCGGCTGGTCCCCGACCGGCGCCGGGCCTGGTTCGCGCCGCCCGAGTGGGCCCCGCGCGACCCGTTCGCCCAGGGCGGGTCCAGCGCAGCGGGGGGCCGGGCCGCCCCGGCCGAGGTGCTGCTCGACGGGCGCTTCCTGGTACGGGGGGTGATCCGGCACGCCTTCGGGGGCGGCGTCTTCCGGGGTGTCGACGAGTCCACCGGCACGCCCGTGATCATCAAGCAGGCGCGCCCGCACACCGCCGCCACCCTGACCGGCCGGGACGCGCGGGACCTGCGGCGCCACGAGGCGGCGATGCTGGAGGCGTTCGCCGGGAGCGGCTTCACCCCGGCCCCGGTCGCCCTCTTCGAGCAGCAGGGCGATCTGTTCCTGGTCCAGGAGGCCGTCGACGGGGTGACGCTCCGTCAATGGGCGCTGGACAGAACGGAGTTGGGCGAGCAGTGGGGCGTACCCGCCGTCGACGCCCTGCGCCGGGCGCGCTCCCTGGCCTGTCTGATGCGGCTCGTCCACGACGAGGGATGGGTCCTGCGGGACTTCAACCCCAACAACGTCATGGTCACCGACGACGGCGAAGTGTGCCTGATCGACCTGGAGATGCTGGCCCGCCCGGGCGAGCCCGCCATCCGCATCCACACCCCCGGATACGCGGCGCCGGAACAGGTCAACGCGCCGCGCTACGGCCCCGCCCCCGGCTCGGCCGCCGATCTCTACAGCCTCGGCGCGACCTTCTTCCACCTCGTCACCGGGGTCGACCCGCTGCTCGCCGCCGACGACCCCGGCATACGCGGCAACGCCGGGCGGCTCGCCGCCTGGCTCGGCCGGATCGCCCACGGCAACGAGGCCGCCCGCCTGCTCGCCCCGCTGATCGTGGCCCTGCTCGACGACGACCCGGCCCGGCGCCCCGGCCTCGACGAGGTGCTCGACCGGCTGGCCGAGACAGCCCGCGCCACCGCCGGGCCCAGTGCCGCCGCCACGGCGGCGGGGGTGATCGGCCTCGCCGTCACCGAGGCCGATCCCGCCCCGGCCGCCGGGCCGCGCGGTCTGGCCGAGCCCGAGCTCAAGGAGCTGGTGGCCGACGGGATCGACCATCTGCTGGCCACCGCCGACCCGGAGGCGGCGGACCGGCTCTGGCCGTCGGGGCCGGTGGGCAGCGCCACCGACGCGTTCAACGTCCAGCACGGCGCGGCCGGTGTCCTCGGAGTGCTGGTGCGTGCCTACGAGGTGGGTGAGCACCCGGCGGTGCTCGACGCCGTACGGAACACGGCCACCTGGATCGCCGACCGCGTCGGCCGCGAGCCCCGCACCCTGCCAGGCCTCTACTACGGGCGCTCCGGCACCGCCTGGGCGCTGCTCGACGCCGCCCAACTCCTGGGCGACGAAAGGCTGCTGGGGCACGCCATGGAGCTGGCGGCCCGCGTCCCGGTCCGCTGGCACGGCCCCGACGTCTGCCACGGGGTGGCCGGTGCCGGGCTGACCCAGCTGCGGTTCTGGGAGGCCACCGGGGAGCGGCGCTACCTCGACCGGGCCGAGGAAGCGGGCGCCGAGCTCGCCGCCATGGCCCGGCGGCGCGACGGGCGGCTGCTGTGGCCGGTGCCGCGCGCGATCCTGTCCACCCCCGCCGACGTCGTCCACTACGGCTTCGCCCACGGCGTCGCGGGCATCGGCGCGTTCCTGCTCGCCCTCGCCCGCACCACCGGCGACACCGCGCCCGCCGACCTTGCCGTCGAGGGCGCCCGGACGCTGCTCGCCGTCGCCGAAGTGGCGGACGGGGCCGCGTACTGGCGCTCCGGCGAGCGGGGCGGCCCGCGCAAGACGCACTGGTGCAGTGGCTCGTCGGGGGTCGGCACGTTCCTGCTGCGGGTCCGGCGGGAGACCGGCGAGGACGACTTCCTGGTGGCCGCGCGCCGGGCGGCCGTGGCCGTGCGCCGCTCCCGCCGGCACATCGGCACGTCCCAGTGCCACGGCCTCGCCGGGGACGGGGAGTTCCTGCTCGACCTGGCGGACGTCTGCGGCGAACCGGCGTACCGGGGCTGGGCGGCGGAACTCGCGGCGGGCCTGTACGCCCGCAACGTCGTCCGCGACGGCCGCACCCTGGTCCCCGACGACACCGGCACCCAGGTGTGGGCCGACTACGGCACGGGCCTGTCCGGAGTGATCGCCTTCCTGCTGAGGTCCGCCCGCGGGGGCCCGCGCCTCTGGCTCCCGCGCTCGCTCACCGACCCTGACATCGCGCAGAGGGGGTGAACACCGTGAGGGAATCCGATGTGACCGCTCTCCAGATGCTCGAAGAGGAGGAGACGCCCGACTCCGAGTCCTGGCCGCCGCCCACCGCCGGCTCCTGCTGCAGCACGTTCTGACCCGCCGTCCCCGGTCACCGTCGCCACCGCCTCCCCGCGCGGCGACGGTGACCCCGCTGCTTCAATCCGCCTGTCAGGGCGCTCTGTTGGGCCCGTACCGCAGATACGTGAGCACCGCCGTGACCCTCCGGTGCAGCTGGGACTCCTCGACCAGGCCGAGCTTGGCGAAGGTCGAGTTGACGTGCTTCTCGATGGTCGACTCGGAGAGCGAGAGCGAATCGGCGATGTTGCGGTTGTTCTTGCCCTGGGCCATCTGCCGCAGCACGTCCAGCTCCCGGCGGGTCAGCTGGGCCAGGGGTGCGTCGACGGTACGGATGTGGCTGCCGACCAGCACCTCCACGATGCGCGGGTCGATCACCGACCGCCCGGCCGCCACCTCGCGCAGGGCGCGCAGCAGCTCCTCCAGCTCCCCGATGCGCTCCTTGAGCAGATAGGCCAGGCCGTTGGTGCCCTGCTGGAACAGGTCGAAGGCGTACTGCTCGTTGGCGTGCTGGGACAGCACCACCACGCCGATGCCCGGATGCGCGGCCCGGATGGTGTGCGCGGCGGTGATGCCCTCGGTGTGGTGGTTCGGCGGCATCCTGATGTCCGCGATCACCGCGTCCGGGCGGAACCGCTCGACCGCGTCCAGGAGCTCCTCCGCCGTGCCCACCGCCGCGATCACGTCGACCTCGCCGGTGTCCTCCAGGAGCCGTCGTGTTCCTTCCCGTACGAGATAGTGGTCCTCCGCTATCACGATGCGCATCCGGTCCGAGGCGTCAGGCATGGGCCGTCTCTCTTGAGCGTTCGGTGAGCTGGGCACAGAGCGTGGTGCCGCCGCCGGGCCGGCTGGCGATGGACAGCCGGCCGCCGACCGCCTCGATACGGTCGCGCATCCCGGTGAGTCCCGACCCCAGCCGGGAGGCCGCGGGCAGGCCCACGCCGTCGTCGCTGACGTCGAGGAGGAGCGAGCCGTCGGCGCGGCCGATCCGGATGGTCACCCCGTCGGCCCGGGCGTGTTTGAGCACATTGGTCAGTGCTTCGGAGACCAGGAAGAACGCCGCCTCCTCGATCTCCGGCGCGAACCGCGCCGAGGACACCGAGGGGTCGACCTCGACGACGACGGGAAGGGGCAGCCGGCGGGCCTTGGACAGCACGGCGGCCGCGAGCCCCTGGTCGGTGAGGACGGGCGGATGGATGCCGTGGGCGACCTCGCGCAGCTCGTCGATGACCCGGCAGGCGTCGTCCTGGAGCTCGGTGAGCGTGGTGTGCACGGTGTCGCCGTTGCGGCACAGCTGGTTGCGGGCGAGCGCCAGTTTGGCCACCAGGGCGACCATCTCCTGCTGGATCCCGTCGTGCAACTGCCGCTCGATGCGCCGCCGTTCGGTGTCCTGGGCCTGCACGATCCGGGTGCGCGACGCGTTGAGCTCGCACGCCTGCCGCTGCACCTCGTCGACCCGGGTGGACAACTCGGCGGTCAGCAGCGCGTTGTGGACGGCGAGCGCGGCCTGCCGGGCCAGCGTCTCGATCACGTCCTGGTCCTCGGGGGTGAACCGGCCCTCCTCCTTGGGCCCGTACTCGATGGAGCCGAGCACCTCGTCCCCGTACCGCAACCGCACCTCGCCCCACGGGCTCTGCCCGGTGTCCGCCTCGGCCCCGGCGGAGCCGGACCCGAACGGCGCCCGCCCCGGCCCCGCGGGTCCGAGCCGTACGCGCACCCAGCGCAGATCGAGCCCCTCGCGCAGGGTGACCGCCAGCTGCGGGCCGAGCCGTTTCAGGTCGTAGGCGTGCTCCAGGGTGGTGCCGCACTGCACCAGGAGCTCGAAGTTGGTCGGCCGGGCCCCGAACACGCGCCGCGCGGCGAGCCGGTTGAGCTGGCGGTGCACCGGCTGGAACAGCATGGTCGCGCTCACCGCCACCAGGACCGCGAGACCGATCGGCAGGTACTGGCCCGCGGTCAGCCCGAGCGCCGTGGTCATGCCCAGGTACCAGGCGCCGATGATGGTCCACAGCACGCCGTAGACCAGCGAGCGCCGGATCGCGAAGTCCATGCCGGGCAGCCGGTGGCGGAACGCGGCGTACACCAGACCGGCCGAGATCGTGATGTACGGCAGCGCCCCCAGGGCGGAGCCGATGAAGTAGTCGAGGCCCTTGCCGGCCAGCCAGAGCCGGAACAGCCGGGCCGAGCCGCGTCCGGCGAACACCACGAAGGCGATCAGGGCGATCATCCACAGCCGGTCCG
Source organism: Streptomyces sp. BPTC-684 (assembly GCF_030028635.1). Lineage (NCBI taxonomy): Bacteria > Bacillati > Actinomycetota > Actinomycetes > Kitasatosporales > Streptomycetaceae > Streptomyces > Streptomyces sp. BPTC-684. The sequence continues at coordinate 6,184,735 of NZ_CP124863.1, forward strand.
TCCGTGCCGCCGGCCCGGCCCGCCGCTCGCGCGCGTCCAGGAGCGAGCGGACCAGGAGCAGCCCCGCGCCGAGTCCCGGCGCCCACGACTCCGGCACGACGAGCAGCCACGGCCGGGTCCGGTCCGAGAGGGGCAGCGCCATCAGCAGTACGGGATAGGGCGCAAGGAGCCAGAGTGCCCGCAGCACGACCCGCTCGTAGCCGCGGCGCACGAGCCCGTCGGGCAGCAGCGCCACCAGTCGGCAGAGCGTGATCGCGGCGAGGACGTCGAAGGTCCGGGCGACGCCCAGGAACGCCCAGGCGCGGGGCGTGTCGGCGTGCCATCCGGTCGCCGGGGGCTTGCCCATGGAGAGCCGTACGGCCATGCCGATCGCGGCGAACGACCCGGCCGCGAGCAGCCGTCGGGCGACCGGGTGCTGCGGGCTGTGCCAGGACAGCGAGAGCCCGGCCACATAGCAGGGCAGGATGCAGGCCATGGTCCACGGAAGCGTCTGGGCCGCGGAGATCCCCACACCTGTCGGTACCCCGTAGAGCAATGCCACCCCGCCGCCGATCGCGAGAACGCGCATCGGCCGTCCCTCAGGCTCCGCCATTCCCCCATTTTCCCGGGCCGCGCGAGCGCTGTACAGAAAGCCTGCCTCACCGCCCGTATGGCGGACAGCCTCCATAAGGGAGCGAGGCGGCCCGGATTCTGCGAATCGGCGCGAGTGCGCACACTGAAGCGGTGGAGTCCGGCGGCGCGGGAGGCGGACACTCCCGCTCACCGCGTCTGACCAGCGCGGCCCGGCGGACCCACCCGTGAGCGTACGAACGGATGCGACCCGTCCGACGGGACGGGCAAGGGGGGAACGATGAGTACGGCTCAACTGGAGGACCACAAGCGGGAGTCCCTCGCGGTGCGGGGCGAGCCGGCCCGCTCCGCCCATCTGCCGGGTCCGGCCGGCGCGGCGGTCGGGGAGCCGCGCACCGGCATCCTGGACGCGGCCGAGGGGCGGCGTCTGACGATGGCGCACCAGCTCCTCGGGGAGCCCGCGCGGGCGCTGGAGGTCCACCGGCGCACCGAGCTCACCGGCGCCGCGACCCCGGACGAGATCACGGCCCTGGCGTGGGCCGCCGCCGCGTACTGCGCGCACGGTGAACTCCGCCGGGCACAGGCGTCGGTGCGCCGCGCGGTCGCGGCGCTCACCCACTGCGGCGACCCGGGCGCGCAGGCGGTCACCCACGCGGTGGCCGCCGTGGTGGCGGCCTGCGACGGACGGGGGGCGGTGGCCGAGCACCACCGGGAGCTGGCGGGGGAGGCGGCGTGCGGGGCGGGGGACCCCGCGCTCGTCCTGCTGGTGCGCACGTGCGCGGCGCAGGAGCGGATCGAGCAGGGCGAGGCCCGCCGCGTCCTCGCCGGGCTCGACACGGCGCTCACCGCGCTCGGCCCGGACGACGAAGGGGCCGAGCTGCCGGAGCTCCTGCTGGCCGCCGGGTGTCTGCGCGGCTGCGCCCATCTGGCGCTCGGTGAACTCGACTACGCGGCCGCCGAGTTCGGCCGGGTGCTGGCGGGCTACCAGCGCCTCGGCGAGGCCACCGGGCACGCGGCGCTCGGCGCCCGGGCGCTGCTCGGGCTCGGCGACGTCCACCGCGAGCGCGGGGCGCTCGGCCCCGCGCGGGCCGCCTACCAGGAGGCGGTGGTGCGCAGCGAGCAGTGCGGCGACCGCCAGGTCCTCGCGGCGGCGCTCACCGGGCTCGCCCTGGCACGCGGCGCGGAGGAGCCGCGCGCCGCGGCCCTGCTGGCCCGGCGCGCGGTCGGCCAGTGCGCGGGCCGGACCCGGATCCGGGCGCTGGTCGCGGCGGGCTGGGTGGCGCTCGCGGACGAACGGCCGGAAATCGCGGCCGAGGCGGCCCGCCAGGCGGCGGGCGAACCCGGCGCCCAGGCCTGCCGCCCGGTCTTCGCCGAGCTCCTGGAGCTGGAGGCGATGTGCACCCGCGAACCCCGCGTACGGGAGCGGCTCCTGGAGGACGCCCAGGCGATGTGGACCGCCGCGCGCCGGCCCGTGGCGGTGGCCCGGGTGGCCGCCGCCCGCGCGCTGCTGTCCGGAGCGGGCGGTCCGGAACTGCGCGAAGCGGTCGGCAGGCTGCGGCGGTCGGGCGTGCGCGAGCGCGCGGCGGACGCGGCGGGGCTGCTCAACCGGGCGACCGCGCCGCTGCGGCCCTCGGCGGCCGTACGGGTCCTCGGCGGCTTCCAGGTGCTGCGCGACGGCGTCCCGGTGGGACCCGAGGAGTGGCAGTCCAAGAAGGCCCGCGACCTGCTCAAACTCCTGGTCGCCCGGCGCGGGTTGCCCACGCCGAGGGAGGTCGTGGTGGAGGCGCTGTGGCCCGAGGAGGACCCGGCCCGGTGCGCCAACCGGCTCTCGGTGGCGCTGTCGATCCTGCGCCTGGTGCTCGACCCGGAACGCCGCCTCGCGCAGGACCACTTCATCGCGGCGGACAAGCACGTCATCGGCATCGCCCGGCTCCGCGTCGACGTCCGCGACTTCCTGGCCGCCGCCCGGCACGCCCTGGCGCTCGCCGCCCGCTCCGGCGGCCACGCCTACGCGGCGCTGGCGGACGCCGAACGGCTCTACCGGGGCGACGTGCTGGAGGACGAGCCGTACGCGGAGTGGGCGGTCGCCCTGCGCGAGGAGGCCCAGGCGGTCCACGCGGAGCTGCTGGCCCGGCTCGCCACGGCGGCGGCCGAGCGGGGGGACCACCACGCCGAGGTCCACTTCCGGCTGCGCCTGCTGGAGCGCGACCCGTACGACGAGGAGACCCATCTCGCCCTGATCGCCCTCCTCGCGGCGGCGGGCCGGCACGGCGAGGCCCGGCGCCGCCATGTCCTCTATGTCGAGCGGATGCTGGAGATCGACGTGGAGCCCTCCCCGTTCCCGCGCCCGGACCGGCACGCCCGGGGCCCGGCCCACCCGGCTCAGCGCGGCCGGGACTGATACAGCCGGGCGTGGTAGCGGCCCGCGCCCTCCAGACCGGCCGGGTCGTGGCCCGCGAGCAGGACCTGCCCGATCGCGGAGTCGCGCTCGGCCGGGCCGGTGAACAGCCGCTGCCGATAGGCCCGCGAGGCGTCCGACACGGTGACCAGGCCGTGCGCGGCGAGCGCCGCACCCACCGGCGCGTACGAGACGGTGCGCAGGGCGAACGCGCTCACCCACACCGGCAGCCGCGCACACCCGAGCAGCGCCTCGAAGGTGCGGTGGGTGATGTAGCCGATGCCTCCGGTGACCGTGATCAGGCCGGTGCGCGCGACGGCCCGGCGCAGCGGTTCGCTCGGCGGGGCGTGCTCCAGGTTCTCGGCGTACGCCTCGTCGAGCAGCCCGACCGCCAGCGCGTAGCCGACGGCGCGCCGCGCCGCGTCCAGACCGACGACCGGGCTCGCGTCGGCCCGGCGCCGGGAGGCGTAGAACGCCCGGTCGTACGCGATGAGCTCGGCCGTCGAGAGGTCGGCCACCGCGGGGCCGGTGTAGTGCGCGTACAGCTCGGCGAGGGTGAGGTGGTGGTTGAGGAGCGCCGCGTTGATCCCGTACGAGCAGCACAGGTCGAGCACCGTGACCGGGCCGCCCGGGCCGCAGGCCGCGGCCCGGGCGGCCCGATCATGCCGGAAGACCTCCTGCGCATGATGCGGAATCTCGTACTCCAGAGGGGCGAGCCGGCGGAAGTAGGCGCGGGGGTCGGGTGCGTCGTAGATCTCGTCGAAGCGGGTCTTGCCCGGCGACGCATGGGTCAGTCCTCGGCTCATGGGGCGTACCTCCGCGGGCAGGGGGGCGGGTGTTGCGCGGATGAACCTCTATCGGACTCCTGGAGTACGCCGGTAGGCCGCCCGACCCGAACCGGCCATCGGTGACCGGGCGATGAGAGGGCCGACGTAGGCTGTGATCACCATGAGTCTCTTTGCCATCAGTGACCTGCACGTCGGCCATGCGGAGAACCGCGCGATCGTGGACGCGTTGCGGCCGGAATCGTCCGAGGACTGGCTGATCGTCGCCGGGGACGTGGGGGAGAAGGCGGACGACGTGCTCCGGGCGATGGAGCAGCTCGCGGGCCGGTTCTCCACCGTCGTCTGGGCGCCCGGCAACCACGAGCTGTGGACACCGCCCGCCGATCCCGTGCAACTGCGCGGCGAGGCCCGCTACACGTATCTGGTCGAGCGGCTGCGCGACTTCGGCGTGGCCACGCCCGAGGACCCCTACCTCCAGTGGCCGGGCCCGGACGGGCCGGTCGTCGTCGCGCCCCTGTTCGTGCTGTACGACTACACGTTCCGCCCCGAGGGCACGCACACCAAGGAGGAGGCGCTGGCCGTCGCCCATGACACCGGCGTGGTGTGCATGGACGAGTACCTGCTGCACCCCGACCCGTACCCCACCCGCGACGCGTGGTGCCGGGCGCGGCTGGCGTACACCCGCTCGCGGCTTGACGCCGTCGACCCGGCGCTGCCGACCGTGCTGGTCAACCACTTCCCGCTGGTGCGCCAACCCACCCGGGTCCTGCGCCATCCGGAGTTCGCCCAGTGGTGCGGCACCGAGGCCACCGCCGACTGGCACGTGCGTCACCGGGCCGCCGCGGTCGTCTACGGGCATCTGCACATCCCGCGTGCCATCGACGTCGACGGGGTGCCGCACCTGGAGGTGTCGCTCGGCTATCCACGGGAGTGGAGCAAACGGTCGGCGCCGCCGCAGGGGCTCCGCCGCATCCTGCCCGGACCGCACTCGGTGCCCCGATGGTGACCCGCGCGCTGCTCGAAGGGCTGCTCCCGGCACAGGTGGTGGTGGCGGAGCTGTTCGCGGACCCGCCGTCGGTCGAGCTGTTCCCGCAGGAGGCCGAGGTGGTGGCCAAGGCCGTCGACAAGCGGCGGCGCGAGTTCGCCACCGTACGGCTGTGCGCGCGCACCGCGCTCGCCCAGCTCGGGCACGCGCCCGGCCCGATCCTGCCCTCGCGGGAGGGCCCGGCCTGGGCCCAGCGCGCCCCGCGCTGGCCGGACGGCGTCGTCGGCAGCATGACGCACTGCGACGGCTACCGCGCGGCGGCCGTCGCCCCCACCTCGGCCATCGCCTCGGTCGGCGTGGACGCCGAGCCCAACGCGCCGGTGCCCGACGGGGTACGGGAGATGGTCACCCTGCCCGAGGAGCGCGCCATGCTGGACCGGCTCGCCGCCTCGCATCCGGCCGTGGCCTGGGACCGCATGCTGTTCAGCGCCAAGGAGAGCGTCTTCAAGGCGTGGTTCCCGCTGACCGGCCGCTGGCTGGACTTCGGCGACTGCGTGATCACCCCCGACCCCGAGAGCGGCACCTTCACGGGTGCGCTGCAGGTGCCCGGCCCGGTGGTGGACGGCGTCCGGGTGGACGTGTTCAGGGGGCGGTGGCGTGCGGTGGAGGGGGAGAACGGGGGGCTTGTTGCCACCGGTGTGGTGGTGGGGCGCGAGGGCACCGGGGGATGAGCGCGGGGGCGGGCCGTGCGCGTACGCCCCGCGCGCTCGCCCCTTAGTCTCCGGTCATCGCCTCGATGTGGTCGCGGATCTCCTGTGTCACGGCGGGCAGATGGGCGTCCAGGAAGAAGTGGCCGCCGGTGAAGACCCGCATCCGGAACGCCGCCGAGGTGTGCCGCTCCCAGAGGGCCACGTCGTCGGGGTCGACCACCGGGTCGGCGTCCCCGCACAGGGCCACGACCGGACAGGTAAGCGACCGGCCGGGCTCGGGGAAGTGCGTCTCAAGCGCGCGGTAGTCGCCGCGCAGCGCGGGCAGCACCATGCGCAACAGGCCCTCCTCCGCGAGCAGTTGGGCGTCCGTCCCGGAGAGCTCCATGAGGTGGCGGACCAGTGCGCCGTCGTCCGCCAGGTGGAGCCGGCGGGAGATGGGGACGGAGGGCGCCGCGCGGCCGGACGCGAACAGGCCGAGCGGCCGGACGCCCTTCTCCTCCAGCCGCAGCGCGACCTCGTAGGCCACGGAGGAGCCCATGCTGTGGCCGAAGAGGGTGAGCGGGCGGTCGGTCCACGGCATCAGCTCGTCGGTGATGCGGTCGACGAGGGTGCCCATGTCCTCGATGGGACGCTCGGCCAGCCGGTCCTGCCGTCCGGGGTACTGCATCGCCAGCACGTCCACGTCCGGCGACAGCGCCTTGGCGGCGGCGAAGAAGGACGTGGCCGAGCCGCCCGCGTGCGGGAAGAAGACGGCGCGGGTCGGGGCCTGTGGGGCGGGGTGGTACCGCTTGATCCAGGGGCTGTCCACTACTACTTCGCCCCCACCCGGTGCTGGTGCACCCGCAGGTGCAGGGTGGCCAGGTCGAGCAGCGGCGTGGGCACCGACAGCGCGCGGGCGCGCTCGGTCAGGTCGCCGAAGATGTGCTCCACCTCGGTCGGGAAGCCGGAGACCACGTCGCGGTACATGGAGGACGCGAAGGTGGAGGGGGTCTGGGTGACCAGGGACGTGGTGAGAGCCTGTTCGCTCTCGGGAACGGGGAAGCCCGCCGCGGCCGACACCGCGGCGCCCTCGGCGAGGACGGCGGGGCCGATGCCGGAGCCGCCCGGAACGGCGTTGACGTCACCGACCTCGCCGCGCAGCAGACAGGTCACGGTGGACAGGGTCGTGATGAAGACCCACTTGTGCCACATCGAGGCGAGGATGTCGGGCGACACGCTCGCGTCGATGCCCGCCCCGGCCAGCACGGCGCGGATCTCCTCGGTCCGGGGCGAGGCCCCGCCGTCCTGCTCGCCGAGGGCCAGGACCGCCAGCGGGGCCAGCCGGACGATGTCGCCCTCGTCGTTGAGCGTGGTGATGACCTTGGCCACCCCGCCGAGGACCGGCTCCTTGCCGAAGCGGGCGTTGAGCACGTCGAGGTGGCGTATGCCGTTGAGCAGCGGCACGATCGCGGTGTCCGGGCCGACCGCCGGGGCGAGGTCCTCCACGGCCTGCTCCAGGGCGGTGGACTTCACCGACAGCAGGACGAGGTCGTACGGCTCCGTGATCTCGTCGGCGGTGACCAGACGCGGTGTGAGCACCTCGTCCTCGCCCGAGCCCGTCAGCCGCAGCCCCCGCTCGCGCAGTGCGGCGGCGCGCCGTGGTCGTACCAGGAACGTGACGTCGCGGCCCGCCCGGGCGAGCAGGGCACCGAAGTAGCCTCCGGTGGCTCCTGCGCCGACGACCAGGATCTTCATGTGCGTACACCTTTCGTCGTGAACATCGTCGTGCGAGAGGTTTGGTGCGAAGGGTCTCTTGGCCGGGGGTTTCCGGCCAAGGTCTCTCCGTCGGGTTCTTTCAGCCGCGCAGTGGTTGGAGCAGGCGGTGCGGGCGGCTCAGGGCCACCGTCACCGGGTCGTCGTCCTCACCGCCCGGGCCCAGGCCGGGTCCTGGCGTGACGAGGATGTCCCGTACCTCGACGGCCGCGTCGCAGCGCGTGCACCGCCCGTCGGCGGCGATCGGCGCGTCGTCGGCGGCGTGCCGGAAGATCCGGCGCGGGCCGCCCGCCGCGTAGTGCTCGTCGCCCCAGCCGGTGAGCGCCCGCACCGCGGGCCACAGCGACACGCCCTTCGGTGTGAGCTCGTACACCTCGCGCCGCCCGGCGCCCGGCACCCTCGCGAGGACGTCCGCCTCGGTGAGGGTGGTGAGCCGGTCGGTGAGGACGGCGCGGGGGACCCCGAGGTGCGCCGCGAAGTCGCCGAACCGGCGCACCCCGTAGAACGCGTCCCGCACGATCAGCAGCGTCCAGCGCTCGCCCACGATCTCCAGGGAGCGGGCGAGGGAGCAGGACTGGCCGGTGTAGTCGCGGGGCAGGGTCACGGGGCCGACCCTAACCCAGAACAGTTCGGTGAGCGAACTAAAATCTTTGAACGTCCTCCACACCGTGGTTACCTTGGTGTGGACCCCCGTGTGCGGCGTGTGTTCGACCTGGTGCACGATCTGGGGGTACGTGGGGAGCTACGCGCCGATTGTCTTGACCGCTGGCGCTGGCGGCGTGAGGGGTTGATCAAGCAGTGTTCCGAGTTGCCGACGGCCGTCGTGACGGGGCCGAGGGCGGGCACGTCGGTACGGTCGAGGGGGCCGGTGCGGCGGCCGCGCCGCCCGCGACCGGCGGTGGGGACCCCCGGCAACGGGCCGACCTGCTGGTCCGGTTCGTCCGGTTCGTCGCGCGCACCCTGCGCGGCGAGTTCCAGGGCATCGTCGTCGACCCCGTACGGCAACTGGTCAACCGGGGCCTGCGCGGCCTCTTCCTCGGTGTGCTCGCCTGTGTCGCGGTGACCGTCTTCCACGCCATCCACCTGACGCAGACGGGCGCGGTGGTGGTCCGGCTGACCGGTGAGGTCAAGGCCGATCTGCCGCTGTGGCTGGCGCTGCTGCGCACCCCCATCTCGCTCTTCGTCCCGGCCCTCGACCTGCCGGTCTGGGCGGGCCTCACCCAGCTGTTCCTCGGGTTCGCCCTGGCGGAGCTGGCGCTCGGCCGGACCCGGACGCTGGTGATCGCGTACGTGACGACGCTGGCCGGGACGCTCAGCGCGCGCGTGATGATCGCGCTCGGCCCCGGCACCTGGGGCGGACTCGGGCTGCCGCCGGAGATCGGGCGGGTGCTGGACACGGGGCCGTCCGCGGCCGTGGTCGGGCTGTTCACGTATCTCTCGGTGGTCCGGCGGGCCCCGATCGTGTTCGCGCTGACCGGCGGCTCGATGCTGTTCGAGGCGATGGTGAAGCCCAATCTGGCCGGCCGTGAGCATCTGATAGCGGTGGGCACGGCGATCGTGCTCGGTCTGCTGCACGGCCGCGTCGACCTGGGCCCGGCCGCCCTGCGCCGCAGGTGGTCGCGGTGGCGCAACCGTCGCGCGATGGCGGCCGTCGAGGCCGCGGCCTAGGCATTTCTCCACAAAACACCCAAAACTTCTGTAGATATCGGATAGCCGTTCAATCTGCATATAAAGGCCAGATAAGAGCACACTGGAATCGCGACCGGATGTCGCATCGGGGCCAGAAGACTTGCAGGCATCAGAAGGAGGCGAGTCACATGGCCGACGTCTCTCACCGACCAGGTGACATATCCGGGCACCCCGACGTATCGGAGATGCGGGACAGGTACGCGGCGATGCTGGAGACCCGAGGAGTCGCGGCGGTCGAGGAACTCGTGATCCTCGCCGGAATCTACGCGGCCATCTCCGGCTGGACCGTGCACTTCTCCGGCGCGCTGCCGACGCTCGCCCTGACCAACCTGATCGTCGGCATCGCTCTCGCGGTCGTGGGCCTGTGCATGTCCGTCGTCCCGGAGCGGTCGCAGGACCTGAACTTCGTGGCCCTGCTGTTGGGCGCCTGGCTGATCGTCGCTCCGTGGGTGGTCGCCCGCCACCCCGGTACCGGAGCAGTCCTGAGCAACGTCATCACCGGCGGTGCGGTGTGTCTGTTCGCGCTGGTCGCGGGCGGCATGCTGATGAGCAAGAACAGAAGGGCGACCTGATCCACGGCGGCTGCCCGCACAGCCGCCCGCCCCAGGGCCTCCGCCCGCGCGAGCCGCGGCCGGGGGCCCGTCGCCGTCGGGGGTGCGTCGGCAGCTTTCCCTATCTGCCGATCGTCGCCGACCGTGTCCGAGGCGGGCGTCAACTTCCTTGGCGTACAAAGGCACTGAGGTTACGGGGCGATGTGCGCGAGATGCGGGCGGCCCCCATATCGTGGACGCATGTCTACTGCCGAGTTGATCCGGATCGTCTCGCGTGACTCGCCCATGGCGCTCGCGCAAGTGGAACGCGTACGCGCCGAACTCGCGGCCCTCCACCCCGGGGTCGCCACCGAGGTCGTCCCGGTCAAGACGACCGGCGACAAGTGGATGGGCGACCTCTCGCTGGTCGAGGGGAAGGGCGCGTTCACCAAGGAGGTGGACGCCGCGCTGCTCGCGGGCGAGGCCGACCTCGCCGTGCACTGTGTGAAGGACGTGCCCGCCGACCGCCCGCTGCCCGCCGGAACCGTCTTCGCCGCCTTCCTCAAACGCGACGACATCCGCGACGCCCTGATCCACCCCGGCGGTCTCACCCTCGACGAGCTGCCCGCCGGCACCCGTATCGGCACCTCGTCCGTCCGCCGCATCGCCCAACTGGCCGCCTCCCACCCCGAGCTGCACTGCGTCCCGATGCGCGGCAACGCCAACCGCCGCCTGGAGAAGCTGGCCGCGGGCGACGCCGACGCGCTGCTGCTCGCCGTCTCGGGCCTGGAGCGCATCGGCCGTACGGACGTGATCACCGAGGTCCTCTCCCCGGAGGTGATGTGCCCGCCCATCGGCGCGGGCATCCTCGCCCTGCAGTGCCGCGAGGGCGACCGCGAGCTGATCGACCTGGTGAGCGACCTGGGCGACCCCGACGCCCACCGCGAGGCCACGGCCGAGCGGATGTTCCTCCACGTCCTCCAGGGCCACTGCAACAGCCCGATCGCCGGATACGCGAGGGCGGCCCGCAACGGCGATCTCTCGTTGCGCGCCTGTGTGTTCACCCCCGACGGAAAGACCGTGCTCAACGCCCACGAGTGGGCGGGCCCGCTCGACCCGGCCACGCTCGGCACCTCGGTCGCGGTCACGCTGCTGCGCCAGGGAGCCCGCGAACTGATCGACTCGATCGCCCACTGAGCGCGTACCGGTCCGAATGCCTAAGCCTTTCGGATGAGGAGAAGCGCGACCGCAGACCGATCCGCCGAAGATCGTCCCGCCGATAGCATGGCGCTCGCTCGCCGGCTTCGTCGTCGATGCCCAGTCCATCGGCGAAGCCGGCGAGAGCGTAGGTTCAGTAGGACAGGAAAGCGACTGGACCGGAGGACGTCAGCACATGCTCAGCAGCCGTACCGATGAGGTCGAATCATTGATGGCGCGGTTCCCCGGGGTGCCCAGGGAAGCCGTGATCAAGGAAGATCTGCTGCGCGGAGGGGTGGCCTTCGACGACTCGGCCCTCAGCGACAACGAGTCCGGCGAGGTCAAGCCGAAGTCGTACTTCATCTTCTCGTTCGACCACCGCACCCTGCCCGAGCTGGGCGCCGCCGCGCTGCGCCGCCCGCCGGAGGAGATCGTGCTGACCGGAGGCCCGTACGAGCTGCGCCGTACGGTCGTGTCGGTGCGGGTCAACCCGGCGTCCCCGTACCGGGTGGCGGCCGACGACCACGGCATGCTCGGCCTGTACCTGGACGGCAAGCGGATCTCGGACGTGGGGCTGCCGCCGATGCCGGAGTACTACCGGCACAAGCTGTCGAACGGCAAGTCCGTGATGGAGGTGGCCCCGACGATCCAGTGGGGCTATCTGATCTACCTCACCGTGTTCCGGGTCTGCCAGTACTTCGGCGCCAAGCAGGAGTGCCAGTACTGCGACATCAACCACAACTGGCGCCAGCACAAGGCGGCCGGGCGCCCCTACACCGGCGTCAAGCCGGTCGAGGAGATCCTGGAGGCGCTGGAGATCATCGACCGGTACGACACCGCCAAGGCGTCCACCGCGTACACCCTCACCGGCGGCGCGATCACCTCGCACGTCGGCGGGCGCGACGAGGCCGACTTCTACGGGATGTACGCCAAGGCGATCGAGGAGCGCTTCCCCGGCCGCTGGACGGGCAAGGTCGTCGCCCAGGCGCTGCCCAAGGAGGACGTGCAGCGCTTCCACGACTACGGCGTGCGGATCTACCACCCCAACTACGAGGTGTGGGACCGGCGGCTGTTCGAGCTGTACTGCCCGGGCAAGGAGGAGTACGTCGGCCGTGACGAGTGGCACCGGCGCATCCTCGACTCGGCGGAGATCTTCGGGCCGCGCAATGTGATCCCCAACTTCGTCGCGGGCGTGGAGATGGCCGAGCCCTTCGGCTTCACCACCGTCGACGAGGCGATCGACTCCACGGTGGAGGGGCTGCGCTTCTTCATGTCGCGCGGCATCACCCCGCGCTTCACGACCTGGTGCCCCGAGCCGACCACCCCGCTCGGCAAGGCCAACCCCGAGGGCGCCCCGCTGGAGTACCACATCCGCCTGCTTGAGGCCTACCGGGCGACGATGGACGAGTACGGCCTGACCTCCCCGCCCGGATACGGGCCGGCGGGGCCGGGGAACGCGGTGTTCTCGGTGAGCTCCTTCATGGACAGCCTGTCGGTCTAGCCATGGTTTACTATTCATCTATATGCGGGCCACGCTGAACCGCCCGCCCCTGAACGAGCCCCGGCAGGTCTCCCCCGTCCTGCCGGGGCTCTTTTTCTGCCCGCCGGGCCCGGACCGGCCCCGTCGTGCGGCCTGTGTTGCGCGTTCACCCGGATGGGGTCACGCTGATTGCGTTCCCTCTGTATCTGAGTGACTACTTTCCGCTTACTCGGGGCTGTCATTGTCAAAGCGGCAGCCGGTCCGCCGGCCGTCCTGATGAGGAGCGCAGTCGTGGGCGTGGTCGTGGAAGTGAACCGTCAGTACACCCTGGATCTGGAAGCCGCCCCCGAACGGGTGCCGCAGATCCGCCGGATCGTCGCCGCACACCTTCGGTACTGGAAGCTGGAGTGTCTGATCCAGCCGGTCAGCCTCGGCGTGTGCGAGCTGCTCACCAACGTCTTCCGGCACACCGAGGGCGACAAGCGCTGCACGCTCGAACTGCGCTGGACGGGGCGCCGCCTGACCGCCGCCGTCCTCGACCACGACCCCCGGCTGCCCGTCCTCGGCGGCGGCGAGCCGCTCGCGGCCCGCGGCCGGGGCCTGGCCATGGTTGCCTCGCTCAGCGACAGCTGGGGCACGCACGCCACGGCCGACGGCAAGGTCGTCTGGTTCACGCTGCGGGCCGACGCGCCCGACGCGCAGACCCTGGTCCGGGTGCGCCCCCTGCGGGCGCTGCCCGAGGCGGAGCGCCCGCTGGTCCCGCTGGCCGCGTTCGCGGGCGGATAGCGGCAGGCGGTACGGCACCGGCGTCCTGCCTCACGGCACTTCGCGCAGGAACAGGGCGCCGCAGGTGTGGCAGAACGGCCGCGCCTGCTCAGTCCCCCAGGCGTCGGACGGCAACTCCTGTCGGCTCATGTCGAGTTCACGGCCGCACATGGACACGCTCTGGCCGGTGCGGACCATGTGCCACTCCTTGAGGGTGCTGCCGCCGGGCTCGGTCATCTCGGCGACGATGTGGTGTTCCATCGTGTGCTGCTCCTTCGTGTGGGGCCAGGGCGCCGGGCGGGCCGGGCGGGGCGAGTGCGGCACCGTCCCCACTCTGACGCCCGCCCGGGGCGCCCGCATGTCCGGCCGCCCGGGAGGCGCAGGTGGAGGCTCTGGACGTGGCCCGCGAATGAAATCTCATTGAAACCTCACTATTCAAGATTCAATGTTCTCGTTGCTTTAGAAATAAAAGCAGAGGCGGCTTTGCGCCTTCTTCTCTACGGGCGTCCAGCAGCCCGTCCGACCGTTCGGGTGGCTGTGGCCTGCAACTTCCAGCGATCGTGGTGTGGCGGAGTGTGACCGGATCCGTATACGGCGGTCTGCGGCACTCCCGGGACTGGACAAGACTCTGGCTCGTTCATCGGTCCCTGAATGACAGGAGTGTTCGATATGCGTAAGACGCTTGGGCGTACGACTCTGGTGGCCGCGCTGGCGCTCGTCGGCGCAGCGGTTGCCGTACCGGGTGCGGCCGGCGCCGATCAGCACGACACCCGGGGTGCCGCGATGAGCCTCTACCCGCCGTCCGCGCTCGTCCTGACCGTGGCGCCGGGCACCGGCGACGACGGTGCGTCCGTCCTTCGCGCGGTGACGCTCAGCTGCGCGCCCACCGCCTCCGGCACGCACCCGGCCGCCAAGCGGGCCTGCGCGGAGCTCGCCCACAACCAGGGCGACTTCGCCGCGATCACGGACGGCCCGCCGCTCGGTGTGGTGTGTACCAAGGAGTGGAACCCGATGACCGTCACGGCCGACGGCGTCTGGGACGGCCAGCGGGTCTCCTACAAGCACACCTTCGGCAACCCCTGCATGAAGCGGGCGGGCCAGGGCGTCGTGTTCAACTTCTGACCGACGAGCACGCTTCGTCGCCCGCACGCGACAGCACGAACGGCGGGGCACCCCGAGCGGGGGTGCCCCGCCGCCGCGTCGCAGGGCCCCCGTACGGGAGGCGCGCGGCGGCGGGCCGACGGACAATGGGGGGCGGTCGGAGGTGTCGATGGATCCGGTGACGGCGTTGAGGCGGATCGCGTTCCTGCTGGAGCGCACGCAGGCCCCCACGTACCGCGTACGGGCGTTCCGTACGGCCGCCGCCGCGGTCGAGGAGATGGCGGGCGGCGAGGTCGAGAAGCGGGTGGCCGCCGGGTCGCTGGAGTCGGTGAAGGGGATCGGCCCGAAGACGGCTCAGGTGGTGCGCGAGGCCCTGGCCGGAGAACTGCCGGAGTATCTGCGGCGGTTGGAGGAGGAAGGCGCCTCGGCGCCCCTCGTCGAGGGCGGCGAGGCGCTGCGCGCGGCCCTGCGCGGCGACTGCCATCTGCACTCCGACTGGTCCGACGGCGGCAGCCCGATCGAGGAGATGGGGTGGGCGGCGGCGGAGCTCGGCCACGAGTGGGCGGTGCTCACCGACCACTCGCCCCGGCTGACCGTCGCCAACGGCCTGTCCCCGGAACGCCTGCGCAGGCAGCTGGAGGTGGTGGCCGAGGCGAACGAGCGCTGGGCGCCCTTCCGGCTGCTCACCGGCATCGAGTGCGACATCCTGGAGGACGGCTCGCTCGACCAGGAGGAGGAACTCCTGGAACAGCTGGACGTCGTGGTGGTGTCGGTCCACTCCAAGCTGCGCACGGACGCCGCCGCGATGACCCGCCGCATGGTCGCGGCGGTGCGCAATCCGCACGCGGACGTGCTGGGGCACTGCACCGGGCGCCTGGTGACCGGGGAGCGGGGCAAACGGCCCGAGTCGGCGTTCGACGCGGACGAGGTCTTCGCCGCCTGCGCCGAGTCGGACACCGCCGTCGAGATCAACAGCCGTCCCGAACGCCTGGATCCGCCGCGCAGACTGCTGCGCCGGGCGGTCGACGCGGGCGTGCTCTTCTCCCTCGACACCGACGCGCACGCCCCCGGGCAGCTGGACTGGCAGGTCTTCGGCTGCGTACGGGCCGAGGAGTGCGGGGTCCCGGCCGAGCGCGTCATCACGACGTGGACGGAGGAGGACCTGCTGGCCTGGACGCGCGAGGGAAGGACACCGACGCGGGCCCGGTGAGTCGGACGTACGGAACGGGGGGTGTCCGCACCCCCCGTTCCGTCCTGTCCCCGGGAATCCGGGAAACCGCGATCAGTCGATCTCGTAGTCGAACCAGATCCGATGGGTCCCGTCGGCGTCGATCGCAAGCCCGCCCGAACCGGAGATCCCGGTGAGGGCGCCCGTCCCGCTGGACGGCACGATGACGCAGAACTCGTTCTCGCGGCCCGTGCCCAGCGTGGTCGCGGAGTGGGCGAAGTTGAAGGTGCCCCGCCGGTCGTGGAGCGAGCCGTCGAAGGACTCCATCGCGACGTACGTGCCGGTGGCCGCGGCCTGGTCGTACGCGGCGGTGAAGAGGGTCGAGGAGCGCCCCGCGACCTCGCCCTCGTAGTGCTTCTCCATGGTGGCGACGCCGACCGGTAGGGCGGTCTCGACGGCCGGGGTGGGAGCGAGCGCCGTGGGGGTGAACCCGGTGACCTTGAATGTGCCGGAAGCTCTCATCGCGGGATCGTAAGCCACCGCCCCGGCGACCGGCCCCCACCCGGCCGGGCCCCGGCTAGTGGTCCCCCGGACGGGGCACGACAATGAGGGCGCCGAACCCCGTACGCCCACGCGGGCGTCCGACCACCGGGAGACCCGCATGGCCGTCCACTGGAAACTCGTCGTCGACTGCGCCGAGCCGCTGAGCCTCGCCGACTTCTGGGCCCAGGCCCTCGGCTACGAGGTGGAGGACCACACCGTCCTCATCGAGCGCCTGCTCGCCGCGGGCGCCGTCACCGATGAGCTGTACACGGTGGTCGACGGCCGCAAGGCCTGGCGGACCCTGGCCGCCGTGCGCCACCCCGACGACCCCGTCGAGGCGGCCTCCGGGATGGGCCTCGGCCGCCGTCTGCTCTTCCAGCGCGTCCCCGAGCCCAAGCGGGTCAAGAACCGCCTCCACATGGACCTGCACTTCGGCCCCGAACACCGCGAGGCGGAGGTGAAGCGCCTGGAGGGCCTGGGCGCGAGCGTGCTCCAGGTCGTCGTCGAGCCCGGCACCCACCACGTGGTCATGTCCGACCCGAACACGCCGGACTACCAATTCTACGGTGAGACGCTGGTCAGCGTGTGAAAAGGGCCCCGATCAGCGTCCGAGGGAGACGCTAAACCGGGGCCAGTGCGAAGGTCACTGATGGGCGTGCGTGCGGGTGCTCTGGTCTCGCAGTTCAGCTAGCCGCCGCTGGAACACGGTCCCGGCAACGTGAGCGCCCCTCTCCCTGCTGGGGGTGGCCTGCTCGATCAGGTGATGGGCCGCCGCCTTCAGGTGCGCTGACCACGCCAAGACATGTTGCTGAGCAGTCCGCCCGCACTGCTGGGGCTCACCAGGAAGACACAGCGGAAGATCAGGGCCGATCTTGTTCGCAGCGTGCCGGATGTACCGGGCGATTACGGCCCACTCCTCTTCGGTTCGCTGTACGGCACTGGCGTTGCCATCCGTACCCCACGGGCCGAAGTCGTCGCCGTGATCGTGCATGTCCGTGCTCCCTGGTGTTCGCAGCGGGTCAGGCGGATGAGCCGATCGTAGCCGTCTGCGCCATGGCGTCGGCCTCTCTCGGGTCGCAGTGGCCCACAGAGGGGACACACGGCGAGCATGGCCCGCACATCGGGAGGAACTGCGGCGGGGTGCACGCCTGTACGCCGTCACCGTGCACCGCTTCGATGTCAGCGGTTACCCCGGCCATCTGCGGGCCGCCCCAGACTTCGGCGAGTGGCGTTTTCTTCACGTTCCCCAGGGTGAGGAACCGCCCGAGCACGCAAGGCCAGACGTCACCCGTGGGGCCGATGGCGCACTTTTCGTGGGCGCAGTGCCCGCACAGATCGTTGATGGTTGGGGCGGCTCCCTTGCTCGCCCGTCCGAACGCCCGTGTCCGGTCTCCGCCGACCGTTTCCACCCCGAGTGCCAAGAGGTCTTGCGCCGCTTCCTTGACGCGCTGTCCCTGGTTCACGGCGACGACTCCGCCCCGCAGCGGGATACCGAGGCTGAGCGCCTTCGCGATGTTGGCGCGGGTCTTCTTGTGGGAGCCGCGAAGCCGGGTGACCTTGTCGTGGTCGGCGGCGCTGTCCGAGTAGTACGACGTGGCGAGCTTCACCTCGCACGCCATGAACGTCTCCCACAAGGGCTCGCGAATGTGGGTCAGATTCGAGAAGACCTCGATCCCCAACCCCGCCGCGTGGGCGTACGTGATCAGCTCGCCCAGGTACGGGTACAGCGTCGGTTCCCCGCCGATGAACGAGACGTCCTCGGTCCCGATCTCCGCCAACTGGTCGATGGTGCGCGTCCAGTCCAGCGCGGTCATGGTGCCGTGCGTTCCCTTGGGGGATGAGTCGGCGTAGCAGTGATCACATAACTCGTTGCAGAGTCCTGTGACCTCTAACCACGCGAACTTCAAACGGTCTTGGGCAGCACTCATCGTCTGACTCCTCCAGACTGTGGCTGTGTGAGATGCCCCGCCCCGGCGGAACGGACCTCAACCGCGTACCGGGACGGGCGTCTTGCCCCGAACCCCCGGCCGGGACGGGACCACTCGTGACGTTGGTCTTACCGGGGGTTCGGGAGTCTTCAGAGGCGGCCGGTAACCGCCCACACGAGCAGCGCGACCGGGGCGACGAACCCGAACAGGATCATGACCAGCCCGGCCACGCGCCCCAGCGCTGTAGGTAACCGGGGCTTCATGGCTGACCCGCCGGGCGGAACGCGTCGGTCTCCCAGGGTTCCCCGCCGTCTGGTGGTGTCAGTGTGACCGTGCGCGTCTTGCCATCCCACGCGATGGCCTTCCCGAGCCGCCCGCGCGCCGTGTCCTTGACCAATGCGCCGGGACTGGGCACCCACGGGGCGGGTCCGGGTACGACAGCCCACATCAGGTCAGCCTCGCCGGGCTGGTCCACACGCGCGCCTGCCACACCTCGGCGTCAGTCGGCTGACGGAGCCGGTCCGGGGGAACAGCCCATTCAGCGCCACCGCCGGGCGGTACCAGATACACGCTGCCCTCGAACAGTCGGCGCACCTCCCCGATCCGACTGTCTGCCGTGTCCACCGCGTAACTCCCCATAGCGGGGTTCCAGTTGCCCGACGATGCGTCGGCAAGGTTCTGTCGCCGCTGCCGCTCGCCTTCCGTTCTGCGTGCCATGTTGGGCCCCTCATTCCGCTTCCTCGATAGGAGGACCGTATGGGGGCCCGAACGCTCAATCCACAGATGCAGCACGGCAGTTGGGGAGTGGACCACTCCCGGCAAATACGGTGCGTATGGGGAGGGGCGCCGCTCCCAGGGAACTACTACGTAGCGCGGTAGTTAGGCGGCAACTCCGAGTAGAGTCATCATCTGCCGCATCTCCCGCGTGAGAGTCCGCTTACGCCTCCGCGCAATCCCTTCCATCACGTCTCGCGCCGTGCGCTGGTGCCTCAGCCATTCGCCGTTCACGTACTGCACGGCCGTCAGCCGGTCCATTGCATTCTCAAGATCCCCGACCTTGAGGTAAGCGGTAGCGACAGTCAGTCGGTGACGATTCCATTCTTTGTCGGTTTCAGAGATACCGGCCGCCTTCATCGACCGGTCAGACAGCGGAGCCCGACCCGCTGAATCCTCGATCACGCGGTATGGGTCGCCATCTTCCCTGATGAGCTCGTCCTCAAGTTCCTTCATTGAGGCCACAGCGCGATCAAACCGGCCGTAACGGTGGCGGGCATTCACGGACTTGACGCCGAGACCGGAAGCAGCGGAAGCAGCGATACGGCGTGCTTCGGCGGCATTGTCAGCGCTGTTGTTCCGTACGGCTGCCGCTGCTGCCTGCAATGCGAGCCAGCCCCATACGGCCAAGCGTTCCGGTTCCGCTTTCGAGATTCGCGGTTCGATCATGTCCGCTGTTTCGGTAGCCAGTCGTTCCGCATCATCGAAACGCCCTTGCCTCAGCAGAAGCCACGACATGATGACGATTGCGTAAGCGGCGGTATTCGTGTCCCCGACTTCACGGGCATCGTGAATCGAGCCTGACAGCGCGTGATAGGCAAGATCGTATTGCCGTACCTGCGTGAGATACCGGCCGCCGAGTAGGTACGCCTCAGCGCGGGCCGACAGTGCGTTTACGTGTTCCTCTCCGGTGTCGAAGTAGGCAACAGCGGAGTTGGAATCCCTGATGATCTCGGGGAGCTTCGTTGCCACGGTCCCGAACCTGTCTGAGTCATACGCCGCTGACCCACCCCGGACCACCTCCAGCAGACCCGAGAGGTTCGGCTCTTCATCGGGCCCGTCGCTGCCCGCATCTGACAGCCCTACAGGGGGAGTTAGGGCGTTTCGTAGCTCCACTAGGCCGACCTTCGTCGGGTCCTCTTCCCGGAGGGGCTGAGGGGTGCCGGACGCCATGAGCTGAGAGGTCTTGACGTGTAGCGCGCGGGCCAGCGCGTGAAGGGTCTCGATGCGGACGTTTCCGCCCTGTTCCAGCTTGGCGACTGTGGATGGAGCGAGCCCGGCGGCGTAGGCCAACGCTTCCTGAGTCAGGCCAGCCAGCCGCCGGTACTTGCGGACATTCTCCCCAAGGTCGTTCGACATGATCCCCGCCTAGCACATGTGAGGGTGACGCTCCTGTACCCGCAGCGTACGCCCGGCCAGCACCCCAGGACACGCCAAAGGCCCCGCACCCATCCGGCGAAGGACGGGCACGGGGCCGTGGGACCGAAGGAGCTCAACTACCCAGTCGCCACAAGGGGTTTGGTTGTCAGGACCTCGAAAAGAGCAATCTTTGATCCGAAGGCGCAGGCCGTTTCGGCGACTCCAAAACCCGTAGCGGGAGTGAGGTGCTATACGCATGCGGTCCGGAAAGGCGCCAAAAGGGGGTCACCCCCACCCCTCTACCTTCAAATCAAAGGTAAGTTACTAGAAGCCCATTCCGAAGACACGTCGTCCTCGAACCTGCTCATTCAAGAGCTGTTCGGATTCCGCTTTCCCCATGGTCATCCCCATGCGGCACGCACGCTTGCGCAACCCACGCAGAGGGCAACCAGGATTCAGCCCCACGTGCCCGCACATCACGCAAAAGGGCTCCCTTTCATTGTCTGTCTCTCCGTGCTGACTGCTCACCAGGAACGTGCTTCGCGATTCACCCTGCGGGCAACATCACCAGCAGAATGGAAGGTGTCCGTGGGATCAAGGCCACCGACCCCAAGGTTCGTATGTATCGCAGTTGCGTACTTCGCCAGCGTTGCGGCTTCCTTCTCCAATTCCTCGGCAGATTCGCCGCGCAGGAATGGCGCCAATTCGTCGGGTAGATTGTATCGACGTGCAACGCGCTCGCGTTCTAGGGTCACCTCGGCTGCCTTTAGCTGCGCGTCCAGTTGCTGCCGCAGTTCCTCGGACTCGCGGAGTGCCGCAGAGACGCTCTCCAAGTTCGCCCGCAGTTCATCCAGCGAGGGGCCCTCAATGGCCCTCTCCGGGGACGCGGTGATCTCGGGAGCCGATTCCCCCTCCGAGGTCTCGGCAAGGCCTACAGCGGACCCCTGTGGCGTCTCAGGGATCTTCTCGTCCTCAGTCATCATCACTTCTCCTTATGCAGGCGCGTTGAACTTCAGACCGACCGCGCGATTAACGTCAAGGACCGTGGCGCCTACGAACGCTTCACAAATGCTCCGTTCCTGGCGCGTCTCAACATCCAAACCCATCCAAACGGTCATTGCGTAACCCTGGTTATCGTCATCGACGGCGGATGAGCCGGTTGCCGACTCTGGCTTGATGGGCGCCACAATCGCCGCCGCATATGCTTCCTTTGTCATAGCCACAGCGCCATCCGCGATATATGGGGACATGAAAACGTCGAATCCGTGCAGGCGGCCGACGATCGCATCTTGGAGAACGGACGTCGACCCGGCCGAATCAGCCTGGGAGAGATTGGGGTCCATTAGTAGTGCACGCTTGACGTTGGGAGAGACAACCAGAACACGCGTCTTCGCGCCGACCTTCCGAGAGTCGAGAATTTCCCCCGCTTTAGTGATCGCGTCGCGAGGATTCTTCACATCAATGGTCAGCGTGGCAGAGGTGACAGCGGGCTGCATTACCCGGGCAATCTCGCCCTCGATCATTTCGGCCACACCCGCCACCTGCGGAGCAAGCACCTGGGCGCCGAAACTCTCGATGTTCAAGGATGTGTCCTTAGCTGTTAGCTCAACGCCGTTCATGGCATGCGTAGTCAGAACAACGGGGACAACCTGCTCGTTCAGCGTTTTGGTTACAGCGGAAGTGGAGCCCGTAAAGGGTTTGGCCTCAATAACGTGCGGCACGCGTACGCGCACTGTATCGCCTCGGCCGCCCATAAATTCGGACTCGGCGGAGCGATGAACGAGACGGCCTAGGACTAGTTCGGCCTTAAGCATGGATGCGGCGGTCTTAGCGACAACATTGCTCTGTGCGAAAACATTCGCCATTGAAGGGGGGTTCCTTTCTTGGGTATGGAAAAGCCCCCGTACTCGCTAGGTCTCGGCATAGACCACAGCAGGTACGGGGGCTTTCGACGGGGAGTGCGCCGCAAATGCGCGCGTAACTTCAACCCGCCGAAGCATGAGTAAAATGCGAATGCCGTCGCATGGAAAGGAAGTTGGCTTCAGAAGCGATCGACGGGGGACCGGCCACCGGGGTAAGTGACCGGTCATGTACCGACGATGAAAAACCGCAAACCGAAGAAAGGGCAACCAACGCCCTCACCCGCTACGAGGTGAGCCGGTTAAGTGACAGCGGAAGTGCGGCCAGCCGAGGGATTCAAATATTTGTACCCACGCCTCAACGTTGAGGTGTGCCGGGCGCGCGTGCCGAGTGCTGTTCCTGAGAGCGTTTCTGGTCTACCTATAGGTTTTCTTATACTGACCTAACTTCTTGTTCGGAATCAACACTCAACACAAAGAGAGAAAAGCCTAGCCCTCTCCCCGCTGTGCTCGCTGACGCTTCTTTCGGTAGGCGGCCCGGTCCCGGCAGGACTTCCCGCAGTACCGTGCTGGGCGGCCAACTCCGCTGTACTCAATGGGCCTTCCGCACTCCGGCCCCTCGCAGCGCCGGTCACCTAGGGCCGTTTCTGTGATCGTCCGAGCGCTCCTCACGTAGACGCGGGCACGGATGCGGGCTCCCTGTTCCCCGGTGAACTCCCATTCCTGTAGCGCGTCCTCGGCTTTTCGCAGCGTCTCAAGTAGTCCGGTGAAATTGGGTGTAAGCATGTTTCGACGTCCTCTTATCTCGGTGAAAGTTCCGGTCTGGGTGGTTGGGTGTTCGGCGTATCTCGGCGATACGTCCGCGTATCTCGGCGGAACTCCCCTTCGTCGGCGGCCCCGTTCCGTCGAAACGCGTTGCTAGTCCGTGTAATTCGGCTTAAGTGGCCTGAAGAAAACCCCCGCCAAAGATGACGGGGGTTTATTCGGAAGGGGTGGGCGGGCGTATGCGCAGCCTTTCGGTGTATCCGATCAGCAGTGCGAGGCGGTCCGAGATTCAGAGAGTGCGCCGGTTAAGCGCCTCTCGCTGTTCAGGAGGTGCGCGGGTTAAGAGCCGCTGAGGGGTTATCTACGGACACAGAACAGCCCCTCCGGGGAATTGGCACCTAGAGGGGCTGTACGCCTCTCGGGTGACCCTTACGCGGCGTCTGCGTATGCGGCACTCAGATAGTCGCCGCCGTTGGCGTGCTCGTCCTCCCGCACGGTGAACGCCACTCGTGACTCGTCCAGCCGTCGCCACCCGCCGCGCGTCCCCCGCTTCACGGTCAGGTGCGCCCCAGCGTCCATGAGCATCCGGCGCCGCCCGGCCGTATCGGCGTCGCGCCACTCGTCGACGTACGTCCGCTCCGTGCTGACCACCTCCCGGCGCGGCTCCACCTTCGGCGTCTCCTCAAGCACAGCAAGCCGGGCGTCAAGAGCATCCGCCCGACGCTGCCACTCCTCGCGTGCGCTACGCGACTTCTGCCGTCCCTGCTGTTCCTGGTGCTCTTTGAACTCGGCAAGGGTCGCCGCGATTTCGGGGGCCGGATCGTAGCCGGGCACTTCGATTACGCGCGTTACGCTGAGCCCGCCGACCAGTGCCAGGAATTCGCGGGTTACGTAGTCGTCCACCCAGTCACCCCGTACGTTTGCGGGAGCCGCGCACAGATCCCCACGCGCATGGCTGTTGCAATTGTAGGTAGCGGCCTGATTCGCCTTACTGGTGTGCTTGTTGAGGTACATGCGCCCGTTGCAGCTCGCGCAGTGGATCACAGCGAGCAGTAGCGCGTTCGTGTCCTTGCGCTCCCGGCTGTTGTCCTTGGCGCGAGAGTCGAGCAGCGCGGCTACCGCGTCGTACTCGGCGCGGGTCAGGATCGGATCGGTGGTGAACAGGATCGGCGCACCCTCGCTGTCACGGACAGGCTTGCCGTCGTGGGTCTTCCAGCCGAGCAGCGCCGGGGAGCGGAGTAGCTTTGTGATCATGTTCGGAGTCCACTTGAAGCGCTCACGCGTGACGGCCTTCTGTCCCTTCGCGCCGCCCGTCTTCCCGCCTGTGGTGCGGCCCTTGCGCAGCGACCAGTAGTCACGGGGCGACGGGATGCCCTCGGCGTTCAGCTCGGCCGCAATGGCACTGACGGTCTTGCCGTCCTCGCCGAGCGCCGGGTCGCCCATCAGGTCACGGATGATCCGTTCAAACACGGCGACGGGGGCCGGGCCGCAGCCGTCAACAGCTTCTGTGTCAGGTACAAGGGTCCAGCCCCCACCTTCCAGCGGGGCGGGTATGTACCCGTAGGTGGGGCGCGAGCCACGCCAGCGGAGCGGCATCATGCGCATGGCGGCCTGCGCGCCGAGGACGCGTTCCGCGATGCTCTGTGCCTCCATCTGCGCTGCGAACGCCAACAGGGTGGCGATCAGTTCGCCAACGACGTTGGTCATGTCCAGCTCCAGACGCGCGCCGCCCGGCCCCTCGGCGAAGACCAGCCGCTTGCCGTGCTTGCGCGCCCAGCCGACCAGCGCGGACATGTCGGCCATGGACCGTACGGCCCGGTCCAGCCGCCAAAACAGGATCACGTCGAACTCGTCCGGCCGGGTCAGCCACTCGCCCAGTTCGGGCCGCTCGAACGGTGTCGTCTTGGACGCGCTGACTCCGAGGTCTACGGCCTCCCCGACGATGCGGGCACCGATGGATGCGGCGGCCCCCTCGTTGGCGTCGCGCTGGCGGCCGGGGCTGGTGGTCTCGTCGGTCTCGACGGACAGGCGAACAGCGGACAGCGCGCGCGGCTGATCAGCGCTCGCAAAGGTGGCGGGATAGGACGGCTTCACATCGTCCACGAGCGAGTTTGTGAAGTCCCCCGCGTTGACCTGCGTAAACGTTGCCATCGGAGCGCATCTCCAGAACCGCTAGACACGCGTGTCGGGAGACCCGGAGGGCAACGAGTTCTGCGTCCAATAGCCGCACGTTCACAGCGCCGCGCCCGGTTCCGTCCCGGCCGTCCGCTGGGACAATGGCGCGCACCAACGGGGTCACCCTGACGGGGGGCGGCGCGTGATGCGGTACTGGCGGCGCGGGATCTGGGTGGGGGCGGTGCTGGCCACCGGGGCGGTCGTCGCCGTGGCGGTGCGCGAGCGCAGCCTCAGCAGCACCGGTTCGCTCGTCTCGGTGCTCGGCTTCCTGGTCTCCATGGTGGGACTGGTCGCCAACACGCTCAGGACCGGGCCCGGCGAGCGCTCCCCGGCCGACCACCTGGAGCACGCCGCCGACGCGCTGGCCGAGGCGGTGCGGCTGCACTGGCAGGCGGAGTGGCGGCTGCGCAGGCTCCAGGACCCCAGACCGCTGCCGGTGCGCTGGACCACGGCGGACCCCTGGCTCGCGGACGCGCCCGAGAACATCGGGGGCGGCGCGGACGCCCGGTTCGACGGCGTGCTGGACGACATCGCCCGGGTGTTCGCCCGCGTCCCCTCCCGGCGGCTCGTGGTGCTCGGCGCACCCGGCAGCGGCAAGACCGTCCTCGCCGTCCGCTTCGCCCTCGACCTCCTGGAGCGCCGCGACACGGGCGACCCGGTGCCGGTGATCTTTCCGCTCGCCACCTGGCAGCCCGACAGCACGGAGCTGTACGCCTGGCTCTCGGCCCGGCTCGCGGAGGGATATCCCGCCCTGGGCTCCATCCAGCGGTCGGGGTCCCCGCTGGCGGCGGAGCTCCTGGAGGCCGGGCGGGTCCTGCCCGTGCTCGACGGCCTCGACGAACTCGCCCCGCCCCTGCGCGCGGAGGCCGTCCGCCGCCTCAACTCCGCGCTGGACGACGGCAGTCCACTGCTGCTGACCTGCCGCAGCCAGGTGTACGCCCAAGTCGTCACCGACGGCGACGTGTTCACGGCGGCGGCGGTCGTCGAGCTCCAGCCGCTCGCCTTCGGGGAGGCCGCCGACTTCCTGCGGCGCACCGCGCGGCCCGTGCGCGGCCCCGCGGGGGAGCGCACCACCGCCTGGGACCCGGTGCTCGCCCGGACGCGGCCCGGGGACCCGGTGCGCCAGGTGCTCGCCTCGCCCCTGATGGTGGCTATGGCCAGGGCCGTCTACGGCGAGTCCGGCAACGACCCCGAGGAACTGCTGCGGCGCCCGGAGTTCGCCGACCCGACGGCCCTGGAGGAGTACCTGCTCGACGCCTTCGTCCCCGCCGCCTTCGCCGGGTCCGCGCGCTGGGACACCGGGCGCGCCCTGCACTGGCTGCGCTTCCTCGCCCGCCATCTGGAACACCGCGACACCCGCGACCTCGCCTGGTGGGAGCTGCACACCGCACTGCCCCGGCCGCTGCCGCGCCTCGGCCCGCTGCTGCTGCTCGGCCTGCTCGCGGAGGCCGTGTGCCTGCCGCTGTGGGCGCTCGGCCAGGACCCCGCGCTGCCCGCGGTGACCGCCGCCACGGTGGCCGGGGTCTGCGCCGGGTACGCCGCGCAGAGCCACCCGTTACGGCGGTTCCTGCTGCCGCTGCTGTACGCGCTGCCGCTCAGCCTCGCCGTCGGGCTCACCCGGCCGCTCAGCCAGGACCCCTACTTCGCCGTGCCGTTCGCGGGCATGCCACGCGCGCTCGGCTGGCTCGCCGTGGGCGGGCTGTACGGCCTGGTGATCGCCACCGGTCTCGCGGC
Source organism: Streptomyces sp. BPTC-684 (assembly GCF_030028635.1). Taxonomy (NCBI): domain Bacteria; kingdom Bacillati; phylum Actinomycetota; class Actinomycetes; order Kitasatosporales; family Streptomycetaceae; genus Streptomyces; species Streptomyces sp. BPTC-684. The sequence continues at coordinate 6,211,002 of NZ_CP124863.1, forward strand.
GATCGGCATGCCGACGTCGCCGCTGCCCTCGACGATGCCCTTCTTCGGCCGCCGCCGGCGCGGACCGCGCAGGCGCTGGTCGCGCAGGGCGGGCGCCGGGCTGCTCACGGCCGCCGGGGTGCTGCTCGTCGGCGCCGGGTTCCTGCCGGACTCACCGCTGCTCGCCGCGCTCGGGGCGGTGGTCGCGGGCGCCCTGACGGCATACTTCGTGCGCGGCGAGTCGGGCGTGGTGGCCAAGGGTGAGCGGCGCGACCCCGCGGGCCGGGCGCGCCGCCTGGGCCGGGCGATGGCCCACGGCCTCGCCGTCGGCCTGCTCGCGGGGCTGAGTCTGGGGGCGGTCTTCACCCTGGCCGAAGGGGGCCCGGCGGCGGCGCGCGCCGCGCTGCGCGCCGACTTCCCCGTCAGCGGTCCCGTGCGGCACACGCCCGACGGCTCGCGCTACGTCGACGCGGCGGACGGCACCCGCTACGGCCTGCGCACGCACGGTCGCACCTATGTCGTGCTGCCGGAACCGGTGCACGGCACGCTGATCGAGCACGGCGGTACGCGCGAGTTCGCGCTGCCCGCCGACGTACGCGACCTTGACCTGTGCGCCCCACCGGCCCGCTGCACCACCATCGACCAGCGGCTCGCGATCTCCGCGCACGACTACCGGCCCGACGGCGAGGTCTTCACCGTCCGGCTCACCGACGGCCGCGACCTCGGCTCGTACGACCTGTCACCGCTCCTCGACCGCCCCCAGGGCGAGTGGGTGACCCGGCAGAGCCCGGGCGCGATCCTGCGCACCGCGGTGGTCTTCGGGCTCGCGGGCGGCCTCGGCCTCGGGCTCGTCGGCGGCATCGCGGCCGGGCTGCACCGCTGGCTGGGGGCGCCCGTCGACGTCACCCGCAGCCTCAGCCCCTCGGCGAGCCTGGGAACCGACCGGGGCACCGCCCTCGCCCGCGCGCTGTGCATCTATCTGGCCGCGGTCCTCGCGGGCAGCGCCCTGCCGCGCCTGCTCGGCCTGCCGGACGCCGCGAGCATCGGTGCGTACGCGCTGATCCCCACCGGCGTGGTCACGGTGGCGATGTCGGCGTGGGGGCGCCTCGCCGTGGCCCGGCTGTGGCTGTGCGGGCGCGGCGCCCTGCCCTGGCGGCTGATGGCGTTCCTCGGCGAGGCCCACCGCCTGGGCGTGCTGCGGCAGGCGGGCGCGGTGTACCAGTTCCGGCACGCCCTGCTGCAGGAGCGGCTGTCCTCTTCCCCTACTCGTCCCAGGCCTGCACCAAGGTCTGTTCGACGATCTTCCCGTTCTTGAGCGACATCATCGAGTTGGCAAGCACCCGTACGCCGTCGGGGTACTCGCAGGACTCCGTGTAGGCGACATGGTCGCCCTGGACCACGCACTGCTCCAGCTTGTGCGTCATCTCGCGGCTGTAGACGTCGTCGAGCATCTTGGAGATCTCGTCCTGGCCGTGCATGACCATCGGGTGGCTCGGCTGGGTGTTGCGGTCGACGACACGGATCTCCGCGTCCTCCGCGTAGAGCGACAGCAGGGTCTTCGCGTCATGGCTCTCGATGCCCTGGCGCAGCGTCTCGGTGTCGAAAGCGGTGGCCATGTTGACCTCCTTCAGAAGGTCGCGGCCCGCGCCTGGTGGGCCGCGAGGGGCCTACGCTTCGAGCGTCCTCCGCCGGGACGCGGACGGCAAACCGTGGTGTCGTGCCGCCCGGAAGCGGCGCCCGCGGGAGATCGTTGCCCGATGGCACGGCGAGCGGCGGAGGCGGGCATGAAGAGCGACGGCACCCCGGAACTCGTCCTGGTGACCGGCGCGACCGGCTACATCGGCGGCCGGCTGGTGCCCGAGCTCCTCGACGCGGGCTACCGGGTGCGCTGTCTGGCCCGTACGCCGCGCAAGCTGCGCGACCACCCGTGGGCCGGGCGCGTGGAGACCGTGCGCGGCGACGTGACGGACGCGGAGTCGGTCGGGGCGGCGCTGCGGGGCGTGGACGTGGCGTACTACCTGGTGCACTCGCTCGGCGCCGGGCCGGGCTTCGAGGAGACCGACCGCTCGGCCGCCCGGATCTTCGCCGAGCAGGCCGCGGCGGCCGGGGTCCGCCGGATCGTCTACCTCGGCGGCCTCACACCCGTGGACGTGCCGGAAGAGGACCTGTCGCCGCACCTGCGCTCGCGCGCCGAGGTCGGCGGGATCCTCCTCGGCTCGGCCGTGCCGACGACCGTGCTGCGCGCCGCCGTCATCATCGGCTCCGGATCGGCCTCGTTCGAAATACTGCGCCATCTGACCGAGCGGCTCCCGGTGATGATCACCCCGAGCTGGCTGGGCAACCGGATCCAGCCGATCGCCGTACGGGACGTGCTGCGCTATCTCGTCGGCAGCGCCCGGATGCCCGCCGACGTCAACCGGGCCTTCGACATCGGCGGCCCCGAGGCGTTCACGTACGAGCAGATGATGCGCCGGTACGCGGCCGTGGCGGGGCTGCCGCACCGGCTGATCCTGAAGGTGCCGATGCTGCCGCCGCGGCCGTCGAGCCACTGGATCGGCCTGGTCACACCGGTCCCCAGGGCGCTGGCGCGGCCGCTCGCCGAGTCGCTGCGCCACGAGGTGGTCTGCCACGAGCACGACATCGCGCGGTACGTGCCCGACCCGCCCGGCACCCCGATCGGCTTCGACGAGGCCATCGAGCTCGCCCTGCGCCGGATCAAGGAGGCCAACGTGGCCACCCGCTGGTCCTCGGCCGCGCTCCCCGGCGCCCCCAGCGACCCGCTGCCCACCGACCCCGACTGGGCGGGCGGCAGCCTCTACACCGACCGCCGCGAGCGCGTCGTGGAGGCGTCGCCGGAGGCGCTGTGGCAGGTCATCGAGGGCATCGGCGGGGAGAACGGCTGGTACTCCTTCCCGCTCGCCTGGGCCGTGCGCGGCTGGCTGGACCGGCTGACCGGGGGAGTGGGCCTGCACCGGGGCCGCCGTGACGCCGCACGGCTGAGGGTGGGGGACTCGCTGGACTTCTGGCGCGTGGAGGAGATCACCCGGCCGCACCTGCTGCGCCTGCGCGCCGAGATGCGGCTGCCGGGGCTCGCCTGGCTGGAGATGTACGCGGAGCGCGAGCCCGACGGCCGCACCCGCTACCGCCAGCGCGCCCTGTTCCATCCGCACGGGCTGCTCGGGCACGCGTACTGGTGGAGCGTGTCGCCGTTCCACGCCGTGGTGTTCGGGGGCATGGCGCGGAACATCACGCGGGCGGCGGCGCGGGTGGAGGAGGGTGCGGCGGGCTGACGCCCTACCGGGTCAGACGCGCTCCTCGACACCGGGAAGGTGGACGACGAGCAGGGTGAACGCGGCCAGCATGAAGTCGCGCGTCGCCGCGTCCAGGCCGTTCCACGCCTTGGACTGCCACATCGCGAACCACTCGCCCCCGATGGCGATGAACCCGGCGCCGAAGAGCAGCATCACCATCAGCAGCCCCACCGTGCTCAGCCGCCGCGCCCGGGCGAAGCCACCGCCGCCGCGCAGCGCCCGCGCCCACACCACGCCCGCCGCCACGAGCACCAGCGCGGCGACCGTCTCCCAGGTGATGATCAGTACGTACGCGATGTCCTGGAGCGTCGTCGACCCGACGGCCCGCCACATGAGGTCCGGGTCCTTGAACGTCGTGTCCATGGCCAGGACATGGTGGACGAAGGCGCGGTTGGTGTCGAAGTCGGTGATGTTCCCGAACGCCACAAGTGCGATGTAGAGCGCGACGGTTGAGGTGAGCAGGGCGGCGGCGAGGGGCAGCGCGGGGAGCGCGCCCGCCCGTCGAAGGAACGAGGATCTGGACCGGGGCTTTGGGATCATGCCGCAATCTCCCCGGCGAGGTGGCCGCTGAAACCGGCCTGCCCGGAGACGAACCCCGGGCACAAACCGCCGCGCCGAGGGGCTCACGCAGGCGTGTGCCCCTCGGGCCGCCGTCGGCGGACAGCGGACGGAAGCAGACCGTCAGAGCTGGCCGGACTCGGCGATGGTGACCTTCGCCGCGGTCTTGCCGCTCTGCGAGCCGAGGCTCTCGATCTTCTTCACGAGCTTCATGCTGTCCTCGTCCGCGACCTCGCCGAAGACGACGTGCTTGCCGTCCAGCCAGCCGGTGACGATGGTGGTGATGAAGAACTGCGAGCCGTTGCTGTTCGGGCCGGCGTTGGCCATGGACAGCAGGCCCGGCCGGTCGTGCTTGAGCTTGAAGTTCTCGTCGGCGAACTTCTCGCCGTAGATGCTCTTGCCGCCGGTGCCGTTGCCCCGGGTGAAGTCGCCGCCCTGGAGCATGAACTCGGGGATCACGCGGTGGAAGGAGGAGCCGGCGTAGCCGAAGCCCTTCTCGCCCGTGGCGAGCGCGCGGAAGTTCTCCGCCGTCTTGGGAACCACGTCGTCGAACAGGTTGAAGTTGATCCGCCCGGCGGGCTCGTCGTTGATGGTGATGTCGAAGTAGACCTTGGTCGTCATGCCCCCATCCTGACATCCCGTCCGGCAAACCTGCTCTCCGGGCACCCCTTGCGGGGGTTCGCGTCGCTGATTCGGGCGTGCTCTGCCGCCCAGGTCAGCGGTGGCGCCGGGGTCGGATCGGCGGCCCCGCGGCGGCCGTCCGCGTCAGCCGTCGGGGTTGGCCTCCCAGCAGGTGAGCTCCATCTCGTCGAGGTACGCCTCATGCGTCTTGCCGGTCAGATGCGCGTTCGACTCGATCCCGACCGCCGTCCACCCGGCCATGCACATGACGAGCACCCGCAGCCCGTCGGAGCCGTGCTTCGCCAGCACCTCGTCGGCCACCCGCAGCGCCTCCTCGGGGACCCGCTCCGCGGGTTCGAGGCCGACGACCGTCCTCAGCAGGTCGATCGTGACCCGGGTGATCTCCGGCGCGATGGCCCTCAACCGCCGCTCCTCGTCCTTGTCCACACGCCCCTCCTCGCCGGTGCACAGCGGAACGATAGGGCCGTTACCGGCAAGCCGGACAGACAAGTCAACTCACCGAGTACGCGGTTGGATTGAGCCGCGGTGGTCAGCCGGGCCGCAGCCCGAGCGCGCTGAGCCGCCGGTCGGCCGCATCGGCCGCCCCGAGGTCTCCCGCCTCCCGGCTGAGCCGGGCGTAGGAGTCGAGCACCTGGCCGTACGGCTGCTCGTACGCCGTCGCGTCCTGGCCGTGCAGCCGCTCGTACGCGTCGACCGCCAGCGCGCAGGCCGCGAGCGCGTCCGGGTTGTCGGGGCGCGTTCCGTCGTAGAGCCCGCCCGTGAGGCGGTGCAGCGCGCCGGCCGCCGTGGCCAGCCGCTCCAGTGGGGTCCGCTTGTCCTCGACGGCGATCCGCAGCCAGCGCAGACAGCCGTCGAGGTCGTCGTGGTCGTTCATGGCCACCTGCGCGACCCGCAGCACCGCCTCGATGTGACCGGCCCGGGCGGCGGCGGTCCACCAGCGTTCGGCCCCGGCCCGGTCGCCCTTGTCGTCCAGGAGGCAGGCCAGTTCGTACGCGGAGAGCGCCTCGCCCGAGGCGGCGGCCTGGACGAGCGCGTAGCCGAACCCGCGCTCCGTGGGCATGTGGGAGCCGGTGAAGTTCTCCGGGTCACCGAGCCGTCCGGCGGCCTGCCGCCACCAGCGCTCGGCCTCGTCGGTGCGGCCGGCTCGGGCCAGGAACACGCCGAAGTAGTAGGCGCCCTGGCTGTTGCCCCGCTCGGCGGACTCGCGCCACCAGCGCTCGGCCTCCTTCAGGTCCCCGGCCTCGTGCCGCAGGAAGCCGAGGTGGACGGCGGCCCCCGCGTTGCCCGCCTCGGCCGCGCGGACCCACAGCGCCTCGGCCTCGGCGGTGCGCCCCTGCCGGTTGAGCAGGACCGCCAGGTTCTGTGCCGCGTTGGGCTGCCCGTTGTCGGCGGCGAGCTTCCACAGCGTCTCCGCCTGGGCGTCGTCGCCCCGTCCGGCCATGAGCGCCCCGAGCCCGTCGACCGCCGTCCAGTCGCCCTCGTCCATGGCCCGCCGGTACCACCGCTCGGCCCGGTCCGTGTCGCCGCGCTGGAGCGCCGCCATGCCCAGGTTGTTGAAGACCGCCGTGATCCGGCGCTCGGCCGCGCGTTCGTACCACCGCTCCGCGCCCACGAGGTCGCCCTGCTCGTGCAGCAACTTGCCGAGCGCGAAGGCGCCGTGGCCGCTGCCCGCCTCGGCCGCCGCCCGGTAGGCGTCCGCCGCCTCGCGCACCCGGCCCGCCGCCAGGTGCCGGTCGCCCGCCTCGCGCAGCCGCAGGCCCTCGGGGGGCTCCGGATCGGGGTCGGGGCGGGAGGGGCCGCGCAGGACGCCGGTGCCGTCGGCCGAGATGTGGGCCGCGACCTCGAATCGCTCGTTCGCGGTGTCCTGCCCGGGCTCGGGGGCCGGGGCGGACGGGTCCCAGTGGTCCGGGTAGAGCTCGTGCACGGGTGTGCTGGTACGGCCGCCGCCCGGGTGGTGGACCACCATGCCGGTCGTGGCGGTGACGGTCAGGTCCCAACTCGGGGTGTGCGTACGGCCCTCGCACTCGATCTCGGCCTCCAGCCGCCAGTGCACCCAGGCGCCGGACCCGGTGACGGGGGTCAGGACCAGGGTGGCGCTCTCGCCTCCAGGGACGGTCAGGGGGAGCGGCGGCGCGTCCTCGCCGACGGGGCGCACGGTCGCCGGGCCGTCGTCGAGCCGCACCTCGAAGTCCGGCCGCTTCAGCGGCTCGAACGCCTCCACCGACCGCTGGATCGACTCCAGCAGGTCGGGGCTGTAGACCATGTCCGGCACCCGGCGGTGGGCCATGCTGATGCCGTCCGCGACGAGCGAGGCGTGCCGGGTGGCCCGTGCCTCCAGCCGTACGAGGGTGACCTCGTACGGGCCGTCGGCGGTCAGCGAGAACACCAGGTTGTGGCCGGTGAGCGGGATGTGCACGGCCTCGGAGCCGGTCCCCGAACCGGGCGGTCCGATCACCGCGAGGTGGCTGCGCGTCGTCACCTTCAGGGTGTACGGCACGTCGTCGGGAAGCCCGTTCGTGGGCACCCCCCGGACGGGCCGCTGCATCGCGTACATCGCCGAGCCGCCCTCGTCGGGGGCGGAACGGGCGGGCGCGGAGTGGGGCTTCGGGGGAGCGGCCCGCCGCAGGGCCACCGCGCCCGACACGACGGACACCGCGACGACGGCCGCCCACGCGGGCCAGGCGCGGGTGCCGCTCGCGAGCAGCACCGCGCCGCCCAGGACGAGCGGGAGGAGGGTGGCGAGGGCCGCGCCGCGCGGCGCGGGTGCCGACGCCATCAGACGGCCGGACGGGCGTGTCGGGCGGCGGTCCGGAACGGGCGGCCGTCGAGGTCCACCCGGACGCTCCCGGTCCGTCCCCCGCAGGACCAGTCGAGCCACAGCACCCACTGGACGTCCCCGGCCTCGGTCCTGACCTCCAGGTCCAGCACCTCCACCTCGTCCTGGCCCACTTGGTACGGGAAGTCGCTGGTGGCGAGCGGGCGTACGCGCGGCGGCTCGGCGTCGAGCAGGACCTCGAACCGCCGCACGGGGACCTCCGCCGCGTGCCGGGAGAGGTCGCCGGAGCGGTCCGTCCGCGCGAGCACCTCGACGCGCAGGTCGGTCAGCACCACGGGCAGGGGCCCGGCCCCGGTGGCGACCAGCCGGACCGTGTGCCCGCTGGCCGGGATCTCGACGACCCGGCCGCCGTCGTCGAGGACCACGTGGTCCTGGTTCCTGATCCGCGTCGAGACGAGGACCGGGACCGTGGTGCCGGAGTCCTGCTGTGCCCTGCGTCGCGCAAGACGGTCGCTGAACTGCCGGGGCAGGTCCTGGCTCAGATACGCGGCGGCGGCCGCGGCCGCCACTCCGCCGGACCACGACAGGACTCCGCCCGGGACCCAGGGCAGGACCGCGCCCACCGCGGCCACCCCCGCGCCACCGGTCAGCCAGGCACGACCGCGCACCCCACGTCTCGCCATAGCACCCCGTCCCGGACAGTCCCTGTGGACCCGCCCGCACAAGGTATCCGTGGAACGGACACCTTGCCAGACACTCAGTGATTCAACTCGGCCTCGACGTCCGCGACTTGGGGGCCGGAGTCCTTGGCGGGAATGCTCCAGCGGTCGGAGGAGTCCGTTCCGTCGGTGTAGATCAGCTTGCCGCCCCTGGCCTGGGCGGGGGTGAGGTCGAAGACCTTGGCGCGCAGCTGGTGGGCGTCGGGCTCGATGGCGCCGGAGTGCCGGTACCTGCCGAGGGCGACCCGGGCGGCGTTGCCCGCGCCCTCCGCGATCAGCGTGCCGTTCGGGGCGATCCAGTGCCAGCCGCCGCCCTCGGCGAGCGCGGTCTCGGCGGCCGGGTTGGCGCTGAGCGACTTCTCGTCCATGGTCACGACGGCGAACGTGCCGTACTTCGAGGTCTGCCCGCCCGCGTCCTTGAGGTACACGACGGTCATCGGTGTGATCTCCAGGATGCCCACGGTGTCGGCACCCACGGTCCGCGACGGCTCGCCGAGTGCCTGCGCGACCGCGCCGGGCGAGGGGTCGGTACCGGCGCCGGGTGCATCGGTGGGCGGGGTGCTGGGCGCCTGGGTGGTGGGGGCCTGGCCGGACGGCGACTTGGCGCCGGAGCCGTTCTGGCAGGCCGTCAGGGCGAGGCAGGCGACGGCGGAAGCGGCGGCGGCGAGCAGGGTCTTGCGCATGGATTCCCCCCGGAGGTCTGGTACGCACAGTGACCGTACCGCCACGCACCGGGTGCGGGGGGTGCGGTCACCGAACCGGGACGAAGGGGGACCGAGCCGGTGAAGAACGTGTGCCGGGTGGTGCCTCAGGGGCGTCAACCCAGAGTGGGGTGGGGCATGACCGGCCCCGGCGCACTCGTCGCCAAGCTCAAGCAGGCCGTCCTCACGCTCGTCCCGCAGGACTCCTGCGCCCCGTTCACCGAACCCGGCGACACGCGCGACCTCCGGGTCTGCGGTCTGCCGCGCACCGGTACCACCGACAGCGTCTGCGCGGGGGACTCGGGCGGCCCGCTGATCGACATCGTCTCGACCGGCAACAAGTACTGCGACACCCAGCACCCGGTCTCCGTGTTCACCAAGGTCAGCGCGCTGGCCCCGGAGCTCGGACTGTAGGGCCTCAGAACGCGGCGATCGTGCGGGGCGCCCGCTCCGCGCGGCTCAGCGCCCGGAGCACCGCCGTGGGGCCGTGGCGGCGCACGGCCAGGCGCGAGAGCAGATCGACGACGGTCTCGACGGCGCCCGGCGCGAGCTGCGGCGGGGCGATGCCCGCGCTGACCGCCAAGTCGTCGCCGTGCACCGCGATCTCCATCATCCGGGTGGTCAGGAAGTCGTCGAGCAGCAGCGACCACGGGCCCCAGAGCGGAATGCGGACCGGCCGGTTCTCCGCCGGGGCCAGCGTGCCGGTGAGTTCGGTGACGGCCGCCTCCACCTGGTCGGCCAGCGCCTCTGCCCCGTCGGCGGCCGCGTTCTCGCCGCCCCGCCGGATCCGTACGCTGATCTCGTCGTCGAGCCCCGCCCCGATCCACTCCACCCGCTCGTAGTGCCCGAGCAGCGAGACCGTGGGCTCGGGCGGTACGGGTTCGGCCAGCGCGGGCGGGATCGACAGGACCTGGTAGGCGAGATGGCCCGCCAGACCGCCCACGGTGAACTCCGCGAGCGCGCTCGGCCCCGGCCACGCGGCGGCGACCGCCGGGTCGCGCAGCAGGTCCGGGACCGAGCCCGCCAGGGCGAGGAAGTCGTGCCGCAGGGACGTCATCCCCGTACGATCCCGCCCCCGGTCCTCACCAGGCAAGCGGCAGCGTCTCCGGGCCCCGGTTGATCGAGCCCCGGCGCCACCGCACCTGCTCCGGCGCGATCGCGAGCCGCAGGTCCGGGGCCATGCGCAGCAGCGTGGACAGGATCACCTCCGACTCCATCCGGGTCACCGCCGCCCCGAGGCAGTAGTGCGCGCCGTGCCCGAAGGCGAGGTTGGGGGACTCGTCGCGGGTCAGCTCGAAGCGGTCCGGCTCGGTGAAGACCTCCGGGTCGCGGTTGGCGGCCAGATACGAGACGTACACGGCCTCCCCGGCACGGATGAGCACATCGCCCACCTCGACGTCCTCGGTGGCGATCCGGGGCAGCCCCACGCCGTTGCGCTGCGGGATGAACCGCAGCAACTCCTCGATGGCGGTGGGCAGCAGCTCCGGGTCCGCCCGCAGCCGCGCCAGCTGCTCGGGGTGCGTGAGCAGCGTGTACACCATCGTGGAGCACTGGTTGCGAACCTGGTCGAGGGCGTTGAGGACGATCATCACGGCCAGCGAGATCAGCTCGGGGCGGCTGAGCGCGCCCTCGGCCTGCGCCAGGGACAGCTCGCTGAACAGATCGTCGCCCGGGTCGGTGAGGCGGTGGTCCGCGAGCGCCCTGAAGTACCCGGCGATCTCGGCCTTGACCGCGTTGCTCTCCTCCAGGGAGTGGTCGCTGGAGAGGATGACGCCCCGCCAGGCCTGGAGCCGGCCGAGGTCGGACTCCGGCACCCCGAGCAGCTTCCCGATCACCTGCTCCGGCATCGGACCGGTCACGTACTCGGTGAGGTCGGCGGGCGGCCCCTGCGCCAGCATCTCCCCGACCAGCCGCTCCGCGATCGCCTCCGCCTCCACCTTGAGCAGCGCGACCCGCTTGCGGTTGAAGGTCTGCGCGAGCAGCCGCCGAAGCCGGGTGTGGTCGGGCGGGTCGGTGCGGCCGATGCCTCCGGCGGGGGCCACGACGTGCGGGGTCATGCTGGTGACCGGCCGGTCGACGGTCAGCGCCCGGCTGAACCGCGGGTCCGAGGTGACGTCCTTGATGTCCTGGTACCGGGTCACCAGCCAGGCGTGGCCGTCCCCGAACCGCATCCGCACCAGCGCGACCGGCTCCTCGCGCAGCAGCCGGTGCAGCAGCGGGTCGAACTCCAGCGCGTCCAGGTGCTCCACCGGCCAGAAGTGCTCGGTGGCCTCGCCGGAGGTGCGTCGGCGCAGCTCGTCGATGCGTACGTCCTCGCTCATGACGTGACCCGCGCGTCCGCCGTCGGGGCCGGTACGGGAGGCGAGTGCCGCAGCGGGGTGAGCTGCTCGATGTCGTACCGGACGCGCAGCTCCTGCACGGCCGCCGGGTCGATCCCGCCCCCGCTGTCGAGCAGTTCCAGCAGCTCCTCGAAGTACCGTTCGTGGTCCGGCGGAGGGGCGGCCTGGAACAGCATCCGGGCGGGGCGGCCGGTCGGGTTCGCGAAGGCGTGCGGGCAGCCGGGCGGCACCAGGATCATCGTCCCCGCCGTCGCCCGGATGTGGCGCCGGCCGGAGGGCGACTCCCACTCCCGCCAGTCGTCGAGGGTGCGGACCTTCGGCTCGAAGGCCATCACGTCCAGTTCGCCCTCCAGGAGGTAGAACAGCTCCTCGCTGCGGCTGTGGGCGTGCGCGCCGACGTCGAAGCCGGGCGGCACCACCACCTCGAAGGTGGAGGCGACGGTCGAGTGCGCGCCGGTGACCTTGAAGGTCACCTGCTGGGCGGCGGTCTTCACGGTCCGGCCGCCGCCGGGCGGGATCACCAGACCGTCGGTCGGGCGGGTGTACGGGTCGAGGTCGTCCACGGCTCTGTCCTCTCTCTCCTCGCGGTACGGGTCCTGACGTCCCGTCACCACTGCACAGGCAGTTCCCTGGGCCCGCGGATCAGCGCCCCGCGCTCCCACACCAGCTCCTCGTCCGGCACGGCGAGCTTCAGGCCCGGGAAGCGGTCCCACAGCGAGCGCAGCAGGATCTCGGACTCCATCCGGGCCAGCGTGGCGCCGGGGCAGTAGTGCGGGCCGTGCCCGAAGGCGACGTGCGGGTTGTGGGTCCGGTCGAAGTCGAGCTGCTCCGGATCCGCGAAGACCTCCGGGTCGCGGTTGGCCGTCAGGTACGAGACGTAGACGGGGTCGCCCGCGGGGATCAGCACCCCGCCCACTTCGACGTCCTCCAGGGCGATCCGCGACAGGCCCACGGCGTTGCGGTGCGGGATGTAGCGCAGCAGCTCCTCCACGGCCTGCGGGACGAGCTCCGGCTCGGCGCGCAGCCGGGCCAGGTGGCCGGGCCGGGTGAGCAGCGCGTACACCATGTTCGCGCTGTTGTTGCGCACCGCGTGCGCACCGCCGATCTGGATCAGCACGGCGAGCCCGACGGCCTCGTCCTGGTCGAGCACCTCGTTCTCCAGGGCGCCCGCGAGCACGCCCGCCAGGTCCTCCTCGGGCTCCGCCCTGCGCCGCTCGATGAGGTCGCGGAAGTATTCGGCCATCTCCGCCTTGGCCTGCTCGCTGGCCTCGCGGCCGCGCGCGGCGGAGATGATGGTGTCCGACCAGTGCGCCATCCTGGACTGGTCCTCGTCCGGCACCCCCATCAGCGCGCACACCATGGCGAGCGGGAAGGGCCGGTTGAGGTGGGCCATGAGGTCGAGCGGCCCGCCCCGGCTCTCCATCCGGTCGAGGAGGCGGTCCACCACCCGCTGGGCGTGTTCGTGGAGCCTGCGCATCGACCGGGCGGTGAAGGCGCTGGCGACCACGCGCCGCATCCGGGTGTGGTCCGGCGGGTCCGCGAAGCCGACGGCCCCGTCCATCGGGATGAAGTGCGGGGCCAGCCTGGTGACCTGGCGCCCCATCACGGCCTGACGGCTGAAACGGGGGTCGACGGAGACGAACCGCACGTCGTCGTAGCGGGTCGCCAGCCAGGCGTGGCCCTCGCCGTTGGGCAGCTTCACCCGGGCGACCGGCTCCTCGTGCAGCAGCCGCGCGAGCAGCGGGTCGAAGGCGAGGCCGGGCAGGTCCGGCGGCGCCCAGAAGTGGATCTGCGGTTCGGCCATGGCGTTCTCGCCTCCTGTCTGGGGGGTACGGGGGCAGGCGGCCGCGTCCGGCACGACGGCCGCCTTGGGTACTGCTTCCTTGGGCACGGCGGCCTTCTTCGGCACGGCCGTCTTCCGCGGTACGGCCGGGACGGTCCAGTGCCCGAGCGCCACCTCGGCGGTGATGCCCGGGCCGAACCCGGCGATCAGGCCCTTCGCCCGGTGCTCCACACCGCCTTCGTCGAACAGCCGCCCGAGCGCGTCGAGGACGACGGCGCTGGCGATGTTCCCGTACTCGGTGAGCGTGGCGCGGCTGAACCGGAACGCCTCCGGCGGCACACCGAGGTACTTGCAGAGGTCGTCCAGGATGCGCGGTCCGCCCGCGTGGACGATGTAGAAGTCCAGGGTGGAGGCGTTCCAGCCGTGCTGGTCGGCGAGCCGGCCGAGGACGGGGGCCAGCGCCTCCATCGTGCCCGGGACCCGCTTGTCGAGCAGGAAGTGGAATCCGGTCTCGCGCACGGCGTACGCGATCCAGTCCTCGGTCTGCGGTACGAGGTACGAGCCGTTGCGCTCCAGCCGGATCCCGGTGCCGCCCGAGCCCCGGACGACGGCCGCGGCCACGGCGTCGCCGAACAGCCCGTTGGACAGCAGGGTGCCGACGCCCAGGTCGGTCGGCTGATAGCTCAGCGAGCAGAACTCGCAGGCCACGATCAGTGCGTTGGCCCCGGGATAGGCGGTGCAGAAGTCGTGCGCGCGGTTGATCGCGCTACCGCCCGCCGCGCAGCCGAGCTGGGCGATCGGGACCTGGCGGGTCTCTGGCCGAAAACCCATGCTGTTGATCAACCAGGCCGTCAGGGACGGCATCATGAACCCCGTGCACGACACATAGACGATCAGATCGATGTCACGCGGCGACAGCTCGGCGGTCTCCAGCGCCTGCCGCACCACCCGCGGCACCCGTGCCTTGGCCTCCGCCTCGTACAGCTTGTTCCGCACCTCGAAGCCCGGGTGCCGCAGCGTGTCCTCAAGGGGCTGGACGATGTGCCGTTTGGCCACCCCGGTGTTCTCGATCAGGCGTAGCGCGAGCGCGAGCTGGGGATGGTCGGCGTGAACGTCGCGTACCAGGTCGAGCGTCTGCTGCGAGGTGATCACGTGCTCGGGCACGGCGACGGCAGGTCGGCACAGGACGGCCATGGGCGGAACCTCCTGAGGAGGTGGACGGCGCCCGGTCCCGTGACGGGGGACGGGCGGGCTGCCGGACAGCCGTGGTGGATCATTCCAGGTCCATCGGGGCAGATCTCTGGGATTCATCTGAAAGTACACAAAAGTGTCATTCGAGTGGCGGGCGTGACGCCGGACTGCCAGGGGTCGGGGCGTACGAAGGGATACGAAGGGGAGTGGGCATGTCGTCGGCGTTACTGGACGGTCGGGTGGCTTTGGTCACGGGTGCGAGCCGGGGGATCGGCGCCGCCGTCGCCCGTGCGCTGGGGGCGCACGGGGCGGCCGTGGCCGTGAACTACCTGCGCAGCGCCGACGCCGCCGCGGGTGTGGTCGCCGACATCGAGAAGTCCGGCGGCCGGGCCGTGGCGGTGGCGGGTGACATGAGCGACCTGGAACAGGTACGGGCCGTGGTGGCGGCGAGCACGGCCGCGCTGGGCGCGCCGGACGTCCTGGTCTGCAACGTCATGGTCGGCACCGAAGCTGTCGCCGCCAGGGCGGGGGCGGCCGGGAGCTTCGTCGACACCCCGGAGGGCATCGCCTCGGTCCGGGACGCGGTCGCCTCCCAACTGGACGCGACGCTCGCCTGCTGCCACGCCGTCGTCCCCGCGATGCGGCGCCACGGCGGCGGCTCGATCGTCCTGATCGGCGCCTCCGCCACGCACAACCCCTATCCCGTACCCGTCGAGATCACGGCGGCCAAGAGCGCCCAGGACGCGGTCGGCCGGGCGCTGGCACGGGAGTTGGCCCCCGACAACATCCGCGTGAACACGGTCGCCCCCGGCTTCGTCCCCACCGACGCCAACGCGGGCCCGCACCAGGCGTCCTTGATCGCCCATGTCGCTTCGGGCACCCCGCTGCCCGAGGCGATCAGGGCGGAGGACGTGGCCGACGCGGTCGTGGTCCTGGTCAGCGACCTGTCGAGGAAGGTCACGGGCACGTTCCTGCCACTGGACGGCGGCCGCACGACGATCTGAGGCGGTTGGTTAGGCTTCGGAACCATGAACGACGACGAGGTGTACGTGGGCAACGCGGGCGAGGACGCCGCGCTCGACCGGGGGTGGCTGCTCGGGCACTTCAAGGACGCCGGGGACCCGCGGCACAGCGACGCCGTGGAGATCAAGTGGGGCGTCCACCCCCCTGGGGACGAGCGGGCGCGGTGGGTGACCGGCGAGGAGCGCACCGCGCTGCTCGTCCTGATCAGCGGCCGCTTCCGGGTGGAACTCCCGGGCCGCACCGTGACGTTGGTGGAGCAGGGCGACTACGTCGTGTGGGGCAAGGGGGTGGACCACTCCTGGTACGCGGAGGAGGAGTCCGTCGTCCTGACCGTCCGCTGGCCCTCGGTGCCGGGCTACCGGGTGCCCTGAGCGCGCTCGGCCTCCGGGGTGCCGCTCTTGGGGCGTACCGCGTCGAGGTACTCGGCGACCGCGTCCCTGTTGCGGGTCAGGCACTGGATGCGGGCGGTCATGCGGTCGCGCTGGAGCTCAAGGGTGGTGATCATCTCGGGCGTCGCGTCGGAGAAGTGGATGACCCGGGGCTTGTCCAGGCACGGCAGGATCTGCTTGATGATCCTGGTGGGAAGCCCGGCGTCGAGGAGCCCTCTGATCTGCATGACCCGGTCCACGTAGAACTCGTCGTACTCGCGATAGCCGTTCGGCGTGCGCTCGGCGGCGATCAGACCCTGTTCCTCGTAGTACCGCAGCAGCCGACGCGGCGTGCCGGTGCGCTCCGACAGCTCTCCGATCCGCATTCCGCCGCCTCCAGATCCCGTGGCCCGCCGTCACGTCGAGACCATCACATGGATGTCATGGTTCGAGCATACGCCCACGTCGCGCGGCGTCTCCGGGGCGTGGCGGGGTGCCCTGCTCGGGTACCCAACTGCTCAGCGGACTTGTGGAAGTGCCATGCGCTACCGGGGGTCCACTAGGGGCGCGGGGCTGTGACATGTGCGGCTCCGCCGCGTGGGCGCGACCGGCCACGCACGGTCCGCAGCCAAAACGTCACGCACCTCCGTCACGTCACGGCCGCGCGCCGGTCCAGGATCGCGAGCGTCCGTTCCGCCCAGCGGATGTTCTCCTCCTCGAACGCGCGGCCCCTCATCAGGGTCAGATAGGGGCCGACCCGTTCGGCACGGGCCAGGTACTCGTCCTCGGTGCGCCCGTCGAGCAGGCGGTCCCGCAGCCGTTCGTAGCGGGCCAGCTTGGCCCGGGCCCACTCCAGCCGCTCCGCGACCGCGCCCCGTACGGCCTCGGTGTCGCCCGCGTCCACGGCCTGCACCTTGACCAGGAGCTCGTCGCGGATCGCGCTGGGGCGGGGAGGCTCGGCGGTGAAGGAGCGCAGGGCCGCGTAGCCCGCGTCGGTGAGGGAGAACAGGCGCTTGTTGGGCCTGCGTTCCTGATGGACGAGCCGCGCCTCGACCAGCCCCTCGGACTCCATCCGCTCCAGCTCCCGATAGAGCTGCTGCGGGGTCGCCATCCAGAAGTTGGCGACGGACGCGTCGAATCCCTTGGCCAGGTCGTACCCGGAAGCCTCGCCCTCCAGGAGCGCGGCGAGAACGGCGTTGCGCAGTGCCATCGCGCCAAGCTATCACTTTCTTCACTAGACAATTAGGTGAGTAATCGACGTATGTAAGATCCAGTACGCGACCGCACCGCGGCGTCCGAATCCCGCCAGCGGGCCCGATCGCCAAGCGCGATCCTCGCCCTATGAACACGAACGACGCCACGCACCTGGCGGGCCGCCCGGCCGACCGTGTCGCGGCGGTGGACTGGCCCGCGCTGGCCGAGGAGCTCGACGAGCACGGCAGCGCGCCCACCGGCCCGCTGCTCACCCCGGACGAGTGCCACGCGATCGCCGCGCTGTACGACGAGGGCGAGCACTTCCGTACGACCGTCGACATGGCCCGGCACCGCTTCGGCTCGGGCCAGTACCGCTACTTCACCCATGACCTGCCCGACGTGGTCGCCGAGCTGCGCGCCGCGTTCTATCCGCGGCTGCTGCCCATCGCGCGCGAGTGGGCCGCGAAGCTGGGGCGCCCGGCGCCGTGGCCCGACTCGCTGGGGGAGTGGCTGCGGATGTGCCATGACGCCGGTCAGGCCAAGTCCGCCCAGATCCTGCTGCGTTACGGTCCCGGCGACTGGAACGCGCTGCACCGCGACGTGTTCGGCGAGGCCGTCTTCCCGCTCCAGGCCGTCATCGGCCTGAACGCGCCCGGAACCGACTTCACCGGCGGGGAGTTCCTCATGACCGAGCAGCGGCCCCGCGCACAGTCCAGGGGGTCGGCCGCCGCCCTGCGGCAGGGCCACGGGCTCGTCTTCGCCACGCGCGACCGGCCGGTGCGCTCGCGGCGCGGCTGGTCGGCGGGGCCCATGCGGCACGGGGTGAGCACGGTCCGCTCCGGGCGGCGGCATA
Source organism: Streptomyces sp. BPTC-684 (assembly GCF_030028635.1). Classification (NCBI taxonomy): domain Bacteria; kingdom Bacillati; phylum Actinomycetota; class Actinomycetes; order Kitasatosporales; family Streptomycetaceae; genus Streptomyces; species Streptomyces sp. BPTC-684. The sequence continues at coordinate 6,228,439 of NZ_CP124863.1, forward strand.
CGCTGGGGCTCGTCTTCCACGATGCGCAGTAGGCCGCCGATCCCGACCCCGCCCGCCCGATCACGCTGTCCGCCCCGCCCCCGCGCGCGTGTCGATGGTGAACGTGGCGCCGTCGGGGTCGCGGATGGTCGCCCAGGGGCCGTTGGCGGCCGTGCCCTGGGCGATGACCATGCCGCCGTGGGCGCTCGCGGTGGCCGTCTTGGCGGGGACGTCCGTGGTGACGAAGTGGACCTCCCAGTGCGGCCGGATGGTGGGGTCCGGTGCGGCTTCCAGGGCGCCGGAGCTGAGGCGCGCCACGATGTGGCCGCCGTGCCGCAGGACGACCTCCTCGGCCTCGTACTGGACGTCGCAGCAGCCAGGCCGCTCGCCCGCCCAGTCGAGGACCTCGCCGTAGAAGATCGCCGCTTCGAAGGCGTTGCGGGTGCGCAGCCGCAGCCAGGCCGGCTCGCGGTCGCGCCAGGACTCCCAGTCGTCGACGAGCTTGCCCTGCCAGATGCCGAAGACCGCGCCGTCCCGGTCGGCGGCGAGCGCGCCGCGCCCCGTCTGGAAGGCGACCGGCCCCACGGCGACCGTGGCGCTCCGCTCGCGGATGCGCGCGGAGGTCGCGTCGGCGTCCTCGACCGCGAAGTACGGCGTCCAGGCCACGGCCACCTGGAGCGCGGGCGCCAGGGCTCCGATCCCGGCCACGGGCTCGCCGTTGTCGAGCGCCACCCGGAACTGCTCGCCGAGCCGCCCGGTGCGGAACGTCCAGTCGAAGACGGCCCCGTAGAACTCCAGCGCGGGGTCGAGCTCGCGCGCCATGAGGCTCACCCAGCACGGTGCCCCGAGCACCGCCTCACTCGACGAGGCCTTGGAATCCGGGACCGTGGTTGTCCTGTCCATCGCTGATGCCGATCGCTATCGCTTGGCGGCTTCCTGCGTCACCATTTTCCCGCAAAACGGGCACCCCGCACCCAGCCGCTTCGGTGGTGTGTCGTTACGCAGTGTAGTGGCTACGCTGCGTATGGTGTCGCTCACCGTATCGGAGGCCGTCTCCGGCCGGGCCGGGAGGGGGGACCGGTCGTCCGGCGGCGCCCGAAACACCTTCCGTCGTCCCGAGGTCCGCCGCAACCGGTCCGGAGGCCGAGTGATCACGTAAGCCCACCTCTGGGTGGAGACGCGGGGCAGCCCTCGGGTGGACGCGGCGGCCTGCGAATAGCGACCCAAGGACGACGCGCCCGCCCGGCCTCGCGCTCTACCGTCGAGAGCATGATCGGACGCACTCGGGCGGTCACGGCCGTCGCGCTCTCCTTCGCTCTCGCGCTGCCTGTCGTTGCCGCGAGTACCGCTTCGGCGGCGCCGCGGTCGTCGGCGTTACCCGCGGCGGCGTCGCGGTTATCGGCCGCACCGGCCGACGTCGCCGCCAGGCCCCTGCAACTGCCGCGCCCCACCGGTGAGTACGGCGTGGGCAGTTCCGTGTTCCACCTCGTCGACCGGTCGCGTACGGACCCGTGGAAGGCAGACGCAGGCGCCCGCGAACTGATGCTCACCCTGCACTATCCGGCGGCGCGGCCCGGTCCGGGACGCCCGGCGCCGTACGCCACCACCGAGGAGACCGGCCTCCTGGTGAAGGGCCTCGGTATCGAAGCGGCCGTCCCGGCGGCGCAGTTGAGCGCCACGCGGACCCATAGCCGTCCCGACGCGCGGCCCGCGCGGGGGAGTTACCCCCTGATCGTGCTCTCGCCCGGCTTCAGCGTGTCCCGCTACACCTTGACCAACCTCGCCGAGGACCTCGCCAGCAGGGGCTATGTGGTCGCCTCGCTGGACCACGCCTACGAGTCGTACGGCATCTCCGTCCCGGGCGGCCGGACCCTGACCTGTCTGGCCTGCGACGCGGTGGGCGACGGCGGAGTGTCGGGGAGCGTCGTCACCGCGACGCGCGCCAAGGACGTCTCCTTCGTCCTCGACCGGCTCACCGGCCGCCATGCGATATGGCGGTACGCCGACATGATCGACACGCGGCGCATCGGCATGGCCGGGCACTCCATAGGCGGCGCGAGCGCGGCCACGGCGATGCTGGCGGACCGGCGGGTCCGGGCCGGGATCAACATGGACGGGGCGTTCTGGGACGCCCTGCCCGCGGGAGGGCTCGGCGGGCGCCCCTTCATGATGCTCGGCACGGACGAGCACCGGCCCGGCGGCGTCGACAAGACCTGGGACCGGACATGGCCGACGCTCGGAGGCTGGAAGCGCTGGCTGACGGTGGCCGGGTCGGAGCACTTCACCTTCTCCGACAGCCCCGCCATCGAGGAGCACTTCGGGCTGCCGCAACCGCCGCTGCCCGCGGGGCGCGCGATCGACATCACGCGTACGTACGTGGCCGCGTTCTTCGACGAACACCTGCGGGGGATACCGCAGCCGCTGCTCGCGGGGCCGGCGGCCGGGAACCCGGAGGTGAGGTTTGAGAACCCCTGAAGCGCCGGGGGCCGGATCGACCGCCGGTCGGTCAGGCCGCCCGCTGGTAGCTGGCGCCGTCCCGGGTACGGGTCAGCAGGCCCGCCGTGATCAGGTAGCGGCGCAGCGCCGGGAAGTCGTCGTGGACCGTGAGCAGCGCCTCGTTGACCTCGCGCTCGGTGTACTGCCGTCCCGGCTCGAAGAGCGTCTCCTTGAGGTGGACGAGCAACTGCTCACGGCGGGTCGCCTTGCGGGGGATCGCCGTCAGCCGGCCGTGGGAGAAGAGCCCGGTCACGGCCCGGGAGCCGCTGGTGATGTTCTCTGACGTGTCGCTGGCGGTGTTCTCTGACATGGCGCGAAGCCTTCCTCATGGGTCGGCCGCGGGGCAACGGAATTTGGCCCGCGCCGAACTGAGGCCGCCGCCGCCATATCCCTCGCGGCACTCGCGCGGCGCTCCGGTTCCGGGCGGGATGCGGCAGGTAAGCGGCGGTGGATGGCCGATCATGTGCTCGACGTCAAGCGAACACGTGTGCCATGCTCGCGCCGCACCGGAGATCTGGCACAACGGGGGTGCGGGATGAGTCTGACGAGCGAGTTCACCACAGCCGTGGTGCCGGCGGCCGAGCGGTTCGCGCTGTGGAGCGAACTGGCCTCCCAGTCCCATGTGCGCAACTGGCTGCGCAGCGAGTGGGCCGAGGACTTCCAGGCCCGGCTGCGCGTCCTCGACCTCGGTGATGTCCGGGTGTCGACGCTGACGTACCCGAGTATCGAGATCGTTCGCACGCCCAAGCTGATACGGCAGGACGACCCCGAGGTCTACCAGGTCAACGTCCTCAGGTCGGGCGGCGGTCATGCCGCGCAGAGCGGGCGGATGGCTGCCGTGCGCGCCGGAGAGCTGGTCCTGGTGGACAGCAGCCGCCCTTTCGAGGGCGGGTTCGACGGCGAGCTCTCGTCGATGACGGTGGTGCAGCTGCCCCGCACCCGGCTGCCGCTGCCCCAGGACGTGGTCCAGCGGGTCACCGCGACCCCGATCGCGGCGGACCGCGGGATGGGCGGGGTGTTCGGGCGCTGGCTCGCCGACCTCGACGCCCGAGCCGACGAGTGCGCGCCCGGCGACATCCCGGCCCTGGCCTCGGTGACGGTGGACCTGCTGGCCGCCGTGCTCGGGCGCCGGATGGCCATCGAGGACGAGATGACCCCGGAGTCGCGCAAGCACGCGCTGCGCGTGGAGGTCTGCGACTTCATCAACCGGCATCTGAGCGACCCCTCCCTCTCGCCCGCGACGATCGCCGCCGCCCACCGGATATCCCTGCGCCACCTCCACCAGATCTTCGACTCGCGCGGCACCACGGTCGCCGCGTGGATCCGGGCCCGGCGGCTGGAGTGCTGCCGCCGGGACCTGGCCGACCCGGCCCTGCGCCGCCGCCCGGTGTACGCGATCGGCGCCCGCTGGGGTTTCATCGAGCCGTCCCACTTCAGCCGCGCCTTCCGCGCGGCGTACGGGATCAGCCCGCGTGACTACCGTGAGGCAACCCGGAATCGCTGACCGGGTCGTCCGTGCGGGAGTGGTGGTAGAGGAAGCCGTACTCGTCGGCCCAGCAGGCGTCGCCCGTGAAGGTCCAGCCGTTGCGCACGGTGTCCTGCTGGCGCTCGTCGTCGAGATAGCGGCAGCCCGTCGGCCCCTTGACGGCGAGCGCGCCCACCTGGCCGTACGGGAGGGGGCGCCCGGATTCGTCGACGATCGCGGTGAGATAGCCGGGGACGGCCCGCCCGATCGCGCCGGGACGGGACCAGGCCTCCCCGCCGCGCATCGAGACGAAGATGTGGAGCATCTCGGTGGAGCTGAGGCCGTCGATCACGCTGTTGCCGGTCCGCTGCTTCCATCTCCGGCGCGTCTCGGTCGGCAGCGCCTCCCCGGACGAGACGCACTCGCGCAGCGAGGCCAGGTCGTACGGGGTGGGGTCGGCGCAGATCGCCTGGTAGCGGGCGGGCCCGCTGAAGCAGACCGTGGCACGGAACTCTCCGATGGCGCGGGCGAGTTGGCGGGGGGAAGAGCTGTCGAGCAGCACCGTCGAGGCGCCGACGTGCAGGGGGAAGAGCAGCAGTCCGCCCAGACCGTAGGTGTCCGCGAGCGAGGGCGTGCCGATGAAGCGGTCGTCGCCGGTGGCCCTCAGGACGTGCTGGGGGAAGGAGTTGCACGCGGCCATCACATCGCGGTGCGAGTGCACCGTGGCCTTGGGCATCCCGGCGGTGCCGGAGGTGAAGGCGATCAGACAGGGGTCGGTCGCGGCGGTGTCGACCGGGAGCGACCAGTCGGGCTTGTCCGCCATGGCCCGCTCCAGACCGGCCCCGGCGCCCGTCCCGCCGAGGAAGAACATCGTCCGGGGCACGCGCCCGGTCGACTCCAGCTCGGACCGCAGGCGGGACTCGCACAGGGCGTGGGTGACCCGGGCCTTGTCGATCACCAGGGAGAGCTCCTCGGCCCGCAGCGTGGGAGCCGTGGCCACGACCACCCCGCCCGCCCGCACCACCGCGAGCCAGATCGCCGCCAGCAGCGGTGTGTTGGCACCGCGCAGCAGCACCCGGTTGCCCGGCACCAGGCCCATGTCCTCGGTCAGGACGTGCACGATGCGCGCCACGACCGCGGTGAGCTGTTCATACGTCCAGCGCACGCCGTGCGGCGACAGCACGGCGGTGCGTTGTGCCCGGTCCAACGAACCGCCCCCCTCCAGGAGTTCCCACGCGCAGTTCAGCCGCGCGGGGAAGCGCAACGAGGGCATGCCGAGGAGCAGGTCGGGCTGGAGCGGCCCGGGTGGTAGGTGGTCCCGTACGAACGTGTCCGCGTGGGCGGATCCGTGGTCGGCTTGCGATGGGGTGTTCAACTGCCTGCCCCCTCCTGGTCGGCTTGTGCCTCATTCAACGAGGGCCGACTAGAGATGTCCTTGACGATCCGTGCGCGCTCCTTGCCGGATCGTGCACACGGCGACGATCGGGGCCGGTGGGACGGGGGTTGCCGAAGTCGCGGGGGAGCGGGGCGCGTCCGCCGGGCGCCCGCTCCCGAGCGCTCTTGACGTCGCGTCAACCCGTGCGCACCCTGGCTCATGCCGGGGAGGCGGGCCCGAGCGAGGGGGGACGCGTGGGACCTCATCACGCGCGACGGGGCGATCCGTCGCTGCTGCTGGTCACGGACAGGTCGGCGTGGGGCGAACTGGTCGGGCGGTTCGCCCGGGCGGCCGGCGCGGCCGTCTCGCACGTGCTGTGGGAGCACGGCGACCCGGTCGCCCGGGACCCGCTCGGCGGCTGGCAGGGCGACTGGATAATCGGCTTCAAGGCCGACTACGTCCTGTCCGGCCGGGATCTGGAGCGCGCCCGGCGCGGCGCCCTCAACTTCCGTCCCGGGCCGCCCGACATCCGGGGCGCGGGGATGTACGAGGTGGCGCTGGCGCGGTCGGTGGACACCTTCGGGGTGACCTGCCACCACATGGTCGAGCGGGTGGACGCGGGGCCGATCGTCGAGGTGGAGCGCTTCCCCGTCGGGGAGTGCGCGGGCGCCGCGCTGTGCGAGGAGGCGGCCGCCCGGGCCTATCTGCAGTATCTGCGGGTCATGCCGCTGGTCCTGGACGGCGCCGAACTGCCCGTGTCGACGGAGGAGTGGAGCGGCCCGCTGCACACCCGGGCGCAACTGAGCCGCCGCTCGTGGCCGGATGCGCGGGGCGTGCAGAGTGTGCAGGGAGTGAAGGGATAAACCACGCTTTCCGGTGGATCTGATAGCGATGGAGAATCGATTGCTCGCGGAGAGTGACCATTAGGGTGATTTTGACGCGCGCGATGTGCGCGTCGGTTGCTCTTCGAAAGGGTTGTCTCCATGCGCCTTCGCACCGCTGCCGCCGCCGTCACGGCCGGCTCCTTCGCGCTCCTGCTCGCCGTGTCGGGCACGGCCAACGCCGCGACCGGCGACTTCTCGTACAAGTACGTCGGCCTGGACGGGCAGCCGCAGTCGGCGGCGCTGCACAATCCGCCGACCCTCGCGTGCGTGACGCTGCCGGAGGTCGCCGACCCGGGCTCCTCCGAGCCCGCCTTCGCCCCGCACAACGACACCGACGAATACGCGTTGGTGTTCACCGAGCCCGACTGCAGCGGCGACTCCTGGACCCTCAAGCCCCACGGCAAGCCCGCCACCGACCGCCTCAAGCTCCGCTCGGTGTTCCTCACCGGCTTCTGAGCCACTCGCCCGCGGGTCCGGAGTCCGGCTATGGCGACTCCGGCCCGCGGTTCGCGTGCCGGGCGATGTGTACGGGGCTGGTAACGCCCTTGTCAAGGAGGCCCGTCGGATCGTTTCGGCAGGGTCGTTGCGCGCAACACTGTTCATGACAGGCCAACTCCGCCTCGACCCCCGGCTGGTCGACGGAGAGTCATGGAACACCTCGGCGGGACCCGCCCGTGGGGGGCCTTCGGCTTCGACGTCATCAGCCGGCCCCCACCCGTTCCCCCACGGGCCCCGCACGACCGGGGCTCCGCTCTGGAGGCACCGATGCCAGACCTCTGGCTGCCCGGCGCGCAACGCATCGACGTGGGCGACCACGCCCCCACCGACAGCAGCTACCCCGCCAAGGCGATCGCCCACATCACCTGGGACAAGAACGCCACCGCCGCCCACCCGCAGGACCAGGTGCCGTACGGGAACCTGCAGGACTGGTTCGGCCGCAACCCCGACGGCAAGCCGTCCGCCCCCCATCTGCTCTGGTCGCCCTTCACCGGCGCGTTCACCCAGTTCTTCCCGGCGAACTCGCGCTCCAAGTCGCTGGTCGACTTATCCGGCGGCACCCGGACCAACAGGGCGGGCTCGGTCGTCATCCAGATCGAGTCGCACTTCTTCCCGTACTGCCGGGTCGGCGGGAAGGTCTACGCCAGGCTCGTCGACACCCCCTGCACCGGCTGGGCGACGCTGAACGCCTGGGTGCGCTCCTGGGGCGTGCCCGACACCTGGCCCATGGGGCGGCCGGTCGACTTCACCTCGCACCGCGACGAGCACGTGTGGGAGACACAGGGCGGCTGGTACGGACACCAGCAGGTGCCGGAGAACACCCATCAGGACCCCGGTTCCTGGCCCCAGTTCACCGGGGTGCCGCCGCAGCCGAAGGTCTCGCTGGCCCATGTGGTCGCCGCGGCCAGGCGCGACCCCGGCCTCCCCCAGGGCGGTACCACGTACAAGGCGGAGGTCCTGGTCGTGGAGCGCGCCCTGCAGGCCGAGGGGCTGCTCAGCGCCGCCTGGGTGGACGGCTCGTTCGGCACCAAGACGAAGACGGCGTACGCCGCCTGGCAGCGGCGGTGCGGCTATTCGGGCCCGGACGCGGACGGGATCCCCGGCCGTGACTCGCTCACCCGGCTCGGCGCCCGCCACGGCTTCACGGTCGTCTGACACCGTCCGTCGTCTGAAACCGTCCGCTTCCCGGGCGCGGAACCCACGGCGCACGGCTCCCGGTGAACCGTACGGCTCACAGGTCCCGGTGGTCGATCGCGACCACGGCGACGACCGCCGGGGCCGGCGCCCATGCCCGAGGGGGCTGCGGAATATCCCGGGTGCGGACCGGTTGAGCTGATCATGAACAGGATTCTGGTGACCGGCGCGACCGGCAACGTGGGACGTCAGGTGGTCGCGCAACTCGTGGCCGAGGGCATCGGCGTACGGGCGTTGACGCGTCGGCCGCAACCGGCCGGGGTACTGAACGGCGCCGAGGTCGCGACGGGGGACCTGGCGGAGCCGGAGTCGCTGGAGGCGGCGCTTGCGGGGATCGAGACGGTGTTCCTGATCTGGCCGTTCCTCACCACGGAGGGCGCGCCGGCCGTCCTGGAGGCGATCGGGCGGCACGCGCGCCGGATCGTCTACCTCTCGTCGTCGGGCGTGCGCGAGGACGCCGACCGGCAGAGCGATCCGATCAACCAACTCCACGCCGACATGGAGGCCCTGATCGAGGGGTCCGGGCTTGAGCGGGCCGTACTGCGGTCGAACACGATCGCCTCCAACACGCTCGGCTGGGCCGCGCAGATCCGGGACACCGGTGTGGTGCGAGGCCCCGACATCGCGCCCACCGCCGTGGTCCACGAGCGCGATGTCGCGGCGGTGGCGGTACGGGTGCTGGCCGATCCCCGGCAGGCCGGTGTGAAGCACGTCCTGACCGGACCGGAGGTCGTGAGCAGGGCCGAGCAGGTGCGGGCGATCGGCGAGGCGATCGGGCGGCCGCTGCGGTTCGAGGAGGTGCCCGTGCGGATCGCCCGGGAGCAGATGCTCGCGGACGGACGGCCGCCCGCCCTCGTGGAGGCCCTGCTGGCGAGCGCCGAGAAGCGGTCGCGGTCGGACCTGGTCACCGGCACGGTGGAGGAGGTCACCGGGAAGCCCGCGCGTACGTTCCGCACTTGGGCGGACGACCACGCCGACGACTTCCGCTGACCGCCGCGGTGGCCGGCCGCGCTCACCCGTGCCGACCGGCCACCGGCACGTGGACCGGGCGGGCCTCGATGCGCTCGCGCACCTCGGGCGAGCCGAACCGCAGGTCGATGCGGCGCACCGCCTCGGCCCAATCGGCGCGGGTGCGCACGGCGTTGAGGCAGTCGACGACGAACGGGTCGTCCCAGCGCGCCCGGGACCGCCGCCACAGGACCAGCGGGTCCTCGGTGAGCAGGCTGCCCACCGTGCCCTCGTAGATCGGCATGGCACGCACCTCGCCGTCCGGCTCGATCTCCATCGGGCGGAAGCTCGGGGTGCGCGCGAGGAAGTCCGGGTTCATCTGGACCTCGAAGTTCTCGGTGGTCTCCACGGCGACCGACGCCGGGGCGGCCGCCTGGAGCCGGCGCCGGGTCCCGGGCGCGATCAGCTCGGCCACCTGCTCGTCCCGGAGCAGCTCGTGCTCGACGAACGAGGGGCGGCTGGCGAGCCCGGTGGGCACCACGGCCCCGAAGTACAGCGTCTCCAGGTGCGGGAAGCGGGGTGCCACCTCCGCGCACATGCGGTCCATCTCGTCGAAGTTGCTGCGGATCACCACGTAGTCGATGCCGAAGCGCGGGGCCGGGAGCCCCGCCGCGAGCCTGCGCCCCACCTCCGCGTCGATCCGGGCCAGCGCGCCGGTCGCCCGCTCGAAGGAACGCGCGCGCCCCCGTATCCGGTCGTGGGTCGCGGCCGTCGCTCCGTCGAGGCTCACCACGATCTTGGACACCGTCCCGGCCAGCGCCTCGACCGTCGCCGTCGGCACCGCCCAGCCGCTGGTGTAGACGAAGACCACCAGCCCGGCGTCCGCGAAGTACCGGGCGACGTCCACGATCCGCTTGATGGTCAGCGGCTCGCCGCCGCACAGGGTGATCTGCTGCGGCTCAAGCGAGAGGATCGCGTCCGCGACCCGCATCATCTCGTCGTGGCTGAGGTTCTTCGCCGGACGCCGCCCCGACTCCGTATAGCAGTGGTAGCAGCGCAGCGGGCAGGCGAACGTGACGTCCCAGATGATGGCGTTGGGGTTCTCGACGGTGTCCATGGGCGTACCTCCAGGCCGCGGGGGCGACACACGTCGCCGGATCCGCACGCTACGAACGCCCGGCCCGCCGGTCGTCCGTGGCGAAGTACGCAATGCACGCGGGCGCGTACGTACGCACAAGGGGTACGTACGCAACCCGCGCGACCCCGACTGCGTAGCGGCGGCTTCGAGTTGCGTAGTCGAATACGGATCTCCTCGCCCCGGTCCAGCGGCTAGCTTCCTCTCCTGTGACCCAGAGCACGGAGGAGGTGAGCCTCATGATGTATCCGCCCCCGACCGTCGGTACCGGTCGCTAACGCGAAGGCGGTGGCCGCTCCCGTCCCGGAGCGGTCACCGCACCCGTCGGCCGGGAGGGCCGGCGAACCCCGTTCGACGGAGGGTGAACCGGTCATGAAGGTCGACAGCAGAGGTAGCAACGAGAGCAAGGGGAAAGACGACCGGGCCGTCGGTGACGTCCTGCTCCTGGTCCGGCAGTTGCCCCGGATCGCCAAGGGGCTGACCTTCGCCCTCGCCGTGCTCGTCGTGGGGCAGGCCGCGGGCAGTGCCCTGCTGCCGCTGGCCACCGGGCGGCTGGTGGCCGCGCTGACGGACGCCTCCAAGTCGATGCACGGCGTGACCGTCGGGCTTGTGCTGCTCGGGGTCGTGCTCTTCCTCGACGTCGTGCTCGACCCGATCCGTACGATGCTCGCCTGGCGCCTCGGTACCGCGCTCGACGGCGCGACCGCCCAGGCCACGGTCGACGGCGCCCTGCGCCCGGCCCAGATCGGCCACTTGGACGACGCGGACGTGGCCGACCGCATCGAGCGCGCCCGGGCCGTCGGCCTCGGCGCGCACCCCCCGGGCCAGGCGGTCACCGCGCTCGCCGGGCTCGTTCCGCTGCGGCTGACCGGACTGGTGTCGGCCGTGCTGCTCGGCTGGGCCGGGCAGTGGTGGATGCCGGTCGTCCTGGGCTCCGCCTGGGTGGTCACCGGGCGCTGGCAGGAGAAGGAGATCCAGCGGTCGGTCTCCGCGCACGCGGGCGAGACCGCGCAACTGCGCCGCGCCGCCTATCTGCGCGAAGTCGCCACCACGGCGCCCGCCGCCAAGGAGGTGCGCCTGTTCGGCCTGCGCTCCTGGCTCGTCGAGCGGTTCACCACGGCCTGGTGGGACGGCATGGTGCAGATGCGCCGCGCCAGGGTCAGCCCGCGCCGCCACGCCCTGGCGATCCTGCTGCTGCTCGCGGCGCACCTCGCGGTCGTGCTCCCCCTTGTCCACCAGGCGACCCACGGCGACCGCTCGGTGGAGCAACTGACCGTCGCCCTCCAGGCGTTGCTCGGTCTGTTCGCCCTCGGCTTCAGCGGGGACCTCCAGTGGATGCTGCACACGGCGAGCGCCGCGGTTCCGGCCGCGCTGGCGGTCGGCGAGCTGGAGACGGCCGGGGAGGCGGGACGGCTCGGCGCGGCCGGGCTGCCGCGGCGGGAGATCCGCTTCGAGAAGGTCGGCTTCGCCTACCCCGGCGGCCGCGGCCGGGTCCTCGACGGCCTCGACCTGGTCCTCCCGGCCGGCTCCTCGCTCGCGATCGTCGGGGACAACGGCGCGGGCAAGAGCACGCTCACCAAGCTGCTCGCCGGGCTCTATCTGCCGGACAGCGGCCGCATCACCGTCGACGGCCAGGACCTGCGCTCCCACGACCCCGAGTCCTGGCGCCGCCAACTGGCCGTGGTCTTCCAGGACTTCGTCCGCTACCCGTTCTCCGTACGCGACAACGTCGGCTTCGGCCGGATCGAGGCGGACGCCGACGACGAGGCGCTCACCGAGGCCACCCGGCTCGGCGGTTTCCTCGGCGTGGAGGGCGAACTGCCCGGCGGCTGGGACACCCTGCTCAGCGGCGCCTACACCGACGGCACCGAGCTGTCCGGCGGCCAGTGGCAGCGCCTCGCGCTGAGCCGGGCCCTCTACGCGGTCCGGCACGGCGCCCGCGTGCTCGTCCTCGACGAACCCACCGCCCACCTCGACGTCCAGGCGGAACACGAGTTGTACGCCCGCTTCCTGGACATCACCGTCGGGCTGACCACGGTCCTCGTCTCGCACCGGTTCGCCACCGTCCGCCTCGCCGACCGGATCGCCGTCGTCGAGGACGGCCGGATCAGCGAGTACGGCACGCACGACGAACTGGTCGCCGCCGGCGGTCGGTACGCACGGATGTTCCGTGTGCAGTCGCAGCCCTTCATGGAGCAGGGCGTACGGGAAGGAAGCAGCCGTGCGTAAGAGCCTCGCAGCCGTCCGACTCCTGATCGGGACCGCGGTCAAGGCCGACCCCCGGCGCGCCCTGGTGGTCCTGACCCTCTCCCCGCTGCTGAACGTGGTGGCGGCGCTCCAGGCGGTGGGCCTGCAGTGGATGGTCGACGGCGCGAGCGGCCACGACCGCACCGAGGCGGTGCGCGGCGGGCTGCTCCTGCTCGGGGTCACCGTCTTCGTGCACCAGGCCGCCGCGATCGCCACCGATCTGCGGCTGGTGCTCCAGCACCGGGTCGGCCTGGAATTCGACCGCAGGCTGATGAACCTGTGCTCGGCGCCGCCGCACATCGGGCACTACCAGGACCCCGAGTTCCTCGACAGCGCCGAGGTGGTGCGCCAGCGGCGCGGCGAGTTCGGCACCGCGCTGGCCGCGCTGGTGGAGAACGCGAACCTGGTGGCCCGGTTCCTGGGCGCGCTCATCCTGCTCGCGGGCGCGCATCCGCTGCTCGCCCTGCTGCCGTTGACGATCGTGCCGCTGGCCGCGGCCAACCGCTGGCAGGCACGGCTCGTGGCCGGGGCCGAGCGGGCGGGCGTCGAGGCCGACCGCCGTCGCCGCGCCGTGTTCTCCCTGGCCACCGATCCGGCACCGGCCCGTGAGGTGCGGCTGTACCGGCTCGCCGGTGAGCTCTCGGCACGCCACCGGGACGCCTTCCTCGCGGCGAGCGGCCCGCGCGAGGCGGCCCGGGCCAAGGGCGCGGTCGCCGTCGCGGCGGGGTGGCTGGTCTTCGCGGCGGCGCTCATCGGAGGGCTCTACCTCATCTCGCGAGCGGTGATCGACGGAACCGGTTCGGCGGGCCAGGCGGTGCTGGTCCTCCTGCTCAGCACGCGGCTGGTCGGCGCTACCACCGGCCTCGGCTGGCTGATCGGCTGGCTGCGCCGCTCGCTCGACACGGTCGCGCTGTATCTGCGGCTGGTCGACTACGCGAAGGGGAGCGGGGCGCGGCAGGACACCGCGAGGCCGGGCCACGTACAAGAACCCGGTGGCGAACTCGTCCTGGAAGGCGTCTCGTTCACGTATCCCGGCCGTACGGAACCGGCGCTCGGGCCTGTCGACCTGCGCCTGCCCGCCGGAGCCACCGTCGCGGTGGTCGGCGACAACGGGGCGGGCAAGTCCACGCTGATCGCGCTGCTCGCCGGGCTGCAACCGGTGTCGGCCGGGCGGATCACGTTCGGCGGCGAGGACCTGGCCGGGATGCCCGCGCAGGAGTGGTCGGCGCGGATCACGGCGTGCTTCCAGGACTTCTGCCGGTTCGAGCTGCTCGCCCGGGAGGCGGTCGGGCTCGGTGAGCTCGGGGCGCTGGACGACGAGGCAGCGGTGTGGGCCGCCCTGGAGTCGGCGGGCGCCGCCGACGTGGTGGCGGGGCTGAGCCGGGGTCTTGACACCCAGCTCGGCCGGACGTTCCCCGACGGCACGGACCTGTCGGCGGGGCAGTGGCAGAAGCTGGCGCTGGCCCGCGCCCGGATGCGGACCCGGCCCGCCCTCGTCCTCCTCGACGAGCCCGCCGCCAGTCTCGACCCGGACAGCGAGGCCGAGTTGCTCGGCAGGTATCTGCGGGCGGGCGCGTCCGGCCCGGCGACGATCACGGTGATCGTGTCGCACCGGTTCACCACCGTGCGCGAGGCGGACCTGATCGTCGTCCTGGACGGCGGCCGGATCGTCGAACAGGGCACGCACACCGACCTGTTGGCGCGCGGCGGCCGCTACGCGGACATGTACGCGCTCCATGCGGTCGCCTACACCTCGGCCCCCGCCTCCTCAGCCGCGCAGCACGGGCGGCAGGTCGCGGCGGGAGTGCACGCCGAGCTTGCGGTAGATCCGGGTGAGGTGGCTCTCGACGGTACGGACGGACACCGCGAGCCGGTGGGAGATCGCCCGGTCGGACAGGCCACCGGCGGCCAGTGACGCGATCTCCACCTCGCGGGCGGTGAGCGCGACCGGCTGGGCGGGCGGCGCAGCCACCCCGAGCCGCTCGCGCAGCCGGCCCACCAGCACCACGGCGTCACCGCGGCGGCTGCCGCCCTGCTGCTGGAGCGTGGCGGCCGCGCGCTCCGCGAGCCGCCAGGCCTGCGCGCTGAGGCCGAGCGCGTCGAGGCGTACGGCGTGGTCGAGCAGTTCCGTACCGGCGCCGCGGGCCAGGGCGAGCACGGCCTCCGCCCCGGTGACAAGGCGGGGCGCGTCGACGTGGCGGACGACCTCGGCCAGCCGGTCGAGGACGGCGGGCGGCGGTCCGGCGGGGCCCAGCCACGCCGCGTAGGTCAGGTACTCGGCCTCCACCGCCCAGCACCCGGCCTCCCGCGCCGCGTCCACGGCGGCCCGCATCGAGACCGCCGCCCCCGCCGAGTCCCCGCGCGCGGCCGCGATCACGGCCGCCGCCCGGTGCACTTGGCCGGGAACCACCCCCACCCGGTCCGCCCAGCACGGGGCGATGGCCTGTTCGGCGCAGTCGGGGCGCTGCTCCTCGGCCAGGCAGACGGCGAGCCAGCTGGAGGCCTCCGTCAGGAACAGGCGGGGGCCGCCGGCCTGTTGGACCACCGCCTCGCGCAGCCGTTCCATGGCGTCCGTGCGCCGCCCGCGCACCCACTGGAGGTAGCCGCCGAGCAACGCTCCTTCTCCGCCGGGCGGCGGGCCCTGCACCGCCCGGCGGCCGATGGGTCTGCGCAGGTCGGAGGCGGGCCACAGCCGCGCGAAGGCGCGCAGCGAGGGGGCGAGTTCGGGCAGGTAGGACGGCAGGGCCCGGTCCGGGGACGGGTCCTCCGCCAGTGTCGCGGCGTCCGCCGTACGGCCGGTGAGGGCGAGGGCGGCGGCGAGCGCGAGCCGGGCGGCGGCGACGCCGGGCCCGTGGGAGGCCTCGTGCAGGACCCGCTCGGCCAGCCGCGCCGCCGCGCCGGTGCGTCCGCCGAAGAGCAGGACGAGGGCGTGGACGCCGTCCAGTGCGGCCTGTGCGGTGGGCGCCGTCGCCTCGGCGCGCAGGGCGACGAGTTCGTCGGCGGCGCCCGCCGGGTCGCGGTCGGCCCAGCAGCGGTGGGCGGCGAGGGCCGTGGCGAGCCGCAGCCGGCCGCTCGGTGTGGCCGCCGCCTGGCGCGTGCGCTCCAGCACCTTGCGGGCCTGCGCGGTGTCACCCAGCTCGACCAGCGCGTGCGCCAGCGGTACGGCGGCGGCGCTGGAGCGTTCGAGCGCCCGGCGGGCGAAGCGGCACGCCAGCTCGGGGTCCTGGCGGCAAACCGTTTCCGCGGCGCGGATCAGCAGCGCCGAGTCGACCGGGCCGTGGGCGTCGAGCTGCCAGCGGGCCCGGGTCACCGGGTCGGGGCCGCTGGGGGTGCAGGCGTCGAGCAGGGCCGCGGCGAGCCGTCGGCGCCGCAGCCGGGGCAGCCGGTGGCGCAGCGCCGCGCCCAGCATCGGCTGGCCGAGCCGGACCAGGATCTGCCCGCCGATCTCCACCGTGCACAGCAGGCCCTGCTCCTCCAGGCTCTCCACGACGTCCGGGGCGACCGCTTCCAGTACGGGCAGGGAGAGCGGTTCGCCCAGGGCGACCGCCGCCAGGGCGTCCTGGTGGCACGGGTCGAGGCCGCGCAGCTCGCGCTCGAACAGTTCGGCCAGCCGGGGCGGCACGCTCAGCGGGCCCCGCCACCACCACAGGCCGCCCGCGCTCACCAGGCGGCGCGTGGCGCGGCCGTGGCGGACCAGTTCGGTGAGGAAGAGCGGATTCCCGCCGGTCCACTGGTGGAGCACGTCCACCGTGGGGTGGGCGGCGGCGCCGTCCATCAGCGCGCGCACGAGGCGGCCCGTGTCGGCGAGGCCGAACGGCGCGATGTCGAAGCGCTCCAGATAGCTGTCCTTCCAGAGCGCGACGACGGCGTCGGAGGCGGGCAGCCCCGACTGCGCGGAGACGACGAGGCGCAGATTCCCGTCACCGGCCAGGCTCAGCGTCAGGGCGGCGGACGCGTCGTCGAGGTGGTGGACGTCGTCGATGACCAGCACCGGGGTGCGCCGCCCCGCGCGGCGGGCGAGCTCGGTGCGCAGCAGACCGTACGCCTGGCCGTGGTCGAGGCGGCCGCCGACGCCGAGCAGCCCGCGGAAGACCCCGAACGGAACCTGCCGGCTCGCCTCGGTGGCGGCCGTCCAGACGACTTCGAAGCGGGCAACGCTGAGTTGTGCGGTGACGGCCGTGAGCAGGGCCGTCTTTCCGACGCCGCCGGGCCCGACGATCGCGGCCCCTCTCCTGGCCAGAACGGCCCCCAGCACCTGTTTGCGCTCCTGCTCCCTGGCGACGAACGCCCCCGGTACCAGGTCGTACGGCATTGTTCCCCCCGCGCAGGCCATCGGGCTTCCCGCGTACAACAAGCTCCCGCATGGAGCGGGGGTACCGCGTTTTCCGGCTTCCCTTTGGCCGGAACTGTGTCAAGAAGGTCGGATTCCGGTCCCTCCCGCTTGCCGGACGGTCACCCTGTGTACACCTCGATCCGGCCCTCGGCGGGTGCTCGCCGAGGGCCGGTTTCAGGTCACCAGCTCGACTTGCGCACCCCGGGCAGGAGTCCGGCGTGGGCCTGGGCGCGGACGTTGATCCGGGAGAGGCCGAACGTGCGCAGATGGCCGCGGGGGCGGCCGTCGATCGAGTCCCGGTTGCGGACGCGGGTGGCACTCGCGTCACGGGGCTGGCGGCGCAGCTCGATCCGGGCGGCCTCGCGCTCCTCGGCGGAGCTGCGGGGGCTGCGGATGACCGCCTTCAGGGCGGCCCGCCGGACCGCGTACCGGGCCACGATCAGGCGGCGCCGCTCGTTCTTGGCGATCTTGCTCTTCTTGGCCATCAGACCTTGCCTCCGCGGGCCCGGATGCGGGCCACGGCCCGCTCGATGCCGATGGAGTCGACGGTCTTGACGCCCTTGGCGCTGAGGGTCAGGCGCACATGGCGTCGCTCGCTGGGCAGCCAGTACCGCTTGTGCTGGATGTTGGGGTCGAAGCGGCGCCGGGTGCGGCGGTGGGAGTGCGAGACGGCGTTGCCGAACCCGGGCTCGCGGCCGGTGAGTTGGCAGTGGGCGGACATGGGAGAGGGCTCCTTCGTGGCCGACGGTGTTCCGTACGTCACCACCTTAACGGTAATGAAAACCATTTCGGTATAGTGGTTGTCATGGCACGCAACGAACTGCGCCCGGTGATCAAGCTGCGCTCGACCGCAGGCACGGGCTTCACCTACGTCACCCGCAAGAACCGCCGTAACGACCCCGACCGGCTCACGCTGCGCAAGTACGACCCGGTCGCCGGCCGTCACGTCGACTTCCGAGAGGAGCGCTGAGCCCGATGAAGCCCGGTATCCACCCCCAGTACGGGCCGGTCGTCTTCCGCGACCGCGCCGCCGGATTCGCCTTCCTGACCCGGTCGACCGCCACCGGCGAGAAGACCATCGAGTGGGACGACGGCCGCACCTACCCCGTCATCGACGTGGAGATCTCCTCCGCGAGCCACCCCTTCTACACCGGCACCGCGCGCGTCCTGGACACCGCCGGCCGCGTGGAGCGCTTCCAGCGCCGCTACGGAGGTACGTCCCGGTGAGCTCCGCACACCCCCGGCTGCCCGTCGTCCTGGTCGCCGGACTGCACGCGGCCGTGCGCCGGGCGGCCGTGGACGAGCTGCTGCTCGCCGCGCCCGGCGCCCAGGTCCTGCACCACGACCTGAGCACCGCCCGCGACGGCGTGGTGCGGGCGAGCGTGTGGGACGCGGCCGGTACGACCCGTACGCACGAGACGCCGCTCGTCAACGACTGCGCGTGCTGCGCCCTGCGCGAGGACCTGGTCCCCGAACTGCTCCGCCTCGCCGACAGCGGCACCTGTTCGCTGGCGGTGGTGGAGCTGTGGGACTCCGTGGAGCCCAAGGCGATGGCCGAGGTCGTCGTCGGCACCCCGGTCGGCGACCTGCACTCCGGCGCGGTGCTCGACCTCGTGGGGGTCGTCACCGCCGTCGACCCGGAGCTGCTCCTGTCGAGCCTGGGCTGCGGCGACGACCTCGCCGAGCACGGGCTCGCGGCGGCGCCGAGCGACGAGCGCACGGTCGCGGACACCCTGGCCCGCCAGCTGGAGTACGCGAACGTGCTCGCCCTCGCCCCGTCCGAGTTCCCCGACCCGGCCGACCTCGCCCTGCTCGGCCAACTCCACTCCACCGCACGGCGGGTGACCGTGGGGGAGGGCGGCCTCGCGGCCGCCGCGCGGGGCGGATTCGACGTACGGGCGGCGGCCGAACGCCAGCATCCCGCCTGTGCGCTGCTGCCCCAGGAGGCCGACGAACACGGGGTCGCCACCGTGGTGTGGCACCGCGCCCGGCCCTTCCACCCGGCCCGGCTCTACGCCGCCCTGGAGGACCTGACCTGCGCGGCCGCGCGCAGCCGGGGCCGGTTCTGGCTCGCCGACCGGCCGGACACGCTGCTGATGTGGGACGCGGCCGGGGGCGCGCTCTGCGTCGAGGAGGCCGGGCCCTGGCTCGCCGCACTGCCCGACGCCGCCTGGGAGTTGGTGCCCCCGGCCCGCCGGGTCGCCGCCGCCCTGGACTGGCACCCCGACCACGGCGACCGCGCCCAGCACCTCACCTTCACCTCGCCCGGCCTCGACCGCGACGGGCTCCTGCGGGCCCTGGAGGGCTGTCTGCTCACCGACGCCGAGTACGCGGCGGGCCCCGAGTCCTGGCAGCACCTGCCGCACGCCTTCGACGACCTGCTCACCCCCGTCCGCTGACCGCGGCACCACCTTTGGAGTACGACATGCGTTCGCGCCGCCTCACCGACAAGAAGCAGACCAAGCGCCCCAACCCGCTGGACGCGGCGGGCATCACCTACATCGACTACAAGGACACCGACCTGCTGCGGAAGTTCCTCTCCGACCGCGGCAAGATCCGCAGCCGCCGCGTCACCCGGGTCACGGCCCAGCAGCAGCGCGAACTGGCCCGCGCGATCAAGAACGCCCGGGAGATGGCCCTGATCCCTTACAGTTCCACCGCCCGCTGACCGGTGCGGTGCCCCAAAGGGGCGCGGGGAACTGCGCGACCAGCCACAGACGGCCCGCAGTCGAATACCCACACCTTCAGCGGAGCGCCTACGCTCGGTGGTGTGCTGCGAATCGTCGATCATCTCGTCGGCCGGGGGCCGCTGCGGATCTGTGCCCATGTGCCGGAGGCCGACGGGCCGGGTGACCTCACCGGGCTGCGGGTCCTCCTGACCGCCGATGTGCTCGCGCGCGTCGTCGAGCTGCGCGGCCGGGCCGTCCTGACGGGGCGGACCGGCCCGCGCGTCCCGGGCGCCGACGCCACCGGCATCCACCCCGCCGACGCCGAGGGCGCCCTGGACGAGATCGCCGACGCCCTGGGCGGCCCACCGGCCCTTCAACTGAGCGGTCGGGCGTACGAGGGCGGGGGCGGTGCGTTCGTACAGATCGCGGAAGCGCGGGTCGGCGGGAGCACGGACCTGGGAGGGGACGCGCTCGCCGTGCGTCTGTTGCTGCTCGACCGGCCGTACCACGAGCCCGTCACGGTCACGGCCGAAGCCGTCGAGGGCGCCGAACGGCTCCTCGGGCAGTGGCGGCGTGCCGTCGCCGACTGGGCGGAGGAGCCGTCCAAGCCGCTCGTCGCCGACCTGGAGCGCACGGCCCGCGACGGGCTGGAGGACAGCCTCGACACCGCAGCCGTGCTGCGGCTCCTGGCCGAACTGGCGGCGGACGCCGACGTACCGGCGGGCGCCAAGTTCGAGACCTTCGCCCGGCTCGACCGCGTCCTCGGCCTGGAGCTGACCCGCGAGATCGGCAAGGCGCCCGCCGCCGGGGCGCGGGCGTGAACCCGCTGCGGCGGCTGGTGGTCCTGCGCCACGCCAAGTCGGCGTGGCCCGAGGGCGTCTCCGACCACGCCCGGCCGCTGGGGCGGCGCGGGCTGCGCGACGCACCGGCCGCCGGGCGGTGGCTGAGCGCGGCGGACTGCCTGCCCGACCTCGTCCTGTGCTCCACCGCCCGCCGCGCCCGCGAGACATGGGAGCTCGCGGCGGCCGAGCTGGGCAGCCCGCCCCCGGTCCGCCACGACCCGCGGCTCTACGCGGCCGACGCCCGCGACCTCCTCGACGCCGTACGCGAAGGACCCGCCGACATCGAGACGTTGCTCCTGGTCGGCCACAACCCCGGCATCCAGGACCTGACCCTGCTGCTCACCGGGGAGGCCCTCGGCGAGAGCCTGGACCGGGCCGGGAGCAAGTTCCCCACCTCGGCGATCGCCGTGCTCACCTGGCGCGGCTCCTGGTCGGACCTCGCGCCCGGCGCCGCCCTGCTCACCGACTTCGCGGTGCCGCGCGGACCCCGTCCCTGAGCACCGCGCCGGGACCGGCCATCGGAGTGACCAATCGTTTCGGTGCGCCGCTGGAGCGGGGGCGGCGTGATGGAGTTGCCGCATCCGGCAGGCTCCTGGGAGAGGACGGGGTGCGATGCAGTACGGCTGTCCCGGCTGTGACGCCCTGCGGGCCGAGGCGCGTCGGCCGGGCGCCGACCTCGCCGATCTGCTGCACCGCGTACTGCTCCATGAGCTCGACCCCCATCCGTCCCCGGCGGCCGCCCCGCCGAAGGAGGAGAAGGGCCGCACGCGGCGCCCCTGAGCGGTCCGGGCCCGGCGTTGCGGATGCTCAGGCGGCCCGCTCGTAACGCAGCAGGACGACCCCGTTGCCGAACGCCCGGCTCTCGGTGAGCCGGAGCGGGACGATCGCGTCGGAGGGCGGGAACAGGGGCTTGCCCCGCCCGATGAGGACGGGGTGGACGTACACCCGGAACTCGTCGACCAGGTCGTGGCGCAGGAAGGCCGCGGCGAGGTCGGGGCCGCCCACCACCAGGTCGCCGCCCGGTCGGGCCTTGAGTGCCCGGATCTCCTCGGGGACGACCTCCCGCACGATCGTGGTGTTCCAGTCGGCCCGTTCCAGCGTCCGCGAGAACACGAACTTCGGCATGTCCAGC
The DNA here is from genome assembly GCF_030028635.1 of Streptomyces sp. BPTC-684. Lineage (NCBI taxonomy): Bacteria > Bacillati > Actinomycetota > Actinomycetes > Kitasatosporales > Streptomycetaceae > Streptomyces > Streptomyces sp. BPTC-684. The sequence continues at coordinate 6,249,636 of NZ_CP124863.1, forward strand.
CAGATCCTGGCGAAGTCCCTCATCGGCGCGGTGCTCGCCGGATCGGCTTCGGCGGTCGGCCAGACCCCGGCCATCAGCTCGTACGTGACGCGGCCTTCGAGGAGGCCGCCCATCGACCGGATCTCGTCGTTGAAGTGCATGTGCAGCTCGTCGTCGACCCGGTGCCAGTCGAGCTGGCGCTCGGGTCCCTCGATGAATCCGTCCAGGGACACGGACATCATCAGGATGATCTTCCTCAAGGCGGCCTCGCCGAAGTCAGCCGGGACGGGTACGGGCGCGACGATACGCCCGCGGCGACCCCCACGGGTGACGGCGCGCGTCGCGGTGGACGGGCCACGATGGCGTGCGCCCTCAGTGGCCGAGCCCACTGACGCGCGGTCCGGGACGCGGGCGTACGGCAGTCGCCGACCGGCGGTTCTCGGCCATCGGCGGCTCCCGCGTCCCCCGTCGGGTCCGACCGCTTCCGACCGATTGGTAACCTCAGTCGTTGATCTTGGTGGGCGGTCCCGTCGGTCCGACTCGCCCACCCCGCGCGGGCGTTCGCGAACGCCCGCCCCGACCAGAATGCGAAAAGAATTTGGCTCACCGTCAGCTTCGCCGCCGTATCCGCCTCGCCGGTCACCTGGTGGCCTGCTCCACCGTGCTCGCGGTCCTGCCCGCCGCCCCGGCGCTCGCGGACTCCGGCGGCACCCCGCCCGCCCCGGGCGCGACCTCGCACCTCGACGCGGTCGAACAGGCCCTGCGCCAGGTCTCGCCGGGCCTGGAGGGCACCGTCTGGGAGCGCACCGCGGGCAACCGGCTCGACGCCTCGGGCGCCGACCCCTCGGACTGGCTGCTCCAGACCCCCGGCTGCTGGGGCGACGACAAGTGCGCCGAGCGGCCCGGGACCAAGCGGCTGCTCGCCAAGATGACCGAGAACATCTCCAAGGCCAGGAGCACGGTCGACATATCCACCCTCGCGCCGTTCCCCAACGGCGCGTTCGAGGACGCGATCGTCGAGGGCCTCAAGGCCTCGGCCGCCGCGGGCAACAAGCTCAAGGTCCGGATCCTCGTCGGCGCCGCGCCGATCTACCACCTCAACGTGGTCCCGTCGAAGTACCGCGACGAAGTCGTCGGCAGGCTGGGCGAGGCGGCCAAGAACGTCACGCTCAACGTGGCGTCGATGACCACCTCGAAGACCGCGTTCTCGTGGAACCACTCCAAGCTGCTGGTCGTCGACAACCGGTCGGCCGTCACCGGCGGCATCAACGGCTGGAAGGACGACTACGTCGACACCGCCCACCCGGTGTCCGACGTCGACCTCGCGCTGACGGGACCGGCCGCCGGTTCCGCGGGCAAGTACCTCGACACGCTGTGGGCCTGGACCTGCCAGAACAAGTCCAACATCGCCAGCGTCTGGTTCGCCTCCTCCAACGGCGCCGGCTGCATGCCGTCCCTCGCGCAGGACGCCCCCGCCCCGGCGCCCGCCGACGGCAACGTCCCGGTGATCGCCGTCGGCGGCCTCGGCGTCGGCATCAAGAACAACGACCCCGCCTCGAAGTTCAACCCGACGCTGCCCACCGCCGCCGACACCAAGTGCGTCGTCGGGCTGCACGACAACACCAACGCCGACCGCGACTACGACACGGTCAACCCGGAGGAGAGCGCCCTGCGCGCCCTCGTGGCCAGCGCGCGCGACCACATCGAGATCTCGCAGCAGGACCTCAACGCCACCTGCCCGCCGCTGCCGCGCTACGACATCCGGCTCTACGACGCGCTCGCCGCGAAGATGGCCGCCGGCGTGAAGGTGCGGATCGTCGTCAGCGACCCCGCCAACCGCGGCGCGGTCGGCAGCGGCGGCTACTCGCAGATCAAGTCGCTCTCCGAGATCAGTGACACCCTGCGCGACCGCCTCGCCCTGCTGACCGGCGACAAGGGCGCCGCCCGCGCCAAGATGTGCTCCAGCCTCCAGCTGGCCACCTTCCGCAGCTCGGACAGCCCGAAGTGGGCCGACGGCCACCCGTACGCCCAGCACCACAAGCTGGTCTCCGTCGACGACTCGGCCTTCTACATCGGCTCCAAGAACCTGTACCCCTCGTGGCTGCAGGACTTCGGATACATGGTGGAGAGCCCCGAGGCCGCCGCCCAGCTGAAGGCGAAGCTGCTCGCCCCGCAGTGGAAGTACTCGCAGGCGACCGCCACGTTCGACTACGAGCGCGGGGTCTGCCAGGCCTGATCCCCTCGCCGGACAGCCCGTTCCCGCCCGCCGTTCCTATCCGGTGCGGTCGGTCGCTTCAAGGCGCGTGGGCGGCAGGAAGTCGCGTACGTACGTCCGCTTCCAGCACGCCCCCGTCGTCCGCAGCTCGTGCCATGTCGTGTACTGGTAGCGGAACAGCCGGGCGCGGACGTAGCGGGGCGGGCTGTCGGGCGGGAACGGGGAGCGCCTGAGCAGGCGCAGGGTGTCGGGGTCGTTGTCGAGGAGGCGCTCCACCAGGGGCCCGAACCACGGCCGCGCGTAGCCCGGGGAGAGACCGGCGAACCACATCAGCCAGTCGAGCCGCAGATGGTACGGCGCGAACTGGCGCGGCCAGTGCCGCAGGTCCCCGGGCTTGCCCTTGAACTCGTACTCCCGCCAGTCGGAGTCGGCGAGCGGGAGCGGGTCCGCCATGCCCTCGATGACGACTTCGAGCCGCAGCCGGCTGATGCTGCCGAACGCTCCGTACGTGTTGACCAGGTGCAGCGGGTCGAAGGAGTAGTTCATGATCTGGCGGCGGGAGAGCAGGTTGCGCGCCGGGCGGTAGCTCAGGGCGAGCAGGAACGCGGCGACGGCGAGGACCACGGCCTCGTACCAGAGCGGGGTGGCCGCGAAGTGCCGGGTGCCGGCGGCCGGGGAGAAGTCGACGGCGGTGACGGCGAGGGCGACCGTCGTCCAGTTCAGCCAGGAGAAGTTGCCCGACAGGATCAGCCACAGCTGGGTGAGGATCATCAGCGAGGCGGCCGCCGTGGCGACGGGCTGCGGGGTGAACAGCAGGATCGGGACCGCCAGTTGCGTGACGTGGTTGGCGGCGACCTCCACGCGGTGGAAGGGCCTGGGCAGATGGTGGAAGAACCAGCTCAGCGGGCCCGGCATGGGCTGGGTCTCGTGGTGGTAGTAGAGGCAGGTCAGCTTGCGCCAGCACTCGTCGCCGCGCATCTTGATGAGCCCCGCCCCGAACTCGACGCGGAACAGCACCCAGCGCATCAGGAACAGCACGACGATGGGCGGCGCGACCTCGTCGTTGCCCAGGAACACCGCGAGGAAGCCCACCTCCAGGAGCAGTGACTCCCAGCCGAAGGCGTACCAGGTCTGGCCCACGTTCACGATCGACAGGTACAGCGCCCAGGGCAGCAGCCACAGCAGCATCGCCCCCCACAGCGGCACCCTGGCGTCCACCCCGGCCAGCAGCCCCGCCGAGACCAGGACGCCCGCCCAGGCCCAGCCGGCGAAGAACCGGTCCGAGTAGCGGAAGTGGAAGACGCTGGGCGCCCGGCGGAACGGCACCCGCTCGACGTACCAGGGGACCGGGAGCATGCCGCGCTCGCCGATCAGCGCCCGGAACTGCAGGGCCGCGCCCAGGAACGCGACGAGGTAGATCGCGGCGAGCGCCCGCTGGAAGACCAGCCGGCTCAGCCAGTAGTCGGGTGCGACGAACCACTCCACGGTTTCATTGTGACGCTGAGTGACGCGGGTGGCCTGCGGGGCCGTCCCGCGACCTCAGCGGCAGCGGGTCCTCGTCAGCGGGTTCTCGCCAGCGCCTCCACGACCAGCTCCGCCACGAGGGCCGGTTCCTCGTTCGGTGTGAAGAAGCTCGGCCCGGGAATGGTGACCACGCTGACCTGCGGGCACGCCTCCAGCGTGCACCGCTCGGCGTCGGTCGCCCCGCCGTCGCCGCTCTCGCCGTGGACCACCCAGGCGGGCACCCCGGCCTCGCACAGACGGGGTGCCACCGTGCCGTGGCGGTCCAGGTACCGGAGGTAGTCGCGGACCGCGCGGCGCACGGCGCGCGGGTCGTTCCGGCGCAGGTCCGCGATGAGCGAGGCGACGCGGTCCGGGGGCAGCGGGCTCTGTTTCGCCATGCCGCCGACCAGCTTCAGCATCGCGCTGTACGGCAGGTGTCCGAGCACGTCCGTGAGCCGGTCGAGAGCCCGCAGGAACACCGCCTCGTCCTGGCGCGAGAAACTGGGCGCGAGCAGGACCACCGGTCCCCGGAACGCGCCCGACCCCGCCATCTCCAGCGCGACGTTGGCCCCCATGCTGTGCCCCACCACCACATCACACCCGAGCTCCGCTGCGCACTCCGCCGCGAGCCGCGCGTAGTTCTCCACGGTGGTGTCGCGGGGCGCGGGCGTACCGCCGTGCCCCGGCAGCGTCACCGCCACCAGCCGCACCCCGGCCAGCGCGGGCTCGGCCATCAGCTCCTCGTACTGCCCCGCCCGGCACATCCCGCCGGGCAGCAGCAGCGCACTCCCACGCGCCCCCGCCACCCCGCTCTCGCGACGCTCCCAGCTCGCCCACGCACCACTCATGTGCACCTGCCCACGGCGTGACGGCCCGGCCTTGATTCCACGGTACGCCGGTCCCCTCGGCCACACCGCCCGACCGGGCTCCCGTACCCTTCGGAGGGTCAACTCCCCGTCACCCACAATGAGTTGATTTCACGCTTTGCCTCACGCCGTCGTCCCCGGGTCGGGCACAGTCGGTACATGAACGGTTACGAGGACAAGGTGCCGGCCTTCCTGACGGTCCGCGTGACGCCGCAGGAAGGTCCGATCGCCGCGTTCGCCGAGCAGGAGGCGTGGCAGGCCCGCAAGCGGTACCCGGAGATCCTGGGGGTGGGCGTTCCGGAGTTCTTCCACGCCAGAGAGTGCGAGACGGGCGGCTGGGAGCTGCCCGAATACAGCAGCGACACCCCGCAGGGCGCCCGCGACGGGCTGGGCGCGCGCTTTCGCGGGCTGGCGCAGGACGCCTCGGGCGCCGGGGACGACAAGGCCCGTCGCAAGTGGCTGGCGGCGGCCGCGCGCATGGACCGGGAGGTCGTCGACGAGGTGCGCGTCCTGGGGGAGCGGTTCCGGATCGTTCGGGCCTCGCGCTTCATCCGGATGGGGCCCAGCGGGCCGGAGCCGCCGCGCCCGTCCGACCCGGACCCGGGCGAGGCGGGCGAGTCGCACCGGGTGCCCTCGCGCACCAAGGGCTTCGTGATCGACCCGTACACCGGAACCGGCCTGGCCGACGGCATCCTCAAGCTGGACCTGGTGCGCTTCGTCGGCTCCGCTCCCGGCGCGCCCCGCGAGGTCACGGACGACGCGTGGCGGGCCGCCGAGCGGTACCCCGGCGGGGTGCTGCTGCCCGCCGTCTTCATGGTCTCCGAGCGGGAGGACGGGAAGTGGCGGGCCCACGACCCCGGGGCGGCGTACGCGACGCCCCAGGGCGCCCGGGACTCCCTGGCGGGCTGGCTGCGGGTGATGGCGCCGTTCATGCTCAAGCTGGACGACGCCACCCGTGCGGTGTACGCGGAGGGGGCCGACCGGCTCGACGACAAGCGCCGCAACGCGCTGAGCGTCGCCGACCGGCGCTTCCGGGTGACCCGCGTCGAACGGCTCGTCCGGATCGGCCCCGACGGGCCCGAGGGACCGCGCCCCTCCGACTTCGACCCCGAGCTGCCCGTCGACATCCAGGTGTGCCGCCTCAAGGAACAGGGCTTGTGGAAGGAGGAGGACGAGCCGATCGAGCTCGACGAACGCACCCAGGAGCTCTCCCGCCTGTGGGAGCAGGAAATGGCGCGCGCGGCAGCCGCGAAGGAGCGCAAACGCCGCCCCGAGAGCGGCTGAGGGCGGCGACCTCGCACGGCCCGGCCGCGTCCGGGATCGTGAAGAGATGGAAGCCGGACAGGGCGGGCACATCGCGGCGCAGCGGCGCTTCGACGTCTGGGCGGCCGGGACCGCCTACGAGCGGTACATGGGCCGCTGGAGCCGCACGGTCGCCGAGCGGTTCATCACCTGGCTGGGCCGCGCGGACGGGCTGCGGTGGCTGGACGTGGGCTGCGGCACCGGCGCCCTGACCGTGGCCACTCGGTGCGCACCCGCCGCGCTGCTCGGCGTGGACCGGTCCGCCGGGTTCGCGGCCTCGGCGCGGGCGTCCGCCACGGCGGGGCAGGGCATGTTCGCCGTCGCGGACGCCCGTGCGCTGCCGCTGCCGGACACCTGCTGCGACGTCGTGGTCAGCGGGCTCGTGCTCAACTTCCTGCCCTTGGGCGGTACGGGGCCGAAGGACCGGCAGGGCGGCGGCCGTTCAGCCGTGACCGTGCTCAGTGACCTGTGACCTGTGGCCTGTGACCCGTGACCCGTCGATGGCGCCGGTCCGAGTGCCCGAGCCTTGGTATCGGCCCGTCCGCCATCCGGGCGCTCCAGCGGCGCTCGACCGATGCCGCGTCCGGACCGGGTAGGTTCCGGCCGGGCCGCGCGTGTCGACGAGGGGCCCGTGGCCCGGCTGCGAGGATGCCGGGGACAAGCCGGTGCGGACGGAACGACCAAGCGAGGACAGCATGTTCAGTGGCGCGCACGCCATCTTCTACAGCACGGACGCCGATGCCGACCGGGCCTTCATCCGGGACGTGCTCGGCTTTCCCGGGGTGGACGCGGGCCAGGGCTGGCTCATCTTCCGGCTCCCGCCCGCCGAGCTGGCCGTCCATCCCACCACGGGCGAGCCCAAGCACGAGCTGTATCTGATGTGCGACGACATCACCGCCCAGGTGGAGGAGTTCGCGGCCAAGGGGGTCGAGCTCACCCGGCCGGTCAGCGACCAGCCCTGGGGCCGTATCGCGGCGGTCCGCCTGCCCAGCGGGGGCGAGCTCGCCTTCTACGAACCCCGCCACCCGGTCGCCCACAGCCTCTGAGACGCGGCCGCCGGACCCGTCGTCGGCACGGGCGCAGGTCCTCGCGGCCGATGCCCCTCGCATCGTCATCGAGTCGCGCAGCGCGTACGAGGCGGTGCTCATCGGAGGCTTCCCTTCGGGGAGTAGCCGGCGAAGCCACCGAGGCCGGGTCCGCCCGTGAGGGTGAGGAAGACGTCGTCGAGGCCGGGCGTGTGCATCGTCAGGGCCTCGGCCTCCACGGACGCGGCCTCCAGGACGTCCAGGACGGCCCGCAGGGTGGGGATGCTGCCGTCGCTGGCGAGGTCCAGGGTGAGCGCCTCGCTGTCGAGCGAGCCGGAGCCGAAGCGGCGGGCGGCCGTGTCGAGGTCGCGGGCGTCGGCGAAGCGCAGCCGGATGTGGCCGCCGGGGATGCGCCGCTTCAGCTCCTCGGCGCTGCCTTCGGCGATGAGCCTGCCGTGGTCCATGACCGCGATGCGGTCGGCCAGTTGGTCCGCCTCGTCCAGGTACTGCGTGGTGAGGAGGACGGTGACGCCGTCGTCGTCGACCAGGTCGCGGATGATCTCCCACATGGTGCGGCGGCTGCGCGGGTCGAGGCCGGTCGTGGGCTCGTCCAGGAAGAGGACGCGCGGATCTCCGACCAGGGTCATCGCCAGGTCGAGCTTGCGCCGCATGCCGCCGGAGAACGTGCCCGCGGGCTTGCGGGCGGCCTCGGTGAGGTCGAAGCGGCGCAGCAGGTCGTCGGCGCGGGCCCGGCCTTCGCGGCGGCTCAGGTGGTGCAGGTCCGCCATGAGGATCAGGTTCTCCTCGGCGGTGAGCAGATGGTCCACCGCCGAGAACTGGCCGGTCACCCCGATCGCCGCCCGTACGCCGTCGGCCTCGCGGAGCAGGTCGCGGCCCGCGACGCGCGCCTCGCCCGCGTCGGGCGTGAGCAGGGTGGAGAGGATCTCCACGGTGGTGGTCTTGCCGGCGCCGTTGGGCCCGAGCAGCGCGAAGACCGTTCCCTCGGTGATGCTCAGGTCGATGCCGTCGAGCACCGGCTTGTCGCCGTACGACTTGCGCAGCCCGGCGGCGGTGATCGCCGTCGGGAGCGCCGCCCGGGTGGTGGCTGTGGTCATGACGTTCGTACCCCCTCGGTCTCGGTGTGGCGGGCCGGGTGCGGCCCGGCGGACGGTCAGGCGCGCCGGATCACGATGTCGCCGAGCCCGGTCCGGGCGCGCACCTCGACCGTGTGGTCCTCCGTGCCGGGCCCGTCGGCCGTGCCGAGGGAGTTGCGGACGATCCCCATCCGGGTGTTCACGTCGAGCCAGGCGGCGGTGGACTCGCGGATGCCGACCTCCAGGTCCCCTATGGCCGTCATGAGCACGATCTGGCCGCGCCTGACGTCGGCGACCCGGATGCCGCCGTTCGCGGACTTGGCGTCGACTCCGGCGTGGGCGACGCCGAGCGAGATGCGGCCGTTGGACGCGTTCGCCCGTACGTCGCCGGTGACTTCGCCGATCGTGGTCTCGCCGTTGACGTTCTTCACCGTGGCGGTGCCCGCGACCTCGCCGATCTCCACCCGGCCCGACCCGGCGACCTCGACGTCCCCGCTCGCGCTGCCCAGCCGGATGTCCCCGTGGCCGGTCTTGAGCTGGACGGCCGCCGCGTGCTCGACCTGGATGTCACCGGCCGAGGTCTTGAGGGCGCAGTCCCCGAGCAGGCCCTCGGTGACGAAGTCCCCCAGCGGCGCGGCCCCTTGGAGCCGGGAGCCGGCCGGGAGCTCGATGCTGATGTCGAGCGACCCGCTCCGGCTGAACAAGGAGCGCTTCTTGGGGCCTTTGACCACCAGCTTGCCGCCCGAGCAGGTCACCTGCGTCTGCTGCGCGGTCCGTACGTCGGCCTCGGCGGCGCCGTCGCGGGGGAGCACCTCGACGACCGTGTCCGTGCGCTTGCCCGCGGTGATCCGGGCCGAGCCGATGTCGAATTCGAGGATGACGGAGATCGGTTGGGGTGTGTCGAAGCGTGGCATGGCTGTCCCGTCCTCTTGGCTCTGGTGTGGTCCCGCCGGTCGGGCGGGTGAAGGATGAAGTGGTTTCGGCCGGCTCGTACCGAGAAGGCGTCCAGGGGCGAAGCCGAGCGGATCCGTGGCGGGCCCTGAGCGGGCTTGTGGAAGTCCGGTGCGGTACCGCGCCCCTTTCAGGGGCGCGGGGAACTGCGCGACCAGCCACAGACAGCCCGCAGCCGACGAACCCCATGTCCAGCGGAGCGCTCAGCGCACCCAGCCGGTGAAGCCCTGGCCGCCGCGGTGGCGGCTGCGGGTGGGGGCGGGGCCGCCGTCGCCGGGCTCCAGGGCGGTGGCCACGGCCCGGACCAGCCAGGCGTTGACCGAGAGGCCCTCCTGCCCGGCGGCGTCCTCCACGCGTGTCTTGAGGTGCGCGGGCAGGCGGAAGTTGATCCGCGCCGTGCCGCCCTCGTCGCCGTCCGCCGGGGCCACGGGCACCCGCACCCCGCTCCCGCTGGGCGCTCTCTCGTGCTGCTCGCTCTGCTCGTACGCCTCCAGGCCCGGTGGCGCGGTGACCACGAACTCGGGGTCGAGCCCCCGCAGCCGCACGTCGACCGAGCCCGGCGCGAGATCCCGGGTGATCTCGTCCGTGGCCGCGGACAGCGCGTTGAGCAGCGTGAGCCGGACGGCCGACTCGAGCGGGGTGGTCAGCCGCTCCGCCAGCGCGCGGGCTTCGTCCCCGCCCGCGTCCGCGGCGACCGCGAGCTCGTGGCGGAGGTTGTCGACGTAGGGCGTAAGGTCCATGGCGCCAGATTGGCACCACTATGGCGCCATGGCAAGTCCTCGAAGGGGTGAATGACGCCATGAATAGCGCCAGTGCTGACGTCCAGAGTGTGCAGGAGTGGTGCCATGCCTGTCCGGGCGCCCGTCGCCGCAGGTCGGAACGGGGGGCTTCCGGGGTCGGCCGGGAGTGAACGGGATCGACCGGAGGCGCGGACCGGCCGGCCCCGGTCCCGCTCGACGGGTTCGGGGCGAGCGGCGAGGGCGCCCAGGTTCCGCCGCACGCCCCGGGCGCCTCCTTCGGCGTACAATTGCCGGTCGGCTGAGGGGTCCCCGATTCATACGATGCCCTTACCCTTGGGCGGGTAGCCTCGGTAAAGAGAAGCCAAAGAGGTGCGTGAGGCCACTGTCGTCCTCACGCACCACAGCGAAAGGCACGGCTTATGGCCCTCACCTTTGCGCACAGGGTCAGCGCTCGGCGTGCGTCCCTGCAGGATGTGAACGCGATAGTCCGCCTGCTCTCCGGCGACCACGGGCTGCCGCCCGAGACCGCCGCTCTCGTCTCGGCCTCACAGGCCCAACTCCGGCTCATCCTCGCGCACTTCGGTCTGGAGACCGGCAAGGTGTGGGTCGCCGAATCGGGCTCCGGAGCGCCCGAGGCGGCGGCGGTGTGGATCCCGCCGGGCGTCTCCATCGACGAGGAGGAGCACAGGGCCCTGCTGCGGTTGCACGGGCTCCGGCCGACCCTGATGCCCGCGCGCGACCACGACGGACGGATACCGGGCGAGGAGGACCACTGGCTGCTCGCGGCCGTCGGCATCTCCCCGACCGCCCACCCGGCGGCCCTCGAAGCCGTCCTGGACCCGGTCCTGCGCATCGTGGACGACGCGTCCCTGCCTGCCTACGCCACCGCTCCCGCGTCCTTCCAGGCCGAGTTGCTGGCGCCCTTCGGGTTCGAGCCGTGTGCCTCCGGCGCGGCGCGCCCGGAGCCCCGGCTGCGCCGCCCGCCCAAGGGGGCGTACGGAGGCTGACCGCCCGGAGCCTCGTAACGACGAAAAAGACCTCTGCCCGGCCCGCGTGACGCGGGCCGGGCAGAGGTCTTTACGGTCGTGCGGTACGGCTGCCGGTCGTTACAGCAGCCCGGCGGACTTGCAGGCGGCCTTGTACTTGGCCGTGCAGATCTCGTCGATGGTGTAGAGCCCGTCGCTGACGACGGTGGAGCGGATGTTCTCCTTGATCACGGCGACGACCGGGACGAGCGCGGTGGGGATGTCGCTCTTGGTCGGGCTGTTGGTCTTGGAGTTGGCTATGGAGATGAGGCTCTGCCCCTTGGCCAGCGCGACCGCCATCTGCGCGGCGATCGGGCTCTCCTCCGCGTACGACTTGTAGACGCTCATGTACTGCTCGCCCGCCACGATGCGCTGGACCCCGGCGAGTTCGGTGTCCTGGCCGGTGACCGGCGGCAGCTTGGAGACGCCAGCGGCCTTGAGGGCGTCGATGATGCCGCCGGCCATGCCGTCGTTGGCGGAGTAGACGCCGATGATCTTGTTCTTGCCGAGGGCCGAGATCGCGCTGCGCATGTTGGCGGCGGCGTTCTCCGGCTTCCACTCCTTGGTGTCGTACTCCTTCCCGATGTTCACCTTGCCGTCCAGCTCGGTGTGCGCGCCCTTCTTGAACTGGGCGGCGTTCGGGTCGGTGCGGGCGCCGTTCATCATCACGATCTGGCCGGCCTTGGCCTTCTCGCCCAGATTGTCCAGCAGGGCCCTGGCCTGCACATGGCCGACGTCCTCGTTGTCGAACGAGACGTACGCGTCGACCGGGCCCTCGGCGAGCCGGTCGAAGGCGACGACCGGGATGCCCGCGGTCTTGGCCCGCTGCACCGCGCCGCCGATCGCCTTGGAGTCCACGGCGTCGATGATGAGCGCGTCGACCTTCTTGGCGATCATGTCGTCGACCTGCTGGTTCTGCCGCGCCGCGTCCTGCTCCGCGTTCGCGTAGACGACCTGGCCCTTGCCGCTGGTCAGCTCGCCGACCATCTTCTCGATCAGCGGTTTGTCCGACTTCTCGTAGCGAGCAGCCTGCTTCTCCGGCAGCAGCAGACCTATCTTGAGGTCCTTCTTCTTGGCGGCCCCGCCGGACCCGTCGCCGGACTTGCTCCCGCCGCCGCATGCGGCGAGGGTGACGGCCATCGCGACGACACCCACGGTCATCGCTCCACGGCCGGTACGCGTGCTCACTTAAAAACAACCTCCCTGACATGGCCGCATAAATTTCGGCCGAGGTGGCTGGAAGCCAACCGTGCCCTTGCGATGCCGTCAAGAAGTTAGCCCTTAACGAGATGACAACGGAATTTTCGGATACGGGCAAGACGCGCTTAATCTGCCTGGCAATACGGGGTGAATCGGGCTTACGGCCGCTTTTCGCTTCGTTGGACAATTGCTGATGGTTCGTCAATTTGACGGGGAGTGGAATTACAGTCTCGCAGCTCAGATGGGTTGAGTCGGTCGGGAGACTCCCGCGCGGTCTGCTCGACGGCCGTTCCTTCAAGGAATACGGCGTGTTGACGGAAAGCGTGAAATGTTCGTTCATTTATTGAACACAAGCACGCCAGAGTGCGGCTGAATTGGTCTATACCTTAGAGGAATCCTCTTATTTCACCGCGTGGCTTAAGTGGTGAGCCAGCAGCCTGTCAAGCCCTTGGTTCGGACCAGGCGTTCGAGGTCTGAACTCTTGACGTGTCCATGGAGGAGCCCTAACTTCACGCCTTGAAGAAAGGGTGAGGCCATGACCATTCCCGCAACCCCCACTCCGCCCGACCGTCGGAGCGCGCGTGGCAGAACCGCCTCACTGGTGGCCGTCGGCGCGCTCGCCGCCTCCTTGACCACCGGTGCCCTTGCCGCCCCCAGGGCCGAAGCCGCGCCGCTGCCGACGGGGTGGGTCACCGTGTCCGCCCGGCACAGCGGCAAGTGCGTGGACGCGGCGTCGGCCGGAACCGCCGACGGCACCGCCGTCCAGCAGTACGGCTGCAACGCGACCGCCGCACAGCAGTGGCGGTTCGAGGCGGCCGACGACGGCTATGTGAGAGTCGACAACCGCAACGACACCACCAAGGCCTGGGACGTCACCGACGTCTCCGCCGCGGACGGAGCGCCGGTCCAGCTCTGGACGTACGGCGGCGGCAGCAACCAGCAGTGGAAGCCCGTCGAGGAGGCCGCCGGGACGTACCACTTCGTCAACCGCAACAGCGGCAAGTGCCTCGACGTCCCGGGCGCCTCGACGGCCGACGGGGCGCGCATACAGCAGTACGCGTGCAACGGCAGCGCGGCCCAGTCGTTCGACGTCAGCCCCGTCGACACCCAGCCGCCGAGCGGCGGCAACCCCGACCTCGGCCCCAATGTGTCCGTCTTCGACCCCTCGATGTCCTCGGCCGCCATCCAGAGCAGGCTCAACCAGGTCTTCGGCCAGCAGGAGTCCAACCAGTTCGGCGCCCAGCGCTACGCCCTGCTCTTCAAGCCGGGCAGCTACGACGTGGACGCCGACGTCGGCTTCTACACCCAGGTGGCCGGGCTCGGTCTGTCGCCGGACGCGGTGACCATCAACGGCGCGGTGCACGCCGAGGCCGACTGGTTCCAGGGCAACGCCACCCAGAACTTCTGGCGCTCCGCCGAGAACCTGTCGGTCACGCCGGGCGGCGGCAGCGACCGGTGGGCCGTCTCGCAGGCCGCCCCGTACCGCCGTATGCACGTGCGCGGAAACCTTCAGCTGGACGACGGCGGCTGGTCGAGCGGCGGGTTCATGGCCGACTCCAAGATCGACGGCCAGGTGCGGTCCGGCTCGCAGCAGCAGTGGCTCTCGCGCAACAGCCAGTGGGGCGGCTGGAACGGCTCGAACTGGAACATGGTCTTCGTCGGCGACACCAACGCCCCGGCCAACACCTTCCCCAACCCGCCCTACACCACGGTGGCGCAGAGCCCCGTGACCCGTGAGAAGCCGTTCCTGTACGTGGACGCGGCGGGCGCGTACAAGGTGTTCGTCCCCGCGCTGCGCACCGCGACCCAGGGCACGACCTGGGCGAACGGCACGCCCGCGGGCACCTCGCTGCCGATCGACCAGTTCTCCGTCGTCAAGCCCGGCGCCACGGCGGCGGACATCAACGGCGCGCTGGCCCAGGGCAAGAACCTGCTGTTCACGCCCGGTGTCTACCACCTGGACCAGACCATCGCGGTGAACCGCCCGGACACCGTCGTGCTCGGCCTGGGCCTGGCCACCCTGGTCCCCGACAACGGCATCACCGCGATGAACGTCGCGGACGTCGACGGGGTGAAGGTCGCCGGACTGCTCATCGACGCCGGGTCCACCAACTCCGCGCTCCTGATGCGGGTCGGCACCCCGGGCGCGACCGCCCGGCACACCGCCGACCCGACCTCGCTGCACGACGTCTTCTTCCGCGTCGGCGGCGCGGGCGTCGGCAGGGCCACCCAGAGCCTGGTGATCGACAGCTCGGACGTCATCGGCGACCACATGTGGCTGTGGCGCGCCGACCACGGCAGCGGCGTCGGCTGGACCAGCAACACGGCCGCGAACGGGCTGGTCGTCAACGGCACCGACGTGACGGTGTACGGCCTGTTCGTCGAGCACTACCAGCAGCACCAGGTGATCTGGAACGGCAACGGCGGCCGTACCTACTTCTTCCAGAACGAGATGCCGTACGACCCGCCGAACCAGTCCGCGTGGATGAACGGTTCGACCCGGGGCTACGACGCGTACAAGGTCGCGAGCTCGGTGACCAGCCACGAGGCGTGGGGCCTGGGCAGCTACTGCTACTTCAGCGCCAACCCGTCGGTGGTGGCCGAGCGCTCCTTCGAGGCGCCGAACACGGCGGGCGTCCGCTTCCACGACATGGTGACCGTCTCGCTGGGCGGCACGGGGACGATCAACCACGTCATCAACAACAATGGAGGGACCGCCAACTCCTCCGACAACGTGGTGAACCTGGTCTCGGGGCCCTGACCCCGGGCGGCGGCACGGCCCTGTGCGGCCGTGCCGCCGCCCTCTTTTCTGAGGGGGGTCCGATGTCAGATGTGCTCGGCCGGGTTCGCCGGCAGGATGAAGTTCCAGCTGCCGGGGCCGTGGTGCTGGCCGTCGGGGGAGTTCCTGGAGGGGCAGGCGCCGTTGGTGGGGTTGCCGTTCCACCAGAGCCCGAAGCAGTAATTGCAGAATCTCCAGTTGTTCTGGTACGCGGTTACCTCGTCCGGGATCGGCAGTCCCATGGCGGCCCTCGCTTCGTTGTGGGCGGCGGCGCCGGGCGGCACCGCCGGGGTGGACTTGGTGCCGTGGTGCGGGGCGGCTTGCGCCGCGGGCGCGCCGAGCGCCATCGCTCCGGCGGCCAGAGCAGCGCCACCGGCGGCCCTGATGACGCCCCGGCGCGTCTGAGACTGATCGGTCACGGCCTTCTCCTTCATGTCCTGGAGCACCTCGGAACACGGGGGCAGTGCGGTTCGTGGAGATGTGGTGCGCGCACAGTCAGCTCAACGACTGTGCTCCGCCCGTCGATTGTCCGGAATCCCCAGAACTGGGGGTTGACGTGCGGACCGTCGCGCATTCCGGCCAAGTGACCATGGGTGGGCGGTAATTGTCGCGATTCCGCGACGGCCACGGGCTACGCTCGTGGGGTGACCGGGGGAGTTGAAGCGATATTTCGTGCCCTGTCGGCCGAGGCTGCGGACGCGGTGACCGTGCCGGATCTCGGGCGGGCGCTCTCGGACGAGCTGGGTCGGATCGTGCCGCACGACGGGTACATGCTGGCCGGGCTCGACCCGCTGAACAGAGCCAGCTGTCTTTTCACCGAGGAACACGACTACAGCGAGGCCGCCGCACGCCGGATGGCGCTCGACGACGCCGCCGGAGCCGAGCGGCACCCCTTCGAACGGCTCGTCGCGGGCCCCGCCAAGGTCGGCGTGGTCAGGGCCGGATACCGGCACCGCGTGCGGCTGCACAACGTCAGCGTCCCCGAGGGGTTCGGCAGCGAGATGCGCATCGGGCTCACCCACGCGCGCGTCGCCTGGGGCGGCCTGATCCTCGTACGGGAGAGGGGCAGCCGGCCCTTCTCGGCCGCCGAGGCCGCCCATGCGCAGACGCTCGCCGAGCCGCTCGCCGCCGCGCTGAAACGGTTCGTGGCGAGCGCGCCGCTGCGGCCGTCGCGCTACAGCCTCTCGCCCGGCGTCGCGGTGGTCGGCGCCGACGACAAGGTCGCCTCGGCCACGCCCTCGGCACACGAGTGGATGCGGCTGCTCGCCCCCGCCGCCACCTCGGTGGACGAGCGGGACCTGACCGCCACCGTCTGGAACATCGCCCACCTCGCCCGGCGCGCGGGCGGGCACGCGCTGAGCCGCGTACCCACCCGGGACGGCTGGATCGCCCTCCACGGCCAGCTCCTCGAAGGCCCGGAGGCGGGCGCGGTGGCCGTCACCATCCAACCGGCCCCGGGCCGCCTGCTGTTGCCGGCCGTCTCCGTCTGGTACGGGATCACCACCAGGGAGCGGACCGTCATGCAGGAAGTGCTCCAGGGCCTGCCCACCAAGCACATCGCCCGCCGGCTCGACCTGTCGCCGCACACGGTCAACGACCACCTCAAGGCGATCTACCGCAAGACGGGCGTCAACAGCCGCGAGGAGCTCCTCACCGGCCTGGCCTGACGAGCCGTCAGGCCAGGCCTCAGCCGGTCGCGTCCTCGCGGCGCTCGACGTGGAACCTGAAGGGCACGGTCCCGGGGTCGAGCGCCGTCGCTCCGCCGTCGGTGGTCAGCGTCGCGCCGTTGACGAACGACGCCGCGGGGGAGAGCAGCCACGCGATGGCCTCGGCGACTTCACGCGGCTCGCCCGGGCGCTGGGCGGGCAGCAGCCGGGTGGCTGTCTCGTACGCCGCGTCGACGTCCGCGAGGCCCGCCTCCTCGGCGAACCGCGCCATGCGCCGGTCGGCCATCTCCGTGCGCACCCAGCTCGGGCACACCGTGTTGGCGCGCAGCCCCTTCGGCCCGTAGTCGACCGCGAGGGAGCGGCACAGCTGGAGCAGCGCGGCTTTCGACGTGGCGTACGCGGCGTTGCCCACCCCGTTGCGCAGCGCGGACACCGAGGCGACCGCGACCACGGACCCGCGGGCCTCGACCAGATGCGGCAGCGCGCTGCGCAGTAGCAGGAACGGGCCGGTGAGGTTGGTGCGCATCACCAGGTCCCAGTCCTCCACGGAGGTGTCACCGACGGCTCCGCTGCGCCCGGTTCCGGCGTTGAGCACCAGACCGTCGAGCCGTCCGTACGCGGCGACCGTCGCGTCCACCAGGCCCTGCACGGCTTCCGGGTCGCCGATGTCGCAGGGGTGGGCGAGCGCGCCGGTCTCCTCGGCGATCTCGCGCAGGGGCTCGGGGCGGCGCCCGGACACGACCACCGTGTGTCCGGCGTCGGCGAGCAGCCGGGCGGTGGCGGCGCCGATCCCCGTCCCGCCTCCGGTGACGATGACAACCTGTCGCTCAGCCATGCCCGTTCAGCCTCCGTTGTCGGTGTGCGTGCCATTCGACCGGCACCTCGATCGATCATAGGCAGACGCCGTCGGCGCGCGCCCGCCGTCGGGATTCCGCACCTGCGCGCCCTCGTCGGCGGCGGGGCTCGGCGGGCCGTTCGGCGCCACCACGGGCACCCTGGTGGGCGAATACCGCCACGGCAACCGGCGGGAGCTGGTGGCCACCTTCGCCTGCAACCGCTATCAGCAGCAGTACCGGCTGCTGGCCCGGGGCATCGTCGACTGGAGCACTGATCCACGGCGCCGCAACCGGCGTGCCGGTACCGCCCTCCCGTGTCAACGTGGGTGCGGTACCGGCGCGTTGGTCGTTCCGGCAGGGGTGTACGGGGAGTCTTGACACGGTTCCGTTTGTCGCTTACTCAAATACCGGGCGACTTTGGTCCAGACCTTTTGGAGTCCGGTATGCGAAGATCCCTCACCCTCCTGCTCGCGCTCTTCGGGACGCTGACCCTCTTCCTCGCCGCGCCCCCGGCGGGCGCGGCGGGCGGCGTCTCCGCCGTGTTCGCCAAGACCTCGGACTGGGGCACCGGGTATCAGGGCCAGTACACCGTCGGCAACGCCTCGCCGGCCGGGATCAGCACCTGGACGGTCGGGTTCGACCTGCCGTCCGGCACGGCGGTCGGCAGCTACTGGGACGCGCTGCTCACCCGCAGCGGCGACCACTACTCCTTCACCAACCGCGACTACAACGGGTCCGTCGCGCCCGGCGCCACCGCCGCCTTCGGCTTCATCGTGTCCGGCGGCGGCACCCCGGCCAACTGCACCCTGAACGGCGGCTCCTGCGACTCCGGCGCCGGAACCCCGGCCCCCTCGGTGCCGACGGGCGTCACCGTAGGCTCGGCCACCGGCTCCTCGCTGACCGTGCGCTGGACCGCCTCCACCGGCGGCTCGGGGGCGGTGTCGTACGAGGTGTCGCAGGGCGGCGCCGCACCCGTGCCCGCGACCGGCACCTCGTACACGGCGACCGGCCTCCAGCCCAACACCACCTACACCTTCCGGGTACGCGCCAAGGACGCGGCGGGCAACACCTCCGCCTACGGCGCCTCCGTGAGCGGCACGACCACGGACTCCGGCGGGCCCGCGCCGACCGCCGTCCACACCGCGCCCTATGTCGACATGGGCGCCTGGCCCACGCCGAGCCTGTCGGCGGCATCCTCCGCGAGCGGACTCAAGAGCTTCACCCTGGCCTTCGTCACCGCCTCCAACTGCAAGGCGATGTGGTTCAACGCCTATGACCCGCGCAGCGGTTGGGCCAAGGACCAGATCGACGCGGTCCGGGCGGGCGGCGGCGACGTGAAGGTGTCCTTCGGCGGCGCCAGCGGCGTCGAGCCGGCCCAGGCGTGCACCGACGTCAACGCGCTCACCACCGAGTACGCGGCGGTCGTCGACGCGTACCACCTCACCTATGTCGACTTCGACATCGAGGGCTCGGCGGTGGCGGAGCCCGCCTCCATCGCCCGGCGCTCCCAGGCGCTGGCCAGGCTCCAGCAGACCCACCCCGGGCTGCGCGTCTCGCTCACCCTGCCCGTGCTGCCGGAGGGGCTCACCTCCGACGGGCTCAACGTCGTCAGGTCCGCGCGGGACGCGGGCGTCGACCTGGACGTCGTCAATGTGATGGCGATGGACTACTACCGCGACACCGACTACGGCGCCGCCGCCCTCCAGGCCGCGCAGAGCACCCAGGCGCAGCTCAAGACGCTGTACCCGGCGAAGACCGACGCCCAGCTGTGGGCCATGACCGGGGTGACGCCGATGCTCGGGCAGAACGACGACGGCCGTGTCTACGACCAGGCGGCGGCCCGCCGGCTCGTCACCTTCGCGCAGGGCCGCCATCTGGGCCTGCTGGCGTTCTGGGAGGAGACGCGGGACGCCAACGCCTGCACCGGCCCGCTCTACAAGTGCACCAACATCAGCCAGCAGCCGTACGACTTCTCGAAGATCTTCGCGGGGTACGGCGGCTGACCGAGGTACGACCGCTCAGACGCGGAACTCCGGTGGGAAACCGGTCCAGCGCAGTTCCGCGGGCAGATGCCCCATGTCGTTGAAGAAGACGACGGAGGCGGGGCGGTCGGGCGCGTACCGGATCACGGTCAGGGCCGCGTTGGCGTGGTTGAGCCCCTGCCAGCGCCACTTCGGGCCGTCGAGCGCGGCCCGGACGAGCCAGCCGATGAGGAAGTTGTGGGTGACGACCAGCTCGTGGCGCGGCTCGTCGCCGTCCACGGGCCGGGCGAACCGCTCCAGCGCGGCGGGTGCCAGCTTCCGCCCCTGCTCGCTCATCTCGGCCGGGAACTGCGCGAGCCGGTCGAGCAGTGCGTCGGCGTACTCGGGCGGCAGCTCCTCCTTGCGGGGCACGTACGGGATGTAGTCCCCGGCCAGGTCCGACGGCTCCATGGGGACGCCGTCGAGCTCGCCGTGGATCAGACGCGCGGTCTCCGCCGCGCGCGCGAGCGGACTGTGCAGCACCGCCGAGAGCGGGCTGTCCCGGAGCCGTCGGCCGAGCAGGACGGCCTGGCGGCGCCCGTTCTCCGTCAGTCCGCTCTCGTCGGGCAGGGCCTCGCCGTGGCGCGCGAGGTAGAGGTAGCGGGCAGCGGTTCCGGCCATGGAGGGTCCTCCCGTGGGGCAGAGGGTGATCATGCGGATGCCCGGAGGGACGCCGGGGCCCCGGCGTGCGGTTCCGGTTCCGGTGGCCCGGTCCGCTTTCCTGTTGTCACCCGCCACCCCCGTGGGCGGGTGACAACAGGAAAGCGGACCGACCCGCGTCGGCCTCGCCGGACCTGTCGTACCACCGCTCGACTGGCCGAAGACCAGGGGCATATGCGCCCGTCACCGGGCGATGGCCGATATTCGGCCAGGGGTTCGTCCGTTCCTGGCCTTCACCACCTCTGCCGTCACAGACTGCCTCCGAGGCCGACCGCTGGTCTTGTAAGAAGGCGCACTGCCTTGCCGGATTCCGGTCGGCGGAACACGCGCATGGTGAGGAGAGGGTTGCAGGTGGAGGCCAAAGCATCCTTGATTACCGAAGACCGAGGGGAGAGTGTGGAACGAGCGGCACCTGACTGGTTGCGGGGTCAGGTGGTCAAGTACCGGGGGCGGCGCACACCGGGAGGGATGCCCGCCAGGCTGACCCTCCCGGCCGCCACGGTGACGCTGATCGTCGGCTGGGGCGACCCGCTGCACCTGTTCGGCCCCGGCGAGAGCGGGTCGGCGGGCGGGACGTGGTACTCGCTGGTCGGAGGTCTGCGGACGTCACCCGTCCTGGGCGGCTACCGGGGGTCCGGACAGGCCGTCGAAGTGGATTTCACCCCGCTCGGCGCCTATATGTGCCTGGGCATATCCATGCACCACCTGGCGAACGAGACCGTGCACCCGGACGAGTTGCTGGGCAAGAGGTGGACGGAGCGGCTGACCGAACGGCTCGCCGAGGCACCCGACTGGGAGGCGCGCTGGGCGGTCCTCGACGACGTCCTGGCGAGCCTGCTGGCCGACGGCCCCGTGCCGTCCCCCGTGGTGACCGAGGCCTGGAGCAGGCTGAACGCGCGCCACGGCGGGATGACACTGGGTGAACTGGCCGGAGCCACCGGCCGGGGCAGCCGACGGCTGCAGGTGCTCTTCCGGGAGCAGATCGGTCTGCCGTTGCAGTCCGTGGCCCGGATCCTGCGGTTCCAGCGCGCGCTGACGCTGCCGTACGGCTCGCACGGGTCGCTCGCCGAACTCGCGGCGGCGTGCGGCTATTACGACCAGGCGCATCTGAACCGCGACTTCAAGGCGCTGGCGGGCCTGACCCCCGCGCAGCTGTGCGGACTCGCGAACCAGACCCCGCTGGACGGCACGGCGGCCGTCGAAGGGAGCCGCACCAGCGTCTTCAACCGCTGAAACCGCTGACCACGTCCCCGACGCGACGACAGAGGGGTGCTGCCGGACCCGGCGGCACCCCTCACGTGCTCCCGTAGCTGCGCCAGGCAGTCGACGAACTCCTACCAGGTGGCCACGGTGTTCGCCGGAGGCGGTGTGATCGCCGGGACCGCGCCGAAGTCCGCGTACTCGTCGACGACAAGTCCCGGCCCCTTCGCACCCCGGCCTTCCTCCCGCGTGCCGGAGGCCGTTCTCTCGCCGTCGGCCCGGTCCGGGTCGGGCGCGCCCGTGCCGCTTTCCGGACCCTCGTGCTCGGACTCGCCGCTTCCGCGCCCCGCCAGCATCACCGCGAGCGCCGCCCCCGCGGTCGCCAGCGCGATGCCCTTGCCCCAAACGCGCACAGGTCGCATTCCTTCCCCGTTTGTGAAAAATCCTCGTGATCTTAGCCGTCTGCGCAGGTGGGAAGGGTGGGCGAGGAATTCAGGGCAGAATGCGCGGACCGCCTCCGAAGAACTCCGCCAGGACCGGGGCCAGCGCCCGCGCCGAGAACTCGTGCGTCTGGCCGGGGAGGGAGAGCGCGCGACCGTCCGGCACGGCCCCGGCGATCGCGGCGGCCGGGGCGCGCATCCACTCCGGGCTCGCCCCGCCGCAGAGCGCGAGCACCGGGACGGTGACCGAGGCCAGACGCTCCACGGGAAGCGCGGCGTCACCGAGCACGGCGTGCTCGTACGCGAGGGTGTGGGCCAGCGCTTCCATGCCCGGCCACATGGGGGCGAGCCGGAACTGCTCGATCACCGGCGGGGGCACGCCGATCCTGGCCAGGAACAACTCCACCGCGTCCGCCCGCCGTTCGGCGGCCAGGAGCGCGGCGAGCCGCTCGCCGTACCGGACGTTCCCCGCCCGGCGCTCGGCCTCCAGGGCGTAGGGCGGCTCGTACACGGCGACCGCCGTCACCGGCAGCCCGCTCGCCGCGGCCTCCAGCGCAAGCGCGCCGCCCGAGGAGAGCCCGTACAGCATGGCGCTGCCGCCCGCCGCCGCGACGACCGCGGCCAGGTCCTCGACCTCGCGGCCGACCGCGTACGGGAGCGTGTCCCCGCTGGCGCCACGGCCCCGGCGGTCGTAGTTGAACACCGTGAAGCGGGGGGCGAGAAGACCTGCGAGCTCCTGGTGCGTCTCCCGGGTGCAGAAGGCGCCGCCGACGAGGATCACCGGTGGCCCCTCCCCGGCGCGCTCGTAGGCGATGGGCGTTCCGTCCGGCGACCAGGCCGTGTTCGTGTGGTCCATGACGGATAGACGGCGGGGGAGCGCGCGACTCATCGGTACGAGGCGCTCCGCTGGAGGTGCGTGACGCTTTGGCTGCGGACCGTGCGATGGGGGTCCCCCCTGCTCGAACGAAGTTGAGAGCTTGGGGGATGGTCGCGCCCACGCGGCGGAGCCGCAAATGTCACAGCCCCGCGCCCCTGAAGGGGTGCGGTACTGCGGGACCGATGAGTTCGCGTGCTGCCGCCGGTCTTCCTTCCGGCTTCGAGTACCGACTTCCGAAGGTGGACCGATGAGCGATCTGCACGACATCCTCAAGAAGCACGTGGGCGGCGACGCCTGTGCGCCGGGCGCCGTGGGCCTGGTGGCCCGGGGCGACCGGGTGGAGGTGGAGGCCGTCGGACACACCGACGTGGAGGGCGGCACGCCCATGGCCCGGGACTCGATCTTCCGGATCGCGTCGCTGACCAAGCCGATCGTCGCGGCGGCGGTGATGACGCTGGTCGAGGACGGCCGGATCGCGCTGGACGCGCCGGTGGCGCAGTGGCTGCCGGAGCTGGCCTCGCCGAGCGTGGTCCGTACGCCCGAGAGCCCCGTCGACGACGTGGTCCCGGCCGCCCGTCCCATCACCGTGTCCGATCTGCTCACCTCCCGTGCCGGATACGGCTTCCCGGCCGACTTCTCGCTCCCGGCCGTCGCGCCGCTCTTCACCGAACTGCTCCAGGGCCCGCCGCAGCCGCAGTCCGTCGCCGCGCCGGACGCGTGGACGGCGGCGCTCGCCCGGATCCCGCTGCTGTACCAGCCGGGCGAGGCCTGGCTGTACAACGCGTGCTCGGACATCCAGGGCGTACTGATCGCCCGGGCCGGCGGGCGGCCGCTGCCCGAGTTCCTGGCCGAGCGGATCTTCGAGCCGCTGGGCATGGCCGACACCGGGTTCGCGGTCCCGGCCGCCGACCTCGGCCGCTTCACCGGCTACTACCGGGCCGGGGCCCCGGACTCCGGCGGCCTGGAGCTGGTCGACGCGCAGGACGGGCAGTGGAGCACCGCGCCCGCGTTCCCGTCCGGGGCGGGCGGGCTCGTCTCGACCGTCGACGATCTGTACGCCTTCGCCCGGATGCTGCTCGCCGGGGGCACGCTCGACGGCCGGCGCGTCCTGTCGCCCGACTCCGTACGGCAGATGACGACCGACCACCTCACCCCGGCCCAGCGCGAGGCGAGCAGGCTGTTCCTGGAGGGGCAGGGCTGGGGCTTCGGCGGCTCGGTCGACGTCGAGGCGGCCGAGCCGTGGAACGTGCCGGGCCGGTTCGGCTGGCTGGGCGGCACCGGAACGGCGGCGCACATCGTGCCGTCCACCGGCGCGGTCACGATCCTGCTCACGCAGCTGGAGCTGACCGGGCCCACTCCGCCGCCCGCCGCGATGCAGGACTTCTGGCGGTACGCGGCGAACGCCTGACCCCCGTACAGGACTTGACCGCTGGGCGCGTCCGCCGTCACCCACTAGGTTCGGATCATGAACGAACGCAGAGCCGACGGCAGCGCGGGAGACGCGGACTACGGCAC
This sequence comes from Streptomyces sp. BPTC-684, assembly GCF_030028635.1. Classification (NCBI taxonomy): domain Bacteria; kingdom Bacillati; phylum Actinomycetota; class Actinomycetes; order Kitasatosporales; family Streptomycetaceae; genus Streptomyces; species Streptomyces sp. BPTC-684. The sequence goes on from NZ_CP124863.1 coordinate 6,273,531, forward strand.
GATAGGCGTCGGTTACGCCGATTACCGGCGCCCCGAGCCCCGTATCGAGGAGTTCGTCTCCCAGGCGCTGGGGGACGCGCGCACGGTGGTGAACGTGGGCGCCGGGGCGGGTTCGTACGAGTCCACCGCGCGAGAGGTGACCCCGGTCGAGCCGTCCGCGTCGATGCGCGCCCAGCGGCCCGACCGGCTGCCGCCCGCGATCGACGCGGTGGCCGAGCACCTGCCTTTCGACGACGACGCCTTCGACGCGGCGATGACCACGTTCAGCGTGCACCAGTGGAGCGACGTCGAAGCGGGGCTGCGGGAGATGCGGCGGGTGGCGCGCGGGCCGGTCGTCGTGCTGACCTGCGACCCCGATCTGGTGCGCGACTTCTGGCTGTACGCTTACGCGCCCGAGGTCCTGGACACCGAGGCCCGCCGCTATCCGGCGATCGCCGACCTCGCGGACGCGCTGGGCGGCCGCGTGACCGTGCGGCCGGTGCCGATCCCGGTGGACTGCACCGACGGCTTCAACGAGGCGTACTACGCGCGCCCGGAGATGCTGCTCGACCCCGGAGCCCGGCAGGCGTGCTCGGCCTGGAGCTTCGTGGACGAGGCGGTGCGCGAGCGGTTCGCCCGCGACCTGCGGCGCGACCTGGAGAGCGGTGCGTGGGACGCGCGCTTCGGCGCGCTGCGCGAGCAGCCCTCCTACGAGGGCTCGTTGGTCGTGGTCCGCTCGGTGCCCGAGTGACCCGAGACGGCGGCCGCGGGGCCGTTTCGGCGGAAGCGGTCCCGCGCTGTACGGCCTGCTGTACGGTCGAAGCATGTCCAAGTCGGTGACGATCCGGGTCGACGACCAGCTGCACGCGCTGCTCAAGGAGCGCGCGGCGGCCGAGGGGTCGACGGTGACGGCGCTCATCACGCAGGCCGCGTACGAGGCGGTGCGCGATCCACGGCTGGAGGGCGCGGCGGAGGTCTTCCGCTCCTTCATCGCCGAACAGGGCGACGCCTTCGACGCGGCGTTCCCCGACGACGCCCCCGACCAGCGGGACTCCTCGGGGCGGGCCGCCTGACGGTGGAGTTCCACATCGACATCCGCTGGCTGCTCGAACGCCAGACGGAAGTGCTGCCCAAGCAGCCCGCGGTCCACGACTTCTCCAGCCTGGTGGCCGCCGTCGGCCGCCACCGCGTCAACACCCCCCGGGTCGAGGCGACCGTCGACAACTCCTGGCGGGCGGGCGCACTGATGCACGCGATCATCCGGCTGCGCCCCCTGCCCGCCCGCAACGCACTCTTCGGCGCGGCGGTGGTGGTCGCGTACATGAACGCGGCGGGCGAGGGCCTGGACGCCCCGTACGGCGCCCTCATCGACCTCGCCCGCGACATAGACGCGGGCCACACCGACGCGTACGACGCGGCCGACCGGATACGGTCCTGGCGCATCTGACCTCGCGCCTCGGCCCGACCCGTTTGGCCTGAATGGCGCGGTTGCCCGCGTGGTGCGTGGTGCGCCAGCGTGTGGGGGCATGGACCGTGACCCGAGCGGCGTCGCCGCGAGCTCCCTCTCCCGTCGTCAACTGCTCGCCGCCGCCGGTGCGGCCGGGGCCGTCACCGCCGTCGGGACGGTTCCGGCGGCGGCCCGGCAGCGCGGTGGGCTCTCGCTGTCGTTCAGCGCGGCCACCAACGGCTCCGCGAGCCTGGCGCCCGCCGGGGACACGGTGGTCGCCGAGGTCCAGAGCGTGCTGTGGTCGCTGCCCCGGCACGGGGGCAGAGCCGTGCCGCTCACCCCGGCGGGCCTTGAACCCGGTCGGCCCGTGCACGCTCCGGACGGGTCGCTCGTCGCCTTCTGCGCCTATGAGGGCGGCGGCTATCACGTGTGGACCATGCGGCCGGACGGCTCGGACGTGCGGCGGCGCACTGATGGCCCCTGGGACGACCGGGGACCGGCCTGGTCGCCCGACGGGACGCGGATCGCGTTCGCGTCCGAGCGCGCGGGCGACCCGGTGGCGGGCAGCTCGTACCGCGTCCATGTGCTGGACCTGCGGACCGGGCGGCTCACCCGGCTCACCGGGCTGCCCGGCCAGGAAGGGCCGCTCCAGGACGGGGCCTGGGAGGACTTCGACCCCACCTGGTCGCCGGACGGGGCGCGGATCCTGTTCGTCCGCGCGAAGGTCGTCACCACTCCCACGGGGCTCGGCGTGGAGGCGCGGACCGTCGCCGCCGTCGCGGCCGAGGGGGCCGGGCCGGTCGGCGTCGTATACACGGAGAGCGAAGCCGCGCAGGTCATGTGCCCCGCGCTCGCGCCCGACGGGCGTCGGCTCGCCCATCTGCGCACCACCGCCGCGCCCAACGGCTCCTGCGTGCTCGTCGTCGACGGCAAGCCGGTCGCCGTCGCCGGTGACATCGCGCCGGTGCCCCCGCGCTGGACGGCGGCCGGGGAACTGCTGCTGACCGTCGACGGACACTTCACGCTCGTACGGCCGGAGAGACCAAGGGAGGCGGAGACGATCCCCTTCGAGGGCGTGCTGCCCGTGGAGCGGCCGCGCTACCGGGTCAAGGAGTACGACCTCGGCGAGGGGCGCGTGCGGCCGGTGCGGGGCGTCCATCTGCCCGCGCTCTCGCCCGACGGGCACCGCATCGCGTTCGCCGCCCTCAACACGCTGTGGCTGGCGGACACTTCGGGCGCCCGGCCGCCCCGGCGGCTGCGCGAGTCGGCGCCGACGCGCTATCTGCTCGGTCCCGTCTGGACGCGCGACGGGCGGGCGCTGCTGTACGCCGACGACCGCGACGGGCTGCTCGGCGTCTACCGTCGAGAACTGGCCACCGGCGAGGAGAGCGCGCTCGCGACCGGCGGGCGCGTCCACCCGGCGCTCTCGCCCGACGGCGAGCGGCTCGCCTGCCTCGACATGACCGGCCGCCTCCTCGTACGCGACCTGGCCTCCGGCACCGAACGCGTCCTGGCGGCGCCCCTCGGCGGCGGCGGGCTGCCCGGCCGCCCCACCTGGTCGCCCGACGGCCGCCGCATCGCGCTCTGCGACCGCAACCGCCTCAACGCGCGCTTCAGGGAGGGCTACAACCTCATCCGGGTCGTCGACACGGAGACCGGCACCGCCCGCCTCCACGCGGTGGCGCCGCACGTCTCGATCTCCGACCGGTACGACTCCGGGCCCGTGTGGTCGCCCGACGGGCGCTGGATGGCGGTGATCGTCGAGTCCGCGCTCTGTCTGCTGCCCGTCGCCCCCGACGGCACCCCGCAGGGCCCGCCGCGCACCCTGACCGACGAGCCCGCCGACCATCCGTCCTGGTCCGGGGACTCGAAGAGGCTGCTGTACCTGTCCGGTTCGCGCCTGCGGCTCATCGGCGTCGACGGCGGCCCCGCGCGCACCGTCCGGGTGCCGCTGGAAGCCCGCAGGCCCGCGCCCGCCGACACGGTCGTGCACGCCGGACGGCTGTGGGACGGCACCGGCGAGCAGGTCCGCGACGACGTCGACATCGTCGTACGGGACGGGCGCATCGCGGCAGTCGAGCCGCACCGCAGCCGTGGCGCGCTGCGGCGGATCGACGCCTCGGAGCGTACGATCGTGCCCGGCCTGTGGGACACGCACACCCACCCGTGGCAGAGCACCTACGGCGGCCGGCAGACCGTCGGCCAGCTCACCTACGGGATCACCACGGCCGTCTCCCTCGGCGGGTTCGCGTACGAACAGGCCCGGATCCGCGAGGCGGTGGCCGCCGGACAGCTCGCCGGGCCCCGGCTGCTGACCACGGGGGAACTGCTCGACGGCTCCCGGGTGGCGTACAGCATGGGGCGCGCCCATCGCACCAGGGAGGGGCTGCGGCGGTCGCTGGAGCGGGGCGCCGCGCTCGACTGGGACTTCGTCAAAACCTATGTGAGGGCACCCAGTTGGGTGATGGAGGAGGCGGCCCGGTTCGCCCACGAACGCCTCGGGGTGCGCACCGGAAGCCATCTGCTCTCGCCGGGCGTCCAGGTGGGCCAGGATGTGACGACCCATCTGCAGGCCACCCAGCGCGCCGAGTTCGGGCACGCCACCACCACCTCGGGACGCGCGTACGAGGACGTGGTGGAGGTCTACTCGGCGCGCGGCGTCAACTTCGCGCTCATCGCCACGCCGTTCACCTCGGTGCCGCTGATCGGGGCCGATCCCGGGCTCGCGGCGGACCCCCGGGTCACCGCGGTGATGCCGCCGTGGGACTCCGCGCTGGTGCGGCAGTCGGCGGGTGTGCCGCCGACTGCGGCCCAACTGGCCACGCTGCGCACGGAGACCGACGTCTACCGCAGGGTCCTCGCGGCCGGCGGCCTGGTCGCGCTCGGCACGGACGCGCCGATCGTGCCCGTCGGCCTCTCCCTGCACCTGGGCCTGCGCGCGCTGCACCGGGGCGGGCTCTCCCCGGCGGCGGCCCTGCGCACCGCGACCGTGCTCCCGGCCCGCCTCTTCGGCGTCGAGCGGCACCTCGGCACCGTGGAGGGGGGAAAGATCGCCGACCTGACCGTGGTGGACGGCGACCCGTTCGAGGACTTCGCCGCGATGGTGCGGACGGTCTCCGTGCTCCGGGGCGGAGTGCCGTACGAGACCGAGGAGTTGGTGGCCGCGTTCGAGCAGCCGGATCGGCACACGGCCGCCGACCACGAGTGGCTCCCGGTGGGGCGGCTGATGCGGCGCGGCGGGTGCTGCGACATGGAGGCCGCGCTGCTGCCCGGGTGAGCGGTCGCGGGGGCGGTCAGCGGCTCGCGGCGACCGCCGCGACGATGGCGTGGGTCAGCCGCCTGACATAGGCGTCGTCCGTCGGGCCGCCCGCCGCCAGCACACGGAAGTACAGCGGCGCGCCGAACAGGTCGGTGGCCAGGCCCGTGTCGATGTCGGGCGGCAGCTCGCCCCGTACCGTCGCGCGCTCCAGAAGGGTCGCGACCGCCGAGCGGCGCGGGCCCAGGACGGCGTGGTGGAGCGCGTCGTGCAGTGAGGCGCTGCGGGCCGACTCCGCGACCAGGTCCGGGATGATCCGGCCCACGAGGGGGTGCCGCAGCGCCCGCAGGGTCTCGTGGAGGAACCGCTCGACGTCGCCGTGCAGCGACCCCGAGTCCGTCGTCGAGGGGATGTGCGCGGCAGCCGCCTCGGAGACCAGCTCGACGACCATGGCCTCCTTGGACGGCCAGCGGCGGTAGAGCGCCGCCTTGCCGACGCCCGCGCGGCGGGTCACGGCCTCCATCGACATCCGCGCGTACCCGGACTCCGCCAGCTCCTCGAACATCGCCCGGCGGATCGTCTCGGTCACGGACTCGCGCAGTACGCCAGCACCGGCGGGCGGACGCCGCAGTTCGCTGTCACGGAGGCTGGCCATGATCGGAGATTAACACGGAACGGAACGGTTGCGTTCCGTGATGCGGCGGGTGTACGTTCGCGCCCTACGAGCCGGAACGGTGCCGTTCCGTTCAGTGGGTTCAGCGGGAGGCCCGCGGTGAAGTTCCTCTTCGACGACAAGGCGTTCTCCTTCCAGGCGCTGCGCACGGCGGGCCACGCCGCCTGCGGGGGCGCCGATCTCGGCGAAGTGCTCGTCACCTGCGAGGGCGTTCCCGACGGCAACGAGGCCGCCTGGTGCCGCGCCTGGTCGGCCACCGCCGCGCGGCTGCACCGCACCGGCGACGACGCACTGGCCGCCGGGCACCGGGTGAGCGCGCGCGAGGCGCTGCTGCGGGCCTCCAACTACTACCGCGCGGCCGACTTCTTCCGTCTCGACGACCGCGACCACGACCGCGAGTCGGACCGCCTCGCCCTGCACTCGCGCGAGACGTTCGCCCGGGCTGCCGCGCTGTTCGACACTCCGGTGATCCCGCAGCGCATCCCGTACGAGGGCACGACCCTGCCGGGCTACCTCTTCCTCGCCGGACCCACGGACGAGCCCCGGCCGACCCTGATCCACCACGGCGGGTACGACTCCACCCTTGAGGAGCTGTACTTCATGGTCGGCGCGGGCGCCCTGCGGCGCGGCTACCACGTGCTCGCCTTCGAGGGACCCGGCCAGCAGTCGGTGCGCCGCGAGCAGGGCCTGGCCTTCCGGCCGGACTGGGAGGCGGTGGTCACCCCCGTGGTGGACCACGCGCTCACCCTGCCCGGAGTCGACGCCGGCCGGCTCGTCCTCTTCGGCACCAGCTTCGGCGGGCTCCTCGGCGCCCGGGCCGCCGCCTTCGACCGGCGCTTCGCGGCCTGCGTCCTGCACAACGGCATCTACGACTTCTACCGGCTGCCCCTGACGGTCGTCCCGCCGCACCTGGCCGAATGGGTCGCGGAGAGCCGCGACGAGGTGGCCGGGCCCGCCCTGGCGGTGGCCATGTCCCACAGCACCCAGCTGCGGTGGTTCCTGCGGCACGGCATGTGGGCCTTCGGGGCCAAGACCCCGGCCGAGGCCCTGCGCGCCTGCATGCCGTACAACCTCGACGGCGTGGCCGAGCACATCACCTGCCCGACCCTGGTCCTGGACGCCGAGAACGACGTGGTCTCGCGCGGCGAGGCGCAGCGGGTGCACGCCGCGCTGCGCGCCGAGAAGGACCTCATCCGGTTCGCCGCCGCCGACGGCTCCGGCGAGCACTGCCAGGAGGGCGCGGCCCTCCACTTCCACCAGCGGGTGTTCGACTGGCTCGACGAGCGGGGGATCTGATGCTGTCCGACATCGCCGTCGTCCACGGGGCGCGCACGCCCGTAGGGCGGTTCAAGGGGGCGCTGCGGTCGGTCCCGGCGCACCGGCTCGGCGCCCTGGTGATCCAGGAGGCGCTGCTGCGGTCCGGTGTCGACCTGCACGCCGTCGACGAGGTCGTCCTGGGCTGCGTCGGCCAGGTGGGGCCGGACGCGTTCAACGCGCGGCGCGCGGCGCTGGCCGCCGGGCTGCCGGTCGACGTGCGCGCGTACAACGTCAACCGGCTGTGCGGCTCCGGCCTCCAGGCCGTCTGGTCGGCGGCGCAGACGCTCGCCCTCGGCGAGGCGCAGGTCATGGTGGCCGGCGGCAACGAGTCGATGACCCGTCAGCCGCTGCTCGACTACAGCGAGCGCGCCGCCGACGAGCTCCCCGGTCCGCCCCGTATCGACGGTACGTTCTCGCTGGTCACCGACCCCTTCGCGAACGGCCCGATGGGGCTCACGGGCGAGGCCGTGGCCGCGCGGTTCGCCATCTCCCGGGCACGGCAGGACAGTTGGGCCGCCGGGAGTCAGCAGCGGGCCGCCGAGGCCCTGGCGCAGGGGCGGTTCGCCGAGCAGATCGTTCCTGTGCTCACCCCGGACGGCACCGTCGAGCGGGACGAACACCCGCGCCCGGGAACCACCGTGGAACGGCTCGCCCGGCTGGACCCCGCGTTCGCCCCCGACGGCACGGTCACCGCCGGGAACTCGGCCGGGCTCAACGACGGGGCCGCCGCCGTGGTGCTGACGCGCGTCACGGACCTGAGCCCGGGGACCGTCCCCCTGTGTCTGCTGCGCGATGTGGTGGTCACCGCCCTGGAGCCGGAGATCATGGGCTTCGCGCCCGCCGGCGCCATCAGGAAGCTGCTGCGGCGCACCGGACTCGACCTCGACGACATCGCGGTGGTCGAGCTCAACGAGGCGTTCGCCGCACAGGTCCTCGCCGTACTCGACGACCTCAAGCTGGACCCCGACCGGGTCAACCCGAACGGCGGGGCGATCGCCCTCGGCCACCCGATCGGCGCGACGGGCACGATCCTGCTGCTCAAGGCCGCCCACGAACTGCGGCGCACCGGCGGGCGGTTCGCGGTCGTCGCGCTGTGCATCGGCGGCGGCCAGGGCATCGCCGCGCTCATCGAGAACCCGGAGGCGCGCTGATGGGCGAGTACGCCTGGTATCCCGGCCGGGAGCTGACCGAGCACAGCAACGTCGCCCGGTTCTGCCGGGCCCACGGCCTCGACGGCTACCGCGAGCTGCAGCGCCGCTCCATCGCGGACCCCGAGTGGTACTGGTCCAGCGCCGCCCGCGACATGGGCATCGTCTGGCACGAGCAGCCGCTGTGCGCCCGCGACGGGCGGGGCGGGATCGCCGCCACGCGCTGGTTCCCCGGCGGGCGGACCAACCTGGTCGAGTCCTGTCTGGAGCGCCAGGCGCGCCGCGGCCGCCCGGACGCGACGGCCCTGCGCTGGGAGCGCGAGGACGGCACGCGCGGACGGCTCGGCTACCGCGAGACGGCGCGACTGAGCGCCCGGGTCGCCACGGGACTCCGCGGCCTGGGAGTGGGGGAGGGGGACCGGGTGGCGGGTTATCTGCCACCCGGTCCCGAGGCCTTCGTGCTGCTCTTCGCCTGCGCCCGCATCGGCGCCGTGCTGGTCCCGATGTTCTCCGGCTTCGGCACCGAGGCACTGGCGGTGCGGCTCGCCGACGCCGAGGCCCGGGTGCTGGTGACGGCGGAAGCGACGACCCGGCGCGGCAAGCGGTACGAGATGCTGCCCGTCGCCCGCGCGGCGGCGGAGAAGGTCCCCGACGTACGCCACCTCGTGGTCGTCGCGGACGAGCCGCCCGGCACCGCGCCGCCGAACGGCGCGGCCACCACGACCTGGCGGGCGCTCACCGAGGCGAAGCCCGCCGAGACCGTCCACCTGCCCGCCAGCGCGCCCTTCCTGCTCCTGTACACGTCCGGCACCACCGGCCGCCCCAAGGGCGCCGTCCACACCCACGGCGGGTTTCCCGTGCAGGTCGGCTCCGAGGTGCGCTACAACCTCGACGTGCGCCCCGACGACGTGGCGTTCTGGGTCACCGACCCCGGGTGGATCATGTTCGCGCTCGTCGCCGTCGGCTGCACCCTCGCGGGCGCCTGCGTCCTGGCGTACGAGGGCGCCGTCGACCACCCCGGCCCCGACCGGCTGTGGCGGCTCCTGGACGAGCACCGGGTCAGCGTCTTCGGCAGCTCGCCCAGCCTCGCGCGGGCGATGATGACCACCGCCGGGCCCGGGTCCGCCGCGTCCCGGCTGCGGATCCTCGGCTCCACCGGCGAGCCCTGGACCGAGGACGCCTGGCGCTGGTACTTCCACGAGGTCGGCGGCGGCCGCTGCCCCGTCATCAACATCAGCGGCGGTACGGAGGTGGGCGGTTCGCTCCTGGCGTCCGCGCCCACCGTCCCCCAGACGCCGTGCGGCTTCACCGGCCCCTGCCTCGGCATCGACGCGGTCATCGAGGACGCGGACGGCGCCGAGGTCGGCGAGGGCGAGATGGGCGAGCTGGTGGTGCGCCAGTCCTGGCCGGGCATGACCCGGGGCCTGTGGCGCTCGCCGGAGCGGTTCGCCCACACCTACTTCAGCCGCAGGCCCGGCCGCTGGTCCCACGGCGACCTCGCGTCCCGGTCCGACGGGGAGTGGTTCGTGCACGGCCGCCTCGACGACGTGATGAAGGTGGCGGGCAAACGGCTCGGCCCCGCCGAGGTCGAGGAGGCCGCGCTCGGGGACCCCGCCGTGGCCGAGGCGGCGGCGGTCGGGGTTCCGCACCCGGTGAAGGGCGAGGCGCTGTGGTGCTTCGTGGTGCCCGCGCACGGGACGCTCTCCGCACCGGACGCCGACCGGATCCGCGCCCGCGTGGCCGACGCGCTGGGGCCCGCCTTCCGGCCCAGCCGCGTGATCGCCCTGCCCGAACTGCCGAGAACCCGCACGGGCAAGGTGATGCGCCGCCTCATCCGCGACTGCGTCACCCAGGACGTACCCGGCGACCTGTCCACGCTCGCCAACCCGCACAGCCTCGAAGCACTGCGCGCCGCCGTCCACGAGGCGGCCGACGGCTGACACCGGAACCGGCCGCCCGGGCGCCGACGGCGGCCCCACACAAGGGAGTTCCATGCCGACGATCGACATTCTCCTGCCCGGCTTCGCCATCGACACCGACCAGGGCTACCCCGCCTTCTGCGGGGTCTTCCTCGTCCGGGGCGCCGACGCCACCGGCCGCCCGCGCACCGTCCTCGTCGACGCCGCCCACGTCGGGCGCCGCCCCCATCTGTGGGCGGCGCTCGCGGCGCACGGCCTGACGGCGGCGGACATCGACACCGTGGTGCTCACCCACGCCCACTGGGACCACGTACAGAACATCGACCTGTTCCCGCGCGCCGAACTGCTCCTCCACGGCGACGAGCGGCGCTACGCCCACGCGCCGCACTCCAACGACTGGGCGACCCCCGCCTGGACCGGACTGCTGCTCGAACAGCTGCCGATCCGGGAGGTGGCGGACGGCGAGGAGATCCTGCCCGGCGTCCGCGTCATCGGCCTGCCCGGGCACTCGCCCGGCAGCATCGGCGTACTCGTCGACACCGACGCCGGGGTGGCCGCGATCACCGGCGACGCCCTGCACTTCGCGTACGTGGCCACCACCCGCCGCAACCCACTGGTCTTCTGGGACGCCGACCTCGCGGCCCGCAGCATCGACCGGGTGGTCGCGGCGGCCGATGTCATCTACCCGGGCCACGACCGCCCCTTCCGCCTCACCTCCGACGGCGCCATCGACTACCAGGAACCGTTCGCGCTCACCGTCACCGGGCTGCGGCCCGACACCGAGGGCCTCGCCTTCGCCGACGGCTCCTCGCGCCCGCTGTGGGTCATGCCGGGCGTGGACGAGCAGCGCACGCTGTACGAGAAGAACGCGGAGGAGGCCCGGCGGCGCATGGCCGGGGTGCCGCGCGTGGTGCGGCCGCGCTGAGGCGGCCCGTCACGCGGGGGCCCGCCGCGCCTCGGAGAGCAGCCCGGCCAGCGAGCGGTTGAGCTCTTCGAAGAACGGCTCGGGGGCCTCGCGCGGGAAGAAGTGGCCCCCGGGCACGGTGGTCAGCCGGAAGTCGCGCGCGTACCGCTCCCAGGCGTGGACCGCGCCGGGGTCCACGAGCGCGTCGTCCGCGCCGGCGAAGGCCCGGATGTCGAGCGGCAGTCGCTGCTCGGCATCGTCCGGGTCCGGCAGCCCCGCCTCCCGGTGGCTGGCGCAGATCCGCAGGTCGTCCCGGACGACGGGCAGCAGTGCGCGCAGCCAGTCGTCGCGGCCCAGGAACTGCGGGTGCAGCCCGCCGATGTCCACCAGGAGGCGGGCGAGGTCCGCGTCGTCGTACAGATCGGCGGGCGGCAGGGGCGGGGTGAGGTGCGGGGCCGCGTACGCGCCGACGAACAGCGCGAGCGGCGCCCTACCCCCGGCCCGCATCCGGGCCGCCGCCACCGCGAAGCCGATCAGCGCGCCCATGCTGTGCCCGTACACCGCGTACGGACGGTCCAGCCAGGGCGCGAGCTCGTCGGCGAGGGCTTCGGCCAGGGTCCCCGCGTCCTGGAACCGCCGCTCGCGGAACCGCGATTCGCGGCCCGGCAACTGCACCGGCAGGACGTCGACCCCGGGCGCCACCCGCGCGGGCCACGGGGCGTAGAACGAGGCCCCGCCGCCCGCGTGGTGGAAGCAGAACAGCCGCAGCGCCGCGTCCTCGCGCGGCGCCCGGACGAGGCAGCCCGTCGGTGCGGCGGTGGCGGGGCCGCTCACGCGCGCACCACCTCGTACATCTGCTGGAAGGTCGCGGCCTCCAGGAGGTCGGCCACCGGGACGCGGCGGCCGGTGACGTTCTCCACCACGGTGACCAGGCGCAGCAGATGGACCGAGTCCCACTCGGCCACTTCGTCGAGGGGGCGGTCGAGGTCCTCGGGGGCGAGGCGGATGCCGAGTTCGTCCTCCAGGAGCGCGCAGAACTCGGCGGCGTCGGCGATGGCGGTGGCGGTCATGGTCAGTTCTCCTCGAAGGCGGTGTGCAGCCGCAGATGGGCGGGGGCCGGCGTGATGTCGCGCAGGGCGTGGCGGAAGACCACGGTGGCGGGGTCTTCGGGGGCGACGCCCGTGGGGACGAAGCCGTGGTCGAGGTAGAAGGAGGCGAAGGCGGCGTTGCGCGGGGTGGGCCGGTGGCGGGCGAGCGCGCCGTGCGCGCCGGACGCCGCCGCGTGCTCCAGGACCGCCGCAAGGCACGCGCTCTCGATGCCGCGCGAGAACACCCGGCAGCTCAGCACGTAGTTGTCGATGTGCAGGTCCCCCGCGTCGCGGCGCAGGAACACCGCCCCGACCAGGCCGTGGTCGCCGAACCGGTCGCGGGCGCGGACCACCAGCACGCCGCGGTCCGGGCGCTCGGCCCACTCCCGCACCTGCGGCAGTTGCAGGCGCTCGGGGGCGAGGTGGAACTGGTTGGTGCGCAGGGTGAGTTGGGAGACCCGGGACAGCTCCGAGGGCTCCGGCGGGCGCACGGTGACCTCGATGCCGAGACCGTCCAGATAGTCCTGGTACGAGCCGGTGTCCTCGCGGAACTCCTGCCGCTTGACCTCCGTGCGGTAGCGGCCCGCCCGCTCGCGGTCCTCGTCGGTGAGCACGGGCAGGTCGAACCAGCCGTCGGCGAGGAGCGCGGCCGGGTGCAGGGCCGGCTCCTCGTCGACCCGGACCACCGCGACCTGCGGCAGCTGCTCGCGGACCAGACCGCACTCGAAGGTGCTGTCGTCGACGAAGACGAAGCTGTCCAGGCCGATCCCGACCCGCTCCGCGATGTCGCGCAGATTGTCGTGCTTGGCCGACCAGTTGGCGTTGACGCGGACGAAGTCGTCCTCGCGCAGCAGCATCGACGGGTGTTCGCGCAGCGCCTCGCGCACCTTGGCGTCGTCGTTCTTGCTGCTGACGGCGAGCAGCACGCCCTGCGAGCCGAGCTGGGCCAGCACGCGCTGGAACTCGACGAACGCCTCGCCGCGGAACCCGCTGCCGAGCTCGATGCCGTCCACGCCGTCCTCGCCGAGCACCCCGCCCCACAGCGTCCCGTCCAGGTCGAGGACGAGGCACTTGCGGGTCCGGCCGAGCAGCCCCGTGACGAGGTGGCCGACGTCGCGGGCGTAGCTCGCGAGGAGCCCCTCGGCGAGGCGCGCCTTGGCGTACAGGCCCGTGCGCGGCTCGTACGCGGGTGTCCCCTGGGCGACCAGCGGGTCGAGGTCGACGACGACAAGGCCGGGGTGCTCCTCGGCGAGGGCGAGCAGCCCGCTGTTGAACTCGCGCCAGACGACGCCGAGCCGGGCCCGGGAGCGCAGATCCACCAGCTGGCGGGCGTGGCGGTGCAGCAGCGGAACCGTGTTGAGGACCAACGGGCCGCGCCCGCCGTCCTGGTGGGCGCGGACGGCCCGGCCGATCAGGGCGAGCCGGGACTTGGCCGCGGCCTCGACGTCCTCGACCCGCCAGGGCAGCGGCACCTCCTCGAAGACGGTGTGCGCGTCCAGCAGGCACAGCGTGAGACGGGGCTGCCGGTCCGGCTCGGAGCCGCCGGGCCCGAGCAGGTCCGCCAGATACGAGCCGTACGGCGAGACCACCGGGTCGAGCAGCAGCCCGTGGCGCGCCAGCTCCGCGGTGAGCGGGGCGACCAGCGGGGCGACGGTGGACTGACCGGTGACGGCGACGGTCACCACGGGCACGTCGGCGTGGTGGCGGACGACGTCGTCGCGGTCGAGCCGGGCGAGCAGCTGTCCCGCGGCGGGCAGCTGCCGCTCCGGAAGCCGGGCGAGCAGCGGCCGTACCGAGGGGTACTCGGCTTCGAGGCGCCCGGCGGCGTACAGATCGCGCAGGGTGCGCAGCGCCTCGGGGTCCTGCCAACTGCCGCCCGCCGAAGGGGCGTTGGCCGTGATCGTGGTCATGCGCGCTCCAGGGCGATACCGGACTTGATCCACTTGCTGGACTCCACGGCGACGGTGACGGCCCGCCCGCCGCCCTGCCACTGGCCGAGCAGCTCGGCGAGCTGGAGGAAGGGCAGGGCGTTGCCGTTGTTGCCCACCGTGCGCACCACGTTGACGCGCTGGGCGAGCGGGGCGGGCATCGCGTCGGAGATGCGGTCGCTCATCCGGCCGGAGAGCTGGGGCGGGAGCAGATAGTCCACCTGGTCGGCCGTCCAGCCGACGTCCCCGATGAGCTCCCAGAACATCTGGGTGGCGAGGACCGGCACCGCCGCCTCGATCGCCTTGTAGTCCTCGGAGATCGCGATGCGGTCGCTGTGCCGGTCGCCAAGCCCGAACCAGTCGATGACCTGGCCGGGCGCCTTGCCCAGGCCCACCAGGCGGTTGAGGACCTGGCGGATCTCCACGCGCTCCCCGAAGGACTCGGCGCTGAGCACGGCCGCGCCCGCCCCGTCGCCGAACAGGATGTAGTTGACCAGCTCGCCGGGGGTGCGCGAGCCGGGGTCGAAGTCCGTCTCCAGGTGCTTGGCGCAGACGTCGCCGCCGATCACCAGGACCGTCGAGCAGCGCCCGGCGAGGAGCAGGGTGCGGGCCACGTCGAGCGCTTGGATGGCCCCGGCGCAGCCGGACTGGAGCTGGTAGGTGGGGACGTTGTCGATGCCGAGGCGGTCCGCCACCAGGTTGACGGTGGCGGGCATCAGCTGGTCCGGGGTGGCGGTGCCCATGACGACGCAGTCGATGTCGACGGCCTCCAGGCCCGCCGCCGCCAGGGCCCGGTCCGCCGCGGTCGCCGCGATGTCCGCGAGGGAGTGGCGGACCTGGCCGGTCGCCAGATCGACGGCGAAGTGCCGGCTGACGTTGCCGATGAACATCTCGGCCCACTGCTCGTCGACGCCGACGAGCTTGGCCAGGGTGGCGTTGTCCACCGGTTCCCCCGGCAGACAGGTGCCGACCGAGACCAGGTGGGCGACGGGGGCGGGTGACGGGCTCATGTGCGCGGTCCTTCCGGGGCGGACGGTGCGGTCGGTACGAGGAGGCGCTCGCCCAGATAGCGGCTGAGGTCGCCCACCGTCTCCAGGCTCGCGAGCAGTTCCTCGACGGGCAGGCTGCCGAGCTCGGGCAGCTCGTTCTCGATGCGGGTCTTGAGCTCCATGACCTGGATCGAGTCGAAGCCGAGGTCCTCGGCGAGCCGGGAGCGGTCCCGTACCGCCGAGGGGTCGTGCCCGCCGACCCGGCACACCAGACGGTGCGTCACCTCGGACACCCCGTGGGGGGAACCACCGTCCGGGGTCGGCGGGCACGTTTGTGCGAGGTCCGCCGTCGGCGGCCGCGCGTCCGCCGCGTCCACGGCGGGGAGGTGGGGCGCGGGCGGTTCGGGGGCGGTGGCGGAGCGCCAGGCGCGGAAGCTGTCGTCGAAGACGTACGGCGGCAGCCGGCGCGGCACGCGGTCCGCCTCCGGGTACAGGCTGTCCCAGGTGGGATCGGCCCCGGCGCTCCACAGCTGCCCGAGCAGGTGGTGCAGCGGATGGCGGGGCGAGCGCTCGCCGGGGTGGGCGGCGAGGCAGCTCACCGGCTCCGCGTCGGCCGGCCGGAGCCGGGCGAGCATCGGGGTGAGCACGGCGCGCGGGCCGATCTCCACGATGTGGGTGACGCCGGACGCGAACAGTTCCGCGGCGGCGTCGGCGAACCGCACCGGCGCGGTGATCTGGCGCGCCCAGTACGCGGCGTCCATGCGCTCCTCGCCGCCCATGACCCGTCCGTACACCGTCGAGAAGACCGGCACCGACGGGGCACCCGCCGCCACGTCCGCGCCCTCGCGCCGGAACGGTTCGACGGCGGGCCGCATCAGCGGGGAGTGGAAGGCGTGCGAGACGGTCAGCGGGCGGGCGTTGACGCCCCGGTCGCCCAATGTGCCGCGCAGCAGGGCGAGTTCGTCGAGCTCGCCGGCGACCACGGTGCTGCGCGGACCGTTGACGGCCGCGACGCACACCCGCGCGGGATCGCTGAGCAGCGCCTCCACCTCCGCCTCGGGCAACGGTACGGCGAGCATGCCGCCGCCGTCCGGGAGCGCCTCCATGAGCGCGCCCCGGCGGGCGACCAGGCGGGCCGCGTCGGCGGGTTCGAGTACTCCGGCCGCGCACGCGGCGGCGAACTCGCCGATGCTGTGGCCGATGACGGCGGCGGGCCGGATCCCGGCGTCGGCCAGGGCGCCCGCCATCGCGTACTCGACGGCGAAGAGCGCGGGCTGGGCCAGGCCCGTGCGGTGCACCCCCGGATCGCCCGCCAGGACCGCGTCGCGCACCGAGAGGCCGAGGTGGACGGCCAGGTGCCCGTCGATCTCGTCGAAGAGGCGGGCGTAGACGGGGGAGGAGGCGTACCAGGAGGCGGCCATGCCGGGGTGCTGGGCGCCCTGTCCGGTGAACGCGAACGCCACCGTGGGCGCCGTGCGCCGCACCCCGCCGTCCTCGTCGTGGGTGCGCTCGGCCGCCTCGCGCAGCCCGGCCACCACGGACGCCAGGTCGCCCGCGGCGACGGCGACGCGGTGCGGCAGCCGGGACTTGACGCGGTTGCTGGTCCAGCACAGCTGGGCGAACCGGTCCTCGGGAAGGCGGGCCAGCGCGTCGGCCTGGGCCAGCAGATTGGGGCGCAGCTGGCGCGCGGAGCGGGCGGAGACGGTGAACACGCCCGGGACCCGCTCGCCGGAGCGGTGGACCGCGCGCGGCGGGGATGAGAGCACGGCGTGCGCGTTGGTGCCGCCCATGCCGAAGCTGCTGACGGCGGCGTGCACGGTGCCGGACGGCAGCCGCAGCGGGGACTTGAGCAGCGACAGGCGCCGGTCGGGCAGTTGGAGCTTCGGGTTCTCGTCGTCGGCGAACCGGCTGGGCGGCACCGTGCGGTGGTGCAGCGCGAGCACGGTCTTGACGACCCCGGCGATCCCGGCGGCGCCCTCGGCGTGCCCGAAGTTGCTCTTGACCGAGCCGAGCGCGACGCTGCCGCCGCTGCGGCCGCTGGTGAGGTGGCCGAGCGCCTGCGCCTCCATCATGTCGCCGAGGAGGGTGCCGGTGCCGTGCGCCTCGATGAAGCCGATGTCGTCGGCGCCGACCTCGGCCGAGCGCCAGACCCGCTCGATGAGCTGCTGCTGGGCCCAGCGGTTGGGCGCGGTGATCCCGTTGCTGCGGCCGTCCTGGTTGACGCCGGTGCCGCGCAGCACGGCGTAGACGGGCTGGCGGTCGGCGAGCGCGTCGGCGAGTCGGCGCAGGACGAGCACGGCGACGCCCTCGGCTCGGCCGATGCCGTCGGCCGAGGCGCTGAACGGCTTGCAGCGGCCGTCGGGCGCGGACAGGCCCGCCTGGGTGTAGAAGATGTTGAGGACGGGCGTCATGATCAGGTTGGTGCCCCCGGCCAGCGCGTAGTCGCAGTCGCCCGCGCGCAGCGCGCCGGAGGCGAGGTGCAGGGCGACGAGCGAGGACGAGCAGGCCGTGTCCACGGCGAGGCTGGGGCCCTTGAGGTCCAAGTGGTACGAGACGCGGTTGGCGCCCATGAAGTAGCCGTTGCCGGAGCCGTGCCGGGCGGTGATCCCGTCGTAGTCGGCCAGTTGGAGGTGGGCCCACTCGTTGGCCATCACCCCCACGAACACGCCCGTGTCGGTACCGGCCAGGTCCTCGGGGGCCACCGTCGCGTCCTCGATGGCGCGCCACGAGCACTGGAGCAGCAGCCGCTGCTGCGGGTCCATGGCGGCCGCCTCGCGCGGCGAGATCCCGAAGAAGGCGGGGTCGAAGGCGTCCGGGTCGTCGATGAAGCCGCCGCGCACGGTGTTGGAGCGGCCGGGGGGCCGGGCCTCGCCCGGGGCGGCCGGGTCGGCGAGCCGGTAGCGGTCCGCCTCCCAGCGCTCCTCGGGGACGCGCCGGGTGCCGTCCCGGCCCTCCATCAGGAGATTCCAGAACTCGCCTGCGTCCCGGGCCCCGGGGAAGCGGCAGTCGAGCCCGACGACCGCGACCGGTTCGGGTGCGCTCATGAGGCGGCCCCGGCGTCACCGACGGCGAGCAGCTCGGCCAGGTGCCCGGCGATGGCGCGTACCGTCGGGAAGTCGTAGGCGAGGGTCGGCGGGACCGCCAGGAGGTGGCGCTCCTCTATCTCGCCGCAGATGCCGATCGCGGCCACCGAGTCGATGCCGTAGTCGGCGAGCGGGGTCGTCGGGTCGATCTCCCGGGCGGGCCGGTGCAGATGGAAGGCCACCCGGTCGATGAGCCACTTCTCCAGGTCCGCGGGGGCGAGGACGGGGGTCTGCGGGCGGATCGCGGTGCGGGTGTCGGGGGCGATGGACATTGAGGTACCTCTTCCTTGGGGGGCGCTCGGTGGACCGGGCGGGCTCAGCGGCCGGGGGCGGCCAGCGGAGCGGAGTGCTCGGGGGTCTCGGCCGGGCGGGCGACGAGAGCCGCGACCGGCCGTTCCAGGCGCTGGTGGAGTACGGGCAGGGCGCCGTCGACGAACAGCCGGCGCATCAGGGTGCGCTGTGTCTTGCCGCTGGTGGTCTTGCGGATCGCGCCGGGGCGCACCAGGACCACACTGGCGGCGGGGAGCTGGAACCTGCGGCTGAGCACCGTCTGGACCGAGGCGGCGAGGGCGGGCAGGTCGTGCTCGCCCTGCTGGTTCGGGCGGACCTCCTGCACCACCACGACGTGCGAGCGGTCGCCCTCCTCGTCCCCGACGGTGAACACCGCCCCGCCGCCGCGCCGCAGGGCGGGCCCCGAGTCCTGCACGGCCTGCTCGATGTCCTGCGGGTAGAGGTTGCGGCCGTGGTGGATGAGCATCTCCTTGATGCGGCCGGTGACGAACAGCTCCCCGCCGACCAGGCCGCCGAGGTCGCCGGTGCGCAGATAGCCGGAGCGGCCGTCGGCGGTCTCGGCGCGGAAGGTCTCGTCGGTGGCCTCGGGGCGGTTCCAGTAGCCGCGTGCCACGGACGGGCCGCGCAGCCAGATCTCGCCGACCTGGCCGTCCGCCAGCGCCTGGCGCGTCATGGGGTCGACCACGAGCACCTCGCTCCCGGCCGGCGTGCCGCAGCCCACCAGCGTCCTGGAGGTGCGGTCGGGGCGGGCGGGCCGCAGCTCGTGCTGCTCCAGGAGGTGCGCGTCGACGGCGAGTTCGACGTGCGGGGCGGTGGTGTCCCCGGCGGAGGCGAGCAGGGTGTTCTCGGCCAGCCCGTAGCAGGGGAACAGCGCCTCGGGGCGCAGCCCCTGGGCGGCGAAGCGCGCGGTGAAGGTGCGGACGGTGGCGGCGCGCACCGGCTCGGCCCCGTTGAGCGCCACCCGCAGGCTGGACAGGTCGAGCCCCTCGGCCTGCTCGTCGGTGGTACGGCGGGCGCACAGCTCGTAACCGAAGTCGGGCGAGGCGGTGCCCTCGACGCGGTAGTCGTGGATCATCCGCAGCCAGCGGTGCGGCTGCTTGATGAAGGAGATCGGCGACATCTGGACGCTCGTGCCGCCCATCCACAGCGGGTGCAGCGTCATCCCGATGAGGCCCATGTCGTGGTAGAGCGGCAGCCAGCTGCCCGTGACGACGCCGGGCGTGGTGAGCATGGCGTGGTGGATGGCCTCCTGGTTGGCGGCCAGGTTGGCGTGCGTGACCATGACGCCCTTGGGCTCGCTGGTGGAGCCCGAGCTGTACTGGAGGAAGGCGATGTCGTCGGCGCGGACCTGCGGCGGGAACCACAGCGCGGGGTCCTCGCCGTCGTCCTCGGGCGCCAGGCACACCACGTCCTGCTCCCCGGAGGCGGCCAGCCAGGCGGCGAGCGGCTGGCGGTGCTCGGGCAGCGTCAGGACCGCGCCCACCGAGGCGTCCCGCAGGATGCCGCTGACCCGGGCGAGGCGCTCGCCCGGCTCGTCCGGCAGCGGCGCCGGGATGGCCGTGCGCCCGGCGTAGAAGCAGCCGAGGAACGCGGTGACGAAGTCGAGCGTGGGCGGGTAGAGCAGCAGCACCGGGCGGGCCGGGTCGCCCTGCGACTCCTGGCGCAGCCGGGTGGCGATCAGCCGGGCGCGGCGGTCCAGTTCGGCGTAGGTGAGCTCCTCGGGCCGCATGGTCAGGCCGTCCTCGTGCAGGTACACGAACGCGGGCCGGTCGGGGTGCTGCTCGGCTCCGGCGCGTACGGCCTCGGTCAACGTCTGGTGCATCTCTTCCCCTGTCGCTCTCTCCGGACTGGCGCGGCACCAAGTGCCATCTGTCGACCCATCGTTGGCGGGATGTGAAAAGGACGTGTAAAGGCAGCCTTGAGGTGCACGTCGCAGCTTCGGGTCTTCCCGCAGGGTGTGCGGGAGAGGGGGAGTGCGAGGGGTGTTCACACGTGTAGGGAGGGGAAGTTGGCACCCAGTGCCGCAAGCCGCCGTGGCCCGCTCGCCGCCGCCGGTCCGCCGCCGGTCCGCCGCCGGTCCGCCCCGGTCCGCCCCGGTCCGCCGCCGAGATATGAGTCAGCACTGTTTCGATACGGCATTGACTCGATTGGCCGGACGGGTCTAGCGTCGTCAACCACACAGCTGCAGACGGCAGTTCACGCATCACCCTCTTCCTTCCGAGGAGCGGCATCCGTGACCACTCAGCTCGAACCCCGCAAGACCGAGGACCAGGCCGCCGCCCACCGCTGGTGGGTACTGGGCGTGCTCGTGGTGAGCCTCCTGCTCGTGGTCCTCGACACCTCGATCCTGAACGTCGCGCTCAAGACGCTCGCCGAGCCCGCACCACAGGGCCTGGGCGCCTCCTCCAGCGCGCTGCAGTGGTCGGTGGACTCGTACACGCTCGTCTTCGCGGCCCTCCTGTTCAGCACCGGAGTGCTGGCCGACCGCTGGGGCCGCAAACGCACGCTGGTGACCGGGCTCGTCGTCTTCGGCGCCTGCTCGCTCTGGTCCGCCTACGCGGGCAGCGCCGGCGAACTCATCGCCGCCCGGGCCGGACTCGGCGTCGGCGGCGCGCTGGTGATGCCCGCGACCCTGGCGATCATCATGGACGTCTTCCCGCCCGCCGAACACGCCAAGGCCGTCGGCATCTGGGCCGGGGCGGCCGGTCTGGCGGTCGCCGTCGGGCCCATCACCGGCGGCGCGCTCCTGGAGCACTTCTGGTGGGGCTCGGTCTTCCTCATCAACATCCCGATCGTCGTGGTCGGCACCGTCGCCGCGCTGTTCGTCGTGCCGGAGTCCAGGGACCCCGGGCGCGGCGGCTTCGACCCGGTGGGCGTCGCCCTGTCCGTGGCGGGTCTGACCCTGCTCGTGTACGGGGTGATCCAGGGCGGCGAGTCGGACGACTGGGCGGCGGGGCGGGTATGGGGCACGATGCTCGGCGGGCTCGTCGTGCTGGCGGTCTTCGTCGGCTGGGAGCGGCGGGCCGAGCGCCCGGCCCTCGACATCGCGCTGTTCCGCGTCCCGCGCTTCTCGGCCGCCGTGACCGTGATCGGCCTGGTGTTCTTCGCGCTGCTCGGCGCCACCTTCTTCCTGGTCTTCTATCTGCAGAGCGTGCGCGGCTGGACGCCTCTGCAGGCCGGGTACTGTCTGCTGCCGCTGGCCGTGGCCCAGTTGGCGTTCTCGCCGCCCGCCACGCTCGCGGCCAAGCGCATCGGCGTCCGTCCGGTGTGCACCGCCGGGATGCTGCTGACCACCCTGGCGTTCGTCACCGTCGCCACCGTCGACGAGCACACCTCGCTGTGGCTGCTCGAATCCGTCTTCTTCGTCCTGGGCGTGGGCATCGCCTGTGTGATGCCGCCCGCCACGGCCGCCGTCATGTCGGCCCTGCCCCGCCAGCGCGCGGGCACCGGCTCGGCGGTCAACACCACCTTCCGCCAGGTGGGCGGGGCGCTCGGCGTCGCCGTCCTCGGCTCGGTGCTCTCCACCGCGTACCGCTCGCGGATGTCGGACCACCTGGGGGCCGTGCCGGACCAACTGCGCGACAAGGCGGGGGAGTCCGTGCAGAGCAGCCTCGCCGTGGCCGACGCGCTCGGCCCGCGCGGCGCCTCTCTCGCGGGCCACGCCGTCGACTCGTTCGTCTCCGCGATGCACACCACCGCACTGGTCGCCGCCGGGGTCACCTTCGCCGGCACCCTCGTCAGCCTGCTCCTGCTGCCCGCCCGTACGCCCGACGAACCCGCCGGTGCGGAAGAGGCGGCCGCCCGGGTCCACCACTCCTCGGAGGTCTGAGCATGCCACCACCCGTTCCACCGGAGGCCGAGGGCGCCGCGCCCGCCGGCCTCCGGCCCGTCCCCGAGACCGGGGACGGGCGCGCCCCCGCGCCGCCCGCGCAGCGCACCGCCCGCGGCGGGCGCCAGCGCGACCCCGCGGCCGACCGGGCGATCCTGGAGAGCACCCTGGGCCTGCTGGGCGAGGGGTGCAGCTTCAGCGCGCTGTCGATGGACCTGGTGGCCCAGCGGGCCGGGGTCGCCCGCGCCACCATCTACCGCCGCTGGCGCAACAAGGAAGAGCTGGTGCTCGCGGCCCTGAGCAGCCTGGACGTTCCCGTCACCCCCTCGGACGGACTGCCCCTGCGGGAGCGCCTGGTGGACCTGGTCGACCAGATCCGCCACCGCGGCCAGGACACCAATCTGCACCGCCTGCTGGCCGGCCTCCTCGGCGAGGCGGTGCACCGGCCGCAGCTGGTGGAGGCGTACGAGGACACCGCGGTCGCCGCACGGAGGGACGCCATGCGGCAGGTGCTGCGCGACGGGCTGGACAGCGGAGAGCTGCGCCCCGGCCTCGACGTCGACCAGGCCATCGAGCTGCTGACGGGGCCGATGCTCGCACGGCTGATCCTGCGGCAGCGGCCGGTGGAGTCCGCCGCGTTCGCCGAGGCGATCGTGGACACCTTCCTCGACGGCACCCGGAGCGACCCCGCCCCCCGGTAGCCGGGCCGCGCCCACCGGACCGGGAACCGGGTGCCCGGGCGCACGCACTGGTCGGCCGCGCGCGAGCGCGGCCCCGTCCGCCCGTCCGCCGCGCGGACGGGCACCGAACCGCATCCCCACCCAGGAGCCGCAACCATGAAGTTCCTCTTCGACGACCCAGCCTTCGACTACCAGGCCCTACGGGCGGCCGGCTACGCCGACTTCGGCGGGGCCCAGCTCGGCGAGGTCATCGCCGTCGCCTCGCGCATCCCCGGCGGCGACACGGACGCCTGGCGGCGCGAGTGGACCGCGCTGGCCGAACGCGTCCACGGCCTCGCCGCGGCCGCGCTCGCCCAGCGCCGCACCCTCGACGCCCGCGCGGCCCTGCTGCGCGCCCACACGTACTACCGCACCGCCGAGTTCTTCCTGCGCGACGACCCGCTGCACGACCCCGAGGCGGCGCGCCTGATGCGGCTCTCCAAGGAGACCTTCGCCGAGGCGGCCCAGCTCATGGAGCGCCCACCGGAGTTCGTCCGCATTCCGTACGGGGACGGCTCGCTGCCCGGGTACTTCTACCGCGCGGACGACTCCGCCGGGCCGCGCCCGACGCTCATCCACCACGGCGGCATCGACTCCACGCTCGAAGAGGGCTACTTCTTCATCGCGGCCGCCGCCCGGGCGCGCGGCTACCACGTCCTCTGCTTCGAGGGGCCCGGGCAGGGCTCGGTGCTGCGCGAGCAGGGGCTCACCTTCCGGCCGGACTGGGAGGAGGTGGTCACGCCCGTGGTGGACTTCGCGCTGGCTCAGCCGGGGGTGGACCCCGAGCGCGTCACCCTGGTGGGGACCAGCCTCGGGGGGCTGCTCGCCGTCCGGGCCGCCGCGTTCGAGCACCGGCTCGCCGGGTGCGTGGCCCATGACGCGGTCTGGCAGCTCGGGGACGTGGTGTGGCTGCCGCCGTTCGTCCACGAGTGGGTGGAGCAGGGCTGCGACGACTTCGCCAACCCGGTGATGTACGGGATCGCCGTCCAGCAGACCTTCACGCGCTGGCTGCTGCGGCAGGCGATGTGGACGTTCGGGGCCCAGAGCCCGTCCGAACTGCTGCGCCGGATGCCCGCGTTCGGCCTCGCCGACGTGGTCGGACAGGTGCGCTGTCCGGTCCTGGTGCTCGACGCCGAGGAGGACATGTTCTTCGCCGGTCTGGAGCACGCCAAGAAGGTGTACACGGGCCTCAACGGCCCCAAGACCCTGCACGTCTTCACCGCGGACGAGGGCGGGGGAGCCCACTGCCACTCCGGCTCCATGACCCTCTTCCACGACCGGGTCTTCTCCTGGCTCGCCGAGACGTCGCCTGCCGGGGCCCCGGAGCCCGGACCCGCGCCGTCCGTCTGACCGTTCGCACAGCACGCCCGAGGCGGGCGGCCCCGGTGTCCCCGGGGCCGCCCGCCTCGGGCGCTGTGTATACGGCCCCCGGAATTAATAATCGAATTCCCGCTGATTGGTGGCTGAAATGACTCCTGGGTGCTGCGCTGCGGGTGTTAGCACCCTTTTAATGGTTACGTAACGACTGCTCGACTACGATGTTTATCGGCAATCGCGTGCACCTTGGGCGCGAGGGTCTGGGGTTGAACGGGGGGTCCGAACTAGTTGAATGCCCGGCATGCATTCAAGGGGGTTGCGTCACGTGTCCCTGTCCTCGGCACGACCGAGTCATCCGCTGCGCTACGAGGTACTGGGGCGGCTCCGGGTGACCTGCGGCGACGTCGATCTGACGCCCGCGCCACCGAAGATCGCCAAGCTGCTCGCCCTGCTGACGATCCGGGCAGGGGAGACGGTGCCGGGCGACAAACTCATGGCGGAGCTCTGGGAACAGCACCCGCCGCGGTGTGCGGCGGCGAGCCTGCGGGTCTATGTGTCGCAGCTGCGCAAGCTGCTCGGCACGCCCGGCCGGGCGTCGCCGATCGTCACTGTTTCCCCCGGTTACATTCTCGACGTCAGCCAGAACCAACTCGATGTCCGCACCTTCGAGAGGTTGTATGAAAGCGGCCGGGCCCGTTACCTGGCGGCCGACTACCTGGCTGCGTCCGAGTGTCTGAGAAATGCCCTCGCCATATGGCGGGGGCCGGTTCTGGACGGCATGTCGGGGTCCTCGGAGATCAGCTCGTTCGCCGCCGTCGAGGAGGAAAAACGGCTGAATTGCATCGAGCTGAATATTGAATCGGCCCTGGCGCTCGGCCGCCACCACGCCGTGATAGAGGAGCTCAAGGGACTCGTCGTCCAGCACCCGCTGCGCGAGCCCTTCTACCGCCAGCTGATGGCCGCCCTGTACCGGGTGGGCCGCCAGGGCGATGCCCTCGGCGTCTACCGAAGCGCGCGCCAGGTCATCCGGGAGGAGCTGGGCGTCGAGCCGGGCCCGCCGCTGCGGCTGACCCAGGAAGCCATCCTGCGCGCCGATCCGGCCCGGCTGGAAGCCGTCGGTGTGACCGCGTCGGCGCGCTGACGAACCGAGGACCACGGCGAGCCGGCTCAGGCCGTTCCCTGAGCCGGCGCACGGCCGCACGGGCGGAACGGGTCAGAGGACGCGCCGGAGGGATTCGGGCGTGAGGTCGGCGAGCGTCGGATAGCCGTCCACCGCCATCAGCAGATCCGCCTCGGCCAGCAGCGAGCGCAGGACGTGGACGACACCGTCCGTACCGCCGAGGGAGAGTCCGTACGCGTAGGGGCGGCCCACGCCGACGGCCGTGGCGCCCAGGGCCACGGCCTTCACGATGTCCGTCCCGGTGCGGACCCCGGAGTCGAACAGCACGGGCAGGCCGTCGGCCGCCTCGACCACGCCGGGCAGCGCGTCCAGGGCGGGCAGCCCGCCGTTGGCCTGGCGTCCGCCGTGGTTGGAGCAGTAGATGCCGTCCACGCCGCCGTCCCTGGCGCGCCGGACGTCCTCGGGGTGGCAGAGGCCCTTCACGATCAGCGGCAGCTCGGTGAGCGACCGCAGCCAGGGCAGATCGTCCCAGGTGAGCGGGTTGCCGAAGACCTGCGCCCAGCGCCCGGCGGCGGCTCGCGGGTCCTCCTCGGGGGTACGGTCCAGGGCGGCCCGGAAGACCGGGTCGGAGGTGTAGTTGGCCAGGCAGTGGCCCCGCAGCTGGGGGAAGTTGGCGGTGCTCAGATCGCGCGGGCGCCACCCCGTGACCCAGGTGTCGAGGGTGACGACGACGGCCTTGAACCCCGCCTTCTCGGCCCGCCGCACCAGGCTCTCGGCCAGCTCGCGGTCGGTGGGGGTGTACAGCTGGAAGAAGCCCGGCGTGGAGCCGAACTCGGCGGCGACCTCCTCCAGGGGGTCGACGGTCAGCGTCGAGGCGACCATCGGGACGCCGGTGCGGGCGGCCGCCCTGGCCGTCGCCAGATCGCCGTGCCCGTCCTGGGCGCACAGCCCGATGACCCCGATCGGCGCCATGAACAGCGGCGACGGCAAGGTCATCCCGAACAGCTCGACGGACAGGTCGCGCCGCGCGGCCCCGACGAACATCCTCGGGTACAGCCCCCAGCGCTCGAAGGCCGACGCGTTGGCCCGCTGGGTGCGCTCGTCACCCGCGCCGCCCGCTACGTACGACCACAGGGACGGCCCCAGCGCGGCCTCGGCGCGGGACTCCAGCTCCTCGTACGTGAACGGGAAGCGCGGCACGACGCCGCCGAGCCCCTCGAAGAAGATCTCGTTCTGGTAGAAACCGAATGGCTGGCTCATCAAGCGGCCCTCTCCCTCGATCACCGACTGATCCCTGACGGATGCCTGACTGATGCGGACGGCTGATCTCCGGCTGATCGCCGACCCCACGGGCCCGGTCGCCCGGGTGCCCCCACACTGCCCTACCCCCCATCTCCTCGCCGCAGCGCCCCTTTACGGCCTCCGTAAGTGGCATGGTGGAGAGTGGGAATCCAAGGACCCGGGTCCCGGGGAGACATCATGATCGGCCGTTTCCAGCCCGACCGGCAGCTGACCGCCCGCATGCTGGTCACCCTCTTCCTGCTCGGCCTGTTGTACGTGGGGTTCGTGGCCGCGCTGCTCGTCCTGCTGAAGTCGACGGTGCTGGTCGTGGTCATCGCCGCGGCCCTGCTGTTCGGGCAGTACTGGTTCTCCGACCGCATCGCCCTCTACGCCATGCGCGGCCGTCTCGTCACCCGCGAGGAGCAGCCCCAACTGCACGGCGTCATCGACCGGTTGTGCGCCACGGCGGACATGCCCGTGCCCCGGGTCGCCCTCGCCGACACCGATCTGCCCAACGCCTTCGCCACCGGGCGCAACGCCGACCACGCCGTCGTCTGCGTCACCACCGGGCTCCTCAGGCGCCTGGAGCCGGAGGAGCTGGAGGGGGTGCTGGCCCACGAGCTCTCGCACGTCGCCCACCGCGACGTCGCCGTGATCACCGTCGCCTCGTTCCTGGGCGTCATCGCCGGGCTCATCGTCCGCTTCGCCTTCTACTCCCAGATGTTCGGCGGCCGCCGCCGCGGCGATCAGAACACCTTCGCCATCCTGATGGCCGTGATGGCGGTCTCGGCGGCGGTGTACGCGCTGAGCTTCCTGCTGATCCGGGCCCTGTCCCGGTACCGGGAGCTGGCCGCCGACCGGGCGGCCGCCCTGCTCACCGGCCGCCCCTCCGCGCTCGCCTCGGCGCTGACCAAGCTGGACGGCGACATCGCCCGCATCCCCAGCAAGGACCTGCGGACGGCCGGCGCCTTCAACGCCTTCTACTTCGTGCCCGCCCTCGGCGCCGGCGCCTCGCTCTCCCGGCTCCTGTCCACCCACCCCAGCCTGGAGCAGCGCCTCGACGGGCTGGCGAAGATCTCCGCCGAGCTGGGCCGCCCGGCATGAGCGGCGCCGCGCGCCCCGGACCGTACGACGAGAACCGTACGGCGCGAGCCGGCACAGGACGGAGCGACTGATCCGCATGGGCTTCCTGGACATCCTGCTCGGGCGCACCAAGCCGGTCGCCCCCGACCTCGACCGGCTCTTCGCGGTGCCGTCGGCGGCCGTCACCCTGGAGGCGGCGGCCGGGTTCACGCCGACCGGCCGGGGCTCGGTCTGCTTCACCACGGTCGAGGGCGGGGCCTTCACCCGGATCCGCGAGGACGTCGAGGAACTGCTCAACGCGGACGCCGAACGGGCCGGGAGCCCGGTGGAGTTCAGCCGCGACGAGTACGGCTACACCTGGCTCCTGTCGCGGCGCGGGCCCGCCGACCTGACCGCGCTCGCCGGGGACCTGCACGCGGTGAACACCGCCCTGGAGGGGAGCGGCTTCGGCCCCCAACTGCTGTGCTCCCTGGTCGGTTTCGAGGACACCGAGGGGCAGGCGCTCGCGCTGGTGTACCTCTACAAGCGCGGCACGTTCTACCCCTTCGCCCCGCTGCCCGGCGAGAAGCGCGACAGCGCGCTGGAGCTGCGGATCAAGGCGGTCCTCGCGGACGACCTGCACATCGAGCAGGACCTCGCCCGCTGGTTCCCGGTGTGGGGCGCGCCCGGGCTGTGATTTGACCTGCTGGGAGAGGGTGGGCTGGGAGATGCGCAGGTCCTCGGCGGCGCGGGTGAAGTTCGCGTGCTCGGCGACGGCGAGCAGATAGCGCAGATGACGGAGTTCCAGAGCCATACCCCAAACTATAGATGACATCAATAACTGCCATGGATAGTACGTCTTGGACTCTATAGGTGCTGGTCGTGCATGGTGGATCCCGTCAGCCCCACGGGGGCAGGCAGCCACCGAAGGGAGTGACCATGCACCACCTCACCGAGGGCGTCGCGCGTTTCAGGAGGAATGTCTTCCCGGCCAAAGCGGAGCTCTACGCGCACCTGGCGACCCATCACCGGCCCTCCACGCTGTTCATCAGCTGCTCCGACGCCCGGGTGGTGCCGGAACTGATCACCGCCAGCGAGCCGGGCGAGCTGTTCGTCATCCGCACCGCCGGAAACCTCGTCCCCGCCTACACCCCCGGCACCGACGGCACCGCGGCCAGCATCGAGTACGCGGTCGCCGCCCTGGCCGTCACCGACATCGTCATCTGCGGCCACTCCGCCTGCGGCGCGATGACCGCCCTGGCCCAAAGCCACGACCTGGGCGCCCTGCCCACCACCGCCGACTGGCTGCGCCACGCGGACGCCGCACAAGCCCGCACCACCACCGCCGGCGTCGACGCCCTCGTCCGCAACAACGTCCGCGCCCAGCTGGCCAACCTCATCACCCACCCCTCGGTGGCCCGCGCCCTGACCCAGGGCACGGTCACCCTGCACGGCTGGTGCTACGACATCGCCACCGGCACCGTCGAACACCTCGACGTCGCCAACCCCTTCGCCACCGCAGCCTGAACCCCTCCCGTCCCCCCTTCCCACCCGCTCAAAAAAGGAGCTCTTTGCCATGGTGCACGCCCAGTTCGACAACACCGCCCGTCAGGTTCTGGCCGCCAAGGCCGTCGACGCCAAGATCCGCAAGGACCTGTCCTGGCAGCAGATAGCCGACGCCGCCGACCTCTCGGTCGCCTTCGTCACCGCCGCCGTCCTGGGCCAGCACCCGCTGCCCACCGCCTCCGCGAAGGCCGTCGCCGAGCTCCTGGACCTCGACGCCGACGACACCCTGACCCTGCAGACCATCCCGCTGCGCGGCTCCATCCCCGGCGGTATCCCCACCGACCCGACGATCTACCGCTTCTACGAGATGCTCCAGGTCTACGGCACCACCCTGAAGGCCCTGGTCCACGAGCAGCTCGGGGACGGCATCATCTCCGCGATCAACTTCAAGCTGGACGTGAAGAAGGTCGCCGACCCCGACGGCGGCGAGCGCGCGGTCATCACCCTGGACGGCAAGTACCTGCCCACCAAGCCCTTCTGACCCGGTACGGCGACGGGCGGCGGATCGTCCCCCACGACGACCTGCCGCCCATCCACCGCAGCCTCCCCTACGCCGCGTGCAGCGCCAGCGTGGGGGAGAGCCGTGCCGCCCGTACCGCCGGATACAGGCCCGCGACCGTGCCGATCGCCAAGGTCGCGCCGAAGCCGCCGCCGACCGCCCACAGCGGGACCACCCACGGCAGCCCGCCCGAGGAGGCGTACACGCCGGTCGCCGCCGCGCCGAGACCGATGCCCGCCAGCCCGCCCAGGCCCGAGAGCATCAGCGACTCCGCGACGAACTGGATGCGGATCTGGCCCCGGGTGGCGCCGAGCGAGCGGCGCAGACCGATCTCGTGACGGCGTTCGAGCACCGAGATGATCATGGTGTTGGCGACCCCGACCCCGCCCACCAGGAGCGCGATCCCGCCCAGGCCGAGCAGCAGCGTCGACAGCGCGCCCTCGGTCGCCGCCTTCGCCTGGAGCGCCGCCGAAGGGTCGCTGACGTCGACGTTCTGCGGGTTGCGCGGGTCGACCGTCGGCGCGAGCAGTTTCTGCACCTGGCGCACGGAGGTGTCCGTGGACCGCTCGTACACGGCCGTGGGGTGTCCGTCGAAGCCGAGCAGCTGCTGCGCCGCCGCCCAGCCGACCAGCGCCGACCGCTCGATCTCGGGCGCGAGCGGCATCGGGCCGAGGAGGCCGACGACCGTGAAGTACCGGTCGCCGATCCACACCTGCTGCCCCGGCCCGGTCACGCCGAGCCGTTCGGCGGCGACATGGCCGAGCACCACGGACGGGTAGCGGCCGTTGGCGGCGTTCAGCCAGGTCCCGGAGGCGACCTTGCCGCGCAGGACCTCAAGGAGCCGTTCGGTGCCCGCCTTGACGGCGATCCCGCCGGTCTCGTCCTTGGGGATCTTCTCGGTGCGCCGCACGGACTGCTTGAGGTCGCCGGTGGCGCCGACCTCCTGGACGCCGTCGATGCGGCCCACCATGCCCGGCGCGTCCTCGGGCAGCTTCACCTCCTGTCCGCTGAACATGCTCTCGCCGGGCTTGGCCACCAGCATGTTGGTGCCGAGCGCGTCCAACTGGCGCATCAACTGCGCCTGGCTGGAGGCCGAGATGCCCACCACGGCGATCATCGTGGCGATGCCGATGGCGATCCCGAGGGCTGAGAGCACCACCCGAACGGGACGGCTGCGCAGCCCGGCCGAGCCGACGTGCAGCACGTCCCGGGGACCGAGCCGGGCGGCCTTGAGCCGTGTGCGCGAGCGCGGCCAGGCGGTTCGCCGCCAACGCCGCCCACGAGCTGCGCACCCCGGTGGCCGTGCAGCGGGCGGCGGCGGAGATCGGGCTCGCGGGGGAGCCGGACGCGCACAAGGTGGCGCGGATCCGCGCCAAGCTCATCGCGGTCGCCGACGACAGCGAGCGGATCATCGAAGGGCTGCTGCTGCTCGCGGCCTCCGAGCAGGGCCTTGAGCGCCGGGAGCCGGTGGCGGTGCACGAGGTCGCCCGGGAGGCGGTGGCCGCGCTCGGGGGAGAGGCGAAGGAGCGGAGCGTGACGGTCACGGTCCACGCCGGCCCCCTGACCGTGCCCGGAGACGCGGTGCTCCTGGACCGGCTGCTGCACAACCTGGTCGCCAACGGCATCCGCCACAACGTGCCGCACGGCCGCGTCGAGGTCCGCACCGGCCCCGACGGCATCACGGTGTCCAACACCGGCCCCGAGATCCCACCGGACACGGTCCACGTCCTCTTCGAACCGTTCCGCCGCCTCACCCAACGCCACCGCCACGCCCCGGGCGAGGGCGCGGGCCTCGGCATGTCGATCGTCGCCGCGATCGCCCGGGCGCACGGGGGGACGACGAGGGCGTACGCGAACGGGGAGGGGGGAGGACTCACGGTGCGCGTGACGTTCCCGGGCGACCCGTGATCTTTTAGACGGCCCGCAGTCGAGCAATCACAGAAGCAGCGAGTGCTCAGTCGCCGTCTATCAGCCGCTGCAGGCCAGGTGCGTAGAGATCCGCGACCCGCTCGGTCGAGGCAAGGTTGCCCGCGCCCGGGCGGTGCAGGCTCAACGTCGCGCCGAGGCCGAGCAGCTGCCCGGCGATCAGCTCCGCCCGCAATTCCCGGTCCCGCCCCGCGAGGCCCGCCGCGAGCCGCGCGGTGACCTGCTCGCGGAAGCGGTCGCGCAGCAGCGTGCGCTCGTCGTCCCGGCCGAGCGAGAAGACGACGCGCAGCAGCGGATCGCCGCGGAACTCGTCGCGCAGCCGCAGCATCGTGAGCACCAGGTGCCGCCCGAGCTCGGCGGGCGGCGCCGCGAACAGCTCGTCGGCCACCGGCTGGAAGTCGGCGACCGTGTGGAACAGCTGCTCCTTGCTGCCGAACCGCTTCACGATGAGGGACGGGCTGACCCCCGCGTCGGCGGCGATGCCCCGCAGGGTCACCTCGGCATAGGCGCGCAGGGCGAAGGCGCGGCGCGCGGCGCGCAGGATGGCGTCGCGGCCGGTGCCCTGCTCGGGGGCCGTACCCTCCACAGGGGCGCTGGTCATCTGCCCTCCTGGGCCGCGGGCACCGATGTCGACCCTCCGACCGTACCGGCCTCGGCCGCCTCGGCGCGCCCCGGCCGCCGGGACGGCAGGAACGCCGTCGCCACCAGGGCCGCGAGCGCGGCGCCCGCCGCGATGAGGAAGATCAGCAGATACGCGTGCAGGGTGGGCGCGGTGCGGCCCCCCGCCTCGAACGTGACGTTGGCCAGGACCGCGGTGACCACCGCGCTGCAGCAGGCCTGGCCCACCGAGCGCATCAGGGTGTTGAGGCCGTTCGCGGCGCCGGTCTCGCTCACCGGGACGCCCTGCATCACGAGGGCCGGGAGCGCCGAGTACGCGATGGCGGTGCCGGCCGAGACCACGGTGGCGCCGGCCACGATCAGCCAGAGGCTGTGGCTGGTGAAGAACCGTACGACGTAGCCGACCACCATGACGCAGGCGGCCAGGCCGAGGGCCGTCCGGGGGCCGTACTTCGCGGATATCTTCGCCGACACCGGCGACAGCGCGACCATCGAGAGGCCGCCGGGCAGCAGGCACAGACCGCTGACCACGATGGAGGCGCCCAGTCCGTATCCGGTGGACTTCGGCTCCTGCACCATCTGGGCGGTCACCAACGAGTTCCCGTAGAAGGCGAACCCGATGAAGAGGGCGGCGATGTTGGTCAACAGGACCGCGGGCCGGGCCGAGACCCGCAGGTCGACCATCGGGGATTCGGTACGCAGTTCGTAGCGGCCCCAGACGAGGGCCACCGCCAGCGACCCGGCGAGCAGGCCGAGGGTGCGCGCCGAGGGCCAGCCCCAGTCGGCGCCCTGGGTGATCGCGAGCAGCAGGCCGACCAGGGCGGCGGTGAGGCCGAGGGTGCCGAGCACGTCGAAGCGGCCGGGCGTGCGCACCGGGGACTCCGGCACGATCCAGAGCACCAGGAGCAGATCGAGGACGCCGAGGGCCGCCGACGCCCAGAACATGGTGTGCCAGTCGAAGTTCTCCACGACCAGGGCCGCCACCGGGAGCCCCACGGCCGCGCCGATGCCGAGCGTGGAGCTCATCAGGGCTATGGAGGGCAATACCCGGGCGGGCGGCAGCTCGTCGCGGATGATGCTGATGCCGAGCGGGATGACGGCGAGGGCGGCGCCCTGGAGCGCCCGGCCCGCGATCAGCACGCCGATGTCCGAGGTGGCGGCGCACAGCACGGACCCTGCGGTCAGCACGCCGAGCGAGGCGAGCAGGACGCGCCGCTTGCCGTACATGTCGCCCACCCGGCCGAGGACCGGGGTGAAGACCGCGCCGGTCAGCAGCGTGATGGTGACGAGCCAGCCCGCGGCGCCCGGTGTGCTGCCGGTGAGGGCCGGGATGTGCGGCAGCAGCGGTACGACCAGCGTCTGCATCACGGCGACGACCACGCCGCAGAAGGCGAGCACGGGAACGACGAAGCGGGTGCGGGGATCGTGGGCGGGGGTGGCTGTCGCCGCGGTCATGCTGCTCCAGAGGCTGGTCAGGAAAGGGGTGTACAAGCGTTTACCCCTTCAGGGTAAACGCTTGTACACCCCCGTGTCCCCGGCCTTGAAGCCGCGGAGCGGACTCCTGGAAGTCCGCTGCGGCCCCGGGCGCCCTACAGGGGCGCGGGGAACTGCGCGACCAGCCCAAGACGGCCCGCAGACGACCAACAGCCCCACTCAGCCCCGCGAAGCAAGCCGCCCGAGCGTCTCGATCACCGCACCCGACGCCTCGGACCCCGGCTCGATCAGCGTGTAATGCCCGGTGCCCGGCAGCACGACATGCTCGGCATCCGCATGCACCGCGGCGTAGTCCGTGAACTGCCCCAGCGGCACCTCCTCGTCCACCTCCCCGTGCAGCACCACCGTGCGCACCCCCGTCGTGCCCTTGCCGCGCAGCAGCGTCAGCGGGTCGACCAGCGGGAGCCTCGCCTCGACCTGGTCGGCGCCGCCAAGCAGTTGCAGGCCGGCGCCGTCGCTGAGGTCGTCGCGGATGGTGGCCGCCAGGTCGGTGAGCGGGGCCAGTCCCAGGACCGCCGTGGGCAGCCGGGTGGTGTGCCAGGGCGAGCTCTCCGGCAGCAGCCCGCGCGCCCCGGCCCACAGGGCGAGGTGGCCGCCGGAGCAGTGGCCCGCGAGCACGAAGGGCCGCCCCTGGGGGATCGTGTCGACGGCGAGTGCGATGTCGTCGAAGGTGGCCGGGTAGCCGCCCGCCCCGCCCGACCTGCGGAAGCCCGGCAGGATCGTGGTGAACCCGTGCTGTGCCAGATGGGCCGCGAACGGGGTCAGATGCATCCGGTCATAGCGCCAGTAGCCACCGTGCAGCAGCATCACCAGCGGCGCCTCGGGGTCCTCGGCCGGCCACAGGTCGTACACCTGGTGCGGGTGCGAACCGTACTTGCGGTGTACGGGGGCAAGGACCGGGCGGATGCTCAGCACCCGGCGCTCCTCCTCGACCGCGAACGCGGAAGGGGTCCTAGACATAGCTGCGCGCCGTCCAGAGCTCGGGGAACACGGACCGGTGGGCGCGCTTCTCCAGCCACGCCACGCCCGGGGAGCCGCCGCTGCCCGCCTTGGCGCCCATCGCCCGGCGGGTCGCGAGCAGATGGTCGCTGCGCCAGCGCAGCACCAGCTCGGCGACCTCGGTGAGCTCCTCGCCCAGGCGCACCAGCGGGTCGTCCTGCGGCCCGGCGTAGATCTGCCGCCAGACCTCCTCGACCCAGGAGTCCGGCTGGTACGCCTCCGTCACGTCCCGCTCCACGACGTGCTCCGGCACGGGCAGGCCGCGGCGGTACAGGAAGCGCAGCACCTCGTCGTAGAGCGACGGCTCGGCCAGCGCCTCCTCCAGCTCGGCGTAGACGGCCGGGTGCCCCCGGTGCGCCTGCACCATGGAGCGGGACTTGTCGGCGAGCAGGAACTCCATGTGCCGGTACTGCGCCGACTGGAACCCGGAGGCCTCGCCGAACGCCGCGCGGAACCCGTTGAACTGGGCCGGGGTCAGCGCGGCCAGCGGCGTCCAGGAGTCGTTGAGCGCCTGGTGCGAGCGGCGGCTGCGGCGCAGCGCGTCCATGGCCTGCTCCAGGTCGTCCTTGAGCAACGCGTCCCGGGCCGTGCGCCACTCGTACACGATGAGGGTGAACCACAGCTCCATCACCTGGGTGGTGACGATGAACGCCATCTCACCGGGGTCGTTGGAGAGTGGCCGCTGGAGGGTGGAAAGCAGCGAGGCGTGGACGTAGTCCTCGTACGGCGTCGTCCCCTCGAACTGCACCTGGGGCGCCTCGTCGGCGGCCAAGGACGTGGCGAGGGCGCTGGTCTGCTCGGTCATGGGTCTCCGTAGGTCGTGGGGCGGGCCGGGTGGTCAGACCGGCATTCCGATGTGCGCGCCCCCGGTCGCGTCCAGCCACTGGCCGGTGACCCAGCGCGCGTCGTCACTCGCCACGAACGCGACCACGTCGGCGATGTCCGACGGGCGGCCGATCCGGTTGAAGACGGAGGTGGCCGCGTACGCGTTCAGCACCTCCGGCACCTTCAGGGTCGGGTTGATCTCCGTGTACGTGAAGCCGGGCGCCACCGCGTTCACGGTGATCCCGCGCGCGCCCAGTTCCGGGGCGAGGGCGAGGGTGAGGGTGTCCAGGGCGCCCTTGGTCATCGAGTACGCGGAGATGTTCGGCATGGCGATCCGGGTGACGCCGGAGGAGATGTTGATGATGCGGCCGCCGTCGCGCAGCCGGCCGAGGCCCCGCTGGATGACGAAGAAGGGAGCCTTGACGTTGATCGCGAAGAGCCGGTCGTACTCCTCCTCGCTGACGTCGCCGATCCGCTTCGGCAGGGTGATCCCGGCGTTGTTGACGAGGATGTCCAGGCCGGGCCGGGCGCCGTACTCGGAAAGGCCCTTGTCGAAGGCGGTCCACAGCGCCTCGGCGTCGCCGGGCACCCCGAGCTCGGCGCGGAGCGCGAACGCCCGCCCGCCCGCCGCCTCGATCTCGGCGACGGCCTCCTCGGCGGGCTCGGCGCGGTGCCCGTAGTGGACGGCCACCAGGGCGCCCTCGGCGGCTAGTCGCAGCGAGATCGCCCGGCCGATTCCCCGGCTGCCGCCGGTCACCAGGGCCGTCCGGTCGCTCAGCCTGCCCGTACTGGTCATTCTCCACACTCCTGTGATCTCGGGGGACCGCGCGGTCGTCGCTGCGGTCCGGGGGCGGCAACTCATGTGCTGCGCCCGGGTGTTGGTGCGTCGGGGAGGGTGCTCAGGCGTCGAAGTCGAGCGCGATCTCGTCGGACTCCGGGCGGGCCCGGCACGGCAGGGTGTAGCCCGCGGCCAGCTCCGCCGGGCCCAGGGCGTACTGACGGTCCATCACCGCGCTGCCCCGGACCACCTTGGCGCGACAGCTGCCGCACAGGCCGTCGCGGCAGGAGTACGGGGTCTCGGGCCGGGCGCGCAGCACCGCGTCCAGCACCACGCGGTCCTGGGGCCTCATCGCCGTCTCGGTGGTGCGGCCGTCCAGGCGGGCGGAGATGAGACCGGTGCGGCCCAGCGGCTCCGGGGGCGGCGCGGGCGGGAGGCCGCCGCCGGTGGAGAAGAGCTCGAAGCGCACCCGCGCTTCGTCCGCGCCCCACCGAGTGAGCGCCTCCCGGACGGTCTCCACCAGCCCCCACGGCCCGCACAGATAGAAGTGGGTGCGCTCGTCGGGCTCGGCGCCGAGCAGCGCCAGCAGCTTGGGCAGCCGGGTCGCGTCGATCCGGCCGGAGAGCAGCTCGCTCTCGCGCTGCTCGCGGGAGAGCACGTGCAGGGCGAAGAACCGGCCGACGTGGGCGTCCTTGAGGTCGGTCAGCTCGTCCGCGAGGAGCACCGACTGCGCGCTGCGGTTGGCGTAGACGAGCGAGACCCGGCACCGGGGGTCCTCCCGCAGCGCGGCCGCCGCCATGCTCAGCAGGGGAGTGATGCCGCTGCCGCCCGCCACCAGGACGTGGTGCGCGCCGGGCACGTCCGCCAGGCGGAAGTCGCCGGTGGGCGGGCCGAGTTCGAGGGTGTCGCCGGGGGCGAGCTCCTTGGTGGCGTACTCGGCGAAGCCGTCCGCGCCCAGGCGCTTGACCACCAGACGCAGTCCCGCCGGATCCCGGGGCGGCAGGCAGACCGAGTAGCTGCGGCGCAGCTCGCGTCCCTCGGGCCGGTGCCGTACGACCACGTGCTGGCCGGCCCGGTGCGCGAAGGTGTCCGCGAGCGGGGCGGGCACGGCGAGGCTGATCGCCACCGACTCGTCGCCGACCTGCTCCACGGCGGTCACCGGCAGCCGGTACCAGCCGGTCGCCCGGCGGGCCGACGCCGCGGGGGAGGCGGCGGTGCCGCTAGTCGTCGCTGTCGTCATGAGGGTGCGTCACATCGCCTTCAGATGCGCGAAGGTCTCCTGGCACGAGGTGCACACCAGGACGGCTTGGCAGCGGGTCGCCCCGAACGGGCTCTGCGGCCGGGTCGCCACCGAGCCGCAGTGCGGGCAGGGCACGCCCAGGCCGACCCGGACCGACAGGGGCGCCCCGGCGGGGCCCGGCGGCACGATGCCGTGCTCGGAGAGCTTGCGGCGGCCCTCGTCGGTGATCCAGTCGGTGGTCCAGGCGGGCGAGAGCACCTGCCGCACCCGTGCGTCGGGGTGGCCGCTCTCGGTGAGCACGGCCCGGATCCCGGCCTCGATCGCGGGCATCGCCGGACAGCCCAGGTACGTCGGGGTGATGACGACCTCCAGGGCGCCGTCGTCCGCCGCTTCCACGGCGCGGATGACCCCCAGGTCGGCGAGCGAGATCATCGGGAGTTCGGGGTCGGGCACGGTGTTCACCCGGGCCCGCACCTCGTCGGCGTCCAGTCGGACGGCGCTCACCAGGTGCCTCCCGGGTACTGGAGGCGTACGGACCGGAACTCGGCGAGCAGCGGCGCGAACGCCTCGGTGTGCAGCCCGTCCCGGCCGCCGGTCGCCTGCCACGTAGGTTTGGGCACGGTCAGGCGCGCGTCGTCGAGGACGGCGGCGACCTCCCGCTCCCACTCCTCGCGCAGCCGCGCCGGGGCGACCGCGGTCCCCTCCGCGTCCAGCCGGTCCACCAGGGCGTCCGGCTCGAAGAGTTCGGCCGCGTACGGCCAGACCAGGTCGAGCCCGGCCTGCATCCGGCGGCGGCTCTCGGCGGTGCCCCGGCCCAGGCGCACGGTCCACTGGTCGGCGTGCATCCGGTGGTACTCGACCTCCCTGGCCGCCCGCGCGCCGAAGGCGGCGAGGGTGTCGTCGGAGGACTTCTCCAGGGCGGTCCACAGCAGCCTGCTGTAGTGCGCGTACACCAGCTGGCGGGCGACTGTCACCGCGAAGTCGCCGGGCTCCAGCTCCATCAGGAGCGCGCTGCGGAACTGGCGCTCGGTGCGGTGGTAGGCCAGCTCGTCCTCGCCGCGTCCGGTGCCGTCGAGCTCGCCGCTGTACGCGAGCAGGGTGCGGGCGTGGCCGAGCAGGTCGAGCGCGATGTTGGCGAGCGCCAGGTCCTCCTCGATGGTGGGCGCCCGGGTCACCAGGGCGCACAGCCGCTGGCACAGCACCAGCGCGTCGTCGCCGAGCCGCAGCGCGTACGCGGCGAGATCCGTGTCTTCACCAGTGCGCTCAGCCGTCATGGCCGCTTTCCTCGTTCAACGGGATGTAGTGCTCGGGGTACCGGTACGGCTTGTGGGCGGCGTTGCTGAAGAACGGGTCCTTCTCGCTCGGCGAGGCGGCGTGCACCGAGTCGGAGCGCACCACCCACACCGAGACCGTCTCGCCCCGACGGGTGTACAGATCCCGGGCGTTGGCCAGCGCCATGTCGGCGTCGGCCCCGTGGACCGAGCCCACGTGCTGGTGGGCCAGGCCCCGGCGGGGCCGGATGAACACCTCCCAGGGCGTCAGCACCCGTGCGGACCGCTCACTCATGACACGCGCCTTCCCTCGTCGTCCAGTTCCGCTGACTCCAGCTCACCGTCGGTCAGTTGGGCCGCGTAGGCGTCGACCGCCTCGCGCACCCAGGCGCCGTCCTCGTGCGCCGCCACCCGGTGGGCGAGCCGCTGGCGCGCGCACTGCGAGCCGTCGCCGAGGGCGCCGCGGAACAGCTGCCAGTCGATCGGGCTGAAGTCGTAGTGCCCCCGCTCCTCGTTCCAGCGGATCGCCGGGTCGGGCAGGGTCACCCCCATCCGCTCCGCCTGCGGCACGCAGTTGTCGACGAACCGCTGGCGCAGCTCGTCGTTGGTGTGCCGCTTGATGCCCCAGGCCATCGAGCGCTGCGAGACGGCGGCGCCCATCGCCGCGGTGCGGTCGTCCGCGCCGCCCGCCACGGTGTCCGGCGGGCCGAACATCAGCGCCACCGCGGGCAGCCACCAGCGGTCGACGGCGTCCTGCGCCATCTCCTTCTGCTCGGGCGTCCCCTGGCACAGCGACCACAGCACGTCGTAGCCCTGGCGGACGTGGAACGCCTCCTCCTGGCACACCCGGCGCATCGCCCGGGCGTACGGGCCGTACGAGGTGTGGCACAGCGGCGCCTGGTTGACGACGGCCGCGCCGTCCGTGAGCCAGGCGATGGCCCCGGTGTCGGCCCAGGTCAGGGCCGGGTGGTTGAAGGTGGCCGCATAGCGCTGATGGCCGCTGTGCAGCGCGTCGAGGAGATCGGCGCGCGACACCCCGAGGGTCTCCGCCGCCGAGTAGAGGTAGAGCCCGTGGCCCGCCTCGTCCTGCACCTTGGCCAGCAGACTGGCCTTGCGGTGGAGCGAGGGCGCCCGGGTGAGCCAGGAGCCCTCGGGCTGCATGCCGATGATCTCGGAGTGCGCGTGCTGGGAGATCTGCCGGATCAGCATCCGCCGGTAGCCGTCGGGCATCCAGTCCCGGGGCTCGATCTGCTCCCCGGCCGCGAGCAGCGCCTCGAAGTGCGCGTTGAGCTGCTCCACGCCGTCGACCACCCCTTCGTCCAGGACCGCCGCGGTGGCGGTGCCTTCACAGATGAAGAGGCCTGACCTGGGGCGTTCAATCCCTGCGGGTACATCGTCGGCCCGTGACGAAGGTCACGCGGAGGCCGGGGAGTGTGCGCGGTGAAGTGCGCCTCTCTCTTCGGTAGTCAGTGCAACGAGAGGGGTACGCCATGAGCACCATCAGGACGATGCTGGTCGAGCTGACCGGGACGCCGGAGTTCGCCGAGGCCATCGGGGACGACGAGGACCTCAGCGCCAGCGGGATCGACTCCGGGGACCTGGTCCGCCTCATCCTGCTCATCGAGCAGCGCACCGGCGTCGAGGTGACGGCCGAGGACATGGAGGGCCTGACCACCATCGCGGACTACGAGCGGTTCATCGCGGGCCGCGACGCCGCCACCCCGCAGCAGGGCGCCGCCTGATGTGGCTGACCCAGTTGGCGGAGCGCAACCGCCAGTGCTTCCCGGACCGGACGGCCCTGGTGGACGAGCACCGCTCCGTCACCTGGGCCCAGTTCCACGACCGGGGCGTCAGCCTCGCCCACGGGCTCGCCGGGCTCGGCATCCGGCGCGGTGACCGCGTCGCCGTGCTCTCCCTGGACCGCATCGAGGTCCTGGAGTCGTACTTCGCGCTGGCCCGGATCGGGGCGCTCTTCGTCCCGCTCAACCACAGTCTGACCCCGGCCGAGGTGACCGGGATCGTCGAACGCACCGGCGCCGTCGCCGTGATCGGCGAGGCCGCGCTGCTGGCCCGCCACCCCGATCTGCCGGTGAGCACGCGCATCCCCCTGGACGACGAGGCGTTCGCCGCGCTCGGCGCCGAAGGTGGACCCGCGCTCGACGACATCCCGGACGACGCCCCCGCGGCGATCCTGCACACCTCGGCGACGACCGGCCAGGCCAAGGGCGTCACCGTCGACCACGCCTCGTTCCGGGCCATCGCGCTCGGCTGGCTCGCCGTGTCCCGGCCCGCCGACGACATGGTGCTGGTCAACTGCTGCCCGCTCTACCACGGCAGCATGGTCGTCTCGCTGACCTACATGGCCGCGGGCGCGACCGTGGTCCTGATGCCCGGCTTCAAACCGCAGACCGCGCTGGCCGCCATCGAGACCCACCGCGCCACCCACGTCTGGCTCGTCCCGCAGATGCTGCGCTTCCTGCTGCGCGCCAAGTCCGCCGACACCGCGGACCTCTCGACGCTGCGCGAGATCCTGTACGGGGCCGCGCCCATGCCCCCCGACATCTACGCCGAGGCCGTCGAACGGCTCGGCTGCGGATTCCGGCAGGTGTACGGGATGACCGAGGTCGGCGGCCCGTTCGTCACGCTCGGCCCCGACGAGCACCCGGCGCCCGGCGCGGTGCCCGAGGTGATCCCGGCCGGCCGGGTCGTCCCCGGGATGTCCGCGCGCGCCCTGGACGCACAGGGCCAGGAGGTCGAGCCCGGCGCCATCGGGGAGATCTGCGTACGCGGTCCCGGCCTGATGCGCGGCTACTGGGGCGACGAAGCCGCCACGGCCGAGATCACCGTCGACGGCTGGATCCGCACCGGCGACCTCGGGTTCATCGACCGGGACGGCCTCATCCGGCTGATCGACCGCAGCAAGGACCTGATCATCCGGGCCGGCCAGAACGTCTACCCCTCGGAGATCGAGCGCGCCCTCCAGGCCCACCCGGCGGTGCGCGACGCGGCGGTCGTCGGGGTGCCGGACGAGGACTTCGGCGAGGTCCCGCTGGCGTACGTCGTCGTCGACGAGGGCACCGGAACGGTCGAGTTGCAGGCACATCTCGCGCAGCGCCTGGCCTCGTACAAGCGCCCCCGGCGCATCGAGTTCATCGACCAGGTCCCCCGCAACCCGGCCGGGAAGATCATCAAAAAGCTGCTGCGTGCGTGACGCGGCGGGGCGCGGCGAGATGGACCAGGTGCCGTGCGCCAGTACCGCCCGGCCGGACCCTGCCTCCGGCCGGGCGGGCGCCGAACACGCGGTGCTCCTGCTGCGCCCCGCCTTGCGTGCCCAGGGGCTCTCGCTCGGACTGGTCCGCGTCGACGATCCGGAGGCGCGCCCGGCCGGGCCGGGGGAGTGGGCGTCGGCCGCCGCCATGCCGCCCCCGCGCCGCCGTGACTTCCTCGCCGGACGCTGTGCGGCCCGGCGGGCGCTGGCCGAGGCGGGTCACTCGGCGGGCGAGATCCCCCGGTCCGGCCGACGGCCCCTTTTCCCAGCCGGATTCGAAGGCTCGATCAGCCACTCCGGCGGTCTGGCCGTCGCCCTGGCCGCGCGCGTCCCCGCGCTTGGCTGCGACCTCGAACTGCGGGGCCTGCCCCCGGAGAGCGCCCACATCGTGCTCGGCCCCGACGAGCGGGGCCCGGTCGACGACGCGCCGGACCGGGCCGTCGCCGCGCGGCTGCTGCTGCGTGCCTTCTCGGCCAAAGAGGCCGCGTTCAAGGCGTTCGGCGCCCTGCTCGACAGCGAGGCGCCCGCGACCCTCCTTGGCATCGGGACCCGCCCGGTTCCGGGAGGCTTCCGCGCCTGGCCGAGAGGGCTGCCAGGCCATGTCATCGACGTACGGGTGCGACCGGCCGGGCCGGGCGTGTTCAGCTGGGCCGTCGCACCCGTGGTGTGAACGGGTGCCACGGCCCGACTGCCGTACTACGCCTTCGCGTTGACCAGGACCGCCATGTTGCCCGCCGGGTGCTGGTTGTCGTGGATCAGCTGGTGGGCCTTGCCGATCTCCTCGAAGCCGAGGGTGAGCGACAGGCACGGGTCGAGCAGGCCCTGGTCGATCATGGTGGTCACCTCGCGGGCCTCGCGGGCGTTGGACACGTGGGAGCCCTGCAGCCGCTTCTGGCGCATCCACAGGAACCGCAGGTCCACATCGCCGTTGTAGCCGGTGGTGCCGCCGCAGATGACGACCATGCCCGCGTTGTCGCACAGGTACATGGAGGTCGGGATGGTGTCGGCGCCGGAGTGCTCCAGGACGATCCTGGGGGCCCGGCGCTCGCCGAGG
Source organism: Streptomyces sp. BPTC-684 (assembly GCF_030028635.1). Classification (NCBI taxonomy): domain Bacteria; kingdom Bacillati; phylum Actinomycetota; class Actinomycetes; order Kitasatosporales; family Streptomycetaceae; genus Streptomyces; species Streptomyces sp. BPTC-684. The sequence continues at coordinate 6,316,419 of NZ_CP124863.1, forward strand.
ACCTCCCAGAAGCGGCGGCCGAAGGCACGGGCGCCCTTGAGCCACCGGGCCATCGCCTCGTCGTCGGAGGTGTCGGGCAGCCGGCCCCAGTGGTCGAAGTCGCGGCGGTTGATGTAGCCCTTGGCGCCCAACTCCACGCAGTACTCGCCGCGTTCGTCGCTGGAGACCACCGCGATGGGGATGCCGCCGCGCTGCCGCACCAACTGGATCGCCATACAGCCCAGGCCGCCCGCGCCGCCCCAGATCAGCACCGCGTCGCCGGGGCGCACGGTGTGCGGCTCCCAGCCGAAGAGCTGCCGGTAGGCGGTGGCGGCGGTCGCCATGTAGCAGGCGGCCTCCGCCCAGGAGAGCCGCTTCGGCTTGGGGTGGCACTGGTACTCGTCGACGACGGCGAACTGCGCGAACGACCCGTAGTTCTCCTCGTACCCCCACACGCTCTGCGAGGACGAGGTGCAGGGGTCGGCGCCGAGCCGGATGTCCTCGGCGCTCTCGTCCCACACGCTGGCGAGCAGCACGATCTCGTCGCCGGGCTTGAGGCGCACGCCCTCCCCGACGGCCCATACGATGCCGGACGCGTCGGAGCCGCCGATGTGGAAGTCCTCCACGGCGCCGCGCTTCTGCCGGGCGGCTATGACGTCGACCGGGTCGCCGAGCGAGGCCCACACGTTGTTGTAGTTGACGCCCGCCGCCATCACCTTGATGAGCACCTGGCCGGGCCCGACCGGGGGCACGTCGACGACCTCGGTACGGAAGGCGCCGATGGGCGGCCCGTAGCGCTCGGGCCGGATGAGCGAGGCGTACATGCGCTTGGGCGCCTCGCCCAGCGGCGGCGCGTCACCGAGTTCGTACAGGTCCTGGGTCACGGGGTCGCTCCTGAGGGGGTCGCGGGGCGGGCTGCCTCCGCCAGGCGGGCGAGGCAGGCATCGTGGGCGGCGGCGGGTCCGGTGACGTCCCACCCGGCCGGTACGGCGGCGAACGCGGGCCACAGGGAGTGCTCTCCCGCCGCGTTGACGAGCACCAGGTGCGACGGCTCGTCCTCGCCGCGGGGCTCGAACGGACTTGGCACGGTTGTTCCCTTCGTTGCTGCGCGGCCGGGGCCGCGGCGTGCCGCACGGTCGGGTGCGCGGCACGGCGTTCGGGTGGTCATCCGGCGGCGGGCCGCAGGGCGGCGGCAAGCACCGCCCCGATGCGGGCCATCGGCTCCGGCTCGGTCATCTCGTAGTGGCCGCAGGGCACGGCGTGGTCGGTGAGGACGCCGCCGACGTACGGGCGCCAGCTGTCGGCCTTTCCGGTCGCCAGCGACAGGTCGGCCGGGTCGGCGGCGCCGGCGTCCTCGGTGGCGCTGAAGAAGAGCACGTCGCCGCGGAACACCTCGGCGCCGAACTCGCCGGCGATGGCGAGGTTGTTGCGCATCACCCGGGCGATCGCGAGGGCCTCCTCGCGGGTCACCGGCGAGGGGCCGCGCTCCGCGCCGTCCGCGCCGATCAGCCGGATCACCTCGTCGACGTCGCCCGCCCCGCCGTCGGGCATCTCCAGGCCCGCGACGCGCACGAGCAGCGACGCCACCTGGCGCTCGGTCGCGGCCGGGTCGGCGGCCTCGTCCTGGGTCAGCGGGGCGTCCAGCATGGCCAGCAACTCGACCTCCTCGCCCTGCCGTTGCAGCGCGGTGGCCATCGCATGGGCGACGAACCCGCCGTAGGACCAGCCCATCAGCCGGTACGGGCCCTCCGGCTGCACCTCGCGCAGATGGGCGAGGTAGGAGTCGACCATGTCCTTGGCGTCGGCGGCCGGTTCCCGCGTGCCGTCCAGGCCGTGGGCCTGGAGGCCGTAGACCGGCTGGCGGGCCCCGAGGTGGGGCAGCAGCCCGGTGTAGCGCCAGGCGATGCCCGCGCCGGGGTGCACACAGAACAGCGGCCGCTGGTCGCCGTCGGCGCGCAGCGGCAGCAGCGGGGCGAACGCGTCCCGCCCGGCCGCGCCGCCGCGCCCGGCGAGCGCGACGAGCCCCGCGACCGTGGGCGCCGACAGGAAGGCCGCGGCCGGGACGTCAAGGACCCTCTCGGTGCGCATCCGGCCCGCGAGCATCACGGCGCGCATCGAGTCGCCGCCCAGGTCGAAGTAGTTGTCGTGGACGCCGATGCCCTCGATGCCCAGGGCCTCCTCCCAGTGCCCGGCGACGGCGCGCTCCTGCGGGGTCCGGGGTGCGGCGTACTCGGTGGTGAGGTAGGGCCGGGGCGCCCGGCCGGAGCCGCTCCCCGGCGCCGCGTCCTCGTCCGCGCCGGCGGGCGGCTTGGCGCCGGGCGCCTCGATCCAGTGGCGGCGCCGCTCGAAGGCGTACCCCGGCAGCGGCACCCGGCGCGGCTCGCGCGCCTCGTCCGGGCCGGTGATGTCGGCGGGCACGCCCGCGCTCCACAGCCGGCCGAGCGCCTCCGCGAAGACCTGCCCGTCGGGGCTCGCGGCCTTGGCGTGGCGCATGGTCGGGACCGTGGTCACCGGTGCGTCCCCCAGCCGCGCCCCGGCCAGCTTGGCGAGGCTGTCGCCCGGGCCGATCTCGACGAACAGCGGGTTGCCGCGCTGCCACAGCGAGGCGATGCCGTCCGCGAACCGGACCGTGCGGCGGGTGTGGTCGAGCCAGTGCTCGACGCTCGTCGCCTGCTCGTCGGTGACCCAGGTGCCGGTGACATTGGTGATGTACGGGATCCTGGGCGCCCGCAGCGTCACGGTCCGCAGGGCGTCCGCGAAGGCGGGCAGGATCGGGTCCAGGACGTGGGAGTGCGCGGCCGCCGGCATCCGCAGCCGGCGGAAGGCCACCTCGTCAGCGAGCAGCCGCGCCTCCAGGGCCGCCACCGCGTCCTCGCGCCCCGCGACCGTACAGGCGGCCGGTCCGTTGACGGCCGCCAGCGACAAGTCGTCGGTGAGGTAGCCGTGCAGGGCCTCCTCGCCGAGGGCCACGCCCACGGTGGCGCCACCGGCCGAGGCGATCAGCCGGATCCGCTCCGCGACCAGCGGCAGCATCTCCTCCGGCGACATCACCCCGGCCAGCGTGGCCGCGGTGTACTCGCCCAGCGAGTGCCCGATGAACGCGGCGGGCCGCACCCCGTGCTCCATCAGCGCGGTGGCCAGGGCGTATTCGGTGACGACCAGGGCCAGGAAGGCGTCGACGCCGCCGGGTTCGGTGTGCTCGTACAGCGCGGTGCGCAGATCGCGGCCGGTCACGGGCCGCAGGATCGCGGCGCACCGGTCGACGGCGTCCCGGTAGACCGGCAGGTCGCGGTAGAGCCCGGCGCCCATGCCGATGTACTGGGTGCCGCCGCCGGGCAGCAGGAACGCGACCGGCGGGGCGTCCTCGCCGCGCACCTCGGCGGGCGCCTGGAACGGGTGAAGGAGGATCCGCGCGGCCTGCTCGGCGCTCCGCGCCGCCACCGCCGCCCGGTGGGGCATGGCGGGGCGGTCGGTGCGCAGGGTGTGGGCGACGTCCGCCAGGTCGAGCCCGGGGTGCTCGGTGAGGTGGCGCCCGAGCTTCTCGGCCTGTCCGCGCAGGGCGCCGGGGGTGCGGGCGGAGAGCGGCAGCACGTGCCAGCGCGGGTTCTCCTCCTGGCGCGGAGCCGGTGCGGTCGGTGCGGGCGGGGCCTCCTCCACGATCACATGGGCGTTGGTGCCGCCGACCCCGAACGCGCTGACGGCGGCCCGGCGCGGCCCGGCGCCGGACTCCCAGTCCTCCAGCGTGGTGGGGACCCGGAACGGGCTCGCCGCGAAGTCGATCAGCGGGTTGGGCTGCTCGAAGTGGAGGGTCGGCGGAATCTGCCGATGCTCCAGGGCCAGCACGATCTTGATGAAGCCGGCGATCCCGGCGGCGGCGCCCAGGTGGCCGATGTTGCTCTTGACCGACCCCAGGGCGCAGAACTGCCTGCGCCCGCTGCTCTCGCGGAACGCCCGGGTCAGGGCGGCCACTTCGATGGGGTCCCCGATACGGGTGGCGGTGCCGTGGGCCTCCACATAGCCGATGGAGTCCGCGTCGACGCCCGCGGCCACCTGGGCGGCCAGGATCGCCTCCGTCTGCCCCTCGGTGCTGGGCGCGGTGAAACCGACCTTGCGACGGCCGTCGTTGTTGATGGCCGAGCCCCGGATCACCGCGCGGACGCGGTCGCCGTCGGCGAGGGCGTCCTCCAGGCGCTTGAGGACGACCATGCCGACGCCGTCGCCCGAGGAGGTGCCCGCCGCGTCGGCGGCGAACGCCCGGCAGCGCCCGTCCGGCGAGAACGGCCCGTCGGGCACGTGCCGGTAGCCGAGCAGCGCCGACGGGTTGAGGGAGGCGGCCCCGGCGAGCGCGACGTCGCACCGGTAGTCGATCAGGTCCTGGCAGGCGGTGTGGATCCCGACGAGCGCGGTGGAACACGCCGTCTGGAGCGACAGGCTGGGCCCGGTCAGGCCCAGTTCGTACGAGATCCGGGTGGCCAGGGTGCCCAGCGAGTTGCTGGTGGCCGCGTGGACCAGGGCGACCGAGGCGCTCTGTCCGGCGAAGCGGGGGTGGACGTGGCCCGGGTAGTAGCGGCTGTCGCCCGCCCCCGCGTACACACCGACCTGGAGGTCTCCGTGGCCGTCGGCGTATCCAGCCTCCTCCAGGGCGTGGTAGGCGCACTCCAGGAGGAGGCGCTGCTGCGGGTCGACGACCTCGGCCTCGGCCGGGCTGTAGCCGAAGAACGCGGAGTCGAACCGGTCGATGCCCTCGACCACCGAGGCCATCCGCACCAGGTCCGGGTCGTCGAGGCTCGCGGGGTCGCCGCCCGCCGCCAGGAACTCCTCGTCGCTGATGGGCCGGATCGACTCCCGCCCGGCCGCGAGGTTCTCCCAGAACTCCTCGACCGTGTCGGCGCCGGGGAAGCGCGCCGCCATGCCGACGACCGCGATCGCCGTGTCGGGCCCGTACTCCGCCCGGTCCGTCTCATCCATCGTTGCGGGATCCATCGTTGCGGGGTCCTTCGTGCTCGGTGTGCGGGGTGTTCGGGGCGGGGCGGCGGGAGGCCCGCGCGGCCCGCTGGCGCTCGGCCCGCTGCCGTACGCGGTCGAGTCCGGTGGCCGGGGCGCTGTCCGGCGCCGTGGCGGGCGCGGCGCCACCGGCGCCGATGTCGGTGAGGTGGCGGGCCAGCGCCCGGACGCTGGGGTGGCTGAACAGGTCCACCACGCTCAGCTCGCAGCCGAGCTCCTCGTTGACCGCGCCCTGGGCGCGGACCAGGAGCAGCGAGTGGCCGCCGAGGTCGAAGAAGTTCTCCTCGACGCCGACCCGGTCGCGCTCCAGGACGCGGCACCAGATGGCGCTGAGGATCTTCTCCAGGCGGCGCAGCCCCTCGGCGGAGTCGTCCGAGGCTCCGGCCGCCTCGGCCGTCGACGAACCGGCCGCGCGCAGCACCCAGTCGCCGGTGGCCCCGGCCGCGTCGGCGGACTTCCCGGCCGCCGCGTACAGGGCGCCGAGGTCGGCGCCGTCCTCCAGGACCACCCGGCCCGCCAGGCGGTGCACCGGGCGCGGCGGCGCCTGGACGTGGCCGCGCACCCAGGGCATGGCCCGGTCCGTGCCGATCAGCAGGTGCGGCTCGTCCAGCGTGCGGGCCAGGTCGAACGAGCGCAGTGCGGCGGAGGCGTCCAGGACGCGGTAACCGCGCGCCTCCGTCAGCGACTTGAGCCCGTACCCCTCGCTCATGCCGAGCTCGTCCCACATGCTCCACGCCAGGCTCTGCGCGTCCACACCGGCGCCCCGCTGATGGGCGGCGAGGGCGTCGAGGAACGCGTTGGCGGCGGCGTAGGAGCTGCTCATGGAGCCGCCGAAGTAGCCGTTGACCGAGGAGAACGAGACGAACGACCCGGCCGACTGCTCCTGGGCGAGCCGGTGCAGCGCCCAGCCGCCGGTGACCTTCGCGGCCAGCGCCGCACGCCACTCCTCCAGGCCCAGATCGGCCACCGCCCGCTGCTCGAAGCGGCCCGCGAGGTGCACCACCCCGGCCAGCGGGGCCGACCAGGCGGCGGACGCCTCGTCGACGACGGCGCGCAGCGCGTCCAGGTCGGTGATGTCCGCGCTCGCGTACCGCACGTCGCCCAGCTCGCGCAGGCTCCGGTACGTCTCGATCCGGCGGGCGAGCGCCCCGCCCTCGGCGAGGTGCTTGTCCCAGCTGTCCTCGTCGGGGAGTTGGGTGCGCCCGACCAGCAGCAGCCGGGTGCCCGGCGTCCTGAGCAGGTGCTCCGCGAGCCGCCCGGCCACTCCGCCCAGACCGCCGCTGACGAGGCGGAACCCCTCGGCGACGGGCACCGCGGTGCGCGGCAGGGGATCGGGCAGCGGAGCGAGGCGGCGGATCCAGCGCTGCCCGTCGCGGAAGGCCACCTCGGCGTCGGCCACCGGCGCGGCGGCCTCCGCGAGCAGCAGCTCGGCGGTCTCCTGCGGGCTGCCCCCGGCCGCCAGGTCCACCTGGACGGTGCTCAGCCACGGCAGCTCCTCGCGCAGGCTCTTGAGGAGCCCGCCGACGGCGCCGTGTACGTACGAGGGGCGCTCGTCCGGGCGCACCGCCTGGCCCTCCACGCCGACGAAGTGGACGGCGACGCGGCGGCCCGGGGTGTGACGGGCCGTCAGTGCCTGGGCGAGGCAGAGCAGTGAGTCGGCGCCGTCGCGCTGGGCGTCGAGCAGCTCGCCCACGCTCTCCGGTTCGCCGCTCGCGGTGCCGAGCGCGCCCAGGTGCAGGACGGTGTCCACGGGCCGGTCGTCCGCCGCGAGCCCGTCGAGCAGGCGCCCGTAGTCCTCGGCCGCGTCGACGCGCACCCGGTAGGCGGCGGCGTCGAGCCGGGCGAACTCCGGTCCGGCGGTGACCACCGTGCACCGGGCACCGCGTACGCGCAGCCGCTCCGCGACGGCGTCGGCCACCTCGGCGGCCGGTGCGTGGCGCCCGGCAAGGACCAGGGTGTGCCCGCCGGGCGCGGCCGGGGCGTGGAGGCGCTCGGCACGCTGCCACACCGGGCGCAGGAACCAGTCCGGCACGGTCGCGGTGCTGCCCAGCAGGATCTCCGACGCCTGGGCGACCTGGTCGAACTCGCCCGCCTCGAACCGCTTGCGCAGCTGGGTGCGCTGGATCTTCCCGATCTCCGTCTTGGGGATCACGGCCGCCTCGACCGGCATCAGGTGCGCCGGGCTGATGCCGATCTCCCGGGTGACCTTGCCGCGGACGGCGCGCAGCGCCTCGGTGACGTCGGTGCCCTCCTCCACGTGGAAGAAGAGCGCGAGCTCGTCGGTGCCCGCCGTCGGGTCGGTGCGCACCGCGCAGGCCGCCGTGAAACTCCGTACCACGAAGGGCAGTTCCTCGACGCAGGACTCGATCTCGTGGCTGTAGTGGTTGACGCCGTTGACGATGATGACGTCCTTGGCGCGGCCGGTGATGTAGAGCTCGCCGGAGCGCAGGAAGGCCAGGTCGCCGGTCTCGAACCAGCCCTCGGGGGTGAACGACTCGGCGTTCGCCTTCGGGTTGTCGTGGTAGGCGGCGGTCACGGTGGTGCCGCGCACCTGGAGCCGGCCCGCGGTGCCCTCCGCGACGATACGGTCCTGGTCGTCCACGATCCGCATGGCGAAGCCCGGGTAGGGCAGCCCGCAGCTGACGAACGTCTCCTCGCCGGGCAGCGGCTCGGCCGCGAGCACGGTGTCGGTGACCACCGAGGAGGTCTCGGACATGCCCCAGCACGGGTGCATGACGTCCTGCGGCAGCCCGAACGGCTTGAGCACCTCCAGGAAGCGCCGCGCGGTCGCGGCGACGACCACCTCGCCCGCGTTCATCACCAGACGTACGGGCGACAGGTCCCAGGGCCGCCCGGCCATCCGGTGCGCCTGCTCGCTGACCAGGCCGAACGCGAAGTTGGGCGCCCAGGTGACACTGGCCCGGTGCCGGTGCGCCAGGTCCATCCAGCGCAGCGGGTCCTCCAGGATCCAGGAGGTCGGCGCGTGCACCTGGCGGCAGCCCAGATAGACGTCGCGCAGATGGAACATGACCACACCGGTGACGTGGTCGAGCGGGATCCAGTTGACCGAGACGTCGTGCTCGGTCAGGGAGTTGAGGGAGGCGGTGGCCGCCGCGCGGGTCAGGACGTTGCGGTGGCTGAGCCGGACCGCCTTGGGCAGCCCGGTGCTCCCCGAGGTCAGCAGCATCAGCACCACGTCGTCGGGTCGGGCCGGGTGCCAGTCGCCGTCGGCCGGTCCCTCGCGCAGGGCGTCCGTGGTGGTGAGCCGCAGGCCGTCCCACGCGCGCCGCGCGGCGAGGTCGCGCAGACCCGCCTCGCCGGACGCGGAGGTGATGATCCAGGGGCGGTGCAGCATCTCCCACACGCCCTCCAGCTTGGTCAGGGGCGCCGACGCCGTCGCGTACGAGACGGGGACGGTCAGCGGCACCGTGACGAAGCCGCCCAGGACACAGCCCCACAGCGTGGCGAGGAAGTCCTCGGTGTCCTCGCACTGGAGGATCACCTGGTCACCGGGGCGCAGCCCGAGCTCGCGCAGACCGCCCAGGACGCGGGAGGCCTCCTCGATCAGCGAGGCGTAGCTGCGCCGGGTCTCGGTGCCGTCGGCGCGGACGTGGACGACCTCGGCGTGCGGGCCGCCCTCGGCCGCCCGCCGCAGCGCCTCGGCCCAACTGCCCACGGTCGGCTCGGGCAGCTCGGGCCCTTCGCTCAGCGCGGGCACGGCCGTGCCGGCGTCGGCGCCGGAGGTGTGCGCGGGGGTGTCCGTGCGCGCGGAGGACGAGCCGATGTACAACCGGCCGAGCCGCTCGGTGACTTCCTCCAGGGCCACGGTCGCCGAGCGGACGCCCGGCAGCCCGGTCAGGCCGCGCTCCCACTGCTCGGCGGCCTCGGTGTCGATGACGGGCAGTCGGCCGAGCGCCTCGGTGTCCAGGGTGCCGTCGGGGTTCCTGGGCAGGTCGCTCACGGCGGCGATCCGGGGAGCGCGTTCGGGGTCGGTGCGGCGCAGGGCGCGGGCCGCCTGCTCGGCCGCGGCGGCCCGGGTGGGCACGGCGAACACGGTCGGCCGCCCGTCCGCGCCCGCCACGGCCACGGCGTCGCGCAGATCGCCCCGGGCCAGGAGTTCGCGCTCCAGGTCCGTCGGGTCGGACTCGGCGTCCGCCGCCTCGGCCCGGACGGCGGGCTCGGGGGCGGGCAGGGCGCCGAGGCGCAGGCCGGGGTCGTCGGCCACGGCGGCGAGCAGGGCGTGCAGGGCCCGCGCCGCGCGCTCCACGGTCGCGTGGTCGAACAGGTCGGCGGCGTACTCGATGTGGCAGGCGAGGCCGTCCCCGGCGCCGTCCTGTCCGCGGTGCTCCACCACGTCGACGAAGAGGTCGAACTTGGCGGTGCCGGTGGCGCTGGGCCGCAGCGGCGCCTCGGTGCCGCCGAGCCGCAGCACGGCCTCGGTGTTGTTCTGCAGGGCGAGCATGACCTGGAAGAGCGGGTGGCGGGCCGGGGTGCGGGCCGGGTTGAGCTCCTCCACGAGCCGGTCGAAGGGCAGGTCCTGGTGGTCGTAGGCGGCCAGGTCGAAGTCCCGTACGCGGCCGAGCAGTTCGCGAAACTCGGGGTCGCCCGAGGTGTCGGTGCGCAGGACCAGCGAGTTGGCCATCAGGCCGATCAGGTCGTCGAGCGCCTCGTCCGCGCGCCCGGCCACGGGGGTGCCGACGGGGATGTCCGTGCCCGCGCCCCAGCGGGTGAGCAGGGCGGCCAGGGCGCTCTGCAGCACCATGAACAGGCTCGCGCCGCTCTCGTCGGCGAGGCGCAGCAGCGCGCGGTGCAGCTCGGGGGCGACGTCGAGGGTCAGATGGCCGCCGCGGCGGCCCGGGGCCTGGGGGCGGGGCCGGTCGGCGGGCAGCGGGATCTCCACGGGAAGGCCGCCGAGCGCGTCCTTCCAGAAGTCGAGCTGACGACTCGTCACATCACTGGAGTCCGACAGCAGTTCGCGCTGCCACAGCGTGTAGTCGGCGTACTGGACCGGAAGTTCGTCCCAGCTCGGGTCGCGGCCCTCGGCGCGGGCCGCGTACGCGGCGGACAGGTCCTCGGCCAGCGGGCGCAGCGACCAGCCGTCGGCCGCGCTGTGGTGCAGGACGACCACCAGCGTCCGCGCCGCCCCCGTCCCGTACAGACCGGCCCACAGCGGCTGGTCCCGGGTGAGGTCGAACCGGTGCCCGCGGGCGAGGGCGACATACGCCTCGACCTCCTGCGCGGGGCAGTCGACGACGTGCAGCACGGGCCGCAGGGCGCCCGGCGCGGCTATCTCCTGGCGGGGGGTGCCGCCGGTCTCCGGGAGCAGGGTGCGCAGGCTCTCGTGCCGGTCGGCGACATCGGCCAGGGCCGCCCGCAGGGCGTCCACGTCGATGTCCCGCTCCAGCGGGACCACCAGCGGAATGTTGTACGTGGCGGCCGCCCCGTCCAGCTGGTTGAGGAACCACATGCTCTGCTGGGTGGCGGAGAGCGGCACCGGGTCCGGCCGCTCGGCGCGGACCAGCGGCGGCCGGGCGGTGCCGGAGCCGTCGGACGTGATGTGGGTGGCGAGCGCCGCCGGGGTGGGCAGGGCGAAGAAGGCGGCCATGGAGACCTCGGCGCCGGTGGCCGCGCGCAGCCGGGTCATCAGCCGGGTGGCGAGCAGCGAGTGCCCGCCCAGGTCGAAGAAGTTGTCGTCGGCGCCGACCGTCCCCTCCGGCAGCCGCAGCAGCTCCTCGTAGAGGCGGCACACCAGCGCCTGGGACCCGGTGGCCGGGGTGCGGCCGGTGGCCGCGGCGGCGAAGTCGGGGGCGGGCAGGGCCTTGGCGTCCAGCTTGCCGTTGGCCGTCAGCGGCAGCGCGTCCAGGACCACGCACGCGCTGGGCACCATGTGCTCGGGCAGCGACTCGGCCAGATGGGCGCGCAGTTCGGCCGGCTCCGGACGCGATCCGGGGGCGGGGACCGCGTACGCCACGAGGATCCGGTCGGCCGCTCCCTCGGTCTCCCGGGTCACCACGGCGGCCCGGGCCACGCCCGGGTGGCCGACGAGCGCGGCCTCGATCTCGCCGGGCTCGATGCGGAAGCCGCGGATCTTCACCTGCTGGTCGGAGCGGCCCGCGTACTCCAGCGTGCCGTCGGCCGCGCGCCGGGCCAGGTCGCCGGTGCGGTACATCCGCTCGCCCGGCGCGCCGAAGGGGTCGGCGACGAACCGCTCGGCGGTCAGCTCGGGGCGGTCGAGGTAGCCGAGGGCGAGACCGGGGCCCGCCACGTACATCTCGCCCACCCGGCCGGGCGGAACCGACTGGAGGCAGTGGTCGAGGACGTACACCCGAAGGTCCGGGAGCGCGGTGCCGATGACGCTGCGGGCGCGCGGGTCCTCGATCAGCTCGCGGGTGACGCGCTGGTGGGTGACGTGCACGGTGGTCTCGGTGATGCCGTACATGTTGACGAGGGCGGGCGACTGGTCGCCGTGCCGCTCCAGCCAGGGGCGCAGATGCGCGGGCTCAAGGGCCTCGCCGCCGAACACCACGTACCGCAGGGCGAGCGGGCCGCCCTCGTCGCCGGCCTCCTGGTCGGCCTGGACGAGCTGCTGGAAGGCGGACGGCGTCTGGTTGAGGACGGTGACGCCCTCGCTCCGCAGCAGCCGCAGGAAGTCGCGCGGGGAGCGGCTGGTGTCGTACGGGACGACGACGAGCCGGCCGCCGTGCAGCAGCGGCCCCCAGATCTCCCAGACGGAGAAGTCGAAGGCGTACGAGTGGAAGAGCGTCCACACGTCGTCCGGGCCGAAGGCGAAGTGGGCGGCGGAGGTCTCGAAGAGCCGCACGACGTTGGAGTGCGGGATCACCACGCCCTTGGGGCGGCCGGTGGAGCCCGAGGTGTGGATGATGTACGCGGGGTCGCGCGGGGTGAGCGGTGTCGGGCGGTCGGCGTCGGTGAGGTCGGTGTCCGGGCGCGCCGCGAGGTCGCGCTCGACGGCCGCGTCCCCGATGACCACGGCGGCGGCGCCGGTCCGAGGCAGCGTCGGCGCGGTGCGCGCGTCGGTGACGAGCAGCGCGGGCGCGGCGTCCTCGGCCACCGCGCGGATGCGCTCGGCCGGGTAGCCGGGGTCCAGCGGCAGGTACGCGGCGCCGGACTTGACCACGGCGAGCAGAGCGACGACGAGCTCCGGCGAGCGGGGCAGCGCCAGGGCCACCACCTGGCCCGGCCCGGCGCCGCGCTCGACGAGCAGGCGGGCGATCCGGTTGGCGCGGGCGTTGAGCTCGGCGTAGGTCAGCGAGACGCCCTCGTACGTCACGGCGACGGCGTGCGGAGTACGGGCGGCCTGGGCCTCGAAGCGGGTGGGCAGGACGGCGTCGGGCGCGGTGCGCGCGGCCTCGGCGGGCGCGTACTCCGGTGCCTCACCGGGGAGCAGCAGGCTCGTGCGGGCGAGCGGCAGGGTGGCGTCGGCCTCGGCGAGCTGGTCGAGCAGGAGCAGCAACCGCTGCTGGTGGTCTTCGAGTTCGGCCTCGGTGTACAGGGCCGGGTTGGCGTCGAAGGCGATCCACAGCCCTTCGCCGCCCGCGCCGGGCCGGACGCTGATCTGGAGGTCTTCGACGGCGCCGCCGGACAGGTGGTGCGAGGTGGTGCGGTGGCCGCCGAAGGGCGGCTCCTCGTCGAACGGGACGAGGTTGACGACCGGCCCGTACAACCGCCGTGCCCCGCCGATGAGTTTGAGGTCGCGGCGCAGGTCCTCGGCCCGGTACTGCTGGTGCCTGCGGACGTCGCGTAACTCCGCGGCGACGGCCGCGACCAGCTCACCGGCCGTGGTGGCGGGGGTGACGGCGAGGCGCAGCGGCAGGATGTTGGACGCCGTGCCGGGGGTGCGCAGGGCGGTGGAGCCGAGCCGGCTCATGGTGGGCAGGCCGAGCACGATGTCGTGCTGCGCGGTGACCCGGTGCAGATAGGCGGCGACGGCGGCGACGACGAGGTCGTTGCGCGCCCCGCCCAGGCGGGTGGCCGCGGTGGACAGCCGCTCGGTGTCGGCGGCGGAGAGCAGGGAGGTGCGGCGCAGGAAGGAGGCGGCGGGCGGTGCGACGGCCTCGGTGAGTCCGGTGGCGCCCAGGGAGTCGGCGAACCGGCCGGTCCAGTAGGCGCGGTCGCGTACGAAGCGGTCCGAGGCCCGGTAGGCCGTCTCCTCGTCGAGCAGCCGGCTCACCGGGGCGAACGGGCTCCCGGCCACCTCGCGGCCGTCCGCGAGGGCCGCGTAGACCTCGGACAGGCGCCGGGCGACCAGCTTGTAGCTGTAGCCGTCGAGGAGGATGTGGTGGGCCCGCAGGAACCAGAAGAAGCGGTCGGGGGCCACGGTGAAGAGGGCGTGGGTGAACAGCGGCCCTTCGGAGAGGTCGGCGGCCGTCGCCATGTCGGCGCGTATCCATGCCTCGGCCGCCGCGCGCGGGTCGGCCTCGCCGCTGACGTCCACCAGCCGCAGCGGCCAGTCGTCACCGCCGGTCGGCGTGGAGCGGGGGCCGTCGGCGGTGTCGGTGAAGCGCAGGGCGAAGGTCCGCGCCTCGCCGACGGTGCGGCGCAGCGCGGTCTCGAACAGCGCGGTGTCCACGGGCCCGTGGATCTCCACGTACTCGGCGGTGTTGTAGGCGGCGTTCGCGGGGTCGAGCCGCTGGGCGAACCAGAGTCCCTGCTGGGCTCCGGTCAGCGGGCTACTGGTGTCCTCCTGGACAGACATGGCACCAACCCTCATTAGGCGTCTGTGAAATTCTCGGCACGCGGAAAGAGCCCGCGGGCCCTCGCTGGGAAGCCGTTGGGCAGGCGCGTGCGATCCGCCCACCGAGTGAGCGGAAATGAGCACGGGAACGGAAGCAAGGAATGCATCGCCGAAATGCCGCTGCGGGGGCGGAATCCCGGTGAGAGCCGGCAGTGCCGTGCGGGGCGCAACCTTCCTCGGAACAGCCACCCTGCATGAGGGGAAGTCGGTGGGTCAAGGGGATCATCCGCCGGGCGTGTCACCCGACGGACCGTCAAAACCCCTTGGATTACGAGGTTCACCCTGCCTGATGTCATGTGCACGGCGGTATGGATCTGGCCAGCTTTCGAAGTTCAGTTTGCGTCAACGAATCGGCCATGACCTGTTAAAAGATCGTGCTGCTGGCAAGTGCCGCCTTGGTGAAACCGCTGTATACGGGCGCCTCGCGGGGGCGGCCGAGGGCCGATGTTGAGCCAAATCGGCTTGCGCGGCGGGAGAGCCGACTTCGTTCCGGTTAGCTTTCGGGGCACCCTGGGTATTCCCCCGACTGCGGAAGCGGGCCGGGTACCCGAGGGTCTGAGGGATAGGTCACTCCGCAAGCCTCCTTGAAGCCCTTGCGGCAGAATGGAATTGCCGCTTCACTGAAGCGCGATTCGGGATCCGCGCATCGGCTGATACGGCCGGGAACCAATGCGTGAAGGAAAGTCGAAAGGTCATGGGGATGCAGCGCAAGTTATGCCCGGTCGAAACGATCTACGTGGCGCAGCGGAGCCGTGCCGTGCTCTCCTGCACCGTGCGCGGCGACCTCGACGAGGAGCTGTTCGCCGCGGCGTTCGCCGCCAAGGTCGCCGAGCACCCCTCGCTGCGCTGCCGGATCGCCGTCGAGGACGGGGTCCATGTGCTCCAGCCGATGGCGGCGGACGAACTGCCGAGGCTGCTGGTGCGCGACGGCGGGCCCGACTCCTTCACCGAGGAGTTCAACACCCCGCTGCCCGTCGGCGGCCCGCTGGTGCGGGCCGTGCTGCTGCGGGGCACCGACGAGCACACCGTGATGCTCAGCGTCGACCACACCATCACCGACGGCCACAGCGCCATCGCCCTCCAGAACGCCCTGTGGGACACCTACACCGCGCTGGCCGGTGAACTCCCCGACGGGGCGGGGGAGTACGGCGAGACGTGGCCGAGCCCCGTCTCCGAGCTGCTGCCGCCCGTCTCCGCGCGGGAGGCCGAGGAGTACCTCGCGCGCCGCGTCGAGCGGACCCGCCAGACCCCCGTCGTCTGTCTGCCGTACGAGGCCGTGGGCACCGAACGCACACCCGGCGAGCCCGAACTCGCCGTACGGCGCGTGCTGTTGGAGTCGGACGAGACCGCGCGGCTGCTGCACTTCGCCAAGGCCGAGGGCGTGTCGGTGCACGGCCTGATCGCCGCGGCGGCCCTCACCGCCGTCCGCCGGCGCCTCGGCGGCGAGCCCGGGGTACGCACGCTCGGCTGCCTCTCTCCGGTCGATCTGCGCTCCCGGCTCACACCGCCGCTGGACCGCGAAGTGATGGTGCCCGCGGTCACCTCCTGCCTGGACGTGCTCGAAGTGGCGCACGACGCCGACCCGCTGGCCTTGGCCCGCCTGGTCACGGAGAACCTGCACGCGGCCATCGAGCGGGGCGACTTCCTCCAGGAGCTGCACCTGCTGCCGAAGGTCCCGCAGCACCCCGCGCTCCTCGCCACCAGCGTGATCGTGACCAACATGGGCCGTGTCGCCGGTCCGGTGACCCCGGACGGTCTGGAGGTCACCGACGTACGCCTCGCCCCGGCCCGCGAGCACTACTTCCCCGAGGCCGGGCGCGGCCCCGTGATGGTGTGCGTGGTCTCCTTCGAGGACCGGCTCGGCATCGAACTGCCGTACAGCGCAGGGTGTTTCACCCACGAGCAGATGGACGAGCTGCGCGCCGCCCTGCACACCACCCTGCTCGCGTTCGCCGCCCACCGCGACGACGCCGAGGGCGCGGTGGCGGTGGGCGCGTGAGGGACGCGTCGGCGCGGCGCACACCCGCCACGCACCCGTTCGAGCAGACCGAGTCCAGGAGTACTCCCGCGGTGACCACGACGAACGATGCGCAGGCCCCCGTCACCACGGCCCTGCTGCCGCGCGCACAGGCCGGGGACGACCGGGCCATGAACGACATCCTCCTGCACATCGCGCCCTTCGTCGGCCGGCTCTGTCTGCCGATCGCCCAGGGCCACAGCTCCGACGCCGCCCAGGAGGCCATGCTCGCCATATTCCGCGGCATCCGCGGCCTGCGCGAACCCGAGGCCTTCTACGGCTGGGTCCGCGCGGTCACCGTACGGGAGGCGGTCCGCACCTCGAAACGGCTGAGCCAGGGGCCCACGGACGACCTGACCGACCGCGCCCTGGACGGCAACCCCCTGGACACCGTCCACATCTCCGACGCCATGGACCGGCTGCCCGACCAGCACCGCCAAGTCCTCGTGCTGCGCGCCGTCTACGGCATGAACGAGGAGGAGATGGCCGCGACCCTGGCCCTCCCCGTCGGCACAGTCCGCTCCCGGCTGCACCGCGCCCGCCGCAACTTCCAGGACGCCTGGCACCAGCAGTCGGCGTGAGCCGGGCGCGGCCGGCCGTCACCCCACCGGGCGGCGGTCGACCGGGGTGACGGGGGTGCGGACGGCGACCGTGGTGCGGCGCGGGCCCGACCACGGGGCGGGCACGGCGTCGATGTCCCTGGCCAGCCAGTAGGCCAGTTGCTCGTAGTTGATCCGCCAGCCGCGGAAGTGCGGCCAGGCCTCCTCGGGCGTGCGCTCCATCGGATAGCCCTGGTCGGCCATCCGCGCCACGCCGTGCAGGAAGTCCTCGTAGGTGAGCCGGAGCGGGTCGTCGGGGTGGGGGTCGCGGTCGTACGGGATGCCCCGCAGATCCGCGATGTCGCGCAGACAGACGAACCCGGCCCGCAGGGCGAGCCGGATCTCGGCCTTGGGCTGGGAGGGGTTGAAGGCGAGCCGCAGCGCCGCCGCGTCCAGCACGGCCAGCAGGGCGATCAGCCAGTTGCGGTTGGCCTTGGGGGAGCGGAAGTGGATCAGGACCGGGTAGGTGGTGTGGCTCTCGCTCACCTCGGCGCTCCACCGCTCCCAGTTGCGGAACAACTCGGTGAGGCTGTGCAGCAGGTCCACCTGGGCGTAGCGGGCAAGGATCTCCGGCCCCCAGGGCGGGCTGCCCGCGCGCGACTGGAGGAGGGTCACCTCCGTCTCGCGCCGCTGGTAGGCACCGTAGAGGGTGGGCAGATAGCCGACCTGGAGGCCGATCACGATGGGGCCGGTGGCGGCGGCGCAGAAGTCGATGGCGTTGAGCGTGACCCGGGTGCCGCCGGCGAAGCCGAGGGTGAAGAGCGAGGAGCCGGACTCGACCATCGCGTCCTGGAGCGGCAGCCGGCTGACGGCCGCCTCCAGGAGCGCGTAGCCGACCATGAAGCACGCCAGCCAGCCCATCAGCGTCACCACGACGGCCAGCGGCGCCACCGGGGCCAGCACCCGGTCCTTCGCCTCCGCCCCCGGCAACCGGTCGGCCACCAGCTGGAACGGCCGCCGGACCAGGGAGTGGACGACCTGGGTGAAGCCGGAGCGCGTCGGCCGGGGGATCACCAGGGTGCGCAGCACCGAGGAGAAGATCCCGAGGACGACGACGGCACCCGTGATGCCCTGTAGTACACGCACCGCAGCTCTGTTCCTTCCCGGGTCGTGGGGATCATTCAAGCGCACGGTGCGCGCGAACACCCCCGGCCGGGTCAGCGGGCCAGCGGGTTCCCGGCCGGGGCGCCCGGCCCCGGGTAGTCGGGGTCGTCCTCGGCCCGGGGCAGCGGGCGGTGTCCCTCGGACCAGTCGTTGGTCCAGCCGCAGACACCGCAGGCGTACCGGCCGTCGAGCCCGGCCACGCGGGTGCCGCACTTGCGGCACTCGGCGTGCGTGATGTCGGGGGTGAAGCCCGTGTCCGGCGCGGGAAGCGCGCCGGGGTGAACTCCACCCGCGCCGCCCCCGGTTGGTGAAGTGATCAAGTACTTCTCCATGTCTGCTGAATTTTCGCTTCGCCGCCATCTGAGACGCGGCCAGTTCAGCACCATTTCCGGGGGAGCAAGACCTTTATGAAGCGTACTTTGGCATGCCTTGGCGCCTTCGCCGCCATCACCGTTGGCATGATCACGACCGGTCTGTCGGCGCAGGCTGCCTCGGGCTGCTAGTACTAAGCGGACTTGTGGAAGTCCGATGCGGTACCGCGCCCCTTCAGGGGCGCGGGGAACTGCGCGACCAGCCACAGACAGCCCGCAGCCGACGAACCCCACTTCCAGCGGAGCGCTTAGTACCGGCCGCCCCAGGGCGTACGCCCTTCGGTCCGCAGCCCTCAAGTGGCGGCGGGCCGAGGGGCTTTCCGCGTCGTGGGTCGGTCGCGGCCGACCGCTCGTACCACCGTACGAGGGTTGCCCGGGGGATGTTCCCGGCCATCGTGTCGAGCCTTCCCGTGGGCCGCCGTGCGGCTCGCTAGTCTGCGGCTGCCGATGCGGTGTGGGTCTCGGGAGATGAGGCGCGATGGGGTGGTCCCTGGGCTGGGCGCGAATGGCGATGACGGGGATCGCCGCGGTGGGGATGGTCGTCGGGGAGGGCGCGCTCGCCCCCGGTGCCGCGCAGAGCGCGCCGGCCGTGGAGTACGGGCGCACGGTGTCCGTCGCCCCCGGCGTCTCCTACCGGAGCTTCACCGTCACCGCGTCCCACGGGCTGGCACGTGGTCACCTCGTGGTGGCGGACCTGAGCAACCCGCACGTCAAGGTGGACCTCCTCACTCCCGGCGCGGTGGCCGCCCGGGCGAAGGTGACCGCGATGGCCGACGCCCTGCACGCGGTCGCCGCCGTCAACGGGGACTTCTTCAACATAAGCGAGACCCAGCACCCCGGGGTGGAGGCCACCGGCGCCTCCTCGGGCCCGGCCGTCTCGTCCGGCCGCGCGCTGAAGGCCGCCGTGCCCGACGGCCAGCGGTTCGGCCCCGCCCTGCCACCGGGCACCAGCGCCCGCGACGTCATCGGCGTCGACTCGGCGCGCACCGGGCGCCTCGACAGCCTCACCCTGGAGGGAACCGTCGACACCGGCCGGGGCGGGCTGCGCCTCGACGGGCTCAACCAGTACGCCGTGCCGGTGGACGGGGTGGGTGCCTTCACCGCCAAGTGGGGGTCCGCTTCCCGGGCGCGCGCCGCGTGCGGCACCGATACGGCGCGCGGTGCGCCGTGCACCAAGGACACGTACGAGGTGACGGTACGGCGGGGCCGCGTCGTCAGCACGTCGACCGAGCTGGGCAAGGGGCAAGTCCCCGTCGACACCTTCGTCCTGGTGGGGCGCGAGAAAGGGGCCCGCGCTCTGCGTGCGCTCAAGCCCGGGGACCGGGCCGGGCTTGCCTACCGGCTGCGCGCCCGCCGGGGGCCGCTGGCGTTCGCGGTGGGCGGTATGCCGGTGCTGCGGGCCCGCACACCGCTGACCGGACTCGACGACCGCACGGCCGCCACCCGCACCGCCGCGGGGATCGGCGGCCACGGACACCGCCTCTACCTCATCGCCCTGAACGGCTCGGCCGAGAACGACGCGGGCCTCACCCTCGCCGAACTCGCCCGGCTGATGCGGGACATGGGCGCCGACGACGGGGTCAACCTGGACGGCGGCGGCTCCTCCACGCTGGCCACGCGCGGCCCGGGCGACCCCGGCGTCGTCGTGCGCAACCGGCCGCCGGGCACCTTCGAACGCGCGGTGGCCAACGGCATCGGGGTCTTCGCCCGGCCCTGAGACACGGTCCGCGTTGAACAGTCCGTCAGCGGCTGACGTAACAACGCGCAAGACACCTACGGGAGTCGATCGCGTCACTCGTTGCCGAGGAGGGAGTCTTCTTGTGAACTGGCGAAAGCGTGCGGCGTGCCGCACCGAGGACCCTGAGCTGTTCTTCCCGACGTACAGCAGGCGTTTCGCGGACCAGCAGCTGGCGGAGGCCAAAGCGGTCTGCCGCAGATGCCCGGTGACCACCGCGTGCCTGGAGTGGGCGCTGTCGAACAACGAGAAGCGCGGAGTGTGGGGCGGGCTCAGCGAGACCGAACTGCGCAGGGCGCGGCGGCGGACGGGTGTGGAAGTCGCCTGACGGGGGCGGGTCCGATCGCGCGGTCGCGGCCGGGTGACTGAACGTCCGGGGGCGCGGCGCCGTATCAACCGGTCAGTAGCGTGCCGCGTCCGAGGAGGAGCCCGTGCCTTTTCGCCGTCTTCGCCGTCGCCTCCGGGGGACGGCCGCATGGTTGCTCGTCGCCGTGGTGGCGGGCGGACTTGCGTACACCGTCACCAAGAACTCCACGGGGCCGCACGGCGGTTCCGGCTCGATCGGCTCGGCCGATCCGGCCGGGGCCGCCCGGCGTGCCGACCCGGGGCGGACCCCGGGCGGGTGGCAGGACTGGAACCGCTGGCTGCGGGGCGCCGCGGACTTCGTCAACCCCGTGGTCGACGGGCTGTGGGGGCCGGAGCGGATGGCCGGGGCCGCCGAGGGCGAGCGGTCCTTCGACGGCAGTGAGATGCCCCGGGGAGTCTCCGACCCCGAGCCGGACGCCGTGGGCGCGCGGCCGGTCGCCCGCCCGTACGGCGAGAACGCGCCCACGGCCGGTCGGCTCTTCTTCGACACCCCCAAGGGGCCCGCCGCCTGCTCCGGCACGGTGGTGCGCGATCCCGCCCACCCTGGCCGGTCCGACCTGGTGTGGACCGCCGGGCACTGCGTCCACTCGGGCAAGGACGGCGGATGGCTGAGGAACATCGTCTTCGTACCCGGGTTCGACAAGAGCGCGGCGGGTGGGCGCGACAGCGCGGCGCCCCTGGGGATCTGGTGGGCCGACTGGGCGCAGACCTCCCAGCAGTGGATCGACCGCGGCACCTCCAACGCCGGGGCGGGCGCGGCCTTCGACTTCGCGGTGCTCCACGTACGGCAGGCGGCCGGTGCGACGCGGTCGCTGGAGGAGACCGTCGGGGCGGCGGCGGACGTCGGTTTCGACGCCGAACTCTCCGGCTCCCGGAGCCTGGTCGACATCGTGGGGTATCCGGCGGGCCGCCCGTTCGACGGCTCGTCCCTCTTCCACTGCGCCGACCGGCCCGGCTCGTTCTCCGTCGCCGTCGACCAGCCGGACATGTACCGCATGGGCTGCACCATGACCGAGGGCTCGTCCGGCGGCGGCTGGCTGGTGCGCCGGGGCGACGGCGCACTGGTCCTCGTGTCCAACACCTCACTCGGCTCCCGCCCGGCCGCCTGGCTCGCGGGGCCGCATCTGGGCGCGGACGCGCGCCGCGTACTGACGGCCGTGAGCCGACGGTTCGCGGGTAGTTGACGGGCCGTCGGGGGTGCGGACGCGCGGCGCTCGCGTTTGCTGACCAACCTTCAGAAGTATTCTTTCGCAATCATGGTGAACACCACACCCGTCTCGTCCGTACCTAGGACTGCACACCTTCCGCCGATCCCGATCGGCTACGGAACACATCCCAGGAGGCGGCGAGTTGACTCACAGGCGCATACCCAAGCGGCGGGCCGTAATGGCGGGAGCGGGGGCCGCCGGCCTCATCGCGGCGGCCGTACTGCTCCCACGTGCGAACGCGTCACAGGCGCAGCCCGAGCCCCCGTCCGGGGCAGCGGCCGGGAAGGCGAACGCCGCCTCGGCGGCGGCCGTGGCGCGGGGCCTGGCCCAGCAGCTCGGCGACGCCTTCGCGGGGTCGTACTACGACGCCGCCAAGCAGCAGGTCGTCGTGAACATCGCCGGTAACAACAGCAATGCCGACGAGCAGGTGAAGAAGGCCGGGGCGGTGCCGCGCGCGGTCCGCAACAGCGCGGCCGAACTGCGCTCGGCGGCGCACACCCTCGCCCGTACGGCGACCATCCCCGGCACCGCCTGGGCCGTCGACCCCCGGACCAACCGCATCGTGGTCTCGGCGGACCGGACGGTGCAGGGCGCGCAGTGGACCAGACTGGAGAAGGCCGTCCGGTCCCTCGGCGCGGACACCGCCCGGATCCAGAAGTCCGCCGGGCAGTTCAAGCCGTTCAGCGAGGGCGGCGACGCCATCTTCGGCGGCGGCGCACGCTGCTCCCTCGGCTTCAACGTCACCACCCAGGACGGCCAACCGGGGTTCATCACCGCGGGCCACTGCGGTGTCGCGGCCAAGCGGTGGTCGCTGAGCGCGAACGGGGCGCCCGCCGCCACCGTCCAGAAGGCGACCTTCCCCGGCAACGGCGACTTCTCCCTGCTGACGTACGACGACGCTGCCACGGAAGCCCCCAGCGCGGTCGACACGGGGGCCGGGAAGCTGGTCGAGATCACCGGGGCGGCCGACGCGTCCGTGGGCGAGCGCGTCCTGCGCATGGGCAGCACGACCGGTTTGCACGACGGCAAGGTCACCGGTCTCGACGCCACGGTGAACTACCCCGAGGGCACGGTCACCGGGCTGATCCGGACCGACGTCTGCGCCGAGCCGGGCGACAGCGGCGGCTCCCTGTTCACCGCCGACGGCAGCGCGGTCGGGCTCACCTCCGGTGGCAGCGGGAACTGCACCGCCGGCGGCGAGACGTTCTTCCAGCCCGTCACGACCGCCCTGGCGGCCGTGGGCGCGACGATCGGTGCGGGTGGACAGGGATCGGGTGGCGCGGATGCGTCCGGTGGTGCGGACGGTTCGGGACAGCCGGGGAACGGCGTGATCTCGATGGCTCCCGCACCCGGCTACGGCCGCCAGTGAGAGGGGTTCGCTGAGAACAGAGGTTCGCTGAGAACTGAGAACAACCCGGCGGCCGTTCTGCCGACAGACGGCGGCCGGGTTCTTCCCATGGACGTGGCCACCCCGCTGAAGGTGCCTCGGCACCGGGGTGGCCACGGCGCGGTGGGGGCGCGGTCCCGTCAGGCGGTCGCGGGAACGGGCTCGGGAGCCGTGGCGGGGGCGTCCACGGCTTCTGCTGCGGGTGTCTCGGCCTTCTCGGCGGGCGCAGGGTCACGGTGTGCCGTGTAGAAGACGGAGCCCTGCTTGCGCTCGCGATCCAACTCGCCCTTGGCGACGAGCGCTTCGAGCGTGTTGCGGACCACCTGGGGGCTGGTCTTGCGGTCGGGGTGAGTGGTTGTCAGTTCGGTGAGGATGTCGGCGACCGTACGCGGCTCCTGGTGGTCCGCGAAGAGGCCGAGCACCAGCTCACGCAGGGTGGGGCCACTGCTCTCCGTGCTCTTGCGAGCCGGCTTCTTGGCCTGCGCGGCAGCCTTCTTGGGGCTCTTGGCCGTCTTCGTCGTCTTGGCCGCCTCGGCCTCCGGCTTGTCGGCCTGAGGCTTACGGGGCTTGGGCACGGCCGCGACGGTGGGTGTGGTCGCGGGGGCGGGTGCTACGGCGGGGGCCGACGCCTTTGCCTGCGGCTGTGCCTTGGTGGTGCGCTTGCGCGTTGCCGCAGGTGTCTGCGCCGCCGCGGCGGCGGTGCCGCCGAGGGTGTGCTGCATGGTTTGCAGCAGACCGTGGTCCCGCTCCAGGGCTTCGAGTTGGCCCTTCAGTGTGTCGAGTTCGGTGCGGATACGTGACTGGTCCTGCTGGTTGGCTTCCAGATCGGCGGTGACACGCGCCGCGTACTGGTCCTTGAGTGTGGTGAAGTCCGGCTCGTCCGCCATGAGAGTTCGCTTTCCTCGTGCTGGATGTTGCCGCCGGATGCTACCCATCTCTGCGGCAACAGCACAGGTGAGTGCGCACAAGATTCACACGTTGGAGACACCAAGGGCCACAAACCGTCGTGTCGCGGTGGGGGTTTGGCAGTGGGTGTCGGCCCGAGGGGCGCGCGGCGCGCGTCCTTTTCCGCCGTGCGCTCCCGTACGCCGTACCCGCGAGGGAAACGAAGGCGCGGGGCTGGGACGTCAAACAAGTGCACCCGAACGGGGACGGTCCGGGGAGGCCGTGCGGTTACGAGGGGGACGCTGTGGGACGCAAGGGGAAGACGTGCGGGTTATCGGTGGTGGTGCTCACGGCGCTGCTGACGGTGGTGCTGCTCGCGGGCACGGTGGCGCCGAGCTTCGCGGCAGGCGTGGCGGGCCGTGCGCAGGGGACGACTGAGGCCGGGCCGCCGTCACCGCCCGGCCCGTCGCCCTCCGCCTCGGGCCCGGCACCCTCCAAGTCCGAGGCGAAACCGTCCCCTTCGAAGCCGCCACCGCCACCACCGGAGGCGAAGTCGCCCAGCCCACCGGTGCCCAAGCCCTCCAAGTCCACGGTGGAGCCGCCCAAGCCTGGCCCTTCCACCCCTTCCACCCCTCCGACGCACCCTCCTGTGACTCCTGTGCTGTCGGTTCCCGAGAAGGTGGAGCAGGGCAAGCTCCTGGTCGTGTCCGGCAGCCACTTCGACTGCGGGACGGGTGAAGGCACGAAGGCGGGCCCGCTGACGCTGACCGGCGACCTACCGGCACCGATCGCCGTACGGACCGACGCGTCCGGCCGTTTCTCGCAGTCGGTCAAGGTGGCCGAGAAAGCGCCCCTGGGCGTGTACGAGGTGGTCGCGACCTGCGACGCGCGCCCTTCCGTGACCCAGGTGGCCTCCTATGAAGTGGTGGCGGCCAAGGCGGTGTCACCACCGCACCCGACTCCGGTCCTCACCCTCTCGCCCGGTTCCGGGAGGCCCGAGACCAAGGTGAACGTCTCGGGCGAGGGGTTCCTGTGCCGAGGGCCCGCCCGCCTCCTGTGGGACGGGGCCGACATGCCGGGGACCGGTGCGACGCCCGCGGCGGACGGCAAACTGGCCGCCTCCTTCTCCGTACCGGCCGGTGCCGGTGCCGGTACGTACAAGGTGACGGCGACCTGCGAAGCGGCGCCCGTGGGCGCCAGGGCCGTGGTGGCTCCGGCGGTGGCCGCCCCCGGTGTCGCGGCCTCGCAGACCTTCACGGTGACCCAACCGCCCATCACCCCGCCGCCGGTGGGGACGTACGAGATCACCATCCACATGACCGACTACCCCGCCATCTGCACCTGGGGCAGGATCCTCGTCGGCGGCAAGGGCCTGCTCGACCCGTGGCTGGACGCCGACTCGTACAAGGGCGACGCGGAGCCCGGCCACTGGAGGTTCATCGATCTCCACGGTTACATTCCCCCGGACATGAAGGGCCACCAGCCCGTGGACCTCGACTGTCCCGGACGCGCGGTGGAACGGGCGGGGACCATCGACCTCCCGGCCGAGCCGTTCACGGCGTTCTTCCTGCCCAAGGGCTCGACGGTCGAGCACCACGCCGAGGGCAGTACCGGCGTCCTGCCCAAGCCCGAGCTGCCAGGGATCACACCGCCCCCTCCGACCCCGTCCACCTCCGGCACACCGGAGCCCGGTCCGACCGCCTCGGACAACGTGAGGGGTGTGCCCGACCCCGAGCCGAGCCCCGGGCCGAGCGGGCGCACGGGGGAGTCGAAGCCGGGTGGGGGCCACAGCCGCCCGGCCGGGCTGGTGGGCAATATGCGCACCCCGGCGGAAGTGTCCTGGGCGCTCAAGGACATCGCGGGATCGGTGGGTATGGCCGCCTGGTTCCTGCTGCTCGTGCTCCTGCTGGAGAAGGCGTTCCCCTCGCAGCTGGCGGACAACGCGCTGAGCCGCTGGTGGCGCCGGCGCCACGAGGAACGGGCGGCGCGGGCGAGCGCGGCCCGGCTGCCGGGCTGGGTGCGGATGGGCTCCTTCGCCCTGCTCGGCGGAGCACTCGTCGTCTGGGCCGACGCCACGGCCCACTGGAGCGGGCCCACCGTGGCGAAGGCGCTGGGAGCGGCGGTCGGCACGCTGCTGATCCTGGTGACGTACGAGAAGACGAAGGACTCCCTGCTGCGCCCCGGGCGGGGCGGCATACCGGCCGAGCTGCGGGTGGTTCCCGCGGGCCTGCTCCTCGCGGCCCTGATGGCGGCGCTCTCGCGCGGCCTGGCGTTCCCGGTCCCGTACGTCTACGGCCTGGTGGCGGTCTATGTGGTGCTCGGCACCGTGCCTCCCGGCTCGCGCGACCCGCGGCACGCCATGCCGAGGGGGCAGGCGGTGATGGTCGGCGGCATCAGTGTCCTGAGTGCCTCACTGCTGGTGTGGGTCCTCGGCACACCGCTGATCGAGGCGGGTCGTACGGCAGGGCCGAACAGTTTCCACCATGTGGTCGCGTACACCGTCGGGTTGACGGTCGTCGGCGGTATAGAGGTCGTGGTGTTCGGGATGCTGCCGCTCTCCGGCATGGACAGCCACGCCCTGAAGAGCTGGAGCAAACCGGCGTGGTACGGCCTGTACCTGCTCGCCCTGACGCTGTTCTTCCACGTCCTGCTGAACTCCGTACACCCCGGCTTCGGCCCGGGGTTCGTGGTCTCGAAGGATCTGCGCTGGTGCACCCTGGCCATCGCCACCGCCCTGTTCCTGGCGGCGTGGGTGTTCTCGCTGGGCCTGCGCAGCCACGTGGCGAGGCTGGAACGCAGGGCGGCGGCGGTGGGCTGACCGTGGTGCGCGGCGGCACCGGAGCACCCCGCTCCGGTGCCCGCCGTCACCGGAGCGGCGGTGTGCGCGGTGCGGGGGCGGCGTCGATGATGGGAGCCCTGTGCCGTGTGCGTATACGAGAGACGGGACCCAGCGATGCCGCAGGATCGAGCGGGTGAACCGGCCGAGCCGTCGTCCCCCGAAGCGGGGCGCGCCTGGTCCGGGCACGAGGGGGCGGAGGCGTTCGCGGCGGTGGAGGCGGGGACCGACTGGCTGCTCGGCTACCCGTTCGTGTTCAAGGCCCTGGCCGGGGCGGGCGAGGTGCTCCTCGACTTCGGCTGTGGGCCGGGCCGCGTCGCCGGTCACGCGGCCCGGGCGCTGGGGATGCGGATCATCGGTGTGGACGCGTCGCCGGACATGCTCGCGCTGGCCCGGAAGGAGGGCGCGCCCGGAGCCGAGTACCACCTGGTCGCGGACGGGAGGGTGGGCGGGCTTTCGGACGCGTGCGCGGACGCGGCGATGTGCAACCACGTGCTGGCGTCGCTGCCCGACGAGCGGACGGTGCTGGAGGTGCTCACCGAGATCCACCGCCTGCTGCGGCCCGGGGCGCCGTTCGCGCTGCTGACCACGGACCCCGCCTGCGCCGGCATCGAGTACGCGTCGCTGCGGGTGGGCGAGCCGGGTGTCACGTACGGCCCCGGCGAGCCCATGCCCGTACGACTGCGGCGTACGGACGGGACGTGGCAGTCCGTGCGGAACCACGCGTGGCCGGTGGAGACGTTCCCGGCGTTGCTGGAACGCGTCGGCTTCGCCGCTGTGGCACAGCACCATCCGACACCCGACGAGGCGCTGGGGGTGGCCGACCCGGAGCATGTGCGCAGCCGCGACTGGGCCGCCGAGCGGCTGCGACCCCCGCTGGTGGTAACCACCGCGGTCAAGCGTTGACGCTAGGCGCGAGGTCCGAGCTGCCCGCGACCAGGCGGTTCGGCACGCCGCGCTTCGTCTGTCCCCGCGAGCGAGGTCAGCCTTGGTGTCACGAGCCCCCGCGCATGCCGTCGGACAGCGGCACGCGCGGGGGTCTCCCTCACGAACTCAGGAGGTCTCGGTCCTCCCTGCCTTGGGTGGTGCGGCGCGGAGCGAGCCCGCTACCGGTGTGGCGAGTGGGGTCCAGCCTTCGTCCCAGATGAAGGTCATGCCATTGGTGTCGCCATGGGTCTGGAAGACCTTGCCGTCTGTGGTGACCACCTTGATCCAGCTTTGTTTGTCCTGTGACGAGATGGAGATCCCGCATACCTTGGCCGGGTAGTTGGGGTTGTCGGCGTTGGTCAGATCCGTCCAGACGATCGGACCTCCGAGGGCGGCTTGCCGGCCGGCGTAGGCCTTTCCGTTGATGAGTACCGCGCTGAAGTCCTCGGTGGCCGAGGGGGAGTAGCTGTCGATGTCGAAGCACGGACCGGCCGGGCCGGTGGCACCGGTGGCTCCGGTCGCACCCGTTGCGCCCGTGGCTCCAGTCGCCCCTGCGGGACCCGAGGGTCCGGGTGGCCCCCCGGGTCCGGGCGGCCCCGCGGGGCCCGTCGATCCGGTGGCTCCGGTCGCTCCGGTGGCTCCGGTCGCTCCGGTCGCGCCCGTGGGGCCCGTCGGTCCGGGCGGGCCCTTCGGGCCCTGCGGTCCGGGTGGGCCCTGCTGGCAGTGGTCGTCGTCGCCGCCCATGGCGGGGCGCGCGGCCTTCGCGTCGGGCCAGGGCGAGGGCTGGCAGTGGTCGTCGCCTCCGCCTTCTTCGCCGGATGCGACCCGGGTGCCCATGCCCTGGGGCACGGCGGCCGCCGCCGGTCCGGCCACGCCGGCCAGTACAAGGGTGAGCGATGCGACGGCGCTTCCGGCGAGCCACTTGCCACGCCGGGGCAGCGGACCGAGCCGTGCCCCCGACCTGTTGTCAGATTGCACTTACTTGCTCCCTCTTCGAAAGGTCTGGTGCGTTCCGCGAACGCATGCGAAGACATCCCCGTTCGGAAGGGATTCGTTCGCCCCGGGTCCGGAGAACACGCGGGCAGGTCAGTGGTTCGGAGTAGTCGATCCACTCGGATGGGCCAGTGCGGCGCTCCCGCGCGGGCATCCGCGTACGCCAGAACGGGCGACCCTTCCGCCTGCTCCGGCGTGGGTGACGCGGGCCGTCGACGCGTGGGTGCCACAGTGGGCCGCTGTTCGAACGACGCACCGAACCGGGTGGGTGATGCCGTGAAGCCGTCCATGTGTCTCTGCATGATCGTCAAGAACGAAGCGCGGGTCATCGAGCGCTGTCTCGCATCGGTACGCGGCCTGATCGACACCTGGGTCAT
Source organism: Streptomyces sp. BPTC-684 (assembly GCF_030028635.1). Lineage (NCBI taxonomy): Bacteria > Bacillati > Actinomycetota > Actinomycetes > Kitasatosporales > Streptomycetaceae > Streptomyces > Streptomyces sp. BPTC-684. The sequence continues at coordinate 6,344,962 of NZ_CP124863.1, forward strand.
CTCCGACACGGGGTCCACCGACGGCACGCAGCAGCTGATCCGGGCCGCCCTCGACGGCGTCCCGGGCGAGCTCCGGGAAGAGCCCTGGGTGAACTTCGGCCACAACCGCACCCTCAACATCGCGCACGCGCGGAACAAGGCCGACTACCTGCTGCTCCTCGACGCGGACCTGGTGATCCGCCGGGACGGCCCGCTCCCGGACCTCACCGCGGACGCGTACATGCTGCGCCACGAGGGCGACACCTCGTACCGCATCAAGCGCCTGGTCCGCGCGGACTTCGACTGGTACTACGAGGGTGTCACCCACGAATACCTCACCTGCGACCGGGCGACCGGGCAGGAGAACCTCGACGCGCTGACGATCCGCGATTTCGCCGACGGCGGTTCGCGCCACGACAAGTTCGAACGCGACGCACGGCTGCTCGGCGCCGAGCTGGACCGCGACCCGGAGAACCACCGAACCGTCTTCTATCTGGCCCAGACCATGCGCGACATGGGCCGGACCGACGAGGCGATCGCCCTCTACCAGCGCCGCGCCGAGATGGGCGGCTGGGTGGAGGAGGTCTACTACTCGCTGCTCCAGGTGGGTGTGCTGCGCGCGGAGAGCGGTGACTGGCCGTCCGCGATGGACGCCCTCGTACGGGCCTGGGAGGTCCGCCCGGAGCGGCTGGAGGCCTGCTACGAGCTGTCGGCGAGGCTGCGCACGATGGGCCGGCACCAGTCGGCGCACGCGATCGTCAGCGCGGGTCTGGACCGCGCCGCGCCGGAGGACCTCCTGTTCACCCAGCCCTGGGTGTACCGGTGGGGGCTGCTGTTCGAGTTCTCCATCACGGCCTACTGGACCGGTGACTTCGCGGCTTCGCTGCGGGCCTGCGACCGGCTCCTCGCCCTGCCGGACCTGCCCGAGCCCTATCGGAAGCAGACCCTGGCCAACCGCCGGTTCGCCGAGGAGCGCCTTGCGGGTGCGGCGGCCGGGTCGGGGGCGGGTCGTGGGGCGGGTGCGGCCGTGCCGGCTTCGTGAGCCCCGCCTCACCCCAGCCGTTCGATCGCCACCATCGCGGCGTCGTCCCCCAGGCAGTGCCCCGCCGCATGGGCGAGCAGGTCGTCGCAGAGGTGCCGGAGCAGGGCGCGCGGGCCCGTGCCCGACCAGGCGGCCAGGCGTTCCGCCAGGGGATAGAACGTCCCCGTCTCGTCGCGCGCCTCGATGACGCCGTCCGTGTAGAGCAGCATGATGTCGCCCTCCTCGAACGCGAAGGTCTCCGCGGCGAAGGTCTGTGCCGCGAGGCCGGGCTCCACGAGCTCCGAGAGGCCGAGCGGCGGTGCCGGATGGGCCACGTCGAGGCGGATGACCCGGCCGCCGCGCAGGAGCAGGGGCGGCGGGTGTCCGCAGTTGACCAGGCCGAGCGTCTGGCGGTCGTCGGGCACGTCGAGCACCGCCGCGGTGATGAACGCCTCGCCCCGGTCGTCGACGCCGCCGGCGTCCTCGACGCAGACGTCGTGCAGGTCCGGGGCGACGGCGCCTTCCAGATAGGCCACGAGGCCGGACAGTTCGGCCTCCTGGTGGGCCGAGGCCCGGAAGGCGCCCAGGACGACGGCCGCGTCCCCCACGGCCTCAAGGCCCTTGCCGCGTACGTCGCCGATGAGCAGCCGGGTCCCGTGGGGGGTGCGGGCGGCGGCGTAGAGGTCACCGCCGATCTGCGCCTCCGCCTCCGCCGCCAGGTACACCGACGCCATGCGCAGCGGGCCGATCCGCTCCCGCAGCGGCCGCAGCACCACCTGCTGCGCGGTCTCGGCCACCGAACGCAGTTGGACGAGCTCCTTCTCGCGCACCTCGCGCAGATGGGCGAAGAGCGTCACGAACACCGAGATCAGGATCAGCGAGACGATCTGGACCGAGTGGTTGAGGTCGGTGGCGCTGGTGCGCACCATCGCCACCGAGGCCTGTGCGAGGACGGCGGCCCCACCGACGACCCCCGTGGTCCGGGGCCCGGCGAAGGAGGCGGTGAGGGCGGGCGCGGCCACCAGGAACGGCCCGAGGTGGACGTCGGGCGGAGCCAGGATGTCGCCCACCGTGACGAACGCGATCAGCGCGAACGGCGCCGCGAGCAGTGCGTGGCGCAGTCGGTGGTACGGGTGGCGCCGCGCGTTCAGTGCCCGAAGATCCATGGCTCCTGCTTACACCGCACCACGGCCCGGACCCCCCAGGCCCGGCCGACACGACCGTGGGGTGACCAGTTCGGCGGCGGCGACCGTGCATGTGCGGGCCGCTCGCGTGAAGTGGTGTACATACCTTGACAGTTGATATTGCTACGGAAAGGATCAGCGAGGAGAGGGGTTGCCGTGACGGAGCACGTGTTGGTGTTCGGCGTCGGGTACGACATACCGGCCCGCATGCGCGCGTTGGGCGAGACGGCCGGACGGAAGGTCACCACGTCCCTCATGTGCTGGCCCGAACACCTCGCGAGGACGGACGACACCGAGGAGCCCGGCCGGATCGTCGTCCTGCGCCCCGACGCCTCCGACGAGGAGTGGATCGCGCTGGCCCGCGCCGTCGACGCGGTCGAGCCGGTGACCCGGATCGGTTGCCTCTCCGACGACTGCCGACCGCAGGCGGCCCTCGTCGCCCAGGTCCTCGGGCTCGACTCACACACCCCCGAGATCGTCGAACTCGTCATGAACGACGACGAGATGAGGCAGCGGCTCGCGGACGCCGGTGTCGAGGCCGTGGCCTCCGCCGTCGTGGAAGGCCTCCCCGTGGGCGCCCGGTACGGCGTGCAGGCCTTCTCGGAGCGGGGCGAGCACGTCGTCGTCACCGTCACCCGCACGAACTCCGACCCCGTCGGCCCGGTCGGGCCGGGCCATGCGGCGCCCGCGCCGCCGGAGGCCGTCTCCCGGCACGTCATCGCCGCCCTGGACGCGCTGGGCGTCGAGTTCGGGCCCACCCACACCGAGGTCGTCCTCACCGAGCGGGGGCCGCGCGTCATCGAGACGCGTCTGCGCGCCGGCGGCGACGAGCTCCAGAACACGGTGACCGACAAGACGGGTGCGGACCTGATCGAGGCGCAGCTCCGGCAGATCCTCGGCGAGAAGGTGCTGCCCGGGATCCGCGCCACGCGGGACGGCGAACTCCCGTAGTGCGCAAGGGGTTCGGACCGTACTCCCGGACAATTCGATTGCGGCGCGCCATACCCGGTGATATCCCACCGGGTATGGAATGCCTCGTAACAGCACGGCTCGTACTCCACCCGATGAGCGTCGAAGAAGCCGTGGCGCTGATCGCGGACGAGCCGGGCGGGAGCGCGCACTGGGCGCCCGGATACCCCACCGAAGCCGACACGGCCGGGGCCCGGCGCTACCTGGAGACGTGCGAGAGCGCCGGAGACCCGCAGCCGTTCGGGGCGTACGAGATCCGCCGCCGCGAGGACGGCCGCGCCATCGGCGGCCTCGGCTTCCACGGCGCTCCCGACCTCGACGGAACCGTCACGATCGGCTACGGCCTGGTCCCGGCGGTCCAGGGCAACGGCTACGCCACCGAAGCCCTGCGCGCCCTGCTGCTGTTCGCCCGCGCCGAGGGCATCACCCGTGTCAAGGGCGACACCTCCCACGACAACATCGCCTCCCAGCGGGTGATGACCGCGGCGGGCATGAGCCTCGTCGCGCAGGACCAGTGGCTGAAGTACTACGCGGTGGAGTGGGCGGAGGACTGGACGGACTGGGCGGAGGAGTCGACGGACTGCCAGTGAGGCGCCGCCTGCGGTGATCAGCCCTTGAGTACCCTCCGTACCACCTCCGCGAACTCCACGGGCTGCCCGATGAAGCCGCCGTGGTCGCCCGGGAACTCGACCGGCCGCACCGCGAGCCGCTCGGCCAGGGCCATGGACGTGCGGTAGGTGACCAGGGCGCCCGAGGCGGCTCCGATGCCGACGACGGTACGGGTCGGGGCGGCCTTCAGCGCGGCGATGTCGGGTACGTGGGCGGCGGTGCCGCGCAGCTCGTGGGCGAAGAAGCGGACGCCGTTGGCGATGTCCCGGGGCGAGGGCTCGAACGCGGGCGGGGCGGGGGCGGCTTCGGGCTGGCCGTCGCCGTCGCCGGAGCGCGGGGCGGAGGGCTGGTCGAAGCCGGCGTTGGCCATGAACTTCCGCCACGCCGCGGGCTGCCCCTCGCGGTGGAACGTCCGGATGATGTCCTCGGTCGCGGCGCGCTGTTCGGCCGCGTCCGGGAGCAGCTCCATCACCGGAGGCTCGTGCGCGATGAGCGTCCCCACCCGCCCGGGGTGCCGTGCGACCAGGGCGAGCCCGGTCACCGCGCCGCCGCTGCTGCCGAACACGTCGGCGGTCTCGGCCCCGAGGGCGTCGAGCAGCGCGGCGACGTCGTCGGCCCGCAGCTCGGGGGTGGAGTCCTGCTCGGGGTCGTCGAGAGTGCTGCCCGAGATGCCGCGCGGATCATGGGTGACGACGGTGTGGTCGCTCGCGAGCGCGTCGGCCAGCGGCGCGAACGCACCGGCGTCCATCGGCGCCCCTATGACGAGCAGGAGCGGTCCCGAGCCGCGCACCTCGTAGTGCAGACGCGCGCCGGGGACGTCGAGGGTGTGGCTGGTGGTCATGTGCGGTGGCCCTTCCGTCCGAGTCGTCCGCGGGTGCGGCGACGGAGGGAAGACCGCTGCCCGGGCGGAAACTCATCGCCCGCGGAGGAAGGGAGTCGCTAGACCGCCCCTACCTCCAGGAACGCCGTCACCGTCCGCGTGAAACCCCGCGGGTCGTCGAGCCAGGGGAAGTGGCCCGAGCCCGGCTGGACGGTGAGTCGGGCCTTCGGGAACAGCCCGGCGATGTCGGCCGCGACACGCGGCAGCGGGCCGCTGTCCAGTTCCCCCGCGAGCAGCAGGACCGGCGCGTCCAGCGTCTCCACGACGGCCCGGGCGGCGGCGGGGGAGAAGGCGCCGGACGACGCGTACACCTCCGCGGCTTCGGCGTTGCTCTGCTCCACGTCGGCCGCGGCGTGCGCCCGGGCCGCCGTATCCCAACGGCCGTAGAAGAAGGGGGAGACGGCGTCCCAGTCGGCGTCGGCGTCGGATCCGGCCCGGATCCGCTCGTACGCGGCGTACGCGGCCCCGAACCACGGCTCGGCCGTGCGCAGGGCGGCCGCCTCCCGGCGGTGCTCCTCGGTGAAGTCGACGCCGAGGGCCCGCGCGCGGGCGGTGATCAGGGTGAGCGTACGGACGCGCCGCGGATGGCGGGCCGCGTACAGCAGGGCGAGATCGCCGCCCGCCGAGTGCGCGAGCAGGTCGACGCGGTCGAGCCCCAGGTGGTCGCGGAGGGCTTCGACGTCCGCCACCTGCCGGTCGCAGCGGTACGTCGCCGGGTCGGCCGGGACCTCCGAGTCACCGGTCCCGCGCAGATCGAGCAGGACCAGTCGGCGGTGCGCCGCGAGCCCGCCGAGATCCCCGAGGTAGGCGGAGGCGCGCATGGGCCCGCCCGGCACGCAGAGCAGCGGCTCGCCCGCGCCGCGGACGTGGTAGGCGAGTTCGGTCCCGTCGGGGGCGGTGAACGTAGGCATGGCGCCATCCTCACCGCCCCGTGACGATCACGGCAAGGGAGTTCCCTCAGTCCGCCACCGCCAGCTGCACCCGGCTGTGGCCCGGCTCGTCGATCTCGTCCAGCACGGCGAGTGCCAGGTCGGGGTGCGAGAGGTGCCCGGGGCCGTCGAGGACCGCGCCGACCGCCGTGCGGTACCGGCCGGTGCGCGGGCCCTCCGCGTCCAGGTCGAGGGGCGGCACCACCATCAGCCAGTCGAGCTCGGGCCCCGCCGCGCCCAGCGTCGCGAACTCGGCCACGTGCCCCTGCGAGAACACCCGGTACTGCTCCGGGAACTCCGGCGCGTCCATGATCCGTACACCCGGCGCCGTCTCCAGCGTCGTGGCGATGCCCAGCACCACGAGACGGCCCACCCCGGCCGTTTCGAGGCCGCCGGTCATGGCCTCGGCGGCGGAGACGAAGTACTCCTCGGAGGGCACGTCGAGCCGCACCGAGGCGTTCACGGCCGCGTCGTGGCCGGTTGCCGCGGCGGCCACCGAGGAGGCGTCGGTGGCGTCGCCCTGTACGACGGTCACGGTGTCGGAGCCGAGGCCGGGGTACTTCGCGGGGTCGCGCACGACGGCCGTCACCAAGTGGCCGCGTGCCACCGCCTCGGCCACCACGGCCCGGCCCACCCGCCCGCCCGCGCCGAACACGGCGATGCGCTTGGGGGAGTCGGTGGCGTGGGAGGGGTTCACGGAGTGCGCGGAATTCGCGTTCGTCGTCGTCATGAGGGGAACGCTAGGACGGGCACCCCTGGTTACCGCAAAGGTACTGGGCTAGCGTCGGCACCATGAGCGACCGCACAACGTCCGTACCCCTGCCCGCCGACCTCTTCGACCGGCCCGACTGCGCCGGTGGTCTGGTGCCCTTCCGCGTCGGCGACAAGTGGACCGGTGTGGTCCTGCGCTGTCTGGAGGACGGCCCGCGCAGGTTCTCCGAACTGCGGGTGCCGCTGCACTGGATCACCCCGAAGGTGCTGACCGAAACCCTGCGCGCGATGGAGCGGGACGGCTTCCTCACCCGTACCGCGTACGACGAGAACCCGCCCCGTGTCGAGTACGAACTCACCGCGCTCGGCCGCTCGTTGATCGATCCCCTCAATGCCACGTGCGAGTGGTCCCGGGCGCACTTGACCGAGGTGACGGACGCCCGCGAGCAGTACACGGCCCGGTAGCCGGGCGTACGGAGGAGGGGCCGGGCCCTCGCGTGCCCGGCCTGCCCGATGTATGTCAGGGTTGCATCCGGCGAGTGATCCCTACACGAGTCACCTCGGAAATGGGTTCACTGCCCAACGTAGAGCAGGTCCACGTTCCGTTCCGCCCACTCGCGCATGTGGGCCAGTGGCTCGGCGGCGCTGCGGCCCAGCTCGGTGAGGGCGTACTCGACGTGCGGGGGTACGGCGGGGTAGACCGTACGGGAGACCAGGCCCGCTTCCTCCAGGCGGCGCAGGGTCTGGGTGAGCACCTTGGGGCTGACACCCTGGAGCACGCGCTGCAGCGCCCCGAACCGTACGGGGCCGTCCTCCATGGCGCCTATCGCCAGCGCGCTCCACTTGTTGGCCAGGAGTTCCAGCACGTTCCGGCAGGGGCACAGGGCCGCGTAGACGTCGTGCTTGTCGTGACTGCCGGTGGTGCAGTTCCTGCTCATGGGCGGTTCCTCGGCGATTCTTCGGTGCGTGGGCGCGATCGACTCGACACTATCCAAAAGATAGTAGGTGCCCTTGCAGGTTACTACTACCCCTCCCATAGCTTTGCCGCGTCGTTCACCGCGAGGGCGCAGCAGCCCCGCATTCGAGGAGTCACCCATGCCCCACACCGCCCCCACGATGCGTGCCGTCACCCAGTCCGCCTTCGGCGGCCCCGAGGTCCTCCGGGTCACCGAGGCGCCGCGCCCCGTACCGCTGCCGACGGAGGTCCTGGTACGGGTCGTCTCCGCCGGGGTCAACCCGGTCGACGTGAAGACGCGGGAGGGCCACGGGATGGCGGGCGTCCTCGGCGAGCCGCCGTTCGTCCTCGGGTGGGACGTCTCCGGAGTGGTCGAGGAGATCGGCTTCGGCGTGCACACCCTGGACGTGGGGGACGAGGTATACGGCATGCCGTGGTTCCCCCGCGCCGCCGGCGGCTACGCCGAGTACGTCACGGCTCCCGCCCGGCAGTTCGCCCGCAAGCCCGCGTCCCTGAACCACGACGAGGCCGCCGCCGTCCCGCTCGCCGCGCTCACCGCCTGGCAGATCCTGGTGGACACCGCGGATGTGCGCCCGGGGCAGCGCGTGCTCGTCCACGCGGCGGCGGGTGGCGTGGGTCACTTCGCCGTGCGGATCGCCAAGCACCTCGGGGCCCATGTCATCGCCACCGCCGGCGCGGGCAAGCACGCCTGGCTGCGGGAGCTCGGCGCCGACGAGGTCGTCGACTACACCGCCACCCGCTTCGAGGAGGAGCTGTCCGACGTCGACGTGGTCGTCGATCTCGTCGGTGACGAGATCGACGGCACCAGCACGCGCTCCCTCGCCGTGCTGCGCCCGGGCGGCCTGCTCGTCGCCGTCCCCTCCGGCGTGTCGGACGAGCTCGCCGGGAAGGCCGCCGCGGCCGGTGTGCGGGCCAGGCCGTTCCTGGTGGAGCCGGACGGTACGGCCCTGACCACCCTGGCCGGTCTGATCGACGCCGGCGCGATCAAGGTCGAGGTGGCGGCGGTGCTCCCGCTGGAGCAGGTCGCCGAGGCGCACTGCCGGCAGGCCTCGGGGCGCACCCGGGGCAAGATCGTGCTGCGGGTGGCCGAGTGATGGCGCAGCGCTGAGGGGCGGTGAGCCCTGGTGTCACGACGCCCCGCCCCCGGTTCCGCCCGGGGGCGGGGCGGTCGGCGTGAACAGCCTCCCGTACCCCGTGATCGCGGCGGTGTCGCTCCCGGCCGCCCGCAGTACCGCCCACAGCAGGACCTGATTGGCAGTCAGTACGGGCCGCCCGAGGGTGTTTTCGAGGGTCTCCACCATCCCCACCGCCCGGAAGCCGTTGCCTCCCACGACGACGGCCTCCGCCTCCTCGGGGACGCGCCCGGCCACCCAGTCGTGCAGCTCGTCCGGCCGGATAAGGGCCTGCCCGCTGGGGAGGTCGCAGGGCGCGGAGAAACGTACGTCGAATCCGGCGGCCTCGTAGTAGGCCCGGCCGAGGTCGTTGAGCGCGGTGTCGAACCACGGCGGATCGACCAGGCAGATCCGGGTGGCGCCCACGGCGTTCAGAGCCTCCACCGTCGAGGCGCAGGTGGCGACCACCGGCAGGCCGTGGGCGCGGCCCGCAAGCCGGGCGAGCATCGCCGCCTCGGCGTCCGCGCCGATGACGTACGCGGAGCTGGTGAACGCGTAGGCGATGGCCGCCACGGGCGCGGTGGCGAGCTGCGCGGCGGCCTCGTCGACGTACGGCGGCTCGGCGAAGGCCCGCACGGGGGCCAGCGGGATCGTGGAGTCCATGGCGCCGCCCCGGCGCATGGCCCCGAACGGCACCCGGGCGGCGTGCACGCCCACGTCGGGCGGCGCCATCGCGCGGAACTCCGACTCGGGGCCCACATCGGCGTGCGGGGTGAGCACGCCGATGCGCACCCGTACGTCCCAGCCATCCGGTCGCCACATCGCTCTCGCACCTCCACGCGGACGGTTCCTTCGCGGACCGGTTGCATCCGCTTGTCCATCGTGCGGGCTCGCGGCCGCCCGCGCGACACGCCGACGCCATCCGGGTGCGCCTGGCGTGACCGCTGTGACCTGCGGGTCCTCGCTCTCCGGCGAGTTGAGCGCCGCACGACCAACACCTGTGCAGGATGCCGCAGTTGACCGGTGTCCTTGGATCGAACAACCTCACCATGGCTATCTTGCCGATGTGAGGAACGACAACCAGCAGCCAACCGCCCCTTTCCCCCGGAAGTCGTTCCGTACCCCCGCGGGACCGCTCGGTCAAGACGACAGGAGAGTGTTGGTATGAGGAGTGGCGTGCCCAGGACGCTGTGCATAGTCGGCGCCGGACCGCGCGGTCTCTCGGTACTGGAGCGGCTGTGTGCCAACGAGCGTGCGCAGCCGACGCACTCCTCGGTGACCGTGCACGTCGTCGAGCCGTGCGAGCCCGGCGCGGGTGCCGTGTGGCGCACCGACCAGTCCCGTCTGCTGCTGATGAACACCGTGGCGTCCCAGATCACCGTCCACACCGACGCCAGCTCGTGCATCGAGGGGCCCATCGAGCCCGGCCCCACCCTGCAGGAGTGGGCCGCGGAGCTCGCCGCGTCCGGCGGGCGAGGCGGTCACGACGAGCAGACGCTCGCCGAGGCCCGCGACCTGGGGCCGAACACCTACCCCACCCGCGCCTTCTACGGCAGCTACCTCTCCGCGATGTTCCAGCAGGTCGTCCGGCGCGCCCCCGAGCACCTCACGATCGAGGTCCACCGCTCGCGCGCCGTCGCGGTGACGGACAGCCACGGTGAGGCCGACTGCGAGCAGGCCGTGGGCCTGTCCGACGGCACCTGGCTCAGCGGTCTGGACGCCGTGATCCTCGCGCAGGGCCACGTCCCAGTGCGGCCGACCGCCCACGAGGAGCGGACCGCCAGCCTCGCCCGGGTGCACGGCCTGCGCTACCTCCAGCCCGCCAACCCCGCGGACCTCGACCTGAGCGTGGTCAAGGCGGGCGAGCCGGTCCTGCTGCGCGGCCTCGGCCTCAACTTCTTCGACCACATGACCCTGCTCACCCAGGGCCGCGGCGGTTCCTTCGAGCGCGTCGACGGCCGTCTGGTGTACCGGCCCTCGGGCCAGGAGCCGGTGATGTACGCCACGTCCCGCCGGGGCGTCCCGTACCACGCGCGCGGCGAGAACGAGAAGGGCGCCTCGGAGCGCTACTACCCCCGTCTTCTCACCCCCGAGCACGTCGAGACCCTGCGCAAGCGGGCCGACGACGGCGAACGGATCGGTCTGCGCGACGAGTTGTGGCCGCTGATCACCCGCGAGGTGGAGAGCGTCTACTACGGCACCTGGCTCACCGCCCACGGCCGCGACGCCGAGCGCACCGACCTGGAGGACCGCTTCCTGGCCTGCGAGAGCGCCGAGGACCAGAGCGCGTTACTGGACGCGGCCGGCATCCCCGAGGCGGAGCGCTGGAGCTGGGAGCGCCTGTCGCGCCCGTACGGCGGCCAGGAGTTCGGCGACCGGACCGCGTTCCGCGACTGGCTGCTCCAGTACCTGCGCGACGACGTCCGCGAGGCCAAGTACGGCAACCTCAGCGGCCCGCTCAAGTCCGCCCTGGACGTCCTGCGCGACCTGCGCAACGAGATCCGGCTCGCGGTCGACCACAGCGGGCTGCACGGCGACTCGCACCGCGACGAACTCGACGGCTGGTACACGCCGTTGAACGCCTTCCTCTCCATCGGCCCGCCCACCTCGCGCATCGAGGAGATGATCGCGCTGATCGAGGCGGGCATCCTCGAACTCACCGGCCCGGAGACCGAGATACGCATCGACACGGTCAACCCCGCCTTCGTCGCCCAGTCCCGGGCCGTACCCGGACCGCCCCTGCGGGCCCACGTACTGATCGAGGCGCGGCTGCCCGAGGCGGATCTGCGGCGCGCCGCCGACCCGCTGCTCCAGCACCTGGTCGCCACCGGGCAGGCCGTCAACCACCGGGTGCCCAGCGCGGGCGGCGGGGCCGGGTACGAGACCGGCGGCCTCGCCGTCGCCGAGCGCCCCTACCGCGTCCGCGACGCCCGGGGCCGGGCGCACCCGCGCCGGTTCGCCTACGGTGTGCCCACGGAGGCCGTGCACTGGGTGACCGCGGCCGGGATCCGGCCCGGGGTGGACTCGGTGACCCTGGCCGACTCCGACGCCATCGCCCGCGCGGTGCTTGCCCTCGCGCCCCGTCCCACCGCCTCGGTCGCCGCCCCCGACCGACTGCAAGGAGCACTCGTATGACCGCCTACCCCGACAGCCTGCTCGACTCCGGCCTGCTCTCGCCGGTCCGCGTCGGCACTCCCGCCGAGGAGGCCGTCGGCGATCTGGCGTGGCTGCAGGGGATGCTCGACGCCGAGGCCGCCCTCGCCCGGGCGCAGGCCCGGCTCGGCACCCTGCCGCAGAAGGTCGCCGAGGTCATCGGCGCCGAGGCCCGCGCCGAGCACCTCGACCTGAGGGAGCTGGCGCTGGCCGCGCGGGAGACCGCCAACCCGGTGGTGGGTCTGGTGCAGGCGTTCAGCAAGCGCGTCGCCGCCGTGGACCCGGCGGCCGCCCACTATGTGCACCGCGGCTCCACCAGCCAGGACATCTTCGACACCGGCGCGATGCTCGTCGCCCAGCGGGCGCTGCGGCTGATGCGCGCCGACCTCGCCAGGTCCGCCGACGCCCTGGCCGGGCTCGCCCGGGAGCACCGCGACACCACCATGGCGGGCCGCACCCTGGCCCTGCACGCGGTGCCCACCACGTTCGGGCTGAAGGCGGCGGGCTGGCGCAAGCTGCTGCTCGACGCCGATCTGCGCCTGGAGCGCGTCCTGGACGGCGGGCTGCCCGTCTCCCTCGGCGGGGCGGCCGGAACGCTCGCCGGGTATCTGGAGTACGCGCGGCTCGACGGCGAGGGCACGCTGGACCCGGGCGAGTACGCGGCACGCCTCACCGACGCCTTCGCGCAGGAGACGGGCCTCGCCACGGCCGAACTGCCCTGGCACACCCTGCGTACGCCCATCGCGGACCTCGCGGCCGCCCTCGCCTTCACGGCCGCCGCCCTCGGCAAGATCGCGGTGGACGTGCAGTCGCTGACCCGCACCGAGGTCGCGGAGGTCGCCGAGCCCGCGGTCACCGGGCGCGGCAGCTCCTCGGCCATGCCGCACAAGCGCAACCCGGTGCTCGCGACGCTGCTGCGCAGCGCGGCGCTCCAGGTGCCCGTCCTGGCCGCGGGCGTCACCCAGTGCATGCTCTCCGAGGACGAGCGCTCCGCCGGGGCGTGGCACGCGGAGTGGCAGCTGCTGCGCGAGTGCCTGCGGCTGACCGGCGGCGCCACCCACACCCTGGTGGAACTGGCCGAGGGGCTGGAGGTGCGGCCGGAGCGGATGGCCGAGAACCTGGCGCTGACCGGCGGCCAGATCGTCTCCGAGCGCATCGCCGCCGTACTGGCACCCAAGCTGGGCAAGGCCGAGGCCAAGCAGGCGCTCACCCGGGCCTCGCACACCGCACAGCGGTCCGGCCGCCCGCTCGGGGACGTGCTCGCCGAGTCCGAGGAGCTGAGCGGCCACTTCACCGCCGGGGAACTGGCCGAGCTGTGCGATCCGGCCCGGTACACGGGCGGGGCGGCGGCCCTGGTGGACCGGGCGGTGGGCCCGCAGCACTGAGGTCGCGGCCCGCCCGGCTCGGGGATACCCCGATCGGACCTGCCGTCTGCGTGGCTGACGATCACTCAGCGCCGAAGGTGCTGCCCTGTGACAGGGGGTCACGCGACGACAGGAGATCCATGCGTACCGCACTGCTGCGCAACGGGGCCAGGGCGGCGGCCGCCGCCCTGGCCTTCGCCGCCGCCCTCGGTGGCGCCACCGCCGACGCCACCGCCCGAGGGGAGTACGGCGACCGCGGCCGCCGCCCCGTCGAGGTGTCGATCGGAGCCTCGGGCATTCACGCGCCGCACACCGCACAGGCCGGTCTCGTCGCCTTCCACGTGCGGACCGACGACAAGAACGGCCATTTCCTCCAGGCCTTCCGCCCCCACCGCGGTGTCACCGTGCGCAAGGTGCTCGCCGATCTGCGCAAGGCCGTCGACAGGAACTCCCCCGCCACTGCCGCCCGGGGCATCTCCGCGGTACGTGACGAGGCGGACGCGCTCGGCGGCGCCCAGGTCACCCCGTCCGTGTCGGAGACCTTCACCACCCCGATCGGCCCGGGCCGCGTCGTCCTCCTTGATTTCACCGCCTTCCTGGCCGACCCGGCCCACCCGGTCACCCGCACGCTGGACCTGCGCCGGAGCCGGCGCGGCGGCTCGTCCAAAAACCTCGCGGCTTTCCCCGACAGCATCGTGATCACCCGCGACACGGCGGCCGGTCCCCGCTTCGACGTCGACGGCCTGCGCAGGGCCACGGACAACGTCCTGGTCCGCAACGCCTCGGACGAGCTCCACGAAATGGGGCTCCAGCCCGTCAAGCGCGGCACCACCGACGCCCAGATCCAGGCGTTCTTCGGCGGCACGGCCTCCGGGCCGCCGCCGTTCACCGGCCCCTCCCTCGGCCTCGGCGCCATCTCCCCGGGCCGCACCGCGCTGCTGGAGACCCACCACCTGCCCCGGGGTACTTACGCGCTGCTCTGCTTCGTACCGGACGACAAGACCGGGCGTCCGCACGTCGCCGAGGGCATGCACAAGGTCGTCGTGCTGACCTGACGGCGTTGAGGGCGGGCCGTCGGCCAAATCCGGCCTGCCAGGCCGGATTTGGCCGGAACGCGCCGCGCCTCGGACCGGTCCAACCGGTGCGGAACGGCAGCAAAAGGATCTTCGCGTTCGGGTGATTGTGACAGGCTGTTGGTCTGCCACAGGTGTAAGAACGAACGAGAAGAGAGACGTTCATGACCACAGTGCTCGCAACCTCCGTGGACATCCCCACGCAGGACGGCACCGCCGACGCCTATCTCGTCCACCCCGACGACAACGCCCCGCACCCCGCGGTCCTGTTCTACATGGACGCCTTCGGGCTCCGCCCCCACCTCAAGGGGATGGCCGACCGGATCGCCGCGGCCGGTTACACCGTCCTGGTCCCCAACGTGCTCTACCGCGTGGGGCGGGCGCCGATCGTCGAACTGCCCGACTTCATCGACCCGCAGCAGCGGCCGGACCTCTTCGAGATCCTCGGCCCGCACATATTCGCCCTCACCTCCGAGCTGGTCGTGCGGGACGCCGACGCGTATCTGCGCTGGCTGGCCGAATCCCCGCTGGTCACGGACGGGCCGGTGGGCGTCACGGGCTACTGCATGGGCGCGGGTCTCGCCCTGCGCACCGCCGGATCGTTCCCCGAGCGGGTCGCGGCGGCGGCCGGCTTCCACGGCGGCCGGATGGCGACCGACGCCCCGGACAGCCCCCACCTGCTCGCCGAACACATCACCGCGGAGCTGTACTTCGGCCACGCCGACCAGGACCCGGGCATGCCCGCCGAGCAGATCGACCGCCTGAACAAGGCGCTCTCGGCGGCCGGGGTGCGCCACGAGGCCGAGGTCTACCAGGGCGCCCAGCACGGCTTCACCCAGGCCGACACCGCCGCGTACGACGCCGCCGGCGACGCCCGCCACTGGGAGGCTCTGCTCGCCCTGCTGAACCGTACGCTCTGACCGCGTGCACAAAGGAAGAGGCCCGCATCCAAAGGATGCGGGCCTCTTCGCACAGTAGCGGGGACAGGATTTGAACCTGCGACCTCTGGGTTATGAGCCCAGCGAGCTACCGAGCTGCTCCACCCCGCGTCGGTGAACCCAACTGTACGGCACTTCGCGCACGCCTTTGACCAGTCGTCCCTGCCCCCACCCCGCGAGCCCGCGGGAATGGCCCGGCCTTCGTCTGCGGGCCGTGCGCGACCAGACCGCTACGGCCCGCAGACGAATCCCCACGCCCTCCGCGTGGCGGTCGGCTCAGCTCGCGTACAGCTGGGGCGCCGGGACCACCTGCTGGTCCTGGCCCGGGCTGGACCACAGCAGCTTCATGTGCGCCTCCCCGGTCTGCTCCGCGTACTCGATCCTGATCGTGTGACGCCTGCCAGCGGTGAGCACGGCCTCGCCCTTGTCGACGCGCGGCCCGTGCGGCGACCAGGAGTCGATCACCAGCCTGCCGTCGATCCAGACGCGCGCCATGTCGTCCGAGACGGTCGTGAACGTGTACGTCTCGGAGCGGCGCGGCTCGATCGTGCCGGTCCACCGGATGCTGAACCAGTCCGCCGGGACCGCCTGGTCGGGCGAACCGCCGAACCTCCAGGCGTGGTTCACGGTGGGATCGGTGCGGGTGGCCTTCGGGGCGCCGCCGAGGTAACCGTTGTCGAAGACCTCCTCCTTGAGCCCGTGGCCGGTTCCGGCGGGGGAGGTGGGTCCGGGGTTCACGGTCAGCTCGACGACCGTGGCGACGGCGTTGGTCGCGGCGCCCGACGGCCTGATGTCGAACCCGTCGCCGGCCTTGGTGACCCGCACCTGCTGCCCGCTGCCCAGCACCCGCGCCGCCTTCACGTCGAAGGCCGTACGCGCCTTCAGATGCAGGGCCGCGCCGCTGGACGGCCACTGGGTGACCGCCGCGTACAGCTTGTCGCCCTTGCGGCTGACCGACCCCCAGGCGGGCTCTTCGACCAGGCCGCCGTAGCGGGCGCCGTACACGGCCTCGCCCTGGCCCGAGGTGCGCAGCCAGTCGCCCATCTGCCGCAGGCGGTCGACGGAGGGCCGCGGGATGCGGCCGTGTGCGTCGGGGCCGACGTTCAGGAGGTAGTTGCCGCTGCGCGAGGTGGTGGCGAGGAGGTTGCGCACCAGTGTCGTACCGGGCTTCCAGTTCTGGTCGTAACGGGCGTACCCCCAGTGGTCGTTGAGCGTCATGCACGACTCCCACAGCTGGCCGTCGACCGGTGCGGCGGGGATCTCCTGCTCGGGGGTGCCGTAGTCGCCGTCGACGACGCGGCGCTTGCCGACCCGGTTGTTGACGACGAGGTCCGGGCCGAGGCCGTGCAGATAGGACTGCAGACGTTCGCCGTCCCGCTCGGTCCACGGGTTGTGGGGGTTCTCGGTCGACCACTCGCCGTCGAACCACAGCAGGTCGGGGTGGTAGCCGTCGACGAGCTCCTTGAGCTGCGCGTACATGCGCTGCTCGTACTTGGGGAAGGTCGCCGGGTTCGCGAAGTCCGGGTCGTGCCAGTCCCAGATCGAGTAGTAGAAGCCGAGCTTGATGCCCGCCTCGGTGGTGGCCTGCTTCAGCTCCGCGAGGATGTCGCGGTTCTTGTCGAAGGCCGAATGGTCGCGCAGGTTCCACGAGTTGACCTTGGTGGGCCACATCGCATAGCCCTCGTGGTGCTTGGAGGTGATGACGATGTAGCGCATCCCGGCGTCCTTGGCCGCCTTGACGACGGCCTTGGCGTCGAAGTCGGCGGGGTCGAAGGTCGCGGCCTGCTTCTCGTACGCGTCCATGGGGATGCCGCACTCCCGCTTGATCCACTCGGCGTTGCGGCAGACGGTGCCGTCGGGGCGACGGTACTCGCCTTCCCAGTTTGAATAGGACCCGAAGTGGATGAACATCCCGAAGCGGTCCTGGCGGAACCAGTTGGTGCGGGTGGAGGTGAACGGGTCGTCGGTGGCGTAGTCCGTGCCGGGGCCCGCGGCCGGGGTGGCCGGGGCGACGGTCGGTGGGTCCGCCGCGCTCGTGGCGGCGGCGGGAGCCACCGAGGCTCCCAGGGCGGAGGCGAGGAACACGGCGAGCCCGGCGACTGTGCGCCCGGTGCGACTGAGCGAGGTGTGCATGGGGCGACTCCCTGGTGTGAGGGTTCGCCCGGGAACGTAGAGACGAATACATCGGATGTCAATGCGTCCAACGCTCTCGCCTGGGCCGCAACTTGGTTCACACCTTGTGTAATGGAGGATAAGTGGTCCGATGACTACGGGTTTGGTTGACTGGGGGCATGAGCGATCTCTTCGTCAAGATCTGCGGTCTGCGGACCGAGCGCGATGTGGACGCGGCCGTGGAGGCCGGGGCCGACGCGGTGGGCTTCGTCTTCGCGGCCAGCCCGCGCACGGTGGACACCGAAACCGCCCGTCGGCTGGCCCTGCGGGTGCCGGAACGCGTCCTCACGGTCGGTGTCTTCCGGGGCCAGCCGATGGACGAGGTCCGGCGGCTGACGGAGGAGAGCGGCATCCGTGCCGTCCAGTTCCACGGCGACGAGGGTCCGGAGTACTACGCGGCCCTGCGCGCACCGGGCCGCACCCTGATCCGGGCCACCGCCGCGACCGAGGTCCCGGTCCGCCGCGGAGAGCTGGACGAGGACATGCTGCTGCTCGACGCCCCCGACCCGGGCTCGGGCAAGCCGTGGAACTGGGCCTCGCCCGGCTTCACCGCCCCCGAGGGCCGCTGGCTGCTCGCGGGAGGCCTGCACCCGGACAACGTCCACCGGGCCGTCGAGGCCACCGGCGCGTGGGGCGTGGACGTCTCCAGCGGTGTGGAGAGCGAACGCGGGGTGAAGTCGGAGGGCCTGATCCGGGCGTTCGTGGCGGCGGCGCGGAAGTAGGCGGCCTTATCGGGGGTGGGCGGCCTTATTGAATGATCCCCTTGAGGGGGTCACCGAAGGGAAGGGCGTCGAGGACCCAGACGTCGGCGGGAGCGCCCAGGAGCCCCTCCACCCTTGCGCGGGTCCGCGCGAAGGTGGGTCCGGCGGAGTGGACCGCGAGGTCCTCGTCGGTGGTCCAGCGCTCGACGACGAAGATCGACGTCTGGTCGGTGTGCAGGGCGAACAGCTCGCACCCCGGCTCCTGGTGGACGAGCGGGACGGCCTCCGCGTAGACCTCAAGCACCTCTTGCAGACGGCCGGGCGCGGGGTGGACACGTGCGATGACGACGGGCATGGGGCCGACCCTATCGCGGGTGCCCCACGGCGTACTGGAGCGGGATGCCCGGTCAGGCGGCCTCGGCGAGCAACAGCTCCCACACGTCCCACAGGCGCGGCGCGTTGTCCGGGTCGAGCGCGTAACGGGCCACCCCGTCCAGGATGCGGAGTGGCGGGGGAAGGGGTGATGCTGGGGTGCGGGGGCTGTTCTAGGAGGACAAGACATGTCCGTGATGGACAAGCTCAAGCAAATGCTCAAGGGGCACGAGGATACGGCGGGCAAGGGTGTCGACCGCGCCGGTGACTTCGTCGACGAGAAGACCCAGGGCAAGTACAGCAGCCAGGTGGACACCGCCCAGGACAAGCTCAAGGAGCAGCTGGGAGCGGACCGCCGCGAGGAGCGCGGGGAAGGCCCGCCCATGTGAACAACCCGGGCGTAGGGCGCCGGCCCCGGCACGCGCCGGGGCCGACGATCCGCCGCTCACGCGACCGCCGCCCGCGCCTCCCGGCACACGGGGCAGCGGTCCTTCCCGTCCCAGCCGGCCCACCCGAAGGCCGCGGGCGTGAGGGACTGGCCTTCCAACTCCTCGCGCACGGCGACCCGGTAGGCCCACACGGCCGCGATGTAGGGGTGGTACGCCTCGTGGAAGGCGGGCGACTCCGCCCCGGCGCCGGTGGCCACCGCCCTGCGCAGTGCGCGCAGTTGCTCGAACATCCCCTGCCCGGCGCCGGCGACGCCCGTGCTGGCCTCGATGAACAGCCGCTCGCGCACCTCCTGGATGCCGCCTTCACGGAGCGCCAACCGGGTGGCCGCCTCCAAGTCGGGCTCCTCGCCGGGCGTTTGCGCGAGGTGACGCAACCGCGTGAAGCACACCTCGGCGGCGGTGATGAACTCCAGATACACCGCCCGCCGCCGCGCCCCGACCCCGCGCTCGCCCTCACGGCGATGACGCAGGTAGTCGGCCAGCACGGTCCCGGAAATGGCGATGGACCCACCGCTGAAGGTCGCGACGAGCGTGCCCCAGTCCACCTTTGCCTCCCCCGTAGTCCCGCGACCCCGCTCAGACCCCGATAGCCGCCTGATACTGCTCCGCCGTGAGCAGGTCGTCCGTCGGCTCACCCTGCGCCGGAGCCAGCTTGAAGAGCCAGATGCCGTACGGGTCGGTGTTGACCGATTGCGGGGTGGCGACGGCGTCCGCGTTGGTGGCGACGATCTCGCCGGCGAGCGGGGCGTAGATGTCGTTCGCCGCCTTCACCGATTCCACCGTGCCGACGGCCTCCTTGCGGGACACCGTCTTTCCGGCGTCGGGGAGTTCCAGGAACTCGATGTCGCCCAGGGCCTGTCGCGCGTAGTCGGTGATGCCCACCGCGAGCACGCCGTCCCCCTCGTCTCGGACCCACTGGTGGAACAGGGTGTAGCGCAGGTCGGTGGGAATGTTCGACATGCTCGGGCTCCATTCGGCACACGCGGCACACGTACGTACCGTCCACGGCGGACGATCACTGGAGAAGCTTGCCTGTGCGGCGGCCGAAGGGAGACGGTTTTTGGCCAGCGAGGAGAGCCGGGGAGATGTGAAGGAGCGCACCGTCACAGGTTGCGGGCGATCGTGCTGATGACCTCGTCCAGGGCGATCTCCTTGAGCCCCGTGCCCGCGACCGAGGGGACGAACAGGGTTTTGTCCCAGGTCTCCGCGATGTCCCGCCACGGGTTCTGCTCCGGCGCGAAGATCAGCAGTCGTTTGGCGGACTGGTCCATCACCGCGCCGTCCTGGCCCTCGCGGCCCCACTGGTCGTGGAGTTCGTCGAGGCTGCGCGGGTAGACGTCGTCGTCCGAGGGGGAGGAGGTGGACGCCGCGGCCCTGCGGCGGGACGACCACCACGGCGGCCGGTCCGAGGGGGACTTGGCGGCGCGCCGGCGAGGGGTGTGTTTGCCCAGGGGGTGGGCCGGCGCGTCGGTGAACAGGACGACGATGTGCCGCCGCTCGTCGGCCTCCGCCGACCACGGTGAGCGGACCGCCAGGGCGAGTGCCTCCAGGCCCGACTCGGGGACGTCGCCCCCGCCGGTCGCCCTCAGCCCCGCGATGAACTCCGCGAACTCCGCGTCCTGTTCGGGCAGGTCCAGGAACGACGTGCGCTCGATGGCGCGGTCGCGGTCCGCCCCGAAGTCGCGGAAGGCGATCACCCGTAACCGCAGGCGGCCGATGTCCATCCCGCGCCGGGCCATCACGGCCTTCAGCCGCCCGTGGAAGGACAGCGCCCCTTCCTTCACCTGGTTGAGGACCGGGGCCATGCTGCCCGTCACATCGATGCAGAGCACGACGTCCACGGCCCAGCCGTCTGTCGCCGGAGCGTCCGGCATCGCCCACCCCCGCCGCCGAGTCGCCCGCGCCGTCGCGCGGACATCAGGCTCAAAGGGTGTGGGAGGACACTGCGGTTTGGGAAGGGTGTGTGCCGGAACAGGGTGGTGTCCGGCACGCGACTCCGTACCGGACACCACCCCGTCGTGCGCGCTGGGCTCAGCAGGCCCCCAGGTCCTGCCAGACACCCCACTCACCGGTGGTGCCGGGCTCCTCGCCCTGCGTCCACCACTTGGCCTTCCAGTTGTGGCCCTTGTGCGACACCTGCATCCCGCCGGTGTAGACGGACGTGGCGTTCCACGGGGTGGCCGTGCACTGGTGGCCGCTGCCGCCGGTGATGGTCAGGGTGTACGTGGCCGAGTGGTTCGCGGAGGCGTTGGAGCCGGTCACGGTGAGGGTGTACGTGCCCGAGACGGCCGCCGAGGTCGTCGACACCGTCAGGGTGGACGAGCCGCCCGCCGTCACCGAGGTGGGGCTGAGCGAGGCGGTGACACCGGCCGGGGCGCCGCTGACGGCGAGGTTCACGGACTGCGCCTGGCCCGCCGTGACCGCCGTCTTGACCGTGGTGGTGGCCGAACTCCCCGCCGCCACCGAGCCGCTGGCGGGCGAGGCCGTCACGGAGAAGTCATTGGCGGGAGCGGTGGTACCCGAGGTGAAGGGCTCGAAGATGTGGCTGAAGTCCCAGGTGTTCTGCTGGATGCCGGAGCAGTTGTCCGCGGCCGCACCGCCGGGGCAGCTGCCGTTGTCGCGCTGGAGCGCCCAGAACGAGAGGGTGTTGATGCCCTTGGAGACCGCCCAGTTGTACACCTGGGTGGCGTTGGCCAGGGTGAACGTCTCGGCGGGCCCGAAGTCGTCGACGCCGACCATCTCGGTGACCCCGATCATGCCCCACAGCTGGGCCGACGTCTTGCCCGGATACAGCTGGGCGAGCTGGTTGTACAGCCCCTGGGCCGCCGTCTGGGTGTCGTTGGCCATGTTGTGACTGGCGTTGTCGTAGTAGTCGAACGTCATGATGTTGGCGACGTCGACGCGCGCCCCGTTGCTCACCGCGTTGCGGAGCACGGCGAGGCCGCTGGCGGCGAGACCCGAGGTGGTGGTGGGGAGGGTGTACGAGATCTCGACCTTGCGGCCGTTGGCCGCCGCCCAGTCCTGGACCTGCTTGATCGCCTTGTTGCGCCGGTCGATTCCGGCGCTGTTGTCCAGCGAGTCGACCTCGATGTCCATGTCGAGCCGGGAGATGTCGTAGGTCGTGATGACCTTCTCGTACGCGGCGGCGATCTGCCCGACGTCGGTGCAGCTGTCGGCGATCTCGGTGCCGGTGGTGTCCGCGGTGTAGCCGCCGAAGGAGGGGATCACGTCCCCGCCGTTGGCCTGGATGGTTCTGATGTCGCTGCCGAAGGTGGACGAGGCGATCGGCATACCGCTGTCGCCGTTCCAGTACGGCGTACAGGAGCCCTTGGACGCGGTCTGGATGAACGCCATCGTCAGGTGCTTCGCGCCGGACCGGGCGGCCAGCGCGGCGGGGCTCTCGCCGGTCCAGGCCTCGAAGTAGGGGGCGAAGACATGGGCCGGCAGAGGGGTCGCGGCCTGGGCGGAGCCGCCGCCGAGCACGGCGAGGCCCGCCGTGGCCACGGCGGTGACGGTCGCGGTCAGGACCGCGCGGAGGGTACGCATGCGTCTCATGTCCGTCCAAGGTGTGAGGGGGCGTCCGCCAATTCCCGTGGGGCACAGCGGTGTTGGATATGGGATATCTCCGTGATCAGAGACATGTCAATGGACTGGACCAAAATAGGACTAGACCAATTTCGGGCGACGGGCGGCTGCGGCGTTGGTCACCGGGGCTGCGGCGCACTGGACCACTTGCCGTGGGAATTTCGCGGGGTGAGGAGGCGGACGCCCGGGGCGCCGTCACTCGTACGGCCCACGCCGATCGCAGCCCCCCGCCGCCGTGGGTACGTTCGGACCGTCGATCGTTCACCGCCACCCGCCGCCCAAGGAGAAGCGCACATGGCCGGTCTCGTACGGAAGAGTTTCGAAGCGCCGGAGGAGGTCCGTCCGTTCGAGGACGGCAAGGGGCGCCTTGAGCTGGTCAACGTGGGCGGGGGCCAGGTGGGCCGGGCGACGTTCGAGCCGGGCTGGAAGTGGTCCGAGCACGTCAAGCCGATCGCCCAGACCGACAGCTGTCTGGTCGCCCACGCGGGCTATGTCGTCTCCGGCCGCATCAAAGTCGTCATGAACGACGGCCAGGAAGAGGACTTCGGCCCCGGCGACTACATGAACGTCGCGCCCGGCCACGACGCCTGGGTCCTCGGCGACGACCCGTGCGTCGTCGTCGACTGGATGGGATTCGCGGACTACGCGAAGAGGTGACCGCGCCCGTCACGCACATGCACACCGCGCCCCCTCCACCGGGAGGGGGCGCGGTGCGTCGCGGCCGTCGGGCGAACGGCCGGTTTCCGTCGGTCCGTTACGCCTTGGCCTCGCGGCGGAACAGGGCGGTCCACAGGAACGGCTCGCCGAAGCGCGGCGAGTCCGGCGGCTCGTTGCGCATGCGGCGCAGCTCGACCTCCGCGAGGTCGGAGAAGATCCAGCGCAGGGACTCCGGGGTGTAGGCGAGGCCGCCGTGCAGGCCGTTGTGGCGGTAGAAGTCGCCGTCGGGGAGTTCGGAGCCCATCTCGCCGGACGCGAAACAGGTGAGGGCGAGATGTCCACCGGGCGCCAGCGCCCGGTCGAGCAGGTCGAGGTAGCTGATGCGGCGGTGCGGCGGCAGATGGTGGAAGCAGCCGGAGTCGTAGACCAGGTCGTACGGACCGGCCAGTACCGTATCGGCGAGCGTGAACGCGTCACCGCGGTGGAACCGGATGTCGGCCCCCGCCTCCCTGGCGCGCTCCTCGGCCCAGTCGATGGCCCCGGGGGAGAGGTCGACGGCGTCCACCTCGAAGCCCAGCGAGGCGAGGTGGAGCGCGTTGCGGCCCGGCCCGCAGCCCAGATCGAGCGCCCGGCCCGGCGCGATCAGCCCGCGGTCGAGGTACGCGACGAGGTTCTCGTCCGGCTTCGCCACGAAGAACGGCACCGGCTTGGTGTGGTCCGCGTAGAACTCGTCCCACCAGGTCGCCGCACCGGCCGTCCACCGGTCGGCCTCGGGCGCGAACAGGCCGTCCATGAGCTTGAGTACGTCGTCGATGGTGCGGATGTTCCGGTCCATCCGGTCCCCCTTTCCCTGTCCCGTGATCGTAGGTATGGCGAGCACGAAAGACCAGATCAGGCGGGGTGCGGAGAGGTCGTGGGCGGTTGCGTGAGGGCCTGGGGTGATCATGGAAAGGGTCCCACTCGCGAGCGGGGGTGTGACGCCGCCCAAGACCCCCTCCTGGGCCGTCCCGAGGGGAGTGTCGAGGGGGTCGGCCGGGGTTTCTCGAAACCGGTTGGCCAGTGTTTGTGATGAGCCGATACTGGCGCGATGTTCTCGGACGACGACGCAGCCGCGCTCTACGACCTGCTCAACCCCTGGGACCCCGGACGATGGCCCGCCGACGCGTACTACGACGGGCTCGTCATGGCCGCGGACACGGTCCTGGACGTCGGCTGCGGAACGGGCGCCATGCTGCACCGGGCACGCGAACACGGCCACACCGGGCGCCTGGTAGGACTCGACCCGGACCGCGCCGCACTCGGGCGGGCCCGGCTCCGTACCGACGTCGAGTGGGTCGAGGGCACGGCGGCGGACGCCCGGTGGCAGGGCGAGTTCGACCTCGTGACCATGGTCAGCCACGCCTTCCAGTGCCTCGTCACCGACGACGACCTGCGGGCCTCGCTCGCCGCGATCCACACGGCGCTGCGCCCCGGCGGACGCTTCGCCTTCGAGACCCGCCACCCCCGGGCGCGCGCGTGGGAGGAGTGGAACCCGGCGAACGCGTCCGAGGTCGTCGACGCGACCGGGCGGGTGCTGCGCGTCTGGTACGAGGTCGAAGCCGTCGTCGGGGACGTCGTCACCTTCACCGGGACGACGGCCGACGACGACGGCACGGTGCTGCGCGTCGACCGTACGGGCCTGCGCTTCCTGGACGCCGTGACGCTCGACGCCTTCCTCGGCGACGCGGGGTTCGCGATCGAGGCCCGCTACGGGGACTGGCACGGCGGCCCTGTGACCGACTCCAGCCGCGAGATCGTCACCGTGGCCCGTCGCGGATAGACGGGGGCACCGTCAGCGGTTCAGCGGCCGGGACTGGCGTCCCGATACCTCGTCTATCTCGATGTGTGCCTTCTGCAACAGCTGGGACGCGATGTCCATCAGGACCCGCGAGCCCGCGATCTCCTCGCCGACCCGCAGCTGCTCGGGGTCCGAGGGATGGCGCATGGCGTAGCCGTGCCCCTTCACCTCGGTGCCGTCACCGAGTCTGACCAGGCCCACCGCGCTGGTGCGGTCCCCGACCTCGGAGAACTCCAGCTCCACATGCCACCCGACGAGTGTGGTCATGACGGATCACCTCCAGGGCTAGCCCTTCGTACTCCCAGGGTCCCTCCGCGGCGCCCCGGCCGCGAGGCGGAGGCGGAGTGCGGCGACCGCCGGGTGTTCCTACCCTGGATGCCAGACCCCGGAGGACGCGATGACCGCTCAGCCCGACCCGCATCTGGCCATGATCCGCGACGTGGCGCCCCGGACCCCGCAGGGCTGCGAGGAGTGCATGCGCCTGGGCTCCCCCTGGGTCCATCTGCGGCTCTGCCTCAGCTGCGGCCACGTCGGCTGCTGCGACTCCTCCCCGCTGCGGCACGCCCGCGCGCACGCCGCGAGCGAGGAGCACCCCATCGTGCGCTCCTTCGAACCCGGCGAGGACTGGCGCTGGTGCTTCGTCCACGACGCCCTGGTCTGAGCCCGCAGACGTGGGTCGCCGACCATCCCACCACCTGGACAACGCGCTGCGCCATACCCAACGTTGGGGATACCGGGCCCCGGGCACCTCGTTCGACCATGGTCGGGCATCACGGCGACGGGGGGCGGCAGTGGACCACGGACGAAGACCGGCTCGGCACGGGGGAGACGGTGGCGCGGCGGGGCGCGGGGTGCTGGAGGGCGCGTTCTCGCTGCTGGAGGCGCTGGCGCGGGTGGAAGAAGGGGGACTGAGCGAGCTGGCCGCCACCGCGGGGCTGCCCAAGACCACCGTGCACCGCATGCTGGACCAGCTCGTGGCGCTGGACGCGGTGGAGCGCCGGTCGGGCCGGTACCGCATGGGACCGGCGATCGTCCGCCTCGGACGGGCCTGGAGCCCCGAGCGGCCGCTGCACACGGCCGCCACCGGGCCGCTGCGGCATCTTGCCGCGGCCACTCGCGCCAGCGTCAGCGTGTCGGTGCCCGGCACCGGCAGCCCACTGGTGGTGGCCGCGCTGCCCGGCGAAGTGGACGACGTCTTCCCGCTGCGGGCCGGTGCGGTCCTGCCGCCCGGAAGCGCCGCCGAAGTGGTATTGGCGGCGGCCGGACCGGCCACGGCCCCGCCCGAGGGCCAGTGCGCCCCGCAGTGGCAGCGCCGGATCGAGGTGGCGCGCGAGCAGGGCACGGCCCTCGACCACTACGAGGCCGACGTGCTGGTGGCCTGTCTGGCGGCGCCCGTCCGCGCCCCGTCGGGAAAGGTCGTCGCCGCGCTCGCGGTGTCCGTCCTCGACCGCCGCCGGCTCGCCGACGCGGGCGAACCCCTGCGCCGCGCGGCCCGTATGATCGGCGCGAATCTGGCGCGCATGCCGCAGGCGTGGCAGCTCTGAGGAACGGGCTCCGCCGCGGAAAACCGTCCGGGCCCGGCCCCGGGCCGTGTTTCCATGACGCGGTGAAGAGCGAGAAAACCGAACCGCCACGCCCGGTCCCGTACGTCCGCGCCCGAACGGATCGCGACCTGGACGCCTGCGTCCGCGCGCTCGCCGCCGTCCACGAGCGCGACGGCTACCCGGTGAACTGGCCCGACCGCCCCGCCGACTGGCTCGCACAGCCGTCGCTCCTGTCGGCCTGGGTGGCGGAGCTGGACGGCCGAGTCGCCGGGCACATCGGTCTGTCGCTCAGCGGTACGGGGGACGTGGCACCCGGTCTGTGGAGCGCCCGCGCGGGGGTGGGCCCCGATGCGACCGCCGTGGTCAGCCGTCTGTTCGTCGCCCCCGAGGCGCGCGGGCACGGGATCGGCCGGCTGCTGCTGGCCCGGGCGGTGAGTGAGGCCCGGGCCCGCGGTCTGCATCCGGTGCTCGACGTGGTGGCCTCCGACACCGCGGCGACGGCGCTGTACGAACGGCTCGGCTGGGAGCTGCTGGCCGAGGTCGAGCAGGAGTGGGGACCCCGGCAGACCGTGGCCGTCCGCTGCTACGCGGCGGGCGGCTGACGGTGCCGGGGACCCGCCCGAGCTCAGCCCGCCGCGTGCGTCTCGCGCAGGAAGTCGACGAGTACGCGGTTCACCTCGTCCGGGCGCTCCAGGTTGGGGAGATGGCCCGCCCACGGGAGTTCGAGGTGGCGGGCGTCGGCGAGCAGACCGGTGAGGTGGACGGCGATCTGCCGGAAGTCCGCGAAGTCGTGGTCGCCGGAGACGAGCAGGGCGGGGGCCTTGATCGCGGAGAGGTCGGGCTCGACCTTGATCTGGCCGAACTCCTCCTCGGCGGCCAGCTGGACGTCGAAGGCGTTGCGCTGCATCAGGCGCACCAGCTCCCGGGCAGCCCCGTCGGCCTCGGGGCCCACCCAGGCGTCCACGTTGAGGTCGGTCGCCCCGGCGATGTCACCGGACTCGATCAGCGCGTCCTCGCGGTCGCCGAACGCCTCCAGTTCGGCGGTGGGCTCGTGCCCGGCGAGCGCGGTGCAGAGCAGTGCCAGCGCGGTGACCCGCCCCGGCCAGCGGGCCGCGATCTCCAGCGCGACCCGGCCGCCGCCGGACGCCGCGACCACCGCCGTGCGCTCGATGCCGAGCACGTCCAGCAGGGCGACGACGTCCTCCGCGTTGTTGTACGGCCGGTCGGGCATGGGCGTCTCGCCGAAGCCGCGGAAGTCGCAGCGCACCACCTGGTAGCCGGCGCCGACGAGGGCCGGCACCTGGGGGTCCCACATCCGTCGGTCGCAGACGGTGGAGTGGAGCAGGAGCACCGCGGGGCCGGTTCCGGCCACATCATGGGAAAGAGTCACCGCGTGACAGTAAACGATCACACTCGCGCCGTACACCCCAGTTTCCCGGCTGCACGGGAGTCGGCCGGGTGCTGTGCCTCCGAACCGTCGGCTGCCGTCGGCAGCGTGGCGACGGGCCACCAGAAGTCGTCCCGGGTGCCGTCCTCGGTGGCTGCGTCGATCTCCGGCTGTTCGCCGGTCAGGCGTCGAGTCATATGGGCAAGTGTGGTCGGTGAGACGCCAGTTGAGGAGTCGATTTCTAGAACAGTTTTCTACAGATTGCTGCGCTAGGGTTGCCGTCATGGCAGACAGCATCCCCACCGGACAGGCCCTAGCCCCACGGGGCGGGCACGCCACGCACCGAGCGGGGCGGGGTCATGTCGCCTAGGCAGCAGCGCGGTGAGGCGACCGTCGACCGCCTGCTGACGTCCGCGTTGCGGGTGTTCGCCGAGTCGGGCCAGCAGGGATTCACGGTCAGCGCCGTCACCCGCGCCAGCGGGGTCAGCCTCGGCAGCCTCTACCACCACTTCGGCAGCTTCGACGGTCTCGCCGCCGCTCTCTACACCCGGTGCATGGAGCAGCTCTTCGACGAGATGACCGCCGTGCTCACCCGGGCCCGCACCGCCCGCACCGGCATCCGCGCGCTCGTCCAGTGCTATCTGCGCTTCACCGAAGAGCACCCGGACGTCGCGCTCTTCCTGCACGCCTCCGCCTACTCCGGCTACCTCGCCGCCCACGCCGACGAGATCCGCCGGGTCAAGGCGATCAAGCTGGCCGCCATCGCCGCCTGGCTGGGCCCCCGCGTCGAGGCCGGCGAGATTGCGCCGCTCCCCTCGCCCCTGATCGACGTCCTCATCCTCGGGCCCCCGGCCGAAACCGCACGCCGCTGGCTGTCCAGCACGTACGACATCGACCTCGCGCAGGCGTACCGGATCCTGCCCGACCGGGTCTGGCGCTCGCTTCAGCCGGACTGACCGGACGGGATCCGGGCGGGGGCCGGGGCGGCGGGGGCCGCCGCTCGGCCCGCGCCCCTGAGCGTCGCGGGCCCCATCGCGTACGAGGCCACCAGGATCATCCCGCCGAGCAGCAGCCATCCCGGGCTGCCCCAGTCCACCAGGAGTGCGGTCAGCAGCAGCGGGCCCAGCGTGCGGGCGACGGTGACGCCCGTGCCGAACAGGCCCTGGTACTCGCCGATCCGGTCGGCCGGTGCCAGGTCGAAGCCGATCTGCCAGGAGCCCGCCGAGTGCAGCATCTCGGCGACGACCAGGAGCACCGATCCCGCGACGAGCGCCGCGGCGGCCACCCACGGTCGGTCGCCCGCGGCTGACAGGGCGAAGACCGCGCAGGCCGACAGCATCACCGCGCCGGAACGGCGCACCGCCCGCACGGCGGTCGCGAGTCCGTGGACGCTCCGGGCCGTTCGCACCTGGAAGAGCATCACCGCACCGGTGTTGAGCACGAACAGCGCCGAGACCAGCCAGGCCGGTGCGGCCGTGCGCTGAGTGATCCACAGCGGAATCCCCAGGCTGAGCAGCGGCATCCGCAGGAGCAGCACGGTGTTGAGGAGCGCGACGACGACGTACGGGCGGTCCTTGAGGACCGTCGGCCCACCGCGCCCGCCCGTGGGCGACGGCGCGGGCGCGACCCGGGGGAGCCGTGCGAGGAGCAGTGCGCACACCAGGAAGCTCGCCGCGTCCAGGGCGAAGACCGTGAGGTACGCGCCGGTCGTGCCGGAGTGCAGGGCCACGCCCCCGAGCGCCGCGCCCACGGCGAGCCCCGCGTTGAGCGTGGCCTGAAGACGCGCCAGTGTCGCCGTGCGTTCCGCTTCGGCCACAAGCCCGGCGAGGAGTGACTGACGGGCCGCCGACAGCCCCGACTGGGCCGTCGCGTAAAGGATGGCGGCCAGGAGGAACGGCACGAAGGAGCGGACGACCAGGAACGACGCCACCGCCGCGCCGGTCGCCAGGGCGAGGAGCACCGCCGTCCCCCGGGGCCCGCGCCGGTCCGCGAGCCGTCCGAGCGGTACGCCCGCCACCGAGCCGACCGCCCAGGCGAGCGTCAGCCCGAGGCCGATGCGCGCCGGGGCGAGGCCGACGACGCGGGTGAAGTACAGGGCGGAGGTGACGAGGTAGGCGCCGTCGCCGACGGAATTGGTCAGTTGGGCCAGCGCGAGAAGGCGCCGGGGTCCTGCGGGGGACACCGATCTGGTCGTCATGTACGGGACACTATGGCCCCGGTGGCCCCTCCTTCTGGTCCATTCCGGGCGGGTGTGAGTGGGCCATTTTTCGCGTGCCGATGGCGTCCGCGCTTCCGTACCGCCTCGGGATCGCCGAACATGCGTTCCTCGTAGCGCGCGAGGGCGAGCAGCGCGCCCAGCATCAGGGGCGGGATCAGAACGGCCACGATGACCACGACGACTCCTCACGGGCGGACGGGTCTGCTGGACCGCGTAGCCCCGGACGCGCGTCGAAAACATCGAGTTGCCCCCGAGCCGCGCTCAGCCCGTGCCGAACGCCCGGCCGGTCGCCTCCGCCAGGCCCGGCACCGGGTCCTGTCGGTGAATGCCGTGGCCCGTGTGCCGTGCGGTCCATGTGGCCGGATGTCCGGCGGTCGGAGATGCTCGGTCAAGAGACGGCAGACGGTCGGGGCATCCGCGCGCGGTGCGATGGGAAGGGAGCGCACGCCATGCGACACGGTCCTGCGGACCCCGCGAGAAGGCGCCGATCGAGCCCGTGGGTGCGCGATGACGTCCGTGGGGCCTGACGGCGACGACGGCCACGAGCCGGAGCGGTCGGCCTCCGCAGGGGCGGGGCCGACGGGCGAGCGTGTCCGGGGGGTGAGCAAAAAGGGCGTGGGCGGCCGGTCCTGGTTCGTCGTCGGCTTCTCGCTGGGCCTGGGAGCGACACTGGCGTGGCTGACGGTGCGGACCGTCCTGGAGGTCGGCAGCCTGCTCACACTGCTGCTGCTCGCCGTGTTCCTCGCGCTCGCCCTCGAACCCGTCGTCGTGTGGCTCACCCGCTGCCGGATGAGCCGGGGCTGGGCCGTCGCGGTCGTCCTGGTCCTGCTGCTCGCGCTGTTCGCCGGGTTCCTGGCGCTGGTCGTCCCGCCCGCCGCCGACGAGATCAACGCGCTGGTGAAGGCGGTGCCCGGCTGGCTGCGGGACCTGCACGACCACAACTCCACGCTGGGCCGGTTCGAGGACCGCTACCACCTCGTGGACAAGGTCAAGCGGCAGTTCTCCTCCGGCGGGGCGGCCGGGCTCGCCGGCGGGCTGCTGGGTGCCGGGAAGTTCGTGATCGGCGCGGTCACCTCGGCCGCCATCGTCATCGTCGTGACGGTGTACGTGATGGCCTTCCTGCCCGGGCTCAAACGGTTCTGTCTGCGCTTCGTGGCCGCCCGCAAACGCCCGCACGCCCAGGAGGTCACCGACGAGATCCTCAACCGGGTGGGGCGCTACATGCTCGGCAACGTGGCCACCTCGGTGATCGCCGGTGCGGCCACCTTCGTCTGGTGCGCGGTCACCGGCGTGCCCTACCCCGCGGCGCTCGGCGTCTTCATCGCGCTGATGGACCTCGTCCCCATCGTCGGCACCACCATCGGCGGCATCGTCGTCAGCCTGGTGGCCCTGTCGGTGTCCCTGCCGGTCGCCCTCGCCACGGCGGGCTTCTACGTCGGGTTCCGGCTGGCCGAGGACTATCTCATCGTGCCCCGGGTCATGAGGTTCGCCGTCGACGTCCACCCGCTCGTCACGGTCGTGGGCGTGCTCATCGGCGGGGCGCTGCTCGGTGTCATCGGCGCCCTGGTCGCCATCCCGGCCGCCGTCGCCATCGGCATCGTTCTGGACGAGCACGTCTTCTCCAGGACGGACGCGTCCTGACGCGCCTGCCGTACGAGGGGAACGCCCTCGTACGGCAGGCGCGGGGATTCACGCGGAAGGCGCGGCTAGATACCGAAGGGTGCCGCGTAACGGACGGTGCCGCTCGGCAGCGGGTGGGCCGGGTCCAGGGCCAGGGCCATCACGGCCTCGTCCGGGACGTCGATGGTCAGTCCGATGCCGTGCGCGGAGGCGCGGGTGAAGCCGAACCGCGGGTAGTACGCGGGGTGTCCGAGGACGGTCACGTAGCGCTCGCCCAGGCCCGCGGCCGCCTCCAGTGCGGCGCGGACCGCGGCCGAACCGGCCCCGCTCCTCTGGTACTCGGGCAGTACGGCGACGGGGGCCAGACACAGGGCCGGGGTGTCGCCGATGTGGCAGCGGGTCAGCAGGGCGTGGCCGACCGGGCGGCCGTCCTCGTCGGTGCTGACGAGGGAGAGGCCGTCGATCCAGGCGGAGTCGGCGCGCAGGGCGTCGACGAGGACGGCCTCCAGCGGCGTCTCGAAGGCCGCGAGGTTGACGGTACGGATGGCGGGGATGTCGGCGCCGGTCTCGGCGCGCGTGGTCCAGTGGTCGCGTGTACGCATGACGGGATGAGGATCCGTTTCATGGTGGGTTCGTGTGGGAGAACACCTCGCGAGCTCACGCTCTCGGCGAGGCGGGGGTGACTGGGTCAGACCGTCGCCCGGGACGTGAGGGCGGTCCGGGCGCTGCTCTTCGCAGTGGCCTTGAGCGCGGTCATCAGCCCCACCTCCCTTTCATCCTCAATCCGAAACGACACGAACCCTTGAAACGTACCACATTGCCGGGAAAACGCCCTTGGATTTCATGGTCGCCCCGCACGTTCGCTAGCTGGTCGGCGACGGCGACGGCGGGGGAGCGGCCGGGGCGAGGGGCGCGCGGGCCGCCGGTCGGGGGCGGCCGAGGTACCGCTCGGCGGCGTGCACCGCTTCGCGCGCGGTGCGCTCTCCCATCAGCACGCAGAGCGTGTAGGCGGTGTCCTCGAAGCGCCTGCGCAGGGCGGGCTCATGGGGCTGTGCCAGGACCGCGCGCTCGTGCGCCCGGTAGTGCGAGAGCAGCCGTACGAGTGTGTGTTTGTCGGGCAGCAGCATCATGTCCTCCTGCACATGGGCGGGCCCCGGCCCACCCATCCTGACGGGGTCCGGGGACCTGCGCGAGCCGTATTACTGCGCTCCGTGACGACCTGCTGGAAGGGGCCCGGCGAAGTGGCTCCGCCGGGCCCCGCGCGCCGGGAGCCGCTTACTTCCCGACGGCGTTCTCGGCCTTCTCGTTCTTTGCGTTCACGGTAATCACGCCCTGATCTTTCGGTACCGCATTTCACCACCGGTACCAGCGGCTTCGCCGCCCACCACCTGCGGCCGGACGTGCGACGAAACCCACGAGCCACAGGACCAGGACGACAAGGGCGACCCACCACAGAACCTGGAGCGCGAAACCGGCGCCGAAGAGAAGCAGCGCGAGCAGCAGAACGACAAGCAGGGGAACCATGCTATGCACCTCCACAAAACCGAGTTCCCCTGCCGGGCCGCGTCATGCACGGCGAATTCCGGACAGGGTCGGGCGCGGACAATTCCGGGCGGGGGAGATCCGTTCATGGTTTACCGTCCCCGGGTCTATGGGGACCGGCCGTCGCCGCGTCCGTGACGTCCGGAAACACTTTCGGGCCCAGCGGTCCGAGGTCGATGTTGAGGTCTTCCGGGCGGAGCCCGAACTTCGACCTCAGCTCGTCCATCCGGTCCTCCAGGAGCATCGACGTGAGCCCGATGCGCTCCTCCTGCTCGCCCGTGAGCTCGCCGGTCTCGACCCGGCGCAGGGCCTGGCGTTCCATCAGCTGACGGAGCAGTTCCACCACGGTCAGGACCAGCCGGGCGAGATCGCGCTCCACGGTGTCGGCGTCGAGCTCCACGCGCCGCCACCCGCTCATGCGCCCTCCCAAAGCGGCCGTACGGGCCTGGCGGCAGCGCGGGCCCGCCGCTCTCGAACGGCGAGGGGACCTCCGCGCTCACCGAGCTGACCAGCGCGTTCAGGTCGATCCGGACCAGGTCCACGTCTGCGATGCGCAGGGTGAGGCCGCCCGCGAGGAGCCGGTCGAGCAGGTCGACGAGGGCCAGCACCCGGTCGGCCGTGACGGACAGCCTGGGGTCGAGCTCGGGCAGCAGCCGGTCGGCGATGTCGAGCAGGATCCAGCGCGCCGGTTCGCGCCGGTCGAGGGCGTCGGTGAACAGCTTTCCGTGCGCGGCCACTTCGGTGCCGGTATAGCCGCCGCCGACCACCACGAAGGTGCGCCGCGCGGTCCGCTCCCGAGGGGTGTCGGTGCCCTGTGCGGCCAGCTCCATCTGCCGGGTGACGTGGTCGCGCAGATACAGCGCCTCCGGCATCCCCCGGAAGCCGTGCGCGTGCTCGGTGACCCCGGGCACCGGAAGCAGCTTGTTGACGCTGCCGACGGCGAGCACCAGCCGGTCGTACGCCAGCTCGCCCGGCACCCCCTCCGGCCCCGTGCAGTACACCGTCGAGGCGTCCAGATCGACCCGCCCGGCCTCACCGAGGACGAGCCGCACCCCGGGCAGCGTCCCGGTCAGCGAGACGGTGACCCGGCGCGGCTCCAGGATCCCGGCGGCGACCTGGGGCAGCAGTGGGAGGTAGAGGAAGTAGTCCGTGGGGTTGAGCAGCGTGATCCGGGCGCGGCCGCGCATACGGCGGGAGAGGGTGCGGGCGGCTTGGTACCCGGCGAACCCGGCCCCCACGACGACGATGCGGGGATGGTCCGGAGCAGGGGTGGTCACGTTCGGCTCCCGATGGCTGGGGGCAGGCGGACAGGGTTCCCGCGTGCCCTTGGCGGGCGGGGCCAAACACGGGGCGGTCCGCCGGGAACCCCGGCCCCGGATCTTCCGTCTGCCGGGGTGCGGGAGTCGGTTCGCGGGTCGGAGGGTGCGGTGGAACGGGGGAGCGGGGCGGCCCGGCGTACCGTGCTGATGGGTGTGGCGCTGGGTGTTCCGCTCGCGCTGAGCGGGTGCGGCGCGGAGGACGGCGCCGAGTCTGCGTCAGCCTCCGGGGCCGACACCATCATCATGATCATCCGGCACGGCGAGAAGCCCGGCGGCGGCGAGCGGGGCCGGGACGAGAGCGGTCAGCGGGACAAGAAGTCGCTGACCGAACGCGGCTGGCAGCGGGCGAACGCCCTGCCCCGGCTGTTCGTCGCGGCCCCCGGACGGGCGGCCCCGCCGCTGCCTCGGCCCGCCACCCTCTTCGCGGCGGCGGACACGGGACCGCACGCCGGTGCGCACCGGATGCGCCAGACCGTCGC
Organism: Streptomyces sp. BPTC-684; assembly: GCF_030028635.1. NCBI lineage: Bacteria > Bacillati > Actinomycetota > Actinomycetes > Kitasatosporales > Streptomycetaceae > Streptomyces > Streptomyces sp. BPTC-684. Next base: position 6,379,742 of record NZ_CP124863.1, read on the forward strand.
GCCCCTGGCCGAGGCGCTGCACGAGCGCGTGGACGTCTCGATCGCGGAGGGCCGGGAAAGCGCCCTGGCCACCGCCGCGCTGGCGGCCCCGGCCCCGGTCCTGATCTGCTGGGAGCACTCCAGGATCCCGGACATCGTACGGGCGCTGGGCGCGACGGCCTCCGGGGCCCCGGAGGCGTGGCCCGAACGGTTCGACCTCGTCTGGGTGTTCACGCGGCGGGCGGGCAAGTGGTCGTTCCGGGCGGTGGGGCAGCGTCTGCTGGCGGGGGACGCCTGAGCCCGCTCAGAACTCGGAGTTGGCGAACCAGCGATCGAGCAGCTCCGCGTCCCCGCTCGTCTCCACCGACCCGGCCGAGCGGTCGAGGCGGCCGTAGACGAGCAGCAGGAGGTCGGCGGCGGTTCCCCGGACGGTCGCGTCGGCGGCCGTGCCGGCGCCGTCCGGGACGACGCCGAAGCCGTCGGGGCGCAGCTGTACGAGCCATTCGCCGTCACTGTCCGCGCACGCGAACCGGATGTGCTGGACGGATCCGGCGCCGCGCAGCTGGGCGACCTTGGGCGCGAAGAACGTGGCGAAGGGGAGGTTGACCAGGAACTCGTCGACCCCGTCCCGGGCGAGCGCGCGGTCGATCCCGGAGCTCAGGCCAAGCGTCCGCTCCGCGTCGACGCGGTGCACCAGGGTCTCGAACAGCATCCGGCGCACCCAGAAGCGGGCATGGCCGTCCGCGCCCCAGACCCACATCGGCGCGTCGAGGTCGGTGCTCGCGAAGGCCTGAGCCGCCTCGGCCGCGCCCGCCGCCAGCCAGTCGGCGTAGCCGTCCTCCCGCTCCGGCAGCCGCAGGTCCACGTCGCGGCTCTTGGGCCGCTCCTGTACGCGGGCGCGCACCAGCGCCGTGAACATGCGCTGCGCGCCGCCCGTGTGCTTGATCAGGTCGACGAGGGTCCAGCCCGGGCAGGTGGGCACGGCGAGCGTCAGGTCGGCGCCCTTGACCAGGCCCGCGAACCGGGCGCTCTCCGCGGCGACGGCCGTCCGGTGGTCGAGCGGTTCGGCAGTGTTCATGGTGTCGCGCCTCCTGGCAGGCCGGTTCCTCGTCAGTGGCAGCGTGTCACAGCCGCTCCGGCCGAGGGGAGGCGGGCGGGGCCGGGGCGGCCCTCACTCCGCGGCGGCACTCGCCAGCACCGCATCGACCACCGCGCTGTCGCCCGGCTCGGGCGACTCGGTGACGCCGAGCAGGAAGGCCGAGCGGTCGCCGCCCTGCGTGACGATGGTCAGGCGCATCCGGCCCGCCCTGCCGGTGTCGTCGTGCACGTTCAGCGCCACCGTGTACGCGGGACGCCCGCTCACCGTCGTGGCCCTGGACTCCTCCACCGTCGACTTGCCGTCCGGGTAGAAGAACTCCGCGTTGGACCGGGCCGCCGTCTCCGTCCGCTGCCTCAGGGCCGACTCGTCGATGCCCCTGCCGCGCCCGGCGAGCACGGCGGCGCCGCCCTGGCCGCCGGACCCCTTCGTGGTGATCGAGGAGGTGAAGGCCTGGATCAGGTCCTTGCCGTCGTTGCGCTTCCAGCCCTCGGGTACGGCGTACGAGAGCCCGGCCGAGTCGTCCGTCACGCGCGGCCGCCCGGCCAGCGGGGAGCTGTCCTCGTCCCGGGTCAGCCACCACACCGCCGCCCCGGCGGCGAGCACCAGGACCAGCGCCGAGACGGCGCCGACGATCCAGGCGCGCCGAGCACGCGGGCGTCCGGGCCGGTGGGAAGGCGCGGGGGGAAGGGGCGAGGGACTGACGGAGGGCGGTGTTGTCATGGCCCCAGCTTCCGGTGCGGGGCCGGGCGCGGACCTGAGCGGTCGTACTCAGTCCGGTACTCACAGGTACTCATCCGCACGCACACGGCCATCCGTGGGCACACCAGTTCCCTCCGCCCGTTTCGGCCCGCCGCGACCAGGGGAAGTAACCCCGCCATGACCACACTTGGCGCCGTCTTCCGCCCGCAGAACGCTCCCGAACGCCTCCGCTCCGTCGCCCTCGCCGCCGAATCCGCCGGTCTGGAACAGCTCTGGCTCTGGGAGGACTGCTTCCTGGAGAGCGGCATCGCCAGTGCGGCGGCGGCCCTCGCGTGGACCGAGCGGCTGCACGTGGGCGTCGGGCTGCTGCCGGTGCCGCTGCGCAATGTGGCGCTGACCGCGATGGAGAGCGCGACGCTGCACCGGCTCTTCCCCGGCCGCGTCACCCTGGCCGTGGGGCACGGGGTGCAGGACTGGATGGAGCAGATCGGGGCGCGGGCCGAGTCGCCGCTGACGCTGCTGCGGGAACACCTCGGGGCGCTGCGCGCACTGTTGGGCGGGGAGAGCGTCACCGTCGCCGGACGCCATGTGCGGCTCGATGGGGTCGCCCTCGACTATCCGCCGCACGGGCCCGCCCCGGTGCTGTCCGGCGCGACCGGTCCGCGCACCCTGCGCCTGTCCGGCGAGGCGTCCGACGGAAGCGTCCTGGTGGCGGGCACCGGCCCGGACGGGGTGCGCCGGGCCCGTACGCTCGTCGACGAGGGCCGGGCCGCGGCCGCCCGCACCGACCACCACCCGCTGGTCGTCTATCTGCTCGCTGCCACCGGCCCGGACGCCGCCGCGCGGGTGCGTGCGGAGCTCGCGGCGAAGAAGGGCGGGGACGGGTTCGGTGTGGCCGGGGACGCCGCCGCCGTCGCGGAAGCGGTGCGGCGGCTCGCCGAGGCCGGGGCGGACAGCGTCATCCTCGAACCCACCGCCGACGAGCCGGACACCGAGGCGTTCGTCCGGTTCACCGCCGAGGAGGTCCGCCCGCTGGTGCCCTGACCCTCAGCCGATGGCCGACGGCACGAGGGCGAACCCGGAGCCCTCGCGCCGGACCTCGACCAGACCGGCCCCGGCGAAGTGCGCCGGGACGACCAACTCCCGCTCGGTGGCGGCCCGTTCGAGGATACGGCGACGGCTCGCGACCGCCTGCTCCGCGTCGAGGCAGAAGCCGCTGTTGCAGGACGGGTCGAGGATCTGCACCGGGCTGTGCAGCAGGTCCCCCACGAAGACCGCCCGGTCGGTCCCGGAGGCGAGCCGCAGGACGGACGAGCCGGGGGTGTGGCCGGGCGCGGACTCCAGGGTGAGGTGTTCGTCGATGCGGTACGAGCCGTCCCACAGCACGGACTGCCCGGCCCGGTGCACCGGCGCCACGCTGTCCTCGTAGAGCAGCCGGTCGTCCCGGCGGACGCCGTTCGCGTACGCGTTGTCCGGTCCGAAGTGGAAGTCGTCGGCGGCCGGGAGGAGATAGCGGGCGTTGGGGAACGTGGGCACCCACTCCCCGTCCGTGTCCCTGGTGTTCCAGCCGACGTGGTCGCTGTGGATGTGCGTGTTGACGACGACGTCCACGTCCTCGGGGCGCACCCCGGCCCGTGCCAGGGCGCCGAGGAAGTCGCCCTGCCAGTGGTGGAAGTGCGGCGAGTCGGGCCGCTCGCGCCCGTTGCCCACCCCGGTGTCGACCAGGACGGTTCGTCCGCCGCTGCGCAGCACCCACGTCTGGAGCGCGAGCACCGCCGTGTCGCTCCCCGGCTCCCAGTGGTCGGGCGCCAGCCAGTCCTCGTTGTCCTTCCACACCTCGCCGCCGGCCTCCGGGACGAGGCCGCGGGCGGGCGCGAACGGCCCCTGCCACTCCACGACCCGGGTGACCTCGACGTCCCCCAGGGTGATGCTCTGTTCGCTCTCCATGTTCATGTCTTCGACCGTACGGTGGAGTGAGTGAGCTCCTCAATGCTTGTTCGCCTCAAACAGATACGCGTACGTCTCATCGTCGGCCCACGAGATACGCTGCCGGGGTGGACGTGGTGAGCGATGCGATCTCGGCCGTACGGATCGGACGGCCCTCCTCCAACCGGGTGCGGGCGAGCGGGAGCTGGTGCACCCGCCTCGCCCCGTACGACGGAGCCGGTTTCCACATTGTCCTTGAGGGCTCCTGCTGGCTGCTTCCCGACGGCGGTGCGCCGGTCGCGCTCGGCGTGGGTGACGCGGTGCTGCTGCCGCACGGCGCGGGGCACGTGCTCGCGGACTCCGCCGCCGACGCGGAGGCCGTGGCGCGGGCGCTGCCGTTCGACGACTGGTCCGGTGACGGGTATCCGTCCTCGGATCCCCCGCCTGCCACCGCCGATGCGGCGCGACTCCACGTGCTCTGCGGGAAGTACCGGCTCGACCACAGCCGCGTCCACCCGCTCATGGCGGAGCTGCCGCAGGTCGTCCATCTGCCGCACCGCGTGGGCCGCCACCCCGAACTCCGCGCCGCCATCGACCTGCTGGGCGTCGAGCTCGGCGGCCCGCGCCCCGGCGCGGGCATCGCGGTCCCCAGCCTGCTCGACCTCCTGCTCGTCTATATGATCCGGGCCTGGATGAGCGAGAGCACGGCCGGAGCGTGGCCGGCCGCGCTGGGCGACCCGGTGGTGGCTTCCGCCCTGCGCGCGCTGCACGCGGACCCGGCAGCTCCGTGGACCAACGACCGGCTGGCCACCGAGGCCGGTGTCTCCCGCCCCACCCTGGCCCGACGGTTCACCGCGCTGGTGGGCCGCCCGCCGATGGCGTACCTCACCTGGTGGCGGCTGACCCGCGCCGCGACCCTGCTCCGCGACACCACCGACCCGCTGGCCGCCATCGCCGCCCGGATCGGCTACGGCACCCCGTACGCCTTCTCCCACGCCTTCAGCAGGGAGTTCGGCACCACCCCCGGCCGCTACCGGGAAGGCCATCAGGGAGATCGCGCCCGCGGACCGGCCTAGCCGGGGCAGCATGGTGGCGTGCCGATACGCAGACCAACGCCACCGCAGCCCGCCCCGGTCGACGACCCCCTCCTGGAGCAGGCCCTCACCGACCTCGACTGGTACGCGCGGACACGCGACCGGGCCCGGTGGTGGCACTGGACCACCGAGCTCGGCGCGCTGCTCACCGGCGCCGCCACCGTCGTCGCGGCGGGCATCCAGGCACCCCCCGCGGCCACCGCCACCCTGGCCGGACTCACCGTCTTCATCGGGGGGTTCCGGCAGGTGTTCAACCACGCCGAGCGCCATGTGCTCTCCGCGGAGGCCTGGTCGAGGCTGCGGCTGGCCATCCGGCGCTACCGGCTGATCCCGGAGGGGGAGCGGGACGAGGCCGTCCGCCGGCGGCTCCAGGAGGAGATCGAGGACGTGGCGACCACCGAGCTGCAGAACTGGGCCGCGGGCCGCCGCGGACTGCGGCCGGGACCGGTGCCGGGAAACCAGCTGCCGCAGTGACCGGCTCCGGGGGGCGCCACACTCCCCCCGGAGCCACCGGAACGGCTCAGGCGACCTGCCACTGCTGGTACGTCGAGCCGTTGGCCGTCTGCTGGGTGACCGGGGCGCCGTCGGTGCCGGACGCGGTGGTCAGCAGGAGCGCGCTGTTCTTGTTGGCGACCGTGTAGCGGCCCGCGCCCAGGCCGGTGAACTGCCAGCGCTGGCTGTCGCGGCCGGTGCAGGTCGCCTGGACGACGGCGGCGCCCGCGGTGGTGGCGCTCCCGGCCACGTCCGCGCAGAGCTTGGAGGCGCCGTTCACCATGGTGTAGCTGCCGTCGCCGTTGAGGGTCAGCTGCCACTGCTGGTTGGGCCCGCCGTGCGGGGTCCAGGTGATCAGCTGGGTGCCGGACGTGCCGGAGCTCGCCGGGTCGTCGAGCGCCTTGCCGCCCGCCGTGAGGGTCCGGGTGCCGCTCAACTGGCCGCCGTACGCCTCGAACTCGTACAGCGAGTACCCGTACGAGGTGCCCCGCTGGGTGGCGTACAGGCGGAGGTAGCGCCCGGAGCCGGAGAGCCCGGTGAGGTCCTGCACACCGCCGGTGCCGCTGGTGGTGGAGTAGAGCGTGCGCCAGGTCGTGGCGTCGTCGGAGAGCTGGATCTGGAAGGCCTTGCCGTACGCGGCCTCCCAGCGCAGCACCACGCGGTTGACGTTCTGCGTGGAGCCGAGGTCGACCTGGAGCCACTGCGGGTCGCTGTACGCGCTGGACCAGCGGGTGGCGCCGTCGCCGTCGGTGGCCGAGGCGGGCGGGAAGTTGACGGTCTCGGTGCTGGAGGCGGTGGTGGGGCGGTTGCGGGCGAGGTTGCCGGGCTGGGCCAGGCCGGGCCAGGCGGGGTTGTGGCCGACGGCCGCGACGATCGGGGTGAACGAGGCGTAACCGCCCGTCGGCTTCGGGGACCCCCAGGTCTGCTGGGCCAGGCCGCGCAGCGGGTACATGATGCCGCCCGCGATCTGGTCCTCGGTCTCGGCGTTGGGGTTGTCGCACCACACGTGGATCAGCGAGCCCGGGTTCTTGGTGGGATCGGTGAGGGTGTTGTTGCCCTGGAACAGGTCCGGGGTCCACGTCTCGTACATCCACTTGGTGTCGGGTTTGGCGCCCCCGAGGACGTAATAGGTGGGTGTCCAGGACTCGTTGGCCACGGTGTGCCCGGCCGCCGTCAGCTGCTGCGGGGTGAGGCCGTAGTTGTACCAGTACTCGACGACGATGTCCGCGTTCGGGGTGACGGTGCCGTCACCGGACTTGATGCCGTCGTTCCACATACGGGTGGTCTTTCCGCCCGCCCGGACCAGCGCGTCGGCCCAGTTGACGTATCCGTAGTAGGTGTCCTTGGCGGTGGCGTTCGCGCCGTAGTGGGCGCGGGCGTAGCTGAGCAGCTGGGGGTAGCTGCTGTAGTCGGTGACGTACTCGTCCGCGCCGATGTGCCAGTAGCGGGCGGGGAAGAGCGGCAGGTATTCGTTGATCAGGTCCTTGATCAGGGTGTACGTGCCGGGCAGCGAGAGGTCGATGAACTCGGCGCTGGCCGTGCCGGAGCTGTTCTTGAGCTTGAGCTCGGGGTGGGCGGCCAGGACCGCGTTCATGTGCCCGGGGGTGTCGATCTCCGGGACGATGGTGACGTGGTACTTCTGCCCGAGCGCCACCAGGTCGGCGATGTCCTGCTTGGTGTAGTGGTCGGCGGAGACGATCTCCGGGTGGGTGGAGCTTTCGAGCCGGAAGCCGAACGTGTCCGACAGGTGGAAGTGGAAGTAGTTGAGCTTGAGGTAGGCCAGCTCCTTGATGTGCTGCCGGACCCAGGCGACGGTGAAGAACTTCCGGCCCTGGTCGATCATGAGGCCGCGCTCGGGCTTGGTGGGCCAGTCCACGGCCGTCCCGGCGGGCACCGAGGCGGACTGGTGCAGCAGCTGGAGGAGTGTGCGGGTGCCGTAGAAGGCGCCGGTGTCGGTGGCCGCCTGGATGGCGACGGTCTGGCCGACGGTCATCCGGTAGCCCTCGGTGGGCAGTGTGCCGTCGCCGAGGGTGAGCCCGATGTCGCCGGTGGCGGGCGTCCCGGTGACGACGGCCACGGTCCGCCCGGTCTGCGCGGCCAGGTCGTCGGCCAACGTGGCGGCCTCGTCCGAAAGTTGGGCCGTGTAGGCGGGGTCGACGGCGATCCGGCTGGTGGCGGTGAAGGTGTACGTGCCGGAGCCGGCCGTCCACTGCCGCAGCGCCGGAACGGTCTGCGGGGGCCCGGCGGCCGCCCGGGCGGGCGCGGCGGCGACGCCGGGCAGGGCGAGTGCGGCCAGCGCGCAGACCGCGGCGATCAGGAATCTGAGCAGTCGCATGGCGTATCCCTGGTCATGGAAGGGGGCAGGGGGCGTGCGAGGTGAGTGGCGCCAGTGCAGCGCAGTGCCGCGTGCATGTCAAGAGATGCTCGAAACTCCGCGGTATCGCGCGTGATTGAGCAGGGCGAGGGCTTCCGCGGCGGTGTCCGCGCACGAAAACCCAAGAAGCGACGACGAAAACACATGTACTCCCGGCCGTCACCGGCAGTGGGATCGGGCCACCGCTCCTCCTCGGAGAGAAAGGACGACGACCTGTGTCACGCCTGCGAAGAGCCCTCGCGGCAGCGGCCGCGGCCATCCCCCTGCTAGCCGGCGTCGTACTGGCTCCGGAACCGGCGTCGGCGGCCGCGTCCGACGCCACGTACACGATCTCGATCGGGTCGGTGAACTCCTACAAGTACCCGACCGACACCCCGGCCGCCTCCTACGTCGACAAGGACGGCACGTTCTACTTCCAGCAGTCCGCCGCGCTGTACGGCGCGAGCGAGCCCCGGTACTGGGACTTCTACACCGGTACGGACTTCGACGACGCCACCCGGTCGAGTGCGATCAGCAACGCCGTGAACCCGGCCAACTCCAGTGACAGGAACAACGACACCACCTGGCGCTGCAACAACAGCCCCACCGGCGTGACGGCGACGTCCGCCGGGCCGGGCTCGGGCTACTCCCAGAAGAACTTCTGCGACCTGGTCGGGGTGTGGGTCGACCCGGACACGGGGGACTGGTACGGCCTGGTGCACAACGAGTTCACCCCGCAGCCCTTCGGCGACGGCCTGCACTACGACGCCATCGACTACGCGGTCTCCAAGAACCAGGGCAAGGTGTGGACGATCCTGGGCCACGCCATCACCTCGCCGTACAGCACCGCCCGCAACGACTCGACGGCCTTCCCCCAGCAGACGTACAACTACGGCGACGGCGACCAGCGGCTGTTCGTCGACCCGGCGTCGGGCTACTTCTACGTCTACTACGGTTCGCGGGTCGTCCCCAAGGGCGGCACCGGCGGCAGCACGGGCGGGCTGGCGCACGTCGCACGGGCTCCGATCTCGTCGAAGATGGCGAGCGGCTCCTGGTCGAAGTGGTACGACGGCGCCTGGTCGCAGCCCGGTGTGGGCGGCCTGGAGAGCAACATGGTGCCGGCGACCCCGTCCAATCCGACCGGCTACACACCCGTGGCCGGCGACTACGACCCCGCCAACGGCGGAACCGTCGACCAGCAGGTCGCGGCGGGCGAACTCCCCGCCAAGTCGGACCTGTTCATCATGAACATCGCCTACGACGCCCACCTCGGCCTCTACATCGGCGAGCCCGAGGTCGTCTCGGGGACGGCGCCCCAGCGCTTCTACGTGACCGACGACCTGTCGACGCAGAAGTGGCGGCTGATCGGGGACTCGGGCGGCTACACCTCCGGCTCCTGGTACCGCTGGATGGTGGACGCCGCGAACCGGACGAACTCGACGATCGTCGGCAAGACCTTCCGGTCGTACTGCTCCATCGCCTGCGCCCGCTCCGACGGCGAGTACGCCGAGGTCACCGTGGGCTCGTCCGCGCCCGCCGCCCCGCCCGTCGACCCTACGAAGACCTATCGCATCGGCAGCGGATCCGGCCGTGTGCTCGCCCAGACCACCGGCGGCTCGACGGTCACGTCTCTGGCCGCCGCCACCGGGTCGAACCTCGAAGCGTGGGCCTTCACGGGCAACGGCGACGGCTCGTACCGGATCACCAACGCGGCCACCGGGAACCTGCTGGGCGTCGACTCGGCCATGAAGGCCGGGCGTGCCTGGGCGGCCGAACCGTCCGCCACCGCGCCCGGAACCGGCGGTCCCACGGTCGGGCAGCAGTGGTTCATCGTCCCGGAGGTGTCCTCCAGAGGTGCGCGCAGCGGCGCGTACCGGCTGGTCAACCGCTACAGCGGACTGGTGCTCGGCATGTCGTCGGAGACCGCCCGCCTCGCCGAGACCACGCCGACCCGCACCTGGACCAACACGACGGGCAGCGGCGTCGGCGGCTCGCGCACGGCCGCCGAGCAGACGCTGACCCTGACCGCGACCGGCTCGGCCCCGGCGAACCTGAACGGCCCGCACACCGTCTCCGTGTCCGGCAAGGGACTCGACGACCCCAACTGGTCCAAGGCGACCGGGGTCCAGCTGGTCACCTGGTCGCTCAACGGCGGGTCCAACCAGACCTGGAGCTTCACCCAGCAGCCCGACGGCTCGTACACGCTCGTCAACGCCTACTCGAACCTGTGCGCCGACGACGACGGCGGGCTCACCGCACCGGGCACGGCGGTGATCCAGTGGACGTGCACCGGCGGCGCGAACCAGCACTGGAAGGTCACCCGACTCGCCTCGGGCGCCTACACGATCGCCAACGCGCACAGCGGACTGCTGCTGACGACGTCGTCGGGCTCCGACGGCGGCCTGGTGACGCAGCAGGCCGACTCCCACAGCGCGCTCCAGCAGTGGACGATCAGCTGACGGGTCCGCGACCGGCCGCGCACCTCAGCTCTGTGCGGCCGTGAAGACCCCCGCGCGTGCGGCGGCGGCCGCGGCCTCGGCGGCGCGGTCCGCCGCCGCCTCGTCGAGCGGGGTGGCGGTGGTCAGGAGGCGGTAGTAGAGGGGGGCCGAGACCGCGCGGATCACTTCGCGGGTGTCGGTCCCCTCCGTCAATTCCCCTCGTTCGACGGCCTGTTGGACGCACGGTGCCCATTCGTCGACGCGCGTCTCGTAGAAGCGGTGCAGGGCGGCGGCCGTCTGGCCGTCGCAGGTCGCGGCGGCGATCACCGCCTTGAAGAGGGGGCCCTGGCGGGCGTCGGCCAGGGTGCGCTGGACGAGCCGGGCGTTGGCGCGCAGATCGCCCAGGAGCGTCCCGGTCTCGGTGCGCGGCAGCGACTGCTCGGCCATGTCCGCGAGCAGGTCGGCGACGAGACCGGCCGGAGTGCCCCAGCGCCGGTAGACCGTGGTCTTGCCTACCTCGGCGCGGCGGGCCACATCGGCGAGGTCCAGTTGGGAGAGGCCGCCCTCCGCGAGTGCGTCACCGGCGGCGCCGAGCACCGCGGCCCGTACGCGAGCGGTCCGGCCGCCGGGCCGGACGGTCCCTGGATCCGCGTCTCCGGAAGTCATAACGGGTCTCCTGTTCCATTAGCGAGTGATGCTCTGCTACGTTGTGGACACATCCTAACGGAACCGCAGAACCGTTAGTGGTCGCCATCCGGCGGCCGCACGGGCTGTGCACGGAGAGGAATCTGTCATGGAATACAGGCGGCTGGGCGCGTCGGGGCTGATGGTTCCGGCGCTGAGCTTCGGGGCCGGGACGTTCGGCGGGCGCGGGGAGCTCTTCGGCGCCTGGGGCGACACCGACGCGGAGCAGGCGCGCCGGCTGGTGGACATCTGTCTGGAGGCCGGGGTCACCATGTTCGACACCGCCGACGTGTACTCCGCCGGCGCCTCGGAGGAGGTGCTCGGCGCGGCGATCAAGGGGCGGCGCGACGAGGTGATCATCTCCACCAAGGCCGGACTGCCGATGGGTGACGGACCCGGCGACGCGGGCACCTCCCGCTCGCGCCTCATCCGCAGCGTCGAGGACGCGCTGCGCCGCCTCGGCACCGACTACATCGACCTCTTCCAGCTGCACGCCTTCGACGCGGGCACCCCGATCGAGGAGGTCATGTCCACGCTCGACGACCTCGTACGGGCCGGAAAGATCCGCTACACCGGCGTCTCCAACTTCTCCGGCTGGCAGCTGATGAAGTCGCAGGCCACGGCGGACCGGTACGGCTACCAGCGCTATGCGGCGCACCAGGTGTACTACTCCCTCGTGGGCCGCGACTACGAGTGGGAGCTGATGCCGCTCGCGGCCGACCAGGGCGTCGGCGCGGTGGTGTGGAGCCCGCTCGGCTGGGGCCGGCTCACCGGCAAGATCCGCCGCGGGCAGCCGCTGCCGGAGCAGAGCCGGCTGCACGCCACCGCCGACTACGGCCCACCCGTCGAGGACGAGCTGCTCTACCGGGTGGTCGACACGCTCGACGAGCTGGCGGAGGACACCGGCAGGACGATCCCGCAGATCGCCCTCAACTGGCTGCTGCGCCGCCCCACCGTCTCCTCGGTCATCATCGGCGCCCGCAACGAGGAGCAGCTCCGGCAGAACCTCGGCGCGCTCGGCTGGGCCCTGACGGCCGAGCAGGTCGCGCGCCTCGACGCCGCGAGCGGCCGGACCGCGCCCTATCCGTACTACCCGTACGAGCGCCAGGAGGGGTTCGCCCGGCTCAACCCGCCGATGACGGGCGGGGTGGGTGTCGGGGAGGCGTGACCCGCCGGGGATCAGGCGGTGTACTCCGGGATGTTCGCCTCGGCCCAGGCGGCGAGGACGCGGGCGCAGTCGGCCACCGACTCGCGCCACGTCCTGGCCGCGCCCTCGCCCGCCTCGTCGCTGACGTGCTTGACGATGCGGAGGGGGACCCCGGCCCGCTGCGCGACGGACGCGAGCGCGTAGCCCTCCATGTCGACGAGGTGGGCGCGCAGCGCCAGCCGGGCGCGCGCTTCCTCGTCCGCGATGAACGAGTCGCCGGTCGCCAGCGTCGGACCGCCCTGGTCGGACACGTCGAGCGGCGGGCCGTACACCTCGCCGGTCAGCGCGGCCAGTACGTCACTGTCCAGGTCGTGCTGGAGCACCGAGCCGATGACATGGGTGCCCGTCCACCCCGGGCGCAGCGCCCCGGCGGTCCCCAGATTCACGATCCGGGAGGGGTGCGGCCCGCGCCCCAGGACGGCGGCCAGCGCGCCCGCCGCGTTCACCTTGCCCATGCCGGTGAGCAGGACGGGCAGATCCGTGTCGAGGAACTGCGCCTCTTCCTTGACGGCCAGCACGAGCAGCGGGCGGTCGGTGGCGATGTGTCCTGAGAGCTCCATGGGGACCAGGGTATTTCCGCGCGCTCGTCGTCCCGGCGGCGGGTCGGCAAAGGAATGGCCGCGGGTCCCCGCGCCAGGTCGTGTGAATGCCGGGGCGCCGTCCGCGAGCGTCCCCGTCATTGGGGGCGACGCCGCTGCCCGGAGCTGGTTAGATCGAGCCGGGCGCGATCCCGGCGTAGAGCGCGAAAAGCGGTCCGCATGGCAGGCTCCGCACGGCAGAGGGAGACACGATGGGCACGGCCAGGAGGACGGGCGCGCGGTCGCAGGCGCCGCAGGGCGGCGAGAGCCACGATCTGCTCCGGGTGCACGGGGCGCGCGTGAACAACCTCAAGGACGTCAGCGTCGAGATCCCCAAGCGCAGGCTCACGGTGTTCACCGGCGTCTCCGGCTCCGGCAAGAGCTCGCTGGTGTTCGACACGATCGCCGCGGAGTCGCAGCGGCTGATCAACGAGACGTACAGCGCCTTCGTCCAGGGCTTCATGCCCACGCTGGCGCGGCCCGAGGTCGACGTCCTCGAAGGGCTGACCACCGCGATCGTCGTCGACCAGCAGCGGATGGGCGGCGACCCCCGCTCCACCGTGGGCACCGCCACCGACGCCAACGCGATGCTGCGCATCCTCTTCAGCCGGCTCGGGCAGCCGCACATCGGCTCGCCCAACGCGTTCGCCTTCAACGTCCCCTCGGTCCGGGCGAGCGGCGCGATCACGGTCGATCGCGGTGCCGGCCGGACCAAGGCCGTGCAGGCGACCTTCAACCGCACCGGCGGCATGTGTACGCGCTGCGAGGGCCGCGGCTCGGTCTCCGACATCGACCTCACCCAGCTCTACGACGAATCCAAGTCGCTCGCCGAGGGCGCGATCACCGTCCCGGGTTATACGGGCGGCGGCTGGAACTCCCGGCTCTACGCCGAGTCGGGCTTCGCCGACCCGCAGAAGCCGATCCGCACGTACACGAAGAAGGAACTGCACGACTTCCTCTACCGCGAGCCGACCAGGATGAAGATCGCGGGCATCAACATGACCTACGAGGGTCTGGTCCCGCGGATCCAGAAGTCGATGCTCTCCAAGGACCGGGACGCGATGCAGCCGCACATCCGGGAGTTCGTGGACCGGGCGGTCACCTTCACCGCCTGCCCCGAGTGCGGCGGCACCCGGCTCAGCGAGGCGGCCCGGTCGTCGAAGATCGAGGGGATCAGCATCGCCGACGCCTGCGCGATGCAGACCAGCGACCTGGCCGCATGGGTCCGGGACCTCGACGAGCCCTCGGTGGCACCGCTCCTGGCGACCCTGCGACGCACCCTCGACTCGTTCGTGGAGATCGGTCTCGGCTACCTCTCCCTCGACCGGCCGTCGGGCACGCTGTCGGGCGGCGAGGCCCAGCGCGTCAAGATGATCCGCCACCTCGGCTCCTCGCTCACCGACGTCACGTACGTATTCGACGAGCCCACCACGGGTCTGCACCCCCATGACATCCAGCGGATGAACGACCTGCTGCTGCGGCTGCGCGACAAGGGCAACACGGTGCTCGTGGTGGAGCACAAGCCGCAGACGATCGCGATCGCCGACCACGTCGTCGACCTCGGCCCCGGCGCGGGTACGGCGGGCGGCACCGTCTGCTTCGAGGGCACCGTCGAGGGGCTGCGCGCGGGCGACACCGTCACCGGCCGCCACCTCGACGACAAGGCCGCCCTCAAGGAGAAGGTGCGCACGCCCGGCGGCGTACTGGAGATCCGCGGCGCGACCGCGCACAACCTGCGCGAAGTCGACGTCGACCTGCCGCTGGGGGTGCTCTGCGTCGTCACGGGCGTGGCGGGCTCCGGCAAGAGCTCCCTCGTCCACGGCTCGATCCCGCCCGGCGCGGACGTGGTCCCGGTCGACCAGGGAGCCATCAAGGGATCGCGGCGCAGCAACCCCGCCACGTACACCGGGCTGCTCGACCCGATCCGCAAGGCGTTCGCCAAGGCCAACGGCGTCAAGCCGGCGCTGTTCAGCGCCAACTCCGAGGGCGCCTGCCCCAGTTGCAACGGCGCCGGGGTCATCTACACCGATCTGGCGATGATGGCCGGAGTCGCCACCACCTGTGAGGAGTGCGAGGGGAAGCGGTTCGAGGCGTCGGTCCTCGACCACCACCTCGGCGGCCGCGACATCAGCGAGGTGCTGGCGATGTCGGTGAGCGAGGCGGAGGAGTTCTTCGCCGACGGCGAGGCGCGCACGCCGGCCGCGCACAAGGTCCTCACCCGGCTCTCCGACGTCGGGCTCGGCTACCTCACCCTCGGCCAGCCGCTCACCACCCTGTCCGGCGGCGAGCGGCAGCGGCTCAAACTGGCCACCCACATGGCCGAGAAGGGCGGCGTCTACGTTCTCGACGAGCCGACCACCGGCCTCCACCTCGCCGACGTCGAGCAGTTGCTCGGCCTCCTTGACCGGCTCGTCGACTCCGGCAAGTCGGTCATCGTCGTCGAACACCACCCCGCGGTCATGGCGCACGCCGACTGGATCGTCGACCTCGGCCCCGGCGCCGGCCACGACGGCGGCCGGATCGTCTTCGAGGGCACCCCCGCCGACCTGGTCGCCACCCGCTCCACCCTTACGGGCGAGCACCTGGCGCAGTACGTCGGCGCGTGAACCCGGTCCTCGTGGACACCGTACGCAGGGGCGCTGAGCGGACTTGTGGAAGTCCGGTGCGGTACCGCGCCCCTTCAGGGGCGCGGGGAACTGCGCGACCAGCCACAGACAGCCCGCAGCTGACGAACCCCATTTCCAGCGGAGCGCTTACGTCCTGACGCTCTCGCTCGTGACCAGGCCGATCACCGCCGGAATGCCGCCTTCCGTGAACGCCCGGTGCTGCCGGTCGGCGCCCGTTCCCCGGCGCAGGAGCCGCTGCATCATGGAGTTCACCTCAAGGCCGTCGCCCGACGCCTCCAGGGCGGGGCCGATGTGCCGGGCCAGCTGGCACAGCACGTCGCCGCAGCTGCGCCGCTGTCCGGCGGGGTCGAGGAGGACGCCGTTGAGGCCTTCCCGGGCGGCGCGCCAGGTCGCGGCCTGGAGCAGTTCGAGCGGGCACTCCGGCACGGGGTCGCCGTCCTTGTGCTCGCGGATCGCGGTGGCGACCAGGGCGCGGATGATCCCGGCGAGCATCACCGCCTCGTCGACCCGCACCTGCACGTCGAGACAGCGCACTTCGATGGTGGGGTAGCGCTCGGAGAGGCGCGCGTGCCAGTAGAGCTGTCCGCTGTCGCTGACCGCCCCGGAGGTGATGAGCGCTTCCGTACGGCTCTCGTAGTCGTCGAGGTCGGCGAAGCGCGGCGGGGGTCCGCTGACGGGCCAGCGGCTGAAGACGAGGGTGCGCCAGCTGGCGAACCCCGTGTCGCGGCCGTGCCACAGCGGCGAGTTGGCCGACATGGCGAGCAGGGTGGGCAGCCAGACGCGGATCCGGTTGAGGACGGCGACGCCGACTTCCCGGTCGGGCACTCCGACGTGCACGTGCATGCCGTTGATCAGCTGCTCGTCGACCAACTGCCCCGCGTTCGTCTGCATCGCCAGATAGCGGGGCCGCGGAGTGACCGGGACGGGGCCCGCGCCGTTGACGGGGGCGGCCCCCACGGCGGCGACTCTGCAGCCCACGCGCTCCGCCGCGGTCCCCACCGTGTGCCGCAGGCGCACCAGATGGCCGCCCAGCTCCGCCAGCGCCAGGCAGACCGGGGTCGCCACCTCCACCTGAGCCTGGAGCAGCTCGGCCTGCACCTCCGGCTCCTCGACCGTGTCCGGTCCGGTCAGCGCCCGTACCTCTTCCGAACGGGGCAGGGGCCGGCCGGTCACGGGGTCCACCAGCAAATACTCTTCTTCGACCCCAAAGGTGAGCATGACAGGTGGTTACCCGCCTCCGGACCGCTCGAACCGGTGTGCGTTTGCGCCAGTCGGCCGGTACGAGCCCGGCGCAACGGCGCACGACCGGCGCGCGGAGCAGCGGGAGAGGCCGCCGAGATGCCGGAGGACGTCGGCTGTACGAGGGTGGAGAAGCCGCCGA
The DNA here is from genome assembly GCF_030028635.1 of Streptomyces sp. BPTC-684. NCBI lineage: Bacteria > Bacillati > Actinomycetota > Actinomycetes > Kitasatosporales > Streptomycetaceae > Streptomyces > Streptomyces sp. BPTC-684. Next base: position 6,396,299 of record NZ_CP124863.1, read on the forward strand.
CCCGTCAGACCGAGGAGCCGTGAGGATGGAAGCCAGCGAACGCCCGCGCGAGCACAGCCCCGAGCCCGACTCCGAACCGGCCGACCGCGGCGGCGTGCTCCCGCCCACGCACTCGCGCGTGACCCTGCGGGTGAACGACACCGTCCACGTCGTCGAGCTCGACCACCGCACCACGCTCCTCGAGCTGCTGCGCGAGCACCTCGCCCTCACCGGCTCGAAGAAGGGCTGCGACCAGGGACAGTGCGGGGCGTGCACCGTGCTCGTCGACGGCAGACGGGTCAACAGCTGTCTGCTGCTCGCGGTCGCGCAGGAGGGGTGCGAGGTCGTCACCGTGGAGGGGCTCGCCGAGGCGGCGGGCGCGGACGGCGAGCTGCATCCCCTGCAACAGGCGTTCCTGGACCGGGACGCGCTCCAGTGCGACTACTGCACACCCGGGCAGCTCTGCTCGGCCGTGGGCATGCTGGAGGAGGCCAGATCCGGCCGGCCGTCGGTCGTCACCGACACCGAACGGCCGACCGACGCCCCCGTGCGCCTGACCGCCGAGGAGATCCGTGAACGGCTGAGCGGCAACCTGTGCCGCTGCGGGGCCTATCCGCACATCGTGGAGGCCGTCCAGGAAGTGGTCGTACGGGACGCGGCCGCGCGGGAGGTGACCGCGTGAAGCCGGTGCTGTACGTGAGGGCCGGGAGCGTCGAGGAGGCGGCCGTCGCGCACGCGGGCCGCCCGGAGGCGCGGTACTTGGGCGGCGGCACCAACCTCGTCGACCTGATGAAGCTCGGGGTGGAACGGCCCGAGGTGCTCATCGACATCACGCGGCTGCCCCTGGACCGGGTGGAGGAGCTGCCCGACGGTGCGCTGCGGCTCGGCGCGACCGTGCGCAACAGCGACCTCGCCGCGCACCCCTTGGTCCGCGAGCGGTATCCGGTGCTGTCGCAGGCGCTGCTCAGCGGCGCCTCGGGCCAGTTGCGCAACGTGGCCACCACGGCGGGAAACCTCCTCCAGCGCACCCGCTGCGCCTACTTCCAGGACCTGGCGAAGCCGTGCAACAAGCGGGTGCCGGGCAGCGGTTGCGGCGCCCTGGACGGCGTCAACCACGACCACGCGGTGCTCGGCCACTCCGAACACTGCGTCGCCACCCACCCTTCCGACCTCGCCGTGGCGCTCGCGGCCCTGGACGCCGTGGTCGAGATGGCGGGGCCGGGCGGGGGCCGGACGGTCGAGCTGACCGAATTCCACCGGCTGCCGCAGGACAGCCCCGACCAGGACACCGTGATCCGCCCCGGCGAGTTGATCACCGGGGTGCTGCTGCCGCCCCTGCCCGCTGGCGCCGTCTCGCGCTACCGCAAGGCGCGGGCCCGGGCGTCGTACGCCTTCGCGCTCGCCTCCGTCGCCGCCGCCGTCCAGGTGGAGGGCGGGGTGGTCCGGCACATCGGGGTCGCCTTCGGCGGTCTGGCCCACCGCCCGTGGCGCGCCCGGCGTACGGAGGCCGCGCTGCTGGGCAGCGCGCCCACCCCCGAGGCGGTCGCCCGGGCCGTGGAGGCCGAGCTCGCCGCCGCCGTCCCGCTGCGGGACAACGCGTACAAGGTGTCGCTCGCCGGCGACCTCGCCCGCGAAGTGCTCGGCTCGCTGACCGCCCGGACCTGACCGGGGCCCGTCGCCCGGCCCTCGACGCCCGGGGCGCGCCGGGCGCCCGGCCCCGACTCCCCGAGAGGAGAGCCGCCGTGGGGCCGACTCCGAGCGCCCCGAGCGCCCCGGGTGCGCCGGTCGAGCGCCGGGAGGGGCGCGCGAAGGCGACCGGCGACGCCAGGAACACGACATCGGGCGCACCCCGGCCCCGCCGGATTGCGATCCGGGCGAGCGGGTACCGATGCGTGACCGCTCGCGCAACGCGGGGGCGGGTGGCCGTGCCCGGAGCGAGGGAAGTGGCAGGAGGCTGCGATGGACGGCGACGACAGGAAGCTGCGCACCGGGCGTGACGAAACCGCCGAGGGGCGCGCGGACCGCAAGTGGGGCGACCTCATCCAGGAGGTCCGGGTGGCCCAGACGGGCGTGCAGATCCTCTTCGGCTTCCTCCTGACCGTCGCCTTCACCCCGCTCTTCCAGCGACTCGGCGACACCGACAAGGCGATCTACGTCTGTACGGTCGTGCTCGGATCGGCGACCACGGGCGCCCTGGTGGCTCCGGTCTCCTTCCACCGGCTCCTCGCCGGCCGCCACATCAAACCGACCGCCGTCGCCTGGGCCTCTCGGCTCACCGTCGTCGGGCTCGTACTCCTCCTTGCCACGATGACCTCCTCGCTCGTCCTGGTATTGCGGGTGGCCGCGCGCGGCGGGTACTGGCCGTGGCTGGTCGGTGCCGTGGTGGCCTGGTACCTGGCGTGCTGGTTCGTACTACCGCTGTGGGTGCGGCACCGGCACACGGAGGGCGCGGCGGACTGAGCACTCGCCTCAGAGCGAAAGGGGCCGCGCGGGGCAGGCCCGTCAGCGGGCCGGACGGTCGAACGGCCCACGGGCATCTCGAAGGCTCTCAGGTGGGTGGCGGTACCCCGCTGAGTGACTGCGCTCCGCCCGCGACGGCAGCGCGACCTCCAGCCACACCACCTTGCCCGTTCCCAGCGGAATCGAGCCCCAGTCCCCGGCGAGCCGGTCGAGCACCATCAGGCCGTGGCCGCCCGGCAGCGAGGGGGCCCGGGAGCGGCGTGCGGGGGCGACGGGACTGGCGTCGGCGACCTCCACCCGGAGGTGGCCGTCCTCGTGGCGCAGCACCAGCTCCCGGGGGCCGCCCGCGTGCAGACAGGCGTTGGTGACGACCTCGGAGACGAGCAGCAGCACATCGGCCACACGCGCGCGGTCGTCCTCCCGCGCGGTCGTGGTCCACCCCCAGTCGGCCAGCGCGTGCGCGGTGAAGTCGCGGCAGCGGGTCACCACGCCCTTCGTACCGAAGAGCTCCAGGCGCCGCATCTGGCTCCGCCCGGCCCGGCTCGTGTCGCCCATCGCCTGCTCCGCTACTCCGGCGGGCGGCCCGCGAGCGCCTGGTCCAGGTCGGCGTGGATGCGGAACACCGCGTACGCACCGGTGATCTCGAACATCCGGGCCACGGGCGGCTGGAGCGCGGCGAGCTCGATGCCGGCGCCCGCGGCCTCCGTGGCCGCCGTCCGTGCCCGCAGCAGTGCGTTCAGCCCCGTCGAGTCGCAGAACCGCAGACTGGCGCAGTCGACCACGATCCGTTCCGGCGCGGCGGCGATCTGCTCCGCCAGGGCGGTACGCAACGGCTCCACCGTGTCGTGGTCCAGCTCACCGGTGAGCGAGAGCACCGCGGCCCCGCCGACCCGCCGTGCCGCGACGGCGAACCGTCTGCCCCCGGCGGTGCCCAAGTCGTACGAGTCGTCGCTCGTGTCCGGTGCCATGGGTCCACCCGTCTCCTTCGCCACTGCTCGGTGGTGCTCCGCACCGGGCGCCTGTAGGAAGAGTGCCCAATGATCGGCGCTCCAGTGCTCGGGCGGGGCGTGGGCCCGGCCCACCCATCCTGCCCGGCCGGGCACGCTTCCGCGATCGGTACGGCCGAGCCGGGCGAGAGTGCCCCGGCCCGTGCCCCGTATCGGCCGCGCCCCGGTTTGAGCTGCTGATACGGGGTGACCCGGCAGGCAGTGTGAGAAATCCGGAGTACGGGAGAGGGGCACTGTTCGGCCTGCGGGGCCGACGCCACCGGAAGTGACGGCCGCCGCCGAGCCGCTCCGCACGCCGTTCGGCCGACCGCGGCCCGCGCCCGGTCGCACGCCCGGGTGTCCGGGCGCAGCATGGAAGGCGGAAAGTCGTGCCGATCGGCCTGGGCCTGGCCAGCGGGCGTGTCCCGCACCGGGGCGTACGGGTGAGGAGGCCGGTGATGGCTGGTGCGCAGTCCTTCCCGGCCCGTTCGGGGGCGAGAGATCCGTCGCTGGTGGCCGGTGGCCTGCTGGACGTGCTCGGGGTGGCCGCGGTCGTCCTCGACGCCGAGGGCCGCATCCGGCTGTGGAGTCCGCAGGCCAAGCGGGTGTACGGGTACACCGCCCAGGAGGCGCTCGGGCAGTACGCCGCGAAGCTGCTGGTGGACGAGGAGCACCGCGACGTGGTGCTGCGGCTGTTCGCCCAGGTGATGTCCGGCGAGGGCACCTGGGCGGGGGTGTTCCCCGTCCGGCACAAGGACGGCAGCACCCTCCTCGTGGAGTTCCGCAACGTGCGCCTCGAAGCCGACAACGGCCGTATGTTCGCGCTGGGCCTGGCCTCCGAGCAGGCCACGCTGCGGCGGGTGGAGCGCGATCTGGCCCTGTCGCTGCGGCTCGTGGACCAGTCGCCCATCGGCCTGGCCGTCCTCAACACCGAGCTGCGGTACGTCCTGGTGAACCCCGCCCTTGAGCGCATCAACGGCGTTCCGGCCGACGAGCACCTGGGGCGCCGGATCGTCGACGTACTGCCGTTCCTGGACGGGACCACCGTCGAGGCGAGGATGCGCGAGGTGATGGCGAGCGGGCGCCCGGTGCTCGACGAGTTCACCACCGGCCGCACCGCCGCCGACCCCGAGCGGGACCACGCCTGGCTGGTGTCGGTGTACCGGCTCGACGACCAGGCCGGTCACGTCCTCGGCGTCGCGGTGTCCGTCGTCGACGTGACCGAGCAGCACGAGGCGGCCGTCTCCGCCGCCCAGGCCAGGCGCCGGCTCTCACTGATCGCGGACGCGTCCGTCCGCATCGGCACCACCCTCGACCTGGAGGTGACGGCCCGCGAGCTGGCCGACGTCACCGTCCCCGAGGTGGCCGACATCGCGGCCGTCGACGTGCTCGACACCGTCCTGGCCGGTCCCCGGCCGGGGGAGGCGGACGGCGGCGCCGTGCGGTTCCGCGCGCTGGCGCTCAACGCGGCCTACCCCACACCCGCAACCGAAGCCGCCGACCCGGTCGGCGACGTCGCCCTCTACGGCCCCACGAGGCTGGTGACCCAGTGCGCCCGCACCGGCCGCCCCGTTCTCGTCCCCCGGGTGCGCCCCCAGGACCTGCCGCGCATCGCCCGCGACGAGGCCGCCGTGCACCTCCTCGCCGCCGCAGGAGTCCACTCCTACCTCGCCGTCCCCCTCATCGCCCGCGGCCAGGTCCTCGGCGCGCTCGACCTCAAACGCGCCCGCAACCCCGCCCCCTTCAGCAAGGACGACGTACTGCTCGCCACCGAACTCGCCGCCCGCGCGGCCGTGTCCATCGACAACGCGCGCTGGTACCAGCGCCAGCGCGAGACGGCTCTGATGCTCCAGCGCCACCTGCTGCCCCAACGCCCCGCCGCCCCGCGCGGGTTGGACATCGCCTACCGCTACCAGCCGGCCGCCGCCGACGACGAGACCGGCGGCGACTGGTTCGACGTCATCGCCCTCAGCGGCGACCGTACGGCCCTGGTCGTCGGCGATGTGATGGGCAGCGGCATCAACGCCGCCGCCACTATGGGCCAACTGCGCGCCACGGCCCGAGCCCTTGCCCGGCTCGACCTGGACCCCGCCACCGTACTGACCCATCTGGACGCCGCCACCGCCGACCTGGGCGATGCGACGGCGACGTGTGTGTACGCGCTCTACGACCCCCACACGCACCTGTGCCACATCGCCGTCGCCGGGCACCCGCCCCCGGTGCACCTGCGGCCCGGCCGCCCGCCCCGGCTCCTCGACCTGCCCACCGGAGCGCCGCTGGGCGTGGGCGGCGTCCCGTTCTCGACCACGGCCGTCACCCTCGACCCGGGCGACGACCTCGTCCTGTACACCGACGGTCTGATCGAGACCCGCGACCAGGACATCGACACCCGCCTTGCGACCCTCACCGATCTGCTGACCGGCCCCAGCCGCCCGCTGGAGGACACCTGCGACTTCCTGCTCGCCGCCCTGCGCCGCCCGGACACCCATGACGACGTGGCCCTGCTCATCGCCCGGGCCCACGCCCTCACGGCCACCTGACCGGGCTCACACCTACATCCGCGTGCCGAAGTCCTGGGTCCACCAAGGGCCTCCGGGGCCGTTGTGGATCCCCACCCCCAGCTCCTTGAAGGCGCAGTTGAGGATGTTCGCGCGGTGCCCGGGGCTGTTCATCCAGGAGTTCATGACGTCGGCCGGGCTCTGCTGGCCCCGGGCGATGTTCTCGCCGTAGGTGGACCACTGGTAGTCGGCGGCGTGGATGCGCTCGCCCGGACCCGCCCCGCTGGGGTCGGTGTGGTCGAAGAAACCCTGTGCCGCCATGTTGTCGGAGTGGCGCTGCGCGGCCGTGGCGAGCCGGGAGTTGTCGCTCACGGGGCCGCAGCCGTTCTTGGCCCGCTCGGTGTTGACCAGCGCGATCACCTGCTGGGCGGCCGACCCCTGCTTGGCGAGGGAGTTCGGCACCCTGGGGGTGTGCGGCGCGGGAGTCCGCGCGGCCGTGCTGTGCGGCGCGGGGCTGTGCGCGGACGGCTTCGGCGAAGCGGCCGAGCGGCTCGGTGACGGCGATGAACTCGGCTTCGGGGAGGGCGAGTTGGACGCTCGCGTGGGTGTCGGTCCGGTGGCGGTGGCGCCGTCGGGGCCCGCCGCCGTGACGGCGGCGTCGGCCGGGGCGTCGGCGACCGCGGTGCGGGGCGCGGACGGATCCGACGAGACGTGGATGACCACGGCGAGGCCGCCTATCGCGGTGGCGCCCGCCAGCACCGCGGCGGCCCGGCGCCGACGCCTGGCGCGGTCGCGGCGGAGCTCGCCCCGGGTCGCCGCCTCGGCGCGCGCGCCTTTGCCACGGGGTGCCTGGCGGTGGCGGCCGGGCGCCGGGGGCACCTCGGCCATCCCGTACGCCATGGGCGCGGTGCCCCGGTGTGCGGCCAGGGCCGCGAACAGACCGGCCGCCGAAGCCACCGGCACCAGCGCGAGCCCCGCCAGCAGGCCCTCGGGCGGTACGAGTCCACTGGCGAGGCCGGAGCAGACCGGGCACACGCGGGTGTGCCGGGTGATGCGCTTGCGCCACAGCGCGGAGGGCACACCGTCCCAGAGCGAGAGCAGGCCGGTGAGTTCGTGGCAGCGCGGGGCACCTGCCAGGGTCCGTACCACCTGGCGCGACGCGTCGAGCCGCTCCTTCATGCGCTGCACGCGTACGGCCGTGTGCTGCGGGGACAGTTCGAGCGACGCGGCCACCTCGGCACGGGTCAGGTACCCCGCCGTCTCCAGCCACCACAGCGAGAGCAGCCCCCGGTCCTCGGACTCCAGCCAGCGGGTGGCCTCTGCGGCCTCCCTGCGCTGCCCCGAGAGCCCGAGTCGCAGGATCGTCAGGTCGACGAAGTCGGCGCCGGGGTCGGGCAGGTCGGACGTCTCCTGGATGCCGGTGCCGTCCGGCCGGGTGCGGGCGCGCTGCCAGTACTGGCGCAGCTGGTTCATGGTGATGGCCACCACCCACGACCGGAAGCTGCCGGGATCCCGCAGCCCCGCCAGGCCGTCGAGCATCCGCAGCACGCTCTCCTGGACCACGTCGTCGACGTCGGCGTGACCGTTCAGCGCCCGGCCGACGATGTTGTAGACCAGCGGCAGGCAGGCCGCGACGAGCTCGTCCTGGGCCTGCTGGTCACCGGCTCGCGCCGCCTCGACCGTCGCCGTCCCGTACTTCATGTTCACGCCTCGTCCACTCTCCCCGGGCCCCGGTGGTCTCCGGGTTCCAACCGACTGCTTCTCCACCGTGGGAGATCGGTGGGGGACCGGCGGATAACGAAAACGTGGAGGAAATCTTTTTCTCGGCCGTGCGGTGTCACACCGTCCGCCGCCCGAGCAGGGCGAGACCCATGCCGCTGGCCGTGTAGTGGACTTCGCGCCGGTAGCGGTGGCTGGTGACCAGACCGGCGTCGCGCAGCACGGCGAGGTGCTGGGACACCGCACCGAGGCTGAGGCCCGTACGCGCGGCCAGCTGTGTGGTGGTGGCCGGTGAGCTCGTATCGGCGAGCACCTGCGCGCGGCTGCGGCCGAGCAGACGGGCCAGGCCCTCGTCGGCGCTCCCGCGCCGCTCCCACAGGGTGCCCACGGCGCGCGCGGGGTAGAGGACGCAGGGCGGTGTCGGGCCCCGGCCGGGCAGGAGGCGGCAACGGGTGGCGAACGCGGTGGGGACCAGGGTGATCCCGCCCCCGTCGAGCCCCGCCTCGCCCGGCGGCAGATCCACCGACACCAGCCGGTCCCGTGTCCACCGCAGGGTGGGGTGGAGGTGGGCGAACACCTCCTGGATGCCGTCCTCGGCCAGTTGGCGGGTGCGGTGGACGACGTCGGCCTCCAGGACGGCACGGATGCGCGGCCAGTACGGCTGTACGGCGGCCCGCCACCAGGCGAGCACCGCGTCGCCCACCTCGGAAGGCATCCCGGCGAGCGCGAGTTCCTCCTCGATCTCGGCGAGCGGACACCGTGGGGGAGGGGGCTCGAAGGCGACGAGTTCGGTACGCAGCGGTTCAAGGCAGCGGGCCAGCTCGCGGTCCTGGCGCAGAGCCGACGCCTTCTTGATCCACGGCAGATGAACGGCGTGCCGTCCGGGGTCCTCCGAGGCCCGCAGACTCGCCACCGTCTCCCACAACGGCGATATCGCGAACCGCAGGTTGACCAGATCGTCCACCCCGAACCGCACCGCTCCCATGTCCCGCGCCCCCGATCGCCCCATGACGTTTTCGGTCAGACTAAAACAATGGCCCGGCCGTCCCGCCGGTGGTGGAGTGCGCGATCATGACGCTCTCCTGCTCCACGGACACCACTCCGGCTCGGCCCGGCGCCCTGCTCCGCGACCGCGACTTCCGCAGGCTCTGGGCCGCCGACACGGTCAGCCAGGCCGGTACGGCCGTCACGGTCCTCGCCCTTCCCCTCATCGCCATCGGCGCCCTCGACGCGACCCCCTTCCAGGCCGGTCTGCTCGTGACGTTCGAGTACCTCGGCTTCCTGCTGCTCGGCCTGCCCGCCGGGGCGTGGGTGGACCGGGCGCGCCGCCGCAGGGTCATGGTCGCCGGTGACCTGGGCCGCGCCGCACTCCTCGCCTCGGTCCCCGTGGCGAGCGCGCTGGACGTGCTGAGTCTGCCCCAGCTGTACGCGGTGGCCTTCGGCATGTCCGTGTGCACGGTGTTCTTCGACGTGGCCGCCCAGAGCCACCTCCCCCAACTCGTCGACGGCACCCGGCTGATGGAGGCCAACGTCAAGCTGGAGGCCAGTCGCACCCTCACCCAGGCCGCGGGCCCCGGCGCGGGTGGCGCGCTCATCGGCGCGCTCACCGCGCCCCTCGCCGTCGCGGTGGACACCGTCAGCTACCTCGCCTCCGCGCTCCTCCTCACCCGCGTCCGCCGCCCCGACACGGCCTCGCCCGCGTCGACGACGGCGCCGGGGCTGCGGGCCGAGATCACCGAAGGGCTGCGCTTCCTCTTCGCCCACCGGACCCTGCGGGCACTGACACTCACCTCGGCGATCTCCAACCTGTGCGGCACGGTCGGTGCGGCCATGCTCCTCGTCCTGCTCGCCGGCGACCTCGGCCTCTCCCCGTTCCTGTGCGGCCTGGTCTTCACCGCGGAGGCGGTCGGCGGCTTCCTCGGCAGTCTGCTCACCACGAGGATCGCCGCCCGGCTCGGCCAGGGACCGGCGATGTGTCTGTCCGTACTGACCAGTGGGGTGCTCTGGCTGCTCGCGCTGCCCTTCTACCAGTCCGACTGGCGCTTCGCGCTCGCCGTCGCGCTCCAGGGCCTCGGCTGGACGGCCTTCATGACCTTCAAGATCACCTCGGTGGCCCTGCGCCAGCAGCTCTGCCCGCCACCGCTCCTGGGCCGGATGACGGCGACGTTCCGTTTCGTGGTGTGGGGCTCGATGCCGATCGGCGCACTCCTGGGCGGCGCCCTGGGCGAGCACTTCGGCGCGCGCACGGCGCTGTGGGTGGGAGCACTGGGCGAACTGCTCGCCGTGGTGCCGGTGTTCCTCACCACCGTGCGGCGCGTGCGTGCGTAGGGGGCAGGGCCGGAAGCCGTCCCTGCCCGCGCCTGCCCCGTTGATGGTCCCCGCATCATCGCTTCCATGCCCGGATACCCGACATCGAATACCGCAACAAGTCGCTCGCCAAGCTCTGGCAGTTCCCGGCGGCCTCACTCACCGGTGAGGGTGTGCGCGGGGAGCGGATGTCGTGCAACCGTGGCGCGCGGCCGCCAGGTGGTGTGGCTCGACGTGACCACCGGCATCGGCGATGTGGTGACGCGCACCCGGCCCGCCGGCCGTTGCGCCTGACCAGGGGCACGGGGCTCGGCGGACAGGTGCTGTCCGCCGCGCTCCGTGCGGTTGATGCCGTACGGCGAGAAAGCCATCGACCCGATTCAACCCCGGCGGATGAGAGGTGTCAGGCCTTCGTGGGAACGGCGTCGGCGGTGGGCGTCCCGGCCGCCGCGGCGGGCGCCTTGTCCGGGGCGGTGTAGAAGACGGAGCCCTGCTTGCGCTCGCGCTCCAGCTCGCCCTTGGCGACGAGCGCTTCGAGGGTGTTGCGGACGACCTGGGGGCTGGTGGTGCGGTCGGGGTGGGCGGCCGTCAGTTCGGTGAGGATGTCGGCGACCGTACGCGGCTCCTGGTGTCCGGCGAAGAGGCCGAACACCACTTCCCGCAGGGTGGGGCCGGAGGTCTCCGCCTTGGCCCGGGAAGCGGTCTTCGCCGGAGCGGTGTTCTTGCGCGGGGTCCGCGCGGGCTTGGCCGCCGCGGTCTTGACCTCGGCCTTCTTCGTCCGCGGGGTGGGCACCTTGGCCGGTGCGGCGGCCTTCGCGGGAGTGGCCTTCGCGGGAACGGCCTTCGCCGGGGCGCCGCCGAGGGTGTGCTGCATGGTTTGCAGCAGACCGTGGTCCCGCTCCAGGGCTTCGAGTTGGCCCTTCAGCGTGTCGAGTTCGGCGCGGATACGTGTCTGGTCCTGCTGGTTGGCTTCCAGGTCGGCGGTGACACGCGCCGCGTACTGGTTCTTGAGTGTGCTGGTGTCCGGCTCGTCCGCCATGGGAGTTCGCTTTCCTCGTGCTGGATGTTGCCGCCGGATGCCGGCCCTTGCTGCGGGCACAGCACAGGCGAGTTCTAAAAAGATACACACCTGACCCAAACAAACGCAGCCCGTCTGAATCGCCTGCACACTAAAGAGTTGATGAGAGAAACGGTGAATCTCTCGATCATGCTCACGGGCACTGGCTGTTGAACACGTCCTACGGCCGGCGTGGTAGGTGGGTCCAAGTCGGCTACCGCGAAAGTTCACCCAGGATGAAACCACTGTCTGATGCATCGTCAACAATAGCCCCCGAGGGTGCGGTTGCCGGAATTCGGACGGGATATCGGACTGGCGTGGGCGGCGTCAACGGAAAGAACACCGAGGACGCCGTGGTCAACCTCCAGCTGACAACGGCGGCAAGGACGTGTGGTGCACCAACGGCTGCTGGGCGGTGGTCCCGACCGAGAACCGACCGGGCGCACGACTGCCGGTGCCCGTGCTGCCACGTGGGGTGTGACCGGCATCACGAGCATGACCCCGTCGCCCCGGGGCACCCGAAACCCCAGACCCCGTCGCGTCCCCCGTCGCGACGGGGCCGCCCCCCGTCCCCGTACCCTGTGCGGTCCGGCCCGGCGGTGGGCGAGGCGGTTCCTTCGCGAAAGCGAGAGGGGATTGACCCATGGGAGCCCTGGGCAAGTGCGCAGGGGGTGAGTGCGGGCGGTTCCGCATGCAGGACGGGGGCAGTGAGGTGAGTGAGGAGACGGCTCCTACATGGAGGACCGGACTCGTGCCGGTCGACGCCGCGCAGGCGCGCGGGCGCGTCAAGGCGCTGCTGGGCGCCGCGCTGGGCGGATCGCCGCTGTCGACGCGGAATCCGGTGGTCGCGGACGCGCTGCTCGTGACGTCGGAGCTGGTGACGAACGCACTGCGGCACGCGGGCGGCGTCACCGCCTTCGAGGCGACGGCGGACCGCGTGGGGCTGCGGCTGGTGGTCGAGGACGCGAGCACCGGGCTGCCGTCGACGAAGGAGCCGAGCGGCGACTTCGCCCCCGGCGGCTACGGCTGGCCGATGATCTGCCGCCTGGCGACCAGCGTCACCGTCAGCCTGCTGCCCGCGGGGGGCAAGCGCATCCAGGTCTTGGTGCCGCTGTAGCCGTGGCGGCGCGAGGCGCTCACAGGGATCTCCGCGAGGGGCTCACGCGGACCTCGTCGCCAGATCCCGCTCGTACGGCGCCGTACGAGCGTCGTCGCGCCACGGGAGCAGCAGCGGGGTCGCCAGGAGCAGGAGACCGGCGATCGCTATGGCCGTGCGCGGCCCGGCGGCAGCGGCCAGCAGACCCCACAGGGCCGTCATGGCCGCGATCGTGGCGCTGCTGGTGACCGACCACGCGGAGAGCGTACGGGCGACCCGGTCGTCCTCCGTCCGCGCGAGCCGGTAGGTGGCGTACACCGGGTTGAACACGCCCGAGCAGGCGATCAGCGCGAACTCGACGGCGATGACGAGCACCAGCCCGGCGACCCCGGGCCGGACGAACCCGAGGCCGACCGACCAGCACGCGCGCAGCGTCCCGGAGGCGAGCATCACCCTGTGCTGCCCGAACCGGGTGACGAGCGGGTTCGCCAGCCGCGAGCCGAGGAGACCGCCGAGGCAGGCGACGCCGAACGCGAGGCCGTACTGCCAGGGCGCGAACCCGAGGTCACCGAGCATGAGCGCGGCGAGCACAGGCGCGGTGGCCATGATCAGACCGTTGTTCAGGACCGTGTTGAAGAACAGCGGGCGCAGTGCCCGGTGGGTCAGGATGTACCGCCACCCCTCCAGCAGGTCCCCGGCCCGCATCCGCGGCGCACCCGTCCGTACGGGCTGCGGCTCCTGCCCGCCGATCGCGCGGATCCCCGCCGCGGACAGCAGGAAGCTGACGGCGTTGGCCAGCACGGTCGTCACCGGACCCAGCACCCCGATCGCGACGCCGCCCAGCGGCGGGCCGAGCACGGAGGCCGTCCAGGTGGTGGACTCGAAGCGCCCGTTCGCGACGAGCAGGTCCTCGGGCCGTACGAGCGACTTGAGGCACGCCCCGGCCGCCGCCTTGAAGGTGATGTCGCACGCGGCCACGACGACGGACACCGCCAGGAGCTGTCCGAAGCCCAGCAGGCCGAGGGCGTACGCGACGGGGACGCTCAGCAGTGCCGCGAACCGCACGAGGTCCATGGCGACCATCACCGGCCGCTTGCGGCGGAACTCCACCCACGGGCCGAGCGGCATCGCGACCGCCGCCCCCACCGCGAGCCCCGCGGCCGCAAGCGCCGACACCTGGGCGGGCCCGGCGTGCAGGGCGAGGATCGCGACCAGCGGGAACGCGTCGAACGCCAGCCAGGTGCCGAGCGTGCTCGCTCCGTAGGCGGCCCACAGCCATCCGAATCCGCGCCCGAGCGCTCTGCTGCCCGCCATGCCCGGCGCACTCCTCGCTGTCCCGCCCGGAGACCCGGAACGACCTCACCTGGAGCAGCGATCAAAGCGGGCCGCACCGCCCCGGGTCAAACAGCCGCCCGGCACCGGGCCACGGCGTCGGCGAAACCGGCCACACGTCACTCGACGGCGACGCCCATGCCGGTCCGGAGCTTGGTGAGGATCCGGCGCAGGATGCGGGAGACCTGCATCTGGGAGACGCCGAGCGTCTCACCGATCTCCGACTGGGTGCGCTCCTCCACGAACCGCAGGTGCACGACGAAACGCTCGCGCTCGGTCAGGGTGTCCATCGCGGGCGCGAGGGCCTGGAAGTCCTCGACCAGCTCCATGGCCGGGTCCTCGCGGCCGATGACGTCGGCGAGCGCCGCCTCCCCCTCCTCCTCGTTGCCGGACAGGGCGGCGTCGAGGGACGAGGAGTGGTAGCCGTTGGCGGCCAGCTGGGCCTCCAGGACCTCCTCCTCGCCGATGTCCATCAGCGCGGCCAGCTCCTTGACGGTGGGGGAGCGGTCAAGGCGGCTCTCCAGCTCGGCCCGGGCCTTGCCCAGCTCCGTCCGGCGCTCCTGCAGGCGGCGCGGGACGTGCACGGCCCAGGTGGTGTCGCGGAAGAAGCGCTTCATCTCGCCGACGACATACGGCACGGCGAACGTGGCGAACTGCGTCTCGCGCGACAGCTCGAACCGGTCGATCGCCTTGATCAGGCCGATCATGCCCACCTGGACGACGTCCTCGATCTCGTCCGCGTACTGGCGAAAGCGCCGCGCGGCGAAGCGCACGAGCGACATGTTCATCTCGATCAGGGTGTTGCGGGCGTACTGATGGGCGGGAGTCCCCTCCTCCAATACCGCGAGCTGTTCGAAGAAGAGGCGTGACAACTCCCGGGCGTCCCGTGGTGCGAGCTTGTCGGGGCACTCGACCAAAGGCAGCTCGGGCGCCACCAGGCTCCGCTGACCCACCATGGTGCCGACCTCGACCGTCGTCATGATCTCTCCCTGGATCGACCCGTACGGCTTCCGACGCGTTCCGACGCGAAGGGCGTGTACCCGCGAACTCACCTCGCACACGGCTCCGTTCCGAAGGGGGCCGAAATGCTGTTGAGGGCGGCGCACGCCGTCGGAGAGGATCGCGGACATGTTTTCGCGCAAGAACCGCCGTCCGAAGTCCGCCGAACTCCTCAAGGCGTGGGAGTGCCTGGACGAGGGCGACCTGCCCGGCGCCGTGCGGCTGCTCAGGACCGCCGGGGAGGACCTGCCGCCGGGCGAGGTGGCGCTCGTGGTCGGACGCGCCGCCAAGGCGGCCGGCTTCGACGACCTCGACCGGGCCGCCGCGGCGCTGGCGGCCCGCCCCGACGACGACCGGGCCCTGTACGACTTCGGGTACGCGTGCATCGAGCGCGGCCTCTCCTTCCTCGCCGTACCCGCCCTGCGCGAGGTGCTGACCCGCAACCCGGGCGCGCTCCAGGTGGTGCGCGAGCTGGTGGCCGCGTACGAGAGCGAGAACCGGCACGGCGAGGCGGTGGAGCTGCTGGCGCGGCACGAGAGCGGGTTCGAGGAGTGGCCCGACCGGTACCTGCTGGTCTTCAACGCCGTCATGGCGGGCGACCTGGCCCTGGCGAACCGCCACTTCGCGCTGCTGCCCGACCCCGAGGACCCGATGTGGCTGCCCGCCCACCAGCGCCAGCGCCGCATGCTGGAGCGCGCCGCGAGCGCCGGTCCCGCGAGCGCCCTCGACCGCACCGATCTGCGCGGCTGGCAGTTCGTCATGGGCGGTACGGTGCTGGGCACGCTCTCCCCGTACGGCTTCGGCGCCGGGATGAACGGCCGGTACGCCTGGCTGCAGGACTCGTACGGCCAGTGCCTGCGCGGGCTGCTGCGGCTGAAGGCGCTCCTCGACGCCGCCGGGGTGCGGCCCCGCTCGGTGTCGCTGCTGCCCGACCGGGGCAGCCGGATCCTCGGGCTTGCCGCCGCCGAGGTTCTCGGGCTCCCGGCCGAGCCGTTCGCGCCGGGGCGGGAGGACACCGTGGTGATCGCGTACGACCTGAACGAGCTGGCGGAGGTCGCCGAGGGCCCCGAGATCCTCGGGCAGCTCCAGGAGCGGGTCCCCGGGCAGGTCCTCCACGAGCACGCGAGCAGCTGGACCGACACGCCCGTCATCACCGCCGACAGCGTCGCGCTGCTGCACCAGGCTGTGGTCGCGCCCTGGGACGGGCAGTTGCGCGCGGGCGAGGACGGCGAGGTGGAGCGGGCCGGGGCCGACGACCGCCCGGACGCGCTGATCGCCGCCGAGATCACCGGCGCCGACCCGTCCCCGGACGAGGGCGACGGGGAGACGCCCGCGGACCCGGACGAGCACTTCACCGAGTTCGTCACGGTCGTACGGGGCGCGTGGCTCCAGGGCGAGCGCATCCGGCTGAAGTCGACCGGTCCGGTGCCGAGTTCCAAGTTCGCGTGACGCCAACGCCCTCGGACCCCCTGTTTGTCTGCGGACCGTGCTGGGCTGGTCGCGCAGTCCGCGCCCCTGAGGGGGCGGGGCCTGCGGCCCCTGCCCCCCCCTTTGCTCCTTGGGCGCCGGAGGCGCCTTAAGGGGCGCGGGGAACTGCGCGAGCAACCCCCACCGGCCCGCAGACAAACCCCGGGCCAAAAAGTCACCAGGACTCCGACACCTCGGCCCGGTGCCGCGCCCCGGCTCCCGACGCCCGGATGCGCAGGGCGACGAGCGGCAGGATCAGTACGGACAGGATGGCCGCGCCGACGAGCGCCGCGCCTTCGCCGGTGCCGAGCGTGCCGTCGTCGATGCCGATGGTGGTGATGGCGACGACGAGGGGCAGACAGGTCGCGCAGTACAGGGCGAGGGCGGTGCGGTCGCGGCGTGCGAGGTCGTTCGGCGCGAGGAGGAGGGCGGGGGCGCCGCGTACGAGCAGGAAGAGGAGGAGGAAGGCGGGGACCAGGGCGAGTGGTCGGCCGCCGTGGAGGAGCGCGGACAGGTCGAATTCGATGCCGGTGACGATGAAGAAGATCGGTACGAGGAAGCCGAAGCCCATCGCCTCGACCTTGCCCAGGATGTCGCCGCTGTGGTCGGGTGCGGCGCCGACGAGGACGAGCCGGGTGAGCAGCCCGGCGGCGAACGCGCCGAGCAGGGAGTCCAGACCGAAGGCGGCCGAGAGCCCGAGTATGCAGGCGAGCAGCAGCATGACGAAGCGGACGGCGAACTGGCCGCTGCTGTGCAGGGTCCTGGCGATGATCCGGGAGAACCAGGGCGGCCGCGGCCGCAGCGCCCAGACGACGGCCGCGGCGGTGACGGCGGCGAACGCGATCAGCACGACACCGGCCCGCCCGGGACCGCGCCCGCTGAGCAGCACGGCCATCGCGATGATCGGGCCGAACTCGCCGACCGCGCCGAAGGCCATCACCACGGTGCCGAAGCGCCCGCGCAGGCTGCCGGAGTCGCGCAGGATGGGCAGTACGGCCCCGAGGGCGGTGCTGGTGAGCGCGGTGCCGATGACGAAGCTCTTGTCGGCGGCGCCGCCGGTCAGCGCGAAGGCGATGCCGAGGGCCAGACCGAGCGTGATCAGCCAGGCCCACACCGACCGGCGCAGGGTGTCCCCGCGCACGGCGTCGAAGTCGATCTCGTACCCCGCCAGGAAGATCAGCATGGAAAGACCGAGCTGCGACAGCACGTCGATGAGCTGGTCCTTCTCGGCCCAGTCCAGGACGTCCGGGCCGATGAGGACACCGAGCAGGATCTCGAAGACGGCGACGGGGACGGGAGCCCAGCGGCCGACGGCATACGCGATCAGGGGTGCGAGGACCGCGATGGCCATGATCAGGATGAGCGTCCCGGTGTGCGACATGGCTCGTATCTAGCATAAATAGGATCAAGATCTACCAAAAGTCACCCTGCGCCCCTTGGTCAGGCGAATGTGGCCGCGTGGTCGGCCGCCCACTGTGCGAACGGCAGAGGCCGGCGCCCGAGGATCCGCCGCGCGGTCCCGGTCGCCGGAGATCCGCCCTGGGCGGCGGCGACGATGAACTGCACGATCGAGGCGGCCACCGCGGGCGACCCGAACCGCTCGAACTCCCGCCGAGCCCGCGCCTCGGTGAGTTCCTCGATCCGGACGGTCCGTCCGGCGGCCTCGCCGATCAGCTCGACCTGGCGGCGCTGCGACATCAGCTCGCCGCCCGTCAGCAGGTCGCTGACCCCGCCCTCCGCGCGGCCGGTCAGCGCGGCGACCGCCGCTGCGGCGACATCGCGCTCGTGGATCGGCGCCGTGGCCGCCTCCGGGTGCAGCATCCGGGCCACGCCCTCCGTGCGGATCGAGTACGACCAGGTCAGCGCGTTGTTCGCGAGGACGAGCGGACGGATCGGGGTCCAGCGCAGGCCGGAGGCGGCGAGCACCCGCTCCATCGTCCGGTGCTCCTCGGCGATCGCGTTGCCGTGCGCGTACGGCAGGAGCACGCTCCCGGAGGAGAGGACCACCACGTGCTCGACGCCCGCCGCGCGGGCGGCGACGGCGAAGTCGGCCATGCCCGCCGCGGTGGCGTACACGAACACCTTGCGTACGCCGTCCAGCGCGGCCGGGAGCGTCTCCGGCCTGGTGAGGTCGGCCGCGACCACCGGGACGCCGGCGGGCAGGTCCGCGGTCTCAGGGTCGCGTGCCGACGCCCGGACCGGCTCGCCCAGGGCGAGGAGCTGGTCGAGTACCTGCCGTCCGACGCTTCCGCGAGCCCCGATCACCAGCGTGGTCATGTGTGCCCTCCTCGGGTGCCGTGCCGTCCTGGTCGTCCTGCCTGGTTCTATCCGACATGGTCAAGGAAGTCAGAACGGGCTTGTCGGGCCAGACGGTCATAAAATGCTGTTACCGACCAGTCCGCTTCCGAGGGAGGCCTCGATGCGAGCGACCGAGGGTGACCAGCTGGTGCAGCACGGCAGGGTCGTGGGCCAGCACGACAAGACGGGCGAGATCATCCAGGTGCTGGGGGAGAACGGCACACCGCCCTACCGGGTCCGCTTCCCGGACGGCCATGAGTCGATCATGGCGCCGGGCCCCGACTGCGCGGTGCGGTCGACGGCCGAGCCGAGGAAGGAGCAGTGGTAGCCGAGGTTTCGGACGTCGTCCTGAAATCGCCCCCGACAAACCCCACTTGAAGGATCTTCCCGTACGCCCGTTCGCCCACTGGGGAACCTTTCCGTGCAGGAACATGTCATCCATGGGAAGGTGTCGATCTCCCTGGAGTGACGGGTGGGACACCAGGGGTGGACGAGTTGAGGGGGCACGCCTGTGGGCGGGGAGCATGGTGTCGATCTGAGTGACAGCGGGGCGGAGCCGCTCGCGCCGGACGACCCACGGCAGATCGGCTCGTTCCCGCTCATCGGAAGGCTCGGTTCCGGCGGAATGGGGCGGGTGTACCTCGGGGTGGCCTCGGGCCGTTACACCGCCGTCAAGCAGGTCCTCCCGATCCTGGCCGAAGACCAGGACTTCCTGCGGCACTTCGGGCACGAACTCGACAACCTGGGCAGGCTGCCCACCGGTGTCAGCGCGGCGCTCCTCGCCACCGACCGCACCGCCCGGCCGCCGTGGTTCGCCACCGAGTACGTACCCGGACTGACCCTGGACGCGGCGGTCGAGCTGCACGGCGGCTCGCTGCCGCGCGAGGCGCTCTGGCGGCTGCTGGGGGACGCCGCGTCCGCCCTGGGCGCCGTGCACTCGCGGGAGATCGTCCACCGGGACCTCAAGCCCTCCAACGTGATGCTGACCCTGGACGGCCTCACCCTGATCGACTTCGGGATCGCGCGGGCCGCGGACCAGAGCAGGCTGACCCAGACCGGCATGGTCATCGGGACGCTCGCCTACATGGCGCCCGAACAGGCCGCGGGCAGCGTCCGGTTGACGGGCGCCGCCGACGTGTTCTCCCTCGGCTGTCTGCTCGTGTACGCGGCGACGGGACGGCCGCCGTTCGGCGAGGGCGCCGGGCACGCCCAGCTGTACCGCATCGTGCACGAGGAGCCCGACCTCGAAGCGGTGCGCCGTGTCGACGCCGGCCTGGCGGACCTGCTCGAAACCTGTCTGGCCAAGAACCCCGCAGCCCGGCCCGCCGCGTCCGACCTGGCCGACCTCGCCCGGGAGAAGGCGCCGTCCGGCTCCGCGCGATGGCCGTCGGCCATCGCCGAGCGGCTGTCCGAGCGGGCCGCGTTCGCCGCGGAGGTGCCCGACCCGGCCGAGTTCACCCGGTCGACGGTCAACCTCCGTCCCGCCGCCGGGCCGGAGGTGGGCGTGGTGCGGGACGCGCCCGCCCCCAAGAAGCCGCGCGAACGCCGCACCCGTGTGCTGCTCGCCGTGGTCCCGGCCGTGGTCGTCGTGAGCGGCACGGTCATCGGCGTCATCCTCATGCCGTACGGCTCGTCGACGCATGACGGGGCCCGGCCCTCCACCGGGGCGTCGTCCCCCGCCTCGCACTCCGCCGGACAGTCCGGGGGAGCGCCTTCGGCGCAGCCGAACCGCTCGGGCACGCCGTCGTCGCCCGCGCCCAGCGCCTCGTCGGGCCCGTCGGGCGGGGCCTCCTCGGGACCCTCAGGATCCTCGGGTGCGACCGCCGCACCCCCGGGATCCGGCCCGCGACAGGGCGGCGCGGCGGGCGGCTCCGGCTCCGGTGCGGGTGGCGCGGGCTCGGGCGGCGGCACACCAGCCGGAGGCGGCACCCGCACCAACCGTCCCCCGGCGGATCCGCCCGCCCAGACCGGCGGCTCGGCCATCGGCTCGCCGGGCACCTACCGCGTCAAGAACGTCTCCAACAGCCAGTGCCTGAGCGCCGGCGGCACCGGCGCCTCGTACGGACCCTGCGAGTCCACGTCGTCGTACGCGTGGACCTTCAAGTACGCCTCCGACGGCACCTTCCAGCTGATCAACCGGGGCAGCGGCTACTGCCTCGTGGGCGGCAGCGACTTCGGAGGGGGTGGCGGTTTCACCGGCTACGCCACCACCTTCCCCTGCGGTCAGACCGCCGGCGGCCAGCACTGGCGGATCGGCACCCGCACCTCCTCCGGCAGCACCATCAAGAACACGTCGAGCGGCGAATGCCTCGAAGTGGGCAGCAACGGCGCGATGGTGACCCCGTGCGACTCCACCCAGCACGCCCAGCTGTGGGTCAACGGCGGGTCCGCCTCATGAGTGCGGGGCCCGCCGGTTCAGGAGCGCCCTGACCGCGTCCGCACCTTCGCGTTCACGCCGGCACTCACCCCCGCATCATGACGGTGTTTCCACCCGGCCGCCCGCCGGTGTGGCCGGAGAAAAGGGTGGGACTTCGGGTCCACCGCGTACTACCCTCCCCGGATGCCTCAACTCACCGGTGACGAGCCCCTGCCGGGGCGTTCGCGCACGCTGTGGCGCGACCACGACTTCGGCGTCTTCTGGGCCGCGCAGACCCTCTCCGTCGTCGGTGACTCGTTCGCCCTGATCGCCCTGCCGCTGCTTGTGCTGCACGCGACGGGCTCGGTCGCCCAGATGGGCCTGCTGACCGGCGCCGCGGGCGCGGCCGCGGTCGTCGCGGGGGTGTTCGCCGGGGTCGTGGTCGACCGGCTGGACCGCAGGAAGCTGCTGATCGCGTGCGACCTCGCCCGCCTGGTGCTGTACGCGCTGATACCGCTGGTGTGGGCGTTCGGCCCGCAGGTCTGGCTGCTGTACGTGGTGCTTCCGCTGGCCGAGGCCGTCGGGATGCTCTTCTCCGTCACGTACGTCACCGTCGTACGGGCGCTGGTGCCGGGCGACCGCATCACCGAGGCCAACGGCAGGCTGAACGCGACGGCCGCTGCGGCCGGGGTCGTCGGGCCGCTGCTCGCGGGCCTGGTGGCGGCCTGGGTGGGCCCGGCGGCGGCCGTTGCCGTGGACGCGGTGAGCTTCGGGGTGTCGGCCGCCTGTCTGAGCTTCGTACGGTTCAAGGGCCGTGCCGAGCCGTCCGGTGACGCGACGGGGCAGGGGCAGTGGCGGGAGTCGATGGGCAAGGAGTTCGCCGCCGGGGTGTCGTTCCTGCGGCGGCATCCGGTGCTGCGGAGCCTGACCGTTCTGCTGTCGGTCTTCAGCTTTCTGACGCTCGGCCTCAACGACCTGATCATCTATCACCTCAAGCACGACCTCGGCCAGGGCGACGGCGCGGTCGGCACCGTCTTCGCCGTGGGCGCTCTGGGCACGGTCGTCGGCGCGCTGTGCGTCGCCCGGATCCGCCACCGGCTCGGCTTCGGCGCGACCTGGATCGGCGGCGTGGCGGTCTGCGGGCTCGCCCTGGCGGCGATCGGCTCGGCCGGGAGCGTGGCGGGCATCGCGGCCCTGAGCGCCGCGTTCCTCGGGTGCGTCAGCGTGTCGGGGACCTGCTCGATGTCGCTGCGGCAGGAGGTGACCCCGGACCATCTGCTCGGCCGGGTCACCTCGGCCTTCTGGACCATCCACTACTCGGCGGCCCCGATCGGCGCGGCCGTCCTCACCTGGGCCGCGCAGCGGTACGGCACGGGGTCGGTGTGCCTGGTCGCCGGGGCGTGCTGTCTGCTCACCGCGGCGCTGGCGCTGTTCACCCCGGTCCGCGCGCGCCGCCCCGAGCAGGCCGGGCCGGTCGTGGCCGGTCCCGTCCTGAGCGGGCCTGGCCAGGAGTCGGCCCGTAGTGGATCATGTCGGGATGACTGATCCACTTCCCTCGGCGCCGTTCGTCGCGGTGCGGTTGGCCGGATACACGAAGGCCGACCAGAGCGAGATCCTGGGCGAGGGCGCCGACCCCTTCGGTGTCGCGGACGCAGGTCTGACCTGGCTGCCCAAGGAGGACCACTTCGGTGTCCGCCACGAGGACCGGCTGGTGGCGCACGCGGGGCTGCTGCCCCTGCGGATGTCGATCGGCGGTGTCGAGACAGAGGTGATGGGCGTCGGCGGGGTGGCCGTCGCGTCCGCGCTGCGCGGGCACGGCCTGGCGCGGCTGGTCGTGGGCGCGGCTCTGGACCACGCGCGCACCAGGGGGCCGCGGCGCGCGCTCCTGTTCTGCCGGCCACCGCTCGTGGAGCTCTATCGGCGGCTCGGCTGGCGCACTCTGGACCGGGACGTCGAAGTGGACCAGCCCGACGGGCCCGTCGTCATGCCGCTGCGGACCATGTGGATCCCGCTGCACGACGACGAGCCCTGGCCCGACGGCCCGGTGAGGCTGCTCTCGTACCCCATGTGAGCGACCGTCAGGCCATCCGGGGATCGGGCTTGAGGATGGCGAAGGGGGCGCCGTGGGGGTCGGCGAGCCAGGCGATCCGGCCGACGTCCGGCACGTCCGCCGCGGGCATGATGACCGAGCCGCCGTTCTCCTGCGCCCGGCCGACCGTGGCGTCCGCGTCGGCCACCGAGAAGTACGGGATCCACCGCGGTTCCATGCTCTCCTGGAGCGGGGCGAGGCCGCCGAACGAGGTGTTCTGCTGGTCGCCCTCGGCGGTGGACAGCACGGTGTACGTCATACCGGGCGACTCCATCTCCTGGGAGCGCCAGCCGAACAGGGAGCGGTAGAAGGACAGCGCGGCCGGTACGTCACCGACGTGCAGCTCGGCCCAGAGCAGCGTATTGTCCTCGGACGTCGCTTCGAGGCCCTTCGTGGCGGCGGGCTGCCAGACGGAGAACTCGGCGCCGCCCGGGTCGGTCAGACACGCCATCCGGCCCGCCTCCATGACGTCGAAGGGCTCCACCCGCACGGTCCCGCCCGCCTGCTCGACCGCCTTGGCGGTGGCGTCCGCGTCCGGCGTCTGGAAGTACACCGTCCAGGCCGGGCTCGCGCCCTCCTCGGTGAGCGGACCCAGGGCGGCGACCGTCTTGCCGTCCTTCTGGAAGAAGCCGTACCCGCCGGCGTCGGGGCCCGCGGACTGGAAGTCCCACCCGAAGACGCCGCCGTAGAAGTTCGCGGAGGCCGCCGTGTCGGGGCTGCCGAGGTCGAGCCAGTTGGGTGCGCCGGTGACGAAGTCGGTGCTGAGCATGGTTCCGTGCCTGCCTTTCGCGGATCTGGCCGTGAGGGCGGGGAGTCCGCGGCCGGGCCGGTGTCCTCCCGAGGGCGAACCAGCCCATAACGGATCGTAGTGACAGAGCCGCGCATCGGGCATACGGAACGGCGGAACGGGTGACGGCCGGGCCGTATCCGTCCCGGCCGCGCGCGGGCGTGCGGGCCGCGCACCACCGCAGGAGTTCCGGACCTCAGCGGCGCGGGGCGGCGGCCCGTCGCTCGCCGGAGCGCCACGTCCGGCTCGTCTTCCCGGCCTTGCGCCGACGCTCCCCGAGGTGGTGGAATCCGCGCCCCAGACGGCGGCCGACCAGCAGATAGCCGAGCAGCGCCCCGGACGTGTTGAGCAGCACGTCGTCCACGTCGAACGCGCGCCCCTCGACGAGCGCCCCCTGCGCCAGCTCGATGAAGACCATCACGACGACCGTGTACAGCAGCACCCGCACCGCCCGCAGCCGTCGGCGCACCAGCACCGGCAGGATCAGCCCGAAGGGTGCGCCGAGGAGCAGATTGCCGCCGATCTGCCGGCAGGCGGCGAGGAACGTGTAGTCGTCGGCGTACTGGCGCAGCGAGTGCCCCGGCCGCAGGTTCGACCCCGCGATGTCGCGCGACGCGGGCGACGGGGTGAGGGTCGCCTCGGCGAGGACGGCGGAGAACGCCACCAGCGCCGCGATCGCCACCACCACGATCAGAATCCGAACGGCCATGACCCGCCTGGCCGTTCGCGCCCTGGCCCGCTCGGCTTGAGTGGTCATGCCGAGCGGATTCCCCGTAACGCGGACGGTACGCCCCGGCGCGGGGGGCGCCCGTCACGCCAGCAGGGTCAGCGCCCCCGGCAGGACCCGCGCGGTGACCGGCAGGACGGCCTCGACCTCTCCGTCCGCCCCGTACGGGAGCGGGCGGTCCGCCTCGATGCGCACTTCGCGGCCGCGCAGGATCTCCACCTGCGGCCGGTGGACGTGGCTGCCGTCCTCCAGCTCCTTCATGACCTTGAAGAAGAGACGGCGGGGGGAGTCGTTGAGGATGACCACGTCGAGCAGTCCGTCGTCCACCGCCGCGCCCGGCGCGATCTGCCGTCCGAAGCCGTAGAAGCCGGAGTTGGCGGCGATGACGGTGTAGCCGCTGCGCTCGTGGACCGTACCGTCGATCGTGACGCGGTAGTGGGCGGTGCGCCAGCCGAGCACCGCGCGCAGTCCGCCCATGTAGTACGAGGCGGCGCCGCGCAGCAGCCGCGAGGCGTTGGCGTGCCGGTTGGCCACCGCGTCGACCCCGGCGTAGACGCTGCCGAGGACGGCGACCTTGTCGTGCACGGCCGATTCGACCTCGATGGCGTCGACCTTCCTGGGGGCGCCGCGCAGCAGCAGCTCGGCCAGCGCGGCGGGTTCGGAGGGCAGTCCGAGCGCGCGGGCGAAGTCGTTGCCGCGCCCGGCCGGCACGATGCCCACGAGGGCGTCGGTGCCGGCCAGCGCGCCCGCCACGCAGCCCGCCATGCCGTCGCCGCCGACGCCGAGCACCACGCGGCCCTGCTCGGCGGCCCGGCGGGCCAGCGTCCGGGCGTGATCGAGGCCGCGGCTGTACTCGACCTCCAGCTCCGCGCCCCCTTCGCGCAGCAGCCGGGCCAGCGGGATCAGGGCGGCGGCGCCCTGTGACCCGCCCGCGGTGGGGTTGACGACGGCCGTGAACTGTCGCATGGCTACGCTCCGATGGGCGACGACGGTGTTGCTTGCGGGCGGGGGACGCGGGTGCTGCGCGCGGTCAGACGGCGGGCAGCGGCGGCAGCAGGATGCCGGGGTTCAGGATGCCCGCCGGGTCGAGCCGGTCCTTGACCGCGTGCAGGACCTCGACGCCGAGCGGGCCGATCTCCCGGGCGTACCAGTCGCGGTGGTCGGTGCCGACGCCGTGGTGGTGGCTGATGGTGCCGCCCGCGGCGAGGATGGCGTCGTTGGCCGCCCGCTTGGCCGGAGCCCAGTGCGCCACCGGGTCCTTGCCCTGGGCGCTGACCACCGTGAAGTAGAGCGAGGCGCCCGCCGGGTAGACGTGCGAGACGTGGCACATCACCAGCGGCGGGGTGCCCGCGTCGGTGAGGGACCGGGTGAGGGCGGTGCGCACGGCCTCGTACAGAGCCGGGATGTCGGACCAGAACGCGGCCGTCTCCAGGGTCTCCGCGAAGGCGCCGGCGTCCAGGAGCGCGTCGCGCAGATAGGGCGCGTTGTAGCGGCCGTGGGCCCAGCCGGTGCCCGGGTCCTCGCCGAGCGGCTCGCCCCGCGCCGCGCTCAGCGCCGTGTGCACGCGCGCCTTGCGGTGGGCGACCTCGTCGGCGGTGCCCTCGTACCCGACGATCGCCAGGCAGCCCGCGTCGGAGGAGAGACCGCTGCCGATGGCGTCCGGCTTGGCCAGGCCGATCATGGTCTCGGTCTCGTCGGACAGCCGCAGCACGGTGGGCATCGGCCCGTCCTGGGCGAGCGTGCGCAGGGCGGCCTGCCCCTGTGCGAAGGACGGGAAGCGCCAGCCCTCGTAGACCTTGGTGTCGGCCGTGGGGTGGATCCGTACGGTCACCGAGGTGATCACGCCGAAGGCCCCCTCGGAGCCGAGGACGAGCTGGCGCAGGTCCGGTCCGGCGGCCGAGCGCGGGGCCCGGCCGAGGTCCAGGGTGCCGCGCGGGGTGGCGACCTGAAGGGCCGTCACCATGTCGTCGAAGCGCCCGAAGCCCGCGGAGGCCTGGCCGCTGGAGCGGGCGGCCGCGAACCCGCCGATCGTCGCCCACTCGAAGGACTGGGGGAAGTGGCCGAGCGTGTAACCCCGTTCGGCGAGCAGCGCCTCCACCTCGGGGCCGCGCAGACCGGGTTGCAGGGTGGCGGTGCGGGAGACCTCGTCCAGGGCGACCAGGCGGTTCATCCGGCGCAGGTCGAGCGCGACGAAGGCGACATGGGCCTGGGACCCTCGCGGCGCCAGTCCGCCGACGACGGAGGTGCCGCCGCCGAAGGGGACGACGGCGACGCGGTGCTCGGTACAGGCGGCGAGGACGGCCAGGACCTCGTCGTGGTCGGCGGGCAGCACCACGGCGTCCGGTGCGTCGCCGACCTCACCGGCGCGGATGCGCAGCAGGTCGGGGGTGGACTTGCCGCGGGTGTGGCGGACCCGGGTCTCGTCGTCGCCGCGTACGTACTCCTCGCCGACCGCCGCCTCCAGGGCGGTCCGGGCCTCCCCGGTCAGCCGCGAGGGGCGGGGCGCGACGGCCGCGAGGGCCGTCGCCGGGGCGTCCGCCGGGCGCACCCCCAGCAGGTCCCGCAGCAGACCCACCACTTCTTCGGGCAGGGGCGCCGCCTTGGCCGGATCGCCCCAGCCGCTCCACAGCATGTCCACCGAACCCACCTGATCACCCGCTTCGTCGCGCAGTTGTTCCGGTCCCACGGCGTGGGGGGCGGCTTGCCGTCGCCCGTTCCGTCGTTACACTGTGACAGATGAAGCCCATTCGTCACAACCGTCGGGACGACGAGGCGGTGCTCGACGCCGCCCGGGACTGCGTTCTCGCGGTCGGCGTCCGCCGGACGACCCTCACCGACGTCGCCCGCCGGGCCGGGGTCTCCCGCATGACCATCTACCGGCGCTGGCCCGACGTGCGCACCCTGGTGGGCGACGTCATGACACGGGAGTGGGTGTCCGTCACCCTCGGGGACACGCCCACCACCGACACCACCCGCCCCGTGCGCGAGCAGTTGGTCGACGGGCTCGTGGCGGGGCTGCGCGCCTTCCGGTCCCATCCGCTGCTGTGCAAGATCCTCGACGTCGACCCGGAACTGCTGCTGCCGTACCTCTTCGACCGGCGGGGCGCCAGCCAGGACGCGCTGCTCGCCTTCGTCCAGGAGGCGCTGGAGCAGGGGCACGCGGACGGTTCCGTGCGCGCCGACCACCCGCTGCGCCAGACCAGGTCGCTCTTCCTGGTGATCCAGTCCTTCGCGCTCTCGCTGCAGACCATGACCGACGCGGCGGACCCCGAACTCGCCGACGAAGCGTTCTACGACGAGCTCCGGCACATCCTCGAGAGGACCCTCGCCCCATGAGCCGTACCGAACCCCGCTCGGACTTCTCTCTCACCGCCGCCCGCCGCGCCCGCGAACTGGACCAGCTGGCCGCCGGGACCACCGTCGACGTCCTGGTCATCGGCCTGGGCGCGACCGGCGCCGGAGCCGCCCTCGACGCCGCCTCGCGCGGCCTGTCGGTCGCCGCGATCGACGCGTACGACCTCGCCTTCGGCACCTCCCGCTGGAGCTCCAAGCTCATCCACGGCGGACTGCGCTACCTGGCCTCCGGGCAGCTCGGCGTCGCGCACGAGAGCGCGGTGGAGCGCGGGGTGCTGATGGAGCGCACCGCCCCCCACCTGGTGCGCGCGCAGCCGTTCGTGCTGCCCCTCACCTCGCTGACCTCCCGGCGCAACGCGGCGCTCGCGCAGGCCGGGCTGCGCGCGGGCGACCTGCTGCGCGTCTCGGCGGGCACCGCACGGCGCACCCTGCCCGGCCCGCGCCGCCTCTCGGCCGTCGAGACCCTGCGGTCCGCGCCCGGGCTGCGCCCGCACGGCCTGTACGGCGGGCTGCTCTCCTGGGACGGCCAGCTGACCGACGACGCCCGCCTGGTGACCGCCATCGCCCGCACGGCCGCCGGACACGGCGCGCGCGTCCTGACCCGGACCCGCGCCCTGTCCGTCACCGGCTCCGGCGCCCTCGTACGCGACGAGCTGACCGGGCAGGAGCTGACCATCCGGGCCCGCGCGGTCGTCAACGCCACCGGCGTCTGGGCGGACCAGCTGGTCGACGGCGTCAAGCTGCGCCCCTCGCGCGGCACCCACCTGGTGCTGCGCGGCAGCACCCTGCCCGGCCTCACCGCCGGACTGCACATCCCCGTACCGGGCGAGACCAACCGCTTCGTCCTGGTCCTGCCGCAAGGGGACGGCCGGGTGTACGTGGGACTCACCGACGAGCCCGTCGACGGGCCGGTCCAGGACGAGCCGACGCCTCCCGAGTCCGACATCGGCTTCCTGCTCGACATCCTCAACACGGCCCTGGACACACCCGTCCACCGCGACGACGTGGTGGGCGCCTTCGCCGGGCTGCGGCCGCTCCTCGACGACGCCCCGGACGACGGCACGGGCAGCCGCACCTCCGACATCTCGCGGCGGCACGCGGTGCTGACGTCGAGCGAGGGCGTCGTGACCATCGTCGGGGGCAAGCTGACCACCTACCGGCGGATGGCGCAGGACGCCCTCGACGCCGCGCTGGCCGCCCGGGGCATGACGGCGGCGCCCTGTCGCACCGCGCGGCTGCCCCTGGTCGGCGCCGCCGCTCCCGCGGAGCTCGCCGCCCTGCCCGTACCGCGCAGGCTGCTCGCCCGGTACGGCACCGAGGCCACCGCCCTGCACGCGCTCGGCGAGGCCCACCCCCGGCTGCGCGAACCGGTGGCCGACGGGGTGGAGACCACCCGGGCCGAACTGTGGTGGGCGGTCAGGCACGAGGGCGCGCTCGACGAGTCCGACCTCCTCGACCGCCGCACCCGCGTCGGCCTGGTGCCCGCCGACCGGGCCGCGGCCCTCGACGCGGCGCGCGAGGCACTGGACACGGCGGCACGCGAGCCGACCGGACCCTGAGCCGCGGGGCGCGGGCGGGGCCGTCGGCCCCGTGCGCCGTACGCAGCGTTCCGTGCGCTTCCCCGAGCCCACCGGCCCGAAACTGCCTGGTCACAGGCGACTTCCCGGGCTCCGGACCGGAGTAGAGTGGACATACCGGGAGCCTTTCGTGCACCCGCTCCCACGCGGGTGCCGTTTCCGACGATCGAGACATGTCGCCCTTCTGGCACCCCATCGGCGGCCCCTCCGCAAACGTATGGAGGTGAGGAACATGGTGACCGTCCTCCTCGTCGTCGCCATCCTCCTCATGATCGGGATCGGAATGCGCCTGATCCATCTGCTCAACGCACAGCACGACGCGCGGATCGCGTCGTACCAGTTCGGCGACACCCCGCCGGCCTTCCGCAGGCGCAGTCACAAGCACCACGGGCGGGCGCACACCGCCTCTCCGCCGCCGACCGATGGGACCAAGTCGCCTTGAACACCGCCGAGACCCTGCCGTAGGCCTGGGGGCGGGTCCCGGCCGCAGGCAGGGCCCGCCCGGGCGTGGCCCTGGGCCGGATGGAGCAGTGTGAAGGCGTGAAGCGGTACGGCGTCTGATGCTGGGTCAGGGGGAACGGGCGAGCCGGACCCGGCCGCTGCCATGCCTTCAGGAGGTACCCACGTGGTCGCACACCTGCCCGGGCGCCGTGCCCGACTGCCGCTGGCCGTCGCCGCTCTGCTCGCCGCCGCCTCGGCCGGCGCACTCGTCCGGCCCGCGCAGGCCGCACAGACACCTCCGCCGCCGCGGGACCCGGCGCTGCAACGAGGACTTGAGCGACTCGTGGGCGCGGTCGGCGGGCCGCCCGGCGTCATCGCCGTACTCAAGCGGGGCGACCGGGTCGAGGTCTACCGGGCCGGGGTCGCCGACATCGAGACCGGGCGGCCACCGCGCCCCACCGACCACATGCGGCTCGCCAGCGTGTCCAAGGCGTACAGCGGGGCCGTGGCCCTGCGGCTGGTCGACCGGGGGCGGCTGTCGCTGGACACCACCATCGGCAGACGGCTGCCGGGGCTGCCCGTCGCCTGGCACGAGGTGACACTGCGTCAGCTGCTCAACCACACCAGCGGGCTCCCCGACTACACCGCCTCCGCCGACTTCCGCAGGATCCTGGGCGAGGACCCCCACCACGTCTTCGACTCCCGCAAGCTCCTTGATTTCGCCGCCGGGGAACCGCTCGCCTTCCCGCCGGGCTCGCGCTACCAGTACTCCAACTCCGACAACATCGCCGTCGCGCTCATGGCCGAGGCCGCGACCGGCCACCGTTACGAGGGTCTGCTCAAGCACCTCGTATACCACCCCCTCGGTCTGCGGCAGACCAGCCTGCCCCAGGGTTTCCGGCTGCCCGAGCCGTATCTGCACGGCTACGCGGTCGCCCCGCCCGCCCCGCCGGAGGACGTCACCGAGCTCTTCGGCTCCTCGGGCCTCTGGGCGTCCGGAGCCGTCGTGGCGACTCCGAAGGACCTTGGCCGGTTCATCCGCGGCTACGCCGGAGGCAGCCTCCTCTCCCCGCACACCCGTAAGGAGCAGCTGAAGTTCGTCCCCGGCGGCGCGTCCGAACCGGCGGGCCCGGGCGTCAACTCGGCCGGACTGGCGATCTTCCGTTACGCCACCCGCTGCGGTGTGCTGTACGGCCACACCGGCAACACCGCCGGATACACCCAGCTGGCCGCCGCGACACCGGACGGCAGGAAGTCCCTGACCTTCTCGATCACCACCCAGACCAGCAAGAGCATCAAGCCCGCGCTCCTCGCGCAAGTGCGCGAGGTGCAGGAGGACTTCGCGTGCGCGCTGCTGCGCCGCTGAGGGGGGATATCCCCACCGCGACTGGACCAGCTCGCCGGATGTTCCCGACCAGGTCGGGAAAGACACCATGAGTGCATGATCACGCAGTTCAGGAAGACCGCGGCGCTCGTCGCCGGACTGTGCGCGCTCGGCACGCTCACCACCACCGACATGGCGGGCGCCGCGGAACGGCCCGGCCCCGACGGCATCTGGCAGGTCGACGACTACGGGACCGTGCTCGACGTACGCGGCGGGGCCCTGGACACCTACCAGGTGACGGCCGTCAGCTGTCTGAAGGGCGTCACGGGCACCCGGGACAACGGCACACCGGCGCGCTACGCCATGGCGGACGGCGACGTGTACACCCTCCGCACCGGCGCGCGGGCGAAGCTGCACATCGACGGGTCGCCGGGGGACCGCTCCCTGCGGCGGATCACCGCGCTGCCCGCCACCTGCCGCGCACCGCAGCCCGGCGCGTTCGACGTCTTCTGGCGGACCTTCCAGGAGAACTACCCCTTCTTCGCCGCCAAGGGGATCGACTGGACGGAGGTGCGCGACCGCTACCGGCCGCGCGCCGAGGCGGCCCGCACGGACGCCGAGCTCTACGACATCCTCGCCGAGATGGTCGCGCCGCTGCACGACGCACATGTCGTCGTCTCCGCCGACAGGACCGGCTTCTTCGGCATGACCCGCCCCGGGACCGTCGTCCCCGGCCCCGGCCTCGACGCCAAGGTCACGGCGTTCGTGGAGCGCCGCGATCTGAAGGGGCGGCCGCTGCACCCGTACGCCAACGGCCGGATCGGGTACGCCGACGTGCCCGCGCCGGGCGGCGGAAGCTACGGCTATCTGCGGCTGTCCGCGTTCAGCGGCTACAGCGAGGCGAACACCTACGCGGCGAACCGCGCCGAGCTCGACCGCGCCCTCGACGCGATCCTCACCCCCGACCGGGTGCACCGGCTGCGCGGGCTGATCCTCGACGTACGCGTCAACGGCGGCGGCTCCGACAGCCTCGGCCTCGACCTCGCCGCCCGTCTCACCGACCGCCCGTACTTCGCCTACGCCAAGCGCACCCGCCACACCGCCCCGCAGCCCCAGCACGTCCGCCCGGCCGCCGCCACGCGCTACGCCGGGCCGGTCGCGCTGCTCACCGGGGGCTCGACGTTCAGCGCGGGGGAGACGTTCACCCAGGCCATGATGGAGCGGCCCGCGCCGACGACGCGGATCGGGGAGCCCACGCAGGGCGTCTTCTCCGACGTGATGGAGCGCGCACTGCCCGGCGAGGGCCACGCGAAGTGGTGGTTCGGCCTGCCCAACGAGGAGTTCCTGACCCGCGACGGCAGGACGACGTACGACGGGGTCGGTGTGCCGCCCCTGCTGCCCGAACCCGTCTTCACGGACGCGGAGTTCGCCCACGACCGCGATGCGGCGTTCGACCGTGCGGTGGGGTGGCTGGGGGAGCGGGGCCGCTGAGGCGAGGAACCCCGGCCCTCTTTCGAGCGCCGGGGTCCCGTCGGCCTTACGAGGCGTCCCGTACCGTCCCGGTGAACTCCGGGCCGGGGTGCGGCTCCCAGGACCCGTCGTACGTGATCAGACGCGCGCGCAGCGACTCCACCGGCTCGCTCAGTCCGTCCTTCACCGTGGGCACGGACACCTCGGTGCTCAACTGGCCCGCGGGTACGGTGACCGCGAGGGAGGGGCCGTCCACCACCTTGGAGAGCGGCCGGGCCGGGGCGGGGGTCGCGTCGAAGGTGTCCTTGAGCCACTGCGGGGTGACGTCCAGGGTGGACAACTCCGTGCCCTTGTCGACCGGCAGCAGGGCGAACTCGGCCATGACGTCCGCGTCGGCGGCTGCCGACAGGGAGAACCGCCAGGTCAGCGGCTGGCCCTCGACCACATGGTCCGCGACGGGTGTCGCCGTGACCGTGGGCATCGGGTCGTCGTCCCGCGCGGTGACACCACCGCGGTGCGAGCCGACCACCGTGCCGCGCACCGCCTTGACGAACGCGTCCTGCGCGAGGTCGTAGCCGTAGCGGGTGTTGCCGCGCACCACCACCGGCACGTCGATGTCATGGCCGCCCGGGCGCACCGTGACCGTACGGACGGCGACCTTGTCCGTGCCCGGCTGGGGCACGAACAGCCGGACCTGGCCGCTGCCGTGGCCGGAGACCCGTACCGGGACGCGGTAGGTGCGCGTACCGGAGTCGCCCTCCTTGACCGTCAGGCGGCCGATGTCGACCCGGGGCAGCGCGGGTGCGTGCACGGCCGGTGTGCCGGGCTTCCAGCCCGAGGCGTCCATCAGCCACGCCTGCCCGCTCTTGGTGCGCGGGGTCAGCTCCAGGGCCGCGACCTGCTTCAGGTCGAGGCCGCCACGGGAAGCGGCGGACAGCGGCATACGGATTTCACGCGCCCAGTACGAGGCGGTGCGCCCGGTGCCCGGCAGCCCGTCGACGCGTGCCCGGCCCAGGGTGGCCCGGTGGCCCGAGGCGTCGACGAGGGTGACGTCCAGCTGGGTGCCGGTGGTGTTGGGCGGGACGATCACTCGTAGCGCCAGCGCGTCGCTGCCCGCCAGGGAGACCGGACGCGCGGGCCGCAGGGCGACCGGCGAACCCGCCCGCGACCAGCGCATCGCCACCGCGTCGCGGCCGGGCTCCTTCGGCGTTTCCCACGCGGCGAAGTGCGGCGACGCCCCTTCGGTGTCGGGCGGCAGGCAGGCGCGGGCCGGATCGGGGTCGACCTGGGCGCACACCCGGCCGCCGGACACGGCGAGACCGGGGCCCGGCAGGAACGCCGGGGTGCGGTGGGCGCCGACGGCGTGGGACAGCACCCGGGCTGGGTCCGCCGAGGGCGCGCGGCGGCCGGAGCCGTCGAGGAGCGGGCGCACCCGGTCGTCGCCCGCGACGAACAGCCGGGCCGCCGCCGCGATGTAGGTGGCGCCCGCGGTCTGCTGCCGGGCCGCGGTCAGCCGGGTCCTGGTGCCCGGTGCGCAGACCCGGTCGGGGGTGTCGTCGGAGGCGAAGTCGTCGTCGGCGGGCGCCTTCGACTGGCCGGGAGTCCATTCGCTGTTGAAGAAGTTGTGGTTGGCGCCGACCATGTACACCGCGCTGTGCAGCGCGGTGCCGCGGCTGACTCCGCGCGTGCCGTCGACGTATATCTCACCTTGCAGATCGGACACATCGCCGTCGCAGCCCGGCAGGATGGTCAGCGAGGGCACGTCGGGGGCGGGGTTCTGGCCGAAGACCGTCGGGCCGATCAGGACGGTGCCGCGGATGTTCCAGCGGACCGGGCCGTGGTAGCCGTCCTGGTCGGCGGGCGGCGCGTAGAGGCTGTCGAGCGCCGCCCGGTTGACGCCCTCGCCGCCCCGGGAGTGGCCGACAAGCAGCACACGGGACGGGTCGGCCGGTGCGACGGCGCGTACGGCGGCCGGTGCGCCGGACCGCTTCGCGGCCCACTGCGCCCAGCGGGCCAGGTGCAGCCGGACCAGGGACGAACGGGCCTGGGCGCCGCCGTCGTCGAGCACGCCGTCCTGCCCGTTGATGCCGTTGGCGGCGATGGACACGGTCACATAGCCCTGCGAGGCCAGGAGCTGCTGGGCGCGCAGATACCCGTCCTGGCTCGGCACCGGCAGCGCACCGGGCTTGCACGGCCACTCGCCGGCGTCCTCGCCGGTGGTGGTGAAGCAGGTGTAGTGGCGGCCGTGCAGGAACAGCGCCAGCGGGCGCCTGCCCGGGGCGTTCGTCGGGCCCACCACGGTGCCGCGCATCTCCACCGGGGCCTTGAGGCCGGGCAGCCGCACCGAGTCGAGGGTGTACGCGCCCCGGGCCGTGCGGTACGGGCCCGGCACTCCGGGATCCACCTCGTTCGCGGAGAGCGGGGCCTCGGGCTGCGGGGCGGCGGGGGCGAGGCCGGTGGGCGGAGGCGTGGTGTGTCCGCCCCCCGTCCCGGCCGCGTCGAGGCGGCGGCCGCCGGCCAGCACCTTCAGCTCGGCGGCCGACCCGATGCGCGCGCCGTCGAGCGGCAGTTGGAAGGAGCGCCGGTCCCGCGCGGCCACCGGCCGCCCGAGGAGCCGGTCACCGGCGCGGAACTCGACCCGGGCGTCGCCCATGGGCACCGGGTCGGGGGAGGTCCACGTCAGCTGCCGGGCGGCGCCGGTGCCGCTGATCCGCCAGCCCGGCGGCAGACGGTCGTCGTCGGCGGTCTTGGACAGAGGGTTTGCCGATGGCCGGGCGGACGGCTGCGCCTGTGCGAGTTCCGGTGACACCGCCGCCAGCGTGAGCACCGCCAGCGTGGCGGTCACGATGCGTTTCATACGTATCAAAGTGGTCGTCCTCGTCGTCGTTCTCGGCGGAGGGCTCCGGGCGACGCCGAGGGCCCTTCGTTCCCCGGAGGACGGCAACTGATGGGCGCGGGTTGCCCCGTGGTGCGCGGCACGCTGAGCATGGCCGGATCCCGGCCCGATGGCGGATACCCGACCGCCGGACCGGAGGTTTGCGGAAACGGCAAGAAGAGTTGCGGGCTCACCGGTGTGCCGGGGTGTGGGTGGCGGGCAACGTCACCGACCTCATGGCGGGCGTCCCGGCCGCCGCGGCCGCAGGGGTGCGGGCCGCGGCGGCGATGAACGCGGATCTGGTGGCCGTGGACGCCGAGGCCGCGGTGGCGGCCTACCGGGAGTCGGCCGCCGGGAGCGGTGACGTGCGCTGACGGGTAGTCAGCTCCGGTGCCACGGGTGGTCACTCCCGGCGCCGTCGCCCCGTCCCCTGTTGCCCCGTCCCCGTTCCCTTCGCCCCCGGTTCGTCCGCGTCCAGTACGGACACGGCGTGGGCCGCCGAGGCCAGCGTCACGTGGCGGTGCCAGCCCGCGTAGGAGCGGCCGGTGAAGTCGCGGATGCCGAGGCGGTCGGTGGTCTCGCGGAAGTCGTGGTCGGCGCGTCGGACGAGTCGGCTCAGCCGGATCAGGGTGGGCAGCCGGGTCTCCGTCATATCGGTGAGCCACAGCTCCACCGGCCCCTGGCGGCGGCTCTCCGCCACGCCCAGCAGGGCCAGTTCGCCCGGCCCCGCCAACTGGCGCACGGCGGGCGAGGGGCGGACGCGGATGCGGGTGGTGAGGTGGATCGGCCGCCCGCTCTCGGGAGCGCGTCCCGGCAGCGGGGCCGGGCGCATCCGGTCACGCGCGGCGGTCATGATCTGGATGGCCTGCTGGACCTCCGGCGTCCGCCCCTGCAGCGCGGGGTCGGTCACGGTGAGCTGGACCGAGCCGTTGACCCGGGCGAGGAAGGGGACCCCGGCGGCCCGGAACGACGCGATGGTGGAGGCCAGGTCCATGTGCCGGGCGTCCAGTACGACCGGCCGCCGCGGCAGGCCCCAGCCGCTCGCCGTCTCCACGGCCGCCTCGACCGCCCAGTCGCCCAGGGTGCGGTCGCCGAGGTCGTCGGGGATGGACGCCTGGCGGCGCCGGATGTGGTCGTTGAGCCAGGAGGACGACAGGTGCAGACGCCAGTTGAGGGGCACGCTCATCCTCTCGGTGGCGGACCAGACGCCCACCGCCTGCTGGGCGTTGACGAGCTGGCCCAGCTCGGAGACGAACTGCCGGTCCACGCCGACCGAGTTCTCACCGGTCTTCGGAATGACCATGGGGCGCACCACATACGCCATCGGCGGGTCCAGCCGGGTGATGTGACGGGCGAGGGAGCGGCGCACCGGGACCCAGTCCCAGGTCGAGTCGCTCACGAAGTGGTGCAGGCTCTGCTCGGTGGCCGAACCACCCAGCAGCGCCGCCATGTTGCGTATCGAACGGCGTCCCTTCGCTCCGAGGAGACCGCGTAGGTACGCGACGCCCCTCAGCCGTTGGTCGCTGCGGCGCAGGGAGGCGAACAGTACGGTGCTCACCTCGGTGAGCACGCGCTCGTCCCAGGTCGCGGGTGTGCCGGATTGGTGGGAGTCGTCGTCGGACGGATGGTTCTCCAGTATCTGGGCAACGGCGTTCATGAGTCCCCCGTGGACCTTGGAATGAGTGGGAGGAGGGGCTCGCGCAGTCCGGCGAACCACTTGATTCCGGATCCAACGATGCTGGTCGCGCGGTCGCGTGCCAAGGTAGAGGGGGCACCCTCTGGCCGCCCCGAGGAGAGGGGTAACCTCCCTCCTCCCGCTTCCAATCTTCCGGCCCCCACTTCTTGCCGGAGACACGCGTCACACGTGTCGATCCGAGGTGGTGGTCGGACACCACGGGAAAGGCACGGTTCGGCAAAGGGCAGGACGGCAGACCGGTTTGTTCTCCCGAAATCCCTGGTCAGAGCGCCGCCGTGGTCGTGGCCAAGGGCGGCGGACATGTGGTCCGGCCACACAGGACGCACCCTGAAGAGCGCCGCGGTGGGTGGTGCACCCCGCTACCGGCGGTACGGCGGCCGGGCTCAGCGTACGCCCGCACCCTCGGTGAGAAACAC
This sequence comes from Streptomyces sp. BPTC-684, assembly GCF_030028635.1. Taxonomy (NCBI): domain Bacteria; kingdom Bacillati; phylum Actinomycetota; class Actinomycetes; order Kitasatosporales; family Streptomycetaceae; genus Streptomyces; species Streptomyces sp. BPTC-684. Next base: position 6,433,609 of record NZ_CP124863.1, read on the forward strand.
CCTGCTGCATACATGGAAAACGCCCGGCCGCGAAGACCGTGGAGGTCTTCGCGGCCGGGCGTTCCGGCGGAAGGCTGTGGCTCAGGCCGAGCGCGCTCCGCTGTGGGCCAGCAGGTCGAGCGAGAGCAGCGGGGCGGTCCTGGTGGGCGCGTCGATCACCGGGTCGCAGGCCAGCACCGCCTGGTGCAGACGGTTCATCCGGGGGGACGGTTCGAGCCCGAGCTCGTCGCCCAGCATCCTCCGCAGCCGCTGGACGACCTCCAGCGCCTGGGTGCGCCGGCCCGAACGGCTCAGCGCCAGCATGAACTGGGCGTGCAGGTTCTCGTGCGTCGGATACAGCGCGCACAGCGCGCTCAGTTCACCGAGAAGGTCATGGTGCCTGCCGAGCCGGAGATCGGCGTCGATGCGCTGTTCCTGGACGCTGATCCGTGTTTCCTCAAGACCCGCCAGATGAATACGCAGAACGGGTCCCGCCTGGACGTCGGAGAGCGCTGATCCCTGCCACAACCCGAGTGCCGTCGAGAGCAGTTCGGAAGCGGCGGCGTCGTTCTTGCCGAGTTCCGCCCTGCCCTGTCGTACGAGATCGTGGAAGAGGTCGACGTCGAGTTCCTCGGGGCGGACGGCGAGCAGATATCCCCCGTCCCTGGTCTGCAGCAATTCGCGCGCCGCCTTGAGACTGCCGATGCGCGGCACCCGCTTCAGGATGCGCCTGAGCTGCAGAACGTACGACTGGAGCGTGGAAAGCCCGGTATCCGGGGGGCTTTCTCCCCACAGTTCCTCGATACAGGTGCCGACGGTGACGACTTGATTGGCGTTGAAGACGAGCAGCGCGAGGAGCTGACGCTGTTTGGGTGCCGTGGGGGCGTAATCGTGACCGTTTTCACGCACCCGCAGCGAACCGAGCACCGAGAATTCCATGACGACCTCTCGCTTGTTTCCCCGCATGGACGAAACCGACGGCGACCGACGGCTCCGTGGTTCAGCGAGACTATCCCCGGGGTCCGGGCGGCTCTCCCAGGAGAGCTCAGGATCCGTCAACTCGCTCCATCGCGGCCCCCCATCGGGAGTTCAGCCAGCCTCCCTCGGGATTCCGTAACGTCGGCCTCCGTCGACACGATCCCCGAGGAGGCACACGTGCGACTCGCAGGGAAGGTCGCCATCGTCACCGGTGGCACCAAAGGCCTGGGGTACGCGATCGCCCAGGCATACGCCAAGGAAGGGTGCCGCGTCGTCTGCGCCGCCCGCGAGCCCGACGAGGGGCGCGAACTGCCGCCGGTGGGCGAGGGCGACCTCGCCTACCACCCCGTCGACGTCCGCGACCCGGACTCGGTGGAAGCGCTGATGCGCGGCACGTACGAGGCGTACGGCCGCCTGGACGTCCTGGTGGCCGGCGCGGGCGTCAGCCGGGCCGGTCCGGCCCAGGGGCTGGACGCCGCGCACTGGGCGGACGTCATCTCCACCAACCTCAACGGTACGTTTCTGTCCGTGCGTTCGGCGGTGCCGTACCTCTTGCGCGACGGCGGGGGCCGCGTCATCACCCTGTCGTCGGCGCTGGCGACCCGGGTGGCCCCCGGCTCGTCGGCGTACGCGGCGTCGAAGGCCGGGATCGAGATGCTCACCCGGGTCGTCGCCGTCGAGCTGGCGGGACAGCCCATCACGGTGAACTGCCTGAGCCCGGGCTTCATCGACGAGGGGATGGGACGCCAGCTGGCCCGCAACGAGGCCGTCTGGGACTACTACCGCGGCAAGATCGCGGCCGGGCGCGCCGGGCGGGCCGAGGAGATCGCCGACGCGGCGCTCTTCCTGGCCGACGACGGCTCCGACTACGTCAACGGCCATGTCCTGGAGGTCAACGGCGGGCTGAGGTGGTGACGGACGACCACCCCGGCCCGGCCTCGTAGGTATTGCCGACCAGCAACCCCCGTAACCTCCCGCAACCCTCAGACAAGGAGATCGACAGCCATGTCCCCATGGACCAAAGCGACTTGGGCGGAGGCCTCGTGAAGGCACTGGTGTCCGGTGACTCCGGACTGCGCCTCGACTCGGTCGCCGAACCCGAGCCGCGCCCGGACCAGGCGCTCGTGGAGGTGCACGCGATCGCCGTCAACCGCGGTGAGCTCGCACTGATGGGGCAGCTCCCCCCGGGGTCCCGGCTCGGCTGGGACGTGGCGGGCACGGTCCTGCGCGCCGCCGCCGACGGGACCGGGCCCGCGGCCGGCACCCGCGTCACCGCCCTCGCCGAACGCGACGGCTGGGCCGAGCGGATAGCCCTGTCGCCCAGCCGGCTCACCCCCGTGCCCAGCGGCATGGACTGGCCCGCCGCCGCGGCCCTGCCGGTGGCCGGACTGACCGCGCTGTACGCACTGGAGTACGCGGGACCGCTGCTCGGCAGGTCCGTGCTGATCACCGGCGCGGGCGGCGGAGTGGGCCGGATGCTGGTGCAGCTCGCCGCCGCGGCGGGTGCCGAGGTGATCGCCCAGGTGGGCTCCCCGGGCCGCGCGGAGGGCCTGCGGTCCCTCGGCGCCCACACCGTCGAGACGTACGAGGAGGGCGACGCCACCGGAGGCCCGGTGGACGTCCTCGTCGACAGCGTCGGCGGGCGGGTGCTCACCGGTGCCTTCGGGCGGGTACGGCCGGGCGGTACGGTCGTCTGCTACGGCAACACCGTCCGCGAGGAGCTGCGGCTGCCGCTGGACTGGGGCCATGCGCGCCCCGGACTGCGGATCGGCTATCTCCACCTCTTCGACGAGGTGACCCGGCGCAGCGTCGCCCGCGACCTCGCCTCGCTGGTGCGCCTGGTGGCCGAGGGGCGGCTCACGCCCGAGGTCGCGGCCGTCGGCTCCTGGAGCGATCCCGAGCCCGCGCTCGACGCGCTGCGGCAGCGGCAGGCCAACGGCAAGGTCGTCCTCACCCTCTGAGACCTTCCTCCCCGGGGCCCGGCGGTCGGTGCGGACCGCCGGGCCCCACCCCTGCCGCGCCGCGACCGGGGTCCCTCCAGCCGCCGGTCACCGGCCCACCTCCTGTCCTCCAGGAGGTGCGGCCACCGTGGAACGCATGAGCCTGCCATCCGCAACGCCCTCCGACAGCCACCGCGCCCAGGTACCGCCGCCCCGCGTGGAGGAGGTGGCCGACCGGATCTTCGCCTACGTCCAGCCCGACGGGGGCTGGTGCCTGAACAACGCCGGGATCCTCGCCGGCCCCCACTCGGTGGCGCTCGTCGACACCGCGGCCACCGAGGCCAGGGCCCGCGCCCTGCGCGCCGCCGCGCTCGAACGCGGCGGCGCCGAGCCGCGCACCGTCCTGAACACCCACCACCACGGCGACCACACCTTCGGCAACGCCGTCGCCGCCCCGCACGCCACCGTCATCGCGCACACGCACACCCGCGCCGAGATGGCCGAGAAGGGCGAGGGCCTCAAGCACGTGTGGCCCGACACCGCCTGGGGCGACCTCGGTGACCTCGGCCGCTCCCTGCCGATGGTGACCTTCGAGGACCGGCTGACGGTGTACGTCGACGAGCTGGCGGTCGAGCTGATGTACGTGGGCCCGGCGCACTCCAGCAACGACGTGGTGGTGTGGGTGCCCGAGCACCGGGTGCTGTTCGCGGGCGACGTCCTGATGCCCGGCTGCACGCCGTTCCTCCTCGCGGGGTCGATCGTCGGCTCCCTGGAGGCGATCGCGAGACTGCGGGCGCTCCGGCCCCGTACCGTCGTGGGCGGGCACGGCCCGGTGGCCGGGCCCGAAGCCCTCGACGAGGCCGAGGCGTATCTGCGCTGGCTGCAGCAGGCCGCCACGGAGGGGATCGACGCGGGACTCACCCCGTTCGAGGCGGCCCGCGACACCCCGCTCGGCGCGTACGCGGAGCTGCGCGACCCGGAGCGGCTGGTGGCCAATCTGCACCGCGCCTACTCCGAGGCGCTCGGCAACCCCCTGGACACGCAGATCCGCTCGGCCCCGGTGATGGCCGAGATGGCCCGCCTCAACGGCGGCCGGGCCCTGGCCTGCCTGGCCTGAGAGCAAAACGCACGACGTCGCCCCGCCGGTTCGACCGGCGGGGCGACGTCATGGTCCGGCGCAAGCGCTAAGCGGTCTTGTGGAAGTCCGGTGCAGTGCCGCGTGCCCCAAAGGGGCGCGGGGAACTGTGCGACCAGCCACAGACGGCCCGCAGTCGAATACCCGTACTTCCAGCGGAGCGCTTAGTCGCGCCCGACAGGCGCCTCGGAGGAAGGGGCGACGGTGTGCAGGGCGCCCCGGTGGAAGACCAGCGGCGGGCGCGCGGCGTCCACCCCCAGACCCACCACCTCGGCGACGGCGAAGAAGTGGTCGCCGAGCCGCTGCACCTGGCGCACCAGGCAGTCCAGCCAGGCGGTGGTGCCCGGCAGCACCGGGTTGCCGTGCGGCGACTCCCACCACGTCAGACCGGCGAACTTGCTCGCGGTGTCACCCGGTCCGCCGCTCTTGGCGAAGCGCGCGCACAGCTCCTGCTGGTCGTGGGCGAGGATGTTGACGGTGAAGGACCCCGCCTCGCTCATCGGCGGCCAGCTCACCGACTTCTCGTCGATGAAGATGCCCACCAGGGGCGGCTCCAGCGACACCGAAACGAACGACCCCACCACGAGCCCGGCGGGTCCGGCCGCCGTCGCCGCGGTGACCACGGTGACGGGGCTCGGGACGTGGCCGAGTATGTGCCGGAACAGCTGCGGCTCCACGAACGCACCCACAGGCGGTGCCCAGGACATGTCGACCTCCCAAATCGTGTTCTCCGGTCAACAGCCATGCTGGGGGAGGTGGTTGGGGAACCGGTCGGAGGCGGATGCAGAGCCGCCGATGAGCGCGTCGGGCCGCCCCCGGCGTCGCCGGTCATCCTCCATCCGTCCCCCATCGGCCACCTCGACCATGGGGGACACCCGTATATGGATGGAGGAGCCGGCCATGCCCGTGCCCCAGCAACGTGATCCCGAACTCACCCGGAAACATCTGACGACCTGGCTCGCCGAACGGCTGCCACAGGCGGCGGACCTGCGTGTCCGCGTCGAGGTGCCCGAGGGCCTCGGCTTCTCCAACGAGACGCTGCTCGTGGACACCAAGTGGGGCCGGGAAGGCGCCGAGCGGCACCGCCGGCTGGTCGTCCGGGTCGCCCCCACCCGCTACCGGGTGATGCCGGGCTCCCGGCTCGACGAGGAGTACCGCGTCCTCGACGCCCTGCGGGACACCGACGTGCCGGTGCCCGGCGTCGTCGGCTTCGAGCCCGACCCCGGACCGCTCGGCGCGCCCTTCTACGCCATGGACCGCGTCGAGGGCTGGGTCCCGCCGGACCTGCCCTCGTACCACCGTGACGGCGGACCGGTGGCCGCGCTCGACGAAGGCGGCCGCGCGGCGGTGTGGTGGGGCGGTGTGGAGGCGCTGCACCGCATCCACCGCCTCGACGTCACCGCGCTCGGCCTCGACGGTCTGCGCCTCTCGGCACACGGACCGTACGGGCTCGGCGCCCAACTCGACTACTACGAAGCCCACATGGACCATTTCGGCGGCGCGGACAGCGTCCCGGTCCGCGAGGCGCTGGCACTGCTGCGGGCCGGGCTGCCGCCCGAGCCGGAGCGGCCGAGCCTGCTGTGGGGCGACGCGCGCCTGGGCAACCTGATGTTCTCCGGTGTGGCCCCGGTGGCCGTACTGGACTGGGAGATGACCTTCCTGGGCCCCGGCGAGGCCGACCTCGGCTGGTACCTCTACCTCGACCGGCACCTCAGCGAGGGCGTCGGCGCACCCCGGCTGCCCGGCCTCCCCGGGCGCGCCGAGACGATCCGGCGCTACGAGGAGCTGGCGGGGCGGCCCGTCGCGGCGCACATGGACTGGTACGAGGTGTTCGCGGGCTTCCGGTTCGCCCTGATCGCCTCCCGGGTGGGACGGCTCCTGGTGGAGCACGGCCTGGTCGCCGCCGAAGCCGACGTCCCGCTGGCGCGCAACGCCGCCAACCTGCTCGCCCGCACACTGGAACCGCTGGCCTGAGCCCGCGCCGAACACTCAACTCGCGCCACCCTTACGTAAGTTACGACCCGTTCAGAGAGGCCGTCCCATGGAAACCCATCAGCACCGCACCGACGCCCTGGTCGTCGGCAGCGGTTACGCCGGATCGATCGCGGCCCTGCGGCTCGCCGAGGCCGGGGTCGCCACGATCGTCCTTGAGCGCGGCCGCCGCTGGCAGGTCGGCGCCGACGGCGACACCTTCGCCACCCAGCACCGGCCGGACGGCCGCGCGTCCTGGCTGAGCCCCAAGTCCCCGCTCACCGACCGGACGCTCGACATCTACCCCGGCGTCCTCGAATCCCTGGAGGGCGAGGGCCTGACGATGATCGCCGCGGCCGGCGTCGGCGGCGCCTCGCTGCTCAGCAACGGCACGATGGTCGAGCCCTCGCCCGAGCTGTTCCGCCGGGCCTTCGGGGACTTCCTCGACCAGCGGGAGATGCACGACGTCTGGTACCCGCAGGCCCGGGAGCTGATCGGCTGCTCCCCGATACCGAAGGACGTCCTCGACTCGGACTTCTACCGCTCCTCGCGCGACTTCATGGACCAGCTGGAGCGGGCGGGCATCCCCTACGACCTGGTCGACCTGGCCGTCGACTGGGACGCGATCCGCGAGGAGATGGCCGGCCGCCGCACCGCCTCGCACATCGCCGGGCTCAACGTCTTCGGCGTCAACAGCGGCGCCCAGCGCAGCATGGACGTCACCGTACTCGCCCGCGCCGAGGCGACGGGCCGCGTCGAGGTGCGCCCGCTCAGCGTGGTCACCGGGATCCGTCCGCGGGGCGACGGCCACCTCGTCTCGTACGACGAACTGGACGAGAGCGGCACGCCGGTGGCCCGGCACGAGGTGCACACCGCGCACCTGGTCCTGGCGGCGGGCACCCTGGGCACCACCCGGCTGCTGCTGCGCGCCAAGGCCGCCGGACACCTGCCCGGCCTGGACGCGTCGGTGGGCACCCGGGTCGGCAACAGCGAGGTGATCACCGCCCGGACGGGGATGGCCCCCAACAACCCGGCGCAGGGCGGCCCGTGCTCGGTCATCGTCAAGGACTGGCAGGACAACCCGCACGCCCCGGTGACCCTCCTCAACTTCCCCTGGGTGGACGCCCCGTCCGACGAGGGGTGGATCACCACCATCGGCGCCTCGCCGACCGAACCGCTGGGCTCCTTCCGGTACGACACCGGCAAGGACGACGTCGTCCTGAACTGGCCCGTGGAGGACCCGCGCGCGGTGCGGGCGACCCACGCGGTCCAGCACACCCTGGACCGGCTCAACGCGGCCACCCCGGGCAGTAAAACGGCCTTCAACCGCATCGGCACCACGGGTGGGAACGTGGTGGGCGGTGTGCCGCTGGGCCTGGCCACCGCCGCCGACGGCAGTGTGCACGGCGCGCGCAACCTGTACGTCGTCGACAGCTCGCTGCTGCACGGCTCGTCCGGCGCGGTGCCGCCCGCGCTGACCATCTCGGCGGTCGCCGCGCGCGTGGCCTCGCTCCTGGTGGCCTCGGTCGCGGGCGCCTGACGCACCGCTTCCACCGGCCGGCATACGAGAGGGGCTCCCCCGATGGTTTCGGGGGAGCCCCTTCCTCGTGCCTGCGCGTGGGGCGCGAAGTGCCGTGTGCCTACCGGAAGTTCGGGATGACCTGCTCGGCGAAGAGCCGGGCGGTGCGGGCCGTCTCCTCGTAGGGCGGGTTGCCGGAGATCATCTGGAGGCTGATGGTGACGTCGCCGTACCACTCGCGGATGGTGCGCAGCCGCTCGGTGACCTCGTCCGGGGTGCCCACCAGCGTCTTGTTCTCGGCCACCGACTTGTCGAAGTCGGACTTCTTGATCTTGTCGACGATGGCCTCGTACCCGGCGTACCCCTCGCTGCGGCGGGTGCCCCAGGCGGCGACGGCGTCGACCATCACGGCGTTGGTGCGCTGCGAGTACTCACGGCCCTTGGCCATCGCCTCGGCGGAGTCCTCGCTGAGGTAGCAGCCGTAGCTCAGGTGCACCTCGTCGCCGCCCGGCGCGTGGCCCGCGTCGGCGTACGCCTTGCGGTACAGGGTGAGCATCTCCTGCACCTTCTCGCGCTTGGAGATGGACGGCACCAGCAGCAGCCCGTGGCCGTCGTGGCCGGCCTGCTCGCAGGACGAGGGCGTGATGGCCGCGGCCACCAGGATCCTCGGGTGCGGGCGCTGGTAGGGCCGGGGGAGCAGGGTGACCGGGCCGAACTTGTAGAACTCGCTGTCCCAGACCACGTTCTCCTCGGACCACAGCTTCTGGCAGGCGCGCAGGCCGTCCAGGAAGCGGGGCCGGCTCTCGTCCATGGCCAGCTCGAAGGCGTCGAACTCGTCGGGCAGGAAGGCCCGGCCGAAGCCCACCTGGAGGCGGCCCTTGGAGATGTTGTCCAGCATGGCGAGCTTGCCCGCCAGCTTCAGCGGGTGCGTGAAGGCCGGGATCACGGCGCCGGTGACCAGCTTGATCCGGCTGGTCCTGGCGGCCGCGGCGGCCAGGAACGTCACCGGGTCCGGGCTGTAGCCGCCGTACTTGAAGAAGTAGTGCTCCACGGTCTTGACGTGGTCGTAGCCGAGCTCCTCGGCGAGCTCCACCAGCCGCAGGGCCTCGTCGAAGTACACGTCGGCGGGCTTCTCCTCCGGACCGACGGTGGGGAAGAAATTGATACCGAATTCCATGGTTACTCCGTGTCGTTGCGTACGTCTCGATGTGTACGTGTCGTGGTGAGCGGTGCGGTCAGAACACGACTCCGGCGCCGCCGTCCACCGGCAGCACCAGGCCGGTGGCGAAGGACGCCTCGGGGCGGGCCAGGTGGACCAGCCACCAGGCGATCTCCTCGGGCTGCCCGACCCGGCCGAGCGGCACCCGGGCGCGCTGGCGCTCGCGCATCCGCTCGATGCCCGCGGCGTCAAGCCCGGCGTGCTCGCCGATGGGCGTCTCCACGGGGCCGGGAGCCACGGCGGCGACCCGGATGCCGCGCGGCGCGAGTTCGAGCGCCCAGGTGCGGGTGAGGAAGTCGAGCGCCGCCTTGGTGGCGCCGTAGACGGAATGGCCGGGCCAGCCGCGCTGGTTGCCGGCGGTGGTGACGTTGAGGACGGTGCCCTTGGCCGCTTCCAGGTGGGGGAGCGCCTCCTGGGTGAGGAAGAGCGGCGCGAGCAGGTTGGTGGCGACCTGGCGGTGGGTGTCGTCCGCCTCGATGGTGCCGAGCGGGGCGGACCGCATGGTGACGGCGTTGTTCACCAGGACGTCGAGGCCGCCGAGTTCGCGGACGGCCGCCTCGACGACGAGTCGCGGCCCGTCCGGCGTCGAGACGTCGGCGGCGAACGGGTGGATCCCGGGGCGCCCGGCCGCCGTCTCGGCCAGCCGGGCGGCCCCGCGCCCCACCACCAGGACCCGGGCGCCCTCGTCGGCGAAGGCGTGCGCCACCGCCCGCCCGATGCCGGTGCCGGCCCCGGTGACGACGACGCACCGCCCGGCCAGGCCCGTGTCCGCGCCCGTGGCCGGGCCGGTCACAGCTCCGTGCGCTCTCCGTCGGTGCCGACCGGCGACCACCACAGGTTGCCGCGCGTGACACCGTCGGCGAACAGGGCGCTGCGGCCCTCGACGATCTTGCCGTTCTCCCAGCGCAGCATGTGCACGCCCTCGACCTGGAGCCGCTCGTACGGCGAGACGGTGCCCTCCTCGGCGTGCGCGCGGTAGCCGTCGAGGCGGTAGACGTCGACGGAGACGCCCTCCGCCTCGTTGATCAGGATGTGCCGCGTCTCGGCCTCGATGCGGCCGCCGCACGCCTCGCCCAGCTTCCCCATCTTCTGGAGGTAGTCGTCCAGGCCGTTGAACCAGCCGGCGAACTGGTGGTTGCCGGGCATCTGGAAGCGCAGGTCCTCGGACCAGTATTCGGTGATCTTGTTCCGGTCGCCGGTCATGAGGGCCGCGTAGGCAGCCTCCACCCGCTCACGTGTCAGATCGGCCATGGTGTTCCTCCTGCTCGGTGCCGGTGTGCGAACCGGCCACGCTGTCATGGGAGTTGACCCGGTGCCGGACGAGCCAGCCGTCGCCTCGACGGACCAGCTCGTCCCGCCCGGTGGTGCTCAGGTGGAGCTCGCAGGGCCCGCCGCGCGGGGTCTGTACGAGCACCGCGTCGTAGCGGGTGTGCACGGCGCCGTCCGCGGCGGGGCGCACGGTCAGCATCCCGATGAGATACCGCCGTACCCGGCCGTCCGCCCGGCGCTCGCCGACCGCCCCGCGGGCCGCCGCCGCGATGGCGGCGCGCCCGGTGCGTACGGGCGGCGCGTTCCCGGCGAAGACCTTGTCCGCCGGGGCCTCCTGCTCGAAGACCGCGTCCTCGGTGAAGGTGAGCGCCCAGCGGTCCACGTCGCCGTCGCCGAGGAGGCGCACCTGGCGGGCGTAGAACCGCTGGATCTCGTCGTAGAGGCGGCCGTCCGCGGTTTCCGGGGGCGGGGGCGCCATCGGTTCAGGACCCGTCGTGGTTGATGTCGCGGTGCTTGATCAGCCACCGGCCGGACCGCCGGACCAGCACGTCCTCGCCGGTGGTGCTCAGATACACCGAGGCCTTGCCGCCGTGCGGGGTCTCGAAGACCACCGCGTAGTACTGGGTGCGGACCGCCTCCTCGTCCCCCGCCCCGGCGCTCTCGGGGGCCGCGACCACCATGGAGAACCAGTGCCGGCGCTGGACGCCCCGTCCCGCGAGCCGGTCGACGCCGCGCCGCATCGACGTGGCGATGTGCGAACGGCCCTTCCACGGCTCGGGCTTGACGTTCTGCGCGAACACCCCGTCCTCGGTGAAGCCCTCCGCCCACTCCTCCGCGTCGCCCGCGTCGAGCAGCTGCATGTGGCGGGCGTAGAACTGGAGGATCTGGGCGTACGTGTCCGCCGAGACGGCGGGCACATGGGTGCCGGCGGACGCCATGACCGCGGCGACGTCGGGGGTCACCGGGCTGCTCCGGCCTCGCGGGCGACGCCCTCGACCACGACGTCGCTCAGGTGCGGCTCGCCCTTGATGACGGTGCCCAGCGCCTTGAGGCGGGCCCGGAACTCGGGCTCGGCCAGCGCCGTGTCGAAGGACTCCTTGCTGTCCCACTCGGCCACGTTGAAGTAGATGCCCGGCTCCTTCTGGGAGCGGATCAGCTGGTAGCGGATCAGACCGGGCTGCACCTCCATGAACTCGGCGACGTGCGCGTAGATCCGCTCCAGCTCCTCGGGCTTGCCGATGAGCGTCAACTTGTTGACGAAGACGACCACGAAGACTCCTCGTTAGGGCGAACGGTGACACCCGGCCACCGGCGCGGGCCGGACGGCTCCGGCCCGTGGGGTGGTGGCCCCGGGGGCGCTCTCCACCCTCCGCCCCGCCGCTGATGCCTGGTTGGTGACTCGTTGGAGGACGGCGGGGGCCGTACGCCACGACCGGGCCCCCAGCCCGTCGGCATCGCGCCCCGATCCGGTCACCGTCCCGGCTGCCGATGCTGAAGGCACCGTCTTGTCCACCGAACCCGGGAGTGTCCGTGTCCGAGGCATCCGTGCCCGTTCTCATCGCCGGCGGCGGTCTGTCAGGCCTGTCCACCGCGCTCTTCCTCGGCCTGCACGGCGTCCGGCCGCTGCTGGTCGAGAAACACCCCGGCACCTCCGTCGTGATGAAGGCGCGCGGGCAGTACCCGCACACGATGGAGGCGCTGCGCATCGGCGGTGTGGCCGACCGGATCACCGCCGCCTCGCCGGGCGGCACCGGCGACTTCTACATGGCGCTCGCCGACACCCTCTCCGGCCCGGTGCTGCGCGGCATCATGACGCAGGGCGAGATGAGCATGGGCCACGTCTCGCCCGAGGACTGGGCGATGGCCAGCCAGGAGCACACCGAGGTCATCCTCGCCGAGCGCGCCCGCGAGCTCGGCGCCGAGCTCGCCTTCGGCACCGAGCTGGTCTCCTTCACCCAGGACGCCGACGGGGTCACCGCCCTCCTGCGCGACGTGGCCACCGGCGCCGAACGCACCGTGCGCGCCGACCACATGGTGGCGGCGGACGGCCGCAAGAGCCCGGCGCGCCGGGCCCTGGGCGTCGGCATCCACGGGCGCGGACGGCTCGGCGAGGTCTTCCGGGTGTTCTTCGACGCGGACATGAGCGGCCCCCTGGAGGGGCTGGCGGGGGGCGTGACCGAGGGCCGCAGGTTCGCCCTGTTCCACCTCCTGCAGCCGGTGCCGGGCGTCTTCTACACCACGGACATCCCGGGCCGCTACGGCTACATCCACGGCATGACCAAGGACCAGCCCGACTTCAGCGACTGCACCGAGGAGCAGTGCGCCGCCCTCGTACGCACCGGTCTGGGCATGCCCGACCTGGAGCTGACGGTGGCCGGCTCGGGACGCACCGAGATCGTGTGCGAGGTCGCGGACCGCTTCTCCGTCGGGCGGGTGCACCTCGTGGGCGACGCGGCGAAGGTGGTGCCGGCGCCCGGCGGGCTCGGCGGCAACACGGCCGTCATGGACGGCTTCTACCTCGCCTGGAAGCTGGCCATGACCGTTCGGGGGCAGGCCGGTCCCGGACTGCTCGCCAGCCACGACGCGGAGCGCAGGCCGGTCTCCGACATGATCGCGGAGCAGCAGTTCGCCAACACGGTGGAGCGGCTTGGCCCCGACCTCGACGACGGCACGGCGGCCGCGCCCATCCACCCGGTCGTCCAGGTCTTCGGCTACCGCTGCGCCCAGGGCGCCGTGGTCCTGGAGCCGGGCGACGAGGGCGAGCTCCTGGAGGACCCGACGGCCCCCACCGGCCGCCCCGGCTCGCGGGCGCCTTACGTACAGCTCGACGGCGGCGGCTCCACCACCGCCCTGTTCGGCCGCTCCTTCGTCCTGCTCGCCGGGGCCGACGCCACCGGGTGGGAGCAGGCGGCGAAGAGCGCCGCCGGGCGGCTCGGCATCGAGATCGCCGTGCACCGGGCGAGCGGCTGGGAGAAGAGCTACGGCGTGACGCCCACGGGCGCGGCCCTGGTGCGCCCCGACCGCTTCATCGCCTGGCGCGCGGCGGACGACTCCGGGACGGCGGACCTGGAGGACGCCCTGCGCACGGTCCTGGACCGCCCCGCCACCTGACCACCGCACCTTCCCAACCAGCTGAATCGGAGAGACCCATGACCATTCTGGTGACCGGGGCGACCGGCAACGTCGGCGGCAAGGTGCTGGCGCGCCTGCACGCGGCGGGCCATTCCGTACGGGCCCTGACCCGCGACCCCGCCCGCGCCCGACTGCCCGCCGGGATCGAGGTGGTGGGCGCCGACCTGGGCCTGCCCGACACGCTGCCGGACGCGCTCGACGGCGTACGCAAGGTCTTCCTCATGTCGCTCGGCCACAACAAGCGCACCCACGACGCGAATCTGGTGGCTGTCGCGCGGAAGACGGGCGTCGAGCACATCGTGCAGCTGTCCACGCTCGGCGTCGCGGAGGTCGAGGAGGAGAACGACACGCCGCTGGGCCTGTGGCACCGCCAGGCCGAGAAGGCGCTCACCGAGTCGGGCCTGGCCTGGACGATCCTGCGGCCCAACGGCTTCATGACGGTCGCCCTCGGCTGGGCGGACGCGGCGCGCGGGGACGGTGTGGTGCGCAGCCCCGTCGCCGATCTGCCCGAGGCGCTGGTGGACCCGGAGGACATCGCCGATGTGGCGGTACGCGCGCTGACCGAGCCGGGCCACGAGGGCCGCACCTACGCGCTGACCGGCCCCGAGGCGCTGACGGCCCGTGAGCAGGTGGCGGTGCTCGGGTCGGTGCTCGGCCGGAGGCTGCGCTTCGAGCAGATCTCGATCGAGGAGCACCGCGCGGTCATGGCGGGGCTGTACGGGGAGGCGACCGCCGACGGCGTGGTGGCGGCGCTGCGGAAGGCGCTCGAATCGGGCGACGACTTCCGCGGGCGGCTGTTCCCGGACGTGCGGGGCGTGCTCGGCCGCCGGGCGCGCAGCTTCCGGGACTGGGCCGAGGCGCACACGGCCGACTTCGCCTGAGCCCAGGTCCCGGCTTCTGCTGAATTCGCCTGACCGGCAAGTCCGTTACGGACGGTGCCCGGCGTCCATCGGATGGACGCCGGGCACCGTCGTGCTCGCCGGAGGGGTGTCAGGCGGCGGCCTGGGCGAAGGCCCGGGTGCGCTTCTGGTAGCGCGGGCGCCACACGGCCCGGTAGAGGAAGCGCACCGGCGGCGGCACCACTCCGAGTGCGGTGCGCTGCGTCTCCTCGGAGGCGCCGTCGAGCACCCAGGGGAAGTACAGGGCGCCGCCCTTGACCCCCAGCATCCGCCGCTGCTCGGCGCCGAACGTGTCGTACTCCTGGGCGCTGAGCACCGACAGGACGAGGGGCAGGGCCGCCCGCTCCTCGTGGTCGAGGTGCTGGGCCAGCTTGTCGGCCACCGTGGAGATCAGGGCGGGCAGCCGCTCCTGCTGCCGCTGGGCCAGCACGTCCTCGACGGCGTCCAGCAACGGGTCGAGGGCCTCGTGCTCGGCGTCCATGTCGTCGAGCATCTTCAACTGCGCCGGGTCGTCGGCGAGCTTGGCGCGCATCAGCGGCCACAGCACCTTGTCCTCGGCGGTGTGGTGGATCGTCAGGAAGGTCTGGAAGGTCTCCCACCCGGTCCGGAAGGCCGAGCCGGGCGCGGTGCCGTGGTCCCGGGCGGCCGCGGCCAGCAGGCCCAGGTCGCGCCGGAAGGCGTCGTGGGTCGCGTACATCAGCGTCAGATCGGGCTGGACGCGGCCCTCGGTGGCGGTCATGGCAGGGGTCCTCTCACAAAGCGGGTCGGGTGTCGCTGCGGTCATTGCGGCGGTGGGGGAAGACGCCGGGCCGGCATTTAACGGTGCATGTTGTTCCGAACCTATGGAACAGCTTGCCCCACAGCAGAGTGTGGGGCAAGCTGTTCCATAAAGCTTTGCCGGGGAAGACGCTCCGGCGGTGGGTCGCACGGCGGGGCGGCCGTAACGGCACCACCGTGACCTGCGCATACGCCATCGGGAGAAGGGGGGCGACCAGGGCCGCGCCGCTTACACTCGTGCCACCACGACGACAGGACGGAGCCGGATGTCCGCGCCCACCGAGCCGAGCCGCACCTCCGACGCGCCGGGCCGCGGGCCCGATCCGCGCGCCGAGCGCAGCCGGGCCGCCGCCCTGGCCGCCGCCCGCGACCTGCTCATCGAGCAGGGCTGGTCGGCCGTCACGCATGTCGCCGTCGCCGCCCGAAGCGGCGTGGGCCGCACCACCCTCTACC
Source organism: Streptomyces sp. BPTC-684 (assembly GCF_030028635.1). Lineage (NCBI taxonomy): Bacteria > Bacillati > Actinomycetota > Actinomycetes > Kitasatosporales > Streptomycetaceae > Streptomyces > Streptomyces sp. BPTC-684. Next base: position 6,448,880 of record NZ_CP124863.1, read on the forward strand.
GCCACTGGCCCGACGCCTCGGGCCTGGTCCGGGACGTCATCGCCGAGCGGATCTCCACCGCGCACACCCCGCCGACGGGCGTCCTGCGCGACGACCTCATCCGTGAACTCGACGGGCTGCGGCGCCTGCTGCACGACCCGGTGAGCGACCGGGGGCTGCGCGCGGTCATCGAACGGGCCGGGGTCGACCCGGTCTTCGCCCAGCTCAAGGAGGCGCTCTACCGCGAGGGCTCCCGGGTCTTCCGTACCGTGCTCGACGCCGCGAAGGCCGGCGGCGAGCTGGCCGCGGACCTCGACGCGGACCTGGCCGTCGACCAGCTGGCGGGCCCGCTGATGTACCGCCGTCTGCTCGCCGGGCGCTCGGTCACCGCCGAGTACGTCGAGCGCGTGGTCGACGACTTCCTCGCGGCGCACGCCCCCGCCTGAACCGGAACCCGCCCCGGTACGCGTACCGGGGCGGGCGTGCGAGCCTGCTGGAGCGGGGTCAGCGCACGACCTGTCCGGCCACCGCGTGGCCCCGCAGCGACGCGCTGACCTTGGACAGGTGCAGGGCCAACTGGATCTCCAGGGCCGGGCCCGGCTGCTGCCACTCGGGGCCGAGCAGCTGCGAGACGCGCTCCAGGCGCCGGGCCACCGTGTTGGTGTGCACCCGCAGCGCCTCGGCCGCGTACGTGGGACTGGCGCCCGCCGCGAAGTACGCCTCCAGGGTGGCGGCGAGATTGGTGGAGCGCCGCTCGTCGTAGGTGAGGATCGGGCCGAGCGTCTGCTCGATGAACGCGCCGATGTCCCGGCTGCCGCCCAGCAGCATGCCGACGAAGCCGAGTTCGTCGGCCATCGCCGGAGTGTCCGCGTCCTCCTTGCCGAGGATCGTCAGGACGTCCAGACAGGCGGCGGCCTCCTGGTACGCGGCGAGGAGCTCCTCCGGGCCGCCGCAGGCCGAGGCCGCGCCCACCGCGACCGGCCGGCCGAGCGTCTTGGCCAGCCGCTGCTTCACGTCGCGGGCCGCCTCACGCGCGTCGGAGTGCGGCAGCAGGATCACGAGATGGCCGTTGTGGACCGTCCTGGCGCCCCCGCGGAGCCAGACGAAGGTCGACGTCCAGGTCGACAGGGCATGTCCGCCGCCGACCGGGAGCTGCGTGACGATCACGGCGTGCCGACGGCTCAGATCGAGCCCGAGCCCCTTGAGGCGGCGCTGGCAGCGGCGGCTGAAGGGGACACCGTTGAGCAGCCGGTCCAGCGCCTCGTCGCGGAACTTGCGGTCGGCGGACTCGGTGCCGCGGTTGAGCGTGACCAGGATCGCCGCCGCCTGGACCGCGTACCGGACCAGATCCATGTCGGGCCTGCGGTCCGCCGGGCAGCGCAGGACCAGCGCGCCCCGGTCCTCCTCGCCGGCCCGGACGGGCACCACCACGGTGCCGTCGTCCAGGCGGACGACGCGCTGCTCGGCCCGCGCGGTGAAGGTGGCGGCGGCCAGCTCCTCCTCGTCGTCCCACGCGGCGCCGGTGCGGGCCATGGTGTCGTCGTTCTCGTCGCGCAGCCAGACCGACCCGTCGAGCTCCTGGCCCGCGGCGACGGCGAACGCCTTCACGTCGGCTCCGCCGAGGGCGAGTTCGACGAGCCGCCCGCCGCTCCGCGCCGTCCGCCGCTGGGCCCGCTCCCGGGCGCGCAGCCGGTCGACCTCGGCGCCGAGCTCGGCGACCCGGCCGCGGGCGAGCTCCAGGGCCTGGACCGATTTCACGGCGGCGGTGGCGTAGTTGGCGACGGTGGACATCGTCGCCACCTCGTCCGCGGTGTACGAGCGGGCGACCCGGTCGCCGCCGAAGAGCACGCCGACCACCTTGCCCGCGCTGCGCAGCGGCACCGCGACCAGCGCCGTCAGCCCCTCCTCGACGACGACGGCCTCGATGTGGTCGGAGCGCGGGATCATGTCGTCCCGGTGGCAGTCGGAGGTCCACACGGGCGACTGCCCCACCGCGTCGATGGCGTTGAGGCCCTGCCGGACGGGGACGCGGGCGACCCCGCCGAGCACCGAGATCGCGCCGTCGGCGGCGCGGATGCACGACCCGTCCTCGCCGTCGAGGAGCAGCACCCAGGCCATGTCCACGTGCAGGAGGAGCCGGGTGCGGCGGACCAGGGTCGTGAGCAGCGAGTCGAGGTCCTCCTGCTCGGCCAGGGCCCGGGTCGTGTCCATCAGCAGCGCGAGCTCGTTCTTGCGCCGTTCCAGGTCGGCCATCTGCTGCTCGACCCCGAGGGCCAGCTGCTCGGCCCGCTCCAGGTCGTCCACGACGTGGGGCGGAGCGCCTCCCCGCCGTGCCTGCAGCGCCGGTTGACTGAAGGCTCCGCGGGAGGCCCGCACGGCCAGGAGTTCCAGATAGGTGACGGCACCGCTCAGGGTGGCCGTGTCTTCGGACATCTCACTCCGTACTGTGCGCAGGGGGACGCTCCGCCGACGGGTCGCGCCGACGCGACAGAGCGGTTGGGGGTGATGGGGGGTGTCCAGTCTCCGCCGGTCCGTCGCGCGGCGGAAGGACGCATGGCGCCCGGGGGCGGGCCGTGGCCGGCGGATCGCCCGGCAGAGCGGCAGCGGGACCGCTGACCTGCTCTTGAGTTCTCCGGCTGCATTCTTCGTCACCACGACAGGACCCCCCGCGGCCATTAGGACTTCATCACGATGGCGCGATCAAGTAATTTCGCGTGTTTTGGCCAGAACTATGCGGCGCTGCGGGAATCGCTGCTGATGGGGCTCCGGACGGGCTTCCGGAACTTGACATGCAAGTAAATGCTTGCATGATGGAAGGGTGAGCGATGAGATGGACAAGGTCTTCAAGGCCCTCGCCGACCCGACCCGCCGGCGTCTGCTCGACCGGCTGTTCGAGAACAACGGCCAGACCCTCGGTGAGCTCTGCGACGGTCTGGAGATGTCCCGCCAGGCGGCCACCCAGCACCTGGGCCTGCTGGAGGCCGCGCATCTCGTCAGCACGGTCCGCAGGGGCCGCGAGAAGCTCCACTACCTCAACCCGGTGCCGCTCCACGAGATCCAGGAGCGGTGGATCCAGAAGTTCGAGCGCCCGCGCCTCCAGGCGCTGGGCGCACTGAAACGGAAAGCCGAGTCCGCCATGTCCGCCAAGCCGGAATTCGTCTACACCACCTACATCGAGGCCACCCCGGAGAAGGTCTGGGAGGCCCTGACCGACCCCGACACGACCGCCGCGTACTGGGGGCACAGCAACGTCTCGGACTGGCGGCCGGGCTCCGCCTGGGAGCACCGCCGCACCGACGGCTCCGGCGTCGCCGACGTCGTGGGCACCGTTGTCGAGGCCGACCCGCCGGGGCGCCTGGTGTTCACCTGGGCCGGCCCCGACGAGGACCGCCCCGACGGCCCCGCCACCGTCACCTTCGAGCTCAAGCCGCTCGGCGGCACGGTCCAGCTCACCGTCACCCACGAGAACCTGCGCGACGACAAGGAGCGCCGCGAGGCCGCGGGCGGCTGGTCGGCGGTGCTGTCCAACCTCAAGACCTATGTGGAGTCGGGCAAGCCGATGTCCCTGCCGATGTGGACCCGCCCGGGCAGCGAGGCCTGACGCCAATCCGTTCGCGGCCCGAGCCGTACCTCCGTAGCCTGCGGGTATGCAGATCCCGACCCACGAACTGACCGCGGCCGACCGTGAACTCATCGAGTTCGCGCGCGGCATCGTCGACGCGAACACCGACGGGGAGGACGGCGTCCACACCATGGGCGCCGCCGTCCGCGCGGCCGACGGCACGATGTACGGCGGCATCAACCTCTACCACTTCACCGGCGGTCCCTGCGCGGAACTCGTCGCCCTCGGCAGCGCACGCGCCTCCGGTGCCCGGGAGCTCTCCACGATCGTCGCCGTCGGCAACATGGGGCGCGGCGTCGTCGGCCCGTGCGGCAGGGACCGGCAGGTGCTCTTCGACTACCACCCGGACATCCGCGTGATCCTGCCCACGGCCGGGGGCGTCGTGGCGAGCGTGGGGATCAAGGACCTCGTGCCGTTCGCCTACGCATGGAGCCCGGACGCGGTCTCGAAGGCGTACGACGGCGAGCGGCCCGGCACGCCGTAGCGCGGTGGCCGTCGCGAACGGGTCGCCGCGGGCGGTGCGTACTCATAGAGCGGCTCTATGGGTCCATCGACGCGGTGCCCCTACCGGGGTGCGGGGCGCGGGCGGAGGGTGAGGTCGTAAGCCTTCCGCTGAAGCAGGGACACCATGTACACCCTCCTCTTCCTCCTCATCTTCTTGTGCGTCTTGGCGGTGCTCCGCGAGTGGCCCCGCCGGTTCCGGACGCTCCTGTGGACGGGAACCCTGGCCGCCACGGTGCTGGCGTTCCTGCCCCACGTCCTGGACCACACCTTCCACATCGCCCTCTGAGCCGTACGCCCCTCGGAGGAGGAGACCTCACATGACCGCCACACTCACCGCCCCCGCCCCTTCTGCCCGCCTCTCCCACCGCCTCGGGCTGTGGTTCGCCCACGCCTACGTCCTGGGCATGTGCGGCACCCTCGCCGGTGCCTACTTCTTCCAGTTCGGGCTGGGGGAGTACCCCTGCCCGATGTGTCTGCTCCAGCGGATGTTCTTCCTGCTCAGCGCGGTCGGCCCGGCCTGGGTCATCGCCCGTTCGCGGAAGGGCGCGGTGACCACCCGCGAGTTCGCCTCCGGCTGGGGGTGGGCCGTGGTGGCCGCGCTGATCGGGAGCACCGTCTCGGCCACCCAGGTCCTGATGCACATCGTGCCCCCGGATCCCGGGTACGCGGGTGCTCTGTTCGGCCTGCACCTGTACACCTGGGCCCTGATCGCCTTCCTCGCCGCCGCGGTCGCCGCCGGAGCCGCCCTGTTCCTGGCCCCCGAGGCCGAGCCCCTGGACGCCGCTGTCACCTCGCCCGCCCTGCGCAGGGCGTCGGCCGTGACCCTCGCCGTCCTGCTCGCCTTCGCGGCCAGCAACCTCGTCGCCTGCTTCGTCCTCCAGGGCTTCCACTGGCAGATGCCCGGCGACCCCACCGGTTACCGGCTCATCACCGACCTCCTCTGACCCCCGAGCCCGCATTCGGACGCAGAAGCGGAGGTGTCCCCCACACCGGCGCATCCGATGCCCGGGACTGTCCAGGCCCGGCCGGGGCGGGTGACGATGGTCGTCTATGGTCGCGGAACCTCGGGTCGCGCACCCTCTGGTGACGGAGCCTCCGGTCAGGGAACCGTGCGCGCGAAAGTGTCACGCTGTCCTGTCCCTGCTGGGGGCCGTACTGGCCGCCGCCTTCGGCGCGTGGGCGTTCTGGGCCCCGGCCGCGTACGCCGCGGCACCGACGCGCGCGGGAGTGGCCCGCTGTGAACTGGGTGCCTACTTCAGCGACTTGTTCGACATCGACCCGGTCAGGAGCCGGTTCTCCGCACGGCTGTGGCTGTGGACGATCTGCCCGGACCGGAGCTCCGACCCACTGCCGCGCGCGAGCGTTTCCCACGCGCTTCCGCTTCGCGCTGGAGGGCATGCACAGCCGGCTCGGGGTGCTGGGCGGGGGACTGTTCGTGGTGGTGCCGAACGGGCAGCAGGTCGACTCGGTGGTCACCAGCACCATCGGGCTGACCCTGATGGACTGGCTCCACCTGGTCACCCTCGCCTTCCTCCTGTGCGCCGTGGCCGGCACCGTGCTCGCCTGGCGCTGGACCGCCCGGGGCGGCAGCACGGCCCGGGCGGAGCGGCTCAGCCACCGGGGAGCGTGGACCGGACTCGCCGCGTACGCGGCGACGTGCGGGGGGTTGGTCGCGCTGGCGGCGTGCCGCTGATCGTCCGTCAGGTATCAGACCGTCAGACGGGCTCGCCGCCGACTCCGGAACGCCCGGCGGGGATGCCCGCGATGAGCACGGTCACGTGCTTGCGGACGTCTTCGCCCAAGGCGGCGCAGACGGCGTCGGTGATCGCACCGATCAGCAGCGCCGGGGTCTCGGCGTGACCGGGAGCGCCTGGCTGGCCCCGGGCGCGACCGCCTGGCGCCGCGCACTGGAACCGCTGACGCCTGAACAGCGCCAGATGTTCGTCGACACGTTGCGCGTCTACGAGGACGCGATGTCGGGAGGAGACGCGGCCGCGCCCTCGTGACGAACCGGGCGCGCGCCGGCCAACCGCAACCGACCTCATTACCCGCAGAGTGCGACCGGCACATACCCCGGCGCATACTCGCGCCACGTCTCCCGTGTGATCCCGCCGCCCGAGACCGCACACGCCAGTGCCTCCCACTCCCGCAGCGCGAACGGCCACCGCACCACCGTTGCCGCGCTGCCCTCCAGCAACGTGCGTCCGCCGGGGGACATGGTGAGGGCGACGACGTCGCCGTCGGCGTAGCGCAGGGGGCTGCCGATGGAGGTGCCCGTCGCCGGGTTCCAGAGGCGTACGGTGCTGTCCTCCGAGCCGGATGCCAGCAGGTCGTCGCCCCAGGCCAGGGACCGTACCGTGTCGGTGTGGCCGGTCAGTGTGCGCAGGGGGCGGCCGGAGTCCGTCTCCCACAGGATGACGCGGCGGTCGTCGCTCCCGCTCGCCAGCATGTGGCCGTCCGGCGAGAACGCCAGCGTCGGGACGTATAAGCGATGGCCCTTCAACTCGACCGGGGCGGTCGTGTAGTTGGTGTCCCTCCACAGCAGGATGCGGGTTTGTTCGCCGTTGCCCGTCCCTACCGCCAGTTCACCGTGCGGTCCCAGCGCCACCGACCTCACCTGGCCCGCCCGGCCCACCCCTCTGGGCGGACCGTCCTGCGGCAGGAGCAGCACCGGGCCGTTCCGCCAGGCGGCCACCGCCGTGCCGTCCGGGGCCGACCGTACGTCCACGGCGCCCGGGTGGCGTACCACCACATGCTGTGTGTTCGTCCGGGCGTCGAGCTCGCGCAGTGCCCCGTCGTCGGTGAGTGCCAGCAGCGCCGTGGGCGAGCGCCACGCCAGGCCCACCACCGCCGGGCCGCCGGTGCTCCACGAGGGGTGGGAAGGGGTGGTGGGCAGGCTGATGCTGCCGCTGCCCGTGCCTACCGCGATCGTGCCGCCGGGGCCGTACGCGAGCGCGGTGACCTCGCCGTCGGCCGTCGCCAGAGGGTGGGACGCGGGGGAGCGGCGGCCCGTCACATCCCAGGCGACCAGGCGGTGTTCACGGTTGAGGGACACCAGCGTCCGGCCGTCCGTGGCCAGGTCCTGGACCGGCGAGGCGGGTGGTCCCGTGCGCGCCGCGCCCTGCCGCACCGGCGCGCCACGGAGCACCCAGCCGTGCACCCGGCCCACCTCGTCACCCATGTACACCACACCCGTGAGCGGATCGGCCACCAGGGCCGTGGCCGTGGGAGCCGCGGCCGTGGAGGGAGGGCTCGCCAGGGCCGCCGTGCTCACCCACGTGTCGATCCGGGTGCCGTCGACGGCCACAGGGCGCCCGTCCGGGCCCAGCGCCAACCGGATTCCGTAGGGCGCGGAGCGGAGTTCCGCGTTCGCCGCCGTCGCGTCGCCGACCGCCGACACCCGCACCGCCACCACATGCCCGCCCGCCGCCACCACGGCCAGGTGTCTCCCCTCGTCCACGACGATCGCCGACACCGCCCCACCCAGCTCGACCAGCGGCAACGGTACGGGTGGCTGCCCCGGCGCCAACCGCCAGCGGGCGAGCCCGCCGTCGTCGGTTCCGGACAGCAGCACCCCGGCCGACTCGTCCACCGCGACCGCGCTGACCCGTACGCGGGACGGCGACTGGACACGTACAGTCGCCTGTTCGCCACCGACGTCCTGCATCAGAACCGTTCCGGCCTCGTCGCCGGACACCAAGTGGCCGGACCTCGTCAGGGCCACCGCCGTCACCGTGTCGTCATGGCGCGCGCCCGCGCGGCGCACCTCCCGTCCGGTGAGCGGATCCACCAGGCGTACGGTCCCGTCCGAGCAGCCCAGCACGGCCGACCCCTGCGCCGTGAGGGCCGGGGCCAGCGCGTTCGCCGCCACACCGCCCAGATCGGGGACGAGCGAGGCCAACTGGCCCTCGGGGGAGGCAAGTACGTTCACCAGCGTCTCGCGCGTGGCCTGAGTGTCCCGCACCCGTACACCCGCGAGCGCGATGAGGGCCGCGGCATCGCGCCGCTCACCTGCCGCCGTCCGCGCCTGGGCAGCGAGCCGCAGACCCTCGACGGTGGTCTTCGCCTCCTCGGTGACGCGCACCTGCCGGAACAGGACCGCCCCGACGACCAGCGCAAGCACCAGCCCGAGCACGGTGAACAACTGGCGCCGCAGCACGAGCTTCGTGCGTCTCTCGGCTTCTCTGGTGCGCTCCTCCGTACGGCGTCGGTCGTCCTCCGCGTCCCGCGAGGCCCGGACGAAGTCCCGCTCGGCCGGGTTCAGCGACCACCGGGCGCCGTCGAGTTCGTCGAGGCCGCGCAGTTGCCCGGACGGCAGGAGGAACCCGGGGTCCCGGCGTTCCTCCAGCCAGCGGCGGGTCTGCGCGGAGATCTCGTCCTGCAGGCGCTTCGCCTTGACGTCCTCGGAGAGCCACTGCCGCAGCAGCGGCCACTTCTCCAGAAGCACCTCGTGCGCGACTTCCAGCGTCGGCTCGGCCGTCCGCCGCTCGCGGTCGACGAGCAGGAGCCTCGCCTCGACGAACGGGCGGACGGCCGCCAGCACCGCCGTCTCGCTGTCGGCCTCGGTGACCAGTTCCGCGGCGGGTGCCCGGTGCCGCGTCGGCCGTTCACCGGCGCCCAGATAGGCGAGACGGGTGAAGACGCGGCGTACGGTGTCGTGCAGATCCGGGTCCAGGGCGAGCCAGATGCCCTGCACCCCTTCCTCCAGGACCGCGCCGATACCGCCGAGCCGCTGGTACGCGGACAGCGTCAGCTCGTTCGCCGGGGTACGCAGCTCCCACAGCCGCTTCAAGGTGTACGCGATCAGGGGCAGGCTGCCGGCCCCGGCACCGGCGTCCTCGATGATCTGCCGGACCAGCGTCTCCTCGACATGGCAGCCGACGGTCTCGGCGGGGCCGCGCACCGCGCCGCGCAAGCCGGCGTCCGAGAGCGGGAGCAGCCAGTACTGATGCTCCGTCACCAACCGTGCGAGCGGGGCGCTCGACTCAAGGCGGTGGTACAGGTCGGCGCGCAGCGCCACCAGCACATGAGCCACCCCGTGCGCCTCGCCGGCGACGGAGAGCAGCGCCTCCTCCACACAACGGCGGTCCGCCTCCGGGACGGTGGGCTGCAACAGCTCCTCGAACTGGTCGACCAGCCACGCCACCCGGCCCCCGGTCGCCCGCGCGAGCCGCGCCGACCACCGTCCGAACAGCGCCGGATCACGACGCAACTCCGCCGCACCCGGCAGCAGTTCGCCGCCCTCCGCCGCACCCCAGGCATCGCGCAACTCCTCGGCGAGCTGCTCCACCGGCTGCTCGCCGGGAACGAGATGTCCCACGGCCCAGCGCGGCAGACCGGGCAGGCCGCGATCGCGCAGCCGGAAGCGCACCCCGGCGTACAGCAGGGAGGACTTTCCGCTGCCCGAGGGCCCCACCAGACTGCTGACCGGCTGCCGCACCAGGCGGCGCAGCACCTCGTCGGTCTCCTCGGCGCGGCCGTGGAAGAACGCTTCCCACTCCGCGCCGAAGGGCTGGAGTCCCGGGTACGGGCAGCGGGTCGGGGTGGGGGTCCGGGGGGCCAGGGTCTGCTGGATCAGGAACTGCTGGAAGGTGCCGACGTGGAGGTCCCGGCCCGCGGCGAGCCCGTCGGCCCGGATCGTGACGCTGCCGGGCCCGATGACGACGGGGCCGGTGTTCCGGACGCTCGCCGGTGGGTCCGGCTCGTCCGCGGCCTCCGCGTCGGTCGTCACGGCGACGGTACGGCGCTGCGCGACACGGTCACCGTGTAGGAGCGCTCGGGCAGGAACACGGATTTCGCGGTGTGGTCGGAGCCCATGGCGCCGTTCAGCGTGCACACGCCGGACGCGCCGCTCGGCTTCGTCGGCTGCACCTTCACGGTCACCACGGGGTCGTTTACACCGATGTACGAATTGTTCTCGAGCTGACAGTCACCCGTGGCCGTCATGGTCAGCATCCCGCCCGTGAAGGGATCCGGACTCGTCACCCGGACCCTGACGCCGACCGGGCCGGAGGGGTAGTGCATGGGCTGTTTGGGGTCGGCCCAGGAGATGGACACGACTTGGTAGCCCACGGCGAAGTCACCGCGCACCGGCCCGGCCGGAGCCCAGGTCGCGTCACCGTCCTGGTAGGCGAGGACGGTGCAACTTCCCGTGTTTCCCCTGATGGCGACGGTCGTCCTGCCGTTCGCCGTCTCCAACTTGCAGCCTCCGGCGTCCCCGCCGAGCGCGTAGCGTACGGGCAGGCCGGAGGTCGCGCAGGCGTGCAGGGCGGCGCTGGTGTGCGGAAACGTGTGGGCGGTGCCGGGGCTGGGGAACACCACGGTCTGGGTGCGTCGCCCGCCGGTCGTTCCGGTGGGCGGTGACGACAGACCGCAGGGCCCGGACTTGCCGCCGCCGGTGCCGCCCTTGCCGCCGGTGCCGGGGGAGCCGGGGGAGCTGCCCTTGCCCGGGTCGGAGGGGCCGGTGTTTCCCGGGTCCGTGGACCCCGTACTCCCGGAACCGGATGAGCCGCCGCCGTCGCCTCCTGAACCGGACGTGTGCGAGCCGTTCTCACCGGGGCCGGCCGTCGGCGAACCGCCGTGCGTGCCTTGCGAGGTGTGCGCGCCGCTGCTCGCGCCGGGGGTGCCGTCGCCGGGCAGCGGGGAGTCCTGCCCGCCGCCGTCGCTGACCGCCGATGCCGGTGGCCGCACGGTTTGCTGGTCTCCGCCGTGGGATCCACAACCGGCTGCGACCAGTACGAGGACTCCGACTGCCAGGGACCTGGCTCTCGCGTAGCGCATCGCTTCACCCCGCCGTTGGACCGGAGTCCGCCTCGGTCGACTCCTCCGCAGCGGTGGTCCGCTGCTGGAAGAAGCCGCTCACGGTCACGTCCCTGCCCGCCGCGATACCGCCGCCACGGATGTCCACGCTGCCGCCGCCGATGACCGCGGCCCCGGCGTTCTCCACCCGGGTACCTCGCGCTCGACCGTCGCCCTCGGCTGCCACCAGGGCCGCCAGCGTACGGGCGAACTCCGGGTCCCCGGCCAGGAGTTCCTCAAGGTGGTCCGCGACGGCGGCGCGGCGGTTGGCGTTGCCCGGCTGGTCCCCGAGGCGCCGCAGAGCACCGTCCGCCTGGGGGTCGCGGCGGAAGCGGTTGGCGACGGCGTCCCACACCGACCTGGCCCGGTCGGTGACGAGGCCGTCGACGGCGACACCGGCCGCGTGCTGGGCCCAGCGGACCAGGATCGCGGTGACCGCGCCGACGGTTACGGGATCGGTCATGGATTCGTCCCCCCGTGTCTGTGGAGCCCGGGCGACCCGACTGTCCGGAAATGCCCTGTGATCCAACGAGATTGTCGCTCCAGTACGTTGCGGGCGCAGGGCCTGTGGCCATCTGTGGAGCCGGAATACGTCCGCTGTCGTATCCGCGAAGAGGCCTCTCGCGTAGGGCATCAGGGCACGTGGTGTCGTGCTCTCCTTGACCTTGCCACTGGCGGCAGGGTTGAACGATGACGGCATGAACACCAACACCAACACCAGGATCGTCGTCGTCACCGGGGCCGGTACCGGCATAGGCCGGGCCACCGCACGCGCCTTCGCCGACGAGGGCGCCCATGTGCTGGCCGTCGGGCGGCGGGCCGAACCGCTTCACGAGACCGCCGCCGACCGGGGGCGGATCACGCCGCTGGTCGCCGACATCACCGCCGAGGGCGAGCCCGCGCGGATCGTCGAGACCGCGCTGGAGCTGCACGGGCGCCTGGACGTGCTGGTCAACAACGCCGGGATCGTACGCAGCGGTGCGCTCGACACCCTCGCTCCGGAGCTGATCGCACCGCAGATCGCCACCAACCTGATCGCGCCCGCACTGCTGGCCAGTGCAGCGCTGCCATCCCTGGAGGCGTCCGGCGGGGTGATCGTCAACGTCAGCACCTCGGTCGGGCAGCGGGGCTGGCCGGGGAACTCGCTCTACGCGGCGACCAAGACCGCGCTGGAAGCGCTGACCCGCAGCTGGGCCGTCGAGTTGGCGCCCCGGGGCATCCGGGTGGCGGCCGTCGCGCCCGGAGCGATCGACACGCCGATCGGCGAGCACCAGGGACTCACGCCGGAACGGCTGGCGGCGCTGCGCGAGTGGCAGTTGGCGCACACCCCGCTGGGCCGGATCGGCCGACCGGAGGACGTCGCCTGGGCCATCACCCACCTCGCCGCACCGGCCGCGTCGTTCATCACCGGCGTGATCCTCCCGGTCGACGGAGGTGCGGTGGTCGCGTGATAAGAGTGGTCCGGGAGGTGGAACGGGTGCGGATAGGTGAGTTGGCGAAGGCGACCGGGACCACGGCGCGCGCGTTGCGGCACTACGAACAGGCCGGGCTGATCGCCTCGGAGCGAGCCGCCAACGGCTACCGCGTCTTCGACGACCGTACGGTGGTACGGGTCCGCAACATCCGCCACCTGCTGGCCGCGGGCCTCACCCTGGACGACGTACAGGTCTTCCTGCCCTGCCTGGACGGCGACGTGGCCGCGGCACCGCCCTCGGACCGGGGTCTGAGGATCGCCTTGGAACGGCTGGCGGTCCTCAACGAACGCATCGCCGCCCAGACAGAGGCCCGCGACCGCCTCCAGGCCGCGCTCCAGGAGAAGACGGGCGGCCGGATCCGCCCGGTGGCCTAGGTTCCTATTGGCGCCATTTGGGGCTTATTCGCTCTGCACCGAAAGGCTTGGCTCCCCGGAGCCGACGGCTGTCTACTTGCTGGCGCCATCGAGCCGCCACCACCTGGGCGGCTCAACCGACGTCACCCTGCAACAAGCTCCAGGCCCACTGGCAGTGGGCCGATTCGTTCCAGAGGGCCCACAGTCAGGGCACGGTCTGCGTGGCCATGGTTTCGCCCCACCAGCGGCAAGGTCGAGCCCTACGTGTGCGGCCCGATCACCCAGAAGAACGTCTCCGCCTGGGGCTGGGTGCACGACGCCACCCCGGACGACTGGCGCGCCCAGGTCAACATGTGGACGCCGGACCGCAACTGCTACAACGACGCCTGGGGCACCGACCACTGGTACGCGGCCAGGACTGGGCCGCGCCCCACCCCGGCGGCGGGTGCGGAGCCGGCCGAACGGTGCGGTCCCGGGACCCGGACTCCGTTCGGGCGTGTACGAGTTCGGGTTGGTGAGACGACAGTTTTACCTGTCCCTGATGGCATGGCCTGGTCAAATCTGCCAGGCTTTCCGGCAGCCGCCGCCCCGGACCGCCCCGGGGAGGCGCGACAGAAATCTCACCGCGGCGATCGCGCGAGCGATGCGCGCAGTCCGCGGCCGCCCTCCGGCGCACCCAAGCCGCCGGGCGGCCACCGAGCAGGCCGGGATCCCGGCCGCGTCAAAGGAGTTACGTGTGAGACCGACCCCCCACAAGGCCCTCGCGGCGAGCGCACTCGTCGTCGCGCTGGCCGGTTTCTCGCTCCCGGGCACCGCGGCGGCAGCCGCACCGCAGGCCAAGGCCGCGGCCTGCACCCCGGCCCAGGTGGTCGCCAACGGCGGCTTCGAGAGCGGGACTTCGCCCTGGAGCCAGTCGCAGACCAGCGTGATCACCAGTCGCACCGGTCAGAGCGCCCACGGCGGCACCACCTTCGCCTGGCTGAACGGCGTCGGCAGCACCCACACCGACACCCTCTCCCAGAGCGTCACGATCCCCTCCGGGTGCAGCACCGCCACGCTCACCTTCTGGCTGCACATCGACACCGCCGAGACCACGTCGTCCATCGCGTACGACAAGCTGACGGCGAAGATCGGCAGCACGACCCTGGCGACGTACTCGAACCTGAACAAGAACACCGGGTACCTACAGAAGTCGCTCGACGTGTCGGCCTTCGCGGGCCAGACCGTGAACCTGGCCTTCACCGGAACCGAGGACTCCAGCCTCCAGACCAGCTTCGTCATCGACGACGTCGCCCTCAACACGTCCGGCGACACGACCCCGCCGGGTGACTCCACCCGTACGCCGGCCTCGCCCTCGTACACCGTCAACCTCAGCAGCAACACGAGCGGCACCGTCTGGACCGGCCACGAGAGCGCGACCTTCACCAACGCCTCCGCCACCGCGCTCAGCGAGGTGTACCTGAGGCTGTGGGACAACTACCACGGCACCTGCTCCGCGATGCCGATCACGGTCACCAACGTCACCGGCGGCACCGCGGGCTCCCTGTCGGTCGGCTGCACCGCCCTCCAGATCGCCCTGCCGACCCCGCTCGCACAGGGCCAGAGCGCCACGATCGGCTTCGACCTGGGCATCACCGTCCCCAGCGGCGCCGACCGGTTCGGCCACGACGGGGCCTTCAACAACATCGGCAACGCCCTGCCCGTCCTCGCGGTCAAGGACGGCTCCGGCTGGCACCTGGACCCGTACACCAACAACGGCGAGTCGTTCTACTCCCTGGCCGCCGACTTCAAGGTGACCCTCGACCACCCGAACTCCCTGCTGGTGCCCGCCACCGGCACCTCGGTCGACACCCCCGGCTCCAGCGGCCGCACCGTCACCACCGCGACCGCTTCCAAGGTCCGTGACTTCGCCTGGGCGGCGGGCCCCTTCACCAAGATCTCCGGCACCTCGCCGGCCGGGACGGCGATCAACATCTACTCCGTCTCGGGCATCAGCTCCTCCGACGCCCAGTCGATGCTGAGCACCGCCAAGTCCGCCGTGGACGCCCACGCGGCGCGCTTCGGCGCCTACCCGTACGGCGAGCTGGACGCGGTGATCGACAACAACTACTGGTTCGGCGGCATGGAGTACCCCGGCTTCGTCCTCGACCTGGTCAGCACCACCGCGCTCACCCACGAGATCGGCCACCAGTGGTTCTACGGCATCGTCGGCGACGACGAGTACACCAGCCCCTGGCTGGACGAGTCGTTCACCGACTACGCCACCGACCTGGCGCTGAACAAGACCGGCAGCGGCTGCTGGAACAGCGTCTCCTGGGCGTCGTCGGCCGAGAAGATCACCAACTCGATGGCCTACTGGGACGCCCACTCCTCGCGCTACTCCACCGTCGTCTACGGCTACGGCAAGTGCGCCCTGCACGACCTGCGGCGCGTCCTCGGTGACACCGCCATGGCCAAGCTCCTGAAGGACTACGCCACTTCGCACTGGTACGGCGTCTCGACGACGGCCGAGTTCAAGGCCGCCGCCCAGGCCGCCACGACCACGGACCTCACGTCGTTCTGGACCCAGCACCGCATCGACGGCTGACACCCTTCGCACTCGTCCTCGCCCGTCACGGCAGCGGCTGTGGCGGGCGAGGGCCCGTGTAGTGGGCGCTCGGGCGCATCCGGAGCGGGTGCTCCCCGTACTCCTCCAGGGCGTGCGCGATCCAGCCCGCCGTGCGCGCCACCGCGAACACCGTCTCGCCCGCCTCGGCGGGCATACCGCAGGCCACGCTGAACACGGCGAGCGCCAGATCGACGTTGGCGTGCAGCTCGGTGTGCCGGGCCGTCGTGGCGACCACGTCGTGGGCCGCGGCGAGCGCCTCCTCGGCCTGCGGAAGGTCCGCGAGCAGCTTGAACAGGGCCTGGGCGCGCGGGTCCTCGCCCGGGTAGAGGCGGTGGCCGAGGCCCGGTACCCGGCGGCCCGAGCGCAGATGGGCGGCGACCACGGGGGCCGCGCCGCCGCGCTCCAGGACCTCGGCGAGCATCTGGTGCGCGAGCCCGCTGGCGGCTCCGTGCAGCGGCCCGTCCAGCGCGCCGAGCCCGGCCGAGACGACCGCGTACGGATGGGCGCGCGCCGAGGCCGCGACCCGGGCGGCGAGGGTGGACGCGGCCAGGTCATGGTCGATCAACAGGGCGAGGGCCGTGTCCAGTACGTTGATCGACGCCTCGTCGGGGAGCCTGGGCGTGAGCCGGTGCCACAGCTGCCAGGCGAGCCGCTCGGCGCCGCGGTGCCGCTTGCCCGCCGGGGGCAGCGCCCCGACCAGGGTCGGGATCAGCATCCGGGCGCAGCCGAGCACCGCCGCCGGTTCGAGGTCGAAGCGGAGCGGATCGGCGGCCGAGACGGCGACCGCGGCGACCCGCAGCCGGTCCATGGTGCCGCTGTGCGCGGGCAGCGCGCCGACCGCGAGCCGCGCCGCGTCGAGGAACTGCTGGGGCGCGGTGAACCGGGCGCCGCGCGGCAGCGTGCCGGTCCACACCCACTCCGCGACCTCCTCAAAGCCGTACGCCCCGGCCAGCTCGACCGCGTCGACCCCGCGGAAGTAGTAGCGGTCCTTGTCGATGAGCGTCAGTCCGGTACGGAAGTTCAGCTCGCCGGCGCGCGCGGCGGGTTCGCGGCGGGCGCTGCGCCGGGCCAGCGCGTCGACCTCCTTGGCGTCGAAGGTCGAGCCGCGCCCGCCGGGCGCCCGCTCGCTGCTCAGCTGGCCGCGGCTGACATACGCGTACACCGTCTCCGGCTTCACACCGAGCCGTTCGGCCGCTTCGCGGGTGGTGAGTCGCGACTGATCCGTCATGAGGTCACCGTATCCAAGATCGATCAATGTTGATTCAATCAATATTGACAGCCATCTCGTCAATCATAGACAGTCGAATCAACATTGAGGGAGGAAGAGACATGCCGACCACCACCACGGCAGTACCCCGCGGACTCGCGGGCGTCGTCGTCACGGACACCGCACTCGGGGACGTCCGCGGCCGCGAGGGCTTCTACCACTACCGCCAGTACTCGGCCGTCGAGCTCGCGCAGACCCGCGGCTTCGAGGACGTATGGCACCTGATGTTCCACGGTGAACTGCCCGACGCCGCCGCCCGCGCGGACTTCACCGCCCGCACCGCCGCCCTGCGTCATCTGCCCCGGGAGGTCACCGACGCGCTGCCCGGCATCGCCGCGGCGGGAGCCGCCTCCGGACCGCTCGCCGGACTGCGCACCGCACTCTCCCTGCTCGGCGCCGCCCAGGGGTTCCGGCCGGTCTACGACCTCGACGCCGACCGGCGCCGCGAGGACGCGCTCGCCGCCTGCGCCGCCGTCCCGACCCTGCTGACCGCGCTGTACCGCCTTGGCCAGGGCCTCGATCCCGTCGAGCCGCGCGACGACCTGTCGTACGCGGCCAACTACCTCTACATGATGACCGGTTCGGAGCCCGAGCCCGACCGCGTCCGGGCGATCGAGCGGTATCTCATCTCCACCGTCGACCACGGCTTCAACGCCTCCACCTTCACCGCCCGCGTCGTCGCCTCCACCGGCGCCGACATGGCGGCGTCACTGGTCGCGGCCGTCGGCGCGCTCTCCGGCCCGCTGCACGGCGGCGCCCCCAGCCGTGCCCTGGACACCCTCGACGCCATCGGCTCCCCGGACCGCATCGACGCGTGGGTGCGCGAGCGGGTCCTCGCGGGCGACCGGATCATGGGCTTCGGCCACCCCGTCTACCGCACCGAGGACCCGCGCTCGCGGATGCTGCGCGGCATCGCCGAGGGCATCGGCGGCCCGCTGGTCGCGTTCGCCGTCGAGGTGGAGAAGCACGTCGAGGCGATCCTCGCCGAGCTGAAGCCCGGCCGGGAGCTGCACGCCAACGTGGAGTTCTACGCGGGCGTGGTCATGGAGCTGTGCGGGGTGCCGCGCGAGATGTTCACGCCGACGTTCTGCGCGGCCCGGGTGGTCGGCTGGAGCGCCAACATCCTGGAGCAGGCGGAGGACTCGAAGATCATCCGCCCGGCGGCCCGCTATGTGGGCCCGCCCCCGCCGCAGCCCGTACCCGCGCCCTGAGCACGACGAGTACCCCGCCCCGCCGGGCATTTGGCCCTCCCGGGAGCAGTCGAATAATGGATGTCCCCCTCCCGCGCCGCGTCCCTACGCTCGGCGCGTGGACCACGTCATCCTCGCCTGCGTCGTACTCCCCGTCACCGCCGTGCTGTACGGGGTGCTCGGTATGCGCCGCCTGCGCCAGCGGCGGTGGTACCGGGCGGCGGTCGCGCACTGCGCGGCGATCGACATCGACCCGTACTACGCCGTCCGCGACGAGTGGTGGCCCGAGGACGACATCCAGGCGGCGGCCGCGCGGCTGCTGCTCGACGGGCTGGTCACCGTCAACCACCGCGGCACCATGAGCCTCACCGAGGCCGGTGCGGATCCCGCGCGCAGCGCGGGGAACCCGCTGCCGGACGCCCTGCTCGCAGCGCTGCGCCGCCGCACCGCACCCGCCACCCTCGGCAGCGTGGTGCTCCGCGACACCGCGTTCGACGACGCCCGGACGTACTTCCACGCCGAACTCGACACCCGCCTGCGGCCGCAGCGGCCGCCTTCCTCGCCCGACATCGGCTGCCTGGGCTGCACCGGGTGGGTGCTGCTCCTGGCGCAGCTCGGGTTCGCCGCCGCCGGGCTGTTCGACATGGTGCCCCACGGGCCGCTCCAGTGGGCCGCGGCCGTCGTCACCGGCCTGGCGCTGGTCGCGCAGATCGTCGGGCTCGGCAGCGATCGCACCCCCGCCGACCTGCCGGATCCCTTCGCCGAGCGGCTGGCCCGGATGGGCCCGCACCCGGCGCTCGCGGAGCTGGCCGCAAGGGACCCGGAAGCCGATGAGTGGCTGCGGGTCGGCCGGTTCCGTACGCGCCGAGGCCGGAACCGGGGACGGCCCCGGCGCCGCGGTATTCCCGCCGAGACCGGGGCCGGGGCCTGAGCGGGGAGTGCGTCGGGACCCTCAAGGAGCGTCCCGACGCACGCAACCGTGTCAGCGCCAGATCGTCTGGACCGAGTCGAACTGGACCCAGGTGATCGGGTTGCCCGAGTTGGCACCGTAGACGGTCACGGAACCGGCGGTGTTCACCTCGAAGCGGCAGGCGTTGATGCCCTGGCTGTTGTTGCGGGGCGCGGTGGCGCGGATGTACGAGGTGGGCCGGGCCATGGCGGCGGGCAGCGTGGCGACCTTGGTGTCGGCGGCGAAGCTGCCGGTGATGATGCCGCGGGCCTGCAGGAACGTGGTGCCCGCGATGGTGACGAGGCGGACCTGCGGGGTCGAGCCGGTCTGCGCGGTGATGCCGGGCTCCAGGACCAGGTCGGCCCAGTCGCCGGCCTCCACGCCGGCGGCGGCCGCGGGGGAGGCGGCGGCGAGGTTGGCGACGGCCACGGCGGCGGGCACGGCGAAGGCGGCACCGAGGATGCTGCGGCGGTTGTAGGACATGGTGGTTGGTCTCCTTGACGAGGCCGTGTGCGAGATGACGGAGAGGTCTGCGGGCGCGGTCAGCGCCAGACGGCGCTGAAGCTGTCGAGCTGGGCCCAGGTGATGGCGTTGGTGTCGCGTCCGCCGAACAGCCGCAGCGCGCCGTCGGTGCCGGCCTCGACCCGGGCGACGCAGTAGCCGCCGTTGTTGTTGCGCGGCACGTTGGCGCGGGCCGCCACGCTGGGGGTCAGCGTGTCGGGCAGCGTGCCGATGACCGCGTCGCCGTCGAAGGTGCCCTTGACTCCGCCGCTGAGCTGGAGCGTCGTGGTCCCGGCGATGCTGATGAGCCGGCCCTGGGGCGGGTTCTGGTCGGCGGTGACGCCCGAGGCGAGGGCGATCGGCTGCCAGTCGGTGAGCACCTTGACGCCGTCGACCTCCTGGGTGTCCGGGAGCGTCACGATGGTGCAGGTGCGCGGCCCGGGGTCCTCGCAGGCGAAGCCGAAGTGCAGGTTGGTCACGCCGTCCCGCACGTCCACGTGCATGCCCTCGGGCTCGCGCCACTCAAGCCCCGGCGCGGCGGTGATGAAGTGGTGGTCCAGGACGTTCCCGGTGGCCCACTCCATCGCGGTGATGTAGGTGTTGCCCGGCGGAGGGTTCCTGGTGGCGGTGCTGGACTCGCCGTTGAGCAGGTACAGCACGCCCTTGTGGGAGGTGTATCCCTGGAACACGCCCAGGTCCGTGGGCAGCGTGATGCGCTGGAGCGGCTCGAAGACACCCGCCGAGGCCTTGGCCAGGTCGTACCGCTCGACGTGCGTCCCGCCGTCGTAGAACCGCACCACGAGCTCGTTGGCGCTGCGGTCGATGGTGGGGGTGGCGAAGAGCGCGCCCGGCGTGGGGCGGTACGGCTTGGCGTGCAGCGAGGAGCCGTAGTCCAGGACCGTCCCCGACCGGAAGTCGAAGTTGGTGATGGAGGTGCCGAAGCCCTCGTTCTTGCTGTTGGGCTGCGACGCCGTCTCGGTCCACAGGCGGATGACGCCGCCCCGGTTCTCGACGCCGAGGTTGACGCCGTGGCCGAAGCCCCGCAGATACATGTATCCGGTGATCGCGCCCGCCCGGTTGAGGCGGGTCACGCACATGTCGCCGTTCTTGTTGCGGGTGTCGTAGTCGACCGCCGCGGACTCCCCGCTGAGGGTCAGGCCGCCCTGCATCAGCTGGAGCACGAAGAGGTCGCCCGACACCGGATCGGTGTTGAACGACTGCATCACGGTGCTGTTCTTGAGCGGGCGCCGGTGCAGCAGCTTGCCCACCGGTCCCGCGAGGTCTATCTGTCCTTCAATGGTGACGCTCAACGACGCCGCTCCTTCATGCACGTTTCGGTGCTGCCGTGATCGGAACGGCGACAGTTTCGCACGGGCGTTCCCGTGGTGGGAGCCGTGGTGCGCCGATCCGGTTCCGGCCGCTCGTTTGTCAGCCGGTCAGGGTGGCCTTGGAGCGCATCGCGAGGAAGTTGCTCCGGTAGGCGTCGTGGGTCGCGGCGCCCTCGACGCGCAGCAGCGCCTCGTCGTTCTCCCTCAGGGAGGACACGTCGAGGTTGTGGGATCCGGTGAAGGTCCACTCGGTGTCCGGGTGCCCCGCGTAGTTGCCCTCGACCAGCAGATACTTCGAGTGCACGAACAGGTCGTCCGCCTCGCTGTCGGGCGTGCCGTTGTCGAGGTGGAGCCGGTACGGCTTGATCCGCGCGTGGTTGCCGAGGGCCGCGAGCTGGCTCGTCGTGTTGTAAACGACCTCGATCCAGCAGTCCTGGTCGGCCAGCTGCCTCAGCTTGTTCGCCACCTCGGCGCGGGTGAAGGCGTACGCGGCGACGCGCACGACCGTCTTGTGGGAGGCGGACCCGACCGTCGTGTTGCCCGTGCACGACACGTTGTTCAGCACGTCGACCATGAGGTCGCCGGTCCGCTGCGGGAAGAAGTAGTACTTCTCGCCCCCGGACGTGGTGCCCTGCCGGTAGTAGTCGGCGTCGCGCTTCTCGGCGGCGAGGTCGTTGAAATACGCCGTGTACGCGGTGTAGAGGTCGGTGTTGCCCACCGAGGTGTAGGCGTTGTTCCAGAACCGGGAGGTGTTCGCCGGGGTCTGGTTGGCGGACGTCTGGATCACCACGTCCTCGGCGACTCCCGCGTCTCCCACCCGGGAGAAGAGGAAGAACTTGTTGTGGTTGATGTGGTTCTTGCTCGGGTCGAGCGTGGTGTCCGCGATGCACGCCCGGTCCTTCGGGCACACGTGGATCCAGGACGGCTGGGCCATGTCCGCGCCGAGGGCGGTCGCCAGCTGAGTGGCGGCCGTGGAGGTGGAGTACGCGTGGTCCAGGACGACCCGTACCTGCACGCCCCGGTCATGGGCGCGGATCAGCGCGTCGCTGTAGCCGGTGTCGGTCAGGGCGTACATGGCGGCGCGCAGCGTGCGCCCGCTCTGGGTGTTGTCGATCGCCCCGACGATGTGGTCCTTGATCGCGTTCTGCTCGGCCACCGTGCCCTGCGGGTCGTTGAAGACCGCGCCCGTCGTGGGCATCGGCGCCGGGTCCGCCACGGCGGCCGGGGACGGGACGAGCAACGCGGCCAGGAGGGACCCGGCGAGCAACGCCGCGGCACATATGCGTCTGATGTCTCTCACTCCTCGACAAAAGGTCGTCGACAAACGTCGTTGACAAAGGTGGTCGGCAAAGATCGTTCCTGCTGTGAGCAGGTGCACGATAGCCGCCCCGGCCCGGCTCCCCGACGGTGCCGGGTGAAATCGGTTGCCTCATGCGCCCTGTGTCTTACGTCACATGAGGCGCAGGCGTCACGTTGCTGCCGGTTTGCGCAATCTTGCGCCGAGGCCCTGCGTGAATCGGTCGAACGGCAGGTGAGGCCCCCGGTGTCGGGCGGGATGGGTCTACACCACCAGTGAGGGCAAGGGGCGAGCACACCGCTGCAAACGCATGTTCGCCGTCGGAACGCAAGTGCCCGCTGACCTTTCACGGGTCCGCGGTTGCACATTCCGGTGCCGCCGGGCGTCATCTGTTCGAAGGCGCGCGGCAGCGCCTTCCGGGGCCGTCGGGGGGCGGGACGGGCGGGCCCAGTCGTGCACCAGGAAGGAACCGGAAGTCTCGTGACGATCGATCAGGTAGGCGATGTGGTCCTGGCAGTTCTCGCGGTGCGGGTGTTCGGCCGCGACGCGGCCCTGTTACTGCGGCGCGCGGCAGCCGCGGGCGTACGGACGGGTGTGAGCGAGTTGCTGCGTACGGACGGAGAGGGAGACCGGTGAGCCAGGACCTCCCGCACCGCGCGCCGGGCAGACCCGCGATGACGAACCAGCAACTTCCGGTGGACTTCAGCGCGTTCCACCACATGCACCGGCCCGTCTATCTGCGCTGGGCGCAGACCATCCTCAACCACCGCGCGGACGCCGAGGAAGCCGTCGACGCCGCCTTCGAACAGCTCCTGATGATCTGGACCGCCGTCCTGTCGAAGGAGAACCCCGCCGCGTACGCCTGGAGCGTGCTGCGCAGTCGCACCCTCGACCTGGCCCGCGCCCGCAAACGGCGCCCGGCACTGCTGGAGGCGGCCGCCTTCGAGACCGTCGCCCTGACCCGGACCGCCGATCCCATCGGCCAGCTGGAGGAGAGCCTCGCCCTCTTCCACGCGGTACGCCAGCTGCCGCCCCGGCAGATGGACGTGATGCTCCTGCTCCACCTCCACGGCCTGACCCCCGCACAGGTCGGCGACCACCTCGGCATCACCGCGGCCGCCGTCCGCTCCACCGCCCGCCACGCCAAGCGCCGCCTGCGCCACACCCTCGGTCTCGCGGCCGAGCAGACCGAGGAGGGGCACGCTGATGACATCGCCCATTGACGGTGTGCTCGCCCGTGCCCGCCTGTCCCACCAGCCCTGCACCGAGGCCGACGTCGATGCCGCCGAACAGCGCCTCGCCGCCCGCGTCGCCGCTCCCGCGCCCACCGTTCCGGCCCGGACGGGCCGCTTCCCGCTGTCCGCCTGGCGGGCGCTCCTGGCCGAGCCGGGACCGCCGCTGGACGAGGTGTGCGCGGCCCAGGACCTCACCGTCGTCTGCGAGATGTTCGTCATCCACCCCGACGCGCTCGACGACCTCAAGCTCTTCTTCGCCCGCGCGCTGCCCGAGCCGGCCGGCGCCCGCATCCTGGGCTGCATGCTGCATCTGACCGGCCGCCCCGAATCCGCCCGGTTCTGGTGGCAGTACGCGGCCGGCGCGGGCGACGCGCCCGCCACGTTCTGCCTCGGCCTGCACCACCGCGCCCTGGGCGAACACCCCGAGGCCGACTGGTGGCACACCCAGACCGACACCCTCAGCGCCCACGGCGCGACCGTCGCGAACGTGGACCTGACCACCACGCTGCGCATCCTGCGCGCCCTGCGAACCGGACCGCTGCCGGTGCCCGACCTGGTCCACGCCGTCCTCGACTACATACCCGCCGCGCTCTCGTACGTCGACGACGACCTCGACCTGCCCCTGCCCGACCCCGACTTCACCGACCACATCACGGCCCTGACCACCCACGCGGCCACCACCGGCTCCCCCCGCACACCCCCCGGCCGCACCCCGGCCCCCCTACCGGAACGCCCTACCCACGGCCGCCCGACGTCCTTCACGAGGGGATGGCGGGTGGACACGGGGGAGCCGTGGCGGCAGGGCCCTTCGGGCAGGCCCTAGCCGACGCCGTCGAGGAAGGCGAGCACGCGCTGGGTGAGCAGCGCGGCCGCCTCCTCGGTGTACGAGGGCAAGCTGTCGTCGGCGAACAGGTGCTGCTTGCCGGGGTAGACGAACAGTTCGGCGTCCGGAGCCGACTCCACCAGGGCCCGGGCCGCCTCGATGTCACCCTCCTCCACGAAGAACGCGTCCCCGTCCATCCCGTGGATCTGGACCGGAACCCCCTGCGGCCACGCGTCGCCGAACTCCGTGACCGGGACGCAGGAGTGGAACAGCAGCGCGCCCTTCGCGCCGGGCCTCGTCTGGGCGAGGGACTGCGCGGGCAGCACGCCGAGGGAGAAGCCCGCGTAGACCAGTTCGGCGGGCAGCTCGTCGGCGGCCGCCCGCCCCCGCTCGATGATCGTGCCGAACCCCGTCTCCTGCACGTGGGCCACACCGTCCTCCAGGTCGTCGAAGACCCGTCCCTCGTACAGATCCGGGACGTGGACGGTGTGGCCCGCCGCTCTCAGCGTCTCCGCGAAGGCACGGACGCCGGAGGTCAGGCCCTGCGCGTGGTGGAACAGCAATACCTCGGCCATGTTTGTCCTTTCCCGCACGGAACCCGGGCGGCTCCATGGCATCGAGTATTGCCGCAGGCACTGACAATCGAGGTCGGCCGGATCAGCCGACGGGCTGAGGCCGCAAGGACGGCCGGGGCACGCGGGGCGCCGGAGCGGTCAGGCGGTCGGCTCCCGGCGGAACCGGGACCGCGGCGAAGATCGCGTCCTGCTGCGCCTGGAGCTCCTTGGCCCGCTCGGGGGTCGTGCTCGGGAGGCGCTGCTCCTCGTACAACTTGTGCGTGGCCTCCTGGGCGTACTTGCTCGCCGGGGTGTGGAACTGCACCTCGAAGAGGTGCTCCGAACGAGGTGCCCGCCAAGCCGAGTTGATGGCCTTGTAGCCCTTGGCGCGGCCCCAGGTGTTGGACCACTTGGTGTTGCCGTTGCCCCAGGTGGACAGCACGGAGGCGGCGAGCGCGACGCCCTCGGTGTAGCGGCCGTCGGGCCACTGGAGCGTGTAGCGCACCGAGTCGCTGATGCCGGCCAGCGCGTCGTTCACCTCCTGCCCCGGGTGGTCCAGCAGCGAGGTGGCGACCTTGCGCTTGAGCGAGTCCGCCGACTTGAGGCGGTGGTCGAACCCGATGAGTTCGGCGCCGCTGATGAAGGCGGCCGTCCTCACCTGGGGGCTGATGGAACGCTCGGCCTTCTTGGCCCGGTCGATGAAGGCGTCGACCTTGGCGTTGTCGGCGGCATTGAGCGACAGCCCGTCCCCCGTCCAACCGCCGTCGTCCAGCGACTCCTTGAATACGGGGGCGTTGACGGTGCGGGCCGTGCCCGCGCGCTCGACCGGGGGAGCTGCGGTCGCGCTCTGGATCGCGCCCACGCTCAGCGCGGCGGCCAGTGCGGCGGCGGTCGCGGCCCGTGAGACGGTACGACTGATGTTCATCGGTGCCTGGTGTTCCTCTCTCGGCGGCGACGTCCGCTGCCCGGGGGAGAGCCCCGGGCAGCGGACTGTCTCTGACGAGAGACCCAACAGGAGGAACCGGCGGCGAGTTGTCGCCTGGGCCCCGGCCGGGCGAATGCTGTCCTGATCACACCGCAGGAAGGCGTGATTCCGTATGTGCGCCCAGCCGCCGGGCTCAGCGGCCGAGAGCGGTGAGGTGCTGGTGGAGCGCCTCGTGCCCGTCGGCCGCCGGGTGCAGACCGTCGACGAGCAGGTCGGTCTTCCCGTGCAACGGCTCCCACATGTCGAGGAAGTCGATGTGGTTCTCCTGGCACCAGGTCCGTATGGACTCGCGCAGGGCCAGCGCCCGGGCCTCGGTGAAGAGCAGGCCTCCGTAGTCCCGGGTGCGCTCTTCGTCGAGCCAGCTCGGGCCCACGACGACGAGGCGCGCGTTGTGCGCGAGGGCGGTGGCGGCGAGTGAGCTGAGACCGTCCGCGATGCGCGCGAGTCCGTCGCGAGGAGGCTCTGAGGGCGAGAGGGGCTGGGCCGAGTCGTTGATCCCGGCGGCGACGAGAAGGGTGTCGGGCAGGCGAGGGGCCAGCAGCGCCGGTGTCTGCTCGCTGACCTCGGCCAGGGTGCTGCCCGGGATGGCCAGGTTGAAGACCCGGTGCTCGGCCTCGTTCCCGGCGATGTGGCCGGCCGCCAGCCGGGCCGCCCATCCTCCCCGCGGATCGCAGCGCCCGTACGCGATGCTGTCGCCCACGATCACGATCCGCGCCGCCGGGCGCAGCGGCTTCGCGTCGAGGTAGGCCCAGGCGCTCTCCCCGGAGGAGAGGCGCACCCGCCGGCGGACGTAGTCGTCGACTTCGTACGCGTCGGCCGCGGCGAGGTCCTGGTCGGTGAGACGCAGCACGGCGCCTTCGACCGCGGAGCCGTACTTGCGCTCCAGCGTCAGGTGTACGTCCAGACCGCTGGTGGCGATCACGGACTCGTCGGTGATGGCGATGGGCCTGGTCGTGTAGCCGGAGAGCGATGCCGCGGAAGTGGGCACGGCCCGGCCGAAGAGGGCGGTCTGGACCCGCTCGTCCATCAGCGTGCCGAAGGAGAAGAGGGCGTGAGGGCGTGAGGCGGTCACTTTGGGGTGCGGGGCCTTTCTTGAAGGGTTGATCAACATCACCCTAACGGGCGCCACGCCCGTAGGTTCCGGCGCTCCCGCTCCGCCCCGCGCGGTCGGCGGCCGAAGGCTGACCGGCCAGGTGGGTCTCGATACGGGCGGTGGCGCGCGCGTTGTCTTCGAAGAGGTGTCCGTGCATCCCGGCTTCCTGGGCGGCCTCGATGTTGGGTGCGAAGTCGTCGATGAAGAGGCAGTCCTGCGGTCGCACCCCCAAGCGGGCGCACGTCACCGCGAAGGACTGCGGGTCGGGCTTGGAGACGCCGATCTCGTGCGAGTAGACGATCTGCTCCACCAGCTCGTCGAAGCGGTACAGCTCGGTTTCCCGTTCGCGCGCGCCGACGAAGCTGTTGCTCAGGATGCCCAGGCGGCAGCGTCGGCGCAGCGTGCGCACGTACGCGATCAGCTCCTCGTTCGGCGTGCCCAGGTACTCGGCCCACAGGTCGCCCATGAAGGCCGCAGTGGACGGTGCGTCCAGGCGCAGGCGGCGTGCGACCTGCTCGTGCACCTCGCGCTCGGCGATGGCCCCGATGCTTCCCGCCTGCCAGACGTCTTCCAGGCGCTCCTCCACCGTGCCGGGAGGCAGCCCCAGCCGCTCTTCCCAGCGTGGCACCCACCCTGTATCCGGGGTGATCTCCAGGACGCCGCCGATGTCGAGAATGACGCAGCGCGAGTCCATCAGGGTCCCCCTCATTCGTCGTGTGGGCACACGGCACAGTCCCCTCACGTGCCTCTGCCCTTCACACACACTGTTGACCGGCGCCCCTGGGCCGGGTCAAGCAACCTCAGGGTCTGTGACAGTCCTGTTGAGGGCCGAGGCGGAGTCTCATGCAGTTGCGACATTCGGCTCGTGGTCCCGCCCACCACCCCCCTTTCACCCTCACGTCGGTATTCCTTAACGTGCCGGCCCCCCGCGCGGCGCCACCCGGGGCACACACTGATCCACATCCCGCGCGCAACGGTGACGACGACCCGTCCGCCGTGCCGTCGACCGGGGCTCGTCACCCACCCCGCCCCTTCGCTCAAGGACGCAAGGCCCGTGCCCGAAACCGTCACCCTCCGCGGCCGCACCATCCGGCTCGAGCCGCTCGCCGAACGTCATGTCGTGGCCCTGGTGCGAGCCGCCGCCGAGGACCGCAGCAGCTATGCCTTCACGCCCGTGCCCTGTGGGGTGGAGGCGGCGGAGCGGTACGTCGCCGACGCGCTGGCGGCCCGGGCGGCGGGGCGCGCGCTGCCGTTCGCCACGGTGCGGGTCGCGGACGGTCGGGTCGTGGGCTCGACGCGCTTCTGCGAGTTGGACTACTGGCAGGGGCCGGTGCTCTGGCCGCCGGTCCCGCGCGGCCCGCTGGGTCCCGTGCGCACCGCCATCCCCGACGCGGCGGAGATCGGCGGCACCTGGCTCTCCGCGTGCGCCCAGGGCACCGGCATCAACACCGAGGCCAAGCTGTTGATGCTGCGGCACGCCTTCGAGACCTGGGGCGTCCGGCGCGTCTCCCTGCGCGCCGACGCCCGCAACCTGCGCTCGCGCGCCGCGATCGAACGCCTCGGCGCGGCCCTCGACGGCGTACACCGGGCACACTCCCGTGGTCTGGACGGCATGGTCCGCAGTACGGCCTTCTACTCGATCCTCGACGAGGAGTGGCCACGGGTGCGGGAGCAGCTCGAACAGAGGGTTGGTGCGGCGCGCCCGAAGGCGACGGGCATGCGCTCGCTCGTCCCGGCGTGAGGGGAAGCGCTGCGGAAATGGTTTGACGCCCACCACCGTCCGGCGGTCGGATGGTGGCCCATGAGCACAGGGCAGATGCATCCCGGCCTGCACCCCATCGACGACGCACTGGTACGGCGGTTGGTCGCCGGGCAGTTCCCCCAGTGGGCGGGGCTGCCGGTGGTGCGTTTTCCGTCCGGTGGGACGGTCAACGCCATGTACCGGCTGGGCGACAGCATGGTCGTACGACTGCCGCTGGTGCGGGGCGGAGCCGTGGACGTGGCGATGGAGCAGGAGTGGCTGCCCCGCCTGGCGCCGCTGCTGCCCACGCCCGTCCCCGAGGTGCTCGGCGCCGGGGAGCCGGCCGAGGGGTATCCGTGGGCCTGGTCGGTGTACCGGTGGCTGGCGGGGGAGAACCCCGAGGCGGGGGCGCTGAGCGAACCCGTGCTGCTGGCCAGGGATCTGGCCGGGTTCGTGGCGGCGATGCGGAGCCTCACCCTGCCGGAGGCGCCGCCCGCCTACCGAGGCGGGCCGGTCGCCTCGCTCGACACGTCGACCCGTGCGGCGATCGAGGAACTGCGCGGCGTTCCGCAGGAGGGCGTCGACTGCGATGCCGCGGTCGCCGTATGGGAGGACGCGCTGCGTGCCCCGGTCTGGGACGGGCAGCCGGTGTGGCTGCACGCCGATCTGATGCCGGGCAATCTGCTCGTGGACGGCGGCAGGCTGACCTCGGTGATCGACTTCGGGTGCATGGGGGTGGGCGACCCCGCCTGCGACCTCTTCCCCGCCTGGAACCTGCTGCCCGCCGACGCGCGGAAGGTCTTCCGTGACGCGCTCGGCGTCGACGACGCCACCTGGGTCCGCGGCCGGGGACGGACGCTCTCGCAGGCGCTGATCGCCCTGCCCTACTACCGGAAGACCAACCCGGCGATGGCGAACAACGCCCGGCACGTGATCCGGGCGGTGCTCGGAGAGGGCTGAGCTGCGGACTCCATCAACTCCGAGGCGCAGAAGCCGTGTTGGCGGCCTTGCCGCTCCGGTGCGCCAGACGGTCCGCCGCACGCCGCCCCCGGCTCTCCAGCGGCAGCACCCCGGTCGCCGCGGCCAGCCCGAAGGGCGGCATGTCGGCGTATATGCACTCGTACGACCCCTCGGGCACGATGTACGCCTCGTGCCACAACCCTACGTGCCCGCGCATCTTCCCCTTGCGCTCCTTGCCGTTGAGGATCGCCCACGCGCGGTGGTGCAGCAGCTCGGGCGCGTGGGCGTACGCGTACAGCTTCTCCTTCGACTCCCAGTACTGGACCACGTAGTACGTACGCGGCGACGCCGTCAGCAGCACGCGGCCGAGCAGACCGCGGCTCCCGTCCCTGGCCAGTTCGTTGAGCTGCCGGAACATGGACAGGGCCACCGGAAACCACTGGTGCACCGCCCAGAAGTGGTTGATCCGCATTCCGATCAGCAGGACCACCGCGTCCCCCTCGACGGCCGCCGTGGTGCGGCCCAGGATCGGCTTGGCGAACATGTTGCCTCCAAAACCCCCGTTGGATAACGGAGTTATCCATGTGTTGTCCATTGGATAATGGCGTTGTCCGAGGAGAGGTGCAAGGGATGCGACTGGCCGAATTGAGCGAGCGGAGCGGCGTCTCCACGTCGATGATCAAGTACTACTTGCGGCAGGGCATGCTGGCGCCGGGCCGGAAGGTCGGCGCGACCACGGCCGACTACGACGAGAGCCATCTGCGCCGACTGCGTCTCGTACGTGCGTTGATCGAGGTCGGACGGCTTCCGGTGGCGACGGCCAAGGAAGTGCTCGGGCACGTCGACGACGACTCGCTGGGCCGGACGATCCGCCTGGGCGCCGCGATGTGGGCCCTGCCGCACGGGCCCGATCCGGACGACTCGGACGAGTTCGTGATCGCCGCCCGTCAGGAGGTCGACCGGCTGCTCGGGAACCTGGGGTGGACGACCGCCCGGGAGCTGGGCAGCCTGTCCCCCGACCACCGTGCGCTGGTGGTCGCGGTGGCCACGCTCAGACGGCTCGGCTTCACCTGGGACGCCGATCTGATGGAACCGTACGCCGAACTGATGCACCAAGTGGCCGTCCGCGACCTGGACTTCGTGGAGACCCAGCCCACCGACGCGGAGAAGGCCGAGAGCGCCGTGGCGGCCACGATCCTCTTCGAACCGGCACTGCGGGCGCTCCACCGCCTGGCCCAGGAGGAGGAGTCGGCCCGGCGGTACGGGTTGTAGAGCCGCCGCGTGCGTCACGCGGGCCGATGGTTAGAGTTCCCCGAGTTGTTGGTCGGTCCGGCTGAGGGGGAGAAGGTTGATGGCCGAGGTGCGGATTCGTGTCTCCGCGTACGCGCTCGTGGTGGAGGAGGGGCGGTTGCTGCTGGCCCGGCTTTCGGAGTCGTCACCGGTCTTCGCGCCGGGGCTGTGGCACCTGCCGGGTGGTGGGATCGACCCGGGCGAGCAGCCGGTGGAGGCCCTCGCGCGCGAACTCCGCGAAGAAACGGGACGCGAGCTCGCCGGTGCGCGGTTGGTCGACGCACGGACGTATGCGGTCAGCCGGGGCGGGGTGGACTGGCAGTTGACCGGGTTGTTCTATGCCGTTGAGCTCAAGAAGGACGGTGTGGTGGAGGTCGTCGAGCCCGACGGCTCCACCGACGCGGTGCAATGGATCGCGCTGTCGGAGCTACGGGACCCGATGCTTTCCCCGGCCGCCGTCGACGGGCTGCGCATGCTCGCCGACCGGGGCGTTTGACCGCCTCCTGGCACGGTGTTCCTCCGGGCGGGGTGGGGCGACCGAACCTGCCCCACCCCGTTTCCGTCAGCGCAGCACCGACGAGAAGTTGTCGAGCTGGATCCAGGTGACCGGGTCCGTGGTCTGCGGGCCGTAGACCATGACGCGGCCCGCCGTGTCGGCCTCCACGCGGGTGGCGTTGACGCCGAGGTGGTTGTTGCGCGGGCAGACACCGCGGGTCGTCTTCGGCGGGCGGATGGCCGCGGGGAGGGTGCCCAGCTGCGAGTCGCCGGTGAAGTTGCAGGTGAGCACGGAGCGCAGCTGGAGGAACTCGGTGCCCGCGATGCTCACCACCCGTGCCTGCGCGGGTGTGTCCGCGCCCGCGGAGACGCCCGTGGCCAGCGCGATGGCCGTCCAGTCCACGACGACCTGGACCCCGGTCGGGGCCGCGGCGGCGGGCGAGGCGGTGAGCAGCGGCACACCGACGGCCGCGGTGGGCACCGCGAGGGCCGTGGCGAGCAGGGAGCGGCGGCTGGTGGTGCGCGAGGGCATGGTCGATCCTCCGGATCGCGAGAGGTGGTGGGGGTGTGCCGTCATCGCCAGGCGGCCGAGACGCAGTCGAGGTCGATCCAGGAGATGGCGTTGTCCGCGGTGGCGCCGAACGCCCACAGCTCGCCGAGCTTGTTCGCCTCGACCCGGCACACCCCCACCCCGTAGTACATGTTGCGCGGCGCGTTCTGCCGCACGGGCCGCGTGGGCCAGAGCCGCTGCGGCAGCGTCGCGATCAGGGCGTCACCGGTGAGGCTGCACGTGAGAGTGCCGCGCAGTTGGAGATACGTGGTGTCCGCGAGGGCGACCAGTCGGCCGCGCGGAGCCTCGGCGCCCGCCTTGACCCCGGTGGCGAGGGTGAGGTTCTCCCAGTCGGACAGCACCTTCACCCCGTCGACCGCGGGCTGCGTCGGGTACCAGCCGACGGTGACGTTGCGCCGCCCGGTGGTGCCGGGGACGGTGTCGCTGAAGCCGAACAGCAGCCGGGTCTCACCGGTCTTCGGGTCCACCTCGACGGCCAGCCCCTCCGGCTCGCGCCGCTCCAGACCGTCGGCGCCGGTGACCACCTGCGAGTCGAGCTTCGTCTTCGAGTCCAGGGAGTACGACGTGATGTAGGCGGTCCCCGGGTAGGTCGTGACCGGGTCCTTCTTCCACTGGTAGACGTACAGGACGCCGTTGAGGGCGGTGTACCCCTGGAAGGTGAGTCCCGATTCCGCGCCCGCCGGCATCTCGAAGGTGCTGCCCACCTCCACCCACTCGCCCTGCGCCGCCTTGGCCAGGTCGTAGCGGGTGAAGCACCGCACAGTGCCCTTGAAGTAGACGATCGTCAGGGTGTTGTCGGCGAGGTCCACCGACGGGCCGGTGCTCCGTCCGCCCGGCGGGCAGAACTTCTTCGCGGCGGGCACGTCGGCCTGGTCGAGGGTGGCCCCGTCGACGAAGGGGAACCGGGTGACGGCCGTACCGAAGGCGTTGCTGACACCGTCATTGGGGTAGACCGGTCCGACCTCGGTCCACAGGTAGGTGTCGGCCCCGACCGGCTCGGCCCCCATCGAGATCCCGTGCCCGAAGCCCGTGAGGTACATGCTGCCCGTCAGCCGCCCGGTGTTCCGGTCGATGCGGTTGAGATACATGTTCCCGAGCGGCGTCTTGGCGGCGCTCTCCATCTGGAGCACGAAGACGTGCCCGTTCACCGGGTCGGAAGCGATCGCCTGCGGAGCGGGGTTCTTCGTCAACGGCACGGTCTGGATGAGCTTGCCGGTCACTCCGGACAAGTTGATCCCGTTTATGTCGGTAATGGCCATGGATTCCCCTTCTGTGGGGCGCGATCCGGCCCCACCGACCGAGATCGTACGCATGTGCCACACCGGGAAACGACCAGAGCGGCCGCGCTGTCGTAGGGCATACGACAGCGCGGCCGCCCAGGTGGGGACCGGTCCGGCCGGTCACCCCGTCAGTTGGTTTCGGGCGTCAGCGAGGCCCGCCCTTCCCTCCCTTGCCCTTGCCGCCCTTGTCGGGCTCCCCGCGCTTGTTGGTGAGCTTGACGGTGATGCCCGTGGACGCGTTGGCGGCGGTCACCTCGTGGGGGCCGCTGACGCGGTTCCGTGGCAGGACGTACCCCTCGGGCACGGCCGTCTCCTGGATGTAGTACGAGCCGAGGGGCAGGTCCGCGAAGTCGCACCGGCCCGCGTTCCCGGTCGCGCAGCCGGGGCCGACCGGGGTGTCGGGGCTGGAGCCCGAGGTCTGCAGCCCGGGGGTCCCGTTGGTCTCGTGCCACAGCCGGAACACCGCCCCCGCGAGCGGCTTGCGGGTCTCGGCGTCCGTCTTCTGGACGGTGATGGATCCCTTCGGCTCGACGTGCCGACGGTTGGTCGCGGTCACCGTGACGCCCTGGCAGGCGTTGTCGGCGGTGAGGACGAGCGGGCCGAAATACGCGGGGGAGGGCAGGTCGTAGCCGTCCGGGGCCTTGCTCTCCACCCAGTAGTACGTGCCCAGCGGGACGGTCCGCTTGCAGGCCCCGTCGTCGCCGGTCGTACAAGGGGCGCCCTGGACGGTGTCCGGGGCGGTGCCCGAGGTCTGCAGCCCGGGCATCCCGTTGGTCTCCCGCCACAGCTCGAAGACCGCCCCGGCGAGCGGCTTGTCGGTGGCGTGGTCCGTCTTGAAGACCGTCACCTCGCCCTCCGTCGGCGCGGTGCCGCAGTCGGGCAGGTTCCCGTCGAAGGGGTAGTTGTGGAACTCCTGGCCACCGCCGCCCGACGGCGGGCTGGTGTGGGTGAGCGAACCGGTCGTGAAGAAGCGCCCGTTGATGCCGGGCACACTCACCGTCGCCTCGGAGGCCTGGTTGCCGATCAGTACGCTGCCCTGGAACTGGCCGGTGCCCTTGAAGCCGACCGAGGTCGCGTCGGGGAAGTTCCACAGCAGTCGGCTGCGCAGCTGGTTGAACGGGCTGGAGTCGTCGATCGTGCCGCTGTAGGTGGTGATGGTCCGGTTGGTGCCGAGCACATTGACCAGCACGGTCGCCCCGGCGGGAATACGTGCGAACCGGATGCCCTCCTGGCCGCCGCTCGCGCTCTGCATGTCGAAGTCGACGGTGAACACCTGGAGCATGGAGGTGCCGTCACCGGTGAACAGGGTCTCCCCGCCCGCGTGCACGGCCGTCCCGGTGGGCGTACGGGTGACGCCGCCGGGGTACGCGTAGCACTTGCTGGCGTCGGTGAGCTGCCCGCGCAGCGCGGTGTACGGCTTGGCCGCGTCCGGGTCCTGGACGGTGCTCTGGGACTGGATGGTCCCGGTGGCGGAGCCCGCGTGGCGTACGACGCCGTGCTCGGCGAGCAGCCGCTGCCCGGCCGCGACAGTGACATTGCCGCCGGTGGTCAGCCAGTCCGCGCCGACCGGCGGCGCGACCCGCGAGCCGACCCCGGCCTCGCCGACGTTGTAGATGCCGCTGACACCCGCGGCCTTGTGCTGGTCGAAGGTGCCGAGCACGACGACCCGGCCCTCGGCTTCGGCGGCCTTCTCCCGTACGCGGAAGTCACCGCCCACGTATACGTTGATGCCGTTGTCGCGGTACAGGATGGGGCCGTTGTGGATGGGCGGGTAGCCGTCGGGGGGACAGTTTCCCGGCACGCACGGGCCGAGCCCGCCGGGTAGAGGCGCGGCGGCCAGGGCGGCGGCCTGGGGCGACGCCTGCCCGCCGGGCAGGGCCGTCGCCGTCGCGGGGAGCGCGGCCACGGACAGTACGGCCGCGGTCAGCAGGGGTCTGAGGGATCTCGCGCCGGGACGGGCCAGGGAGAGACGGAACACCGGAACAACCAGCTCCTCGAAAGTGGGTTGATCCCCCCTCCGGCCCAGGCTCACACACCCCCTGCCACGGCCGGGCGACCCGGCGGGTGTCGCAGGTGAAGACCACCGCAAAGGACCATCGGCGCACCTGGCTGGCTGGTCAGGGGTTCGGCTACACGTCGTCCCAGGCCACCGAGCTCATCTTCCAGCCGTCAGGCGTGCGGACGAACTGGGTGGTCTTGTGGCCGGAGCCCTCGAACCACTCGCCGCCCAGGAAACCGGATTTGCGGTACTCGCTGAACCGGTGCGCGATCGAACCGAAGATCTCGGTCCGCTCGGCCACCTCCCATTCGGAGAACTCCGTCAGCGTCCCGTCGGTGAGGATCTTCTCCCGGGGCTCGATGAACGCGTCGAGGTCGTAGACCACGAGCTTGCCCCCGACGTTGCTGATGATCATCCCCTGCGGGATGAACACCTCGCGGATGACGTCGACGTCGGGCCGGGTGCCTCCGGTGTTGGTGAACGCCCCGAGGAAGGTGCGTATCAACTGGTCGAGCTCGGCTTTGACGTCGGACACGGCTGTCCCTCCCCCGGTGAATGCCTGGCGCTTGATCGTCGCGTACGGCCGGTGCATCGGCAAGCCCCGGGCGACGCGGTGAAGCGGTCTCCTGATGTCCTCCCGGCCTATACGATCTTCGGTGTACGAGTGTCAGGAAGGCCGGGGCACTGACCAAGTCGCCGGGGAACAGGGGTACTTCTCATATGGCTGGAATCACGATCGCGCGTTCGGTGACCACGCTCGCGGCCACCGCGGCGCTGCTGGCCGGGAGCGCCGTGGGCGCGTCCGCCGCGCAGGGCCCGGCCGAGCCGGACGTGTCGGGGGTGCGCGCCGCTCTGCAGCGCGTGGTGGACGCGGGGGCGCCGGGCGCCTTCGCGGTGATCCGCGACCACGGCGACTCCGAGCGCGGCCGGACGCTGACCCTGGGCAAGGCCGACCTCGGCGGTACGCCCATGAACGCGGGCCTGCGTTTCCGCGTGGGCAGCAACTCCAAGATGTTCACCTCGGTCCTGGTGATGCGCCTCGCCGAACAGGGGCGCATCGACCTGGACAAGCCGCTGCGCGACTACCTGCCCGCCGGGACGCTGCCCGAGAGCTGGTCGATCACCGCACGCCAGGTCATGGAGCACCGCGCCGGTGTGTACGACCACACCAACGACCTCCTGGAACAGAGTGGGGAGGAGACCACCGCGGCGTTCGAGAAGCGCATCCGGAACAACGTCTACGAGCCCAAGGACCTCGTGGCGATGTCGGTGAAGCACGGTCTCCAGTACACCCCGGGTACGGCGTACGCGTATTCGAACACCGACTTCGTGCTGATGGGCCTGGCCGCCGAGCACCTGACCGGGCGCCCCTACGCCGAGCTGCTGCGCGAGCAGATCTTCAAGCCGCTGAAGCTGCGTCAGACGACCTTCACCGTGCCCGAGAAGACCATCGCGGGTCCGCACGTCACCGGCTATCTGACCAACGACGACCGCAGCAAGCCGCTGCTCGACTCGACCGAGCAGACCGCGTCCTGGGTCTGGAGCGCGGGCGGCGTGGTCTCCTCCGCCCGCGACCTCGACCGCTTCATGACCGCACTGCTCGCCGGGAGCTCCGGCGGGCTGGTCTCCGACGAGTCGCTGCGGCAGATGACGAGCGTGCTCCCCACCAGCACGGCGAAGATCAGCTACGGCCTGGGGATCAGGGAGATCGCGCTCTCCTGCGGCAAGGTGCTCGGCCACGGCGGAATCGTCCAGGGCTACCAGACGCAGACGTTCTCCACCAAGGACGGAAAGCGCACGGTCGTCCTCTTCGCGAACGCCTCCAACAACGGCGCGGTCACCAGCGGTTTGACGAACACGCTGGAGCCCGCGTTCTGCGGCAAGGCACCCACCGCGCCCGCGCCGCGCAGCTCGATCACCGGCAACGGCAACGCGGACCGGGCCGACAACCGCTGGATTCCCACCGTGGAGGACACCCGCATCTGAGGTGACCCGTGCGTGGAAGGGCGCCCGCTGACGGTGGCGGGCGCCCGCGCTCACTACCGTACGAAGTACTTGTCACGACGTGCCGGGGACGCGTGGTCAGGCTGCCGGGAGCTGGTCGTACGTCTTGAAGGTGTAGTACGCCGTGTACGTGATCCGGCTTTCTCCGGTCTCGGCGGGCAGGCCGAAGCGGTGGTTCACCAACTGGGTGAGCGGGCCGCAGTCGGCGGCGGCCGGAACGGTCAGGGTCTGGTCGTACGCGTTGAAGCGGACCAGCGGCGGGTTCTTCGACAGCCAGGTGCTGGGGCCGTCCTTCTGGAGGTGGAGCGCGACCGGGCGGGCGTCCGTGCCGATGGTGCACCGCTCGCCGAGCAGCGGCGAGACGAGCCGGAACTTCAGGTCCAGGGCGCCCTTGTCGGTGCCGGTGCCCAGGAAGTCCGCGTAACCGCCGTACTCGGGCCGGATGGCCAGGCCGAGGAGCGGGTTGCGGCCGGCCGGGTCCGCGGTCCGGCCCAGCAGGCCGCCGGGCACCGGGGTCGCGTCGGCCCGCAGCGTCCCGAAGACCTGCCCGGACGTGCCGTCCGGCAGGGGCCCTTCGGCATGTGTCAGGGTGATCGGCTTCATGTCCGGGACGGAGATCCCGCCGAGCTTGACGTGCGAGTAGCCGACGGTCACCTCGCAGCGCCACTTGCTCCGGTCGACGCCGGCGGGGAGGTCGGTGGGGCAGTCGCCGTAGTCGACGTGCGAGAACACGTCCGGGGCGGGGTCGGCCGCGCCTTGAGCGAGGGCCGGGGCCTGCGCGGCCGTGGCGAGGAGGGCGACGGCGGCGGCGACCGTCCCGACTCCGGCTGCGGCACGGCCCGTTCGACGGTTACGGGCCACTGGCTTCGTCTTGTTCGTCTTCATGCCGCCGATCCTGGCGGCCGCCCGGCCCCCGATCATCGGGGACGACCCTGACTCGGCCCGAAGGCGCCCCTGAGGAGCCGTCAGGGGCTTCGTCGCGCGACCGCCCCTGTCTCAGCCGCGCACGCCGCTCCCGAACACCCCGGCGGCGGTGAAGGCCAGCCCGGCGAAGCGCTCGCCGATGTGGCGGTGGGTGGCCGCGTCCGGGTGGAGCTCGTCGGGCAGCGGGAGTCGGACGGCGTCGGCCTCGCCGTAGAGGGCACGGCCGTCGAGGTGGTGCAGGTGCGGGTCCTCGGCCGCCCGCTGCTCCACGATCCGGGCCAGCTCGTCCCGGATGACGCCCAGGGTCAGCTTCCCGCTCGCGCGTTCCGCCGGGTCGCCCATGGCCTTGAACCGCAGGCGTCCGGCACCGAGGGTCGTGACGTCCAGGGCGCTGGGGCCGGGCGTGTCCTCGTGGATGGGGCACAGGAGGGGCGAGACGACCAGAATGGGTGTGTCGGGGTGGCCTTCGCGGATGGTGTCCAGGAAGCCGTGCACGGCGGGACCGAAGGCGCGCAGGCGCATCAGGTCGGTGTTGACCACATTGATCCCGATCTTGACGCTGATCAAGTCGGCCGGGGTGTCCCGCAGGGCGCGGGCGGTGAACGGGTCGAGCAGCGCGCTGCCGCCCAGGCCCAGGTTGATCAGCTCGACACCGCCGAGGGAGGCGGCGAGCGCGGGCCAGGTGGTCGAGGGGCTGGCGGCGTCGGAGCCGTGGCTGATCGAACTGCCGTGGTGCAGCCACACCTTGCGGCCCCGGTCCGGCGCGGGGGCTATCGGGGCGTCGGTGCGCAGGGCGACGAGCTCGGTGGTCTCGTTGTGCGGCAGCCAGATCTCGACGTCCTTGGGGGCGTCGGGCAGGCCGGTGAAGCGGAGGGTGCCGGGCTGTCCGGGCCGGTGCTCGACGGAGCCGGCGGTCATGTCGATGGTCAGGGTGTTGCCGCCCGCCGCACTGGCCTGCCCGGCCAGGGTGCCGTCGACGACCAGGTCGTACACGCCGTCCGGGCGGGGCGGGGCGCCCACGTAGACCCGCTTGGTGGGCAGGGTGTCCAGCTCGATCGCGGTGGCACCGGTGCGGAAGACCAGTCGTACGCCGGAGGGCTGGGACTCGGCCATCGCGAGCTGCCCGTCCGTGTTCTGGGCACGGGCCCGGGCGGGGAGCCGGTGCGGCAGCACGCCGTGCTCGGTGCGTTCCAGGTCGAGGGCGCCCCGCAGGAGGTCGGCGGTGACGGGGGTGGTGATCCAGTCGTACTGGGTGTGCATGGACCCTACTTGGTCTTCGGAGTGGCTGGGTTGATCGGTTCGGGAGTGCGCCATGGAGGCGTCCGGGGCGGGGTTACTGCGCGGGCCAGTTCCGCAGCAGGGCGTCCAGGGCGTCCAGGATCCGCGTCCAGGTCTGCTGGGTGTCGGGGGCGCTGTGGCTGAAGCCGCCGCCGAGCTCCAGGGTGATGTAGCCGTGGAAGACGCTGCCGAGCATCCGGACCGCGTGCGTCTGGTCGGGTTCGCTCAGGTCGTAGCCGCGCAGGATGGCCCGGGTCATCTGGGCGTGCCTGCGGCCCGCGCCTGCGGCCGCCGCTTCCGGGGTGAGCCTCAGCCGGGTCGCGGCGTAGCGGCCGGGGTGTTCGCGCGCGTAGTCGCGGTAGACGTTCGCCAGAGCGGCCAGGGCGTCCTTGCCCGCGCGCCCGGCCAGCGCGGCGGCGCCCCGGTCGGCGAGCTCCTCCAGGGCGAGGAGCGCGATCCGCGTCTTGAGGTCCTGGGAGTTCTTGACGTGCGAGTACAGGCTCGCGACCTTGACGTCGAACCGCCGGGCCAGCGCCGAGACGGTCACCTGTTCGAAGCCGACCTCGTCGGCCAGTTCCGCCCCGGCCCGGGTCAGGCGTTCCGTGCTCAGCCCTACGCGTCCCATCGTCTCCCTCTCGCTCGCCTGAACCGATTATGCGTTTGCCTAACACCTTTAGGCAAACTAGCCTCACCCATATGAAGCAGCTGACTGAAAAAGAGATCCGTGCCGCGTTCGTGAACTGCAGCAAGGGCGAGGCCAAGCGCCTGTCCGTCCCGCGTGACCTGGCCGACCATCCCTGGGACGACCTGGACTACTTCGGCTGGCGAGATCCCCAGGCCCCTGGCCGGGCCTATTTGGTCGCCGAGCTGGAGGGCACCGTCAGGGCCCTCGTCCTGCGGAGCCCCGGCCACACCTCCGGGCAGGCCCGCCGCAGCATGTGCTCGATATGCCTGACGACCCACGACGGCGGCGTCTCCCTGATGGTCGCGCCGAAGGCGGGCAAGGCGGGGCAGCAAGGGAACTCGGTGGGCATCTACGTCTGCAGCGACCTCGCCTGTTCGCTGTACGTACGGGGCAAGCGGGACGTGGGCGCCGGCGCGCGGCTCCACGAGACGATCACTTTGGAGGAGAAGATCCAGCGGACCGTGGCGAACCTCGCCGCGTTCGCCGCCAAGGTGACGGCGGTCTGACCGACGGGCGCCTCCGTCAGGCCGCCGGCTGCGGCCGGAAGGTGCGGCGGTACGCCTGGGGGCTGACGCCGATGGCGCGGTGCAGGCGCTGGCGCAGGGAGGCGCCGGTGGCGGGGACGGGGTGCTGGATGTACTCCGCCTGGCCGCCGTCGCGCCAGGGCGGCACCACGCAGGAGCGGGCGACCTCGTTGGCGACGCGGCTGCCGTGGTGTTCCCTCTCGAACGGGCCGCCGATGCCCACGAGTTGGGGCGAGAGGGGCCGTACCACCGGGAAGATCGTCCTGACCGTCACCCCGGCGCCGGACGCCCGCGAGGTCCCCCCTTCGGGCGATGCCCCGGACAACGCGTCACGGTGAGGGCGGGGCCGGGGAGCCATGTCGGCTTCAGGCCGCCTCGGATGGGGCTGACGGCGTCCGGGACACGTGTGTTCCGCCGGTGTGTGCCGTCGTGCGGCACCCGGAATGACGCGATGCGTACGGCAACCGACCGGGTCGATGGATAAAAGGGGCGCGATTGTCACCCGCCCCGACGGCATTTGTCGCCGGATTTCCGGAACGTTGAACGGGTGGGAAGTGGCCACAGTGTGGGAAATCAGTCGGTGCGCGAACGGCACGGTGGCCGCCGTCGGGCGGGGCCGCTTAGGATCACCGACGCGGACCGTGCACCGACGCGCGGCCCGCGTGTTGCCCGAGGGCAACGGGAGAACCGCGGGGGAAAAGTGGGGGAGTGGGAATGGTGACGCGCGAGCGCGTATGCGTCAATTCTTTATCGCCTTCGCCCATCGGCGAGATACGGCATCTGCACACCCTGGGCCCGACCGGCACCAATCTGGAAGCTGCGGCCCACGAATGGTTCCGGCGGCAAGGGCTCGATGGCGAGGGGCGGGTGACCCTGCACGCGACCCTCGAATACGCGATGGAGACCGTGCCCAGAAACGGTGAGCACGCCCTCGTCGCCTGTGCCGTCTATCCGGAGCTGCACACGCTGGTCTTCGGCAACCTGCGGGTTTGCCGCATGGTGGACTCCTTCGTGTGGCCCACCCACGAGATGGTGCTCGCCGTCGCGCCGGGCGGGCACGGCGAGCCGCGCACCGTGGCCACCCACCCGGCGCCCGCCGGTCTCGTACCACCGGCGAGCGAACGGCAGTTGGTGACCAGCAACGCCCAGGCGGCCATCGACTGCGCCGACGGCAAGACCGAGGGGTGCGTCACCACCGTCGTCGCGGCGAAGGCCCACGGCCTGCGGGTGCTGCGCAGCTTCGGCGAGGTGCCGATGGTCTACACCGTGCACCACGTGCGGGAGGACGCTCCGTGACCGGAACGCCCCACACGCACCGCCTACAGGACGACATGCTCGGCGAGGCGGAACGGCTCGGCCAAGGGCTCCTGCCCCGGATCGACGCCTTCCGCGCCCGCCAGCGCGACGACGGCACAATCCCCGAGCCGGGCGAGGAGGACCGACGCGGCCTCCTGGCGATCAAGGACGAGGCCGTCGGCTGGTTCGCCGGGCACGGCAGGGCGGGCCAGGCCGACGCGCTGGCCGCCGACATCGACGGCTGGCTGGCCGCCGGACTCGACACGCCGCCGCACTTCGCCCGCAGCCGCGACGCCCTGACCGCCCCGGCCGACGGCGACTGGGCGGCGTTCCTCGCCCCCGTGCAGTCCACCAACAGCGTTCCGCCGGTCGGCAGGCGGCTGGAGTTCTTCCTCGTCCGCCGCAAGGAGCCCGACGCGCTGCCCGACCTGGCCCTGCGCTATCCGCACCCCAAGAACAACTGCCAGGCCACCGTGCTGCTCGCGGGCAGCGAAGGGCTGACCAAAGGCAACTGCATCGTCTTCTTCCCGGAGAACGTCGCGGCCCACGACAAGGTGGCCGAACAGGCTTACGCGATCTTCTTCTTCAGTAAATTCCGCAGGATTCACGAGACGTACGCGGTGCCGTCCGCGCGGGCCGTCCTCACCCCGGATTCCGTTCCGCGCGCCTCGACCGGAATGGACCCGGAGGTCTGTTACCAGGCGCGTTCCCTCTGGGGTTATCTGCACGACTACTTCCACCACCAGGGGCAGTGGCCGCTCGACCGGCACATCAAACTCAAGATGAATTGGTTCATCGGCCTCCTCGAAGAGCTGAAGGTCGACGCCAAGACCGTGCTCGCCTGCCACGACGGCGCCGTTCCGTACGCCGACGAACAGATCGCCATGATCCTGCTGGAGCGGATGTTCCGCTATCCGCTCGACGCCCGCGCGGTCCGCAACTTCGACGCGGGCACCGGGGTGTTCCTCTACTCGTGGCTGCGCGAACGCCGTGCCCTCGCCGACCACGGCGGGCGCCTGTCGCTGTCGTACGACCGCGTCCTCGACGGACTGCGCGAACTGGTGGACACGATCGAGGCGATGGAAACCGCGGTCACCACGCCCGAGGAGTACCGCGCGGCGGCCAGGGAACTGGTACGAACACAGCTGCGCCAGGGCGCCGAAGGCGACCGCTACGCGTTCACGGACGATCAGCTGACGCTCGTGCGCGCACGGGACCGACTGGCGTCCCTGCCCCCCCTGCACTTCGCGCCTGCCGAGGTGTGAGCAAGCCATCGAGAGCTGAGGAGACGAGCGACATGGACACCCACGCCACGGGGGACGAGGGCCGCGACGACGGCCGGGCGCTGGACCGGGCCGCCATGGAGGCCGCGGTGCGCCTGTATTTCGAGGCGTGCAACAAGGTCGACCGCGACCTGTTCGCCCAGTGCCTCTCCGAGCACGTCGTGCACTACCTGGCCGCGGGGATGTCCGGCCCCATCGAGGGCATCGACCCGGTCGTGGAGCGCTGGGGCGCCGATGTACGCGCCAACGACTCCCACTGGGCCGTGGACGCCGTCTGCGCGGACGCGCACAGCCGTACCGCCGTCTGCGAGTGGACCGCCTTCAAGCCGCGTCTGGGCAAGGTGCTGCGCGGCGCGGAGGTCTACCGCTTCGACGCCTCGGGCCTGATCGACGAGGTCCGCATCTACTACGCGTCCCGGCGCGACGACTCCGTCCCGGTCAACGAGCTGGAGGGCTTCCCCTACGCGGAACGGGGCTTCGCCACGTGAGCGACGCGAACCACGCGCCCGCCGGGCCCCCGCTCGACGACCGGGACGGCGCCATCTGGCTCGACGGACAGCTCGTGCCCTGGCGCGAGGCCCGTCTGCACGTCCTCAGCCACGGGCTGCACTACGGCGGCAGC
Source organism: Streptomyces sp. BPTC-684 (assembly GCF_030028635.1). Classification (NCBI taxonomy): domain Bacteria; kingdom Bacillati; phylum Actinomycetota; class Actinomycetes; order Kitasatosporales; family Streptomycetaceae; genus Streptomyces; species Streptomyces sp. BPTC-684. The sequence goes on from NZ_CP124863.1 coordinate 6,492,393, forward strand.
GTCTTCGAGGGCGAACGCGTCTACGGCGGCCGGGTCTTCAAGCTCCACGAGCACAGCCTCCGCCTGGTCGCCTCGGCCCGCGAGATGGGCTTCGCACTGCCCTGGAACGCCGAGGAGCTGGACGCCGCCACCCGCGAGGTCGTGGCCGTCGCGGGCCTGGCCGAGGGCTATGTCCGCCCGGTCGCCTGGCGCGGCAGCGACACCCTGCGCCTGGTCGCGCCGGGCAACTCGGTCCACGTGGCCATCGCGGCGTGGCCCTGGCCGCAGGTCTTCGCCTCCGGGCCGCGCGGGATCCGGCTGCGCACCTCGCGCTGGCGGCGCCCCGCGCCCGACACCGCACCGGTCCGCGCCAAGACCGCGGCCCTGTACGCCCTCGGCTCCCTCGCCGGACAGGAGGCGGAGGAGGCGGGCAGCGACGACGCGCTGCTCCTCGACCACCGGGGCCGGCTCGCCGAGGCCACCGGCGCCAATCTGTTCCTGGTGGTCGACGGCGCCCTGCACACCCCGCCGCCGGAGTGCGTCCTGGACGGCATCACCCGCCGTACCGTCATCGCGCTCGCCCACGAGCTCGGCCTGAAGACCGTCGAGCGGCATCTGGAACCGGCCGAACTGGCCCGCGCCGACGAGGTGTTCCTGACCGGCACGGCGTACGAGGTCCAGCCGGTCACCGCCGTCGACGCACTGGAGTACCCGATCGGCGAGGTGACGACCGCGCTGGTGCGGGCGTACGCGCGGACCGTGCGGGAGCCCCGCCCGACCTCGACGAGCGGGGCAACCCCGACCGTGGCGAGCGAGAGCGGATGACCGGCACCGAATCCGAGCCCACCCGTCCCGCCACGCGCACCGGGCGGCGCGAGGCCTGGGCCGCGGGCGCCAGAGCGGCCGTGCCGTTCACCGTGGCGATCTTCGCGTTCGGCATCTCCTTCGGCGTCCTCGCCAAGGGCGCGGGCTTCGGCGCCATCGGCGCGACCTCGATGTCCGGCCTGGTCTTCGTCGGCTCCTCGCAGTTCGCCGCCGTCTCCGTGATCGTCAACGGCGGCGGCTGGGCGGCCGCTGCCGTGGCGGGCACCCTGCTGAACCTGCGCTATCTGGTGATGGGCTTCGCCATCCTGCCCGCGCTGCGCGGCGGCCGGGCCCGCCGCGCGGTCGAGTCCCAGCTGGTCATCGAGGAGTCCTGGGCCATCGCGAGCGACGCGGACGGACGCTTCGACCGGATCCGCCTGCTCTCCTCGGGCGTGGTGCTCTGGCTCGGCTGGGTCCTGGGCACGCTGCTGGGGGCCATCGGCCCGTTCAAGGCGGTCGACGTCCTCAACTACGGCCTGGACGCCGTCTCGCCGGTCCTCTTCTTCCTCCTGCTGGCGCCCCACCTGGGCACCGCCCGCAAGCGGACGGCCGCCGCCACCGCGGCCGTGTGCGCCGCGGCCCTCACCGCGGCCGGGCTCCCCGACGCGGCCATCGCCGTGGCCTGTCTGATCGCCGTCGCCTGGACGGCGAAGTCCCGATGACCCGTGCGGTGCAAGCGAAGGGGGCCCGTTGAGCAACGACCCGTGGATCGTCGTCGGCGCCCTGGTGGTGACGACGTTCCTCATCAAGGGCGCCGGTTCGCTGGTGATGGGGGACCGGGAACTGCCCGGCTGGTTCCCCCGGTTCGTGGAGTACCTGACGCCCGCGCTGCTCGCCGTCCTGGTCGTCACCCAGCTCGTGGGCTCGGCGGGCGCGCACGGCATGACCTTCGACGCCCGCCTCGCCGGGTTCGCGGGGGCCCTGGTGGCCTGGCGGCTCAAGGCGCCCGTGCCGCTCGTCGTCCTGGTGGCCGCGGTGATCACCGCGGTGGTACGCGCGCTCAGCTGAGGTCGCCGCCCTCGCCCCGCAGTGCGGCGGCGACCTCCAGGGCCCGCGCGAGGCCGGGTTCGTGTCCGGCGGCCCGGTGCAGGCGCAGGGACCGCTCGACGGCCTGCGCCGCCTTGGTGCGGTGGCCGAGCGCCAGGTGCACCCGGGCGAGTTCGGTCCGGGCCTCGGCCTCGACGAGCCGGAGTCCGGCCTGCCCGGCCGTGCTCAGCGCCCGCCGGGTGTACGCGAGGGCCTCGCGGTTCTCGCCCAGGTGCCGGTGGGCTGCGGCCAGGCCCACGCAGGCCGCCGCGTCCGCCCGCAGACAGCCCGTCGCCCGCGCCGCCTCCAGGGCACGGCGGTGGTGGTCCAGGGCGCCGGGCGCGTCGTCCAGGTGCAGCAGTACGGTGCCGATGGTGTTGAGCGCGTCCGGCTCGACCAGACGGCGGTGCGTGCGGTGGGTGATGCTGAGCGCGTCCATCGCGTACTTGAGCGCGAGCCGGGGATCGCCGCTGTCGCGGCACACCGCCGCCAGCGCGTTGAGCGCGCCCTCCGCCGCGTACGTGGACAGCAGTCTGCCGTGTGCGGCCAGGGCCCGGGTGAGCAGGCGCTGCGCCTCCTCCAGGGCGCCCAGCGCGTGGTGGACGGCGCCGAGCCCCCACAGGGCCAGCATCACGGTGTGCTCGTCGCCCGACGCCTCGGCGCGCTCCCGGGCCTCGGTGAAGTACGGCAGCGCCGCGTCCAGTTGACCGCGGTCCAGGCGGACGGAGCCGAGCAGGAACAGCGCCCACGCCTCCCCGGCGGGCTCCCCGCCCTCGCGGTAGAGGGCCAGGGTGTGCTCGGCGTGGCGCGAGGCCTGGTCGAGGGCGCCCAGTTCGCGGTGCGAGGCGGCGAGCCCGAGCACGGCACCGGCCCGCTCCACGGGCAGTCCGGCCCGCGCGAACAGGGAGTCGGCGCGGGCGCTGTGCCGCAGCGCCTCGTCGTGCCGGGCCAGCTCCCACAGGACGTAGCACAGGCTCCAGTGCATCACCGCGCGCGCGTGGTCGTCGTGCTCGGCCTCGGCGGCGCGCAGGCCGGTCTCCGCGGCGCGCAGCCAGTCCGTGCGCTGGCCGTGCTCCATCAGATGGCCGTGCGTGGCCAGGGCGGACTTCCAGGCGAAGGGGCGCGGCCCGTGGCCCAGGGCGTGCTGGGCGCAGGCCAGCAGGGCGGCCCGCTCGTCCTCCAGCCAGGAGGACGCGGCGTGCGGGCTGCGGAAGGTCAGGGGCGCGGTGGGGGAGCCGTCCGGCTCGGGCGGGGCGGCGGCGTACCAGGAGTAGAAGGTGCCGTAGAGCAGATGCCCGGCCTGCTCGGCGGTTCCCAGGTACCAGGTGAGCAGCCGGTCGAGGGCCTCCTCGCGTACGGCGGCGGTGTCCTGCGCCCGGGCCCGCTCGCGGGCGAACAGGCGGACCAGGGCGTGCAGATGGAAGCGGCCGGGCCGGTGCGTCTCCAGCAGGCTCCGCGAGACCAGCTGGTCCAGGAGCCGGGCCGTGGCGTTCAGCGGCGCCCCGGCCAGCGCGGCGACGGCCGGGGTGGAGACCTCGGCGCCGGGGGTGAGGGCGAGCAGCCGCAGGAGCTGCTGTTCGGGCGCGGGCAGGGAGCGGTAGGACAGGGCGAGGGCGCTGCGCACGCCGGTGTGCTGCTCCTGGTCGAGCGCGAGGTCGTCCAGGCGGTCGTCGCCGCGCAGTGTCTCCACGACCTCCGCGAGGGGCAGGTGCTGGTCGCCGATGAGGTGGGCCGCGACGATCCGTACGGCCAAGGGCAGGCCGCCGCACAGCCGGACGGCCTCTGCGGCGGCCTCGGGCTCGCCGCGCACCCGGTCCGCGCCGATGACGCGGGCGAGCAGCGCGAGCGCCTCCTCGTCGTTGAAGACGGCCACGCCCACCCGGTGGGCGTCGTGGAAGGCGGTCAGGCCGCGCAGGTCGTTGCGGCTGGTGACGACGACGAAGCAGGTCGGTGAGCCGGGCAGCAGCGGGCGCACCTGTTCGAGACCGGCCGCGTCGTCAAGGAGGATCAGCATCCGCTTGCCCGCGAGGAGCGAGCGGTACAGGGCGGCCTTCTCGTCGGTGTTCTCCGGCAGGTGCCCGGCGCCGACCCCGAGGGCCCGCAGGAGCTGGCCCAGGGCGTCGTCGGCGGTGGTCGGGGGCTCGTCGGCGTGGCCGCGCAGGTTCGCGTACAGCTGTCCGTCGGGGAAGCGGTCGGCGGCCCGGTGCATCCAGTGCACGGCGAGGGCGGTCTTGCCGACGCCCGCCATACCGGACAGCGAGGAGATCACCAGCGTCTGTCCCGGGCCCGTGGCGTACTGGGACAGCAGGGCGTCGAGCTCGCGCAGATAGCCGGTGCGGCCGGTGAAGCTGCCCACGTCCGGGGGAAGTTGGCGGGGGACCGGGAGCGCGGCGGGCGGCGGCGGGGGCTCGGGGGCGGGCTCGGCGGCGAGGCCGGGGTCGCCCACGAGGACGCGCTGGTGGAGCTCCTTGAGCGGGCGGCCCGGCTCGATGCCCACCTCGTCGTCGAGGAGCTGGTAGTAGTCGCGGTAGGAGGCGAGCGCGTCGGCCTGGCGCCCCGAGCGGTACAGCGCCAGCATGAGCTGGCAGCGCAGCCGCTCGCGCAGCGGGAACTCGGCCACCAGCGTGGTCAGTTCGGGCACCGACTCCTCGAAGCGGCCCAGCTCGACGAGCGCGTCCAGCCGGTCCTCCCGGGCCACAAGGCGCAGCTCTTCGAGGCGGTCGGCCTCGGCCAGCGCGAAGCTGCGGTCGCTGACGCCTTCGAGCGCGGGCCCGGTCCACAGGGCGAGGGCCTGGTCGAGCAGGGTGATCGCGGCCCCGGCGTCGTCGGCCGCGGCCTTGCGGGCCTGGTCGGTCAGGTGCACGAAGTGAAGGGCGTCGACCTGCTCGTCGGCCACCTGGAGGGTGTAGCTGGTGTTGCTGCGGGCGCCCGCGCTGAGCAGGATCTCGAAGCCGGAGGTGGCGCGCCGGCCCGGTTCCAGGATGCGCCGCAGATGCATGACGTGGGTGCGCAGGGCGCTGACCGCGCCGTCCGGGGCGTCGCCCTCCCACAGGAGTTCGGAGAGCCGGGAGGTGCTGACCGGACGGCCGCGGGCGAGCGCGAGGGCCGCCAGGAGTGCGCGCTGCTGCGGCCCGAGGCCGATGTGCCGGCCCAGGACCTCCACACTCACCGGGCCCAGGAGGCGGATCCGTACCGACTCCTTCGGTGCCGGTTCCGCCCCGGGCCCCGAGGTGCGGCTCACACCATTGCCTCTGCTTTCCCTGTTCCCGCTGCCCGTTCTTCGTACCTCAGTCTCTTTTCGACGTCGGGACGCTCAGCCGGGGCCGGTGACGAAGCCCCGGATGACCGGGCCGGAGACGGAGAACTCCCACGCGGTGTCGATGTCCCCCCAGATGTCGTTGTGGAAACGCGCCGTAACCGACAGACCGTCGTGCGACTCCCGTACCACCTCCATCCGGGCGTGGGAGGAGAAGAGCTCGCGCTCCACCCAGGCGTCGAGATCGCGTTCGGTGCCGACGTCGACCACCGTGGCGTCCTTGGCGAGGACGGTCCACAGGGCCTGCTGGTCCTGGGCGTTGACCGCGTCGACGAAGGCGCGGACGACCGGGTGGGAGGGCATGCCGGGGGGAGTCATCTCTGGTGCCTCTCTGAGTGGTGGGGACGGCGGGCCGGACGCCTCAGCTGTCGGTCACGGCCCGGTGGAGGGCGTGCGTGTCCTCGAAGAGGTGGTAGCGGGCGATCTGCCCGTCCACGACCGTGACGTGGGCGGCGAAGGGGGTCACGAGGGGCTTGCCGGTGGCTTTGACGGTGTCCCGGAGATGGCCGATGATCACCCCCTGTTCACCGTCGACCACGATGTGCGTCACCGTGAACTCCTCGGGCTTCAGGTACTCGTGGAGCGTGGTGAAGAACTTCATGACCCCCTCCCGGCCGGTCCGCAGCCCCGACCACGGCACCGCCGAGGACCCCGGAGCGTCGAATTCCGCCGACTCGGCGAACACCTGCACAGCGCCGTCCAGATCCCGCTCCGAGAGCCGGGCCAGATAGGCGTCGATCGCGGCTCGGGTGGCCTTCGCGGCGCCCTCGGTGGGCTGCGTGGACATCTCACCAACTCCTCGTCCGTGCTGTTCCTCGGTCGTGTGGCTCCAGTGTGGTGCGCCTGTGGCGGCGAGCGTAAGTCGCTCGCCGCTTTCCGGCCATGTGCCCGAGGTTCGCCGTGAGCGGGTACGGGGATGACGATCACCGTGGGGCGGCTGAGCCGGAGTGCGCGCCGGCGGCCCGGTCCCGCGCCGACGCCGGCCGACTGATCGCTGGTGGGCGGCGAGGAGTCGGTCTCCTCGCCGCCCACCACCCTCCCGCCCGGGGGCCTACAGCGCCGGGTACGCGTTCTTCATGAGCTCCTGGAACTGGGCGGGGAACCAGTGGCCGGAGAGCGGGGCGTTCGGCAGTGCGCCCGAGAGGTGGTTGCCGTTGCGCGGGTTGCCCGTGTACGTCGGGTCGCACATCCGGTCGAAGCCCTTGCCCTCGTCGTTGGGGATCGCGGCGCTGGAGCCGTCGGACTCGCCCGGCGGCTTCATCCACACGTACGCGTCGATCCCGGCGGCCGGGGCGGCTTTCGGACGCTCGCCGAGCCCGGCGCCCGACTGGTTGCACCAGTTGCCGATGTGGATGCGGCGGTCGTAACGGCCGCCGTCCACATAAGTGTCGACACTCGTCTTGGCGCCGGGGCCGGTGGGCCTGGCGGTGCCGCCCCAGCCGTTGCGCGAGGTGTCGATCAGCATGCCGATCCCGGGGTCGAAGCCGACCGAGACCAGCTTGGTGCGGAACGCCTGGGCGTAGGAGAGCTCGTCGACGTACCGGTTCCAGTCCACCCATTTGGACTGGCGGACCGAGACGCCGTTGACGGAGTCGTCGATGGTGAAGTTGTTCTCCTTGAGGGCGCTGTAGTTCGCCGTGTTGGTGATGAAGCCGTGTACGTCGGCGGGTGTGGCGCCCTCGGCGGTGGCGGCCTTCTTGAACATGTCGGCGGCAGGGCCGAAGTTGTCGTCCCAGCCGATCCAGCCGTGGTGCCCGGCGTCGATGTAGTTGTACACGTTGGGGACGGCGCCCAGCTTGTGCAGCGCGTATCCGACTCCCTCGACGTAGTTGCCGTTGGCCAGCATGGTGTCGCACTGCGGGGTGGCCGTGGCACGGCCGCCGGTGTTGGTGACGAGGTTGGGCAGCGAGTCGATCTCGACGGTGGTGACGATCCGCAGAGCGGCGTACTTGGCGTCGGAGAGGATCGCGGCGATCGGGTCGATGAACTGCGTCTTGTACTTGTCGATCTCGGTGGGGCCGAGTTCGCCGTTGGACGCGAGCGCGGAGCAGTCGCGGCCCGGCAGGTCGTAGACGACCAGCTGGACCACCATCTCGCCGCTGCCCTTCTGCTTGAGGGCCTCGTCCAGGTGGGCGCGCAGCCCCATGCTCCCGCCCGTCCCGGCGACGACGGCGATCCGGTCGAGCCAGACGCCGGTGGGCTGGTCGGAGACACGGGTGCCGCCGGGCTCGGCGGCGGCCTTCGCGGACCACTCCGGGTTCACGTACACCTTGGCCCCGGCGTACGGGTTGTCCACGCGGTTGCCCGCCGGGGGAGTGGTGGGCGGGGTGGTCGGCGGGTCGGTGGGGGTGCCGCCGCCGTTGCAGGCCACGCCGTTGAGGGTGAACGAGGTGGGGAGGGCGTTGCTGCCGCTGTAGGAGGCGTTGAAGCCGAAGTCGGCCGAGCCGCCGGTCGCCAGCGTGCCGTTGTAGCTCTCGTTGGCGGCGGTGACCGCCGTGCCGGACTGCGCCACCTTCGCGTTCCAGCCCTGGGTGACCTGCTGGTTCCCGGCGAAGGTCCACTTCACGTCCCAACTGCTCACGGCGGGGCCGTTGTTGGTGACCTTGACGGAGGCGGTGAAGCCGGTGGGCCACTGGTTCTGGACCTGATAGACGACGGTGCAGGCGGACGCCGCCGACGCGGTGCCCGCGGCACCGACGACACCGGCGGTGCCGGTCGCGGCACCGGCGAGAACACCGGCGGCGAGCAGCGCCGTTCGCTTTCTGGAGGGTCGGACGGGTATGCGGCTCATGGTGTGGGCCATGTCCTTTCGGTCGGTGGAGCGCGGTCGGTCGATGGAGTGGGGGTCAGTTGATGGAGCGCAGGTGGTCGCGCAGGCCGGTGCCGTACGCGGTGGGGGTGCCGTCGTAGTTCGTGATCAGCGAGGGGCCGGACGAGCAGTCCCAGGTGTTCCAGGTCCAGCCCAGGTAGGAGATCCCCCGGTCGTCGAACCACTTCATGGCGCGGTCGACGAAGGAGTGCGCGCAGGTGTTCTTGCCCAGCTCGCCCGCGACGAGGGCGACCCGGGCGGCGACGGGTACGAGGGTGGCGTCCCACCACGACTCGCTCGCACAGCTGTTGAAGTTGTAGCCGTGGTAGGCGGCGGCCAGGTTGCCCGTCGGATCGGCGGGAGCGCGGGCGAGCCACTGGCCGAGGTCGTTGGCGTAGGCGATGCCGCCGGCCAGTACGGGGTTGCGGGCGCCCGCTCCCCGTACCGCGTCCAGGAGGTCCTGCATCCCGGCGACCTCGTAGCCGATGCCGGGGCAGCTTCCGCCGTCCCGCCAGCAGCTCCACGCCTGGTCGGCGACGGCCAAGTGCGGGGGGTGTCGCATGAGCGGATCCTTCACGGCCGGGACGACGGCAGATGCCCGGCGTCCGACGGATGGAAGCGCTCCCACTGGTGGGGCATCACGGTAGGGGCTCGGGGTGTGCATGGCAAGGAGTCGGACTCCTTGCGCTCGGCACGCGCGGAGGTCCACAGGCCGACAACTGCCCTAGGCGGCGAAGGAGTTGGCCTCCGAGAACGTCGAATGACTTCGACTCCTCAAGCATCTTGACCGCAGGCCCGTCCAACTCCATTATGGGAGCGCTCCCACTAGTTCAAGAGTTGTGCACAACCCCCTCATCACCCTCCAGGCAGAAAGGAAGGCCCCCTGGCGTCCGAAAGTGTTCGCATGATGTCGTTTCGGACCATCACGGTCGGGTTCCCTTCGCAGCGAGACTTGCCGCATCAGCACATCGAGATGCGGGGGAACCATGAGCACAGCAGGTGCGGTCGTCGTCTACGGGGCTAACGGTCACACGGGTCGTTTCGTCGTCGCCGAACTGCGAAGGCGCGGCATTGCGACGGTCGCCTCCGGCCGCAACGCCGCCCAGTTGGAGGCGCTGGCCACCGAGTGGACAGGTGTCGAGGTGAGGCCGGCCACCGTGGACGACGCGGCCTCGCTGGACCGGGCCCTCGCGGGCGCGGTGGCGGTCATCAACTGCGCCGGACCGTTCGCACTGACCGGCGGCCCCGTCGCCGAGGTGGCCCTGCGCGCGGGGATCCCGTACGTCGACGTCGCGGCGGAGCTCGAAGCGAACGTGTCGATGTTCGCCGACCACGCGGAGGCGGCCCGCAAAGCCGAGGTCGCCGTGGTTCCGGCAATGGCCTTCTACGGGGGTCTGGGCGACCTGTTGGTGACCGCGGCGATGGGGGAGTGGACCGCCGCGGACGAGGTGCACGTCGCGTACGGGCTGAGCAGCTGGCACCCCACGGCGGGTACCCGGGCTGCGGGCCAGGTGTCCCACGAGCGTCGTGCGGGCCGTCGGGTGCGGTTCGCGGACGGCGCGCTGCGGTACCACGACGATCCGGCGTGGGAGCAGGACTGGGACTTTCCGGAGCCGCTGGGGCGGCGAGCGGTGATCGCCGAGTTCACCATGGCCGATGTCGTCACCGTTCCCAGCCATGTGGACGTGCGGGAAGTGCGCACCTACATGGCCGTGGAAGCGGCGAGGGACCTGGCCGAGGAGGCCACGCCGGAGCCGGAGGCGGTCGACGCCCTGGGGCGGTCGGACCAGACCTTCGTCGTCGACGTGGTGGTCCGCGCGGGCGGCGCCGAGCGCCGCGCCACGGCCCGTGGCCAGGACATCTACGCGGTCACCGCACCCCTGGCGGTGGAGGCCGTCGAGCGCGTCCTGGCCGGGCGCACCCGTACGACGGGCGTGGCCTCGGCCGGGGCGATGTTCGACGCGGCGGACTTCCTGCGGGCGCTGGCCCCGTACGTGTCGGTGGAGCTTCCGGACCGACCGCACTGACCGGACCGACCGCACTGACGGGGCGCGCGCCTCGTATGGTCCGGACCGCCGTCGCGGACGGACGTCTGAGATCCTTTCGCGGAGAACATGTGATCCGGGGGAGTCATGACGTCAGCAGAGGAACCGCCCATCGTCTTCGTGCACGGGACGCGCTTCAGCGCGGGGCAGTGGAGTCCGCAACTCGCCGCCCTTGAAGACGAGTTCCCGGTCGCCGCGGTCGACCTGCCCGGCCACGGGGCCCGCTCCGACCAGCCCTGGAGCCTGACCGCGGCGACGGAGGTCATCGCCGCCGCCGTGGACTCGCTCGACCGCGGACCCGCCGTGGTCGTCGGGCACTCCCTCGGCGGATACGCCTCGTTGGAGTTCGCGCGACGGTGTCCCGAGCGGCTGCGCGGGCTGGTCCTGGCCGGAGCCAGCGTCTCGACGCGCGGCCAGTGGGCCCGGCCCTACCGGTGGACCGCCGGGCTCGTGCCGCGCATACCGGCGGACCGGCTGGCTCGGTGGAACGACCGCCTGCTGCGCCGCCTGTACCCACCCGAGGTGGTGGAGGCGACGATTCGCTCCGGCTACGCCTTCCACACCCTGCCCGCTGCCTGGAACGAGGTGCTCGGCCGCTTCGACGCGGGGGCGATGCGCCATGTGGCGGCTCCCGTACTCATTCTGAACGGGGAGAAGGACACGGTCTTCCGCTCCGGCGAGCGGGAGTTCGCCCGCGCCCACCCGGACGCGCGCATCGAACTGATCCCGAGGGCACGGCACCTCGCCAACTTCGACGACCCGCACGCGTTCACCGACGCCGTCCGACGGTTCGCCCGCCAGCTCCGTGATGACGCGAGCCGATCCGGAAGCAGGCGCTCTCTGAATGCCGCCGAGCCACCTACTGAGGGGTAGCGCAGGAAGATCCTTCGGTCGATACTTCGCCGGGCAGGGCAACTTGACCATGGAGGGGTATCGATGAAGAGGAACACGAAGCTGAGCAGGCTGCTGCGCGCCGCCTTACGCGGGCCGCGCCGCGCCATCGCGCCTGCGGTCGTACTGGCGGCGGCCGCAGGGGTGTTGGCACCCGCCTCCGCCTCCGCGGCACCCGCCTGCGACGCCAAACGATCGGCGCCGCCGGTCGAGGTCGCGCACATACCCGACTGGGTCGAGTCGATCGCCGTCGACAAGCGGGGCCGGATGTTCGCCACCGCCTACTTCACGGGCCGCGTCTACCGCATCGACGCGCCGGGCAGCACCCCCGTACCCCTCACGGGGAACATCGGCGCCAACGGCGGGATCGTGGTCCGCGAGGACGGCCGCCTCCTCGTCGGCACCGGCAACGACGCCTTGCACTCGCTCACCGGAGACGCCCTTCCGCTGTCGAAGCTCCTGCTGGTGGATCCGGAATCCGGGCAGGTCAGCACGTACGCGTCGGGGCTCGGCGGCATCGACGGCGTCGCCCTGGCGCCCGACGGCACCGTGTACACCACGACCGTGGGAGGCCGCAGCATCGGCCGCGTCACGCCGGACGGCCGCGTCGACCCCTCCTGGGCCCAGGTGCAGCAGCCCAACGGGATCGCCGTCTCCCCCGACGGAACGCAGGTCCACGTCATCCAGACCACCGTCGCCCCGGGCCTGTACCGGATCCCGGTCGACGACCCGGCGCACCCCCGACGCTGGATCTCCGCGGCCCCGTCCGACGCCCTCGCCCTCCCCGACGGGCTCACCCTCGACAGTCAGGGCCGTCCGCTCATCGCCACCCACACGGCAGGGCAGATCTGGCGGGTCGAGGGCGACAGCCTCTGCACCGTGGAGTCGGGCATGTACCTCTCCACCCAGATCACCTACGGCCACGGCGACCGCGGATTCTCGGCGGGCAGGCTCTACCGGTCGGGCGTCAACGGGAAGATCTACGAGGTTCCCGCCGGTGCCGAGCCGGATCAGCCGGCCGGGGCATCGGCGATGCGGTAACCCACCCCCGGCGTCGTCGTGATGACCGGCGGGCCGCCCAGCTTGCGGCGCAACCGGCCGATGGTGACGGTCGCCGTATTGGTGAACGGGTCGGCGTTCTCGTCCCACACCTGCTCCAGCAGATCCTCGGTGCTCAGGAAGCCCGGACTCGCGCGCAGCAGCGCCTCCAGGACCGCGAACTCCTTGACGGACAGCTCCAGCGGACGGCCCTCGCGCAGGGCCGTCCGGCGCACCGGATCGAGTTCGACACCGGCGGCGTGCAGCGTGCGAGCCCGCGCGGTGGGTCTGCGGCGGGCCAGGGACCGGATGCGCAGGGTCAGTTCGGGGAAGTGGAACGGTTTGGCCAGGTAGTCGTCGGCGCCGAGGGTGAGACCGCTGACCCGGTCGCCGGGCGCCCCGGCCGCCGTCAGCATCAGTACCATCGCGCGATCGTCCCGCGCGGTGATCATCTGGCAGAGCGTGTCGCCGTGGATGCCGGGCAGGTCGCGGTCGAGGACCACCACGTCGTACGCGTTCAGGTCGAGCTTGGCGGCCGCGGCCAGTCCGTCGTACGCGAGGTCGACGGCCATGCCCTGGTCCCGCAGCCCCTCGGCGACGATGTCGGCGAGCGACCGCGCGTCCTCCACGACGAGCACCCTCACGGCGTCACCTCCGCGCATTCCGACGGCAGCGCCGCTTCCACCTGGAGGCCGCCCTCCGGCCGGGCTCGGAGTGCGAGGCAGCCTCCGTGCGCCTCCACGATGGCCGCGACGATCGAGAGGCCCAGGCCGGAACCCTTCTCCGATCCGGTACGGTCCGCGCCGAGCCGCTCGAACGGCTGGGCCAGCCGGTCCACTTGGCCCTGGTCGAGGACGCGCCCACCCGTCTCGACCACGAGGCGCGCCTCGGCGCCGTCGTGATCGGTGGAGATCCGGATCCAGCCGCCCTCCTGGTTGTGCACGATCGCGTTGTCGACGACGTTCTCCACCATCCGGGAGAGCAGCGCCCGGCTGCCGCGCGTCCGGACGGTCGCCCCCACCTCGTCGTCGACGGTCAGGTTCTTGGTGGCGATGTCGATGGCCCGGGCGGTCAGCGCGTCTGCTGCCAGCTCGTCGAGCGAGACATGCTCCCGGTCGACGAAGGCGCCGTGCTGGGCCCGGGCGAGGACGAGGAAGCCGTCCAACAGGTGGTCCACCCGGTCGAGTTCGGTGCGCAGCCGGTCGGCGAGCGCGACGGTCTGCGCCGCGGGCCGCGGTTTGGCGACGGCCACGTCCAGCGACGCCCGTATCGTCGCCAGCGGCGTACGCAGCTCGTGCGAGGCGTTGCCGACGAACCGGCGCTGCGCGGCGAACGAGCCCTCCAGACGGGCCAGCAGACCGTCGACCGTGTCGGCGAGCTCCTTGACCTCGTCGGCGGGCCCGGCCACGGCGAGCCGTTGGTGCAGATTCTCCGCGGAGATCCGCCGTGTCGCCGCGGTGATCAGCCGCAGCGGGCGCAGAACGCGGCCCGCGAGGGCCCGGCCGAGCAGCAGCGAGACGCCCGCCATCACCACCAGCGCGATCAGCGAACCGACCAGCAGCTGGCGGGACTGCTGCGCGTGCACGTCCGCGAGTTGTCTCTCCAGCTCGCGGACGTGCTGCTCGGCACCGGCCGGGCGCTGTACCGGAGCGACACCGGTGACCTCACCGCCGGATGCCACGTATGCGAGGGCGAGCAGCCCGATTCCGGACGCCAGGAACACCGCCGCGTACAACAGGGTGAATCGCAGCCCGACGGTCCCGCTCCGCAGCTTGCCCATGGTTCCTCTCCCCGTCCAGGTCCGACGACCGGACCCAGGATGCCCCGCCGCACCTAACAGCGATATGACAGCGCCGGTTCGGACCGCGTTATGGCCCGGTCCGTAGAACCGGTCCATGCTCACCATCAACGAACTGCTCCGGCAGGAGTGGACCAGGTTTCGACGACCGGGCCGGCTGATCGCGATGGCGGCCGCGGCTCTGATCGTCCTCGTCCTCGGCCTGCTCTACGCGAACGGCAACCACGCGTCCTGCGACGGCCCGTGTCCGACCGACCCGAGGGGGCCGGACGGCTCCCTCGTCAGCGACCAGTTCGCCTTCCTGCACCGGGACTTGGGCCGGAACGGCAGCATCACCGTCCGGCTGACGTCCATGACCGGCACGATCACCTATCCGCCGCCGCACCACGATGCGATCGTCCCCGGCCTGGTGCCGTGGGCAAAGGCCGGGATCATCGTCAAGGACGGTGTCCGCCAGGGCTCCTCGTACGCGGCGCTGATGCTCACCGGCGGCCACGGGGTCCGTATGCAGTACGACTACACCCATGACATCGCGGGCGGCGTCGGCGGGGTCTCGGCGCAGTCGCCGCGGTGGCTGCGGCTGACGCGGTCGGGCGACACCATCACCGGTGACGAGTCCGCCGACGGCAGACAGTGGGCGAAGGTCGGGGTGGCGAGGCTGTCCGGGCTGCCCCGGACCGTACAGGTCGGCCTGTTCGCCACCTCGCCCGGGGACCTGACGCTGCGGCGCGTCGGCCTCGGTGGAGCCACGGAGGAGACGCGCTTCACGCAGGCGGGCGGCACGTTCGACCACGTCGATGTGGAGGGCGCAACCACCACTGGGCCTTGGCGGAGCGACCCGGTGGGCGAGCTGAACCACACGGACTGGGAGAAGCACCACAAGGCGTCCGGGGCGGTCGAGGCGAACGGCACGGTCACGGTCACCGGCACCGGTGACATCGGCCCGATGGGAACGGACGGCGCCCGCCCCGCCGAACGCACCCTGACCGGCCTGACACCGGCCCTGCTGATCCTGCTCGTCGTAGCGGTGCGGTTCGCAGCCGCCGGGGACCGCCGCGCGCCGCTCACTCGCCGGACGCTGGCGGCGAAGGCGACAGTGGTCGGAGCCGCCGCATTCGTGACCGGTCTCCTCTCCGTGGGCACCGTGCTCCCGGCCGGACTGGCGATCCTGAGGTCGAACGGGATCCCCGTCATCGAGCCGTCCGCACTCACCGAGATACGGGTCGCGGTCGGCCTCGCCGCTGTGCTGGCCCTCACGGCGGTGCTCGCCCTCGCCCTCGGCGTCGTGCTGCGCCGCACCTGGCTCGCGCTCCTCGTAGCGATCACGACGCTCGTGGTTCCCTACGCGGTGACAGCCGTCCCCCTCCTCCCCGACGCCCTGTCCCGCTGGCTCCTGCGCACCACCCCGGCGGCAGGTTTCGCCACCCAGCAGACCCTCACCGAACACCCCCAGGTCATCGCCCACTACGCACCGTCCGCCGGATATTTTCCGCTTCCGTGGTGGGCGGGGATGGGCGTGCTGTGTGCGTACGTGGTGGTGGTGTCGGGGGTTGCTCTGTGGCGCCCGCCTCGGGTCAGCTTCCGGGCAGGGGGATCGCGGCGGTGTCGAAGTCACCGGCGATGATCGACGTGGCGAAGTCGGCCAGCCGCAGGTGGTTGCTGCGTGCGTAGCTGCGGAACGCGAAGAACGCCTCGTCCGGCGAGGTCCGCCAGCGCTCGGAGAGGATGCCCTTGACCTGTTCCACCAGGATGCGGCTGTTGAGCGCGGTCTGGAGCTGGGTCCTTTCGATGTGGGACTGCTCCAGGGTGCGCTGCTGGAGGATCGTGATCGTGGCGACGCCGGCGAGGGCCTTGGCGAGTACGATGTCGCTCTCGCCGAGCCGGTGGGGGCTCTTCTGGAAGAGGTTGAGCGCGCCGATGTTGCGGTCCCGCAGCCGCAGCGGGATCGCGTGCGTGGCCACGTAACCGGTCTCGCGCGCCCGCGTGGCGAAACGGGGCCAGCTCGCCGTCGCTTTGGGGCTGGTGAGGTTGATGTTGGTCCTGGCCGCGCCGCTTCGATAGCACTCCACGCACGGTCCCTGGTCGTGCTGGAGCGCGAACAGCTCCAGGAGACGGGTGTGTTCGTCCGAGGCGGCCACGATCTGCAGTTCACCCAGCGCGTCGGCGAGCAGGATCCCGGCCGCCGAGACGTCGAGCAGTTCGACGCACCGGGTGGACAGCCGCTGGAGCAGGTCCAGTACGTCGAAATCCTCCGTCAGCGAGTCGGCGACCTCCATGAAGATCTCCGCCAGGCGTTGTTCGCGGGCCATGCCGATCATCCCTTTCGACCGCCGGGCGAGTGGGGCCCGTCTATATCGTCGTTGAACCGCAGCCGTCTGGCTACTACATCCCCGGCTACGTCGCCGAGCGGCAGTTCCCGGCTGTACGCGAACGCGCGCAGCCGCAGCAGGGCCTCCGACAGCGAGACGTCCAGCTGGACGCTGATCATGCCGGTCGCCTGGTGCACCACGGCCCGGTGCAGCTCCATGGGCGGCACCATGACCGTGGCGGAAGCCGCCGGGCGGCTCCCGTTGTCCTCCAGAAGCAGCCCGGTCAGCGCGGCGGCCAGGGTCAGCGCGTCGGCGAGCTGCTGTTCCGGCATGGTGGCGCCGGGCCGGGAGGTCAGCACCGTCAGGACGCCCAGCCGGATCGCGCCGAGGCCCAGAGGGAAGCAGCACACGCCGGCGACGCCCAGTTTCCGGGCCTCGGTGAGCAGGGTGGGCCATCGGTCGGGCCGGACCGTGTCCAGATCCGGTGCCATGACGGCCGTGCCGGTCCGCGCGGTGTCCGGGCCCGGGCCCACACCAAGGGTGAACTGGAGCTCCTCGAATCGCGCGGCGACCCCCGGTGAACGCCACAGCGGCTCCACCCCTTGACCCTCCCCGACCAGCAAGGACACTGCGACGCCCTCGGCCTCCAGGGCCCGCGCGCAGGCGACCGCCACAGCGCTGCCGTCACCGTGACGCAGCGACCGGAGCACGTCAGCCATGCCGTCGCTGATCACCGAGTTCCGCCCTGCCGGGGTCCTGGGCGATGCACCCACCGGCTCACCGTGAACACTACCCGTCTCCGCCGAGCCCCGCCGCCGGTGTCTACCGGGGCACGGCCGAATACCACCCCAGTCGGGCCGCCTCCACGGTCGCGTACCGGGGGAAGGCGGCGGTGAGGCCGACGGCCCGGAGCAGCAGGCCGATACCGCGCCGGGTGTACACCAGGCGCAGCCAGCCGCCACGGTCCAGACAGTCGGTCCGCGCCTCGCACAGTGCGCCCAGCGCGCTGCAGTCCATGAAGGTGAGGTCACTCAAATCGACTATCACGTAAGGGGGTTGGGCACCGCGTCGGGCCCTCGCCAGTTTGATCGCGAGGCCCGGGGCGGTGAGCAGGTCGAGTTCGCCGGTCACCCGGACCGTGCGGCACTCTCGGGACAGGTCAGCGATGGTGGCCATCCGGGCCGTCTCCTCAGCACATGGAACGTACGAGTGGGATGGTGCAGTCCGCGGAGATACGGCCGGGGTCAGGGGCACCCGCACCACCACGCTATTGCCCGGACACGCTCCGTGCTCCCCATTGGCCCCCGGAGTGCTGGATGGGTGCGGGCTGGTCTTTCTTGACGTACGGATGACGCAATCCGGCGGTCTCCGGCCCCTTTACTGTTCGCTCTGGCCTTCCCGCTCACGGGCTCCTGTCACCGTCGGCGGCTCATACGGATACGAATGGTCGTGCCGTGGTGGGTGGTGCGCATGTCGGCGGCGTCGCTGAGCTGCCGGATGATCCACAGCCCTCGGCCGTTCAGATGGGAGGTGTCGGGCGGGAGGTATCCGGCCAGCGCGGTGTCCAGCGTGCCCTTGGGATCGCTGATCTCGCAGAACAGCTCGGCGACCGTGGTCCACATCCGGCAGCAGCCGGTTCCGCCACCGTGCCGTACGGCGTTCGCGGCGGCCTCGTCGACACAGATCAGCAGGCTGTCGATCCGGTCGGCGGGCAGCGCCGCGCGGCGCGCGAGCCGCGCGGTGAACGCCCTTAGATCGGCGATCTGCTGGGGCCCCTCGAAGCGGAACTCGACGCAGCTGACAGGCGGTTCGGGCAGCGGCGCGCTGTCGCAGGCCGCACTGAACCGCTCGGGTGCGACGTGGGCGGGGTTGGGCCGGTGGGCGGCTCCGGTGGTCAGGGTGGGGTGGGTGAGCTGGGCGGTGTGCAGGACGGCGGCGGGCAGGGTGCGGGTGTCGTACGGGCACAGGTGCCAGGCGCCGGTCGAGGCCAGGGCGAGGGTGAGCAGCGATTCGTAGCGGTTCCACTCGCGGGCCTGGTCGGGGGTGAGCCCGATCCAGGGCGTCTCGCTCAGGACCCGGGACGGGCCGGCCGTGGCGCGGGCTCTGTCGTGGAAGGCGAGCAGGGCCTGGGCGGGGGTGCGGTACCAGTGGGCGGGGGCGAAGGCGACGTCCTCGGCACGTGGTCCCAGCCGGTGGCGCAGCAGTGCGGTGTTGTGCCGGGTGGTGGCGATGAAGACGGGCTCCCCCGCGGCGAGGCCGTCGTGGGCGAAGGGGAGTGCGGCGGCCAGGAGCTGCTCGTCGTCGCCGTAGAGCAGGAGATGGTGCGCGTGGAGAGCCGGCTCCGGCCGGAACGGCGCGCGCGGGTCAGTCATCGGGGATCTCCTCAAGGAGGGTCAGCGGCACCTCGGGCCGGTCCCAGCCGCAGGCGCGCAGCATCTGGGCGACGGCACCGGTCCGGGTGTGCACGATCAGGCGGCGGCCGGGTTCCAGCAGCTCGGCGAAGGCCACCAGTACGTGGAGTGAGGCGAAGTTCAAGAACGTGACCTCATTGAGGTCCACCGTGACGTCCGCGGGGGCCCGGTCCACGGCGAGCAGATGGCCCACCAGCGCGGCCTGGTTGGACAGGTCGACCTCACCGGCGAGCCGCAGGCCCGGTGGATCGGCGGTGCCCCAGATCCGCAGCAACGCGTCGGTGTACAGAGGGGGGTGCACGAGCGGCCTCTTCCCTGCCCGCACCGCGATGACCTCGCGGAAGCCGCACCTGGTGTCCGCCGCGGCTGTCCGCGGCAGTCCGGCAGCCGGGTCCGTCGCGCGGTGAGGCTGACGACCGGCCGCACAGGGCCGGGCGGGTGTCCGCGGGCGGCATGGCGCCTCCCCTCCACGGGGCCGCCGCATGCCGGCATCAGAACGGGGTTCGTGCCGGTGTAGGCATCTACGGATTCCCTTCGACACTACGCCGGTTGGGCGGCACATAGCGGGCACGGGGGCCGGCTGTCCGAGAGCCGGGGCGGTCGGAAACGTACGCGTACGGATGCGTGATCGGCTCTATGCTGCGACGATGATCAAGCCGATTGAACTCGTGATATTCGACTGCGACGGCGTGCTGGTCGACAGCGAACGCATCGCCGTACGCGTGCAGGTCGCCCTGGGCGCGGAGCTGGGGTGGCCGCTCACCGAGGATGAGGTCATCGACCGTTTCATCGGGCGCTCCAGCGCCTCGATAGGAGAGCAGATCGCCGCC
This sequence comes from Streptomyces sp. BPTC-684, assembly GCF_030028635.1. NCBI lineage: Bacteria > Bacillati > Actinomycetota > Actinomycetes > Kitasatosporales > Streptomycetaceae > Streptomyces > Streptomyces sp. BPTC-684. The sequence continues at coordinate 6,511,709 of NZ_CP124863.1, forward strand.
CGACTGGGCGCGGAGACGACCGTCGTCTGGTGGGAGCGGTTCGAGCGGCTCCACCGTGAGGCGGTGGACGCGGGGCTGTCGCCCGTCGACGGGCTGCCCGAGGCGCTCGACGCGATCACCCTGCCGACGTGCGTCGCCTCCAGCGGCTCCCACGACAAGATGCGCCACACCCTCGGCCGCACCGGCCTGTACGAACGCTTCGAGGGCCGCATCTTCAGTGCCACCGAGGTCGCCCGCGGCAAGCCGGCCCCGGACCTGTTCCTGCACGCCGCCCGGCAGATGGGTGTCGACCCGGCCGCGTGCGTGGTGGTCGAGGACAGCCGTCCCGGCGTCGAGGCCGCCCGCGCCGCCGGGATGCGCGCCTTCGGCTATGCCGGAGGGCTGACTCCGGCCGAGCGGCTCGAAGGCCCGGACACCGTCGTCTTCCACGACATGCGCAAACTGCCGTACCTCATCGCCGAGCAGTGATGGGCTCAGGCCCGGGGCGAGGCGGATGACACCTGCTCAGCCCAGGACGAACGGCAACTTCGCCGCCAGCTCGCCGAGTTCGACCTCCTCCGCCTCCATCGGCGCCCGGCGGCCGGTGCCGATCAGGAGCGCGTCCTCGTCGGTGAACGACGCGGGGAACACGGCGCCCGCGATCTCCTCCAGCATCGCGCGGGACCGGGCCAGGCCCTCCGCGGGCGGCCCGGGCACGTCCGGGAGGTGCGCCATCAGGTCGAGGTGGTGCAGCGTCCATTCCAGGACGTACGCGGAGAGGTAGTCGTCCACGGTGAGCACCTCGTCGCGGGTGCTCACCCGGACGGTGGGGTCCGCGAGTGCGGCGGCGCGCCCGGCGGCGGAGCCGACGTCGTCGAGGTGGAACGTGAGCAGGCGCGGTTCCTCGTACGCGGCGGCCAGCCGTACGGTCAGCGCGTCGAGCGGGTCCTCGCCGGTCGGCGGCTGGTCCTCGACGTTCCAGTACGTCACCGCGTCGACGGTCGGTTCCGTGTCGGTGGGGGTGGCGAGGGTGATCAGAACGTCCTGCGCGTCGATGACCAGGTGGCACACGAGGTCCCGTACGAGCCAGCCGGTGCAGCCGGACGGCTGCTCGAAGTCCTTGTCCGGGAGCTGGGCGACCGCCGTGCGCAACGCCGTCCACGAGTGTGAGAAGAGATCCACCCGAGCAAGGTAGTGCGGCGCCGGAACGCCGAACAAGCCCATTCGGGCGGTGTGGTGACCCCCGCTGCGACCGCGCGGGGGAGAATCGCGTCATGACGATGATCAAGACGGCGGGGATACGGGCCGGGATGCTGCCGATGGCGGTGCTGGCCGTGCTGGCGGCGGGGTGCGGTACGGAGCGGGCGGGGGAGAGCGCCGGTGCGGCGGGGCCCTCACGGACTCCTGTGGCGACGCCGAGTACGCCGGTGGATTTCACGTGCCCCGGTGAGAGCCCCACGTCGGCGCCCCCGACGACGGCGGCCACTACCGGCCCGGCCGTGCCGCCCACCGACCACTACGCCGAGAACCACGGGTTCATGGTTCCCTTCCCGCTGCACGGCAAGCAGCGCTGCGAGGGGCTCCAGGCCGTCGGACGCGTCGAGAAGGCGCTCGAACCACTGCGCAAGCGCGGTGACTTCGCCCCCGAGAACACCCGCACCGCGCTCACCGGCCTCGGCTACTCGGCCGGGCAGGTGCGGTCGTACCAGAACGGCTCCACCGGGGTCGGCTTCCTCATCGACGCGTTCCCGCTGTGCGTGGAGGGCACGATGAACCGGGACTCCACCAAGGCGGACGCCTTCGGCGGCTACCCCGACCACTCCGGCTGCGACCGTCCCAGCGGCGGTCACTGAGGAGCGGGCTCGTAGTCCGCGCGGTGGGCCTCGGCCTCGGCCGGGTGGCGCAGGACCTCGCGCCCGCCGGTGGCGAGAAACCGTAGACACCACGGGTCGCACGTACGACTCAGAGCGCCCCTCGGATCGGCAGTTCCTCGCCGCAGCGGGCGCAGTAGCGGGCGTCGGTCTCGCCTGCCAGGCGCCCGCATGCCGGGCAGACGCGGTCCAGCGAGCAGGGCGCCTCGCCGCCTTCGTCCCCGTCCGCCTCGGTGTCTGCGGTACGGAAGCCGATCCGCAGCCCGGGGCGTCGCTGGTGGACGGAGAGGTACGCGAGGCCGTTCGGCCCCGCGAGCAGTGCCCGCCGCGCCGTTCTCGGCAGCCATGCCACGGACCCCGGCTCCATTGCCTGCCGCTCCACCCCGTTGTCGAGGTGGCCGCCGCCTTCGACCACGACCAACAGGACGTCCAGCTCGGACTCGACGTGCTCGGCCACGGCCGCGCCCGCGGACAGCCGCACCAGGTTGGCGTCGAGCTGTCTGCCCCGCTCCGCCAACCGCCACAACGCGCCTACTTGTCCCTCCTCGGCCGCGGCGACGGCCTCATGGACGGCTACCAGCACTCGGGACGTCTCCACGGGGGCGTGCACTGGTCTCTCCTGACGGCGCTGGCGGACGCTGACGGGTCCGGACGAGGCACCGTACCGGAATCCGGGCGGCCGTTGGGCCGCCTTGCGCCGCATAGCGGTAGTAGATGTTCCGCTTTCCGTCGACGGAGGAGGAACGGGCGCGGACCCGCCCCCGCGCGCTGCCCGCGAGGAGGGGCGCCCTACTAGCCCACCAGCGCCCCCACCAGGCGCGTCATCTGCGCCCGTGGGTCGGGTGCGCCCGGCCAACCGGTGAGCAGGAGGTGGTGGGCGGTGCCGACCAGGGCCAGGGCCGTGGCCACCGGGTCGAAGGTCTGCGGCACCCGGGCCAGCAGGCGTTCGGCCAGCAGATACTCCGCGATGGCCTCCTGGATCGCGGTGAAACCGGGCGCCCCCGCCTCCAGCGCCTCCCGGATGCGCAGCGCGGCCGCGGGGCGTGTCATGGCCAGCCCCGCGACGGCCGGGCCGCCCGAGTCGAGCAGTGCCAGGGCCACGGCCTCCACGTTCCCCGCCACCGAGCCGTGCCCGACGAGCCCCGCGAGCGCCTCGGCCTTCGTTGCCGTGCGGGCGAACCGGTCGAGGCAGAGCTCCGAGACGAACTCGTCCAGGCCCGCGAAGTGCGCGTGCAGCAGCCCCTTGGCGCACCCCGCCTCGGTGGTGACGGCGCGGCTGGTCAGAGCGCCGGGTCCACCCCGTTCGAGGACCCGCTCGGCGGCCGCGAACAGCCGCTCCCGTACATCTGGCGTCGCCACTCCGCGCGGTGACATGGACCTTCTCCCGTATCGCTGACGTGGGTCGGCGGGTGTGTTCCCCGTGCCCTGGATCCTAGCCGGGGTTGTCAGTATGGGCACGCGCCCATACTGTTTGGGCGTACGCCCATTCTTGTCGCTCCGCAGGAGGTACTCGTGCTCGACATCGTCAACACCGAGCAGGCGCAGGCCTGGAACGGGCCCGAAGGCACCCACTGGGCCCGCAACCAGGACCGCTGGAACGCCGTGAACGAAGGCTTCAACGAGCCGCTGCTCGACGCCGCCGCCCTCACCGAGGAGTGCCGGGTCCTCGACATCGGCTGCGGTTCCGGCCAGACCACACGGCTCGCCGCGCTCCGGGCGCCCCGTGGGTACGCGCTCGGCCTCGACCTGTCCGGCCCGATGCTGGCCGAGGCCCGCGCCCGGGCGGAGCGCGACGGGTTGTCCAACATCGCTTTCGAGCAGGGCGACGCCCAGGTCCACCCCTTCGAGCCGGCCGCCCACGACTCGGCGCTGAGCCGCTACAGCTTGATGTTCTTCGCCGACCCCGTCGCCGCCTTCGGCAACATCGGGCGGGCCCTGCGGCCGGGCGGGCGCCTGGCGTTCGTGTGCCCGGCGGCCGCCGAACGCAACGGCTGGGTCGAGGCGCTCTCGGCGCTGAGCGGCCTGCTGCCGCTCGGTGATCTGGCACGGCCGGGCCTGCCCGGCATGTTCTCGCTGGCCGACCCGGCCCGTATCCGCGAAGTCCTCACGGCGGCCGGGTTCACCGCCGTCACCGTCACCGAGGCCAAGGCGTACGGGACTTGGGGGAGCGGAGCGGGGGACGCGGCGGAATTCCTGCTGGGCACGGGGCCCGGCAGCCACCTGATGCAGCAGGTGGACGAGGCGACCCGGGCCCGCGCTCGCCGGACGCTGGAGGACCGGCTGCGCGCCCACGAGACGCCCGACGGCACGGTCCGGCTGCTCAGCACGTCATGGCTCGTCACGGCGGACCGCTCGGTCTGAACCTCGGCGCTCGACCTGTCTACCGACAAGGCGGAAGGGGCTGTCCGACATCATGGAGCACCAGCCCACGGGCCTGCTGGCCCGGCTGTGGCTGACCGGCCCCGCCGCGGGCCGCCACGACACCCTGGCCGACGACCTGCCGGGCTTCCCCGACAGCATCTCCCGCAGTCCAGGCGGCGGATTCCGGGTCGCGCTCGCCGGGCCGCGCGCGCCCCCGCCGGAATGGCTGGGGTGCCGTGGCCTGGTGCGACCTTCCCTCTACTTGACCTCAAGGTCAAAAATGGTGCTACGGTAAGTCCATGGGCAGGCCGAAGCAGTTCGATCCGGACGTGGCGGTGGAGCGCGCGATGGACGTGTTCTGGCGCAAGGGGTACGCGGCGACGACGCCGCAGGACCTCGTGGACGAGCTCGGCATCGGCAAGGGCAGCCTGTACAACGCCTTCGGCAGCAAGCACGCGTTGTTCGAACGCGCGCTCGCCCGCTACCGCGAATCGCAGGCCGCGTGGCTGGCGGAGCTGCTCGACCACCCCGGCACGGCGAAGGACCGGCTGCGGGGTGCGCTGGAGGCGCTGGTCGAGCTCGACCTGGGCGACCCGGACCGGCGCGGCTGCATGGCGGTCAATGCCGCTGCCGAGTCGGCCCCTTCGGACGCCGAGACGGCCGACACCGTACGCAAGATGTTCGCGCGTACGGAGGGGGCCTTCCGCGCGACCGTCGAGGAAGGCCAGCGAGCCGGTGAGATCGACGGCGGCCGTGACGCGGCGACGCTGGCCGCCTGGCTGCTCGCGACGGTGATCGGCATGCGCGTCATGGCGAAGACCGCCGAGGATGCCACGCAGTTGCGGCGGGTCGTGGACGCGGTGATGGGGTCGCTGTAGTCCGGCGGCGCCGACCGTGGCCCGCTTTTTATGCGCTAATTCTGTACCTCTAGTTCAAAAAACCTTCCAAGAACCTTCCAAGAACCTTCCAAGGAGTCGGACATGGAGCTCAACCTCGCCGGGAAGACCGCGGTCGTCACGGGGGCCAGCCGAGGTGTCGGCCTCGCGATCACGCGGCAGCTCATCGCCGAGGGCGTCAGCGTGGTCGGCGCGGCCCGCACGATCACCGCCGAACTGAAGGAGGCCGGTGCCCACCCGGTCGCGGTCGACCTGAGTACGCCGGAAGGCGCCGAGGAGTTGGCGGCCCGGGCGCTCGCGGCACTCGGTGGCGTGGACATCCTGGTCAACAACATCGGCGGCGGAGACACGTTCAACCTGGACGGGTTCCTCGCCACCGACGACGCCCTGTGGGCGCACAGCTTCGAGGTCAACCTCTTCGGTACGGTCCGGGTCACCCGGCGGCTGCTGCCGAGCATCCTGGAGCGCCGTGGTTCGGTGGTGAACATCTCGTCCATGACCGCGCGTCTGCCGGGCACGGGCCCGATCGAGTACGGCGCCGCGAAGGCGGGCCTCAACGCGTTCGGCAAGGCGCTGTCCGAGGAGTTCGGGCCCCAGGGGGTGCGCGTGAACACCGTCTCTCCCGGCCCGACGCGTACGGCCATATGGGAGGCCGACGACAGCTTCGGCGCCCTCCTCGCCGAGGCGAACGGCGTCGGGCACCACGAGTTCGTGTCCACCGTGCCCGCGGCGATGGGCATGACCATCGGCCGCATGGTCGAGCCCGACGAGGTCGCGGCCGTCGTCGCGTTCCTCGCCTCCGACCGTGCGGCCGGCATCACGGGCGCGGACTACGTCGTCGAGGGCGGCGGCATCAAGACGGTGTGAGGCGCATGAGATAGACGAGACGGTCCGTCTTGACTGAGGTGCCGGGTAGGAGCATAGTTGCTGCATCAAGCGAGACGCATCGTCTCGCCTTTTGTGGGGAGCAACGCATATGCGCACGTCAGCCAGTAAGACAGACCGCGTCTGGTTCATCACGGGCGCCAGCCGCGGCCTCGGTCGCGCCTTCGCCGAGGCGGCGCTGGCCGCGGGCGACCGCGTCGCGGCCGCGGCACGCGGCGCCGGTCCGCTGGAGGAGCTGGCGGCCGCCCACCCCGGCCGGGTCCTGCCCCTCACCGTGGACGTGACCGATCGGGACGCCGCGTTCGCCGCCGTCGCCGAGGCGGTCGCGCACTTCGGGCGGCTCGACATCGTCGTCAACAACGCCGGGATGCTGTCGATGGGCATGGTCGAGGAGTTCACCGAGGCCGAGGCCCGTGCCCAGATGGACGTCAACTTCTTCGGCGCGCTGTGGGTGAGCCAGGCGGTGATGCCCACGCTGCGCGAACAGGGATCCGGGCACATCGTCCAGATCTCCAGCATCGGCGCGTTGGCCGGTTTCCCCAGCAGCGGGCTCTACGGTGCCAGCAAGTTCGCGCTGGAAGGCATGAGCGAAGCACTGGCCATGGAGGCGGCCGGTTTCGGGGTGAAGGTGAGCATCGTCCAGCCCGGCGGCTACTGGACCGACCTCTACAGCGCGATGCACACCACCACCGCCCGTGAGGAGTACGCCCCGCTGCGGGCGGAGTTGGAGAAGCAGTTCTCCGAGGGTTCGATCGACAGTGACCCGAAACTCGCCGCCGAGGCACTGCTCAAGCTCGTCGACAGCGACGAGCCGCCGTTGCGCCTGCTGCTGGGGAGCATGGTCTACGACCTGGCCTTCGACGTATCCCGCAAGCGCATGGACACCTGGGCCGCGTGGGAGGACGTCAGCCGGGCCGCCGAACACGCGATACCCGCGCCGGGGGTCGTTGCGGAGGAGTCGGTGGACGCGGCTGCGCGCCGGTGAGCGGGATCAGGGCGGGGGCGCTCGTCACTGGACCTTGACGGTGGCCTTCCACACCAGAACGGCGTGCGAGCACACATGTCCTGGTTGGGCGACGCACCTGCGGAGGGAGGTGATGTCGCTCGTGCCGCTCCCCGTGGCTTGGAAGACCGCGGTCGCGTCCCCGCCGGGTGACGTGCTGCCGCCGGTCCGCCGCAAGGCGGCGGACGCACTGGCCTGCGGCTCGCTCCACACCCACATGACGCCCTGCTCGCGGGAGCCGGTCAGTTGGACCCTGACCTCGTCCCCGGCCCGCACGGTCACCGTACGGCCGTTGTCGGCGTTGGTGAGCGGAATGGTCGCACGGGCGGACGCGGGGTGCGGTGCGGCGGAAACGGTCCCGGTGACCATCGTCGCGGTCACGGCCAGCCCCAACGCCAGCCCCGTTGCGTACTTCACGGCCTTCACGGTTACCTCCATGGACAGATGACGGACGTAGTGGTGAACGCCCCGCGCACCCGTGACGCAATGCCCGACCGGGAAGATCACCTGAATCGCTGAATCGCCGTTGCCTGCGGAACATCACGCTGCGCGGGAGGCCGGCCGGGTTGAAGTGTCGCTGGGAGCCGGACGAGGTGAATCCGCAGCCCCGCAATGAAGTCTGTCCCCCGGTTCCTCAATCTGCCACAACATTCAGGCCTGTTATGGCATGAGCCTTGCCGGTCCTCCACGCTGATCCGAACCGAGCACGGAAGTCCGAAAACAGTGGAGGAGAAGGCATGGGGAAGAGTGTGTCCCGAGGGCGGCGTACCGTGGAATGCGTCGTCGTGGGAGTCCAGATCGCCGTATTCGGCGTGATGACGATGCCCGGTCCGCATGCCGTCGCCGATACGCCCCTGCGGCGCGGCTCGGAGTACGTCGCCCTGGGGGACTCGTTCTCGGCCGGGCCGGGAATTCCCGGGCCCGCCGGTGAGGTGCGCGGGGAGGCGGCGAGTGCCCGTATGGCCTCCTGGCAGTCGGGCAGCTCCAGGCGTTGCAGATACAGGTCCGTGCGGACCTGCCGCAGGGTGTCTCGTACGCGTGCCGCGTACTCGTCCAGGCGCCGCTGGTCGAGGCCGGTGATCCGGGCGATCGTCGCGGCGTCGTCGCGTTCCACCACGGTGTGCCACAGCAGGCACTGGGACAGGGTGTGCAGTAACGCGAAGGCCGCCGTCAGCTGGCCGTCCTCCTTCAGCGGCCAGACGGCTCCCTCCCGTACCCACGCGCGGAACGCGGGTGACAGGGATGCCGGGTCGCGCTGCGTCCGGGCGACGGCGGCCGTCCGTACGCTGTCCTGCAACTGCCCGCGCAGGCAGCCGGGATGACGGCTCTGCGTGAACGGCTCGCCCGCCTGCAGGCGTTGTACGAGCAGGGTGAAGGCGAGGCCGGTCAGTTCGGCCGCGTCCAAGGGTGCCGGGGTGCAGCTCACGGCGTAGGCGTGCACGGCCGCGTAGTGGCGGCGGTAGAGGGAGCGCAGTGCGTTGGTGTCTCCCCGGCGCAGGTCGCGGACGAGAACCGAGTCGGACGGGGGCCGGGGAGTGAGAACGGCGAGCGACATGGGGGTGCCTTCCTCCAGAGGAACCGGTGGTGGGGGCCATCGACGCACTGGTGGAGAGGGCGCCCCGGCGGCGGAATCCCGGCGCTTTGCCGGGTCTTTGCCTCACGGCGGCAGCTCAACGGCCGAAGTCCCGCCTTGTGACGGTGAGTTGCGGCGAAGCGGGACCGGAACACGGAGCAGTCGCCACGGTCGCGGCGAGCACTGTCACCGTGGCGAATTTCCTGGACGTGCCTTATACGTCGCCGAGGCCCTCGTTCTCCCAGAGCGTGACGACGACGGACCCGGGACGGAGGGTCGCGCCCCTGCGGTGGGCGCGGGCCTGCGGGGTCAGTGCTTCCTGGGTGGCGATGGCGATGGCGTCCTTGGCCCGGCGGGTGCGGATCACGAAGGTGTGGACGCCGGTGCGGCCGTCGCTCGTCTCGGTGGCCAGGGTCACCGTCCACACGTAGTCCGGTTCCTGAAGGGTGTCGCCCGCGATCGAGGTGAAGGACCGGGCCATGACGTACGGGGAGGTGGGGGTGGCCTCGTACGCGTCGCCCTCCTGGGGGTATCGCTGAGCGGGAACCGGCGCGGGAGGTCCGTGCTCGAAGGGGACAGGGATGTCGTCGTGCTCGAAAGGACCTGTGGCAGCAGGCATCGAAGGGCTCCTGTGGTGCGGGATGAGGGGTCCGCCCTGCGGGGGTTCCGGCCTGGTCGGCCGGGATGGCGGCGTGTACTCAGATTCGGCCACGGCCCCCCGGTGCCACATCCGCCGCCGGGAGACACCTCGGCGCCGCCGGATGTAAGGCTCGCCCGACTTCGCTGATCTCGTCGCGCCCGGCTCTGAGCAGGGGCGCCGCCTCGGCGACGTCCACCTCCTCGCCGCCGCGCAGCCGCTGCAGCACGTCGGGCAGGCGGTCGTGCGCGAGGTCGCGTGCGGAGTCGCGCAGCCGGACGAGCCGGGTGGCGAGGTGCCGGCCGATGACGGCCGAGACGGTGACGGAGAGGAGGACGGCGATCGCGCCGATGGCCGTGGCACCGGCGTTGCGCCGGATGAGCCGGTCGGCACCGGCTTGGGCCTGCGCCCCGATGCGCTGCCCCACCTGCTGATTGACCCGGCCGAGGTCCTGCCGTACCGCACGGGTGGCGGTGTGCCAGGCGTGCACGCGGACGGGGCCACGGCGCGGCAGCGGCTGGTCCGGGCGCTCACCCGGGTCCCGGCCGTACCCGAGAACCATCTGGCCGACCTCGCCCGGTCGGCGGACTGGCCCCTGCCCGACACCGTGCGGATCGTCGCGGTCGCCGCCGAACCCGGCCGCCCCCGGCCCGTGCTCCATCGCGACGACGTACTCGTCGACTGGCAGGGGCAGGCGCCGTTCCTGCTGATCCCGGCCCCCGGCAACGACACGCTCGCGTTGGTGCGCGGCGCGCTGCCCGGCTGCACGGCCGTCGTCGCGCCGGTGGTGCCGCGCGCCGACGCCGCCGCTTCGCTGCGCTGGGCGCGGACGTTGCTCGCCGCGATCCCCGAGCACCGGGCGAGGCAGACGCGGATCATCCGCGTCGAGGACTATCTGGCACCGGTGCTCCTGCTGCAGGACGAGGCGCTCGCCCGGCTGTTCCGGGACCGGGTCCTCGCCCCGCTCGCCCAGTTGACCCAGCGTCAGAGCCGGCGCACCGCCGAGACGCTGCTGGCCTGGCTGGAGACCGGCAGCGGGACGCAGGCGGCCCGGACGCTGGGTGTCCATCCACAGACGGTCCGGTACCGGCTGCGGCAGATCGACCGGCTCTTCGGCCCCCAGCTGGCGGACCCGCAGGGCCGTTTCGAGCTGGAACTCGCCCTGCGGGCGCTGCGCCAGGCCGCCGACTTGCGGTCGGGCCGCCTGCGGCTGGGGGCCGGACGGCAGCGGGGTGCGCCGGAGGCGTGAGGCGCAGGGGAAGCAGCGCGTCCAGGGAGGGGCACGGGGGGTCCTGGGCGCGCTGCGGTCTGGGTGTGGTCGTCGGTGCCGGGCCGCGGCGGGCCCGGTACCGGGACGCGATCGGGTCGGTGCTGGACCGCCGTGGACGGTCAGTGCTGGACCGCCGTGGACAGGGAGAAGTCCGCGAAGTCCGCGCTCTCGGTCTTCTTCGGTCCCCACGAGCTCTCGTGGCCGCCGAAGAAGGTGGAGAAGAAGACACCGCCGAAGTTGATCTTGGATATGCCGCGGGCGGCCTTCTTGGCGGCGAGCACCTGCTTGCCGTCGAACCACACGGTGAGGTCGCCGGTGCTCCGGTTCACCAACTGCTCGACGGTGTGCCACTTGCCGTTCGCGGTCCACTGCCAGTTGCCCACCCCCAGGTCGACCCCGTAGCCGGACGGGCCGGAGTTGCCCGGTGTGTAGAGGTAGAGCTCGCCGTCGTTGGGGTGGGACTTGGCGCGGAACATGTACCGCGTGTACCAGCCGTTGCCGTGGGTGCCGCCGGACTCCTGGCCGATGACGCCTCCGTACAGCCCGGGCAGTTTGCCGCCCTTGCCGAAGTCGAAACCGGTGGGGAACTTCAGGCTGTACTTGAGGTCGAGGGTCGCCGACTTGGCCAGCTCGGGCCTGCCGAGCTGGGTGAGGGACGTGTAGAACTGCCCGCCGCCCTTGGTGGGGCAGTCGCCGCACGAGTTGGAGGACGAGCCCTTGCCGTACGTCACGCGCAGTGCGGAGCCGTCGCCCGGGGCGGTGGAGTCGCTCACCTTCTTGAGGTTCGCCTGGCCCCAGGCGCCCTTCGACGCCACCCCCCCAGGACTTCTTCCAGGCGGTCGAGCCGTAGTCGCTGAACTGTCCGGTCCAGGCGGCGGCCGAGGAGTGCGGGGCGGCGGCCGGGGAAGCCGTCGCCAGGGACGCGGTGACGGCGGTGGCGGCCGTGCCGAGCGCGACGGCGAAGGTGATGCGGCGACGGCTCCAGGTGGCGCGCGCATGGGATGTCGGGGACATGGTGCTCCTTGGGGGGTGGGTGCGAAGGCGGATCGTCCGGCGGGGCTCGCAGCCCCGCCGGGACGGGGGGGATGCCTGACGGGTTGTCAGTCGACGGTGAAGGAGTGGGTCGCGCCGAACGACCCGGCGACCTTGATGTCCACCACGAGCTTCGGGTGGGTGGCCACCACGGTGACGGTGGGATCCGCGCGGACGACACGGTGGCCGGCGGAATCGACCGTGACGCGCACGGTGTCACCCGTCTGGGTCGGGTCCGCGAGGGCGCAGGTCCAGCCCTTGCGGGTGCGGCCCCACACCGCGGTTGCGGGCCCGGACACCTGCACCCGTTCGACGGCGCCCGCGGTGAAGAACGAAGCGGCGGTCAGGTGTCCGTCGAGGCGGACCGCCTGCGCCTGGGCCGAGTTGGCCAGCACCTCCCAGCGCCCGGTGGCCCGGCGCGTCCGGGCGGCCGAGGCGCCCGGCAGCACGGCGTAGGCGTAGCTCGCCCCGGTGGGGCGGACCCCGTGGTCGAGCACGATCTTCTGGTAGCGGCGGGTGTACGGATCGGAGGTGCCGTGGGTGTTGGCGCCGGTGTCGATGCCCAGCCAGGTACCGCTGCGGTCCTCGCGCAGCAGTGTGAGCGGCTTCTTGTCGGAGCCGTCGAGGAGCACATAGCCGGCCGTCCCCTCCAGGTGCAGCCAGCGCGCGTGCGGCGCGACCGTGGCGCGGCCGAGCGGTGAGGTGCCGCGGCGGCCGTCGATGAGCAGGGCGGCGGTGCCGTTCTCGCCGAGGTTGCGGTTCTCGATCGCCGTACGCACGGGGGCGCCGGAGGAGTCGGTGATGGCCGCGCCCAGGCAGATGACCGCGTCGGGGGCGAAGAACCACGACTTCTTGGCGGATAGGGTGCCGTCCTGCGACACGAAGTCCAGGGCTTGGACGCCGTGTCGGTCGTCGAAGCGCGCGCCGCCCGCGAACGAGCGGGTGGTACGCGGTGGATCGGTCAGCAGCGGCGGCGGGGCCGCGTCCTTCACGGTGGCACCGGGCAGTAGCGTGGCGTCGACCGTGGGCCAGTAGGCGTCGCTGTAGTGGCCCTGCTGCTCGGGCAGGAAGGTGTAGAGCACGCCGTCGCCGGTGTACCAGCCGTGCAGGTTCATGCCGTTGATGGACTCGTAGCGGCAGATGCGCGCCGAGCCGGTGCCGAGCGACGCCGACCAGCGGTCCGTGACGTGCACCATCCGGTCCATCTGCGGGAACGTCCGGTGCAGATTCACGTCGTCCAAGTCGACCTGTGCATACGGCAGTTGCTCGGCGAGCTCGACCTCGGACACCCCGACGGGCTGGAGACCGCCCGCGAACCGGCCCACGTTCGAGACGTCGAGGTACGGCGCCCAGGTGCCCTCGGCGATCCAGCGGGCCGCGAGCTGGGACAGCCGCGTCCGGGTCCCGCCCGTCGCGGTCCTCGCCAGCAGCACCACCGCGGCGGTGAACTGGTGGCCCGCGTCGTGCCCCGTCTCGCCCTGGCGGGAGAGCATACGGCCGCGCACGGTCTCCATCATCGACCCGGCGACCAGGAACGGCGCGTGCACATCGGTGACGACCTGCTCGAACTTCTCCCGTACGGCGGGCGCGAGCCGGGTCGCGGTGTCATGGGTGACATACGTCAGTGCGGCGATCGCGCTGAGCAGGACCAGCCCGTAGTGGCCGGGGTAGGGCACCACGTCGTGCTGGATGAACGAGCCGTCGGTGTGGTAGCCGTCGCCCCGGGTGGTGCGCTTGGTCAGGTCCGCCGCGCCGCCGCCGACGGTGTCGGTGACGGCCGCGATCCCGGTGGCGACCCGGGCGGCGTCGCCGGCGAGCGCGCCGGACACTACGGTGATGAGTGCCTTGTCCGCGCGGTTGGCCCCCGTTTCCACGGTGGCGGGGTTGTTGGTGCGGCGGTTGGGATCGGCGACGAAGCGCAGGACGGGGCGCAGGACGCGTTCCCGGTCGGCCGCGGGCAGCCGGTCGCCGAGCGCGGCGACGGTCTGGAGCAGCCAGTACGGCACGCCTATCTCGTAGGAGTACCAGTTGCCGATCTCGGCGGTGTTCTCGTTGTACTGGGTGCGGTAGAGGGTGTTGAGCGCGGTGACGATGCGCTCGGGCATCTCCGGCCGGGCCGAGAGCGCGGACCCGAGGGTGGCCCAGTCCACGGCGATGGTCCGCAGACGGTAGTACATCGAGGGGAAGTAGGTGCTGCCGGGGCCGACCGGCAGGTCCGGCCAGAGCTGGTCGGCGGTGACGTTCATGGCCGCGTCGTGGCCGACCGCGACCTGGTCCAGGGCCGCCACTGCCCGGTTTCTCCTGGGGGAGCTCCGGTTGCTGCCGATCTGGAGCTCCCGGTAGGCGGTCACGATCTTCGCGTGGTCCGCTGCGCCTGCCCCGGCCCCTGGCGCTGCCGCCACGGGCGCGGCCATCTGGAGCGGAACAGCGGCTGCCACGGCGGCGGTTGCCCCGCATCGCAATACGTCTCGGCGATCAAGCGACATCGCTTGTCCTCACGTCGGAATCGGCATCGTATGCGCCCCGCAGGTTACGTATATGAACGTTGACCAGATACGGGGACTGTTGAGCTGGGGCAAAGTAGCCCCGGCGTCAAGTCCCCGTCAATGCTTCACGCATCCACGGCCGCCTTTTGTCATCCGGGTGCACGTTCATGCGGGAAGGGAGTGATCGATTCACTTGCATGAGTGTAGTTCGTATATATGAACCCTCAAGGGAGTGGTCAGCGCATGAAGCGGCCCAACGCACACCGCAGGAGCTCGAAGAATGGCGGTCAGGCGAAGTTCAGCGCCTTCGGCAAGGGGTTTTCCGCCCGGAGTTCACATTGCCGAGACGGTGTCGACACTTCCACGGGTACCCGGGCGGACATCGGAGCGTGGGCCGCCCCCGAAGGTCTCGGCCTGCTCGGCCGGCGGATGGTGGAGTGACCATCGCGACCGGCGGCTGAGGCTCGTACGCCTAATTCATGGACCGGGAATTGGCCCGGCCCATGAATTGGGCATGTCCGGAATGGAATGCCGGGAAATCCGTGATGGCGAAAATTCGGCTACCGGGATATTGACGGCGTGTTTCCTGGGTGTAAGCATGGCGGACATCGAAACGGATCCTACGGTTTCGGTTCCCGCGCCTTCGGGCGCATTCGCGCGAAATATTTCGCCGCTGCCGCCGGCGAACCGGCCCTGGAGCCAAGGCGCCCTGACCGGCCACGCGGCGGGAATCCCCCGGCTCGGCTCGCGCACCTGACAGGCGTCACCGCGCCCCGGACGCAATATTTCCGCCCTCCCCATTCGCCCCTCACCCACGGAGGACCTGTGTCCACTGTGCCCCCACCCCGTTCCCATCGCGCCCGTCGCCACCGGCGCGGCCTTCTCGCGGCATCCTCCGCGCTGGCCGTCGGCGCGGTCGGCCTCTGGGCCGGACCGGGCTTCGGCGCCTCGAAGCCGGCCGACCCGAAGGCGACCGCCCTGCCCAAGCCCGACCACGTCGTGGTCGTCATGTTCGAGAACCAGCCCTTCAGTTCGGTCATCAAGTCGCCCAGCGCGCCGTACATCAACTCGCTGGCCAAGCAAGGGGCGCTGCTCACCGCGTCGAGCGCGCTGAGCCACCCGAGCCAGCCGAACTACTACCAGCTGTTCTCGGGCTCCACCCAGGGTGCCAAGGGCGACGACTGCCCCAAGCTCGGCACCATGACCGCGCCCAACCTCGGCAGCGGGCTGATCGCCGCGGGCAGGACGTGGGGGAGCTACAACGAGGACTGGCCGTCGAACCCTACGACGTGCAAGAGCGGTAAGTACGCCGTCAAGCACAACCCGTGGTTCGGCTTCAAGAACGTGCCGGCCTCCACCGCGCACACCTTCACCGCGTTCCCCAAGGACTACACGAAGCTGCCCGCGGTCTCGTTCGTCGTTCCGAACCTGTGCAACGACATGCACGGGATCAAGAGCGGCTGCAAGAAGAGCGTCGCCACCGGTGACTCCTGGCTGAAGAGCAGGCTCGACGGCTACGCGCAGTGGGCCAAGACGCACAACAGCGTGCTGGTCGTCACCTTCGACGAAGGCAAGGGCTCCGACCAGCGCATCACCACCATCTTCGAAGGGGGACCGGTCAAGGCGGGCGCCACCACCGCCACCAAGTACAACCACTACGACCTGCTCCGCACGATCGAGGACATGTACGGCGTCAAGCCCTCGGGCCAGGCGGCCTCGGGCAAGGACATCACCGGCATCTGGAAGTAGCCGCAAACCCTCTGGAAGCACCATGTACCTCGCGGACAGCCGTTCCACCGACGGCGCCCGCCCGTCCGGCCGGGGCACCCGCCCCGGCCGGACGGCCGCCGCCGTCCCCACCACCGTCATCGCCCTCGGCGCCGTCAGCCTGATCACCGACGTCTCCTCGGAGATGGTCACCGCCGTACTGCCGCTCTACTTCGTCGTCCTCGCCGCCGACCGTACGGGCAAGGGCCTGCGCACCGCGCCGCGCGACGCCATGATCTCCTTCGCCACCGAACCGGCCACCCGGGGGCGCGCGTTCGGCGTGCACCGGGCCATGGACACCACCGGCGCGCTGCTCGGCCCGATCGTCGCCTTCCTCGTCCTGCGCACGGCCGCCGACGGCTACGACGCGGTGTTCAGCCTCAGCGGCTGCATCGCCGCGCTCGGCGTCGTCGTCCTGCTGCTCTTCGTACCGGGGCGCACGGCTCCACCGGAGGCGCCACCGGCGAACGGTGAACGCCGGGCCCCCGTGCGCTCGCTGCTGCGGCGCTCGGCCGTACGACGGCTGACGCTCTGCGCGGTGCTGCTCGGCCTGACCAGCGTCAGCGACTCCTTCCTCTACCTCAGCCTCCAGCGCCGCCTCGGTCTGTCCGACTCCTGGTTCCCGCTGCTGCCGCTGGGTACCGCCGCGGGCTTCCTCCTGCTCGCCGTCCCGTTCGGCCTGGTCGCCGACCGCATCGGCCGCAGACGGCTCTTCCTCATCGGCCACCTGGGACTGCTCGGGGCGTACCTTCTGCTCCTCACCCCCGGCAAGGGTTCCGTGCTGCTGCCCTGCCTCGTCCTGGCCCTGCAAGGCGCCTTCTACGCGGCCACCGACGGTGTGCTCGCCGCGGCCACCGCCGACGCCGTGCCCGAGAGCGAGCGCGGCACCGGGCTCGCCGTGGTGCAGACCGGCCAGGCCACGGCGCGGTTGGTGTGCTCGATCGGCTTCGGCGCGGCCTGGACGATGTGGGGCGACCGCAGCGCGCTGGCCGTCGCCACCGCCGGACTGGTCGCCGCGGTCGCCGTCAGCGCCGTACTGCTGCGTCCGGCCGTCTCCACCAGCACCCCGGAGGGCGTGCGATGAACCCCAGGCACCGGCTGGCCGTCCTGCTCGCCGCCCTCCTCGTCCTCGGCTCGCTGAGCGTGGGCGCCGTGCTGCACGCGCACCAGCGGGCCGTGCGGAAGTCGCAGGCCCAGGTGGGCGGCCCGAACGTCGTCTCCGGCAACGTCACACTGGACACTCCCGGGCAGACCCTGTTCCGCAACACGGCCTGGGGCCCGCACCGGGGCGAGATCACCTCGGCACCCACCGGCGACCCGAGCGGATCCCGTACCGCGACGGGCCTGCAGTGCATGCGGTTCTACGCGGCCCACGGCACCGGCATCTGCCTCCAGGGCGACCACGGCACCGTGAGCGAGAAATACCGCGCGGTCGTGCTCGACACCCACCTGCACGAGGTGCGCCACTTCGCCGTGGCCGGTATCCCCACCCGTGCGCGAGTCTCGCCCAGCGGCCGCCTCGCCGCCTGGACGGTCTTCACCGGCGGCGACTCGTACGCGGGCGGCGCCTTCTCCACCCGCACCTCGATCGTGGACACCCGGACCTGGGACTACGACAGCAACCTGGAGACGTACCGCTTCTACAAGGACGGCCACCGCAAGAAGGCCGCCGACATCAACATCTGGGGCGTCACCTTCGCCGACGACACCCACTTCTACGCGACCGTCGCCACCGGCGGCCAGACGTATCTCGTACGCGGCGACCGCACCGCCAAGACCCTGACCGCGCTCCACACCAACGTCGAATGCCCCTCGCTCTCCCCGGACGGCACCCGCATCGCCTTCAAGAAGCGCGTCGAGGGCGCCGACTCCGACGCACCCTGGCGGCTGTACGTCATGGACCTGCGCACCATGCGCGAAACCGCGACCGCAGAGTTAGAGAACGTCGACGACCAGGCCGTCTGGAGCGGGAACCACGCCCTGGTCTACGCACAGCCGGGCGACTACGGCGACGACCTGTGGACCGTGCCCGCCGACGGGAGCGGACACCCGCGCCGCCTGATGGTGTCGGCGGTGAGTCCGGCGTACAGCGTTTGAGGGCACGGACGACGGCTCATGCGGCGCCGCGTCAGCCGGATCCGAAGGGCGTGCCGTCGTAGCGGAAGTCGGAGCAGGGCGCGTCCTCGTCGTCCGTGCTCGTCGTGTTGGTGCCGATGGTGGGGTCGTGCGGCCTGCCCGCCGCCGCGTCCCGCCCGTCCTCAAGGCCGAGATACGCGTCCACACGCCGGTCGATGAACGAGGCCACTCCCCGTGACACGTCGTCGAACACCGCCCAGATCTGCGATGGGTCATCGGTGTCGCAGGTGCGCTGCACCACGGGCGCGTCCTTGGCCGTGCTGCCGGCGCTGCTGAGATACAACCCGCTTGCCTTGTTGCGGAGTTGCGCCAGGGGGAGGTCGCTGCTCGGTGAGTGGCTGCCCACGATCACCACGTTCCAGTGCTGGCGCGCACTGCCGTCGCATGTCGCCTCGCGCGGCTGGACGCCGGGTGTGGGGGTGTCGCCGGGGATCTCCATGCACCCGCCGGTGGTCGTCGGTGTGTGTCCGGGGGAGGGGTGCGTGGGCGACGGTCGGGCGGATGCGGAAGTGCGGCCCCGCCGTGAGGCGTTGGGTTCTTCGGGTGACCTGGAGGAGGGTCCGGATGGCGGTGTGGGGGAGCAGGGCCAACCCACCGATTCCGGCTGCGACGACGAGGGTGGCGATCGCGACGCCCACGGGCGCCGACACCGTAGGCCCGCCGCGACGTACGCGGAGCCGCCCCACAGTAGCAGGGCCGCCGGAAGGGTCGTGTTCAGACGCTCGTTGATGTCGGTGAGGTGGACCAGCGCCCGGCGGCAGCGGGCGCAGTGCGTGAGATGGCGGTCGAGCGCGCGGCTGGTGCGACGGCCCGAGCGGCGTACGACGGCGCCGAGCAGCGCGGTGTGGCGCCGGCACTCCTCCGAGGCGGTACTGCTGTCGGCGTGCGCCGACAGATAGGCCTCGCGCAGCCCCTCGCGTGCGCGGGCGGCGAGCGAGGCGACGCCGCTGGCGGTCATGCCGAGCCGGGCGGCGACCTCGGCGGCCGGTTCGTCCTCGATGACGGTGTGCCACAGGACGGCCCGCCAGCGTTCGGGCAGGGTGCGGAAGCCGCGCAGGACGAGGCTGTTGTCCTCCAGGCGCAGGACGCGCTCCTCGCTGCTCTCCGACTCCGAGCCGGAGGACACACCGGCCAGCCACGTGGTGAAGTCGGGTGCCAGCTCGGTGCGCCGGGCGGTGTCGGCCCACCCCGCGGCCGTGCGGCGCACGATCGTCAACAGGTAGGCGCGCCAGGCCAGTTCGGGACCGCCGCCGGAGCGGACGGCCTGCAGGGCGCGGGTGAACGCCTCGGACGCCAGGTCCTCGGCGGTGTGCGGGTCGCGGCAGCAGGTACGGGCGTAGGCGAGCACGGCCGGCTGGTGGCGTCGGTACAGCTCGGCGAGGGCTTCGTCGTCGCCCTCCCGTATGGACGCCGTGAGTTCGGCGTCCGGGCGGGACTGCTGCTGTTCCTCGCTGGAGAGCATGAATGTCGTCCCTCGGAGACGGCAGGCGAGGCGGCGGGCGCGCCTGAATTCCGTGGTGTTCAGGGCCCGTTGACGGCATCGCCTCTGGATCTTGAGGGACGTTAGCACCGCGTGAGCACCGGCCGGGGAAAGGTGTGGCGAGACTGATAAAGAACCACTGATGTGATCGAGGCGCATCGGCACCGCCGGGCCGTGCGGCAGCCTGAGCCGTCCGGCTCAACGGCTTGGCCAGCGGGAACGTGGTTCAGACCATGACGCGACTCCTTGACAGCCTCTGAGGGGCGGGCTTAGCTTCGGGGCGCAGATGTTCCTCAATATAGATAGAGTTCATGTATATGATCGCGTGTTGCTCGCTTTTCGAAGCCTTCACTGCCGCCGGTCGCAAGAACTGTGAGACGAGTCATGACTGTCCACGAGCCGTATTCCGAACGCACGGACGCGGAGCTCGCCGCCGCTGTTCCGGGCTCGGGTGGACGCGCCGCCGTCGCGGAGCTCTACCGGCGTCACCGCAGTGCCGTACTCGCCTACGCCCGGCTCTGCTGCCGCGACGCGCACACCGCCGAGGACCTGGCGTCCGAGGCGTTCGTCCGTACGATCCGGGCGGTACGGGCCGGGGGCGGCCCGCAGGGTGCCTGGCGTCCGTATCTGCTCGTCGTCGTCCGGCGCACCGCCGCCGCGTGGGCGAGCACGGCCCGTATGACCGAGCTCTGCGGCGAACCGGAACGCTGGACGAACCCGTCCGTCCCGCTGGGCTGGAGCGGTGAGGAAAGCGTGCTCCGGCGCGAGGACAGCGGGTTCGCCCTGCGGGGCTTCCGGTCGCTCCCCGCGCGCTGGCAGGCGGTGCTCTGGTACACGGTGGTCGAGGAGCGGCCGGCCGCCGCCGTCGGCGCGCTGCTCGGCCTGGGGGTGAGCGGCGTCGGCTCGCTGGCGGCCCGCGCCCGCGAGGCGTTGCGCGCGGCCTACCTCGCGGCGCATGTCGAGGCGTCCGCGACCGGGGAGGAATGCCGCCGGATCGTCATGCTGCTCGTCGCGCACGTGCGCCGCGCCGGCCGCCCGCGCAGCAAGGAGGTGGACGCCCACCTCTACCGCTGTGACCGCTGCCGCCACGCGCTCAGCGAGCTCACGTCGATCAACAGGCGGCTGGCGTCGACGAGGGCGGGCGGCAGGACGCCGTGGCCGTGGACGACGAACGAACAGCCGTAGGGCCTCCGCGGACACGGCCCCGATCGAGAACGCGGGCGCGGCTGCTCCACGTCGGCGAAGCCGGCACGAGGCGGTTCACGAGCACCACCGCGCTCAAGGTGTACGGGACCGGCGCGCTCGACTCCTGGGCGCCCTTCTAGGGTGTGCGGTACGGAAGTCCACCGTTCAGCCCGGAGTTGCCATGCCCCTGAAGATGAAGTTGGCCGCGATCACGCTCGACTGTGCCGATCCGCTTGCTCTGGCGGCGTTCTACCAGCAGGCCGCCGGCCTCGAACCCCACCCGAAGTCGGACGCCGAGTTCGCCGGTCTCAACAGCGCGGACGGGCTCTTCATCGGCTTTCAGCGGGTCGACGACTACCAGGCCCCGAACTGGCCCGACCAGACCGTTCCCCAGCAGATGCACCTCGACTTCGAGGTCGACGATTTCGACGAGGCCGAGGCCCGGCTGTTGGAGCTGGGCGCGGGCAAGCCGGAGCAGCAGCCGGGCGGAGAGAGGTGGCGGGTCCTCATCGATCCGGCCGGACATCCTTTCTGCCTGGTCAGAAGCTGATTGACGGCGGTATACGCGTCACCGGGGGGGGCGGGACGGGACTCGGACCCGCCGTCCCCCCGTGTCTCACTCCGTGCCCGACTCCACGCCGAACGGGGCCAGCACCGCGGCCGCCAGGTGGTCGCGGAACCAGCGGTGCCCCGGGTCGGTCGAGTTCCGGGGGTGCCAGGCCATCCCCAGCTCAAGGGGTGCCAGGTCGAGGGGGACGGGGAAGGTGCGCAGCCCCAGCGCGGAGATGGTGTCGGGAAGCCAGCCGTCCAGGGTGAGCGCGACGAGGTCGGTGGTCCGGGCGAGCATCATCGCGCTCGTATGGCTGGGTACGACGACCGCGGTACGGCGGCGCAGTCCGCGTTCCGCGAGTGCGCTGTCGATGGGCCCGAGGCGTTTGCCGAGCCGGGAGATGCCAATGTGGTCGGCCGCGGCGAAACGGCGGGCGGTGATGCGCCCGTCGAAGAGGGAGTGCCCGCTGCGGGCGATGCCCACCAGGGTCGTCTCGGTGAGGTGTCGGGTGCGGATCTCCGGATCCAGGTGCGCCAGGACGCCCAGTTCCACGTCCACCAAGCCCTGCCGCAGGGCGGGTCCGCCCTCGATCGCCTCCGGCAGGAAGACCACGTCCACGTGCGGCGCCTCCGCGTGGATGCGGTCGGTCAAGGTCCCGGCCAGCCCGGTCAGGAGCAGGTCGGTGGCCTGTACGGTGAACGTGCGCTGGAGATGCACGGCGTCGAAACCGGCGCCGGGCCGCAGGACGTTGTCGCAGCCGCGCAGCAACGCACTCACCTCGTCCCGGAGTTCCAGGGCGCGGGGGGTCGGCACCATCCCCTGCCCCGCGCGGACCAGGAGCGGGTCACCGACGGCACGCCGCAGCCGGGCCAGCGTACGGCTGGCGGCCGCCGGTGATGTGCCGAGCCGCTCGGCGGCGCGGGTCACGCTGTTCTCCTGGAGCAGAGCGTCCAGGGCGCGCAGCAGATTGAGATCCAATGATGCTCCTGAGCTGCATGTTTACGTCTGAGGCAATGATTAGGTGCTCATTCTTGCATTGTCGTGGTGGCCCAACCGTGGCGAGAGTGGGGACGTCCGCGAAACGCATCGCGTGACATCCCCGTTGCCCTCCCAAGGAGCCACCCGTGCCCTCCGTACACCAGCCCTCCCCCCGCGCCGGTCGAGACGGCGACGTTCTGGCCGTGGTCAGTCAGAGCGGGCCGACCGTGTCGTTCTTCGACGCCGTCTCCGACCGGCACATCGATACGCTCGACATCCTCGCCGAGCCGCACGAGTTGTGCTTCGACCCGACGCAGCGCCTGCTGTGGTGCACCACCTCGTACCACTCGGGCTACTACCACGCGAACGGCGGCCGACGCACCGAGCTCACCGTCATCGACCCCGACACGCGCCGCATCGTCGAAGTCATCGACCTCGCCCCGGAACACGGGCCGCACGGGCTGGCGTTGGACACGGCACGCCGTCGTCTCTACGTCAGCGTGGAGGGCTCTGCGGACCGGCCCGGTGGTGTTGTGGTGATCGACACGGAGACCCGCCGCGCCCTGGGCAGGATCGACACGGACGCGCCCGGCCCGCACTGGTTCGCCATCGACCCTTCGGGGAGGACGGGTTACGCCACCAACAAGGAGGCGCCGTTCGTGTCGGTTGTCGACCTCGAACGGGGCGTCCTCACCGCGAAGGTCGAGGTGCCGGGCAGCGAGGGACTCGCCGTTTCGGCCGACGGTGCGTACGCCTACGTCGCCTCGCCGTACGCCGGTTCCTTCCTCGCCGCCGCTGGGGACCGGCCGGACGCGGGGATCAAAGTCATCGACGCCCGGACGGCGTCCGTCGTCGACACACTGTCCACGGACGGCGTCGTCCTGCCGGTGCACCTCACCTCGACCGGCAAACTGCTCGTGGGCGAACTGCGCATGGAACCCGACCCGGCGTCCCAGCTCGGCCGCCAGGCACCGGGCCGCCTCACGGTCTTCTCCGCCGACACCCGCAAGTGGCTGGGCGGGCTCGAAGTGGGGCTCTTCCCGCTGACCATCACCTCGTCACCGGACGGCCGGATCGCGTACGTGTCCTGCGTCGTCTCGTCCACCGTTCATGTCGTCGACCTGGAGACGTTGCAGGAGCTGAGCCGGTTGGACATCGCCAAGGCGGGCGAGCCCGGCGCTCACGGTCTGGCCTACATCCCGCGCCCGGCCTGAGGTCGAAGACTTGCGGTCGAGGTACGGGGGTCGAGCGGGAGTGCACCAGCAGTAGTGCCGGACGGCGTAGAGGTGGGTCGGGGCTCGTAAAGGACCGTGCCCCGTTTTGAGTCGTACGCAACTGCTACGAAAGGTGCTCGATGCCTGCCCCCGGCCCCCTCTCACGTAGAAAACTGCTCATGACGGGCGCGGCCCTTGGCGGGGCCGCCCTCGTCTCCCCGTTGTCGGGCTCGCCGCTGACGAGCACCGCGCACGCGGCCGAGTCGGGCGGGCGCACCTGGCCCGCCCGACTCGCGCTCCCCAACGGGTTCCGTCCCGAGGGCATCGCCATCGGCCGCGAGCCGTACGCGTACCTGGGTTCGCTCGCCAACGGTGACATCCTCCGCATCAGCCTGGCCACCGGCGAACGCCGCCTCGTCAGCAAGGGCCTGGGAGAAGCGCACGGCAGCGGCGGCCTGAAGACGGATGGGCGCGGGCGGCTGTTCGTCAGCGGCGGATCGGAGATCCGTGTGGTCGACATCCGCTCGGGCGCCGTCACACACGTCTACCCGGTGGACGCACCGACGGCCATGGTGAACGACGTGGTCCTCACCCCGTCCGCCGCCTGGTTCACCGACTCGTTCAACGCCCAGCTCTACAAGGTCCCCCTCGGCCCCGGCGGCGAGCCACTGGGCATGGAACCGGTGCCGCTGACCGGGGAGTGGGTCCAGGGCACCGGCTGGACCGCCAACGGCATTGTGCGCACCCCCGACCGCAGTGCCTTGCTCGTCGCCGACAACGCCGTCGACGGCGGGGGAGTGATGCGGGTCGACCCACGTACCGGATCGGCGAGCCGGGTCGGCCTCGGCGAGCTGAAACTCCCCAGCGGGGACGGCCTGCTGCTGCTCGGGCGGGTGCTGTACGTGGTCCAGAACCAGCAGAACGCGATCGACGTGATCCGGCTCAACACGGCCGGGACGAACGGCACTTGGATCCGGCGGATCACCGATACCCGGTTCCGGGTCCCGACCACGGTGGCGGTGTGGGGCGACCGGCTCTATCTGCCCAATGCGCGGATGGACATCACACCGACGCCGGAGACGGAGTACGACGTGGTGGCGGTGCCGTTGCGGGGGTGAGTGCGGGGTGCCGCACGCGCATGCGGTCCGCTGAGCGGGTCGTGTGCTTGTGCGGCCGTTCCACCGGCGGCGATGCTGCACACGACGTTTGCCGAGACCAGGGGTGATTCTCGTGACGCACCACTTACCCTCCCGCCGCCGCGGCCCGGCAACCGCAACAGCCGGAACATCACCATCGCCAATGTGATCGGCCTGCCACGCCAGTTCGCCGGGTCGACCCTGGAGAAGACGATCCTGGCCGATGCCTCCGACTACGCGCCGTCGTTTCTGCCGGGGGTGACGAGTGCGTACGGCGCTCGGCTCGCCTGGACGGGCATCGACGCGCGGTCAAGGTCGCCGACTTCGCCCTGACGTCCGGGGACTGGAAGCTGACCGGCGGTATGACCCAGCACAGCCTGGTGGGCTACGGGCAGATCGGCGGGACGAGCGGCCCCGGCATGTCGGTGCTCCAGCGGTACCGGGTCAACGCGGTCGACCAGTACGGCCGGGTCGTCCTCGCCCAGGCCACCGGGATCAACTTCGGTGAGACGATCTCCCTGCCCTTCTTCGGCACCCCGCGCGGCCCGGTCCGTAACATCGGCGTGGGCTGGGAAGGCACTGTGTGGATGTGGACGGCTGCCGACGGGGCCCTCTCATTCGCCTTCACCAACTCGGACGTACCGGCGACGGACACGCCGGTGGTGGTGAGATCGGCGCAGTGGAGCATCTGCGAGCCCGCGGCCTTCACCCCGTTCCGCGACTCCGTCTGCATCGCCTGGGCCGGCACCGACGGCGCCGGCCACCTCAACGTGGCACCCGCCAACCTCGCGGCCGTCCGAGCCGGAACCGATCCCATGGGCGCGGTATACACCCTGCCCGAGACCAGCATCGCTGCCCCCGCCCTCGTCCCCCAGATGGACTGGGATCACGGCAACCACCGCCTGGCCGTGTTCTGGACCGGCACGGACGGCAGCGGGGCGCTGAACGCCTGCGAGGTCGTGCTGCCCTGAAGCACCCCGACCACTACCGTGCGGGCCGTTTGAGAGCGGACGAGCCGCTGAGAGGACGTCGACTGGGGCGCGCAAGGTGCGGCTCCCGGCCCGTGCGCGCGCCCCCGCCCGCCTCGTAGAGTCTGCCGACATGGCATCCACTCCCGTCTCTCCCGCCGACGCCCTCGACGCCCTGCTCGCCGGGAACAGGCGCTTCGTGGCCGGTGCGCCGCAGCATCCGAACCAGGACGCCGCACGGCGCGCCGAGCTCGCTCCGGCGCAGAAGCCCTTCGCGGTGCTGCTGGGATGCTCCGACTCCAGGCTGGCCGCCGAGATCATCTTCGACCAGGGTCTCGGCGACCTGTTCGTGGTGCGCACCGCCGGGCACGTCCTGGGACCGGAGGTCCTGGGCAGCATCGAGTACGGCACGAGCGTGCTGGACTGCCGCCTCGTCGTGGTCCTCGGGCACGACTCCTGCGGCGCCGTCGCGGCCGCCCGCGCCGCGGTCGAGGACGGGCTGCCCGCCGCAGGGTACGTCCGGGACGTCGTCGAGCGCGTCACCCCCAGCGTGCTGGCCGCCCGCGCCGCAGGTCTCACCTCGGACAGCGACCTCATCGACACGCACATACTGCACACCGTGGACCTCCTCCTGGACCGCTCCCGCGTTCTCGCCGACCAGGTCGCCTCCGCCCGCACCGGAGTCGTCGGCCTGGCCTACCAACTCGCCGAAGGCAGTGCCCGCCTCGTCACCGCCCACGGGATCCCGGCTGCGTCAGCACTCACCCGACGCACGCGCTGAGCACCCGCCCATTGCCCCCCGAACCACCCTGTCGCTAGCCTGTGTTCGTCATTCCGGTCGTTGACCGGAGTTTCGAACACAGAGGGTGGGGTGGCGGGCCATGGGGCGACTCGTGCCGGCGGTGGCCAGGGCGCTGGACGTGCTGGAGCTCTTCCTGGAGAGCGAGGCGCCGCTCTCCGCGCCGGACGTCATGCGCAGGCTCGGGCTTCCGCGGACGACGGTCCACGAGCTGGTCACCACGCTGGCTGCCCGTTCCTACCTGGTCGCGGTGCCCGAGCAGCCGGGGCGCTACCGGCTCGGCGTCCGCACGTATCAGCTCGGCAGCCGCTACGCCGAGCAGCTGGACCTCGCCGCAGAAGGGCAGCAGGTGGCCCGCGAGGTCGCCGAGACCTGCGACGAGACCGTCCATGTGGCGATCCTGGAGGACACCGACGTCATCTACATCGCCAAAGTGGACTCCACCCACGCCGTCCGCATGGTCTCGGCCGCCGGCCGCCGCCTCCCCGCCCACTGCACCTCCGTCGGCAAGATGCTGCTGGCCTCGCTCCCGGAAGCCGAACTGGACACCAGGATCGGCGGCGTCGAGCTCGTCGCCATGACGCCCGACAGCATCACCGACCCTGAGGTGTTGCGCACCGCGCTCAACGGAATACGGGCCCGGGGCACCGCGTTCGAGCACCGCGAATCCAATCCGGACGTCAGCTGCGTGGCCGCCCCGGTACGCGACAGCGCGGGCCGGGTCGTCGCCGCGCTCTCCATCTCCGTACCGATGATCCGGTGGACCGAGGCGCGTGAGACAGAGCTCGCCGAGCTGGCGCTGAAGGGCGCGGGCGACCTGTCCGTGCGGCTCGGTCACCGGGGCGCGCGATGAACCCGGACGTGGCCGTGCGGGCAGCGGCCGAGCTCGGTGAAGGGCCCACCTGGGACCCGGTGACCGGGCGGCTGATCTGGGTCGACATCCTGGCGTCGCGGATCCACACGTACGAGCCGGGCAGCGGACGTCGTACGGTCATGGCGACCGAGCAGCACGTCGGCGCCGCGAAGCCGCGCGCGGGCGGGGGCCTCGTCGTCAACCTCCGTGACGGCGTGGGGCTCTACGGTCCCGACGGCGCCTTCTCGTGGCTGCTGCGGGATCCCGTGCCCGGGCGGCGCGGCAACGACGCGGCGGTCGCACCGGACGGCGCCCTGTGGGCGGGCACCATGCGCTACGACGAGGCGCCGGGCGGCGGCTCCCTCACCCGGATCGCGGGCGACGGCGCGACCACCCTGCTGCCCGACCCGGTGTCGGTCAGCAACGGAACCGCCTGGAGCCCGGACGGCAGGCTCATGTACTACGTCGACAGCCCGACCCGGCGCATCGATGTCTTCGACCATGACGGGCAACTCGCCCACGAACGACGGCCGTTCGCCGTCATCGAGAGCGGCTCCGGCTTTCCCGACGGGCTCACCGTCGACGCCGACGGCAGCATCTGGGTGGCACTCTGGGACGGGGCCGCAGTGCGCCGTTACGACCCCGACGGCACGCTCGGCCTGGTCGTGGAGCTGCCCGTGCGCCGCCCCACCGCCTGCGCCTTCGGCGGCCCGGACCTCACCGACCTGTACATCACCACCGCCCGGACCGGCCTGCGGCAGCCGCATCCGCTCTCCGGGTCGCTCCTGGTGCTGCCGGGTATGGGACGCGGAATGCCGGGCACCGCCTTCGCCGGGTGAGCGGAAGGCGGTACCCGGATCGACACACCTCAGCGCGTCGAGAAGGCGTGCACGGTCGACGTCCGGTACGTCTCGCCCGGGCGCAGCACCGTGGACGGGAAGGCGGGGTGGTTGGGGGAGTCCGGGAAGTGCTGGGCCTCCAGACAGAGGGCGTCGCCCTGGCGGTAGGTGCGGCCCGAGGTGCCGACCAGGGTGCCGTCCAGGAAGTTGCCGCTGTAGAACTGCATTCCCGGCTCAGTGGTGTACATCCTCATCACCCGGCCGGAGTGCGGCTCGGCGAGCGTGAGCGCGTACGCGGGGTCCGGTGTCCTTCCCTTGTCCAGGACCCAGTTGTGGTCGAACCCCTTGGCGTACACGAGTTGTCGGTGGCCCTGGCGGATGTCCCGGCCGATCGGCTTCGTACGCCGGAAGTCGAAGGGGGTGCCGGACACCCGGGCCAGTTCGCCGGTCGGTATGAGGCCCGTGTCGACGGGGGTGTAGCGGGCGGCGGCCAGTTCGAGGGTGTGGTCGTGGACCGGGCCGCTGCCCTCGCCCGCGAGGTTGAAGTAGGTGTGGCTGGTGAGGTTGACGACGGTCGCCCGGTCCGTGGTCGCCGAGTAGTCGATGCGCCACTCGCCGCGTGCCGCGAGGGTGTAGGTGACCTGGACCTTCAACGTGCCGGGGTAGCCCATCTCGCCGTCCGGTGAGATCCGGGAGAGTACGAGACCGGTGCCGGAGCCGCGGGTGAAGGGCTCCACGTGCCACATCTGCTTGTCGAAGCCCTTGGTGCCGCCGTGCAGGCTGTTCGCACTGTCGTTGAGCGGCAGTTGGTAGGTGTGGCCGTCCAGGGTGAACCTGCCCGCCGCGATGCGGTTGCCGTAGCGGCCGATGAGAGCGCCGAAGTACGGGGACTTGGCGACGTAGTCGGCGAGGTTGTCGAAGCCGAGCGCGATGTTGGCCCGGCGGCCGTGCCGGTCGGGCACGTCGAGACGGTGCACGATCCCGCCGTACGAGAGGACCTCCAGCCGGATGCCGCCGTTGGCGACGGTCCACAGGTGTACGGGGGTGCCGTCGTCCAGGGTGCCGAACAGCGTCCTGGTGGGGGCGCCGCCCGACGCGGCGTGGGCGGTGCCGAGGCTCGTCGCCACCAGGCCGGTTGCGAGGCCCGCCGCCATCACCGTACGTCTGCTGGTGTTCATGTCCGCTGCTCCTCCGGGTAGGTGGTGGTGTGTCATGAGCCGACCTTGCGTTTGTTCCAGACGTCGAAGCCCACGGCGGCCAGCAGGACGAACCCCTTGATGACCTGCTGGTAGTCGGTGCCGACGCCGACCAGCGACATACCGTTGTTGAGCACGCCGAGCACCAGGCCGCCGATGATCGCGCCAAGGACCGTTCCCACGCCGCCGCTCATCGAGGCGCCGCCGATGAAGGCGGCCGCGATGGCCTCCAGCTCGAAGTTGATGCCCGCGTTGGGCGTGCCGGCGTTGAGGCGCGCGGCGAAGACGACACCGGCGAGGGCGGCGAGCACCCCCATGTTCACGAAGACCAGGAAGGTGACCCGCTTGTCCTTGACGCCGGAGAGCTTCGCCGCGGCCTGGTTGCCGCCGAGCGCGTACACATGCCGTCCCACCACCGCGTTGCGCATCACGAAGCCGAGCCCGATGAGCAGGGCGGCGAGCAGGAGCAGCACTACCGGCACGCCCCGGTAGCTGGCCAGGGTGAGGGTGAAGGCGAGGACGGCGGCGACCGTCGCCGCGCACTTGGTGAGGAACAGGCCACGGGGGAGCACATCGAGTTCGTACGCCTGCTCGCGCCGCCGGGAGCGCACCTCCTGGACCAGGACGACGGCGATCAGGCCGAGCCCCAACAGGACGGTGAGGTTGTGGTAGTCGGTGTCCGGACCGACCTCGGGGAGGTATCCGGTGGAGATCTTCTGGAAGCCCTCGGGGAACGGGCCGAGCGAGCGGGAGCCGAGCAGGATCTGGGTGCCGCCCCGGAAGAGCAGCATCCCGGCGAGCGTGACGATGAACGACGGGATGCCGACGTACGCGATCCAGAACCCCTGCCAGGCGCCCGCGACCGCGCCGATGGCGAGCGCGACGACCAGCGCGAGCACCCAGGGCACATGGTGCTCCACCATCATCACGGCGCACGCCGCCGAGACGAAGGCCGCCAGAGAGCCGACGGAGAGGTCGATGTGGCCGGCGATGATGACGATCACCATGCCGATGGCGAGGACCAGGATGTAGCTGTTCTGGAGCACCAGGTTGGTGACGTTGTTCGGCTTGAGCAGGACGCCGTCGGTCCATATCTGGAACAGCACGACGATCAGTCCGAGCGCGACCAGCATCCCGTACTGGCGCATGTTGCGGCGGGCCGCGTCCAGGAGCAGCGCCCCGGCCGGGGAGCGCGGTGGCTCGGGAGTCCTCGGGGTGCTCGGTGCGGCGTCGGTGGTGACCGGACCCATAGCGGCTACCTCTTGTTCGTGGTCATGTCGTGCGTGGTCATGAGGCGCATCAGCACTTCCTGGGTCGCATCCGCCCGGGCGGTCTCGCCGGTGAGGCGGCCGGCCGCCATGGTGTAGATGCGGTCGCACATGCCGAGGAGTTCGGGCAGTTCGGAGGAGATGAACACGACGGCCTTGCCCTGGGCGGCGAGCCGGTCGACGACGGTGTAGATCTCGTACTTGGCGCCCACGTCGATGCCGCGCGTGGGTTCGTCGAGGATCAGCACATCGGGGCCCGCGAAGATCCACTTGCTGAGGACGACCTTCTGCTGGTTGCCGCCGGACAGCCGCCCGACCTGCTCGAAGACGGTCGGCGCCTTGATGCCCATGGAGGAGCGGTACGACTCGGCGACGCGGCGCTCCTCGTGCTCGTCCACGATGCCGCGCCGGGACACCTTGCCCAGGGCGCCCAGGGTGATGTTGCGGCTGATGGTGTCGATGAGGTTGAGGCCGTAGTGCTTGCGGTCCTCGGTGACGTACGCGATGCCGTGGCCCACCGCCTCGGGGACGGTCCTCGTACGGATGCGGTGGCCGTCCTTCCACACCGTGCCGCTGATGCCGCGGCCGTAGGAGCGGCCGAAGACGCTCATGGCCAGCTCGGTGCGGCCCGCCCCCATCAGCCCGGCGACGCCCACGATCTCGCCGCGCCGGACGTGCAGGGTGACGTCGTCGACGACCTTGCGCTGCTGGTCGATGGGGTGGTGCACGGTCCAGTCGCGCACCTCCAGGGCGGGGTGGGCGCCCGGATCGCCCGCGTAGGGGGTGCGTTCGGGGAAGCGGTGGTCGAGGTCGCGGCCGACCATGGCCCGGATGATGCGCTCCTCCGTGGTGTCCGGGGCCTTAACGTCCAGGGTCTCGATGGTCCTGCCGTCCCTCAGGACGGTGACCGAGTCGGCGACCGCCGCGATCTCGTTGAGCTTGTGCGAGATGATGATCGAGGCGATGCCCTGCGCCTTGAGCTCCAGGATGAGGCCGAGGAGGTGGGCGCTGTCCTCGTCGTTCAGCGCTGCGGTCGGCTCGTCCAGGATCAGCAGCCGGACCTCCTTGGAGAGGGCCTTGGCGATCTCCACGAGCTGCTGTTTGCCGACCCCGATGTCCGCGACCCTGGTCTGCGGATGCTCGCGCAGACCCACCCTCTTCATCAGCCGCGCCGCGTGCTTGAGCGTCGTGCCCCAGCTCACGATCCCACGCCTGGCGTGCTCGTTGCCGAGGAAGATGTTCTCGGCGATGGAGAGGTAGGGGACGAGCGCCAGCTCCTGGTGGATGATGACGATGCCGCGCGCCTCGCTGGCCCTCATGTCCTTGAACGCGCAGGGCTCGCCCTGGAAGAGGATGTCGCCCTGGTAGCTTCCGTGCGGGTGGACGCCGCTGAGGACCTTCATCAGGGTGGACTTGCCCGCACCGTTCTCGCCGCAGACGGCGTGCACCTCGCCGGGCGCGACGGTGAGGGACACGTCGGAGAGCGCCCGGACGCCGGGGAACGTCTTGACGATGGAGCGCATCTCAAGAAGGGGCGCCCCCATGTCCGGGGCGCTCACTTCAGGTCACTCGCCTTGATGTAGCCCGAATCGACCAGCGTCGCCTGGTAGTTGGACTTGTCGACGCTGACCGGGTTGAGAAGGAAGGCGGGCACGACCTTCTTCTCGTTGTCGTACCTCCTGGTGTCGTTGACCTGGGGCGTCTTTCCGGTGAGCACCGCGTCGGCCATCTGCACGGCCTGCTTGGCCAGGGCGCGGGTGTCCTTGTAGACGGTCTGGGACTGGTCGCCCGCGATGATCGACTTCACGGACGCCACCTCGGCGTCCTGCCCGGTGACGACCGGATACGGCTTGGCGGTCGTTCCGTAGCCGCCGGAGCGCAGGGCGGACAGGATGCCGATCGAGATCCCGTCGTACGGCGACAGGACGGCGTCGACGCGCTCGGTGGAGTACGCCTTCGTCAGGAGGTCGTCCATGCGCTTCTGCGCGGTGGCGCCGTCCCAGCGCAACGTGGTCACCTGGTTGAGGCGGGTCTGGCCGCTGCGCACCACGAGCTGCTTCTTGTCGATGTAGGGCTGGAGCGTCTTGAGGGCGCCCTGGAAGAAGTAGCGGGTGTTGTTGTCGTCGGGCGATCCGGCGAACAGCTCGATGGTGAAGGGGCCCTGCTTGCCGCTCTTGAGGCCGAGCCTGTCGACGATGTACGTGGCCTGGAGCACCCCGACCTTCTCGTTGTCGAACGACGCGTAGTAGTCGACGTTCGGCGAGCCGAGGATGAGACGGTCGTAGGAGATCACCTTGATGTGCTGGTCGGCGGCCTGCTTGAGGACGTCGCCGAGCGCCCGTCCGTCGATCGCCGCGATCACCAGGGCGTCCACGCCCTTGGTGATCATGTTCTCGACCTGGGCGACCTGCTGGTCGACGCTGTCCTCGCCGTACTGGAGGTCGGTCTTGTAGCCGAGCGCCCGGAACTGCTGGGCCATGTTGTTCCCGTCGGCGATCCAGCGCTCGGACGACTTGGTCGGCATCGCTATGCCGATCGTGGCTCCCTTGCCGCCCTTGGGCGTCGCCTTGCCGCCGCCCTCGCTGTCCTGCCCGCAGGCGGTCAGGGCGAGGGCTCCGGCGAGGGCGAGCACGAGTGCGGCTGGTCGGGTGCGGCGCATGGTCATCAGTCCTTCGGGTTCGCGGGGAAGCGGTGCAGGGGGCCGGGGAGACGGGAGCCGAGCGGGGACATCCCGCCACCGGCACCGAGGCGGGCGAGCAGATCGAGGACGAGTCGGCCCCGGCGCACCCGCTCGCGGGCGGTGTCCAGGGCGGTGTCGCGCAGATGGGCGCCGTACGGGTAGATGCCGGGCGCCCGGGAGAGGCCGAACTTGAGGTAGAGCGGGGCGGCGCGGCGGATCAGCTCGGGCGCCTCGTACATCCGCACATAGCCGCCGAGGTCGTCGGGTGCCTCGATGTAGAGGTCGAGCGGGACCCCCGACACCCGCCGGACCTCGGTGAAGTGCGCGGGTGTCAGATCGGAGGGCACGTTGACGGAGTCGGCGCCCAACTGCTCGTACACGGCCACCGAAGCCGGGTTGACCGGGCCGATCAGCGCGGAGACCTTGAGGGTGGTGTCGGCGGGCAGCAGGCCCCGCTCGCGCATCCGGTGCAGGCTCCACAGCACGCCCTCGTCCGCGACGAGCAGACAGCGCACCCCCGACTCGGCAGCCCGCAGGGCGTCTTCGACGCATCCGGCGAGCGCGTCATGGCCACGGGCGCGCAGTCCCGCGCCCCCCGAGTCGCTGCGCGCGGAGGCCCCGGTGTCCCAGGTGCCGCGCGGCCCGGTGAACAGGCAGAGCTCGATGTCGCGCTCGGCGCACCCCTCCACCATCTCGGTGATCTCGGCGTCGGAGAGCATCCACACCCCGCTGCCCTGGCTGACGCGGTGGACGGGCACGTCGAGGCGGGACGACTCCTTCAGTACGACGGCCAGCGCCTCCGGACCCTCGACGGAGGGGATCTCGGTGCGCCAGGTGCCTCCGTCGGGGAACGCGTGCGGGGAGGAGTCGTCGGGGTTGTCGCGCGGGGCGGCCAGACCCAGTGTCGCGAGGGCCGGTTCGCCGGGGCGGCGGGGGCCCTCGGGGCCCGGGACGGGGGCGGTGTCCGGTACGTCGGTCACAGGCGGATTCCTTGTACGAGAGAGTCCATGAAATGAGGGCGTTCGATATGTCGAACGAGGTTCGGTTCGTGGGGTGTGCGGAAGTACGGCTGCGGGCGGGTGACGAGACGTCAGGGGCGCAGCAGCACCTTTCCGGTCTTCGGGTCACCGCCTCCGACCAGCGCGAGGGCATCGGCGTACCGCTCCAGGGGGAACTCGTGCGTGATCAGTGACGCCGGGTCGATGAGGCCCGAGCCGTAGGCCCGTACGGCGAACGACCAGGCGGCGGACGGGGCGCCGAACACGCTCCGCACAGTGAGCTGGCTCACCGAGAGGTGCACCGGGTCGATGCCCACCGCGCCGCGCGCGAACATCCCGGTGAGGACGACCCGGCCCCCGCGCCGGGCGAGCAGGCAGGCGTCGGCGGCGGTGGTACGGGCACCGGCCGTCTCCACGACGAGGTCGTAGCGGCCGTGCACCTCGGGGGAGTGGGCGGGTGCCCGAGTCTCGGTCGCGCCCATACGGCAGGCCAGTTCGGCCCGTTCGCGCCGGGGGTCGACGACGGCCAGCTCGCCGGGGGAGGAGGCGGCCAGGAACTGGACCGCGAGCAGCCCGAGCGTTCCCGCGCCGACCACCGCGACCCGTTCGCCCGGCTCCGGCGCGGCGGCCCGGACGGCGGCGGCGACCACGGCGGCGGGCTCCAGCAGCGCCGCGCCGCGCAGGTCCGCGTCGTCCGGCAGCGGGTGCAGCAGCCGGGCGGGCACCACCAGATGGTCGGCGAAGGCGCCGGGATGGGTGAAGCCGGTCTCCGCGTACGCGGCGGAGCACAGGGAGGTGTCCCCGGCCCGGCACCGCTCGCAGGTCCCGCAGGAGCGGAACCCCTCGGCGACCGTCTTGCGCCCCACGAGTGCGGGATCGACGCCGGGCCCGACCGCCACCACGGTCCCGGACCATTCGTGGCCGGGGGTGACGGGGTAGCGCACATAGCCGGGGGCGCGGTGGCCTTCGTACACCTCGCGGTCGCTCAGACAGATCCCGGCGGCGGCGACCTCGACGAGCACTTCGCCGGGGCCGGGCTGCGGGCGCGGCCCGGTGACCAGGCGGTGGGTGCCGGGGGCGTCGACGACGATTGCTCGGCTGCTCGCCGGGGCTCCGTGGGGATCCTCTGTGGGGCCGCAGCTCATGGGGTCGCCCTCGAAGCCCCCGCTCATCCCGCCGCCCCCGAGGCCTTCGGGGCTCGCTTCTCCCAGCCCTCCGTCCACAGGTCGAACCGGGCCTGCTGCTGGGGGAACTCGGCGGCCGCGTCCACGTCGAGTTCCACGCCGAGCCCCGGGGCCTGTGGCAGCTCGAAGTAGCCGTCGACCACCTGGGGGGCGCCCTTGACGACCTTCTTGATCTCCGCGTCCGCGAAATCGTTGAAGTGCTCCAGGATCTTGAAGTTCGGGGTGCAGCCCGCTACTTGGAGGCCGACCGCGGTCAGGACCGAGCCGCCCACGTTGTGGGGTGCGACGAGTACGTAGTGCGCCTCGGCGGTCGCGGCGAGCTTGCGGGTCTCCAGGATGCCGCCGATGTGGCCCACGTCGGGCTGGATGACATCGGCGGCCTGCGACGCGAAGAGCTCCCTGAACTCGATGCGGTCGTGGATGCGTTCGCCGGTCGCGATCGGGATGTCCACCTTGGCGGCGACCTTCTCCAGGGCCTTGAGGTTCTCCGGCGGCACCGGCTCCTCCAGCCAGGCGGGCTCGAAGGGTGCCAGGTCGCGGGCCAGACGCACCGCCGTGGACGGCGAGAACCGGCCGTGCATCTCCAGCATCAGCTCCGCGTCGGGGCCGATCGCGTCCCGTACCGCCTCGATCAGCGACACGGCGTACCGGGTCTGCTGGTGGTCGAGCTCGAAGTGGCCGGTGCCGAACGGGTCGATCTTCAGCGCCCGGTAGCCGCGCTCGACGACCGCCCGGGCCGCCTTGTGGTACGCCTCAGGGGTGCGCTCGGTGGTGTACCAGCCGTTGGCGTACGCCTTGACCCGGTCCGTCACCTTCCCGCCGAGCAGCTGCCAGACGGGCACGCCGAGGGCCTTGCCCTTGATGTCCCAGCACGCCATCTCGACCACCGCGATGCCGGACATCACGATCTCGCCGGCCCGCCCGTAGTCGCCGTACTTCATCCTGCGCACGAGGTCCTCGATCGCGAACGGGTCCGAACCGGCGATGTGGTTGGCCTCGGCCTCGCGCAGATAGCCGAGGAGCGCGTCGGTGCGGCCGAGCATCCGGGTCTCGCCGACTCCGGTGAGGCCCTCGTCGGTGTGGACCTGGACGTAGGTGAGGTTGCGCCAGGGAGTCCCGACGACGTGAGTGCTGATTCCCGTGATTCGCAAGGCGGTTGCTCCCGAGGCTGCGGCCCATGCCGTTCGATATTTCGTCACGCGTTCGAAATGTTGGCGTGACGGTAATGACGTGCGGTCGCGGGTGTCAATGGGTCGCGCGGGAACCGTTCCGGAGTCGGCGGCGGCAACCTGCCTCCGCAACGGCCCTGTGCCGACATGAGTGTTGACGCGGGGGCGGGGGACGCGGAATGCTCCCGGCGGCGCAGTAGCGACGAAATGCAGAACATTGTCCGAAATCTCGAACTCGCACCGAGAGCTGAGGAGTTCAGCATGACCTCACGCACCCCCACCGGACCGGCGGAGCAACCCGACTCCGGGCCCGGCCGCAGAGCGGTCGTCACGGCGCTCGGGGCCTTGCCGCTGGCCGGAGCGATCGGCCCGGCGTTCGCGGCCGCCCCGGCGCGGGCGGCCGACGCGCTCCCCGCGCCCGTCGCACACTGGGCCTTCGACGAGGCGGCCGGAACCACCGCAGCCGACAGCGCCGGCGGCCGCACGCTCACCCTCGACGCGGGTGCGCGCTGGGGCGCGGCGAAGTCGGGGGCGGCCGGCCTCGACGTCTCGGCGGGCGGCAACGCCACCGCTCGCGGGCCCGTCGTGGACACCACGAAGAGCTTCAGCGTCGCCGCCTGGGTCCGGCTCTCCGCCACCACCGGCTACCAGACCTTCGTCTCCGTCGACGGCGTCCAGGTCAGCGGGTTCTTCCTGCAACTGCGCGACGACACCGGCGCGTTCGCCTTCACCCGGCTGCCCTCGGACGCCACCTCGGCGAACGCCTCCGCAGCCGTCGCCGGTGCGTCCTTCGCCCCCGTGACCGGTACCTGGTACCACCTCCTCGGGGTCGACGACACGGCGGCCGGGGCCGTCCGGCTCTACGTCAACGGCGTCCTGGAGGGCGAGGTCCCCTACGCCGCCGGCTGGCGCGCCACCGGCGCCACCGCCGTGGGGCGCGGCTTCTTCGGGGGCGCCGAGGTCGACCAGGCGCACGGCCTCATCGACGACGTCCAGGTCTTCGACACCGCCCTCACCGCCGAGCACGCCGCCGCCCTCGCGGGCGTGCCGGTGGACTCCACCCGACCGCTGCTGACCGTCGACGCCACCCGGCCGGGCCCCGTGGTCAGCCCGGAGCTCGGCGGCATCTTCTTCGAGGACATCAACCACAGCGGCGAGGGCGGCCTGTACGCCGAACTCGTCAACAACCGCAGCTTCATGGCCGCGGCCACACCGCTGCACTGGTTCACCGTGGGCCGCGCCACCTTCGCCGTGGACACCGGCCAGCCGCTCAACCAGGCCCTCACCCAGTCGCTGCGCGTCACGGCCACCGCCGCCGGGGACGGCGTCGCGAACGAGGGTTTCTGGGGCATCCCGGTCCACCCCTCCACCACCTACCGCGCCTCCCTCCACGTCAAGTCGCCGAATATCAATGGCAAGTTGACGGTCTCGATCGTCGGTGCGGACGGCACGGTCCACGCCACCGCGTCCACGGGAGCGCTCACCAACTCGTGGCGCAAGCACGAGCTGCCCCTGCGCACCGGCCCCGGCGCCCCCACCACCCTCAACGCCCGCCTGGTCGTCACCGCCCCCGCCCCCGGCACCCTCTGGCTGAGCCAGGTCTCGCTCTTCCCGCCGACGTACAAGGGCCGACGCAACGGCCTGCGCGTGGACCTGATGGAGAAGCTCGCCGCCCTGCGGCCCGCGTTCCTTCGCTTCCCCGGCGGCAACTACCTCGAAGGCAACGTCATCGCCGACCGCTTCGACTGGAAGAAGACCATCGGCCCGGTCGAACAGCGGCCCGGACACCGCAACTCCGCCTGGGGATACTGGTCCACCGACGGCCTCGGCCTGCCCGAATACCTCCAGATGACCGAGGACCTGGGCTGCACCCCGCTGCTGTGCGTGTACGCCGGATACTCCCTGCAGGGCGCCCACGTCACCGGCGACGCCCTCAAACCCTTCGTGCGGGACGCCCTCGACCAGATCGAGTACATCACCGGGCCCGCCACCTCCACCTGGGGCGCCCGACGCGCGGCCGACGGGCACCCGGCGCCCTACCCCCTCACCTACGTGGAGATCGGCAACGAGGACTGGTTCGACAAGTCCGGCTCGTACGAGGAGCGTTATGCCGCCTTCCACGACGCCATCAAGGCCCGCTACCCGGCCCTGAAGCTGATCGCCACGACGCCGGTCGCGTCCCGCCCGTACGACCTGATCGACGAGCACTACTACCAGTCGCCGTCCGCCTTCCAGGCGGGCTCGCACAAATACGACGGCCGGGACCGGCGCAGCCCCAAGGTGTTCGTCGGGGAGTGGGCCGCGCAGGAGGGCCGCCCCACGCCCGACCTGGACGCGGCGCTCGGTGACGCCTCCTGGGTGGCCGGGCTCATCCGCAACTCCGACCAGGTCCTCATGGAGTCGTACGCGCCGCTGTTCAGCCATGTCAACGACAACACCTGGGCCACCAACCTCATCGCCTACTCCGGCCTGACCAGCTACAACTCGCCCAGCTACTACGCACAGCAGATGCTGCGCACCCGCCGGGGCACGGTGGTGCTGCCCACCGGGGTGCGCGCGCTGCCCGGCCTCAACGTCGTCACCACCCACGACCCGGCCGGTCACCGCATATACCTCGCGGTGGTCAACACGGGCGGCACGGCCCGCAAGACGACCGTCTCCCTCCAGGGGGTGGCCCGTACGGCCTCGACCGGCACTGTCACGGTCCTGGCGGCGGCGGACCGGAAGGCCACCAACACGCTCGCCGACCCGGAGGCGGTGGTCCCGCACACCCGTTCCGTCAGCGGTATCATACCCGCCTTCACAGCGACCTTCGCCCCGTACTCGGTCACGGTCCTGGAGGTGCGGACGGCCTGAGCGGTGCGGGGTGTCGCGCCGCCTGCCGCGCGTCGCAGGGCGGGCTTCTCGGGCGAGCGTACGGTGCTGGCATGTCCGACGTCGACCCCGGCGGCCCGGCGGCCGGCGCCCTCGACCTGACCGACGCGCTGTGGATCGCGATCGGCGTGGATGTCGCCTCACTGGCGGCGTGGGGCTTCGCGAGCGGGCGGCGGATGGGCGGCGGGGTGCTGCTGTCGTTCGTGGCGGGACTGACGGACGCGGCCATCGGCCTGGGCGTGGTGATGGTGAAGGTGGTCACCGGCCACTGACGGTGTGCGGGCACCTTGCAGCGGCCGGGTGACGCTGTATCACGAGTGTGACAAAGCGTGTGGTCTTCCTCATTGCCCGGGTGATCGGCCCCCTGATGGAGTGAGCGCATGCGTCCCGTCGTTCTCCTCGCCGCCTGCGCCCTCACCGCGACCACCGTCCTCGTCGCCGGATGCGGATCGGAGAACGCCGCCTCCGGCTCCCGCGCCGCGTCCGGTACGCCGACGTGCACCCCCCGCCCGCCCGTCGGCGACCCCACCGAGCTGAAGCGGGACGGCGTGACGATCCTCGGCCAGGACTGCGGCCCGTCCGCACATGCGCGGACGAAGTTCCAGGTCATGAACGCGGAGACCGAGCCGTTGGCGTACACGGTCTTCTTCGAGGTCCTGAACGGTGCTGGCGAAGTCGTCTCCAACCCGAGCCGGACCGTGGCGTCCGTGCCACCGGGCCGGACCGTCCAGGACACCGTCGAGCTCGGAGACCTCCCCACTGCCGGTACGCGCGTGCGCATCGGCAAGGTGCGGGCGGTCCCGGCGGACGAGGCCTCCGAGGTCTCGGCGAAGTGCCCGCCTTCGGGGATGCGCATCACGACCGACCGGGGCGATGCCGCCATGGGGCTCCGCGCTGTAGGACTCCACCTGGCCAACTGCGGGACCGGCGTCGTCCAAGTCAACGGCTACCCCCGCCTCCAGCTCCTCGACGAGAAGCGGCGGCCGCTGACCGGCGTACGGATCCTCGACGGTACCGGCGCGATCTCGACGGCCGGAGGCCCGGACACCGCGCCCCGGCCCGTGACACTGCGGCCGGGAGAGGCGGCGTACGCCTCCTTGATGTGGCGCAACACCACCGAGTCCGGGGACCCCGTGAACGTCCCTTACGTCCGCGTGACGGCGAAGCCCGGCTCTCCGACCGTCATCGTGACCCCGGAGCTCGACCTCGGAACCACGGGAAGACTGGGAGTCGGCCCCTGGACGAAGGAGACGAAGGACCAGGCCTCCCGCCCGACGGCGCCCGACAGCTTCGGCGGAGGTAGGCCCACCCCCACCGCGCCCTCGACGGGGGAGTAGCCGCGGCCCCGTCCTCGGCCTCCACAGGGTGCACACAAACCCACGAGCCGGTCACATCGGACTCCGGTGGGGCCCGGTGTCACCTGTCACCCCCCGCTGCCTCATGATGACCCGCATGTCCCACACCTCCAGACGCAGCCTGCTCGCCGTCTTCGCGGCCTCGGCTGCCACCGTTCCGCTCAGCGGCCTGGCCGCCGCACCGGCGCGTGCCGCCGTTTCCTCCGGCTCCGCCGGGTCCCTCGCGGCGCCCGCCGGTCTGACCTCGCCGCGCTCCTCGGTCACACTGCCGCCGCTGAACGCCTCGTACTTCAGCCAGCTGACGCTGAACACCCCGCTCACCGCCGCCGTGCTGTCGGGGACCCCGGCCCGCACCGAGGTCACCTCCGGCGGCAAGCGCGTCGCGCTGCTGACCACCGGCGCCCGTACCGTGGTCCTGCCCGGCCCGCAGCGTACGTTCACGGAGAACAAGAAGTCCTTCGTGGACGACTTCGGGCGCACCCTGCCGGACCTGTCGCTGCCCGTGGCCGACCGCTCGTACTGGGGCACCTCCCCGGGCGGCGGCAGCTGGTCGACGCTCGGGCCCGCGGACACCGACTACTCGGTCGTGCCGGGCGCCGGTGTCATCAGCCTCACCACCGACTTCGCCAGCCGTCACGCCACCCTGCGCGACGGCGAGATCACGGACTTCGACGTGCGGTCCGTGGCGCACTTCGACAAGGTGCCCACCGGCCAGGCGTGCTCCTACGCGCTGTCGTTCGGCTACCAGGACCCCAGCAACAACTACCGGGCCCGGCTGTCCTTCCTGACCACCGGCGCGGTCGAACTGCGCGTCGAGAAGGAGGTCGCCGACAAGGTCGACCTGCTGCCGACCACGTCCGCCGTCACCCTCGCCACGGGCGTGACCGCGGGCACCGACTGGACGATCCGGGTGCGCCGCGAGGGCACCCGCATCCAGGTCAAGGCCTGGCGCACCACCTCCACGGAACCGGTCGCCTGGACCGTCGACGTCAGCGACTCCACCTTCGGCAAGGGCCGGGTCGGCCTGCGCGCCCTGGCCAACGACGGTTGCAGCAACCTGCCGGTCAAGCTCGTCGTCAGCCGCTTCCAGGTGGACCAGTCCACCTGGGCCGCGCCGCCGAGCGTCACCCACGGCGACTGGGTGCGGGTGCTGCCCGAGCCCTTCGACGGGAACTGGACGCCGGAGCTGGAGAAGACCATCCGCTCCTGGGCGGGCTCGACGGCCCCGGACGTCCTCGCGTACGCGGCGATGTTCCTCGCCGACGGGCCCGCGGTGGTCAGCGGTTCCGCGCCCACCAAGGACAAGCAGGTCCTGGGCCAGGCGGGGTACGGCTACCTGGACCCGCAGGGCTACCGCTACGAGGGCGCCGACTTCCACGAGTACATGAACACCGGCTGGACCTTCCCCGACGGCACCTACACCGGCCCGTCCAGCAAGCAGGTCGGCAACCTCGACTGCTCCGGGTATACGCGCATGGTGTACGGCTACCACATGGGCGTACCGATGGCGGCGGGCCAGGACACCTCGCGCACCCGCATCCCGCGCAAGTCCCGGGACATGGTCGACTACGCGCCCGGTGTGCGCATCGACCAGACCGACGGGACGAACCCGCCCGCGGCGACGCTGCTCCAGCCCGGTGACCTGGTGCTGTTCAACGCCGACTCCGGCGACGACAACCCGACCGTGACGGTGGACCACGTCGGTATCTACCTGGGCGCGGACGCGGACGGCAAGCGCCGCTTCCTGTCCAGCCGCAAGACGAACAACGGCCCCACCATGGCGGACATAGGCGGCGCCTCGCTGCTCGACGGCACGGGCACGTACGCCAAGAAGCTCCACACGGTCCACCGCATCTGACGGCCTGACCCCGAGGGCGGTCAGGAGACCGTCCGCCCGGCGGTGCCGAGCACGGCCGGGCGGACGGTTTTCGGTGTCCATCGTTTTGGGTCGACCGTTCCAAAACGTGTTAGTGTTCTGCTCATGGGGCGACCACGGCAGTTCGACGAGCGGCAGGCGGTGGCCGCCGCCTGCCAGGCCTTCTGGGCGAAGGGCTACGAAGCCACCTCCACCCAGGACC
This sequence comes from Streptomyces sp. BPTC-684, assembly GCF_030028635.1. NCBI lineage: Bacteria > Bacillati > Actinomycetota > Actinomycetes > Kitasatosporales > Streptomycetaceae > Streptomyces > Streptomyces sp. BPTC-684. The sequence continues at coordinate 6,554,409 of NZ_CP124863.1, forward strand.
TGTGCGAGGCCACCGGCCTCGGCCGGAGCAGCATCTACAACACCTTCACCTCGAAGGACCACCTCTTCCGGCGCGCGCTGGCCCACTACATCGACACCATGACGACTCGTCAGGTCGCTGTCCTCGACGAGGAGGGGAGCAGTGGCCTGGAGCGGATCCGGGCCCTGTTCGCGATGCTCCTCGAAGGAGAGCTGGAGAACCGCGCACTCGGACGGGCCGCCGGCTGCTTCACGGTCAACACCTTCACCGAGCCGGTCTCGGAGGCCGACCCCGAGGTCGCCCGGCTCCTCGCCAAGGATCTGGAGCGACGCCTGGGTTCCTTCCGTGCCGTGATCGAGGAGGGGCAGCGGGACGGGTCCATCGGCTCCCCGCGCGATCCTGCCGGGCTCGCCTGGTATCTCACCTCGGTGATCGCCGGAATGCGGATCGCCTCCCAGGCGGGTGCCGACCGCGCGGCACTGGAACAGATCATGGCGACCGGAGCCGACGCGCTCGGTCACTGACCAACCGCTGCCGCTTCTGCCGGGGCGCACTCCTCGTACGTACTCCTCATACACAGTCGTCATTTGGCATGCCCGAATTTTGGACTGATCAATACAGAACAGGGGGGCTGTTTCCCATGCCCAAGTCCGTCCACCTCATGGCGTTCGGTATTTTCGCCATGGTCACCAGCGAGTTCCTGGTCGGCGGCCTCATGCCGCAGATCGCCGAGGACCTGCACGTCGGCATCGCCCAAGTCGGCTACCTCATCACGGCGTTCGCCCTCGCCATGGCCATCGGCGGCCCCTTCGCCACCGTCGCCGTCCTCAGGCTGCGTCCCAAAGCGGCGCTGATGACGCTGTTCGCCGTCTTCCTCGCCGGAAACGTCCTTGCGGCCACCGCCGGCAGCTACGGCGTCATGCTCGCCGCCCGGCTCATCACGGGCACGGCCTCCGCCGCGTTCTTCGGTGTCGCCCTCTCCGTGGTCGCCCAGATCACCTCGCCGGACGTACGCGGCCGTGCCATCGGCGTCGCCATGCAGGGCCTCATGGTCGGCACCCTCCTCGGGCTGCCCCTGTCCACGCTCGTCGGCCAGCAGTGGGGCTGGCGCGCCGGGTTCGTCGCGGTCGGCGCGGTCACCGTGGCCGCCGCCGTCGCCACGGCGGTCGCCGTGCCAACCCTCGAACACGCCGACGGGGCAGGCGAGTTCCGCGACGAGCTCGCCGTCTTCCGCAACGCGAGGCTCTGGCTGGTCCTGTCCACCTCGACGCTCATCATCGGCGCGACCTTCTCCGCCTTCTCCTACTTCACGCCGATCCTCACCGACCTCACCGGCTTCTCGCACGGCGCCGTTCCGCTGCTCCTGCTCGTGTACGGCGCCGCCACAGTGGCCGGCAACGCGGTCGTCGCCCGTCTCGCCGACTCCCACACCATCCCCGTACTGGTGGCCGGGCTCGCCCTGAACACCGTGTTCCTGACCGCCTTCGCCCTGCTCGCGGACCACAAGGTCCCCGCCGTCCTCGCCATGACGGGCATCGGGCTCGTCGGCGTCACCCTCAACCCGGCGATGATCAGCCGAGTACAGCGCACGGCCAACGCGCGCCCCCTCGTCAACACCGTCCACTCCTCCTTCATCACGCTGGGCGTGGTGATCGGCTCCGGCCTCGGCGGAGCGGCCATCGCCACCCAGGGCCTGCGGGCGCCGCTGTGGCTGGGAGCGGGGACGGCGGTGCTGGCCCTCGTCACGCTGATACCGGACGTCGTACGGGTGCGGCGCGGCGAACCCCGGCGCGCGGCGCCCGCCCCCGTGGCCGCGGGCAGGCGGCGCGCGCTGGAGGCGCCGCGAGGCTAGGCCCATGTGCCGTAGGCGGCGGGGGAGTTCGGCGGCGGGGTGTCGTCGATGTGGAGCCGGCGGGTGATGCCGAGCAGGTCGAGGAAGGGCTGGTCGTGGCTGGCGACGATCAGGGCGCCCCGGTAGGCGTTGAGGGCCTGGGTGAGCTGCTGGACGCTGGTCAGGTCGAGGTTGTTGGTGGGCTCGTCCAGCAGCAGTAGCTGCGGGGCGGGTTCGGCCAGCAGGAGGGCGGCCAGGGTGGCACGGAAGCGCTCGCCCCCGGAGAGCGTGTCCACCTGCTGGTCGGCCCGTCGGCCCTTGAACAGGAAGCGGGCCAGCTGGGCGCGGATCCGATTGGTGTCGGCGTGCGGGGCGAGCCGGGCCACGTTGTCGAGGACCGAGGCCGGGCCGTGCAGCAGGTCCAGGCGCTGGGGCAGGTAGCGCAGCGGGACGTGCACCTCGGCCTGGCCCGCCGCGGGCGGCAGTTCGCCCGTCAGGGTGCGCAGCAGGGTGGTCTTGCCCGCTCCGTTGCGGCCGGTCAGGGCGATGCGCTGCGGGCCGTGCACCTCCAGGTCGCCGAGCTCGGCACCGTTGCGCAGACGGGCGGCGCGCAGGGTCAGCACGGTGCGGTGCGGTGGGACGGCGGTGGCGGGCAGGTCCACCCGGATGGTGTCGTCCTCGCGCAGCGCCCGCTGGGCCTCGCCGAGGCGCTCGCGCGAGGCGGCGAGACGCTGCTCGTGGACGGCGCGCTGCTTGCCCCGGGACACCTGGGCCGCCCGTTTAGCGGTGTGGGCGGCCGCCTTGTCCATGCGGTTGTCGGCGTACATCTTCTTTCCGTAGCGGGTGCTGCGGGCCTGGCGGGTCTGGGCGTCGACGAGGTCGCGCCGCTCGCGGGCGACCTGCGCCCTGGCCGCGGTCACGCCGCGCAGGGCGGCTTCCTGCTCGGTGGCCAGGGCCTCCTCGTACGCGGCGAGGTTGCCGCCGAACGTGCGCACCGCGCCGTCGCGCAGTTCCGCGACGCGGTCGACGCGCTCCAGCAGCGCGCGGTCGTGGCTGACGACGATGACGGTGCCGGGGTGGGCGGTGACCGCCTCGTACAGGCGCCGGCGGGCGTCGTGGTCGAGGTTGTTGGTCGGCTCGTCCAGCAACAGCACGTCGGGGCGCGCCAGCAGGAGGGCGGCCAGGTGCAGCAGGACGGCCTCGCCGCCGGAGACCTCCGCGACGGTGCGGTCCAGGCCGAGGTGGCCGAGGCCGAGCTGGGCCAGGGTGGCGTGCGCGCGCTCCTCCACGTCCCAGTCGTCCCCGACCGCGGCGAAGTGCCGCTCGTCGGCGTCGCCCGCTTCGATGGCGTGCAGGGCCGCACGGGTGCGGGCGATGCCGAGGGCCTGGTCGACGCGGGCGGTGGTGTTCAGGGTGAGGTCCTGCGGCAGGTAGCCGGTGCGCCCGGTCACCTGGACGGTGCCGGCGGCCGGGGGCAGCTCGTGGGCGATGAGCCGCAGGAGCGTGGACTTGCCGCTGCCGTTGAGGCCGATCAGGCCGGTCATGCCCGGGCCGACGGCCCAGGACAGGTCCTCCAGGGCGACGGTGCCGTCCGGCCAGGTGAAGGACAGGCCGGTGCAGACCACGGAGGGGGCGGGGGACACGGGCATACGGGGTCTCCAAATACTGCGCGTACCGGTGAGGGGACAGCGTGTGGAGACACCGCGCACCCCGGCGAAGAGCGGGGGCTTGGGGTATGGCGAGGGAGAGTCGCTACATGGGATGCGAGAGGCGGACAGCGGTCTCGCGGGCAGCACACTTCCGAGGTCGCACACGTGCGCACCACAACGGGGCACACGGCGTCTCAGACCTCAGTAGCGCAACGGCCTCTCCCAACAGCGACGACAAAGACGTCATTGACGGTAACGCCCGCAGGGCCGCGGCGGCAAACAATTTCCCGACAACGTCACCGAGCACTTCGAGCCTGCGGCACATCGAGGTGCCGTTTTGCCTGACACTCAGTCAGTGGTGAGGCATGGTACGTAAGTTACGCACACCGCGGGCACCCCGTGACGCAGGGGTCGAGCGAGCCGCGCTGTGGCTGCTGGGCTGAAGGCGGCGGTCTCCAGCACCGTCGCGCCCGCCCGGCGGGGCCCCTGGAGGGAAGGGCCCTGGCGTCTGCGTTGTGCCCCGGGTTACGCGGGCTGGTTGGTGACGTAGAAGCCGGGGTCGTGGATGGGGGTGATCTCGGCCTTCTCGCCCTGCGCGGCCAGCCATTCCGCGCGCAGACGGGAGGCCTCGTCGTCGGCCTGCGACGCGGGGACGAGGCGGCCGTCAGGGGTGAGGCGCATCGGCGTGTCGCCCGCGGGACGCCAGTCGAAGCGGGCGGCGATCTTGAAAAGGTCTTCCTGGGTGAGGGGGCCGCCGTTGTCCTTCTCGGCCTGGAGGGCGGTCGGGTGGTAGTCCTCGTAACCGCCGGGCATGTGAAGGGTGAGGAAGTGGGCACCCTCGCCGGGCGGAGTGGCCCAGGTGTGGCGCGTGCCGCTGGTGATGTGGGCGAGGGCGCGCGGGCGCAGCTCCACGACCTCGTCGTCGACCTGGACCAAGAGGGTGCCGGAGACGACGTAGTAGGTCTCCGTCGACTCGGCGTGGGTGTGCAACGGAGGGCCCGACCAGGCCGGGCCCTGGCGGGTTTCCACCCAGGAGGCCGCTTGGCCGGTCATCTTGCTGGAGAGGACGATCTCGAATCCGCGGCGGCCTTCGGGGCGTTGGCCGGGGAGGACGATGTGTGTCATGACAAGGCTTCTCTTTCCGCTTGATAATGGCTTGAGTTCTGATCTACCCCACATAGGGCCTGTTCGTCTGCGGGTACAGGTCCGCAGTCGAACGCGGACGCTCTCCTTCCCCGGGCCGCCGTACCATCGGCTGAGACTCCCGTCACCTCCTGGGGCCCAACGGGGACGGCACGGGTGATCGCTCGCAGAAATCGCTCGGTACTGAACATCCCTGTGGTGAGGTGGACTTCCTGTCCGTTCTACCGCCCCGGGAGCCCGCTGTGTCCGCTTCTCCAGACGAAATCTTCAGGAACTACGTCTACGCCGGTGCGCTGACGCGGAACGCCGACGCCCTTGCCGAACTGTTTACCGAGGACGGCGTCCTGGAGGCGCCGCTCGTGCCTGCCGACGCGGCTTTCCCCAAGCGGATGGAGGGGCGTGAGGAGATCCGTGGGGCGATGGCAGCGTACTACGAGCGGCAGACGGGTGACGGGGGAGTGCCGAACGTCGAGAAGTCCCGGTACGTGCTGCACATCACCGACGATCCCGATGTCTTCATCGCCGAGATCGACACGGTCTTCGACGGGAACGGAGAGGGGGACGGGGCGGACGTGACCGTCTCGCTGGTCCAGATCGTCCGCACCCGCGACGGGAAGATCGCTCATCTGCGCGACTACTTCACGCCGGGGCTGGTGAGTTGAGCAGCGACAAGTGCGTACGCCGGGCTCCGCGCTCTCACTCGTCGCGCTTGCGGCGGCGGTAGGCGGCGGCTCGCTCCTTGCCGCCGCAGGCCTTGCTGGAGCACCAGCGCCGCCTGCCCGGCCGGCTGGCGTCGACGAAGAGCAGGCCGCGCGTCGTCGGGGACTTCACCGGGCGGGGTTGTCTGCACGGTCACGTCACGACTACAACTCGTGACTATGACTGACGGCTCTGGAACGGCATCCGAGTGGTCACGAGCAGAAGCCTTCCTGCGCGGCCGGGGAGCGGCGCGGATGCCCCACCCGGGCGGCACGCTCCTGGAGCATCTCGGCCGGGTGCGCGGCCTGTTGGCGGAGTGGCGAGCCGATCTCCGCACCCGGGCGGCGGGACTGTGTCACGCGACGTACGGGACCGACGGCTTCGACGAGACGCTGTTGCCGGTCACCGAAAGAGCCGTGCTCGCCGAGCTGATCGGCGACAGGGCTGAAGCGCTCGTCTACCTGTACGCCAGTTGCGACCGGGGCGCGGTCTACCCGCAGCTCGGCGGCGTCGAGCCGGTGGTCTTCCGGGATCGCTTCACCGGCGCGGAGCACACGCCGGACGAGGCCGACCTGCGCGCGTTCCTGGAGATCACCGCCGCCAATGAGCTCGATGTGATGGCCCACAACGCCGAACTCGCCGCCCGCCATGGTGCCCAGCTCCACCGGCTGTTCGTTCGCTCGGGCGGTCTGCTCTCCCGCGCTGCCCAGGACGCCTGCGCGAGGCGGTTGGGTCCGTACGCCCGTACGATCCGTATCACCCCTGCAGATCACGGGAATTGACCACCTGGCCGCCTGCGGCATCCCCGTGGAAGAAGGCCCCGTGCCGCGCACCGGCGCCAGAGGCCCGAGCACCAGCACCCATGTGCGCGATCCCGACGGCAGCCTGATCGAGATCAGTACGTACGACAGGAGCGCGGCCGAAGATCACGGCTGACCGGGTCGAGCTCTCTGCCGCACCCACAACAGCACCGCCGTGGTGCCCGCCAGCAGTGCGACGCAGCCGCTGAAGATCAGGCCCGACTGTCGCAGACCCAGCGTGACGGCCATGATTCCCACGCCGACCACGGGGATCGAGATCGCCACGTACAGCACGACGAACAGCGCTGAAGTGATCTCCGCGCGCCGCTCGGGCGGGCTGTGTTCGCTCACGTCGGTGACACCGGCCCTGAACGACAGACCCTGCCCGGCGCCCGCGGTGAGTGCCCCCACCACCAGCAGGGGCAGGGAGGCCGTCAGCAGCGCGGAGGCGATCAGCGCCATGCCCGCCACGAGGGTCACGCAGCCCCACGGCAGTGCCCGGCGCACGCCCACTCGCCCCATCAGCAGCTGACCGGCCGTCGACGCCGCGAAGACCGTGAAGACCACCGTGCCGGAGACCGCCGGTTCGCTCACTCCCACCACCTCGCTCAGGAAGCTCGGCGCCACCGAGGTGAACAGCCCCAGCGTGGCGAACCCGGCGAAGCCCGCCATGGCCGCCGGGACGAAGGCGGGGCGCACCTGCGGCGGCACGTGCAGGCGCCGGGGGCGGCGCGACCGGCCGTTCCGGTTCCGTACCGTCTCCGGGATCAGCAGTACGCCGACGACGGCCGCCGCCACGAGTGCCAGGTCCACGATGAACACCTGGCGGAGCGGGTCCGGCGCGAACTGCGCCAGCAGGCCCGCCAGCAGCGGTCCGCTGCCCAGACCGCCCATGTTGGCCGCGGTGGCGATCAGCGTGGCGGACGCGGCCCACCGCCGAGGGGCGAGCTCCACCACAGCGGCGGTCGCGGTCCCCGTGAACAGGCCCGCGGACAGCCCTGACAGCACCCGGCCCGCGAACAGCTCCGGCAGCCCGCGCTCGAAGAGGAACGACACCGCGCTCAGTGCCGACAACACCAGCCCGGCCAGCAGCACCGGCCGTCGGCCCACGGAGTCCGACAACTGCCCCAGCAGGAGCAGTGCCACGATGACCCCGACCGCGTAGACCGCGAAGATCACCGTCACCATGAACGAGGAGAAGCCCAACTCCCGCTGGTACATGCGGTACAGGGGAGTGGGCAGCGTCGTGCCGCACATCGCGACGACGAACGCGTAGGCGGCCACGGCGAAGGGCCAGCCGCGCCCGGTGCCGTACGTGCCGAGACCGGCGTCGTCCGCCTCGCGCGCGGATACGTGGTTGCTCACCGCGACTGCCTATCAGGAACACCCCGGTCAGGGCCGCGCGCCCCGCGCGCCGACGGTGATGACTCACCGGGTGGGCGAAGGCGGGACCGCGCCTGGGAGTCCCTGGGACCCGACGACGGGGCCGTGACAGGGCCGCAGCCTCATGTGTCCGGGGCCCGGGGGCGCCGACGGTATGAGGGCATCGCCCGAACCTTGGGCAGCGCCCGGTCTGTGACTCCCTCATGCTTCCCTCTCGTTCACCCGTAGCCCTCGACCGGAGCATCGGCTCCGGCCTCGCCTGTTTTCCCTTGCAGGTACGGACCGGCGCCGCCTCGTGGGACGAGCTGACCGGCATAGCCCGGCGGCTGGACGCCGAGCGGTTCGTAGTCGTCTCCGACCACGGCGTCCCGGCGGCCCACGCCCACCGCGTCCTGCACCACCTCGACACGCCGGCACCCGGTGCCGTCAGGCCGGGGCTGTACGCCCTGGTCAGGAACGTGCTGTCGGTGTGCCCCGCCTCGTACGACCAGGTCTGCGCCCGGCTGCGCCCGGACGGCCGGTATGACAGGAGCGCGCCGGCGTCCTTCATCGCGCTGTGCGCCGACGCCCGGGCCGCTCTCATCTGTTACGACCCGCTGGAGGACGGCCCGGCCGGGGTGTTCCGGTACGGGCACGCGGTGGCCGACGCGCCGCGCGCCGCGCGTCCTCGGCGCCCTGCGCTACGGCGATGCCGTCGCCCTGGGGCTGCTGGTGGCCGCCCGGTGTGCCCATCGCATGGGTCTGCTCGGGCGATGCCGTACGGGGGGTCAGCCCACCGCGTCGCCCGGCGCCACCGGGTGCGCCTCCAGCTCCGGAGCGGCCAGCAGCTCGGCGATCAGCGCGGGGGACCCGCCGACGTACGTGCTGACCAGGTCCACGTCACCGCCCAGGCACCAGGCGCGGTCCTGGGGCCACCACAGGTCGGGCAGCTCGGCGAACTCGTCGAGCGACACCGGCGAGACGGCGTCGGCCAGGGGCCCGGAGAGCAGCACCTCCTCGCGGCCGGGGGTCTCGAAGGTGGGAACGTGGTCGAAGTCCCACCGGCCGTAGCCGTGCCACAGCCCGAACCAGCAGTGCTCCACCGTCCGGGTGTGCCGGGCCAGGACCGGGATGAGGGCCTGGGCGACGGCGGGCGGGGTCGGCCCCTCGGCCGGGTGCTCGTCCCAGACGCCGGCCAGGCCGTACACCTCGGCGTTCTGGTAGTCGCGGTCCGCCCCGATCAGCTCGTGCCAGTCGGTGCCCGGCGCGACTTCCCGCCCGTACGCGGCCGCCACCGTCGCCCACCGCACCGGCCGTTCCTCCAGGGAGGCCGGATGCAGCACCCGGGCGTACGCGGCGAATCCGGGTGCGGCGACGCCCGCCGCGGTGCCGAAGTCCCCTTGCCCCGGGGGCCGTTCGGTGAGCCAGCGGGCGGGGTCGAGATCGGTGCTGCGCACGCGCAGGCGTCCGTACGATTCGGGTGCGCGCTCCCGGTGCACCGGGCGGTAGTCGTCCACGCGCACAGTCTGCCCGTTCGGGCCGGACACGGGTATCGGCGCCCGGCCGGTGGCCGGAGCGCCGATACCGTCAGGTCGGATCAGGCCGGTCACGCGGTGGGGCGGCCGAGGTGGCGGGCGAAGAACCGGACCGCGCTGTCGGCCTGGAAGCGGGCTTCCTGTGAGGTTTTCGGCCAAGGTCGGCCGGGGTGGATCAGCAAGGACTTAAGTCCCTAGGCCGCCGATGGGATCGCGGCTTGCATGGCGTACCAGGAATTCCGTCCCGTACGCCCGTGCCGCAGAAAGGTCTTGAATCCCCCATGTCCCAGATACCCGGTGTGTCCCGGCGGCGCCTCTTGGCCTTCGCGCCCGCCGCCGGAGTCGCCGCCACGATTCCGGTCACCCTCGCCGCCGCGACTCCCGCACAGGCCGCACCGCCCAAGAAGGGGGCCAGTCGCTCCCTTCAGGAGATCACCGACGCCTGGGGCGGATGGATGGCCCGCGAGCGCCATCCGTCGTCCCGGGGCTGCCGGTTCACCGCCTCCACGGACTACGGGAAGCAGAGTTTCCTCGCCGACTACCACCGCCATCAGGTCCGCACGAAGTACTCCGGCATCACCTACGACCCGAGCGCGCCCTCGCCGATCCCCGGCCAGGTCAGCTCGATCACCACGAACTACCGCAACGGCACGGCGGTCGAGCAGACCGTCACGTACAAGCAGAGCAAGACGACGGAGCAGGACCTGCGGATCTCGGTGACCGAGTCGCTGAAGATCGGTGTGACGATGGAGGTGTCGGCGGAGATTCCGGCCGTCGCCAAGGTGAGCGAGACCACCTCCATCGAAGCGAGCCTCTCCTCGACCCAGGAGTTCGCGCACAAGGAGACGCAGACCTGGAGCGTCGACCTGCCGTTGCGGATCCCGCCGAAGTCCGCCGTCGAGGCGTCGTTGGTGGTGGGGACACAGCGGTACGACATCGACTGGACGGCCACGGTGTCGATGTCCGGGATGGTGGCCGTGTGGTTCAACGAGAAGGTCGACCTCAACGGTGGCTCGGACCTGCACTGGCTGTGGTTCGTCCCGATCGAGGAGGTCTTCCGCGACTGCCGCACCCACGGCATCGTGGACACGACCGGTTACGAGGTCACGGCGGACGCGACGGTGAACGCGTTCGCGACCGGCACGTTCAGCGGAGGCCAGGGTGTCTCGCTGAACATCAACACGGTGCAGAAGCCGTTGGACGGCCGCGCCGCACGCGGTGTGGGTACCCAGCCGCTCACCGTGCCGCTGACGCCGGACGGCAAGCGTTCCGTCGTCGCGGGCCGCTGAGCCGGAACTCGTAGGGGCCGCCGTCACCCCGCCCGGAGGCCATGGCGGACGGGGGACAGGCGGCGGCCCGTGGCGGTGTACCACTGCCGGGCCAGGACGGCGGCCAGGGCGATCTCCACCACATCACCGCCGTAGTACATCGCCTCCGCGGCGCGGGCCAGGTCGTGGCTGGTGAAGGCGGTGCCGGGCGGGGAGGCGCTGTAGAGGGACTTGGCCAGCACCGAGTGGGCGGTGGCGGCCGCGACCAGCGTGGCGGCGCGCAGCGGCAGGCCGGAGCGGTGGCGTACGGGGTCGAGTTGGCAGACGGCGAAGCTGAACAGCAGACCGGCGGCCAGGACGTGGGTGCAGACGGCAGCGTGCAGCCAGGGCTGCTCGTGGAGGTGGGCGAACAGCCGGGTGCGGTACAGCACCCACAGACCGCCCACGTCGAGCACCGCGGCCACCGGTGGCAGGACCAGCCGGCCGACCGGGCGGGAGCGGACCACGGCCCGCAGGCCGTGCCGGGCGGGGCCCGCCGGGAGGGCGCGCAGGACGAGGGTCACCGGGCGGCTCAGGACCAGCAGCAGCGGGGCGGCCATGCCGATGACCAGGTGCTGGAGCATGTGAGCGGTGAACTCCCCGCCCGGCAGGGGTGCAAGGGCCACCGCGACCAGGCACGCCTGCCCGGTGGTGAAGGAGGCGTCCCGTAACCGTGGCCACGCGTCTCCTCGGCGTCGCAACCGTCGCGCTGCCAGCAGATACCCCAATGCCGCGCTCACGGCGAGTACCGCGGCCACCCCCGCCGGGGCGCCGGTGGTCTGCCCGGCGGGCATGGGCATCGGCGCCATCAGCTCGGCTCCGCGCCCGCCACCGTGTCAGACGCTTGCCCTTCGTTGGAACGCCTCACCAGCACCGCACCGACGATCAGGAAGATCACCGCCAGCACGTTCCACGTCCAGTCATAGGGGACCAGGTCGACGTGATAGCGGATCTGGTGCAGCTTGAGGAGCTTGTGCTGGATCGTTCCGTCGTAGAGCTGGAAGAACCCCGCGCCCAGGAGGATTCCGCCGGTCAGGCCCCGGCCGGTGAGCGCGGCGCGCCTGCGCAGGTCCGCCACGAGGACCAGGCCGATGACCACGGCGAACCAGCCGAAGGCGTGGAAGAGGCCGTCGGAGACCAGGCCCACGCCCGGGGTGGACTTGTCGTAGAAGTGGTGCCAGTGCAGGAGTTGGTGGAACACCGTCTCGTCGACGAACGCGGCGATCCCGACCCCGATGAGCACCCCCGACCACGCGGAGCGCTTCGGACGGACCGTCCCGTAATCCGGGGGCGGCGAGCGACGAGGTGTCGAAGTGGTAGCCACAGGCGACCTCCTGACGGGAGGTGGGACCGTACTTCTCCCCTGCGGATACCCTCCCGGCCCACGCCAACCGGCTCCCGCCGTATTGCGGCTCACTTCCACCCCTGCGTCAGTGCTTCTCCCTCCTGGTCTGGTCCATACCGACGACCTTGAAGTACGCGCGGTCGGTCGCCGTGTCCTCCAGGCACCCGCGCAGCCGCATCCGGTCGTGGTCGGCGAGGGCGGGGTGGACGACGCCCGCGTAGAGGTTGCCGCCGAGGCTGCCGAGTGTGGCGTCGTACAGCGGGATCGAGGTGGAGTGGCGGCAGCGGTTCCAGATCTCGTGGGCCAGCAGGGCCTGGTACTCCTGGCCGGATACGCCTCGGGTGGCGAGACGGACCACCACCGAGGTCGCGACGGTGTCCGGGGCGCGCTCTTCGGGGCGGGTTTCGGTCAGTTCGCCGAGGCCGAGGACGAGGGCGGCCAGTGCGGTGGTTCCGGCGACGACACCGGTGATCCGGTGTCGTCTGCGGCGCCGGTCCGGGCCGGTCGCGGGCAGGGCGTCGAGGTCGGCACCCAGGGGCGGTGCGGCGAGGACCGCGAGACGGCCCGCGACCCGGCGGTCGGCGGCGGGGCGGACCGTACTCCGGGCGATCTTCTGGACGAGCCGCGCGAGCCCCGAGAGCACGGCACCCGCGGCCATCAGGACGGGGACGAAGACGTGGGTGCGCTCCACCCGGATGTCGTCCAGCCACCGGAAGCGCGTGGCGGGATCCTCCGCGCGGGGTTGTTCCAGACGGGCCAGGACGTCGGCGTGGCGCCGGTCGCCCTCGCTGATGCGCTGCTCGATACGGCTGAGGCGGCCCAGGACGATCAGGCCGAGCAGCAGCACTTCGGCGACGAGCAGCAGAACACCGCACATGATCGCGCGCTGCCACTGCCAGCGGTAGAGGTAGATGACGACGTACGAGCCCGCGCCGAGCCCGGCCGCGCCCGCGAAGAGGTGTGCCAGTCGCTTCACCGGTCGGCCGCCTCTCGCGTACGGGTGTCTTCCAGGCGTACGTCGCCACTCGTGCCGTCGACGGCCAGGCGGGTTCCCGGAGCGAAGCGCTGCACGGCGTCGGCGGCGCCGACCACTGCGGGAACCCTGAACTCCCGTGCCAGCACGGCCAGATGGGACAGTGGGCTGCCGGTCTGGGCGACCAGAGCGGTCACTTGCGGCAGCAGGGGCGCGAGGGCCGGGTCGAGGGTGCGTACGACCAGTACGGCGTCCTCGGGGCGTTCGCCTCGGCCGTCCCAGGCGGTTCCGGTGGCGCGGCCGCCGGAGACGCCCTGCGCGGGGGCGGCGCCGTGGCGCGGGCGTTCGGCGACCACCAACGAGTCGTCCGCCAGGCGGAAGGTGTCGGGCAGCGGCGGGCTGTCGGGGCGGGGGAGCCGCTGGGCGACGTCGGCAGGAAGAGCCTCGCCGTCCAACGCGCCCAGTAACTCGTGCCAGCGCAACTGCGCGACGGCCCGGTGCGAGAGGGCGATACGGCGTGCGGCGTCGTGGACGAGGTGCACCTGGAGCTGGTGGATCCAGCGGATGCGCAGCCGTAGTGACTCGCGGGTCGGCAGGGCGAGGTGACGTGGATCCGCCGCCGTACCCGTGCGCGTTTGACCCTCGCCGGTCGGAGGGAGTCGCAGCGGGCCGGTGAGGCTCGGCGGGGTGAGCGCCAGGACCACCGGTGCGCCCGCCACGATCTCGGTGTCCGTGAGCGCCTGGCCCCGGCCCTCGGCCAGTGCGGCGAGCGCCGCGCTCGCGGCCGTACGGGTGCTGCTCTCGCGCAGCAACGCGCCCGCCAGCGCCTCCTGCGCGTGCAGAGCCGCCAGGGCGGAGCGCGTCCAGCGCAGCAGATCGGCCAGGTCGGCGCGCGAGAGCTCGGCCGGTGCCGGGGTTTCGGCCAACCGGCGGTCGATGTCCGCCGTGAGGTCGAGGGCGAGGTCGGGCAGGGCGCGGGTCAACCGCCCGGTGCGCCACGCGGCCGCCAGACGGCGGGCGCCCGGCAGTGGGTTGATCCTGGCCAGCAGACGATGGCGGGGCGGTGCGATGCCCAGCAGACGCAGGTCGGCCGCGGCACGTCCGGCGACCGTGGTCACCACGGGGTGGGCGCGCAGCAGACGGCGCGGTGCGCTGCCGCCGATGTCGAGCGCGGAGCGGATCCCCCGGGCCATCGGTGCCACCCACAGGTCCTCCTCCAGCGGTTGCAGTGTGCCGGGGAGGGTTTCGGCGACGGGGCCGGGGCCGAGCAGCCGCGCGCCGCGTGCGGGCCGCGCGGTCATGGCCGTGATGGGACGGGCCTGGAACAGCCACAGGCGTCCTGTCCCGTCGAAGCCGAACTCCATGTCCTGCGGTCCGCCGAAGACCTTTTCCACCCGTCGGGCCAGACGGGCGAGGCGGTAGAGCTCGGTACGTTTCAGCAGGTGCTCGCCGGTGGTGTGCGGGGTCGTGGAACGCAGCCGTCGGCCCGAGCGGGTCAAGTGGTAGCTGGTGCCGTCCTGTTCACCGCTGACCAGGGTGTCGGGGCCGCCGCGCACCGCGCTGACCAGCATCCGGTCCAGACGGCCTTCGACGGGGTCGGCGCCGAAGAGCACACCGCCCACGCGCGCGGTGAGCATGGGCTGGACGAGGACGGCCATCGGGGCCCGGGTGCCGTCGGGCAGGTCCGCGGAGTCGAGGACCGTGCGCACCGCCGCGCGGAAGGCGGGCCAGTCGCGCACGTCGAGCACGGAGGCGAACTGCCCTGCCAGGGACGACTCCTCGGTGTCCTCCTGCGGGGACGAGGAGCGTACGACCAGGGGCACCGCGCCGTCCTGGGAGAGCTCGCGCCAGGCGTGCCGCAGGGCCCGGGCGTCGTCACCGGCGCCGTGCGGGATGACGAATCCGGGCAGGACCGGCAGTCCGGCGGCTGCCGCGCGAGCCAGGTTGGCGGCTTTGGATCCTGCGGACAGCGGCAGTCGGGCGGCGGGTCGGTCCAGCGCGACGGCCGCATCTGCGTGGACGCCGGTTTCGTCGCCGGTTTCCTCCATGTGTTTCTCCCCCTCGGCCCCGGGTCCGGGATTCCACCGATTTCGCATTGGTGTTGTTCATGTCAGTTTCCGCTTGAGTTTGCCTTGCCTTGTGGGGGAGATGACGGCAGAGCAGTGCGGAACAAGCCACGGGGCACGACGACGTCCGCGCCGAGGTCACGGACCCGCGACCTCGGCGCGGTGCAGGCGTCGTCGTCCACCTTTTGAGCGGTTGGTCCTACTCTTCGAAGTACGCGTTCAGTACGTCTTCGAGCTGCTCGGACCACTGAGCGAGGCTCGCCCGGTCCTCGGCCTGGACGTCCATGCGGAACCAGCGGGGCCGGGGCAGATGCACCGTGACTGTGAAACGCCGGTTCCAGCGGGAGGTCGCGTACTCGACGGCGCTGAGCTCGTCCCAGCCGAAGTCGGCCTCTTCGTCGTCGAGGCGCAGCCGGATTCCCGAGTGGTCGGCGGTGATGGACCCCCGCCGGTCGGACACGGAGAGAGCGGGCCCGTCCTCGGCCGCGCCGGGGGCGGGGCGTTCGGGGTCGGGATCGTCGGCCCCGGGCTCGGCGTCGGCGTCCGCCGTCGGCGCGGCGGCGGGTTCGGGCTCACCGGCCGTCACGTCTTCCGCCTCGGCCTCCGGCCCCGGCTCGGCCGCCTTCCGCCTGTCCGTCTTCTGCCCCTCCGTCGACGCTTCGGGCGCGGCCGCCGGGGCGGGCATCAGCCCGGGGACGTGCGCCGGGTTCAGCGCGGCGGCATTGAGGGCGGTGTGTTGGTCATCTGTTTGCTGGTCCACGGCGCGAAGTATGGCGAACGGAGCTGTGTGAGAGCCATAAGGGGGCGTCATATCCCCCGCCGGCGAGGACCTGATCTTGTCCGGGAGTCGTCCTTCCCGAGGGCTGAGGTGGGCGTCGGCACGTGGTCGGCCCCCGGCCGCCACAGGGGCAGCGCGCTGTCCTTGTGGCGGCCGGGGCCGAACTGTCCAGGTGGCGCACCCGGAGCCGGGCCGTGGCGGGGTGACGCGGCCGTCACCGGCGATGGGCTCGCCATTCGGAGGCCAGGACCGCCCAGATCTGCTTGTCGTGGCGGGTGCCGCCGTAGGGCCAGTACTCGCGCCGCACACCCTCCAGGGTCATGCCGAGCCGCTTGGCCACCGCGGCGCTCCGCTCGTTGTCGGCCCGGCAGTGCCACTCGGCGCGGTGCAGCCCGCGGGTGGTGAACGCCCAGTCCAGCAGAACCTGGCAGGCCTCGGTGACCACACCGCGGCCCTCGGCGGCCGGCTCCAGCCAGCAGCCGACCTCGCAGGAGCCCGAGGCGGTGCTGAAGTCGGTGAACATCACGCCGCCGACGAGTGTGCCGTCGAGCCATATGCCGTAGAGGCGGGCGCCGTCCGCGGCCTGGCGCTCGGCGTAGCGGCGCAGTGTGCCGCGCGCTCCGTCGACGTCGTCGGTGACGAACCCGGCCCCCACCCAGGGGCGGATGTGCTCGCGGGCCCGGTCCAGATGGGCGGCGAACTCCTCGGCGTGCCACGTCTCCAGCGGACGGAGGCGGGCGTTGTCCCGCAGCGGGAGGGAGAACATCGATGACCCCATTCGCATAACAAGCGTTACGGTTATGTACGGTAGCAGCATGCCACGTACCAAGGGCGACCACGAAGCCCGTCGTCGCGATGTTTCCGAAGCGGTCTGGCGGGTGCTCGCCGCGCAGGGCTTCGGCGGACTGACCCTGCGCGCCGTCGCCACCGAGCTCGGCGCGACCACCGGCCTGCTCACCCACTACTTCCCCGCCAAGCGCGACCTGGTGGCGCACGCCCTCGAACTGCTCGACCAGCGCACCGCCTCCCGTCCCCGGCGTGCCGCGGGGACGGGCCTGTCCGCCGTGCGGGCCGCCCTGCTCGACATCCTGCCGCTGACCGCCGAGGCCACCGCCACCAACCGGATCTGGGTGTCCTCCTGGGACGCGGCCCTCGCCGACCCCGCGCTGAGCGACGAGTACGCACTCAAATACGGGCGAAGCCGTGAGAAACTGCGCGATCTGGTCGCCGCGGCCCAGGGGCTCGGCGAACTGCCGCCCGGAGACCCGGCGCGCATCGCGGCCGGAGCCCAGTCGTTCGTGCTGGGGCTGGTGGTACAGGCCCTCTTCGCCCCCGAGGCCTTCCCGCCCCCTCGCCAGACCGAGCTCCTCGACGACTACCTGGCGGCCCTGGTCCACCCATGGCCTGAAACTCGTTGACACGTAAATGTTCTGTGTAAAGTCTCCGGCGATCACGTGATGTGTCCCGGTGCGTATGCGCCGCAGTAGGTGTGCGCCGGGCCGCGTCACGTTCGTCCGACCAATGGAGAGATACGTGGCCAAGACCACTGGCCGTAAGCACGGGCGGATAGCCGCCCGGCTGGCTGCCGCCGCGGTGACCGCCGCACTCGTCGGCACCGGCGCCACCGCGTTCGCCGCCGACACCCCCCACGCTCCTTCGGCCTTCGAGCTCGCGGAGGCCGGCAAGGCCAAGGCCGGGCCGGCGGCGACGCAGAGCGGCCCGACGGGAGAGGAGCCCTTCGCCCCGCTGTTCGGTGTGGACCGCTCCGACCGGGCCTGGATGTACCTGCCCAACGGCAAGGGCGGCCTCACCGACCGCCTCGAGCTCGGCCCCGTGCCGGACACGAAGGCCGGGGCCCTGGCCGACAACACCGGCGACGGGCTCCCGGACGGCATGTGGAACTGGGACTACAAGGGCAGCCTGTACTACAGCGGTGACACCGACGACTTCCGGGTCGGCGGCGGCTGGAACATATACAACAAGGTGCTGTCCCCGGGCAACCTCGGCGGCGCCCAGGCGGCCGACCTGCTCGCCCGCGACTCCTCCGGCACGCTGTGGCTGTACCTCGGCTACGGCAACGGCAAGCTCACCTCCCGTTACAAGGTCGGTGGCGGCTGGGGCCAGTACACGCAGATCGCCGGCAACGGCGACCTGACCGGCGACGGCAAGGCCGACATCGTCGCCCGCGACAAGGCGGGCACCCTCTGGCTCTACAAGGGCACCGGCAACCGCACGGCCCCGTTCCAGACCCGCACCAAGGTCGGCGGCGGCTGGAACACCTACAACACCCTCGTGTCCAGCGGTGACGTCGACCTCGACGGCAAGACCGACCTGCTCGGCCGCGGCAACGACGGCTCGCTGTGGCTGTACAAGGGAACGGGCAACGCCTCCGCCCCGTACAAGCAGCGCGTGAAGATCGGCAACGGCGGCTGGAACACGTACCGCATCCTGTTCTGAGCGGGAATGCGGCCGGTAGCCGATAGCCGGTAGTGGTTGACCAAAGGGTCCAACTCTTACGGGAGTTGGACCCTTTGCGGGTCGTACGAGCCGTGGCCCGATCCGGCTATGTCCCCGACCGGTAGTCGACCTGCCGGAACGGCCATGCCGAGGACAGCCACGCCGTCACCGCGTCGTACAGAGGTCTGTCCAGCTCCGCGCGGTCGGCCCGCACCCACGAACTCACCTGTGTGACGTCGGTGTTCGCACGCGACGGGTAGATGTATACGCAGCCGATCACGTCGTCCGCGCTGTCGAGCACGGAGTAGGTGAAGCCCTTTCGCCCGGCGAAGTCGTCCGCGTGCCGGTTGAGATCCCGGAGGTTCTCCTCCAGGCTCATTCCGGATTGCGGCGGCCAGGAACCCAGGAACCCGGGCGTGGACCGGATGTGCTCGATGCTCGACATCCAGGCGGCGTGATCGGCCTCGTTGTGCCGCGCCCCCAGGGGCTCCAGTCGGAAGCCGTCACCGGACAGACCCTGGGGGACGGCGAAGTCGTTCGGGACGAAGCCACCGGCAGGGGTGTTCGTGCGCGGTGCGCGCCGCATCGCCCACAGCGTCGGCCCGTTGCCCGGCAGTTGCATCTCCTGGAGGACGGTGAAGCCGAAGTGCTCGTAGACGGGCAGGTTGGACGGCTTGGAGGACTCCAGGTAGACGGGCAGACCCGCCGCGTCGGCCTTGGCCAGGCCCGAGCGCAGCAGAGCGGACCCGTGGCCCTGGCCCTGGCCGGCCGGGTCGGCGCCGATCACCGCCAGGTACCAGTGCGGCTCCTGGGGCCCGTGCTCGGCGACCGCTTCGACGGTCTCCCTGAACAACCCGGCCCGGTCGCCGAGGATGTCCTCCAGCTCGCGGACGGTCTCCGCGTCGGGAACCGCCTTGGCCCGCGCCTCCGGCGGCACCCAGAAGGCCGCCGCGGCGCCGGTGCGCTCGCACACGCCGTGGTGGACGTACTGCCGGGTGAAGAGCGTGGCGTAGTAGCGGTTCAGCCCCGCCTCGCGCGAGGTGTCGCCGGGGAAGAACCAGCGCATCATCGGGTCGTCCTCGAAGGCGCGCGCCAGAGTGCGGCTGATCAGGGCGGCGTCGTCGACCGTTGCTGTCTGCGGCGTGTTCGTTATCGACATACGGGTCATTCTGCATCTCGATGATCTTGATCATCGAGATGGGGCCGGGGTGCCCGTCAGCGAACATCATCGTGCCGGGCACCCACTGCCGAAGTCCGCCGTACGGTCAGGCGCTCACCGCGTTGACGCGGACCGCCATGTTGCCCGACGGGTGCTTGTTCTCGTACATCAACTGGTGGGCGAGACCGGTCTCCTCGAAGTCCCCCGTCCAGGACAGGCACGGGTCGAGCTTCTTGCTCGCGGCGAGTTCGATGACCTGGCGGCACTGGCGGATGTTCGCGAAGTGCGAGCCCTGGAGGCGCTTCTGGCGCATCCACAGGAAGCGCAGGTCCACGTCGCCGTTGTAGCCGCTGGTGCCGCCGCAGATGACCACCATGCCCGCCGTGTCGCACACGTACATCGAGGTGGGAATGGTGTTCTGGCCGCTGTGCTCCAGTACGATCTTGGGCGCCCGGCGCTCGCCGAGGATGTCCCAGAACTTGGTGCCGAAGGCGCGCGCGCCCTTGACCCACTTGGCCATGGCCGCGTCGTCCGTGGTGTCCGGCAGCCGGCCCCAGTGGTCGAAGTCGTTGCGGTTGATGAACCCCTCCGCGCCGAGGTCGAGGCAGTGCTTGCCGCGCTCCTCGTCCGAGACCACGGCGATGGGGACACCGCCCCGGATGCGGGTGATCTGGATCGCCATCGAGCCGAGGCCGCCCGCGCCGCCCCAGATGAGCACCGGGTCCCCGGGCTCCACCGTGTGCGGGGCCCAGCCGCACAGCTGCCGGTAGGCGGTCGCGCCCGTCAGCAGGAAGCAGGCGGCCTCCTCCCAGGAGAGGTTGGCGGGCTTGGGGTGGCACTGGTAGTCGTCGACGAGCGCGTACTGGGCGAAGGAGCCGTAGTTCGTCTCGTAGCCCCAGGCGTTCTGGGTGACCGAGGTCATCGGGTCGGCGCCCAGGCGGATGTCGTGGGCGCTCTCGTCCCAGGTGCAGCCCGACAGCATCACCTCGTCGCCCACCTTCACGGAGGTGACCCCGTCGCCCACCGCCCAGACGATGCCGGACCCCTCGGAGCCGCCGATGTGGAAGTCCTCGGGCTCGCCGCGCTTCTGCCGTCCGGCGACGACGTCGTACGGGTAGCCGAGGGAGGCCCAGACGTTGTTGTAGTTGATGCCCGCCGCCATGACGTAGACGAGGACCTGGCCGCGCCCGACGCGCGGTACGTCCACGACCTCCATGGCGAAGCCCTGCTCCGGCGGACCGTAGCGGTCCGGGCGGATGACCGACGCGTGCATGCGCGCGGGTACCTCGCCCAACGGGGGCATCTGGCCGATGTCGTACAGGTCCTTGCTCAACTCTTCCTCCACCTTGTGGTGCTACTGGTGCCTTGTGGTCCGGTCCTGCCGCGGGCGCCGGCGGTCAACCGGTGATCTCCGCCTCCAGCTCCCGGGCCAGCGAGGCGGTCGTGGTCTCGCGCACCAGCCGGGTCATGGGCAGGGCGACGCCCAGCTCCTTCTCCAGCCGCTTGCGCAGCTCGGTCGCCATGAGCGAGTCCATGCCGAGCTGGTTGAAGCGCTTGTTCACGTCGAGCCGGGCGACGCGCATCTTGAGCACCGCGGCGACGTGTGCCGCCACGCGGTCGACGACCGGGCGATCGGCGGCCGGGGCGTCTTCGGCGGGCCGGTCCGCGGTGGGCCGCGCCACGGCCGCGGCGCTCACCGCGACGACGGGTGCCGGGGCGGGGGCGGCTGCGGGCTGCGCGACGGGCGTGGCCGTACGAGCGGGTGCGGCGACCGTGGGGGAAGGGCTCGCCGTACCAGTGCCTCCCTGCGAGATCCGCAGGCTGCCGCGCAGCTCGACGACGAAGCCGCTGGACGGGTCGGTCAGCCGCAGCTCGCCGGTCAGCTCGATGCCGCCGTCCACGCTCCGGCCGGTGACCGTGCCCCGCTCGTGGACGGGCTCGGGCTCGGTGCTCATGATCTCGTCCTCCGTGCTGACATCGGCCCCGGCGCCGACTTCCGTACCGCCGCCCTGCCTGCGCATCCGCATCCGCGCGGCCTCGACCACGACGTTCTCGGCCTCGTCCAGGAGGGCCATGTCCAGGAAGAGCAGCCCGTCGGGGGTGACTTCCGAGATCCAGCACTTGCTCCACATCACGTCCGTCTGGGGCCCGAGCACGGTGACGCGGCCGACGTGCTCGGTGAGGTACGCCATGTCCGGCAGCAGCGCCAGCGCGGGCTGGGCGGCCGCGGCCAGCAGGGCCGGGTGCACCGGGTGGTCGGGGTGCGGCTCCAGCGCGGCGGGGCGGCGCAGTCGGCCGACGACCTCGCCCTGCCCGAGCCAGAGCTCGTCCACGACCTGGTAGAGCTCCTTGGCCCCGGCCATCCGGGCGTAGAAGGCCGCACCGTCCAGGTGCTGCGGGCAGCGCTCCAGCGTGCGGGCGAGCGGTTCGTGCACGGCGGCGCCGAGGCCGGGTGTCACGGTCGCCGTACCGGAGGCGTGCTCGCTCTCCCGGCCGTCCTGGTCCCCGGTGACCGAGAAGCTCCAACTGCCGTCCGCCTCCCCGGGGGTGAGGGTGACGCGCAGCGCGGGGGCGGATCCGGGGTGCACCGCGAGGGCGTCCTTGACGGTCACGTCCGTGAGCAGCACCGCGTCGGTCCGCGCGGTCCTGGCGGCCGCGAGGCGGGCGGCTTCGGCGAACGCCGGGCCGTGCAGCAGGGCGGGGCCGTGTGCCGGGGCGTCCGCGAGGAACGGTGAGTCCGACGGGTCCAGGGGGAACGCGTGGGACTGGGGGAGGGCTTCCAGGTCCTCCACCCAGTAGCTCTCGCGCTGCCAGGGGTAGGTCGGCAGGGGGACGAGGCGGCCGCCGCCGTAGAGGCCGTCCCAGTCGACGCGGGCGCCGCTCTCGTACACCTTGCCGAGGTGGGTCAGCAGGGTCTGGCGGTCCGGTTCGTCGCGGATGAGGGAGCCGACGGCGGTGCCGGGCAGGGCCGCGTCCTGGAGGGAGTCCTGCACGGCGCTCGACAGGATCGGGTGCGGGCTGATCTCGATGAACACGGTCTCGGCGGCGAGGGCGGTGCTGAGCACGGCCTCGTGGAAGTGGACGCGGCCGCGGATGTTGCGGGTCCAGTACGAGGCGTCGAGCCCGCTGCCGTCCTCCAGTTCGCCGGTGACGGTGGAGCGCATGGGTATGCGGCCGGTCCTGGGGGCTATCTCCCGCAATTCCGCGCCGAGTTCGTCGAGGAGCGGGTCCATCTGGGCGCAGTGCGAGGCGGCTTCGGCCTTCATGACGCGGCAGAACACGTCACGGGCGTCCAGTTCGGCCTTGATCTTCTCGATGCCCTCGATCTCACCGGCGAGTACCGTGGTGCGCGGGCCGTTGCTGGCGGCGACCGAGACGTTGACCGCGAGCTCCGCGATGAGCGCTTCGGCGTCGGCGGCGGGCAGTGCGGCCACCGACATGGTGCCGCGACCGGCGACGCGGTCGCGGATCAGCCGGGCGCGGCGGCAGACCACGGCCGCCGCGTCGGCCAGGCTCAGGGCGCCCGCGACGCAGGCGGCCGCCGATTCGCCCATGCTGTGCCCGATGACCACGTCCGGCTCCACGCCCCAGGCCCGCCAGGTCTCGGCGAGGGAGACCTGGACCGCCCAGAGCACCGGGTGCACGACGGCGACGGTCTCGCCCACCAGGTCGCTGCCGTCGGTGAGCCGGTCGATGACCGACCAGCCGGTCTCGTTGCGCACGACGTCGTCGCAGCGGATCAGCGCCGCGCTGAACGCCGTTGAGGTGTCCATGAGTTCACGGGCCATGCCGATCCACTGGGAGCCGTGGCCGGAGAAGACGAACGCGACCTGCGGGCGGCCGGCGTAGGGCCTGGAGCCGTCCTCGGCCAGTACGTCCCGCAGGCGCTCGGCCAGTGCGTCGTGGCTGTCGCCGACGACGGTGACGCGGCTGTCGTAATGCGCGCGGCGGGTCGCGGCGGTGTGGCAGATGTCCGCGATCGCGGCGCCGCGGCCGGCGCCGCCGGGGGAGAGGTGGTGGGCCATGTCCTGGAGCCGCTGGCGCAGGGCCTGGGGTGAGGCGGCGGAGAGGGGGAGGATGTGCGTGGTGCCGCTCTCCGTGGCGACGGGGGTGCGAACGCCGGCGCCGCCGGACTGGACTTCGGCTTCGGTGAGCACGAGGTGCACATTGGTGCCGGAGACGCCGAATCCGCTCACACCGGCGGTCAGCGGCCGCCCCTCCGCTTCGAGGGGTACGGCCGCGCGGTGCGGGATGTCGAGGCCCGTGGCGTCCCAGTCGATCGCCGGGGTGCGCTCGGTGACGTGCAGGCTGCGCGGGGCGGTGCGGTGCTGGAGGGCCAGTACGGTCTTGATCAGCCCCAGCACGCCCGCGGCGGAGCCGGTGTGGCCGATGTTGCTCTTCACGGAGCCGACGAGCAGCGGCCGCCGGTCCTTGTCGCGCCCGCCCAGGACGGCGGCGATGGCGCCGAGTTCGACCGGGTCGCCCGCGCGGGTGCCGGTGCCGTGGGTCTCGATGTAGTCGACGTCGGACACGGGGATCCCGGCGTGCTCGTAGGCGAGCTGGAGCATCTGCCGCTGCCCGCTCAGCGCGGGGTTGATCATCGTGTCGCTGCCCGCGCCGTCGTTGTTCATGCCCCAGCCGCGGATGACGGCGCGGATCGGGTCGCCGTCGGCGAGGGCACGGTCGAGCGGCTTGAGCAGGACCACGCCCACGCCTTCGCTGAAGACGAACCCGTCGGCGGAGGCGTCGCCGAAGCGGCAGTCGGTCCCGAACACGCCCGCGTCCACGAAGCCGTGGTTCTCGGTGTTGGCGAGCAGCAGCTGCGAGCCGCCCGCGATGGCGAGCGTGGACTCGCCCGCCCGCAGGCTCTGACAGGCGAGCGCGATGGCGGTCAGGGAGGAGGAGCAGGCGGTGTCCACGGAGAGCCCGGGCCCGGTGATGCCGAGGGCGAAGGAGACCCGGCCGGTCGTGGTCGAGCGCGAGCCCGCGCCGAGCGAGGCGTGGATGTCGGGGAAGTCGACGCTCTGCTGGAGGTCCCAGTAGTGGACGTTGGTGGTGCCCACGTAGACGCCGGTGCGGGTGCCCGCGAGCCGCGCGGGGTCCTGGCCCGCGTCCTCCAGGGCCTCCCAGACGGTCTCCATGAAGAGCCGCTGCTGCGGGTCCATGCCCGCCGCTTCCCTCGGTGAGATCCCGAAGTGCTCCGCGTCGAAGCGGTCGACGTCCTTCAGGAGCCCCGACCGGACGCGCGCCCCGGGAATCTCGTACGGCCGCCCGAACCTGGTCGCCGGAACGTCCTCGACCGAGGAGACCTCGTCCATCAGAAGCTGCCAGAAAGCGTCCGGACCGTCGGCGCCGGGAACTCGGCAGGCCATTCCGACGATCGCGATCGGTGCGGGCCGCACCGGGGTTTCTTCACCCATGGTGTACGTGACTTCCTTAACTCGGGAAGGCCGCGCGGCAGTCGGCTGCGCGGGCTCGACTCCGAGTCTCGCCAGAAGGTGCGGCGATATTCAACGGCAGGTCAGCAAATTGCCATTCGCTGCGGGGATTTCATGTTCCGCTGACAGGTTGCTGCCTACACGTGTAGTCCTTGATACATCGATGACTTATGGCTGTAACAACCCCATGCTGGATGCATTGACCCCGGCCTGGAATCGTGATCGCGCTCCGAGGAGTCGCATGATGTCGGCGACTCTCCTGCGATAGGTCCGTACGGAGATGTCGAGTTCCCGGGCGGCCGCCTCGTCCGTGCAGCCGTCGCTGAGCAGTTGCAGGATCCGGGTCCCGGAGTCCCCGTTGAGGTATTCCTGGAGCTGTTGGTACTTCATCAGCGGGGCGGCCCGGTGCCACGCGGTCATCATGATGTCGTGGAGGGCCTTGACCACGCCGGGGGCCCGGATGACGGAGGCCTCGGCGCCGGCGGTGACCACGCCGGGCGAGCGCACCAGCGCCACCTGCCCGTCCACCACCACGGCGGCGTGCCGCACGTCGGCGGCCAGCCGGATCTCGACGCGCTCGGTGAGCCCGCCGAGCCGCGCCAGCCGCTGGTCCGCGGCCACTTCCGGCGCCGCGAGGATCTGCACCCGGGCCCCGCCGGGGCGCCGTGCGGCCAGGCCCCGTAACGCCGTGTCCGCCACGGGCAACGCGTCGCGGGAATGCGGCACGAGCATGTTCACCGAGAACTCCGCCCGCTCCACCAGGGTGTCGAGTGTGGTGGCCGCGACACTTCTGTCGCGTATGACGGAGAGAGTCGAATCCTCAAGTGCGCGGATCTGGACGTCGTTGACGACGGATTCGATCAGCGGCCGAATCTGCGACAGCACTTCATCGCAAAGGGGGTTGGGATTGCTCATGCACGCCTCATCGAGTTGCTGTGTCGCTGTGGAAAGGCAGCTGCGCGCAACCGTCGAGGGTGTGACAGAAAAGCCGGGCAGTGATGCGCGGAGCCCACGATTTCGTGCCCTGAAACTCACGCCTTTCTGCGTTCACTGCCCTACTGATAAGTGACGCTACAGTTCGTAGCGGAACATCGTCAACGCGTCACCAGTACCGGAGTGTTGACATCCGGCCAGGTGACCGGCACCACATTCGGCCCCCGGGCCCCGGTCATTCCCGGCTGCCGGTGAGTGACGGGCTCCCATGGCGCCGCGCGAGACGGTTCGGATGTGACGCTTTTTGCGTGGTGCGGAAAATCCGGTGGGTCAGCCGGTATGGAAAAGCGGCCGCGCGGAGTGTGGTCCGCACGGCCGCGGTCGCCCTACTCGGGGAGGAAGGCGACGGCCCGGGTGGGGGAGGCGCTCGTACCGGTGAGCTTGAGGGGGAAGAAGCCGACCATGAAACCGGTCGGCGGGAGCGCGCCCAGGTTCACCAACTGCTGGACGATCAGCGCTTCCTTGTCCTGGATCGCGTAGTGGCCGTCCCAGATGTGCCCGGCGTCACCGGTCTCCTGGAACGCCCGGCGCATCCTCGGGATCGGACGGTCCCAGCCGATCGCGTCGGTGCCCAGGATCGTCGCTCCCCTGCCGGTGAGGTAGCGGGTGCCGGCGCCCGACATACCGGGGTAGTCGAAGTACTGCGGCTCGCCCAGGCGGTAGCGCTCCTGGCCGGTGCGGATCAGGATGGCGTCGCCTTCCTGGATGTCCCGGCCGTTGGCCTTCACGGCCCGCTCCAGCGCCTCGACGGGGATGGCCTCGCCCGGCCTGGCCCAGGGGCGCACGTCGAGCACCATGCCCGGGCGGTAGAGCTCGTCGAGCGCGATGTCGCTGATGGTGCGCGAGGGGCGGCCCTCGCACAGGCGCCCGCTGTGCAGCGGCGCGTCCACGTGCGTACCGCAGTGCGTGCTGATCTCGTGCATGACCTCGCCCGCGGGTCCCTCGCGGGCCGGGAGGTCGTCGGGGTCGCAGCCGAAGGACGCGACCATGAACTCGCGGCCCCAGGCGTCATGGGTGTGGTAGTCGATCTTGGGCGCGATCACCAGCGCCAGATCGGGCATGTCGGGTGGTACGAGGTCGAGATCGCGGGGGTCGAGCGGGGAGGTCAGGTCGATGATGCGGCTCATCTCAGCTCAGCCTCTTCCGTGTTCGGCGTCCGGGGATCTGGCGATCAGTCCCCTGAGTTCGGTCTTGAGCACCTTTCCGTACGAGTTCTTGGGCAGGTCGGCCACGAAGCGGAAGTCTCGCGGCCGCTTGAACCGTGCGATG
Organism: Streptomyces sp. BPTC-684; assembly: GCF_030028635.1. NCBI lineage: Bacteria > Bacillati > Actinomycetota > Actinomycetes > Kitasatosporales > Streptomycetaceae > Streptomyces > Streptomyces sp. BPTC-684. The sequence continues at coordinate 6,581,192 of NZ_CP124863.1, forward strand.
TGCGCGAGGCAGTGGCGGTCGAGCTCGTCGGCCGTCGCCGTACGTCCGGGGGCCAGGACGACGAAGGCGACGGGCAGTTCGCCCCATTCCGGGTCCGGAGCCCCCACCACGGCCGTCTCGGCGACCGAGGGATGGCGCAGGAGGGCCTCCTCCACCTCGCGCGGATAGATGTTGGAGCCCCCGGCGATGATCAGGTCCTTGGCGCGGTCGACGAGGGTGAGGAAGCCGTCCGCGTCGAACCGCCCGAGGTCGCCGGTGTGCAGCCAGCCGCCGCGCAGCGTACGGGCGGTGGCCTCGGGGTTGTTCCAGTAGCCCGCCATCACGGTCTCGCCCCGGACGGTCACCTCGCCGTTGGTTCCGGGCGCCGCTTCCCGCCCCGCCGCGTCCACCACGCGTACCTCGACACCGGTGCGCGCGCGGCCGACGCTCGCCAGGCGGCGCCCCAGCGCCTCGGCGTCGTCGCCCCGGTGGTCCCCGGGCCGCAGATGGGTGATCGTGGCGGGGGACTCGCCCTGGCCGTACCCCTGCCACAGCCGCTCGGGCCCGAAGCGGGCGATGACCCGCCGAAGGTCCTCGGCGTACATGGGAGCGCCGCCGTAGAGGATGTGGTGGACCCGGCCGACCAGTTCGTCCGGCAGCAGCGCGGGGTCGAGCAGTCGGCGCAGGACGGTCGGCACCGCGAAGAACACCGCGGGCCCGAAGGCGCGCAGCGACTCGTCCAGGGTCCGTGCGTCCACCGCACTGCCCCGGAGGAACACCTGCGGACGGGAGCGGGCGACGGCGGCCAGGCCGAAGAGGCCGCCCGCGTGGGAGAGCGGCGCCAGGTGGAGCAGGGCCGCGTCCAGGCCCGGCCCGATGTCGGCGAGCGCGCTCTCGGTCGCCGCCGTCACATTGCGGTGGGTGAGCGTCGCGCCCTTGGGGTGGCCGGTCGTGCCGCTCGTGTAGAACAGCCACGCCGGATCGTCGGGGCGCACGGACGCCGGAGGCCCGGATCCTTCTTGCGGCGCCGTACGCGTCAGCTCACCGGCCTCGGTCAACACCGTCTTTCCCAGGCCCTGTTCGCGCAGGGAACCGGCCAGTTCGTCCGTGGCGACGCACAGCCGGGCCGCGCAGTCCTCGATCTGCTGGGCGAACTCCTCGGGGTGCAGACGCGCGTTCATGGGCGTCGCCACCAGCCCGGCCCACCAGACGCCGAACAGGATCTCCGGATAGTACGGAGTGTTGCGCATCGCCAGCGCGACCCGGTCGCCGGGAAGCAGACCGTACTCGCGCACCAGCGCGGCCCCGATCGCCTGTGCACGCTCGGCCAGTCGACGGTAGTTGCGCAGGACGGTCGCACCCTCGCACACCGCCGGGGCGTCCGGGGTCGCGGCGGCCGCCCGGTGTAGCAGACCCGCGATGTTCGCCGGGGCTTCGGGCGTCGATCCCACGGTCTGGCTCACGGCAACCTCCCCTCCCGTGACGGCGCTTCCAGGACGACGACCGCGGCGGCCGCCTCCTCGAAGCCCAGGAATCCGCCGCCGTTCTCGGCGAGCCCGATCCGCGCGCCGGACACCTGGCGCGCACCGGCCTCGCCGCGCAACTGCGCGGTGAGCTCCGCGATCTGCCCGATCCCGGTGGCCCCGACGGGGTGGCCGTTGCACTCCAGACCGCCCGAGGTGTTGACCGGGAGGCGGCCGCCGAGCGCGGTCTCGCCGCGCTCGGCCGCGAGCGCGCCCTCACCGGGACCGACCAGCCGGAGGGCTTCGAGCTGGAGCACCTCACCGATCGCCGTCGCGTCGTGGACCTCGGCGAGCGAGACGTCGGCGGGCCCGAGCCCCGCGCGCTCGTAGGCGGTCGTCGAGGCGCGGCGGGTGATCTGCCGTTCCTCGTCGTCCAGGGCCCGGGCCGAGCCGGAGGCGACCACGCTCGCCCGGATCCCCACGGCGCGCCGGACGCCGATCCGGCGCGCCGCCGCCGGTGAGCAGACCAGGGCCGCCGCCGCGCCGTCGCCGATGGGCGCGCACATGGGGAGCGTCAGCGGCGCCGCGACCTCGCGTGCGGCCAGCACGTCGTCGACGGTGAGCGGGGTGCGGTGGGCGGCGTCGCGGTTGAGGGAGCCGTGCCGCCGGTTCTTGGCGGTGACGGCGGCGAGCCGGCGGGCGGTGCAGTCGGGGAAGCGGCGCCGGTAGTGGGCGGCGAGCGCCGCGTAGACGTCCATGAACACCGAGCGCCGCCCGGGCGGAGCGGCCTCGGCCCCCGCGGCCTCCCGCAGCGCCTTGAGTTCGGCCTCCCAGCGGGCGACGTCCAGTCCGCCGTGGAAGGCCTCGGCGGTGCGCGTTTCGTCGGCGCCGTACATCTTCTCGGCCCCGAGCGCGAGGGCGACGTCCATCTCCCCGGCCCGTACGGCGGTGGCCGCGAGGTGGAAGGCCGTGGCGCCACTGGCGCAGGCGTTCTCGACGTTGAAGACCGGCACGCCTTCGAGGGCGGTGCCGCGCAGAGCGACCTGACCCCGTATCAAATGCTGCCGCTCCAGGGCACCTTGGGTGGCATTGGCGAAGAACACCCCGTCGACCACCGAGGACCCGGCCGCGGCGTCGGCGAGGCACAGCGCGAGCGCCTCACGGGCCAGCGCGCCCACCCCGAGCTCGGGGAACCTGCCGTACGGGGTGCGGCCCACGGCCAGGACGTACGCGTCGGTCATGAGTCGTTCGAGGGGAGCGCGGGCACGCGGACGGTGTTGCGCAGCACGCCGATCCCCTCGACCTCCAGCTCGACCACGTCCCCGTCCTTCAGCGAACGCGCCAGGTCGAACCCGGTGCCGGAGGGGACCGTACCGGAGCCGATGACGTCGCCGGGGTGCACCGCCCGGTCCCGGCTGAGGTGCACGATCGCGTCCTCGAAGCTGTGGTGCATGCCGTCGGTGCCGCCGCGTGACCACTCCTGGCCGTTGACCCGGGCGGTCATCGTCAGCGCGTACGGGTCGGTGAGCTCGTCGCGGGTGACGATGCAGGGCCCGAGCGTGTTGGACCCGGCGAAGTCCTTGCCCTCGCAGGGGCCCACGCCCGCCGGCATCAGCAGCATCTGGAGGTCGCGGGCGCTCCAGTCGTTGAAGACGGTGTAGCCGAAGATGTGCTCGTGCGCCGCACCGGGCTTCACCTCGCGGCCGGTCCGGCCCACCACGGCGGCGAACTCCAGCTCGAAGTCGAGCTCCTTCGCCCCGGCGGGTGCGGTGATCACGTCCTCGGGCCCGCTGACCGACAGATGGTCGGCCGTGTAGTACATGACCCGCTCGCGGAAGAGCGGGTTGAGGTCGAACCGGCCGCTGGCCATGAGCCGTTGGAACTCGGCGTCGGGATCCTCGGCCCCGGCCGAGGAGCGCCGGGCCAGCTCGCGCAGCCCCGACTCCAGATGGGCGATGAACAGCCCGCAGTCGCGCAACCGGACCGGGCGCGGCAGGGGCGCCCGCAGGACGATGTCCTCGACGGCCAACAGGGCGGGCCCGTGCCGGAGTCGGCAGAGCTCCCGCGCGCGGCGGAGCCCCTCGTCCCCGGACTCGATCAGGGCGAGCATGGAGCCGAAGGCCGCCTCTCCGGGCGCGGCGGCGGCGAGGTCGAGGACGGCCGTGTCCCCGTCGAGCAGCACCCCGACGGACTCCAGGCCCAGTTGATCCTTCTGTTGCTTCTGTTCCGTCTGGTTCTTCCTCACGAACGTGACCAGGCGCATGACGTCTCCCATCGTGCGGTCGGTGGTTCGGAACGAGTACGGCGAGAACGCGATCGGCGGGGCGATTCACCCGCGAATACTGGACAGTGGTCCAATCGTTGGACGGCTGACACAGGCCGTCAAGACTTCGCACATGATCGGTGTCCGGCGAGGGCGTCGGGCGGAGGGTCTGGGGAGGCCGCGCCCCTTGTGGAACAATCCGCCGCATGACCGGTCGTCGTGAGGAGTCCGCACGGGAGAGCCGCCGCCGTCTGCTTGAGGCGGCGACGGAACTGGTGGCCGAGGCAGGCCCGAGGGCCGCGTCCGTGCAGGCGGTCGCCGACCGGGCGGGCATCAGCCGGGGTTCGGTCGCGTGGCACTTCGGCTCGAAGGACGGCCTGATCGTCGAGGTGATCGAGCTCGCCTTCCGCACGGCCGAGGAGGAGTACGGCCGACGGCTGCCGCACTCCGGCCCGCTGTCGTTCGACGCCCTCGTGGACGCGCACCTGGCCGTGGCCGACGCCCCGTGCGGCCGCGTGTTCGCGACGGTCCTGCCGGAGGTCCTACGGGACGCGGGCCCGCTGCGGGACGCCTACATCGAGGGGTACGAACGTACCCGGCAGGTATGGATCGGCTATCTGGAGCGCATCATCCAGGACACCCCGGGCCTGCCCGACGCGAAGAGCCTGGCCTCGATCGTCTTCGGCACCGGCATCGGCCTGCACACCCTGCACAACCTCGACGGCCTGGTGGACCGCGAGGCGGCGTTCGCGGCGCTGAAGCAGTTGTTCGCGCTGGCCGCGGGGGGTCGGCGGGGGTGAGGTGCGGGGTGGCGGCAGTCGGGCTGATTGATTAGTCGCCCGGACGGGGGCTGCGCATCAATCGACGAGGCGATGGGATCGCCGAGTCAAGCCCGGTACCGCCGCCCACGGGGGTGGCGCGGCACCCAGCAGCAGGTGCGGGGTCGGTGGATCGCTTCCACTGTCCGCCCACCGCTGGGTCAGCGGTGCCGGTGTCTTCGATGACGACGTCGTGGCCCGGCTCTGCCACGGGCCGGGCCACGACAGCGCGTTCATGGCCCGACATCCACGTGATCACTGAAGGGGGAAACGGTGGGACGCTGCGAGAAGCCCCTCGATCCGGCAGGCGGTCCCGTACAGCGATTCGCCCAGGCGCTGCGGCGGCTGCGCCAGGAGGCGGGCGGTCCGACGTACCGGGACATGGCGCGGGGGGTGGAGTACTCCGCCGCGGCCCTCTCCCGGGCGGCCTCCGGCGACACCCTGCCCTCGCTCGCCGTGGCGCTGGCCTATGTGACGGCCTGCGGCGCCGATCCGGCGGGCTGGGAGGAGCGCTGGCGTGAGGCGTCCCGGCAGGAAGCCGGTCAGGTCTGGGCCGACGACGAGGACGTCGTACCGCCGTTTCGGGGGCTCGCGCGGTACGAGCCCGATGACGCGGACCGGTTCTTCGGGCGCGACCGGCTCACGGACGAGCTGGTCCGGACGGCCCTGCGCCATCGCGTCACCGTGGTGCTCGGACCGTCCGGCAGCGGCAAGTCGTCCCTGCTGCGCGCCGGGCTGATCCCTCGATTACGCACCCTCGGTGAACCCGGCGTGCAGCCCGCCGCCGTCCGGATACTGACTCCCGGACCGCATCCCGTCCGCGACCACGAAAGCGTCTTCGTCCCGGACGACGCGGCGGGAGACACCTGGCTGATCGTGGACCAGTTCGAGGAGGTCTTCACCCTCTGCCACGACCTTGAGGAGCGGAATCGGTTCATCGCCCTGCTGACGGGGGCGCGCGATCCCGAGAGCCGACTGCGCGTGGTGCTGGGGGCGCGCGCGGACTTCTACAGCCACTGCCTCGAACACCCCGACCTGGCCGCCGTCGTCCACGAGGCGAGCCTGCCCGTCAGACCGCTCACACCCGCCGAGTTACGTGAAGTCATCCTCAAGTCCACGGCAGCCGAAGGGCTGATCGTCGAACGGGCCCTGACTGCCCGGGTGTTGGAGGAAGCGGCCGCCGAACCCGGCAGCCTGCCCCTGTTGTCGCACGCCCTGCTGGAGACCTGGCGCCGACGGCGTGGGCGGACGCTGTCCCTCCAGGCGTACGAACTGGCCGGGGGGCTGCACGGGGCTATCACCCAGAGCGCCGAGCACGCGTATGCCCAACTCCCGGACGGGCAGGCCCAGGTGGCCCGTCAGCTTCTGCTGCGGCTGATCACGCCCGGTGCCGGAACGCCCGACACGCGGCGCCCCGCCGCCCGCGAGGAGTTGGACGCCGTCGACCCCGTGCACGCCGGTCCTGTTCTCGAACATCTGGCCAGGGCCCGTCTGGTCGCTCTGGACCAGCGGAGCGTCGACCTGACTCACGAGGCCCTGATCACCGCCTGGCCGCGGCTGCGCCAGTGGATCGAGCGGGACCGCGACCGTCTGCGTTCCCACCGCCAACTCGCCGAAGCCGCCCAGGACTGGCACGACCTGGACCGGGACTCCGATGCCCTGCTGCGCGGCACCCGCTTGGCCCAGGCACAGACCGCGTTCGGGGCGGAAGGCCGGCGGATCGAACTCACCGCGCTCGAAGAGTCGTTTCTCACCGCGAGCCGGCACGCGCACCGCCGCACCCGCCGCATCCGAGGTGTGATCGCCTCCGCCCTGTCCGTCCTGGTGGTGCTCGCCCTGGTGGCGAGCGGCGTCGCCTGGCAGCAGGGGCGGGCCCGCGACCAGCAGCGCAGCCAGTCGGCGGCCCGCAGCGCCGCCGCGCTCGCGCAGAGCTACCTCCAGTCCGACCCGCAGACCGCCATGAGGCTGAGCCTCGCCGCCTGGAAGCTCGCGCACGTACCGGAGGCGCGCGCCGCCCTCGTGGCCGTCGCCTCCCGGCCGGACCAGGACACCGACGTATACGCCGACCCGGACTCCGACCCCGACACTCCCCGCTTCCTGGATCGGTACGGCCGTACGCTGACCACCTTCGTGGGCGGCGCCGCCGTGCGCCGCGACGTCGACAGCCATCGGGTGCTGTCCTCCGACCCTCTGATCGGCAAGGGGATGGACGTGAGCGCGGACGGCGGGACGGTGTTGCTCACCGGCCGGGCCGGTACCCGCCTGTGGCACCCCGGGCAGCCCGAGCGCGCCGGGCCCGCGCTGCCGGGATCCGTCCTGACCGCCGGCAGCTTCCAGGGCGACGGCCGAGCGCTGGTGCTCACCGACTCGTACGACACTCCGTCCATCCAGGTGTGGGACGTCGCCGACCAGCGCCTGCTGTTCAAGAACACGGCCGGGCATCCGCTGGACGCCCGCCGGACGGCGGTCAGTTCGGACGAGCGCCTCCTCGCGGTGTGCCCGGCGGGCGCGTCGCTCGAAGTGTGGGACATGGCGGCGAAACGAACGCTGCCTCTGCCCCGCTCCCTTGATGCGTACGCCCGGTGCCCCGGCAGCGGCGACTTCCACCGTATGCGGTTCACTCCCGACGGGCGGGGTCTGACCCTGATGAACAGCACGGGTGTCCGTACCTGGAATCTCACCACGGGTCGTCAAGAGCTCACCATCGGGCAACAGGGCCTGAGGGACGCCGAGTTCAGTGACGACGGACGGCTCCTCGCGGCGGCGACCGGGAGCGAGATCCTGATGTGGCGGACCGCCGCCCCGTCGCGGCCCGTCTTCCGCTACCGGCTGGTGGACGAGGAGGCCCGAAGCCTGCGACTGGACGTCGGCCGCGGTCTTCTGCGCTTTGTCGGCGGCCGCAAGAACGGGGCGGTCCGGTCGCTGGATGTGCGCGGCATCGTGCGTGCGACAGCAGTCAAAGACCCGGTCGAGAACGCGGTGTTCAGCCAAGACGTCCGCATGCTGGCCACCTCGGTGCGCCACGGCTCCCGACGGGCGTTCCAGCTCCGTGACGGGGCGAGCGGAAAGGTCGTCGCCGAGCTTCCGTCCCAACCCTGCCCGGCGGATACCGAGGTCTGTGTCGGACGGATGGCATTCAGCGCGGATGGCCGGACGCTCGCCTACGGGGTGCTGACCTGGGAGCAGCCGCGTCCCCGCCAGGAGATCACGCTGTACGACGTGACGACGCGCCGTACCAAGGCCGTCGTGAACCTCACGTCACCCGGGAAGCCCCGCCAGCGGACACTGGACATCGCCCTGGACCCGTCGGGAAAGACCCTGCTGGCCATCCGTGAGACCGGCGAGGACCGGGCCCTCGAACTCTGGAACACCCACGACGGCAAGTTGACCAAGGTGGCCGACGGCCCCGGGTACTCCTTCCTGGTCCCTCCGACCGAGAACCAGGCCGTCACGAGGGGCGGTTACGTCACCGACCTGACGACCGGACACACCAGCGTGCATCCACACGCCCCGGACATGCTGTCCCTCGCCGCGTCCGGCGGAGGGCTGATGGCTGCGGGGACCGAGTACCCGCGAGTCACCGTGTGGGACGAGAACGCACGGCGGCACATGAAGCCGTTCTCGGTGACCGCCGACGACACTCAGCCGACGAGCGAGGGGTCGGCAGATATCACGGCCCTCGCCCTGTCCCGCGACGGCCACGTCCTGGCGGCGGCCGACTCGGACGGATCGTTGCAGCTGTGGGACACCCAGACCCAACGCCCCTTCAGCGCGGCCCTGGCCACCGGCGGAGACGTCATCCAATCCCTCGCCTTCAGCCCGGACGGCAGCGCCCTGTACGCCGCGGGCCGGCTCACCCCGTGGCATTCCTATCCGCTCGCCGCCCAGGCCCTCTCCGCCGATCTCTGCCGACGAGTCCATCGGGACTTCAGCAGAGAGGAATGGCGGAAGCTGATCCCCGAAGCCTCCTATCGCAAGCTCTGCTGATGCCTGGTACCACGCGTCAGCTCATGCCGATGAACGCCGCGACGCCGAAACCGATGGCGGCGAAGCACAGCCCCACGAAGGTCAGGATCACCATCACCCCGCCGAAGAGGCAGGTGACGACTCCCATGCCGGGCGTGGCTTCCGCCGCCATCGCCCGGTCGGGACGCTCCGGCAGATACCGCACCGGCACGACGTCCCCCGCCACATACGGATGCCGGGAGACGACTTCGGCCCGCGCGTCCCGGCCGTCCACGGTCCGGAACGCGACGATCAGACGCCGCTGACTGGAGGTCGGCATGTCGGGCGAATGGCGATGCACCATGTACGTCTCCAGGCAGCGGGCCTCCGCCACGTGCCCCTCGCGGAAGAGCCGCTTGTACTCGGAGCTCTTCCGGGCGCCCAGGACGAGCATTCCGATCCCGAAGGCGGCGAAGAGGAGTCCGATCGAGCCGAACACCACCCCGAACGCCCCGCTCAAAGCCGACATGCTTCATCCCCCTGGTCATCCGAACCCACCCGACCCGGCAACACGTCTGGATCACCGGTGCTGGTGAAGATGGGTTGCCGGGGCAGGTGGTTCCCGTCAGACCCACAGAGGGGTGTCCGGGGCGAGCGCCGCCGCGATGCGCTCGGCGACCTGTCGGGCCAGGCCTGGGAACGCCGTGACCCGCCCGCCTCATCGCTTGAGGAACTCCGCGCACCGGTACGGTCCCAGGGCGGCGCCCTCCTTCGGCCGCATGGTCACCTCGACGTCGTCGGCCCTGGTCTTCGGGTCGAGTACGGACTGGGCGCGTGCCAGCGTGCACACCAGCTGGCCGGTGCCCTGGTCGCGCCCCGACATCGCATAGGGCTCTTCGAGGTGGATCGTGACGCGGTTGCCCGTTCCGGTCACCGTGTAGCCGCCGAGCTGGACGATCAGCGAGGTGAGCCCGTCGCGCCGCTCGGCGGGCGGCGGCCCCATGGCCAGCAGTTTCACCACCGCGTTGAGGTCCTTGACCTCCGTGTCGAGCAGCGGCACCCCGCGCAGTCCGCTGTCGGAGGCGAAGTACAGCCGCATCCCGCGCGTCAGCCCGGACGCGGGCTCGCCCGCGCCCACCACTCCGCTCGGCTGGACGCCGCAGCCCGCGAGGACGATCCCCGCGATCCCCAGCGCCGCGGCCACGGCTCCTCGGCGGGCCTTCACCCGGTGCCCCCTTCGGTGCGTCGTGCGGGCAGGCGCAGGGTGAACACCGCGCCGCCCCGCGGCCCGTCGGCCGCCTCGATCGTTCCGCCGTGCAGACGTGCGTTCTCCAGCGCGATCGCCGTGCCGAGGCCGCTGCCCTGTCCGCTGTCGTCGGCCGCGCCCCGCGTACGGGCCGCGTCCGCCTTGTAGAACCGGTCGAAGACCCGTTCCCGGGCCCCCGGCGGCAGCCCGGGGCCGTGGTCGGCGACCTCAAGCGTCAGCCACTCCCCGTCCGCGCCGGTCACCGTCCCCAGGGTCACGGTGACCGGCGGGGCCCCGTGCCGCAGAGCGTTGCCCACCAGGTTCGCCACGATCACGTCGATGCGGCGCCGGTCGACGACCGCCCGTACGCCCTCGGGCAGCTGCGCGTGCACCCGGTGCGTCCAGCCGCGCAGCGCGAGGGACGCCCGGACGGTGTCGGCGAGGTCGGTCTCGGCGGCGTTCAGCCGTGCCGCCTTGGCGTCGAAGCGGGAGATCTCCATCAGGTCCTCGACCAGCCGGGACAGCCGTGCCGTCTCCGCACCGACGGTACGGGCCGCCCGCGCCGCGTCCGGCGGCAGCTGGTCGGCGTCCTCCTCCAGGACGGTCGCCACCATCGTCATCGCCGCGAGGGGCGTGCGCAGCTCGTGCGACACGTCCGCGACGAAGCGCCGTGCCTTCGCCTCCTGCTCGCGCAGTTCCGCGTCGGAGGCCTGGAGCGCGTCGGCGGTCTCGTTGAACGTCCTTGCCAGGTCGGCGAGTTCGTCGTGCCCGGTGACGGCGACCCGGCTGCCGAGGTCTCCGGTCGCGAGCTCACGGGTGGCCCGGCTCAGCTTGCGTACCGGGCGAAGGACCGTTCCCGCGGCCAGCAGCGCCAGGACGGCGGCCAGCAGCACCACCGGTGCGGTGCCCGCCCGTACGGAGTCGAGCAGGGCGGCCGTGTCGTCGCGCTCGGCCCGCAGGTCGGTGATCGCGTACACCTCCAGGCCGGAGGTGCGGTGGTCCCCGTCGGCGTACGTCACGGGCATGCCGACGGTCAGATAGGGCTCTCCGCGCCACATCACCCGCTGGAACCGGGCCCCCTTGCCGGTGTGCACGGCGGCGCGCAGCTCGGTGCCGATCCGGCCCCGTGTGTCGGCGAGCGAGTCGGAGGCGGCGACGAGGTCCTGGTAGCGGGCGACCACCAGGCGGGCGCCGATGCCGTCCGAGACCGCCGTCGCGAAGCGGGACAGCGACCGCTGGTCGGGCGGCAGGTCGAAGTCGGCGGCGACCGTGGTGACCCGCTTGCGGAGGTCGTTCACGGCGGTGTTCTGGGTGCGCTGGAGGACGGCGGTGCGGGCGTCCCGGTAGGCGAGGGCGGTCGCGGTCACCGCGCTGATGAGGGCGACGACGACGAAGGTGACGACGAGCCGGGTGCGCAGCCCGCCGATGAGCCGCCGGGAGCGCCGCTTGGCGGTGGCGCGCCCGCTCCCCGCCGTGCGGTTCGCCGTGGGCCTGCCCGTGTCCGTACGGCTCACAGCGGCCCGAAGCGGTAACCGAAGCCCCGCACGGTCTGGACGTACCGGGGCTTCGCCGGTACGTCCTCCAGCTTGGACCGCAGCCGTGCGACCGCCGCGTCCACCAGCCGGGAGTCGCCCAGGAAGGTGTGGTCCCAGATGGATTCGAGGAGCTGCTCACGGCTGAAGACCCGGCCGGGGGAGGACGACAGCTCAAGGAGCAGCCGCAGCTCGGAGGGCGGCAGCGCGACCGGGACGCCGTGCTTGGTGACGGTCAGCCCGGCGCGGTCGATCACCAGCCCCGCGAGGTCGTCGGCCTCACGCGCCTGCCCGGACGGTTCCGCGCGCCGCAGCGCGGCCCGGATGCGGGCTTCGAGGACGGGTGCGGTGACCGGCTTGACCACGTAGTCGTCGGCGCCCGCCTCCAGGCCCGTCACGATGTCCGAGTCGTCGCCGCGCGCGGTCAGCATGATGACGGGCAGGGTCGCCGAGCGGGCACGGATGCGGCGGCACACCTCGAAGCCGTCCATGCCGGGCAGCATCAGGTCCAGTACGGCCAGCTCGATCCGCGCGCCGCCCTCCTCGGCGAGCAGGGCGAGGGCCTGTTCGCCGGTGGCGGCGGTGTCCACGCCGTACCCGTGCCGGCGCAGCACGAGCTCCATTCCGTCCCGTACGGACGCGTCGTCCTCGATGAGCAGCACATGCGGCATGGGGCCGATTATGACCATGCCGGGGCCGCTTCCGCCTCCTCCGTATGGGGGCGGAGGCGCAGGTCGGAGGCATTGTTACGTTCCCATCACATGGCCATGGGCGGGCCATCATCTGCGCTGGCGAACGTGAAGCACATGAGCTTTCTCAGGACGAACAGGATGAAGCGGCGCAATGTTCACGTATCTGCCGCAGCGCGCATGACCGCCCTCGTGGCCGTGCCCGTCATCGCCCTCTGCGGTGCCTGCGGCGGCGGTGACGGCAGCGCAGGCGCGGGGAAGAAGGGTGACGCGATCGCCGACGTACCCGACGCGCCGGCCGCGAGCACCCCCAAAGCGGAGAGCACGCGGCCCGCGGGCAAGAGCGCCTTCTACGACGCGCAGATGAAATACGTCCAGTGCATGCGGGTCAAGGGCGGCTACAAGGACTTCCCCGACCCCAAGCTCAGCGGCTATCTGGACTGGGCGAAGGTCAACGCGATCGGCTCCCGGCCCGGCCGCAACGACGGCATCAAGGGCGGCAAGAACGGCGCGTGCGTCGGTGAGCTCCAGGCCGCCATGAACGCCGAGCCCAAGCGCGACCAGCAGAAGGCGTACGAGTCGATGCTCGCGCACGCCCAGTGCATGCGGGACCACGGTGTCTCCAAGTTCACCAACCCCACCATGAGCGGCGGCAACGCCCAGCCGGGCGGCGACCCGGACCCGGTGTCCCGCTCCATCGACACCGAGTCGCCCTCGTACAAGCAGGCCCGCAAGGCGTGCGAGTCGAAGCTGCTCGACGGTCTGGACGGCATGCAGTGACGCGCCGCACCGCCTTCCTCGCGCTCGGCGCGGCGGCCGTCGCCGCGTCGGTCACCGGGGGAGCCCTGCTCTTCGGCGACGGCGGTGACGCGGGCGCCTCCGCGAAGGGCGGCGACCTGCCGCCCGCCACGGCGAAGGTCGTCCGCACCGACCTCGTGCTGTCCAAGACGGTCGACGGCAAGCTCGACTTCGCGCAGCGCCGCGCCGTCAAATCCGCCGCCGAGGGCACGGTCACCGTGGCCGCCTCCGAAGGCAGAACGGTGAAGAGGGGACAGGCGCTGTACGAGCTGAACGACAAGCCCGTCACCCTCCTCTACGGACCCGTCCCGATGTTCCGCGAGATGAAGGCGGGCGACCGGGGCAGTGACGTCCTCCAACTGGAGCGCAATCTGCGCGAGTTGGGGTACGGGGCCGGGCTCTATGTCGACACGGAGTACGACAAGTACACCGAGGCCGCCGTCAAGCGGTGGCAGAAGTCCCTGAACCGGGAGAGCAGCGGCAGGGTCGGCAAGGGCGATGTCGTCTTCCAGCCCGGCCAGGTCAAGGTGGTCTCCGCCGACGCGGTGCTCGCCGACCAGGTCGCCCCGGGCGGAACGGTGGTGACCATCGCCGCCACCCAGCCCGTCGTACGGGCGCAACTGGAGCAGACCGACGGCGCGCTCACCTCCAAGAACACCAAGGTCGAGGTCACTCTGCCGAGCGGGAGGACCGTGACGGGGCGGGTCGCCGGGACGGTGCGCCCCGAGGGGCCCGACGCCGGGAGTGCGAGCGCGCAGAAGGGCATCACGGTCGAGATCGTGCTGGACGGCGGTGCGGGCGCCGTGTCCGGCGAGGACGCCAAGGCGTCGGCGAGCGTGAAGTTCGTCAGCGAGGCACACAAGGGAGTCCTCGCCGTCCCCGTCGAGGCGGTCGTCGCCCTGCGCGGCGAGAACGGCGGCTACGGCCTCCAGATCGTGCAAGGCACCACCTCGAAGATGGTGCGGGTGGAGACGGGCATGACCGCCGACGGGCGGATCGAGGTCTCGGGCCCGGACGTGCGCGAGGGCGTGCTGGTCGGAGTGGCGGCGTCATGACGCGGTCCCCCGTGATCGAACTCCGGGACGCCACCAAGTCGTACCCCGGCGGCGTCCACGCCCTGCGCGGAGTGAACCTCACCGTCGCAGAGGGCGAACTGGTCGCCGTGGTGGGCCCGTCCGGCTCCGGCAAGTCCACCATGCTCAACGTCATGGGCACCCTCGACCGGCCCACCACGGGGACCGTCAAGGTCGCCGGGTACGACGTGTCCGAGCTCTCCGACTCCCGGCTCTCCGCACTGCGCGCCCGCCACATCGGCTTCGTCTTCCAGCACTTCCATCTGGCGGCGGGGCGCGACGCGGTGGACAACGTCGCCGACGGGCTGCTGTACGCGGGCGTACCGCTGAGGGAACGGCGCGCGCGGGCCCGGGAAGCGCTCGCCGAGGTGCGTCTGGACCACCGCTTCTCGCACACGCCCAACGAGCTGTCCGGCGGCGAGAAGCAGCGCGTGGCCATCGCCCGCGCCCTGGTGGGAGAGCCCCGGCTGCTCCTCGCGGACGAACCGACCGGCGCGCTGGACACCGCGTCCGGTGAGATCGTCATGGAGCTGCTGCACGAGCTGAACGCGTCCGGCACCACCATCTGCGTGATCACCCATGACCACGCGATCGCGGACTCGCTGCCGCGCCGGGTCCGCTTCAAGGACGGCGAGATCGTCTCGGACTCCCGGACCACGTCTCTCACGGGGGAAGTCCGCCGATGAAGAACGACCTCAAGCCCTCCGACCTCAAGCCCTCCCGTCTCACCCCCGGTGACATCCTCCGCGTCGGCGCAGTGGGCCTGTTCGCGCGGCGGGCGCGCGTGGTGCTCTCGGCGCTCGGCATCGCCCTCGGCATCGCGACCATGGTCGCGGTCGTCGGCCTGTCCGAGTCGAGCCGCGCGGACCTGATGGCCCGGCTCGACCGCCTCGGCACCAACCTCCTCACCGCCGAGGCGGACGACGACGGTACGGGCCGGCCGGTCAAGCTCCCCAAGAACGCGGTCGCGATGGTCGAGCGCATCGGCCCGGTGCGGCACGCCACCGCCACCGCCAACGTCGACGCCCGCGTCCGCCGCAGCGACGTGGTCCCCGAGGAGCGCACCGCCGGCGTCACCACCCAGGCCGCCCGCCTCGACCTGCTGTCCGCGCTCGGCGGCGAGGTCGACAGGGGCGTGTGGCTGACCGCGGCCGGCGAACGCCTCCCGACGACGGTCCTCGGCGCGGTGGCGGCGGACCGCCTAGGCATCACCCGTACCGGCGAGACGATCATGATGAACGACATACGGGTGGTCGTCGTCGGCATCCTCAAACCCATCGAACTGGTCCCCACCCTGGACCGGGTGGCCCTGGTCGGATTCCCCGCCGCCGAGCGCTACTTCGGCTTCGACGGCCACCCCACGACCGTCTTCGAGCGGTCCACGGACGCCTCGGTGGAGGACGTACGGGCGGTGCTCGCCCGCAGCATCAACCCCGGCAGCCAGGCGGGCATCAAGGTCTCCCGCCCCTCGGACGCACTGGCCGCCAAGGCCGCCACCGACGAGGGCCTGACGACCCTGATGCTCGGCCTGGGCGCGGTGGCCCTCCTGGTCGGCGGGGTGGGCGTCGCCAACACCATGGTCATCTCCGTTCTGGAACGCCGCCAGGAGATCGGCCTGCGCCGCTCGTTGGGCGCGACCCGGGGTGCGATCCGCCTCCAGTTCCTGACGGAGTCGCTGCTGCTGTCGGGCCTGGGCGGGGCGACGGGCGCCCTGCTGGGCGCGACGGCGACGTACGGGTTCGCCCGGGCCCAGGGGTGGACGACGGTGGTCCCGCCCTGGGCCCTGGCGGGCGGCCTGGCCGCCACCCTCGTGATCGGCGTGATCGCGGGCCTCTATCCGGCGATCCGCGCCTCGCGTCTGCACCCGACGGTGGCTCTGCACGCGACGTGAGGGGCGGCTCGCGGGGCGCCGGTCCGCACAGCGGAACGGAGCTTGGTCGCGCGCTACCGCCCAGCGGATCGCCCTGGCGATTCCGGCCGGTGTCGACGTCCAGGACCCGAAACTGTTCCCCGACGTGCCCGCGCTCAACGGTGCGTTCCTGGAACACGACACCAACATCAGCCGTCAGTACGTCGGCAGGGTGCTGAGCGGTCTCGGCACGCAGACGATCTCGTTCGTGGCGCCACCGGCCCAGGGCAACCGCGAGTTGTTCCTGGTCGGCAAGGGCGCGGGCGGGCGCACCTGGGCCGTCGTACCGTTCGCCAAGACCGCGTCGGGCGATGCCGACAACGTCCAGGTCATGCCCGCGCCGACAGGGGGCTCGCGCGTGGTGACGGGTCGGCCGCTGCCCGGCTTCACGGGCACACTCCCGTACGCCAGCGAGTCGTTCGGCTCTACCAGCCGCTGCTCGGCTGGCGCTCCCAGCGTACGGTCGCCCGCTTCCTCGACGGGATCGCGCGCGCCGACGAGGACCTGCGGACCCTGGTGTCCCAGCAGGTCACCGCGGACGCGGCGGTCTCCGACGGCGGGATCGTCCACCTCGGAGCGGCCGAGGCGGCGGACGATCTGTCGCTCACCGTGCGCACCGGTACCGCACTCGCCGCCAAGCCCTACAGCCCGCTGATCGACTCCGTGCTCGCCGACCTGCTCCAGCAGCGGGTCAAGGGCAAGGACCTGCGCGACCCCGCCGTCTGGCTCCTGCTGCTGAAGCGCACGGCGCTGGACACGATGCTCGCCACCGAGGTCACCCCCGAGCTGTTCCGGCGCACCGCCGCGACCACCGACCCCGCACGCCGCAAGGCACTGCTGCAGACCCTCGCCCGACCCTGGTGGAGCGCACCGTGGAGACCAGCCTGGAGACCACGGACAAGGAAGAGGCCACCGGCACGTTCGCGCTTCCGGTGGACGGGTACATCAGCTCCACCGGCCACGCCGGCGGCTTCTGGCTGTGCGACGTCCCGCTGCACCCGAAGGACGGTTACACCTACCTGGAGCACGGCGCCCTGAAGTGGGTCAGCGGCGGCTCGCTCAGCGTCAACATCGTGGTCAACCGTACGGACAACGCGGGAGGCGTCCCGGACGGCACACCCCTGCCGAAGGCGCCCAGCCTGTCCGTGTACGTCACCCAGGGCCACGGCAAGGGCGGCGAACAGCTCCAGTTCTCGATCACGGTGAAGTACACACCGACCCCGGACAAGAGGAAGGAGATCGAGGACCGCAACGCGGCGCTGGTCAAGGAACGCACCCTGGAACTGGACCGGTTGCAGCGCGGGGCCTATATGAAGGCGGCCATCGAGCGCATCGACGCGGCGAGCCGCGTGGAGCCCCGCGGCTATGACGTCCTGTGCGAGGAGGAGCGGGGACCACAGCCACCCGGTGTTCGCCCCCGAGCTCGACGCGCTCGCCGACCCCGCCGGCCGCCCCCGTCAAGGTGCGCCGACGGCTGCCCGTCCCCGTCGTCGAGTCGCTCCGGCGCAAGCCCGCCGGTCTGGACGAGCACGTCGTGGGCTGGTCCGACAAGCAGGACGTGCTCCGCGAGGACAACTGCTACATCACCGGGTCCTCCGCCCCGGCCCGGATGGGCAGTTCACTGGGGTGGCTCATGCAACTCGACGCCGACCACCAGCGCAACGCGTTCCTGAACGCCCCGTGGGTCAAGGCCGTGATGCCCATCCGGCCCGGCAAGGAGCTGGCCGCGCTCAACTGGCTGAGCGACACCGGCATCGAGGGATCGGAAGGGCTCGACGACCTGTACCAGCCGGCCTCGGCGGGCGAGAGCGGCAAGATCCTCGGAAAACTGCGCGCCTACCCGTGGTCGGACCCGAACCTCGTCCTCCGCTACCGCAACCTCGACCCGGCCGCGCTCACCGTACGCGACGTCCTGCGGTACGTGGCCATCAGCGTGGTCGAGAAGCACCAGAACGGCCAGGAGGTGGTCACCGAACGCCTGGAGGACGGCATCACCCTCAACTACCTGCCGCCGGACAAGGTGTACGAGCATGGCTTCTACCCGGACGACGAGGTGAGGAACAGCAAGGCCGCCGGATACCCCACGGGCTGGGGAACGGCGCAGGTGCAGGAAGCATTCAGAAGGCTGGGGGTGGGGGGTGAGGCGGCGTTCCTGTACCGGCTGACCTTCCAGGACATCGGTGCCTCAGCGCCGCTCGTGGGCATCCAGGCCGGTGCCTATGTGGCCGTGGTGAAGATCGACAAGTTCCGGCTGGTGTTCAAACGGGACAAGGACGGCGGCCGCGTGTACGACAAGAACGGGCAGCCCGTCACCGAGGATCCGGTCTCCGTTCCGTGGGCGGGCAACCACCCGGTGTTCGCCGGGGTGGCCGGGGGGCTTGCGGCCGATGTGGGCCTCAAGAGTGCCCTCAGGGCGTCGCGGGAAAACCCGGTCTCGGCGTCGCGGATCTCGGGAAGCTCGACTTCCGGTCGGAACTGGATCTGTCCGATTCCGCGGACTTCGCCGGTGCCCGGATCGTCGTCGCCTCGACCACGGTGGGCAAGGGAAGCTGGGAAACCTGGGACAGGGAAACCTCTCCGACAGCGCGCTGTGGCAGCTCTACCTGCCCGGGCACGGCTGGATGCACGCCATCACCGAGGCGGATCACCTCTCCGGACCCAAGATCCCGTTCAACTGGGGAGCGTTGCTGACCCCAGGAGGAACCGGGCTCCGAGACCAACGGCAGGATGCGGTTCGAGCGCGATCTGGCCGAGGTCCGGGCCGTGGTCGAGGCGTACGGACCGGCCCCCGTGCTGCTGGCGTTCACCTCCCCGGAGGGAACGGAGGCGCACAACGACGTACTCTCCGAGAACCGGGCCGTGGCCGTCGGGCAGGCCATCGTCGACGCGCTCGGCCCGCACATCGCCCGCGACGGATTCGTGGTGTCCGCCCACGGCGAGTACCCCGCCAGGGCCCAGGGCGACCTCACGATCCACGGCATCCCGCTGACCGGGGGAGGCCTGCCCGATCCGGAGAAGTATCCGACCCGGGACGACTTCTACCGATCGGCCGACGGCCCCACCGCCAAGGAGTGGCCGCGCTGGCGACGGGTCGACCTGTTCGTGGAGGGCACCCTGGTGACGAGGGTGCTGGGGCGCGACTCCACGCCGTGACGCGGTGCTGTGAGCCACCAGGTGGCGCCGGTCGACCCCCTGCTCCCGTCAGTGCGTTGCCGATGTGGTCGCCCAGCGGGGACAGCCAGTCGGGCCGTGCGTTGCCGAGGAGGTGGTCGCCGTGGGGGACGGATAGGTAGGTGCCGTGCGGCGCCGGCCGGGCCAGGGACTCGCCGTTCGTCACGCCTGGGATGACGTCCTGGCCGCCGTCGACGACCAGGAGCGGGGCGGCGATACCGAGGCCGGACAGCGTTTGCTCGCACCGGCCCGGCAGACTCTGGCCGCCGCCGCGGTGGCGGCGGCGGCGATCGGCACGGACCGCCCGCTGCGCGTCGACGTCTGGGGCCACCTCTACGCGCCGATGCGGACGCTGGCCCAAGTTGCCGGGCGGGCCGGGGAGTTGGTGCTCGGGCACGGCCGCGATCTGCCGTCGGTGACGGCGGCGCTGCTGCACAGCGACATCGACGCCGCCTTCGGCCGGGTCCACCCTCCGCTGCACACGGGCCTCGCACACCGTCTCGTCCGCCTGTGCCCCTGCCGCACATCCCCGGGCTGCGGTCCGTACCCCTGGTCGAACCCACACCGCTGTACGCCTGGTCACTGCTGTGGCGCACCGGCAACGGACACCCGGGACCGGAGAGCCTCACCGCCGCCTGCGCGGCGGAGGCGGCGCGGAGCCGCTGGCTGGAGTACGACCCGGCGCACGACTGGCTGCCGGAACCGCCCATGCGGGGCGAGCGGAACTGAGGCTCAGGCGCGGCGGCAGTGGAAGATGCCCCAGCGCAGGTGCCCGCGGTGGGCCGCGTCCACCCACAGCGGCAGGTTGGCGAGCAGACCGTCGACGTACGCGGGGCTGATGATCCGGCGCAGTTCGTGCTCCCGCCGGCTGGTCTCGGCGGTGAGGCGTTCGTAGTGGGTGAGGATCTGGCCGCTGCGGTCGTCGAAGTCGGTGCGGGACAGGCCGAGTCCGGCGAGCGTTTGGCGGTAGAGGTTCGGGGTGGCCAGGGCGTCCACGCCCAGCCGGGACACGGCGGGGCGCAGGGTGCGGGCGGGGACGTCCTCGGCGGCCATCAGATCGGTGAAGACGAGAGCCCCTTCCGGCTTGAGGACGCGTACGGCTTCGCTGAGCAGACGCGTGCGGTCGCCGCTGTGGCAGAACGCCTCCTGGGACCAGAGACGTCGAAGCGGCGGTCCGGGAAGGGGATGTCGTGGAAGGACCCCGTGACGACCTCGATCAGAGCGTCGAGGCCGCGCTCGGCGTTCGTGGCGCGATGGCGCTCGTTCTGGGATTCGCTGAGGTTGAGGGCGACGACGCGGCACCCGAAGCGTTCGGCCAGGTAGCGGGTGGCACCGCCGTAGCCGGACCCGAGGTCCAGCACCGTGCTGTCCGCGGCGAGCAGGCCGCTCACCTTGTCCGCGGCCTGCTCGACGGTGCGGCGCGAGGCCGTCGCGATGGACTCCTGGTCATGGGTGTAGATCCCGGTGTGGATGTCCTCGCCGCCCCACACGGCGTCGTAGAACGCGTCGACGTCGGCGGTGTCGTAGTAGCTGCGGGTCGCCTGCTCGGAACTCGATGCGCGGTCGTACGGCATGGGTGGTGCTCCTTGTGCCAGGTGCCGGTGCGGTTCTGTCGGTGCGGTTCTGCCGGTGCTGTTCAGAGACCACCTCAACGTACTCATCGCCGCCGTCACAGAGCGCGAACAAGCCAACCCGCGGCGTGGTCGTGCCGCACGGGAAGCGAAACGAGTGCGTCGACACCGATGACTTCCCCGGCCTCCCGCCGTCTTACTGGAGCAGACCGAAACGGCGAAGGCTCTGGGAGGAACACCATGAGGAAGATCACGGCCGGCGTTTTCATCTCGCTCGACGGCGTCGTGGAGGCGCCCGACCAGTGGCACTTCCCGTACTTCAACGACGAGATGGGTGCGGCGGTCGGCGCGATGCTCGCCGATGCCGACACCGTCCTGTTCGGCCGCAAGACCTACGACAGCTTCGCCGGGGCGTGGCCGGAGCGCGAGGCGGCCGGCGGCGAGGACGCGGGCTTCGCGAAGATGCTCGGCGACGCACGCAAGATCGTCGCGTCGAGCCGGAAGCTGGAGTTCACCTGGCGGAACTCCGAGCAGCTCGAAGGCGACCTCGTCGACGCCGTCACCGCCCTGAAGGACGAGCCGGGCGGCGACATCGCCCTCAGCGGCTCGATCTCGGTCATCCGCCAGCTGCTGGCGGCCGGACTCCTGGACGAGCTGCACCTGCTGGTGCACCCGCTCGCCGTACGCAAGGGCATGCGCCTGTTCGACGAGGGCGAGCCCGCCGTCCCGCTGAGGCTGATCTCGTCCGAGGCGTTCCAGACCGGAGTGCTGAACCTGGTCTACGGCCCGGCCGAACAGAAGCCCGAGGGCACCTACGAGGACGCCAAGGCTCACATCCCGCAGACTGAGCAGTAGCGATGCCGGTGCCGTGGCCGTACCGGGCTTGGTCGGCCCGGTACGGCGCTGGCCGACGACTTCCCCCGTAGCCGGTAGCAGCCCTAGACCGGCGGAACCAACTTGAAGTAGCGGTCGAGGAGTGCGGCATCGCCGCGGACTTCCAGGCCGTCCAGGGGGATGCGGTGCCAGAGGAACAGCATCAAGTCCGATGCGGTGGCGGTCAGTTCGACGTCACAGCAGCCGCTGCCCGCGTTGAGCAGGACCTCGTCCGGGTCGGTCTGCACGATCCAGATGAGGGAGCCGTCCGACTGCCTGAAGCGGAGCCGCTCGCCCGCTCCGGGCGGCGCCTTGCGCCTGGCCCGGCGGGCGGGGGCCATCACCTCGAAGGTGTGGGTGACGGCGTCCATGGCCAGTCGCCTCTCCATCGGCCCGGGAGTGCCGATCGCGTTCTCCGCGTCCCAGCGGTGCACGGCCGCCTCGATGGTCTGCATCCGCTGCCAGAACCCCACGGACTGCTCCCGCGACCAGGTCCACACGTGCTCGGCCGGATCGCAGGTGGCCAGCAGGTTCCCCAGCGCGGTGGCCCCTTCCCCGAACCAGTCGATGAGCTCCGGCGGAAACGGGCCGCGGTGCGGGGCGTTCTCCGGGAGCGGCCAATTCGCGCGTACGGGTGGGAGGTTCAGGTAGGAGAGGTCGGCCGTTTCCGGCTGCTGTCGGCGCCTCTCGGCGATGACGTCGATCACGTATCGGTGCACCGAGCCCAGATGAAACGTCAGGTCGGCCATCGACCATCCGGGGCAGGACGGCACCAGGGGCACCCCATCGCTCCCCGCTTCCAGTGACGCCGTGCGGATCGCGGCGTCGAACGCCTGGATCTCGTGGCGGAACTGCGCAACGTAGTCCATGGCCCCTAGTCTGGCGCCCGTCCCCACAGGCACAACCACTTGTTCGGACTTGCCCGTTCACGGATGGGACGGGGGTGGTGTCCAAGCCGCCTCGGCTGCTCGCGCGGTGGCGTAGGTGGGGAACACCTGGTCGAGGCCGACGATGTGGAAGATGCGGCTGACACGGGCGGGAACGGCGGCCAGGGCGATGCCCGCCCGGGCGTCGAGGGCGTGGTTGCGGGCGGCGAGCAGGACGGTGATGCCGCTGGAGTCGCAGACGGTGATGCCGCTCAGGTCGATGACCAGTTGCTGGCCTGCCCGGAGTGTGAGGCCGGGCAGGAGCGCGCGTACGTCGGGGACGCTGTCGTGGTCGAGCTCTCCGGCCAGTTCGATGACGGGCCCGGCGGGGGTGGTGCGGGTGCGGACGGTCAGCTCGGTCACTGCGGCTCTTCACTGGGGAGTCGGGGCACGCTGATGGCGAGGACGGCCGTGTCGTCGTCCACTCCGGTGCCGAAGGTGTCGAGCAGGTCGCGGACCGCGCCCACGGTGTGGGCGGCGGTCGTGGGTCCCAGGGCCCGGGCGAAGTCGAGGAGCGCTTCGTCCCCGTAGCGGTCGCTGTCACCCATCTGCGCGGTGTGGGCTTCGGTGAGGCCGTCGGTGTGGAGCAGCAGGGTGTCGCCGGGGTCCAGGTGGACGGTCGTGGTGGCGATGTGGGCGTCGGGCAGGACGCCGATGAGCTGCCCTCCGGGGGTGGGGAGGAAGTCGGCGCTGCCGTCGGCCCGTATCAGCAGGGCCGGCGGGTGGCCGCCGCTGGCCAGGGTGATGCGGAAACCGTCCCGGTCGGCGTCGGGGGTGAGCAGTCCGAAGACGACGGTGCAGAACCGCGGGTCGGTGCCGTTGTATTCGTGGTTGAGGACCGTGTTGAGGTTGCTGAGGACGGCGGCCGGGTCGGGGTCGTAGACGGCGGCGGCGCGCAGGGTGTAACGGGCGAGCGACGTGATGGCCGCGGCGGTGGCGCCCTTGCCGCACACGTCGCCCAGGAACAGTCCCCATGTTCCGTGGGTGAGGGGGAAGAGGTCGTAGAAGTCGCCGCCTACTTTGTCGGTGGAGGCGATGTGGTAGTGCGCGGCGACGTTCAGACCGGGCACGTTCACCAGAGCCGGAGGCAGCAAGGTCTGCTGCAGGGTGGCGTTGAGACGTTTGAGTTCCTCGCGTTCGCGTTCCGCTTCCCGGCGGGCGCGCAGCAGCTCGCTCTCGTACGCGCGGCGTTCGCGGGCGTCGAGGACGGTGGTACGGATGAGCAGCGGCCGACCGTCGCCGCCCGTCTTGACCGTGGAGGTCACCAGCACCGGCAGACGGCTGCCGTCGGCCGCCTTGAGCTCCAGGGCGATCCCGCTGACCTCGCCCTGCGTGCGCAGCAGGGGAGCGAAGTGGGTCTCGTGGGAGAGGCGGCCTCCCACGGTGAGCAGGTCGGCGAACGTCCTGCGGCCCACCACGTCACTCCGTGCGTAGCCCAGCCAGTCCAGCAGCGTCGTGTTGATCTTCGCGATCGTGCCGTCCAGGAGGGTGGACAGGTAGCCGCACGGCGCATGCTCGTACAGATCCTCGGCACTGTCTTCCAGCAAGGCCGAGAACGCGGCGTCGCCGTCACCGGGCCGCTTTTCGCGAGCCCGGTCCTCGTCGCTGTCGCCGCCGTTGGCCGGGCACATCAGTGGCCCGCTCGCACGAACCCGGTGATCGCGTCAGCCGTTCCCTCGGGTGCGGCGAGCTGGGGGCAGTGCCCGGTCGCGTCGCTGGAACACTGCGCGACCAGGGTGGGCACGGTGACCACCGGCCCCCCGGCCCGGCCGGTCACCGTCACATGTTTCCTGCCGCACACCGTCATGCGCCACATCGTCGCAGACCGCTCCATGGCCGCGGCAGGAGCTCGACACCCCTTCGGGCGTACAGGTTCAGCAGCGGTTCAGTTGTCGACGAAGGTGAGGCTGGTGGCGTCGTAGCGGGTGCCCGCGATCTGCTCGCGCGGGGCGGCGGCCTCGATGGCGGCGAGGTCCTGCGGGGACAGTTCGACGGTCAGGGCCGCGAGGTTCTCCTCCAGGTAACGCTGGCGCCGGGTGCCGGGGATCGGCACCACGTCCTGGCCCCGGTGCTGCACCCAGGCCAGGGCGAGTTGCCCGGCGGTGACGCCCTTCGCCGTGGCCAGCTCGTTGAGCTTCGCCACGATCGCCAGGTTCCGTTCGAGGTTGCCGTCCGCGAAACGCGGCTGGCTGCGCCGTATGTCGGTGGCCTCCAGCTTTTCGACCGAGCTGTACTGGCCGGTCAGGAAGCCGCGGCCGAGCGGGGAGAACGGGACGAGGCCGATGCCGAGTTCGCGGCAGACCGGGGCGATTTCCTCCTCCAGATCGCGGGTCCACAGCGACCACTCGCTCTGCAGTGCCGCGATCGGGTGCACCGCGTGCGCCCGCCGGATGGTCTGGGCACTGGCCTCGGAAAGCCCGAGGTGGCGTACCTTCCCCTCCTGGACCAGCTCGGCCATCGCGCCGACGGTCTCCTCGATCGGCACCGCCGGGTCGACCCGGTGCTGGTAGTAGAGGTCGATGTGGTCGACCCCGAGGCGCCGCAGCGACGCCTCGCACGCCTGCCGCACGTAGGCGGCGTCCCCGCGGATCCGGGTGGGCTCGCCCAGGCTGTTGGCGAAACCGAACTTGGTGGCCAGCACCACCTCGTCACGGGGCCGCCCGGCAATGGCCTGACCGATCAACTCCTCGTTGTGACCGGAACCGTAGAAATCGGAGGTGTCCAGCAGGGTCACCCCGAGGTCGAGGGCGTGGCGCAGCGTCGCGATCGACTGCGTGTCGTCCGTGGCGCCGTAGCCGTGGCTCATGCCCATGCACCCCAGGCCCTGCGCGGAAACCGCCAGGCTGCCCAGGTAGCGGGTGGGGACGGTGGTCATATTGCTGCCTCCTGAACGTGAAACGATCTGCTCAGGACGCTAGGCGCTGGAGTGCACTCCAAGTCAACCGGGTTTTGGGGCTGCGCAGGCGAGCTCGTCAATTGGGCAGGGACCAGACCTGGTTGGCCTGGAGGTGGCCGCACGTCCAGGTGTCGAGCTTCGTCGCATCGGCCGTACCGCCCCCGTACACGTCCAGGCACAGCGCGCTCGCGGCATTGCGGACTGTGCCATCGGGGTTGACGGTCCATTGCTGGGCCGTGTTGCCCGTGCACGTGGACAGGGTGACGGGGCTGCCGGCGGTGGTGTTGCTCGCGGTGAGGCACTTGCCGAGTGAGCGGAAGGTGCGGTCGGTGCCCGTGGTCCAGCGTTGGTTGGGGTTGCCGGTGCAGGTGTAGAGGATCACCTGCGTGCCGTCGGCCGTGCCGCTGCCGGTGACGTCCGCGCACTTGGCGCCGTTCCCGGTGAGCTGGCCGGTGGGGACCGCGGCGCCGCAGCCGCTGCCGGGGGTGAGGCGCCAGACCGCCGTGCCGTGGGCGGGGACGCTCGCGGTCAGGCTGCCGCTGACCGTCGAGGTGGCGCCGGTCCACAGATCCTTGGCGGTCACCGGGCAGCCCGGCAGGCCGACGTCGGCGAGCGCGGTGGAGAGGGAGCGGGCGGTCGCACTCCGGTTGAGCACGGCGACCGCGCGGTCCCCGTTGGCGAGCGGCCGGGCGAGCACGTCGGTGCTGCCGTCCGTGGACACCACGCCCGCCTGCCGGCCGAGGCCGTCCTGGTCCACCTTGATCAGCTCGGTGTTGCCCAGCGCGGACCGGGCCGCCGGGGTGAGCTTGGCGACGTCCGAGGAGAGGATGAGCGGCGCGGCCATCATCGACCACAGGGCGACCTGGCTGCGGGACTCGTCGTCGGTGAGCCCGCCCGCGCCCGCGATCAGGAAGTCCGGGTCGTTCCAGTTGCCCGGCGCGGCGTAGCGGCCGATCCAGCGGTTGTAGCCGTAGTTGGCGAGCACGCTGGACCAGCGGCTCGTGTTCGGCCGCGCGGGATCGTAGGTGGCGATGTCCCAGCCCTCGCGCCAGAGCTGGCCGTCCGAGCCGACCCAGGACAGCACGTCGAACCAGGTGGGGTTGCCCCATTCGCCGCTCTGGAAGTACGCGGGCGCCGACTCGGAGAAAACGATCTCGCGGCCCGAGCCGCGCAGCGCCGCCGCTTGGGCGTCGTACGCCTGCCGGTACGCCTGCTCCCGCGTCTGGCCCGGGGCCACGTACACGTTGCAGCCGTCGAGTTTGAGGTAGTCCACGCCCCAGGAGGCGAACGCGGCGGCGTCCTTGGCGAAGTGGTCCGCGCCGCCGCCCTGCGGTCGGCCGCTGCCGGGGTAGCCGCCGCACGTCGACGAGCCCGCGTCCTCGTAGATCCCGAACCGGAGCCCGCGGGCGTGGAGGTATGAGCCGAGCCAGGCCATGCCGTGCGGGAACTTCACCGGGTCGGCGACGAGGTTCCCGTCGGCGTCCCGCGACCGGGTCGTCCAGCAGTCGTCCACGGTCACCGTGGTGTATCCCTTGGCGGCCAGGCCGGTGGAGACGAGGGCGTCGGCGTTGGCGGTGACGGTCTGCTCGGTGACGCCGCACTGGTAGTGGGCCCAGTCGTTCCAGCCCATCGGCGGGGTGGAGGCCGGTACTTGGGCCGCTGCGGGGAGGGCCTCGGGGGACGCGTGCGCGCCGGTCGCCGTCGCGAGCGGCAGGCACAGCAGGGCCGAGGCGACCGCCGTCAGAGCGGTGCGTATGCGTGGGGGGCGTGGCACGGGGAGCTCCTCTGTGGTGAGAAGGGGACGTGCGGCCTGGCGTGATTAATGATGCATCGTAGCGCGGAGTTTGAAGCACCTTCAATCACCGTGCACCCAGCTTGAGTTGAGCACGGCCGGGTGGCTCGGGGAGGTCCGAGGCACGCTTTCCCCAGGCGGCGTGTTTGGTTACGTGCACTCTTGACGCTTCTTGATCGATTAATTACGTTGCGGCGCAGCACGGCGGAGAGAGGCGTGTCCTTCCGCCCGCCTCATGTGCCGCCGAACGCCTCATGACCGCACGGTCCGCCCGCCGCCCCGGGGAGTACGCATGCACCGACGCACCCTGCTGGTCGCCGCCGCCCTGAGCCCGGCCGCCGCGCTGGCCGCCTCCGGCAGGCGCGCCTCCGCCGCCGGTCACACCTTCGGCTTCTCTCCCGACGGGTCCCAATTCATCCTGGACGGCGCCGTGTTCCAGATCCGCAGCGGTGAGATGCATCCCGCCCGCATCCCCGTGCAGTACTGGCGCCACCGCATCCGGATGGCCAAGGCGATGGGCCTCAACACCATCGCGCTCTACGTCATGTGGAACTACCTCGAAGAGCGGCCCGGCGTCTTCGACCTCACCACCGACCGGCGCGACTTCGCCGCCTTCATCCGGCTCTGCGCGCAGGAGGGCATGTACGTGCTGCTGCGCCCGGGCCCGTACGTCTGCGGCGAATGGGACCTGGGCGGGCTGCCCTCGTACCTCCTGAAGAAGCCGTCGGTCCGGCTGCGGGTGAACTCGGGCCAGGACCCGGACTACATGGCGGCCGTGGCCCGGTACGTGAACGCGATCGCCCCGGTCGTCCGGCCGCTGATGGCGGTCAACGGCGGCCCGGTCCTGATGGTGCAGATCGAGAACGAGTACGGCTCGTACGGCAGCGACGGCACCTATCTGGAGCAGCTGCGCCAACTGTGGCTCGGGGCAGGTGTGGAGGGGCCGTTCTACACCCAGGACGGGCTCGGCCAGGTCGTGGCGAACCACACCAACGTCACCGGCGGGGCGATCGGTCTCAGCGGCGGGACCTCCTCGGACATCAGAGCCTGCCGCACGGCGTATCCGAGGGTCCCGGCGATGTCGGGGGAGCTCTACCCGGGATGGCTCACCCACTGGGGCGAGGGCGCCTTCGCCGGGCAGGACACCGATCTCTCCGGGGCGCTGCGGGACCTGATGAACGCCGGGCAGTCGTTCAACGTCTATGTGGTGCACGGCGGCACCAACTTCGGTTACTGGGCCGGTGCCAATGCGAACGACGACGGAAGCGGCTACACCGCCGACATCACCACCTACGACTACGGGGCGCCGATCAGCGAGCAGGGGCGGCCCGCGCCGAGGTACGCCGCGTACCGCTCGCTCATCGGCGGCTATCCCGGTGTCTCACTGCCTCCGGTACCGGAACCGGTCCCCACCATCACGCGCACCGGAAGCGACGCCCCGATCCCGAGCGCCTACGCGTCGCTGTGGGACAACCTGCCCGCCGCGCTGCCGCCCGCGCAGACCGTCGCGCCGCAACCCATGGAGAACTACGGGCAGAACTCCGGGTTCATGCTCTACCGCAAGGTCCTCTCCGGGTACGCGGGAGCGGCCGCGCTCGACGTCACCTCCGTCCACGACTACGCCACGGTCTTCCTCGACGGCGTCTACCAGGGCGGTATCTCCCGTCCGGCGGTCCCCTCGGCGTACGCGACGCCGCTGAAGGTGACCACGGGGTCGCGCATGGCGCTCGGTTCGGCGGGCGCAAGGCCCACACTGGACATTCTCGTCGAGGGCATGGGCCGCACCAATTTCGGCCACGGCCTGGTCGACCGCAAGGGCATCACCCAGCAGGTCTCCCTCTCCGGCGCGGGCCCGCTGAACGGCACGGTCAGTGACTGGCAGACGTACGCCCTGCCGGTCGACGAGGCGTTCGTCGCGGCCCTGCGCCCGAAGATCAGCGACCCCGGCCGCGCGGGCATCTTCTTCCGCGCCACGGTCGCCCTCGCCGAGACCGGCGACACCTACCTCGACATGTCCGGCTGGACCAAGGGGGTCGTCTGGGTGAACGGACGCAATCTCGGCCGGTACTGGTCGGTCGGACCCCAGCAGCGCCTGTACTGCCCCGCCCCGTGGCTCACCGTCGGACAGAACGAGATCCTCGTCCTCGACCTGCACCAACTGCGCCCCCAGCCCATCCCGTTCCGGGCGACCCTCGCCGAAACCCCCTGCACTCTCACCAACCGGCGCAGCGGCAGACTCCTCGACGTACCGGACTGGTCAACCGCTTATGGTGTGCAGCTGAACCAGTGGAGCGGCAACGGAGGCGCCAACCAGCAGTGGCGCCGTACCGCGGTCGCCGACGGGACCTGCACGTTCACCAACGTCAACTCGGGCCAACTCGTCGACGTGCAGGGCAACGCGTCCGCCGACGGCACACCGGTCATCCAGTGGCCCGCCAACGGCGGCGCCAACCAGCGGTGGCGCCAGGTGCCCACCGGCGACGGGTACGTGAAACTCGTCAGCGTCAGCACCGGGAAGGTGCTAGGGGTGTCCGGCAACGCGACCACCGACGGTGCGAAGATCGTCGAACAGACCGACACGGGGGATTTCAGCCAGCAGTGGCTCATCGCGTCACTGTGACGGTATGGCGGTATGGCGGCGGTGCGGACTCACGGCTTCCAGCCGCGGGCAGAGGTCCGCACCGCCACGCGAAGGCGCAGCCGTCACATGCTCAACTCCCGTAAGCGCACGCCGAGTTACGCGCCCTCCCCTCTGTCGTGCCTCCGCGCCGTCGCACGCCCCGGACGCACCGCCCCGCCCGCTGAAGGTGTCCTTGACCCCGCCGCTGCCCCGCACCTAGCCTTGCAAAGGTGCGCTAAGGGGCATTTCGGCTGACTCATGCGTGGACCGGCGGTTCGCCGAAGCCCTGGAAGCCGGCAAGTGAACGCGCTTTGACACTTCACACCTTGTGGCCGTCCTGGGCCGCCACCCCGTGTGGGCCCCGCCACGACAGCGCCGTCACCCCCCAGCCGAAGGAGATCGGCATGGACGCTGAGCCCATTGCCTTAGTAGGGATCGGATGCACACTGCCCGGTAAAGTCCATGGTCTTGACGACATGCACACCGTCCTGAGGGAAGGGCGCGACTGCGTCGAAGAAATACCGTCCAGCCGCTGGGACGTGGACGAGTACTACGATCCCGACCCCCTGGCCCTGGGCAAGACCTACACCCGGCACGGCGGATTCGTCGACGACGTCGACCTCTTCGACGCGACGTTCTTCGGCATCTCGGACGCCGAGGCGACCCGCATGGACCCGCAGCAGCGCCTGCTCCTGCAGACCGTGTGGCACGCCCTGGAGCACGCCGGGCAGAACGCCGACGAGATCAGGGGCAGCAACACCGGTGTCTTCCTGGCTCTCATGAACAGCAACAGCTACTTCATCCTCAAACACGAGGCCGTGGGCCTCAACGGCATCACGGCCTACGACTCGATGAGCGACTCGATGAGCATCAGCGCCGGCCGCGTCGCCCACTTCCTCGACCTCAAGGGCCCGTGTCTCACGGTGGACACCGCCTGTTCCGGCTCGCTGGTCGCCATGCACCTGGCCCGGCAGTCCATCCTCACCGGCGAGTGCGATTCGGCCATCGTGGCCGGGGTCAATCTGATCCTCAACCCGCAGGTCCACATCGCGTTCTGCAAACTCGGCCTGTTCTCGCCCAGCGGGCAGTGCCGGTCGTTCGACGCGAAGGCGGACGGGTACGTGCGCAGCGAGGGCTGTGTGGCCGCGCTGCTGCGCCGCCAGTCGCTCGCCGAGGAGCGGGGCGATCCGGTCCTGGCCCACATCGTCGGCACCGCCATCAACCACGACGGACGCACCCCCGCGCTGACCGCCCCCAACGGGCGGACCCAGGAGGAGGTCATGCGCGCCGTCCTCACCCGCAGCGGCATCGACCCGGCGCAGGTCGACTACGTCGAGGCGCACGGCACCGGGACCCCGGTCGGCGACCCCATCGAGATGGGCGCCATCGCCAACGCGTACGGCCGGCCGCGCACCGAAGGGCGGCCGCTGTACGTCGGCTCGGCGAAGAGCAACTTCGGACACACCGAAGCCGCCGCGGGACTCCTCGGCGTCGTCAAGGCCGCCCTCTCCCTGCACCGCGAGACCATCTACCCCAGCGTCCACCTCGACCGTCTGAACCCCAAGATCGATCTCAGGGGCGCCGCGGTGGAGGTCCCCACCGAGCCGGTGCCCTGGCCCCGGGGGGACGTGCCGCGGCTGGCCGCCGTCAACTCCTTCGGCTACAGCGGCACCAACGCCCATGTGCTGCTGCGCGAGGCCCCGCGCCCGCGTCGGCACACCGACGCGGTGCGCCGACGCCCCGCCGAACTCCTTGTGCTCTCCGCCAAGTCGTCCACGAGCCTGGACGCGCTGGCCGACCGCTGGGCGCAGTACCTCTCGCGCACCGACCGCGACAGTCTGCCGGCCGCCGTCTACACCGCCGCCGCCGGGCGGGCCGCGCACCGCCACCGTCTCGCCGTGACCGGACGGGGCGGCACCGAGATCGCCAACGACCTGCGGCTGTGGCGGACCCGGCGCACACCCCCGTCGGTCACCGGCGGCCACCCGGTCAAGGCCGCCAGGACGGCCTTCGTCTTCACCGGCCAGGGCGTCCAGTACCCGGGCATGGCCCGCGAACTGTACGACCACGAGCCGGAGTTCGCCGCCGCGATCGACCGGTGCGCCGAGGTGCTGGACGGCGAACTGCCCGTACCGCTGCGCCAGCTCCTCTTCGAGGAGCAGTCACCGCAGGCGCTCGACGACACGCGCCTCGCCCAGCCGGCGCTGTTCGCCGTCGAGTACGCGCTCGCGTCCCTGCTGCGCTCCTGGGGAGTGGTTCCGGACGCGGTGGTGGGGCACAGCATCGGCGAAGTCGTCGCCGCGTGCGTCGCAGGCATGCTCACCTTGGAGGACGCCGCCCGCTTCAGCGCGGTACGCGGCCGACTCATGGGCGAACTGCCGCGCGACGGAGTGATGCTGGCCATCGCCACCGACCCCGGGACCGTCGAGGGCTGGCTGTCCGGGCGGGAGGCCGACGTCTCCCTGGCCGCGGTCAACGGGCCGCGCGCCGTGGTCGTCTCCGGCCGGGCGGAGGCGGTGGACGAGGTGGCGCGCCTCGCCGGGGCACAGGGCATCCGCACCACCCGGCTGCGCACCTCCCACGCCTTCCACTCGCCGCTGATGGACCCGGTCCTGCCCGAGCTGGGCAAGGCCGCCGCCACGCTGAGTCCCGTCGCCCCGGCCGTCCCGGTGTTCTCCGGCGCCACGGGCGAGGCGTTGACCGGTGAGGAGGGACCCGAGTACTGGAGCCAGCAGGCCCGTCGGCCCGTCCGGTTCCACGACGCCCTGCGTGCGGTGGCCGCCAGCGGCTGCACCGCGGTCGTCGAGATCGGCCCCCACCCCGCGCTGCGGACGTACGTGGCGGAGGCGTTCGGGAAGGCCGACGTGACGGTGATCCCCACCCTCCAGCAGGACGGGCGGGACGTACGCAACCTCCTCGCCGCCGCGGGCGCGCTGTTCACCGCGGGTGCAGGGGTCGACCTGCCCGCGCTCTACCGGGGCCCGCGCCACCGCCGTACCTCCTCCGCCCCGCAGTACCCCTTCCGCAGGGACCGGTACTGGGTGACGCCCGAGGACGCCGACCGCACGGCGCCGGCACCGGCGGCTCCGCGACGGCAGGCGCCGCCGACGGCAGTACCCGAGCCGCGACCGGCGGCGCACAGCGTCCACCGGCAGGACGTGCAGCCCGGCACGCCGTGGGTGGACCACCGCATCCTCGGCGCGACCGTCTTCCCGGCCACCGGCTATCTGGAGCTGGCCGTCGACGCCCGCGCCTCGGCCGACGGCTACGGCTCCGCGCCCGTCGAGCTCACCGACGTCAGCTTCGTGCGGCCGCTCGTCCTGGCCCCCGCCAGGCCCAGCAGCGTACGGGTGGACCTGGCGGGCGAGGGCGCTCCGGCGGACGGCCGCTTCCGGTTCACCGTGGCGGGGGGCGACGGCGACGACGCGCCCCGGTACTGCCACGGGACGGTCGGACCCGTCGGGGAGCAAGCGGGCGACTCCGTAGAGCGCCTTGACGATCTGCGCGCCCAGATGTCCACGTCGCTCGCGCCCGGACGCCTCTACGGACTGCTGCGCGAGGACGGCCTGGAGTACGGCGCGAGCTTCTCCACCGTCCGCGAGCTGTGGACCGACGAAGCGGGCGGCCAGGCGCTGGGCCGGATCACCGCCGCTCCCGACGGCGCGGCACGGGCCGGGCATCCGCACCGGTTCGCGACCATGCTCGACGGCTGTCTGCACCTGGCCGCGGCCGCCGCACTCGACGGCGCCGCCAAGGGCACCTACCTCCCGGTGGGAATCGGCAAGATGGTGCTGCACGGACCCCTGCCCGACCAGATCTGGGGCCATGTCCGGCTGGCCGATGCCACCGACACCGCGTTCACGGCGCGCCTGCGCGTCCTGGACGACACCGGGCGCCTCCTCGCGGACCTCGACGCCATCGAGTTCCGGCGCGTGGGCTCGCTGACCGATCCCTCGGCGGACCCGGCCGGGCCCGCCGGCAGCCGCTCGCGCGAGAGCGGCGAGTCGCGGCGCGAACTGCGCGAACGCGTCGGACCCCTCGCCGCCGGGGAGCGCCGGCAGGCGGTCATCGACTGGCTCATGGTCGAGATCGTCGACACCCTCGGCCGGATGTCGACGGAGCTGGAGATCGACATGAGCGATCTCGACCCCTCGCTGGCCCTCCTTGAGATCGGCCTCGACTCGCTGACCATCACCGAACTCCAGCGGCGCATCCAGGAGAAGCTCGACTTCCGTTTCAAGGCCATGGAGGCCCTGGAGTACCAGAGCATCGACGAACTGGCGGAGTACCTCCTCCACCAGGTGATCCTGGCGGACCCGGCCGACGCCGGCGCTCCGGCGCACTCCTGAGCCCGGCCCACCGCCGCGATCGGCAGACCACATCCGGCAGATCCCACCAGAGGGGAAGTGCCAGCAACCGTGTTGAGCCCCGACTTCGTCAACAACTACCTCGACAGCCACCTCGGTGAACGCCAGGTCAACAAGATCCAGCACGGCTTCCCGTCGCCGCGCTTCTGGAACGAGACGTCCGTACCCCTCGACGAGATCGCCGAGGACCGGATCCGCCTGCGCGAAGCGCACGGCACCTCACCCGTGTTCCTGTACGTAGGCGTCCCGTACTGCATCCAGACCGATCCCGGAAAGTGCGGGTACTGCCTCTTCCCCGTGGAGGAGTTCCAGGGCAACGCCGCCCTGGAGACCTACTACGGGTACGTGGAGCGGGAAGCGGAGATGTACCGGGAGCAGATGCAGGGCTCCGTCCTCGCCGGAGCGTACTTCGGCGGGGGCACCTCCAACCTCTACAAGGGCCCCGTCTACCACCGGCTGATGGACATGGTGCGCCGCCTCTTCCCGGAGATCTCGGAGCAGGCGGACCTCACCCTGGAAGGCATTCCCCAGCTGTTCTCCCGGGAGAAGATGCAGGCCATCAGCGACTCCGGGATGAACCGCATCAGCATGGGCGTGCAGCAGGTCAACGAACGCCTCAACAGCTTCAGCGGCCGCAAGCAGACCACCAAGCACGTCATCCAGAGCCTGGAGTGGGCCCGTGAACTGGGGCTGTCCGCCAACGTCGACCTGATCTTCGGCTGGCCGCAGCAGACCGTCGACACGATGCTGGAGGACCTGGAGACCCTGGTGTCGTGGGACGTCTACGACATCACCCACTACGAGCTGAACGTCGGCGGTCCCACCGACTTCGCGCTCAACCGCTTCCACGAGCTGCCCAGCACCCTGGCCAACCTGGAGATGTACCGGGCGGGGCGCGACTTCCTGCTCGACCGCGGTTACCAGCAGTTGTCCACGTACAACTTCCGCCGCCCCGGCGACCCCGCGGCCCACGACTTCCGCGAGGGCTACACCACCCGCTTCGACCACCTGGACACCCTGGGACTCGGCTACGCGGCGATCACCTTCTTCGGCAATCCCGCACTCGCCTCGGGCCGCTCTTGGTCGTTCATCAACCAACGCAACCTGGCCCAGTACAAGGCGGCCGTCGACAACGGCCGGTTCCCCGTCGAACGGGGCTACCGGCACACCTCCGAGGACTGGCTGATGATGCTGCTCTTCCGCAGCCTCATCAGCACGGAGATCGACCGGACCCAGTACGCCGCCGCCTTCGGCCTCGACGTCTACGACAAGTTCGCCACCGTCTGGGACGCCCTGGCCGAGCGCGGGTACGCGCGGATCACACCGGAGCGGATCACCTTGACCGGCGACGGCCCGTTCTACGCACCGATGATCTCCGCCCTGATCTCCGAGGACCGCTACCGCGAGCTGCGCGAGGAGGCGGCGCGGCGCAAGAAGGAGTCCCGGCCCGCGGCCGCGTCCCGGAGCGGACAGTGACGGACGACCTCCCCCTGGCGGGGCGCGGCTGCGTCGTCACCGGCGGGTCGCGCGGCATCGGCGCCGCGGTGGTGCGCCTCGCACTGGCGCAGGGCGCCGATGTCGTCTTCGGCTACCACAGCGACAAGGACCGCGCCCGCACCCTCGCCGACGAACTGGGCGCCGCGTATCCCGACCAGCGCTGCGTCCCGCTCTACGCCCATGTCGCCGACACCGACGAGGCCGAGCGCTTCGCCGTTGCGGCGCTCGGCCACCTCGACCGGTTCGACGTCCTCGTCAACAACGCGGGCGTCACCCGGGACACCCTGTTCGCCCGGATGACCCCGCAGCAGTGGCACGAGGTCATCGGCACCAACCTCGACAGCATGTACACCGTCACCAAACCGCTGCTGATGCCGCTGGTGAAACAGCGCGGCGGCGCCATCATCAACATCGCCTCCTCCTCCGGGCTGCACGGCATCCCCAGCCAAACGGCCTACTCCGCCGCCAAGGCCGGGGTGATCGGCTTCACCAAGGCCCTGGCCAAGGAGATCGGCGCACGGGGCGTCACCGTCAACGCGGTCGCCCCGGGACTCATCGAGACCGATATGACGGCCGGGATACCACCGGACAAGACCGAGTTCCTCAAATCCCTCATCCCCGGCCACGCCTTCGGCACCCCGCAGGACGTGGCGCACCTGGTGTGCTTCCTCGCCTCCGACCGGGCCCGCTACATCACCGGGCAGGCCATCGAGGTCTCCGGCGGCCTGGTCGTATAGGTGCCGTACGGGGGTGGCTCAAACCGTTTGCCCATGGCCGCCGCTCACGCGCAGGAGTCCCTCCTGGGCGAGAGTGGCGGCCAGGATTCCGTCACGGGTGAAGACCCGGCCGAGGACGAGGCCACGTCCGCCGGCGGCCACGGGCGTCTC
This sequence comes from Streptomyces sp. BPTC-684, assembly GCF_030028635.1. Classification (NCBI taxonomy): domain Bacteria; kingdom Bacillati; phylum Actinomycetota; class Actinomycetes; order Kitasatosporales; family Streptomycetaceae; genus Streptomyces; species Streptomyces sp. BPTC-684. Next base: position 6,617,507 of record NZ_CP124863.1, read on the forward strand.
GTGGGCGCAGAGCAGCCAGTCGTCCGCGCGGAAGGGGTGGTGGATCCACACCGTGTAGTCGATGCTGGCGCCACTGGCGTGGAACCACGAGACGCCGTGCCGCACCAGCACCGTCTCCAGCATGGTGACGTCGCAGAGGTAGACCAGGAGGCAGGCGTGGAGCAGCCGTTCGCGGTCGCCGCCCGCCCCGGGAGACAGCTTGCCCTTGGCACGCAACCACACCTGGGTCCGGGCCGACGCCAGCGACGGGTCCTTCTCCACGTCGAAGCTCAACGGCCCGACGAACCGCTGGTCGTAGGGCTTGCCCAGGGGCGACACCTGCGCGCCGAACGCCTTGGTCAGCCGCTCCTCGTAGGTGGGCAGGTCCTCCGGGGCCGGAACCGGAGGCATCGGGTCCTGGTGGGTGAGGCCCGGCTCGGGCCGGTGGAAGGAGGCGGTCAGGGAGAACACCTCCCGGCCACGCTGGCCCGTATACACCCGTCGGGCGGCGAAGGCCGTGCTGTCCTTGACCCGTTCGACCCGGTGCTCGAAGGGCGTGTGCGGCACGGCGGGCCGGGTGAAGTGAGCGTGCACCGAGTGCACGTCCAGCCCGTCGGACACCGTACGGCCGGCGGCGGCCAGCGCCTGGGCGGCCAGATGTCCTCCGTACACGGGGGAGGAGGGCTCCAGGGGAGCCGGTCCGAGGAAGTGCTCGCCCTCGCCCCGGTCGGGCGCGGGGTCCAGATCGAGCAGGCCGAGCAGGTCGAGGAGTGCGCGTTCCTGATCCATGGGCCCCACTCACCTCGGCGTCGCCGTGCGCCAGCCAGTATCGCCAGGCCGGCCCGGCCCATCAACCGAACAGGCCCGAAAGGTGGCCGAGTTGTGCCGCTGACAGGATGCCGGTCCGTGCGGTACCTGGGAGCAACGCCCGCTCCACGATCGGAGGACCCCCCATGTTCGACCGCGTCAGCGCGTCGCTGTACCGGCGACGCGTGGCCGTGCTGTGGGTGAGCGCGGTAGTCGTCGTACTGGCCGGAATCGGCGGCCTGGGGGTGGAGAACCGGCTGGTCCACGGCGGGTTCGCGGATCCCGGGGCGCAGTCCTCCCGCGCCGAGCGCCTGGTGGCCGAGCACTTTCCCGGCGCCGACGACGACCTGGTGCTGCTGCTGCGCGGCGCCGGTCCGATCGACTCGGCGCAGATGGTCTCCCTGGGCACAGAACTGACCCGGCGCGCGGAACGGACCCCCGGCGTACGCGCGGCCACCTCGTACTGGACATCCGGGCAGGCGCCCTCGCTGCGCTCCCGGGACGGCTCCATCGGGCTCGTCACCCTCTCCCTGCGCGGTGACGAGGACGACCGGGCGAAGACCGCCGAGCGGCTGGTGCCGGACGTGCGGCGGCACGCGCAGGGGCTGACGGTGATGGCGGCCGGGTCCGCGCAGGTGCAGTCGGAGGTCGGCAAGCAAACCGCCCACGATCTGCTGCTCGCCGAGGCGATCGCCACGCCGATCACCCTGGTCCTCCTCCTGCTGATCTTCGGCAGCGCTCTGGCCGCCGCCCTGCCGCTGGTCATCGCGCTGCTGTCGATCCTGGTGAGCCGGGCCGTGCTCAACGCGCTGGCGGACACCGTGTCGATCTCGGTGTACTCGATGAACTCCACCACCGCGCTGGGCCTCGGACTCGCCATCGACTACAGCCTGTTCATCCTCGCCCGCTTCCGCGAGGAGCTGCGCGGTGGCGCCTCGGTGCGGGAGGCCCTGGTGCCCACGGTGCGCAGGGCCGGACGGACGGTCGCGTTCTCCGCGCTCACCGTGGCGCTGTCCCTCGTCGCCCTGCTGGTCTTCCCGCAGTTCTTCCTGCGGTCCTTCGCCTATGGCGGGATCGCGGTGGTCCTCACGGCCGCGGCGGGCGCGGTCTTCGTGCTGCCCGCGCTGCTGGCCGTCCTGGGCCACCGGGTCAACCGCTACGACGTCTTCGCCCGGTGGCGCGGTGCCGCGCCGCCCGCCGCCCCCGAGGACGGGCGCTGGTACCGGTTCGCGATGGCGGTGATGCGCCGCCCGGCCCTCTACGGCGGGGCCGTGATCGTACTGCTGCTCGTCCTCGCCTCCCCGTTCACCCGGGTCTCCTCCGGCCTCTTCGACGACCGCTCGCTGCCCGTCGACTCCCAGGTGCACCGCGCCACGCAGCTGCTGCGCGACCGCTTCGACGCGGGTGTGCTGGGCACGGTCCCGGTGGTGGTCCAGGGCGCGGGGCGCGACCTGGATTCCTACGCCCGCACACTGTCCACGGTGCAGGGCGTACGCCAGGTGACGGCGTCCACCGGCGCCTACGCGGCGGGACGCCGGGTCCAGGAGCCCGGCGCGGGTTCCGCCGCCCTCGTGGACGGCGATACGGCCCTGCTCTCCGTGGTCTCCTCGGTGGAGCAGGACTCGTCCGCCGGCACCCGACTCGTAGGCCGTTTACGGACGGTGGCGCCGCCCGACGGCACCGAGGGGGTGTGGGTGGGCGGACGGGCCGCCGAGGTCAAGGACAGCACCGCGGCCATCACCCGGGCCACTCCAGCGGCGATCGGCATCGTGGTGGGCTTCTCCCTGGTGCTGCTGTTCCTGTTCACCGGGAGCGTGCTGATGCCGCTGAAGGCGCTGGTGCTCAACACCCTCAGCCTCAGTGCCACGTTCGGGGCGATGGTGTTCGTCTTCCAGGAGGGCCACCTGTCGTTCCTGGTGGGCAGCCCGCTGCACACCGGCACCCTGGACGCCACCATCCCGATCCTGACCTTCTGCGTGGCCTTCGGCCTCTCCATGGACTACGAGGTGTTCCTGCTGTCCCGGATCCGCGAGCGCTACCTGCGCACCGGCGACAACACGGAGTCGGTGGCCTTCGGCCTCCAGCACACCGGCCGCATCATCACGGCCGCGGCGGTCCTGGTGGCCGTGGTCCTGTTCGTCTTCGCGGTCTCCGGGGTGACGCTGCTGAAGCTGCTCGGCGTCGGCCTGGCCCTGGCGGTGATCCTGGACGCGACGCTGGTCCGCGCGGTCCTGGTCCCCTCCTTCATGCGCCTGGCGGGCCGCGCCAACTGGTGGGCCCCCGGACCACTGCGCCGCCTCCACGACCGGGCGGGGTTGCGGGAGGACGCCGACGACGGGGCCTGACCGAACTACTTGGCGAGCCTCGTCAGCGCGGCATCCAGCCGCGCCAGCGCCCGCTCGCGCCCCAGGACCTCCAGCGACTCGAAGAGCGGCAGGCCGACCGTCCTGCCGGTCACCGCGACGCGTACCGGGGCCTGGGCCTTGCCCAGTTTGAGGTCGTGGGTCGCGGCCACCTCCTCCAGTGCCGTCTTCAGGGACTCGGCGTCCCACGGTGTCGTCGCGTAGCGCTCCCGGGTGTCCTTGACGATCGCGTCGGCGCCCGGCTTCATCGCCTTCGTCCAGGACGCCTCGTCGTCCACCGGCTCGGCGAGGAACAGCCAGTCGACGTACTTGGTGATCTCGCTGAGCACGGTGATACGGGTCTGGGCCAGCGGGGCCAGGGTCGCGAAGGCGGCGGCGTCGAAGGACTCGGGCGCCCAGGTCGCGTACGGCTCGGTCAGCCACGGGCCGCACGCCTCGATGAACTCGTCGGGCGACAGGTCGCGTACGTACGCGCCGTTGAAGGCGGACAGCTTCTTCACGTCGAAGAACGCCGAGGAGCCGTTGACGTCCTTGACCCGGAACAGGCGCTCCAGCTCCTCCTGCGGCCGGATCTCCATGTCGCCGCCGGGGCCCCAGCCCAGCAGCATCAGATAGTTCACCATCGCCTTCGGCAGATAGCCCTCGGCGAGGTAGTCCTCCAGCGCGACCTTGTCGCGCCGCTTGGAGAGCTTCTGCCGCTTCTCGTTCACGATCACGGGCAGATGCGCCCACACCGGCGGCGTCGCCCCGAGCGCCTCCCACAGCAACTGCTGCTTCGGCGTGTTCGACAGGTGCTCCTCGCCCCGGATGACCTGGGTGATCCCCTCGGCCAGGTCGTCCACCACGTTCGCGATCAGGAAGACCGGCGATCCGTCACCGCGAGCGATGACGAAGTCCTCGATGGCGGAGTTCGGGAAGGCCGGCTCGCCCCGGACCAGGTCCACGACGACGGTCGCGCCCTCGTCGGGCGTACGGAACCGCAGCGCCCGCCCCTCCGCGTACTCCAGACCGCGCCCCCGGCAGAACCCGTCGTACCCGAGCTGCCGCGACCCGGTCCGCTCCTGGACCTGCTCCCGTGTGCAGTCGCAGTAGTACGCCCGGCCGTCCGCGTACAACCGCTGCGCGGCCTCGCGGTGCCGGTCGGCGTTCTGCGACTGGAAGTACGGTCCCTCGAAGGCGGGGTCGGCCTCGGAGATGCCGATCGACGCGAGCGCGTCGATGATCCCCTCCGTCCACTCGGGCTTGTTGCGCGCGGCGTCGGTGTCTTCGATGCGCAGGACGAACGTGCCGCCGGACTGTCGCGCGACGGCCCAGTTGTAGAGAGCGGACCGGGCCCCGCCGACGTGGAACATTCCTGTCGGGGACGGAGCGAAGCGAACACGAACCGGGGTGGTGGGCATGGAGGGAGACTACCGATCCATGCCGTGGCGACGCGCGCCAATACCCATGGGTGACCCGGCGGAGCCCGAAGGTTCAGCGGGGGCGTGGCCCCGACGGATCTTCGTACGAGGTGACTTGCTCCACCCCTTATCGGCGCAGGGCGGTTTCCCGCTGCATGTGCGAGAGTTTCGCGGGATTGCGTACCGCGTAGAGGCCCGTGACGAGGCCGTCGTCGATGCGTACCGCCACGACGGTGTCGACCTCGCCGTCGAGCCGGAGGACCAGCGCCGGGTAGGCGTTGACCTGGGCCGGGCGCAGCGACGACGCGCTCATCCTGCCGAGCCCGGCGGCCAGCAGGCGGGCCACCTTGCCGGCTCCCAGGACGGGCTCCAGGACGGCCTGCTTGACTCCGCCGCCGTCACCGAGGAAGACGACGTCCGGCGCGAGGACGTCGAGCAGGCCCTGGATGTCGCCCGTCGCGGCCGCCCGTTGGAACGCGTCGAGTGCGTCCTGGGTCTGGGTGCGGGTCACGGTCCCGCGCGGTCGGCGCGCCGTGACGTGGGCCCGTGCCCGATGGGCGATCTGGCGGACCGCCGCCGGGCTCTTGTCGACGGCTTCGGCGATCTCGTCGTACTCGATGGCGAACACCTCGCGCAGCACGAACACCGCCCGCTCGGTCGGTGTGAGCGTTTCGAGCACCAGCATCATCGCCATCGAGACGCTGTCGGCCAGTTCGACGTCCTCGGCCACGTCGGGCGTGGTGAGCAGCGGCTCGGGCAGCCAGGTGCCGACGTAGGACTCCTTGCGTCGGCCGAGCGTACGCAGCCGGACCAGCGCCTGGCGCGTGGTGATCCGGACCAGGTACGCACGCTGTTCCCGCACGGCGGCGAGATCGACGCCCGCCCACCGCAGCCAGGTCTCCTGCAGGACGTCCTCCGCGTCGGCGGCCGAGCCGAGCATCTCGTAGGCGACGGTGAACAGCAGGTTGCGATGGGCGACGAACGCCTCGGTGGCGGCGTCGGTGTGTCCGCCGTCGGCGAGCTCCGCCGTGTCCTCGGTCCGCTCGGCATGCTCGGTCTTCACCATCTGCTCCTGCCTGTTCGCTCTCGACGGTGCCATGCGCACAAGACACCGCACCCCGAGGCCTTGTGACACCCCTGAGCGGTGGCGCTCGTCACACGACCGCCCGCGTCACAAACAGCGCGCCGCCGGCATCTGGTGTTCGTTCACGCGACACCACGAGTGAGGACGAAGTCATGGAAACCCGTTTCAACCTGTTCGAGAACGAGCTCGGCTCCAAGTTCGGCAAGCGGTTCGCCAACGCCTCCCTGGTGGTCCGCCAGTCGTCGCTGCCGGCGTCCACGCAGGAGCTGGTGGCGCTGCGCGCCAGCCAGATCAACGGCTGCGGCTGGTGCATCGACCTGCACACCAAGGAGGCCGCGGCCGCCGGTGAGAGCGCGGTACGGCTCAACCTGGTCGCCGCCTGGCGCGAGTCCACCGTGTTCACCGAGGCCGAGCGGGCCGCGCTGGCCTTCGCCGAGGAGGGCACCCGGCTCGCCGACGCCCACCAGGGCGTGTCCGACGAGACCTGGGCGCAGGTGCGCGAGCACTACGACGACGACCAGATCGCCGCGCTCGTCTCGTTGGTCGCCCTGATCAACGCGGCCAACCGGCTCGCTGTGCCGGTGCACCAGAAGGGGGGTTCCTACGAGGTCGGCATGTTCGCGGCCGCCGTCAACTGACCGCCAGCAGGCTCCGGAGCAGTTCCGGCTCGGCCAGGGTGGTGTAGAGGGCGTCGCCGCTCAGGGCCGGGCCGGGCGAGGAGGGGACGGCGACCACGTACAGGCCCGCCGCCCGGGCCGAGCGGATGCCGATCGCCGAGTCCTCCACCGCCACCGCACGGCCGGGTACGACGCGGAGCCGTTCGCAGGCGGTGCGGTAGAGGTCGGGCGCCGGTTTGGGGCGGTCGACGTCGTCACTGCCGAGGACCACCTCGAACGCGTCGGCCAGGCCGACGTGTTCGAGGTGCTGGACGACGGCGTGGCGCGGGGAGTTGGAGACCACCGCGAGCGGGCGGCTCGTGGACAGCCGGGCGACGAACTCGGCCGCGCCCGGCATGGCGGTGACGCCTTCGTCGAGACTGTCGGAGACGAGTGCGCGGACCTGTCCGGCGAGTGCTTCGTGCTCGGCCGGCCGCCCGAGCAGTCGGCCCAGGGCCCGGCCCAGCTCCGTGAGGTGCAGTCCGATCAGGGCCAGTCGGTCCGCGTCGCCCAGCGACACTCCGTGTTGGGCGCAGACGGCCGCGCAGGCCCGGTCCCAGTGCGTCTGGGTGTCGACGAGGGTGCCGTCGCAGTCCAGGACCACGGCGTCGGTGGGGGGTACGCGGGTGGCGCGTGTCCGGGTCACGTCAGGCACCCGTTCCCATCGAGCCCGACCGGCGGCCCCGACGGGCCATCAGCCGGAACATCCAGGAGGCCGCGACGAGCCAGCCGATGCCGAGCAGCACGGCCCAGCAGGCCGGGAGCAGGGCGGGGCCGGTGCCGCCGCTGACGGAACGTATCGCCTTGAGGGTCTGGGTGAGGGGGATCGCCTGTGCCACGGCCCGTACCCAGTCGGGCCAGTACGAGGTCGGCACCTGGACTCCGCACACCGCCATCATGAGCAGATACGTGGCGTTGGAGATGATGTTGCGGGCGCCGTCGGCGTTGAACGCCACCGCGGCGACGAACAGGCCGAAGCAGTAGGTGCTCACCGCGGTGAGGACGACCAGTGCGGTGACGGGCAGGATCTGCCCGGCCTCCCAGTGCACCCCGAACGCCGGTCCGAGGCCGAACAGCGCGACCAGTGAGGTGATCGTGCCGCTGACCGGCCACTGCAGGCTGCGCCCGATGAACACCCAGGAGAGCGGGGCCGGTGCCGCGGTCAGCAGGGTGAGGGTGCCGACCCGTCGCTCCCAGGTGGTGGAGACGACGACCATCATCGATTCGATGACACAGGTCATGACCGCGTTGCCGACGAGCAGATACCGCGTCTGGTCGGCGGATCCGATGACGTGGCCGAAGAAGGCGAAGAAGGTGACCTGGGCCAGCATCCGGCCCAGCCAGCCGAACGTCCAGGTCTTCCAGGTGTACATGTGGCGCATGTCGGCCAGCGCGTTGGCGGCGCTGTAGCGGATGATGCGCGCGGGCGCGGTGATCGATGTCGTGAGGCTCATGAGTGGGACAGCGTTCCTAGTCGGCGGACTCGGCGCAGCACGCGGTGCAGCAGCGCCATTCCGATCAGATGGCTCGCGACGCCCAGCGCCAGGACGGCGGCGATGCGGGCGGCGACGTCGTGCGGGGCCGGGGCGGCCAGGCTGTCGCGCAGCAGGTCGCCGCTCCAGGACAGGAAGATCAGGTGGGATGCCGGACGGAGCCAGAACGGCAGCATCGCCACGGGGATGAGGACACCGCTGAGCAGGTAGAACGGGTAGGTGAGGGTGTTCTGGACCGTGCGGGCCGAGGGCATCAGGATGAACAGCGGGGAGAAGATGGTCGCGGTGGCGGCCATCGCCAGCGCGGTCACCACCAGGCACAGCACGAACGGGAGCGGGTGGCGCACCGCCAGCCACCGGTCGAAGACCAGCCCGGCGACGAGCCACGCCTCCGCGAAGGAGAGCAGACCGAGGGTGGTCACCGCGCAGATCCGCCCGATCACCAGGGTGGAGAGCCGCGCCGGTACGGCGATCAGCGCTTCCAGGGTGCCCGACCTGCGCTCGTCGCCGATCAGCTCGCCCGCGATGAAGAGGGCCAGCGTCCACAGCGACATGAGGGTGGGGGACACGATGGCGAACGGGGCGAGGTCGGGCCGTTCCGCGTGCTCCGAGATGGCCATGAAGACCAGCGTGAACAGCGGGGCGGTGACACAGATCTGCAAGGTGTCCGGGGCGCCCCAGGCGACTCTGAGCTGGAACCGGAAGCCGGTGAGGAAGATCCGCATCAGCCGACCGCCATCCCTCGGTCGCCGATGAGGTGGAGGTAGGCGTCCTCCAGGTTCGGCCGCTGGGTGGACAGGTCGGACACCCCCGCGTCGACCAGGAGGCGCAGTACGGTACGGGTCACCGAGGAGTCGGCGGTCTCCACCCGGAGCCGGCCGGACGGCTCCGGCTCGACCGAGACGACGCCCGGCAGCGCGGCGAGCGCCTGCCGTGTCTGTGCCGGTACGGCGCCCGCGACCACGCGTTCGTGACGGGGCACCACCTCGCCGATGGCGGAGGGGGTGTCGGTGAGGAGCACGCGCCCCCGGTCGATCATGGTCACCAGGTCGCAGACCGCCTCGGCCTCGGCCATGTCGTGGGTGGTGATCAGCACGGTCCTGCGCTCCGCGCGCATCTCGCCGACGAGCGAGCGGAAGTCGCGGGCGGCCACCGGGTCCATGCCCACGGTGGGTTCGTCGAGGAGCAGCACGCGCGGGTCGCCGACCAGCCCGCGGGCCAGGTGCAGCCGCTGCTTCATGCCGCGCGAGAACGTGTCGACGCGGTCGCCCGCGCGGTCGGCCAGGCCGAGCCGCTCCAGCAGTTCGTCGACCCGCAGCCGCAGCGCGGAGCCGTGCAGTCCGTACATCGCGGCCCAGAAGCGCAGGTTCTGCCGGGCGTTGAGCCGCCCGTAGAGGCCCCGGTCGCCGCCGAAGACGATCCCGATGTGGCGGCGGACGGCCGCCGCGTCCGTGGCGGCGTCGTGGCCCAGCACCTTGGCGCTGCCGGAGGTGGCCTCGAGGACGGTCGAAAGGATCTTGCACAGGGTGGTCTTGCCCGCGCCGTTGGGGCCGACCAGGCCGCGTACCTCGCCGAGTTCGACGGTCAGGTCCACGTCGCTGAGGGCCTGGGTCCTTTTGGCACCGGCCCGTCCCACGCCGTAGTCGCGGCACAGCGCGCGTATCTCGATGGCACTCATCGGGGTCCTTCGGGCAGATGGGGGAGGGCGGCGAGCGCCGCCTCGTAGCGGTCCGGTGCGACCAGCTCGGACTCGACCAGCAGGTAGTCGCCGACCGGGGTCAGCATCAGGGTGTCGCCGCCCGCGTGGTGCTCCACCGCGCGCCGCCAGTCGGGGCGTTGGGCCCGGCGCAGCTCCATGCCGTAGCGGACCCGTGTGGTCGGCGCGGTCTCCCGGGCGGCGACCGCGCCGCGCAGCTCGCGCTCCTGCTCGGCGGCCGGTTCCAGCCGTCGGCGGAGCTCCTCGAACGGGCCGAGCGGCGCGCACCGTCCGGCGTGGGCGAGGAGTTCCGCCACCTCCGGGGCCAGCCGGTACTCGCGGACCGTCGCCTCGGCGTCCGCGACCGAGTCCGGGCCGACCTGGGACAGGACGATCACGTCGATCGCGTCGACGGCGTGGAAGGCGCGCTGGAACTTCTCCTCGGCGATCGCGAGGAGGCTGGTGAGCACGTCGTCCGCCGGGGGCCGGGAGCGTACGGGCAGCACCGCGCCGTCCCCGAAGTAGGCGGCGGTGCCCACGTCGATCTTGGCATCGCGGTCGAGCAGGGGGTCCAGCGGCACCCAGGAGAGGGTGGCCATCATGTGCCGGTGCTCGCCGTCGACCAGGGAGTAGTCGATCGCGTCCACGGCCTGGTGGTCGAGCACCACCCGGACGACGCTCCAGAGCTCCCGCTCGCCGGAGACGACCAGATCGAGGTCGCCCGTCGGCCGCAGCACGCCTTCGGGGTAGTGCTGGGCGATCGCGGGTCCCTTGAGCACGCGTACGGGGTGGGCGGCCGAGACCGCGGAGTGCAGGCGGCGGTAGCCGTCGGCGCGGGCGCGGGCGCGGCGCAGATCGTCGGCGGATCCGGTGCCGAGCTTGTGTCCGGCCCGCTCGGCGACCGAGAAGACCAGCTGGACGAGCGCTTCCCGGGTGGCCCTCGCGCGGCGGACCAGGAAGCGCAGGTCGTCGTCGGGGGAGAGGTCGAACAGCCGGTACAGCAGCGGCAGATCGACCGAGTCGGCGCGGGCGCGGGTACTCATGCGGAGGTCTCCTCGTCGGGGCGGGGGCGGCGCCAGAACCGGTGGTCGAGGCACCAGCCGCGCTCCAGCAGGGACGCCACGACCCGGGCGCCGCTGTCGGGGCCGGTGCCGTCGTGCACGACGTTGCCGAACAGCGGCCGTTCCCGCTCGGCGGCGAAGGCGGCGCACGCGGCGACCAGTGCCGCGGTGCCGGGCCGTACGACGTCGCTCTCCTCGACCAGCAGGTCGAACAGGTCGATGAACTCGGTACCGGTGACCTCGTCCTGGGCCTCGGTCAGCACGGACGCGTGGCCGACCGGGCGGCCGTCACGGGTCAGCAGGAAGGAGACCCGGTCGGGGGCGTCGAGTACGTCCGCGGCCGCGGCCTCGATCAGCTCCGCGTCCGGTACGTTCCCGGGCCCGTAGCCGTCGGCGATCGCGCGGGCCAGCCAGCCCACGATCAGCGCGTCGTGCTCCGGTCCGGCCGGCGCGATGGCGAGACCGTCCGACGGGCGCGGTGCTTGCGGTACGGAGCCGGTGAAGCGCACATAGCTGACCGACGGGAGCCAGGGCGCGGGCAGTCGGGTGTCGCCGGGCGCACGCAGCAGCAGCTCGCCCGCCTCGGGGTGGGCTGCTGCCAGCTGTCGTTCGAGCTCGGCCAGGGCGGTGGGCGTGGCCAGCAGCTCCGGTGCGGCGTACTCCACCAGACAGCGCTGTTCCCGGGTGACGGGGTCGGTCTGCGCTCCCGCCACGTAGACGTGGTGGGCGATCTCGGCCCGCATCCGCTGCTCGTGTGCCCAGGTCAGATAGGCGGGGGAGGCAGAGGTGGGGGTGCTCATGACGCCTCCGGTCGTACGACGACGGTCAGCTCGCTCAGTACCTCGGCGGCCGCGGTGCGGACCTGCTCCGTGTCGACGGCGTCCAGGGCCGCCAACTCCGCGGCCAGCGACCATGCGGCGGTTCCGGCGCGGGTGCGCTGGGCGACCATCCGCAGATGGTCGAGGGGCGACTCGCTGTCCAGGATCAGCCGCATCCGGGCCTGCCGGCGGGCGGCCGCCAGGTCGTCCGGGGCGGGGCCGGCGGACGCCAGATCGGCCAGGATCTCGCGCACGATCGCCACGACCGTCTCGCCGTTGCCGGGCTCGATGCCGACCAGGACCCGCCATGCGCCCGCTTCCTGGTAGCCGCGGTCCCAGCACGCGAAGGAGTAGGCGAGCCCGGCCTCGTTGCGCAGTTTGCGGTAGAGCGGGGACGACGGGCTGTCGCCGAGGAGTTGGGCCAGGATCGCGAAGCGGCGGCGGCCGGGGTCGTCGGCCGCGCTGGAGCGGGCACCGACGCAGACCCAGCCGTACTCGTCGGGCCAGGCCACGGCAGTCTCCGTGGGCTCGGCAAGCGGGGACAGCGCATGGGCGGGCGGTGCGACGGCGGCGGTCGGCACGGTCCGCCCGAGGCCGTCGAGACGCGGCAGCCGGGGCCCGATCACGACCAGCGTCATGGCACTGGTGAGGAACCTGCTGCGGTATCCGTCCAGTACGTCGGGGAGGGTGATCCGGCGGATCTGCTCGACGTCGCCGCCGACCGGCCGGCCCAGCGGGTGGGCGGGGAAGAGCCGGGCCAGAAAGGCGTCCTGCACGACGTCGCCCGGGTCGGCCTGTGCCGCGGCGAGCTCCTGCAGGACCGCGTCGCGCTCGGTGTCGAGGACCGCGTCCGTCAACTCGGGCCGCAGCACCGCCTGGTGCAGCAGTCGCGCCACCGTATCGGCGTCGTCGGCGTGCACCTGGGCGTAGAAGAGCATGATGTCGAGACCGGTCTCGGCGTTGGCGTGGCCACCGAGCCGCTCCACCTGCTCGCAGAACGAGGGGCGCCCGTCCAGCGGGGCCGACATCAAGGTGTGCTCAAGCAGGTGGGCCAGGCCGCCGTGCTCCGCCGGGTCGTCGCGCGAGCCGTAGCGGACGGCGAGGCAGATGCTGGTCGTGCGCAGCCGCTCGTCCAGTAGTGCGATCGTCGGCAGTGCGGAAGGTTCGACGACGGTGGGCGAGCTTGGCATCTCGGCCTTTCCCTGGGGTGCTCGGACGATGTGTCACGGACGCTTTATACGGAGAGACAAAGCAGGGCGGAGCAAGTGCCCCGCCCTGCTTTTATGAGCGGAAATTACCGCTGCTTCGTCGACGTCTTGTCCAGACGCGGACGGAGCGTCACCTTGTGAGCTCGCATTTTCGTTCCCTCCCTTCGTTTCTCGATCCGCCGGGGGTGCCCCAGAAACATATGAGCATCAGAAACACCGCGTCAAGCCAGGATCGAGCGTCTCATTCGTTTTTCTCGCGCATAGATAATTCGTTGATGAGCTGTATATGCGCGGCCGCTCCGGCGTAGATCAGAGATATATGGAGGCTTGCCAGCATCGGGTGCTCACCAGCAGATGAGAGGGGTTCGGCCAGCCATGACCGACCAGTTGCCGATGGCAGGCAAAAGTGCCCTGATAACCGGTGCGGGTTCCGGGATCGGCCGATCGATAGCCTGGGGCCTGGCCCGGTCCGGCGCCCGCGTGGTGCTCAACGACCGGGACTGGAGCAGCACGGAAGGCCGCCGCCGGGAAAAAGAGACCCGGGAATATCTGGACGGCCTGGGGGCCGACTACCAGCTCGTCGAAGCGGATGTCTCATCGGAAGGCGCGGTGAAGGACATGTACCAGCTCGCGCTGAGCGGGACGAACTCGCTCGACTTTCTGGTGAACAACGCCGGTGAACAGCTTCCCTCGGCCACGCACCTCCATTCTCTGGCGGATTTCTCCCGCGTCCTCGACACCAATTTGGTCGGGGCGTTCCTGTGCGCCAGGACGGCCCTCGACCACTTTGTGCAGACCGGCGTCCGAGGCGCGGTCCTGAACATCACCAGCGTCCACGAGACCGTCCCCAAGCCCGGGTTCGTCAGCTACGCGGCGAGCAAGGCGGCGCTGCGGATGCTCACCGCCACCCTGGCCCTGGAGTACGCGCGGCACGGGATCCGGGTCAACGCCATCGCCCCGGGCGCCGTCGACACGGAGATGAACCAGGACTGGGTGTCCGACCGGGACAAGAAGGCCCGGGCCGAGGCGCGCATTCCGCTGGGCCGGATCGGACAGCCCGACGAGGTGGCCGCGCTCGCCCTCTTCCTGCTCTCGGACGCCGCGCGCTACATCACCGGGCAGTCGGTCCTCATCGACGGGGGACTGAGCCTGCACACCGACTTCCAGCAGGACTGGGCCTCGTGAACGGCCACCGGCAGCCCCGCGTCATCGCCCTCGACGGAGCCGACAACTCGGGGAAGACCACCCAGCTGAGGCTGCTGCGGTCGGCGACCGGCGACGAGGTGCGGATCGGCGGGAGCGTCCACCACTACCAGCCACGGTGGCCCGAGCTCTCCGGCGCCGAGCTGGCCCACTGGTGGTTCACCGAGTCGCGCAGCGAAGAGCTCGTCACCCTGCTCCTCGACGGCTACCGCAGGCGTCTGGACGCGCTCACCGGCCAGCCCGGCTGGGTGGTCCTGGACCGCGGCCTGGCCACCGTCGAGGCGAGCTGCGTCGCCTCCGTCATGCTCAAGGACGACTGCTCGGCACGGGACGCCGAGGCCATGGTCGCCGAGGTGCGCGCCGAGGTCCTGGGCGAGTCCACGCCGGAGCCGTACAGCGTTCTGCTGGGTCTGGGCCCGGCGGTCGAAGGGGCCGCGCTCAGTGTTGGGCGGGAGGGAGGGGCGGACGAGCGGTACGCCCGCTACCAGCACCTGTTGCACACCGCCCTCGAAACCCGGCGGAACCGCCACAGCGCGGTCATCGAGGCGGACCGGGCCGACATCGTCACCGTGCAGAACCATCTCCGAGTCCAGCTGGCCCAAGTCGGCCTACACGTAAGGCCGTTGCTGGGCGACGTCCGGCGGGTCATCGGCCTCGGCGGTATGTCGGAGAGCGGCAAGAGCAGTGCCGGGGAGTATCTGCGCCGCCGGTTCGCCACCACCCGGCTGAAGCTGGGCTATCTGATCGAGCTGGCGGCGGCCCGGCACGGGCTCGCGGATCCCTACGGCGAAGAGCCCCGGCTCCTTGCCGAGCTGGTCGTCGACGAACTGGACCGGTACGCCCACGCCCACTACTACCTGCTCGACTACACCATCGAGAGCCTGCACCGCCTCGATGTCACCCAGGAGCTGAAGCGGCTGCTCGGGGAGCGTCTCGACGTGGTCTACCTGGATGCCTCCCCGCAGGTGCGCGCCCGGCGCTCGCTCGTCGACCCGGCCACCTTGGCCCACAACGACGAGGTGAAGCGGGCGCGGGGAGCCGACCGGATCGCGGAGACCTGCGACCTGCTCGTCGACAACAGCGGTCCCCGCCCCGATCTGGAGCTCGTGCTGGACCGTCTGATGACCGGAGCCACCGCCCGCCCGGCCGCCGCGTCCCTGCGGGTGACCGATCCCCTGGAGCTGGTGGCGCCGACCGCGCTGCGACAGGCCGCCGCCACCGCCCTGCGCGGGATCCGGACCGCACTGGGCGATCGGCTGCTGCTGTTCGCCGTGGCCGGCAGCGTCGGGTTCGGCACCGCCGACCCCGAACTCAGCGACCTCGACGTCCTGGTGGTCGTCGAGACCGGATGCACCACCGACCTCGCCGCCGAACTGGTCCGGTTGCGCGGCGAGTCGGACGTCAAACTCGGCATCACCGTGCTGACCCGCCACGAACTGCTGCTGCAGCGCTGCGACTCGCGTACGTACAGTGCGTTGTACTCGCTCGGGCAGGGCCGGATCGGCTGCCAGTACGTCAGCACGGACCTGGAACTGCCGGACTTCAGCGGGACGCAGCGCCATCAGCGGACCATCGAGTACCTGGCCCGGACCCTGCACGAGATCCGGCGTCCCCTGCTCGGCGTCGAGACGAGCCGCTACCGCCTGTACAAGTCGGTGCTGAACGCCGCCAAGATGCTGTTGCGGCTCGCCGGTGTCGAGGAGACCGATCCGGCCGCCATCTCCGCCCAGTTCGAGCGGGTGTTCCCCGCTCGGGGCAGGGCCCGCATCCCGGACCGGGTGGAGTAC
This sequence comes from Streptomyces sp. BPTC-684, assembly GCF_030028635.1. NCBI lineage: Bacteria > Bacillati > Actinomycetota > Actinomycetes > Kitasatosporales > Streptomycetaceae > Streptomyces > Streptomyces sp. BPTC-684. The sequence continues at coordinate 6,633,062 of NZ_CP124863.1, forward strand.
CGGGAGTTGGGGCTGGACGAGATCGCGGCGGTCGCGTCGTCCGTCCTGCACTGGTTCGAGGAGTACCTGGCCACCGCCCCCGCGTCGGCCACCGTCGACGCGGCAGCCATGACCGCAGTCTGATCCGTAGGAGTACCGCACTGTGAAGATCGACGACGACGTTCCCGACCCGGGCGAGGTCATCCGGCCCTACCCCCGCCTGGCTCCGGTGCGCAACATCGGAGCCGAGGCCGCCGCGGCCGTGTCGCCGTACCGGCTCATCGCGGTGGAGGGGTCCGACGGCGCCGGCAAGACCACCCAGATCGAGCTGCTGAAGGCGGCGCTCACCGCCGACGGCTGGGACGTGCGGGTCTGCGCGTTCATCAGGAACCCGCTCATCTGGCATTCCAAGGCGCGCGGCAAGTACGACAACTGGGATCCGTACACCATGGCGCTCATGTACGCCTCCTCGCTCGTCGACCTCGTCAACCGGGAGGTTCTTCCGCACCTGGCCGCGGGAGGTGTGGTCATCATGGACCGCTACCTCTACTCCGTCATGGGGCGCTCGGAGGCCCGTGGCTGCGACCGGCAGTGGCTGACCGACCTCCTCGCCCCGGCCACCCTGCCGCACCGCACCCTGCATCTGCGCACTCCCGTCGCGCAGTGCTTCGACCGCAAGGCCGCGCTGTCGACGACCTTCTCGTACTGGGAGTGCGGGGTGGACGTGCACGGTGACGACGGACTGCGGTTCGCCGGGCCCAAGGAGGCCTACCGGGACAGCTTCATCGCCTACCAGCAGCGCGTCCAGGACATCGTCGAGGACCTGCTGAAGGACACCGACGCACTCGGCCTGCCGGGAGCGGAGCGGGAGACGACGGCGGCCCGGGCGGCGGACTGGGTGCGCACCGGTCTGGCCGGGTCCCCGTGACCGCGCCGACCACCGCGACCTCCCTGCGGCAGTTGCTGGCCGACCGGGCCGACGCGCGGGACTGGGCCGGGGTGGAGGCGCTCAGCGGTGTCGAGGTGCTCGGTCCCGTGCCGTCGGCCGCCGGCCCGAGCGCCCCCGCCTGGCGGCACGCGCTCGTGTCCCGGGGCTACCGGATCACCGACGTGAGCGAGCTGAAGAACTCGACCTGCGGTTTCGCCCAGCGGGACGGACGGCCGTACTTCTTCAAATACGTACGCGCCCGGAGCGCCGTCGCCGAACTCGCCGGGTACCTGGACTTCGGCGCCGCGGGCAACCGGGTGCCGGCCCTGCTGTCCTTGCTGCGCACGGACGCGGGGACGGTCATGGTGTACGAGTACCTTCCCTCGATGGGGCTGGGGCGGGGCACCCTGTTCGACCTGCTGTGCCGGGCCGAGCGGGCCGGAACGCTGCTGCCGGAGCGGGAGGTCGAGCCGCTGCTCGACCGGATCCGCGCGAACTGCGGCTACCGTACGGTGAGTTCGGCCTCGCCCATCGACGCGTTCTTCGCCCGCCGTGTCACCGAACGGCTCCACCCTTGGTATTTCGCGCGCCACCGGCCCTGGCTGGACCAGCGGGTGGTGGTCAACTCGGTGCCGCAGCCCGTGACGATGCGCGACGTGATGGAGGGCACCGCGGCCTTCTTCGAGGGCCTCGGCGCACGCGAATGCATGCTGTCCCAGGGGGACTTCAGCGAGACCAACGTGGGCCGGGGAGCGGTCTTCGTCGACCTGAGCAACGCCGGACACAACGATGTGCGCGGGGAGTTGGCGACCGCCTTCTGGTCGCTCTTCCTCGGCGGTGGATACCTGTTCCCCAAGTACCATCCGGCCGCCTACCGGTGGCGCGAGGCCCCCTACGCCGACGCGGCCCCGCTCTGCAGAGCGCGCCTGGAGCCCCGCACCGCGACACTCCACATCGACTTCGCACACCGGCTCTCACCCGCCCGGGCCGACCTGCTCGGCCGTCTGCTGGACGTCTTCGCCGACGCCTTCGGCCCCGAGCTCTTCGACCGCGGGCTGGCCCCGTACCTGGTCATGCGGGCGGTCGGGGTGCTCGACCTCGACACGCTCGACCCCGCCGACCGGGCCGCCTGCACCGCCTTGGTGCTGCACTTCTGGAACGGGCGCGACGACCTCGGTAACGTCCTGCGCACACTTGTCGATCATGGGAGGACCCGATGAAGTCCCGGGCCGTGGCGATCGTCCGCAAGGACGACGCCGTGCTGCTGATCCACCGCCGCAAGGACGGCGCGGAGTACTACACCCTGCCGGGCGGAGGAGTCGAGGAGGGGGAGACGCCCGAGCAGGCGTGCGTGCGCGAACTGGCCGAGGAGACGGGGCTGCACGCCACCGTCGAGTCCCTACTGCACACCCTCGACAACGCGGGCCGCACCGAGCACTACTTCGTGATGGGCCCGGCCACGGGCACGCCGCGCCTCGGCGGCCCGGAGAGCGAGCGGGAATCCGGCGACAACCAGTACCGGCTGGTGTGGGTGCCGCTGGCCGATGTGGCGTCCATCGGTCTGAAGCCGGACGCCATCACATCGCACCTGGTCGGAGTCCCCAACACCGTAAGATGATCCTCCGTTTACCGGCTTGCGCCAGACCGCTGGAGACCAGCAGCCGGTGAGAGTTGCGCGCGCGCCGGGGGAACTGTGGAATTCTTCGTGCTCGGATCCATGGGCATTCAGAGCGGCGGGAGCGTCGTGGGCGGTGGCCCGCCCCAGCAGCAGGCCACCCTGGCCGCGCTGGCGCTCCGCGCCGGTCACGTCGTCCCCCTGCACGAGCTGATGAGCGCCGTGTGGGGCGAGGCGGCACCGGGCTCCGCGGTGATGATCCTGCGGACCTACGTGTGGCGGCTGCGCAAGATCCTGGAGAGCGGCGGCTGCGATCCGCAGGCACTGGCCTCCGTCAACGACGGCTACCGGCTCGCCGTGCCTCCCGAGTCGGTGGACGCGTTCCGCGCCGAGCAGCTGGCCGCGGACGCGGCACGCGCCCGCGAGGCCGGACGCCACGACGAGGCGGCCGCACTGCTCGCCGAGGCCGTGGCGCTGTGGCGCGGCGAGCCGCTGGCGGGGGTGCCGGGACCGTTCGCCGAGCAGCAGCGCTCCCGCCTGTCCGAGCTGCGCCGACAACTGCTGGAGGAACGATTCGCCCTCGATCTCCTGCTGGGGCGGCACACCCAGGTCATCCCGGAACTGACCGCGTTCATCGGCGAACAGCCGCTGCGCGAGCGGCCCTACGGATTCCTGATGCGCGCGCTGTACGCAGCCGGGCGCCAGGGCGACGCGCTGGCCGTGTTCGGGGCGGCGCGCGAGGTGCTCGCGGCGGAGCTGGGGCTGGATCCGGGGCCGGAGCTGCGCACGCTGCACCAGCGGATCCTGGCCGGAGACGCCGAACTGGTCGCGCCGGCCCAGGCCCCCGCCGCGTCGCCGTCCACCAGGGAGGAGGCCGCCGAGGCCGGGGGTGCGGGCCCGGCGTACCTCCCGCGCCCGGCGCAACTCCCCGCCGACATCGCCGACTTCAGCGGCCGGGCCGCCACGCTGTCCGCGCTGTGCGAGGCCCTCGCCGATCAGGACCGCACCGCTCTGGCCGTCGCCACCGTGAGCGGCATGGGCGGCATCGGCAAGAGCGCGCTGGCCCTGCGGGTGGCCCATCGCGTCAAGGAGGAGTTCCCCGACGGCCAGCTCTACGCGGACCTGCGCGGCACCGGCGCGGAGCCGGCCGACCCCGGCGCGGTCCTGGCCAGTTTCCTGGCCGCGCTGGGCGTGGCACGGCAGGAGGTGCCCGGCTCGGTGGAGGACCGCGCCCGGCTGTTCCGTACGGTCCTCGACGGCCGCAGGGTCCTCCTGCTGCTCGACGACGCCCGCGACACCGCGCAGGTCAAGCCGCTGCTGCCGGGCGCCGTCCACTGCGCGGTCGTGGTGACCAGCCGGGCCCACCTCGCCGGTGTGCCGTCCGGCACCCATGTCCAGCTCACCGAGTTCACCCCGGCCGAAGCCCTGTCCCTGCTGCGGCACGTCGTCGGCGCCCACCGGATCGACCAGGAGGAGGCCGCCGCGGTCGCCCTGGTCGGCGCCTGCGCCCATCTGCCATTGGCGGTGCGCATCGTGGCCGCCCGGCTGGCGGCCCGGCCGGGCTGGACGGTGGCGTACCTGCTGGCCCGGCTGGCCGACGAACGGCGGCGGCTGAGCGAACTGCGGGCCGACGACCTGGCCGTCTCCGCCGTCTTCGAGCTCGGCTACCGCCAGTTGACCGCGCGACAGGCGATGGTGTTCCGCTCGCTGGCCCCGGTGGCCTGGCCGAGCATCGGTCTGTCCGCCGCGGCGGCGGCACTGGGGCTCGGCGAGTCGGAGTCGGAGACCCTGCTGGAAGCGCTGGTGGACGCCGCGCTGCTCGAATCGCCGGAAGCGGGACGGTACCGCTACCACGAGCTCGGCCGGGACTTCGCGCTGCACCTGCCGCGGCCGGACACCGCACCGCCGGGCGAGGCGGACTTCGCGGTGGAGCGCCGACTGCTCCACCATCTGCTGCGGATGGCCGCCGAGGCGTTCCACCGGATGGTCCCGGGAGACCCGGTGCACAGCACGATCTCCGTCGTCACCGCGGAGCCGGGAGAGCACCGGCTGGCGACCCTGGCGCAGGCGCGGGCCTGGGTGGTGGCGGAGTTCGACTGCGCCGTCCACGCCGTCCAGCTCCTGGTCGCGCGCGGGGACAGCGCCGAACCGGACCTGCTGACGGTGGCGGCGGACCTGCTGGTGGCCCTCAGCTCGTTCGGCCAGGACATCCCGTACGGGCGGATGGCCCTCACGGCGAGGGCGCTGGCCCGGGTCTCGGCACAGCACGGCAACGACCACGCGGCCGGGCGCGCCCACTTCATCTGCGGCAACGCGGCGCTCCAGGCGACCCAGCTGGCGCAGGCCCGGGCCGACTCCCAACTGGCCGCCGAGGCATGCCGCCGGGCCGGGGACCGCGCCATCCTGCAACAGGCGTACAACGACCTGGGCGTCATCGCCCAGTTCGAGCAGCGCTACGACGACGCGGCCGAGCACTTCGACCAGGCGCTCGCCCTGGCTCGGGAGCTGGGACACCGTTCGGGCGGACTGACCACCACCCTCAACGCCGCGCTGGCCAGGATCCGCGGAGGCAGGGCCGACGAGGCGCTGCCCGCCTGCGACGAGGCGCTGAGCGCCCTGCGCGAGATGGCGGACCACCACGGCATCGCCCACGCGCTGTGCGTACGCGGCCAGGCGCTGCACGAACTGGACCGGCTGCCGGACGCGCTGGCCGACTACGCCCAGTGCCTGGAGGTCTGCGAGGCCGAGAGGATTCCGGGCCAGCGGGCGCAGGCCCTGTACCGCTACGCCGAGACCCTGCGCGTCCTGGGCCGCGTCGAGTCGGCACTGGACGCGGCCGCCCGCGCGGTGTCCTACTTCCGCACCGTGCCCGACCGTGACCGCGACCGGGGCTACGCGCTGCTGATCCACGCCCGTATCTCCGCCGACGCCGGTCACCACGGGCAGGCGCTGGCCCACTCCCGGGAGGCGCTGGAGGTCTTCACCCGGGCCGGTCTGCCCGAGGCGGCACAGGCGCGGCTGCTCGTGGAGGAGGCCACCGGGGTCATGGCGATGTAGGGCAGGGGGGTCCGCCCTACATCGCCATGACCCCGGTGGCAGCCGCCGTCACGCCTTGGTGTTGAACTCGTTGGTGTCCTTTCCGGAGTGGAAGGGGCCGTCGGCCAGGGAGGTCCGTGCGGTGTCACCGGAATGGACCGCGGACAGGACCGGTCCCGAGACGGCGAGGAGGGCGGCGATGAGGGCCGGGACGAGAACGGTCGTACGGCGGGCGCCGGACTTCAGGTTGTGCTGCACGGGAATTCCCTGTCTTTCGAGGAGGCCTACGGCTGCGACCTGGCCTGCGGGTAGTTCTGCGCCCGAGTGTCGCAGTGGGGCATCTATGTTTCATATACGGGCGATCGCAGCCATGGCGGCGGCCCGGCCGCTCGACGAATCTCGCACATTCGCCGCGGCGTGCGGCGTGCGGCGCGGGCGGCGGGCACGACGCACAAGGTGCTGCCCATCGGTGAGCAACTGGACGACTGGCAGGCCGCGATCGCCTGTGCGGCGACCCTGCCGGGAGTCGACCCGGCCGGACTCGCGATCTGGGGCTTCTCCCTCTCGGGCTGCTAGGTCTTCCCCGTCGCGGCGCGCAACCCGCAGCTCGCGGCGGCGATCGCCCGGACGCCCGCTCGCCGACGGGCCGGCGGCCACGCGCGGCGCGGCCCGCCACCAGAAGCCGCTCGCGGCGCGGCGCATGACCGGCCGGCCCTGCTCGACGCCGTCGGCCAACTGATCGGCCTGCGGCCTGTCGGTCCCGCTCGCGGGCGAACCGGGCACCGTCGCGCTCCTCACCACACCGGACGGCATCGACGCCGACAGGGCGCTCAACCCGGGCAACACCTACCCCGAGTGGCGGCAGACGGTCGCCGGCACTCCCCGAGCCCGCCGCCGACGCCGCCGGGCGGGCGGGTGCCGCACGGGGAACTCGTCCGCATGCCGGCGGCCACTGCGACCCCTTCCTCGACGGGTACGAACGAGCCGCCGAGCCACCACAGCACAGTCGGCGCGGACCTTCGCCGGGGTGATCCGGGTCTCACTCGGGCGGTGCGGCTTGGCTATGCAACGAGTTGCATAGAAGGATCGCGGTATGGCGCTCGAACACGCGATCCTCGTCTCCCTGCTGGAGAAGCCGGGCTCAGGCTATGAGCTGGCCCGGCGGTTCGAGCGGTCCATCGGCTACTTCTGGACAGCGACGCACCAGCAGATCTACCGCGTCCTCAAGCGCATGGAGAGCGACGGCATGCTCGCCGTCCGCGAGGTGGCCCAGGAGGGCCGGCCGGACAAGAAGGAGTACTCCGTCGCCGGCCCCGGCCGCGCCGCCCTCTCCCAGTGGCTGCACGAGCCGATCGAACCCGAGAGCCTGCGGCACGACCTCGCCGTGAAGATCCGCGGTGCGGCCTTCGACGACCCGGCCGCGGTGCTCCACGAGGTCGAGCGGCACCGCCGGGTGCACAGCGACCGGCTCGCCCACTACCTCGCCGGGGAGCTGCGCGACTTCACCGGGCCCACCGCCCCCGCCCCGCTCGACACCGGCCAGGAGCTGCAGCACGTCGTGCTGCGGGGCGGCATCGCGTACGAGCGGATGACGATCGCCTGGCTCGACGACGTCCTCGCCACCATCCACCGGCTGTCCACCGGCTCGCCGACCACCGACGACCACTGACCTTCGACCCCGATCCCTTTCGAAAGGCAGACCTTTCATGGCCGACGCCCTGCTGTTCAACCCGCGTACCTACGACCCGGCGCACTTCGACCCCGAGACCCGCAGGCTGCTGCGCGCCACCGTCGACTGGTTCGAGGCGCGCGGCAAGCGCAAGCTGATCGAGGACTACCGCTCCCGCGCCTGGCTCGCGGACTTCCTCGCCTTCTCCGCCAAGGAAGGCCTGTTCGCCACCTTCCTCACCCCGGCCTCGGACGCCGGGAACGAGGACCAGCGCTGGGACACGGCCCGGATCGCTGCCCTCAACGAGATCTTCGGGTTCTACGGCCTCGACTACTGGTACGCCTGGCAGGTCACCATCCTCGGCCTCGGCCCCGTCTGGCAGAGCGACAACGCCGCCGCCCGCACCCGCGCGGCCGAACTGCTCTCGCAGGGCGAGGTGTTCGCCTTCGGCCTGTCGGAGAAGACGCACGGCGCCGACATCTACTCCACCGACATGCTCCTCGAACCCGACGGCAACGGCGGCTTCCGGGCCACCGGTTCCAAGTACTACATCGGCAACGGCAACGCCGCAGGGCTGGTGTCGGTCTTCGGCCGGCGCACCGACGTCGAGGGCCCGGACGGCTACGTCTTCTTCGCGGCCGACAGCCGCCACACCTCGTACCACCTCGTCAAGAACGTCGTGGACTCCTCCAAGTACGTCAGCGAGTTCCACCTGGAGGACTACCCGGTCGGCCCGGACGACGTCCTGCACACCGGCCGCGCCGCCTTCGACGCCGCCCTCAACACGGTCAACGTCGGCAAGTTCAACCTGTGCACCGCCTCGATCGGCATCTGCGAGCACGCGATGTACGAGGCCGTCACGCACGCGCACAACCGCGTCCTCTACGGCCGCCCCGTCACCGCCTTCCCGCACGTGCGCCGCGAGCTGACCGACGCGTACGTCCGGCTCGTCGGGATGAAGCTGTTCAGCGACCGCGCCGTCGACTACTTCCGCTCCGCCGGGCCCGACGACCGCCGCTACCTCCTCTTCAACCCGATGACGAAGATGAAGGTGACCACGGAGGGCGAGAAGGTCATCGACCTGATGTGGGACGTCATCGCCGCCAAGGGCTTCGAGAAGGACAACTACTTCGCCCAGGCCGCCGTCGAGATCCGCGGACTGCCCAAGCTGGAGGGCACGGTCCACGTCAACCTCGCGCTGATCCTCAAGTTCATGCGCAACCACCTGCTGGACCCGGCCGACTACGCGCCCGTCCCGACCCGCCTCGACGCGGCCGACGACGCGTTCCTCTTCCAGCAGGGCCCGGCCCGGGGCCTTGGCTCCGTACGCTTCCACGACTGGCGCCCCGCCTTCGACGCCTTCGCCGCCCTGCCCAACGTGGCGCGCTTCCGCGAGCAGGCCGACGCGCTGTGCGAGTTCGTCACCACCGCCGCGCCCGACGAGGAGCAGAGCCGCGACCTGGACCTCCTGCTCGCCGTCGGCCAGCTGTTCGCGCTCGTCGTCCACGGCCAGCTGATCCTGGAGCAGGCCCGTCTGACGGGCCTGGACGAGGACGTGCTGGACGAGCTGTTCGCCGTCCTCGTACGGGACTTCTCCGCGCACGCCGTGGAGCTGTACGGCAAGGACTCCGCCACCGAGCAGCAGCAGACCTGGGCGCTCGGCGCGGTCCGGCGTCCGGTCGTGGACGAGGCCCGCTCGGCGCGGGTCTGGGAGCGCGTCGAGGCGCTGTCCGGGGCGTACGAGATGGCGCAGTGACGCACTGACCCCGCCTGCCCACCTGTCATGGCCCACCGGCGCGACCGCCGCCGGTGGGCCATGCGCGTTTTACGGCGCTCGCTAGGCGAACGGGCCCTCGGCCGTGAAACGGCGCAGCTGGTGGGCGAACGCCTCGGCCTCGCCCGGCGGCCAGGAGGACAGACTGGCCGTGATGTGGGCGGCCAGACGCGTACGCAGCTCCGTCACCGCGAGCCGACCCCGCTCGGTGAGGACGAGCAGCTGCGCCCGCCGGTCGTGGGGGTCCGCCTCACGGCGGATGAGCCCGGCCGCCTCCAGCCGCGAGGCGCGGCGGGTGACGCCGGAGCGATCGATACCGACATCGGGGGCCAGGTCGGCCGCGCTGCGCGGCCCCGTCCGTGCCAGTGCGCTGAGCACCGGGTACGTCACCTCGTCCACCCCCTCGCCCATGCCGGTGGTGAGCTGCTTGTGCAACTGCGCGCGCGTGGTGCGGCGCAGCAGAATCCCCAGCGCGTCCGCGATCTCGTGCCCTACTTCGTTCTCCACCCCCGAAGAATAGCGTGCGCAGCGCACGCTTCGCCTGTTACGGTGTCATTGATGCGTGCGCCGCGCACGCGCTATGGGTCTTGTGTGAAGGGAACCACCATGAACCGCACCGGTATCAGCGCCGCCCTCAACGACCTGCTCTTCAACACCGGCATCACCGTGGCGGAGGCGGCCGACCGCCACTTCACCGCGCAGTACCGCCAGCGCACCGACGGGGAGTGGGCCGACCGCGCCGAGTTCGTCGAGCACATCTCCCATCTGCGCACCGTCGTCGCCGACGGCCGTGTCACGGTCCACGAGGAGCTGTACGACGGCGGCAAGTACGCCGACCGGCACACCGTCGACGTCACCAAGAACGACGGCTCGACGGTGAGCATGGAGGTGTACGTCTTCGCCGACCTCGCGCCCGACGGACGCTTCCACCGCATCGAGGAGGCCACCTTGATGCTTCGGGGCTCCGACGCCGACCGGAATCTGGGCAGCACCCGCTGAGGCCCCGTCGACGCCGTCGAGGTCGAGGGACATGATTGTTTCGACCATCGAAAGGATTCTTCATGCCTGACCTGTCCCAGTCGAACGGATCTCCCGTCAACGCCTCCAACAGCCGTGCGGGCTCCCCCCGTTCCGAGACGCTCACCGGCAGCATCGAGGTGGAATTCCCCGAGTTCCGCACGCCACCCCCCGAGCCGATGGGGCTGCTGGCCTCGTGGCTGGAGAGCAGCGTCGAGCGCGGGGTACGGGAGCCACGCGCGCTGGCCCTGGCCACCGCCGACTCCCGGGGCCGTGCGTCCTCCCGCATCGTGGTGCTCAGCTCGATGACGGACGCCGGGATCGTCTTCCTCACCCACTCCAGCAGCCAGAAGGGCCGGGAACTGGCGGAGAACCCCTGGGCGTCCGGCGTCCTCTACTGGAGGGAGACCAGCCAGCAGATCACGCTGGCAGGCCCGGTGAGCCGGCTGCCCGACGCCGAGGCGGACGACATGTGGTTCGCGCGGCCCGTCTTCACCCACGCCATGAGCACGGCCTCCCGGCAGAGTCAGCCGATGGACGACCTCGACCACGTGGTCGAACTGCGTGACAGGGCCCGGGAGCTGGGGGAGCCGCAGCGGCCGTTACCGCGCCCCGCGACGTTCACCGCCTACCGACTCGCGCCCGACAGCGTGGAATTCTGGGCCAACGGCACCGACCGCCTGCACGAGAGGCTGCGCTACGACCGCACCGGCGGCGACTGGAGGGTCAGCAGGCTCCAGCCGTGACGGCCGGGCCGGGTCGGCGCGCCGAGTTCCCAGGGCATGCGCCGGCCCGGCCTCCCCGCTCCCTCACGTCGTGCGGAGCCTCAGTCGGCCGCGACCGCCTCGATGACCGACGCGTGCGGCGAGGGGTCCAGAACGCGTACGACCGAGAATCCCGCCGTGGCGAGCAGCGCCTCGTACTCCGCGCGGGTACGGCCCTTTCCGTTCAGGACCGTCATCATCAGCACGTCGATGGTCTTCCCCGGGTGCGGGTCGTTGCCCGCCGGGATCATCGCGTTGATGACCAGGAGGCGTGCGTGCGCGGGCATCGCCTCGCGGCACGTCCGCAGGATGCGTACGCACTCCTCGTCCGGCCAGCTGGCCAGCACGTGCTTGAGGAGGTAGACGTCGGCGCCGGACGGCACGGAGGCGAAGAAGTCGCCCGCCTGGGCGCTCCAGCGCCCGGTCAGCTCCGGGGTGTCGAGCACGTGCCCGGCCACCACCGTCTCCAGGTCGACCAGGGTGCCCGTCATGTGCGGGTTGCGACGCAGGATCGCGCGCAGCAGACCGCCGCGCCCGCCGCCCACGTCGACGGCGCTCGTGGCGCCGGAGAAGTCGACGGCCTCGACGACGTCGTTGCTGAGCGTCTCGGAGAACGCCGCCATGCTGGAGTTGAAGGCCTTGCCGAGTTCCGGGTCGGCGGCGACGTGGTCGTAGAAGGGCACGCCGTACACGTTCTCGAAGGCGGTGCTGCCGGTGCGTACGGCCTCGTGGAGCTGGGCCGCCGACTGCCAGAAGACCGGCTCGCCGCGCACCATGATGTAGTCGCGCAGCGAGCGCTCGGTGTCCGTGCGCAGCGGCTGCGCGAGCGGGGTGAGGTGGAAGCGGCCCTCTTCGTCCTCGCGGAAGACGCCCTTGGTGGCGAGGAACCGCAGGAGCCGGTAGAGGTGGGGGCCGTCGACCTCCGAGGCCTTGGCGAGTTCGTCGGCGCTGCGCGGTCCGCCCGCCAGGTGGTCGGCGATGCCGAAGCGGGCGGCGGTGTGCAGGGCCGCCGAGTAGAGGTAGCCCAGGGAGAGTTCGAGTAACTCGCCCGTCAACTGGTCCGGGGCGCCGGAGGAGCCCAGGGGCTGTTCGGTCTCCGAGCCGTGCGGGGTGCCGGACGTCTGTGAAGCTCCTGTGGCTTCCGGGCGAGCGCCTGCCATGGGTGAGGTCCCCTCTCTCAACTCTTGTGCGAACAAGAGTGCATGGTACGTATGACTTAGCAGCGGCGCTCCAGCCTACGTCCGGGACTTGGCATTTCGCTTGAGTGCCGCGTGAGTCTTGGGTCGGCGCCGGGCGTGCGCCCACGTGGCGGCTACGGGAGTCGCGAGCCCAGGCGTGTCCTGAGCCACTCGATCGCGGCGGCGCCCAGGGCTGCCTGGAAGGCGCGCAGGGTCGGCAGTCCGGGTGGTGCGCTGCGCAGCGACTGGCGTACGAAATAGCCGGCCAGCGCGGCGAGGGTGGCGGTCACCCCTTCGGGCTCGGCGTCCCGGCCCACGGGGTGCGCGGTGAACACCTCGTCGGGGTCGGGGCCTCCTTGTGCACGCACGGAGGGCAGCATCAGGAGCAGGTCGAACCAGGGCGCCGCGCGTACGGCGTGGGGCCAGTCGACGAAGACGACGCGGCCGTCGGCGGTCAAGAGGATGTTGTCAGCGCGCAGGTCGCCGTGGGCGAGGGTGTCGCCCACGGCGAACTCGCCCCAACGTGCGGAGAGATCGGCGAGCGTGGCCAGGTTCCGCCGCACCCAGGGGTCGAGCCGGTCCCGTGCGCTTTCGTCGCCGTCGAGGAGCTGCTCCCACCCCCGGAAGGACTCGGCCTCGCTCTCCACGACGGTCGGGACGTCGAGGGGCACGGAGCTGAGGGTGTGCGCGAGCTCGCCCACCGCGTGCAGGACGCGCGACAACTCGTCCGCGCGCCACGGCACGTGGGGCTGATGTCCGTCGACGTCCTCGAAAGCCAGAGCTACCCAGGTGGCGTCGTCGTGGGTGGCCAGCAGCCGCGGCGCGGGGACACCGAGGGGCAGGGCGGCGGAGACGCGGGCCTCGGCGCGGTGGAGCGCCGGGCTGGCGGGGTTGGCCTCGGCGCTCACCGCCTTCACGAAGGCACGCCGCCCGTCCGCCAGCCGCACGCGCGCGGCCACTCCGGGCGAGAATCCGCCGTGCTGGGTCACCGCCTCGGTGACCGGTGCGCCCAGCCGCGCCTCAAGGCCGCACCGGACGTGCTCGGGAACTCGGTCCCAGTCGGTGCGGACTCCGGTGGCGGACGGTGCGCTGATGGTCATGCCGTCATGGTCGACGACGTGGCACGGGGAAGCGACAGGTTTTCCTGTGGGTGCCCTCACACCACCGCTCGGCCCCCGCCACACGTCCCAGGTGCGGTGGGGGCCGTTGCCGTCAGGCGCTGGTGAGGATGACGAGTCGCTGGGTCGCGCGGGTCATCGCGACGTAGCGGTCGACGGCTCCTTCGATGCCACCGCCGTACGTATCCGGGTCGATGAGGACGACCAGGTCGAACTCGAGCCCCTTCGACAGCGTCGGTGTCAGCGACCGCACGCGGGACCTCTCCCGGAACCCCGGATCACCGATGACGCAGGCCACCCCCTCGTCATGGGTCGCGAGCCACCCGTCGAGGATCGCATCCAGCTCCGCGACCGATCCGTGCACGACGGGGATGCCGCTGCTGCGGATCGAGGTCGGCACATTGGCGTCCGGTAGCGCGGCCCGGATGACCGGCGCGGCCTCCGCCATGACCTCTTCCGGGGTGCGGTAGTTGACGCTCAGGGAGGCCACCTCGATCCGGTCGAGCCCGATCCGCTCCAGCCGGTCCCGCCACGACTCGGTGAACCCGTGCCGGGCCTGGGCGCGGTCGCCCACGATGGTGAAGCTCCGCGACGGGCAGCGCAGCAGCAGCATCTGCCACTCGGCGTCGGTCAGTTCCTGCGCCTCGTCCACGATGATGTGGGCGAACGGACCGGCCAGCAGGTCCGGCTCGGCGGTGGGCAGCGCGCTCTCGTCGATCAGGGTGTCCTGCAGGTCCTGCCCGTGCAGCATCCCCAGCGCGCCCTCGCTCTCGTCGATCTCGACGTTCTGCAGCAGGCTGTCCATGACGTCGGCCCGACGCGCGCGTTCGGCCTCGGCGGCGGCCTCCTGGCGACGCTTGCGCGCCGAGGCCTCCGCGTCGCCGAGCCGCTGCCGTGCGGCGTCCAGGAGCGGCAGGTCGGACACCGTCCAGGCCTGCGCCTCCTCGCGCTGGAGCGCGCGTACGTCGTCGGCGCCGAGCCAGGGAGCGCACTTGCGCAGGTAGGCAGGCACCGTCCACAGGTCGCCGACGAGGTCGGTCGCCTCCAGCATCGGCCACGCGCGGTTGAGGGCCCCGATCAGCTCCCGGTTCTGGAGCAGCGACCTCCGCAGCAGCTGGGGCGAGACCTCGTCGTCGTCCTCGTACTCGTCCGCGTGCTTGTCCATCAGGATCGTGAGCAGCTCCTCGCGGATCTGGTCGCGCGCCTCGTTGTGCGGAGTGCCGGGCTCCACGGCCGCGAACGCCGCGGCCCAGTCGGCGGCGCTCAGCCAGACGTCGGACCAGTGGGTCGAGACCGTCATGCCCTTGGTGGGCGGCTCCTCGTAGAGGCCCACGGCCGGTTCGATCGCCTTCACCATCTCCGGGGACGACTTCAGACGGGCCACCTCCGGGTCGGTCTCGGCCGCCGCTGTGGCTCCCTCGGCGACCATGTCCCGTACGAGACACGTCTGTACGCCCTCCTCGCCGAGGCTCGGCAGGACGTCGGCGACGTAGTCCAGGTAGGGCCGGTGCGGGCCGACGAACAGTACGCCGCCCCGGCGGTGACCGAGGCGCGGGTCGGAGTAGAGCAGGTGGGCGGCGCGGTGCAGGGCGACGACGGTCTTGCCCGTACCCGGACCGCCGTCGACGACGAGAGCGCCGCGGGAGCCCGCGCGGATGACGGCGTCCTGGTCGGACTGGATGGTGGACAGCACATCGCGCATCCGGGCCGACCGGTTGCCGCCCAGGCTGGCGATGAACGCGGACTGGTCGTCGAGTGCGGCGCGCCCCTCCAGCCCCTCGGCGGTGAACACCTCGTCCCAGTAGTCGTTGATCCGGCCGCGGGTCCAGCGGTACCGGCGGCGGCTCGTCAGACCCATCGGGTTGGCGTGGGTGGCGGCGAAGAACGGCTCGGCCGCGGGGGAGCGCCAGTCGACGAGCAGTCGGCGGCCCGTGCTGTCGGTGAGACCGAGGCGCCCGATGTACACGGGCTCGGCGCCGTCCGCGGGGACGACGTGCCCGAGGCACAGGTCCAGGCCGAAGCGGCGCAAGGTGCGCAGCCGACCGGTGAGCCGGTGGATCTCCGTGTCCCGGTCCATCGCCTCCCGGCCGATGCCGCCGGGCGCCCTGCGCGCGGCCTCCAGGCGGTCGGACAGTTCGGCGATCGACTGCTCCAGGCTCTCCGCGATCGCCGCGAAGTGCCGCTCGTCGCCGTCGATCAGCGCCGGGTCGGCCTTGTGGGAGAGGCGCTCGGGAAGGTCGAACGCGGACCTGTGAACCGACGACAACACACGCACTTCGTGAATCCCCCTTGTGCTCCAGGTGCTGACCTAGGTCGGCGATTCTGCCCCACCCCCGGGGCCTTGCGGCAAGCCCCCCAGTGCGCTATAAGTTGAGAGTGGCAAGGAGTGGATATACCTCCTTGCCTTTTTACGTTGAGGTAGTTGCCGCCGGAGAGCGTAGAGATCCCGGTGGCGAGGGCGCTGGCCAGGGTGCAACGCCATGGCGGTAGCGTGGCGATCATGGCGGACTGGAACATACGGGCGGCGTCGGCGGCGGACGTCGAGGCGGTGGTCGAGCTGCGTGCGGTCGTGATGCGGCCGGACCTGGAACGGCTCGGGCGGTACGACGAGCACCGGGTGCGCCGGCGGCTGCGCGACCGTTTCGACCCGGCCCACACCTGGGTGATCGAGGTGGCCGATGTGTTCGCCGGCTGTGTGGCCCTGCGACCGGCCGAGGACGCCCACTGGCTGGAGCACTTCTACCTGGCTCCGCACCTCCAGGGCACCGGCATCGGCTCGGGCGTCCTGCGCGAACTGCTGGAGCGGTGTGACCGCGGCGGATTCCCCGTGCGTGTGAACGTGCTGCAGGGCAGCGCGGCCCGGCGGTTGTACGAGCGGCACGGGTTCGTGGTCGAGAGCGAAGACCCGGTGGACGTGTTCATGGTGCGCCACGTGTCCTCGTAGGTACTGCTCCGGATCGCCGCTACGGGCGGCGGCGTCCCCACGCGGAGATCATCGGGGCGGTGGCCAGATCGAGGCTTCCGGCGGCGACGTTGGCCAGGTGACGCTCGATCTCCTCGTCGGTGGCGAGCCCCTGCCCGATCAGATGGTGGCGGATCTGACGCACCGTCGCGTCCTCCAGTACGGCACACGCCGACGAGGTGATCGGGAAGTACGCGTCGGCCCGCACATCCTCCAGACCGGCCTCGCGCAGCACTCCGGGCAGGGTCCGCCCGTACGCGAGGTCCGCGCCGCGCGCCGCCATCAAGGTGCGGAAGCCCGCCCGCAGCCGGTTGGCGAGCCGCTGTTCGGGCCCCGACTCGTCCGGGCACAGCAGCGGTTGCAAGGTGGGGTCGGCGCCCTCCAGGAGCAGCCGGCCGCCGGGCCGCAGCGCCTGGACCATCCGGCGCAGGGCCTCGGTTCGGTCGCTGACGTGCGTCAGGACCAGCCGGGCGTGTACGAGGTCGAAGGCGCCGGGCGGCGGCGGGTCGGCCGCCACGTCGTGGGACAGCACCTCGATCACACCGTCGGAGACACCCCGGGTCCAGGACACGTCGATGTCGGTGGCGACCACCGTCCCCGCCGAGGCGACCCGCTCGGCCAGCCCGAGGGGCACGGAGGGGCCACCGGCGCCGACCTCCCAGCACCGCATGCCGGGACCGATCCCGAGCCGGTCCACGTGCCGGAACGTCACCGGGTCGCGACGGCTTCGGTCGACGGAGGAGTACAGCCGGTCGTACTCCGTCAGAAAACAGTAGCCATGGACATAGTAGCTATGTACTCTATTTGTCATGAGCAACGGTTCGCCGGGTCCCACACCCGGTTTCCTCGTATGGCGACTCGCCAACAAGTGGCGCGTCGCGGTCGATCGCGCGGTGGCTCCACTGGGGCTCACCCACGCGCAGTACTCGGTGGTCGCGTCGCTGCACGGCATGCAGCGCGGCGGCGAGCGGCCCAGTCAGCGCCGGCTCGCCGACCACACCGGCCTGGAAGCGCTGTACGTCTCGAAGCTGGCGCGCGCCCTGGAGTCGGCCGGCCTGATCGAGCGCACCCGTGATCCCCGAGACCCGCGCGCCGTGCAGCTCGCCCTCACCGAGCAGGGCCGGGCCGTCACGCGGCAGGCCATCACGGTGGTCCAGGAACTGCATCAGCAGTTGCTGGAGCCGCTCGGCGGCCTCGACGCCTCGCGGACGCGTGCGTTCACCGACGAGTTGAGAACCCTGCTCGACGCACCGCTCGGCCCGTCCGTACCGAACGACGAGAGCACCCAGGAGACAACGCCATGACCGCCACCGCATCCAGCGCCGTATCCACCACCGCACCCGTCGCCGACCCCCGCGCCCTCGCCCTGGCCCACTACGCCGCCCGGGGCGTCCTGGAGTGCGTCCTGGCCCGGCACGGCATCACGTTCCAGCAGCAGATCGCCCTGCGCGCCGCTGTCACCGCCGACGTCCCGCCGACGCCGGAGGATCTCGTCAGCCAGGTCCAGGGTTCTCTCAAGGCCGATCCGGCCGACATCCGCACCACTCTCGACGAGCTGCTGGCCAAGCGACTGCTCGTCGCGGACGGTGCGCACCTTCGCCCCACGGACGCGGGGCGCGAGCTGATCGCCGCCGCCACGGCGGAGACCGCCCCCATCGGTGCCCGGATCTGGGGCGGTTTGGCCGCCGAGGATCTGGCCGCCGCCGGACGTGTCCTCACCCTGGTCGCCGAGCGGGCCAACGCGGAGCTTGCGACGCTGGCTGCCTGACAAACCGTCAGCGGCCCTTGAGTAAGGGGCTGGTAGGCAACGCCGTGCGCCGGATCAGGGCGCGGCTGTGGACCTTACCTCCCGGGCTGCGGCCAGGTAGGCGAGAACCAGTGGCCGCTTGTCGTCCTTGCGGGCGGCCACCGTCAGTCGGGACGGGAAGATGCCCCGGACCGGCACGGCGATCACCTCGTCCCGGGCGACCAGAGGAAGGGCTCGTCCGGGTCGGGCTGACCGCACACCTGGACTCCGTACGGGCCGAACTCGCCGAGTGGGGGAAGGTTTCCAGGGGGACGGACTTCGACACGGAGTGACCGTGGGGCTGTCGTCCAAAGGAACCGCCACCCGCTCGGCGCCGTCTCATCGCCGCTATCCGCTATCTCAACAGGCCGGCGACACAGGGGAGTAGAGGGCGTCATGAGAAGGAACATCGTCGTATGGCTCGTGGTGTGCGTGAGCGGTGTGGCTGCCCTTCGGCATGGCATCAGCAGGGGGTCTGCGGCCGTGCCGCAAGCCCCCCACCGCTGTCGCGGAGCCGGGTGGCTCAGCGGCACAAGGCCGTGTCCACGAGACCCTCCACGTGCTTCATGGGTGTCTTGTCGGTCTGCTGGACGGTCACCGCGACGTTGGCAGCGCGGCCCTTGTCGGTGACTCCGCCCCGGGTCTCGTATCCCGGGAAGCTGCCGCCGTGACCCCAGTAGACACCGCCGCACGACAACGGTGTGCGCACGAGCCCCAGTCCGTAGCGGGCGCCGTCGGCGAAGGGGGCTCCGGCGCGGACGGTGGTGCGCATCTGGGCCAGCTCGGCCGGCCGGAGGAGGCTGCCGTCGAGGACCGCGGTGAAGAACCGGTTCAGGTCGGAGTTGGTGGAGATGATCTGGCCTGCCGCCCAGGCCCAGGAGGGGTCCATCTGCGTGACGTCACTCAGCGGCTGGTCCGCTGAATCCCGGTAGTAGCCATGAGGGTGGGGTTCTCGGATGGTCGCGTCACCGGGGGCGGGGAAGTAGGTGTGGCGCAGCCCGATGTGCTTGATGACGCGCCGATCGATCTCGGCTGCGAGGGGGCGGCCGGTGACCTTCTCGACGAGAAGGCCCGCCAGCACGTAGTTCGTGTTGCTGTACTCCCATTTCTTCCCGGGGTCGAAGTGAGCCTTGTGCTGGAGCGCGAGGTCTAGGAGCTCGCGGGGCTCGTAGTACCGGATGTCCTCGTCGAGGTGGTTCAGGTAGTCGGGCAGTCCGCTGGTCTGTTGCAGGATCTGACGGACGGTGATGTGGCGCCCGTCGATGCCGTCCCCGCGTACGAGGCCGCGCAGATACCTGTCGATCGGCGTGTCGAGGCGGATCTTCCCCTCACCGACCAGTTGCAGCACGACCACCGCGGTGAACGTCTTGGTGTTGCTGCCGATCCGCACCTGACCGTCCCTGGGTACCTCCGACCCGGTGGCCACGTCGCCGACCCCCGCGGTGTACGTACGGGTGTGGCCGTCGCGGTCCTTGACGCCGGCCAGCGCGGCGGGCAGGCCATCGGAGTGCACCAGCGCGTTGAGGCCCTGCTGGACGGTGTCCGGCCTGGCGGCCGCGGACGCCGCGGGCGGCGCCAGGGCCCCCATCGTCATGACACTCACGGCCACCGCGACCGCGGCCGGTACGGCCATGGGCCGACCGCTCTGCTGTCGCCCGGAAGAACGGAACCTCTGCCATGCCTGCTCGCGCACGAGTCAACTCCTGGGGAATCGTCGGGAAACGGCGGTGTGTGCCGTGCCCAGCCTCTCCGGAAGCGGAACCCCGGGGCGATCCTGCTACCCGCCCGGCTCCAGGTAGGGCTAACCCCCGGTGGCTCGGACAGCGGGTGCTATCGGCGCGGAGCTGGGTGGGATGCCCGGCGGTGATGTCGAGTGTCTGGTGCAGGGACAGCGGCCTGCCGTCGTTCGCCCTGACTGCGGCCAGGGGCTCCAGGAGGAATCCGACGTGGTCGCCTCCGTCGAACCGCTCAAGGATCCGCCCGGTGAGGCGCCGGCACGGTCGGCCACCACCTCGCCCAGCGGCGCCTCGAAGCGGATGCTCAGATACCCGCCCAGGCCGGTCGGTCCCTCCATGGGGACACCCGCCCCGGCGCGTACGGTGCTGCCTGCCCCGTCACAACCCACGATCCAGTCCGCCCGCAGGGTGTGACGGGAGCCGGTGGAGGTCTCCTCCAGGATTGCCTCCACGCCCCGGCCGTTCACCGCGCCGCGGTACGCGCGTACGCGTCGCGGCCCGCCGCGCCCAGCGAAGCCCATGAGCAAGCACTGCGTGAAGCCCGTGAGCGGGCACAGCGGCGCGCCCTGCTGCGGGCGGCTCGCCCCAGCAAGCAGAATGGCCGCACACCAAACGCGGAGGTTGTCATGCCGGGATTCCTCGACCGGGCCAAGGAACAGGCCCAGTCCGCCCTGAACCAGGGAAAGCAGAAGGTGGACGAGGTCCAACAGCAACGAGCCGGAAACGACCTGCTGAAGCAGCTCGGGGCGGCCTACTACGCGGAGCGGCGCGGCTCAGGCACCCCCGACGCGACGCAGCAGGCGCTGAGCGCCCTGGAGGCGCACATCGCCGCGCACGGAGACGGCTTCCTGCGCGGATAGCGGAGCGATACGGGAACCGGTACGGGGACCGGGGCGGACCGCCTCAATCGGCCCGCACGTCACCTGAAGTGCCGTGCCCCGGTGCGGTCTTGATGTGCAGATGCCCGTCGAGCGGGTACGTGGGCGGCCACGAAGGCAGAATCCGGTCGAAGGCGTACCCGCACTTCTCCGCGACGCGGCACGATGCCGGATTGTCGACCTGATGAAGGAGTTCGAGGCGCTCCAGACCGTCGGCTCCGAAGGTGCCGAACGCCCAGGAGGTGAGAACCTCCAGGGCGCGCGGAGCCACACCGCGCCCACGCGCCGCCGCTGCCGTCCAGTACCCGACCTCGGCGCAGGGCTCCCCGGTGGCCACGTCCTTGAGCACCACATTGCCCACCAACTCCGGCGGCCCGGCGTCTTGGCCCGCTTCGAGGACGGCGAAGCCGAACCGGTCGCCCGCTTCCCACCCCTGATCCTGCATCCGCATCCACCGCAGCACGTCCTCCTCGCTCTCCAGCGGGGAGCGCGCCCCACGGCGCAGAGCGGGATCCTTGTACGCCTCGATCAGCTCAGGAATGTCGTCCGAGCACCAGGGGCGAAGGACGAGAGCGGGAGCGGTCGGCGTCGCGGCGGCGGTGAGCATGACGGAGACGTTCACCGGCCGATCATAGGGCGAGATCGAGCGGCTGGAGAGGGAGATCCGGAGGTTGCGGCGGTGATCAGACGGCGGCGAGGGAGATCTCGGTCGACTTGATCAGCGCGACGACGGACGTACCGGCGGCCAGGCCGAGGGCCTCGACGGCGTCCTTGGTGATGGCGGCGGTCAACTCGCCGCCAGCGACGGTGACCTTGACCGCGCCCATGGCGCCGCCGGTCGCGACCTCGGTGACCGTGCCGGCGATCTGGTTGCGGATGGAGATGCCCTCGACCGGGCCGGTCGCGAGGGACACCTCGGTGGACTTCACCAGGGCCTTGACGGAGGCGCCCTCGGACAGGCCGAGGTCCTTCACGGCTTCGGCGGTGATCGCCGCGGTGATCTCCTGGCCGCCGATCAGCCGTACCTTCACCGACGCCATGGCCTCACCGGTGGCGACCGTGGTGACGGTGCCGGGGATCTGGTTACGGATGGACAGGCTCATGAAAACACGCCTCATACGATCGGATGCGATTCAGCAAGCACTTCTGTGACCTGCGTTCACGGCCGACGGTACCGGAAGGAATTTTCGCCGGAAGCGCCGACAGTGTATTTGCCAGCCGAATGGGGGTGAATTGCTTGCGCAGTCCAGGGGCCTCAAGTCCACAGGCCTCAAGGACTGTCCTGCTGGGAGTGGGTGAGGGAACGGAGGGGATGCGGCGTGCCTTCTCCTCGGGAGCGCTGACCGATCCCGTCAAGGAGCACCGGCTCGCGCGGGTGCTGGCCGAGGCGCTGTGGCCGCCGGGGCTGACGGAGCAGATACGCCAGGTGGCGGCGCGCGGGCCGCCGTCCGCTGATACGCGTTCAGCCGTCACCCCGGGGCGCCCAGGTCCCCTGGGAACTGCTGGCCGTGGACGAAGGTGTCCAGCTCATCGACTTGGCGGACGTGGTGAAGACCGCCCCGGCGTCGTTGCGGCGGCAGGCTCCCGCGCCACACCCGGCGCCGAACGCGGCCACCGACGCGGTCGTGCTCGTCCTCGACTCTCGGATCCCCGGATTCCGGGCCGAGTCCGCGCTCGGCTCGGTCCTGGGACCGCCCGGCTCGGACCCGGCGCTGCTCTCCTTCGTCCAGAGCCGGATCGACGCGGGGAGCGCCGTGCCGTCCGTCGCCACCACGGCGCAGGCATTGCGCCGCACCGACCTCGACCGGGACTGGCTCGGCGGCGTGCTCCGCAAGCGGGCGCGCGGGCTCCTGTACGTCGGGCACGTGAGCGGAGCGCGCCGCGAAGGCGGACAGAGCGAGGACGGCGCGCTCCACCTGAGCTGCGGCGCGGAGACCGAAGGCCTGGCCGAGCCGGTCCGCACGCATCGGCCGCTGTCGGCGAAGGACCTCCTGCTGGGCACGCTTCCCCTGCGGCCGACGGGGAGCCGGGTGCGCGGATCTGGCCCGCGCCGCCGCGCGTCGCCCTCATCGGCTGCGAAAGCGGCGGCGATCTCCGGTTCGCCGAATCGTTTGGCCTGGCGACAGCGATGATCCACAACGGCGCCGAACTGGTCACCGCCACGCGCTGGGTGCTCCCGACGAGCTTCGCTTTCCACCGGCTTGCCGACCTGCCCGAGTCCGTACGGCCGCTGTCCGAGGCGATCATCGCCGTGGACGCCGCGCACGAGCACCACGACCCCGTGCACCGGCTCGGCCGCTGGCAGCGCGAACCACTCGACCGTTGGCGGACCGACGGCCGGATCGAACACTCGCCGCTGCTGTGGGCGGCCATGACCTGCATGGTCGTGTGATGCCACGTATGGGAACGCCCGACCGCCGGATCGCGCTGCTGCTCGGGTGAATCCGTCACCGTGGCCCGTGCGCGCGTGCGGGTCAGGAGGTCAGTCGGCGGACCAGGGTGACCAGGGCCTCGCGCTGGTGCTCGGGGCCGCTCTGGGCGGCGGGGGACATCAGCATGCGGGTGAGCTGGGGAAGGGTGAACCAGGAGGCGGTCAGTGCGATCACCGCGTGCATGAGCTCGCCCGGGCCGACCGCGTCGGTCAGCGTCCCGTTCTGCTGGGCGGCGGTAACCGTGGCGATCTTCGCGGCGTAGTGGTCGGTGCGTTCGCACTCCGCGGCCACCCGGTCCTGGCAGAGCAGGCCCTCCCAGGCCAGCAGCCGTACGAAGTGCGGGTGCGTGTGGTGGTAGTCGAAGACCCGGCCCGCGTAGTCGCCCAGGTCGGCGGCCTGTTCATCGGTCAGGGGCACCGCTGCGGCGAGCTTCTGCAGCTCGGACTCCAGCACCGCGACGAACAGCTTCTCCTTGCTGCCGAAGTACTGGTAGATCCGCTCCTTGTTGACGCCCGCACGTGTCGCGACGCGGGCGACCCGGGCCCCCTCGGGGCCGTGCTCGGCGAACTCCTCGACCGCGGCGTCGAGCAGGAGCTGCCGCGTGCGTGCTGTGTCCCAGGCCATGCCATGACTTTAACTCATTCCCAACCATTGGGTTGGACATGGAGGTGAGGGGATGTCAGAATCCAACCCGACGGTTGGGGATCGAGCCTCCAGCCACCCTGACCGGGAGATTTCCATGTCCACGAACACATCTGCCGCCGCCCCGTCCGTCCACCGCCGCGCTGTGATCACCTGGCTGGCCGTCTACCCGACCATCACCGCCGTCCTCGGCCTGCTCGGCCCGACCACCGCCCACCTCCCACTGCTGCTGCGGACGCTGATCCTCACGGTGATAGTCGTCCCCATCGCCGCCTACGTCCTCATCCCGCTGCTGCTGAAGGCCAACACCGCGCTGGCCCGCCGCTGACCGCGCCGCGCGCCGTCCCGGTGACACCTCATGCACGGCGGTCCGCGATGCGGTCCGCGGTCGGCCAGCGCACATCGCGTACCCAGCCGAGGTGTTCGAGAAGGCGGATGACGGCGGCGGAGGGGTCGATCTGGCCGCGGTCGACGCCGTGGCGGGCGCTCGTCGGGTCGGCGTGGTGGAGGTTGTGCCAGCTCTCGCCGAACGAGAGCAGGGCCAGCGGCCAGAAGTTGGTGGCCCGGTCGTGTCGCCGGGTACGGAACGGCCGCTCGCCGATCAGATGGCACAGGGAGTTGACGCTCCAGGTCACGTGCTGGAGCAGGGCGATCCGGGCGAATCCGGCCCACAGCAGAGCGGTCACCGCGTACCGCCAGGTGCCCCCGATGGCCCAGCCCGCACCGAACGGCAGGGCCAGCGTCAGGACGCACAGGGCGGGGAAGGCCCGGGAGATCGCGCGGATGTCGCCGTCCGCCAGCAGATCCGGTGCGTACCGCGCGACCGGTGTCTGCCCGTCGCGGAACAGCCAGCCGACGTGGGCGTGGCCGAGACCGCGCAGCTGCCCGCGCAGATGGGTTCCGTAGCGGTACGGGGAGTGCGGGTCGCCGGGGCGGTCGGTGAAGGCGTGATGGCGCCGGTGGGTGGCGACCCAGCCGATGGGATCGCCCTGGAAGCTCATCGAGCCCGCCACGGCGAGCGCGATGCGCACGGGGCGTACGGCGGTGTAACTGCCGTGGGTGAGACCGCGGTGGAAGCCGACGGTCACTCCCAGCCCTGTCACCGTGTAGAGGCCGAGGGCCAGCAGGACGTCCGTGGGATGGACGAGGCTGCCCCAGAGCAGCCAGCCGCCGAGGCCGAGGGCCAGGAACGGGATGACCACGATCGCGCCGGTCACCGCCGCGTACAGCCGTCGGCCGCCGGTGCGCGCGGGCTGCGTGTCGTCGACGGGGAAGGGGACGCTCCCGTCGTACTCCTGCGACGACGGGAGCGTCGGCGGCGGGCCGACGGGCGGTGGGGAGGTGGAACTGGCGGACATACAGGGCTCCTTGACCTCGGTGGGGGTGGTACGGGTGAAGCGGCCGGGGTCTGGGGCTCTGGGGGTGGGCGTTGGTGGTGCGGGATGGAACGGTTGCGGGTCGGCTCGGTTGGGGAGTCAGACCGGTTGCTGGATCGCGCCGTTCGCTTTCGGTCCCCGCGCGTGGGCGGCCTTGGCGAGGTCGACCGGCTCGGGTGCCGGTTCCGGGGCCGGTGCTGGTGCGGCGGCTGCGGAATCCCTGCGTTCCGGATCAGTGCCCGTGCGCGTGCCGGATCCGGCGCCGGGGGCGCAGACGTCCTCGGCCCCCGTCCCGTTGGTCGCGGCGGGCGGGGACGGCGAGCGGCTCGGGCTTCCCGGGGACCGGCTGTGCGGTGCTGTCGCGGTCGCCCTGGCGGCCGGGTGCGAACCGGCTGTAGCGGTGCAGGGTGATCCGCTCGGCGTGCTGGGCGTTGAGTCGGTGGATCAGGCCTGCCGCGCCGATGATCAGGAAGACCATGACGAGGATGGTCAGGGCCGTGGTCATGGCGGTCACATCCCCACGAGGAGGCGGCTGGGCCGGGCCGGAACGTCGACGGGGATCGAGGGCGCCCCGCCCTCGTACTCCCATGCCTCTTCCGACTCGGTGGCGTCCCGCGACCGACCGGCGGTCGGGGTTGCGTCGGGGCCGCCCTCGGCCGCCATGAGCGCGCTCGCGGTCAGCGGCGGCCCGGTGGCGGTGGTCGCGGCGGCCATCAGCCGTGCGGCGGTGGCCTCATCGGTCTGCGGGGGGATCACCAGCAGATCCCAGCGGCCGACGCCGTAGGAGAGCAGGAGCAGTTTGTGCGGATCCAGCTCGGGCGTGAACCAGCCGGCCTTCACCACATGCCCGTGTACGGGAATCTTGCGCGGGATGACCGGCCAGTGCTGAGGATTGACGGCGATACGGGTGATCCGGGCCCACGTGGGGTCCAGCACATCGACCAGGGCGGGAAGTTCGCTCAGCAGATCGCGGGAGCGGGGCCACCAGGCTCCGTCCAGAAGTCCACGGGGAGCACCGGCGGCCTTCAGCGCGAGACGTGCGGTCGGTGCCGGGTCTGCGGGGCTCTCGCGCCGCGGCCCGGGAAGGTCAATGGTCGCGGACATCACGCGAACCCGTCTCCAGGTCGCCGCCCGTGGACAGCGGCCTGGTGTCTTCGCTCGCCGAGAACGACGCCGACACGGAGGCCGGGGTACGAAGTGCTCTCGGTACCTCCAGACTACTCCTCGGTCGGGCCGAAACGACAAGTACGGGGGAGGGAGAATCGGCTGTTGAACGTCGCGGCAGCGCGGTCGACGCAAAGCCCGGGGACCCGCCCGGCACGTGTGGGCCGGGCGGATCCCGATGCCGGTCGGAGGGCGGATCGCCGCGCTGCGCCCTGCGGCGGTGAGCGGCGCCGCAGCCACCCGGAGTACCGTGAAACAACGGCGTCATCTCGCCGCTCAACCACCCCATCGATGTCCGTACCGGCGCAGGGCGACGTGTCGGCACACCCGCAGGCAGGCGAACCACCATGGCGGAATCCGACATCCCCACCCCACCGAGACTCCTTCCGGACGCCATTCACCGAGCGGTGAAGCCCGGAACGGCGCTCCTCCGGCTGGAGACGACCCGGTCCCGCGAAGGGGTGCTCGACGGCGCGTGGTGGCCGCGCTCCCGTGACATCGCGGCGGAACTGCCCGCTCTGATCACCGCGCTGACCGAGCACCTCGGCCCGATCACGCGGGTCGGCCTCGACGCCACCGCCTGGCGGGGAATCCCGACGCGCCTGGTGATCGACGACCGCGTCGTGCACCTCGACTCGTTCCCGGTCGGTGACGACACCGTCCTCATCACCCGGGGCGACAACGACCATTTCTCGCTGCTCGTGGTCCCTCCGGACACGACCGCCGACGCCGCGCGCACCGCGATGGCCCGAGCCGTTCACGCCGACAACATCACTCAGGCCGCACAGCTCCTCATAGCGACGGTCCCCGATTGAGGACCGATCCGACGGCCGGCGCGGCAAGCGGAAGGGCGGCCCGGCTCCGGCCCGATGGTGCAGGAGCCGTGCCGGGGCCGGGTGCCCGATCCCGTGCACCCGGCGGGCTGTTCGTGGGTGAAGGGCAGGACTAGGGTGAGGGCAGCGCCCCAGCCCCCGGCAGCGTGCCGATCCGCTCCGAGGAGGCCCAGGGTGTCGACAAGTCCCCGAACCACTTCTTCGCCCGCCGGTGCACTGCGTCTGCACTCCGGCGGGGAGGGCGCCCGTACGTCCGCACAGGGGCGCAGGTCCCCGCCTTCGCCCACCGTCCCGGGCAGCCGTGCCCCGCTCACCCGTGGTACCGGGGGATGCGCGGTCGTCACCGTCAGGGGATGTCTGGGTCTCACCACTGTTCCGCGGCTGCGTGAGCGCCTTCTGCGGGTATCCCACGGTCCCGGAAGCTCCTTGGTCCTCGACCTGTCGGGCGTGACCTCCTGTGACGCCCTCGGCCTGGGACTGCTCGTCGCCACCGCACGCCGGGCCCGCTCCCTCGGCGGCGGGCTGTGCCTCCTCGCACCGAGCCCCAGCGCCGCCGCGGCGCTGGGCGCAGCCGGGCTGACCCGGCTCCTTCACGTCCATTCCGACCTCGGCACAGCGACCGGGACCGTGTTCGCCGCGCCCGCACCGGAGTTCGGGAAGGCGGCGTAGGCGACGTACCCGCTTGCTGCTTCGGGGGGGCGGACGTCAGGTGCCAAGGCCCGTGAGTGGCTCCGAATTGTCGATGAACGCTCGGGCGAGGTCGGACAGACGGCGGTTGTGGGCGCGGGCGTAGCCGCGCAGGGCGGTGAAGGCCTCTTCCATGTCGATGCCCTGGCGTTCGGCGAGTTTGCCCTTGGCCTGTTCGATCAGCACCCGGCTGTTCAGTGCGGTTTGCAACTGCTCGTTGAGGACGGTGCTGCGCTGGGTGGTGCGGTGCTGGAGGAGACTGATGGTGGCCACGTCGGCCAGAGCCTGGGCGATGTGGGTGGCCGAAGGGTCGAAGGGGCCGGGGACGGTACGGAAGAGGTTGAGCGCGCCCACGACGTCGTCGCGCAGGCGCATCGGCAGGGCCTGGACGGCCGAGAAGCCGCTCTGCCGGGCCAACGCGGTGAAACGCGGCCAGCGGGCCGCCTCCTTGCCGAGGTCGGGGACGTCTACGGGGGCGCCGGTGCGGAAGCACTCCAGACAGGGACCCTCGTCGTTCTGGAGCTGGAAGAGCTCCAGCAGGCGTACGCGTTCGTCGGAGGCGGCCATGACGCGGAGTTCGCCGTCGCGGTCCGCGAGCAGCACGCCGACGGCACTGGCCGCGAGCAGACCGGCGCACCGGTCCGTCAGCAGGCGCAGGAAGTCGATCAGGTCGAAGTCGGTGACCAGGTTGTCCGCCAGCTCGACGAACGTCTTGGCCAGGAGCTGTTCATGCATGGCGACACCCTTTGCTGGGAGTGGTTCCACCGGGAAGGAGACGGCCGACCGGGCGGCGTAGTTTTGGATGCCTGCCGGCGCGTCACTCCTCGTCATCGCACAGATCCTCGCCGGACCCGGAATCGGGGGAGAGACGGAGCCGGTGGGCCACCACGTCGGCGGCCACGTCGGCGAGACGGAGGCCCGTGGCGTACGCGTGGGCACGGAGCCGGACGAAGGCGGCGTCGATGCCGACGCCGAGCTGGACCGTGAGGATGCCGGTGGCCTGGTCGATCTCGGCCCGGTACCTGCCCAGGTCCTCCCTCCGTCCGTCCATCGACAGGTCGACCGACCGGACTCCCGATTCGTCGATCTGCGCGTCGAGGAGCACCAGCGTCGTGAAGTCGGCGAAGGCCAGGGCGTCGGCCACCTCCTCGGCGTTCAACTCGACGGGCACGCTGGAGTACAGGTCCAGGACCCCCGGGCTGATCGCCCCGACCTGCAGGGGGAGCGCGAAGACCGCGCGTACTCCGGCTTCCAGGGCGGCGTCGGAGAACACCGGCCAGCAATCCTGCAGCCTCCTCGTCAGGAGATCCGGTGTCAGGACGGCGGTGCCCTGCGCGAAGGCATCGACGCACGGCCCCTCGCCCAGCATGAGTTGCAGTTCTTCGAGCCGCTCGCTGATGTCGTCGGTGCTGCACAGCGGATGGCTGGCCGCGCGCCGGGACATCGCCGACACTCCCGCCCCACCCACCGGCAGCGCCGCCACGGCCGCGGCGCACACGTCCACCACGCCGACCCGGGCACCGCGCAGCGCCGCCTGCCGCGCCACCTGGTTCCGGATCCGCGCCGACCGGTTACCCGTCGTCATGGGACATACCGTCCGTCCGATGAGTGGTGCTCAAGTCGTGCGGTGGCGTCGGAGCCGGGGTCGGCCGATGGCTGGATCAGCGCCTGAAGGCGTCCTTGACGTGCTCGCCGGACTGTTTGAGGTTGCCGGCCACGCGGTCGGCCCGTCCCTCCCGCTTCAGACGCCTGTTTCCGGTGGCCCGGCCGACGCCTCCTTTGATTTTTCCGGTGATCGTCTGTGCCGTGTTCCTGATTTTGTTCCCAACCCTCATGACTTTTCCCTCTCGGACTACCGGCGGCCGCGGCTGAAGCGTCGGCCGCCGCCGCGTCCGCCCATGGTGAAACCGACGATCCACATGACGAGCAGGACGGCGGCGACCCACCAGAGGATCTGCATGGTGAAGCCGAAACCGAACAGGATCAGGACGAGCAGGAGCAGAAGAATCCACACCATGGCCGGGCCTCCGGGTCGGAAGGGGAGTTCCTGGATTCCGCGGGGTCCGGGCGAAACGGGAAGAGGATGCCCGGCCCGAACGATCCGGAGCGGCATGGCCCTACGCCGTACCTGCCAGTCAACTCCGGGCGATCTCCCCTGTCAACGCCATGGTGGTCACGGCGAGTCGGGGGATCGGGGCCGGGTCCCCCGGGGCGAACGGAGCTTCGGTGGCCTCTGCTCCGGACGCGGCGGACGCGGCGGCGGGAGTCCGGTCGGGCTCGGTCCGCGGCAGAACGCGGTCCTCCCACCAGGCCAGGCCCATGACCATGGAGAGCAGGATGAAGGGGGTGAGAGTGGGGAACAGTAGCGCGTACATGTGTACCGCCTGTTTGTCTGGACGTGGGGCAGAGAGGCAGTGGAACCATGCCTGGGCTGCCCGATGTAGGGAGCATCGAGGCCGTCCGGTCCAGGTCGCGGTGCGAGGACGTGGGCACCGATGCGCCGGGGTGCGCTCCCGAGGGGGCGCGGTAACTGCTCGGCGCTGCCGGGTTCCTGGGCACGCTCCGCGCACGCTAGTGCGGTCGGCGCACTCTGAACAGTCATCAAGGCGCCATCTGCGCGCTTCATTACGGAAGGGGCCTGGCGGAGAGTATCCGCACCCCTCCCGCGGGACTACGCTGTCGAGTGAGGCCCCAGTCCCCGGTTGCGATGACCCGATCCGCGCCCGGAGGCCCCGCCATGATCGTCCTGCTCGCTCTTCTCGTCATGGTCCTGTTCGGGCTCGGTTTCCTGAACGGCATGTGGTGGGTGGTCGCGGCCGTGGTGGTGTTCGGTCTCCTCCGGTACGGGCGGGACGGCTACGACGGCTGGGGCCGCGGTGACGATTCCGGATTCCGGAACTACCGCAACTACCGGGACCGCGTGGACCGCTGGGACCGTCGCTACAGCCGTCAGCGCCGGGGCCGGTGGAACCGCCAGGACCGGGAAGACCGCCAGGACCGCGAGCGTCACTGGTGACCGCGTCCGGGGCGTACGTTCAGCTATTTCACGTACTGGCACCTACATTTACCCATTTCCGGCCACTGGCCGGTTCTCCCAATTTTATTCGGATGTTTGGTGAAGTCAGATGGGGGGACCCGGACAACGACAGTCGAGCGGAGGGGAATCGCCCCCTCTGTTCTCCTGAGAAATTACATGGAGAGGCATTCATGACTGACATGTGGGGCTACCCGCAGACCGCCGGATATCAGGCGGGAAATGACCTGACCGGCTACAAGGTGGAGGCCACCGACGGCACCATCGGCAAGGTCGACAAGCATTCCGACGAGGTCGGCTCCGCGTATATCGTGGTCGATACCGGCGTATGGATCTTCGGCAAGCATGTGCTGCTACCGGCCGGCACGGTCAAGAGCGTCGACGTGTCCGCGCGAAAGGTGTACGTGTCCCGGACGAAGGACGAGATCAAGAACGCTCCCGAGTTCGACAAGGAGAAGCACCTGGGTGATGAGGACTACCACCGGAGCCTTGGCGCGTACTACCAGACCCCGCGCAACATGCCCCGATAGTACGGGGCTTCCGAGGTGGCGGTCGGCCGGATCACGGTCGGCCGCCACCTGTGCGATCCGGGGCTATGCTGCTGAGGAGACGTCCCAGACCCCGGCGCCGCAACGCGAGTTGGCTGCGATGCCGCTGGAAACGGGCCTCCCTCCGGTCTCCGGCGCATCCCCCTGACGGAACCGACCGGTATGGCACCTGAACTCGGGCCGCCGGACCGGCTGTCGGTCCGTCTTCCCGTGCGTCCACTGCGTCCGTCCCGGAGCACCGCCATGCCCATCCCGAATTCGACCGCCCACCGGCGCGGCAGGAAGAACGAGGCGCCGGTCCGCGACCGTACCGTCGGCCGCTCGCCCCGATCCGGCTGCCCGCCCCCCGGCCCCGCGCCCGCTCACCGACGGATGCTGCCCGGGCCCGGCCTCCGTTCCGCCACCCCAGCGCCGTGTCCCGCTGCGGGCGCGTCGGCCGTCCGGGCAGGTGCCCTGTGATGGCCGGCTCCAGCCCCGGGCAGGCACAGAGGCTGGAAGGCTACAACCCGTCCACGGGCGGCGCGGTGTACCTGCGGGGGCTGAGCCGCTGGCAGGCCGAGTCCCAGCGGGAAGACCTCGCGGACCTGTACGTGGAGTCCACCGGCGCGGTGTCCGGCGAGGAGTACCACAGCAGGGAGGGCTTCCTGCGCCGGTTCGCCGTCGACGTGCGGCGGCCCGGCTTCGACATGACGGCCGCGGAGGCCACGGTGCCGGGCGAGGCCGCCGTCCTGGTGGGGTGTGCCTTCGGCTTCCCCGTGCGGCGCGACGGTACCTGGTGGCGCGGGTTCCTCGGGGCACTCCCGCAACGCATCGAGCAACTCACCGCGTCCGGCCACGTCTTCGCGATCACGGAGGTCGTGGTCCATCCGCACGAGCGTGATCGTGGCCTCGCGCGCCATCTGCAAGAACGGTTGCTCGCCGACCACCAGGCATCCCTGGGCGCCACGCTGGTGGATCAGACCAACCATGTGGTGTACGACGCGTTCCGGTCCTGGGGCTGGCAGGACATCGGAGGGATCCGCCGGCAGCCCGGCCCCGTACTCCTGCGTGCGCTGGTTCTTCGCCTCGGCGAATGGACACCCTCGAAACCGGACGGCCTGGCCCACAACCCGGAGACGGAGCGGCCCCGTGAAGCGGACGGATTGGACCCGGGCATGAGGTGACCGGTCGGCAACGAGGTGCGGCCCGGGCGCCGATGCTGGTGATGTCCTAGAGGTGAGCCGTGGCAGATCCCCGGCGTGGCGCACGAGGGGCTGCGGGGCTGCCGTCGCAGGGAAGGACCAGAACCCGCCGCACGGTCTGGCTGGACGGCCGCCGTATTTCGCCGAGGTCCTCCCATCCCCAGGACCGGAACGCGGCGTGGGTCGTACGGTCTGCCGGGTTCACCAGGGCCACGCCGAGCGAGGCGTGGCGGGCGGCGAGCAACTGCTCCTGTAATTGCTGGGCGAGGCCGTGGTCCTGTTCGCGCGGGTGTGCCACGATCTCCGTGACCGCGAGGACACGCCCGGATGCGGTGAGTCGGTCGACTCTTTGAGGCAGTGCTCCCTCGAAGCCCAGCCACCAGGTTCCGTCCGGTCGTACGGGATAGCCGAAGGCGCACCCGGCCGGCGCCGTCGTCTCCGCGATCAGCATGGCGAACCCCGGCTGTCGGACGTTGGCCGCGAGGCGGCGCAGGAAGCCCTGTCGGCTGGTGTGCTCCGCAGCGAACGGGCAGCCGGGATCCACCATGTACAGATAGGACTCCACGTACAGATCCGCCAGGTCTTCCCGAAGGTCCTCGGCCTGCCAGCGGCTCAGCCGCCGCAGCCGCATCCCCTCCATGGGGGCTTCGCCCGCGCCGGGGTGCCTCTGCTGCCGCTCGCGTCCGGGCCAGGCCGTCATCGCATACCCCCCGCGTTCGTGACCGCGACCGGAACGGGCTGATGCGACACCGCGCCGGGGCGGGGGAGCGTCGGAGTCGGCGGGTCGGGGAGCGAATGAAGCAGGAAGGTGGAGCCGGTGAGTTCGAGGAGCCGGTGCAGGGCGGGCGACGGGTAGTGCAGTCGCAGGGCCCCTCCCGCGGCCGTCGTGAGTTCTGCCGCCTCCAGGAAGGTGTTGAGCCCGGTGCAGTCGCAGAAGGTGACAGGGATCAGATCGACGTCGACGGTCCGGATCCCGTCACGCAGGCACCGCGCCAGTGTCTCCTGCAGCAGTGGTGCGGTGGCGAGGTCGATCTCACCGGCCAGGGTGATGAGGGCCCGGGTCTTGCGGTCGTGACGGTAGACGTTCAGCTGAGGGAGGGGCATGGTGCCTCGGTTCAAGTGGCCCGCCGCGCAATGCGGTACGGCGGGGCCGGAGTCGGCGCCTCGGCCCGCATGTCGCGGTGCGGGTTTCGGTGCGCGCGGAGGCGGACGAGCGGCTTCGGCGCCGGGCGCGAATCCCGGCCCGGCATTCCGGGTCGCTCCTCGAAGGATGCGCCTGCCGAGAGGACCGGGGTCCGTTCCGACGGGCATCGTGGTCAACCGACATGTGCCGCCGGGGGCTTGGGCGTCCGTACAGCAGGATAGCCCGCATACGGAGCCGACGAGAGGCAGCGGAGCCGCCCTTATCGCGAGCTTTCAGTCGCCGGAGGAGTTCGCCGAGTTGAGCCACGCGCCGATGCCCGGCAGCGCCTCGGGTCCGCTGTCCCGCTCCACCGAGCCGACGAGATCCGCCACCGAGACGCCCCGCAATGAGGCCCGCCAGGCGGCGTCGGCGGCGGACATCGCACGAGCGATGGGGCACGGCCTCGTGCACTCCTCGGGCGGTGTTCCCAGGGGACCCCGCTGCCGGATCTCGGTGCACACGAACGCCGGATTCGCGCCGTCGACCGCCTGCACCACGTCCAGGACCGTGATGTCGGCGGCTGCCTTGGTCAGTACGTATCCGCCCGTCTTGCCCTGTACGGACTTCACCAGGCCCGCCCGGGACAGGGCCTGCATCTGCTTGGCCAGGTAGCTGGGGGAGACGTCGTGCAGCTGGGCCAGCCGGGCGGCCGGGACCGGCTCGGTCGCCGCCGTCAGGACCACGCAGCAGTGCAGCGCCCACTCCACGCCACCGGACAGTTTCACGCGACCTCCCATTTGACTCGGACATAGAGTATCCGAGTATTATCTCGGACATCAGGTATCCGAGTTTGCGGCGGGTCGGCGGCGCTCGGCTCACGACGGACACGGACAGACGCAGGCAGACGCAGACGGACACGGAAGGACATGGTCATGAAGATCACGGTCATCGGAGGCACCGGACTGATCGGTTCCCAGCTCGTCTCCCGACTCCGCGGGGCCGGACACGACGTAGTCGCCTCATCCCTGTCGACCGGAGTCGACCTGCTCACCGGCGTGGGGCTCGACCAGGCCCTCGAAGGCGCGGACACGGTCGTCAACGTGACGAACTCCCCGACGTTCGACGAAGCGTCCCCGGACTTCTTCCGCACCACCATGGGCCACCTGCTGGCCGCGGGCGAACGCGCGGGTGTGCGCCACCAGGTGATCCTCTCCATCGTCGGAGTCGACCAGGTGCCGCAACTGGACTACTACCGTGCGAAGGCGCTCCAGGAGGAACTGCTGCGGCAGGGACCCACCGCGTACTCGATCGTGCGCGCCACCCAGTTCTTCGAGTTCATGGACGCGGTCATGTCGTGGACCACCGAGGACCGCACGGTCCGACTGCCCTCCACCCGGCTTCAGCCCATAGCTGCGGACGATGTCGTCGACGCCCTCGCCGACGTCGCCACCGCACCCCCGCGCAACGGCATCCTCGACGTCGCCGGCCCCGACGTCTTCCCGCTGGACGAGCTCGGCCGCCTCACGGTGTCGGCCCGCCAGGACCACCTCACCGTCGTCACCGACGAGCAGGCGGGCATGTTCGCCGCGGTCGACGGCGACGTGCTCGTCGCCGGACCGGACGCGCGCGTGGCCCCCACCCGCTACGAGGGCTGGCTCAGCGCTTCCCGCTGACCGTACGACCCGCGGGCAGGGCTCGGAGTCCCCTCAAACCTCAAGCGGCAGTGGAGGGTGAGGGGGCGAGTTGATCGGCGGTGCGCGCCTCCCGGGTGCCGGAGACGGCGAGTACGAGTGCCTGGACGACCGCTCCGGACAGCCCGATCCACAGCGCGAAGCGGAAGCTGATCCGGTCGGCGAGCACTCCGCCCAGCGGCGCGCCCACCGCCACCATTCCCCAGTTGAACGAGCGGATCGTCGCGTTCATCCGCCCCCGCAGCCGGTCGGGCGTCACTGCTTGGCGGTAGCTCATTTCGACGGGGCTTCCGATGCCGATGGCCAGGGACACCACGAAGAAGGCCAGCGAAGCGGAGGCGAGCGCCCACGGTCCGGGCTCGGCGAGGACCAGGGGCAGCCAGCCGATGGCCGCCACCAGCCGGAAGGCGATGAGGGTGGCGCCGACGTCGAGCCTCCTGGACACCGGCCCCGAGAGCGCACCGCCGAGCACCGCACCGACGCCCCCGCACGCGTAGGTGGCTCCCAGGCCGAAGTCACCGATCTTCAGCTCGTGCAGGGCGAAGACCACGAAAACCGTGCTGACCATGGTGTTGAACAGCAGCATCGCGTGCGACGTCAGGGCCATCGGTGCCAGCGTGCGATGCCGGTAGACCCAGGCGACCCCCTCGCGCACCTCTTTGCCGAGGCTGTGCCGCGTGCCGCGATCGGGTACGGGGTCGTGCGCCTTCACCGAGGCGATCAGCAGGCCGGACGCCAGATAGCTGAGGGCGTCCACCAGGACGGCGAGCGGTGCGCCGACGAGTCTGATCAGCACCCCGGCGATCAGCGGGCCGGTCGAGCCGGCCACCGCGTTGGCCTGTTCCACACGGGCGTATCCCGCGTTGAGCTGTTCCTGGGGAACGAGCCGGGGCACGTACGACTGGTTGGCCGCGTCGAACAGCAGGCACAACACCCCGAAGGCGAAGACGAACAGGCACAGTGTGGGGATGGTCAGCCGGTCCAGTGCGTAGAGCAGGGGGATCGCGCCGAGCAGGACCGCCCGTCCGACATCCGTGGCGACCAGGATCGGCTTGCGCCGGCAGCGGTCCACCACCACTCCGGCCACCAGTCCGAAGAGCAGATACGGAACCCAGCGGGCGGCGTTGACGAGTCCCACCTGCGTGGCGGACGCGCTCAGCGTCACGGCGGTGAGGATCTGCAGGGCGAGGCCGGTCACCTGTGAACCGAAGGCCGATATGGCCGAGGCGGTCCAGAAGCGTATGTATCCAGGGACGTCGACCAGGCGCGGCATGATCGGACCGTATCAGCGGACGACGCACGCGTCTTGGGCCATGTAACTGAGTGGCTCTCGCCGTCGCGGCGGCGACGACCGGCAAGCGGCCCCTGTGTACCGATGGCTGTGTTCGGTACGCAGGGGCCGGGGCGCCGGATCGGCGACTGCTGTCGGCATGCGATGAGTTTCGCGAGGACCGACAGTCACATGGGGAGAAGGCGACGTCCCGGCGCGGAGGGTGCACCCATGACTACGTACGTGTTGATTCCCGGAGCCGGCGGCTCCTCCTGGTACTGGCACGGCGTCACGGACGAACTGAGCCGCCGGGGGCGGGACGTGGTGGCCGTGGACCTGCCGGGAGCCGATGCGGGGGCGGGGCTGCCGGAGTACGTGAATACGGTGGTCGACGCAGTCGGCGCGCGCGGAGCTGGTGGTGGTGGGACAGTCCCTCGGCGCGTTCACCGCGCCCCTGGTGTGCGCGCGACTGCCCGTGTCGCTCCTCGTACTGGTCAACGGAATGATCCCGCGCCCCGGCGAGACACCGGGGGAGTGGTGGGCCCACACCGGCCAGGAGGCGGCGCGCCGCGCGAACGACGTGCGCGAGGGCCGTGACCCGGACGCGCCCTTCGACCTGGCGACCTACTTCCTGCACGACCTGCCGCAGGCGGAGATCGACGCCTCGGGGGAGCACGCGGAGGAAGAGTCCGACGCGGTCTTCGCCACGCCGTTCACCCTCGACGCGTGGCCGCGGGTACCGACCCGGGCCGTGGTCGGCCGCGACGACCGGTTCTTCCCCGCCGCCTTCCAGCGCCAAGTGGCACAGGACCGCCTCGGCATCACGCCGGACGAGGTGCCGGGCGGACACCTGGCGGCACTGAGCCACCCCAGGGAGCTCGCCGACCGGCTGGAGGCGTACGTCCGAGCGGGCGCGTGAGAGGCGTGCGGCGTGCGGGCAGATCAAGCAACCTGGTGCGGCACGCCGCCGATCAGACCTTGGGCCCTTCCGCCGCTCTCGTACTCAGCAGCCGCTTCGCGGCCTCGACCGCGTCCCGATTGAGTTCCTCGACGGGGACGCCCCAGCTTTCCTCCCAGTTCTCCAGGTTGTGCGCGCAGTGGACCAGTGGCTTCAGGTCTTCGGGGTAGCCGAGGTCATCCGCGATGTCCATCCAGATCAGCAGCGTCCCGGTGGCGGGATCGAGGGATCCGTCAACGATCTGTTCGGCGATCCAACAGACCAGAGCCCACTTCGCGGCCCGGGGGTCGTCCGGCGCGCGGAACAGCAGTCCGAGCTCCTCCAGCACTTGGTCGAAGAGCTCAGGGGCTTCGGGCTCCTCACTGCGCAGGAGACCGGCCAGCATGGCGAGCGAGGGGCTGTGGACCCCGGCGATCAGGGCGTCCAGTCCAGCCTGGATGAGCCGGTCGGAACCGACATGTCTGTCGAATGCCCTTTCGCGCGCGATGTGGCTGAGTTGTTTGAGTGCGTCGTCCTGGTTCATCTCGGGCTTCTCCGTCGGCACCTGGGGCAAAGCACTCTCGCACGACGGCTGACGCCGTCGCCAATGAGTTTGCTTGTGTACGGCCCAGAGCGCGCAAGGGGGACCGAGGCGCGGGCGCGGCGGGCCGTTGCCGACCACCCCGCCCAGACTCGGCCCCTACCGTAGGCGTGGTAGCCCCGGATCGTCCGCCTGCTCGTTGCTGGCGAACTCGACCACAGCCTGGTCGCACCGGAGCCGAGCGTGTCGCTCGTACGCGCTGCCGGTCGTCTACCGGCAGTCGACGCCGTACATCAGCGTGTTGCCCCTGGAGTAGTCCCAGTCGACCAGTCCGGCGCAGGTGGCGTTTTTGCTCCCTGTCCACCAAGTGAACGTGAATGCCGCCGTGTAGCTCTCCGTGCCTGACGTCGCGACGGGTATGGGGCCGGCGTCCCACCAGGTGGCGCCGTTCGGAGGGCCGTTCTTCGGGCCTGTTCCGCCGTCCCGGGCTATTCCGATCCAGCCGGTGGTTGCCCGCTGGGACACCCCGAGGTCAAAGAAGTGCAACTCGGCGTAGGTGGTGCGATTGCAGGAATTGAAGCCCTGGATGAAGTCGCCGATGCTGTGGCCGTTGAGGGAGAGGTGCTGGACGGGCCCCACCGACCGCAGACACGAGTTGGGGGCGGCATGGGCCGGTGCGGTGGCCAGACCTGCCAGGCCTCCGGTGCCGAGCGCCAGGGCAGAGAGACTGACGGCGGCTTTTCTCCTGATCCATGGCACTTCATGACGAAGCTTCATCGAACTGTCCAATCCGGGGCCGCCGGTCGAGTCGACGCGGCGTACGCCCCTCGGGATCTGGCAGGTGAATACGCGCTTCTACGCGCTGCAGGGCGGGCGCGGAGAGCCCTCCGCTGCACGGAAACCTAGCGCCCTTGGCCACTGTCCGACCGTGGGTTTGGACGGACTGGGACAGCCTTGGACAGTCGTCCGAGCCGCGATCTCCTCGTCGGCATCCGCCCTCAGTCGGTCCCGGGAGATCGGCGCACCCATCCCGTCGGCGGCTGATCGACGCCAGGTCCGCCAGTGTGCGGTACCTGGACGTAGCCCTCGGCAGGCGTCGGCAGCGCGTCGATGCATGCTGTCGAGCAGGCGTTGACCAGCAAGGGCAGTACGTCGGCGCCCGATGTCCACAGCGAGATCCAGACCTGGTGGAGCTGCCCTCCCCCGATGCGCTGATCGCAGACGCTGCACGTACGGATGGCGGTGGCGCCCCATATCCCGGGGTCGAGGTTTTCAAGGTCGACAACCGGGGTGCCGGTGGCTGCGGCCGTCAGAGGCGGAAACGGCGGTCGGCTCTTGAAGTTGCCGTAGAGGGCGCGGGTGCTCACCGTGCTGTGCCTCAGGTTGGTGCACCGGGTGATCTCGTACATCTGTGCACAGTAACGTCGAAGTCGGCGACTCGTATGCGCGTATGTGCGATAGCCGGTCGGGCGAAAACCCGTGGACCCTGCGCCTGCCGGCGCGGGACACTCGTGTGCTCACCTGCCGGTCCGAGAGCACAGGGTTGGGATGGGATCACCTGAGTCGCGTGAATCGCACGAGGGCTTACCGAGCAGGGGCTCGGTGCTCCTCGCACTTTGTTACTACGGGCGCGAACTGGCCCGGCTGCGGCGGCTGACCGCGCCGGCGATGCTGTTGCCGGCGGTCGGCAACATCGGCATCCAGTACGTCGCTCCGCTGGTCGTCGCCAAGCTCGTCGCCCGGATCGCCGGGGACGGCGGCAGCGTCGGCATCGGGCCGATGCTGCCCTACGTCCTCGGCTTCGCCGGGGTGCTGCTGCTCGCGGAGGCGTTGTGGCGCATCGGGCTGCACTGCCTGAACCGGCTCGATGCCCGTGGTATCGAGCACTTGTATGTGATCGGCATGGACGAGCTGTTCGCCAAGGACGCCGCGTTCTTCCACGACAACTTCGCCGGGTCGCTGACCAAGCGGGTGCTGAGCTTCGCCACCCGTTTCGAGGACTGCGTCGACACGTTGACGTTCAACGTCGTCGGCAGCTTCGTGCCGCTGGTGTTCGCGTCGGTGGTGCTGTGGCAGTACGACCCGCTGCTCGTGGTGGGGCTGCTGGTGCTGATCGTGCTCACGGCGGTGTGCGTGGCACCCCTGATCCGGCGCCGTCAGGCGCTGGTCGCCCAGCGCGAGCAGGCGATCGCCCGCGTGTCGGGCCATGTCGCCGACAGTCTGATGAACATGGACACGGTCCGGTCGTTCGCCGCCGAGGAACGCGAGGCCGCCGAACACCGGTCCCGCGTCGCCGAGTCGCGGCGGCTCACACTGCGCTCCTGGGACTACGGCAACCTGCGCATCGACACGCTCGTCGCACCCATGTCCGTACTGACCAATGTGCTGGGCCTGCTGCTCGCCATCGGGCTCGGCGGGGGAGAGCACGGCGTCGAAGCGGTCATCGTCGCCTTCACCTATTACGCCAACGCGACGCGGATCATGTTCGAGTTCAACCAGATCTACCGCCGCCTGGAAAGCTCGATGACGGAGGCCTCGCAGTTCACCGAGCTGCTGCTCGAACCGCCGACCGTGCTCGACCCGGCATCCCCGGAACCGCTGCCGGCCCGGGCGGGCGAGGTGCGCTTCGAAGGGGTGACCTTCGCCCACGCGGGCGCGGAACCGCTCTTCGAGGGACTCGACCTGGCGGTGCCCAACGGGACGAAGATCGGGCTCGTCGGCCGGTCGGGCGGAGGCAAGACCACCCTGACCAGGCTCCTGCTGCGGATGACGGACATCGACGGCGGGCGGATCCTGATCGGTGGGCGGGACATCAGCAGGCTGCGGCAGGGCGAACTGCGCAGCCTGATCGCGTACGTGCCGCAGGACCCGGCGATGTTCCACCGGACGCTGCGGGACAACATCGCGTTCGCCCGGCCGTCCGCCACCGACGACGAGATCCGTCGCGCGGCCGAGGCGGCACACGTCACGGAGTTCGCCGACGCGCTTCGCGACGGCTTCGACACCATGGTGGGCGAGCGCGGGGTGAAGCTGTCCGGCGGCCAGCGCCAGCGGGTCGCCCTCGCCAGGGCCATCCTGCGCGACGCGCCGATCCTGCTGCTCGACGAGGCGACCAGTGCGCTGGACTCCGAGAGCGAGATCCTCGTCCAGGACGCGCTGTGGCGGCTGATGGACGGGCGAACAGCGCTCGTGGTGGCGCACCGGCTGAGCACGGTCGCCACCATGGACCAACTGGTCGTCCTCGACCGCGGACGGATCGTCGAACAGGGCACGCACCACAAACTGCTCGCCTCGGGCGGCGCCTACGCGAAGCTGTGGCAGCACCAGTCGGGCGGCTTCCTCGACGACACCCCCGAGCGGGCGGACCGGCACTGAACGCGGATCCGGCGGGCGGTACCGCGCCTCCTTCCGCAGCCCGCCAACCGCTTCGGGAGCGCGGCCCAGGCCCTGGCGGTGAGGCGCCACGCAGACGTTCCGCGGGGCCGCCAGACCCACAGGGTAGTCAGGAGGCCGACGCCCGTGCTGACCCACTGGAGAACGTGCCGGTGGCCACGGCCACCAGGGCGAGCCATCGTTCCAACGATACTGGTGCCGACGGTTCGGGATCCGGTCCCGGCGTGAAACCGGAGCCGGTTTCCTCGGTGGGCTCGACGGTCGTCATGACAACTCCTTGAGTGGTTGCGGGCCCACGGTCGTGGACGCGGCCGTGGGCAGTAGGTAGGAAGAGGAGGGAACCTGGATCCTCCACCGGTCGAGCACCGCGTACGTGGGTTGCCATTGATACGTATACGCACGGCGTACGTGTGTCGGCAGCTGAGCCAGTACGACGGTGGTCGTGTGGTCGTCGGCGCCTTCCAGGAGCCAGGGCAGGAGCTGCGCGGCATGGGGAGCGATCCGCTGGGCGTGGGCGCATAGGAAGTGCTCCCACTGCTGCTCGTTCACGACGGCCTGGACCAGCGGGAGCACGGCGTCCTCCTCGTGGGCGAGATGCCCGGCGAGGCCGGTGACCAGCGAGTTGGCTAGCTCGCTGAGGAGGACCGGATCGGTGCCGGGGTCGGCCAGGGCCTCGTCGACGGTCCCGACGAGGCGGGCGATCACGGTGTGCTCGACTTCGATCGCCTCCAGTCGCGTGAGGTCGTACGGTCGGCCGTCGAGGGCTTGGCGCAGTGCGGGCCACAGGGCGTCGTCCTCGGCGCCGTGGTGGGCGCGCAGGGCCCGCCTGAACATCTCCCAGCCGGCCGCGCCGTGCAGGATGCGCCGGGGGTCGGGGTCGTATCGGGCGGTGATCCGGGCGATGTGGCGCAGCTCCCTTCGCAGCGCGTTGTGCATCGCGTACATCACGGTCATGTCGAGTCTGTCGTTCACGTGGGTTTGTCTTCTCGTGTGGCAAGTCGGCCGAGTCGGCGTCAGGTGTGAGGGCAACGGTCAGGAGGTCCGCGACCTGATGGGCGTCCGGGCACGGGATGGTCAGGGGATGGCACGGGCTCGCCCTCGAAGGGTGCGTTTCCCGGGTGTCTCCAGGTGTCTCCAGCTTCC
This sequence comes from Streptomyces sp. BPTC-684, assembly GCF_030028635.1. NCBI lineage: Bacteria > Bacillati > Actinomycetota > Actinomycetes > Kitasatosporales > Streptomycetaceae > Streptomyces > Streptomyces sp. BPTC-684. The sequence goes on from NZ_CP124863.1 coordinate 6,675,497, forward strand.
AACGGCGCCGCGTCCGGATCAACGTAGACTTCGCGCGGTGATCGATAACTCTGCGGTTATCGCGGTGCGGGGGCGACGATGGAACTACGTGACATAGAGATCTTCTTGGCGTTGGCGGAGGAACTGCATTTCGGCCGGACCGCCGAACGGCTCCGGATCTCCCAGGCACGGGTGAGCCAGGCGATAAAGAAGCAGGAACGGCGCATCGGTGCGCCCCTGTTCGACCGCACCAGCCGCTCCGTCACCCTGACCCCGGTCGGCAAGGTCCTGCGCGTCGAGCTCCAGCAGGCGTACGACCTGATCCAGGGCGGGCTGGCCCGCGCGAGCGAGGCCGCGCTGGGGGTGCGGGGGACCATCAGGCTGGGCGTCATGGGCGTGCTGGCCCACGAGCTGCGGCCCCTGATCGACGCGTTCCGGGCCCAGTACCCCGACTGTGACGTCGAACTCGTCGAGTTCCACTTCAGCGACCCGTTCACGCCGCTGCGCACCGGCAAGACCGATGTGCAGCTGCTGTGGCGCCCCGTCCACGAACCCGACCTCAGCGTCGGCCCCACCGTTCTCACCGAAGGCCGCGCCCTCGCCGTCACCACGGCCTCGCCTCTGGCCGAGCGGGAGTCCGTGTCCCTGGAAGACCTCGGTGGCCTGCGCCTCCTCGATCCCGGCCCCGAGGCGCCCGCGTACTGGTTCGAGGCCATGGTTCCCACGTACACGCCGACCGGGCGCCGTATCACGCGCGGGCTGGTCGCCCGGACCTTTCACGAAGTGCTCGCCCTCGTCGCCGCCGGGGACATCGCCACTCCCGTCAACGCCCACGTCCGGCGGTACTACACACCTCCCGGCATCGCCTTCCTGCCGGTCCACGATGCGCCTCTTACGGAGTGGGCGCTCGTGTGGCCCACCGCGGGCGAGAGTGCCCGGCTGCGGGCCTTCGTCCAGACGGCGCAGGACCTCGGCACGTGTCACATCAGCGACGGGGTGTGCTGAGCGCCAATTTGGGAGAGCGCGTGGACGTACCGGAACCGGGTGGGGCACTTGCCCGGTACGAGCGCGAAGAACGCGGCGTCACAGACCCGCTGGGTGGAACCGTTCCGCGAGGCGGAGACGGCCCTGCGGCAGCGGCCCCGTGGCAGGGGCACCTCCCAGGACTGCCCACATCGAGGCTGAACGAGGTGAGTGTGACGGAGGCCCCGTACGTCCCCTTCCGTATCGAAGCCGACCACGATCTGCTGGAGCGGCCCGCGCCGTTTGGGCTGTCTACGGCCACTGGCCGAGGGCACTTCGTACGACGGACGATTCGTACGACGGTCGAGGCGATCGCGAGCACGATGGCACGTGGCGCGCCGCGACGGAGCGGGCCCGGCATGGTGGCGCTTGTTTGCTGTACTTCGCGCGCTGGGACGTGATCGAATACGGGATGACATCGTTCTGGAGCGGCAGCCGGATACGCCTGCGCGGTATCGAGCCTGACGACTGGTCCGCGTTCATGCGCTTCGCCGTGGACGAGGAGCGGATGGGCGACCTGCTGAACCCGCCCCGCTCCGCCGAGAGTTTCCGTGACTGGGCGAAGGAACAGAGCGCTGCCAAGTCCGACGGTGACTGCTTCGGGTTGGCGATCGAGGCCGTCGACACGGGAGAGACGGTCGGTGCTGTCGGCTCGCACCACGCTGACCCGCGTGCGGGTTGGTTCGAGTACGGGGTCACCGTCGGCGCTGATCACCGAGGCAAAGGCTATGCAGCGGAAGCCGTGGTGATGCTGCTGCGTTTCATGTTTGCCGAGCGGCGGTTCCACAAGTGCGAAGCGCGGATCTTCGCCCACAACGAGGCGTCGCTGAGGCTTCACCGCAGGCTCGGTTTCGTCGAGGAGGCCCGCCTCCGCGATCACGTGTTCCTTGCCGGGCGACACCATGATCTCGTCATGATGGGCATGCTCGCCGACGAGTTCGCCCAGCTGCACTCGATGAGCGAGCCCGGTTGCTCCGTAACAGGTCCCTGAGAGTGACCGCCGCACACCGCACGTCATCCGAACAACAGTGAAACCGGTCAGACGACGTGCTGTCGTCTGACCGGTTCACCGAGCCCCGGCCTTCGTTCAGGCCGGCGTTGGCGGAGTTCACCCCTACGATCTACTGGGGCGCTTGAACCCCTGCACACCCGGCGTCAGTTGGCGGCCCGCCGCGTCACCTCGCCCTGCATACCCGCGGCGCGCTCTCCTTGAGGTTGAGCAGCCGGTAGTAGTTCTCGCCGAGGGCGATGTCACGGAAGGCCCGGTCGTCCAGCGCCTTGTTGATGCGGCTGGTGACTTCGAGTTCTTGGGAATAAGTGTGGTAGTCCTTGTCGCGTGAGGCCACGAAGTCGGTTCCGGGAATGGCCCTGGTGGGATACCGGTCGAGGAATGCGGCGTACTTCTGCCGTACTCCCGGCTTGCTGAAGTAGTTGTCTTCCAGGACCCGCCAGCTGAGGTCCAGCGTGAGGTTGGGGTATGTGTCCAGCAGCCTCTTCATGATCCCGATGTGCCGGTCGGGATCCATGGCGGTGAGCTCCTTGGACAGGCCCATGTGTGCCCACACGATCTTGTTCGCCGGGTACAGGCGAAGGGTCTGCTCCATCAGATGGAGATACTTCGTCTGATCCGCATTGCTCCCGAGGTCCGAGTGGATGGTGATGGGGATCCCGCGTTCCCGCAGCACCTTCATGAACGGCGCCCAGTTCTTGATGTTCTCGCTCGTCGCGGCCGTGTGGTGGTTGGGGAACAGTGCCTGCTTGACGAGGTTGACCTCTCCCGCCCACCGGAACACTCCCGGGAACTCCTTGTCGTAGAGGGCGATGCCGGGCGGGATGGTTTCCGGGTGGTTGAGGTCCATAAAGGTCATGGAGACCGCGAGTTCGGGGTCCTTGGGCTTGGCCGCCAGATAGTTCTCGGCGTTGGCGAAGTCGTTCTTCATGCTCGGCACCACGGGAGTGCCGGGGCAGTCCAGGTAGTAGGTGCAGGGGGAGTTCACCGGGAGCATCTGCCCGATGCCGTACATGCTCGCGTGCCGGACACCGCTTTTTTGCAGGTAGCCGGTGAGTTCCTCGAACCCGATCGCGGGCCCGCCGAACGGGCGGAAGTGCAGATGGCTGTCGACCTGTGAGGTGTAGGGCTCTCTCGCTCGGTCGAAGCACTCCGTTCCTGCCACCGCCGAACCCGCGCCCGCGGGCGAGGCGGCGATGGCCACCGCTGTCAGTACGGCACCGGCCATGCCGAGGCGCCTGCTGGTGTGTGACGTGCCGATGATGACCTCCGGTTGACGTGGTCGTCTGTCGCGACCTGGGGACCCCGGCGGCCAATCCGTCGCGGCCGCACGGACCTTGGGAACGTGCCCGAGGAATAGGCGCCGCAGCCTTGCCGTGCGGTCCGGGCGGCGGGGCGAAATTGTTCGACACGTCACCCGGGCACCAGTGCGCCGCCCTCCGCTTTCCCTCATTCCCGCGCTCCGCGGGCACACCACGCCCCCGGAATCCATCTCCGCCAAGATCTGATGGCCGATACCTCACCCGAGGAGCAAGTCGCGCTGGCGGTTGTGGAGCACCGCCTGACAGAGTGCGCGATAGGCCATCGTGCCGCCAACCAACGAGAGAGAAGAAGGAGGAGGGTACGCCATGAAGGCAGCCCGCCTGTTAGGTTCCCTCGGCATTGCCACCCTGTCCGTGGCCGGTCTCACCCTCAGCGCCGCGGCCCCTGCGTCCGCGACGCCGCACGCAACATGCCTGATCGGCCGAGGTGGTTCGTTCACCACGGTTGGGATCCACTGCAACCGACAGCTTCCGTCCGACAGGACCACCAAGATCACCCTGCTCGATCACTACACCGCCGAAACCTGGCGGTGCCTGAACGACCCCCCGGTGTACTTCTTCGTCAGCCCCGCGAGCAACCTCGCCGCTGAACTGCGCGTGGAAGAGGGAAACACCTACGTCGGCACCTCCTGCACACAACTGCGCTAGACCTCGCCTTCCTGCTGCACCGCAGCAGTACGAGGTTCCCAAGCGCACCCCCGCCCACAGTCGGGTAGCCGCCCCGGCTCGGCGGCGGCACACGGCAGCCGCCCGTCACCGGCGTGAAGCGCCTGGACGCCGGTCCGCTGCGGAGCGGGTCGCGGTTCCGGTGGACCACCCCCGTGCCCGCCACCCCCACGACGCCCGCAACCACCCTGACCATCACCTCGACCGTCCGGCTCCGGCGGATCAGGCGTCCACGGGCCGCCAGGCCGGGCCGTCTCCGTCCTGCCGGACGTGTCCGAACACCACGTCGGCGAAGTGGACGCCGAAGCCGATCGTGCCGGGCTCCGCCAGCTCGGCGACGAGGCGGCGGCGGTGGTCGGCGGTCCGGGCGAGGTCGTGGTCGAAGCCCGAGGACCAGTCGGGATGGTCGATCTGGATCGGCGAGTGCACGGCGTCACCGAAGGCGATCAGACGCCGTCCGCCCCCGGTGATGACGTACTCGGCGTGCCCGACGGTGTGGCCGGGGGTGATCCGCACCTGTACGCCGGGGAAGATCTCCTGCCCGTCCGTGATCGTACGTACGTGAGGTGCGAGGGCCGCGACCTGCGCGGTCATGCCCTGCGCTTCCAGGAGGTCGCGCCGGTCCCACTCGGGCTCCGAGATCAGGTAGTCGGCGTGGGCGAACACCGGCTGGTCGCCGCCGGGGGCGGGGTGGCAGGCCCAGCCGATGTGGTCGGCGTGGAGGTGGGTGAAGGCCACCGCCTCGATGTCCTCGGGGCCGCGGCCGAGCTCGGCCAGGCTGCGCAGGAGCGCGCCGCCCTGGATCACACCGAGGGGGCCTTCCGGCTCCTCGTGGGTCTGCGGGCCGAAGCCCGTGTCGATCAGCAGCGCGCGGTCACCGTGCTCGACCAGCAGGGCGCCGACGCTTCCCACGAGGTGGCCCGTGGCGTCCAGGTACTCCGGGTGTGCGGCCCACACCTCGTCGGTGGTGTCCTTGAGCAGGTGGAGCGGCCGGAGCCGTACATCGCCGTCCGGAACGTACGACACCTTCGTGTCGCCCAGCCGTATCGAGCGGATTCCCGCCGGGCGGCGCAGTCGTACGTCCTGATCCACCGTCAAGTCAGCCATGAGTTCTCCCCTGTGAGTTGCCGTCAGGTCGTTGGCGCCGTCGCGTCTCCTGCGGCGGCGAGGCCCAACCATAAGCATCAAGTTCGAATCATTCAAGCTGTAAATATGTTGCCTTGATGGAGTTGGTAGGCTGGTGGCATGACGACGTCCCCAGAGCGGCAAGCCATCGCCGAGCGACAGCTGTGCGGGCTGGTGAACGGGCTGGCCCAGCGGATCGCCGAGCACGTACGGGAGCGCGCCGCCACCCTGGGCCTCACTGCGCCCCAGGCGACCGCGCTGCGGGAGATGAGCGGGCCGATGACCATGCGGGAGCTCGCCGAACGCATGAGCTGCGAGCCCTCCAACACCACCTTCGTCGTCGACAAACTGGAGAAGCAGGGCCTGGTCGAGCGCCACCCGCACCCCACCGACCGCCGCGCCAAGCACCTCGTCCTCACTGACGAGGGCACCGCACTGCGCGAACGCCTCCTCGCACTCCTCGCCGTGGACTCCCCGCTGTCCGGACTCGCCCCGCAGGAGCAGCGCGCCCTTCACGGCCTGTTGGAGCAGGCCATCACCTCTCGGTGAGATGGCCCGAGGGGTGTGGGCCCCGGCCGAGGTCCTGGGCGGCCGCGCTCATGTCCGGTCGGCGGTCCGAGGGGAGAGCGGCCGCTCGAAGAAGGTCTCCAGCACCACGGTCGCCTGGGTCCCGCTGACTCCGTCGATGGCGTAGATCCGGCGCAGTACGTCCTGGAGTTGCTCGGTGGTCGCGGTCCTGACCTTCACCAGCACCGAGGCGCTGCCGGCGATGATGTGCGCCTCCAGGACTTCGGGGAGCGCGGCGAAGTCGTTCGCCGAATCACCCATCCACGAGGTCGAGTCGACCAGGACGTAGGCCAGGACGGCGCTGCCCACCGCGGCCGGGTCCACCTCGATGGTGGTGCGCCGGATGACGCCGCGCTCCCGCAGTTTGCGCACGCGTTCATGGGCGGCACCGGCGGACAGGCCGGCGGCCTGGCCCAGCGCGGCATAGGACTGCGTTGCGTCCTGCTGGAGCTGCGCCAGCAGGACCCGATCAATGTGATCCACAACTCTCCATTCGGCATCGTCTTGTGGTGACCATAGCTCATCCTGCAATCTGCGGAGCAGGCCGAATGACCTTCGGTGTGTGATGTCTGTAGGAGAGGGAGAGCCCCATGACCAGCGAGCGCCCTGGGTTGTACGAGATGCTCGACGACCGGTTCCGTACCGGACGCTGCATGAACGGAGACGACGCCCTGGAGGTCCTGTACACCGGATGCCGCTGGGCCGAGGGGCCGATCTACCTGCCCGCCTGGCGACAGGTGGTCTGGAGCGACATCCCCAACGACCGGATGCTGCGCTGGGACGAAGAGACCGGTGCAGTCAGCGTCTTCCGCCGCTCCGCCGGGCACACCAACGGCAACACCCTCGACCGCGAGGGGCGGCTGATCACCTGTGAGCAGGGCAACCGCCGCGTGACACGCACCGAACACGACGGCACCGTCACCGTGCTGGCGGACCGGTGGCAGGGCAAGCGCCTGAACAGCCCCAACGACGCGGCCGTCAAGTCCGACGGTTCGATCTGGTTCTCCGACCCGGACTTCGGCATCACCAGCGACTACGAGGGCCATCGCGCGCAGAGCGAGATCGGGGCCAACAACGTCTACCGCATCGACCCTGTTACCGGCGAAGTGCGGCTGGTCGCCGACGGCTTCGGAGCGCCGAACGGGCTGGTCTTCTCGCAGGACGAGCGGCAGCTCTTCGTCTCCGACACCCGCGCGGGCTGCATCCGGGTCTTCGACGTACGCGACGACGGCACCCTGTCCGGCGGCAAGGTGTTCGCCGATGCGCAGGCTCGCAAGGAGGCTCGTTTCGACAACCTCCGCTTCGACGACGGCGGTCGGCTCTGGGCCGCCGCGATGGGCGACGGGGTGCACTGCTACGACCCCGACGGCACCCTCATCGGGCGGCTCAACGTCCCCGAGGCGGTCGCCAACATCTCCTGGGGCGGCGCCAAGCGCAACCGCCTGTTCATCGCCGCGGAGACCAGCCTCTACTCGGTGGTCATGGGCGTCACCGGCACCCATCCGACGGGGCCGGGCCGCCGTCGCTGGCTGGATGCGAAGTCCCTCTGATCGAGGAAGCCCTCGGCTGTCGCTGATGCCGTGCACCGGCGACAGCCAGAGGCGCGTGCGATGCCCGACAGGCCCGATCACTGCTCGGTACCAAGTCGGGGGGACGGGCTACTTGCTGATGGCGAAGCGCATCAGGGCGTGCTCGTCGCCCTGCTTTATCTTCCCCGTCATGTTGATCACTTCGAGCTTCCAGGAGTTGCCGACCCGCATGGCCTTGGCCACGGCGCAGCCGTTGTCCTGCGTGAGCAGGCTGGGCCAGATGTCGGCGACCTGCTGGGCGCTGCCCCCGGTCGCGTCGTAGACCTTGAAGCTGATGTTGCGGGCCTTCTGGAACGAGCTGCCCTTCTTGAACGCGGCGGCGACGAACACGACCGACGTGATGTGGTCGGGGATGCGTGCGAACTCGACCGTGACGGTTTCGTCGTCGCCGTCCCCGCGCCCGGTCTGGTTGTCGCCGCTGTGCACCAAGGAGCCGTTGCCCATGGGGTCCAGCGAGTCGAGACCCGCCAGGCGCACCGGGTCCCCGCCCTGCATCGCGATGGCGATCAGGTCGAGGTCGGTACCGCTCTTGCGGCGGAGCAGGCCTACGACTCCACCGCTGCTGCCGGCCGTCGGGTCCCAGGACACACCGATGGACAGATGGGTTACTCCGTCCAGGTCCGCCGGGCCGGATTCCTTCGTAAGCGTGATCATGCGTGGCTCATTCTCTTGAGGTGGCTCTTGGTGTGGGTCTCGGTAAGGGACTACACCACACAAAGTGTGCCTAACGCCTTGCCGGTTCCCCATGGTGGGTCCCGATGAGCTATGCGGGCAACGACAGGAGCGCGTCGGCTCGGTGGATCCGTTGGTACAGGACGCGGTGTTTGATCCGGGTCTTGGTGACCAGACCGGCGCGGTGCAGGATGCCCAGGTGGTACGAGACGGTGCTGGGGGAGAGGCAGTGGCGTTCGGCCAGTTCGTCGGTGGCTCGGGGGAGGCCGAGGTCGGACAGGAGCCGGGCCCGCATCACCCCGAGGAGTTCGTGGACGGGGGGTGTGGGCGCGGTGCTGTCCGGTACGGGCAGGGCCGGGTAGGCGACGATGGGTTGGCGTTTGTCCTGGCCCGGAACGGGGTCGAGGGTGAAGTGCACGTCGGTCGCGAACACCGAAGGTGTCAGGATCAGCGACGTGGCGTTGGGGACACAGCCCTGGTAGCGGTTCACCAGCAAGAGGTGATCGTCGTTCCAGGCGATCCGCGGGTGGAGGCCCGCCAGCATCGTGGCCATGCCCTGGCGTGTGGCGGTCTGGGCGCGGCGGGCGATGTCGTTCTCGATCCGCGAACGCAGGCCCGGCCAGGCCGGTTCGACGGCGGCCTGCCACAAGTGCTGGAGCTCGGCGGCCGCGCGCTCCGCCACCGCCGTCTCGCCTTGTTCCAGGATCTGCAGCAGGGGCCGCGGCGCGGCGCCTCCCGACAGTCGGGTGTCGGCCCTGCCCTGGAGCATGAGGGCGATCTCGCGGCTCAGGCGTTCGGAGCCGACCGTGGCCACCTTGTGCAATTCGTCCTGCAGGTCGGGCTCGTAGACCTCGGGCTGCGGATTCAGGAAGTCGGGAAGGTAGTCCCAAGGGCCCTGGAAGATGGATCCGAGCAGCACGAGGCGAAGGTCGCGCACGGTGGTGCGCAGATGGTGGCCCCACCCGTGGTCGGGGCCCTGCGCGCCTTCACGTATCAGCCACAGGCTGTTGAACGCGGTGATGAGCGGCGATATCGCGAACCGTGTGTTCGCCAGGACGGGCGGCGCGAGATCGATGCGCAGCACGGTGACCCTCCCCCTGAGGCCCCTTGGGCCGTCCCTGCCCCGTGGCCGGAAGACGGCTGATCGGTTCCCCCACCCCGCCGGTGCCGGTCGCGGGGGCGCGTGGACGACCTTGCGACCGGCACCTTTCTCCGTGGTGTGAGGGTTTGGCGATCCGGCCGCCGTGCTTCACTCGGCCGAGGCGATCCAGTCCTGCAACTGCTCGGTGGTGGTGGAGGGGTCCGCGACGAGTACGGCGAGCGGGTCGTCGGGGGAGTTGAGCGTGGTGATGGCGGGGCAGCGGTGGCAGGCGTCCACGCCTGCCTGAGTCCACCACTTGCAGTGGGGACGCAGATGGCACCGTGGCACGGTTCCCGTGGCGTCCGGTGACGGCAGGGTCTGAATGCGCTCGATCAGGCCGCAGGCGTCGCCGACCCGGTTCGCGCACCCGGACACGCAGTGCGAGGCGAACCGGAGCACCCGGTGGGGCGCGATGCCCTCGGGGATGTCGGGCAGCACCTGTGCTGCCGGTACCGGCTCGGCCAGATAGACGACCTGGCCGTCGTTCCCCGACCTGACGCCCAGAACGACGGATTCCGGACGGTGGGCTTCCCCGCTGGGGCACCAAGTGACGTGGTCCTCACCGGCTTTCCCGTCTTCCCTCGGGTTGTCCACGGCGCGCACCCGCGCCCGCTCAGGAGTTGACGGTGTCGGCGCCGTCAGGACTGCTCGTGAGGGCACCCAGGATGGGCCCGCCCGTGGTTTCCCCGTTTGCCTGCTCGGCGGCGATCGCCTTGTCGAGGTGTGCGGCCAGGTGCTGCGCGTCGATGCGTTCGGCCGCGTTGGCGGTGCCGGCGGCCGCGAGGAGCCCGGTGAGGAGCGCCGCGGTGGCGGCTGCCGCTCTTATGTTGGGGTTCATACTGTCCCTCCCTGAACGTTGTCGTCACGACTGACAGAGGCGACGGTATGCACCAACTCCCGTTCGTGGAAGTCGTTTTGGGGCGTAACTTTTGAGCCACGGGGAGGTTGCCGGGCGGGCGGCGGCCCTTGGGCCGGCGGTGACGATGGTGTGGCGGGCGGCGCGGAGGTCGGTCGGGATGCGCAGGCACACCGTCAGGCCTGGCGGTGTGCCTCGTTCCACTCCCGTACGACGGCGTCCACGTCGATCAGGTCGCGCCCCAGCAGCGGCCCCGGGGGCGGCTGCCTGAGCATGGCGGCGATCTTCTCGTTGACCGGTTCCAGGAGCGCCCGCACGGCCCGCTCGGACGGTGCCTCGGCCGCCGCGGCCAGTACGTCCTCGATCTCCTTGCGCAGGGCCAGGGCCGGGGGCAGCATCGCGGTGACGCCCTCACGGGCCATCTTCTGGCGGATCCACCACATCTCGTCGTACGGCTGCGCGGCATCGGGCAGCGGCTTGCCGAAGCCCGGCAGCTCGGCGAACTCGCCGCGCTCCTGCGCCTCGCGGATCTGCCGGTCCACCCACGACTCGAAGCTCACACCCGCAGGCTTGCGCTGTGTCACCGGATCACTCTCCTATGTCACGCGGCGACAGCCGGGGCTGCCGACCGATGCGCTCCCGCCGGGGAACGGAAAAGGACACGCTCAAGCCTAGTCGGGGGGTTGGCCCGGGGGAGCCCTGGGGGCATCACGTACGCCCCGCGCGGGCCGGGCTGGGAGGTGCCCGCCGCACGGTGAATGCCGCACTCGTTAAGGTCTGGTCCGTACGTATGACCAAGCCCAAGGAGATCAACGGGTGTCCGATCTGGACTTCTACGCCCACGTCGCCACGCGCGGCGACGTCCTCGGGACCGGAATCGGATCCGGTCCCGATGCATGGGAGGCCGCAGTGGGGCCGGGCTACCTCGACGATCGCGGTGCGGGGCTGCTGCGCCGGGACTACGGGCTGGTGGAGGTCTCCTTCTCGGGTGCCGAAGGGTCCATGTCCTGTTTCGGGATCAGTGTGCAGGTCCACCGGTTGATCCACGGCCACTCCGCCGTGCCGCCGACTCTGGAGCGGGAGTACGGGGGGTTCGCGCCCCGTGTCCGGTTCCAGGACTTGCGGTCCGGGATCCTGTCCCTGGGGCGTACGGTCGAGCCCGAGGACCTCTCAGGCGATGTCCACCGCTATCGCGTGCCCGAGTCCGGCGCGCGCATCTTCGTTATCGAGGACCCCGATCCTTATGGGGACGGCGACTATGACGTGGACGATCCAGAGATTCACCAGGCGGGCGACGTGTGGGCGTTGAACGTTTCGCCGGCGTGGTGGGGAACGCGTTAGGGGCGACTCGGCCCCGTGGCAGGCGGTCATGGCCGCGGTCGGCCCGACCCGCGAGGCTGCCCCGGCCACGGCGTGACGGGCTGCGGCTGACCGGGGGCCGGCGTGCCCGGCAGGTCAGGGTTCTGCGGCGGGCGCGGGCGGGGCAGAATCGCGGCATGGTGATCTCCGCGCGTGCCCTCAACCGTGCCACGCTCGCCCGGCAGTTGCTGCTCGGCCGCGAGTCGCTCGACGTCGAGGAGGCGCTGCGGCGCGTGGTCGCCCTCCAGGCGCAGCAGCCCGCCTCGCCCTACATCGCGCTGTGGAACCGGCTGCGCGGCTTCGACCCGGCGGATCTCGACGCGGCGCTGGCCGACCGCCGCATCGTGAAGGCGACCCTCATGCGGCTCACCCTGCACGCGGTCCACGTCGAGGACTACCGGAGCTTTCGCGAGGCCATGGAACCGACGCTGCGCTCCTCCCGGCTCGGCGACGCGCGCTTCCGCTCGTCCGGGCTCACCGCCGAGGACGCCGACGCCCTGGTCGCGGGCCTGCGCAGGTACGTCCAGCGGCCGCGCAGCAGCGCCGAGTTGGGGGAGTGGTTCGAGAAGCGCCTCGGCCGGCCGCTGGAGGTCGGCGCGCAGCGGATGCTGCGGCAGTACGCGCCGCTGTGGCACGCGCCCACGGGCGGGCCCTGGGCGTTCACCAACCGGCTCTCGTACGTCGCGGCGAAAGAGCGGCCCGCCCTGGGGGACTCCCAGGCGCCCGACGAGGGGTTGCAGGCCCTGCTCCTGCGCTACCTGGCGGGCTTCGGACCGGCGTCGACGGCCGACATGGCGCAGTTCGCGCTGGTCCACCGGCCCCGGGTCAGAGCGGCCGTGAAGGCGCTCGCGGACGAAGTGGAGGAGCTGCAGGGGCCCGACGGCACGGTGCTGTACGACGTCCCCGGCGCACTCAGGCCAGAAGAGGACGTGCCCGCACCGCCCCGGCTGATGGCGATGTGGGACAGCGTTCTGCTGGCCTACGCCGACCGCAGCCGCGTGATCCCGCCCGCGTACCGCAAGCACGTGACCCGCGTGAACGGCGACGTGCTGCCCACCCTGCTGGTCGACGGCCAGGTCGCCGGTGTCTGGCGCGCCACCGACGGCGGCATCGAAGGCGGCGCCTTCCACCCCCTGCCGGAGCCCGTCTGGGAGGCGTTGGCGGCCGAGGCCCGGTCCCTCGTCGCCTTCCTCGCCGCCCGCGACCCCCGGGCCTACGCCCGCTACGACCACTGGTGGACCAAGGGCGTGCCCGCCGCCGAGACCCGGCTGCTCCCCGGCGACTGACCTGGGGCTCCTGCACAGGGCGCCGACGGTGTGTGTTTCCTCGTTTCCTGCTTTGCAAGGGGCAACGGGAACCCGTCGACTCCGACCGGGACCAGCGAAACCCACCCGTACCGCTCCGCTAACATGTTCGAGCTTGCGGTGATCGCCTTCATCGCGCCCTTCACCGGAAAGCCGTACTTTCCGTCATAAAGGGTGATGGCAATCAACTAATCGGCCGAACGATTGTGAAATGTAAAATTGCGGGTGATTTCCCAAATAGACCACAGAATAAAGTTCGCCGCGTGGCGTCGGCCACGGGTGATGCTGTGGGCTGCGGCGAGTGCGGTGGCTCTCGGATTCCTCGTCGCGCTGGAGATCGCCGCGCGCCACTACGGCGTACGGGGGCCGATCACCAACCAGGTGCGAGAGGTGATATTCGCCCCCAAATCGGGGCCGCTGCTGTACGCCAGCATGGCGTTGATGATGGTGGTGCTCACCTGGCGGCAGCGGTTCATCGCGGTCGGTGCCGCCATCGGCATCGACATCGCCTTCTTTGCCGTCCGGTGGGCGCTCGACGCCAAAATGATGTTCGGCAATGGTGCGCTGTGGGTGATCCTCGGCTGCGCGGTCATCGCTGTCACGCGCCGCACCGGCCGGGAGCGCGTCCTGCTGCTGAAGGGCGTCGGGCTGGGCCTGCTGCTGGTGGCGGGCCGCAAGACCGGCGACGCCTGGCTGCTCATCACATGGAAGACCCGCCCGATGGTGCTCGACCAGTACGTGGCCACCGCCGATCACGCGCTGGGCAACCCGTCGTGGGTGGCAGGCCGGATCGTGGAGGCCACCGGCCCGATCGGTGCCCATGTCCTCGACTGGGTCTACATCCAGCTCGCCGTGGCCGCGGTCGCCGTCACGCTGTACCAGCTGCGCAACGTGGCAGTCGAGCGCCGCTTCCCGGGCCACCACCTGGTGCGCACCTTCCTGGTCGTCGGCCTCCTCGGGCCGGCCATCTACATGATCTTCCCGGTGGTCGGACCGATCTTCGCCTACGGCGCCGACGGCGGGCACTGGGCGGTGGCCGACCTGTGGCCGGACACACCGCCGTCGATCAGCGCCCCGGGCCAGATGCCGTTCGACGGGATCACCCCTCGCAACTGCATGCCCAGCCTGCACACGGCGTGGGCCACCGCGATCTTCCTTCATTCCCGCAAGGGTCCACGGATTCTGCAATTCGGCGGCGCGTTCTGGCTGATCGCCACGCTCGGCGCGACGCTGGGATTCGGCTACCACTACGGCGCGGACATCGTTGCGGGCGTGGTGTTCACGGTCACGATCGAGGCGGCGATGCGCTCGCTCGACCGTGGCTGGGACCGGTCGGGAATTCAGCTGGTCGCCTACGGTGCGACGGTCTTCACCGCGCTCCTGGTGTCCTATCGCTACCTGTCCATGGAGATGGCGGAACATCCGTGGGTGTTCGGGCCGCTTCTCGTTCTGGCGGTGACCTCGGTGGTCTACGGCTATGTACGAACCACCCAATCGTGGGAACCGAAGGCCGCACCGGCACGGCAGCCGGCACCGCAACCCGAGCTGGTCTGAGCCACGGCGCATCCGGGGGGCGTCACAGCTCAAGCGTGAACCAGGTCGTCTTGCCCTTGTCGTTGGTGCGTACGCCCCAATTGTCGGCGAGGGTGTCGACGAGGATGAGTCCGCGGCCCGACTCGTCGTCGTCGGCGGCGAGCCGGGGCTGGGGCAGCTGCGGGCTCTGGTCGCAGACCTCGACGGTCAGCTCGGTGGCGGTGCGGCGCAGGTGGAGGCCGAGGGGCCCCTGGGCGTGCTGGATCGCGTTGGTGAGCACTTCGGAGAGCAGCAGCCGTGCGTCGTCGCACCGCTGGAGGCATTCCCAGGTGGTGAGGACCTTGGTGAGGAGGGCCCGGGCTTCGGCGACGGTCCAGGGGGCGGCGGGCAGATCGGCGGTGGCGGAGGCCAGCGGCGCGGCGGGCAGCCGGGCCAGGAGCAGCGTGACGTCGTCGTCGTGGCCCTCGGTGTCGGGGAGCAGCGCGGTGAGTACGTGGTCGGCGGCGGCTTCCAGGTCCTGGGTGGCGGCGAAGGCGCCCTCCAGTGTGGTGATCAGTTCGGCGACCCGGTGCTCGATGTCGCTGCCGGGGGTTTCGATCAGACCGTCGGTGTAGAGGACGAGCGTGGCGCCGGGCGGGAGGACGACACGGCTCTGCTGGTGCAGGATGCCGCCCACGCCGAGGGGTGCGCTCACGGGCACCGGGAGGGCCCGCACGGAGTCGCCCGGAGTGGCGACGAGGGCCGGCAGGTGCCCGGCCGAGCAGACGGTCATCGCTCCGGCGTCGGGGGCGATGACCAGATAGCAGCAGGTGACCAGCTGGTCGGGGACGTCGAGGTCGGCGACGACCGAGTCCAGGGCCTGCATCAGCCGGCGCGGTTCCATGCCGGTCTTGGCCAGGGCGTGGGCGGCGGAGCGCAACTGCCCCATCACGGCCGCTGCTTCGAGCCCCCTGCCCATCACGTCGCCCATCAGGATCCCCACCCGGCCCGCGCCGAGCGGGATGAGGTCGAACCAGTCGCCGCCGACCCCCGCGCCCTGGGTCGCGGGCAGGTAGCGGCTGGCGGTGGCCAGACCGGGGATGGCCGGCGGGG
The DNA here is from genome assembly GCF_030028635.1 of Streptomyces sp. BPTC-684. Classification (NCBI taxonomy): domain Bacteria; kingdom Bacillati; phylum Actinomycetota; class Actinomycetes; order Kitasatosporales; family Streptomycetaceae; genus Streptomyces; species Streptomyces sp. BPTC-684. Next base: position 6,690,734 of record NZ_CP124863.1, read on the forward strand.
TGCCCATCAGGCTGCGCTGCAGGGTGAGCGCGATGTGGCGTTGCTGCTCGTACAGCGCGGTGAGCTCGGCCTCGGCGTGCTTGCGGTCGCTGATGTCACGGACGATGGCGCAGGCGCCGTTCACCATGCCGTCGGTGGTCCGGGTGGGCCACAGCGTGACGTCGACGTCCAGCATCCGGCCGGTACGGGTGACGCGCAGGGTCTCGTAGTTCTCGACCTTCTCACCCCGGGCCAGCCGCTCCAGGAGTGCGGCGATCTCGTCCTCGTGGCCCGGCGGGGCGAGCATCGTCACCGGTTGGCCGATGGCCTCCTCGGAGGTGTAGCCGTACATCCGCTGCGCGGCGGAGTTCCAGTAGGCGATGCGGCCGTCGAGGGTCTTGGAGAGGATCGCGTCCTGGGAGGACTCGACGAGATGGGCGAGCTCGTTGATGCGCTGTTCGGCGGCCTTGCGTTCACTGACGTCGCGGACCGCGGCGGAGACGAGGAGCCCGTCTGCGGTCTCCAGCGGGCTGAGGCTGATCTCGACGGGGAATTCGGTGCCGTCCTTGCGCAGTCCGTGCAGTTCCAGGCCGGCGCCCATGGGCCGCACCTGCTGGTTGGTGCTGTAGCTGTTGCGGTGCGACGCGTGGTGGGCGCGGAAGCGGTGCGGGACGAGGTATTCCACGGGGCGGCCCAGCAGTTCCTCGCGCCGGTAGCCGAACAGCGCCTCGGTCTGTGCGTTCACGAGCCGGATGATCCCGGAGTCGTCCACGATCACCATGGCGTCGGGTGCCGCTTCCAGCAGGCCCCGGAACCGCTGTTCGGCGGCCCTGCGCTCGCTCACGTCGCGTACGGCGGCCGACACGAACAGCCCGTCTGCGGTGTCCAGCGGGCTGAGGCTGATCTCGACGGGGAATTCGGTGCCGTCCTTGCGCAGCCCGTGCAGTTCCAGGCCCGCGCCCATGGGCCGTACCTGGTGGGCGGCTGCGTAGCCGCCGCGGTGCGAGGCGTGCTGGTCGCGGAACCGGCCGGGGACCAGTATCTCCACCGGCTGCCCCAGCAGCTCGTCGCGCGTGTACCCGAAGAGCTTCTCGGTCTGTGCGTTGACCAGGCGGATGCTTCCGGAGTCGGCCACGATCACCATGGCGTCCGGTGCGGCTTCGAGCAACTCGCTGAACCGCTCCTCGACCGCTCCCGACACGGTCGCGCGATCAGCGCTCCGGCAGCAATGCACCCGCTCGGGGTGGGGGGCATCGTCGGCCGAGGTCGCCGTGGTGGTGATCGTGTCTCGCATGTTCCCTGCCCGCACGCCGTATCCGGTGAATCGGGCAATTCCAGCGCACCCGGGGCGTGTTCGTTCCCGTATGGCGCTAACTGATAGCACAACGGCCTGATTTGTTCAGCTGCGATCGTCGGCGGTGGCCATCCGGCTTATCCGGCCATCGTCCCCCGGCCTTTCATATGGGCGAAAAAGAAGCGGCGGTACTCGGTGTGCGTGCGGCAGATTTGAATCGCCTGAATGAATGAAGCAGCGCATCCGTGATCGGAGCGAAGCATGGACGACTATCCACTCCTCAACCTTTTCTGGACCATGCTGTGGTTGTTCCTGTGGGTGATGTGGTTCTTCCTCCTGGTGAAGGTCGTCACGGACGTCTTCCGTGACCACGGCCTGAGCGGGTGGGGGAAGGCGGGATGGCTCGTCCTCGTACTCCTGCTGCCGTACCTCGGCGTCCTCGGCTACCTCGTCGCCCGGGGGAAGGGGATGGGGGAACGTGACGCACAGCAGGCCAAGGGGTATGAGGAAGCGGTCCGCCAGTACATCCGGAAGACGGCGGGGAACGTCACGAGTTCGGCCGACGAGCTGAGCAAGCTGTCCGCCCTCAAAGACAAGGGTGATCTCACCCAGGAAGAGTTCGACCGGGCAAAGGTTGAACTTCTGGCCTGAAAGGGCGGAATTCCGTAAGCGGGTGTCGCTCCCGCAGACCCGTCGCCGCCACTGGACTCGAATATCGCGAGGCCCCGGCATCCACACGTTTACGCCAAACGTTTACGCCAAGAGGCCGGGGCCGACGAGGAGCGCGCACGGTCCGGGCCACAGGTCCATTCGCCCCAAGGCCTCACTGACCGGACGAAGCCGTCAGACCAGCGGTGCCGCTCGGGTCCCGGTCCAGCGCCTCGGCCAGTCCCGTTCTGCGTCGTATCCGCAACTTCCGGTACGTACTGGTCAGATGGGTCTCCACGGTGCGGCGCGCCAGATGCAGCAGATCGGCGATCTCGGTGTTGGTCAGGCCGTCCGCGGCCAGTTCGGCGATGCGGCGCTCGCTGCCGGTCAGCGCTCCGGGGCCGGTGCGGGACACGACGGGGTTCCGGGCGCCGCTCTGCCGCAGGGCCTGCCCGGCCAGCGTGACCATGCCCACGGCGCCCTTGCCGTCGGCCAGTTCGGCGGCCTCGCGCAGGCAGTCGCGGGCGTGGGTGCGTTCGCCGGCGGCATGGAGCTGGCGGCCCTGTGCCAGCAGGGCCCGGACCAGTTCCATGCCGGTGGCGGCGGACGCCGGGCGCAGGGTCGCCACGGCCTCCTCGGCCAGCTCAAGACCGCGCCGCCCCCCGGTGGCCGCACCCAGCACGCGCAGAGCGCGGCCCACCGTGCGCGGGGTGTTCCACACCCGGGCCAGCCGCAGCTCCTCCGCCGCCAGGGTCACCGCGTCGGGCCCACCGCCCAGCGCGAGGCGGCACTGCGCCGCCGCCGTCCGCCACGGGGTGACGACGGGGCTGAACTCGCCGCGGGCGGACTGGCGCCGCCCGCACTCCAGGAAGTCGTGCAGCGCGCCCGCCGGGTCGCCGGAGGTGACCCGCAGCACGCCCCGCGCGTAGAGGAAGCGGTTCAGCTCGAAGTTCTCCGCTGCCCCGCTCAGGTCGAACCCGGCGGCGAACCGCTGTGCCTCCTCGATGCGGCTGGTGTGGACGAGCGCCAGCAGCGCGGTGGCGTCCCGGTTGGTCGGGCCGGAGCGGGACTCCACAGGACCGACCGTCGTGCCGGCACCGAAATAAGCGGTCAGGAGGCCGACGGCATCGCCACGGGAAGCGGCGATGTCGGCGCGGGTGTTGAGAAGCGCGTGCCGCATCGGGTGCAGCAGCCCGGGGCGCTGTCCGGCCAGCCCCTGCTCCACGAGCCGGTCCGCCTCGTCGAGCTCGTCGGCCCACTGGGCCACGGCGGCGGCCGTCCCCAGCAGGAACGGCTCGGCGAGCGGGTCGGTGGGCCGGGCGAGCAGGTCCCGCATCCGGGTCATCGCCTCTTGCGCCGAGATCAGCGCGGCCGTGGCGGCATACCGTACGAGCAGGGCCTGTCCGGCGGTGCCCACCAGCTCCGGAGAGGTGTCCGCCGCCTCGCACAGCCACCGGTAGACCCGCTGCCGGGCCGCCGGGTCCTCGTCGGACAGCAGGGCCGCCGCGGTCTGTACCGTACGGGCCAGGTCCGGGTGGCCGGAGAGCTGTCCCTGCGTACGGTGCAGGACCTCCAGGGCCGTACGGACCTCGCCCCGGCCCGCCAGCGCGGTGCCCAGGGCCACCGCCGTACGCACCCGGCTCCGGGGCTCGGCCGCCAGGTGCTGTGCCTCGGCCAGGCGCGCGATGGCTGCCGGGACGTCGGCCGACGCGTAGTGCAGGGAACCCAGTTCGGTCAGCAGCCGCTGCCGCTGGGCGTCGGGAAGCGGCTCGTCCAGCGCGCGGCGCAGATAGCCGACGGCGTCGTCGGGCCGGGCGTCGTGCACGGCGACCGTCACCGCGTCCCGCAGGACGCGCAGCGCCCAGGGCGGCTCGCCGCCCGGCGCCCGCAGCAGGTGCCGGGCGATGGCCTCGGCCCGTTCGCCCTGGTGCAGCATCGCCTGCGCCGCCGCCCGGTGCGCCGCCTGCCGGCTCGTCTCGGGCCAGCCGGTGAGCACCGCGTCGCGCAGCAGCGGATGCGCGTAGCGGGGACGGCCGGTGGCGTCGGGACGCAGCAGGCCGAGCCGGGTCATCGCGGCGAGCCAGCCGGCGATCCGGACGGGGTCGGCACCGGTGGCCTCGGAGAGGAGGTGCACGGGATCGCTCGCGGCCTTTCCGCTCGGGTCGTCCACGGCCGGTTCCGGCGGCCAGGCCTGCTCCAGTGCCGCCAGACAGCGGGCCACCTCGGCCGTGGCGGGACCGGCGCTGTGCAGCCACCAGGAGACGGCCGCCGGATAGGCCCCGGGGTACAGGGCCGCGCAGGTCTCGGGCAGGGGCGGCTCGCCCGTCGGGGGCAGGTCGTCCTGAGGGGCGCCGCCCAGGTCGTCGAGGAGGGCGTGCAGCAGCAGCGGACTGCCCGCGGCGGCGCGCACGCAGGCCGCCGTCCACCGCGGTCCGGCCGTGGGAAAGGCCTCCCGGACCACATCGGCCGCCGCCCGGTCGCCGAGCGGGGCGAGGGTGTGGGTGCGTACGAGGGAGGGCGACAGCGGCTGGGTGAGTCCGGCGGGCCGTGGCTCGATGTCGTACTGGCTGCGCTCGGTGGCCACCACCAGTACGGCCAATCGGTCGATGTGCCGGGCCGCCTCGCGCAGCCAGTGACGTGAGGAGTCGTCGGCCAGGTGGACGTCGTCCACGGCCAGCAGCAGCGGGCGTTCGGCCGCGTACGAGCACAGCAGCCGCCACAGCCGGGCCGCGTCGGCGCGGTCGTCCGCGTCGGCCGCGGTGCCCGTGAACTCCGGTACGGGGGCCAGCAGATGCCGCACCGCGGCGAAGGGCACCGCGGTGCCCTCGGACGAGCAGCGCACGCGCAGCACCCGCAGACCGCACTCCGCGGCGTGCTCGGCGGCGGCCTCCAGTACGGCGGTGCGGCCGGTGCCCGTGGCGCCGCGCAGCACGACGAGGCCGCCGGCGCCGGACCGGGCACGCTCGATCCGCGCCGTGATCAGCGCGTCGGCGCCGTCGCGTTCGCCCGCGCGGAACGGTCCGCTCATCGCTGCCTCCTGACGCCCGGTAAGACGATCTTCCTTGGAAAAGACGTGCGGAGGCCGGTGAAGGTGGGGGTGAGATCGATCACTTGAGGGGGTGCGGCGCGCTGTTCGCGGGGGCGGACGTGACGGTCTCGTGGTGTGCCTCGTGGTGCTCCACGATTGCGCACACCGCCGCGGCACCAAAGGGTGAAGAAGCCATCCGATGCCGGACGAATCCGTACGGCACGCTCGTGAACAGGGGAGACGGTTGCTCAACTCATCGCGGACCGCCACGGTGTCCGACGTCGCGGAAGGCCACGCCGTCCCTCGGCGCGTCCCGGTGGCGGTCACCGCCCCGGACCCGATCAGCCGGGAGGGAGCGGTCAGCCAGCTGCGCCGGCATCCGGAGATCGAGCTGCGTGAGCAGCCCGGCCCCGACACGGTCGCCCTGCTCATCGAGAACACGCTCGACGAGGCGGCGCTCACCCGGCTGCGCAGGATCGTGCGCAGTGAGGGCGCGCGGGCCGTGGTCGTGGTCGACGCGATCCGTGAGACGGAGCTGCTGGACATCGTCGGATGCGGCATCGGCGCCATCGTCTGGCGGAACGAGGCCACCGCCCACCGGCTGGTGCAGGCGGTCCTCGCCGCCTCCCGAGGCGACGGAGACCTGCCCGCGGACCTGCTCGGACGGCTCATCAACCAGGTGGGCACCCTGCACCGGGGCGCGGCGGACCGCCTCGGCGCCCCCTCGCTGGGCCTCCAGCCCCGCGAGGTGGACGTGCTGCGGCTGGTCGCCGAGGGGCTCGACACCGGGGAGATCGCCTGCAAGCTGTCCTACTCCGAACGCACCGTCAAGAACGTGATCCACGGCCTCACCACACGGCTGCACCTGCGCAACCGCGCGCACGCCGTGGCCTACGCCCTGCGGGAGGGCTACATCTGACCGAACGGGCACGCCCGGGCGGTCACTTCGGTCCGTACGGGCAAGGACGTCTGCCCGGCCGTCGGTCCCGCCGTGCCTGCGGGCCGGGGGGTGCGCGGGGCACGATCGGTGGCGGAAGGCGACAGCGAGGGAGTCGGCGGACCGGCATGGCGGGAGCGCGAACGTGATCCACGAGGTGGACGAGGTACTCAAACGCCTCCTCGGCGGCGGAGCGCTGGCGGGCTCCGGCATCGACGTGTCCTTCGAGGCACCCACCCGGGACTGGGCGGCCCGCCGCAACGCGCCCGTGGTCAACACGTACCTGTACGACCTCCGGGAGGACGTGGACCGGCGTCAGCGCGGCCACATGCCGGTGCGCGACGAGCGGGACATCGTGGTGCGCCGCCGTCGGCCACCGCGCTGGTTCCGCCTTTCGTACCTGGTGACGGCGTGGACGAAGACCCCGCAGGACGAACACCGGCTGCTGTCGGCGGTCCTGGCGACCCTGCTGACACGGGAGTTGGTGCCGCCGGCGGAACTCCCCGGCTCCCTGGCGGCGCTGGGCCTTTCGGTGCCGGTGACGGTGGCCGGCAGCCGGACGGAGTCCCGCTCCCTCGCCGAGATCTGGTCCGCCCTGGGAGGCGAACTGAGGCCGTCCCTCGATCTGGTGGTGACCGTGCCCTTCCCCGCCTTCCCCGAGTACGACGCCGGGCCCGCGGTCACCGAAGGGGCGACGGTCCGGCTGCACGGCACCGGCGGTGGTCCACAGCGGTCCTCCGAACGCTCCCACCGGCCGCACCAGGTGGCCTCCGCGCGCGAGGTCCGCGAGGCCGCGGCGCCCGATCGTCCGGAACCGCGATGAACGCCCGATACGCCGAGACACCGGCCGCTGCCCCCGGCGCGCCGGTGCCCGACCCGTACGACGAGCCCGCCCACGCGCTGCTCGCCCGCCTCGCCGCCCTCCGGGAACGGGTGACCGCGCTGGTCGAGCACCGCGTCGCCGCCGACCCCACGGCCGACGAGCCGCTGCGCGGCCTCTACCTGTCCGACGAGGCGGTGCACCACCTGCTGCACACCTGGCCGCCCACCGAGGGCGACAGTGAGCCCGTCGTACCCGTTGCCATCCGGCCGATGGGCCCCGCCGACCGGCTGGGGCGGCTGGCCGAGCGGACGGGGCTGACCGAGTGGGACACCACCGTCCTGCTCATCGCCCTCGCCCCGGACGTCGACCGCACCTTCGAGGCGCTGTACGGCTACCTCAACGACGACGTGAGCCGCCGCCGCGCCACCGCGGGCCTGGCCCTCGACCTGTGCGGGCTGCCCGCGTCCACGGCGCAGGCCCGTGCCCGCCTCCACGCGTCGGCGCCCCTGCGCGCCCTCGGCCTGCTGGAGGACGAGGACCCCGAACGCCCCTTCCTCAGCCGCGCGTTGCGCGTGCCCGACCGGCTGATCGGCCATCTCCTCGGCGACGACACCCCGGACGCCGCCCTCCTCGGCCGGCTGCACCCGATGCCGGACCCGCTGCCGGCCGCCCCAGGCGCCGAGGAGTTCACGGCTCGGCTGGCGGCCCGCCTGCGCACCGGCCCGCTCATCGCCTACCTGCGCGAACCACGGGAGGGGGACGGCCTGGCCGCCCTCGCCACCGCCCTGCGCGCCGCCGGCCTCGACGCACTGCGCTGCCCGGACCCGGCGGACCGCGTCCCCGAGCTGCTGCGCGAGGCACGCCTCAGCGGGCGGGCGGTCGTCGTGCCGGGGCTGCCCGAACACCCCGGCCCGCTGGTGCGGGCGCTCACCGAGGCACCGGACGTGACCGTACTGCTGACGGACCCCCGCCCCTACGACCCGCACTGGTCCCCGTACGACCCGCTGGTCCTCGAAGCTCCGTGCCGCCGGGCCGGAGGAACGTCCGCCTGGCAGGCCGCGCTCGGCGCGGACGCCGACGGCCTCGACCTGGCCGCCACCGTCGCCCCCTACCGCCTGGGCGGCGACCGCGTCCAGCGTGCCGCGCAGGCCGCCCGCGCCCTCGCGGCCTTCGACGGTACGCCGGTGACCGCCGCCCACGTCCGCCTCGCCGCCCGCCGCCAGTCGGCCTCGGGTCTGGAACGGCACGCCCGGCGGATCCGGCCCGCCGTGGACTGGCGGGACCTCGTCCTGCCCGAAGGTCCCCTCACCCAGCTGCGCGAACTGGCCGTGCGCGCCCGCCACCGCGACCGCGTGCTGGGCGACTGGCGGCTCAGCGCGGGCGGCGGGCGCGGCCGGGGCGTCCTCGGTCTGTTCGCGGGCGAGTCCGGCACCGGCAAGACGCTGTCGGCGGAGGTGGTCGCCGCCGACCTGGGCCTCGACCTCTATGCCGTCCAACTGTCGTCGATCGTCGACAAGTACGTGGGCGAGACCGAGAAGAACCTGGAGCGGATCTTCACGGAGGCCGACCGCACCGACGCCGTACTCCTCTTCGACGAGGCCGACGCCGTCTTCGGCAAGCGGTCCCAGGTGAAGGACGCGCACGACCGGTACGCCAACATGGAGAGCGCCTATCTGCTCCAGCGGCTGGAGTCCTTCGACGGGATCGCGCTGCTCACCACCAACCTGCGCGCCAACATCGACGAGGCGTTCACCCGGCGCCTGGACCTGGTGGTCGACTTCCCGTTCCCGGACGCCGGGCAGCGCCTGGCCCTGTGGCGGCACGGCCTGGCGCACGTACCGTGCGTCGACGGGATCGACCCGGAGCCGCTGGCGCGGGACTTCGAGATGGCCGGCGGGTCGATCCGCAGCGCGGTGGTCTCCGCCGCCTACCTGGCCGCCGGACGCGGGGACGAGGTGACCGCCGCCGACCTCCTGGAGGGGGCCCGCCGCGAATACCGCAAGGCGGGCCGCCTGGTGCCGGGGGAGGGTGGCTGGTGACTCAACCCTTCGCGGGGTGGATGACCTGCCACTCCTGGTCGTCGGTGTTGCTGCAGTCGAAGAGCGTCAGCCTGGCGCCGACACCGCCGTCGCTGTAGCCCCCGACGTCCAGGCACTTGTTGTCGCTGGCGACGTTACGGATCCAGTAGGCGCCGCTGTCCTGCTTCTGGATCCACCACAGCTGGTTGTCGGCGGTCGTGCCGTCGCAGGTGAACTCGGTGATCCCGGTACGGACGGGCTGGGCCCCGTAGTAGGGCAGGTCCATGCACAGCTGGTCCTTGACGTTGCGGATCAGGAACAGCGGCACTCCGCCCGGACCCCCCTTGGGATCCGTCACTTCGAGGTTCCAGTTCTGGTTGTCTCCCGTCTCATGGCAAGTCGCCTGCTGGACGGGGCCGTTGAGCTGCCCCTTGTCGCGCCCGGGGAGCTCGGCGCACATCTTCGTGGTGGTGTTGCGCAGCAGGATGTTGGTGGCAGGCACCACGGGGGGCGGGTCGGCAGGCTTCTTGGCCGGTGCCGGGTCACCGCCGCCGCCCTTGGAGTCGCCGCCGGGCGGCTGTTCCTTCTGGGGCGGCTCGGCGGCACTGGGCGTAGCCAGCGGTTTGGGTGCGGCGCTGGGCGGAAGGGTGTTGCCCGCCTGCTGGGTCTGCTCGGTGGCGCTGCTGCGTACCTGGGGCTTGTAGGCGATCCACAGCATGACGAAGGTGATCGCGAGGGCGGTGACGAGGCCGAGGGAGGTCGCCAGCCAGCGGGGCAGGAAGCCGCGCTGCACGTAGGTGCCCTGCACCTGGGTGGGCTCGGCTCCGGAGCGGCGTACGGCCAGGGTGAACGGCCGCTCCCCCTTGGAGCCGAACCAGATGATCCGCCGGGGCCTGAGCGCCGCGTCCACGAACGCCGCCCGCCCCGGCTCGATCTGCACGGCGGCGGGGCGGATCTCGTACGAGAGGTGCTCCCCGGTGTCGCTGCCGCTGACCGACGCGGTCACCTTGGTGTTGCCGAGGTTGTCGACCGCGAGCCGTGGCCGTCCGCGCAACCGCCCCTTGACCGTCACCGGCACGAGCTCCGCCCGCACCTCGCTGAACGGCGTGACGGTGAGGTTTCCCTCGGGGACGGTCACCGCCTGTGGGTGCTCGGTCGGGGTGATCCGCACCGCGTACGGGTTCGGCCCGGCCGTGGCGTCCGGGGTGCGGGGCGGCGCGAACGTCAGCTCCACCGTCCCGGTCGTTCCCGGGTAAAGCCGCAAGGTCTGCGGCTCCACCGTGGTCCAGGGCGCGGGCCCGCCCACGGGCTCGAAGCGGTATTCGTCCACCACGTCACCGGTGTTGCGCACCCGCAGCCGCACCTGGGTGGTGCTGCCGGGGTCGACGGTCGCGGACGCGGGTTCCAGGGAAGTCCATAGGCTCACACGATGACGCTAGGGGGCTTCTTCCGTGGTGTCAGGAGCCGTTGGGACAGGGTGAGTTGCCCGGCATCACCTGCCTGTTTGCCCGCGCGGACACGGGAGGGGGCTCCACGGACGTATCGGATCCGGTGTGACCGTATACCTGCCGGATCTGCCTCGAAGGGTGCCCCAACGGCCCTGTCGGCCCGGTGCGCGGACGGGTACAACGGCGTCGCCGGAACGGCCTCGGCCAAGACGCGGTCCCCCTGTCCCTACGGGCACCGCCGAGGGCAACCCCACTGCCCCCGCACCGGCCCCTGAGGCCGTTTCGGTGAGGGTGGCGCGCGAGTGAGAGTGAGGAGAGTCCTGTCGCGTACCCCGAGGAGAGCAGAGCATGCCGTCCTATCTGTCGCCCGGCGTCTACGTCGAGGAGGTGGCCAGCGGCTCGCGCCCGATCGAGGGCGTGGGCACGTCGGTCGCGGCCTTCGTCGGGCTCGCCCCGACCGGGCCGCTCAACGAGCCGACCCTGGTGACCAACTGGACCCAGTACGTCGCGGCCTTCGGTGACTTCTCCGACGGCTACTACCTCGCGCACTCCGTCTACGGGTTCTTCAACAACGGCGGTTCCGCCGCGTATGTGGTCCGGGTCGGCGGCTCGGCCGACGGCGCCGCCGGGAACGGCCGGGGCGCGGCGTCGAACCCGGCCGCGGTGGCGGGCACCTCCGCCCCGGCCGCCCTGCCCGCCGCCGAGCCCGTGCAGCTCGGCACGTTCGCGGTGACGGCCACCGCCGCCGGCGCGAACGGTCCGCTGACCGTCGAGGTCGCCGACCCCGAGGGCGAGGGTCCCGCCGAGCGGTTCCGGCTGATCGTCAAGGACGGCGGCAAGCCGGTCGAGACCTTCGACGTGAGCGCCAAGAAGGGCAACCGCTCCTACGTCGTCACACAGGTCAAGGAGCAGTCCCGGCTCATCACCGTGACCGAGGCGGCGCCCTCCGCGCAGCTGGCCCGGCCGGAGAACCAGACGGTGACCCTGCCCGCGCCGCCCGCGCCCGCTCCCGCCGCGTCCCGCGACGCCGGACCGGACGAGGCCGCGCACCCCGGCCCGGCGCACTACCTCGGCGACTCCGCCGACCGCACCGGCTTCGGCGGCCTGGAGGCCATCGACGAGATCTCCATGGTCGCCGTGCCCGACCTGATGGCCGTCTACCAGCGCGGCGCGATCGACCTGGAGGCCGTCAAGGCCGTCCAGCTCGGCCTCATCGCCCACTGCGAGCTGATGGGGGACCGGGTCGCCATCATCGACCCGCCGCCCGGGCAGAACGCCCGCCAGATCCGCGTATGGCGCCAGGAGACGGCCGGTTACGACTCCAAGTACGCGGCCTTGTACTACCCCTGGATCAAGTCCTTCGACCCGGCCTCCGGGCAGTCCCGCCTCATCCCGCCGAGCGGCCACATCGCCGGCATCTGGGCCCGCAACGACTCCGAGCGCGGTGTGCACAAGGCCCCCGCCAACGAGGTCGTGCGCGGCGCCGTCGACCTCGAACTCCAGATCACCCGGGGCGAGCAGGACCTCCTCAACCCCGTCGGCGTCAACTGCATCCGCGCCTTCCCCGGCCGCGGCATCCGCGTGTGGGGAGCCCGCACGCTCTCCTCCGACCCGGCCTGGCGCTACCTGAACATCCGCCGGTACTTCAACTACCTGGAGGAGTCCATCCTGATCGGCACCCAGTGGGTGGTGTTCGAACCGAACGACCACAACCTCTGGGCCCGCATCCGCCGCAACGTCTCGGCGTTCCTGGTCAACGAGTGGCGCAGCGGAGCGCTCTTCGGCCAGAGCCCCTCGGAGGCGTACTACGTCAAGTGCGACGAGGAGACGAACCCGCCGGAGTCGGTCGACCTCGGCCGGGTGGTGTGCGAGATCGGCATCGCGCCGGTCAAGCCCGCCGAGTTCGTGATCTTCCGGCTTGCCCAGTTCTCCAGCGGAAGCGGGGAGCTGGAGGAGCAGGCCGGGCCTCTCGGCACCGGATCCCGGTGCCCCTGCCCGCCGCCGGCCCTTTCCCTTCCCTTTTCCTTTAGAAGGACAGCGAACAGATGTCTCTCCAGCCGGGTGACTCCCTTACCTCACACAATTTCGGCCTCCAGATCGACGGGGTGATGGTCGAGTACCTCGCCGAGGTCAGCGGCCTCAGCCTCGAACAGGACGTCATCAAGTACCCGCAGAACAACGGCGCGACCGGCAAGAGCGAGATCGCCCTGCTGCCGGGCACGCAGAAGGACGGCCAGTGCACCGTGGTGCGCGGTATGACCCAGTCGTCCTCGTTCACCCAGTGGATCAACGACTCCATCAACGGCCGGATGTCCACGGCCCGCAAGAACGCCTCCATCATCCTGATGGACTTCGAGGACAACCCGGTGAAGCGGTACAACCTGCGCAACGCCTGGTGCAGCAAGATCGACGCGAGTGCGGTGAAGGCGGGCGAGGCCGCCGCGCTGACCGAGACCGTCACCATCGTCTTCGAAGAACTGGTCATCGAGTAATGCGGCGTACGACGGCCACGGCGCCGGGCGCCGCCCCCATGAGCGCGGCGGCGGGAGAGGACTACCCCCAGTCGGCTCCCGCCGTCGCATCCCCCGAGCAGCAACCTGCCGAGACGGTTCAACGGGACCGGTTGCGCACCGAGTTCCCTTTCGAGTTGCCGCGCGGATACGTGGACGAGTCGGGCACGGTGCACCGGGACGGGGTGATGCGCCTGTCCACGGCGCGGGACGAACTCGTCCCGCTGCGCGACGTGCGCGTCCAGGAGAACCCCGCGTACCTCTCGGTCGTGCTGCTCGGCCGGGTCATCACCCGGCTCGGCACGCTGGCGATGGTGCACGACGGGATCGTGGAGAACATGTTCGCCTCCGACCTGGCGTTCCTGCAGGACTTCTACCGCCAGATCAACGCGGAGGGCCACACCCGGGCAGCCGTCCGGTGTCCGCACTGCTCGGAGCCCTTCGAGGTGGAACTCGGCGGGAGCCGCCTGGGGGAATCGTGACGTACGCGACCGACCGGCTGCACGAGGAGGTCGCGTACGTCGCCTACCACTTCCACTGGAGTCTGGAGGCGATCCTGGACCTGGAGCACCACGACCGCCGCAGGTATACGGACCAGATCGCGTCCCTGGTGACGCGCGGCGCGGCGGAGGGCTGAGCGGTGGGATTCCTGGACCGGCTGCGGGGCCGTCGGGACGAGCGCGGGGAGGGTGTCGGCGGGGACGGCGGCGGTCCTGGTGCCGTTGTGGGTGTGGGTGCGGGTGTGGGCGTGGCGACGGGCTCCGACCCGGACCTCCTGGTCAGCGGCCCGGCGAGTCCGGACGTGCCCGTGCGAACGGCCGTCGCGGCCTGGCCTCACATGCCGCCGATCCAGCGGGCGGTGGGCGGGGCGCGTGCGGGGGTCGTGGACGCCGGGTTCGGCGGACGGTTGCCGACGTGGCAGAACCCGTCGTTCACGGCAGCGCCGTCCCCGGCCGTGCTGAACCCGGCGGCGGGCAGCAGCCTGCTCTCGCGCGCGTTCACCGGCTCGGCGTCATTCTCGGCGGAGCCCGAACAGCCCACGCGAGCAGGCCTGTTGGGCTCGTCCGCCGGTGGTCCGGTGTCGCAACGGATGCCGGTCGCGCCGCTGCGGTCGGTACCGGCGGCGAGCACGGCGTCCGCACCTACGGCGGTGCGGCCGGGCGCGGTTGCCGCACCCACGGCCCGGTCCAAGGCCCCCGCCCGCTCGGTCCAGCGGGCGGCGCACTCCGCGCGGGCAGCTTCTCTCACGGCACCGGTGAACACGCATCCCCGGGCCGCCCGAGGCATTCGCGCGACACCCGTGCCCTCCGCCCCGCCCGCGCGGCCCTCCCTGACCAAGGCTCCGACCGAGGCGGCGGCCATACAGCGCCGCGCCCTGCCCGCCACCCGCCGTACGACGGGTGCCGAGCCGGGGTCCTCCGCGGCGGCGCAGTCGTCCCCCGACGACGACCGAACCGGCCAGGCCTCGCCGCATCCTGTCCCCGTCGCGCCTGCGACGGGCTCGTCCGCGACCCGTGGATCCGCGCCCGCCGATGCCCCGGCGTCGGCCGGTCGGCCGGTGCAGCGGGCGGTGTCCGCGCAGGAGCCCAGGCCCGCCGCCACGGTCCGTACTCCCGATGCTGCTGGTCCTGATCCGGTACGTACCGCGAATCGACCAGTCGACCGGACTGTGCCGGACAACGGGGCGCGTACGTCTCCGGGTGCCCAGGTCGGGGGTGGGGTGCCGCCGCGTGGCTCCGCACCGACCGGGCATGGGCCGCGCCTTGATGCGGGATCTCGTGTGAATACGCCCGGTGGCTCTGCTGCGTCTGACGCCGGGGCGCGTATGTCTCCGGGCGCTCGGGCTGGGGGTGGGGTGCCCACGCGTGGCTCCGCACCGACCGGGCATGGGCCGCGCCCCGATGCGGGATCTCGCGTGAATATGCCCGGCGGCTCTGCTGCGTCTGGCCCTGGGTTGGGTACGTCTCCGGGCGCTCCGGTGCAGCGTGCTGTGCCCGCGCGCGGGCCCGCGCCGACCGAGCCCGGCGCTCGTCCCGACCCGATACGCCCCGCGACCTCGCCCGGCGGCGGTGCGGATTCTGCTCCCAACACCCGTATGGCGCCCGGCAGCCCGGTCGTACAGCGGGCGGCTTCGGCGCAGAGCCCCGCATCGACCGCCCGGACCGAATCTGCCGGGCCGTCCGGCTCCCGACCCTCCCCGGCGCCCCGTCGTACGCCGACGAGTGGGCCCACAGCCGCCCTTGACGGCGCGATGCCCAACGACGGCCGCCCTTCCCGGGCCGCCGACCGGCCGGAGCGTGCGCCCGGCGCCGACCGGACGTCCAGCACGGCGCGGTCAGGAGTCTCGGCCGGTGGAGGTCTCGGCACGTCACGCGCGCCGCTGCCGACTGCGTCGGTCCAGCGGGCCGTGTCCCAACCGACGTCCGCGCCGAGCTCCGGCGGGGGAGGGGTGCCGGGCGCCAACCGACCGTCCGGCACCGGGGATTCGTCCCCCGGCTCTGTCGGCGCCCGGAGCCAACCCGCTCCTGCCCCTGCCCCTGCGCCGATGCGCACCGCGGCCGACGCGCCTGCGGCGCAGCTGCCTTCGGTGCGGCCCTCGGTGAACGCACCGTCCAACGGAGATCGTTCGCCCCAGGTAACCGACGCGGCGGACACCGTGCAGCGACGGGCAGCAGCCCCCGGTCGCCGACCGGAGACGAGGCAGCCCTCCCCGGCACAGGCGCGCCGCACGCCGACCACACCGGCTCCGTCGACGTCCGGTACGGCTCGGCATACCAGCGCTCCCGCCGTCCCTCCGGGTCCTGCGACGCCTCCGGTGCAGCGATCCATGACGATCCCGGGCGCCACCCCGGCCACCTCCAGCTCCCTGCCGGGACCGACGACCGGGAAGGCCACCCTCCGGCACCCCGTCGACACTTCCGTACACCCGGTCCAGCGCAGTACTTCGGCAGCCCGTGCGGGTCTCGGCGCCCCCGTCCTGTCGAGGCCCGTCGCCATCGGCCCGAGCCCGGCCGTTCGAGCCTCCTCGCCCGGGAACCCGGCCCCGGTTCCTGGCCCGGGTCCGGTTCCTGGCCCGGCCCCGACTCCCGGCCCGGCTCCGGCTCCCGGGCTGGGTCCGGCCGCCACCACTCCGGCTCCGCACAACTCCACCCCGGCCCGGCGCTCACCGCTCGGTCCCCCGCTCCCCGCCCCGCCCGCCGACACCATGCCGCTCGCCGGGCGGCGTACGGCACCGGGCCCGGGCGTCGGCAGCACCAACGGCGGTACACCCGCGCCGGTCCAGAGAGCCGCCGCACCGACCACCAGCGGTGCGGTGCCGCTCCCGCCCCCTTCGCCGGGGGTCGCCCCTTCCCTGCCCATGGCGCCCCCGCCGCCGGTCCACCACGCCCCGGCCACGACCCCGGCGACCGGGAGCGACCCCCTGGTCCAGCGCGCACTCGGCACCCGTCCCGCGCCCTCCAAGACCGTGCCCCTGCTCCGCCCTTCCGCGCCCGGTGCCGTCGGCACCCGGACCCCGTTGCCCGTCACCCGTCTCACTCCGCCCCCGCAGACACCCCCTCACCCGCTCCACTCCGCCCCCGTACCAGCAGCAGGTGCCCAGGCCCCCGTGGGCACCACGTCGATGCCGACGGTCCAGCGTCTGCCCGGCCGGAGCATCGGCGCGCTCGCCGCCTCCACGGCGTCCACCGTGGCCACCACGCTGGACCACCTGGGGAGCTCCTCGACCGGCCAAGCCCCATCGGCCGACCCTCTGCCGTCGTACAGCGCGACACCGGATGACGGCCTGCCCTCCTACACACCGGGCCCCACGCCTTCGGCGGCGGCGGACTCGCTACCCGCGTACACGGCGGTGCCCGCGGGCGGGTTCGATCCGCGCGAGCTCACCGAGTTCCAGCTCGACGAGCTGGTGCACCGGATCATCGGGCGGATCACCCGCCTCATCCGTACCGAACTGCGCCTGGACCGCGAGCGGATCGGCCGGCTCCGCGATCCCCGCCCCTGACCGGGCACCACCAGCGAAACGGCCACGGCCACGACAGAACAGAAAGGCTCACCCCGATGCCCCGTCAGGACCCGGGCTCCACCATCTGGTTCACCCTCGCCATCGACGGCGAGAGCCTCGGTTACTTCAACGGGTGTCAGGGCCTGTCGTCGCAGGTGGAGATCGAGCACCGGCAGGAGGGAGGCAACAACGGCTTCGTCTGGGCGCTGCCCACCCGCGTCACCTTCTCCACCATCCGGCTGACCCGCCCGCTGACCCCGGACACCACCAAGGTCGCCAAGTGGATCTCCTCCGTGCAGACCGGGGTCAAGCGGCCCACCGCTCAGATCTCGGCGCTGCGGGCGGACGGGTCGGAGGTCGCCCGCTGGGGGCTGATCGACGTCCTGCCCGTCAGCTGGCAGGGACCGACCCTCGACCCGTCGAGTCCCGCCGTCGCCACGGAGGTGCTGGAGATCGCCCACCACGGCTTCACCGACTGACGGCGGCCCTGGGGCCTGTCGCCAAATTCCCGGGGAATTTGACGACAGGCCCGAGGGCCCACAGCACGAAGGACCGCAGAGGAAGAGAGCATGGCCAAGAACAGCAAGAGCGCGGGCGGCAAGGGCTCGGGCGGTAAGGGCGCGGGCAAGAGTCTCGTACGCGCCACCCTCGCCATCCACGAGCCCCCGCTCGGCACCAGCACCACGCCCGGCGGGCTGATCGAGACGTTCGACTTCGACTTCAACCCCGCGCAGCTCTCCCTCAGCCGCCGCGCCCAGTGGCACGTAACGGTGGCCCCGGCCGTACGGGACGGTTCCAAGCCGGAGTTCCTGGGCCCGGAGGCCCGCGAGATGAGCCTGGAGATCTTCCTCGACTCCTCCGACGAGCCGACCGGCGACACGGTTCTGAAGAAGGTGGAGACGCTGCTGAGCTGCTGCGAGACCACGGACACGAGCATGTTCGCCGACCAGCCGTCGCCGCCCTGGGTGGTCTTCGAGTGGGGGTCGTTCTCCACGGCCCGGTTCACCGCGTACGTCTCCTCCGTCGAGGCCTCCTACACGCTGTTCGGCACCACCGGTGTTCCCATCCGCGCCACGTGCCAGATGCGGCTGCACGAGATCCCCTCCAAGACGAAGCGGCAGAACCCGACCTCGGGCGCGCTCACCGCGCGGCGGGTGCACCGGGTCGTCGCCGGGGACACGCTGCCGTCGCTGGCCTGGCGCGAATACGGGGACGCCACCGTCTGGCGTGCGATCGCCGAGGCGAACGGCATCGACGACCCGTCCCGGCTCGGGTCCGGCACCGAACTCGTCCTGCCGGCCGCCGAGGAGGTGCGCCGCTGATGGTGCAGCCCGCGTTCTCCACCCTCATCCACGTCACCATCGGCGGCAAGGAACTGCCGCCGGACATCGCCCCGTTGCTCGTCGACGGCTGGGTCGACCAGGGGGCCGGCGTGCCCGCCGCGTTCCGGCTCACCTTCCGCGACCCCGGCCGACTGGTCCTCGACGAACTCAAGGCGCAGTTCGGCACCGAGGTGGTCCTGACCCCGATCGCCGACGGACGGGGCAAGGGCGACCCGTTGCTGACCGGGGAGGTGACCGGTCTGGAGGCCGACTTCGAGGGCACCGGCACCTACACCGTCATCCGCGGCTACGACTACGGCCACCGCCTGATGCGCCAGCGCCGGGTCGTCGCCTACCGCAATCAGCTCGCGTCCGACATCGCCCGCACGCTCGCCGTCCAGGACGGGGTCCGGATCGGCCGGATCCAGTCGACGGACACGCTGTACGAGTTCATCAGCCAGCCCAACGTCACCGACTGGGACTTCCTCGCCCGGCTCGCCGACGAGAACCAGGTGGTCATGTCGCTGGATGCCGAGGGGCGTTTCCAGTTCGTCAAGCCGAAGGCGTCCTCCGGCGCACCCTCGCCCCGGGCCGACAGCGACACGAGCCCGTTCGTGCTGCGGGCGAAACGCGACATCCTGCGGCTGCGGGCCGCGGTCACCGCGGCCGACCAGGTGGGCAAGGTCGAGTCGCGCGGCTGGAACGTCACCACCAAGAAGAAGATCAAGGAGACCCAGAACGTCAGCACTGACACGGGCATCAGCATCGGCACCACCCCGAGCCGGATCGCGAAGAAGTTCAAGGCCGCCAGGCTCGTCGAGACCGGTGTGCCCTACGACAAGCAGGCCGAGGTCCGGCACGCCGCCGACGCCCTCGCCGCCGACGTCACCTCGTCGTTCGCCGAGCTGGAGGTGGCCGTCCGAGGCAACCCCGAGCTGCGGCCCGGCGTGCCGGTGGCCCTCTCCCGTGTCGGCAGGCCCTTCGAGGGCAAGTACACCGCCACCTCGGTCCGGCCCGTCTTCGGCGACGGCAAGCACTACGAGTCCTGGGTGACCGTCAGCGGACGACAGTGGCGCTCCCTGTACGGACTGGTGTCCGGCGGGGCGGGCGCGGACGGCGCGGGGGCGCGGCTGCCCGGCGTCGTCAACGCCGTCGTCACCGACGTACAGGACCCCCTTGAGCAAGGCAGGGTCAAACTCACCTTCCCCTGGCTCGACGACGCGTACGTCAGCGACTGGGCGCGCAGCGTGCAGTTGGGCGGCAAGGGCGGCGGCGGTGTCTTCCCCATGGACGTGGGCGACGAGGTGCTCGTCGCCTTCGACCGTGGCGCCCTGGACCACCCCTTCGTGATCGGCGGGCTCTACAACGGCCGCGACAAACCGACGGTGAACGACGTGCCCCTGCACCACGGACTGAAGAAGCAGGCCGCCCGGCACACCCTGTCCGACCGCAAGGGCAACCGCGTCGACCTGCTCAGCCAGCAGAGCGGCGGGCGCAAGCAGGGTGTGCGGATCGCCACCGGCAACGACAAGCTGACCATCAACCTCGACCGCACCGAGACCGAGATCACCGTGGACAGTGCGGGTGCCGTCACCATCAAGGGCGGGCGTGCGGTGTCGGTCGAGGCGGGCACCGACCTCACCCTCCGGGCCAAGCGAAACGTGTCCATCCGCGGCGGTGGTTCGATCAGCATCCAGGGCAGCGGTCTGGTCAGCCTCCGGTCTCTCGGGGGTGTGGTGGGCGTGTCCGCGGCGAGTGTCCTCGACATCAAGGCGGGTGCCGCCGCGACGATGTTCGCCGACGCCGGTGTGCAGATCAACTCCACCGCCAATGTGGGCATCCGGGCCGGCACGCTCCTGCTCAACGGTTTGGTCATGGTCAACAACAAGAAGTACCCGCTCCCCTCATGACGAGGACTCAAGTGATCTACGGGAAGGGACGGGTGGTTCTCTGATGGCCGAACAGTTCGTCGGGTCCGGCTGGGCGTTCCCCCTGCGCATCGGGCCCACCGGCGGCATCGCCCTGGTCAGCGGCGAGCGCGAGGTGGAGGAGGCCATCCGGCTCGTGCTGGCCACCTCGCCCGGGGAGCGGCCGATGCGCCCCGAATTCGGCTGCGCCATCCACGACCTGGTCTTCGCCCCGGTCAACGAGCAGACCGCGGGCCGCATCCAGCACGAGGTACTGGTCAGCCTCGACCGCTGGGAGCCGCGCATCGAGGTCCACGACGTGGAGGTCACCGCCGGCGCCGACCAGAGCGTGCTGTACATCGACGTCCGCTACTCGATCCGCGGCACCAACAACCCGCGCAGCCTCGTCTTCCCCTTCTACGTCATCCCCTCCCACGAGGAGCCCGGAGTGCCGGGTCCCTCGGACGGTCCCGGCGGACCGGCCGGCCCCGGCACCCTCCCCGAAAGCGAACACTGATGTCCCTGCCCTCGCCCAACCTCGACGACCGCCGCTTCCAGCAGTTCGTCGACGACGCCAAGCGCTACATCCAGCAGCGCGCCCCCGAGTGGACCGACCACAACGTCTCGGACCCCGGCGTCACCCTCATCGAGACGGTCGCTCACATGGCCGACCAGATCGTCTACCGCCTCAACCGGGTCCCGGAGAAGAACCACCTCGCCTTCCTGGACCTGGTCGGCATCACCCTGTTCCCGCCGGGCGCGGCCCGTACCGACGTCACCTTCTGGCTGTCCGCACCGCAGGAGGAGCCCATATCCGTGCCGATGGGCACCGAGGTCTCCACCACGCGCACGGAACGCGACGAGGCCGTCGTCTTCGCCACCGAGCGCGACCTGACCGTCGTCCCGTGCTCGCTGGGCCACCTCGTGGTGCAGCACCACGGCGAGCCCGTCGCCGACCGCACCGCCGACCTCGTCGAGGGCCGGGACCTGGCGTGCTTCGCCGAGTCACCCCGCCCCGGCGACTGTCTGCTCCTGGGTCTCAGCGCCGCCGTCCCGCACTGCGCGCTCGCGCTCGAACTCGACAGCCGCGTGGACGGCGTCGGCGTCGACCCCCGTCAGCCGCCGCTGGTGTGGGAGGCGTGGACCGAGGACGGCTGGCGGCCCTGCGAGGTCGACCGCGACGGCACCGGCGGCCTCAACCGCCCCGGCGACATCGTCCTCCACGTCCCGGGCGGCCACGTCCTGTCCCGCACCGGCGGCCAGGAGGCCGGGTGGGTGCGCTGCCGTGTCACCGACCCCCGACCCGGCCAGCCCTTCTACACCACCACACCCACCATCCGCTCCGCCGAGGCGTACACCATCGGCGCCACCACCCGCGCCGTGCACGCCGAAACGGTTTACAACGAGGCCCTCGGCGAATCCACCGGCCTGCCCGGCCAGCGCCTGCGCCTGGCCCACACCCCCGTCGTCGCCGACGACCCGCCCCTGCTGCTCCAGACCACCGCGCACGACGGATGGCAGGACTGGCGGGTCGTCCCCCACTTCGCCGCCTCCCGCCCCGACGACCGGCACATCACCCTGGACGCCACCACCGGCGAGATCGCCTTCGGCCCCGCCGTCCGCGAACCCGACGGCACGTTGCGTCAGTACGGAGCCGTCGCCCCCAAGGGTGCCGTGGTCCGCGCCCGCCGCTACCGCACCGGCGGCGGCCGGTCGGGCAACGTGGCCCGCGGCGCCGTCCAGGTGCTGCGCACCTCCATCCCGTACGTCGCCGAAGTCGTCAACCGCGAGGCCGCCCGCGGCGGCGTCGACGGCGAGACGGTCGAGGAGGCCAAGCTCCGGGCCCCCGTCACCCTGCGCGCCCAGGAGCGCGCCGTCACCCTGCGCGACTACGAGGAACTCGCCCGCCGCGCCGCCCCCGAGACCGCCCGCATCACCTGCCTGGAGGGCGAGGAGGGCGAACACGGCGCCTACGCGGTACGTGTCGTGGTCGTCCCGCAGGCCGTCCCCGACCCCGGTGGCCGGCTCCGCTTCGAACAGCTCGTGCCCGGCGACGACCTGCTCGGCCGCATCACGCGCCACCTCGACGAACGCCGCCTCATCGGCACCCGCCTCGCCGTCGGCCCGCCCTACTACCAAGGCGTCACCGTCGTCGCCACCCTGCACGCCTTCCGGGGCACCGACACCGACCGCGTACGCCGCCAGGCCCACGACGCCCTCTACCGCCATCTCGACCCGCTCACCGGCGGCGCGGACGGCCGCGGCTGGCCCTTCGGCCGCCCGGTCCAGTCCGGCGAGGTCTTCGCCGTCCTGCAACGCGTCCCCGGCGTCGAACTCGTCGACGAGGTCGTCCTGCACCCCGCCGACCCCCTCACCGGCAAGCGCGGCGACCCCACCGACCGCATCGACCTCGACGCCCCGTCCCTCGTCTTCTCCTACGACCACCGCGTCCGTGTCATCGGGGACGGAACGTGAGCGGCGGCAGGGGCTCCGTCGACGGCCTGGGTTCCTCCGCGCCCATCGGCGCCATGCTCCCGGCCGTGTTCGCCGACGACGACCTCGCCCTGCGCTTCGTCGCCGGACTCGACGACGTCCTCGCCCCCGTCCTCAACGTCCTCGACTGCCTCGACACCTACTTCGACCCCGCCCTGACACCCGCCGACTTCGCCCGGTGGCTCGGCACCTGGGTCGGCGCCGAGACCGATGGCACCGAACCCGAGCCCCGCCTGCGCGCCGCCGTCGCGGCCGCGGCCGCTCTGCACCGCGTACGCGGCACCCGGCGGGGTCTCGAAGAGGCGATACGACTCGTGTTCGGCGTCACGCCCGACATCACCGAGAGCGGCGGCGCCGCCTGGAACGCGCGCCCCCTCGGCCCGTTCCCCGGCACCCCGCGCCCCCACCTCCACGTCACCCTCCGGCTGCCCGACCCCGCCCCGGCCGACACCCACCGCCTGGACACCCTCGTCGCCACGGCCCGCCCCGCCCACATGCCCTACACCGTCGAAGTAACCACCGCTGAAAGGACACCGCAGCGATGACCACCCAGCACTGCGCCGAGTGCGGAACCCGCGCGGAACCGGGCCAGTCCTTCTGCGACTCCTGCGGCGCCGTACTCGGCTGGGACCGGGCAGGTGCCCGGACATCCCGCCCCGCGGCCGCAGCCGTCCCCCGGGAGGCCGCCGACCACTCCGGCCCGGCGCCCGCCCCACGGGGTATGCCGGACTCGGCTCCCGTCGGCGGCCGGAACGACACCGACACGACGGCAGATGCGACCACGGACGGACGCAACCGCCCTGCCACTGTCGAGAATCCAGCGCACGCTCCCGCCGCCCCCGCTGCGCACGAAGCGGGCGACACCGCGCCCACCGTCCCAGTGGCCCCTGTAGCGGCATCGGGCGCCGACGCCGACGCACCGGACAGTTCCCCGGAGAGCGACCGAGCCCGCTCCCTGCTCGTCCCCGTCGCCGACCCGGACGCCTCCAGTCCCGCGCCACCTCCCAGCGTCGCCCCCGTCCTGCCCGGCCGCCCCGACGCCGACCGTCCGCAGGTTCGCGGCCCCGGCTTCAGCGAGGACGTCGGCAACGGTCCGCCGTGCCCCTGGTGTTCCACCCCCAACCGCCCCGACCGCCACTTCTGCGCCCGCTGCGCGATGCCCCTCGCCGACGACGGCGCCGCCGCACAGCCCCCGGGCCGCCGCCCCTGGTGGCGCAGGCTCTTCGACCGGCAACGGGACACCCCCTGGGCCGGTGAACGGCCGCCGCTGCGCCGCGTGTTCGACCGCATCGGCACCTGGATCGCCGCCGCGGTCGCCCTGACCCTCATCGTTCTCGGGATCCTCTACATCCCCGACGGCGTCGACGCCGGGCGCGACCACTTCGCCAAGCGCGCCCCGGTCGCCCCGGACGGCGTCCGGGCCTCCCGCTCCTACCCCGGGCACCAGCCGCAGCTCGCCTTCGACAAGCGGAGCAACACCTGGTGGGGTCCCGGCGTCGCACAGTCCGGCCAGGGCGAGTGGATCGAAGTCACCTTCGCCGAGCCCACCCGCCTCCTGGACGTGATCATCACCCCCGGCGTCTCCGCCCGTGCCGACAAACTGGGCGCGTCGGCGCTGCCGCACCGCATCAAGGCGACGGTGACGTTGAAGGACGGAAAGACCACGACCCGCGACATCACCCTCGACCAGGGGGCGGGCGGCCAGCGCCGCCCCTTCCGCGTCGGCGAGGCCGTCAAGGTCCGCCTCACCATCGAGTCGGCCTACGCGGCCTCCGGCGACAAACAGGTAGCCCTCGCGGAGGTCGAGTTCTTCGGCCGCTCCAGCTCGAACCGCATCTGACCGAAAGGATCAGGGTGTGGCGGGGCCTGGCGACAGCGGTCGTTGGAACCAGGCCACGTCCCAGAACTTCCCGAATTTCCGCCCGACTTCCCGGTACACCCCGACGGGCTGGAAACCGAAGCGCAGATGGAGCCGCTGCGACGCCTCGTTGGGCAGGGCGATTCCGGCGAGGGCCTGGCGTACGTCCTCCTGTTCGAGCACCTCGAAGAGCGAGGCGTACAGCAGACCGCCGACGCCGCGCCCCACCTGCTCGGGCGCCACGTACACACTGGTCTCGACAGAGGTCTCGTACGCCTGCTTCGGCCGGAACGCACTGCTGGTCGCGTACCCGAGGACCTGTCCACCCTCCTCGGCCACGAGAAGCCGGTGCGGGCCGTGATCGGGGTGGGCCGCCAGCCACGGGCGGCGCTGCTCGACCGTGAACGGCTCGATGTCGAAGGTGATCGGGGTCGCGACGACGTAATGGTTGTAGATACGGGTCAACTCTTCCAGGTCGTCCTCGGTACCGGCCCGGACCTGCGTACCCACGGCTGCCCCGTTCACCCTGATGCTCATCGGATGACGGTAGCCAGCGCAGATTACGCCTTTGTTTCCTTGCCATCCCCTCCTGTTCCGGTGTTGCGCAGGTCGCGGAAGAAGGCTCGGATGTCGCCGATGAGCAGATCGGGCGCCTCCATCGCGGCGAAGTGGCCTCCCCGGTCGAACTCCGTCCAGCGCACGATGTTGTTGGTGCGTTCCGCGATGTGGCGCAGGATGACGAAGTTCTCGTGCGGGAAGGCGGCGAACGCGGTGGGGACCGGTGAGGGCTCGGGCGGCTGCCCCGAGTAGGACGCGTGGGTGCGCTCGTAATAGATGCGCCCGGAAGAGCCGGCGGTCCCGGTCAGCCAGTACAGCATCACGTTCGTGAGGAGGTGGTCGCGGTCGACGGCGTCTTCCGGTCGGTCGACGGAGTCGGTCCACTCCTTGAACTTCTCGGCGATCCAGGCGAGTTGGCCAACGGGGGAGTCGGTGAGCGCGTAGGCGAGGGTCTGCGGCCGCGTGGACTGGAGGTCGGCATAGCCCTGCTTCTCACGGCTCCACGCCTGCATCCGCGCCCAGGAGGCCCGGGTGCGCTCCTGCTCCGCGGGGCTGAGGGCGGCGAGTTCCTCGTCGGTCGGCTCGGCCGTCGCCCCGGCGCCGGGGATCATGTTCAGATGGACGCCGATGACCTGGTCGGGGCGGATACGGCCGAGTTCGCGGGAGACGGCCGACCCCCAGTCGCCGCCCTGAGCGCCGTAACGCTCGTATCCCAGGCGTTGCATCAACTCGGCGAAGGCGGCCCCGACGCGTTGGTACTCCCAGCCCCTCTCGCGGGTGGGGCCGGAGAACCCGAAGCCGGGGATGCTCGGCAGGACCAGGTGGAAGGCGTCCGCGGGGTCGCCGCCGTGCGACCGGGGGTCGGTCAGCGGGCCGGCGATGTGCTCGAACTCGACGATGGAGCCCGGCCAGCCGTGCGTGATGATCAGGGGCGTGGCGTCCGGTTCGGGGGAGCGGATGTGCGCGAAGTGGATGTCCGCGCCGTCAATCGTGGTCATGAACTGGGGCCACTGGTTCAGACGCGCTTCCGCCGCCCGCCAGTCGTACTCGTGCCGCCAGTAGTGCGCGAGCTCCCGCAGGTAGTCACGCGGAACACCGTAGGCCCAGCCTACGCCCGGCAGCTCGTCGGGCCAACGGGTGAGATCGAGGCGGAGCCGCAGGTCGTCCAGGTCGCTGTCCGGGATGGCGATGCGGAACGGTCGGATGCTGTCGTCCGGAGATGTCGTCATGATGGCGCAGCTTAGGTGTCCGCTCCGATGAGAGATCAAGGGGGTTTATGGGGGTGAGCGGGTAGCGGGTGCGAGGTGCGGACGGTCGGCGCGGCGATGGCGCGAGGGATCCGTCGACGGCTGCTGAGCGGCAGGGCGACGGCGAGGTGAGCCGCCGACGGCGTCACCACGCCCTCGATCCGGGCATCCTCCAGGCGTATAGAGCGACGCTTGCACGGCTGTCGGCCCTGCCGGTTCCGATGGGGATTGCGAACACAGGTGAGCCCCTGTCGTCGTCGGTGGTCTGCTCGATGACGAACGTAGGGGTGGGCCAATGAAGTCGAGGACACTGATGGTGTCCCCTTGCTCACGCGGCGAGCAGGCCGATCTTCAGTGCGAGCTCGGACGCTCGGCGTCGGCGGGCGCTGATCTTCGACTCTGTCTCCTCAAGGAGGATCGACTTCGCGTAGCCGTTGTACCGGATCGTCTCCGGGGCCGCCTCGTACGCCTTGTCCAGCGTCACGATCGCCACGTCCGGTTGGCCGTCGAGTCGGAAGCCCCGAGCCTCCTCGATCCGATGCCGGGCCCTGCGCGGCCGCGAGGGGATCGTGGTGGTGTCCGCGCGCGGCTTGCCTCACCGACTCCGGACCGGCGTGCAGCTCGACCGCCACTGTCACGGCATGCGCACCCATGATGGCCCGCGAAAAGCTGGTCACGGGGTGGAAGTAGTCGCCCGGTGGACGTCCGGCCATGTCCCGCGCCGTGTCCCAGTATCGCCACGCCGTCCCCGTGTCGCCCCGGCGAGCCGCCGTATACCCGGCCCGAACGTGACGGCTCCGGCGACGGCCAGGACAGGATCAGCCGCGTCCGGCAGCTGAGGCGCCAAGTACCGCAGTGCTTCGAGGGTGACCGTGTCGGCGGCGTCGTAGTGGCCCGGTCCCGAGTCGCGGTGAGCCCGTGCCATCAACCAGGCTGCGACGCCCACCGCATGGGGGTTGTCGCTCTGTTGGGCTGCGACCATGCCGCGCTCGGCGATGCGCCACAGCAGGCTGCTGTCGGGCTGGTAGGCCACGAAGAACTGAGCCAGCGAGTAGACCTCGGCCAGCACCGCCTGGGCAGCGCCACTCGGCGGGCTGCTGGGTCTCCACCTGAGTACCGACGGTCGTTGTCTCTTGGCTCCGCCCATGATGGGCCGGGACAATTCCTAGTCGGCGGCGACCTGGTCTGGCAGGCGGTCAGCAGCCAGTGGCCGTCGGCCTGCTTGGAGGGCAAGGGACCGATCGAGGGACGTTGGGTGGAGCGGGTGATCGGGATCGATGACGTCCGACAGGACGTCGCCGTGCTGCGGACCCCGGACGGCCACGGCCGTATCGAGCTGGCGATGTTCCACACGCCGAAGGCGATCCGCTCCGAGCCGAAGGACGCACCGGCGAACACGCTGGGCATTCGTCGCGTCATGTTCGCCGTCGACGACATCGAGGGCATCATCGTCGGTCTGGCCGAGCAGCTCAGCTGAAGGCCGCCGAAGGGCCGTGCACTCACTCCGGCGCCTGGCGGTCTTCGCTGGGAGCTGTCCCAGCGGAGCGGAGCCGAAGGCGCCACACACGGCTTCGGTCGGGGCGATCAGTGCTGGCTGTTCAGGAAGCCGATCGTGACCGCGCCCCACCAAGCGGCCTGTGAAACCACTGCTGTCACGGCACTGCGGATCAACAGCGAGAGGCGGACCGGGGCGCCGCTGACGGCGGTCAGTCGGCGGTGCAGGGCCGACGCCTGGACACCGTTGAGTGAGAGCACGAGAACGAGCCCGAGCTTGACGCACGTGAGCGGTGAACCGAGATCGGGATGCAGGAAGGCACCGCTGAAGAGCAGACCGCCGAGGCCGACCCACACCGGGACGTGCAAGGGGGCCGTGAAGTCGAGCACCTCGCGGAGGGTCTTGCGGCCCGTGAGCCACAGGACACCGTAGTAGTCGACTGCGAGTACCGCACCGAAGCCCAGGACCAGGGAGGCGAGGTGGACGAACAGCGCCGCGGTGTGAAGCGCGGTGTCGGCTTGCAGGTGCAGGGCGATCCATGTCGTGGCCGCCCAGCCGACACATACCGCGAGGGACACCGCCGCGGTCCGACACCAGTGGGGAAGCTGGAGCAGTTCCGCATCCCGTCCAGGTCTGTGGGGGCTCGCGGTGGCGTCGGCGGCGGACATGGTTGCTCCAGGGATCTTCTGCAGGGTGCGCTCGCACCAGCAATCGGCGAGCGAAGGTAAGGCTGGCCTAAGTATCGATGGCCGTCAAGGTGACCGTCCGTACAGTGGGCACAGCACCGCGCAGCCACGGCTGCGCACCTGGGAGCAACAGGGCGCGCCGGGGGCTGTCGAAGGTAAACCCCGCCGGGTCAGGCCAGTGAGGGGCCGCCCGGGAGGGCAATGGGGTGGCGGTAGCCCGGTTCGACCTCTTCGACGGTGGCGTCGCGGGCGCGTTCTCCGACGAGACGGAGTACCCGGTCCTCGCCGTGGTCCTCGCCGCGGTCTTCGCCGGGAGGTGTGTGGGGGAACGTGAGCTCTTCGTGTACGTGGATGATCTCGCCGGTGTCGGCCGAGCGGACCGCGAAGGATCGCGGTATCCCTCCGAACGTTCTTCGGCCGCGCCTGAGGGGCCTTGCGCTCTGCGACCTTCTCACCCCCCGCGCCACATCTCAAGCACTCACCGCAATCGCACCGCCACCGTGTGCATGGGCTGCCGCTTGCGGTCGTGGCGGCAGTCGGAGGCCGAGTCCAACGCGACGAGCGGCTCGGCGGGGCAGCTCGTCGAACGCCCCATGGATGGACTCAGACATGCAGGGTCGGCCGGTAGACGAGCTCTTGGATGTGGCCGTCGAGCGTCCGGTGCTCGATCAGTTCGAGGTCGAAGTCGGCCGCGTCCTGGAAGATCGGGTCCAGCCCGGTCTGGCCGGTGATCACAGGGAAGACCGTCACCTGGACGCGGTCGACCAGACCGGCGGCCATCAGCGCCCGGTTCATCGACAGGCTGCCGTGCGAGCGCAGCGGTACGTCGGACTCCTCCTTGAGCCGGGCGACGACGTCGACGGCGTCGCCGCTCACGACGTTCGCATCCGGCCAGTCGAGGGGTTCTTCCAGTGTGGTCGACACCACCGTTGCCGGCAGGCTCCTCATCCGTGTGACCCACGGGTCACGTACGTCGGACTCCTCGGTGCTCTCGGCCAGCATCCGCGCGAACGCGCGATACGTGTTGGCCCCGAAGACCATCCGCTGCTCCTCGCCGTACAGGGCGAGGCGGTGGTCGAGGAGCTCGGGGCCCTGCTTGCCCCAGTAGCCGGTCCAGTTGCCGCCGGCGCCGCCGAAGCCGTCGAGGCTGGAGAAGACGTCGAATGTGTAGGTGGCGGTCATGATGCCCTCCTCGGGTGCGGTTGATGAGCGCGGTTGATCGCGTGTGTGGATACAGACCGGAGCCCACCGCGAAACTCATCGCACTTGCGCAGCCGGAGGGAAAAGTGCACCCGTTCGAACCACCCGGGTCCAGGGCGGCAATGGGTGGTCGGTGTGGAAGGCGATGTCCGGCCCGCCTACCAACATGGGCAGACGGGCCGATCCGGGCACCAGGAGAGCTCGCCCCGCGTCTATGCGCCGGGGTCAGCCGGGGTCAGCTGGATTCGGTGGCAGAAGGGGCGATGACGGCAAACTTGCCGCCTTGCGGGTCCCGCACGACGGCCATCCGCCCGGAGGCCATGTCGAACGGTGGCTTGAGGACGTTGCCGCCGGCGCGGATCAGGGCCTCGACGGTGCTGTCGGTGTCGTCGACGGCGAAGTACGTCAGCCAGTGCGAGGGCGTGCCCGGCGGCATCTTGTCGAGCCCCTGCATCCCGGCGACGGTCCGCTCGTCGACTTCGAGGGCGAAGTAGCCGTCCTCGCCGTCCATCGGGGCCCTCGTGATGCCCAGGACGTTGGAGTAGAAGCGCGCAGCGGCATCCGGGTCGCTGGTGTTCAGCTCGCTCCAGATGAACGCACCGGGCTCGTTGACGACTTGCGCACCGAGGAAGTCACGGGCCTGCCACAGGCCGAACACCGCGCCCGTGGGGTCGGCGGCGAGCGCCATGCGGCCGAGCGTGAGCACGTCCACGCCGGGCATGACCACGGTGCCGCCGTTGTCGGTGATCCTCTTCTCGTCGGCGTCAGCGTCGGAGGTGGCGAGGTAGGTGGTCCACACGGTCGGTGGGGTGGGCCCGTCCTCGGGCGATATCGCGGTCGCGATGCCGGCCACCGGCTTGCCGCCGAGGGTGCAGACGGCGTACCCGCCGGTCTCCGGCGGCCCCACCTCGCCCTCCCAGCCGAAGAGGCCGCGGTAGAAGTCGAGTGCCGCCTGCTGGTCGGGGACCATGAGGTCGACCCAGCAGGGAGTGCCGGGCTTGTAGGGGCTGTTGACGTCGGGCATGAGCAGTCTCCGTAAGCTGAGGGAACGGAATGCGAAAGGGCGGCGCGGCTCTGAGCAACCAGTGATTTTTCCACCGGTATGGCTCCCGAACAAGGAAGCCAGGGGAGCGGGGGATCGCGCGCGTACGGTCGCGTTACCGGTGACGCCGCCGTGGACTGGGTCTGGTTGGCCGGGAGTTGCCTGGGGGCTGGCCCCACCTCAAGTGGGTGGCGTACCGCCGTGACACGGCGCCCGCAAGTGCGTAAGGGTGATCGGCATGACGACGGACTTATGCTCCACCAGCGCGCACGAACCATCCCGGACTCGACCTGCTGCCCGCCGACGCCGTGAGCGCCTCATGGCGTCGGCGTCCCTCTTGGCGGTGACCGGCCTGACGCTGACCTGCCTGGTCGGCGCACTCGATCAAGAAGGACAAGCGGCCGCCCGTACGGCCTCTGCCGCTCCACCAGCCCGCTCCGCCTTCGCCACCGGGGTCAAGTCGCGGCAGAGTACCCAACTGCACCGACTGGTACGGGAATTGGTGGCTGCCGGAGCACCCGGCGTGATCGTACGAGTGGACGACGGCCAGGGCCGCCCCCTGGAGATTGCCGAGCAGGCCCCCTGGACCAGGAAGGATCACCGGCTCCGGGCGGAGGACGAGTTCCGGATGGGCTCCAACACCAAGACCATGATGGCCACGCTCGTGCTGCAACTGGTCGGTCAGGGCAAGCTCGCCCTGGCCGACCCGGTGGACACCTGGCTGCCGGGCCAGGTGCCCAACGGCCGCGCGATCACGTTGCGCATGCTGCTGAACCACACCAGCGGCCTGTTCGACTACACCGAGGATCCCGCGGTCCTGCCCTCGGCCATGGGCAAGGACCAGCGGCGATGGACGTCGGAGCAACTGCTCGCACTCGGCGTGCGGCACGATCCGCTCTTCGCGCCGGGCACCCGGTGGGCGTACAGCAACACCGACTACGCCGCGATCGGTGCCGTCCTGGAGAAGGCCACGGGCCGGAGCCTGGCTGATCTGGTCCGTGACCGGATCGCCCGTCCGCTCCACCTGGAGCACACCTATTACGCCACGGACTCCACCTGGCACGGCCCGCACGCCCGGGGCTACGAACCCGATGCGGCCCACATGCCGCCGGGTGTGCCGGCCGAGTTCAGGGACTTCGCCGGGGTGCACCGCGGCGGTCATGTGGACGTCTCCCACAACAATCCCTCGTGGGGCGGCGCGGCCGGGGCCGTGGTGTCCACCGCGCAGGACTGGGGGCGGTTCCACGCCGCGTTGATGTCCGGCAGGCTGCTGCCCGCCGCCCAGCTGGCCCAGATGCGCACCACCGTGCCCATCTTCCCGGACCGGCCGGACGGGCCCGGCTACGGGCTGGGCATCGAGACCGCCGCGACCCCGTGCGGCACGGTGTGGGCGCACGACGGCGGCATCCCCGGCTACCTCAGCACGAGCGTCACCGACTCCACAGGCAGGCGCACGGCGACCGTCCTCGTGGCGACGGAGGCCTTCGCCGAGCACCCGGACGCCTTCCCCGAGCTCGCCACAGCGGCCAAGACGCTCCAGACCGCGGCGATGTGCGCCTTGTTCGACAAGCCCGCGCCGATCGCGGAACCGATCAGCTGATCCTGTCCTCATACACACAAAACGGTTTCCTGGCCGGCGCGGTGCCGCGATCATGGAGCGGATATGGACACGAACACACAGCCCGGAAGGAATCACTCGCCATGCCTGTGCCCGCCGACCCGACGGTCCTCCACCCGATGCCCGAGCAGCCGCGGGTGGTGCTGCTCAGGCCGCTGGTGAAGTCCCCGCTGATCGAGGTCGGGGAGTACTCCTACTACGACGACCCGGACGACGCGACCGCGTTCGAGACGCGCAACGTGCTCTATCACTACGGGCCGGAGAAGCTGATCATCGGCAGGTTCTGCGCGCTGGGCACGGGGGTGAAGTTCATCATGAACGGAGCCAACCACCGCATGGACGGTCCCTCGACCTTTCCCTTCCCCACCATGGGCGGCTCCTGGTCCGAGCATGTCGACCTGCTCACCGGCCTGCCGAACCGGGGGGACACCGTCGTCGGCAACGATGTCTGGTTCGGATACGAGACGACGGTGATGCCCGGCGTACGGATCGGACACGGCGCGATCATCGGCTCCGGCGCCGTGGTCACCAGTGACGTACCCGACTACGGGATCGTCGGCGGCAACCCCGCCCGCCTCATCCGTACCCGCTACAGCGAGCAGGATATCGCCCGGCTGCTGGCCGTGGCCTGGTGGGACTGGCCGGCCGAGCACATCACCGAGCACGTACGGACGATCATGTCCGGCAGCATCGCCGACCTGGAAGCGGCTGTCCCAAGGGCTCTGGAAGCGGCTGCCCCCAAGGGCTTCCGAGGCGTAAGAGGGGAATGAGTGTTCCCCTGATTTCCCGCCCGCCGGGCGTCGCGAGTTTTCATGGTCATGCCGAAACGCCGGGTCACTGAGCGTGCAGGATCGAGTGGTCTCCGTACTAAGGGTGACCAGCGAAACCCACCCGCATCGCTCCTATAACATGATCGAACGGTGGTCGCCTTCCCGTCGCCCGCCCTTCACCGGAAATTTATGCTGTCCGGCACGGAAAATGACCTATACAAATAAAATCTAACAAATCGGCCATACAATTGACTTCTATAACAACGCGGGTGCTTTCGCGAATAGCCCATAGAATTGACTTCGCCGCGTGGCGTCAGCCGCGGGCGATTCTGTGGGCCACGGCGGGTGTGGTAACCCTCGGATTCCTCATCGGCCTGGAGATCACCGCGCGTCACTACGGACTGCCGGGTCCGATCGCCAATCAGGCGCAGGAGGTGGTATTCGCCCCCAAATCGGGGCCGCTGTTGTACGCCGGTATGGCGTTGACGATGGTGGTGCTCACCTGGAGGCAACGGTTCATCGCGATCGGTGTCGCGATCGGTATCGACGCCGTTATCCTGCTGCTGCGGTGGGCGCTCGATGCCAAGCTGGCCTTCGGCAATGGCGCATTGTGGGTGATTCTGGGCTGCGCGGTCATCGCTATTACGCGCCGCACCGGCCGGGAGCGTGCGCTGCTGCTGAAGGGCGTCGGGCTGGGCCTGCTGCTGGTGGCCGGTCACAAGACCGGCGACACCTGGCTGCTCATCACGTCGAAGACCCGCCCGATGGTGCTCGACCAGTACGTGGCCACCGCCGACCACGCGCTGGGCAACCCGTCGTGGCTGGCCGGCCAAGTGGTCGAGGCGACCGGCCCCGTCGGCTCCCATCTTCTCCACGTCGTGTACAGCCAGCTTCCGCTGGCAGCGGCTCTCGTCGCGCTGTACCAGCTGCGTAAGGTGGCGGTCGAGCGCCGCTTCCCGGAGCACCATCTGGTGCGCACCTTCCTGGTCATCGGACTGCTCGGGCCGGCCATCTACATGATCTTCCCGGTGGTCGGGCCGGTCTTCGCCTACGGCGACGGCGCCTTCGGCACCGGCGGCGGGCACTGGGTGGTGGCCGACCTGTGGCCGAACACGCCGCCGCCGCTCAACCCGCACCCGATGCCGTACGACCAGATCACCCCTCGCAACTGCATGCCCAGCCTGCACACGGCGTGGGCCACCACGATCTTCATTCATTCCCGCAAGGGCTCACGGGGTGTGCGATACGCAGGCACGTTCTGGCTGGTCGCCACGCTCAGCGCGACGCTGGGATTCGGTTACCACTACGGTGCGGATCTCATTGCCGGTGTGGTGTTCGCGCTGACGATCGAGGCGGCGATGCGCTCGTTCAACCGCGGCTGGGACCGGTCGGCGATTCAGCTGGTCGCTTACGGCACAGTGGTCTTCGCTGCGCTCTTGGTGTCGTACCGCTATCTGCCGATGCAGATGGCCGATCACCCGTGGGTGTTCGGACCGCTTCTCCTTCTGGCGCTGAGTTCAGTTGTCTACGCCTATGTGCGGACCACGAAATCGTGGGAACCGCAGACCGCGCTGGCGCGGCAACGGGAATTGCAACCGCAGCCCGAAATGGCGTGAGTGTCTTTGTAGGACGCGCGGCGCAGGGCCGGGGCGCTCGGCTGACACCGGCGCGTCGGCCCCGCCGGTGTCAGGGCGCCGGGCTCGCGGTCACCAGGGCAGGACGCCGACCGCGTTCTGGAACGTCCCCGTCGGGCCGTCGGCGCCGACCCGCGGCAAGCGCACGATGACCTCGGCGCCCTGCTCCCCGCTCTGGCTCCCGGTGCCGTGGTTCAGCCCGGTGGCCGTGAAGCCGGGGCCGACGGCATTCACCGCCTTGGAGCCGGGTACGCGACGTCCGGGGAGAAGTGCTCCGGCGCGACCGGCCCGGGCCTGTTGATCGCGCGTGGAGCACACCCTTGTGCGGTAGCCGTACCACTCTCCTGTCTTCCCCCAGAAGGTCACACCGTTCACCGTGGCCTTCTGCAGCCCCATGCTGTAGCGGGCCGGACTCCCGTCCAGCATGCGCACCCCGGCAGGTGGCAGGGTGAACAGCTTCTCCCTGATGTGCTTCGGCAACAGCGCACCGCGGAACAGCGCTTCCATGAAGTGGGACAGATCGTCAGCAGGAGTGACCAGGGAGGACGTCGTGCGTACGGCACCGGCGGTTGTGACGAGGGCCGTAAGCCGGTGGAGGTACGGGCTCCGGCGGCGACCGAAGTGATGGACCTGGGCTGAGAGCCGTCGTTCACTTGAAACCGCCGGAGCAACGCATCGTCGGACGCGGGCGGGGCACCCGATGGCCATGGACGCATACGTTCGACCCCGAGGGGAGCGTTCTCCAGGACCCGGCCCCCCAGCCGCTCCCGCCCCCCCCAATTGCGGAGCCGGTTGCAGCAGCACAAGGTGAGATTGAGTAGGTAAACAATCGCCCAGGGTAGCCAAGGAGTCGTCATGCCTCGTGGATCCAGCCCGAAGCGGGAACGTCAGTACGAACACATCAAGGAGAGCGCCGAAGAGCGCGGCGAGAGCACCGAGCGGGCGAAGGAGATCGCCGCCAGGACCGTGAACAAGGAGCGCGCCCGCTCCGGTGAGTCCAAGACCGCCAGCAAGAGCTCCACGCAGGACATGTCGTCCTCCGAGCGCGGAGGCCGGCGCTCGCACAGCGGCTCGCAGGGGCCGACGTACGACCAGCTCTATGCCGAGGCCCAGCGCCGCAACATCCACGGCCGCTCCGACATGAACAAGGCCCAGCTCAAGCGCGCGCTCGACGGCAAGTGACAGAACACGCCTGACCCCGGATTCGAGGTCGGGGGAGGGGCCGGGCGCATCAGCCCGCCCGCGACGCCCGCCAGCCCCGAAAGCGGCGCATGTTCATCCGCTTTGCCGGGTAGGGGGCTGAGCGGAAGTGAGTCCTGTGCCTCAGGGAGCTGCCCATGTCCACCGACGCGATCGTGATGCTGAGGGAAGGCCACAAGGAGATCAGGCGGCTGATCCGCTCCTATCGGGTCGAGCGGAACGCCGAGGTGATAGAGCCCTTCCTGCGCACCCTGACCGTGTACACGTACATCGAGCGGGAGGGCATGTATCCGCGCGTCTGCGTCCTCGTCCCCGAGACCGAGCCGGACGTCTTGGGCTTCGTGGAGGAGCACCACATCGCCGACGTGCTGGCCGCCGAGCTGTACGACATGCGCCCCGACGCCGTTGCCTTCGACGCCAAGGCCCGTCTGCTGATGGACATCGTCGAACGGCACATGGACGCGGAGGACCGCAGGTGGTTCCCGCGTGTACGGGCCGCCGTCGGGCGCAAGGAACTGCAGGAGATCGGCGCCTGGATGACGACGCTCGCCGAGCGCGCTCCTCAGCACCCCCGCCGCCCTTCCTCACGGGCGATGTGGGACACCGTGGCCGCGTGACAGCCCCCGGCTGAGCGCGCCCCGAAGCGCTGCTGTTACGGGTTTCGGCTCGCGGGACTGGCCGGCGGCGCCTCGGCCGGGTGGTGCTGGTCGCGCCGGTCGGCCAGCGCGGCCGAGAACCGCGCGCGGGCGACCGGCCCGACGAGTGCCACGGGCAGGGTGACGGCGGCGGCGATCGCGAAGAGCGTGCCGAAGTGCTCGTCGTCCGCCAGCCCGCTCACCAGATACGTGCTGAGGGCGGCCCCGGTGTACACGGCGCAGGCCACCAATGAGGTGGCGATGCCGCGTACTTGGGGCGGCGCGACCTCGGTTCCCCACGTCTGCACGGTGGACTGGACCAGTGCGAAGGCGAGTCCGGACAACACGCTGCCCGCCAGCACGGTCACCATCGACTGGGCGGGCACGCAGACCAGATAGCCCACGCCGAGCAGTACGCTGCCGACGGCGAAGTGGGTCGCTGCCGACACCCGATTGCCCAGGGTGCGCACCGCCACGCCGCCCGCCACCGCGGCCAGTCCGTAGCTGCCGGTGACGAGACCGGCGTACACGACGCTGTGCCCGCCCGACTGCAGCGCGGTGTTGAAGAAGTTGAAGAAGCCCAGCATGGCCGCGCCTTCGAAGACCGCGAACACCACGAGGAACCGGAACCAGCCGATACGGAAGACCATGCCGAGCCGGGCCTTGACGCTCGTGCCGCTGGGCGCCGGGGCGGAGGCCTCCGGCAGGCGGCCGAAGGCGAGGGCGAGCAGCGGTGAGCAGATCGCGACCAGCAGGATGGCCGCGCGCCAGCTCCACAAGTGGGTGAACACACCGGCGACCACGGTCGCGGCGGCCGTGCCGACCGCCCCGGCCGCCAGGACGCTCGCCACGGTCCGCTGCCGCTGGGCGAAGGGCAGCCGGTCGCCCACGTACGCCACCATCACCGGCAGCAGGGCGGCCGCCGACGCGCCCGCGAGCGCGCGCCCGAGGATGAGTACGCCCAGGTTGGGGGCGAGCGCGGACACCAGGTCGGCGACGCACATGGCGAACAGGGCCGCGCGCATGACCCGTACGCGCCCGTATACGTCGGAGATGAGGCCGTGTACAGGCTGCATCAGGCCGAACAGCAGCAGATAGACGGTGAGCGCGATCGTGACGTGGGAGACGCTGACGCCCAGCCCCTTGGACGCGGGCAGCAGCAGCGGTGTGATCACGATCCGGTCGAAGTTGCCGAGGAAGGACCCGGCGTAGACCAGCCGCATGTCCTGGGCGTCGCTGACGTGCTTGTTCATCGTGTTCCCTCCGGCCCCGTGGCCTGCTGACGGGCTGCGGCTGCCTGCGCCCGCGCCTCCATGACTGTCCCGGAAGGCCAATTAATCAATGAAGCTGATAGTCAGAGGCCCTGATGGGTCAGTATGGGACTGCCCGACGGAATCGTCAACGCGGGGGGCGGCCCTCGCGGGCGCCAACTGGTCGAAGGGAGAGCTCAGTTGGGGTAACGGGCGACCTGCCCGGCTCGTCACGGGTGCGCGCGCCCGCTGTTGAAGGCTTGACGGGTCGCGGCAGCGTTGATGTTCTGTCCGAAAGACAGTCGGTGCCGCTGTCGGATCCGAGGGGGGCCGGAGAATTGACGGTGAGCGGGGAACTCGGTGTTGGGGACCGGCCTTTGTTCGAAGGGCTTCAGCAGTGGCACGGCTTCTTGTTGCGCAAGGCCGCCCAGACGGTCACGGGATGCGCCGAACGCGACTTGTGCCCCCTTGATGTGACGATGCGTCAATTCGGTGTGCTGAGCGTCGTCGCGGCCGAACCGGGGCTGAACCAGCGGGCCGTGGGCAACAAGCTCCGCATCGACCGGACGACCATCGTCGCCCTGGTCGACAAGCTGGAGGGGACCGGGCTGATGGAGCGCAGACGCGGCCCCGACCGCCGGACGTCGGCCCTGCACCTGACCGAACAGGGCATCGCACGGCTGCTGGAGGCGCAGGAGGTGCTGGCCGAGGTCCATCGGGAGTTCCTCAGTCCCCTGTCCGCCGAGGAGTGTGATGCCCTACGGAGTCTCCTGGTACGTCTCGTGGTGCGGTAGCCCGGCCGCTGACGCGGGCAGGTCCGGGCGGTCGGCGGTGGCGCGGCTCGCCCTGATCACGGTGGCGTACGCCTCGCGCTCGCCCGACGCGGTGGGGACGATGTGGACCACCCGCTCGGCCCGTTCGACGCGCAGATCCGGCAGCTCCGCGGAGAGGCGCTCCGGAGTGAACATCCGCTCCGGGTCGGACGGGCCTTCGAGGCCCCTGCCGAGGTTGTCGAGATGGTGCCCCACGACGACCAGCCGCCCGCCCGGAGCCAGCGCCTTGGCCGCACGGGCCAACAGCGCGGCCCGCAGCGGCGGCTCGGGGTGCACGTACGTGATGAGGATGACACCGAAGGCGCCCTGCCGCGGTTCGTAGGAATCCAGGTCCGCGAGGACGGTCGTCACATCCAGTTCCTCGGCCGCGGCATCTCGGCGGGTGCGCTCCAGGGCCGTCGCGGAGAAGTCCACGGCCGTCACCCGCCAACCGCGGCGGGCGAGCCACAGGGAATGGCGTCCGGCACCCGCGCCGAGGTCGAGTGCCAGGCGTCCCGGCGCGTTCGGCCCGGCGGACGCGTCCGGGGGCACGAGCGCGAGCTCCGCGACCGCCAGCGGATGGGGAACGAGTGTCCAGCCGAGGTTGCCGTGGGTGTACCGACGGTCCCAGAACTCCGCCGAATCCGTCATCTGCGCTCGTACCTCCGCGTGTTGGGAAGAGCCCTGAGCAAATCGACAGGAGGACAGATTATCACTGAGACTGCCAGATGCAGCGGCTTGTCCATGAAGGGGCCGAGGCTTGGGTCGCCGGGGTGTCGCCCTCGCGTCCCGCTCGTGCTACGCCACGCGCAGGGCCGTATTCACGCTGATGAGGATTCGGGCATCATGTGGGCTCTCTCCGTTCAGGCCGGAGGGGTCGGCCCGTCCGGCAGGCCAAAAGGGTTGTGGGGTAAGGGTGTTCGAGGCGCTGGAGGCGGGGGACCCGCGTCGGGTGGGGCGCTACCGGGTCGTGGCGCGACTGGGCGCGGGTGGCATGGGGCGGGTGTACCTGGGCCGCTCGCCCGGCGGGCGGGCCGTGGCCGTGAAGGTGGTGCGTCCCGAGCTGGCGGAGGACGCGGAGTTCCGGCGCCGGTTCGCCCGGGAGGTGGCCGCGGCCAGGCGGGTGAACGGGGCCTTCACCGCAGGGGTGGTGGACGCCGATCCAGAGGGATCGCCGGCGTGGTTGGCCACGGTGTACGTGCCGGGTCTTTCGCTGGGGGAGGCGGTGGCAGCGCACGGGCCGTGGCGGCTGGAGCCGGTGCTGGCGCTGGGGGCGGGGCTGGCCGAAGGGCTGGAGGTCATCCACGCGGCCGGGGTGGTCCACCGGGACCTCAAGCCGTCGAACGTGCTCCTGGCCGCCGACGGGCCCCGGGTGATCGACTTCGGGATCTCGCTGGCCGGTGAGGCGAGCGTGCTGACCCGGACCGGCGTCATGCCCGGCACACCCGGCTTCATGTCCCCTGAACAACTGACCGCTCGGCCGGTGGGACCGGCTTGTGACGTGTTCGCCCTGGGCGCGGTGCTGACGTTCACCGCCACCGGTGTAGGGCCGTTC
This sequence comes from Streptomyces sp. BPTC-684, assembly GCF_030028635.1. Taxonomy (NCBI): domain Bacteria; kingdom Bacillati; phylum Actinomycetota; class Actinomycetes; order Kitasatosporales; family Streptomycetaceae; genus Streptomyces; species Streptomyces sp. BPTC-684. The sequence continues at coordinate 6,730,704 of NZ_CP124863.1, forward strand.
GGCACCGGCTCGGGGCACGTGCTCAACTTCCGTACCGTCTATGAAGAACCCGACCTCGCCGCGCTGCCTGCGCCCCTTCGGGCAGTGGTGGCGCGGTGCCTGGTGAAGGACCCGGGTGAACGGCCCGGCCCGGCCGAACTGCTGGACCAGCTGGCCGAGTCCGCAAGAGGAGGGCGGGCCACCCCCGTTGTGCTCACAGAGGCCGAGTGGATGCCGGAGGCCGTCGCCCGGACCGTACGGCTGCGGACCACCGCGCCCTCGCCGGAGCCGCCGCCCAGCCCCACGTCGGCGCGGACCCCCGACCCGCAGAGCGCCGCCCCACCCGCCACCGACCCGGTGCCGCCCCGGCCGACCATCGCCGAGCAGGACCGTACGGATGCTCACCCACGTAACACGTCCCCCGCGACCACTCCTGTCATCGGCACCACCGAGCCCGTGCCCCGGGCGTACGCGCACTCTCCCCGCCGGGTGCCCCAGCCCTCCACGGTTGCGGCCGCCGGGCCCACCGGAGTCTCCCGTCGACGGGCTCTGCTCGGCCTCGCCGGGACCGTCACGGCCGGCGGACTCGGTGTCGCGGGCTGGTACTTCGTGAAGGGCGGCTCCCGCAAACCCAAGTGGACGTTCACCAAGGGTGGTTCCAACTACGCGACGCCGCTGGTGTCCGGCGGGGTGGTGTATGTGAGCGGCCGCGAAGCATCCCTGTACGCGGTGGACGCCGCCACGGGCAGGCAGCGGTGGAAGTTCGGCACCGTGGAGGACGCCGAAGAGCCTTCGTCGCTGGCCATGTCCGGTGGGCTGGTGTATGTCTGTGGCGGCAAGCGGTTGTACGCGGTGGACATGGCTACCGGCAAGCAGCGGTGGAACTTCCCCACCAGCGGGGATGCGTATGCGCCGGCGGCGACCGACGGGCTGGTCTACGTCAGCGGCGACGCGTACCTGTACGCGGTGGATGCCGCCGACGGCAAACAGCGGTGGAAATTCCGCACCGACGCCACGGCGTTCCGGGCCTCGCCGGCGGTGGCCGACGGGGTGGTGTACGTCGGTGAAATCGACGATGGGCTGCTGTACGCGCTGGACGCCGTCACCGGTGAGCAGCGGTGGAAATCCCACGTCGGAATCGTGTCCTGGGCGCCGCCCGTGCTGGCTGACGGCGTGGTGTACTGCACTACCTCCGGCGGTCGGCTCTTTGCGGTAGATGCCGCCAACGGCAAGCCGAAGTGGGAGTTCTCCAACGGCGGTGGTGGCTCGGTGGCGGTGTCAGGCGGGCTGGTGTACGTCTGCGGTGGCAAGCAGTTGCACGCGCTGGACGTCGCCACCGGAGGCCAGCGGTGGATCTTCCCCGTCGGCAGCAGCCTTTCCTCACCGGCGGTCTCCGACGGGGTGGTGTACGTCGCCACCGCCAGCGACGACAAGTACCTGTACGCGGTGGATGCCGCGAGCGGCGAACAGCGGTGGAGGTTCCCCACCCACGATGCCGCGTCCACGCCAGTCGTGGTGAACGGGCTGGTCTACGTCAGTACCTTTGAGCGACTGTATGCGGTGCCGGTGTAAACGTGGAGACCATTCGGACGGTCAATCAGACCGGGTGAAGGTCGGTGACGAGGCGGAAGCGTTCCAGCACCACCAAGGTCTCGTCGTCCACGGTGAATTCCGGGTCTTCCAACGCCGCGCGCATCTCGTCGCTGTGCCAGAACCGCTCGTGGTTCGCCCGCCACCCGGCGATACTGGTGTCGCCTTCGCCTTCGTCCACCACGTGAGCGAAATCCACCTGCGCGAGCGGCACGACACGCACGCCGGTGACCTCGATGACCGCGACCGGACGGTCGTCCGAGTCGACGACGACCGCGCGGCTCCCGATGGACGGCGGCGTCTCCCCTTCATGCTCGTAGTCGATCACGAGTCCGGTGGTGGAGGTCTTGGAACCATCGAGGATGGCCGCGACGAGCTGGTCGCGCAGCGGACCGGGGAAGGCGAACTCGGCCCGGGGCAGCAAGGTGATGTCATCGGGTGAGGCGGCGTCAGTGGTCATACGGTCACGGTAGCGATCCGCTCGCTCGAAGCGGTAGCAATTAACGGGCGGGGGGCCTCCTTGCGGGCCGCTCTGCGCAGCGCGGGCGACCGGGTGGTGGATCTGGTGGTGTTGACGACCACGACACCCGATCACCGTTCGCCGGGGACGGCCCCCTGGGTTGCCGCACGACTGGACCTCGGTACGGTCCCGGCATTCGACATCGCGGCCGCCTGCTCCGGATTCACCCATGGCCTGGCCGTGGGTGCCCACGCCGTGAAGGAGACCACGGCCATGAGCCAGCCAGCCCAGCAGCCCTTCGACTACATCCGCACCTACCTGGTCTCGGCGTTCGGCCTGCCCACGGACGAACTCACCGGCGACTGCACCTTCGAGAGCCTGGAACTGCCGCGTCGCGTGGGGGCAGAGCCGTTGCCGACGTGTGCCGTCACCGGCTCTGTCGGGCAACGTATTCGTCGAGCGTCTGCAACGCACCCCACGCTCGGTCGAAAGTGGATGCGAAGTGCGCCAGGAAGGTTGGCCCTTCGACGCTGAAGCCGGTGAGTTGTTGGCGGCCGGCGCCGGAAAAGGAGAGAAAGGTGACGGAGTCGTCGATGAGGGCTGTGTTGTGCCAGGCGCAGGAGCTGTTCCAGGACATCACCCGTGCCTCGTACGAGTACACGTCCCTGACTTCTGACTGGTGTTCTCGCAGCCAGGCCAGATAGGCCGGTGGCGGCATGCCGTCGCGCTCCGGGACGCCGATGATGCGCCGGACGCTGGCGGAGTCGCCGGCGTGCTCCCTGGCCCACTGCAGCACCGTCTCGTAGTACGCGGCCACCTCCGAGGCGACCCACTGGCCGGGAGGATGAAGCCGTACGTAGGTGAGACGGATCTCGCTTCGGGCCGCGCGTACACGGTCGGCCGCGGCCCGGTAGAACGCGGGCGGGTTCGGATAGCAGACCATCTCCGCCTGCAGCGTCCGCGGAGGCTCGGGTGTGTTGTGCTTCAGGTCGTCCAGCTCGGTCCGGACGTCCCGCCAGAGCTCCTTCCACCGCTCCCAGTCGCCGCCCAGAGCGGTGACCAACCGACGGGTCAGAGTCTCACTGGGCAGGCGGTGGCCGTTGAGCGTTTCGGAGACCGTCGCCTGACTGCACTGTGCCCGCGCGGCGATCGTCTTGAGCTGGGGGTCGCCCGCGGTGATGCGGAGCCGTCGCAGAGCCGCGGCGAACCGCTGCACGGGCGGCAGCGCGCCGCGTGGGTAGCCCTCCATGTTCCCCCCAAGTGCCTGACACACGCCGGATGGCCGAGATGCTCGCACCTCGTACGCCGAGAGCGTGGAACTTCACCGAATTCCACCGAAAAAGGCCGAACTTCTGGTCCCTTTCCCGGCACATCGAGGTCCGTTGGATTCCCTGGACGGCCGGTACGGCGACCGGTCGAATGGAGGACACCTCAGTCCAGCAGTGCCCAGGAACAGGAAGGGGAGCACGACATGCCGATCGACTTCGCGGCGTCACTCCGCCGCCACTACTCGACCTTTCTCGCCGTTCTCGTGACCGGCGTCGTCCTGATCATCGCGCGCGGCGGCACCTCGCAGTCCACGGTCATCGCCTTGGACTGCGCGCTCGGTGTCGCCAGGCTGGTCAGCGGTTACGTCCTCGCACCCGCGCCACCGTCGGCGTCCAGGCACTGACGAGAGGTCGCCCGCCCCGACGCGGCGAGTGGGTGGTCTCCGGTGGGCGTCCGAGGTCCCGCCGGCTCCGGCTGTCGGCTGGAGTTGCCCATGTCGCCCAGCCGTGTGAATGCTGGACACAGGAGGGGGAGAGCCCCCGTCGACTGGGCCGGAGCGCAGCGACCGGCCGGAAAGCGGTCCTGGACCATGAAGGCAATTGCGCTTGAATCGTACGGAGCCGCCGACGATCTGCGGCTGGTCGAGCTGCCCGATCCCAAGGTCGCGCCCGGTGAAGTCCTCGTCCGGGTGAAGGCGGCCGGGGTGAATCCGGTCGACTGGAAACTCGCGGCCGGTTACCTGGACCCGATCATGGAAGTCCGCTTCCCGCTGATCTCCGGCTGGGACGTGGCCGGCGTGGTGGAACGGGTCGGCCTGGACGCCACCGAGTTCGCGGTGGGGGACGAGGTCTTCGGCAACGTGCGCAAGGACTGGGCGCAGAACGGCACGTACGCGGAGCTCGTCGCCGCGCCCGTCCGTACCTTGGCCAAGAAGCCCGCCGCGCTGACCTGGGAGCAGGCCGCCGGAGCGCCGCTCGCGGGGCTCACCGCCTACCAGGCGATCAAGCGGGTCGGTCTGGCCAAGGGCGAGACCGTGCTGATCCACGCCGCGGCCGGCGGTGTCGGCTCGCTCGGCGTGCAGATCGCCGTCGCGCTCGGTGCCCGGGTGATCGGCACCGCCAGTGAACGCAACCACGACTTCCTCCGCGAGCTCGGCGCGGAACCGGTCACCTACGGGGACGGGCTCGCCGACCGCGTACGGGAGCTGGCACCCGACGGTGTCGACGCGGCCCTCGACTTCATCGGCGAGGGTGCGGTCGACGTCTCGCAGCAGTTGCTCCGCGAGCGTGAGCGGATCGCGTCCATCACCGACGGGGAGGCCGCGGCCCGGGGCGGCCACTACGTCTGGGTACGCCCGGACGGCGGTGATCTGGCGGAGCTCGCCGCGCTCGCGGACGCGGGCAAGCTGACGGTGCCCGTGGAACACGCGCTGCCGCTGGCCGAGACCGCCGAAGCGTGGCGCCTGAGCCAGGCGGGCCGCACCCGAGGAAAGATCGTCCTGACCGTTTAGCACCCTGACTCACCTACAGCTGGGCGACCGGGTGGTGCCCCTGCGGTCTTGACTGTGCGAGGGCCGGGGCGCTCTGGGGCGCCTAGGATCGGTGGATGATCGCTGATCTGCAATGCGTGGTCCTTGACTGCCCGGATCCGGCGGAACTCGCCGCGTTCTACCGGTCCCTGCTCGGCGGTACCGTCAACCAGCAGGACAAGCGGTGGGCGCTCGACGATGACTGGGCGACTCTGCACACGCCGTCCGGCCTTGTCCTCGCCTTCCAGCGGGCCGCGGATTATCGGCCGCCGCGGTGGCCCGACCCGGCCCGGCCCCAGCAGTTCCATCTGGATCTCGGTGTCGCGGACCTGGACCGGGCCCAGGAGCAGGTGCTGGCGCAAGGGGCGACGCTCTTGGATGACGGCTCCGACGGGCGGAGTTGGCGCATCTATGCCGATCCGGCGGGGCATCCGTTCTGCCTGGTTCGTCATTGAAGGCAGACCACCGGAATGGAGCCGCAGCCCCGCGGGTTCACGACCGGAGCCGGATAGCTGCTTCGGACTGCCCGTAAGCTGCCGTCCCATGCGTGTGCTGGTGGTGGAGGACGACCCCGAGCTGGGGCCCGTCGTCGTGGAGGGGCTGCGTGCGGCCGGGTTCGCCGTGGACCTCGCCGTGCGGATCGACGAGGCCGATCTCAAGCTGGACGTCAATACGTACGACTGCTTGGTCGCCGACCGGGGGCTCCCCGACGGGGACGCCCTCGACCTCGTACGGGACCGTCGGCGCGCCGGGTCCGCACTTCCGGTGCTGCTGCTCACCGCGCTCGGCACCGTTGACGACCGGGTCGCCGGGTTCGAGCACGGCGCCGACGACTACCTGGTCAAACCCTTCGCCTTCGCCGAGCTCACCGCGCGTGTGCGCAGTCTGTGCCGCAGGGGGCACCCCGCGCGGCTGCCGGAGCTGCGTGTCGAGGACCTGGAGCTGGACCTGCCGCGCCGCCGGGTACGCCGGGCAGGGGTGCTCCTCACCCTGACCGCCAAGGAGTTCGGCGTACTGGAGGCGCTGATGGTGCGCGCCGGCGAGGTCGTCACCCGGAGCGAGCTGATCGACAGCTGCTGGGACGAGATGAGCGACCCGATGTCGAACGTCGTCGATGTCGTCATCGCACAGCTGCGCCGCAAACTCGGTCCCCCGGAGCTCATCGGGACCGTGCGTGGTGTCGGCTACCGCATCGCGGGCCCCGAGTGAGCGCTCCGCGGCGGCGCCCGCGCCCGGCCGTGGCGCGCCTCGCCCGGCTGCGGCGGAGGCTGACCGTCCTGTTCGCCGGGACCACCGCCGCCTGCCTGGTCGTCCTCGCCGTCGTCGCCGCCTCCATCGATGCCCACTCCCGTACCGAAGGGCTCGACAAGGAGGTCGGCCGCCGGGCCGACGGTCTGGCCCGGGCCGTGTGGATGGACAAGGGTGTCCTCCACCTCGAACCCCTGGCGGAGGACGCGCTGGCCCGGGAGCCCGGCGCGCTCACGGTCGTCGGCGGGCGGCGGGACCCGGATGTGCGCTGGTCGCGCCCGGGCCCGGGCGCGCTGCCCGCGCCCGACCGTCTCGACGGGCTGTGGCGGCGGGTCCTGTCCGAGCAGGACACGGTGTACGCGACCGAGACCTCCCGGGACGGTACGACCCTGCGCTGGGCCGTCTCGCCGGTGTGGGACGACGACAGCATCGGCGCGGCCGTCCTGGCCGGCGCCGATCCGGGCCCGGGTCGGCGCGACCATGCCCTCCTGGTGCGCTGGCTCGCGCTGGGCTGCGCGGCCCTGGTCCTGGCCGCCGCCTTGATCGGGCATCTGCTCTCCGGGCGCAGCATGCGTCCCGCGCTGCGGGCGCTCGACCAGCAGGAGCAGTTCCTCGCCGAGGCGGCCCACGAGCTGCGCACCCCGCTCGCCACGCTGCGGGCGACGCTGGAGTCGGACGGCGGCGCCGAGTCCGCCCGGATCGTCGACCGCATGGGCCGCCTGGTCGGCGGGCTGCTCACCCGGGCACGGGTGGAGGCGGGCACCCAGGAGGTGGAGCTGACCCCGCTCCGGCTCGACCAGCTGGTGGAGCAGGCGGTGGAGGAGGTGGCACGGGCCCATCCCGGGGCCGAGGTCACGGTGTCGGCCGAGCCCGTGGTGGTCGCCGGGGACCCCGACCTGCTGGAGCAGGCGGTGCGCAACCTCGTGGAGAACGCGCTGCGGCACGGCGGCGCGACTCCCGTCGAGGTACGGGTGCACCCCGACGGGGTCGCGGTGCGCGACCACGGTCCGGGCTTCGGCACCCGCACCGGCGCGGGCGGCAACGGAATCGGCCTCGCCATCGTCGGCTGGGTCGCCGAGCTGCACGGCGGCACGGTCGAGGCGGGGGCCGCACCGGGTGGCGGCGCGCTGGTGCGGCTGCGGCTGCGGCTCGAACCGGAGCGGTCGGACCGGGCGAGTTCCTGAGCAGACCGGCCGGGCCGTTCCTGAGCGGCGATCCGCCGACACGGCGGGATTCCCTCCGCATGGCGGGATTCTCTCCGCACGGCGGGAGCCCTCATCTTCTCCTCATGATGCGTCCGCCAGTCTGGCCGCATGTTCGCGAAAGTCAGGCGCCCGCGCGCCGCATCCGTCACCCTGGCCACCGCCGTCCTCATCGGTTCTGGAGCCGTCTGGTATGCCCTGCCCTCGCGGGGAGTCGAGGCACATCCCGTCGTGGTCCGGGTGAACCAGGCCGGGTACCTCACCGGTGGTCCCAAGGAGGCGTTCGCCATGGGCAGCGACGACGACGCGGTCGCGAGCGCGGGCTTCCAGGTGGTCGACGAGTCCGGCCGTCCGGTTCTGAGCGGCAGGACCGGACCTCGTACCGGCGCCTGGAATACGGAGTACGACACGGTCCGCACCCTCGACCTCACGGCGCTGACCACACCCGGCACCTACCGGCTCAAGCTGACCGGAACCGCCACCGGCACCTCGCCGCGCTTCAAGGTCGCCCCGGCCGGTGAGCTGATGCGCGGCCTGGCAGCCGAGAACGTGCGGTTCTTCCAGGCCCAGCGCGACGGTGCCGACGTCGTACCCGGCGTACTGGACCGCAAGCCCTCCCACCTCGCGGACCGCGCGGCGACCGTGTACGCCACGCCCCGCTACGACGACGAGGGCACCGAACTGACCGAGCCGCTGCGGCGCGTCGCAGGGCCCGTCGACGTCTCGGGCGGCTGGTTCGACGCGGGCGACTTCCTCAAGTTCACCCACACCGCGTCCTACTCGACCGCCCAACTGCTGCTCGCCCAGCGCTCGTTCGGCGACGTGCCGGGGCTCGACGCCGAGGCGCGCCACGGCCTGGCCTGGCTCGACCGGATGTGGGACGGCCGCACTGGCACGCTCTACGCCCAGGTCGGGATCGGCGCGGGCAGCAAGGAGTTCCGCAGCGACCACGACGTCTGGCGGCTGCCGGAGGCGGACGACGCGCTGGACGTCCGCCAGGGCGACCCCGACTACACCATCAAGCACCGGCCGGTCTTCCGGGCGAACGAGCCGGGCGAGCCCATCAGCCCCAACCTGGCGGGCCGGGTCGCCGGGGCCTTCGCGCTCGCCGCCCAGGCGGACGCCGAGGACAACCCGGAGCGGGCCCGGCAGTGGCTGGAGAAGGCCGCGGCCGTCTACGGGCAGGCCGACACCGAGCACTCGGGCGAGCTGGTGACCGCGTTCCCGCACGGCTTCTACCCGGAGGAGTCCTGGCAGGACGACATGGAGTTCGGCGCCGCGGAACTGGCCCTGGCGGCACGTCAGTTGGGCGATGAGCGGGCGGGGAGGTGGCAGCGCGAGGCGGGGGAGTGGATGCGGAAGTACCTCGCGTCGGACGCGCGCGGCACACTCGGCGTCGCCGATGTCAGCGCCCTCGCCCACGCCGACCTGCTGCGCCTCGCGCCGTCCGGCGCGGCCGTGGCGGATCTGCGGCGGCAGCTGTCGGACGGTGAGCGGCGGGCCGACAAGGACCCGTTCCGGGCGGGCGCCGTCTACACGGACTTCGACGCGGTGCCTCACACCTTCGGGCTGGTCGCCACCGCACGGCTGTACGCGCGGGCGACCGGCGACCACCGCTATGACGCCTTCGCCGAGCGTCAGCGCGGCTGGGCGCTGGGTGCCAACGCCTGGGGCACCGGTTTCATGGTCGGCGCGGGCGAGACCTCTCCGCACTGCCCCGAGCACCAGGCGGCCAACCTCACCGGCGCCCCCCTGCGCGGTGCGGTGGTCAACGGCCCGAACGCGGCGGCCAAGCTGTCCGAGCTCAACTCCTTCGACACGATGCGCCCCTGCGCGTACGGAACGGACACCTGGAAGCGCTTCGACGGCAAGGGTGCCCGCTACCTCGACCACGTCGGCGCGTGGCAGACGGTGGAACCGGCCGACGACTTCACCTCCACCGCGCTGCTCGCGTTCGCGCTGACGGCGGGGTGAGAGCCCGGCGAGGTCACGGCGCCCGACGACGGCAGCGGCGGAACCCCCTCCAGCTCGCCCGGTAATTGGCGGTGTCTCTCGTGCCAGCGTTCGATCTTCACCGAGTCGCCGTTGGCGTCGTAGTAGATCAGGTCGTTGTTCCCGGTGGAGATCTTGTCGACCCGCCACCCGCCGAAGTCGGTCTTCCCGCGGTTCGCGTAGCAGTCCACGCTCTGACGCGCCCCGCTGTGCGACCAGATCTTCAGGAAGTTCTTCCCACCGCGACAGGTGACGTGATCGATGGCGAAGGCGTTGCCGGTCGGCATGGCCATGGGGCAGTGCGTTGCGTGGACCAGGTATGCGAGGGCAGCGCGGGCGGGACGAAGGGGCAAGACGTCTTCAGGAAGGGGCAACTCGGCCTCGGCGATGGATCGTCCTTCAGGTGGCGGATCCGGCCGCGGCGCCCGTCTTGAGGTCGGGCCCCCAGCGCTTGAGCGATTCTTCGAGGTCGAGCGGGCCGGGGCGGGTTTCTTCGCCTGCGGTCGGCCAGTCCTCGCGGGGTACGCGCCACATGATCTCGAACTCGTTGCCGTCGGGGTCCTTGGCGTACAGGGATTTCGACACGACGTGGTTCGTGGAGCCGACCAGGGCGCCACGCTTGTTGATCTTGTCGGCGACAGCGACCAGCTCGCCGAGCGTGCCCACCTCCCAGGCCAGGTGGTAGAGGCCGACGCGGCCGCGCTCGGGGCCGGGCGCGTCCGGTCCGACGGAGAAGAGGCCGAGGTCGTGGTCGTTGAGCGTGTCCTCGGCGCTGAGGAACGCGGCGCGGCCGGGGATGTCGACGTCGAGCTTGAAGCCGAAGACGTCGGTGTAGAACTCGACGGCTCGTGCGACGTCACGCACGTAGAGCACCGCGTGGTTGAGGCGGCGTACAGGCATGGGGCTCTCCCGGGGCAGCGAAGGGTGAGGCGGTGGCCTCGCTTGCGACCATAAAACAATGTGAGACTTCAAGTAAATCCCTCGGATCCGCGAGTCTTGCGTTACGGTGCGTAATCGGGCTGATCGAATGGGCTTACGTGGGGTGAGGCGTGGCTCGACGACACCCTGCCGTGATCACTCGACCCGCCGGTCCGAGCCGGGTGGCCTGTTGCCTGTGCCGTCCCCGTCACCTGTCGATCCCCGCCGGTGTGAGAAGACCCAGAGGCAGCCGCACTTCCTGGCCGTCGTGCTCCGTCGCCCGTGACGATGCCCGTCCCGGCCGCCGGGCCGGCGCTGCATCGCGGTGCTGCGACCGACCAGAGCCCCCCCTGCCGCCGTGAGCTCAGGAATCCGGCTCCTCCCCGACCGGCACACCCCGCGCCCCGAAACCCACCGTGCTTAGCACGACAGCCTCCTTGTAAACCGCTGCGGCGCGTCCCGTTCGGGGCGCCGCGCATCGGCGTCAGGGCGCGGAGCCGGCCACTGCCACCGCCCAGGCGATGTACAGGGCGTTCACCACCAGCCGAGCCACCGCACCGACCGGCCGCTCCAGCAGCCTGGGCCGGTCCGGCCGCGCCCGTCGTAGCGCGTCCCCGTGGGACACCAGGTAACAGGTGATCAGCGCGGCAGCGGCCCAGCCCCCGGCCTGCCGGACGCCCGGAACCAGTACCAGCGCACCCGACACGATCTCGGCTACCCCACTACCTACCACCAGGAGCCGCTCCCGGCCGATCCATGCGGGTACCAGCGTGCGGAAGTAGCCGGGGGACAGGAAATGCATGACCCCCGTGACGACCAGGAACACCGCCAAGGCGACGGAAGCGATAGCGTGCATGGCACGATGATCCGTTCACCTCGTGCCTGGGCACTTGAACAAAACGATCGCCGCACCGTCTTCGCGACCGGCCCCGAGGCGACGATGTTCGCCGAGTCCCGCCCGTTCCGCGTCGCCCAACACCGGCTGCCCGCCTGGAAAGCCGTGCTGCCGATCGGCGGCCACGCCGAACTCCTTCAGCCGGGACGGCCCTTGGTGGCGGCGCCGGGGTTGATCGTTCCGCCCCGGCTCGCCCACTCCTGCACGGCGACCGCGCCCTACCTCGCCCTGTTCATCGACTCCTGGCTGCTGCCCCCGCGCCCGGGGCCGGTACGGCTCAGTGTCGGCGAGGTGCGCCGCCTGCTCGCTGCGCTCGGCACCACCGATTCCGACGGCCCCGGCACCTGCGCTGACCTGGGCGGCGGATACGCCGAGCTGCGGACACTCACCGGGCGCCCGCCCCCGCTCGATCCGAGAGTCGCCCACGCTGTCGAGCTGTGTACGGTGCGCGATCCGGACCTGCCCATCGCCTCCATCGCTGCCGAGGTCGGCCTGTCGGCCCCGCGGCTGCGCGCCCTGGTCCGCGAGGATGTGGGCATCGCCCTTGCCCGCCTGCGTCGATGGGGCCGGCTGCGCACCGCGATCGCAGGCCTGCCGGACTCGACGGCCGCTCTGGCCGCGGCCACCGCAGGCTTCGCCGACCAAGCCCACCTCACCCGTACGGCACGGGACTTCACCGGGCGCACGCCCGCCTCCTTGCGACGTGCCGAAGCACAGGGGGCGCCCTGACGACCTGCCCAGCGGCGTAGTCGGGGCGGCCCCCTGCCTGAGTTCAGCCGCGCAGTGGCCTGGACAGATGCACGTACGTCACCGTCGTATCAATGCCGCTGTCCACCAGCCGGCCGTGCGCGTCGAAGGCTCCGGGGCCGTCCGTCATGCCGAAGTCGTTGTCGTTGATGAGCGCGAGGGTGTTCCGGCCCGTCAGCGCGATGCCCTCGATCTTGCCGGGTACGCCCGTGACGGTGTTGAAGTCGACCACGAGGGTCTTGCGCAGCACCGGCGCACCGGCCGCGACGGGGTCGTCCAGCTGCTCGTACGAAGGGGAGGTCGCCGAGTCGTCCCAGGCACTGCCCAGCATGCCTCGGCCGTGCGGCAGTGTGACCCGGTGAATCCGGGAGGCCTTGTCGGTGCGCTCCTGCACGAGCAGCTGGTCGCTTCCGATCGCCACCAGCGAGGAGATCTTGAGCTCGGAGGTCTTGTCCTCGCCCGGATCGACGACGTCCACCGCGTCGAAGCGGTAGCCGTACTCGGCCGTCACGGCGCGCTTCTTCGGCGAGAAGCGCAGCAGACGTGCGTTGCGGGACTTCTCGCCTGCGGCCGTGTCGGGAACGGACAGCGGGCTCTGCACCGCGAGGACCAGGTCGCCGCCCGGGAGTTGGGCCAGGCCCTCGAAGCCCCGGTTGGTCTTGCGCTTGAGCAGGATGGCGGGCAGCGACTCCACGACGGGATAGTCGGCCCCCTTGAGGTTCAGCCCCTTGGGGACGTACCGCGTGAGCACCTTCCCCTGGGCGGAGACATGCACGAGGGACGGCCCGTACTCGTCGGCGAGCCAGAAGGTGCCGTCCGCCGCCCGCACGATTCCCTCGGTGTCCAGACCGTTCGGGTCGTACGAGAGCGGAGTCTTCGCGTCGTACGTGTACGGGGCCTCGTCACGCGAGGCCTGGTTGGGCAGCCCCGTGACGGGCTTGCCGGACCGCGTGGTGATCGCGATCGCCTGGAGCACCCGCACGCGGTCGCCGGACACCCGGACCTTGACGATCGCCGGATCGAAGCCGGGGACGGGGAAGGTGCGGCGCTTCGTGCCGTCCACCTTGATCTGGCCGTTGGGACCGCGGTCGCTCACCGTCCAGAACTCGCCCTTGCGGCCGGCGGGATAGATGTCGCTGCCGATCCCACCGAGGTCGATGCCGCGGTCGTCCGCGACCGAACCGGGCAGGAGGCCATTGCTGAACGCACCGAGCGGGATGTCTGCGAGGGTGGCTGTGCCTTCGACATACGCACCCCGCGCCCTGTCACCTTCGGGGCCCGGCACACCCGCTGCGGTCCCGGCCCCGGCCACGCCGATCGCCGCGAGCAGGGCGATGGGCACGCCCACGGCCAGGGAACGTCGTACGGTGGTGCGCTGCTTGTGCGCGTGCGATGGCATCGGGCCTCCTGGCCGGCAAGTCATGTGACAGGGGCCAAGCTGACCGCTTCTTCCGAACGTGATGAGACGCCGGGGTGAACTCGAGCTTGCACGGGCGCGCACTGTAGGGGTCGGCGTCATCCTTCGACCCCCGGATGCAGATCGGGTTGGTCGGCCGCTATGACCGAACTGCGTACCGGTCGTCTCCTGCTCCGCAGGGGGGATCCACTGGCTGCCCAGGGGTGTTCAGCGGGCCAGTCTCCACAGGCGGATCGTCTGGTCGGCGCTGCCGCTGGCCAGCAGGTTTCCGTCCGGGCTGAAGGCCACTGAGTAGACGGCGCCGCCATGCCCGGTGAAGGGTCGGCCGAGGGGCACCGGGTTCGCGGATTCGGTTACACGCCACAGGCGGATCGTCTTGTCGCTGCTGCCGCTGGCCAGCACACGTCCGTCGGGGTGGAACGCGACCGTGTTGACGGCGGCCGTGTGCCCGGTGAGGTTTGCCAGGGGGACCGGGTTCGCGGGGTCGGCCACCTTCCACAGGCGGATCGTCCGGTCACCGCTGCCGCTGGCCAGCAGGTGCCCGTTCGGGCTGAACGTCACGCAGTAGACGCGGTCGGTGTGGCCGGGGAGGGCGGGGCCGATGGGTGCCGGAGGGTCGGCCACGTTCCACAGCCGGACCGCGTGGTCGGACCCGCCACTGCCCATGACGCTCTCGTCGTGGCTGAAGGCCATCGACAGGACCGCGTCCGTATGTCCGATGACGGGCTCGCCGACCAGTTCGGGGTGTGCGGGGTCGGTCACCCTCCACAGGCGGATCGTGCGGTCGCCACTGCCGCCGGCCAGCAGTTCGCCGCTGGGGCTGAAGGCCACGGAGAAGACGGCGTCGGTATGGCCGGTGGCCGGTCGGCCGAGGGGCACCGGCTTCGCGGGGTCGGTCACCTTCAGCAGCCGGACCTTCTGGTCGGCGCTGCCGTCGGCCAGCAGGTTTCCGTCGGGACTGAAGACCACCGAATAGACGGTGTCGGTATGGCCGGAGAAAGGGCCGCCGATGGGCTTGGGCTGCGGGGGATCGGTGAGGTCCCAGAATCGGACCGTCTGGTCGGCGCTGCCACTGGCCAGGACCCGCCCGCCCGGCTGGAAGGCCACCGAGTGGACGGCGTCCGTGTGGCCGAGGAGCGGCTGCCCCAGTGAGGTCATCGCGACCGGCGACACCGTGTTCGGGGCCTGGCTGCTCGGCGGCGTCCTACTGGGATGCGAGGCTGTCGCCGTATCAGTGGTATGGCCCTTGAGCGTCAGGATCGTGGTGCCGACGGTCAGTCCGACGGCGCCGACGGCGGTCAGCAGCGTACGCCGGTCCACCCGGGGCAGCCGTCCGGGAGGTGCTTCCGGGGTGTCCTCGGGGAGCTCCACGTGATGATCGAGGTGGGCGGCGTTGAGGGCGAAGGGGAAACGGCGTGCTCCACGGGCTCCGCTGTCCACCGGCTCGGGCAGGCCGTCGTTCCGGAGCCGGGCGTGCAGTTCGAGGAAGATCTGCTCCATGCGCAGTGCCGGATCCGGCGATTCGGGGATGCCGGTGCGCACCACGTTCAAGAAGGCCTCGGTGAAGCAGGTCAGGGTCCCGGACAGGGGAGTCTTGGCCTTCTTGTCCCTGCTGCTGGCGCCGATGACGTACACGCCGTCGATCGGGTAGGTCTCCCCGAAGTCGACGGACTGGAACAAGTGATTGGCCTTGTTGGCGAGTTCGGCGTGGCAGCAGTCCAAGAGGACCAGTTTGGTGGCCGCCCGGCAGCGGCGCAGGATCTTGGCGAGGTTCTCGTAGAGGATCGCGGTGTGCGGCAACGCTTCCCAGTCCGGGTCGGTGTTGCCTACAGTCAGAGCGAGTTGCCCCTCACTGGTGCGCACCCCGTGGCCGACGTAATACACCAGCAGTACGTCCTGGGTGTCGCGGATCGCCTCGATCACCTTGCGGGCCAGGTCATCCGGGGACGCCACGTCCACCAGGGAGGTGACGCGTTCGGCCGGCCATCCGCACAGCTCGCCGGTGAGCAGGTCCGTCATGGCGATCACGCACTCGGCTGCGGGCAGATCCGGGATGCGGGGGTCTTGGTATGTGCCGTTGCCGATCAGGATCGCGCGGGACCTGGTCAGGTCACGGTCCACCCAGCAGCTCCTCCAGGACCGGCCGGACCTCTTCGAAGGTGTCGGCGGTGATCTTCAGCCGGACGTTGCCGCGCCTGACCTTCAGGACGAAACCCGGACCCCCGGAATCCAGCAGCGACTTGACGATCCCCAAGAACACCGCGACGGCACCGCCCGACGCGCAGGCCACCGTCAGCAGGTCCACGACCGAGCCCTGGTCCCCGGGCTCCATCGGCGCGGGGACTGCCTCCACCGCGATTCCGCCGAGGCCCTGCAACTCGCCGTACAGGACGTCGAAATCGTCCGGGTTCTCCGCAGAGATCTCGACCGTGCGCACCCGCGCCCCCTTCGGGTCTGGCCTGTTCCTGACTGCCATGGTTCCAGAAAGCGGGCACCGACGTACCGAAAAGCCGTGGGCCGTGGGATCGGGAGGTATCACGTTCGAACGAAACAGCGGAACCTAGCCCGTTTCCTGTTGATATTTGGTGACGTAGACGTGAAATTGCGGTCATACGTGATCAATAGATTCCTCATCAGTAGCACCGCCCAACCCGAAGGCCCCGGCCGACGCGAAGATGGAACTCGTGAAGGTGTACGAGACCGGCAACGACATGACCCGCGTCGAAGTCGTCGATCAGGACGGCAAGGTCGTCGCCACCGGAACCGCCTTCCAGGGGACCTCGGTCATCGAGTACAAGGGCCGGCAGATCAAGTTCTCTTCCAGCAGCGGCGAGATCTACGTCAGCAACGAGGAGCTCGTCCGTACGGCCACCCTCAAGGACGGCAGCGTCATCAGGGTCTACTACGTAGGCCCCAACCACTACCGGGGCGACATCTACGCCAACGGCCGGATCAGCGAGGTCGTCGAGGCCAACGGCAAGAACGGCATCGTGGAGTACAAGAACTTCTACGTGAAGGTCAGCTGGATCGACGGCAAGGTGACCCAGCTGCACCTCGCGTAAGCCCGGCGGACCCGCACCTACCTGCGTCTCCGGTCACGCTCGGGGATTCCCGGCGTGACCGGAGGTGTCTGCCCGGAGACTCCGTCGTTGGGGCCACGGGCGCCTTGTTGTCAGGTGGTGTAGCCGCCGTCCACAGCGAGGGCGGTGCCGGTGATGTAGCGGCCGCCGGGGCCCGCCAGATAGGTGACCGCGTCGGCGATGTCCTCGGCCTCGCCGTAGTGCCCCAGGGCGGTGAGGGAGCGCTGGAAGGCGGCGGTGTCGCCGTCGGCCGGGTTCATGTCGGTGTCGATCGGGCCCGGATCCACGATGGTGGCGGTGATCCCGCGCGGCCCCAGCTCCCGGGCAAGTCCCTTGGTCAGCCCGATGAGTGCGGATTTGGCCATGGCCTGCAGGACGAAGTTCGAGCCGGGAACGCGCCCGTTGAAGCACGAGCCGATGCTGATGATCCGCCCGCCGTCGCCCATGTGCCGGGCGGCGGCCTGGGCGGCCAGGAACACCGACCGGACGTCCACGGCGAGCACCCGGTCCAGTTCCGCGGCGGACACCTCCGCCAGCGGGCCGTAGGTGAGAAAGCCCGCGTTGTTCACCAGGATGTCGAGGCGGCCCCACTCCCGTACCGTCTGCTCCACCGCCTCCGCCGCGTCCGGCGGACGGGCCAGGTCGGCCTGGATGGCCGAAGCCCTGCCGCCATCGGCCTCGATCTGCTTGACCACCTCGTGTGCTTGGTCCGCTGCCTGGACGTAGGTCAGCGCGACCGCCGCTCCCGCGTCAGCCAGCCGCTTCGCTATCGCCGCGCCGATCCCCCGGCTGCCGCCGGTCACCAGGGCCACCTTGCCGGTCAACTCACCCATCGCTGTTCCTCCATGTACGACGTGCTCGCGATGTCGGCATGTGAGAAGTTGACACGGGTGTCAGGTTCAAGTCGCCGTCGTGCGAGGTGACGTACCCCCGGCGGTCACTAGGACTATGGCGAGTGGGCGGTCGACC
This sequence comes from Streptomyces sp. BPTC-684, assembly GCF_030028635.1. NCBI lineage: Bacteria > Bacillati > Actinomycetota > Actinomycetes > Kitasatosporales > Streptomycetaceae > Streptomyces > Streptomyces sp. BPTC-684. The sequence goes on from NZ_CP124863.1 coordinate 6,747,998, forward strand.
GCGTCGTACGCATCCAGACGCTCTACGCAGCGGGCCTGAAAAGCAAACGGTCTGCCGATTGCATCAGGTGCGGGCTAGGAAGTGAGGTGCGCGAGGGCGATCTGCTCGCCGACGCGGTAGTGCTTGTCCGCGTTCGGGAGAACGGTGACGTTGCTCTGCTTTTGGAACACCATGACGATGTCGGAGCCGCCATAGCTGAAGTAGCCGATTTCATCACCCTTCTTGACCTCTTGGCCCTGGTTCGCCGTGATGGTGACCGAGGAGACTTCGCTCATGCCGACGGGCACCAGGGCCACCATGCCGATCCGCGGCGCGGTGCTCTCGATGAAGATCAGGCCCCGGGTGTTGGCCGCCACCTCGGCGCTGAACGAGACGTCTTGAGCAGCGAGGGCGGGGCCGGAAGACTCGGCGACGCTGAACACCTGGCCCGGAATGGTCTCCACGTGCCGTACGACGCCGTCGACAGGGGAGTGCCAGCGGTGGTAGCCCATGGCGGGAGGGACGAGCTGGACCACGCTCGCGCCGATGAACTGGTCGGCGTAGGCATGGTGGTTGAACATCTCGGCCAGCGTGTAACCCTGCCCTTTGAGGGGGAATCCGGCGCTCTTCCCGGCACTCTTCCCGACGTTCTGATCGACGCGGACGTATGCGGCGTCGCCGGACGCGATGACGGCGTTCGGGTCCGTGGCGATCGGGCGGGCCTCGGGCTTGACCTTACGGTGGAAGAAGTCGTTGAAGGAGGCGAAGCCCCAGTGCTCCGCGGTGCGGTCGGGGATCACGTACTGATCCAGCTTGTTCTGTTCGACCGATTGTGCGGCCAGCCACCCGTTGCCCGTCTCGGTGAGGACATACCGGCTCTGCGCGCTGTCCAGGAACACACACCACGCCTTGAGGACGTTGCGCAGCGCGGTGTTGAACGCGGGCATACGCAGCACGGCCGCGCCGGGCGGGGTCAGCGACAGAGGGGCGAACAGGGCCGAGAGCGGGAAGAGGATCCGCTCGTTCGGGTCGGGGTGGTACTCGGGTGCGGTGGTGATGACCTGGTCCACGCACTTCAGCAGGTGGTCGATGCCCTCAAAGAACCGGAGTTGTCGCGGGAGCTTTTCGAGCATGCCGTCGACCAGCATCTGGATGCTGCCATCGGCCTTGATCACCTGCTTCAAGGCGGCCACTGATGAGCTGAGTTCCTCCTTGCGCTCCAGGGCCTGGCCCGCGAAGCCCGTCAGCCAGGCCTCGACCGCCTGCCGGTTCTCCGGCAGATAGCCGGCGATCCGGCCGAACGAGTTCCGGTACCGCGCATCCATCACGGCTTCTGTGAGGTCACCCATCGCAGACATCTCCCTGCGTCCATTGCTCCACGACTCGGCCGGAGCCCAACCTCCCTCCCTCGCGCATGCGCCACAAGAGAGGGAAATGGGCCACCGCCCGCCGCCAACACGTACGAAGCCACCCGTATCCAAGTGCTGGAAGGGTGCGAAGCCATCCGGAAGCGGCCCTGGATGTATGTCGGCTCGACCCGTCAACGCGGCCTGCATCAACCGGTGTTCGAGGTCGTCGGCCGGGCGGTGAACGAGCTCCTGGCACGGCCGCGCCCGCTCTGTCGACGGCACTCTCACGCCGGACGGCGGCGTGCGTGTCACCGACGACGGGCCGGGTGTCCCCGTCGAGGATCGTCCTGTCCGTCCGCGGACCCGAACACCCAGCCGCCTCCGCGGATGTGTAGGTATACGCCGTCGACGTGGTCCGGCACGAAGACCCGTGCCTTCACCCTGCCCTCAACGACACGGTCTCGGCCGTACGGCAGCCTTATCGGTGGTACGTCACCGCCGAGCCGGTTGCGCCGCAGGAGTGCCAGCGTGGCCGCGCTCGGCGCCTGCACACGAGCTGGACGGTTTGCGGCGGCGGCCTCGAACTGCTCGTTGAACGCCAGGGTCTCGGGGAGGCAGCCCTCATCGGTGATCGTCATGCCGTCGACAGTCGCAGCTCCTCGCGACAACATACCGTCACCCGGCCCCGCGCTGCCCTGCCAGGGTGCGCCGGTGATGTTGGGTGATACGAGGGCCGCCGGCCAACTTCTTTGTGTCATCTGCCAGTACGGCGGCCGGTGAGGGGCGGTGGAGACTTTCTGCCACTGCCGCGACGACCTGGCGGGCCTCTGGGCTCGCAGGGCCGGCGTGGCCACGTACAGGATGAACCACAGGAGGGGACGGCACGTGAGCGTGCAGCAGTACGACGAGATCGGCGAGGCGTTCGAGGGGTTCAAGTCCCTGCCGTTGATGCGTTTCGGGGAGGTGCCGAGCTTCCTGGGCCTGGTCGGGGACGTGCGCGGCAAGTCGGTCCTCGACCTGGCGTGCGGCACCGGTTTCTACAGCAGGGAGTTCAAGCGGCGCGGCGCCGCGGATGTCTTCGGCGTCGACATCTCGGTCGAGATGATCGCGGCCGCGCGGGAGATCGAGCAGCGTGACCCGCTGGGTGTGCGTTACGAGGTCGGTGACGTGGCTGAACTACAGCCTCTCGCCCGGCCCTTCGACATCGCGTTGGGGGTGCAGTGCCTCAACTACGCCGAGGACATCGCGGTGATGGAGCGGATGTGCCGCAACATCCACCGGAACCTGGTGCCGGGCGGGGAGTTCTTCGTGCTCGCCCAGAAGCCCGACTACCGGTTCGACTGTCCGTCCCTGGACAAGTACGGCTTCCTCTGCGAGCCGACCGGCGAGGAGATCGAGACGGGCACGCGGGTGCGGGTCACGGCTCTCCTCGACCCGCAGCCGATCAGCATCGTCAGTAGTGCCCCGCGCCGCGAGGTCTACGAGGAGTGTCTGCGGGCGGCCGGGTTCGGTGAGGTCGAGTGGGTTCCGCTGACGGTGTCCGAAGCCGGCATCCGTGAGTTCGGCGAGGACTTCTGGGCGGACCTCCTCGCGCACCCGCCGCTGGAGATGCTGCGCTGCCGTGCCTGATCGGTTGGCCGGCCGGACCTGGAGTGCGGTTTCGCTCCGCGGAAGACCTCGGCACGGGGTGGCCTCCGGTCCGGCCGACGGCCGACAGTGAAGCGCCGGACAAGCTGCCCGATCAGCGGACCGTAGGCGATCGCGTCACGTGGCGGATCGTGCCCGCCTGCGAAGGTGCGCTGTGCGTGTCCATGGCCAGTGCGGCGGTGTACACCGATCCTGGTTACCGTGCTTGGCCGGGCAGGCGGAAGCCGTCGCGTACGTGGTCGAAGACCGGCTTGTACCGGTCCCAGTCGGCGGCCGGCGCCGAGAGGTAGATCGCGTACTCCGTGCCGCCCGGGTTGCCGAACCCGAGGTCCACCGCGCGCCACTGGCGTGCTCTGCCCTGCCAGGTGAACTCCCAGATCGCCGCCGGACGCTGCTGGTAGGTGGTGCTCTGCATCCGCAGCTGACGGTAGCCGGGCAGCTTGCCCTGCTTGATGGATCTTGCCTCGTCGTCCTTCCAGCGCTGGAGGGGATCGGTGCTCGCGAAGTCGAGCGCGGCGATCCGCAGGCTCGCCATCCCGGTCGGGTCGATGTACGCGACCCCCTCGGCGTCGTCGTCGAGCTTCTTGCGGGTCCAGCCGTCGGGAACCGGAAACGAGAGGCCGAACGTTTTCTCCTCGACCAGCCGGTAGCCCTTCGGCACCGACGAGGGCCCGGTGGCCCGGGAGGCGGAGGTGCTCGGAGAGGGGGCGTCGCTCGCGGCGGTGCGGCCCGTATCGTGCAGGGCCAGGTAGGTGCCGCCGAGCGCCGCGGCGGCCAGGACCGTCGAGACCACCGCCCAGGCGGCCGTCCGGCGCCCCGCGCGACCACGGGCAGACGTGTCCTCGCCCGCGTCGGGGGAGAGGACCGCCGTCGCCGCCGTGCCCGGGCGGTCGGGCACCTGGGCAGCGGGTTTCGTACGGGCAGCGCGGCCCGCAGGACCAGGCGCCGGATCGTGCGGCCATGTCGACTCCCGAAGCCGTGCCTGGACGGTCTCGGCCGTGGGGCGGTCCTCGGGCTCCTTGGCCAGCAGCTGCGTGATCAGCGGGGTCAGCGGACCGCCGTGACGCGGCGGCTCCAGCGGGTCGGTGGCGATCGCGTACGCGGTCTCTATCGGCGTGCTCCGGCGGAACGGGGGCCGCCCCTCCACCGCCTGGTAGAGAGTGGCGCCCAGCGCCCACAGGTCCCCGGCCGGGCCGGGCGGCGCACCCTTGACCCGCTCCGGGGCGCAGTAGTCGATGGAGCCCACCAGCTCGCCGGTGCGCGTGAGCGTGGACGTGCCGGAGGCGATCGCGATGCCGAAGTCCGTCAGGACCACCCGTCCGTCGGCCCCGAGCAGCACATTGGCGGGTTTGACGTCGCGGTGCAGGACCCCGGCGGCGTGCGCGGCTCGCAGGGCGGCGGTCATGGCCCGGCCGATCCGGGCGGCCTCCCCGGGATCCACCGGACCGTCGTTCTTCAGTACGTCACCGAGCGTGCGGGACGGCACGTACTCCATGACGATGCACGGCAGCCCCGCATCCTCGACGACGTCGTGCACCACCACGACGTTGCGGTGCGTGATACGGGCCGCGCTGCGCGCCTCGCGACGGGTGCGCTCATGGAGCGTGGCGCGCTCGTCCTCGCCGAGGTGCGGTGGAAAGTGCACCTTCTTCAGTGCGACGTGGCGGCCGAGCAGCTCGTCCTCGACCCGCCATACGGTGCCCATACCGCCGCGGCCGATCTGCTCCAGGAGTCGATAGCGCCCCGCGATCAGCCGTCCGGGCCCGTCGGCCGCCGCACCGTCCCACACTCTGCCCGCACTCCTCGTCCCAGCCCCGGATCTCCCCGGCCGCTCTGCCCTGCTTCCGCCACCCTAACGACGCAATGTTGCGATTTGGCCACAGGGGCCTTGGCCCGGCCGGTTCGCGACCACGGGCTCGCCCGCCGGGCAAAGGAGTGGGGGGTTGTCCCTACGTTGCATGGGCGTGCGGCCCGGTTGGTTCAGTGGATCTTGGACGCGCAGGCTGGACGCATCCGGTTTTCCGAGGCAACCAACAGGCTGCACAAGGGAGTTCGTCCATGTTCGACCATGCTCAGAAGTCCCCGCGTGTTCACACCACATCACGGCGCGGGCCGCGGCGGGCAGCCGCGGTGCCGGCCGTGGTGGCTGCCGCCCTGGCCGCAGCCGGCACGTTACCCGCGGCAGCGGAGTCCCACAGCTCCCGTGATGCCGTACACGAGGGCCTGGAGCGGCTGGTGACCGAGGACCAGTACCCCGCCGCCCTGGCGGCCATCGTCGACAGTGACGGGCGTACCCGCGATCACACCGCGGGGGTCGGGGATGTGAGGACCGGGGCGAAGGTGCCGGTCGACGGGCAGGTCAGGATGGGGAGCAACACCAAGGCGTTCACCGCCACGGTCGTCCTCCAGCTCGTTGGCGAGGGCAAGGTCGCCCTGGACGCCCCCATCGAGCGGTACCTGCCCGACCTGGTGCGCGGCGACGGCATCGACGGCCGCGACATCACCGTGCGCCAGTTGCTTCAGCACACCAGCGGACTGCCCGACTACACCGAGTCCATGACCGGCGACGCCCTCTACGGCGTGGGCCGCCGCCACACCTACTACCAGCCCCGCACGCTGCTCGACACGGCACTGGCCCACAAGGCGCTCTTCGCCCCCGGCACCAGCTGGTCGTACAGCAACACCAACTACGTCCTGGCCGGCCTCCTCGTCGAGAAGGTCACCGGCCGCCCGATCGCCGAGCAGATCACCCGGCGGGTCATCGACCGCATCGGGCTGCGTCACACCTACTTCCCCGGCGTGGGCGAGGAGCGGATCCGAGAAGCCCACCCCAAGGGCTACTACGCGTCGAAGCCCGGAGCGCCGCTGGATGACGTCACGGAGCTGGCCCCCTCCTGGGGCTGGGCCGCCGGGCAGATGATCTCGACCCCCAGTGACCTGACCCGCTTCTTCTCCGCCCTGGTCGGCGGCAAGCTCCTCAAGCCCGCCCAGCTCGCCCAGATGCGTACCACCGTCGCGGTCCCCGACGACTTCCAGCCGGGTTCCGGCATCCGGTTCGGCCTTGGGCTGGTGAGCACGCCGCTGAGCTGCGGCGGGCTGAGTTGGGGCCACAGCGGTGGCATCCCCGGCTACTCCACGCTCGTCGCCGTCGCCGTCGCCGTCACCGCCCTCAGCCCGCCCAGCGGTAAGGAGACCGACAACGTCAAGCGGCTCGTCGACACCGCCCTGTGCGCGAAGTGACGGCCGGCACGCTGCGGTAACCGCGCGAGCAGGCTGGTGATCTCGCGATCGCTGCCGGACGATGACGGGCTGCACGAAGCGTACGAGCTCACCGGCCTCTGTCTCCGGCCGGTATGGACCGTCAACGACGCCCCCGGGCCCAGCTTTCGTCCTGCGGTACGCCCTGCTGGCCAGCCGCTCCGGGAGTGCGGACGATGCGGTGTCCTGTGGCCATGCGGCGCTCACCGCGATGGGGGATAGGTGCTCTGTGTAGCTCAGTGGATACGCTGTGCAGGCTGTTCTGCGTCCACGCGAGGCTGGTGCAGTTCTCGGATGCTCGTCCGCGCACCGCACTGCCCTTCCCACAAGGAGACGCATGCGCAAGTGAAGGGTGTCGGCTGCGGCCGCGTCGATGGCGGTTGCCGGGCTCCTCGCCGGGACGTCCCTCGCCGCTACAGGGCCCACCGCGGGGGATCGGTCTGCCCCGGCTACCGTCCCAGGCAGCCCCACCTTCGCGGGGGTGTCGCCGGGAAGGGAGTCCCGGCGTGCACCCCCACCGATCCGCATCCTGGCCCGGAGACTGGCTCCGCTGGTGCTTCTCCTCCGTCCGCCTCGTGGAAGTAACACGGCCCACCGCCACCTGACAATGAGTGCTTCAGCCGCGACCTTGGTGTCGTGGCCGATGGGGACGGTGTGCAGCCCCGAGTCGTCGAAGGTATTCCACGTGCGCGCAGCCGGCAGGGGTCAGTTCGACGCTGCGCGTGGTCCGCGTGAACAGGGTGCATCCCAGCTCCTGCTCGAACGCGCGGATCTGCCGACTCAGGACCGGCTGTGCGATGAACAACGCCTGTGCCGCCCGGCCGAAGTGCCCTCGGCCCGCTGGTCGCCCCGGCCGGGACCATCGGCGTCATGTCCTCCGACCAGGGAAGCATCGCCTTGAACACCAAAGGCGGGCAGGACCTGTACCGGGCCGGCAAGTCCGCGCTGAACCAGCTGATGCGCAGTTACGCCGCCCGGCACGCCGATGACACGCGGACGCTGCTGCTCATGGACCCGGGCTGGGTCCGCACCGAACTCGGCGGACCCGACGCCGATCTCGGCGTGGCGGAGAGCGTGCCCGGGGTGGCGGAGACGATCGATCGCCACCAAGGGAAGAGCGGTCTCCACTTCCTTGATCACCAAGGGCCGATCGTGCCCTGGTAGCCCCGGGGGTTTGCCGCGGCCGCATGTCCGGCATCCGCGAACGTCCGCTCCCGGCAGCCGTGTCCGGCGCGGGCGGCGTGGGCGTCGCACCGGACACGTACAAGGGCGTGCGGGTCGGTCAGGATGCGGTGCAGGAGCCGAGCACAGGGGGCGTGCTGGTGCCGTTCCTCATGACGGTGAAGCCGAAGCTCGTCGAGGCTCCGGCGGCCAGGTTGCCGTTGCCGTTCGGCCTCATCGTCATGACGTTGCCACTGGTGTCCCAGGTGGGTGAGCCGTTCCAGGTGGCGGAGATTTTCTGCGGGGGTGTGACGGTGACGGTGGTGGTCCAGTTGCTGATCGCGGAACTGCCCGCGGTGATGGTGACCTTGCCGTTGAAGCGGTCACTCCATTCCTCGGCTCCGCTGTAGGTGGCCGTGCAGGCGGCGGTGCCGGGGCTGCCGCCGCCGAGTGCGGCCAGCACCGCGTTGTACGCGGGCTTCTTGTTGTAGTTGTCGTCGAAGAGCAGCGGCGTTGCTCCGGCACGCCAGGAGTACTTGTCGGTGACACCCCAGACGGTGATGCCGGTGCAGCGCGACACCGCCAGACAGGCCCTCACCGCATTGCTGTAGTTGTCGGCCTGTGCCGTGCCCGAACCCTCGATGTCCAGCTCGGTGATCTGCACGTCGACGTGGAGGTCGGCGAAGCGCTGCAGGTTCTCCCTGTAGTCGGAGGGGACCGGGGAGGCGCTGTTGAAGTGGGACTGGAAGCCGACGCAGTCGATCGGCACACCGCGCGCCTTGAAGTCCCTGACCAGGTTGTAGACGGCGTTGCTCTTCGCGTTGACGCCGTCGATGTTGTAGTCGTTGTAGCAGAGTTTGGCGGCCGGGTCGGCGGCGCGGGCGGTGCGGAACGCCTCCTCGATGTAGCCGTCGCCGAGCTTGTCCTGGAAGGGGGAACTGCGCCGGGCGCCGCTGTCGCCGTCCTGGAAGGCCTCGTTGACGACGTCCCAGGAGTGGATCCTGCCCTGGTAGTGCTGCATGACCTGGGTGATGTGGTTGTTCATCGCGGATCTGAGGTCGGCCGTGCCGAGGTTGCCGACCCAACCGGGCAGCTGGGAGTACCACACCAGGGTGTGCCCGCGGACCTTCATGCCCCTGTTCCGGGCGTGGTTCACGATCTGGTCGGCGGAGCCGAAGGTGAAACCGCCGCGAGTGGGCTCGGTGGCGTCCCACTTCATCTCGTTCTCCGGCGTCACGGAGCTGAACTCGGTGTCCAGCGTCGAGGCGTACGGAGCTTCGCCCAGGTGGTACGCGGCGACGGCGGCGCCGAAGTAGCGGCCCTGCTCGGCGGCCGCGGCGCCGAGGGTACTGGCGGTCTGGGCGGTGCCTGCGAGCGCGGGGGCACCGACTGCGGCGAGCAGGGCCGCTGTGCCGACGACAAGTGCGGTGCGGGTGCGTGAGTGTCGAGGCCGACGCTGAGGAGGTGGGTCGATGGGTGTGCGGGTGGCCATCTCTTCCCCTTCTTCCGGGTGGGGGTGGGTGGGGTCCGGCGGCGTGCCCGGGCAGGGCGGGGCACGCCGCCATCCGAAAGTTTCGGAATCATTCCCGACTTGCGTGACGGACCATAGGAGCACCCTCCCTTGGCGTCAACAGACCGCGCACCCGCAACCTCAATCAGCCTGAGAAGACCTCTCGATGACATCGTCGGCTCGAAAGTTTCGACGTGTTCTGCAGCAGTAGGGCCGGCATGCAGCCGCGTCGGTGCCCCGGGAGGTGGGGCTCAGGTGGTGGACACGCCGGGTGCGGCCCCGGTGCTCTCCCGGACGACCAGGTGCGTGGCCAGCTCCATCCGCAGCGTGGGGCCGGGCAGTACCGTGTCCACGCCCTGCAACACGATCCGGGCAGCGAGGGCCGCCATCTCGCGCAACGGCTGGCGCACCGTGGTCAGCGGCGGGGAGGCCCAGGCGGCGTTCGGGACGTCGTCGAAGCCGACGATGCTCACGTCGGTCGCCACCCGCAGCCCGGCCTGCCGGATCGCCTCGTACGCGCCCAGGGCCATCAGATCGCTGCTCGCGAAGACCGCGGTGGGCGGCTTCGGGAGGGCGAGCAGGTTGCGCATGCCGGAGAACCCGGTGGTGTAGTAGAAGTCGCCGGGCTGCTGGAGTGCCGGGTCGACCGCGATGCCCGCCCCCTCAAGTGCCGCGCGGTATCCGTCGAGGCGCGCCCGCGCGCACAGAGCCTCCTCCAGGCCCTGCAGGATGCCGATCCTGCGGTGTCCCAGATCGAGCAGGTGCTGGGTCGCGGCCATGCCGCCCTGCCAGTTCGTCGCGCCGACCGTCGGCACCGCGGCGTCGGGGCTGCCGACCGGGTCGACCACGGCCAACGGGATGTCCAGGGCGTTGACTTGCTTGCGCTGCGCCGGGGTGAGGTCCGTGACCGCCAGGATGATCCCGTCGGAGCCGCGCTTGGACACGTTGTCCAGCCAGCGCAGGGTTTGAGCGGTGGTCCCGTGGGTCGCGGTCACCACCACCTCGGCGCCGTGCTCGGCCGCCGCGCCCTGCACCCCCTGCATCACCTCGCCCGCCCACAGGCTGTCCACCTCGCGGATGACCAGGTCGATCAGTCCGACCGTCTTCTTCGGACGGGCGCGGCGGCGCAGGTAGTTGTGCCGCCTCAGCAGTTCTTCGACGCGGGCCCGGGTCTCCGGCGCCACCTGGTCGTGGCCGTTGAGGACCTTGGAGACCGTCGGTGCCGACACCCCGGCCTCACGGGCGATCTCGGCGATGGTGACACGGGCGGCGGGAGCGGCGGCCCCGGACGCGACCGTCGTTGCGCTGCTGCTCCGTCGGCCGGGCATGGGTGACCTCGTCTCTGTGTCGGCTCGTCGTGGCCAGCATACGCGCAACAACTCCGAGTGTTTCGGCAAGTTTTGTGCCCACCGGACTCGGTAGCGGACCCCCGAGGCCTCCCTGTGGCCTGCCCGAAATATCCGTTGACGCTGCTGTGCGAGTGCCCTACGTTGCCCGAACTGGTTCAGAGAAACATACCGAAAGTTTCGGCAGCTATGGAAGGTGCCTCGATGACATCTGGCAGAACTTGGCGAGTCACCACGGCCGCCGCAGCCCCGGCGCTGGTACTGGCCCTCGCCGCCACGGGCTGCGGCGGCTCCAGCGGCTCGGCGTCCGGAAAGGTCACCGTCCGGATCTCCACCTTCTCCAACATGGGCTTCAACAAGTCGGGGTTGTTCGAGGAGTACGAGAAGCTCCACCCGAACATCACCATCAAGGAAGACAACGCCGCCGACGAGACCACCTACTGGCAGGCCCTGCAGCCCAAGCTGAGCAGCGGTCAGGGCCTGGGGGACATCGTCAGTATCGAGGTGGGCCGCATCCGCACCATCGCCGGGAAGAAGGCCGGCATGTTCACCGACCTCTCGCACGCTCCGGGTGTGCAGCCCGGCTCGTTCTATCCGTGGAAGTGGGCCCAGGCCAAGACCGAGGACGGCAAGGTGCTCGGTCTGGGGACCGACATCGGCCCGATGGCCGTCTGTTACCGCAAGGACCTGTTCCAGCAGGCCGGGCTGCCCACCGACCGCACCGCCGTCGGCGCACTGTGGGCGGGGGACTGGGCGAAGTACGTGGAGGTCGGCGAGAGGTTCCAGAAGCAGACCAAGGACAAGAGCCTGCGTTTCATGGACACCGGCAACGGCCTCTACAACGCCATGATCTTCGGGCAGATCACGTCCTACTACGACGCCTCCGGCAGGCTGGTCCACGACAGCAACCCCGGCGTCAGACGGGCCTACGACCTGGCCGCCCGGGCCAACACCTCGGGAATGACCGCCAAGTTGCAGCAGTTCCAGGCGAACTGGCGCAAGTCGTTCTCGGCCGCCAAGTTCGCCACCGTGGTGTGCCCGTCCTGGATGCTCGGCCAGATCTCCCAGAACTCCGGGCCCTCGGGCGAGGGCAAGTGGGACATCGCCAAGGCCCCCGCCCCCTCCAACTGGGGCGGCTCGTTCCTGACCGTTCCGAAGAACAGCAAGGTCAAGGACGAGGCCGAGAAGCTCGCCGCCTGGCTGACCGCTCCGGCCCAGCAGGCCAAGGTCTTCGCCAGCGCCACCGCGGGCAACTTCCCGTCCTCCCGGACCACCGCCGCCGACCCCGCGGTCGCCGGCACCCGTAACCCGTACTTCACCAATGCTCCCGTCGGGCAGATCTTCGGCGACGCCGCCAAGAGCATGCCCACCCTGAACATCGGTCCCGATCAGGGCATCATCACCAACGCCATCTCCACCGGCCTGACCCGGGTCGAGCAGCAGGGCATGGACCCGGACAAGTCCTGGCGGCAGGCCATGAGCGAGATCAAGTCCGCCATCGGGAAGGACTGAGGGCCCCCATGGCATCCGCCCACACGGCCACCACCTCACCCGATGCGCGGCGCACGGCACGGCGCAGCCGACGCTACCGCTGGGACCTCAAGGCCACCCCGTACGCGTATGTGGCGCCGTTCTTCGTGCTGTTCGGTGCGTTCGGCCTCTACCCCCTGCTCTACACCGCCTGGCTGTCGCTGCACGACGTGCAGCTCGTCGACCTGAACGCGCCGACCTGGACCGGGTTCGCGCACTACAGCGAACTGCTCACCAGCCCCCAGTTCTGGAAGGCGCTGCGCAACACCTTCTCCCTCGGGCTCATCTCCGCGGTTCCGCAACTGCTGATGGCGCTCGGCCTGGCACACCTGCTGAACTACCGGCTGCGCGGCGCGCTGATCTGGCGCGTGGCGTCGCTGGTGCCGTACGCCACCTCCATCGGTGCCGCCGCGCTGTTCTTCCAGTTCGCCTTCAGCCGGGACTTCGGCCTGACGAACTGGGCCCTTGAGGGCCTGGGCCTGGGCCGGGTCGACTGGGAGAGCGGCACCCTCTCCTCCCAGCTGGCCGTCTCGGCCATCGTCATCTGGCGCTGGACCGGCTACAACGCGCTGCTGTACCTGGCCGCCATGCAGGCCATCCCACAGGAGCGCTACGAGGCGGCGGCGCTGGACGGCGCCTCCCGCTGGCAGCAGTTCCTCAACGTGACCATCCCCGGTATCCGCCCCACCATCGTCTTCACGATCGTGATCTCCACCATCGGCAGCATCCAGCTGTTCGGCGAACCGCTGATCTTCGGAGGTGGCTCCCAGGCCGTGGGGGGTGGCGCGAACGGTCAGTACCAGACGCTCGGCCTGCTGCTCTACCAGACGGGTTGGGCGAACGGGAACGCCGGGCGCGCCTCGGCGCTGGCCTGGCTGATGTTCCTGCTGATCGTCGTGATCGCACTGGTCCAGGCGGTCGTCTCGCGCCGTGCAAGGAAGGGATGACGCCGTGAGCGCACCGACGGAGACCACCAGCACCCGGCAGCCGGTGACGGTATCCCGCCCCGAGGACCGCCACCCCCGCTCCCGCCGCCGCTCGCGGCCGCTGTTCAGGCCCGGTGCCGGGCGCCAAGCGCACGCCGGCCCGGTCGCCTACCTGCTGCTCGCTCTGATGGCCGTGATCTCGCTCTTCCCCCTGTACTGGACGATCGTCGCCGCCTCGACCTCCAGCCAGGCCATCAACCAGGCGGACCCGCCGCTGCTGCCGGGCGGCAACCTGATCAGCCATCTGCACACCGCCTGGCGGGAGGCCGACCTGGGCAAGGCGGTGCTCAACTCCTTCGTGGTGTCCGGATCGGTGGCGCTGTCCACCGTGCTGTTCTCCACACTGGCCGGATTCGCCTTCGCCAAGCTGCGGTTCCGCTTCCGTACCGTCCTGCTGGTGGTCGTCATCGCCACCACCGCCGTGCCGCCCCAGCTCAGTGTGATCCCGCTGTTCCAGATCATGACCTCGCTGGGCTGGTACGACCACCTGCCCGCGGTGATCGCCCCGACGCTGGTCAGCGCGGTCGGTGTGTTCTTCATGCGCCAGTACCTCGCCGAGGCACTGCCCGACGAACTCATCGAGGCCGCCCGCGTGGACGGCGCGGGCTCCCACCGGATCTTCTGGCACATAGTCCTGCCGGTGGCCCGGCCCGCGATGCTGGTGCTGTTCCTGATCACGTTCGTACAGTCCTGGAACGACTTCTTCTGGCCCTTCGTCGTGCTCACCTCCGAGAACCCGACGGTGCAGGTGGCGATGGTCAAACTGGCCCAGGGATACGTCCCCGACCAGTCGGTGATCATGGCGGGCGCGCTCCTCGGCACCCTGCCCCTGCTGCTCCTCTTCCTGGTGTTCGGCCGGCGCATCGTCGGCGGCCTGATGCAGGGCGCCCTGAAGGGCTGACCACGCGCGCCTACCGATGACCTACCGCCCTTCGGACCTGCGAGCGGGCCGCCCGCCGAGGTCCCCGAACACGAGGATGACCGCCACCATGTCGGCACACCTGCCGGTCGACGCCCCCTGTCCTGCCCCGCCCCCCTGGAATGACGTCTCGCTGTCCGCCGAGCAGCGGGTCGCCGCGCTCCTTGAGCGGATGACCCTGCCGGAGAAGGCCGCGCAGCTGTACGGCGTCTGGGTCGGCGCGGACCCGGAGGGCGGCGGGGTCGCCCCGCACATGCACGACAACCTTCCGGCCGAGGTCGACTGGGAGGCGCTGATCCCGCTCGGTCTCGGCCAGTTGACCCGCCCCTTCGGCACCGCCCCCGTCGACCCGGCACTCGGCGCGCAGGCACTGGCCCGCGCGCAGCGCCAGATCACCGCCGCCAACCGGTTCGCCATCCCCGCGACGGCCCACGAGGAGTGCCTGGCCGGGTTCGCGGCCTGGGGCGCCACCTGCTATCCGGTGCCACTGGCCTGGGGCGCGTCGTTCGACCCGGATCTGGTGGCCGAGATGGCGGCCGCCATCGGGCGCGACCTGCGCAAGGTCGGCGTCCACCAGGGGCTCGCGCCCGTCCTCGACGTGGTGCGCGATCCACGCTGGGGGCGTGTCGAGGAGACCATCGGCGAGGACCCCTGTCTGGTCGGCACCATCGGCTCCGCGTACGTACGGGGCCTGGAGGCGGCCGGGGTCGTGGCCACGCTCAAACACTTCGTCGGCTACTCCGCCTCGACCGGGGCCCGCAACCTGGCGCCCGCCCGGATCGGACAGCGGGAACTGGCCGACGTGCTGCTGCCGCCGTTCGAGCTGGCGCTGCGCGAGGGCGGTGCCCGGTCCGTCATGCACTCCTACGCCGAGATCGACGGCGTACCGGCGGCGGCCGATCCGCGGCTGCTGACCGAACTGCTCCGTGGGCGATGGGGGTTCGCCGGAACAGTCGTCGCCGACTACTTCGGCATCGCCTTCCTGCAGACCCTGCACAAGGTCGCCGCAGACGTCCCGGAGGCGGCAGTCCTCGCGCTGACCGCCGGCGTGGATGTCGAACTGCCGACCGTGCACGCGTACGGCACCGAGCTGGTCACGGCGGTCGAAGCGGGCCTGGTCGCCGAGGAGTTGGTGGACCGCGCGGCGCGGCGGGTGCTGCTGCAGAAGTGTGAACTCGGCCTGCTGGACGCGGACTGGGACCCGCAGCCGGCCCCCGGTCCGGTGGATCTCGACCCGCCCGGCAACCGGGAGCTGGCGGCCCGCCTCGCGGAGGAGTCCGTGGTGCTCCTGGCCAATCCGCACGGGCTGCTGCCCCTGGCGGCGGGGCCGCGCCGGATCGCCGTCGTCGGCCCGCTCGCCGACGACCCGGCGGCCATGCTGGGCTGTTACTCCTTCCCCATGCACGTGGGGCCGCACCATCCCGGGACGCCGATGGGCATCGAGGTGCCGACGCTGCTGGAGGCGCTGCGGGCGGAGTTCACCGGCAGCACGGTGACGTACGCGGCAGGCTGCACGGTGGCCGGCGAAGAGACAGAGGACTTCGCGGCAGCCGTGCGTGCGGCGACGGATGCCGAGGTGTGCGTGGCGGTGCTCGGCGACCGCGCCGGGCTGTTCGGGCGCGGTACCTCGGGAGAGGGCTGCGACGCGGCAGATCTGCGCCTGCCGGGCCGTCAGAGCGAGCTGTTGGACGCGCTGTTGGAGACGGGTACACCGGTGATCCTGGTGCTGCTCGCGGGCCGGCCCTACGCCCTGGGCGACTACAGCGACCGCCTGGCCGCGACGATCGTCGCCTTCTTCCCCGGCGAGGAAGGAGCCGGGGCAGTGACCGGGGTGCTGTCGGGGCGGGTGTGTCCCTCCGGCCGACTGCCCGTCAGCGTTCCGCACGGGCCCGGCGGTCAGCCGTGGACGTATCTGCAACCGCCGCTCGGCCTCGCGGGCGAGGCCAGCAGCCTGGATCCCACCCCGCTGTACCCGTTCGGACACGGCCTCTCGTACACGTCCTTCGCCTGGGAACCGGAGCCGATCGCCCCCGGCGCGGACGAGACGACGGCGCACGTCGCAGTGGAGGTAGCTGTCGTGGTCCGCAATACCGGCGCGCGTACGGGCACGGAGGTCGTGCAGCTCTATCTGCACGACCCGGTGGCCCAGGTGACACGGCCGGACATGCGACTCGTGGGGTACGCGCGGATCCCGCTGGCACCGGGCGAGAGCGCCCGTGCGGTGTTCCGGTTCGACGCCGAACTGGCCGGCTTCTGCGGTACGGCGGGGCACCGCATCGTCGAACCCGGAGAGCTGGAACTGCGCCTGGCGGCCTCCAGCGGAGCGGTCCGGCACACCTGGAAGCTGCGGGTGGTCGGGGAGGAGCGGCGGCTCGACGGGGTGCGGATGCTGCGCTGCCCCGTACGGATCGAACCCCGGCCCTGAGGAGAGCAACCAACAGTGACCCACCGGGTGCGGCGGGACGTGCCCGGGCGACGGAGAGGAAACCACCGTGCGTGACATACCCAAGTGGCCGCGGCGCGGAGCCGGGGCGATGGCGGGCCTGCTGGCCACCGTGCTCCTCGGCGTGCTGTCACTGGTGACAGCGCCGTCGGCGTCGGCAGCCGGCCCCCTCTGCGACCAGTACGGCAGCGAGCGCGTGTCGGGCGGTACGTACATCGTCCAGAACAACGAGTGGGGCGACACGATCGGGCAGTGCGTCGACGCCTTCGACGGCGGCTTCACGTACACCTCGGGCTACCACAACAAGGCGGGCAGCCCCACACCGGCGGGCTATCCGTCGATCTACGCGGGCTGCCACTGGGGCAACTGCTCCAGCGGCAATGGCCTACCGCAGCAGGTGTCGTCCTTCACCAACCCGCAGTCCCACGTGGACTTCACCACCACCGGCGACGGCCAGTGGGACGCCGCCTACGACATCTGGTTCGACACCAAGCCCTCCACCAACGTGGTGAACGACGGTGAGGAGCTGATGATCTGGGCCAACCACGCCGGGCCTCCGCAGCCGTACGGCAAGAAGGTCGACACCGTCTGGCTGGAGGGCGCCAACTGGGACGTGTGGTACGGCCCGCAGAGCAGCACCACCGACGGCGTCACCATCACCTGGAACACCGTCTCGTACGTGAGGCAGCAGCCGACCAACTCCCTGACGGTGAACATCAAGGACTTCACCGACGATTCGAAGGCGCGCGGCTACCTGCAACCGTCCTGGTACATGACCAGCGTGCAGGCCGGCTTCGAACCCTGGGTCGGCGGCCCTGGCCTGGGCGTGAAGAACTTCTCCTACACCCCTGACGGGAGCGCCTCGACGGGCAGCGCGATCGTGGGACAGCAGAGCGGACGCTGCCTGGACCTCAGCGGACGGGGCAGCACGGACGGCACCCCCGTCCAACTGTGGGACTGCTCCGGCGACTGGAACCAGCAGTGGACGGCGGCCGGTGGCACCGTCGTCAACCCGCACACCGGCAAGTGCCTGGACGTCTCCGGCGGCGGTAGCGCGAACGGCACCCGTGTCCAGCTGTGGTCGTGCAACGGCACCGGTGCCCAGCAGTGGCGGTTCAACCCGAACGGCACGATCACCAACCCGCAGTCGGGCAAGTGCCTGGACGCCGGCGGCTCCGCCAACGGATCCCTGCTGCAGATCTGGGACTGCTGGGCCACCGCCAACCAGCTCTGGTCGCACCCGAATCCTCTCCGAGGAGCCCAGACGTGAAACGACACAGAACCACGCTGCTGTCCCTGGCCGCCCTCCTGGCGGCCGGCCTCACCACACTGCCTTCCGCACCCGCCGGAGCCGACGAGACCGAGCAGCTCAAGAACGGCACCTTCGACACCACCACCGACCCCTGGTGGACGACCGGCAACGTCACCGCCGGCCTGTCCGGCGGACGACTCTGCGCGGACGTGCCCGGCGGCACCGCCAACCCCTGGGACGTGGGCATCGGCCAAAACGGCATCGCCCTGGTGAAGGGGGAGTCGTACCGCTTCTCCTTCTACGCCGACGGCGCCCCCGAGGGGCACAAGGTACGGGCCGTTGTCGGCCTGTCCTCGGCACCGTACGACACGTATTTCGAGGTGACGCCGCAGCTGAGCGTCTCCGGCAACGCGTACGCGTACACCTTCACCTCGCCCGTCGACACCCCGCAGGGCCAGGTCGCCTTCCAACTCGGCGGCAGCGCGGACCCCTGGCGCTTCTGCATGGACGACGCGTCGCTGCTCGCGGGCGTACCGCCCGAGAAGTACGAACCGGACACCGGGCCACGCGTACGCGTCAACCAGGTCGCCTACCTTCCCACCGGCCCGAAGAACGCCACGCTCGTCACCGACGCGACCACGAAACTCCCGTGGCAGCTGAAGAACGCCCACGGCACCGTGGTCGCCCGCGGCTGGACGGTCCCGCGAGGGGTCGACGCCTCGTCCGCACAGAACGTCCACTCCCTCGACTTCGGCGCCTACCGCAAACCGGGGCAGGGCTTCACCCTGGTCGCCGACGGGCAGACGAGCCGCCCGTTCGACATCGGCACGGCCGCCTACCAGAAGCTGCGCCTCGACGCCGCGAAGTACTACTACACGCAGCGCAGCGGCATCGCGATACGCGACGACCTGCGGCCCGGATACGCCCGCCCCGCCGGCCACGTGGACGTCGCACCCAACCAGGGCGACGGAGCCGTACCCTGCCGGCCAGGTGTCTGCGACTACGCCCTCGACGTCACCGGCGGCTGGTACGACGCGGGCGACCAGGGCAAGTACGTCGTCAACGGAGGCATCGCCACCTGGGAGTTGCTGAGCACCTACGAACGCTCCCTGCACGCCCGCACCGGACAGCCCGCCGAGCTGGGTGACGGCACTCTCGCCATCCCGGAGAGCGGCAACGGGGTGCCGGACATCCTCGACGAGGTCCGCTGGGAGCTGGACTTCCTGCTGAAGATGCAGGTGCCCGACGGACAGCCCCTGGCCGGCATGGCCCACCACAAGATCCATGACGAGAAGTGGACGGGCCTGCCGCTGCTGCCGAGCGACGACCCGCAAAAACGCGAACTGCACCCGCCGTCCACCGCGGCGACCCTCAACCTGGCGGCGACGGCCGCGCAGGCGGCCCGCCTGTACCGGCCGTACGACCCGGCCTTCGCCGCCAAGGCGCTGCGGGCCGCCCGCAAGGCATGGACGGCGGCCCTCGCGCACCCCGGGATGTATGCCTCCGCGAGCGACGGCATCGGCGGCGGCACCTACGCCGACGACAACGTCAGCGACGAGTTCTACTGGGCGGCCGCAGAGCTGTTTCTCACCACGGGAGAGAGGACGTTCGAGGACTACGTCCTGCGCTCCCCGGTCCACCAGGCCGACATCTTCGGCTCCCTCGGCTACGACTGGTCGAGGACGGCGGCCGCGGCCCGGCTGGACCTGGCGACCGTGCCGAGCAGGCTGCCCGGCCGGGACAAGGTGCGCCAGTCGATCGTGCACGGCGCCGATCGCTACCTGGCGACGCTCAAGGCACATCCGTACGGTATCCCGTACGCCCCCGACGGCAGCCAATACGACTGGGGCTCCAACCACCAGATCCTGCACAACGCCGTCGTCATCGCCACCGCCTACGACATCACCGGCGCATCCAGGTACCGGGACGGCGCCGTGCAGAGCATGGACTACATCC
This sequence comes from Streptomyces sp. BPTC-684, assembly GCF_030028635.1. Lineage (NCBI taxonomy): Bacteria > Bacillati > Actinomycetota > Actinomycetes > Kitasatosporales > Streptomycetaceae > Streptomyces > Streptomyces sp. BPTC-684. The sequence continues at coordinate 6,767,334 of NZ_CP124863.1, forward strand.
TCGGCCGCAACGCGCTGAACACGTCGTACGTGACGGGCTACGGCGAGGTCAACTCCCACAACCAACACGCACGCTGGTACGCCCACCAGCTCGACCCGAGCCAGCCGAACCCACCCGCCGGCACCCTGGCCGGCGGCCCGAACTCAAGCATCCAGGACCCCTTCGCACAGGGCAGACTCCAGGGCTGCGTGGGTCAGTTCTGCTACATCGACGACATCCAGTCCTGGTCGACGAACGAGCACACCATCAACTGGAACTCGGCCCTGACCCGGATGGCGTCCTTCGTGGCGGACCAGGGTTGACGCTGATCCAGAAAAACCCTCGAACGCTCCTCACGTTCACCTTTGCGAGTGATTGAGTGGCGATCGGGGGGAGCCTTCCCGTCATGTCGACGCGGAGAACCCGTACCCTCCGCCCTGAGCACTGTTCAGAGGTGGTTCCGCATGTGCGCCGACGGCGCCCGGAACCTTTGAAGGAGACCAGCGTGGCAACAGGCAAAGTGAAGTGGTTCAACGCGGAAAAGGGCTTCGGCTTCATCGCGCAGGACGACGGCGGCCCGGACGTGTTCGTCCACTTCTCCGCGATCCAGACCAGCGGGTTCAAGGAACTCCGGGAGGACGACCACGTCTCGTACGACGTCACTCAGGGCCCCAAGGGCCCCCAGGCGGAGAACGTCGTCGTCGAGGGGTGAAGGCTGACGCGAACCCCTGGGCAGGAGGTCCAGGGGTTCGCGGGTAATTCTGATTCCTCGCCAGGGCCGGCCACTCAGCTCTCAGTATCTTCACGTCAAGGTGGGGGCGCGGCGCGGCGGTCGCCAGTCCGGGACCGTGCCGCTCAGTTGAGGAAGTCGACGCGGTCGATGAGACCTTCGCGCACGCGGTAGGCCACCAGGACGCGGATCGGTTCGTCGGCCAGACCGTGGGCGAGTTCGTGGTCGACCACCCAGTCGCCTTCGCTGAGCCGTCCCAGGATCTCCGCGCGGCAGCGGCCCTCGGCGAACTGGGGCGCGTACGAGTCGCGCAGAGCGTGACGTCCCTCCAGCCGGCTGCCGTCGCGCCGACGGACTATGACGTCCTCGGCGTAGGTGGCGGTGAAGGCGTCGATATCGTGGCTGTTGTAGGCGGCGAGCTACTGCTCGACCACTTCGCGAGGATCGTTCACATGGGTGATCATGCCCTGGCTCGATTTCCCTGTCATTCCCCGTACCCGGCTACCAGGCTCCCGCGGGTTCCGCTTCCCAGTTCCCCCGCGAGTGACGTCTGTACGTACGCCATGGCTTGCTGGTAGGAAGGCTCGGCGAAGCGCTCGGCCATTTCCTCGACCGGCGCGACGGCTGAGCCGTGCACGCATCGTCTGATCGGTGCCCCTGCGGCGGTTGTTGCTGCGCGTGGTTTGGTCTGGTGGTGCTGGGATCGAGGCGGTTCAGTCCAGGGCGGGCGATGGTCCTGAGCGGACTACGGACTGGGGTAAGATGGATCTTGAGCCGGTCGGCAGAACTGCCAAATTCCGGTTACGCGTTGGTGGTCCAAGGAAAGACATCCCGCTTCCTGCGGGGAGATGCAGGTGCAAGGCCTGCCCAGCGCTCCGAGCCGATGCCCACCCCGTCTTCTACGGGGTGGGCATCGGCGTTTGTGCCGCAGTCGGCGGAGTACCTGGCGGAAGCCGGTTCGAGATTCGCAGCCCCGGGCCGTGCCACCTGGCCGAACGCCGCCGCGCTCACCCGCAGGGTCGTTCATTCCTGCGCCGATCGGATGACCATGTTGTGGAAGGTGGCGGCTGCGGGGCCCTGCTGTGTGCTGGTGGGCGCGGCAGACGGTCGAGTCGACGGACACCTCCCCGTCGATGTGTCAGTCGCATCAGCCGTGGTTGTCGAGTCGGCGAGCGCAGGCCGACCGTCTTTTTGAGATTTCCACGCCGGTGGTGTCACACATGGGGGCTGTCGCGGTTCAGCGAGGTGCAGGGGGTCGCGCAGCGATGCCGGGCCCTTTGCTCCAGATCGTCCGCCGCATCACCACGCATAGGAGTCTCCCATGTCCATCGCCTACGTCATCGTCGCCGTTCTCACCGCAGCCTGGATCGGCTTCTCCGGATTCTCCCTGCTGCGCCGGGCCGACTTCGTGACGCAGCCGCTCGTCGAGTACGGCGTCCCGCGCTCCTGGTGGACCCTGCTGGGGCTGGCCAAGGCAGCCGGCGCGGCAGGCCTGCTGGTCGGCCTGGCGGTTCCCGCCCTCGGCATCGCGGCCGGGATCGCCCTGGTGCTGTACTTCCTCGGCGCGGTCGTCACCGTGCTACGGGCACGCTCCTACAAGACCGTCGTCTTCCCCGTCCTCTACCTCGCCCCCGTCGTGGCCACCCTGAGCCTCGGCTACGCCGCCTGACCCGCCACCGCGGGCCGAATTCATCGTGCAGGCACGAACGAGAGCCCGCCGACCGGGGGTTGCCCGTCGGGTGAACTCGGTGGCGGGCGCTCTTGTATCGCCCGTCCGTGGGCCGCTCCGCTGCCGAGGGTGGACCGAGCGGCAGTTGTCTCAGTCGTCGGCGGCAACCAGGAGGGCGAGGGTGCCGACGTGACGGTCGATGAGGACGAGTTCGCGGGTTCGCGCTGAATCCGACCCCGGCTCAGGTGGATGTGCCGACCCGGTGTACGGGAGTGCCCCGGTGGGCGTACCGACCACGGCCGCCGTGCACAAGGTCTGGTCGTGGAATTCACCTACATCGACTACGTGGACATCGCGTTGCAGTGTTGCCAGTTGGGGGAGGCCGTGGGCGAGGTAGCCCGTCGCGGGCTCCTTCACGGGAATGCCGGACCTCCGTCTCCTTTGTCCTCTACGGTACGGATACGCCGTGCTGCCCGTCGCGGCCACCGGAGGAGGAATCTGTTGTTATCGCGCTATGGTCCCCAGCACGCTCCCGCCGGCGATGTGAGCGCGGCTCTCATGATCATCGACTCTCGGCTCAAACAGGTCCACAACGACAAGACGGAGACCGACCCGGAACAAGAGGCGCTGATCGACCAGTTCATCGCGTCACTGGGCCCGAAGGGAGCCAGTGACCTGCTGGACGGCGCCTGCACGCTGATCTACATGTTCATGACGTGGTTGCGGAAGGCCCACGAGGAACACCAGAAGGATGTTTTCGAGCACGTGGTGCCCAACCTCGTGGCCGCGATGCGGATGATGCCCAGGAGTGTCCGTCCCGAGGCCATTCCCACCATGGCCGGGCTGGTCATCGCTGCGGGCACCGGCCTGAGCCCCAGCCTGTGGCGCCAACAGTATGGAGACTGGACCGAAGAGGAGATGACTCCCCTGGAAGTCACCGCCTTTCTGCTCGCGGAGCACATCAACCGCATCACCGACGACGCCGACTTCGCCACCCGTCTGATTACCGAAGCTCTCTCCTGCGCCGGCGACGACTGATGTCCCTTGCCTGGCCCGTCCGGCCGAGACACTGCTGATTCCGGCCGAGCGGGTCGAACGGGCCGAAGGTGCACGTACGGTGTTGAAGGCGTGGAAAGATGACGCGTCGACCACGACCGAAGGGCGGGAGCTGGGCAGCGAGCTGGACCTGCACGCCGAACACCCCGCCTCCCTGCCGGGCGTCACCGTCTTCGACCTGGACCTTCCCGCCGCACTGGCCCGGGATCCCCCTACGCTATATGACGGTCGCCCGTCAGAGCGCGGGCTTGCCGGAGGGCGGTGGTGGGCCGGCCGGTGCGGCGGGTCAAAGGCACGACTCTCACATGTCGTCAGCCGCGTGCAGCTGCCCGCCCCAAACACGCCGCTGAGCGTGCACACGGTGACGGACCAGGCCCGGCCCGCCGGTTCACCGTGGCCGCACGTGTCGGCAGCCGGTGCCGCGCGGTGTGGGACCTCCGATCAGGGGCAGCGACCCGCAAGGACGCAGAACTCGTTCCCCTCCGGGTCTGCGAGGGTGACCCAGCTCTCATCGCCGGTTTGGCCGACGTCGGCGTGCCGAGCACCAAGGTCGAGCAGGCGACGGACCTCTTCGTCCTGCTCCCTGTCGGTGGGGTTGACGTCGATGTGGAGCCTGTTCTTGGCGGTCTTGCCCTCGGGCACGCGCGCGAATGTCAACGACGGCGGCACTGGGCCGAGGCGGTTCTTGCCTTCAGGCACCGCAGGGGAGCCAATTGCCACAAATCCGTCGTCTTCCTCTTGCACCTCGTAGTCGAGGACCGCGCACCAGAACCGGGCGAGACCGAGGGGATCGGCACAGTCGATCGCCAGCTCGGTGAACTTACTGGTCATGTCAGGACCTCCCGGTCACGTAGCGGGTCCGCCGAAGGCCGCCCGCTCTCGCAGTGTTCGACGGCTCGCTCCGCCGGCAGACGGTCTATCGGTGCAGCGCTTCGGCATCGAGGGCCGTGTCTACCAGGATCACGCCCACTCCCACGACCGAATATCCCGAGACGGAAGGCTCAACTGCGCGTCGCCACAGTCCGGTTCTCCCAGATGGGTTGGGTGTTGGGCTCGAAGGCCACGCTCTGCAGCGCGGTGGAGATATCCCGGGAGACGGCGTCGGCCACGTGCCCGGCCGGGAGTGTGGCGCCAGTCGTACCGCCCCGCAACGCGGCGCTCGCCGCTCTCGCTGCTGATCTCCCCAGATCGCTCCTCGTCGCCCGTGACCGGGGCGCACCGCCACACGGCGCGCCCAACGCTGGGTCGCCTACGCCAGCCGTGGGGCCGCGCCCAGTATCTCGCGGCCGGGGACGAGGAGTTGAAGCAACCACCCGGGGGTGGCGGCCGCCGGTGATGGCCACGATTCGTGCATTGGCCGTGTTGATCGATAAGGTGCCAGGTCACGACCGCACCCCGTTCGATCCACGGGCCGGTCAGGGCTCTGCCGCAGTTGGTGGCACCTCCACGGCTGCTGTGCGGATCTCTGCCTGCCCGGGCCCTGGGATAGGGGCGGTCCTCACGGCGGGGCCAGTCGGGCCCCGGCCGACGGGTCAGGAGGAACGAGTGGCACAGGTCATCGCCGAGGTCTCACGGACGTTCAACGAGTTTCTGCTCTTGCCCAACCGGACTCGTACCGACTGCTCGGCTGCGACGGTTGACTTGCGCACGCCCCTGGTGCGGCACATCGCGGGCGAGGCGTCGGCGATCGAGCTGCAGTCCCCGTTCACGTCCGCGATCATGCAGGCCGTCAGCACACCCGAGCTCGCGATCGCGCTCGCGCGAAACGGTGGTTTGAGCTTCGTCCACCACAATCAGCCGATCCAGGACCAGGCCGCAGCGGTCCGTCAGGTGAAGAACTTCAAGGCCGGGTTCGTCACCAGCGATACCAACGTCCGCCCCGACGACACCCTGAGCCTGCTCGTGGATGTCATGCGCCGCACCGGTCACAGCACCGCCGCGGTCACCCACGACGGGACCGCCACCGGCCGCCTGCTCGGCCTGGTGACCTCCCGGGACTTCCATCCCCAGCGCCATGATCTGGACGGACCGGTCAGTGGCCGGATGACCGCCGTCGCCGACCTGCCCCATGCCGGGCCCGACATCACGCTTTCCGAAGCCAACGCGCGGCTGTGGGACGAGCGGCTGGACTGCCTCCCGGTGCTGGACGGCGAGGGGCACTTGCAGCATCTGGTGTTCCGTTCCGACTACGCGGACAACAAGCGCTTCCCGAACCAGGTCGTGGACGCCGCCAAGCGTCTGCGCGTGGGCGCGGGTATCAACACCCACGACTATCAGGAGCGCGTCCCGGCCCTGCTGGAGGCGGGCGCGGACGCGTTGTGCTTCGACTCGTCCGACGGCTACAGCGACTGGCAGGCGCAGGCTCTGTCCTGGGTGAAGAAGCACTATCCGGAGATCCCGGTCGGCGGCGGCAACGTGGTCGACGGCGAGGCGTTCACGTTTCTCGCCGAGGCGGGAGCGGACTTCGTCAAGGTCGGGGTGGGCGGCGGCTCCATCTGCATCACCCGCGACCAGAAGGGCATCGGCCGCGGCCAGGCCAGCGCCGTACTGGACGTCGCGGCGGCCCGGGACGCCTTCCGCGAACGCACCGGCGAGTACGTGCCGATCTGCTCCGACGGCGGGCTGGTGCACGACTACCACGTGGCCTTGGCGCTGGCGATGGGGGCCGACTTCGTCATGATGGGGCGCTACTTCGCCCGCTTCGACCAGGCGGCCGGTGCGAAGCTGCCCACCCGTGACGGCTTCGTGAAGGAGTACTGGGGTGAGGGCTCGAACCGGGCCCGCAACTGGCAGCGCTACGGCCAGGGAGGCCAGGGGCTGGTCTTCGAGGAAGGCGTGGACGGCTACGTCCCCTACGCCGGCGACCTCAACGAAGGGCTCGCCCTGACGGTTGCCAAGCTCAAGACCACGATGGTCTCCTGCGGCTCCAACACACTGCCGGAGTTCCAGTCCACGGCCCGACTGACCCTCGTATCGGACCAGAGCTTCCAGGAAAGCCATGCCAACGTGACCCTGCGGGACACCCCGGCGACGGTCTCCTGACCAGCTGCTGAGTCCCGACGTGAGGACTACTGGCCGGAGGGGAACAACGCGTGGTCGGAACGTCCCCTCCCGCCAGTAGTTCAGACACCTGCGACGCGGCCGCACGTCCTTCGAGCGTGACTTGAGCGGGCGGAACGGCCGTCGCCGGGTGACCTGGGCACGGAACAACGACCGTCGCAGCGATCCTCTTACGGCTCCGGCCATGGTTCTCCGGGCGGACCCTAGACCTTCGAGTCCGGCTTCCAGTCCTGGACGAGGAGCCCGAGCAGCACCTCGTCAAGGAACTCGCCCATCACCCAGGCCGAGGAGCGCAGCACGCCCTCGCGGACGAAGCCGTTGCGCTCGGCCGAGCGCAGCATCGCGGCGTTGTCCGACAGCGTCTCGATCTGCAGCCGCTGGAGGCCGCGCACGACGAAACCGTAGTGGCACAGCACCGCGACCACGTCGGTGCCGTAGCCCTTGCCGCGGGAGGACGGCAGCAGCCCGAGGCCGATGTGCGCGGACCGGTTGTGGTTGTCGATGCCCCACAGCGTCGCGGTGCCGACCAGCGTGCCGCCGTCCAGCTCCACCACGGAGAACGGGACGTGCCCTTGCTCCTTGTCGTCCACCACGAGCCGCGGGTCCTTCGAGCCGGGCGTGACCGGCCGCCACGGCCCGGATTCGGCCCGCGAGGCGTTGACCACGTCGTCGTAGAGCTCTGCCCGCAGGATCGGGATGTCGTCCTCGTGCCGGGCCCTGAGCCCGACCTTGCCGCCACTAAGCATGCAGGCTTCCTATCCGACCGGGCGCGCCGACGGCAAACCAATAAGGCTTGCCTGAGCTGCCGTCCGTGCCCCGATGCCAGGAGCCGTTGTCAGTGGTGGCGTATAGCGTGCGCGGATCAACTGGCACGCTGCGACTGGGGAGAGTACGGATGGAATTCCGGATCGAGAGAAGCGCATTTGCGGAGGCTGTGGCATGGGCTGCTCGCTCGCTGCCCGCGCGGTCGCCCGTGCCTGTGCTGGGCGGCCTCCTGCTGACCGCCGAGGAGGGGCTGCTTCGTATCTCCGGCTTTGACTACGAGGTGTCCGCGAACATCGAGGTGCCGGCCGAGACGGTGGCAGCCGGTCAGGTACTTGTCCTGGGGCGCCGCCTGCTCGACATCTGCAAGGTGCTGCCCGATGCCATGGTGGCGTGCGCGCTGGACGGCGCGCGGTTCACCGTCGAAGGCGGCGGTACGCGGTTCGGGCTCTCGACGCTGCCCCGGGAGGAGTACCCGAAGCTGCCCGGGCTTCCGGAGCCGCGCGGAGTGGTGGATGCCGGCGAGTTCGCGGCGGCGGTGGCTCAGGTCGTGATCGCCGCGGGGCGTGACGATGCGCTTCCGGTACTCACGGGCATCGGGCTCCGGCTGGACGGCGAGTCGATGACGTTGGCAGCCTCGGACCGCTATCGCTATGCCGTGCGTACGGTGACATGGAAGCCCGACGCAGCGGACTCCGAAGCCGTGGAGGTGGTGGTGCCCGGTCGCAGGCTGACCGAAATCGCCCGCTCGCTGGCGAAGTCCGGCCTGATCCGTATCGGGCTCAGTGGCTCGGGCGGCCCGGGCAGCGGCCTGATCGCTTTCGAGGGAGCCGGGATGCACACGACGTTGCGGCTGCTGGAAGGCCGACTGCCGCGTTACGACAAGTTGTTCACGCTGGAGAGCCCGGCAGTCGCGGTCGTTGAGCGCGAGCCGCTCGCCGACGCGGTCCGCCGGGTCGCGGTCGTCGCCGAGCCCAACAGCCCGATCCGCCTCGACTTCTCCACCCAAGGGACAGTCCTCCTCCAGGCGGGGTACGAAGACGACGTCGCGGCCCAACAGCTCACCGCCGCCCTGACCAGCGCCGAGGACATGGCGGTCGCCTTCAACCCGGCCTATCTCTTGGAAGCTCTCAACTCCTTCGGCGCCTCGCAGGTACGTTTCGAACTGCTGGGCCCCGGTCAGCGGGCACTGCTCAGTGGCGTACGGGGGACGGACGACACCGCGCAGCAAGAGCACCAGCATCTGCTCATGTCAGTGCGACAGCTGACCTGACCGCACGCCGCGCAGAGTCTCGCTCACGGGTGCGTACTCGGGCGTGCGTATCGGTTGCACAGTGGGGCCGAGCGGTCATGGTCGGGGCACGACCATGACCGCGACCGCGTTTGAGATCTCGGTAGGGACGGCGGTGACATGCCGAAAGCCGGTTGACCTGTGGTGAATGATGAGATCGTGATCTCCAAGGAACGCGCCGTCGAGCTCGTCGAGTCCTTCCTGGCCACAGAGCTGCCGACGTGGCCATGGAGGGGGCCTGCCCCCACGCCGGACGTCTACCACGTGCAGGAACGCGCGGTCGGCTGGCTCGTCTTCTGGCGCTCGGCGGAGCAGGCTCGCGCCCGTGACGTGCGCGGCAGCTTCGTCGGCGGCCACTACCTGGTGGACCGGCACGACGGGAGCATCCACTACGTGCCCGCCGTCTGGTGGGAGGACGAGGGTTGGGAGGAGCAGTACCTCCTGCAGGCCAAGGGCATCAGGCGACCTGATCCACTGGCCGCCGCTGTTCGCGCGCTCGTGCGCTCCGCCGGGGTCGTGGCCGCGATGAGCCACCTGCGCAAGCAGGCCCCGCGACTGAGCCTGCAGGAAGCAAAGGCCTACGTCATGACCGTTCGGGACGGTGCCGAACCACCGGAAGAGCTGGCGAGCCTTACCCGGAAGGAGCCGAAGTGGCCGCTTCTGCCCATCGAAACGCTGGCTGGTCCGGTCCAGTAGAGGTCTGGCTCGTGGAGGCCGGGAGTCTGGTGCGCGGGCGTGATCCCGCCGGGCCCCTGCGGCTGGCCGCCCGCCCCCCGCCAACACCTCGGGCAGTCCCCCCACTTGGGCCCTGTGTGACTTGCCCGGGTCGGTACCCCGTTCGCCGAACCCGGGCAGCCACAGGCCGCTGACCGGCGCCTTACGGGCGCCAGTCGGCCTCCAGGTCGTGGGAGTCGGTCTTGGTGAGTTGGGTCAGTGCGGTGCCGTCGGCCCGTACCAGGTAGAGGTGCTCGGGGTCCGCGTCGTCGGTGCCGCCTCTGGTGAAGACCAGGCGGCTGCCGTCCGGGGACCAGGAAGGGTTCTTGTCGTTGAACCGGGCCGCAGTGATCCGGTGGAGTCCGGTGCCGTCGGGGCGGACGAAGTAGAGGTGGGCGAATCCGGAGGAGTCCACGCGGCTGAAGGCGATCCTGCCGCCGTGCGACCAGTCGGGCGTCCAGTCGTGGGAGCCGGGCCCGGTGACCGCCGTCTGAGTCAGGGTGGACAGCCGGATCCGCATCACCCTGCTGTGTCCGGCCGCGTCCGCGCGGTTGAACGCCAGGTACTTGCCGTCCGGGGACCACGTCGGATGGAGGTCGTCCGCCGCGGTGTGGGTGAGTCGGGTGGCGGGAGTGCCGTCGATGTCGGCCACATAGATCTCGCGCTGGGTGCCGACCGGCTTGGCGTAGGCGATCCGTTTGCCGTCCGGGGACCACGCCGGGTCGGAGGCGCCCTTGGTGCCGGGGACGGCCTTCAGGTCGCCGCCCGTGGTCTTCATCGTCCAGATGCCGTCGATGGCGCCACTGGATCCGTAGCGGACGAAGGCGACGCGCTTGCCGTCCGGCGACCAACTGGGCATCACGTCGCTGACGGTGGAGGTGTGGGTGAGTTTGACGGGCGTGCCGCCGCTGGGGGAGACGGCGTAGAGGTCTTCGGTGGGCGCTGCCGCGGTGTAGCGGGCGAAGACGATCGGGTGGCTCCCCGCCGCCCCCGCGCCTCCTGCGGCGCCGAGGGTCAGTGGTGCGGCCATGACGATGGCCGTGGCGGTCAACGCCGCCCGTCGGCGCGTGGTGCCGGTTGCGCCGGTCCTGCCGATTTTCCGATCCTTGCCGGCGGGTCTTCCGCCGCCGGTGCGGTGCTGTTGGCGTGCCAAGGTGTCCACCCCGTTCCCTCCCTGCGGCCTGTTGTCGGCCGCGTTGGCCGGTAAACATCCCACCGATGGGGCTCTGGGGGAAGCAAGGGAACCTGGGAATCTGAGCCCTGTGACGGGTTCCGTACACCGCTGTCACAAGCGATGTACGTGTGACGCGCGGCGACCGTGGATCACAGCGCACAGGGAGTCCGTGGGGTGGGCGTGGAGGTGCGGCGTCGCGTGCCCGAGGCACCCTATGCAGGCCGACACGCGGTATGGCAGGCTCCGGTCCGGCCGGAGCGGGCGGACCGTACGGCATGATCCGTCCGCTTCCGCAGGGCAGGTGTGGAGCGCGCCTGCCGCTGGTGGAGCAACGGCACGAGCCATGCGACGGGAGGCTGATCGGCAATGCGCACATCACGCCGTAGCACAGCACGGATGACGGCACTCGCACTCCTGGCCGCCGCGGCACTCGCGGTCGGCGCGACGGCGACCACCCCTGCGGCGGGGGTACCCACGGTGAAGAAGCAGGGGCCGACCTCGGTGGCCTACATCGAGGTGAACAGCAACAGCATGCTCAACGTCGGCAAGTACCGCCTGGCCAACGGCGGCGGCAACGTCTTCGACATCGCGGTGGTGTTCGCCGCCAACATCAACTACGACACCGCGAAGAAGTCGGCGTACCTGTACTTCAACCCCAATGTGCAGCGCGTCCTCGACAACGCGGCGACGCAGATCCGCCCGCTGCAGGCGAAGGGCATCAAGGTCATGCTGTCGGTGCTCGGCAACCACCAGGGCGCCGGGTTCGCCAACTTCCCGTCCAGGACAGCCGCTTCGGCATTCGCCAAGCAGCTGTCCGACGCCGTGAGCACGTACGGCCTCGACGGCATCGACTTCGACGACGAGTACGCCGAATACGGCAGGAACGGCACCGGCCAGCCCAATGCCGGCTCGTTCGTCCATCTGGTCTCCGCGCTGCGCGACTACATGCCGAACAAGTTGATCTCGCTGTACAACATCGGCCCGTCGGCGACGAGGCTGTCCTACGGCGGCGTGAACATCTCGTCGAAGTTCACCTACGCCTGGAACCCGTACTACGGCACCTGGGGTGTGCCCGGAATCGCCCTGCCGAAGGCGAACCTGTCACCGGCGGCCATCGACTTCGGATCGACGTCCTCAAGCACCGCGGCGAGCCTGGCCAAGCGGACCGTCAGCGAGGGCTACGGCGTCTACCTCACCTACAACCTGGACGGCTCCGACCGGCACACCTATGTCTCCAGCTTCACCCGGCAGCTGTACGGAAGCGACGCCGTGTACACCCCCTGAGGCGCGGTGGCGGCAGCGGCTGGGCAACCAGCGCGGCCGAAGGAAGGCCGGTGGCGCCTGTTGCAGGACGGTGACAAAGGCGGGGCAACGCCTTTGGGGCGAGGGGCATCTCTTCAGGCAAGAAGCGAGCAAAGGGCACCAACTCACTGAAGCGTGAGACAGCGTGAGATCTGGTGCTTTTCGACCGAGAGGGATATTCATGGCCATCACCAAGCGGCACTCCCTGCGTATCGCTGCCGTGGGCGTCGTCAGCGCGGCGTCCGTCGTTCTCGCGGGAACCGTTGCCTCGGCCGCCACCCCGGCGACCGGCGCCTCCGTCGCGCAGGCGACCGCCGCCAAGGCCGGCATCACCGCCAAGCCGTCGGTGACCTCGGTGAAGGCATGGCAGCTGTTCCGTGTCACCGGCACCGCGACCGGTCTGAAGGCGGGCAGCAAGCTGGTCCTCCAGCAGAAGCAGGGCGCCAAGTGGGTCAGCCTGCCCGCCGTGACGCCGCTCGGCTCCAAGGGCACGTACTCGCTGGGCGTCAAGCTGGGCCTGAAGGGCAAGAACGAGCTGCGCATCGTGAGCGGGAGCACCGCCTCGCCGGTGTTCCACGTGACCGTTCACTGACCTCCCGTCCCGTGCGGGCCCGCACGCACGGACCATCAGCCCGTGGCCGCTCCGGCCGCGGGCTGTCGGCGTTGCCCGGGCCGCTGGGCGGGCGAGAGTCCGAGTGGGATACTCCCGGCGTGACTCCCACCCGTCGCCCCCTCGGCACCGGCCCCCGGACCTCGCAGCCGCCGATACCGGCCGCCGAGCCCCGTCCCCGCGTGCACGCCACACAGGCCGACCTGGACACCGGCCCCCTCGACCAGGCTCACCTCCCCGACGTCGACGATCTCCGGGCCCGGGGCGTGCTGAGCCCCGCGCCCCTGGAAGAATCGGCCCCGTGAGCACCACGCGCCGCCCGCTGGGCACCGGCCCCCGCACCGTCGCCGACGAGCAGTCCCGCACCGACGAGCGCGGCACCGCCGCCGAGCGTGCGCCCGCCCCCGGCAGCCCCCTTCCGCCGCCGACGCCCAGTCCTTTCCGCAGTGGCCGCCGCCCGCTGGGCACCGGCCCGGACGCCACCGCCGACCGCTAGGGCCCGCACTCGGCAAGGTCCGTCCTGCTGACACGTCCCCGGCCCCCCCCGGTAATTCGCTTGACCCGGCCACAGGTCAACGCTGCACTGTGGCGGGGCGCCACGAGGGGTGGTGCCGGTAGCGCGGGGAGGCAGCGGCAGCAATGGAGATCCGTTCCACGACCGACCAGGACCTGGATGTCTTCGTCGACACCCTCCATGCCGCGTTCGGGCGCTTCCCGGAAACCCCGACCGATGGCGGCGGGGTGTGGTGGTCGGCGCTCGAAATGGACCGCGGCCTGTTCGCCATGACGGCGGACGGGCGTCCCGTCGGCACGGCCGGTGCGTACTCCTTCGAGCTCACCCTGCCCGGTGAGATCCTCGTCCCGGCCGCCGGGGTGACCGCCGTCGGCGTCGTGCCCTCGCACCGACGCCAGGGCGTGCTCAGCGCGATGATGCGGCATCAGCTGACCGAGCTGCGGGCCCGAGGGGAGTTCCTTTCCGTACTGCTGGCCTCCGAGGCGCTGATCTATCGCAGGTTCGGGTACGGACCGGCGACGTATACGCAGCGGCTGACGGTGCCGCGCCACCAGGCCGCCTTCGCGCTGCCCCGGGCGCGTGGCGAGGCCGGCTCGGACACCGGCTCGGTCGAGGTGCTGCGGCGTGCCGACTGCGGCGAGGTCCTGGAAGAGGTGTACGACCGGTACCGCCGCGCACAACCCGGCGCGCTGTCGCGGCCGCGCCGCTGGTGGGCCCTGGGCGCGGGGCAGCCCCCGATCTCTCCGGCGCCGCGCTACGTCGCCGTACACCGTGACGCCGACGGCGTCCCGGACGGGTACGCCAGCTATGCGATCGGCGAGCCCGGCACCTTGACGGTCGACGAGACCATCGCGGTGGACGACGACGTCTTCACGGCCCTGGCCCGGTTCGTACTCGGACACGACCTGGTCAGTGAGGTCGTGTTCAAGCACGTTCCGCCCGAGCACCCGCTGCGCTGGCAGCTCGCGGACTTCCGTGCCGGTCAGGTGGGCAACGACACCGACTGGCTCTGGGTGCGTCTCCTTGACGTCCCGCGTGCGCTGACCGCGCGCGGCTGGTTCACGGACGGCGAGCTCGTCCTCGACGTGGACGACCCGTTCCTCGGCGAGCACGGCCGTTACCTGCTGACCGTCCGGGACAGCAAGGCCGACTGCGTCCCGACGGACCGGGAGCCCGACCTGTCCCTGGACGTGAGCGACCTGGGCTCGATCTACCTCGGCGGCACCGCCCCGAGCACGCTCGTGCGGGCCGGACACATCCGCGCCCACCGGCCGGGCGCGGCCACCCTCGCTGACGCCCTCTTCCGCGCCGAGCGTGCCCCGCACTGCCTGCACTGGTTCTGACCGCGCTCGCCGACCCAGCGCAGGTCTTGGGCGCTCGCCCTCGGTCAGACCGTCGCCGGGTCGTCCACGGGGATGCCCAGGTGCCCGGCGACGGTGGTGAGGGCCGTTCCCAGGGGGAGCGCGACCCGGGTGACGGCGTGCTGGTCGCCCCGGGTCGGGTCCCGGTTGACGATCACCACCGGAGTCCCGGCCCGGGCGGCCTGGCGTACGAAACGCAGCCCGGACATCACCGTGAGCGAAGAGCCCAGGACCAGCAGGGAGGTCGCCTCGCCCACCAGCGCGCGGCAGTGCGCGACCCGCTGGGGCGGAACGGCTTCGCCGAAGAACACCACGTCCGGTTTGAGGACGCCGCCGCAGACGGTGCAGGGCACCACGTGGAAGTCCCCGACCTGGTCATCGGTGAGGTCGGCGTCGCCATCGGGGTTGATCGCGGCGGCCACCGGTGCGAACCCCGCGTTGGCCTCCTCCAGCCGCCGGGCGAGTTCACGGCGCGGGCTGAAGTCGCCGCAGGAGAGACAGACGACCCGGTCCAGGCTTCCGTGGAGTTCCACCACGCCGTCGCTGCCTGCGGCCTGGTGCAGACCGTCGACGTTCTGGGTGATCACACCGCTGAGCAGGCCGTGCCGCGCGAACGCGGCCACGGCCCGGTGTCCGGCGTTGGGCCGGGCGCGGCCGAAGGTGCGCCAGCCGAGGTGACTGCGCGCCCAGTACCGCCGCCGGGAGTGCGTGCTGGCGGTGAAGTCCTGGTAGGTCATCGGCGTGTGCCGGCTGAGGCTTCCGCCCTCGCCCCGGTAGTCGGGGATGCCCGACTCCGTGGAGAGGCCGGCCCCGCTGAGCACCAGCACACCGCCGGTCCTCAGCGCGTCGGCGACCGGTCCCGGATCCGTGGTGCCGGGCGGCAGGCTCGCGTCGGGGGTCCAGCTGAGCGTGGGGCGCATGCGCATACGGCCAGCGTACGAAATGGGCGGGGCACCGGCACAGGGCCGTTCTGCCCGGGCGGCGAGCGCACCCCGCCCGGGCAGGCCGCCGGGGCGACACGAGGAGGGCCCGTACCGTGGCCGGTCATTCTCCGTCCGAACCGCTCGGTGCCCCCGGCTCGCTGCTGCCCGTGGGAGCGGCGCGGCGCAGGGTGCGGATCGCCGGGATCGAGAACAGGGCCACACAGCCCGCCAGGCAGGCGCCCGCCGACACCAGCAGCAGTTGCTCCGGGGCGACCAGCCCGGTGGCCGGACCCGCCAGGATCTGGCCGAGCGCCATCCCGGACACCGAGCCGGCCTGCTCGTACGCGGTGACCCGGTTGAGCACCGCGGGCGGGGTGTGGGTCTGCACGCTGGTCGCCCACATCACCGACCAGAACGCCCAGGCGCCGCCGCCGAGGACGTGGCCCGCCAGCAGTACCGGCAGGTCGGCGCCCAGCGCCACGCAGAGCGGCAGCACGGTGTACAGCGTCATCGCCACCGCGCCGGCGGCCAGCGGCCGGGCAGGGCGCAGCCGCAGCGCCAGCAGGCCGCCGAGCACCGTTCCGACGCCGAGGAAGGATACCACCAGGCCGTAGGCGTTGGGGCCGAGCCGGGCGCCGATCAGTGCCGAGCCGAGCGGTACCAGCGGGCCGAAGAGCAGCACGCCGTACCCCACCCAGATCAGGATCACCGCCCACATCCAGGTGCGTGCGCGGAACTCCACCCATCCCTGGCGCAGGTCGCGGCGGAGCGAACTGCCGGTGTGGGCGGCGGAGTCGGTGGCGGCCGTGGTCTCCCGGGGCGCGCCGCCCCGGGCGAGCGGGATGAGCGCCAGGCACAGGGCGCTGAGCAGGAAGGTGCCGGCGTCGATCGCGTACACGGTCCCGGCGCCCGTCAGCGTGATGAGCAGCCCCGCCAGTGCCGGGCCGAGCAGTTGGGCGAGCGCGTCGGCCACCTTGAGCGTGGCGTTGGCCCGTTGTGGCTCGCGGGTGACCAGCGGGACCATCCCGTTCACCCCCGGCAGGAACATCGCGACGGCCGCACCGGCCAGTGCCGCCATGGACACCAGCAGCCAGAACGGAGGCGTCCCGACGAAGAACGCGACAGCCAGCACACCCTGCGTGAGCACCCGGGCCAGATCCGCGCCGACCATCATCCGGCGCGCGCCGAACCGGTCGGCGAACACCCCGCCGAACAGGACCAGGAGGACGAACGTGCCGGTCCAGATGCCGAGGACGAGGCCGACCCCGGAAATCCCGTACACCGCGCCGACCGCGAGCGCGGTGGCCACCGGCATCATCGCGTCACCGACCAACGAGACGGCGCGGGCGGTGAAGTAGAGAGTGAAGCGCCGGTCCCACAACGGGGGCCGGGCAGTTGGCGGGTCGGTCCGGGCGCGCCGGGCGGTCTGCGTCTGCGTGGTGGTCACCGTACAGATATTGGACTGGACCAATCGGTCATCCCCAGTGTCCTGACCGACATGATGGGGTACTTTCGCGCCATGACGCTCCGTTCGCGGCCGAAGTCCCCGGCGCTGCACCGGGTCGTGGCCCTGCTGCAGCCCCCGCAGTCGACCTTCACGCTGGCCTGCGCGAGCGAGGTGTTCGGCGACCACGGCCCGGCGGTCCCGGCCCACTACGCCTTCGAGGTCTGCACCGAGAGCCCCGGCCCGGTGCGCACCCAGGACGGCTACGACATGCTGGTCACGGCAGGCCTGGACGCGTTGGAGAGCGCGGACACCGTGCTGGTCCCCGGCTGGCAGCAGCCGCCCGGCACCGAGGTGCCGCCCGCGGTGGTCGCGGCGGTCCGACAGGCGCACCGGCGCGGCGCGCGGGTCGTCGCCCTCTGCTCGGGCGCCTTCGTGCTCGCCGCCGCCGGCCTCCTTGACGGCCGGCGGGCCGCCACCCACTGGGCCAGGGCCGCTGAGCTGGCCGCCCGGTTCCCGCAGGTCCGGGTCGACCCCGCGGTGCTGTACGTGGACCACGGCGACGTCGCCACCAGCGCCGGATCGGCGGCCGGCGTGGACCTCTGCCTCCACCTGGTGAGCGCCGACCAGGGCGCCGCGTACGCGATGCGGATCGCCCGGCAGATGGTGATGCCGCCGCACCGCGAGGGCTGCCAGCTGCAGTACGCCGAACTGCCCACCTCCGGACCGGTCACCGACTCGCTGGCCCCGCTCCTCGAGTGGCTGTCCGGGCGCCTTGACCAGCCGGTCAGCGTCGCCGACATGGCGGTCCGCTCCCAGGTCTCGCCCCGCACGCTGACCCGGCGCTTCACCGAGCAACTGGGCATCAGCCCCGGGCGCTGGCTCCTTGACCGGCGGATCGCCGCCACCCGGGCGCTCCTTGAGGAGACCGACCTGCCGGTGGAAACCATCGCGCGCAAGGTGGGCCTCTCCTCGGCCGTCAACCTGCGCCGACGCTTCCATGAGGCCGTGCGCACCACGCCTTCCGTGTACCGGCGCGCCTTCCGCGCGGACAAGGCCGGGTAGACCGAGGCGGGGTCGATGGGCCCCGACGCCCTGACAGGTCCGACCGCGCACGTGCGCCAAGTGGCCCTGCATCCAACACCGTTGGGTTCGGATACCTCTCTCGTCCACCCTCTTGCCGGTTCGTTCGACTTCGATGAAACTGGCATGCGCTTGACAATCTCTGCACCGAACCTTCTCATTCTGCACACAGAAAGGACCGTCATGAGCCCTGTGGCACTGCAGATCCGCGACGCCGGCCCACTCGACGTGGCCGTGGAGGAAGAAGAGATCCCGTTCGAGGAACAGGCCGACCCCAGCCGTGGTCTCCAGGCGTGTCTGGCAGACCCCTGGGTGACGGCGACGACCCGCTTCGCCTGCGACTAGGCGGGGAGCGCGAGTGACGGCCGCACCGGCCCCGGCCGGCGAGGACGGGTCCGGTGCGGCCGTCGCCGACGTCCCACGGGCCGCGGGGGCTTCGGCGCCCCGGCCCGGCGGGCCGGGCCCGGAACACAGCCTCGACGGGCGACTCAGGAACCTCCTCGCCGACGGCGAGCGGCGTCTCGTCGCCGACGAACAGTGGCTCTGCCTGTTCGCTCCCCACCCGTGGGCAAGTGAACTCCCCGCCCACGGCTGGAAACTGCACGTATCCGCCCGTCCGGAGGACCTTTCACGGGTCGCGGACCTGGTCGTCCCCGTGCTGCTGCGCTATGTCTGCGACGCCAAATTCGCCCGCGACGCGGCGGTGTTGGGCCTGATGAACAGCGGAGCCCTCGATGCCGCGCTCGTCGGGAAGGCGGTCACGGTCTATCCGCGACCGCAGGATGTGACGGCGCTGGGCGGTGAACTCGCGAATCTCCTGGCCGGTTGGCCTGGCCCCCGGGTACTCAGTGACCGGCAGATCCGCTCCGACGCTCCCGTCTACTACCGCTACGGCCCGTTCCGCGCCACGGGCACCGACGATGCCGCGCTCGTCATGACCGGCCCCGACGGGGCGCGCTTCCGTGGGCGCGCGGGCACTCGTTACCGCCAGCCACCGTGGACCGCCGACCCGTTCCGGGCCGCCACGCCGCCCGCGGCCCGGTCTGCCCGTCTGATCGGCGGGCGATACCGGCTCACCACGGGCATCTCCCGTTCCCCCCACGGTGACGTCTACCGCGCCGTGGACACCGACTCCGGCGAGCGCGTGATCGTCAAACAGGCCAGGGCCTACGTCGGCGAGGGCCCCGACGGCGTCGATGCCCGCGGCCGCCTGCGGCACGAGCACGCCGTTCTGCGGGCCCTCGCGGGCGTCGAGGGCGTCCCGCAGGTTCGCGACCACCTCCGCCACGGCGACGACGAGTACCTGATCACCACCGACTGCGGGCCCCGTGACCTGCGCCGCGATGTACTCGGCCACGGACCGTACGCGCCCGCCGCCGAACCCGCGCCCGCAGCCACCGGGACAGTCGGCGCGACAGCGAACCACCGCGAAATCGCCACGCTGGCACGCCGTTTGCTGGCCGTGCTCGACGCCGTACACACCCGCGGCATCGTGGTGGGCGACCTCAAACCGTCCAACGTGGTGCTCGGCGAGGACAACACCGCGCACCTCGTGGACTTCGGTGTCAGCGCACTGCACGGTGACCGGCCCACCGGCGCGACGCCGGGCTACTCGATGCCGGTGTACCGCGCGGGCGAGCCGCCCGCCCCGGCCGACGACCTGTACGCGCTCGGCGCGACCCTGCACTTCGCGCTGACCGGCATGGACCCGGTGGTCGTCGACCGCGATGAGGCCGTCAACCGGGAGCGCACCCTCGCCTGCCTGGCCGCCGTGCTCCCCGGCGCCGCGCACCGGTCGGTACGCGAACTCGTCGCCGGGCTCTTGGACCCCGACCCGCTACGGCGTGCCGCCTGCGCACGGCGGTGGCGCGGGCAGCCGACACCACCGGCCACCGGGCGCCGGCTCCCGTCACCGCGGAGGATCACCCGCGGCCTGCTGGACGACCTGATCGCGCACACCGTCGCGACCTGCGCGACCGCCGCCGGAGAACTCCCCGCCGGACCGCAGCCCCGACACGGGCAACTGCACTTCGGGCTGACCCTCTACGACGGCGCGGCCGGTGTGGGCTTGGAGCTGCTGCACCACCTGGAACACCCAGGCGTACCGCAGGCCGTGGCCGGCCTCGCCCATCGCACCGCCCGCCACACCGCCCTGCCGACGCTGACCGCCGCGCTGTACACCGGCCGCACCGGCGTCGACCTCTTCCTGGACGCCGCCGCAGAACTGACGGGCACAGCCGAGGCGTTCGTCCCTCCGCCGAGCCTGCGCCCGTACGACGACACCGGTGATCAGATCGGCGGTGCGGCGGGTGTCGGCAGTGGGTTGTTGGCGCTGGCCCGGCGCGCGTACGCGGCGGGGCGGGACGAGAAGGCCCGGGCGCGGCTGGCCGCAGCGGGGGAGTGTGTCCGCACCCTGCTGGCCGCGGAGGACGGGCGGGAGCGTGCGGAGCCGCAGCGTTCGGCGGCTGCGTCCGAGGCGGCGTTCCCGTTCGGCTTCGCCCACGGCCGGGCGGGTGTCATCCACTTCCTGCACGCCTACCACCGCCTCACCGGCGACCCGGCAGCCGGCGCGGCCGCCCGCTCGGGCCTGGCCGAACTCGCCGTGCACACACCGCACCTGCTGGCGCTGGCGGCCCGCCCCGAAGCCCACCGGCGCTACGGGTCGTGGTGCCGCGGACTCGCCGGGATCGGAACCCTGCTGATCGAGGCGGGCGGGCACGAGGGGGACCCGCGCCTGACGGACCTGGGGGTGCGGTGCGCCTGGGCGTGCCGCGACCTCGCGCCCCGGATGAGCCCCGTGTCGCAATGCTGCGGGCTGGCCGGCGTCGGCGAACTGCTCATCGACGCCGAGGCCGTCACCGGCGACGGCAAGTTGCACCGCGCCGCCGAGGACGTGGTGGGTCTGATCCTGGCCCGCAGCGGTGGCACCCTGCGTAGGCCGCTGTTCCCCGACAACACCCTGGCCGCTTCGGGACCGGGGTGGGCCACCGGCAGCGCGGGCGTCCTGTCCCTTCTGCGCCGCCTGCGCGACCACGGCGGTCCGCGCCTGTGGAGCGACAGCGCACCGGCCCCCGCGCAACCCCTCTCGGGACACTGAGCCTGTCGTTTCCACCCGGCTCACCCTCGGCAACCACCGATCCCGCCCGGCAAGAGCATTGCGTTCCTGTGCTATCACTCCCGAAGGGCTTGCACACCGACGGCAAGAGGGAGACGCCAACGTATGAATATGTCACCATTGCCACTGGGAGCGGAGCCGACTGACGGATCGTCCGTCCGGATCGGCGCTCTCGTTCCGCTGACTCGGCCCGGCTGGGTCGAGGCGGGCCGGCACTTGCTCGCCGGACTCGAATTGGCGGTCGGCGACGTCAACGACGCCGGCGGGATCGATGGAAGGCCACTTGAGCTGGCGGTCCGGGACAGCGCGGCAGACCCGCACAGGGCCGCGGCGGCCGTGGACGAACTGGCCCGCCTGGGCGTGGCCGCCGTGGCGGGGGAGTATCACAGCGTCGTCGCTCGCGCCGCTGCCGCCAGGGCCGACGCCCTCGGCCTGCCGTTCCTGTGCTCGTCGGCGGTTCTCGACGCGCTCACCGAACAGCCGACGGAATGGGTCGCGCGCCTGGCCCCGGCACAGTCCCACGGCTGGCGGATCTACGCGGACTTCCTCCTGGGCGCGGGCCACAGCCGCATCGCCGTAGCGGCCGACCCGAGTGTCTACTGGGCATCCGGGACCGGCATACTGCGGGACCACCTCACTCCACGCGGCGCCACCGTCATCGAACTCGACATGCGCGAGCTCACCCCCACCGCCGTGTGCGACGCACTCGTCGACCACCGCGCAACAGCCCTCCTCCTGCTGGTCGGCCACCCGGAGCCCGCAGTGCCGATCGTCAAGGCCGTCCGCCGCGACCAGCGCCTGGCCGAGATCATGATCGGTGCTCCGGCCGGGCAGCCGGAGTTCTCCGAATGGGCGGCGCTGCTGGGCGACGACGGCGCAGCGATCCCGTTCTTGCGCTACCTGCCCGAGCGCCTCGGCCCGCTCGGCGTACGAGTCGAGACGGCCCTGCGCGAGCGGCTGGCCCAAGCACCCTCCTTCGTCGCCTTCGAGGGCTACGACACGGTCACCGTCCTCGCCGATGTGCTGCGGTCGCACGGCGCGGACCGGGAACGCACTGCCGCATCCTGGCCGCGCGTCGCAGTCGAAGGCACCCGTGGGCAGATCCGGTTCTCCCGCACGCCGGGCATCAGCGTGTGGCAGTGGGCCTGGGCGCCCGTCCAGGTCGTCGACCGAGATCCGGCGAAACCCGATCGCTTTCGGATCCTGCACACCGGCTGAGAACACGGTGGCGCGGTGGCGATGCTCGGCGGTGGATCCGGTCGCTGAGCGGCTCGTGGGGGGATGCGTCGCCCGGTACAACGTGGATGCTTCGCAAGGGCCGGGTGGTCCGTTGGGTGGCGGGTCCGGCCCTCGCGGGCAAGTGGTTGGTCAGACGCGGTCGGCGGCGATCAGGAGGTACTGGAAGGAGCCGTCCTCGTACGACTTGAGGAAAGCCTCTTCGATGCCGGTGACCAGGGAGGACGTGGCCCGCAGCTGCCAGTAGGGCGTGGTCGCGGCCGTCAGGTCGATGACGGCTTGCGGTACGAGACGGTTGTCGGCCATGGCTCGCAGGTATTCCCTGCGGGAGTGGATGTTGCACTCGAAGTGGGCGTTGATCTGGGAGACCCACTTCGAGGGCTGGCCGTAACGCGGGTTCCAGCAGCCGGTGATGGTCACATAGCGGCCGCCGACCGCGAGGACGCGGGAGTGCTCGGCGAAGAGGTCCTCCAGGTCGACGTACATGCTCGACTCGTTGTTCCACGAGGCCGCGGCCTGCCCGGTCTCGAAGGGCATGTCGAGCATGTTGCACACGCGGGCGCGGACGTGGTCCTCGATACCGAGTTCGCGGGCGCGCCGGTTGGCGAAGTCGGCCTGCTTGGTGGACAGGGTGACGCCCTCGACGCTGCATCCGAACCGCTGGTGGGCCATGACCATCGACCCGCCCCGCCCGCAGCCGGCGTCCACGAGCGTGTCGGCACGCCCGATGGTGCCGAGGTGGTCCAGCAGGACTTCGGCCTGCGCCGATTCCAGGCGGTGAAGCTCGGCGATCAGCTTCTTCTCGTACTCGCTGTCGGCGGTGTCCCCGAGCGCGTCGTGGTCGACGTCGCCGATGCCGTAGTGGTGGTGGTAGAGCCCGTCGACGTCGCCGAGACGCAGGTTCACGGGCCTGGCCTCCTGGTCCCAGTAGCGGGCGATGTCCCCCTGGTAGGGCGACGCCGGGGCGGGGACGAAGGCGGAGGTGTTGGTGGTGAGCTCGGTGGTCACAGGAATGTCCACTCCTTACCAGAAATCGGGCAGGCTGTATCGGTAGGTGTTGGTCTGGTGCCAGTAGTGGTTGCCGTCGAGCCACACCGCCACTCCGCGCAGGAAGCGCAGCAGGCTCGGTACGGGGCAGGCGGCGGCCACGGCGGCGGCTTCGCTCTCGAAGTCGTGCATGAGCTGGTTGTGGACCTCGACCGCCTTCAGATAGGCGTCCCGGTCGGACATGCCCTCACGTTCGGCGATCACCACCGGCAGGTTCAGGTGCCGGCCGGGGCTGTCGAGTTCCTTGGTGTACGAGTACAGGTCGTTGACGATGGTGGTGGCGTTGCCGGCGAGTGCGATGACGCGCTGCACGGCGGGCCGGGCGTGCAGGTCGGCGGGCAGTTCGTAGCCGCCGACGGTGTCGGTGATGGTGGGACAGGGGCGGAAGTTGTTGAACTGGCGCATTGCCAGGTACTCCCACACCTCGGGAACGGTGTCCGTCTCCGCCCACGCGGCCTCGGCGAGATACCCCAGGTGCAGACGGGCCATGTCGTGCCGGAACCGGTCGGCCTGTGAGGGCGTGGAGTGCTGGAGGAGGTACTCCATGGCGGAGCGGTAGGCGCGCCGGGGAGCGTCCGACTGGAGCGAGGCGGTCCACTCCGGCTGGTACTCCTTCGTGGTGTGCAGGGGGTCGAGGGCCGTGTGTGCCAGCAGGAGGCGACTGCCGAGACCGATGGGCGAGCCCCCGTGGTCCTCGCAGTAGCAGTCGTCGACCGCGTTCTCGGCGACCATCAGCCGTGCGGCGACCATCAGGTGGTCGGTGGTGGGAGCGTCCGGATGGCAGGCGACCATGTAGCGGGCGACGGAGAAGCCGTCGAACTGGTCTTCCCACTCCGGGGGATATGCCTGGACCTCGTCCACCGCCCATGTCTTGATCCTGCGGCCGACCTCCTCCACCCGGGCCGGGTCGGGCGGCAGTACCGGGTGGTGGTAGAGGCCCGGGATGGGGGTGCCCTCCACCGGTGTCACAGGAACCGGGGACTGCTCGCACCCGCTCAGCCGCAGGCCGGCCGTACCCAGACCGGTGGGCCCCCGCAGGATCCGTTCCAGGGCCGGGCCCAGCTGCCTCACCTCGGCGGTACCGTCCTGCACGTGCCGCGCGATCAGGTCACCACCTGGGGCGTTGGCGGGTGCGGCCTCGTCCGGAGGAGCGGTTTTCGCGGCGGGGACGGGGACGCGGGGCGGCCCTGGCAGCCCGGGCCGGGCCCCGGCTTCCGCGCCTGCTTCCGTACCGGCTTCCATGCAGGCGGCAACGATGCGCTCCCCGAAACGGGCCGCAGCGATCGGCAGGCTCGACTGCACAGGGGCAGCATCAGGATCGGGCATCCGTAGCTCCTTGATGAGGTGGGGCGGGGCGGCCTGCCCCAGGTCCCGGGCATGTTCGACCAGCGGCCGGGGAAGGTCCGGGCCGTTGGGGACGCTGAACGGCACCCCTAGTCCCTCCAGCGGGCGATCTGCACGTTCTCAAGGACGCCGAGCGCGTTCGGCACCAGGATCGCGGCGGAGTAGTAGGCGGTGACCAGGTACGAGGTGATCGCCTGCTCGCTGATGCCCGTGCGGCGCACCGACAGACCCGGTTCGTACTCGTCCGGCAGGCCGGTCTGGTGCAGACCGATGACGCCCTGGTTGTCCTCGCCGATGCGCATGGCGAGGATCGAACTGGTTCTTTCCTCGCTGATGGGGATCTTGTCGCAGGGCAGGATCGGCACGTTTCGCCATGCCTGAACCCGCTGACCGTCGAGGTCGACCTGGTCCGGGTAGATCCCGCGGGCGTTGAGCTCGCGCCCGATCGCCGCGATCGTCCTGGGGTGGGCGAGGAACAGCTTCGTACCCCGGCGGCGGCAGAGGAGCTCGTCGAGGTCGTCCGGGGTGGGCGGGCCGGAGTGGGGCTGGATCCGCTGTTTGAAGTCGGCGTTGGGGAGCAGGCCGAACTCCCGGTTGTTGATCAGCTCGTACTCCTGGCGCTCGCGCAGCGCCTCGATCGTCAGCCTGAGCTGCTCCTCGGTCTGATTCATCGGCCCGTTGTAGAGGTCCGCGACCCTCGTGTGGACCCGCAGAACGGTCTGTGCGACGGAGAGTTCGTACTCGCGCGGGTGGAGCTCGTAGTCGACGAAGGCGCCCGGCAGTCTGGCTTCGCCCTTGTGGCCGGCCGACATGCCGATCTCGGCCTCGCCGTGACGGTTCTGCCGCCGACGAGGCAGCGAGCCGAACCGCTCGATGTGGGACCGCAGGCTCGGGGCCCTGGACAGCACGGCGTCGAAGTCGGCGCGGGACAGGGTGAGCAGCGTACCGGCGGTCTCGGCCGTGGCGGTGCAGTCCCATGTGGCGTCGGCGTCCAACAGGGCGTTCTCACCGAAGTGGTGGCCGTCGGCGAGCAGGCCGATGCCCACGTCGTCACCGTACTGGCCGACGGAGGTCTGGTTGATGCGGCCGTGGACGATCAGGTTGATCCCCTCGGCGGGGGCGCCGCGCTCGACCAGCACCTCGCCGGCGCGGAAGTCACGCCGGACACACCGGTCGGCGAGCGCGGTCAGGACGTCGACGTCCTCGAAGCCGCGCAACAGGGCCAGTTCGCCGAGTTCTTGGGGGATGACCCGGATATCGGCACCGTCCTGGACGAATGCGATGTACCCATCGCCGACGGTGTAGGTCAGCCGACGGTTCACCCGGTAGGTGCCGCCCTTGGCCTCCACCCAGGGGAGCATCCGCAGCAGCCAGCGGGAGGTGATCTCCTGCATCTGCGGCGCGGACTTGGCCGTGGTGGCCAGGTTGCGCGCAGCCGCGGTGCCCAGGCTGCTCTGCCGCGCCGGCTCCAGCTCCGCTTCCGGGCTGGTCTCGATGGTCATCCGCCGGGCTCTCCTTCGCGAAGGGGGTAGTTCGGGGCACGCGGGCCAACCGGTGAAGGCGAAAGGGCAGACCTCAGCCAGCCCTCCAGCTCCCGAGGACCAGTAAAGGGCCGGGGCGCCCCGCGCGGGCCAAGACCGGCGGTTGTTACTTCGATGCAGTGGTCTTGCCCCGGATGACGTTTGTTCCGACAGTCGAAAGGATTCGGACTGTTCGAACGCGGGCGCACCTGGCGTATGGCTGCATCAACTCGCGGGGCGACGTTTCGTATCCGGGGCGGCGGCCGCGGTGGGGACGGCCCCCAGACCTCCCGCCGGTCAGCTCGTCTGCTGGGGCGGGCGCCATTGGCCCATCGCGCGTTGCCCTTTGCGGAAGGCGCGGAACACGACCCACGCGGTGACCGCCAGTGTGCCGACGAAGACCAGCCCGAAGAGGCCGCTGCTGTCGATGACGGAGTTGAAGTTCTGCATGGCCGTGGCGTACGTGCGGTCGTCCGCCTTCGCCAGGCCCGGCATGACGGAGACGTCGAAGGCGAAGAAGAGACCCGCCATCAGGCCCATGGCCAGAGCGGCGGCGCCCAGAAGCATTCCCGTCAGCCGGTCCCGGGGGCTCCGCCAGTCCGGCGTGGGGGCGTCCCGGTGGAGAAGGCGTCCCCCCAGCACCTGGTTACCTGCTCATCTCATCGCGGAAGTCTCTTGCACGACCATGGCGCAGGCACTCTGTCGCATACGCGAGGGTCCAAAGCGGGCCGGTAAGGGGCGGGCGTGTGTGGTTGCTGGTCCGACTATACTGAGCAGTACGTACGTCCGTACCGATAGTTCTCTGGGAAGGGGTACCGATCGTGGCAGAGGAGGCCGGGCGACCTGCGCGTCGTACGCGTCGGCATGACCCGCACCGGCGGGAGCGTATCGCCGAGGTTGCCGAGGAGTTGATCGCGGAGCGGGGGCTTGAGGGGCTGAGTCACCGGGCGATCGCCGAGCGGGCTGATGTTTCGCTCAGCTCCACGACCTACCACTTCGCCGACCGCGAGGCCCTGATCCAGGCCGCGCTCGAGCGGGCCGCGGACCGCTTCGCCGCCTTCATGCGCCAGTGGGCCGCCGAGCATGCGCAGGACACCCGCGAAGAGCTGGCCCAGGCGCTGGCGGATTCCGTCATGGCTTGTGTGGGGGAGGAGGGGCGGAGCGGGGCGGTCGTGGAGTTCGAGCTGTATCTCGCTGCGCTGCGTCGCCCTGCCCTGCGGGAGGCGGCCGCGCGTCTGACGAGTGAGAGTGTCGAGGTGATGACTCCGGTGGTGGGGCCGGTGGTCGCGGCGTGTATTCCGCCGCTGATGAACGGGCTGTGCCTGCAGGTGATGACCGCGCCCGAGCCGCCCGGTCGCGGGCAGGTCCTTGAGGTGCTCAGGCAGGTCCTGGGCGTGGCGCCCGCCTAGCCCGGCCGGCCGCAGGGTTCGGGCCGGCCCGCTGTCGACGCCGTATTCAGCTCTCCATCCGGGCGGCCGCCCGTACGGGCGGGTTGGCGTGAAGGTTCCGCGAAAGCATGGGCACATTGTTGATGGCGGACAGTGGAGGGAAGGGTGCGAACCTGATGGCCTACGACGAGGTGCTTGCGGACAGGGTCCGCCAGCGCCTGGAGCACGCCGACCTGGACGCGGTGGAGAAGAAGATGTTCGGGGCGCTCTGCTTCCTGGACCGGGGAAACACGGTGGCCGGGGTGTCCGGCGACGACCTGTTCGTACGTATCGACCCCGACGACCTGGACGACGCCCTGGCCCAGCCCGGGGCGCGGCCCTTCGAAGCTCGCGGCCGGACCGCCGGCGGCTGGGTGTATGTGGCGGGCGAGGTCCTTGAGGACGAAGTCCTGGACGCGTGGCTTCTGGCGGCCTGGGACGCCACGGCCGAGCTACCGTCCAAGTGATCCACCCCAACGTCGCCCCCCTCCTGCGGGGTTCGCGGTAGCGCGGGACGTTGGCGCCCTCCATCGAGCGGCCGTTGGTTGCGGTGTGCATCGAGCCGGTGACGAACGGACTGGGCGTGCAGGTGATGACCGCGCCCTTGCCTCGGGCTGGGGGAGAACATCGGGGTGCTGAGGTGGTGCTGGGGGTGGCGCCTGCCTAGCCGGGGCTGTGGCGAATGGCCCGCCGTCGACGCGTGAAGGGGGAAGTCTTCCCCTGGTGCGCCGATGGTGGGCCTTTGTGCTGCCTGGGAGGCCTGCCCGCTGCCCGCCGAAGTGTGGCCTGGGTCACTCTTTGGCGGCTTATTGGTGCGGACGTCCGTACCAATAGGTTAGGGTGGATGAAGTTCTGGAAGACCGGCAAGGCCATGCCGTTCCTGGGCACCGACGACATCGACGCCACCGTCTCCGCGGTCGAGGCCAACGGCGGCCAGGTGCTGGCACCCAAGCGCCAGAAGGGCCCCGTCGCCGTCGCTGTGATCCAGGACCCCTGGGACAACCAGTGGTTCCTGTGGCAGTTCACCGGCTGACCCCCACCCCATCAGCCCCACCCAGTCGGCACTGTCGCACTTCTCGGGTGCAACCGGCAGGTGATGCGGGATGTCCGGTTGGCCCGCCGCCCAGGCCGATCCGGGCGCGGGGTGGCCGCTACCCTGCGTTTCCACCCCGCCCGTTCAGCGCTGTGCCCCGGACGGCGGTCAGCGGCGCGCCGTCCGGCTGCCGCCTGTGGCTGGGTCCCACGAGCGCCGTACTCCCGCGCGCCACACGCCCTTTGAACGCTGCTCCCAGCAGGAGGTCCCCGTCATGAACGCCATGAAGATCGCAGTCCTCGGCACCGGCGGCGGAGGCCGGGCGCACGCGGCCAGGCTTGCCGAACTGGGCCACCAGGTCGCCGTCGGAACCCGCGACCCCGAAACCACCCTGGCCCGTACCGAGCCGGACGTGATGGGCAACCCGCCCTTCAAGCAGTGGCTCGCCGACCACCCCGACATCACCCTGGCGACCTTCGGCGACGCTGCGGCCTCGGCCGAGCTCGTCATCAACGGCATCGACGGCCACAACGCCGTCCAGGCTCTGGGCGCCATCGCCGACCAGCTGGCCGGCAAGGTCCTCATCGACTACGCCGTCCCCTACCTCTACAACCCCACCACCGAGCACCCCTGGCCCACCCCCTGGGGTGTCATGCCGCGCCTGGACCCGGTCGACACCGACAGCCTCGGCGAGCAGATCCAGCGGGCCCTGCCCGACACCAGCGTCGTCAAGGCCTTCGTCACCCAGGAGCAGGACACCGTCGTCGACCCGGCCCGCGTCGCTGGCGGCGACCACACCACGCTCATCGCCGGCAACGATGCCGACGCCAAACAGAGCGTCACCCACCTGCTGAAGTCCTACGGCTGGCACGACATCCTCGACCTCGGCACCCTCCACGCCGCCCGCGGCATGGAAATGTACGCCCACCTCCACAGCGCCATCGGCTTCGCCCTCGGCGGCCCCTTCGGCGTCAAAATCCAGCGCTGAGCTGTGCCACGGCGGACTTGAGCCGGGAGGGCGGCAGGCGGCAAGCACAGCGGTCGGGGCGTCACCTGCCGAAGAGCTGGGTCGGGACGGGCGGTTGGTGAGGTGGGAGTCAGTCACCGCAACCGGGGGTTGAGGTGGCTGAACGCTTTCCCCTCCCACCTGGCTCCGTAAGGGCGCACGAGTGACCTGGCGGAGACCGTCAGGCCCCTCCCCTTCCCTCAACGCCGGGAAGCTCGGCCAGTGACGGTGTAGCTATCCGCTGGTCACGTCGGCGTCCCTGCGGGGCTTCGATGTTCTGCGGGACTGGCGGGAGAGCAGCTGAGCAGCGCCGACGAGGACGTAGAGCACGACCAGCACTCCGAGTATGAGGTTGAGCCAGTCGTAGGTCGCGTCCTTGAGGAGTGCGGCCCACGCTCTGTACCCCGCGACGGATCCGGCGACCACCAGCAGCACCGACGCGACGATGCGCAGCGCCCGCGCGGCCCCGGGGCGTCTGTCCTTGAGCAGCTCGGCACCCGCACCGAGTGCGACCAGCGCGGCGAAGGCGTGGTGCGGCTCGGCGTGCCCCGACCCGATCGCGTCCACGATGTTGATGAGGACTCCGATCGAGCCGACGGCCAGGGCGGCCTGGGATATACGGCAGTTCATCAGTCCCCTGGTTGGCAATCGGGCTTCGGTGGCCATGGATCAGCCGTAATTGTCGCAGGTCAGCGGCGGAGGGGACATCCGGTCCACCAGGCTTGGATCCACCAGTGCCGACCGCTGAGAGGAGCATGGCCATCGCCGCGCCCCGGCTGCTGCGCCCTGACGCTCGGCAGGGGCGGCGGCCCCCGCCCGGATCCTGTCCCGGGGCCCACCCGGGCCCCTCCGGCGGCGCCAGCACGCGCACGGGACGGTCGGCCGTCGGCCACTTCGCCGCTCAAAACGGCGAAGACGTGGCCGTCGAGTCCGCGTTCTCGGCGCTAGTAGAATCGTCGGTTATGGCCGATACCCAGTACGAAGACCTGTTGAGGCTGGTGCTCACCTCCGGGACAGCCAAAGCCGACCGGACGGGCACCGGTACCCGGAGCGTCTTCGGGCACCAGCTGCGCTACGACCTCTCGCAAGGGTTCCCGCTGGTCACCACCAAGAAGGTGCACCTCAGGTCCATCGTGTACGAGCTGCTGTGGTTCCTGCGCGGCGACTCCAACGTCGGCTGGCTCCAGGAGCACGGCGTCACCATCTGGGACGAGTGGGCCGACAGCAACGGCGACCTCGGTCCGGTCTACGGGGCGCAGTGGCGCTCCTGGCCCACCCCGGACGGCGGGCACATCGACCAGATCAGCGAGGTCCTCGACACGCTGCGCCGGGACCCGGACTCCCGCCGGATGATCGTCTCCGCCTGGAACGTCTCCGAGCTGAACAAGATGGCACTGGCGCCGTGCCACGCCTTCTTCCAGTTCTACGTCGCCGACGGCAAGCTCTCGTGCCAGCTGTACCAGCGCAGCGCGGACCTGTTCCTGGGCGTCCCGTTCAACATCGCCAGCTACGCGCTGCTCACCCACATGGTGGCGCAGCAGGTCGGCCTTGAGCCGGGCGACTTCATCTGGACCGGCGGCGACTGCCACATCTACGACAACCACGTCGAGCAGGTGACCGAGCAGCTCTCGCGCACCCCGTTCGAGTTCCCCCAGCTGCGTCTGGGCAAGGCCGCCTCGCTGTTCGACTACGACTTCTCCGACGTGGAGGTGCTCGACTACCGGCACCACCCGGCCATCAAGGCTCCGGTGGCGGTGTGAACGTCGGGCTGATCTGGGCGCAGACCCCCGAGGGCGTCATCGGCGCGGACAACGCGATTCCCTGGCGTCTGCCGGAGGACATGGCGCACTTCAAGGCGACCACCCTCGGCCATCCGGTGGTGATGGGGCGCAAGACCTGGGATTCGCTGCCCGTACGGTTCCGCCCGCTGTCCGGCAGGCGGAACATCGTGGTCACCCGTGATCCGCGGTGGGAGGCCGAAGGAGCGGAGCGCGCCGGGTCCATCACCGAGGCGCTGGAGCTCGCCGCCGAGCCGTCGGAGCCGGCAGCCGTCCCCGCTGAGACATGGGTGATCGGCGGCGGGGAGATCTATCGTGCCGCCCTGGAATACGCCACGACGCTCTCGGTGACGGAAGTCGACGCGGCGGTGGACGGCGACGCCTACGCCCCGACACTGGGCCCGGAGTGGAAGGCCGCCCAGGACGACGGCTGGCAGTCCTCGGCGTCAGGGCTGCGCTACCGCATGCGCACGTACACCCGCTGAGCGGCGGCCCACCACCCTGACACAGCCGCGATGCAGCGGTCGGAAGCCGCGGTGGGCGCCTGGACCGCGCGGATCAGGCCCACCCGACCGAGCACCGCACCCCCGCCACCCGGGGGTGCGGTGCTCGGTCGGACAGACGGTGGCGACGCACATCAGCGCCGTGCGCTCAGGGCGTCCGGGCCTTCCGCTGTCGTACGTAACCGATCGCGGCCAGCGTGAGCGCCAGTCCGCCGGTGAAGTAGAGCTCGACCCGCGTTCCGGAGTCCAGGGCCATGAGCACCAGTACACCGGTCACAGCGGCCAGGGTGACCCATGTCAGATACGGGAAACCCCACATCCGGACGGTCAGTCGGGCGGATCCCGTGCGCTCCAGGCGGCGGCGCAGCACCAGCTGGGACACCGCGATGAAGCCCCACACGATCAGCACGACCCCGCCCACCATGTTGAGCAGCCAGGCGAAGACGGTCGTGGGCCACCAGTAGGACAGGAGTACGGCGACGAAGCCGAACGCGCACGACGCGAGGACCGCGCGGCGCGGGACCCGGCCGGAGACCTTGCCGAGGAAGGCGGGACCCTGGCCGCGCGCGACCAGGGAGTACGCCATGCGCGAGGAGCCGTAGATGTTGGCGTTCATCGCGGAGAGCAGCGCGATCAGGACGACCACGTTCATGATCTGCGCGCCGCCGGGGACACCGAGCCGGTCGAGCACGGCGGCGTACGGGCCGCTGTCGGTGACGGCCTTGTCGTTCCACGGGATGAGCGTGACGATCGCCAGCATCGAGCCCACGTAGACGATGCCGATCCGCCACATCGTCGTCTTCACGGCCTTGGCCACGCCCCGCGCCGGGTCCTCGGACTCGGCCGCCGCGATGGTCACCGTCTCCAGACCGCCGTAGGCGACGACCGAGGCGAGCAGCCCGACGAGCAGTCCGCTCATGCCGGTCGGCAGGAACCCGCCGTCGTGGACGAGGTGTGCCGTGCCCGGGGAGTCGGTGCCGGGCAGCAGGCCGAGGACCGCCAGGGCGCACAGCGTCAGGAAGAGCGCGATGGCACCGATCTTCAACGCGGCGAACCAGAACTCGAACTCGCCGAAGTTGGAGACGGCGCCCAGGTTCGCGCCGCAGAACACCGCCATGAAGGCCAGCACCCACAGCCAGGACGGGACGCCCGGGAACCACCCCTGCATGATGTGCGCGGCACCGATCGCCTCGATCCCCACACCCACGACGAGCAGCGTCCAGAACATCCATCCGGCGGTGAACCCCGCCCAGCGGCCGATCGCGCGCTCGGCGTGCACGGAGAACGAGCCGGAGGCCGGGTTGGCCGCGGACATCTCGCCGAGCATGCGCATCACGAACATCACCAGGATGCCGGACGCGGCGTAGGCCAGCACGATCGACGGTCCGGCGGCGGCGATACCGGCGCCGGACCCGACGAAGAGACCGGCCCCGATGACACCCCCGAGCGCGATCATCGAAAGGTGCCGCTGCTTGAGCCCGTTGGAGAGCGGGGTGCCCGGCCCGGGCGCGTCCTGTTGGTGAGGGGGAGTGGGTGTCAGTGTCTGGCTCATGTACGGGTCTGTCCAATTAATGAGATGCAAGTACGCCCGATTATGAGACGCCTACGCGATCTACCATCCGCTCTGTCCGTTATCCGGAAGATGTGGTGGCTTTCTGTTATCTCGCCCGTACGGAGCGGAATGCCCGGGGAAGGTCGAGGGTGTCGTGTTGGTGTGCCTGGAACGGCTCGGCGCGCAGGCCCGCAGGCACGGCCCTGGGCTCATCGTGGTACCGCTCGTAGCATCGGTACCATGTCGGATTCTTCGAAGGCGATGAACCTGCGGTTCCGTGACCCGCAGCAGCGCGAAGCCATCGCGGCAGCGGCGAAGCAGGCCGGCGTCAGCACGCAGGAGTACGTGCTCTCCGCCGCCTACGACCGCGCCACCGCTGTGGAGCGGCGCTTCCTGGCCGCTTTCGCCCAGTCCCAGGCCCGCAGCGGCCAGGCCTTCGATACCGAGGCCGGCACCACCGACCCCACCGCACAGCAGCGGGACGCGGAACGTCAGGCACGCCAGGATCTCGAATCCGGTGAAAGGGGCCATGCGGCGTGACCCGGCCCGGCCCGTCGCACCCCCTCGATGTCACCTTCCTGCTCCGTGCCGCCGAACTGCTGCCCGGCGACCCGCAAGTCGACGACCTCGGCCCCCTCTACGCCGCGGCCGCCCGCGTCAACGCCCGGGCCCTGGAGCATGACATCTACGGCTCCGTCTTCCTCAAGGCGGCCGCCCTGCTGGAGACCCTCGCCCGCATGCCCTGCCTGGAACACTCCAACGAGGCCTTCGCCTGGCACTCCTGCGAGGCATACCTCGCCTTGAACGGACACACCATGAGTTACCCGCCGAAGGCTGCCGTGGCGCTCGTCAGGGACTCCGCGGCCCGCGCACTCGGCGTCGCACAGATCGCCCGTCAGTTGCGGGCCTGGTCGTCCGCAGGGACCTGACCACCAGGGCCGCCGGGCTCGTACTCATGCGCTGCCGCACGGCCGGCAACCGGAGTCGTCAGCGTACGGCAAACACGCTGAGGGCGCCGTTTGTTACGCTCCACTCGTCTCCCGCGGGGGAAGTCCGGTGAGATCCCGGCGCTGACCCGCAACGGTGTGCACGGCTGTCCGACGGTCGCCGTGCGAGCCCGATCGCCCGTGGGGGGCCTGCGACCCGTTGACTGCTCGCCGTGGACTGCGAGAGGGGACCGCGCGGTCGGCACGGCCGTACGGGCTGTCTCCTGCTCGATGTCCAGCCGGTGGGCCCAGGTGAAGGACGGTCCCCACCGTGCGCCGAAGTACGGCCCCCAGCCGGATACCCGTGCTGCCGCTCAGCCTCGGCTTGGGACTGCTGCTCCTGCTGTCGCTCGTCTGCGGCGTCGGGCTCGGGGCCGCCGAAGTCGGCTGGGACGACGTGCCCCGTTTCCTGTGGGCCGGAATCACCGGCGGAACCGTGTCGGCGGGCGACGCGGCCGCGTACACCATCGTCTGGGAGATCCGCCTGCCAAGAGTGCTGCTCGGCGCGGTCGTCGGGGCGGGGCTCGCGGCCGTCGGTGTGGCCGTGCAGGCGATGGTCCGCAACGCGCTGGCGGATCCGTTCGTCCTGGGCATCTCCTCCGGCGCCGCGGTGGGAGCCAACGCCGTCATCCTGCTGGGGGCGTTCGCGGGACTCGGGGTGTGGGCGCTGTCGGTCTCGGCGTTCGCCTCGGCGCTCGCGGCCATGGCGCTGGTGTACGCCGTGGCCCGCTCACCCCGTGGGCTGACTCCACTGCGGCTGATCCTGACGGGTACGGCGCTGGCGTACGGATTCGAGGCCCTCACCACGGTCATGGTGTTCGGTGCGGCCCGGGGCGAGGCCGCCCGGTCGGCGATGATGTGGCTGCTGGGCAGTCTGGGCGGAGCGACCTGGGCGCAGGTGCCGATCGCCGCGGTGACCGTTGCGGCCGGGTGGCTCTGGCTGCGGTGGCGGGCGGAAGCGCTCAACGCGCTCGCCATGGGGGACGAGACCTCGGCCGCACTCGGTGTGCCGCCCTCGCGGCTGCGCCGGGAGTTGTTCCTCGTCACCGCGGCTGTCACCGGGACCGTCGTCGCGGTCAGCGGAGCCATCGGGTTCGTCGGACTGATGGTGCCGCACGTCGTACGCATGCTGGTGGGCGCGGACCACCGGCGGGTGTTGGCGGTGGCTCCCTTCGCGGGAGCGGTGCTGCTCGTGTGGGCGGATGTGCTGTCCCGGCTGCTGCTCGCCCCGGCCGAGCTGCCCGTGGGCGTCATCACGGCAGTGGTCGGCGTTCCCGCGTTCATCCTGCTGATGCGGCGCGGTGGCTATGCCTTCGGAGGTGGCTGAACGTGCGGATCGACATCGACGGTGTGACGGTCGAGGCCGCCCGCACCCGGCTGGTCGACGACGTTCGACTCACCGCGGACAGCGGGGCGTTCGTCGGGCTCGTCGGCCCGAACGGCAGTGGCAAGTCGACGCTGCTGCGCAGTGTGTACCGGGCGCTGCGGCCCACCGGGGGAGTGGTCCGGCTGGACGGCGACGATCTGCACGCCATGGATCCACGGGCCGCCGCCCGGGTGCTGGCCGCGCTCCCGCAGGAGTCGTCCGCCGACTTCGACTTCACCGTGGCCGAGGTGGTCGCCATGGGGCGGCTGCCGCACCGTGGGCGTACGGCCGCCTCGGACCGCGAGATCTGCGCCCGGGCCATGGAGCGCACCGGTGTCGCCCACCTTGCCGACCGAGGCCTCCTCAGCCTGTCCGGCGGAGAGAAGCAGCGGGTCCTCATCGCCCGCGCCCTCGCCCAGCAACCGCAGGTGCTCGTGCTCGACGAGCCCACCAATCACCTGGACATCGCCCACCAGCTGGACGTCCTCTCCCTCGTCCGCGACAGCGGTGTGACCGTGTTGGCCGCGCTGCACGACCTCAACCTCGCCGCGGCCCACTGCGACCTCCTGTACGTCATCGACGGGGGCCGGATCGTCGCCTCCGGTCCTCCGCACGACGTCCTCCAACCCGAGCTGCTCGCCCGGACGTTCGGCGTCCGCGCGCATCCCGTACGGCATCCCGTCACGGGCGCCGTCCAGCTCCTGTTCGACCTGCTCCCGCCCACCACGTAAGACCACCGCGTGAAACCACCTAAGGACGCCCATGCGCAAGCTGCTCGCCGCCGCCCTCTGCCTCGTCGTGACCACCGGTTGCGGTGCGACGGTCGAGCGGTCCGAGTCCGAGGACGCCAAGTCCGCGGCGGTCACCCTCACCAACTGCGGCCGCGAGGTGACGTACGACAAGGTTCCCGAGCGGGTGGTGACCAACGACGTCGGCATCACCGAACTGATGCTGGCCCTGGGGCTTGAGGACCGTATGGCCGGGTTCGCCATGCCCGACGACAAGGGAGACCTGAGGGACGTGCCGTGGAAGGACGGTTACGACAAGGTCAAGTGGCTCTCGAAGGACCAGCTCACCAAGGAGAACGTCCTCGACGCCCGCGCCGACCTCGTCTTCGCCGGCTGGAGCTACGGTTTCCGCGAGGAAGGCGGCTTCACCCCCGAGGCCTTGGGGAAGCTCGGCATCCCTTCGTACATCCTCACGGAGTCCTGCCGCAACAGTCGTACGAAGACGTCGCGGGGCATCATGCCGCCCCTGGACGCCCTGTATGCCGACCTGACCAACCTGGGCAAGCTGTTCGGCGTCGAGAAGCGGGCCGCCGCGCTGATCACCGACTTCAAGAAGCGCATCGCTGACGTACGGGCGAAGGCCCCCAAGGGTGCCGACCGTCCCACGGTCTTCCTCTACGACAGTGGCCGCGACCAGCCCTTCACCTCCGGCCGCTACGCCGCCCCGGAGCAGATCATCACCGAGTCCGGCGGCGTCAACGTCATGCACGATGTGGCGGACTCGTGGACCACGGTCGGCTGGGAGAGCGTCGTCGAGCGCAACCCCGACGTGATCGTCGTCTGCGACTACGGTGATGTGAGCGCCGAGGAGAAGAAGAAGTTCCTCCTGTCCTACCCTCCGCTGCGGGACGTCTCCGCGGTCAAGAACCGGCGCATCTTCACGCTCGACTACGTCGACCTGGTCGAGAGCCCCCGCAACCCGTCGGCGATCGCGCGCTTCGGTGCGTATCTGCGGACCGTGGCCGGGGGTGGAGCGTCATAGGGGTTTATAGCGCCCGTTGCCCTGTGGCGCTACGGCTCCGGCACACACAGCGGCGGGCAGCACGCCGAGGACACCTACTGGGTACGACTCCCGTACTGCAACGGCCCGGTCCTTGTCGCGATGCTCCGGCGCACGCCGCGGCGCCGGGCGCCGCGGCGTGCGTGCTCACCCGCGGCGTGTGCCGCCGCGGGCATGCTTGACGGCTCTGGATCAGCCGACGAAGTCCTGCGCCCACCAGTAGTTGCCGTTGGCGTCGACCGTGACGCCGACGCCGGTGTACTTGACGGCGTCGCCCAGGATGTTCTTCTCGTGCAGCGGTTCCCTGATCCAGGCGTCGACGACCGAAGCGGCGTCCTTCCACATGCCGGGCGCGCCGGCCGCGTTCTCGGTGGCACTGCTGATCGGGTGGGAGTAGCCGTACTTGCGGAGCGAGTCGAACACCCCCGCGAAGGTCCAGTGGCCCTGCTGGCCGCGGCGGGCCTGCTCGTCCGCCTCGTCCTGTGCGGTGCGGGCCACGGCGTCGTCGTACTGGAGCGCCGCCTTGCCGTGCTGCACACGGTAGTTGTTGACGAGGTCGAACACCTGCCGCTGCAGTGCGGCGGGCGGATTCTGGCCCTGGTCGCCGCCCCACTTCCACACCTGGGAGGCCGTGAAGTTGCAGGTGTAGATCTGCACCGGGGTGCTGTCGGCGGTGTTTCCGCCGGGGACGTCCAGGCACTTGTTGGACTGCGGGTTGATGAGCACGTCGCCCTGGTAGCGGACCCACTTCTGCGCTCCGCTGCCGTTGCAGTCCCACAGCTGTACGGGA
This sequence comes from Streptomyces sp. BPTC-684, assembly GCF_030028635.1. NCBI lineage: Bacteria > Bacillati > Actinomycetota > Actinomycetes > Kitasatosporales > Streptomycetaceae > Streptomyces > Streptomyces sp. BPTC-684. The sequence goes on from NZ_CP124863.1 coordinate 6,805,497, forward strand.
GTGCGGTCGACGGTGCCGCTGGACGCGACGTCCAGGCACTTGCCGAACGCGGTCACCGTCGCACCGACCTCGCCGGGCTGCTCGGTGTAGGTCCATCTCTGGGACGCGGTGCCGTTGCAGCCGTAGACCTGCACGGGGGTGCCGTTGCCGGTGTTCCCGCCGCGGACGTCGAGGCACTTGCCCCCGAGCCCGACGACCTGGCCGGTCAGCTGCGCCGCCTGCGCCGTGGCCGGAACGGCGGCGATGCCCATCGCGGCGACGGCCAGCGTCCCCCATATGTGCGACTTCTTGAGTGCCAGTGTCATGACAGTCAGTCCTTGCCCTCGCATCCGCGGCCCGGGCGCGTCACCAGGGCCGTTCAATGTCGTCGAGGACGCTATGGACGGGCTCTCAATATCGACTAAACGCCGTCTAAGCGGTTTTGGTGAAGTCATCTGCAGACACAGACCACTTGACTTCACAAGATGAACGCGTGCGCACTGCTTGACAGCCAATCAGCCCCACTGGCTTCATGTGTTGCAGTGTGAGTGTGCCTGTCCGGAAGGAGCCGAAGCGGTCGCTGCCCGTGAGGGGAGCGCTCCCGACCCGTCCGACCCTCGCCAGACCGTACGGCGGTCAGCGCCTTGACAAGGCCGCCCGGCTCCAGCACCGCAGCCCGGCCGCTCGGAGCGGGGCGGCCATGTCCCAAGGAGCATCGACGTGAGACATCAGCTCTTTCACGGCGGCCTGCCGCGCCGACTCACCACCGGACGACGGACGGCGGGGATCCTCCTGGCCGCCGCCGCGCTGGTCGCCACGGCGGTCCCGGTCTCCTCGGCCCTGGCCGAGCCCGGCTCCACGGCCGAAGCCCGGCACAGCCGTACGCCGCCCTACCTCAACCCCAAGGTGCCCACGGCGCAGCGCGTCTCCGATCTGCTCGGGCGCATGACACCGGCGGAGAAGATCGGCCAGATGACCCAGGCCGAACGCGGATCGGTCGACGCCGATCCCACGCGGATCACCGACCTCAACCTGGGCTCACTGCTGTCGGGCGGCGGATCCACTCCGGCGTCCAACACCCCCGCGGCATGGGCGGACATGGTCGACGGCTACCAGGCGCACGCGCTCGCGACCCGTCTGCACATCCCGTTGCTCTACGGGGTCGACTCCGTCCACGGGCACGGCAACCTGGTCGGCGCTACGATCTTTCCCCACAACATCGGCATGGGCGCCACGCGCGATCCCCAACTGGTCGCCGAGGAAGCGCACATCACGGCGACCGAGACCCGGGCCACCGGACCGCAGTGGGTCTTCGCGCCGTGCGTGTGCGTGGCCCGCGACGACCGCTGGGGCCGTACGTACGAGAGCTTCGGTGAAGATCCCGCCCTGGTCCAGCGGATGGAAAGCGCCATCGACGGCTTCCAGGGCACCCGTACGAAGGACCTCGCCCGGCCCGACCACGTGCTGGCCACGGTCAAGCACTACGCCGGGGACGGCGACACCACCTACGGCACCTCCACCACCAACACCTACACCCTCGATCAGGGCGTCACGCGCACCAGCCGTCAGCGCTTCGGCGCCGTCGACCTGGCGCCTTACGTCACCGCCGTGCAGGTCCACCACGTCGGAAGCGTCATGCCGTCGTACTCGTCCGTCCAGTGGACCGACGTGCCCGGCAGCACACCGGTCAAGATGAGCGCCAGCAAGGAACTCCTCACCGACGTGCTGAAGCGGAAGATCGGCTTCGACGGGTTCCTCATCAGTGACTGGGACGCCGTCACCCAACTCCCCGGCGACTTCGCCACCCAGGTCCGCACATCCGTCAACGCGGGCATGGACATGTTCATGCAGCCGTACAACGCCCCCCGGTTCGAGCAGACGCTCGCCGCCGAGGTCCAGGCCGGACGCGTCCCGATGGCGCGCATCGACGACGCGGTGTCGCGCATACTGCGCGCCAAGTTCGAGCTCGGTCTGTTCGAACACCCCTACACCAACCGGGCCAACATCGACACCGTCGGATCGCCCGCCCACCGCGCCGTCGCCCGCCGAGCCGTCGCCGAATCCCAGGTCCTGCTCAAGAACGACGGGCACACCCTGCCGCTGAAGCCCTCCCAGCGCATCTACGTCGCCGGAGTCAACGCCGACGACCTCGGCAACCAGGCCGGCGGCTGGACCGTGAGCTGGCAGGGCCAGTCCGGCAACAACGCCTTCCCCGGCACCACGATCCTGCAGGGCATCCAGCACCAGGCGAAGGACGTCACCTACAGCGCCGACGCCACCGCGCCCACCACCGGCCACGACGTCGGCATCGTCGTCGTCGGCGAGACCCCCTACGCGGAAGGCGTCGGCGACGTCGGCAACGGCGGCCACACCCTGAACCTCTCCGCGAAGGACCAGGCGAACATCGACCGCGTCTGCTCCGCGATCAGGACGTGCCTGGTCCTCGACGTCGCGGGCCGCCCGCAGATCATCACCGACCAACTGCCCAAGGCGGACGCCTTCGTCATGTCCTGGCTCCCCGGCAGCGAGGGCGACGGCGTCGCCGACGTCCTGTTCGGCAAGCGCCCCTTCACCGGGAAGCTCCCCGTCACCTGGCCCCGCAGCGAGGCCCAGGAACCGATCAACATCGGCGACGCCCACTACGACCCGCTGTTCCCCTACGGATACGGGCTCACCGCCACGCGCTGACCCCTCCGCGACGCGACGGGCGTGCGGCTAGGGTGGGTCCGGTGGGTCCGGTGGGTCCGGTGGGTCCGGTCGGTCTCGGCCCGGGGCGCGGTTTCGGTGCTGGTGAGCGGGGGTCTGGTGCGTCCAGCTGCAAGGCGGAGGAGGGCGTCGACGCGGAGCGTCGGCAACCGACGACAACGCCGCAGATGGGCGTGCCAGACCCCCGCGTGCCGACCGGACCCACCGGACAGGCCCTAGGCACTCCTGGCCGCACGCCCCTCGCGCCCGTCGTCGGGGTGGGCCAGGCCGAGGTGGTCGCGCAGCGTGGTGCCCGTGTACTCCGTCCGGTAGACGCCGCGTTCCTGGAGCAGCGGGACGACCCGGTCGGCGAACGGGTCGAGGCCGCCCGGGGTGATGTGCGGGACCAGGATGAAGCCGTCGGCGGCGTCGGCCTGGACGAAGTCGTTGATGGTGTCGGCGACGGTGGCCGGGGAGCCGACGAAGTTCTGCCGGTTGCCGGTCTCGATGACCAGGTCGCGGATCGACCACTTGTTGGCGGCCGCGAGCTCGCGCCACTCGCGGGCGGTGGCCAGTGGATCGCGGTACATCCTCACCTGGGCCCGGCCGCGGGCGACGGTGTGCTCGCCCAGGTCGGGGTCGATGTCGGGGAGCGGGCCGTCCGGGTCGTACGCCGACAGGTCACGGTTCCAGACGAACTCCAGGTGCTTGATGGCCGTGGCCCCGCTCACCTGCAGGCGGCGCACCTCCCGGGCCAGTTCCTCCGCCTCGGCGTCGGTGTCGCCGAGGACGAAGCTCGCGGCGGGCAGGATCAGCAGTTGGTCGCGCTCGCGGCCGTAGCGGGCCAGGCGTCCCTTGACGTCGGCGTAGAAGGCCTGGCCCTGCTCCCGGGCGGCGTACCGGCTGAAGATGGCGTCCGCGCTCGACGCGGCGAACTCGCGTCCCTCGTCGGAGTCACCCGCCTGGAAGATCACCGGGCGGCCCTGCGGGCTGCGCGGGACGTTGAACTGCCCCTGGATGTCGAAGTGCGGGCCCCGGTGCGCGAAGGCCCCGGCCCGCGCGTCACGCAGGAAGGCGCCGGTCGCGCGGTCCGCGACGATCTCGTCCCCGTGCCACGAGTCGAAGAGTTCGTTGGCGGTGGACAGGAACTCCTTGGCACGCGAGTAGCGCTCCTGCTGCGGGAGGAAGCCGCCGCGCCGGAAGTTCTCACCGGTGAAGGCGTCCCACGAGGTGACCACGTTCCAGGCGGCGCGGCCCCCCGAGAGGTGGTCGAGGGTGGCGAACTGGCGGGCCACCTCGTACGGCTCGTTGAAGGTGGAGTTGATGGTGCCGGTCAGGCCGAGGTGCTCGGTGACGGCGGCCAGTGCGGTGAGGACGGTGAAGGTGTCCGGGCGGCCCACGACGTCCAAGTCGTATATCTTGCCGCCCTGTTCGCGCAGCCGCAGCCCCTCGGCGAGGAAGAGGAAGTCGAACTTGCCGCGTTCGGCGGTGCGGGCGAAGTGGGCGAAGGAGCTGAAGTCGATGTGGCTGCCGGCCTCGGGGGCGCTCCACACGGTGGTGTTGTTGACACCGGGGAAGTGGGCCGCGAGGTGGATCTGCTTGAGCGGCTTGCTCATGGTGGAAGTCCTTGGGGCTCAGACGGTCGTGGGGGCGGCGTAGCGGCTGGCGGGACGGGGGAGTCCGAGCAGCCCGCGCAGGGTGTCGGCCTCGTAGGCGGCCCTGAAGGCGCCGCGGCGCTGGAGTTCGGGCACCAGCTCGCGGGTGATGGCCGGGAGGTCGTGGCCGATGACGGCGGGCCGCAGCCGGAACCCGCTCAGTCCCGCTTCTTGCCACTCCTGCAGGAGATCGGCGAGTTCGACCGGAGTGCCGGTGAAGATCAGGGCATCGCTGGTGTACGGAAGGCCGGCGAGGGCGTCCAGGCGTTCCCGCCGGGCCTGGGCGGCGCCGGGTTCGTCGTCCAGGAAGACCACCAGGTCACCGAAGATGTGCAGGGCCTGTTCGGCGCGGTCCGCCGCCGTCTGCTCGGTACGGATCTCCTCGACGATGGCGCGGGCCTGGGCACGGTCGTGCGGGGTGACGTATCCGATGTCGGCGGCCCGGGCCACCAGCCGGTAGGGCACGGTGGCGTGGGCCAGGGCGCTGACGACCGGCTGTCCCTGGGGCGGACGGGGCGTGATCGAGGGGCCCTTGACGCTGAAGTGCTCGCCCGTGAAGTCGATGTAGTGCAGCTTGTCGCGGTCGACGAAGCGGCCGGTGGCCACATCGCGTATCTCCGCGTCGTCCTCCCAGCTGTCCCAGAGCCTGCGCACGACCTCGACGTAGTCGGCCGCCTCGTCGAACAGGCTGCGCACCACCTGCTGAGCGGCGGGCGTGTTGTAGCCCCCTGGGGGCAGCGGCGGGACGGTCCGGCGTCCGAAGTGCGCCGCCTCGTTCGGGCGCGGGGCGATCTGTACGCGCAGACCCGCGCGGCCCGTGCTCACATAGTCGAGCGTGGCGATCGCCTTGGAGATGTGGAAGGGCTCGGTGTGCGTGGCCACCACCGTCGGCACCACGCCGATGCGGCGGGTCAGCGGGGCGACCCGAGCGGCGATGAGGACGGCGTCCAGGCGGCCCCGGACCTGGTCGGTGCGCTCGTCGGGCTCGGTGAGGTGCGAGGACTGAAGGCCGAGCGCGTCCTCGATGGTGACGAAGTCGAGCAGACCGCGCTCGGCCTCGGTGACGAGATCGGTCCAGTAGGCGGCGGTCAACAGCTCGCGGGGACGGGCGACCGGCTCGCGCCAGGCGGCCGGGTGCCAGCCCGCGCCGTCGAGGGCGGCGGCGAGGTGCAGGGGCGGGAGTGATGTGGACACGAGGATAAACGCCTTCCTGATGAGCCTTGCGGGAGAGCCGCACCCGTGCGGAGAGTGCGGCTGCGAGAACGACAGGTCAGGCGCGACAGAGCGCGCCGGCGACCCGCAGCAGGTCGATGTGCCGGCGGGAGTACAGGTGGAGGCGGCTGGGCGCGGTGGCTTTCATCGTGCGGTGGGCGGTGTCCGCACGAGCGCGAACCACGTACGGCGGCGCAGGGTGAAACCGATCGACTCGTAGAGCCGGATCGCCTCGGTGTTGCTCGCGGCGGCGTGGAGGAAAGGGGTGTCGCCGCGCTCCCGGACGGCCGCCGCGACCGCGCGGACCAGCCGTGTCGCCAGACCCCGGCCGCGGTGGTCCGGGTGGGTGCACACGGCGCTGATCTCGGTCCAGCCCGGCGGGCGCAGGCGTTCGCCCGCCAGCGCGATCAGTCGGCCGCGGTCCCGGATGCCGAGGTAGGTGCCGAGTTCGATGGTGCGGGGCAGGAAGGGGCCCGGCCGGGTGAGGGCGATCAGATTGAGGATCTCGGGTACGTCGGCGGGGCCGAGCCGCACCGCTTCGGGCGCGGGTTCGGAGTGCAGCGCGGTGCCCACCAGCTGGACGCCCTCGCCGCTGCGCTCGACCTCCCAGCCGGCGGGCACGGTCCGTACCGCGTGGACCTGGGTGACGGTGCCGGGGCCGACCAGGCGGGCCAGGTCGTCCCAGGCGCGTGGATCGGCGGGGTCCTCCAGGGCGGTGAACGGGCAGACGTCCGTGGGGTAGCGGACGGCCCGGCCGACGCGCTCGGCGAGACCGGTGTGTGCGCCCGTCAGCGAAGCCCAGGCGGGACTGTCCAGGACGTGGGATCGCGTCGGGTGCGGGGGCGGGGTGTGGTGAACGCTGGTCGACATGGCGCTGCGGAGTCCTCTGGGCCGGTGGGTGTCAGGAGTTGTCGAGCGGCAGGCCCGGCGGGTTGACCCGGGAGGTGGTGACGGCCTCGTTGGAGAGGTTCCAGGCGGCGAGCCACTTGGCGTACTGGCCGTTCTCGATCAGGTGGTTGATCGCCTCTGCGACCGGCTCGGCGAGCCCGCTGTCCTTCTTCGCGGTGGCCGCGATGAGGCCCTGAAGAGTCGCGCCCGCGCCGGAGGACTTGCCCGCGTTACGCGTCGGGTCGGGGGTCTTCGCGGTCTGGCCGACGTGGTACGAAATACCGGGGTTGGGGCCGAAGTAGGCGTCGATCTTCCTGCTGGACAAGGCCAGGGCCGTGGCGTTGTTGTCCTGGTAGTACTTGACGGTGAGCTTCTTGCCCTCCCGCTCCAGTTTCGCCTTCCACTCCAGCAGGATCTTCTCCTGGTTGGTTCCGGCACCCACCGCGACGGTCCGGCCGGCCAGGTTCTCGAAGTCGCCGCCGAACTCCCAGGTGCTCTTCTTCAGCACCTCGAAGGCGAGGTTGTCCTGCCGGTAGGAGGCGAACTCGTACTTCTTCTTGCGCTCCTCGGTGTCGGTGACGTTGGAGAAGGCCACGTCGACCTTGCCGCTGTCGATGCCGACGAACAGGTTCTCCCAGGTCGAGTTCTTCACCTCCGGTTTCAGTCCGAGGACCGCGGCGACCAGCCGGCCGAGGTCGGGTTCGGCGCCGGTGAGGGTCCTCTGGTCCTGGCCCACGTACTCCAGCGGCGGGGACCCCGCGGGCAGCGCGCCGACACCGATCACCAAGGTGCCGTTCTTCGCCACCGACTTGGGCAGCTTGGCGCTGATCGACTTCACCTCGGACACCTTCAGTACGGTCTCCTTGGCGGCGCCGTTGGAGAGCGCGCCGACGGTGACCGTCCCGGCCGGTGCGCTGACGGGGTTGGTGGCGGCGTCACTGTCGCCGCCGCACGCGGAGAGCCCGGCGGCGAGGGAGGCGACGGCCGTGGACACGGTGACGCCGCGGATGAGTCTGCTGCGGAGAGCGAGGGTGCGCATGGGTGTCCATACCTTTCGTTGTGGCTGGACGGGACCGCGAGGTCGTCTGCTGGGACGGCACAACGGAACGACGAAGGAGGGTCCGGTGCCCGAGCTGTGGGCGGGGACGGGCGCGGGCAAGTGCGGAAAGAGGTTGAAGTTCTGGAACACGAAGCCGACCCGGGCGCGCTGCGCGAGGATGGCCCGCTCGCTCAGTTCCCTGAGCCGCTCGCCTGCGGCGGGACGTGAGTCGAGCGCCGTGGCGGCGTCCGTCGCCTCGCCGCTCATGTCGCCGTCTCCCTTTGGACGCGGGCGCGCAGCTCGCGCAGAGCCGTCCACACCTTCTGCAACGGGGTCGGCGGCAGGGTGCGCAGCGCGCCCCGCGAGTAGTGCCGCTCGACGTAGAACTGGATGACGGACACGATGCTGGTAAGGATCAGATACCAGGTGGTGGCGACCAGGAGCAGGGGCACGATGTCGCCGGGGTAGGTCGCGCCCATGCTCTGCACCGAACCGAACAGGTCGAGCAACGAGACGTAGAAGACCAGAGAGGTGGCCTTGACCAGGCCGATCAGCTGGTTGACGTAGTTCGGGGTGATGGAGCGCAGCGCCTGCGGGAACATGATCCTCGCGAACTGGTACCGCTTCGGCAGTCCCAGCGCGCAGGCCGCCTCGTGCTGGCCCTGGTCGACGGAGAGCAGGCCGCCGCGCACCACCTCGGAGGCGTACGCGGCCTCGTTCAGGCTCAGTCCGACGACCGCGACGACCATGTCGGTGGCGAGGCGGGACTCGTCGAAGGTGAAGAAGGCCGGACCGAACGGCACCCCCACACTCAGCGTCTGGTAGAGCGCACTGAAGTTGTACAGGAACAGCAGGACCACGATCAGCGGCACCGACCGGAACAGCCAGGTGTAGAGCCAGCTGAGCGAGCGCAGCACCGGGCTCGGGGAGAGCCTGGCCAGCGCCAGCAGGACACCGCCCAGCAGCCCCAACACCGCGCTGTACGCGGTGACTTCCAGCGTGATGAGCAGCCCGTCGAGGATCACCGGACGCAGGAACCAGTACGCGAACCGGTCCCACTGGTAGAAGGGGTTGGTCACCAGTCCGTGGAGGATCTGCGCGACCAGCACCAGCACGACGGCCGTGACGATCCAGCGACCGGGATGCCGGAGCGGAAGGACCCGCTGCGCCGCCGGGGTTTTCGGCGCGGTGGGTGCGTCGGGGCGGGGCATCGCCTCGGGTGGTGCTGATCCGGAGGACACGGCGATGCCGGGAGGTTCACTCATGGAGGGCTCCAGCGGATTCGGACAGCCCGGACCGTGGGAACAACGGCATCGAGCCGAGCGGGAACGGCTCGGTACGAGGCGACGCGCGGTCGCACGGGGAACGGGGCCGGGCAGGGAAGGACCGCACCGCAAAAGCGGTGGCCGTCAAAGGACTCAGAAGGCCAGGAGGCTCATGAAGCCAGAAGGCTGCAAAAGGCCGTCAGGCCTGGCAGAGGGCGCGACAAGTGCCCGTACACAGCGCGCTGTTGACGCGGAGCAGATCGACGGAGCGGTCCGCGCACAGCAGGACGCAGTCGAGGCGCCGCCATGCGGCCGTCCCGTCAGCTGCGTACATCGCTGTCACCATCACATCTCCGGTTTTGGTGCATCCAGTCCTGTGCCGCAACTTAGGCATGAGGCCAAAGGAATGTCAATGCGAGGGGCCACCGACTGAGACCACACGGTCGGCTGTCTGGACGGCCCTTGACGGCGTCACGCGCCACACCGGGACCGGCCTGGACGGTCACAATTGTCGGCGCCCGCGCCACGAGTTGGCCCCGGAACCGCCCCGGACAACCGACAGGAAGCCCGGCTCCGGCCGATGAGGCCGACCGCGCGTGCATCCTCTCGGGAGTCGGCGAGTTCGATCAACCCTGCTCGTGCGGTACTTCGGAGTGCTGGCACGGACCAGACACTCTCTCCGGGAACGCGCGGGTGACCGCGGCCATGCGGTTGGAGACCTGCAGCCGTCGGTAGGCGTTCTCCAAGTGCTTGCGTACGGTTCCTTCGGACACGCCCAGGCGGCGGGCGATCTGGACGTTGGTGTGACCCGCGGCGAGCAGGTGCAGCAGTTGCCACTGCCGGGGCGTGAGCCGGGGAGCAGGGTGTCGGCGCCGTTCGGCGTCCAGGTATGCCTCGTACAGGTGCGGCCGCAGCAACGTGAGCAGCGCGCGGTCGCGCTCGGAGAAGTCCGGGCCGGGCCCGCGGAACAGGAACATCCGCAAGGTCCGGCCGGGGCCGCTGGTCCCCGGCGCTCCGGCGGGCATGCAGAGCATGAGCTCGTGCTCGATCCCCAGCGGCCGGTAGTAGTCGGTGTACATGCCGGTGCTGTGCCATTGCCTGGCTGAGTAGAAGTCTGCGATCGTCACGACACTGCGCAGGTCGCCGCTGCGGTCGGGGTAACTGCAGGGCCGGCAATCCCAGTAGTGTTCCCAGTGCGTCGAGTCGGCGGCCTCATCGGGCGTCTCGTCGCCATCAGGGCCGACCTGTGTCAGCCACCACGCCTGCCGGTGACTGTCGAAGCCCGCGACGGTCAGTTCGTCACAGCGGATCTGGCCCATCAGGTCACTGAGCAAAGACGGCGGCAGTCCCCGCGCCGGCCCGTCGGTGCGTTTCTCGGTGACGATCCCCGCCAAGGTGCGCAGATCCAGGTCGCTGACCGATAACGAGCTCCCCATCAGGTCCCCCTGCATCCGAAGGCGGATCTCAGGTTACTCGGCTGCCGCGGTCCGCGGCATACGCAGACCCTCGTATGGTGGCTGGGCCGCGGGGCCGCCCATGCTGAGCGTGACCGACCGTGACGCGGGAAACAGGGCCTGTACCCGCTCACATCTGGACCGGCCCGAGGGGGAAGGCAATCATGCGAGTCCGCAACAAGATCTTCGGAGGGTTGCTCGCGGGGGCCTTGGCCACCGTCCTGAACGTGGCGGGGGCGGGAGCCGGCAACGCTGCCCAGCCGGCTTCCGCGCCCGTCACACCCGTCGGAGCGGGCGCGCACACGGCGTCCGTGCCGACGCGTGCCGCCGTCGCAGCAGCCACACCGCTGGTGTTCGACGTCAACGGCACGTTCACCGACGGGGGATCAGCGCGGCCGGTGATTTCGGACGTCAACGACATCCTGACGGTGGACATGTCCTCCCAGCACCGTCCGACCGCCACCGGTGTCGTGATCAACAGCGACACCATCCTGGTCACTTTCCCCGACGACGCCACCTACACCGCGAAGCTGCAGGCGCCGAACACCATCAGGTGGTCCAACGGTTCGACCTGGCAGAAGCTCAACCTGGTGCGGGTGCCGGACGTGCGCGATGAGACCCAGACCGTAGCCAAGTCGATCCTGAACTCCGCGGGCTTCGCCGTCGGTACCGTGACCACGGTCGTCGATCGGACGTGCAATCACAACAAGACCGTCTCCGATCAGACCCCGGGCGCCGGCACGTCGGCCGTCCCGGGAACCGCGGTGGACCTCACGATCGGACTGCTGCCACCGAAGGGGCAGTGTCAGTGAGTTGCCAGTAATGAACCGGCGGTCCGCACGGACAGCAACTCGCGACGGGTGACCCGGGTGCTGTAGGCGGCCTCTGGCTCGCGACGGTCACGTTCCGACGAGTTCGGGCGTCTCGGCTCGGTGCTCGACGGCGGCCAGCACCGGATAGTCGGTGTACCCGGTCTCACCGCCCGTGTACATCAGGCCCCGGTCTCGAACCGGGTTGAGCGGTGCGTCGATGCGCAGCCGTTCGACGAGGTCGGGGTTGGCGAGGAACGGTCGGCCGAGTGAGATCAGGTCGGCTCCCGCGGCGAGCAGCCGCTCGCCCTCGTGCTTTCCGCCGTCGGCCGGCAACGGCTTCCCCCACCCGAGGACCGGATTGGCGATCAGCGTGCCCGGCCAGGTCTTGCGGATCTCCTGGAAGAGGGGCTGGTCCGGATCGGCGAAGACGACGTGCAGGTAGGCAAGGCCGGCATCGGCCAGGGCGGCGATGAGCGCCGGGTAGATGTCCTCGGTGTCGCCCTCGTCTATGCCGTTGACGGTGAGTCCGGGCGCGATCCGCACACCTACCCGCTCCGGGCCGATCGCGTCGGCGACGGCTCGGACCACCTCGACCGTGAACCGGATGCGGCCGGCCACCGAGCCGCCGTAGGCGTCGGTACGGTGGTTGGTTCCCCGTGCCAGGAACTGGTGCAGGAGGTAGCCGTTGGCGCTGTGCACCTCCACCCCGGCAAAGCCCGCGTCGATGGCGTTGCGGGCAGCGGCCGCGAAGTCGGCCACGGTGGAGCGGATCTCGTCGATGGTCATCTCACGCGGCACGACGGAGGGCTGGTGCCCGCCGGGGGTGAAGATCGTGTCCGGGAGCGGGACCGGCGAGGGCGCAACCGGCGTCAGCCCGCTGTTGTCGGGGTGGCCGACCCGGCCACCGTGCTGCAACTGCAGGAACATCCGGCCGCCCGCAGCGCGCACGGAGTCGGTGACACCTCGCCATCCGGCCACGTGTGCCTCGTTGTGGATCGCGGTGATGTTGGGGTAGGTCTGTCCCACGGCGTTCGGTGTGGAGGCCTCGGCGATGATCAGCCCCGCGGAGGCACGCTGGGCGTAATAGGTGGCCATGATCGGTTGCGGGACACCGTCGGCCCCGGCGCGGTTGCGGGTCATCGGCGCCATCACCAGGCGGTTGGGCAGGTGCAGGGTGCCGAGGCGGGTGGGTTCGAAGAGGCGGGAGCCAACTGGTGTGTTCGTCATGCCGGTACGGTAGAACTTGACATCAGTGTCAGGTTCAAGTCCTGGGTCGACATGCGAGGTGGGGAATGCGGATCGGTGAACTGGCTCGGCGCAGTGGGGTGAGCGAGCGTTCGCTGCGCTATTACGAGACGCAGGGGCTGCTGAGGGCCGAGCGTACTCCGGGTGGCCAACGGCACTACGGCGAGTGGGCGGTCGACCGGGTCATCCGCATCCAGGCACTCTACGCCGCGGGGCTGAACAGCAAGAAGATCGCGCAGTTGCTCCCTTGCATGCGTGACGAGGACGGCGCCCCGAACGAGATCGCCACGCCACGGCTGGTCGACGACCTCACTGCGGAACGGGACCGCATCAATCGAATGATCACCGACCTGATCCGCTCCCGCGACGTCCTGGAGGAAGTCATCGCCACGGCCTCGACCGGAGTGCATGCCTCCGCCATCTCCCGCGCCGACACGGTCGGGGCCGCCCGCGGATAGCGGTCCGATTGGCGGAGGCTACGCGCAGTCCCCGAGACCGTCTGACGATCACGCGCGGGTACTGCGGGAGCTCATAGAGGTCACCCGAGATGACCCTGACCACCCAGGCAGGCCAGCGGCGAGTCGGGGCGAGGCAGCATGTGCGAACTATCTCAATTCGGGGTAATAGCCCTGCTGGTATGGGCTCAGCTGGGAGATGACGAGCTGACCCGAGCCCCGGCAGATCGGGCAGACGCGTTCCCTGTGGCATGCGCGGCAGTTGGCCCGTCCGCGTGCCTGGTCGGGCAGCCAGCCGCGTCCGCCGCCCCCGGGGCACGCGCCCAAGCCATCGCACTCGTAACAGAGCACTATCCGGACGTGACCATCTCGGGCGTGCATACCGGCTCCGGCCACGGGAACTCTTGCGGCGAGCGCAGGGCCAGCGTCGGCGTCTGCCCGCTGAACATCACGGCGGACGTATCGTGGCCCACGCGGATTTCGATGCTGCTGCCGTCATGGCGGCTGGTGAGCACGCTCCAGCGCTTCGCGCCGTCGCCGTCCTGCGACGCTGTGACTTTCCAGCCTGCCGAGCTGAGCAGGGCGGCTGCGCGGGACGTGAGGTCGGCGGCGCCGACGCTTGCGGGACGCTCCCCGCGGAACAGGGCCGCGTAGTGGTGGCGGAGCGGTTCGTGCCAGTGGAGTCCGCTGGAGTCCGCCCGCGTTGTTGTGGCACGGTCTGCCTGGCCAAGATCGGATCCGGTCGGCGGGAGGTGGCCTGTCACGCTGAAGGTTCCCTTGCGGTTCGAGGCGTCGCGTCGGCGGGTGAGACCTGAGGGGCGGCACGCAATCCTGCGAAACGACGAGACGAGGACGGTATGTCACCGGCAGAGACGCAGGCCGCGATCCGTGCGCAGTTGCTACGGCACTTCACCGCCACGCTCCGGGCGCTGCCCGCCGAACTGGCCCTGGCGCTACGGCATCCAGACCTCCCCACGGCGACGTTTCACCGCGGTGTCAACCTGCCCTGGGACCCGAACGATCCCGACAGCCTCCTGGAGTGCTTCGACATCAGGTACTGGGTGCTCGGAACCACACCCGATACCTCTGACCGGTACTTCGACCTGGTGATGCGCGCCTGGACTGATCAAGGCTGGGTGACGCGGAGCGATCGGAACTCGCGCCCGCGCAGTGGTTACACACAGACACCCGAAGGCTATGGGCTCTCCCTCACGCAGAGCGTGAACGGATACCTCAGCATGTCCGGGGCGACACCACCCTTCGCCCCCGACTCGGCCGCAGGAGACCCACTCCCGGTCCGGATCGACTGCTCATCCGAACCGCTGGACTGAGCACCGCACCCCACCGGCTGATGCGGTCGCTGCGGTCACGTACGCCGCTGGCGGCGCCACCACCCGCCCCGGGGGACAGGGAAAGGCCCCTTTCGTCTTCGTTGGGGGCTCGGCCTGTGGCCTGCGGTGATGTGTTTCCTCAAAAAATCTTGGCCCGGGCGGCCATGAAACCCGTGCCGGTGCGCACTACCTAGCTGCCAGGGCAGCGGCGGCGTCGCTGGAAGGGGTTCGTGCTTCACCCGGGTGTTCCGGTCCTTGGCGCTGTCGCTACTAGCGCGGGTTACACCTCGCAGACGTTTGAAAGGAACGCCCATGGCAGCGCAACGCACCGAACCGGGCGATATGCCTGGTTCACGTGTGAGGGTGCCGACAAAGAGCGGCCCAGCGCCTTACAAGTGGGGAGAGGAGGAGACCGCGGGCGCCTTCGTCGAGCACCTGACCGTTGTTGCGGCACGACGGCTTGAGGACATCGACAAGTGCCGTGAGCTGGGGCAGGAGTCCTACAAGCTGCTCGGTGAGGCCCTTGAGCGGGGCGTCACCATCACGACGAACGAGCGGGCGTACGCAGTCGGGATCCTGTACCACCTGATCAACGCCCATCTGCGGGAGCAATACCACCTCAGTGATGAGGAGCCCCCGGAACGGGTCGTGTTCGTCGATCTCGGAGCGTCCGTCGAGTTCGAGGAGACCCTCTCTCTCGTACGGAGGGTGCTGACGCCCAATCAGTACGCCTGCTACGTCCTCCACTACATCGACGACCTCGCCGCGCCGGACATCGCCGAAGTGCTCGGCCTCCCCGTCGAGAAGGTCCACGGCTACCTCCACCGCGCCCGCGCGGCCCTGAGGCAGCCGGCGGTGAAGGAACTGCTCGACCCCCAGGTATGAGAGCCCTAGTTCGGCTTGGGGATCACGGCCCGCGGTGTGTGACAGCCGCTGCGCGCCGCGGATCGTGATCCCTTTGCGGGGCCTAGGGGCCTCAACACCGAAGACCAGGGAGAGAATCCGTGTCAGATCTGCACACACTGCTCCTGGAGCAGATCCGGGAGAGGGACGCGCGCGTCCGTGATGCGCTTGCAGCCTCGCGAACTGATCCTTCAGGGCCGCCCCCTCCTGAAGACGACTCCGTCGAGAACCTGGGGGGCTCCGACAACGTGAGCGAGCAGGATGAAGAGACCCAATCGGGCAGTGGTTGGTCGGGCACCGCACCGGTACCGCGTGCACGCAGTGGTTCGGCGATGCGGCGCGAGCTTGTCGCGGTGGTGACGCTCGCCGGAATGGGGGTGGCGGCCGCCATGGCGACGGCGCCAGTCGGTGCAGTGCTTCAGGTGGCGGCACTTCTGGTGCTCCTGTGGGCTGCGACGGTGGCTGTGCTCGTCTGCTGCCACGGCGGTGACCGGCCTCCTCAGGGAAACGGCCGGGGCTGGTTGCCCCGCCAAGTGAACGCCTGACGCCGGCCCGCTGCGCGCCACATCCTTACCCAGGCAGCGGGTCTGAGGGACACCTCGAAGGACGACCATGAGGAGGCCCGGTGATCTGACTACATCTCAGCCGGCAGCACTGTGGCTGCGACCGACTCACACCACGCTTGCCGGGGGCTCGAACACGACCGCATGGGGAGCTGTCGTGTATTGCCTGCCCGAGAGCAGGCGGACAGCAAGGACCAGTGGGCATCGACGCAACATCCGGGGATGACAGCAGGCTGACGATGCCGCGGTCCGTTACGAAGGACACGTCTTGTATGTCGTGACCTGGGGGGAAGTGTGCTGGTGGGTGACGAGCTCGGGGGAGTTGTCACCCACCAGTACGGCAAGAAGTGGATCGCGCCCGCAGCCCGGGTCGGTCCGTCAAGACAGTCATGACCTGATCGAGAGGCCCGTGATCATGAAGACACACACGACCGCAGTCGGCAGTCCGCCCCTGGCGTCCGAGCCGGGTCAGCGTGAGCTGCCGACTATGCCACCCGAGTGCCGTTCCTCGTGTCCCACACGGTCACCTGGTCCTTGTCGCGCGCCAGTTGGAAGGTGCCGTGCCGGGATACGCGGAAGACACTCCATCCCGCCTGCCTGTTTCTCCATGGAGGGTGCCCCTGTGCCTTCGTACCGGCCAGGGCGGGACTGTTGCTCCGCCGGCCGCGGCCCGCTGTAGGCCAAGGCGTTTACGGGTCTATGTTGGCGCATGGCCCATACCGAAAGGCCGGTCCCATCTCTGAGGGACCGGCCTTTCGGTATGTACAACGGTCGGCATGGCCGCCGGGCAGAGGCCCCGCCGGAGCTCTGCGCGCGCCGGATGCAGGCGAGCGGTTCTTGCTGGAGCTGGTAGCCCGGCAGATGCAGCCAAGGGCAAAAGCTCACAGCCGGACCGCGCGCGCCGCCTGACGCTTCTCCAACTGCCGTGAGAGCCACCACGTCAGCTTGAACATGAGTGCCGCCCAGACCAGGCACCCCCCGCCCATTGCCGCGTTCTGGCAGGCCAGAAAGAAGATGCCGGCGGCGATGCCCGCCGGACAAAGAACCGCCGAGCACGCCAGGGCCGCTCGGCGTACCCAGTCGCCCATCAAGGACCGGATCTCGCGGACCATAGTGGCCTGGATGATCGGCGGGGTGCACGCCGTCCAGGCGGCCAGGCGAGCGGCCTTGCGCTCGCGCTCGTGCTTCTGCACGGCCCGGGACGCTTGGGCAAGCGCGCCGGCACCACCAAGGCCCGCTGCGGCCAGCGAGCCGTTCAGCAGGATCAGCCAGTACGCGCCGAACACACCACCGGCCGCCGTCAGTACGTAGCCGAGGATGTACGTACCTTTCAGCAGCACGTCGGTGAAGTATGCGCGCGTCTGCTCACGGACCATCTCAAGGGTCATGGTGTCCTCCGATCACTTTCAGCAACGGGGGCTCAGCCCGGTCGACATGGAAGTGTCGGAAGCGACAGCCTTTGTGGCTGGACGCGCTGTGATTCTTGACGTCGTTCAAACATGGGAGGTGGGGTGCCGGCATGCGGGCGGCTGGGGACAGGAATACGGTGGCCGCCCCCGGTGGCGTGTGGGCCTGTCAGGCGGCCGCACCGGTGTCACCTTGGCCGGTGACAGTAGATGTTGAGCGATTGCCACCGGACCCAGGCATCGGACGTTGAGGTACTTCCAGTCGTTGTCACTGACGCCGGGGCGATGCCGGGGGCACGTCCAGTCCGCTGCCCGCCTCGGCGTCACCGGACAGAGCCTCCAGCGGTGGCAGGGCCGGGTCGAGCGGTACGACGTAGCAGGAGTTGCCGCCGTTGGCGAAGAACCCGTGTAGCGCCTCGGTCAGATGCCCCTCAGCGGCCAGAACGCCGGCCTCCTTCGAGGCAGTGTCGACCAGGGAAGTGAGCAACCGATGGCATCCGCGCCAGGGGCGCCGGAGGCTCAACCCGTCGGCGTGATCCGCGGCAATGCCGGGCTGTGGCAGACGCTTCCCGCTGCGGTGACCAACTCACGCGTCGGCCGACTACCGGTCGACGACGTCCCAAGTGAGTGGAACTGTCACCGTCTGTCGTGGGAAGGGTGAGGAGTCATCGTGCGTGGTCGTCGAGAGAAGCCCCGCCCGAGGATGGTCACTGCGCTCCGGCTGCAACCAATGTCCCAGCTCAGGCGTCGGGCAACACATGGAACGTGAATGGTTTTTCTGTCTCATTCCGCTGACGATCGGCACGGTTTTCCTCTGCTTCGGTGTGTACGGGCTCCGCCGTGCCAAGGCGCTGCGCCGCAATGGTGTCAGTGCCAGGGCGCGGATCGTCCGCCATGACGTCGTGCGCAACGATGACGGTGCCAGGTTCCACTACCCGGTCGCGGCCTGGACGGCCCGGGACGGGCGTACCTGCGAGTACGCGTCCAGATTCGGCCGCGCGCGTGTGGGAAACGGCTTCGGCGTGGGGGCGCACGTCATGGTCCGATACGATCCGCAAGCCCCCGACCGGTTCGCCATCGAGGGCTGGGACACGAGAGGTGTCGACCTGTTGTTCACCGTGCTGGGGGCGGTGTTCACTGTGGGCACCGTGACCGTCCTGGTCGTGCGGCTCCTCACTCTCTGACCGTGGTCGGCTCGCCGCCTGCCGACCGTCGCGATGGGCCGCTGCCGGCTCGACCGGGGTCGCTTCTGGAACGACGCCACCGGCTCCCGGGCGCGCACGCCGGGCAAGGCGTGTGGTTCAGCGCGGGTGGTTCGGACGCCTGGCGCCGAGTCGGCGGGGCCCTTACTTGGTCTTTTTCTTCTTCTTTGTTTTCGGCTTGCTCTTCACGACGACCTCCTCGAATCCCGGCGCATGCGGTATCGCGGTGTCGTCGTGCCGTGACCGACTCGCCTCTCCCGCAGGAGCTTCCAGGTTCTTGAGGAGGATCTCCGTCTCCTGGCGGCGTATGTCGATCTCTCCGTGGATTTCGGTGAGCGACGCGGTCACCTTCGGTAGTTCGCCCAGTTGATGCCTCAGAGCCTTGCGGCCGTCCGGTCCCGGCGCTACGGCCATGTCGGCTGTCTGCATCCGGAAGCTGTTCACCTCAGCCCGTACCTTTTCGATACGGGCGGCGAGTTCGCGCAGCGAGGCGAGCACGTGGTCGGAATCCGCGAAGCGAAGCTTCTCGTCCTCCTGCAGGCGCTTTGTCACTTCGCTGATGCACGCGTCCATCTCCTGAGTGGCCTCCTCGAGCATCGATGTGACGCTGTCGATGCTGGAAAGCAGCTCCCTCTTGACGGTGCCCGGCGCGTGCCGCTGAAGGTCCTTCTCGCGGTCGAGCAAGTTGTACGGGATGCCGAAGTTCTGGGCGATGTCCATCACTTCGTGCAGTGGGTGGTAGGCGAGCCGGCTGGTGTGGTCGTAATCCAGACGCCAGAAGGCGAAGGTCCCCCAGGCCACCGCGCTCAGCTCGTCCAGGCTGCCGCCGACTCTCTGCGCCAGGTGGAGCATGCGCGCCGCGGTGAACGACGAACCCGCCCATACGGGGATGCGGTGCTGTCGGGCGAGGCGGGTGCTCTGCGCGGATTCCCGTCGGGTGGAGGGCTGGGAAACCTCGTCCCCTCCCTGCAGCGGGGTACGTTCCTGGCCCCGGTCCGAGGTCACCGCGGTGCGGTTTCCCTGGTCATCGATCGCCGTGGTGGTCAGTTGATGTTCCGGCTGGTCGTTGACGGTGTTGTTGCCCCAGAAGGGAGCGTTCCAGTCCCGGGGGTGCCCGAAGTACTCCATGAGGTCGTGCAGGACGATCATCTTGTCGCGGAAGGTGAACTTCTCCGGATCCACCAGGACCTTCCACATGCCACCCTTGATGCCTGTACGCAAATTATGCCGGACCTCCTCCGAGATGTCCTTGTTCTCCTGGATCACCCGGTCGAAGTATTTCTGGTAATGGCCGATCTCACGCTGTCCGTCGGGGTCGGGGTAGTCCGAGCGGCCCGACTCCAACTCTCGCCGGACGCCTGCCCACTTGGCCTTCTCCGTATCGGGCGTGCTGCTCTCCTCGCCCAGGACCCAGTGGCGGATCCGTATGCACAGCGTCTCCAGACGGAACTCGACATCGGAATCTTCCTTGACGTGCTGTGCGAGTTCCTTCTCCCGGTGTCGGTTCTCCTTGGATTCGACCCAGCCGAGCAGACCCCGTGCGAAGTCGGTGTACGTGTTGTAGACCCGGCTCTGCTGCTTCGACCCGAAGTCCGGGTGCGACTTCTCGTACCGTATGCCGGGGGTTCCTGCCACCCATTTTCCCAGCTGGGACTTTATGGTGGCCTCGTTCTTCTGGATCGTTGACTTCTCTTCGTCGGACAGGGCGGCCGGGTTGCCTTCCTGATCGGCCTGGCGGAGCAGGAAGGCGAGGAGCTGGTCGAGGTCCTTGTCCTTTCCGGCGGCTTCAGCGATTTCCATGAAGTCGGCGCCACGCCCCCGGCTGTTCACGTTCATGGTGACGGTTCGTTGGACCGTCCCACCGGTGGCTCGCGGCGCCTGCTGTCCGCCGGCGAGCGGTGCAGGGCTCACGCTGTGCGCAGGCTGGTCGGGAGCGGCCGGGTCCGGTAGCGGCTGATCCGTGCCCTCGGCGACGGCTCGCTGGACGGTGGGGGCGGGGCTCGCGTGGGTGGCGAAGGCGTGGCCTTCTGTATCCGCTGTCCGTTCGGAGGGTTGGTCGGGGTCGGTGACGGGTGTCCCGGCACCGTTGTCGATGCCTGTCTCGGGTACGCCCTGGAGGTTGTTGTTGAGGTGGCTGAACTCGTGCCCGATGAGCGCCATGCTGCGGGACCCGGACGGGGGCAGGAAGACGTGGTGGCCGATGGTCATGGCCTCGGCGCCCATGGCCTTGATGGCGCGCTGCGCAACCGGACCGTCATGCAGGCGGGCAGGAGTGAAATCGGTCCCGTAGAACGACTCCGCCTTCGTGCGCAGCGGATCGGGAATCTCACTGCTGGGGGAGTCGATCGCGGCTTTGACCAGAGCGCTCTGAGCCTTCGGATCGCTGTCCTCGATGCCGCCGTGACCGCAGCCGGCGCCGTGGACGTGCCGCTCCTCCTTCAACAGGCGCGCGACAACGCTGTTGCCCACCCGGCCCCGCAGGGCCATGACCTCTGCCGGACCCGTTGGGCCGCGTACCGAACCTCTGGGCGCGAGCGCCGCCGGGCGCGGAGCGGGCCCTTTGCTCCCGGCTTTCTCCCCGGGGTGTTCTTCGTGAACGCGCATGGCCCGTCCCATTCCTGATCGGTTGAAGCGCAGCCCCCATAAGCCATGCACCGCAGTGAAGAGATCAGCGCTCGGCCACGACTTCCTTCCGCAACCGTTGTAGCCGCCCGTTACCTGCACCGGTAGCGCCCCAGGGGCAGCCTTTGGGGCAATCTCTTACGCAGGCTGTCCCGCCGCGGGCCGGGCGGATCCGTGGCGTACGGCAAGGGGGCTGCTATCGGCCTTGGAGGCGGAGGGAGACGAGGATCAAGTCGCGGAGTTCGTCGGGGGCTTGGGGATGGTGACCGGCGGCGATCTCGGCGAGGGTGCTGAACCGTCCGGGGTAGACCATGACGGGCAGGTCGCGGCGTGTGAGGCAGCAGAAGACGGCGAACTCTTCGAGGAAGTAGGCGCTGGACGTATCGATGCGCTGCTGGCGTTCGGCGGCACTGACCGTGGGGGAGTGTTTGGCGTGGTAGATGCGCCCGAAGGCCTCCACCGAGGCGCGGAAGGCGTCGTCTTTGGTGAACAGGGTGCGCAGTTCGTCGTGGAACTCCGCGTACTCCTCGGTCTCCTGGACCTGGCTGCAGTTGACGACGGTGAAGTCGGTCGCCGCACGGTAGGCGTCCAGGACCGGCTGCTGGGCGTGGACGAACTGCCGGCCTAAGCCGAGGGCGTGCTCAAGAGCTTGGTCGGGGTCCATGCCGCGGGTCGAGGCCAAGTGAGGCGGTGGATGCTGTCGCCGATCAGCACGGTGCAGCGGGTGAAGCGGCGGGAGACCCACGTGAGCATGCTGTCGAACTTGGCAGGGGTGAAGTTGCTGTTGTCCAGACTGACGCCGAGGAAGCACGCCTCGTGGTCTTCGAAGGTGTTCCGGTGGGCTGCGGGGGAGACCGAGTGGATCCCGGTCTTGTAGTGAGTCCGGCGTCTGCCTTCCGGACGTGTGGAGGAGTGGGAAGGGGCGGGGGCAGGGGAAACAGTCTGGTTGTTCACGGTGGTCTTCCGCCTGAAGGAGTCATTTGGTACGGGTAGTTGATCTGTTTGATGACGTCTGATGAAGAAACGTTCCTTCAGCTTTCAGGTCACGCACGAAGAGTCTGGTGATCTGGTGTGACACCCCTTACCGCGCAGCACTGGTCCCGGCCCCTCGGGACCTCGGAGAGCGCTCGGCCTGACAGCCACACTGCGCTTGGCGCGCTGGCGCTCGCCCCGCCGGTGTTGGCGGCGGGGCCGCCGCTCGCCGGGCACCAGCTCCTCCAAGACGCCGACCGGGTCAGCAACCGGCCCCGGCACCCGGGCACCGACGCGGACAACGCTGCCGCCGCGCGGGCGCTGCGGGACGGGCTCCTGCACAGGGTTGGTCATCGAGGAGACGGCCAAGGACGGCGGCGCGCTGCTGGCGACCGCGTCGAACTGGCTGGACGAATGCCTCAGTACACGTCCGGCGGCCTCGGTTGCCGGATGGACGGAGACGATCGCCGCCGCACTCGTCGGCACCGGCCTCATCGCGCGCCGACACGACACCCAGGAGACGGCCGGCAATACGCTGGTGTGCCCGGCGGGTGGGGGCCCA
The DNA here is from genome assembly GCF_030028635.1 of Streptomyces sp. BPTC-684. Lineage (NCBI taxonomy): Bacteria > Bacillati > Actinomycetota > Actinomycetes > Kitasatosporales > Streptomycetaceae > Streptomyces > Streptomyces sp. BPTC-684. The sequence goes on from NZ_CP124863.1 coordinate 6,827,747, forward strand.
CACTGGGGGCGTGATGTCAGCCGGGGATCGGTTGTATCGCGACCTGCGCGAGGTGTTGGTGCCGGGCGCGGGGGTCGAGGAGACGGGGGCGGCGCTGTCCCGGGTGATCGCGCCGGTGGTGGCGCATGACGCCTTGCGGTTGATGGTGATGAACCCGTCGCTGGGGGTGGGTGCCAGCGCGCTGGGGTTCTGGCACGGGTATGGGCCGGATCTCGGCCGTGAGCTGATGAGGGTCGGCAGCCGGGGCGCGGCCTTCTCCCAGCTGGCGCGCCTGGCGCGGCAGACCGTGCCGGTGGTGGCGGATCGCGGCCTGCGCGCGGGTTGGTACGACCGGCTGCTCGCCCGGTACGGGTTCGGTGAAGAGCTGTGCCTGGTCCTGCGGGAAGGCCGCGGAGTGTGGGGGTTGCTCGGCCTGAAGCGGGCCGCGGGAGGCCGGCCGTTCGGCGCTGAGGACACGCACCGCATCACCGGCATCGGGCCGCCGCTGATCGCCGCGCTGCGCGGCTACGTGACCCGGAGGCCTGTGGCGTCCACGGGAGAGCGGCACGAGCTGCCGCCCGGCATGCTCGTCGTCAGCGCCGAGGGACAAGTCGCCGCGAGGACACCCCAGGCCCTCAAGTGGCAGACCGTGATGGCGCAGCAGCAGGCGGCACCGGACTGGCTCATCGAATACTGCTTCGCCGCACTGTCATTCGAGGCGCGCGAACACGCCCGCAACCCGCGTCGGCGCTATCCCAGGGTGTGTACGCCCCTGGTCGGGCACGGCCAGTGGACCGCGTTCGAGGCCCAGCCGCTCGGCGACAACGGCGACATCGCCATCATGATCCAGCGTGCCACCGGCACACTGCTGCTCCCCACGTTCTGCGACTGGCACAGGATCACCGCCCGGGAACGGCAGATCATGACGTACCTGCAGGACGGTGCCGCACCTAAACAGATCGCCCGGCTCCTCGGCCTGTCCGTGCACACGGTCAATGACCACCTCGGCGCGGTCTTCCGCAAGACCGGCACCTGCGGGCGCGACGAACTGATGGCCGCCATCACCGCGTGATACCCCGGGCCCATCACGAATGTGATGCGTCTGCTCGGCTGATCGATCGTGTGGGGGCTTGGGGATCTCACGCAGGTGTTCCCGCCGGAGCTCGTGGATGCAGCGCTGGCGCCGTGCCGGTGAAGCGTGGCGTTCAGCCGTCGTTTTCCTCTGATTCCGAGGTGATGGCTACGTCCCGCCGGCATCTCGGAAGGGTATGTGTGGTGACTCTTGGTGATAATCAGGCGTCTCGAAGGTGAGCCGTCCCATAGGACCTACGTCACGTACGAGCGGGGTTCGTAGCTCCGCGGGTTGCCGTGCCTCCTGCCTTATGTGGGTTCCCACCTGCGTGAATCACCCTCCGGTGGTGGCGGGGTGTGGGGTGTCGTGCTGCGAGGCTGTCTAGTAGGTGGGGTCGTTGCCAGGTGGGTGGGGTGCCGGTAGAACTGGATGAGTCGCCGGGCGGCCCGGGTGTTTCTCCCCGCCGCAGGTGAATCCCTCTCCTTCGCGTGAGTGGCTCACGCATGCCTGTGGCGTGCCGCGACCGTCTTTGTCCCCGTTGGAAGGCTTCTCTGTGTCCCAGTCCGTCATCCGCCGTATCGCCGCTTCGAAGAAGACCCTCGCGGGTGCCGTCGTCGCCCTGGGTGCCGCCGGTTCGATGCTCGCCACGGTTCCCGCGCAGGCGGCCCCGGTGAGTGCCAAGGCGATCGCCCAGCAGATGATCAAGGACCCGGCGCAGTTCGCGGCCTTCAACAACATCGTTTCCCGTGAGAGCGGCTGGGACCACACCGCCACGAACTCCTCCTCGGGCGCGTACGGCCTGGTCCAGGCGCTGCCGGCGTCGAAGATGGCCTCGGCGGGTGCGGACTGGAAGACCAACCCGGCCACCCAGATCAAGTGGGGCCTGGACTACATGAACGACCGCTACGGCAGCCCCGTCGGCGCCTGGAACTTCTGGCAGACCCACCACTGGTACTGAGCCACCAGCAGCAGACACACGGCAGCAGACACACCAAGACGCCCGACCGGGGACCACCCGGCCGGGCGTCTTCGCGTATACGGCGGCGCACACGGGACGGCACCGGGCGCCTGTAACCCCTCACGCACCACGGCAGCAGCGCCCCTGTCGGCACCGAAACGTGTTACCAGCCACTGCGGCCAGTTGTGGCGTCACTCTACGTTTACGGTCGGGCGCGGCCAGTGGATGTGAGCCGATGGTCATCAGCAGGGTGCCGACGGCGACACCGACGCGGACCTGTTTGGCGTCTGCGGCCACGCCGCCATCGCCGCGTCGACCACGCGATCCAGTGCCTCCCGCCCCGCTCCGTCGCATGCTTGCTGGTTCATCCCCTGGATGACCGCCGCGTAGAAGGTCGCCAGCCCGTCGGCGTCCACGTGCGCGGGCAGCAGTCCCGCGTCGATGTCGGCGCGGATGCGGGTGGCGATCGAGGTCTTGGCTTCCTCGCGCATTTCGCGCAGCTTGGCCTTCACGTCCTGCGAGCCGGGGCCGCAGTTGGTCGCCGCCGTGATGATGAGGCAGCCCGGCGGGTGACTTGGGTCGGTGTAGTCGGCGGCGAGGTGCCGCAGCATCGCGGCGATGTCCGCGCGCGCTTCCGGGCCCTGTGGCAGCGGGGCTCCATACGTATGTACGTAGAGCCGCACAGCCTCGTCGAACAGCTGCCGCTTGTCGCCGAAAGCGGCGTACAGGCTCGGCGGGTTGATCCCCATCGCCGTGGTGAGCGAGGCGATGGACGTCGTCTCGTAACCGTGGGTCCAGAACTCCCGCAAGGCGGCGGCCAGGGCCTGGTCGCGGTCGAATGCGCGTCGGCTCCGCCTGGGGGCGGCCTTGGCCGGGGTGTGTCCGCTGCTCATGACCGCAGCCTACCGCCAGCCCATAGCGATCGCTAAAGAAGTTCTGTTAGGGTCGGCCCACCGCTCATCTTTAGCGACCACTAAAGCTGAGTGGTGGCCAGTCGACCCACGAGAGGGAACTCCGATGACCACGACCACACCCGCCGCCTTCGCCCGCACCGTCCGTGGTGCCGGCCCCGGCCTCCTCCTCGCCCATGGGGCGGGTGGCGGCATCGAAGCCAACTACGGACCGATCATGGAGGGGCTCGCCGCACGGCACACCGTCGTCGGGGTCGACTACCCCGGATCGGGTGCCACCCCGAAGGCCCAGGGGCCGCTGGAAATCGACGAGCTTGTGGAACAGCTGGTAGCGGCGGCCGACGCCGAAGGGCTCGACACCTTCGCGGTCAGCGGGTACTCGCTCGGTGGCCCCGTCGCGATCCGCCTCGCCGCGCGTCACCCCGAGCGGGTCAGCTCACTCGTGCTGAGTGCGACGTTCGCGTACGCCGACACGCGCACCTCCCTCGCCGCCTCCGTCTGGCAGCAGCTGTTCGAATCCGGTCAGCACACCGTGCTCGCCCAATACCTCAACCTGATGGCGCTGAGCGAACCGGTCCTGAACTCCCTCACCCCGGCCCAGGTCCACACCGCCGCCGAGCAGCTCGCGCCCGCCCTCCCCGTCGGCACCGGAGACCAGGTCGACCTCGTCCGACGAGCCGACGTCCGCGGCGACCTCGCCGGCATCGCGGTACCGACGCTCGTCGTCGTCACCACCGCCGACCCGCTCATCTCGCCGAGCCTCCAGCGGGAGCTCGCCGCCGCCATCCCCACTGCTGAGGTCGCCGAACTCCAGACCGGACACCTGCCGTTTGCGGAGCGCCCTCAGGAGTGGGTGAAGCTCATCAGCGACTTCCTCGCACGGAACCGAAAGCACTGACCGGGCCGGTCGGCCGGTGGGTCGGGAATCCCCTCCCACTGACGGGACGCACCGTAACCTCGGCGGCCGGATCCCCCGTCAACTGGCCGCCGACGCTGCCGTGTCCGGACTGCGGGGCGGTGTCCCGCCGGGCGTACAGCCGCTACCAGCGGCACTTGGTCGATGCTGCGGTCGGCGGCGGACCGGTGGCGATCGAGCTGACGGTACGGCGTCCGTTCTGCGACGCACCGAAATGTTCCCGACGTGTGTTCGCCGAGCAGGCCGACGGGCTGACCGTCCGGTGGCTGCCGCCCGAGCGTGAATCGTCCACGACGGCTGAGGTGTTGCCGGACAAGGAGGGGGGCCCGCTCATCCGACGCAACCGCGGCGGCGGGGCCCTGGCGGCTCACTGCCAGAAGATCTCTTCCACGATGATCTGTGGGTCCTCGACGCGTCGCACGAAGGTGTAGCGCAGCCATCCCCGGCCGTGGTCGAAGCCGAGAATGTGGGGGCCTTTGGGGCGGCTGGAGCGGGCGGGTTCGAGGTAGGAACCGGGCGGGAGTTCGTCCTGCGGGAGGTAGGGGTTCCTGGCGGTGACCAGTTCGGCCATGCCGTTGGTGATCTTCTTTCGTACGTGTTCGGGGAGCGCGTCGCGGTAGGTGCGGGCTGCTTCCACCCAGTCCGCTTGCCAGGGCGGCCCCATGAACGGGTCGGTCACCGGCCGGGCTCCGCCTGCCGGGCGGCGCGGCGCAGGTGGCCGGCTTCTTCGAGAAGGGCCTTGGCCCGGGGGAGGTCGGTGGTCTCGGCGGCCTCGTCCTCCAGGCGGTTTACCCGCTCTTCGAGCAGTGGGTCGCGCGCGATGGCGTACTCGCCCCACCAGCGGGCCAGGAACGCGGGGACCGGCGCGATGTCATAGGCGTCGGCGATGTCCCGCTTCCACTGGGCATCGAAGTCGGCAAGGAGCGCGGGCGTGTGTGTGGCGATGGCCGCGCGCAGGGCCTTCGGGCTCCGCTCGGCGGGCATGGGGGGAACGCCTGGTCCGTTCCTGGCGGCGGTCGTCATTGTGGGTCTCCTCGGGCCGGTTCCGTCCCTCAACGTACCGGGTGGGCAGCGGGCGGCGTGATGTTTCGCACACAATGACCGCACCCCCGCGCCGCGGTGGACCGTGCCTGGGGCGGACGACGGAGAAGAGGCGCCTCGTCGTCACAGCCCGTGCTGGTCGAGGATCTTCATCAGGTTGCGCTTGCGTTTTTGGTCCGTCCGCAGGGCGGCGAGATACTCGGTGAACTCCTGCTGGGTGCCCAGTTCCCGGTGGCAGGCGCGGGCGCCGAGCAGCAGCCGGGCCATCTGCTGGTAGGCGCGGTCGCCGGTGGTCTTCTTCAGCGGTTCGATCAGGCGCAGGTAGACGGTGAGGGCGTCGGCGGGGTGGGTGTCGGCCGATCGGTCGGCGAGGGTGAGCCACTGCTTCTCGTCGGCGCCGTCGTGCGCGGCCCGCCAGGCGGCGTCCAGGTCGCCGTCGTCGAGCAGGGCGTCGATCAGCACCGGGCCGCCGTACCGGCCGTGCCGCTGCCGTCGGGCGTCCTCACGCAGCGCTTCCAGGGCCGTCTCGCGTTCGCGGTCCCAGCGGTCCGCGGCCTTGGCCGCGGTCCGCAGCTGCTGGTAGGCATCGAGCGAGCGGTGCGCGCGGAAGCGATCGCGGCGTACGGCGACCACCTTGTCCGTCCGCCCTGCCCGCGTATAGCGGGCACACACGTAATCGGCCAGGCGCCCGTCGAAGTTCGGGGCTTTGCAGGCAGCCTTCACCCCCCGCTCGGCCCACTGCAGCGCTTCCTCGTCACGGCCCGCCGCATCGAGTTCCTCCGCGATCCGCAGGTGCGTCGCGCCGGTCGGGCTGAGGTCCGCCGCGTACACGGCGACCAGGGCGTCCACATCGCCCTCCGCCTTGACCAGCCGCTCCATCAGGTACTGCTCCGCCCAACCGGACGGCTTGCGCTGCCATGCCTCGGTCGCAAGGTGCCGCACCCGGGCGAGCCCCGCCTCCCCCAGCACCTCGCGGTAGTCGTACACATCGATGTCCACGGCGTCGCCCAGGTCCCCGAGGAGATGGCCGACCAGCCATCGGGCCACGTCGTCCGGATCGGGCCGCGCCGCGCGGCACGCTTCCAGGTGGGCCTCGGCGAGCCTCGACGCGACCTCTGCGACGGCGCCGTCGGAGTCGTCGATCTCCTCATATGTCCGGCAGAGCGCCTCGATCGCCTCTCGGGTCAGCGCCGCGGCGTCCGCCGGTCGGCCGTCCGCGGCCAGCGTGCGCAGCGCGGCCACCACCTCCTGGGCCTGCCGGGCGTAGGCGTGCGCGTCGGCGTACTCGACGTAGCCGTACCGCGCGAAGGGGCGGGGATCGAGCAGGGCGAGGACGCGGTCGCGGATGGTGCCGAGGTCGGACCGGGCCGCCGTGGCCCGCAGCTCCAGGCGGCGGCGCAACTCCCGGTCGTCGGCGAGCTGTTCCCGCAGCAGCGTCAGCAACTCCTCGCGGGACAGCGCCCGCAGCCACGCTTCCAGCGCGTCGGCCCTGGCTGCGGCGGCGGCCCGCTGCCGCGGGATCGCCTCCGCCTGCCGCAGCACCGTCAGTCCCACCGCCACACAGTGCTTGCAGAAGTGGCCCTCCTGCCCGTACGGGCAGGCGCAGTCCCCGAGGACTCCTCTGTCGCCGTCCAGGGCGAGTTCCACCTCGTAGACGTCGGTGCCCTGCACCCTGGCAGTGATCCAGCCGTCCCCGACCTCCAGGCCGGCCACCGCGTCCAGATAGCCCAGCCCTCGCTGGAAGGAACGGGACCCCGCCCGTGCCCGCAGGTCGTCTTCGTCGAACCCCACGTCGTGTGCCACGTCTCCATTCAACCGAACTTCAACCGGAGGAACCCGCGGTTCGGACCCGGTTCACCGGCTCCGAGCCGTGGAACCCGAGGATGCGCAGGGCAGCGGTCCGTGCGGGCCGCGTGGCCGACGGCTCCGCCAGGACCTGCGCGACGGTCTCCCGCGTGACCTCCAGCCGCGACAGGTCCTCCCGCGCCTTCTCCCAGCCGGAGGGCCAACTCAGCAGCCTCGGCCTGGAGTTCCTCTACTCGCTGCCGAGCCGCGGCCGGCCTCCCGCGCCTGAAGCTCTTCCGGCAACGACACCATGGCATCCCACCTCCACCCCGCCACGGTAGAAGCAACGTCTCCCCGGCTCAGCCCGTGCCCGCAAGGAACTACACCCCCCTCTCCCATCCCCTTGCCCCACCAGGTATCTTGCATCGCATGGAACCAGGTGATTCGACCAAGCAGGCCCGGGCAGCCGCCCAGCTGCGCAAGGGTGTCCTGGAGTACTGCGTACTCGCCCTGATGCGGGACCGCCCCCGCTACGGCGTGGAACTCCTCCACGCCCTGGAGGCCTCCGGTGCCCTGGCCACCAGCCAGGGCACGGTCTACCCGCTGCTCTCCCGGCTCCGCCGCGACGACCTGGTCACCACCACCTGGCAGGAGTCCGCCTCGGGGCCACCCCGTCGCTACTACGCCCTCACCGACAGCGGCCGGTCCGCACTCGACGAGTTCACCCGGGTCTGGCCCGGCTTCCGCAACGCCGTCGACGCCTTCCTGACCACCCCGCCCCCCTCCACCGGAGACCTCGCATGAAGACCTCGATCGACCCCGTACGCGACTACCTCTCCACCGTCGAGCGCGAGGCCTCCGCACTCCCCGCCGACCGTCGCCAGGAACTCCTCGCCGACCTCGCCGAACACATCGAGGTGACCCGCGCCGAACGCCCCGACGCCGCGATCGCCATGGTCCTGGCGCAGCTCGGGGACCCTCGCACGATCGCGCAGACGGCACTGGCCGAGGCGGACAACGGGGCCTCGCACCGGGGCGCTGCCGGCGCACCCGCCCGGCGCGGCAAGGTGCACCCCCTGGTCCCGCTCCTGATGCTCACCCTCTCGCTGCCCTTCATGATGGTCTTCCCCGACCTCCCCGGCCCGCTGATCGGCGTCCTGTTCCGCATCACCGGCGCGGTGCTTCTGTGCACCTCGGTGCACTGGATCGCCGTCCAGAAGACCACCGGCGTCCTGCTCGCGGCCGTCCTGCCGACCGTCGTCATCGGCGCCTGGAACCTGTCCAGCGGCGGCCCGGCGGGCGACACCCCGGCCCTCTGGGCCAACCTGGCGATGCTCGCCCTGCTGGCCGGCACGGCAGCATGGCTCTGGCGGGTCCGCCGCGCCTGAGCGCGGCCGCCGACGCCCCGGTCCTGACGGCCCGTCGGTCAGGGCTTGCGGAGCTGGAGCCGGAAGTCGGGGCAGACGTCGGGGTCGAAGTCCTCGTAGAGGTCCGTGCGGGTGGAGTCGATGCCGATGGTGAGTTTGTCGAGGGTGTCGCCCTTGAGGAACAGCGTGGGCTTGGTGAAGTGCAGACGCAGCAGCGCGCGGTCCCGGGACGCCGTGGCCGGTTCGATCTCCCAGGTGCCGGAGCCGTTGAACGTGTCGCCCAGGTCGGCGCGGTGGTAGTCGCCGGTGGGCCACTTCTCCGCCCGCATGACACCGCCCGAGGACAGCGTGAGGCGCACTCCCTCGGCCTCGTGCGCGCCCTCGTAACGGCCGATGAGTTCGCCGGGCGCAGCGGACTCGGCGGCGACCGGGACGCAGCGCTGGAGGGCGTCGGAACCGCATGCGGTGAGCGTGGCGGCGAGGACCACGAGGGCGGCGACGGCCCCGAGGGCGCGTCGGGAGTGGTGGGGCACGGTGCTACTTCCCTGCTGCCGGGATGCGTTCGGTCCAGGTCATCCGCTGGCCGACGGTGGAGAAGACGCCGTCCTCGCGGTTCGTCTTCTTCAGCCAGTCGTAGTAGCCGACGTAGTGGAGGAAGGATTCGTTGCTGGTCTTGTTCTTGAGCGTGTACTCGACGACGAGGGAGCCGTCGGGGTCCTGGCCCTTGACCGAGTAGTCAAGGGAGTACGAGCCGACGAACGCCTCGCCCAGGTGGTCCTTGTCGCCGGTGGCGATCGCCGGCAGGTCGGTGAGGACGAGCTTTTCGAGGGCGCCGATCTTTCCGCCCTTGGAGATGGAGTAGCTGACGGTGCCCTCGTCGTTTCCGTCCTGGCGCCAGTTGGCGAGGGTGTCCGCACGGAGCTGCTCCATGCTGACGCTGGACTTGATCAGCTCGGTCATCCGGTCGCCGTCGTGGTACTCGCGGTCGCGCGGCCCGCTGCCGGTGACCCAGTCCCAGCCGAGGGAGTACGGGTCGTCGCCCTGGGTGCGCGGGTGCGGGTCCTTGCCCTGCATCGCGAGGTCGAAGGCGTTGTAGTCGGCCTGGCTGATCGTGTTGGTCGTGTCGATGTTCTTGTGCTGCGGGGCGGTGTTGAACCAGTCGCCGAGCCCGATGTCGGACATGAGGGAGAACGCCAGGTTGCGGTCGGCGACGATGCCCCGCTTCACGATGTCGACGATCTCCCGCTGGGCGTCTTCGATGGCCTTCGCGTCCGCCGAGCCCTTCTCGATCACCTTGCACACGCCGTTGACCATGTCGGGGGAGACGGCGCCGTCGGTGTCGATGTACAGCCCCCTGTCCTGGGCGCGCCGGACCGCGTCCTTCAGGTCCTTCTGGACGGCTTTGAGTTCGCCGAGCGCGTCGTCGAGGACACCGACCGCCGCTTCCGCGACCTTGGAGGCCGCCTCGATCTGCCGCTCGACGTCGTCGATCATCCGCCAGGCGTACGGGGCGGCCGCGCCCTCCCAGTAGCCCTTGTCGCGCAGCGGTGTGAGCACTTCGTCGTGGACCCGCTTGGGCAGCCCGGTCAGGTCCGTGTGCGTGGTGCGCCACTGGTCGGCGAGCTTCTGCAGCGGGCCGAGGTCGGTGTCCAGGATCTCCCGGTAGAACGAGGGCACTTACAGCCCCTCCAGCTTCGATCGGCGCGGTACGACGCACTGGAGCGACTCGTCCACGGCGGTGTCCGTCGTGTGATAGTCCCGGGCTCCCATGCGCAGGCTCTCGGAGATGCGGGCCAGCCACCCGGCCACGGTGCCGGCCTGCTTCTCCCACTGCCTGCCCGCCGTACGGATGGCCTTGGCCGACTCCCAGCCGTCCATCGCCGCCGACGCCTTCTGCGCGGGGTCCTCCAGCGCGGCCGCGGGCTTGGTGAAGGCCGTGTGGATCTCGTCCGCGCGGCCTGCCGCCGCGGTGAGGACACCGGGCGCGATGCGGAGCATGTCCTGGGGCGGGCCCGGGGGTGTGAGGGGCGGGTACGGCCCGAGCCGGAAGTCGGGCGTGGCCGCGAGTGGGGGCCCCTGGAGGGACGGGCCCTGGAGCGGCGGCTTGAGAAGCGGCGGGCCGGTGAGCGACGGGCCTGGATGCAGGGGGACCGGGGTGAGGGGGTCCACGTAGCTGTCGGCGGGTGGGGCCTTGGTGATGCCGGCGGCCCATTCGGAGTGGTGCCGCTTCAGCTCGTCCGGCGACAGCGGCAGCTGAGATGGTTCGGGCAGTTTGTCGTCGCTCATGCAAAATCCCCCGTGCGGTGCGCGTGCCCTCAGCAGCCTACCCGCTGGTGAGGGATGGGCTCATGACAAGCCTGGCCGGTGCCGGCGCGGCTGCGCGCGTTGGGGTGCCGCTCTGAGAGGGGCGCCCGGGGGCATCGCATCGGGTGCCCCTCCGGCGTCAAGGATGGTCACGGTGTACCCACGGCGAGGCGCAGGTCCAGGTCGCCGCGAAGGCCCGGTCGGCTCGACCCCGGTGCCTCTGCGCCGGCGCACCGCGATTCCGGTCGCTGCACCCGCGCCGAGCAGCAGGACCGCGCCGCTCCCGAGCGCGGCGGCCGAGGTTCCGGTGGAGGCCGGGTGGCCGCCGGAGGCGCCGTTGGTGCCGCTGGAGGCGGCCGAGCCAGTGGTGCCGGAGCCACCCGAGGCGCCTCCGGACGTCGAGCCGCCCGAGCCTCCGGACGCACCGCCGCTGCCCGACCCGCTGGTCGTCCCGGAGGTGGTCGTGCCGGTGGCGGTCGTGTTCAGGGCGGTCCGGGCCGTGTGGTCGTCGCTGTCGACGTCGTACTTCGCGGGGTCGCCCAGCGAGCCGATGCCCAGCAGGGTGACCGACCCGACGGAGTCCTCGACCGCCTTGTCCACCTTCACCTCGAAGGGGAACGTCTGTGCCCGGTGGACCGGCATCCGGTCGCCGGACGAGCATCGGTAGAGGGCGCCTTCCTCCACGCGCTTGCACGCCTGCGTTGCCTTCACCACCCGTACGCCCTCGGGCAGTTTCACACTGACGAAGGCGATACCGTCGGCGTTGTCACCGTCGTACAGCTCCGCTGGCCCGTCGTTGCGCAGTCCCGCCGTCAGCGTGAGGGTCTGGCCCACCTTCGCCTTCTTAGCGTTCCCGGTGACCGAGAGATCGGCGGGCGCGGTCTGCTCGTACAGATTGCGCTGGGTCGCGGAGGACTGGCCCACCACATCGCCGCGCGTACGTACCCGCAGTCCCAACTTCTTCGTGCCCGGGCCGGGGACCGCACGCCCGCCCTCGGCCCCGGTGAGCGCCGAGCGCTCGGCCGAGGAGGCGTTGGCCAGCCGCACCACATCCAGCGGCACGTCCGTCTCGTAGGCCACACCGGGCGTGAACTCGCCCTCGAAGGAACAGACGGATGTACGTGTGTACTTGAACGCGGTGCCGGGGCCCGCCTCGTCATCGGGTACCTCGGCGCAGTTCGCGTACTGCGGGGTGAACCCCAGGCCGGGTGTGGTCCGTACGAAGAGTCGGACCCTGTTCTTCAGCGTTCCCCCGCCCTTCTTGACGAAGCCCTCCCGGGAGCCGACGGCACCCGACTCGGCCTGCGAGCCGAGACGGAGACTCGCGTTCCACTGGACATCCCTCCCCGGACCATCAAGATCCATTGTTCGGGTGTCCACTCCGCGGGGAGAGCCGCAGGGGATAGGCTTGACCTGCCCGTACGGGGCCTCGCGGTCCGTCACGGGTCCGATCGAGAGCCGTACCGGGGCCGACAGCGCAGGAGACCACCCACCTTGTCCGAGACATCCGAACTGCGGGCCGACTGCGCGAACTGCTTCGGTCTGTGCTGCGTCGCGCTGGCATTCTCCCGCTCGACGGACTTCGCGATCGACAAGGCCGTCGGGGAACCCTGCCCCAACCTCCAGCAGGACTTCCGCTGCGGCATCCACGACAAGCTGCGTCCCAAGGGCTTCCAGGGGTGCACGGTGTACGACTGCTTCGGCGCGGGCCAGAAGATCTCGCAGGTCACCTTTGCCGGGCAGAACTGGCGGGAGGCCCCGGACGGCGCGCGGCAGATGTTCGCCGCGCTCCCCGTGATGCGGCAGTTCCACGAGCTGCTCTGGTACCTCTCGGAGGCGCTGGCCCGCCCGGCCGCCCGGCCCGTCCACCCCCAGGTGCGGGCCGAGCTGGAGAAGATCGAGCGCCTGACCCTCAGTGACGTGGACACCCTGCTCGGCCTGGACGTGGCGGCGCACCGGGCCGAGGTGAACACGCTGCTGCTGCGCACCAGCGAGCTGGTGCGCGCCGAGGTCCGGGGCAAGAAGAAGGACCGCCGGGGCGCCGACCTGTTCGGGGCCCGGCTCAAGGGCGCCGACCTGCGCGGGGCCGATCTGCGCGGCGCGTATCTCATCGCCGCCGACCTGAGCGGCGCGGACCTGCGGCTCGCCGATGTGATCGGCGCGGACTTCCGGGACACGAACCTCGCGGGCGCCGACCTCACCGACTGCCTCTTCCTCACCCAGACGCAGGTCAACGCGGCGCAGGGCGACGCCGTCACCCTCCTCCCGGTCGGCCTCGACCGCCCGTCGCACTGGAACAAGGACGCCACCGCCCCGGCCCCGCCCGCCCGCGGCGGCGCCCCGCGCAAGGGCTCCCCGGCGCGCAAGCCCGGTGCTTCCGGCCGCAGGCGCCCGGGCCCGGCCGGCTCCCGGAACAAGTAACCGCCGCCACCCCCGGGGCGGCACCGCTTTCCCGGACGGAAGCCGGTAGGTGACCGCGTCGCCCCGGGAAGGGGACCGTCCCCTCAGTCCACGTAAACCCCAGGCTGCCGCTCCTTCCAAGGCACCGCCTGCTCCAGCTGCGCCGCCACCCGCAGCAGCAGGTCCTCGCGGCCATGGGCGGCGATCAGCTGAACCCCGATGGGCAGGCCCTCGCGGCTCTGGCCCAGGGGGAGGCTGATCGCGGGGTGGCCGGAGACGTTGAACAGGGCCGTGAACGGGCCGTGTTCGAAGATGCGGCGGAGCCAGGAGCGGACGCTGTGGCGGGCGTCGTCGTAGTCCAGGGTGCCGTGCGGGGCGGGGAGTTGGGCCAGCGTCGGGGTGACCAGTAGGTCGTGGTCGAGGAAGAAGCGGCCGATCGGCCGGGTCACCAGGTGCTGGGCCTCCATCGCGGCCAGGACGTCCAGCGCGGTGAAGGACTCGGCCTCGGCCAGGACGCGGCGCGAGACGCCTTCGAGTGCGGACGGGTCGGGTCGGCGCGGGGCGCCCCGCAGCACCGCGCCGCCGGTCGAGACGGCGCTGAGCACGACCGCCTCCACCACCTCGTCGGCGTCGACGTCGGGGCTCGCCTCCGTCACGGTGTGGCCGATCCACTCCAGGACCTGGCCGACGGCGACGGTCGCCTCGGCGACCTGGCGGTCGACGGGCACGCCCGACCACGGCACGGTGGTGAGGGCGACCCGCAGCCGGCCCGGGTCCGTGCGGACCTCGTCGGCGTAGGGCCGGGTGACCGGCGCCAGCTGGTACTTCTCGCCGACCGTCGGCGCGGACACGGCGTCGAGCAGGTGTGCCGCGTCCCGTACGGTCCGGGTGAGGCCGAACTCGACCAGCTGCCCGAACGCGGCCTCGCCGGTGAGCGGTCCGGACGGGGTGCGGCCGCGGCTCGGCTTGAGGCCGACCAGGCCGCAGCAGGAGGCCGGGACGCGGATCGAGCCGCCCGCGTCATTGGCGTGTGCGAACGGTACGGCCCCGGCGGCCACCAGCGCGGCCGAGCCGCCGCTGGAGCCGCCGACGCCCCGCTCCAGGTCCCACGGGTTGCGGGTGACGCCGTAGCGCACCGACTCGGTGGCGAAGTTGAGGCCGAACTCGGGGGCGGTGCTCTGGCCGAGGGCGACCAGTCCGGCGGTGCGGAAGCGGGCCATCAGATCGTGGTCGACCAGGGCGTAGGCGCCCCGGATGCTGCGGCTGCCCAGGGTGAACGGCACGCCCTGGGTGAAGGGGCCGCTGTCCTTGATGACGAACGGCACCCCGCCCAGCGGCCCGTCCGGCTCGTGCGCCGGGGCCGGGTCGAACAACGGCCCGGTCAGGGCGTTGAGGTCGGCGTTCACGTGCTCGACCGCACGCCGGGCGGCGTCCTCCACCTCGGCGGCGCTCACTTCGCGCGTACGGATCAGCTCGCGCAGACCGACCGCGTCGAAGGCTGCGTATGCGTGCGGCTCCATGCGGTCGTCCACTCCTCGGTTGCGTGCCCGGGCCAGCGTGACATACGTGTACGAGCCGGTCGGCGCCGGGGTTCGAAGGACCCGGCACCGAAACCGGTCAGCGGGCGTTCGCGGTCGCGATGTGCTCGCGGATCTCGCGGGTGATGGCCGGGAGGTGGTCGTCGACGAAGAAGTGGCCGCCCGCGAACACCCGCATCCGGAAGGACGCCGAGGTGTGCCGCTCCCACAGGGCGACCTCGTCGAGTTCGACCACCGGGTCGTCGCCGCCGGACAGGGCGACGACCGGGCAGGTCAGCGGTGCGGCCGGGGTGGGGCGGTAGGTCTCGATGGCGTGGTAGTCGCCGCGCATCGTCGGCAGGACCATCCGCAGCAGCGCCTCGTCGGCGAGCACCTGCGCGTCGGTGCCGCTGAGCCGCTTCAGCTCGGCGAGCAGGTCCTCGTCGCTGCCGAGGTGGACATAACCGTCACGTGCGACAGAAGGGGCGCGGCGCCCCGAGGCGAACAGGCCCAGCAAGGCGGTGCCGCGCCGCTCCAGGCGCAGCGCGACTTCGTACGCGACGGCGGAGCCCATGCTGTGGCCGAAGAGCGTGAGCGGCCGGTCCGTCCAGGGGGCCAGTTCCTCGGCGATGCGGTCGGCGAGGACGGATATGTCCTCGATGCACGGTTCGGCGAGCCGGTCCTGGCGGCCGGGGTACTGGATCGCGAGCACATCGACCTCGGGCGAGAGTGCCCGGGAGGCCTGGAAGTAGTACGTGGCGGAGCCGCCCGCGTGCGGGAAGCAGACGAGCCGGGTGGCGGCCTGCGGGGCGGGGTGGAACCGCCGGATCCAGGGGCTGCTCATGGACGATCCTGCCACGGTCGATCCTTCTCCTCGTGCGCGCTGCGGGTGAAGTCCAGCATTCAAGTTCTTGGCGGAGCCGTCCGTCAGCCTAGGGCTTGCGGTCGGCGCCCGGGCGCCCGCCAGAGGCCTCGACGTGCGGCGCTTGACGTTATCGGGGGCGTCATGTGAGATACGGAACCGGGTGGTCAACCTGTTCTGGTCAACCGCCCGATCGAGTGTATATTTTGCGGCTGTCGCAGCTTGCCGCAGGCAGAAATTACGGTCGTTCGGCCACTGTGAAGTGCCCGGCACTCGGGGGACGGGTCACCACATCTATGCTTCGCGAGCACCAGGGAACCATTCGTCGTACCCGGCTGTCCGATCTCACCCGGCTCATGGAGCTGGAGGAGATGTGCTGGGCCGAGGAATTGCGGGTCTCCGCACGGGTGATCCGGCGGCGTCTGACGACCAATCCGCAGAGCCAATTCGTCATCGAGGACGAGGACGCGGTCTGGGGCGTCATCTATTCCCAGCGCATCGCCGACGCCAATGCCCTGCGCACCGTACGCTTCGACACGGCCGACCGGCTGCACCGGGCCGACGGGGCCGTCGCCCACGTGCTGTCCCTCAACATCGATCCGCGGAAGCAGAGCTTCGGGTATGGTGATGCCCTGCTCGAACACCTGCTGGAGTGGAGCGGCCAGGTAGCGGGCGTGGCCACGGCCGTCGGCGTCACCCGCTGCAAGGACTTCAAGCGGCACCCCGGGATCGAGCTCGCGGACTACATCCAGGCAAAGAACTCGCAAGATCGTTGCCTGGATACCGTTTTGCGCATGCACCAGCTGCACGGTGCTGAGATACGTTCCCTCGTGCCGGGCTATCGGCCGGGCGATCTGGTCAACGGCGGAAACGGTGTTCTCGTCGAATACGATCTGGCCACCCGGCTCGATCGTGCGAAGCGGCTGGAACGAGATGCGATCGTTGAATCGCAGACGAATTCCCCGGCCGCGGTGCCCGCGACCGCTGAATTGACCGCCGAAATCCTGGCGTTCCTCGAAGGGCTTCTCAGCGGTACTTCCGACGCCGAAGGCGCGCAACTCTCCCTGGACAGCCCGCTGTTCGAGCTCGGCCTCGACTCGGCCAGTCTCCTGGACCTCCAGGACAAAATAGAGGGCCGCTACGGCATCGCGCTCGAACCCCTCTTCTTCTTCGAGTACAACACCGGCGCCAAAATCATTTCCTTCCTCGACGGCGTGCGCGGCGACGAGCCGGAGCCGGTGGAATCCGCCGAGGTCCAGGAGTCGGTGCCGACGGCCCGCGAGGCCGCCGACGGCGACATCGCGATCATCGGCATGGCCTGCCGGCTGCCCGGCGCCGTCGACGACTACAGCGCGCTGTGGGAGCTCCTCGCGGACGGGCGCTCGGCCGTCGGCACCCTCCCGGACGGCCGCTGGCAGTGGCCCGACGGCATCGGCCCCGACACCCACCCCGGCATCGACCGCGGCGGCTTCGTCCAGGACGCGGCATGCTTCGAGCCCGGGCTCTTCCGCATCTCGCCCAACGAGGCCCGGCGCATGGACCCCCAGCAGCGCTGGATGCTGGAGCTCGGCTGGGCCTGTCTGGAGGACGCCGGATACTCGGCGGGCGCCGTCTCCGGCACCCCGATGGGCGTGTTCATCGGCGCCAGCGGCTCCGACTACCAGCGCGTCATGGACACCCGCGGGTTGCCGGTG
This sequence comes from Streptomyces sp. BPTC-684, assembly GCF_030028635.1. NCBI lineage: Bacteria > Bacillati > Actinomycetota > Actinomycetes > Kitasatosporales > Streptomycetaceae > Streptomyces > Streptomyces sp. BPTC-684. The sequence continues at coordinate 6,844,553 of NZ_CP124863.1, forward strand.
CGCGCCCACAGCGGCCTGACCACGTCCATGGCCATCATCGCCAACCGCGTGTCGTACTTCTTCGACCTGCGCGGCCCCAGCGTCCAGGTGGACACCGCCTGCTCCAGCTCGCTGGTCGCCGTGCACTCGGCGGTACGGGCGCTGCGCGCGGGCGACTGCGAGACCGCGCTGGTCGGCGGTGTCAACGTGCTGTGCCACCCGGCCAACAGCGTCGCCTACCACCAGGCGGGCATGCTGTCCCCGGACGGCCTGTGCAAGACGTTCGACGCGTCCGCGAACGGCTATGTGCGCTCCGAGGGCGGCGCCGTTGTCCTGCTCAAACCGCTGGCGAAGGCGCTCGCGGACGGCGACCACGTGCACGCCGTCATCAAGGGCACCGCCACCAACCACGGCGGCCAGTCGGGCGGTCTGACCGTGCCCAGCGCCGCGATGCAGGCCGGGCTGATCACCGCCGCGCTGGCCGACGCCGGCGTGGAGCCCTCGGGCGTCAGTTATGTGGAGGTGCACGGCACCGGGACCGCGCTCGGCGACCCCATCGAAGTCCAGGGCCTGACCCGGGCGTTCGCCGGGAGCGACACCCCGTGCGGCCTCGGCTCGGTGAAGACCAACCTCGGCCACCTCGAAGCGGCCGCGGGCATCACCGGCCTGCTCAAGATCGTCCTGTCGATGCGGCACGGCGCCCTGCCCGCCTCGCTCCACTACACCGAGCTCAACCCGCAGATCAGCCTGGCCGGTTCACCGTTCTCGGTGGTCGACCGGCTCACCGCATGGTCGCCGCGGGGCGGCCGGGCGCGGCTCGCTGGAGTCAGCAGCTTCGGCTCGGGCGGCAGCAACGCGCATGTGATCGTGGCCGAGTACGTCGAGGACGGCGCCAGCAGGTCCGACCTGCCCGCCGCTCCCTCCCTCGTCGTCCTGTCGGCCGAGAGCGAGCCGCAGCTCGTACGGCAGGCGGAGCTCCTTCTCGACCACGTCCGCCGGGAGCGGCCGGACGCGGCCGGGCTCGCCGATCTGGCGTACACCTCGCAGACCGGCCGCGCGGCCCTGACCGAGCGCCTCGCGCTGGTGGCGGCGGACACGGACGCTCTCACGGCTCTGCTGCAACGTTTCCTCGCAGGTGACGGCGGAGCGGACATCCACCGGGGGAGTGCCAAGCGGCGCGCCGAAGCCCCCGCGGCCGGGCGCGAGCACGGCCCGCTGGCCGCCGCCTGGGTGCGCGGCGCGGACGTCGACTGGGAGCGGTTGTACGAGGAAGGGCCGCGGCCCCGGCGCGTACCGCTGCCCACGCACGTCTTCGCCAAGAAGCGGTACTGGCTCGACGACGAGCCGGAAACCGGGACGGCCCCCGCGGCCGAACCGCCGCCGCGGGCCCACCCGTTGCTCGGGGCCCCGGTGTCCGACGACCCCTCCCGGTACCGTGCCACCCTCTCCGGCCGGGACTTCTACCTGCGGGATCACCGGGTGCGCGGCGAGAAGGTACTGCCCGCCGTCGCGTATCTGGAGATGGCCCGCGAGGCGCTGGTCCGTGCCACCGCGGCCGACCCGGACGCCCCGGTGCGGCTCGCCCATGTGGTGTGGCAGCGGCCGTTCGTCGTCGCCGACGAGCCCCGCACCGCGTACACCGCCCTGACGGACGACGGCGAGGGCCGCTTCACGTACGAGATCGGCACCGGGGGGCGCGACGGCGTCGTGCACTCGCGCGGCACCGGTTCGCGCGGAGGCGCCCGGGAGCCCGGCGCGCTCGACCTGGCCTCGCTGAAGACCCGGATGGGCACGGCCGAGCTGGGTCGCGAGGAGTGCTACGCCGCCCTGCGCGGCGCCGGGCTCGACTACGGCGACGCACACCGCTCCCTGCGCGAAGTCCGCCTGGGCGACGGCGAGATGCTGGCCGCGCTCGCCCTGCCGGACGCGCCGGCCGAAGACCGGCACGGCTTCGTGCTCCACCCCAGCATCCTCGACGGCGCCCTCCAGGCCGTCTACGCCCCGCAGATCCACGACGCCCGCACGGGCGCGGCCTGGAGCGCGGCGCTGCCGTTCGCCCTCGACGCGCTGGAGGTGCACGGTCCGACCCCGGTGACCGCGTACGCCTGGATCCGTGCGGCCTCCGGCGGCACCGCCGGGGTGCGGCGGTGGGACCTGGACCTGTGCGACGAGCACGGCAGGATCTTCGCGACCCTGCGCGGCTACTCCACGCGCGAGAGCGCCGCCGCCCAGGCCGATGCCCCGGTGACCCTGTTCCGGCCCGTCTGGCACGACCGGCCCGCCCCCGCGAGCGCCGAGCCCGCCGCTTTCACCGCCCAGGTTGTGCTGGCCTGCGGATTCGGCGAGCGGCTCGCGGAGCTGCGCCGACTGGCGCCGCAGATCACGTTCCTGGACCCGCCGGAGACGGCCGGGAGCGACGGCGCCCCGGCGGCCGTCACCGCCCACGCCGTCGAGCTGCTGCACGCCGTCAAGGGCATCCTCCTCGGCAGGCCGACCGCGCCCGTACTGGTGCAGGCGCTGGTGCCCGCCGACGGCGAGCCGTACGCGTACGAAGCTCTGTCCGGTCTGCTGAAGAGCGCGCACCTGGAGAACCCGGTGCTCCTCGGGCAGGTCGTCGCCGTTCCCGCCGACGCCCCGGCCGACGAGCTTGCAGCGGCTCTCGCCGAGGGCGCGCGCGCCCCGCGGGACCAGCAGGTCCGCCACGAAGGCACGCGGCGCCGCGTCCTCGGCTGGGAGCCGGTGGGCGAACTCCCGGACGCCGGGCCGGCGGTATGGCGCGAGGGCGGTGTCTACCTCATCACCGGGGGCGCGGGCGGCCTCGGTCTGATCCTCGCCGAGGAGATCGCCCGCCGGGCGAGCGGCGCGGTGCTGTGCCTCACCGGCCGCGCCGAGCCGGACGCGGAGCGGCGGGCCGGGCTCGACGCGCTGCGGCGGACCGGCGCGAGCGTCGAGTACCACGTCCTCGACGCGGCGGACGCGGACGGCACCGCCGCACTCGTCGCCGACCTCGTGAGCCGCCACGGGGCCGTGCACGGAGTGGTGCACGGCGCGGGCGTGCTGCACGACAACTTCCTGCTGAAGAAGTCCGCGGCGGAGTTCGCCCGGGTGCTGCGCCCCAAGCTCGCCGGGGCGGTCGCCCTCGACGAGGCGACCAAGGACGAGGACCTAGATTTCTTCGTCCTCCTCTCCTCCATCATGGGCGCGACCGGCAACGTCGGCCAGGCCGACTACGCCGTGGCCAACGCCTTCCTCGACCGCTTCGCCCGCCACCGCGACGCCCTGGTGCGCGCGGGCGAGCGCGCCGGGCGCAGCGTCGCCATCGGCTGGCCGCTCTGGGAGAGCGGCGGCATGGGCGTCGACGCGGCCACGCGCGACGCGCTGCGGACGCGCGCCGGGATGGTCCCCATGGCGACGTCGGCGGGCATCGAGGCCTTCCACCGCGCGCTCGCGGCCGGCGAGCCGCAGATCGTGGTGGGCGCGGGCGAACGGGCCCGGCTGCGGGCGTACTTGGAGACGGGTTCCGCGGCCCCGCAGCCCATGGACGCCGTCGCCGAGTCACGCGCTGTCGACGACCGTACGCTCACCGCGCGGACCGTCCGCTTCCTGAAGGAGGCGCTCGGCCGGCTCACCGGGCTGGCCGTGGGGGAGATCGAGGAGGACGAACTCCTCGGCGCGTACGGGATGGACTCCATCCTGGCGACCGAGCTGACGGCGGGCCTTGAGGCCACGTTCGGCCCGCTCTCCAAGACGCTCCTGTTCGAATACCACACGCTCGCCGAGCTGTGCGGATACTTCGTCGCGCGGCACCGGGCGGTGCTGGAGGCGCTGTTCGCCGACGCGGCTGCTCCGGTCGATGCGGCCGACGCCGTCGCGCCGGCCGGCGCCGTGGCCGCCGACGTGCCGCCCGCGCCCCGCGCGGAGGTGACCGAGCCCGCCGCGCCCCGCTCCTGCGCGCTCGACATCGCCGTGATCGGCCTCTCCGGCCGCTACCCCGAGGCGCGTGACCTCGCCGAGTACTGGACCAACCTGCGCGACGGGCGCGACTGCGTCGTGGAGGTGCCGCAGGACCGCTGGGACTGGCGCGACCACTACAGCGAGGACCGGACCGCACCCGGCCGCCACTACAGCAAGTGGGGCGGCTTCATCGCCGAGGTCGACCGCTTCGACCCGCTCTTCTTCAACATCTCCCCGCACGAGGCCGACTACCTCGACCCGCAGGAACGGCTGTTCCTGGAGCACGCCTGGACGGCGCTCGAAGACGCGGGCCACACCCGCGAGCAGCTGCGCCGTCTCGGCGGCCGGGTCGGTGTGTACGCGGGCGTGATGTGGGGGCAGTACCAGCTGCTCTTCCCGGGCGGGGCTGCCCCGCGCGGCAACCCCAACGCGCTGGGCAGCAGCTACGCGAGCGTCGCCAACCGCGTCTCGTTCGTGATGAACCTGCACGGCCCGAGCATGACCGTGGACACCATGTGCTCCAGCTCGCTGACCGCGATCGAGCTGGCCTGCCGGGACCTGCGCCAGGGCCGGACCAAGCTGGCGTTCGCGGGCGGCGTCAACGTCACCGTCCACCCCAACAAGTATCTGAGCCTGAGCGCGGGCCAGTTCATCTCCAGCAAGGGCCACTGCGAGAGCTTCGGCGTCGGCGGCGACGGCTACATCCCCGGCGAGGGCGTCGGAGTCGTGCTCCTGAAGCCGCTGCGCGACGCCGAGCGCGACGGCGACCACATCTACGGCGTCATCAAGGGCAGCGGCGTCTCGCACGGCGGCCGCACCAACGGCTACACCGTGCCCAACCCCCGGGCGCAGGAAGCCGCGATCCGCGAGGCGCTCGACGAGGCCGGGGTCGACGCCCGCGCCATCAGCTACGTCGAGGCCCACGGCACCGGCACCAAGCTCGGCGACCCCATCGAGATCACCGGTCTCAGCCAGGCGTTCGGCGCGGCGACCGGGTCCGCCGACACCCAGTACTGCCACCTCGGCTCGGCCAAGTCGAACATCGGCCACTGCGAGAGCGCCGCCGGGATCGCCGGGCTCACCAAGGTGCTGCTGCAACTGCGGCACGGCCAGATCGCGCCCTCCCTGCACTCGCGCACCCTCAACCCCGACATCGACTTCAGCGGTACGCCGTTCGTCGTCAACCAGGAACTGCGCGCGTGGGAGCGCCCGGTCGTCGACGGCGAGGTCCGTCCCCGGCTCGCCGGGATCTCCTCGTTCGGCGCGGGCGGCTCCAACGCCCACCTGCTGGTGGAGGAGTACGTGGACAGCCGCCCCGGCACCGCCGCCGCCGGGCAGCCGCTGCTGTTCCCGCTGTCGGCCAAGGACGAGGAGCGGCTGCGTGCCTACGCGGCCCGGCTGCTGCGCTTCGTACGGGAGTCGGCGGACGGCCCCGACGCGGTGGCGCCCGCCGATCTGGCGTACACGCTGCAGACCGGCCGCGAGGCGATGGACGCCCGGCTCGCCGTCGTCGCCGACTCGTTCGCCTCGCTCGCCGACCGCCTCGAGCGGTACCTGGCGGCCGAGGGCGATGTCGCGGGCCTGGTCCACGGCAGTGTGAAGGCCGGACGCGAAGCCCTGTCGCTGATCCCGGCCGAGGAGCTCGCGCGGACCACCGACCGGCTCGCCGAGCGCGGAGATCTTCCCCGGATCGCGGAACTCTGGGTACGGGGTGCTTCGTTGGACTGGCAGAAGCTGCACAGCGGCGCGGACGCGCCGCGCAGGGTGAGCGCGCCGACGTACCCGTTCGCCCGGGACCGCCACTGGGTGCCGGAGCCGGCCGCGAGCACGGCCGACGGTGTCGGCCGGGGTCTGACCGCCTCCCCGCGCGCCGACGTGCGCTTCCTCGCCAAGCGGTGGCTCCCGGCCCCGCTCGACGGGGTCGCCCCGCGCCGGGTGAGCGCCCTCGTCCTGCACGACGCCGCCACCGCCCCGCTCGCCTCGGCGCTGGCCGGGCTGTGCGACGAGGTGACGCTGGTGGAGTCGGGCCCCGGCGCCGAGCAGCGGCTCGCCGGGCGGATCGAGCGGGCCACCGCCTTCGTCGATCTCACCGGCATCACCGAGCGGGAGCCGTCGGGCCGGTCCCTGGCGCTGCTCCAGAGCGTCCTGGCGGCGAAGTCGTCGCGGGACATCGATCTGCTGTACGTGACCCAGGGCCTCGAATCGTTCGGGCGCACCCGGACCCGGGAGGACCTGGCGGGAGCGGCGCGGGTCGGGCTGTACCGGATGCTCCAGAGCGAGTACGGCGGCCTCGCCTCCCGCCACCTCGACCTCGACCCGGCGACCCGGGGAGCCGCCGAGCTCGCCGCCGTCGTCCGGCGCGAACTCGACGGACCCGGCGCCGAGTCGGAGATCTGCCACCGCGACGGCGTCCGGCACGCGCCCGCCCTCGACGACCTCGCCCCGCGTGAGACGACCGGGCGGGCGGACCTCGCCGAGGACGAGGTGCTGCTGGTGACCGGCGGCACCCGGGGCCTCGGCCTGCTCTGCGCCCGGCATCTCGTGGAGCGGCGCGGAGTGCGCCGAGTGGTGCTGACCGGCAAGGACCCGCTGCCCCCGCGCCATCTGTGGAGCGACCCCGAGGCCTGCGCCCCGGCGGTCCGCGCGAAGATCCGTGCCGTGCTCGACCTGGAGGCCCGGGGCGTTCAGGTGCGCGTCCTGGCGCTGCCGCTCGACCGCGCCGACGAGGTCGCGGCGGGCATCGAGGCGATCGAGGCGACGATGGGCCGGATCGCCGGTGTCATCCACGCGGCCGGTCTTGTCGACACCGAGAACCCGGCGTTCGTCCGCAAGCCCGTCGAGGGCATCGCGCGCGTGGTCTCGCCGAAGATCGAGGGCACCCGCAACCTGCTGGCGGCCCTGGACGCCACGGCGCTCCGGTTCGTGGTGCTCTTCTCCTCGGTCTCCGCCGCCGTCCCGGCGCTCGGCGCGGGCCAGAGCGACTACGCCATGGGCAACGCGTTCCTGGACTACTTCGCCCAGGCGCACGCCCACGCCCTGCCGGTCACCAGCGTCCAGTGGCCCAGCTGGCGCGAGTCCGGCTTCGGCGAGGTCAAGAACCAGGCGTACACCGACACCGGACTGCTCAGCATCACCGACCGCGAGGGGCTCGACCTCCTCGACCAGGTCCTCACCTCGCGCTACGCCCCCGTGGTCATGCCGGTGCACATCGACCCCGCGCGCTTCGACGCGGCGGCGCTGCTGCGGCCGAAGCGGCGCACGGCGGCGCAGACGACCCCGGCGGCCGACGCCGTGGCGCCCGCCTCCGTGCCCGCGTCCGTACCCGCGTCCGCCCTCGGCGGCGACGCCGGTCCGCGTCTGACGGCGTTCCTGAGCGAGACCTTCGAGGCCGAACTCAAGCTGAAGCCCGGTGTGCTGGACCAGCGCACCTCGTACGCGGACTACGGCGCGGACTCCATCCTGCTCGCCCAGATACTCCAGCGGATCAAGCAGCGCCTCGGCGTGCCGCTCGAACCGTCCACGCTCCTGGAGCACCCCACCCTGCACGAGCTGACGGGGTGGCTGCTCAGTGCGCACGCGGCCGAGGTCGCGGCCGAGTTCGCCCCCGCGCGGCCCGCGCCGCTCCCGCAGGAGACGCCCGCGCCGGCCCCGGCCGTCGCCGCACCCGCCCCGGCCGTCACCGTCCCCGTGGTGGCCGAGGCCGTGATCACGGCACCGGCCGCGCCCGCCCCTCCCACCGCCGGCCCCGTCGCCGTCATCGGCATGGCCTGCCGGCTGCCCGGCGCGCCCGACCTCGACGCGTACTGGGACCTGCTCTCGCAGGGCCGCTCCGCCATCCGTACGGTCCCCGAGGACCGCTGGGGGCGGGCGACCGACTTCACCGCCGGACTCGTCGACGACGTCCACGGGTTCGACGCCGGGTACTTCATGCTGCACGCCGAGGACGTCCGGGCGATGGACCCGCAGGCGCTGGTGCTCCTCGAGGAGAGCCTCAAGGCGGTCCACCACGCGGGCTACCGCTTCGGCGAGCTCGACGGCAGCAACACCGGTGTGTACGTCGGCGCCCGTGGCCGGGGCCGGGCCGACAGCGGCCTGGTGGCCGGGGCGCGCAACCCGATCATGACGGTCGGGCAGAACTACCTGGCCGCGAACATCTCCCAGTTCTTCAACTGGCGGGGCCCGGCCATGGTCCTGGACACGGCCTGCTCCTCCTCGCTGGTGGCGATGAAGCTCGCCACCGACGCGCTGGCGGCCGGGTCGGTGGACCTCGCGGTGGTGGCGGGCGTCAGCCTGCTCACGGACTCCGAGGACCACGAACTCTTCCGCCGCCGGGGCCTGTTGCAGGAACGGGGCGAGTTCCACGTCTTCGACCGCCGCGCCGCCGGAGTCGTCCTCGGCGAGGGCTGCGGTGTCGTCGTACTGAAGCCGCTGGAGCAGGCGGAGCGGGACGGCGACACGGTGTACGCCGTGGTCGACGGCATCGCCATCAACAACGACGGCCGTACAGCCGGGCCCGCCACCCCCAACCTCCAGGCCCAGAAGCAGGTCATGCGCGACGCGCTGCGGCAGGCGGGCCGCGCGCCGCGGGACGTGCGCTACCTGGAGGTCAACGGCTCGGGCTCGCAGCTGACCGACCTCCTCGAACTGAAGGCCGTCCAGGCGGTCTACCGCGACGGCGAGCCGACCGCCGCGCCGCTGCACCTTGGCTCCATGAAGCCCAACATCGGGCATCCGCTCTGCGCGGAGGGCATCGCCGCCTTCATCAAGGTCGCGCTGATGGTCCACCACCAGCGGATGGTGCCGTTCCGATCGGGCCAGGAGCCCATGGAGCACTTCTCCCTCGACGCGGCCGACCTCGCTTTCCCCCGGCAGGCGGCGGACGCGGCCCTGCCGTACGCGGCGCTGAGCAGCTTCGCCGACGGCGGCACCAACGGACACGTCGTCCTCAGGCACCGCCCCGCGCCCGCCGGCCCGGCCACGCGCGGTCCGGTCGCACCGCCGGAACTGACCCGGACCGACGTGCGTACGGGTGCGCGGGTCACGCAGGCCGGATCCGCCGGGACCCAGGTGTGGACCCGGCGCATCACGGCCGGTGACCCGGTCATGGACCACCACCGCGTCTACGGCCGCCGTCTGCTGCCGGGCCTGGCCTGGATCGACCTGCTGTACCGGTGCTTCGCCGAGTCGGGCTTCGCGTACGACACGCTGGAGCTGCGCGACCTGTCGATCCACCGCCCGCTGGGCGTGGACGCCGACAGCGCCCTCGACATACGTGTCGAGGCCGTCGAGCACTCCCCGAACGGCTGGCGCATCGAGGTCACCGGAGCCGACGCGGAGCGGTACGTCACCGCCGAGATGCACCGCCTGACCAGCCCGGTCTCCTTCGCCGAGCGCGTTCCCGCCGACGCTGAGCCCGGGGCGCGGGTGACCGATCTCGACGAGGTGTACGGCGCCTACCGGACCCGGGAAGTGGCCCACTCCGGACCCATGAAGGCCGACGGCACGGTGTCCGCCGGCGCCGAGGACGTCTGGGTGCGGCTCGGCGTGGCCGGGGGCGCGGGCGGGGAGCTCTTCCACCCCACGCTCATCGACGGCAGCGCCGTCGGCGCGAGCGGCGCCCTGGCGTACGCGGAGGGCGGCGACCCCAAGCTGTTCCTGCCGCTGCACTACGGCTCGTTCCGCGCGTCCGCCGCCTTCGGCGACGCCTGCCGCACCCGCGTGCGGCGCTCCTCGGTCCGCCAGAGCGAGGAACTGCTCGGCTTCACCATGGAGTTCTTCGACGCGGAGGGCCGCAAGACCGGCGAACTGGCCGACTTCAGCAGCAAGCTGGTGCGGCACGCGGGCCTGATCGACCCGGCCCGCCGCGCGGATGCACCGGTCGCCCCCGCGGCACCGCTCACGGCTGCCGTGGCGCCGTCGGCCTCCGCCGATGCCGTCGGCGCGGTGGTCGCCTCCGTCATCGCCGAGCAGCTGGGCGTACCCGCCGGTGAGGTCTCCACGACCGCCGGCTACTACGAAATGGGCCTGGACTCGGCCAAGTTGCTCCAGGCCGCCGGCCGCCTTGAGCAGGCCCTGGGCACGCGCCTGTCGCCGACGCTGCTCTTCGAGCACGCGACGGTCGGGGCGCTGGCGGACCACCTGAGCGCGGCCGGAACGACCGTCGCCGAGCGGCCCGTACAGGTTCCGGTTCCGCCGGAGCGCCGGATCACCCAGCGGCCGCAGGCTCCGCGGGTCGAGCGGCCCCGACTGCCCGACAGCCAGGACATCGCGGTCGTCGGCATCGCCGGGCGCTACCCGAAGGCCGCCGACGTCGCCGAGTTCTGGGAGAACCTCAAGGCGGGCCGGGACTGCGTCGGCGAGGTGCCCGCGAGCCGGTGGCCGCAGGACGCGCACGCGGGCCTGTCCCGCTGGGGCGGGTTCGTCGACGACGTCGACTCCTTCGACGCCGCCTTCTTCGGCATCCCGGCGGACGAGGCCGCCCAACTCGACCCGCAGGAACGGCTGTTCCTGGAGGTGTGCTGGGAGGCCGTCGAGGACGCCGGGTACACCCCGGACGCCCTGGCCGCCGCCCGGGACGGGGGACGACGGCGTGCGGTGGGCGTGTACGTCGGCGTCATGCACCGGGACTACGCCCTGCTCCAGGAGGAGGCCGTACGCCAGGGGCAGCGCGTTCCGCAGGCCCTGAACGCGGCCACCATCGCCCACCGCGTCTCGCACTTCTGCGACTTCCACGGCCCGTCCCTGGCCGTCGACACGGTCTGCGCGTCCTCGCTCAACGCCGTGCACCTCGCGGTGGAGGCGCTGCGCCGGGGGGAGTGCGACGCCGCGCTCGCCGGCGGGGTCAACCTCTCCCTGCACCCCGCCAAGTACCGCACGTACGGCCTGCTCGGTCTGCTCGCCCAGGAGGCGCCCGCGCGGTCGTTCGGGGCCGGGGGAGACGGCTATGTGTCGGCCGAGGGCGTGGGCGCGGTGCTGCTCAAGCCGCTGAGCCGGGCCGTCGAGGACGGCGACGCGGTGTACGCGGTGATCAAGGGCAGCGCGGTCGGCCACTCCGGCCGCACCCCCGGCTTCCGGGTGCCGTCGGCCGCCGCGCAGCAGGCCGTCGTCGCCGACTGCCTGGACCGGGCCGGGGTCGACCCCGCCTCGCTCGGATACGTGGAGGCGCACGGCACCGGCACCGAGATCGGCGACCTGATGGAGGTGGAGGCCCTGGAGCGGGCCTTCCGGGCGCGCACCGACCGTACGGGCTTCTGCGCGCTCGGCTCGGTCAAGTCCGCGATCGGGCACGCCGAGTCGGCGGCCGGGATCAGCGCGCTGACCAAGGCCGTGCTCCAGCTCCACCACCGCACGCTCACCCCGCTGGTACCGGCGGAGCACGCCAACCCGTACCTGGACCTGGCCGACTCGCCGTTCCGGCTCCAGACGGAGCTGGCGGCGTGGGCGAGCGAGGACGGCGCGCCGCGCCGGGCCGGGGTCAGCGCGTTCGGCGCGACCGGTGCCAACGCGCACGTCGTCCTGGAGGAGGCGCCCGCGCCGCGGGCGGCGCGGCCGTCGGACGTCCCCGGCGGGGTGCTGGTCCCGCTGTCCGCCAAGGACGAGGACCGGCTGCGCGCGTACGCGCACAAGCTGCTGCGCTTCCTGGACGCGCACGACGATCTCGATCTGTCCGCCCTCGCCCACACCCTCCAGACCGGCCGGGTCGCCCTGGAGGAGCGGCTGGTGCTGCGCGCCCGCAGCCTCGACGAGGTGAAGGACGGCCTCGGCCGCTTCCTCACCGGTGACGGCGCCGCCTCCGCAGACCTCTGGCGGGGCCGCGTCGAGGCACGCCCGTCCGGCGCACGGCTGCTGGACGAGGACGAGGTGCGCGAGCAGCTGGTCGGCCGGTGGGCCGCGCAGGGCAACTGGCGCAAGATCGCCGAGCTGTGGCTGGAGGGGTACGCGGTCGACTGGAGCGCGCTCCACGAGGTCCCGCCGCACCGCCTCCACCTGCCCACGTACCCGTTCGCCAAGGCCCGGCACTGGGTGTCGGCGGCGGCGGACGCCCGGCCCGCACCGGCTCCGGAGCAGGCGGCCCCCGTACGGCCCGAACCGGAGCCGCGGCTTCGGCCCGCCGCCCCGCACTGGCGCTTCCTCGCCGACGGCGAGCCGGTGCCGCACCGCGCCGACACCACCGACGTCGCCGAAGAGCGGGCGCTCGGGTTCCTGCGCGGGCTGCTCGCCGACCAGTTGGGCCACGACGCCCAGCAGATCGCACCGCGGGCCGGGTTCCTGGAGCTGGGCCTGAACTCGCTGGGGATCGTCCGGATGACCCGCGAGCTGGGCGCGACCGTCGCCCCGGGCTTCGTGCCCAGCGCGCTCTTCGAGTACGCCACGGTCGGCGAGCTGGCCGCGCACCTGGTGGACGCGTACCCCGAAGGGGTCGCCCGTCTGGTCCCCGTGGGCCGCACGCGCCCCGCCCCGCAAACCGCCCCGCAGTCCGAGGTCCTGGAGGTGCTGGAGCGCCTCGGTGACGGCGACCTGGACCTCGACGACGCCATCGCGCTCCTCGACGGAGAGAGAACTCAGAAGTGAAGCACGAGCTCAGCGCCCTCATCGCCGGCTACAGGGCGGGCAAGGTCACCGACAGCGAGGTCGGGGACCTGCTGCGGCGGCTCAGGGCGGGTGCACGGACGTACGAGCTCTCCGAGGGCCAGCGCGGTCTCTGGGCGCTCCAGAAGGCGTATCCGCTGATGGCCGCCTACAACGTCCCGCTCTGCTTCCGGGTTTCCGGGCTCGACGAGGCGGTGTTCGAGCGGGCCTGCCGTGCGGTGGTCCGGCGGCATCCGGTGCTGAGCACGGTCCTGGGCCGCGACGGCGACCGGCCAGTGCAGTCGGTCGACCCGGGCCGTGAGCTCGACTACGCGCGCGTGGATCTGCGCGCGCTGCCGGAGGCCGGGGCGCTGGCGGCCGTGGAGGCCGAGCACAAGCGGCCGTTCGCCATGGAGGGGGAGCCGCTGCTGCGGATCCGGGTCTTCGCCCGCCCGGCGGACAGCTCGATCGTGCTCGTCAGCGTCCACCACATCGTCTTCGACGGCAGCTCGGCCCGACTCCTTGCGCAGGCGCTGTTCGACACGTACGAGACGCTGCTGGCCGGGGGCGAGCCGGACGCGGCCCGCGCGGGCGCGGACTTCGAGGCGTTCGTGCGCGAGGAGCGCGCGACGCTGCCGGGCCGGCGCGCGGAGCTGCTCGGCTACTGGCGACAGAAGCTGGCGGGCCCGTCCGCCGCGCTGAGCCTGCCCACCGACCGACCGTACGCCGAGGTCGTCGACCGGTTCGCCGGGGACACCCGCTTCAGCGAGCTGTCGGGCGAACTCGCCCGCGCCGTCGAGGAGACGGCCGCCTCCCGGCGCGCCTTCGCCTCCACGGTCATGCTCGCCGCGTACGCCGTGACGCTCGCCGGTTACTCCGACGAGCGCGAGGTCGTCGTCGGGATGCCGGTGAACGAGCGGGGCGGCGACGAGCTCGCCGACGCCATGGGGCTCATGATCAACATGATGCCCGTCCGGGTGGACCTCGCCGGGGGCACCACCTTCGGGCAGCTGGTGGCCCAGGTGCAGCGCGAGGTCGTCGACGGGATGCTGCACAGCTACCCGTTCGCCGCGCTCGCCCGCGAGCTGGGCCGGGCCGCGCCGTCCGGCCGCTCGCCGGTCTTCCAGACCGCGTTCGTCTTCCAGGACGTGCTCGACGGCATCGCGGACCCGGACCGCCCCTACGAGCTGGTCGAGGAGCTGCACCAGGAGGGCGAGTACGAGCTGTCCGTCGAGGTGTGGGGCAAGGGCGACGGGTACGCGCTGCACTGGAAGTACCACCCCGAGCTGTTCGGCGCCGACTTCGTGGCGGGCCTGGGCGAGCGCTACCGGCGCGTCCTCGAAGCCGTCACCGCCGACCCGGAGGTCCGCCTTAACGACCTGCGCGCGCTCTTCGCGGCCGACGCCGATCCCACGGCGGCCGACGACCCCTGCGTGCACGACCTGTTCGACGCGGCAGCGGCCCGCACTCCGTACGCGGTCGCGGTGACCGGTGCGGACGAGATCCTCACGTACGACGAACTGCGCCGCCGCAGCGACGCGCTGGCGGCCCATCTGGTGACGCGGGGCGTGCGCCCGAACGACCTGGTGACGGTCTTCCTCGACCGTTCGGCCGCGATGGTCGTGGCGCTGCTCGGCATCCTCAAGGCGGGCGCCGCCTACGTTCCGCTGGACCCGGAGCTCCCCGCCGCGCGGCTGTCCGACATCGTGGGGGACAGCGGCACCTCGCTGATCGTCACCCAGGCCCGGCTGAAGGCGCGGGCGCAGGCTCTGCTCGACGCGCGGCCGGCCGAGGCGCGGGCGGCCGCGCCGGGCGACCTGGTGGTCCTCGACGAGCAGCGGGACGACCTCGCGGCCGCCGCGGCCCGGGGCGAGCGGCCCGGGGTGACGGTGACCGAGTCGGACCTCGCGTACGTCATCTACACCTCCGGCAGCACCGGCAAGCCCAAGGGCGTGATGATCCCGCACCGGGGCTTCACCAACCTGCTGCGCTCGATGGCCGTCGAGCCCGGACTCGGCCGCACCGACACGCTGTTCGCGGTCACCACCGTCAGCTTCGACATGGCGCAGGTCGAGCTGTTCCTGCCGCTGGTCACGGGCGGGCGCTGCTATGTGTGCGACAGCGCGACGATCAAGGACGTGGACCGGCTGAAGGAGCGCATCGGCAAGGTGCGCCCCACGGTCATGCAGGCCACCCCGGCGACCTGGAGCATGCTCTTCCACTCGGGCTGGCGCAACACCGAGGGCGTGCGGATCTTCACCGGCGGCGAGGCCCTGTCCCGTACGCTCAAGGACCACTTCCTGAGCACCGGCACCGAGGCCTGGAACCTGTACGGGCCGACCGAGACCACCGTCTACTCGACCGGCACCCTGGTGCGCGCCGACGCGCCCATCACCATCGGCAGGCCGATCGCCAACACCGAAGTCCTCATCCTGGACGAGCGGTTGCGGCCGGTGGCCGAGGGCGAGCCGGGCGAGCTGTGCATCGCCGGGACCGGGCTCGCCGAGGGGTACGTCAACCGCCCCGAGCTCACGGCCGAGAAGTTCGTGCCCCACCCCCTGGTCGCGGGCGCGCGGCTCTACCGCACCGGGGACCTGGCGCGCTGGAACGAGGACGGCGAGATCGACTACCTCGGGCGGCTCGACTTCCAGGTCAAGATCCGGGGCAACCGGGTCGAACTGGGCGACATCGAATACCACTTGGGCGCTCACTCGGCCGTCGCCGAGTGCGTCGTGGTGGCGCGCGGCGAGGACGCGGCCAAGCAGCTCGTCGCCTACTACCGGCCGGGCCCGGGGCGCGCGGCGGACGCGGCCGACTTCAAGGAGCACCTGTGCGAGAGGCTGCCGTCGTACATGGTCCCGGACTTCTACGTGCCGATCGACGACATCCCGCTGACCGGCAGCGGCAAGGTGGACCGCAACGCGCTGACGCGGCGCGAGATCTCCCTCGCGCCCGCCCCGGCCGCGCCCGCCCAGGCTCTCCCGGCGCCCGTGCCGCTCGCGGACATCGAGGAGCGGGTCCTGGCCTGCTGGCAGGACGTCCTCCAGGTCCGCGACATCGGCCCCACCGCCTCCTTCTTCGAGGTGGGCGGCAACTCGCTGGCGGCCGTGGTGCTCGCCGAGCGCATCGCCGACCGCCTCGGCGTGCCGTTCGCGGCGGCCGACCTGTTCAAGTACGCCAGCGCGCGCAGCATCGCCGAGTACGTGCGCGAGCACACCGCACCGGCCGTGGTCCCGGCCGCGCGGGCCGAGGAGGAGACCGTTGCGGCCGCCCCGGAGGCCGCCGCGGACCTGCCCGACGACGCCGTGGCGATCGTCGGCATCGCCTGCCGCTTCGGGGACGCCGACGACCACTGGCGGTTCTGGGAGGACCTGCGGCGCGGCGACGGCACCACCCGGTTCTGGACCGAGGAGGAGCTGCGCGGAGCCGGGGTGCCCGAGCGGGTGCTGCGCGAGCCCGGCTATGTGCCGCTGCGCTCCGCCCTCGCGGACAAGGACGTCTTCGACGGCGAGTTCTTCCGGCTCTCCCCGAACCACGTCGCCCTGATGGACCCGCAGTTCCGCCAGCTGCTCCTGCACGCCTGGAAGGCCGTCGAGGACGCGGGCTACGACCACCGCGACATCCCGGACACCGGCGTCTACGTCACCAGCGGCAACCACTTCTACGGAGCGCCCGCCCCGGACGCGGCGCCCGTGATCGAGGATCCGCAGCAGTACCTGTCGTGGGTGATGTGCCAGAGCGGCACGGTCGCCTCGATGATCTCGTACCAGCTCGGCTTCGGCGGCCCCAGCCTCGCCGTCCACTCCAACTGCTCGTCCTCGCTGAGCGCCCTCTCGCTCGCGGCCCGCGCGGTGCAGAGCGGCGAGACCGACTTCGCCCTGGTCGCGGCGGCCTCGGCGGCCAGTACGGACGGACGCGGCTACGTCCACAAGCCCGGCCTCAACTTCTCCGGCGACGGCCGCGTCAAGGCGTTCGACGCCGACGCCGACGGCATGGTCGGCGGCGAGGGCGTCGCCGCGCTGCTGATCCGCCGTGCCAAGGACGCCGTCGCGGACGGCGACCACATCTACGGCCTGCTGCGCGGTGTGGCGACCAACAGCGACGGCGCCCAGGCCACCGGTTTCTACAGCCCCAGCGTCGACGGCCAGAGCCGGGTGATCCGCCGGGCCCTGGAGCGCACCGGCGTCGACGCCCGCTCCATCGGATACGTGGAGGCGCACGGCACCGGCACCAAGCTCGGCGACCCCGTGGAGCTGGCCGCGCTGACCGAGGCGTACCGCGAGGCCACCGACGAGACCGGTTACTGCGG
Organism: Streptomyces sp. BPTC-684; assembly: GCF_030028635.1. Classification (NCBI taxonomy): domain Bacteria; kingdom Bacillati; phylum Actinomycetota; class Actinomycetes; order Kitasatosporales; family Streptomycetaceae; genus Streptomyces; species Streptomyces sp. BPTC-684. The sequence goes on from NZ_CP124863.1 coordinate 6,861,363, forward strand.
CATCGGCTCGGTGAAGTCCAACCTCGGCCACCTCGACTCGGCCGCCGGGCTCGCAGGGACCGTCAAGGTGCTGCTCGGCCTCTACCACGGTGAGATCCCCCCGACCCTCAACTACACCAGCCCCAACCCCCAGTTGAAGCTGGAGCGGTCGCCGTTCCACGTCGTCGACCGGCTGCGGGAGTGGCCGCGGGGCGAGGGCCCGCGCCGGGCGGCGCAGAGCTCCATCGGCCTGGGCGGCAGCAACGCGCACGCGATCTTCGAGGAGTACGCGGCCGCCGCGCCCGCCGCCGACGACCGCTCTCCGCAGCTGGTCCCGCTGTCGGCGCGCACCCGGGACAACCTGGCGGCCTACGCGCGCGAGCTGCGGGCGGCCCTGGAGAGCCCGAGGCCCACGCTGCGCCTGCGCGATGTGGCGTTCACGCTCCAGGTGGGCCGGGTGGCGATGGCTCACCGGGTGGCGTTCGTCGTCCGTGACCTGGGTGAACTCGCCGACGAGCTCGCGCTGTTCCTCGACGGCCGGGACTCGGACCGCCGCTTCACGGGCGAGGTGCCCCGGGGCGGCGCCGCCGACGGCTCCGCCGCCAAGGTCGCCCGCTGGCTGGAGAAGGGCGAGGAGAAGGGCAAGCTGAAGAAGCTCGCCCAGGCGTGGGTGCGGGGCGCCGACGTCGAGTGGCGGCGGCTGGCCAGGACCGCGGCGGGCCGCCGGACCAGCCTGCCCGCCTACCCGTTCAGCCGGGTCGTCCACCCGTGGCCGGCCCGCGCCGTCGAGGCGTCCGGGCCCGCTCAGGCGCACCCCCTGCTCCACGAGAACGTGTCCGGGCTCGGCGCGGTCCGCTACCGCACCCGGTTCACCGGCGAGGAGTTCGTCCTCCGCGACCACGTGGTCGACGGGAAGCGGCTGCTCCCGGCCGTGGCGAGCCTGGAGATGGCGTACACGGCCGTGCGCCGTGCGCTGCCCGCCGCCGGACCGCGGGTCACGCTGAGGAACGTCAGCTGGGTACGGCCCGTGGCAGTCGGCGGCGAGGGCCGCACGGTCGAGTTCACCCTGACCGAGGACGTGGCGCCGGGCTCGGCCCGCTTCGAGCTGACCGGCTCGGCCCAGGACGGCGGACAGGTCCACGTCCAGGGACGCGCGACGGCCGCGCCCGCCGGCGAGCGGCCCACGGTCGGGCTCGACCGGCTGCGCGCCGCCCTGCGGCTGCGCCCGCTGTCGGGCGACGAGTGCTACGACTGCATCGCCCGCGCCGGAGTCGCCTACGGCCCCGGCTTCCGGCTGGTGCGCACCCTGTACCGGGGCGCCCCCGACGGGCGGCGCGGGGTGCTGGCCGAACTGCGGCTGCCGGGCGTCTCGCGCGGCTCCCTGGAGTCGTACGCGCTGCACCCGGGCTTCCTGGACGCGGCGATCCACGCCTCGCTCGGCCTCGACCCCCGGTTCGACACGGAGGCGGGCGCGGCGTCGCCGCCCCGGGAGGCGTCGGCCACACCGGTGCCGTTCGCGCTCGACCGGCTCGACGTCTTCGCGGAGTGCGAGGAGGAGATGTACGCCTGGGTGCGCCCGGCGCCCGGGGAGCGGGCCGAGGGCGCGGGCCAGGTGCTCGACATCGACCTCACCGACGCCGGCGGGCGGGTCTGCGCCGCGCTGCGGGGCCTCGCCTACCGGGCGCTCGACGGGAAGACGGACGGCGGCCGGGCCTCGGCCCTGCGCACCCTCTTGCCTGTGTGGGAGCCCAAGCACGCCGAACTCCCTTCCGCCGCTGGTGAGATGACGGGATCGCCCGGTGAGGTGTTCGTCTTCGACGCCGATCGGCGACTGCGCGACGAACTCGGGGCGCTGGCGCCCGGACACCGGCTGGTGGAGCTGCCCGCGGGTGCCTCGGTGGCGGAGATCGCCGAGCGGATCCGCAGCACCGGGCGGACGCCCGCGCACCTCGTCTGGGTGGCGCCGCACGACGGGCCCGACCCCGTCGCGGGCCAGGAGCGGGGCGCCGTCGAGGTGTACCGCCTGGTGCGGGCGCTGCTCTCGCTCGGCCTCGGCACCAAGTCGCTGACCTGGACCGCGCTCACCTTCGCCACCCAGCGCGCGCAGGCCGGCGACCTGGTCGCGGCGACCCACGCCGGTGTGCACGGGCTCCTTGGCAGCGCCGCCAAGGAGCACACCCGCTGGACGGTCCGCCTCCTCGACCTGCCCGCCGCGGCGCCCGGCGACGCGCTGCGCACGGCCGGACTCGCCCTGCCCACCGTCCCGGCCGGAACCACGCTCGCCCTGCGCGAGGGCCGCTGGCTCGCCCAGGAGCTGCGGCCCGTCGCCCCGCTCGCCCCCGCCACCGCGCCCTACCGGGACGGCGGCCGCTATGTCGTCGTGGGCGGCGCGGGCGGCATCGGCGAGCTGTGGAGCCGCCACATGGTCGAGCACCACCGCGCGGCCATCGTCTGGATCGGCCGCCGCCCCCTCGAAGGCGCCGTCGCGGCCTCCCTCGCCGACCTGGCGGCCCGGGCGCGGGCCGTCGGCGCCGGGGAGCCCCTCTACGTACAGGCGGACGCGAGCGACGAGGCGGCGCTGGCCGCCGCGTACCGGCGCATCAAGGAGCGCCACGACCGGATCGACGGCGTGGTCCACTCCGCGATCGTGCTGGCGGACAAGACGCTGGCCCACATGGACGAGGACCGGTTCCGCGCGGCGCTGACCGCCAAGGTCGACGTGGGCGTCCACCTCGCCCGCGTGTTCGGCGCCGAGCCGCTGGACTTCGTCCTCTTCTTCTCCTCGGTGGAGAGCTTCGTACGGGACGCGGGCCAGGCCAACTACGCGGCCGGGTGCACCTTCAAGGACGCGCTGGCCCTGGACCTCGCGGACCGGTGGCCCACCGCGCCGGGCGCCGCCCGTCCCGTGGTGAAGTCCGTCAACTGGGGCTACTGGGGTGTGGCGGGCGTCGTCAGCGACGACTTCTACCGCGCACGCATGGCGGCGGCGGGCATCGACTCCCTCGACCCCGAGGAAGCCCTGCGCACCCTCGCGGACTTCCTCGGCGGCGAGCACGGCCAGATCGCGCTGATGCGCACCTTCGACGAGGCGGCGCTGCGCGGGCTCGTGCCCGACGAGCGCCTGGGCGCGTCCGCCGATGTGCCCGAGGCCGGGCCGGACCGGCTGCCCTCCGTGCTCGACGCGGTCGTGGCGGCGCACCGCGCACCGCACGGCGAGGTCGAGCGGCTCGGCCGCTTCCTGCCGCACCCGCGCCTGTGCGAGCTGGCCGAGCGGCTGCTCTTCACCACGCTGCGCGACCTCGGCCTGGACCGCCTGGAAGGACGGATCCCCGCCAAGTACGGCCGCTGGCTGGCGGAGAGCGACCGCGTGCTGACCGCCGCCGGGCTCATCGAGGTGCGCGGCGGACGGCGCGCCCTGCCCGCCGCGCGGGACCTGGACCCCGCCGAGCTGTGGCGCCAGTGGTACGCGGAGCGCGCCGACTGGCAGCCCAACGCCAACCAGCGCGCCCAGGTCGACCTCGTCGAGTCCTGTCTGCTCGCCCTGCGCGAGGTCCTGGCCGGGGAGCGCCCCGCCACCGAGATCCTCTTCCCGGGCTCCTCGATGTCCCGCGTGGAGGGCATCTACCGGGGCGACCCGATCGCCGACTACTTCAACGACCGGCTGAGCGAGCTGGTCGTGGACGCGGTGCGCCGCTGGCGCCGTGCCCACCCGGGCCGCCGCCCGCGCGTCCTGGAGGTCGGGGCCGGAACCGGCGCGACCAGCGCCAAGGTGCTGGCGGCGCTGGAGCCGCTGGGCGACGCGATCGAGGAGTACTGCTACACCGACCTCTCCAAGGCGTTCCTGTTCCGCGCCGAGGAGCAACTGCTGCCGCGCCACCCGTATCTGACGACCCGTATCTTCAATGCGGAGAAGTCGCCCGGGGAGCAGGGCATCGAGCCCGGCGGGTTCGACGTCGTGGTGGCCACCAACGTGCTGCACGCCACCGCGGACATCGCGCTGACCCTGCGCAACGTGAAGGCGGCCATGCGGCCGGGCGGGCTGCTCTTCATGAACGAGATGAGCCGCAACACGCTCCTGGCGCATCTGACGTTCGGCCTGGTCGACGGCTGGTGGCTGTACCGGGACGAGGACCTGCGCATCCCGGGCAGCCCCGTGCTCACGCCCGAGAGCTGGGTGGACGTACTGCGGGCCGAGGGCTTCGACAAGGTGGGGCAGCCGGACGCCGGGGCGCATGTCCTCGGCCAGCAGCTGACCGTCGCCGAGAACGGTGGCGGTGCGGTGGTCCGTACGGACGAGTCGCGCGCCGACGCCCTCCCGGCGGTCACCACCGCCGTCCCGGACACCGGCCTGCGGGCGCGCACCCTCGCCTACTTCGAACAACTCCTGCGCGACGCCCTGCGCCTGACGGACGATCAACTCGACCCGGGCCGGAACCTGCACGACTACGGTCTCGACTCCATCCTGGTCTCCGGCATGAACAACGCCGTCGCACGGGACTTCGAAGACGTTCCCAGCACGCTCTTCTTCGAGCTGCGGACCCTCGACGAGCTGACCGACCACTTCCTGGACACCCGCCGCCCGGAGCTGCTCAGCCTCTTCGGAGCTCGCGCGGCGCAGGCCGAGCCCCCGTCCACCGGCCTCGCGGAGCGCGCCGTCGCGTACGTCACCGCGCTGGTCGCCGACACGCTCCGGATGGCGCCCGGGGACCTCGCCCCCGACGCCGACCTCTTCGACCTCGGGCTCGACTCGATCCTCGTCATCCAGCTGAACAACGCGCTCGGCCGCGACTTCGACGAGCTGAGCAGCACGCTGTTCTTCGACTGCCCGACGGTCCGCGAGGTCGCCGGGTACTTCACCGGGGCGCACCCCGCGCGGCTGGCCGAGGTGCTGGGCGCCGAGGAGCCGCCGCACACCACCGCCCCGGACCAGGTCCCGGCTCCGGCTCCGGCCCCGGCCCCGGTCCAGGACGTGGCTGTGGCCGCGGCCCCGGTCCGGGCGCCCGCGCCCCGTCTCCGCGACGTCGCCATCGTCGGCCTCGGCGGCCGCTATCCCCGGGCCGCCGACCCCGCCGCGCTGTGGGAGAACGTGCGCCACGGCCTCGACTGCACCACCGAGTACCCCCTGGACCGCTGGTGGCTGCGCTGGGAGGAGGACGGCAAGGAGCGCCCGCGGGGCGGGTTCCTGGCGGACGTCGCCTCCTTCGACGCCGAGTACTTCGGCATCCCGGACGACGAGGCCGCCGCCATGGACCCCCAGGAGCGGCTGTTCGTCGAGACGGTCCACAGCGCCCTCCAGGACGCCGGGTACACGGCCGCGGCGCTCAACCGGCAGGGCAGGGTCGGGGTGTTCGCGGGCGCCATGAACGCCACGTACAACGGGCGCACCGCCCACTCCTCGATCGCCAACCGCACCTCGTACCTCTTCGACTTCCAGGGTCCGAGCATCGCCCTCGACACGGCGTGCTCGTCGTCGCTCACCGCGATCCACCTCGCCCTGGAGAGCCTGTACAGCGGCGACAACGACTGCGCGGTCGCCGGTGGCGTCAACCTGCTCCTGAACGCCGACCACTTCGACGTGCTCGCCGAGCACGGGCTGCTGTCCGCCGGTGACCGGTGCCGGCCGTTCTCCGAGCACGCGGACGGCTTCCTCGCCGCCGAGGGCGTCGGCGCCGTCGTGCTTCGGCCGCTGGAGGACGCGCTGGCCAACGGCGACCACGTCTACGCGGTCATCAAGGGCAGCGCGGTGAACGCGGGCGGCCGGACCAGCCGGTACAGCATGCCCAGCCTCACGGCCCAGCGCGACGTCGTCGCGCGCGCCCTGGAAAAGGCGGGCGTCGAGCCCGCCACCGTCAGTTACGTGGAGGCGCACGGCACGGCGACCGCGCTCGGCGACTCCATCGAGATCTCCGCGCTCAGCCGTGCGTTCGGCACCACACGCGCGGGCCAGTACTGCGCGGTCGGCTCGCTCAAGTCCAACCTCGGCCACGCCGAGAGCGCGTCCGGCGTCGCCGGTCTCACCAAGGTCCTCATGCAGCTCAAGCACGGGCAGCTCGCGCCGTCGATCAACGCCGAGGAGCTGAACGGCGGGATCGTCTTCCAGCGGACGCCGTTCGCGGTGCAGCGCGAGCTCGCGCCGTGGGCGCCGGTCGACGACGACGGGCGGTCGCTGCCGAGGCGCGCCGGGATCTCCTGCTTCGGCGCGGGCGGCTCCAACGCACATCTGATCATCGAGGAACACCCTGGAGGCGGCGACGTGGCCCCGGCGCTTGCGCATCTGACCGACGAGCCCTGCCTGGTGCCGCTCTCCGCCCGGACCCCGGACCAGCTGCGGGACGTGGCCGGGCGGCTGGCGGACTTCGTCGGCGACACCGACCGTGCGGTGCCGCTGCGCGACCTCGCGTACACCTTGCAGGTGGGGCGCGACGAGCTGCCGGTGCGGCTGGCCCTCGTCGTACGGTCGGTGCCGGAGCTCGCGGCACGGCTCGCGGCGTTCCTCGGCGAGGGCCGGGCGCCGGGCGCCGAGTACGCCGACCTGACCGGCCGCGAGGCCGGACGGCGGACGCCCGCGACGGTCGGCGACCCCCGCGAGGCGGCCCGGCAGTGGCTGTCCGGGACGGGCCTCGTGTGGGAGGCGCTGTACGGCGGGGCGCCGCTGCCCCGGCGCGTCAGCCTGCCCACGTACCCGTTCGCCAGGAAGACGCACTGGTACGGGGAGCGGCTCGCCCCGGCTCCGGCGGCAGCGGCCCAGGCCGTCGCGCCCGCGCCCCGTGCCGCCGAGGGCGGTGGCGTGCGCGAGCTGCTCCTGGACGCCGTCGCCGCGCAACTGGACGTGGACCCCGCCCAGGTCCGCACCGATGCGGACTTCCCCGCCCTCGGCCTCACCTCGATGGGGCTGGTGCGGCTGGCCAAGGAGATCCAGCGCGATCTCGACCCGGGGTTCGAGTCCGCGCTGCTCTTCGAGCACGCGACGGTCGACGAGCTGGCGGCCCATCTCACCGGGCGGGGCGTCGCCGCGGCGCCGCGGCCGGTGGCGCCCGCCGCGCGCCACCCGCTCTCCGAGGGCCAGCAGGGGCTCTGGACCCTGCAGAAGGCGTCCCCGGAGTCCGGTGCGTACAACGTGCCGCTCTGCTTCAGGACCACCGGCTTGGACGTCGGCGCCCTGCGGGCCGCGTTCGCGCGGGTCCGGGCCCGGCACCAGGTGCTCGGCGCGGCCGTCGAGGTGGCGGGCGGCAGCCTCCAGCTGGTTCAACAGGGGGACGGGCAGCCGGTGGTGACGGAGCATCACCTGTCCGTGGCCGACGAGAGCGAGGCGGTCGCGCTGATCCGCGCGCACGCCAAGGAGCCGTTCGACCTGGAAGGCGGCCCGCTCTGCCGACTCGACGTCTTCCACGGCCCGGGCGCCGCGGCCTGGGTGCTCCTGAACACCCACCACCTCGTGCTCGACGGGGCCTCCGCCGTGCTGCTGGTCAAGGACCTGCTCGCGGAGTACACGGCGCTCACCGAGGGCCGGACCCCGGGCGTGCCGCACCCGAGCGCCCCCTACGGGGAGTTCGTGGCCGCCGAGGCCGAGGCGCTGAGCGGTGCCGGGGCCGACGGGCGGCTGGCGTACTGGCGCGAGCGGCTCTCCCAGCCGCTGCCCGCGGTGGCGCTGCCCGCCGACCGGCCGCGCCCCACCGCCTCCGGCGCCGGGGCCACCGTGACCCGGCGCCTTTCGGCCGGACTCGGCGCGCGCATCGCGGAGTTCGCCCGCGGGCGGCGCGTCTACGCGTCCGCCGCCTACCTCGCCGCGTTCAAGGTCCTGCTGCGCCAGTACACCCAGCAGGACGACGTGATCGTGGGCATGCCGGTGAGCACTCGGCCCGCGACCGGCTTCGAGCGCACGGTGGGCCACTTCGTCGACATGCTGCCGGTCCGCAGCCGCGTCAGCGGCGCGGCGCGCTTCGCCGACCTCTGCAAGGACGTCCAGAAGAACCTGGTCAACGGCCTCGCCCAGCAGTACCCGTTCACGGCCCTGGTGCGCGAGCTCGGTCTGTCCACGGGCGACGGCGGCGCGCCGGTCTTCCGGTACGCGTTCATGTACCAGGACTGGCACGAGGACGTCACCGCCGGCGCCCCCGCCTTCTCCTACGTCGAGGGCATCCACCAGGAGGGCGAGTACGAGCTCGTCCTGGAGGTCGTCGAGCCAGCTGGGCCCGGCGGCTCCTGGACCGTCAACTGGAAGTACGACACCGCCCTGTTCGACGCCGCGACGGCCGAGCAGCTGCTGCGCCAGTACGTCCACCTCCTGGAGACCGTCCCGGCCGACCCGGAGCAGCTCGTCGACGCGTGCTCGCTGCTCTCGCCCGAGGAGCGCCACACCCTCACCGTCGAGTGGAACGCCACCGAGGCCGCCCACCCCGAGCGGCCGGTGCACGAGCTGTTCGCCGAGCAGGCGGCCCGCACTCCGGACGCGCTCGCGGTCGTCGCCGGGCAGGACTCCCTCACGTACGCGGAGCTCGACGAGCGCTCCGGCCGTCTCGCGAGCCATCTGGCGGACCTCGGTGTCGGCCCCGGCAGCCTGGTCGCGGTGTACCTGGAGCGCTCGCCCGAGCTGCTGGTCGCGCTCCTCGCGACGGTGAAGGCGGGCGGCGCCTACATCCCGCTCGACCCCGACTACCCGCAGGACCGGCTCGCCTACATCCTCGGCGACGCCCGCCCCCAGGCCGTCCTCACCCACAGCGCGCTGCGCGCCCGGCTGCGCGAGCTCGCCGACGTGCCCCGCACGGTCCTGATGGACCGGCCGTGGCCCACCGGCGGCCCCATCGGCGCCCGCGTCACCGCCGACCACCTCGCGTACGTCATCTACACCTCGGGCAGCACCGGCGACCCCAAGGGGGTGATGGTGCCGCACGGCGCCCTCACCAACTTCCTCTGCTCGATGACGGACCGGCCGGGCCTGCGGGCCGACGACCGGCTGCTCGCGGTGACCACCCACAGCTTCGACATCGCCGCCCTGGAGCTCTACCTCCCGCTGGTCGTCGGGGCACGCGTCCACCTCTGCGACGCCGACACCGCGCGCGACCCGGGCCGGCTCAAGGCGCTGCTGGGCGCGGTGCGGCCCACGGTGATGCAGGCGACCCCGTCGACCTGGACGATGCTGCTGCACGAGGGCTGGACCAACGACGAGCGCGTCCGCGTGCTGTGCGGCGGCGAGGCGCTGCCCGAGACCCTGCGCGAGCGCCTGACCGCGCTCGACTGCGAGGTGTGGAACCTGTTCGGGCCGACCGAGACGACCATCTGGTCCACGGCCGGCCGGATCGAGGCGGACGGCCGCATCACCATCGGCACGCCCATCGACAACACCCAGGTCTACATCCTGGACGGGCTGGGCCGCCCCGCGCCCGCCGGTGTCCCCGGTGAGCTGTGCATCGCGGGCGCCGGGCTCGCCAGGGGCTATCTGAACAAGCCGGAGCTGACGGCCGAGCGCTTCCCCGAGAACCCGTTCGCGCCCGGCACCCGCATGTACCGCACCGGCGATCTGGCGCGCCGGCTGAGCGACGGCCGGATCGAGTGCCTGGGCCGCATCGACTCCCAGGTGAAGATCCGCGGCTTCCGGGTCGAGCTCGGCGAGATCGAGCACGTCCTCGCCGCTCACCCGGCCGTGCGCGAGTGCGTCGTGGTGGCCCGTACGCGTGCGGAGAGCAGGCAGCTGGTGGCGTACTACGTGCCGGCGGCGGGCCCGGTGGCGGCCGAGGAGCTGACCCGGCACCTGGCCCGGAAGGTCCCGCCGTACATGGTCCCGTCGTTCGTCCTGCCCATCGACGCGCTGCCGTGCACCCCCAATGGCAAGGTCGACCGCAAGACCCTGGAGGAGCGTCCGGTGGCGCTGGCCCGAACCCGCGCGGACGCGCCCCGGCCCGTCGAGGCGGCCCCCGGCTCCCCGCTGCCGCACGAGGGCGATGTGCTCGCCCTGTGGCGCGAGGTGCTCGGCGTCGACGACCTCGGCCCGACGGACGCGTTCCTGGACGCGGGCGGCAGCTCGGTCCTGGCGGCCGTGCTCGCCGACCGCGCCGCCAAGCGGTACGGGGTGCCGTTCACGGCGGCCGAGACCTTCAAGTGCGTCAACGCGCGGGGGATGAGCGAGCACCTGCGGGCGAGCGGCGGCACCCGGGCCCGTGCCGAGGCGGAAAGCGTTCAGCCCGCACCGGCCGCCTCTCTCGCCGGCAGCGTCGCCGTCATCGGCATCTCCTGCCGGCTGCCCGGCGCCGAGGACCACCACGCGTTCTGGCGCAACCTCCTCGCGGGCGAGGAGAGCGTCGAGCTCTGCTCCACCGGCGAACTGCGCGAGCTGGGCGTCGACGAGAGCCTGATCGCGCACCCCGACTACGTTCCGGTGCGCGCGAGCATGCGCGGCAAGGGCCTGTTCGACGCCGACTTCTTCCAGGTCTCGCCGCGCGACGCGGAGCTGATGGACCCTCAGCTGCGGCTGCTGCTCCAGCACTCCTGGAAGGCCGTCGAGGACGCCGGACGGCTGCCCGGTGACATCACCGACAGCGCGGTCTACGTGTCGACCAGCAACGCCCTCTACCAGGCACCGCTGGCGGCCCGGAACGCGCGGCGCGACTCCGAGTCGCTGGTGGGCTTCCTCCAGGCCCAGCCCGGCACCATCCCGACCACCGTCTCGCACAAGCTGGGCCTGACCGGCCCGAGCCTGTACGTGCACAGCAACTGCTCGTCCTCGCTGGCCGGTCTTGCCCTCGCGGTCCAGGGCATCCAGTCCGGCCAGACCCGCCACGCGCTGGTCGGCGGCGCCGGAATGTACGCCGAGAACGCCGTCGGCTACCTCTTCGAAGAGGGCATGACCCTCTCCTCCGACGGCCACTGCAAGCCGTTCGACGCCGAGGCGAGCGGAATGATCGGCGGCGAGGGCGTCGTCGTGGTCCTGCTCAAGGACGCCCGGTCCGCCGTCCGCGACGGCGACCACATCTACGCGCTGCTGCGCGGCGCCGGGATGAACAACGACGGCGACCGCAAGGCCGGTTACCACGCGCCGAGCGTGGCCGGGCAGGCCGAGCTGGTCTCGGCGGTCCTGGACCGCGCCGGAGTGCACCCCGAGAGCATCGGCTACCTGGAGGCGCACGGCACCGGCACCCGGCTCGGCGACCCCATCGAGGTGATGGCCGTATCGGAGGCCTACCGCCGCCACACCGACCGCACGGGCTTCTGCGGCATCGGCTCCGTCAAGTCCAACCTCGGCCACCTGGACGCGGCGGCCGGGCTCGCCGGTCTCGTCAAGACCGCCCTGGTCGTCGGCAACCGGCGGATCCCGCCGACCGTCAACCACCGCGTGCCCAACCCGCAGATCGACTTCGCGCTCTCGCCGTTCTACGTGGTGGACCGGCTCGTCGAGCTCGCCCCCTCGGCCGAGCCGATGCGCGCGGCCGTCAGCTCGTTCGGCATCGGCGGCACCAACGTCCACGCCGTTCTGGAGGAGGCGCCCGCGCGCGGGGCCGAGGACGCCGTCCTCGCCGGTCCGCGCCTGGTGCCGCTGTCGGCGCGCGGGCCGCAGAACCTGCGCCGGTACGCGGACGACCTGGCCCGCCGGCTCGCCGAGCTGGAAGAGGCGGGCCCGAGCGCCCGCCGCCTCGCCGACGTCGCCTTCACCCTCCAGGTGGGCCGCACCCAGCAGAGCGAGCGCGTGGCGTTCGTGGTGCGCGACGTGCGCGAACTCATCGACGCCCTGGGCGACTTCGCCTCGGGCGGGGAGCAGCGGGTGTACGGCGCCGACGGCGTCCTGGCACACACCGCCCGACAGTGGGTGGACGGTGGCGAGGCGCACTGGCCGCACACCGACGAGGCACACCCTCCGCGCCGGATCAGCCTGCCCACGTACCCGTTCACCGAGGAGTACTTCTGGCTGCGCGGCGAGGAGGCCGCGGCGCCGGAACCCGTCTCGACCGACGTGTCCCGCAAGGAAGGTGACGGCTCGTCGGACCTGGACTTCTTCGAGGAGCGCTGGGTGCCGACGGCCGCCGCCCCCGTCCCCGACGCCCCCGCGTCCGAGGCGCAGGTCGTGCTGTGCTTCCTCGACGGGGCGGCGGACCGGGCCGCGTACGAGCGGTCCCTGCGCGAGCGCGCGCCCGGTGCCGAGCCGGTCTTCGTCGGCGCCGGATCCCCGTATCCCGTGGACCGCGACGACGAGCGCAGCTGGAAGCGGGCGCTCGGGGCGGTCGCGGCCGAGTACGGGCGCGTCGACGCGATCCACTACCTCTGGCCGGCCGGGCACCGCGACGGCGGTCCCGGCGAGCAGCCGTCGCCGCTGCGCGAGCTGCGCGACGTCGCCTCGCTGATCCGAGCCGTGGCCGCCGCCCGCCTGGAGGTGCCGCACCTGCTCGTGGCCGGGCACTTCCGCGACGCCGTGGAGCAGGCCGCCCTCGACGCCCTGATCGGGTACGAGCGCTCGCTCGCCGAGGTGCTGCCGGGCACCGCCCTGCGCGTGGTCCTGCACGAGGGGGCGATCGACGCGTCCCACTGGGCCGCGCTGCTCTTCGCCGAGCAGCGCCAACAGGACCCGGCGAGCGTGCTCTACCGGGCGGACGGCGTGCGCCGGACCTGCCGGGTCGAGCGCGTCGAGACCCCGGCCCGGCCCGCCCGGAGCGTACTGCGCGACGGCGGAACGTATGTGCTGACCGGTGCCTTCGGCGGCCTCGGCCGCCGCCTGGCCGAGTACCTGGCGCGCGAGTACCGTGCCCACCTCGTCCTGCTCGGCCGCTCGGAGATCGGCGCAGCCGACGAGGCCTGGGCCGAGGGACTGCGGCGCTCCGGCAGCCGGGTCGTCTGCCGCCGGGCCGATGTGAGCGACCCGGATGCGCTCGCCGGACTGCGGGCGGGCCTGCCCGAGGAGCTGCGCGCCTTCGACGGCGTCCTGCACCTCGCGGGCGCGGCCGAGCCGGTCGCCCTGCCGGCGAAGACCATGGACTCCATCGACGCGGTGCTCGGCGCGAAGGCGCACGGCACGCTCGCCCTGGAGCGCGCCCTCGGCCTCGACACCGAACGCCCCGACTTCGTCTGCCACTTCTCCTCCACCGCCGCCGTCCTCGGCGACTTCGGCAGTGGCGACTACGCGGTGGCCAACCGCTTCCAGGCGGCCTACGCGCGCGCCCTCGGCGAGCGGCCGGCGCGGCACCGGACGCTCGCGATCCAGTGGCCGCTGTGGGAGGAGGGCGGCATGGGCGCGTCCGCGCAGCGGACCGCGGACCCGGAGTTCATCGGCACTTACCTCCGCTCCAGCGGCCGGCGGCCGCTGGAGACGGCGGCGGGGCTCGACGCGTTCGAGCGCCTGCTGGCGGCCGACCTCGCCGCGCCGATGGTGCTGCGGCCCACCGCGCGGGCGTCGGCGAGCGTCGCCGGCCCGGCAGGACCGGCCGCGCGGCCCGAGCAGCCGGCCCCCGCCGTGCGCACCCGGGCGCCGAAGACCGGTGAACTGACGTACGCGGTACGGGAAGTGGTCCAGCACGTCCTCAAGGCGGAGGCGCACCGGATCGACGACCGCGGCAACTTCGTCGACCTCGGCTTCGACTCCATCCGCCTCACCCAGCTCGCCCACCGGCTCTCCGACCGCATCGGGGTGCGACTGCTGCCCACCGTCCTCTACGACCACCCGTCGATCGAACGGCTGGTGGAGCACCTGGCAGGAGAGGACGTCCGGATGGCGGTGGAGGCTCCGGCGGTGGCCGCCGAGCCCGCGGCGGCGGTCGAGCCTGTCGTGGTGGCCGAGCCCGCAGTCGGGGACGAGCCCGTCGCGATCATCGGCATGAGCGGGATCTTCCCCGGCTGCCGCTCGGTGGCCGAGTTCTGGGACGCGCTCGCCGACGGCAAGGACATGGTCCGCGAGCTCCCGCCCGGGCGGTTCGGCGCGTCGGTCCCGGCGGAGCCGGACGGCGAGCGCTACCGGTGGATGGGCAGCGTCGACTGGGCGGACGAGTTCGACGCCGCCTTCTTCGAGATCGCCCCCAAGGAGGCCCGGACGATCGACCCGCGCCAGCGCCACCTCCTCCAGGAGTCCTGGAAGGCGCTGGAGGACGCGGCGCTCGGCGCCGAGGAGCTCAAGGGCAGGCGCGTCGGCGTGTTCGTCGGCGTGGAGCAGGGCGACTACCAGTTCCTGGTGAAGGACGGCGGCAACGTCACCTCCAACCACGACGGCGTCCTGGCCGCCCGGCTCTCGTACTTCCTCGACCTCAAGGGCCCGGTCCTCGCCGTCAACACCTCCTGCTCCTCGGGCCTGGTGGCCCTGCACCAGGCCTGTCTGAGCCTGCGGCAGAAGGAGTGCGACATCGCGGTGGTGGCGGCCGCCAACTTCGTGCTCACCCCGCAGTCGCTGGACGCGATGAGCCGGGCGGGCATGCTGTCCGAGGCGGGCCGGTGCTTCACCTTCGACCAGCGCGCCGACGGCATGGTGCCCGGCGAGGCGGTCACGGCCCTGGTGCTGCGGCCGCTCGCCGCCGCCGAGGCGAACGGCGACCCGGTGCACAGCGTGATCGCCGCGAGCGGCCTCAACTACGACGGCCGCACCAATGGCATCACCGCGCCCGCCGGAGAGTCCCAGCGCGAGCTGCTGTCCTCGGTCTACGAGCGCGGCGGCATCGACCCGAGGGACCTCGGCCACATCGTCACCCACGGCACCGGGACCAAGCTCGGCGACCCGGTCGAGGTCAACGCCCTGCGCGCGGCCTTCCGTACGGACGCGGGCGTCGCGGAGCGCGGGTTCTGCGCGCTGACCTCGACCAAGACCAACTTCGGCCACACCTTCGCGGCGTCCGGCCTGGTCGGTCTGATGAGCCTGTCCGAGTCGGTGCGCCGGGGCGTCATCCCGGCCAGCCTGCACTGCGAGCAGGACAACGAGTACATCGACTGGAGCGACAGCCCCTTCTACGTCAACAAGGCGACGAAGGAGTGGGCCACCCCGACGGGTGCGCCCAGGACGGGCGCGGTGAGCGCCTTCGGCATGAGCGGGACGAACGCGCACGTCGTGGTGCGCGAGTACGTACCCGGTGCCGTGGCACCCCCCGCCGCGTCCGGTGCGGTGGGGCAGCTGCTGCCGCTGTCCGCCAAGACCGAGGCGGCGCTCGCCCAGCTCGTGGACCGGCTGCTCGACCTGATCGCCGACGGCGAGCTGCGCGACGCCGACCTGCCCGCCCTGGCCCGCACGCTCGGCGACGGCCGCCACCACTTCCGGCACCGCTGCGCCGTCGTGGCCGACACCCTCGACGAGGCGGCCGCACTGTGGCGCGGCTGGCGCGACGGCTCGGCCGGGGCGGGGTGCTTCGCGGGGACGGTCGCGCGCGACTTCTCGGCGCGGTCGGCGGTCGGCGCGGACGCCGGGCGGGTGACCGCACCCGGCGCCGACCTGGACGCCACCGAGCGCCGCCGGGCCCTGTCCGCGCTCGCCGAGCGCTATGTGCGCGGCCACGACCTGCCGGCCCCGGACGCGGAGACGGACGCCCGCCGCCCGGCGCGCCTGCGGCTTCCCACGTACCCGTTCGCACGGAACCGGTACTGGGTGCGGGAGGAGGCGCCGGTGGTCGCGGAGGCTCCGGCCCCGGAGCGGGCCGCTGCCCAGGCTCCGGCGCGGCCCGCTGACCGAGTTCCGGCCGCACCTGCCGTTCGGGCTTCGGCTCCGGCCGAGTCCGCCGCCCCGGCGAAGCCCGTCGTGCTGGCCGACCTGGCCGACTTCCCGCACCGGCTCGCCGAGCCGGTCGAGGCGCGGCCGCACACCGTGACGCTCTCCCCGCTGCCCGCGCCCGCGCGTCCGGTCACGCGGGAGCACGACATCCTGGAGGACCTGAAGTCGGCGGCCAACCTCGACTTCGGCGGCATGGTGGCGACCCTCAACCGGACCGGTGTGATGGTCGAGCACCTCATCCCGTACTCCTCGGAGTTCGCCGAGTACGCGGGGGAGCGCGGCGGCGAGGTCCTCGACCTCGGCTGCGCCTACGGCATCGCCAGCATCGCGGCGCTGGAGCGCGGCGCGCGCGTGGTCGCGCTCGACATGGAGAAGAAGCACCTCGACATCCTGGAGCAGCGCGTCAACGACGACGCCCGCACCCGCCTGACACTGCGTCAGGGAGTGCTGCCGGACGTCGACTTCGAGGACGGGCGGTTCACCGCCGTGCACGCCAGCCGCGTCATGCACTTCCTCGCGCCCGAGGGCGTCGGGGTGACCCTGCGCAAGATGTTCCGCTGGCTGGAGCCGGGCGGAAAGGTCTTCCTGAGCACCGACTCGCCCTACTTCGGCTACTGGGCCTCCAAGGCCGCCGACTACGAGGCGCGCAGGCGGGCGGGCGACCCCTGGCCCGGCTACATCGAGGACGTGGCGGCCCACTTCGAGGCGGCCCACGTCGTCGGCGGGCCGAGCCTGATCAACGCCCTCGACCCCGAGGTCTTCCGGCGGGAGTGCGAGGCGGCCGGGTTCGTGGTCGAGCGGGCCGGGTACTTCGGCGCGGTCGGGGTGGACCGGGGCTCGTACGGGGCGCCGGGCCCCGACATGGAGCACGTCGGCATCATCGCGCGCAAGCCGGACACCACCGACACCGCCGAGCCGGCTCCGGCCGCCGTCGCGCCGCGCGACGAGACCGCCCGCGTCGGCGACATCGACTACCGGGTGCGCGGCACCGGCACCACGGCCCTGGTCCTCATCCACGGCCTGGGCTGCGACATGACGTACTGGGAGCGGCAGGCCCGGTACTTCGCCGACCGGTACACCGTCGTCACGCTCGACCTCGCGGGCCACGGCGGCTCCGGCCGCGACCGGCGGCACTGGACCGTCGAGGCGTACGCACGGGACGTGGCCGACGTCGTCGCCCGGGTCGGCGCCGAGCACGTGGTCCTGGTCGGCCACTCGCTCGGCGGGCCGGTCATGCTGGCGGCCGAGCCGCTCCTCGGGGGCCGGGTGCGGGGCATGGTCGGCGTGGACACGCTCCACACCTTCGACCCGCAGCCGCTCAGCGCCGAGCAGCTGGACCGGTTCGTGCAGAGCTTCGTCGACGCGCCCGTACGGGCCGAGGAACTCTTCCTGGACACGCGCCGGGCGGACCTCGTCGCCCTGGTCGAGCGCACCCGCGCGCACGTCGGCGAGGCGATCGTCTCGGCGTCCTTCCGCGAGATGCTGACGTACCTCCAGCGGCTGCCCAAGCGGTTCGGGGCGCCCGTGACCCTGGTCAACTCGACGTCGTGGATGCCCACGGACACGGCCTCGGCCGCGAAGTACGGCGTGGACGTCGAGTTCGTGGACGGCGTCGGGCACTTCGTGATGCTGGAGGCGCCCGAGGTGCTGAACGCCTCTCTCGAACGGCTGGTCAAGGGGTTCGTCGACGGCCACGGAGCGATCGGGGCCACTGAGCGATGAACCGGGAAACAGGTACTAAGATCCCCGTGAAGCGTGACCTGCAACGGTTCTTGCGAGAGACGCTGAGCGGCGTCCTGGGAACCGATCCGGCCACCGGCTCCGACAGCGTTGCCCTCGTGGAGCTGGGGCTCGACTCGATCAGCTGCGTCGTGTGGCTGCGCGAGGTCAACCGGACCTTCGGGCTTTCCCTCACGGTGGCCGAGGTATGCGGTCACCCCACTTTCGGCGAGCTGGCCGCCCTCATCCAGGGGGCCATGGGAGATCTGATGAGTGTCACGAGCCCTCGGTCTTCGGCTGCCCAGGTGGCCTCTTACCTGCGGCAGAGCCTGGCCGACGAGCTGGAGCTGGCGGAGCCGGACATCGACGACGACGCGCCGTTCGTCGAGCTGGGCCTGGACTCCATCACCGGCGTCACCTGGACCCGCAAGCTGAACACGCACTTCCAGCTGTCGCTCTCCGCGACACAGGTCTACAGCCACCCGACGATCGCCGAACTGGCCGAGCACCTGGTGGGATGCCTGGGCGGTACGGGTGCGCCGACGGCGGCCGAGGAGACCGCCGCCCCGGCCCCCGCTCCCACTCCGGAGTCCGAGTCCGCGCACGAGGGCGGCACCGGTGACGAGGAGCGCGCTGCGCTCGCCTCCTGGCTGCGCGCGAGCCTCGCCAAGGAGCTGGAGCTGGAGCTGGACGAGGCCGACCTCGACGACGAGACGCCGTTCGTCGAGCTGGGCCTGGACTCCATCACCGGCGTCACCTGGACGCGGTCCATCAACACCCGCCTCCAGCTGTCGCTCTCGGCGACCACGGTGTACGGCCACCCGACCGTCGCCGCACTCGCCGCGTACCTCGCGGACGAGCAGCGGGCGGCGCTCCCGGCCGAGCCGGCTGTGGTGGAGGTGCCGGTGGTGGTCGACGTGTCGGTGGTCGAGACGACCGTCGAGCCGGAGCCGGAGCCGGAGCCGGAGCCGGAGCCGGAGCCGGAGCCGGAGCCCGAACCCGAATCCGTACGCGTATCCACGCCCCGCCCGGCCGTCGACCTCGTCGACATCGCCGTCGTCGGGATGTCCGGCGCCTTCCCCAAGGCGGAGAACCTGGACGAGTTCTGGCGGAACATCGTCGAGGGGCGCGACTGCGTCTCCGAGGTGCCCGGCTCGCGGTGGTCCGTCGAGACGTTCTACGACGAGCGGCCCGGCACGCCCGGCAAGTCGTACAGCAAGTGGATGGGCGTGCTGGAGCACGCCGACCGCTTCGACCCGCTGTTCTTCGGCATCTCGCCCGGCGAGGCGGAGTACATGGACCCGCAGCAGCGGGTCCTGCTCCAGGAGAGCTGGCGGTGCGTCGAGGAGGCCGGGTACAACCCCGAGGCGCTCTCCGGTACCCGGTGCGGCGTCTTCGTCGGCTGCTCGGTCAACGGCTACGGCGGACGGCTCGACGAGACCGAGCTGAGCGCCCACCAGAACCTCGGCAGCAACAGCGCGATCCTGGCCAGCCGGATCTCGTACACCCTCAACCTCAAGGGCCCCTGCCTGTCGATCGACACCTCGTGCTCGTCGTCGCTGGTGGCGATCGCCGCCGCGTGCGACAGCCTGGTCCTCGGCGACAGTGACACGGCGCTGGCGGGCGGCGTCTGGGTCATCCCCGGCCCCGGCGTCCACGTGGCGATGAGCCAGCTGCGCGCGCTCTCCCCGGACGGCCGCTGCCACGCCTTCGACGAGGGCGCCAACGGGTTCGTCCCGGCGGAGGGCGTCGGGGTCCTGCTGCTCAAGCGGCTCGCCAACGCGCAGGCCGACGGCGACCGCGTCCACGCAGTGATCAAGGGCTGGGGCGTCAACCAGGACGGCAGGTCCAACGGCATCACCGCCCCCAACGCCGAGGCGCAGACCCAGCTCCAGCGGCGGGTGTACGACAGGTTCGGCATCGACCCGGCGGACATCCGGCTCGTCGAGGCGCACGGCACGGGCACCGCGCTCGGCGACCCGGTGGAGATCGACGGCCTGGTCGGGAGCTTCGGCGCGCACACCGAGGAGCGCGGCTACTGCGCGATCGGCTCGGTCAAGAGCAACATCGGCCACAGCGCCTGCGCCGCCGGTGTCGCCAGCACCCTCAAGGCCGTGCTCGCCCTCAAGCACAGGACGCTGCCGCCGACGATCCAGTACGACCGGCTCAACGCGCACATCGACCTCAGCGACACCCCGTTCTACGTCAACACCGAGGTGCGCGACTGGCCGGAGCGGGACGCCAACGCCCGTATGGCGGCGGTGAGTTCGTTCGGATACAGCGGCACCAACGCCCATCTCGTGGTTGCCGAGGCCCCGCCGGTCGCCGTACGGGCCGACGGGCCGGGCGCCCGGCTGATCGCCCTGTCCGCACGCACCGCCGACCAGCTCGACCGGCAGGCGCGGCAGCTCCTCGCGCACCTGGACGCCGAACCGGCGCAGAGCCTGCGCGCGCTCAGCCACACGCTGCTGCTCGGCCGCAAGCACTTCCGCCACCGCCTCGCCCTGGTCGCCACCGCGCCCGGCGACGCGGCCCGCGCCCTGCGCACCTGGCTGCAGACCGGCGCCGACCCGGCGGTCCGCACCGGCGACCGCAAGCCGGAGCGCGCGACGGGCAACCGGTCGACCGTGCCCACGGGGACGGCCGACCAGCTGGACCGGCGCCACCTTCAGTCGCTGGCCGAGGAGTACGTACAGGGCCGCACCCCGTCGTTCGACGCGCTCTTCGAGGCGGGCCGCCCGGCCCGGACCTCACTGCCGACGTACCCGTTCGCGACCGACTCGTACTGGCTCGGGGGCCCCGCCGCCGAACCGGCCCGCGACGCCGCTCCCGTGGCCGGTGAGCCGCTGTGTCTTGAGCCGCGCTGGGAGCCCGCGCGGCCGTCCGGCGCCACGGCCGTCCCCGGTGAGCACACCGTCTGGCTCGTCGGACAGGGCATCGACGACACCCTCGCGGACGCGGTGCGCGACCGGCTGCCCGGCGCCACCACCGTACGGACGCTCACGACCGGCGCCGACACCCTCGACGGGGACTACCTGCGGCTGACCCGCTCGCTCCTCGCCGACGTGCGGGGCCGTGGCGGGGCGCGCGAAGGCCTGCTCCAAGTGGTCGTGGCGGGATCGGGGGAGTCCCGCGTGCTCGCGGGCGTCTCCGGGCTGCTGCGTACGGTGAGCCTGGAGCACCCCCGGCTGCGCACGCAGTGCGTGGAGTACGCCGACCCGCTGTCGGCCGACGCCTTGGCGCGGCTCGTCCGCGAGTGCGCGGGCGACGGGAACGAGCCGGAGGTACGCCAGGCCGACGGTGTGCGTTCCGTGCGCCGCCTGGCCGAACTTCCTTCCGCGGAAGGCGCGTTGAGCACGCCTTGGCGTGCCGGTGGCGTGTATCTGATCACCGGTGGCCTCGGCGGGCTCGGCCTCGTCCTCGCCCGCGAGATCGCCGCAAGCATCGGCGAGGGCGCGCTCGTTCTCGTCGGCCGCTCCGCACCGGACGCGGCCGCCCGCCGCACCCTCGCGGCCCTGGCCGAGCCGGGTGTGACCGTCACGTACGAGCGGGCCGACATCGCCGACCGCGGCGCCGTGGACGCGCTCGTCGGCGAGGTGGTCGCGCGCCACGGCGCGATCCACGGCATCGTGCACTGCGCGGGCGTGCTGCGGGACGGGCTGGTCGCCGGGAAGACGGACGACGACGTACGGGCCGTGCTCGCGCCCAAGGTCGCCGGGCTCGTCCACCTCGACGAGGCCACCCGGGACCAGCCGCTCGACCTGCTGCTCTCCTTCTCGTCCACGGTGGCCGCGCTCGGCAACCCCGGGCAGGCGGACTACGCCGCGGCCAACGGCTTCCTCGACGCCTACGCCGCCCACCGCAACGAACTGGCCGCACAGGGCCTCCGATCCGGCCGCGCTGTCAGCATCGGCTGGCCGCTGTGGGCGGACGGCGGGATGCGTCTCGACGCGGCCGGGCTCGACCGGCTGGCGCGGCTCGGGGTCGCCCCGCTGGCCACCCGTGACGGCCTGCGCGCCCTGGATGCGGCCGTCGCCTCGGGCCGGGAGCGGACGCTGGTCCTCTCCGGCGACCGCGAGCGACTCCTGGCGCGGCTGTCGGCGCTGATCGCCACGGCAACGGAGCCGGAGTCCGAGCCGTCTTCGCTCAGCGGCCCGACGCCGCTGGAATGGCGGGAACTGCTCGTCGCCGAGATGTCCGCCCAGCTCAAGGTCCCCGTCGAAGAGATCGACGCGGATGGTGAGTTGGGGGAGTACGGGTTTGATTCGATCAGTTTGACCGAGTTGGCGAACCGGCTGAACGAGCGGCACGGTCTGGCGCTGGCCCCCACCGTGTTCTTCGAGTACGCCACCCCGCGCCGCCTGGCGGAGCACCTGGCGGGGCAGGGGCACACGGCTCCGGCCGCGCCCGCCTCCCCGGCCACCGACGATCTTCTGGCCGCGACCCAGGACGTCCTTGCCGCCGAGATGTCCGCCCAGCTCAACGTGCCTGTCGAAGAGATCGACGCGGATGGTGAGTTGGGGGAGTACGGGTTTGATTCGATCAGTTTGACCGAGTTGGCGAACCGGCTGAACGAGCGCCACGGTCTGGCGTTGGCCCCCACCGTGTTCTTCGAGTACCGGACCGTCGGCAGCCTCGCGGCACACCTCGTCGACGCGTACGCGCCGGAGATGGCGCGCGTCCACGGCGAGCGGCGGCCGACGCCGGAGCCTGTGCGGACGTCCGCACCCGCCGTCCCGTCCGAGGACACCGCTCCCCACCACACGGCCCCCACCGGCCCCGCCGAGCCCATCGCCGTCATCGGCATGAGCGGCAGCTTCCCCCAGGCGCCCGATCTGGCGGCCTTCTGGGAGAACCTGCGCAACGGCAAGGACTGCATCACCGAGATACCCGAGGACCGCTGGGACTGGCGGGCGATGCACGACGACCCGGCCACGCCCGCGAACAGGCGGCACGTGCGCTGGGGCGGCTTCCTCGACGCCGTCGACCGCTTCGACCCGCTCTTCTTCGGCATCTCGCCGCGCGAGGCCACCGCCATGGACCCGCAGCAGCGGCTGCTGCTCACCCATGTGTGGAACGCCCTTGAGGACGCCGGGCTCGCGCCGTCGAGCCTGGCCGGCACCGACACCGCCGTCCTCGTTGGCACCGCGCCGAGCGGCTACGGCAGCCTGGTGCTGAAGGAGCAGCAGGGCGAGGACGGGTACGCGGCCACCGGGGTCTCCGGTTCCGTCGGCCCCAACCGGGTCAGCTATCTGCTGGATCTGCACGGCCCCAGCGAGCCGGTCGAGACCGCCTGCTCCAGCTCGCTGGTCGCCCTGCACCGCGCGGTGGAGCTGCTGCGCTCGGGGGCGAGCGGACTCGCCCTGGTGGGCGGTGTGAACACCATCGTCAGCCCCGATCTGCACATCAGCTACAGCCGGGCCGGAATGCTCAGCGAGGACGGCCGCTGCAAGACGTTCGCGGCGGGCGCCGACGGCTATGTGCGCGGCGAGGGCGTGGGCATCCTCGTCCTGAAGCCGCTCGCCGCGGCCGAGCGCGACGGCGACCGCATCCACGGCGTCATCCGCGCCACCGCCGAGAACCACGGCGGCCGGGCCCACTCGCTCACCGCCCCCAACCCGCAGGCACAGGCCGAACTCCTCAAGTCCGCCTATCGCCAGGCCGGGATCGACCCGCGCACCGTGACGTACGTCGAGGCGCACGGCACCGGCACCGAGCTGGGCGACCCCGTCGAGCTCGGCGGCCTCAAGAGCGCCTTCGCCGCGCTCGCCGAGGAGACGCCGGACGGCCTGGGCGAGCCCGCCCGGTGCGGCATCGGCTCGGTCAAGAGCAACATCGGGCACCTCGAACTGGCCGCGGGCGTGGCCGGGGTGATCAAGACGCTGCTCCAGATGAAGCACGGCGAGCTGGTCGAGAGCCTGCACTGCGCGGAGCTCAACCCCTATCTGGACCTCGCGGACGGCCCCTTCCACGTCGTGCGCGAGCGGACGCCGTGGCGACGGCTGCGGGACGCCGACGGCGTCAGCGTGCCGCGCCGCGCCGGTGTCAGCTCGTTCGGGTTCGGCGGGGTCAACGCCCATGTCGTGCTTGATGAGTACCGGGGCGGCGAGCCCCGGCGGGAGGCGGCCGAGAGCCGTCCGGCCCTGGCCGTGCTGTCGGCCCGTACGGACGAGCAGCTCACCGGCCGGGCCCGGGACCTGCTGGACCACTTGACGGTGCATCAGGTGGCGGACGCTCAACTCCCGGCCCTGGCCTACACGTTGCAGACCGGCCGCGATGCGATGGAGGAGCGGCTCGCCGTGGCCGTCACCTCGGTGGCGGAGCTGCGCGACCGGCTCGCCCGCCTCCTGGGCGGCAACGCGGACGGCTGGCACCGGGGCTCCGCGCCCCGCCGCGCCCCGAAGGCCGCCGGGCGCGACACCGCACGGCTCGCCGCCTCGCACACCTGGCTGGACGCCCGGGACGACAGCCGCGTACTGGCCGAGTGGGTCACCGGGCACCCGGTCGACTGGCAGCGGCTGTACGGCCCGGGCGCCCGCCCCGAGCGCCTGGGCCTGCCCGCCTACCCCTTCGCCGACGAGCGCTACTGGGCGGGCCGCACCCGCCGCCCGGCCGCACCGGCCCACCCGCACCCGCTGCTGCACCGGGCCGCGTCCGGCGACGCCGACGGGGCCGAGGCGTACGAGTCGCGCTTCGACGGCGGCGAGCCGTTCCTGCGCGACCACCGTGTCCAGGGCGGCCGGGTGCTGCCCGGCGCCGCGCACCTGGAGATGGCGCGCGCCGCGCTCGCCCGGGTGATCGGACCGGAGCGCGCCGACCGCGTCCGCCTGTCCGACGTCGTGTGGCTGCGCCCCGCCCTGTGCGGGCCGGACGGTCTCGACCTGCGCGTCACCGTGCGCACGACGGCCGAGGGCGCGTACGAGTACACCATCCACGCCGTCGACCGCGACGGCGTGCGCACCCTGTGCAGCCAGGGCCGGGCGAGCGTGACCGGCGGCGCCGTGAGCCGTCCGCCGCTCCTGGCCGAGCTGCGCGCCCACTGCGCCGAGGCCGCCTTCACGGCCGACGACCTGTACGACCTGTACGCGAACGTCGGCATGGAGTACGGCCCGGCCCACCGCTCCCTCGCGGGGCTCGGCGTGGGCACCGACGGCGAAGGGCGGCCGCAGGTCCTGGCCGAGCTGCGCCTTCCGGCGGCGGCCGAGCCCGTGGACCGCTACCGGCTGCACCCCAGCATCGTCGACGGCGCCCTCCAGGCCACGATCGGCCTCGGTCTCACCACCGCCGCGCGCGACGGGCAGGCCGGGCGGCCCGCGCTGCCCTTCGCCCTCCAGGGTCTGACGGCGGCGGGGGCGACCCCGGCGACGGCGTACGCCTGGATCCGCCACCAGGACGGCAGCCGCCCCGACGCCCCCTCCGCCAAGCTCGACGTGACCGTCCTCGACGAGCGCGGCGAGGTGTGCGTGGAGCTGACCGGGCTGAGCGCCCGGGTGCTCCCGGGCGGGCCCGGCGAGCGGCCCGCGCCCGCACCGGTTCGGCAGGCGGCGCCGGTGACGCCGGTGACCGCGTACGCCGACGACCGTGCGCTGGATTACATCCGCGAGCAACTGGCGGCCGCGCTGGAAGTCGCCCCCGAGCGGTTGGACGTGGACACCCCGCTGGAGCACTACGGCATGGACTCCATGATGGCGATGGAGCTCACCCGCCACCTCGAAGGGCCGTTCGGACCGCTGTCCAAGACGCTGTTCTTCGAGGTGCGCACCATCAGGGCGCTGAGCGAGCACTTCCTGGCCGAGTACCCGGAGCAGGTGCGGGCGGCCCTCGGCGCGTCCGGCGCCGAGCCGGTGACCCCGTCCGCGTCCGCCGCCCCGGCGGAGTCCACCGGCGCGTCCGGCGGCGAGCGCCGTGCCCCGCGTGCGCGCACCGACATCGCCATCGTGGGCGTGAGCGGGCGCTACCCGGAGGCCGAGGACCTCGACGCCTTCTGGCAGAACCTGCGCTCCGGCCGCGACTGCATCCGGGAGGTCCCGCGCAGCCGCTGGGACCACCGGGAGCACCCGGGTGGCAAGTGGGGCGGCTTCCTCGACGGCGTCGACCGGTTCGACCCGCTGTTCTTCCACATCTCGCCGCGCGAGGCCGAGTACCTGGACCCGCAGGAGCGCCTGTTCCTCCAGTGCGTGCACCACACCCTGGAGGACGCCGGATATACCGGTGCGAACCTGGCCCCGGCCGGCAAGGTGGGGGTGTTCGTCGGGGTGATGTACGAGGAGTACCAGCTCCACGGCGCACAGGCGCAGGCACGCGGGCAGCACGTCGCCCTGTCGGGCAGCCCCTCGTCCATCGCCAACCGCGTCTCGTACTTCTACGACTTCCACGGGCCGAGCATGGCCGTGGACACCATGTGCTCGTCGTCGCTGACCGCGATCCACCTCGCCTGCGAGGCGATCCGCAGCGGCCAGTGCGAGTCGGCGGTGGCGGGCGGCGTGAACGTCAGCGTCCACCCCAACAAGTATCTGATGCTCAGCCAGGGCAAGTTCACGGCGAGCGACGGCCGCTGCCGCAGCTTCGGCGAGGGCGGCGACGGCTATGTGCCCGGCGAGGGCGTCGGCGCGGTCCTGCTGAAGCCGCTGGACCGGGCGATCGCGGACGGCGACCACATCCACGCCGTCATCAAGGGCACCGCGCTCAACCACGGCGGCCGCACCCACGGCTTCTCCGTGCCGAGCCCGGTGGCGCAGGGCGAGGTCATCGCGGCGGCACTGGCCGAGGCCGAGGTCTCCCCGGCGGCGCTGAGCTACCTCGAAGCCCACGGCACCGGCACCGCGCTCGGCGACCCGATCGAGATCGCGGGCCTGGTCAAGGCGTTCCGCACGGCCGGTGGCGGCGCGCTGCCGCGGAGTCTGGCGATCGGCTCGGTCAAGTCCAACATCGGCCACTGCGAGAGCGCGGCGGGCATCGCCGCGGTCACCAAGGTGCTGCTCCAGCTCAAGCACCGCGAGCTGGTGCCGAGCCTGCACTCGGCCGAGCCCAACCCGCACATCGACTTCGAGCGGACGCCGTTGCGGGTCCAGCAGCACCTGGAGCCGTGGCACCGCCCGACCCTGGTCGTCGGCGGCGAGGAGCGCGAACTGCCGCGCGTGGCCGGGGTGTCGAGTTTCGGCGCGGGCGGCTCCAACGCCCATGTGATCCTCGCCGAGTACGAGCCGGAGGCCGCGCACCGCGAGGTGCCCGCCGACGGGACCCGGCCGGTGGCCGTGATGCTGTCCGCGATGAGCGAGCAGCAGCTCGTCCAGCAGGCTCGCCGACTGCGGGCCCGAACCGAGGAGTTGGGCGACACCGACCTCGCGGCCGTCGCCTGGACGCTCCAGACCGGCCGTGTCGCGCTCGACGAGCGCCTCGCCTTCACCGCGACCTCGATGGAGTCCCTGAAGCGGCATCTGGACGCCTTCGTCGCCGCCCCCGCCGCGCCCGGAACCCGGCTGCGCGGAACCGTACGACCCGACGGCGACGTGCCGCGCGAGACCGCCGAGACCGTCCGTGCCTGGTGGGAGCAGGGGCAGTACGACGAGGTCCTGGCCCGCTGGGTGCGCGGCCTCGCGGTCGACTGGGCGCAGCTGCGCGGGACGGACGCGCCGGTGCGGCGCGTGAGCCTGCCGGGCTACCCGTTCGCCCGCGAGCGCTACTGGCTCGACGCCGAGGACGTAGAGGCTGAGGACGCACCGGCCCAGCCGCGCCACGACGAGCTGCTGCTTCTGCGGCCGGTGTGGGAAGAGGCCGCCGGAGCGGACGCGGCCGCGTCCGAGGAGTACGCCGAGCACCACGTCGTCCTGATCGGCTCGCTCGACGCCGCCGGGCGGGACGCGTACGCGGCCGCGCTCGCCGGGACGACCGCCTTCGAGGTGGTGGAACCGGGCGAGGGGCCGCTGGACGCCCAGTACTCGGACGTCACCCGGCAGGTGTTCGCCCGGACCCGTGAGCTGCTGGCGGGAGGCCCGCGCCGACCCGTGCTGCTCCAGGTGGTCCTGGTGGGCAGCGGCGGCGCCGCGGAGTGCTTCGGCGGGCTCACCGGGCTCCTGAAGACCGCCCAGCTGGAGAACCCCCGGCTGCGCACCCAGTACCTCGACTGCCTCGACGGGGCTCCGGCCCCGGCCGTCGCCGCCCGGCTGCTCGCCGAGGCGGGCCGCGCGGCCGAGCCCGAGGTGCGGTACCGGGACGGGCGGCGGTACGTGCGGCGCTTGGACGAAGTGGCGCCCGCGCGCCCGGCGGCGGCGCCGTGGCGCACCGGCGGCGTCTATCTGATCACCGGCGGCGCCGGGGCCCTCGGCCTCGTCGCGGCGCGCGAGATCGCCGACGGCGTCGAGCACGCCACGGTCGTCCTCACCGGCCGCTCCCCGCTGGACCAGGAGCAGTCGCGCGCGCTCGACGCCCTGCGGGCGGCCGGGCTGCGCGTCGACCACCGGCGGGCGGACGTCACCGACCGCGCGGCGGTGGACGAGCTGATGGCGTACGTCGAAGCCACCCACGGGCCGCTCACCGGCATCGTGCACAGCGCCGGTGTGCTCAGCGACGACTTCATCGTCAGGAAGACGCCCGAGGAGCTGGCCCGCGTGCTGGCCCCCAAGGTGTCCGGCCTGGTCAACCTGGACGAGGCGAGCAAGGGCCACCCGCTGGAGCTCTTCTGCTGCTTCTCGTCCACCAGCGGCGCCTTCGGCAACCCCGGGCAGGCCGACTACGCGGCCGCGAACGCCTTCATGGACGCCTACGCGGCCCACCGCAACCGCCTCGTCGGCGCCGGGCTGCGGCACGGCACGACGCTCTCCGTCAACTGGCCGCTCTGGGAGGACGGTGGCATGCGGGTCGACGACGCGACCAAGGAACAGCTCCGGCAGATGGACCTCGCGCCCCTGGACACCGGCAGCGCCCTGCACGCCCTGCGGGTCGGGGCGGCCGCCCACGACAACGGCCTGGACGACGGCCGCCTGGTGGTCGTCGCGGGCAACCGCGAGGCACTGCTGCCGAGACTGACGGGCCGTCATGAGACAACTGGGGAAGAGGAATCGGTGCAGCAGGAGCAGCCCGTACAGGGCGCCGACCGCGCGCTCGTGGACCGTACCGTCCGACACCTGCGGCAGCTGCTCGCCGGGGCCCTCAAGCTGGGCGTCGAGCGGCTCGACGCCGACACGGCGCTGGAGCGGTACGGCATGGACTCGGTCGTGGCGACCGATCTGATCGCCCGCCTGGAGGAGAGCTTCGGCCCGCTCTCGAAGACCCTGTTCTTCGAGATCCAGACGGTCCGGGCGCTGGCGGAGCACTTCGTGGCCGAGTACGAGGGCGTGCTGCGGACGATGTTCGGCGAGCCCCGTGCGCCACGCCCGGCTCCGAGTGCCGCCGAGCCCGCCGAGCCCGTGCGCACGGTGACGGCCGTCGCGGCAGCCGAGCGGTCCCCGCGCCCCGGTCCCGCGCCCGTCGACCAGGACGTCGCGATCATCGGGATCAGCGGGCGCTACCCGCAGGCCGCCGACCTGGACGCGTTCTGGGGGAACCTGCGGTCCGGCAAGGACAGCGTCACCGAGGTGCCGGCCGAGCGCTGGGACCACGACGCGCTGTTCGACACGGACCGGGACGCGCCCGGCCGCACCTACTGCCGCTGGGGCGGCTTCCTCGACGGGATCGACCGGTTCGACCCGCTGTTCTTCGGCATCTCGCCCCGCGAGGCCGAGGCGATGGACCCGCAGCAGCGGCTCTTCCTGGAGACGGTGTGGGAGCTGCTTGAGGGGTCCGGGGTCACCCAGGACGCCATCGAGCGGCGCTACGGGCGCCGGGTCGGCGTGTACGTCGGCTCGATGTACCAGATGTACCGGGCCGACGAGGCCGATGTGCCGCGCGCGGCACTGACCTCGGCGACCTCGTACAACATGATCGCCAACCGCGTCTCGTACTTCTTCGGGCTCGAAGGCCCGAGCCTGGCCGTGGACAGCATGTGCTCGTCCTCGGCCCAGGCGATCCACCTCGCCTGCGCGGACCTGCTGCGCGGGGAGAGCGAGCTGGCGATCGCGGGCGGGGTGAACCTCACGGTCCACCCGGACAAGTACCTCGCGCTCTCCCAGGCGCAGCTCCTGGGAAGCCACCCGGGCAGCCGCAGCTTCCGCGACGGCGACGGGTACCTGCCCGCCGAGGCCGTCGGCGCGGTGCTCCTGAAGCCGCTGGCCGCCGCGCTGCGCGACGGCGACACCGTGCACGCGGTCGTCAAGGGGAGCGCCTCGCTGCACGGCGGCCGGGCCAACGGCTTCATGACGCCCAGCCACCGCACCCAGGTCGCCGTGATGCGGCGGGCGTTGGAGCGGGCCGGTGCGGCGCCCGAGTCGATCGGATACGTGGAGGCGGCGGCCAACGGGTCGGCGCTGAGCGACGCCGTCGAGTTCAGCGCGCTGCGCGAGGTCTTCGGCGCGGTGCCCGAGCCGGTCGCGCTCGGGTCGGTGAAGTCCAACCTCGGCCACCCCGAGGCGGCCTCCGGCATCGCCCAGCTGACCAAGGTGGTGCTTCAGCTGCGCCACCGTGAGCTCGCCCCGCTGGTCGAGGGCGGCACCGCCAACCCGAACCTCGACTTCGAGGCCGCGCCCTTCGCGCTGTCCGAGCGGCTCACGCCGTGGCGGCCGCGCCCGGCCGAGGGGCAGGGCGTCCGCCGCGGTCTCATCAACTCCGTCGGCGCGGGCGGCAGTTACGTCAGCCTGGTCGTCGAAGAGGCCCCGGCAACCGTCGCGGAACCGACAGCGGGCGACGGCGCCCCGCAGCTCGTCGTGGTCTCGGCCAAGGACCCCGAGCGGCTGCGCGACACGGTCCGTCGGCTCCTCGACTTCGTCGACGGCGACACCGCCATCGACCTCGCGGACCTCGCGTACACCCTCCAGACCGGGCGCGAGGCGCTGCCGGAGCGGTTCGCGGCCGTCGTGGGCTCGCGGGCCGAGCTGCGCGCCGCACTCGCGCGCCACCTCGGCGAGGCGGACGCCGCCGAGGCGCTCGGAGTCCAGGTCCACGCGGGCAGCGCCGAGGACGGCGCCAACCCGCTGACCGCCCTGCTCTCCGGTGCGCACGGCGAGGCGTTCGTCGCCGCGCTGGTCGCGGACGGCGATCTGGACCGGCTCGCCGGTCTGTGGGTCGGCGGCGCCAAGGTCGACTGGGACGCTCTGCACGCGGGTCGGCCCCGCAGGCGGATCACCCTGCCGACCACGCCGTTCCGGCGCAAGCGGTACTGGATCGGCCGCACCTGGCAGCAGCCCCGGCGGGACGAGCAGCGGGTGATCGACACGGCACCGCAGCCGCGCGAAGCCATACAGGTCCCCAGCGCACCGCAGCCGTGCGAGGCCGCGCGGGCCCCACAGGCCCCCGACGACCTGACCCGCTACCTCGCGGGCTTCTTCGCCGAAGCCCTGGGCCTGGACGCGGGCGAACTGCCCGCCGACAAGGACCTGCACGGCTTCGGCGTGGACTCCATCCTCTGGTCGCGGCTCCAGCGCCGGGTCGAGGCCGACCTCGGCCTGCGCCTGTCCACCCGCGACATCCTGGAGGCCGGCACCCTCGAACGCATCGCGGCCCGCCTCACCGGGCTCCGCGCCGCGACCGGCGCCGCCGAGCCCGCCACCGACCCGGCGCCCGGCCCGGGTCCGGACACCGAAGACCCCCGTGCCGCCAAGGCCCGGGCGCTGGAGCAGTTCCGGCAGGGGCACGTCAGCCTCGAAGATCTGAAGGCACTCATGAAGGAAGCACCGAGCGCGTGAACGAGGATCAGATACTGGCGGGCTTCAAGGCGGGCACCCTCTCCGCCGACGACGTTCTCGCCTTCTACGAAGAGCTCCAGCGGCACGCGGCCGAGCGCCCCCTCTCCGAGGGCCAGAAGGGCCTGTGGCTGCTGCACCGGCTGCGGCCCGACGCAGACGTCTACAACGTCCCGGTCTGCTTCCGCACCGACGCGCCCCTCGACGTCGACCGGCTGCGCCGGGCCTTCGCCCTGGTGGTGGCGGCCCACGGCCAGCTGTCGAGCGCGGTGACGGAGCAGGACGGCGTGCCGTACCTCGTCGCCCGCCCCGACCGGCCGGTCCCCTTCCGCCACGAGCGGGTGCCGGGCCTGTCCGAGGACGCGCTGCTCGCCGAGGTGCGCCGGGCGGCGAAGACCCCGTTCGACCTGGCGTCGGACCCGCTGGCGCGGGGGTACGTCTACGAGACGGACGCCCCCGGGGCGGTCGTCCTGCTGGTCTTCCACCACCTCGTCTTCGACGGCGCCTCCACCCCGCTGTTCCTGCGGGACCTGGCCACGGCGTACGAGGCGCTGGGGCGCGGCGCCGACTGGAGCGCGCCCGCGCCGGACGCGTACGACGAGTTCGTCCGCCGGGAGCAGGCCTTCCTCGACGGGCCCGAGGGCGCGCGCCACCGCGCGTTCTGGCAGCGGACGCTGGCGGGCGACCTGCCCGTGCTCCACCTCGGCGTCGAGCGCGCCCCCGCCCCCGGCGCGCCGGTGCTCGGCCGGACCGCCTCGCTCGCGCTCCCCGGCGCGGCCGGCGACCGGGTGCGCACCTGGTGCGCGGCGAGCGGAGTGCGGCCCGCCGTGCTCTTCCTCGCGGTGTACGAACTGCTGCTGCACCGCTACAGCGGCGAGCGGGACCTGATCGTCGGCGTGCCGTCGATGGGCCGCCCGGACCTCGCGTACGCCGACTCCGTGGGCTACTTCGTCAACATGGTGCCGGTGCGGTTCGGGCCGCGGGAGGACGTGCCGTTCCGCGACTACGTGCGTGAGCTCTCGCTGGTCCTGGCCGACGGGCTCGATCACGCCGGATACCCGTTCCCGCGCATGGTGCAGGACCTGAACCTCCAGTCCGACCCGGACTCCTCGCCGGTCTTCCAGGTCTCCTACGTCTTCCAGAACCAGCGCATGATGCACGTCGCGGACGAGGTGCTCGGCCTGGAGCTCGCGCGGTCGATGCGGTTCGTCGAAGGGATCTCGCAGGAGGGGGAGTTCAAGCTCCACCTGGAGGTCTTCGAGAACGCCGACGACTACGCGCTGCACCTGAAGTACGACGCCCAGCGCTTCGAGACCGCCGACGTCGAGCGGTTCCTCGGGCACTACCAGCGGCTCCTGGACTCGCTGCTGGACGGCCCCGAGCGGCCGCTGTCGGCCGCCTCGCACCTGTCGGACGAGGAGCGGCACCGGCTGCTTGCGGAGTGGAACGACACCCGGCGCCCCTACTCCGACGGCAGCTCGCTGCCCGAGCTGCTCGACGCCGCCGTGGCGCGCCACGGCGACCGCACCGCCGTGGTGTTCGGCGAGCGCTCCCTGACGTATGCCGAGCTGGCCGCGCGGATCGACGAGGTCGCCGCCGAGCTGCGCGGGCGCGGCGTCACCGCGGACACCGTGGTCGGCGTCTGCATGGAGCGGTCCGTCGAGATGGTGGTCGCCCTGTGGGCGGTCATGAAGGCGGGCGGCGCCTATCTGCCGCTGGAGCCGGGCTACCCGGCCGACCGCCTCGCGTACATGATCGAGGACTCCGGCGCCCACCTGGTGCTCGGGCAGCGGCACGTGAGGGGCGACGGCCTGTCCGCCGCCCGCGAGGTGCTGTACCTGGACCGCGAGGGCCGCGTCGAGGGCGGCAGGTCCGAGCGGGCCGTCGCGGGACGCTGTGCCGCCACCGCGCGCAGCCTGGCGTACGTCATCTACACCTCCGGCTCCACCGGCCGCCCCAAGGGCGTCATGGTCGAGCACCGGGCGGCCGTGAACCGCATCGAGTGGATGCAGAACGCGTACCGCCTCGACGTGGACGACGTCGTGCTGCAGAAGACGCCGTTCAGCTTCGACGTGTCGGTGTGGGAGTTCGTCTGGCCGCTCCTCAACGGCGCCCGACTGGTCGTCGCCGAGCCCGAGGGCCACAAGGACCCCGACTACCTGGTCTCGCTGATCCGCCGCACCGGTGTGACGACCCTGCACTTCGTGCCCTCCATGCTGCGCCTGATGGTGGAGAACGACGGCTGGGCGCGGTGCGCGTCGGTGCGCCGGGTGTTCTGCAGCGGAGAGGCCCTGCCGCCCGAGCTGCCGCCGCGCCACTACGCGGTGCACCGCGCGCCGCTGCACAACCTGTACGGCCCGACCGAGGCCGCCATCGACGTCAGCCACTGGACCTGCCCGCCCGGCGAGGGGGCCCGCCCGGTCCCGATCGGTCGTCCGATCCAGAACATCCAGCTCCATGTGCTCGACGACTTCGGCCAGTTGGCGGCGGTCGGCTGCGCCGGAGAGCTGCACATCGCCGGGGACGGCCTGGCCCGGGGCTACCTCAACAACCCGGACCTGACCCGGGACCGGTTCGTGCCGAACCCGTTCGCGACGGTTCCCGGCGCCCGGATGTACCGCACCGGCGACCTCGTACGGCGCCTCGCGGACGGCACCCTGGAGTTCCTCGGCCGCATCGACAACCAGGTCAAGGTGCGCGGCTTCCGCATCGAGCTCGACGAGATCGAGGCCCGGCTCGGCGCCCACCCCGAGGTGCGCGCGTGTGCGGTGCTGGCCCGCGAGGACCATCCCGGCGACCCCCGACTGGTCGGCTACGCGGTGCTCGACCCGGGCTTCGACGAGACGCCCGGCCGCGACCACCACGCCGAGCTGCTCGCCCACCTCAAGGACGCGCTGCCCGACTACATGGTCCCCGGCGCCCTGGTCCGCCTCGACGCGCTGCCCGTCACCGCCAACGGCAAGCTCGACCGCAAGGCGCTGCCCGCCCCGGACGCCGGTGCGTACACGGTGCGCGCCTACGTCGCCCCGCGCACCCCGGCCGAGGAGGTCCTGGTCGGGATCTGCGCCGAACTGCTCGGGTTCGCGGCGGACCGGATCAGCGTCGAGGACAACTTCTTCGCGCTGGGCGGGCATTCGCTGCTCATCCCCAAGCTCACCGCGCGGCTGACCGCCGCCGGGCTCCACCGCGACCTGCCCGCGGTCTTCGCGGCGGCCACGCTGGCGGAGCTCGCCGCGTCCACCGACGGCGGCGGCGCGGCGGACACCTTCGTGCTCCCGGCCGCGCGCGTCCCCGAGGGCTGCACCCGGATCACGCCCGACATGCTGCCGCTGGTGGAGCTGACCGAGGACGAGCTGGCGGCGGTCGTCGCGGCCGTGCCCGGCGGCGCCGCCAACCTCCAGGACGTCTACCCGCTGGCCGCCCTCCAGGAGGGCATGCTCTTCCACCACCTCAAGGAGAGCGGCCGCGACCCGTACGTGCTGTCCGGGGTGTTCTCCTTCGACAGCCGCGACCACCTGGACCGCTTCGCCGAAGCCCTGCGCGCGGTGATCGCCCGCCACGACGCGCTGCGCACCGCGATCCTCACCGACGGTCTTCCGCAGCCCGTACAGGTCGTCGTCCGGCACGCCGAGCTCACCGTGGACGAGTTCGCGGTGGCCCCCGGCAGCTCCGCGGCGGACGAGATCCAGCGGCTGCTGGCCGGTTCGCAGGCGATGCGCCTGGACCGGGCGCCGCTGATCCGGCTGCGCGCGGCCCGCGACCCGCACAGCGGGCAGTGGTACGCCCTGCTCAACCTCCACCACGTCATCGACGACGCCACCTCGCTCGGCTTCCTGTTCAAGGAGCTCGTGGCGCACATGACGGGCCGCGCCGCCGAGCTGGCCGCCCCCGAGCCGTACCGCGACTTCATCGCGCACGCCGCCCACCGGGCCGAGACCCTGGACCCGGCGGCGTACTTCGGCGAGCGGCTCGGCGACGTCACCGAGCCGACCGTGCTCTTCGGCATGCACGACGTGCACGGCGACGGGCGACGGGTCGCCGATCTGCGCAAGCCGCTCGACCCGGAGCTCGGCGAGCGGGTGCGCACCCGGGCCAAGGAGCTGCGGGTCAGCCCGGCGACGCTCTTCCACGCGGGCTGGGCGCTGGTCGTCGCGGCCTGCGCCGGGCGCGACGACGTGGTGTTCGGAACCGTGATGTCCGGGCGCCTCCAGGGCCCCCGGGGCATCGAGCGGATGCTCGGCAACTTCATCAACACCCTGCCGGTCCGGCTCGACCTCGCCGGGCGCGACGTGCGCGAGCTGGTGGCCGAGACCGACCGCGCGCTGCGCGAGCTGGTGCGCCACGAGCAGACCCCGCTCGCCGTCGCCCACCGCCACAGCGACGTGCCCCGCGACACCCCGCTCTTCAACGCGATCTTCAACTTCCGTCATCTGGAGTCCGACGACCGCATCGACGAGGACGAGCTGGAGCGCGCGGGCGTCAAGTCGCTGGCCGGGGTGATCGAGCGCAGCAACTACCCCGTCGCGCTCTCGGTCGACGACCTGGGGCACTCCTTCTCCGTGGACGCGCAGATCGACCAGGCGCAGGACGCCGCCCTGGTCATCGCGTACCTGGAGGCCGCCATGACCGGGCTGCTCGGCGCACTCGACGCCGAGGAGCCGGTGGCCGCCCTGGACATCTCCGTCCTGCCCGAGGCGATGCGCCGGCGGCTGCTCGTCGACGACAACCGGCGCCCGCGCTCGTACGCCGACGACCGAGCTCTGCACGAGCGGTTCGAGGCGGCCGCCGCCGCGACCCCCGAGGCCGTCGCCCTCTCCCACGGCGCCGAGAGCCTCACCTACCGCGAGCTGAACGCCCGCGCCAACCGGCTCGCCCGCCATCTGCGCGAGCTGGGCGTCGGCCCGGACGTGCTGGTCGCGCTCTGCCTGCCGCGCAGCGAGCACCTCGTGATCGGCCTGCTCGCGGTCCTCAAGGCGGGCGGCGCCTATGTGCCGCTCGACCCGGCATCGCCGGTGGACCGGCTCGGCCATCTGCTCACCGACAGCGCGCCGCGCGCCCTGCTGGTCGACGGCCCGCTGCCGGAGGGCCTGCGCGCCCCCGAGGTGCCGGTGGTGGACGTACGGGCCGACGCGGCGCTCTGGGCCGACCGCCCGGACACCGATCTGCCCGCCGCCACCACGGGTCTGACGCCCTCTCACATGGCGTACGTGATCTACACCTCGGGCTCCACCGGCACGCCCAAGGGCGTGATGGTCGAACACCGCAACGCGACCCGGCTGTTCACCGCCACCGAGCCGTGGTTCGGCTTCGGCCGCGACGACGTGTGGACGCTGTTCCACTCGTTCGCCTTCGACTTCTCCGTGTGGGAGATCTGGGGCGCGCTGCTGCACGGCGGCCGGCTGGTGATCGTGCCGCAGGCCACCACCCGCAGCCCGAAGGACTTCTACGCCCTGCTGTGCGCGGAGGGGGTGACCGTCCTCAACCAGACGCCCAGCGCCTTCCGGCAGCTGATCGCGGCGCAGGGCGACAGCCCGGCCGCGCACCGGCTGCGCACGGTCGTCTTCGGCGGCGAGGCGCTGGACGTGGCCGCCCTCAAGCCGTGGCTGCGCCGCACGGCCAACAAGGGCACCCGGCTGGTCAACATGTACGGGATCACCGAGACCACCGTGCACGTCACCTACC
Source organism: Streptomyces sp. BPTC-684 (assembly GCF_030028635.1). Classification (NCBI taxonomy): domain Bacteria; kingdom Bacillati; phylum Actinomycetota; class Actinomycetes; order Kitasatosporales; family Streptomycetaceae; genus Streptomyces; species Streptomyces sp. BPTC-684. The sequence continues at coordinate 6,898,176 of NZ_CP124863.1, forward strand.
GGCCGCTCACCGAAGCCGACGCGGAGCTCGCCGTCAGCCCGATCGGCGAGCGGATCCCCGACCTGCGCACCTACGTCCTGGACCGGCACGGGCGGCCCGCCCCCGTCGGCGCGGTCGGCGAGCTGTACGTCGGCGGCGACGGGGTGGCCCGCGGCTACCTCAACCGGCCCGAGCTGACCGCCGAACGCTTCCTCGACGACCCGTTCTGCCCCGAGCCCGGCGCCCGCATGTACCGCACCGGCGACCTGGCCCGGGTGCTGCCCGACGGCACCCTGGAGTACCTGGGCCGCAACGACGACCAGGTGAAGGTGCGCGGCTTCCGCATCGAACTCGGCGAGATCGAGGCGAAGCTGCTGGCCCACCCCGGCGTCGAGGACGCGCGCGTGGTCGTGCGCGAGTACGGCGAGCACGACCGGCGCCTGGTGTCCTACGTCGTGCCCTCGGCCGAGCGCGCGCACGCGGTGCGCGAGCTGCTGCGGATCGAGCGCACCGAACCCGAGGCGCTGGAGCGGACGTACGAACTGCCCAACGGCATGACGGTGTTCCAGCAGAACCGCAGCGAGACGGACTTCGTCTACGAGGAGATCTTCACCAACCTCGAATACCTGCGCAACGGCATCACCATCCGCGACGGCGACACCATCGTCGACGTCGGCGCCAACATCGGCATGTTCACCCTGTTCGCGGGGACGCGCTGCCCCGGCGCGCGCATCCTCGCCTTCGAGCCGATCCCGCCGGTCTTCGACTCGCTGCGCCGCAACGTGGAGCTGCACGGGCTGAACGCCCAGGTGTTCGCGTGCGGTCTGGCGGCGGAGGCGAAGGAGGAGACGTTCACCTTCTACCGCCACAACACCGTCATCTCCAGCAGCGTCACCACCGCCGAGCAGGCGCACGAGATGGTCCGCTCCTATCTGCGCAACCAGGAGGAGCTGACCGAGGACGGCACGGTCGCCGGTGACGAGCTGGTGGCCGAGCTGGTCGACGCGCGCCTGGACAGCGAGCGGTTCACCTGTCAGCTGCGCACTTTCTCGGAGATCGTCGCCGAGCAGGGCCTGGACCGCATCGACCTGCTGAAGATCGACGTGGAGAACGCCGAGTACGAGGTGCTCAAGGGCATCCACTGGCGCGACTGGCCCAAGATCCGCCAGCTGGTGGTGGAACTCCACGACGTGGACGGCCAGTTGGAGAAGGTGGAGACCCTGCTGCGGGCGCTCGGCTACCGGGTGGTCAGCGAGCAGGACAACCGGCTGCTCCAGGGCACCCCGCTCTACAACGTGTACGCGATCCGCGAGGAGGGCGCCCGCGCGCCCGAGTCCGGCGAGCAGCAGGCCGCGCCGCGCTGGTCGGCGCGCACCCCCCTGCTGGACGACGTCCGCACAGCCCTGGCCGAGGCCCTGCCCGAGTACATGGTCCCGGCCGCCCAGGTCCTGCTCGAAGCGCTGCCGCTCACCCAGAACGGCAAGCTGGACCACCGGGCGCTGCCCGACCCCGAGAGCACCCGCGGCCGGGGCGAGCGCCTTGTCGCGCCCCGCACCGGGACCGAGCGCGCCGTCGCGGCCGTCTGGGCCGAACTGCTGCACACCGACGTGGAGCAGCTGGGCGTGGACAGCAACTTCTTCGCCCTCGGTGGCAACTCGCTGCTCGTGACCCGGCTGGTGAACCGCCTCAAGCAGCAGAGCGGCGCGGACCTGCCCATCCAGGTCGTCTTCGACGCCCCGACGCTCGCCGGCATGGCCGCTGAGCTGGAGCGACATGCGCCCGCGGGCGGGGAGGAGGGCCTGCTCGACGTGGATAGGATCCGCGAGAGCCTCGGTCTGATCGAGAGCATGAGCGACGAAGAGCTGGACGCTCTGGAAAGCCAGAACCAGGAAACCCGGGGCCGACGATGACCACTGTGAACGAAGACAGCGCCGACCTGATCAAGAAGATCAGGTCGCTGCCCGCCAAGCGGCAGCGCGCCCTGATCGCGCTGCTGCGCAAGCAGGGCGTGGACCTCTCCGCGCTCGACACCATCCCCAGGCACCCCCGGTCCGCGACCGAGCCGGTGCGGCTCTCCTTCGCCCAGCAGCGGCTGTGGTTCCTGGCCCAGCTGGACGGGACCAGCGCGTACTACAACATCCCGATGGCGCTGCGGCTCAGCGGCCCCCTCGACCGCCCCGCGCTCCAGCGGGCGCTGGCCGAGATCGTCCGCCGCCACGAGGTGCTGCGCACCCGGTTCGTGGAGCGCGACGGCGTCCCGTACCAGGAGATCGGCGACGGCGGCGACTTCGCCGTGGCCTACGAGGAGCTCGACGACCCGGCCGAGCTGGCGGGCGTGTGCGAGCGCGAGGCGGTCGCGCCCTTCGACCTGGCGCGCGAGTCTTTGATCCGGGTCCGCCTGCTGCGCGAGTCCGAGCGGGCGCACGTCCTGCTGGTCACCATGCACCACAGCGTCTGTGACGGCTGGTCGCTCGGCGTCTTCTTCCGCGACCTGGTCGCGCTGTACGAGGCGTACTGCGCGGGCGCCGAGTCGCCGCTCGACGAGCTGCCGGTCCAGTACGCGGACTACGCGCACTGGCAGCGCCAGTGGCTGGTCGACGAGGTGCAGGAGCGCCAGGTCGGCTACTGGAAGGAGCGGCTCGCCGGGGTCGACGCCCGGCTGACCCTCCCCGCCGACCTGCCGCGCCCCGAGATCAAGACGTACCAGGGCAGGCACGAGCGGTTCAGCTGCCCGCCCGAGCTGCTGCGGCGGCTGCGCGAGGTGAGCGAGCGGCACGACGTCACGCTCTACATGACGCTCCTCGCGGTGTACGCGCTGGCCCTGCACCAGTACACCGGCCAGAGCGACATCGCGGTGGGCACTCCGGTGGCCAACCGCAACCGGTTGGAAGCCGAGGGCCTCATCGGGTTCTTCGCCAACACCCTGGTCATGCGCACCGACCTGTCCGGCGACCCGTCCTTCCCCGAGCTGCTCGCCCGGGTCAAGGAGGGCGCGCTGCAGGCCTACGACCACCAGGACGTGCCGTTCGAGGCGGTGGTGGACGCGCTGAACCTGGAGCGCAGCCTCAGCCACTCGCCGGTCTTCCAGACCATGTTCGTGCTCCAGGAGGCGCAGTCCGAGCGCGAGGTCCGGCTCGGCGCGCTCGACGTGTCGCTGATCGAGTTCGACTTCGACATCACCAAGTTCGACCTCACCCTGGATCTGCGCGAGACGCCGGACGGGCTGGTCGGCGCGGTCGAGTACACCACCGCCCTCTACGAGAGCGCGACCGTGCGGCGTTTCATCGCCCACTACACCCGGTTGCTCGCGGCCGTCGCCGACGAGCCCGGCGCACGGATATCCAAGCTCTCCGCGCTCGACGAGGCCGAGCGCCACCAGGTCCTCACCGGGTGGAACGACACCAGCCACCCCTTCTCCGACGAGAGCTGTCTGCACGAGCTGTTCGAGGCGGCGGTGGCGCGCCACCCCGAGCGCACCGCCGTCGTCTTCGGCGCGGACGCGCTCAGCTACGCCGAGCTCAACGCCCGCGCCAACCGCCTCGCGCACGCCCTGCGGCGCCACGGCGTCGGCCCGGACACCGTGGTCGGCCTGCGCATGGAGCGCTCGGCGGAGATGGTGGCCGCGATCCTCGGCATCCAGAAGGCGGGCGGCGCCTATCTGCCCATCGAGCCCACCCATCCCGCCGAGCGCACCGCGTACGTGGTCGAGAGCTCCGGCGTCGAGGTCGTCCTCACCCAGCCGCACCTGGACACCGAGGCGGTGTCCGGGGTGAAGCACCTGCTCACCGTCGACGCCGAGGGACGGGTCGCGCACGCGGGCGAGGAGCTCACCGGCCTCGGCGAGGACAACCTCGACGCGGCCGAACTCGGCCTCAACGCGGGCCACTTGGCGTACGTCATCTACACCTCCGGCTCCACCGGCCGCCCCAAGGGCGTGATGATCGAGCACCGCGCGGCGGTGAACCGCATCGAGTGGATGCAGCACACCTACGACCTGGGCGAGGACGACGTCGTCCTGCAGAAGACGCCGTTCAGCTTCGACGTGTCGGTGTGGGAGTTCTTCTGGCCGCTGATGGCGGGCGCGCGACTGGTCGTCGCCGAGCCCGAGGGCCACAAGGACCCCGCCTACCTCGTCTCCCTCATCCGCCGCACCGGCGTCACCACGCTGCACTTCGTGCCGTCGATGCTCCGCTCGGTCGTGGAGGAGGCGGGCTGGGCCGACTGCGCCTCGGTGCGCCAGGTGTTCTGCAGCGGCGAGGCCCTGCCCGGCGATCTCTGTGCCCGGCACTACGCGCTGCACCCCGCCCCGCTGCACAATCTGTACGGCCCCACCGAGGCGGCCGTCGACGTCAGCCACTGGACCTGCCCGGCCGACCGGCCGCTGCGCACGGTCCCCATCGGCAGCCCCATCCACAACATCCAACTGCACGTCCTGAACGAGGCGTTGAAGCCGCGGGGCATCGGGTGCGTGGGCCAGCTGTACATCGCCGGGGCCGGGCTCGCGCGCGGCTACCTCAACAACCCGGACCTGACCCGCGAGCGGTTCGTGCCCAACCCGTTCGACGGTGCCCCGGGCGCCCGGATGTACCAGACGGGCGATCTGGTGCGGCGGCTCGCCGACGGCACCCTGGAGTTCCTCGGGCGCCTCGACGACCAGGTCAAGCTGCGCGGCCACCGCATCGAGCTCGGCGAGATCGAGCACCGCCTCGCCCAGCACCCCGCGGTGCGCGCCTGCGTCGTGGTCGTCCGCGAGGACAAGCCCGGCAGCCCGCAGCTGGTGGCGTACACGGTCCTGGAGGGCGAGCTCGCCGACCACCGGACCGAGCTCGCCGCGCACCTGGAGCGCGCCCTGCCCGACTACATGGTGCCCAGTGCCTTCGTGGTCCTGGACGCGCTGCCCGTCACCGCCAACGGCAAGCTCGACCGCAAGGCCCTGCCCGCCCCCGGCATCGACGCCTACGCCCAGCGCGCCTACGTCGCCCCGCGCCCCGGCACCGAGCAGCTGCTCGCGGACGTCTGGGCCGAGCTGCTCGGCTTCGACGGGGAGAAGATCAGCGCCGAGGACAACTTCTTCGCGCTGGGCGGCCACTCGCTGCTCATCACCGTCCTGATCGCCCGCCTCAAGGAGCACGGCCTCGCCGTCACCGTACGGGCGGTGTTCAACGCCCCGACGCTGGCGCTGCTCGCGGCGGAGATCGACAGCGCGGAGGCGCGCGCCGACTTCGCCGTCCCGCCCAACCTCATACCGGAGGCCTGCGAGCGGATCACCCCCGCGATGCTGCCGCTGGTGGACCTCACCCAGGCGCAGCTCGACGCGGTGGTGGCGACCGTGCCCGGCGGGGCGCCCAACGTGCAGGACGTCTACCCGCTGGTGCCCTCGCAGGAGGGCATCCTCTTCCATCACCTGATGGATCCCGACAACGACCCGTACGTCATCCCGATCCTGCTGGCCGCCGAGGACGCGGCCGCCGGGGACGCGTTCGCCGCCGCGCTCCAGTCGCTCGTCGACCGGCACGACGTGATGCGCACCGCCGTGCTGACGGCGGGGCTGCCCGAGCCCGTCCAGGTCGTCCACCGCACCGCCCAGCTGCCCGTCGAGCACGTCACGCTCGACCCGGACCGCGACGCCGAGGAGCAGGCGCGCGCCCTGCTGGAGCAGCCCGGGCGGATGACGCTCGGCCGGGCCCCGCTGCTGAAGCTGGCGATCGCCCAGGACCCGTACTCCGCACGGCGGTTCCTGCTGCTGAGCGCCCACCACCTCATCGAGGACGCGACCTCGCTGCGCCTCATCCTCGACGAGCTCGTCACCCACATGTCGGGGCGGGTCGACCGCCTCGCGCCGCCCGCGCCCTACCGCGACTTCGTCGCCCACACCCTGCACCGGCTGGCCTCGGACGACGCCGAGGCGTTCTTCCGGGAGCGGCTCGGCGACGTCACCGAGTCGACCGCGCCCTTCGGCCTGAGCGATGTGCGCGGCGACGGGCGCGGGGTGCGCGATCTGCGCCGCTCGCTGGCGCCGGGCCTGACCCGCGATCTGCGCGCGGAGGCCCAGCGGCTGCGCACCAGCCCGGCAGCCCTCTGCCACGCGGCCTGGTCCGTGGTGGTGGCGGCGTGCAGCGGCCGCGACGACGTGGTGTTCGGCACCGTCCTGTCGGGCCGCCTCCAGGGCGTGCCCGGCGTGGAGCGGATGCTGGGCAACTTCATCAACACCCTGCCGCTGCGGGTGCGCCTGGCCGGGCGCACCGTGGGCGAGCTGGTCGCCGAGGTCGACTCCGCGCTCAAGGAGCTGATCACGTACGAGCAGAGCTCGCTGATCGCCGCCCAGCGGTGCAGCGGCGTGGAGGGCGACGTCCCGCTCTTCAGCTCGATGATCAACTTCCGGCACTTCGAGCCCGGCCGCGACGACGACGCCCCCACCGGCACCGACGCCCAGGGCGTGCGCTGGCTCGGCTCGGTCGACCGCACCAACTATCCCGTAGGCCTGTCCATCGACGACATCGGCACCGAGCTCTCCCTCAACGCCCAGGTCGACGCCTCGCTGTCGCCCGACGCGCTCATCGGCTACCTCGAAGCGGCGCTGACCGGCATCGTCACCGCGCTGGCCACCGACGGCGGCGCGAGCACCGAGGCGCTCGCCGTCGACATCCTGCCCGCGCCCGAGCGCCGCCGGCTGCTCACCGACTGGAACGCCACCGCGCACCCGTATCCGCAGGACAGCTGTCTCTTCGAGCTGTTCGAGGAGCAGGTGGAGCGGCGGCCCGACGCCGTCGCCGTCGAGCACGGCGCCACCGTGCTCAGCTACACCGAGCTCAACGCCCGTGCCAACCGCGTCGCCCACGAGCTGCGCGAGCGGGGGGTCGGCCCGGACACGCTGGTGGGACTGTGCGCCGAGCGCTCGCCCGAGCTCGTCGCCGGTCTGCTCGGCATCCTCAAGGTGGGCGGCGCCTATGTGCCGATCGACCCCGGCTACCCCGAGGCCCGCATCCGTACGCTCATCGAGAGCTCCGGCGTCACCCTGGTGCTCAGCCAGTCGCATCTGCCGGGCGCCGTGCTCGACGGCACGGACGTGCTGCACCTGGACACGGGGGAGCGGGCGGCGGACGGCGTCCAGGTCCTCGCGGACCGCCCCGACCACAACCTCTCGCGCGCCGAACTCGGCCTCACCCCGGACCACTTGGCGTACGTGATCTTCACCTCGGGCTCCACGGGTGTGCCCAAGGGCGTGCTCGTCGAGCAGCGCGGTGTGGTGCGGCTGGTGCGCAACCGGGAGTACTTCCCGACCGACGAGCGCACCGTGGTGCTGCACCACTCGTCGATCTCCTTCGACGTCGGCTCGCAGGAGGTGCTCGGCCCGCTGCTCAACGGCGGCCGGCTGGTGCTGCACGACGGCGACTCCAAGGACGTCGGACAGCTCCTGGACCGGGTGGAGCGCTCCGGGGTCACCATGATGGCGCTGTCGGCCGCGTTCCTGCCCGCGTTCGCCGAGGCCTCCCGCCACCGCACGCTGCCGCTGGCCTATCTGGGCGTGGGCGGCGAGGCGTTCTCCGCCCGCGACGTGCGCACGCTGTACACGGCGCACCCGGGCCTGACCGTCGTCAACGCCTACGGCCCCACCGAGAACAGCATCGCCTCCACCTGCCACGAGATCCCGCGCGACCTGGCCGAGGACGCGCCGATCCCGATCGGCCGCCCCATCGGCCAGGCCACCGCCCACGTCACCGGCCCCGGACTGCGCCTTGTGCCGTGCGGGGTGGTCGGCGAGCTGTGCGTGGGCGGCGCGGGCGTGGCGCGCGGCTACCTCGGCAACCCCGCGCTGACCGGGGAGAAGTTCGTCGCCGACCCCTTCTCCGACGCCCCGGGTGCGCGCCTGTACCGCACCGGCGACCTGGTGCGCCGACTGCCCGACGGCGCCCTGGAGTTCGTCGGCCGGATCGACGACCAGGTGAAGGTGCGCGGCTTCCGCGTCGAGCTCGGCGAGATCGAGAGCGCGCTGCACACCCACCCCTCGGTGCACAGCGCCGTCGTCACCACCCGCGACAGCGGCGACACCAAGAAGCTCGTCGCCTACGTCCGCCCCACGGACGCCTGGCTGGACACGGCCGCCGAGGAGCAGAACGCCGAACACCTCGGCCAGTGGCAGAAGCTCTTCGAGGACCAGTACGCGGCGGCCGACGACGCGACCGCCGACGCCACCGACGCCGAGCTCAACCTGGTGGGCTGGAACAGCAGTTACACCGGCGAGCTCATCCCCGAGCACGAGATGCGCGAGTGGATCGACGGCACGGTGGCCCAGATCGAGGAGCTGCGGCCCCGGCGCCTTCTGGAGATCGGCTGCGGCACCGGACTGCTTCTCTACCGCTATGCGGGCGCCTGCGAGTCGGTGCACGCCGTCGACATCTCCGCCTCGGCGCTCGCCGGGGTCGAGCGCGGCGCCGAGCGGCGCGGCTGGTCGCACGTCACCCTGAGCCAGGGCGACGCCCTGTCGGTGACGGCACCGGAAGGCACCACGTTCGACACGGTCGTCCTCAACTCCGTCGTCCAGTACTTCCCCAACCGGGTCTACCTGGAAGAGGCCGTCGCCCGGATCCTGCCGCTCGTCGAGGACGGCGGCCGCATCCTGATCGGCGACGTCCGCAACCTCGACCTGTTCTCCGCGCACCTCGGCGCGATGGAGCGCAGCCGTACGCAGGTGCGCACCCCGGCCGGGGCGCTCGCCGCCCAGGTCCAGCGCCGCCGCCGCCAAGAAGGCGAGCTGCTGGTCAGCCCGACCTTCTTCGCGGGCCTGGGCGAGCGCTTCCCGGAGCTGGGCGCCGTCGACCTGATGGTCAAGCGGGGCCTGGGCGACAACGAGATGCTCAGCTACCGCTACGACGTGGTCCTCACCAAGGGCGCGAGCGCGCCCGCCGAGCCGCTGCCGTGGCTGGAGGCCGACTCGCCGCAGGCGCTGCGCGCGCTGCTCGCGGGCGAGGTGCCCGAGCGCTTCGGCGTCACCGGCCTGACCAACCCGCGCATCGAGGACGACGTCCTGGTGGCCGAGGGGCTCACGTGCTGGCCCGCCAACCGCCAGGTCGACCCGCTGCCGGGCGGCATCCGCCTGTCCGCGGCGGCCACCGAGCGGGTGCGCGAGCTGGAGGCGGCCCTGCGCCACGCGGAGGAGCTCGGCCACCGGGTCGCCGTGACCTGGTCGCAGGACCGCCCCGACGGCCTCGACCTCGTCCTCGGCAAGGGGGAGCTGCCCCGGGTGCGGGCGCGCGGCGCCTACCGCCGCCCGCGGCTCGCCAACGCCCCGCAGGTGGCCCGGATGGGCCAGGCCATGACCCGGGTGCTGCGCGAGCACCTGTCGGCCAGGGTGCCCGAATACATGGTGCCCAGCGTGTTCGTGGCGCTCGAAGAGCTGCCGATCACCACCAACGGCAAGGTCGACAAGAAGGCGCTGCCCGCCCCGGACGAGAGCGACGTCCACAAGGAGGTCTACGTCGCCCCGCGCACCGGGACCGAGCGGACGCTGTGCCGTCTGGTCGAGGACGTGCTGGGTCTGGGCCGGGTCGGTCTGGAGGACGGCTTCTTCGAACTGGGCGGCCACTCGCTGCTCGCCACCCGGCTCACCATCCGGGTCAAGCAGGAGACCGGCAAGGACCTTCCGCTCCAGGTGATCCTGGGCGGCGCCACCGTCCAGGAGATGGCGGCGGCCCTGGAGTCCCCGGCGGACGGGCCGGTGGCACTGCCGCTGCCCGCGCCCGGCGCGAGCGCCCCGAGTGCGCCGCTCTCCCTCCAGCAGAGCGAGCTGTGGTTCCTCGACCACCGCGAGCACCTGGGCACGGCGTACGACAACGTGCAGATGGCCTACCGGATCGTCGGCACCCTGGACCGCGCCGCCTACGCCCGCGCCTTCGAGGCGCTGGTGGCCCGGCACGCGGTGCTGCGCACCAGCTATGTCCTGCGCGACGGGGCCTACGTCCAGCAGGTCAACGACGCCGGCGGCTTCGCCGTCGCCTTCGAGGAGATGCCCGGGGACGCGGCGGCCGCCGAGTGGCTGCGGGCCGAGCGTGCCCGGCCGTTCGCGCCGCAGGACCGCCACATGCTGCGGGTGCACCTGCTGACGCTGTCGCCGCACGAGCACATCGCCGTCGTCACCCGCCCGTGGGGCATCTTCGACGGCTGGTCCACCGGCGTCTTCCTGACCGAGCTGAACACGGTGTACGCGGCGCTGCGCCGGGGCGCCGAGCCGGAGCTGCCCGAACTGCCGCTCCAGTACGCCGACTTCACGCACTGGCAGCACCGCGCGGTCGACGCGGCGGAGCTCGCCCGGCAGGAGGCGTACTGGCGCGGTCAGCTGGCCGGGCTGCCCGCCTGCCTCTCGCTGCGCACCGACTACCGCCGCCCCGCCGTCAAGTCCCACCGGGGCTCGACGGTCGCGGTGAACGTCCCGGCCGAGCTGCTCGTACAGCTGCGGCGGTACGGCCAGGAGCGAGGCGTCACGCTCTACATGACGCTCCTGTCGGCGTTCGCGGTGCTGCTCGGCGCGTACAGCGAGGACCGCGAGGCGGCCATCGGCTCGCCGGTGACCAACCGCCCGGACCCGGCCCTGGAGCAGTTGATCGGCTACTTCATCAATGTGCTGGTGCTGCGGCTCGACACGGCCGGGGAGCGGAGCTTCGACGAGCTCCTGGCCCGGGCCAAGCGGATCACGGCCGAGGCGCACGAGCACAAGGACGTGCCGTTCGCGCGGCTCGCCCAGGAGCTGGTCGCCGAGCCCGATCCGGCGCACTCGCCGCTGTTCCAGGCGATGTTCAACCTGATCCCGGCGCCCGCGCCGACGCCGCCGGGCGAGGAGGCACCCGTGCCGGAGTTCGCCACGCTGCCGGTCCCCTCGGACGCCGGGGTGGCGAAGTTCGACCTCAACCTGGTGGTGCGGGAGACTCCGGCGGGCCTGAACGGCTATCTGGAGTACAGCACCGATCTGTTCGCGCGGCGGACGGCCGAGCGGATGGCCGCGCTGTACGAGCGGCTGCTGCTGAAGATCGTCGCGAACCCCGGGGCGGACCTGGCCGAACTACGGGCGGCCGCGGCCGACGCGGAGCTGTGACCGGCCGTCCCCCTGCCCCGTCCCCACCGATTCCTGTTCCCGTGTTCCCTCTGTTTCCCCTGTTTCCCCTAGTGATGGTGTGACTATGAAGAGCGAAGAAATCCTCCCCCTGATCCACGAGGCGATCGTCGAGGTCCTGCCGGAGCTCGACGGGCACGACTTCCAGGAGACCGACTCGCTGGAGGCGCTCGGTGCCAACTCGATGGACCGCGCCGAGATCGTCATGATCGTCCTTGAGGCGATGAACCTGGAGATTCCGCTGGTCGACACGTTCGGCCCGCAGAACCTGGGCGAGCTCGCCCGGCACCTCGCCGACAAGACCGAGGTGGCCCGCTAACGTGCCCGAGATCGCCGTGACCGGGCTGGGGGTCACCACGGCCGTCGGCCAGGGCAAGGCCGCCTTCGCCGAGGCGCTGTTCACCGGGGCGCACCGGTTCGCCGTCATGGAGCGGCCCGGCCGCCAGGCCGACACCCGGTTCGTCGGCGCGGAGATCCCCGCCTTCGCGCCGACGAACCGGCTGGCCGCACGCGAGCTGCGGACCGTCTCCCTGACCGGCCAGGTCCTGCTGGCCACCCTGGAGGAGGCGTGGAGCGAGGCGCGCCTCGACGAGGTCCCCGCCGAGCGCATCGGCCTGGTCGTCGGAGGCAGCAACCTCCAGCAGCGCGAGCTCACCCTCGCCCAGGACCGCCACCGCGCCAAGCCCCGCTTCCTGCGGCCCAGTTACGGAATGTCCTTCCTGGACACCGATCTGTGCGGGCTCGCCACGGCGGCCTTCGGCATCCGCGGCTTCGCCCACACCGTGGGCGGGGCCTCGGCCAGCGGCCAGCTGGCGGTCATCGAGGCGGCCGAGGCGGTGGCGTCCGGCCGGGTCGACGTGTGCGTGGCGGTGGGCGCCCTGATGGACCTCTCGTACTGGGAGTACCTGGGCCTGCACGCCATGGGCGCGATGGCGCCGGAGTCCTGCGCCGAGGCGCCGGAGCTGGCCTGCCGTCCGTTCGACGCGGGCCGGGGCGGCTTCGTCTTCGGCGAGGCGTGCGGCGCGCTGGTCGTCGAGCGCGTCGGCGCCCGCCCGGCGCCCGCCGAGCCGTACGCGGCGCTGACCGGCTGGTCGGTCCAGCTGGACGGCAACCGCAACCCGAACCCGTCCCTGGAGGGCGAGGTGCGGGCGATCGGGCAGGCCCTGGAGCGGGCCGGGCTGACGGCCGCCGACATCGACTACGTCAACCCGCACGGCACGGCCTCGCCGGTCGGCGACCGTACCGAGGCCGACGCGCTGCTGGCCAGTGGGCTCACCCGGGCCCGGGTCAACGCCACCAAGTCGATCACCGGGCACGGACTCACCGCGGCCGGGGCGGTGGAGGCGGTCGCCGCGCTGCTCCAGATGCGGCACGGCAGGCTGCACCCCACCCGCAATCTGGTGGAGCCCATCGACGACCGGCTGCGCTGGGTGCGCGGCGAGGCCGTCGAGGCCGAGGTCGGCCACTGCCTGAGCCTGAGCATGGGATTCGGCGGTATCAACACGGCACTTTGCATGAGCAAGTGCGAATCACGGAGAGCGTAAGGTCATGTCCCGCGTCGGTATCGAAGCGATGAACGTGTTTGGCGGCTCGGCAGTGCTGGACGTCGAGGCACTGGCGCAGCACCGGGGGCTCGACCTCCCGCGCCTGGAGAACCTCCTGATGAGGGAGAAGACCGTGGCGCTGCCCTTCGAGGACCCGGTGACCTTCGGCGCCAACGCCGCCCGGCCGCTCCTCGACCGGCTGAGCGCCGAGGAGAAGGACAGCATCGAGCTGCTGATCACCTGCACCGAGTCGGGCATCGACTTCTCCAAGTCGACCAGCACCTACCTCCACGACCAGCTGGGCCTGAGCCGCAACTGCCGGATGTTCGAGCTCAAGCAGGCCTGCTACGCGGGCACCGCCGGGTTCCAGATGGCCTGCAACTTCATCCTGTCGCAGACGTCGCCGGGGGCGAAGGCGCTGGTCATCGCCACCGACATCTCCCGCTACCTCCTTGAGGACGGCGACGAGGCGGCCGCCCAGGAGTGGGCGTACGCCGAGCCCAGCGGCGGCGCAGGCGCGGTCGCCATGCTGATCAGCGACACCCCGCACGTCTTCCAGCTCGACGTGGGCGCCAGCGGCTACTACGGCTACGAGGTCATGGACACCTGCCGTCCGGCCCCCGACAGCGAGTCCGGCGACGTCGACCTGTCCCTGATGTCGTACCTGGACTGCTGCGAGCAGTCCTACCGGGCGTACGAGAAGAAGGTGGCGGGCGCCGACTACCGCGACTCCTTCCAGTACCTCGCCTTCCACACCCCCTTCGGCGGCATGGTCAAGGGCGCCCACCGCACGATGATGCGCAAGGTCGCCAAAACGAAGGGCGCCGAGATCGCCGAGGACTTCGAGCGCCGGGTGATGCCGGGCCTGGAGTACTGCGGCCGCGTCGGCAACATCATGGGCGCGACCGTCTTCCTGTCGCTGGCGAGCACCGTCTGCAACGGCGGCTTCGACGCGCCCCGGCGCCTGGGCTGCTTCTCCTACGGGTCGGGCTGCTGCTCCGAGTTCTACAGCGGCGTGGTCACCCCGGACGGGGCCGCCCGGCTGAAGGAGATGGCCATCGGGGCCCATCTGGACGGCCGCTACCGGCTCTCCCTGGACGAGTACGACCGGCTGCTGAGCGACCGCGACTTCATCCGCTTCGGCACCCGCGACGCGGCCGTCGACCAGGACCTCGTCGCCGCGACCGGCAACGGCAGCGGGCCCCGGCTCGTCCTGCGGGAGATCAGGAACTACCACCGGGAGTACGCATGGGTGGGCTGACGGACGGACCGGCCCCCACCACGCTGCGGCTGCGCGAGCAGGGCACCACCTGGTACGTGCGGATCCACCGGCCCGAGGCCGACAACGCGCTCAACGAGACCCTGGTGCGCGAGCTCACCGAGGTCCTGACCCGCGCCTCGCGCTCGTCCGCCACCGTGGTGGTGCTCGAAGGGCTGCCCGAAGTGTTCTGCTTCGGCGCCGACTTCGGGGCGATCGGCGAGGCGGTACGGGAGGGCGGGCGCACGGCGGCCGACCCCGAGCCGCTGTTCGACCTGTTCCGCCTCCTCGCGTACGGCGACTTCCTCTCGGTCGCGCACGTGCGCGGCAAGGCGAACGCGGGCGGGGTCGGCCTGGTCGCCGCCAGCGATGTGGTGATCGCCGACGAGAGCGCCACGTTCAGCCTCTCCGAGCTGCTCTTCGGCCTGATACCGGCCGTGGTGCTCCCGTTCCTGATCCGCCGCACCGGCTTCCAGCACGCCCACTACCTCGCCGCCACGACCCGCACCGCCGACGCGGCGCGGGCCTGCGAGTGGGGGCTCGTCGACGCGTACGGCCCGGACAGCGAGGCGCTGCTGCGCACCCACCTCCAGCGGCTCGGGCGGCTGTCGAAGAAGGCGGTCACGCGGTACAAGGCGTATCTGCGCGAGCTGTCGCCGGTGACCGAGCACGCCAAGAGCGCGGCGCTGGCCACCAACCGCCTGGTCTTCGAGGACCCGGAGAACGTCCGGGCCATCCAGCGGTACGCGGAGGAGGGCGTGTTCCCGTGGGAGGCGGCCCCGGCCGAGCCCCTGGACACCACACCCCAGCCCGTCGAAACCCCCCGACCCACCGAGGCCCCCATGCAATTCACCGTGCCGCCCGAGGCACTCGGGAACGCGCGGTTCCGCGAGGCGCACGGCGTCCGGTACACCTACGCGGCGGGCGCGATGTACAAGGGCATCGCCTCGGTCGAGCTGGTCACCGCGATGGGCCGGGCCGGGCTGCTCTCCTTCTTCGGCACCGGCGGCCTCGGCCTGGACACCATCGACGACGCCCTGACCCGGATCCGCCGGGAGCTCGACCAGGGCCAGGCGTTCGGCGTGAACCTGCTGAGCAACCCGCAGGAGCCCGACCTGGAGATGCGCACCGTGGAGCTGTATCTGCGCCACGGCGTGCGCACGGTCGAGGCGTCCGCCTACATCCGCCCCACGCAGCCGCTGGTGCGCTACCGGCTCGCCGGGCTCTCGCGCGACGCGGCCGGAAACGTGGTCCAGGACCACCACATCGTCGCCAAGGTGTCCCGCGCCGAGGTCGCCGAGCGGTTCCTGCGGCCCGCGCCGCCCGAACTCGTACGGGAGTTGGTCGAGCGCGGCCTGGTCACCGCCGAACAGGCGGAGCTGGGCGCACGGCTGCCGCTCGCCCAGGACCTGTGCGTCGAGGCCGACTCGGCGGGCCACACCGACGGCGGCAACGCCTATGTGCTGATGCCCGCCATGCGCGCGCTGCGCGACCGGATCGGCGAGGAGGAGGGGTACCCGGAACCGGTGCGCCTGGGGGCGGCCGGCGGCATCGGCACCCCGGAGGCGGCGCTCGCCGCGTACACCCTGGGCGCCGACTTCATCGTGACCGGGTCCATCAACCAGTGCACGGTCGAGGCGGGCACCAGCGACGCCGTCAAGGACATCCTCCAGGAACTCGGCGTCCACGACACCGACTACGCGCCCGCCGGGGACATGTTCGAGGTCGGCGCGAAGGTCCAGGCGGTGCGCAAGGGGCTGTTCTTCCCGGCGCGCGCCCAGAAGCTGTACGAGCTGTATCTGCGCCACGACTCGCTCGACGACCTGGACGCACGGACGCGCACCACACTGGAGGAGAAGTTCTTCCGGCGCTCCATCGACGAGGTCTGGGCGGAGACCCGGGCCCATGTCGCCCGGCGCTTCCCGGAGCGGCTCGCGGAGATCGAGCGCAGCCCCAAGCAGAAGATGGCGCTCGTCTTCCGCTGGTACTTCGTCCACTCCACCCGCCTCGCCATGGCGGGCAGTACGGAGCAGCGGGTCGACTACCAGATCCACTGCGGCCCGGCCATGGGCGCGTTCAACGCCTGGGTGCGGGACACCCCGCTGGAGAAGTGGCGCGAGCGCCGGGTGGCCGCCGTCGCGGAGCACCTGCTGCGGGAAACAGCGGCCCTGCTGGGCCAACGGCTCGGAACGTACGGGAGTTACTCATGAAATCGGTCTACGTCTTCCCCGGCCAGGGCTCGCAGCACAAGGGCATGGGCGCGGGTCTCTTCGAGAAGTTCCCGGAGCTGGTGGCCCAGGCCGACGCGTGCCTGGGCTACTCCATCGAGGAGCTCTGCCTGCGCGACCCGGACAAGGTGCTGGCCAGGACCGAGTACACCCAGCCCGCGCTGTACGTGGTCAACGCCCTCACCTATCTGGACCGTACGGCGGGCGGCGAGCTGCCCGACGTGGTGGCCGGGCACAGCCTGGGGGAGTACTGCGCGCTGTTCGCGGCCGGTGCCTTCGACTTCCTCACCGGGCTCCAACTGGTGCGCAAGCGCGGCGAGTTGATGAGCCGGGCGCCCAAGGGTGCGATGGCGGCGGTCGTCCGCCTCGACCAGCGGCGGGTCGACGAGATCCTCAAGGACCTGCCGTTCCGCAACCTCGACATCGCCAACATCAACTCGCGCGTGCAGTGCATCGTCTCCGGCGAGTACGACGAGGTGTTCGCCCCCGAGCTGCGCACCGCCTTCACCGACGCCGGGGCCGCCTTCATCCCGCTGAACGTGAGCGCGGCCTTCCACTCGCGCTGCATGACGCAGGTGGAGGAGGAGTTCGCCCGCTACCTCGCCGGGTTCGAGCTGCGGGAGCTGACGATCCCGGTCGTCGCGAACTACACGGCGCGCTACTACCCGAAGCAGGGGTACGCGGAGTATCTGACGCGCCAGATATCCAGCCCCGTGAAGTGGTACGAGTCCATCTCCTGGCTGATCGGCCAGGGGTACCGCACCTTCCACGAGATCGGCCCCGGCCGGGTCCTGGCCAAACTGACCGACCAGATCCTCAGGGACCCGCTGCCGCTGGCCGAGGAGCCCCCGGCGCCCGTGGTCAGCGCCCGGCCGCGTACCGAGCTGGTGTTCATGTACGGCGGCCAGGGCACCCAGTACCACCAGATGGGCCGCGAGCTGTACGACACCCACCCGGCCTTCCGCCGCACCCTGGACCGCTGCAGCGCGGCCCACCGGGCGGCGGGCGGCGCCTCCCTGGTGGACGCGGTCTACGACGACGCGCGCAAAGGCAAGGAGTACGACTCCGTCCTCACCACGCACGCGGCGCTCTACAGCATCGGCTACAGCCTCACCGAGACCCTGCGAGAGGAGGGCGTGCGGCCCGACGCGGTCCTCGGCCACAGCCTCGGGGAGTACATCGCGGCCACCGTCGCCGGGTCGATGGACTTCGAGGACGGGCTGCGGCTGGTGATGCGCCAGGCCCGGCTGCTGGCGGAGCGCGGCGACGGCGGCGGCATGCTCAGCGTCCTGGCCACGCCCTCGCTCTTCGCGGACCGGCCCGACCTGTTCGGCGCGGTGACCCTTGCCGGGGTCAACTACGACGGCAACTTCCTGGTGAGCGGCGCGGCGGACCGGCTCGCCGAGCTGCGGGCCGGTCTTGACCGGGAGGGCGTGATCGCCGTGCGCCTCCCGGTCCGCCAGGCCTTCCACTCCCCGCACCTGGACGTCATCCGCCCGGACGTCATGGACGCGGCCCGGGCGGTCCCGCTGCGCTCCGCACGCCTGCCGCTGTACTCCGCCACGCACGCGGCGACCGTGGACCCGGGCGCGCCGGAGCACCGGGAGAACTACCTCTGGGACGTGGTCCGCGAGCGCGTCCGGTTCGACGAGCTGATGGCGTCGGCCTTCCCGGCGCCCGAGCGCCACTTCTTCGTCGACCTGAGCGCCAGCGGTTCGTTCGCCAACTTCCTCAAGCACGGCTACGGCCCGTCCCACCGGGGAGCGCCCGCGATCAACCAGTTCGGCAACAACACGGCTTCCCTGCGCAGGCTCCGCGAGTCGCTGCCCCAGGAGTGAGCCGACGGGCGGCGGCCGCCGTGCCGTAGGGCTAACGCTGCCGTTCCACGGCCGACAGCATCTGTCGGTCGTGGTCGACACGGTGGAACTTCCCCCGCTCCAGCTGGTGATGGGGAACGCTGAGCACGGCGAGGCCAGCCGCTTCCCGTTCTCGTGTGATCAGCTCCCAATCGACAGCCGCGTGGCCCGCAGACTCCAGGCACAGCGGGTTCACGTCCCCCGACGCATCACTCCCGCGCACCAGAAGCCTTGTTGGCGCGGCCACCTTGGCTGCACTGTCACCTGGTGGGTCACCGCCGGGCTCGACCGTGGCCTGTGGCTCGTACGCGCCAAGGCGCCCCGAACTGCCGGTCCGTGGGCAGGGGTGAATCCTTTCGTGCCCACCGCGCCTCTTATGGGCGTGCGGACGACCGTGTCCGCCCCGTACTCCACCAGGAGGGCCTCATGACCACCGTCGTCATCGCCGCCGCGGCCGCCGCGCTGCTGCTCTGCGCGTGCACCGTCACGCTGCTGCGCCGCCGGAGGCGTCAGCGTGGCTGACCGCACCTGGCCCGGCGTGACCCTGGTCGCCGCGGCGCAACGCGGCGACGTCGCAGCCCTCACCGCACTGGTGGACGGCTCCTACCCGCACGTGCACCGGTTCGCGCACACACTGTGTGCCACACCCCAGGACGCCGAGGATGCCGCCCAGGAAGCGCTGATCATTCTCTACCGGAAGATCGGCATGCTGCGTGCCTCCGGGGCGCTGGCATCGTGGATGTTCCGTATCGTCCGCAACGAGTGCCTGCGCCGCAGCCGCGCACTGCTCCGCCGCGGACCGGCCGACGAGCCCGGCCGGCTCGGCACGTCGGGCCGGGTTGACGCGTCCGGCGGCGCCGCAAGGTCCGCGGAGGAGGATGTCCTGCTGCGCCTGGAAGCCGAACGCGTCGCGGCCGCCGTCGCCTCCCTGCCCGACGACCAGCGGCAGGTGCTGGTCATGCGGGAAATCCAGGGCCTGCCCGGCCGCACGGTCGCCGACCGGCTCCAGCTGAGCAACGCTGCGATGAAGTCCCGCCTGCACCGGGCCCGTTCGGCGGTACGCGAGGCACTGCGCGACGAACCGGCCGCAACGAGGGGAACCGACGATGACGCATGACCCGACCACGGCGACACGCACCGCCACGCCCGGTTCCGCCGATGCACGCGACGCGCCGCCGCGCGGCGGCTTCGCCGGCGTCACCGTCCCGCGCCATCTGGCCCGCGGTGCCGTCGGGTTCGGCGCGCTCGCCGGATCCCTGGCCCTGCTGCCGGTTACCGGCCCGGCGAGCCTGCTGCTCGCCCCGGTAGGCCTGATCGCGCTGCGCGGCTGCCCGATGTGCTGGGCGATCGGCCTCGTGGAGACCGTCTCGGCCGGACGGCTGCGGCGGTCGTGCGCGGAAGGGAGGTGCGACCTGACCCGCGCCAGGCCCTAGCCCTGTAGCCGCACCGTCATCCGGATCCCGTCCCGTGCCCACAGTACGAACCATTCCATCGTTGTCACTTCGTGCCCGGGCACGGGTGGGTCTGCTCCGGAAGAAACCGCTCGTCGTGCCGTGCCCGGTGCTCGAGCACCTGGCCACGCGGCTCAGCGTGGAGGGCCTGTCGGGGGTGCCGGCTGGATGGCGGATCAGGCGGGCAGTTCATCGATCCGCAGGTCGGGCAGTCGGGCCGATTCCGTGGCAAACGCCCAGACCTGCTGCGTGCCGTCGTCCTCCAGTTGCGCGGCCACGGCGGCCATCTGCTCCACCACATCGGCGACCACACCCTCGCGGTAGAGACTGGTTCATCGGCTCTGAGGCGTCGAGGGCCAACACCACCCGCGCTCTGGCGCCCTGCGCGACCGTGCTTGGTGAGGCAGACGGCGACCTGCTGCTTGCGCAGATGAGGTCGTTGTCGTCACGGACCCATCCGTCCTCAGCTCGGCCGCGTTCCTCCTGCCGACGGGGCGACACGAGGTGGAGGCCGATCAACTCGTGCGGTTTGCCCAGGATATTGGCGCGGCAGGCGGCCGACTCCCCACGGTGGGGGTTCCAGCAGGGCTGGCGATGATGACCCCGACTACCGTTGCCCCATCTGCTTCGTGGAGACTCGTTCCATGGGAATAGCCCTCTTCATGACGCTGCCGGGTCTGGTCCTCGCACTGGTTGCGATGATCTTCATCGACCAGATCCGCGCCCGGCTCGGGCGCGCCCCCCAACGCGGCCGGGTATCGGCGACCGGCTTCGAGCAGCTGCAGACCGTCTTCTCGGCGGGCAAGGAGAGCGAGCTCAAGGAGCGGCAGAGTGCCCTGATGCTCAAGGACGACGAGGAGGACGGTGCCCCGCCGCACCGCAGCACGGTCGACCTGGACAGCGGCCAGGCCGTGATCCGCCTGCCGAAGCAGCCCTGACGCCGGCCGGTATCCCGGCCCCGAGAGTGTCCAGGTGAACAGACGCGAAACCGCGCTCTACCGCGCAGAGTTGCTCGACTGTCCCGCCCCGTTGCCGGAAGAGGGTACGTCGGCATGGTTCGCTCCGCGGTTCGGGCTGCGCCCATGGGGGTGCCCCGAGCCCGGTATACGGCTGTATACAGTGTGCGGCATGAAGAAGACCCGATCTCTGCTCGCCCTGGCGCTGGGGGCGTCCGGCCTGTTCGCGGCCGCTCCCACCCCCGCCGTCGCCGATCCGGCACCGCTCGTCACCACCGGCGCGGTGTTCAACAACCCGACGGGGGACACGGCCGCCCAGGACGCGGTGTTCGGCCACATAGCCCGGCTCGTCGACGGGGCCCAGAGGGGCTCGGACATCAAGATGTCGATGTACGTGCTCGGCTCGGACTACCTCGCGGCCCGGCTGACCGCGGCGCACCAGCGCGGCGTGAACGTCCAAGTCGTCCTGGACAACGAGAGCCTGCTGCACTGGGCTGGCAAGGTCACGTACCCGAAGCTCGTCGAAGGCCTCAAGCCCGCGACGGGGTCCGGCACTTCATGGGTGCGGGTCTGCGCGGAGAACCAGGCGTGCCTCGCCAAGGACCCGAACCCGGGTGACTCGTTCCACGGCGTCAACCACAACAAGTTCGTGCTCTTCTCCCGCACCACCGGCAGCGCCACGGGGACGGTCCCGGCCGACGACGTCGTCGTACAGACATCGGCCAACCAGACTCCGTGGGACCGGCAGCACGCCTTCAACGACGCGCTGACCGTGGCCGGCAACACCGCGCTGTACGCCGCGTACACCGGCTACTTCAACGACCTCGCGGCTGCCCAGGCCGGGACGAAGGAGCAGGTCGCCGACTACCCGACGGAGTACCCGGCGGGCAACGCGAAGGCGTACTTCTTCCCCCGGGCCGCCTCCGACCCGATCCTCAACATCCTCAACACCGTCGACAACCCGGTGAACGGGCAGCCCGCCTGCTACGGGAACTCCCCGGGCCACGGCACCGAGGACGGCCGCACCGTTGTCCGGGTCGCGATGCACCAGATCACCCGGCCCGAGGTCGCCAAGAAGCTGTGGGAGCTCGACGACGCGGGCTGCTACGTCGACATCGTCTACCGCTACCTCGACGTCGAAGGAGCCGGTACGGCGATCGCCGACCAGCTGTCCAAGCCGACCAGGTTCGGCGGGATCGCCCTGCACCGCCTGGACGACGCGGACGACGGCGACGGCGACCCGAAGACGCGGAACGCGATGGCGACGCACTCCAAGTACCTCCTGATCGACGGGACGTACCTCGGCAAGGCCGACCAGAAGATCGTCTTCACCGGCAGCCACCCGTACACGAAGAGCGCCTTGACGACGAACGACGAGGCGCTCCTCAAGTACGACGACGCGGCGGTGCACGACGCCTACCGCGAGAACTTCCGCGCCCAGCGCGCGCTGGCCGACCAGCAGGTGGCCCGCGTCGGATCCCCCGGTTGACCCTCGACCGCATCGAGGGGAGGCCGCCGAGTACCTCAGCGGCCGAAGGCATCGCGCAGCGGGCAACCCCGCTGCCACGCACAGGTGCCCCGCCCCTGGCGGCCCCAAGCCACCAGGGGGCGGGACACCCCGAACAACCGGCCGGAGTGCGGGTGACGGGACCGGCTACTGGTAGCTCGGCACCATCCAGCGGGCGCGGTAGTGCTGGCTCTGGTCCCACCATCGCGTCTTGCGTGTGATGCTGTCCGTGGTGACGAAGCGCAGCCACGACGTGGTGTAGCTCGGGTTGGTGTTCGATCCCTCGCAGCCGTCCGCACAGGTGGTGAGCCGCTCCCCGGTGACGGGGTCGTTGCCGATGCTCTTCACCAGCGGCTGTACGTTGAGGACTCCTTCGGCCTGGTAGTCCGTACACCAGCGGTTCTTCCGGTCCACCTGGTTCTCCAGCGGCCACCGGTTGGAGCCCTGGTAGCACTGCGTCAGGCCCGATTTGGAGAACTGCACGATTCCGGCGTTCGCCCCCACCCACAGACGGTCGGGGTTGCCGTACACGGGTTCCAGGTCGTGTCCCCAGGCCTCGTAGAGCCGGCCCTGGGAGGTCTGCTGGGGCAGCGGGAACGACTCGCCGTCGCCGAGCGTGCCCGTCGCCGAGTCGTAGGTGTAGCGGATCAGCACGCGGCCGCCCACGGCCCACAGCGACTGGGTCGACGGGTCGTACAGCACCTCGTGGGCCTCTTCGAGGGACTTGGAGGAGAGCGGTTTCGTGGGACCCGGGGTGGGGCTCGTCGGGTCGCCCGTGGCCCGCGCGTAGACCGCGACCGTGTCCGATGCGGTGGACGCGACGGCGACGTTCCCGTCAGGCAGCAGCTCGGCGCCGTGCACATTGGTGACGTCGGCGTTACCGACGTTGTAGGCCCACTTGTAGCCGGACAGCGACGGGTAGGGGACGACCCCGACGAAGCCGCTGTTGCCGTCCGTGACCACCATGACCTTCTTGTCCGGGTCGCCCTCGGAGTACGCGCCGGCCGGGCGCAGGCGATGGTCCGTGCCTCCGCCCCAGCCGCGAGCGGTGGGGAAGAGCTTCCTGTCCGGGTCCGGGATCGAGTGGTACGCGTCGGGCACCCAGCGCTGGTACGGCCCGTCGGCGACCTTGCCCGAGCCGAACAGCTCGATCGCCGGGACGTCCGCCGGGTAGCCGCCGTTGGCCACCGCCTTGCTGTTGCCCGCGCTCACGACCGGCGAGCCCTCGTCGAACTCGACTTCCAGCGTGGGCGTGTTGTACGCCGCGTCGCAGGCGTACACGGACGCGCTCGGGTTCATCGAGCAGAAGTCCTTGTACGCCTTGCTGTCGAGCTCTCCCGCCGACAGCTGGATGCCGTGGTTGGGCAGGGGGTCGGTGGCGCTGGTCCAGGCACGCACCATCGCCGTGACGTCCAGGCGGCGGATGCCGTTGGAGGACTCCGGGTCGAACGGCCGCGTCACGTCGGGACAGCCGGGGCTGCCCAGGCCGAAGTTGGCGGAGGCCTGGTAGCCGGGGGCGACGGCGGGCCGGGTGGCCCAGGTGACCGTCTTCTCGTTCCACGCTGCGGCGACCGGGTCGGCGTACATCCACCAGCCGTCGCAGGAGCCTGTGTAGGAGTTGTAGAGCCGGAGCTTGGCGCTCTTGATGGCGGAGCCCTTGAGACGGGCGACATCGAACTGGACGAAGCTGCGGTACCGGGTCGTCCCGTTGTCGGGCGTGCCGATGTGCAGGACGCTGCCGGCGGAGTGATCACGGGCGTCGGTGCTGCTGACGTACGTGTCCTGGACCCGCTTGATGATGTTGCGCGGCCCGCTCTGCACGACGGGCGAGACCGCGGGCGTCACGGTGTAGGTGTCCTGCGCCGTGGCCCCGGTGGACCCGTTGTCGGAGGGGGCCTGTGCGGTCGTGCCGGCCGATGCGGCGACCGCGGGAACCGTGGCGAGGAGTGCGGCGGCGAGAGCGACCGCCCCGCCGGACACGAGCCGGCGTATCCCCTGCCGCCGTACCGAGTTTCGTCTCACTTCATACCTTTCAGCAGTTCTGCGGCCTCGCGATGAGGCCGGAGCAACGCTATACGGGCGGCATCGCGTGATACTCGCCACGGCCGTGGGCTCGGCCGAGGCGGCTCCGGGCAGCACCGCCGTGACCGCGCAGACCGCGACCGCCACGCTCAGGGCGGCCCGTGGTTCAAGGGTTCTGCCGATTTCGACCGTGCCGGTGGGGCGGGTGGGTGGTGCTCTGGCCGGTGTGGGGCGAGCGGCCGATTATTCTTCAGGGTGGCAGCGGGAGGGCGGGCGCGTCGCGGTACGCGGCACCTGCGCAACGGCCGGTCCGGCTGGCCGAGGACCCCGGCCTGCGTCGGGGCCTTGGTCCGGACGAGGACCGCACGATGTTGAGCACGAAGGTCATAGGGGGGTGGGTGGCCCCGCTGGCATGCGTCTCAGCGATGTGGGCCGCCCGCCCGCGCACGGATATGACCCCAGGGGAGAAGTGAGGTATGGCAGTGATCTGCGTCGGAGGCATGATCGGGATCGGTAAGACGAGCGTGGCCGAAGTGCTCGCCAAGGAGCTGGGCAGCACGGTCTTCTACGAGAGCGTGGAGGACAATCCGATCCTTCCGCTGTTCTACACGGCGAGCCCCGAGGAGATCCGGGCGAAGCGCTACCCCTTCCTGCTTCAGCTCTATTTCCTGCAGACGCGGTTCGCCTCGATCAAGGAGGCCTATAAGCAGGGCGACAACGTCTTGGACCGGTCCATCTACGAGGACTGGTATTTCGCCAAGGTGAATCACGATCTGGGCCGGATCAGCTCCCTCGAGATGCGGGTGTACGAGGGACTGCTCGCCGAGATGATGCGTGAAATCGACGGCCTGCCGTACCGCAAGGCACCCGACCTCATGGTCTACCTGAAGGCGGACTTCCAGACGGTACTGCACCGCATCGGGCTGCGGGGCCGCGATTTCGAGCAGGACGACGCTCTCGTCGAGTACTACCGCACCCTGTGGTCCGGCTACGACGACTGGGTGCACCAGCACTACTCGGCCAGCGACGTCCTCGTCGTCGACATGAACCACACCGATGTGGTGAACAACCCTGAGGACGCGGCCCGTGTGGCGCGGGAGGTCAAGGAGGCCCTGGCCGCGGCCAGGCGCCGCATCTGAGCCCGTTCCGCGCGGGTGCCTTTCTGCGGGGGTCCGGCGCGGACGAGAACCACCACGTCCCGCCCGGTGCCGGTCGGCGGGACGGACGTCGGTTGGGTCACGGGCGCCGTCGGGAACCGGTCCGAAGCCCAGGCTCGGGGCCCGGTCGGCTCGGTTCGCGACCGAGGCCACGCCGCCGACCGGGAACGCCGGCCCTCCCACTGCCGTCTCTCCCCATGGGCAAGGCCGAGTCGATCACGCTCAAGGCGTACGGTGGGGACGCCCACGGCACCACGGGCACGGACCCCACCGCCTTCACCCTCACCCCCGACGGGAAGCTCACCGGGCGCGAACTCCCCGCCTCCGGCTGATACGTGACGGAGTCACCGCTTCGCCAGGGGAGGCCTCTCCGCAGTGCCGAACGGGTTGTCGATCACGTACCGCCACAGGCCGTCCGGGCCGCGCCGGGCCACGTCCGTGGCGGTACCTTCGATGTGGACGTGCTCTCCGTCAGGTGCCTCGCCGTCGATGACCCAGTCGACGATGAGCAGCGCGATGTCGTCGGCGACGTAGGTGTTCCGGGGGCGGACGCTTATCGGCAGTCCGAGCGACTGGAACTCGGCGTTCGCGGCCCGGAGTTCCGCGCCGGTGACCGGCTCACCGGCGCGGGTGACGAACAGGGCGTTCCGGTCGTAGACGGTGGCGAGGGCCTGTGCGCTGCCGGAGTTGAACGCGGCCTTGAAGACCGAGGGATGTTGCACCGCGTCGGAGGCCAGAGCGAAAGTGGAGTCGTGATCGTGCGCAAGATCCATGTTGATGTTCACAACGGCAGTCAAGCCCGCGCCGGCGTGGGTCACCAAACGGAAACCGACAGCGGGGGCTGGGACACCGGCTTGGTGCCGTCCTCACCAGGCCGCACGGTACGCCCGGACGCCGACTGCCCGGTGGAGATCGCCTTGGCGGCGGTGTCCGGCCGCTGGACCACGCTCGTGCTGCGAGAGCTGATGCATACCGAGCACTCCTTCGGGGCGCTGCGGGAGAGACTGCCGGACATCAGCCCCAAGGTGCTCGCGGACCGGTTGCACATCCTCAGGGAACGCGGCCTGGTCGCCCAGGAGCGCCTCCCGGGGTTCCCGGTGCGCACGCGCTACGCGCTGACCGAATCCGGCCGGTTGCTGCGCCCACTCCTCATCGAGCTCTACCGCACGGGCGAGATGCTGGGGGAGCGCGGGGCGACGCTCTGAGAGAACGCACCCTCCACCCGGCTCTCGTGCGGTTCGATATTCCTCTCGTTCCCGCACCCGCTCCAGCAGGGCGGAGTGCGAGTTTTGAGCGAGACAGGTGGCCTGTTTGCGCTCCCGCGCCCTTGAAACGCTTCGGTCCGCCGGGTGCTGTCCCGATGCTGCCTGTGGCAGGGGGGAATCGTTTGCTCACGTGGTGGAGCCGGTTTTGACCAGGCCAGTGGTGAAGGAGAGCTGCTATGCCCGTGCTCGGGTTCGCGCTGCTGCTCGGTGTTGCTGCTGCGGCGACGGCCGCAGCAGCAGCGGTCTACGTTCTGGCCCGGATCATCCCTGCTGAGTCCCGCAGGCGGCACAACGACGTCCTGGATTCGTGTACGCGGAGATCGGAGTCATCTACGCCGTCGTGCTGGCCATGGTCGTCGTGGGCGTGTGGGACACGCACTCTCGCGAGCACGCCAATACCTACACCGAGACCAACGCCCTTCTGCAGATCTCCTGGTATGCCCGGTCCTTGCCTCAGCCCGAACGCGCCACGCTGGTCCATCTCACCGAGTCCTACACCTCCACCGTCATCTACAAGGAATGGCCCATGCTCAGCCAGGGCAAAGACAGTGCCGCCGCATGGGCGCTCTTCACTGATCTGCGTGAATTCATCAACGTCCGCCAGCCCGAGACCGGCGCCGACCAGGCCCGCTACCAATCCGTTCTGGACGCCGTCGGTCAACTCGGCGACGCGCGACGTGAGCGCGTGAACGAGGCCGCCACGGCCGGGGTCCCGGCCCTGCTGTGGGCCGCACTGCTGGTGGGCGCGCTGATGACCGTGGGATTCGTCTACCTCTTCGAGGCCGGCAGCCTCCGCGTCCACGCCGGCGCGGTCTGTGCTCTGGCCTTCACCGTCGGCGTCATGCTGCTGATCGTCTATCAGTTCAACCACCCCTTCGGGGGCGCACTGAAAATCAAGCCCACCGCCTTCGAACTCGCCATGCACCGCATACAAGCCCTTGCCGCACGGGACTTCGGATAGCCATCACCTCGCATTCCCTTCCGCGCTCCCAGGGGGAGCGGCCGACGGTCGGCTGGAGTGGCCGTGCAGACCTTCCTCGCCTTCCGTCCGCCATCGGTTGGTGGGCGAACATCCTGGACCCGATGAGTCGGGCCCGCCTCCGATGGGGATGCCCTCGGAGGCGGGCCGAGACGGGCGGGCGTCCGGCGCGTCAGCCGGAGAAGACCTGGGTGTTCTGCGCGGCTGCGATCCGCCAGCGGCCGTTGTCCTTGGCGAGGACGTACATCGGGCGGCCCTCCGGCTGGTCCTCGATGGGCTGCCCGTCGAGGGTGACCGGCCGCTGGCGGACGTTGACCGCGACGACGTCCGGGCGGACGAACAGGATCCGTACGACCTCGTAGGTGGCCGTCGACTGCTTCATCGCGCCGGGCAGCACCTGGTGCGTGAAGACGTCGATCTCGTCCCAGCCCGACAGCCGCTCGCCGTGCGCGGTCGTCCACACCGGGTGCTGCTTGCGGAAGCTGCTCATGAACGCGTCGACGAGCTCGTTCTGCTGCGCGTACTGGACGCCCGCCACGAAGCGGACGATGGCCTCGACGTCGGCCTGCTGCCCGTCCGCCGCACCGAACACCTCTATGCCGTCCGTGTCCACCCGCGGGTACGAGAGTTCGCGTACGTCGGCGACCGCTCCCGGGCGCCGTGGCAGCCAGCCGAGGCTTTCGCGCGCCGCGTCCCCGCTGACGGTCTGGTCGAGGGCGAGCGCGTCGGCGAACGGTGCGCCGAGCTCCGCGCGGGCGTCCTCCAGGGGCCACGACTGCGGCTCGCCGTCGACCCCGGCCGCCGCACCGGCCGCTGCCGCGAGGTCGCGTACCGGGACCGCGGATTCGGCGACACCGTGCCACAGGCTGCCGGCGGGCGCCTTCTCGACGGTGGCGACGAACAGGTCGGCCAGGTCGTCGACGTGCACCATCGGCCAGCGCACGGCCTCCTCGCCGACATACCTCGGGGTCCCGTGCTTGCGAGCGAGGTCGACGAGCAGCGCGGGTATGCCGCCGCCGTTTCCGTGCACGATGCCGGGGCGGATCACCGTTGCCCGCACGCCGGCGTCGGCGGTGTCGAGCACCTGGCGCTCGATGGCCGGGCGGTATCCGACGATCGGCAGCGGGTTGACCGGGGCGTTCTCGTCGGCGGCGGCCGGGCCGGTGGCGCCGAGGACCCATACGCCGCTCGCGTACACGAACGCGCGCCCGGTGCCGCGCAGCGGGTCGGTGAGCGCGGTGATCGCTGCGGCGTCCACCGCGGCGTCGCCGGTCGGGGGTGCGAGGTCGACGACGGCGTCGATGTCGGAGGTGACCGCGCGGGTGAGCGAGGCGGGGTCGGCCAGGTCTCCGACGCGCTGCTCGTGTCCGGCGTCCGGGCGGTGGGCGTCCCGTACCAGCGCGACCACCTGGTGGCCGGCGTCGGTCAGGTGCGCGGAGACGGCGGAGCCGATGTAGCCGGAGGCGCCGATGAGAAGGACCTTCACGGGGATCACCTTTCGCGGAAGCCGAGCGCCCTGGTTGAGCGCTGGTCGAAAATTTCGACGTCGAAATATTAGACGCGGAGTTGCCGAGATGTCAAAAACTTCGACGTCGAAGTGTTAAGCTCGTGGTGAAGTCGGATCGATGGCCGGTCGGGCGAGGCAGGACCCCACACGGGAGGACACATGGCGGCAACCGCACCGGGCGACGGCGTGGACGCGATCATCCGGCAGTGGCAGCAGGTCCGGCCCGACCTCGACTGCTCGCCGATGGCCGTGATCGGCCGCCTGTCGCGTGCGTCCCGCCTGCTCGAGCGGGCCCTCAAAGAGCACTTCGCGCAGTACGGCGTCGAGCCGTGGGAGTTCGACGTCCTCGCGACGCTCTACCGCTCGGGCCCGCCGTACACCGTCAGCGCGGGAGAGCTCAGCACGGCCGCGATGGTCAGCTCGGCGGCGCTCACCAACCGCATCGACCGGCTCGTCGACAAGGGCCTCGTCGACCGCGAGCTCGACTCCACCCACCGGCGCCGCGTCCTCATCTCCCTGACGGACACAGGCATCCGCGCCATCGAGGACCTCGTGGGACACCACTTGGCGAACGAGGAACGCCTCCTGGGCGGGCTGGCCCCCACCGAGCGCAAACAACTCGAGCGGCTCCTCCGTACCCTGCTGATCTCCCTCGGCGACCAACCGCAGACACCGACGACGGACTGAGGCGACCCGCGCAGGTTCGTGGTCGCGCCCCCAAAGGAAGGCGCCGCGGCCCCTGTCCCTCGCGCACGGTAAAGCTGCGCACCCGCGTTCCCGCCCGCCTTGCCGCCGCGACCGGACGTGTCGTCACACACAACCGACACAAGATCGGCCAGCACTCACCCGGCGACCTGACCGGTCAGAGCATCAGCGGCGGGGCGCTGTTGGCTTTGCGGGCGCCTGCTGCGCCTACCGGCGGGCGGGAGGAGGAGGTCTGGAGCACCCGGCGTTGGTGGATCTGCAGTACGAAGCCCGTGGGATCCGGAGTGCGAAGCCCGTGTGAACAGGCGGGCCTTTTCGTTGACAGGTGTACAGAACCTCGGCGAGGCTCCTGGCCCATGCAGCCGCCCGGTGACCCGACGGTCACGCTTGTGGAGCGCCGCCACGTCGACCTGGTCCGTGTCGCGAGCGCCGTCTGTCGCCGCGCTGCCTGAACCGACCCCCTCTCGACTCTCTTCGGGTACGTGACGCCGTGGTGCGCCGTGCCCTGCTCAGGAGCGCACTGTGTCCTCGTACGAATCCAAGCTGTCCCGGCGCGCCTTCGGCGGTGCCGTCGCAGCGGGCGCCACCGCCGCCATCGACCTGTCCGCCGCCGACGCCCAGGCCCAAGTCCCGCTGCGGGAACGGCCGTTCAAGGCCACGCCGCACCGGCGGGCCAAGCGGCCCAACATCCTCTTCATCCTCGGCGACGATCTCGGCTGGGCCGATCTCTCCTCCTATGGCGCCCCGCACATCAAGACCCCGAACCTGGACCGGCTCGCGCGGCAGGGAGTGCGGTTCACCGATGCCTACTCCGGGTCCGCGACCTGCTCGCCGACGCGGTTCAGCCTGTACACGGGGCGCTTGCCGGGGCGCACGAAGGGCGGTCTCGCGGAGCCGATCGCGGACAAGTCCGTCGGGCTCGAACCGACGCATCCCACACTGGCCTCGCTGCTGCGCGACGCGGGCTACGCGACCGCGCTCATCGGCAAGTGGCACTGCGGGTACCTGCCGGACTACTCGCCCACGAAGTCGGGCTGGGACGAGTTCTTCGGGAACTTCGGCGGGGCTCTGGAGTACTACTCGAAGCTGGGGCTCGGCGGAGAGTACGACCTGTACGAAGGTGACGTACGAGAGGGGGATGCCGAGTACAAGGATCTGCGCTACTACACGCGCATCCTGACCGAGCGCGCCAGTGAGTACGTCCAGCGTGACCACGGCGGTCAGCCGTGGCTGCTCAACCTCAACTTCACCACCCCGCACTGGCCTTGGATCGCGGAAGGGGACGAGGAGGAGAGCGCCGAGATCGTACGCAGGATCAAGGCGGGCCAGAAGGGTGCGCTCTGGCACCAGGACGGCGGCTCCGTCGAGAAGTACACGGAGATGGTGCAGGACCTGGACCATTCGATCGGTGAAGTGCTGCGCGCCTTGAAGAAGTCCGGGCAGGAGCGGGACACCCTGGTGTTCTTCGCCTCGGACAACGGCGGTGAGCGCTTCTCGTACAACTGGCCCCTGTCGGGCAACAAGTCCTCGCTCAAGGAGGGCGGGATCCGCGTGCCGACCATCGTGCGGTGGCCCGCGCGCCTTGACGGCGGGCAGGTCAGCCATGAGCCGGTCTTCACCCCGGACTGGACCGCGACGCTCCTGGAGATCGGCGGGGCACGGCCGCATCCGGCGTACAGGCTGGACGGGACGAGCCTTGCCCCCTACCTGCTGAAGGGCGAGCGGCTCGCCGAGCGCGAACTGTTCTGGCGCGTGCGCGGGGAGCGGGCGCTGCGGCGCGGGGACTGGAAGTACTACCGGGGCAAGGGCGGTCAGGACCAGCTGTTCAACCTGGCCGAGGACCGGCGGGAGCAGGCCGACCGGGCCGTGGACGAGCCGAAGCTCCTTGGCGAGTTGAAGGCGTCGTGGGAGAAGACGGACAAGGAGCTGCTGCCGTATCCGGCCCAGTGACGCCGGGTTCCTTGGCTCCTGGGTGAGGCGATCAGCGGCGCGCATCGTCTCGACGCAGAGATGGTGGAGTACGAGCGGATGGTTGGCGGCGACGGCGGGGTGGAGCGCCTCCGACGGGGACATGCCGGTGCCGTCGTTGGTGACGGTGTATGGGCCTGGAGGGAAGCAGTTCGCGCAGAGCGGCCGGGTTCACATCGTGCGGGCATTTGTGGTGGGCGTTGAGTTGATCTCGGGCGCCTGCCGCCGTTCGTTATCGAGAGCATGGTCGACGAGGCGATGGCTGACCGTGAGGAATCGCCAAGAACCGTTGGGCGCCTGCGAATTACCTTCGCGTGCTCGGCGATTCGTCTGGTACGGGTGCCATGCGAAAGGCGGCGGGTGGTGACGGGTCGGCTCGGCTGTGTGAACACCCCAAGTCTCAGTGTGCTGTCTCGGCTGAGAGATTTCGACGACTGCGTCCATCCCTATCGGGACCGGCGAACGCTCGGGCAGGCAGCACGACCTCCCGCTCTCGCGGTCTCGCCAGTCACAGTTCGCATCGGCCGCAGAACCTAAAGGAGTTCACAGCACCCACTCCAACCTCCGGCGGTATGATTCGCGCTTTCGGCTCCGACCCGGAATCGCCGCGCGTGCTCGTGCTCAAGACGTGGCTCACGGTCATGGGCACCCCCGCGGACGCCGTTGGGCGAGGCCTACCAGGCCATCGACAGGACAAGGACGGAAAGGTCTCCATCGACGAGTTCGTCTCGGTGATCAGGAGTCATGTTCTTGGGTGATCCTGGTGAGAAGGCCCGGCGGGGGAGCGTCCTCAGGGCAGGCTCTGGGGACGCTGGATCAATCGCCCCGTCAGGTCGGAATCGCCGTTCCCGCCGGACTCGGCCGCATCCTCGTCGAGGCCATCCACGAGCGCGGAGCGGCCAGCGGTGGCGCCCGTTGAGCCGTCCCTCGCCGCTCGGTGGACGTCCTTGGGCGGGTCGGGATCGCCTTCCCTATGCCGCATCACACCAGGGCTACAGGGTCCTCGCCCAGGCAGCAGCTGCAAAGCGGGCACGGGCGCCGATCTTGCTGAGCCCGGCTCCGCCCACGGCAACCACAAGGGTCACTCGGCCAATCAGCTGAGCCAGGTCCACCAACCAGATTCCTTGCGTGGAGTTAATTTGCGTGACGTATTGTGACGGCTGGGAGGGTGTCGGCACGCATCCCTCGGCCTGCGTCATGCGGCCTGGGGTTCCGTGACGGTGTGTCGGTTGTGTCGGTGTCCGGGCCGGAGTGGGTCGGCAGTCCTCCCGCTCGGCTGGAGGACTGCCTGCGCGCTGCAGGCCCCGCCCCGTCGGTGGAGACTCCGACGGCAGCCGGATCAAATCGTGCCCTTCGGATGATCCAGGGGCGTCAGAATGGTGCGATGGACCATCACTTCGTCGGCATCCCGGAGTTGACCGGCATTCCCCGTGTCGCAGTCGTCATCGACGTCATGCGCGCCTTCACCGTGGCTGCCTGGGCCTTCTCGCGTGGCGTCGAGCGGATCGTCCTGGCCTCAACGGAGAGTGAGGCACTTGCCTTGAAGGAGAGCCATTCGGGTTGGCTGGCTTTGAAGGACGGAGCTCCAGCAGCGGGCTTCGACGCGGTGAACTCACCCGGCTTGCTCAGGTCATGCGATTTCACTGGTCGTACGCTGGTGCAGAAGACGACGGCAGGAACCGTGGGCGCGCTGGCCGTCGCGAACGCGCCGCTGGTCTTGTGCGCGAGCTTCGTGGTGGCCGGCCCGACCGCGCGGTTCCTGCAGACCAAGGATTGCGGTCCGGTGACGTTCGTTGTCACCGGCGAGGGAGGCCGGGCCGACGAGGACCTGGCCTGCGCCGAATACATTGGTCAATGTATGGCGGGAGGCGATGTCGAGGCGGCCCCGTATCTCCATCGCGCGAGGACTTCTCGTGCCGCGGCAGACCTCGCCGGTGGGCTGCGGAGCGGATACCACCCAGACGATGTCGATCTCTGCCTGGAAATCGACAGGTTCTCCTTTGCGATGATGGCTCGCCAAGAAGAGTCTCTCACGGTGCTCCGGCCCGTTGCGGTGCCTGACATCCCGTCCAGTATCCGCTGACCTGCTGGAACTCTGGACTTTCAGGCGGCAGAGCTCACCCGGTCAGGACGGGCTCTGCCGTCCGTGTCCGCGCCAGTCGCCACGAGCCGTCGCATCCGCGAGCTCCCCCACGGCTACCGGTGACCACCAGCCTCCAAGTCCGATCAACCTGCGCATCCGTGCGTTCCCGTCATGCCCGGCCGGGTCCCGGCGCTCTCGCAGCTGGTACAGCCGTCTTCACCGTGAGTGTGGCCCACCATCCAGCGCTGAGCGCGATGCCGACGATCACCCGATACGGATCCCCGCCACTCTCCGCGGGGGCGTCGGGAACACCGGCGAGGAGCACCGCGAGCTCGGGAGGCCCTGCACTTCAGTGGCCCGGGGGCACCGTGCAACGCGTCAGCCGGTGAAGCCACCGCAGCGTACGTGAGTGAGCCGCGGCGAGGACTGCACGGTGTGCGGGCAGGGCTGCCCGCCCCGGCCCTGCCCGTCCGACGTCGACAGCACCGAACACCTTGACCTCCGCCACCCGTTGGGCGACCCCGGGCCTGCACCCGGCCGAGCGTGCGGCACTGTTTTACGAGGAGGATCCCCTCGGCGACGCCCAGGCCAGCCACTTCCTGCGCGAGCGCCTGGCCCGCCTGTCGGCCCTGAGCATCGCCCACACCCTGCCGCCCGTCCGCGCCGCCGGGCCGCCGAGTACCGGCCTTCCCCGCCCGCGCACCGCGTACCATCCGCGCATCCGCCGCGTCAGGGTCCACACCTGTTCACCCCGGCGCCCGGGCCCGTGCTGCGCGCGGCGGAGCTGGGTGACGCGCTCGCCCTCCAACTGCTGGAGCTGCTGAACGCGGCGCTACCGCCGCAGTGCCCTCTGGCCGGCAACCCGGTCAACTTACGTGGGGGCATCGCTCCTGAGCTTGCCAACAGCCGCGGGTTAGGGAAGTTCTTCGCGTTCCGTGGAACGTATCGGCACGATCCGCGGTCCTACAGGGCGTACATCCCAAAGGGAATGAAAGGGGAAGCAATGTACGTGTCTGGCATGCGTAAGGCGGTCGCAGCCGGAGCGGTTGCGGCACTTGCCGGAACGGGGATCCTGCTCGGCAGCAGCGCGGCATCGGCGGCGTCCGCGACGGCGACTGTCACCGCTGCCCGACAGACCCTCACCCCTGCGGCCGGGCCCACGGGCAAGGTCGTCGCCAACGGCGGTCTGTGGGTGCGCCAGGACGCGACCACCACGTCCAAGCGGCTCAACCTGCTGCCCAAAGGCACGGTGACCGCCCTGCAGTGCAAGAAGATCAGCCAGAACGTGGACGGCAACAGGCTCTGGTACAAGCTCGGCGCGGGCAAGCCCGGCTGGGTCGCTGCCCGCTATGTGCAAAACCTCGCCCCGGTGCCGTACTGCAAGTGATCTGATCCGGTGTCAACGGGCGTCTGTCCCGGCCGGGCCGGCACAGACGCCCACGCTACCCATCGACGCTGATGGCTGCCTGGGCCCGGCCTGGAGTCGGACCGGCAACCGGCTCCGAGCCGCGTGGACGGTGTCCTCCTCCTGCTCCTCGTCCACCTTTCCCGGCCGGCCGGGGCGGCTTTCGGGTTGCCGCTCCGGGAGGCGCCGGAACGTGTGCGTGAACCGGCAGGTGCCGCCGAGGAGGCGATGAGCGCACTGGGCGTGCTGGTTTCACTGCCCGGATGATCTGTGCGCGGGGCCTTGCAGGACCTGGTGCGTGGTGTGTGCCCGGGGTCTGCCACCGGCCTGTTACGGGGCTTGCCCTGTGCAGTGGCTCCGCGCTGGACGGTGGTACGGCTGCAGCCCATCTCCCCGGGCAGGGGCTGCGGCCGTGGCCCGATACGCCGGTGACCGCACCCGCTTCGTGGCACCCTGGCATTTTTTGACGCCCTGTCTGGGTAACGTCCGCTGAAGTGATCTTCAAGTGTGGCTCTGTCTGGGTGACCGAATTGACGGGGCTGCAAGTGGTGTCTGGACGGGCCAGGGGCGTGTCGTCACGCCTTGGCAGTGGTCATTGTGAGGACCACCAGGTCGACGAGGTGACGGCGGTGAAGCCCAGCGACTCGTACAGCGGCCGTCCGAGCCGTGAGGCGGTGAGCGTCACCGGCAGGTTCGCCATGGGCGCGAGCGAGCCGAGCATGACGGCCCGCCCGGCGCCGCGGGAGCGGTGCGCCGACGGCGTGCCGACCCAGTAGTGGCTGCCGAACCCGTCGTGGACGACGGTGACACCGGCTCCGACCGCCTCGCCGTTGTGGACGGCGAGAAACACGTCCACGCCTGGTTGCTCGGGCAGTGTCGCGGGGAACATCTCGCCGGGACGGTAGGGGGCGAATCTGGTCAGCTCGAAGCCCTCGATCACGATCCGCTCGGCAGCCTGCAGCTCTTGCGCCCGCTGCACTGGGATCACCTCCATCGCGGGGGCGGAGACGGGGCCAGGCGGGCGCACCATGATCGGCATCTGCCAGTTGCGCATGCCCAGATGGCTGAGGTCGGTGGAACTGAACGGATCCTCGACATCCACCGGGCCGGTCGATCGGGCAGCCAGCTCGGTCAGCTCGGCGAGCTCGGACGCGTCGGGGTCGGGTTCCTGCAGCAAGATGCGCGTCCCGGCGCGCTTGCCGCCGAGTACGGCCAGGAAGCTGCGCCGGTGGATCACCTCGTGGCCGCGGGACCTTCCGGTTGCGGCCCAGAACGCGGCGGAGTTGCGGGCCTGGCGCATCGCCGCATCGTCGAGGGCCGCGGGGTGGTCCGGACGGTCCTGCCTGCTCCGATCCCCGACATGAGCGTCGGGGGTGGTCTGCGACGTGTCGGCCATGGGTGGCTCCTGTTCAGTCACTGTGCGGTGATCTGGGCGAAGGGGCAGGCGGGGCCCGAGTGGAAGTCGACTCGGGTCTTCGTCATGCCTCCAACCTGACGATGCAATCTCCCGGATAGCCGGGCCGATCTCAACCGAGATTTCTGAGCCGTTCGCCTGCTGCGATCTCGCCCGAGCTCGACTGGTCGATGCCGTCGAGGGCGGGGGCTGTTTCATCGCTGGCCCATGCTCGGACGCTGTGCCGGGCAGCCGCTGGCGGCGCCTGGCCGCGTGGAACAAGGCCGGTGTCTGGGACCGTCTGCATGCGGTGCTGCTGACAGAACCGTGGCCGAAGACCAACTGGACCGGTCGCGGGCGGTGATGATCGATTCCTCCCCCGTCCGGGCCGCCGGGCGGGGCTCAAAAGCAGTCGGGCGAGGCCGACCGAGCACGGCCGGACCGGCACCAGATCCCCCGGTCGAAGTCCTGGCGAAACCTCGGCAAGGAGAACCCGATGAGTGGCAAACGGCCTATGGCGGGCGACGCAGCCGCACTCCCGTATCCCCACGTGGGATCGGCCGCCACCGCATGCCTCGCCTCGCGCCCCCGCACGAGCAGCGGACGTACGCGACGGGCACAGCGGTGAGCGGGCAGGCCGTGCTGCTTTCGGGTTCCCGGCGATCGTCGCTGCGGCAGCGGGGTGGCCACTCACGTGACCCGTTCTTCATCGAGTTCGCCGCAGCTCCTGGTGTCGAGGATCTGGCGGGCGTTCGGTCTCAAGCCGCACCGCACCGAGTCGTTCAAGCTGTCCACCGACCCGTTCTTCGTGGACACGGTCCACGACGTGGTGGGGTTGTACCTGGACCCGCCGGAGCGGGCCCTGGGTCTGCGTGTGGATGCGAGTCGCAGATCCAGGCGCTGGACCGATCCCAGCCTGTGTTCCCGATGGTGCCCGGGGTGCCCGAACGCCGCAGCCGCGGCCGCCTCCGTGCGGGCACCGCCACCCTGTTCGCCACGCTGGACGCGGCGAGCGGGAAGGCGATCGGCTCGCTCCACCGCTGTCACCGCACGCGGAGTTCAAGATATTCCTCGCCAAGCTCGACCGGGAGGTCCCGGTCGGCCTGGACGTACACCTGATCGTGGACAACTACACCACCCACAAGACCGAGCCGGTCCGCAGGTGGCTGCTGGCCCATCCCCACTTCCACCTGCACTTCGCGCCCGCGCTGTCCGGTACGAGGCTGGCGGCGTAGGCGCGCAGCCCAGTGTGAGACTGCGGTGACCGCCGTGTCGGGAAGGTGGCTCTGGGCGGCCACGTCGGCGTAATAGTCGGGGTAGTCCGCGAACCGGCACCGCTGGACCAGTGCCACCGGTAGGCTGTCCAGCATCACCGGGAGATCCTCGGACGGCTCCTCGCCGCGCATCGCCGGCCCGAAATCCCGGTCACCGGCACGTTCCCGTACGGTCCGGGGCGCGGGCCGCACGGCGGACGTGGACGGCGTGCCGATCAGTGTCTGCGCCTGGGGCACCGTCAGCCGTCTTTACGGGTCCTTCTCCAAGAGGCGCGTGATCAGAGGCGCGAGGTGGCCCGCC
Source organism: Streptomyces sp. BPTC-684 (assembly GCF_030028635.1). Taxonomy (NCBI): domain Bacteria; kingdom Bacillati; phylum Actinomycetota; class Actinomycetes; order Kitasatosporales; family Streptomycetaceae; genus Streptomyces; species Streptomyces sp. BPTC-684. The sequence goes on from NZ_CP124863.1 coordinate 6,936,118, forward strand.
TGTCGCGGCGACGGGGGTTCGTCGAACAGGACGGCGGTCAGGGGCCCGGTGTCGGTGTCGCGGCGGAACGGGGACACGCCCTCAGTCGCCTGGTACAGCGTCGCCCCGAGCGAGAACAGGTCACTGACGGGGAGGCCGTCTTGGCCGCAGGCCCGCTCGGGGCAATGTACTCCAGCGAGCCGACGAACGAGCCGGGGGCGGTCAGCGCGGTGTCGGCCCGGCGCAGGGCTATCCCGAAGTCCGTGAGCAGCACCCCGCCGTCGTCCGCCAGCATCACGTTCGCGGGCTTGATGTCCCGGTGCACGATCCCGGCCGTGTGCGCCGAGCCGAGGGCTGCCGGCAGGGCCGTGGCGACCTTCGTGGCCTCCTCCGGGGCCAACTCCCTTTCCTGCCGAGGGCTTCGGCCAGCGACTCGCCTTCGACCAGCCGCATCGCGGTCCACGGTACGCCGTCCTCGACCACCACGTCGTACACGGCGACGATGTTCGGATGGTCGCGAAGCAGGGCCGCGTGGCGGGCCTCGCGCGCGGCACGCAGCAGCCGCTCGGACTGCTCGTCCGCCGACGCGGCGGGCGGCAGCCAGACCTCCTTGAGCGCCACGTCGACATGCAGGGTCTCGTCCCGGGCCCGCCACCCACGCCCGAACTCCCCGGAACCGAGCCGCCCGACCAGCCGATACCGCCCACCGACCACCCGTCCCGGCTGCGCTTCCTGCGGCACTGTCTCCCCGATCCGTCTCAGCCGTAGTCCAGTTGAGCGCCAACAGCGTACGGGCCCAGGCACGGGGCCATACGTCGCGGGGCGTCGGACACAAGGTGAGAACCTCAATGGCCGATGGAGCCTGAGCCTGAGCCGCGAAATGCGGCGGCGTCCAGCGCGCAGCGTCAGCTGCTTGGGGACTGTGTCGGCGTGAGGCTGTGGCCCGGTCGGTGGTGAACGGACTCCTGTGCGATATCGCGGAGTTGCGCGGTCGTTTGGTCCGGGCCGAGGGCTGCGACTGTTGCGGCGGGAGATCGCCGGGGAGACGGTTGGCGAGATCCTGGGGGAGTCCGGTGCTGATGAGGTGGCTTCCGGGCAGGAGGAGGAGACGGGAATCGGGGCAGATGGTGCGTCGGCGGTGTCGTGGGTGTTGGGTGGTGTACTTCGGGGCAAGGGATTCGTCCCTTGGACCTTCCCCTTGGGACCTTTGTGGCTGTTGGAGGTTCGGGTAGCAAGGGGGGTGAGGAATCGGGGACGTCATGGGTGTGAAGAGGCAGTGGGAGAAGGAGTCCGGAACCGGTAGGCGGGAGCCCGGTCCGTCCCGGTTGGACACGTCGCCGCTCCCGGGGGTTGTGTCGCCCCAGGGGGTCATCGCCTTGCAGGGGGATGTGGGCAATGCGCGGCTGGCACGGGTGATCGAGGAGCAGCGGCGGGGTGCGCAACCGGCGTCGCCACGCAGGGGGGCGGGCTCGGGCGGTGGGCTTTCGCCTTTGTCGCGGGCGGGACTTGGGGTGGCGGTCCAGAGGGCCCCGGCGGAGGGGAAACACCAGAGGACCGACGATGTCCGCCGCGTGCGCCGCCCGATCCTCATGCGACATCGCAGCTCCAGAGCGACGCGTGAAACTCACACTCAGAGATTGCCTCAGTGGTGATGCGCAGCGGGACGTCACGCCTCCAACAGAGTTGATCAACGGCTACGAATAGCCGAACCGCCTGTCCGTGGTGGGGCAGTGCCTGTAGTAGCGGGCGATACGCGGCTGCCGTGGCTGTCCATCACACAACCGCGGTCAGGCCCCTTGAGTTGGCCCCGGTGAGCGTCGGAGGTGGCCCGCGCTCCTGATCTGGGGTGTCAGGGGCGGATGATCTGGGGTGTCAGGGGCGGACGGCGGTCACCAGCTCGCCGGTCGTCACCACCCGGGCGAAGCCCCCGCCGTGCAGCGAGACGGCACTGGCTCGGGCCAGTTCGTCGGCCGTCAGATGCCAGCCGTTCGGGCCGGTCAGGTCGAAGGTGTGGGTGGCGTCGAGGGCGACCAGCACGTCGTAGCCGAGGTTGCCGCCCATGCGGGCAGTGGTCTCCACACACATGTTGGTCTGGATACCGGCCAATACCATCTGGGCGATACCCGCCGCCTTGAACCAGTCGTCAAGGTCGGGGGTGCCGTAGAACGCCGAGTTCACGGACTTGGTGACGAGCAGCTCCGGCCCGCCGCCCTTGCCGCGGCGCTCCTGGACGTACTCCTTGAAGTCGTTACCCTCGTACCCGGCCCGCAGCGGCGAGCCGGGTTTGTTCGAGTCGTGCCGTACGAAGACGACCGGCCGGTCCGTGTTCTGCCAGGCCGCGATCAGCGAGGCGATGTTCTCGTCGGCGGCCGGGTTGTTGCGCGGGCCCCAGAACTCCGGCTCGTCGAAGCCCCTCTGCACGTCCACCACGACCAGCGCCGCGTTCTGTGTGATCTCCATGCCCACGATCCTGCCGCCCCGGTGAGCTCTCGCACAGAAGGCGAAAAGACAGCGATCGATGGTTTACTGCCAAGGTGACCCAACCCGCACCGGCTCGCATCGCCCTGCTCGCCTTTCCCGGCATCCGGGCCTTCGACGTCTCAGTGATCACCGAGGTGTGGGGCGCGGACCGCACCGACCAGGGAGTCCCCGCGTTCGAGCTGCGCCGGGTGGCCGCAGGCCCCGAACCGGTACCGATGCGCGGCGGGCTTGCGCTCACACCGGACCGCACCCTCGCCTGGCTGCCTCGCGCCGAGCTGATCCTCGTGCCGGGCTTGGACGACCACGTCACCCCAGCGCCCGAGCCCGTCCTCGCAGCACTGCGCCGCGCCCACGCCCGAGGCACCACCATCGCCGCGCTGTGCGGCGGCGCGTTCACACTCGCCCAGGCGGGACTGCTGGACGGCCGCCGGGCGCTGACCCACTGGGCGTTGACCGATCTGTTGAAGACCCGGCACCCCCAGGTGCAAGTCGAACCGGACGCCTTGTTCGTCGAGGACAGCAATCTGTGGACGGCGGCCGGCACCGCCGCCGGCATCGACCTGTGCCTGCATCTGGTGCGCGCCACGCACGGCGCGGAGGCAGCCGCGACCATCGCCCGCTCCATGGTCACCGCACCCTTCCGGACCGGCACCCAGGCCCAGTTCATCGCACATCCGACCCCGCACACCGACCGCGACGCGGACGCGCTGGCCGAGGTGCGCGCCTTTGCCCTGGCGCATCTCGACGAACCGCTCACCGTGGCCGCTCTCGCCGCCCGCTCCGGGATGTCGCCGCGCTCCTTCGCTCGGCACTTTGCGGCGGCTACCGGAACCACTCCGCTGCGCTGGCTCCTGGACCACCGCATCGCGACCGCCCAGAAACTCCTCGAACGCACCGACCTGCCCATGCCCGAGGTCGCCCGCCGGTCCGGTTTCGGCAGCGAAGTCACCATGCGCCAGCACTTCACATCCCGCCTGGGGACCAGCCCGCGCGCCTACCGCACCTCGTTCGCCGAACAACCACCCTCTGGACAGGGACGTTGATTGCGGGCCAACTCGACACCCCCCACTCTGCTGGCCCCTCAGGCAGGCTCAGCACAGCGCGTAGTCGGAGGCCCAAGAGCCGCTGGCCCGTGAGCGCTTGAGTTGGCCTGGGTGAGCATGGTGGTTTCCCGGCCTTCGGCATGGTGGACACTCCAGCCTGGCCACGGCACTCGACATGACCGTTCGCGGCGGCCGTCATGGGCGAGCCGGAGACCAACCGGCAAGTACGGCCCCGCCAGACGTCCGTCACCAGCGCATGCCGATATCGGCGCGTCGTTTTTTGGGGAGAGAGTTTTGCTGCGCGGCGGCGGGTGTTGTCGAGGATCGTGCCGAGTTTGACCTCTACAGTCGGTTCGGCGCTTGTACGGGTCTCCGTTGTGCCGTTGCTGGGTTCCAGTCGCTCCACATGCTTCCTGGGGACGTTCGGATGTCCCTCCCGGGCGTGGACGCGAGCGTGGCCGGCGAGGCGGCCGTTGACGAGGGCTGGCGGGTCGAAGCCGTCGGGGCCAGACCATCCCCGCCCTGTCTCCTGGCGCACGGCGTCCCGCCCCAACCCAACGAGGTCAGTTCAGCACGAAAGAAGTCCTGCGTGTCTGCCATCACGCATATGGCAGGTTGCTCGGCGCTCCGCCGAGGTGCGCTCTTTCTCGCGCCACCGTGGGCCTCGTCGCCGGCATGGCCAGATATCGCCGGTCGGCGGATACTCCCCGCACGCGGTGTGTCAGGCAAGGCCCGAACCTCGGGAGGCACCAGTGAAGCCCCCAACGTCATTGGCCTTCACGACAGTGGTCCTCGCCGCGTGCCTCACCGGCACGGCTCCTGTCGGCCGCGGTCGCCACCAGCCCGTGCCGGTGAAGAAGCGCCTCGGTACAGCTCTCATGCCCGCGTCGGGGGTGGCGCTCGCGAGGGTGTCCGCGCAGCAGCCCGGGATGCTGCTGGTGGAGACGCGCAGCAGGACGGGTCCGGACGCGGCGATGCCACACGCGTTGGCCTCGCGGCACAAGCCTCGGCTGGTGCGCACCCTCCCCATCGCGGCACCTCCGCTCGTCACACCTCCGCTCCCCGTCACAGGAGGACAGCCATGCGACACCTCATCACACCAGTCATCAGAGTGGTCGCGGCCGCGGTCATGGCCTTCAGTAGCCCGCTGGTCCCCTCGGTGCTCACCGCGCCCGTCGCCCAGGGATGTTCGGGCTCGACGGCACCCGGCGGCGATTGGCCGATGTACGGAAGGGACTACTCCAACTCACGCGCACAGCAGAACGAGAGCGCCCTCCCGCCGGTGAAAGCCGCCACGCTCGCACCCAGCTGGGTCTTCGACACCGGCAACCGGGCGCAGGCGGTGGGTTACGAGGACATCGCCAGTACCCCGGTCGTCGCGCACGAATGTGTCTATCTCGGTGATGCGGCCGGTGACGTGGTCGCTCTGAACGCGGACACCGGCCGTAAGGTGTGGCGGGAGCACATAGATCTGACCGTTGCCGAGACCGGCACCCGATCCGGTGTGGTCGTGTCTACGGTCGCCATCGACGGGCAGCAGGTGTTCGTGGCGGTGAACAAGTCCGGCGGGCCGTATGTGCTGGTGCTGGAAGCGGAGACCGGGAACCGGCTGTGGCAGAGCCCGCCGCTGGACTCGCAGCCCGAGGCCTACACCAACGCCAGCCCCCTCGTGTACCGCGGGGCCGTCATCGTGGGCTTCTCCGGCCCGGAGGGAATCCCCACCGCTCAGGGCGGGTTCACCATTCTGCGGGAGTCCGACGGCCAGGTCCTCAAGCACGCCTACACGATTCCGGAAGCAGACCAGTCGGCCGGCTATGCCGGCGGCGGGATATGGAGCACCCCTGCGGTGGACACGGCGACCGGATACGTCTACGCCGGGACCGGCAATCCGTTCAGCAAACAACAGGAGCACCTGTGGACCAACGCGATCGTGAAGATCGACCTGACCCCGGGCAGCGCGGCATTCGGCACCATCGTCGCCTCCTACAAGGGGCTCATCGACCAGTACTCTCCCATCTTGCGTGATCTGGCGCGGCCGACATGCATGTTGCTGCCGGAGAACCCGACCTTTCCGCCGTTCCCGCCGTTCCTCCCATCGTTGCAGGAAGCACGTGACAGCGTTTCCTACCTGCAACAGGACCTGGACTTCGGCGCGTCCCCGAACCTGTTCCGCAACCCGACGGGTGAACTGCTCATCGGTGAACTGCAGAAGTCGGGTGTCTACCACGTCATGCGGGCGGATTCGATGGAGGGGCAGCACCGGATCCTGGTCGGCGTCGGCTGCCTGGTCTGCAACGGTGCCTCCACCGCCTACGACCCCGAGGCCGGCCAGGTGTACGCAGACGTGGCCATGGGCACGCTGATGGTCGGTTTCGCACCAGGAGCGACCACGGCCGCGTGGGCTTCGCTCGTCGGAGACGGCATCCACTACCAGCCGGTCGCCGTCGCGGACGGGGTCGTGTACACGGCCGACTCGATCGGCATCCTCGACGCCTACGACGCATCGACCGGAATCCAGATCCTCCGCCGGTCGTTGGCGCTCGACGGCGCGAGCGACGCCGTGGCCGCACTGGCCAGCAACGGTGTGTCCATCGCCAACCACACCGTGTATGTGGCGGCAGGCAGCCGGATCATCGCTTACCGACCGCGCAGCCTGCTTTGAGCACGGACCTTGCCTGAGTACGTGCCTTGCCGAAGGCCGGGTAGGCAGGGCAGGCGGGCGGCGCAGACGAAACGGCCCGGCGACATGCGGGGCTGATCGGCGGCTGGCGGTCCGGGATCGCCACTTCCCCATTCGCCCGCTCTGGCCCGCACGTTCGAGCTACGGCGCACTTCACCGGTCCGGGTGGTCCGGGTGACGCGTCACCCGAGGCCCCCGCACCGCAGTCTGCCGGGAGCCTCGGGCATGGGCGGAACCGCACCAGCTCGACCCGGTCTACGAGACCTTGGCGTACTCGTAGGTGGTCTGGCCCTTCTCGTCGCCGTAGTGCGAGCGGCCGACCATGACCTCGCCGTCGCTCGCCCTGGAGTAGCTGGAGCTCTCGGTCTGGCCGCCGGTCCACCGGTACGACGTGATGTCCACGGGCCGTCCCCCCACGGTCAGCGAGGCCGTCGCGTACCTCGTGTAGCCGTTCTCGTCGCCGCTGTGGACCCGGCCCACCAGGGCCTCACCGCCCGGCGCGGTGAAGAACGAGTTGCTTTCCCGCTGGGAGCCGCTCCAGTTCGGCGCGCCCACCTGTACGAGCTGGCCGTCGATGATGATCAGGCCGCAGTAGTAGGTGGTGGAGCCGTTCTCGTCGCCGTGGTGCTCCCGGCCCAGCAGGACCTGGTTGGTGGGACAGGAGACGGGAGTCCCGGCCGACTCCCTTTGGACGGTCTGGCTGTAGCCGTCGTAGATGATCACGGACGCCGCCGCGGCGGCGTGCGCTTGGGTGGCCATCGCCGTGCCGAGCCCGACGGAGAGCAGTGCGGCGCTCGCGAGTGCGGCAGAGCGTCTGCCGATGCGCGATGAGTACCTCATTGGCTGCCTTTCGTGTGGTGTTGTGACCGTGGGGCCTGGTCCTCCACCGGAAAACGCGGTCGATAGCCGGTTCCAGCCTGTGCACCGCGGCTGTGGTCAACCCGGCAGGACCGCGCTTCCACCCCTGTATGCGCCGCCGTGGTGGCCGGCGCCCTCTCACCCTCGCGCGGCCGCCCGCTCGGCCACAGAGCAGTCGACTACTCGAATCCTCCCCGGCGACTACTTCATGAACGAGACCCGTTACCTGCTTGCGCGCGCGGGGCGGTGAGTGCCGGCCGTGCTTTCCCGCGTCCTGACCTGGCACGCTGCACCATGCACGCGTCTGGGGAGTGTCCGGCTGGGGGGCCGGCACCCCAGACGCCCGAGGGGGAACAGAGCATGGAGACCACCTGGGGCGGCCGCCTGCCCTTCGTCGGCCGGGCGGCGGAACTCGCAGCACTGCACCGCCTGCCGCGCAGCCCCACCTGCAAGGCGGCCGTCATCACGGGGCCGCCCGGCGTCGGCAAGAGCCGCCTGGCGGGGGAGTTCCTCGCCGGGATCGGCCGCAGGAGCGGAAGCGGAGCCATCCGTGTCCAGGCCACGCACAGTGCACGCTCCCTTCCCCTGTCGGCCCTGACCCCGCTGCTCCCGCCCGATGCCCACGCGACAGATCCCGCCGATTTCTTCCACGACGTCAGAAGGCGGATGGCGGCTCGCCGCACGGCACTCGGCCGCCCCACCGTGCTGGTGGTGGACGACTTCCACCTCCTCGATCCGACCTCCTTGGCCCTGATCTCCCTGCTACTGGCCGATGCCACGCTTTTCGTGGCCGCGACCCTCCCCGACGGCGCCGAGTGGCCGGATGTCCTGCGGTCCTTATGGCGCGAGGACGCCCTGCACCACACCGCCCTGACGACGCTGAACGCCCAGGAGAGCGCCGCACTGCTGAGCGCGGCGGTGGGCGGACCGGTCGCCGCGTACACCGCGCACGTTCTGTGGAAGACCGCACAGGGCAACCCGTTGGTCCTGCGCGAGCTCCTGCGGGCCGCCCTTTCCGACGGCCACCTCCACCGGGTTCACGGTGTCTGGTGCCTGCGGCAGCCGCTCGCGGCGCCTCTGCACGGCATCCCGTTCGACGACCGGCTCGCCGCGCTCCCACCCGACCGGCGCAGCCTGCTCGAACTGCTGGCGCTGTGCGGCGCGATCGGACTGCGCGACGGCTTCGCCCACGCGAGCCCGGCCGTCCTCGCCGACCTGGAGGAGCAGCAGCTCATCGTCTCCCACCTCGACGGGCGGCGTGAGCAGCTGTCCCTCGCCCACCCGCTCCACGCCCAGAGCCTCCGCTCCAGCGTCACCCGGCTCAGAGCGCGCGCCCTGCTCCTGGAACAGGCCGCCCGGGTGCGCGACCACGGAGCCCGGCGCTCCGGGGACGCGCTGGCCCTGGCCCGCTGGGAACTCGACGCCACCGGCACCGCCGACCCCGCGCTGCTGGTACGCGCCGCGGCACAGGCCATGTACGTCGACGACGTCGACTCCATGTGCCGGCTCGCCCGAGCCGCCTTGGCGCACGGCCCGAACGTCCGGGCCGGACTCATGCTGGGCGAAGCACTCGGACAGCGCGGCGAGTTCACCGAAGGACTCGCCGTACTGGAGGACACCTTCGCGACGGCCGACGGCACCCAACTCGCCTCCGCCGCCCTGACCTTGGCCGTGCACCACTTCTACGGACCGGGCAACCTCAGCCGGGCCCTGGCCGTACTGGACGAGGCGGTGCTGCGCGGCGGGCCGTCACCCGCACTCGACGGCTGGAGGGCGACCCTGCTCACCTCGGCGGGCCGCATCGCGGCCGCGCGCACCGTGCTGGACGCCTGGCCCCCCGTACCGCCCGACGCGCCCCTCACCCCCGCCGACGTCCTGCTCCTGCAGGGACGCCTCCGCGTACAACTCGCCTCCGGCCGGGCCGAGGAGGCCGTCGGCACCGGCTGGGCCGCCCACACCGCGCATCGCGCCCTCGCCGAACGCACCGCGGTCTTCTACCCGGCGCGCAGCCTCTACCTCATCGCCTGGGCCCTGCTGGAGGCCGGACACCTCGACGAAGCCGAACAGGTCGCCCAGGAAGGCTTCGACGACCTGCTGCGTTCACCGGTCCCCGCCTTGGTCGTGTGGTTCAACTGGATACGCGGGCGTATCGCGCTGGACCGGGGCAGGACGCTGGAAGCGGCCCGCCACTTCCGCGAGGCCCGGGCCCAGGCACATCTGTGCGGCCACCGCTACGCCGAGCAGCGCGCGGTGGCCGGGATCGTGCTGGCCGAGGCGTACGCGGGACGTGTCGACCCCGAGGCCGTCGCACTCGCCTCCCTGGCCGCCGAACCCGGCACTCCGCTGCGCCAGGCCGACACCCTGCGTGCCCACGCCTGGGTCCTGCGCTGTCAGGGCCGGCCCACGGAAGCCGCCGACGTCCTGCGTACCGCCTCGGAGGAAGCCCTGGCCCAGGGCGAGGTCTCCGCCGCCATCGCGCTCCGGCACGACCTGCTGCGCTGGGGAGAGCACTCTGCGGCGGCAGGACTGCTCGCCCTGGCCGGGCAGGCGCAGGGCCCCTACGCGGCCGCACGCGCGGCCCAGGCCCAGGCCCTCGTCCGGCGCGACCCCGAGGCGCTGTCGGCCGTGGCCGACATCTGGGCGGCCATGGGCGCCCCGCTGCTCGCCGCCGAAAGCCTCGCCCAGGCAGGCCACCTGTGGCGCACGGCGGGGGGCTCAACCGCACTCCGTGCCGCACACCGGGTCACGGCCCGCGCCTTCTCCTTCCTCCAGGAGTGCGAGGAACCCGCCACCCCCTTGCTCGCCCACCTGTCACCGGCCGCCGATCTCACCCCTCGGGAGCGCGAGATGGCGCTCCTGGCGGCCCAGGGGCGTACCAGCAAGGAGATCGCCGCCCAGTGCGGAGTGTCGGTGAGAACCGTGGACAACACGCTCGGCCGCGCCTACCGCAAGCTGGGCATCAGTGACAGAAGCGGCCTGCAAGGGGTGTTCACGAGGAGGAACGCGACTCCCTGAGCCGGCGTCCAGCCTTTCGGCACCGGGAGCGCCCGCGCACCGTGGATGCCGAGGCGACGGCGCCGCCGTGCTCCGCACGCGTGGGAAGGTCGGTCGAACGGGCGATCCCTCACCCGGTATACGGGACGAACCGCACCGGGCGGGGAAGCCAGCCCTGGTGATGACACGTCAAAAAGGCCGCAGAGCCACTGTCCTGCCCCTGGCCATGGCCTCAGTGCTTGCCGCGGGCCTGTGCTCGGCCGCCTCCGTGCCCGCGCGGGCCGCCGACCCTGGGAAGGGCTACAGGGACGGCGTCTACCTGGTGCGCCTGGCGGACCGGCCGGTGGCCACGCACGAGGGGACCAGGCCCCTGCCGGGGCGGCGGCTGGACGCGGGCTCCGACGCCGTACGGCGCTACATCGCCAGGCTGGACCGGCGGCGGGAGGGCGTACTCGCGGACCTGTCCAGGACGGTCGGGGCGGCGAAGGAGCCGACCGTTCTCTACGAGTACCACTACGCGCTCAACGGGTTCGCCGCGCGGCTGACCGGCGCGCAGGCCGCCCGGCTGGCCTCGCTGGCCGGCGTGGTGTCGGTGACGCGCGACGAGAGGCTCGAGCTGGCCGACCAGTCCACGGATTCGGCCCGTTCCTTGCCGCAGGCACCGGCTCCGCAGGCCCCGGCCCCGCGATCCCCGCGCCCGCGAGGCGGCGATCCGGCGCCGGGCACGGGCGCCGTGACCGCGTTCGCCGACGTTCCCCGCTTCCTCGGCCTGACCGGCGACAAGGGCCTCTGGTCGAAGTTCCCGGGCGGCGCCGAGCGCGCCGGTGAAGGCATGATCCTCGGGGTCGTCGACTCCGGCTTCGACCCGGCCAACCCCCTGCTCCAGCCGCTGCCCGGGCCCCGCCCCGACGCCGCGGTCATCGCGAGGAAATGGCGGGGAGGCTGCGACGCCGGCGCCGACCCGGACCACGTGGTCAGCTGCAACAACAAAGTGATCGGTGCCGCCTACTTCAACGAGGCGGCCGAGCCCGGTCCCAGGGACTCGGCGTCTCCGCTGGACACCGAGGGCCACGGCACCCACACCGCCACCACCGCCGTCGGGAACCACGCGGTCGCGGCGTCCATCCCGCGCACCTCCCTCGGCGGCAGGCTGTCGGGCATGGCACCCGCCGCCCGCCTCGCCGTCTACAAGGCGTGCTGGGGCGAGGGCAGCTGCGCCCTGGCGGACGTGGTCGCCGCCCTGGACAAGGCCGTGGCCGACGGCGTCGACGCGATCAGCATGTCCATCGGGGTTCCGCTCAACACCGTGGACAACCCGCTGTCCGTCGCCCAGTTCAACGCCGCCGCGGCCGGAGTGTTCATCGTCGCCTCGGCGGGCAACGCCGGGCCGGGCACGGTGATGAACACGCCCCCCTGGGTGACCACGGTGGCCGCCTCCCTCGACGACACCGGATACCGGGCGGCCCTCACCCTTGGCGACGGCACCGCATTCAGCGGGACGGGCGCCGGTACGGCCGTCCCCTCCGCCCCGCTGGTCGACGCCGCCGCGGCGGGCCGCAAGGGCACCGACCCGGCCCAGGCCTCCCTCTGCGCCCCGGACACACTCGACCGTGCGAAGGCCCGGCGCCGGATCGTGATCTGCACACGGGGCAAGAACGCGCGTATCCAGAAGAGCGCTGAGGTCAAGCGGGCGGGCGGCATCGCCATGGTCCTGGCCAACACCACGGACGCGCAGGAACTCGTCGCCGAGGTCCACTCGGTGCCCACCGTCCATGTGAACGCCACGGACGGCGCCGCCGTCAAGGCGTACGCCGCCGGCACCGGTGCCACAGCACGGCTCGGCGCCGTGCGGAGCGTCCCGCAGCGGGCGCCGGAAGTGGCCGGGTTCTCCTCCTCGGGACCGGATCCCCTCACCGGCGGCGACCTGCTCAAGCCGGACCTCACGGCACCGGGCGTGGACATCGCCGCGGGCGTGGTCCCCGGCGGCACGAACGGCGTCTTCGAGGGCGGCTTCGGCCTCATGTCGGGCACGTCGATGTCCGCCCCGCACATCGCCGGCCTCGCCCTGCTGATCCGGGCCCAGCACCCCGACTGGTCCCCCATGGCGGTGAAGTCGGCGCTGATGACCACCGCGTACACCATGGACAACCAGAACCGGCCGATCCAGCGTTCCGGCGCGGACGCCACCCCGCTCGACTACGGCTCCGGCCATGTCGCACCCGCCGCGGCACTCGACCCCGGCCTCGTCTACGACTCCACCTCCGCCGAGTGGACCGACTTCCTCTGCTCCGGCCCCCGCGCGTCCCAGGCCGGCGACGGCGGCTCGTGCGCGGCCGCCAGGAAGATCGACAGGAGTGACTTCAACTACCCGTCCATCGCCGTCGGCGCCCTGACCGGACGGCAGACCGTCACCCGCACCGTCACCAACGTGGGGTCCACCAAGGCGGTCTACAAGGCCGCCCTTGAGGTGCCTGACGGATTCCAGGCACGGGTGTCGCCGAACGTCCTGGAGATCGAGCCGGGAGCATCGGCCCGCTACACCGTGGACTTCACGCAGACCGACGCGGTGTACGACGCCTGGAGCTTCGGCTCGGTGACGTGGAGCGACGCGCACGGCCACCACCGGGTGCGCAGCCCGCTCGCCGTACAGGCGCACCAGCTGTCCGTACCCTCCAAGGCCAAGGGCACGGGCACCGACGGCTCGGTGACGCTGTCGGCGCAGGTCGGCTGGGAGGGCGAGCTCGGCACCCGGCTGCGCGGCCTGTACGCCGACACCGCCACCAGGGGCCGGCTCACCGGCACCAACTACGACTTCCGCCCCGGCGCGCCCGCCGAAGGCCCGGCGACGGCGAAGCTGAGGATCCATGTGCCCGAAGGAACCCAGCTGGCGCGCATCGCCCTGCTGGGAGAGGAGTCCAGCCAGGGGCAGGACATCGACATGTACGTCTACCGGGGCGGCAAGCCCGTCGTCTCCAGCCGGTCGGGCGGCTCCGAGGAATCCGTCATGCTGACCGAACCCGGAGACTACGACGTCTATCTGAACCAGTGGGGCGCGCTGGACCCGTCGGCCGCCCTGCCGTTCACGCTCCGGACCTGGCTGGTGGGCCCGGACGAGCCCGCCGCCGCGGCCACGGTCACCCCCTCGGCCCTCAAGGTGTCCGCGGGGGACCGGACCGACATCACCGTGGCCTGGAGAAGGCTCCATCCGCGGCGCTGCTACCTCGGAGTGATCGACTACAGCGAGGGCGCCACCGAGGGCGCGGGCCGGACGGTCCTGACGGTCTGCCCGTGGCGTCCGGCAACATGACCGCCCCGGACGTGGTGCCGTTGTCACCCACATGGGTGAACTCGCCGGGTGAGGGAACGGCCGTAGGGTGCCGGCCCGTTGGAGGGGCATGGGACTGAGCATGCGAGCGGGACATCAGGGGACGGGGCCGGGGCCGATCACCCCGGATGGCTGTGCGGTGGAGCTGTACTCGCGGCTGCCGATCGGGGACGAGCCGGACATCGTGGCCGGGGCCGTGCCGGCGGGTGCCTGCGTCCTGGAGCTGGGGTGTGGTGTGGGGCGCATGACCCACCCGCTCCTGGAGCGGGGTTTCACGGTGACCGCGGTGGACGAGTCCGAGGAGATGGTGGAGCGCGTCCGTGGGGCACGTACGGTATGCAGCCCGATCGAGGACCTCGACCTGGGCGAGACGTTCGATGTGGTGATACTCGCGTCGTTCCTCGTGCACGCCGGGGATGTCGAGATACGGCGGGCGCTGCTGCGTACCTGTGCCCGGCATGTCGCGACGGACGGCTGTGTGCTCATCCAGCGGGAGGGCGAGGATTACCACACGAACCTGCCACGCGAGCGCGTGGACCCCAGCGGTTTCACCGTGCGGATGGTGTCGGCGGAGCCCGTCGGGGACGGCGTGAACTCGGTGTACGCGGAGTACGAGTTCCCTGACGCCACGTGGACACAGACGTTCTTGGCCCGGCCGTTGACGAAGCAGCAGTTCGAGCAGGCGCTCGCCGAAGCGGGCCTGAAGGTCGACGCGTACCTGACCGAGGACCGGATATGGGTACGGGCGGTTCGCTCAGTCTGAGAGAGTCGCCCGGAGCGGCGGTCTCGACGGGCAGGCTACCGCGGAAGAGACTGCCGAGGGTTCGCCGCGGAGCAGCGCGCGGCAGTGGCGTGCGCCGATCGAGCAGCTGCTCCAGCCGGTGGCCGCGTCGGCGTCCGCAGTGCTGCCGAGCACGAGGGGCTGCCCGGGGCCCGGTGGCGCGGACGGCCGCAGGGACGGAGCTCGTCGGTCACCGCGTGGACGGCGGCGAGCCCGTCGCAGCACGCCGCGCCGCCGAGGCGCTCCTCGCGGCCGACCGGTCCGGCCTCCTTCGTCTCACCCCGCGTCCGTCTCCGGATCCGCCGGGCTCAGCCGCTCCGCCGCCACCCCGACGATCAGGTGATCGAGGCCCAGGTCGCTGGGCCCCAGGAGCTGCACCCCGCTCATGAGCAGGTAGAGCACACCCTCCGCGTCGATCGCCAGGTAGAACTCTCCGTTGCCGTGCTCGCCCACCGGGAAGAAGGCGCGCCCGAACTGCTCGGACAGGTACGCGAACTTCTCCTCCTCCCCGTAGGCGAGATCCGGGTCGATCACGAACGGCTCACGTGCGCACGTGATGCCGGGCCCGCTGATCCGCACCCGGATTCCGCCGAATTCCCGGAGGAACTCCTCGGCCGCCGCGTGCAGGGAGAAGCCGCGCATGGACTTCCGCCAGGGCTCGATGTCCACGCGGCGGCCGGGGAACCACCCGGCCGCGCGAAGGACCCCTTCGACTTCGGGAGAGAAACGGGACACTCAATCACCTGTCAGGAATTCGATCTTGTAGTGGCGGACCAGTGGCTGGCAGCTCGGGCAGGGACCCATGGGCGCGAGATAGTCCGGGTGCCCCGGGGGGCGCACCTTGAACGCCGCGGCGGTGGACCCGGTCGGGTCATTGCCCTTCTGCAGGGTCTCCGCCAAGCATGTCACCAACCCGCAGCCCCCGTGGTTGCGTCCTCGCTCGCCCTCGGGAATGGCGTCGAGCAGCTTCTGGAGCTCCGCGGGCAGCTGGCGCGAGCCGCCTCCGCCGCCCGTGCTGGGGTGCGCGACGGGCGGCTGACCGGGAACGCCCAGAGACTCCGCCGCACCGGGCTGCTGCTTCCTCGGGAGTTGCGAGAGCTCCTTCGCCAGGTTCCTGGCCGCGGCTACGGTCTCTTCGGTGGCCGCGGCCGCGGGGGCCTCGGCCGCCGTGGCCGCCCGGCTCTGGAGGGCTGCGACCGCGCCCTTGCCGGCGCGCGTCCCCACGGCTGCGCCGACGCCGCCCGCGACGAGGCCGCCGACGGCTTGGCCGGCCCGGTCGGCGTATTCACGGTCGCTCAGTTTCCGGCCGGTCCACGCCTCCTTTCCGGTCGCCAGCGTGTAGCCCTCGGTGGCGACTCCGTAGGTGCCCGCCACCACGAGCGTCGTGGTGACCGCCGTGCTGGTCACCGCCGCCGCTGTCGCTCCTGCGGCCGCTCCCGCCAGTGCGCCTACTCCTGCCGCCGCGACGGCGGGCAGGGCGACGACGCCCACGGCGATGACCGCGCCGGCGACCAGGGCGATTCCGGCCCCCTTGGCCGCGCCCCAGGCCACATCGCGCCAGGTCCAGGAGGCCCCGGTCGGGTCGGTGAAGTTGGCCGGGTTGTTGTTGGCGTAGGTGTACGAGGCGAGGTTGGCGGGGGTGTAGACACCCCCGTTGGGCGAGCCGCCCAGGTAGCTGCCCAGCGCCGGGTCCGGCGACTGCCACACGCCCGAGCGCGGGTCGTAGTACCTGGCCCCGTGGTAGTAGTAGCCGGTCTCCTGGTCGAGTTCCTTGCCGGTGAACTGGTACGGGTTCTTCTCGCCGGGGCGCTCGTCGACCCAGGTCTCGCCGGAGGGGAAGTAGTTCAGGTGCTCGGCGAGGCGGCCGGTGCCGTCGGTGCCGAAGGACGTCGAGCCCAGGTGGTCGCCGTGGTAGAAGAACTGGTCCTTCTCGTAGGCGTCGCCGGGCCGGGACGTCTTCGTGGCGATCCGGGTGGTGCCGACGAAGACGTGCTTGAACTCGGTCTCGTTGCGCGCGGTGTAGTTCTGGTTCGGATACAGCGTGGTCTGGGCGCCGTCCTTGACGACGCGGTTTCCCTGGTCGTCGTAGCGGAACCGGACGGTCGGGGGCTTGCCGGGCGCGGTGCAGGAGGACGGGTCCTGGGGCTGCGTCTGGTTCTTGGCGGTGTCGTGGACGCAGGCCAGGCGGTTGTCCTCGTCCCAGATCTGCTGGCGGCGGGGGTTGCCCGGCGTCGCCGAGGCGCTGTCGACGAGGTTGCCGTTCGCGTCGTACGACAGGGTGTCGGGGCCGACCGTCGACGGTGCGTGCGGGCGGGTGCCGGCGAACGCGTAGGCGTGGTCGTAGGTGGTGTTCTTCTGGACCTGCTCGTTGCCGTTGTCGAGGACGATGCCGTGGTGCTGGTTCTTGCCGGTGATGTTGTGGATCGTGTCGTACGAGGTCGACACCGAGTAGGTGTCGGTCTTGTTCTTCATGAACCGGAACGAGCCGGTGGCCTCGGTGAGCCGGTAGAGGTTGTCGTAGGTGTAGGTCTGCTCGGTCGGACCGCCCAGCTTGGGGGTGGTGTCGGTGGGCAGTTCGGTGGCGTCGGCCTGCCGGGTGACGTTGCCGACGGCGTCGTAGGTGTAGCTGAGGTTCTGGAACTCGTGGCCGTCGGGCAGGGTGGACTTGAGTGTGGCCAGGCGCCGGTCCTCCGCGCCGTAGTCGAAGCGGGTCCGCGTGCCGTTGCCCAGCTCCATCAGCGCGCGCTGCTCGAACTTGTCGTAGTCGAGGCGCTTGAGGTAGGGGTAGCTGTAGCCGTTCTTGGTGCCGGTGGCCGTGCGGACCTGGCCGCCGCTGTCGTAGTCGTACGACAGCACTTCGCCGTCCGGATAGGTCAGTTGGAGCACGCGGCTGAAGCTGTCGTAGCGGAAGGACGTCTTGAACGAGCGGATGTGGGGGCCGGGGCCCGGCAGGGTGCGGGTCTCCTCGGTGACCTCGCCCAGCGGGCCGTAGCTGCGCAGGGTCTCGCCCGCCCCGTCCTCGACCTTGGTGATCCGGCCCGCGCCGTTGCCCGGTGCGTCGGGCCCGCCGTAGGTGTAGCGGACGTTGTTGCCGGTGAAGACCGGGTAGTCGATCTCCGTCAGGCGGTTGTGGTCATAGCCGTAGGTGATCGCCTGGTCCTTGGCCGCCAGGTTCGCGGTGACCCTGCGGATCACATTGCCCGCCGGGTCGTACGACGTGGTCGTCGTCCCCGCGTCGGGGCTGGTGACGGTGGTGCGCCGCCCGAAGTTGTCGTAGCCGGTGGTGGTGGCGTTGTTCTTGTCGTCGGTCACCCGGGTCAGCTGGCCGAGCGGGTCGTAGGCGTAGCTGGTCCAGATGGGCGCGTGGCCCGTCTTCGCGCCCGGCTCGCGCACGGAGGTCCGGCGCTGCCGCACGTCGCTGTAGGTCCGGGCCTGGTTGCCCTTGGCGTCGGTGGCCACCGTCTCGAACTGGCGGGTGCCGGAGCGGTCCTCACCGAATCCGTACGCCGTGCTGGTCACCGTGCGGTCGGGCAGCTCGGTGCGGACCGCCCGGTCCAGCACGTCGTACGCCGTCGTGGTCGGGCGTACGGTGTCGAAGGCCGTGTTGAGCTGCGTGTTCGCCGCGTCCTTCGGCTCCGTCACCGGGTAGTACTGCTGGACGGCGCGGCCCAGTGCGTCGTACACCGCGTGGCCGGAGACGGTCATCACGTCCGTGCCGCCGACCGTCGCGTCCTTCTTGGTCTGCACCACCCGGCCCAGACCGTCGGCGAAGGCGACGGTGTCGATGGTGTCGTCCTTGGCCGAGCCGTCGGCGGTGCGGTCGAGGTGGCGGGTCACGGCGTAGGGGACCGCGGCCTCGGGGTGGTACTCGAAGGCGATCGTCGGACGGCCCGCGGAGCGGTCGTTCGGGCCGGTGACCGAGGCGACCCGGCCCACGGCGTCGTACGCGGTGGCCAGCACCTGGCCGTTGATGTCCGTGGCGGTCAGCACCTGACCGAACCGGAGGTCGTACGTGGCCGTGGAGCGGTAGCCGAAGCTGTCGCGGGTGGCGGTGACGTATGTGCCGGTCGGCTCGTCGTACTCGTAGCCGCGCTCGTAGCGCTGCCCACGGTGGTTGGCCGGAGCCGTCACCGACTTGAGCGTGCCGTCGGGGTAGTAGGCGAGGTCGGTCACGGCCGCGGTGCCGTCCGCCAGTTCGGCGCGGTTGCGGGTGACGTTGCCGGTGTCGCAGTCCACCGTCGACTCGCGCGAGCGCATGAGGGTGCCGCCTCCGCGCACCTCCATGGCGCGGGGGACGCCGACGATGTGGGTGCCGGCGCATTCGGTGTAGCGCGTGGTGGTCTCGACGTCGTCCGCCGGGCCCTCCTCACCCTGGTCCAGGGTGCGCACCACGTTTCCGAGGCCGTCGTACGACAGCTGGGTGCCGGTCTGCTTGCCGGGCGCCGGCTTCCCTTCGTACCAGCGGGTCCGGGTCTGTGTGAGCTGCGGGAACACCGCCGCGGTGGTGGACCGCCCGTCCGTGTCCCGGCCGGAGGCCACATCGCGCAGCGTGTAGGTGCTCAGGCTCTCGGTGAACAGCGCCCCGGAGGCATCCGTGACCGTCTCCCGCTTGAGCAGGCCCCGGGTGTAGTGGCTGTCGGTGTCGTACTCGCTCGTGCTGGTCCGGTAGACCGCGCCGTCCTCGGTGAGTTCCCGGGCGGCCACGGAGCCGTACCCGAGGAACTCGCGCTCCAGGCGGTCGAACTTCCCGTCCTTGTACGAGAAGGTCACCGCACGGGTGTCGGGGCCGTCGCCGGGCAGGCCGTCGGCGACCTGGACCCGCGACATCAGCCAGCGCGAGCCCGGTTGGTCGTAGGTGTTGCCGTCGCGGGTGTAGTCCAGGTCGATCCGCGACCCCAGCGGCCGCTTGACGCTCTTGAGCAGGTTGGTGCGGCCGGTGCGGTTGGAGGCGACCGTGAGTTCGCCGTCCTTGGCCGAGGCCAGGTGGTCGGCGAAGCCGTCGCCGTCGATGTCGCGCAGCATCTGCTGGGCGCGTGACGCCCCGCTCGACAGGTTCACACCGGGGTTGATGATCAGGTAGCCGATCCCGGGGAACCCGATCGAGACGGTGAAGTAGACGCCGCCGCCGACCTTGGCGTTCACGTCGTTGTTGATGCCGTTCAGGCTGCCGTTGAAGGGCACGGGCTCGGCGAAGCCGTTGCCGGTGTTCAGCGCGACCTTGATGGGGTCCCCGGCGAACACCCGGTCGGCGAGGCCGTCGCCGTTGACGTCCATCAGGGAGTTCTTGGACGACGACGATCCCTGCTCGAAGGAGGCGCCGCCGGCGAAGCCGTAGAAGTCGGTGTTGAAGCCGATGTTGAGGCCCGCGCTGGAGCTGGAGCCCTCGTTGAGCTTGCCGCCGGGCCACGGTTCGGCGGCGGCGAAGCGGTATCCGAGGTTGAGGGCGGCGCGGCCGTCCTCGTAGACCCGGTCCGGAAGGCTGTCCCCGTTGATGTCGAGCAGGTCGAACCTGCCGTCCGAGGTGCCGGAGCCGAGGTTGCCGCCGACTCCGAGCGGGGGCATGTCATTGCCCGACGTCGCGGTGTTGGCCGTGTTCCAGCCGGGCGGATTCGCGTGGCCGCGGCCGGTGGTGATGGTGCGGGCCGCGCTGCCCGCACTGGCGTTGCCGGTGCGGGTGCCCGACTCGCGCACCGCGCCACCGGGCAGTGCGCCCCGGGTGGCGCCGAGCACGCCGGTCGGATCGGTGTACTGGATGCCGCCCGCCCCGACGGCATCGGGGTAGCCGTCGCCGTTCATGTCGACGTAGTCCAGCTCGCCCCTGGACGTGCCGGTGGCGATGCTGCCGCCGACGCTGCCCACCCCGCCGCCGAGGCTGCCGGTCAGCGAGAGCTGGGTGTTCCTGGACATCCGGGGGACGGCGTGCGCCGAGGCGAGCGCGCCGGCGGTGGGCAGCCCGATGCTCTGACCGCCGAAGCGGGAGCTGGAGACCGTGCCGGGCGCCACCCAGGAGAACTCTCCCGCACCCCATCGCCCGTGTTCGGGCTGCGGCGTGAACGGCACCACGGTCGGCGGCTTGATCCGGGGGTCCTTCTCGAACGCGTCCCGGTCCTTGTCCGGATCGACGTTCCGCGGCAGCTGGTCGCGGATCCCCTCACCGGTCAAGTCGGCCTGCTTGACGGGCTGTTCGGAGCGTTCCCGGTTGCCGTTGTAGCCGACCACGTCCCAGCCGCGGTACGGACGGCCGAAGACGCCCTCGGCGGCGGCGCCGTGCACCGTGGCGGGCACCGCCTCGCCGCCGACGGCCGCCGTATGTCCGGTGATCTTGCCGACCAGGGCCGCGTCGGCGACCGCGAAGTCGAAGTACAGCTGGTCGCCCGCCTCGGCGGACACCTCCACCCGGGGCGGCTGCGCGCCCAGTTCCACGGTCCGCTTGGCCAGCAGGACCCCGCGCTTCTTCACGGTGAACACGGCGCGTCCCGTGACGCCGTCGGCGGCCGTGAGACCCGGTGTGACGGTGAGCGTGCCGCCACCGGTGACCGTGTACGGGGCGGGCGGCGCGGTCGCGCTGCTGAGCGGATAGGTGTCGATGTCGTACGGCGGGTGGAACTCCAGCTTCGCGGCGTCGGCGTCCGCCACGCCCTCGGCGGCGGTGTACCGGGCCAGCGGGGTCCACTCCAGCGTGCCGACATCGATCGCCGAGTCGGTCTTGAGCCGCCACGCCAGCTCCTGCCCCTTGGTGACGGGAACCGCCACGTCGACCGGGACGGTGCCGCTGTCGCCGGCGGCGATCTTCTTCTCCAGGACCGGCTCGCCGCCGCGGGTGATCAGGACGGTGACGTCGTCGGTGGTGGCCGCCTTCTTCGTGACGTCGCCCGTCAGGTGCAGGGTGCCGGTGACGGGCGCGGGGAGGGAGGCGGCGCGCCCCGCGAGCGTGAAGTCCTTGGACGCGGTGTAGGAGCCGAGCGGCAGCCCGTCGGCGTCCGTCGCCTCGATTCCGGCATAGGTGACCTGGGGGTCCCAGGCGACCTGGTCGCCGGAGCCGTCGAAGACCGAGCCCACCCGGAAGTACAGCCGCTCGCCGCGCTTGACCTGGATCGCGTCCACGCCCTCGGGCGGGTGCGCGCCGTGGTCGCCGGCGGCTATGCGCGCCGCCCACAGCTCCCGGTCCTCGTGCTGGACCGCCACGCGCACACCGTCGGGATCGGCGAACTCCTCCCGTTCCCCGCTCGGCTGGGCCAGGGCGACCGCGCCGGTGACGCGCACCGTGCCGTCGTACGGCGCCGTCCACCGGCGCACACTGTCCACCAGCGGGAACGAGTCGATGCGCCGCTCGCGGTCCTTGCCGTAGTCGGGCAGCAGCCCGTCGGTGTCGACCCGCCCGGAGCCGATCGGCGCGGGTGTGTCGGCTGCGGCTCCGTACACCGGCGCGCCGTCCGCGCCGATCCGCCCGAACAGCACGGCCGAGCCGTTCACCAGGTCCGTGATGCCGTCGGCGTTGACGTCGGTGAAGTAGCGCCGGGTGGTGGAGAAGGTGTCGACATGGTCCAACTGGGCGGCCACGGCGCCCACATAGCCCTCGATGCCGATGGTGCGGGAGCTGGAGGTCTCGCTGAGGATGCCGGGGAGGTCGCGCAGCGCGGTGGTGCTGTCCGCGAACCGCGGCTGCCCGCCGGGCCGGGAGAGGTTCTTGCGGAAGACGTACCCGCCTCCGCTCTTGAACACCTTGTCCGGCAGGTTGTCGCCGTCGACGTCCATCAGGGCCAGCAGACCGTCGTCGGAACTCCTGCTGTAGCCCGCCTTGACGCCGACGGACCCGGACTTCTGGCCGGTCGTGCTGTACCCCACGTACAGATGGCCGCCGGCCGCGCGCGAGGTGTTGCCCTGGAGCGCACCGGCCTCGCCCGCCCCCGACTTCACTCCGTTCACCGCGCCGTTGCGCACGTTGTCGTCCGGTGAGGTCCAGTCGACCTTGGCGAACGCGTCGTAGGCGCCGCCGGCATCGCGGATGTCGTCGAAGTAGCCGAACTCGTGCCGGTTGAACGCCTTCCCGGCGGCGTCGTACTGCTCGACGCTCTTCAGGAGCGTCTTGCGGAACGCGCCCGTCTGGTAGGCGAATTCATAGCTGCGGACCGGCTTGTCCTCGAACTTGACCTCGACGCGGCGCAGCAGGTCGGCCGTCACCCGCTTGAAGCCGCCGCGCGCGTCGATCGACACGTCCGCGCGGCGCGGCTCGTCCAGCTCGCGGTCGCGCACGAAGGTGACGGTGTACGGACCGTCGGCGTCCCCGCGCCCGGCGTAGGCGACCTTCTTCACATACAGCTCGCGGCCCGCGACCGTGCCGCCCGCGACACCCGCGTCCTCGACCTTGGCGTACTGGTAGCGGACCGTGTTGCCGTTGGGGTCGCGTACTTCGCGCAGCGCCCAGTGGAAGCCGTTCCCGCCGTCGTCGGCGAGCGTCGCCCCCTCGCCGCCGTAGAACCAGCGGACGCCGGACTTGTCGGTGATCTCCCAGGAGTAGTTCCTGGGTGAGTCGCCCTTGCGGACGATGCGGTTGAATTCGCCCTCCACGCGCGAGTGGAAGACCTTGTCGGCCGTACGGGGCTCCGCCTTGCTCCGGTGTGCGACAGGGGTCAGCTGCTCACCGCTCATCGTGTACGTCTCGGTCTCGGCCTGCGCGTCATAGCGCGGGACACCCCACCGGGTGTCGATCCCGATGGAGGGTACGGCCAGGTCCCAGCCGTTGCCCAGCCAGCCGCCCTGCGCGACGGAGGAGTAGGTGACCGCGAGGGAGGGCTGCAGACCCGCCCGGCCCGCCGGAAGCTCCAGCGGATACGACAGCCGGGCCTCGCCCTGGCCGTTCGCGGCCGGGGCCGCGATCTGGTTCACGCCCGAGGCGGGATTGGCCGCCTGGATGCCCTTGATCTGCGTCGGATCGTACGAGATCTGCTCCGGGCCCTCCGGGGCGCTCACGGCCGCGTTCACCATGTCCGTGAAGTGGTCCGTGCGCGAGACGACGAGGTGGTTCTCCTCGTCGACCGAGACCCGGTCCAGCGCGCGCCAGCAGCCGCCCGCTTCGTCGAAGAAGAACGTGCGCACGTCCGCCGGCGCCATGCCGGTGGCCTTGAGGGCATCGGGGTCGTAGGGGAGCGAGACCGTGATGTCGCTGTCGAAGTGGTGCGGGGTGGGCGTGAACCGGTAGCCGCGGGGGCCCTTGGTCACGTTCTCCATACCGGCGCCGAGCCCGGGCACCTGCCCTTCGGCCAGCGGCTGAATGCCGACCTCGGTCGGGCTCGACACCGCTTCCGAGCCGAGGGCCGCCTCGGCGCCCTCGCGCCCGACCCGCTGGACGAGCCCGGTGCCGGGGGAGACCAGGGTCGTGGACGCGGGCGCGAGAGCGGTCTTCGGACCGGGCGCCGAGGCGTCGGTGACACCGCCCGGGATGCAGCCGCCCAGCGGTGGCGGAGCGGCGGCCGAGGCCTTAGAGAAGGGGGTCCGCGCGCCGCCGGAGAGAAGCGAGAACAGCAGGGCGATCCCCAGCACGATCGGCAGCAGTCTTCGGCGCCGCAGCACCTGATGTCTGAGCGCCTGACGTCTCCACACCCGAGCAGTCATCAGTTGGCCCCGGCCCCTTCACTTGGCGCGCGAATGGCGTTCGGTCGTTCCAGCGCACGCCGCGATGGCGTGCCCAGCAGTGACGAGCACGAAAAGAGGCACCGGCCACAACGGCCCGTGCCTGACCGGCCGGTGGCCGCGATCCCAGAGCAGGACGCATCCTGACTTACGTCATGCGCACGTCACCAGGCGCGATTCGGCCACTCTGTGAAGAGCCTGTGTGCAAGCTGAGAAACCGTGTGCGTCGACCCGAGGGACAGCGTGTCGGCCTCCGCGCCTGAAGCCGTGCCGTATGTCGGCAATGGTGACGTGCACCACGTGAGGCCCGTGGAGTGTGTCGCGCCCCCACGTCGCAACGCCGGGCGAGCGCTCCCAAAATTGCGGAACCCACCGTCGCTTGGAGCCGCACATGCATGACCTGAAGGGCATCAACGTCAGAAAACTACTCGTGGCAGTGTCGGCGGCAATCGCCTTGTCCATAAGCCCGGTTACTGATGCCGTGGCCGCTGCCCCTGCCCCCACCGAGGGATTGTTGCAGCCCCTCGACATCGACTCGGTCTATGCGTCCGGGGTTTCGTCCGGTGGGTTCCTGGCCAACCAGCTGCATGTCGCGCACTCCGAAGTCTTCAAGGGGGTGGGGATCTTCTCCGCGGGCCCGTACGACTGCGCGCAGGCCGGCCTCACCACCGCCTTGTACGCGTGCATGGACACGTTCATGCCCCGCAAGACTCCCGCGCAGCTGGAACAGGAGACCCGCGACCGGGCGTCGTCCGGCAGCGTCGACCCGGTCGACAACCTGTCCGGCGCCCCCGTCTGGCTCTACCACGGCAGCTCGGACCAGACCGTGGACCGTACGGTGAACGACGATCTCGCGACCTACTACCGCGACTTCGGCGCCGATGTCTCCTACGACACCGCATCGAACGCCGGACACGCCTGGGTCAGCCCGCTCGGCGAGGTGTCCTGCACCTCAACAGCAGCGCCCTACCTGAACAACTGCGGCGGCGACCCCGAAAAGGACATGCTCACCCACCTGCTCGGCAGCGTGCGGCCCGCCACCACAGGCCCGCTGACCGGCAGACTCGTCCAGTTCGACCAGAACGCGTACGCGCCCGGCGGAAGCGCGTCCGCGATCAGCATGGGCAACGAGGGATTCGCCTACATCCCGCAGTCCTGCGAGACGGGTGCGCCGTGCAGGCTGATGGTGGCCCTCCACGGCTGCTACCAGTACTACGGGCTGATCGGCAACAAGTTCATGGCCCAGGCCTACCTCGACGAGTACGCCGACACGAACAGCATGGTCGTCCTGTACCCCCAGGCCACCACCGCGAGCGACAACCCCCGCGGCTGCTGGAACTGGTGGGCGTACGGCGGTGACACCCACTACGCCGACAAGGGCGGCAGACAGATCACCGCGATCACGAACATGGTGAACGCGATCGCCGGCACCCCCACCACGCCGGCGCTCCCCGCCCCGACCGGCCTGACCCTCACCGGCACCACCGCGAACTCGATATCGCTGACCTGGAACCCCGTCGCGGGAGCGGCCTCGTACAACATCTATCGCGACGGCAGCAAAACCCACACCACCCCGCTCGGCGGCACGACCTACACCGACAGCGGCCTCGCCTCCGGAACCGCCTACGCCTACACGGTTGCCGCCGTCGGCAATTCCGGTGCGGTCGGCCTCCGTTCAGCCCCGCTTACGGCGACGACCACAGCGGCAACACCGCTGCCCAACTGCTGGACCACGGACAACGTCTCGCACAACCTGGCCGGGCGGTCCTACTTCATCGGTGACAAGAGCTACGCGATCGGCACCGGGCAGTACATGGGCCTCCACACCTCGACGGCCCTCAGCAGCCTGCACCTGCGCTCGCCCGGCTCCTGGGAGGTCGTACCGCACTGCTGACGAGAGGCACGCGAAGGCGCCCGAAGCCATCCCCATGGGCTGGAAAGGGGGTACCGGCTGAGGGAGGCTGCGGTGACGGGAGCTCGCCTGCCCCAGGAATGCCGCGGCGGCCTCCACCAACCGGTCGTCGTCGAGCCGCAGGGGTCGGGGTCCGGCTCCGGGATGAAACGACGAGCTCGGAGCTCGGACGCCCGCGATGGCTTCGACGCCGCTGCTCAAGTCGACAGCGGACAGTGCCCTATCTGAGCTGACCTCGGATCTCGCCGCCCGGGTGAGCCGCGGTGTGCACGTTGGCGTACGTCTTGCCGGCCCGGATCGCGGCGACGAGTGCGGCGAAATCTCCGGGGGCGATACCCTGCCCCGCCGGGCCGACGACAGCAGCGGGCTTGATGGTGCCCGTGACCGTCCCCCCTGTCGCAGGGCAGACCGGAGTACCGGCGGGTGCGCCGCTGCCCGGGCCGGCGCAGAGAAAGGCACTGACCCCACCGCTCTGGGCCCTGCCGCCGAAGTGGATGTGCGACTGCGTCACGGTCCCGAGCTTGGCGTAGGTGAGTCGGTACGAGATCTCCTGCGCCTTGTCGTTGACCACGGCCTTCAACATCCCGCTCCCAGCCGTGGAGAGGACGAGCGGGTCCTCTTCGTAGCCGGTGAGCCGAGCATGGAAAACACTTTGCCTTGAGGAGGCAGAGCTGTCCGCCGCACTGCTGGAAGCAGTGGCCGCCACCGTGCCACCGACGGCGATGGCGGTGGTGAGGGCGACGAGTTTGAACGATCGCATAGAGAACATGCCTTTCCTGTTTCGCCCCCGGCATACCGCGTGATCTGTTCCCCTCGACAAGCGGCGTCAGTCAGGCAGCCCACGAACGAGTGACACCCGGCGCGCGGCCCTCGATGCCCACCACATCCCGGAACCGGGCGATCGGCGTGGACCGCCCATGCCCCACCGTCCACTGCGAGGCGATGGCACGAGCCTCCGGCCGGACCGCCATCCGCGCCCATATGTCACCGCCACATCTTCGATGGGGGACCGTGATCAGCCAGGGGCGGGAGAACTTCGGTGCACGTCTGACCAAGCTGTTGCGCCGGTCGGCGTCGCCGGACTCGCCGGGAGCCCGGGGCGGTGGAAGTGAGCAAGCGTCCTTGCAGGTCGCATCGCGGATCCTGACTGAGAACGGCGCCTGCCCGTCCGCCACCGGCGGGCGGGCGCCTGTCCCCCCCCAGCCAC
This sequence comes from Streptomyces sp. BPTC-684, assembly GCF_030028635.1. NCBI lineage: Bacteria > Bacillati > Actinomycetota > Actinomycetes > Kitasatosporales > Streptomycetaceae > Streptomyces > Streptomyces sp. BPTC-684. The sequence continues at coordinate 6,963,008 of NZ_CP124863.1, forward strand.
CTGCCTGGCAGGTGGCTGGTCGCTGGATGTCTAAACCCCGTGGGGGTCTTCGAGACGGCCCACCAGCTCCTCGACGAAGGCGTCCAGGTGGGGCGGGAGCTCGCCGGTGCGGGTGGCGCAGAACCAGGTGCGGGTCAGCGGCTCGGCGCCGATCTGCACCAGGGCCAGGCCGTGAGAGGCCGTGTAAGGGGCGGCCACCCAGTTGGGCAGCACCGTCACGCCCTGGCCGCCCGCCACCATCTCGACGACCAGGTCGGTCACCACGGGCATCGTGGTGATCCGGCCGGGCCGGGCCCCGACGGGGATCGGCAGCGGCAACGACGGGATGCGCTTTTGGTCGTAGAAGTCGTAGAGGACCATGTCGACGCCGTCGAAGTCACGGGCGGTCAGATACTTGCGGGCGGCCCACGGGTGCCCGGTCGGCACCACGGCCACCATCTCGTCGTCGAAGAGCCGGGTCAGGGACACCCGGTCCATCTGCACATCGGGTTTGGTGACGAGTGCGACGTCGACCAGGTCGGCGAGGAGCGCCGGGACCGGCGCGTCGTCGGCGACGGTCTCGATGCGCACGTCGATGTCCGGCTCGCGCTCACGGAAGGCGCGCAGCACGGGCGGCAGCCACGGGAAGGTGGTGCTGCACTGCGCGGTGAAGCGGACCCGCCGGTCGCGCCCGTCGCGGATCTCCCGCAGGTCGCGGGTGGCCGACTCCAACTCGCCGAGGACGTGGCGGGCCGCGACCAGCAGTCGGCGGCCCGCGGCGTTCGGCACCAGCCGACGGCCCTCGCGGTCGAACAGCGGCATGCCGAGACGCGCTTCCAGCCGGGTCAGCCGCTGGCTGAGGGCGGGCTGGCTGACGTAGAGCCGCTCGGCGGCGGCGGTCAGCGAGCCGGCTTCGGCTGTGGCGTCCAGGAGCTCCAGGTCACGCAGGTCCACGTCCATAACGCTGGATTATTACATGCTCCAAATTCCGTCGTGGTGTTATGAGTTGAGGGCTCATAGGTTCTGGGTGTCGGCCGGACGAACCGGTCCGCCGATCCACTCCGAAAGGCACACAGACCCATGACCACTGCTCTCATCACCGGATCCTCCAGCGGTATCGGCCTCGACATCGCCCGGGCCTTCCTGGCGAGCGGCGCGAACGTCGTCCTCAACGGCCGGGACGCCGACCGCCTCGCCAAGGCCGCCGCCGGTCTCGGCCATCCGGAGCGGACGGCCTGGGTCGCGGGCAGCATCGCCGCCCCGGAGACGGGCGCAGCCCTCGTCCGTACGGCGCTGGAGCGCTTCGGCCGCATCGACGTCCTGGTCAACAACGCCGGCACCTTCGCCCCCAAGCCCTTCACCGAGGTCACCGAAGACGAACTCGACGGCTACCTGACAGGCAATCTCAAGGGCACCTACCTCACCACACAGGCGGTCGTACGGGCCCTGCGCGCGCAGGGCCGGGGCGGAAGCATCGTCAACATCGGCACCGTGCTGGTGGACCACGCGCTGGCGGGCTTCCCGGCGTCCGCGCCGGTGGTCAGCAAGGCCGGTGTGCACGCGCTGACGACGAGCCTGGCCGCCGAACTCGCCGCGGACGGCATCCGCGTCAACCTCGTGTCGCCCGGAATCGTCCGCACCCCGCTGCACGCGGGCTCCGACGTGGACTCCTACGGCGGGCTCGCCCTGCTGAACCGGGTCGGAGAGGTCGCCGAGATCTCCGACGCCGTGCTGTACCTCGCGGGCGCCGGGTTCGTGACCGGGCACGCCCTGCGCGTGGACGGCGGCCACGTCACCGGCCGCCGGATCTGACCGTCCCCACCCGAAGGAGAACCACCATGCCGTACGTCAACGTCAAGATCACCCGCGAAGGCGCGACCGGCGCCCAGAAGGCCGAGATCATCGCGGGGGTGACCGACCTCCTGGTCAAGGTCCTCGACAAGGACCCGGCCACCACGTTCGTCCTCATCGACGAAGTCGCCTTGGAGGACTGGGGCATCGCCGGCATCCCCACCGACGAATACCGCCGTCGCCAGGCCGGCGCCTAGGGGGTGTGCCGCGTCCGTATCACGAGTGCGCCACGCGCCGTGCTCGTGTCGGACTGCAAACAGCCACGCCTGGATGGCCAGATTGTCGTCGTTTCAGGGATTCCCCGGCTTTGGGAAGATGCTCGGCGGGACCCGGAGACTCGGGGGCGCGGTGTGCGCTGTTCCGGGTGTGCAACCGGGAACAGCGCACACCGGACCGTGCCCGCGGTCAACCCTCGACCTCAGCGGCATCCGGCAGCCCACTTGGATCGATCAGTGAGGAGTACGGTCATGACCACGGTCGTCACACCGCAGGAACTCCACGCGCGATACCAGAACACCTTTGGCAGGGTGGGCGGTTACCTGCCCCGCAACCCCGCCGCGATCGACGAGTTCCACAAGGGGCTCGCCCCCCGGGCGGCGGACCTCAAGGAGGAGCTCCACTCCTCCGTACAGGAACTCGCGGACGTTCTCCACTCCGACGGTGTACTCCGTATGTACGTGCAGAACATGCTTCGGGAAGTCCCGCAGGAGCACCGGCACATTCACACCGTCGACGAGCTGATCCAGTATCTGAACGTCGTCGTGAAGTGGGCGCCCTCCTACGACCGTGACCCCCTCAAGCAGATCTTCCTGCCCATGTCCGCGCTCTTCGGCTATATGCGGCTGACGCCGTCCGGGGGATCGGTCTTCCGCAACCAGGCGTTCGGCGAGAAGCTGCACGGGATCCTGAAGGCCTGGTGCGCGTACCTGGACAGCCCGGAGAGCGCCCATGTGCTGAACACGCGGGACTGGTTCTCCCAGTCCGCGATCGAGCTGAACCGGCTGTACGAGTACGAGTGTTGGAACCACCGCGAGAAGGATCACTGGGGCTTCACGTCCTTCAACGACTTCTTCCACCGCCCCGTCCAGGACGAGTTCCGGCCGCTCGCGGGCAACGGCGATCCGTCGGTCATCGTGGCCCCGAACGACGGCACGGTCTACAACATCCAGCGCAATGTGCCCAGGAGCGCCGACTTCTGGCTCAAGGGGCAGCCGTACTCGCTGGAGAACATGGTGTACGGGCCGCAGTGCAAGGACGAGTACGTAAGCGCTCTGGTGGGCGGTGACGTCTACCAGGCCTTCCTCTCCGTCAACAGCTTCCACCGCTGGAACGTGCCGGTGGACGGGACGATCGAGCACCTGGAGATCGTGCCGGGCTATCCCTTCAGCCACGTCGAGTCGGCGAGCCCCGATCCGGCCACCTACACCCATTCCCAGGGCTACCAGGCGCATGTCAGCACGCGCGGCCTCGCGTTCATCAGGACGGGCTCCGAGCTCGGCAACCGCCTGGTGTGCGCCGTGGTGATCGGGATGGAGGAGGTCTCCTCGATCTCCTGGAACCCGAAGATCAAAGTCGGTGCGTCCGTGGCCAGGGGCCAGGAGCTGGGCTGGTTCAGCTACGGCGGGTCCAGCATGGCCCTGGTCTTCCAGCAGGGCGTCGTCGACGAGTTCACCGTGCCGTTCAACAACCCCGACCAGCATCCGGACGACGGTCCGACGGTCTTCGTCAGGTCGCAGATCGCCCGGGCGCGTTAGGAGAAGGACCATGGCCTCGCACCCGAAGAGTCCCAGCACGCGGCCCGGCATCCAGGGCAGGTCCACGGACGAACTGCTCGCACTGCTCGCCGCTGCCGCCGACCCCGAGCGGCGGCTGGCCGCCCACCAGGAACTGTTCCCGGACGTGACCAATCTCGCCACGGCGGAGAACGTCCTGGTCTATCCGTCCCTGCGGGAGCACGTGTTCAGCGCGCTCGGCACCATCGAGGGGCAGGACGCCAAGTACACCACGGCCTACGGCAGCGAGTCCTTGCGCAAAGGCATCGCCGATATGCTCCGGCCCCTGTTCTCCCAGGAGCTCGACTGGCGCGACGTCTTCGGCACCTCGGGCGTCTCGGCCGCCCTGGAGTGCCTGGCGTTCGCGCTCAAGGACGCCGACGTCCTGCGCGACGGCGACCGCGTACTGCTGCCGGCCCCCTACTGGCAGGGCTTCAACTGGTGCTTCGAGCAACGGCCCGGACTGCTCTGCGTCCCCGCCCATCTGAAGGACAAGGGCGCGGAGAACTTCGAGCTCACGCTGGAGGATCTCAAGCACGCCTACCGCACCCAGCCGGAGCAGCCGAAACTCCTCGTCCTCACCAACCCCAACAACCCGCTGGGCGTCAACTACGAGAAGGAACTGCTGGAGGAGATCTACACCTGGGCCCTCACGGAGACGGGGATGCACATCATCTCCGACGAGATGTACGCCCACTCCCGGCTGACCGGTTCGGCGCCGGAGTTCGTCAGCGCGCTCGCCCTCGACGCCTACCGCGAGATCGACGGGGCGCGGGAGCGGGTGCACGTGGTCTGGGGGTTCGCCAAGGACTTCGGGATGTCGGGCTTCAAGGCGGGGGTCATCGTCTCCAGGTCGCCCGCGGTCCACCTGGCCATGACGGGCGTGCCGGACAAGCAGGAGACGCTGTCCTGGTTCAGCCCGTTCGACTCGCTGAAGCACTTCGTCATCGGCCGGATGCTCCAGACCCGTGTCGGCGACAAGAGTTACCCCTTGGAGCTGATGGAACAGTACCGCGGGCTGCTGACCACGGCCTGCGACACCGTCCGCCGCGAGCTCGACAAGCACGGATTCACCTATCGCTTCCGGAAGGGCCAGAACACGGCGCAGTTCCTGTGGCTCGATCTGCGCCGGTACCTGCCGAAGCTGGACGCGCCGGAGATCCCCGCGCACGCGGGCCCGCACTTCCCGCAACCCGACCGGATCCCGGGCGAGTTCGCGGGGGAGGGCGGCAAGACGGATGCCGTCACCCTGCCGCTGCTCTTCCCGGAGATCGACAGCCGGGAGGAGTGGCTGCGCTGGGCCCTCGCCAACCACGCGCAGGTCCAGCTCCTGCCGGGCCAACTGCTCTCCTGCGCCGAACCCGGCTACTTCCGGCTCTGCTTCACGGCCGTCGAAACCCCGGAGGTCGTGAAGTCGGTGCAGCGAATGGCGGCGTTCCTCCACTGACCGGGGTACGGCCGCAAGGCACCCGCCGACCGGCGGGTGCCTTGCGCGACCGGCGAATTTCGATTCGGCGCGCCTCCCGAAGGACGTGTTCGACAACTGTGGGTGATGGTGGGCCAGGGCGCGGCGCCGCGCTCGGCCGGACTGCTCCACGGCGAACAGCCGGATCGTGCTGACCGCCTGGCAGTTGGTCCGGCTCGCGCCAGGACGCCAAGTGTTCCGGCGAGCCGACCACGACGCACCCGAGGTGATGGAAGGGATCCGTATCGGCTAGGAGTCCAAGGAGTCCTCCGCCCGGGGCCGCAGGGAGCGGGACGCCGCAGGGGCCGTCGAGGTCCAGCAGCTGTCGCACGAGAAGCGCGGCGCCACCGGTGGCGAGCAGTGCAGCACGGCCAAAGGGCCGGCCCGCCGATAAGCCGCACGATGGTGCCGTCGGACAACCACACGCCGCGGCCGCGGCCCGGGCTCGCCTTCGTTGACGAGGACTCGCACAGTCTCGACGAGGGTGACGACGGTCAGTACCGGGCCGAGCACATGCCTGATCGCGGCCGGCCGGGCCGGCGGCAGCTTCTAGAATCTGCGACATGGCAACACGACTTGTGCAGATCAATATGAAGGCCCAGGACGACTCCGTGCTCGGCCGGTTCTGGGCGGAGGCACTCGGTTGGGGTGTCGACAGCGAGGGGCCCGGGGTGACCAACCTCGAACCTGTGGGCTTCGCCTACCCCGACCCCGTGGCCGTCTGCATCGACATCATCACCCGCCCGGAACCCAAAACGGTCAAGAACCGGGTGCACCTTGATCTGGCCACCACCTCGACCGCCCATCAGGCGGAGTTGGTCGCACGCCTGAAGGATCTCGGCGCGACGCTCGCCGACGTGGGTCAGGGCGACGTCCCCTGGACGGTCATGGCCGACCCGGAGGGCAACGAGTTCTGCGTCCTGGAGCCCCGCCCGGTCTACCGGGACACCGGGCCGATCGCCGCGGTGGTGGTCGACTGCACCGACCCACGAGAGTTGGCCCGGTTCTGGGACGAGGCGATGGACTGGACGCTGTACGAGGTCACCGACGACCACGCGACCATGCGCTCCGCCCAAGGCGTCGGCCCCTACCTGGAGTTCCTGCGCACCCCCGACACCAAGAGCGTGTGGAACCGCGTCCACCTCGACGTCTGCCCCTACCCCGGTGACGACCTGGCAGCAGAGGAAGCCCGACTGCGCGCCCTGGGAGCCACCGACCCCGGTATCGACCAGTCCACCATCTCCTGGACGGTTCTGGCCGACCCGGAAGGCAACGAGTTCTGCCTCCTCACCCCTCGCTGACCCTGAGCAACGGCTCCGGCCGGTTTCGGGTCAGCGGCGCAGACCGCGTGGCGTCAGCGCAGGCCGCCGGAGACGGGGATGGTGTCCCCGGGTGATCCAGCGCGCGTCATCGGACGCCAGGAAGACCACGAGCGGGCCGTAGCCGGCGGTGCCGGTACGGCCCCCGCCGCCCGCTGGTCCTCGGCCACCATGGACAGCCCGCCCCGCCCCCGGAACGGGCTGTCCATCGGGCGGCCGCCCCTGTGACGCCCGGTCAGGTCAGGCATGGCTGGGGAGATCCATCGAGCATGTGCGGGTAACTCCCGATCCGCCAGGCCGAACGGACCGCACCGCCGCCGACCTGGCTCAAGCAGCCACGATCGCGCCCCGTCAGCCGACCGCTTGCGCCCGGGATGCCGTACCGACTGCGCGCTGCGTCCGTCAGCTGCCTGTGGTCTAGAATTGAAGAGTTCTTCAATTCGGCAGTTGCCGTGGTGGGCAAGTCGTGGAGGAAGCGGTCAGCGATGGGCGGGTTCGCCGAGGCGGTGCGAGAGCGCGTGCGCAGGGCGCGGGAGGTCCTGGAGGCTGCCTTGGAGGCGAAGGACGTCTACGAGGTGTCGCTGGCACAGGGCGAGCTGGAAGATGCGCTGCGGCTGGCCCGGAAGCACGGGATCGACGTCCGGGCGGAGGAAGGGTGATCGCAGTGCCGGTCCCGCTGTACGAGGCGAAGGCGGAGTTCTTCCGGATGCTCGGGCATCCGGTCCGCATCCGCGTACTGGAGCTGCTGCAGGACGGCCCGCTGCCGGTGCGGGATCTGCTGGCGGCGATCGAGATCGAGGCGTCGAGCCTCTCCCAGCAGCTGGCCGTGCTGCGGCGCTCCGGGATCGTGACCGCGACCCGGGAGGGCTCGACAGTGGTGTACGAGCTCGCAGGTGGGGACGTCGCTGAGCTGCTGCGGGCCGCGCGCCGGATTCTGTCCACGCTCTTGGCCGGACAGCAGGACCTGCTCGCGCAGCTGCGCGAGGCGGACAAGGCGGCCTCATCGTGATGAGGACGTGCCGGTTTCGGCCGTGGCCGAGGAGGAATCCGGTGGCGGCGGTGGCGTACGCCAGGCTGCGGGTACGGCGGCACATGCCGGCCGTCCGACAGGGCGGGGAGATCGTCCTGCATCCGGCTCCGGAGCCCCGCGCACCGACCCGCCTACAGAGATGATCTTGGAGATGATGAGATGAGCGACGAGAGGACCGAGCGGCCGGTGCTCGGGAGGAACGCGGCGAGGGATGAGGAGGATCGGAAGGAGAGGGGAGTCGCGCTGCGGGCCTTCTTCTACATTTTCGGCACCCATCTGTTCGCCGGCTTCGTGTGGCTGCTCTTCTATGTCGGCGAGCACGCGCACAAGTAGCGGCTGACCACGTACGAACGACCGCTCGTGTGCGACATGCCGACCTCGCTCCATGGCCCTGGCGCTACGTGATGAAGGACTCAGCGTCTGCCTTGCCTACGCCATCCACACGGGCCGCAGGACGCTGATGCCGGCCGGCAGGGGGGCCGGTCGTGTTCGGGTCGGCCGGGCACGGCCACCGGTTCGGTCTGCCGCAGCTCGCGCTGCCCGCTCATCAGCATGCTCTTCCCGCGCGGCGGCTGGAATTGCCCGGCGGTAGCCGTGCGGGTTCGAGGACCTCCGGAGAGGAAACGGCTGTCCCCGCTGCCGGAGCGCGGAAGCGGGGAGCGGGGACAGCCGTCGCCTGCGGGACGGGTCAAGCCCGCTTGCCACCTGGTTCGGCCGCCTGCAGATCGGCCAGCAGCTCGGCCTGCCCGGCCAATACCCCCGACAGGATGCCGCGGGCCACCCCGAGCAGCTCGGCAATGTTCGGGCTGGTCAGCGTGTAATAAACGGCTGCGCCCTCCCGGCGGGACACCACCAGGCCGGCCCGGCGCAAGACAGCCAGCTGCTGGGACAGATGCGTTGCCTCGCAACCGACCTCGGGCAGCATCTCCGATACCGCGTGGTCGCGCTCGCTCAACAGCTCCAGGACCCGGATACGGACCGGATGCCCCAGCGTCTTGAAGAACTCGGCTTTCAGCTGGTACAGCGGCGTACTCATCGAACCTGCCTCTCGGTTGGCCACGAGCGCACCCAGCATCGCATCCACCTACACGTTGTCGTCATGAGGATCATCTTCCGGCGAGAAGTCCGAAGATCCAAAGAGAGGGGAGTGTCCGAAGCGAGTCAGACGGGGCCGCGGCGTGAGGTCCCGTCGGCGTGCGACGAGCGCCGCCGTCAGCCGCTTTCGTCGGTGGTCGCTGCAGTGTCTCTAGAGCCCGCTTTCGGCGGTACCCTCCAAGTCGAACGAGTGTGCCGCTGCGGCAGGGTCGAATCCGGGCTGGCTGCCTTGGAGGGCCAGGCCCATGCCGGCCAGCTTCGCCTTGACCTCGTCGATCGACTTCGCGCCGAAGTTGCGGATGTCGACCAGGTCCGCATCCGTGAGGGCCGTGAGCTCACCCACGGTGTGGATGCCCTCGCGCTTGAGGCAGTTGTAGGAGCGGACGGTGAGCTCGAGCTCCTCGATCGGCAGCGCCAGGTCGGCGGCCAGGGCGGCGTCCGTGGGGGACGGGCCCATGTCGATGCCCTCGGCGTCGATGTTGAGCTCGCGGGCCAGACCGAACAGCTCGACCAGGGTCTTGCCGGCGGACGCCATGGCGTCACGCGGGCGCATGGCCTGCTTGGTCTCGACGTCGACGATCAGCTTGTCGAAGTCGGTGCGCTGCTCGACACGGGTCGCCTCGACCTTGTACGTGACCTTGAGCACCGGCGAGTAGATGGAGTCGACCGGGATACGGCCGATCTCCTGGCCCACCTGCTTGTTCTGCACGGCGGAAACGTAGCCGCGACCGCGCTCGACGGTCAGCTCCATCTCCAGCTTGCCCTTGCCGTTGAGCGTGGCGAGGACCAGGTCGGGGTTGTGCACCTCGACACCGGCCGGGGGTGCGATGTCGGCGGCGGTGACCAGACCCGGACCCTGCTTGCGCAGGTACATCACGACCGGCTCGTCCAGCTCGGAGGAGACGACCAGCTGCTTGACGTTCAGCAGGAACTCGGTCACGTCCTCCTTGACGCCCGGCACGGTGGTGAACTCCTCCAGAACGCCGTCGATCCGGATGCTCGTGACAGCCGCGCCGGGAATCGAATAGAGGAGCGCACGACGCAGGGAGTTGCCGAGCGTGTGCCCGAAGCCCGGCTCCAGCGGCTCGATGACGAAGCGCGAACGGAACCCCTCAATGATCTCTTCGGTCAGTGAAGGACGCTGAGCAATCAGCACGAGATGTTGCCTTCCATTGCCGGCGCCCGCCATGGGACGCCCTACGTGTTGCAAAGATCAGGGGTGGGGCTGAGGGTGTTCCTGCCGTGACTCTTATATCCGGCTCTGGTCGGATGCTTTCCGCGCGCCGGGCCAATCAGCGGTGTGCCACTCCCGGGACCGGCCGGCCGTGTCCTGGTGGGCCGCCAGGGCAGCGGCCAGGTCGCAGTGGACGGGGATGGGCGGGTGTGTGCCATCAGGGACGAGGGAGCCGTCGGCGGGGATCGCCGCCAGCTCCAGGCACCGCCCCTCCTCCGCGAGTTGGCGGGCCGCCTGGGCGACCGCCAGCTGGCCGCCCACCGACCAGCCGCGCAGCTCGGTGAGGTCCAGGACGACCGGTCCGGTGCCGCGGGCCAGCGCCCAGCCGATGGCGCCGGTGAACCGGCCGATCGCGTCGCCGCCGAGGTGGCCGGCGAGGGAGAGCACGCCGAGGTTGGGATGGGTGGTGTAGCGCCACTCGATGGTCATCGCAGCTGTCTCGTTCCTGCCAGGGGGCCGTTCAGGGTTGTGCCAGGGGGTTACAGGGGGAGGGTGATCCAGATGCTCTTGCCCTTGCCGTCCGCGTCGGCGCGGACCACGGCGGTGCCGCCCAGCCCCAGGGTGAGCTCCACGACGGTGGCCAGCCCGGTGGTACCGGTGCCCGTCGCAGCGGAGTAGAGGGCGGGCTGGTAGGGGTGGCGGTCGTGGACGGCGAACGCGAAGGTGTCTTCGCCGCCCGCGTAGATCACGGTGACGTTCGGGGAGAGGACCGCCGCGTGGCGGACGCTGTTGGTGACCAGTTCGCTCAGGATCAGCAGGGCCGGGCCGACGGTGGGGTGGCGCAGGCTGATGCCCCACTCCGTCAGGGCCAGTTCGGCGGTCTCGCGGGCGGTGCGGACGGCCGAGCCCATGGCGGGCACGGTCAGCGCGTGCCGCCAGGGCAGGGCTTCGATCTGGGTGGTCACCGTCCGGCCTCCGGGTGGGCGAGGCGGAAGCCGGACACGGTCTGCGGCTGGATCCGCAGCAGGGTGTCGTGCGGCCCATGGGTCCAGCCGAAGAGCGTACGCCGGTAGTGGGCGGCCTCGTCCGGGTCGGTGATGACTTCGGCGGGGCCGGTGGCGGTGACCGTCCAGCCGGTGCCGCCCGCCACCTTGATCTCGTCCACGTGGTAGGTGAGGGTGGCCCGCCCGGACAGGGCGGCGGCCTGGGCCGGGGAGCGGACGATCAGGCGGCCGTACTCCAGGCGGTGCACCGCCGGGCGGACGACGGGGCTCTCCCGCTGGAGGTACACGAGGCGTCCTTGTACGGCGCCTTCGAGCAGCCACAGGGCTTCGGTGCCGGAGACCTCGACCATGCGGCGCGGGGCGGGGTGGCTCATCGTGCGGACTCCTGAACGGTGGTACGAGTCTGCTGGGCGGGGAGGGCCGACAGGACGCCCGCGTCCTCCAGGTGGCTGCGGGCGCCGGTGATGGCCTCGGGGGTGGTGGCGTACTCGCGGCCGTCCAGGCGCAGCAGTTCCAACGCGCCGACGGAGTCGAGGACTTGGCGCTGGCCGGGCCGTATCCCCGAGGTCATCACGGCGATGCCGCGCCGGTTCAGCTTCTCCACGGCGTCCTTGAGGACCAGGGCGCCGGTGGCGTCCATGGTAGTGATCCGCGACATGCGCAGGATGACGACGCGTACGTCCGCGACCTCTGAGAGTTCGAGCAGGAAGCGGTGGGCCCCGGCGAAGAACAGCGGGCCGTCCAGGCGGTAGGCGACGATGTGCTCCGCAAGCAGCGCGTGCTCCTCGGCGCTGTGCTCGCCGGGCAGGTCGGGGGCGAAATCCACCTGGTCGAGGCGGGCCTGCTTGGCGACGGCGCGCAGGGCGAGGGTTCCGGCCACCAGCAGGCCGATGATCACCGCGTACACGAGGTCGAGGGCGAGCGTGGCCGCCGCGGTCAGGACGAGTATCAGCGCGTCGGAGCGGGTGGCCTTCGCCATCGCGCGCAGCGAGCCGACCTCGACCATGCGGATCGCGGTCGCGATCAGCACTCCGGCCAGGGCCGCGAGGGGGATCTTGGAGACCAGGGGTGCGGCGGCGAAGACGATGGCGGCGAGGACGGCGGCATGGGCGAGGGCCGCGAGCCGGGAGGAGGCGCCGGTGCGGACGTTCACCGCGGTGCGGGCGATGGCGCCGGTGGCGGGGACGCCGCCGAACAGCGGGGCGGCGATGTTGGCCAGGCCCTGCCCGAACAGTTCCTTGTCCGGATTGTGCTTCTGCCCCACCGTCATCCCGTCCGCGACCTGGGCGGACAGTAGCGACTCCAGCGCCGCCAGGGCGGCCACCGCGACGGCCGGGGCGAGCAGCGAGCCCACGGCCGAGAAGTCCAGGAAGCCGAGCGACGGGGCGGGCAGCCCGGACGGCAGGCCCCCGATCGGCTTGGCGGCGTCCAGGTGGAAGAGCTGGGCGACGATCGTCGCGGCGATCACCGCGACGATCGAGAACGGGATGGTGGGCCGCAGCCGGGCCCCGGCCAGCATGAGCACCGCCACGCCGAGGGCCAGCGCGAGGGCGGTCCAGTTCGGTGTGCGGATGAACTCCTCGATGGCCCGCCAGGTCACCACGAGCACCCTGTCGCCCTCGGGCTTGGCCACCCCCAGCGCGTTGGGAACCTGCTGGAGGCCGATCACACAGGCGATGCCGAGGGTGAAGCCCTCCACCACGGGCGCGGGCACGTACTGCATGTACTTACCCGCCTTCAGCACGGCGAGTGCGACCAGCATGAACCCGGCGATCAGGCCGACCGTGAGGACGCCGGTGGGCCCGTACTGGGCGACGATCGGCACCAGCACGACGGTCATCGCCCCGGTCGGGCCCGACACCTGGAGGTTGGAACCGCCGAAGACCGCCGCGAGCGCGCCCGCGACCACCGCGGTCGCCAGCCCGGCCTCCGCGCCGAGGCCGGAGGAGACACCGAAGCCCAGGGCGAGGGGCAGTGCGACGATCGCCACGGTCAGCCCGGCCAGCAGGTCGCGGCGCGGGCTGCGGCCCATCTCCGCGAGCTCTGCGCGGGCGGGCAGAACAGCGCGGACCGGGTTCCACACCGGGATCCGCAGCATCCGGGTCAGCGAGGAGTTCATTTCGCGGTGACCTCGGCTTCCCTCAGCTCGGCCAGGAGCTGGTTCTGTCCGGCGAGCATCTCGGTGAGGATCCGCCGCGCGGCCCTCATCAGGTCCGCGACGTCCCCGCCGGCCAGCTCGTACACCACCGTCGAGCCCTCCCGCACGGAGGCGACGATCCCGGAGCGGCGCAGCACCGCCAGCTGCTGCGACAGGGCCGAGGGCTCCACCTCGATCGCGGCGAGCAGCTCCCGCACCGGCATGGGCCCGTCCTGCAGCAGCTCCAGCACCCGGATGCGCACCGGGTGCCCCAGCATCCGGAAGAACTCGGCCTTGGCCTGGTACAGCGGAACCGACACGAAACCTTCTCCTCCACGCAGTGCTGCGCCCCCGGCTACCTAGGGGCGCAGCAGAGCACAGCATCTAGTGAATTGCAGAATTTTGCAATTCATGGATCGTGATGTGACACTTTCCGGGTGACCGAGAACCTGCCGCCGTGCCCCGAATGCTCCAGTGCCTACGCCTACGAGATGGGCGCACTGCTGATCTGCCCCGAATGCGGCCATGAGTGGTCGCCCGCGTCCGCCGGGCCCGCGGTGGATGCCGAGGACGGTGTGATCAGGGACGCGGTCGGCAACGTGCTCGCTGACGGCGACACGGTCACCGTGGTGAAGACCTTGAAGGTCAAGGGCAGCCCGAACGGAATCAAGGCGGGCACCAAGGTGCGCAACATCCGCCTCGTGGACGGGGTGGACGGCCACGACATCGACTGCAAGATCGACGGGTTCGGCGCCATGCAGCTGAAGTCCGGGTTGGTGAAGAAGGCCTGACTTCCCTGGATGCCGGCTGTGTGCCCCGGTGGGCCGGAAGCCGGTCAGCGGCTCGGGCCGGATACGCACCGCACCCGGGGTGGGCACATCGGCCCATGGGCGCGGCGGCACCTGCCGACGGACCCGCGGGGGCGCCGTCACGTCCAAGGCCCTCTACGGCGGCAGCCGTGACGCCCCCCACCCGACGCCTCTGTCACGTATCGCCCAGATGGTGACCCAGTGGGTGCGTCAGGCCCCGAACACAGAATGCGCCCGCGCTGGAGTCGGCTCACGCCCTCGTCGGTACGGGCGCATTCCGCGTTCGGGCCGTGCCGCGGAAGACGTATGCCGTCATCGGGGCGGTGACGGGGCCCGGGCCCAGGCGGGCCGTCATCTCCTCGATGACGGCGGCCCGACAGCCGGGCTGTCGCCGCGCTCCTCGACGGCCGCGCGTACCGGCGTCCCGGTGAGGAATCCGGTGGCGACGTCGGCGGCCGACACGCCGCGGCCCACCAGCGTCAGCTCCTGCTCCTCCTCGACGGCGAAGGCGGCGGCCGCCCGGTCGGGGAAGAACATCACGCCGAACTGGCAGACGACCAGGTCGAAGGCTCTGTCCGGGAACGGCAGCCGCTGCGCGTCGGCCTGCAGCCACACCGCGCCCGGAGCCCGGGCCGATCCGAAGGCGACCATGGCCTCGTTGAGGTCGGCGGCCGTCACCTCGGCCGAGGGCGCCGCCGCGAGCAGGCGTGACGTCAATACGCCGGTTCCCGCGGCCAGTTCGAGGATGCGTCGGGGGTGGAGCGCCGCCGCCCGGATGGCCGGGTCCTCGGCCGTCGGGCGCCACCAGTACAGCTCCGTCAGGTCATCGGGGTAGGGCGCGTCACTTTGCGCAACCGGGCGGTGTTGAAGACGCCTTGAGCGGCCAGGGCCAGTTGATACGATCCGGGATCGTCCTGCCGGACGTGGGCAGCCGTCCGATTCGAGCACACCCGCGAGAACGTGAGCGATGAAACCGGACCACGCCGAGGTTCAGCCCCCCTCGGCAGAGACCATGGACCGCCCCATGACATCCCCTTGCTCGCGGCGCGGACAGCAACCGGCTGGTCACCGGCGGACGCGTATCCCCCTTTCCCCTTGAAGCAAGAGATGAACTATCCGGCACCAACCCCGCCCCGGGGCCCGGCATCCCTGGGCTCAAGGAAGTGAGCGTTTTCAGAGTGGTCACCCATCGGGTGATGTGAGTCAGCGGCAGAACGTGCGAAGCTCCCTGGCTGCTGAGATGGGTTCTTGACGTCTCAACTCTCCAGCTGGGGGCCTCGTTGGTTGCGTATCCCGTCGTCACGGTGTGAACCTGCAGGTCGTCACCGATGAGTGCGGCCAGCCGCTGTGGCGCGGGAGGGGGAGCCCCACGGGCTGATGACCTTGGGTGAACAGGGAAACAGGTGCAGGCGTGAGCGGGGGAGAGCGCGAGGCTGGTAGTCCAGTCCCGATCTCTTCCCCTCGGCGCATCTCTGTCGGCCGGGATTCCCGGCCAACTGGTCGACGTGGGGTGTTACGGCGTGACGAGGTTGCTCGGCGTGCTCAGGCCGCCTGTGCCGTTGCCGTCCTGGAGGGCCAGACGGCCGTTGTTCCAGAGGCTGATCAGGTCGGTCTTGCCGTCGCCGTTGAAGTCGCCGCTGGTGCTGAGCTTGACGCCCTTCCGTTGTGCGGCGTCGCCGAGGGTTGCCTTGGGGTAGGGGCCGCGGAACACCGTTCCGGCCGCCGGGTCACGCTGACCGGCGACGATGGTCGGGCGGCCGGTCGCGGTCTGGATCCACAGGTCGCCGTGGTCGTCCCCGGTCAGGTCGCCGTCGGCGCCGAGCTGGGGGTGGGCGGCACGTGTGAGCCCTTCGGCGATGCGTGCCCGGCGGTCGGTCTCGCCCAGGGCGTTGCCCGGGTTGTCGGTGCTGTTGAGGATCTGGAAGAGGTCACCGGAGTCGCCGTCGCGCAGCCACAGGTCGGCGAGGCCGTCGCCGTCCGCGTCGCCCGGGGCGAGCAGGTCGGTCCTGGCCCAGCCGGTGGCGCCGAGCTTCACCGGGGTGTCGGCCTTGCCGTCGCCGGTGCCCGGGTAGAGGTAGAGGCTGTCGTCCTCGACGGTGAGGAGGTCGGGGAAGGTGTCCCAGGTGACGTCGCCGGCGGAGACGAAGCTGGTGACCTTGGACCAGTCGGGGCTGGGAGCGCCGGCCGGGCGCGGCAGCGTGGTGGTCGGCTGGAAGTCGCCCATGCCGTCGCCGGGTTCTGCGGAGCTGAGCCCACTCTTGGCGTTGGTGTCCGGTCTCCCGATGTTCGATCAGAACAGCGCCAGGCTCTCACCGCTGGTGTCCGTGATGACCGGCCGGAACCGGGCGGGCAGGCCGTCCAGGCGGTCGGGGCGGCCTCTGCCAGCCAGGTGCCGAACCGGTCAGCGGCTGCGCGGTAGGGTACTCGCGCCAGGACACGGTGCTCACCGGAGGGGCAGAAGTCGACGGCGACAGTGAGCAGGCAGGAATGGGGCGCGTTCTGGCTGCCCGTCCAGGACACGCGCAGCACCCCCACAGGGTTTGCGCCCGCGGGAGCCGCCAGGGTCGCGGACGAAGGCGGCAATCTGAGTGATCAGGGTGGTGGCGCGCTGGGAGAGACTGTCCAGGAGACTGGGTGGCAAGAGCGATTTCGTCGGTGGCGCGGGCGGGATAGATGAAGGCGAC
This sequence comes from Streptomyces sp. BPTC-684, assembly GCF_030028635.1. Lineage (NCBI taxonomy): Bacteria > Bacillati > Actinomycetota > Actinomycetes > Kitasatosporales > Streptomycetaceae > Streptomyces > Streptomyces sp. BPTC-684. The sequence goes on from NZ_CP124863.1 coordinate 6,979,327, forward strand.
GGCGAGGGGCAGGCGGCCGTAGGAGATTGCCTGCTCCCCGACGCCGCCGTGTTGCACGCAGCCTCTGCCCACCCGAGGTCCGCATCGCGGTCTGTGACAACTTTTCCCGCATCTGACCACGCAGAGGTGCCAACGCGTCGGCACCTGGGCCAAGGCCAACAACGTGGAGATCGTCGGTAATCCGATCAACTCCACTGGCTGAACCGGATCGAGGGCCAGTTCACCGCCCTGTGCTACCTCACCCTCGCTGGCACCGACCACGCCGACGACTGCCGCCTACGCACTTTCGTCAACAGGGCGAACGTGGCCTGAGCGTCAGCTCGGCGCGGCCACCGGGATTGTCCCGACACTGACGTGGACGCGGGGTTTGGGGGAGTCCCCGCAGGCCGCGTTCTCCCGCAGGTGCAGGTCGGACAGGTGCAGCCCGGCCAGGCCAACGATCCTGCAGCGTCGTGTCCGACAGTCAGATCACCACCATCGCGTCACGGACGGTGTTCAACACCTCCAGCTCCGGCCCTGCCCCGTCGGGCAAGCATCTTGGGATGCCGCCGACGCGTGCCCTGCCTCGGCGCCGGCGGGTTCGCCGACACCGACCCCATCGCGTGCCCGAGCAAGGCCCGGTCCCGGTCCTGCTGGGTTGGCAGTCGGCGCACCTCCAGCGCGGCCCGCGGGTCGTCGTTCACCCCACGCCTCGCGCACTGGTGCAGGTAGAAGCCCTTCAGACACGCAGCCGCGGTCTGCAGCCCCGACTGGCCGTACGGCTTCTTCGGCGGCGTCCGCCACGGTTGCCCGAACGGTATCGGTACTCTCGCCCCGACCGTTCCACGTACCGGTGCAAGTCCAGCAGCGTCACCTTCTCCGTGCCCAGCCCCTCGCGCATCCGCCACCGCAGGTGATTGACCAGCGTGTACGCATAGGTCTTCTGCGTCCCCGACTCCTCGTACGTCCGAAGGAAGCTGTCCGCCTTCTCGTCCACCGCACTGTCCGGCCACATGATCGTGTAGAACCACCCGCCACCGGACCGCTTTATGGCTGTACGCGGATGTCCTCCAGGACCATCCCGCTTCGCATACGGCCTCCCGCCCTCGTCTCTGACTGCTCTACGGACCAGTTGCGGCGCTGCATCCGCCAGTCCCTCGGCTGGACCCCGCCCCCGGCTGGGCGACCGGCAGGCGGCGGACCGCTGGACCTGGCTCGTCATCATCCAATGCCACGAAGTCAAGGGCCCGGAGACGGTGTCAAGAGGGCCTGAAATGCTGTGGAGCTCTCTCGCTGGTCGCCGGTCGGCTGTGGCGGATACGGGAGGCGGGGGTGGCCGTCGAGACCCGGGGGCACCGCCCGGCGATCCGGTGACCGCGCTGCAGGCGCTGAACCGACAGGCAGGGCACGGCTGGTGCGGTGATCGCCTGGGTCAGAGCCCCGGTGGTGTCCTCACCGCCAGTGTCATCGTGGGCGAATACATGAAGGAGTTGCAGTCGACGTAGCTGAAAGAGACCCGGCCGCCCTGGGACAGTGTGGTGCCGTACGACGCGTCGGGGGCGACGGTGAGGTTGACCTTCCACTGGCGGACTTCGCCCGGCGAGGCGATCACGCCGTTGTACTCGGAGTCGCAGTGCGTCTCGGTGGAGCTGTAGCGCACGCAGCGCCAGGGTCCTGGCGCCTGCCCGACCGGGGTGACTGTGTCATCTGCGAACGCCGTGCCCGCCGGGGCGTACAGGTGCATGTGGAGCTGGTCTTGGGTGCTTTCGCCGGTGAAATCGGTGGTGGGGTTCTTGAGGCCGAACTTCACCTCGCCCGTCTGCCCCGGCGCGATGACCGCGACCGGGTCCTGGGGATAGTCGACCGACGGGTCCCCGCCCTGCGCCAGCGCCGGCGACGCGCCCAACGCCAGCGCCGCCCCTGCCACGAGCGCTCCCGTGCACCACCGCACGCCCCGGCCTGCCGCCCGCCGTGGCCTCGGTGACGCCGCCGGCTCCCGTACATCGGTCATGTTTCGCGCCTTTCTTCGGTGCCCCCGGAGATGTCGTCGGAGTGTCCCCGATCCCATAAGTGACATTAGGGATGTATCGCTCAGACACGCCTCTCGCGTTGAGCCAACCGGATACACGCCGACTGCGCAGCACATCACCTCATCACCTCATGCCGAGGGCGTCGAGGTCGGCTCGGCGCTGCTCGGTGAGTTTGTCGGCTCGTCGTCGGGTGTTGTCGAGGAACATGCCGAGTTCGACCTCTACGGGCTCCGCAGTCCCTGTCCGCGATGCTGTGCAGGGCCGTCGCCGGGTTCCGGTCGCGCGAGTCTCTCCACATGCCTTCCTGGGTACGTTGAGGTGCGCTTCGCAAGCATGGAATTGCCGGGTGGCCGGAGGTTGAGCTACCAGTTGACGCCCCTGCCACACAGGCCCGCCCCTCAGCTGGCTTTGCGGCCCCAGCCGACTGCTGATCCTTTGTGTGGGCGGCCTCGCGCCCAGCGTGAATGCTGCGGGATCAGCGGACTTCGCCAGGTCCGCTGAGCATGAGCAGACCGGGGCGGCCTTCCTTGTCCTGGCGCATCGTCAAAAATTGACGGCGGTGCACCTCGCCGTCTGCATATGCTCGGTGCGTTCCTTTCCGGTGCTTTTCCGGAGACCGAGATGATAGGGGGTATCAGCAATGACTCTTCGTGTATTTCTGCGTGCGGCGGTATCGGTATGGGCCGCCACCGCGGTGGCGGGTGTCGCATTGGCCGGGACCGCCGGCATGGCCGTGGCAGCCACGGGCGGCGGCTGTACCGGCCCCGCGTCGAAGCAGGCCTGTGTCAGCCTGATAGACGACGGCGGCCACGGTGGCGACATTCTTTTCGAGGCCCGCAGTGACTGGCCCGACGCCGGGCGCGACTGCCGCATGCGGCTGGTGGCCTTCGACGACACCACCGACTGGCGTTTCGAGCGTGAGCTGCGCCGGTGCGACCAGCCACTCGACCAGCACTTCAACCTGCCCAACCCGACCGCCGGGCACCAGTACCGGGCCGAATTGCAGATCCTTCCCAACGGGAAGAACTACGAGTTCGCCGAGTTCGTGAAGAGCCCGGTGCTCACCTATTAGAACGCGAGGCTCCCCGTACGGGAGCCTCGCGTTTTGTCTGCGCTTTCGACTCCGCTGCGCAATTCCCTGCGGTGATGGGGTGTTGACGAGATGATCGTTCGTGCGGTCGTTGTCCTGCCGTACGGTCGTGGGGATGGAGCGGATGTCGATGCGGCTGAAGGGGCTGCTGGAGGTTCCGGAGCAGACAGCCGTCGTGGCCGGGGCGGCGTTCCCAAAGGGGAGCCAGGTGGATTCGCCAACGGTGTCCGATGAGGGACACGATCCGATCCCGGGTACCGACATCGACTGGCCTGTGCAGCTCTGCGACGCCTTTGCCCGCCCGGCGGGCCTGGTAGTCGCCCGCCCAGGGACGGACGAGACTGAGCCGTCACCCATTTCCTGGGCGGATCCCGTGAGGCGGCGAAGTCCCGCCGGGCATTCCGGCGGGGTCGTAGAACATGCCGGAGCGGGTGAGGTTGTAGTTGTTGCCGGCGGAGGTGGTCCAGGTGCCGCCGATCTGGCGGCTGCCGAGGATTTCGCACACGGTGTGGTCGAGGTGGCAGCGCTCGACGTACATCGTGTATTCGTTCTGGTTGCTGGCGCCGGGAAGCGGACGCGAGCCCAGGCGTAGGGGGCGGAGTCCGTGGTGCCCTTGCGGAGTTCGACGGAGAAGCCGCCGCCGAAGTGGCTGTGTTCCCAGTCAGATATCCGACCGCAGCCGGTGCATGCGGCCGGTCCCGCCCGGGATCGCGCGGAGATCACGACCACATCCCCGAACTCCTCGACAGAACCGACCTCCACGGCGTTGAGCTGCGGCAACAGTTTCAACACGTCGTCGCACACAGGAAGCATCCCGCTGACGCAGAGGGATGTCACGCCCCAGGCGAATCGATCAACGGCTACGAAAATCTGGCCGGAAAATCACAACGTTCGCGGACAGGCTGGTGCTGACCCAGGGTGCGGCTGTGCTTGATGGCTCGGGTTCGGCAGGGAGAAGATCAGGCGGATGCGGGCGTCAGCGTGACGGTGTTGCCGAGTCGTTCGAGCTGGCGGACGAGGTCGCGGGTCTTGCGCTCGGGATCGGTGCGGCGGTCGTACCAGTCGGGGCCGAGGTCGATGTAGCGGGCGTCGGGATCGTTGACGAGGTACCAGACGATCTCGAGGATGTTCCGTGCGATGGCGACCTGCGCCTTCTTCCTGGGCTTGCGTTTGACGAGGCGTCGGTAGCGGCTGCCGAGGAAGCTTTGGCTCTTGCCGGCGCTGACGGCGGCCTGCCCCAGGGCGCGCCGCAGCCACGGGTTGCCCTTGCCGGTTCCCGCGGTGGTGTTCTTCGCCCCGGATTGGATGGTGCGCGGAGTCAGCTTGGCCCAGGAAGCCAGGTGCCCTGGGCTGGGAAAGACGTTCATGTCGAAGCCGGTCTCCGCGAGGATGTTCTGTGCGCTGACGCGGCCGATGCCGGGGATCTCGGTGAGGCGGTCCAGCAGCGTCATCCTGACTGTGCCGTCCGGAGCCGGGTCTGTGCGCGGGGCCGGGGCCAGTGCCGTGAGGGCCGCCTCGATGTGCGCAGTCAGGTCCGCGATCTGGGTGTCCAGACGGTCCACGTTGTCCAAGTACAGGCGGATCAGGTAGGCGTGGTGGCCATCGAACCGGCCCCGCAGGGCCTGCGCGAGGTCGGCCTTCTTCGCCCGCATGCTGCCGCGGGCGAGGTCAGCCAGGGTGTTGGGGCTGCGCTCACCGGCGATCAGCGCGTCGAGCATCGACCGCCCGGACACTCCGAAAATGTCGGCGGCCACGGTGGACAGCTTGATCTGAGCATCTTCCAGGACCTTCTCGATGCGCTCCTTGAACGCGGTGCGGTCCTCGGCGAGCACGGCTCGGGCCCGGGTGAGATCCCGCAGTCGGCGTACCGGCTCGGGGGGTACGAACGAGCGCCGCAGCATCCCTCGCTCGGCGAGTTTGGCCAGCCACACGGCGTCGAGCTTGTCCGTCTTGGGGCGGCCCGGCACATTCTTCACGTCACGCGCGTTGACCAGCCAGCATTGCAGGCCCCGGTCCTCCAGCAGGTAGTAGAAGGGCCGCCAGTAGTCCGAGGTGGACTCCATGACCACCAACTCGATGCCCTGACAGACCAGATGGTCCGCGAGTTCCAGAATCGCGGCGGTCGTAGCGCCGGTCTTGCGGACCTCCTGCCGCTTGCGCTTGCCGGAACCGGGCACCCGCGTGCACAACATCGCCGACGCCTTCGCGATGTCCAACGCTCCGACCCGCGCCACCAGTTCGCCGCTCGGATCCAACTCCGTCACGATCGTCTCGTCACCCACCGCCCACTCCTTCTGCATCCGCTCTGAGGGCCACTACCAGGCGGGTGCCGCCCGGAGGGCCGCAGGGGGATGCCGAATCTGGCCGGCGTGCTCGAAGCAACAGGTCACTGCCCCGCGCTACGGCCCCGGCATCAGACTTGTATACGGGCTCACCAGACCAAGATTCGATCGACGTCGGACGCGAGCGGCACCCACGACCGATTTTCGCGTCGTCACCACGGCGCGGCAACGGGCCACATTGACTTGTATGAGCCTAGTTCCTCTGGAGGGACTGGCTGAGCTGCGATGTTGCTCCACTATCTGGCCGAACTTTCTACCGGCAACGACGGCCTAGCCAGCCACCGCCTCGTCCGCGACATGCCGCACGTACCGGGAGTGACCCGGTCCGACTCCGTCCCGCACCCCGGGCGACAGCTGCGGCACCGTCCCGGGTCCGGGCCACGATCCGCAGCAGTTCACTGCTGGCCTCTTTAGCGCCGTGTCGCATCGTGCGTCGTTATGCTTGCCTCCGTGGGCGAGATCGTGGTGGTGCGCGATGGCTGTGGGCCGGAGGTCCTGCTGGTGCATGGCGGTGCCGGCCCGCGGACGACGTGGGGCGCTATCGCTCCGCTGGCCGACCGGTGGACGCTGGCATACGTCCACCGCCGTGGCTATCCGCCGAGTCCACCACCGCAGGAGCGCCAGGACTTCGAGGTGGATGCCCTGGACCTGGCGCCGCTGTTCGTCGGCCGTCCGCACGTTGTCGCCCACTCCTACGGCGTCCTCGGGACGTTGATTGCGGCTGCTGCCGCGCCGGGCAGCGTGCGCTCGCTCACGTTGATCGAGCCACCGCTCAACTACCTTGTCCCTGACGATCCCGAGGTGGCGCGGCTCGAGCGCATCGGCGATGCGGTCCTCACCCACGGGATGGATATGGATCCGGCCGAGCTGCGCGAGTTCCTCCATCTCGCGGGCGCGCCCATCGGCGACGGCCCACTCCCCAAGGAGGTGGTCGCCGGCGTTCGGCGGGCGCACGGTGGTAGGCCGACCAGCGAGGCGCGCCCACAGCTCGACGCGATCCGGGACGCCGGTGTCCCGGTGCTCGTCGCGTCCGGAGACCACGCGGCCGCGGTCGAGCGGATCTGCGACGCACTTGCGGATGCCCTCGGTGGCAAGCGCAGCGTGCATCCGGGCGCTGGTCACTTCGTCGCCGCAGCACCGGGCTTCGCCGAACAGCTTGAGACCTTCCTGCGCAAGAGCGTCACGTGGCGAGGTTCTTCCAGCAGGTGAGTGGGGTGGCGAGGGTGAGGGACGCGGCGGACAGGTTGGCCGAGCGTTCGTAGCAGGCGATAGTGCGCTTGATACACCATCCGGCACGGCTCTATGCAGTGGGCAAGACCGTTAGGCGGCTGCATGTCTCACATGGTCAGGTTTGCGAGCTTCTTGTGGCATGAGCGAGAAGTCCCGCTCATGCCATCGCCTCAGGCGACCGTCTGGTAGGAGGGGGTGTCGGACAGCGCGGTGTTTCCCGGGCCGCCAGCGGGTCCTGGCGGTCGCCGGTGCCGTGGTAGACGTACGGCTTGCCCTCCTGGTCGTAGGCGAGTACGTCGGCCTTGCCGTCGTTGTTGGAGTCGCTGATGCCGATGAGCCGCTGGTAGGTGTTCCAGCCGCCGCTGATCCGGGTGCGGGCGGTGAAGGTGCCGTCGCCCTTGCCCAGGTAGAGCCAGGGCACTCCGCTCTTGTCCCGGGCGACCAGATCCGCGTTCGGGGCGCCGGCGACATTGCCCACGGAGCAGCCTGTCGTAGGCGTTCCAGCCGGAGCCGATCAGGCCCCGGGTGCGGGCGGCGAGCTTCGCCTCGGCGGGGCCGTGGAAGGTGTCCTCGCGGAACAGCCGGTCCGCCGAGTTGCGGACGAGGACATCGGAGGAACCGTTGTCGCTGTAGTCGTGGGCGGCGGCCGGGCGCGCCAGGGTGAAGCCGCCGCTGACGTCGAGGTCGGGTCCGAGGCCATTCTTGGGCTTGGTGACGAGGCGCCAGGTGTAGGCGCCGTTGGGCGCGACGACTGATGTCGCCAACCGTACCGGCGTACCGGTAGCCGTGCGTGGTGAGGTCAAAGACGGCCGATGTGCCGGTCGCCATGTTCCGCAGGGTGATCTTGTCCGAGGAGGTGGGGTACTGCGGATGGTCGCCCAGTACGACGGTGTCGGACACTGTGCCGTGCACGGTCGGGCTGTGGTCCTTGCCCTTGCCCACCTCCGTCGTGACGCCGTCGGCGTACCGCGTCCACCGCAGGGTGCCGTCAGCGTCCGCGGAGAGGAAACCGGCCGTACCCGCGCTCAGGATCTCCGCGCCAGGAGCGACTTTGACTACGGGCGCGGGGTCTTCGTGGCGGATGTGATGGGCATGGCCGCGGCCACGGGTGCGACGAGCGCCCCGGCGGTTACGGCAAGCCCGGCGCTGACCGCCAGTGCCAGGAACCGTCACGGAATACGGGAGCCAGTCATATGCCCTCCTGGACAGAAACAGCAGTGAACGGAGGGCAGTGAAGGACGTGAGGGTCCCGCGGTACGGCATTTTCCGTGATCCCCCACAGGTACGGACAGACAGTAACAACAGCGCATCCCGATACGGGCCTGAGGCAAGTCCGGCGTCCGGCGCATCCGGGACCGACTGGAGATGGGCCGTCTGCCGGCCTCCCAGCGATACAAGTGCGACGACCGCCGCTGGAAGCGGTACGAGAAGCAACTGCCCGGCCACCGGGTCCAGATCGACGTGAAAGTTCATCCAACCTCTCGCCTCGATGTCTCAGGGGCGCCGCGACGGCCGTAACAAGTACTTCCCGCTCACCGCCATCGACGAGTGCACTCGCCTGCCCATGCTGCGGATCTACCCGCAGCTCGACCGAGCCACCGCTATCCAGTTCCTCGACCATGTCATCCAACGCCTGCCGTTCCAGGTCGAAGTTGTCCAGACCAACAACGGGGCCGAGTGCCGGAAGCGCATCGCCCAGCGCCTGCTCGCCGCCAACAAGGGGTGGGCCCCGCCTGCCTGAGGCTGGCCGTCAGGAAGGTCCAGCCCAGATACCCGTGCTTGAGGATGCCAACTTTGTTCAGAGTTGAGATCGGAGCGTGGACTCGGCTGTCTGCCGTGCCCAGCAGTACGCCGCCGGCGCGGGCAAAAGTGGATCTGCGGGTCGAGCCACCTGACGGCGTTCTCACTGAACCGACGACCACCGGCTCGGACAATTCTTCGGTGGGCTGGCCGCCAAGATCGACCTGGCGGTCGAGCAGGCCCAGAAGCCGATGCCACTCGTGATCACGGCCGGGCACGAGCGGGAACCTCTCACCCCGTCCGCCCGTCATCCCCACGGGGGTTGCTACAGACCCAGCACCCCTTTCACTCTTCACCACCGAGGTCCGAGGAGATCCATGGTCGACACCGTCAACTCACTGGCCCACCCGTCTTCACGAAGTGCTGGTGGAGCTCCTGACCAAGGGACCCGCCGTGGCGGGTACCCGGGGCCTCCATGACGCCGTCGCGCGTGCCTCGGTGCTGGGCCCCGACGGTGCGTGGCTCGCCGCTGCGGGCCACGCGAGCCTCGGTGGGCTGGTGTGCGTACAGGGGCAGGCGGAACTGGCCATCCTCCACTTCGAGGCCGCGGTGTCGGACGGCTTCAACGACTGCGTGGCGCTCCACATCGCCCCCATACGCCCGCTGCATCACGATCCCCGTTTCCAAGCCCTGTACCAGCGAATGCGCATCACCCAGGCCGACCTCGACGAGTTCTTCTGGCTGCATCAGGAAATGCAGATCATGTCGAGGGAGGCCCAGAACGCGAGCGTCGACAACATCGGCCGCCTGGACACCGGGGTGTCGCTGCTCCCGCAGGCCCCCATGCCGACCCGCGAACCGAACACCCCCGGCGTCCTGATCACCCGCATCGATCTCGCCGCGACCCAGACCGCACTCCAACAGGCCGCCGTGAAAGCGGAATTCCAGCGCAGCTCCGGCAATACCAGCCTCAGCCTCATCGACGACTCGTGGGACTACGACCGTGCCAGGCACGACGCCTGGCACGCGGACGAGCTGGACTCCCACCGCGTGCAGGCCGCCGCGGCCCGGGCTTTCGTCGAACGCCCCGGGGCCGGCACCATGATCATCCCCTGCCCGCCGCTGGGCTCGATCGCTTACCCGGGCTGAGGAGGGCCGGACCAGCATGGTGGCCGGCGAGGCTCCTTCGCCAGCTTCCGTCCGCCATTTCGCGCGCCCACCCCTTGCTCGCGCGCGCCACTCGCGGCCCGCACCTGCAATCACCACCGCGGGCACACCGCACTCGCCGTCCGAATTCGAGTGGGGTTGCGTCGGGGCTGGTGAGAACCGGCTACAGAGACCGCGACGCCTCCGCCGGCCGGCGGAGGCGTGGTGGCAGATACTCAGGCTTCGGTCAGCCAGTCTTCTCCAAGACCGTCGAGAACAAACCCGTTCTCGAAGCGCACCCGGTATCTGATCTGAGCGCCGACTCCGGCGTCGTACGCTCCATGCCCGATGATCTGCTGACGGAGCTGCTCGATCAGGCTGGCCGCGTGGTCCGTGAACTGGCCCGCGCGGATTTGCTGCTCGAGGAGCGCGGCCTGCTCCTGGGCGAAGCCGCTGGCTTACTTTGCCGCGCCCGTGACGATGCCCTCCAAGCCCTCGGCCAGGAACAGCGGACCGGGGTAGCCGACCCTGGCCGCTGTGTCGTTTGCGGTGACCTGCACATCCCTGGTCAGCTTCACCTTCGCGCCGGTCTCGTACGGCATGGGTGTACCCCCCCTCGTTCGATCTTGGCCGTGATCATGGCAAGCGTAGTTGAGATGCCATGGCAGGAAAGAGCGTCTGGCAAGATCAGGAGCCCCACGGCTTGCCGGGCAGGGCACACGCATGGTCAGCCTGGCCGGCTCTGCCACAGCCTCACTCCTCCGGCGGTGGGGTGGGGTGCGCTGTGTCGCTGGGCGTGTCGGTCGGGCAGTGAGTCGGACCACCAGTCGCATGCGTGCGTGTTCACCCGGTTCAGCAGGATTGTTCGGTGCCCGAACCGGGCTGCCGAACAATCCTCTGCCTGATGGACTTGCCGACCAGCGACATCAACCACGGCCCGGAAGGCCTCCGTCCGTCCAGTTCCCTCATACACCATGAGCACTGGCAAGAACCGTGACAGCGTGACAGACCGAAAGACACCTGAGGGGGAAACCATGCACACAGGCAAGATCATCGTCACTGCCGCGATCGTCGCCGCGATCACCTCGGCCGCCGCGCTCCCCGCGTCGGCTGCCGGGAAACCGTTCCGTGCACCGGAGCACATCACCGCGAACAAGCTGATCGCCCCGAACGTCGTGCAGTTCTCCTACCGGTGCAAGCCGAACCTGGAACGAAGCATCCACGTCGGTCTGACCGCGCCGGAGACCGAGCCGACGACGTATGTCGGGAAGTGGCTGCAGCGCGGCGACATCGTCTGCAACAACAGGTGGCAGACCAAGACCGTGGCCCTCACCGAGGTTTTCGAAGGACGGGACCGCAAGCTCAAGCCGGGAGAGCAGGGCCGGGTGTGGGTACGGATCTACGGCGACTACACCGGGCCCGGCGACCTACCGATGCAGACCCGCATCATGACCGCCCACTGAGCGGCGGATACCGAAACCAGTGACTACGGCCGCCGCGCTCAAGGACGCGGCGGCCGTAGTCCGCGTACAAGGTGACGGGCTTTGGCAAGATTTTCGTCGACGGAGATCATCTCCAGGTGCTGGAACGGTCCGGGTGGCGTCGGCGTAGATGTGCGATCAGGGCGGACTGCGCCGGGAGCGGGATGGGGTCGACGCGGATCTGGACGCCGCGGCAGCGCAGGCCCGGCTCACCGGGCTCTCCCCGGGCCCCGACCCGGACGCCACCTCGCCCGCTGAGCGTAAGCTGGCCGACTGCAGCGTGCTCTGGTCGGGCACCACGGGCCTGGCCGAGGCCAGGGGCGACAAGCCGTTCGCCGCTGCCGTACGCGCGCTGCAGAAGCGCGGCTGGAAGCTCGCCTCCCGGCAGCAGGACGGTGCCTTCACCCAGGCCGTCCTGGCCAAGGGGGAGTGGACCGTTAAGGGCAAGCTCTCCGAGAGCGACCGGATCGACCGGATCTCGTTCGCCGGCTACCACTCCAGCTGCGCGAAGGACATCGCCGCGCTCCCCGGTATCGGGCCGAAGGCCTGAGCATGCCCCAGCCGGAGAAATCCGTCCTCGACCTGGCGCGGTGGGGTGGGGCGGGGTGCCGGCGTGAGCCGCCTCGCCCGCCTCTTCCAGGACGGCTTCCAGACGGTGCACGGCCTCTCACCCGACCGACGAGCACCTCGTACGCACCGCCACCGGACAGGAGGCAGCCCAAGCCCCCATGCTGCTGGCCGAGGCCGGGGCACACCGCACGCTCCTGGCGTACTACGCGCGCATGAGCACCGCCGAGCTGCCGGACCTGGCGAACGGCATCTGGATCGAGGACGCCCCCACACTTCTGCACAGCAAGAACCATCCCACCCGGCTGCAGGGCACCATCAAGGACACAGTCACCGGCTTCGCGACAGACGGTGGCGGCGGCCACTACGCCGTGAGCACCACCACAGGAAACATCTGCCACATGACCGCCGGCACCCTGCACACCGACGCCACCCACCCGGACGGCCTCCACGACGCGGAAGAGACAAGCCCCTCCAACGCCGCACCCGACCTGTGGACCTTCCTGGACCAGCTGCGCACCAAGCTCGGCGAGGCCGTCGGCATCCAGGCATCGTGGACAGCCCGCCACCCGCACTGAGGGTGGGGCCGAGCCGTAGGGGTGTGCATGGGTGATAGCCGGGTGACGATCAAGCTCACGGGTGACGATGCACTGGTGCTGTCGCACTGGCTGGAGAAGCTCCAGATGACGGACCTCAGCCACGTTGTCGATGATCCGGCGGTCTGGGCGCCGATCCATCGGATCGCCGGAACGCTCGACAAGGCTCTTCCTGAGCTGTTCGCATCCGGCTATGACCAGCAGCTTGAGGCCGCTCGTCAGAGGGTTCGGCCGGAGGGCTGATCGGAAGCGCGGCGTCTTGTTTGGGTAAGTGGATTCGTGGCAGCGGTCGCAGGTGTGGGGCTGTGGCTGGCACCTGCGGCCGCAGCGGTGGACAGCGACAGTCGGCTCGGTGGCTGTGGGTCGTTCGGGAGGTCCATCTGCGGTCACGGCGGGGTCAGCAACAACAACCTGCGATCCTATGCCTGTGACTCCTACGCGGACGGCGATGGGTTCATGACCATATTCTGGCTGGCCAGCGGGGAGAGCGGCGTCGTCTACGACCCCAATGGCAGCCAGTCCGGCTGGGGGAGTACCGGGTGACGGGCCCGTACCGCATCACCTCATACCAGGAGTGCAGCAACACCGCCCCCGCGATCTGCCGACCCCGCGTCTGGGTTTAGGGGTTTGAGGGGCGAACCACTCGGCTGGCTCGCCAAGTCCCGAGAGGGGCTGCAGGCGTGCGCGGCCCATCGGACACGCCGTAGCTCCGGCCACCAACAGAGCCCTTGCCTCCTCGCCGGACTGGTCTTCAGCCTGACGGGGAGGCACTGGCCGGTGGGGGATCGGGAAGGTCGGCTACCTCCGATGTGGCGCAGCTGCTGGCCCACCCCCACCCCTCGTTTGCGGCTCGGCTGGCCCCGCCTACTGGCGCTTCGGCCGTGATCACCGTCAAAGTCTCCTGGACGCGATCGGCAACCCGCGCCGCGATGCTTGACGTTCGTGGGGAAGCGCGGTCCAGGGCCCGCCAGGGTGCCTGCCGGGCCGAACAGCAGCGCCTGGCGGAGCGGCGAGCTGGCGAGCGGGAGGCCGCCCGCCCCGCGGACGGTGGTGTTCATGGCCTGGTCGGGGCGCGGGGGTCAGCGCCGGGCCGAGAACGAGGTCGCCGAGACCGCCTGAGCGCCACAGACGGCGCCGTGCGGGCGGTGTTGCAGTCTCCGGCGCTGGCTCGTCGTCTCACGCAGGAGCCCGGGTACACCTTTTCAGCCGGGACGAGCAGCTCTTCGCCGTCGGAATGCGAGGCCTGGGCGGGACCGGTTCCGAAGTTCAGCAGCCTGACGGCGCAGGGCGAATGCTCCACTTCGCACGGTGTCCCGTCTGGCCGATGCGCTGGCCGTGTCCCCCAGACGCCTCGGTGAGGAACGCCACCGGCGCCGCCTGGCCGCCCGACTCGACGCACTCGGTTACGCCGTCACCCTCGAACGCCGGGAAGCCGGTCCTGGCGGGCAGTCAGCGGCTGACTTCCTTCGGGGCAGCGGCTGTTGCCAGGGCGTGGGGCAGCCGGGCCGCAGCTGGCCCAGCTGCCCCACGCCCTATACGGGAGAGGTCACCTGCCGGGTTTCGGTAGCGAGCAGGTGGCCTGGGCTGTCTTGGCCGGGTCGCTCTCCGAGCGGGCGGTGAGGATGACGGTGCCCGTGCGTTCGGCGCCCGGCTTCGCGGTGACGGCGACGTCGACGGGGACGGAGGTGCCGGCGGCCGCGGCGGTGAGGCGGTTGGGGAGCCAGGCCGACCAGCCGCGTTGCGAGGTGGTGGCGGTCAGGCGGTAGATGTCGGAGGACAGGTGCGGCTGGTTGCGCGGGTCGGGCTGCCCGGTGTTGGCGAGGCTGAAGGTGCACACGGCCCGGCCGGTGGCGGGCGTGCTCGTGACGGAGCCCTTGCCGAGGGCGACTGCGCGGGCCTGCGGGCCGACTCCGTCCAGGGACTTGACGCCGATGTCGTAGGAGAGCACGCCGGTGGCGTCGCGTCGCACGTTGAGGACGTAGAAGTACAGCCGGTTGGCCTCGTCGACGTACTCGTACGAGCTGCCGGAGTCCGCCCCCACGTGGAAGAGCGCGTCGCTGAGCTGCCGGTAGTCACCCATCGTGATCTTCTGCGGAGTGCCGTCGGGGCGGGTGAAGTCCACCAGGTTGATGTCTTCGGGGTGGGCGTCGATCACCCAGGCGAACGGCGCGCGGTCGGCGTTCTTGGTCTTGCTGAGGAGGACGCCGCTGTCCGGTGTGAAGGAGTCCATGCCCATGCGGTCGACGACCTCGACGGTGTAGTTGTCGTAGCCGCCGCCGTCGCACAGCGGGTCGGTGGCCCGGTCGCAGGCAGGCGACAGGTCGCGGGCCATGGTGATGTTGACGCCGGTCAGCCCTTTCTCTCCGGGCGGGGCGGAGCGGGCGGTGACGCGGGCGACGACGGGGCCGGAGTCCTTGAGGGCGTCGCGGTCCAGGCGCAGGATGTTCCTCTCGTCGACCATGCCGAGTTTGAGCTTGTCGCGCAGGACGTGCTGGGCGCCCATGGAGCCGCCCGCGGTGGCGGGTATCTGCCAGCGGGTGTGCGGCCCGCCGGGGCCGTTGAATGTGCCGCGCGAAAGCATGCCCCAGATGCCGGTGTAGGCGCGGCTGAGCGGTGTCCCGTAGGGGTTGTTGTAGTTGTCGCCGATGCCCAGGATGTGGCTGAGTTCATGGGCGAAGGTGGCCATGCCGGAGCTCTCGGCCTGGGTGGAGGAGCCGTTTGCGGCGTTGGGCCAGATACGGGCGGCCGCCTGCCAGGACGTCCACGGCACATAGCGGGTCCGTGCCGCGTTCTGTCCGGAGGCGATGGGTGACGGGGGTCCCCAGGCGGCCGGCACGTCCTGGGCGGAGGCGAACTTCATCGGCCCGAACTCCTGCCAGGCGGAGGACTCGTCCACTCCGGCGGTGAGGTAGAAGACGAAGTCGAACTCGCCGGCTTTGCCAGCGCCCACGTCGGCGACCCAGGCCCGTTTGCCGTCGGCGCGGATGTCCTTGCCGCAGGTTTCGCCCACGGGGCAGGCGCCGGGGTTCATGCCGGGCTCGATGCCGTACTGGTAGGACTTGCCCGGCATGCGGTAGGCGCCGAAGGCGGTCAGGCCGACGCCGAAGCGGCCGCCGGAATCCTCCATCCAGTACTCGTTGATGGTGTGGCCGTGGTTGAGTGTGCCGGGCTTGTTGAGGAAGTCCTCGTAGAACTTGGGGAGCTGGGCGCGGGGGATGCCGGACGCGCTGGGCAGCGGATTGCCGAACTTGGCGGCGCCGGCGGGCTTGGTGACCGAGAACTCCTCGTCGGAGTAGTCCAGCAGTACGAGAGCGCCTTTGAACTTGCGCCGGGTGGGCTGGCGGTTGGGGTTCGCCCAGTCCGTGCCTGGGACGGAGCGGTATTCGGCCCAGGTCATGTCGTCGGGGTTGCGCCAGTGCTGAGGGTCGACCGGCCGGACCAGGGGCGGGCCCCAAGGCGCGGCATCCGGCGTCGCCCGGGCGGGCCCGGCTGCGACGGCTGCGACGACGCCGAGGAGCAGGATGACGACGCTGAGCCGACGCAGTCGACGTGGTCGGTGCAGGCGTCTGCGGTGCACGAACATGGCTCACCTCTTGCCTGGAGTCATCAAGGTCACGGTGTGTGGTGAATGACAGGGCAGGTAATGGCGCGTTCATGACAAACGGTACGAACTGTGATGCGGGTGCGTCCCCCGGTGCCACGGTAGAGCCGTGGACAGGCATGACGCCAGAGTGCCTGCGCGACCCCGGCCGGTCGGCGGCCGAGGGCGCGCCATCGCGGCCGGCCCATCCAAGATTTCCGTGAAAACGATCAGGGCTCCATCGGTGTGGTGACTTGAGGTGTCCGGCAGCTGGCGGCCACGAGCAGGACACGCTTCCGCAGTAACGGGAAGCCTGCGCGGCCGGCCATGTGCCTCTTGACGGTCTTGAGGTCTGTGACCCTGCCTTCGACGACGCCGGAGTTGCAGGGGCTGGTGAGGCCCTGGACGACGGCGTCGAGGTCGTGGCGGAGGTTACGGGCGAAGCTCTGGATCACCGGCAGTTCGGCGTGCTCGGCGGCTTCGATCCATCCGGGCAGCCGCCGCTCGCTGTCGAGCCGGGCCATGATCTTGGCGAACTCGCGGGCGTGTTGCGCGGTGTCGGCCAACTCCGGGAAGCCGTACCGGAGTTCCTTGAGGCGGAGAGATTCTTCACCGGTCAGGCCGTCGGGGCGGCGGGTGAACCAGGTGGTGGCCTGCCGGACGGTGGGTGCTTCGGGCGGGCCGCACGGGGGCGGGTTGGTGCCGCGCGGGGGTTCCAGCCTAGCGGCGCACGCGGCTGCGGGCGCTGCCGAGGCAGCCGAGTTCACGCAGCTCGCGGTGCAGGCGCCGCCCGCTGTCAGTACAACCTTCGCGCCATCGCTGGTTGAGATAGGGAGCGTAACGGGCCAGCCCATGGTGTCTGCGGCGCCGCGTAGTGATCATGTCGTCCGCGGTGGCCGCTTGGCCGTAACGGCGGACCGTCTTGCGATCCAGACCGGGCCCGGGCGGCGATGCGGTCGATGCCGACGCCCTTGCCCCACCGTCGGCTGCACGCCCAACGCCGTTCCGGCTGGTGTGGTTCGTCCGCCCATGGCAGTCCGAGTCCGGTGAACAGGGCCTGTAGCTCGGGCGGGTAGCCGTCGAAGCTGTCCCGTACCGGGTAGAGGCGCTTCCGGAGCTGGACTCCTGTCCGGCGATGTGGGGCCGGTAGGAGTCGGCGACGATGATCCGCCCCGCTTCATCGGTGAGGTGCTGGCGGGCAGCGAAGACGAGTTCCGTGGCCCGCTCCGTGCGGCTGCGCCGCGCCTGGGGCACACCCGCGGTGTTCACGCGCGCGTCACCGGCGGCGGGTCCCATCCGTAGGTCCTTGAGTGCCTGGCGCTGCGCCTGGGACAGTTCCTTCCATCGAACATGCTGGGTGCGCAGCCATTTCCCGAGATCGCTGCAGCAGAACTCCCTTGGCCCGGCAAGGAGTTCGGCCCGCCGACCGCCCTCGGTCCTGAACAGGCGGAGCCGCACGAGCTGGCGGTGCCAGACCGCGGTCCAGACCGCTTCGGGTGGCAGCCCCACTCACCGATCGCGTCCAGCTCGGTATCCGTGACGCCGGGGCAGTACAGCTCGGTGAGCATTGATCCGATCGGGATCTCCTCGCCGCCGAGGTCGATGGGTCCAGGCGGCCGCGCCGCCGCCCCGCCCCAGCCTCTGCCGCATGATCCGAGAGCAAAACCGGACCTGGCCTCCGCAGAGGGCGTGCCCGCTTTCAGACACCATCTCTGACGCGCTGAACTCCGACCTTCCTCACCGGCGAGGCCGTCCGGCCGTCCGGGTTCCGGTGGACACGTTGATCGAGGCGTTTGGGTGGGGAACCGTCGGCTCGGTGTGACCGTCGAAGGGGCATGGGTGACAGGACTCGGCGAACCGTCTTTGCTCTCGTGCTGGCTGGTGGGGTGCTCGTGGGCTGTACGCAGGGGGGTGAAAGCACCAGAGCCGTCCGGGCAGCCCCGTCCGTTCGGACGGTTCCCTTTGAGCTCTCTACGCACTGCGGAATCGACGAGGCCCGTATCGGTGCGACGTATTTCGAAGCGGAGACCCCGCTCTCCGACGGCTCGGGGAACCCGCCCGAAGGGTGGGGCAACCCGGTCCAGCGCGGCACGATGACCTTGAAGTCCGGGACGGAGGCCGTCTTCACCGACGGCTTGGGTCATGTGGTGAAGTTCCGTGCCCGACCCGGAGCGGATTCCTTCAAACGCCTTTGCGACTAGTGTTTCGGTGACAGGTGGTGCAGTACGGCCGGGACTGCCCCCCGAAACCCCGTGACAACCCGTTTTGAGCCTTTCCCAACCTGGCGGCAGTGGCCACGAGTTGGACGGCGGCACGGGATCACCGCAGCCTTTGCCGATGCGGACCTCAAATGCTGGGCGGACGAGGCGTATCAAGGAGCCGGCGGACCTGTCCGGGGCTCTTTCGGGGCCGCCTCCGGAGATGGAAGCGCCGTCACAACCCCACCCGTGCCAAGATCCGCTGCCTCGGCGAGCGGGCCATGGCCCCGGGTTCGGCCGTTCCTGGTCCCAGCGCGGGCGGCCAGTTCGACGCCCCGGGCGATGACCTTCTGTTCCAGGTCCTCGTACTCGGCGGGGGTGTGCTGGCGTTCTTGGACGATGGCCCACTCGATGGTCCCGTCTGCGCTGATGGCGGTGGTGAGGCGGGGCTCGGCGGTGTCGGTGTCCCGGGCCAGGATGTGGCGGCCCTGGTGGACGAGGGTGCCGTTACGGGTGAGGGTGAGGCGGTCGGGGTCGGCTTCCCTCCACGGTGTCTCGGCCGGGTCGCCGCCGTGCAGCTCGGCAGGGTCGGCGAACCAGCCCGCCAGCGAGTCGTCCGGAGCGGTGTGCCCGACGTGCCGCAGCACCAGGCTGTGCGCGGCGTCCTCCGCGGCCTCGTACATCTGCGTCCACCGCGGGTCCTGCCCGCTTGCCTCATAGGTGACGGTGAGGCGGTCCCCGGCCTGCGACGGGTACCACGGCGCCCGGGTCAGCGCGCGGTGCCTCCACCAGCGCCTGAGTCTCCCCGCCCAGATCACGGCGGTGCTTGACGTCCTCGGCCTGACCGAGCGGCGACTGCGGCACGGTGCGCCCCTGCCCGCCGCAGTGGCAGGACACGGTGGCCGCCTCCCCGTCCCTGCCGTGCTCGCGCAGCCAGGTGTCGGCCTCGGCGGTAGGGAACTCGGGGCTTTCGGTAGTGCCGCCGACCGGCCGGGGAAGTCTGGGTACTTGCGGCGCCAGTTGACGGCGGCGGAGCGCCCCACACCCGCGCGCTGTGCGATCGGGAGAGGTGCACGGTGTCCATGCGATCTCCTTCCAGCCGCCGGGCACTCGGTCGGCCCGGCTTCGATACCGGGGACCATGGCAGACTGCCTCAAGTCTTTCAATACCCTTCTAAAGCGGTCGAGTTGGGGTATTGTATATAGCCTGCGTCCGCGTACGCGAGGGCCGGATTTACCCGCTGGGGTACCTGTCCCGCGCCCAGGCCGCTGCCCCAAGCCAGGGGTGTCCGGCGCTCGCTCGTTCCGGAAGTGCCCGGCCCCCGGATCTGTTGTGGCATCTGCCGCGCTGGTTGTTGCAGTATCGGTGGCCTTTGCTTCCTGGCACGTTCGGTATCGCTGCTGGTCACCACGATTTTTTGGCGTGGCCGGGGTGCGGACATCCCCTCCACCGCCCTACGCTCGCCCCCCTGATCAAGGAAAAGGGAGGAAGGGGGGCAGGGTGGGCGGGCGGTGGAGGGGATCGGGGCGCCGCCTGCTGGTTGCGTGTCGCGGGGGCTCCGCGCTGTGCCCGCCGTGCGGCGGGCTGGCCCGGCACGGCTGGGCTCGGCCCGGCATGTGCCGGAATGGAGTGCGTGGGTGAGGCTCGGCGCCCAGCGCTCTGGGGGCAGTACCGCCGGGCCGTCCCGGCTGCCCCGGGCCCTGGTGACGGAGGGCCCGGGGCGGCAGAGATGCCACGTGTTGTGTCGGTGTCAGGCGCCGTGAACAGCCCCGTGCTGCTGCCGCAATCCCGACCTCACCAGCGCATGCCGAGGGAGTTGAGGTCGGCACGGCGCGGCGCTGCTCGGTGAGTTTGGTGGTGCGGCGGCGGGTGTGATCAGGTGCACTGCCACACGATCTTCAGGTCGGCCTGGTCGTTGTTCGGGTTGGAGCCGCCGGGGGAGACCATGGCCTTGCCGCCGGGGAAGGCGATGTTGGTCGGCGTGGTTTCGGGGGTGGGGTCCGGTGTGTCGCCGTTGTAGCGCAGGCCGATGTCCACGGGCACCGTTTGTGTCCCGTACAGGTGGAACTGGCAGGTGACAGAGGACGTGGTGAAGGAACACGACGGCTGCGTGCCGAGGCCGGGAATTGGGCCCGCGTTGACCGAGGTGAAGTCCACTCCCCGGGGTGCGTTGACCGTGAGCGTGAAATCCGGGTTGCCCGTGCCGTACTCGCCGAACGAGGCGAAACCCGTGTTCAGTTTCAGGGTCCCGACTCCGTCCGGATCGGCCAGCAGGGCGGGCGGTGCCACCTGCGTGACGAAGGAGTCCGTGGAGGGCCCTGGAGGCGGGTTTGCGCTGGCGGGCGGCGTGGGCAGCAGGCCGACGGCGAGTACGGTACTGCTCGCTATGACGAGCCGCTTGGCCATGGTGGCCCGGCTGGATCTGAGCATGGTCGATCCCCTTTCCTGTTTCCTGGATGGCTGGCGCAGCCTGGAACCAGCAGAGCATGCGGGCATGAGCCTGGCGGGTTGTGGGCGGCCATCCGGGGGTCGGGGTGGGCAGCGGCCTGTGTGGTGCCGTCGGGCGGCCGCAGTGACAGTGGTCAAGATCCAACCGGCAACCGGCAACCGACATCGGAGCGCACATGGCATGCGTGTGTCGTGCCGGGGAGCCTCAGTCCCGGCCGGTGGTGATCGTATGGAGTGCCGGGCCTCCGCCCCCGATCCTTCCCGGGGGTGTGTGACAGGCCCGGTGCGGCAGCGGTGCCGTCAGTCCATCCGCCAAGATCGGTCAGCCTCTGCCCGAGCCAGTTCGGCGTCGTACTGGGTGGCCTCAAAGTAAAAGTCGCGCGGCGCACTCTCGTCGCGCGGAGTCTCCCAGCCCGTCCAGCACACGAGGCCTCCCGTTCGTTGCACGAAGGCGCTGAGGCCGCCGCAGCAGCCAGCCGTGCATTCGGGCTCGCCGAAGAACAGGCGGCGAGCCTCGCCCCTGCCACGCAAAGGGCTGGGGCGGTCGGCAGGCAGTGCATCCCTGGCAAACGGCCCGCGACCTCCATCGCCTACGACGCCGTGCACCACGTCCTCGCCGTTGACCCAGAACCGCACCTGGGCAGCAAATCGTGGGCCCCGGGGAAGCACCCTGATCTCAAGCCGATCGAACATCGGTCCACCCTACGGTGCCCCTCACGCGCTGTCATAGCGGGTGACCCAATTGCGGCCCGTACGACCGTGCTTATGGCTGACGAAGATCGCCAGCCGTTCGTGGACATAGCGGTCCGTTTGGTCGATGGACTGCTCAGGGCTGGATATCTGGAACAGTGGCGCTACCACGCAACGCTCAGTGGTTCACCGCAAGGCGGTGTGATTTCAATGCTTTTATTCAATGTCTACCTGGATCGGCTGGCAAGTCCATCGAGACGAACCTGCTGCCCGCCTACCACCGGGAAGCACGACGCACGCCATACCGTCCGTACATGTTGCTGTGGCAACGCTCCTTCAGGCTGGAACAGCAAGGAGACTGGGAGGCAGGTCGGGCACTGAGCAAGCAGATGAAGACCATGTCCTGCGGAAGGCCGAGGAGATCAAGGACGACATCGGCCGGTTCCTGCACAACGAGCTCAGGTTGGAACTGTCCGAGGACAAGACCCTGATCACGCACGGGCGGACGAAAGCCGCCCGGTTCCTCGGCTACGAGATCGTGGTCTTGGACAACGACACCAAGCACGACCAGCGCGGCAATCGCAGCATCAACGCGCAGATCGGGCTGAAGCTGAAAGTGCCTGCTGACGTCATCCGCGCCAGGCGCCGCCCTTACATGCACCATGGCCGACCGGTCCGGCGGACCGAACGTACAGTCAACAGCGACTTCTCCATCGTCGCCCAGTAATCAGGTCGAGTTCCGCGGGATCGCCGGTTACTACCAGCTCGCGTTCCACCTCCACCGACTCGACCGGTTGAAGCACGTGATGCAGCGCTCCCTGGTCAAGACGCTCGCACGGAAGTACCGCATCCGTGTCCCCAGGATCTACCAGCGCTACCGGACCGTGCTGAAGGCGGACCAAGGTCCCCGCCGGGGGACTGCGGGTCATCGTCGAACGCGGTGAAGTCGTCAAGCGCCTGCTCGCCGACACCTCCGAGATGTGCGGGTCCCATGACGGTGTCGAAGTGCACCACATCCGGCACCTGAAAGACCTGAACGTCCGGGGGCAGGCTCCCAACCCCACCTGGGCCCAGACAATGGCCGCGCGCCGTCGGAAGGCCTTGGTCGTCTGCCGTGTCTGCCACGAGAGCGTCCACTACAACGGACGCCCCTCGCGGCAGAACTCATGAGAAGGAAAGGCACTGGAGAGCCGGATGCAGTCAGCGCCGCACGTCCGGTTCTGTGGGGGCCGTTGGAAAAGGGCCTGGTCACAGGTACCTCGCTGGCGGCCTACCCAACCGCCTGTCCCGTTCGGGAAGGAGCCGTCGGAAAAAGACCTCAACCAGGGGCACCTCGTCGGCGGCCTACTTCACTTGAAGCGGCGGGGACTGGAAACGGAGCACGTCAAAAAGCGCCACCGCGCCAGTCCCCGACCCTACTCAAAAGCTCAGACGCGCACGGCCAAGTCTTTTCGCGCCACCGAGAGGATGAGTTCCCGCAGCCGCTCGACGTACAGCCGCATGTTCTTGTACGCGATGTCGGTGTCCGGATAGCGGCTGGCGAACTGCAGGCCCTCGTGGAGCCTGGTGATGAACACGCATACCTGGTCGCCGTACGAAATCCGCATCAACCCCTGCGCCTTGAGGTCCTGCCACCGTCCCGACCCCGGGATGCCACGTGTGTCGACGAACGAGACGATCGAGTACAGGTCGGGAGACGTGGGTCGGAAGTCGGAGCCCAGTAGACGGAGCACGCGGGCGATGGGCATCCGCGACAGTGACTGGTTCTCTCGCAGCGAGGCGCGGACCATTACCAGTGCGCTGTCGAAACCGAGCGCCTGTGCCACGGGAATTTCGATCGGCGCGCCGCCCACGTACCAGCCCACCGAGTCCGACCACTGGGATTTCACCCTGGTGTGGAACGGCACGACGGTGCGGTACACCCGCTGCCCGTTGATCTCGTGGACGATGAGGGCGGTGGCCGCGAGGATGCCGGTCAGGGTTCCGCCGTACGGTCGGCAGTACGCCTCGAAGGCTGCCGCGTCCGCGTCGTCCACGAGCATCTCGTGCATGAGTTTCTGGGTGGGAAGCGGCCCTTCGGGGTTCAGACCGAGGTCGACGGGGAAGTTCGGCAGCTTCCCGTCGCATCGAGCGATGAACTCCCGCCAGCGGGCGACAGTCGTGTGCGTGTCGTCGATCTGATCGGCGTTCGTGCGCTCGATTGCGCAGAAGTCGACGTAGCTGGCGACCGGTGGCGTGTCCACGGTCCGGCCTTCGAGGCCGGCCGCGTAGAGATCGTGGACCTCACCAGGGATGCGCTGAATCGAATACGAGTCGACGTTACTGTGATCGAACGCCATGTAGACACTTGCGCTGTCGTCCCGGACGACCGCGGTGAAGATGAAGTTCGGCCAGGTGAGCGCATCCGCCGCGACGTCAAAACGGTCCTGCAGGTACTGGGCCAGTGACGCCGCATCGGGAAAGTCGCCGATGTCCTGACGGTGCAGCGAGACGGCATCGGCGTCCAGCGTGAAGCGCCGCATTTCCTCGCCGGTCCAGCGGAACCCGCTGCGCAGCGTCTCGTGCCGAAGCGTCCAGGCCCGCAGCGCGTCGTGGAGGACGTCGAGATCAACCTGCCCCGGGATGTCGAATGCTGTGCCGATCCAGGTCGGTACGAACAAGCCGTCATCGCGTACCGACCGCGTCGTTCGAACGTGGGCCTCCTGTACGTACGCAGGCGGGCGGGAGTCGTCCGGCAGACTCATCGCGGTCTCGACGGCCGTCGGATGCAGAATCCATTCCACGAGACGTCCGGGCCGGATCTCGCAACGCTGGATGTCGGTGATTCGCACGAGGCTCTCCGTTCGCATGCCCTCAGGCCACAGGCAGGGCGGGGGTGGATGAAATGAGCGCGGGGTCGCGGCCGCCGACCGCATGTGGGGCATCGCCGCCACCGGGCCGTCGCCGGTCCATGCCTATGGAACATCGCTCGATGACACATCCAGACCAACGAGCGGACGTTCCGGAAGGAACGCCGTAAACGAGACCGACGGTGTCAGAGGGAGTCGAAGGTGGCCGACTGATTCACCTCGAGCGTTTTCTGATCTCCAAGCCTGCCCAGCCCCTTGAGATGCGGCTACTTATGGTCATCTCGTGTATCCGGGGCATGACCCAGATACGTCGGAAACCCGCCACGGGATGCTCTTGGAGCCCGGACAGCTCGTTACGACTCGGCGTCGGGCGTGAGGATGCGAGCCGGACGGGGACGGGGATGTCCGGCCTCGGATCTGGCGACCTCGCGTATTCGACAGTCGCGTATTCCGTGCCTGGTGAGCGCAGGCTCTCGCTGTGAGTGATCGACGGACGTGCGGTGCGGGCTGATCATGCTGGTAGGCCACGGGCGGGGCCGGTAGTTCCTGCTCAACGAGGAGTGACTATGTGGTACCGGAGGACGGCTCTGCGTCTCGCGCTCGGCTGTCCGCTCACCCTTGCCGTGACCGGCATGGCACCGGCGCAGTGAACGCGGAACCCCGCGCCCAGGCGCGGGTCCTGGTACCGGCCTGTGACTCACCGGGCACCGGACAGTGTTACTTTGAGTGGTTCGACTGGTTCGACCGTTCGGGGAACCGGACCGTCGAGCTGGATCCGGAGATCGGCGTGTGCCGTAACGCGTCAGCGGGGGCGGTCAGAGGCACCAACCGCACCAACCGCGTAATCCACCTCTGGCCCAGGGCCAACGGCTTGGGCAGCGCGACAGCCCCGGTCATGCCAAGGGGTTGATCTTGCTGGCCACTCGGGCTCCGTGGGCTGGAGAACCTGGTCCTGGAGACGTTGCCGAAGGCAGGCTTCCTCAGGCGTCACGGGGCCGTCACCGCGGAGCAGCTGGAGTCGGGGTCCAAGTGCGGGTCGTATGTCTCGGGCTCAAGGCGGCGTTCGTGGGTGGAGTACTCGCCGAGTGGCGGATGTGCTCGTTCAGGGACGGTGAGATCTGGGCCAGGTCCTCGGGGTCGATGAGGAGATGGCGCCCTCGCGCACCGAGACGGCCACCCGCATCAGGTGTCGGAACTGGGACTCGATCAGGTCGAAGTCGAAGTCGATGACGTTGCGGCCCGGCTCCCCGAACAGCTTCCCCTGGCGGGGGCCCTTGGGGGCCCGCTTGGGGGGGGATCCCCGCAGTGGGCCGTCGAGCCCTTCCCGACCCGCCCAACGGGGCGCCGTACCGCACCGGACCTCGGCAAGTCCGTTTGAGCGCTCCTTCACCGATTCGCCTCGGCCGAGAAGGGCAGATCGAGCCACCGAGGGCGCGCCCGACCCGCCCTCGGTTCATGTCAGGGCCGGATGACTCCCACCGTCAGATGTGTGTCGTCGATCCACAGCGAGGTGGCTCCCACCTGGAGCGATGCCTGCACCCATACACGGTATGTACCGGCGGGCAGGAAGTCCTTGGAGTGGCGCTCCATGGCGTTGGCCTCGAACCCGTCCGATGCCCCGAACGCGAACTCCGTCCCGGCGGCGGGTTCCATCTCCGTCGGAGCGCCCACGTCCGACTTCTGGTAGACGATACGAGCCGCGCACCAGCCGGGTCCGGGGCACTGCACCTCGGCTGTGAAACGCGCGTCGAACATCCGCGTGGTGCCCGCCGGAATGGTGACCGACGTCGCCATGCCGGCCACGTCGACCCACCCGGCGACGTTGATGGTCTGATTGTTGGTGTTGGACGCGTACTGCTGCTGCTCGGTGAACGTACCGGTGGATGTGTCGACGATGCTCCACGCCACCCCGGTCCCGATCCCGACCCCCGCCATCACCATGGCACCCACGGCTAACGCTCTCCTGCGGCTCTTTCGCATCGCGGGTTCACCTCGACATTCGGGTGCGGCGCCCGCCGTTGGGCGCCGTGCCCGGAACAAGCTAGAGCAGGGATCTTACGAAGAAAAGGCACGGCCGACGGGGTGAGAACCGCCCGTCTCCCGCGCGGCCGCGCAGGTGACTCCACCAGAGGACCGCCCGTCACGAAGGACGAGGACGGCCGACTGCTCGTACGACGAGACGCCCCCGCCGATGAGCCCGGATGGTAGTCCGCCCGCAGCACCTCGCCGCTCTCGGACACGCGCAGTACCCGACCCGGGCCGAACACCGGAGCCTGCTCGGGCGATCGCGCGGCGGGCAGACCGGCAAGGTCCGGGCGTCCTCGTACCCGGCCGGACGCGGTCGCAGGGAACAAGGCGTACTCGTCCCGCGCCAACCGCGCCTACCTGCGCAAGCGCCAGATCAAGGCGGTCATCCCGGAGAAGAAGGACCAGGCCGTTCAGATGCCCTTCGCGGGCGTGGTGCTGGCGTGCGGTGCGCAGGTTGGTGGCCCATTTGTTGTCCTGGGTGCGTGCCACGTTGGTGCGTCGGCGTCGGTTTCTCGTCTTTCGTGGTGGGTGTCGCGGCAGGGGGAGGGTTGTAAGAGGGAGGGTTGTACGGATCGGGATCTCAATCGGATGCAGGTGAGGTTGCGTCGTCGTCACGATCAGGGCGCTGTAACCAAGCCACCGTTCTCCGGGTTGCAGTGGCGCATAGATTGATCTGCACACGACGTTTCCGCAGGTCCGCAGGTCCGCAGGTCCGCAGGTCCGCAGGTCAGTGGACGGTGCCCGGAGGAGTCGTTGTTCACCGATCCAAAGGAAGTTGTTTCATTCATGCGCCGCACCACTGTCCGCCGTACCGCCCTCGCCGCCTCCACGCTCTCATTGGCCCTGCTCGTCAGCGGCTGCGGCTCGGAGGGGTCAGCAGCGAAGGAGGAGTCGAAGGGCAAGACGTCGTCAGGTGCACCCACCGCCCCGGCTACCACATCGGCTCAGAACGTTCTGTCCCAGGCCGAGCTGGACAAACTCGTGCTGGCCGAGGCCGACCTGAAGGACCACAAGGTCGCCAAGCCCACGCAGGCGGACCTCGCCTCGTCCAAGACGGTCACCACCGACAAGGCCGCGTGCAAGCCGCTGGGCGACGTCATGGCGCTGCGCGCGCCCGGTTCGCCCGGGGCGAGCGCGACCCGCAAGGTCATGGCGGTGCCCAAGGGCCCGGGCGCGAGCGCCTCGGCCGAGGAGAAGGCGAAGGCCGGTCTCGACGCCCTGGGCTCGACGATCACCGCTGACACGCTGGCCTCCTACAGCGGCCGCGGCGCGGCCGACGCCCTGGCGGCCCTGAAGAAGGCGGGCGCGGACTGCGCGGGCGGCTTCTCCCTGATCGCCGAAGGCGACAAGACCGCGTTCAAGGTCTCTCCGGCCTCCTACACCGCAGGGGACGAGGCGGTCGCCTTCACCTTGACCGCGGACCTGGACGGTGAACCCGGCACGTCCCACCTGGTGGCCATCCGCCAGGGCACCACACTCGCCACCTTCTACGCCTTCAGCCTGGCGGGCAAGGCGGAGCAGCCGAAGGCCGTGATCGACGCCCAGCTGAAGAAGCTCGCCTGATCACACCCCTCGTTCCTCCAGCCGTTCGCGGCCCAGGTCAAGGAGCCTTCACTGCGGCTACCCGCTGCAGCTTCACCTCATGGGCGCTGTCAGCCGAACAGTGTGACGAGAGCCACAGCACGGCCAGCCAGACACCGGCGATACACCGGCGATGACCGGCAGCACGAGCAGCGCTGCGGCGAGCACCGGTCCGGCCCGCTCGCCCTGTTGCTCCTTCGCACGGGCCTTGGCCTTCTCCTCCGCCTGCCACGCCTGCTGCTCCACCCGGCAGGCGTGGCAGTGCGCGGCCTTTTGGCTTCCCTACGGCTGATGTCCACGGTGGTAGTAGGCGGCACTGCAGCCACCGAGCCGCACCGCAGCTCCCATGTGGCCGTGGTGCGCTCCACCGCGGTGCCCGCTGAGGACGGCGACGGCTGGCGGCTGGCTGGTGAGAAGCGGCACATCACGAATGCCCCGGTCGCAGATGTGTTGCGCGTGGTCGGACGGCCGGCCGGGCGGCAAGCGGGACATCGCTTTGGCCGGGGTCGGTTAATCTCCCGTGGGCGGTCAATCGACCGTGTCGAAAAGTACGGTGCAAAGGACTTGTAGTGCGGATTTTGGTACGGGGGGCGGTCGCGGCCGCATTGGCGGCAGCGGTGCTGACGGGGTGCGGCGGGGAGAAGGAGTCCTCGGGCAAGCCGGCGGCGACCCCCACGCAGGCATCTTCGGAAGCGTCCGAGAAGGCGTCCGGTGCTCCGGTCGCCGAGGGCGGCAACACGGTCGGGGCCGCCGGATCGGCATGCCCGCTGCCCGTGGCCTTCACCACCGCCGACAAGTGGAAGGCGAAGGCGATCAAGCTCGACGGCACGGCACTGGACGCCCTCGCCAAACAGGGCCCGTTCACCATGGCCTGCGAGATCGACGCCAAGCCCGCCGGGAACATCGGCTTCCTGCGCGCCTGGACCAGCACCGCCAAGGGCGGCACCCCGCGCGCGGCCCTGGAGGCGTTCGTCACCGCCGACAAGAACGCGAGCAAGGCGGCGTACACGGAGATCAAGGCGGGCTCGCTGCCCGCCACCGAGGTCGTCTACGAGACGTACAGCAAGCTCCTCGACGAGTCGAAGCAGGAGCACGCCCTGGCCGTCATCACCCCGAGCGGCGCGGTGGTCCTGCACCTGGGCGGCATGGACACCGACGAGCACAAGGAAATGCTCCCGGCCTACGAACTGGCCAAGAAGAGCCTGCGGGCCACCTCCCAGTAGGGCTCGGCCATCAGCTCGTGCGCCTCGTGCCGCTCTCGCCTTTGACGGTCCTCCTGCTGCTTGCGGTGGTTGGCGAAGGAGTCCGCCTGCCGACGGCTGCGTTTACGGCAT
The DNA here is from genome assembly GCF_030028635.1 of Streptomyces sp. BPTC-684. Classification (NCBI taxonomy): domain Bacteria; kingdom Bacillati; phylum Actinomycetota; class Actinomycetes; order Kitasatosporales; family Streptomycetaceae; genus Streptomyces; species Streptomyces sp. BPTC-684. The sequence continues at coordinate 7,008,236 of NZ_CP124863.1, forward strand.
CGTCAAGACCCATGGCACCGAACGTATCGGGCAGCGCTGACAGAGGGCTTGGCCTTCACAGAGCATGAGGAAGAGGCGCCGGGTACGAACGCTTGCCAACGGGATGGCGGCCGCACTGGACGGGTGCGCGCGCCGACTGTGCCTCCTGACCACCTCGTGACTCAGGAGGCTGGCGCGCCCACAGACCGGTGACAGGTACCCGTAGCCGGTACTTCCGCGACCCGTACCCTCGCCACCCCCGACGGCCCCCGGATCCTCCTTGCAACGCGAGCATGAACGAGCCCGCCGTGCCCGGCGTGAGGTGGAACAGGCTGAGCGTGAGCGCGGGGATGCCGAGTGGGCGCAGCGCCGTGAGACCTGGAACATCTGCCAGGCCTGGGTGCTGACCCCGGCCCGGTGCATATGGTCACGGTCCCTCCGGTCAGCGGCCTCCTGCTCGGCTACAAGGCCGAATTCACCCCCGTCGAGCCCACCGTCAAGGCCCGTATCACCACTGGCACGGGCCAGGCCCCGTAAGCCGGGCGCAGGCTGCCTCCGCCTCAACCGGCCCGTCCGGTATCGAAGATGACGAGCAGCCCACCGACCGCCGCGTAGGCGATCCAGCACCGCCTGACAGCAGAGTTTCGACGAGCCCGTGCCGGCTCAGGGGACGGGCGGTCAACGGATCTGCACGGTGGCGCAGGTGAACGTAGCGTCCTGGACGGACGCCTGGGGCCCGGTCGTCACTGATGACGCCGCGTCCGGCCCCGGTTTCCGCTGGTCGGCCCAGTGGGGAGACCCGGAAGGGTGCACGCGGTCGTGTTGCCGCGGCGACGAGGCGTCGCCGTGACACGATCCACCCCGAACTGCTTCCTCCGGGCGGGCCCATCCCCGTCTGCCTGATGCCCCGTCGTTTCTTCTGTGGAGGCCACGTGTCAGGTCTCAGACTCCTGTCTTCCGTCGGCAGAGCTCGACGCCGCGTGGCGGCCGTGTCGGTAGCGGTTTCGGCCCTCGGCTCCCTGGCCCTGTCCGGCGTCACCGCCCAGGCGAACGCCCCACTGGCGCAGCAGCGACTTGCTGCCGACGTGATCAACGCCTGCTACGACCAACACACTGGCGCTCTACGGTATGTGTCGAGCCCCCAGGACTGCCTCGCCAATGAGTGCCCGCTGTCGTGGAACCAGTCCGGCGTTCCCGGCCCCCCTGGTCCCGCCGGCCCTCAGGGAATCCAGGGTCCGGTTGGTCCGGCCGGTCCGGCCGGACCACAAGGCCCGGCAGGGGCCACCGGCCCGCAAGGAGACCAGGGGCCCGCAGGCCCGGCCGGTTCCACCGGACCGCAGGGAATCCAGGGCCCCGCAGGTCCGGCGGGGCCGGCAGGGCCACAGGGACCGCCCGGACCCGCAGGCGGCTCCTCGGTGTTGACCGGCCTCGTCGGCTTCGTCGATGCCACGGAGACGGACGGCTTCGTCGGTGCATCCGGGCAGGCCGGTCTCGGCACCTCGGCCGACGCCGTCGCCACGCCACTGCCGACAGCCGGGCGTATCAGCACGCTCCGGGTGAAGGTCGGAAACTCGGCGCAGGGCGTCGCGGTCACCGTCATCCGCAACGGCACAGCGACCGCCCTCACCTGCACCACCGACGCCGCGGGCACGTGCACGGCGACCGCCGGAGCTCCCATCGGCTTCGTGGCGGGTGACACCATCGCAGCGGAGGTTCAGCACTCGGCCGGTCTGTTGCGGGATGTCCGCTGGTCCACTCTCCTGGAGTCCTGACGTGGTCGTGAGCAGACGCGCGGCTCTGCTGCACGGAGCCGTACTCGGCACGGCCTTCGTGGCGCCGTGCGCGTTCGGCGCCCGCCGGGCGGCAGCCGTTCCCGCCCGCGCTCCCGCCTACTCGCTCGCCGCCTGGAAGGCGCTGGTCGGGTCGACGGTACGAGTCACCGGCCGGCCCGGATCGGTCCTGAGGGTGACCGAAGTGAGGGACCGGTCGGACGTCACCCGCGGCAACCGTGTGCCCGGCCGGGGCGAGGTCTTCGTCATCCGTCTCACCGGTCAGTCGGGCCCGGCACTGGACGAGGGTGTTCACCCCCTGGAGGCCCCCGCCCTCGGTGCCCCCGCACTCTTCCTGAGCCCGGTCGGCCCGGGACCGCACTATCAGGCCGTGGTCAACACATGGCTGCCGGACACGGCAGCGGAAAGGCGGTGAACGGTGTCGGAGCCATTCGTCGGTGAGATTCGCATGGTCGGTTTCAACTTCGCGCCCAGAGGCTGGGCCCAGTGCAATGGGCAGCTGCTGCCGATCAGCCAGAACACGGCCCTGTTCGCCCTGCTCGGCACCACCTACGGAGGCGATGGGCGGACCACGTTCGCCCTGCCCGACCTGCGCGGCCGCGTTCCCCTGCATCAGGGGGCCGGTCCGGGGCTCTCCCCCCGCACCCTCGGTGAGTCCACGGGGGCGGAGACGGTCGTGCTGACGGCGGGCCAGCTCCCCTCGCACACGCACACCTTGAAGGGCGCTGCCACGCGGCAGGACACCAACCGGGTGACCGGGGCGGCCCTCAGCAACAGCGGCTACTACAGCACCCAGACCCCGACGGCCGACATGCACCCGGAAGCCGTCGCCGCGACGGGCGGAAGCCAGCCGCACGACAATGTGCAGCCGGTCCTCTGCGTGAACTTCGTCATCGCGCTCGAGGGCATCTTTCCCTCACGATCGTGACCACCACCGTCACCTTCCGCGCGCAGGAGGACGCGGACACCGGCTTCCTGCGCCGCCTCTTCGCCGCTGTCCTCGAACCGGTGCTGGGTCTGCAGGCCTGGCCGGAACGCGAGCGTGAGCTCCTGCTGCGCATGCAGTACGACGCACGGGAACGCGATTGGCGGGAGCGGTACCCACCGGGCCTGTTGGAGATCATCGAGGCCGGCGGCGCGCCCGCCGGCCGGATCCGGCTCTCCCGGCCGCTCGCGGACGGTTCCCGACGCGTTGTCGACCTCGCGATCGCCCCGGAGTACCGGTGCCGGGGCCTGGCGACCGCGGCGCTGACCCGCTGCGAGGGCGCGCTCTCGCTCACCGTCGCCCGTACCAACCTGTCGGCCCAGCGGCTCTACGCCCGCCTGGGATTCACCGTGCAAGGCGGTGACGACCTGGACTTCTTTCTGTACCGACCGGGCACTGGGCGATCATGCGCCGCCGGCCTCGACGCCGCCCAGGATGACGTTCTGGTGCCGGCGTCCCGGAAGGTCACCCCGTCGGCCGGGGAGGCGTCGAGCGCGGCCCCACTCGCAGCCCGGTAAACGATCTACGATCGCGCGGGAAGTGATCTTCGAATGGTGGCTCTCCCGCACGTCGAACCCACCCGGGAAAAGCCCGGGTCGGGACGGTAGCGCTCTTGATCAGCCGATCGCCCAGATCCTCCATCCCTCGTCAGGTTGCGCCTGGACGTATGGTTGCCGATGTGCCCCCGTTCGGTGAAGGCGCCACACCTGCGGCGGGGTGAAGCCAAGCCCGAGGGCCTTCGCCGGGAAGCAAAGGCCCTCGCGGTAGGTCAGAAGGCGCCGCTGTGTCGGCGATCCCGCTGTTCCTGGTCGAGGCCGCCGTAGGCGCAGGGAAGCTCTTCAGCGACGGCATGGAGGCATGGGCTGCCCAAGGGGGATCAGGCCAGGATCGATACGCCGCAACTGGCGAGCACCGCTTGGGCGGAGCACTTCCTCACCGTTATCGCGGCCCTCTCCCGCGTACCATGGGCCGCACTCCTGCAGTCGCGGCCGGCATCATGACCGTGTTGCTCGGACTCTTCCCGCACGGCGACGACGCACCCGCCCATACCCGGCCTCCGCCCCGAGCGCCGGGTACACGCCCTGCTGCAGCGCCAGCGGCGTGTCATTGAACCGCCCGGCCCCGCCCTCGCTCCACAAGGATTGCACCATGCGCACGTCCATCCGGTTCCGCACGGCCTCGGCGGTCGCCCGCCACGGTCGCCCCGTGTCGGTGCCGATGCTTGTGCCGGCCTGTGCAGCGGCCCTCTTGATCACCGGCTGCTCGCCGCGGGAGGCGATCTGCGGCGGGGGTGAGTACCCGGTCCTGAACGTGGGATCCACCGGCAGCGCCTGCATCTCGAACGGTCACGAACCGCCCACGGGCTACACCCGTTACCCGAGGGGCAAGGTCCCCGAGCATGTGGGGGACACGTGGGACGTCTACTGGCAGAGCCATACCGTCGACAAGGGCGGGAACATCATCGTGGCCCCGAAGAGCTGAGGCCACCCGGGGTAACGCTGCTGGTCACCATGGGTTTTCGGTGTGGTCGGGGTGCTGGCATTCCCTTCACAGCCGCACGCCCGCCCCCTGATCAAGGAAAAGGGAGAAAAGGGGGACGGGGGGTGCGGGCGGTGGCCCGCCCCGTCGCCCCGCACGCGTCACTTCCGGCCCGGGACGTGACGGCGGGTATCTTGGCTGGGTCGATCGGGACACCTGCCACTGACCGGGGCGGGTGTGCCGGGACCGGGCCGGGGTGCCCGTGTGTTCGTTATGCCAGGGGGAGACCGTGATACCGCAGCGCAGTCGGGGCCCGGCGCGCCGGAGTGTGATGGCCGGGACCGTCGCCGTCGCCGCCATGGGATGCGTGCCAGGCCGGGACACCTCGGACGGGCGCAACAGCGGTGGGTCCCCCACGAGCCGGCCGCGCGGCGGCGCCACCGTGATGCAGGTCGTCGCGCACCCCGACGACGACCTGTACTTCATGAACCCGGACCTGGAGCAGTCGCTGACGGCGGGGGACCGGCTGGTCAGCGTCTATCTGAACTGCGGCGAGAAGGACGGGATCAACAAGGTCCCGGGCGGCCGGTCGGCGCCCCGGCCCGACGAGCCGGGCTACGCCGGGGCCCGGCGGCAGGGGTTGCGGCAGGCGTACGCGTTCATGGTCACCGGCCGCCCGGACGCGCGCTGGCGGACCGGGGCGCTCGCCCTGCCCGGCGGCCTGGAGGCCGAGCTGGACACGCTGGACGGGCACGACCACGTTCAGCTGGTGTTCCTCGGGATACAGCAGTACGGCCCGGACTGGGTGCTGCCCCGCCTGTGGGCCGACCCCTCGACGGTCGTCCGGACCCGCGTCAGCACCGGCTCGCCCGTGGCCCGTTCGTACGCGGTGACCCGCGCCGGGCTCATCGACGCCCTGGTCCATCTGCTCGACCGGTTCGCACCGACGGTGGTGCGGACCATGGACCCCGATCCGGACCAGCAGCCCCATGACGCGGCGAACCGCCTCCACCACGACCAGCCCGGCTACTCCGACCACCCCGACCACACGGCGGCCGCGCTGTTCTCCTTCGCCGCGCTGGAGCGCCACCGCCGCGGCCGATCCGCACCGGCCTGGGCGGTCGTGCCGTACCGGGGGTACTACAACGAGCGCTGGCCGCAGAACCTGCCCAAGCCGCTGGTACGCCGCAAGGCGCACATCCTCAACGTGTACGGGGGCTCTCCCGGCTCGTGCGGCTTCGCGGCCGGATGCGGCGACTACGACGTGGGCCACGACAACTCCCTGGGCACCGGCTGGGTGCAGCGCACCAGCCCGCGCCAGGTCGCCGCGCCCCAGATCGGGGCGGACACCACCGGGCGGCTCCATGCGTTCGGAGTGCTCTCCGGGCAGGCGGTGATGTGGCAGGAGACCACGCACGGCAGCGGAACATGGGGTGCGCCCACACCGGTCGGCGGGGACGGAGTGCTGCCCGGACTCACCGCACTGCTCGACCCGCAAGGCTGCTGGCAGCTGTTCGCGGTGCGGATCACGGGGCTCGGGCCGCGCCCCCGCAACAACCGGCGCGACCTCGCGTACACCCGGCAGACCCGTCCCGGCGGCGCGTTCGGCGCGTGGACCTCGCTGGGCACCCCCGACCGCGACCCCGAGCGGGCCCGCCGCGTCGGCACCCCGGCCGTGGCCAAGGCCCCCGACGGCACCCTGCACCTCTTCGCCCGGACCTGGGAGCGGGGCATCGCCACCCGCGTCCAGCACCCCGGCGGGACCTGGAGCCGCTGGAGCCCGCTGGGCGGAACCGCACGCGCACTCCAGGACGGTGTGACGGCGGTCACCGATACCCAGGGCCGCGTTCATGTCTTCGCCACGGGCCGCGACACGGTGCACCACTGGACACAGCGCACTCCTGGCGGCGCCTTCACCGAGATCCCCACCGGCCTGCCCGCCTCGGCGGACCCGCCGACCGCGCTGGCCCGTCCGGACGGATCGGTGCTGCTCGTACTCCGTGAACCGGTAACCGCCCGCCCGCTGCTGCACCAGCTCGACGCCGACGGCGCCTGGCGGTCGCAGCCCCCCGGGCTGCCCGGCCGGGGATACGGCGCGTTCGCGCTGCTCGCGGTGGGCGGAGCGGTGCTCCTGGCGGGCCGCAACAACGCGGGCACCGTCAGCTGGGCGCGGCTCGGCGGCCCGGACACGGCCCGCTGGTCGACACTGCCCGGCCGGACCGTCATCGGCCCCTCGCTCGCGCTGGATGCCGACAGGCGCCCCGTACTCACCACGCTCGCCCCGGACGCAACGCTCCACTCGGTACCGGTACCGGTACCGGACAAGGCATGACGGCCGTTGCGGCGGAATTCGGTGACCAGGGCCTCGTCTGTCGCTACGGCGGCCCCGGGTGACGTGGCGCGGCGGAAAAGGCGGCTGCGGACGGGGGCTTGCCCCGAGCCCCCGGCCGGGACGGGACCACTCGTGACAGTGGGCCTCACAGGGAGGCGCTTCGTGGATCTCGTGACGGCCAAGCACCGCAAGGGGCAGTGTCGGCTTGGACGAGAGTTCTGATCCGGGACCTCCCGAGGCTTGGCCTATTCCTGCCCGTACGTCACTTGGTGTCCCCTATCGAGTGATAACCGGTCGGCACGTCTGGCGAGTCGGGCAGCGGCGCCAGGAGCATGACAGCTCACCGTTCCCCACCGTATGGAGGAGAGAACCATGAAGCTGCGTTCCTGGTCCGTCGCTGCCGTCGTCTCGCTGACCGCCCTGCTGATGCCCGCGTCCCCCGCAGCGGCCGCTCCGGCCGCGCCCTCGTGCCCCGACGGCTCGGTCTGCTTCTGGAGCGGGGAGGGCTTCGGCGGCAGCAGCTGGGAGTGGACGGCCCGTAGCGGCTACCGCGACATGCCGCCGTTCCTGCACGACCACGTCGGTTCGTTCGTCGCCTCCACCAAGGCCTGTTTCATCAATTGGGGACCCGTCGAGAAGCGGGACGTCTTCAACGGCGACTGGCGTTCCCGGTACCTCGGCGACTTCGGCGGCCGCATCGACGGCGTAGGCCCCGGCTCCTGCTGACACCCGGATCCATGGTGCGTTCCGGTAGTTCTCGTTGGGGATCCACCGCACGGCGGATCCCCAACGAGGTCACAATCCCGCCCCGCGCCGCCCCGGGCCGTGCAGGTGTCGCCCCTGCTCGATGGCGACCGCCGGCGGGCAGCTGGAGCAGGAGAACAGGTTGAGGGTGCCGAGCCAGCGCCATCCGGCCCGCCAGCAGCTCGGCCTCGAATCCCTCGCCATCCCGGCACTCGGCGCGGGACTTGGCGGGCTTGGAGTGGGCCGACGTCGAACCGCGCGTCCGGCGCGCCTTCGCTGAGGTTCCGGGTGTGCGTCTGAGCCTTTCCCCCCTCACATCTCCCGGTAGCGGCCCCGCCGTGGAAGCGAGGGACGTCAGTGCTGGAGCTGCTGTGCGCACCCCGACTTCGGGCCGCGAGGAGGCGGCTGACCCGGGGCGGTTCCGTCCAGCGGGACCGCTGTGGAAGGCCCGTGACGACGTGGGGTGGCATCCGGTGGGCACCATCGAGGCCGTCTACTACCTGTGATGTCCCGTCATCCGAACCCGCCCTTGATCGGTACGACTTCCTGTAGTTGACCATGCGACCTCGGCAGCGCCGTCACCCTCGCCTCGATTCGACTCGGCCGAGTTCACAGGCTGCGGGGGCGCCGCCGGGAGGTTGCCTGGCGGAGGTCGTGCGGTGGGCGGCCTCCGGCCGTCACGGGACCTGGACAGGCCATCGGAGTCTGGTTCGTACCGCTCGTGAACCTCGTCATGCCGTGGCTCATCGCGTGGGAGGTGACGTACGCGAGCGGTAGGTCGGCCCACGAGGACGCGGCGCGCAAGCCGCCGCTCACCCTGCGAACGCATGGTGGACCGCATGGGTCGCATCGAAGGTGCTGCTCGTGATCGGCTCGCGCCTGCCCGCGGCAGACGACGGGATGGCTTTGGCACATCGGACTTCGGGTGTCTGGATCGGCATCGACGCCCTCAACCTCGTGGCTGCGATCCTCGCGATTTTCCATGTTCAGCAGCTGACACGCCTGCAGCAGCGCGCGTACGCACGGGTGACGGCGCCCCCAGTGGCGACGGCTGCCCAGGCCGCCAGGCGCGAGAGTCGGACGCGGTGTCGTGTCGCCTCCGGCTGCGCGCCTGCTGCCGTCGGAGCGGCAGCGTGGCTCTGTGCCGCCTGTTTGCCAGAGGGCATGGTCGAAATCCCAGGTCAGAAGGTGTGGTTGCTGACGTTGAGGAAACCCGCTGCCGCCGAGGCTGCCAGGACCGTCGGTATCAGCACCCGCACCGGCGAGCGATGGCGCAACGGACGAGGTGCCTCGGGTCGGATCAAGGCATATCCACCGGTCAACGCGGCACCCGTCGCTGAACCGACCGATCACTCGCGCAATCTGCGCGAAGCCGACCGCGTCCACATAGCCGACCGGCTACAGGAGAAGGCCACCGTCCGAGTGATCGCCGCCGAGCCGGGCCGAAGCCCGTCGACGATCAGCCGCGAAGTCCGCCGCAATGGCACCGTCCTGGCTGACGGCCGCTGGCAGTACCGCCCTATTCCGCCCAGCGCCGCGCTGACGCCCGCCGGCCTCGCCCCAAGACCGGGAAGATCGGCCAGAACCCGGAACTGCACGACTTCATCCAGGCTCTGCGCACTGGACGTGTCGGGCGGCGCCCTCGCCGCCTGGCCGACCGTCGACGCTCTCGAGCTGTCAATAACATGGCCATGATCAGCCAACGGCCGCCCGAGGCAGCCGACCGGGCGGTCCCCGGGCACTGGGAGGGCAACCTGATCCTCGGCCGCAGGAAGCACTCCGCGATCGCCACCCTGGTCGAGCGCAGCACCCGATACCTGATGCTGGTCCACCTGCCCGACGGCTACAACTCAGCAGCCGTGCGCGACGCCCTCATCGCCACCGTCAACGCCCTGCCACCCCACCTAAAACGTTCTCTGACCTGGGATCAGGGCACTGAGATGGCCGCTCACCGCGGCTTCAGCATGGCCACCAACGTCCGGGTCTACTTCTGCAACCCCGGCAGCCCGTGGCAGCGCGGTTCGATTGAAAACACCGACGGCCCGCTGCGGCAGTACTTCCCCAAGGGTACCGACCTGTCCACGCACACTCCTGAGGACCTGCAGGCCATCGCTACCGAGCTCAACAGCCGTCCACGTAAAACGCTCGACTGGGAAACCCCAGTCGAGCGACTGCATAAACTGCTCGCCACTTGATCAACTCACCCCGGTTGCGACGATCCCTCGAATCCACCCCATGGGCCCGACCACGGCAAACAGAGGTTTCCCGTTGCTGGGTCGTGACCGTTGGTAGGGGCCCGTGGTCCCGACGAGGTAGAGCCAGACCGCCTCGGTCTGCCGCCGTATCCACAGCCGTGCGACGGCCTCCCCTTCCGGGTGTGTTCGGGACGAACACCGGTCCTGCTTCCCCGCCATCACGGCGGCTGGCGCTGTGGCCTGGGTTGCTGATACGTCAACTCGGCGCTGCACCGGATGAGTTCAACGGGCCCAGTGACGGTATGCCTCGATCCAGCGAGATCCCTCTGGGGCGGGTTCCGGCAGAGGCAGGTCCAGAATCCCGATGCTCTGCCGGACCGATCCCCGAGCGCAACGGGCGACCACGCGTCCGTCCTCGGTCAGATCGACACCGAGCACGCTCACCTCGACGCCGAGAACAGTTGTGGTGAACGGCAGGGCGAGGTTCTCCTCGATCATCGTGAAGAGGCCGGCGACCTGCTCGTCCTCGCTGTAGGCGTCGACGGTGGCCTCTTCGATCAACGCGTCCAGCTGTTAGACGACTCTCTGTGTGAGCACGGTGGTGGGGGTTGGCGACACTCGCGGTGTGCATGAGTGCTGATCTTGTTGGGGAGTGTGATCTCTGCTCGTGTGCGACGACACCGTGTGCACGGGCGGAGAGGTCGTACGTGCTCATCGTCGACGCCGATGTTGTTCGGGTTGAACAGCAGCTGTGCCAGGGCTGCTTGGAGTGCCCGTCGTGCGGGGCTGCCTTGGCGCCGTGGGGCCATGGTCGTGCCCGGGAGATCCGGGGTGATCTCGGTGCCCGGTTGTTCCTGCGGCCGCGCCGTACGCGCTGTTCGTCCTGCAAGGCCACGCATGTCCTGCTCGCCGAGGTGGTAGTCCCGAGGCGGATGGATGCGGCCGAGGTGATCGGGGCCGGGCTGGAGATAGCCGCGCTCGGCATGGGACACCGCACGATCGCCGCCCATCTAGGCCGGGCTGAGGGCACGGTCCGCGGCTGGCTGCGCCGGTTTAGGCTGCGGGCCGAGGACGTGAGGCGGCACTTCACCGTGGTCCTGGTGGCGGTCGCGGATGATCCGGTGATGCCGGAGCCCGGCGGCTCGCCGCTGTCGGACGCTGTCTTCGCGGTCGTGGCCGCCCATCGGGCGGCCACGACGAGGTGGCCGGACATGCACACGGTGTCGCGGTGGGAGTTCGCCGGCCGGGTGACCGGCGGCAGGCTTCTGGCCTCGCCTTCTGTCAGCGTCTGAGCAACACGGGCCGCCCCTGGGCGCCTCGGGGAGGTGCCGCGAGTCTTGATCGTGTCCGTCCGGATGGGGACGGACGAGGTTCGAGACGCGAGGTGGATTGCCGATGTCACCGAGTGAGGACGAGGACCGCCGCCGGGCGGAACGGGCCCGGCAGGTGGCCCTGTTCCGCTATGGCCTGATCCAGGACCTGATCGACACGAAGCTGACCAAACGCGAACGCGGGGCCCTGGCCCGCGAGCTGGCAGCGCAAGAGCACACCGATCCCTTCGGGCGGCAGGTCCGTATCGCCCGGGGGACGCTGGACCGCTGGTGTCGCCACTACCGCGCCGGCGGGTTCCCGGCGCTGGTGCCGGCCCCGCGTCAGGTCACCCCGCGCACGCCGGTGGAGGTCCTCGACCTGGCGGCCGCGCTCAAGCGGGAGAACCCGGCGAGGACAGCCGCGCAGATCCAGCGGATCCTGCGCACGACGCAGGGCTGGTCGCCGACCGACCGCACGCTGCAGCGGTACTTCGTGAACACCGGGCTGACCGGCCTGACCAGCACGGACAAGAGCGTGTTCGGCCGGTTCGAGGCGACGCGCGGCAACGAGTTGTGGACCGGGGACGCGTTGCACGGGCCGAGGATCGGCGGGCGGAAAACGTACCTGTTCGCCTTCATCGACGATCACAGCCGGGCGATCGTGGGGCACCGGTTCGGGTTCGCCGAGGACACCGTCCGCCTGGCCGCCGCCCTGCGCCCGGCGCTTGCAGCCCGCGGCGTCCCGGAAGCGATCTACGTCGACAACGGGAGCTGTTTTGTGGACGCCTGGCTGCTGCGGGCCTGCGCGTCGCTGGCCGTCAAGCTCACCCACTCCAAGCCGGGACGCCCGCAGGGCCGGGGCAAGATCGAGCGCTTTTTTCGAACAGTGCGGGATCAGTTCCTGGTCGAGCTCGACGACCAGCGGGTCGGTCAGATTGAGCATCTCACCGAGCTGAACAGGCTTTTCGCGGCCTGGGTGGAGACGGTCTACCACCGCACGGTGCACACCGAGACGGGGCAGGCGCCGATCGAACGCTGGCTGGGCTCCATCCCGACGCCGCTGCCGCTGCCCTCCCAGGCCGACCTGCGCGAAGCGTTCTTGTGGTCGGAGATCCGCACGGTGAAGAAGAACACCGGGATCGTCTCGCTGCACGGCAACAGCTACGAGGTCGACCCGATGCTGGCCGGCATGCGCGTCGAGCTGGTCTTCGACCCGTTCGACCTGACCGACATCGAAGTCCGCGCGGCCGGCAAGCCGGTCGGCAAGGCCCTCCCGCACCACGTCCACCGTCACACCCACCCCAAGGCCACCCCCGAGACACCGGCCCAGCCGACCCCTGCGACCGGGATCGACTACCTCAAGATCCTCGAAGGCGAGCACGCCGCCGCCACCCGCAAGGGCATCAACTACTCGTCGATGATGGACGATTCACGGGGGCAGCGGTGAAGCCGACACGGGCCGAGGAGTTGCACTTCGACCCCGAGATGGACCTGTTCATGCTCACCGAGCACGAACTCGCCCGGCGAGCCCTGGCCCTGGCCGACGTCTGCTGCCGCCGGGCCGGGGAGAGGCTCGGCATCCCGGACGGCTCCGCCGTCCGCACCGCGCTCCGCGCGGTGCATCTCGCAGTCCGGCTCGCACGCCGCGCCGACACCACCGAAGCACACGAACCGGCAGTGCAGCAGGCGGAGTTCTGCCTCTGTCCCTGGAGGATTCCATGATCGACCGTGTTCAGGGCTACTACGGGTTCACCCGGATCCCGTTCGGGCGGGACCTGGCCCCCTCGATGCTCCACCAGCACCACTCCCACAAAGAGGCCGCCGCCCGCATCGCGTGGTGCATCAACCACCGGGCGATCGGCGTGGTCACCGGCGAGGTCGGCGCGGGCAAGACCGTCGCGGTCAAGGGTGCTGTGTCCTCCCTCGATCCGGCCCGCTTCACCGTGATCTACCAGCCCAACCCGGAAGCCGGCATGCGCGGCCTCTACGACAGAATCGTCACCAGCCTGGGCGGCACCCCGAAATACCACTTCGCCGCCCTCGCCGCCCAAGCCTCGGCCGCCCTCGCCGCCGAGGTCGACGAGCGCGGACGCACCCCCGCCCTCGTGCTGGACGAGTCTCACCTCCTCGACCACCAACGGCTCGATGCGATCCGCATGCTGACCAACTACGACATGGACTCCACCACACCGTTCGCGGTGCTGCTGGTCGGCCAGCCCACCCTGCGCAAGAAGATGAAACACGGCATCCTGGCGGCCCTGGAACAGCGGATCGCGGTCAGCTACCAGCTGCCCACCATGACCAAGGACGAGACCGCCAGCTACGTCAAACACCACCTCACCATCGCCGGACGGTCCGACGTGCTGTTCTCCGACGACGCGATCGACCTGATCCACTCCACCAGCCGCGGCCTGCCCCGCTCCGTCAACAACATCGCCTGGCAGTCCCTGATCGCCGCGTTCACCGAGCAGAAGAGCATCGTCGACGAGTCCTCCGCCCGCGCCGCCGTCACCGAGACCGTCGCGACAGAGTGAACACGAAAGCAACACCATGACCACGAAAGCCCCGGCGGCCTCCGGCCGCCGGGGCCGTTTTCACCCCACCCCGTCAACAACCACACCGTCGACCTCATGCACACCTACAGCGTCGGCTAACACCAGCACGGCTGGGTCCTTGGAGTTCATAGCCTCACCGTAGTGCTATACCACAGCGAGCAGGGCTCGTCTCCGCCAGTGCATGGGTTCAGCCGTCCGTCACCGGGGGTGAAATCATGGCCACTGACAGGCGGTGAAGGCAAGGCCCGAACTTGCCAGTGGGTGAGCGTGCCTGGTGGGGTTGGGTCGTGAGCGGGCCTGGGGTGGGCCCGGCAAGCAATAGGGCGGGCGAGAGTGGTACGAGTCGTTGTACGAGGGTCGGGCACGGGCACGGGCGCGAGGAGCGTGCCGCCGCTGGCCTTGCCGGAAGCGTCCGCCTTCGCAAGGGCTCTGCTCGACAGCGGCTGGGCCGCGGTGTTCCTGCCCGGCGAGCCCGCCCGTCTCGGACGGCTCATGCTGTGGAAGCCCGCCGGGGTGGCGGCCGCAGACGGCCTGGTACCGGCGGGGGTCGAGAACGAGTCGGTGGAGCTGGTACTGCCGCACGGCCGGTCGGTCCGGCGGCGCAGGACAGAGGGGTACACACTCCCTGTTGCCGGGGCCGTTTCCGCGCTGGCCGATGCCCGGCCGCCGCATCCGTCAGGTGCGGCCTGGCAGGCTGCCGCCCGCCTCGCGTTGCGGTTGCTCGCCGATGGCCGTCTTCACCCGGCTCTCACCCCCGCGGGCTACGACAGCTGGCGGGCGGGTCCCTTCACCGCCGCCCAGCGGGAGACGCTGGAAGCCCTTGCCGCCGTTTTCCCGCCCCATGCCCATTGCCTGCCCGAGCCCGGCCCGGGCCCGCTGCGGATCGCCGAACCGGCCGCGTTGGTACGCCGGTTCTGCGACGCGGTCGCCGATACGCTGGTGCGTACCCCGGCTGCGCCGCTCGCCGTGGGTGCGCTGCCCTACGCCTGGCGCGAGACGCGTGCGGTGCCCGCCCTGCGGGAGTGGGCCGAGGAGACCTCCGCCGCGTTCACCGCCGAGGTCGGCATCTCCCTGCGCGTTGACGTACCCCAGGGACGGCGCCGGCAGTTCCAGGCTGTCCTGCAACTGCACACCGCGGCGGATCCGGCGCTGGTCGTCGAGGCCGCACAACTGTGGAGCGCACCGGCCGAAGTGGAGCAGCTGCTCGGCCCGCGCGCCGAGACCGAGACGCTGCTCGCCCTGCGCCGCGGCGCCCGCGCCTGGCCCCCTCTCCAGCGGCTGCTCCAGGACGCCGCCCCCGACCAGCTCAGGCTGACCGACGACGAAGCCTTCGACCTGCTGGGGGACGCCACCGATGCGCTGCGCGCGGTCGGTATTGACGTGCACTGGCCGCGCGAGCTGGTCAAGGCGCTCACCGCGACTGCGGAGATCGGGCAGCGCACCGCCCCTGGCTCCAGCGCAGGCGGCCTCCTCGACGGCGACGCTCTGCTCGACTTCCGCTGGCAGGTCTCACTCGGCGGCGAACCGCTCACCGAAGCCGAGATGAACGCTCTCGCCGAGGCGCGCCGTCCCCTCGTCCGGCTGCGCGACCAGTGGGTGGTGGCCGACCCGAAACTGGTCGCCCGTGCCAGGCGCCGCCGGATGGAACCGCTCACCGCCATGGAGGCGTTGAGCGCCACGCTGACCGGTGAGCTGGAGCGGGACGGCGAGTCGGTCCCGTGTGCGGCGGTCGGCGCGTTCGGCGACATCGTCGCCCGTATCCGCGAACCCGAGTCCCGCATGCCCGCCCCGCAGCCCGCCGCTCTCCGGGCGACGTTGCGCGACTACCAGAAGCGGGGGCTGGCCTGGCTGGCCGAGATGTGCGAACTCGGCCTCGGTGGCTGTCTCGCCGACGACATGGGCCTGGGCAAGACGATCACCTTGCTGGCCCTGCACCTGCACCGCCAGACCGACCCCGCCACCGCGGGCCCCACCCTCGTCGTCTGCCCCGCCTCGCTGCTCGGCAACTGGCAGCGCGAGGCGGCCAGGTTCGCGCCACACACGCCTGTGCGCCGCTACCACGGTGGCGACCGCCATCTCAAGGACCTGGCCGACGACGAGATCGTCCTGGTCACCTACGGGGTGCTGCGCCGGGACCGGGAGACCCTCGCCGAAGCCGCCTGGTCGCTGATCGCCGCCGACGAGGCCCAGCACGTCAAAAACCCCTACGCCGTCACCGCCCGCGAACTTCGCGCCCTGCCTGCCCGTGCCCGAGTCGCCCTCACCGGCACCCCCGTGGAGAACAACCTCTCCGAGCTGTGGGCACTGCTGGACTGGACCACCCCTGGACTCCTCGGCTCCCTGTCCGCCTTCCGCGACCGGCACGCGCGAGCCATCGAGTCCGGCGAGGACCCACAGGCCGCCGAGCGGCTGTCCCGTCTCGTCCGTCCCTTCCTGCTGCGCCGCAGGAAGTCCGATCCGGGCATCGCGCCCGAACTGCCGGCCAAGACCGAGACCGACCGCGTCGTGCCTCTGACGACCGAGCAGGTCGGCCTGTACGAAGCGGTGGTCCGGGAGGCCATGGCGAAGATCGCGGAAACTGAGGGCATCGCCCGGCGCGGCCTGGTTCTGAAACTGCTCACCGCGCTGAAGCAGATCTGCAACCACCCGGCGCAGTACCTGCGCCAGACCACACCGCTGCACGGCCGTTCCGGCAAGCTGGCCCTGCTCGACGAACTGATCGACACCATCACCGCCGAAGGTGAGTCGGTGCTGGTCTTCACCCAGTACACACAGATGGCGGTCCTCTTGGAGAAACACCTCGCCGAGCGCGGCGTCCCCAGTCTGTTCCTGCACGGCGGCACCCCGGTCACCGCGCGCGAGGAGATGGTGGACCGCTTCCAGCGCGGTGAAGCGCCGGTGTTCCTGCTGTCGTTGAAGGCGGCGGGCACCGGCCTCAACCTCACCCGTGCCACCCACGTCGTGCACTACGACCGCTGGTGGAACCCGGCCGTGGAGGACCAGGCCACCGACCGTGCGTACCGTATCGGCCAGGACAAGCCCGTCCAGGTGCACAAACTCCTGGCCGAGGGAACCGTGGAGGACAAGGTGGCGCAGCTGCTCACCGCCAAGCGCGCGCTCGCCGACGCCGTGGTCGGCTCCGGCGAGGCCGCCCTGACCGAACTGTCCGACGCCGAACTCGCCGAACTCGTCGCCTTGGGGAGGCAGTCATGAGCCCCTCCGATTCCGGACCGCGCCGTACGCCCGGCCGCGGCAGGCGGGCTTTCGCAGCGACCTGGTGGGGCCAGGCATGGGTAGCGGCCTTGGAGGACTCCACCTTGGACGCCGGGCGCCTGTCCCGCGGACGCACCTACGCCCGCCAGGGCATGGTCGGCCCCGTCACCATCGCGCCAGGCCATGTGAAAGCCCCTGTCCAGGGCAGCCGTCCGCGTCCGTACCGCTCGGCCGTCCATCTGCCCGTCCTCACCGACGCCCAGTGGGACACTCTCCTCGACGCCGTCGCGGGCCGCGCCGGGCACCTCGCCGCGCTCCTCGACGACGAGATGCCCGCCGAACTCGTCGAGGATGCCCGCCAGGCCGGTGTCCCTCTGCTCCCGCAGCCCACCGAACTCGACCCCGAGTGCTCGTGCCCCGACTGGGGATACCCCTGCAAGCACGCTGCCGCGCTCTGCTATGCCATCGCCGCCACCATCGACGACGACCCGTTCGTGCTCTTCGCGCTGCGCGGCCGTGGACGGACGGAGGTCCTCGCCGATCTGCGCGCACGCCGCACCGCGGGCCGGGCTGCGCAGGCCCCGTCTGCTCCGGCCGGTGTCCACGCCGCCTACGCCTACGCCGCCTGGGCCTCGCTCGCCGCGCACACCCCAGGATTGCCTGACCTGCCCGATACGCCAAAGCCATCCGCCCACACTGCCGCACTGCCGGTTCCCCCGCCCGCCGACAGCGGGTTGTCACTGCCGGATCTGGAACGCCTGATGGCCGACGTCAAGTCACGCGCGACACAGCTGCTGTCCGGCGATGCCACCAGCCTGTACCTGACCCAGCACCAGGACGCCGTACGCATCGCCGCGAGCAGTCCCGGCCCCGAGTGGTTCCACCGCCTGATCCAGAACACCGGCACCGCACCCACTGCCTTCGCCCGCCTCACCCGCGCCTGGCGCCACGGGGGCCCCACCGGTATCGCCGTCGCTGAACAACCTCACAGCCCGGACCCGTCGGCGATGACAGCGGCCCGTACCGCCCTGACCGCGGCTCTCGCCGATATGACCGACACCCCCGTACGACTCAGGGCCTGGCGCAACCGCCTCACCCTCACCGGACATGGCATCCAACTGCGTCTGGGCCCCGACGCCCGCTGGTACCCCTGTCTCCAGGACGACGGCGAGTGGTGGCCCGCGGCACCGGCCGCCACCGACCCGGTCGCGGCCCTCACCGCGGTCTGGCAGCTGGCACTACCGCACCCGGGCCGGTGACTGCGCCGACAACCTGTATGACGAGTTCTCTCCCCGCACCGCTCGGGGGAGGAGTGCGCAGTCTCGACTGCGTACGCGTATGAGCAGGCCGACTACGCACGCTGCGTCCCGTTGCGCAGCGTCCGGCTCACGAGTGCGCACTCCGGCGCGCACCGGTTGGGCATGAGGGTCGAACGGGCCCGACCATGCGCGCGACCACGGCAGCCCAGCGCGTAAGCTGCCTGATCGCGATCCGTGGTCGGGGGCTGTGGCTGTCTGTCTGGTCGGGGGTGTCGGCTGGGCTGACAGCATGGATCTCACGTACGTCTCCTCAACCACCTCGGTCTGGCCGGACGCGCCCCGGACCAGGGCCGCGAGGCGCCGCCAGGACCCGGAGGTGCTGGTCATGGCGGGCCGTACGGCGTCGGCGAGGGAGTACAGCGCGTAGCGCATCGTCGTGTCGTCGGCCGGGCCTGCCCGCACGATGGTCAGACCCGGGGCGATCGCGCTCGGCGAGCACGGAGAACGACGCCGCGATGTCCGGGACCGGGGGCATTCCGGGGACGGGGCCGGTGGCGGCGAGGAAGGCGCGGTGCTCGGGGTTCACGGGCCGGACCCTGGTCGCCGGTGTGGCGGTTGAGGGCGGTTGTGTGCGTCCGGGACACACGATCTTCGAGTCGTCCTAGGGGTGGGCGAGTTCCCGTTGGCGTTCTGCTGCCGGGGATTTCGTGCTTTCTGGGTGCGGAGAAGGATCTTGCGGTTCGTACGACAGCCCGCGTGGCGCGGCACCACCGACCGGTCCTCCCGCCTGCGCGATGCTGTGGCTCCGCTCGGTGTGCGGCAGTTCCGGCTTCACTTCACGGCGCGTCTGTTGTCGTGGACCGGGTCGGCCGTCGCTCCGATCGCGTTCGCGTTCGCGTTCGCCACCCTTCATTTGGGTGGTGGGGCGGGGAACCTGGGCCTGGTGCTGGCGGCTGGGATGGGCCGCAGATCGTGTTGTTGCTGGTGGGCGGGGTGGTCGCGGACCGGTGGTCGCGGGCCCGGGTGATGGTGTGGGCGAATGCGGTGTCGGCGGTGGCCGAGGGTCTGGCCGCGCTGCTGTTGTGGTTTGGGTCGGCCACGGTGTTGTGGCATCTGGTGGTCATGTCAGCGGTGTGCGGGGCGGCGTTTTTCCCTGCCGCTGCAGGCGTCGTCGTCGAGGTCGTCCCCAGACCGTGGCGGCATTCCGCGAACGCGCTGTTGAAGATCGGGCAGAACACGGTGAAGGTTGCCGGCGCCGAGTTCATCGCCGCGACCGGCGGAGACCTTGAAGCCTTTGGCACGGCCGACCGCCTGGCGTCCTTCGCCGGCCTCTCACCCGTGCCACGGGACTCCGGCCGCGTCAGCGGCAACATGCGCCGCCGCGCCGCTACCACCGCGGCCTGCTCCGGGCCTTCTACCCCTCCGCAATAGCCAGCCTGAGAACCTGCGCCGCCTCCCAGGCTT
Source organism: Streptomyces sp. BPTC-684 (assembly GCF_030028635.1). NCBI lineage: Bacteria > Bacillati > Actinomycetota > Actinomycetes > Kitasatosporales > Streptomycetaceae > Streptomyces > Streptomyces sp. BPTC-684. Next base: position 7,027,541 of record NZ_CP124863.1, read on the forward strand.
ACTACGGACGCAAGCGGAACGAGGGCAAGGGGCACAAACAGGCTCTGCTCGCCCTGGCCAGTCGACGAGCCAACGTTTTGGGGCCATGCTCCGTGACGGAGAGTGCTACGTGCCCCTACCAACCGTCACGACACGGGCTTGGCATCGTCATGGGGAAGCTCTTTGGGGGATCCATGCGTCTCAAGCACGCCCTGGCTGCCTGCACGACGGTGGCTCTGGCCGCCGTGATCGTCCCGGCTGCCGCCACGCCCGCCGCCGCTGTCCCGCCGCCACGTCGGCCAGCGTGAGCGCGACGGACTTCTCGTTCTCCGGCCGCGAGGACATCGGATGGCGGCTGCGGTCTTACAGCCTGGACCCCGTCAAGATCACCATCCACGACACCGCGCCCGACGGCTATGCCATCGGTGCCCGACTGGTCACCAATGGCGACAATGGCCATATCGTGTGGCGGCTGCGGACCATTCCGTCGGGCCAGGAAACCGCGACGTGGACGACGTATGCCACGCCGGGCGGCTACATCAGCAACGCTTATATCGAGGTCCGCAAGATCAAGGTGAGCACCGGTGTGATCTCGTACTGCCAGTCCTCGTCGGTGATGAGCGCTCCGTTCGACGACTCCTCTGCGTGAGGCCCATTCGGCCCCGATGAGGACTCGGATCCTGCGTCCTTCACACGCCGCCCCATCTCCGTGTCCTCGAATAGCACTCCATGAATCCAGGGCAACCGGAATTCCGATCGGACTCTGCTCACGTGGAGTCCAACACGACGATCGACCTGCGCAAGCAGATGGGTGAGATCCTCCACCGCACCCGGATCGCGGGCGAGCCCGCGGCGATCACTCGCAAGGGCAAGACCCTCGCCTGCCTTGTGCCGGCCGAGTGGTTCGAGCAGTACACAGCCGCCCAGAACCCGTCGGCCCCCGCCGCCGGCCAGGACGCGGCCTGACCGCCCACCCGCGCGAACAGGGAGCCCGCGTCATGACTGCCGGGCCCGTGCACTTCGACGGCCCCGGCGGCGACAAGCCCCGCCGGGTGCCGCCGATGCCCGAACGCACCCCCCCCAGGCGCTGCGCCTGGCCATCCAGGAGCACGCCCCCCGCCTGCTGCCGGACTTCGAGGCCCACCGGCGCCGCGCGATCGGCGACGCCTTCAACCTCACCCCGGTCCCGGCGTTCATGCACCTGTGGTGGACCAGTATGGCTTCCTCGCTCGTAGGTGGTCCCGAGGAATCGGACAGAGCTGGCCCCACTCCGGGATTCATCCCGCTCCGGCTTGAGTTGGCTCCGCTGTCGACCTGCGTCAGAACACTCCAACGTGGATGGGTGCGGCTCTTGTGGAGTGAGCTCGATTGTCAGGCCAGCAGTGTGTATCCGTGCTGGTCGTCCATGGGGTAGAGGCGTTCACGTTCCTTTCGGACGTGGAAGATCCAGTACGCGTCGAAGTCGCCGTTGCTGATGAGTGCGCGGAGGGTGAGGACGGCCTCGGCGCCCGGGACGCCCCACCTGCTGCCCGTGATGTCGAGTCGGTCGGCCACCAGATGACGGGCCGCTCCCTCCACGATTCCGCTCGCGATCGGCCAACCGGCCGCAAGAGCCTGCTCGTAGTCGACGAAGTCGGCGTTGTTGAGCAGGTAGCGGCAGGCGGTGTCCGCCGCGGCCCGGTCGTCGTGCGACAGGTGCAGCCGGTCGGCCTGGGCCCGGATGTCGGCGACCGCGCCGACGGCGTCACCGGCCAGGATCCGGGCGGTCTTGAAGCCGACCCATGTCTCGGCTTCGGGATCGGTGGCGGTGTGAAAACACCGCGCGGCCGCCCACAGTTTTTCGATCACATGGACAATGTCGAGGACGATATGGACGGTGACGTCGCGCCGGGCGGCCTCACGCTGGATCAGGTCCAGTTGGTGGGCGGCACCGTCGACCAGGACCACCCAGCACCGACGGTGCTGCGGGTCGCGGGCCTCAGCCTGGTCGAACGCGGCGGCAATCACCTTCTGCGGGGTGTCGCGGACGGAGGCGGTGAGCCATTTCGCGCGGGCCTTGGGCCCGGGGCGCTTCGTGCGTGTGGTGGTGCGGCCGCCGGGCGGGGCGATGATGTCGTGCACCCGGCGCTCGGCCGGGGCGGCGTCATGGACGACGGCCAGCGTTGCCATCCTTTTGCGGCAGCTCTTCTCTCCGCTCGACAGCCGGGTGCGGAAGGTGCGTTGTGCGCGTTCGGCGGCTTTGCGGGTCGCGTCGCGCAGGTGGCCGGGCCTCATGACGATGCCCTTGCCGTCCACGCTGATCACCAGGAGCGTTTGGCTGCCGGCCGGGGCGGGGGTGCGGGCGGCGTAGAAGGCGGCGATGTCCACCGCGGCGGCCCGCACCAGCTGTTCGGCCTGCCGCTTGCCGAGTCCCGGCCCACCGCAGCGGCGCTCGATCGCTTCCAGCGCGGTGTCGTAGGAGCCGCGCACGGCCTCGAGGACGGCGAGTTTGCGCAGGCCCAGGCTGTGCCGCTCACGTGGCAGGGCGAGTTGGGCATCGGCCGGGTGGATGTTGGCCAGGTGCGGGGCACGCAGCGCGCACCGCGTGACCAGCACCGGCCCCAGCACGGTGTTCAGCCGGCGCCCATGCCCCCTTCTCCAGGCGGGTGCGGCCGGCGCCGAGCGCCGCCCGCTCGGGCCCGGTCATCGCGGACAGTGCGGCTTCCTCCCGACGCGCGCGCAGGTCGAGGTGGCCCTGCAACACCAGGCGGGCCACCTCACGGGCCCCGGCCTCGGCCCGTTCCTCCGCCCGGTCGTGGGACAGGTGCAGGGCCCCGGGACCGGAGAGGGAGGTGATGAGAGAAGTGAGACAAGAAACAGCTCGGTCAAAGGGGTCAGCCGTCGTCGCGGCCGCATACCGTGCGGACATCGGGCTCTCGCTTCCGCCGGGTCGGACAGGTTGGCACCTTCGACGCTAGGGACGAGAGCCCGGTCCTTCACCGGCGCGGCGCAAAGGTTGGGGCGGCCGGTTGTGCTCCGGCGTACGAGGACCGGTCCCCGGCGCGCTCCGCACGGCGAACAGTCCCGGCTCCGCCTCGGTCAGCCAACCCCGCTCCACCATCCGCTTCAGCTTCGAGCGGAAGCCCTCCACCTTGGACTTGTCCGTCGACAGCCCCAGCACCGAACACAGCTGATGGGCCCGCAGCGGATGCACCGCATCCCCCAGGACCTCGACAATGTCCTGGTACGCGCGCGGCAGCACCGACACCTCCGACTCCGGCGACCAGTCGGGGATCAGCCGCACCCCGACCGGCGACCCGACCGGCCCGCCGGACTCCACCCCAGTGACAGCACCCTCGTCGTCGCCGTCGTCCAGGAGCTCGGACATGGTCTCCCGCGTGATCTCCAATCGGGACAGGACCTCCTCCTGCTCGGCCAGACGCCCGGACAACTCCTCAATCCGGGCCCGCAGTTCAACGATCTGTTCCCGCGCGGCAGCCTCCCGCCGCTCGAGCTTCTCCAGCCACGACGCCATCCCCGCCTCCCAGACCACGGTCCCGGAAACGACGATCCACCCTCCGGCCACGGACAGCAACGGCGTACAGCGTCACACACTCACTTCAGGAGAGTCCTCCTGTCCCTCTCGTCACGCCTGGCGGCGTGAAAATCGGTGCGAGGAGCGATCGGACAGAGGGTGCGCGCATCTCACCGCCGTGGCGTTCGCCAGGCGCCTGCCTCGATCCTGGGTATGGAGACTGTCCGTCCACGTCGATGCGGTTTGGGCTTGCGCGCCCGAAGGAGAGTCTGACGCGGGAGCCAACCAGGGGCCACCGACTGTTGCCACGTGCACGCCGTTCAGCCTTGCCGTTCCCCTCCGGCTTCCCGGGCAGTCTCCACCCCATGGGAGCTGAGGGCAGGGGAGGAACCGTGGACGAGCCGCGCGAGGAACTGCAGGACGAGACGGTGGCCCGGGTGGCCGCGATCGACATCGCCAAGAACAGCGGCGTGGTGTGCCTGCGGCTGCCGAACGAAACCCGCGAGGGAGCCCGCACCCAGAAGGTGTGGACCGTCGCGGCGACCACCAACGCGATCCTGGAGCTCGGCGACCACCTGGCCTGCCAGGGCGTCGAACTGGTGGTGATGGAGGCGACCGGCGTCTTCTGGCAGCCCTTCTACTACCTGCTGGAAAGCCGGGGGCTGCGGTGCTGGCTGGTCAACGCACGCCAGGTCAAGAACGTACCGGGCCGACCAAAGACCGACAAACTGGACGCGATATGGCTGGCCAAGCTCATCGAGCGTGGCATGGTGCGCCCTTCCTTCGTGCCGCCCCAGCCCGTACGACACCTACGGGACTTCACCCGCACCCGCACCGTGTTCGTCCGCGAGCGATCACGCCACAAACTGCGAGCCGACAAGGTCCTGCAGGACGCGCAGATCAAACTCTCGTCGGTGGCCACCGACCCGTTCGGCCTCTCGGGACGGGCAATGATGGAGGCGCTCATCGCGGGCGAGCGCAACCCCCGGACACTGGCCAGTCTCGCTCAAGGTCGGCTGACCGCCAAGCACGACGCCCTGGTGGAAGCCCTGACCGGGCAATTCGACGATCACCACGCCCGGCTGCTGCGGCTCCTGCTGACCACGGTCGACCACCTCACCGCGCAGATCACCGCGCTCGACCAGGACATCGCCACCACGCTCGCGGCCCTGCCCGACCCCCGCAGTGACGCGCCGGACCACTCACCGCCGCCCGCTGCTGTGTCGTTCGGCGACGACCTGCTGGCCCGCCTGGACGAGATCCCCGGCGTCGGCCCCACCTCCGCGCGGACCATCCTGGCCGAGATCGGCCCCGACATGAGCGTCTTCCCCACCCCCGCCCACCTCGCCTCGTGGGCGAAACTATCTCCCCGCACCATCCAGTCCGGCTCCAAGAGCACCACCGGACCCGCCGGCAAAGGAAACCCCTGGCTCAAAGGCGCCCTGGGCGAAGCGGCCAGCGCCGCCGCCCGGACCGACACCTTCCTCGGCGCCCGCTACCGGCGCCTGGTCAAACGACGAGGCCACGCCAAAGCCCTGGTCGCGGTCGCCCGCTCGATCCTCGTCATCGTCTGGCACCTGATCGACGACCCGCACGCCCGCTATCAGGAACTCGGCCCCGACTGGCACCAGCGACACCTCAACCCGAGGCGCAAGACCCGCGACCTTGTCCGGCAACTCGAACACCTCGGCCACCAGGTCACCCTCACCACCGCCTGAACACCCGTCACAGCCCTGTCCGGGACGGCTCCGCCGCCCGGACGCTACCGCCTGCCCACCTGACCATTGATTTTCCGTTCAGCCGCACCCGATGAGGATCGCTCGAACACGCGGCGGAGCCAACGCTGTCCAGAATCCCGGGGCCACCCTTGCATGAGGAAGCCACCCAGTACGCCATCGCCCGCGACCCCGGCCTGGAAGCCCACCTGCGCGACCTCGAGGCCCGCGCGGCGACGTCGAAGGATCCTGCCCGAGTCCACCCGCCTGCTGGCCGAGTACAGCCGCCTGCGCCGCCAGGCGGGTACCGTGGAGCCCGGCCGGTGACCGATGAGCTCCCCGGCCCGCCGTGGAAGATGGACTGGACGGCAGAGGCCCTTCAGTAGTTCGAAGCCATGCCCGAGGACGGCAAGCAGCTGGTCCTGTCGGCCCGCGCGGAGCGGATCACCGCCGCGGACCCCTATTTCCGGGGCATCGACGCCGACCTAGGCCTGCCGCATTGGATCGCCGTCCGCCCGCTGGCCTCGACCAGCTCCGGCGGCCCGCACCTCGCCGACCTCGCCGGCGGCCGCGGCTGGCTCATCTTCACCTTCACCCGCTGCCACGCCGCCCCCAGATCACCGTCACCGACGCCTTCTGGGCTTGACTCCGGTGATAGCAGTCCGAGCGCCTCTGCCGAGCGCCCCCCTGAGCCGGGGAAAATGGGCCTGCGGCCGTCCGGTTGACGTCGTTCAGCCTTGGCGTGTCCGAGCCCGTGGATTAGCAAGACGCTGGAGATCACTCGACAGGCACCCGGAAGTGTTGCTTCGAGCACGAGTATCAGGATCTTTCGCCTTCCGGATCTCCCCGGGCGGCCGCGCTCGGGGCGGACGGCCGGAGGGGGTGCCGGAAGGTGGATGTGGTCTACGAGCGGTGCGCGGGAATCGACATCAGCAAGGTCGACGTCAAGGTCTGTATCCGGGTGCCCGGTCCAGGCAGGCGGCGCCGCAGCGAGGTGCGCACCTTCACCTCGATGACCTCCGGCCTGCTGGCCATGCGGGACTGGCTGCTCGCCGAGGGAGTCACCCTGGTGGGGATGGAAGCGACCGGCATCTACTGGAAGCCCGTCTTCTACCTTCTCGAGAACGACATGGAGTGCTGGCTGCTCAACGCCCGCCACATGAAGGCGGTTCCGGGCCGCAAGACGGACGTGAAGGATTCCGAGTGGATCGCCAAGCTCGTGGAGCACGGCCTGGTCCGCCCCTCGTTCGTGCCGCCGGCACCCATCCGACGGCTGCGTGACCTCACGCGCTACCGCACCGAGGTCATCCGCGAGCGCACCCGAGAGGCCCAGCGGCTGGAGAAGCTCCTCGAAGACGCGGGGATCAAGCTGTCCAGCGTGGTCAGCGACGTGCTGGGCGTCTCCGGCCGCGCCATGCTGGAGGCGATGATCGGTGGTGAGCGCGATCCGCACGTACTCGCCGAGCTGGCCAAACGCCGGCTGCGGTTGAAGATCCCCGTGCTGGTCGAGGCCCTGACCGGGTGTTTCGGTGACCACCACGCCTTCCTCGCCCGGGCCATGCTGGACCGGATCGATGCCGCCACCGCCATGGAGATCCGGCTGAGTGCCCGCATCGGGACCGCGATCGAGCCGATGCGCCGCAGCGTCGAGCTCATGGTCACCATTCCCGGCGTCAGCACCCGCCTCGCCGAAGTGATCCTGGCCGAGATCGGCGCGGACATGTCCCGCTTCTCCTCGGCGGAGCACCTCACGTCCTGGGCCGGGGTCTGCCCGGGCAACCACGAATCCGCCGGCCGCCAGCCCACCGGACGGACCCGGCACGGTGATCCCTGGCTCAAGGCCGCCCTGGGCCAGGGGGCCATGGCCGCCGCCCGCACCAAGAACACCTACCTTGCGTCCCGCTACCGACGCCTGGTCGCCCGCCGTGGCAAACGCCGTGCCGTGGTCGCCCTGGAGCACTCCATCCTCATCGCCATCTGGCACATGCTCACCCACGACGTCCCGCACGCCGACCTCGGCGGCGACTATTTCCTGGAACGCACCGGCAAGACCCGCGCCACCCGACGGCTGGTCGGCCAGCTCAACCAGCTCGGCTACCAGGTCAGCCTCCAACCCATCGAGGCCGCCTGACCAGCACGGCGGTATTTGCCACCAACGAATTTTCGTATCAGGCTCGGTCCTGGCCCGTGCCGGTATGGAGCGCGCGGGGCAGCCCGGTCCGGTCCCAGTGACGGGTGCAGTACGGCCGGGGCCGCTCCCGCACCGTCCCGGTCACCGGGTCTTGCTCGTGCTGTCGCGGAGTGGAGAGGGGAAGTGTGGAGGATCTGCCCACGTCGGCCACGGAGCCGGATGGCTGTGTGGTCGTGCGCGTGCTCAGTTACAACATCCGCTCCATGCGCGACGACGTCGCAGCCCTCGCCCGGGTGATCCGGGCCTGTCGGCCTGACGTGGTCTGCATTCAGGAGGCGCCCCGGTTCTTCGGCTGGCGCAAGGCCGCCGCCCGCCTCGCAAGGGCCTCCGGGCTCGTGTACGTTGCGGGTGGCGCCACCGCCTCCGGCCCCATGATCCTCTCCTCGCTCCGCGCCTGCGTGGAGCGCACCGAAGACGTACTGTTGCCCCGCACTCCCGGCCTGCACCAGCGCGGCTTCGCGACCGCCGTGCTCCGGTTCGGCCGGGCCCGGCTCGGCGTGCTCAGCTGCCATTTGAGCATCAACGACCAGGAGCGCTACGAGCAGGGCCGGCTGCTCCTGGAGCGGCTGTCCGCCATGGACGTGCTGTACGCGGTTGCCGCGGGCGATCTCAACGACTGGCCCGACGGCCCTACCTTCGGCCTCCTCGCGGGCGCCCTGCAGGATGGCTGGGCGACGAAGCCGTGGGGGCGGGAGCACACCACCCGGCTGGGCGATCCGCTCCAGCGGATCGACGTCGTCTTCGCCACAAAGGGGGTTCAGGTGCTGGGGTGCGGGGTGCCGATGGGGCTCCCCGGGGTCGAGGAACGAGACCTGAAGGCAGCCACGGATCACCTGCCGGTGCTGGCCGCTTTGCGGGTGCCCGCCACGTAGCACGACTCCGCCCCGGACCTGGTCCTCCACGGCGGAGCCGGGGGTACCTTTCTCAACTGACCGTTTGCGGGGAAGTCCGATACGGAACCGCAGCTACCGTCAGCCGCTGTTCCCTTGTTCCAACCAGTAAGTACCGGGGCTGGCTGCCCCCGCACCTGAGGTTCCCCCGTCGTGTGGGAGGTTCTGATCAGCTGGTCAGAGCGGGTTGACGGGTGTTCAGGTTCGTTGGTTCGGCCGTCGCCTGCTCGGCGTAGTACTTCTCTTCGAACTCGATCGGACTGAGGTAGCCGAGCCTTTTCTGGATGCGCCGGGAGTTATAGAACCCGTTGATGTACTCGAACAGCGCAAGGTTCGCCTCGGCTCTCGTGGAGAAGACGCGGCCGCGGATGCACTCCGTCTTGATGATCATCCACAGGTTCTCCGCGAGGGCGTTGTCGTACGAGTCACCGACCGTGCCCATGGATGCCTCAACCCCCGCACGCAGCAAGCGGGTTGTCAGCTTCACGGATGTGTATTGACAGCCGTGATCCGCGTGATGGATCAGCTTGCCCGGCTCGACTTCCCGGCTCGCGAGGGCGTACTCGAGCGTGGCGGGGACCAGGTCGGCGTCCGCGTGGGCGGAGGTCTCCCAGGCCACCGCCCGCCGCGAGAACGCGTCCCGGATCGCGGAGAGCCACAAGGGTCCCTCGCCGGTCGCGATCATCGTGAGGCCTGTGACCCACAGCCGGTTCGGCGCCGGTGCGGTGAAGTCGCGCTCGACCAGGTCCGGGGAGAGCGTGGCCTTGGGATCGCGGCGCGTGAAGCCCCTGCGCCGTGGGCTGACGCCCGCGATGTCGGCCTCGCGCATCAGGCGTTCGACCCGCTTGCGGCCCACGTGGACGCCCTCGCGCTTGAGCACCGCATGGACGCGCGGTGAACCGTAGATCCCGCCGGAGTCGGTGTGGATCTCCTTGATCCGCTCGGTCAGCTCGACGTCGCGGCGCCGCCGTTCGCACGGTTCACGCTCAGCCCGGCGCCAGCGGTAGTAGGTCGAGGAGGGGATGTGCAGTTCCCGAAGTACGCACTCGACTCCCAGGCGGGGATGCTCGTCGACGAGCGTGGTCACCTGGGCCGGGTCGGGTCGAGTTGCGCCGCGAAAAAAGCCGAGGCCGTCCGCAGGACATCGTTGGCCCGTTTGAGCTGGGCGTTCTCCTTGCGCAGGGCCGCCAGCTCGGCTCGTTCATCAGTGGTCAGCCGGTCGTCGCGCTCGCCGGCATCGGCCTCGGCCTGGCGGATCCAGCCGCGCAGGGCCTCGGGATGGACACCGAGACCGCCTGCCAGCTTCTTGGTCTGGGGCTTCGGGTCGGAGGTGCGGTACATCCGTACCGCACGCTCCCGCAACTCCAGCGAGTATTTCCGGGGTGCAGCCATGGTCATGGGTCCTCTCATGAGTCCCATCTGACCTGCTGTCAACTTCCTTCGCATCTCGGGGGAGCCTCAACCCCGTTGACGACCAACGCGCTGACGGCATCACCTCGGGCACGGACACCGAGGGGGAGTGTCAGACCCATCTTCCAGACACGCCTCTGTTGAGTCAGACCGCGGACGAACGCCGGACCGGCGGCACACCCCCGGTGAGCCAGCCAACAAGGGCGGCAGGAACCTCACGAGCCATCCGGACCGACGTCCTACGGAGACGCTACGAGCGGTCAACCCGAACACGTTCCGCTACCGCCATACAAGTCGGAACCTCGGACGATCTGCGGCTCGAAGGCGCCGTTGCGGTCCCGCGGCACCTCGATCTCCACAGGACCGACGTCGGTGAGGGCCGTCTTCGCCGAGGTACCGTTGCGGCTGTTGCCGCTGGCGATGCGGTCGGCCGCATCGCCCTCCTCGTAGCCGAGGTCCTCGGTCATCTCCGTCTGCAGAGCCCTGGACAGCTGCAGCAGCCCGCCCTCCCCGGCCGGCGGAGCGCCGGTGGCGTCAGCGGAGCCCATCAGCTGCTCGACCAGGGCGCGTTCACCTGCTCGGCCGGGACCGACCCGGCCTCGGACGCCTCGGGTATGTGGAGCTCGGTCACGCGATCTTGCCTTTTCGGCCAGCGGGGGCCAATCGGCTCTGTCACAGTCATCGGATAACGAACTTACGCGACCTTCCAGACATGTCCTGTGTGCCGCTCGACCAGACGTACACTCACCCCATGGGTCGCACGACTGACGTGAGGGAGTGCCTGCGGCAGGCCACCTGCGTGTTGGTCCCGGCCGTGGCGGGTTCCGCGGCAGTCGGCCCACCGACCGCGGCGGGCACGTGAGTACTGAGACAGGCCGCATGGCCTTGCACGGCCACGGCTAGCGATTCTCCGCTGAGCCTGCCCAGGGCCCTGGCCCCGGCTCGCTGCTCTTCCCACGACCCCGAAGGACTTCTTCAGCCGGGCCGGGTCGTCGCGTCCGGCTCTCATCGGACACGTCTGCGCCACCGCTCCACATCATCACCGCAGCTTCCGGCGCACCGCCGGCGTTGCCGCCTGGCGACGGCCGCAGGACTGGGCCGAGCCACTTCGAAGGGACCATTGTGAAGCTGAGCGAGCTGCTCGCCGGCCAGGAGCACCGGGTTCTCCAGGGCGATCCGGAGAAGACGTTGATCACTGCGGGAGCGACCTTCGACGCCCACCGGGTAGCGCCGGGTTCGCTGTTCATCGCGGTGCCCAGCCACTGTGAAGGAGGTCCCGGCGCCGTGGCGCCGGCTCTCGCACGCGGCGCTGCGGCAGTGCTCGTCGACGACGGGGCGCCGGCTCTTCCCGCATCGGTATGGGCCTCGGCAGCGGGTGCGTGCGTCGTGCGGGTGCCGGATACCCGGACTGCGGCCGCGGTCGTCGCCTCCCGTTACTTCGGCGAGCCGGGGCGGCAGATGGAAATGGTGGCGATCACCGGCACCAACGGGAAGACGTCGGTGTCGTACATGGTCGAATCGGCACTGCGAATCTCCGAGGGTGCGAAGGTGGGGGTCATCGGGACGGCCGGCAGCCGGATCGGCGACGAGCTGATCCCGATGCCGAGGTCGGTGCTGACCACACCGGAATCGCCGGACCTGCAGTATCTGCTGGGGTGCATGCGCGACCGCGGGACCGCCGGCGTGGTACTGGAGGCCACGTCCATGGCCCTGCTGACGCACCGGGTGGACCGTACGTTCATCGACGTCGGGGTCTTCACGAACCTGACGCAGGATCACCTGGACGACCACGGAACGATGGCGAACTACCGGGACGCCAAACTGCGCCTGTTCCAGGGCTTGTGCCGACGCGCGGTGGTCAACGCCGACGACCCTGTGGGCGCTGGGATCCAGACGATGATGCCCGGCGCGGTGACCACGTACGCCCTTGACGCCGAGGCGGACTATCGGGCCACCGATCTCACCGCGGATGCCTGCGGCACACGGTTCACCCTGCACCACAACGGCCGCAAGTACGCAGCTGCGATCCCTGTCCCGGGCCGGTTCTCGGTGGCCAACGCGCTGGCCGCCGTGGCCGCGTGCCACACCCTGGGGCGCGATCTGGGCCCGCTGGTCGCCGCGCTCGACCAGATGCCTCCTGTCCCGGGCCGGTTCGAACGCTTCCAGACCCCGCACGGCACGTCGGTGATCGTCGATTACGCCCACTCACCGGACTCCCTGAACAAGGTCCTGACCACCATCCAAGGCTTCGCCCGCGGCCAGGTCATCACGGTCTTCGGCTGCGGCGGCGACCGGGACACCACCAAGCGCGCCGACATGGGAAGGATCGCCGGAACCCACTCCGACCTGTGCGTCCTCACTTCGGACAACCCCCGCAGCGAAGACCCCCGGGCCATCCTGGACCAGATCGCGCCTGGCCTGGCGGCGACCGGCACACCGTTCGAGCGGATCACCGACCGCCGCCAGGCGATCGCCTTCGCCCTGTCCGCGGCAGGCCCCGACGACACTGTCCTGATCGCGGGCAAAGGCAGTGAGCCCCACCAGATCGTCGGTGACGAACTGCTCCCCTTCAGCGACATGGCAACCGTGCGCGAACTCGCCGGGACGTAGTGACTGCCCCTCTCTGCCGATCTGGTCCCGAGCCTCGCGCACGGGTCCAGCCGGATGCCCCTGCCAGAACTCGGCGGCATGGGTTGCACCGGGCAGGCGCCGTACCTCGCTGTCAAGCCCGAGCCGGTCGCGCCATCGCGCGCAGGTACGGCGCATCACCCCTACATGAGGCGGGAACCAGATCGACTGCGACGGGGTAATGGCCGTGACGAGTGGCCGCCACAGAAAATAACCGAACAGTCACCCGCAGTCGGCTGCTCCTCACCGTGCCGGGACGGCTGGTCTCAGGGCCCTGCCAAGTACCGTAAGGTGGTGTCTACCGACGCGGGGTGGAGCAGCTCGGTAGCTCGCTGGGCTCATAACCCAGAGGTCGCAGGTTCAAATCCTGTCCCCGCTACCACGCGAAGAGGCCCGGATCCAATGGATCCGGGCTTCTTTCCCTTGCCTGCGCTGCCGCCCTGCGCAGGGTCGGGGACTGGAAACGGAGCGGAAGCCACCGCGCCGGTACCCGACATGAGCGACAAAGGCGATGCTGCGGACCGGACCGGACCGCCACCCGGCAACGGCGGAGCTGCGGCGGTCGGCTCGACCAGGGCAGATCTCCCCACTGCCGGCAACCTCGGTGCGGCCGCTTCCAGGTACTCTCACACCATTTCGCCCCGTCTCCGTCCGGGCAACTCACGATCATCGAGATGTCCGGAATTCTGCGATACCTGTCTGTCCGACACGCGGGCGTACCGTGGAAATCATGGGAACCACACCGCGCCGGGTAGTGGTGATCGGGTACGAGCGCACTGAGCTCCTCGACATCGCCGGAGTGACCGACACCTTGGACACCGCGAACCAGCTGGGTGCGCAACCGCCGTACGAAGTCCGGCTGGCCACGGTAGGGGGCCGTCCCCTGCCCTGCTCCTCCGGCCTGACCCTCGTCGGCCAGACCGCCCTGGAGCGTGTCCGCGGTCCGCTCGACACCCTGGTCGTCTCCGGCGGACCGGGGCACGAGGCCGCCGCCCGCGACCCCGACCTGCTCGACGCGGTCCGTCGGTTGGCGCCGAAGAGCCGTCGGGTCGCCTCCGTATGCACCGGGGCGACCGTACTGGCCGCGGCGGGCCTGCTCGACGGGCGCCGCGCCGCCACCCACTGGGGGGCCGCCGCCGACCTCGCGGCCAACTACCCGCGGGTCAAGGTCGACCCGGCCCCGCTGTACATCCGCGACGGCGACATCTGGACCTCGGCGGGAGTCACCGGAGCCCTGGACCTCACGCTGGCCCTCGTCGAGGACGACCACGGCCCCGACCTCGCCCGCACCGCCGCCCGCACCCTTGTCACCTACCTTCACCGGCCCGGCAACCAGGCCCAGATCAGCATGTTCGTCCGAGCCCCCTCCGGCGAGAACCCTGTCGTCCGCACGGTGATCCAGCACGTTGCCGGACATCTGAACGGCGATCTCGACACCTCCGTCCTGGCCGCCCTCGCCGGCGTCAGCGAGCGGCATCTGGCCCGGCTGTGCCAGGAGCACCTCGGCCAGTCACCGGCCCGCTTCGTCCGCGCCACCCGCGCCGAAGCCGCCGCGCAGCTCCTGGTCTCCACCGCACTGCCCATCGCCGCCATCGCCCGCCAGTGCGGCTTCCGCACCCCCGAAACCCTGCGGCAGGCCTTCCTCGTCCACTACGGATCGACCCCCTCCGAACACCGCGCCCGGCACAGTCACCGACGCTGAGGGCGAACCGCCTTCGCCTGAACTCGTGGAGCCGTTGCGGCTGGAGCTGCAGCGGCATACCGGCGCCCAGCAGCGCGATGGCGCCGCCGTCCTCGTCGTGCGCCGGTGTGACGCCGAGCACGACCCTCTCCAAGTGGGAGCGTGACCCGCCCACGGTGGTACGCGGGCGGGTCACTTCACCTGTGAGGAACGGCCGTCGGCAGAGTCAGGAGGTCGCCTTTCCGTAGTCGATGGTGTGGTTGTAGAGGATGGTGCGAGCCTTGGTGGACGTGTCGAGTCCGGCGGCCTTCCGGTCGGTGAGGAAGTACTCGCGGAAGGTCGACGAATTGTCCTTGGTCATCAGATTGAGGGTCTTCTCCCAGCCGCCGTCGTCCTGGGACCACAGGTCGATGAGCGAGGTGGCGACTCGCGTTTCGACGGTGTCACCGCTGTCCATGCCCGTGGTGTTCCGGTCGTTCGCGTAGTTCGTGCAGCCGCTGGTCTCCCAGCAGTACTTGGTGTCGCCCAAGGTGTGGAAGGCGACCGCGTTGGCGAAGCCCTCGGTCCAGGCGCAGACCGGACCGCTGGACTTGTCCAGGTAGTGGGGGGACGGGCAGTCGGTGTTCGGCCACCACTTGCCGCCGTACAGCTTGCCCATGAGGGCGTGCCCGGACTCGTGCAGAACGATGTGCTCGGCGTCAGGGGTGGCGTCACCGAGCTGAACCGTGTCGGTGTACGGGCTCCAGTTCGGCCAGACGGTTGAGCCGGGGTACCACTGGAACGTCATCTCGGTGCAGGGACTGCTCGCAGTGCCGCTCTGACGGCTCGTCCAGCAACCAGTCGAGGAGCCGCGGTTCCACCACAGCTTGTTGAGGGTGTCGAGGGTATGCCAGGCGCGGTACTGGCCCGCGTTCACGTTCAGCGCGCCCAGGTCCTGGCTTTTGGAGACGTTGGTGAGGGTGTTCGACACGGTCGAGTAGAGGGAGCCGTTCTTGTCGACCACCTTCCACTGCGAGGTGCTCTCTGTGGAGTACTGCGCCCACACCTGGGCCATGGCGGAGCCGCTCGGGGTGTAGCAGAGGTTGTACGAGCCGTCGCTGCCGCTGGTCAGGCCGGTGGCAAGCTTCTGGGTGCCGCTGCTCGAGGTCGCCTTGCCCCACAGGGTGACGTTGGCGTTGCGGACTACGCCGTTCTTGGTGGGCTTGGTGAACGTCCCGTCCCAGTTCCAGGTCCCGTCTTCGGCGGACTGGTACTGGTAGCCGAGACTGCCGCTGATGCAGACCTGGCCGGCGCTCCCCTTGGCGGGCGTCGGGCGGGTGGCAGGGCCCTTTGCCTGCTGCCTGTCCGCCGGGGTCGCAGCGCCCCGGGTGACCGAGACGTCCTTGCTGGAGGAGCCCTTGGTCTGTCCGACGGTCAGTTGCACCGCGCCGTGCGCACCGCGTTCCGGGCGGGGATCGTCGACGTCGTTGGCATCGGCCTGGATCTGGGCAGGCCCGGCCGCGACAGCCTTGACCTGGAGCTTGACACTGTGGGTGCCCGGGGTGAGGGACAACGTCCGGCCGGTCTTCTGACCGAAGGCGTCGGTGCGAGAGGCGCTGAACGCCTCGTTCTTGCCGGCCAGTTGGAAGGATGGCGGTAGCTGCACGGAGAGACCGGCGCGCCGGACGGCGGTCTGTGCCGTGATGTCCACGGTGAGAGTGGCCTGCTCGCCGACCGCGGGCAGGTGGTCGAGGGCGGCGGTGACATTGACGCAACTGGCCGGGACCTCGGAGCCCTTGGCCGGAGCGTTGAGGGTGCACGGGGCGGCCGGGGCGGCCGTCCCCGCGTTCGCGGGCGTCGCTGCGGTGGTCGCCAGGCAGGCGACGGCGCCCGCCAGCGCGGCCAGTAGGGCGGGCCGCGGGACTCGTATTCGGTGCATGGGCAGGCCTTTCTTCGGCATGCCCGAATGACCGGTGCACGCCGGTTGAACTGGGGAGGATTGAGGGGCTCCGGTGCCCCGACACACCGTGGCCGCCCACCACTGGCCACGGCAACCTCCCGAGCCCCAGCCGTCCGGAATCATGGAATCCCTGTCCGCTACAGGGGGATTCGGCGCCAGCGGAGCTACGTACCACCGTTGAAGGAACAGTGCGAGCGCGACAGCGGAGACGGAAGGAACGTTCCGCTGTCCGCATCGCCGCACTGCTCGCACCGAGTGAGGACGGTGACAGGGTGAAAGTGATCAAGCCCGGCACCAGTACCGTCTCCCGTCACCGCCGGTATGTTCGCCGGACAGCAGGGGCAAGGTCAGCGGTGTGAAGGGGGGCATGGCGTCGGCGGGTTGGGCTGGAGGAGGGGATTCAACCGGTCGTTGCGACGCCTTGATCGTGGCAAAGAGTGTTGTGGTGCGAGGAAGGGCGCGCGTGCGGCGATTCTGACCGGTCGTTCCGCCGCCGCGGTCGCCGGGGCGGCCCCCGGTCAACCGGCCGGAGGAACGACAGCATTTTTGGCAGTTGATCGTCGAGGGACCGTCGAGTGAGGAGACCGCTGTCGCGTGCGGAGTGTCGATGCCGTTGGGGCCGCGGTGGTTTCGTGAGGGCGGCGGCCTTCTGCCGCTGGGGCAGCTCCCGCCGGACTGGCCCCCATGGGAACCGCGATCCGGTTGGGTTGTTCCCTCTGCAGGAGGCTTGGGCCTGGAAAGGCGAGCCCCTCGTTTCAGACCCGCCACGGGCGCGTCGCCGACGTCTACAACCACGGCTCGATTCGTGCTGGGCACCGATGATGGACTCGCCTGCTGGGTCCTTGTCGTGACTGGGCCGGCGGGGCAGGGTCTGGAACTGCATGGCGCCGGTCAGGCGGTGTACGCAGAGTGCTCCGTACGGTCGAGAGTTCGGCGGTACGGAGCACGTCCGTGCGGTCAGAGCGTCACGCTCGGTCTGGATCAACCGGGCGTCAAACCGTGAGGAATGCAGGGCCAGTTGGTAACCCGATCAGACTGGGGTGATGCGCCACATCTGGTTGTTTCCACCCCAGTAGGTAAAGTTGTGGACGTTGGCGTTGTTGATGTTGCCGGCGCGGGTGTCCACGTCCAGGGCCTTGCCGTTGTGACGAGCGATCACGGAGGACCAGCCGTCACCGATGTCGTCCGGCCGCCACATCTGGTTCTGTCCCTGCCAGCAGTGGTACAGGTGGACGTTGCCGCCGAAGTCGCCGTTGGCGCCCCGGGTGTCGACATCCAGGCACATACCGGAGTCGAAAGCGGGGTGGACGTAGTAGTAGCCGCCGCCCGCATTCTCGAATGTCCAGCGCTGGTAGGCATCTCCCACGCAGTCCCATTGCCGGACGTTGGAGAAGTCACCGGTGCCCGCGACATCGAGGCATCTGCCGCTCCAGCGGGACGTGAACTGGTAGGTCGCGCCGGGCTGCGGTTGCCAGCCGGCAGAACTCGTGCCCTGGGGCGAGGCGTCGGCGACTGCGGTCGTTCCTGGCCCAAGAGCCAGCGCTGTCGCGATGGCGACGAGCCATCGGCGAACATGCATGCTTGTTCCCTCCTCATGGAAACGTTGCCGTCACGGTCGGTATGCCGACCGGTTGCGGGCAAGATCCCGGCCCGCACTTCGGACTTCTCCCCTGTTGCGGGTGCGTGGTGCCGCGTGCAGCAATCGGGCAGGCCAGCGCGGCACGAATTGCGCGAACGCGCCCTACTGGCTAGTAGACCGTCCGCCAAGACCAGCGTGCCTCAACGTCCTTTCTCACGAAACTCCCCTCACATCATGGAGTGTGACTTTCCCGTCCGACGGCTGACTGGTCAGGCCGGGCCGGTCTGCGATAACGGTGTTCTGGGCACGCCCACGTATTCCGGGCCAACAACCGCTTCCAGAACCGGTGTTGGTCACCGGGATCAGCATGTCGGTGCGAGACCGGACCGCACAGGCCCCGGTCCGCTGAGTGGAACGGGCAGCCCTTGATGACATCGGGAGAATGAGAACACCATGGAGCCCGCACAGACGTGCCCCGAGACGACGGCGTCGGCCCCAGCCGATCACCCTGTACCCGGACAAGGGGCATACCGGGGGCGGCGAACGAGGCTTGTGGGTGGCGGTGCCGTCGGTGGTTGTGGCTTGCTGGCGGCCACAGGGGGTGTCGCCCTGGGGACGTCCCGGATTGGAGATGGGTGACTGTGATGCTCTGCCACGGCAATGAGTTCAGCTCGGTGGTGCAGCTGCCCTGCGGACATCGCCTCCGGTTGCGCCCCCCCGCCAACCGCTATCACGGCATGAACCGCGACGATCCAAACCTTCTCGCCACCCTGACGGGCACCACCCATCGACGCCGTGCAGGCCGCGTACAAAGCGGACCTGGACGAATGGGCGCGCGAGCAGCAGCTGCGAAACCCCACCGGCCTTGCTGTCCTCGACGCGGACCTGGACCGCATCCGACACCGCTCCTGATCGGGAAATGGGAAACCCGTCGCACCCCCGGGTGTCCGGCGGGGCTATCGGCTGTGCTGGACGCATGCCGACGTACAGGGCTCCGGCGCAGCACCGGCCGGGTCGCCTGGTCGTGGCAGGGGCAGGTGTCAACGTCCGCAGTGGGGCAGCGGTCGCTGGGACGTCCTCGGATCTCGACGACCGCGTCCTGTCCCCTCATCCGCCGGAGTTGGTAGGCGACGGAGGAGGGGCTGGACAGTCCGGGGACGGCTTCGACTTCTCGTATGGAGGGTGCTTCGCCATGCTCGGCGTGGGGCGGGTCGGGCCCACCAGGGCTCGCTGAGGTTGATGGCGACGGTGGCGTTCCTTTGCTCGATTTCGGTGAAGGCAGAGGGGGGAGGTGCCCGAGTCATCGCCACCGATGCCGTTGCCGTCGATGACGGCAACGCTGGCGTTGGAGCCGTTGTCGGCGGTGGCCGCGGAGGAGCCGCCCAGGACGAGGGTTGACGGCCCGTTACGCGGTGGCTGCTCACCCCAGCGCAGGACCAACGAAACTGAGCGTGAACCCATCTCCGGTGACGTCACGCTCGAACACACCTGCAGTGCTCACCTGGTCACCTGCCCCCCCAATCGAGTAAACCGTAGTGGCAACAAGCTGAGCTTGAGGAAGATTCAGTGGCAAAGAGGAAGATCAACTGTCATAGGACACCTGGCCATGCCCCCTCTTCCCTCACGATCTCGTTGTCCTGTCGCACCGAACCTTGAGTGAATCTGACCGAAGCCTGATGGGATGCAGTTCGTCTCATCGAGGGTTAAGTATGCAGGTCAGGGCGTTGCTGCAGCGGGGCGAGGGACCGTCCGCTCACCGCACCTGCGATCGGGCAAAGGCCGGACTGCCCCGCATGCCTGGGTAGCCGTTGTCGTACCGAGGAGTTCACCTGTCGATCGAATGAGGGTTTGTATCGCCTGGGTCAACGCCCACCTGAACGAGGTGGGCGGCGCGCTCCTGCCCCGCTCGACCTGGTGCCCCTGGCACTCCCAGCTGACGCGTGAGATCACCGCGCTGTAAGGCTTCACTTCCCGGGTCGCTGCCCCGACGTCGCTCCGACCGCCGGGTCTCGCCGGTGGCCGGAGCTTTCGGCGCCCAGCAGGGGTTCACGTCAGGTGGCCGTCGGCACTCGTGGTTGACGGACAGGCAATTTCACCGAGGGCCGTCTTGACGCCCTGTGGCGCCATGGCTCACGGTGCAGGGGCCAGAAGGTCGCCTCTGACGGAGCCTCGCATGCCAGCTGCACCCCTATCCAGCGGCGCCGCCCGCGCAGTGGCCACCGGGTACGGGCACACTCCGTCCGCGAGGCGGCGCCGGACAGTGGCGGTGAGCCTGCTCGCGGTGACGGCGGTCGCCTACAACGACTGGCTCCTGCAGTTCGTGCTGCTCACCGGGCTGAGCCAACGTGACTCCTACGTCAGCGAGTTGTTCGCCGCCGACCAGCCCCACCGGGTCCTGTTCAGCGCCATCGAGCTGACCTGCGCGCTACTCGTCCTGACCGCCGCCATGCTGGCTCGGAGTCTGTACGGGCAGCCGCTGGCCCGGGCGGGCTGGGCCGCGCTGGCCGGGGTCGGCGTCTTCTCGGTGGCCGACGTGCTGCTGCCGATGCGCTGCGCGCCGTCGATCGAACCCGGCTGCGAGGTGGCCAGCCTGCGGCACACTCTCACCAGCGGCCTGGTCCACTTCGCCCTGTTCGCGTCGATGGCCCTGGTCACCGCCGCCGCCCGACGCGAAGCGCTCTCTCTCACCCTGGTGCGCCGCTGGGGTCCGTGGCTGCTGCCGGTGTCGATGGCGGCGGCGATCGCCACCGTCGGCCCGTTCTTCGGCCACCCCGGCGGCCAAGGGCTCGCCCAACGCGCCCATCTGGCCACGGCCGGGTTCTGGTTCGTGCTGCTCGCAGCGGAACTGCGGCGCCGGGGCGCCCGGCCCGGGCGGGGTGGTGCCCCTTCCCCATGACCCCAGCAGTCCGGCCGCCCACCTCCTGCCGGAGAAGGGCGGCCGGACTGCCGGGGCTGGGATACCTCAGGAGGTCCAGGACTGCCCCGGGGCGGCCGCGTAGGCCGGGTTGGCCACTGCGGTGGAGCCGGGGGTGGTGTCGGCGGTGTCGCGGGCCAGACCGGTGGCGACGTTGGTGATGGTCAGCGCGCCGGTGACGGTGTTCTGAGTAGCCATTGTCGTACCGAGAAGTTCGTCTGCCGGTCGAACGAGGGTTCCTGGCCGGGTGATCTTCCGGTGATCCGGGCATGAAGGCGGGGCCTCCTGTACACCTCGTGGGTGCGAAGCCATCCGAGCAGCAGGCAGACCCCGTTGCCGCAGTGTTACGCGCCTGCGTCCCGCGAGCCCAACTCGCCGTCCCGGCCGTGTGATTGTCTCGCGCATGTGTACGGGAATGCGGGTGACCGTCCGGGCAGGATGCGGTCCTACCCCTCCGACATGACGGACCCGAGTGGGTAACCGCGCGACGCCCGCCCCATTCCCGCGTGGATGAACGGGACGGACGCGCCGGACGGCTACTGCCCCCGGCAGATGATCGACGCGGTCCGCTACCTGGTCGCGGGCGGCATCACCTGGCGGGCGATGCCGGCCGATTTTCCCGCCTGGGACCGGGTCTACGTGTTCTTCCGGCGCCGGCGCGTGGGCGGGCTGATCGGCGAGTTCCACGACCGGCTGCGCGGGAAGGTGCCTCGGCCAGCTCCGCGCGGGCGATGGTCCGCCGCTCCAACATGACCTCCACATCCGCCAGTTCGACCAGCACCCGGTCAACCTCCGCACGGAGCTCTTCGACCCGCATACGCGCAGCCGCCTCCTGAACCTCCAACAAGCCCATGAGCGAAGCCACCGACACCTCCGTGTCATCCCGGACGAACGCGACGGCCCGACTCTTCCTCGACGTCACGGAGTTCATGCGCAATCAGCGGAAACCAGCCATCACGATCGGTACCACAACGACCTCTCACTCAGAACGCACCCGAGCTGGACTGGGTCAGCCCGCCAGCCGGGCGAGGGCCAGTGCGTGCGCGTGGTCGAGGGAGTCGGCAGCAGCGCAAGGGATGTCCGGCTGCACACCGGTGCCCTCCCAGTTCGTGCTGGAGACGGGGTTGATGGCGCGGCCAACGGGGACGGTGGCTTCCAGGTGCGGGTGCACCGTCCAGCCCTTGCACGGATGTGCGCCGCCGCGGGTGCGCTCGCCGACGACCACGGCGCGGCCGAGCTGCTGGAGGTTGTACGCCAGCTCTTCGGCGGCGGAGAAGGTGCTTTCGCTGGACAGTACGTACAACGGCTTGCTGCCACCGAAGCGCGCACCGGGAACGTGCGGCAGGCTCCAGGACTGCTCGCTGCGCTCGCCGTGGCGCCAGTGCATGGTGTTGAGGTGGGTGCGCTCGTCGAGCAGGTAGCTGCAGACGAAGGCGACCGTGTCCGGGTCGCCGCCCCGGTTGGCGCGAAGGTCCACGATCAGCGCCTGGGCGCGGGAGGCCAGGGTGAGCGCGGCGCCCAGCGGTTCGGCGGCCCACTCCAGCGGAAAGAGCATCGGTGCCAGCTCCACCACGGCGACCCCGCCGTCGAGCAACTGCACCCGGGGCGCACCGCCCAGCGAGGTGTCGAAGTCCCGGCGCATGGCGTCCAGGGTGGCCGCTCCCTGCTTCGGGGACACCGGGTCGGCGTGGTGCTTCAGCCTCAGGTGTCGGTCGGCGTTGACGGACTGCAGGTCCGCGGTGACCAGCCGGGCGAGCTCCTCGGCGCCGTCGACGTCGTAGGAGCCCTCGGCAAGGCGTCGTTGCAGCAGGCCGGCGAGCTGCTCGGCTGTCTCAGGGAAAACGTAGTGCTCGATCAGCAGCCGGGCTGTCTCGTCGATGACAGGGGCAGGCCGAAGCTTCGTTGGAATCGTCATGGCAGGGAGTAGAGCACTGCCCTTGCGGAAGCGTCAAAGAGTTTAGACACTTTCGGTATGCGCGATCAGCCTCCCTACCTGCCGCCTCCTGAGGACGTCCTGGAGATCGGTGCGCCTGAGCAGTTCGCGGCGCTCTCTCACCCGTTGCGTCAGCGGTTGCTCTTCGCCCTGGGCCACCGGCCTGCCACCACCAGCCAGCTTGCGGCGCAGCTCGACGCGAAGAAGGGCAACGTGGCCCACCACCTCAAAGTGCTCCGCGAAGCCGGGCTGGTCCACATCGCCGAGACCCGCCAGGTCCGCGGCGGCACCGAGCAGTACTACCAGCGCACGGCCCGCCGCATGGTCGTCGCCGAACCCCAAGCGGCAGGCACCGCCGCGATGCTCGCCGCGGTCGCCCAGGAGCTGGACCGCTCTCCCGCCGAGACCCACCTGACACTGCGCCACCTGCGTCTCAGCCCCGCGAAGGCAAGAGAACTCGGCGAGACCCTCGCCCAACTGGTCGACGAGGCCGAGGAAAATGCGGAAGACCAGCCTGTGCACGGCGTGTTGGTGGCGCTCTATCAGCAGGCTCTTCCGACCAGCACCACCAGTTCCGCCTAGCGGCACCAACCTCACGAGACAGCACACCTAGCGGTGGTTTGTCGACGGCGGATCGTGGCAGCAGTATGCCGGAGATGAGAGCTTCGACTCACCTCCGTGGAGCTTGAGATGACGAAGCGACTGCCGTGTCCGCCCGCACCCGGTCCACTGGAAGCGTACGCGGCAAGATTCGATGATCTCTGGGGACGCCAGCCCAACGGCGGGGGTTCCGCGAGTATCCGGCTGGGCTGCTGCTTCCGCGGGATCGGAACAAGACGCTGACTTGCCTGGCCGGTACTGAACCGGTGGTCGGCGCCCAGCGTGCGGCAGTGCAGCGGTTGCAGTTCTTCCTCTCGGAGTCGGCCTGGGACAGCGAGCAGGTCAACGCGGGTCGCCTGGAGCTGCTGCTGGCCGATCCGGCCGCCGCGCCGCATGGCAACGGGGTGCTGGTGGTCGATGATTCCGAGGATCGCGAGGCAGGGACGGCGACCGCGCACGTAGGCAAGCAGTACCTGGGCTCGGTCGGGAAGATCGACCGAGGTGTGGTCACCGCGACCACCTGCTGGGCGTACGAGCGCGTCTACTACCCGGTGTACGCCTGTCCCTACACCCCGGCCCGCCACTTCTCCAAGGGCAAGAGCGCCCCGGGTTCCGCAGCAAGCTGCAGATCGCTGCCGGCCTGGCCGCCCAGGCAAAGGCGGCCGGGTTGGTCTTCCGCGCGGTGGCCGCCGACTGCGCCTACGGCGACCACGACAGCTTCCGGCGCGACCTGCACATCGCCGGGCTGCCGTTCGTGATGGCCCTCAAGCCCCGGCACGGCACCTGGGCCTATGGGGCGGACGAGTACACCCCCGTGGATGCCGCACATGCTCTGGCCTGGATCGATGCGGACCGCCCCGGGGACTGGTCGCGCATCGAGCGGAGCTTCTGGGGCGGACACACCACCACCTGGTGGGCCGCCGAGGCCCGGCTCGGCTGGTGGGGCCCGGACGGGAACGTCCGCCTGGTCGTGGCCACCGCCGACCCGGCCACCCCTGCCGGCGAAGGCGACCTGGTACCTGGCCACCCCGATCTGCCCCGGCCCGGCTCCCCGCGCATCGCTGAATCGTCTTACCTGCCCGCCTGCCTCGTCGAAATCATGCGGATCTACGGGCTGCGGCACTGGGTCGAGCAGAGCTGCAAGCAGGTCAAGGACGAGCTTGGCTGGGCCGACTTCCAGGTCCGCTCCGACACCGCCGTCCGCCGCCACCAGACGCTGGTGAACAGCGCGTTCAGCTTCAGCTGGAACACCTGGTTTGCCCTGCCCCCGCCATCTGCAGCCGTACCAACCACCGAGCCTGACAAACCGTCAGGACCGGTGGAGAGGGGGAGTAGCGACGCCCCAGCAGCCCCAACCAGCCTGCTGGCCCCGGGCCATCCGGGCCGTCCGTGGCTGGCTGACGCCCTGGGCCATGCTGCAACGCTGCTGGCGGGCCTGGACAACCGAGCCCCCGCCCACCGAACTCCAAGCCCTGATCAACGCCGTCGCCACCGGCAGACCTCTCGATCTCTACCGCCCGGTCTGACAAACCACCGGCCGTGAGCAGGCGCCCTTCCGGTGCTCCGGCGGCGTGGCATGCTGCCGTCGCGCTGCTGGCTCCGGCTTGGCCCGAGCACGCTCGGTAACTCGTGGGCCGCGCCGGTCGATGCCCATGCCTGTCCCCGGGAGAGAAACCCGGCACGGTCGCAGCAGCCCACCAGATCCGTGGGCTGCTGCGACGCCACCCCGAGCTGGTCGCCCACAGCCGTTTGTCCGTGTTCGGCGGCTGCGACAGTAGCCTTCGGGGCACACGGCAACCCGGCGGTGTCGCGGCGGCGCCGCACCGGTTCCACACCGGTGCGGCGCCGTGTGGTTCAAGGTCAGGCCTTGACGTTCACCCCGGCCCAGGCGGCGTCCACGGCCTTGACTTCGGCGCTGTTCGCGCCGTAGAGGTCGGTGGCCGCCTTCAAGGTGCCCTGACGGGCACCGTGGTAGTCGGTGGTGGACGTGAAGTACGTGGTCAGCGCCTTGTACCAGATCTGCACCGCCTTGTCGCGGCCGATGCCGGTGACCGTGGAGCCGTCCACGGTCGGGCTGTCGTAGTGCACGCCGTTGATGTCCTTCGCGCCGCTGCCCTCGGACAGCAGGTAGAAGAAGTGGTTGGCGACACCGGAGGAGTAGTGCACGTCGAGGTTGCCGACGTCGGCGCTCCAGTAGTCGGCCGAACCGCGGCCGTCCTTGCTGGGCTTGTCCTGGTAGCGCAGCGGCTTGCCGTTGCCGAAGATGTCGATCTTCTCGCCGAGCAGGTAGTCGCCCTTGTCCTGGGCGTTGTTCGCGTTCCACTCCACCGCGGTGCCGAAGATGTCCGAGGTGGCCTCGTTCAGGCCGCCGGACTCACCGGAGTACTGCAGGTTCGCGGTGGCGGAGGTGACGCCGTGGCTGAACTCGTGGCCGGCCACGTCGAGCTGGGTCAGCGGGTGCTGGTTGCTCGCGCCGTCGCCGTAGGTGATGGTGAAGGAGCTGTCGTCCCAGAAGGCGTTGACGTACGCGTTGCCGTAGTGGACGCGGGAGACCGGGGCCCGGCCGTCGTTCTTGATGCCGTTGCGGTGCAGGACGTTCTTGTAGAAGTCCCAGGTCTGGGCGGCGCCGTAGGCGGCGTCCACGGCGGCGGTCTGGTTGTTGGCGGGGCTGCCGGTGCCCCACTTGTTGTCCGCGTCGGTGAAGACGGTGCCCTTGCCGCTCGTCCTGTGCTTGAGGTCGACGGTGCTGGAGCCGCCGCGCACGCTGTCGACGAGGGTGTAACCCGTCGACGACTTGGTGGTGTTCAGGCTGACGGTGCCGCTGTACTGGCTGGCGCCGGTGCCGACGGCGGCGGCCTGGGCGCCGGCAGGCTTGGCGGCGCCGGCAGTGCCCTTGCCGGTGATGCCGTCGGCTATGCCGTCGATCAGCTGGATCTCGTACAGCTTCTTGCCGGTGTCGGCGTCGGTGATGACGCGCAGTCGGCTCGGGGTGACGCCGTCGTGCTGGGTGCCGGTGACGACGGTCTCGTAGGCGAGGACGGGCTTGCCGTCGGCGGCCCAGATGACCTTGCGGGGGGCATCGCCGGTGGCGGCACCCGTGGTCTTCGCGGCCTTGGCAGCCTTGACCGCAACGGACGTGGCGGCGGTCGGGGTCTGCTTCGGGGTGAGCGAGGCGACCTTGATGGCGGTTTTGACGGCCTTGGTGACGTCCTTGACGGCGCCGTCGGCGGCACGGTGGACGACGAGGTCGCCGCCGAGGACCGGAAGACCGGCGTAGGTGCGCTCGTAGCGGGTGTGGACCGTGCCGTCGGCGTCCTTGATGACGTCCTTGACGACCAGCTTCTCCTTGGCACCGAGGCCGAGCGCCTGGGCGGTGGCCGCGACGGAGGTGCCGTCGTGGTGCTCCGGAGCGGCGCTCGCCGATGCGGTGGCGGCACCGGTGGCCAGCAGGGCGCCGGTGAGGACGGCGGCGCCGGACGTGAGGGCGAGACGGCGCGCCCTGCCGCCGGTGGGGGAAAGCGAGGACATGGGGATTCTCCAGAGAGTCATGGGGAGTTGGGCGGGATCGCCGCCCAACCGTTCAAGGAGGGACTGCCTTGATGGGCAGGGACACTCTCAGCCCGCCGCGCACATGTCACGCGGCACAAAAGGGGGTTCGGCCGCTCATGCCGGATTTGCCGCCTGCCTGTTCACAGGAAGGACAAGGCCCTGACACGTGCCGACACGGGTAGCACAGGAATCCGCAACACGCCTGAAAGACATCTCACGTGCCCAAGAAGCGCTGTCGCGATGGCCAGTTCGGCCGGGAAGGAGGTGAATGCTGCTTCGTACCGCTGGGCTAGTGTGTCGGCCGCACATGGGAGCGACATGCCTGCTGGGGGAAACGTATGTCTGCCGCGTCGACGGCCCGGCTGGGGGGACCGAAAGCGCCGCGGGGCGCCGGCTCTCCACGAGACTCTGGGGACAGGGCTCGAGTCGTTCCTGTGAGAAGGCGTATGACACCGTGCCCGTGCGACGTGATCCGACGTAGTGGAATTCGATGGCCGCTGGCGGCTCCCTCTCGTCGGCCTCACCGTCAGTGAGTCGCAGATGGACCACCAGCTGAGCCTGCGGCTGGGCGAGGACACCTGGATCAGCGTAGAAGCCGATGCCGCGATGGAAGACAACGGCGGTGGGCCGACGATGCCCCTCGTTCCCGAGCGGCAAGAGGTAGCCGTAGCACTGGGCTCTTCGGCATGACCGTCACTGAAGCGACCGCCTTCAAGGACGGGCGGCTGCTCGTGGAGTTCGCCAAGGGCGCCCGGCTCGCCGTCGCGGCTGACCGCGCTTCGAAGCATGGAATACCACCGGCCCGAACAATCTGCGTGTGGTGTGTACGTCAGGCGGTGACCTCACCATCTGGCAGTGAAGACCGCGCTTGCTCGTCTGCTCAGCTGTGGAGGGTAGGTGAGCGAGGACGAGTTGGCGGATCGCGGAAGTCCTGCCTGATGAGGCGGGTCGGGGGAGTGCGGCGGTGGTGAGGGGCTGCCAGCGTGGCCCGGTGTGCGGGGCGTTGCTGAAGATGTACTGCTGGTCCTCGGTGCGCGTCATGCCGAAGTCGTACGGGCCTGGCGCGCCGGTGCCTTCCCACTGCTGCCAGGCCGCGACGATCTCGTGAGCGAGGCGGCGCTCACCGCTCTGATAGACGGTTGCTGCCTCGGTGGTGGTGTTGGTGGTGATCAGAACGGCCCAAGAGGAGCGGCCGTCGTGCAGCCAGGCGCGCATGCCGCCCTCGCTGTCTTCGGTGGTGATGCGGATGCCGGGCAGGAGCAGGCGCAGCGCGAAGAGGAGGTCGGTGTCCGCGAGCGGGCGCGCGGTGCGGGGGAAGGGGCCTTCGCTCTCGATCGGGCTGTCGACGCGGATCTCGTGGTAGGCGCGGCCCATCAGCCACCGCGCCGGTCCCCGAGCCTACCGAGTGGCCGGCCGGGCATTGAGACGGGACACGAAGGCCCCCGCGTGGTGGGTGAGGTGGACTCCCAGGGAACACGAGTACCTGGCGGGCCTGCGTGGGCGGCTCGCCGCCGCCGGCCCGCTCGGTTGCGGACTGCCCCGGCCTCACCGCGTAGCTTCGTCGCGCGGCCGCCGTAGCCGTAGGTGCTCGACCTCTTGGCGGCCGGGCGGCCCGATGACGACGTGCAGGTGCCGAAGCAGCGGTCTGCCTTGTTCAGCCTCGGTGTTCTGCCCTGTTTCCGCTGGTCAGCGCTTTCTGGGCGGCGATCTTCACCCGTACGGATCAGAATGGGTGACATGGCCCCCTCGCTCATCAAACCCCACTTGGTCAACCACTCCGGCAGCGGTAGGGAGCTGGACGAGGCGGTCGTGGAACGCAACACCAGCCCCGCGGCCGACACCTGGCGCAGCGCGCGGCCCATGGCACCGGCCTGGCATGTCGTACTCGTACACGTCGGCACCTCCACGAATCTGCGCTGGTCGGACGAGGGGCACTCGTTTCATGAGCGGTTTCGCCAGGGCCAGTCGATCGTGAACCCCGCCCAGTGGGACTGCCGGCCGTTGTGGGACAAGGACGCGGAACTGATGTGCGTGGCCTTCGACCCGGCCTGGCTGGACAGGCTGCTTCAGGAGAACAGCGTCCCCGGGACACCGGAGGTTGTACCGCGCTGTCATGTCGACGACCCGTTCCTGGCCATGCTCGTCGAAAAACTGGTCACCGAGTACGAGCAGTCGCAGCCCGCCGACTCCCTCTACGCCCAGAGTCTGGTGCAGGCCCTCGGAGCCCACCTCGTCAAGACCTCCACCAGCCGCGCCGTCCCGCTGCCCCCGGCCACCGGCGGTCTGCCGCCCCGACGTCTGAACCGTGTCCTGGACCATATGCACACCTGCCTCGCCGAGCGTCTCACCCTTGAGCAGCTCGCCGCCGTCGCGGACGTGAGCACTTCCCACTTCACCCGCGCGTTCCGCGCCTCGACGGGTCAGTCGCCGCACCAGTACCTGCTCGGTCTGCGGCTGGAACAGGCCCGGCGTGCCCTGCTCGCCACCGACGCCCCGCTCGCCGCCATCGCCCAGCGGTGCGGCTTCGCCGACCAGAGCCATCTCACCCGCAGCTTGCGCCGGTACACCGGCTTGACCCCCAAAGCGCTCAGGGACGGCGGATCCGGCACCGTCGGCGGCCCAGCACCGGACGGACTGAGTTCGTGAGGCGGCCCATGACGCGTTGCTCCAGCCCGTCCAGACGCCTGTATGTCCGGGCGGTAGCGGTGTCCGGGGGACGGGCTCCCTCGCTGAAGTGGACGTGGTCCTGCTGGTAATCGCGCCGGGACGACGACATGCCGACTCTCCGATCGTGCCGGGCGAGCGGTCCGGGAAGGCGAGGGGCGCTGTGCGGAGCCCCGGTGGGGTGCTCCGCACAGCGTCGAGGAACGGCAGGTCAGCGGGTGGTGTAGCCGCCGTTGAGGAAGAGTGTCTGGCCGTTGGCCCACCAGCCGTCGGTCAGCAGATGGCGGACCCACGGGACGATGTCCTCGATCTTGGTCAGGTCGCCGTTCATCGCTGAGGACTTGTGATACGCGACGGAGTCGGCGTCCTCGGCCGGGTAGAAGAAGGAGGTGTCCATCGGCCCCGGGGCGATGTTGTTGACCGAGATGTTCCGGCCGAAGAGTTCCTTCGAAAGGGCGCGGGTGAAGTGCTCGACCGGTGCCTTGCTGCCCGCGTACGAGGAGTACAGGCCCGTGTAGGCGGCGAGCAGCGAGGTGACGATCGTGATGATCTTGCCGCCGTCCTCGATCCGGCGTGCGGCTTCCCGCATCACGAAGAACGCGGCCTTGGAGTTGACCGCGAACATATGGTCGTACTCCTCCTCCGTGATCTCGGTGAGCGGCTTCTTCAGCACCATGCCTGCGGTGTTGATGCTGTAGTCGAGCCTTCCGAACCGGTTGACCACCTCGTCGAAGACCCGCTCCACCTCCATGGCACGCGTGAGATCGGCCTGGATCGCGAACGCCTCGCCCGGGCCCGCGTTGATCTCCGCGGCCACGTCCTCCGCCTTGGCGCGCGAGGAGTCGCTGTTGTAGTGGACGGCCACCAGTGCGCCGTCCGCCCCCAGGGTGGTACTGATCAGTCCGCCGAGATTTCGGGACGCGCCACCGACGAAGGCGACCTTGCCGTTGAGCGTCTTGTCCGGGGTGTCGACCATGACAGCCTCCTTGCAGATGTGTCCGACGGGACGCGGATCCGGCACCGCTGCGCCGCGTGCCGCGCTTCGCCCAGACTCCTCTGCCCGGCCTTCATCGATCTTGAATGATCCGATCACGCCTGGAACAAACCACTCATCGGGTGACCGCGAGTACGGCGTTCGGCGCGCCGAAGTCGAAGAATGATGGGGCGGGGTCAGGGATACCTGGCTTTCCGATGGGTTGTCGGGCTCGTGCCACGGCGTCGTGGGCGCGAGGCCGGTGCCGTCGGCATCGCCTGGGGCGCCGCAGTCGTCCGCGCATCCGGTCTGACCCCCGGTGTCGCCGTGCCGCCCGGCGTGGTCTGCGCGCGCGTCGAGGACTGGAAGGCTGCCCGCACTCACCCGGACGTCAAAGTCGTCTGCGCGCCCCTGGCACTCGTCGCCCGCGGAGGGAACATCTTGATCCCGGGCATCGACCGCTCCGCTTCGTCCTCAGTGTGGGTGGGACTGCGGCCGGTCGCCCAGCTGCACTCGCCCAAGGAGACGCGCACGCCGGCATCAACAGCGCCGGCATCTCCATCACTGCGCCGAACCCGACCCGGCCGCCATGCTCGCCGCGCAACACCGCGCCGCCCGCCGACGCCGGGAGATACGTGGTGCGACGATCCCTGGAAACCACCCCCCCCGGGGCGGCGGGGCCTTCCGCGCAAGTGTGCCCCAGCGGCGCTCCCAGCCGCGCAGGAGCCCTGGTGGCCGGGGTGAAACCGTCCCTCCGCCGCCAGGTTCCGTCACCGGCCGAGCTCCGGCGCGCGCGAGCACTCGTGCGCGAACAGGCCGTACGCCAGTGGTACGTACAGACAACAGTGTGCATCCGTGCGCCCGGCCCGTACGTCGCCCGACGACTTGCACACATTCCCTTCGCTCGTATGTTCCCTCTCAATGGTTCCGGGTGGCATCCAACCCGTTCTCCCCACGGACGGTTGGGGCCCGGGCGTGCTCCGCCCCGAACCGGCAAGGGCGGCAAGGGCGGTGAGGCGATGCAGGAGTTCGCAGGTGATGCGCTCGACGTCCTGGCTCTCCCGCTGCCGGGTGCGCGGGCTGCGCGCTGTGCCGACGGGGTGCCGCGCTGCGCCGCGGCCCACGCTGACCCGTTCCGGGTGTTCGAGGGGATCACGCTGGCCGGAGCTGCTGAACTGGGCTGTCCCCTGGACGTCTGCGCGCCTCCCGCCCGTACCCCCGACCTGGCCGCGTACCGGTGGATCTTCGGCCATCAGACCGCGTTCCTGGAGTGGTCGCTGCTGCGCGCGGCACTCACGCGTCCCGGTCCCCTTCCCGCCGACGACATAGTCGCCCTGCTGGACCTGTACTCCGTCCTGCTGCTGTACGCCGGAAGCTGTCCGCCCGAGCTCTACCAGCGGATGATCCGTCCATGGATGGCCCAGTGGCATCCGGCGTTCAGCGGTGAATGGGCGCGCGACCACCAGGGGTTGGCCCGCCTCCTCAAGACGGCGGCGGATGGAGCCCCGCCCGTGGTGACCCGGGCCGTGCGGCGCAACCACCACGTACACATCGCGGTGGCCGGGCGGCTGGTACCCGGGGGCGTCTCGCTGCTGGAGCGGGCCGGGCGGCGCGCGGGCAGCGAGCCCACCGCGGAGGAGTCCGATCTGTACGACCGCTTCTTCCTCACCCGCAGAGCGACCGTGTGCGCGCATGGGCTGCGGGCGCAGTTGCTGCACCGGCTGCTGAGGATCATCGCCGACCTGGAGAGCTGCGGACTGTACTACCGGGGTCCGCCCGCCGCACAGACAGCCCCCCAAGGCTTCCGCGAGGAAATCTCGAAGCTGGAACGCACGGCACTGCTCCGGGTGCGGCGGCAGGCCGCGGACCTCGCCGCGGCATTACGGGACCACGCCGCACCTCTGCCCACCACGTCCCGCACGGACCTCACCGGGTCCGAGCCGGTCCCGTTCACCCACGGAGGTCCCATGAAACTGGTCAAGGACGTCGAACTGACCGACGAACTGCGCCGGTACATGGTCGAGCACGGCACCCCGCCCGACACCGTCGCCCAAGACCTGATCAAGCGCACCCGTACGCTCGGCCAGGTCGCCGAGATGCAGATACCGCCCGAGCAGGGCGCCCTGCTCACCTTGCTGGCCCGTCTCGTCGGCGCACGCCTGGTGGTGGAGGTGGGGACCTTCACCGGCTACTCCACCCTGTGCCTGGCACGGGGAGTGCCGCCGGGCGGCCGGGTGGTGACGTGCGACCTGTCCCGGGAGTGGACGGACATCGCCCACGAGGCGTGGCAGAGAGCCGGTGTGGCGGAGCGCGTCGAGCGGCACCTGGGACCTGCCGCCGAGACGCTGGCCGCCCTGCCCGCACAGCCGCCCGTGGACCTCGCGTTCATCGACGCCGACAAAGCCGGATACATCGGCTACTGGGAAGAACTGGTGCCCCGGCTGCGGCCCGGCGGGCTCCTGGTGGCCGACAACGTCTTCTACGGCGGGGCCGTGGTGGACGCGGAGGCGGTGGGCAACGCGGCGGCCATCCGTGCCTTCAACGACCACGCCCTCGCCGATGCCCGGATGGAACTGGTCATGCTGCCCATCGCCGACGGTGTGACCCTCGCCCGCAAACTCCCCGCCACGACCGGAGGCATGCCATGAAGCATCAGGTCACGCCACTGCCCCTGATGGAGCTCACCTCGGGGGTCTACGCCTTCAAGGCCCTGGCCCTGGCCACCGAACTGGAGCTGTTCACGGACCTGTCCGGCGGGCGCGCGGGGACGGCCGCGGACTTCGCCGAGCGGCACGGCCTGGCGCAGCGGCCCGCCGAGCTGTTGCTCACCGCCTGCACGGCGCTGGGCCTGCTGCGGCTGGACAGCGACGGCACCTACTCCAACACGCCGATGTCCGAGGAGTTCCTGGTACGCGGCAAGCCGTACTACTTCGGCGGCTGGATCACGGTCGTGGACCGCCACGAATACCCGGCCTACCTCAAGCTGGCGGACTCCCTGCGCGGCAACCACCCGACCACCTGGGACGTCGAACGCCAGGAGTCGCTGTTCGCGCCGGACGACCCGGTGGTGGCCGAGCACTTCTGGCGCGGTATGCACTCCCTGTCCGCCTACACCGCCCACCTGCTCGCCGGCGCCCTGGACTTCGCGAAGGTCGACCGCCTCCTCGATGTCGGCGGCGGTGGTGGCGCCTTCGGCGTCGAGCTGTGCCGCCGCTATCCGCACCTGCGCGTGACCGTCTTCGACCTGCCCTTCGTCTGCGACCTCACCCGGCCCTGGGTCGCCGCGGCCGGGCTGGACGACCGCATCGCCTTCACCGCCGGGGACTTCTTCACCGACCGCCTCCCCGCCGGGCACGACGCCGTACTGCTCTCCAACATCCTGCACGACTGGGGCGAAAGCGACGTACAGAGGATCCTCAAGACCTGCGCCGTCGCTCTCCCGCCGGGCGGGCTCCTGCTCATCTGCGAG
Source organism: Streptomyces sp. BPTC-684 (assembly GCF_030028635.1). Classification (NCBI taxonomy): domain Bacteria; kingdom Bacillati; phylum Actinomycetota; class Actinomycetes; order Kitasatosporales; family Streptomycetaceae; genus Streptomyces; species Streptomyces sp. BPTC-684. The sequence goes on from NZ_CP124863.1 coordinate 7,061,169, forward strand.
TCCTTCGTCGCCGACGACAAGCAGGGGCCGCCGCTGGCCGCGCTGATGAGCCTGAACATGCTGGCGGAGACCTGGGGCAGGAACTACACCGCCGCCGAATACTCCGCCTGGCTGCGCGCGGCCGGGCTCGAGCCGGACGGGGTCACCCCCTTCGACGGTCCGGGGGCCAACGGTGTCCTGGTCGCCCGCAAGCACTGACCCACAGGTCCGCCCGGCCCGCCCCGGAGCCGCCCCGGCTCGTCCCCCTTCCCGGCCCGAATGAGGAGCCATGCCCCGACACCCGGCAGAACCATGGCGTATCAAGATGGTCGAACCGCTGCGGACCACCACCCGCCGCCAGCGGCAACAGGCACTGCAGGCGGCCGGGTACAACATCAGCCTGCTGCGCTCCGAGGACGTCTACATCGACCTCTACACCGACTCGGGCACCAACGCCATGTCCGACCGCCAGTGGGCCGCGATGATGACCGGGGACGAGGCCTACGCCGGTGCCCGCAGCTTCTACCGCCTGGAAGCGGCCGTCCGCGAGTACTACGGCTACGAGCACCTCATTCCCACCCACCAGGGCCGGGGCGCGGAGAACATCCTCTCCCGCATCCTGATCCGCCCCGGTCACCACGTTCCCGGCAACATGTACTTCACCACCACCCGGGCCCACCAGGAGCTCAACGGCGGCACCTTCCACGACGTCATCATCGACGAAGCCCACGACCCGGCCTGCGAGCACCCCTTCAAGGGCAACGTCGACCTCGCCAAGCTGGAACGGCTCATCGACGACGTCGGGCCGCGGAGCATCCCGTACGTCTGCGTGGCGGCCACCGTCAACATGGCCGGCGGACAACCGATCAGCCTGGCCAACCTCACCCGGGTCCACGAACTCGCCCACCGCCACGGCATCCCCGTCATCCTGGACGCCGCCCGTGCCGTGGAGAACGCCTGGTTCATCAAGCAGCGCGAGAAGGCCTGGCGCGAGCACAGTGTGGCCGCCGTCCTGAGGGAGATCTGCGCCCGCACCGACGGCGCCGCCATGTCCGCGAAGAAGGACAGCTATGCCAACATCGGCGGCTGGCTCGCCCTGCGCGACCCCCACCTGGCCGAGCAGGCCCGTAACCTCGTCGTCCTCTACGAAGGACTCCACACCTACGGCGGCATGGCCGGCCGCGACATGGAAGCCATATCCGTCGGCATCGCCGAATCCGTCCAGGAGGAGAACATCAAGGCCCGCATCGACCAAGTCGCCTACCTCGGACAGCAACTGGCCGACGCGGGCCTTCCCCTCGTACGTCCCACCGGCGGCCACGCCGTGTGCATCGACGCCGCCGCCACCCTGCCCCGCGTGCCCCGCGAGCAGTTCCCCGCCCAGACCCTGGCCGCCGCCCTCTACCTCGACTCCGGAGTCCGCGCCGCCGAACGCGGCGCCGTCTCCGCCGGCCGCGACCGGGCCACCGGAGAGAACCGCTACCCCCGCCTCGAACTCGTCCGCCTCACCATTCCTCGCCGCGTCTACACCCAGAGCCACATGGACCTCGTCGCCGACAGCGCCATCCGCGTGCACAAACAACGCGACCGCCTCGACAGCGGCCTCGTGTTCGTCCACGAACCCGAAAACCTGCGCTTCTTCCAGGCCCGCTTCGCCCCCGCCGCCCCCGATTCCCCTCTCGCACCGGCACAGATTTCGTGAGGGGAGGAAGACCATGGCCAGCAGATTCGATGCGCTCGGGGACATGTACGAGGAGATGTTCCGTCTGCCGTGGAGGGCACACCTGGAGTCCTTCAGTGTGCTCCGCGCGCTGGGCGCACTGGAAGGCGAGCAGATTTACGACATCGGTTGCGGCACCGGGCTGTACAGCCGCGTGATGAAGCGCCGAGGCGCGGCCCGCGTCGTCGGATACGACATCTCCGAAGGCATGATCGCCGTCGCCCGGCGACGGGAGGCCGACCGGCCGCTGGGCATCGAATACACCACCACCGCATCCGACGCCGAGGCCGGTGCCTTCGGACGCGCGTTGGGCGTGTACATCCTGCCGTACGCCGAGGACTACACCACGCTGGTCGAGATGTGCTCGATCGCTGCTCGCGCACTGCGGCCCGGAGGGTTGTTCGTGACACTCCCGGTCAACCCCGACTACCACGGCGGGCGCGCCTACTACGAGCGGTACGGACTGCGGCTCTTCGACGCCGAGCCGAGGGCGGATGCCTCGCGTGTGACGCTGGAACTCTGCTTCGGCCGCTACGCAGAACAGATCACCGCCCGGTACTGGACGCGCGGCACTTTGGAGAGGGCGTTGCGCGAGTCCGGCTTCGAGGCGATCGACTGGCCCGCCTTCCGCGTGTCCGAGGAGGGGATCGCACGGTACGGGGAGGAGTTCTGGCACCCGTATCTGGACTGCCCGCACGCGTCGATGATCACGTGTGCAAAGGTCTGAAGTGGGTTCCTCGGGCGGACGGGACACCTGGGCCGACCGCATCACACCGCACACCGTGCCCTGCCTTCGCGGTGTCATGCGGGAGCAGTGGGACGCGCTCGTCGGACCGGACAACTTCTACAACAGCTACGGGTGGCTGCGCAGCCTCGAACTCGCCCATGGCAGCGAGGACATCGTGACCGCGTCGTGTGACGGCACGCTGCTGGGCGCCCTGCCCACCTGGCCCGGCGACGCCGACGGCCCCGGTCTGTTCTGCCTGCCGGACATGCTCCCAGGCCTGGCTCTGCGCCGGCCGGCCGACTACCTGTGGCTGGGAGCCCGGCGCTCGGTGTACAACGAGCTGGTCTGCGTACGAGGCGAGCTCCGCCACCCCACTCTCACGGGGCTCGTGCACGGGGCGCTCACGGTGGCCCGCGCACGGGGCGCGGCGGGACTGGTCCTGCCCTATCTGGCCCCGGACGACGCGGTGGACCTCGCGCGTGCCCATCCCCGCGCACGGGTTCTGCTGCACGACGCGGACGCCAACATGGACGTCCCCGCCGGTGGATCGAGGGACCAGTTCACACGGATGAGCCAGCCCGACCGCACCCGCCGCCGCGCCGAACTGCGTGCCTGCGACCGCGCCGGCACGGTCGTCAAGTGGCTGCGGCTGACAGGGGAGACGGGCCGGGCCGCCGCCGACCTGGTGACCCAGAACCGGGCCCGCTACGGCGGCACCGCGGACCCCGCCTTGATGCGGCGGTCCTTCGCGGCACAGCGCCGATCCGGCGTACTGGAGCAGGCCGTCGGCTGCTTCGGAATCCGCGCCGGCCGACCGCTGGCGGTCACCGTCTGCTACACCCACCACGATCGTCTCTACGCGCGCTACTACGGCTTCGACTACCGGACAGCCGAGCCGGCCTGTGAGTACTTCGTCCTCACTTACCGCGCGCCTCTCGACTACGCCGCCGCCCACGGCCTGAGCCGCTACCGGCTGGCCGTCTCGGCCTGGAACCTCAAGGCGCGCCGCGGCGCCACGCTCTCCCCGCTCGCCGCGGTGGTGCTTCCCCTTGACCACGAGGTGTGCAGCCGTGAGCGGGCTCTCGCCTTCAACCGCGCTGTGGCCCGGCGATGGCGTCAACGGTGCGCCGCCAGGCCCCAGGCCATGGGCACCGAATGGGGCCGCTGGGACGCCGTGCGGCCCGGTCCCGATCCCTGAACAGGAGGCACCCGCCATGCTCCACCTCGTCTACCGGATCAGGCTCACCGCTGCCGCGGAAGCGGATCCGCGGAAGTTCTGGGCCTGGGTGCAAGAGCGCGAGAAGTGGTTCTACGACGGCCTCGACACCGTACTCGCCACCCGCTGGACGGTCCGTACGGTCGGTACGGACGTCCACACGATCGAGCACACCGTCACCTTCGCCGACGAGGCCGCCTGGGGCCACTACCGTCGGCAGCTGTCGGAGCGCGGCCGCGTCCCGGCCTGGGACCGTCGGCGCGCCGAACAGGGCACATGGTGGCAGCTGCTCGACGCGGCCCTGCTCAGCGACCCCCCGGTCACCATCGGGTTCGACCGCACCCCCGGCCCGGAAAGGTGAGCCATGACAGACTCCGCAGAACTCGCCGAGCGCAGCCACTTCCTGCTGGCCAACGCCCGCTTCATGACCCTCGCCACCTCGGACGGCACATCCCCCTGGGCGTCGACCGTCAACTTCGTCGCCCTGTACCGGCCGCTCAGGCTGCTCTACTACTCCCTGCACACCGCCCAGCACTCCCGCAACGTGGAACGACACCCCGTGATCGCGGGCTCGATCTACATGACCGGACTTGCCGGCTTCGGCCTCGACGGCGCCCAGTTCACCGGCCGCTGCCGGGTTGTGGGCCCCGGCAGCCTGACGGAGTATCACCGGGCGTACTACGAGCTGAACTTCCCCGACGATGACACCCGCAGCGCATGGCTGCTGCCCGAGCAGGAGTTCCACGGCGCCGGACCGCGGCGGTTCTACGTGGTGGAAGTGCTGCACTGGTGGCTCCTGGACATCGAGCGCTGGCTCGTCGACAAGCACGACCAGCGGATCGCGATTCCGATCGAAACCCTCGCCCCACATCCCGGAGAGCCGGACCGTTCACCCGGGTGATGTGCCGGGTCGGGCTCGTGGGTCTGCGGCTGCGCCGCAAGCACCGCTGGTAGGCGGCTGTGCGGTGTCCGGACTTGCTGCGCGTGGCAGTCCGGGGAAGCGGGGCGGGTCGTGGCGCGGTCGGCTGGGACCGCTGGCTGGGACCGCTCATGTCCGTCTGTTCCAGCGGTGACGGTGCCCCGTCCGGCAGGTCCCGGTGGTCCTGGGCGGGGCGTTTTCGTTGTGCGCCGTGGGCTCCGGCTGGAGCCCGCCCGGCCAGGCCGGGGCGGCTTGGTGGTGCGGCTGCCGCGCGGTGGCCAGTGTCGCGTGCGCGGGGCGGCGGCGTATGTACGGAGGCTGCGTGGCGGGGTCAGGTGGTGGCCAGCAGGATGTCCTCGCCGGTGGACGGGTGCAGGCGGTCCGGGGCGGGCGGCGAAGTAGCGCTCGGGCGTGCGAGGCCCCCGAGACGTGGCAGGCGTCCTTGAAGCCGGCTTCGCGGGCCAGGGTCGGCATCTCCTGTGGGGCGTAGAAGCTGAGGAACGGCGTTCCGGACGCGCGGGCGCCTTCCTCGCTGGCCCGCAGGCCGGGGCGGTCGGCCGGGTCGAGGAGTTCGACGGGCAGCAGGAACGTCATGGCGAGCGTCGAGCCGGGGGCGAGCGAGGCGATCTGGCGCAGGGGGGCGACGGTGGTGTCCTCGGTACTCAGGCGCCCGCCCGCCTGTGGCGGGCAGGCGCCGTTCTCGGTGATCTCGGCCACCAGGACCGCGCCGGAGACTGCTTCCCTCATGCCGTCGGCCTTGCAGGCCTCCTGCGGATCGGCACGGTCAGCTCCCGCCGGAGTCCCGTCCAACGCCACCACCTCCTCACCGGCTTCGCCGACGTCCCTCTCGACACCGGCCGTTCCACCAGGCCGCCCCGGTGCGCTTTGCTCACCAACTGCCGCTGCCTGTCCGAGGGCGTCGACATTCCGGCCATCGACTCCGTGCTGTTCGCCCACCCCAAAGAGCAGCATCATCGACATCGTCCAGTCCGTCGGACGGGCCCTGCGCCAGACTCCCGGCAGCGGCAAGATCTCCACGATCATCGTCCCCCTCTGCATGGCCCCCGGCGCGCCCCTCGAAGAGGCCACCGAGTAGAGCCCGTTCCACTTGCTCTACCGGGTCCTCATCGGCCTCGACGTCTACGACGAGCACACCTTCCACCGCGTCGACCGCCTCCGGTGGACCAGCGGACCCCGTCGCGCCGCAGCTCGCCGCACGCCCCGAACGCTCAGGCCGAGATCGCGCCCGTTCTCGGCCTGAGAGACGTCATGGCACCCAACCGGGTCTGGGAGGCCGCCTTCGAGACCACCCACACCTTCCACCACGCCCCAGCATCGAATACCCCCTCACCATCGCCCGCGACTACACCGCCCACCACGGCCACCTTGTCCCGCGCGTCCACGAATCCCCCGATGGCTTCCCCCTCGGCCGTTGGGTTGCCGAGCGGCGCCGAGAGGCGCGTGAAGGCAGCCTGCCCCACGACTACCTGCGCGTCCTTTGGGTGGTGCCGCCCGCTGTGGTGAGGATGCTGTGGCGCCAGCGGCCGCCAGCAGCAGGACCCGCCCGTCTTCCGTAGGGACACCGTCCTCATCGTGGACGCCCCCCTGGCGCCGGCCCGCGACCACACGGTGGCCGAGAAATCGAAGAACTGCCGGTACTTGACGAATCACCAGGTCGTCATCGACGCCGACACCCGGCTCGTCGTCATGGTCGGCCAGCCCCTGCCCGGCAACCGCAACGACTGCATGGCAGGGGCCCTGTCCGGCGTGAAGGACGCCGTCGGGAACACCACGGTGATCGCTGACGGCGGATGCCGCGGAACCGGCCTGATCATCCCGCACCGCCGCGAACCCGGCCAAGCCGAACTCCCCGCCCGGAAAGAGGAGCACAACCGCTCACACCGCAAGTTTCGCGCCCGCGTCGAGCACACCTTCGCGCGGATGAAGAGCTGGAAGACCTCCGTGACTGCCGTCTCAAGGGCGATGGCATGCACCACGCCATGCTCGGCATCGCCCGCCTGCAGGTTCTCACCCTCGTCGGACAGCCAATGGACGTGCGGGGCAGCGGTGTTCTCGATGTCAGAAGATCAATTGCGGGACAGCCTAGACCCCGGGAATCTCCCGGGCCTTGAACGCCGCGCGCACTGTGTCCGCCGCGCCCGCCCCGTACATGCGTTGCGCGGTCGCGATGGTCGTCAGCGCCGCGTCCTGGAAGCTCGTGTCCGCGCGGAAGCCGAACTGCGCGTTCACGATGATCCGGTCGGCGGTCCGGGCACCGAGGGCCTTGCGGATGTCGAACAGCGCCCGGGACCAGATCTCGCCGTCCGCGTGGACCTCCCCGACCCGGTCCTCGTACACCTTGTTCCCGTCGATGCGGCGCAGGCAGTGCGGAGCCGCGCTGTAGGCGACCGAGTCCCAGTCGGCGACGCAGGCCAGGTCGGCCTTGAGCGGCCAGCCGTACGTGGCGTCGGCGTACGCGCCGACCGTGACGGCCAGGTAGTCGCCGAACGCCTCGCCGATCGCACCGGCCTCCGGCGACGTGCCGAAGCCGGGAACCTGCGCGTGGTGCACCGCGTGCCCGTACTCGTGGACGATGACCTCGGCGTCCTCGGCGTCGTCCACCCCGCCCTTGCCGAAGCGGATCTCGGCCTTCTTGTCGGTGAAGAAGGAGTTGTCGGCGCCCCACTGGTTGATCCGGACGGGCTGCGCGCGGTCGTTGGCGCCGGGCAGTTCGCTGCCGAAGCCCAGGCTCTGCAGGTACTCCTGCGCCTCGTTGACCCAGAAGTACGCCATGACCTGCTCGAACTGGTCGTCGTTGCGGCTGTACGTCCCCACGTCCGCGAGCCGAGCCGAGGCGCCGGTGTCCGAGCGCACGGTCGCCCACCTGCCCGAGAGCGAGCCGCTGCCGTCCAGATTGCGCAGCGCGGCCACGGCGTACGCGGAGGCGGGCACGGCGGCGTTGCCGTCCTTGCCGTCGGTCAGCGTCTGGTCGCCGGAGGACTGGACGGGGTTGACCATGAACAGCCGGGCCTGGGGCAGCGCGGCGCCGGCAGCGGTGCCGGCGCCCGCGGGCAGGGCGGAGACCGGGCCGGCCAGGGTGAAGAGCGCCACGGTGGCAGCGGCCGCGGCGACGAGGCCGTGGGATGTGCGGCGAGCCATACAGATCCTCCTGGGACGAAGTGGTGGGGAGGTGGCATGCGTGGTGCGGCGGTGATCCTCGCGTATGTGGACCCGCTTTGACCAGGCCCGGGACGAGATTGCCAGGGGGACCTTGCCGAAGAGACCTGCCAGGAAGGCCTCGTCAGGGAAGGCTGCCCGTGATCGCAATTGCGGCGCGCACGACGGTCCCGGCCGCCACTCCCGCCCGCAGCAGCATGCGCATGCCTCGGTGCTCGCCGTTCACGCTGAATGGCTTCTCAGTTGTGACCTTTCGGGAGTCTTGACGACACTGGGGCGGTGTGTGCGGTGGCTGGTGGTCCTTGGGAGGCCTGGTGACTTTCTCAGCGCTCCACAGCAGTTGTGTCCCGCTTGATCAGCGGTTCGACTGGTGGTGCGAAATGATCAGCCAGGATGTCGCCCCCACCCGGATCACCAGCGAGCACCGCGGCGACTTCTCCGCGGGTGCGGGGGCCATAGGGCTGGGCTGCATCCAGGTGACCACGCTGTCCTTCCCCCCGATCAGGTCCGAGCGCATCCCGGCGCTCATCCGGAGATCCGACCCCGAGGTATACGAGCTGGCGCTCAACGAGGGCGGTGACATGTGGATCGCCCAGGCTCGCAACGAGACCAGGATGAGCACCGGCGACCTGGGGCTGTGGAACACCTCCCGGCCCTTCGACGCGCGGGGGCTGCGGGGGGCCGACGGCGGGGCCGCCCGCGCCATTATCGTGCACCTGCCAAGGACTGAACTGCCCTTTCCCGACTCCAGGCTGGACCGGCTGCTGGCAAGCGCCACTCCCACGGACCAGGGCACGGCTGCGGTCTTCGCGCGATTCCTGCGGCACCTGGCCGACGAGACACCGTCCATGACGGACCGGCAGCGGGAGCGGCTCGGACCAGCCTTGTGGGAGCTGGCCGTGGCCTTCCTCGCCGACCGTCTCAACGCGCACGACCAGGTCCCGCCGGAGGCCCGCGGCCGGATGCTACTGGCTCGCATTGACGCCTTCATCGATGACAACCTGGCCGACCCCGCCCTGACTCCCCGGGCCGTCGCGGCCCGGCACCACATCTCCGTACGCACGCTCCACACCCTTTTCCGGACCCGGGAGCGGACCGTGGCCGCCACGATCCACCACCGGCGCCTGGAGCGCTGCCGAGCCGATCTGGAGAACCCGGGCCTGCGCGGCACCGCGGTCCATGCGATCGCCGCCCGATGGGGCCTGCTCAGCCCGTCCGCCTTCAGCCGCGCCTTCCTCGCCGCCTACGGGACACCGCCCGGTGACTGGCGCCGGGCGGCCCTGGGGGCATCGTCCGCGCTTGCGGGCAAGGAATCCCGCACTGAGGGCTAAGACGGGTGCGGGGCCGTGCCCGAGACTCGAAGTCAGAGGGAAGTCATGGACACGCCCATTGTGTCCGTCAGAGAGGTGTTGCCGGACCGTTGCGAGCGGACCTGGTACCGCACCGCCGTGTTCCGGCGCGTCACACGTCACGTCACACGTCAGACGAGGAGACCCATGAAGATCCGAACCCGCCACGCCACGTCCGTGGCTGCCGCCACGCTCGTCGCCGTCGTCGGTCTGGGAACCGGCAGTGCCACGGCGGCCCCCGCTTCCGCTCCGGCTCCCACAGCGCGGAGCACCGACATGGCCAACGCCGTGTACACGTGGCTGCGCAATCTCAACAGCAACCAGTGCCTCGCGGTGCCGGGCGGCAGCACCGCACAGGGAACCGGGCTGATCCAGTGGCCCTGCGGTACCTGGCGCGACCACTACTGGTCGGTCGAGAGCTCCGACGTCGCCGGCTACGTAAAGATCAGAAACTTAAACAGCGGCCAGTGCCTCGCGGTACCAGGCGGCAGCACCACGGCCGGAACCCAGGTCATCCAGTGGCCGTGCGGTACCTGGCGCGACCACTACTGGAAGTTGGTCAACGACAGCACCGGCACCCACATCGTCAACCGCAACAGCAACCAGTGCCTCGCCGTCGACGCAGGCAGCACCGCCCAAGGCGCCAAGGTCATGCAGTGGCCCTGCGGCACCTGGCGCGACCACTACTGGTACAACAGCTGACAGTCACCTCACTCGGCTCACGAAGCCGCTGCCGCTGCCGGGGTCGTCGGCGGGCGGTCGGCCGGTGCGGGGTGCGCGTGTCGCGCCGGGGGGCGGGGGTGTCCGGCCGTGATGATCGTGGACGGTGCCGGGTCCCCGCCCCTGTCCTTCCCGGGGTGTGCGGCAGGCCCGGCACGGGCTCCGCCCCGGCTCCGCACACCGCCTCCCTGGCACGGGGTGGAGCCCACGGCGCCGGCGGGGGACAGCGGAGAGGGCAGATCACGGCTCGGTAGCAAAGACGTCATGAGTGGTCCGGCTGTGGTGGCCGGTAGGGGTGTGGGGGTGTTGGGCTCGGTATGAACAGTGCGGATGGCGGCGGGCCTTGGTGGGCTGTTGCCCGGCTGACGGGGGCGTACGGGCGGGACGGTGGGGAAGGCGAGTGATCCGCGCCGGCCCGCCTTCGCCCGCCGCCATGGCCTGCCGCTCGATGAGCCTGTTCAGTGGGCAGCCGAAGCCCTGGACCCCGGCGAGCTCCACCGTCTGGTTCTCGATGCCGTCAACAGGTACGTCGACCGCACCATCCTCACCGCCACGCTCGCCGAGGAACGGCGCCAGCGCCGCGAACCCGATGCCTTCCACCAGGCCTGGACGAACCGCCGCACCTGGCCAAGCCGGAGTCACCCGTTCGAGACATATGGCACTGCACCCAATGCCAGGTCTTGTCGGCAACTGTACGTTTCTATGAGGTATGTGACCGCTCGAAGCCGAGTGGCCGAATCGACCCGGAGCCACAGGAGGCCGGAGTGTTCGGGTTTGGCATCATGATCGCCCGCCTGTTCTCCGCGGTGCGCGGCGCATGGCATGAGCCGGCCTTCCGGGGGACGGCGCTGTCGCTGCTGCTGGTGTGGATCGGGGCGACCGCCTTCTATGCCGGACAGGAGGACTGGGGCGTCCTGGACTCCTTCTACTTCGCCGTTTGTACTGGTCTGACCATCGGTTACGGAGACCTGGCCCCGATCACCGACGCCGGAAAGGTGTTCACGGTCGTCTACGCCCTGTTGGCCGTGGGGCTGTTCGCCGCCCTGGTTGCCCAGCTGGCCAGCGCCTTCATCAACACCCAGTCCGCACGCGTCCGGCGTTACCGGGCGGGCCGCGACCGGCACCGGGGCGGGGCCGGGCCGGAAGAGCCGGAGGGCTGACCGGGCGGGCGCCGCCCTGTGGCTCAGGTGCGGGCGTTGATCGTCTTGCCAGGGCAGAAGACGGGGTTCGGCCACCGTGACCAGGGGCCCGACCATGGTGGTGGCCTGTGGTGGACAGGGGCTGTGGTCGCGGTGTGCGGCCTGCCCGGGCATCGCTGGGTAGGCCTGTCTGGGCAAGCCGGTGCGGGATTGGGCAAGCCTGGGGCGTGTCCCCTGTCGGTTCCCCTGCTGTTTCCCTTGCCAGGCCCCTGGCTCCTGGCCGCCGTCGGCTTGGGCCCGGCCCGGCCGGAGACGGCGGCCACTGCGCCCGATAGGGCGGGCTCGCCTGGAGTGCAGCCCGGCTGGCGAACACGCCCTGGTGACCCCGGGCGGGGTCGTAATGGGACTGCAACGGCACCGGGGCGTAGGTGTGGAAGCCGACGGCGAACGGCTTGCTGCTCAATCCGCAGTCCGGACAGTGCCTGGATGTCCCCGGCGGCAGCACGGCCGACAGGACGCAGCTGCAGATCTACGACTGCAATGGCATGGATGCCCAGAAGTGGACGCTGCCGTAACTTCCGCCTTTGCCCGCCCCGTTGCTCACCCCAACAACGATGTCAGTACGGCTGTGCCGGCGCCGAATGGCCGTGCGGAGGGTAGGGCTCGGTGGCAGGGGCGGTGGGCAGGCGCCATTTGCCCAGGACGCGGATCACGGTGCTGGGGGTGAGCAGGGTGGTGGGCGCCGCGTTCAGTGACAGTACGTCGAAGAGCGCGCGCGAAAGCACGGGATCCTTGTTGGCTCCCGCGAGGAGGTGGGGCATGTACCGCTGGAGGACCGTGGCGAAGCGCCCGGGCCGTGGTCCTTCGGTGTCCGGCGAGCGCAGGTCCCCGCTGAGGGCGATGCCCCACGCCGTCGAAGCGCTGGCGGCGGTGCGGCGCTGAATACGCCGTGCCGCACGGCGGATGCCGTGGTGGTCCCGCCCTTCGGTCTCCCGGGCCAGGGAGTGCGCGGCGATCGCCGCGACGGTCATGCCGTGCCCGTACACGGGATTGAAGCGGCACGCGGCGTCGCCCAGCACGACGAAGCCGTCCGGCCAGCGGCGCAGCCGCTCGTAGTGCCGCCATTCGTTCGCCGTGTCGCGGAAGCCCTTGGCGGAGGAGAGCGGCACCGCCGCGCGCAGGGCCTCGTACAGGAGGGGGCTGCGCAGGGCGCGGGCGTACTCCACGAACTCCTCGTCACCGGTGGGCGGCGCGTGCGTGCCGATCCCGATGAGCGTCACGAGCCACCGTCCGCCGTCGATGGGCAGGAGCGCGGCGGCGCGCGGGAGGTCGGGGCGGCCCTGGATATAGATCGCGGTGTGGTCCCGGCCGCCGTCGGCCGGAGCCCGGTAGTAGCGGCTGGAGTAGGCCAGGTGCGCGTCGCAGCGGGTGACGGCCGGTGCCGGGTAGCCGAGTTCGGCGAGCCAGGTGGGGGCGCGGGAGGTGCGGCCGCTCGCGTCGAGGACGAAGTCCGCGGCGAGTTGCTCGACGCGGTCGCCGTTCGGTGTGCCGCGCGGCCGGAAACTGATGCCGCGCACGCCCGCGCCGTCCGGTGCGCAGAGCAGTCCGATCGCCTCGGTGCCCGTGCGTGGCTCGATCCGCTTCTCGCGCAGCACCCGCTGCCGTACGGTCCATTCGATCAGCTCACGGCTGCCTGCCAGCAGGACCGTGCCGGGCACCGGCCCGAACCAGTCCACCGGGCTCAGCCAGTGCAGATCGGTTGGTGCCCGCAGCAGCCGGGCACCGCCTGCCAGCAAGTCATCGGTGATACCCGGCAGTTGGGACTCGATCAGGTCCAGGCCGCGTGACCACAACAGGTGTACATGCCGGGACTGGGGGACGCCGGGGCGGAACGCCGGGGCGGACTGCGGCAGCCGGTCCCGCTCGATCAGAGTCACCCGGGCGAAACGCCGTGCGAGCACCTGGGCGGACAGCAGACCGGCCAGGCCCGCACCCACCACCACCGCATGGCCGTCCGCGCTGCTGCGAATCATCGCGCACCTCGTCCGTTCCGGCTTCCCCTGACGCGAATCCAGCTTCGCATGCGGGGGAAGGTGTACGGGAGAGGAGCGTTCGGCCCCGTCAATGTCGGCCTCGAAGTCCAACTTGCGCAACAGCGCACCAGATGGCGCGTGTCCAGAGCTTCCCCAGCGCCATCGCGTCAGACGAGGACGCCGATCCCGGTCTCCGCAGCCTCTGCTGGGACGACGCCGCGAGAGACTTCGAGATCTAAGAAGGTCAGCTGCAGCGCGTTCGGGCGACCGGTCCCCTGAAGATGCTGTGATCCGGGGTCGGTCAGGTCGTGAGGAGTATCCGTTTGCGGAGCAGGTCGAGGTTGGCTCGGCCGTAGCCTTTCCGCTTGATCCGCTTGATGCGCGTGACCTGGCCCTCGACCTGGCCCGAGCTGGGCGGCTGCCGCCGGCACCTTGTCCAGCCCACTGCCCGGCTGCGACTCGCAAACCCTGCCCGCCTGTTCAGAACCTGCATGCTCCCCGTGACGGAGTCACTCGATCGAGCGAAGACGCCGCGGCGGAAGAACCTGCAGCCGGGGTTCGCACGTGATGACGTACACAGGCGTGAGGGGGGTTCGAATGTGGGAACTGGAACGCCGCCACGGCCGACAGCCCAATTCAGCAGCTCCCTGTGTCCGTTAGGAGGCGCCGACTGTGCCGCGGCAGACACCACGATCTCTGTTCCTGGGCAGGCGGGAGGAACTGAGCAAGCTGAAGAACCGGCTGGACTCAGCGGCCCGCGGCGCGCCACAGATCGTCCTTGTCGACGGGCCCGCCGGGATCGGCAAGACCTCACTGGCCCGGCACTTCCTGTCCGGTGCCGCCGCGGAGTGCTGCGTGCTGAAGGCCAGTGGCGAGGAACTGGAGATGGAACTTGCGTACGGAGTCATCGCGCAGTTCGCAGCGCAGCTGCCCGACGTGCCGAACGCACTGCGGGAGCTGGCCCTCGGCATGCCCGACGCCGCCCCGCAGGACCCGATCGGTGTCGGTGCCCTGTTCCTCGACGCCCTGGGGCAGATCCAGAGCCGGGCCCCCGTGGTTTTGCTGATCGACGATGTCCACTGGGCCGATACTCCCTCGCTGCACGCTCTCACCTTCGCGTTGCGGCGACTGCGCATGGACCGGGTACTCGCGGTTCTGCTCACACGAGACGCCAGTGATCCCAGGCTGCCACAGGGCTTGCACCGCATCCTCCACGACGACACCACGCTCACGCTGACCCTGGAGGGACTCGGCCTCTCGGACATCGTCGCGTTCAATGCGGCCTTGGGACCATCTGCCCTTCCCCGCTCGGCCATCGCCCGGTTGCGGGAGCATACGCACGGAAACCCGCTGCACACCAAGGCGCTGCTGCAACAGTTTCCGGGGGATGTCCTCGGCGGCCACACCGTCTTACCGGCCCCTCGCAGGTACGAGCGGCTCGTCGCAGGGCACCTCGCGAGGTGCAGCGCTTCAGCACGCGACCTAGTCGAAGCCGCCAGTGTCCTCGGCATGTCAAGCTCTCTGCATCAGGCCGCACGTATAGGGGCCGTGCCGGACCCGTTGAGTGCGCTGGCGGAAGCGATGACGTACGAGCTCCTGGAAGAGGATCCAGCCAACGCCGTGCTCAGGATCACCTTCCCCCATCCGTTGCTGCGGGCGGCTGTCTATAGAGGGCTGGATCCAGCCGAACGCTCCCGCCTGCACCACCTGGCGGCCGCCCAGTCGGAGGACCACTACGTCGCGCTGCAGCATCGGGTGCAAGCCGCCGTGGCACCGAACGAGGATCTGGCGGACGAACTCATTCGCTTCGCCACGCAGGAGTCCGAGAGAGGTGCCTGGGCGGCAGCCGCCTCGGCTGCGATCGCCGCCGCTCGGCTGTCCACGCACAGCAACCTCCGTGAGCGGTGGCTGGTCCAGGCCGTTGAGTACCGCTTGCTGGCAGGCGACGTACGCCAGGCCGCCGAGTTCGAGCCGATGGTCCGCGACAGGGAACCCGACGCCCAACAGCAGTACGTACTGGGGCATCTCGCCCTAACCACGGGCCGACTGGAGGAGGCACGCCAAAGGCTCGCAGCGTGCTGGGAGAGCTCCGGAGCGGGCACGGAAGCCGAAACCCTGCAGAAAGCCGCCGAGCAGATGGCCTGGCTGTGCCTCATCCAGGGCGACGCACCGAACATCGTCAGGTGGGCGAGGCGCGGGCTCGCTCTTCCACCGGGCAGGCGGTCGTCCTTCTTGCGTGACTCCCTCGCTATCGGGCTGGCAATCTCCGGCAGGTACGAAGAAGGCATCCGCTCCCTTGCCGACCTCCCGCTCTCAGGGCCTCGCCACACCCCCGATCAACTGGACGGCCTGCTTGCGCGGGGGATGTTGCAGTTGTGGAACGGTCAGCTGCGAGAGGCCGGCCGGGATCTGAGGGAGGCCTTCGCCTCGCACCGGCGGGGTGGTCTGCCGTACGCGGCTCTTGTAGCGCTGGCCTTCCTCACCGACACCGAATACCGGGCTGGACTGTGGGACGAGGCCATCGCGCACGGCACCCAGGCCGTTTCCCTGGCCGAGGACACCGACCAGATATCCATCCTGGCGGTCGTGCATGCCCTCACCGCTTTCCCCCTTGCCGGCCGGGGTGACTTCGAGGCCGCCGAGGCACATGCCAGGGCAGCGATGCAGCACGCCCGGACACTGGCCGACGTCAACGATGGTGCCTTCGCGGCAACAGCGCTCGCGCTGGTGCACAGCGCACGGGGTGATGACGAGAACACGGTGGCCGAGCTGAGCCCCTTTCTGAGTGAGGAGATCGTCCACCGCAGCGGCTTGGAGGAGGTCGGAATCGTCCCGTGGCGACCGCTGCTCTCGGAAGCCCTGACACGCCTCGGGCGCAAGGACGAAGCCCTTGAGGTGCTCATCCCGTACGAGAGCGGCGCGACCGAGCGAGGCCGATGGCTGGAACAGGCGTCAGCCGCGCGTTGCCGGGGCTCGCTGCAAGAGGCATATGGCAATCATGAGGCCGCAGATCACGCGTTCCGGGAGGGGTTACAGCTCTGCAGGCAAGGCGCTCCGTGTTGGGAGGAAGCACTGCTGCACTTCTCCTACGGTGCGTTTCTACGCCGTACTGGCCAACGGAAGAAAGCGGTGGCCGAACTTGAGTCCGCGCATACGATGTTCCTGCATCTGCAGGCCGCACCGTATCTCGAGCGGTGTGTCCGAGAACTTGCCGGGTGCGGTCGCGTGACAGCGCGACGTGGCGGTGTCTCTCCTGCCAAGCTCACCGCGCAGGAACTGACCGTGGCGAGACTCGCCAGGCGAGGCATGTCGAACCGCGAGATCGCACGGGAGCTGGTCCTCAGCGTCAAAACGATCGAATACCACCTCGGCAACGTCTACACGAAGCTCGGTATCACCTCGCGGATGGGGCTGATTGCCAAGCTCGACGAGGAACCCTGACCTGGCCTGTACCCATGGGCAGACCGGCACCCCTTTGCTGAACCCGGAGTCTGGTCCCCATACCCCGGGGCGAGGCCTGGGGGAATCACGGATGTACTCGTTGCTGCGCTTCCGTAGCGTGCGAAGCCGATGGACTCCACATGGGAACCATTCGATCTGTAAGGGGGGGAAGATGCTGCCTTCTACGCGGTCCGCCGCCTCTCGCTTCACCTGCGCCCTGGCACTGGGCCTTGCCCTTGTGGCGGCGAGCGGGTGCTCCTCACCGGAGACTCCCGCCCCGAAGCCGGTGATCTCCACACCTGAAGAGCACACTCCGGAACACGACCCGGTACCACCCGACCCCAGCCCGGCACCGCCGGAACCCGACCAGGCATCACCCGACCCCAGTCCGACACCGCCGGAACCCGATCCCACACCACCCGAACCCGAGGTGCGGTGGTCTGTTCCTGACAGCGTGGTGGGCGTCTGGTGCGGTGGCGCGAACGACCAACCGGACGGTCACTGGACATACGCCTTCACCGCGGAGGGCGAAGTCGCGGCAGAGAACGAGAGTAATGGCTTCTACGGGCATGTCGTCACCGAGGGAGACATCATGACCTTCTACCTGGAGGGGAGTGACCCCTTGAAGTCGACATGGTCAGTGAGGTACGAGGAAGCACTCGGCGTCAATCTTCTCTACCTCGACAGCTACAGCTATTACCCGGGAAGCTGCGACTCCTAGGGTCTGTGCGATGTCGTGATCAACCGGCTGCTTGCAGGGGACCTCCGACCGAGATCATCGAGGTACGGGGTTCAAGGTCGGCGAGGTAGCTCTCGGGCGCCTTGTCGAAGCGAGTGGCGATGCCGCGCGGTTCCTTCAGTCGAGGGAACGCTATGGCCTTTTGCCCGCGAGGCTCTTGCTGGTGGTGGGCTCTATCGGGGCGAGGTACCACCACTGGTTGGTGTTGGCCGGTCCCAGGCAGGTCCATTGGTAGACGTTGGTCCCGTCGGCGGTGGCGCCCGGGCCGCCTTCCACATCCAGGCACTTCCCGCTGTGCGCGGCCTGGATCTGGTAGGCGTAGCCGTCGCCGGCCTCCTGGAGGAACCAACGCTGGTTACTGCGTGGGGGGTTGTGGCAGGTCCACTGATGGACGTTGTCCCCATTGTCGGTCGCGCCCGGGCCGCCTTCGACGTCCAGGCATTTCCCGCTGTGCGCGGCGGTGAAGAAGAAAGAGTCGCCCTCGGAGGCGTGCAGGTACCACTGCTGGTTGGTGTTGGCCGGTCCCAGGCAGGTCCATTGGTAGACGTTGGCCCCGTCGGCCGTGGCGCCTGGGCCGCCCTGCACATCCAGGCACTTCTCGCTGTGCAGGGCGCGCACCTGGTAGGGCCCGCTGACCTCCGGTTCGTCCTGGGGTGCCGCATCCGCGGGCCAGGCGAGCAGGGCGGCACTGAGCGCCAGTACGGCCGCGGCGGCGGCTCTCGTCGACGGCATGCGCATGCTTGGTGCCCTCCATGAGGCTTCAACATGTCATGAGCCTGGTCAGTCTGTTGGGACACGGACACGGAGAGCAATGTGATTCCCGGCCATCCCGCACCAGAAGACGGCCCGCCCAGCGGGCACGAGAGCGCCGACAGCAAGCTGATGGGTCATCAAATTGTGTTGGGGCAACGGCACTTCGTGAAATCTCCGCCAGCTTCGGCGGACTTTTGGCCATCGGTTCGACCTGTCAGTCACCCCTTCGGTGATGTGGCGTAGAGTCACCGGCCTGATGTGCTGGCTGGGCGTGGCCCGGCTGGGATCACGCCCACCGCGCCACCCGAAACGCCCAGTCAAGGGAGGCAAGACCATGCGAGGTTCCACGCTCAGACGCGCTGCGGCCGCCGCCGCAGCCTTGCTCACGCTTCTCGGCGTGACCGCCGGCGCGTCGAGTGCCGCTGCCCCGTCGCCGTCCACCGACCGGCTCGAGGTCTCCGTCGCAAAGGGCCGCGCACTGGCGGACGAGCTGGAGTGTCCCGTGCCACCTGTCCAGACGAACGTGTGGTTACGTACGCGCTCATGCCAGACCGTCAGCGCCACCGTGAACGTCTTGCGTGATGAAACGTGGGTGGGGAGAGCGGAGTTCACCATCCAGAACGTGATGACCCTGGACACGGAGCGGACCCAGTGGACCGAGAGAATCAGGGTCAGCAAGGCCCGCCTCACCGGTGACGCGAAGGATCTGCGGGTCCAGCTCCGCGCCAGCTGCAACACTTTCTGCAAGGCCACGGTGAAGATGGGAGCCTTCACCCTGGGCAACTCGGCGAAGTCGGGAAGGATCGTCTACTCCGTGCCGGTGAAAAAGTACGAGATCCGCCGGAACATGGCGCACTACTCCTTCGACATCACCCGGCCGGGCTTCAGTGTGGGCCTCGTGGCCTACGACTCCGCCCTCTTCCGCTGCGACGACAGGTTCAGCAACAAGGTCAGGCAATTCCACAAGGACCCCGGATGTGTCTTCCCGCAGCGTCCCGTCACCGAGGAAAACCAGCGGCTCCTGCCGTACATCAGCCAGAACATCCACAACGTGCAGTCTCAGGGGGTGCACCTTGGATCACCCAACTACGGCCGCCCGCTGCACCGCCTGCAGAAACCGAGACAGCAGTCCGCGAACCGGAATGCCGTCTGCGGAAATCAGACGCCGCCTCCGGGGCTGCCCTTCCCTGAGCCCCAGTGCGACGAGTACCCCTACGCGTCCACCTACGAGGGCGGGACGACACAAGCCCCTCCGAACCGCGCCACCATGTGGGTACCCGCCCAGGAGAACCGGAGGCAGGGCAGCTACCTGAGCCGTTTCTACCGCGAGTTCCGGGTACTCGACGGCGACCCGTACTACGTAGCGGTCGGCGTGTGACGGCAGCGATCACGGAGGGCCCATGACAGACACGTACAGCACGCGTTCCCTCTTCGTCTCGAGCGGCTACTGGATGGCTACGGGCGGCCCCGAGGACTTCGAGCGGTTCACCGATGAGGCCTTCTCCGCCCCCGAATGGAACGGCGTGATCCGCCCCTCCGCCGAGGGCGGGATGGTGGCGGTCGCCACCCAGACGCAATGGGACGAGCTGCACCTTTCCGTGTACCTGTACGAGGCGCCGCCCTCGCTGGACACCGACGGCTGGGACACGGTCGTGGACATCAGTATCCTGGCCCACCCGAGTCCTGAGCCCGGCGACGACGGTCACCCGGTCGCATACTTGGCCTTCCTCGACGACGGTTCACCGGCCGAAGAAGCGCCCGACCCCATCGTGCTTCCCGCCCCCGGCGGTGCGCCGGCCTGGTGGCGACTGCGCTTCCAGGCCCGCACGCTGGACGGTATGCCCGAGGAACACTGCTTCCAGTTGTGGCCCGCTGAGCGCCAGTCCGAAGCGCAGCACAAAGTCCCGAAGACGTGACCCACCCGTGCAGTCCTGCAGGGGCGGCGGTGGGGCCGACCATGACTCCCACCACGGCGGCTTGGCGGCTCCCGTTGCCGGATCGCGGTCCCCCTGAGACGCCGACGGACGTGCCTGGGCCGAACTCTCTCTGTCGGCCCCGTCTGAAACCCACAGGATGCCGTGGGCAGTAGGCGCTGCTGGTCGTACGGTGCCGGCATGGGCAGGGACGACATGCCCCGGCTGCGGCTGGTCGTGGTCACCGGCGACGACTCCGGGCCGCGGTTGTGCCGTGGGTGCGGTGGTCCGTTGATGCCGCCGCGGGCAGGAACTGGGCCACCGGTTTACTCATGGCTAGATCGCTCGGATCGGGGTCTGCCGGTTTACCGGAAATGTGCACAGGGCGGTGGCGCATGCCAGTCGGTGAACGATGTCGGAAAGCCGTGTGCGGGAGATCTACGTGCACGGTTTGAAGCGGCAGGGGACTGGTAACGGAGCGTCAGCCACCGTGCCAGTCCCCGACTCTACTCAGTTCTGCGGGTACCAGAGCTGGTCGGGATTGTTGTTGCAGGGCCACTGGATCATGTAGGCACCACGTCCGCCTCCGTTCAGGGAACCCAGGCACATCCCGGAGCCCCTGTTCTTCAAGTGGTCCAGCGGATTGCCTGCGCTGTCACGGTAGTCCCGGTTGATGTACCAGTGCTGGTCGTCGTGACCATTGCAGTCCCACAGGATCGCGCCCGCGCGCGCCGTCTTGGAACCACCGTTGATCCCGAGGCAGCGACCTGAGTCGTTGGTCATGATGTAGTAGGCGCCTCCCGAGTCGGAGCCGACTCGCGAGTAGGTCCAGTGCTGGTCGGGGTTGTTGTTGCAGCCCCACAGCATCGGGCTTCCGCCGTTCTGGGTGTAACCGCCGTCCACGCCCAGGCACCAACCGTTCTGGTCCATGAGCATGCCGTCCGTAGCGGAGGCAGTGGGCGAGAGTGTAAACAGCATGGCCAACGCGGCAGACATCGCGCCCGCGACGACTGAGACGCGCTTGAGCTTCTTCACTGGACACAGTCCTTTCTCCCGTAACGGCACCTTGCCGACACCCCGCGATCGTGACAGCGGCCTCCAACAACCCGCTAACAACGCCCCACGTGAGCGTGTGACGGCGGTCTCCGCAAGGGCCTGTTTTCCTTCTCCGGAGGTCGCCCCTGGGAGGAGTGCTGAGCCGCAGCTCGGCGGGCTGTAGGGGGAGCTGGTGGCTTGTGGACCATGTGGACTGCGGACTTCGGTCCGCAATTCCGGCTTTCCCGCCCATTCCTTACATGGTGTCCGTTCGACTCCGGCGGCACCGTGACGCCTTCTCGGAACGGCATCCCTCGCGCGGCTGTGGATGTGTTCAGGCCGGGGTTGTGTGCAGAGTGTTGGTGGCCGGTCTTGGGTGTGCCGGTGTTCGGCGGCGGTGGCGGCTTCGTCGAACAGGTCGCGGGGGTCCCCACTGGTGGACGGTGGTGTTGTCGAGGTAGGCCCAGGAGTCGTGGGAGGACAGCCAGGTGCCTTCGGTGAGGCGGCCCTGGTAGACGCCGGGCAGGTGCAGCCCGACGGCGAACCGCGCGTCCCAGTCGGCAAGGAAGCCGGCCTTTGGGGAGGTAGGCGAAGGCGTGGGCGAGCGCGCCGCGGACCTGCTCGGCGCCCCGGCCGTCGGGCAGGTGGAGGAGTTTGATGTAGCGGGTGCTGCGGTCGACCAGGGTGCCGATTGCGGACCGGTTGCTCTTGCCTGTGATGAGGTCACCCTCCCAACTGCCTCTGCCGAGCTCCCGGGCGATCGCACGCAGCGAGTTCCCGGAGCGGAGCAGAGCGGCGATGACGACCCGCTCGTCCTCGGACAGGGACCGGTCCGAAGGCCCGTCGCGACGCCGTTCCTCGGTGATCGGCGCGTAGACGCGTTCGAGTCCGGTCCGGTCGACTTCCCTGCGCCCGTACCGCCAGCGGGTCCCGGTCCTGCGGTTGATCCCCACCTCGCGGCACGCCGCTGAGTTGCTCATCCCTTGCGCCATGAGGCGAAGGAAATGATCACGCTTGTCCGCCAACGGCGCAGGTCCGTGCTTCTTCGAAGTTCCTTACCTCCCCCCGACCGGGGCTGACGCCGCCCGAGCGCCGCAGCCGCGCGACATCGCCCGTCCTGACCGACCCACCGACACCACCAGCACGGGCGCTTCAGCCGCTGGTCGGATCTCACCCGCATGGCGTTTCCCCGGAGGCGCAGGCAGCACCTGCGGCATACCGTGCCGTATGTAAGCACCCATGGGGGGAAGTCGTCTGCTGCCTGCAAGGCAGTCACCACATCGCACTCAGGAGTCGCCACATGAAGACGCGTCGTCTCATGGCCACTGCCGCAGCAAGTACGCTTCTCACTATCAGTGCCCTCACCTCGACCGCCGCCCCCGCCCAAGCGGCGAGCATGACCGCCCCGTCCGGCGCGGTGGTGCAGCACGCCCACCTGCGCGCCGCCGACGGGAACACCTGCAGCGGCATTTACGGCTTCGGTCTCCTCGACCCCGTACTCAACGTGGTGTTCGGCCTTGTGAGCCTCCTCCACGGAGCCCCGTGCTAACAACGGTCATGGACATGCTCTGGGCGCGGGAACCCGGACAGCCGGGACAGCCGGAGCGCAGGCGTTGAGATGCCATCCACAGGCAGCGCTGTGTCAGTCCTGTGCCGGATGCGGCGCCGTGCCGATGACCGTACCGGTGACGGCGCTGCCCGCTGCCCCGGTGTGCTCCTGCCCGGAGTTAAGTACTCGTTGCCCGGACCGCGCCCGCGACCGGAATCCTTGAGACCATGCCACGAGGCATGGGGCGGGTACAGCGGGCCGTACTCACCCACCTGCGCACTGAACCCGCCGGGCGTAGCGCGGTCGACGGCGCCCGGCTGCCGGCCTTCGTCACCCAACTCGCCCCCGTCGCCTACGTCGTGTGGCGCGGCCCGCCGGGTGACGAGCGTGGCGACGACTTCCCCCTCGTCGTCCGTGCCCAGCGGTATCCCGGTCGCACACCCGTCTGGGCACGGCCACACCCGCCCCTCAAGCCGCGCCGCCTGTGCGGTGAGGGTGGTGGCGAAGGCTTCGGCGTCCTCGACCCGGTGTCCTCGACCTGGTTCACGTATGCCAGCACCCGCCGCAGCCCGTACTGGCGTGCGGCCTTCAGCAGCGCCGTCTGCTGCGCGGCGAGATACAGCCCGCGTGCCTGCTCACTTGTCGGAAACCGGTGATTCTGATCAGCCGGGGGGAGGCCGTGGCCTGGGGTCGTTCAGTTGTACTGGGTGGCGCTGGGTCTTTGGTCGCTCGGTGAAGATGGGCGGAGGGCGGTGGGGTTCGCTGCTGGCCTCTCGGTCGCTGGTCTGTTCCTCGGTCTGACCGGCATGCTCGCCACCACCGCCCAGGCCGCGTCGGCCGCCCAGGCCACCGCGTCGGCCACCCCCGGCGTCACAACCCGCCGTCCGCGCGTGTCCCGGCTCACCAGCCCCATCAGACGCGGCGTCGCGGTCATCGCCAGCCGGTGCACAGCGGGCACCAGCCGGTTCGAGCTGATCCGCCCCCCACTGCTTCGACGTCTCCGTATGGTGTGCCTCATCCATCTGCCACCAGCAGATCCCACTGCGGCAGTGCCGCGGGCCCGTCCCGGTCCTTGCGCAGCCGGTGCGCCGCGATGACCGTCCTCGATGCTCGCGTACGTTGTCAACACCGTGTACGGCTCGCCGGCCGCCCAGAAGCGGTGCACGAGCTGCGCCAGCACCCGAGGACTCGTGGTCACCCGCACCCCGCGTGCTCCGTCCCCACGCCCCGTGTCACGGTCCGCGTAGACAGCCGCCACCGGCCCACCACGCCCCGCTGCCCGGGCCGCCCAGTATGTCTGCTCCGGCAACCCCCAGCGCCGCCTGATCGAAGCGCGGCGGTTTGATGGCTGGTCGGGCGGCCTGTTCGGCGAGCCTGGCTGGCGGGGCGCTGCATCCGGTTCGAGAATGGCCGGTGGGGGCCGGTCGACGAGGGTCGGGCACCGGCACCGGTCGGCGGTGGTATCCGGCCTCGGGGCTCATGAAGCGCGACGGTTGTCGTAGGCCTTGTCCGCGTGGAGCTTGGCGGGACGGCGCCGACGGGGTCCGCGGCGGGACCGGATGGGCGGTATGCCGCGCACGAGCGGCTCGGGTGCCTGGCTGTCGTGGAGTTTGCGCCGGAGATGCCAACGGAGAGGGGCAGTCCGGTCCGCTCGGTGATCAAGTGGATCTTCGAACCGTACGTGCCCCGATCCACAGGATTCGGACCCGTCAGGTCCCCTTTGTCAGTGCCCGCATGTTCACCGAGTCGATCGCGCACCGCAACCAGTCCAGCTCGCCTCTTGCACCCAGTTCGTCCAGCACCAGGCGGTGCAGTTTCGCCCACACCCGCAGCCGGCTCCACTCCATGAACCGGCGGTGAGCCGTCGCCCCGGACGGCCCGAACACCGGCGGGACCTGCGACCACGTACACCCCGCCGTCGCCACGAAGATGACCGCCGCGAGCACCCACGGTCCCCATACCGACGACGGCCGCCCCCTTGAGGACGCGTCGGAGCCTCCGGCACCACCCGCTGGAACAACTCCCACAACCCGTCCGGCACCAACCGCTCCACCATCAACACCCAGACAGGCCACCCGAACCAACCAAACGAGATGATCCCTTAGTGGAACAGCGCGGGGCCTCGGGGCGGCTGCCCCGAGGCCCGTGCGTCGGGTCGATCGACTACGCAGGACCTGTTGCCTGCTCGTTCATGACCCGCCGGTCCTCGCCTATGTGAAGATCACAGGACTGAAGAACGCGTGCGCGTGCGCAGATCGCCGTCGTGCGCCGGTACGTGGTCAGCACCAGCTTCCATCGTTGGGGAGGTGGGAGAACGCCTTCCAGGCGGCCCTGGTCTTGGGTCCGGCAACGCCGTCGATGCCGCCGGTGTCGTAGCCGATGTCGACGAGGAACCTCTGCAGGCCCCGGATGGTGTTGGGGCCGACCTGGCCGTCGACGGTTCCGGCGTTGTAACCGCGGTCGTTGAGGAAGAGCTGCCAGGCTTTCCAGCTGTTGGTGCCGAGCTGGCCGTCGATGGCGCCAGGGTTGTACCTACCGCGCGGTGAGGTGTCGCGGACGTAGCACTGCACGCTCTTGCCTTCGGAGATGGAGAGGCCGAGGTTGTTGACGGCCTGGATGGCGATGGTCCCGCTGGGCTGCCGGGCGGGCGCGGCGGTGGCCGCTGTTGCGCCGGCGAGGGTGCCGATACTGAGGGCGGCAGCTGTGAAGGTCGCCAAGAGCGCGTTCGTGAGCCTGCTCGATGCCATGAGCGTCCCCTTGGGTGGGCAACTGGTTGGAGTCGGCTGAGGTACCGGCAGCGCAGTGTTTAGCAGCGTGGCCACGGCCGGGCGAGGGGCCGCACTTCAAAGTGGTGTGGCGGGACAGCGGCGGAGGGTGCGCTCGTATGCCGTGTCGTACTCGGCCACTGCGGCCGAGAACCGGAAGCAGCAGCTGGAAGCCGACGGGGCCGTGGCGCGCGTCGTCGAGGTGGCGCCGGGCGCAGACATCTCTGTGGGCCTTGTCGAGGAGATGCGGGCGGGACTGCCGTCGGCAGCCTGACCCTGAGGGTAGGCGCGGTTCCCCGGAGCGGTGGTGCGCGAGGACTCGTCGATCCGTGGCCGCCACACCCCGGAGTACTGGCTGCTGGCCGTGGCGCTCACAGGGTCCCGCCTGCGGCTTGGGCCACAGGGACCCGCGGGCACGGAGCTGTTGCTGTATGCGGCCGGTTGACGCCGGGTTCCTTCGGGCCGGGGCCCGGCGCCCCTGCGGTCTGCGGACCGCTGTGTGCGGCAGCCGCTTACCCCTTGGTCGGCGCTTCTTCTCCGCCGCGTGGTGCTGGTGCGATGTAGACCGAGACCTGGGTGGGCCGTCCGCCGGTGTACGGGGCTTCGGCGAGGGTCGTGACCATGTCGCGGAGGATGTCCAGCGCGATCCAGTACTCTCCCTGGGCGCCCGCGACGGGCTGGGCGTCGGGCCAGACGATGACCGCGCGGGGAGAGTTGAGTGCATGGAGCCCGCCCCAGAGTGAATCCGCAAGGGCGTCCCACACCGTGCGGTCGGCCCCGAGCGGCGGGTCCAGGGGAAGTGTCTGCCGCACCGCTGCGAAGAACGCCTCCTGGTCGGTGCGCCCGGCGGTGGAGAGTGTGAAGGCGGGCACGCCCTGGCGGGCGGCTTCGTCGAGTATCCGGGTAATGTCTGAGGCGGAAACCTCGTGGAAGCCTTGGTCGATCACCATGATCAGAACCGTACCGGTGCGTCCCCGGGTCCGGATGGCGCCCGCCGGTCAGCGTGTGAGCGGGCTACGGCGTAGATGTGGCGTTGCCGGTGGCGCTGGCGCGCACAGGCCCGCGTTCACTCTGCCGGACCCCGCCATCCGGTCTTCCGCGCAGGGTCGTTGAGCCGACGTCACAGTGGGCCAAGTGGCGTTCAGCCGGGTATTTCGTTGGAGCGTCCTTCTCGGCCTGAGACGATCAGCAGGATTGTACGAATGAACGCAGAGGTGGGGAACATGATCGGTCTGGTGCTGCTCGGTGTCTTGGCGCTCGCCGTCGGCGGGTGCGCATGTGTGGTGTGGGCGGAACGCGGCGGGCCCCGGTGGGCCCGTGCCGTGGCGGCCATGACGCTCGCCGCGGGCGAGCTGGTGCGCCACTCCGGGAAGAACCGGCGCCGGCGCGTGAACGGGACCACCGGCGGGGACGACTAGGAACAAAGAAGCGGTCTGGTCCGGGCGGTCAAAGTCACCTGGTGGCTGTCTCCGTCCTGCCCGAAGTAGGGCCGGGGTGGTGTGGGTGGACGCCAGAGCCCCTGGAGACCGGGCGGCGGCGGTTGAGGCCCTGTACGGCCCGCTGAACCTCGAAGGCGCCCACGAGGTACGGCCACGGCGCCTTGCGGATGCCGAGGACCTGATCGTCGCCGAACTGGCCCGCGCACCGCGTCTGGTCGTCGTCATCGGCACCCGTGGCGGTACTCCTTGAGCCGGTGTGTTCACACCGCTCCGTCCAGGCGGGGTTTCGCTGCCTGTGCGGATGGGCCAGACTCCGTGGGGACGCGTTCCACCCCCACAGGAGAGGAGCCGGGCATGGGTAGGCACGGGGACGGCAAGGGCGGGTCCGACGGGGACAAGCAGCAGTCCCCGAAGGAGAGTGACGGGCAGTGGAACAAGCCGGTCAGCGACCCGCCGAGGAAGAAGTGACGGCGTGAGTTCCCCGGAGCGGCTGCGGGAGATCCTGCTCAACAAGGGAACCCTGGCGGCGGGCTCGCCGTGGGAGCGGGCGGTGCTGGAGGTGCCGCGGGCTTTGTTCCTGCCCGATGTGGTCGAGACGCCGCAGCGGGTCATCTCCCGCAGCACGGCCTCGGAGCGGTGGCTGAGCGCCGTCTACGGGGACCTGCCGTTGACCACGCAGGTCAATGACGGACGGCCGGTCGAGCAGGGCGCCTACGAGCTGCCCACCTCGTCGAGCTCGATGCCTTCGGTCATGGTGGAGATGCTGGACCTGCTCGATCTCCGCGACGGGCAGCG
This sequence comes from Streptomyces sp. BPTC-684, assembly GCF_030028635.1. Taxonomy (NCBI): domain Bacteria; kingdom Bacillati; phylum Actinomycetota; class Actinomycetes; order Kitasatosporales; family Streptomycetaceae; genus Streptomyces; species Streptomyces sp. BPTC-684. The sequence continues at coordinate 7,088,577 of NZ_CP124863.1, forward strand.
GGTCCTGGAGCTGGGAGCCGCTACCGGCTACAACGCGGCGTGGCTGTGCCACCGCCTGGGGGACGCGTGCGTGACCACCCTCGACATCGACCCGATGCTGGCCGAGCAGGCTAGCGTCAACCTGAAGGCGGCCGGCTACAGTCCGCGGGTGGTGGTGGGCGACGGAGCGGCGGGCTGGCCCGACGGCGCCCCCTACCAGCGGCTGATCGCCACCTACACCGTCTCCGAGATTCCCTACGCGTGGGTGGAACAGGTGCCGTCGGGGCGGATCGTGGCGCCGTGGGGCGGCAGCTGGTTCTCGCACTCCTTCGCCGTGCTGGAGACCGCCGACGGGATCGGGCAGGGGCGGTTCAGCGGATACCCCGCGTTCATGCGCAGCCGCAGCGGCCGGCCGCACCGCGGCTACCTGTCCGACTTCCTGCACCACAGTGACGACGCCACCACCACACACACCGCCTTGTCGCCGCGGGCACTGGTGGGCGACAGCGACGCCCTGTTCTTCACCGGGCTCGCCCTGCCCGATGCCTGGTATCTGCTGGCCGAGGCGGAGGACGGCAGCGACGAGGCGACGCTGTGGCTGCTGGCGGATGACCGTGCGTCCTGGGCGGCGGCCGAATGCGTTCCCGGGCACGACGCGTTCGAGGTCGACCAGTACGGGCCGCGCCGCCTGTGGGACGAGGCCGAGACCGCCTACCGGCGGTGGCAGGAGCAGGGCGCACCGGCCCGCGACCGGCTCGGCCTGACCGTCACACCCTCCGGGCAATCCGTGTGGCTGGACACCCCCGAGCAGACGATGTGATCCAGGTGCGCCTGCCGGGGTCAGTTAGAGAGGTGGGGTGCAGCGGGTGCCCGTGGCCTGCAGCGCCCGGCCGATCTTGCCAGCCCACAGCTCCTCGGCGACGAAGGGCCTCCTCACGCGCCTGGAACTTCCTCCACAGTCTTCCCCGACATCCCCCGATAAACGGTCACTACCGGCACCGGGGTGTCTCCCGGCGAGACACCGGCCCGGGGAGCCGTGGCCGTGCTCGACTACGGCCTGTCCCAGCGCGCCCTGATCGCCGTCTCCACCCGTAGCGGCGACGTCGCGGAGCTCCTCCCGGCCGACTCGCCGCGCTCGCCCACAGCGGCCCCCAGACGCTCGATAAGCCGGCCGTGTGGGGCGGCGGTCCGTCAGGCCGTCCGCGCCGCCCCATCCCGCCCCCACCGCCCGGCGGACCCGACGGACGCGGCGCTGCACCGTGTCACCGACGGCCTTGCCGCCAGCACCCACGCGTTGGGCGAGCTGATGCTCGAAGTCGCCCCGGCCTACCTCTCCGACACCGACGCCGCCGACGTCCTCACGCGGTGAGGGGTACAGAGCGTTTTCCAACCTCAGGTTGAGGCGTGGTGGAGGGCAAGGATGGCCTTGACCATGTTGGTGATCCGGTTGGTGCTGCAGCGGAGCTTCCGCAGGAGGCGCCGGCTCTTGAGGGTGGCCATGGCTTGTTCGCCGAGGCAGCGGATTCTGGCATGGGTGGTGTTGTGGCGGCGCTTCCATCGCTTGAGGCGGCGGCCCCGGAAGGGCACCCGGACTGGTCTGCCGGCTCCTTGATACGCCGTGTCCGCCCAGCATTTGAGGTCTGCGGTCGCGAAGGCGTCGATGATCCCGTGGTGTCGTGCGGCGGTGAGGTTGTGGGTCGAGCCGGGCAGAGCAGGCGAGGCCCAGAGCAGGCGTCCGAAGAGGTCGGTGAGGACCTGGACGTTCATGCCGTGGCGTTGGTGTTTCCCGGAGTAGTACGGGGTGTTGGCGGCGATGCGGTCGATGGGAAGCAGGGTGCTGTCGAGGATGATGAACGCCTTCTCGCGGATCGTCTCCCTCGCCTCGGCGAGGGTCGGGGCGAGGGCGGCCAGGACGTCGACGGTCTCGCGTATGTAGCGGAAGACAGTTGCGATCCCGATGCCGAACCCGGCCGCGAGCTGGGCGTAGGTGTCACCGCACCGCAGGTGTGCCAGGGCCGGCAGGGCCTGGCGGACCGGCCGGCAGACGCCGCCACCGGGTCCCGATCGCCTGCCGTCGGGCTGTCAGCTCGCCGCCAGAGCCCCGCTCAAACCGCCCGAGCCAACAGGTCGGGTCAGGCGTTGGAGGGGCTTGTCTCTTCCGCGTCGTGGAGGCCGTCCGGGTGGATGGCGTCGGTGTGCAGGGTGCCGGCGGTCATGTGGCAGATGTTTCCTGTGGTGGTGCTCACGGCGTAGTGGCCGCCAACCACCGTCCGTCGCGAAGCCGGTGACTGTGTCCTTGATGGTCCCCTGCAGCCGGGTGGGATGGTTCTTGCTGTGCAGAAGTGTGGGGGCGTCCTCGATCCAGATGCCGTTCGCCAGGTCCGGCAGCTCGGCGGTGCTCATGCGCGCGTAGTACGCCAGGAGCGTGCGGTGTGCCCCGGCCCCGGCCTCGGCCTCGGCCTCGGCCTCGGCCAGCAGCATGGGGGCTTGGGCTGCCTCCTGTCCGGTGGCGGTGCGTACGAGGTGCTCGTCGGTCGGGTGAGAGGCCGTGCACCGTCTGGAAGCCGTCCTGGAAGAGGCGGGTGAGGCGGCTCATGCCGGCACCCCACTGCTCCAGGTCGAGGACGGATTTCTCCGGCTGGGGCATGCTCAGGCCTTCGGCCCGATACCGGGGAGCGCGGCGATGTCCTTCGCGCAGCTGGAGTGGTAGCCGGCGAACGAGATCCGGTCGATCCGGTCGCTCTCGGAGAGCTTGCCCTTAACGGTCCACTCCCCCTTGGCCAGGACGGTCTGGGTGAGGGCACCGTCCTGCTGCCGGGAGGCGAGCTTCCAGCCGCGCTTCTGCAGCGCGCGTACGGCAACGGCGAACGGCTTGTCGCCCCTGGCCTCGGCCAGGCCCGTGGTGCCCGACCAGAGCACGCTGCAGTCGGCCAGCTTGCGCTCAGCGGGCGAGCTGGCGTCCGGGTCGGGGCCCGGGGAGAGCCCGGTGAGCCGGGCCTGCGCTGCGGCGGCGTCCAGATCCGCGTCGACCCCCTCCCGCTCCCGGCGCAGCCCGCCCGACAGGGCCCGCTCCTCGGGCGCGGCTGTCCGCGCAGAGGAGGCCGACTGCGCCGGGGAACCGGACTCGTCACTCGTGGTGCAGCCCGTCACACATACCGTGCCCACCATGCCCAGCACGGCCACGGCCAGCACTGTCCTGCTCGTACTCAAGTTGCTTCCCGCCCCGTTGATACCGTCCGCAGTTCCGAATGGCGCCGGTTTCACAGACAGAGCCTGAAATCCCCCGAAAGGGGACGTACCCGGCGCCATTATGCAGGAGAGCCCGGCACCCAACCGGCACCGGCACCAAACCGACACGGGCAGGGGCCCGGCAGAGACGTCGAACTACTACGGGAGCCAACCCCGCGCGTGCCACCCGGGTCCGCCCCAACCCTCACGCATCGCACGAGCGAGGCGTTTGACCTCGCGGAGCGTGGGTGTGGTCCGGACTGCGGTTACCAGGGAGCTGGTTGATGCGGGGGCCTGCCAGACCGCCGGTGACAACGAGCTCTGTGGTCTGTTGCGTCGTTGCGACGGCTTCTGGCTCGTCGGCCTGGCCAGCGCCGGCGAACATCTCGCGGACCGACGCCGGGCACCACCGCCCACTGCCCGGCGACTCCGACTTGGTCAGGGCGATCGGTGTCCTGGCCCGGGCCCGGCAGGAAGCGGTCTGGGGCCGTACTCGCGCCCACAACCGACTCCGCTCGCAGGTGTGTTGAGGATCGGGGCAGACACCCGCACTCCTCTCGGTACTGAAGGCTCTACTTGAGTCGGGCTGGACTCGGGCCGGAAGCCGGATCCGGGCGGCCTGGACGTCCTGCTCCTGCTTCTCGTCGACCGTGCCGCGCTGACTCGCGAACAGCTGAAGGCTCCTCGTGTTTTCGGGGAGGTCCTCCGGTGTGTGAGTAATCGGAGGGCCTCGGGTGTGGACGCCAGACGGCTCACCTTGGCGACGGTCACACTCCGCCCTGCCCCCGCTGCATTGGCGGGCGGGCCGGGGGCGCGTCGCGTTGACGCAGGTGTGGGTTGGGACGCCATGACGTATTGGCCTAGACCTATTGTGCGGCCGGGTTCGTGACGGTACGTTCGTGCCTGGCTGCGCAGCCGGGATCAAACGGGGACTTACCGCATCGCATCGTCGGGCACTTGTCCGGGGTATCCCGGCGTCTTTCAGGAGGACATGCCATGTACCGCCGTGCAGCAGCCGCTCTCGCCACCGTCGCCACCGCCGGAGCCCTCGCGCTCACCACCGCCGGTGCGGCCGAGGCCAACCCCGGCCCCGGCTTCTACCCCCGCAGCCACCACACCTCGTACGCCGACTGCCAGGCCACCGGCCAGGCCGGGTACCGCATCTGGGGCCCGATCTTCTCCTGCGAGCCCCTCAGCTCGACCCGCCAGGACATCATCGTCCTCTGGGTCCGCGCCTGACGAAAACGGCTGGCCCCAGGACCTTCCCGGGGCCAGCCGTTTTCACGTGTCGGCGACCAGCATCCGGCCAACCGGGGACTCTCTGACCGGGCGTCGGATACGGGGGTGATCCCCTTGAGCCCCTCTTCGACGACGCCCACTTTTGATCGACCGACCACCAAGCGCGCACTGGTCGCCGAGTCGGGCTGGCTCTCCCCGGCCCGGCTCGCAGCCAGCTGGTCAGCGGCGAGCGGTCACAGCTCAGTGAGATTGGTCGAACTTTGCCCGGCAGCCGGAGTACCTCGACTACGGGCGCCAGATCCGCACCGGGATGGCGCACATCTTCACCGAGGTCTGCGCTGCGCCGGCCTCTCGCGGAAAAGCTTGAGTGGTTCTCAGCCAAGGCCGGTGACCGGGGTGTCCTGCCCCAGGCCCCGACGGATCGCGATCTCCACGGGCGAGTACGCGCCGTCGGCCCGCTTCAGTTCGTACGGCGCGGCCGGCATCAGCGGCGGCTGCGCCATGAAGCGCGGTCGCACCCCATGGTGTGGTTGCGCAGCGTGTACCAGGAACGGATGACACAGGAAGACGTCGCCCGGAGACCCTGTGGCGAGGGCGAGTGGCCGGTGGTCGGACGCCGCTACCAGATCGGGCGCAAGAGCCAGCCCGCTCGCTCCGCCTTCCCCGTACTGCTCCAGCACCTTCGGCACGTCGAGGTGTGAGCCGACCCGGATCCGGGTCGGGGCGTCCTGTTCACCGACCTTGCTGAACAGGAACAGCATCAGCAACGCCCGGCCCCGGGAGCGCAGGTTGGTGAAGTACCAGCTCTCGCCGTCCGGCAGGTAGCTCCCCTCGACGTGCCAGCCGGCGTCGTCCGGCTCCTCCTCGTGCGGGAAGCGCAGCGGGAACGTACCCAGCGAGTAGCGTGGCTCCCAGCGTCCCGCGCCGACGAGCAGGTCGTACGCGCGGTGCAGGGCGGGGGAGTTGGGCGCGGCGGCGAACGGGCCCTGCGTCATGCCGGGCACCCAGTGCACGGGCTGCGTCCACGTTGCTGCATTGTCCGGGTCGCAGCCCGTCTCTCGCCACAGCAGCCGTGCGCAGTCCGCGGCCACGCGTGGCGCGACGGCGCCCTCCAGCTTCACGAAGCCATCGCGCAGGAAGCGGGATACCAAGGTCGTGTCATCCATGCCCTTATCGTGCGGCGGCGCTGGTTCCGGGCACCCGACATTTTCCGCACCACCATTGTCAGGTGATCAGCGAGCCGCTTCCGGCTTCTCCACCCGACCGGAAGCATCCGCCCCGCGGACCCAGGACCACGGGGGGACCCCCGATTCCGCTCGTCTCTTCTGCCACGAGCGGGGTCGTTTAGGGGAGGTTGTCGACGTCGGTCGATCATGGCGAGTCCCGGGTCCGGATCGCCGAGGCGGCCGCAACCCGCGATGAAGCGGCGATGCCGGCAGGTGGACGCACGGAGGTGACGGCCGGGCGAACACCCACAGTCCCGGCGGAGACCGCTCCGTACCACGATCGGGGCCTCAGCCGCCGAACCGGTCGTCGAGGTCGGTGTGGAAGTCGGCACCGACGAGTTGAGAGAACTCCGTGTAACTGTGTTGCGGGGGACCCCCGGCGGGTGTGCCCGCGGCCCGGAGGTGGGACAGGGCGTCAGCGACGGCCCGCGTGGCGGTGAACAGAGCCGTCACGGCGTAGAAGGCCAGGGAGAAGCCGAGTTCCTGGAGGTCCGTGGCGGTCAGTCGGGTGGTCTCGTTGCCGTCGACGACGGACACCGCTTTCGGGCCCTCGACCGCCGCGGCCACCGCCTCCAGTTCGCTGATCTTCTTGATGCCGTCCACGAAGACCAGATCAGCACCCGCGTCCTGGTAGAGGCGGGCGCGCCGGACCGCTTCGTTGATTCCCTGCGCGGGAAGGGCGTCAGTGCGGCCGATGACCAGCATGTCCGCCGACCCACGCGCCTCCAGCGCGCACCTCAGACGCTTGACGCCGCTCTCCGCGTCGAGCAGCCGCACGCCGCTCGTCTGGCCGCACCGTTTGGGCATGGCCTGGTCTTCGAGGTGGATCGCCGCAGCACCGGCGGAGAGGAATTCGTGCACGGTACGGTCGATGTTGCTGGGGCCGCCGTAGCCGGTGTCGGCATCCGCGATCACCGGGATCGCTACCGCACGGGTCATGTTGCGTGCGTGCTCGGTCATCTCGGTTTGGCTGAGCAGCCCGATGTCCGGCATTCCCAGTCGGCTGGCCGTCGCGCCGAAACCCGTCATATACACCGCGGGGAAGCCGGCCGCCTCCACGAGCCGAGCAGTGATCGAGTCGGGCGCTCCCGGGGCCAGAACGATCTCCCGGCCCTCCAGCAAGGTCTTCAAGGTCGTGCCACCGGTCAACAGAACCCCTCCAGCCACATGTAGATCATGACGCCATGGGCAAGGAACGCCTCGGCCCGGCGGCTTGCCACGTAACGGTAGCTTTTCCTGTTAACGGCTCTGACCGGAGGGGGAGTTGCAAGGGAGATGGTGTTCCGCTCGCGGCCGTTTCCGGATGTCCTGCGTGTAACAGCAGCCGCCGACCGTCCACGACATCCTCGGGCGAGAGCGAGAACTCGATCCCGTCGACCGGCAGGTGGGCTGTGAACCAGGTCCGGCCGTAGCGGACGGCGAGGCTCGCCGGGGCGCCGTCCTGGAGGGTGGCCAGTGGGTCGGTGTCGGGTGCCTGCCCGTACCAGGTGAGTTCGTCGGCGGTGGCGCCGAGGTGGTGGAGGACCTTGGGCCAGTGGCTCTCGTCGGTGCCGGAGACGGTGATGTCGCGGAGGCTGCCGTCGGTGTAGAAGACCTTGCACATCCACGGCTCGGGGAGTCGACAGATACCCTGGCGTGCCGGGCGGCGGTGCGTCAGGTCCGTGAGCAGCGGGGGTGTTTCTTGATCGTCGTCATGGTGCGAGCGTAGGACCTCGGATGCGGTTGAGGCCGAGTGGGTCGAGTGGGTCGAGTGGGGAGTTCTGGGATGAGTGAGAAGGCGCGGGTGCTGTTCGAGGCGTTGGATCTGGATGCCGATGGGCGGCTGACGCGGGTCGAGGTGATTTCGGCGCTGCGGGACCGGGGGCCGACGCTGGCGGCGCGGGGGGTGCTGCCGTTCTGGGGTGTGCAGGACGCGGAGGCGTCGTCGGCGTTGTTCGACGCGGCGGATGCGAACGGGGACGCGGTGCTGACGTTCGAGGAGTTCGCGGCGGTGGTGGACCGGCGGTTCGGCTGGTAGGCGGGGCCGCGCTGGGCGGGAACGGCCGATGCCGTTCCCGCCGGGTGGGGCTCGTGCGGGCCGTCTCTTCGAGATCTTGTCGGCCGAGCACGCGCTGGTTGGTGCCGTGCATGGCAAGCCGGAGGGGCGCTCGTGTACTGGACCTACTCGGGCGGCCCCGACAACGCCCCGGTGCGGTACCGGGCACCGCGGGCCCGGCAAGATCCGAAAGAGACGACCTGGCGCGGTGCCTGCGGCGCACGCCGTGAGTCACCGGTCGCGGACGGGCTCGTGGGGGCGGCGAGCCGGTGCCGCAACTCGATGTGGCGGAACTGGTAGACGGCCCCCACCCGCCGCAGCACACCCCGGTCGTGGGCGTCGGAAGGCCATCAGGTCGTACGGCAGTCCCGCACGCAGGGCCAGGTAGCAGCGGGCAACGGTGTAGTGGCCCCAGGCGGATTGCCGGATCCCGATGGCCGGCCCGGTCAGTACAGCCAGGATGAGCCCCACGCCGGGCCGCCGGCCGCCTCGGCGCCCCACACGAGTGTCGAGCCGGTCAGCACGGCGCACCAGCTCTGGATCCCGATGCTGATGGCGCCGACGACCGTGGCCGTGAGGACGCAGGCGATGAGGGTACGCGGTCGTTGGCGAGCAGGGCCCGCGCGTCGACTGAGGTACCCAGGTCGACCGGGACGGCACGCAGGCCGTGCACGAGTACGCAGGCCACGCCGAACACCGTGCCCGTCTGCAGGGCCGCCCAGAACGCGGCGAGCGGATGGGGAGGCGCGATGTACTGAACGCCGTTGCCGCCCGACAGGACGTCCGAGAGCAGGCCCTCCAGCAGGATACCGGCACCGATCAGCAGGCCGACCTGGAGTCCGCGGCCGAGGCCTCGCACACTGAAGTGCCGGCGCACCCGGACGGCCGGACAGGGAAGATCGGCGCGCACGCCGTCCGCGCCGACCGCGGCTGCGGCCACACCGTACAGGAGGGCATGAACTGTGCCGCAGCCGTTGCCGAAGGCCGCCGCGTAGCAGAGGGCGGCACGAGCGCGGTCACCAGGGCCCTGCGGTCCCAGTCGGCGGGCCGCCGCAGGTGCGGCCGGCCGCCGAACGCGAAGCCGGAGATGATCACCCCGGCCAGGGTCAGGGTGGCGGCGTCGGCCAGGCGGTTGAGCACGAGTTCGGCGGTGACGTCGGGCGCAGCGACAAGGGCGCACCGCGTCATGGCGGCCAAGCCCGCGGCGAGACCGCACACCAAGCCGCCGCAGATCCCGGCCGCTACGACACCGAGGCCGCCCCGCTGGTCCCAGCGCACCGGCGCCCCGTCCGGCGTGAAGTGGTGGGTCAGTTCCATGCCGATGCCCTCGAAGGACCAGGCCACCATGCCCAGCAGCACGCCGGCCAGCATGAGGGGCAGCGCGGTGGGAACGGCGTGCCGCAGCTTCCACCAGGCGAGTTCGGCGGTGCCGTCGCGTCCGCGCTCCATGTACCGGGCGAGGAAGCGCAGGGCAGGCCCGGCCCGGTCCGCGCTCCAGCGGGAGGGGCGGCGTGGGTGTGGCCGGTACGCGGCGTCGACGAAGGCGTCGAGGAGGTGGTGCCCCACGGCCGTGCGGGTGCGCAGCCGCAGCAGCACAGCAGCCAGGGTGACCTGCCCGAAGGCATCGGACGCGCGAGCCCCCAGTTCCGGGTGGTCCTGCACGAGTCGGCACCTCAGCGGGGCCGCATGCCACGACCGTCTCGGTCCGGTCGGCCCGGTAGGCGCTCCAGGCCAGGTAGGCGCCGGCCCACGTCGGCAGTAGTGCCGCGAGCACGGAGGCCGAGTCCTCCATCCGCAGGGCGACCAGGAGCGCCCCCACCGTGCCCACGGCCGGCAGGGTCAGGTACACAACCCCGGTGCGCCGTACGCGGGCACCGGGGACAACACCGCTCATGCGACGAAGCGTGGCGTACACAGGCAGCGAAATGCGTCTGATCAGCGCGTCCGCTACACCCGTGGGTGAACGCCGCGGTGTGTTGATCGGCCCGGACGGAAGCGCTCTGCTGCCGGACGTCCGGGTGTGGAAACTCCGCCGTGCGGCTGCGGCAGGGCATTGCCGGATGGCTGCGCGGAGTGCGGCTGATCGACGCGACCTTGCGGCGGACGAGTTCGGTCGCCGGGCGAGGTGTACGCATGTGCTGCGGCACCGCCGCAAGGATGGGGCTGGTATGACGATCGGACCAGTTACCGGGCCCGACGAGTCAGCGGGAGGGGGGGACTTCGGCTGCCGCGCGGGGTGAGGAGGGTGGCGTCCGCCCGGTCTGACGGCCTCTCACCGCCCGGAAAGCCAGTGGCTGGAGCCCGACGAGTGCTCTGGTCCCTTCATTCAGTGTGCGGCGGTCATTCAGTGTGCGGCGGTCGGTTCGCCCCGTTCGGGAGCGGGAAGGCGGCCCGGCATGGCGACGAGGGCGTCGGTTGCGGTCTTTGCCCGGCAGCGCGGCGGGGTGGCCGTCTGCACGGGAGTTGTGATCCGATAGCGGCTGGCGACGTTAAAGGACGGATTGTCCATAGCAGGATCCGGATCGGCGCACGCCGGGGGACGACGTGCTGAGCGCCCAGGGTGAAGAGGGGGCCGGCCCGCCGTAGGGCATGTGCGTCGGAAGGCATCAGTGGGGTGGGGCGGGAGATGGTCACGGGGTACACCGGGCTGCGGTTCGCGCTGCTCGGTCGGCTGCGCGCGTGGCGCGGCGACAAGGAGTTGGAACTCGGTTCTCCGCAGCGGCAGGCGTTCCTCGCGGTGCTGCTGCTACGCCAGGAGCTGGTCGCCTCGGTGGCCGACGTCGTGGAGGACCTGTGGGGCGGGAACCCGCCGGCCCGCGTTGTTGTGGTTTCGCGGACGTACGCCTCGCGGCTGCGCAAACTGCTGGAACCGGAGCCGACCGTGGGCGAGTCCCCCCGGGTCCTGGTGTCCGTCCCTGACGGCTGCGCGCTGCACGTGGCACGCGAGGCCGTGGACCTCGCCCGGTTCGAGGATCACGTTGCCTCGGCGGGCCTGGCCCGGGCCGCCGCGCAGCTCGCGGAGGCCCGCGCCCGGCTGCGTCTCGCGCTGGAGCCCCTGGCGGGCGTCCCCGGCGCGGCCATGGACGCGCACCGTCTGGGCGTCGTCCTCAACGCCCAGCGGCGGACTGCCGAGTCCGCCGCACGACTCACCGAGGCGTCGGCCCGCTTAGGCGGCCGCCGCAACCGACTGGGGGGAAGGGCTCACCCTCTTCCGGCTCACGGAGAAACCGGTTCGCCACCGGCCGGGCCGAGGAGGCCGCACAGCTGGCCCGGACCGTGGCCGCGCCTCTGGAGGAGGTCAGGAACGACTGGGGTCGCGCCCACTCGTCGGTCGTGTTCGGCTCCGCCGTTGGCCGACTCGGGGACCATGACGGCGCCCGGGCGCACCGCGCACGAGATCTGCGCCCGTCTGGTATGCCGGAGACCGACGATTTCCTCGCCCTGCTCGGCGACGAGCCGTGTGCCGGGACGGGTCCGAACCGGCACCGGTCCCCTGATGAGAGCGGCCTGCTCTCCTCGCGTGCCGAACCCGTGACGGCGGAACCGGTGGCACGGGCGATTCCCCCCGTGACCTGACCTCTCGTCAAAAGGCCCTCACGCCAAAAGGCCCTCACGCCAAAAGGCCCTTACGTCTTTGGGAGACAACCCATGCCCCCCACTGCCTCGCCCGGCCACTCCTCCGTCGGTGAATCCGGGCGAACCACCGCCTGCCGCTTCACCGTTCTCGGCCCCCTTCGCGTGCACGACGGGTCGGCCGAGGTGCGCGTCGGCGCGCCCCAGACGCAGGCGGTGCTCGCGGTCCTGCTGCTACGGGCGCGTACCCCCGTACCCCGCCGGGAGCTGATCGCCGCGGTCTGGGGCGACGAGGCCCCGCCCGGCGTGCTGGGGGCGTTGCACACCCAAGTCTTCACCCTGCGTCGGCTGCTGGAGCCCGGCCGGGCACCACGCGCCACCGCGCGCACGCTGCTGACGACGGGCGACGGCTACACCTTGCGCGTCGCCCCGGAGGACGTCGACCTGACGGTCTTCGAGCTCCGTACGGCCGAGGCACAGCGGGCCCGGGCCGCCGGCCGGCCCGAACGGGCGCGGTCACTGCTCGTCTCCGCGCTGGACCTGTGGCGCGGCAGGCCGCTGGCCGGCGTGCCCGGCCCGTATGCCGAGGCCCAGCGCACCCGGCTGGAGGAGCTGCGCCTGGCGGCGGCCGAGGCCCGCTGGGAGGCCGAGATCGTGCTGGGCGGGCACGACAACGCGATCGGTCCGCTGCGCGTGCTGGCCGCCGAACACCCCTGGCGCGAGCGGGTCCACGAGCTGCTGATGACAGCGCTGCACCATGCCGGACGGCGGGCGGACGCACTGGACGTCCACGCGCAGGTCCGCCGCGCGCTCGCCGAGGAGCTGGGCACCCGCCCGGGTCCCGGCCTGGACCGGCTCCAGCAGAAGATCCTCACCACCGTACCCGAGCGGCAGGCGGGCGACGAGGCCGGGCTCCGGCATCCGGACCGACCCTACGGGCCGGCTCAACTGCCCCAGCACATCGCCGACTTCACGGGCCGGAACGACGAGGCCGACCGGCTGTGCGCCGCGCTGGAGAAGGGCCCGATCGTCGCCCTCAGCACCATCAGCGGGATGGGTGGCATCGGCAAGACCGCCCTGGCCGTCCACGTGGCCCAGCGGATGCGCCACCGCTTCCCGGGCGGGCAGCTCTACGTGGACCTGAGGGGAACCGACCCCCGGCCCGCGGAGCCGATGGAGGTGCTGGGCCGCTTCCTGTGCGCCCTCGGTGTCCGTGCCGGTCACCTCCCGACACTGCCCGAGGAGCGGGCCGCCCTCTACCGCTCCATGCTCGCCACCCGGCAGGTGCTCGTCGTGCTGGACAACGCCCGTGATCCGGCGCAGGTGCGCGACCTGCTGCCCGGCACGCCCGGCAGCGCGGTGCTGCTCACCAGCCGCTCCCGGCTCGTCGGCCTGACCGGGGCCACCCTGGTGGACCTGCGGCCCATGGCGCGGGCAGAGGCCCTGGAGCTGCTGACCCGGATCGTCGGCGAACAGAGCGTGTCCGCCGAGCCGGAGGCCGCCGCCGAGGTGCTCGACGCCTGCGGCCATCTGCCGCTCGCCATCCGCATCGTGGCCTCCCAGCTGGTCGCCCGGCCGGACCAGACGCTCGCGGAGACCGCCGCGCTGCTGGCGGACGAGCGGCGCCGCCTCGGCGCGTTCAAGGCGGAGGACACCGCCGTGGAGACGACGTTCCGGCTCGGCATGGAACTGCTGGACGCCGAGCACGTCCGCGCGTTCCGGCTGCTGGCCCTGCCCGAGATGCCCGAACTGAGCGTGCCCGTCGCCGCGGCGCTGCTCGCCCGACCGGAGCGGGAGGCGGAGGAGCTGTGCGAGTCGCTGGTCGACCTGAGCCTGCTGGAGTCGGTCGCCCCCGGCCGCTACCGCTACCACGACCTGCTCCGGCTCTTCGCCCGTCAGACCGCATGCGCCGAAGTGCCGGACCACGAGCGAACCGCCGCACTCACCCGCCTGCTGGAGTTCTGCCTCGCCACCGCCCTCGACGCCCACCGGGTATCGCTGCCTGACGACGTGTTCCCCGGGCACGTAACCCCGCTGCGCTCCGAGGGCCTGGACTTCACCGGCCCGCAGAAGGCCACCGCCTGGCTGCTCGACGAGCAGACGTCGCTCCTGGGGCTCATCGAGCAGGCGGCGGGAGACACCTCCCTGTCGCTGACCGTCTGCGCGGACCTGCTGCTGGCCGCGGACCCGCTCGGTCGCCTCGGCGCGCAGCCCTACGGCATCGAACGCGCCGCTCGGATTCTGGCCGAGGCCGCGCGTGCCGCAGGCCACCGCACCGCGGAAGCACGCGCCCTGTACATGCTGGGCAGCTCCGTGCAGCACCGCTTCGCCATGCGGCGCGGCGCCCCCTCCCTGGACCGTGCCATCGAGCTGTGCCGGGAGGCCGACGACCGGACGCTGCTCGCCCACGTCCTCATCACACGGGGCGGAGGCGCGCTGGCCCTGCGCGACTTCACCGCCGCGCACGCCATGCTGACCGAGGCGCTGGCCCACGGCAGGGCCCTGGCCAGCCGTGGCATCGAGGCGTACGCCCTCGGCTTCCTCGGCCTGGCCCTGCTGGCCACCGGCCGGGGCGAGGAGGCACTGGCGCACTGCCGCGAGGCCGTCGCCGTCACCCGGGCGACCGGGGACGTCGCGGGTCAGGCCAACGCGCTGCACAACCTCGCCCAGGTCTGCCTGCGGACCGGGCGGACGTCCGAGGCGTTCCACCACCTGCACGAGAGCCTGCGCCTGTGGCGTGAGACCGGTTCCCGCTTCCGCGAGGGTCTCCTGCTCGGCGCGATCGCCGAGGCCCACAACCTCTCGGGGCGGCCTGTGGAGGCCGCCGAACACGCCGCGCGGGCACGGGACATCGCCGAGGCGCGCGGCGACGCGGGCATCCTCGCCCGCGCCCTCGCGCAGCTCGGCCACGCCCACCGGGCCCAGGGCGACGCCGACCGGGCCCAGGAGTACTACCGCCGTGCGGAGAGCGTCTTCCGCGAGCTCGGCCTGCCCGACGCGGACGATGTCGCGCGCCACCTCAAGGAGCTCTGACGCACGGCGGTCGATGACAAAGGCCGAGCTCCCTGGTGGGGTACTGGGGCAGGACCAGCTGGCGAGCACCTCAGCTTGTTCTTTGACCTCTGTCCACTTGGGCCTGCGGGCGCCTCTCCGAGAGGCACGGCTTCTGATCACGCGGAACGGGAGAGCTGTTCGCGCACCCATTCGGGAGCGGGGTTGGTGTGTGGCTGGCCCGCCACGACGACGGTCGGCACGGTCTTGTTGCCGTCGTGGGCTGCCCTCACCGCTGCGGCTCCTGTCAGGTCACGCCAGATGTTGACCCAATGCAACTAGCGGGCGCTGCGGTCCAGCCTGATGCGCAGTCGCAAGCAGTACTTGCAGCCCGGCCGCCAGAAGACGACCGGTCGGCCGTCGACAAAGCCCGACCTTTTGGTTCCAATCAGTGTGTCCCGCAAGACTCGAACCGCGAGGTCACCGTGCTATCACGGTTCCGACTACCGCGTCCCGGCACACTGGCTCACCAGCGAGAACAGCACGTCTGGGTGCGCGATGATCTCCTTGTGCAGCGAGTCATTGATCTTGATCAGGCGGCCGCAGTGATTACGGAGCGAGCCGCGCGGTGGCGAGCAGTCGGTCTCAGGGTTGGGCAACTGACGTGGCGTGACGAAGCCGCGCCATGGCCCCAGCAGTTTGAGACGGACAGGACACTCGTACGTGATCCCGACTCGATCGGTGTGGTCATCTCCGGACCGGCGGACGCGGAGCTGTCGGTGGTGCTGTTCCGGGGCGGCTGGGCTGACGTGGACTTCTACAACGGCCTCGACGACGCCGGAATGCTGCCGGCGTCCGGCATTGACTCGGCAGTTGCCTTCGGGGTCCGGCTCGATCAGTGGGTGCCGTGCGTCTTCGGGAACGACTTCGCAGCACGGCCGGGTGGCGCGAGCGACCAGGTTCGCTGGCAAGGAAGCCGAAACGACCAGGTTCGCTGTCAACCGCCTCGATTGGCTGACAGAGGACACTCCGACCAAGGACACACGTGACCACGACGAATATCCCGTCTCATTCGGTCTTGTCGCCAGGCGACGCCCTGATCTGCGGAGAGACAAGGCGGGTGAGACACCGGAACCTTGCCGTCTCACTTGAAGTTGTCGGCCCGGCGCATTTCCCGGGCTGCCGGCCGCCGGAAAGGAGCGCCCTGACCCGGCTCCGGTCTCTGTCCGTGTCTGGCGGCAGAGCAGGAACGGCCCTCTCGCCTCCGCGCGAGGCTTGTGTTGGACTGTGCAACGTAATCCGTGAGCGACGATGGGGTGAATGCGATGCCTCTTGAGGGCGAGTACGGGCCGAGTCCGGCGCAGTGGGTGCGCGATCAGGTCGAGTTGTATGAGAGTTCGGGCGGCACGCAGGGAGCGACGCTGTGGGACACGGGCCTGGCCGTCGTCATTCTCACGACGCGCGGAGCGAAGAGCGGCAAGATCCGCAAGATCCCGTTGATGCGCGTGGAGCACGAGGGGCGGTACGCCGCCGTGGCCTCGAAGGGTGGCTTCCCGCGTCACCCGGTCTGGTACTTCAACGTCAAGTCCGACCCGCACGTGGAGCTCCAGGACGGGGCTGTACGCCAGGACATGACGGCCCGTGAGATCACTGGGAACGAGAAGGCCGAGTGGTGGGAGCGCGCGGTGGCCGCGTATCCGCCGTACGCCGAATACCAGGAGAAGACCGACCGTGTGATCCCCGTCTTCGTGCTGGAACCTGTGCATGTGGCAGGGGCGGCGGACGCCCTGGCGTCGTCGACGAGGAACTGAGATCCGGGCCTCACTCGTCCGGCCCGACAGGGCGCCGCGCGGCTTGGAGTCCGAGGCCGACACGATGAAGTCCTCTCTTGGCGGGGGCATCAGGGGGTTGGTCCATAGCTGTTCCTGAAGGACCCAGCGGCGCATCGTGACCGGCTCCCCGTGCGGCGTCCTGGCGGGGATATCGGCGTGTTGCACGTCGGGCTCGGCGGGCGCGCCGCTGAGGTAGTGGGCCAGGGTGGAGAACACCAGCCGCCCGCCGGGCCGCAGGGCGACGGCGGCCGCCGGCAGCAGCTCGTGCGGCTCGGTGAAGTCGACAGCGCCGAAGACGCTGTACAGCACGTCGTAGGCGTGGGCTGCCGCGCGCAGGTGGCTGACCACGTCGGCCTGCTCAATGCGCAGGCGCGGCGCGAGGTGTCCGTACAGGTCGGCGGCCATGGCGTGCTGAGCGGGGGAGGCGTCGATGGCGTCGATTCGGGCGGGCAGGTGGTGCAAGGCCAGGTGGGCGGCGTGCCGGGCGGCCCCGGCGCCGAGGTCGCCGACGCGCAGCCCGGTCAGATCGCCGAGGACTGCCGGGCCGGGCCCGCTGTCCTGGCTCCAGCTCCACCGGAAGGTGCCGGGGACGTCGCGGTCGGCGGTGTGGCGGACGCGTCCGTAGTGGTGCCAGAGGTCGCCGGTCGGGGTTGTCATCCGCCCCATCCTGGCGGGCCCGGCACGACGCTGGGCCGGTTCGGTCCAATCCCACCCGGGCGTTGCCGGTGGGACCAGCCCGGTGTCGGGCCCACCGGTGTCGCGCGGTCAGTGCGAGTCGCTGCCGGGGTGGCACGGGCTGCACTCAGCGGCGTCCGTCCACAGTGGCAGGTCGACCTCCCCCTTCCCGTGCCCCCGGCCTGCCCGTACTCGCCGTGCCCGCGCGGCTGTTCGGCGGCGCGGTGCCCTGCGCTCCCGCCGTGCTGCGCGCCCGCTGGTGCCGGGTGGGCGGGAGGCCACCACCGGCGTGATGGACGGGCTGATGACCGGGATCTACTGCCAGCTGGCGGGCGATCACGAGATGGCCCGCCAGGTCGCCAACGCAGCGGTCGCCCACTGCCGGGAGCAGGGCATCAGGGGCTGGCTGCCCACCACGCTCGACCTGCTGGTCCGCACGGAGCTGGCGCTGGGCCACCACGAGGAGGCGATGGCCCGGGGCACGGAGGTGCTCCGGCTGGCCGAGTACCACGATCTCGCCCACCGGGCCGCCCACCTGCGCGCCGCCCTGGCGATGCCGGCCGCCGTCGGGGCGAGGAGGAGCAGGTCCGGGCCCTGACCGGCGAGGCCCTGGAGTACGCCCAACTGCGCGGTGTGGGCCGGGCGGAGGCGGCCCTCGCGGAGCTGGCCGCGGCGTGGCAGGAGGTGGCCTATCCGCTGCTCTGCTGGCCGCTGCTGGCGGACTTGGTCGAAGCCGCGGTCCGGGCGGGCCGCCCGGAGCGTGCGGCGGAGGCGGCCGCCCTGCTCGACGAGTGGGCTACCGCGCTGGGGCAGCCCGCGCTCGGTGCCCTGGCTGCCCGGTGTCGGGCGCTGACCGGTCCCGAGGGGCGGCCGAGGAGCACTTCATCGCCGCGCTGGCCCTGCACGAGGACGGCAGTGCGTTCGAGCGGGCGCGCACCGCGCTGCTGTACGGGGAGTGGCTGCGCCGCCTGCGCCGCCAGATCGATGCCCGGGACCAGCTGCGCGCCGCGCTGGACGGTTTCGAACGGCTCGGCACACTGCCATGGGCCGACCGGGCCAGGGCGGAGTTGGACGCGGCGGGCGGGGAGATCGTGCTGAACACCCGTCAGGACGGGTCGATCAGCCTGCTCAGCCCGCAGGAGCGCGAGGCGGTCCGCCTCGCGGCGTCGGGGGCGAGCAACCGGGAGATCGCGGCGCAGCTGTTCCTCAGCCCGCGCACGGTCGGGCACCACCTCTACCGGGCCTTCCTCAAACTGGGCATCAGCTCCCGCACCGAACTCGCCGGCGCGCTGGCCGCCTGAGCCGGGGCCGGCGGCCTCAGGAGCCGGGGCCGGCTCCGGTGCCGACCAGATCAGCCGGGTCTGGGCGGTGCGGTAGCCGGCGATCCGCAAAGAGACGGCCGCCTTCCCGCACTGCCCGTACAGCTGATCGCCGCGCTGGCCGCCGACCCCGACCCGTCCGTCCGGGCGACGGCCTGCCTGGAGGGTTGGGCCCAGCTGGACGGCCCCGCCCGGAACGCACTTCGCGCCGACCCCGACGGCGCGGTCCGCAGCCACGCGCTGCTCCTGCACCACCTGCGGCAACCGATGCCCCGATCGGTCTTCGACTTCGAGAAGCCCCTGGACCACGCGGTGTGGACCTGCCGTCTGGAGCACGACCTCGTCGCACACCTGGCCCACCACGGAGAAGCGGGCCAGCGCCGAAACCTGGCGCGCAACCAGCACCTGGATCCGGACCTGGCCGCCCTCCTCGCCCAGGACCCGGACGAATCCGTCCGCTTCGAGGTCTCCACGCGCCCTGACCTCACCGAGGAGCAGCGTGCGGCCATCGACATCGCTTTCCATCCGGGCACCCACTACGCGACGCTCGGCTGGGTCGCAGTGCTGCACGGGGATCCCGACGCCATGCGCCGCCTGGCCGCCTCCCGCCACCCCCTCGTACGCAGAAGTGTCGCCCAGGCGCGACGTCTGCCGCCGGACGTCGTGGAACGACTGGCCCGCGACGAGGACCGAGTCGTCCAGCTCTTCTTCGCCGAATCCTGTGACGACGCGCCCGCCGACACGCTGCTCAGGGTGTGGCAGTGGTGGACGGGCAGTCCCAGCACCTCCGACCGCCCCCGCGGCCACCCGGACTTCCCCCGCCGCGACCTGCTCCGCTATGCGGACGACCCGAACCCGCGGATGCGTCAACTCGCCCTGGACGACCCGGAGTCGACGGCCGGCCTGGTTGAACGGTTCAGTCGGGACAGCGACGCGGATGTGCGCCACCGGGCCGGGACCGATCCCCGGCTGACACCCGCGTCGGCCGTACGCCTGCTCGACGCCCCGTACGCACACGTCCGCTACGCGGCCGCCGACCACCCCGGGCTGCCCGCACGGGTGCTGACCCGACTGCTCCGGGACACGGACATGGCGGAGACGGCAGCTGGGCATCCGGCCCTGCCCGTGGCGGTGATGGAAGAGATGCTCCGGCACATCCAGTCATCGCCTGGTGCCTCGTCGAGTCAGTGAGGTGGTGGACGGGGTCGACGTCCGCCACCATCGCGCGCCGAGCAGACGGCACGACGAAGAGACCAGCAGAGTTACCACGGCGGACGCCTCGGACCCGTGCCGTGTATATGAAACGCAGATGCCCGATGGCCATAGTGGGGCAGCATGCCGTACGCAGGCCGGGCCAGCCGATGGCCTCCTGCACGAAATGAGTCAGGTCCTCTCGTGCAGCGCAACCAGACGTCCATGAAACGCCGTATGGCCGTTCTCGTTCCGGCCCTCCTTGCCCTCGTCGTGGGTGCCTTCGGATCCGTTGCCGCCGCATGCTCCTCCGGTGCCACCGCGTGGAGCACCTCCGCCAACGGTCCCTTCGACCACGGCAAGGGGACCGACGAGTACAACACCAGGGCATAGCGGCCCCCGTTGCACGCGAAGGCCCCCGGCTGTGCGGTGACGCGGCCGGAGACCGACTGGGCGGGCACCGCTCGGTCAGGGCTTCAACCGCGCTGCGGCCTCCGCGGCCTCGGGCAGACCGGCCCTGGTGAAGACCTCCAGCGCCTCGGCGGCGTACGCTCGGGCCTCCTTCGGCTGTCCGGCGTCGAAGGAGGTACGGGCGTGGATGAGCAGGGCGTAGCCCCGGTCCCGAGCGCGGTCCGGCGTGGTCCGGAAGTACGACACCGCCTGCCCCGCCACCTCGAGCGCGGCCTCGATGCGGCCCAGGACGCGCAGGGTCTCGGCGCACCGGTAGTGTGCTTGCGCCCGCTGGCCGGGAATCCGCTCGGCCTCGCACACCTCCAGGCACTCGGCGTAGCTGGCGAGCGCCTCGTGCGGACGGTTCAGTTCGTGCAGGGCCTGCCCGCGTACGCACAGCGCGTGGGCCACCCCGTGAGGGTCCGCCATGGCGCGCAGGGCGCCCAGCGCTTCCTCGCAGGAGGGCAGCGCCTCGGCGGCGCGGCCTCCGCGGATCCGGGCCAGGGCCGCGTTGAGCGTGGTGACCAGCTCGGCCGAGCGCTGGCCCTGCTCCCGCGCCAGGGCGAGCGCCTGGTCGAAGTGGACGGCCGCGTCGTCGTAACGCTGCTCGAACTGGGCGATGACGCCGAGGTCGTTGTAGGACTGCTGGAGGATGGCCCGGTCGCCGGCCCGGCGGCAGGCCTCGGCGGCCAGCTCGGAGTGGGTGCGCGCCTGGCCGAGCCGGGTCGCCTGGAGCGCCGCGTTGCCGCAGATGAAGTGGCGTCCGGCGGCGAACAGGGCGCGCATCAGGAATCCGTACGGCCGCTCACGCAGCGGCCGCTCCTTGATGAGAGCGTCTCTGTCGGGGTGGGTGAAAGCCCCGATTATGGCCGCGTCTGGTGGTGCCTTGGGGCGGTTTTCGCCATATGAGTAAACGCGGCACGGTCAGTTCGGCTCGGTGCGCAAGAACGCCTCGGCTTCCTCCAGGCGTTGCTGGATCACGCGTGCCAGGCCGCGCGGTGGCCGGGTGAACAGGTCCCAGCCGACGGTGCGGGTCTGCTTGTCCCACCGCCAGGTGCCGGTGATGCGGCCCGCGAGCGTGATGGCGGCGTGGACTTCGCCGATCGGGTTGAAGGCCCGTTCGGTGTGGTCGGGGTCGAGGTAGCGGGCGCGGGTGGTGAAGTAGCCCTTGAACGCGGGGTCTTCGAACGCCGTGAGCCGCACGTGATCCGCCGGGAGCGGCGTGGTTCTGCGTAGAACGTCGAGCTCGCTGCTCAGCACCAGGAGGGTGGCGGGCAGGCCCTCGACGTGCACCGGGGTGATCTCGTCGCGCAGCGCGGTGAGGGCGGGGGTGATCTCGGCGCGGGTGAGCCCGGACCATCACATCAGGTCCCCTTCGGCTGCCGGTCCGTAGGCGCCCAGGTAGCGGCGGACCAGGGCCACGGCCGCGGTGGCCGGGTTGGTGTGGTTGAGGGTGAGGCTGGGGTGGGCGTGTTGCAGGAGGGCGAAGGCCCGCTGTGCCGTCGTGGGGCTCGTCCTCAAGAGCTGCACTGGGCCCACGACGGTCCAGGCAGCCAACCCGAAGCGGCGGGGCGGACTTCAGCGCAACGGTCCCACTAGAGGGGGACTTCAGCGCAACGGTCCCACTATACGAACCGTCGCGAGCCGGGTTGGGCACCGATGGGCGAGGCCAGTGACCCGTCGGCCCCCTGCTCCGGATGGGACGCTGTGTCGGAGGGTGGACAGCAATCGCGACTTCGACCAGTACTGGACCTTCCACCGCGCCCGGAAGCACGGACGTCTCCATCCCACTTCTGACCAGCACGACTACCAACTCGCGGCCTGCTCCACGGACTTCCCACGCTGACGGTCTCCCTGCTCGGCAGGGTGGCTTTCAGGTATGACGCGGGTGTGGAGTGTCGCGTCCGGGGCAAGCAGGGCGAGGACGGCACGGTTGTCGGCGTCGGTTGCCAGGGAGGCCGCGCCGACCACGGCTCCGGGGACGGTGCTCCACTGCGGGGCGCGCCCGGTGCCCAGAGTGGCCAGGCTCGTACCGCCGTCGTTGTTGCGGGCGGCCAGCAGCACTCCGCCGGGTATGGAGTGCAGGGCGAGCGCGCCGTAGCCGCGGCTGCCCAGGTCTACGCGTTCCTCACGCCATGCTCCGCCACCGGCCGGGAGGGTGCGCACCAGCAGACGGGCGGTCCCGGCCGCGCGGAAGGCCAGGAGAAGCGAGCCGTCGGGCCGGGCCAGCGCGGTGGGCGGATCGGCTGGGGCGGGCAGCCCGGTGGGTGCGAGGACGAACGGTCCTCCCGGGCTGCGCTGCACCCAGTGGCGAACGGTGTGGTGTCCGGCGCCGAAGACATGGACGATCCCCTTGGCGTCGGTGACGGCGCTGAGCCCTTCCTGGACTTCGGCGCCGCCCAGGTCCGACCAGTTGCTCCAGGTGCCGCCGGCTCGCTGGCTGCGGACGGAGACCCCCTTGGCCCAGTTGCGTACGAACAGCCAGGTGGTGCCGTCGGCGCCGCGGGTCACGACGGGCCCGCCGACGCGGCGGCCGTGCTCGGGGTCGCGGTCGGGGGCGCCCAGCGAGACCCAGGCGCGAAACGGCCCGCCCTGGCGCGTCTGTTCCGTCATGACGATCTCGCGCCGGTTGTCCTTCGCCCTTGCGCCGAGGGAGGCGACGCGCTCGGCGAACAGCTGCCAGCGGCCGTCCCGTGTCGGCGAGGCCGTCAGGCCCGGCAGCAGTCCCTTGCCGGCCAGCAGCTTCGGCGCGGTCCACCGTCCGCCGCCGGGCTCGGTCTCCTGCCACATGGCCGCCTGCCCGCCGAGGACGGCGAACGCGGTCAGCCGCCCGTCGGCGCCCTGCCGCAGCTGCGGGGCGGCGGTGGGGTAGCGCAGCGAGGTGCGCTGGAGCCAGCCGGTGCCGTACGAGCGGTCCCGGCCGACGTCGTAGTCACCGCAGCCGCCGAACGCCTTGTCGTCGCAGCCCTGCGGGGAGCCTCCGTAGGCGTTGAGGACGTTGGCCTTACCGCGGATGATCTGCGCGGGCAGGCCCTGCGGCCAGCGCTCGTTGTAGTAGCCGCGGAAGGCGGTGACGGCGTGGGGGGCCCGGTAGCGGTCGAGGGCGGCGTAGGTGAACAGCGCGGCGGCGGTGTGGTCGGGGTGGTCCGAGTAGCCGCGCTGGTCGTGGTGGGCGCGGTGCTTCGCGTTGCGGACCTGCATATCCGGGTCGGGGTCCATGGTGCGTACGAGTGTGGGCCGGTAGCTGTCCATGAGGTGGACCAGTGCGTCGATCAGCCCGGCGCGGGTGACCTTGTGCGAGGCCCGGACGGGGGAGCCGGTGCCCACCAGGGTTCGCGTGACCGTGTGGGGGTCCTCCCAGAGGCGCCGCAGGTCGAGGCCGGGGGTTTTGCCGTGGGAGGGGGAGTGCTGGGACACACCGAGGAAGACCAGCCGGATGCCGGGGTGGTGGCTCAGGGCGTCCACTTCAATGGGGGTGCCGTCGGGCAGGGTGGTGACCTGCCTGGTCCAGGGTGCCTTGGTGTCGCCGGTCGCCATGAACGCGTACGCCTGGCGCAGGCCCTGGCGGCGGGCACCGGCGTAGTTGGCGACGTTGGGCTTGGGGGGCTTGCGGCCGGGGATCTTGTTGAAGCCCTGGGCTTCACCGCTGGTCACATAGACGCTGACGAGCTGGTCGTTGGCGTCGATGGACTGCTGGAGCTCGGGATTCATGAAGTACAGGTCGTCGTCCGGGTGGGCGAGGATCTGCATGACCCGGACACCGCTCGAACCGTCCCGGGCAGCCTGCACCATGCCGCGCTTGTGGACCGGCGGAGAAGCAAGTGGCGACGAGGCGGGAGTGCAGGCCGATATCGCCGCGGAAAGGGCTATGAAACCGGCGATGAGGGCGCGGCGGGCGGGCTGTGTCGGCACGGGAGGTCTTTCGCGGGTGAATGGGCGGGCGAGGCGTACGGGCGGGACGCGGGCGAGCACGACTCCAGGAAGAGGCGTGCACCGGCACGGTGGTCTGCCCGAGGCGCAGCACGGCGTTGTCCCGTCCCGGGCCAGTGGGTGTGGGTCGAGCTGATGGGCGGCGCTGGGGCGTGAGCGGCAGAGCTGACGCTACGAAGAGCGCACGTAGGTACTCCATCGGCTATGTAACAGTTGTCCGGACATTGGCATGCGAAGTTGTTAAGTCGCCCTGTCCGGCCATGCACCGCGAGAAGAACCACCCGCTCACGCCGCAGGCGCAGGGAAGCGGTCCTGTCATCTGTGGCAAGGGAGAGACCGCGCCTGCCGTCGTGCAACTGCCCGTCGGGAAGGCGTCGACCCGTCCGTACGGCGGCGGACGTGTTCCTCGACTCGCTCGACTACGCGAACACCTTCCGGTCGTACGGCATCGGTATCGGCAAGACCGCCGAACGCCTCGGCGAGATCCGTCCGCTCGCCACCGTCGCGGACGAAGAGATCGGCGAGGCCATCGAACTCCTGTGGGGCACCGCGGCGGTCAGCACGTGGAACGCCCGCCGGGCGTCGGTGCTGTCCTGGCTTGGCCGGTGCGCCGAGCGCGGGTACGACGGCCCGGTGGTCCCGGCCTGGGTGAAGCGGATGCCCCCGCCGGAGTCGCAGCCCCCGGCCCGGTCGAAGACGGCGGTCGACCGGCTGATCGCCCGCCGCGACGTCCGCCTTCGGGAGAAGACGCTGTGGCGGATGCTCTACGAGACGGTCGCGCGGGCGGAGGAGATTCTTGAGGTCGACAGCGAGGAGCTGGACCTGGCCAGACGCCGGGCCCCGTGAAGGCCGAGGGCGCCCAGCCGCGCACCCGGCGCCGGGGCGCTGCGCGCGAGGGGTTCGTCTTGGAGTCCGTGTACGGGGACGCCGGCACCGCCCGCCTGCTGCCCCGGCTGATCAAGGGGCGGACCCGTGGCCCGGTGTTCGTCACCCACCGCAGGCCCGGCCCCGGAAGGTCCTCAGATCCCGCGACGTCTGCCCCGATACCGGGCTGGCTCCGGCTGTCGTACGGGCAGGCCCGTGCCCTGCTGGACGTGTGTACAGCCGTCGGCGGGGTATGCGGGAGCAGGCTGGGACCTGTACGAATACCGGCACTCCGGGCTCACCCACCTCGGCGAGGCGGGAGCGAGCCCGCCGATGCTCATGGCGAAGTCGCGGCACAAGAAGCCGGAGAACGTGCGGCGTTACTTCCACCCCTCGGCGGAGGCGATCGCCGAGGTCACCAGCCTGCTTGCGCCCGGCGACAGCCGACGCTGACCGCGGACCGGGGCGGGACCGTCACGGATCCGTCCTCCCGCCCCAGGGAATGAGCCGTCGGCGCTCCAACGCGCGGGCAGAAAGCGGGACTTGGGGCGGACGCGTTCGCCACTGGCCGGTATCGTCCGCGAGCGCTCCAGCTGGCACTGGCCACTCCGACACCGGGTGAACTCGGCGCCGTGCTACACCACCTCAGCGAAGCGATCAAGGCGATCCCGCCGCGACCCTCGCCGGTATGCCGAGGCGTGCCCGGGAGGCGGCGGTCG
This sequence comes from Streptomyces sp. BPTC-684, assembly GCF_030028635.1. Taxonomy (NCBI): domain Bacteria; kingdom Bacillati; phylum Actinomycetota; class Actinomycetes; order Kitasatosporales; family Streptomycetaceae; genus Streptomyces; species Streptomyces sp. BPTC-684. The sequence goes on from NZ_CP124863.1 coordinate 7,113,828, forward strand.
TGCCCCGCACGGCGCTCGCGGTGATCGAGAGCCTGGAGGCTCATCGGGGGGCGAGTCGAGCGACATACCGGTGCGGTTCGAGCTCACCGTCGCACCGGACGACGGGCCGGCGTACCGGGTGGAGATCACGCAGGACATCAACCTCGTGGACCTGTCCGACTACCGGCCGCGCGGCGTCGTGGTGGTCCAGTACCCGTCGGACCAGCCGTGGCGGGTGCGCATCGTCAAGCGGCCGACTCCGGAGTGGGAGGACCAGGCGGCCTCGGCCCGCCTCGACTCGGCGCCCGGGACGGCCAGGGTGGTCGCGCCCCCGCAGGGCTGTGCCTTCGGCTTCGTCGTGCTCCTCGGCCTGCTGCTCGGCGCGGTTGTCGTGGTCCTGCTGTTCCGCGCGGACCTCTTCGACCGGGACTACACCGCGCAACCGCCTTCGGCCGCGCGGCCGTCCGTCTCCTCCACGTCGTCGACCACGGTGGTGTCGTCGGCGTCCGGAACGGTCGCCCTGGGCCCAGGCCAGTCGTTTCTCGACAAGGTGAGCCGGCCCGGGCTGTCGGCTCGCTCACCAGGGGTGGGGACACACGCCAGGCGCTCACCGCCGTCGTGCAGGAGCGCCTGCTGTCGGTCGTGTTCTCGCCCACCGGCACGCAGACCCCGGGGCTCGACCCTCGTGCGCTGCCCTACGACCGTTTCCCCGCCCTGGTCGAGGAGGCCACGACCACTCTCGGTGTCCGCTCTCCTCGGACCTGGCAGGTCACCGCCGACCGTTTCACTGGCTCCCTCATCATCAGAGTCGTCGTGACTGGGCCCGAAGGCACGGCGTCACTGGAGGTGAACGGACAGGGCAAGGTGGTGCGGCGCGCGCCCGCACGGTGAGGTGCCCTGGGACCGCACTGTTTCGGACGGCAGGGGTGTGCTCGGTGGCCGTCCCCGACGTGGCAGGAGCAACGACGGATGGGCTGGCACGGATATCTGGTGCTGTGGTGCGGCGTGTTCGGCGCGGTCGCGCTGGTCGGGTACGGCAGGTCGCTGGCCGGGGTGCCCCGGGCGCAGCGGGCGGTCCGGGTGAAGGGGCGGATCGAGCGGGTGGGGGAGCCCCGGCACGGAAGCTCTCCGAACGAGGGGATAGCCGTGGTCGTCTCCTTCCAGGACCCTCCACCGGGCAGGAGTTCACCGTCACCAACGACGGTGAGCGGGGCGAGAGGATCAGCGCGGCCTGGACGGGCCGGGAGATCGGCGTCCACTACCCGCGCGGCAGGCCCCACGCCTTCCGGTTCACCAACGACCTCTCCGAAGGCGGGCGCGGACTTGGCCGGCCGACCTTCGCGGTCTTCCTTGTCTACGCCGGTCTGGTCGTCGTCGCGATCGACTGGGGCCGGCCGTGGGCTTTGCTAGGGCTTCTGCGGGCCGTGGGCCCTCTCCGGCGCGTACCACCTGCCCGGGAACGTACGTGACAGGAACCGCCGTCTCGACGCACTGGCCGCCATGGCCGCCGTACCCGGCCGTGTCGTCGCCGTACCCAAGAGCGTCAGCACCGACGACGACGGCTACACCTCCACCCACTTGGTACCGGTCGTCACCTTCACCACCCTCGACGGTACGGCCGTCACGGCGTACTGCGAGTCAGGACTGCCGGACCCCGCCGGATCGCAGGGCCTGGACGTCACGATCCACTACGCCTCCGACGACCCGGCCGTCTTCGTCCTGGACGTCGAGGCCGAACGCCGGTCCTGGAAGCGGGACATGGCCGTCAACGTCGTGGGTGTACTGGTCGTGGCAGTGGCGGCCGTGGGGGGGGGCGCTGTGACCGGCTCCCGCGTCCCGGCCCGCACAGCAACGCCGTCCCGGTGGCACGGGGAACACGACGGCTCAGCTCGACGTAGACAGAGCCCCAGTGGGCGGACGACCGGTTGCGGGCCGGCGGCATCCACAGCCCGGTGAGCGAGGCGACGCCCGAGGGAGCGCCGGAGGAGCCTATGGTGGACATGCCCGGCCTGACCGTCATCGAGAGAACGCCTCAGAGCTGCGCCTTGAGCGTATGTGGCGCCGAGGCGGACACCGGCATCATCCGTGACACGGACATGGCCATGGGGGAGCCCCCTGGGTCGTACGCAAGGGGGCGGGGTCGGGCGGCGCTGGGATGCCTTTCTCACGAGGCCTGCGGCGTCGGCTCCTTCACCTCCACGTACGTGACGCAAAGAGCCAACGCCCGAACTCTGCCGTCGTCAGCCGGAATTCATGCCGGCCCAGCGGGGTTCCAGCGGTCACATTCGGGGAGGTGGATGGCTCCGCGAACCTGCTCGACGGCTCTCCGCACGCCCGGCGCCACAAGGAGGGTTTGCCTGGGGGTGGGCCCGGCGCTCGCTCGGGCCCACCCTGCGCGGCCTCCGGGGTGTCAGGAGCAGGTGGCCAGGAGGATGGAGAGCACGGTGCAGTTGGCCGTGGCGCTGTCGTTGGCGGCGTTGGGGTCAGTGGGAGTTGACGCGGTGCGTGTGGCGGCCACCGACACGCGGCCCAGTGAGAGCAGATGCAGGGGGATGTCGAAGGACTTGGTCGCGCCGGCACCGCTGGCGACGGCCTCGAAGGTACAGGTGACGGTCCCTGCGCTGGTGGTGCATCCGGCAGACAGGCCGGTCGCGCTCAGACCCCGGGGCAGGGACGCGGTGATCGTGGCCGAGGTGGCCGTGTCCGGTCCGGTGTTGTCGGCCGTCAGGGTGTAGCGGAGGTAGGGCACCAGGATGCCCAGCTGCGGCCGGGCGGTGACGTGCACGTCGATGTCCGCAGCGGCGGGGGCGTACGTGAGGGTCACCGAGCCGTCGCCCGAGCGCACACCGGTGTGGAAGACGGTGCCGGCCGGACCGTACCCGCTGCCTCCGCCACCGCCTCCCGAGCCGACGGTGGCGGAGGGGCTGCTCATGATGCCTCCGCCTCCTCCGCCGCCGAACCAGCCCCCGCCGCCTCCTCCTCCACCGGCGCCGCTGGCGCCGGCGCCGCCCGTACCTCCGAGGCCCGGGGCTCCGCCTGCTGCGGTAGTGGCACCGTTCGCGCCGAGCCCACCGGCACCGCCGGCACTGGCGGTACCTGCCCCGCCGCCTTCTGCCCCGTCGCTCCCGTTGCCGCCGGCGGTACCGCTGGCGCCGCCTCCGCTGCCGCCGGCCCCGCTGACGGCGGTGCCTATCCAGTTGCCTCCGCCTCCGCCGCCACCGGCCACCAACATCCGGTCGCTCGGGCCGTTGGCGCCCTGGCGTACGTCTGAGGCGCCTCCTCCGGCGCCGCCGTCGGCGGCGGGTTCCGTGCCCGTACCTGCGGCGCCCGAGCCGCCGTATCCGCCCGAGCCGCCGACGTTGATCTGCAGGACCTGTCCCGGCGTGACGGTCAGCTGGGCCTGGGCCTCCCCGCCCAGTCCGCCCGTGCTGCCGCCCTCGGGCCCGTCCTGGCCCTGGGCGCCGAAGGCGTCCACGCTGATCGAGTAGACCTTGTCGGGCACGGTGAAGGACTGGGCGCTACCGGTGTAGGAGAAGGTGACCGTCGTCGCGGCCAGCGCCGGCGGCGCCAGTGCGACCAGCCCGGCGCCGACGAGCGCGAGCGCCATCGTGCCGGGCAGAACCAGTGTGGTCAGCCGTCTGGCCAGGCCGCCCCGGCGCAGCCGCGCTGTCGACGATCTGCTCTCGCTCGTACAAAGAGGTCTGTGTGACATGGGGATCGTCCCCCTTTCATGAGGGCTGCGACCCTGCCCCGGCGGCCCCCCTCGGGCCGACTCGACGCGGCAGGCCGCCGTGGCCCACCGCCCGCTCCTGCCCCAAGCATGAACGGACGCCGGCCCGGTGTTCCGTCCTCATCAGTGCTCCACCCGTGGTCTCCCGGCCACGGCCCACGCAGAGATCCTGAGGTGAGTCCGCTGCATACCGTTCACAGATCAACGAGCATGCCGCCCCCGAACCTGCGCCGAAAGGAGTCAACAGGCCACAGTCATGGCTGGCCGGCCCCGCCGCAGGCAGCCGACCCCGCTCAGTTGCCGAGGACAGGTCACCGGCTATGAGCCGCTCATCGTCGATCTCACTGACGCCGTCTCGCCGATTGCTGCGGTGAAGGTGGTCTGTTGGGGAACCCGCTCCTGTTGACGAACCCGCTCCTGGGTCACCCGGGCAGTGTCCCGGTGACCACCGGGCGGCAGCTGCAGCACGGATTCGACGCCTTCCGCCTGGCCACCCTGACCGGCTGGCTGTGCCTGGAGCGTGGTCAGCTTCTGCCGGATGCCGGATGCGGCGGCGTTGGCCTGGGGCTCGCCCTGTTCGCATCCTTGCGCCGTAGCACGGTCACCAAGCTGCCGAACTGGCGCGCCGTCAAGGTCAGTAGCCAGCGGGCTGGCCGCGGTCATCACCCCTACTTGGTCGTGTGGGTGGGGTAGACCTCAACGTCGGTGTAGGCGCCCTTGATCTTTCCCGCGCGTGCGGGCCACTTCAGGCTCACGGTGTGGGTCTCGTTCGGGGGTGTCACCAGGATGTTGGTCGGGGACGCGAGGCTGTGGCCAGTGGTGTCGATGTCGTAGGCGAGGTTGAAGACAGCGGCGTCACCGGGCTTGAGGGTGGTGATACGCGGTTGGGAGTGGCCGCGCTCGATGGGGTTCGAGGTGTGGTCGGCGTCCTTGATGTCGACGCCCGCGAAGCCGGTCGCCGAGCAGGTGGTCGAACCCCGGTTGATCATGGTGATGTCGATCCTGCCGGAGTTCTTGTCGGGCGCGGCGTTGCTGGCGTCGATGGCCAGGTCCTCCGTCTTGCAGAACGTGACCTTGCCGCCGGTCTTCACCTTGCCGCCGGTCTTCGTCGCGCCGTTCGCGGCGCCGGAGCCCGACTGGGTGTTCTCACGTGAGCCTGACGTCGCGTTACCGGCCTGTGAGCCTGGGGAGTTCGAGCCGCTCTCCGACTGCGAGCCACCGTTCGCGGGCGAAGAGGACGTGGACGAGGCGCCCTTGGAGGACGAGTCCTTCGCGGAGTCGTCGCTGCCGCAGGCGGTGAGTAAGAGGGTGGCGGCGACGCCGAGGGCGGCGAGAGCGGTGCTGCGGGTGTACTTCACGGTGTCCCCCCAGGAGTAGCGCGGTGCGTATGGTCGGAAGTATTTGTATCTCGCACCGAGTCACGGGCGGTCCACCGCGACGTCTTCGTTCTGTCACAGGCGTATGGGCCGCCTCTCGGTCCGCCAAGGTGTCGCCGTACGGTCGCCAGTGTGGCCGGAATTCGACCAGCCTGGCCTTGTCCTCAGAGGTGAAGTCGCTCGCCACCACCGTCGTTGACGACCCGGCCGAGCCGTCACCGCTCGCGCTGTACTGGACCATTGCCCAGGAGATCGCCGCGTACGACGACCGCAACTATCTGGGCATCCCGCCCGCCAACCCCGGCCGCTCCGCCGTGCGGATCCAGGACGCGGTGATCAGCAAGTCCAGCTCCGTCGTCGGGCCGAGCCCGTCGCCGGTCGCGATCCGGGTCGAATCCAGCGAAGGCTTCACCACCGGGGCGCAGGTCGTCATCGACTCCGCGCGCGAGCTGCGCAACAACCAGGAGTCCACCACGATCACCCGGATCCTGTCCGCGACCCAGATCGAGGTCGCCCGGCTGGGGAAGGCGCACAACGGCGCCACCACACCGTTCCCGGTGCTGCAGCCCGCCGAGAAGGGTGAACTCATGGCTGAGTGGGACGAATACACCCCGACCTCGGGCACCGACATCGCGGTGACGAGCAACCTGTCCACCATCAACCGAGCAGGCCGCAATGCCGACCACGTATTCCGGCATGGACATCATGCTCTGGGACGCGCGCCTGTCGTGGCTGTGGCGCCGCTCGAACCTGCGCTTCTGCGGGTTCTACCTGGCCCACGACCGCAGGGACGACAGCACGAGCTTGTCCACCCGGCTGTGGGACCTCAGGGACCCGGGGTGGACCGTCCTGCCGATCTGGGTGCCCTTCAAGTCCACGCAGATCGACGGGGCCCCGGCCGACCCGCAGAGGGGCAAGCCCGCCGTGCCGGGAGGGGCGTTCGGCACCGTCGACGGCGCGGAGGACGGTCTCGCCGCCGTCCGTCTCGCCCGGCGCGCCGGACTGGAGGCCGGTGCGACGCTCTATCTGGACATCGAGGGACATCTGAGCCGGGGGCCGGGTGCCTGGGCCAACCCGGCCACCGGCACGGCGGAGTACATCCTGTCGTGGCTGCTCGCGGTCTCCCTCGCGGGATACCGGCCCGGGTTCTACTGCTACCGCGCCGAGTTGGACCCGCGTACCCTCCTCGATCCACGCGTCATGGCGTTCCGGCCGGTGTTCTACGCCGTGTCGGTCCCGGGACGTGACCGGTCCCAGTGGAACAACAACACCTTCCAGCTCGCCCCCTATCCGCTGCCGAGCTGGGGCGTCGGTGCCGACGAGCGCTGGCAGTACGCGGACAACGTGGTCGCCGTCCAGTACGCGCAGCCGCCAGACCTGGCTCTGACCTGGCCGGACGCCAACGGGCGGCCCCAGGACCACCGGGTACCGCGCAGCCACCGGGACGTCGACTGGGACGAGGCGAAGGTCTTCGACCCCACCCACCCAAGGGCCGCGATCGCGCTGGCCACGGCACAGCACCACAGGGCCCCGGACCGCGTACGGCTGTTCGCCGCGACCACCGAGCACCTGCTGACAGCCGTACGGGACAAGGTGGGGAAGACCAGCCCGCTCAGCGCGACCCCGGTCCTGCCCCGCGACACCGTCCCGGTACCGCCGGCGGGAGCCGACGGCTTCGACGCCACGAGCATCGCCGCGAGCAGCACCGACGCACAGTCCCGTCGTGTCTTCCTGCTCGGCGCCGACGGACGGATCCGCATCCGGTGGATCACGCCCCGTCAGCCCTATCCGCCCCACCCGCAACCCTGCCCGCAAGGGCAGCCCCCTGGCGGCCGCGTCCCGTATACCGCTCGCTCTGGATCTGGTGTACGTCGACCGCGACCACCGGCTCGTACGGCAGTTCTCGCAGCAGGGCCCGGCCGTGGACTGGACGAACAACGTACAGACCGTTCCGCCGCCCGCCAGAGCAGGCAGCAGGGAAGCCCTGCTGGTCGCGGGCAGCAGCAACCTCGCGGTGCTGCCCTCAGCGAACGACGCCGTCCACAACGCCGACAGGCTCGACGTGTTCCACGTGGGACACGACTACTTGCTACCGCCCTGGAACAACCCGCGCGCCTGGCAGGTCGTGCACACCCGCTGGGTCTTCACCTGTGGCCGGGCGACTGCCCTGGCCACGACCCTCGTCCCCGGGCTCGACGGCGTCGCTGCGGCGAGCGGTGTCGCAGCGGTCCGCACCGCTGACCAGACCCTGCACACGATCGCCCAGGACCGGGCCCGTACGCGGCTCAAGTACGCCACCTTGAAACGCACCGCGTCGGACTGGGAGACCGCGCAGGGCCCGACCGGCGAACTGCCCCTGCCGCACCGCCCCGAGCGCGGCGACCCGCTGACCGCGTGGTGGATGAACCTGCAGCTGGTGGCCACCGTCAACCGCGTCCTGCTGGTGGGCGTGCTCGCCACCGGCCACCTGGGATGGTCCACATACAACGGAACCGCCTGGTCGGACATCGCCGCCAAGCTGGCGGGCTTCACCCCGGGCCGCCCACTGTGCCTGGCACGGCGCGGCGCGAAGCTCGTGGACGTCTTCGGCTTCGATGAGGACGGACGGCTCCTCCGGCGCACCCTCACCCTCCTGGACAAGGGGGGGTGCGGTGCTGGCTCCCTTTTAGAGACGCTGCTGACCTTTCCTTCGTGTCGCGAGGTTGGGCCGGCGCTGACCGGCAGTGCGACGAGCTGGATTCCGCCGAGGACCTCGCCCGTCCGCCCAGCGCGGCCGCCGGGTTCAGGTGTCCGGGCGGCGGCGCTGGGCAGGACATTGAGGAAGTCGATCGCCTTGTAGCCTTCGGCGGTCAACGAGTCGCAGCGGAACCGTTCGGATGCTGCGGAGGCGGGAGCAGGAGCGGCAGTAAGGAGCACTGCGGCACCAAACCCGGGAGACGACGCAGCACGTCGCAGCGGAGGAGCGGCCAGTGTCACTAGGCGTTGCTCCACCCGGCCGTGCTGGAATACGAGTCAAGCAGGTCCACCACGAAGACCAGGGTCGAGCCCGCCGGGATCAACGGCGAGGGTGACTGATTGCCGTAGCCGAGACGCGGGGGAACGATGATCTCGCGCCGACCGCCGACCTTCATCCCCTTCACCCCCCGGTCCCAGCCCTTGATGACCCTGCCACTGCCCAGGGCGAACTTGAACGGCTCGCCCCGGTCCCAGGAGGCATCGAACTCCTTCCCGGACTCGAAGGTCACCCCGACATAGTGGACCCTGACCACCATGCCCGGCTTCACCTCAGCCCCCTCCCCGACGACCAGGTCCCGGATGGTCAGCTCGGTAGGAGCATCACCCCTCGGAACGTCGACCGCGGGCTTCGTCAGTTCACTCATTGCAGCTTCGTCACTCTCCGTCGAAAGCCCGCGCACGGACCAGCCGGACGCATGGACACCCTGTGCAGCAGATGGTCAGGCTACCGAGAATGCCGATCCCCGGAGCACACCGAATCCAGCGGCCACACGTGATGATCTTTCGCATAGCCGATGAACCCGACCTCCATGCACGGGTTACGCAGCAGTCGCCCGAACGAGACGAGGCACAGACGGCTGCCGGCACACTGCGAGATGTCTTGATGCGCTCGGTCGACAGTCCGGCGTCATGACGGAGCACCTATGTGGACCGCGTCGTGGATCAACTCAACAATGACCGCCCGGGCATGGGATGGTGTCCCTCGTCGTGGTGTACGGGATCAGCGGTTGGGCGTGCGCGGGTGTCTGCCCGGGGCACACCTCCACGGGTGAGTACCGCTCCCTGAACGCGGGGCGGGCCACCCCCGCCACCAGTCCACTCATACAAAAGCCCAGCTCAGCCAGTCACTCGAAACGAGCCGGACCCTTAATCAACAGTGTGCCCGTGTACGCCGGGCCGTACGGCCGCAAGTCGCGGCGGGTATACATCCGGCCTCGCGGCGGGGGCTGACGAACGGCGCCGGGATCAGCGCGAGTGCGTTCTTGGGCACCGGAGCCGTTGGCGCCCCTGTAGCGATCTGGGCTCCGGAGTCCGGAAGAGGGCTCGACAGGGTATCGGTCCGGCACGCCATCTCAGGGGCCTGGACGCTGCTCTGGCCTGACCGTTCACTGGGTCTTGGCGCTATGTGCCGGACACTGGAGTTGCGTGGGGGCGGGATGATCCGGATTGATCTGGGCTCGAAGGGGCTGGCACGGATTCGCCACCCGAGTAGCGAGCCAGCTCGGACAGTTCTGGGACATCGCTGTCAGTCCGCACTGGACGCAGCTTCACGATCAGATGCATTCCGACATCTCACGGCGCGCCGTGGACAGCGCGCGTGAGGGCTTCCACCAAATGATCAACGCTTGGGCCCAGCCTTCACATGGAACGCTGGAAGCCTGCAGCTCGACTTTCCCATGTGTGACCAGTCCGTCTCCGCGACAGCCCAGGGGGTGATCCTCGTCCCGTCGACATTCGGTGCCCTCGACATGTCCTGCATCGACGCGCCCAAGGCACCTGGCCCGCGCCTCCCCATGATCACCTACCCGGTCGGCGCGTTACCCGCCCGGAGCCAGAACCTGCGAGACCTGATTGGCACGGCACCACCAGAGCCGAGATACTCGCCGAACTCACCCAGCCCCAAAGCACCGAGGGCCTTGCCCAACGCCTGCGCCTCAGCCGCGCAACACGGAAGCGGGGGCGAAGAGGTCAGCGGCGACCTTGGGGGTGTTGCTCGCTGCCCCTGAGTAGACGCCCACTCCGTGCGTCCCATTGAGCCAGACCTGCAGGTTGGACGATGCCGATGCGCTGCCGGATGCCATGCCCAGGCCACCTGCGACGAGGGCCGCAACCGCTGTGGCTGTCGCAGTGCGACGCCCGAGTTTGACTCTCATGTTTCTGCCTCCTGCGATCGGCCTGCCGTCGAGCCGGCCCCGAGTGTCGGTAACCGGCCTGGGACCAGGGAACCTTGGTGACGTGTCCGCTGTCGAAGGATGCGATGAGATTCGAATGCGTCCCCGAACTGCGACGCGTGAGGATGTGTCACTCGCGGTGCGAGGGGGAGCACCCGCTGACTGGCAGGCTGGCCTGATGACGTGCGTTCGCTGATGACATCAGGCGCCGCTCGTCGCACACTGCCGGTGAAGGGAGGCTGCCTTGCTGCGATGCGGGGTCCGAAAGATGCTGTGGGCGGCGTGCACGGTGCTCGGCGTGGTCGTCGGCGTGCTGCCCCCGGCGGCAGACACGGCACGGGCGGGTCCGGTGCCGACCGGCTCCTTGGGGAGGACGGATCCGGCGCACACCGACGTCCTGTTCGTCGGAGCCCACCCCGATGACGAGTCGTCATCCTTGGCCACCTTCGGCCAGTGGCAAGAGCGGCGAGGCCTGAGTACCGGCGTCGTCACCATCACCCGGGGCGAGGGCGGCGGGAACGCGGTCGGCACCGAAGAGGGGGCAGCTCTCGGCCTGATCCGCGAGGGCGAGGAGCGCAGGGCCGTACGGCGGGCCGGCATCCGTAACGTCTTCTATCTCGACAAGCCGGATTTCTGGTACACACTCTCCGCTCCGCTGACCGCCACGGTCTGGAACCCGTCGCCCCAGCCGGCGACGGACACACTCTCGCGGCTCGTCCGGCTGATCCGGGCGACCACCCCGCGCGAAGTGGTGGTCATGGATCCGCGCCCGTTCCACCAGCACGGCGGACACCAGGAGGCGGCACGGCTGGCTGTCGAGGCGTTCCAGCTCGCAGGCGACCCGACCGCGTTCCCCGGGCAGATCACACGGGAGAAGTACCCGGCCTGGAAACCGTCCCGACTGCTCGCCACGAACGGCGGTTTCCCGGGGCCCGCGGGGGAGAAGTGCGGCAAGTACCAGGCCAAGGACCCGCACACCGGGCTCCCCGTCATCGGTGTATGGACCGGCACGACAGCGCGCAGACACCCGGGCAGGACCTGGGCGCAGATCGAGCGGGACGCCACCCGCGAGTACGCCACCCAGGGCTTCGCCTCCCTGCCGCCGACGGTCGAAACCCCACGGGCGAAGCTGCCCTGCGAGTGGTTCACCGTCCTGGCCGACAGTCGTACACCACAGGCTCCCGCCACACGCGAACAGCCGGGCCTGCGCCCGCTGTACGCCGACTTCCGCGCCTGGGCCCGGCGGATGCGGATGCCCTGGCTCGCCAATGACGCCCAGCCCGCGTATCCGGCCAACCCCTCCGTCAGTGTGCCCTCCGTGGCCGAGGCTCCCGTCGTGGACGGTGTCGCCGGACCGGAGGAGTACCCCGGCCCGGCGCTGCGGCTCACCCACTGGGAGGGCGAGCGATGTGCCGACGAGAAGGACTGCGCGGCGGACGTCCGCTTCTCGCGCCAGGCCGATGACCTGTATGTGTTCGTCCGCGTCGCCGACGACATCAAGGGGTACACCCTGGACGCCGCGGCCGACTGCAAACGCCACTGGCGCACCGACGCCGTCGAGATCGCCCTCGACCCGCAAGGCCGCTCCGACGACACCTCGACCACTTTCAAGACCGGCATCCTGCCCTTCACCAAGGACAGCAGGGGACCCTGCGCGGAACGCGACGCCGACAACTGGCAGGGACCCGCGAGCCGCACCGCCCCGGGCCTGGCCGTCGCCTCCGCCGTGACCGATCCGTACAGGGGGTACGCGGTCGAGGTCAGGATTCCGCTCGACGGCCTGCCCGCCCCTGCCGATCCTGCACGCCTGGCGGCCAATATCCTTCTCTACGACTCCGACACGGCGGACCGGACCGGTCAGACGCGTCTGGCCTGGTTCCCGTTCGGTAGCGCCCAGGCCGATCCCTACGTCTGGGGCACCTTGCGCCTGCCCGGATACGTCCCGCCGCCCGACCAGCCCGTGCAGCCCGCGCGGATCCCCCAGGAGGCCGCCCGGAGCAGCCGCTCCACGGCATCCGTCGAGCAGGCCCGGCGCACCGGTGTCCCCCTCGCGGGCGGTCCGCGACGACCACGGCAAGGGGGTTGACCTCCGGCTGGTATCGAGACCGCCCACCGCGATCGGGGCAGACGTTACCGGGAGTCTTGCAGAAAGCCCCAGCCTTCAGGCCGGGGATGAATGCATCTCAGGACTGTTGTGACCTGCAGGTCACAACGGACGTTGTTGCTGCTCGATGTACTGGCGGATGATCGCCGGCGGGGCCCCGTCGCAGGACGCGGCGAAGCAGGAGCGATGCGCGCCGGTTACCTCGGAGAGCCCGTTTCACGCCAACTGTCCCTTCCTGGACGGGGCGCTCCCGCCCTGTTTGCCTGCGCGGGCTCGTCTCGCCGCCAACTGCCAGGAATTGCCGCCGGTTTGCCCGCGCTCTCTTCACAAGCAATACGGGGGGGCACCAGCTTCCTAGTGGGGCCCCGCGGATGTGGGCGCCATGCCGTACGGGCCCGGGGCCCCGCCCGGCCGGCCCGGCGCCCGGTCGGTCACTCGGGGCCACCGACCTGCCGCCTCGCCTGCTGGCAGGGGTATCCGGTCTGCGCGTATGTCCAGGGGCCCGGCGTCCTCGGTCGGGCTCGGTCGGGTGAGCGGTCGTGTGTGCCCATCAGGCCTCCTTTCTGAGCGGGTGCCCACCTGACTCATGCCCGCTTGCCAGCAGTTGTGTGCGTGCCAGGTCACGGGAGAGGGCGTCGCGGGCCATGAGGTGGGCGTGCGTGCCGATGGCGCGTACACGGCCCGTCTCCATGACCACCATCCGGTCCGCCGTGGTCACGGTGGACAGCCGATGGGCGACCACCGGAACCGTGGTGGCACGGCTGGTGGCGGCACTCGTTTATCTTCTGTCGATCTCCCATGGATTCGAGGAAGCAACTCTCTCTCTGCACCGCTCACCGCGGATGCGCAAGCCGCACACCTACGGAGAGGCGGGGGATCGGCACCGCGGTCCATAGGAAGGGGCGGGCCGCCACGGCGGTCGGCGTGTGCCGGTCGCTGACCAGGGGGATTCCGGGCGCCTGCGTTCAGAGCCCCCCTCGCCCCCTCGCCTCTCGGTCAACCACGCATGGAATGGAGAATCCGTTGCGCAGACATGCGCTCACCTTGGCGTTCGCGGCCGCGAGTCTGGCCGCCGCCCTGCCCACTACCGCGGCGCATGCCACCGGTGGGGGCGCGCCCCCACCGCGTGCCGCGGACGGTGGCGTCTACGCCACCGCCGGCGCGACCGATGCCCAGCAGCGGGCCTTCTGGGCCGAGCAGGAGAGCAAAGGCACCCTCCGCCCGTTCAAGGGCGAACTGCGGGACTGGAAGCCGAACGCCACACGGCCGAAGGCCAACGCGCTCGGCGCCGGGCAGACCGTGAAGGCACCCGCAGCCTCCCCCGCACGGAAGGGGAAGAACCAGTTCACAGCGGGGTCTGCGGGAGAAACCCGACTACGGGCCACCACCGGCCGCGTCCGCATAGCCTGGCCCGACGAGAAGAACCCCGGCTGGTGGGCCATCAGCCTGTGCACCGGCAATGTGATCACCAGCGAGAGCAAGGACATGGTCGCCACCGCACGGCACTGCATTCCCCACGACGACCAGGGTCGCATCAATCCCCAGGCGGAGTACGAGTTCACCCCCGGGTACTACGTGGACGCCGACGGCGAACACGCCCCCTACGGCAAGTGGACCACCCGTGGCCTCGGGGTCGTCGGGAGCTTCACGGGCGGCGCCCCGCAGACGGACGACACCGCGTTCCTGGCGCTCAACACCCAGAACGGCACCCACGTCCAGGACGCCGTCGGCGCTTCCGGCTACCAGTTCAACATCGGCTCCCTGCCGGCACAGGTCGTGTTCGCGGGCATACCCAGCAAGAGCAACCAGTTCCACACGTGCGTCAGGCAGCCCTACTGGGGTGACAACAACCCGCCGCAGATCATGGGTAGCGGTGGCCCCTGCACCGGCGACAGTGACCTCTCCGGCGGCGCGAGCGGCGGCCCCCTCCTCAACGGCGACACCTTCGACAGCGGACCCGTCCAGATCGGCGACTTCTCCGGGAGCGCCGGCAACGACCCCGCCGCCGCGGCCTGGCGCGACGCCGCCCTCGCCGTCTTCAGCAATCTGCAGGGCGCCAACGGCCAGCCCGCCCACAACAAGATCACGACCCTGACCAACTCGAACAACAACCTGGCGGACCTCTACGCGTACCGGACCGGCAGCGGCACCGCCGTCTACGGCTACCACGCCACCGGAACCGAGAACCAGCAGTGGCATCTGTGGGACCAGGGCGGGGGCTACTTCCTCATCGAGAACCGCTACACCGAGCGCAGCGGCCTCACCGGAGCCAACGCCCGGGTGCTGGACTACAACTTCTCCAACGGCACCGCCTGGTCGCACCAGGTGAACGGCAGCGGGTCCGACAATCAGCTCTGGCGGTTCCGCGCCACCCCCAACCGCCCCGGCTGGTACAGCATCCGCAGCAAGCAGGGCGACCTGTGCCTGGGCGCCCCCACGGGTGAGGGCCAGTTGACGGTCTCCTCCTGCGCCACCGCGGACGGTCTCGACTCCATGCAGTGGAAGCTCCAGTAGAAGCCGGACGGCATCCGGGCGCCGACCGCGACGAGGAGCGGATACCCCGGACCGCAGTGAGTGGACAGGGCCGGTTCACGGCGAGTACGTACCGTGAACCGGCCCGATGCGTTCGGTCGGTTCCGTGAGCGCGGCGTGACGATCGGAAACTTCGGGTCGGGAAGGGTGAGCGTGGAGAAGACCGTGTCCACAGCATCCTGGGCCCGGTCGCCCTCCAGGGTGATCTTCTTGTCCTGGACACCATCGTTGAACAGATCGTCCAGGACGCCCCGGAACAAGCGGTCACCGGCGCCGCGCGAGTGCTGGGCCACTCCCGCCACGAGCGCGCGCCCGGCACTCGATCCTCGTCTGCGCGCACGGACGAGGAGCCGCTGCCCGGCCGACCGAGCGCCGCCCCACAGGCGGCGCTCACGGGCTGACCCGACCCCAGTCCCGTGAGTACATGAGTAGCCGTGAGGAGATCGACCTCCGCGAACTGCACCTGGCCGGTGCCGAACTCCGCTGGGCGGACCTGACTGACGGCGAGGGCGTGAACGTTGGAGGAGCCTACCTGTACCGGGCAAACCTGACGGGCGCCTCCCTCAGCGCGACCCTCACGAAGGCCTCCTTGCTCCAAGCATCGCTGACGAAGGCCGACCTTCGCCAGGCTTGGCTGGCACACGCTGTCCTGGCGGGAGCAACCCTGGCAGGGGCGAACGTCCATGATCACTAGGAACGGCGTTTCTCGACGGGTTGTTCCGGAGTCAGTCGGTGATCACCCCGGCCCAGGAGTGTCGACCAGAGAATGACGGCGTTGCCGAGGGGCGGCGAGAAAAAGGGAAGGCGGGTGCCAACGGGTCCTTGGCAGGATGTCCGCGCTCCACACCCGACGGGAAAGGACCCAACGACCGTGGCTCGTGCCATCACTCTGATCCGCTCCACCTCTCTGTCTGACATCGCCGAGTACGCCTACGCAGCCACGACGCCCGCCGACTCCCGCCTGATCTTCCTCGCCGGGGCGTGTCCACTCAATGACGACGGCTCGACGGCGGCGATCGGGGACTACGCGGGTCAGGCATTGAAAGCCATCGAGAACCTGCAGGCTGCTCTCACTGCCTCCGGCGCGTCTCTCCAGGACGTCATCAGTACAAGGGTTCTTGTCGCATCGGCCCGGCGGGAGGATTTGGTGACTGCCTGGGAGGTAGTCCGGGACTCGTTCGCTGATCATGACGTCCCCAGCACCTTGATGGGCGTCACTGTGCTCGGCTATGAGGACCAGCTCGTCGAGATCGAGGCTGTGGCCGCCGTGCTCGACTCTTGAGGCCCAGACACACCACGGCGCCTGAGCTGTCCTGGGCCGGAAGTCCCTGGCGGGAATCACGACTGCGAGACTGCCTGCGGCCTGTCAGGGGGCTGGCAGTCAAGGCAGGTAACGGCAGAGGTCAGCCAGCCTTGGCGGGCTCCTCGGCTCGTACCCGGGTGGTCCTCGCCCTGCGGACAGAAGACGAAAGGCCGGACTGGCCGCAGCGGCAGGGCCGGGGCCTGTCCGTTGACGGCAGCACCGTGCGAGATGCCCGACGCGACTTCGCCAGGATCGTCGGCGACTTCGCGGACAACGGCTACCTGGTCGAACACTGCCAGGTGTGCGTCGACGACCCGGACTCACTGCCCGACGCCACCACCCCCGCTGACTCCGCCGACGGGCCACCACATGCCCGGGGCGCATGAACAGCGCCCGTCCCGAGGCCTGCTGGGGAGGGCGCTGTTTCGCTCAGTGCCAGACAAGCGGACGAGGTCAGTTGTAGGGCGCCCAGCCCGTCCAGTAGACCGATTTGCCCGACTGGATGCTCGCTTCGATCATGCCGGTGGTGCCGCCGAGTGGGAGGGACGGCACGCCGCGACTTGCTGTGGTCGGGTTGGGTCAGGTGGAGATGATGTTTGTCCAGAAGCCGTCGACGACTTTGCCGGACTCGGTCTCGTAGACGTGGGCCTGGAAGCGCGCGTTGTGGGTGCCGCAGGACCAGGAGAGGCTGGCGCGGAAGGGGCCCTGCCTGGGGATGGCGTGGATTCCGCCGTCGCGGTAGTTGGAGGCGACGACGCTCCAGGCGCCGGTGCAGTCGTTCCACAGTTCGTCGTAGATCCGGACGTCGGTTGTCGCGCCGGTGTCTTCTACGGTCTGGTTGGTGGTGCCGCGGTAGCCGCTGGTTTCGAGGCACTCGGTGACGGTCCAGCCGTACTTGAGGGGCCGGTCGTAACTGCAGGTGCCGCTTGCGGCGTGGGCGGCCGGGCTGAGGCCGATGAGGGTGGTGGTGGCGAGGGCCGCCGCGGTGGCGGCGCCGGCGATGGTGCGTATGTTCCGCATCACGGGATCCTTCTTGTCGTGGGAGTGCACAAGGGTGGTGTGTGGACAAGGTCCGGGGTCATGGGCGAGCCCGCCGTAGAGCCCCGAGCCCGTACGGCTGTGCGACTGTTCGCGGTCTGACACTGGCGGGAGGGGGAAGTTGTCCGCTCGGCCCCGGTGCCATATGTCCAGGTCCGCTCGGGTCAAGGGGCCGGACAAGCGGGGTTGTCCGCGGACAACTGGTGGAACGGCCAGGCGTAGAAGCGCTCTGTGACATCGCCCTCGCGGCCGACTGGCGCTCGTTACGGGCCGCGTTGAAGGCAGAATACGAGCGTGCTGGCCGGGGCGAAGTCTCTGGCGGCGATCGGCGAATGGATCACCGATGCCCCGCTCTGGGCACTCAGGACACTGGGCTTCGAGGCCGACGCCCTCACCGGCCGGGTCCGTGTCCCGCACCCGGCCACCGTGCGGCGGATCCTACTCCGGGTGGACGGCGCCGCACTGGACACGGCCGTGGGCACCTGGCCCACCCGCCGTGACCCCAAGCCATCGCGGACGTATTTCACTGTCGATGGCTATCGGGTGATATGCGGGCGAAGCGGGTGTCCCGGCGGGGCTGAGACGGGAGGCATCTTTCGGCAGGTGTGATGCCTGTGTCTGCTGTCGAGGGAGGTTGTCCACGGCTGCGGGGCGCAGGTGCTTCCGCCGGGAATTCCGATGCAGTGGGAAGGAAGCAGGCCATGGTGGACGGATGGGAGCCGGCAGGAACGCCGGGGGCGCGTCAGGCGCATGGGCGGGTTGGGATCCGGCGGATCGGGCGGTGGTGTGCCGCGGCTCTCGCGGTGGGCTCTGCGGTGGTTCTGGGCGCCGGCCCGGCGTCTGCGGCCCCCCTTCCGGGACTGGTCGTCTATCCCGAGTACAACGTCATCGAGAAGGGAACGACGGGCCCCGCGAAGTTCGGGTATGTGAATACATCCGACGTGAGCTACACGAACGACGGCCGTATGCGCATGGAACTGTACGCCCCTTCGGAAGCGTATTTCGCGGACAGAACACTGACCCCCCTCGGTAATGCACCGGGCCCCTGGACGTGCACGTGGCCCCTCAACCGCAAAGTGCTGCACTGCTACTCCGACTACAAGGGCGTGATGTTCCCAGCGGGTCAGACCACCCTGTGGCAGGTGAACGTCACGGTTCCCGCCAACGTGTACACCCCAGGCATCCCTGTCCTGTCCACCGAGTACAGCTGGTTCTACACCGAATGCACGCAGAACCCTGTGGACCAGACAGAAGCGCGGGTGCGTGTCGCAACCGGCCCCCTGTCTGCCTGAGCGGGGCGGACGCTCCATCGCACCCCTTTGCCGCAACCGGCAGTCCAGAAACCGGCTGCGGCAGGAACACGGAAAGGATCACGGATCATGACGTACGTACAGGGGCTGGTGAACACGCCGGCGTCTCGCAGGACGGGAGAGCGGGCGGGGCGCCGGGGCGGGGTTGGACGGGCCGGGGGATGGTGTGCCGCAGCTGTTGCCGCGATGGCCGGCGTCGCCTTGAGCAGCGGCCCGGCGCTGGCCCTGGCCTCGATTCCGGGGCTGGTCGACCAGCCCCAGGACCCCGTCGCCGTCATCGCACCAGGAACGACCGGCACGGTGACGTTCGGCCTCAAGAACACCACCGGCGAGGACTTCACGAGCGACGGGAAGGACGCGGCGGGCAACGGTCTCCTCCGCATCACCGTGGGCGCTCCGCAGGGCACCACACTCGCAGACAAGACGCTGACCCAGGTCGTCGGTGCGCCCGGGCCCGCGTGGGATTGCTCGCAGTACAGCGACAGCACCCACCTGGACTGCATCGCCGACTTCAAGGGGGTGGTCCTGGCCGCGGGGCAGACCACCCAGTGGCGGGTGAACATCACGGTTCCCTCGGGTGTCCCGAACGACGCGCTGGCCGAAAGCCTCGCCTATTTCCAGTACTACTGCGGGGACCAGACCCCGCCGCCGATGAGTGTGAAGGTCGCCACCGGCGACACCGCAGCCCAGGAGCCGCCCCCCTGCCCGCCCGCCTGATCGCGCAGTCGGTGTCCGCGTCGCTCCCCTGCAGCTGCTGCCAGCACCGCGCTCAGGGGACGGATCCGGCCGCGCCGGTCTCGGGGATCGGGAACCCAGGTCAAGAAGCAGCGCAGGCCAACGGCCATCGGGGCGGGCGTGGCACCGGACAGGGAGGCCAGTTGCTCCGGCCCGGACGGCAGGCGCGATGATGAACGGGCAGGCACGGTCTCGCTCGGTCTCATGGGTCTCGACAACCACATGATCACCGACACCGTGCCTGTACTGCGTTCCGGGACCAGCCGGCCCGATCACGTACCTGACGACACGTCACGGGCAATCCGGACGAACCCCGTTCATGCAATGCCCCTGCTCGATGCTGCAGGCCACCTGCGTGACCTTGTGGCGTTTTCTTCTTCTTGCCGGGCTAGGAGTTGTCGTCAAAGTGTCAGGCCCACATCAGGAGCGATGCGAGAGTGACGGCTGCCTGGTAGGACTCGGCGGTCTTGTCGTAGCGGGTCGCGATGCCGCGCCATTGCTTGAGGCGGTTGAAGCAGCGTTCCACGACGTTGCGCCGCTTGTAGAGCTCCTTGTCGAAGCGGGGCGGGCGTCCGCCCCGGCTGCCGCGCCGGGCCCGGTTGCGCACTTGGTCGGCCCGCTCGGGAATGGTGTGGCCGATGCCGCGGTGTCGCAGCCAGGTCCGGATCGCCTTCGAGCTGTAGCCCTTGTCGCCCAGGACATGGGCGGGCCGCACCCGGGGCCGTCCCGGGCCGATCCGGGGCACCCGTATCGCCTGCATCACGGCGGTGAACTGGGTGCAGTCGTTGGTGTTCCCGCCTGTGACCGTGAAGGCGAGCGGTCGGCCGAACGCGTCGCAGGCCAGGTGGATCTTGCTGGTCAGGCCGCCTCGCGAGCGTCCGAGCGCGGGGCGGTGGAGCCCCCTTTTCGGGCCCCGGCGGCGTGCTGGTGGGCCCGCACGACGGTGGAGTCGACCGACACCAGCCAGCCGATGTCACCCGCCGCATCGGCTTTCGCCTGCGCGGCCTGGAGCATCCGCTCGAAAGTGCCGTCCTTGGCCCAGCGGCGGAAGCGGGTATGGAGCGTGGCCCACGAGCCGTACCGCTCAGGCACATCCCGCCAGGCCACACCCGTGCGGAACTTCCACACGATTCCGTTGAGGACCATCCGGTCGTCCAACCGCTTCCGCCCCCGCAAGGAGGCGGGCAGCAGCGGACAGACGAACTCCCACTCGGCATCGGACAGTTCATGACGACGTATCACCCGACCATGATCCACCACTCAAGATCATTTGACGACACAACCTAGGCAGTGAGGACGTAGCCGCCCAGCCTTACCTGGCTTGATGGGCTTGACGGCGCCGCTGGCCAGCACCACAGAGGTGCCACTGCGTTCGTGGACTTTCCGCCGGTGCACTGGAAGAAGATCTGGTCGACGAACCCGCCGGAGCGGCTGAACCGGGAGATCGAACGGCGGGCCGACGTCGTGCAGGTCTTCCCCAATACTGCCGCCGTGGACCGTCTCGCTGCCGCGGTCTTGGCCGAACTCCACGACGAGTGGCAGGTCTTCGACCGCCGCTACCTCTCCGAAGGCTCCATGGCCGAGCTCTTCACCGACAAGCCGAACCCACAACGACAGGTCCCTGCATGACCGGAACCACACAAAGCCGGCTGACTACTCCACGTCGTGGGACGCGATCAAAGCGCAGCGGCGCCAGGGGTCGACAGTGCGTTCCACGCCAACAAGCATGCGCTGAAGGCCAACGACGCTGTCAAGCCCCTTCGGACAGAATGAGGTGTTCTCGAAGAGATCACGTCGTATGGGGCGCAGGCCTTCCCTGCCGGTATCTGCGGACAAGTTCCGCGGGCTTGGCCGTGGCGGACTGCTCAGGTGGGGGAGTGACCGCGAAGACCTGGCAAATCCTCAGTGGGATACCTGCCCGCAAAGGGCAGGGAAAGCAACGGCCAGGCTGGCAACGGGCCCGCTCCTTCCTCCCCGAAGGTCACCGAGGGGCGGACAATGCCGGGGACTGCACAGACTGGCCGCGCCTGCAGAAGGTTTACAGCCTCACCCCGGAAGGTCGATGGGCCGCCGTATGTCCGTCAGCCGCATTGTGCACCTGGCCGTCAATTCAAAGGGGCAGGGGCATGTCTGCCCTCACGCGGGCATGTCAGTGGGTACGTAAGTCCTCGGGTTTCAAAGATCCGTGCGGCTCTGGAAGCAGATCGAGAACGCGTTCGGCGAGGGCTTCCGGTGCGGCGCGACGTGCGTCGTACTGCGGGCCTTCGGCTCCATCAGCTTGCGAACAGTCAGGTAGAACACCTCGGCCGTGGCCTGACCCAGGTTTCCCGCACATCTGCCATGCCGGGGAAGTCGCCTGGCTACAATCCGCTTCGACCCTTGATCCTTTCACCCCAGCCTGTCGAGGAGAGTTATGAAGGCCATCAGACGGTTGAGCATCATTGTCGCGGTGTGCGGCCTCGGCCTGAGTGCCGGGCCTACCCTGGCAACCGCCGCAGTTCCGGAGGCGGCCGTGACCCTCAAGTCGGGAGCCGACAAGGGCATCGCCGACGGCTATCCCGGCATCGTCGGCATGGTGCGCGACGGCAGCCGGACCCAGTACATACAGGCGGGCGTCGGTGACCGTGGCACCCGAGTTCCCGCGGATCCCAAGGCGAAGTTCCGCATCGGCAGCAACACCAAGTCCTTCACGGCCGCTACCGTCCTCCTGCTGGAGGCCGACGGCCTGCTCTCCCTCGACGACACGGTGGCGAAGTGGCTGCCCAACGCGGTCAACGCCAACGGCTACGATGGCTCGAAGATCACCATCCGGCAACTGCTCAATCAAACATCGAACCTGCCGGACTACACGATGAACATCGACGGATACACCGTCAACCCCAACTGGACGCCGCAGCGGCTGGTCGACGGCGCCCTCCGCAAGCGCCCGCCGAACGCCCAGCCGGGTGAGAAGTGGGAGTACGCCAACACCAACTACGTGCTGGCCGGCATGATTATCCGTGCTGTGACCGGCAACGAGCCCGCCACTGAGATGAAGACTCGGATATTCGACCGCCTAGGCCTCGCCGACACCACCCTCCCCACCACGGACAACAATCTCTACGGCAACTACCTGCACGGCTACTATCTGGCCGGACCGCTCGTCCTGGACATGACCGTCACCAGTGTCCAGGCCACCCAAACCGCCGGTGCCATCGTTTCCACTCTCGACGACCTGGCCACCTTCGAACGCGCTCTCGTCGGCGGCACTCTGCTGCCTCCCGCACAACAGGCCGAACTCAAGACCACCGTCCCCACCGGTACGACGGGCGCCGCATACGGCCTGGGCCTCATGCGCATCGACGCCCCCTGCGGTCGCACCGCCTGGTACCACAACGGCGCTGTCCCCGGTTACTACAGCTTCCACCTCACCAGCGACGACGGAGCCAAGCAGGTGGTCGAGGCCAACAACGAGAATCACCTCATCCAAGGCACGCCTGGCCAGTCCCACACCCAGGAAGCCGCACTCAACGCCTTCTGCGCCCTCTGACCTGCCCTCCTCTTGCGACAGCATGCCCGCCAGGCCGGGTCATGCCCAGCAGCGCATGACCCGGCAGCAATCGAGGCCCCGCCCCATACCGACCACGAGAGGCAGTCCCGACCGATCGGACAGGACATGCATCCTGGAACCCGGCTTACCCCGGTCCACGGGGCTCGGACCTGTAAGTTCGCCCCCCCTTTTTTTCGCCCTCACGTGGGCAGTGTCGAGGACGACGCGGGACAGATCGAGCAAGTCTTTCGCGGCGAGTTTGTCGAGCACGGCCTGGTGCAGCCCCGGCCCCACACGCCCGCGCGCGACCAGATCAGGAACCGGCGGTGGGCAGTTGACTTCGAAACCCCGAAACAGGGCGGCAACGCACGCCGGGCGCAGCCGCTGGTCAGCACGTAGATGATGGGCCGCGAACAGCGTCTCATCAGGCGTGTTGGCCGTCCCGCCACCCTGCGGCCGTGCCCGCTGCTCCGGGATCAATGGCAGCGCGATCTCCCACAAGCCATCCGGCACGATCCAACTCCATGTTTCCCGCCCCATGAAGGATGACTACCCTGCCCCACCACATAGGGCACCGTCTAAGCGTCAGAAGGCCGGTGTCTGCTACCGCAAGCCCCCTAATCAACTAACGGGCCCCCTTGCCCGGACCGCGGTTCCAGCGGTAGCCATGGATGGCGCGGATGGGGAACGACCCGTTGGAGGCTCTCCATGGACACACGAGTGACCGGCTACTACTCGGCGAAGACCACGCAGATCATGGAGAAGTACGGACCGGGGCCGCGGGTGCACTTCCACGTCGGTCATTTCGTCCCGGGGGCGCAACCCTCGACTTCGTCCTCCCTGGCCGAACTGCGCGCGGGCCTCGTCGCCGCGCAGGAACGCCTCGTCGCGGAGGCCGTCACGCACTGGTCGGGCGTCGCTGAACTCGGCCGCGTCGTCCTGGACGCGGGGTGCGGCCTGGGCGGGACAAGCCTGTGGTGGGCCGGAGAACTCGGCTGCGAGGTCACGGCTTTGACCTCTGTGCACGAACATGCCCGGTTGGTAGAGGAGTTGGCTGGGTCAGCCGGGTTGACCACCGTACGGTGCCGGGTCGCGGACGCACACGACGTCGGCGACGACGTCTGTTACGACACCGCGATGGCCTGGGAGGCGGCCTGCTACTTCGACCGGTCCCGCTGGTTCGCCGGCCTGCGCCGGACACTGCGGCCCGGGGGAATGGTTTTCATCGAGGACGCGTTCGTCCGCGATGCCGGTCCCTGGAAGGCCGTGTTCGACACGTACTGGCGGACCGACATCGCCTCGGTGGAGGCCTACCGGCGAGCCGCGCACACGGCGGGGTTCACCCTGGTCGACGAGCAGGACCTGACCGCCGCGACCTCCGCGTTCTGGGACTGGAGCATCGCCTGGAACACGGAACGCTCTCGCCTTCCAAACGCCGACCTCCCCCGACTGGGCGCCTCCACAGCCGCCCACCGGCGCATGCGGACCGCCTGGGACGAGGGCGGCATCGGCATCCGGCTGCTGGCCTTCGAGCGGACCGGGGCATGACCTCTCTCGACGGCGCCGTCCTCGGCGCGCTGCGGACCTGGGCGCACGGCCTGGACATCGCGGAGGACCACCTCGTCGGCGGGCTGACGATGGCGCACTACGTCCGCGACGGGACCGAGGAGTCAGCCACGGGCCTGGGCGGCGGATCCGGCCGGCTGTTCGCGTTCGCCGCGGACATGGCGTTCCTCGTCTGGCTCAACGACCACATCGAACAGGGCGAACTCACCGGGCCCGGGAGGCCGACGGTAGACGACCACGTCCGGCAGCTCGCCGCCGTGGTGCTGGTCGGACACGACCTGCCGGAGGAGGAGCAGCACTGGTGGTACGTCACTCTGCGCGCCGCGTGGGCCGCCGACCGGGCGGCCACCGGACCGGCGGTCGGCCGGTGGTCCTACGCCGAGTACCTCGACAACGGCGTTGACAGCATCAACGTGCCCCACGTCCTGTCCACGATCAGCGTCCTGTGGGGGAGTGGCATCGCCGCGCGCCGCACGGAACCGGACGTTGCGGCTGCGATCCGCGTCCTCGGGATCCGGCAGCGGCTCTCCAACGACCTGGCCAGCCTCGCCAAGGAACGGCTCTCCGGCGACCCCGGCAACGCAGTCCTGCTGGTGGAGCGGTGGCTCGGCCCCGAGCAGGCGGCCCGATTCATTGCGGACGAGCTGCGCGGCCACGACCGCCTGCTGACCACGACCCTCGCCCGGCTGCCCTCGGACGACCCGGTCGCCGCCGCCGCGCTCGCGGTCGTGACAGGGCTCGAAGGGGCCCAACACGACCTGACGCGCTACGGCGCAGCGCCGTAGGAGTCCCGCACCGACGGGGTTCAGGCGCGAGACCACCCGGACGTGCGAGTTTGCCCCTACGCGTTGAGCACGCCCGGGGCATGCCGAAGAGGTGCCTGGGCCGGTCGCGTTGATGGGCGCGATCGGCGATGGCTGCGCAGCCCGACGGTCGTCAGTTGGCACGGACCGTTGGTGAAGCCTGTTGGCGTGCGGTGAAGGGGCCCGCGTACGTGCGAAGTGGCCGCGAGCCCCGCTCATTACGGCTGTGGGACACCGCGACGGGTCGGTACCGCACTCTGGCCAAGGCCGACGATGCCACGGCGAGCGCCCCGGCCAAGCTCAAGCACATGGCCATGGCCTTCGCGTTCAGCCCCGACGGCCGCTCCCTGGCGGTCGGCCGGCACGGCACGGTGCGCGTGTGGGACACGGGCTCCGGCCGTACACAGGCCCAGTTCACCTTCAAGTACCTGCCCCTACGCACCGCACAACCTCGCGTTCGGCCGCGACGGCCGCACACTGACCGCCACCTTGGGCCACGGCACCATCCGGCAGTGGGAACTGCCGGCCGGCACCGCGCGCACCCTGATGGTCGGTGAGGACGATCTGCCCGCTGTGAGTGGGGATCGAGGCGCCAGTGCCCCGGACGACATGGACGCGACGGTACGGCTGAAGGATCCGGCAGACGGCCGGACGCGCATCGTTTCCGTAGGGACCCGCATGGGCTTCCCGCCGGTTCTGAGCCCGGACAGGGACACCATTGCCCAGGGCGACTCCGACGGGACGGTGCGGCTCAAGGACACCGCCACCGGACGGACGAAGGCGACCTTGAAGGGGGATTCGGGTAGCTTCCAGGTACTGCGCTTCAGCCCGGACGGCCGCACGGTCGCGGCGGGACACCGGAACGGAACGGTGCGGTTTGGACCACACCAACGGCAACACCCGCACGCTGACGGACAGCACGGACGCGATGTACGCCTGGTGTTCAGCGCGCCGACGGCAGCACGCTCGCCGCCGGCACCTCCGGTGGCCCCCGGGGCCAGCGGACCTCGCTGGTGTGGGACGTGGCCACGGGACGCACCGTGGCCACTTTCACCGGATACACCGGCCAACCGGGAGCACTGGCAGCCGCTCCCGACGGAAACCCCCTCGCCATCACCAGCGGTGACGGCACGGTCCGCCTCTACGACCTCACCCCCAACCGCCGCACGCGCACCCTGTACACCAGTGACGCCAACGAGATATTCGCCCTCACCCTCAGCCTCGACGGCCGCACTGGCCACCGCCGCCCGGGACCGCACCGTACGCCCGTGGGACGTGGCGGGACACCACGCCTACACCACGCTCACCGGGCACACCGGTGCAGTGACCAGGGTTCTCTTCCGCCGCGATGGCCGCAGCCTGTTCACCACCGGTGACGACCGCACCCTGCGCCAGTGGAGTGTGCCGTCCACCGATCCGACGGTGGCCATGCGCGAGATCTGCACGGCCGTTGACCGCGACCTGACCGCGACGGAACAGTCCACGTACCTCCCCCCGGACAGCTCTTCGAGTCCGCCTGCCCGGCCGCCGACTGACCCGGACGGCAAGGAAGGGGTCTGCGAGCCGGACGTGGACGGTGGCGGACACGGACTCCGGCACCCCTCGTACTCAGCTGCCTGCGGCACCCGCTCGCGGCCGCCGCAGGCGGCTGTGCGATCCTCGGATAATGATCAAGCCTGCCCGTCGGGCCGCGCTCGCGGCTGCCATATGCCTGCTGTCGCTGTCAGCCTGCTCCGGCGCCGGCCACCGCGCGGATCCGGTGCCCGGGCCGTCCGGCGGCACCGGATCCGCGCTGCCCGGCATCACCCAGGTGGCCCCGGCAGACCGCACGGCCGCGCCGGTTCTGACGGGCAAGGACCTGGACGACAGACCGCTCAGCCTCGCCGACTATCGTGGGCAGGTGGTCGTCCTCAACGTCTGGGGCTCCTGGTGCCCGCCTTGCCGGGCGGAGGCGAAGCACTTCAGGAAAGTGGCCACCGAAACCCGCGCCCAGGGCGTACGTTTCGTCGGCATCAACGCCCGCGACCCCAACAAGGAGCCCGCGCGGCAGTTCGAGCGCGAGCACAAGCTCGGCTTCCCCAGCTTCCACGACCCCATCGGCAAGCTCCTGCTGCGCTTCCCCAAAGGCACCTTGAACCTCCAGTTCATCCCCGCCACGCTGGTCATCGACCGGGAGGGCAGGATCGCCGCCCGCGCACAACTGCCGCTCGACGCCGAACGGCTCCACCGCATGATCGACCCAGTGGTCACGGAGAAATAGCGCGGTCCCCGCCCAGGGGCAGGGGGGACTCTGGTGCTCAATTGGGGTTGCTCAATGTGGTGTGAGGCGTCCCCCCGGGGTGTGGACACGGGGGTTCATACTGCGATTGCGAGTTTGGCTGCTGACAGGTGCTGCTTCTCGAACTCCGGAGGCGAGAGGTAGTCCTGGTTGGTCGCACTTCGTGGTCGCCGCGCTGGAGACCGGGCGAAGCTCGTGGACCGCGGTCCTGGACGCGATCCGGCCGGAGCCTGGGGACCACGTCGCCGTGGTCACCACCGCCCAGATCCGCGAGGTCGTCGAGCGCCTCATCGCAGCTGGACAGTGGCACGAGGGCGACCTGGACTTACGCTGTCCTGTGGGTCGGTGACGCGAGCCCCCGAAGCGCAGCTTGGATGCGCGGGTATGCGCGGGTATCGCTGACTGTGGAATCAAGCCTTCCGATTCGTTCATATGAGACCCGGGCTCCGCCGCCGCCGATTCTCATGGCCACGCCGTTGTACGTCGCGTACGCGCACGACCTGCCGGAGTGAGCCGAGCCGACCGGCCCCCGCGCTCGGGGATGCAAGGGCGGGAGACGGGGAGTGCGGAGATCGGCTCCGTTAGGTGCCGGATGCCGAGGGTGTGCCCATGGCTGACGGACAATTCTGTCCCCAGTACCGCGTTATGCCGCCTCGGGCCTAAACCGTCACGTGAACGACGGCCACCGATGGGCGGCCCACTCCCGCCAACTCGCCCAGCCGGGCGGCAGTGTGGCGGCCCGGCAGCCTGCCAGCTCCGTGGCATCAGGCTCCTCGAAGTGCGCCCGCCCGTGCAGGATGTCGGCCTCGGTCATCGGGAGCGTGGCTTCGGGGGCGGTGGCCCAGCGGTGGGCGATCCGGGCGCGTTGGGTCTCCTCGTCCACCGGCAGGTAGACCATGCGGAAGCAGGCGCCTTCCGCCTCCGCCAGCCAGCGGATCGCGGACCGTTCGTCCTGGGACCAGCAGCCGTAGTCCACCACCACGCTGGTGCCCAGCTTGACCGACTCCAGGGCGAGCCAGAGCATGCGCCCCTCCAGCACGTCGCGCTTGCCGTCCGCCTCCGCCTCGCCGAACAGGGGAATCATCCAGTCGTCGGGCGTCAGGCGCAGCGCGCCGTGTTCCTCGGCGAGCTGCCGGGCCTTCGTGGTCTTCCCGGCCCCGGGCAGGCCGACCATCAGGAACAAGGTGGTCACACCCAGATCGTGTCAGGGCGGCCAGGCAGAGGACCAACGATTTCTCTGGCTGCCCCTGGCCTGAGCCGCCACCGGATCGAGGCCACGGCACCGTCCCCCCTGCCCGATCCGGCCCCAACCTCGTCCATGACCAGCACCGGGCACCGGTACGCCGTGGAAATCCGGTTTGACCTTCACCATGGGCGGATGGTCTGGTCACGGCATGGAAACCAGCACGACCAGCGATCGCGTACCCGCAGGCGCGGTCACGCTCCTTGAGGCACTCCTCACAGGCGACGACCCAGTTCACCGCGCACTGCGGGCGCAGATCCCGCACCTGCGGGTGACCGGGCACTGCACGTGCTCCTGCGCCAGCGTTGATCTCGGCCTGGACGAGACCCTCGCGGCTGCCGCTCACGTCGCCGACGATCCCGTCGTTGCCGAGGCCGAAGTCCTCGATGCCGACGGTCAGCCCATCGGCGGGGTGTTGGTCTTCGCCCATGCCGGCTACCTGTCCTATCTGGAGACCTACACCTGGCTCGACGAACAGATCACTCAGTTCCCCGCCCCCGACCGGATCGGGTGACGCTTCTGGCCAATGGCCTTCCGGCCCTGCAGACGCGGGGCTCTGCCCTGCGCGGAGATGGCTCCTCGGGCCTGCTGCCAGCGGCCGAGATGGTTCCCTGTGCATGGCAGCGATTGCCCGTTCACGGTCCCCACCGGCGGCCAGCTGCCTTCCCCGGGCCGGGAGCGGCGGACACACGGGGGCACGTGAACACAGCTCCCTGTCTCGGGACGCCTGATCGTTGTTCCCTGTGCGGCGGTGCGACGGAGGCTGGGGCAGTGAACTCTGATCTCCATCCCGACCAGGCTGCTGCCAGCAGCCTGGCAGCCGCGCTGGAACAGACGGCCGCCGACCTCGGCGTCGCTCCCACGGTGGTTTCCCACGACGGCGGGTCCCCCGTTGCAGCGGGTATCGCCTCCTCGGTCCCGGGGCGCAGGCCACTGTCCGTCCACCTTGGGGCAGATGAGCGCCTGTTCGGTGTTTCCGGCTGGGGCCAGGGGATCGAGTGAAGTTCCACCTGCTGCTTGGACACCTGGACGCTGGGATATGTGAGCCCAGGTCCAGGAGCACCTACGGTGCCCCTGCGCATCCATGCCGAACTGAGGCGGCTCGGCAGGCAGATCAACCGCAAGCGGATCGAGCGGGTCATGCGCGGGCGCGGCATCAGCGGTGTGACCCGCGGCAGGCGCCGGAGCCTGACCCGGCTGGCGAAGAGGGCCGTTCCCGCAGGTGATCTACTCGGCCGTGACCTCACCGCGCACGCGCCGGGCACCAGGCTAGTCGGCGATGTGACCTACATCCCTGCCGCTGAGGGCTGGCTCTACCTCGCGACCTGGCTGGACCTGGCAACCCGCGAGGTGGTCGGCTACTCGATGGCCGACCACCACCGCGCCGGCCTGGCCGTTGACGTCCTGCAGTTGGCCGCCGGCCACGGCTGCCTGGAGCCCGGCTGCATCGAGCATTCGGACCGCGGCAGCGGATACGCCTCCGGTGAACTGCGCTGCGAGATCCGCAAGTTGAACCTGATGGGGCAGAGCATGGGAAGAACAGGCTTCTGTTGCGATAACGCCGCGGCTGAGAGTTTCTTCGCCGTACTGAAGGAGGAGATCGGCACCCGCCTCTGGCCTGACCGGGCCACCGCGAGAGCGGAGTTCCTCTCTTTTACCGAGACTTTCTCCAACCGCCGACGCCTGCGCAAACACCCGCAGTGGGGCTATCTCACCCCGCTCGAGACCCGTCGGCACCACGAGCAAGGTCACACCCCCGCAGCGTAACGATCGAGTGTCCAAGATCGCGGTGGAACTTCACACCTGCGCGGCTGCGCCGCTGCCACCAGCCCGTGGCGCATCCCGCCGCTACCTCCGCCGCTTCGGGTCGCAGCCGTCCAGCAAGACGGCGGCCAGAGCCAGACCGGAGGCCGCACGTGGGTGACTGCCGTGAAGGCGTCGGGTTTCTGCTGCCGAGGTGCGAGTCCGCCGGGGGCGGCGAACGCGGCCGCCACCGTCGGCAGACAAGCGGCCCGGCCGGTCTCAGAGCGGCCGGGGCCGACGCCAGGCTGTTCAGCCGGTGACCTGCACGGTGTTGAGGCTGGCGTTCTGACGCCAGGGCGCCGCGCACGACGCCTGCGAAGACTGGTACCACTGCTTCCAGGGCCCGTTCACCGTGTAGCTGCTGCCGGTGATCCCGTCCTTGCACGTGATCACCACGCGCTGCTGCCCAGGACCGTACTTGCAGGTCGTCTTGAACGTGGCGTTGTCCACTTTCTCGAAGTAGCACCCGTGCGGCGCGGCGTTCGCCGCCGTGGCACCCGCGATCGGGACCGCCACGGCGATGCCTGCGACCAGCAGCGGTGCGGCGACCAGAGAGGACAGCTTCCTGTGTATCATGATCAATTCCCCCTTCGTTGATGCTGGCCGGACGAAACCGGCCAGCATGGCCGCGCCGAGATTACGGACGCGTACCCGCAATGTCCATGAAGTGATCAGAGTTCGGACAGCGCCGGTCACGCCGTCGCTCACCGCCGCCGCGAAACCGACCGATGTCGGTCGGCGGCCAGGCGCGCCATCGAAATCAGGATGCGACACGGGCTGTCCCCCAGGTGGCGGCAGATGCCCCGGGGAGCAGGGACCGCGAGACGGCCATGAGGGCAGATCCAGGTGCATGGTTCACGGCCGAGGGGGACGAACGAGGTCATGGGCGTGGGTACTTGGCGGTGCGCGGGAACCGTTCTGGGTGTGGCGGTGGCAGCGGTGATCGGGTCGGCGGCGGCACCGGAAGCGGCGCTCACTCTGCCCTGCACGCGGACACGGGGCCGTACCAGAGGGAGCTGGAGCGCGGGCTCGGCGCCCGGCCTGCGGGGCGGTGAAGCAGGAAATTGCCCAGAACGAGTGGACGAGTGGCTACCTGAGTGAGATCAAGGATGTTGTGGATGCGGTGGAGCGTGACCTGCCCGCCGGTTTCCCCGCGCCGACGGCGACATGGCTCTACGCCATCGCGCAGATGGCACAGGACACTCTGAGCGAAGAGCTGGACGAGGATGCGTGACCGTCCTCGTTCTCCCTGACCACGGAGTTTCGGTTGTCCCGTTTGCGGGGCTATACGAAGTCCGTGTAGGCGAGGTGGGCTGCGCAGATCCGGCACCGGAAGAGGTACGCCGTCGCCTCCCCGTCCTCGTCGGGCGAGCCGAGGAAGTGCTCGACCTGGTCCGCTGGCCAGCCCCGGCTGACCGCCTCGCGCCGCAGCATGTCCAGTGCCTCGGGGTGGGCGGTGAGTTCGACGGTTCCGGCCGGGCCGAGGAAGGCGGTGCCGTCGCCGCAGTGGAAGAACCACTGGGGTTCCTGCCAGGCGCTGAAGCCCGGGGTGCGCCGGTCGACCGTCGCGAGGACTGCCAGGGGCACGTCGTCGCCCAGGCATGTTCCCGCGGTGAAGTGGGCGTCGAAGCGTTCGGCGGCGGTGCCGTCCGCTATGCACCACGGGCACAGTCGGCCCGCGAGGTCCTCGGCGGCGTAGACGGGCCCTGGTCCCTGTCGATGCACCCGCGTACGCGCCCGCAGCAGACGCAGGTGGTGCCGGAAGGCACGATCACGCCTGTGGTGACGGGGTCGGGCTGGTAGGGGAACTCGGGAAACTGCTCAGTCACAACCCAAACCGTAACGTCGGTACGAACGGTTTGTGACGACCGTCGAGGCGGGCCCCGTCCGCTTCCCCGCCCCGCGAAGCCTTGCTCAACGGCGTCGCTGCGCAGGTCCGCCCGCGTGCCGTCGCCTCGCCTGTGCGGTGGGCTGCGGCGCGTCGTTCCGGTTCACCAAATGGTCCGAGGCACGCGTGTGGGCCCACCTTCACCGCCTCGTTCTTGATGAGCTCGGCGGTCAGGTCAGGTCAAGGCGAGTCGGGCTGGTCGCGATGCGGGGCAGAGGCGGGGCGGCGTCCAGGCCGTGGTGGCCGCCAGCCTCGTGGCGCCCGCGTCGTCCGTGCCGGGCACGGCCCGGAGTTGGTGGATCCAGGTGGCGCCATGCTGGCCGGACGCCGGTGCGGTGCTCGCCGAGCCGGTTGACGTCCGTCGATCGAGCGTTTCAGGTCCTCAGTCGGCATCTGGCGCCGTTGCCTCCGTAGCCGGAACTGTGCGTTGCAGAACTGACGGGTGGTCACGGCATGTGGCGGGGGCGGTTGTTTCATGCGTGCGCCTTCCAGGCACAAGATCCACGCGCTACGTTCCCGGCTCCCCCATGGAAGGAGCCCCCTCGTGGCACCGATAAGACGCGCCGTCAGCACGTCTGTGCTCGCCCTGGCCCTGGTGATGCCCCTGGCATCCGGTACGGCGCAGGCATCCCCGGCTGCGAACCACCCCCGCCCCGCCGACAGCACGGCCACGAGCCCGCGGGTGCTGGCGGTACCGGGCACGGTCAACGCCCGGGACATCGGCGGCTACCGCACGTACGACGGCAAGACCACTCGCTGGGGTGTGCTGTACCGCTCGGAGACCCTGTCGAAGCTGCCGCCCGAGGGCGTGAACGCGCTCGCTGGCCTGGGGCTGGGCAGCGTGATCGACTTGCGTACCGGGCCCGAGATACAGGCTGACGGAGCCGACCGGCTTCCGGCCGGCGTGACCTCGATCGCCCAGCCGGTCGACGACACGTCGTTGTTCGCGTTCATCGGCATGGTGGTGCGCAGCAAGGACCCCGTGTACCAGCAGCAGCAACTCGGCGGAGGAAAGGCCGAACTGAGGATGGAAGCGCTCTACCGTGCTTTCGTCACCAATGCGGCGAACCGGGCCGCGCTCGGGGCGGCGATCCGCACCGTGGCGAACGCGAACGAGCCTACGATGTTCCACTGCTCGGCCGGCAAGGACCGCACGGGAATCCTCGCGGACACGATCCTGCGCTCGGTCGGCGTTCCGGCCTCCACGTCCGAGGGTGACTACCTCCTCAGCAATCAACTCCGTGCGGCATCGGACGCTGCGCTGAAGAGTCAGCTCAAGGCCGCGGGGTTCATGCAGGACCCGACCCTGCTCGACCCTCTGCTTCAGGTGCACAGCAGCTACCTGGGGGCGTTCAGGGCGCAGGCGGTGGCCGACTACGGAAGCTTCGGCGCATTCCTCACCGAAGGGCTCGGGCTCGATGCGCTCACCTTGTTCAAGCTGCGGTTCCGCATCGTCGGCTGACCCCCGCAAGGGAGCGTCTGATCAACGGCCCTGGCGCGCAATTCGCTGGTGACGCGGCGTGTTGCCATCCGTGGACGATGCGGTGGCGAAGCAGGGTGAAGCCTGCGCGTCCGTGTATCTGGCGTGCAATCCGTTTCGTACGCGGCGTAAGCATGGGCCGGTCGGCCGCGGCCACCGGGAGGCCGACCGGTAGCACGAGGGCGAGCAGCGCTGGCAGTGCCTGGACGGCGATCACCGGGCCCTGGGGGCTGCCAGGCTGCCCTGCTCCGGCTCGGCACGATACCCAAGGAACATCGGCTCGTGCCGTCCGTGCTGGGAGATTGCTGTCGCATGTGGCCGGGTACGATCCAGTACTCTCCCTGGGCGTCCGCGACTGGGCTGGGCGTCGGGCCAGACGATGACCACGCGGGGAGCCTTGAGCGCATGAAGCCCGCCCCGTGGCTCGCTGTTGCTGCTCCCTCTGTCTTCTGCCGCCGTTTGAGGGTGCCCTGCGCAGGAAGACCTGCCCCAAAGTTCCCTCAAAGCAGTGCTCGGGCGGCGGTCAGCGGGCCGGGGTGAGAGCCTTCTACGCCCCTACTGGAACCGGCGAGATCAGTGCTGCTGCTGAGAGGGCCACTCAGGGGAGCGCTCTGCTGCTCTCCGCCAGCCACTGCACGGTGGGCGTCTGCCTGTTCGGCGACGAAGACGACCCCGTCACGGTTCGACTGCGCGGCAGCGATGAGTTTCTCGGCCGAGCCCCGTCTTACCTGGTGAGCATCACGGAAGCGGAGGCAGGCGATGAGCAGAAACGCCCGCATCACTGAGGTGGCCGCGGTCGGGATCCGCGTCACCGACCAGCAGAGAGCGCTCGCGTTCTACGTGGAGGAGCTCGGCTTCGAGGTGCGCCGGGACGTGCCCTTCGGCCAGGGGCGCTGGATCGAGGTGGCACCGCCCGGCGCCACGACGACCGTCGCCCTGGTTGCCGACGGGGTCCCGGCCGGCATCCGGCTGACGACCAAGGACGCCGACGCCGACCACGCGTACCTGCATGCACAAGGCGTCGACGCGGACGCGCAGGTCCTGCGGATGGGTCCCGCCGTGCCGCCGATGTTCGGCGTGCGCGACCCCGACGGCAACAACCTGATCCTCATCGAGGGCTCTTGAAAGGGCGGTGTCCACTATGGACAAGCAGTTCAGCGCGACGTTGCAGAAGAGCCCGGACAAGGGCGGGTGGACCTACCTCGTATGGCCGGAGTCGGTGGAGTTCTTCGGTACGCGTGGCCTGGTCAAGGTACGGGGCACGATCGACGGTCATCCGTTCCGGAGCGCGTTCATGGCCCTCGGGGATGGCCGGCACAAACTGCCGGTGAAGGCGGACGTGCGCAAGGCGATCGGCAAAGGGGAAGGGGACACCGTGACCGTCCGCCTGGAGGAGCGCTTGGACAGCTGATTCCCGCCGTGTCCCCCGGGGCGGGAGGCTCACGTGAGGCTGTCCCGCAGCTCGGTGAGGTCGAGCGGGGGCAGCTGCGACAGCGTGGCGGCAGCGGAGCTCATGGCGGCGCGGTAGTGCGGGGTGTCGAGGACGGCGGTCATGGCGTCGGCGATCTCGCCGCGCGTCGCGGTGAGGTCCAGCGCGCGGCCGAGACCGCGTCGCGCGAACGCGTCGGCGTTGGCGGGCTGGTCGGCGAGAACACCCATGGCCAGGACGGGCGTTGCGCCCTGCACCGCGTCGAGCAGGGACGCCCGGCCCGCATGCGTCACAAACAGGTCGGCCCGGTGCAGGAGTGCGGGCTGGGGGGCGTGTTCGACCACCGTGATGCGGGGGTCCGCGATGCCCAGGCGTTCGGCGAGGGCACCCGCGGACACGATCGCGTCGCAGCCGATGACGGAGAGGGCGGCCATGATCTCCCGGTACGCGCTCTCGACGACGGTACGCAGGCCCGACATCGCGGTAGTCAAGGTCCCCAGGCTCACGTAGACGAGCGGGCGGTCGGCAGGGGAGCGGTCCAGCCGGCCCGGCAGGGTGGTGCGGAATTCCGCGACGGTGCGGCGGACCGCGCGCGCACGGGGCGGGACTGTCCCGTAGAACCAGTCGACCGGCGCGGGGGTGAGCATGGGAGGCAGGGCCGGGGTGTGCTGCTCGTGCTGCTTGTA
This sequence comes from Streptomyces sp. BPTC-684, assembly GCF_030028635.1. NCBI lineage: Bacteria > Bacillati > Actinomycetota > Actinomycetes > Kitasatosporales > Streptomycetaceae > Streptomyces > Streptomyces sp. BPTC-684. The sequence goes on from NZ_CP124863.1 coordinate 7,149,547, forward strand.
CAGGGGAGCCAGCGCGGGCGCGATATCGGTGTCCCAGAGATCCAGGAGGATTGGGCCGAGGCCGTTGTCCGCTGCGATCAGGGGCAGTCCCAGCACTGTGGCCGCGAGATGCGCACCCAGGTCGCTGCACTCGGCGATCACCAGATCGGGCCGTGCCCAGGTCCAGGCGGCGAGCAGGTCATGGGCCTTCGGCGCGGCTTCTTCGGGCCAGAGGTGTCCGAAGACGTATCGGTTGAAGGGTGTGTTCCCGCAACGCTTCCAGATGTCGCTCGCCGTCCGCTGAACGAAGGGATCACTGGGCCACTGCGTTCCGGCGCTGCGGAACTCCACCCCGCGTCGCTGCGCTTCGCGGCGGAACATGGGCGGGGCGTGGAGCGTGACACGGTGCCCCTGTTCGAGGGCCGGGCGGATGACGTAGTCCAGCGCGGACACATGGGAGGGGATCGGCTCAGCGGTGAGCGCTATGTGTAAGGCCACGAACACTCCAGGGATTTGAACGGATTTGGGAGGGGTGACGGGGCGATCCGATCACGACGCGCCGGAGTGCGCAGTGGCCCGGCGGGCAACTCGCCGTCCACTCCTGGGGGAGTGGAGGGCAGAGGCTCGCGGCTCCCCGCGGTGGAAATGGGGATGCGGGTGCCGTGCGCCCGCCCTAGGCTGCGCATGCGCGGGGCGGGCGAGGCACCCTGCCGACCGTCAAGGATCGGAGATGGACCAGGTATGACCAGTCGACTGTTCGCGATCTGCTTCAATGCGACCCGACCGTCGGACCTGGCACGGTTCTGGTCCGGGGTCCTGGGCTGGGAGGTGACCGACGATACGGACGGCACGGCCGCGGTCCTGCCCCCTGATGCCGCCGGGAGCGCCGGGTTCCGCATCCGTTTCCTGCCGAGCCAGGAGTCGAAGACCGGCCAGAACCGGGCCCACTTCGATCTGACGAGCACCTCACCGGACGATCAGCAGCAGACTGTGGCCAGGGCGCTGGAGCTCGGCGGGAAGCACTGCGACGTGGGCCAACTCCCCGAAGAGGGGCATGTGGTGCTCGCCGATCCGGACGGCAACGAGTTCTGCGTCATCGAGGCCGGCAACAAGTTCCTCGCCGACACCGGCGTCATAGGAGCGCTGGCCTGCGACGGTACACAGGCGGTCGGCTACTTCTGGAGCGCGGCGCTGGGGTGGCCGCTGGTCTGGGACCAGGATCAGGAGACCGCGATCCAGTCGCCCGACGGCGGCACGAAGATCACCTGGGGCGGTCCTCCGGTGGCGCCCAAGACCGGCGCGAACCGGTTGTACTTCGAGCTGGCACTCCCCGCCGACGCCGACCGGGAGGCAGAGGTCGAGCGCCTGATCTCGCTCGGCGCTCGGCACAGCGACGTCGGCGAGGGTGACGGTGGCCGGACGCTGATGCTCGACCCCGACGGCAACGAGTTCGCTGTACGCAACCCCCGGTAGCGGGGCGAGCGAGGGGCGCCGTTCGTCACCGGTCGAGCGCGCCTCGCGGGCCGGCGAGGAGGTCGGCGGCAGTGGCGCCCCAGTCGACTCCGCAGAGCTCCTGCCCGGCGGGCACGACTGCGTAGGTGTGCTCCAGCCACTTCACCAGCGGGGGTATCGGCAGTTCGAACAGCGCCGCCATGTCACCGGAGACCAGCCGGAGCCGGGCGGCCGTCCGGTCGCCCGGGTGCGACGGCCAGATCTGGACGTCGCCGATGCCGCTCCTTGTGTGCAGCCCCTGCCACAGCAGATCGCGCCCGATGCGCCAGCGGGCGCACGGGCCGTTCTCGACCGTGAACTCTGCGGACACGGCCAGGGGCGAAGCGAGGTCGAACCCGAACTCGGCACTGACCACCTGACGGGCCGAGGTACCCAGGACGCGCTCGACGGTCAAGGTGAGTCGAGGGCGGGCGTGCGGTGTGGTTCGGCCGGCCTGCACACCTGTCGGGTGGGCGCTCATGACGTGTGGGTCCTTCTGTATGGCGGATGCTGACCCGACCCACTCTTATCGACCGCGGGGCGTCGTACGTACGTAAGTTGACCGTCGGGTTTTTGTGCCGGGACAGGAGTCATCAGGCGGAGAGCTGTCTCCTTTCGGATATCTCGTCCCTTTGGTCCTCGCGGGAGTCCGTAGGCCGCGCGCGATGAACCCGCGACGTTAAGTCATTCGACTGTCGCCCCCGACCCGCGCTTCGACGAGCCTGGAGCAGTCACCCGGTGCCGTAGGGCCGTGATGCTCGGAGGAGCCCCACCGTGAAACGTACTCCCGTCGTCTTCATCCACGGCGCGTGGCTGCACGCGCTGTCCTGGGAGCCGTGGGTGGAGCGCTTCGCGACCCGGGGGTTCCGCGCCTGCGCTCCTGGATGGCCGGGGGAGGGGCCCGTTCGGGAGCTGCGCGAGGCGCCGGAGACGCTCGGCCGTCCCGGTCTGGACGCGCTCACGGTCCACTACACCCAGATCGTGCAGTCATGCGACACTGCGCCGGTCATCGTCGGGCACTCGGTCGGCGGGCTCATCGCCCAGCGCCTCATCGCCGCTGACATGGGGCGTGCCGCGGTGGCCATCGCCCCCGCTCCGATCAACGACATCCCGCTGCCCGCGTCCTTCGCCCGGTTGCCGGCCGTCGCCGTGGGCGGCTCCGGCGGACCGTCGGTGTCCCTGTCGCCGCAGGTGTTCCACCGGGTCTTCGCGAACACGGTCACGGCGGAGGAGGCGCGACGGCTCTACGAGCGCTATATCGTGCCGGCCCCCTCCCGGCTGCTCACCGACCTCGGGTACGGCGCGGAGGGCCGCAGCCCGCACACCGTGGTGGACGTCGGCAACGCGGCCCGCGGACCGCTCCTGCTGGTCTCGGGGCAGGAGGACCGGCTCGTACCGGACGCGGCCACCCGTGCCGCGTACAAGCAGTACGGCGACACCACGGCGGTCACCGACCTCAAGCAGTTCGCGGACCGGGCGCACTCGCTCGTCATCGACGGCGGATGGCACCAGGTCGCCGACCATGTGCTCGGCTGGCTGGACGAACAGGGCGTCCGCGCCCGTTCCTCGGAGGGCTGAGCGCACCTGCTGCGGCGTCACGTGCCCCGGTCGTCGGGGAGGTTGCTGAGGGCGTCGCGCAGCGCGGCGCGGGAGGTGATGCCGAGTTTGGGGAAGATCCGGTAGAGGTGGGAGCTGACCGTACGCGGCGACAGGTGCATGCGTACGCCGATCTCCTTGTTGGTCAGGCCGCCGGCGGCCAGATCCGCGATCCGGCGTTCCTGCCAGGTCAGGGTCGCGAGGCCGGTCGTGGAGGCGGAGACGGGCGCCCCGGCGGCACGGAGTTCGGCGCGGGCCCGTTCGGCCCACGGGGGTGTGCCCAGCCGGTCGAAGGCCTCGGCGGCGAGGGTGAGGGCGCGGCGCGCGGCGTCGCGTGCGCGGGTGTGGCGGAGCCGGACGCCGTGGGCGAGGCGGATGCGGGCGAGTTCGAAGGGGAAGCGGTCGGCGGCGGGATGGGTCTCGGCGCGGTGGTACAGGTCGGCGGCCTCGGCGGGGTCGGTGGCGGTCATGGCGAGCGCGCCGTAGGTGAGGAGGGCGAGGCGGGGGGAGACGGCGGGCAGGTCGGCGTGGTGTGCGGCGAGGGCGTGGCGGCGGGCCTGTGCGGTGCGGCCGGTATGTAGGGCCGCTTCGACCAGGTCCAGGAGGGTGCGCGGGGCTTGGTGGGCGTACGGGGTGAAGGCGCCCGGAGGCGTGATGCCGATGGCGTGGAGGTAGGCGGCTTCGTGGTCGCCTTCGGTGAGGGCGGCCATGGTGCCGATGGCGTCCGCGATCTGGGTGAGGAAGCCGACGCCACGCGGGCGCGCCCAGGTGTCGACGGCGGCCTGGAGTCGGCGTGCCCGGTCGGTGTCGCCGCGCATCGCGGCGAGCAGGCCGAGGTAGGCCCGGGTGTGGTGGACGAACAGCGTGTTGTGGTGCGAGGTCGTCAGCTCCAGGACGCGCTGTCCGGTCCGCTCGGCCTCGTCCCACTCGCCGAGCGCCATCTGGTCGAGCATGATCAGGTGGAGCATGGTCATGGCCGACGCCACGGCCCCGGTCTCCACCTCGCGGTCGACGGTGCGCTGGAGGTGCGGCCGGTACTGGCCGAGGGCGTCCACGTGGTAGGCGGCGACGCCGAGGCGGGTGGTCTCCCAGGGTTCGAGCCGGTGGAAGTCGGCGAGGGCGCGCTCCAGCCGCTCGTGCACGCCCGCGCCGCGACGCACCACGTCGCTCCAGGCGTCCTCGTACGTGCGGGAGTTCGCGGAGACCGACTCGCCCAGGGAGTCGAGCAGCGCGTGCGTCTGCTGCCACGACGCCTCGTCGCTCGCGTACTGGTTGATGGCCAGGAGCAGGTTGACCAGCCGGGTCAGGTCCTCGCTTGCCCCCGGTGCGCCCGTGTCGCGGACGTTCTCGATCGCGGCCAGGACCTGGCGCTGCGAGGAGTGCACGTCCCCGTCGTCGTAGAGCGCGACGTAGGCCGACGCGAGGACCGACGCCGGCGACTGGTCGGTGCCCGGTGCGGCGCCGGAGCGCACCAGCTGCTGGGCCCGGTCCAGCAGGCCGGCCTGACCGGCGACGAACGAGGCGTCGCCGAGCCTGCGGGAGCGCTCCTTGTGCCCCTCGCTCAGCTCCGCCGCGCGGGTCAGCCACGACACGGCGGCCAGCGAACCGCCCCGCAGGGTGGCGGAGTCGGCGGCCGCCTCCAGTACGGCGGCCACCCGCTCGTCGGGGTCCACCGTCGAGGCCGCCAGGTGCATGGCGCGTCGTTCCACGTCCTCGCGGTGCACGTGTGCGAGGGCGGCGTGCGCCGCGCGCCGTTCGTTGGGGGTCGCCATCTGGACGACCGTCGACCGCACCAGGGGGTGGCGGAAGACGAAGTCGCCGCTGAGCTGATCCACGTCCAGCAGCCCGCAGGCCGCCGCCTCGTCGGCGTTCCTCATGTGGTAGCGGATGCCGTACGCGTGGCCGGTCACCGCGTCCGCGCCGACACCGTCCAGAGCGCCGCGCAGCAGCTCCACGCGTACGGCGGCACCCAGCGCCTCGATGCGGGAGCCGTACACCTGCTGGAGGCGCAGGGGCAGGGGGACAGCGGTGTATCCGGTCCGCTCCTGGCGGGTGGCCACGGTCCGGCCGCTGCGCAGCACGTGGGGCGGCAGCTCCAGCAGGGCCAGCGGGTTGCCCCGGGCCTCGTCCAGGACCAGTCGACGGATGCCGGGATCGAGACCGGGGTTGTGGAGGTCGAGGAGTTGTCCGGAAGCCTCCTGCGACAGTGTGGGCACGGGCAGTTCGGGCAGGGCGGCCGTGTCGAAGCCGGAGGGCACGCCGGAGCGCAGGCCCACGACGAGCCGGACCGAGCTGCCGGTCAGCCGCCGTCCCACGAATCCGCACACCTCGGTGCTGGCGGTGTCGAACCACTGGCCGTCGTCGAGTACGAGCAGGAGGGGTTCGCGCGCCGCCCCGAGGGAGAGCAGGTCCAGGACGGCGATGCCGAGGGACATGACCGAGGGCGGCGAGCCCCCGCTCCTGCCGAAGACGACGTCGAGGGCGTCGCGGTGCCGGGGGTCCAGCCGGTGGGTGTGGGGGAGCAGCGGGTACAGGAGCTGGTGCAGACCGGCGAACGGCAGACCTGACTCGGCCTCCACCCCGGCCGCCCTGACCACGTGGTGATGCTCGGCCGAGGCCAGACGGGCGACGTGGTCGAGCAGGGCGCTCTTGCCCACGCCCGGGTCGCCCCGCAGGACGAGAGCCCGGCCCCCGGCGCCCGTCACGAACGCGGACAGCACCTCCCGCTCGTGCTCGCGGCCGATCATCGTCGCGTCGATCGACACCGTCGCCCCCACTTCCCTTTCCCCGGGACCATTTCCCGCGCCGATGTCGTCGCGGCCGCTCGAAGGGGATGCGCGGGGCGCAACGGCGAGAGGGTACGGCGTCGTCAGCTGAGCGGTGCAAGTGTCCCTGTCATGCCCATCCTCACGCAGAAGCCTAAATGCCCCCGAGCGGGCTCCGTCACCCGCTATGGCCGAAACCTGACGGAGTGACGGCCCGGCAGGTCCCGTACGCCCGTGTTCTCGTTACGCGGGGACCGCCCGGTAACTCAGCGCCGCCCGCGGAAGGTCGGACTGCGCGAGGTCGACCGTCGACACCGTGCCGGTTCCGTGGGCGCCGGAATTGGGACGAGAGTGGTGTGATCATCGGCGCGGCTCGTGGGGACGTGCGCGGCCGGTGAAAGACTTTTGCACTCTCAACAATGTGTCGGCGAGTGGAGAACCGGACATACGCGCAACTGGTTGGACCGGTGATGCAGGGCGAAGCCCAAAACAACACACGTGTGTTCTGCTAGCGTGGGTTCCGCCGTCACACGTTTGCGTATCAGGTGTGTCCGGTCCGGGCGCGGCATGGAGCTGCGGCCGATCTCATTCCAGACACGACCCAGAAAGTAGGAACCCATGCCACTGAAGTCGTTCAAGGCCAGGACTGCCACCGTCGCGGGCGCGGTCGTCGCGGCGGCGCTGCTTTCGGCGGGCCCGGCGTTCGCGGACAACCCCCCGTACAGCGGCTGCCCCGACTGGGCGCTGTGCCTCTACCAGGACGGAGGGGGCAAGGGGTCGAAGGTGATCGTCACTCCGCCGCCGGCGGGCGGCAACACGAAGATAGTGAGACTCATCAACACCCACTTCCTCAACCACGAACTGGCCGACAACCAGGTCTCCTCCTGGCTGAACAACTCGCAGTGCCAGATCGAGTTCTGGGACGACCCCAGCGGGGAGCTGCACCCCTCCGACCTGGACTTCGCCCAGACGTGGCACTGGGGAGAGAAGGGCGACTACGCCGCCGGGACCTCCAAGTACTACAACAACGACCGGCTCTCCTCCTTCCGGTTCTACTGCCCCTGACGCGCACGGCAAAGGCGCCTGCCCCGGCCTGAGTACGGCTGGGCAGGCGCCTTTTGCCCGTTCCCGCGCGCCCGGCCCGGAGAGCCGTCCCGGGCGCGAACGGGACTTCAGCCGGCGTCGTCCGGCTCCACGAGGGTGTACATCACCGAGCGCTCCTGCTTGTGGCGCTCGATGCGTCCCTTGGCGACCAGGGACTCCAGGGTGTTGCGCACCACCTGCGGCGTCGGATTGCGGTCCGGGTGCCTCTCCAGGAGCTCGTCCCGCAGGTCCTTGGCCGCGCGGGGCTCGTCGTACCGGGCGAGCAGATCCATCAGCAGGTCCCCGAGCAGCGGCTGGGGCGACTGCCCCTTCGCACCGCGCTTCGCCGGCGTCCCGGCGGGCGCCGCCGCGCTGCGGCGCTTGGTGGGCGCGGGCTCCTCCTGCGCCTGCTCCGGCAGACGTGAGGCATCCGCGAAACCCTCGTACCGCTCGGCCAGCTCAAGGATGTCCGTCAGCAGGGTTTCCTCCTGCTTCAGCAGCTCGATCCTCTTCGTCAGCTCCTCCTGGCGCCTGCGGTTCTCCGCCAGCTCCGATGCGACCTGTTCCACGTACCGCGACCGGAGCTTGGCGGCTGATTGGCTACTCACACGTTCACTCCCTCGATATGGATGATCCTGCGCATGGTACCCACGCCGAGGGGCCCGGGTGCGGCGGGTGTCGACGCCGACGGGTTCCGTCGAGCGTGCTCACTCTTCACCATACGGGCAAAGGTGTCTCACCGTCCGCCGGGCAGGCAGCGGCTCTTCTGGTCACACGTGTGCCAGGACCCCGGGGGCCGGGCACACGGACGGCTCACACCGCCGGAGCCCCGGTCTCGGTGAGCACCCCGTCTGCCAGCCGCAGCCAGCGGTTCACCCCGATCCGGGTCAGGAACCGCTCGGCATGGCTGATCACCATGAACGCGCCCCGGTAGGAGTTGAGCGCGCTCTCCAGCTGGCCGGTGCTCACCAGGTCGAGGTCGGCCAGACCGAGGCGGCCGAGCTCGGCGCGGGTGCGCTCCTCGATGTCCCAGTCGTCGCCGATGGTGGCGAAGTGCTCCTCGCTCACGTCACTGGACTCCACGGCGTCCAGGGCACGGATCACCGCGGCGGCGCCGAGCACCTCGGCGACCGTGAGGTCCCCGGTCAGGGGGAGGTCCTGCGGGAGGTGGCCGAGCGTGCCCTGGACCGTCACCGATCCGGCGGCGGGCTGGAGTTCGCCGGCGATGAGCTTGAGCAGGGTGCTCTTGCCGGAGCCGTTGGGGGCGACCAGTCCCGTACGGCCGCTGGTGACGGTGAAGGACAGGTCGTGGAAGACCGGGGTGTCGTCGGGCCAGGAGAAGGAGAGGTTCGAGCAGACGACGGCGGCGTCGGACATGGAGATGACCTCGCGAAGATGACGGGCAGACAGACCTCTGCCCTGGGCAGCGTGGGAAAAGGGGGAACGACGAAGTCGGCCACGGCAGCGGCGCTCTGGCAGCGCCGACCGGTGGCCGGTCAGATCCGGGTCTCACCCGGAGATGTCGTCTTCACCCACCACGTCTGCGACTCCTTGATCAAGCGGTCCACGTCGGTCACACCCTAACAGGTGCGGTACCCCGCGCTCCCGGGCGGCGGGGGTGTCACGTATACAGGTGAGATGACACGTGTCGATCCATGGCCGAGCTTGGACGGTCACACATGTGCATGATTGACAGTGCGCAGACACACATGTCAGCATCATCACCCGTTGAATAAGTGACGTACGGGGCGGATCGCGCGTGCGGCTCCGGCCTACCCGCCACAGCCCTCACCGCGTTCAACGCTCCCACCCACCCAGGTACATCGAGAACTGACGCCCCAGCCGTCACGTCAAGAACCCGTCGCAGCAACCGACATGGGGTTCCGGGCCGCGTGGTGGACTGGCGCGGACAGAGAAGAGAGGCGCACGTTGTCCATACGTATGCCGGGGCACCGCTCCCGGCGCAGACGCGACCTCGGGCGGTCACGCACCGTGGCCCAGACCCTCTGCGTGGCGCTGCTCGCCTCGCTCGTCACGCTGCTCGCCCCCGCGGCGGCACAGGCGATCGAGACGGTCGACAAGATCGCCATCACGTACAACATGCAGGGTGGCACCGCCTGGTCGGACGTCAGGTCGATCCTGCTCCCCACCGCCGACATCGTGGCCCTGCAGGAGGCCACGACGCCTCCCGACACGAAGTTCACCGACGATGCCCAGGTGATCGCCGAGAACCTCGACGACACCGCGAAGACCCCGAGTGGCTATCCCAGCCTGAAGTACCGGCTCTACGCGAAGAAGTGGGGCGGAAACGGCTCACGGAGGCCGGGCGGTGTCCTGCTCTATCTGAAGATCCTGGACAGGACCGCCTGGGGCGCCGATCCGGCCAGCACCCCCACCGATCCCGGTACCGACCCCGACGAGCAGGAGGATCAGGAGGACGTCAAGAAACCGCCCCGGGACCGCAACACCCAGAAGTCCATGGCGATCTGGCTGCGCGACGTGCCGGACGACATCGGCACACTCAAGGGCCGCGTCAAGATCTTCCCCGCCGAGGACCCGAAGAACAAGTGGATCAGGACCCGCCCCGCGTTCGGGGTGGAGGTCGGCGGCACCTGGTACTTCAACATCCACGCGGCGTCGATCCGCGCCGACACAAAGCCCAATCCGCACACCGTCGCGCTGATCGACACGATCACCCGGCAGATGGCGGGCAAGCGGTGGCGGGCCCTGGGCGACTTCAACAGCCTCCCGGACGCCACCCGCGTCAGGTTTCCCAACACGTTCTATGCGACGGAGGAGGGCGTTCCGGGCGGGACACCGGTCGACACGCAACAATCCCACCACGCGCTGGACTACATGATAGCCAGTGACCAGTTGGAGAACCTCGCCGTCTCGCGCAGCGAGCAGCAGGGTTCCTCCGACCACTGGCCCGTGAAGTTCAACCCGGTGGACAAGAAACTCTGCAACACCGCGTGGCCGTACGGCTGGGAGACGGTCTACAACCGCACGGCGCAGCGCCTCGCACGCGCCGCCGCCGGGGACGCCTGCGGACCGCCGACCGCGGTCGTCTCCATGGGCGACAGCTACGTCTCCGGTGAGGGCGGCCGGTGGGCCGGCAACGCCGCCGCCTCCGCGACCGGCTCCGCCTGGGGCACCGACCGCGCCGCGGTGAACTGCAACGGCGAGGAGAGCGTCTGCGACCACGACCTGACCAAGGTCTACGGCGACACGTCGTACGACAAGGGCGGCAGCGCGTGCGACCGCTCCGACTCCGCCGAGATTCGGGGCGTGAACGTCGACGGCGTGCCGGCGGAGAGACGGTTCAACATCGCCTGCTCCGGCGCGACGACGGACAACGTCACCACGACCGGCTTCAAGGGCCAGCGGCCGCAGGTCGACGACCTGCGTGACATCGCGCAGAACAACGACGTACGGATGGTCGTGCTGTCGATCGGCGGCAACGACCTGAAGTTCGCCGACATCCTCCAGGACTGCGTCAAGGCGTACTTCTACCCCTCCCTGTTCAACAAGGGCTGCCGCGGCGCGAAGGAGAAGCAGTTCGCCGACGGCCTCGGCCCGGTGCGGGCCAAGGTCGTGCAGTCGGTCGAGGCGATCCGCAAGACGCTGCGCGATGCGGGCCAGGAGGACGACTCGTACCAGATCGTGCTGCAGTCCTACCCCAACCCCCTCCCCATCGGCCGCAACTTCCGCGACCCCGAGAACGCGCCCGTCCCGCCGGCCAACTACAGTCGGTACCTCAGCGGCGGCTGCCCCTTCCTGGACGCGGACAGCGACTGGGCGCACACCTCGGTGGTGCCCAGGATCAGTGCCATGCTGCGCGGTGCTGCCAACGAGGCCGGGGTGTCCTTTCTCGACCTGCAGGACGCGTTCGCCGGGCACGAACTGTGCAACCGGACGACCCGGCAGGCCACTTCGAGCGAGAAGCTGACCGCCCCCCTTCCGGCCGAGCGCGCCGAGTGGGTGCGCTGGGTGCCGTACGTGGTCGACGGCCTCAAGGACCTTCCGTGGCAGGCCCAGGGCAACCAGCAGGAGGCCATCCACCCGAACTACTACGGCCAGCGGGCCCTGTCCGCCTGCCTGACGAAGATCGCGGCGCAGCTCGGTGACACCCCGGTGTTCTCGTCCTGCGTGGGCAAGCCGTCCACCGCGCCCGCCGACATCGACGGGACGGTGGACAACAGTACGGTGCTGAGCCGGAGCAACCGCCGTGCTCCGGTGGCCGGGCTGCCGGACTGGAGCCGGGCGGGATACCGCGCCGGTGAGGAGCTGCCGGGAGCCGCTGCCCGCAACGCGGACCCCGCCTGCCACCTCACGCCGTCCGCGCTGGAGCAGCAGTTCAAGGTGAAGGCGGACGACGGACAGGACGACACGGCGGGGATCCAGGCCGCCATCGACCAGATCCGCAACTCCTGCACGCCGTCCGCGAATCCGGGCAGACTGTCGGTGATCGAGCTGCCCAAGGGCGTCCTCGACGTCAGCAAGCAGCTCTCCGTGGACGCCTCCTACCTGGTCATCCGGGGTCAGGGTGCGGACCCGGCGAACGGCTCGCGGATCGTCTTCCGCCCCGACGCGAACACCCGCTACGACGTGTTGACGGAGAAGGGCGAGCGCTGGGACCAGGGCGCGATGACCCACAAGTGTGAGTTCACCACGGGCAACAACGTGGGTTCGGGCGGCTGGATCTGGCCGGGACGCGGACTGTTCCGCGTCCAGACCCGGGAGGCCGCCGAGAAGTACGCCAAGATCTGCGGCTTCCCCTCCAAGATCCCGGAGAACCGGCGTGACCTCTTCGAGGGCTCGATCAACCAGCACTGGGAGTCGGGTGTCGCCGTGGCCGGGTCCGCGGCCGACGCCAACTACGCGGCACACCAGGGCGACCGGGTCATCCAGCTGAACGCCAAGGCGAAGATGGACGTCTTCAAGCCGGGCGGCGACCTGTGGGTGGGCGCGGCGAACAGCCTGAAGTTCTACCAGACCCAGCAGGTCGCCGGAGCCGCGGCGGACGACGGCCGGCTGGAGAACCTGCACATGCGCCAGCAGGTGTTCACCATCACCTCGGTGGACGCCGCCCAGCACGCCGTCACGATCGACAAGCCCCTGGAGTTCGACGTCCCGGTCGACTCCACCTCCGACGGCTCCCCGGCCCTGGGGGTGGGCGGCAAGCCCTACGTCAGCAAGGTCACCCCGCTGAAGATGATCACGGACGTGGGCTTCGAGGACTTCTCCTTCACCGAGGACCTCAACGGCCTGCCCAAGCTGCGTGGCGGCACCTATCAGCTCACTCCGGCCCAAGCGGTGCACAACTACGGCAACATGGCGCCCGAGTACGCCATGCACGGCATCGTCTTCAAGTGGGCGTCCGACTCCTGGGTGCGGGGCGTGCGCGCGGACATGGTCGGCTCGCACCCGGTCGTCACCGAGGTGGCCCGCAACATCCAGGTCGAGCGCAATGTGTTCGACGGCTCCTGGAACAAGGGCAAGGGCGGCAACGGCTATCTGCGCGGGTCCCGCGTCTGGGACTCGCTGTACGCCTTCAACACCAGCCGCAACCTGCGGCACTTCACCTTCCAGTGGTCGGCATCGGGCAACGTCGCCATCGGCAACGACTTCGACTCCGACCTGAACCTGCACGGCGGCTGGGAGCACCGCAACCTCTTCGAGAACAACACCGTGCACGTGCCCTACAACCACTCCTCCGGCCAGTGCGAGACCAACTGCGGCGGCGAAGGCCCAGGTGGCGACAACGGCACCTGGTGGCCCATCTACTGGGCCGCGGGCAGCAAGGGCATCGGCTGGTCCGGCTCCACGGGCCCGCAGAACGTGTTCTTCCACAACACCCTGACCAAGCAGTTGGCCGCGGGAGGCCCCTATCAGGTCTACGGGCCGTACGCCGACACCTCCCGGGTGTTCCAGTTCGGCTCCTCCGCCGCCGACCCGAGCGTCTTCCAGCATCTGAGGACCGGAGGCGCTCCCGTCCAGGACTGGGCGGACAACGAGCGCAACATCTACACCGGGGGCGATGGAGTCAACGCCTCCCGTACCGACCCCAGCAGCTCACTGTTCCTGCGCGACTACCGCTCCTGACCAGCGGCCCGCGGCCCCGGCACGCCCGTTTCCGGCGGACTTCGGTCCGCGGGGAGCGGGCGCGCTCCGTTGCGGCTCGGATTCGGCGGTGTGCACGGGGATCTGCGACAGTCGTGCGGAGTCGGCACGTCGCTGCACGTGCCTTGGCACCGGGCCGTCGATGGCACGCCCGCCATCGGTGACACCGCACATGCGTGGACCGGATGACCACCCGCATCCCGGTCCTGCCTGGCATCATCAGGCTCGTCATCCCCATCGTTACCCCGCCAGTGGGCTGGCGGGCGTGCTGCCCACCGGAGATTGTGTCCATGCTGGTCAACCGAACGGGGCGCCAACAGCCGTCTGCAGCAGAGGTGTTGTCCATCTGGCGCGGTCGTAGCCGATCTCCCCGGGGGGTGCATTCGTCCTTGGGGAACAACGAGCAGCGGGTGGCGCCGGGATTGATCTTGGTTGGGTGGGTGCGGTGGTCCCACGGTCGGACGGGATTCGGCAACCCCTTCACTGTCGTCATACGACTACGCTTTCCGTAGCACGCACGGCACCGTTTTCGTCGTAAACATTGCATCTCTTTCAGTGACAGACAGTCACCACGGCGTGAAGAACCACTACAACGCCAGAGTGAGCACTGTCTGCGAGGACCGCACCGCCTCCCGGCGGTCCAGCGGCCTGCACGGCCGCTGGACCGGGGGCGGCTACCTTGTTGGTCTTGCGCCATGCCCAGCGCTGTTGGCGGTTGAGCATCATCAGGGTCAGGAGCCAGAACAGGCCGTCGGCCCCGATCAACGTGGTGGTCACGACGACGGTGGCGCCCGCGATCAGGCCGGTCGTTCCGTGGGCGGCGGCTGCGAGGGCGAAGGGGGTGCCTGCGGCGCTTCCGCCGATCAGTACGGCCAGGCGGCTCTTGGTGTCGCGGGCCATCACGCGTACCACCTCGCTGGGACACCGGCGCGGCTGGCGCAGGGCCGGCTCCTTGGTCCGATGTCGTTCATCTGTTCCCTCCTTGGGCTTGGGGCCGTGTGGAGGGGCGGGGAACAGAACCGGGAATTTTCCCCCCGAGTCGCGAAGATTCTTTTCGGCAAGCGGCCGGCAACCGCCGGGCGGGCACCAGGAGCGTGGCGATGACCGATCAGCAGTCCGGTGAACGGCGCTGGGAGGACCTGCCCGATCGGGAGTTGGTCGAGGAGGCACTGCACGCCCAGTCCATGGCCGACCGCAAGTCGGCCTTCGCCGCCGTCTTCGCCCGGCACCACCGGCGGGTCCTGGCCTACTGCGGCGGTCGCCTGCAAGAGCCGCACTCGGCGGCCGACGCCGCGGCGCAGACCTTTACCGACGCCTTCACCGGCCTCGCCACCCTCAAGGAACCGGACAACCTGCGCGGCTGGCTGCTGGGTATCGCCCGCAACCAGTGCCGCCAGGAATGGAAGCGCCGGGGCCGGCAGGCGCCTCTGCCGGAATACCCGGAAGACGAGGACGACGAAGACGAGGCGGACGCCTACGCGAAGGCCAGCAGGGCCCGGCAGGTCGAGGTCGACCGACTGCTGGACGCCGTGGTCGCAACCTTCACCTCCAAGCAGCAGCTCTTCCGCTATACCGTGCGCCAAGGCCTGGTCGGCACACAGCTCGGCACCGTCCTCCACGTCAAACCAGCCGAAGCCAGTCGCCGCACCGGTGAGATCATCACCCTCGCCTATCAGGGATTCGGGGCACTCGTCCTGGCCCGGGAAGGCCGCCGCTACTGCCCCATGCTGGCCCGCATCCTCGATCAGGCCGCCTGGCACGGCGACAACTTCACCCCCAAGCTGCGCCGCCGGATCCTACGCCACCTCGACACATGCCGACGATGCGACAACTGCACCACCTGCAAAACCCAGCGCGACCGGCTGATCAAGCCGCTGACCCCCGCGCTCGTGCCCATCCTGGTCACCCCGGTCATGCAGGACCGCGTCGACGCCGACATCAAGGAGCGCACCCGCACCCAGCTCAACCGTGTCCTCACCGGCATCCGCGATGCCATCCTCGGCATCCTGGCGGTGCTGACCGTCGGTGCACTCATCGTGGGTGGGCTGGCTGGCTATGAGCACCTCAAAAAACAGCAGCAGAACAAGACACCGTTCGGCGGCACCACCAGCCTGAACGTCTGGGTGGTGGACAACAGCCTGACCGTGACAAGTTCACCGGCCGGGTTGAACTGCACGGGCACCTGTCACCAACCCTTTCCCAGCGGAACCCGCGTCACCCTCACGGCCACCGTCCCACCAGGCAGCTTTCCCTTGAACTGGGTGGGCTGCGACACCGCGACCGGTAGTGCGGCAGACCCCTGCACCGTCACGCTGGACCCAGAGCACGGCGGTATGCCTCGCCCCCTTCGACCCCGCCCAGTCCACCCTCATGACCGCTGCCGAGTGTCGCACCCGAGCCGGCCAATGAACTGGGTCTGTCCAGTCAAGCCCCTGGTGATCCGCCACCCGGCGGCCCGTGAGGGACAGGAGTGACCGGGGAGCCCAGCCGTACCGGAATGGGTGTGTGGCCAAGGCCCCGGTCCCCGCGTGACGGCGGGGCGCAGTACGGCCAGGGCCGCACCCACTTTCACCCGCGTTTCGCCCCGAAGCGACGCCCTGGTAATCATTTCGGGGCGTCGCTGACTCGTGAACCCAGGCACGCTCCTGGGTGGTTGCTTATACCGGCCTGAGCTCCCACTTGACGTTCCTGTTGTCCGGGGGGAAGGGGATTCCTTGGGTCACCACTGGTGAGCCGAGGCCGTTGTTCACCATAAGCAAGTACTTGCTGTTCAGCTTGCTGTAGAGGTAGGGATTGTTGTACCCCCACATTTGATTGTTCTGAAAATTGCAGTCCCACAGTTCGACCATTGCGCCGTCGTAGGGATTCGTGCCGGCGAGATCCAGGCATTTGTCGTTGAGGTCACTACGAAGCTGATCTCCTACCTAGTGCCAATGCTGGTTGGCTCCACCATTGCACGTCCACATGTGGACGGCAGCGCCCGACCCGGTGTTGGCACCGGCAACGTCAAGGCAGTTGTCATTGTACTGGTTGCGGATTTCGAAACTTGCCTGAACTGCTGCTTCCGCGGGGTGGCTCGGGACTGCGGACACGACGGCCAAGCTCGTTGCCAGGCCCAGTGCGGCGGCGAGAAGTCTTTTCACGACCGGCTCCCTGCATAGTGCGGCGGGCGGTTCACGGAATCCTCATGGCTCCGTGCTCGGCAGACTTCCATGACTCACGTAGGAACAAACAGATCTGGCCCGCAGATCCATCGATCCAGTGAACATACGCCGGTGACGGACCGCAGTACGGCCGGGGCCGCACCCAACTCCCACACAGTGCTACGGCGTTCGGTCCCGGGACGTTCTCGGGCGTCCGTAGGCTGCCGTTCGTGACGGGGTCAGTGTTCACCGCGTGTGCCACCGCTGCCGGGCTCGATCAGCTTATGGCGCCCCGCGAGTTGGAGGTGCTGCGCGATGGTGGCATGGGGAAATCTGTTCAGTCAAAGGCGAGCCCCGGGCCCCTGGTGACGGAAAGCCCGGGCACAGGGATGCCGTGTGCGGTTGTCCCGCACGGCGTTGGCACGGTTGCGTGCAAGCGTGGCGTTGTGGGGATCCTGCCCTTCATGGACTCCGCACCCATCGCGTACAGCCCGCCACGGTGCGTGCCCCCGGACGGTCGCCCACCCGTACCCTTTCCGGTCGGGTGAACTCGGTTGGGCAGGCCGTCGATCCGCTGACATCTCGTCAAGTCGTCCAGGTACCACGCTGACCGGCGCGTGGTCCCAGCAGGTCGGCGAGGTGGTGCGGGAGCAGGCGGGCGCTGTCGCGGGCGAGGGTGAGGAACGCGTCGACGAGGGGGTGCGGGGCGGGGCGGGTGAAGACCGCCAGCGGGCGGCGCCGGCGCGGCGTGAGGCGCAGGATGGTGCCGGGGAAGTCGGGGGTGAGGATGTTGGCGGGTACCACGGCGACCCCTAGGCCCGCGGCCACCAGCCGGGGAACGGCGGCGGTCTGGCGGGAGCGGATCGCGGCGCTGGGAGTGAACCCGGCCTGAGCGCAGAGGCGTTCGACGGTCGCGGCCAGGCCGTGTGCGGAGTCGTACTGGACCCAGCGGCGCCCGGCCAGCTCGGCCAGGCGCACCGTGCGGCGGCGGTGCAGCGGGTCGCCGGGCGGCACGATCGCGACGATCTCCTCCGCCCCCAGGGGGTGGTGCGGCCCGGCCCAGCCGTCCGGCAGGGGGCCGATCGCGACGTCGGCGGTGGCGTCGGCCATGGCGTCGGCGAACTCGTCGAGGTCCGCGTACTCGTGCAGGACCACATCGACGAGCGGGTGGTGCCGGTGCCAGGCGGCGAGCACGGAGGGGAGCACGCCGAGCGTCACGGACAGCACGGAGGCGAGGTGCAGTTCGCCGTGGGTCATGCCGGCGACGGCCCGGGCGGCGCCGGTGGCGCGCTGCGCACCGGCCAGGGCATGGCGGGCGCCGGGGAGGAAGGCACGGCCGGCCGGGGTGAGATGGACGCCGCGCGGGGTGCGCTCCAGGAGCAGGGTGCCCACGCCGCTCTCCAGGGACTTGAGCTGCTGGGAGAGGGTGGGCTGGCTGACGCGCAGATGGGCGGCGGCCTCGGTGACGGAGCCGTGGTCGACGACGGCGAGGAGGTACTCGAGCTGTCTGAGGGTTGCGGCTGCCATAGAGGAACTCTATGGGGTTGTGTGAAATTTCGTCTTTGAACTATGTCGTCGGCGTTCCTACCGTGGAGGGCGAACGAACGGGACGAAAGGATCCAGTCCATGAGCACCCCCGGCTCCACCTCCACCTCCACCTCCGCATCCCCGCTTGACGAGCAGGGGACGGCGCCGCCCGCCGGACGGCCCTTGAACGGCCTGGCCACCCTCGCCCTCGCCTACGGCGTCATCGCCGTCGCCGCCGGCCTCCTCCCGGCAGTCCGCGAGGTCACCGGCAGTCTCGCCGTCCCCGCGATCGCCCTCGCGGCCACCGGTCTGGCCAACGCCCGGCGCCTGGGCGGCACGGGGACGAAGCAGGCTGCCATCGGCCTGGCCACCGGCATCGCCGGTCTGGCCCTCAGCCTGGCCGCCCACCTGAGCGCGTGACCCGAAGGCTTCGGCCCGATGGGCCGGCGCTCACCCCGTCCCCCGCAGCACATCCCTCGTGAAGTCGTCCAGCGGGTAGAACAGCTCGATCGCCAGCTCCGAGAGCGTGACGTCGGCCGGAGTGCCGAACGTCGTCATCGTGCTGAACATCGACAGTTCGCCCAGCGGGGTGCGCAGGCGCAGGGGGACCTGGACGGGACCCGCAGGCGACGGCGGGGCGCTCTGCGGCCCGGCGGGCGCCGGGTAGGCGCTCACCTCCTCGTACAGCGCGCGCAGCTCCGCGTCGCCGGTCGTGGCGGCTTCGTGGCGCAGCCGGTCCAGGGTCAGGGCGCGGACCTCGGCGAGGTTGGCGAGGCGCGGGGCCAGGCCCTCGGGGTGCAGGGTCAGCCGGAACACGTTCGGGCGTGGGGCCAGCAGGTGTTCGGGTATGCCGTCCATCAGGAGGGACATGGCGGCGTTGCCGGTGACCACGTTCCAGCAGCGGTCGACCACCACCGCCGGGTACGGCTCGTGCGCGGTCAGCATCATCTCCAGCGCGGAGCGGACCGAGGCCATCTCCTCGTCGTCGAGGCTGCTCTCGCGGTACGCGGGCGCGTAGTCCGCGGCCAGCAGCAGCGTGTTGCGCTCGCGCAGCGGAACGTCCAGCGCGGCCGCCAGGCGCAGCACCATCGTCCGGCTCGGGCGGGCGCGGCCGGTCTCCACACAGGACAGATGGCGCGCGGACGTGTCGGCCAGGAGGGCGAGTTCGAGCTGGCTGAGCCTGCGGCGCTGACGCCACTCCCGTAACAGGGCCCCCACCCGTGACTGCTGCCGCGACGTGTCCATGATCACGATCATAGCCAGGGGCCGGTCAGCGGGGCCATGACCTCGGAGGTCATTGAGTACGGGGGCCGAGGGATGCCACGGTCGGGGCGGCCGGGCACCACATCGGTTCCTGCACCGGCCCTCGACCCAAGGAGATCCGTATGAGCACCGCGACCGTGCCCCCTCCCGGCCCGGCGGCCGCCCCGGCCCCCGCCCCGGACCTGCTGCGCACCACCCTCCGTATCGACAGCTGGAGCACGGCCGCCTTCGGAGTCTTCCTGCTGGCCGGGGCCAAGTGGCTCAGCGGGCCGCTCGGGCTGCCCGTCGCCTGGGCCGTGCCGTTCGGGATCGCCATGCTGGGCGGCGCCGCCGCGCTCGCCCTGATCGCGGGCTATCCGCGCATCCCCGCGCGCCTCGCCGCGGCCGTCGTCGTCGGCAACACGTTGTCGTGCGCGGCGCTCGTCGTCCTCCCGTTCACGGACGTCATACCGCTCACCGCGGCCGGTACCGCGTTTCTGCTCGTCGGCGCGCTGGTCGTCGCGGTCTTCGCCGAGGCCGAGTTCGTCGGGTACCGCAGGAGCACGAGGTACCCGGCCTCGTCCATGTCCATGTCCAGGTGAAGTGCTGCCGATCGGTGAACGCGGGCGGCTGTGGAGCGGCCGGTGCCCGGTCACCAGCCGCTGCCGTACGCGCGCACCGCGGCGGCGACAACTGCCGTGTCGACAACGGCAGGCGGGTGGGCGCCAGTTATGGGATCAGAGAGTTGTGCAGCTGGACCACCTTCGTGTCGAACGGCGGTGCTCCGAGTTCCTTCGCCGCGGGGAAGACCGACTCTTCCATGAAGCGCCGGAACGCGTCTTCCGACTCCCATACGTCGATGACCTGCCACCCACCCGCCGCCAGAGGCGCCGCGAAGTGGGCGATGAGCCCGGCAGGCGGCTTTGTACGGTCCGGGATCACCCGGTCGAAGGTTGCCTGGTAGAGCTCCTGGTTCCAGTCCGCGCCCTGGTTGTGCACCAAAACAGCCATCTCGGTTCCTCGATTCACGTGAAGGCAGCTCGTTCATCACGCTACGTCCGCGTGTGGAGGGCAGCGAGTGGTGGCGAACGTCTCTACGCCATCTGCCGGAACGCCGGTGCCGTTCACCCCGGCGCCCTGGCGGCTCACTCCCTGCCAGGTGGTCACCGGCCATGCTGCGCCGCCCGGGTCGTCGATGCCTTCTCACACCCGTGCTGTGTTCTGCCTGCCCGCCTCCTTCTGCCTCCACCGCGGGGCCGCCCGTTCCAGGACGGTGGGTCGTCGAGGCTGTCCTCTTCGTTGCCCGCCACGACCGTGTCGCCTTCCTGTTCCTGGCCCCGGGTCCGGGGTGCGGTGGTGGTGGGGGTGTGCGGGTGAGGAGGCGCTGCTCTGGGCCGTTGCCTGTCCGGCGCGGGCACGGCGCATCAACTGATCGAGGGCGTCGGCGAGGTCGGCTTCGGCTGGCGGGGTGCCTGCCTGGTGGAAACTGTGCGCGGCCGTCCAGACGTACTCTGCGACGTGCACGATGTCGAGCAGGGCGTGCAGGGTGACGCCGCGGCGGCGTGCTTCGGCGACGATCCGACGACGGCCGGCTGGTCCTGGCTATCGATCACCGTCACCGCCCGGCAACTGCTCGTCAACGAGCGCGGTTACCTGGGCCATCGGGCACCAAGCCCTGTCCACACCCACCCTGACCTGCTGCTATTTACGCGTCAGAGGATCCGGTCCCAGGTGCGGCGTTGGGCGGCGTCGGGGTCGGTGACGGTCTGGCTGTGCTCGTTGAGTCGGCGGACGGTGCGGTCGTGGCCGTAGGGTGCCCAGCCGGGGTCGCCGGTGGTGATGAAGGAGACCCAGGCGCGGTGCATTTCGTCGGCGACGGTCTGCGGTGGGTTGGGTCCGGTCATCGCCTGCGAGCCGGGGGTGTCGAGCTGGTCGAAGGCGAACCCGATCTCCAGGGTGTGGCAGGCGCCGAGCCTGCCGTCGAACTTCGGGGAGGGCCAGTCGAACTGGTAGACGTAGGTGTCGGCGCCGTGTGCCAGGCGGGCCTCGGCCACCCGGACCGCCGGGACGCGCATGAACCAGTCGGTCATCACCGAGGTCAGTAGTTCGCCCGGTGTGGCGTCGGGCCGGGCCTGGCGGTAGGCCGCGAGCATCACGGCCGGATCGGCTCCCAGGGCCGCCAACTTCGCCGCCAGCGCGTGGTCGCCGACGGCGTCGATGGCGCCGCTGGGGACGGAGAACAGGGCCATCTCGTCGGCGTTGGTGCCGGTCAGTACGTCGATGCCGGCAGAGGCGCCGGCGCCGAGGCGGTCGATGGGCCGGGCCGTCAGTATCTGGCCGTCCACCACCGGTGCGAAGGGGAGGATCTGGGGCAGGGGTTCGTCCCCGACCGTGGGGTCCGGCTCCGCCGCGATCTCGTCCGCGACTGCGGGCTGGGCGGCCACGAGCTCGACGGGCGGCACGGCCGCGAAACCCTCCGCCGTGGCCTTGACGCCGAGCCGCTCGGCCAGCGTCGTGGTCACATTGGCCGCGGCTGTCGCCGCCAGGACGGTGTGGCCGGCGCCGCTCTGAGTGATCGCGCGGTGGAACAAGCCCTCTGCGGCGGGCATCGACAACAGTGTCGTCACCGACATCGCCCCGGCCGACTCCCCGGCGACCGTCACCGCGCCGGGGTCGCCCCCGAACGCCGCGATGTTGTCCCGCACCCATTGCAGGGCCGCGATCTGGTCGAGCAGCCCGCGGTTGGCCGGAGCGCCGTCGACCAGCAGGAATCCTTCGGCGCCGAGCCGGTAGTTGATCGTCACGCACACGATGCCGTCGCGGGCGAACTTCGACCCGTCGTAGTGGCTGACCGCGCCGCTGCCGTTGACGAACGCCCCGCCGTGGATCCACACCAGTACCGGCCGCCGCCCCGCGCCGGCCGCCGGGGTCCACACATTGAGGTTGAGGTACTCCTCACCCGCGATGGCCGGGCTCTCCAGCAGCTGCTTCAGAGACGGCGCGAGCGGCGCCGCGGGCGCCGTCGGCCCGTAGGCGAGCGCGTCGCGCACCCCGTCCCAGGCCGGCGCCGGCGCCGGCGCGGTGAACCGGTGGACCCCGACCGGCGCCGCGGCGTACGGGATGCCCCGGAAGGCCAGGACACCGTCCGTCTCGCTGCCCCGCACCCGCCCCTGCGCCACCGCTACAACCGGGTTCACTGTCATGGCGCCGAGCCTGCCACGCCACCTGCGGCACGGCATTTCGGAGGGGGGCTTGTGCATGACGGAGACGTACGCGCATGGCGAGGCGAACTCGGATCAGATCCAGGCGAAAGGCGTTCGCCAACGATCTGGTGCACTCGCAGCTGATCGGGGTCTCCGCCGCCTCGAACCGGTCCAAGGGGGACCAGACGCCGGATTTGTGGAAGCCCCTGCTCACGTCGTACTGGTGCACCTACTCCCGCACGTGGATCGACGTGAAGCACGTCTACGAACTGAACGTGACCGAGGCGGAGAAGGCGGCGCTCGGCGAGATGCCCGACACCTGCGAGAACTGATGCTGACCCCGGAACCGGCGGTGTGCGAGGACGAGGTCACCGCCGGCCCGGGTGGAGCGATGACCGATGAGGCCGGCGTCATCACCGGCGACCTCATCGTCCGCATCAGCCGCCTCGAAGGAAACCAGGCCGCTATCACTGTCCAGTACGCCGGCGCCGAGGAGTGGTACGTCCTGCCCGGCAGCCCGGCAGCCCGGCAGCCCGGTAGCCGTTGCCGAGGGTGGCCTGGAGTACTACCACGAACGCGTTCTGGCTGCCGTCAAGCAGGGCAACGAAGCCGTCGCCCCCAGTTGAAGCCACGCTCCGCCCGGGGCGTTGTGGCAGGCCACCTCCAGGAATCCGGATCCCGTGCATCGGGTGCCGCAGGTCTCGGGCGGTACGCGATGGGCCCCAGGCGGGGAAGCCCCGTCGGGTCCCGGTCATCTCGGTCCGTCCAGGCTCGCGACGGTTCGGGGGCTGTCAGACTGAGCTGCGCCTCGCCGACGCCCCTCCCGGCGAGGCGTCCGCCGTGGTTCGCCTGCGGTCGAACAAGTCGCCCTGAGCGAGGCGAGCGAGCGGACGCTGAAGGCGCGGCTGGAGGGTAGGCAGTCGCCGTCGGAGGCCCTCTGCCGGGCCACTGGGGTCAGAGGGTTCGTGCGTACCCGAGTCCTCCACCGTCGCGCGTTGTACGAGATCAACGAGGTTCAAAGATGGGCTTCAGTGCTTCCGCACTGGCGGCGGGGTGATTCCGTCGGGCACGAAAGAGGATCCGTACCTAACCGAGCTGGTCCGTGTGCGAAGTGTGCGTGCGGCGTACGATCAGCCTTGGCCGGGCGGCCATGGGCCCCGACCACAAGGCGTCCGTGCCTCAGCTCGCACCGTACGGAGCACCGACCAGGGCGGGTTGCTGCAGTCGCCTCAATGCGCTCGAGGGGCGGGCATCAGTGCCGCCAGGGTCTGTTGGAGGTCGGCCACGTGCTCCTGGCGCTGTTCCAGCTGTTCCTGCCGGATGGCCAACTGCTGGCGTAGGGCCTGTGCTTCCCGTTCCGCGAGCTGCTGGCCGTGTCGCGCCTTGACCAGCTCGCTTCCTCACGGCGTCGGCGGATGGTCGTACGGCTGACGCCGCACGCGGCGGCCGCGCGCTGGTTCAGCATCGGGCTAGTGGTACTCATGGCCCCGTATCCTCCCCTCGCACGCATCACCGCGCACGGTGTGAACCGCGTACGAGCCCACTCCACGCCGGCCGGTCGTGGCAGGGCCCATCGCACGTTCCTGATGCCGTGGTTTGGTTGCCCTCGAGGTGGTGGGTGTACGGGGTATGCGAACGGGGCCGGGACTGGCGAGAGCTGAGGCGGGCCGTGGAAAGGGACTCCGGGGCCGGGCCAAAGGCCAGGAGAGCGGAGAAGCGGGCAAGGAGCCGACATCGGCACGGATGGCCGGTGGGGTGGAGGTTCCGCTGAGGACCCTCGGTGGTGTTCAGTTCTGCGTGCACGCGGCCTTAGTTGGTGGTGAGCGCGTGCTGGACGGCGTCCTCGTTGGTGGTGGCCGCCATCGAAACAAGACCGGCACAGGGGGCTCGTCCATCGAGGCAGCCCCGTCCTCCTCGGCGGGCGATACAGCCAAGGGGCCTGTGAGGCGCTGAAACGCTTGGGGCGCAGCTCGTTCTGAGGGAGGTGGTTGATCTGGCTCCGGCGGGTGTCCGTCCTGATCGGCGTTTGATGGACACGGTGGTGTTCTCAGGGGCTGAGATTTTCCTGGTTGACCGTCCAGCGACGGAGGTCCGTGACAGAATCCGCCCGCATGAGCCATGCGACTGCCTATCCAGTGTTGAGAACGGTGGATCTGATCCAGGCCCTGGACGCGGCCCGGCGGTTGCTTCGGATCGCGGATCTGAGCCAGACCGAAATCTATGCGTACGCGAAGATGACCACCGTCGATGAGGTACGGCGTATGCGGGCTGCGGTCCCCGGAGCCTGGTACATCCGGGATTTCGACGCGGTCGAGGCCGCCGAAGAGGGGACCTGCGTCGTCGAGGGTCTGGACCTTCCCGCCGACGCCGACGGTTTGGCAGGGCTGCTGCCGTTGGAGGCGACCGTGGAGAAGATGCCGTTCCGTGATGCGCCTGAGGGCTACGAGGAAGCGTTCCTGTCCGCCGTGGGCGTTGGCCCCGCCTCCTTGGAATGGTGGTGGACCACCTGGCCCGCCGTGCCCGCATTGGACCTGCCGCCGGATGCGAAGCACGCCGAAGTGCAGATCGCGGTCAACAGTGCGGACCTGTACAGGGAAGACCCTGCCGATGACCACACCCTCTTTGTTCACGTCAGGTCGGGCCAGGCCGAGCGCGCCGAGTGGCTCGCGGCACAGGTCGGCCTTCATGTCATCGGACCCGGGGTCTGGGACGGCTGAGCACTCCCGCCGGAACTTCCCTGCCGTGGGGTTTGCCTGGGGGGCGACCCCAGATCATCTGTCCCAGCTCGGGCAATGACCACAACGACACCGTCCCTTGAGGAGAGCCGCACCCAAACGCTTGTCCAAGTGGTTGTTGTCGTTCCGATCTTGAGTGGTGTGCGTCGAACGGGAGTCTCGATCGGGTGATCGCAGCTGGTCGCGGGCATGAAGACAGGGCCTCTTGGCAGCTCGGGGTTGCGAAGCCAACCGAGGCCCAGGAGACCCTGTTGCCACAGTTCTACGTGCTCGCGCCGGTGGAGTTCAACTCGACTGCCCCGTCGTGTGCCTTGTGGACAACGGCATCAAGTGGCGGGCGATGCCAGTGGATTTCCGCCGTGGGACCGGGTGTATGCGTTCTTCCGCCGCTGGCGCGACCACGGCCTGGTCAAGGAGTTCCGCAACCGGCTGCGCGGACAGGTCCGCGGGCAACTGGGGCGCGCCGCGGAGCCGAGCGCCGCGGTGATCGACTCGCAGTCCGTCAAGGCGGACGCCGTCGCCGCCTCGGACAGCCGCGGCTTCGACGGCGGCGAACTGGTCAACGGCCGCAAGCGGCACGTCGTCGTCGACACGCTCGGCCTGCTGCTCGCGGTGGTGGTCACCGCCGCGGACACCGGCGACCGCGCCTCGGCCCAGGTCCTGCTGCGGCACGTCGCCGACACGCACCACCGGCTGGAACTGGTCTGGGCCGACGGCGGCTACACCGGCAGCCTGATCGAGCACTGCCTGGCCGCGCTCGCCCTGGTCCTTCTGATCGTCAAACGCAGCGACGGCCAGAAGGGCTTCGTGGTGCACGTCGCCTCCCGCGACCCCGCCGCCCGCCGTAAGCTCCCCGTCTTCGACCAGGTCGACCGGGATTCCGGCCGATTCGGACTCGGCCGTCGGCGTGCGCTGGTGATGGCCGTGCCGGTGTGGCGGGGGAGGAGCACTCGGGTCAGCTATCGAGGGAGGCGGCGTAAGGCTGGGGCAGTGGCCGCCCGTTACGCTCGGTGTGCGGAGGCAGGAGATGTCTGAGGGATTCGGACGGCTCCAGTCCCAATTCCTCCAACAGGACACGTCGGCACTGTTCAAATTGGCGCAATGCCGCCCCTCTGTTTCCGGCGGCCAAATGCGCCTCCATCAGTACGCGATGGGCGCTTTCCCGCAGCGGCTCTGCGCGGACGGCGGCGAGCCCGGCGGCGACGGCTTCACCGTGCCGCCGGGCCTCGGACAGCCGTTCGGTCATCGCTTCCAAGGCGTAGAGCCGGAGTTGGTGGTATTGCTCCTGCTCGATCAGCATCCACTCGTTCTCCGACCATTCCGGCAGCAGATCGGCGGATAAATCCGCCCGGGTCTGGGTGGTGAGGATGTCGTCGCAGGGGCGTGAGGTGTCGAGCAGCCGGTGGGCGCGCGCCACGGCCTCGTGCAGGTCGACGGCGATGTGCTTGGCGATGGCCAGTTCCTGGGTGGAGACGTCGATGATGCGGTGGCCGGTGCGTGTGGCGCGCCAAAGGGACGATCTGAGGTTGGCGTTGGCGCGTTCCGCGGTGGCGTCCGGCCACAGTATTCCGGCCACGTACGTCCGGGAGCGCGGCATGTCCTGCAGGGCGAGGAATGCGAGGAGACGTTGGGCACTGGAGCAAATCTGAACGCGTGTATGGTCCACCGATAGAGCGAAGCCCTTGATTAGTCTCAAGGTAATTACATGTGATTGTCCGTTCATCGACGCCCCCGTACGATGTCCGCTTCGGTGATCTTGGATGCGGCTCGCAGATCCTCGAAGCCCTGTTACGAGCAGAATCATGGTCGTACGTTCGACACTTAGCGTGAAGGGCGTCAAAAGAGAATCACCGGAACGTCACGAGAACGTCACCCGTCCGGGTCAAGGAACTCATCGAGCCAAGTGCGCACGGCCGTGAGGACGTCGCAGACCGTGGCCGCCGCGGCGGGCGAAGCCTGCTGCCCGTCGACCGTCTGGATGATGCGCGCGCGGAAGCCGTCCGACCTCCCGCCTTCCACCCACACCCGGAGGACCAGGACACCGGACCGCTTTGAGGAGGTCTTCACGAGAAACCAAGGATTCCTCACCGATGTCACCTCGGCGTCGCCGGTTCGTGTGCGGTGACGTCATCGCCCGCCGCGCTCACGTACCGGTGACGCCGGTGTGACGGGTGAAACGCGGTTGGATCACACCATGGGCCCCATGCTCTCGGTGTATGCCGTCAAGACGGGCCGAGCCGAGGGGAGGCGTCGAATGGGCGACTTCGGCGTGATCGCCGATGTCTCGAAGGTCATCGTGCGGTCCCTGACCCAGGCCCTGCGCGACCTGAACCAGGTGGAACCGCCGATCGCGGAGCTGAACGACCTCTCCGACACGGTGCAGACGCCACCTCCCAAACTCACCGTGTTCCTCTACGAGATCGCAGAGGACCCCACCTCGCGCAACCGGCCGCCGGTGAACTCCCGGCCTCCCGACCCGCCCACCGTCCGCAAGCCGCCGATGGCGCTGCTGCTGCGGTATCTGATCACCCCTTGGGGCGGTGACCAGGAGACCCAGCACCAGATGCTCGGCCGAGCCCTGCAGACCTTCTACGACGACGCGATCCTGGACGGCACCCAGCTGTCCGGCAGTCTGGCGGCGAGCACCGACTCGCTCCACCTCACCCTGACGCCGCTGACCCTCGACCAGAAGTCCTGGGTCTGGTACGCGATCCAGAAGCCCTACCGGCTCTCGCTGAACTACGAGGTCCGGGTGGTCAACCTGGACTCGGTGGCCACGCAGCCCCTGCGCCCGGTGCGGAGCCGGACCGTCGACGGGGCGGCGAGGCCATGACCGCCTTCCTGCCGCTCGAACGGTCCACGCTCTACAGCCCGGCCTGGTTCGTGCCGTTCGACGACTACGCCCAGCGGGTGCGCACCGCGGGCGTGGAAGTCGGCCTCGACCGGCTCGACGACGGGCGCTGGCTGCCCCTCGACGACCGTCCGGTGCGCACGCCCAGCGCGGCCGTCACCTTCCCCGGCCTCGGCAGACGGAGCGCCGCCTCGGCGGCCCGGCCGGAGCGCCATCGGGCCCGCTTCGCCGCTGCCGGGTACCAGCCGCTCTACCCGGCCGACGGCGAGCCGTTCTCGGCGGACCTCGTCGGCATCGAGTTCCTGGTCCACCCGTACGACGACACCCATCCGCCGGCCGTCGAGGCCGCCCCGCGGCTGGTCCGGCTGCTGCCGAGCGTCTCCTTCCCCTATCCGCCGGGCCTGCGCACGGTGCACGGCTTCGTGCGCGACGCGGCCGCCTCGCCCGTGCCTGTGCCCGTGGCGAACGCGCTGGTCGAGGCGAGGGGGCGGATGGGCGACACGGAGTGGCACGAACGCACCCTGTCCGACGCCTCGGGAGCCTTCCGGCTCGCTCTGCGGTGGACGGGCGAGAAGGCCGACGAGAACGCCGTCGAGGAGACGTTCCGCCTGCAGGCCACCGAACGGCCGGGCCGGTCCGGGGCGCTGGTCATCCGGCTGCCAGGGGACGCCGGGCCGCACGTCATCGAGATCCGCGAGCAGAGTTGAGGAGCCGTCCATGGCGGAGTATCTGAGCCCCGGGGTATACATCGAGGAGATCGATGCGGGGCCGCGGCCGATCGCGGGGGTGAGCACGAGCACGGCCGGCATGGTCGGGGTCACCGCTCGCGGCCCGTACACCGGAAAACCCAAACTCGTCACCAACTTCCTGGAGTTCCAGACCACCTTCGGCGGCTTCCTGCCCGAGCCGGAGCCGGGCATCCGGGACCGCTGGGCCGACGACCCCAGGGAGGGCGGCCGTTGGTGGCTGTTCCCGCTGGCGGTCAAGGGCTTCTTCGACAACGGCGGGCAGCGGCTGTACGTCAAGCGGGTCGCCAGCGCGGGGGCGCGTCCGGCGTCCGGCACGCTGCGCAACGGCCTGGTGAGCCCCGTAACCGGTGATGCCGCGAAGGGCGCGAAGGGCCTGGAGCTCGGCCACCTGATCGGCTTCGGCGGGGTCGGGCAGCAGGTCAAGATCTACCGGGGCGACGACCAGCAGACCATCCACACCACCGTGGTCGACGCCTACGACGCGAGCGCCGCCCGGATCACCCTGCACGACGCCCTGCCCGCCGAGGTCCGGGCGGCGCGCGGCGACTACGTCCAGGTCGAGCAGCGCGGCCCCGAGCAGACCCTGAAGTTCGACGCGGTGAGCCCCGGCACGTGGGGCGGGGGCGTCCAGGTCCGGGTCCAGCCGATGGTCGGCGCGAGCCTGCCGGTGCTGCCCGACCCGCAGGAGGGGGAGCTGTTCATCACGCAGCTGGCCGCGAACGCGGCCGCGGACAGCGGAACCGTCGATGTCGCCGCCAGGCCCGGGATCGCCCCCAACACCCAGGCGTGGGTGGAGATCGACTCCCAGCGGTTCCAGGTCCAGGTGGGCGAGCCCGCGGCCGGGAAGGTCACGCTGACCTTCCCGGCAGGCACCCGGCACGCGCGGTGGGAGACCGGACTCCTGGTGCGCCGGGTACGCCGGGGCAACACCACGACACCGGTGCGCAAGCTGCGGATCGGCGGAGTGACCCGGCTCTACAAGGGCGCGGTCGTCCAACTCGACGACGGCAAGAACCTGATCGCCGCGAAGGTCGACGCGATCGCCGGGGACGTCGTCACCTTCGACCGGGACATCACCACGACGGAGGGGTTCTTCGAGACCGACCGCATCCAGCTGATCGAGGCCCAGGTCAGCACCCGGTTCACCGACCCGGGCGGGGCCACGGTGACCGAGACCTTCGGCAACCTGCGGCTGTCCGGCGACACCCCGTCGAGCCTGGTCACCGCCCTGGCGAGCCGGTCGCAGCTGGTCCGGGCCACCGCCCTGCCCGGCCTGTCCGCCGAACCCGCCAAGTTCCCGGTGCCCGAGAGCGGCTCCTGGCTGACGCTGGACCCCGGCACCGACGCGTACGACAGCCTGAGCGTCGCCGACTTCGTCGGTACCGACGGCGGCAGCGGCCGGCGCACCGGGATCGTCGCGCTGGAGGACATCGACGAGGTGGCCGTCTGCGCGGCGCCCGGCATGTGGTCGGGAACCGTCGAGTCGTCCCTCGTCACCCACTGCGAAACCCTCAAGGACCGGTTCGCCATCCTCGACCCGCAGGACGGGCTCGACATCGAGGGCATCCGGACGTTCCGCGAGACGTTCGACACCAAGTACGCGGCGCTCTACTACCCGTGGCTGGTCACCCGCGACCCGGCGAGCGGCCGCGACGTCGAAGTGCCGCCGTCGGGCCACCTGGCGGGCATCTACGCCCGCGTGGACGTGGACCGGGGCGTGCACAAGGCACCGGCCAACGTGGTCATCCGGGGCATCCGGCAGACCGACGGCATCGCCCAGGACGTCACCAAGCGCCACCAGGACCTGCTCAACCCCAAGGGGATCAACGCGCTGCGGTTCTTCCCCGGCCTGGGCCAACGGGTGTGGGGCGCGCGCACGCTGTCCTCGGACAGCTCGTGGAAGTACGTCAACGTGCGGCGGCTCTTCCTCTTCCTGGAGGAGTCGATCGACGAGGGCACCCAGTGGGTGGTCTTCGAGCCCAACGACGAGGCCCTGTGGGCGCTGGTGCGCCAGACGGTCAGCAACTTCCTCACCACGGTCTGGCGCAGCGGCGCGCTCGCCGGCACCACCGCCGACGAGGCGTTCTTCGTCGCCTGCGACCGCACCACGATGACCGAGGACGACCTGGCCAACGGCCGGCTCATCTGCGTCATCGGCGTCGCGCCGGTCTTCCCGGCCGAGTTCGTCATCTTCCGGATTCAGCAGAAGACCCGCGAGACCCAGCTCGCCTGAGCACCCCGACTGAGAGGCCACCATGCCGCCCGTGACCAGGGACGACCCCTACGCGTCATATAACTTCCAGATCATCGTGACCAACGTCAGCGACGACGGCGTCGCGGTGAGCGGGTCCTTCACCGAGGCCAGCGGCCTAGAGCTGGAGATCCCGCCGATCGAGTACCGCAACGGGAGCGAGGACATCACCGTCCGCAAGATCCCGGGCCTGAAGAAGTACACCAACCTCACCTTCAAGCGCGGCATCACCGGCCATGTCGGCTTCTGGAACTGGGTGGTCGAGGCACTCAACGGCAAGGTGCGGCGCACCTCCGGCTCGATCGTGCTCCTCGACGAAAACCGCCAGGAGGCCATGCGCTGGAACTTCGACCGCGGCTGGCCGACCAAGTACACCGGCCCGACGCTCAGCGCCACCAAGAACGAGATCGCGATGGAGACACTCGTCCTCGCGGTCGAGAAGCTGGAGATCGACGCCTGACATGACCAGCCAAGCGCTCCCCGGCGTCACTCTGACGACCGTGCCACCCGGCGCGGACGCGGAGCCGCTGCGCACGGACGTGGCGGTGTTCCTCGGCCGGCTGCGCCGGGGCCCGGTCGGCTCTCCGGTCCGGGTGGAGAGCTGGAACGACGTCGTGGGCGCCTTCGGGCCCGTGGACGCCGCCTTCGCCACTCCGTACGCGCTGCGCGGTTTCTTCGAGAACGGCGGCCGCACCGCCTGGGTGCTGCGGGTGTCCGGGCCGGGCGCCTCTGCCGGGACGGAGTGGGCGGTCGGTGACGTACGCGGGTTTCCCGTCACGCGTTACCGGGTCGTCGCCACCAGCCCGGGCGCCTGGGCCAACGGCGGGCGGGTCGCGATCCGCTTCCAGGCCAGCACGGTCGCCGGTCCGCCGACGGTGAGCGTGAGGGTCACGGTGCCCGGCGAGGCGCCCGAGACCTTCCCCGGGCTGCCGCTCGCCGAAGTGGCCGACCGGCTCACCGGGTCCCGGCTCATCCGGCTGATCCCGGACGGACCGGCCCCGCACCCGGGGGAGCACCGCCCGATCTCGCTGTCCTGGGACCTCACGCTCACCGGCGGCGCCGACGCGCCGCCGGGACCGCGCGAGTACTCCGCCGCGGTCGCCGCACAGGCCGAACTGCCGGAACCGGCGCTGGTGGCGCTGCCGGACCTCGGCACCGACCTGACCGGGACCGCGCACACCGACCTGGTCCTCGAACTGCTGCGGACCGTGCTGCCTCTCCTCGACCGCCTCGTAGTCCTGGACGTGCCGCCCCCGCTCGCCTCCGTGGACTCCGCGGTGGCCTGGGTGGGGTCGCTGACGGCGGGGGGCGACAGTCAACTGCTCGCCGCAGCGGCGGTCTACCACCCGCCGCTGCGCACCCCCGACGGGCCGGACTTGAGGACCGTCCCGGCCTCCGGGCACGTGCTGGGCGTCGTCGCCCGCCTCGACGGCGAGCGCGGGGCGCACCACACCCCCGCCAACGCCGTGATCCTGGAGGCGGTCGACTTGGCGGCCGAGTTCCCCGAGCCGCAGCAGCTGAGGCTCTTCGACGCGGGCATCGACCTGGTGCGGTGCACCCGCGGCCGGGGGCTGACGGTGTGGGGCGGGCGCACCCTGTCCGCCGACCCCCGCACCCGCTACATCGCGCACCGCAGGCTCGTACACCTGCTGGTGCGCGCGATCCGGCGGGTGGCGGGCCCGCTGGTGTTCGACGTCAACTCGGCCGAGCTGCGGCTGACCCTGGTACGGGCCGTCACCTCGGTGCTGCTCGCGGCCTTCCGGGCCGGGGCACTCGCCGGGGAGCGCCCCGAGCAGGCGTTCCGGGTGGTGTGCGACGACAGCAACAACCCGCCGGAGCAGGACCCGGGGCAGCTGGTCTGCGAGATCGAGGTCGCCCCGGCCGTCCCCATGGAGTTCATCCGGCTGCGCCTGGTGCTCGGCCAGGACCGAGGACTGGAGGTGATCGAGGCATGACGACACCGGACCCGTTGCCCAAGTACCGCTTCCTGGTCACGCTCGACCCCGGCGACGCGTATCTGCCGTCGGCCCAGGCGCTGCTGCTGCCGCTGGTCGCCTCCGGCGCGTTCCAGGAGGTCGCCGGGCTCGGCGCGCAGCTGGAGGTGACGAGCTACCCGGAGGGCGGCCGCAACGACTCGGTGCACCAGCTGCCGCTGCGCCACTCGTGGAACCGCATCACCCTCAAGCGCGGGGTGGTCCGCGACCCGGGCCTGTGGGCGTGGTACCAGGCGGGTCTCGCCGACTCGCTCGGCGCCCGCCGCGACGGCGCCGTGATCGTGCTCGGCCCGGACGGGGTACCCGGCGCGGCCTGGGCGTTCCACGGCGGCCTCGCCGCCAAGTGGAGCGGCCCGGACCTGCACGCCGAGCAGAACGCGATCGCCATCGAGTCGCTGGAGATCGCCCATGAGGGGCTGACGAAAGTCCTGCAGGACAGCGCGGCGAGCGCGCTGTCCGCCGTGTCGCGGCAGATTCAAGGGAGGTGACGGGCGTGCCGAAGGTGACCATCCACAACCTCGAAGTCCGGTTCCAGGTCGACGGCGACGACGGCGCCGTGTTCACCCACCTGTTCAACATGCACATCAAGGCGTGGGCGAAGTTGTACGAGGACGAGTGCGCCCGGGTCAAGCACGCCGAGACCGAGCGCCGGTTCACCGAAGGGGAGGGGCGGCCGTGGTGAGCGTGACGCCCGTCTCCTTCGCCCGTCAGGGCGCCGCCCGGGCCCGGCTTGAGATCGTCCGGCCGGTGATCGCCGACGAGCGCAAGCGGCGGATCCCGCTGCGGTTCAACCCGACCGACTACAAGCTGAGCAAGAGCAACACCTTCGCCGAGATCGCCATCCCGGGCCTGGAGACCCCGCCGCTCCAGTTCGTCCGCGGCGGCACCGAGACGCTCACCGTCCAGGCCCTCGTCGACACCTCCGACACCCTGCAGAACGTCCGCACCGCCTATGTCGACGCGCTGCGCGACCTGTTGCGGCCCGACAGCCGCGAACACGCGCCGCCCATCGTGCGGTTCGTCTGGGACGAGGAGGTCTTCACCGGGGTCGTGGAGAAACTGGACGTCAACTACCAGCTGTTCAAGCCGGACGGCGTGCCGCTGCGGGCGATGCTCGACCTCTCCCTCAAGGAGTACCGCACGGCCGCCTCCCAGACCGCCCGGACACCGCGCTCCTCGCCCACCGTGGAGAAGAGCTATGTGGTGCGCCGCGGCGACACGCTCAGCAGCATCTCCGCCGCGGTCTACCGGCGGCCCGACGCCTGGCGGGAGCTGGCGCGCGCCAACGGCATCGGCGATCCGCGCGACCTCAGGCCGGGCCGGGTGCTGACCGTGCCCCGGCTGCCGTGAGGAGCGCGCGATGACTGCGCCCACCCCGGAAGTCGCGTCCCCGGACCGGTACGCGCCCGAGTTCGAGGTGCGGATCGAGGGGCTGGAGATGGACCCGTCCACCAAGAACGACATCATCGACATCAAGGTGAACCGCGACCTCGACGAGATGTCCGGCTTCGACCTCACCCTGAACAACTGGGACGACGCCAACCTCCGCTTCAAGCACAGCGATTCACCCGACTTCCGGCTCGGCGGGCGGGTCTCGGTCCGGCTCGGCTACGCCGACAAGCTGCTCACCGTCGCCACCGGCACCATCAGCACGCTCAGCCCGAAATTCAGCGACAGCGCCTCCCCGACCGTCCAGGTCAGCGGGGTCGACGGGATGCTGCGGCTGAAGGACCGCAAGCCCACCGAGAACGAGACGAAGATCTACCGCAATCTGCCCGACTGGCGGATCGCCGAGCAGATCGCCCAGCGCAACCATCTGCGGATCGAGGTCACCCGGGAGGGGCCGACCCACGATCAGGTGGTGCAGAAGAACCAGGACGACGCGAGCTTCCTGATGGAGCGGGCCAAGCGGCTCGACTTCGACTGCTACATCCTGCCGGACCCGAAGACCGGCGAGGACACGCTCTACTTCATCAAGCCGACCGACGGCCGCGACGGCCGCCCGATCCGGGTCTACCGCCTCGCGTACGCGCCGGGGCTCACCACCGGCCCCACCAACCAGCCCGCGGGGCTGATCCCCAACCTCCTCGACTTCACCCCGACCCTGACGGTGTCCAAGCAGGTCGGCAAACTCACCGTGCACGGCTGGGACCCCCGTACCAAACAGCCCATCACGTTCACCGCGACCGCCGAGCACCTGCCGGCCGGGCAGAACACCGCCGACGGGCAGAGCGGGCCGCAGGTCGCCGAGAGCACGCTCCAGGGCCGCCAGGAAGTCGTGGTCGACGCGCCGGTCACCAGCGATCAGGAGGCGCGGGAACTCGCTATCAGCCTGCTGCGCGAGCGGGCGTACGAGTTCATCACCGCGACCGGCCGTGTGGCGGGCCTGCCCGAGCTCAGGCCCGGCGACAACCTGGAGATCTACGGCCTCGGTCGGCGGTTCTCCGGCACGTACTTCGTCAAACGGGTCGAGCACACCCTCAACACCAGCGGTTTCTTCACCCAGTTCACCGGCCGGCGGATCCACCAAGGGGACAAGTGACCATGCTGACCACACCACGCGCCTTCAGCACCGACCGGAGGTACTACGGAGTCGTCTCGGCGCTCGTCGTGGAGAACGAGGGCGATGACGAGGGCCGGGTCAAGCTGACGTACCCCTGGTACGACCACAACACGACGGTCAGCGAATGGGCCCGTGTCAGCCAGCTGTACGCGGGCAACGGCTTCGGCTCCGTGTTCGTGCCGGAGAAGGGCGACGAGGTCCTGGTCGCCTTTGTCCAGGGGGACATGAGGCTCCCGATCGTGCTCGGCGGTCTCTACAACGGCGAGGACAAGCCGCCCACCGCCCGTACCGAAGGCCGGGACCAGAAAATCATCCGGACCAGGCACGGCCACGAGGTGCTGCTCGACGACACCCGCTCCAAGGCCGCCGTACGGATCAAGTCGGCCGCCGGGCACGTGGTGGAGATGGACGACGAGGGCAAGTCGATCCGTATCACCGCCGCCGAGGGCGGCAGCGTGAGCGTCTCCGCGACGGGCGAGATCACCCTCAAGGCGCCCAAGGTGACGGTCGACTCCTCCAGCATCGACCTCGGCGGGGGCGCCACCGAACCGCTCGTGCTCGGCAACGTGCTGCTCCAGGCGTTCAACACGCACACCCACCCCTCCGCCGCCGGGCCGACCGGGCCGCCCACCGTGCCGCTCACGCCCGCCGTGCTCGCCAAGAAGGCGAGGACCGCATGAGCGAGGACTTCCTCGGCACCGGCTGGCGCTTCCCGATCCTGCCCGACGAGGCCGGGCGGCTCGGCTACGCCGTCGGTGAGCAGAGCATCGAGCACTGCCTGCGGGCGCTGCTGCTCACCGGCACCGGCGAGCGGGTCATGCGGCCCGAACTGGGCACCCGCGCCCAGGAGCTGGTGTTCGCGCCCGGCAGCGTGCAGAACCTTCGCGACCTGGAGAACTCGATCGCCGACGCCGTCCGCGCGTACGAGCCGAGGGTGGACCTCGACGAGGTCCGAGCGGAGACCGACCCGGCCGACGAGTCGAAGGTCAGCGTCTCGGTCATCTACCGCATCCGGCGCACCAACACCAAGGCGAACCTGGTGTTCCCGTTCTACACCGGCCTCACCGGACCCGCGGGGAGGACGCCATGACGCTGCCCGCGCCCCGACTGGACGACCTGACCTGGGCCGACATGATGGCGGCCATCCGCCGCCGCATCCCCGCCGAATCGGACGGCACCTGGACGCTGCACGCGCCCGTCGACCCCGGCATCACTCTCCTGGAGCTCTTCGCCTACCTGCTGGAGCAGCGCCTTTACTGGATTGACCAGGTGCCGGACGCACTGGTGGTCGCCGTACTGCGGCTGCTCGGCCTCGACCCGCCGCGCCCGGCCCACCCGGCGGGCACGGTGCTGTACCTCACCGCCGAGCGCAAGGACACGGCCGTCCCGGTCGTCCCCGCCGGGACGGCGCTCTCCCGCGACCCGGCGGAGCGTGTGGTGTTCACCCTCGACGACGACGTGGCCGTCTTCCCGCTCACCGAGGGCGGCGAGGTCACCGTGCGGACCGACCGCGACCGCACCGCCGACCTGCGGGCCCGCCGGGGCGTCGCGCTCCTCGCGAGCGACGGACGCCCGGCCGAGGCCCGGTTCACCCTGCCGCTCGCCGGCACACATCCGGCGCCCGGCCCGCTCAGCCTGCTCTTCGACCTTGACGCCCCGGCCGCCTCGGCGCCGTCGTGGCTGCCCGGCGCGGTCGCCGATGTGCCCCCGCCCGCGCGGCTGACCTGGTCCTGGTTCCGGCCGGGCACCGACGCCTCGGGCCCGTTCGAGGAGGTCGAGGACGGCACGGCGGGGCTGCGGCGCTCCGGCGTCGTCCGGCTGCGCCCGCCGTCCGACTGGACCACCGAGGACACCGGGGTGCGGGTGTCGACTCCGGCCGCGACCTTCGCGGCACCGCCGCGCCTGCGCCGGCTCGCCGTCAACGTCTGCGCAGCGCACCACCGTCTGCGGCGCACCGCGACCGAGGCCGAGCTGGGCGAGCAGATCGCCGCATGGCTCAAGCTGCCCGGCCAGCGCCTCGTCCTGCCGGACGCCGCCGACCGCCTCCTGGAGGCGACCCTGCGCCTTGCGGGGCAGGAGTGGCGGCCGGTGCCGGACTTCACCTTCGGCGCCTCGGCCGACCGGATCTACCTCCTCGACCGGGCCGAGGGCGCCCTGGTGTTCGGCGACGGACTCACCGGCCGCGTCCCCCGCCCGGTCCAGGAGGCGACCGTCGAGTACGTCACGGGCGGCGGCCGGGCCGGCAACGGCGGCCTGACCGGCAACTGGCTCCCGGTCGCCGGCACCCCGGCGGAGCTCGGCGCCGTCTCGGCCGCCAACCTGGTCCAGGCCGAGGGCGGCGCGGAGCCGGAGACGATCGCCGAGGCCCGGACGCGCGCCGCAGCGGCCCTGGGCGAGGTGACCCGCGCGGTCACCGCGG
Source organism: Streptomyces sp. BPTC-684 (assembly GCF_030028635.1). Classification (NCBI taxonomy): domain Bacteria; kingdom Bacillati; phylum Actinomycetota; class Actinomycetes; order Kitasatosporales; family Streptomycetaceae; genus Streptomyces; species Streptomyces sp. BPTC-684. The sequence goes on from NZ_CP124863.1 coordinate 7,187,261, forward strand.
ACGACTACGTCACCCTCGCCCGCACGACACCGGGCGTCGCCGTCGCCCGCGCGTACGCGTCCCTCGGCGAGCACCCCGGCTTCCCGTGCACCCCGGTGCCCGGCGCGGTCACCGTCCACATCGTCTCGGCCGTGCCGCGCGACGACTTCGACCGGGAGGACTTCGTCACCGCGCCGCGGCCGGACCCGGGCACGGTGCGCGCGGTCGCCGCCCGGCTCGCGCAGGCGCGGCTGCTCACCTCCGAGGTCTTCGTCCGCGGGCCCAGCTACCGCGACGTGGCGCTGCGCGTCGACCTGTCGGGCGACCCGGCCGACCGCACCCGCGTGTCCGCCGTGCTCACCGCGGCGCTCCGCCGCCACCTCGACCCGCTCGTCGGCGGCGAGCAGCAAGGCGGCTGGCCGTTCGGCGAACCGCTGCGGCCCTCCGCCCTGGTACGGGCCGCACAGCGGGCCCTCGGGGACCTCGCGGACGTCGAGGGCGTCGCGATCGGCCTCGACGGCGCCGAGCCCGGCGAGGAGTGCCGCGAGGTGCCGCTGCGCCCCGGCGACCTTCCTGTCCTTGGGACCGTCCGCACCCGGACCGTGCCCGCCGTCGAGCCCGGGGAGGGGCTGGCATGACCGGCGACGTGTGGTGGGAGCGCGACGCGCGGACCGAGGGCCGGATCGTAGCGGGCCCCGGACCGAGCGGTGTCCAGCCGGAGTTGACCGAGGCGACCCGCGAGGCGGTCCGCTCCGACGTACGCGGCCGCATTCCCGGATACACCCCGGACTGGACCGACCCCGACCGGCAGGACGCCGGTGTCGCGCTCGTCCGCCTCTTCGGCACCCAGGTCGAGCCCGTGCTCACCCGGGTCAACCGGCTGCCCGAGAAGATCCTCGCCGAGCAGCTCGCGACCGCGGGGGTACGGCGGCGCCCGGCCGGCGCCGCCGCGGTGCTCCTGGAGTTCACCGTGAACCCGCCGGACGGCGCCTCCGTCCTGGTCCCGGCAGGCTTCCAGAGCGCGGCGTCCGGACCGGCCGGGCAGGTGGTCTACGAGACCGACCAGGACCTGTACGCCACCCCGGCCGTCCTCGGCGCGCTCGCCGTGCAGGAGAACGGCACTCCGGAGACCCTCCCGCTCGGGCCGTCCGGGCCCAGCCGCCCCTTCGCGCCGTTCGGCCGGGACCCGCAGCCCGGCAACGGCCTGTGGATCGGACTCGCCGGGACGGCCGCCCCCTACCCGCGGCTCTCCCTCGGCTTCGTGGTCGTCGCGGCGCCGCCCACGCCCGCGGGCTCCGGCGGCCTCGCGCCGCTGCCGCTGCCGCCCGCGCCGCTGCTGCGCTGGGACGTACTGGACGGCACCCGGTTCGTCCCCGCCGAGCTGATGCGCGACGGCACCGGCGGGTTCCGCGCGAGCGGGACCGTCGAGCTGCGGGTGCCGCGCTCGTGGGAGCCGGGCAGCCCGCCCGGCTCCCGGCCCGGGCCCCCACTGCGCTGGCTGCGCCTGCAGATCGCGCACGGCGCCTTCACCGGCTCCGCGCCGGTGCTCTCGGGTGTGCGGCTCAACATGGTCGCCGCCACCGCCGCCCGCACCATCAGGGACGAGCCGCTCCAACCCGTCCAGGACCCGGCGGCGACCGGCCGACGGCGGTTGACGCTCAGTCAGGTGCCCATCCTCGCCCGGTCCGTGGTCATCGAGGTCGACGACGACCCCGGTGGCGACGTGTTCGGCACCACGGCCGGCACCTCGTCCCGGTGGCGGGAGGTGGAGAGCCTCGCCGCGTACGGTGCCGACGACCGGGTGTTCACCGTGGACCACGAGAGCGGCGAGGTCACCTTCGGCGACGGCGTCCACGGCGCGGCCGTCCCGCCCGGCTTCCGCAATGTGCGCGCCGTGCGGTACCGCGTGGGCGGCGGCAGCGCCGGCGCCGTGCGCGCGGGCGCCGTCAACTCGGTGGTGACGGCGCTGCCGTTCGTCACCGGCGTCAACAACCCGTTCCCGGCCTCGGGCGGTACCGACCCCGAGCCCGACGCCGAAGCGGTCCGCCGCGGCGTCGGCGAACTGCGGGCCCGCGGCCGGGCCGTGGCACCCGCCGACTACGGGCTGCTCGCCGCCCGCGCGCCCGGCGCGTCGGTGGCCCGCGCACAGGGCGTGCCCGGCCTGCACCCCGAGTTCCCCGGGGTGCCGATCCCCGGCGTCGTCGCCGTGCTCGTCGTACCGGCCGCACAGCCGGGCGACGACCCCGACGAACCGCCCGTCCCCACCGCCGCGACCTTGCGAGCCGTCGCCGACTTCCTGACCCGTGAAGTCGCCCCGGCCGGGGTCACCGTGGTGGCCGCCCCCGTGCCCTACCAGCGGATCGCCGTGGAGGCGTGGGTCACCCTCGACCCGGACCTCGACCGCGCCGGGGTGCTCGCCCGGGCGGGCGACGCGGTGCGCACCTACCTCGATCCGCTGCGCGGCGGCGAGAGCGGCGCCGGCTGGCCGTTCGGCGGCGCGCTGCGGCACACCGCGCTGATCCGCCGGCTCCTCGCGGTCGACGGAGTGCTCGCCGTGACGCAGCTCTCGCTCGTGGTCGACGGGCTGCGGCAGCCGCCCTGCACCGACCACGCGATCGCCCCCCACACCCTCGTCTGGCCGGAGCGCCCGCTGCTGATCCCGGTAGGAGACCGGCCATGACCTGCACACCGGAGCACGCGACCTTCCGGCTGCTCGACGCCTACGTCGGCTGGGACCAGGACGACGGGGAAGTCCGGAACATCGTCGGGTTCGACGACCGGGCGGGCATCCGGCTCGCCTACCGGGGCGCCGCGCCGGACGGCCCCACCCGCAGCAGCCTGCTGCCGTGGTTCCCCGACCCGCGCCTGGCACCGGGGTGCGGCCCGTGCGCCTGGTACCTGCTCGTACCCGACGGGCCGCGGCTGCTGCGCCGTGACACCTGCACCGGCGCCTGGACCCCCGTGTGGCCGCCCGCCTGCGAACCCGGCCTGCTGCGCGCGCCGGTCTCCGTCGCCGCCCGGGGCCACCGGGTAGCCGTGGTGGAGGCCGACCGGGTCCTCGTGTGGCGCCGCGAAGGCGAGCAACTCGCCGGAGTCATCAGGACCGAACAGCCCCGGTGGGCCGCCCTGGGACCCCACGACGAGGTGCTGGTGGCCCGTCAGGGCAGCACGGACCTGGCCCGGTTCGACTCGGCGGGAGCGCCGCACGGAGTGCTGCGCACCGGCGCGCCGGGCGAGATCGCCGGGGTGCGTACCGGACCGGATCGGACGATCTGGCTGCTCACCGACGACGGCGGACGCCTGCGGATCTACCGGGGCGGCCACCACCGACCCTTCAAGGCCGCCACCCCCGAGGAACTGGCCGCGGCGCTGCCGCCGAGCACGCTCACCTCGACGGACGAAGAAGGCTTCTGCCTGCGCGAGAACGGCCCGGACGGCCCCGCGAGCACCTGCTGCACCTGGCAGGGCCGAGCGCGCGAGACCGTGGTGTCGGTGACCGCCGCATACGAGACCACCGGCTCGTACACGACCCATCTGATCGACAGCGGCATCTCGCGGTGCCGCTGGCACCGGGTGCGCGTCGACGCCGACGTGCCCCCCGGTACGGCGGTCGCCGTCGACCTCGTGGTCTGCGAGGACGGCCGCTACGAGGAGTCCGACTGGCAGACATCGGCTGCGGGAGCGATGGACTTCCTCGTCGAGCAGCCGCCCGGCCGCCTCCTCAAGCTGCGCCTGCGCCTGTCGGGCGACGGCGGCGCGACCCCGGTGGTGCGCCGCGTCCGCCTCGACTTCCCGAGGAGCACCAGCGCCGACCTGCTGCCGTCCGCCTTCCGCCAGGACCCCGCGGCCGACGACTTCACCGAGCGCTTCCTGTCGCTCTTCGACGCCTCGCTCGCCGAGCTCGACCGGGTGATCGAGCGCTATCCCGCGCTCCTGGACCCGGCGGGTGTTCCGGACCGGGTGCTGCCCTGGCTGGCCGGTCTGCTCGGCCTGTCGTTCGAGGCCGGCTGGGACGCGCGCACCCGGCGCGCGCTCCTGGCCGCCGCCCCGGAGCTGTACCGGCGCCGGGGCACGCCGTGGGCCCTGAAGGAAGCGGTGCGCATCGTGTTCGGTGCGACCCCGGTCGTCCACGAGCTGGCGACGGACCGCCGCTGGGCGCAGATCCGCGCGGCCGTCGGCGGCACCGCGCCGGTGGCGGCACCCGGGCTCGGCGCCGTGCGGCTCTTCGGCCGGTCGGCGAGCCGGTTCCGGGTCGGCGGCTCGACGCTCGGCGCGGCACCGCTGCGCGCGTTCGGCGACCCGGACGGCGACCCGTTCACCGCGCACGCGCACCGCTTCCGGGTGCTGCTGCCGGCGGGCGCGGCGGACGAGCGGGCGCTGCGGAGGCTGGTGGAGCGCCAGGCGCCCGCGCACACGGTCGGGTCGGTGCGCACCGGCGCCGCGGGGTTCGTGGTCGGCGTGCGGTCCACGGTCGGTGTGGACACCGCCTTCGTACCGCTGCCGCCGCCGGTGCTGGGGGGCGGACACCCGCTGCGGCTGGGCCGCGACGGGGTGCTGAGGCCAGGCCCAAGAGGATCGCGCCGAGGGGTGGGCGTGGGAGTCGTCTCCGCCGTCGGTGTGCACACACAGGTGTTCTGAGAGGACGCGGCGATGACGGAGACAGGGACGGAAACGACAGCGGGGTTCGGCGCGCCCCCACTGCGCAGGCTGCGGTACTTCCACGGCCAGATGCTGGGCGCCCGGGACTTCCAGCGGGAACAGGAGTACTTCAGGGAGAAGCTGCGGCTGCGCATGCGCTGCCTGCTCGGCTACGGCGTGGTGTGCGGCCTGTTCGTGGAACCGGCGCCCAGGGATGACGACTGCCCGCCCGGCGAGGAGGAGCCGACGCGCTCCGTCCAGGGCGGCGAGGAGCACCCCCGGCACCGGGCCGAGGTGCGGATCACCCCCGGTCTCGCCGTGGACTGCGAGGGCAACGAGGTGGTGGTCCGGGGCGGCTGTGCGATCGACCTCTGGAAGGCGCTGCCCCCGGACGAACGCGACACGGACACGGTCTGGATCGGCGTCGAGTACGCCGAGCGGCCCGTGGAGCCCACCCGCGCCGTCTTCAACGACGCCTGCGCGGACACCTCCGACTGCGAGTTCGGCTATACGGAGGAGGCCTACCGGGTGCGCGTCACCGGGTGCGAGCCGCCGGTGGACGAGCGCTGCGACACCTGCTGTTCGACGTGCGAGCACAAGGTGCTGTGGCTGGCCCGGATCGACGACGTGGACTGGCACGAGCCGGTGTGCGAGGACCAGATCCACATGAACGTCCGCCGCCCGTTCGGCCGCCATCTGCCGACGGTGATCACCGGGGTGAACTGGATCCACGGGCACACGTACACGATCGAGGAGGCCAAGGCCCTGCTCGGCACGCAGGACGAGGAGGCCGGACTCGTGGTGTGCTTCTCCGCCGACGTACGGACCGACTCGCTGAAGCCCGGCGTGGTGGAGCTCCAGGTGATCGAGGGCGGCAGCGGCCGCAACGCCGCCACCTGGTACATGGGCGGCGAGTTCACCGAACCGGACCTGGCGGAGGACGAGTTCACCCGGCACTTCCGCTACCGCCAGACCACCCGCGAGACGCTTCAGGACGGCGATCGCGTACTGATCACCGTCCGTACCGCGTTCCTCCTCGACCGCTGCTGCCGCCCGGTCGACGGGACCCATGTCGGCGGACGCGTACCGGTGATCGACACCGATACGGACGACTCGTCCGACACAGGTGAGTCGTCGGATACGGGCGAGTCCACCGCGACGAGCGGATCGCAGACGCGGGACTGCTGCGAGCTCCCGCCGTCCGGCATCGGTCCCTGGACCTCCGGCACCGGTGCGGGCGGGGACGTCTTCGAGAGCTGGTTCTTCGTGAAGGAGCGCTGATCATGCGAACAGATTGCGAATGCGGCTGCGGGGGTGAGGCCACCGTGACGTCCGCCTTCGTACGACCCCGCTTCTTCGCCGGGCAACTGCTGACCGAGGACGATCTCGGCCTGCTGGTCGACTACATGACGGCGAAGAGCCGACTGCACAACCGGTCGCTGTTCGGGCCGGGCGTCGTCTGCGGCCTCGGCGTCACCTGCGCCCCCTGCGGCGGCGGGACCGTGGAGGTGCACCCCGGCCACGCGCTCGACTGCGCGGGCAACGACATCGTGGTGTCCTGCACCGAGCGGGTCGACGTGCGGGCCATGGTGCAGGAGCAGCGGATCAGCGCCCTCGGAGTGGACTGCGGCGACCCCTGCGAGGACGACGGCTCGCGCCGCTACGGCCTCTTCGTGCGGTACCGGGAGCTCTCCGTCGAACCGGTGGCCCCCTATGCCACGGAGGAGCCGTGCCCCTCGCCCGGGTGTGTGCCCTCCCGTATCCAGGAAGGGTTCCGGTTCCTCGTCAAGTGCGGCGAGTTCGAGGACCACCGCCACAACCCCGGAAGTCGGCTCCTCGCGAGCCTGGGCAACCTCGCGCGGGCCGATCAGGCCCGTTCACGCGACCTGCGGCTCGGCCGCTACCTCGACTCCATGTCCGCTGCGGCGCTCGCTTCCGGCCGGACCTTCCGCTTCGACGCCGCCGACGCCAAGCGGTACGCCGCGAGCCTCGCCTGGCTGCGCCAGAACGCGCCCGGCGAGGGGCCGCCGCCACCGCCGACGGCCCGCGAGATGACCGAGCACGTCCGCGCGCTGGCCAGTGCCGTGGCCCGGCACGACACCTACGACGAGCCGGGCCAGGAGCAGCTCAGGAAGGACTACCCGGACCTCGCGAGCGTCCGGGAGGCCCGCCAGGTGCTGGGGACGGCGTGCGACCGCCTCGGCGGCGCCGACATGGAGGCGGCGTGGCCGGACCCGCTGCACCGCTCGGTCGCCCGCGCGGTCGTCACCGAGACCGCCGCCCGGATCGTGCCCGAACGCGGCGACCCGGATGCCCCGCTGGAAGTACGGCTCGTGGCGCAGGGCACCCCCCTCAGCCACGCGCTCCAGGTGGAGTTCCGCGCGGACCTCGGCCTGATCCGGGAGTGGCTGCTCGGCCGCCTGGAGCACGAGGCGCTCGCCGAGTGCGCCCTGCGCAGGGACGTCGCCAGGATCGACGTGCCGCCGCTCCTGCCGCCGCCGCGCACCGACAGCGTGGAGCGGGTGAGCATCGCCGACCTCCAGCGGATCGCGGAAGCCGCCGCCGCGCTGAGCGGCGCGGTGCGCCGGTTCCTCACCGACGCGGCGTGCGCCACGCTCAACCCGCCGTGCCCCGACTGCACGGACACCGACGTCCTGCTCGCGTATGTGGAACTCGACGGCTGCGACGTCGTACGGATCTGCTCCGCCACCCGGGAGCAGGTGCTGCCGGGCGGATCGCAGTACGGCGAGTGGCTGCCCAAGCTCTACCGGCTGCGCGAACTGGCCGAGCGGGTCTGCTGCAAGCCGCCGGAGACGTACCGCAAGCCGGCGTTCGCGACCGAGGGCCCGGTGCCGCGGCCGTATGCCGAGGGCCTGCTCGGCGACTGGCAGCGCACCGGCGACCTGGAGGAGATGCTGACCCTGCTGCTCACCCCCGCACCCGGTGAGACACCGCCCAAGGCGCTCCACGAGCAGGTCTACACCACCCCCGGCGAAGTCACCGACAGCCTGCGGGAACTGGCCCGGCTCAGGACCCAAGTGGCGGACCTGACCGCTTCCCTGGAGGGGCTGCGGGCCCAACTGGGCAGCGCGCAGACCGAGGTGAGCCGGATGCGCGAGGAACTGCCCGTTCAGCTCGGGTCCCGCCTGGAGCAGCTGGAGAGCGCACCGCACAGCGAGGAGCCCGAGCCCAGCAAGCCCCCGGCTCGGCGGACCCGTTCCGCTCGTCCCCGGAAGCCCGGTGAGACGCCATGACGGGCCCGCTGCGCCCTGCCTTCCACGAGGGCCAGGTGCTGGCCGCCGCGGACCTGTCGGCCACCGTGGAGTACACCCGCGCTCTGGCCGCCCGGCACGCGCGGCACCTCCACGAGTGGGGAGTCGCCGAAGGGCTCGGCCTGGTCACCGCGCCCCGCACCGACCCGATGACCAACGCCCGCTATGTCGAGGTGAGCGTCTCGCCGGGCCTTGCCGTCGACGGGACCGGCCGCGAGGTGGTCGTCGCCGAGCCGGTCGTGCTGCGCGAGAGCGACTTCGAAGAGGTCAACGGCGCCGACCAGCCCACCGACGAGCCGTATCCCGTCTTCCTCACGGCGGCCGACCGGGAACCGGCCCAGTCCCCGCGCCCGGACTCGTGCGGCACCACCGCCGCGAAGACCCGGGTGGAGGAGTCGTACCAGATCCTGTTCGGACGCCTCGGCGACGAGCGTCTCGTCGCCGAGCAGCGGCCGCCCGTGGTCGGCGCGGCACCGGCCGATCCGCCGACCCGCTGGCTCGTCCTGCTCGGCTACGTCCGCTGGAAGGAAGGCCATCTCACCGGCGTCGAGACCAAGGCACGAGGGGTCGCGGTCCGCTTCGCCGGGGTCCGCGCGGACACCGTCTCGGCCCGCTCCGGCTCGCTGACCCTGCGCACGGGACCTGCGGCCCTGGAGGGCAAACCGGCGATCGTGCTCTCCGGCGGCGACAAGCCGAGCCTGGTCTTCGGTCTCTACCAGGGCAGCGGCTCGATCGCTCCGCTGATGACCGTGGCCGCCAACGGAAACCTGACGATCGAGGGCAGCTTCAGCGGCCGGATGCCGGCGGGCAGCACGCTGGTGGCCTCCGGGACGGCCACCGACGGCATGCTGCTTCCCCTGCCCGCCGGGGTCACCCCGCAGCAGGTCGCCGACGGCCGGGTCGTCCTCCACGTCCATCTGACCCCGCACCTGTCGCCGCCGCCCACGGACTCGGCGCTGCTCACCCCGGTGGAGGCCGCCGTGGACGCCGACCGGCGGGTGCGGTGCCGGGTACGCCTGTACGACCCGGGGTCGGCCCCGGGCAAGGTGGTCGAGCGGCCCGGAGCGGTCGACTTCCTGGTCCTGGCAACGGTCGCGCCGACGAACGGAGGTGGCTGACGATGGCCCTGTCAGTGGTGTACGTGCACGACACCGGCCATGTCGTGGGCGCCCTGGCCCTGACCGGCGCGGGCGCCCCGGCCGACGTGGCCTCGCTCGTCGGACGCGCGCTGCCGTTCCGCGTCCCGCTCGACCGGGGCAGGACCGTGACCCTCGGCCTGGACGCCAAAGAGCTGCGCGTGGCGACCGTGGACGACGAACCGGGCGTCTTCGCCGAGCCGCTGGCGTTCGGGGTCGAGCTGGTGGAGGACAAGCCCAAACCCACCCTGGTGCGCCTGAAGGCGTGGAAGGACGGGCTGAAGCTGTCGACGACCGAACTGGGCGTCACGGTCACGGACGCCTCGGCCCGGCCCACCAAAGTGGTCGCGCTGGTCTCCGACGAGCAGGACACCCTTGTGCTCACCGCACAGATTCCCGCGAACAAGCAAGCGGTGAACCTCCCGGTGAGCTTTGCCGAGAAAAGCTCGCACGGCGTGCTGGTCCTCGCCTCCGGCTGGGCGGGCCGCCTGGAGACGCTGAAGGCGGTAGCGCCGTGAACATGCCCACCGCGCCGCCCACCGGCGAGATCACCGTGCACCGCTGCACGGTGACGGTGGTCCGGCGCGGTGGGTGGAGCTGGGGACCCGACCCCCGCGGCCTGGTCCGCCAAGTGATCGACTCCCTGCCGGAGCTGCTGGCGGACCACTTCGCCGAACACCTGAGTGGCGACGGCCCGGATGTGGAGATCACCGAGCCGGTGACCGTCACCGTCCGGCCCGGCGGGCGCTGGTGGTCCGGGAGCGGCGGGGTGCCCGCCGAGGTCCACTTCACCTCGGCGCCGGTGGTCGCGGTCCCGAGCGCCACGTCGGCCGCAGACGCGGAGGCGGCCACGCAGTCCTTCGCGGATTCCCTGGCGGACTCCCTCTCCGTGAGCGCGAGTTCATGGTCCGTGCCGTCGGCTGCGGCACTCTTCGCCGAACTCGCCGAGCGCGACGAACTGGACGCGCTGCTCGCGCTCCTGCCGGACGACTCGGTACGGGCCTACGCGCTCGCGCTGCTCGGCACCGACGACGCGGTGGCCGCCCGGCTGCTCGCGGAGCTCGCCGGGCGCGCCCTGCCGGCCCGGTCGGCCGAGGCACTGCCCGAGCCGCTGCGCGCACGCCTGTCGGGCGGTGGTGCCGAGGAAGTGACCCGGCTCCTCGTCGAGTACGTGGCGTCGGCGCCCCGCGAGGACGTCGTACGGCTGGCCCGGTCCCTGCCCGATGCGCCCGAGGAGACGGTCGAGCAGCCCATGGCGACGGACCGTCGGCCCGCCGCCATGGGCGGGGCCGCCGTGCCCCGGAAGGCGGGCGAGACGCGGGTGTGGTCCGCGCTGCCGTTCCTGCTCGTGGGGCCGCTGGCGCGGATCGGATACCTGGACGCGATCGGCCCCGCCCTGGCCGGTGTCGAGTGCGCCGAGGACGCACCGCTCTTCGCGGCGGCCCTCGCGTACAAGGTCCTCGGCATGACGGAGCGGGGCTGGCGCCGCACCGAGCGGGACAGCGAGGCCGCGGCCGTCTTCGCGGGTCTTGACGCGCCCGTACCGGAAGAGCGGCTGACCGAGTTCGCCCGTCTCGTACGGCCCGCGCTCGCGGTGCTCGACGGTGTCCTCGCGCTCTCGGTGTGCCGGGGGCACGACCCCGCCGACCCGCTGCTGCTCACGGGGACCGACGACCGGCTGCTCCTCGTCGATGCCCAGGGCATGTTCCCGATCGCCTGGGCCGAGAGGGTCTCGGCGCTGCTCCCGTACTGGCAGACCTGCGGGCGGCCGCCCGTGCTGATCTGCGACGGACCGCTGCCCTCCGGAACCCTGCGCGAACTGGCCGCGGCCGGTGTGCCGTTCCTGACCGGGATACGGCCGCTGCGCGGTGACCCGGTGGCGCGGGTTCCCTGGCGCACCCCGCTGTGGACGGCCGAGGGCGCCGTGCTCGACCTGCGGCTCGCCGCCCAGCTGCCCGGCCACGCGGCACGGCTCGCGGACCTGGTCGACGCCTTGGCCGGGCAGCGCCGGGCGGTGCCGCTCGCGCGGGACGGCGCTCTGGAGCGGTCCGTCACCCTCGCCGCCGGGCTCGGCCTGAGCACGATCGCCTGGACGCTCTGGCGCGAGCGCGAGACACCCGATCCGGTGCTCGCCCTGACCCGGTTCGCCGACCTGGACGCCACCGTACGGTTCGAACCCGAGGCCGTCCGGGTACGCGTCCCGCTCGGTCGGCGCCACGCGGATCTGCTGCGCGGCGGACTCCTGGCCGACGTACCGGATGTGGTGTGGCTGGGCGGCCGTGCCCTGACCTTCTCCGGCGGGTGAGCGCTGATGATCGAACCGGCGGTGGAACACCTGCGCATCCGGCTGTCCGACGTGCACCGGGCGCTGCGAGCGGCTGTCGAGCGGCAGGCACGGCTCGCCGCCCGGCTCACCCGGCCGGACCTCACGCCGTACTGCGTGACCGACGAGCAGGTCGGCGTACTCCTCGGCGAGGTGCACGCCTTCACCGAGGCCATGTCCGAACCGTACGAACCGTACGAACCGACGAGCTCGGAGCCGGACGGTGAACGGGACCTGCGGCGGCGCGCCTCGGCCGACGGGGTGACCCTGCCGCTGGACGCGCTCGCCACCCGGTTCGGCCTGACCCGCGCGGACCAGGACGCGCTGCTCCTGGTCGCCGGGCCCGAGCTGGACCGGGGCTACGAGCGCATCTACGCGTACATCGTCGACAACCTCAACCGGCGGCTGCCGTGCGTGGAACTGCTGGTCGAGGTCGGCACTCCGACGGCGGCCGCGCGCCTCGCCCGGCGCCGGGCCCTCGGCCCGGCCGGGCCGCTGCGCCGCTACGGCCTGCTGCGCGCGCACGGCGAGGCGCCGGTCGAGCTGGCCCAGGAACTGGTCCTCGGGCCGGGTGTGCTGGAGTTCCTGCTTGGCTGGGGCGGGGATGTGGGGGTGCTGGGCCACGACCCCGGCGAGGTGGCCGGGCCGCGGCTGCAGGTGCTTTCTCCGTACCTGTCCTCGGACGGGCTCACCCGGCTCGGCCGCGCGCTGGGTGCGGGCGACATCGACCTGGCCGGGCTGTGGGGCTGCCCGCCCGACGGCCAGCTCGACGCCGTCCAGGCGCTGGCCCGGGCGGCGGGAACACCCCTGCGGAGCCTGACCGCCGACCCCGAGGCCGATCTGCGGACGGCTGCCGTACTGGGGGCGGTGCTGTGGATCGCGACGGACGACCTGCACGGCGAGCCGCAGCGCCAGCAGGCCGAGGCGGTGTCCGCGGTGCTGCTCCGATCACGGGTACCGGTGTGCCTGACCGGCCTCAAACCCTGGCGCCCGCAGGGCCTGCTGGCCGCGCGCGCATACGCCGAACTCACCGTTCCGGTACCGGGCCTGGTGGACCGGCGAGCGATGTGGGCCTCCGCGCTGCCGGGCCTGAACGGAGCCCTGCTCGAGGATCTGGCCGTCCGGTACCGGATGAGCGGCGGCGAGCTGCGGGCCGTGGCGTCGGTCGCCGACGCCGGGGCGCGCCTGGCAGGCAACGGCAGCCCGGAACCGGTCGCCGACCACGTCGAACCCGCCATCGCCACGGTCACGCGCGGCCGCAGCGGCAGCGCCGTCCACTCGATCGTGCCCCGGCGCACGGTCGAGGACCTGGTCCTGCCGGACTTCCAGCTGAACCAGATCCTGGAGATCGCCTCGGCCTTCCGCGCCTGGCCCCGGGTCGCCGAGACCTGGGGATTCGCCCGCCGGGCGGCGCACGGCGGCGTGAAGGCGCTCTTCACGGGGGAGCCGGGGACGGGCAAGACGATGTCGGCGGAGATAGTCACCGGCATGCTGGGCCTGGAACTCCTGAAAGTGGACCTGGCCCAAGTGGTGTCGAAGTGGGTGGGCGAGACGGAGAAGAACATGGAGGCGGCGTTCCGCCAGGCGGAGGAGAGCCACGCGGTGCTGCTCTTCGACGAGGCGGACGCGCTGTTCGGCAAGCGGGGCGAGGTGAAGCACGGCACGGACAGGTACGCCAACCTGGAGGTCGGCTACCTGCTCCAACGCCTGGAGGCCAGCGACGGCCTGGTCATCCTGACCAGCAACCTCAAGGACAACATCGACCCGGCGTTCACCCGCCGCTTCCACTTCGTGGTCCACTTCCCCCGCCCGGCAACCGCCGAACGCCGCAGACTGTGGCGCCTGGCGTTCCCCGAGCAGGCCCCGCTGGCCGCGGACGTGGACCTGGACATCCTCTCCCGCCTGGACATGACGGGCGCAGGCATCACCGCGGCGGCCCGCACGGCCGCGCTGGCGGCGGCGGAAGGGGGCGGCGGGGCGATCGGCATGCGCCACGTGGTCCGCGGCGTGGCCCGCCAGTTCCAACGCGAGGCCCGCCTCCTGCGCCCGTCCGAACTAGGCTCCCACGCCCATCTGCTGGCCGACGCCCCCGAGGGGTAACCATGCTGCCGACCGAACCTCCGCTGTCTCTCCATCGGTTGGTGGCGCCGGTGCCGCCAGTGCGCGTCGTGGAGAGCCGCACCACGGGTATCACGGACCAGCGCCGCCCGCCGCCCGAGGGCCATGCGAAACTGCCGACGACTGTCGCGCAGATCCTGCTGGCCGGGCAGAACCAGGTGGGGAACGCGGCGGTGGCCCGCGCGGGTGCGGTGCTGCCGATGCCCTCACCGCTGCCGAAGCCGCCGTCCGTTCAGTCCCCCTGACGCCCGGCCGCCTCGCGCTGGAGGTCCCGGACGCGCTCCAGCGACTCGTACGCCTGCTCCACTTCCTCGTCGTCCACCGAACCCGCGCCCCAGTTCGACGGCTTGCGCTGCTGCTCCTCAAGTCGGCGGACGGCGTTGGCGTGCTCGTCGTGCAGGATCTCCAGCAAGGACTCCCCGCAGCAGAGCGCCTCGTCGGCATCGGACGTCTCGAAGAGGCGGAAGACCGTTGAGCGGCCGGCCCGCAACTCGCCGAGCCGGTAGCAGACGATCCGGTCCTCCTTGCCGAAGGCGGCGGCGGGCACGCGGACGAGCGGGATCAGATCGGGGTCCTCGGCCAGCAGCCGCTGCTCAGTGGCGGCCATGCTGTTGGGGACGGCCGCCGGACCTCCCCGGTCGGGAGGCAGGGCGAGCTGCCACGGCTGGTTGGTGAAGCGGGCCCGCAGGTCAAGGCGCCACAGACCGCCGTCGACGAGGACGAACACCTCCTCGGGGAACGCCACGCCGTAGCAGTCGCGCAGCACCTCGCGTGGGCCGAGCCCCGTCTCGTACAGCGCCCGCGCCAGCCGGGTCATCGACGCGTAGTCCTCGCGTGACGCCTCGGCCCGCAGACGGTCGACGACCTCCCGGGTCATTGTCGCCCTCCTCGTCTCGGCTTCTTCGTGAGGTCTTCGAGGACCCTGTTGATACGTTTCCAGACTCCGGTGAACTGCGGCGCGGTCATCGCCGAAATGATCTCCTGAGTCACCTCGTACGCCTTCTGAACGGCGTTCCGGTACCGCTCGTCCTGCTGCGCGATGTCATTGCTGACCAGGGCCCGCATATCGCTTTCGAGCTGCCTGAGCCGGGCTTGGACGGCCGGGCTGCGGGCGGTCAGTCTCGGTTTGTCGGACATCAGCATGGCGACGTCCTCGACATGGACGAAGATCTTGTTCCGCAGCTCGGTCTGGGCGGTCTCGCTCAGCCCGGGAGTCGACCGGACGAACTCCCTGGCCAGGGTCTGGGCGCTGGCGTACGACTGGGACTGGATGATCAGCGCGTACATCCGATGGCTGACCCGGATGGCCACCTCCTCGCCGCCGGAGAGCATCTTGCCCCGCTCGGCCCGCGAGACGGCCTTGGGCGGCACGGTGAGGCCCCGGGCCAAGTCCTTGGGCAGCGGGCTCGTGCTCGTGCTCGCCTCCGGCAGGTGGCGCACACTGAAGTCCTCGCCGAAGATCTTCATGAGCACGTTCCGCAGGAACCGCCCCTCGGCACCGCCGACGCCCATGAACTTGCCCTGGACCTCCAGCAGGGCGAGGACCCGGGCGTTCTGGAATATTCCGTCCGCGTGGTCCCGGTCCCACGCCTTGATGAGCATGTTCGGCTCGGTCGGGTAGAGCATCTGCGGGTACTGCTTGGCGATGGCGTCCCGGATGCCCCGGTCCAGCGCGTTGGCCAGCCGGGTCAGCTGTTTCGCACGGCGGTCGGCGTCCCTGCCCCAGTCGAAGTCCTCGAAGTGGTAGCCGCCGATGGTCAGCAGCGGCTGCCGCGCCATCTCGGCGAGCGCCGTCTCGTACGCACGCAGGACCCCCACCCCTCTCTTGGCCGCGACTCCGGTGTCGGCGTCCTGGCTCACGATGTGGACCTGTCGGTTCACCTCCTTGAGGATGTCGACCGCCCTGCGGGTGTACTCGGAACCGAACACTTGCTCGCGGATGACGCCGTAGGGGAGCGCGCCCTTGCCGCGCAGACGCCCTTCGTTCTTCTCGGCGCGCGCCTTGTTGCGGCCTTCCAGCCGCTGGTATGCCTCGCGGACCTCCTCGATGGGGACCGGGACCTTGTCCTTGCCCTTGACCCACCGGGGCGTCCAGACGAACCCGAAGACCGCGAGCAGCAACTCCGGCTTGCGGTGGATGCCTTCCATGGCCCCACGGACGGGATCGTCCCCCGCCGGGTTCAGCCGCTCGAACGTGTTGACCCCGATCACGACGGCCGTTCTCGCCGCCGCCATGTCCTTCGCGTTGGGGGCCCCGCTGTCCGCCCACGCCTCGTCGAGGTACCGGAGCGCCACGTTCGGTTTGCTCTTGATGTCGTCGGGAACGGACGCCATGTTGACGACGAAGCCGATCCAGTTGTCGTCCCCGCCCATGGGCATCGTGATGGCGTGCAACTGTGTGATCGCGTGGGAGTGCCGTCTGATGACGACCGGTTTCGCGGCCTTGCCGATCTTGTACGGGAAGAGGCTCTTGTACGACGTCCGCTTCTTGGGATTGATGGCCACCGTGACGAAGTACCTGCCGGGAGCTGCCCGCTCCAGCTCGATCTGGGTGAGGTGGTGCCGTGTCTTGATGGCCGGAAGGCCCCGCCGCACCGACTCTTCGGTGGCCGACTCCGCTTCGAGCAGCCGTGTCGCCTCGCGGACGGCGGCGTCGAGGGCGTGTTCCATGTCCTTCTTGGACGGTTTGCCGGGCCGGTCCTTCTTCCTGTCGGGCTTGGCACCGGGCCTGCGCCGGTCCCGCTTCCGGGGCTTGCCGGGCAGGTCGCGGTCCCGCCGACGCTCCGGCTTCTTCTTGCCGAACTTGGGCTTGATCTTGGCCCACAGCTTCTTCACCAGGCCGACGATCTTGTCGATGACCCAGTCCACCGCCGTGGTCACGGGTTTGGCCATGGCCTGGACGATCTGTTTGACGCGGGCGGCGATGCCGCCGACGCCTAGAACGGCTGCCAGGACGCCGAGCAGGACGGGGATGGATCGGGCCAGGGAGCGTTCGATGAGGGCGGGGACGCCGCCGGTCGCGCCGCGGGCGATGGCGATGACCGAATCGAGGACGGAGTTGACGAACTCGTAGATCTGGCGGGCCTGGGTGATGATGAACCGGACGATGTCGATGATCAGCTTGACGGCCCGGACGAACGCGGACGCCGGGTTGAGCAGCGAGATCACCCACATGATCCCGGCCACCACGATCGTGGGCGTCACATACTCGATGACCTTGTCGAGCAGGTTCTTGCGCAGGTCGCCGACACGGGTCTTGAGGTCGTCCCACATCCCGGCGACGCCCCGCTTGCTGACCTCGGCGACCAGCGGCTCCGCGGTCTCGGCCGCGCTGACGGCCGGTTCCAGCTTGGGGGCCCTGCGGACGATCCGGGCGCGGATCGATTGCCAGGTCAGGCCGACCAGACCGGCCAGCATGGTCAGGACGCCCTTGGTGTCGAACTTCGCGGGCAGTTCGAGCCCCGCCTCGGTGGCCTTGCCGAGGAGCCAGGACAGGATGCCCTGCTGCAGGTGCGTACCGATGTTCTTGAGGAACTGCCGCAGCCCCGCGCCGACCGCGCTCACCAGGTTGCGCAGGAACCCGATCGGATCCTTGAGGATCATCATCACGGCCGAGGCGGCCTTGGCCAGCACGGAGAGCAGCAGGCGTTTGAGTTCCAGGATGGTCTCGATGACGCCCTTGACCGCGTCGACGGCCTTGGCCACCAGGCCCTTGTTCTTCTCCTTCTCCGCGGCGATCTCGTTGTCGACGGATTTGAGTGCCTCGGTGTACTTGGTGGCGAGCGTGTCGACGAGCTGGGTGCCCTTGTCGTCCACCGTCTGGGTGAGCTCGTCGAACTTGCTCGTGAACTCGGCCGCGGCCTGGCGCCCGATGGCCTTCAGGTCGGCGGGCAGCTTGTTCACCGCGTCGGCCATCTCCTTGCGGCCCCGCGTGATCCGCTGCTTCGCCTTGTTCAGCTCGGCGGCGACGGTGTTCGCGACATCCGAGATCACCTGCCGCATCCGGCGGATGTAGTTGTCCCGGGCCTCGTCGAAGATCTTGTCGGCCTCGGCGGGCAGCCCGGCGAACTTGTCCCGCACCCAGTGCCACTTGCCGGACCAGCCCGAGTAGCGCCGGTCCTTGTACTCCTCCATCTTGCGCTTGTGCTCGGCGGTGAAATCGGCCCGCGCCTGCTTTTCACCGTCGTCGAACTGCTTGTCGACCAGCTTGTCGAGGCCGTCGAGAATCCCCTCGACGTCCTTCTTCATCGTGTCGAAGACACCTTGCAGGACGGCCGTGACCTGGGCCCGCTTCTCCTCGTCCCGGCTCTGTGCACCGGACTTGCCCTGGCCGACCTGCTGGCCGGTCCGCACCCGCTGGGCGGCCATCGCCCCCATCGCGGCGGCCCCGAGCCGCTTGGCCTGCGCGGTGGTCGTGCGCAGCTGGTTCGCCTCGTGTTTGCGCATCCGGCCGGGCGCCTGCTCGGAGTGCTGCTCGGCGGCCTTCTTCTCACCCAGCGCCTTGGTGAAGGAGGGCTCGTTGGACTTCGCCATTTGGGGTTCGGTGACCTGGGCGTCGGCCATCTGCTGGTTGACGGCGGCGGGCCCGGCGGACAGGTCTGTGGCCGACGGCGGCAGTTTGTCCGGCACCGCCTTCGCCGGATCGGGCGTGCCCGGGGTTCTGGGCGGCCGGTCGGAGGTGAGCGGGACGACCGTCTTGGGCACGGCCTTGGAGGTGTCCGGCGGCGCGGCGGTCGTCGTGGCGATCTGCTCGGCCGACTCCGTCCGGCCCTCGCCGACCTTGCCGCGCACTTCTGCCCGTACCTCACCGGCCTTGCCGGAATCGGCGAACTTGTCCGCCTCGTCGAGGTTCTTCGGTGCCTTCTCCGCGATCGCCTTCTCGACCGCCCGGATGAACGCCTCCTTGTCGAACTCCTTCGGCTTGGCGGCATCCATCTTCTCCGCGTTGGCGCTCTTGCCCTGCGCCTCCTCGTCGTCCTTGGGCGGCCGGGCCGCGTCCTGCGCCGCCACCGCCTCCGCCCGCGCGGGTGGATGCGAGCCGGCCAGGGAGCGCTTCTTGTGCCGTACGTCCTTCTTCAACGCCGCGAACTTCGCATCGGCCTCCGGCCCGGGCCGCGCCTTCACCTCCGGCGCGGCAGCAGCCGCAGCCGGCTCCGGGGGCGCCACCTCCGCCCCGGCCGGCTGGAGAGGAACAGCGTCGGCACGGCCCGCCGCCGCGACCGCCCCATTGCCCACCATGTCCTGCGCGCCAGGCGGAGCCTGCGCCGGCCCGCGCCCGGCGGTCAGAACGGCCATCACCGTCGCGTTCGACGCGGACAACGCGGACGCGGACGTCGGCGACATCGGCACTCGCGGCTGCACGGAGCCGGGCGGCGCCTCCGTCCGCTCCTTCGCCGGTACGGCCGTCGGCGTCGCCACCACCGGCCGCACCGCGAGAGCCTTCGGCGCTGGCATCGGATGCAACCCTCCCACGGCAGGACGGACACCCCCACGGACACTCCCGACCAAGCGTCCCAACGCGCCCGTGACCAGACCGTCACCCCGGTATGTCCGCAGCGTCTCCATGCGGGCGACGACGTGGCGGGGCTCCGGCCAAGCCGCGCCGCGCGGGCTTCACGCGCCGGGACCCGAGGGCGAACCCCGTGCCGTCGTGACCGGCGCGGCGTCCAGGCATAGCGCGCCCAGGGCTGCGGCTGCATGACGACAGGATCGGTCCCGTCCATCCGAGGTACACCACACGGCCGCCGCCGCGGTGCTGGCTCACCGCGAAGGCCGCCATGTCGCCCCCGACGTGCAGAGCAGAGAGGAGCCGGGGCCAGAAGGAGCCGCTGTCGAAAAGCCTCCCGACGGGGCCTACACCACCCGAGGATCCGCCTCGAAGACCAGCGCCTGCACCTGACGGGCCGGATCGTGCCTACCGCGGTGTGGTCATGGCAGTTTCCCGCGGCGCCGTCGAGTGTGCGGGTGCGCCAAGACAGCCTCGGCCACTGGTACGCCTCCTTCGTCATCCCGGCCGAGACAGTGCCGCTGCCCGCCACTGGCCGGGACGCAGCGGAGACGCTCTGGTCACGCTGTCCGGCGGACACTGCCTGGTCGGTACCACCACTGAGTGCCCCGGCCGTCCGGTCGGGGCCCAGCTCTGTCCTGGAGGGGCCTCCATGAAACTCGTCACCCGCGCCGAACTGGGCTGGCCGCTCTCAGCCGCCCCCACCCAGACCTCCACCGACGGGGTCAAGGTCCACTACGAAGGCAGCCCGGTCTCTCGCGAGCTCCTGACCGACCACGCCCGGTGCATCGCCGAGTGGAAGGCCATCCGAGCTTCTCACCTGGCCAACAAGGAGGAGAACTACAGCGACATCGCCTACAACTACGGCGCCTGCCCCCACGGCTACCTCCTCGAAGGCCGGGGCATCGGCAAGCGGACCGGTGCCAACGGCAACCAGCCCCTCAACCGCGCCCACTACGCGATCTGCGGCCTCGTCGGCAGCGAGGGCCTGACCCAGCCCACCGACGCCATGCTCGGCGCGATCCGCGACGGCATCGAGCTGCTGCGCCGGCACGGCGCGGGCAACGAGATCCGCGGGCACCGCGACGGCTACTCCACCGATTGCCCCGGCACTCCCCTCTACACGTGGGTGCAGAGGGGCGCCCCCCGCCCGGGGGGTACCGGAACACCACCCTCCAGTCCCTCGGTGTCGCTGTCCCACATCGTGGCGGCGGCTCGTAAGGACCCGTCGGCTCCCCAAGGGCACACCACCTACCGGGCCGAGGTGCTCGTCGTCGAGCGGGCGCTCCAAGCGGAGGGACTGCTCAGCTCCGCTTACGTGGACGGTTCGTTCGGAACCCGCACCGTGACCGCGTACGCCGCATGGCAGCGTCGACAGGGCTACCAGGGCTCGGACGCCGACGGCATCCCCGGCGGAACCACGCTCACCGCCCTGGGCAAGGTCCACGGCTTCGCCGTCACCGCCTGACGGAAGGCCCGTGCCGGGCACCGTCCCTGACGCCGGGTCTCAAGCCGACTCGGCGCAGGCGGGACGTCCCCGGCCGCCACGGCCGCGCCCGGCATGGTGCGGTGCGCGCACTCGTATGCCACGGGCGGGCGGCGTCGGCGGCGCAGGTTGCCGGTTTCTCCCAGGAGGCTCCGCGGCCCGTGGCGAAGCCTCTGGCCGGGCGGCGGGCCTCGGCGATTTCCGGGCAGCGTTTCGCAGACGTGCTTGAGGGCCCTGACGGGCCTGGTGGTTCTGGTTCTCCGGGCGGCCGATGATCCATCGCACGACATCGGCGACTGCGGGCGGTGGCGGCGCGGGCATAGCGGCATACGGTCTTGCGGTCGAGACCGAGCCGTGCGCTGACCGCGTCGACAGTCAGAGCGCGCTGGAGCAACTCCTGGACGTCGCGGCGTCGTTCGCGGATCTTGCGCTCGTAGGGGGTTTCCTCACCCGAGACCCTGGCCGGGGCGACGGGTTGCTCGGAAGTGGATGGAGTGGCTTTCCAGCAGGAGCGGTGCCGGGTGACGGTCTTCTCCGGCCCGGTGGCGAGACTGCGGCGGAGATACTACCGGTCTGCGGCCTGCGAGATTCCGGGCCGGCCCCGTTGGGCACCTTCGGCGAAGGCGCGGCACGGTCCCGGCAGACCGTGCCGCTGTGCGGGTGCTGCCGGAGCCGGTCGGCGAAGGAGTCGGCGGTGTTCTCAGTGAACCTTGAATGGCTCGTTGGGTTGGCACCTCGTGCTCGTCGTCCGCAGTCGTGCCGAAGTCCGGCGTTCAGCTCTTCGCGACGTCGTATACGAGGTGTGTCACGCGGTCTCCGCGGACGATCTGCGAGGGGTTCTCCAACAGGATCGGATCGGCCAACGCGCCCGTCGCGAAGAACGGGCGGCCCGTGCCGAATACCACGGGCACGAGGTTCACGACGACCTGATCGATGAGGCCGAGCCGTAGCGCCTGGCCTCCGATCTCCCCAGCGGCCACGTCCACGACCCGGTCGCCTGCGTACTCCTGTGCGGCGCTCATGGCCGCCTCCACGCTGTCGACGAACGTGAACGGCGCCGTGCCGGCGTGCTCCCAGTCCGCAGGTGGTTCGTGGGTTACCACGAAGACGTGCTCGCCCGCAGCGGGCTTGCCGTTCCAGCCGTTCGTCAGATCGAACAGCCGTCGGCCGTGGACAATGCAGGCCACGTCCCGGTAGTGGGTGCGCATGAAGTCGGCCGACGCCTGCGTGGTGCGGCACACGTTGTCACCGCTGGGGTGGAGAGTCCAGCTGGTGTCTCCGTTGCCGTACCAGTCGAAGAGCGGCCCGACCCCGTCGCGGTCGTCGGCGATGAAGCCGTCCAGCGACACCACCGCACCCATGATTGCCTTGCCCATGCCGCCTCTCCTTCTCCCGGACGCGTATATCCCGTCCCAGTCTGACCCCGCAACTTCCTCAAAATCATCGGTGCACCCGACGACCTCGCACCAAGGTTCGATGAGACGGGTCACTGGTGTCCGGTGCCGCTGAACCTTGGGCGTGTGCCCTTTGCCATCCGAGCGAGGCGTTTTGACAGCGTTCGTGTCCACACGGACTAACCCGGCTGTCAAAAGACAGCGTGTGCCATCAAGGAATGAGTGGTGCGGGCGGCTCACTGGGACTTCCGTTGCTCAGGGCTCACCCAGGCGTACGGCGAGGGCGGCGATGTCGTCGTCAAGGTGTCCTCTGCTGTGGCGGAGGAGGTCGTGGTGAAGAGCCGTGAGCAGTTCGCGGGGCGGCGTCGGGGGCTGTCGACGCATCCAAGCTGCCAGTGGGAAGAACTCGCCGTCGCGGGCGCGGGCCTCGGCGATCCCGTCCGTATAGAGGAGCAGCAGGTCGCCGGGGGCGAGGTCGAAGGTGTCGACGTTGTAGTGATCGCCGATCAGCTCCGCGAGGCTGAGCAGTGGCGAGGGGGTGGTGGGCTCGAGGACGCGGAGTTTGCTGCGGTTCAGGAGCAGCGGCGGGGGGTGTCCGCAGTTGAGGATGTCGATACGCCTGCCCTCGTGCGGGATTTCGACGAGAAGGGCGGTGGCGAAGCGCTCTATCGGCTCGTCGGGGGGAAAGGCGGCGTTGTAACGGGTGCTGCTGGCGTCCAGCCTGCGTGCGACGTTGACCATGTAGGTCTCGTCGTAGGCCGCCTCCCGGAAGGCGTTGACGATCGCCGCGGCCGCTCCCACGGCCGGCAGGCCCTTGCCGCGCACGTCGCCGATGAGCAGCCTGACCCCGTATGGCGTGTCGACCACCTCGTAGAAGTCCCCGCCGATGCGGGCCTCCGCCGCGGCCGCGAGGTACAGCGACTCGATCACGACGTTCCCGAAGCGGCGTGGCATAGGGCTCAGCACCACCTGTTGCGCCGCGTCGGCGACGAGCCGTACCTGGAGGAGGGTGCGCTCCCGCTGGAGCCGGACATGGCTTCCGTACGCGGCGGCCACGGTGACCGTGATGATACCCGCGGCCGTCCACCACGTTCCCAGATCGGGGAAGACGAGGCTGAGGCCGATCATCAGAAGGAGGCAGACCGTCCCGAGCAGGACGGTGGGGAGGACCGGCCACATGGCGGCGGCCAGGGCCGGCGCCGCGGGCAGGAGGCGGCTGAAGGCCATTTCCGGCGGAGTGGTGTAGGCCAGGCTGGCGATCACGACGGTCAGAATGACCGGCGACAGCCGCACAAGCCTCCCTCGGCCGTAGCGCCGACGGAGCCGCGGCCGTCCAGACTCGATCACACTTCCTAGAATATCCGCGCAATCGGGGCATAGCGCTCTGACGGGCAGAGTCGGCTGCCTGCCCCTCCCGTTCCACGGTCGAGTGGCGCCCCTATGGCCCGCGCCACTCAGACCTTGCTGTCGCTGATCAACCTTCGCCGGGCAGGGCGGCTGGCAGCAGGTGACAGCATCGTGTGGGCTTTGCTGCGTGCCCGGCCGCGCTGCGTTCCTGGCTCCCAGTCGCAGCACGAGCAGATGTTGTGGGTCGGCCACGTGTCCTCGAAGAAGAGGCTGCCATCCGAGTAGCCGCAGACGCGGCACACCTCCTCGTCTTGCACACTCCGTACAGACCCCGTTTCAAGAAGTGCCATCAGTTCGGTGAGTTGAGTGCGGTGTCGCGCCGAACCGCCAGCCCCGCCCCCGTCGTCGGCCCCACACGTGTCTCTCTGGGGCGTCCAGCACATGCTTATTTCAGGCATTCATGGATGAAGGTTTTGTTGCCTGCTAAACCATGATCTTCTTGTTAAGGTCCTGTTTTATTCGTGCTTGACCATGTAGTGGGGGTGCGGCGGCCCGGGGGAGGGGCGTCGGCCGCTGCCTTCGTGCTGCTGCTCCCTGTGCCGCGGGCTGGTGCCCGTGTCCTTTCGGCGCTTGTCCGCCGTGGTGCGTGGTCGCACGTCGTGTAGTGGACATTCCGTCATGCAGGTGCTGCTGTCCGCCCGTTGTGGACGGCGGGCGGCAGTGCCGTGCTGGTGTGGCGGGTTTCGAGAGAAGTAGATGAGAACAGTTTCAAAGAGTTCGATACGGGTGCCGCTGATCGGCGCGCTCGTCACGGCCGCTCTGCTGGGCGGTATTCCCCCGGTGCTGGCCGCACCGGCACCCGCGGCTGAGCGCGGCCCCGGGGCGGCCGGTGTGGTGCGTGCGGCGGCTGCTGCCAGTTCCGTCGGCAAGCGGGGGGTGCGCGCGTACGAGCGGGTGCAGGTCAAGATGCCGACGGGGCAGCAGGCTGCCGGGTATCGCATACCCATCCCCGGGTCGGACGTGCGGTCGGGGATCATCGTCCTGACCGACAGGTACACCGCCTACGACGGGGGCCATGTGCTGCCCACGGGGAGCAGCGGAGCAGAGGCGGAAGAGGCCGAGGCCTTCGTTCGCGAGATGGCCGAGTTCGTCGAGGAACTCGCCAGTGCCCCTCAGGGCAGGAGGCTGCTGGAGGGGATCAGCCGCATGCGCCCGCTTGATGTGGCGGCGGGTGAAGCGGAGGCGGCGGCCGGGCTCAAGGACGCGAGTGCCGTCTTCACGCGGGGGATGCCGGATGACCCCGAGCGGTGGCCCGAGGGGCTGAAGAAGAAGTACGACGCGTACAAGGCGGCCGATCGCGAGGCCAAGGTCCCGGACGGGGAGCTGGGGATGGCCGCCATCATGCACATGGACGTGAGCGCCACCGAACCCCGTGCGGAGCCTTACAATCCGGCGCACACCCGGGACGGCATCGGCACCCAGGGCATCGTCAACGTACCCGACAAGAGGGCGGCTTTCCTCGGCTACGAGGCGAACAAGAAGCGCATCCTGGTGGGCTGGGTGCAGATGCTGGCGCATGAGCTGGTGCACGTCGCGCACTATCTGCAGGGGGCTTTGTACCCGGATACGAAGATCCCGGTACCGGTGGACTACCCGGCCGCCGACGGCTCGGTCAAGACCGCGGAGGTGCAGATCTCGGGTGAAGAGGTCGCCACGAACGGCGGGAAGGACGCGGAGACTCTCCTGCCCTATGTGAAGGCCAGGCGCGATGAGCCCACGCTCGGGATGAAGCACTTCGAGGCCTCGGCGGACAAGGCCAAGGAGAAGCTGAAGGAGAAGGCCGCGGGCAAGGAGATGGACCTGGAGCCGCTGCTGCAGACGCAGGCGGCCCGTATCGACACCTTCCCTCTCACGGAGACCAGCCTGGCCCGCGAGCGCGGGTGGCAGGCACGGGAGCACTACTCGCTGCCCACGGCACCGCTCGCGAAGGAATCGGGTATCCCCGAGGAGCAGCTGAAGGGCAAGTTCGTCACCCTGCCGCCCGGGGAGAAGGTCACCGACGCGGACCTGAAGGACCCCGACGCGTTCGAGGCGCGGCTGGAGAAGGCAGGGAAGAAGCCCCTGTCCAGGGTGGTGCGGGCGTGCTCGCGTTTCTTCGGCCGTCAGCCGGTGGTGTGCCATGCGGACGGCCGGCCCGAGGAGGTGACGCAGGAGACGCGGAGCCGTATCGAAGAAGTCCGCGGTGTGCTGCGGGAGCATCCGGATGCGCCGCTGCGGTTGCCCGTCGCGGAGGCGGATCCCGCTGCGGGTGGCATCACCCGGGAGGTGGTGCGGGAGAAGCTGGAGGGCTTCCACGGCGTCAAGCCCGGAGACGTGGACAGCGTCCTGGCCGGGATCGAGCGGCAGGGCAGCGCCGGGAACGACGATGCGAACTGGAAGGCGTTCTACCTGGCGGAGTCCGAGAGTCATGCCGCCGGGTACAGCGTCGCCCAGGAGGGGATGCGGATGTCTGCCGGCGGGGTGGTGAAGGTGACCGTGGAGGGACCCCTCACCGTGGCCACCGTGAACATCGCGAAGGAGCAGGGGGAAACCGACGGCCAGTTCGCGGAGAGGCGGCTCAAGCGCGTCAAGGACGAACTCGGTGTTCCTGGCGATGCTCCGCTGATGGACTCCCTCGCCGAGAAGAAGACCGTCCTGAAGATGAAGGACGGCACCACGGACCGGAACGGAGCGGAACGGTACGAGCTCATCGTTCCCTGGGAGATGGTGCAGGGGAACAAGCCGGAACTCGTCGAGCGGTTCAAAAAGGGAACCCGCGGCTTCGCCGATGCCGAGGCGATGATGCACGGCTGCCCGGTCGGCCCGGCGCGTCTGAAGCGTTCGGCGGGCGCCGCGCGCGCCAAGGGCTCGGTGAGCGGGTGCACGGAGATCGGGTTCGTGCAGCAGCTGGCAGAGGCGCTCGATGCGCTGCGGCGTGAGGGAAAGACGGCTGCCGCGGCCCAGGCCCTGGCCGAGGCGGCAGGCGCACTGGAGAATGCCGCGGATGCTCCGGCGCAGATCCGGGAGAAGGCCAAGGCGGTCCGGGAGAAGCTGGAGGCCGCCGTCGCGGGAGGAAAGGCCGACAGCACCAAACTGGCGGAGGCGAGTGCGGCGCTGACCGAACTGGCCGCAGCGCTCGGTGAGGTGGGCAAACCGGGGACCGCTCTGGCAGAGGTGCTCGCCAAGCAGGCCAAGCTGCCGAAGGTGGTCCCCTTGGAGCCGCGGTCGTATGAGGAGTGGAAGAAGACCGCGCAGCAGATGGTCGACAGGGCCCGCAAGGGCCAGACCGAGGTCGGCGGAGAGGTGTTCACGTCGTCGTTGCGCGATTCACTGACCTCGGAGCGGGCCTTCAACGTGTTCCCGGAGACGGCGAAGCACCTGAACTCCGCATTGGGGGCCGCGATGACACCGCAGATGGTCATCGACGCGGTCAAGACGCTGGACAGTGATGCGGACGGCCTGACGAAGGCGGCGGCGCTGACGGCTTTCACACCGGTTCTCGGGCCTGCGGTGGGGTTGGTCGACGGGCTGGCCCACGGCAACACCGAAGAAGCCGCCCTCAGCGGCGCGATGCTGGCCGGCTGGCTGGCCAGCCAGTATGTCCCCGCGATCGGTGAGATCGTCGATGCGGGGGCGGCCCTCTACGTCTTCGGCAAGGCGGTCGTGGACGAGATCGGCAAGGCGATCGCGGACAGCCAGAAGATGCACCACTGGGCCGGCGGGGGACTGGGCGCGGGCGCGACCAGCTTTGTCGATCCGGAGGTGGTCAAGAAGGAGCTGGGCAGTCGGCGGGACGCGGCGTTCCACCAGATGCTGACCAGCGTTGCGCAGGAGAAGATCCGACCGCAGGTTGAGATCGCGGTCAAGGCCATGTACGGGAGGCTGGAGCAGAACGTGTACGCCTCGGTCGCCCAGATCGAGGCGACCTTCCAGAGTCGGGCGGGTGAGCCCGGCATGGCCCAGGCCATCGCGGACACGCTGCCGAAGATCAAGGACAGGGCGGCCCGGCTCCTGGCCGACAGCGCCGGGCAGTTCGAGGCTTCCATGGCGAAGGTCATGGAAGCCAACGTCCGCAAGCTCGAGGGCGACACCAGTCTGGTCGCCGATTTCAACCGCAAGTTCATGGACGCGGTGCGCGACGAGTTCGGCACGTGCGACAACAGCACCGTCGGCTTCGGTATCGACTGCATGGCACAGAAGCAGTGGGCCCGGGCGTTCACCATCATCAAGGAGCTTCCCGTCCAGCCGATCCAGGAGACGGACTTCCAGCGGTGGTTCGGCACGGTCCCGCCGTCCGTGGCCGATCAGTCGCTGCGCGTCGGGCTGCGCAACTCCAGCGGCCAGGACCTGGAGCTGATGAAGACCGAAGTGGAAGGCACCGGCAGGCTGGTGGCGCCGCTGCCCGAGCGCCTGCCCAAGGACAAGGACCAGTGGCTGACGCTGGCGCACAGCACGCTCAGCGGCAAGGGACCGCTGCGCGGCTCGGTGACCTACGGCACCGGCGGCACGCAGAAGTTCACCCTGCGCTGGGAGACGACCGACGACGGTCAGCACCGCTACCAGGTCACCCAGGACGCGGCCCTGTCCACCCAGCTCGTCGGCGGCAACACACGTGAACGCGTGGCCGCAGACAACAGCCAGTGGCACCAGCTGACCGCCCAGCGGACCGCGCAGGATGTGGTGTTCGCCGACATCGCCCCCCAGGACAAGACGATCCCGTCCAACTCCTGCGCGACGTCGTCCCGCGGCTGGCCGTACGAGATGTACGCGTGCGTCAGCTTCGTGAACAACACCGGCCAGACCGTATCGATCAGCAACGCACAGGCGGAGAGCGGATACTTCGACTCCTACCCTCCGCAGCAGGTCCGGCCGTTCGAGGCGGTCGAATGGAAGACCGTCTCCCGGTCCGGCCTGTACGGCACCGAAGGCCGCGCCCGCATCCTCGTGGGCGACACGAGCACCACCATCGGATGGGTCAATCCCCGCCCCGGATGGCTCAACCACGACGCCTACGTCGGTGACGGTGAGCACCGCACCCGCAACGCCGACGTCGGCGGTCGCTACCACGCCACCGCCGCCCTCAACAACGACGGCAACGGCGCGGACATGACCGCCGCCTTCACCCTCACCAGCAAATAACACCACCAGAGACAGCGGTCGGTGGGGGTGTGCTGCACCACGCAGCACACCCCCACCCCGCTCAGCCTGTTCTTTTTCTTCCGGCCTCGAACGGCGTCCCGAACCTGATCCCCCGGGCCTGGCCGCATGCCGTCGCCCCGCAGACCGGCATGCTGGTGGAGGCCGCCTGGTCCGCATCCGGGGCCGCTGCGCGCCTTCTCTCAGCGGATCGAGGCCCGGCGCGGGTTCCGGATCGCGGTGGTGGCCACCGTCCGGAAGATGACCCCTGTGCTGGCGCCTGGTCACCAAGGAGCAGGACTACGCCTTCGCCCGGCCCAGCCTGGTCGCCTTCAAGGAACGCAAACTGGAGTTGCAGGCCGGCGCCCCTCGGGCGATCGCCGAGCGCGGCAGGGGCTACGACTACAACAATCCCGCACTCCGCTGCCACGAACGAGAGATCACCGAGAGTCCGCGGGGCGCGGCACATCATCCGGCGTCGCATTGTGTGCGCACACGCATCGCGGTGCGACGGCCGGCCAGCACGGGCGCACTCCCGGTGCAGGCCCGTCGACCGGTGCCGGGCTGCTGGCGAGCGAGAGCGGTCATGGATCTGCTGCCAGCGGTCCCGCGTGGTGACGGCGCGCTTGCCCTCGCGCCATAGGAGAGCCACATGGGGCATGCCGTCGCAGACCTCGACCAGGAGGTCGCAGTCGCCGACCTGGCGGGCCGACGGGGCACGAGCGCGCAGATGGTGGCCGGTGTTGCCGCCCGCGGAGACGACCCGGTAGTCGCGGTAGGCGTCGAGGTCGCCGCACAGCAGGGTGACTTGATGGCCCTGCGCGGTCAGCCCTCGGGCCAGGCGGTCCACGAGGAGTTCGGAACCGCCGGCGGCCGGGTTGCCGGGATCGCGCCGGGCGAGGTAGACGATGCGGTGGGGGAGTGCCGGAGGTTTATGGGGTGGGGGCCCCGGCGGGCTTGACGCCGGGGCCGTCGGGACGGCGTGCGGTTGCACGTACTGGGCCATGGATGCTCCAACGCGGCTCAGGCCGGAGCGTGTGGGGATGTCGTCCGGGGTGTGCGTACTGGGTTGGTGTGTGGGATGGTCAGTTTTCGCCGTCGCCTTCCGATCGGCTACTCACCGGGATGACAATTCAGGACTTCGGTGACTGCAATGTTTCGCCCCTTCGTGCTAGCCGTGGCGATTTCCGCAGCTTGAACACCATCAAGCCCGCGCTTGCCGCTGTGAGCAGGGTGCCCGTTCCGGCCCCGGCCAGCGGCGCGACGGTGCCGATAAGGAGCAGTTTGCGGTTGTCCTTCGCCGCGAGGTCCACCTGGCGGTGCTGGGTCTGGCGGTCGAATTCCAGCCGGTCGCCCTGGAGCAGGGTCACCGCGTCCTTCGCCCCGCCCGGAGCGCGCAGGCTCTTCACAGGTGAGATCGCGGCGTCGAGCACACGGCCGGTGCGCCGGTCGACCACCAGGTCGATCGCCGGGTTCGCGTACCACTCCTCGGCCTGGACCTGCGGGCGCCTCGGCAGACCGACGAGGATGCCGGGGACCTGTCGGGTGCCGACGCGGGTGGGCGGTACGGTCCCGGTGTACCGGTAGCCCTGGTGCCCGAGGACCTTGCCGGTGCCGGCGTAGTGCAGCGGTACGGTCCCGTTCAGCGTGGCGTCCCACCACTGGTAGGTGCGTTTGCGCAGGTCGAAGGGGAACTTGAGGTACGCGTCCCCTTGGTGCGGAACCGGGGCCTCCTGGCAGCAGTGGACCGGGGCGTTGGTGCGCCGGTCGGTGACCCAGCGCTCGGTGGTCCACTGGAGCGACTTGCGCGGGTCGGCCAGGGGCAGGGTGCGCGGGGTGTCGATGGTCGTCGAGACGTCCCACACGGCGTGGCCGCTGTGCTTGCTCTCGGCGACGTTCCCGAGGACCCGTCGAGTGATGGTGAGCGTCTGGTCGTGGAGCACGGAGAGCGAAGTGGTGTCGAAGTAGCTGCCGTTGCCGGTGGAGACGGTGGTGATGTCCACATCGATGGGGGTGCGCTTCGCGTGCGGTGTGACGTACCAGGCGAGCAGGGGCGCGAGGGTCAGCAGAAAGACGCCGAGCCCGAGTGAGACGAGTGCCAGGCGTGACACAGTGCGGCTCATATGTGTGCCTCCGGGGGAGAGTTCGGGTATCCCAGGTGTCGGTGCGTGGGGGGCGTCGCCGTATCGGCGACTTATGAGCCGGGAACCGTAGGACCGGGCTTGACGGAGTGTCAATGCCACTCCCATGCTTGCCTGTTGTCGAACCCGGGCCGGTGCGTCGCCAGATGGAAGGGGCTTCCCGCGCCATGCCCAGACTTCTCACCGTCGCCCTGACCGCAGTACTCGCTGCCGCGCTCGCGATCGCGGTGTCCTTCGGCATCGTCGCCCTGCTCGGCATCCCCCCGGATCAGCCGAACGATCCGCTGGTCACCTTTCCGGTGGCCACTCCCGCTTCGGGAACCCCCTAGTGCCCACCACCTCGACCGACTCCGCCTGGCGCAAGGTGCCCCGGCCGCAGGTGCGCAGGTTCGCGGAGCTCGCGCTCGACGAGGTCCCCGACCTCGCCCAGTCGATCCTGCGCCAGATCCGCCGGGAGTATCCGGGGCTGCCGCTCACCCTCGACGAATCGGGCGAGCCGCTGGCACTCGTCGGCATCCGGCGCGCCCTTGAGCAGTTCGTCGGGAGCATGGCCGACGGTTTCGGTCTGCCCCGCGAACCCCCCTATGTGTTCCAGGAGTTCGGCCGTGACCAGGTCCTCTCCGGCCGCAGCCTCAACTCGCTCCAGGCCATCTACCGGCTCGGCGTCAAACTCGCCTGGCGGCGCCTCGCCGAGCTCGGCGACAAGGTGGGCATTCCCGCCCCCGCCATGTACGAGGTGGCCGAGTCCGGCTTCGAATACCTAGACGGCATGGTCGCCGAGACCATGCGCGGCTACGCCGAGGCCGTGGCACTGCAGGCCAAC
The DNA here is from genome assembly GCF_030028635.1 of Streptomyces sp. BPTC-684. Lineage (NCBI taxonomy): Bacteria > Bacillati > Actinomycetota > Actinomycetes > Kitasatosporales > Streptomycetaceae > Streptomyces > Streptomyces sp. BPTC-684. Next base: position 7,218,599 of record NZ_CP124863.1, read on the forward strand.
GAACGTATGAGGCTGCAGCGCCAGTTGCTGGACCAGCTGCTGACGGAATGGCCGCGCGCGGACCGGTCGGGCATGCTCGCCGAACGCGCCGCCCGGATCGGCTGGGCCCTGCCCCACCGGGTCGCCGTCGCCGTACTCCTGAGGCCCGCCCGTGAGGCCGTGGCCCCGGCCGTCGGCCAGGACGTCCTGCTCGACATGGAGCGCGAGCAGCCCCGCATGGTCGTCCCCGAGCCGGACGCGGCCGGGCGGCCCGAACTGCTGCGGCGCGCCACCGCCGGCTGGTCCGGGGCGCTGGGTCCCTCCGTACCGCTGGTCCAGGCGCCGAAGTCGCTGCGATGGGCGGCCGCCGCCGTACAGCTCATCGAGCGCGGCCTCCTGCCCGGCGGCGCGGTGGTCCAGTGCACGGACTACACCGAGGCGCTGGTCCTGCTTCCGGCCGAGGAGCTCCTCGGCGACCTCGACCGGCGCCGACTGGCCCCACTGCTCACCTGCGGCCCCGCCCAGGCCCGCCACCTCGCCGAGACACTGCTCGCCTGGCTCGAAACCCGGGGCGGCACTATGGAGATCGCGGCCCGGCTCGGGGTGCATCCGCAGACCGTACGCTACCGGCTGCGCCAGATCAGAGAGTTGTGGGGCGACGAGGTCGCCGACCCCGACCGCCGCTTCGAGCTGGAACTGGTACTCAGAGCCCGGCGGCTGCGCGGCGAGCTGGCATCGCCCCCGGAGTGACGGCGTGCGCCGGGGCGTCGCACGGCCGGGCGATGCCTTCCGCGTGTGCCGTGAGCGGCTTTTGTCGCGCAGGGGTCAACTTGACCAGCCCCACCCGAACGTCTCGTTGGGCGGCTCGTCGGGTACGCCGCCGGGGGCGCCGAGGCCGACATCTACTGCCTGTGGGGCGAGCCCCTGGACAAGACCGCCGAGCAGATCGAGGCGGTGAAGAGGCCGCGAAGGCCGCGGGCCGCACCGGCGTTCCGCGCATCCGGGTGGCGTTCCGCCCGATCATCGCTCCGGTCGAGGAACTGGCCTGGGAGAAGGGCCACCGCACGGTCGGTGCCATCAGGAAACGGCGTGAGACGGTACCGCCGGACCGGCACCCCCGAGGGCACTGGCTCGCAGCGGGTGCTCGCCGTCGCCGGGGTGGGGAGCGCTACGACCGCGCCTTGTGGACCCCGACGGCCGCCGCCACGGGTGGCGCGGGAAATTCCAACGCCCTGGTCGGCATCCCGGAGACGGTCGCCCAGGCGCTGCTCGACTCCTACGGCCTCGGCGCCAGCATCCTCTCCGCCCGCGCTACGACTTCTTGGGCGATGGACGTGTGAACCGCCGCGCGACCAGAACCTGTCCGCGCATCGCCGCCGTCGCTCTGCTGCCTCTGCCGGCACTGACCGCCGGCGGCTCCGGTGACAACCCCGGCACGACAGTGGTGGGTGCCCCGGCCTCTCTCCCGCGCCGAGCGACGACCCGGTCGGGCTTGCGTGCCCGCACGGTGGCACGTCTCGCCCGCCGTCGTGAACTCGCCACCCAAGAACGGTAATCAGTCACAGCGCGACCCTTTCCCCAGTTTCCCTATTGGATTACTAGGGAATGCTTGACGCCGGTCGACGGGGTGACTCAGGATCGGGTGCATGTCCCGCAAGCAGCAGCCGCTCGTTCGCCGCAGGCATGTCGACTTCTGTCGCGTGGCCAGCGCCGTGTGCTGTTGCGCGCGAGGCAACGGCTGACGCGTCACCGCGTGCCGCTCCTCTCCTCCCATGTCACCTCGCCGGGCCCCACCCGCGGCGGGTCTGCCGGAGCCGCTGCCGTGCCCGCGCCGGACCTCAGAGCCGACCGGGTCCTGCGGCATCGCTTTCTCTTCGGCACCTGAAAGAAGAGCCCATGACCATCGCACTACCGGAAGACGACCTCATCCACGCGGAGCGGGGGCACGCGTACTGGCTGCACATAGCCCGTGAGATGGCGGACGACCTGGCCACGGACGCGGCCCTGCGCGAGCAGGTCGGCGAGGCGCCGCTGGACGAGGTCTCCCGGCTGCGCGAGGCGGGCTTGCTGACGCTGCTGGCACCGGCGGGACACGGCGGCGGAGGCGCTGACTGGCGTACGGCCTACGCTGTCGTACGGACGATATCCGCGGCCGACGGGGCGATCGGCCATCTGCTCGGACGGCACTACTTCCTGTCCGTCGGCGCCCGGTTCTTCGCCGCGCCCGCCCTTGCCGCGCGCGTCGAGCAGGAGTCAGCGGTGGGGCGGTGGTGCTGGGGAGGCGGGTTCGCCTCCCATGAGCCGCCGCTCACGCTGACCTCCACCGCGAACGGCTATGTGCTCGACGGCAGCCGGATCTACGCCTCCGCGGCGATGGTCGCCGACCGGCTGGCGGTCTGTGCCGCACGGCTCGACACCGGGGAACCCCTGGCCGTCTTCGTCGACTCCGCGCACCCCGGCGTGGTGTGCGGCAGCGACGGGGATGCCTTCGGCCAGCGGCTGGCCGGCGGCAGCGTGCGGTTCGACTCGGTGCCGGTCCCGGCCGACCAGGTGCTCGGCTCCCTCTCCTCGGACGAGGGTGTCCTGTCGCCGTTCGCCGCACTGGCCGTACCGACCGCGCGGCTGTTCTCCGTCCAGTTCTGTCTCGGTGTCGCCGAGGGGCTGGTGGCCGAAGCCCGTGAGTACCGCAGGGCCGCGCACTCACGCCGGCAGCCGTCCCCGCAACGGCCCTGGCCGGGCACTCCGCCGCAGGACCCCTACGCGCTGACGGCCTACGGCGAGCTCACCGTCGCCGCACGCTCCGCGTCCGCCCTCGCCGACCAGGCGGTGGAGGCCCTGACCCGCGGCCTCGCCCGTGGCGAGGACATCGACGACGACGAGTGCGCGGAGATCACCGTGCTCGCGAGTGCGGCCGAGGCCGCCGCCTCCCGGGCGGCACAGGAGATCACCACACACGCCCTGGACGTGATCGGCGCCGACGCCGCTTCCTCGCGGCACGGATTCGACCGCTTCTGGCGCAACGCCCGTACGCACACCCTGCGCGAGCCCGTCGCGCCGAGGCTTCGCGAGGTCGGGGACTACTACCTCAACGGCACGCACCCCCCGTTCGCCCTCCCCGCCTGACGGCGTGCGCGGTCGGTGACGGGTGGACTTGGCAGTGGGAGATAATCAGCACATGCGGATCTCGGCCAAGGCGGACTATGCGGTGCGGGCTGCGCTGGAACTGGCCGCGGCGGGTGACGACACGTCACTCAAGGCGGAGGTGATCGCCGCGGCGCAGGGCATTCCGCACAAGTTCCTGGAGGGCATCCTGGGCGACTTGCGCCGGGGCGGCCTCGTGGTCAGCCAGCGCGGCGGGAACGGCGGCTACCGGCTGGCCCGCCCGGCGGACTCCATCGCCATCGCCGACGTGATCCGCGTGGCGGACGGCCCTCTCGTGTCGGTACGGGGGGTGCGCCCACCCGAGCTCTCCTACACCGGTCCCGCGGAGCCGCTGCTGCCGCTGTGGGTCGCGGTACGTGCCAACGTGCGCAAGATCCTGGACGAGGTGACCCTGGCAGACGTGGCCGCGGCCAAGCTGCCCGCTGAGGTCCTGGACCTTGCCGAGGCCCCGGAGGCTTGGACGAACCCCTAGCCGGACGGTGCGCTCAGCCGTGCGTCGGGGCGCGACGGCGGACCGTCCCGCGCCGAGCGGTCCGACCTGGGCGATGCCTGTGTGCGGGCCGGGTCTACGCTCCCGCCGCAGGGTGACACCTGTACGGCGCCATGACCGCAGGAAGTCTGCCGCGCCCCCTCTTGCTTGTGACGGCCATAGTGCCCATTGCCCTGGTCGGCTGCGGAACGCCGGTGCACAACACGAGTACGCGACCCCGGTGGGCGGGCGTCTCGTGCGGGTCGACGCCGATACCCAGGCCGTTGACCGCGCCGCCTTGCGCAGGGCGGCCGAGGCCGCGCATGCGGCGAGCGACGCGGAACTCGACGCCGTACTGCCTTTCCGGCAGGGCGATGCCGGACAGCCCGTCGAGCGCGGCGAGCTGCCGCCGGTCGGCGACGGGGCGCCGAACAACGAGGTGGGGGCGTGTGGTTGAGCGTCGGGTCTCCGCGCGCGTCGGCCAGTGGCTTGTCGGCCGAGGGTGCCGGGTGTGTCCCGGGATGGGCCGGTTGTCATCATGCGTGTGGATCATGGGAGAGTAGGACTGATCACTGGGCGAAGGCGGTCACCCTGCCGGGGTGGGTCGCCGGGGAGAGGATGGAACCGAAGCGTGTTCGACACCCTGAAGGCGTTGAAGGAGAAGGCGACCGAGCTGGCGGCGGAGCACAGCGGGGTCGTGGGCAAGGGGCTGGAGAAGATCGCTGATGTCGTCGACGGGAAGACGGACGGCAAGTACAGCGACAAGATCGACGCCGGTGTCGAGAAGGCGAAGGGTTTCATCGACAAGCTGGAGGACAAGCGCCCGTCGGCCTGATGCGGCGCGTCGTCAGCACGTGCCCAGGGGTTCCCCGCAGGCTATTTAAGGGGGACCCCAACGCCCCGTTACGCCATCCTGCGGCTGCGGCCGACCGGGTGCGCGGGGGTGACCTTGTCACCCCGTTCCCTCAGCAGGCATCCGGTGGTTCGCGCCGGCCCCCGAGGAGATCTGCTCTTCCAGCGCTACTGACACGGACAGCCCGTCGTGGCACTCTGCTTCCCGCACGCCGATCCGCACCGTTCATCCCCCACCTGCCGGGCCGTCAGGCCCGGGCACGGCAGAAGGAGACATGCGTGAGACGCCATCGCACTGCCGCGGGCATTCTGTTGGCCGTCGGCGCCCTGCTCACCGGGGGCCTCGCGGCCTCCGGCAACGCCACAGCCGCCACGCACACCCCCAAGGCGGCGGCCCGTACCGTATCAGCGGCCGACCAGCGCGTGGCAGGCGGCTTCTGGACCGCCGAGCGGATGCGCAGCGCCACCCCCCTCGATCTGGCCCTCACTTCCGAGGCCCTCAAGAGCCTCAGGACACCGAAGCCGACCGGCCGGACGGCGACCGTCGCTCCGACCGCCTTCCCGCAGCCGGGCGGCGCATGGACCGGCGGCGGGGCTGTGGTGAAGACCTCGGGACGGGTGTTCTTCACCTTCCAGGGCCGCACCGCCTCGTGTTCGGGCAACGCCGTCACCAGCCAGAACGCCAGCACCGTGATCACGGCCGGGCACTGCGTGAAGTACCAGGGCAGCTGGCACACCAACTGGGTGTTCGTCCCCGCGTACAACAACGGCAACGCCCCATACGGCCAGTGGACCGCGGCCAAGACCCTGACCACCCCGCAGTGGGAGGCCGGCGAGGACATCAACTACGACGTCGGGGCGGCCGTCGTCGCCCCGCTGAACGGCCAGAAGCTGACCTCGGTCGTCGGCGCGCAGGGCATCCAGTTCAACGGCGGCTACAACAAGCCCATGTACGCCTTCGGCTTCCCCGCCGCCTCTCCGTACGACGGTACGAAGCTGATCTACTGCAGCGGGAACTCCTCCAAGGACTTCCTCTTCTCCAACGATCACGGTCTCAGCTGCAACATGACCGGCGGCTCCAGCGGCGGACCCTGGTTCACCGGCTTCAGCGAGTCGGCGGGCACGGGCCTGCAGGTCTCGGTGAACAGCTTCGGCTATGTCTTCTTGCCGAACCGGATGTTCGGGCCGTACTTCGGCAGTGAGGTCCAAGCCCTGTACAACAAGGCGCAGAGTTCCTGAGGCACATACCGGCACTACCCGGCGGCCCGGCGCGGAGCATCCCCGCCGGGCCACCGCTCAGGAATCCGCCGCGTGAGCGCGACTTGGGCCCTCGGCCGGGGATGTACCCCGGCCCGCCGGCCCTTCACCGATCCCGTCCGCGACCGGCCCCGCGGCAAAAGCCGACGAAGCTCTCATCCTCAAGGGCCGCCCCTCCCCGCCGATCAGGTCGACCGCGAGATGAACCCTGGTCGTCAGGCCGCCGCGCGGTCGGCCGATCGCGCGGTCCCGGCTCGGCCGCCAGCCCGTCCGGGGACGTCAGGCCTGGATCGTGATCCCCCTTTTCCGGGCCCCGGCGGCATGCCGGTGGGCCCGGCAGCCTGTCGAGTCGATGGAAGCCTCCCACTTGATGACACCACCTGTCCCACCCGCCGCTTGGTGAACAACACTGTGGGACGCTGGCCGTCAGCGGGTGAAACGGATGCGCGACCACCAGCGATCCCGAGGAATCACTGGACGGATGCGGCCCCGTGCGATGACCGTGCTCACGGCCACGCCAGTTCCGCTGCCCACTGCAGCACTGCCCACGCCGGGGCCGTCTCTCCCGTCGTCCTGCGGGGCACGTCCTGTGGGGTGTACCGGCCGCCGATGAGGAGGAAGAAGTCCACCGGGTCCAGGGAAAGTTCGGCTGTTGGAGGATTCGCTGCCGGACGGCCCAGCACCCACTGGTCACCCGCTCCGGTCCCCACCCTCAACAGGACCGAGGGCATGCGGCCACCGACGGCGAGGCGCAGGATGCGCACCGCGAGGTGCACCAGCGGTGTCAGGTGCCGCTCCACCGGTGGCGGCACTCGCATGTCCAGTGCGCTTGCGATGTCGACCGTGTGGATCCATGTCTCGAAGCCTCGGATGAGGAAGTGATCGGACAGCGGCAGGCTCAGGCCCATCAAAGTCATGGGGCGGGCCGCCGCCTGGTCGCGGGCCGCCGGGGACGCCAGCAGCGCGCTGGACTGCGTTCGCCAGAGCTCCAGTGTCCGCTCGGGTGCGTGGGCACGGGTGCGGGCGATCACCTCGGCGGTACGCGCCTGCCATGCCGTGCGCCAGCCGGCCGACGCCGGCAGCCATTGGCCCGGCACCCGTGGGTCTTTGAGGCGGGCGGAGGTGAGGAGCTGGGGCCGGGTCGTGCTGTGGGGGAGGAGGTCGAGTTCGGCTGCGGGGTGGGTGGGGTCGGCAGGAATGCGAGACCGGCCCCCCTGGCCTGCCCGTGCTGCTGAAGGCCCGTGCGGAGTGGGTGGCTGGTCCGTGGTCCCTTCATGGCCTGATGGCATGTTCTTGCCAGGTCAATGGCTATGTAGGCTCACTTGACCGTTGTTCAAACAGGGAGGGATCTTTGAAGACCCGTCTTGCCTCCGTCGCGGCGACTGCCGCTGTCGCCTTGACCGTGGCTCTCGGAGGCGCCACCACGGCGGACGCCGCGACGACGCTTCCGAAGACCAACACCGCTCACAAGTGCGTCCGCCACACCACGGGCGTCTGCGGCTGGAAGGCCGGCAAGAAGCCGCGCGACAAGTACCAGAGCGCCACGTGCCGCGACGGCGGCTACTCGGACTCGCGGCACTCCAGCGGGACGTGCTCGCACCACCGGGGCGTCCGCTACTGGTGGAAGTAGCGCTCACGTAGACCCATCGCGGGGCCCCGTCCCTTTCGGTGGCGGGGCCTTGCCCGTGTCTGCCGCGCCTCGCTTGTCAATGACGGCGCTACGTGGGCCAGCCGTACGGAGTCTCCCGGGCCTGTGCCCTCGGAGTGAACTGGCCGGCAGCCACGTCCGTACCACCGAGCGGCATGCCGCTCCCAGCCGCCCTGCCGGTGCAGGATCCGGTGCCGTCGTTGTCGACGTTCCTGCACGCGATCCGCCGGGGATCTGACCGTGGGGGAGCGGGCGAGCTACCGCAAGGGCCCGGCGGCGGCCCGGGCCCTGGACGTCCTCGGCGAGCCGGAGCGGGACGGCCTGCTCACGTCTGCCGACCGGTGGGGCCCGACCCGGCTGTTCTGGTCCCACGTTCGCCCCTGCGGCGAGGTGAACCCTCGACATGGACGCCCGCATGCCACCGGGAAACGCCCGCACCCGAGATCACCGTCACCCCCGGCCGAAACCGCAATTGTTCCTGCCCTGCGCTACTCCTCGGTGTCCGGTCGTCGATCGGGGAACGCACGCAATCTCGGCTGCGGAGCCCGGTGGTCGGTGAGCCACCGCGTCTGGTCGTCCTCTGCCGCCAGGCCCGCGCGTGCCGTCTGGGTCCACTCCTCGCGGTCGAGCACCGAGATGTACGTTTCCCGGAGCGCTTCCCGCTGTTCCACGGTGCACCCGGCAGCCTCGGGAGACTTCGTGGTCAGGTGTTGAGCAAGCAGGGCGATCGTGAGGTACCGCTCGGTGGTCGGGTCGAGCGAGCCCACATGGCGAGCATGAGCTTCCAGGACCACTCCCGAATGGGGGTAGCGAGCGAGGGTGAGCCCCATCCCCCCGCAGTCACTCATCGAGCAGAGGAGCCGACCGGTGTGGTCGACCAGCTCGCTGTCCGTGCCGAATTCTCCGAGCGTCTCATGGAGGTTCGCAGCCGTGGCGACCTTGTCGGCGAAGTACCCGTTGAGGACGTCGCCGTCGCAGGCTCTGCGAAGCAGCCATCGTCGGGCAGCCGGGTCGTCGAGTCTGCAGAGAGCCTCAACGACATGGACGCGTCCCCAGCCGGTGACCCGCTCGGCAAGCCAGAGCAGGGCCTCGGCTCCTCCCGTCCGACGCTCGAGGGCGAGTGCCGCCAGTGGCCCGAAGCGGTTGGAGAGCAGACCGATCGTTTGCGTCAGCGAGGCGTCGTCAGCGGTCCCCACGGCAGCGATCAGAGCAAGCCCGACGGTGACCGCGCATCGATCGGTCCCGTGGCGGACCAGCCAGCGGCCCGTTCGGCGAACGCGTTCCCTGTCCGCCCGCTCAGCCGCAGCGGCGATGTGCTCGTTGTGGTGAAGGGGGACGTGAACGTCACGGAAGGCATCGGCCAATTCGCTGGGCAGGGCGGAGGCCTGCGCGAAATGCGCGTCCAGGATGAGCGCCACGTCCCTGCCGGCTGAGCGTCGGCCCTCACGTGTCGGCCAAGGCCGGTGAGTGTGGAATGCATCGTCGGGGTAGGGCTCCCCCTCCCGCGGTAGCGGCTCGTCCGGGGCCAGCCGGTGCAGTCGTAGCGCGTGTTCGAACAGGGTCGTCTGTGATCCGGGCAGTTGCATCCCGGCCGTCTCGCTCATCGGCGGACGGACGACTCGATTCTCTTGATCATGTCGGCGAGCATGACACGGTCCGTCGCCGCCCGCAAGGCCCGCCAGCTGTATCCCATAGCCGTTGGACTGGCGCCCTCCTGGTACGCCACCCCGAGCAGAAAACCTCAGTGCGGCGGAGTTGGCGGGCCTGTCGCGCGCCCCTGGCAAGGGGCAGGGGCGGGGGGCTCGCTATGTACGGTCATCACCGGCAGAGCACTGCGTGGCCCGGTCCGACACGCGTGCTGACTTGCGTCGATGTGTCCGCGAGTTCGTGTGGGAGTGTCTTGTTGTGTGCCGGTGAGGTGCGGAGATGGGGTTTCCGTGGTGCTGATGATTACGGGGTGACTGGACGTCAAGCGCGAAACCGCAGGACAATTCCGAGCGAGTTCCGATAGAGACTGATCTTGCTCGGTGTCGGGTGTGACCCTTCCTGTACGGGTTGAGAGATGGTGACGGACGTCGCATCGGTCACGTCCAGACGCTTGACCTGTACGAGATCGCCCACGCCCGCCTCGGCGACGGCCTTGAGGAGCGCGTCGGCCCGTCCGGCGTCCCGCATCGTGGCGACGACACGCAGGCGGTCCGGGCCGCGCCGACCGCGGTGGCGAGCCCGATGCCCGAGGAGGGCCCGGTGATTAGGACGATGTTCGGAGTTCCCATCAAGTCCCGCCTTACGGCCAGGCGGCTCACACCGGTATCTATGTGTGCACGCACTACAACTTATGTGTACGTACACGCAAACAGGTACGGCTGCATGGCCCGCACACGACCCGACCTCACCTCGGGCGACCTGCCCCCACGTGACCGATGCTTCTACGGTTGGTTTGGGCCGGCGCCACACTCGGCCCCGCATTGACCAGGCGCTGCCCCGGGCGCACGACCTCTCCCTGTCCTGGTTCGAGGTCATGCTCTGGCTGTACGGGCAGCAGGAGCCGGTGGCCGCGTCCGATCTGGGCGCCAAGACCCTCCTCGCAGCCAGGTGTCCCGCGTGGCCGACGCGCTGCAGGCCCGCGGCCTGATGGCCTGCGCGTCCGCGCCGAACGACGCGCGCTCCGTGCGGATAGCGCTCACCGACGCGGGCCGCGAAGCGTTCGCCGCGGCCGACGCCACTCGCAGGGCGGCCCTGGCCGAAGTCTTCGACGACCGTCTGGACGACGCCGACATCCAGGCCTCGAGATGGTGTGGGCAAACGCGTGTACGCACACGGCGTGAGCTGCACCGACAACGACACCAAGGGATTCAGGGGCAACCTCACCTGGTGCGGCCCCTGGAACGACGGCGCGGGCTCGAACGCGGACTCGCGGAGCAACTTCATGAACATCGGCCCGAACGGCGTCCGGTGGCACCGGCTGCTCCCCGGCTACTCCGGGACATCGAGACCGCTCAGGCCGCCCGTGGTGAGATAGCGGCCGCTGAAGTCGTCGTAAGCGCCGCACGCCAGGGCGAGCACCACTCGGGCGGCCACAGGTACGGGCACCGTGCGGCCGTCCCTGATCTGCCGGGCGAACCAGGCGGCGTGGAGCCTGCGCCAGCGATCGCCGCCCTGGGGCTCTCGCAGGACCGCTTCGGTGAGGCCGGTCTCCAGGATTCCGGGGTGGCAGGCAAACATCTTGACGGGTTCACATGCCAGTTCGCGTGCCAGGTCCCGGCAGAGGCTGATGCCGGCGGCCTTGGCGGCGGCGTAGGCGGAGGCGTACGGCCAGCCCTCTACGCCCGCCGCGCTGCTGATGTGGATCAGGCGTCCCCACCCGAGCCGCGCAGTGCCGGGACGGCGGCGGCCAGGGTCGTCACGGTGGTGCGGACGTTGATGCCGAACCCGTCCCACCACTGGTCCAACGGCGTGCTCCACAGGGGGGGGCCGTGCAGCCGCCGACACCGGCGTTGTCCACGACGACGTCCACGCCGCCCCAGAGGTCGGCGACACGGTCCAGCGCACCGCGTACGGGCGGTTCGTCGCCCGCGTCGCCCGGTAGCTCCAGCACCTGGCCGCCCAGGTCACGCAGGTGGGCGGAGGCCTCGGAGAGCCGTTCGGGGTTCCGTCCGTTGAGGGCGACCCGCAGATCCGCGCGGACGAAGCACTCGGCCACGGCCCGGCCGACCCCCCCCGCCGGCCCCGGTGATCAGTGCCCGGGACGGCTCGGGCGGAGTCTGCGTGCAGTCAGCCATGAGGCGTCCCGGCGTACTCGGGGTCAAGGTAGCGGCGTACGAACGAGGGGGTGGCCGCAGGGACGTCGAGAAGGCTGTCCGGAATGCCGAACGCGTCGGTCAGCAGGGGCTGCCGTTGTGTGACAGGGTATGGCCACCTCATCCCGGAAGGGGAATCCGGTGCAGAGGCTGAAGCCAAGCGTCCAGTGGCTGGAGTACACGTAGAGCTGCCGCAGCCTCGGATCGGCGTGAGCCGCTTCCCCCAGGCGGGCGTTCCTCGGCGGCGGGTCCTTTGTCGGTGGGACTGGCACGTGGCCCGGCCCGGCAGGGCCGCCGCTCCCCCCCCGTGGGCGGCGGCCCGGTTCCGGTTCAGCGCAGCCGGGTTGCGGCGTAGGCTTCGATGGCGTCCCGCTGGTAGGTGGCCAGGCCCGGTGTGATCGACTCGTAGGCCGCGCGCCAGTGTTCGTTGTCCACGCAGCAGCGTCCGATGGCGCGGTATTCTGCGGCGGTGGCTGCCCGGCTCTGGGCGAGTGTGCGGTACTGGGTGTCGATCTCGTCCTGCACGGTGTCGGCGTCCGCGGGCAGGCCGGTGGCCATCAGCTCGGCGAGCCGGATCATCTGTGCGGTGCGTGCGCGCTCGTCGGCCTCGGTCTCGGCCCGGCTCAACGCCGCGGTGTGCCGTTCGACGGCCCCGACCAGTTCCGGGAAGCCGTGCAGGGCCTTCATGCACTGGGCGGGCCGGATGCCCTCGAACAGGTTCTCCGGCCGGCTGATGCTGATCATGTCTGTGCCGTCCTTCCTGGACTGCTCCAGTTCGGTGATCGTGCGGGCGACGGTCGCGGCCAGGGCATCGAGGCGGTCGCGCTCGGCGAGCAGCCGACCATGGTGGCCCCGCAAGGCTGCCAGTTCGTCGACCTGCGCGGCCAGGATCCGCCCGATCTCCGGCAGTCCCACACCCAGCGCCCGCAGCACGAGAACCTGCTGCAGCCGCAGCAGCTGGCGCTCCTCGTAGTAGCGGTGGCCGCCTGCCCCGGTCCAGGCCGGCACCAGCAGGCCGATATCGTCGTAGTGCCGTAGGGTCCGGGCCGTCACCCCCGACATCCGGGCGACCTCCGCGATCGGCCAGGCCATCGCCGCCTCCCACACGTGCTTCACCGGGCCGGAATCTCCGGCCCTGCAAAGGACGGTAGAGGCTTCCGCTGCGGCAGCTTCAAGCCCAACTCCCAGCTTCTTACACACCGACCGGCGGCCGCACGGACGGTGAACACGATCGGCCTGCTGGCACAACCCGGCGCTGTCGAAAACTCGGTTCTGGCACATGGACGCTGTTGGTGATCTTCACCGGTCTCGTGAGGTGCTGAACTTCAGCTTTCGGCAGAGAAGTTGGAAGGGGCTGGCGGGCCGAGACGGTCGTGAGGGCGCGGTGCTGGGTGGGAAGCAGTCGCTCAGCCTGACGATGTCGGTTCCGGCGGCGGTCAAGACGTGTTGGACATGTGTCTTGGCGATTCCCCGGTAGCGACAGCTGCGCAGGCCATGGGCATGGACGGTCTCGGAGACCGTAGCCTCGCAGCCGGCCCGCATGGCGTGTCGCTCGCGCCAGGCTCTGCCACGCATGTTCTTCGCCCATGTCCCGATCGGGTGCCCGTTCCACACCGCGGTGGCCGGCGGCAGGAAGTGCCCGTGCTCCCAGTCCCAGGCGCGCGCCACGGTCAGGCCTTCCTCGAACGCCAGGTCCTGGTGGTTCCACACCATCCCCAGCGCGTCCAGCTGCTGGATGCGGTGCTTCGACAGCTCCCCGGCGTTGTAGTACTTGCGCTGGTCCGCCAGCCACACCCCCAGCGGGAAGCCGGCGTGCGGCCAGTGGTCCGGTGCCACGAAGCCGAACGGAACCTTCAGCGCCACCTGCGGGTTCTCCTGAACCCACCGCGCCGCTGCCTCGATCCAGAACAGCCCGAAGACCGCTTCCCGACCGCGGAATGATCGTTTCCCGATGGGGCAGGTTCGAGCTCGCTACGGCTCGTCTAGCGTGTGACCCATGTACAAGGCACAGGAGTTTGAGGCGCACCGGCCCCGGCTGTTCTCGTTGGCGTACCGGATGCTCGGGTCGGCGACGGAGGCAGAGGACGCCGTGCAGGATGCCTACCTGCGGTGGCACGGGGCCGAGCCGGGCCAAGTCGTAGCGCCGGGGCCGTGGCTGGCAAAGGTGCTGACCAATCTGTGTCTGAACCGGCTGACCTCGGCGCGGGCCCAGCGCGAGGAGTACGTCGGGCCGTGGCTGCCGGAGCCTGTGCGGACCGACGGCGGGGCGCTCGGGCCCATGGAGACGGCGGAGCAGCGGGACACGGTATCGCTGGCGGTGCTGGTGATGATGGAGCGGTTGACACCGCCGGAGCGGGCGGCTGTGGTGCTTCGCGACGCCTTCGACTACAGCCATCGGGACATCGCGGGTGTGCTCGACTGCTCGGAGGCGAACGCGCGGCAGCTGTACCGCAGGGCCAAGCAGCATCTGACGGACGACCGGCCGAGGTTCTCCTCCTCGCAGACGCTGGGTGACGAACTGCTGGCCCGGTTCCTGGAGGCGGCGGCCGAGGGGGCGATGCCGCAGTTGGAGGCGTTGCTCGCCGACCAGGTGGTCGCGTGGTCGGACGGCGGCGGCAAGGTGGGTGCGGCGCGGCGGCCGGTCGTCGGCCGGGAGATGGTGGCCCGGTTCCTGGCGGGTCTGTTCGCCCGGTGGGCGAACGGGGTGCGGATCGAGATCGTCGAGGCGAACGGCAGTCCGGTGGTGCTCGGCTGGGAGGACGGCGAGCTGACCTCGTTCGGTGCGCTGGAGGTCGGCGAGGCCGGGATCACCGGTATCCGGCTCGTACGGAACCCGGACAAACTAGTCTTTCTGGCGAATCAGCTGCCGGGGCTGTCACAGAACCCGTGAGTCGTCGGTTCTTCATCGGTGACGGCAATACGAGAAGGGCTGTGGCTGATGAAGAACGAAGCGATCATGGTGACCGGTGCGACAGGTGTGCTCGGCCGCGAGGTGCTGGACCGGGCGCGCCGCACCGGGCTGCCGCTGCGGGCCCTCACCCGCGGGGTCACGCTGCCGGACGACCCGGGGGTGGCCTGGTTCACCGGTGATCTGGTGACCGGCACCGGGCTGGACGAGGCGTTCGCCGGGGTCCGCACGGTCATCCACTGCGCGACCGATATCCGGCACTTCAAGAACGACATCCCGGCCTTCAATCACTTGCTGGAGGCTGCGAGGCGCTCCGGGGTCGAGCACATCGTCAACATCTCGATCGTCGGCATCGACCGCATCCCGTACCCCTATTACCGGATCAAGCTGGAGTGCGAGCGGCTGCTGGCGGCCTCGGGGATCGGCTGGACCAATCTGCGCGCCACTCAGTTTCCCGAGCTGCTGAACATGGCTTTCGGGGTCTTGTCGAAGCTGCCCGTGGTCATCGTGCCGACCGGCACCGATTGCCAGCCTGTGCACCAGGGCGATGTAGCGGACCGGCTGGTCGAGTTGGCCCTGGGTGAGCCGGGCAAGGGGGCACCCCCGGCCGGCGGCTGGGGGAGGGTGCCGGACCTTGCCGGGCCCACGGTGTACACGGCCGACCGGCTGGCCAAGGACTGGCTGCGAGCGGCAGGCAAGCGCCGTCGCGTCCTGCCGGTTTTCATCCCGGGGAAGATCGGGGCAGGCTTCCGTTCCGGCGCCCTGACCACACCCGACCGGGCGGTGGGCAAGCGGACCTGGGAGGAATACCTGGCCGAGAGTGTCGCCCGCTGACCTCGACGCGGTCTGCGCCAAGGGAATCGGGCGGGTGCGGGCCACTCGGGCCCGCACTGTCGGCGGCGGTTGAACCGTGACCCACTCGGCGGTGGCGAGCTCGACGTGCGAGAGCGTCTTCCACGGCCGCTGCGGTTTGATGACTTCGGTCTTGAACGGGCGATCGTCTACTCCATGAGCGCGTTGACACTGATCGGAAAATCGAGGTGCGGGAGGGCAGGGGCAGCATCCGGGCCGCTTGCGGACCGGATGGCGGTGAGATGGGGCGGTCAGGCTGATGCCGGGCTGAGCGCGACCTGGTGGCCGAGGGCCTGGAGCTGGCGGACGAGGTCGCGGGTCTTGCGGGCGGGGTCGAGGTGACGGCGGTGCCAGTCTGTGCCGAGTTCCTGGTAGGAGGCGTCCGGGTCGTTGATCAGGTGCCAGGTGATGACGAGTATCGAGCGGGCGGCGACCAGGGCTTTGGCGTGGCCGCGGCGTTTGACGATGCGGCGGTAGCGGGCGCCGAGGAAGGTGTCGGTGCGGGCGGCAGCGTTGGCGGCCTCACCGAGAGCGCCCTTGAGCCAGGGGTTGCCCTGCCCGGCCGGCCCCGACGTGTTCTTCGCCCCGGACTGGATGGTGCGCGGGCACAACTTGGCCCACGGGACGAGGTGTTCGGGCGTGGGGAAGCGGCGCATGTCCGCGCCGATCTCGGCGAGGATGATCTGCGCGGTGGCGGGTCCGATGCCGGGAACAGCGTCCAGCCGTTCGGCCAGGACGCGCGCGCTCACTGTGGTGGCTGTCGGCTCGTCACCGGTGCCCGAACCGCCGTGCGGGGTGGTGATCTCCTCCAGGGTGCGGGCGATGAGCCGGTCGAGTTCCTGGATCTGCGCGGTGAGGTGGTCGACGGTGCCCAGCAGCACCTGCAGCAGCCGGGCGTGGTGGTCCTCGAACTGGCCGGTGAGGGCCTCGACGAGCGCCGGCTTCTTCTTCACCAGGTTGCCCCTTGCGAGGTCGGCGAGGGTGCGCGGGTTGCGTTCGCCGGCGACCATTGCGTCGAGCATGGCCCGTCCGGACCTGCCGAACAGGTCCGAGACGACACCGGGCAGTTTGATCTGCGCGTCCTGCAGGGCTTTGTCGACGCGGTGCTTGTGGCGGGTGCGTTCCTGGACGAACACGGTGCGGGTGCGGGTGAAGTCCCGCAGCTGCCGCACCGGTTTCGGTGGGACGAAGGAGGCCCGGACCATGCCGCGTTCGGCGAGCTTGGCCAGCCAGACCGCGTCCAGCTTGTCGGTCTTGGGCCGGCCGGGGACGTTCTTCACGTCGCGTGCGTTGACGAGCCAGCAGTCCAGGCCGCGGGCTTCCAGCAGGTAGAAGAACGGGCGCCAGTACGAGCCCGTCGCTTCCATGACCACCCGCTCGACCCCCTGGCAGACCAGCGTGTCGCCGAGCTCGAGGATCGCGTTGGTCATCGAGGCGACCGTCCAGACCTTCTGGACACGTCGGCCCTCGATGGTGTCGTGCGGGACGCGCAGGCAGACCATCCCGGACGCCTTGCCGATGTCGATCGCCGCGACCCTGGCGACCGTTCCGTCGTCGTGGTCCTCCCTCAACTCCTCCATGGCATACCCCTGTTGTGCTCGTGTGGACGGGGCTGCCGGGGAAGCCAAGGGGGTAACGGAGAAGCTGATCGGCGTGCTCAAGGCGACAGTGTGCGGCCCCCTCTGACGGCTCCCTCACCAGACTCCTATGCGGGCTCACAGCCCAAACGTCAAGCGGCGTCGGCGGACAGCCCCTGTACCGATTTTCACGCCTGCGGGGCGTCACAGCAGGTGAACGGTCGACTCCTATAGATCGTCAAGCGGTCTGTGGGAGCGGTTTGGCGGGGTGGGTCACATGGGGTAGATCTCGGTAGATCTCGCGGGCGACGAACCGTTTCAGGCACCGGATGATGTCCTTCTTGGCCATGCCTTCGGTAGTGCGTCGGGCGACGTACTCCTGGGTTCGCTGGTCGTATTTCATGCGGACCAGCACGATGGTGTGGAGCGCGTTGTTGGCCGCGCGGTCACCACCGCGGTTGAGGCGGTGGCGGTTGGTGCGGCCGGAAGAGGCCGGGACCGGGGCGGCCCCGCAGAGGTGGGCGAAGGCGGCTTCGGAGTGGAGCCGGTCGGGGTTGTCGCCCGCGCTGGTCAGCAGCTGCCGGCCGCTTCAGGACCGACCCCGGGCAGGGCGATGAGTCTCGGGGCTGCCTGGGTGACCAGTGGCCCGATCTCCTTGTCCGCGTCCTTGATCTCCTCGTCGAGGGCCTGGTAGCGGCGGGCGAGCCGTCGCAGTGAGGTCTTCACCGCGCGGGCGGGGTCGTCGAGTTCGCCGGTGGGACGGGAGCGGGCCAGGGTGTCGACCAGCCCCCGTGTGGGCAGGCCGCGCAGGCTGTCGCGGACCGTGGACGGCGCGGTGACGATGAGGGTTCGGATCTGGTTGATGGTCTGGGTGCGTGCCTTGACCGCGCTCTTGCGGACCACCCGCAATGCCCGGATCGCCTCCACGATCCCGTTACGGGTCTTGGGTGTTCCGCCCGCTCGGCCGGACAGAACCGCGGTCGCGGCCCCGTAGGCGTCGATGGGATCGGACTTGCCGTTGTCCCGCCTCGCCTTGCGGTCTGGCCGGTCCACCTCGACCACCGTGACGTCGTTCGCGGTGAGGAAGCGGGCGATCTCGGCGCCGTAGGCCCCGGTTCCCTCGACCCCGACCGCGAGAACCTCGCCATGGGACTGCAGCCAGTCCAGCAGCCGCTGGTAGCCCTGCGGGGTGGTCTCGAACTGCGCGGTGGCCAGGTGCCGGCCGATGGTGTCGATGACCGCGGCCTGGTGCAGGTCGGTGTGCGTGTCGATCCCGCCGACCACCGCTATCTCGTCTGCCATGCTGTTGTGTGCTGCCCTTCCAACGCTCACCGGTGGGAGGGCGCGAGCCGGCCGGGCAGACGGACAAGACAGTGATGGGACCTCTGGCCAGGCTTCTGACTTGTTGAATCGACCCCAGACGCTCGGTCTGCAGCCGTAGCGTCCAGGGTGTCGGTCGGCACGGGCCCGCAGTGCTCCTTGCCGCCCACGGGCTGGCTCACTCATAGCGTGCCGCCGCCGGCCGACACCCACGCGGTGTGGCTCGACAGAGGCGTGAAGGTGACGCAGTGACTTCAAGTCAGGGTGCCCGCCGCACTCCGTTCCCTCTCTTATCGAGCGCGAGGCCAGCGTCCTGTGATCCTGATTGGTGTGGTCCCCACAAGTCCTCCCACACCGCCGTCGCCGTCGATGCAGTAAGCCACCAGGTGGCCCAGCGCCGGTTCGTCGTCAACGCCGGTACCTTCCGCCAGCTGTTGCGCTGGTGCGAACAGTGGCCCGAACGCCGCTTCGCCGTCGAAGGCGCCGGCGGGCTCGGCCGCTCTCTCGCCCAGCAGCTGGCAGCCGCGGGCGAGAACGTGGTCGACGTCCCCTCCACCTTGTCGGCCCGTGCCCGCCTCCTGGCCACCGGCGGCGACCGGAAAACCGACGCCAAAGACGCCCTCCACGTCGCCCAGGTCGCCCTCTTCCGCCACGACCTGCGGCCCGTCGTGCAGGAAGACCAGACCACCATCCTGCGGATGCTGACCGAACGGCGCGACGACCTGGTCCACGAACGAACGCGCGTACTCAACCGGCTGCATGCCGTCCTGCGTGACCTTCTGCCCGGCGGCGCCCCCACCGGCCTCTCCGCCGACAAGGCTGCCACCTTGATGAAGGGCATCCGACCAGTGACGGCCACCGACAACTGCCGTCGTGACATAGCCCGCGATCTGCTGGCCGACCTGCGCCGACTGGATCGGCAGGTCAAGGACAACGAGGTCGAAATGCGCGAAGCCGTCGCCGCGACCCGCACTATGCTGACCACCTTGCCGGGCCTGGGCACCGTGCTGGCCGCGAAGGCCATCGGCCACGTCGGGAACATCAGCCGCTTCCCCACCGAGCACCATTTCGCCAGCTACACCGGCAGCGCACCCCTGGACGCCTCCAGCGGCAACAACGTCCGCCACCGGCTCAACACCGGCGGCAACCGCGCGCTGAACTCGGTACTGCACACCATCGCCGTCTGCCAGATCCGCGACGGCGGCCGCGGGCAGGACTACTATCTCCGCAAGATCGCGGAGGGGAAGACACCCGCCGAGGCCCGTCGGGCACTCAAACGCCGCCTGTCCAACGTGGTCTACCGGATCATGAAACGCGACCAACAGAACCACCTTGCTCAAGCCTCTTGACACACAGAGGCGCTATGAAGTCACGGAAGCCCGACCGGCCACGCGCCGAAAGGCACCGACCGGCAGGCCGACGATTCCCCTGAAGGACAACCGAAGCGTCAGTCAGCGGTCGAGTCAGACCCCCGGTCGATGCCACGGCCAATCCTCACTTTCAGCGGTAGTCGTCGGGGTGGCCCTGCATCCACATGTTGATCTTGTCGCGGGTGGCGAGCAGCTCGTGCTGGTGTTTCTTCAGGTTGGCGAAGGAGCGGTCGCCGTGGAGGGTGGTGCGCTGTCTACCTGGCCGAGGAGGTCCGCGCGTGGCAGGCAGGGACCCCGGGACGCTACAGCCGCACCGGCCTCGACCGGTGACCCGGCGGGGACGGCCGGGGAATCGGTCCCGAGCCGCTGAACGGTGGCGACGAGGTCCGTCAGCCCCGCTTCGATGCCCTCGATGGAAGACCGGTCGCGCCAGTGGCCCTTCGTCGGAAAGTTGATCCGGCACGGAATCGTGTGGTCTGAACCTGCCACCTGGTATACGGTCCATCGACACCCCGCCGTCGTGCCGCCCCCGGAAGGCCGTGGCGAACCGCACCCGACTGGCGATCGCGGGTGTGATCGCCACGTAGAGTCGGGTCATGGACGTAGTCAGCGGCGTCGTGAGCATCGCCTATTCGCACTTTTACGTCAGCGAGCATGTCGAGCGCGGCTTCGATCGCACCACGCAGATACCGGACTTCCGCACGGACGACCCGGTGATCTTCACGCCCGGCCAGCTCACGATTGTCAGTTGTGTGCAGTCCCATGACGCCTGGGTGACGCTCATGCTGTCGGATGCCGAGCCTGTCCAGCAGTCGAAGCAGTGGCAGTTGCTCGGTATGTGGCCCTACCGGCCGGTGTACGGAGGGCGGATGGGCATCTTCGGCCCTACCGCAGGCCCAGCACGGCCCGCCATGGGCTGGATTTCCGGCGGTCAGGGCGATGACCGGTCGCTGGACCTCGATCCCGCCACGGTTTACACCGTCCACGTCTACGCCAAGGGGCGCCAGGATTCCCGAGCCCGGTACGAGGCGGCCATGGGGCGTGAGGAGTGGGGTATCCACGAGGGGTTCGAGGACTACGTCATGGTGTTCATTCCTGCTGAGCGCCAGGCAAGGCCTGGGCCTGCACGTTACTGATCGTTGCAACCGTAGATCCTGGGCCGGACGTGTCGTCGGTCAGCCCTTGATCTCCTGAACCAGACCACCCTCATCGTCATAGAGCTCCAGAGCAAAACGCAGCCCGAACCGCGTGAGCAGCGCCGCAAGATCGTTAAGCCGGTCCGGGGCGATGACACCGTTCAGCAAGGTGCCGCAACCGTCGACTGGATCGGCTTCGACCCGGCACCAGCTGGTCTCGAGTTCGTAGCCTTCCCAGGAGGACGAACGGGACCGCCACCCCGCCTGCACGAAACGCTCGGCCACCCGCGAGGCGTCACGGCTGTCCGGCAACCCACCACACAGGTTGTTGTCGCTCTCGGCCCACCTGTCATCCAGATTCGGGCCGTCATCAGATAGGTCCACGTCCAGATTATGGATCACCAGCCGACTACTGGCCCACCGGGTTCCTGCTGGATGGCGGGACCAACTCGACCTCCTGTGCATCCGCATTGCATCGCCTGACCTATCCTCTCGACTTTTGCTGTTTCCGCAGACCTTCCGTTGTGGCCGCAGGCCAGGTCGGAGTTGGCGAAGTCGGCTGTGGCGGTGGGGAGATGGGAGAAGCATCGGCGGTGCTGTAAGCCCGCTCCTGGGAGGGGTTCCGCCGATGCTTCCGGCTTCGACCGTACCCGGTTCGCTGCTCGCCGTGCTGGAGAAGCTGAAAGGCTGCTTCACCACGCCGACGTTCACCACGTTCACCGCGCTGGTCACCGGCATGATCGCGCAGACCGGCCGCCGGACGGTCACCGGCATGCTCACCGGCGCCGGTCTGGAGCGGTGGTGGCCGCACGACCGCGCGCACTCGTTCTTCTCCCGCGCCGCCTGGGACCCGGAGATCCTTGGCATTGTCCTGTCACACGTGATCGCACGTGTGCTGCTCGACGACGGCGCGCCGCTGGTCGCGGTGGTGGACGACACCTTGTTCAAGCGGTGCGGGAAGAAGGTGTTCGGCGCCTTCTGGCAGCACGACGGCGCGGCCCGGGGCCCGCGGCCCATCGGCCGGGGATGCTGCTTCGTCGTCCTGGGCCTGCGCGTGCGCCTGCCCTTTCTCGCCCGTTCGGTGTGCCTGCCGGTGATGGCCCGCTTGTGGCGGCCGGGCGGGGAGAAGAGCAAGGTGGAGCTGGCCGCGTCGATGATCCGGATGCTCTCGGCCTGCCACGGTCATCGGAAGCTGCACGTCGTCGCGGACGCCGCTTACCACGGCCGCGCCCTGCGCCATCTGCCGGCGAACGTCACCTTCACCACCCGGCTGCCCGCCTCCGCCGTGCTCTACGGCCTCGCTCCGCCGAAGACGGGCCGTCCCGGCCGGCCCCGCCTGAAGGGCGACCGTCTGGGCACTGCAGCCGGCCTCGCCGGCCAGCTCACCTTCCGCCCGGCCGAGGCGGACCGCTACCGCCGCCATGAGACGGTGCTCCTCGCCGAGCTCCGCTGTCTTTGGTACGGCTCGCTGCACACCCAGACGGTCCGCGTCCTGCTGGTGCGCGAGACGGGCAAGAACGCCGGCAAGCCACTCCTCGCGCTGGTCACCACCGACCTGACCACTCCAGCCGGGCAGTTGGTGGCCCGCTATGCCGACCGGTGGCAGGTCGAGTGCACCTTCGCGGAAGCACGCGAACACCTCGGCGCGGGCCAGGCCCAGTCCCGCACCCGCCACGGAGTCGAACGCACCGTCCCTTTCGCGCTCTACTGCTACACGATCACCGTCATCTGGTACGCGCTCCACGGCCACCATCCCAACGACGCGGCAGACCGCCGCCGCTCGCCCTGGTACGTGACGAAGACCGAGCCGTCCTTCGCGGACATGGCCGCCAAGCTCCGCCGCACCGTGATCGCCGCCCGGATTTCCGCCGCCGACCCAGCTCAGCCCACCCCCGACGAAATCCGCGCCGTCCAGCACGCATGGGCCACAGCCAGCGCCGACACCCCCGGATGACCTACAGATTCAGCGAAACTTGAGTATCCCAACCATCCATAAAATTGGGGTGGTTGAAGCCACACCTGTGGAGCCGGAAGAAGGACGTCCTGGCCAGACCGGTGGGGATGGGTCGCCGATCCCACCTCGGCTGGAGGCCAGGACCGCAGGATGTGGATCCGGGCCTCCGGCAGGCAGGGCGATGAGCTGGATGAGGAGCCCGGGCAGACCTGGAGAGACGATCCGCTGACGGTGGACGTTTTCGGCCGACGTCGCCGAAGCCCGCCGGTCGGCGAGTTGGGGACCTCGGGGGTGCCTGGGAGGCGGGTACTGACGACAGCCTCGCCGGGCACCGGTGAGGGGTCGCCGCTGGCTTGCGGGCAGGAGTGGCGGGGCAGGCTCCGGACGGCCCCTGGAGAATTCCCCGCCGGACACGGGGCGGGAGCCGGTGCGCGCCCCGATTTGCCGGTGGGTGAGGAGTCGACCTTCCAGCCCACCACCCGCTTCGCGCTGTCGCGCGTCCACCGCGGCTCCCCTCCAACCGGGCTGGACGGGGGGTTGCCGACCACCTCGCACCGCTCCTGCTCATCGGGGATACCCGCCAGGATCTTGTGGATCGTGTGCGAGACAGCCGCCCGCCGCCGCTCAGCGGGCCAGCGCGACGCAACGGGGCGGGCACCGGCTTCGCCTCCCGACTGAAGGTCGGCGGCTGGAACGCCTACGACGAGATCGTCGGCGCCGGTGACCTCACCGGGGACGGCCTCGCGGACATCGTGGCCCGCACCGGTGATGACAAGCTCTACCTGTACCCGGGCACGGGTGTGTCCACCCCGCCGTTCAAGTCCCGTATCTACGTCGGCGGCGGCTGGCAGCAGTTCAAGAACCTCGCCGCCCCCGGCGACCTCAACGGCGACGGCCGCGCCGACCTCCTCGCCACCAACTCCCGCGGCGAGCTGTTCCGCTACACCTCCAACGGATACGGCGGCTTCCAGACCCGCGCCAAGCTCGGCGACGGCTGGAACACCTACCGCGACTTGCACTAACCCCCCGGGGGGGCAGACCCCAAGACCCCTGCCGTCACGCACAAGTGCCCCGGCACCGGGTGACCTCACGTCACCCGGTGCCGGGGCACTCACGCTCGGGCCTGCTCGGGCAGGATGTGGCGATGGAGTTGGGGGTGCTGCCAGTCGGCCGTGAGCCCGGCCGCACCGGCGAGTCCCTCTACAACGCCCGCCAGATCATTGCCGCTTCCGCAGACCCGGCCGGGGGGCTCGCACCGATCTCACCCGGACTGCGCTCACAGAGCATTGAGCAATCCAGACGGGAGGCTGCTCGCGCCGAACGCAGAAACCAGCCGGGGGCCGGCGGTGGCACCGCCTGAAGCCGGTACTGCACTGCCGGGAACATCACTTGGGCTGCTGACTCGTGCGGGCGGATCTTGAAGAGGGCAGCCCTGGTCTTGACTGTCAGTCTTGCCTCGGGGTGCCGCGTGTCCATTGTGCGGCCCGGACCGTGCCTTCCTGGATGTCCTGCTGGGGCAGGTGCAGGCCGAGTGCGTGATCCAGTGCGTGGAAGTAGAGTTCGAACTCGCTGGTCAGTTCGGGGTGGTCCAGTTCGGCGCGGCGGATGGCCTGGTTGAGGAAGTCGAGCTGGCCGCCCCGGTAGTAGGGGGCGCGGCCCCGCCGGTACCAGATGAGTTCCAGGACCCCCCAGTCGTCGTCGACGCGACGGCCGTCGCGTGTGTAGTCGAGGGTGTAGATGGCCTTCGCGGCGGTGGCGCTCAGGTGCACGGTCTCGGTGACTCCGAGCCGGGACAGCGCCTCGCTGTCGCCCCGGACACCGGGCGGCATCTCGTGGTACATCAGGAACACCCAGTCGCCTGACTGCCCGAAGCAGAAGGTCTCCCAGGCGAGTTCCCCGTAGTCGTGGCCGGTGCCGTCCATGCTGCGCAGGTCCGACAGGCAGATCCCGGCGGCAATCTGTTCGGGATCGGCGCCGTGGAGCAGGGCGATCTGCTCGGCACTGATGTTCTCGCCGCGAAAGAAGGCAAGGTGGGTGTAGGGGTCCTGGTCGCGCCAGGAACCGGCGATCCAGGCCAGACGCTCCAGAGGGTCGCGCCCGCAGGGCTGCGCCGGGGGCGTGTCCTCCAGACCGCCGCTGCTAAATCTCCTGGCCCAGGCGGGGTTGATCTGCTCCAGCATCTGCGCCTGCCCGGTGACGAGGTTGGTGGCCGGCCCGCGCCCCGGGGAGCGGGCCACGATGTGCTCGGCGAGCTGGCCGACCGCTTCCTCGGCAACCATGTACAGCACCTGGTCGAGGTCCCGGGTGGCGAACATCTCCCGGTAGCCGTGGTAGCCGTGGTAGCCGCGCGCCGTGCCGTCTTCTTCCAGGACGAGGAAGAGCCCACCCCGGTCACCGGAGCGCTGTGCGTACGGGCCGGGTGAGGTGGCGATGGGTGGGAGCATCGCGTCGTCGAGCAGGTCAGAGCCCGTGGCTATCTGGTGCCAGGCTCGTTTGAGTGTGTGCTCCGTGATCTGCATGGGCGCCAGTATGCGGCCCGGCACTGACACGGCTCTCCCGGATGGGGGCCGTCAGCACCTGCCGATCCCCATACCTGCGCCGACCACCACCTTGGGGTCGTACCGGAGCAGCCGGAACCACCCGCTGGAACAACTCCCACAATCCGTCCGGCACCGGCCGCTCCACCATCGCCATCGCGGCCGTCAGCCTAGTGATCAAGCTAGTTGAGACGATCTCTTGGCCTCCGCGCCGACCCACTCCGCGGCGGCCGTGTTCGTGTGGACCCTTGTGCGGGTCCTGATCCGGTCACGCATGCGACTCGGACGCCTCCGACACGCCAGTCGACGCGGCCATGAGGCAGTAGGCCGCGTCGAGTCCGACGACGCGGAAAGGGCGGGCTGGAGATCCAGCTGGGCGGCGTAGCTGAGTATGCGTACTCATGTGATGAACCCACCCGCGCGAAAGGATTGACCGCCTGATCAAGCACGGGGAGAGGACAGCGGGAACCATGAGTGCGCCCGAGAGGAGAGTCGTAGGGGACTGGCGGGCGGCCCAGTGGCATGTGATCCGGGGATCCCGGGCGGCCAGGTCGGCGATGGTGGGGGCCGGACTTGGGACCGTAGGGCTCGTGCTCACCGCTTTGCCGTTGGCCGATCTCATCCCGTGCGATCGGCAGCCGGGGTGGGGCTGCCTCGGGGCGGGGCTTGTGCTGCTCGCGGTGGCGGCCGTGGTTGCCCTCCTGGCGAGTTGGCTGATGCTGCGGCTGGCGGGTATCCGACCGGCCTGGCAGGTGGCCGCAGTGGTCGGCCTGCTCTCCTGGCTCTGGGGTGAACTGAGCGACCGTGCCTACGCCTGGAGCGCTCCGACCGCGTGGCTCCCGCTGACCTCAGCCGCGCTGTTCGCGCTGGCGGCCGTCCTCACCGCGCCCAGGCCGCTCTCCTGGCGGCCCCGGATCGCGCTCCTGGCCGCCGGCGCCCTGCTCTGGCCGCTCTCGGCACTCGTGGGCGACCACCGCGCGGATGCGAGCAGACGGAGCGAACTCGCCGCCGTGGGCGTTCCGCTGTTCGCCCCCGATGTCGCCGGCTACCGCATCGAGCATCCCATCACCGACACGTACGGCCCGTGGTTCGGCTTCCGCCTGTGGCCGAAACGGGACGGCGTCGACACCAACGACCCCAACGGCTGGACCGTCCACGTGACCGTGGCACCCGTACAGCCCAGCTTCCAGCCGCCGACCTGCGACACGATCGACCTGGGCAGCACAGTGCGCGGCACATCATGCGAGCAGGTGGCCACCGACACCTGGCGCACCGTCAATCCATACAGCCTCTTCTACTTCGTGCGGCGGGAGGGTTTCGTGATCGTGCTCTCCACATACGGAAAGCACGTCACCGACGCCGACCTGCGCGCCCTGGCATCGACGTTGGCCGTACGCGACCCGGACTTCTTCCTCCACTGAGGGCCCGCCGAAAGCCGCCGGCCGATGACGTGAGGGACGCCGTCGGGAAGAAGGAGCACCGCTCTCCTTCACCTTCGCGCTGAGGCGGAAGTAATGGCGGATTGCGTGCACGTCTACCCCAACCTGCCCGTACGGATGGAACAGACCATGGGCGCGGCCAAGACCACCACCGAGTTCCGCTCCTTCGGCACCGCCAAGACCCTCACCGCCCCGAAGAACACCGACACGGCCCGACATGACCCAGACCCTCAAGGACATGCAGGCCGGCAAGGACAACTGACCAGAGCCCGACGTGCCCGGCGCGACGTCCGAGCCACCCTCCCCGGAGGTGCTGCGCACGGGCACCGCGTCGGCGCCGGCGCAGCGGTCCCTGGAGCAAGGATTTGATCATGCGTACGACCATCCGTCCCGGCGCAGTGTTGTCCGGCGCCCGCCGCTGCCGACTTGTGCTGGTGCTGGCCGCCACGGCGGCCCTGTCGGTCACCGGTTGTTCACTGCGGGAGGCGAGCTGCGGTGGTGGTGAGTACCCGGTCCTGGCGGTGGGGTCCACCGGCGGTGCCTGCGTCCCCAACGGCCAGGAGCCGCCCACGGGCTACACCCGTTACCCGGCGGGCAAGGTGCCCGAGCATGTGGACGACAGGTGGGACATCTACTGGCAGAGCCATACCGTCGACAAGGACGGGAAGATCATCGACGCCCCGGAGGACTGAGGGAGCCGATTCTCGCCAAGCCCCTCCGATCGCCGATCCGCGAGGCCGTCGTTGACGAAGCGCAGCCGTGCCCGGCAGGGCGGTCATGACGGGGGCGCGGTAGCGGTGTGGGCGACGGTGGCATGGGCGGGGCCGCCGTACAGCGGAACCGCGGCGAGCGGGTCGCGCTTGCCGAGTCCGTGGAAAGCCGGTCGTAGACGGTGTCGGCGGTGTGCGAGCCGTCCGCCCACCGGTCGGCGAAGGCACAGCGCCTGATGTCAGACCAGACTGAGGCTGTGCAGCGCCTGTGCGATAGGTTCCCAGGGCGTCGTGGGGGGAGCCAGGCGTTGCCGCGGCAGCACAGTGCCGCTCGGTTTGGTGGGGTGCGTGCGCATGAGCAAGTTCCGGATCTCTATTCACCCGGCCCGTCGCCTGGCCGCCGCCGTCGGGGCCGCGGCGACGGTACTCGCGGTCACTGCGGCAGCACCCGGTGGTCCAGACGGGGCGGGACAGGCCGCGGCCTCGCCCGGCGCGTCCAAAACAACTCTTTCGCTGAACACGCCGGGGCCCAGGGCGGGCGGGAGCGCAACCCAGACCTGACTGCTCATATGGAGCACCCGGGCGTGGCGCTCGTTGGGTTCTCTCCCGCGGCGGGGATGCGGCAGTGGGACGGGGAGGAGCCCGGGATCGAGCTGACGTCCGTCACCAGCAGCCCCAAGGCGAAGTGCAGCCACAGCACCGGCATCGGCCCCGGCGGTGGCCTCGACTGCAACCTTCCGGCAGGCGACACCACCGTCACCTACATGCTGAAGGCCCCGTCGTCGGCGTTCGCCTGGCGGATCGTCGCCTACGCCGGGTACATCATCAATGTCGACGGCCGGGTCGAGACCGGTGACGGGCCCACCGAGTCGGGGTTCGCGGTCGACAGTCCGCACCCGGTGCCGGACCATCACCTGCTCTTCGCCCGGGACACGGGCGGGGCGCTGCACGAGTACTGGGGCACTGGCAGCACCTCCGACCTTTTCTACGAGACCCCTCAGCCGGTGGGGCGAGGCTGGCAGGTCTACACCGCCCTTGCGGCGCTCTCGCCGGTGAACACCCTGCAGGCTGGCGGCGGTGTGGTGGCGCGTGACCGGGACGGGGTCCTGTGGCACTACCGCACCCGGGCCGGGCACTACGCCGACACCATCTGCGACCCCTTCTACTCCCGGACCAAGGTCGGCAGCGGCTGGAACACCTACATCCAGCTCACGGGAGTCCAGGACATCACCGGCGACGGCCGGCCCGACCTGATTGCCCGGGACCGCAACGCCGACCTGTGGCTGTGTGCCGGCACCGACAGCGCCACCGACCCCCTGGCCGCGCGGTCCAAGATCGGATACGGCTGGAACGCCTACACCACCCTGCTGGGCACCGGCGACGTGACCGGGGACCGCAAGGCGGACCTGGTGGCCCGCGACGGGTCCGGGGTGTTGTGGCTGTACCGGGGCACCGGCAACGCTGGCGCTCCTTTCGCTGCCCGCACTCGCATCGGCGGCGGCTGGAACACCTACAACTACCTTCTCTGAGGCAGTGATCCGCCACGGTGAGGTCAGGCGCGGCCACCCCGGCGGGCCGGCTGGAGCGACCGCGTGCTCGCCCCGGCCCGCCGCACCGTTCCACGAGGCGCGTTCGCCGCGGATGGTTCGGGGAACCGAAGAAGGAATAGGCACGCGCGGCCGTCGGTGCGAGGCAGATAATCTGCGCGAATGAAGCGGGTTCAGCGAGCCGCTGGTGCGGTCGTCGGCTCAGCGGTGGGTGACGCCCTGGGCGGCCCCTTCGAGTTCGGTCCCCAAGGAGCGTTCTCCGCGCGGTTTCCCGCGCCTGGTGCCGGCGACGAGATGTGCGGAGGCGGTGGCTGGGACCCCGGCGAGGCCACCGACGACACGCAGATGGCCGTCCTGGTCGCGGAGTCCCTGCTGGAGCGGGGCGGACTCGATCTGCCGGACATCTTCGCCCGCTTCCAGCGGTGGGCAGCATCAGAACCGAAGGACATCGGCCTGCAGACCGAAGACGTCCTGACCAACGGCATGCCCTGGGACCTCGCCGCCGCGATCCATTTCCAGGGCAACCAACGAGCAGCCGGAAACGGCTCCCTGATGCGGGCATCGACCTCCGCGGTCCACTTCGCGGCAGCCGGCCAGGAAGCCACCATGGACGCGGCCCGCCGCATCGCCGCCCTCACCCACGGGGACCGCGCGGCCTGGGAAGGCACCGCGATCTACCACGAACTCATCCGCGTCACGTTCGAGGACACCGACCCCCTCACCGCTCTCCCAGACATCCTGGCTCTTGTCCACCCCGACCACCGCGGCCGCTACGCCACCGTCCTCGCACCCGACTGGCACCCCGACCAGGCCACCGAGTTCAACGGTGCCGTCTGGCCCTGCCTGGGCTCCGCCGTCTGGGCCCTGCGCACCACCACCAGCTTCGAAGACGCGATACGCGCGGCGATCGACCTCGGCGGTGACACGGACACCGTCGCCGCGGTGACCGGAGGCCTCGCGGGCGCGTACTACGGACTGGACGCCATCCCCACCCACTGGACCCAGCCACTCCATGTCCCCCTCCCGGGATTCGGCCAACGAGTGCTGCACCTGACAGACCTGCTCCACCTTGCACACCGCCTCGGAGAGGGCTGTCGATGAGACAGGTGCGATAGCCCGCATTAACGGGGGAGGCCGTTGTGCGGCTGGACGGCCGGAGGGACTTCAGTGCGGCCTCGGCCCGCGCCGCCCCAGCCCCGGCTGCGCCCCGTGAAATTCCCCGGGGAAGGGGGATGCCTGACGGCTGGAATGCGGATTCGCTATTACTCAACGGTGCTTCATAAAGGCTGCCCTCCCTTGAGATTGAGGAGTTCCGGCTTCCTTTCCCGTGTGATTTTTAACCCGTTGACAGGCGAACACCGTGTGCAAGGATCTCAATGATCACGTGTCGGCTCCCGGCTTGACCCCTGTTCCGGCGGTCGCCGACGGCACGTCACGTTCGTTTGCAACCCATGGAGAGAGTTACGTGGCCACAACCACTGGCCGTACGCGCAGGCGGATAGCCGCGCGCCTCGCTGCCGCGGCGGTCGCCGCCGTCCTTGCCGGCACCGCCGTACCGGCGTTCGCCGCCGACACCCCGAGCACCCCCTCGCCCTTCACGCTGGCCCAGGCCGTCAAGGGGAAGGCAGGTCTGGCGGCGGCACAGCAGGACGAGGAGGAGAAGTCCCGCATTCGCCCGCTGTTCGCCGTGGACCGCTCCGACCGGGCCTGGATGTATCTGCGGGACGGCAACGGCGGTCTCGCCGGCCGCCTGTCCCTCGATGGCCTCGACGCCCGGGGTCTGAAGGACGGCGCCTTCGTGGACCAGGACGGCGACAGTGCCCCCGACGGCATGTGGCTGTGGGACACCCGCGGCAGCCTCCAGTACGGCGGCGAGGACGGCAGCTTCCGGGTCGGCGGCGGCTGGAACATTTATGACAAGGTTCTGTCCCCGGGCAATCTCGGCGGCGCCAAGGGCGGTGACCTGCTCGCCCGTGACTCCTCCGGCACGCTCTACCTGTACCTGGGGTACGGCGACGGCAAGCTGACCTCGCGTTACAAGGTCGGCGGCGGCTGGGGCCAGTACACGCAGATCGCCGGGAACGGCGACCTGACCGGCGACAGCAAGGCCGACATCGTTGCCCGCGACAAGGCCGGCACCCTGTGGCTGTACAAGGGCACCGGCAACCACAAGGCCCCCTTCGCGCAGCGCACGAAGATCGGCGGTGGCTGGAACGCCTACAACACCCTGCTCTCCATCGGCGACGTCGACGTCGACGGCAAAACCGACCTGCTCGCCCGCGACGGCTCCGGCGTCCTGTGGCTCTACAAGGGCACCGGCAATGCCGCCACACCGTACAAGCAGCGCGTCAAGATCGGCGGCGGCTGGAACACCTACCGCCTCCTGTTCTGATCGGAACGCGGCTGTGACCGGCAGTCGTTGAGGCAAGGGTCGCCCTCCGCTACTGGAGTGCGACCCTTGCCGACGTTGTCGTCGGCTGACATGTGCGTGTTGTCGGGCTGTCGGAGCCCTTCGGGTGCGGCTGTGCCCGACCGCGCCATTGCTGCCTTGATCCGCGCGAACCTGCCACCCGGCGAGAACGGGCCGTCAGATCCACGGACGTGGCACCGCCGCTCCCCGCGTAGCAACACACCGGCTGAGCATCCGCCGACGGGCCCCGGCAGGGGTCGGAATGTGTCCTGAGCCGGGGGAGTCGGCTTGGCCCTGCAGCCTCCCGGACCGTCAGCCGCAGCCGCCGGCCCACACGGAGAACAATCCTGCGCGGATTACGGGTGCATCCCGGGGTGCGCGCCGGGAGGTGGAGGAGTGGTGCCGCTCTGCCCGACGCCGAGAACCCGCACGGCGCTCCGCATAAAGCTCCAGGGTGGTCTCCATGGCAAGGCACTGTGGCACGTCCTGGAACTGTGGGTTCCGCCATGGTGGACGCCGTCGTGGCATGGTGAGATCGCCGGATCCGGCGCGGCGGCGGCCTGCGCCGCGGGCGATCGCCGTGGCAAGGCGGCCGTTGTCGCAGGAGGCCGCTGCATGCGGCGCTCGTGAATCGTCATCGGCGTCGGCTCGGTCGTACCTCGCCGGCAGTGGGCCAAGCGGGGTTCTCCCCGTTGCGTTGCCTTGTCCCTCCGCGCGCGGCACCTCAGCTCAAGCTGATCACGGTGTACGTCTCCCCGTCCCCCGGCGGCCGTGTCCAGGAGCGGGTGGTGAACGTGTGCAGCCGTCCGGCCGTGATCGCGTGGCGCGGCAGGTGGACATCGAACTCGTCGGCCACGGCTTCCAGCAGCAACCGTTCCGCCTCGGTGCCCTCCTCCCGGGAGCCGAAGAACCGGTCCGGGTCCAGTGCCGCTGGTGTCTTCCCGTTTCGGCGTATGGCTCCGTCCGTGTAGGTGAAGGCGTACTGCTCGGCACCGTCGTGTGCGACGGAGAGGTGGAAGAACGGTTCCCCGTGCCGGGCCCTCAGGCCGCTCCACACGACCACCACGCGGGTGCCCGCGCTGGCGGCCGCGGCCGGGGAGACGAACCGCTGCGGGTCGAGATGCGCGGGGTCGCCGTCGAAGGCGAAACTCCAACGGGTCCCGGCCCGGCCGACCATCATGAGGGCTTTGTCGTCGTAGGACGAGAACTCCCTTTGCCCGCCCAGCAACCCGAAGCGCGCTTCGTTGAAGGTCAGGGGATTGCTCAGGGCTGCGTCGTTGCCGTCCGCGAGGCGCCCGGGCAGGTCCTGCGGCCCCACTCCTTCGACCAGGACGAACCGGTAGGACGACAGGTGGCGGTGGGGCTCGGGGTCCGCGAGCCACGCCAGGTTGTCCGGGTCGAGGCGAGCCGGCCGGCTCGGTGCCTCGCCCGTCTGTCTGCCCCGGGGGGTGGACAGCAATTCGCGGCCCCGCTCCGGGGTCAGCAGGGGGCCGAGCAGGGGGTCGGCCACCCACCCCAGCGGGGCCAGGTGGTCGGGCCCCAGCGGCTGCCACAGCGGCAGCGCGTCCATCAGCGTCCGCCACGCCCCGTCGGTGTCGCCCCAGCGCGCCAGCTCCCGTGCCCGCTCGACCGCTTTCCCGAACGGTCCGGCCGCCGTGTACCGGTAGGTGCCGTTGCGTACCTGCTCCAGCGTCGCGTAGGCCAGCGACACCACGTCACCGGCCCCCCGCAGATGGAACAGAAGCGTGGAGTCGTCCCGGTGCGAGTGCGCCGCGTGCTCGGCGACCAGAGCCGGCAGCAGATCGGGGGCGTACCGCGGGTCGCTCACCACGTCCTCGAAGTACACCATGTAGGTCCGCCCGAGCAGACGGCGTATCTGGTCACCCAGCCCCACCGCCCGCGGCCTGCCGTACGCCTTCGCCTCGTCCAGCACGTCTCCAGCACGCTCCCAGTCACCGCGCAGCGCCTCCAGCCGGGCCTGCTCCACCCGGGCATCCAGCTCGCGCGTGGTGTCGTTGACGAACTCCGGCCACCCGTCGGCCGGGCGTGCCCGCAGGCTGTGGAACTCCCGGTACATGCCCCGCATGAACTCGCCGAAGTTCGCGTACCGCTCGGGCGGCGCGGCCCGCCAACTCGACCACACGTACACGGCCCACTCGCCCTCCTCGTCCACGTCCTCGGGATCCAACAGGACATGGGTGATATCGGACTCGACGTCGAGCTGGAGCCCGCGCCGCCACAGGTCCGCCTCCCGCCTCTCCTCAGGTCCGGCGTCGTCGTCCAGATACTCCTCGAACATGTCCGCGAGCCCGGACTCGTTGTCGTGCCAGCGAGCGTCCGCGGTCCCCGCCAGCAGAAAGATGAACCCCCCGGCATGCTGCCAACCGTTGCTGACTTTGAGGAACTCCCGATACGACGGCGGTATCCGCCGGCCCAAGCGCTCCTCCATCGTGGCGATCCGCTCCTCAGAGGCGGGCGGGAACCCCAACCACCGCACCCGCCGCGCGGTTTCATCCTTCTCACTCCTGGCCG
This sequence comes from Streptomyces sp. BPTC-684, assembly GCF_030028635.1. Classification (NCBI taxonomy): domain Bacteria; kingdom Bacillati; phylum Actinomycetota; class Actinomycetes; order Kitasatosporales; family Streptomycetaceae; genus Streptomyces; species Streptomyces sp. BPTC-684. The sequence goes on from NZ_CP124863.1 coordinate 7,252,058, forward strand.
CATCATCGGGCAGGGAATCCGACCACTCCCCGCTCCATCTGAGCAGGAACGGCCGCCAGTCGAACGCTGTCGTCTTCGTCATATGCCCGATGCTGCCATCCGCCACTGACAGCGGCCTGCGCTCACGAGTAGGCCGGCCAGCGCTTCGACGCCCTGCTCGCCCTCCTGGCCACCGGCGTCGTGTGAGCCGGTCCAGCTTTGGGGCCATGCTGTCTCGGCTTTGGACAGACAGGCCCACGGCGGTCGGGCGTGCAGCAGGCGGCGGGGGTTGTCGCGGGCCGTGGGCGGCGTGATGCCCGTGGCCGCCATACAAACCTTTCGGCAGGGAGGGACCAACCCCGGGACTGCAAGAACTCATCAACGCCGTCACCACAGGCCAGGGACCTCTACACTCCACCTTGATCTAACGGACTACCGGTAGCCGGGCGAAAGCATCCCGCCCGCCCGGAGGGGATGCCATGCCCTTGATGGCCCCAGCCCTCATGGGTGGGGTGTTGCCTGACGGTACGGTCGCTGGGTGGAGTCGAAGCGGTTGAACGAGTGCCCGTTGCATGGGGCTGGCGTGCGTCCTGATTACCTGGTCGGGCGGCGCCTTGAGCGAGTGGCCGCGTCGTCATGGCATCAGTACGCTACGGAAGCCCCGTCCGGCCCGCTGGACGTGTGGCTGATCGACAGCGCCGAGGACTCCACCCACCAACTCGATCTGATCCAGGCCGAGGCCGCCCGCTGCGGCGTCGAGATCCATATCGTGCTCGACGTCGTCCACGTGGTCGAGAAGTTGTGGGCCGCTGCCCGCTGCTTCCACCCCGCCACTGACCCGGACACGGAGACCTGGGTCGGCTTCAAGACCGTCCGGATCCTGGCCGGTGACACCTTCGGCGCCGTGGCCGACATCCACGCCGAGGCCGACCGGAACCGACTGTCCGACCAGCAGCGGACCGCGGTGGAGGCCGCCTGCCGCTACCTGACCAACAACGCCGACTTCGTCCGCTACGACCACGCCCTCAAGGCCGGCTGGCCGATCGCCAGCGGAATCGTCGAGGGAGCAGCCAGGCACCTGGTGGCCGACCGCCTCGACATCACCGGCTCCAGGTGGAGCGTCCCGGGCGCCGAAGCCGTCCTTATCCTCCGCGCGCTCATCAGCAACGGCGACTTCGACGCGTACTGGCACTTTCACATCCAGAAAGAACGCCAACGCCTCTATCCCCGGCCTGACCGGCACGACAACGACCTCCTGGCCCGAAAGCCGAACCCACTCCACGAGAGCCGCACCTATTTTCGTGTCAGTAGTTGGGGCCGCTGCGCTGGCCGCCGTGGTGGCGGGAGAATGGGCTCGTGTCCGTCCGGGACGCCGGTGGATCTGTGATGCCATGTGAGCTCGCGTGTCAGTATGGCGTCGGGGGCCGCTGACAGGGACCGTTGATTGTTGCGGCAGCACGCGGACCAGACTCCTATCAGCCCTGTGGCTCCTCCGGACGGCACCTGTGCACAACTGCCGGTCCCGGAGGTGGGGTTCATGGAGGTACTGCACGAGCGGTGCGCCGCGCTCGACATCGGCAAGAAGGACCTCAAGGCGTGCGTCCGCACCCCGAATCCAGGCCGGCGGCGCTCGCGGCGGCAGGAGATCCGCACGTATCCGACCATGACCAACGCGCTGCTTGGGCTGCGGGACTGGCTGGTCGCGGAGAAGGTCACGCTGGTGGTGATGGAGGCGACGGGCGATTACTGGCGGCCGGCGTTCTACCTGCTGGAGGACTGCCTGAACGTGATCCTGGTCAACGCCGCCCACGCCAGGGGCCTGCCCGGCCGCAAGACCGACGTCGCCGATGCGGCCTGGCTGTGCCAGCTCGGCGAATGCGGCCTGCTCAAAGCATCGTTCGTACCGCCGGAACCCGTCCGGCACCTGCGTGACCTCACCCGCTACCGCACGAGCCTCACCGCGGAGCGGACCCGCGAAGTCCAGCGGCTGGAGAAGGAGCTGGAGGACGCGGGCATCAAGCTCTCCAGCGTGGCCACCGACATCATGGGCGTCTCCGGACGGGCCATGCTCACCGCCCTGATCGAGGGCGAACGCGACGTCCATGCCCGGGCGGGGATGGCCAAGGCCCGTATGCGACCGAAGATCTCCACCTTGGTCGAGGCGCTGACCGGGAACTTCGGTGAGCATCACGCGTTCTTGTGCCGGCTCCACCTGGAGCGTATTGACCACCTCACCGCGGCGATCGGCGAGCTGTCCGCGCGGATCGAGGAGGAGACGGGCCCTTTCGCCCGTCAGCTTGAGCTGCTGCAGACCGTTCCCGGCGTCGGCCGTGGAGTTGCCGAAGCCCTCGTCGCGGAGACCGGCGCCGACATGGCCCGCTTCGCGACCGCTGGCCACCTCGCCTCGTGGGCCGGGGTCTGCCCCGGCCACCACGAGTCCGCCGGCAAGCACAAGTCCGGCCGACGCCGGCACGGCAACCGGTGGCTCGGCGCCGCACTGGGCACCGCGGCCATGGCCGCCTCCCGCACCCACCAGACCACCTACCTCGGAGCCCGCTACCACCGGCTCATGCCCCGCCTCGGCAAGAACAAGGCCGTGGTCGCCCTCGAACACTCCATCCTGACCGCCATCTGGCACATGCTCACCCACGACGCCGAATACGCCGACCTCGGCGGCGACTACTACGCCAAGTACGACCCCGAGCGGGCCATGCGCCGCATCACCCGTCAGGCCAACGCCCTCGGCTTCACCATCCGTTTCGACCCCATCGAGGCCCCCTGAAACCCATCCCGCCGGTCACCCCGCCGACCTGGCCTCATCTTCTGCTTTCGGACCAGACCCAACTTCAGGACAGTCCCCGCTGGAGGTCCGATCGGGGCCGCGGCGCACGCGACCGAAAGCCGTGCGCGTGAAGGTCCGAAAGATAGGCGTGCCAGTAGATTGAGACAGGGGCGGCCGGGCCCGACGGCGCCGCACCCAGAGCGAGGATGCTGGATGGGTGAGGCGGACGGGGAGGACCGGTGGCGCTCGCGGTGAGTCCGGACCCGGAGGGTGCGTTGCGCATCCGCATCCTGGGGCCCGTGAGGGTCGAGGCCGAAGGCCGCAAGGGCGGGCTCGGCCCGCAGCAGCGGCTCCTGCTCGCGGCGCTGGTGCTCGCCCGGGGCCAGGCGGTCAGCAAGGCACGGCTGATCGACCTGCTGTGGGAGGAGGGCGCTCCAGCGGGAGCGGTCGCCACGTTGCGTACCCACATTCTGCATCTGCGCAGGGTGCTGGAGCCCGACCGGCGTGCCCAGCGCGGTTATGAGGTACTGGTCAGCGCCGGAGGGTGGCAGGATGCGGGCTATGCGCTGCGGGTGAGCGACCGGCAGGTCGACGCCTTGGAGTTCGTACAGCTGGCGCAGGCCGGGCGGTGTGCGCTGGCGGAGGAAGAGGCGGAGTCGGCGATCCGGCTGCTGGACCGGGCGCTGGATCTGTGGTCGGGGCCGGCCCTCGGCGGGGTCAGCGACCGCGGTTTCGCGGTGACCGAGGCGAGCCGCCTGGAAGAGCTGCGGCTGGTGGCGCGTGAGGACCGTATCGACGCGCTGTTGAGCCTGGGCCGGGAGGCGGAGGCGATCGGCGAGGCGAACCGGCTGATCGATGAGCATCAACTGCGGGAGCGGCTGTGGTCGCAGCTCGTCCTCGCGCTGTACCGGTCCGGCAGGACGGCGGACGCGCTGGCCGCCTACCGCCGGTTCTATCACCTGCTCGACAGCGAACTGGGGGTCGCGCCGGGCCGCTCCTTGCAGCGGCTTCACCAGCGGGTGTTGCGGGCCGACCCTTCTTTGGAGCGATCCGCGCCGCAGAGCGTGGCTGTCCCGGTGCCCCGTCAACTCCCCCCGGATTCCGGGAGTTTCACCGGTCGCTCGCGCCATGTGCGGGAATTGGACGCGCTGTTGCCGCTGAAGGACCCCAGTCCCGCGGACACTTTGGTGATCTTCTCGGTGACCGGCCTGGCCGGGGTGGGGAAGACCACGCTGGCGGTGCACTGGATGCACCGGGTGGCGGACCGCTTCCCCGACGGCCAGCTCTATCTCAATCTGCGCGGCTACGCCCCGGCATCGCCCGTCACCGCCGACGAGGCGCTGGCCCACATGCTGCGTTCCCTCGGTGTGCCGCCCATCCGGATACCGGACAGTCAGGAGGAGAAGGAGACGCTCTATCGCTCCCTGCTCGCCGGCAAGCGGATGCTGGTACTGCTCGACAACGCCGCCGGGGTCGACCAGGTGCGGCCGCTGCTGCCCGGCTCCTCGACCTGTCTCGTGGTCGTCACCAGCCGCAACGACCTGCGCGGGCTGACGGCCTTCTACGACGCGCAGCGGATCGGCCTGGACGTCTTCACGGAGGAGGAGGCCGTCGCTCTGCTCGCCCGCACCGTCGGCGAGGAGTGGGTGGCGGCCGAGCGCGAGGCCGCCGGGGAGCTGGCCGAGTTGTGCAGTCGGCTCCCGCTGGCGCTGCGGATCAGCGCGGCCAACCTGATCGGCGGCCGGTACCGGCGCATCGCCGACATGGCACGCGATCTGCGCGAGGGCAATCGGCTGGCCAAGCTCAAGATCGGGGGAGAGTCGCAGACGGCGGTGCGGGCCGCCTTCGACCTCTCCTACCGTGCGCTGTCGGTCCCCGCCCAGCGGCTCTTCCGGTTGGTCGGTCTGGCGCCGGGCTCCGACGTCACCGCCCTGGCCGCTGCCGCTCTCTGCCGTGCCCCCGACTCCGAGGCCGAGCGGACCCTGGACGAACTGGTCTCCCGCCATCTCATCGAGATGTACACGGCGGGCCGGTACCACCTCCACGACCTGCTGCGCCAGTACGCCCAGGAGCGCGCCGGGGAGGAGGACGGGGAAGCGGAGTGCGAGGCTGCCCTGCGACGTGTGTTCCAGTGGTACCTGTCCACCTGCGACAGAGCTTCGCGCCGGTTGTACGGAGCGTACTACTCCGGTTACGCGCGCGGCGACGAGGAACCAGCCGACCCCGCGGTGCACCCCCAGCAGCTGGCGAGTGCCGACGAGGCCTACGCCTGGCTCAGCGCCGAGCGGAACAATCTCCTGTCTGTCATCGCCCACACTGCCCGCCACGGCCCATACGCCTTCGCCTGGCAGACCGTGGACGCGTTCCACGGCCACCTGCTGAACACCGGCCAGCGCGCCGACTGGCTGTCGGCCGCGCGATCCGGGCTGCGTGCCGCCGTGACCGGCGGCAGCCGCGATGGCCAGGCCGCCATGCACGAAAACCTCGGCAATGTCTTCTGGGAGGTCGCCGACTACGAGCAGTCCTTCCAGCACTGCACCCGCGCCGTGGCGCTGTACGAGGAACTCGGCAGGGACACGGACCGCGGCAACGCCCTGGTGGTCCTCGGGGCCGTCGAGCGCGAGCGGGGTCGGCTCGCCCCGGCGCAGAAGGCCTTTCTGCGCGCCCTGGACAGCTACCGGTCCGACGGCAACCACGCAGCGACCGCCCTGCCCCTGGCCTCGTTGGGGTATGTGCACGTCGACCGGGGGCGCTTGAGCGAGGCCGAGGAGTGCTTCCGCTCCGCCTGGACCATCAGCCAGTCCACGGACAGTTACCTCGCCCGTACCCTGGTGCTGCGCGGCCTCGGACTCCTCCAGCGCACCCGGGGCGACCTGGAGGACGCACGGCGGCTCTTGGAGAAGGCGTTGGAGGAGGCGGACACGCGGCCCCGGTTCTCCTACTTCCAGGAGACCGCGCTGTGTGAACTCGCCGCGGTCCGCCTCTATCAGGGTCACGTCCACGAGGCACGCGCGCACGCGGAGCGGGCCCACGCCGTCGCCCGGCGGACCAGGCGCCGCGTCTTCGAGCCCGAGGTGCTCAATACCCTCGGCACGGTTCTGTACGGCCTCGGCGACTTCCCCGGAGCGCTGGAGCATCACGCGCGTGCACTGGATCTGGCCGCCACGTGGGGCGTCCTGCGGGACGAGGCCGCGGCGCGCATCGGCAAGGCGGGTGCGTACCGCCGACTGGGCCGTGCCGCCGAGGCCCGTACGGAGGCCGAGACCGCACTGAGGATCACACGGGAGCGGGGCCTGCGGATCCTTGAAGGCGAGGCGCTGACCGAACTCGCCGCCACGCAAGCCGCATTGGGGGAGCCGGGGGCTGCGCGGGACGCGGCCGAACGCGCGCTGACGGTCCACCGCGGCATCGGTCACCGACTCGGCACGGCACGGTCCTTGCGCGTTCTGGCCGACGCGCTGGACGCGGTCGACGAGCCGGTGGTCGCACGGCGGCGCCGGGAGGAGGGCCAGCGCCTCTACGAGGGCAGCGCGGCGCCGCCGTACGACGGACCGCACGCCAGATGACCGGCGCACGGCGTGCACGCCCGGCCCTGCCAGAAAGAGACAGACCACAGAACCGAGCTTCTCGGCGGGACGGAGGGCACAACACAACAAGAATCAGGCTGGTTCCCACCGTGGCAGGTGGGAGTAAAAGGAGAGTAGAAGCCGCGTTGCCCGGCCGGTGCTGATCCGGTAAGCCCTTGAGGACCGGGAGGAGGCGTGGCATGGCGCAGTCATCCCGATCCGGGGTGGGGTCTTACTGGGCGGGCGTGGTGGCGAGGCGGCCCGTCGTGCTGCTCCTCGTCGTCCTGAGCGCGGTCGGCGCGATGGCGTACTACGGTACGCCCACCTCCCAGAAGCTGTCCGCCGGCATTCGCGCGTTGGAGGATCCTCATGGGCCCGGTGCCAAGGCGCGCGGCCTCGTGGAAGAGGCCACCCGGGCGCGGGCCACTCCCGACCTGGTCGTGCTGGTCCCGCTTCCGGATGGTGTGACGGCCGCTGCCTCGCGGACGCGGCTGGAGCGTCTGACCCGGCAGGTGGCCGGGCACGCCGCGGTGGCTTCCGCGGCCAGCCCGCTCACCCCCCGCCGCACCGACCTCGTCGGACGGGACGGGTGGTCGGCGCTGCTCACCGTCACCTTCCGCACCGGCCCGGAACGCCAGGTGCGCGACTCGGCGGAGCGACTGGCCCAGGAACTCGGCCGGGAACCGGGCCTGCGCGTCAGCGGGCTGTCCGTCGTCGAGTCCACGATGCTCGACCAGATCCAACGTGATCTGCGCACCGCGGAACTGGTGGCCTTCCCGCTGCTGTTCGCCCTGTCGCTGTGGGTGTTCCGCTCGGTGGTCGCGGCAACCCTTCCGCTGCTGGCCGGTGGCGCGGCGATCGCCGTCTCGTTCGGCGCGCTCCGCTTGATCAACACCGGGATCGGCCTGTCGGCGTTCATCTCGAATCTGGTCGTCGCGCTCACCCTGGGGCTGGCGATCGACTTCGCGCTGCTCATGGTGAACCGCTTCCGCGAGGAACTCGCCCGGACCGGTGCGAGCGGCCCCGCGCTCGCCCGCACGCTGCACACCGTCGGCCGGGCCATCGTCTTCAGCGCGCTGACGGTCTCGGCGGCGCTGGCCTCGCTCCTGGTCTTCCCGCAGCAGTACCTGTACTCGATGGGCATCGGCGGCATCGTGGCCCCACTGGTCGCGGTGGTGTGCACCCTGCTGATCCTGCCGCCCCTGCTGGTCCTGCTCGGCCCCCGGGTCGACGCGCTCGCACCCCGGTGGCTCGGGCGCGCGGCGGCCCGCGACACCCGCCCCGAGTCCAGCGGCCCGTGGTTCCGCCTCGCCCACGCCGTGATGCGCCGGCCGGTGCGGATCGCGGCCCTGGCCGCGGCGGCGCTGCTGCTCGGGGGGCTGCCCGTGCTGGGGCTCGAGGTCACCGGGTTCTCCGGCGACCAGTTGCCGGGCGCGTCCCCCGCCCGGCAGGCGCTCGACGCCGTCGACCGTGCCGACCCGGCCATGGGGTCGGCCCAGCCGTACCTGGCCGTGCGGGCGGGGCCGGAGCAGGAACATCAACTGGCCGCCCTCGCTCGCGAGGTGGCCCGCCTGCCGGAGGCGCGGGGCGTCGGGGATCCTCGCTACCTGGGCGGCGGCGTGTGGCGCATCGACGCCGTCTCCACCGCGCCGGATCTCAGTGAGGAATCCAGACAACTTGTGGCCCGCATCAGGGAGGTGCGTGCGGCCACCCCGTTCTGGGTCGGCGGGACCACCGCGGACTTCGTGGACGAACTCGCCGGCCTGAAGCGGCGCCTGCCGTGGGCGGCGGCTCTGCTCGTGACCACCACGCTGCTCCTGCTGCTGGTCTTCACCCGGTCGGCGGTGCTGCCGCTGAAGAGCCTGGTGATGAGCCTGCTCAGCCTCGCGACGGCGACCGGCGTGCTGGTGGTGGTCTTCCAGTGGATCGGCCTCGGACAGCCCCCGGGAGCCGTCCACGCCGTCGAGGCGAGCACGCTGGTCCTCACGCTGGCGGTCACCTTCGGGCTCTCCACGGACTACGGAGTGCTGCTGCTCAGCCGTATCGCCGAGGGACACGCGGCCGGACTGGACGACACCGCCGCCATCGCGCACGGGCTGGAGCGCGTCGGGCGCCTGGTGACCTCGGCCGCGCTGCTGTTCGCCGTCGCGGTCGGGGCCTTCGCCGGCTCCCAGCTGGTCTACATCAAAGAACTCGCTGTCGGCGCCGTGACCGCGGTGATCGTCGACGCCACGCTCGTGCGTGCCCTCCTCGTCCCTGCCTTGATGCGGTTGCTCGGATCGGCCAACTGGTGGGCTCCGAGCTGGATACGGGAAGGCATGCCCGTACGACACGGGGCCCCGGCACGCAAAGCCGCGCCGGAAGGGGAGGGGCCGACGTGGACCGGGAACGGAGGCGCGCGATGACGGTGGAGATGGAGTTGGCCGGGGTGGGGCACGCGGTGGGGTCGGCGGTGGTCCGCAACGCCGACACCGCGGTCGGGCTCGGCCTGCCGCCGGACTGGCTGGAGCGCCGCACCGGCATCGTGGAGCGCCGCACGGCCGCCGCGGGCGAGAACGCGCTCACCCTTGCCACGGCGGCCGTGACCATGGCCCTGGAGGACGCCGGGCTGGCCGCGGACGAGCTGGGATCCGAGACGGTCCTCATCCACATTCAGAACGAACTGCTCCACGTCACCCCGCCGGCCGGCGCGGTCCTCTGCGGCCACATGGGACTGCACAAGGTGCGCCCCCTGGGCATCGACGGGGCCTGCGCGGAACCGATCGCCGCCCTGGAGGTCGCACAGCTGATGCTCGCGGCCGGGCGGTGCCGACGCGTCATCCTGTCGGCGGCCTCGAACTTCCTCCCTGTGGTGAACCACGATGACGTCGGCACGGCGGGCCTGTTCGGCTCCGGCGCGGGCGCCGCGGTCATGTCCGCGACCCGTGCGCAGGGCATCCCGTTCACCTTGCGCGCGTTGCGCTGGGAGAGCCACACCGACCTGTGGGAGCTGGGTTCCGTGCCGGTGCGCGGCCTCGAACGGCGGGAGACCGGACTCGTGCTCGACCTCGGCTACTACACGATGCACGGCGAGCGGCTGGCCCGGGTCGGCGCGCACGTCGTGCCCGAGCTGATCTTCGCCGTCCTGGACGAAGCCGGATGGAAGCGCGACGACGTCGATCTGCTGATCGCCCATCAACCCAACGTCCGGTTGCTGCAGATGGTGCTCAGGCGCATGGGCATGCCTCTCGGTATCCTGCCCACACCCGTCAGCCATTTGGGCAACATGGGCTCGGCCAGCATTTTGGTCAACCTCTCGCTCGCCAAAGGTGAGGGACGGCTGACTCCCGGCACCAAACTCCTGCTCAGCAGCTTCGGCCTGGGCTTCTCCACCGGCGCTGCCGCCCTTGAGCTGTGAGGAGCCCGTGATGCAGACACGCGGCGACACCCCCGACAACCTGCGGACGCGGGGCCAAGAGGACCGGGCCTGGCTGCGACACCGGATGCAGCCGGTGGCCCTGGCCGACGGCTCCACCCTGCGGTGCGCCCGCCTGGGCCGGGGCAGCCCGGTCGTGTGCCTGCCCATGGTCGCCGAGACGAACCATGTGTACGTCCCGCAGATCCGCGCTCTCGCCCAGCGGCACGAGTTCCTCGTGTATGAGCCGCGGCTGAGCGCCACCACGCGGGTGAGCGTGCGCGACCGGGCCACCGAGATCGAACTCCTCCTCGACGCCCTGGACATCGCGGCCGCGCATGTCTTCGCATGGAGCGACACCGGCTCCGCCGCGTACGACTTCGCCAGGCGCCGCCCCGACCGCTGCCGCTCGCTGTGCCTGCTCGGCCTGGCCGACCGCTACACCTTCCCCCTGCCCCTGCACCTGATCATCCGGCTGGTCCACCGGCATCCCTCGCGGTGGCTCTCCCCATCGCCCCTGCTGCGGCTCCTGCTGGGCCACTACCTCAGCGGAGACCGGGTGAAAGCACGCTGGATCCGCGAGGAGGCCCGGAGCATCCCGCGGTTCGCAGAGCTGTTCACCCACAGTGTGTTGCCCAACATCGTCGAACACCGTCCGGTCGCCGGCGAAATCAGGGTGCCCGTCCTCGCGCTCTGCGGAGACCGCGACGCCCTCCTCACGGTCGCTCAGGCCCGCCGCATGGCCGAACTGATCGGCCACCACTGCGACTTCCAAGTCGTCGCGGGCGGCGAGCACTTCCTTCCGTACACCTCACCGGAACCGGTCACCCAGGCCCTCGCGGCCTTCTACGCCTCCCTCGAACGACGCGAGCGACGCGGGCCCGAAGGGCCCGAACACCAGGGAGAAGGCGAGATCCGCGACGACGGAAACCCCCTCTGACCCTTCCTGCCCTGTCATCCACGCCGACCACTGGCACCCGACACGCGAACGAGAGGTGAACCGATGCAGACGACGAACCCCACAGACCTCCTGGAGCGGCTCTACGACCCGGTGAACCGAGCGGACCCGTACCCCGTGCTGCACCGCCTGCGGGAGAGGTCCCCCTTCCCCTTCGCGGGTGGCCTGGGCGTCGTCGTCGGCAGCCACGCCGAATGCAGCAGGCTGCTGCACGACCCCAGAATGAGCGCGGACCGGATCACCCATGGCGCAGACGTCATCAGCAGGCGGCCGGTCGTGCCGTCCTTCCTGTCCATGGACCCGCCGGACCACACCCGGCTGCGCCGGCTGGTGGTGAAGGCATTCTCGCGCCAGGCTCTGTCGGGCCTGGAGCCGCGCATCCGTCAGATCGCCGCCGAGCTGGCCGCCGAACTCGGCCCCGAGAGCCGCTTCGACGTCGTGTCGCAGTTCGCCTACCCGCTGCCGGTCCGCGTGATCAGCGAGCTGCTGGCGATACCGGCATCCGACCGGCAGCAGATCCAGCACTGGTCGGACCTGCTGACCCAGGTGGCGCTCGACCCGCCGCCCGTACGCCATCACCCCGACCCGGGCATGAAGTCGGCCATCCAGGCCACCCTGGGCGAGTTCACCCGGTACTTCGAGGACCTGATCCGCCAGCGACGCCGCACTCCCGGAACCGACCTGCTCTCCCGCCTAGTCCTCGCTGGGGAGCAGGGGAACCAGCTGAGCGAGGAAGAACTCGTCTCCACCTGCATCCTGCTCCTGACGGCCGGTTACGAGACCACCGCCATCCTCATCGCCAACGCCGTGCTCGCCCTGCTGCGTCACCCCGAACAGCTCGACGCCGTACGCAAGTCGCCGGGGAAGGCCGCGGCGGCGGTCGAGGAGACCCTGCGCTACGACCCGCCCGTCCAGCTCACCAACCGGTTCGCCCGCGAACCGATGCGGGTCGGCGAGGTCGAACTGCCGGCCGGAGGCGAGCTGTCCTTCCTGCTGGCCGCTGCCAACCGCGACCCCGCCGTCTTCCCCGAACCGGACCGCTTCGACATCGACCGGGGCGCGGACAACCACCTCGCCTTCAGCGCGGGCCCGCACTTCTGCCTCGGTGCCGGTCTGGCCCGGCTGGAAGGCACCATCGCCCTGCAGACGCTCGCACCGCGCCTCTCGGACGCACAGTTGGAGGAGGACGTGCTCGACTACAAACCCAATATCACCCTGCGTGGCCCGGCGCGTCTGGAGGTCTCCCTCGCTCCTTCTGCCGCATGAGGCACGCGACCGCGGGAGCGTCGCTCCGGGTTCCGCTCATCACGTGGTCAGCAGTTCCCGGCCGAGCCAGTTGGCGGTCCTCGCCATCGGCTGGTGCGGTCACTTCCCGGCATCCCTCAGCCAGTAGTGGTCCGCGGGCTTCAGCCAAGCGCCGTGTACCCTCCTTCACCTCGGTGCCCGTCTTTCACACCGCTGCCCTGGAGTGGGCCAGCAGGTCCACGTGGCCGTTGCCGGTGTGATCGCCGAGGGTGAGCAGGTCGTAGGAGTCGTACACGCGCGAGTCTGTGTCGATGCCGCAGAACAGGGGGCAGCCCAGTTGGCTTCGCCGATTAGCTTCGCAGCTTCGGGGGTGGACCCGCTCGACTGTCTCTTGTCGATGACCCCGGCGGCTTCCGTCACGTAGGGGAGGAGCTCAGGAACGAACGCCTGTTCTTCTGGCGCCCGCAGTTGAGTCCACCCGGTGATCCGCTCATACGGAGAGCCTGGCTCATTGTGGAAGCGGGCGAACGCCATGGAGCCGCCCGCCCTGCTCCAACCTGCGACCAGCCGCACGATCTCAGGATCACGCCGCAGCCACGGGCGTTGACGAAGCCGTGCTGAACATCGAGTTGGCGACGGAAACGGCGCGCCGTCCAGTACGCCGCCTGCTCCGCAGGCCCGTCGTCGCCCTGCGGGGGAGGCGGTACCCCGGCGGTGTGGTGCCCGTAGCGGACGAAGGGATGGTCGTCGATGATCCATGCTGCCGGACGGACGACGCGAACCGCGCGAGCAGCCACCCGGCGCATGACCTCCCGGTAGTCCCACGGCGACTGGGCTACGAAGTGGCCCAGATTCTGGCGGGCCACTCCCAGCCGCCCGGCCATCGGCTCCACCGACTTGCGCCCCCGGGGGGCTTCTCCGCCGAACGATCGCGGATCATGACCAAGCTCTGTTCCGGGGGATGGACACGCACTACTGGCCGCAGCAGCGCCGCGTACCGCGAGACTGTCGGCTGGGAGAGGCCGAACAGCTCGTCGGCCATCTCCTGCACCGTGTTGTGCCGCAGTGGCTTTGTCGACGAGAACCCGGTTCTCGTCGACAAAGCCAAGTGTCTGACGTCGAGGGCGTTTCGACCCAGGACAGGGCAAACTTCCAGCAGTGGGAGTGCCTCGGCTACGCACAGAGGAACCAGCGCTGGTACCTCAAGGCTGTATGAGCGGGACTCACCCCCGCGCAGTGCCCTCGGCCACTGCGCGGGGGATTCCCTACCGTCCGGTTGTCGGCGTGAGCGATAGGCTCCCGGATGTGACCAGCAGCGACGATTTCATACGCGTGCAGCGGGCGTGGCAGCGGATCGAGAGGTGGATGGGCCGCTACGCTCCCGCCTCGCGCGCCATGCTCAACCCACCCGCCACTTCGGACCGGATCGAGCGATGGGAGGCCACGATGGGCTTCCCCCTTCCCGCGGCTCTCAGGGCGCTCTACCTGTTGCACGACGGCAGCCGGGGCTACGACCAGGAGCAGTTCGGGCGCCACCCGCACAGCGCGGGGCCGCTGCCCGCACCGGCCGACGATGCTTCCCGCACCTGGGAGGAGCGGTGGGCTGCCGCTCTCTTCCTTCCCGGCCCCGGCATCCACACCGGCTTCGCCTGGTTCCCCCTCGACGAGGTGATGAGGCAGCATCCGGTGCACCAGGGCATCGAGGAGGAGTACGACCGGCTCATCCCCTTCGCCGCCGACACCCTCGACTCCTCCATGTCCGGCTTCTTCCTCGACCCGCACGATGGGCAGATCGGGGCATGGGGCGATGAAGGGGTGGTGGAGTTCGAGTACGGCACTCTTGTCGACTACATCGAGCAGATCGCGGCCGCGCTCGACAGCGGCGGCACGGCCTTCGGCTACCGGCCCGCCCTGCATGCCAGCGGCGCGCTCGGCTGGCCGGACAGCGACGGCGATCCGTTCGACGAGCTCGGCGGCGACGCCTGGACCTGGGTACCCGAAGGCGGCATCTCACCTTCCTTTCGGGCGTGAAGTCGACAGCCGCGGGCCCTAGCCGCGACGCTGTCCGTCACGGCCGAGTGGAGCCTGAGATCGGAGAGCCCCAGTGGTGACTGCGGTCGGCCGACTGGCGCCGGGTGTGAGGTGCACCGATGAGCTGAGCAGATGCCCCCGTAGTGCGACACCTGGGGGCACCGCGGGGGAGGGGCCCGTGGTCGTCGGGCGGACGGGGCCCGGCTGGTGATGATCGCATCCAGTGCCGGGCCCCCACCCCCGTCCTTCCCGGGGGTGTGCGGTCAGCCCGGCACGGGCTCCGCTCCGGCCCCGCACGCCCGCTCCCTGGCATGGGGCGGAGCCCCGTCACATTCGTGAACCGTGTCGACTGGGCCCCGGCATGACATAGGGGCGCGCTGTGAGGATCAAGGAGTGCTGTCGCACACCTCCACCGCCTCGCAGCCCCTGTCCCGGGGCACCTCGATCTCGACCGGCCCGACGTCCGTCAGGACGGTCTTGGACCGCTTGCCGTTGCGCGAGTTGCCGCCGTTCCTGCCCGCCGGGTCGTGCTTGTCATAGCCGAGGTGATCGGTCATCTCACCGTCGAGCGCGGACTCCAGCAGCCGCTTCGTCAACTGCTGCAGCAGCCCGCCCTCGCCGGTCAGCTGCAGCCCGTCAGCCTGGGCCCGGGACACGAGCTCCTCGACGAATCGCTCGTCCAGTCCTGCTGGCGGTGCCTTCTTCACGACCTCTGCCCGGGACTCTGCTGTGGCTACGTTCTCGCTGGTCATACAGGTGATCCTCCATGATCGGAGTTACACCGTTCTATTTACAGGCACGGCGGGCTCGCGGAGTCAGAGGATCAGGGAGGCCAGGACGACTTCGGCACGGTAGCGGTCGGCGAGCTTGTCGAACCGGGTCGCAACCGCGCGGAACTGCTTAGCGGGAGTGGACCCGCAGGAGGGTGTGGCCCGCCACGTCCTCCGTCACGCCCCACAGGGTGGGGTGGGTGGCCAGACGGTCGGCGAGGGTGTCTCGGACGTCGTTCGGGGAGCCCCAGGTGCCGTACAGCTTGTTCTCAGTGAGTACCACTGGCTTGAGGCCGATCGTCAGAACCGCTTCCCAGGTGGCCGCCGCAACCCCTGGGGTGTGGGGGCTGCGGAAGTCGTCGAGGGAGACGATCCCGTCCTCGGTCAGCAGCTGGCGGGCGGCGGCGATGTCGACGCGGACGTGGTGGTACAAGTGCGAGGCGTCGATGTGCACGAAGCGGCAGCTGCGCTCGGGCACATGGGTGGTGATGCCGGAGGACGACGACTGGATCACGGTGGGCAGCCGACGGTGGAAGCGCAAGTAGTTGGCCTCGAACACCTGGCGTGTGAGGGTCGGGTAGTACACCCGCATCTCGGTGGCTGTGGAGTCGTCGGGAGCCTCGCCCGCATCGAACAGGTCGCAGACGGTGAACCGTTCGCCGTCCGCCGCGTGAAAGCCGATGAGGATCGCGCTCTTGCCCTTGTAGACCCCGAGCTCCAGCAGGTCGCCGCAGATGCCCTGGGCGCGCTGGTGGGCCAGGAGCCAGTCGAAGAGGAACACGTCTGCGGCGAAGAACCACCCTTCGACTTCGTCGAGTCGGTCGCGTGTGAGCAGGGGCGGAGCGATGTCCTGTGCGGCCATGGCGGGTTCCTAGTCGTGGGGGCCAGAAAGGGAGATAGACGCCTTCCGTAAGACCTCGAGGCTATGGGGCCCGGCGGCACGACTCTGCGCCGCGCCCCCCGCCACACCCGATGTCCACGCGATAGGCGCAATTTGCCCCCGCCCTACTCCACAGTGCCGCGCCGCCGACGTCGCCTCCCCGGGCGGCACGTGGCGCCCGGACGACACCTTCTTCAAGATGAATGGCGGGCGGGGCGTCGCCGACGCCCGCCGTGGTCTGTTCCTTGGCCAGTGGCGAGGCGGAAGCGACACATCGCGAGTCAGCGTCGCTGCGATGCGTCAACTCCTTTGCCCGGAGCGGTCTTCCGTCCCGTTTGGTCGCGCGGCCTGTACGTCGCAGTGGGTGCACGCCCGGGGCGCGGCCATACGGGCGGGCTGCGCCGTGGGGCTGAGGCTCTTGCTTCGACGCCACCGGGACCGAGCTCTCGGCGTGCGACGGACGCTACGCGAGGTCGTTCGAGCCTTGAGGTGATCCGCATCCGCATCACCGACCTCTGCCCAACCGCAGCCGCTGCCACCTGCCGAATCTCAGCTTCGAGCACAGGTTGCGGGGGCAGGCAATGCCGAGAATCTCAACTGCGGCCAAGCGCTACGGGACAAGCCTTGAGCAGGCTGTGGGAGCAGGGGAGGGGTGGGGGCTGGGCCGGGGGCGGCGGGATCAACCACAGTGTCCACCTGCCTGCTCCGAGGCCGGCCTTGATGAACCACGGCATGAGCGGGTCGAGCAGGTGCCGACCGTCAGGACCCGGACTCCGTCGGCCAGGGCCTCAAGGGCTGCGGCATGGGAAATCGGGTGCCCGGTCAGGGAAAGCGGTGCGAGCATTGGTTGGTGACCGACGATGAGGAGCTGTGCGCCGCCGACCTGATCGGCAGAAGGCTGCTGCGGGTGCCCACGGCCTGGCACCACTACCCTGGGGTCGAGCCGTCGCTGCTGCATTTGTGGCTCGATCTGGAGGGACTCGGCCCTGTCCGCTTCCATACGCCCGGCACTGGCCTGTCGCTGAGGATCGACCAGCCTCACCAGCCGTACTCCATGGATGAGTACGGCAGCGTCACGGTCGTCGAGGCCTCACCGGATGTCCCGGTGACCCGGTTCGTCGGCCAGCCGATCCGCTCGGTCCGCGACATCAGGTACCGCGACGCCCGCGTCGACTTCACGGCCGGCGTGACACTCCAGTTCCCCGCCGGCAGCATCCGGCTGCTCGCCCTGGACGACGACCTCGTCCTGGCCCATGAACGGGACCTGGGCCCTGTCGAGTCCCACCTGCACGAGGACGTGAATCTCGCCCGGGTGGTGCAGACCAGCGGATGCTTCCCGTCGCAGTGGGACGCGTGGACCACCAGCGGCCAGTACCTGTATCTGCGCTACCGGCACGGTGAGGGGAGCGTCGAGCAGCATCCGAGCGAAGACCCCGACACGTGGTACGGCGCGGGGTCCAGGCTCTGGACGCGTTGGGACGACGGGAGCGATGGTGGCCGCGTCGAGCTGGCCGACTTTCTTACCTTGGCGGGCCTACGGCTGGCATCCGGCGCCGAGGTCTCTTCCGGTTGACGGTCTGCCGCCTGGCACAAGGGGCCTGCAGGGGCGCTCCTGCGCTGCAACCATCGCTACCTATAGGGACAGCCCGGGGGTGTATGAGTGAGGCGCATCGGCCACGACCGACGCGATGGCTCCGGCCGCCTGCGGCCCAGCCAGACGACGGGCGGCCCGTCGGCCGGGATCTTCACGAGGTCCGCGCCGAGATTTTCGTCGCTCCTGTGGTCGAAGGGTGCATCCACCTCAGCAAACGTCCGGTTCGACCTCCGCGGCCGACGGTTCCGCCAGCACCTGCGCGACGGTCTCCCGCCCGTGAAGCTCCTCTGGCAAAGACACACCGTGGCGCCCCACCTCCAGCGCGCCACGGTAGGAGCACAACGGGACCACCACACAGCAATCAACGTTTGCCCGGTTCTGGGACCGCTTCGCGAAGTCCTGGATGGCCGTCAGTTTCAGACTCGCAGAGGGACGGTTGCTCGGCTTGTTACTGCTCGCTACCGCCGGCATCGCGATTCTTCGGCCAGGTGGGCGGACGCGGCCCGCGGGAGCGTGGGCGCGTCGCTGCCGCCCGCCGAACGCGGTGACGTCGACCGGATCACGGCGGCGACGCGGGCGGTGCTCGGCGGGACCGAGTTCGCGGACGCTTTCGTGTTGGGGCGGCAAGCTGGGCCCGGAGCGGCTCCCGTACGATTCCTGAGCTCTCCAAGTCGCACGGACCTTCGACTCCCCTCGTCTGCCCCCATATACAGTGGGGCAAGATCCCGCATTTCACCAGGGTTGCGGGGGCTACAGATCGATCGAGTGGGGGGCCTGACATGGCACTGTTCGGAAACGCGCACACCGTCGACCCGGCGAAGGCGCAGAGCGAGTACGGGCGGCTGCTCGGCCACGGCGAGCAGGTACACGCCGCGTACACGCTGATACGCGACACCATGCTGTTCACCGACCGTCGCCTGATCATGGTCGACAAGCAGGGGATCACCGGCAAGAAGGTCGAGTACCACTCGGTGCCGTACCGCAGCATCACCCACTTCGCGGTGGAGACGGCCGGGCACTTCGACCTCGACGCGGAGCTGAAGATCTGGATCTCCAGCAACCCGACGCCACTGCAGAAGACATTCACGAAGGGGGTCGACATCTACGAGGTGCAGGCGATCCTCACGCAGTTCGTGGCCCGCTGACGGCCCTGTCCGGCAGGAGCAACGCGCGGCTCGGCGACTGCGGACCTATGAGGACGGCGTGACCTTCAACGACTTGAAGGTCACCTCCCGCGGTGCCGGGCTGCACCTCTGCCGCCGTTGAGGTGCAGTCGGCGTTCGCGCACAGGAGCCTTCGTGTCCGTTCGGTTGCCCGGGCCCCGACCACTGTCCGACTGCTGAGTGGGTAGTGCTCGCGCCGTTGGTGCCGCCGCCGAAGCCGGGTGGTCGTCCGCCCGCACACCCGCGCCTGAGCTCATCGATGCCCTCGCCTACTGGCTGCGGGTCGGCTGCGCCTGACGTTTGCCGCCGCACGACTTCCCACGGTGGCAGACGGTGTACCACTACTGGCGGATGTGGCGGATCGCAGGCCGATGGGGAGAGATTCTCGCGGCCCTGCGGGCTCGCGAACGCACAGGTCAGGGCCTGAACCCACCCCGAGTGCGGGGGTGTTGTTGGACAGCCAGAGCGTCAAGGCCGACATGCCCCGGCCGGGCGGGTACGGCTCGCCATCTCGTACCGCGGCGCCGACGAATGGCACACCCTGCAGGGCACCCCTCAGCAGTCACCGTGGACACGCGCAGCTGGTTTTTGGGGTGATGACGGTCGCGCTCCACCGGGAGCCGTCCTTGAGGTCCACGAAGACGTCGACGTTGTCCACGGCCTCCACGTTCTCGCCGGCATTCGGCAGGAACGCAGCCTCGAACTGCTCTGTGTGGACGCGGTACCAGGGGCAGTTCCAGCTGCCCGGCGGTGTGCTGCGGCTCATTGGGCGTGTGTCCGTCGCTCCAGCAGGACAGTCGTGAACCCTGGGGGACTCCGAGGGTGATCAGACCGATGCCCGGGCAAGTACCAGCTTTCGCAGGGGTTCGGTGTCGGGCTGGTCGGCGACCGTCGCGTCTAGGGCCGCCTCAAGCAGGTCCTCGAAGCCGTCCGTCGGGTAGCGCGGGGCGGCCGGGTGGGACCAGGAGAGCTGCCAGCGGACGGCGCCACCCGCTGTCAGTTCTACGGTGACCAGCTGGTTCAGGGCGCGCCGCACGACGGGGCGGGCGAACTCGCGGGCCGCGTCGCCCGTCGCGGCTGCCGCCTGCTCGGACTTGGGGAAGCGGTCGGCGATCCGCCAGCGCACCGCCGGGTCGGCGTCGATCGCGTCGAGGAGGGTGACGAGGCCGGGGCCGGCGCCCTCGGCTGCGCAGGCCTCGCGGATCTCCTGTGCGCCCTGGTCGGCGTACACGGTCATCGACTCGTGGACGAGGTCCTCCCAGTCCACCCGCTTGAGGGCGAGGGCCTGCGGGGTCAGGACGGCCTGCTCCAGCGCGGTCAGCGCCGCGTTCGCGTCGGCCAGCAGTTCCAAGGCCGGGCGGGCGGCCTGCCCGGCGCGGCCGTCGTCGGGCAGGGCCTCGATGCGGGCCACGCGCTCGGCGAGAGGGGGGTGGGAGTCGTAGGGGGAGGTGGGCTCGGTCGAGGGCTCCCGGCTCAGCTTTTCCAGGTCCTGTGCGCGGGCGTCGAGCAGGTTGCGCAGTCCGCCGAACACCTGGCCGGGGCGGGGCAGCAGGCCGGCGCCGACGCCGAGGGTGGCGTAGGAGCTCATGTAGAAGTCCAGTGCCGAGTCGAGGGCGTTGAGCTCGCGCAGGGCGGATGCGGCGGCGTCGCGACCGGCGACGCGGACCGCGGCGAGGTCGGCCGCGAGTTCTTGGCGGCGGGCGGCGGCGAGGGTGGTGCGCATGAAGAAGTTGCCGTACGCCGTGTAGATGTTGGCCATGCCGCGGTACGCCGCACCCAGGCCCGGGGTGTCGACCTTCGTTGCCCTCCTGCCCTTGGCGATCCGCTTGGCGGCGTGCTTGTCCTGCCTCGCGCGCTCATTGGCGATCTTCTGGGCGGAGCGCTCGTGGAAGTGGG
The DNA here is from genome assembly GCF_030028635.1 of Streptomyces sp. BPTC-684. Taxonomy (NCBI): domain Bacteria; kingdom Bacillati; phylum Actinomycetota; class Actinomycetes; order Kitasatosporales; family Streptomycetaceae; genus Streptomyces; species Streptomyces sp. BPTC-684. The sequence continues at coordinate 7,272,316 of NZ_CP124863.1, forward strand.
CGATAGTGCGGATCAGTTGGGCTCGGCCGCGGGCGATCAGGGGGGTAAGGCGGGTGTCGAAGTTGGCGTAGTGGCCCATCTCGTGGGCGAGCACGGCGCGCAGCTGCATCTCGTCCATGCCCATCATCAGCGGCAGGCCGAGGTAGAGGCGACGGGTACCGGGCCGCAGGCCCATCAGTGAGGATTCCTCGCTGACGGCCGCGTTCACCTTCTCGATCAGCACGATCTCGTCCGGTGCGCGGGTGCCGACCTGCCGGGCGACGTCGCGCACGGCCTTCCACAGCGCGGGCTCCTGGGCCTCGGTGACGGTGACGGTGATGCCGGCCGGCGCATCGTCCTTGGGGGTACGCAGCATGAACATGCCGCGCACGATCGGGATCACGAGGACAAGGGAGGGGATGACTATCTTGTAGACGATCGGGCCCTGCAAGTAGGTGAAGACGGCGTAGTCGGCGCCCGCGAGGGCGGCCAGCAGGAAGACGCCGAGCAGGTAGAAGCCGGCGAGCAGGACGAGAACGCGCAAGGCGCGCAGTGAAGCGCCCATATGGACAGATCCCCCCACGGGATGGAAGCGGTGCTGAAGTGAGTGGCGGGAACCGCCTGCCGCATCATGCGGCCCGGTAGTCACTTACAGCAACTTCAATGGCCAGTGAGTTTGGTCAGTGGCTGAAGCGACTGGGTCTTGGAGCTGCTGATGGCGCGGTTTTTCGCGGTGGGTCCACGGCGTCGGTGACCTTCGGTGCGGGCGCGACGGGGAGAGGGAAGCGCGCGAACAACTGGAGCAGGACCCGCGGTTCCGCGCGCTGAGCGAGCACGGGCGCCAGTACATGCACCGTGCCGGGTACGAGCAGAAGGACCCGGCCGCCTTGAGGCTGGGCCTCGCCCCGGACACCGACTTCGCCAAGAACCCGCTCGCGCGGGCCGATCTGGGGTGCAAGGACGACACGGACTATCTGAGCACCGCCTACACCCGGCTCGGTGCGATGCAGGAGACCTGGCTCAGCGGACACGCGTCCGTGCTGACGGGTGGTCGGCGACGGACAGCGGCTGTCCGCGGGGCGGCACGCACGGTCCTATGTGGGGCGGGTCAGGACAGACGGATCGCGGCGGAGCGCGCCAGTGCGGTCAGGGCAGCCGCGGCGGGTGCCGGCGCGTTCAGGGTGTGCAGCGCGGCCAGGGCCTCCTCGACCCGATCGGCGATCATGGCCTCGATGCGGTCGGGGGCCTTCACTCGGCGCATCACGGCGCGGACCTCGGCCAGTGCCTGCTCGTCCAGATCACGGCGGCCGAGCAGCGAGCCGAGCCGCTCCCGCTCGCCCTCGTCGGCCAGGCGCCACGTCTCGGCCAGCAGGGCGGTGGGCCGGTGGCCGCGCACATCGTCCGCGTTGGTCTTGCCCGTGTGCTGCGGGTCGCCGAACAGCCCGAGCAGATCGTCCCGGAGCTGGAAGGCCTCTCCCAGCGGCAGCCCGTACGCGGAGTAGCCCTGCCGCAGTCGCTCGCCGGCCCCGGCGAGGGCGGAGCCGATCAGCAGGGGCTGTTCCACGGTGTACTTGGCGGTCTTGTACCGGATCACCTTCAGTGATGCCGAGGTGTCCGGAAGGCTGCCGGTGCGCAGGATCTCCAGGCATTCGCCCGCGATCAGCTCCCGGGCGAGCAGCGATCACAGTGGGCGGGCTCGCGCGAGGTACGCGGCAGGCAGGCCGCTGGTGGCGAAGAGGTGGTCGGCGAGCGACATCAGCAGGTCTCCGACCAGCATCGCGAGTGATCTCGCAGCGGCTGTGGCACGCGGCCGACGGCGTACTGCGCCGCGTAGTGCGATGTGCGGTGTGGGCCGGCCGTGCCGCAGCGGGCTGTCGTCGATGAGGTCGTCATGTACGACCGCGGCGGCGTGCACCAGTTTCATCGAGGCCGCCGCTCGCACCATCGCATCGCTGTCCGGCTGCCCTGCCGCGCGCCGGCCCCAGTAGCAGAATGCCGACCGCAGCCGCTTGTCGTCGGCGACTGCGGACTCTAACTCGCGTGCCACCGGGTCGAGAAGAGGATCGATGGCCGCCGGCTGTACGGCCTCCGCGGCCACGAATGGGTGCAGTACGGCGTCGACCCGCGTCTTGAACGCGGCCGCCTCCCACCGGTCAGGCGTCATCGCCGGCCCGCCGAGCCAGCGCGTGCTGGGCGAGAATCTTCAGGTGGGTGGGGCGGCTGCGTACCGGTCCATCACCAGGCGGCCGCGCGCCAGCAGATCGTGCTCGGCGTCCGCCGCGAGTTCGGCGGCGTCCGAGCGGTGTAACGCTGCCCACACGGTCCCCAGGGCCGACCCCAGTGTGCTCACCGCCAGGTCGGCAAGGCCCGCCGCCAACAGGACCGTCGTCTCGTCCAAGCCCCTGTGCCGTCCCGTATCCCCAGGCATGGCATTCCCTCACCTACGACACGGCCGAGCGGGCGACCGGCATATGCCATCACTCCCAGAATCGCGGCACACCCTGCCCGTGGCCGCAGGAACTCACGATCGGGTGATGAGATCGTGCGTCCGTGCGGACCGGCCGCCACCGCCGCTCACGGGGCCCGGAGTCTCCACCCCGCGCGAGCGTCGGCTGTGAGTGCCGCGGTTCGACAGGAGCTCCGCGCGCTCGGCGGCCGGAGACGCGGCGATGCCGGGCTCTGTGAGGGTGGGTCGGCCACGGATCACGACAGCGGAACGGGCTCTTCCGGGGCGAGCGAGTTGCCGCTGGAGATCCGGCCGCAGTCGGACGGCGCTGTGCGGCCGGCGAAGCGGTCGTTGAGCCAGCCCAGCGCGACGGGTGCCCAGGCGAGGGTGGCGCCTGTGTGGCTGAGCAGTTCGTACTGGCTGTACTTGACTGCGGAGCTGCCGGTGGCGCAGTACTGGCGGGCGAGTGAGCGCACGTCGCCGGCGACCATCACGCCGTCGCCCGTGCCGATGCCCGGGCGGTTGCTGAAGGTCCCCTCCAGGACGCCTCCGTTGCCCTGGCCGATGAACCCGGGGACGGCCGGGGTGGCGGCGGAGCCGAGGTTGAGCTTGTTCATCGCCGCCAGGAAGGCGGGGATCGAGTTGGGGTTGGCGTACTCCGGTTTCGCCATCTTCTTCCAGGTCAGCCCCGGGTAGTGGCCGAGGGCGTTGATGATCGAGCCGCGCTGGAGGTCCTTGTAGACGCTCAGACCGTAGCTGTTGAGGTAGCTCTTGAGGTCGATGCCGTACGAGCGGGAGACGCCGATGACGGCCATGGGGATGACGCCGGACCAGGCCAGTGAGCCGTCGACGTACTTCAGGTTGTGTGCCGGGTCCACGAGCAGGCCGCCCTCGGCGTAGCCGACCAGTCGGCGGTTGACGTCCGGTGCGTAGCTCGGCGCGAGCGTGGCGGCCCAGTTGGTCGCGATGGCGCCGCCCGAGTAGCCGATGAGGCCGAACGACGTGGTGGAGTTGAGCCCCGTCTCGGTCGCTTTCGTTGCGGCGCGGATGGAGTCGAGGGTGTTGGTGCCGTACTCCGGTCCGGCGGCGAAGTTCGCCTGCTGCCCCTCGGTGTCCGGGATGACGAGGTTGTAGCCCTGCAGCAGCAGCGGCGTGATGAAGAGGGCCTCCGCGTTGGGGATGGCACCGCCCAGGGTGACGTCACCGGCGATCGCCCGGGAGGGGCTGTCCTCCGGGTTGAGCGAATCGTAGAACGACTGGTAGGAGACGGCCTTGCTGCTGTCGCCGGTCAGACTGCGCACCACTGTGGTCACGTTGGCGGCCGGGCGGCCCTGGGCGTCGGTGGTGCGGTACAGCAGCTGGACCGCCTTGAGGGGCGTGGGGATGCCGATGACGTGGTACTGCAGGGTCCGCGTCTTGAGTACGGTGCCCGGCGCGAACGAGGACAGCGGCTCGCTGCCGGTGTAGGCGTAGAACGGGTCGCTTGCCGAGGCCGTCGCGGCGGCCGGTGTGGCCGCGACGGCGGTGGCGGCGGGCGTGGCGGCCATGGCTGCGGCGGCGACAGCGACGGAGATCAGGCGAACAGCTGCCTTGGACATGCGGTCCTCGATTCCTGGGGGAGCGACGCGCCGGCAGGGGGCCGGTGTGCGACACGTCGGGTCGGCCGGGGCGGCGGTCCCCGGCAGGGGAATGCGGTGAACGATGCGGCCGAGGTCCTGCCGCATCTGGCCATCCACTAGCCAGTCGTGTTACCTACCAGTAGGTGATGTCCCGGAAACATCATGGGGCTGGTCAGCGGCCCAGTCTCCGGGGCGGGGAACAGAGATGTGCGAGGTGAATTGTGACCGGATCCAACGCTGTGGAGCGCAACAAGGTGCCGCGGTTCGGCGGTGTGCCGGTGCACAAGCGGCTCCAGGACGCAGCTGGTGCGCTGGAGCGTGCCGTGATGATCCGGCTGGTCGAGCGGCTCCCCGTGTACGGGACGCTGCCCGCGGAGCACCTCGGCGGCGACATCGCCAAGCAGGTGACCCGCGGTATACGGACTTTCGCGGGGGTCCTGCGCACCGGGGAGATGCCGGGGCAGGCCGAGGCGGCGGCCATCCGCGAGTCGTCGGCCCGGCGCGCCGACGAGGGCGTACCGCTGGAGGCTGTCGTCGGTGCCTACCACCTCGGTGCGGAGGAGTGCGCCGCCCAGGTCTTCTCGGCGGCCGAACCGGGCGACTTGGCCGACGTATTGATGGTGCAGCGCCAACTGCTCGCGTATCTGCGGTTGGTGAGCTGCGAGGTGGCCGCCGGGTACGTGCAGGAGCGGCAGACCGCGCTGAGTGACGAGCAGGTCGCGCTGCAGTCGCTGCTGTCGCGGCTGCTGGAGGGCGGCAGCCCCCAGAGCGCGGCGGACCGGGCCGGCATTCAGCTGCCGGCCCGCTACCTGGTGCTGAGCATCGCGATGGGGCCGCACCCGGACGAGCTGGTGCCCGGTGTGAACCACGCGGTCGCCGCCCGCCGCAAGCTCCGGCGGTTGCGCAACGAAATCCAGCGCCAGACGAGTGGCGTTCCGCTCTCCGTCCTGTCCGGCGGGGGTGGGTTGGTACTGATCCCGTGCGCGACTTCGCCGGACGACTTCGGCCGGGCGGACCGGGCGCGGCTGTCCGATCTGGTCGAGCAGCTCGGCCGGATGTGCGGTGCCGAGCTGCTGGCCGCGGCGACGATCGCGGCGCCCGAAGGGGTCGCGGAGGCCGCCCGGCTCGCCGGGGAGGTGCGCGCGGTGGCGGAGGCGTCCGGGCGGGGACCTGGGCTGTACCTGTTGGACGACGTGCTGCTGGAGTACCAGTTGAGCCGGCCGAGCCCGGCCAGGGCGGGGCTGGCCGCACTGCTCGACCCGCTGGACGATCGTCCGGAGCTGCTCGACACGCTGCGCGCCTTCCTGGCGCGGGGACTCGACCGGCGCCGGGCCGCCGCCCGGCTCCAGGTGCACCCGAACACGGTCGACTACCGGCTGCGCAAGGCCACCGAACTCATCGGTCTGGACGCCTCCCGGGGCGCCGACACCCTGACCCTGCGCGCCGCCCTGGCCGCCCACGACGCTGTAGGCCAGGCCAAACCGGAAGCAAACCGGCCCGTGACGCCCACGCCGCCGAACTGGAGGTCGGCCCAAACGTAGCCTCCTCCGGTGCGCTGGAGCCTTGTCCGGCGTGCTTGGCCGTCGGGCACAGCTCTCCGCGGCGGCGCCCCGTATCGAAGGGGTCAGTATCCGGAATTGACGTTGTCGATGGAGCCGTAGGTGTGAGCGGCGTAGTTGCAGGCGGCGGCGATGTTGGCCACGGGGTCGAAGATGTCCCATGCCGTGCCCGCGACGTGGAAGCTTCGGAACGTGGGGTCGATGACTTGGAGCAGCCCCTTGGAGGGGGTGCCGGCGCGGGCGTTGGAGTCCCAGTTGTTCACGGCCCGGGGGTTGCCGCCGGACTCGCGTTTGATGTTTCGCAGGATGCCGGCGTAGGAGCCGGGGATGTGCTTGGCCTTCATGACGGCCAGAGCCCTGCCGATCCACTGGTCCAGGACGCGGGAGGACACCTGCGGTGTGCTCGCGAGGCGAGGGGCCGCGGTGGCATGGGGAGTAGCGGTCAGAGTGAGCGCCGCCGTCGTGACGATGGCGACGGTACCGGCGGCGGACATGGCACGCAGGCGGGCAGGCAGACAGGTCAGGACAGACGTGGAAGCAGACATGGCGGGGGTACCTTCCAGCACGAGGTGGATGAACAGCGGCCTCGACTCAAACCTCGTCTGATGCACGGAGGTTGGTCCAGAGAAACCGTGTGCGCACATGGTGAACAACCCTGCACGGAGCTGGCAAGGGCGCACACACTCTCGCGCTCCGAGGCAACCCTCTTCAGGGGCAGTGGAGTTCCAGGAGAGGTATACGTGTAGTCCTGCAACCGCGAGCCGTAGACGATCCCCGCCATATGGGGTGCCACATACCGTCGGCCGATGCGTTCATGGGGTACGCCACGATCACACCATGAGTGTGAGACAAAGGGGTTGGTGGGTGTGGGCGGTTGTTGTGTCCACCGACAAACACCCTCGACAGGCCTGCTGAGGGCTGTTGCCCCGTCGGGTGCCACGGAGCTCACGCCACCTGCGACGGCCTGAGCTCGGCGGCCGGCCGACTACGCCCACAGTGAGAAACCGTCGCCTGTGCGTGCAGGTCGCAGTCGCTGTATGCGGAGTCGGGCGGACAATCAGGCGGTACCGTACGGGCTTTCACAGGCTGAGCGCGCAGTGACCGTTCAGATGGCCGTTTCCTCTTCTTCGGGCGGGCGGGTACGCACTGCTCCGCGGACGGCACCCCAGTAGGGAGCCCGGCGGGCCGGGGTGCGGGAGACGACTGGCAGGTGCCGGAGCCCTGGCCACGCTGATGAGGACAGTGGTGTGTTCCCATGCTGGAAGGCCGCAGGCCGGTCTGGCAATCTCGCGGCGGTTGAAGTAGGTGTGAACGGTTGGCAGCACCGAGGCTATGGACGGCGCGAGAGCGATGAGGAACAGGAAAATATCGACCGCGAGCGGAGCCCCGGCGAGCTGATCGATGAGCCGCCGCTGGGTCTGGTGGGCATAGTCCTTACGCCGCAGCCGCCGATATCTGCGGCGTCGGCCGATCAAGCACACCGCTCCCGAACGCCGTGACCAGCAGGCCCATCGCAACGCCGTGGCAGCAGCGGTGGCAGGCCCAGCGGTTTGACCCGGCACGCTATGCCCACGCAGGAACGAGGCCGGGTGCCTGATCAACCGACTGAAGACCTACCGGGCCGTCGCCACGCGCTTTGACAAAGAGGGGGTACGTCTTTCACGGCACCGTGACCGATGCTGCCATACGTCTCTGGCTCCGCTCCCGACTCGCCGGACGGCCCCTAGCCGTCCACCAAGGCGGCCACCAGACGCGTCATAGGGGGCCGCGGGTCAGGTGTGCCCGGCCGGCTGGTCATCAGGAGATGGTGGGCGGTGCCGACGATAGCGAGGCTCACCGAGTACGGGTCGACAGTCTTCACCACCCGGCCCAGCCCCTGCTCGTCCTTCAGATAGCCGGCGATGGCCTCCTGGATCGCCGTGAACCCGGGCGCCCCTTCTTCCAGGGCCTCGCGGATGCGCAGCGCGGCGGCGGGGCGTGTCATGGCCAGGCCCGAGATGGCGGGACCGCCGGAGTCGAACAGAGCGAGGGCGACGGCCTCAAGGTTGTGCGCCGCCGTGCCTTGCCCGACAAGCCCCGACAGTTCCCGCGCCTTCGCCGCCGTGCGCGCGAACCGGTCAAGGCAGAGCTCGGCCACGAACTCATCAAACCCGAGAAGTGCGCATGCAGCAGCCCTTTGGTGCAGCCTGCCTCGGTCGTGACGGACCGGCTGGTGAGCGCGCCGGGCCCATCCCTATCCACGACGCGCTCGGCGGCCGCGAAAAGCCGCTCGCGTACGTCCGGGGTCGCCGCTCCGCGCGGTGACATGGGCCTCTCTTCCGTTCTACCTCCGCCGCCCTCAGGGGGCACAGTGGCGGCGCGGGAACCATGGGTGGCCCCCTTGTGGTTCAGCTGGTCGGCGAGCAGGCCGAGCGCCCTTGAGTCGCTGGTCACCTCTGTTCACGGGCTACCGGCTGCGGCCGGGACGGCATCCGGGCCCGCCCGCACCCGACACCCGGTCCACGGGAACGTTCGCGTATACCCGCCCGCCTCCGCGCCGGTCCGCGAGTGTCCGGGAGCCGACGTGGAGGCGGAGGGGGGCGTCACGGGGTCGCGCCGGTGCCGATCGTCTTGCAGCTGGGGCCGCCGACGCCGTAGCCGAGCTGGATTCCGCTGCCGTAGTACCAGTCGCTGTACCCCTGGCAGACGTTGCCGTTCCAGGTCAGGTAAAAGCCGGCCCGGTAGACCTCGCTGCTTGTGCTGTAGATGCCCTGGCTGCCGGCGTCCCACCACTCGACGCCCGCCGGATTGTAGTGGTGCATCCCGGGATCGCCCGACGCGGCGCTGACGATCCAGACCTGGCTGCTGGCCGAGGCTACCTGTGCGACCCACAGGTCCTTGAAGTGGAACTTCGCGTAGGCCCGCTTCTGGCAGAAGTCATAGCCCTGGTAGAAGGTGCCGAGGTCGTAGTTGGCCGTGGTTACGACCTCCATCACGGCGCCGACGGTCCTCGTGCAGGTGCCCGCTTGCGCACTGGGTGCCGCCACCATGCCGACGGTCGAACCGGCCGATAGAGCCACCGCCAGCAGTGCGGACCTGATTTTCGATTTCATTGTCCCCCATTGCTTGACGAGCTATCAGAGAATTCATGAGGGCGTCGTCGGGTCAGGCCCGGCGGGAAAGCACCTGAGCCGTCGCAGCCAGCCCGATCGTCTTCCTTGTGGCGTTCATCTGTTTTCCTCTCGGCCGATTCGGGCCGGTGGCTGTTCCGGACGTGCGCGAGCTCTGCGCTGCGTTGACTGACCGGCAGCCCCTGTCGCCTCGAGGCTATGGACACAGATCCTTCGGCCGTCCTGGCTCCGTCCGCTGGTCTAGTGGTGTGATGGCCTGAGGAGAGCCCTTTTCACCGGAGGCCGGCGCACCTAGGAACGTTCCTAGGGCTATGGGCAGCCCTCAACATTGAGGGGTGCTGGATTTCTGCTGGTCTTAAAGCAGCGCATCCCGTGGTGCGCTGCTCCAGCTAAGCGATTCGTTCCCCGGGGGAACGGTAGAAGACAGCTTGTCTTCCCTCTCCAGAAGAGAGGTGAATTCCTTCAGAAGCTGGGTAAGGTTTCTTCGGCGAAGCCGGAGAAGAAAGGAAGAGAAGTCTGTTCTGAAGTGGATTCGAAAGCGAGAGATAGGTCATTGCTCTCGCCGTATCGCAGAGTATTAACCTACGGCTTTTCGTGTGGGCTTGGTCAGATCTCTCTAGGTGAACAGAGCTGTTTAATCCATCGATCCCGTCTCCGAGACTTACGCGTTGCGCTAGAGTTGGAATGTGACAAAGGAAGGGGCCGTCCCGGTTGGAACGGCCCCTGGCGACGGATTCGCCGGGCTAGTGGTTCACGAGCTGAGTGGTTAAGTCCAGTGCGACCTGGACTAAGGCAACCACGAAGGCCCAGAACTGCCAGTCCGGCGGTTCGTTTTCTTGCACCTTTATCACCTCCCTCCGCGCGCGCGAAGGAGGCGTCAGAATGCATGCAGCGAACACCGCCAGAAACACACTCTAGAGGAAACTCGGGCCTCTTGTGGTCTGCATACAGAAACTGGCGTCCAGTGCCTAACTGTCAGGGTACTAAAACCGCCAGGACAGTTCCCTGGTTCCTCGTCTGGATTACCTCTATTGAACCGGCATAAAAAGAATTCAGACAGTTCAGTGCGTGGGCAGATGCGCATTTGCGCATGCTCCAGCCTGGTTCGAGGGGCTGTGGGGCCAGGCTGAGTGATGTTCGGCGGGAGTTCGGCAGCGAACCAGGAGCACCGTTCTTTGCCTGGCCCGCCGATGAGTCCGAGGGACATGGTGCTGGGGGCGGTGTTTCCTTGCCTGCGAGGGAGCAGCGGCGCCGGAAGGCGCTGTGCCATCGAGTGCCCTTCGTCGATTCCGAGGGGGCGAGTATGGGGGGTGAGATTTAGGGGAGTTCCTCGATCTCGATGGTGGGGTTGATCTTGTGGAGCTCTGCGGGCTGGGTGGTGAGCACGGGGAGGCCGGGTCGGCGGAGTGCGATGTGGGCGACGTGGGCGGTGGCGATGTCGACTTGCGCCATGGTGGCGATTTCCGCGACCGAGAGGGCCGCGGCCCGGTCGAGGTCGTGGATGGCGAAGGCGGGGGCGTCCAGGGCCTGTTCGACCTGTTCGCGGCGGGCGGCGCTGAGGTCGAAGCCGACCAGGCCGGCGGCGAGGGCGGTGGTGGGGACGTAAAGGGCCTGGACGGATTCCACGGCGTAGAAGACTCTGGCGACCATGTAGGGGCCGCCGTGGGCGAGCTGGCGTACGGCGGTGGCGTCGAGGATGTAGCCCCCGATCATGCGGCGCCCTGCGCGGCGGCTTCATCCTTGTGCGCCGTGCTGCGGGCCCACTCCAGGGCCTTCGCCCACTCGGTGGGGTTGTCCTTCTCGGCCTCAGCTGCCCAGCGGCTGATGACGCGGGCGGCGCGCTCCTGGCGGGCGAGGCGGTCCTCGACAGCCTCGGCGACGTACGCAGAGACCGACTCGATCTGACCCGCGTCCGCCAGTTTGCGGAGCGCTGCGGCGCTCTCCTCGGAGAGCGTGATGGTGACGCGTTCCTTTGGCATACGACCAGCGTACGACCGTATGCGCCACCCGGGGGAGGGCCTCGGTGAACCGGCTTCCGCAGGGTGGGCACGCTGCGTGATTCGGCTTCGGCGGCTGCGAAGAGGTTGATTTATTCGTAGGGGGGTTAGCCCTGCTACCGGTCCCAGCGGTCCAACCGGTCCCCGCCGCAGTTCAGAGGCCGTTTTTTACGGGACCGGTAGGAGGTCCTGGGACCGGTCGTAGCGGTCCCGTAGCGGTCCCGAACCGGTCCGGATTCCGGCCTGGAACCATGTAAAGCAGCAGGTAAGAGCCTATTTTCGGGCTGTTTTGGCTTGGGGAACGGTTCTGGTGGGCAAGCGGAAATTTTCTGCTTGATTTCCGGTGACGTACGGTGACGTTGAAAGCGAGGCGAACACTACTTTCCGCAGGTCAGAGTGGGTATCGACCCAGTTTCTGACGCATCGTCATTTGGCTTCGTTTTGGTTGGGCGCCGGATTGCCCGTGACCGCTATTTCTGGCTGTTGCTACCGGTCCCGCTTGACCAGTCCGGTAGGATCGCTCCTAAGCACTGCGACGCAGGGCACCTAGCGAACCAGCCCCTCGAAGACGGACCGCTTCGGCCCCGGACCGCCGAAGCGGTCCGGGGCCGAAGTGTTGCCAGGGTCGTCCAGGATCGTGGTTAGTGCTGTCGGCTGGTCAGCCTGGAGGCGATCGATCCATTCAGGAAGGGGAGCCACGGGCGCGTCGGTGACGATGGCGTACGGCAGCCCGCCGACGTCACTTCGGGTCGGTGCAGTACCGGAACACCGCGTAGTACCGGTGCATCGAGCCGTCGCGTTCCTTGACGCGCTGTGCGTACGCGACGATCTCGTCAGAGCGCCGGAACAGGCCGCGTGTGGTGAGGGCCGCGGCGAGGGTGCCGGTGCGGAAGACCGCGATGGCGTCTTCGTCGCCGTTGGCGATCGCCTCGTTGATGCCGCGGGTGATCTGGTGGTTGCCCCGGAGTTCGACGCACAGGTCGGTGATGAAGCGGGGCAGCAGGGTGTTGAGGACCAGGCTCGGGGTCATCGGGGCATCTCCTTGCCGGTCGTGGCGGGGTCGGCGGCTTGGACGGCCTGGCGGCCTGCGTCGGTGATCCGGAACAGGTGCGGGTGGGACCGGTGTTCGTGGTCGGGGTCCGGGCTGCCTTGGACGTGGCCGCAGTCGTCGATCGAGGCGGCGTAGCCGAGCTCTTCGAGGGCGGTCTCGTCGGCGGCCCGCAGGAACACTTTCACGCCCGCGTCCGTGGTGAGCATGGGCAGGATGCTGCCCTTGGGGTGGTCGGCGGCCGCGCGAAGGAAGGCGAGCCGCTTGGGGGTGAGCCGGGGTGCCATGGCGTTTCCTTCCCGCGTCAGTCGGTGGTGAGGGAGATGTCGGAGCCTGCCGCGCGGGCGATGGCCAGGCCCGCCAGGAGGAGGACGCCGGCCACGGCCAGGAGGGCGGAGGAGACCAGTACGGCCACGGCGGAGGCCCCGGTGAGCTTGCCGAGGGTCATGGAGGTGGCGGCGAAGGCGAGGGCGCCGATGGTGGCCGCGTCGCCGCTGTGGCGCAGCGCCGACCAGGCGGCGACGGCCCCGGCGGCCAGGGCGACGGTCGTGATCCAGGTGAGGGTGGACCGCTCGATGCGCATGATGGGTGCTCCCTTCACCGTCGGGCGTAGCGGGCGAGGCGGATGACGTCGCACTGGCAGGCGCCGCCGTGGGCGATGGTGTGCAGTTCCTGGATGGTCCAGCCGGAGATGCGCTCGGGGCCGCCGGTGGTGCTGTACGCCTGGGTGGTGCCGTTGCTGGGGCCGGAGTGCGGGCTGGCCAGGGTGTCGAAGGCCCATCCGTTGGTGTGGATCTCGTTGCCCTGGGGGCCGGTCCGGGTGGTGACGGTGCCGATCTGGAGCACCCGCAGCTTGGTTGCGTGGCGGGCGCGTTCGGCGGCCTTGCGGGCGGCCTCCTGCGTGGCGTACTCCTCGTCGCGGGCCTTGGCGGACTTCCGGTCCGCGAGGCGGCGCTGTTCGGCGAGTTGGGCGTCGGCGGGGCCGCGGCAGGTCTCGTAGGTGTGGCCGGTGACCTGGTGGCCGGAGGCCCGCGAGCACCAGGAGCAGACGTCGGCGGGCTTGGGCTTGATTGCGGCGAGTGAGCCGGTCAGCCAGTACGTTCCGGCGATGGCGAGTACCGCGCCGATGGCCATCCACCCGTACCAGGCGAGCAGGTTCGACATGTCGTCCTCCCTTCGTGTCGCGGCTGGGTCAGCCGAGCTTGGCGAGCAGCAGGGCGGCCGGCAGGAGGCCGAGGACGATGTGCGCGGCCTGGTCGACGTGGGCGGCGCCACCGTGGGCCTGGAAGGCCGTCTGGCCGGTGTGGCGCATCCACCAGGCGACGCCGACGCGACGGTCAATGGCCGCGTGCGAGACGTGGATCCAGGCGAGGGCGGCGACGGTGCCGAGGGCGCTGAGCGGCAGGCCGAGGGCCAGGTTCGGGATGAGCAGCAGTGCGGTCAGGGAGAGCGTGGTGTGGGTGCCGGCGTGCGCCTGGTTGGCGCCCCAGCCGTGGTGGTGGCGGCCGGGGTGAGGGTCCGTGTCGCTCTCGGTCCAGCCCGCCTTCCGCGCGGCCTGGCGGTCCGTCTGGAGCGGGTAGTCCGTGGCGAGGTGGGCGGCGTAGAAGACGACGAAGCCGGTCAGGAACACGAGTGCCTGGGTGACCATGACGAGTAGTCCTTCGGGAGTGTGTGGGTGAGCTTGCTGTCCGGCGGCCGGGGTCAGCCGGGTCCGCTGGACGGGGTTCGGCGGGTCAGCGCCGAGGGTTCGTGCAGCGCCCGCCGGGGCGGGGCGTTGTGCTCCGCGAGTGCGCAGTGGGCGTGATCTGTGCTTCAGCTGCTCTGCTCGCCCGCGTCCTGGTCGTCGTCGAGGGCCTTGATGTGGTCGGCCTCGAAGCCGGGGACGCCCATGATTTTTTGCCGGGTCTTGCCGCTCAGTCCGGTGACGATGTAGAGCCGTGCGTCGGCGTCGTAGCCCTCGATGACGCCCTCGCGGCCGATGTAGTCGGCGGTGAGGCCCTCGGGGACGGCGGTGATGCGGACGCGCTGGCCGGTGGTGAAGCCGCCGGGCAGCGGGCGGTCGGCGGGCGCGGGGAAGAAGCTGATGCGCTTGCGGCCCGCGTCGTAGCGCCGACGGGCGGTGGAACGGGCCTGCGGGTTGTCGGGGTCGAGGACTTCCTGAATCTCGGTCCAGGACTGGCCGTAGCTGTCTTTGAGGGCGACGGTGAGGACGTCGGCGCGGTCGGTGAGCAGCTTGAGGGCCCACAGCACGGAGCGCAGGCGGCGCTTGGCGTCGTCGGCGCCGTCGAGACGGCTGGTGTCGGCGAACTCCATCGGGTCGGCGATCGCCTGGAGGACGTCCTCAAGGGGCGCGTCGCCGGACAGAGCCTGGAAGAGCCAGCCGCGGGGGTCGTCGTCCTTCTCCCAGCGCAGGTTCGCCATCAGGGTGCCGACCTCGGTCACGCGTACTGTCATGGCATTTCTCCTGTTCAGTTCATGAGCGGATGCGCATTTGCGCATTGCTTCTGCGGATCGGGGGTACGGCGGGGTCAGGCGCGGACCAGGCGGCCGACAGTGTCGACCAGGTCGTTGTGGGCGGCGCGGGCCCGGTCGGCCCGGAGGTCCATGTCGTCCTGGTCGGCGGCGTCGTGCAGGGTGAAGGCAGAGTCGAGGAGTTCATCGAGCAGTCGGCGGACCTCGGTGTCGTCGGTGAGCAGCTGCACCTCGACCAGGGCCTCGGTCACGCGGGAGCGGGCCTGAAGGGCTGCGTCCTTCGCGGCGGCCCGCTCTGCGCCGGTGGCCTCGCGCAGGGACCACCGGCCGAACTGGAGGCGCCGCAGCGCGGTGGTCTCGGACAGGAGGCGGGTGGTGGCCTGGCGCAGGTCGCGGCGGGTCGTGGCGCGGCTGGTCTCCGTCTCGCGCCGGTCGGCGGTCCGGCTCTGCAAGATGTGCGCGACGATCGCGCCGAGCAGGGTGCCGGCGACGGTGATGATCCCCACCCAGAGCTCCATGGTTCCCCCTTTTCCGGTGTGCCATATCCCCAGTTGAGGCTATGGGCAGATGCGCATTTGCTCATCTGCACAACACTTAGTGTGCGCGTTTGCGCACAGAGGTCGCAAGGGGTGCGGGAACATCAACTCCCGCTAGCCGTACGGAAATCGGCAAACACCGAGGCCGCAGCCCCGAAAAAAGTTGGGCTGCGGCTTCGGCCGTGGCTGCGGGCTATCCCCAGCGCTTCAGCTCCCGCGTCAGCTCCTCGATCCACACCCGGCGGCGTGGCCCCACGTACTCCTCGGGCTCCGGGCCGAGCGCGACCACGGGATCGGTGACCTGGTAGGTGGCCCGGTACACCAGGACGTCGGTGGCCGCGTCCATCCACTCGTCCGCGTTGCGGGCCGGCGGCATCGGCCCGAACGCGGTGGCGAACCACACCGGCAGCAGGTGCGCGCCGCCGACCGCGTCCGAGAGGCGGCTGCGCAGCCGCAGGCGCAGCTTCGTCTCCGCCCGCTCGCCCGCGTTGATCACCTTGGCGTTCTTCGCGCGGGCGGCGTCGTCAGCCGCCAGTTTCGCGTCGGCCTGCGCCGCGGCGTTCACCAGGCTGGCGATCCGGCCGTGGGCCTGGTGTGCCCGGGGTGCGGACGTCGTGAAGTCGAGTTCGGCCGCCTTGCGGTGCGGGTCCCCGGCCGGGGTGGTGGCGAGCACCTTCGCGGCGCGCAGCACGGTCGCGCGATGCCGGCCCCGCTCCTCGCGGGCCTGGGCGAGATGGCTCTGGTGCAGCTTCAGCCGGGTGCGGTCATAGTCGGAGAGCAGCCTGGCCCGCGCGGCCCGGCCCTTGTCCGCGGTGAGGGCCAGGGCGTGCAGCTCGCCCCCGCAGTCCTCATCGAGGTCGACGACGACCGCACCCTTGGCCTGGCGCAGGTGCCGTTCCAGTGCCGCCACCCGCGTCGTGAGACGGCTCACCGCGGTGTCGGTCTCCCCGATGCTCGCTTCGAGATCGTCCCGGACCTCTTGGGTGTCCGACTTCGCCTCGCGCAGCTCGTGTTCGAGGCTGTCGACCCGGCCGGGCAGGCCCTCCATGTCTTCGAGGGTGCTCTCGATGCCCGACACCTTCGACTCCAGGGAGGAGACGTCGTAGTCGAGGCTCCGCTTGACGCTGTCGATCCGGCGGTCCAGGTCGTGGTGGGAGTGGTCCATGCTCATGCCGTCGCCCGCCCCTCGGCCTGCGTCGCGTCGTAGGAGATGACGGAAGCGACAACCCAGCCGACCGGCGGCACGAACCACACCAGGGCCGGCAGGACGGCGAAGGCGAGCAGCGGCACCAGCACGGTGACCACGCTGAGGACGGCCGCGGCGTACCGCAGCTGCCGGTGCTTGCCCGCCACCGGCTTGTTGCCGGCGAGCACGGCGCCCACCACGACCTGGAGCAGTGCCAGCACCACCCAGCCCCAGCCGATCCAGCCGGTGAACGGCGCCAGGCCGAGCAGCACGCCCCCGGCCATGTGCGCCCGCGTCGACCAGGTGAGCACGCTCTCGCTGGCCTCGCGGTGCGGCGCCTCCAGCTTCGCCGGCACCTCGGCCTCGTACGCCAGCAGCACCGACCCGGCCCGCTCCAGCTGTGCGAACAACGGCTCGTAGCGCGGGTCATCCTCGGGCAGGCCCTCCAGCTCCTGGAGCACGGAGGCGATGTCAGCCTGGAGTGAGGCGACTTCCCCGGCTATCTCGTGATCGATTTCGCCCATTCATACCCCCACCTGCGATGTGATGATGCGACGAACGAACACTTCCCCACGGCGCGGGTGCACAGCCCTCGCAGCACATCGACGGTAGCGGCACGCACTGACATGCCGTGCCGGAGGCGCGGGCTACCTGTCCTGGAAGACGCGTGAAGAGCGGGGTGCCGGGGTACGCGCGGCCACTCCCCGCTCATGGTGACCACTCCCCCTCATGGTGAGGAGTGAAGCCATTCACTCTTTAGGGCTACTTGGCACACAAGTGGGGCAACTGCGCCTCCGTCGGTGGGGTGTTGGGTGGCAGAGTCCTGGGAGCCGAGCGGGCTTGCGCCGCTCGCTGACTGCCTTGTCTCTGAAGATGTCTGCCGAACCGATTCACTGCGCGATGCGCAGGTGCTGAGACGGCCTTCTCCACCAACTGTGTGCGATCTCCGCACACCGGACCGACTGAGGATCTTCGTCATGACGACCACGACTGCACTGCTGATTCTGGTGCTTGTGGTGCTGGCCCTGCTCGTCGGCAGCGCCCTGTTCTGGCTGGCGCACGCCCGCCCCGCGCTGGCCGGCCCGCTCAAGGTCGCGCTGGCCGGCCTGATGCTGATGACGGCTTGCATCACTGCCGTTGTCGGCGCCGTCCGCTGAAGTAGTCGTACGGAACACTGCGCCGTCGCGGCTTGTCCGCTACAGCTCCAGAACGGCAGCAAGCCCGTGCCGGAAGGCACGGGCCGCACCGTGGCGTGAGTGAGGTGCATCACACCAAACAGGGGTGCGCCGCGAAACGCAGTCCCTGGGAGTCCGTCCGGGCTGGCTGGAAGGGCTCAGGGGCTAGTGTCCCGCGAAATCCGTTGAACAGACGTCCTGGCGGACGCCTGCGGACGGCTCCGGACAGTCTTGGACAGGAGGCTGCTGTCTGCGGGGAGCGAGCCGGAATGACCTGCGGGATTTCCCCGCACGCAGGACAGGTGGCGGGGTCTTCCCGGACAGTCCTGGACATCCACCGGACACTGCGACGGCCACCTGTAAGGGCTGGTTGCGCCATTTAGGCAGTACGAAACTTTCATCCTGTCAGGAGCACTACACCGTAAGGATCTTGAAGTGCCGGAGGTGCGAACTTGTCGTACCCCGGAGTGCGTTGGACGGGGCGATCGGCGAAGGCCCAAACTTGTGGCGCGTCGCCGCATGGAGGCGCCAGGGGCCCGCGAACCCCTGCTCTGATCCTCTTCCGTCCGGGCTGGGCGGCATGACCACCAGGGAGTGGTTGGTATGGATGGGTTCAATGTGCCAGAAGTCGGCTGGGGCCCTCGGCCTGCGGCGCTGGCCTCTTCTGGTTCGGGCTGTGTAGTGACAGGCGGTGCCCCGCGCGCGTTCGGGTTCAAGCGCGCCGCCCTCTGGAGCCTCGGCCTCGTCCTGAGCCTCGCTGTGCTCGGCGTGTTCTGTGCCAGGGGCTTGGTGGTCGAGACGGTTGCTGCGGTGTTCGCCGCTGTGCTGATCGCCGCCTGCGCCACGCTGGGCAACGAGGTGCTGAGGGGTCTGCGTAGCCGTGCCACAGAGCGGAGGCGTCGCGACGAGGGCGGTGGGCCCGCATGGCGGTGATCACGCACGACGCCGCCACCGCTCTGCGCGAGCTGCTGCGCAATGCCATGCGCCGCGAAGGCCTGACGATGCGTGGAGTCGCGCACGACCTTAGCCTTGCGATTTCGATGGTCGATGGCGTGATCAACGCGAGGCGTTCTCCGTCGGACAGTACGTTCGCCGATTTGGCAAAGACCTTGAACTTGACGGCAGAGGAGCGCACCCGCGCTTTCCAGCTTGTCGAGGTACTGCGGGCGCGGCGGGACCGGCGCAACGCAGCGGCGGACTCCGGATACCCGCACATCACGGTCGATTCAGGACATGCGACGGTGATGAGGACCGTGGCTGACGATGTGCCGCAGTTCGGCCAGCCGGACCCCTTCCGGGTTGAGAACGTGGTTCAGCTCATCGCGGCGCTGCGCGCCGTGCATGTGTGGGCGGGCAAGCCGTCTCTGCGCACCCTGGTGGCGCGCAGCCAGGGGCGCCTCAAGCGCAGCAGCATCTCCGACATGCTGCGGGGGGAGGCCCTGCCGGATTATGACCGGTTCACCGAGTTCCTGCGGGCCTGCGGCATCCGGGACGTCACCGCGTGGGTGTTCACCTGGCGGCGGCTGAAGGCACTGGAGGACCCCACCGTGGCCGAATGGCTGCCCACACCCGGGCCGCGCTCGGCCTGACGCTGTGCATCTCCGGGGACTGTGGTTCCCTGCTCAGGGCCCCACCCTCAAGCCATCAGGGTGGGGCCCTCGACGCATCTGGTGCTCAGTTCCCGCAGTATGGGCACAGGCTGCTGGCGCGGCCCGGGTCTCGACGACCACCCCGCGCTCGCGTATCCGCTTGAGCTGGTAGGCGATCGACGACGGGCTGGACAGCCCGGCCGCTTGGGCGAGTTCCCGCACGGACGGGGCCTCGCCGTGCTCGGCCACCCACTCGCGTGCCGACCGGATGATCCGGAGCTGCCGCTCGGTGAGGTGCCCGCTCACGGCCGAACCCCGGAGCGCACGAGTTCCTTGAGCGCCATCCGGGCCGAGGGTGCCCTTCCGGCCTGCGTCCGCCAGTACGGGTGGGCGGCGAGGCGTACGGACAGCTGCTGGAGCCGACGGCGCTGGGTGGTGGTCCCGGCTGCCCGCGTGGCTTGGGTCGCGAGCTGCCGGTACGCGGCGTACCAGGCGGTCTGAGCCTCGATGAGGTCGGCAGGGAAGGTGTATCTCACAAACCGGGAGTAGATCAGACGTTCGATTTTTTGGGCGAATCGATCACGCGCCCTCAGTCACAGCTGCTGTCCTGTCTCATCGAGGCTTGGCTGATCTCACTGAAGTTTGACCGGGTTCGTTGGTGGTCAGCGCTTCGTCGCTGCCTCGGACGACAGCTGCGGTCAGCCTAGGTGGTCAGTCAGCTTGGCGGTACTCACGATGCTGCTTCCTTCGTAGAGTTCGATGACCTCGCTGTACTGATTCTGCTCGCGGTTGATAGTCAGCTCGCGATGGCCCCAGGCGCTGAGGTCCCGGGTGTAGTTGTCTCCTGCATTGATCTGAACGATCCAGCGGCCCTTCTCCCCCTGCTTGACGCGAAGCCGCACGGCCTCATGGGCAACTCCCCTATCGCCCGCGGTGATCACTCTGTCGCCCGAGCCACAGATCGGGCAGGGTTGGTTGACCTCGTCCAAGACCTGATCGCAATCGCGGCACTTAAAGGTCACCGGCGCGTCTACTGCCGGCGCCGCCTGAACTCGGCTGCGTACCGCCGCAATCTTGAGTAGGCGGTCATGGGCGCGGCACACGTGCCATGTCTCGCTGGTCTCCCCGGTGAAGGTCAGCACTACGGTGTGCGTCCCTTCGTCCTGGCATTCGTCCGCTTCGCACTTGGTCACGTGGTGTTCAACGAACCGGTCACCGATCGGGTAGCACCCTCAGGACGGTGCAGAGCCGGTCAAGGTTCGCTGAGATCGGTCAAGGAACCGGTGAGACAGCACACCGGCTACGACATCCAGGCGTTCGTCCCCCACGACCAGGACGACGGCGACGAGTACGAGGGCGCGCACCCGGCGGCCGCGGCCGCCTCGGCCGCGTTCGCGGCCGTCGGCTTCCTGACCGTCCTGGACTGCGTGGAGGACGGAGATCCCGAGGCCGCGTACATCGCCCTCGATGCCGCTGAGGGCTTCCTCGCCCACGCCTTGCTCGGCCTGCACACCGCCCGTCAGTCCCTCGGCTGGGCCCCGCCGTCACCCGTGTGAGTGACGGGGTATGGACGGAGGCCTGCCGCGGCGAGACGATCCGCAGAAACTGTCCTGGGCCCGGTCGCGTAGCGCGGTCGGGCCGCGCGTCGCTCTGCGGCGCACAGGACGGCGACGGCCCGCATGCCGCCCCAGGCGGGGCAGTGCGGGCCGTCGCCATTTGCCGGGTCCGGGTGCACTTCGTCGATGGTTGGGGCGGGTTACTCGGCGGGTTCGTCTGGGGCAGGAGACGGCGAACGGTTATAGAGCGCGGCTTCCTCGGGGTGCGTCGCGGTGCGGAGCTTGACCCATGCGGCGTCCTGGTCCACGCCCGTCACGCGGGAAAGCCGTCTGGCCTGCCAGGAGGTGATGGGTGACCAGATCCAACGGCGTCGGGTGAGCTGATTCATGCAGCAATTCTTCCCCGCCCGTGCCCGGACCGGGGCGGGAACTGGCGAGCTGTGGATCCGTGCGGCACGGGCCACGTCGGCAGGGGTGGCGGTGTCGCCGTACGACAGGGTGAGAGCCCGGCGGCGCCACTGCATGCAGCGGGCTCTCCTCGGCGGTGTGCCCGGCGGGCAAAGGCCGTTGGTTCGAGTTTTCCGAAGGGGGGCTCGTAGCCGAACTCGCGGGTGGTGCGTCCAGAACGGTATCGGAGCGGGCGCGGGTTCGTCCCGGTCCGCCGAACCGAGGGCCGGACCGCGACCTCGTACGCGGGTATGGACCGGCGGTCGACGGCGGCGTACTGCTCGCCGGCGGGTGCGGGGCGGGCAGGCGAAGGGGTACTGCTGTCATGGTTGTTTCGGGGAGCGCGAGACGGCCGCCCTATCGGGCAAGTGGTTGGTGGCGGCGTCAGTATGGATTGAGCGCCTCCCAGTTCTCGCGGTACACCGCTTCGATCTCTTCGCTCCGGCCCGCCCTTTCGAGAAGGTAGGCGAGGTTGACCGCCGCTTGGAAGTCCCCGGCCGCACTGGCCTGGCGGTACAGGTGCTCAGCCTCCTCATTCCGGTCGGTATCGGCGAGCAGGACAGCGAGGTTGAACACCGCGTCGGTATGTCCGGCGTGCATAGCTTGGCGGTACAGGTGCTCAGCCTCCTCATTCCGGTCGGTATCGGCGAGCAGGACAGCGAGGTTGAACACCGCGTCGGTATGTCCGGCGTGCATAGCTTGGCGGTACAGGTGCTCAGCCTCCTCATTCCGGTCGGTATCGGCGAGCAGCAAAGCGAGGTTGACCGCCGCGTAGGTGTCCCCGGCCGCACTGGCCTGGCGGTACAGGTGCTCAGCCTCCTCACTCCGGCCGGTAACGGCGAGCAGGTTGCCGAGGTGGAACGCCGCGTCGGTATGTCCGGCGTGCATAGCTTGGCGGTACAGGTGCTCAGCCTCCTCATTCCGGCCCGCCCTGTGGAGCACGGCAGCGAACCCGACGGCCGCGGCGGCGTCCCCTGCGTCTATGGCCGGGCGATACAGCTGCTCAGCCTCCTCATTCCGGTCGGTATTGGTGAGCAGGACAGCGAGGTTGAACTTTGCGCCGGCCTCCCCGGCGTCCATGGCCTGGCGGTACATCTGCTCAGCCTCCTCACTCCGGCCCTCCTGGTCGAGCAGGTAGGCGAGGTGGAACGCCGCGCCGGGTACATGTGGGACGAGGGGGCGCCAGGCATCGTCGGCTATGTGAGGGGCTGTGTCCCAGGCATGCACACCGATGGTGAAGCGGTCGTTGTCGTCAGTGGCATGGTCCAGGGCGGCCTGCCATACCTCGTCGGCAACGCGGCTGGTGGTGTGGTCGGGGAGGTAGTCGAAGACGTTCCAGGCGCCGGGGTCGCTAGTGGGCAGCAGGAGACTGGTGGCCCCGTAGCGCAGGCGCCCGGTCCACGCCAGGGCCTCGTCGAGAGGTTCGGGGCGCAACAGGGGGTCGTCTGGCAGGTAGTGGTGGTGGAGAGTGGTAAGCAAGGAGGTGGGGTAGGGCGGGCGCAGGCCGGTGCGGGCGAGGTCGACGGCCGCGGCGACCAGGCTGGCGCCGCGGGGGTGGCCGCCGGGTCGGGTGGCGTGTCGCCATTCGGTGAGCAGGGCGGGGCCTGCGGCGAGGTATTCGGCGACTCCATATGGGCCGTGGTGGGTGACGGCGTCGATGATGCGTGGGTCGTCGCATTCCTGGGCACGTGCCAGCTCCTCGGGGCTCCAGCGGCGCTGAAGGTGAAGTGGTTCGATTTGCTTGAGTACGCGAGCTCCCGTCCCAGATGGATCAGGGCCGATGGGGCCTTCCAGCGGCGTCTCGCCGGTGCGCGGGTAGAAGTTGTCGTAGTGGCGCAACTGCATGGTGGCTAGCACTGGCGTTCGCAGGCGCACCAGTTCGGCCAGTATCCCTGCTTCCAGGCCGTCGGGAGTAAGGAAGCGCTCCAGGTCGTCCAGCCACACCAGGCACCGCACAGCAGTGGCGGCCACCACTTCCACCGCGACCACCAGGTCCGGCCCGGTGTCCGGAGCCAGAACCCGGTAGCCGCCCAGTACCTCGCACCGGCGCACCGCGTGGTGGGCGACGCGGGTCTTGCCCGCTGTGGACTCTCCGAGCACCAGCACCAGTCCGCCCCGCTGCGCCGCTTGGGTCAGCCGTGCTCGCAGCACTGCGTCGACATCCCGGGCCACATACGGGGGCACCGCGTCACCGGCACTATCGGGCCGGGCCCGGTGCGTCCCTGCTGTCAGGGCGTCCCAGGTCTCCACCAGCGTCCAGCGCTGCGGGTCTTGCAGGTAACCGGGCACTCGCGCCCCGGCAGCGGTAATCGTCACCGGCCCTGTGATGTCTCGCGCGGTGACGACCACGTCCTGGCGGCCTCCACGGACGTCGGCGTGGACATCGCCGCTACCGGACGGCTCCACGGTCACGACCGGCTTTCAGTCGCCGGACTCGTCGGACTGCTGCGGCGGTGGAGGCGGGCTCGTCGGAGTGCCGAGGTTCACCCCGCCAGCGACGTCGCGGGTCGTGACCACGTTGCCCTGACTGCCACCCGAGATGTGGGCGGAGACGCTGCCCGTCCTGGCAGCTGGCACCACCTGCTGCGCCTGTCGGTGCCAGGCATCCAGCGCGGCGGCAAAACCCGCATCCAGCCCGGCCCGTGCAGCCAACGCCGCCGACAACATCTGCGCCCGACACTCATCAGCGGGCTCGCGCTCCAGCAACGTCAGCTCCACCTCGGCCGGGGCAGGCTCCAACTCACCCGCCGCCACCCCCGTCGGTCGGCCCGCTTGCCCCCGCCAACGCCGTACCAAAGCAACCAGGCCCTGCCAGGACTGGCTGCCCGCGGTCCCCGCCGCGCCCGTGGCCAACGCCAGCAACAGAGCAGCCGAAATCGGCTCCATGGCCCACCCCCAAGGAAAATCCTGTCGTCACACCACCGTAGGCCTTCCTCCCGCCGCAGGAACGTTTCGCCCGGAATCTAGGCACCGCCCAGAGAATCCGGTCGCCTCACCGGTCGCCTCAACGGGGCGTGTGCACGGGAGGCCGCCGACGCGTGGGCTCGTGGCCTACTCTTACTCGGCCCCTGTCTTCCCTGTCCCTCCCGCGTTACGCAGGCTGTGCTCGATGAGGCCGGGTTGGTCGATGGTGCCGGTGTAGCGCAGGGCCGCGCCGACGGACAAACCGAACAGGTCGCAGATGCGGCGGGGGTCGCCGCCGGTGGCCTCGGCTTCGTGGAGGAGGCGGTCTTTGCCTGCTGCCGCTGCGGTCGGCCGCAGCCCCACCGCCCGCCGCAGCGGGCCATCGCCCGGATGGAGGGGGACACCGCCGACCGCCGTATCCCCCAGCCGGTCTGCTCCGACACCACATCGTGGGCTTCGCGGTCAACATCCCCTGGGACAAGGAGATAAGGGCCTTCACGGACTCCCCCCTGCCCCAGGAGCTCGCCGCCCGCTGGCCAGGCCCTGCCAGTGTCGTCTACGCCACCTGAGTGCCGTTTCTCATGTCCCACACGGTCACCCGGCCCCTTTCACGCACGATCTGGAAGGCGCCGTGTCCAGAGAGCCGGAAAACACCGGTCTCACGCTGTGATTTGGGATCTGGTACGGCTGACCGGATGGGCAGGCTGGGCTGCTGCAGGACCGACGACGATCCGAAGACGCGGTCCCACATCCTGTACCACGGATCGCGCTTGGCTGGCCGGACTTCGCACGCGTCCAGGAAGGCACTGAACTGGTCGTAGGAGCTGGGCAGTGCTTTGCGGGAGATGATGCGGTGCGCTGTGCTGTGTGGCAGGCGCCCCATCCCGCCCGCCTGCTTCTCCATGGTCTCCATGGAAGGGGCCCCCGCCCGTTCGTAGAGTTCGATCAGCACGGCCGACACGTCCGCTTCATCCCGGACGAATGCCAGGAGAGGCGGTTCGGGGCGGGGGCGCTGAGTCTTCTGCCGCGATTCGTAGCGCGCCTTGCGCCACAGGGACTTCGCGCGCTCCATGGCCTTCTGTGTCTCGTCAGGGTGCTCTTCGTCGGCCAGAGCCTCGGCGACGCCGCGCACGAAGGACGCGACGACCGGCCACGGCGGGACTGTCGCCCCGCCGGCCGCTGCCCGCTGCAGCGTGTGCCGGCTGTACGCGCAGTGCTCGGCGAGCTCGGCGTAGGAGCACGAGCTGAGCGCACGGCGCCTGCGCAGGAACAGGGCGAGCTGCGCGTTGTACTTCAGGGTCCGGTCGACGGGTATTTCCTTGCGGCCCATGGCGCACCCCTACTGGATCGCGCCGAAGACGGCCCGCAGCACCTTGCGCAGACGCTGGGAGGAGCGGATGTGCAGGGCGGTGATGGTCACGGCGGCGATCAGGCCGGTTCCCGAAAGCAGCTGCAGGACGGCCAGCATCGGCATGCCGGTCTTGGCGAGCACCGCTGCGGTGACGACAAGGACGATGACGACGGCCGCTTCGGGGCCGCCCAGGCGACGCTGGACGGGGAGCACTTCGTCGTTCGGTACAGGCTCCGTCGGTGCCTGTGAGACGTGGGGTGTACGAGGCTTGCCTGCCACAGGGTGTCCCTTCCGTGGCCGCCCGGCGGGCCGAAGGTATCCACCGGGCGGCTGCTACTGGCTCCAATTCGGCAAGAACCAAAGGCGGTTGGCGGCGCCTGGGCTTGGTTCTCGACCTGCTGCACACCAGCATCTCAGGCCGAACGCCCCCTCCATCCCCGCTCATATGCTCATCGGAGTTTTAGTGCACGTGCATCCCAGGGCTGACCCGCCCCAGGGATACTTGGCCAATGAAGTGTGGTAGGCGGACGGGCAGGGACGAAGCCCCTGGTCACAGGCGTGTGATCAAGCAACCATGCGGGGTGCCGCACGCGACGCCGCCGCCGCTGCTCATCCACATCCCATCTGCGTTTGCGCGTACGCCTTCTGGTTGCGATGCTCACTCGTACGAGCAGCCCGCCTCACTGAGAATGGGCGCTTCGTGTCCCTGATTGCTACTGGCTCCAACCACAGCTGACCAGGGCATTTGCAGGTCTATGTTGGCGCATGATCTGCACCGAAAGGCCGGTCCCGCTTCTGCGGGGCCGGCCTTCTGTCTTGAGAGCCCTAGCACAGCGGTCGGCGTTACCGCCAGTGCTGCGCGAGCTTGTCGATGCGCTTGCGCAGCCGCTCGTCTTCCTCGTACAGCGCGATCATCGCGCGGATCCGGGCGGTCGTGTCGATGCCGTCCTCGACCCCGGCCAGCTTCAGCATCTTCTTCTGCGCGGGCGTGGTCGTCAGGTTGATGCGCTCGCTGTAGAACGTGGTCTTCTCCTGCTCGGCCGGCGGGGTCCGGCGGGCGAGCGGCCCCGCCGCCGCCGTCCTACGGGGGCGCGCCGGGGCTGCGGCCGGTGCCTCGCTGCCCGCGTCGGCCGGTGCTGCCGGGGTAGCGGTCTTCTTCGCCGGGCTCTTCCTGGCGGTCGTCTTCTTGGCCGGTGCGGCGGTCTTCTTCGCCGGGGCCTTCTTGCCGCCCCGGTTCAGGAAGCGTTCCGCTGCGGCTGCGGCCTTGGCCTTGCGTCGGCCTGCGGGGGTGTCCTCGTCAGGGGCGGCGTCGGGGGTGGTGGCTTCTTCCATGAGGTCACCCAATCTTCGTGCTGATCTCGTCGAACAGGTCGATTCCGAAGCGGCGCAACGGGCCGCGTGAGCGGTGCAGGTAGTTGTCGGCAACCAAGTCGGACAAGTCGAGCTCGGTCTTCAGCAGCGGCACGCCCATGCCGTGGAGGGCGATCCGGCCGGTGTCGGTGAGGAGCGTCTTGCGTGCGCAGGTGAGCACCCCGTTGAACGGCTTGCCCGCCTCCCGAACCGCGGCGAGCGTCGCCGGGACACTGTCCTGGTCGGCGGGCCGGGCGGGGCAGGCCAGCAGCACGTAGTCGGCGGCCTCGATGGCGGCCTTGGCGATGGCCAGCGCGCCGGGCGGCGGGCCGTCGATGACGACCAGGTCGCGATGGCTGGTGGCGCTGGCGATCCGGTCGGACAGCTGCTTCGCCGACGGCATGCCCGTCACCGCCATCCGCAGCGGCCGTGATTCCTCCTCGGCACCCAGCGACCAGCGGGTCAGCCCGCCCATGGGGTCGGTGTCGATGGCCTCGACGTCCAGGCCGGCCTCCGCGGCGGCTTCTGCCAGGGCCAGGCTGACCGTGGTCTTGCTCGCACCGCCCTTGAACATCGCCACTGCAATTTTGAATGCCATAGTGGCAGGTTAGAGCATGCGCACATGCGCAGACGCCCATGGCACAAGATCCATGAGCGTCTGAGGGGTGGGTTCTACCGGCGCATGAGCCGAGGGGCATCGTCAACGTCGCTGCTGGTGACAGCACTCAGCTTGGCCGGGTTGTTCTGCGATTCCTGTTTGAGGACTGTGTCCTGCGGACGGTGCAGGCGCTCGTGGGAACGGAGAGCCGTGCTTGGCCGCCTGGGGCGAACCGGGTAGATGGTTGTTGCATAGGGACGGCTAACGACTCGTTGCCAGGTATCGAGCCAGTCACTCTGCACCTTGCGGGAAACACGGCAGGCGCGGAGGAAGGCAGCCATCTGTCCCCGGGAAGCAGGAAGGGCTTCTCGGTGGACGATCCGAGAGATGCTGCTGATGGCGAGCCACTCTGCGCCAGCCCGGCGCTGCATTTCACGGAACGATGGAAGGCCATCGCGTTCGTAGAGATCCACGAGCCCGAGACTCAGCTCCGCCTGAGAGCTGATCAGCCTTGGATGGGGTGTGCGCTGCCCGCGCGTGCCTCGTTGCTCCATGCGTGCGAGCCGCCAGAACAGACGCCCTTTTTCGACATCGGTCCTGTCCCCGCCGCACGCCTCGATGAAGGCCACGACGGTCCTCTCGGTGGGCATCACCTTCCCGGAGGTTGCACGCTTCAATGTCGCGGCAGATACCCCGGCCTTGGGCGCCAGCTCATGATAGGTAAGGCCCGTGGCCTTGCGCTGGTTGCGCAGCAGCGCGGCGAGTGCGCCCCGATCCGGCAGGGTGTAGTCGAGGCGATTCGGGCGGCGACCCATGGCCTACTCACCTGCCCAAGTGCAGAAGGAGCTGGGCAAGGCCAGCGGCCAGCTTACGGCCGCCGCTGGCTGCCATGAGCACCGCGACGCCGATACCCCCGCAGTACGCGAGCAGCGGGTAGATGTCGGAGACCGGCATGCCGGCGAGGGCGAGGGTGCTGCCCATGACGGGGAAGGCGATGACGGCAGTCACCTGGGCGAAGGTCAGACGGTTCGAGCTGGCGGGTGTCGACTCCGCCGGGACCAGCACATGGGTGCTGGGCTGCTTCTTGGGCAAGACACACTCCCCTGACGATGACGGCCGGCGCCCGCGAGGGGCGCTGGCAACGACTGGCTACTGGCTGCAAAGTGCTGACACGCAGGGGGAATTGGCGTTCCCACCTACGGCTTCGTGCGTCAGACCATTCTCCCAGCCCTCCAACGGGCTCCG
Organism: Streptomyces sp. BPTC-684; assembly: GCF_030028635.1. NCBI lineage: Bacteria > Bacillati > Actinomycetota > Actinomycetes > Kitasatosporales > Streptomycetaceae > Streptomyces > Streptomyces sp. BPTC-684. The sequence goes on from NZ_CP124863.1 coordinate 7,300,483, forward strand.
GTCCCGCGATCGGCGCAGCGGGCCGTTTTGGTCCGTTGGTGTACCGGTCGGGAGCGCAGAATTTTCCCGTTCACCGGCGTCTTTGAACTGACCCGGTACAGGCTGGTCTTGGGTGAGGAACGGGGCTGACCCCGGGCGTACCGGGGAATCCGCACGGTGTACCGGCGACCGGAGGGAGGCGCATCGCGCTCAGTGAGGTCCCGCGGGCTGTGATTGGCTCATCTTTGGACAGCCCGAACTTGCATGCATGCATGCCTAGGCCGACGCTGAGGGCAGCAGAGGGTCTAGTCCCCCTGCACCCCTGACGGCTACTGGCTGCAAACCACGCTGACCAGGGACATCGGCAGACACCGTGTTGGCGCACGGCCTGTCACCATGAGGCCGCCATCTCTCAGATGAGATGACGGCCTCACGGCTTTCTGCCAGCTCAGAGCATGCGCGCATGCACAGACGACCATGGCACCTGAGCTATGGACGTCTGCGCTGCTTCAGGAGCGCGGCGGGATCCGGGATCGAGGAGATCAGAAGAGGTACGGGTCGAATCCGAGGTGGGTGATCTTCCACTGGTTCCTCGCCACATGTCCAGGGTCCTCCTGGACGCCCCACGGAACCAGGTTGCAGAGAAGCCGTTCGCTCAACCGTCTCCATGACGGTTGAGCGAACGGCTTCTCTGCGCGCAGTCCCGATCCAAAGCGCCGTGACCTGCGGGTTCGAAGTTCAGAAACAGGCTCTCAGGCTCTCCGGGAGAAACAATCCGTCAGCGTACGGACGGAGAGGGAGCTGTGCGGGGAGCCACAGGCTCGGCCAACGGTGCCTCGGAAGGCAGCGCCGCCCTGGGATGGGAACCAGGGAAGGTCCGTGCCGGGGCCATGGAGGGCACCGGCACGGTGGTCGGGACGGTCGGGTCCTTCCCCCAGATGAGATACAGCACGGTGACTATGCCGAGGCCTACCAAGATGGCCGCGCCCATCCGCGGATTCTTGTAAGCGATGTAGACACCGACGCCTGCCAGCGCAAGAGCAACAATCAAAGACAGGGTCATTGGTTCCGCCCCGACTGTCGCAGATCATTAGTAAATAGATTGTTCACGTGATTCCTCCTCAGCCTCTCAACATGAGGACGGAGCCACGGGCTATAGACTTTCACCTAGGGCAAAAAATACGGAAGGGCCCGGATCCACACGCTATCAACTGCGTGGATCCGGGCCCTCATGTCACACCTGTACCGTATCTGGAGTTGGGTATGTCCACCCCTCCGCACTTTATCAAAGAGCGGAAGCATGACCTCTTAGGACTTGACAGGCGTGGCTATTTGTCAGCTACACAGATTTCTCTTTCTCTTCATCGAGAAACCAGGAGAGGACTGCAACACTGGTGCCCCCAAGAAGTCAGAGGATATATGGCAAGATTGGTGCCGTTTTCATTTTCCCCTGCCTTCTGTATATACCATTGAACTGAGGTCACCGTGCCGACATCCAGCTCTCAAGCTGATGGGTGATCTGTAGAACGCTGGGTCGTTCCACAGAGAGATCGAGCACAAGGTCATCGACGATGGCGACGGCCACTTCGTCACCAGCTTGAGCCGCGTGGAGCCACCACGCATAAGCTGATTTCTCATCGTCCACCTGCTCAACGATCTCCGCGATTCTTCTGTAGATACCTCCCTTTCTATGTTCCTTCTCCTCTGCGGCTGCGGGCAGGATGCCCCTCAGCTCATCCAGGAGGTCTTCCCCTTTCGGGGCAACGATCCCCTCTTGGATGCCTTCCTCGGCCTCGGCCGACTGCGTGCAGCTCACAGTGCCAACTGCTCCACGGTCTGCCGTACCCCGAGCAATCCCCATCTTCAAGAAAAACTTGTTAAGGAATTGCTCGGGATCGGGTTGGTCGCCTGAGGAAGACTGGGAGTTCAGCGCCATGGTGAGCCGTTCAACGACATCCACTATGGCTTCCTCCCTCTTCTTAGTTCCCCTGATAGGCTTCCCGGAGAGCCATGAGGGCCCTCCGTTCGTATCGGCGGGCGGTCGACTCCGAGATCTGAATAATGGCCGCTACCTCTACAATGGTGAATTCCCGCGCATAGCGCAGGTAGATAACCAGACGCCAAGTCCGATTCAAGCTATTAAGGACATCGAGCATCCTACGAAAGCTGTCATCGTCCTCGACGCGCAAGTAGTCGTCGCTTCTGACAACTTCTTTACTGGCATCCTGTTCTTCTCGAAAGGCCCGGCTCGCCTCACTCCGGATTGCGTCTATTGCTGAATAGACAACACACGAGTTCGAATAACCAGGAGTACGCAAGACTCGATCCCTGAAGCCTGCCTCAGGCCACCTTTTCCAGAATTTCTCAAGAACGTTCTGGAGAGCATCTTCAGCAGCCCAAGGGTCGCGAGTGATGCGAAAGGCCACCCTGAGAAGGCGCGGCGTGTTCTCTTCGCAGTACTGACCAAAGTCGCCTCTGAGATCGAAGGATTTCTCCCCTGCGGCATGAGTGGCTTCCTCATGCCCGGAGGTCAGGCCCGGTTGAGTGGCTGCCGGACCTGCCGACTCGCCGGTCGTTGAGAACGTCTCGGACGTTCCGCCTTCCTGCGGGTCTTCCCAGTGGTCGCCGATCTTCACCGACGGCCCCCTTCCCGGTAAGACCGGCTCGGACCCCCAGTTCCCCAGCGGGATCCGAGTCCGATGGACCAAGGATGGGAAACCCCTGGCCTGTCTAGGAGACGAAGCACAGCCACCAAATCCCGTCACCTCCGGCCAAGATTTCTTCCACACTGCTCTTCTCCAGGTCAGAGCCATGGCCAAGAAGGGCCATCAAAGTCAAGCTCACCGGACGCACATGTGCGCATATGCGCATGACGATGGCCTGTGTGCAAAGTCCGGCCGTAAGCTCCCCGGTGTGCGCCTTGCTCTTTTCGACCTCGACAACACGCTGATCAACCGGCAGTGGGCTCTTGCTGATTGGGCGAGAGCCTTCTGCGCTGACCATGGTCTGGACACGGCAGCCCAGCGGCACATCACCGAGGTTCTTCGAGAACGGGCCTACTCGACGACCTTCGAACGGCTGCGCCAGGAGCTCGCCCTCCAAGAGCCGGCCGCGCAGCTCTGGGACGGCTACGTCGCTGGCATCGCCGCCCGGGTACCCCGCAGCCCGGACGTCCTCGCGGGCCTGGAGCAGCTGCGCACCGCCGGGTGGAGGCTGGGCATCCTCACCAACGGCGCCAGCGACATCCAGCGCGCCAAAATCACCGCGGCCGGCCTCACCGACGCGGTCGACGCCATCGTGATCTCGGAGGAGATCGGCATCCGCAAGCCGGAAGTCGACGCGTTCCACGTCGCCGTCGCCCGGACCGGCGGCACCCCGTCGGCGCGGGCCTGGATGGTCGGCGACAACCCGGCCGGGGACATCGGTGGCGCCCACCAAGCCGGGCTCAGCACGATCTGGCTGCGCGGACGGCCCTGGCCCGACGGCGTGCCCGCGCCGCACCACACCGTCGACACCGCCACCGAGGCCATCACCCTGCTGCTGACAGGGAGCGCCTCGTGACCACGATCGGTCTGCTGCACCCCGGCGCGATGGGCGCGGCCGTCGGCGGCCAGCTGGCCCACGCCGGGTACCGGGTGCTGTGGAACCCCACCGGCCGCTCGAAGGCGAGCGCGGACCGTGCAGCCGCAGCCGGGCTGACGCCGGTCGTCGACCTCGCGGCGCTCCTGGACGAAGCCGACGTCGTGCTGAGCATCTGCCCGTCGGCCTTCGCCGACGACCTCGCCCGCACCGCGACCGCGTACGCCGGGACCTGGGTCGAAGCGAACGCGATCACGCCGGAACGGGTGCGCCGCATCGCCGACCTCCTCCCCGCGTCCACCGTGGTCGACGGCGGCATCGTCGGCTCGCCGCCCGTCGGCGGCAAGAAGCCCACCCTCTACCTCTCCGGCCCGGGAGAGACCGGGACGGTAGAGGAGCTGTTCGCTCACACGGACGTACGGACCCGCGTCCTGGGGGAGAGGATCGGGCAGGCCTCTGCGCTGAAGCTCTCCTACAGCGCGTACCAGAAGGCCAGCCGCGTCCTGGCGGCTGTCTCCTATGGCCTTGCGGTGGACCATGGCGTCGACCAGGAGCTGCTCGCCATCGCGGGCAAGCGGCCCGGCTCGTACCTGACGGAGACCGGCTACATCCCGAAGACGGCGGCAAGGGCCTGGAGATGGAGCCCGGAACTAACCGAGGCCGCCGACATGCTCCAAGAGGCCGGGCTGCCCGACGACATGCTGCGCGCGGCGGCCGCCATCCTGGACCGCTGGACGGAAACGAAGGATGACCGCGACCTCTCGGTGGACCAGGCCGTGGACCTGCTGAAGAAGCCCGCCGGCTGAAGCGACCTCCCAGGCTCCCAGCTCCGCCGCGAAACACGTCTACCTGGGAAAATGAGGACCCTACCTCCCAGCTCTCCTGAGAAGAACGGACATTCCGGGCTGTGCTCAGGGAAGCCTGGGAGGATGGATAATCCCACGCATGCAACGACGCCGCAGATATTCAGGGGTCATGGAATTTCCTTGGGCTCTGCCCGTGGGCATCGATGCTCTGGGGCTGGTCGAGCATGTGACCATCGGAGGGCAGAAGGTCACCCTGGCGTTCCCGGACCTTGGCAGCGGCGGGGAACTGACAGCTGCACTGGACGGGTATGGCAAGCCGATTCCCCAACAGATGGCCACGTTCTCCGAGGGACGGTGGGGATACCGCAGTTCGTCCCGGCTCTGTTACGTGAGCCGGGCGTCCGCCGTCTGCCTGCTTCAACCACAGGAGAAGATGTCTGACGCGGCGGACTTCAACGCGCTGAGCGAGGCGTTCCCCCGCTGGTTCAGGATCTTGCAGGAATGGGCCGCGGTCTGGAGCGGAGAGCCTCTCCGGGACTTCGACGACGCCCACAGCTCGGCCATCCACATTCCAGCGGGCGATCAGCACATGACTGGCAGTGGCGCGCTAATGGGAACTGTCTTCATCGGGGCACAGCCCCTGAATCGATCCCAGCTGGCGGGGGCACTTCGCCGCGCTTCGTGCCAGGAGCACCTCCCGGTTGAGCATCGGATGCTGCTGTCCGCGAAGAGCGCAGAACTAGGCGGCGACCTACGCCGGGCGGTCATTGACGCAGGGACGGCCGTCGAGGTCGCTCTTGGGGCCTACATCACAGACCACCTGAGTAAGAAGAGGCTGCCAGCGGACTTCATCACCGAGGCGATCAAGTCCGCTAACGGCATGGTGGCCCTACACGGTCTGTGCACGAACCTTGGTGCGGAGCTGGAGGTCTCCAAGAACAGACTCCGAGCGGAACTCGCCGAGATTAGGAATCCGGCAGCCCACACCGGAAAGATCCCCACCGCTGCTGAAGCGCGCCGGGCCCGAACCCACGCTGAGACTCTCGTCCGAGCACTCAGGCCGATCCCACAATCCTGACCTGCCGCTTCAGTTCCGGCTGTGGCCACTGTGCACCGAGACCCTGACAGCCACACGCAGAGCATGCCCGCGCGCCTTCTGCGGACCGGGCGGTGCAGAGCTTGAAGAAGCCCATCCACATAGCCGACCTCCCAGGCTCCCAGCACGTCAACGAAACGCCTCTACCTGGGAAAACAGGGATTCCGCCTCCCAGCTTCCTGAGAGAAACGGACATGACGATCGTCATCTGGGAGGGAGGCGGGACCGGGCATCAGGCCCGCCGTATCGCCTTGAGGTTCCGCAGCGTCAACTCGCTCGTGCCCCGGCCCGCCGCGCTGCTCTCCGCCCAGGCGAGGAACGCGCGTGGTCATGGCAGGCATCTTGTAGGGCCCAGAGGTGGTGTGCACCTGGGCGTGCGCCAGTGCAGTGCAACGCGGACATGAGCGTAGGGGGATACAGAAGGACGGGCCGGAGGGCATCCTTACCTGGGAAGGGCTCCCATGACACCCAGTTCAATACTCGCGTTCGTAGCTGGATCGCTCTCCTCCGCCGCACTGGTCGCAGGGGCAGGCTGGCTCGTGAAGAGACAGCTCCTGGTCCTGCTCGCTGACGCGCGGAAACGGCTCCGCGAACAGGATTCCGGACTGTTCGGAGTCGAGGAGCGCTGGTCTGACCTTGTCACGTTTTCAGGGAAGCACGGGAAGCGGCTTCGCCAGAGATTCGACCAGGCAAGCTCCGCCACGTGGTACTTCATCACGCATGACCCTCACGCCTTCGCAACATGGTTAGGGCGTGAATCGGAGCTGCGCTCCATCGCCAGCAAGGTCAGTCGGTCAAACATCAGTGTCGTCTGGGTCTTTCATGGCGAGGAACTGTACGCCTCACAGCGCCCTCTACTTGTTGTCAATGCCCCAGAAGACGGGGTGACTTACAGCCCCGGTATGCATCTTCTGCGGAACGCAAGCACCTCCAACAGCAACCGGTGGCTGGTGTTGAGCAGTCAGGTACCTCACTTCTACCTGGCCTTTCTGTCCGTTCCTGATGTCCCGCGGAACTCGGAAGACCACGCGCCGGCAGGAACGTTCGGTTTCGTGCAGCCCTACCTGCTGGCCCCCCGCTCGTACGCGGCGAGGGCAGGTCTCTATCTCGAAGCAAACGGCGACAGCGCTAACCAATTTCTCGTGGATTACTACTACAAATCCATTGTTGACTTCGTTCGGATTGGGCAAGAGCAGGGTTGGCTGACACAAACTAGTTAGCCAAGTGCGGGAACGCGCACGGCTACGGCTGTTCTGATGCCACCAGGCTGCGAATGTCAGACGCCGTTTCTTTGAGTGCCCCCGAGACGGCCTCGGTGATCCTCAGCGCGGACTCAGCCGGAGTTGTTTGATCCGTTTCGATGATGAGTGACCAGGCTTCATCGGTATGGGACAAGAGATCCTGGCGTGTCTCGTCCCAGGCCTTGAGCCGTGCTTCAACATCCTGATCCCCGCGGTCCCGGGACCGCTGTTCGGTGACGTGCCGCGGACTCCACAGCAACACCTTGACCCAGTCCAGGGGCAACGCCGAGACCGCGCTCACCCCGGCAACCTGTCCCATATGAAGAACGGGGATGCGGTCGGCCTCAACCAGTGCCGATACCCCGCCACGGTCAATGGCGTAGTGCGCGTTGTACCTCGCATTGCGGTAGAGCAACTCGCCCGCATCAGAGAGATCCTCGATGTGCTGAAGCGTGGTGAGACGGTAGCCCGTGGTGCGTCCCGGGCCTGCCTTGAGCCGCTGGAAGAGCGCGTAGCGCGGGTCGAGTTCGGTCAGCGCCTGGGTGACGGTGTCCTTGCCTGCGGCGGGCGGGCCGTACAGGACCACGGCGTGCGGCAGCGAGCTCATGCGTACAGCCTTCCGAGAGCGAGCTTGGCCTGGTCAGTCATGGAGACAGCGGAGCCGAGACGGTTGTCGACGACGAAGTGGCCGGTCTTCGGTGCGAAGTTCTCGTCGACACCCTTGATGTACTCATCCCAGTTCGCGAGCTTCCAGGCGTCCCGGGCGGCCGAGCGCAGGGTGATGTACTCCCGCATCGAGTCGTGGTCGCAACGGACCCAGATCACCGCCAGCTCGGCGCCGAAGGAACGGCACTTGTTGGCCAGCCGCTGTATCCAGGCCGGGTCCGAGAGCTCTTTGAGGAACGGCGCATCGAGCACGGTGGAGATGCCGGCCCGGATGTTGTCGTACGCCGACTCCATCAGACACGTGTACTCCGCATCCCGCGCCTTCTCCAGGTAGAGCGGCGAATGCCGGTCGTGCGGATCGCCACCGTGCGCGGTCAGTAGCGCCTCCACGAGCGGGCGCGTCAGCGAGTCCTTGTCGAGGCGAGGCCAACCGGTGAGGTAGCTGATGAACTCCGCTAGCTCCGACTTGCCCGAACCGGCGTACCCGCCCACCAGCACCATGTGCGGCCGGTGCGGATCACCGCCAGTGTGCCGCCGTCGCCAGGCATCGAGGATCCGGTGCCGCAAGCCGTGCTGGTCGACTTCCCCGGCCGCGTCGATCTGCAGCAGCGCGGATTCCACGGCCTGGACGTGCGCGCCTGTCACCGCGTCGTGCCGCGGGGTGATCTTCGGAAGGTGCGGAGTCTCTTCGTGTGACAGCCTGTGCCGGAACCCGAGCTCCCATGGTGTCGCGTTGTACAGCAGGCAGTACGCCCGCTGATAGCGAGGATCCGGATACGCCTTGCGGGCCTCATGGTTGAAGACAGTCTGGAAGTTCGCCTGGATCGGAGGACGGATACGCACCGTCTCCGCGATCTTCCGAAGCTCCTCGCCTGCGGCCTCCAGGGTCAATCCGTGTGCCTCGCGGCACGCCCGCAGCTTGCGAGGCTCCCACCCCGGGTGCTCTTTCCCCGCCACGCCGTTCCCGCCGATCGTCTCCATGTCCCGGAGGCTAGGACCGCCTCGCGGGACGCCGGTATCACTGCCGAGTTGAAGAGCGAATTGAAAATGCCCTCTGAGCTGCACGAATGCACTTCTGTGAGGTTCACGATAGCCACCGAATCCGTCGCCTTGGCAGGCAAGCCGAAGGTCCGGGTCCGATTGAGGTTGTCCAGGGTTGCGCATGTGCGCATTTGTACAAGAGGCCGCCAGCGGTTGCGCTGCTGGCGGCCTCTTGCCTGTGGCTATGAGCCGAGGTTCAGGTGGGAGTTGGCGGCACGCGCCGCATCCGCAAGGTGCGGGATCTCGATGACGGTGAGCCCCGCGCCTGAGAGCATCTCGAAGCCCTGACAGTCGTCGACGAACAGTGAGGGCTCGCGCCAGGCGATCACGACCCGGGCCAGGCCCGAGTCGAGGATCCGTTGAGTGCACGTGGCGACCGGCTGGCGGCGCTGGCTGCACGGTTCCAACGAGCTGTAGATCGTGCCGCCGCGCAGCTTCTCGGGGTTGCTCACCTTGGCCAGGGCCGCGGCCTCCGCGTGGACATGGAGGTCGCCGCCCTCGCGGGAGTAGCCGCGGGCGATCTCGTCTCCGTCGGAGTCAACGATGACCGCGCCGACGCTGTACGCGCCTTCGGCTGGCGGGCAGTGCTGCGCGAGCTCGACCGCCATGCGCATCCACATCTCGTCGGTGTCCGTCCAGGGAGTCTGGGTCACTGGTCGTTCTCCTGCTTGGGGAGGTAGCGCAGCAGCACCACGTCGCCGATCGTGCGGGCCTCGGCCAGCTTCATGCGGCGGGTGGAGCCGCCCGGGTAGGTGGCGGGGTTGAGGAACGAGGGCGCGTCGGCCTCACCGACGACCAGCGGCGCGATGGCCAGATGGATCTCGTCCACCAGGCCCTGGGAGAGGAACGCGGTGTGGATGGAGCCACCGCCCTCCACCATCAGCCGCTCGATACCGCGCTCGCCCAGGTCGTCCAGGAGCCGGCCGAAGTCGACGCTCTCCCCGAGCGAGACGACCTCGGCCAGATCGACCAGGCGGTTGTACAGCTTCTCCTCCCCCGCGTCGGTGGTGTAGGCGACGATTGATTCGCCGTGGTGCCAGAACTTCAGCTCGGGATCGAGATCCCCCGAGGCGGTCACGGTGACCTTGAGCGGGTAGGCGGGCTTGCCTGCGGCGACCCGTGCGGCGCGGCGCTCTTCGCTGTTGACCAGCAGCCGGGGGTTGTCGGCGCGCATCGTGCCCGCGCCGATCAGGATGGCGTCCGATTCGGCGCGGACTTGGTCGACGCGGTCGAAGTCTTCGGCGTTGGACAGCAGCAGCCGGTTGGGGCTGGTGTCGTCGATGTGGCCGTCGATTGAGGTGGCAACGCTCAGCAGTACGTACGGGCGGGGCATCGGTATCTCCAAGTAGTGGTGTGCGGGCAGCGGGTCCGGGCGGGTCACTTCTGGTGGGGAATCATGCTTCTCAGCGTGTCGCGGAAGTCCTTCACGCCCTGGACCGTCTGCCAGCTGGCCAGCTTGGCATCGAGCGCGGCCAGCTCGGTCAGGATCCGCGCGGACTGAGTGCTCGCGCCGACCGAGAGGGCCTGGAGGCCGACCCTGGCGGCCTGCTCCGGCTCCTTGGCCCCCGCGTACGCCGTAGCCTCGCGCGCCAGGTAGACGCCCCGGTCGCGGGTGTAGCCGGAGGGCAGGTTGGCGATGGCCCGGTTGAACCCGGCCGCGGCCTCTTGGTGCTGGCCGAGCGCGGCCAGACTGTGCGCGCGGTGCACCTCGATGTACGGCTCGTCCAGCCACACCCCCCACGGCGACAACGGATCGAGGTCCCGCGTCGACAGCAGATTCAGCGCTTGGTCGTACGAGCGGTGCATCTCGGCCGCGTCCCGGCGCAGCGCGAACCCGTGCGCCGCGTACACCGCGGCGACCGCGGGCAGCTTGGTGTCGGGGCGGGCCATGCCGAGCGCGGCCTCCCCGTTGTCGACCGCCAGGAACGGATCGCCCATGTCGCCGGCCAGCTGCGCCTTGCGGGCCAGTACGTACACGGTGAGGTCGGGGTCGCCGCTGGAGTAGGACCACTCCAGGGCCCGGTCCGTCCAGTACTGCGCGGCCCGGTAGTCCCCTACGTCTTGGTGCACCCACCCGCAGAACTCCGCGTACTGGGTGCGCAACTGCTTCAGCTCCCGCTGGTCGGCCCCGCTCCGGGTCTTAAGCAGGGCCTCGATGACGTGGATCTGCTCGGTCGCCTTTTGGAGCACGGCACGCGGCCCCATCAGGTTGTCCATGTCGATCAGCAGGCGCCGCATGGTCTTGAGGTCCTGGATCGGGTCTGTATCAGGGAGCAGTAGGGGCGGGGCGCCGTCGGAGGAGGCGAAAGCGGCAGTCGGCACGGCTGCGGTAAGAGCAGCCGCGGCGCTGATGCCGAAAAGGGCGCGGCGAGGCACAGACACAAAGACGACCTTCCCGTCTTGGAGGATGGGGAGAGAAATCTCCTCCCCGCTCCACGGTGTCTCCGTGTCCGGATTGCCTGCCAGAGCCGCCGGGGCTTTGGCTTCATGAGCCCCGGTTTTGGCTCCATCACGGGCAGCCTGGCTCCGGATGTCGATGCCCTCGTCGATCATCTTGCGCAGCCGTACGAGAGCGCCGTCGGCCCCCACCGCACGGTCGTAGGCGAACACCACATCGAGGGTCGGCAGCTGCTTCCCGCGCTCGGATCTGCCCAGGTAGCTGGCGTGGTAGTTGATTCTCACGCTGAGCTTTGCAAGCGAAAGCCCAGGATGTTTGTCCCTCCACGCACGCATCTGCGCACCGAGGTAGTGGGCGTCGCTCTCGTACGGGGTCAGGACGCTCGGAGCCTGTCCCACACCGCCTCCCCCCTCCATCCAATGGAGCTAAGCGCTGGCGTCATACGGCGTCATTGCGGATCTGGAATCCAAGTCTCCCAAGGGCAAATCTAGTCGTGCAGCCGGTCACGACTGATTCGGAAGGAGCGGGACATGGCGACAGCAGCAGCCACCACGGTCGGCTTGACCCCGCCTCCGGTGGGCATCGCATCGGCGCTCGAAGCAGTGCTTCCTTCACTCGTTTTCAACCAGCAGCACGCACCCAGTGAAAGCCGCGTTGAGCGAGAACCGATGCGCATCGTGATACACCCACACTCCGTCCTCCGGTTGGCTTGTCCCACCGATCACCGCCGATCCGGAGAGGGAAACGCGAGCATGTCGTCAGGCGTCGAACTCGTAGTCCAGCACGTAGACCGAGGCGTCCAGGACCATCTCGTTGACCTCGATGACGCGCCGCTCGGCGGTCCACGCGGTGCGTACGAGCTGGATGACCGGACTAACGATGGGAAGCTCCAAGAGCTCAACTTCGTTGGTGGAGGGTTTGCGCACCCGCAGCTCTTCCCGGAAATGGACCGGAGCGTGATCGAGCTCGGCGAGGCGGGCGTACGTACCGCCGGGACCCGTGTCCGGCTGAGTGATGGCGGATCCGAGTACCAGGGCCTGCGGCAGGAACGAGCGCGAGAGCAGCACCGGGCGGCCAGCAATGACGAAGCGACGGGACCGGAGGCAAGCGGTCTGTCCTTCTCCCAACTCAAGCACGGCCGCGATGTGAGTGGGAGCGGCGGTCTCTTCCACTCGGAGTTGGTCGACGACAAGCTCGCGAGTCTCGTCTGTCGACCAGATCGAGGCTCCGGAACCCCAGCGGTCCCTTGCCAGACGTTGAATGCCGTGGCGCCGAATGGGGGCGAACTGCTGGCGGACGAAGACGCCAGTGCCCCACTTCGCTTCGATGATGCCGTCAGCCTTCAGTACATCCAGCGCGCGGCGAACGGTCATCGGCGACGCGCTGAAGGCGCTGGCGAGGGTGGTTTCGCCCGGCAGCTGGTCGCCAGGACCGTACTCGCCCGCGTCGATCGAGGCACGGAGGCCGTCGGCGATCTGGATGTACTTGGGGGGCTTTCTGCCCGGCATCGGCACCTCGTTGTCTTCGTTCCGGCTTCTCTTACGAACCCTACGACTTCTCTAGGACAGCAGTCAGGACCCCTAGGGCAGTGCTCCGGGGCTGGTCGTATCGCGTGCTCTCCAGTCTCATTCGACTCAGGAGGCTACAACCCTAGGGGAGTTGTTGACTCCTATAGAGGAGTAAGGCAGGGTTGTGGGTGGCCGGAAGGCTGGGCCACAACTCCTGTGGGGTTGGTGTGGGCTGCCGGTCTGCCCTGTTCGTGGGGTATGAGCAAGCACGCACTTACACAGATGGGCACATGCGCATCTGCGTGTCCTCTGACAGGGGATGATGTGGTTGTGACGGACCAGATCTCGAAGGGACGGACCCGGATGAGCACAGCAGGTGGGCGCATGGGCGGCTCCTCGTCGTGGAGGGGTGGGGTGAACGGGCACGTGCCCACGGCCCGTGTCGCCCCGGCTGTACCCGAGCGGCCAGCCGAGGCTGGCTCGCAGACCGAGGAGCAGAAGGCGGCGCAGCTGCGTCAGCAGAGGAATGTGACCTACGCGGGGTACGCGGGCTTGGTGGTCGTCGTCGCGATTGCCGCAGCGATGTCCTGGCACGGCCTGGTGGGCTTTGCCGAGCGGCAGCTGAACATGGCCGCGCCGTGGTCGTACGGTGTCCCGGTCAGCCTGGACGTGGCCGCGATGCTCTGCGGCTTCCTGGCCCTGCGGTCGGTCATCTCCCACGATTCCGCCGCTGGCCCCCGCTTTCTGACGTTCCTTCTGGTGGCGAGCTCCGCAGCGGCGAACTACTACCAGGCCGAGCACATGCCCGGCACGGAGGACCACACGGCGGCCGCGCTCTACTTCGGCGGCATGTCGATCCTGTCCTGGTTCCTGTGGGACGTGGTGCTGCGCCAGATCCGCCGCTCGATGCTCAAGACGATCGGTGCTGTGGAACGGCCTCTGCCGAAGTTCCGCCTGGTGCGCTGGATCCGCTACCCCCGGGAGACCTTTGCGGCTTGGTCCGTCAGTGTCCGCTACGGCCTGACCAGGCCGGACGAGGCGCTGGAACGGGTCTGGGAGACCTACGAAGCCAAGGAGGCGGAGGAGGAGATCCGCGAGCTGGAGGAGCTGGAGCGGCTGCCCGAGGGGATCACGAAGAAGAGCGCGGTGGAGATGGCCTTCAAGGCTCTCGGGAAGACCGACGTCCCTGCCGCCATCGAGTGGTGCGCAGACCGCGGCGTGACCGTAGATCGATCGTACGGGTACGAAGTGGCTCGGACCTTCGCGCCGGAGCCGAAGCTGCTGGAGCTCAAGGCGGCAGGTGCGCGATGACCTAGGGCCCCACGTGCCCACGGCGGTCTGACCACTGCCCGACGGCGAACTGAATGCTCACCCACAACGCAGTACGGGAGTGGCGGGTCTGACCGCCCGCCACGTCCCCCGCCGGTTGCGCAGATGCGCACCTGCGCAGGGCACAGCCAGCACAAAAGGAGATGGGCGGGTCTGACCACCCGCCCACCTCAGGAGACGACGCTCACCCACTACAGCGAGGTTCGTCATGCCTAGTCTCGCACTGTCCTTAGTCCCTGCCCACATCCCCCCACTGGAAGCCCGCACCGACCCGACGGCTGCCCTCGCGGACGGCAGCGTCACCGACAACCCGGCCCTCGGCCTCGTCCAGTGGATGCTCACCACCCCGGTCGGGTTCGGCTTCACGGTCGCCCTGCTGATCGCCGGGGCCTGCTTGTTCGACGCCCGGGTCCGCAAGGCGATCGCCCCGCTGTGGCGGCTGGTCACCGGCGGCCTGGTGTTCGTCGAACCGGGCGCCTGGGACTCGACCTGGTCGCGGCCGGCCCCGCACCGCCCAGAGAATCAGCCGATGTTCCGGGGCGAGCGGGTCCCGCGCACCCGGTGGGCGAAGGCCCCCGGCTACATCCGGATGGCGGTCCGCTGGGGCCTGGCCCTGTACGGCTGGGCGCTGTACGCGGCGCCGTGGCTGACGCTTGCGGCCTCCATCGCTCTGGTGGTGTCGGTGGCCGTGCACCGGGCGCTGCGCCTGGTCCAGGACCGGGTGTTCAACCGCACGATGGGCGTCTTCGCCCAGGGCGCTGCGGTGCTGCTCGACGACGGCAGCGACCCGCGCCGCTGGATCGCCGCGCCGAAGGTGCGCCTGACCTGGCTGCCGGTCGCCCTGGACCCGCGGATCACCCGGGCCGCCCGCAAGGTCTCCGAGGGCCTGGAGCACAAGCTCGGCAGGCTCGCGATCCCGATGCTGCGCATCCCGCTGGAGGACGACGACGCCCGGATCCGGGTCTCGCTGGACGCGGGCCTCATCAACAAGCCCATGATCCAGGAGTTGGGGCGTCTGGGCACCGCCCGGATCCCCGAGGGCCCCTGGAAGGCGCACCACCACGAGGCGGGCCTGGTCCTGGAGTTCAAGCACCCCGAGCGGCCCCCGGCCGACGTGGTCTACGACCAGGACGCCAGCCGCCAGTTCGCGGTCACCGAGGTGCCGATCGGCAAGAAGGCCGGCGGGCACTGGGCCACCATCAAACTGGCCGACCTGACCCCGCACACCGTGATGAGTGCGACGACCGGCTGGTGCAAGACCACCCTCGCCAACGTCTACCTGGCGCACGTGCTGGGCAACGGCGCCCGCGCCTTCATCAACGACCCCAAGCGGATCGGCTACGTCAGCGCTTTTGGCCAGCTGCCGAATGTCACCATCCATACCACCGCCCGGGGCTGGCAGAAGGCCAACGACATTTTTCTGGCGGAGATGGAGCGCCGCTACGAATTCATCGAGCGCTACCCGGAAATCAAGGAGAACCCTCTCGACTACTTCGAGCCGTGGTTCCTGGTCAACGATGAGCGCGGCTCGTACGTCTCGGACCTGAAGGACCTGGCCAAGGCCGACGAGGAAAAGGGCCTTCCGCTCACCCTGCGTAAGGAAAAGAAGATCCTGTGGCAGTCCCGTGCCGCCGGTATGTACATGCTCGACCTGGCGCAGCAGGCCAACCTCCCGGTCTTCATCGACTCGGACGGCCGCGACCAGCGTATGGCGCGTATCGCGTCGGGTCCGCAGACCCGCAGCTCCTGGGTGATGCTGTTCCCCGGAGTTTCCAAGAGGTCGATTCCGATGAAAAAGGGCCGGGCCATGTACGGAATCGGTGTCGACAGCCCCGTGGAAATTCAGCTCGCCCGCATCACGGACGAGGAGGCACGCGCCTTCGCGATCGGCGGAATTGCGATAGGAGAGCGCGAAAATGCGGCCCGTGCGGACCGGCTGAAGGCGCTCACGGAGGGCGCTGCGGGCTCTGTCGCACCCAGCGACTCACCCACTTCACCTGACAAGATCGCTTCGAGTGTCCCGGGACAGTCCCGCGACACAGCGACAGGGGCCCCCGAGGAGCCGAACGGCTACTTCCTCAAGGGCAATAACCCCGCAGGTGAGACCGCAAATGCCGGGCAGCGAATTATCGAAAACGCTCAGTCGATCATTCCTGCGGCATCCGCAGAAAACGATCAGCAGACCTCCGGGAGTGTCGCAGGTGGCGACATCAGCGAAGAGGGCTTGATCGTCGGAATGGCGGGGGGCGCGGCCTTCCTGGAAATGACCTACGACGGCTTCAAGAAGGCCCGTGAGCGTCGCCCGATTCCCGGAGAAACACGCAAGGGAATCCAGCCCGCATGGACGGAACTGACTCTCAACGAATGGCGCGCACAGGCGCCGCGAGCGGGCGCCAACTAACCCTCTCACACGCAAGGGAAGGCACCTCATGATTCACCTCCCCGTCTGGGCTCTTCTCGGTCTCGTGATTGTCCTGTGCATCATGTTCCGCGCCGTCAGGGCATGGATCGTCATCGTCGCTGTCGCCCTCGGCCTCTACGTGGCGCAGACCCAGTTCGGCCAGGAAGCCAAAAGAGGCGGAGACCAGGTCGTCAACAACGTGAACGAGCGCCAGAAATAGCGCGGGAGCATCCCGCCGGACACACCCCGGTGTGTCCGGCCGGACGCCCCCACCGGCACCCGCCCCGGATGCCGATGAGGGCGCCCGGCCACCCGGGCCAGGCCCCGATCGACGACTCGATGGAGGAATCGAAGATGGCGTCGCAGGCACAGCTCAACCGGATCATCCGGACTACTGAGAACAAGCTCGCATCCGTTCAGCGCCGCGAGCTGGGTCACCTGACCGGGGCGGAGCGGCGCGCGATCCTGCGCCACACCACGGTCGGTGCGATACAGGTCGGGCGGGGCAAGAGCCACGGCCGCGCCGACTCCCGCGCCGAGCAGATCTGGGGCGAGGCCGAGAACCGGCTCCGCGCCGAACTCCAGGCCGCCCGCAGCCTCCTTCAGCAGCACACCACCCAGGCCGCCACCGCGAAGGTCAACCGGCGGGCCGGAAGCAGCTGGTGGTGACGGGGGTGCTGTTCTTCTCCCTGCCGCGCCGGGCCCGGATCGCCCTGCTGTTGTTCGTCGTCCTGCCGATCCTGGTCGCCTCGTTCATCGGCCTCCCGGACGGCGCCGGCGCCCCGCTGCCCCGCGGTGTGGTCGTCGACCGGACCGACACCCGCGTCACGGTCCGCACCTCGGAAGGTGTTCGCCGCATCGTGCGCGTCGACGCCGACCAGGCCCGGCACTGCGTTGGTGGCAGCGCCTTCCCGACCTGCCTCACCTACTGAACTCCCCGGCCACCGGCTCCCCAGAAAGGGCCCGATATGCAGCAGATCCTGGACGACGAGACCCTTGAACTCGCCACCCGCACATACGACACGGTGCTGCTGTCCGAGGGCGGCAGCCCGCTCGGCCACCTCCGCAAGCAGGCCGACATCCACCAGGCCCACACCACGGTGGCCGCGCACTACCGCGCCATGGAGCAGGCGGCGCAGGCCGCGTACGTCGCGGTCGACCACACGGTCAACGAGTTCCCGGCCACCCTCGGCACGCTGCTGTGGGACGAGCACTGGATCGGCTACCCGGACCCGGAGGCGGCCGAGGACGCCAACGGCTCGGCCGTCGCCCACCTGGGCGACGGGGTCTGGATCCACCACGCCGTCACCACCAGCAGCTTCGACGACGGCAGCAGCGTCCGCTGGCAGGTCTCCGAGCGGCACACGCTCACGCTGATCGCGCCCTGCTCCTGCGGCCAGGGCTACCGGACCCGGGGAGTCGCCACCGAGGACGACCTCCTGGAGGCCGTGCACGAACTGACCAGCGAGCCCCGCTCGATCTTCAAGCACCACTGCCCGCACAACTGCGGCTCCGTCCACGCCGACTCGTAGCACCCCGCGCCGCCTGCCCGGCCGGGCCGACGGCACCCCATCCGAAGGGAAGACCCGACATGACCCACACCACCCACACCCCCGCCCGGCTGGACCCCCTCGACCCGGGCACGCCCGCCGGCCGCGTGCGCAGGCTGCGTGCCATGGCCGGCCTCGCGCACCAGGAGCTGGCCTACGACGCCGCCGAAGCGCTCGCCCGGCAGCGGGAGCAGGCCGTCCACGCTGCAGACCAGCTGGTCGACAGCGCGTACTGGGAGACCCTCAAGCCGCTGCTGACCTGGTCGGACTGGACCGGCTACCCGGGCTTCGAGGACGACGAGGGCCGCTACCACCGGCCGTGCGCAATTGCGCATGTGGGCGAGGGTGTCTGGCTGCACGTCGAGACCCGCAGCCGCGGCACCGCCGACGACCTGTACGGCGCGCTGTCCCTGATCACCCCGTGCGCCTGCGGCAACGGCTACCTGGACCTGGGCATCGAGGACGAGGCCGACTTCCTGGCCACGTTCTACGAGTACGTCGGCTCCGCCGACACCGGCCCGGTGGCCTGCGCATCCGAGTGCCACAGCATCACCCGCACCGTGCTCGCCCGGCTGAACGAGCACTGAATACGCCTCGGGGCGGTCGCAACCCGGCTCGCAACCGTCGACCGCCCCGAGACCCCGGACTTTTGAAGAGACCCGGAGGCACCATCATGACCCCACCGGTCACCAACTTCGAGACCACCCCCACGACTTCGTCGCTCCGGCGGTACGCGCCGAAGGCGGCCCCGGCCATCGCCACCACCACCGTGCTGACCCTGGCCCGGCTGTGGAACGCCAACGGAGCGGAGCACTCGGCCAGCGCCGCCACCTTGATGGGCGTCCTGGCACTGGGCACCGCCGCGGCCGGGGTCGTCGTCACCAACGGCCGCCACGGCGACCCGACCTCCTCGGCACTCACGTTCACCGCGGCCGGCACCCTCGCGGTCGCCGGGGTCGCCGCCTACAGCGACGAACTCCCCCTGCCGCTCCTGCTGTGGGCCGTCGCCACCGTCCTCGCATACGTGCTGGCCTTCCGGTACTGGCGCGAAGACCGCCGCGACGGGGACGCGCACGGCCGCCACATGGAAACCCTGCGCGAACAGCACCGGCACGTGGAGACCGTCACCACCATCCAGGCCCGCGCCCTGGTCGACTCCCGCTACCTCGAACTCCAGTCGGCCCAGGAGAGCACCCGCCAGGCCAGCGCCCTGGTCGACGCGCTCACCACCCGCGCCCAACTGCCCTGGCCGGACCTGTCCGCTCTCGCGCCTACCGTCCCGCCCCAGCAGCTCACCGCCCGTACGCCCGCGAAGGAGGAAGTCCGGTGACCACACCGCCCCGCATCGACCAGATCCTCGGCAGCGAAGGCGCCGGCGCCTTCATCCGGCAGTGCGCCGACGACCTCGCCCACCAGGACCAGCTCGCCCCCGGCACCGCGCTGCGCCTGGCCTGCGAGCGCGTCGCGGACGGCGACCCGCTGCTGATCGCGGCCCCCGGCCAGACCTGGACGCTGCGCGAAGACGTTGACATCGACGACGCCCCCGCCCGGCGGTTGCAGGTCCACGCCCGGCTCACCACCCCGCCCCGCGTCCTGGTCTCCGACCTCGACGACCCGGGCGGCGAGATCGACGAACTCCTCCTGGAGGTCCTCGACCTGTACGAGCTCACCGCCTGGACCCGCGACCTGGCCGACCTGGGGGTGAGCTGACATGCGGGCCGAGGCTCCCAGGCATCCCGTGCCCGAGCACATCCCCGGGCACCTGGCCGAGGCCTTCGCGACGACGCGGGGCCGGGCGATCTCGCCGCACAGCCCCTACCGGAGCGGCGACGCCGTCCAGCGGCACGGATACGCAGGCAACCTGCCCGGCTTCGCCCGGACCGGATTCCGCGGCTGGGTCGTCGCGACGGTGGGAGGCACCGTCCTCACCGGCATCACGCTGACCGGCCAGGAGTGGTGGGAGTACTGGGGATCCCTCCACCCGGACGGCCAGCCGGTGGACATCTGGGACCACTGCACCTGCTGCCGAGACCAACGGCGCCCGCTGCTCCAGGCCTTCTACGCCCAACAGCGCGCCGTCCCCGTGCAGCTCGGCCTGTTCGCAACCACCTGATCACCCATCCACCCCACCGGCCCGAGGAGATCACCGTGCGCGAGATCGTCACCCACCGGCTGTCCGGCCACCGTGATGCGGTCCGCTACATCCGCGACACCGTGCCGGAGGCCGTTCGCCTGGTACGCCAGGCGAAGTCCGGCCCGATGCCCCGTACCCGCTGGGTGCTGACCACCCTGGACGGCCTCCATGAAGTCGGGGCGGAGTCGATCGGCCGCGCCGTCGGCGTGCCCCGCTCCGTGTGGGAGAACGACACGCTGCACGGCGAACACGGCCCGTCCGACCGGCCCTACGCGTACACGGTGATCGCCCCGCACGGCGTCGACATCCTCATCGCGGTGCGCGAAGCGCTCGACGTCCTGGACGGCGTCCTGGTCCACGAGCCGGTGCACGCCCTCCAGATCGGCCGCGCCCGCCGCGACGAGACCGCCTTCATGCTCCACGAATACGGCGTCCACCCCCTGTCGGCCTGGCAGCTCCGCCGCGCCCACCAGCGCCGCCGCCACGACGAGGCCGAAGCCCAGCGCATCGAGCACCGCCTGCTCGCCCGCCTCTGACCCGGACCGCACCCGCACCTCACTTCCACCCGAAGGAGATCACCGTGAGCGAGATCGTCACCTACCGGCCGCAGCCCGGCGACAACGCGGGCAGCATCCCGCTCGGCATCGACCCCGCGACCGGCACCCCGATACGCCTCGACCTCGACCAGCACCCGCACCTGATCATCCCGGCCGGACCCCGCCGGGGCGCCACCGCCACCCTGCGGATGATCGCCGCGTACACCGCCGCGCACGGCGCGGAGGTCACGCTGCTGGTGCCCAAGCTGGCGGGCTACGAGCCGTTGAAAGACCAGGACGGCATCCGCATCCACCGCGACACCGGCACCACCATCGAGGCCCTGCACGACTTCGCCGACTCCATGACAGTCCTCTACCAGGACCAGGAGGACGGGGCCGAACTCCCCTACCGGGCCCTGCTGCTGATCGAGCACCTAGAGACGCTGACCGCGCACTCCCGCCGGGACGAGCACCTGCACCGCGCGCTGCTGCGCCTGCACGAGGTGCTGCGTATCGGTCGCGGGGTCCGCCATCACCTGGTCGCCGCGACGTGCAGCTACTCCCTCGCGCAGCTCACCCCGGCCCGCGAGGCCTGCGCGGTGCTCGCGCTCGGCCCGCGCACCCGCACCGAACGCGCGCTGCTGCGCCTGGACCGTCAGCCGCGCACCGGACCCGGCGCCGGCGTGGTGAAGCTGCCCGGCCAGCCGGTGCGGGACATCCAGGTCACCTACCTGAGCCCCGAGCACGCCCGCGACCTCGTCACGACCGCCTGACCCAACCACCTCACACAACCCAACGGGCGCGCGCCCTTAACCGCGAAGCCAGGACGCGCGCCCACACCTCACACGGAGGCAGAACCGAGATGACCACACCCACCCGTGTCACGGCAACCCGCACCCCGATCTCCGTCCGGCTCCGCCAGCACCTGGCGGCCCTCGCACAGGTCATCGACCCCGCCCTGCTGGACGAGATCGTCGCCGACGTCACCGCACTGGAGACCGACGCCGCCTACCTCCTGCTGGAACGGGACAGCGCCTGGCAGCACGCCGACCAGCGGCTGCACGAGATGACCACCGCCGACCGCGCCGCCTTCGAGAAGGACGAAGAGGAACGGGACGCCCTCGCCCGGCTCTGGGACGGATTCACGTACGACCACCTCACGCAGCTGGAGTCCGTCGTCCCCGTTGACGAGGCTGCTGTTGCCCGGGGAAAGCAGCGGCTCCTCGACTGGATGGCCGACCAGCCCGAGTCCGACGACGACGCGTCGGCCGGCACCGCCCTTGCCACCCCGACGGGAGGCGAGCGGTCATGACCTGCTCCGAGTGCGACGGGCGCAGCTGCGTGCCCGTGCAGTCCTTCCCCGCCGGCGACTGCCGCTCCTCCCTCGCCGCCAGCCACGCCGCCCAGCTCGACCGCGACCTGACCGGCGCCGACTCCCACGTCCACTACGTGGTGCGCGGCGACAAGTTCACCGTGGTCCGCCCCCTCACCCCCGCGTCGGCGCAGCAGGAGGTGACGGCATGACCGCGTCCACCAGCCGTCGCCGCAAGGCCTGGAACCAGGGCAAGACCGGGACGGGGCGAGCCGCCGCCGACTCGCCCGTGATCGAGCGGTGCCCGGTGGAGGTCTGCGGGACCGAGGCCACCGGCCCGGCCCCGATCAAGGGCATGGTGAAGGTCCGCGTACCGGGATCGGCGGAGCCCGCCCGCTGGTACTGCCCCGGCCGCTGCCACGCCATCGGCCAGGCCCTCGCCGAACTCCGCTCCATCCCCCCGCAGGGCACCAGCCCGCAGCGGAAGGGGCGATGATGGACACCTCCCCCGCCATGGCGGTCGCCGTACGCGCACTGACGATCTACCAGCCCTGGGCAGACGCAATTGCGCATTTGCGCAAGGACATCGAGAACCGGAACTGGGTCACCCCGTACACGGGTCTCCTGCTCGTCCACTCCGCTCAGCGCGCCGACCAGGCCGCCCTCAAGGAAGCCCCCAAGGACCTGCCCGGCATTCGCGGCGCGGTCATCGCCCTCGCCTGCCTGACCGGCTGCCACCAGTGCGACGGGACGTGCAGCACCTGGGCTGAGCCGGGCCTGTGGCACTGGAAGCTCACCGATGTCACCGCGCTGGCCAGCCCGGTGGCCTGCCTCGGCGCCCGCAAGCTCTGGGTGCCCTCCAACGACCTGCGCGCCCGCGTCGCCGACGCCCTGGCGCCCGAAGCCGCCGGCCTTCGCCAGCAGCTGCTCGCGTACCCCACCACCCGGAAGGACCCCAGCCAATGACCGCGAGCATCATCCACTTCCCCGCCACCCCGGCCGCGACGGCCTCGGCCAAGACCACGGTGCCCTCCGGCCCGCTCCCCGGCACCTCCAGCCGCCTCGCCCGGATGACCGTGGACGACCTGCGCGCACAGCTGGACGGGCTGCCCGGCTGGGCCGAGGTCCGCATCGAGGTCGGCGGCGCCCACCCCGCGATCTGGGAGGCCGCCTACGGCCGCGGGTTCCTGCTCCTGTTCGCGGACGACAGCGACCCGGACCTGCTCACCGCATTCGGCGAGTGCACCTGCACCGAGGAGAACTGAGGACCGATGAAGCTCACCATCGAACGTGACGACCTGGCCGACGCGACCCAGTGGGCCCTGCGTGCGATCCCGTCGCACCCGCCGGTCCCGGTCCTGGCCGGGATCCTGCTGGACGCACAGAAGAAGGACACCCTCGGCATCTCCGGCTTCAACTACTACGTCTCCACCCGGGCCGCCGAGCAGGCGGAGACCGCTGAGCCCGGCCGGGTCCTGGTCTCCGGACGGCTGCTCGCCGACATCGTCAAGGCGCTGCCCAAGCGGCCGGTCCTGCTGGCCGAGGACGGCACGGACCTGGTCCTCACCTGCGGCAAGGCGCGTTTCACGCTGCCCACGCTGCCGCTGGAGGAGTACCCGGCCCTGCCGAAGCTGCCCGCCGCGAGCGGCACCGTCGACGGCGGCCTGTTCGCCGACTTGGCCACCCGGGTCGCCGCTGCGGTCGACCGCGACCCGGCGGTGCCTGTCCTGAGCGGTGTCCAGATCACCTACGACGCCGAACACCTGCTCCTGGGGGCCACGGACCGCTACCGGTTCAACGTCGCCGAACTGCCGTGGACCGCGAAGGCGAAAATCAAGCCGGGCAAGGTGCTGGTGCCGGCCGAAATCCTCAAGGACGCCGCCAAAGTTCTCGTAGCGGGCGAGCAGGCCACCCTCGCCTTCACCCCGAACATGTTCGCCGTCAGCGTCTCGGACCGGCACCTCACCGGCGGCCTGATCGACGGCGACCTCCCCAAGTACCAGAGCCTGTTCCCCACCGAGTTCGCCACCGTGGCCACGGCCGCCACCGCCGAACTCGCCGCCGTGGTGGGCCGGGTCTCCCTGGTCCTGGCGAAGAACGCGCCGCTGTTCCTCGACATCGCCGACGGGGAGATCACCGTACGGGCGGGCACCCACGACACCGGCACGGGCCTGGACAGCCTGGACGCCACTCTCGAAGGCGACCCGCTCACCATCGCATTCAACCCGAGGCTGCTCACCGAGACCCTCCACGGGATCGCCGCCGACCGGGTCCAGCTCAACCTCACCACCCCGGTCAAACCGGCCCTGCTGCACGCCCCGGACCAGGCCGCCACCTACCGCGCCCTGCTCATGCCGGTGCGCACCACCGAGACCACCCCGAAGGAGGAATGACACCGCCGTGCTGAGCCCGCCCCGGGTGCGGCCCTGAACAGGGCCGCACCCGGAGGTGTCCGCTTTTCCACGGACTCTGTCCACAGGGCTTGTCGAAAAAGATCAGCCCCAGGCCCACCGAGCAGAAAGGTTCACCGATGACGACCCGCACGACGACCAGCGCCGCCACCGACTTCGACGACACCGACATGCCCACGGCTCACCAGGCCCGGCAGGCTCCGGTGCAGGGCGACGCCCGCGCGGCGACCCGGCTTCGGCTGGCGAGCGCAGCCGCTCGCTTCCGCCGGGCCGCCAATCCCGAGCCCATCAGGGAGGAGTGACCTCGGGTCAGGGACGCGCGTTGCGCTGGGCACGGACTTACCACCCACGTCCAGCGCAACACGCCGAACCTGGCGGTCGTTGCACACGATGCTGGTGAGATGCGATAGCGTCACCGAATCAATTGATTCGCCCGACGTAGGGGGTTGGACGATGGCGAAGGACAAGGCCACTGAACGGCGGCTCACCTTCCAGGAGATCGCGGTACGCGGGAACAGCTCACACACCCGCGTCCGGAAGATCGTGGCCGCCGGGATTCTCGGCGACTCCGGCTACCAGCCGGGCAACCAGGACGGGGTCCCGGAGGACGAAGGCGACCTGATCGCCACCGTGCTGCGGGCCAGCGTCGCCTCCCCCACCACCGCCCAGATCCTGAAAGCCAACCCCGGCATGGTTCTCGAAGCAGCGCTCGCGCTGGCCGAACTGGCCCGCCGACAGCTGGAGCAGTCAACCATTCGAGCGGGCGGACAGTTGAACGCCGCAGCATGATCAACGACTGAGCACAGCCCCGAAGACACGATAGACAACTGCACATAACCCCTGATGGGGGCCTCGGAAAGAGGAAAGGCGCCCCAATAGCGGCTGCGAAACCGCTGGAGCGCCTTATCCACCCGGCTGGTAACCGGGCTTACTGCTGGCCCCTTGAAGGGACTCAATCGACATCTGGAGAGTACCCGACGATGGGCTCCGTAGGCAGATCGGCCGCTTTTCATGAGCGTGCCTCCCTCCACCTGATCACCGAGAAGCTGGACGAGCAGCAGTGCCGTCCGCGGCTTCGCGGCTCCGATCACCTCGACTCACGCTGCCCTGCCCACGACGACTCCCGCCCCTCCCTGACCGTCGACTGGAAGCCCAACCCGGGCCGCGTCCTGGTGTGCTGCCAGACCGGATGCGCCCCCGACGACGTCGCGGCCGCACTCGGCCTGACCCTCGCCGACCTCTACGACGAACCGCTGCGCCGTGGCGACGGCCGCCGCTCCCAGGGCCGCCCCCGCCGTCCGAAGCCCGCGAAAAAGATCACCCAGAAGAAGGCTGCCAAGGAGTGCGAGCACACCTTCCGGATGACGGGCATCGAGTACCCGTACTGCAACGAACAGGGCACCCTGCTCTTCGAGGTCGTCCGCCAGGCGTGCACCAACTGCGGCAAGAAGAACTTCCCGATCCGCCGCCCCCACCCCGAGCGCGCCGGGAAGTGGATCTGGAAGTGGCCGGAGGCCGATGCCTCGCGTCCGCTGTACCGGCTGCCCGACGTGCTGGCCGCCGTCCGCGACGGTCACACCGTCTACATCTGTGAGGGCGAGAAGGACGTCGCCGCGCTGGAGGCCGCGGGCGTCGTCGCCACCTGCAACCCGGGCGGCGCCGCCAGCGTCAACCGCCCGACCAAGTGGCGCGACGAACACACCAAGGCCCTGATCGGGGCCCGCGTCGTCATCGTCGCCGACCGTGACGAGGCCGGGTACAAGCACGCCATGGCGGTCGGCACCACCCTCCAGGATGTCGCGGCATCCCTGGACGTCGTCGAAGCAGCCGAAGGCAAGGACGCCCACGATCACCTGACCGCCGGGCACGGCCTCGAAGACTTCCAGCCGTGCACCTGGGGCAACGCTGCTCCGGCCCCCACCGAACTCCCCGAGTCCGATGCCGAGATCATCGACCTCGGCTCGCGCCGCAAGGGCGGTGGCCCCGGCGGTCCCGGTGGTGGCGACGGCGGCTCGGGTGGCGGTGGCACCGGAGGCGGGGCCGGCGGCGACGGCGAACCCGCCCCCTTCCTGATCGTCGACGACTTCGCCGTGGTCGACGGCGTACTCGCCAAGCGCAAACGCAACCGCGGACCCAAGCCCAAGGCGCCCCAGCGCCCCACCTTCGTCCAGGTCATCGACGCCGACGTACGCGTCACCCGGCTCTACACCCTCGACAACGGCGGCTCCGAGAAGCCGAAGCCCGCCAACGGCACGGCCACGCAGGCCGACGACACGAAGCCGAAGAAGACGGCCGCCCGCAACCGGACCCGCGGCTACGACCTGGAGGTCACCAAGAACGGCGACACCATCACGGTCGAGCGCGTCACCCGCGAAGAATGGGTGAAGCTCGACTGGGTCGACCGGCTGCCCTTCGACCTTTCCTACGCCGACACCCCCACGGGCCGCTCCGATGTCCGCAACGGCATCCTCGCCGTGTCCCAGCCCGAGACGGTGTCCGCGTTCGCGCTGCTCGGCTGGCGCGAGAACATCGACGGCCGCCGGATCTACATCCATGCTGGGGGCGCCATCGACGCCAGCGGCCCCGTAGAAGGCGTGGATGCCCAGCTCCCGGACCAGCTCAGCGGCTACGCCCTCCCGGCCCCGCCCACTACCCCGGAGGCGCTCCGGGAGGCCGTGATGGCCTCTGTGGCGCTCCTGGAGAAGCTGCCCGCCCGCGTCGCCGCACCGCTGCTTGGCGCGGCCTACCGGGCCGTCCTGGGCGACGTGCACCGGCCGATGATGCTGCTCGGCACCAAGGGCACCGGGAAGTCCTCGCTCGCCTGTCTCCAGGCGAGCCACTTCGTCCCCGGCATCACCGTCGACGCGATGCCGATCCCGGCGGGCGAGGACTCCATCACCATCCCGACCCTCTCCAAACTGTTCCACTGGGGCGGCGACGTGCTGCTGCCGCTGGACGACCTGGCACCCGACAAGGGCCTGGAGCGCTCACAGCAGCGCGCCAACCAGATCATCCGCGCCATCTTCAACGCGACGGGCCGCCAGCTCTCCCAGAAGGACGGCAAGCTCCAGGCCGTCCTGAAACCGCGGGGCATCGTCGTGCTGACCGCCGAGTTCCCCGCCAGCGCGGGCAGCGCCGAAGACCGCGTGCACTACGTCCCCCTGGTACAGGGCGAGTTCCGCATCCGCACCCTGATCGAGCTGTCCACCCCGGAGCTGGCCCACGGCCGGGCGGCCCTGACGGCCGCGATGGCCAAGCACTACGCCCCCCAGATGCCGATGACCGACCACCTCAAGGAACAGATCGCCCAGCACATCGGGGAATTCGCCACCGAGGACGCCGCCAACGAGGGCCAGGACCTCCGGTTCTCCGAAGCTGTCGCCGAGTTCGCCACCGGCTGGCGGGCGATGCTCGACATGGCCACCGCCAACGGCGCGCTCACCGACAGCGAGGCCGAGGATCTGTGGACCCGCGCCAAGGCGGGCCTGACCGAGGCCAAGGCCCGCCAGGCCAGCGTCAGCAACCGCCGCAGCGTTCCCGAGCGCTTCGCCGACCTCCTGCTGTCCGTCTTCATGTCCCGCGGCCACCTCGTCTCCAGCGACACCTCCGGCGCCCCGGCCCAGCCCACCGCGCTCGGCTGGCAGATCCTCAAGGCCGACACCGACTACGCGGAACTGCGCCCGCGCGGCGTCGCGATCGGCTGGACCGACGGCACCACGGCCTGGCTCGACCCCGGCATGACGTACGCGGTCATCGAGGCACAGGCGAGCGCCGAGAAAGACCCGATCAACCTCGGCAAGCGCAGCATCGGCGACGCGCTCGCCAACGCGGGCGTGCTGAGCGTGGAGAACGGAACGGACGGCCGCCGCACCGAGGTGCGCCCCACCATCCAGGGCAAGCGCCGCCGGGTATGGGAGATCCAGCTCTCCTGGCTGTTCTCCGAGGGCACCCCGCCCACCGGCCCCGAAGACGGCGACGACGGAGGCGACGGGGACGGCTCGGACGACGACCGCACCCCCGAACAGACCACGCTCGACGACGCATCCGCCCCGGAGCCGGAAGCACAGCACCAGGAAGAGCTCCCGGCCACGGCCGGGGTGCCCGCACCCCGCACCCCCGCGTCAACCCCGGCCGCCGTCACTGCGGCCCCCCCGCAGGACAACACCGAACCCAGCACGCCCCAGACGGCAAAGGAGGAGGCTATGGCCCCCACATATGCGCATATGCACACGCCCGACACGACCCGGTTCGTCGCCCCGGCAGTCGTCGTCGACACCCATGGCGGGCACCTGGCGGACGGCGCCCTGAGCAGTGTGCCCCTGCCCGAGTCGCTTGAGTCGCTGGTGGACCTGGCCGAGTGGGGCGCCACGCTGCGCCTCGGCGTTGGCCGCGAGTTCGGGCTGCCCGACGACGCACAGGTCTGGATCTGGCCCGACGTCGCCGAAAAGATCGGCCTGCCGAAGAAGCCCCCGGCCGAGGGCAAGCCCGCCCAACAGCACAAGGCAGTGCTCGCGCTGCGCGACGCGGGCTGGAACGTGGGCGAGCTGCGGGCATGGATGTCGGCATACCGGCCCGGCGGCCGTACCGTCCGCCTCGTCGTCGTCGGCTGGGAGACCCCCGCCACCTGCGAACTCCTCAAGGAAAGCGAGTACCCGCTGGACGCGGCCACCCTCGCCTACCGGATCGGCATGTACGCCCACCACACCGGCATGTCCTACCGCCTCACCCCCGGCGTCACCGGCATCGACCTCGCGCAGACCTTCCCCCACCCGCGCGCCCCCAAGCTGATCACCACCCCCACCCCGCCACCACCGGCCCGCGTCCGTACAACCGAAGACGACTACTCCTGGATGCGCGCCCCCTCGGCCGCCGAAGTCGCCATGAAGTACGTCCACGCCTACGACGCCCGCATGATGTACCTCGGAGCCTTCGGGCAGGCCGTCGTCGGCACCGGCGACACGACCCACCACCCCGAGGGCTGCGCCTTCACCAAGAAGATCCAGGGGTACTGGCTGCTCGACCCCGGAGTGTGGGAAGACATCCTGCTGCCCGACCTGTTCCACCCGGTCGGCCACCGCCCCCGCCGCACCGGCCCGCGCTGGTACGCCACCCCCACCCTCACGGTCGCCGAAGAGATGGGCTACGCCATCAACCCGATCGAGGCGCACCTGTACGAGGAGTCGACCCGCTTCTACGAGCCGTGGGCCAAGACCCTGAGGGACGCCGTCACCCTGCTGCGCGAGCGCGACGGCGACCCCGACGCGGAAGCCGTAAGGGAAGCGCTGAAAGCCACCTACCGGGAGACCTCCGGCATGCTCGCCGTGAAGACCTCCGGCAAGCTCTACCGCCCCGACCACCGCCACCAGGTGATCTCCCTGGCCCGCGCCAACATCACCCGCAAGATGTACAAGACCGCCCAGGCTGAGAAGCGCTGGCCGCTCGCCATCCACACCGACAACGTGCTGTACGCCAGCAACGACCCCGACCCGGTGAGCGCGGCCCCCGAAGCCTTCCGCATCGGCACCGGCCTCGGCCAGTTCGGAATCAAGGGCACCGCGCTCATGGCCGACGTCGCCGACATGCTCATCCCGAACAAGCGCCCCGACGACGTCCTCGACTTCATCGGCACCGGCCTCAAGCACCAGGAGGCGTAGCCCATGGCCAAGAAGATCAAGGACAAGGACTCCGCGCTCTTCGGCGCGATCACGCGCGGCAAGAAGCACCCCAAGAGCGACGACGTTGGAGGCATGCTCTCCACTCTCAAGGGCGCCGGCCTCTCCATCAAGGCCATCGCACAGCGCATGGGCAAGGGCCAGAGCACCGTCCGCGACTGGATCTCCGGCAAGAGCCAGCCCAAGCCCGAGAACCTTCAGAAGATCCAGGAGACCGTCACCAAGGCCCCCGAAGTCCGACAGCAGTCGCTCTCGCCACTGCGCGAGCAGCGCATGCGCAACCAGGGCAGCTACTTCCGCATGTCCGCCAAGATCGGATCGAAGTCCCCCGGCAGCGGCTTCAACGGACGCGAACGCACCATCGGCGGCGATGCAGACAAGCCGATCTACCTAGAACCCGAACAGATAGGCGCGATCCTCGACGCCTACAACAACGGTGACGATGTCGCCGCCATACAAGCCCTCGAAGACGCCCTCGGCGAGCAGTACTACGGCGGCATCCGCTTTGAAGAAGTGACATCCATGGAGTTCCTGCGCGATTACGGCGGAGAACGCCCCGAGATGTGACACCGCGCGAAACGGACTTAGCGCCTGGTGCCCGCGCGAAGGACGCGGGCACCAGGCGCTAAGTCCGTCGGTCGATTGAAGGTCAGTGACGGCACTGCAGCCGGTTTAGGGCCTTGATCGCGATGTCGTACGCCATGCCGGCAATGCCGAGAGTGACGCTCGGCCAGACAACACCGGGTTGCACGTGGCCCGTTGCGATCGCCGCCGTCAGCCCGCTGCCCCCGAACACTGCGGTGATCGCAGGCAGAGCCGAGGCCGGAGGCACAGGTACTTGAACCCGCCGCCACCCTGACGGCCTCTCAGGGGCGTTCTGCTTGTCTGCCGGGGCTTGGAGGTAAGCGTGGTCAATCTTGTTCCGGTTTTGGGTGCTCTGCTTTGCCTTACCTGTGTGATTCTGGGAGGGCATAGCGGTTCTCCGTCTACTGTGTGAGCTGTTTGGTGGACTGGATGTGCTGCTGCACAGGGCGCTGTCCCATGGAGGCCTAGGAACCACATGGGCCAGCGCCCCGTGTCATTTCGCCTTCTTCGCGGCCGAGTTTGCTCGGGCGATCTTCCTCCGGGTGCATGCTTCCGTGAGACGTGCACCCACCATGGCCATGGCTCCCGCAACTGAGGACGCCATCCCAAACCAGGAAGGGATGTCATTGGCCGTCCGCATGGTGAGGATGGCGGTCGAGGTCAAAAGGACGGAGGAGACGACGGCGAGTCGGATCAGGCGGGTTTGCCGACGGCGTTTCTTTTCGAGGTCTTCGAGTACCTCTTCGAAGCGTGTGAGAGCTTGACGCTTACGGACCTCCATCGTCGGCGAAGGAGCGGCGTAGGCCTCTTCGAGGGCAGTGGTCTCAGCCCAGCGCTCCCGCAGGGCCTCTCCGTCTTTAACGATCTTCTGGAGCCTGGCTGCGCTGGCCGCAGGAGCTTCGTTGCGGTCGAGAGGCGCCCAGAGAGCTTCTGCGGTAGCGGCGAGCAGGGGGTCGGGGTTCTTTCCCGCTGCGACGAGCCGCGTCAGTTCTTCATCGCTCATGTAGGACGGAGGGTCGTCCCACCGTGAGGGCATTGGAGGCAGCGATGCCTCGTCGATGTCGGCGTGCGTGCCCTGCCGCGGAGTGTCGTTCTCGGAAGTCACTCTCCTGCCCCCTTCCTGCTCTGCCTGCGCTTCTTCTTGCTCCTTTGGCTGTCCAGGTCCGCGTGCAGTTTCCTGATCAGCTCCATGCACCGGAGCCGCGCCCGGTAGAGATGGGTGCGCTCAGTGTCTTCGGGAATGCCTTTGATCTCTGCGCGTTCCTTGGCCGTGAATCCCTGCGTCTCCAAGGCCAGGCTGATCCGCTCGTGCGGTGCGAGCATGGCCAGCACCGAGTTGATCCGGGCCCTGGTCTCGTTCTGCTCGTACGCGTGCTCTGGTGATGCCGTGAACGCGGCAGCGAGGTCCGCTGGCAGCTCAGCTGTCGCCGAGACCAGTTGGTCCTCAGACGTCGGCAACTCGCGACTCTCACGGCGTCGCTTCGACCGGTACTTCTCGATCGCCCGTTTCTGCAGAACGTGCTGGAAGTACGCTTCGGGGTTGTCGATTGCTCCCCACGCCGCGTAGGTGGCTGTCATGGCGTCACTGGCCGCTTCCTCCGCATCCTGCTGACTCAGGTTGAAGGCCTTGACGGCGAACCCGATGCCGCGGGGAAACCAGTGGGTGTAGAACCGGTTGAACGAACTGGTGTGGGTGAGTGGCACATCGCTGTGTCCGGTCACTGGACCACGCTCTCTGATCCGTACATGGCCGCCGATCCTGCTCTAGGGATGGGCCAGTTGGCCCCCGACACCTGCATCGTCGACGAAGCCGCCATGATCGTTTCAGGACAATTCATGATTCTTTTTCAAGTCTGGACAACTCCAGCCATGCGCAAATACTCATATGCGCAAGCCAGTCCTTGATCGAGAAGCGATCAAGAGTCAGTGAGTTAATGCGCATTTGCGCATTCCAATGATCATGAGCAGATGCACATATACCCATGCTCTTACCTGCTGCTTTGATCCGCGAAGCGGATCACGCTTGAGGTTCGGGGCGCGGAAGCGCTCCGGGGTGGGGTTGTCCGCGCGACGCGCGGGCCCGACCGGGGGGCGGCCGAACAGGACGCGGTCCTCGGCGTCTTCTGCCGCCGCTGGGGAGTGCCGCTGATCGACGGCGGTACGGTACGGCTGCCCCGGCTGATCGAAGCAGGCCGCGCGATGGACCTGGTCCTGACCGGCCGCCCGGTGGAGGCGTCCGAGGCGCTCGCGATCGGCCCACAGCCGACCGGGTGGTGCCGACCGGGACGGCCCGCGCGGCAGCGGAGAAGCTGGCGTCGGAGATCGCCGCGTTCCCCCAGCTGTGCCTGCGCGAGGACCGCCTCTCCCTCCTGGAACAAGAGCCCCTGCCGAAGCCGGAGGCCCTGCGCAACGAACTCGCGCACGGCCTGCGGTCGCTGAAACGGGCGGGGGAGGGGGGCGGCTCGGTTCGCGGGAGGTGCGGGGCGGCACAGAGGTGTTCGGGGAGTGAAGGCGCGCCCCTTTCAGGGGCGCGGGGTACTTCGCGACCAGCCACGAACAGCCCGCAGCCGACGAACCCCATGTGCAGCGGAGCGCTCAGCCCACCCGTGACCTCCCCGCATGCGGGCTGGGGACGTCGGCGCCGACCAGGAAGAACAGGACGATGCCGAGCAGGATGCGGTAGACCACGAACGGCATGAAGCTCTTGCTGGAGATGAACTTCATGGCAAAGACCACGCGATGACGACGTATCCGACGCCGAACGCGATCACCGTGGCGAAGAGCGTCTCGCCATCCCGGGGCC